>CAWFAF010000046.1:0-62599 GCA_963813575.1 uncultured Planctomycetaceae bacterium
TAATCGCGCCGGTGCCAGATCTTGTGTGGGTGACGCCACAAGCCAGAGCGAGCGATCGATTCCCTGAGGTAACGATCCTAGCTGCCACGCATGCCGGGCGTTGCATGCCGACCAGGAATGTGCGTGATTTCAACTTCGTGTCTCGCACAACTTTCTCGGTCACTTTGGCGCATGCTTGACCGCTCGGTTTTCCTGGTCGCGGACCCGCTGAAGTTCACGGTCGATGTCGATGTCCATGAAATGCGACAGTGTGGCGTGAGCCATCGTTCGCATCAGTTCATCGGAGTCTTTCTGGACGACGTGCAGCAGAGCTTCTATCACGGTCGGCCCGGGGTCAGTGCATACGCCACCGATCACCACCATGATAGCCCCACGAAGGCGCGTGGTCTCGGCTCGCAGCAGGTTCACGGCCAAAGGCTCGGAAGCGGCGTTTCCAAACTCGGCCAGGGCTCTGATCGCGCGATTGATGATCATCGGGTCTTCGTGGCCAAGCAGGCGAACCAGCTTCCCGATGGCGCATCCGAGCGGATGCAACGGCCTGGTCGACCTCGTCCTTCGGCTTCCTGATCTTCGTCTCACCGTCGCAATGGGTGCTCTTCCGCGATCCGGTTCTCGGCATCGAGTTGCTCCTTCATGAATGTTCGGCCTGCGATCATCTAATGTACAAGAAGATTGATCCCGGCCAGCTCCGCCCGTAGTTCCCGCACCGATTTTGTCCCTCGCTGCCTGGTCTTTCCGTTACGAGCAATTCGCGCCTTGCCCTCAGCGGTTCTCGGTCCCGTTGCATGCTGCCACGGCTTGTTTGCCATGGCGTGATCGCGAAGCCGCTGAAGCCCGTCCGCTGTGAACCCTCGCCACTGCTGGCGGTTCTGGCGTGCTGTCTCGGAGCGTCGTGGGTCTACGGAACTGGACTGTCGCGTCTTCATGGTCTGGACCTTCCTCGCTCGTCCCAAGTTTGATGTCGGCGCATTTTTCCCCTGGATCGCCTGCGGGTTCAAGTTCGGCGGCAGGTTCGCCCGGTTGGTCTGTTTCCGTGCACTTCGCGCTCTTCCCTTGGGGGCCGCGATACTCCTTAGAGCACAGCGCCGACCGCCTGAACTCGGCCATGAGCCTCGCGCCGGCTGCAAGATAGACTCCCGCGCATTCGACCGAACCGGCAGTAGCTCCCTTGTGATGCAACTGCCCTACATTCAAGTGCGCCAGTGCCAGCTGCTCGATGAGCATGACCTCGATCGGATCGGTGGGACTTCCGCAGTCGACGACCAGGCGGTCCCGGAACAGTCGATAGGCACCTATCTCGACGTCCTTGAGCGTCTGGCTCATGCTGCAGAACATGAACAGTGAAGTGGTGGAATCACGCAGGTGATTCGCGTAATGCTCGTTCGGGTTAACAGCCAGGTCTGCAACCTGCTTGCCCGAAGTCGACGTATCCGCGTCGGGGGGTCCCACAGCCCTGATCTCCTCGACTTCGATACCCGGTCTTCGAGCACCGCCGGAAGGACTTGCAAGCCCGTTCGCTGTCATGATGTGCTTGCTCCTTGAAAGGCGTCGCGCTCGCGGGATCGACAGATTACGCGGTCTCCAGGCTATTCGGCACCGACTCTCATCGCGGCAGGCTGATCTCGGTTGTCGAACTCGATATGTCCTGAGATACAGGTCCACCCCGCGTCTGATCATGAACGAAACGGGTGTCCCCGTTCGCTCCGAAATCTTGCGGAGCGCCTCGGACTGGTCGAGCCCGACGAAGAGCGATGTCCGTTTCAGGTGCAGTCCTTCTCTCACGAGATTGCCTCCCTCAATCTGGAACCGGTTGCGATGTCGTTTGCCATTCTGAGGAGCATTCATCGTTGCACTGGGCTGGCGGCGGTCATTATCGCAGTCTCTCCGGGGCGGATTGGTATCTCGGCCGTATTTGGGCCGTCTTTGCGTCCCCCGGCGCGCACCGCGATCGCGACTGGGGCTGCCCCGATGATGGGCGTGACGGCTCAGACCGCGACCTCCAGCTCGGCGGCCTTCGCGTGGGCGCGCAGGGCCTCAGCGATCGGGCTCAGACGCACTTTACCCAACGTCCCCTCCCGCCGCGGCGCCGAAGCCAGCAAGGTCGCGAACGCCGCATGCACCGCCAGCACCACACCGACCTGCGCTACGAACCGCCGCGTGCCCGTCACATTGCCGTCGTCCACACCCCAGAAGATTTTCAGTCGCGCGTTGACCCGTTCCACCGACGTCCGACCCTTGTACATCCGCTCGAACTTCTTGGTCGCGCATGGTAAGGATGGGAACCGCCGTGGGTCCAGTTCGTGATCCACCCGCACCGTCTTGCCGTACGACTTGCCCGCGTTGCACACCGGCGACATCGGGCAGTCCCAGCCCTCGTGCATCGCCGGGCAACGGTACTTCAGCGTCTGCCGCTGGGGCTCGTAGCCGATGTAGGCCATCTGGTGTCGCACAGGAGGTTCACTCACTTTATTATAACAATATACTGTGCCGGATTCATTGTAGACCACGTTTGAGGTGCCATCGTGCCCCGGCAGCATCCGCTCCGGCTCGGACTGCCACAGTCCCCGCATCTGGATCAGTGGCGTGATGCCTTCGTCAGAGAGAAGCTTGTGCACGTCTTCACTATCGGCGGCCTTGTCGTAAGCCAGACTCGCAATCCGCTTCGCCGGCAGGTTCGCCTGGGCCTGTCCCAGCACCACCGGCAGTGTCTCGCCATCGCCGGCCTTGGTATCGGTGATCTGGTAGGCCAGCACCACTTCGTGCTTCACGTCCACCACCAGGTGCAGTTTGAACCCGAACCACTCGACGACCTTGGTCACGTTGCCTTGGTCGTCCTTGTACTCCTTGCGACCCCCGCTGGCTTGGGGCAGCCCCTCGTCGATCTCCTCTTGCGCAGCCTCCGCGGGCTTGCGCCGCGCTGAGAGAGCGGTGGCGTCACCGGCGGTGTCACGGCCCAGGTCGGTCACCGCAAGGCCCAGGCGTTTGATCAACACATTGAAGACCTCCTTCAGGAGCGTGCGGTGCGGCTCTTGGCCGAGAGTTTCCTCGAACCGCGACATGTTCCATTTCTTGGGCACGCCGCTCTCCGATTCGATGCCGATGACGCGGCGCAAGCCCTCGTTGCGGAGCAGTTCGGCGAGCATGGCCTCGGTGGTGAGGTGTCGCAGGGCGATGCGTAAGACGAGGACGCCCCAGAGCACGCTCACGGGGTAATCGTTGCGTCCCTTGCCCCTGGCGTTGCGCAGCGAGGCCAGCAGTTTGGCGTCGGGCAAGGCGGCCAGGAGATCCCTGATGGTTTGCAGTGAGGGACTGTCTTCCAGGCAATCCCAGGCGAAGAGCGGTTTGGCGGCGTAGATGATCATCATGGCAGGTCGATCCGAACAAGCCGGTAGTGCCGAAGGGAACCCATGCCAACTACTACGCAACTAATCCCCGAACCGTTGGGCCGGTGGTCGAAAAATCGTGAAAAACTTGACTTGGCGATGCAAAGTGGCGGAAAAAACGTAGGCAATTGGGGGAACGCCCCAAGAGGCCTAGCCATGGAGCGTGTGTTTCAAAGGACTTGCGCACACCGCAACCACCTCCTCAATCTGACAGGAGCTTGATTTCCATACTCCAGCCTATAACACTTGGTTCAGCCGTCAAAATGGAGCTTGAGCCGTATCCACCTGATCGCCTTCGTACGACAGTTTCTGCTGAGGGTCATCAACCGTCTCAGACCCTACGCTCTCCTGGGAGCCTGACAGCGGAAGGGTCCTGGGATCCTCGAAAACCCACAAGACCATCGGAGGCCGGGTAGTAGCCAGTTCTGCGTCGAACCCTGGATCGTCGGAACGAAGGAGCCGGCCAAGCAACACGATCTGGTTGGCGTCCATGAGACCGGCGACCGTGGCCGCAGTGTCGCGCGGAAGATGCCCGATCTGGCTACCCCGCGAATTGAGAACAACGATCGCGTTCGGGTCGTGTGGATTCTCGGGGTTGCGAACCAGTTGAACGAATTCTCCGGGATAACACTGGGCCGTGTAGTAAAAATTGCCGGCGACGCTGGTCAGGATAGGGCCGGCATAGGTCGGCTCTGTAAGACCGCTCAAGGAAGTGTTGCTAACGCTGCACATTGGACTGGTCTCCTGCTGTGATTCCTATGGGTCGAGACGAGTTCCGTGACGGGTGACTCGCCCAGTACGACGCCGTCACCGATACGGCGATGTATGCCTTAGTATCGATGATAAGCGGACCACATGGTTTGAACGAAACAGGCCACGAGCTTCTCCCCAAGAACGGAGCCGCTCGCGCGGGTTTGGTCTCGGGATCTCGATGACGCATCACCGGCGGTCTACGGGCCTCTGCAGTTGAGAGAGCCGTCTGGCCGGGGGCCGAGGACCCGCTTTCCAAGAACCTTGGCCCGGCGTAACCGCTCGACCAAAATCTGCCTTTTCAACTGTCGTGAAGGAGCGGTGTACTGAGCACTCGCAGTATCGCCGTGGGCGGCGTGAATCCCCAGGATTTCCAGCAGCTCTTATGTCCCGAGTTCAGTTGAAAGTGACGGCGGCCGGCGAGTGATCATCTCGACAAGCCAGACATCGGCCACGTCGCCGATCGACGAGACCTATCAGTCGCGGGCGTTCTCGTCGAAAGCAGTGATCGATGGGCGGTGACCGGGTGGCTCAAGCAATCGCCCATGACGCAGGTCGAGCCGACGATCTGTTTCATCAAGATCGACGAAGACTGAGAGCTACTTTCGAGGTCCATTGCTGTTACCGGCTTGACTCCTGGCCATGTGGCTCCCCTCGACATCTCGCATCTCAAGAAGTTGAATAACGTTATTCAACCTGAGCTCCCCTGATGGTTCACTCCAATTCCTGAAATCCCGAGGCGGAATCCCGGAGACCTTTCAGGGGGCTGGGTCTCTCCTACGAGGGTTAACTCCAGCTCAGCTTGTAGAGCTGATGCCGGCATGTGAGTCCAGACTCGGCGCCAGCAGGCCGTACTGAATATCGACGGAGTAGGAATTTCAGCCTACTCCGCCGTTGATTTACGAGATGAACGTGGTCTATGCGTATGCCTTGGAGGTCTGCCGGTTCCTGCATATCCATTCTCAACCGCCACTCCTCACACTCGAACCGGCCCGACGCAGCATGGTCGAGCACGATGCTGGTGCGTCGGGCCAGTGCATGCTCTTGATGGGCACGGGCGCCATGCGTATCCATCTCAGCCAGGGCGACACCCGGTCTCCGTCCCCACCCGCCCTTCTGGCCTCCGCCGCCCTCCTGCCCGCATCCGCTTGAAATTGCCCGGTGCCGCAGTTCTCGGCCGACGGTGAGTACAAGGATCCTTCACAGCGGCATCGCAGATCGAACATCGCTTCGGGAAACCTGGCTCGCACAACGTTCAGCGGAACATGATCGTGTGCAAGACCCCAGACCGCTGCGGTGGTTCCGTATTCGCACCAGCAGACAGGAAGTTGGCGCAATGTTAGGTTTCTGGTTCGTCTTATCTCTTCCTGGCACCCGCGACCGACGGGAACGGCCTGGATGGTCGGGCAATTGGTTCGGCGAGGTCATACCTCACCCACACGGAGTCGAGGCGTCGTGTCGCTCGCGTATCAAGCTCGTGCAGGCGGCGGTATGCCACAAGCGTGTCGGACCAGGGCTGGCTCCTTCGCGGCGACCATGCGACGTGAAAAAAGAGGCGTTCCGCAATACGGTGTCAGCCCGGTCTCTGCGTCGTCGCCATTGAACCAGTTGTCGGCTCAGAGAGTCGATGCAAGTCAACCGAAGTCAAGAAACCGTAGGGCAACAGCCCGCCGTAGTCTTCCCGCTGGAAAAGAATAGCGACGACCTCCTTGGCGCGGGCAGGATTGTCCACTAGGTCGCGCCGTTGCCGCCCTGCGAGGCAGTCGCGTCACTCGGATTCTTGAGCTGGCAGCGCCGACTACCGCGAATCACGTGGATCGTCCCGCAGCTCTTGACCGAGGTGCGCTCCACTCCTGCCGGCAGAAGACGCCGATGGTGAACCTCGATGAATCTGAGGTCAACCACACTTAAGATATTATTTTCAAATGACTTATAGCGAATTGGTTGTAAACAACCGCCTATCCCGTTCGTTCAGTGGAGGGCGTATCAAGAGCCAGTCCGGCATTCCCCGAAGGGAGCTGGCTGTTCTGTCTCTTGATTGTGGACTGCCGAGGTCGGGGGCGATGCGCTCGCGAGCTAAGAAGTATCATCCCTTTCCGTCGGACCCGGTCTGCCCAACTCGTTCTGCTTCTCCTGACTCAGGGTCCATGGCAGGAACACTTGGATGTCTCCGGGGACCTGGCCCCCAGCCGCCGCGCAGCACTCAAAGTACCACGTCAGCCACTTCCGGGGATTGAGCCCCCACAGCGCCAACGTGGCGAAGATCGAGAACGCCGTCGCCGCCAACTGGCCACTCCAGAGCGAACCCGAGCCGTAGAAGTTCTTCCGCGCCACCGCCGGACCCCGCGCACGTCGCTCTGAGGTATTGTTGTCCATCGGGATCCGCGGGTCGTCCACGAACAGCGTCAGCCCCTCCCAATGCGCTGCCAGGCTCTCCAGCACTTTCCGGCACGGCGTCGGCAGATCCGCCCGGGCCAGTTCCGCCTCCATCTGCGCCTTGATCTCGGCCACGGCCTGGCGCAGGCAGCAGTCCGCCTCCCCAAACGCCGCCGAGCCCTTCTCTGCCGCCAAGCGGCGATGGTTCAGTTGGTAGAGCACGCGAATCCGCCGCAGCCATTCCAAGGCCCACGGCTTCAACTGCGGCCAGCCCTTGCCTACCCGGACGAAGTCGCGCCTCACATGAGACCAGCAAAAAGCCAGGACGATCACCCCATCCTTGACCCAGATCATCGCCTTGTAGGCCGCATAGCGATCGACCATCAGCACTCCACGCGACTGGGCCCGATAGTGGCCCTCGGGGACGGCGTGACTGCGACTGGCATCCAGCACATAGACCACCGTGTCCGGCCCCGACAAGACCCACAACCACCAGCCGTAGCCCTGCTTGCCTTCCTGGACGACGAACACCCGCCATCGCGTCTCATCGGCCAGATGCAAATCGCCGTCAGGGTTCCGCTTTTTGATCGCCTCGTAGATCGGCCGGAGCAGGATCTCCAGCCGCTGCAAACCGTCGGTCACGGTACCCGCCGCCAAGTCCAGATCCGCCAGCCGCCAGGAGGTCAGGAAGCGTTCGGTGGGCCGATAGCTGGAATACTTGTCCAGGAGGATCTCGACCCAGATCGAAGTGCCGTACAGGCCTTTGGGAATCAGCTTGGGAAGAGGTGCAGCGGTGAAGGTGCGGTGGCCCTGGCAGGCGCAGGTCTGCTCATAGCGGCGCCGGTGAATCACGCGGCGATGGGCACGCACGTCGATCTCGATTTGTTCGGAGTCTTCGGTGTCACTGCGGAGACGTAACGGTTGACCGCAGTCGGGGCAGACACATTGCTCGTGGGGCAGATCGACGAAGACCTCGCGGATCGGAAGAGAGGAATAATCCCGCCGCTTCGGTCCAGGATTGCCCGCTTGCTGGCCCCGCTTTCGTGTGGGCCCCGGCGTGTCGTCCTGGGGGTCGTCCAGGTGATTGGAACGATCCTTCAGTGACGTGGTCTCGGAGCGTCAACCGAAGAGGTCGGCCTGGAGTTGGCGTTTCTCACCTTGGAGTTGTTCGACTTGGAGTTCCAACTCGCCGATGCGGCGCAGGGCATCTCGATGGCGACTCTTCCAATAGCCGGCCTGCATACGCAACTCGAGATTCTCGCGCTCCAAGTGATCGACCCTGTCGCGCAACGCGGCCACGTCCCGGCGCAAGTCCTCCAGCAGCGTCAGCCACTGGGTGGAGGACTGCTCGGGGCAACGGACTTGAGTCAGTTGGCCGTCCATAGCCAACTGGGTTTACCCGAAACGAATCGCATTGAACAGAAGTAGCAATCCGACCACTATCATGAGGAGTGATCGATCGGCTCTTCAAGGAAACGAGGAAACGTCGCTGAACAAACGAGTTGGGCGAAGTTTTACAATTGGTTAACGGTTAACCTTCGAGCCACCCCCCTCTGGCGCTAGAGCAAGTGTGTTGTTGTGTAGGATACAAGCTAACTACTCTGTCCCTCTTGGTATCAGGTTCACCAGGTTAATCAAGTTACCATAACTCATTGCACTATAGTTACTTAATTGTGGTTAACCCGCAAAATCTCGAGCTTCACCAAGGTCAACCTGGTTAACCACCGGCTCTCCTTCCAACTTCCACGGTCAGCAGCCACCGATGAACTGGGATCGGGCACAGTCTGAATAACGTTATTCAGAGCCAAGCCCACAATCACAACCGTCAATTGTCTAGCTCGACGGGCTCTCGTCCTTTGACCGCTTTGATGAATTTGCCCCGTTCCCAAACTTCGGCCAGCATCCAAGGTGTCAACCAACGAGTCTCGCTAGACCAGGAGTGAGCCATGCCGAGCCACCATCAGACCCGTTGAACTGCCCATCTCGACGGCCTCTCGTCCAGTGAGCGCTTTGATAGATTTGCTCCATTTCCAGTCTTCGCTCAACATCAAAGGTGTCGATCAACCAATTTCTCCAGACCGGGAGTAGAGCCATGCCGAACCGCGACCAGACCGAATTGATACCGATTGGGGCCGTCAGGAATGCTCCCCATGTTCAGGCAGGCGGCAAACCGCTGCACCCGTCGACACCAGCGCGATGGGCGTTGTACGGCGTCAATGGCATTCGCCTCGAGAGCAGAAAGATCGCCGGGCGGCGATACACGACGCTCGCGGCGCTGGAACGATTCCTTGAGCGATGTGCCGCCGTAAGCTCCAGCTGTCCACAATCTCTTACCTCACACTGACAATTACGACCGATTCGCTCCAGAGGAGTGTCTTGCAATGGTCTCGAAAAGCCTTTCCGATACAGATCCGAGCCCGCACCCGGATGCTGTGACCGACACTACGATTGACCGCATGGCTATGGGTGGTCCATCGAACGAGCCGGTTGGCTACCGCGCTCAACTTGCTTCAACGTTCGAGGACGACGGTCCCGGCGTTGATCTGCGTGAAGCCTTATACAACGACGGCGAAGTCGGCCCGGCCAGTGCGATCCAGTTGCCCCTTGAGCGCATCACCCGGCTGACGCGCAATTATCCTCGACCTGGATCCCGGTTTACTTCAACCAGACAACGTGCTTCTCCCGCCATCAGAAGAGCCGGCCGACTTCTTTCGTGGCATTCAACCTGTCCTCGAAAGGCACCCCCTGGCTCGTCGCGCGGAAGTCCGTGTCACCGGGACAGGGCTGCACTTGATCGTCAGATTTAGCACTCCGGTCGAGCTCACGTCGCGGGGCGAACAAAGGTACTGGGACGCGATCGTCAAGATTATCCAGAGGACGCTCCCGGCGGATCCGAAGGCACCGGCGCTCACCGCTCTGACGCGGCCGATCGGATCGATCAATTCCAAGAACGGCAAGAGGGTCGAACTTCTACGGCAGGCTCATCCAGTTGATCCCCGGCACGTGGCCGAGTTCGCCAAAGCCGTTGCTTCCGCGCCCTTCCGTCGAATTGGCGCCATTCTTATGGGTGAGGAGCATGCCGCTACTTGTCCCAGGTGCATGCGCAATCGCCTGACAATCAACGATCACGAGGGCCGGTGTTACGCCTGCCACAGAGTCAGTGTGGAGGATCTGTTTAACTCGGTTTTCAAGTGCCCGGAGGTCACACCGAGTGAGAAGGCGCCCCGATCAAAGCGTCGGGCTTCGGCAGTGTAGACAAGGAAGGGCCGAGTGATCGAGACAATCACTCGGCCCTCGAGGTTTTTGAACACAATGCGCCAGGTCGCGAGTGTACTGCCAGCTGACTTCGTGACCTTGGACCATCTTTCGAGCTACTTTGATCATGACACATAACGTAAGTCTGGGCAACCTTCTTTTTCAAGAGCTGCAACATGCCATCGGCGTATTCAAGGCCGGGCCGGTCCTTGCAGACTGTAATCGACACATGATCTCGGAACTCAACTATCGTGGCGAGGCAGTGGGGCGTACGCTCGACGACGCACTCGCCGAGGCAACACAGGTCCTGATTGATAGCGGGAAATTTTTCCGGTACGGCAACTCAGTCGAGTACGACTCAATGACGGGCTGGAGAGCTCCCTAGCAACGCTGGCCGTGGATCACTGCGCCAATTCCCATGCATCGGCCAGACTCTGCAACGTGCTCGGAGCCGAACGACGGGATAACGACTCCGCAACCCAGTCGCCACTCCCGTCGAAGTTCACGGCGGCGCTTTTGGCCAGTCATGCCCTGTGGCAACTGTTGCCTGAGATCTCCTTGTACAGTCGCCGCCCTGTTTTCGACCAGGACTTTGGTCTGTGTGGGCCCGGCTATCATCCCTCGGCCAAAATCCTGGTTCACGGCCCAGCAGTTACACCTGACTTGACCAGGACCAAAGACCAGAGCGCCGGAAACGTTCTGGATCGCTTGACGTACCACGTGGGAAGTCTGCTTCGCGAGTTCGCCTGGAAATCCGGTGCCGACCTCGTCAACGCCGTCGCGGCGTTTCTGACGGGCGTCCTCTGCAACCATTTCGTTCATGACCCACATCCCATCGTGGTCATTGACGGGAACCAGCCGGGCACGGGAAAAACACTGCTCGCCCAGTGCTTGGGCATCGTGCTCGACGGGGTCGAGCCACCCCGCCTGTCCTTGACCGGAGACGAGGAGCTCGAGAAGAAGTTATGTGCCCACATACGTACGCCGGGCTCGTCTCTGATCTTTCTGGACAACGTTCGCGACCGGCTGGAATCGGGCGTCCTGGAGCAAAACGCACTATCCCCGACACTCCGCTTCCGAATCCTCGGCAGTTCATCCTTCGTAGAGCGACCGAATGCTTATCTGTGGATCCTGACCAGCAACCTGACAACGGCTTGCTCGGACATCATGACGAGGGGTCTGCCAATCCGGCTCCGGGTCGAAGGCGATCCGAGACAGAGGAATTTCAGCGGCCATCCCCACAAGTATGCCAAGCAGCATCGCCTGGCGATCCTCGGTGAGCTGGCGGGCATGGTGCAACAGTGGCTCCAGGCTGGAAGGCCGCCAGGGGCGCAGAGCCATCGTTGCGATCAGTGGTCGAGCACGATCGGCGGTATCCTGGGCGTGGCCGGCCTTGGGGAGTACTTCCTCGCGAACTTCGACGAGGCCGCCGAGGAGATGCACGAGGGTCTGAACCGAGCTCAATGGCGCTCGCAGATTACATTTATCGCAACAAAGTGCAAGATCTCATGGTTGCGACTGCACACCGAAACGAATCAGAGACGGAAACGAACTCTGGCTCTTTGCAACGAGAAGCTGTGGGTGGGGCTGGCAAGGTAACTTGTGGTCAAGGTCTGCGAGCGGCGGACTGGGTCACGCTGTTCGATGGTGCCCGGCTCATGCAAGATAAGTTTTTCTCTGCAAACGCGAGGGGAAAGACGACGTTGGTGGGGCAATTCTTGGCGACGATGGTCGATCGGTCTGTTGCGGTCGAATCCGACCAGGGCGACCTGACGTTCACGCTGCGAAGGCGGACCGGTAGATCCAATAAGACCTTTTATTTCTTTGAATTCTCGGAGAGGGACAGCGCTGCGATCTCGAGCGCCGAAAGCGCCGGCGGCGAGAAGCAGCCAGACGCGGCAGCTGGGCGATTCGTGGACTCGAGCATCGAACTCACCCCAGAGCTCGAGAGCGGACTACAGATTGCCGAACAGGCAGAGCCCGCCGGTGACAACGCGCAGACAGAACCTGGATTGAAATGGCTCTAAGGAGGGATCGCATTCGTGTCTATGCTGAATAACGTTATTCAAATCCCGCAGGCAGCGAGACAGGGCATTGCTATGAGTATCGAGCCCGGCGCCCGCCGGTGCCCGTTCACTGAATGGACTTCGGATCAAGGCAGAATCTTCGAGAAGCTCTTCGCGATTGATACCGAGACCACGAAAATCGACGAAAACAACTCGCAAGTTGTCCCTGCCATGGTTCTGGCGTCGGCTTGCGATGGCGTCCGCGGTGTGTTCATTGGCCGTGATCAATTACCGGCTTTCTTCCAGGCACATTCCGGTTCGGCGATGATCTGCCACAATGCGCCATTCGATCTGAAGGTGATGCAGCTGGTTCTGGGCCGGGGCCTTGATCTCTACCAGTGGGTCGAGCAGGGACGCGTGTGGGACACCCAGATTCTGCGCCGGCTCCTGTCACTGGCGACCGAGGGCCACACCGCTCGCGGGCAATCATCATTGGCCCGAAGCGTCAGGGATTGCCTTGGTCTGGAGCTTCCCAAAGATGACCACGACGATGATGGCTGCAAAGTTCGGACTGGATTCGGGCGTATCTCGGCCAGACACCTTTCGACATTCCTCCTGGAAGCCTCGAGTACGCGGCTCGTGATCCCCTGGCGACCTGGTTCCTTTTCCAGGAGCTGTACCGCCGCATCAAGGCGGTGCTCCAGGGCTCATCGGACGTATGGGGATACGTCAACCAGGTTTGGTTGAAGGCTTGCATCGACCGCTATGGCCCGCTCACACACCACGTGCAACTTCGTGCCGCCATTCTGGTCGATGTCCTGCACATGAACGGAATCGGCATCGACATCCGACGCAGGGAGGAAAAGGCGAAGCAGGTCGAAAGCCTGGCAGCAGACTGCAGAGAGCGCCTGCGACGGCAGGGTTACCTTGTGGGCGAGCCGGGCACCAGCAAAGCGCTACAATCAATCCTGGCCAGCTTCCAGCGGAAGCATCCCGAAATCGAGTTGGTGCGAACCGAGACCGGCAAGTTCTCGACCGCCGAAGACGACCTTCTTGAGCTGGTACGTTTGGACCAATTCTTCAAGGACTTCATCACACATCGCTCAGCCCACAAGCTCACGTCAACCTATCTTTGCAAGATGGGTAAAAATCGGCTGCACCCCAGATTCGGTTACTTGCTGGCCACCGGAAGAACATATTGCGGCGGCGGCTTCAATCTTCAGAACTTGCCGCGCGAGCTGGACAAGACAGACGCCACCGCCACGATTCGGGGCTGTTTCGTCCCCCCAGAAGGTCACGTGTTCGTGGATGTCGATTACAGCCAGATCGAGCTGGTCGTCCTAGCCTACGCCCTCGGACGTCAATTCGGCCAAGCGTCACAACTGGCCGAACTGATCAACAACGGCCAAGACATACATCGAGTGCTCGCCTCAATCTTGCTCCGAAAGCCTGCCGGGGACATCACGAAATACGAGCGACAGAGTGTCAAACCAGTCAGCTTTGGTCGTCCTAGCGGAATGTGCGCGCAAGAGACTGCAGAGCATCGCCCGTAACAGTTACGGTGTCGAAATGACGATGGAAGAGGTCGAGGAACGGATTGCCGCGTATCATCGGCTCTGCCCGGAACTCGACTTCTTTCTGGCCGACGAGATCAACACCGGGCTCGTCGTGGCGCAGGCGATCGGCCTGACGCTTGACGCCTACTCCCAGGCGAGTGGCAGGTCGTTCAGGTTTGGAGAGCAAAATGAGGTTGAATCTCAGCAATGGCTAGGCGGGATGCTTATGAAGGCGCTCGGGGAGGAACGCCCCAGAACACGCAAGGGACGCGAATATACAAAAGAGGAACTTGAGTTCTTCTGGCAGGCTGCGGAGCGACTGCCCCTCAAGCTAGAGCCAAACCTCAGGAGCAAGCTCACAGCCCGCCAGGCGCATCCTCGACTGTGGGCGGCTGTTCGTGACTGGGCCGGTCGTCGGTCGGTTTTCACACTTACCGGTCGGCTCAGAGCGGCGGCGACATTCTGCAGTGCCCGCAACTGCATTTTTCAGGGAGCCGCTTCAGACGGGGCCATCCTTGGGATGTGGAGGGTCTGGCGGGCCGGATACCGGATCGTAGATTTCGTTCACGACCAGGTCGTGGTTGAGGTCGCCGAGGATGACCAGCTCGAGTTCCGAAAGAACGAAGTTGCCCAGCTCATGAGGCAGGGAATGCTCGAAGTAGTACCGGGCATGAACGTGCAGGTCGAGACAGTCATCACACGCTCCCTGAACAAGGCGGATCTCGTCGAAGAGACCGCGGCAGATCCTGATAACCGCGCAGTCTGTGAAGCGACGGTCAGCCAGAACCCAGGTCGTCAGCCCAACGCGGCCCTCCAGGATTCGATTGGCGCACTGCTCTTGATACGGCAAGTACGGGTTGGTCGAGCTCGGCACTACGCATTCGCGCATGTATCGGGATTCAAGTTTTCAACGGCCTCGGCTAATCCCAGGCCCTTTTCGTCGCCAAGGAGTTGCTCGGCGAATCCACCATCGGCCGCGCTGATGACATCCGCAGCCAGGACGTGTCCTATGCCGAGGCCAGAGTCATCGCCTCGTACAAGCCCGCCGACATCACCCTGGCCGACGCAGTCGCGAGCAACCAGCAACGCCTCGAGCAATCCAAGAACCGCGCCCAGCAGAATCTCACTTGGCATACCATCCCCGAATTGCCAGCGAAGATCGCTGGCGTGGAGAGACGGATTGGCGAACCGGCGGCAGACACGGCCACGCACGCCGCCCGCGCTGATGAACTGATCAGCGTCGGCGGCCGCGCCTGCAACCAAGAAGACGCGGCCGACATCCTCGGCCACGTGTGTGACGCTACTCGACAAGGTGCATCATAGGCGACGCGACTCGCTTTGGAGCTATGATGGCCACGCCGCCTTCACGATGGCGGCGACCTCTTCACCGGACAACTCAATTTTCTTCAGAAGCAAATTCCTGACCTTGCAAATCGCCTCCCAGTGGTCGTTCACGAGTTGCTCTGCCTTCTGCTGGGCGGCCGTCCAGAACGCGGCGAGACGACCTTCCTTTCGCCTTTGTTCCTCTGGAGTGACACCCACTTGGCCGCCGCCGATGTGGGTCATTTCACACATGGAAGCAATCGCAATGCGGCGGGCGCCGGCAAGATCATCGTTAAACGCACCAGAGTCGCGGGCACCAGGATTCTCTCTCAGTTCGGCGATCGGTCCGGTGAACTGTTGGACCAGATGCGGCATCGCAGCCTCTTCACCCATGCCTGCGACTTCCATGAGATAGAGGCGACCCGAATCGGTGAACCCGACAGACACGCCGCCAGGGACAACCCGAGACTTGATGTTTACTTTCTTCAGTTTCTTCCCCAGGACGACAGCCGAAACCGCATGACCGGCCTCGTGAAGGGCAATGTATCGGGGGTCATTCAGGTCATAGCCCTTGCGTAGAGCTTTTTCTGCCCTGTTGCCCCTCTGGCTCGGCGGTTTCCCAAGTGCACGCTTCTTCGCCATCGTCACTTTCTCCCAATCTCATTGGTGATGTAGAGTGGCCGGCAAGAAGTTACCGTCAAAGGACGTTCTCTTCCTGGGCCACGCCGGTTCGGCTGAGAATCCAAGACTTCCGCTTCTTACCCGGTGATTCGGGATCACGGAGACGCTGAGCTACGCCTTGCTCAGCAACATCGCAAGCCGCGAGTCCGGATGAGGGTCTTGAATTCGTTGATCAGGCTAAGAACATCGAGAAAGTGGGGCCACTCCATTTTTTGTGGGAGAGTTTCAGAATCGCGCCAGCCCTTGCCTTGCGGGTTCCTGGCGACTCACGGTCACACAGAGCCATTCGGTCAACAAGGCCATAGGCGCGACAACCCGGGAGCTCGACAGATCCACGCGGCGACAGTTAGTGAATGAAGGACCAAGCCGTTCAGTGATGCCGGCGCCCACGAAATTGATAATCCAACGATCGCCTGGATCGGGCCGCGATTCGGCTGAGACTGAGGCGGCCGTCACGTCGCGATGTGCGACTATCCGTGTCAAGGCTGCCTTGATGTGAAGCCGATCACGTGAGTGCCATCACTGCAACTTCTCCCCGTCATGCCCGCTTGAGTCGCGCGGTCCGCGAGCCATGCTGCGCGATTGGTTTCGGCGCGACCTCGATGCCAGCAATCGTTCGGACGGTCGGGCAAGTATCGGTGGAGGCTGGCTGCTGCTTCGATCCATTGATTAGCGACAGGGGCATGACCTTGCGAATCGACTGCATTTGTCGAACGTGTCGCCGTTATTCTGGTGCGGTCTCGGTTTTCACAGAGTCCCGAGGAACCGCCCGCTGGCTGGCAACCACCCAACTCGCACTCAGGACTTGTCAGGTCCGAATGCCATTCGAGGAAGGACGCCGCCGCCCTTGCCCGATAGACTCCAGGCAACCGTATGCGCAAGCGCCAACTCGTCTTCGTCGGCCAGGTGCTGCCGATCGCACGACAGAGCGAGTCCAAGAGTCTGAAGCTGCGTCGGCCACGGGGCGACCTGGGCTTTTTGGCTGCCCGTACCTCAAACGTCGCCGGGGTTTTGAATAACGTTATTCAAAGAGACAAGGTCCCGGGACAGCCAAAAAGCCGGACACGCTGTCCGGAACCTGTAGAAGAGCTCTCTACGTTGTCGAGACGAGGCCTATCTGACTGAGTTGGATTCATCGCCGGCTTCAAACCCGCCGCATCCACCGGGGTTCTGAATAACGTTATTCAAGACACGGCGGTCGCTGCGACGCGGAAACCGCTGATCACGAGTCAACCGGAACACCCCGAATGGATCGTTGCCATGCCGGGGTGGTCCACTCACGCGGGCCCGATGGAGCATCAGGAACAGAGGCGAGACGGTCCAGGCGAAGTCACACCAGGCATTCTGATGATAGGGATGTCAGGCAACCGCCCCGGGAACGAGCTGAGACCTGCATGCGAGGCAAGGAACCCCAAGACGAGTGAAACCCTGCAGATTCCGTCCTTCGAGGAGAGCAGGGAGATCGAGAGCTTGCGGCCGGCCTGGCGCTGGACCTGCTCGAGGTTACGGGGCGGTCTTACAAGGGCTGTGTAAAACGCTCGGGGCCTGCAGAGCGAGGGCGACCATCGTGGTCAAGATCGCTCCTGGGCACTGGGCGAACGATGATCCTCGTGACACACCGGTCGCGGGATCGGAGCTTGATCAACTCACGCTCGACATGGATCGTGTCATATTTGCCACCGAGACCGACCAGCGGTCACCCATACAGACGGGTCTCTTTGTCCCAGAATCAGGTAAAAGTAATATGACTGTCGGAGGTGACGTGCTACACGAGCATTGAACCTCAGAACCGGGCGATCAACGATACCACCCCACGCAACCAGTAAGAGGAGAACAATCGATGTACAACGGCCCGCGTCGGCGAGGGGGCTCGAATCGGCTCGCCGAGATCCATGCCCGCCAGGTGCCCGCTGAGGACCACAAAGGTTCTTACCAGGATTTCCTGCGCCGACATCGATCCGAGTCCGCTATAGCCTCCCGCGGAGCCAACAGACAGAAAGCGGCCTTCGCTGAATGTCTGCTCCGCAGGACGGCCGATTCTCGCAATCTCAAGTGCGCGAATCGACCACCTCGCCTCGGAATGTGGAACAGCCCCCGGACCCAACGGCTTGAAGTTCGAGGAGCTTGACGAATCAGAACGGTGGCAACTCGCACGAGTGATCGGGAATGCCCTGGCAAAGGGCGAGTACCGGCCAGGCCCCGAACTGAAAGTTGAGATACCCAAGAGCTCAGGCCACGGCACCAGGACTCTCCGAATTCAAAACATCGAGGACCGGGTGGTACAGAGGGCGATCGTGCAGGTCATCCAGCCGTGTCTCGAACCCACCTTCGCCAGAACCAGCTTCGGCTACCGGCCAGGACTGGGACGAGAACACGCGCTGGCACTGGCCAGCCACTACGCCGAGACGGGCGACCGATGGATATGGGTTCTGGATGACATCCGGGACGCCTACAACCACGCGCCGCACAATCGGCTACTTCAAATCGTCAAACAACGGCTGCCGAACACGGATCTCATGGATCTGGTGAGCATTGTCATCACAAACCGGGAAAACAAGGGTCTTCGCCAGGGGGGCAGCCTCTCGCCGCTTCTCCTGAACGTCTACCTCGACCAAGTCCTCGATAGGCCTTGGGCGAAGAGCAGACCAGACACCCCACTCATCCGGTATGCTGACGACGTGCTGGCGCTGACACGAGACCCAGACCAAGCAGCCGAAGCCCACGCGCACTTGAGACGCTTGCTAACTCCCGCGGGCATGCCCTTGAAGGGCAACAGCCAGACCGCAATCCACGATCTTCGATCCGGCGAGCCGATCCAATGGATCGGTTACCGGCTCAGGAACGGGCGGGAAGGCCTGGAAGTGACACCGGGGGAAAAGAGCTGGAACGCCTTGCAGGCACACTTGGAGCTGGCCCACACGAAACCCGACTCCCCCATCCGGGCGATCGAGACGATCGAAGGATGGATCGAGCAGCAGGGACCGTGTTAACCATTTCTAGACCTTGGTGCGTTCCATGCGAGGATCGCCGCACTGGCAACTGGATTGGCCTACGCCGAATACCCATCCGTGAAACTGGTCGAGGATTTCCTTGATCGCGCACACACGAGATGGGAAGAAAGTCAAACGAAGACGCTACTCCAAGAACCAGCAGGTTAATTTGTTTATGGCGGCTCCGCCAAGCCTATTCGTTTGATCGCCTCGGGTGATCAAAACCATGAAGCGGGACGACCTTATCGGCGTCCCGCTTTCTTTGTTTCCGAGGCAAGTCGTGGCGGTCAGAGCGGCAAATCCTCCGGGCGACGTGATGAACAAGCCCCGACTGGAGACCTGATAATTCGCCCGGCCGCGTTCTGGCGGCCTCGCGAATACCTAGCTGCCCGCAAGTCGATTTGCCCCGTTTTCGCGAGGGTTTATAGGATATCGACTGTCTGATCCCGGCGGAGCTCTTGCATGGGAAGTTACCTCCCTTGCCATCGATGTCCACCAGGTTCGGGCCCATCGGGATTCATTCCAGGTTGAGTGAAAGGCTGGAAGAGACCGTTACTTCCATGGGCGAGTTGTTGGACTTGACTGAGCGTAGGCTCGAAGACTCGGGTACAGGGGGCTAGCGTGAAGGTCCATGACGTAGCAAGAAGACTAGAAGTCTCTGTCTCCCTGACCTACCAATTGATCGAATCCGGCAAGCTGCGGTGCAGCCGCCACGGTATCGGGCGAGGCGTGATCCGGGTGAGTGAGGAACAGCTGTCGGAGTATCTCAGCTCGGTCGAATCGGCACGAAACCCGTCTGCTCGCGAAACACCAAGACATCGAATCCAACTGAAGCACATCAGGCTTTAGCCGTCTCGAGAAAAGCTTTCTGGACGAAACACGGGTGGGCCGGAAGGCTTGCCGTTCCCCCGTCCCGGTGGCGGCCGGGCGGGGGTTTTCTCTGACAGGTTCTCTGACAACCAATAGTATGCAGCACCAAACTCGCCGGAATGTCTTCCCTGGCAAAGGTCGAAGCGAGGCGGGTGGGAAGACCAGCTAACGGGGAATCAGGTGGTCCGGTTTTCCCCGTGGTCACCTGACACAAGCCGCCGCCACATCTTCGAAACGTGATTGTCTGTCGTTGGCTGGCAACGATACTCGACCCCCTTCTCGATCGTTGGCGTGACCGTCGCAGTCGCCCCAATTACGCGAAAGGCCTCACGTTAGGTGACTGAGTCAGCCGGTCCAACTTCCGCAGCCCGGTCCAGTATCCCGGAGCGCTTCCAATTGTGTGATCACGATCCCGATTGCTTTGGAATCCAAGCATGGAAATGTAGCTCGTCACAGGGAGACAGTGGCATTCACTAATAAGCATTCGGATGAACCGCCGAAGCAAATCGCGATGACGTGGGCCAGCGACAAGGCCAAGTCGTGGCTTCCACGGCAATGTCGGATAATCGTTTTTATGTTCGCTGATGTGCGTTTGTACCTGATAAGCGGCCCGGGATGGGCCTCTTAGAGTCTGTCCCATAAGGGGAACAAACGGGGCGTGACAAGCGTAGTCATGGTATGAGAATGAATCATTACCCCAGTGAGGTCACCGACGCCCAGTGGGCCCTTATCGAGCCCCACATCCCCCCAGAGCCCGGCGGCGGTCGGCCCCGCAAGACGGACATGCGGGACGTCCTCGACGCCGTCCTCTATATCGTCCGCACCGGCTGCCAATGGCGATACCTGCCTGTGGATTTCCCGCCCAAGAGCACCGTCTGGCGTTACTTCGACCAGTGGCGACGAGATGGGACCTTGGACCGGATCCACGACCGGCTTCGCCGCAAGGTCCGCTCCATGGAGAAGCCCTACCACCCCCGCACCTCGGCGAGCGTTAACAGTCAGTCGATCGACACCACCTCCGGCGGCGAGCAACGGGGCCGCGACAACGCCAAGAATGTCGATGGCCGAAAGCGTCATATCGTCGTGGACAGCATGGGGTTGCTGCTGGCCGTCCTGGTGACGGCCGCCTCGGTTGACGACGCGGCCGCGGCCCCGGCGCTGTTCGCCCGGCTGGAGGGCCAGCCGATGGGCAAGGTGGAGCGGATGTTCGCCGATTCGAAGTATCACAACTTCAAGCTCTACGAGTGGGTCGAGGAGAACGCTGCTTGGGACCTGTCGATCGTGCGCCGGCCCGAAGGGAAGCGGGGCTGGGTGAAGCTGCCGATCCGCTGGACGGTCGAGCGGACCTTCGCCTGGCTGGTCAACTGCCGTCGCCTGAGCAAGGACCGGGAGAAGAGCGTCCTGTCGTCGGAATCGTTCATCAAGCTGGCCATGATTCAGTTGATGTTCCACCGGCTGCGGCCCTCCCATACCGAGCCCGAATTCCACTATCGCAATGCAGCATAATCCCACTTATGGGACAGTCTCTTAGCCGACTTTGACCAACACCACGTCTGGCAGCGAAGAATTCTCCGAGCATTCTCGCCAATCGGGAGAGCGGCATCCGGCACGCGCCGAACCTATCTGCCCCACGCTGGTGGAATGACTTCCGTCCGTTTGCCGTTCAACCCAGCCAGTTTCCCCGGATCGATCACCCTCCCGCAATCGACATCGGCGAGCAGACAGCCGGTCTCCCGGTTCATACGTAGTGCAAACTCCTCGGCCACGTTGTTCGTCTGCCCACCCATCCATAGGCATGACACAGCGGCATTATGGAATCTGACTTTGCAGCCGCCGAGCGTCACATGGCCCTCCGCGTCCTTCTCACCCAGCTCGTCCAGCAGCCGGTGAACGACATCCATCTCCAGCGCCTTGGTGGGGACGGTCTGACGACGCTGCACGGCGGCGGGGTCCAGATGGCCGATGGTCAGGCGATGCAGCATGGCTAAACGGTCCTTTCCTTCTGCGCCCTGAGCAACCGCCGGGCTTCTTCTTTGATCGTCAGCCTGGTATCCGGGGCGTGTTCGACGGCGGCCACGTGATCGCCATGGACACCCTCCTCAAATTCGTGGGCGATGATCGCGTCCTGACGGACCGAAGCTCGGCTCTTTGCATGAAGCGATGATACCTCCGGCGGCAACCCTTCGGCCAGCAAATCGGGCATGAATATCCCTGCATCCAGGTTGATGCGCCCCGTCTGATGATGCACCTCGCCGCCCACCGTTCGGTGCGGATGGAAGGCGGCGAGGCGGAAATCATTGTCCGCGTCGAGCATCCCGATCCGATCCTCCGGCACGCCCACCTCCCGCATTCGCTTGCGGGCGATGGCCTCCAGCGGCTCCCAATAGCGGGTCGCGAAGTCTTTGGCGTGTTCCTCGATGTCGTCAGGGATCGCCTTCAGGCCGTGCGCCGACGGCGGCAGGCCGATCATGGCCGGCGGCTTCTGGCGCCGCAGCTTGCCGGCGATGCCTTTGAGGGCTTCGACGAGGCGGCCCAAGAATCGACCTGAGTGGCGTGGCGGTTCCATGGGGAATCTCTACCACAGGATCACACACCCCGCAAACGCGAAAACGCGCACCGGGACACTCCCGGCGGGGCGGCGAGGGGCGGTGAGCGTTCCTTGGTCGTGGTCCTGGTCCTGGAGCCACGGCGTCGGCGATCAGCCGGTCACGGCCCGAGAACGTCCACGGACCCATTCCCTCGCTCAAGCGCAAGAGGAATTGCGCCCCGTCCGGTCCCATGCTATGCACGGCGGATGGGTCGCGAAGGTGGGATCGCAACGTTCTTGAAATACGGCCGGGAGCACATGGCGGCGCTGGGCCGCAAGGGCTACATGGCCACCTGCGCCCGGTGGTTCGGCGGGGACCGGGCGGAGATGAACCGCTGGCTTCGTCATCAAGCTTCGGAGCGGGAGATCGAGCGGATGGTCTCCGCGAAGCTGGCCGCCCGGATCGCCGGCGGCGAGAAATGTGTGTGCGAGGAATTGCCGGTGATCCTGGAACCCGGGGACGATCCGTTGTTCGACGAAACTCCCCGACAATGGGCGGAGCGGGTGCTCACGCCGAAACCAGCCGCAACGAGGAAACGGTGACGCGCAACATCGATCGGGACGTTCCATGAGCCATCCTTCGCTGGGCGCATCCCCGGATTTACTCGATCCTGGCCACCCGCGATGTCCCGAGGGGATCCAGCCGTGCCGCTTCGGCGGCCGGCAGAGACTGGGTATGGGGACATCGGATCTCGGACCGGGAACAGCTCGGGCTCTGACCGTGAGCGAGATCGAGGCGCGGCGTCGGGGCGAGCAGGGGCGCCTCGACGGCCTGAAGACCCTCAAGGAGCGGAATCGCCTGGGGCAGTTCGCGACCCCGGCGGCCCTGGCCCTCGACATCGCGCGTTATGCCGCCGCGCGCTGGCAGAGCAGGCCGGACCGAGCGGCCTTTCTTGATCCGGCGCTGGGAACGGGCTCCTTCTATTCGGCCTTCCGCCAGGCCTTCCCCGCAACCGCGATCGCCGATGCCTGCGGCGTCGAGATCGACCCCGCTTTTGCCAGCGCCGCGGAGGCCCTCTGGGAAGAGACCGGGCTGCGGGTGATCCGGGGCGATTTCACCCGCTTGGTCCCCGATCGGCCGTACAACCTCATCCTGGCGAATCCTCCCTACGTCCGGCACCACCATCTCCCGCGCGAGGACAAGGAGCGGCTCAAGGCTCTCATCTCGGACCGGTTCGGGATCGCGATCAGCGGCCTGGCCGGCCACTATGTCCACTTCCTCCTGCTCGCCGACGCCTGGCTGGCCGACGGGGGGCTGGCCATCTGGCTGGTGCCGTCCGAGTTCCTGGACGTGAACTACGGATCGGCCCTCAAGTCGTACCTGACCGGGCACGTCACGCTCCGGCAGATCCACCGCTACGGCCCGGCGGACGGGCAATTCGGCGACGCGCTGGTCACCTCGGCGATCGTCGTCTTCGAGAAGACACCGCCAGCTCGGGGACACGAGGTCCGCCTGTCGTTCGAGGGATCGCTCTGGGCCCCGAAGACGAGCGGATCGGTCCCCCTGGAGACCCTCCGCTCGGCCCGGAAGTGGACGGGATTCCCCGGCAAGGGAGTGCACGGGAGGTCTTCGGCCGCGACGCTCGGCGAGTTCTTCACCATCCAGCGCGGCCTGGCCACCGGGGCCAACGCCTTCTTCATCCTGGAGCGGGAGCAGGCCCGGAGCCACGGCATTCCCGACGCATTCCTCAAGCCGATCCTGCCGGGCGCACGCCACCTCCGGGATGACGTGATCGAAGCCGGACCCGACGGCCATCCCCGACTGGGGCGATCCCTGGTGGTGATCGACTGCGACCTCCCCGAGGAGGTGATCCGCGACCGCCATCCCGGCTTCTGGTCCTACCTCCAGGAAGGCCGGCGGCAGGGCATCCCGTCCGGTTACCTGGCCAGCCGCCGCACGCCCTGGTACGCCCAGGAGCGGCGCGATCCCGCCCCGTTCTTGTGCACCTACATGGGCCGGCGACGGCCCGACGGCCCTCCCTTCCGGTTCTTCTGGAACCGGTCGCGCGCGGTCGCCGCCAACGTCTACCTGATGCTCTATCCCCGGGGGCCGCTCCAGGCGGCCCTGGCCCGGGAGCCCGCCCTGGGCGCGGTAGTCCTCGCGTGGCTTCAGGGCCTCGATGCCGAGCGACTCATGGGCGCGGGGCGGGTCTACGGTGGCGGGCTGCACAAGCTGGAGCCCCGGGAACTGGCCACCCTCCCTGGCGGGGAGATCGCCGCCCTCATCGAGGCCCCGCGGCGTGTGAACGCCGCCGGAAGCCGACGAGCTCGAGTCGGGGCAGTAGGATTCGACCCAGGTTCCAATAATTAGTTTTTATGTTCTAGATTGTATAAGTGTAGCGAATATGCATACCGTGATGGCTTCACTCCGGCTTCGGATGCCCACGTCCGAAAATGCTCTATACAGCAGTTTCCACGATTAGCTACACACCTAATGAACTAACATATCCTATTGAAAGCGGCGGCTCCTGGACGGAACCTGCCAGGTGGTGACAACCCATTTGGCCCCGTACTCAGGAGACTCGCCATGACGCACGCTACGCTCCTTTGGTCCATCTGGCAAGCTTTGCTTCAGCGCTTCGCCTGGGGATTCTCTCGGCCCGGATACCGCCGCTTTGCCGAGTGGATCACCGCCATGGCCATCAACGTCGAGGAGCACACGATCACCCAGTCAACATTGGCCCTGGAACGCCCTTTTGACTGGAAGGCCATGGAATCCTTCGCCGAATACGGCGCCTGGCACCCCGACCGCGTCACCCGCAGCTTGACCGGCTTGGTGGAGACGGCTCCTGGCCGGCTCTGGGCCGGCTACCATGTCTGGGCTCTCGATGACACCAAGGTCCATCGCAGCGGCGACCACGTCTGGGGCACCTGCACCTTCCACGAATACACCGCCCGCTGCCCCAATCGGGCGACCACCGTGCGGGCTCACAACTGGGTCATCCTGGGCAGCCTGCTTCACGAACCGGAGAAGCCGGCCTGGTTCCTGCCTCTGTCCGGCCAACTTTATTTTCGCAAGTCACAGTTGCCCCAGCGGCCTCGGGAACCTGGCTGCACCGAACCCTTCCGCACCAAGTGCGAGCTGGCCGTGGAGCTGTTCCGCGAACAAGCCAGAATCACCAACGGGCCGCACCTGGCCGTCTTCGACGGCGGCTACGCCTTGGGCAACGTAGTCCGGCCGCTGATCCTGCCCCAAGACGGTTTACCCCGCATCGAGTTCCTCACTCGCTTGCGGCACGACGCCCGATTGTACGCCCTGCCGCCGAAGGAGCGTCCCAAAGGCAAGCGCGGTCCTATGCCCAAATGGGGTAAGCGGCTCTCCCCGCCGCGTCAAGGGGGTCGGTGGGCCGGGCCGTGGCAGGAGGGATATGCCTTCATCTACGGCCGCCGGCGAAAAGTCCGCTGGAAGGAGATTGTCTGCCTGTGGCACGTCGCCGGTCACGAGGTACCGGTCAAGGCGGTGGTCGCCAATGTTGAAGGCTACAAGAAGCGGTTCACACTGGTCAGCTCGGCAGTGGAACTGACAGGTCTGCAGTTGGTCGAGTTGTTCGCCGCTCGGTTCCGCCAGGAGGACGGCTTCCGCGACCTCAAGCAGCGGCTGGGCTGGGAGGAGTGCCGGGCCTGGACCAAGGCCCCGATCGAGCGGACCAGCCAGGCGCAGTGGGTGACGCTCAGCCTGTTACGGTTGGCGCAGTTCCGCCTGGAGTCGGCCGGCGAGGTGGACTGGTGGTTCCGACCGCCCTGGAACAAGGACAAAGATCGGCCCAGCGTGCTGGACGTGGAGCGGCTGTTCCGCCGGCACGCCGGCGAAATCCGGCAACTTCTCTCGGACTGGCTGGGAGATGAGGAGAAAACCAGGGAGGACCTGGCATGAGCGGCGCCTGATGGCGGCCGCGACGGAGATCAAACCGTCCTGCCGCAAGTCACGCCAGGGCCGTGCAGTGGCCAGAGAGCCTCGGTGGCGCTGCCGCCTCGTTGGGGTTAAGGTGGTGGTGCGCACACGGTGGAGATTGTGTAGTTAATCGTGGAAACTACTGTCTATATAAAGCTCTATATTACTCCGAGCAGAAAGTATTGGGCGCTTTGCACAACGGAAAGTCTGGAAAACAAGGGCTTCGACGAAGGAACCTCGTCCAATACAACCTGCTCCCCGTAATATGATGCACACGGATCGAGTCTATTCCTTTACCACCGCAGATGATCGAGAATTGCGCTCGCGATTGGTACGATCTCGGATCAAGGACTCCTCGTACCCCAAAAGGAAGGCTCCATGACCACTCGATCTCCTGGTCCGCAGTACGTCTTTAGCTCTCGGCTGATTGTCGGGGCGACTTTGCTACTGACGTTTGCGGCAACTCCCACTTCGGGCTCACCACCGAAAAACGGAACTCGGGCCGGAGATCAATCCTTGGGGAATGATGAAACTGCCTCAGGTCGTTCGTCCGTACAACTTGCTGCGGGCACGACTCCAACTTTTGCTTGGCCAGCCAGCGTCAGTGCCGACAATCGTCGCTTCCTCGATCAGAAAGGCAATGTGTATTTGCTCAAAACCATGTCGTCGTGGGCAATGGCACAGAACTGCACGAATGCCGAAATCACCAAGGCTCTCGAGGGTTTGAAAGCGCTCGGTTTCAATGCCGTGACTGTCTCGCCGTTCGGGGTTCACATGAACGACAGCTTTGGCGACAGGTACAAGAACAAGGCCGGGCAACGTTTCTTTACCGATGCACCGTATTCTTCATCGTTCGGCCCGGCGTGGTCTTCGATGGACTGGATCATGTCAGAAGCCACCAGGCTCCAGTTGACCGTGGTGTTTTCATTGTTCATGAGCTGGGGCAATACCGGCACCGCTCCGGATTTGGCCAACGCTGGGACGACGAATGCCTACGACTTTGGAAAAACTCTGGCAACCCGCTATGCCGGTTCTCCGAACATCATCTGGCATGTGATGGGTGATTTCCGGTGGTCGTACAATCAAGGTCCGGCGCGGGGACTCGACGCCATTTACCATGGCATCAAGGATACAGAAGGGCCTACCCATAGGCTAATTATTGCCGAGCCGGCCAATGGCTTGACGTCATTCGATCAATTCATATCGGCGGAAGGCAGCAACGGTTATCGATGGTTCAAACAGAGCGCCAACACCGTGTACGACTACGGCAGCAGTTCTGTCGAGCAGTTTGATAAAGTCTACGACCGAGCTGGCGCCACGACCTATCCGGTGGTCGATATTGAGCCGCCGTATGTCAACGCCCCGCATTACAAAGACCAGCAGAACCCGGAGCTGCGCGAACGCAACTATTCGACGTTCATCCGCGGTGGCGCCGGGATCAACTTTGGCCACGAAAAGTGGTGGCCGTTCGGCGTCACCGGCCTGTTTGATGGTGGGCCGCACTGGCTGAACATCATCACCGAACCGCCGCAACAATGTGCCAAATACGCCTGGACACTTCTCGATACCTATGTCCAAGACAGTTCCTGGATGCGTGACAATGGAACATTCCTGAAAATCGGCCTCGGCAGCGGTGATGACAAGGCTGCATCGGGATACTCATCATCGGCAGGGATCGTCTATTTCCCAGCCCGTCGCGGAATAACGGTTGATACCAAAGCGATTACCGGCGGGCGGAATGTCAGACTCCGCTGGTATGATCCGACGATCGGAACGTATACGGTAAATTCGGCTTCTGAGCCAAAGAATTCCGGCCGGTCGGTTTCATACCCTTCTGCCCACAAGAACGGCTCTAACGATTGGGTTCTAGTAGTCGAGGGAGTGTGAGCGGGAGTGCGCGTACAAACCCGCGGCTGACGCTCGAATTGCCCATGCCGAAGCCGTCGCGTGCCATGTCCACAACGTCCTCGTACTCGCGCGTGCTCACGCCACGTACCATGTGGCGGAGTACAGATTGGGGCGTGGCTTGTAGGGACTAAAGCTGCGCCTAGGTCGCCAAGGGCACCTCGCCGCTGCCATCGGTCCGACGCACTCACGGTTGCTCGATGGACAACTTCTGGACGCAAAGCGTCACAACACCTCCCTGGCGACCATACCGCGTGTGAGTACGCACTCGATGGCGTTCGTAGCGTATTTCGCAGAGCGTGGTCACGACCGACGTCCGGTCTTGGTTCTGATAATGATAATGTGAATTTATGTTTCCTTGCGCAAAACCACTCTCATTGATCTCGGCAGAGACGTCACGCTGATCAAGCCGAGAATCGCGTTGGATCTGCAATCTACGTCGTGGGAATCCAGGCTAGTGCCTCATCCACTCTTAATTTTCGGGTATAGCCGCTTCAGTTTTGTTCGGGCGTCGTCGATCTTAAATTGCCAGTCCACGCCGCGTTGTTTGGTGTTGGTCTTGTCGGCCCAGATCCCGATCTCAGCTTGCAGCAGCGGCAGTTCTCCAATGCGGCGGCCGCTCAGGCATTGGCTTGTCAGGCAACTCAACTCGCATTCGGCGATGTTCAGCCAACTGCCGTGTTTGGGCGTGTAGCAAAAGTTGATCCGCTTGATATACCCCCGCGCTTGCTCGGGTGGGAAGGCCGTGTAGAATGCCCCTTTCGTGTGCGTGTTGAGGTTGTCGCACACGAGCGTCACCTTCGCGCATGCAGCGTAACGCGTGTCCAATAATTGGGCCACTTCGATCGCCCAGTCGACCTTGGTCCGATGCTCACGGGCGGTTGCCTGTCGAAAGCCCGACAGCGGTTCCGCGAACATGAAAATGCTCGCCGTGCCGTTGCGTTCGTATTCGTAATCGATACGCTTCGGATGCTTTGTCGTCGCGGCGATCGGCACCTTCGTTTCCTTCAGCAATTGCACCGGTTGCTCGTCCATGCAGAGCACCGGCTGCTGGGGATCATACGCTTCCGCATAAGTCTCGAGGACGTTTTCCATGTCGGCCACGAACTCGGCATCCTGGTCGGGCGGAATCACCCAGTACTCGATCTTGCGCTTGGTCATGCCATTTTTTTCTAGGATAGCAAACTTAACTGAGGCGGTCTTCGTAGAAGCGTGGTAGCTCACAAAGGAGGTTCTCCATGCGCAAGCGACGACGACCGCGCCCGCAACCCGATCGTGCCCTGAGCTTGTTACCCATCACGCTTGATTGTCCTGAATGTCAACACCGGCTCCTGGCCCGCTATAACAACTTCCGCACCATCACCACTCTCGATGGCGTCCTTCGGCTCACGCTGGCCATCCGACGCTGCCCCAATCCCGATTGCCCCCGTTTCCGTCAGCCCTACCGGCCCGAGGCCGAGCCCCACTTCGCCTTGCCGTATCACGAGTTCGGTCTCGATGTCATGGCCTTGGTCGGTCGGCTCCGACATGCTGAGCACCGCAGCATCCCCGAGATCCACAAGAACCTGACCGACCGCGGTGTGGTGGTCGCTGAGCGCACGGTCACCAACCTCTTGGATCGCTACGACGAGCTCAGGGCGCTGGCCACCGCTGACCCCAAGCGGCTCGGCCCCCTGTTGCGCCAGCAGCGTCGCGTCATCCTGGCCATCGACGGACTGCAGCCCGACGTCGGTCACGAGGTCCTCTGGGTCTTGCGTGATTGCCTTTCCGGGGAGATTCTTTTGGCCAGGAGCCTGTTGTCGTCTACCGCCAAGGATCTGGCCGACCTGATCACGGAGGTGCATCAGGCTCTGCCCGTGCCGATCACAGGCGTGATCTCCGACGGCCAAGACAGCATTCGCAAAGCCGTGGCGCGGGCCTTGCCCGGGGTGCCGCACCAACTCTGTCATTTCCACTATCTCCGTGAGGCGGCCAAGCCGATTTCCGAGGCGGATCGTCATGCCAAGAAGGAATTGAAGAAGCGTGTCCGGGGGATCCGTCGGATCGAGCGCCAGGCGGAGAAGGCGGCGGAGTCGGACCCGGACGACGAGGAGTCGGAGATCGTGCAAGGCTACTGCGCCGCGGTGCGCGCCGCCTTGACCGACGATGGGTTGCCGCCTTTGGCCGCCTCGGGGCTGAAGCTGCAGGAGCGGCTGAGCCAGATCGCCGCCAGCCTGGATCAGGTGGCGGCTCAGGCGGGGAGTTTGCCCGGCGGGTTGCCGCGGCTTCAGCAGTTGCTGCAGCGTGGGCTGGAGGAGACAGCCGCTCTGTTCCCACCGGTGCGCCAGGCCTACAAATGGGTCAAACGCGTGGCCAGGATCCTCAAGAACCAGGAGCAGTTGCCGGCTCCCAAGGTGCGTCGTCGTTTGGTGCAATTGCTGGTGCGGATGCGTCAGGCGGCGGCCACGACTGATGAGCCCTCGGTCCGGGATGGCCTGAGACACTTCCTGAAAGTGACCAAGAGCTACTGGCCAGGTTTGTTCGGGTGTTATGCATCGTCGGACCTGCCGCGGACGAACAATGATCTGGAGCACGCCTTCGGCAGCCATCGCTATCACGAGCGCCGCGCCAGTGGCCGGCGGCGGGCGGCGCCTGGATTGGTGGTAATGGGCTCGGCGCGTGATTTCGAGTTTGGCGACCCGGCTGCGTCCGGACGAAGGTTTGGTCTTGCGACCAGACTATGTGTCGCGATGGCAAGAGCTGCGAGCGGACTTGGAAGTGCGGCGCGAATCGCGACGCAAGCAGCGTCGTTTCCGCCATGACCCGACCGGCTATCTCAGGGCGTTGGAGCAACGGTACCTTCAGTTACTTTTGCCAGCCTAGTTTTTTTTAGCGTCTTGCGAACCGTCTCCGCGCAGATCGAAGGGACCACTTCCAACGCCACCAACTCATCTGCCAACAACTGCAACGACCACCGGCCATACCCCGCCGGCGGCTTCCCCAACCGCATTGCGATCAGTTTCGCTTCGCCCACGCCATCCAGCTTGTGTGGCGTCGGCGGCATCGCACGTTTCTTGCGTTCCAACGCGGCGTCAAAGCCCGCCGTGACCAATCGCTCACGAAGATTCTCCACCGTACGCTCTGAGCAACCATACGCCTCCGCAATCTTCGAATCCGGCCATCCCGGCCCGTCCGCATCCGCCTTGAGCAGGATTTGGGCCCGTTTCACTTTCTCCGACGTCCCCTTGAGCCGCTTGACGATATCCTGGCAGACGCCACGTTCACCATCCGACAGCCGGACGATATATTTCTTGTTCATGGGACACCTCCTTGTGCCTCGAAGTGTCCCTGAACTCGCGGGGCTCGCCAAGCCCAAGATTTAGCGTGGATGACGCACTACGCGCCGTTTAACAACGGGTTGCAGACAGCGATAATAGAGGCAGATGGACACGCAAGGAAACGGAGCGGCAATGGATTAGGAGGAGACTGCCATGGCACCCTACTCGATGGATCTTCGCGAGCGAGTCGCGGCGGCCGTTGATCACCGGGAAGGCTCCCAGCGGGAGATCGCCCGACGGTTCCGCGTCAGTCTGTCGTTCATTGTCCGGCTGCAGCAGCGGCGCAAAGTCGGCACCTTGGCTCCCAAGCCACACGGAGGTGGACCGAGACCCGCCTTGAGTCATCGTGACCAGCAGCGCCTTCGACGGTTGGTCCGGAAGCAGAACGACGCCACGTTGAAGCAATTGAAGCAGCAAGGCGGCTTTGACTGTACCCTGACAACGATCTGGAACACCTTGCGTCGCCTCGGTCTGACCTATAAGAAGAAGACCCTGCGCCGAGGAGAGAAACCGGCCTGACGTCCAGAAGAAGCGCCGGCGATTCCGAAGGGAGGTGGGGCAGATCGAGTCGAAGCGGCTGGTTTTTGTGGATGAGACGGGGGTTAACACAGCAATGACTCCGACCCACGCTTGGGCGCCTCGAGGCGAACGAGCTTACAGCTCGGTCCCCACCTCCTGGGGGACGGTAACCATCATCGCCGCGCTGGGCCTGGACGGGGTGCGGGCACCACTGGCGTTCCCTGGCGCCACAGATGCGGCGGCGTTCCAGACGTACGTGAACTCGGTGTTGGTGCCAGAGTTGCATGCGGGCGAAGTCGTGGTGTTTGACAATCTGAGTTCTCACCTGGCCTCCGGCGTGGCAGCGGCGATCGAGCAGACTGGAGCCGAATTGTTGCGACTGCCGCCGTACAGTTCGGACTATACCCCGATCGAGGAACTGTGGTCGAAAGCCAAACAGTTCCTCCGTCGTGTCGCGGCGCGATCGCGGACGAGTCTCTATGATGCCTTGGGACAAGCTTTGGAACATGTAACGGCTCAAGACATTATCGGCTGGTTTCAGCACGCCGGCCTGTGTGCAACCCATGATTAAACCGCGCTAGGACAGGTGTTCGTCGCCGAGCAGGAATGCGCGCGCACGCACCGCGTGACGCAGTGATACCAGCGTGAGACGGCGGGGTTGACGAGCTGGCGCGAGCGATTGTCATGCGTCGGAGCTCCCGGTACGACCCGCAGAGATTAACTCATTGCAAACACCCCGTCAAGATTGCAATACATGTCCTTTTATGTTCATGACGTTTGGGATCGGAAATGATAGCTCAATTCAGGTACGCTCGCCATCGGTACGCGCCGCCCACGAAGCACAGCACCGTGAGCGCGGTGAAGATGAAGAAGAGTAACCTCGCCCATCCCCAGGAGAAGCCAGAACCGGTTCCGAAGCCGAAGACAGCGGCGAGGAAGGCGAGGCTGAGGAATGCGGCTGCGAGCCTGAGCATGGTCGGGTTTTCCTTCGAGCAAGTCATCCTGGGCTCGGCGAAGAAATTGTCGCAGATGCCCAACTTTCCCGGACGCCGATTCAAGGCCGCATTAGGCGACCGGCACGGCGGCGTTCTCAAGTGAATTATCCTTCTTGCCTTCTGCGCGGATCTTCTCCCATATCTCGAAACGGTGGACTGGAACGGACGAATCGATCTCGAAACCGAGTCGAACGCTGCCGCCCTTGAACTCAAGTACCGTGACCTTGAGCAATGCGCTCGAATCCGATCGTTCCGCCGACCACGACGGATTCCAGTCTTTTTCGCGACAGAACCAACATGGGACGACCTCCTTGCCAACGATCAGTTGACAACTCCACTCCCGTTCCAAGCGTCCGCGGATATACCACCGGAGAGCAAGAAAACTTGCACCACCGAGCCGGTTGTGAAGACTTGTACAACTGTGCCAGTTGTCGTTTCGATTTCCGCCTTTGCCTCGCGTACGTCAACGCCGGTAATCCGTTTGATCTCCTGCCGTAGCCAGTCGGCGGAGTCGTTGAACAACTGGCGATGAAAGTCCTGCACCTGCGCCGCCCCCTCCGGAGTCTGGGCCAGGGCCCGCTCGGCTGGTGACAAGGCCCCGTGAAGCGTGATGACAAGCGTCTCGTCACCCAACACCACCGTCACCGCATGGGGCGCGTGGCCTGTTCGGTGTTTCTCGAAAGCGGTTGCCGCCTCGGCGACCTGTTGCGCCATGGTCAGAATGGGTTTCTCCATCCGGTGCCTCCCCTGGAGCCCGCGACCGCTTGGTATCACTGCGAGTGGAATAACAAAGCCGACGTGATCGAATATCAAGAGGTGTTCGACCACGTCGGCTTACTCGTTAACGAGCCCCCCGGACGAGCCGGGGTGCCCTTTACCTAGTCGTCCGACGACTTCCGTTGATGATCTGACCGGAGCCCGTGTGAAGTCTACGCGGGCTCACCTCCCTCTGATTATCCTGCGCGAGAAGAAAATAGCAAGTGATATTTTTTTGTCTCCTTGTATGATGAATATGACATGACTAGAGGGCAGGTGATTCGGGCCTGCTTGCTCTGCGGAGGTCACCACGCGTGTGCCTGCTCGTCTACGAGATGGGACGGGTTGGAGGACACCATGAAAACGTTGGGGGAGATCGAAGCCGCCATCTGCCAGGGGATGAGCCGCTTCGAGCAGGAATACATGGGCCGCGGACCCGAAGACATCCACACGCACTTGATCAATGATCGTGTCGTGGTCCGCCTCCAGGGCGTCTTGACCGCCGCCGAACAGCATCTGGTCAAGTCGATGCCGGCCGAGAAGGGGAGAGACCTGCTCAAGCAAGTACGAACTCATCTGCTCGAAACCGCTCGGCCGCGCCTGGAAGCGATGGTGACGGAGATCACCGGCGCCAGCGTGCTCAGCTTGCACCACGACATCAGCACCGTGACCGGCGAAGAGGTCGTCCTCTTCACCCTGGCCAGCTTTCCGCATGTCCGCGATGTCAAGAAGAAGTGAAGCGTCCGAATCGTGGAACTTCCCACCGCGAGAGCACCCGCACGTCCGCATCAAGCTCGAAATGATGGCCGGGCCACCCGAAAATGCGCGCAGACCAGGTTCTAAACTCCCGATCATTGTGGTTTACTGGTTGACCCGACTTTCTGATCGAATGGTCGCCGACCGCTTGATACGATGAAGATCCACCAACTGTCTGTTGACGACGCCCTGCGCAGCCTCCACGCCCGTCCCGAGGGACTGACTTCGGTCGAGGCCCAGCACCGCCTGGAAGAATTCGGCCCCAACCAGGTCGAGCGGATACGTGGCGAGCCGCTCTGGCTGCAGTTTCTCAAGGAGTTCACCCATTTCTTTGCGGTGATCCTCTGGGTGGCGGCCGCCCTGGCGTTCTGCGCCGACTGGAACGAGCCCGGCCAGGGGATGGGCGCTGGGCGTGGCAATCGTCGGTGTGATCGTGATCAACAGCATCTTCTCGTTCGTGCAGGTTTATCGCGCCGAGAGGGCACTGTCGGCCCTGGAGAAGCTCCTGCCGCACCAGGTCCGGGTCCTGCGCAGCGGGGCTTTCGAGCTAAGGCCCGCCGCCGAGGTGGTCCCCGGCGATGTGATCGCCCTGGAGTCGGGAGATATCTCCCCCGCCGATTGCCGCTTGATCGAGGCGTTCTCCGTGCGGGTCAACAACGCCATGGTCACGGGCGAGTCGGTGCCGCTGGTGCGTGAAGCGGCGCCTTGCGGGTGCGAAGATGAGCTGCACAGCACCAACGTTGTCCTGGCGGGCACGACCGTCGTCGCGGGCAACGCCCGCGCAGTCGTTTTCGCCACCGGAATGCTAACCGAGTTCGGCAAGATTGCTCATCTGACCCAGGCCACCCGCGAAATCGCGTTTCCCCTTCAGCGCGAGATCGCGTTCGTCAGCCGCGTGGTCGCCGTGCTCTCAGTCGTGCTGGGAGGAGTGTTCTTCGTCATCGGGCGGATCATTGGCGTGCCATCCTGGACCAATTTCGTCTTTGCCATCGGCATCATCGCAGCCAACGTCCCCGAGGGCCTCCTGCCGGTGGTGACGCTCTCCCTTGCGATCGCCGCGCAGCGAATGGCCCGGCGCAACGTCTTGATTCGGCACCTGCCGGCCGTAGAAACCCTCGGCTCAGCCACCGTGATCTGCACCGACAAGACAGGGACCCTCACCGAGAACCGGATGCACGCGGAGGCGGCTGTACTGGGGGGCGAGCGGCACGATCTGACCACGCAGGAAGGAATCGCCGAACTGGGACGGCGGTTTCCTCGGTTCTTCGAGGGGGCTCGGCTGTGCCAGAACGTCAAGGCCACCGAGAATTCCGGCAAGCCTGGGTTCCTGGGTGATCCCACCGAGATCGCGCTGGTCGAGCGAGCCAGACGGTGCCCGGGTTCGAGCAATCCTGCCGTTTTCCTCGACGCGACGAGATCCCGTTCGACTCGGAGCGCATGCGATTCTCGACGCTGCACGAGACCCCCGAGGGCCTGATCCTCTATACCAAGGGAGCGCTCGAGACCGTGCTGCCGCTCTGCACTCACGTGCAGCTGAGACACCGGAGTCGAGCCTGTGACCCAGGAGTGGCGCGACCGGTTCCTTCAGGCTCAAGGCGCGATGGCCGACGGCGGGCTGCGGGTCCTGGCGCTGGCGTACCGGCAGGTGGTCACGGGTTAACGACCACGCCGAGCTAGAACACGGCTTGACACTCACTGGCCTGGTCGGGCTGGATGACCCACCCCGGCCCGAGGTCCCCGATGCGATTGCGCGCTGCCATGCCGCCGGGATTCGCGTGATCATGATCACCGGTGACCATCCCCAGACCGCCCGCGCCGTGGCCCGACAGATCGGCCTGGTCCAGTCCGAACATCCTACGATCGTCACCGGCGACCAGCTCCACCGGATGTCAATCGCTCAGCTCCAACTGGCCTTGAATCACGATGAGGTGATCTTCGCCCGGGTGGCCGCCGATCAGAAGATGCGAATTGTCAGCGCGCTCAAGCGGAAGCGGCAGATCGTGGCGGTGACCGGCGACGGCGTCAACGACGCGCCGGCGCTGAAGCGGGCCGATATCGGCATCGCCATGGGCGTGACCGGCACCGACGTGGCTCGCGAGGCCGCCGACATGGTCCTCACCGACGACAACTTCGCGAGCATCGTCGCCGCCGTCGAGGAAGGCCGCGCGGTGTTCGACAATATTCGTAAGTTCCTTACGTATGTCCTGACCTCGAACGTCCCCGAACTGGTCCCCTACTTGATCTTCTTCCTGTTCAAGGTCCCGCCGGCCCTGACGGTCATCCAGATCCTGGGCGTCGACCTGGGGACCAACATGCTGCCGGCCCTGGCCCTCGGGGCCGAGAAGCCCGCGCCCGGCGTGATGAGCCGCCCGCCCCGCTCGCGCAAGGATCGCCTCCTGCCATGGTGGCTCTTGATTCGGGTGTACTTCTGCCTGGGGTTGATGGAGTCAGTCACGGCGATGTCGGCCTTCTTCTTCGTGTTGATCTCGGCTGGCTGGCGTTACGGGCAGGAGTTGGACCGGCTCGCCCCGCTCTACCTCCAGGCCACGACGGCTTGCTTCGCGGGTGTGGTGCTCACCCAGGCGGTGAACGTTTTCTTGTGCCGAAGTGACCGCGCCTCGACATTCTCGTTTGGGCTGGTGGAGAATCCCTGGATCCTCTGGGGGGTCGGCGTCGAGTTGCTGCTCCTGCTGGCGATCGTCTACACGCCGTGGGGCCACGCAATCCTCGTCAGCGCGCCAATCCCGGGTCGGGTCTGGCTATTCATCGTGCCGTTCATGGTCGCGATGCTTGGGATCGAGGAAACACGGAAGTGGGTCGTGCGGCGGTTTCTTCCGTATCGGTAGCAACGCCATGGTCCACGTCGGGCGCCTCGGCACCGCCACCGAGGCCGTTGGAGACACAGCGGTAGGTCCTCACGAATGCCACGAGGCCGCCGATCAGGAACCGAGAAGTCGCACATCCTCAAGTCAAGGCATCAAACGCGGGGGTAAGCCTCGCCAACGCTCGTGCCGCCATTGCTCAGGCTACGATTGATCCTGGCGGCAACGTCCATCAGCTCGACGGGCACGGCAAGCACAACGGTATTTGAGGCCGACGCCCCCAGGCCGTCGATCGTTTGCAGGGTTCGCAACTGCATGGCACCGGGACTTTCGGCCATCGTCCTGGCCGCGGCCGCGAGGTTGACAGAGGCCTCTTTGTCTCCCTCGGCCTTGGTGATGGTAGCGCGCTTCTCGCGCTCGGCCGATGCCTGCCGTGACATCATCTTCTTGAGCTCCTCGGGCATGTCAACGTCCTGGATCCGCAGGCCCGTGACTTCTAGCCCCCACCCCTTCGTATCATTTTCCACATGGGCTTGAATCGATTTGGCGATCTGCTCCCGTTCGGTCAAGAGCTGGTCCAAGCTCCCCTGGCCGATGACATCGCGGAGCGAGGTCTGGGCGTACTGCAAGATGATATTGCGGAAATCCTGCACCATGATGAGCGCATCGGCGGCGTTCACGACACGGAAGAAGAGAGCGGCGTCGATCGTCACCGGCACGTTGTCGCGCGTAATCACCTGCTGCTTCGGAATATGGACTGCCAGGACCCGTGTGTCGAGCATCCGGACCTGCTCGATCACCGGGATGATGAAGAACAGCCCGGGCCCCCTGATGTCCTTGAACTTGCCCACCCGGAAAACGACCGCTCTTTGCCACTGCGTGGCGACCTGAATGGCGGAGGAGATGATCGCATCAGCAATCAGCCAGACGATGCCGACGACCACGGCGAGGACAGGATTAACTGTCGCCAGAGGCGCGACCACCGCCCCACCAACCAACAGGAGGATCACGAATACCAGGACCGCGATGTAGTTGACCATGGCTGTCGCTCCACTCCGGCAGATCCGAGCCTCAGTTTGACGCTTGTGCGGCGACCACACCGATCGCCTACAGGCACAAGCGGCGACATCGAAAACAGATCTGTCAGCCCGTAGACTAGCTGGGTCCATGGCCTGTCGCAACGAGCACCCGGCAGTTCGGAGTTGAACGCCATGGGGGCTGATGATGCCCCCTACTCATGCTCTGTCTTCATCGTCTTATCCAAATGAGGTTGCATCTCCCGTTCGAGTTGTTTCCCGAACTCCATCAACCGTTCGGCATACGCCTGTAGGCTCTTATCGTCGGCGGCGTGAGGTACCCACGCGGGCACTTCGAGAGGCACCCCGTTCTCATCTAATGCCACGAACACGATCACACAATGAGTCGTCGGGATAAACTGGCGAGCCTTCGGATCACCACTGCGGACGTTCACGGCAACATGCATACTGGTTCGCCCCGTATAGATCAGTTGGGCATGTACCTCCACAAGATTTCCAATCTGGATGGGCTTATGGAAGCGCATACCGCCGACATACACGGTGGCACACGGATACCCACTCCACCCTGCGGCACAGACATACCCCGCCTCGTCCATCCACTTCATGACCGCCCCACCGTGGACCTTCCCATAGATATTCATGTCGGTGGGTGCGGCGAGGAATCGCAAGGTGATATCTCGAACTCGTTCAGCAGGTCCTGTCATGGCATATCCTCCAAACTCAGGGGCCCGTCCCGTCGGGACCGACTATTGAGCCGACAAGAAGCTTCCGGGACGGGTCCGGTTCGCTGCTGCGACTTGCGGGCTCGCGAACGAGAGGTCCTCTTGATATCGACCGGATTAGTGAGGGGATGACGGGTCGGTTGCGCGTGGCAGACTCGCCGGCACATTCGGACTGATGATCCGGTTCAGCAAGTTGTCTCCCGCCATCAATTGCAGGCTTCGCGGCAGTGGAACCAGCCCGAAGCCGAACAAGTCCTTTCGCAGCGGGAGGAACTCGTCCACGCGGTCCCGCAGCACGGGCATGACTCCGCCGGACATGGGATGGGTCCGCCTCCACGTACAATGCCGATTGAAAAGCGACATGGCCGTGATCCCCAGCGACTCCGCCAGCACACCACCGCTGAGCCAGTTCAGGTGCATCAAGTTTCGCACGGCGTGGCCCGTGGAGTAGAACTTGCGATAACACCGAAACAGCAAACCGGCCAATTGCTCGCGCGAGAAGTGGGGGTGGCGCCCAACGTCGATAACGGGCTGAGGGTCGATCTGAAGATAAGGATTGGCGGGGTGTGTACTTACGATTGATCTTTTCGTGAGGGTTGTAGCGCAAGAAACGCCGTTCTTCGCGATGATGGGTGGGTACCACCCACACCCTTCAAGGAAGAACGGCGATGAAAGCAGCAAGGAAGCTGCAGAGATTGCAGCAACCCGCGTCGTTGATCGAGTTCGTGCGACAGTTTCTCACGCCGCGGGTTTGGAAGCAAGCCCGACAATGTGTCGCCGATCGGCGCTCTAAGCCGCGATGGGACTTGCAGCCTCTGGTACTGGTTCTCCTGGCGATGACCTGGGCTGCTGGCGACGCAGAGTCCGAGCGGTTCGTGGCGGCACGCGGGTTTTACGTGGCGTGCTACGAAGGCCGCAAACGTCCCGGTGAGACGCTGGTCGGGTTTCAAAAGGCATTGACTCGCTTGCCCGTGCGGCAGCTCTGGGCGCTGGCTCAGGGCGTCCGCGACGAAATCCGACGTCGTTATGCCGAGCGCCTTATGATCGGCGGCTTTGTGCCGATGGGCTGCGACGGGTCGCGCATCGAGTGCCCGCGGTCGGCCGAACTGGAAGCCCGCATGGGCAAAGGAAGCAGCGAGGCATCGGCCCCGACCGCCTGGGTTACGGCCTTCGTTCACCTCGGATCAGGGCTGCTGTGGTCCTGGCGGATTGGCAAGGGAACCGCTGACGAACGGCTGCACTTGCGACAGATGTTATCCCTCCTGCCTGCGGAGGCCCTGGTCGTGGCCGATGCGGCCTATATGGGCTATGAACTGGCCCGCGCGATCCTCGAGCACAAGCAGTCGTTTCTGCTGCGGATGTCGTCGAAGGTTCGCCTGTACGCGCTGGATGAAACTCCCATCGAGCAATGGCAAGAAGGCCTGGTCTACTACTGGCCGGAAACCATCCAGAAGCAACAGCAGCCACCGCTCATGTGTCGGCTGATTCGTGTCCAGGCCAAGGGGCAGACCAAACACGATGTCTGGCTCTTGACCAACGTCCTCAGTCCGCAACGGCTCCCGGCGAAAACGGCGGCCAAATTCTATCGCTGGAGATGGCGCAACGAGGGCCTCTTCAGAACTTATAAACGGACGCTCAAGAAAGTCAAACTTGCCAGCCGCACGGTCCGGCTCATTCATCGTGAACTGGAGGGATCTTTGCTGGCTCTGCAGATCCTGCTGGCACACGCCGACCTGGCACTCCGACCAGAGGGCACGATCGGAGAACTGGCCGTGAGCCCACGGAAGGTGCTGATCGAAATCCGCCAGGAGATCGCCGGCAGCGCGCACCCTCACCGTCGGACGACCACTTACCGCCGCCGGCTGGAAACGTGCCGCGTCGAGACGCGCCGTCAGCGCAGTCCCAAGGCGAGTCGTGAATGGCCACGTCGTAAGGCCCACCGACCTCCCGGGGCCCCGATTTTCCTCACGATGAAGGAAGACCAGAAAGCCTTACTGGAAAGGAACATCCACGCCAGATGACGGACTACTTGTTATCGACGTTGGGTGGCGCCATGTCAGGCACGTCGTGTCGAATCGGTCGAGGTTGTCTTCCGTGACCAGGCCCTCGGCCACGAACTCATCGTACTGCTCGGTGCCGGGAATCGGGCAGAGGATGTAGAAAGAGGCGAACGTAGGGCCCAGCTCGCGCAGCATCTTCAGGTGCTGGTCCACGTCCCGCTCCGTGTCCTGCGGGAAGCCGATGATGTTGGAAAAGTGTGAGCTGATCCCATGCTCGCGGCACAGCCGCACGATGTCGCGGTACATCTCCGGACGGTTCTGTCCCTTCTTGGCCGCCACGAGTGTGGCGCGGCTGAAGGACTCGACACCGACGAACATCTGGAAGCAGCCCGCCTTGGCCAGCAGTGCCACCATGTCCCCCTGTCTCGCGATCTGCGTATCGCACTGGACGAAAAACTTGAGCCCGAGCGGCTCCTTCGCCATGGCCTCCAGCAGCCCTTCGGCCTCGTCTTACTTGTTGAAGTTATCCGAGTCTTGCTTCGCCATGTTAATCTCCTGTTGTGGGGCGCAAAAAGGATTTGCCGATCGACCCATCATCTTTGCTACTCGTTCATTACGCGGAAAATTCGAGCAGAAACCCCGAGAGGATGCTGCACGTCAATTGCCCCAGGCGGTATAACGCTTGCTCTCCCGCCGGTCCCAAGAACGAAGGATTCAAATGCTCAGCGAGGTAGCAGCATCCCTCTCATCAAGATAAGGCTGACTGGAAGCGATGCATTTGCGACCAGGCGACTCAGCTTGCTTTCGACCACCTGGGCGGGACGCAACTTCAAACGCTCATCGACGATGAGAACTTCCTCTAGAGAGTCCAGGGCTGGTAATTCCGTTGGATGGAAGGGAATCCTGGATTTCGCATGACGAACGTCGATCGAGCATGCACCTCCCGGCACCGCGGAGGTACTGAGAACGGGGGACAACACGCTGTCACTCCGAATCATAGATCTGAACCTTCCCATTCGAATCTGGAAGAAATAGTGAGAGATGTTGAAGGTCCATCAGGTTCCCGAGAGAGCGACAGCCTCCTGATTCTTGCCGATGGCCGGAAGAAATCCGCACGGGGCGAGGGCGAACTCAAGGTTTGACGGCCTCGTCAAGGGCGCGTCCCGCCTTTTCCGTGGGGCCCGGTGGATTGATTGCGTCTTTGGCGTTCTGAACGCCTTTGTCGATGCTCGCCCCGGCGGGCTCGGCCGGCCCCTTGGCCTCACATCCGCCGAACGCCGCGAATGCCCCCAGCAGCAGTAAAGCCAGGGGCGCGACTCGATGCTTCCCTTCCTTCCACATCCGAAAACCTCCTCGAAAAAGCTGTGCGACACCGGCGGGCCGGAAGGCACGCGGAGCCGCACGACGAGATCCAACGACTCTTTCTCGGCTGCCCAATCTGGACGCCCACGACGCTGTCTGGGTGGTTCAGATTCGGGGCTTCGCCTCCGAACAGGCGACGAGGCCTCGCAGGATTGGCTCCAGGCCCACCAAGGTTCGGGCCCGATAATGGGGCCTAGAACCTGTGGCCGTGCCCACCAACGAGTATCAGACAACCGCTCCCCGTCCCCTGCCGAATATCAGAGAGATCACGAACAGCGCCAGGAAGATAAACAACAGGACCTTGGCGATCGTCGCCAGAGTGCCGGCGAGAGCGACGAAGCCGAGGATGCCGGCCAGCAGGGCGAGGATCGCAAACGTAATTGCCATTCCAACCATTGGACACTTCCACTTCTTGAACTTGGATTGGAGAGACGAGCCTACCGCATCAGTTGCAGTTGAGTGGCTGCGAAGAAACCGTTGAACGACTTTGAGCCGATCACGAGGATCGGGCTCCCATGGCAGAGATTCTCCCTCAAGTCTTCCAGCCAGAGTCGGTCAGAGACCAGCGACGCTTTTGCCTCTACGATGACCAAGTCTTTAGGGTGCCCTCGCGGGGCTATTTGCAGAACCAAGTGGGCACCGGCATCCGCAGACCTCGCGGACTCGACCCACGAGTCCACGATAGCGCCTGCGACGAAACATTCGGATTCCGTCCCGATACACTCCTCTGGCGCTTCACGATTCGCGCCGACAAGAGCTTGCATCTTGACGCCATCCCGCCAGGTTCGAAACATACGCATGGAAGATGTAGGCTTGAGAATGAACGGGTCATGACGATGAGGGACCTCGGCGATTCCCCGTTCCCCCTCTCTTGGCTACTTCTTGGCCACGGTGATCTTGAGCTCGCTCGTGGCGTCGGGACCCTTGATTGGGTGCCCCGTCACCTTGACCGTGAAGTCGCCCAACGACGCGTCGGCCGTAGCCTTGAGCGTGGCTTTCGCTTCCGTGTCCCCGTGCTTGATCGTTGCGCTGGGGGATTCAATAGTTACTCCTTCGGGTCCGCCAGCGAACTTCAGTGTGACGTCCCCCTCGAAGTTTTTGCCGCGCTCGATACCGATCGCGACTTCTTTCGTCTCTCCCTGGTGGAGGGTGGTCGACATCCGAGGCACGCTCAGCTTGAACGTGTTTTCCGCCTCTCCGTAGGCGGGTTGCTTCTGGGGCGGGTTAGTGATTCCCGATCCCCCCGGCGTGCCCTGATTGCACCCGGTGAGTGTCACCAGCGCCAAAGCGAGTAAACCAGCGAATGAAGTCTTCATGGGTCATCACCTTTCTCGAAGCCGGCCCCCTTGTGCGTGCTCCTCGGTTGGAGCTGGGGCGGGAAAACCGCCCGAAGGCCGCGGGGCGGCGAATACCCCGGGCCCTCGGTACAGAGGCATCACTTGTGCGACTGCTGGTGCGCTGTGGTTGTGTGCTTATGACCGTGCTCGCTGTGGTGGAGCGCAGCCTCGGCATGCTTCTTGGCCTGGTCATGCTCGCCCGTATCGTGGTGATGGGCCGCCTCCAGGTGGTGGTGCGCAGCGGCCGCGTGGTGGGCGGCAGCCTGGAAATGGGCCTCGGATGCGGGATGCTTGGTGGTGGTCGCCATCGTTCAATTCTCCTTTGGGATCATCGGGGTTGTGATCGTTCGTTCCTGGTGAGCAAGTTTCACAGCTTCAGCTTCTGTGAGAACTCGTTGAGTTCCTTCTCGGCCTGTTCCTTGGCCAAGCCGTACCGCTCCTGAAGCAGGCCGGCGAGTTGGTCACGCTTCCCGGCGACGGTCGTCAGCTCGTCGTCGGTAAGCTTGCCCCATTTCTCCTTCACCTTGCCCTTGAACTGCTTCCAGTCGCCTGTGATCTGATCCCAGTTCATGTCGTGACTCCTTTAGCGCGGTTTAACCATGGGTTACACACAGGCCGGCGTGCTGAAACCAGCCGATAATGTCTTGAGCCGTTACATGTTCCAAAGCTTGTCCCAAGGCATCATAGAGACTCGTCCGCGATCGCGCCGCGACACGACGGAGGAACTGTTTGGCTTTCGACCACAGTTCCTCGATCGGGGTATAGTCCGAACTGTACGGCGGCAGTCGCAACAATTCGGCTCCAGTCTGCTCGATCGCCGCTGCCACGCCGGAGGCCAGGTGAGAACTCAGATTGTCAAACACCACGACTTCGCCCGCATGCAACTCTGGCACCAACACCGAGTTCACGTACGTCTGGAACGCCGCCGCATCTGTGGCGCCAGGGAACGCCAGTGGTGCCCGCACCCCGTCCAGGCCCAGCGCGGCGATGATGGTTACCGTCCCCCAAGAAGTGGGGACCGAGCTGTAAGCTCGTTCGCCTCGAGGCGCCCAAGCGTGGGTCGGAGTCATTGCTGTGTTAACCCCCGTCTCATCCACAAAAACCAGCCGCTTCGACTCGATCTGCCCCACCTCCCTTCGGAATCGCCGGCGCTTCTTCTGGACGTCAGGCCGGTTTCTCTCCTCGGCGCAGGGTCTTCTTCTTATAGGTCAGACCGAGGCGACGCAAGGTGTTCCAGATCGTTGTCAGGGTACAGTCAAAGCCGCCTTGCTGCTTCAATTGCTTCAACGTGGCGTCGTTCTGCTTCCGGACCAACCGTCGAAGGCGCTGCTGGTCACGATGACTCAAGGCGGGTCTCGGTCCACCTCCGTGTGGCTTGGGAGCCAAGGTGCCGACTTTGCGCCGCTGCTGCAGCCGGACAATGAACGACAGACTGACGCGGAACCGTCGGGCGATCTCCCGCTGGGAGCCTTCCCGGTGATCAACGGCCGCCGCGACTCGCTCGCGAAGATCCATCGAGTAGGGTGCCATGGCAGTCTCCTCCTAATCCATTGCCGCTCCGTTTCCTTGCGTGTCCATCTGCCTCTATTATCGCTGTCTGCAACCCGTTGTTAAACGGCGCGTAGGATGCCGGCGAAGTGCTCGCCAAGAGTGTCCAGCACCACCCGTCGGCCGCGGCTTCGGTCCACATGGTAGACCGTGGTGTCCACGGTCGTGAACGTCCAGAGCCAGTACCCCGGAGCCCCGACGTACCAGCTCGTCTCGTCGGCGAACACCGCGGCCGCGCCGCGGACATCGAGGATCAAACTGTCGAAGGCCGGCAGCACCTTCGCGGCGGTGCGCTGCACGGCCTGGGCTAGCCCGCCGGGGCTGAGCGTCAAACCCGTGAGGAGCTGCAGCACGCGGCAGGTCTTCCGCATGGTCAGCCCGAACTGCTTGTTCAACGCAGCGGCCACGGCCTGGGCGCGGGGACCGAGTTGGGTTTTAGCCGCGCCAGTGGCCGTCGAGGTCTGCAAGGGGTGGGAGCTATGCACTTCGCCGCAGACGGCGCAGTGGCCCAGGTAGGTGACCAGGTGCGTGACGCGCGGCTGGATCGGGGGAATCTCCTCGATGAACTGCTCGATCGCTTGCACCGCAGTCACCGGCTCGCCACAGTGAGGACAGCCCGTCAGCGGGACCTCGGCGTGCTCATCGACGTGATCGGGAACAGCCCGATGCACTCCCGGGTGGCCACGTGGCCGACCGGGCCGCTTCTTGGAGCCATCGGGGACCTTCCGGGATTCGCGCCGTCGGAACGGGGCGGCCTGGCGAGCCGCTGCCCGCGTCTGCTCGTCGAGCTTGTCCTGAAGCTGCCGGTTCTGGCCCCGGAGATCCTGGATCGTCTGCTCCAAGGCGGCGACTTGAGCGCGCAGCTCTTGATTGTCTTGCCGGAGTTGCTCGAGAGTCGCTCGCTCAGTGGCAGTCATGGTCCACCCCGCTGGCTCGATCGGCCACATGGTCGATCTAGGCCAGCAAGGACCGTGCCGCTAAACACGAACTCTGCCGTGGCAGAGCTTTATGCGTTGATGTGATCCCATTGAGAAACACGTGAAGCTGTCACGCCGAGAAGGGCGGCCAGACCGGACCGTCAGCGACCACACCGTCTCGCAGTGAAGGGCTAGGCAAACATCGGGGAGCGATTTGCTCATGGTGCCTTTTTCGATTCGGCCTTTCGGATGCGTCGATCGTAGGTCGAGAATGCGGGGCTTGAGTGATCATGCGGATGGCGTGGGCAAGGTCCGTAATTCCATGGAGTCATTGTATTTGCCGCAGCGCGCAGGCTCGGTTGCACCTGGCTCGATGATGAAGAGCTTGCTGTGCCGCCAACACGTTAGCCTCCTTGCCTTGCCAGATCTCCAAAGCAGGTTGCTGCATGGCGCGGGCGAACGAAAACGCCAACGCCCAGGGCAATCGCGACTTGAATCGAACATTCATGGCATTCAAACGGGCCGAGGCCAGTTCACCGGATTGGCCCCCCGACAAGAACGCAATCCCCGGAACGGCAGCGGGGACGGCTCGCAAAAGACACCTCACCGTGGCGTCGGCCACCTCGTCCACCGTTTCTTGCTTGGGGCAGGTCAACCCCGGAAGCACCATGTTGGGCTTCAGGATCAGACCCTCCAGCGTCACGCGTTGCGTGTAAAGCTGGTTGAAAGCCGTTCGCAGAACTTCCTCCGTTACCTCGCGGCACCGCTCCAGGGTATGCTCGCCGTCCATGAGTACCTCCGGCTCGACGACGGGGACCAGTCCGGCCTCCTGGCACAACGCGGCATAGCGAGCCAACGCCTGCGCGTTGGCTTCGATGCAACCCCGGCTAGGAATGCCATCGCCCACGGCGATCACCGCGCGCCACTTGGCAAAACGTGCGCCCATGTGAGAATACTCCTTGAGGCGGTCGCGCAATCCGTCCAGACCTTCGGTGATTCTCTCTCCGGGATGAGCCGCCATCTCCTTGGCACCGGTGTCAACTTTGATGCCGGGAATGATTCCCGCATCGGTGATGGCTTTAACCAAGGGAGTGCCATCCTTCTTCTTCTGGCGGATCGTCTCGTCGTAGAGGATTGCGCCACTGATGCACTCACCGAGCCCGGGCGTGGTCACAATCATCTCCCGATAGGCGCGCCGGGCCTCCTCGGTCTGGGGAATCCCCAGCCTGGCGAATCGTTTGTTGCACGTTGGATTGCTTTCGTCCATCGCCAGCAGGCCCTTGTCGTTGGCGACCAGTGCCCTCGCGGTGTCTATGAGCTTTTGCGCATTCATCTGGGGGTGCTCCATTTCCTGTTGCGGATTTCTGGGAAGTCTGGGCCGTGTTTATCAATGTGATGTTTGTGCTCTATGATCTACTCCACAGGATGCTGCCTGAGATAGTCCCCGTCAGTACCGGTCCTGAGACAGGCGGACGATGGTGTCCATTACCATTAAAAATTATCCAGCTAATTCATCACTATCACGTTCATAAACATCATACAGCATAACACGTAGGAAGACCTGCATAGTGAGCAGAATCTGTTGGTGCGTTTCGGCTCGGGGAGGTGACCGAGATTGCAAAAAGAGCCAGGTTTGCCCTCTGGCCGTGAGAACAACCATAGGACTTTCTCAGGCACTTCTCACCGATCTAGACTCGTTTTCGACGCAATGCTCGAAAGGCGGGACACCGCGTCGAGCACGGCGACCTCGCCCTTGAACATGATCAGGATGCAACCGGCACTTGCTCGGCCACCCGCATGGCGATTTCGGTCATCCGTGCGGCCTTCACACTTGCTTCGGGATCAGCCGCGGGAATGAACGCGAGCAGGCCAAGCACAACCTCGGCAAGCGCGCGTACTTGCTCGCGGGTCGTCCTCTCGTCGCCGCCCGAAGGCGCGATGATCCCCATGCATGTCTGCCTCGCGCGCTCGTGGCGCAGCGACTGAAGGTACATCGTCCCGTTCTCGCTCAGGTAGTAGTACTTTTGCCCATCGTCGGACTCCCTGGCGACGACGAGGCCTGACGAGATCGCCGTGGCGAGTTCGTCCGCATGTCGCGGGGCAAATAAGCGATCGATTGCTTCGAGGACTTCCAGGAGCTTTAAGTTCTCGGCCATGGGTGCACCTCGAGGTTCGATGAAGGATGGAAAAGGTAGCCGTCTTGTCTTTCGTGAAGAGCAGTCTACGGTATGAGGACTACTCCCTCGCCAGGGTTCGCATGGTGGTCATCGTTCCAGAGGAGGATGGCCGGGTGGTCGCGGGCACGTTCCATTTCCAGTTGCGGATTTCCAGCAAATCTTCTCCGTGTTGTTCTATGTAATGTTTGTGCACGATGAGCTTGTCCTGGACCATCTGCTTCAGATAGGCTCCTTTGGCACCCAGGTGCGGCAGGCGATCCACCACGTCTTGCACCAGATGAAAGCGGTCCAGGTCATTCTGCACCCGCATGTCGAAGGCCGTCGTGATGGTGCCCTCTTCCTTGTAGCCCCGGACATGAAGGTTTCGGTTGGTCCGGCGGTAGGTTAGCCGGTGGACCAGCCAGGGGTATCCATGGAAGCCAAAGATGATGTGCTTGTCTTTGGTGAAAAGCGAATCGTAATCCGTTTCGCTCAGCCCGTGCGGGTGCTCGCTCGCAGACTGCAGCTTCATCAGATCGACGACGTTGATTACCCGGATCTTCAGATCGGGCAGATGCTCACGAAGGATCGAAACGGCAGCCAGAATTTCCAGCGTGGGCGTGTCTCCGCAGCAGGCCATCACCACGTCCGGCTCGCTGTCCTGATCGTTGCTGGCCCATTGCCAGATGCCAATTCCTTCCGTGCAATGCACCACCGCGGCGTCCATGGTCAGCCATTGCGGGAGAGCGTGTTTGCCGGCCACGACCACGTTGACGTAATGCCGGCTGCGCAGGCAGTGATCAAAGACCGAGAGCAAACAGTTGGCGTCGGGTGGGAGGTAAACGCGGACGATATCGGCCTTCTTGTTGATCACGTGGTCGAGGAAACCGGGATCCTGGTGCGTGAAGCCGTTGTGATCTTGCTGCCAGACGTGAGATGCAAGCAGATAATTCAGCGACGCGATCTTCCGGCGCCAGGGCAATTCCAACGTCACCTTCAGCCACTTGGCGTGCTGGCTGAACATCGAGTCGACGATGCGAATGAAGGCCTCATAGCTGTTGAACAGCCCGTGCCGCCCGGTCAGCAGATATCCTTCTAGCCAACCCTCGCACTGGTGCTCGCTGAGCATCGAGTCCAGCACGCGTCCGGCGGGCGCGAGGAATTCATCATTTGTCACTTCCCGGGCGTCCCACTGCCGGTTGGTGACCTCAAAAACCGCGCCCAAGAGATTCGAGAGAGTCTCATCGGGTCCGAAGATGCGGAAATTACGCTGATCCTGATTCAGCCTGGCCACGTCACGCAGGAACTTACCGAGCACGAGCGTATCCTGGCCGTCAACGGCACCAGGTGAAGGTACATTCACCGCGTGAAGGTGAAAATCCGGCATGCGCAGGTCGCGCAGCAGAATTCCGCCGTTGGCGTGCGGATTGGCGCCCATTCGCCGGTCGCCCTTCGGCGCCAGTTCGGCCAATTCCGATAGGAGCCGGCCATTTTCATCGAACAGCTCCTCGGCCTTGTAGCTTTTCATCCAGCCTTCAAGCTGCTTGACATGATCGGGATGCTCGGCATCCACCAAGAGCGGCACCTGGTGGGCTCGGAAGGTGCCCTCGACTTGCAGGCCATCGACCACCTTCGGTCCCGTCCAGCCCTTGGGTGACTTGAGGACGATCATGGGCCAGCGCGGACGAATCGTGTCATTTGTGTTCCGGGCATTCTCCTGAATTTGCCTGATGTCCTCGATGGCCTTTTCCAGGGTGGCGGCCATGAGTTGATGCATCTTCTCCGGCTCGTCACCTTCCACAAAGTGAGGCGACCAGCCGCAGCCTCGGAAAAACTGCTCCAATTCCTCATGCTCGATGCGGGCCAGGACGGTCGGGTTGCTGATCTTGTAGCCGTTGAGGTGCAGGATCGGCAGCACGGCTCCGTCGGTGATTGGGTTGAGAAGCTTGTTGGACTGCCATGCGGTGGCCAAGGGGCCCGTTTCCGCTTCACCGTCGCCGACGACACAGGCGACGATCAGACCGGGATTATCGAACGCGGCCCCGAAGGCATGGCTGAGTGAGTACCCCAGCTCACCACCTTCGTGAATTGACCCCGGCGTCGTCGGCGCAACATGGCTGGAAATCCCGCCGGGAAACGAGAACTGCGTGAATAGCTTCTTGAGCCCGGCTTCGTCCTGGCTGACGTTTGGATAAATCTCGCTCCACGTGCCTTCGAGGTAAACGTTGGCGACAATTGCCGGGCCCCCGTGACCGGGACCGGCGATGTAGAACATATCCAGGTCATACTTCTTGATGACCCGGTTCAGGTGCACATAAATGAAGTTCTGGCCCGGCGTCGTGCCCCAATGACCGACCACCAGTGGCTTCACATGCGACAGCTTCAGCGGCTCTCGAAGCAAGGGGTTGTCGTAGAGATAGATCTGGCCGACGGACAGGTAATTGGCGGCCCGCCAATAGGCATCGATCTTGCGGAGTTGTTCCGGACGCAAGTGGGACGTGGCTGTCCGCAGGTTGCGACCCCGGTTTCGTGGTGGGCCGGGCAGCGCGAGTTGTTCGGGCGCAAGAGTACTCTTCTTGACTTCGAGTTTCGACATCGGCTGGCTCCTTGATCAGGATCTGGTGGTGTGAATTCTTCGATCATCAAAAGCAATCATGATGGCAGGGCCGTGAGACGAGCCACGGCCCTGGCGATCATCAACTCTTCGTCGGTGTGGATAACCCGGACCTTGACCGGCCCTTGGTCGGTCGAGATCAGGAGGGCGCTGGACGCGTTTCGGCCTTCGTCCACGGCGATCCCGAGGAATCCCAGTCCTGCGCAGATCCGGCGGCGGATCTCGGGAGCGTTCTCACCAATCCCCCCGGCGAACGCAAGGGTGTCGATCCCGCCGAGCGCGGCGGCGAAGGCGCCGATCCACTTCTTCGCTTGATAACAGAACAGTTCGATCGCCTCGGCCGCCCGGACGTCGACATTCTGCCGTTCCAGGAGATCGCGCACATCAGAGCTTGTCTCCGAGACGCCGAGCAGGCCGGACTTGTGGTTCACGAGGCTGTCGAACTGGTCGACCGTCATCCCCTCGGCCCGCGACAAGAACCGGACCAGGCCTGGATCGAGATCGCCCGTGCGCGTCCCCATGACCAGCCCGGAGGCCGGCGTGAACCCCATGGTCGTATCGACGGAATGGCCGCCCTGGACCGCCGCCAGGCTCGCCCCGGCGCCGAGGTGCGCCAGGATGACGCGGCCCCCGGCTTCCTCCGGGCCGCCGACCCGGGCCAGTTCCTCCATCAGATACGCATACGAAAGTCCATGGAAGCCATAGCGCCGGACTCCGGCGGCCTCGAACCGCCTGGGGATCGGCACGATCTGGGCAATGCGGGGCATGTCGTGATGAAATGCGGTGTCGAAGCACACAACCTGGGGTAGGTCGGGATCACGGCTTCGGAACGCCTCGATCAGCTCGATCTCGCCCGGCAAATGATCCGGGTCGTACGAGCTGATCCTCCGCAATTCGTCGATCAGCTCGGCCGTGACCATTTCAGGGTGATGGTAGCGTCTCCCCCCATCAACGACACGATGCCCTATGGCGGCAATCTCCGCGAACCCGACCGCGCGTTCGAGCCAATCGATCAACAGGCGGACGGCGGCCTTCTGGTCCGGGGCATCGACCAGGCGATCCTCCTTGCGACTGCCATCGGCCTGGGCCACGACCCACCGGGCATCCTCCTGCCCGATCCGATCGACCCGACCGGACAGGAACCGCGCCGACGCATCGGTCCGCTCGAAGAGCGCGAACTTGAGGCTCGATGACCCACCATTGATCGTCAGGATGCGGGAAGATATCGGGCTCCCGGCCCGGGCGGTCTTGGTCCCGGAAGCATGAGGACGTTTGGACACAGTGTAAGGTTGAAGGTGAGTCATCATCTTTCTTCGATTCGTTGAATCTGTCTTGTCGTGATTTTGCACCTCAGCGCGTTTTCACTTTGGACAAAGATTCGTAGCCGGATAGGACGTCGAATAATTCCTCATCAATGGAAGTCTGGCGCAGGCGGCGGAACGTCTGATTCAGGTCTTCCATCAGCTCGTCGATGTTTTTCTCGGCTCGTTGCATGGCGGCCAGGCGGCTCGCGTTTTCGGCTGCCAGCGACTCGGCGCAAGCCTTGTAGAGCGAAACAAAAAGATACTCCCGGACGAGTGCCCGCAAGCGTCTGCTCACGGTCACCGATGACCTCGGGCAGGTTTCCGGTCGGCCAGGGGAGATGGGACAGCTTGAGTCCCCATGGCTCATCCAGGGGCAGCAGGTGTTGACTGACGGGTTCATAAGCCGCCCCGGACTCGGGGCGGTTGTGGAAGAGGTAAAGTTGAACGATCTCGCCCTTGCCGTGATGCGCTTCACTTTCCACGAGAATCTGCCCGACGAGCGGCGTGATGGCGTTGACGGAAGTCGGAACGGCGAAAAGTCCCACCGGCGGGAGACCGGCATCCGCCAGCCGCGATTGAACGCGCTCGCCGACGGCCCAGACTTTCTTTTCGCCGGGCAGAGGATCGAGCGCCTTGGCGACAAAATCCGCCAGCACATCATTGAACTGGCCGACGAGTCCCTGATCCGAGCCGAAGACGATGGCGGTCACCGTCTTCGCGGCCGCGGCTGGCCGTCCGGCTTGCTCGGCGGCGGCCTCCCCCGCTTCCTCAAGCAGACAACCAGGCCCAGCTCCACGGTGCGATCATAGTCCGCCAGCGCCAGCACCGACTTCTCATATTGTCCGATGCTCGAGGCTGCCAGAGCCTTCATCGAGCGGACCACGGATTCCAGATCGCCTGCTCCGCCGATCTTGCGGCGCAGACTCGCCAATGTATCGCTCATGGCTTCTTCTTGGCTTCGGGAACCGGTTCTGGCTGGAAAGGCGCGATCGCTTTGCCGACGACTTGCAGAATCGCTTTGCGGTCTTCGTCGCTCAACTTGTCGTTCGAGGAAAATCGCTGACGAATCTCAGCCGGGATGTCCGCTGCCGCCTTTCTCAGAGCTTGCTCGGCATCCCGCACCTTGCCGATCGGCACACTGTCCAGCAGACCGCCGGTCAACGCCACGAGGATGACGATTTGTTCGGGGACGGACGCCGGTTCGAGCTCCGGTTGTTTGAGGACGGCCCGGATTCGCTGGCCATGGTCGATAATCTTGCGGGTGTGTTCATCAAGCCGGGTGCCGAACTTGGCGAAGGATTCCAGCTCCGTGAACTGCGCGTACGCGAGCTTGAGATCGCCCGCCACCGCTCGGTAGGCCGCCCGTTGCGCCTTGCCACCGACGCGTGAAACGGACTTGCCGACATCGACGGCGGGAAGAACGCCCAGTTCGAACAGCGTCGGCGAGAGGTAGATCTGGCCGTCCGTTATGGAGATGAGATTCGTCGGAATGTACGCGGAGATGTTCTGCGCCTCGGTCTCGATGATGGGCAAAGCGGTGAGCGAGCCGCCCTTGAAGGTCGTCGCCAAGATGAGTGGCACGCTCCAGCAGCCGCGAGTGGATGTAAAAGATATCGCCGGGAAACGCTTCGCGACCGGGTGGGCGGCGAAGCAGCAAGGAAAGCTCGCGATAGGCACGAGCGTGGTGGGTGAGGTCGTCGTAAACGATGAGCACGTCCCGGCCCGCTTCCATGAAATGCTCCGCGATGCTGGTCGCGGCGTAGGGGGCGATGTAGGCGAGCCCGGGCGGGTCGTTGCCTTCGGTCACGACGACGACGGTGTAATCCATCGCGCCGTTCTCGCGTAGGTTGGCGACGACCTTGGCGACGGCGGACGCACGCTGGCCGATGGCGCAATAGACGCACAGCACATTCTGGTCGCGCTGGTTCAGAATGGTGTCGATCGCGATGGCGGACTTGCCGGTTTGCCGGTCGCCGAGGATCAGTTCGCGCTGGCCGCGGCCGATCGGAATGAGCGCATCGATGACGATGAGGCCGGTCTGAAGAGGCACGGAGACACGAGCGCGGTCCATGATGGGCCGGGCGGGGCGTTCGATGGGCAAACGCTGGCTGGAGGCGACCGGCCCTTTGCCATCGAGTGGCCCGCCCAGCGGGTCGATGACGCGCCCGATCAGCCCATCGCCCACCGGCACGTCCATCACACGACCCGTGCGCTCGACCTCATCGCCCGCGTGCAGATGCTCGCATTCGCCAAGGAGCACGACGCCGATTTCGTCCGAATCGACGTTGAACGCGATGCCGTACAGATCACCGGGAAACTTCACCAGCTCATCAAAGCCCACGCCCGGAAGGCCCGAGACCTTGGCGATGCCGATGGAGACGCTCGTGATCGTTCCCACCTCGCGCGGCGTCATTTGCGGCGTGAACGCTTCCAGCGTGCGGCTGATGCCCGCGAACGCCTGGTCGAAGATGGTACGCAGGCTATCAGGCGAGTTATTCAATGGTCCCCTTTGGGGCCGAGGACACCGGTTCAAGCTCGGGCTTGGCTTGAGCCTTGGGCTCGGGCTTGGCTTCGAGCCTTGGGCTCGGGCTTGGTGCTTCGGCCTTTGGCTCGGGCTTGGACTTTGCGTCCGGCTTGGATTCGGGCTTGGCATCCTCGTGCAGAAGTTCGCCGGCGCTCTTTTCCAGCGTCGACAGATAGTCCGAGATGCTCCAGGCCACCTTCTGTCCGTTGGTGGAGAGTTCGATGCCGCTGACCAGCTCCGGCGCGGTCTCGAACTGCACATGAGCGTCCGGGGCGAACGTGTCCTTCACCGCACTTTCGATGGCGTTCCGCTGTGCCGGCGCCAGATCAAACGCGCTATGCACGCTCACCGTGTGGTTTGAGGTCTTGAAGGCGGCTGCCAACTGCTCCTTGGCGGCGCCGGTCAGGGCACGCACAGCGCTGGACGAACACGTCGCCCATGCGTTCCTCGAGGCTCGTGCCGGCGAGGTCCGTCAGTGTCTTCCGCGTGATGGCGAAGACCTGCTTCTGGGTCCAGCGGATGATTTCTTGACTCAGGTTGCGTTGTTCGGTTCGCAACGCATCCTGGCGTTTGGCACGCAACAAGTCGGCATCCTTTCGTGCTTCGTCGAGCAGCCTCTGACGTTCGGCTGTGGCCTCGTCCGCGGCTTTTTTCAAGAGCGCTGCACGCTCCTGGTCGAATGCCTCGTTCTTGTGCTGAAAGTCGTCGCGCTCCTTCTGCGCTTCCGCCTTCTTGGCCTCGGCCTCCGCGAGCTGGGTGGCGATCCCTTTCGCCCGTTCGTCGATGGCGTGGAGGATGGGTTTGTAAAGGAATCGCTTCAACAACCACACCAGAATGAGGAAGTTGATTGCCTGGGCGATGACGGTGAACCAGTTGATTGGCATGGCTCACTTTCCTGTGGCTTGGGCAATGACGTGGTGCCAGAACGGGTTGGCGAAGATCAGGATCATCGAGATCACGAGACAGTAGATGGCAATGGATTCGATCATCGCCAGGCCCACGAACAAGGTTCGTGTGATGGTGGTTGCGGCATCGGGCTGTTGTGCCAGCGAGCTCAAGGCTGTCGAGACGGCCCGTCCTTCGCCGAGCGCGGGCGCGATACTCCCTAGTCCGATTGTGACGCCTGCGGTAATGATCGAGACGATCGCAATAAGAGTCATGCTGTCCATAGGTGTCCTTTCGTTGCTGATGGTCTTGGTTCATGCTTCGCGGGTTCGCGTGGCGGCCGCGATGTAAACCGTCGCGAGGATGCTGAAAATGTAAGCCTGCACCATGCCCGTGAGCAGACCGAGCAGGTCCATGAAGATCGGGAAGATGAGGGGCGTGATCGTCAGCAAGATGCCGACAATCATCGTCCCGCTCATGATGTTGCCGAACAGACGGATGGCCAGGGCAAATGTGCGCGAGAGCTCGCTGATGATGTTAAAAGGCAGCATGATCCAGGTCGGCTTCAGGTAGGACTTCAAGTAACCGCCCAACCCTTGCTTCTCGATGCCGAAGAGCGGCACTGCGACAAACACCGAGATCGCCAGCGCCGAGGTGGTCGAGAGCGAACCAGTCGGTGCTTCGTATCCTGGGATGATCGCGCAGAGGTTGGACACCGCGATGAAGAGGAACAAGGTGCCCAGAAAACCCAGATATTTCTCCGGATGGTGAAGGCCAACTTCCTTGATCTGTTTCTTGATCGTGGTGACCACGATTTCGAGGAAGCCTTGCCAGCGCGAGATGTGCACTTCGGTCACGAGCTTGCGCGTGATCAGCCACGCGCCAACCGTCATCACGAGCATCAGCACCCATGTCGTGACGATCGTGCTATTGAGCTCGACAAATCCATACCGCCAGAAAACCAGCTCATCGGGGCTAAGGCGCACTGCTGGTCTCCTCTTCCAATGGAGTCGTGCTCTTCCGCCGGTCGTGTGCGTGAGCCGCCTCACGACGATGACGCGCGCGACCACAAATCCAACAAGGCACGCCACGAGCCTCGACCAATGACCCTGCGAAACAAGATAGAATCCAGCCAGGATCACACCCGTTCGCAGCAGCAGGCTGCCGAGGAACCAGAGCGCCGGCCTCTCGGACGAAACACCCTTCTGGACTGTCCACCAAAGGCCGCCGAAGAAAAACACGCCAAGCAATACGCCGGCAATGAGCGCCAGGGCAAGAGCGAGGATTTCAGTCATCCTTATCCTCCTGTTCGTCTCGCAATGCTATTCTCTTCTCTGGACACCCAATGCCAGGCGTTCAGACAGCCGATGATCAGACCGATCAGCATCATCATCAGCGTCCAGGAATACGTTGACCGGATAGTGTTCGTCCAGCCAGGCACCGAGTGCAACGCCTAGCAGAGTCGGAACAGTCACCGACCATCCAATCAGCCCCGACATCCCGAAGCCGAACCAGATGCTCCGAGTGGCTCTGCGCTGGGCCTTCAGCTTGCGCAGCCGCCTGCGCCGACCTGCCGGCTGAAGGTCGTCTCTTCGTTCGCGACATTCACTCTGTACTCTTCATTCATGTTGAAGTTCCATGAAGCGGCGGATGAATCCGCTCTCCATCTTCGCCAGCACCGAGCGAACGCTCTTCTCCTGCTCGTCCACGTTGAGAAACTCCTGCTTCACCGTCTCGTGGAGCTTGTCGAGGTCCGTTCCGCCAATCGCATTACGCACCGAGACCAGAACATCCATGCCCGCCTTGACCAGCACCCCTTGATCGACCGCCAGATAGACCTCGCCTTCCGCCTCCGTTTCATAGGTCAGAATCCCCGGCGCCAGGGCTGCCGCGCAGTCGAGCCGGTGCGGCAAGAGTCCAAACGAACCCTGGGGTGTCTGGGCCACGATCCGTTTCACGCCCTTCTTGTCGATGAAGATCTGGAAGGGGAGGAGAACCTTGAGATTAATGGGCGTCGGCTCCCTGTTCGACCGTCGGTTTGGGTTTCCCGGCCGTCTGGGGTTTCACTTGAACTTTGGGTTTGGGACCGGGCTTGGCAGGACTTGCGGGCTTGGCGGCCTTCGCTTTTTCCTTGGCCTCGTCGATCGACCCGATCATGTAAAAGGCGCTCTCGGGATAGTCCTTGAACTCATCGTTCAAGATGCGCTCACAGCCGTCGATCGCGTCCTTCAGGCTGACGTCCTTTCCCTTGATGCCACTGAACTGCTCGGTCGCGAAAAACGGCTGGGTCAGAAATCGCTCCAGCCTGCGAGCGCGACCGACGACGTTACGGTCATCCGGAGAGAGTTGCTCCATCCCGAGCATGGCAATGATGTCCTTGAGTTCCTCGTACTGCGCCAGCGTCTTGCGGATGTCCTGCGCCAGGAGGTAATGCCGCTGCCCGATGATGGTCGGTGTTGCCATCTTGGAGTTGGATTGCAGCAGATCGATGGCCGGGTACAGTCCCTGGCTCGCCCGCTTGCGGGAGAGAACGATCGACGCGGAAAGGTGCGAGAACGTGTGCACCGCCGCCGGGTCGGTCAGGTCGTCCGCCGGCACATAGACAGCCTGAATGGACGTGATGGCGCCCGTGTCGGTGTTGGCGATGCGCTCCTCCAATCCCGATAACTCGGTGCCCATCGTCGGTTGATAGCCCAGGCGCGACGGCATCTGCCCCATCAAGCCAGACACTTCCATGCCAGCCTGGATGAAGCGAAAAATGTTATCGATGAGCAACAGCACATCGCGATGCTCATCATCCCGGAAATACTCGGCCATGGTGAGCGCGGCGAGTCCCACGCGGAACCGGGCGCCTGGAGGCTCGTTCATCTGGCCGAACAGCATGACCATGTGCGGGAGCACGCCGGCTTCTTTCATATCATGGTAGAGCTCTTCCCCTTCGCGACAGCGCTCGCCGATGCCGCAAAACATGCTCACTCCCTTTTGATGCCCGACCATATTGTGAATCATTTCGGTGAGCAACACCGTCTTGCCCACGCCCGCGCCTCCGAACAGTCCCGCTTTGCCGCCGCGCTCCAGCGGCACCAGCACGTCAATGACTTTGATGCCCGTTTCAAAGACTTCGGACTTGGTGGAACGACTGGCCAAGGGCGGCGGGTCTCGATGGATGGTGCGCCATTCCACATCGGGCGGCGCCGGCTGGCGGTCGATGGCGTTTCCGAAAACGTCGAACATTCGCGAAAGAATTCCTTTGCCGACCGGCACCTTCAATGGCCCGCCGGTGTCCTCCACAGCCATGCCGCGAGCGAGACCCTGCGTGGGATGGAGCGCGATCCCGCGGACATGATGGACATCGAGCTGCATCAGCACTTCGATGGCAACTCGCGTTTCCTTCCCTGCGCAGCAACGAGTAGATGGGCGGCAAGCTGTCATCGAACCGCACATCGACCACGCTTCCACGCACCGACGTGATCACGCCGTGATTCGAGTGGCTCTGGCCGATTTCGTGGAGTTTCTGGGTCGCATTCATCATTTCTCTCTTACAGGAGGCTCCGATGCGGGTCTGTTACTTCCGACCCGGTTGGACTGATCAGGGCGGGCAGGTCGTACCGGAGCAAGTCACCAATGTGGTCGATCGTGATGTCCGCAGGCGGGTAGGTGGCCAGGGCCGAGGGGTCGGCAGCGTAGTGCCCCTGACGCGGGAACACGGTGGTCAGACGTGATCCCCACACCTTCTTCATTGCGCTCAGGATGCGAAGCTTGTCGTCCACCATGACGTAGTGACGGGCCGGATAATGCTTCTCGACGTCGTCCAGTTGCCGCTCCTTGTGGATGTAGATGAGCACGTGGCCCTCAACCGCCTCGAACAGTCCGGATCGCTCGATCTTGTGTGGCTGAAGGATCACGTCGCCGTCTGACAGGATGACCGTAGGCCCCCAGGTGCGCAGCCGCTTGATCACATCCAACGAGCCTGGGAAAAGTCGGTTGGCAAACGGATAGTCCAGAAGGTAAGAGGAGATCTGCAAGAAGTGGGGGTCGCACGGGTTCTCGGCCCGGTAGCGCTGCAGGGCGCCGAGGTAATCCGCGTAGCCAAGTTCCGCGCGCCGCTTCTCAAAGATCGCCCAGTACCGCTCCTGGCGCTCGGCCCCGAACGCTTGCATGAGATGTCGCTTCAGGTCGGCTACGATCCGATCGCCGTCGAGCAGGGTGTCATCGACATCAAGCAGGAATACGACTGGGGCAAGTTGCGTCATCCGGAAACCTCCTCGGGATCAGGGTCGTCTTGAATCAACCCTTCATGACCCGACTTTCTGGTTTATCAGCGTCTGCACTTTCTCCAGCCGGCGCTTCGTGGCGTGGGCGCCGCTGAAGTGAGCAGCCAGGAAGGTCTCGATCAGTTCCCAGGCGAGCGCAGGCCCGATCACTTTTCCACCCAGACAAAAGACATTCATGTCGTCATCCTCGACGCCCTGATGGGCGGAGAAGACATCATGGATGAGCCCGGCACGCACGCCGTGGAACCTTGTTCGCGGCGATGGACGCTCCGACGCCGCTGCCGCAGAGCGCCACGCCGCGGTGAACCTTGCCCGCTGCGACGGCCCAGGCCAGGGGGATGATGAAGTCGGGGTAGTCATCGCCGGGAGTTCAGTTGGTGTGCGCCGAAGTCCACGACTTCGTGCCCCGCCCCTCGCAGCAACTCCGCCATCTCCCCCTTGAGTGTGAATCCTCCATGGTCCGCAGCGATTCCGACGTGCATCATGATTTCTCCTTGACCTGCCGGAGCATGTTATGGGTTCGCTTACAGTCAAACTCGTCGGATCATGATCGGTACTTTTCGACGACTTTCACTCTGAGATTGACCGTCGCGTTGAAGTGAGCCCTTGGCTCGGGTCGGGTCGGCGAGTGCCCCTGGCGGCAGGCATTCCGGCACGTCGAGACGCGCCACTCCGATCCGGTTGTCGGCCATCCCGTAATAGACGTCAAAGCGGTCGGGCATACCGAGGTCGTCGCGACGGTCGATGGCGGTGGGAAACACGACGTTGGCCACGGTCCCAATGCGTTCCTGCGGTAAGTCCGGCGTCAGCACGGGCTCCGGCGAACGATAGCGGATCACCCGCGGATGCGTCTGGGAGAGAACGAGCACCCCGGCGGAATAACATAGCTTGTGGGCCGCACTGCTCGGCTCCGCCAATTCGTGGACACCGTGATAGACAATCAGCCATCCATGTTTGGTCAGGATCGGAGGAGTGCCGCCGCCGATCTTGAGTGCCTCCCAAGGCCTTACCGGACTGGCAAGCCGGTTATGCAAGGTAAAGTGGCTAAGGTAATAGGGCTCATCGCCAGGGTCGCCCAGCGGACAGTAGGAAATCCAGATGCTCTCTCGATGGAGATCCACGACGCGGGACGCCAGTTGGCAGGCCGTTTCCTCAGGACGAGTCCCGGGAAAAAGAGGCCTGTGGAGGATGGCCATTGCCGGTTTCCCATCAGGATCGGGAATGGCGACGGGGAAGACGCTGGCATCTTTGTTGTCCACGCCGTCGAACTCGATGCCGTCATACGGGCGGAAGGTTGCGAGCCCCAGACGCTGCCAGTGGAACAGGTCCTCCGAGAGGGCCAGGGCAATCCGAGGGCCTTCGGGCGAAAGCGCCGTGTAAGTCATCACGTAACGCTTGAGGTCTTCGCCATAAGTAATCCGTGCATCCTCACAGCCTCCGCTGCCGTCAGGCCGCAACTCGTAATCCGTTTCGGGCTCCAGCGCGATGCCGAGTCGCTCGACGCCCGCCGGGTCGCCGGCCTCATTGAACTTCACTCGTGCGATGCCGATGCGCGAGTAATTTCCCTTCGCGACCAGACGCGGGAAGAGGTAAAACTGACCATCAGGGCCGCGAACTCCGGCCGGGTTCAAGACCCCTTCGACCTCCAGCGGATTGCCCGGCTCGGGCTCCATCACCATCCCCAGGCGCTTCAGTTGAAATCCAGCCATTGCCTCTCCTCACAAGGTCACCCGTGCCAGGCTCAACTTAGACAAGCGATGATTGCTTCGATAACCCGTTTGGTCTCATGCGGTTCTTTGACCCGGATCGAATCGACTCCGGCTTGCTCGGCCGGATAGTCATTGCCGCCAGGAAACAAGGCATCTCCGACAAAGATCATTTCTTCAATTGCAATGACAAGAATGTCTCGTAGCTTCCTGATCCCGTAGGCTTTGTCGATGCCGGGCTTCGTGACGTCAATGGACGTCGAGCCGCCGAGACGGACGGAAAACTCGGGAATCAACGTGTCAAGGATGGCTTTCATCGTCTTCCGCTTGGTGAAATCAGGGTCCCATTTCACCTTTGCTTCCAGGGGAGCTTCTTGACCTAATGCGGAAAAGGTGATTTGACTTCCCCGGTCTTGAATCACCTCTCCCCAGACCTTCTCGGCCTTCAGGCCCGATTGCTCGATCGCCTGCTTCAGTGAACTGATAATCTTCTTTTTCTGTTCACTGGTGAAATCTTCCGCGTAAAGTTTTTCCCAACCTGTTTCGTATTGGTAAAACTGTGTTCCACATGTAGGGAGGAGCGAAAGATTCTTCAGGCGTTCGTCACTGGTAAGGTGAGAGAGTACTTGTTTGTGAAATTGCGGCCAGTCGCCACCGGAGATCACGGCGACCTTGATCAAACCAAGCAGTTTATTGAGAAGTGCCGCCATCTCGGCATCAAGCGATGCCTTGCTCTGGGCCAGTGTTCCGTCCAGGTCGAAAACGACGAGCTTTTTCATTGTGTCCTCCGCCGGAACTATTCCGGCAGTGCGACCTCCAGCAAGCTGACTGCAGTGTGCGGCCGGTACGAACATGCACCAACCTCCGCCGGCAAGAGCACGACGTCGCCGTGGCCGACGGGATAACTGGTGCCGCCGTGCTCCAGCTCTCCCTCGCCGACGATGCCAACCAGCACCCGCGGCGTGCCCGCCGCGCCGACTGTGAACGGCGATTGTCCGCTGTGCCGCCATACCGAGAAATGTTCACACTGAAAGAGTCGCTCTCGCCGTACCGGCGCAGCTTCCTCCTCCACCGGCGCCACCGGACCGATCGCGACTTGCTTGAAATCGATGCAGGCAACCGCCTGCTCGACTTGCAGAGGTCGAGGCTTGCCTGTCTTGGGGTCGACGCGATCCCAGTCGTACAGGCGAAACGTGACATCGCTGTTTTCCTGCACTTCGAACACCACAAGGCCGCTGAGAGAGTGAACGGTCCCGGCTCGGAGGAAGACGGCGTCGCCGACCTTCGGCGTGAAGCTTGCCAGAAGGTCAGTCACTGCCCGGCTCGCAAGAGCCCGCTTGAGATCATCCTCCGAGGTGCCTGGCTTCAGGCCCGCGTAGATACGGCTCGCCCTCCCCGCCTCCAGCACGACCCACGCTTCGGACTTGCCGCTTTCGCCCGCTGGGATATAGTCCCTCTGCCCATCCTCGGGATG
>CAWFAF010000047.1:0-113429 GCA_963813575.1 uncultured Planctomycetaceae bacterium
ATCAACTCCAGATTCCCTCGAAGCGGCTGCCGGCGACGCGTGTGTAATGGACGGTATGTCTGGGGTCGCGGTGGCCCAGGTAATCCTGGATCAACCGGAGATCGTAGCCCCGATTCGCGAGGGCGAAGCCGCAGGAGTGCCGCAGCATGTGAGGATGGACCGGCGGCAAGCCGGCTCGCGTCGCCGCGGTCGCGATCAGATAATTGACAGACTGACGCGTGAGTGACTGGATGCGTTCTGAGACGAAGAGCCAGGGGAGTCGGTCCGAACGGGTGGCCAGATAACGTTTGAGCGCGCGGAGTTCATCGCCCGTGATCGGCTGTTCGACGGCCAGCCCGTTCTTGAGACGCCGAACCCAAAGACGTGCCTGATCGAGGTTGATGTCATCGCGGCGCAGGCCGATCGCCTCGCTGACGCGCAGGCCATGGCGGTACATCATCAGCACCAGGAGGTGATCCCGGATGCCGTGGCGTCCCCGCTTGGCGGCCTCGAGGAGGTTCGCCATTTCTGTCTCGTTCAGAAAATCCTTGTGCCGCTCATGGGCATCGGTGGCGACACCTGAGCCACTTTTTACATTTCGCCTATTCGATGCCGGCGTTGAGTCCATGGGAATCCCGCGAAATTCTGGTGTTATTCCCGCGTCTCTTTTAACAAAATACGCTTTCTGTCAAAAGTGAGTTTCGCCCCCATCGTCTTGGTCACGGAACCTTCCCGTGGAAGTTCTTGAGGAACCGAACCTCTCCGAAGCCGACCCGGTGTTCGGCGCCCCGCCGGATTGCCCGTCGTTGTTCGCCTTCTCCGCCGGCAAGCGGCCCCGTAAGTCGGAGCCGACGTGGTAGCGCGGCCAACTGCCTTGACCTGATTCAAGCCCCCCTTGACGCTCCGGCCTCCCCCCTCCCTGTGCGGCCCGGACCTCCCGCCGCCCGGCCGTTACGAAAACGGGGTGGCCGGGGCGTCAGTCTACTGAACAAAAGCCTCGGTGAAGATCGTTGTTTTTTTCTCTTATGGAAGGTCCGTAGTTATGGACAGCAGAGAGTGAGCGGAGCCGTCACCGCCGGCCTTTTCGACCCCGATCACTTTGCATAACGATGGGCCAGGTTCCAGGGCGACCCAGCGACCCCGGTGCTTCCGGCCAGCCCTCGAACCCATCGCGACGGGGACTGGCTGGGCTGGAACCGGAGCCCACGAGCGTCAAAGGCGTCTTGGGAGCGGTCATGAGCCTGCGGCTCCCCTTCCTTGACCGCCCTGAACGACAGCCGCGTTATGGAAAGTCTTTTCAGGGCTCGATGAATCGAAAGGGGCGATCTCGCAGAGACTTGCGGTCGCCCTGGAGCAGCCTACTTTGCATAACTACGGACCTTCTATAAGGCAGAGGATTGTATCCGAAGTGCCGACGGCAAGGCATCGACTGCCCAAAGGGCAGTGCCGGCACTTCGGATACAATGCTTTGAACTGAACCGCGGGCATCGCCCCGGCTATGGGGATTCAATCGAGGCCGAGAGCTTTGGCGGGGTTGCTGGCCGCGGGAAACCGCGGGGCCCGGCGAGGGCCAGTCGTGTACGAATGATGTGAGTGGCCAACCTTGCGACCTCCAAGCGCTTCTTCCACAGCGTTCTGAGCGAGAGATTCGGCTCGGCAAACAGGGAACCCACGGTCACCTCCAGGGGTGGTCGCGACGGCGGAGATCCGAAGCGCTCTTGCTCCCAAGTCTGAAGGCTCAGGACGTATCGAATCCGGCCCGACCAACGATCAGTCCCCGCTCCCTCTGGTTCGCCGGCAGCGCTCGAACGGTCGCGACGAGTACCATCCGGCCCGCGCCGCACGAGGGGCAGACCTTCGCCCCAGCTACCTCTTCGAGAGACTCCCTCGGCTCGGCGGAGCTCTCAACCGCGATGGGTTCGGGGGCCGCTTCGACGCCGAGCAGCGCGCGGCACAGCGCCAGCTTCTCCTGGCACACCCGGTTCGCCAGGAAACCGTAGTGCCGAATCCGCACGAACCCCGTCGGCAGCACGTGGAGAAGGAACCGGCGGATGAACTCGGTGGCCTTCAAGGTCATCGTCTTCTGGCCTCCTCCGTCGGCGTAGTTCTTCCAATGGAACGTGACTTCGCCGTCTTCCAGCGCCACCAGCCGCCGGTTGCTGATGGCGACACGGTGGGTGTATCGGGCGAGGTACTTCAGCACCTGTTCCGGACCTCCCCAGGGAGGCTTGGCGTACACGACCCAATCGGTTTGGGCGCTGACGGCGAGCCTGTGTCGAAACGCGCCCACGTCCGCCAGCGCGCTGAGCTTCCCGTGGAAGGAGAGCTTTCCCCGATCGAAGGCGTTGCCCAGAAGCGCGAGGAACTTGCCCCGGAAGACCGCACTGAGCACTTTCACCGGGAGGAAGAAACCCCGTGGACAGGCGACCCAGCGCGAGCCGTCGGGAGAGAGCCCGCCTCCTGGCACCACGCAATGCACATGAGGGTGGTGTTCGAGGTTCTGGCCCCAGGTGTGCAAGACCGCCAGAAACCCGATCTCGGCCCCGAGGTGACGGGGATCAAAAGCGATCTGCTGCAAGGTCTCGGCGGCGGCCTGGAACAGAATCCCGTAGACCTTCCGCGGGTTCTGCAGGGCAATGGGGCCGAGCGCCGCCGGGAGCGTAAAGACAACATGAAAATAGGGAACTGGTAACAACTCGGATTTCCGGGCGTCCATCCACTGCGCCGCGGCGGTGGCCTGGCACTTGGGGCAGTGGCGGTTGCGGCACGAGTTGTAGGCGATCTGCTGATGGCCGCAGTGGTCGCACTCCTCGACGTGTCCGCCCAGGGCGGCAGTCCGGCAGGCGACGATGTCGCTCAGAGCGCGGCGCTGCTCGGGCGAGAGCGTGGCGCCGTAGCGATCGAGGAAGGCATCACCGTGGTCGCGGAAGACATCGGCCACTTCGAGCCGAGGTCGCGTCATGGCCGGGGTCGTCCCTTCGTCGCAGGTGGGAGTCGATCGAGCGGGCTCTGCGTGGCTTGCAGGGTCGCCGCTGAGACATGGGTGTAGACCGCCGTGGTGCGAATGTTGCGGTGGCCGAGCAGGACCTGGATGATCCGGATGTCCGTGCCGGCCTCCAGCAGGTGAGTCGCGAAGCTGTGCCGCAAGGTGTGGACGGTGACATGCTTGCCCAGCCCCGCGGCCTCGCGCGCGTCCCGGCACGCCTTTTCCACCGTGCGCGCGGTGATCGGTCGATCCGGCACGTTACCCGGGAAGAGGTACTGGGTCGGGCGGTCCGCCTTCCAGTACGCGCGGAGGACCGCGAGCAGTCGGGGTGAGAGTAGGGTGTAGCGATCCTTTTGCCCTTTGGCCTGGCGGAGCCGAATGACCATCCGCCGGCTGTCGATGTCGTCGATGCGCAGGGCGACGACCTCGGAGACGCGGAGCCCGGCGGCGTAGGCGGTCATGAGGATGGCGCGGTGCTTCAGGCCCGGGATGGCCTCGAAGAACTGTGTGACCTCATCGGGGCTCAAGACGACGGGGAGCTTCTTTTGCTGCTTGGGAGAGACCACGTCATCCACGACCCATTTCTTGCTCAGGGTCGTACGGTAGAGGAGCTTCAGGGCGGACATGGCCTGGCCGTAATAGCTCCAGGAGGCGTGCTTCTCCTGGACCAGGAAGAGGAGATAGGCCCGGACATCCGCTGCACCCAGAAGCTGGGGCGACTTGCCGAAGTGCTCTGCGAAGGTGATGACGCGCGCGACGTAGATTTCGATGGTCCGGGGCGCGTAGTTGCGGAGTTTCATGTCCTCGATCATTCGCCGTCGCAGCGGTGTCATGGCGGGGTCCTCAGCGCCGATCTGGGAGAGGGACGGCGTCTCGCTGAAAACCGAGGTTTGTGGCCGTGTTCCATACTTAAGGCATAGCTCGAAACCCGGAACCGGCGCCGACGCGGCGGCCGATTTTGCGGGGTCTGTTTGGCCCGAGGGAGGAAACGCCGATGCGAGCCGGTCTGTATGCCTGGGTTTCGACCGATGAAGAGGCGGCCATGTCGCGGCAAAACGACGCCCTGTTGGCTTACGTCACCGCGCGTGGCTGGACGGCGAATTGCCGGATTGAGGACATCGGTTCGGAGGCTGCGGCTCGTCCGCGACGTGCGGAGCTGATGAAGCTGGCGCACTGTCGCGCGCTGGACGTCATCCTGGTCTGGCGTCTGGACCGCTGGGGCGACTCGCTGAGGGATCTGGTGCAGACGTTGCAGGAACTGAACGCCCTGGGCGTGGGGTTCATGTCGCTGAGCGAGCCGTTGGACTTGACGACGCCGTCGGGTTGGGCGCTGTGCGAGATGCTGGTGGTGTTCGCGGAGTTCGAGCGGCAGAGCCGACGCCAGCAAGTGAAGGCGGGGATTTCCCGCGCGCGTCGACAGGGGCGGCCTCATGGTCGTCCCCCGACCGCAGCGCGTCAGGCGGCGGAGATTCGTCGCCTGGCGTCGCAACAGATGAATCAGTCCGAGATCGCGCGGCGTCTGGGGATCGGCCGGACGTCGGTACGGAGGATTCTGGCGGCGAAGAGCTGAGAAGCGGAACCGTGGCAGTCGGAGGAGAGCGAGGCGTCAGGGTCTTCATCTCCCGCGTAGCGGTTTAGTTCAAAGGGGGTTATGACCTACAAAGCCCCGATGTAGTGGACAAACATCTCGTAAAACCTGCGAGACGTCCATCGATTAAACTTCCTGCCGGTTTCCGCACCCTGTAGGAGGCCCGTTTGCGAAATTTCCTGCCGATTCGGCCCTCGGTCTCGGCCTCCGAAAGTACCGCATAGTCGAGGCGGCCTGACCCAGGAGTCAGCTCGCCGCCGAGGGCGGGCCTGGCGGAGACAGTACCGTGCGCCTCTGGAGCAGGGGCGGGGAAACCTCGGATCCTGTGCTGCGCCGCCCTCGATCATCTCGGGCCTGAGAGCTCCGTGGGGCCGGAACCTGCCCCCGGGCGAGATCGCTCGGCCCCACAGCCTCGCCGCCTCGCCGCCGTCGCCCCTGAGGTCAGCGCGAGTGGCCGAGTTGGTCGGCGTCTCGCAGCCGACCATCGTGGCTTTTGGAAGAGCAGGGGGCAGTGGGCGGCTCGACACGCTCGAGCGGGTGCTCGAGACGCTCGGGGTCGGGCGCCTACCTCGGCCTGCGCGGGCAAGCCCAGTCGTTCTACACGCACGCCGGGAACGCTTCGGTCGGCCACGAGTGGGAGACGCCGAAGGAACCGCTCGAGGCACTGCACTCGGTCTTCGGTCGGTTCGATCTTGACCCTGTGCGCTCCGCGGACCTCGCGGACCAGGGTGAGGGCGAAGCGACACCTGACCTCCGAGGACGATGGGCTCTCGGCCCCGTGGCGCGGGGTAGTGTTCGTGAATCCTCCGTACGGGCGTACGCTCGGGCAGTGGGTGGCGAAGGCGTGGCGCGAGGTGGAGCTGGGGCATGCAAGGACGGTGGTGGCTCTCTTGCCGGCCCGGCCCGACACGACCTATGGCACAAGCACGCGGCCGGTCGAGCGGTGGTCTACTTCCTGAAGGGCCGCCTCCGCTTCGGCAGCGGCGAGCAGTCGGCCCCGTTCCCCTCGGCGTTAGCGGTCTGGGGTGCCGACCCCGTAATGCTGGCGTCACTCGGCGTGGCGTTGCCCGGTGCCTGGCGGGCAGGCTGAGCCGGTCGGGAAGGACAGGGGGGACTCCGCATTTCCCGATTCGTGCCGACCCGGCTCACGACCCATGTCCGGCAAAGGGGACGCCCCGCGGGACCCTAATCCTCCGGGCTAGTCCGTTCCGTCTCGGAAATGTCTTTATATCTGGTGAGAGACCCAGGGAATAGCCAATTCCTGCGTCTTCGGACACGAAAGACGCAGCGACTGCGTCATCCAACCGAACGTGCACAGAAGCACACTCGCCGGAAGAAGGCGGTTTTGGCGGGAAATCCCGGCCTTCCTTCAAAATTTAGATAATCGAATAAGTGGATGCGATGCGTGATTATGGGGCAGATCGCGCACTGCTGAACCGGCGGACATCGGAGGCGGTTGGTTATTGTCCGGCCGTCATCCCAAGGCCGGGATGATGCCGGTCAGATCGAGATCCGTTCCACAATGTGCTACCGCGGCGAAACGCCTTCCGCACCGTCAGTCACGACCGGGTAGTGTCTGGAATATACCTTTTCGGGGGGATATGCAAAAAACCCCGGATCGCTCTCATGACAACTCCTTTCTCGACCGCTCGGGTCCGACTTCTCGTGCCGAAAATGGGATCCAAGGCGTGACAGTGCACGGCCACGAAGTCCGGGGGGATGCTCGGCCTCCGGGGTGATGAAGGGTCGGGACATTCACCCTCCCAACGGATTGGCGGCGATCAGGTCGCAGAAATTCGGCCGGCGATATCCCGGTTGCGTCCGTTCCAGGATGTCCCAGAGTACCCGACACCGAGTCGCTGAGGAGATCGATTCCCTCGACAAAGACAAGAGCCTCCCCTTCACCGAGATCCTGGACGCCGCGATGGTTGCCTGCATGGTCGATCTCCCAATTATTGGACTGTGATCTCACATTCCCCCTCCGTGCCGTTTCCGCACGGAATCCTTGGAAACCCGGCGGCGCATGGCCGAGCCGCTTCATCGGAAGCTCGATATCGGAAGGAATCGTCTTGAGGTCGTCCTCCCAGCCGCGTGGCGACCGGGAGCCGAAGATGCTCCGTGAGGATTCGCCCGACCTCCCGGATGACGAGGGGGTGGGCCTGGCAGAGATGGCCGCCGTGGACCAGGAGTTCAGAGCTCGCGCCGTCGAGGTGCGCGCTGGCGTAGGGCACGACACCGTCGGTCCCGCCTGCGAGGGGCGGATCGCGGAGGTCGGCGATGATCGAGTGGTACGTCACCCCCGGGTCGATGCCCAACGCGACCAACGCCTGGAGTTCGGGATGCTCCCAGGCCAATTGATCGATGCTCGTGGGCAGCCGCCTGCGGAGCATGGGCGTGAAGAAGGCGGGCCCGTTGCTCGCCAGCAGCCTCTGGTGAACCTGCTTCAATGGGTCCGGCAGCCGACAGAGCCGCCCCCCAACTCGGCGGATGATCCCTCGATCGAGCCGACTGCCCCGGTGTGGTGTCGCGATGAAGATCAGCCGCCGGACCTCGGGCTGGGACTTGAAGAACACCACCTGACGCAACAGGTCGCGGTCCTCGGGCGGGCCGACGAGCTTTTCGAACGGCTGGGGGCTGCGGAGCTCCCAGAGATACGACCGACTGTCCTGGGCCATCATCTTGGCCAGCAGTCCTCCCATGCTGTGGCCGATGAGGATCATGTGATCAAAGGCGGAGTCCGTGCCATCGGGGTCGAGCCGGCCCCGCGCCGCGCGCAAATCCTGCCTCAGCAGGTGGGCCGAGTAGAGGATCGGAGCGCACGTCGCGTAACCGAAGGTCCAGAACTGGTAGCGCTCGCGCAGTGATGGGTCGGCCTCCAGCGCCTCGATCATCGGAGCCCACGACTTTGGGCTGGATCCGAGTCCGTGGATGAGGATTACGGGGATCTTCCCCCGGGAGTAGGGTCGGGCCAGCGCGAGCCCGGCTGGCTGGTCCGCCTGTCCATCACCCCCGGCTGGTCCCGCTCCGAGGGCCGAAATCAGGGCGAGCACCGTGACCATTACCAAGTCGATTCCGGGACGCATGGCCTGGAGACTCCCTGGGCTCGAACTGCCCTTCTTCCAAGAACCACCATTTCAGCGCTCACGATCAGGGGTCCACAGCAGACCGCCGCGGCATCGACGGGAACGCGCCTCGTCCCACCCCGCTCGGGTCGGGTGAATCCGAACCGCCGGCTGCGGACCCGACGGCGAACTTCGTCGCGGCCCGGTCGTGGGTCTCGGCGAACTCGAAGACTTCGCGCTCCGACAGCGGCGGCACGCCGGCGGCGAACTTGGCGTCGATCGTCACGTCGAGCAGCGCGGCGAGCAGACCCTGGCCCACAGTCCCGAGATGGCGGACATCGCCCAGGAAGAGGTGGTGGGGGTCGTCGCTCGGGCCGGACCGCACGATCGGATGGCCTGCGACCAGGACCGATTCGGGGTAGATCAACTCTGAGAGCCGCGTAACGTGGTCGAAATCAAGGACCGCGACCCGCGGTTCACGCGCCGCGAGAGCCCTGATCCGGGCGTTGTACCGCCGGATGGTGGCGGTGGCGGCATCGGCATAGGCGCGGGGCAAGCGGCCGGCGTGGAGCGGCACGCGGAACTCGGGTAGGTCGCGGATATCGGGCACGGTAATGATGACCACCTTGACGTCCGGGTGGGCCTTGAGGATTGTCGCCACGGCGCGCTCGAGGTTCGCCTCGGCACGCGGGCCGACTTGCTGGAATGCCGCCGCCGGGTCGGGGGTCTTCATCGCGTTGATGAAGTCGTTGCCGCCGATGAAAACGACGACGAGGTTCACCTCGCCGCGGGCGACCTGCGCGGCCAAGCCCGTATGCTGGCCGGTGACGATCAGGTCGTCGGTCGTCGCGTCGCTCCGGGCCCAGTTATATTCGTAGCCCTGGTTGCGGGGCTCGCCGCGACTCCGAGTGCTGAAGCGGCCGAAATTCAGCCCCCGAGTCGCGGCGAGGATCTCGACCCAGTTGCGGGCCGTGCTCCGGTGCGGGGGGTAGAACTGATACTCGTCCGAGTAGCTGTCGCCGAGCACCCCGATCCCGCCACGCCAGCCCGCGCGCTGGGGCCAGTGGGGTGAGCAGGGCGATCAGGAGCGCTGTCAGGCGGATAATCCTCGTCGTCATGGGGGTAACTCCTCGTCATCGTCAACGCGCGCACGGGGAGCAACCTGGGCGCACCGCGCGGCGGACCTCAGTATCGTCATAACGTGAACTGATATTTTCAACTCGGCTCGATGGCTCGCTTCCCGGAAGAAAGCTCTGGCCACGGAATTCGGCAGCGAACCCCAACCGTGCAGGCCGTGAGCCGGATCAAACTCGAATCTCGTTGGCCAGGATCGGCCGTTCGGTGATCTCCATGGCCGCCTGCAGGCCAAGCTGGTTGGCGTGATAGGGCCGGGCCCGGCCCTGCAAGACCAAGCCCTCGCCCTGGACGATGACCCGGAGATCATTGACCCGCCCACCCAGCCGCCGGTAGATCTGCGACTCGATCTGCTCGACGATCCCGGCGCCACTGGCCTGGCCGCCCTCATAAAGTCGTTGCTTATTCATGATGGAGCCTCCTGATTCTCATGGAAGTAGCAGACACAATGCCTCCATTCTGTCGTGTATTGACCGTGGTACGGTAACCGTACGGTGGAAGGTTGTCGTTGACGCTCGTGCGGTCGTCGAAGAGTCCCCGCAGGGCCTCCGAGATGTCGCGGTCCTCGCGGTGAGCCAAGGCGTCGTTCCGAACGACGACCGTCACGCGCCCCGTCCCGTAAACCCCAGTCAACTTGCCTTCATCCCTGGTCGTTGTGAACTGCACCTTGAGTGGTGGCCGCCACGAGAGCGCCACGCCGGCGCACTGCCTCCAACGCCTCGCCGGCCGACGACAGCGCCACTCCCAACAGGACGACGTCCTTGAGCAAGGACTGCCCAGGCATGGCGGACAGGGCCGGGAACCCGCCCAGGCTCGGCTCCCACCCGGGCGTGGTGACCAGGAAGCTCAGCGTCGTCAGGAACATCCCCGCCGCGAGTCCGCTGCCCACGGCCGAGCCCATCGGCCATACCGGCCGGAGCGCGATGAGCACCCCGATAGCGATCTCGACCACCCCGAGCAGCGAAGAGAACCCGCCCACGCTCATGACACGGTAGACCCAGCTCATCAGCGGGCTGTTCGCCACCAGCGGCCGGATGCCCTCGGCCTGGTAGGCGGTGAACATCATCCCGCCGATCCAGAGCAGCACGATCGCCAGGCCGTAGCGGGCGATGTGCATTCCGATCGATTTCAGTCGGTCACCCATAAGGCAATCTGTCCTCTCCGCTGACACCACGGGATGAGTAGTTCCTTATCCGTCGTGTTACTTTCACGGTTCATTTGGCCGGGGCGGCCTTCGCGAGCGCAGGGTATCCGCGGACGTACACCCAGTCGTCCTTCTTGGCCGGGACGTGGCACGTCCTGCAGTCGGTCGAATAGTCGGTTGCCACGTTGCGTGCGGGCTCTTTCGCCAGGAAGAGGGCCCAGCCCCAGCCGTCGCCCCACAGGTCGTTGCCGGGGAATCGTCCCTTCGCGTCCTTGATCATCACGAACCAGAGCTTGACGTCGGTGGCCCAGTGGGATTGCCCCGTGGTGAGCTTCTCCGAGCCGACCCGGGTGACCTCCTTCACCAACGTCGCGCCGTCCGGGAACTTGCCGTCACGGCGATACGCCCGGACGTCCTCAGGCCGCGCATAGACGACGTGCATCTCGTCGAGCGGCTTGTCCGGCTTCGTGGCCACCGCATACGAGCCCAGGTATTCGAAGGTGTCGCGGTAATCGGTCGGCCGCGAGATGCCGCCGTCCTTGGTGACGTACGGCGAGAAGTTGCCGGCCGCTCGGGCGGGCGGGTCGTCCCGCCCCGATGAACCCAGCGCGATCGTCGCCGCGATGAGAGCCATCGCGGCCAGGCAACCGGGGGTCAGCCAGCGGAGGACCTTGGGATTCATGGTATAGTCTCCTCGGGGTGGGGGATGCGGGCGTGTCCGGGATGGGACCGACCCGGACACGCCCTGCCGAACTCACTTCGAACGCGGGGCCGCTGCACGCAAGACGGGGTAGTACTGGCTGAAGACCCAATCATCCTTCTGAGCGTTGTCCTGATGGCACTGGTTGCACGCGGCGACAGCGTTCTTGGACACCTCCGCCTTGAGCGGATACTTGTGGCCGAAGCTGAAGTAGGCCCAGTTGCCCGGCTCGTCCTTGAAGCGCTTCGAGTCCTTGATCGTGGCCTCCAAGCCCGTGAACTCGCCTTGGAAGTAGCCGTTGCCGCTGGGCGCTTTCTTTGAGCCGACGCTGCTGAGTTCTTTGACCAGGACGGTGCCGTCCCGGTACTTGCCGGTCTTCTCGTACTCGGCGAAGCTCTCGGGGTCCATGTAGACGGAGTGGAACTCGGGGAACGAGGCCTCGCCGTCGTTCATGTCGTTGGGGGTCACGACCTCGCCGACGTACACCCACTTGCGATAGCCGACGGGCCGCTTGAGCTTGCCGTCGGGGGTAAACTCGACCGCCGCCGTCGTACCACCGGGCGGCGCGGCCGAAGCGGCCAGCACGTAAGAGAGTCCGGCGATCCCGACCAGGACCGCGATACCCGCGGTCACGTTCGACCTGAATGATCCAAGCATGGTGTTACCTCGTCGCTTCCGGGGAAAAAGATGTCGTGCCTTCGTCTTGCGCCATGTGACGGGTCGCGGGAAGGCTACTCATCGTCCGCGACGGGTCACCCGAAGAGGATGCTAATCGCCGAGAGGATGCCGATCTGTCATCCCGATGACAGTGTGGCCGATTTCGGGGAAACCAATGTGGTGCCCGCTCCTTCCCCGGCCATCTTACTGAGAGTGGCAGGTGGACACGGAACCGGATATAAAATCAGCGAGGAGGCCACCTCTGTAGAGGGGGGTTCGTCGGGAGTGAAGAGCCCACCACCGCTGCCGTACAGCGCTACCTGAACACCCTGGCCGAGGATTCGCCCGCCGAATCGATCATCCGGGTGCTCATGGAGCGGGCGGCCAACCGGTTGCGCCTGTTGTGCGCCTCAGTGTTGCACAGGAGCTACCCGCGGTTGACGCAACCGTCTCTAAATCTGCAACGGACGAGTTGCTCGGGGGCGTGGTGGCCGGGCTCCTTACTGCCATGCGGACGATCCGACCCCAAACTGTGCGTCAATTCTTCGCTCTGGCAACCCAACACATGCGTTGGCAGCTCAATGACATGGCCCGCCGCTTTGATGAACAGCCCCCCGCAACAGCTCTACCGGAAGACGAGGTTGCGGCCGCTCCCAGCACCACCGGCTTCGGTCTCACCCGCGACGCCCGCCGCATTCTAGGGACGATCGAGAGCCTCCCGGAGGTCGAGCGGGAGATGTTCGACTTCATCCGGATCCAGGGGCTGACTCATGCTGAGGCGCCCGAGGTGGTCGGCATTTCGGTAAAGGCTGAGCAGCGGCGTCCAAATCGAGCCCGGCTCCTTCTGGCGGAGCAGCTACGAGTATGCCGCCGCGCAGCTGTTATCGGGAGATCGCCAGACTTGCCAGCGAGTGTTGGCCGGCGCACTCAAAGCGCCGAAGATGCGTCCGTACCTCGTGGCCCGCGTCCGCAGACTAGGCGCGAACTCCCTCGAGGACGCTCAATTGTCCGCCACGGTCAGCGCCGGGGAATTGAAAGAATTCGCGACGGAATTCTGGTCGCTCACCGAACGAGGAACGCTCGATTGTCGAACAAATCGGTTCCGTGAAGCCGTGCCTTTGTTCGAACGACATCTCAGGGCGGAGAGCAAGCCTGGCGCCGCCGTCCTGAATTAGCTGTGGCTAGCGCTGGCCTATCACAACTTGGGCGAGAGAGAGCAGGCCCGCCACTAGCTGGACAAGGCTGGTACGTGGCCAGGCGCGGTAGGCGGCGAACTGCCAGGCGGCGCCGAGCGCAACTTCGGCCTGCACCTCCACAATTGGCTGGAAGCGCACGTCTTGCGCCGGGAGGTGGAAGCGTTGATATCGCCGGATGCTGCAAAATGACTCGGACGAAAGGGGCGTGGGTCGAGGGGACGGTCGTGGCCCCATTCAATTTTCAGCAGCATTTTACGTCAGCGTTCCGCGTCGCCAACAACTCGCTCGCCTCTCACCCGCCCCGGTCCCCCGGTGAGAACTTCACGGAACCCGGGTTGATGAGTGTCTCAGTCTCCTTGATTAGGGAGGATATCTTCAGCACCGTCAGGTTGACCTCTGTGAGCCCGTCGATCCCATCGGGACCAACCCAGGCGTAGCAGTCCCCGCTCCTCCCGACGTAGCAGGCGTCCTTCGGAACGTCGTGCTTCGATCCCACATGGAACCAGCCTGGTCGGATCTCGGCCAGGTCGTCCTGGATCATCCCAATCTTTCGGCAGACATTCGCCGCCAGCGGGGAGCGATCGAGCGAGGGGCCGGGGTAGTCGCAGACGTTGGTGTCGTTGGTCGTGATCACATGGGCATCCAGCTCCCTGGCGCTGTGGTTGACGCGGCTCTGGTATTCGTAGAACAACTCCGACTCGTTGCGGAGGTCGGCGTTGGATGCGAACTGATCTTTCAACTCGTGGGCCAACTCATCGAGAAACTTGGGAGATGGCATGTCGGGGGCGCCGTGGGCGCGGCGATAGGCGATCCGGAGCAGGCGCAACTCGGTCGCATCGATCACCGGCGACATCCCCCATTGCGCCACGGCGGTCCTCGAGCCCAGGAGTTGCGGGAACCATGTGACCGGTGGGCCGAGGTCGATCGCTGCGCCCCCCGATAGCGAATCGGTGACCTGGGATGTCCCCTCCCTGAGGTTGACGTGCCAGGGAAGCGAGGCGGGACGCCCTGCGAACTGCGCGAGGTTGTCCAGGACTTGCTGGTACTGCAACTCCGGCAGCGTGCTCCCCTGGTTGATCGTCCGTTGGCGGAGCCGACCGGTCGTGCAGCCGGTTACGCAGGCCAAGCCGATGATGAAGAAGAATCGAGCAAGCCGCATGGACGTATCCGCGGATGAAGAACGGGCAGTTTATGCGGGTTATATCGGCTGATTTTGGGCGGTACTTGAGGATCGCGGCGATCTTGACGTCTCATGTGCTTGTGCCCTCAACGTTCGTCTTTCCCACACCGCCTCGGCTACCAGGAGCCGAACGCTCTTGCCAGCATCCGAGCCGTTCTCACCGGATGGAACGATCGCGGGCGGTTCGCAGTTGCATCATTGGCCTCCTCGAGGCCATTTATCCGGCGGCGACGCGATCCAAGCCGGCGAGATCGTCCACGCAGAAGTAGCATCGCGTGTATTCGACCAATCTTTCACGCCGCATCTGGACCAGCTCGGCGCTGACCACTGGGCGTGCCGTACCGACGAGTTCCGCCAGGTCCTGATGGCTCAGGCGGACGTCGATCGTTTGGCCTTGCCGGCAGCGCTGGCCCTCGAAGCAGATCAGGTCCCGGAGCGTGGCAGCCACCCGGGCTCGGAGACGCCTGTCGGCGAGGGAGCGAGCTACCGGGCTGGCCGGCAGCCTGCGCCCTCGCCGTCTTTCCATCGCTCAGCCGTGGTCATGCCCCATGGCCTTGACCATCGCCCGGCAGGTCGTCTCACACTCGCGGCAAGCCTTGACGCACGAGTTCATCTCGCCCGAGTCGAGCTTGTCGCACTCGGCTGCGCACGCCTTGCACGCCTCGGCGCACGCCAGGCAGGCGTGGACCATGAGCGGGCTCTGGCTCGCGATCAGGTCGGCCGACAGGTCGCAGAACTTGGCGCAGTCGGCGACCAGGTGCAGGGCCTTGGCGTACTCCTTATTCCCCGCGGCCACCTGTGTGTAGCAGTAGTGGAACGTTTCGTTGCAGGAGCGTTCGCACGCCTCGCACGCCTTCAGGCAGTCGTCGTAGACCTTGCCCCTGTGGCCCTCGTGCTGGGCGTGGGCTTTCAAGTCAATCACGGCGACGAGGCCGGCGGCTCCGAGCACTCCGAGAAGTTCGCGGCGATCCATGTTGCTCAGTCTCCGAAGCGGTAGAATTGAATTGGGGCGAGCCGCCCGGTGCGGTCCGCGCCCACTCCCCCGTTCCTGGCTGACGACCCGTCACTATTAGGGGTAACGGGAGGGAAGCTGCGATAAGGCACAATAGAGATTGAGGACCTGCTTCCCCAGATTTCCGCTTTGCATTCTGGACCTGGCAGTTCCTGGCACAAAGGGTCTCTCAGGCAGACATTTTCGGCCTCTTCGTGGCCGAAAACTGCCGGTCCTGTCCGTTCTGGGAAATCGTCGGGACCACTCCGATGGACTTTGGCCGCTTCTTTCTCGTTACCCCGGCGCCTTGGCCGACGATGAAGAGGCAATGTGGTCCTTCTCGGTGTGTTGAAGATGACTTTTGACAAGTCCCATTGCGCCTTATCGCAGCTTCCCTCCAGTTACCTCGATTGGGCTTGTACGGCCGAAAAGAGAACGATAAGTCCCTCCGCCATGGTCGGATGAGCCACGATCGCGTCGCGCAGGGCCGTGTAAGGAACGCCGGCACTGATGGCAACCTGGACGACGGCCATGATCTCTCCGGCTTCCGGTCCGAACGCCGTGAAGCCAAGGATGCGATCGGTATCGACGTCCACCAGCGCCTTCATGAAACCTCGCATCTCGGAGAGCGTTCTGGCGCAGCACGTTGGACATCGGGATCTTCGCGAGCCGGTAGCGGATGCCTCGCCGTCTTGCTTCCGACTCGCTGAGGCCGACCCGGGCCAACTCCGGGTCTGTGAACAAGCAGATGGGGACCTGTCGGCCCGTCGTCACGCGATGACCGCCGGCGAGGTTGTCGCGGACCACACGAAAGTCGTCAAAAGCAATGTGCGTGAATTGCGGACTGCCGGCACAGTCTCCCATCGCCCAGACATCGGCGGCCGTCGTCTGGAGCTTTTCGTTAACCTTCACGAAACTTCGGTCATCTCTCTCGACACCGGCCAACTTCAGGCCGATGCCGTCTGTGTTTGGCGTGCGACCGCTCGCGACCAGCAGATGAGTACCCTTTACGATGATCTCGGACCCGTCACGTGTTGCGTGTAGCCGCACCGACTCGCCCGAGAGCCCGTCGACGTGATCGACCGTCGTGTTCGTGAAAACCTCGATTCCTTCGTTGACGCAAAGCTGTTGCAGCCCTTCGGAGACGTCATGGTCCTCCCGGTGGACCAGAGCGTCGTTTCGTTCCACGATGGTCACTCGGCTGCCCAGTTGACGTAACGCCTGTGCGAATTCGAGGCCAACATAGCCGCCGCCCAGGACGACGAGATGGTCAGGAAGCTGGTCCAGCTCAAGGGCTTCCACGTGTGTCAGCGGCCGCGACTCCAGGAGGCCGGGGGTCGCGTCGATTTTCGCTCGCGTGCCCGTGTTGATCGCGACGGTCTGCCCGCGCAGGATGCGAGTCCCTCCGCCGGCGAGCCGAACCTCGATCGTCTTCGGGCCGACAAACCGGCCCTGGCCCATGACGAGCTCGGCCCCGCTCGCCGAATATCGTTGTCGATTGATCCCGTTCAAGTCGTCGACCATCTTGCGCTCACGATTGCGCACGCCGGACATTTCGACTTTCCACGGCCCCGTGGCGATGCCGAACTCCGCACTCCTGCGGAAATACGAGACGACCTTGGCGCTATGAATCACATTCTTGCTCGGGAGACAGGCGACGGCATTGCAAGACCCCCCGATGTACTCTCGTTCGATGACCGTCACGTGTTTGCCTTGCGAGGCCAGTGTCCGTGCGAGGTATTTGCCCGACTGCCCGCTGCCGAGGACCACCAAATTGTATTCGTCGAGGTGCAACACGTTCTCCCCCTGTAGATTTGATTCCGCCAGCGACTCGAAGCAGGAGGATCGTCCGTAGCCCCGCGTCCGCGGACGCCATTGCTGGGTCGGCCGGTGCCAAGTCCGGCTCACGCCCTGGCGGCGACGATTTCAATCTCATCTTGCGCCATGTGACGGGTCGCGGGAAGGCTACTCCTCGTCCGCGACCCGTCACCCGAAGAAGTTGCTAATCGCCGGCTCGGATACCAATCTGTCATCACGATGAGAGTGTGGCCGATTTCGGGGAGGCCGATGTTGCGCCCGTTCTTCCCCAGCCGTTATACTGAGAGTGGCAGGTGGACACGGGACCCGACAGAATCCCCGAGGATGCCACCTCGGTAGAGGGTTTTTCTCGTGAGTGAAGAGCCCACGACCGCTGCTGTGCAGCGCCACCTGAACGCCCTGGCCGGCGATGCGCCCGCCGAGCCGATTGTCCGGGAGCCACCGAACTCGGCGTCGCCGCGGCATCCGTTGACCAGATGTACCAGCCCGCCCTGTGACCGCTGCCGCGACGACCCAACACTCGTCTGCGTAACGAGAAAGCCCGCCGGCGAGGCCGAGAGGCCGCATGGAAACCGTTGGCTCCTTCGAGGCGACGACCGATTTCTCCCGGCGACTCGACCGGGTAGCCCGCGGCGAAGAGATCGCCATCACTAAGGAGCCATCCAAGAACAGCTTCCAACTTTGCCTTTGGCCTGGCTGCGTAGTCTGGTTCACGCTGCAACCGGCGGCTCCTGGCACGCGGCCGGCTGGTCCTGGGCCAGCAAGAAGGCTCCGGCCGCCGCCGTCCAGACTGAGTACGACAGCGGCGCCTCGGGGCCGAGCGCGGTCGTCATGGCGATGGCGAAGGTGAGAAGCAGGACTCCGCTGGCGAGCGCGGCCAGGCGAACGCGCACGCCGGCGAGGAGTGCGACGCCCAGCACGATCTCGGCCACGGTCGACGCCCAGCCTGCAACCGCCACGAGCGTGGTCGACAGGTACGGGAGAAGCGTTGCGGTATAATCCAGGAACTTGGCGAACCCGCCCCACGACACCCCCGGTGTGCCGATCGGCCCCCATAGTCCGAAACGGTCGGCCACCGCCGACAAGAATCCGGCGGCCAGCGCCATGCGCATGGCGACGGGGGCCGCGTTCGAGAGTCTCTTCTTCGATCGCATGATTCAATCCCCATTCGCCGCAGCGAGGACCCAAAGTCCGCCCTGCCAGGGCCCTGGTACACAAGCCCGACAAGGCACAGTCGACCCGAAAATCAGACGGAATCATCCGGAGCGAGAATCAGGACCCGGCCGCCACTCGCGCCCCGGCACCCGCCCGCCATCCCGAACGGGGGCCGGGGCGTCGTCATTCCCCGGGCGAGCGGGGCTCAATGCTTGGGCTTCTCCAGGATCACCAATTCCTTGGCGTCCCGCGGGTGCAGGATGACGGCGAGGAGCCGCGTGTTCGCCGTCTTGCTCGGGTTCCGCGAGACGGAGTGGAGCGCCATGGTCGGCTCGTAGAACGTGTCGCCGGCCTTCAGCTTCCGCAGCGGCTGGCCTTCGAGCTGGGCTTCGAGCTCTCCCTCCAGCACGTGCCCGAAGACCGCGCCGGGGTGGCGGTGCGGCGGGGTGAAGCCCCCCGGCCCGTACGAGACCTCGAGCACGGAGACCCGCGCCTCCTTGCCGTCGATCCTCTCGGAGACGTCCTGCTCCAGCAGCGACTTGACCTTCGCGGCATCCCCGTGTTTGTCGTGTTGGGCCAGCGCGAAGCCGCCGGCCCCCAATGCCGCCCCGAGGGCGATCGCGATCACGGTGCGCATCAGTGGGCCTGCCTTTCCAGGAGGTGGTTGGATTGCCCCGGTTGGTAAGCGCCGGGCAGGTTGAAGTACAAGAATCGATAGGCGCGTGTCGCTCACGGACGAACGCGGATGATCGTCTTGCCCCTGACCCGCTTGATCGGGTTGAAGGCCGCGACGGCGTCATCGAGGGTCGCGACTTTGCCGATGTTCGTCCGCACTCGCCCGTCACGCGCCCGCCGGACGATCTCACTCAGTTGGGCGCGATCGGGTACGACGACGAAGTCAACCGTGAGGCCTTGAGTGGGTCGTGCCTCGGTCGGGCCGGTGATCGTCACCAGCGTTCCTCCGGCTCGAATCAGGCGCGCGGACCGCTTCGCGATGTCGCCGCCGAGGACATCGAACACCAGATCGACTCCGCCGACATCTTCCAGGGCGTCGTTATCGAGGTCGACGAACTCCTGCGCCGAAGTCGAGCGCCGTCTGACGGCCGCCAGCGCGCCCGGTGCCGATGACGTACGCGCCGGCCTCACGTGCGAGCTGGGTCGCCATCGAACCGACTACGCCGGCCGCACCGTGCACGAGGACGGTCTGCCCCGCCCGAAGGCGGCCGTGCTCGAAAAGCCCCTGCCACGCGGTCAGGCCCGGCATCACGAGGGCCGCGCCCTCCGTGAAGTCAACGTCGCCCGGCAGCGGCGCGAGGTTGCGTGCCTCGACGGCCACATACTCCGCCAGCGTGCCGTCGCGAGTCCAGTCCGTGAGGCCGAACACCCGCTGTCCCACCGACAGCCCCGTCGTTCCATAGCTGAGGGCGGTGACCACTCCGGCCAGCTCGTGGCCGGGGATCGACGGCGTCCGGTCACGGCCGAGGCGATCGATCCAGGTCGAGGGCCACGACAGCTCATCGCCGGTGAATCCCGACGCATGAACCTGAACAACAACATCGCCGTAGTTCGCGCCCGAGAGGCTGGCGAGCCACGCCGCCTGCGGCTCGGGCCGCTCCACCAGCTTCATCCCGGCCGTTCCCGCAGCCTGATCCGTCACCACGATCGCCTTCATCGTCCACCTGCCTGTATGTGGTATGTCGTCATCTTCCGAATTCCTTTGCAGACGAGCGAAAATAGGACGGCGAATCCGACGCCGTGTCGAACCCTGAAGTCCGTGTCATCCGAAATTCCATCCGTTTGGATCTGCCTTGCTGAGTCACCACCAGGCGTGCTCCTCCCCGGCCTCTTTTGCTAAGAGTGGCAGGTGGACACGGGACCCGATAGAATCGGCGAGTACGCCACCTTCGCCGGGGGCATTCGTCGTGAGTGAAGAATCCACCACCGTTGTCGTGCAGCGCTACCTGGACGCCCTCGCCGAGGATGCGCCCGCGGAGCCGATCATCCGGGAGTTGTTGGCACGGGCCGTTCACCGCCTGGAGAGGCTGTGCGCCAACATGCTGCACCGGAGGTACCCACGTTTGACCAGGCCGCCGATGAATCTGGAGACGGCGGAAATGCTTGGCGGCGTGATGGAAGGGTTGCTCAAGGCCATGCGTTCGGTCCGTCCCCAGACCGTGCGCCAGTTCTTCGCCCTGGCCAACCAGCACATGCTCTGGCAGCTCAATGACCTGGCCCGGCGCCTGGATGAACGACCCGCCGCCGTGGAACTGCGCGAAGGACTTGTGCCCGCCCCGGCCAGCAGCGAATCGGGCATCACGCCGGACGGGCGCCGGATGTTGGAGGCGATCGACAACCTGCCGGAGGACGAGCGCGAGGTCTTCGGTCTGGTGCGCCTGCAGGGGTTGACACACATCGAGGCCGCCGAGGTGATGGACGTCTCGGTCAAGACCGTGCAGCGGCGTTTGAGTCGTGCCAGCCTATTACTGGCGGAACGGCTGGCCGACCTTCGCCCGACCACGTCATGCAAGCCCGCGCCGCCGGGTGACAGGCCCCCATCATGAGAAGGGATTGCCTATGGCCATTGACCCTCGGGTGCTCGAACTGCTCGAGGAGCTGCTCAGCTCGGGCAAGACGCCGGAGGAGGTGTGCCGCGACTGCCCCGAGCTGCTCCCCGAAGTCCGGCAGCGGTGGCAGCAATTCCAGCTCGTCGACGCGCAGGTCGGGATGTTGTTCCCGGGCCCTGAGACAGGCTCGGGTGATGGCGCGACCACGCCGCCGGAGAGTGTCCCGGCCCCACCCGCGACCTTGGGGCGTTATCAGGTGCGGGGCACCTTGGGGGCGGGCGGCTTCGGCGCCGTCTACCTCGGGCACGATACTCAACTCAATCGGCCCGTGGCCATCAAAGTGCTTCACGCCAAAGCGCGCCCGGCACAGGCCGGCGAACCAGCCCTGCAGGAGGCGCGGCGGCTCGCCCAACTCCGTCACCCCGGCATCGTGGCGGTCCACGACGTGGGCGTGCACGAGGGGCAGGTCTACATCGTCTCCGATTACCTCGACGGCCCCGACCTCGGCCACTGGCTGCGCGAGCACCGCCCGGCCTGGCCGGAGGCGGTCCGGATCGCGGCCGCCGTGGCCGACGCGCTCGCCCACGCGCACGCCCGGCTCATCATCCACCGTGACGTGAAGCCGGGGAACATCCTCCTCACCGCCGACCGTGCGCCGGTGCTCGTGGATTTCGGCCTGGCCCTCGACGAGACCGGGGCGGGCGGCGTCGCGAAGGGCATCGTCGCCGGCACTCCGACCTACATGTCGCCGGAGCAGGCCGCCGGCACGGCCCACCGCATCGACGGCCGCACCGACATCTACAGCCTGGGCGTGGTGCTTTACGAGATGCTCACGGGACGCGTGCCCTTCCGGGCGACCAACCGCCTGGAGCTGTTGCGGCAGGTGTGTGAGGACCAGCCGCAGCCTCCCCGGCAGCTCGTCGGCGACATCCCGCCCGAGCTGGGACGGGCGTGCCTCAAGGCGCTGGCGAAGCGGCAAGAGGATCGCTACACGACCGCAGGGGACTTCGCCGCGGACCTGCGCCAGGTCCTCCCGACCAGGGCGGTCGCGGAGTTGACCGGTCCGCAATCGGGTTGGTCGGCAAGTCCACCGATTCTCCGCGTCAAACGTCATTCCGTGGGTCGCCAGAAAGAACTCGCGGAGCTGGGTCGTGCCTTCGAGTCGGCGGCGGCCGGTCAGGGGCTATTCCTGTGCGTGACGGGCGAGCCCGGCATCGGCAAGACGACCCTGGTCGAAGATTTCCTCAGCGAGTTCGCGGCCACCGGCCGCCTCTACGCCCTGCGCGCGGGCGCTGTTCAGAGCGCCTCGCCGGGACCGAGGCCTATCTGCCGTTTCTCGATGCCCTGGAGAGCTTGCTCCACGGCGAAGTGGGTGAGGCAGCGGCACGGGTGATGAAGGCGACCGCCCCGAACTGGTACGCGCAGGTCGTGTCGCTGACCGCGGAAGACTCCTCTCTAACGCGCGTGCTCGCCGAGTCGAAAGCGGCCTCCCAGGAACGCCTGAAGCGCGAGCTGGGTGCCTTCCTGCGGGAGGTGTCGCACCTGCGGCCGTTGGTCCTGTTCTTCGATGATCTGCACTGGGCGGACGCCTCGACCGTTGATCTGCTCGCCTACCTCGGCGGCAGGTGCTCGGGTATGCGTGCCCTGTTGGTGTTGACCTATCGCCCGACCGACCTGGTACTGGGCAAGCACCCATTCGGGCCGGTCAAGCTGGACTTGCAGGCGCGCGGCGTCTGTCGCGAGCTGGCGCTGGAGTTCTTGACCCGAGAGGATCTCGATCGCTATCTCGCGCTCGAATTCCCCGGGAATTGCTTCCCGGAGGAGTTCGCGGCCCTCGTCCACGCCCGGACGGAGGGCAGCCCGCTGTTCATGGCCGACCTCCTGCACTACCTTCGAGACCGACAGGTGCTGGCGCAGGAACAGGGCCGCTGGACGTTGGGGCGATCGATCCCCGACCTCCGGCGCGACCTGCCCGAATCGGTCCGCGGCATGATCCAGCGGAAGATCGGTCAGCTCGGCGAAGACGACCGCCGCTTGTTGGTGGCGGCCAGCGTGCAGGGCTACGAGTTCGACTCCGCGGTCGTGGCCCGGGTGCTCGAGCGGGATGCGGCGGAAGTGGAGGACCGGCTGGACGAGCTGGACCGTGTCCATGCCCTCGTGCGAATGGTCAGGGAGCAGGAGTTCCCCGACCGCACTCTGACGCTGCGGTACCACTTCGTCCACGTGCTGTATCAGAACGCCCTGTACGCGTCGCTGGGGCCGACGCGTCGCGCGTCGCTCAGCGCGGCGGTGGCGCAAGCGCTGCAGGGCTACTACGGGGAGAAGAGTGGGGACGTGGCCGCCGAATTGGCGCTGCTCCTGGAGGCGGCACGGGACTTCTCGCGGGCCGCGGACTATTTCCTGGTGGCGGCTCAGAACGCGGTCCGCGTCTTCGCCAATCAGGAGGCCGTAGTACTCGCATGCCGGGGAGTCGAACTGCTCGCGTCATTGCCGGACACCCCCGAGCGCGCCCGCAAAGAACTCGCCCTGCAAATCACCTTGGGCCCGGCCCTTTTTTCCACCAGGGACTGGACGGCGCCCGACATTGAGGCGGTCTACGCGCGCGCGCACGTCCTGTGCCGTGAGCTGGGAGAATCGCCGGCTCTCTTCCCGGCGTTATGGGGAATATGTCTCTTCCGCATCGTGAGCGGGGAAATCCAGTCGGGGCTGAATCTGGCAGAGCAGTTGCTTGACCTGGCGCAGGGCGCGCGGGACCCGGGCCTCCTTCTGCAGGCGCACTACGCGCTGGGACGGGCCCATGCCTTCCGCGGAGATTGGGCGACCGCAAAGACACACCTGGAGCAGGCGATCGCCTGCTATGACCGCCGTCAGCACGGCTCGCATGCCTTTCTCTATGGCGGCCATGACCCGTGCGTGTCCTCCATGGGCTATGCGGCCCACTCACTTTGGATGCTCGGCTTTCCCGAGCAGGCTTTGCAGAGGGGCCGGGAGGCCCTGGCGCTGGCCCGCGAGCTGGGTCATCCCGCCAGCCTGGGCCACACGCAGTATTTGGTCGCAGTCCTCCATCAATACCGCCGGGATGTAACCGAGACCCTTGAGCTGGCCGAGGAACTCCAGGGACTCGCTGCCGATCAGGGGCTCTTGATTCACTTGGCGGCAGCATCGGTCCTGCGAGGCTGGGCTCTGGTGGAGCGCGGTCGCAGCGAGGAGGGGATGGCGGAAATTCGCCAGGGGTTCGCTACAGGGGAACCCACGCGCGTCCACTTGCGTGCTCATTCCCTTGCCTTGTTGGCCGAGGCCTGGGGCAAAGAAGGAAACCTCACGGAGGGGCTCGCCGAACTGGCAAAGGCGTTCACGCTAGTTGAGAAGACTGGGATCCGTTCCTTTGAGCCGGAATTGCACCGACTCAAGGGGGAGTTCCTGCTGGCCCTTCATCCGGAGAAGCCGGCGGAGGCTGAAGCTTCTTTCCGTCATGCCGTCGCGATCGCCCGCCATCAGCAGGCGAAGGCCCTGGAGCTGCGGGCCACGATGAGCCAGGCCCGGCTCTGGCAACGGCAGGGCCGCCGCGACGAGGCCCGCGACGCGCTGGCCGCCGTCTACGGCACGTACACGGAAGGCTTCACGACGCCGGACCTCGTGGACGCCGCCGCGCAACTTGATCGCCTGGCCTGACCTCCGACGCGCGGCGCACAAAGACCGTTTCAACGCCGACCTGCCGGCCTTCCTCGGGGGCTGGTACCCCTAACCGCGTATCGACAAGGCAAAGCCGTCCGACACCGACGAAGACTTACCATGAGCGAACTGCTCGCGAACATCGTCGAGGCCCACGGGGGACTCGATCGCTGGCGAAGATTCAACCGCGTCGAGGCGACGCTCGTGCGGTCGTCGTCGAAGAGTCCCCGCAGGGCCTCCGAGTCGTCGCGGTCCTCGAGGGCCGGGAGTGCCTGAGGTCAGCAGCCATCGCAAGTTGGGCCGGGCTTCGACGGCGTCGCTATAGGCACCGATCTGGCTGGCGACGCCGATGTCATGGATGGCGTGGGGCATCTCGCTAGTGCCCGTCGGAAAACGTGTTCCAATCTTTGTGACTTCGTATCGAGGGTCGGCGACCTGACCGTTTTCAGATCGGATCCGAGCATGGCTTCTCAGGCTGAGACCCAATCCCGCCCGCTGATGACCGATCCGACCAAGCGCAAGACGTACCCTCCCCGCACCGCCGGGGCAACCAGGTGGTTCAACCATTGCTCGGAGTCGCTCCCAGCGACTCAGGCCGCCGACCGGCCGCGCCGCGACCGGCCCGCCTCACTCTTGGGAGCCTCACGGTCGATCAACAGCTTGCCCAGCACGTGAAGATTCCGGCCCAACATCCCCAACCCCACGTAGCGGCAGTAGCCCCCGAAGCTCCGGTCCCGGCACCGCTCCAAGCCGTTGCCCGACTGCAAAGCGCCGATCGCCGACTCCACCCCCGGATGACGCCGCCGCGCACGCCGGAATGCCACCGTCGCCGCACGCTCCTGACGCTCGGCCTGGACATGGCCCTTCGTCGCCAGACACGGCTGCGACACCAACTCGGCCAAGCCGCGTTGATTCGCAGGGGAGTGAAACCCGCGATCGAACAACGCGCTGCGGATGCGACCGCCGAGTCGGCCTTGCACCTGACGCATCTGTTCGACCACGACCTCGCTGTCCTCGGCCCCGTGCGGAAGGATCGCGTATTGGCACACGAAGCCGGCACCATCCTCGATGACCAGCACGCGGTGGCCGAACTCGACGGGTTGGGGCACCTTGCCACGCTTGATCAACTGAGTCTGTGGCTCGAACACGCTGAAGAGCTTCTCGGCGTTGGGTACCGACTCCTCGGCGAGCACGCGGCGACGAGCCTGGTCACAGGCCTGAATCGTCATATTCACGAAGTCGAGCAGCTTCGCCCTGAGCCGCTCGATCGTCCGGGTCGCCGGGCCCGGGCTGATCGGCAGGCACGCCGGGTCGAGCAACTGCGCCGCCCGCGCGAGGATCCGGTCGGCCGTCTCGAGCACGGCCCGGTAGGCGTCCCGGAGCCGCTTACGGTAGTCACGCCCCTTGCTCGCGGCGGTCCGGTTGATGGTGCGGAGTTGCTGCTTCAGCGAGCGGAGCAGGTGCTTGTACTGCCTCCAGCCGCTCTGGCCCAGCAGGCCGGCCAGGCGTCGAGCCGTCGCGATGATCGTGCGAAGGCCGTCGCCGATGAGGCTCGAATCGGTGGGGTAGTGGACGTCGGTTTTCACCACGAACGAGTCGCCCCGGACCGTCTCGGCCGCCTCGGGAGCGAGCCGATGTCCCTCGGAGACGATCAGGTGGTTGAGCCGCTCGATGGTGTCCGGCGACAGCAGGCAGATGTTGTCGCGGAGGCATCGCCAGTCGAACGTTTGGTCGTCGCACCAGCCGTCGATGCCCATGATGCGGCGCAGGGAACGATGCTCCTCGGCGAGGTTCTGGAGCCGGTCGTAGTCGAGGTCACAGCCGAGCCGGACAGGCGCCAGGACGAGGATCGACCAGTAATCCATCCCCGGTCGTCCCTGGTCGGCACGAGTGGTCCCGTTGACATCCTGGGCGACGGCGTCGAGCAATTCGGCGCGAAGTACGGGGCAGGCATAGATGTGCTGGAGGGCCCGGAGGATGGGGATGATCTCGTCACGGCATTCGGTGTTGAGGCGGACATCGGGGATACCCGGGCAATCAAGCCGGAGTTGGGGATCGAAGGGGCGTCGCATGGGTTAGTGCCTCGAAGAATGCCTGGCTCGGGGCCGACAATCGGCTGTATTCAGAGTATTCTGTCACCAACCACGCCAATCTTCGAGAAGCAATTTGATGAGAAACCCAGGAATAGAAGCTCCAAAGACGTTTTCCGACGCCCACTCGCTAGCTCCTTCGATTGGGGACCGATCGGGGCTCGCGCCCGGAGGTTGCGTCCTGCGGGGGGCGAATCGCCGAAGGGTGTGATCCGGTTCTGTCTCGCTATGGCGACCCCGTCCCGTAAACCCCAGTCAACGTGCCTCCATCCCTGGTCGTTGTGGACTGCACCTTGAGTGGTGGCCGCCACGAGAGCGCCACGCCGCGCACTGCCTCCAACGCCTCGCCGGCCGACGACAGCGCCACTCCCAACAGGACGACGTCCTTGAGCAAGGACTGCCCAGGCATGGCCGACAGGGCCGGGAACCCGCCCAGGCTCGGCTCCCAGCCCGGCGTGGTGACCAGGAAGCTCAGCGTCGTCAGGAACATCCCCGCCGCGAGCCCGCTGCCCACGGCCGAGCCCATCGGCCATACCGGCCGGAGCGCGATGAGCACCCCGATAGCGATCTCGACCACCCCGAGCAGCGAAGAGAACCCGCCCACGCTTATGACACGGTAGACCCAGCTCATCAGCGGGCTGTTCGCCACCAACGGCCGGATGGCCTCGGTCCGGTAGGCGGTGAACATCATCCCGCCGATCCAGAGCAGCACGATCGCCTAGCCGTAGCGGGTGATGTGCATTCCGATCGAATTCAGTCGGTCACCCATAAGGCAATCGGTCCTCTCCGCTGACACCACGGGATGAGTAGTTCCTTATCCGTCGTGTTACTTTCACGGTTCATTTGGCCGGGGCGGCCTTCGCGAGCGCAGGGTATCCGCGGATGTACACCCAGTCGTCCTTCTTGGCCGGGATGTGGCACGTCCGGCAGTCGGTCGTGTAGTCGGTGGCCACGTTGCGTGCGGGCTCCTTGGCCAGGAAGAGGGCCCAGCCCCAGCCGTCGCCCCACAAGTCGTTGCCGGGGAACCGGCCCTTCGCGTCCTTGATCATCACGAACCAGAGCTTGATGTCCGTAGCCCAGTGGGACTGCCCCGTGGTGAGCTTGTCCGAGCCGACCCGGGTGACCTCCTTCACGAGCGTCGCGCCGTCCGGGAACTTGCCGTCACGGCGAAAAGCCCGAACGTCCTCCGGCCGCGCATAGACGACGTGCATCTCGTCGAGCGGCTTGTCCGGCTTCGTGGCCACCGCATACGAGCCCAGGTATTCGAAGGTGTCGCGGTAATCGGTCGGCCGCGAGATGCCGCCATCCTTCGTGACGTACGGCGAGAAGCCCTCCTGGGAGGCGGAGGAGTCATCCGCGGGTGACGGGTGCGACCAGCCAATGCCGATCATCGCGGCGAAGAGCACCGCTACGAGCAGGCCGCCGACGATCTGCCGACGGCGAATGTTAATGAGCATGGTGTGAATCTCCTATGGTATGCGGGATGATTCTTCCTCAGAGGCGCGCGGGCCTGCGATGCCCCCGGGTGTGCTTCACTTCGAACGTGGGGCCGCCGCAGGCAAGACGTTGTAGTTCTGGGTGAAAACCCAATCCTGCTTGGCATTGTCCTCGTGGCACTTGTTGCACGCAAAGGTGGGGCTCTTGGACACCTCCGCTTTGAGCGGGTACTTGTGGCCGAAGCTGAAGTAGGCCCAGTTGCCGGGTTCGTCCTTGAAGCGCTTCGAGTCCTTTATCGAGACCGCCAACCCCGTGAAGTCGCCCAGGAAGTAGCCTTTGCCGCTGCTCGTTTCCTTGGATCCGACGCTGCTGAGTTCTTTAACCAGGACAGTGCCGTCACGAAACTTGCCCGTCTCCCTATACTCGGCAAAGCTCTCGGGGTCGATGTAAATGGCGTGGAACTCGGGGAACAGGGCCTTGCCGCCGTTCATGTCGTTGGGAGTCACCGATGCGCCGACGGAGATCCATTGGCGATAGCCGACAGGCTGCTTGAGCTTGCCGTCGGGGGTGAACTCGACCACCGCCCCGCGGGCAACCGGCTCTGCACCGGCGATCGGTGCGCCCGCCCTGGCCAGGATGAAGATCAGTCCGGCGATCGCGACCAGGACCGCAACTACCGTCGTCATGCTCGTTCGGCTCGATCCAGGCATGGTGCTTCCTCCTCTCTATGGGGAAATGAGATTGCTGCTTGGGGAAAAGCGTGTTTCGTGGCGCCGTCCGATCGCGTCCGGCGGCGGGTTGCGGGCCCAAACACGGGCGTGGGTGTTCATGGCGTGGTTTCCTCGGGATCGGGGATGTGGGCGTGTCCGGGACCGGACCGACCCGGACACGCCGTGCCGACTTCACTTCGCATTCGGGGCCGCAGTGCGCAGGACGGGGTAATACTGGCTAAAGACCCAATCATCCTTTTGAGCGTTGTCCTGATGGCACTGGTTGCACGCGGCGGCAGTGTTTTTGGACACCTCCGCCTTGAGCGGATACTTGTGGCCGAAGCTGAAGTAGGCCCAGTTGCCGGGCTCGTCCTTGAAGCGCTTCGAGTCCTTGATCGAGGCCTCCAGGCCGGTGAGCTCGCCTTGGAAGTAGCCATTGCCGCTGGGCGCTTTCTTTGAGCCGACGCTGCTGAGTTCTTTAATCAGGACGGTGCCGTCCCGGTACTTGCCGGTCTTCTCGTACTCGGCGAAGCTCTCGGGGTCCATGTAGACGGAGTGGAACTCAGGGAACGTGGCCTCGCCGCCGTTCATGTCGTTGGGGGTAATCACTTCGCCGACGTACACCCACTTGCGATAGCCGACGGGCTGCTTGAGTTTGCCGTCGGCGGTGAACTCGACCACGGCCGTCTGCCTTTCGGGCGGCGCGGCCTTCACGGCCAGCACGTAAGACAGCCCGGCGATGCCGCCCAAGATCGCGACACCCACGATCACGTTGGGCCTGAATGATCCAAGCATGATTTAACCTCCTCGCTTTCGGGGAAAGAGATATCGTGCCCTCCACTCGCGCCCGGTGGCCGAGCGCAGTAGGGGCGCCACCGGATCTTAGACCCAGCCCATGACTGGGCCTTTGATGACCGTCGCTTTGCTGCCCTCGGCCTCGTAGGCCGTGAGCTTCTTTCCGCAGATCAAAAGCAGCACGATCGCCAGCCTGGAGCAGGCGAGGTGTGTACCGATCGTTCTCAGTCGATCACCTACGGGACAAGCAGGACTCCGTGCCCATGCAGCCTGATCAGTGACGTCTAGAGTTGTCAGGGGCACCCCGCATTGGAATGGGGCGCGCGGGACCCAAGGTCAAAGGAGAGGAGCTGCTTCTCGCCTGTCGACCCCTCCTTATGCGACTACGGAGGTACGTCTCATGCCGTCATCTTCCGGCATTCTTGGGCGCAATGGCGGCACGCCTCTGCACACCGCTTGCAGTGTTCGGCTGAGTGCTTTTCACATTCGGCAGCACAGAGGTCACACGCGCGGGCACAGGCCACGCAGACCTCGGCCGCGAGTTGCGAGCCACGGCTCAGATAGCCTGAGCAGACCCAGCAGAGTTCCGAGCAGTCGCGGCACGTCCTAACGCAATTTGCCATCTCGGTCATGCCGATACAGGCGTCCCCGCAGTGCTCGCACTCCCGCGCACAGACGAAACAGGCTCCGATGCAATCTTGATAGATCTCGTGTGCCATCTCACCCCCTCAAGGAAAAGCGCCGCCTCCCCGTCCAGGTCTGGTCTCGCATCCGCCCAGGCAGCCAAGCGTAGGGATCCGTCCACCGGATCGAGGGCGTTCCGGCCGGCCAGCTGGCCCATAGCCATCGACGAATGCGTGCATTTGTAGCGCGCACAACGGCCGCCGACAGCGTAGAGGTTACGGTTCTAAATCAGCAAATGCTGTTCCATTTCCACGCCGTTGCGAGTCGGCCGAACCGTCCTTGCGCGCGGGGTAGCTTGGCCCCCGGACTGCATTTGACGTGGTTCCGGGAGACTCCTCAATAGATTGGCATCAGACCGCGCGGACCTTCAGCGCGCGGCCGGCCTGCTCAGAACCAGAGCTGGAACCGAAGCAGGAATAGGTCGCTGGTCGTGGCGAACCTGCCGGGGCGGTAGGTCACCGGGGAGCCGAAGCCGGCGTGCTGCCAGTCGAAGAGAACGCGGATATGCTGATTCCAGTACCAACTGATTCCGACATCGGTGGTGAAGACCTGGTTCGTCCAGAGATTGGGGTCGGCCAGCCCGGCGGTGAAGACCTGGCGGCCCAGGCTCAGCCCGCTGTATCGGAAAGCGACTTCCCACGCGCCAGCCCGAAGCGGCCGGGGCGGAGGTCGAACGGCCGGAGCGGCTTGAACATCCCCCGGCTGGCGACCCGCTCGCCGGTCAGCAGGTACGCGGCCTGCACGTAGAAGCTCTCGATCGGCAGGTGCACCTGGCTGTTCGTCTGGTTCCTCAGGGCGTAACCCTGGAACCCGCTCTGCCACTCGCCGTAGAGCGTGAGCCCGCCGTAATAGTACGCCGTGTGCAGCGACCAGAGGTTGCGCGGGCCGGAGACCACCACGTTGTTGTTGAAGGTCAGGAACCGGCCGCCGAGCGCGCTGGCGCCGTCCGCCGGCACGATGGTGCGCAGCTGCTAGGGCTTCATAGGTCTACCACAATCTACGGCTTTCTCACGGCTCACCTGACTTGAAATCGCGCGATCGCAGGAGCATCGCCTCGTCAACGGATCGTGCGGAGAGCGCGAGTCTAACCGATCCTTCAGACCAGCCGGTGGTCGCTCGGTCTGGCGGGCACGATCCGCACCGCAGGTGTGAGCGTCAGAATTCTTTCAGCAATGCGACCTGCATGGTGTACGTGTTCGGTCGATTGCCGGTGATCGGGAACTCCCAATTGCACAAGAAGAACCAATTGCCGGCGATGTGGAACCGAGTCCCGGGTCCGAGGCTGAACAGTGTATTGCGCCGGGCCCCGCCATCGAGGGGTACGGCGAAGTTGGTGTCGAGGTAGAACACGAGATCACCGAAGAGGGCGTCATGCGGCGTGAAGTAACGGCCCGCGGCGAGCCCGCCCACGAACGCGTTCTCGGCAGGTGCCTGGTTCTTGTTCAAGGGTACGGAGAGGCCGGTGGACCCCCGGACCACCCAGGGTCCACCGGGATTGGTCCAGAACTCGTAAGCGGGCGCCAGCGACATGATCCCGTTTCCCGTCGCCGTCGTTCCAGTCGGAGTGCGGATCCCCAGGGCGAACACCTGCGACGTGGCCGCGGTTTCCGAGAGCAGGAAGCGGGGCGCGACGGCCAGGTCGCCGAATTCAGACGTATAGCCACGCATCGGGTCTTTGGTGCCGTTGGCGACCACGAAAGGCACGTTCATGACGATCTCGAACCGGCGGGAGAACGGCAGGAAGATCGTGTAAGTGCCGAAGTAGCGGTTTCCCCCGTACGGCGCGGTGATGCTGTTCGAGTAGCCGAAGGTCGCTAACCAGAGCCGGTAGAAGACGCCGTCGAACGCTCCGCGCCAGCCATGTCTCGGGGTCAGGCCGTCCTGGCCGGCCGGAGCGCTCGCCCAGGGCTCGAGCCATCCCTCGCTAAAGAAGGTGCTCAAGGAAAGCGGCCGCCAGCGTCCCTCGGCGTAGGCGTCGCCAAAGAGCGACTCGGTGACCGTCTCAAGCAGCCCCAACTCGATCCCCGTGGCAACTGGCACGGGCCGTTCGCCAGCGCCCAAAGAGGGAGCCATGGAGAGCGGCTGTGGGAACAGTGGCTCCGTGTTCGGTTCAGTCTCGTCCACAATCGACGCGAGATCGCGCAGCGGCCCCGGGCTCGGCAGACCGGGACCCTGCGCTCGGGCCGTTGCGACCAGCGCGAGGAGCGTGACAGCGAGCCCTACGACATGTCCATTACATCGCGGACGATCTGCATGACTACCTGCCAAGTCGTCTCTCCTCACCGGATCCCCATCCGCTCTCTCGCGGGAGCAAAGTACGCACACACCATGCCGCAACTCCTTGCCCGCACGACGGGCGAGCGCCGCCGCTGGAACGCACCAAATCCTTGCGGTTGACGTGCCCATGGGATGCGCGGGCTGCCATCGGCGGTCGGCTTTCGTCTGCTCGGCGCTCCGATGGGCCCCAAGGTTAGCCCGCTTCGTCAGGCGCATGACATCATCCAGCCGTTCCGCTTGGGCTTGGTATGAACACGATGCTCAGCCGCCCCTGTCCCCCGGCGAGAACTTCACGGATCCAGGATTGATGAGGGTCTGCGTCTCTTTAATCAGCGCAGAGAGTTTCAGGACGACAAGTGTGAACTGAGTCAGTTCCTCGCGACCGTCGGCAGAGACCCAGACGTACGTATGCCCGCTCATCCCGACGTAACATGCGTCCTTCGGGACGTCCCGCCTGCGACCTACATGGAACCAGCCAGGCTGAATCCGCGTCAGGTCGCGCTCGATCGACTCGATCTTCCGGCAAACGTTCCTCACCAGCGGCGAGCGGTCGCCCGCGGCACCTGCCTGCCCGCAAAAAGATTCGTCGTTCGCTGTGACGATGCGGGCTTCCAGGTGGCGTGCGTCGCGACTGGAGCTGCCCTGGAAGTCATAGAACAGCTCAGACTCGTTTCGCAGATCGGCGTTGGAGGCGAACTGGTCCTTTAGCTCGTGGGCCAGTTCATCCAGGAATTCCGGCGAGGGCATATCAGGCAAGCCGTACGCGCGACGGTACGCGATGCGGAGTAGTTGAAGCTCGGTCGGGTTGACGACCGGCGCCATTCCCCACTGCGCGACGACGGTTCTCGAGCCGAGCAGCTGCGGGAACCAGCCGACCGGTGGGCCAGTGTCCAGTGCCGCACCCCCGGAGAGCGAGTCGGTGACCTGCGAGGTCCCTTCCTTGAGGTTCATTTGCCACGGCAGGGCCGACGGGTTGACAGCGAACTGAGCGAGGTTGTCGAGAACTTGCTCGTATTGCAACTCTGGGAGGGTGTTCCCCTGATTGACCGTGCGCTCTCGTAGTCGCCCGACCGTGCAGCCGGCCGCGCAGCACAAACCAGCGGCAAGGAGGAGGCAGGCGAGGCGCATTGGCACTCCGGGGAGTGTGTCGTTTTGGGGGCTTGTGTCAAATGTATCGGCAGTAGGGGTAGTCGACCATGAGGAAGGGCTGTATTCGAGAGTCCGGCGATCCTGACCAGGACCGCGATACCCACGGCCACGTTCGACCTGAATGATCCAAGCATGGTGCTACCTCGTCGCTCCCGGGGAAAAAGATGTTGTGCCTTCGTCTTGCGCCATGTGACGGGTCGCGGGAGGGCTACTCCTCGTCCGCGACGGGTCACCCGAAGAAGTTGCTAATCGCCGATGGATACCAATCTGTCATCACGCTGACAGTGTGGCCGATTTCGGGGAGGCCGATGTTGCGCCCGTCTTTCCCCAGCCGTTTCACTGAGAGTGGCAGGTGGACACGGGACCCCATAGAATCCCCGAGGCTGCCACCTCGGTAGGGGGTTTTTCTCGTGAGTGAAGAGCCCACGACCGCTGCTGTGCAGCGCCACCTGAACGCCCTGGCCGGCGATGCGCCCGCCGAGCCGATTGTCCGGGAGCCACCGAACTCGGCGTCGCCGCGGCATCCGTTGACCAGATGTACCAGCCCGCCCTGTGACCGCTGCCGCGACGACCCAACACTCGTCTGCGTAACGAGAAAGCCCGCCGGCGAGGCCGAGAGGCCGCATGGAAACCGTTGGCTCCTTCGAGGCGACGACCGATTTCTCCCGGCGACTCGACCGGGTAGCCCGCGGCGAAGAGATCGCCATCACTAAGGAGCCATCCAAGAACAGCTTCCAACTTTGCCTTTGGCCTGGCTGCGTAGTCTGGTTGGGTGTGACCGCTGATTGATGTAACGGTTTCGACTCTTCCACCCGAATCTCGATCGTGGCCGCGGGCGATCACGCCCGCCGAGGCTCTGTGAACGGGTTCGGACAGCCTGCTGGTGCTCTTTGGGACCCTCCGACAACGCCTCATTGCGCGAGAGAAGGCCGTCGAAAGACAAAGCACCCGCACCGCTCAAGATCAGCGAGAACAGACCCGCAATATAAAGGAGGTTGACCTCGTAACCGGACGGGCCGAACTGCGGTCCGTCTTCGGTCAATCCGATCGTGTTGACGGAGCTGAAGCCGTACTTCAGGTGCACGGTGAACATCGCCACGAGTATCATGACGATGAGCGGGACACTCACGATCTCGACGAAGGCCCCCACGAAGATCGCCAGCCCGCCAGGAAGCTCCATGAACGTGGACACCTACGCCGTCGCCTCGGGGAGAGGGGCGCCGATCTGGGTGAGCAGCTTCGCGAAGCCCGACGGTCCCCGGCTGAGCTAGGCCCACCCGTGGATTATGAATCCGAAGCCGATGATCAGTCGGAGCGGCAGCGGCACCCACCGGCCCCAGAAGGCCCAGTTTCGCAGCTCGAACATCTCGACCTCCTTGATGCATATGGCTTCGATCGCGGGTTCTTGAAGGAACGAGTCGTGACACCGTCAGCGTGAGGCAGGCCGACCTTGAATTTAAATATAAATGAACACTATTTGATGCAACGGATCAGCCCGACCTGATTCAACAAGCCTCCGTTTGGGCGTGCCGTGGCCGGTGACGACGGCCTTGTCGAGGACCGTGTCTTCTCCGCGCCGGCCCCAGCCCTTCGGCGCGGATTCACCGCGTCCCGAGCGCCCGGTCGAGGTTGAAGGCGGCGCTGATCAAGGCCAGGTGGGTGAACGCCTGCGGGTAGTTGCCCAGGGCCTCGCCACTGTTGCCAGTCTGCTCCGCAAACAGGCCGAGGTGGTTGGCGTAGCCGAGCATCTGCTCAAAGAGCAGACGCGCGTCTTCCAGCCGCGCCGGGTCGGTGCGCCCGGCCCGCGTGAGCGCCTCGACGAGCCAGAAGGAGCACATGTTGAAGGTCCCCTCGCGGCCCGCCAGGCCGTCCGGGGCGGCGACGGGATCGTAACGGTAGACCAGACCGTCGGCCGCCAGGCCGCCCGCGGCCAGGGGCCGGCGAATCGCGTCGAGTGTGCTGACCATGCGCGGGTCATTCGGGGCCATGAAGAACACCAGCGGCATCAGCAGGCTCGAGGCGTCCAGGGCGTCCGAGCCGAACGCCTGGACGAACACCCGGCGTCGCGGGTCCCAGCCCCGGGCCATGACTTCCACGTAGATCTCGTCGCGGACCTTCAACCACCGCGCCCGGTCCGCCGGGAAGGAGCGCTTGTCGGCCAGCCGCAGGCCGCGGTCCAGCGCCACCCAGGACATGAACTTCGAGTAGACGAAGTGCCGCCGGCCGCCGCGCACTTCCCAGATGCCCTCGTCCTCCCGTCTCCAGTTCTCGCACACCCAGTCCACCAACCGCCGCAGCCGTACCCAGCCGTCGTAGCCGAGGGGCTCGACGTACTTGTTGTGGAGGTAGACGGCGTCCATCAGCTCGCCGTAGATATCCAGTTGGAGCTGCCCGTACGCGCCATTGCCGATCCGCACCGGCCGCGAGCCGCGGTAGCCCTCCAGGTGGTCGAGCGTCTCCTCCGTGAGTTCGGCCCGCCCATCGATGCCGTACATGAGCTGCAAGGGGCCGGTCCCCTGGTCGTCGGCGTCTTGCCAGCGGTCCTTCAGCCAGTCCCGGAAGCGGGCCGCCTCCTCGGTGAAGCCGATGCGGAGCAGGCCGTACAGGGTGAACGCGGCATCGCGGATCCAGGTGTAGCGGTAGTCCCAGTTGCGCGGGCCGCCGATCGACTCGGGCAGGCTGCAGGTCGGGGCCGCGACGATCGCGCCCGTCGGCTCGAACGACAGGAGCTTCAGCGTGATCGCGGAGCGGTGGACCATCTCTCGCCATCGGCCGGTGTAGGTGCTCTTCGAGAGCCAGCGCCGCCAGTCGGCGACGGTGTCGCGAAACAGTTCCTCCGCCTCGCCGACTCCGGGACAGCGGCCGGGCTCACCCTCGGGAGTGAGGCGGCGCAAGGCGAACGTGACGTTCTCCCCTTCGCCGAGCGTGAAGTCGGCGACGACACCCGTGCCGTCGGGCCGCAGTGGCATGGGAGCGGCCAGGCCGAGGCTCAGCCCCGACCCGTCGAAGCGGTGCGCCATGCGCGTCCACGTGGCGTTCGTGACCACCCCGGGCGTAGTCGAAGGCAGGACGGCACTCCAGATGAAAAGGCAACTGGCCGCGGACGACCCGGACTCTCCGGATCAGCTGGTCCCGCACCGCGCCGGTGCCGCCGACCGGCATGTAATCCTCGACCTCGCCCACGCCATCCTCGTGCAGGAAGCGGGTGACGAGGATGGCGGTGTCCGGCCAGTAGAACTGCTTGCGCCGGAACTGGTCGCGGGCCGGTGCGATGCGGAACCGACCGCCCTTGTGGTCGTCTAGGAGGGCGGCGAAGACGCTGGGGGCATCGAAGTGGGGCAGGCAGAGCCAGTCGATGGAGCCGTCCATCCCCACAAGCGCGGCCGTGCGCAGGTTGCCGATGACGCCGTAATTCTCGATAGGCTGGTAGCGCGATTCCATCACAGGGTCCTCCCTCGCCAGCATCGCGTTGCCGCCACCAGGAGTGTTGACCGGGTCGAGCGTCTTCAATACCGAAGCCTACTTTACACCCGCCCACGACCCCGATCGAGGTTATGGTCGAAGGGCCGAAAGGGTCACATCAATCAGCGGCCACACTCGTCTGGTTCACGCTGCAACCGGCGGCTCCTGGCACGCGGCCGGCCGGTCCTGGGCCAGCAAGAAGGCTCCGGCACCGGCTGTTGGGCGGTGGCATGGCCGCCCAGACCGGGCATCAGCGCCGTGGCCGCGGCCAGCGTCAAGGGCATTCGGGGATTGGACGAGCGCGTCATCGTCGTTCTCCGCTCAAGGGTTCGAGGTCTCGTGTGCCCCGTCGTTCGGAAGGACTCCACGCCGTGAACCGGCGGCCCCCAGCGACTCTCCGGCCGTGAACAGGGATGCTCCCAGCAGCACGACGTCCTTGAGCAGGAATTGCCCAGGCATCGCTGATAAGGCCGGGAATCCGCCCAGACTCGGTTCCCAGCCGGGCGTGGTGAGCAGGAAGCTCAGCGTCGTCAGGAACATGCCCGAGGCCAGAGCGCTGCCCACGGCCGAGCCCATCGCCCAGACCGGACGGACGGCGATGAGCAAGCCGATGGCGATCTCGACCACCCCCAGGAACGCGGAAAACCCGCCGACGCTCATGAGTCGATACACCCAGCCCATCAGCGGGCTGTTCGCCACGAGCGGCTTGATGCCCTCGGCCTCGTAGGCGGTGAACTTCATCCCGCCGATCCAGAGCAACACAATCACCAGTCCGTAACGGGTGATATGGATACTGATCGTGTTCAATCGCTCGGCCATGATGGCATAGTCCTCGCAGATGGGGCCTTGGGTTCCTGGTGGCTACCGACAAGGCAGGTTCGGCCGGGCACCGCCCGGAAGAGCGCGGCGAGCCCCTCCGCCATCGTCGGGTGGGTCAGGGTCGCGTCGCGTAGGGCCGTGTAGGGGAGATTGGCGTTGATCGCGACCTGGACGATCGTCATGACCGCATCGGCCTCTGGGGCGAACGCGGTGAAGCCCAGGATGCGATCGCTATCGGCGGCGACCAGCGTCTTGTAGAAGCCGCGCGGCTCGGAGAGGGTCCTGGAGCGGAGAATGGCGGTCGCCGGGATCTTCGCGAGACGGTAGGCGATCCCGCGACGTTCCGCCTCCGACTCATTCAGGCCGACGCGGGCCAATTCGGGGTCGGTGAACAGGCAGAAGGGTACCAGACGTCCGGTCGTCGTCCGGTCGATGCCGGCGAGATTGTCGCGGACCACGCGGACGTCGTCGTCGGCCATGTGGGTGAACTGGGGGCCGCCCGCGCAATCGCCCACCGCCCATACCCCGGGGGCCGTCGTCCGGCACCGCTCGTCGACCTTGATGAAGCCACGGCCGTCACGTTCGACCCCGGCCGCCTCCAGGTCGATGCCGTCGGTGTTCGGGATCCGACCGCTCGCGATGAGGATGTCCGTGCCCTCGATCCAGCCTTCCACCCCGTCACGCTTCACCTGCAGTTTCACGGACTCGCCGGACCGCCCCTCCACACGCTCGACGCGGATGCCGGTGCGGACCTCGATCCCTTCGTCCTCGAAGAGCTCGCGCAGGGCCTCCGAGACGTCGCTGTCCTCGCGATGGGCCAGGGCGTCGTTCCGCTCGATGACCGTCACGCGGCTGCCGAAGCGACGTAAGGCCTGGCCCAGCTCGAGCCCGACGTAGCCGCCCCCCAGGACGACGAGGTGCCCCGGGACGCGGCCCAGGTCGAGGGCCTCAACGTGTGTCATCGGCCGCGCCTCGGGAAGCCCCGGGACCGGGTCGATCCGGGCACGGGAGCCGGTGCTGATCACGACCACCTCGCCGCGGAGGGTCCGCGTCCCGCCGCCGGCGGCCGCCACCTCAATCGTCCTCGGCCCGACGAAGCGGCCCTGTCCCATGACCAGCTCCGCGCCGCTCTCCCGATAAAGCTCATGATTCCGGACGACCATGCCGTCGACCATCTTCCGCTTTCCGTCCTGGACGGCGGGCATCTCGACCTTCCAATCGCCCGGGACGATCCCGAACTCGGCACCCCTGCGGAAGAAGTTGGCGACCTTCGCGCCGTGGACCAGGTATTTGCTCGGGAGGCACGCGATGCTCGGGCATGAGCCCGTGACATAGCGCCGCTCGACGACCGCCGTCCGCTTCCCCTCCGAGGCCATGGACCAGGCGAGGAGCCTGCCCCGCCCGCTGCCAAGCACCACCAGGTCGTAATCCTCAGAATGAAACATATGATCCTAGTTTCAAATAATGAGCTGCTAGGCCCGCCGGGCCAGTAATTGCCCCAGCGCGGCGTCCACTTGCTGTCGATAGTGGGGATCCATACCGAACAGCCCGATATGGCCCCAGAGAGTCTCCAGTACCCTCAGTTCGCTCCCGCGGATCAGTTCCTGCTCGGCGGCGCTGTCCGCCGCGGTGAAGAACATGTCGCTGGGACGGGTCTTCGGTGAAGGCGAGCACGAGCTCTAACCGATGTCGATCTTCCTCGCCATCCCCGCGGACGAGGTGCACCTCGGGGAAACGACGCTGCAGGTCCTCGATCAGGAGCTCTTCATCCGCGCCCATCAGGATCGACACCAGTCCTTTGCCGCTGGATGCGACCAGAATCCGGCCGAGGGAGGGGTCTCCCAGGAGGTGGCGGATCTCCTCGCCGGCCTGACCGGCGTCGAGCGACGGATCGCCCTTCTGTGGAGAAGCCATGTCATCACCGAACACTTTCTCTGAGGACGCTCGATGGGGACGCGATTCCCTGGGCCTCATCCCGCCTGCGCGGGCTCGAACTCGGGGAAGTCGATCTCCGTGTCCGCGACGTTGTTCATGAAATTGGTCAGGAGGAACTGCGCCGACAGGGCGATGATCTCGATGATCTGCCCGTCGGTGAACCCGGCCTCGCGCATCGACGCGAGGTCCGAATCGCGCACCCTGCCGCGCGACTCGATCAGGCTCTTGGCGAAGCCCGCCGCGGCCCCCCGCTTCGGGTCGCTCGAACGTCCCTGGCGGTTGAGGGCGATCTCCTCGGGCGATTCGTGGGCGAAGCGGGCGGCGCGGTAGGAGTGGGCCGCGAGGCAGTAATTGCAGGCGTTCGCCTCGGATACCGCCAGCGAGATGGCGTGGCGGGTCCTGAGGTCGAGGGTCTTGCTCAGCGCCCGCTGGAGTCCGATGAGACCGGTAAGGGCCGCGGGGCTCAGCGACATGAGCCGGTGGAGGTTCGGGATGAACCCGAGCTGCACGCCCACCGAGTCGAGGATGGGTTGCGATTCGGCGGGGGCCTCGTCGCGGGTCGGGACTGCGATTCGTGGCATGTTGAGTTTCTCCTCCAGATGGGGTATGCCCGGACGTGACCGGCCAGCCCCCGCTCGAACGCTTCACGTGCCCGGGCCAGCGGCAGGACCGCGTCCAGCACCGGCCGGCCGCGTGCATCGATAGGCGCGTGTCGCTCACGGACGAACGCGGATGATCGTCTTCCCCGCGCGTCGCTCGGTCGCATTGAAGGTGGCGACAGCATCATCGAGGGTCGAGACCGTGCCGGTGTTCGCCCGCACTCGCCCGTCACGCACCCGCCGGACGATCTCACTCAGTTGGGCACGATCGGACTCGACAACGAAGTTGACCGCCAGGCCGTCGGCGGGCCGCGTCTCGGACGGCCCGACGATGGACACCAGCGTTCCTCCGGCTCGAATCAGGCGTGCGGACCGCTTGGCGATGTCGCCGCCGAGGACATCGAACACCAGATCGACGACGCCGACATCTTCCAGGGCGTCGTTATCGAGGTTGACGAACTCCTGCGCCGAAGTCGAGCGCCGTCTGACGGCCGGCAGCGCGCCCGGTGCCGATGACGTACGCGCCGGCCTCACGTGCGAGCTGGGTCGCCATCGAACCGACTACGCCGGCCGCACCGTGCACGAGGACGGTCTGCCCCGCCCGAAGGCGGCCGTGCTCGAAAAGCCCCTGCCACGCGGTCAGGCCCGGCATCACGAGGGCCGCGCCCTCCGTGAAGTCAACGTCGCCCGGCAGCGGCGCGAGGTTGCGTGCCTCGACGGCCACATACTCCGCCAGCGTGCCGTCGCGAGTCCAGTCCGTGAGGCCGAACACCCGCTGTCCCACCGACAGCCCCGTCGTTCCATAGCCGAGGGCGGTGACCACTCCGGCCAGCTCGTGGCCTGGGATCGACGGCGTCCGGTCACGGCCGAGGCGATCGACCCAGGTCGAGGGCCACGACAGCTCATCCCCGGTGAATCCCGACGCATGAACCTGAACGACGACGTCGTTCATCGCTGCCTGCGGCTCGGGCCGCTCCACCAGCTTCATCCCGGCCGTTCCCGCGGCCTGGTCCGTCACCACAATCGCCTTCATCCGGCACCTCCATCTATGTCTGCTATCTGGAATATCGTTGTGAGAGTAGCACGCTGTTCCCCAAAGCTTGCTCGAACGGTGCGTCGAGCGCACTGAGGTTGAGGACGGGTCTCGTTACCGACGGGTCTCGAGCGGTTTCGTTGTGAGACTGGTCGCTTCGTGGCGCGAGAACACCGCCTGTCGCGCGCCACGAAGCTCGACAACGAGCCACCCCATTCAAAGATACTGGTCCGCGAGTAGCCCGATGCCACCCAGCGGTCCGACCTATCCGTCCTGGTCGAAATTAAAGTGTGCCGAAACGGCAACCCAGGTGCCGTCGCGGCGCGCCCAGTTATCGGTGTAACGGCCCCGGCGCGGCTTGCCGTCGGCCGAGCGGGAGTTAAAACGCCCATGGATGATCGCGAAATCACCCAGCAAGCGGATTCGTACGTCCTCGGCCACAAGCTCGCTGAACGTCACCGGCTGCGCCGTCAGCTCGAGAAACTCGCCCTTGTCGTGCAGCGAACCGTCCGGATACGAGGACATGAAGTCGTCGGCCAGAATCTCCTCGAAACGCTTCACATCCCCCTTCTCCACGGACGCGAAAAAGTCGAGATTCAAGGCGGTCAGCGAATCGAGATCACGTTGTGCATTCGCGTTCGTCTGCATGGCTATCTCCTCAGGAGTTCGACGTTTTCTCGTTCAGTTGCGAAATGAAGCCCTTATCTTTGACCCGCACACGGTGTTCACGCCGATACCGACTGTCGCGTACTCCATCACCACGTGTCGAGTCACGGTCCCTGATCGCTATCTCGAAGAGGTCTTGTGCGGCGGTTCAATAATCCACATCGAGCACGATGCGGTATCGAGCCTTGCCCGCTTCCAGCCGCTCGAACGCTTCGTTGATGCGCCTCATCGGAAAGTGTTCCGTCTGCGGTGTGATGTTGTGCCGCGCGGCGAATTCGAGCATCGTTCCGATGCCCACCGGCGGGCCGATCGGCGAGCCGGAGAAGCTCCGCTGCCCCACGATGAGCGGGATCACCGCGAGCGGGATCGGTTCAAGCACGAAGCCGACGACGTGCAGCCGGCCGTTGGGAGCCAGCGAGGCGATGAGCGCGTCCCAATCGAGCGGGACATTGACGGTGACGAGCAGCAGGTCGAATACCCCCGCCAATTCCTTGATCGCGTCCGAATTGCGGCTCGACACGACTCGATGCGCACCGAACTTCCGGGCTTCGTCGAACTTGCTCGCGCTCGAGGTGAACGCCGTCACTTCGCAGCCGTACGCGGCGGCGAATTTCACGGCCATGTGGCCCAGCCCGCCGATGCCGACGATGCCCACGCGGCTGGTCGGCTTGGCGTACATCGCCAGCGGATTGAACACGGTCATGCCGCCGCACAAGAGCGGGCCAGCCTCGGCGACGTTGATTTTTTCCGGCAGGGGGACGGCCCAACCCCAGTGCGCGCGGACGCGGCTGGCGAATGCGCCTTTGTGCCCGACGATCGTAAACGTTGCTTGCGGGCACAAATGGTGATTGCCCGACATGCATTGACGGCAGTGCATGCAACTGCCTGCTGTCCAGCCGACCCCAACGCGTTGTCCGACTGTCAGCCCCTTGGCCGCTCGTCCGACTTCGACTACGCGGCCAACGGCTTCGTGCCCCAGCACGGCCGGAAATTGCGAGAACCCCCAGTCGTTGTTCCGGATCGAAAGGTCGGAGTGGCACAGTCCACAGTGCTCGACCTCCACTTCCACTTCCTCGTCCCCAAGCGGCCCGAGCTCGACCCTCTGACGAACCAAGCTGCTCTTCGCGGCCGGGGCGACCCATGCTTCGATCGTTGCCATTGCAATTCTCCGACAGGGTGAATTGATAATTGCGCATCCGCGCACCAACGGGTCGGTTGGGCGCGTCGGACTGATCGACCTCTGCATCCACCGGGGATACGAGGGCTCAACCACGGCTTGGCTGGCGCTATACCTATGTTTGTTTGGGCGCCGCGACGGCGGATCCATCGATCGAGAGTGCGCTGCCGCCCGTCTATGCTGGAGGCAGCACAGCCTTGAAAACGATCTCGATGAGCTGCTCGGGAAAGGCCAGCCTCGATACGCCGATCAGATTGCTGGCGCACTGAGGCCGCGCCTTGGCGTAGGCTTCTTTGCGCACCTTGCCCGCGACTGCAAACGCCTCATCGACATCGATGACATAGAGCGTCTCTTCCACTACATGGTCGAGGGTGGCCCCGAATTGTGCCAGGATCTTTGCAGCGTTGGCATAGGTCACCCGCATCTGCTCTGCCATCATCGAGAAGTCGGCCGGCTTGCCGGATTCATCGAGCGCCGCGGGCGCGATCATGGCCCCCTTGTCGTCCTGGCTGAGCTGGCCGGACACATGGATCGTGTTTCCGATCTTGATCGCCTGTGCATAGCCGTAGTCGTCTTCCGCCGGCACACCGTGATAGGCGGCCTCTTTACCATTCGCTGCGGTCGTGTTCGTCATATTCTTATCTCCTTGTTGTATAGCTCGGCTCGGATACCAATCTGTCATCACGATGAGAGTGTGGCCGATTTCGGGGAGGCCGATGTTGCGCCCGTTTTTCCCCAGCTGTTTCACTGAGAGGGGCGGGTGGACACGGGACCCCATAGAATCCCCGAGGATGCCACCTCGGTAGGGGGTTTTTCTCGTACCGCTGCTGTGCAGCGCTACCTGAACGCCCTGGCCGGCGAACCCACAACCGTTGCGGGGGTGTCCTGCGTGAGTGGAGCCATCCTCGGCGCGCCCAGTTGGCGAGCATGCCGGCGGATACCGGAATCGCTTCAGCCAGCTTCGGCAGCCACCACTCATGTGGTCCGAGTTGGTCGACGTACGTCTTATCCTTTGCAAAGCCGCGGTGCACGAGCAGTTCAAGGACGAGTTCAGTGTAGAAACCGCCAAACCGCTTCGGTGGGCTGAATCCCTCCCGATTCAAAGTGTCGGCGATCTGCCCTGAGCTGTAGTCTTCGTGATGCAACGTGGCGACCCGGTCCATGAGCTTGTCGAAATCGCGGAGCTGTTCGTAGGACCTCACCGGACGCAAGACCTCGTGCTGGCTGGTGAAGCTACCTTGCCAGTGAATCGTGATGTCCACATATTCACTATTGTGCTCCACATAAACGACGACTTTATCCACGAGGCGCCGGACGAGTTCCTTGCGATCCTGGCGGGTCGTTCCGGAGGCGTGCCACAGTGCGGTGAGGTCGGAAGAGAGAGCGGCGATCCGCGCCCGCTCCTCGGAGGAAAGTTGCGGCGGCTGTTCGCGAAGGAAGTGATCGTAATCGTCGCGGACCTGACGCTCCGCCCGCAGCGTCTCCTCCCGGCGCTTCTCCAAGGACCGGGCCACGAGTTGGTTCTCCGGGTCGGCGCCTCGGTGAGTTCGGTCGGATTGCGCCGGTTCTCTCAGACGTTCGACGCCTCAGCCCCGTTGTGGTCTTTCCCCAGGCGTAAGGGATATTCGTTGAATTGCGACTGCATACAGCCGGTAACCGATTGGGGTGTCCATGGTCCACGCTCAGTTAGACAGCGGGGAAGGAGCGATCGACGCGGCCACCGGGCTTCGGGCCGATTCGAGCCGCCGCGAGTGGTCACCACTTCGGCGGTCGATCCTGATCAGTCGGAAACGACTTTCCCCACACCGGCATCCGCTCCCGGGGCCCCCGGGAATCCGCCGTGCCTTCATCGGTACTCCCGACCTCGGGTTGTCCCCGATAACTGCTATCTCAGGCGAGGCGCGATGTGAGGGCCGCCCCCGGTCCGCATGCCGCTTCGCCGCCGGTCTTCGCACTGGACCGGCTGCTTTCACTTTCGGATTTCGGCTCTCATCGAACCAGCTCGGGAACATCAACTGAGGGGAGGTCGGCCGTGGACGGGACGAGAGCACGACGGACGCGCGACAGGGCTCGCCAGGTTTGGTACGCACTCCACCGACAGCGGCGCTTCGCTCGCTTCCTCGGTTTCGGCGACCAAGCAAGGGTGACGACTCCGCCGACCTACACCCCGCCGTCCAGCACCGGACGTGCCTCAGCCGCGTGAATTTATCATCCCGCGAGTCACACCGAACGACCGGAGAGATCCCCATGAATTATGTAGCAAGAGACGTTGGCGTTTTCGAGCACTCAGCCCAGGCCGATCGGCACCAGCTCGCCCCCCACCGCCCGTCTGGCGGTTCGGACGCCCGTGGCGTCTTCGGCACGAGGATCGAATACGTCGCGCACCCCAGCTTCGATGACCTCGACGCCCGCGACGCGATCCTGGCCCCGATGCCCGGCCCTTCGGCCGACGGGGCCGAGCGACGGCACCGGCTGCCTGTCGGCGTGCGCCAAGAGATCGCCTGCCTCTATGAAGCCCCCCTCCTGTCGCTGGAGCAGGAGACGCACCAGTTCCGAAAAATGAACTGCCTGAAGCACCTGGCCGAGCAGGCGCGCTCACGCCTCGGCCCTGGTCGGCCGCGCCGCCGAGACGTGGAGGAGTTCGAGCGGCTCCGCATCGAGATGGCGGAAGTCAGGCACCAGATCATCCGAGCCAACCTCCGCCTCGTTACCTCGAACGCCCGGAGATTCGCCGGCGCCTCGGCGATCTCGCGGAGCTGATTAGCGTCGGTAACGTGGCGTTGATCCGCGCGGTCAACAGGTTCGACTTCGCCCAGGGCCACAAGTTCAGCACCTACGCCACCTGGGCGATCTGGAACGAATTCCGGTCCGATCGAAGGGACCAGCGCCTCCGCGTTCGGTTCGTCCCGGCATGCACCGCTATCCTCCAGGGCACCGCGGACACTCGTGCCGACCCGGTCGAACAGCAGCTCGTTCAGGATCGGCAAGAGCGAATCGTCGCGCACCTGCTCAGACGTCTCGACGACCGCGAGCGGCGGATCCTCGCCGGCCGCTTCGGGATCGGAGGTGCCCGCAAGAAGACCCTGAGCCAGATCGGCGCGGAGCTGGGAATCTCGAAGGAACGCGTGCGCCAGGTCGGGGCGCGTGCTCTGGACCGTCTCCGCAGGTTTGCCCGCACGGAAGGGCGAGTCCTCTTGCCGGCCCAGACCCAGCACTCGTGTCACCAAGGGCAAACTGGAGGGCCGCCATTTCGCAGAATGGGCAATAGGCGAAGCGAAGGAGGCCAAATCGAAGGATGAGGAATCAGCAATGACCTCGAATCAGGGGTGATTTCGTATCGCCAGACGCGAAGGCGAAATTCTGAGGAGCCGAATCAGCGGTCTACTCATGTGTCACCGGCCCAGTTTCACAGCTCGGGGCTCGCTACTTTGCCCCTGGTGACACGAGTGTTGGGTTTGGGCCTACTACCTCTGAAAGCAACAAAGCAACACCCACCGGGGCTTCGCCGTTTGGAGAAGCACCGTCACTTGTGCTACAATAACGACGTAACGGAGAGTGACGATGGAAATTGTCTCGATGAACCACATTGAGAAGAAGCCCGGTGTCTGTGGCGGCAAAGCTTGCGTTGCGGGCACGAGAATTCGCGTGCAGGACATCTATGTCTGGCATGAGCTCAAAGGTCAGAGTCCCGACGAGATCGTGACCAACTTCCCTCAGCTCACCTTGGCCGACGTGCATGCCGCCCTGGCTTACTACTGGGACCATACCCAGGAGATCCAGCACGAGATCGCCCAAGCCGAATCGCTCCTCCAGCAGATGAAGCAGGCCTCGCCATCTCCCCTCCAAGAGAAGCTCCGAGGTACGGATGCCTCCGGCACTCAAGTTTCATCTTGATGAGCACGTCTCGCCAGCAATCGCCGTGGGGCTTCGCCGCCGTGGCATCGACGTGACCACCACGCGTGAGGTGGGTCTCCAGGGGGCGGATGACGCCGACCAGATCGCTTATGCCTTGCCCGCCAGTCGGGTCATCGTCACCCATGACGACGACTACCTGATCTTGCACTCTCAGGGAGTTCAGCACGCCGGAATCGCCTACTGCCATCAGCATGTGCGCCACAATTGGCCAGATCATCAGGGCGCTGGTGCTCCTGTGGCGGGTCCTCGAACCCGATGAGATGGAGAACCGCGTCGAGTACCTTTGATCGGCGCGTCACGTGGCGCCCTTGTCACCGGTGCGGTTGTCGCCCGTAAGCGATCGACGGTGGTTGAAGAATGTCGCCCTGCATCCTCCGCCCTGCTCCACGAACGCCTTCACTCGCGCCGCGGTGCTGTGGTAGGCATTGCTGACCAAAAGCTCGGCGACGAGCCGGGCCCGCGGGTTCTCCCCTTCGGCCGCCAGCACGTCGGTCCAGTCCATACCGGCGGCCTTCAGCTCCCTGGCCCGCACGTAATGCCGCATCGACGGCTCGCGGATGCGGTGCATGTTGGCGGCGAACCACTCATAGATCTCCTTATCGTCAAACCATTTCTCCGCCTGCTTATGCACCTCGACCGCCGTCGGCCGGAACAGCAGCACATGCCCCCGGTCCTGGAGTGCCGCCACATTCTTGTTCAGAGTCTGCCAGTCGTTGGAAATGATAACGACCCGGCTCTTGGTCGTGAACTCGCGCGGGATACCGTGGCGCTCCAGGCTCGCGCATCGGAGTGCCAGGCCACTGCCTTCTCCTGCTCGGTTTGGCACAGGCATTTGAGCAGGCGAACGCCGCTGCGGTCGGCATAGAGGGCATCAACGTCGTCGATGACGACGAACTGGTCCCGGTGCCGGTAGAGCTTGACATACATGCCGAAGGGCGTGGCGTTGCCCTCGATCCAGCAGGCCTTGCCGTCGAGCACTGACCGCACTGAGCGGCTCTTGGCCAGCCCGCCGGCGCCGACGAGGATCAGCAGGTTCAAATGTCCTTGGGCGAACGCGTCCAGATACTGGTCTAGCCGCTGATACGTCGTTACATGCAGCACCTTGTGCGGCTGGTCGCGGCGGCGTTTCTTCCTCGCGGGCATGGCGTTTCTCCGGCAGTGGTCCGATCTCCCCAAAGAGCAAAACCCCGCTCTCCAAGGTGATCCTGTTTTCCTTAGACTCTTAGACTTACCTCACCTGGGAGTGGACTGCCAGCCTATTTTCCAGCAGATCTGTGAGTACAAGAGTGTCCGCTCTTACTAGACTTTAGACCAATCCGCTTGCCACCTACCACGCTGTAAGCCATTGGCCGGTAACGCCTTAAGTCCTTGTCTACATGACAGACTCTTGACCATAAGCCCGATCTCCTGTATGGAACATAATCCGCTTTATGTACGCTCCTCTTATCCAGCAATTTGAGAAAAATGGATCCGGCGCCGCCAACCATGAATACGAACAATAAGTGTGCAGATGATGACTCCGGTCTCCCGGCCCTGCCTTCCCCTCCCTCCCGCGCTCCCCTGGTGCCCGAGCGGACAGAGTTCCTGGAGGGCGACAGTCCGGCCGCTGCCAAGGTCGAGGCCTTCCTGGCCCAGGCCTTGGCCGCCACCGGGAGTGAGGCGAACATCACAGCCGGGGCCCTGGTTCCCTGGATCTGCGACGCGCTCCTGTCCAACCACTCGGTCAAGGCGTACGGCAGAGACCTGATGGACTTCATCCGCCACATGCAGGCTCAAGGAGTCGATCCCCTGCACGTGACACCGGATCATGTGAAATTTTATAAGCGAGCGTTACTTGAAGCAGGCAGGACCTCGGCCACCGTCGCGCGGCGGCTCTCAGTCCTGCGCGGCACCTACAAGCAGCTCGCGGCCAAGGGACTCATCTCCTGGGAGACGGCCCAAGACATCGGTGCGGTCAAGGCCCCAGGGGTGCAAAAGAACTCGACCCCCTACTTGACCAAGCTGCAGGCTGTCTCTCTCCTGGAAGCGATCCCTTCCGACACGTTGCAGGGAATCCGCGACCTGGCTTTGATGTCAGTCTTTTTCATCACCGGGTGCCGTGTGTCGGCGGTGACCAGCGCTTGCGTGGGACACCTTGAGACTGACGGTGTCGAGCATTTCCTCCACGTCACCGAGAAACGGAACAAGAAGCGGCGGAAGATCCTCTTGGATGCCGCGCGGCCGCTTCTCTCTTACGTGTCACGGGCCGGCATCGGGGAAGATAGAGAGGGGCCGCTCTTTCGGCCGATGAAGCCGGACGGAAGCGGTTTCGAGCGGCGGCACCTGGACCGCAAGACCCCGTGGCGGCTGGTCAAGAAATACTGTGAGGCGGCAGGGATTGACCCCAAGCGGTTGGGAGGCCGCGGCATCGGCATCCACTCGCTCAGGAAGACGGCGATCAACGATGCGATTCGAAATGGGGCGACCATGCACGAGGTCCGGGAGTTCGCGGGACATGCCGACATCAGAACAACTGAGGTTTACTTCGTGAGGAAGGAAGAAGACGCGGAGGTGGCGGCGCGGCGGATCCAGATCCGGGTGACCGGACGAAAGGGCGAGTGAGTCCATCGGCCGCCGTTGCGGGATTCTCCCTGCCGACCCTGGCATACTCATAATGCAACTTCTGAAGTGCTCCTTATTGTGTACGGCATGCCGATGCGATTGCTGCGTAGTTTGCACAACTAGACGCACTGGCTTCGAGGTGACTCCCATCGAAGCAAGTAGCTTCGGTCGATCAGACCCAGAGCCAGACGGACAGTCGGATTAGACATTCCCCTCGATGATTCTCGCAGCGGCGTTTGGCGACAGGGGCAGGAATCTCACTGTTGGCTCAAGGAGATTACTCGATGTCGCCGCAGTGCTATCCTGCCAGTACGCATGCGTCAGAGCCTGGCCTTCCTGTCTTTCTCGATCTGCGGACGCGATTCGGCTAAAGAACTCCAGGTACTTCCTCCCCACGTTCGGCCAGAACATCGGCCTAGCATATTCGTAGGCCCTGCGCTGAGTTTCACCGCGGAACTCGGTATCACTCAGGAATCGTATTGTCGCTTCGGCCAGGGAAGTGCCATCGGCAAACGGAACAAGCAGTCCCCGCCCCTCGGCTAGGACTTCCTTGGCGTAGAGATAGGGCGTACTCACAATGGCCCGCCCTGCTGCCATGGCGTATGCCAAGGTACCACTGGCAATCTGGTCCATTCCCGGATAGGGCGTGACGTACACGTCGGAGGCATGCAAATACTCCATCAGCTCGGGCAGGCTGAGATACCTGTTCACGAAGCGAACATGATCGCCGACGCCCAGTGTCTTGGCCATCGCGACCAGGCTCTGGCGATAGACTTCTCCCTCCCTACGCTTGACCTCTGGGTGGGTGGCCCCGACTATCACGTACAGAACCTCGGGATAGGCGGCCACGATCCGGGGCATGGCCTCGATCATGTATTCCAGTCCCTTACCACGGTTGATGAGGCCGAAAGTACAAACAACGCGTTGGCCCGCGAGCCCCAGCCTTGCCTTTTGAGTCTCGCTACCTTCCGAACAAACCTGTGGTACCCCGTGGGGAATCACCTGCACGTTGTGACTTGGCACGGCGTACACGCTTGACAAGAGCCTGGAGGCAACCTTCGTCATGACCACCATGCCCTGACTATGGGCCGCCAGGTTCTGGATCAGGCGTCGTGGCAGAGGAGTCTGGCTGCGTCATCAGGGTGTGAAACGTTGTGACGATGGGCATGCGACAGGCACGAACGAAGTCCAGCACGCGGCCACCCCATTCGCCAGGGTAGAGGCCGAACTCGTGTTGCAAGCTCACTACATCGCACGGGCCGTCGTTCGCTGCTTCCGCAGCCAGACGGTAGGCGTCCCGGCGGTCGTTGTCGATGACATGGAACACCCGCGGGTCATCGTATTCAAGCGAGCCTGTCTTCCGGATCGCCATTAACGAGGATACTGGCTCCCGCGCTGCCAGATCGACCGCATCCGCCGAGTCCCTGGTGAAGGTTGCCAGTCCACATTCTTCCGGCGGATAGGTCGAGACAAACAAGGGCCGAACCGTAACCATTGGTCACCTCCCGAGAGCGCTCCGTGTCCGAAGCAGGTTCATGCACGCTGGTGAGCGAGGCCATCCCCTACCAGTCCTCACTCAGCCCACGAAAGATCGTCTTCGCGACCCGCCCACCAGGAAAGACAGCACCGCGAGGATGAGGAAGACGAAGAAGAGAATCTTTGCCCCTTCCCATGAGTAGCTTGCCACTCCAACGAAGCCGAAAAGAGCGGCGACCAGAGCGATCACGAGGAAAGCGACACCGAGGCGTAACATGGTCAGGTCCTCCTTCAAAAAAGGGGCTGGGCTCGATGAGCAATTTGCCATAAATGCTTGAGATCGCCATCCGGCGATTCAGGTCCCGCTCAGGCGACCGGGGTCAGGGCATTTTCCAGGGGACTGTTCGGCTTCCCGGAACCTTGCTCTTTATGGACTGGACCAACATGGAAGAACCTCCCTGCTCATGAGGAGTGGACAATCCCACTGCCGTTCCAGGTGTCGGAGGAAATGCCACTGGCAAGCAAGAACACCTGCACCACCGTGCCGGTGGTGAATACCTGAACGACCGTGCCGGTCGTCGTTTCGATTTCCGCCTTGGCTTCTCGTACTTCCACACCTGTGATTCGTTTGATCTCCTGCCGCAGCCAGTCGGCGGAGTCGTTGAACAACTGGCGGTGAAAGTCCTGTACTTGAACGGCCCCTTCCGGGGTCTGGGCAAGTGCCCGCTCGGCTGGCGACAAAGCCCCATGCAGGGTAATGACCAGTGTCTCGTTTCCCAGAACCACGGTCACCGCCTGGGGCGCGTGGCCTGTTCGCTGCTTCTCGAAAGTGGCAGCCGCCTCGGCGACCTGCTGCGCCATGGTCAGATTGGGCTTCTCCATCCGGTGCCTCCCTGGTGCCTGCGAACGCTCAGTATCACGGCAAGCAAAAAAAGCCGACGTGGCGGAACACCCAGAGGCATTCAACCACGTCGGCTTACTCGTTAACGGGCCTCCCGGACTAGCCGGGTTGCTCTTCACCTAGTCGTCCGACAATTTCCGTTCATGAGCTGAGCCCGAGTTATATTTCCATTGGCTCGCTTACACCTCCAATTGTCCTGCGCGAGACGATAATAGCAAGTGAAATTTCTTTTGTTTCCTTGTACGATGAATTTGAGAAGATTCGAGGATGGGCGATCCGGGCTTGGTCCCCTTGCGGATCGAACGAGTCGTGTGGCCTCCCGTCATCGAGATCGGACGAATAGGAGGTTGCCATGAAAACGCAGGGCGAAATCGAGGCCGCCATCTGCCAAGGGATGAGTCAATTCGAGCAGGAGTACATGGGCCGGGGACCCAAGGATATTCGCACACACTTGATCGATGATCTCGTCGTAGTCCGCCTTCAGGGCGTTTTGACTGCAGCCGAACAGCATCTGGTCAAGTCGCTCCCGGCCGAGAAGGGGAGAGACCTGCTCAAGCAAGTTCGGACCCATCTGCTCGAAACCGCGCGGCCGCTCATGGAGGCGATGGTCCGGGAAGTCACCGGCATCAAAGTGATTAGCCTGCACCATGACATCAGCACCGCAACCGGTGAGGAGGTGGTGATCTTCACCCTGGCCGAGTCGCCGCAGTTCCGCGAAATCAAGAAGAAGTCGAGCTCTTGAAGCGTGGAACTTCGCACCGCGAGAGCACCCGCACGTCCGCGTGAAGTTCGAGAAAGAGGCCAGGCCACCCCGAAAATGCGCGAAGACCTGGTTCGAAACTCCTCAGCAGTGTGGTTTACTGACTGATCCGAGTTTCTGATCCGATGGTCGCTGGCCCCCTTGATACGATGAAGATCCATCAACTGTCTGTTGACGACGCCCTGCGCAGCCTCCACTCCCGGCCCGAGGGACTGACTTCGGTCGAGGCCCAGCACCGCCTGCAAGAATTCGGTCCCAACCAGGTCGAGCGGGTACGTGGCGAGCCGCTCTGGCTCCAGTTTCTCAAGGAGTTCACCCATTTCTTCGCGGTGATCCTCTGGGTGGCGGCCGCCCTGGCTTTCTGTGCCGACTGGAACGAGCCCGGCCAGGGGATGGGCGCGCTGGGCGGGGCGATCGTCGGTGTGATCGTGATCAACAGCATCTTCTCGTTCGTGCAGGTTTATCGCGCCGAGAGGGCACTGTCGGCCCTGGAGAAGCTCCTGCCGCACCAGGTCCGGGTCTTGCGCAACGGGGCTTTCGAGCAAAGGCCCGCCGCCGAGCTGGTCCCCGGCGATGTGATCGCCCTGGAGGCGGGAGATATCTCCCCCGCCGATTGCCGCTTGATCGAGGCGTTCTCCGTGCGGGTCAACAACGCCACGGTCACCGGCGAGTCGGTCCCGCTGGTGCGTGAAGCGGGGCCTTGCGGGTGCGAAGATGAGCTGCACAGCACCAACGTTGTCCTGGCGGGCACGACCGTCGTCTCGGGCAACGCCCGCGCAGTCGTCTTCGCCACCGGCATGCAAACCGAGTTCGGCAAGATTGCTCACCTGACCCAGGCCACCCGCGAAATCGCGTTTCCCCTCCAGCGCGAGATCGCGTTTGTCAGCCGGGTCGTCGCTGTGCTCTCGGTCGTGCTGGGGGGCGTCTTCTTCGCGATCGGGCTGGTGCATCGGCCTGCCATTCTGGGCCAACTTCATCTTCGCGATCGGGATCATCGTGGCGAACGTGCCCGAGGGCCTGTTGCCGACGGTCACGCTGTCGCTGGCCATCGCCGCCCAGCGGATGGCCCGGCGGAACGTCCTGATCCGGCACCTGCCCGCGGTCGAGACCCTGGGCTCGGCCACCGTGATCTGCACCGACAAGACAGGGACCCTGACCGAGAACCGGATGCACGCCGAGGCGGCTGTGCTGGGGGGCGAGCGGCACGATCTGACCACGCCGGAAGGCATCGGCGAACTGGGCCGGCGGTTTCCTCGGTTCTTCGAGGGGGCTCGGCTGTGCCAGAACCTCAAGGCCACCGAGAATTCACGGCAAGTCCGGGTTCCTGGGTGATCCCACCGAGATCGCGCTGGTCGAGCTGAGCCAGAAGGTGCCCGGGCTCGAGCAATCCTGCAGGTTTCCTCGCCGCGACGAGATCCCGTTCGACTCGGAGCGCATGCGATTCTCGACGCTGCACGAGACCCCCGAGGGCCTGATCCTCTACACCAAGGGAGCGCTCGAGACCGTGCTGCCGCTCTGCACCCACGTGCAGCTAGACACCGGAGTCGAGCCTGTGACCCAGGAATGGCGCGACCGGTTCCTTCAGGCTCAGGGCACGATGGCCGACGACGGTCTGCGGGTCCTGGCGCTGGCGTACCGGCCGGTGGCCGAGGGTTACGACCACGCCGAGCTGGAACACGACTTGACACTCACTGGCCTGGTCGGGCTGGATGACCCACCCCGGCCCGAGGTCCCCGATGCGATTGCGCGCTGCCGTGCCGCCGGGATTCGCGTGATCATGATCACCGGCGACCATCCCCAGACCGCCCGCGCCGTGGCCCGACAGATCGGCCTGGTCCAGTCCGACCAGCCCACGATCGTCACCGGCGACCAGCTCCACCGGATGTCGATCGCTCAGCTCCAACTGGCCTTGAATCACGACGAGGTGATCTTCGCCCGCGTGGCCGCCGACCAGAAGATGCGGATCGTCAGCGCCTCGAAGCGGAAGCGGCAGATCGTGGCGGTGACCGGCGACGGCGTCAACGACGCGCCGGCGCTCAAGCGGGCCGATATCGGCATTGCCATGGGCGTGACCGGCACCGACGTGGCCCGCGAGGCCGCCGACATGGTCCTGACCGACGACAACTTCGCGAGCATCGTCGCCGCCGTCGAGGAAGGCCGCGCGGTGTTCGACAACATCCGCAAGTTCCTCACCTACGTCTTGACTTCGAACGTCCCCGAGCTGATCCCCTACCTCAGCTTCGTCCTGTTCCGGATTCCCCTGGCCCTGACGATCATCCAGGTCCTGGGCGTGGACCTGGGCACCGACATGCTGCCGGCCCTGGCCCTGGGGGCCGAGAAGCCCGCGCCCGGCGTGATGAGCCGCCCGCCCCGCTCGCGCAAGGATCGCCTCCTGCCCTGGTGGCTCTTGATCCGGGTGTACTTCTGCCTGGGGTTGATGGAGTCGGTCACGGCGATGTCGGCCTTCTTCTTCGTGCTGATCTCGGCTGGCTGGCATTACGGGCAGGAGTTGGGCCGGCTCGACCCGCTCTACCTTCAGGCCACGACGGCCTGCTTCGCGGGTGTGGTGCTCACCCAGGCGGTGAACGTCTTCTTGTGCCGAAGCGACCGCGCCTCGACATTCTCGTTCGGGCTGGTGGAGAATCCCTGGATTCTCTGGGGGGTCGGCGTCGAGTTGCTGCTCCTGCTGGGGATCGTCTACACGCCCTGGGGCCACGCAATCTTCGGCAGCGCGCCAATCCCGGGTCGGGTCTGGCTGTTCATCGTGCCGTTCATGGTCGCGATGCTGGCGATCGAGGAAACACGGAAGTGGGTCGTGCGGCGGTTTCTTTCGTATCGGTAGCAACGCCCATGGTCCACGTCGGGCGCCTCGGCACCGCCACCGAGGCCGTTGGAGACACAGCGGAAGGTCCTCACGAATGCCACGAGGCCGCCGATCAGGAACCGAGAAGTCGCACATCCTCAAGTCAAGATCATCAAGCGCGGGGGTAAGCCTCGCCAATGCTCGTGCCGCCATTGCTCAGGCTACGATTGATCCTGGCGGCAACGTCCATCAGCTCGACGGGCACGGCAAGCACAACGGTATTGGAGGCCGACGCCCCCAGGCCGTCGATCGTTTGCAGGGTTCGCAACTGCATGGCACCGGGACTTTCGGCCATCGTCCTGGCTGCGGCCGCGAGGTTGACAGAGGCCTCTTTGTCTCCCTCGGCCTTGGTGATGGTAGCCCGCTTCTCGCGCTCGGCCGATGCCTGCCGTGACATCATCTTCTTGAGCTCCTCGGGCATGTCGACGTCCTGGATCCGCAGGCCCGTGACTTCTAGCCCCCACCCCTTCGTATCATTTTCCACATGGGCTTGAATCGATTTGGCGATCTGCTCCCGTTCGGTCAAGAGCTGGTCCAAGCTCCCCTGGCCGATGACATCGCGGAGCGAGGTCTGGGCGTACTGCAAGATGATATTGCGGAAATCCTGCACCATGATGAGCGCATCGGCGGCGTTCACGACCCGGAAGAACAGAGCGGCGTCGATCGTCACCGGCACGTTGTCGCGGGTGATCACCTGCTGCTTCGGAATGTGGACTGCCAGGACCCGTGTGTCGAGCATCCGGACCTGCTCGATCACCGGGATGATGAAGAACAGGCCGGGGCCCCTGATGTCCTTGAACTTGCCCACCCGGAAAACGACCGCTCTTTGCCACTGCGTGGCGACCTGAATGGCAGAGGAGATGATCGCATCAGCAATCAGCCAGACGATGCCGACGACCACGGCGAGGACAGGATTGACTGTCGCCAGCGGCGCGACGACCGCCCCACCAACCAACAGGAGGATCACGAATACCAGGACCGCGATGTAATTGACCATGGTCGTCACTCCACTCCGACAGATCCGAGCCTCAGTTTGACACTTGTGCGGCGACCACACCGATCGCCTACGGGGACAAGCGGCGACATCGAAAACAGATCTGTCAGCCCGTAGACTAGCTGGGTCCACGGCCTGTCGCAACGAGCACCGTGGCGGTCCGGGGTTGAACGCCATGGAGGCTGATGATGCCCCTACTCTTGCTCGGTCTTCATCGTCCTATCCAAGTAGGGTTGCATCTCCCCTTCAAGTTGCTTCCCGAACTCCATCAACCGTTCGGCATACGCATGTAAGCTCTTATCGACGTCGGCGTGAGGTACCCACGCGGGCACTTCGAGAGGCACCCCGTTCTCATCTAATGCCACGAATACGATCACACAATGAGTCGTCGGGATAAACTGGCGAGCCTTCGGATCGCCACTGCGTACGTTCACGGCAACATGCATACTGGTTCGCCCCGTATAGATCAGTTGGGCATGTACCTCCACAAGATTTCCAATCTGGATGGGCTTATGGAAGCGAATACCGCCGACATACACGGTGGCACACGGATACCCACTCCACCCTGCGGCACAGACATACCCCGCCTCGTCCATCCACTTCATGACCGCCCCACCGTGGACCTTCCCATAGATATTCATGTCGGTGGGTGCGGCGAGGAATCGCAAGGTGATATCTCGAACTCGTTCAGCAGGTCCTGTCATGGCATATCCTCCAAACTCAGGGGCCCGTCCCGTCGGGACCGACTATTGAGCCGACAAGAAGCTCCCGGGACGGGTCCGGTTCGCTGCTGCGACTTGCGGGCTCGCGAACGAGAGGTCCTCTTGATATCGACCGGATTAGTGAGGGGATGACGGGTCGGTTGCGCGTGGCAGACTCGCCGGCACATTCGGACGGATGACTCGGTTCAGCAAGCTGTACCCCGCCATCAATTGCAGGCTGCGCGGCAGCGGAACCAGCTCGAAGCCGAACGCGTCCTTTCGCAGCGGGAGGAACTCCCGCACGTGGTCGCGCAGCACGGGCATGACCCCTCCGGACATGGGATGGGTCCGCCTCCATATACAATACCGATTGAAAAGCGACATGGCCGTGATCCCCAGCGACTCCGACAGCACACCACTTCTGAGCCAGCTCAGGTGCATCAAGTTTCGCACGGCGTGGCCCGTGGAGTAGAACTTGCGATAACACCGAAACAGCAAACCGGCCAACTGCTCGCGCGAGAAGTGAGGGTGACGCCATGTCAGGCACGTCGTGTCGAACCGGTCGAGGTTGTCCTCCGTGACCAGGCCCTCGGCCACGAACTCATCGTACTGCTCGGTGCCGGGAATCGGGCAGAGGATGTAGAAAGAGGCGAACGTAGGGCCCAGCTCGCCCAGCATCTTCAGGTGCTGGTCCACGTCCCGCTCCGTGTCCTGCGGGAAGCCGATGATGTTGGAAAAGTGCGAGCTGATTCCGTGTTCGCGGCACAGTCGAACAATATTGCGGTACATCTCCGGACGGTTCTGTCCCTTCCGGGCCGCCAACAAGGTCTGGCGGTTAAACGACTCGACGCCTACGAACATCTGGAAGCATCCGGCCTTGGCCAGAAGCGCCACCAGGCGCTCCTGTCTTGCGATCTGCGTGTCGCACTGTACGAAAAACTTGAGCCCGAGCCGCTCCTTCACCATGGCCTCCAGCAGCCCTTCGGCCTCGTCGTACTTGTTGAAGTTATCTGATGTAAACATGATAAATCTAACGCCAGCCGCCTTGGCGGCGCGGAGGCTGGCCAGAGTAGTGTCGATGCTCTGGCTGCGAATCCGCCGCCCGGCGATCTTGATCACCGAGCAGAAGTTGCACGTGAACGGGCACCCGCGGGCCGGGTACAGCCCGAGCATGGGGATGACGTAGCGGTTCAGGTCTCGACGGCCGGGCGGCACGACGACCGGCGCCTTCAGCTCCTGCTGCCATCGACCGTTCGCGCCATAGACCGGTTGCAACTCCCCCGCGACCGCGTCCTCCAGGATCTCTGGCCAGACCAGCTCCGCCTCGGCCAGCGCGAAGCTCACTCCTCGGCTCTGCAGCATCGATGTGTCGCAGGTCATCACGTGGGGGCCGCCGATGACTGCCAGGCACCCGTTCCGCCGGGCATACACCCCGAGGTCCAGCGCGCGATGGAGCTGGTGGCTCTGCACGCCGACCAGGGCCAGCAGCGTCCGCCCGCCACGGGGCGGCCTAAGCAGGGACAAGTACCCCAGGTCGGTATGAACGTATTCGTCGATGGTGTGAATTTCCAGCTGCGTGCCGCCAAGCCCGTCCGGCGTCATGCTCCGCACGTAGGGCACTGTGCTGTTGGGCATGAACCCCCACCGAAAGCGTTCCACGTAGCCATCCGGCCTGTACTTGCTGGGCTTGAGGATCACGACTCGGAGTAGATCAGTCATGGTGAGTCCTTCGTGCCTGCGACCGCATGGTGTCACCGCGAGCGAAACAAGAAAACCGACGTGGCGAAACACCCAGAGGTATTCGACCACGTCGGCCTACTCGTCAACGAGCCCCCGGATCAGCTCGAGTTGCCCTTCATCTAGTCGGCCGACGACCTGGATTCAAGTTTTCATCAGAGCCGATTGCCATCGCTCAGCGGCTCTCTGGCACCGCTCATTGTGCCGCGCGGGACGGGAAAAGCAAGTGAACCCCAGCCTGTATCGCGTATCATGGAGGTTGGAGACCCTCGACGACCGAGGAACGGACAATCCGGACTCGTTCGGCATCCGGAAAAGACCGAGCGCGCGGCCTCTCGACTGCGAGAGGGGACGGGTTGGAGGTCACCATGGCCGAGGTCCTTCAACAGCATCGCGACCCAGAGGATGCCTGCGCTCGTCTGGTGGACTTGGCCCAGAGCCGCGGCGGGCCCGACAATGTGACCGTCGTCGTCGCATGCTACCAGATTGACAAAGGCGCGATATATGATGACAAACTAGCGTAACATTCCGGCTGAGTTGGGGACGGGGGGATTTGCGATGTCCGTCGCGATGTTCACCACTCTGGCCTTGCCTCTTGCCTTCAACGACGCGCGTCGCTGGGAGGACGAGATCGTCTATGTGGTCATCATCGAGAAATTCTTCGATGGGGACCCGGCGAATGACGTCATGCGCGGCCGTTTTTCCGAGAAACGCGAATCGTACGAGGGTGGTTTTTGGGGAGGGGACTTGAAGGGCGTGATCGCCAAGCTCGATGACCTGACGGACCTGGGCACCACCTCGCTCTTGCTCTACCCCGTCATGCAAAACGACGAGAGCCCAATCGGCAGGTTTCTACCAACCGGTTATCGCCCGAAGGATTATGAACACGTCGATCGAAACTTCGGCGACAACGCGACTCTGCGCGCGCTCGCCGACGCGGCCCACGCCCGCGATATGCGTGTCATTCTCGACATGCCTCTGGCGATGCCGGGGTTTGAGCACCCATTCGTGCTCGATCCCGCGAAGGCCGATTGGTTCGCCGCCCCGACAGAGTACGGTGCCCGCCGATGGAAGGTCGAGAATCCCGACGTGGCGGACTATCTGATCGGCGTCTCGAAGCGGTGGAAGGAGCGATCGGACTGCGACGGTTTCCGCCTCGATTCCGCTCATCTTCAACCGGTTTCCTTCTGGAAACGCTTCGTTGCCGAGCTAAAAGCAGCACCTCCACGCAAGGATTTCGTGCTTCTGCCCGAACTCACGATCATTCCGAGAAAGATCGGTGAGTTCGTGACCGAAGCTGGATTCGACGGTGCCTATGATTTCAGCGCCATGACCGCCCGCGACGTCTTTGGCAATGACCAAGACGTCGGCAAGCTCTCCTTTATCGCCAGGGAAGCGAAGCAATTCTATCCCTTTCCGCGGACGATGATGGCACCGATTGACAACTACGAAAGCGCGTTTGCCTCGATCTCGAAGGAGCCGAAGGCCAAGCGAACCATGCTTGCGCTGACCTACCAACTCATGGTTGACCGCGTCCCGCTGCTGTACGCCGGAAACGAGCTGGGGATTGCCTTCCACGACGTGGGCGCTGCGTTCCCGGCCGATCGGCGAAACTCCTCATTCTTGAAGGAGGTGAAGGCGCTGATCGCTCTCCGCAAGCGCGAGCCATCTCTGCGACGGGGGAGCTTCGCTGAGGTTTTCTCACGGGATGCGATGTATGCGTTCCTGCGCAGCTTGGGTGACGACCGGATCCTGGTGATACTCAACGGCTCGGAGAAGCCGAAAACGTTCGCAATGCCGATCATTGATCGTCCCTGGCGTTCCTACGAGCTTGACGATTTGATCGTCGGCGGGGTCACTAAACCTGCCGGAAGCGATGCGGCGATTGAAGTGCAGGTGTTTGGGGCGAGGCTCATGCGGGTACGATGAGAGCGCGCAGTGCGTCGCTCCATTCTCATCTGGCGAGTACGAGTCTACGTCGGTCAGAGGCTCGAATGCAGAGAGTGACGACAAAGCGAGGTCCGGATGACCTTCCAGATACTCCGCCGATGAACACCACGTTCGAATCTACGCAGGGCCTCTTGGACTTCTGGTCCGTGCCCCAGGAGGAGGTGCTCCACCGGCTTCGGTCCACGCCCCAAGGCTTGTCGGTCGAGGAGGCGCAACGGAGGCTCGCCGCCGGTCACCCGCAGTTGGTGAAGACACGGCGGTGGACGCGGGCCCTTTCGCTCCTGATCGCACAGTTCAAGAGCCCGATCATCCTGATTCTCCTCATTGCCGCCGGCCTGTCGGTGTTCCTGGGAGAGGAGACCGACGCCTCCATCATCCTCTCAATCGTCCTGGCGAGCGGACTGCTCGGCTTCGGGCAGGAGTGGGGGGCGGCCGATGCCCTGGGGAAACTGCTCGCCCTCGTCCAGACCACGGCGAGCGTCCTGCGCGACGGCCGGCCCGTCGATGTCCTCTCCGAGCAGGTGGTGCCGGGGGACGTCGTACTCCTGCACGCCGGCGACATCATCCCCGGCGACGGCCGCATCCTGGACGAGTCGGACCTCTTCGTCGCCGAGGCGACCTTGACTGGCGAGACCTTCCCTATCGAGAAGGCAGCCGGGGTGGTGCCGCCGGACTCCCCGCTCAGCCGGCGTACGAACTGCGTCTTCCTGGGCACTAGCGTCGTCAGCGGTACGGCACGGCTCCTAGTCGTCCACACGGGCCCTGATACCGAATTCGGCCGGATCTCCGGGTCACTCCGGCTCCGGCCGCCGGAGACCGGGTTCGAGCGCGGCATCCGCCACTTCGGCTACCTTCTGCTGGAGGTGACCCTTCTGCTTGTCATGGCCATCTTCGCCATCAACGTGGCCCTGCACCGGCCGGTCCTGGAGTCCTTCCTCTTCTCCGTAGCCATCGCCGTCGGGCTGACACCGCAACTGCTCCCGGCCATCATCAGCGTCAACCTGGCCCACGGGGCGCGCCGCATGGCCCGAGAGCGGGTCATCGTCCGCAGGCTGGCGTCCATCGAGAACCTCGGCGGCATGGACGTGCTCTGTTCAGACAAGACGGGCACGCTGACCGAGGGAAAGGTGCGCCTGCACGCAGTCGTCGATGCCGGCGGCAAACCGAGCGAGCGGACGGGGCTGTTCGCCTATCTCAACGCCTCTCTCCAGTCGGGCTACTCTAACCCGATCGACGAAGCCATCGTCGCCGGCGGGTGCGCGGAGGCGACCGCCTACCGCAAGCTCGACGAGGAACCCTACGATTTCGTCCGCAAACGACTCAGTGTACTGGTCACCGGGGGCGGTAAGAACCTGCTGGTGACCAAGGGGGCGCTGGCGAGCGTGCTGGAAGTCTGCACGGCTGTCGACGCGGAACCAGGCGACGTGGTGGATTTAGACGCGATGCGACCGCAGATCGAGCGGCTCTTCGCCGAGTTCAGCAGCCAGGGATTGCGCACCTTGGGGGTCGCCTATCGGGACATGGGCTCCGAGACCGGGATTCACAAGGGCCACGAGTCGGGGATGACCTTCCTTGGCCTGCTGGTCTTGGACGACCCGCTCAAGGCCGGAATCGCCGCGACGCTCAAGAGTCTCCTCGACCTCGGGATCGCCACGAAGCTGATCACCGGGGACAACCGCGTGGTCGCCGCCCACGTCGCCGGCCAGGCCGGGCTGCCGGTGTCACCCGTCTTGACCGGGGCCGACCTGCGACAGATGAGTGACGAGGCGTTGCGCCAGCGTGCCGGCGAGGTCGCCGTCTTCGCCGAGGTCGAGCCGAACCAGAAGGAGCGGATCATCCTGGCCCTGAAGATGTCCGGCCGCGTCGTCGGCTACATGGGGGACGGGATCAACGACGCCTCAGCCCTTCACGTCGCCGACGTCGGCATCTCGGTGTCCGACGCGGTGGACGTGGCCAAGGAGGCAGCCGATTTCGTGCTGCTGGAGAAGGACCTGGGGGTCCTCGAGCGCGGAGTGAGGGAGGGCCGGGCCACGTTCGCCAACACAATGAAGTACATCTTCATGGCGACCAGCGCCAATTTCGGCAACATGTTCAGCATGGCCGGGGCCTCGCTGTTCCTGACCTTCCTGCCGCTGCTGCCCAAGCAGGTCCTGCTGGTGAACCTGCTGACCGACCTGCCCGAGATGACCATCGCCACCGACCGGGTGGACCCCGAGATGGTCGAGCGGCCCAGGCGCTGGGATATTGGCTTCATCCGCCGGTTCATGATCGTCTTCGGCGCGGTCAGTTCAGCCTTCGACTTCGTGACCTTCGGTGTGCTTCTCCTGGTCCTTCATGCCAACAAAGCGGAACTCCGCACGGGTTGGTTCATTGAGTCGGTGGTCTCGTCGGCCCTTATCGTGCTCGTGGTGCGAACCCGGAGGCCATTCTACCGGAGCCGACCCGGCCGACCGCTGTTCATCGCCACTCTGGTAGTGGCCGGGCTTACGCTCCTGCTTCCGTACTCGCCGCTGGCCCCGCTCCTTGGCTTTGTGCCGGTGCGTCCCGTCTTTCTCGTGGCGCTGGGACCGATCGTTCTGCTCTATGTCGCCGCCGCAGAAGCGGCGAAAGCCGTCTTCTACCGCGGGGAGCAGCGGCGGACAGAAACCGACCCCGCCGTCACCTCGACCAGTCCGATCGGGGTGTCCCGCTGAATGAAGTGGATGGAAGCAAGACGAAGGCGAGGCAGAGACCGCCAGCGGCCCATCGGCAGCACATCGCGGAAAGTGCGGCAATTCCCGGAAGCGGCCTGCAAACCGGACTGGGCTGAGGGTCGCCACGAGGCGGTATCGTTCGGCGGTTGCGAATCACTCGGGCCTTGTTCTCCGAGACCCGCTGTGTTGAGCTTATGGGTCGGTGCAGGGCGGTACACCTTGAGGAGAAGCGTTCCCGCATAAACGGAGTTCACAAATCGTGAACAAGCTAGTCATGATCCTGATCGCCATTTTCCTGCCGCCGGTCGCCGTAGTATTGAAGCGCGGCTTCGGCAAGGATCTTCTCATCAATATCCTGCTCTGCTTGCTGGTGTTCTTCCCGGGGATGGTTCATGCACTGTGGGTCGTGTCGAAGTAGATGCACCCCGAGGGACGAACATCAGGTCGCATTACCAATCTTCAAGCATCCCACTCGCAGCCCCAGAGCGCCCCCGAATCACAAGATTCCCTTTCAGCAATGTTAACCCCTCGGGATCGGCTCTCCCATGATGCGCCAAGCCCCCCATCGCGCCAGCGCCCAGGGCGCCTGGCGCCACGTTGTGGTCCGCAGGCTGATGGCCATGCTCCTTTCGATGATGACGGTCCAGGTACCCCAAGATGAACAACTCAAGGCTTAACCATCAATCGCCGCACGGTTGGCTGTGGGAACCACTGGCCGCTCTCTGGCATCGCAAGAGCACGATCATCGCGGCGCTCAGTGTCCTGGCGATCCTCGTGCATCTTATGCTGCGATTCGCCCTCCAGGCGAGTCCCTCAGCCTACCAGCTTCCCCTGCTGGCCACGCTCGTCTTGGGAGGGATTCCTCTCCTCTATGAATTGTTCCTGAAGCTCCTGAAGCGGGAATTCGGTTCCGATCTGCTGGGAGGTATTTCCATCATCACTTCGGTCCTGCTGGGCGAGTACCTGGCCGGGTCGATCATCGTGTTGATGCTGGCAGGAGGGGAATCGCTCGAGAGCTACGCCTTGCGCAGCGCCTCGTCGGTGCTGGCCGCGCTGGCCAAACGGTTGCCTTCGATTGCCCACCGGAAGGCGGATGGTCAGATCACCGATGTGGCTCTGGCGGATATCGTCGCGGGAGATATGCTCGTCATCTATCCACACGACATCTGTCCGGTGGATGGCGTGGTCATCGAAGGACGCGGCGTCATGGACGAATCCTATCTCACGGGCGAGCCATTTCAGATGAGCAAGACCTCGGGCTCGACGGTCATCTCGGGTGCGATCAATGGCGAATCGGCCCTGTCCATCCGGGCGACCCAGCGCGCCGCCGATTCGCGCTACGCCAAGATCATGGTCGTCATGCGCGAGTCCGAGGAGAAGCGACCGCAATTGCGGCGGCTGGGTGATCGATTGGGTGCGATATATACTCCGATTGCAGTCACGGTCGCCATCCTCGCGTGGGCGTTGAGTGGAGACGCCGTTCGCTTCCTGGCGGTGCTGGTCATCGCCACGCCTTGCCCTTTGCTCCTCGCGATACCGATCGCCATCATCGGTTCCATTTCCCTCTGTGCCCGTCGTGCGATCATCATCAAGAGCCCCGTGGTGCTGGAGCAAATCGCCGAGTGCCGGACTGCGATTTTCGACAAGACCGGGACGCTCACTTATGGCGAGCCGAGGCTGACTGAACAACTCGTCGCTCCTGGGTTTGAGCAAAACGAGGTGCTGACCCTGGTAGCGAGCCTGGAGAGATACTCGAAACATCCGTTGGCGCGCGCATTCTCGCCGCGGCGAAGGAAGAGGGACTCCAGCTCCCGGAGGCCACCGAGGTGAGCGAACAGCCAGGCCTGGGTCTGCTCGGAACCGTTTCCACCCATCAATTACAGATCACGAGTCGCAGCAAGCTCATCGCGCAAACGACCGCAGGCACCGATCACCTCCCTCCTGTCGCCGGCGGGCTCGAGTGCGTGGTGGCGATCGACCATCGCTATGCGGCGGCCTTGCGATTCCGCGATGCGCCACGTGCGGAGAGTCGTTCCTTCATATCGCACCTGGGACCCCGGCACCAATTCAAGCGATTGATGATTGTGTCGGGAGATCGTGAATCCGAGGTTCGATACCTGGCCGAGCAGGTCGGCATCACAGAGATCGAGGCCCAGAAGAGTCCCGAGGAGAAGCTGGCCATTGTTCGCACCGAAACGGCCAGGGCGAAAACACTCTACGTGGGCGATGGCATCAATGACGCCCCGGCCATGATGGCCGCCACGGTGGGCATGGCGATCGGGCAGAACAGCGACGTGACCGCGGAAGCAGCGGGGGTTGTGGTCATGGATAACTCCATCAAGAAAGTGGATGAGTTCATGCATATCAGCCGCCGGATGCGTTCGATCGCGCTCCAGAGCGCGGTGGGCGGAATGGTCCTGAGCATCGTCGGCATGATCCTGGCGGCGACCGGTCATCTGAGTCCCGTGGGCGGGGCGATCAGCCAGGAGGTCATCGATGTCCTTGCGGTGCTGAATGCCCTGAGGGCTGCACTTCCCCCCAAAGAGATCTCCGATTTATGACGGTGCTTCCTTTAGGGCCAGCCGGGGTAAGGCTCGAATGGTCCCCAAAGGCTGTGGCCGGCGTACTGACCGCGGTTGTCCTGGCGCTGCCATGTTTTCCACTCTTTCCCCGATCATCGCTTGTTCGGTGAAGACGCATATGCGATTCATGGGCATTAGACAGGCTTTGCCTATGCCGATACTCGTTGTGAGCAACGCGATCTACCCTCTGCAATTATGCCTCCTTGGCTCAAAGTGGTTGCATAGGGCAACCCGCTCACCTACGGATTTGACGCATCGCGGGCCTTGACGTCGGTCGGTGATATGAGTGGATTCGGGCTTGCGGCGGATTTCCTCTTGCGGGTCGGAACCACCGCCATCTTCACGATCGTCGGCGACGGGTTCGGCTGTCACCTTGCGCAGCAGTCGCTAGGACACAAGTGTCGCCGTTGATGCGTCACATCACTCCCCAAGGATTCGATATGAGCCAAACGTCGAACCCCGACCCTGTCGTCGGGCAGCCTCAAGGTGGTCCGGCAACTTCGACGACAAACTGGGGCAAGGTGCCGCCCCTTCCGGAGATCAGGCAGTTCCTGCAGGGACCGCAAAAGCGCACTTTCGAGCTGAGACGGGCGGTCGGCATTTTCTTCGAGATCATGAGCGGCTTCCGCAAGCTCCATTTCCTCGGCCCCTGTGTCACTGTGTTCGGCTCGGCGCGCTTTACGGAAGAGCATGTGTATTGCGTCCTGGCACGTGAGATCGGCCAGAAGTTGGCTCGCGCCGGATTCACGGTGATGACCGGCGGAGGCCCCGGCATCATGGAGGCGGCCAACCGCGGCGCCAAAGAAGCCGGCGGCTACTCCGTCGGCTGCAACATTGAGTTGCCTCAGGAACAGAAGCCCAACCCCTACGTCGATTGCTGGGTGACCTTCCGGCACTTTTACGTGCGCAAGCTGATGCTCGTGAAATACTCCTACGCCTTTATCGCCCTGCCCGGCGGTTTCGGCACCTTGGACGAAATCTTCGAGACCGCGACCCTCATCCAGACTCACAAAATCCAGGACTTTCCGCTCGTACTGGTGGGAAAGGAATACTGGCGGCCACTGCTCGATTTCCTGCACGACCGACTCGTCGAGTCGATGACCATCGACAGGATCGACGCCGAGAGAATCCTGGTGACGGATTCCGCCGACGAAGCGGTGCGATTGGCTCACGACGCGGCGCTGAGGCAGTTCGGGCTTTTCTATGGCCCGAAGATCAAACGCCGCTGGTTCCTTTGGGAATAAAAGACGGAGCCTTGCCGCAGGCTATTTGTCTGGGCTTCGAGGTTGTATACACTCACCAGACGCACAGGGCACTGTCGAGTAGGCGAGGCATGACCCGACTCGAACTTCCTGGCGAACTCGGCGAACGCCCAAACTGGAGGCCCCGACAATGAGTGTCCCGAAAGAAGAGCAACGTGCGTTGCTGCTGCGCGTGGCGCGGCATGCAATGAGCGGACGCGGCTTCGAGGCCGACTTTTCGGCCGCAGTGCTCGCCGAGGTACGAGACCTCAAGCCCACGTTCGGCCCGTATGACAACGGGGTGCGCGACCTGCGGAACCTGCCGTGGTGCTCGATCGACAACGACGATTCGCGCGACCTCGACCAGCTCACCGTGAGCGAGGCGCTCGCCGGCGGCGGCACAAGGGTGCTGGTGGCGGTGGCCGACGTCAGCGCCGCGGTCACGCCGGGCTCGGCGCTGGACGGACACGCGGCAATCAACACCACTTCGATCTACACTCCGCCTCAGAACTTTCCGATGCTACCCGACCGGCTCAGCACGGACCTTACCTCACTGGTCCGAGCCGAGGACCGGCTCGCCGTGGTGGTCGACATGGTGGTGGACGACGAGGGGGTGGCCGGCGCGTCAAGTGTCCACCCCGCGGTGGTGCGCAACCAGGCCAAGCTCGCCTATTCGAGCGTGGGCGCTTGGCTCGAGGACAGGGGCGAAATGCCTGCGGCGGTCAGCGCGGTCCCGGGGCTGGCCGACAACCTCCGGCTCCAGGACCGGGTCGCTCAGTGTCTCAAGGCCCGCCGTCACGAGCGCGGCGCTGGAACTCGAGACGATCGAGGTGCGCACCGAGTTCGACGGCGGTGCGGTTAGCGGGCAGGTGGCGGAGAAACGGAATCGCGCCAAAGAGATCATTGAGGACTTCATGATCGCGGCCAACGGCGCGATCGCCCGCTTCCTCGAGGAGCGCCGTTTCCCGGTCTTGCGCCGCGTGGTGCGCTCGCCGGAGCGATGGCAACGCATCGTGGAGATCGCGCTGTCCCACGGAGAGAAACTGTCGCCCGAGCCCGACGCGAAAGCACTGAACGACTTTCTCCTGAAGCAACGGTCTGCGGACCCCCTTCGCTTCGCCGACCTCTCGCTGTCAGTCATCAAGCTGCTCGGACGGGGCGAGTACACAGCCAGCTTCCCAGACCAGGAAGTAACTGGACATTTCGGCCTGGCGGTGAGTGAGTACACGCATTCGACCGCTCCCAACCGTCGCTACCCCGACCTCATCACGCAACGGCTGCTCAAAGCGGCGCTGGCCGGGGGTGAAGCTCCCTACGCTCGCGACCAGCTCACGGCGCTGGCGGCCCACTGCACTCAGAAGGAGGACGACGCCCAGAAGGTCGAGCGGTTGATGCGCAAGGCTGCGTCGGCATGCCTCCTCGGCGATCGGATCGGCCAGGTGTTCGACGGCATCATCACCGGCGCGTCGCCCAAGGGAACGTGGGTGCGCGTCTTCGACCCGCCCGTCGAGGGCCGAGTCGAGCAGGGTGGAGAAGGGCTCGACGTCGGGGATCAGGTGCGGGTGAAGCTTCTCCGCGCTGACCCTGAGCGCGGCTTCATCGACTTCGCCCGTATTGGTCAGAGCTGGGGCGGCCCCGGGAGCGGCCCCCACGCCTAGTCGTCGGACGACCTGGATTCGAGTTTTCAACGGAGCCGAACGTGAATCGACAGACGCTCTCTGACGCCGCACTTCGTGCCGCGCGGGACGTGGAAAGCAGGTGAACCCTCCTTCGGTATCGCTTATCATGGAGGTGGAAGGGCCTCGACGACCGAGGCACTGACAATCCGGACTCGTTCGCCATCAGGTGAGAATCAAGCGAGCGGCCTCTCGACTGCGAGAGGGAACGGATTGGAGGTCCCCATGAATACGCAGGGGGAAATCGAAGCTGCCATCTCCCAGGGGATGAGTCGGTTCGAACAGGAATACATGGGGCGGGGACCCAGTGATATCCACACGCATTTGATCGACGATCTTGTCGTGGTGAGACTCAAAGGCGTTCTCACCGCGGCCGAACAGCACCTGGCCAAGTCGCTTCCGGTCGACAAGGGGAGAGACTTGCTCAAGCAGGTACGGACCCATCTCTTCGAGACCGGGCGATCGCTCATGGACGCGATGATCCAGGAGCTCACCGGCATCACGGTGCTGAGCATGCACCACGACATCAGCACCACAACCGGTGAAGAGGTGGTGATCTTCACCCTGGCCGAGCCACCGCAGTTCCGCGAAGTCAAGAAGAAGTCAAACATCTGAATCGTGACGCGGGGAAGGCATCTGCGACGATTCCATTCTATGCTGGAGGGACTTCATGCGATGTAACGCTGTTCCAGCATATCCTCGATGCCCAGCGTTTTCGCCAGAGTCCAGTTCCGATAAGAGGAGGATAAGAGATGAGCCTGGCTACATTCGCGCCCATCGAAACGACTCTTCATACCACTGAACTCTGGCTCAGGGATTTGATGGAGGACCTAGGCTGGCAGGACCGCGGTCGAGCCTACCGCGCGCTTCAGGTTGTGCTCCATGCCCTCCGGGACCGACTCCCCGTGGAGGCGGTGGCGGCCCTAGTGGGGTCCGAAGAAAGTAATGCAAGAAATTCCGGTCGGCCGGTAAGCTGGGACTGATGCCTTCCCCCAGCCCTCGGAGCCGACCCATGCGTGGCCGAAAACCTCGTCCCTTGGAGATCGCCCACCACGATGTCCCGGTCCTCCAACAGATCGCTCGGAGTCGATCATTGCCCTGGTTTCAGATCCAACGGGCTCAGATCCTCTTGGCCGTCGCCGCGGGGGAGCCGGTCGGATCTCTCGCCTTCCGCACCCAATGCGATCCGTCAACCGTCTGGAGAATCTGCCGCCGCTATGAGGTCTCGGGCTTACCCGAGCTCCTGCGACCGCCCCAACGGACCGGGCGACCGGCCCGGATTTCCCCCCTGCAACGCGCTCAGATCGTTCAGTTGGCCTGCTTGGAGCCGATCGCCAAGGGCTTGCACATTACCCACTGGACGAGCCAGGATCTGGCCCGCCAAGCGGTCGAAGATGGGATCGTTTCGCGCATCAGCGACCGGACAATCCAAGCCATCCTCAATCAGGTGGACCTCCAACCGCATCGCACTCGGTATTGGAGGACATCTCAAATCGACGCCCAATTCAAGCAGCGCGCGAGAAGATCCTTTGGTGCTACGCCTACGCCGAGCGATTGGCCCGGCGAGGCTTCTGGGTGGTCTGTGCCGATGAGAAGCCCAACTTCCAGGTCCTGGAGCGCCATCCGATCCGGCCATCGATCCCCGGTTCGATCGCGCACCGCGAGTTCGATTACACGCGGCACGGGACGGTCAACATCCTGGTCTTCTTGATCGTCCACAACGGACGGATGGAGGCGGCGTGCTTCGACGCCAAAAGCGCCGAGCGCTACGTCCGGGAGTTGAAGGCGTTCCGCCATCGGCATCGTCACCTGCGAGGGATCTACCTGATCCATGATAACGACCCGACCCACACGGCGGCCAAGACGAGGGATTATCTGGCGGGCTGCTCGGGTTGGTGGCGGAGTCGCTTTACCCCGGTCCGCGCCTCGTGGCTCGACCAGGCGGAATTGTTGCTCGGCGCGTTCGGCTACCACTACTTGAAGCGGGGGTCGTGGCACAGCCGCGCCGAATTCATTGATTACGTGGGACAAGCCTGGCCGGAGTACAATCGCCTGTATGCCCATCCGTTCGAGTGGACATGGTCGAGTCAAAAGATGAGAAAGTGGATTGAGAAACACGGCCTCTGAATTCCTTGCATTACTTTCTTCGCTACCCACTAGCTGCCGCTTTGCTCCTCGCCTCCCCCTCTGACTCGACGCAGGATGCCAAGAGCCTCGCCCAGGACATCTTGACCAGGGGTGCAGTGCTCTTCGATTCCCGGGATGCCGCGGCGATGGCGGCAAGCTACGCCGAAAACGCGGAAATCACCGCCTACAGCAAGGACAGCACCACGGGAGCGCTCAAGACCGAAACGGGACGTGGCCGAGCAAACATTCACAAGCTCTACGCGGATCTTTTCAAGAATCGCTCCTCGTCTACCCATTGTCGCAACGTCGTCGAGGACGCCCACTTCGTCGGCCCTGATCTGTTAGTGATTCGCGGAAGGTTCATTCTCGACGTCGCCGATGAGCATCCAATACCCTTCATCCAAGTGCGAACCAAGCAGGGTGACAACTGGCTCATTCTCAACCTGCAACTGTTTGGCGTCTCGGAGAAGTGGACCCGTTAGCGGGATTCGTGTCACAGTGCCTTTGGATCCAACCCTTCCAAGGCTATACCGAGTCCGCTCCCTTGCGGGGTCAACTTCCACTGAGAATGACGCACCCTCGCGGTCAACGAGAGGAATCACTCCGAGGCGATTTGGTCCCTCCCAGCTGGCGCACTCCGCACAGGTCAAGGCGTGACACCCCGACGTCTGGATCAACCGCTGTGAGATGACGGACGTGTTCTGGATAGTATTCCAGGTTCAGCCCGGTCCCGAACCCGATCTTCAGTATCTCTCCATCCACCTCGGAAAGCGACTCCCTGTGGAGGACAGATATGAGGGAATTCCGCATTGCCCAATCGCACAACAGGGAAGATCAGACGGGAGTGGATTCCCATGAGACCGCTGTCTCCCCGTGCCTCGTCTCGTCAAACAGCGAGCTTCTCAATGGATCACCCGCCGAGTACCTTTCCCCAAGGAATCAGCCAGGGATAAGTCAGAATGATGAACACGAACGTCCCGGCTATGCCCCAGGGGACATCGTTGGCTTGACCACGCACTAAGAGGGGCAGGACGAAAACGACCAGCCAGACTGAGGTGTAGATGACCTGGATCAACAGGACCGGCGACATCGAGACCGGGTGGAACAGCCCGATCACCGAGCCAATCACAATCACAGTCCAGGCAGAGCCGGAGATCGTACGCATCTCGGCACTTTCCGGTAGCTTGCCCTGGAATAGCACCCGCCTGCCCGCCGCTCCCCCAAACGGCATCGTCAAGCCGACAGGGATCAGGACCAGGATGTTGAAAATGTACGGCAGAAGCAGCATGTTCATCTCAGATCAGCCCTTCCGAAGTTCCTTATTCACCTCATACACAGAGAACTTCTCGGGGCAGAAATTCCCGCCGACCCATTCCAGCAAGGAGTCGTGAAAGCATTCCCTTTTGACTCTGATAGCAACCCGCAATTGAGTCACCGCGATCCTCGAGGAGAAGGGATTAGCGGGACCGCTTGGCCATTTTCTTGACCATCTTCCTGATGCGCTGCTTGCCGAAGACTTCGGCGAGGTCGTCTGTTGCGCCGGGACGGGTCAAATCCTGGCCTTTCTTCACGACGGCGATGAAGCCCTCGCACATCTCGTCGTTCACAGTATAGCCCCAATTGACGCGCTTGGGGGGAGAGTTCGGGTTGCGCGAATGGGCAGAATTATCGTAGTGGGCAATCACCTTGACGACCGAGCCCCGAACCACGGGAATCGGCTGCTGGAAGAAATAGGCGCTCTGCCAGGAGGGATCCCAGACCGGGATATTGATCAAGTCTTGCTTGTGACCATTCGGAGACTGTCACCGACATACTCATGTCGCGCCCAAGTTGGTGCATGTGGGGGGAGATTGCCAAGACCTCAACATCGACGGGGATGAGCCAACTCGCCTTGACCTCGACGTTCGGGTCGCCCGCCGGCAGATGAAAATCCGAGTTCGACACGGTGCTCCAGTGGAGCGCCTGCTTGACCGGCTCGCGCGAGTAATAGACTCCGATGCGCGTCCGGTCCACCTCGGGCTTGCCGGTGGGATGGTAATGGATCTGGAGAACCACGTCGGACTGACGGGACAGGCGCTGGCCGATCCCCGTAGGAAAATGGCTTGGTTCGTGCCCAGCCGCCCAGAAACTCAGATCCTCGTAAGCCTCGATGCCCGGCCCCGAGAACGAGGTATATCCCGGCCCCTGTTCGGCCCAGTCCCTCTTCCGGGCGTCGCCGCTCCGGTCGAGGAATGCGTTGATATGATGCACGACCCGAGGATTCCCCGGCCAGATGTCCAATGCCGAAATGTAGGTATTCCGCGCGAGATTGGTGGGGATTACAAAGCAGCGATAGGTGTCCGGACCCGATGCGGGGATCGAGAAGCTCTCCGCCGGCTCGAGTACGAGGTCCGGCGTCCCCAGTTTCCAACCCTCAGGGAACCGGGGCGGCGGCGGCATGTGCCTGGGATCACCCTTCGGGGCACCTGCTTCGGACCAGGCTTCGAGGATGGCAATCTCCTCGCGCAGAGGGATTGGTCGTGCTTGAGCTTCGGGCCGACCCCGCGTTCGGGCTTCCAGGGCGGCATCAGCCGTTCCCCGGCAACCGTGGCGATATCCCCAGGCGCTTCCGGACCTGCTCATACGTCTCCAGGGCGAAAGGTCCGACGTGATCACGGCGATGACAATTCTGGCATTTCTGCTGAATGATCGGAGCCACGTCCTTGGTAAACGTCGGTGGCTCCTTCCCCGGAGCTGGCTCCTTGCCCATGACCGCAAGTGTAATCACCGAAGCCATCCAGGCGGCAAGAACGAATTGCCCGGGTCCTGACAACCTCCATAATGGCCTACTGTTTTTGGAGTCAATCATATGTGACCACCAGCGATCCCCCGAGAGATCAATCTCCTTACGATGTGATTGTTCGGAAACGGCTTGGAGTAAGGTAATTCGATCAAGGCAAATAAAAAAGGTAGGAGACATGCCAAGAATCAGTGAGAGTCGTCCGAATGTCTTGTCCTTGGTAGCCTCCAAGCCAAACCGCCAGTCATCGCCCAGTAACGAAACCGCAGTACTGCAAATTTTCGTTGCTTCTCTTTCGGATCGAGTTATCGTCCCAGCAGACTGGCAGCTAGGGCATGGTTCAGATATGACCATTGTTCCGGGTGTAGGAAGACCCGGCCATCAGCGTGGTTCAATGACCGCATTCGAGCAGCGCCATCTTGATTCGATAGCAAGGAAAAAGATCGGCCCTGACCTCACTGCCGTCATAACGACCGAGGCGTACCAATCGAGCGTACTCAAGCAGAACGTCAATGTGATGGTTTATTATTACGAGGGAGGCGGCCTCAAACGTAAATTGGGATCCGGCCTGACCGACTCAGGTACCCCTTTGAGCACGACCAGTGAAAGCCGGGATAGAGACGAAGGCGATCGACCAGATGACGGAAGCGATCCAGCCTGCCGCCTGGGTTGGGGAGACGCCAAACCCGAGGAGGTAGGCGGCGCCGCCGAGCAAAGAACCAGCGATCGTTACAATTAGGGTGCCCATCCATCCCATCGAGTCAGGACCGGGGTGGCGTGGGCAAGCGATGGCGCCCGTCACGAGACCGATCAGCGTCCAACCACCTAGAAGAACGAACAGCGTAGTCATCAGGTAAATCTGCCAACAGGGGGAACTCAATCGTTTTGCCGGACTTATGGCCCCGACCCGTCTGGAATAGATGGGGCGAAGCCGATGACGCAGTCTTCAGTTCATTTTGACAGACTACCTTAGATCTGTTAATGAATAACTATTGAAAAGCTTATTTATTTTAGGTATTTGTGTAATGCGTGTTTGGAGATATGAATGGCGGACTCCGCGTTCGGGGCTGAGAGTTAGGCCGTGCTCTCGATCAAGGTCTTACCCTGACGGCCTCGAGGCGGGCGACGCGAAGGGGCTGCCTCCACGAAGTCCACCATTCCGAGCAGGGTGTGCAGTCCGGCGCCACGCCGAAAACAGACCTCTTGACCGGCCACGGTGTGGCGATCAGCATGGCGGCGGTCGGAAAGCCGGAGGAGAATTGGTAAGCAGAGCGCCGGATGCGGACCATCGAAGAAGAGGAGGTCGTTCTGTCCGAGTATCAGGATTTCGCCGATGCGTATAGCCAACTGGGGCGGTTCCTCGACAACCTGTACAGAGCTAAGGAGGTCGCTGTGATCTTCGGGTACGGCCCGCCGATTCATGGAGCGGGGCCGACTGGAGGGACCGCGGCGAGGGCCTCGATCAGTCCGAGGGCTTCAGCCTGCTCTGCGACGTTGAATCGGGCGTACGACTGGGTGAGGCCGACGCGGATGGAGTAGGCCGACGACGGCAGGACCCGGAAGAGGTCCTCGTCCGCGGCGTCGTCGCCTACGCCCAGCACGAAGTCGTAGCCCCGGGAGAGGAACGCCTGGCAGGCCGTCCCCTTGCTGATCCCTGACGGCCGGACCTCCACAACCTTGTGCCCGTGCATGACCCGCAGCTCGCTTGTCTCGGTCAGGTCGATCAGATGGTCGCTCAGCTCCTGCGCCCGCAGCGCCGCCAGGTCGGGCTCGGCCAGGCGATAGTGCCAGGCCAGCGCGAACTCCTTCTCCTCGATCCGCGCCCCGGGCAGTCGGTCAACGTACCGCTCCATCAGGTCGCGGACCCCGGGCTTCCAGTCGTCGAAGAAGGCCCCCGTCACGGCCCAATCCCCGCCCCGCTCGCGGGCCCACGCCCCGTGCTCGGCCACCAGCGCCAGGTCAAGTCGCCCCAGCCAGGCGTCGAGCGTCGCGCGGGGACGGCCACTGACGATGACCACGTCGCCCAGCCCGGCCAGCCGGCCGAGCATCGCCAGCAGCCCGGGAGCCGGTGCGGCCTGCTCAGGCGTCGGCTTGATGGAAATCAGAGTGCCGTCGTAGTCCAGCAGCAGCAGGCGTCGGCCTGCCGACCGGAACTCGCGGACGATCCCTGCGCGCGTCGCGGGGGACAGCATGCGCCGATCCAGTCGCGAGCGGTCTTCGCCCAGGGCTTCAAGGAAGTCGTCGGCCCAGCGCACGACGTCGTAGCGTCGCAACCGGTCCCGCAGGGCCGTCATGCGCCTCGCCTGTTCCTCCTCGGGCATCTCCAACGCAGTCGCGATGGCGCGGGCCATTTCCGGGATGTCATTGGGGTTGACCAGGACCGCCTCACCCAACTCGCTGGCGGCGCCGGTCATCTCGCTGAGGATTAGCACCCCCCGACCGTCGGCCCGAGCGGCGACGTACTCCTTGGCCACCAGGTTCATGCCGTCCCGCAGCGGCGTGACCAGCATCACGTCGCTAGCGCCGTAGAGAGGAACCAGCTCCTGTTGCGGGAACGACTTGTACTGGTAGAGGACCGGGGTCCACTCCAGACTGCCGTACGTCCCGTTGACCGCTCCCACCAGTTCGTCGATCCGGGCCTTCATCCGCTGGTAGTCCTCGACCCCAGTGCGCGACGGGACGACGACCATCAGCAGCACCACCCGGCCCCGCCAATCGGGGTTGGCCTCCAGGAAAGCCTGGTAGGCCAGCAGCCGGTTGGCGATCCCCTTGGAGTAATCGAGCCGGTCGATCGACAGGACTGCCTTCCCCCCGCCGATTGTCCCACGCAGCTCGTTGCGTTTGCCGGTGACCTCCGGCTCGGCCCCCCGGGCCGAGAAGGTCTCGAACTCGACGCCCATCGGGAAGGTCTCGGCCCGGGACAGCCGGTCAGGGAGCATCACCCGTCCCATTTCGTGGTCATAGCCGAGGATGCGGCGAACGCTCTTGAGGAAGTACTGGGCGTAGTCGTGGGTATGAAACCCGACGAGGTCAGCCCCGAGCATCCCCTCTAGCAGCGCGCGTCTCCAGCGGTCGGGCACGAGGCGGAACAGCTCATAGGAGGGGAAGGGGATGTGCAGGAAGAAGCCCACCTTCAGGCCGGGCCGGCGCCGCCTGAGCATGGCCGGCAGCAACAATAAGTGGTAGTCGTGGACCCAGACAATGTCGTTCGGTCCTGCCTCCTCCAGGACGGCATCGCAGAACACTTCGTTGATGAGTTCATAAGTAGCCCAAGGGCCCTCGTCGAACGAGACGAGCGCGGGGAAGTAGTGGAACAGCGGCCAGAGCGTCTGGTTGCAGTAGCCCTCGTAGAAGCTCTCGGTGTCCTCAGCTGTGAGAAACACGGGCCGGGCCGAGAAGTCCTCGCGGCAGCGGCGCGTCACCTCGGCCTGCTGCTCCGGCGCGACGGCCCGGCCGGGCCAGCCGACCCAAGCGTAACCCGCCCCCGCCGCCGACCTGGGGGACTCCAGGTAGGTCCGCAGTCCCGAGGCCAGGCCGCCGGGGCTCTGGGTGAACTCCAGGCGGCCCTCTTTCTCGGTGAGGGACACGGGGAGGCGGTTCGAGACGATTACGAGTTTCATGGTGGCTCCCGTGATCCCGGGATCGCGTCTCGAGCCACGCCGCTCACCCTGTCTGATCTCGAGTCCGAGCTAGTTGGCGAGGAGTGGCTCTCGGCTACCCCCTCGAGTCCGTGGGCCGACGCGCTCCCGTCCGGCAGGGCTAACCCAAAGGCGGGACGCGCCTCGGATCATCGTGCACGAGGATGGGAAGGTCAAGAGATTCCCTCGATGGAGGCCTTGACATCGTCAAGCGCCCGCTCGAGTGGCTCACGGTGGAGATCGTCAACGGCGCCGTCGATCTCGCGAGCCAGGTTCTGAGCTAGGTTAACTGTGGCCGACTCGGGCGATTCGCCGTGCGACTGGAGCTCGGGAATGCCGTGGTGATGGACCTGAACGGAGTGGGCCGTGGCACCGGCCGTCACGATCACCTGGCTCGGGTCGGCGGAAGCGCACGCCCCCTCTGCCGATTTCCCTCCGATTTCCTTTCCGTCGCATCTCGGACATTCGACGGATAAGGGCACTTCGGGCTGGGCAACTTCCGTCGGGTTCTCCCGTCGCTGGTGGCGGGTAGCTTCCGGGCCAGGCCCCCCCTCGTCTTCGAAGCGGTCGATATCGGGCGGCGTGCGCTTGGTGATCTCGTCGGTGAATTGCGGATCACCAAAATATTGATTGTTCATGATTTGGCTCCTTATGAAAAGGAGCATAACAAAATTTCTTGATTTATTCAAGCAGTAGGGATAGATGATGGCCCTGTTCGGGACGTTCGACCGTCCTCCACCCGTTCGTCTCCCTTGCACTCGCAGGACTCCAATGAGGTCGTCCCCATATAGCATATTGAACTGATTATGCTATCAAGTTATATGTTACCGGTCGATTTGATAACGTGCGACGACGACGGTCACATTATCGGGCCCTCCTCGGCTGAGGGCCAGGTCCACCAGGCGAGTGCAAGAGTCCTCGGGGTCGGAATGATGTTCAAGGACCCTGGCGATCGCGTCGTCGCTGACGGGTTCGGTCAGGCCGTCGGTGCAGAAGAGCAAGGTGTCGCCGTCGATCAGGGCAAGCTTGTGGACCTCGACAAAGACGCCTTCGCGGGGGCCTCCGATGACGTTGGTCACGATGTTGCGCCTATTATGCCGCTTAGCGTCCTCGTGCGAGATCGAGCCGCCGTCGATCAGGGCCTGGACGAACGTGTGGTCGCTAGTCAACTGCTCGAGTTCGCCATCGCGGAACAGGTAGGCCCGCGAGTCGCCGGCGTGGACAATGTACAGGTCGGTGGCAACGCTGTAAGCCATCGTCAGGGTGGTCCCCATGCCGTGAAAGGCGGCATTGCTCCGAGCGCGCTCGATCACGGTCCGATCGGCACGTTCCAGGCTCTGCCGAAGTTCGGCCAGAAGGGCGACCTCGTCGTGACCGCTCAGGTGAAGGAACCATTTGAGCGTGTTCAGGACGAACGCCTCGACGCTCTCGACTGCCAAGGCGCTGGCGCGTTCGCCGGCCGCGGCGCCGCCCATGCCGTCGGCGACCACTATCAAGTAGCCCTCTTCCTCGGAGAACTGCGTCTTGCCTTCTCCGGGCAGGCTGGTCTTGCAGATCTGCATGGACTTGGAGAGCCTGGCTACCAGGAAATGATCTTCGTTGTTTCCGCGGAGTTTGCCCGTGTCGGTCAGGGCAGCAAACTTGATCCCCACTCGAGGCGGATTCCTATCGGCGATAGCGTGGTGCTCACCGGTCGAGTCGTCAAGAGAGGGACGAGGGTCCCGCAACGGCATGATCGTGGTCCTCCGTCTTTCGGTCATCTAGAGTTTATGATACAAAAGAACGTAAAATAATTCACTTGCTTTCCCCGCTCCGGCCCGGACAATGACTCTTAGAAGAAAGTCCGTTTCGAGAGGTCAAACCGGAGTCGAGCCGGTTTGAGTGGGGAGGCCCGCGATGCTCGTCGGCGATGTTCTCAAGGCGAAAGGGCGACGCTTAATTTTCATCGGACCCGAGGCGACGGTCGAGGAGGCACTGGCTCTGTTTGTCGAACACAATATCAGCGCACTGCCTGTCGCCGGGGCCTCAGGAGAACTACTTGGGATCTTCACCGAACGCGACGTGATTCTCGGCAACCATTACGACTTCGAGCGGTTCCATCACAAGCTCATCAAGGAAGTCGAGACCCCCAACCCCGTCACCTGCAGCCCGAAGGCTACCTTAGCAGAAGCCATCACCAAGATGGCCAAACACCACGTCGGTCAGTTGCCAGTGGTCGATGGCAGCAACCTTGTCGGGTTGATTTCCGTCGGTGACCTGATCGAGGCGCTTCACGCTCAGGTCGAGGCTGAAAACCAGCACTTGATGAACTATCTCCACGGGCGATCTTGAGGTGCGTTGCGTCTCCGAGGAATCTGAAGAGTGCCGTCGATACGAGGTGAGGGTCTCACGCACCACCTTCTAACGACGGCGAACGAACTGGTATCGCCGGTCCTCGTGTCGTATCGGGGTTATTACAAAGGTCTCAAGAGAATTCGCTTGCGATTCCCTCGCTGCGCGGGACAATGAGAGCGTAAGGGAGCCGGTCGGCAATGGCAGTCGGCTCCGATGAAGACTTGAATCCAACTGGTCGGACGACTAGATGAAGGGCAATCCGGCTTAGCTGGAGGGCTCGTTGACGAGTAGGCCGACGTGGTCGAATACCCCAGGGTGTTCGGCCACGTCGGCTTTTTTTCTTGGCTGCTCCTACACCGAATGGTCGTGATCTCTGGCAGATACCGGATTGAGACGTCCTTTTTCACCAGGGGCATCAGCCTGATCGCCGTGGCGAACGCCTTTGGAATGGAGATTCCCAACGGCACCAGCTCAGCGGAGGGAGAGGCAAACGCTCCCGGAACAGAACGGGAATTGCAGGAAACCGAAAGGACTCCCTCGGCACGATGCCAGTGCTCTCTCCTGGGAGACCGTGATTCCGGTCGCAACGCCGTGGCCAATCATGACTTGACGGCAAGAATTCTCGCGATGGCAGTTGATGGAAGGAGGATGAGAAATGGCCCGGAAAGACGCTTTAATTCGACTTTACTCACGGTTGGTCACCCGCCGTGATTCACTCCGCAATATCCTGGCGGGTGATTGGGAAAGCCATCGTAGGTTCACCGCCACGCATGATGTGGGAGACACCGTTGACGCAGCGCTCGACTCCGCGAGCGCCGAACTCAACTCGCGGTTCGCAGAGATCGAGAGCTGTGAGCTCGAACATATCGAGCACGCCCTCCAACGAATCGTCGAAGGGGTCTATGGAACGTGCGAGTATTGTGGCGTCAAGATCGCGGCCACGAGGCTCCATGCCCTGCCGTACACTAATACTTGCATCGAATGCCAACGTGCAAACGAACAGAACGGCCGGCTGTGCGGTTCAGGGGACAGCGAAAAGCGCTGGGCCAGGCTTTACGAGAAGCCAAGCCTCGAAGAAAGCGCCCTTGACTCGCCCATCAGGCTGCGCGATTTCGAGATGGATCTGAGCGAATGATCCTGGTCAAGATCGCGTTTCCCACGTGATGTTGCGACCTAGACTCCGCCCGCAATCCCCGTACCACAATCCCAGCGTGAAAAGCAAGACTTGCTCAGGTATCCGACACTTTCTTCCAAGGAGTTACGTCATGAATTGGGATCAGATCGCAGGCGACTGGAAACAGTTCAAAGGCAAAGTGAAAGAGAAATGGGGCAAGCTCACCGACGACGACCTGACGACCATCGCCGGGAAGCGTGACCAACTCGCCGGCCTGCTCCAAGAAAGGTACGGCTACGCCAAGGACCAGGCCGAGAAAGAACTCAACGAGTTCTCTGAGAAGTTGAAGCTGTGAATCTCGCCGATAAGGAACGAATGATCACAGACTCGATGACCACCAAGCCACCGCGCATCAGCAACGGAGAAGTAAGGCTGCTCCATTGAGGGCTCGGGACATTTTCGCCTCACGGCCTTCGGGCAGTTGTTCCGCCCCTGCTCCTACTGAGAAGCAAGCATGAGCGAGGGCGGCTCTGAGAAAGGTGATTACCCATGAAAACTTCATTCGCTGGTTTACTCGCTTTGGCGATCGTTACGCTCACCGGGTGCAATCAGGGCACGCCGGGGGGATCGGGAATCACCAACCCGCCCCAGAAGCAACCCGCCTACGGAGAGGCGGAAAACACGTTCAAGCTGAGCGTGCCTCGGATGTTCGACCACCCTCCACCAGGGAGAGACGAAAGAAGTCGCGATCGGTATCGAGCGCGGCAAAAACTTCGAGGGGGACGTCACACTGAAGTTCGCTGGCGGACCCGAAGGAGTAACTATTGAATCCGCCAGCCCAACGATCAAGCACGGGGACACGGAAGCGAAAGCCACGCTCAAGGCTACGGCCGACGCGTCGTTGGGCGACTTCACGGTCAAGGTGACGGGACACCCAATCAAGGGTCCCGACGCCACGAGCGAGTCCAAGATCACCGTGGCCAAGAAGTAGCCAAGAGAGGGGGAACGGGGAAGCGCCGAGGTCCCTCATCGTCATGACCCGTTCATTCTCAAGCCTACATCTTCCATGCGTATGTTTCGAACCTGGCGGGATGGCGTCAAGATGCAAGCTCTTGTCGGCGCGAATCGTGAAGCGCCAGAGGAGTGTATCGGGACGGAATCCGAATGTTTCGTCGCAGGCGCGATCGTGGACTCGTGGGTCGAGTCCGCGAGGTCTGCGGATGCCGGTGCCCACTTGGTTCTGCAAATAGCCCCGCGAGGGCACCCTAAAGACTTGGTCATCGTAGAGGCAAAAGCGTCGCTGGTCTCTGACCGACTCTGGCTGGAAGACTTGAGTGAGAATCTCTGCCATGGGAGCCCGGTCCTCGTGATCGGCTCAAAGTCGTTCAACGGTTGCTTCGCAGCCACTCAACTGCAACTGATGCGGTAGGCTCGTCTCTCCAATCCAAGTTCAAGAAGTGGAAGTGTCCAATGGTTGGAATGGCAATTACGTTTGCGATCCTCGCCCTGCTGGCCGGCATCCTCGGCTTCGTCGCTCTCGCCGGCACTCTGGCGACGATCGCCAAGGTCCTGTTGTTTATCTTCCTGGCGCTGTTCGTGATCTCTCTGATATTCGGCAGGGGACGGGGAGCGGTTGTCTGATACTCGTTGGTGGGCACGGCGCACAGGTTCTAGGCCCCATTATCGGGCCCGAACCTTGGTGGGCCTGGAGCCAATCCTGCGAGGCCTCGTCGCCTGTTCGGAGGCGAAGCCCCGAATCTGAACCACCCAGACAGCGTCGTGGGCGTCCAGATTGGGCAGCCGAGAAAGAGTCGTTGGATCTCGTCGTGCGGCTCCGCGTGCCTTCCGGCCCGCGGGTGTCGCACGGCTTTTTCGAGGAGGTTTTCGGATGTGGAAGGAAGGGAAGCATCGAGTCGCGCCCCTGGCTTTACTGCTGCTGGGGGCATTCGCGGCGTTCGGCGGATGTGAGGCCAAGGGGCCGGCCGAGCGCGCCGGGGCGAGCATCGACAAAGGCGTTCAGAACGCCAAAGACGCAATCAATCCACCGGGCCCCACGGAAAAGGCGGGACGCGCCCTTGACGAGGCCGTCAAACCTTGAGTTCGCCCTCGCCCCGTGCGGATTTCTTCCGGCCATCGGCAAGAATCAGGAGGCTGTCGCTCTCTCGGGAACCTGATGGACCTTCAACATCTCTCACTATTTCTTCCAGATTCGAATGGGAAGGTTCAGATCTATGATTCAGAGTGACAGCGTGTTGTCCCCCGTTCTCAATACCTCCGCGGTGCCGGGAGGCGCATGCTCGATCGACGTTCGTCATGCGAAATCCAGGATTCCCTTCCATCCAACGGAATTACCAGCCCTGGGCTCTTTAGAGGAAGTTCTCGTCGTCGATGAGCGTTTGAAGTTGCGTCCCGCTCAGGTGGTCGAAAGCAAGCTGAGTCGCCTGGTCGCAAATGCATCGCTTCCAGTCAGCCTTATCTTGATGAGAGGGATGCTGCTAACTCGCTGAGCATTTGAATCCTTCGTTCTTGGGACCGGCGGGAGAGCAAGCATTATACCGCCTGGAGCAATTGACGTGCAGCATCCTCTCGGGGTTTCGAGGTGGTTGCGGTGCGCGCAAGTCCTTTGAAACACACGCTCCATGGCTAGGCCTCTTGGGGCGTTCCCCCACTTGCCTACGTTTTTTCCGCCACTTTGCATCGCCAAGTCAAGTTTTTCACGATTTTTCGACCACCGGCCCAACGGTTCGGGGATTAGTTGCGTAGTAGTTGGCATGGGTTCCCTTCGGCACTACCGGCTTGTTCGGATCGACCTGCCATGATGATCATCTACGCCGCCAAACCGCTCTTCGCCTGGGATTGCCTGGAAGACAGTCCCTCACTGCAAACCATCAGGGATCTCCTGGCCGCCTTGCCCGACGCCAAACTGCTGGCCTCGCTGCGCAACGCCAGGGGCAAGGGACGCAACGATTACCCCGTGAGCGTGCTCTGGGGCGTCCTCGTCTTACGCATCGCCCTGCGACACCTCACCACCGAGGCCATGCTCGCCGAACTGCTCCGCAACGAGGGCTTGCGCCGCGTCATCGGCATCGAATCGGAGAGCGGCGTGCCCAAGAAATGGAACATGTCGCGGTTCGAGGAAACTCTCGGCCAAGAGCCGCACCGCACGCTCCTGAAGGAGGTCTTCAATGTGTTGATCAAACGCCTGGGCCTTGCGGTGACCGACCTGGGCCGTGACACCGCCGGTGACGCCACCGCTCTCTCGGCGCGGCGCAAGCCCGCGGAGGCTGCGCAAGAGGAGATCGACGAGGGGCTGCCCCAAGCCAGCGGGGGTCGCAAGGAGTACAAGGACGACCAAGGCAACGTGACCAAGGTCGTCGAGTGGTTCGGGTTCAAACTGCACCTGGTGGTGGACGTGAAGCACGAAGTGGTGCTGGCCTACCAGATCACCGATACCAAGGCCGGCGATGGCGAGACGCTGCCGGTGGTGCTGGGACAGGCCCAGGCGAACCTGCCGGCGAAGCGGATTGCGAGTCTGGCTTACGACAAGGCCGCCGATAGTGAAGACGTGCACAAGCTTCTCTCTGACGAAGGCATCACGCCACTGATCCAGATGCGGGGACTGTGGCAGTCCGAGCCGGAGCGGATGCTGCCGGGGCACGATGGCACCTCAAACGTGGTCTACGATGAATCCGGCACAGTATATTGTTATAATAAAGTGAGTGAACCTCCTGTGCGACACCAGATGGCCTACATCGGCTACGAGCCCCAGCGGCAGACGCTGAAGTACCGTTGCCCGGCGATGCACGAGGGCTGGGACTGCCCGATGTCGCCGGTGTGCAACGCGGGCAAGTCGTACGGCAAGACGGTGCGGGTGGATCACGAACTGGACCCGCGGCGGTTCCCATCCTTACCACGCGCGACCAAGAAGTTCGAGCGGATGTACAAGGGTCGGACGTCGGTGGAACGGGTCAACGCGCGACTGAAAATCTTCTGGGGTGTGGACGACGGCAATGTGACGGGCACGCGGCGGTTCGTAGCGCAGGTCGGTGTGGTGCTGGCGGTGCATGCGGCGTTCGCGACCTTGCTGGCTTCGGCGCCGCGGCGGGAGGGGACGTTGGGTAAAGTGCGTCTGAGCCCGATCGCTGAGGCCCTGCGCGCCCACGCGAAGGCCGCCGAGCTGGAGGTCGCGGTCTGAGCCGTCACGCCCATCATCGGGGCAGCCCCAGTCGCGATCGCGGTGCGCCGGGGGGACGCAAAGACGGCCCAAATACGGCCGAGATACCAATCCGCCCCGGAGAAACTGCGATAATGACCGCCGCCAGCCCAGTGCAACGATGAATGCTCCTCAGAATGGCAAACGACATCGCAACCGGTTCCGGGGTTTCTGCTCGAATTTTCCGCGTAATGAACGAGTAGCAACGATGATGGGTCGATCGTCAAATCCTTTTTACGCCCCACAACAGGAGATCAACATGGCGAAGCAAGACTCGGATACCCGAATCGCCCTGACGGTTACGCGCGAAGACCTGGTGGCTCTCCTCAACGACGACCTCGCACGCGAATATCAGGCGATCATTTCCTATGTGGTCTATTCGCAGACTCTCAAGGGCGCCCAGTACATGAACATCGCTGCCGAGTTGGAGACGCATGCCGCGGAGGAACTCGCGCACGCCCTGATCATCGCCGGCCAGATTGATTATCTGGGCGGTATGCCGCTTGCCGTGCCCAAGCCCGTCAAAACCTCAGCAAAGGCAGAAGACATGCTGCGTTTTGACCTGGATAACGAGAACGAGACGATTCATCACTACCGGCAGCGTGTACGTCAGTGCGAAGCGCTGGGAGAATATGCGTTGGCCGAACATATCCGGGACATCCTGGTGCAGGAACAGGATCACCAGATCGCCCTGGCGAATGCCCTCGGAGTGGAGATTCCCAACGTCACCAGACGGGGAGAGTCATCGTGAAGCACTCGCGAAACGACGTGAGAACGGCGGAGAACCCGTAGGTCTTTCGAGAATCTTGCCTGGCGTCTTCCCTCACGCGGTCCACAGCGGGTGGGCCGCCGAGGCCTCATCTCTCATCATCAGGAGACTGACCATGGATCGTCGCGAATTGCTTGGCGTGCTAGGGATCACCGCTGCCGGTCTGGTCGCCGTGACCGGGCGGGCCGCTGGCGCGGTTCGCCAGGGACTCCATCACAGTGAGGCCCACGAGGCCTGTATCAAGGCTTGCCAGGAATGCTCGCGCTCGTGCAACGAGACCTTCCACCACTGTTACGAACAGGTGGCTCAGGGCAAGAAAGAGCACGCCAAGGCGCTGCACCTGGTCGCCGACTGTGCCAAGTTCTGCAACCTGTCATCCGACCTCGTGGCCAACGGCAGCCCGCTCATGGCCCACGCCTGCGCCGCCTGCGCCGAGGCATGCAAGACGTGCGCTGCCGAGTGCGACAAGTTCTCGGCGTCGGAGATGAAGGATTGTGCGAAGTTGTGTCTCGCCTGTGAGAAGACATGCCGGGCGATGGTCCGGGCTATGAGTAGCCACAAGCAGGAACGCGGAGAGTAACTCGCCTGCAGATCCTTTCCGGCGCGGCACAATCAGTATCGAACCGGAGGCTTTTACCCCCGAAGACGTTTGGAAACGAACCCAACAAGACTCGGATCGATTGAGCATTCCAAGAAAGCGATGATGATGCGATTGCACTCCATGAAAGACGATCTTTCGGAGACGGCCCGGTTAAACGTCATCGGGCTGCTGAGGAGCCGTCTTGCGGACTGCATCGAATTGCAGATGCAGACCAAGCAACCACGTCGGAACGCGAAAGACCCATGCCGCATCTTACTACACAAGCTCTTCGACGAGATCAGTGAAGAGGTCGAGCAAAACCTTGACAACATCGCGGGTCGTGCGGCGCAGCCTGTCGGCACGGCCGAAGGGAAGACCCAGCCTGTGGGGCTCGAATCTTCACTGCGCGAGTATCCGCTGACACTCACTTCGGGCCACGACCAAGTCACCGCGTTGGCCGATGCCTTGTCCTCATTCGGCAAGAACGTCCGGCAAGCCATCGGTCAGTCATTCGAATATGGCGACGCCGTCACAGCCAATACCTTCACTCGAGTCTCGCACAGCATCGAGAAATGGCTCTGGATGGTGCAGGCTCACCTCCAAGAGGGCTAAGCACTCTGCGACTCCATGCTCACTTAGGAGAGCTAGCGTTCAATCAATGCCTGTATGGGGAGAAAAAGTATCCGAGCATGTTAACACCATTCCGAGGATGGAAATCGATTGCAGTTGCTTGCATCGCTTCACCTTCTATTCCCCCGCAGGCGGACGGGTTCGGCTTCCGCTTGGGAGAGACCATGAGACAAATTCGATGGCGCTCAGGCGCGACGATGTTCGTGATCGGCTGGATCGCGGTGGGATTCTCCGGAACGGCGAGAGCTTGGCAGCAGCCGGAGCTGAATGAGCTGGAAGGGGCGCAGGTCCTGACGCAGGGGCCGATCCACGAGGCGTTCGCGGAGCCGGTGGTCTACGACCCGAAGCCCGGCCAGGTCGTGCCCAAGGCCCCGCCGGCGCCGATCGCCGAGCTCCCGCCTGACCAGAAGCCGGAAGGGGCCAGCGTCCAGTGGATTCCCGGCTATTGGGCCTGGGACGACGCAAGGGATGACTTCATCTGGGTCAGCGGTCTCTGGCGTGTGATCCCCCCAGGCCGGCAATATATCCCCGGCTACTGGCAGAAGGTCGAAGGGGGTAACCAGTGGGTCCCCGGCTACTGGGCCGCGGTCGACTCGGCGCAACTCCAGTACCTGCCCGAACCGTCGCCGAGCCTGGAGAATGGGCCGGCCTCGCCGCAGCCGTCGCCCGACTCGACCTGGGCGCCGGGGATGTGGACCTGGCAGACTAACCAATACCTGTGGCGGCCAGGGTTCTGGGTCAATCAGCAGCCCGGTTGGATGTGGGTCCCGGCCTCGAACTCCTGGACGCCCAACGGCTACGTGGCCAACCAGGGATACTGGGACTATCCGTTCGAGAACCGCGGCATCCCGTTCGCTCCGGTGTACTTCTCGCAGCCGATCTACGGCCAGCCAAACTTCCGGTATACGCCGGCGGTGAGCCTGGTGACCTCGGCGCTGCTCTCCAGCCTGTTCGTCCGGCCCTCCAACAGCTCATACTACTTCGGCGACTATTACGCCCCGAGCAATTTCCAGTCGGGCATTTACCCGTGGTACGCCTTCCACGGAAGCCGCTACGGTTATGACCCGCTCTATGCATACGCCGCGGCGCAGAACTTCCGCACCAACCCGCGCTGGGCGGATGAGCTTCACGAAGTCTACAGCTACCGGCGCGAGCACCCCGAGTCCCGCCCGCCGCACACTTTTGCCGAGACGCGGAGGCTGGCTGCCCGCCCCGCGGTCGGATCGAACGCGGTAAGGGCGGCGGTGAACCTCGTGCTGGCCCGCCCCCTGAACCAACTCGCCGCTCCGGCGGCGGGCGCGGTCGCCAACCCGAATGTCCCGCGGCTGGAGCGGATCGACGCGGCCCGCCGCCAGGAGTTCGCCCGTCAAGCGACCCAGTTGCACAAGTTTCGCGAGGATCGGCTCCGCCGCGAGGCAGAGGCCCGCCGCGCCACCCCGCCGGCGGAGCGCTCCACTCCGCGGCAACTCAAGTTGCCGCGTTCCCCGATCGTGGCCCTCCCTCGGACTGAGGGCCAACGGACCGCCCTGCCGGCTGCACCTCCGCATCCCCAGCTCGACCGCGCCATCCGCCCAGCGGGCCCCGGCGTTGCCCCCGTCCGCCATGAACCAAAACCCGACGTTCGACCGCCGGCACCCGCGGCCGCACCAGCCGCTGCGGCTGCAGTCCCGCCGGCCCGTCCGGGGGCCCCCGGGCCGAAACGGAAGTGATCAACCGTGTCGCGGCGGTCCCCAAAGTGGGGCCGCAGGTCTTTTCAGCAGTGGAATCGAGAATAGCATCACCCTTCTCGTGCGAAAGTGCAGCGATGCGATACATCCAGGGCGTCATCTTCTTGATCTTCCTGGCGGCGATCGGAGTCTTCGCCCTTCAGAACAGGGATGTCATCACGGTTACTTTTTTGACGTGGAAGCTCTCGCAACCCGTCGCTCTCTTGACCGTCGTCGTCTACTTCGTCGGGATGCTGAGCGGCTGGACGGTCGTGGCGTTTGTGAGGAGATCTTTCCGCCGGATCACCGAACACCCGGGGCACTGACCCTCATTCCGCCGGACTGCGACGTGAGAACATAGGAGGCATCGGACGCCGGAATCCCCGACAGTCGCGCAAGGCTACGTTCATGGATAAGTCCTCCTGGTTCGCCAAACTCGAGCAAACTCAAACGTCGTATCTGCTGCTGGCAGTGCTGACGTTGACGGCGGTGGCAGCCGGGATACTTTACCAGATCGGCGTGATCGGCTGGGTCTTGCGCGGTCTCGGCCTGGTCGTGAGAGGGGGCATCCGACGGGGCTTCCGGCTCTGGGAACGTCTGCTCGCTTGGGCCTCGTGGCCGCTGTTCCTGGCGATCGTCTTCGGGTTTCTTCTTGTCGGAGGAGTGGCAGGTGGGCCACTGCCGGCCTTGAGGGTCTTGTTCGGCTTGGCCACCCTGTTCATGGGGGCCATCGCCTGCCTGGCCTACATGTTCATCGACCTGGAACGAAATGAGGTTGAACGGGGTCACAAGGCCGTCCACAACCCGCTCAAGGGCCAGGTGCTGGCGTTGAATCTGAAGCGGTACGGAAAGCAGGTCCGCATTCCCTTGTTGATATCCGCTACCGTGGCCTTGATCGGTGGGTTTGCCCTGTTCAACCAGGGCCTCTATGAGACCATCGGCAGAGAATGGTACGAGGTCGCGGACGAGCGCAGGGAACCGATCTATGCTGATTTCCTGGCGTATGCCCTCACGAAAATCCTGGGCATCGTGGACGTGCTGGACCTGGCCAGGTCGCACCACATCTTAGGGGCCGCGTTTGTTCGTCAAGCCGCTTGGCCTGCCTCGACCTTGCTGGCCGGGTTCAAGTTGTTCTTCACCATGGTCTTGCTTGCTCAAATCTTTGCCTCCCTGCGGCAAGGGAAACTGCTGGCCGAGACGATCACCGATTTCTGGAGCCCTCACGAGCCCATTCACGAACGGGCCCGAAATGCGCTGCCTACTTACGGTACCCTGGCCATCGGGCCGCTGCTGGGGTCGCTGCGCTCGGTCCCATCGCTGACCAAGGAGCAACGGGACCAGTTGCCGTTGATCCTGGAAACGATCGGCCCTTCGATCATCCCGGCTCTGATCCGTCATCTGCACGACTCGCACGAGCACGTGCGGGCCATCGTAGCCGCCACCCTTGGCAAGCTCCACTCTCTAGAAACGGTTCCCTCGTTGGCCGCACTCGCCCAGGACCCCAGCGACGTGGTGCGGCAGAGCGTGGTCGAAGCCCTGGGGAACCTCGGCAGCTCGGGGCCGGGACACGTACTCACGAAGCGAAGCCTCGCCCGACGCCGTGGCTCGAAAGGGCGTGGGATCACGTGGTTCTCCGTGTGGAGGAAGCGTGTCGCGCCGGTCCGACCCAGCGACCCTGTCGATCTGGCTGTTGCGACCCTGGAGTCTGCCCTGTCGGACGAATCGGCAACGGTGAGGATCCATGCCGCCCAGGCGCTGGGCCGGATCGGGCCGCGGGCCGCGGCGGTCGCGCCCAGGCTCATCGGCTTGTTGAAGGAGGCGGACGAAACGATCCGGTGCCAGGCAGCCCAGGCACTGGGAGAGGTCGGCGGCGAAACGGGGGCCACGATGGCCGCACTGGTCGCGCTGCTCCAGGACGCCAGTACTCCGGTCAAGGCAACGGCGGCGCGAGCACTCGGTGCTCTGAGGAGGGCGGCCGAACCGGCGGTCCCGGCGCTTGTACCGCTCCTCCAGGATCGGGAGGAGTCAGTGCGCACGGCGGCGGCTGAAGCCATTGCCCTGGTGGGACCGCTTGACCAAGCGGCCACCGAAACCCTGGCCGAAGGGCTGGTCAGCCCGGACAACGTCGTGCGAGCCCAGACGGCCCAGGCCCTCGGAACCATCGGCGCGGCAGCCGAAGAGGCCACCCCGGCCTTGGTCGAGGCGATGACGGATCGCAACGATCGGGTGCGCGCCAAGGCTGTGGAGGCGCTGGGCAAGATCGGCGAACCTGCTGCTGCGGCCGCCGTTCCCGGCCTGGTGCGGGCGCTGCGAGACCAAGACAACTGGGTTAGCGCCAAGGCGGCGGAAGCCCTGGGGCAGATGGGGGAGTCGGACGACGCGACAATCGCCGCCCTGGTGCGATCCCTGGGTCATCTCAACCCGGAGGTGCGCCGGAATGCCGCCCTAGCGCTCGGCAATCTGGTCGGAGCCGGAGCCGTGACCCGCACGGTTCTGGCGCTCGAGGAAGCGGCCCGGGACGAGGACGGCGGTGTCCGCAGCCAGGCCATCCTCGCCCTGGGCACGATAGGCTTCTCCACGCCGGCCTCGGTGGAGGTTGTCCTGACGGGGTTCCAGGACGCCGACCCGATGGTACGAGCCGCCGCCGTGGTGTCTGTCGGCCGGTGGGACAAGCCGAACGAGGCGATCTTGAGCGGCCTGGCGCCTTTGCTGGAGGACGCGAATGACCAGGTCAAAGTCGAGGCGATCAGAGTTCTGACCAAGCTGGCCGGCGCCACGCCGGTGGTGATTGACGGCTTGTGCCGTCGTCTGCTCGAGGATGACAGCGCCCTCGTCCAGGCTCACGCCGCGCTGGCCCTCGGCAAACTCGGTCCGGCGGCCGTGGCCGCGGGCGGGCCATTGCTCCACGCCGCCCAGACCGCGGAAGTCAGCGTGCGCGAACAGGCCGTGCGGGCGATCACCATGATCCAACCTCCGGAAACGACGCAGGCCTTTGCTGTTGGCCTCAAAGATGCCAGTGTCAACGTCCGCACACTGGCCTCTGCAGGCTGGATGAACGCGGCGGCCATTCCGGCCGAGGCCATCCCCGCCTTGGTCGATGCCCTTCGCGACCCGGAGGTTCAGGTCCAAGCAAACGCCGCGAACGCGCTGGCCCGGCTCGACGCCATTCCGGCCGAGGCCATCCCCCTCCTCATCGAGTGCACAGCCGATGCCAACGACGGCCTGCGGATGAACGCGGCGATGGCGCTGAAACTTGCCCCCGCAGATGCGGTCGCCGAGGTCATGCACCAACTGGTCGCGGACACGAACTCGCGGGTACGCTTGATCGCCGCGAGCTCCCTCCTCGCCGCGGAATCAAACGACGCCGACGCAGGCGCAGTCCTGGTGGAGGCCCTGGGAGACCCGGCCCTGCGGGTCCGCGAAGCGGCACTGGATTTGTTCGAGTCTCTTGGCAACGAGGGTGCCGCGATTCTCGAAGGCCTGAAGGAACGCGGCGGGATGAACGGGGGACAAGGAATTGCCGAAAGCTCCTGACCGTCTCATCGAACGCCAGGAAAACCAGGCCGGAGCCGCGCCGCCGCTGGCCGCCGCCCCGGAGTGACCTCAAAGCATGCAGAAGGATGGCCATGATGAAACGAGGACCGCTGGTCGAGGATATTCAGAATTACGCCCAGAACATCGTCGACACGGTACGCGAGCCGCTGCTAATCCTCGACACCACCCTACGCGTACGGTCCGCCAACCGCGCCTTCTACCAGACGTTCCAGGTCTCGCCCGGGGAGACCGAGGGCCGCCTGATCTACGAGCTGGGCAACGGCCAGTGGGACATCCCCGACCTGCGGACCCTGCTCGAGGACATCGTCCCCAAGAACTCCGTCTTCGACGACTTCGAGCTCGAGCACACCTTCCCGGCCATCGGCCGCAGGGTGATGCTGCTCAACGCCCGCAAGCTCCAGGTGGGCCAGCACGGCGAGCTGCTGGTCCTGGCCATGGGAGATGTGACCGCGCGGAAGCGGGCGGAAGAAGCGTTGCTCAAAGCCGGGGCCTTGCAGAGCGCGATCTTCAACAGCGCCAACTTCTCGAGCATCGCCACCGACGAGAAGGGGGTCATTCAAATCTTCAACGTTGGCGCCGAGCGCATGCTGGGCTACGCGGCCGCCGAAGTGATGAACAAGATTACCCCGGCCGACATTTCCGATCCGCAGGAGGTGATTACGCGCGCCAAAGCCTTGAGCGCCGAGCTCGGGACCCAGATCACGCCGGGCTTTGAAGCATTGGTTTTCAAGGCTTCGCGTGGGATCGAGGACATCTACGAATTGACCTACATCCGCAAGGATGGCAGCCGCTTTCCGGCCATCGTGTCGGTCACGGCCCTGCGCGACGCACAAGGGGGAATCATCGGCTATCTGTTGATCGGCACCGATAATACCGCGCAAGCAGGTGGAAGCCGAGCGAATGGTGCTCGATCAGCGCGTGCGCGATCAACAATTCTACACCCGATCGCTTATTGAGTCTAACATTGATGCACTGATAACCACCGATCCGCGCGGCATCATTACCGACGTGAACAAGCAGATGGAGGCACTCACCGGATGCACTCGCGACGAGCTGATCGGCGCGCCATTCAAGGACTACTTCACCAACCCGGAGCGAGCCGAAGCCGGCATCAAGCTGGTGCTGGGCGAAAGCAAACTCACCGACTACGAGCTCACCGCGCCGCCAGGGATGGCAAGGAAACCGTGGTGTCCTACAACGCGACTACGTTCCACGACCGCGACCGGAAGCTGCAGGGAGTGTTCGCCGCCGCCCGCGATGTCACCGAACGCAAACGTTACGAGCAATCGTTGCAGCAAGCCAACCGTGCCAAGAGCGTTTTTCTGGCCAACATGTCGCACGAAATCCGCACGCCCATGAACGCCATCCTCGGGTTCTCCCAGTTGATGCTCCGCGACCAGGACCTCACCCCTCGACAATGCCAGTACCTGGGAACCATCAACCGGAGCGGCGAGCATCTGCTTGCCCTGATCAACGACATCCTGGAGATGTCCAAGATCGAAGCGGGCCGCACGACCCTGAACCCTACCACGTTTGACCTGCCCGGACTGCTCAAGGACCTGGCGATGATGTTCCGTGTCCGCACGGATGAGAAACAGTTATCGTTCACGGTGGAGCTGATCGGCGATGTCCCCCAATACATCGTGACCGACATCAACAAGCTGCGTCAGGTGTTCATCAACGTGCTGGGCAACGCCGTCAAGTTTACCGAGCACGGCGGCATCGGCCTGCGCGTGCGCGCGGACCACGAGGGCGCGACGGGACCTTTTCTCCAGGTCGAAATCGAGGACACGGGCCCAGGCATTTCTCCAGACGACCAGGACAAGTTGTTCCGGCATTTCGAGCAGACCAAGACCGGGCAACAAGCCGGGACCGGTACCGGGCTGGGCCTGGCCATTAGCCGGGAGTTTGTTCGCCTGATGGGCGGAGACATCACGGTAACCAGCAGGGTTGGCAAAGGCAGCGTTTTCGTGATTCACCTGCCTTTGAAGGAGGGGGAGGCCCGGGCGGTTGAAGCGAAAGACACGCCCCGGCGTGTCCTGAGGCTTCAGGCCGGGCAGTCGACGTGCCGGGTGCTAATTGCCGACGACATCGAGGATAACCGCCAGTTACTGGCGCAGCTCTTGGCCCCCGTTGGTTTCGAGATCCGACTGGCGACCAACGGAGCGGAAGCTGTCCAGGAGTTTGAGGAATGGCGGCCCCATCTGATCCTGATGGATTTCCGCATGCCCGTGATGGACGGCCGTGAGGCGATCCGCCGAATCCGGACCATGGCCGACGGCGCGGGCCCCAAGATTATCGCTGTGACTGCCAGTGCGATGGACGAAAACCGCCAGGAGTTGATGAAGATCGGCGCCGACGATTTTCTCAGCAAGCCGTTCAGGGAAGAGGAGCTATTCCAGAAGATTTACGCCCACGTGGGAGTGGAGTACGTTTACGCCGAGCATCCCACGGCCGTGGCCCAGGAGGAAGCGACCGAGCTCACACCCGAGTCCCTGGCAGGCTGGCCGCAAGACCTCATCGACCCGATGCGTGAAGCCGTCATCACAGCGGATCTGGACCAGTTGCTAGCAAAGATCCACGAGGTTGAAGCCCACGATCCCCGGATTGCCCAAGGGCTGCGCCACCTGGCCGAACAGTTTGAATACCAAAAGCTCCTTGATTTATTCGGCCCGGGAGTCGAATCGGCAAATGCCGAAACCCTCACGTTGGGAGTTACCAGCATTTCCGATCAGCACCTGCCAGAATGAACGGGGCACCTCATGGGTGAAAGCCAAAACGACCCCCATCGCGTCGATTTCGACCACGAGATCAAGCTGGAGTTCCACCGATCGACGATCACCAGCGATGCCATTCCCGGAGTACTGCATGACGCGCATCCTTGTTGTCGATGACGACCACTCGCAGGTTGAGGAGTTCGGGGTTCTGCTGCGAAACGCGGGCTGCGACGTGACGCTCGCGGGCAACGGCCGGGTGGCGATGGACCTGCTCCGTCGCGACCTCCCTGACATCGTCCTCACGGATCTGGATATGCCGGTGATGGACGGGCTGGAGTTGGTGCAGGCGATCCGACTCGATTATCCCGCCCTGCCCGTCATCCTCATGACCGCGATGGGCAGCGAGGACGTCGCCGCGAGGGCCCTGCACCAGGGGGCGGCAAGCTACGTCCGCAAGCGCAACCTGGCCCAGGAAGTCGTCCGGACCGTGGGGAGTGTCCTGGCCGTTGTCCGGGCCCTCCCCCAGCAGGAGCGGGTGCTCGACTGCCTGACCAATGGCCAGCTCGACTTCGTCCTCGACAACGACCCCGCCCAGGTCCCACCCCTGCTCGGCTACCTGGAGCAAGTCGCCTCGCTCCTCCACCCCCGCGACCAGACCGAACGGATACGGGTTGGGATCGCCCTGAACGAGGCCGTGCTAAACGCCATTCAGCACGGCAACCTGGAACTCAGACTCCGACCTTCGCCGGGAGGACGAGGCGAGCTTTCAAGAGGCTCGGCGAGCAGCGGCGACGGCAGCCGCCCTACCGGGACCGGCGGGTCCATGTCCAGGCCACGCTGTCCCGCGCGGAGGCCGTCTACGTCGTTGAGGACGAGGGGCCTGGCTTCGACCCCGCCACGGTGCCCGTCCCCTCGGACCCGACCAACCTCGAGCGGATCGGTGGGCGAGGCCTGATGCTCATCCGGATCTTCGTGGATGAGGTCGAACACAATGAGAAAGGCAACCGAATCACAATTCGGAAGAGGTATCCGACCATCGAGTGCTCTGTTCCAGTAAAGGCCGGTTAAGTCTTGTCGGCACAGGAGTCTTCCCTGTCCAGAATTGACAGGCGCGACCGGGTCTTGGATTGCTCGAGTCATTTCACGGGCTCTTGGTTCACCGGGAGCGCTTCGGGGAGTGGTTCGATCACCTACCCTGCGAAAACAGGAGCCTGCATTGAATCCTGAGAAGCCCAAGAGTGATGCCGCTCAACCCGCCGGCATCTTGGTAGTGGACGACACCCCCGCCAATCTCCAGGTTCTGGCCGGCATGCTCAAGGACCGCGGGTATAAAGTCCGCCCCGTACCCAGCGGCAAGCTGGCGCTGCTGGCGGCGCGGCGCGATCCCCCGGACCTGATCCTACTGGACATCAATATGCCGGAGATGAACGGTTACGATGTGTGCGAACACCTCAAAGCCGACGACAAGCTCAAGGGGATCCCCGTCATCTTCATCAGCGCCCTCACCGAGCAGCTGGACAAGGTGAAGGCGTTTGCCATCGGCGGGGTGGATTACATCACCAAGCCGTTTCAAATGGAAGAATTGCACGCGCGTGTCGAGACTCACCTGAAGCTCCGCCGCCTGCAAATCGAGTTGGAGGAGACCAACGCGCAACTGGCGAAGGCCAACAACCGGATGTCCCGCGACCTGAAGGCGGCGGCAAAGATCCAGGAGACGTTCCTACCCCGCGAGGCACCTCGCGTCCCAGGGATGGACTTCGCCTGGATCTACCGGCCCTGCGATGAACTGGGCGGTGATGGCCTGAACGTCATCCCACTGGGCGATGGCAAGGTCGGGCTTTACATCCTGGACGTCAGCGGCCATGGCGTCGCGTCGGCCCTACTTTCAGTGACGCTAAGCCGTCTGCTCTCGCCGCCGTCGGAGCCGTCCCCGATCTTGATCCGGGATGGAGACGATCGGGATCGGTTCGACATCACGCCGCCCGCTGAGGTCGCCGCCCGGCTGAACCAGCTTTTCCCGTTCGACGCGGCGACCGAGCAGTTCGCCACGATGGTCTATGGGATCCTCAACGCTTTGACCGGGGAGTTCCGCTACACCTCCGCCGGGCACCCCGGACCGGTGCATCTGCCCTCCGGCGCCAATCCGGTGATTCTGGAGAGCCAGGGGTTCCCGATCGGTCTGGCCGACAAAGCCTATGAGGAACGGTCAGTTCGCCTGGGGGCAGGAGACCGCTTGTACCTCTACTCCGATGGCGTCCCCGAGGCGATGGATCCCGCCGGAGTGCAGTTTGGCGACGCCCGGCTACTGGAAGCGATCGGCCAAGGGCGGTCCCGACCGCTGCAGGGGGCCGTTGCTACACTCCTGGAGGAGATCGTGCGGTGGCATGGATCCGAGAGACTTCAAGACGATATCTCCATCCTGGCGGTCGAGGTCTCGGTCGCATCGGGCCTGCGCGAGCCCGCCGTCGAATTCGTTGTGGGTCCACGTTCCCCACCAAGAACACAATGAGCCGCTTCCCCGATCCCAGGTGGAGCGGTTGTACTGGCGCTTCGGGCCGGCCGTGTGCGTCCTGGTGTCGAGGTCCTGATGGGCGGTCAATACGTTCGGCTCCTTGGCCGTGAGGGGGTAGGTGTTCCGCAATGCCACGCGACTCTGAACTGGTCGATATTTCTTCCCCGGCCTTTTCTCCCAATGTCAGGTCCATTCGGATGGCGATGCATGGAATTCATTGATCCTCGCGAACCGTTCAGTTCCTGGAGTCATTGCGCCGGCCTGATGCTGGCGTTGCCCGGTACGCTCCTCCTCATGCGGCGCAGCATCGGCGACCGTGGAAAGCGGCTCAGCCTCCTCGTCTACGGCCTTAGCCTGATTTTCTGCTATCTGGCCAGCACCCTTTATCATGGCGTTCGACTGCCCACTGCCCGCATCCTCGCCTTCGCCTGTCGCAACAGCGACGGTTCTGATCGCGGCTGGCCGCCACTTCTCACCTGTTTTCTCCACCTGCGTCTACCTGGCGATGGGGTGGGGCGCCGTGATCTGCTACGCCGAAATCGCTCGAGCCGTGTCGCACCGCGGCCTGATGCTCATCGTCGCGGGTGGCCTGTCCTATAGCGTCGGGGCGGTGCTCAATCTCCTGCGCTGGCCCACCCTCTGGCCGGGGGCCTTCGGTACCCATGAGCTGTTTCACCTGTTTGTGCTAGCGGGCAGTCTGTCTCACTACCTGTTCATTCTCAAGGTGGTCGTGCCGTTCGTGCGGGGGCCATGAGCTGTCGGTGTCATGTGATATGCGGTATCATCATAATCATCTATCATCTTTATTCTATTGGCAGGCGGGAATCGGTCGATGAAGGTTTTCCATTGCGGAAAGTGTGACCGGCTCGTCTTCTTCGAGAACATCGCGTGCACCGGTTGCGGGCGCACACTCGCTTACCTCCCTGACCGAACCGAGATGGGCACGCTCGAGCCGGTCATGGGGCACCAATGGCGCTTGCTCTCGCCGGGGAAGGAGGGGCAGGCGTACCGGCTCTGCCTGAACTACAGCCGGGAAAACGTCTGCAACTGGGCCGTATCGGTCAACGACCCGAACCCGTATTGCCGGTCGTGTCGGTTGAACCGGGTCATTCCCAACCTGAGCCGCGCCGGCACGCGCGAAGCCTCGGCGCGAATGGAGGCGGCCAAGCGTCGGTTGATTTATAGCTTGCTCTGCTTCGGGCTCCCCGTGTCGGAGAAGGCCGAGGACCCGCAGCGCGGTCTGGCGTTCGACTTCCTTGCCGACCCCGACCCCGGCACGCCTGGGGCAATCTCCGTCCCGACCGGGCACCTGAACGGGGTGATCACCATCAACGTCGCCGAGGCCGACGATGCCGAGCGCGAGACGCGGCGAGTTCAGATGAACGAGCCGTACCGGACACTCCTGGGCCACTTCCGCCACGAGATCGGCCATTACTTCTGGGATCGGTTGATCCAAGGGACCGTCTGGATCGATGGATTTCGTCAGCTCTTCGGAGACGACCGGCAGGACTACGGCCAGGCGCTCCATCGCCATCAACAACAGGGCGCCCAGGTTGATTGGGCGAATTCCTACGTCTCCGCATACGCGAGCGCTCATCCTTGGGAGGATTGGGCAGAGACCTGGGCCCATTACCTGCACATGACCGACACGCTGGAGACGGCGCTCCAGTGCGGCCTTTCGTTGCAGCCGAGACGATCCAACGAGCCCCTGTGGAAAGCCGAAATTGCCGACATCGGCCAGCAGTCCTTGCCGTTCGACCAGATGGTCGAGCGCTGGTTCCCGCTGACTTACGTGCTCAACAATTTGAACCGATGCATGGGGCTGCAAGACGCTTATCCGTTCGTCCTTCCCACTCCGGTGCTCAGCAAGCTCCGGTTCGTGCACGAGGTCGTCCGAGGACCTGAAGCGTCTGCTCCACGCTGACCCGTAGGGAACTTCTCATGCCCAACCACCTTCGCCCACGCACGACCATGAGTCTTGGCGGACTCTCCCTGCGGCAGGTCGCCGTTGGGATGTGGAAACGGTTGGAGGAACATGATGCCATGACCTGGGCGGCGGCAGTTGCTTTCTACGCGATGCTCGCCATCGTCCCGTTCCTGGCCATTGTCCTGGTCGGTGTGGTCTTGCGACTTCCCGACCTCTCGGGCACAGGCCGTCCGACGACCGGCCTCGGTCACTTGACGGTGGAGCAGCTCGACGCGACCCTGAGGTCGCTCTTCCCGAATGAAGCCTATGTGCTGGTCAAGGACCAGATCGCGCGCATCCAGGTTGAGCCTCCCCTGGCTCTGCTCTCCCTGGGGGTGGCGATCGCGCTCTGGAGTGCTTCGAACCTGTTCCTGGTCGTCATCGACGCGCTGAATCGGACTCATGGGGTCAGAGAGACGCGATCGTTCGTGAGGCTCCGGCTCACGGCGATGGTCATGACGCTTCTCCAGGCGGCTTGCCTGCTCGGGTCGCTCATAGCGATCGTTGCCTGGCCGCAGATCCTCCGGGTACTGGGCCTGGACCCCCATGGTGGGGTGGCGTGGCTGGCGACGGCTGTGCGATGGTCTGCCGTCTTCCTGATGGTACTGCTGAGCTTCGCGCTGACTTTCTATGTCGGCCCCGACACTCGGCGTCGCTGGGCGTGGATCACGCCGGGGAGCCTGGCGGGAACCATCGCCTTCCTGGTCTTCTGTTTCCTCTTCCGCCTCTACGTCCAGCAGTTCGGAAGCTACAACTCGCTGGGAGCGCTCGGAGGGATCATGGTGCTGTTGTTCTGGTTCTGGGCCGTGGCCTTGGTGCTCCTGGGCGCGGCTGAAATGGATCGGGTAATCGAGTCCGGGACCCCGATCGCCAGGACCCCGGGCGTGTAATTGCCCCGACCGAGGTTCGCGGCCTCAGGGCCGGCGGGGAATTCCCGGGATCGCCGTCCGGTTCAGCCCTTCGTCGTGGCCGTCATCGTCATCGCCGTCGGAACCGGAACCGCGGAAGCGGCCCGCGCCAGGATCTGGTCGCGGGCATCGGCCAGCGTGAAGGCCACATGCGTGGCCCCGACTCCAGAGAGCCCCTGCGACGCGGCGTCGCTGCCGGCTTCCCCCCAGCGCCCGACCAGGATCGGCAGCCCAGCGAACCGCGCCCGGAGCCTACGGACCTGGTAGCGGGCCTGCGCGAGGGCCTCCGGAGGAAGGTGCGACAGGATGACCATCGCCGGGGACACTTCCGTCACGCGCTCGGCAAGCTGCATCGGCGAACCGGCCCCCTCAATAGAGACGAACATGCATTTCGAGGGAGCGAGGATCAGTCCCAGCATTCGTAGCGTCAGGGCGTCGGAGCTGCCGTTCGCCGCCACGCCCGCGACCTCGAAAGGTGGCGAGGCCGGTTTCCCATTGGCCGGTTCGGGATCCCTTTTGATCGACGGGGCGAGGGTTTTCGAGCTGAACTCTTCCGTCCCTTCCAGGTCGTCGAGGATCTCGCCGAGGACCCGCCGGACAAAGGCCATGTCGCTCTCCTCGAGCTCCCCCGCGCCGCGTCCCGACCGGCTCGCGAGAGTGCCGGCACCAGGATCTGATCGAAGACCTCGGCACGCGGGCGCTTGCTCAGCGCGGCTTCGACGACCGTCGTGGCCCCGTCCTGGTCGAGCGAGACGAGCCGCTGGTAAAACCTGATATCTTGGTCCAGCTCGGCCTCCTCGCCCAGGATCGTCGCGAAGAAGCCCAGGCTCGGAACGTACTTGCCGAGAACCGCCAGGCAAAGCGTCAAGGGTGTCGATAGCAGGATGCCAAGCAGGCCCCAGAGCCACGTCCAGAACATCGCCGCGACCAGCAGTCCAAGGGCCGACACTCCGGTGGCCTTGCCGTAGATGACCGGCTCCAGATAGCTGAGCGCCACCTCGACCACCCCGAAGAGTGCAACCACTTCGAGCGGCTGCCTCCAGCCGGGGAAGTCCGCGATCGAGAAGACCAGCGGCAGAAGAAACGCTACCGCCGCCCCAACGTAGGGGACGAACCGCATCATCGCCGCCAGGCAACCCCAGAGCACCGCGAAGGGCACGCCGATCGCCCAGAGGCCCAGGCCAACGACTAGCCCGTACCCCGCGTTGACCAGCGTGATCATCGCCAGATAGCGGCTGATCCGCTGGCCGATCTCGCTCATGGTCCGGGTCGTGAGGTTGATCTGGCGCTGGCCGAAGAGCTGGACGATCCGGTCCCCCAGGGCCTCCCGGTTCATGAGCATGAACAGGACCAGGATGAGGACGAAGGTCCCAACTCCCACGAACTCCAGGTAGGGACCGACGGCCGCCTGGAGGCGCTGCCGGAACGTGGGCTGCTCGACGACCCGCACATCCATCGCCTCGTGCCCGGCGACCACCGGCGTGTCGAGTGACTTGGCCACATCTCCGGCAGCTTTCTTCGCCCGATAGAACGCAGTGTCGTCCGACGGCTTCAGGAAGTCCACCTTCTTTTGAATTTCCACCTGATAGCTTGGCAGTTCATAGGCCAGCCTGGAGAGCTGCCGCACAACGACGTAGCCGATCCCGCTCAGGGTCCCGAGCGAGAGGGCGACCGTGAGTAGGACCGCAATGGCCCGCGGCACCCGACGCCGCTCGAGGAATCCCGCCAGTGGCGCCAGCGCGAAGCTGAGGAGCACCGCCAGGGCCAGGGGTTTCAGCACCTCGGCCGCGAGCGACATCGCGGCGATGATCGCCAGGATGAGGAAGGTCACGACGACCGGATGGTCCATCGGGGACTTGCGTTGAGTGGCCATGCTAGCGTTCCTGTGCGGGTGATCGCGGATCTCACGAGTCGCCGAGGAAGGCTCGCTGGTTCAGCTCCTTCGAGAACTCGTTGAGTTCTTCTCATCACTGGTCTTTTGCGTAGCCGCGCGTTCGGTGGAGGCGGCATGCACACCGTCGGCACTTCTCGGTGACGCTCGTCAGGCGGATCGCTCATGAAGCCTCTGCATCGGAGCCATCAGGCAGAACTCAACGGGCTCGGATCGTCAGCCCGACGATCAGCCCGGCCACCAGGCCGATGCCGAAGGCCGCTACCACGGTCTCCGTCGGGTGGCGGCGAACCAGACCCTCGGCACTGTCGTAGCGTTCACGGATCTGGTCGCTCACCTGGTGGGCGTACTGGCCGGCAGACTCGGCCGCATTCGCGACGGCTGATGAGCCGCGGGCGGTCATCTCGGAGAAGAATTTCTCGATCGCCTCACGCCCCTCTCCCGTTTTCTGCTGGATCCGGCCGACGAGCTGCTCGAAATTCCCCTCTAGGGCCCCGAAGTCATCCTCGGTCAACTGACTCCAGCGCTGCTTTGCCAGACCGCAGAGGTAGTTCCACTCTCCTTGAATCGTTTGTACGTTGATTGCCATGGTCGTTGAACTCCTTGTTGCGGGATCGGCCGGTGCGATTCCGGCTCCTGTGGTGGACTTGGATTCAACCTCAATGAGCCACTTCGGAATCCTTGCGCCCTGGATACAATGGTGATCACAAACGACGCCGCGGGTGCGAACGCGCGCTGCGCTGGTAACGAGGACGGTCCGGATCCATGCCAGGTTGAGCCACAATTGCTTGCGCGAGCGGCGGAAGCTGTCGAAGCTGTGTGTGAGCCGCATCCCGCCCAAGCCCACCACCAGTCCCGCGAGGGTCACCGCCGCTCCAGCCGTCAGGAGCATCGCCCAACCCGGGTGGATCTTGAGTGCGGAGGCAATCAGCCAGCCGGCGCCAATCAGGGCAACCGGTATGCTGGCCACCACCACAGTGACGCCCACCGCCGTGAGCACGATGGGAATCGCCGCCTTTCGTGCGGCATCCCTGAAGTCGAAGGCCGCGAGCCTGGCCTGGAGTTCGGCCAGGGACGCGAGATCGTCAACAAACTCGGCGACTCCCTCGAACTCAGCCGAACTGGAACCGGGCACACGAGCTGTATCGCGACCGTTCACGGACGTTTGATCAACCATCCCAGGAAGACTCCTATGCCAAGCGCGATGCCCAGTGCCTTCACAGGCTCTTTGGCGACAAAGTCCGTGACGATTGTTCTGCCGTCGGCCAGCCGTTCACGGGCGACCGCCACGTCTTGACGCGCCATCGCCTTGATGTCTTCCAGTTGGGGAGTAAACTCCGCTCTGACGCCTTGAATACGGTCATTCATCGTTCTAACCTCCAAAAACCTGGTTTCGATCGGAGCCTCTGCTGCAACTCAATCCCCTATTGATCCACCCGGCCACCATGACCACACCGCTCACAGGCCTGCGACGACAGACCGGTCCGGCCCACCATCCTCGTCGGGTATTGTTGTTCCAGCCAATGCAGTACGTAGTTCTGGCCCGCACGGACGGCCACGGGGAACATGATGTCCCAGGCGGTGAGCAGGATCATCAGGCCGATCTTCGGCTTTCCCTGACCCCGGGCCCCGTCTCCCGCGAGTGGCTCGCCAACCTTGGTCCCATCGGCCAGGCTTGCGGTGTCGGCAGTGCCCCCCTGACGACCGCTGGTGTAGACCACGTAGCCCACCGCAACCGCAGCACCCAGAGCGATCCAGGGATACGTCCAGGTGTACCTTCCCCAGTCGACGACAGCCTCGGCGCCGGCGACTGATTCGCGCACGTTGGTATGAAGCTCGCGGCGAATCACCGCCATCCGGTGGTAGATCTCATCGACGTCATTCGATCCCGTGGCCACGGTTCTCTCCCTGCGGTTTCCTGGAATCTGCCCGAAATTCTGGCGAAGGTCGAGGTCTCAAATGGCCATGCACAAGTTCGTTTGAAATCGGGCATGGCCGGTGAAACCGCCCCCATGTGCTGAGAGGCCGGTCGGGCTGAAGTCCTCACCTGCTGGGCTTGTCGGTCTTGCCGGTCTCGCCCGCGTAGTTCGGCGGCGGGTTATCGCCGGTTGATTTGACCTTTCTCTCCGTGGTCGTGGTGGTCGTTCCACCCGGCGTCGTGATCGTTTCGGTACTCCCCGTCTTCGACTGCTCGCCGCAGCCCACCAGGCCGACGGCGGGGAACACGAGGAGGCCGAGAATCAGGGCTGATGATAGAGTCCGCTTCCTGAGTTTGTCTTTCCTGAAGTTACGAGTGATTGATGTCCGGGCAGCCTTACGATGGGCTTGCCAACGCAAATGAAGCTTAGACAGCCGGCCCCCACCTCCTGCCAAGGAGCAGCGAGATCACGAAGAGGACCAGGAAGACGAACAGCAGAACCTTGGCGAGGAACGCGAGACTGCCGGCAAGGCCCATGAAGCCGAGGATGCCGGCGATCAGGGCGAGGATCGCGAATGTGATTGCCATTCCGAGCACGGGAGAGTCTCCTTTCATGGTGAAAAATTGGTACTCACGGCGAGCGGGGTCCGCCCCCAGGCTTCGCAACGAGAACGATGTAAATCGCGCCACTGCCAGACCGGATCCAACTCCCCTCATAGGCGCCCCAGAAGCACGAGGATCAGTACGATCACCAACACCAACCCCAGGCCGCCGCTAGGGGCGTAGCCCCAGTTCCGGCTATGTCCCCACGTTGGAATGGCGCCCACGAGGAGCAGGATCAAGACAATCAGGAGGATCAAACCGAGACTCATGGATTTCCCCTTTCTATAGCCTGAAACCTCGTGGAGGCCGCGGCGTTGAGCGCCTCGACCAGCGAAATAAAAAAGCCGACGTGGTGAAACACCCAGAGGTATTCGACCACGTCGGCTTACTCGTCAACGAGCCTCCCGGCCAAACCGGGCTGCCCTTTACCTAGTCCTGAACCAAGCGTGATTTTTAGTCAGCACGGTGCGATTTCATAGAAAAAGCTCGAAAACCCCTCTGTTTTTTGGAATAATGGAGGTAGAAACACATCCTCACTATTCCAGAAAAAGGGGGCTTTCGAGTGAGCGCTACTCTCCGAAAAAAGCGTGCGGCACGCAAGAAGAGATTTTTCCAGGAAGGGCGACGGCGAATTAAGAAACGACTCGACAATTCGCCCGGTCCCGAGCGGCCTGTACCTATGATGACGGCGAGCAATATCCACTACGAACACGCTGATCGTGTCCGTGGCCTCAGTGCTGGCGGCATCGGTGCCATTCTCCTCTTGGCTCAGAAACTCGACCTCGTCCAGGATATTGACCGCGACCTTCAGCTGCTCAAACGGCATCAACCGTACCACGAATCCGACCATGTCCTGAACATCGCCTTCAACATCCTCGCTGGCGGCCAGTGCATCGAACACCTCGAACTGCGGCGCAACGATGAGGTCTACCTCGATGCGCTGGGAGCCCAACGAATCCCTGACCCGACCACCGAGGGGGACTTCTGCCGCCGTTTCACCGAGCCCGACGTCCTCACCTTGATGGACACCATCAATCAATCCCGGCTCCGAGTCTGGGCTCAGCAGCCTGAGGAGTTCTTCCAGGAGGCGATCGTGGACGCCGATGGAACCATCGTGCCCAGCGAGGCCGAGTGCAAACAGGGGATGGACTTCGCCTACAACGGCCAATATGGTTATCACCCGCTCTTGATCTCGCTGGCCAACACCGCCGAACCGTTGTTCCTGTTCAATCGCAGCGGCAACCGCCCCTCCCAGGAGCTGGCGGACGTCTTCTTGGACAAAGCCGTCACACTTTGCCGCCGGGCGGGCTTCCGCAAGATCCTGCTCCGGGGGGACACCAAGTTCGCCCAGACCAAGCACCTGGATCGCTGGGACAGGGCGGGCGACATTCGTTTCGTCTTCGGTTACGAGGCCTACGATTCTCTCAAGGACAGAGCCGACGAATTGCCGGCGGGCGCCTACCGACTGCTGAAACGGCCGCCCCGATACCAGATCAAAACCGCGCCCCGCGAGAAGCCCCCGCGAGTCAAACAAGAGATCGTCCGGGAGCGCGAATATGAGTCGATTGAGCTGCTCGAGGAGCGAGTCGCCGAGTTTCGGTACCAGCCTGTCGCTTGCCGACAGAGTTATCGGATGATCGTGCTTCGCAAGCGGTTGGGAATCGACAAGGGGCAGTTGCGACTGTTCGAGGAATACCGCTACTTCTTTTACATTACCAACGATCGCCAGATGACCGCCGAGGAGGTTGTCTTCTGCGCCAACGATCGTTGCGAGCAGGAAAACTTGATCGCCCAGCTGAAAAGCGGTGTTCGCGCCTTGACCACGCCTGTGGACGACCTGGTCAGCAACTGGGCGTACATGGTAATGGGATCGCTGGCGTGGAGCCTTAAGGCCTGGAGCGCTCTGCTGGTTCCGGTATCGCCGCGGCACCGGGCCAAACACGAGGCGGAAAAACGAACGTTGCTGCGGATGGAGTTCGCGACGTACTGCGCGGCGTTCATCCAGATGCCATGCCAGATCGTGCGGACGGGACGGCGGCTGGTTTATCGGTTGCTGTCGTGGAATCCATGGCAAGGCGTCTTCCTCCGACTGGTCGAGCGGCTTCATGAGTGCTGGCAGTGTTGAACCGATCGATAACTGAAGTCGGGGTCCGGATGCCCCGATCCCCGTGGGCCATCGAACAAAGAAAGCAGGTGTGTCATGCTCAAGCGAAATGCGGGACGGCAGGACGGGGCCAAATCCCCCGAATGGTAGAAGGTACGTCTCGTTCTTATACATTTGATCAAATGACTCGTACACGGTCGCCTTTTTTTATCACGCTTGTTTTGGGACTAGCCGAGTGCGTTTTAGATCGCCGCACACTCAAAGGGATTCATTCCTGGTTTGTTCGCACGCCGCGTCCCGAGTGGGTATGATTGAACCAAACTGGACGGTACCCTCACTCCCTCCTGCTCCCTGTCGGCTGGGCCGAGCCGCATCTTACGCGGGGTGAGTGGACGTGCTCGCAGAAATCCGCACCAGCCGCCGGACAGGCGGCCTACTACTGGCTCATCTCCGCCAAGGTGGCCTCGTGCGACTGCCACTGCCACTGCTCCTTGGGCCTTCTCATGTAGTGGCAGACGCTCGTCCCCCCGCCATGTGGGAAAGCCACGACCTGGAACGGCGCCCGCTTTGTTCGGCTGCCCGTTGAGGTCGGCCTCCGGATGCCTTCTCCCCGCGGGTCCGAATGCTGCATATCGGAAGGAACATTAAATGTGAGAAGCATTTTGTATTCAAATAATTGCATCTATTAATTACAACATAAATACAATGGTGTGGACGTCCAGAATTCAGCTTACCACGCACCTTGGCTGCCCGTTAAGCGCGCCGATCCATCAATCCGGTTGTCGCTGAGGACCCGGAGAAGCTCATGGGCGTCTCGTCCGGACCAACGGAGAAAGTCCCTCGGATGGGGACACCGGACATGTTGGGATCGCCGGGGATAGAACCCGTATCAAGTTTGACATGGAGTTGCCCGTCGGCGTTCAGAACTCCGCTGAACTGGGCGAAGACCGGGTCAGCAGGGTAGAAGGGGCTCGCGGGGTAAGCGAGCTTGAATGTCACGCTCTGGAGGTATGTGGCCCCGTCGCTGTGGGGTGTCATATAGACCTTCCTTCGGGACCGATGTCGATCCCATGGTCTCAGTGTACCACAACTGGGTTATTGAAAGGACAAAATTATTAAGACTTTTAAATCTACAGACCCGGGTCGTGCCGCCTCGGTTAGCGGTTTGGAATTGCCTCGTCTGTTGCGCCAGTTATGGGACCTCCTACAGCCCGGTGACGTTCTGATGGGTGATCGTCTGATGGCGAACTGGACGGGGATCTGCATGCTCCAGCAGCGCGGTGTGGACTTTGTGGGCCGGCTCAACAAGGCCAACCGCCGTGCCGACTTCCGGCGCGGCATTCGGCTTGGCAAAGCTGATCACATCGTCTGTTGGCACAAGCCAACGTCGATACGATCTGTGGATCGGCGGACGTACCACTTGCTGCCCGACTCAATCAAGGTTCAAGAAGCCCGTTTTCGAGTGGAACAGCCTGGCTTTAGGACCAGGTTCATTGTCGTCGTGACGACCTTGCTAGACCCCGAGCAAACAACCAAAGAGGGTCTGGCAACGCTCTACCGGGCCAGATGGAATAATGAGTCGATTTGCGTTCGATCAAAATCACACTACAAATGGATATGTTGCGTTGCAAGACACCAGAGTTGGTTCGGAAGGAGATTTGGACACACGTTTTGGCCTATAATCTGATCCGCACACTCATGGCCCAGGCAGCCAGCCAGCATGGGGTGGGACCGATCTCGGATCCGGCAGCGCTTTCGATCACTTGATCAGCAGCGCTCGGGGTTCTTGTTCCCGGCCCGTCGATGAGACCGTTTATCTCTCTGTCTTGTTCTCGAGAAGATAATCGTTGCCGGGCAGCGCTTGGGGATCTTGTTCTCAGCCCGTCGATTGAGACCGTGTATCTTTCTGTCTTGTTCTCGAGAAGACGATTAGCTGGCAAGCAATCGTCTTGTTCGAGTTTTGATAACGCCCGAGGAGAATGTTCAGCGCATTCTCCCCCGAGCTTTCCTTTGGGAGACCGAACCTCCCGTGGGCAACCACCACGTTAAAGAAAAACGCCGTCCCAAAGCCAGAGCGCACCGCCCGCGCGAGCGAACCTGCGTCAACAAAAAGTGCGGTCGCAAGTACCACGCGAGACGTTGGAACCAGCGTTACTGCCAGGACCCGGAATGCCTGCGAGAGGTCAACCGCTGGCTGGCGGCGAGGCGACCGGCTAAACGTCGCGAGGCCGCCACCGCCAAAGCCGAGCATGCCCAGGCAAGAAAGCGCCCCGTCAGCAGGCCAAGTCCGTGCCCAAGGATGTTCAGAAACCGGAACTTACGCCCGCCCGTGGTCACGCAGCAAAACCTTTTTTTCCCCTCCCTTGTGCGATCGGCCGGGCTGTTACGAACCGCCCGTGACCTCACCTCGCAACCCGGCACGCTTCTATTGCGCCGCCTGTCGGCAGGCGGTTCGCAATGTCCTGGATCGTGAACGTAAGTGGCGCTCTCGCGGCACCTTGGATGGCCGGACGAAGCGGTCTCTTTGAATACCGGGCTGCATGCGGGCTCCGACCGCGGCGTCGGCGGGGGCGCGGCCGCCGAACGCTGCCCCGGGCACCTCGGGAATGACGACGCCTCCCGGACGCGCCGGTCGTCGATTATCGCGTGGCACCGGGAGGCTGTTTTAGCGTGGGCTTCATGTTGTTCACCCTCAGGAGCCCAAGCATGACCACCAAACGTATTCTGGTTCCCAGCCGGCTACGGCGACCTCCCGCGACGGGTTGGTCCTGGATGGACGGTCGCTTCGTGCAAGAGCGCATGGACCACCTCTCGCCCGAGGCCGTTTGTTGTACTTCTTTCTGTCGGCCGTGGCCGATGTGAACGGCCTGTCGTTCTACGGTGACGGCACCGTAGCCGCGCGACTGCGGATGTCCCTGCCCAGCGTACTCCAGGCCCGCGACGAGCTGCTGGCCTACGACCTGATCGCCCATGAACCCCCCTTAACCCAGGTCCTTTCCTTGCCCCCTCGCTGCCAGCGCCGCAGGTCCAAGCCCGGCGGAGGGCTGATGCCACTGGGCGATATCCTGCGCCGGGCCATGGCCTCGACACATACTAACCAGGAAAGGAGTCAGCCACGAAAGTGGGTTTGTGGGCTGAGGAACTTAGCCACCTCGCCGAGGATTGAGAAACTCTCCGCCCGGGTGATTTCCCGGCGACTTCACTGTTCCTGGCGCACGGTCGCTCTACGCGCTCGAATGGGAGCAGCCTCCCGCACGCTCCGACTCCAGCCGCGTCAGCCGACTGGACCCGTATAAGGCCAAGATCGATGCACTGCTGGCCAAGTATCCCGAACTCTCGGCGGTACGCGTCCACGAAATTGCTCGCGGCCCCGATGGCTATACCGGCAGCGTGATTACCGTCCGCCGCTATGTGCGGTCCATCCGGCCTCGCGCGGTGGCGTCTATCAAGAAGTCCACTACAAGCACGGCTCAGGCGATGCAGGTGAACTGGGGCGAATGCGGCCGCGTTCCGATAGGCAGTAGTTTCCACGATTAGCTACACATCTAATGAACTAACATATCCTATTGAAAGCGGCGGCTCCTGGACGGAACCTGCCAGGTGGTCACAACCCATTTGGCCCCGTACTCAGGAGACTCGCCATGACGCACGCTACGCTGCTTTGGTCTCACTGGCAAGACCTGCTCGATCGCTTCGCCTGGGGCTTCTCTCGGCCCGGATACCGCCGCTTCGCCGAGTGGATCACCGCCATGGCCCTCAATGTCGAAGAGCACACCATCACCCAGTCATCCCTGGCCGTGGAACGCCCCTTCGACTGGAAGGCCATGGAATCGTTCGCCGAATACGGCGCCTGGCACACCGACCGCGTCACTCGCAGTCTGACCAACCTGGTGGAGACAGCCCCCGGTCGGCTTTGGTACGGCTACCATGTCTCGGCTCTCGATGACACCAAGGTCCATCGCAGCGGCCCTCACGTCTGGGGCACTTGCACCTTCCACGAATACACCGCCCGCTGCCCCAACCGGGCCACCACCGTGCGGGCTCACAACTGGGTCGTCCTGGGCGGCCTTGCTCCACGAGCCCAAGAAGCCGGCCTGGTTCCTGCCTCTCTCCGGCCAACTTTACTTCCGCAAATCGCAGTTGCCCCAGCGGCCTGGGCAGCCCGGCCGCAGCGAACCGTTCCGCACCAAGTGCGAATTGGCCGTGGACTTGTTCCGGGAACAGGCCCGGCTGATCAAGGGGCTTCACCTGGCCATCTTCGATGGCGGCTTCGCCCTGGGAAGCGTGGTCCGGCCACTGGTTCTGCCCCAGGACGGTTCCCGCCGCATCGAGTTCCTGACCCGGTTGCGGCACGATGCCAGGTTGTATGCCCTGCCGCCGAAGGAGCGTCCCAAAGGCAAGCGCGGTCCCATGCCCAAGTGGGGCAAGCGGCTCTCGCCGCCGCGTCAAGGGGGTCGGTGGGCCGCACCGTGGCAGGAGGGACTGTCTTCGTCTACGGTCGCCTGCGGCAAGTCCGCTGGAAGGAAATCATCTGCCTGTGGCGCGTCGCCGGTCACGAGGTAGCGGTCAAGGCGGTGGTCGCCCGTGTCGAGGGCTACAAGAAGCGGTTCACCCTGGTCAGCTCGGCGGTGGAGCTGACGGGGCTGCAGATGGTCGAGCTGTTCGCCGCTCGCTTCCGTCAGGAAGACGGCTTCCGCGATCTCAAGCAGCGGTTGGGCTGGGAGGAATGCCGGGCCTGGACCAAGGCCCCGATCGAGCGGACCAGCCAGGCGCAGTGGGTGACTATGAGTCTGTTGCGGTTAGCGCAGTTCCGCCTGGAGTCGGCCGGCGAGGTGGACTGGTGGTTCCGGCCGCCGTGGAACAAGGACAAGGATCGGCCCAGCGTGCTGGACGTGGAACGGCTGTTCCGTCGCCACGCCGGTGAAATCCGGCAACTTCTCTCGGACTGGCTGGGAGATGAGGAGAAAACCGGGGAGGATGTGGCATGAGCGGGGCCTAGAGGCGGCCGCGACGGGGATCGGACCTCCCGCCGCATCCCACGCCAGGGCCCTGCAGTGGCCAGCGAGCTTCGGCGGCGACGTCGCCGCGTCCGGGCTAAGAAGACGGTGCGCTCAGGGTGGAGATTGTATAGTTAATCGTGGAAACTACTGGATAGGAAACACAACCCGCAAAGTCTCGGCCTTGGTGGCCGTGCTCTGCTACAGCCGGATGACCTATATCTGGAGTACACCCTCTGGCCGCCAAGGCCGAATTCTATGGCTGCCTGGTGCATGCCCTGGAGTTCTTTGGGGCCAGTCCTCGCGCCATCATCTTCGACAACTTGAAAACGGCCGTGATCAACGGCTCGGGCCGCGCCGCCTGTTTTCATCCCGAGTTCCTGGCGGTATGTATGGCCACTACTACTTGCAGCCGATCGCCTGCCAACGGCGTGATCCCGAATCCAAAGGAATCGTTGAGGCGAAGGTGCATGCGTGAAGCACAATGCCTTGGCCGGTCGTAGCGATGGACTCGTCCGCTTCGAGGACTACGTCGCGTTCGCACCCCGGTCAGCGTGGCGAGATTGCCAACGTCAGGACACATGAGACGACCCGAGAACGACCGGTAGACCGTTTCCAGCAAGAGCGATCCTTGCTCCGCCACTGCCCAGAATTCCCTTCGACAGCGACGAGATCGTGCCGGCTGTCGTCAGTCCTCATGCGCGGGTCGAGTTCGACGCGAACCGCTACTCGGTGCCGCCGCACCTGGTGCGCCAGACGGTCACGATTCGCCCCGACGGTCGTCACGTCCGCATCCTGCACCAGGGCCAGGTGTTGGCCCAGCATGTCCGCTGCTACCAGCACAGGCAACTGATCGTGCTGCCGGATCACCGCCTAGCGGCACTGACCCTGAACAGGCGGTCGCAGAGAACGCGCCAGTGGAACAGGCGTTTGATGCCCTGGGCCCCGAGGCACGCCAGTTCCACCCTTGGCCTGAAACGCCAGCCGGTGAAGACCGGCGTTCACCTCGTCGTTTATCAGGTGCTGGCGAGAGTCTACGGTTCGACCGAGGTGCTTTCGGCAATCGACAAGGCTCTGGAATTTGCGGCCTACGACGCGGCCTACGTCGAGAACCTTCTACTGGCGGAACGCCGCCGCCGGCAGCTTCCCACACCCACTCTGCCGACTCCACAACAGCACGAGCTGATCGACGACATCGAGCTGGAGCCGGCCGATCCGGCTCTTTACGACCGTTTCTGTAACACCACTGACGAGGACTCTCATGGCACGGCGTGATGACAATTCCCAGGCACGGCTTGACCGTGATCTGGCTGAGCTGAAGCTCCCCGAGATCGCCAAATCCTACCGCGAAGTGCTCGATGAAGCGGCTCGCAAAGGAATTCCTTCTTGGAGGTTCTGGCGATCCTGTTCGGGCTGGAACGGGCCACCCGTCGAGCAACGAGCTATTCGAGCGGCGGCTACGTAAAGCACAGCTCCCAAGCAAAAGTCCCTGGCTGAATACGACTTCAAGTTCCCCAAGCAGACCCCCAAGGCCGCGATCGTGCTATTGTTCGACTGTGACTTCATGGCCGAGCACGGCTGTGCCGTTCTGATTGGGCCCACCGGAACGGGAAAGACTC
>CAWFAF010000048.1:0-7781 GCA_963813575.1 uncultured Planctomycetaceae bacterium
GCATCAAAAGGGAGTGAGCATGTTTTGCGGCATCGGCGAGCGCTGTCGCGAAGGGCAAGAGCTATACCATGATATGAAAGAAGCCGGTGTGCTCCCGCACATGGTCATGATGTTCGGCCAGATGAACGAGCCCCCAGGCGCCCGGTTCCGCGTGGGCCTGGCGGCGCTCACGATGGCCGAGTATTTCCGGGACGACGAGCATCGCGACGTGCTGTTGCTCATCGATAACATTTTTCGCTTCATCCAGGCTGGCATGGAGGTGTCCGGCTTGATGGGGCAGATGCCGTCGCGCCTGGGCTATCAACCGACGATGGGCACCGAGTTATCGGGACTGGAGGAGCGCATTGCCAACACCGACACGGGCGCCATCACGTCCATTCAGGCTGTCTATGTGCCGGCGGACGACCTGACCGACCCGGCGGCGGTGCACACGTTCTCGCACCTTTCCGCGTCGATCGTCCTCTCCCGCAAGCGGGCGAGCGAGGGACTGTACCCGGCCATCGATCTGCTGCAATCCAACTCCAAGATGGCAACACCGACCATCATCGGTGAACGGCATTACCTCCTGGCGCAGGAAATCCGGAAGACACTGGCGCAATACGAGGAACTCAAGGACATCATTGCCATGCTCGGGATGGAGCAACTCTCTCCGGATGACCGTAACGTCGTCGGTCGCGCCCGCAGGCTGGAGCGATTTCTGACCCAGCCGTTTTTCGCGACCGAGCAGTTCAGTGGCATCAAGGGAAAGGACGTCAGCCTGAAGGACGCGATCGACGGCTGTGAGCGCATCCTGAACGATGAGTTCAAGGACTATCCCGAGAGCGCCTTTTACATGATCGGGTCGATCGACGAGGCCAAGGAAAAAGCGAAGGCCGCCAAGCCCGCAAGTCCTGCCGATCCCGGTCCCAAACCCAAAGTTCAAGTTAAACCCCAGGCGGCCGGGAAACCCAAACCCACGGTCGAACAGGGAGCCAACGCCCATTAATCTCAAGGTTCTCCTCCCCTTCCAGATCTTCGTCGAGAGGAAGGGCGTGAAACGGATCGTGGCCCAGACGCTCCAGGGTTCCTTTGGACTCTTGCCGCACCGACTCGACTGCGCGGCAGCCCTGGCGCCGGGGATTCTGACCTACGAAACGGAGGCGGAAGGCGAGGTCTATCTGGCCGTCGATCAAGGGGTGCTGGTCAAGGCGGGCATGGATGTTCTGGTCTCGGTGCGTAATGCGATCGGCGGGACGGACCTCGACAAACTCCACGAGGCGGTGAAGCGGGAGTTTCTCAACGTGGACGAGCAGGAGAAGAGCGTTCGCTCGGTGTTGGCGAAGATGGAGAGCGGATTCATCCGCCGCTTCATGGAATTTCAACATGAATGAAGAGCACAGAGCGAATGTCGCGAACGAAGAGACGACCTTCAGCCGGCAGGTCGGCGCACAGGCGGCGCGCAAGCTGAAGGCGCAGCGCGGAGCCACAAAGAGCATCTGGTTCGGCCTGGGCATGTCAGGGTTGATCGGCTGGTCGGTGACGGTTCCGACCCTGATCGGCGCGGCGGCTCGGCATCTGGGTGGACAAGCACTATCCGAGCACGTATTCATGGACGCTGATGCTGCTTCTCATTGGTTTGATCATCGGCTGTTTCAATGCCTGGCATTGGGTCGACTCGGAATACAAGGAAATGCAGGAGGATCCGGATGAGTGACATCCTGGCTCTTGCCCTGGCGTTGCTTGCCGGCGCCTTGCTCGGTGCGTTTTTCTTCGGCGGCCTTTGGTGGACGGTCCAGAAGGGTGTTACGTCCGAGAGGCCGGCGCTCTGGTTCCTCGGCAGCCTGCTGCTGCGAACCGGTCTGATTCTGGCTGGATTCTATTTTGTTTCGCAGGGTCATTGGTCGAGGCTCGTGGCGTGCCTCCTTGGATTTCTGATCGCGCGCGTCATCGTCGTGAAGCGGCTCACACGAGAGCCGGCCGAAGAGCCGACTCAATTGGAAGAGGAGACCAGCAGTGCGCCTTACTCCCGATGAGCTGGTTTTCTGGCGGTACGGCTTTCTCGAGCTCAATAGCACGATCGTCACGACCTGGGCGCTGATGCTCGTGATGACCGTTGGGGCGAAGCTGATCACGCGCAAGCTCGCGACCGAAGGGCATATCTCGCGCTGGCAAGGCTTCCTGGAAATCGTGGTCACTACGATTCAAGAACAGATCAAGGAGGTGGGCCTGCACCATCCGGAGAAGTATCTCGGCTTCATTGGCACCTTGTTTCTGTTTATCGCGGTGTCCAACCTCTGTGCGATCATCCCCGGGTACGACGCCACCGACCGGTTCGCTCTCGACCACGTCGGCGCTGGCGCTCTCCGTGTTTGTCGCCGTGCCGTTCTTCGGCATCGAGGAGCAAGGATTGGGCGGTTACCTCAAGTCCTACCTGAAGCCGACGTTCATCATGCTGCCGTTTAACATCATCAGCGAGGTCTCGCGCACGTTGGCCCTGGCCGTCCGTCTGTTCGGCAACATCATGAGCGGGACGATGATTGTCGGCATCTTGCTGACGATCACGCCCCTCATCTTCCCGATCTTCATGAACCTGCTCGGTCTGCTCACCGGCATGGTTCAGGCTTACATTTTCAGCATCCTCGCCACGGTTTACATCGCGGCCGCCACGCGAACCCGCGAAGAATGAAACAAGACCACCAGCAACGAAAGGACACGTATGGAAGGCATGACTCTTATCGCGATCTGTTCGATCATTACCGCCGGCATCACGATCGGACTGGGAAGTATCGCGCCCGCGCTCGGCGAAGGGCGGGCGGTCTCGACGGCCTTGAGCTCGCTGGCACAGCAGCCCGATGCCGCAAAGACCATCACACGAACCTTGTTCGTGGGCCTGGCGATGATCGAATCCATTGCCATCTATTGTCTCGTGGTGTCGATGATTCTGATCTTCGCCAACCCGTTCTGGAACCACGTCATTGCCCACGCCACAGGAAAGTGAGCCATGCTTATCAATTGGTTCACCGTCGTCGCCCAGGCAATCAACTTCCTCATCCTGGTGTGGTTGTTGAAGCGATTCCTTTACAAACCCATCCTCCACGCCATCGACGAACGCGAGAAAGGGATCGCCACCCAACTCGCGGAGGCCGAGGCGAAGAAGGCCGAAGCGCAAAAGGAACGCGACGACTTTCAGCACAAGAACGAGGCCTTCGACCAGGAGCGTGCTGCGCTCTTGAAAAAAGCCACGGACGAGGCCAAAGCCGAACGTCAGCGGCTGCTCGACGAAGCACGAAAGGATGCCGACTCGTTGCGTGCCAAACGCCAGGACGCGTTGCGAAACGAACAACGTAACCTGAGTCAAGAAATCATCCGCTGGACCCAGAAGGAAGTCTTTGCCATCACGCGAAAGACGCTGGCGGACCTCGCCACCACGAGCCTCGAGGAACGCATGGGCGACGTGTTCGTCCACCGCGTGCGCGCGTTGACCGGCGCGGCAAAGGAGCAGTTGGCTGCCGCCCTCAAGACGTCGAACCACACGGTGAGCGTGCACAGCGCGTTCGATCTGCCGCCGGCACAGCGGAACGCGATCGAAAGTGCGGTCAAGGAAACGTTCGCCGCGGACACTCAAGTCCAGTTCGAGACCGCGCCGGAGCTGGTCAGCGGCATCGAGCTCTCCACCAACGGACAGAAGGTGGCCTGGAGCATCGCGGATTATCTCGCGACGCTGGAAAAGAGCGCCGGTGAACTCTTGCACGTGGATGCCAAGCCCGAATCCAAGCCGGACGCGAAGTCCGAAGCCCGAGCCAAAGGCTGAAGCCAAGCCCGAGCCAAAGGCCGAAGCCAAGCCCGAGCCAAAGGCGAAGCCAAGCCCGGGCTTGAACCGGTGTCCTCGGCCCCAAAGGGGACCCAATGAACAACTCGCCTGATAGCCTGCATACTGTCTTCGACCAGGCGTTCGCGGGTATCAGCCGGACGTTGGACGCTTTCACGCCGCAAATGACGCCGCGTGAGGTGGGCACGATCACGAGCGTCTCCATCGGCATCGCCAAGGTCTCGGGCCTTCCGGGCGTGGGCTTTGATGAGCTGGTGAAGTTTCCCGGTGATCTGTACGGCATCGCATTCAACGTCGATTCGGACGAAATCGGCGTCGTGCTCCTTGGAGAATGCGAGCATCTGCACGCGGGCGATGAGGTCGAGCGTACGGGTCGTGTGATGGACGTGCCGGTGGGTGATGGGTTGATCGGGCGCGTCATCGACCCATTGGGCGGGCCACTCGATGGCAAAGGGCCGGTTGCCTCCAGCCAGCGTTTGCCCATCGAGCGCCCGGCCCGGCCGATCATGGACCGCGCTCCCGTCACCGTGCCTCTGCAGACCGGTATCATCGTCATCGATGCGCTCATTCCGATCGGCCGCGGCCAGCGTGAACTGATCCTTGGCGACCGGCAAACCGGCAAGTCCGCCATCGCGATCGACACCATTCTGAACCAGCGCGACCAGAATGTGCTGTGCGTCTATTGCGCGATCGGCCAGCGTGCGTCCGCCGTCGCCAAGGTCGTCGCCAACCTACGCGAAAACGGCGCAATGGATTACACCGTCGTCGTCGTGACCGAAGGCAACGACCCGCCCGGACTCGCCTTCATCGCCCCTTACGCCGCGACCAGTATCGCGGAGCATTTCATGGAAGCGGGCCGCAACGTTCTCATCGTTTACGACGACCTCACCCACCATGCCCGCGCCTATCGCGAGATTTCACTGCTTCTGCGCCGTCCACCCGGTCGCGAAGCGTATCCCGGCGACATTTTTTACATCCACTCGCGGCTGCTGGAGCGTGCCACGCATCTTCGCGAGGACCTTCACGGCGGCTCGCTCACCGCCTTGCCCGTCATCGAGACCGAGGCGCAGAACATCTCCGCATACATTCCGACCAATCTTATATCAATAACTGATGGTCAAATCTACACATCACCGACGCTATTCGAACTGGGCGTTCTTCCCGCCGTCGACGTCGGCAAGTCCGTTTCGCGCGTCGGCGGCAAGGCGCAACGGGCGGTCTACCGAGCGGTGGCCGGCGATCTCAAGCTCGCGTACGCGCAGTTCACAGAGCTGGAATCCTTCGCCAAGTTCGGCACACGGCTCGACGACCACACCCGCAAGATCATCGACCATGGCCATCGAATCCGGGCCGTCCTCATCCAACCGGAGCTCGAACCGGCGTCCGTCGACGAACAAATCGTCATCCTCGTGGCGTTGACCGGCGGCCTGCTGGACAGTGTGCCGATCGGCAAGGTGCCGGATGCCGAGCAAGCTCTGAGAAAGGCGGTTGCGGACGTCCCGGCTGAGGTTCGTAACCGCTTTTCCTCGAACGACAAGCTGAGTGACGAGGATCGCAAGGCGATTCTGAAAGTCGTCGGCAAAGCGATCGCGCCTTTCCAGCCGGCACCGGATCCCAAAGCCAAGGGGAAGCCATGAGCGATACATTGGCAAGCTTGCGCCGCAAGATCAGCGGAGCGGGCGATCTGAAATCGGTGGTCCGCTCAATGAAGGCCCTGGCCGCCTCGAGCATCGGACAATATGAGAAGTCGGTGCTGGCGCTGGCGGACTATGATCGCACCGTGGAACTGGGCTTGGCTGTCTGCTTGAGGAATCGGGAGGCCGCCGCTGAGCAAGCCGGGGTGGCAGGCGCCGCTGCGAAGGCGGTGACCGCCATCGTCTTCGGCTCGGATCAGGGACTGGTCGGCCAGTTCAATGAAGTGCTGGCGGATTTTGTCGCCAAGGCGCTCGATCCTTTACCCGGCGAAAAGAAAGTCTGGGCCGTCGGCGAGCGCGTTCAATCGCGGCTGGCGGATGCCGGTCTGACGCCGGTGGGACTATTCACCGTCCCGACTTCCGTCAACGCCATCACGCCGCTCGTCGGGCAGATTCTCGTGGAAAGTGAAGCGCATCACGGCAAGGGCGAGATCGTTCAACTTTACCTCTTCCATAACCGCCCCAAGGCCGGGGCGGCTTATGAACCCGTCAGTCAACACCTGCTGCCCCTGGATGAAACAATGGGGACTCAGGCTGGCCCATCTCCCCTGGCCGACCAGAAACCTGCCCGAGGTGATCGGTGGCCGTGAGCGGACATTGCAGGCACTCGTCCGGGAGTATCTTTTTGTCTCGCTCTTCAAGGCGTGCGCCGAATCGTTGGCAGCCGAAAACGCGAGCCGCCTGGCCGCCATGCAGCGAGCAGAGAAAAACATCGACGACCTGACGGAAAACCTGAATCAGACGTTCCGCCGCCTGCGCCAGACTTCCATTGATGAGGAATTATTCGACGTTCTATCCGGCTACGAATCTTTGTCCAAAGAAAACGCGCTGAGGTGCAAAGTCCCAGTTCGATAGATCAAAGATTTAAAGGAAAGTCATGGATCAAGACAACCTCGCGTTCTAAACGTCCCCGCTGGTTCCAGAACCAAGACCGTTGAGGTCGAGAGCCCGGGACGTTCCCGCATCCTGACGATCAACGGCGGATCGTCGAGCCTCAAATTCGCGCTCTTTGAGCGGACCGATCCGACTCTCTCGGCTCCTGTCCGGTCGGGTCGATCGGATCGGGCAGAAGGATGCCCGGTGGGTCATGGCCCAGGCCGGCGGCGGTCGCGAGGAGGATCGCCGGGTCGATGCCCCGGACCAGAAGGCGGCCGTCCGCCTGCTGATCGATTGGCTCGAACACGCGGTCGGGTTCACGGAGATCGCCGCGATCGGGCATCGTGTCGTTCACGGGGGGAGTCGCTACCATCAGCCCGAACGCGTCACCGCGGAGCTGATCGAGGAATTGCGCAGGATCAGCTCGTACGACCCGGATCACTTGCCGGGCGAGATCGACCTGATCGAGGCGTTCCGAAAGTGCGATCCCGACTTACCCCAGGTTGCGTGCTTCGACACCGCGTTTCATCACGACATGCCCCGCGTGGCCCAGATCGTGCCGATCCCCCGGCGGTTCGAGGCCGCCGGGGTCCGACGCTATGGCTTCCACGGCCTGTCGTATGCGTATCTGATGGAGGAACTGGCCCGGGTCGCCGGACCGGAGGAGGCCCGGGGCCGTGTCATCCTGGCGCACCTCGGCGCCGGGGCGAGCCTGGCGGCGGTCCAGGGGGGCCATTCCGTCGACACGACCATGGGCTTCACGCCGGCCTCCGGGCTGGTCATGGGGACGCGCACCGGCGACCTCGATCCAGGCCTGGTCCGGTTCCTGTCGCGGGCCGAGGGGATGACGGCCGACCAGTTCGACAGTCTCGTGAACCACGAGTCCGGCTTGCTCGGCGTCTCGGAGACCAGCTCCGATGTGCGCGATCTCCTGGCACGGCAGAATGTCGATGTCCGGGCGGCCGAGGCGATCGAACTGTTCTGCTACCAGGCGAAGAAGTGGATCGGCGCCTTCGCCGCCGCGCTCGGCGGGATCGACACCCTGGTGTTCGCCGGGGGGATCGGTGAGAACGCGCCCGAGATCCGCCGCCGGATCTGCGCGGGACTGGGTTTCCTCGGGATCGCCTTGGACGAAGGCCGAAACGCATCCAGCGCCCTCCTGATCTCGACCGACCAAGGTCCGGTCAAGGTCCGGGTCATCCGCACCGACGAAGAGTTGATGATCGCCAAGGCCGCGGCTCGTCTCACGGCCCAGCCGTCATGACTTCTCGTCATCCACGAATTCACACCGACCAAACCTGATGAAGGAGCCAGCCGATGTTGAACGCCGAAGTCGAGAAGGTCGCCCTTGCGCCGGAGGAACTCCGCAAGATCGATGCCTACTGGAGGGCCGCGAATTACGT
>CAWFAF010000049.1:0-63779 GCA_963813575.1 uncultured Planctomycetaceae bacterium
GGAAGAAAGGCATCGTCTACACCGGGCGCACCAGCGGAAACCCTGATCACGGAGCAGCTATTCCCATCCGAGCCAGAACAACAAAGTCCCCAGGAGAGCCGGCAAGATGCCCGGGTTCCCGAGATTCTCGACGTGAGCGCGGCGGCGTCGTTCCTCACCGTGTCGCGGGACACGGTTTATCATCTCTTTCAGAGCGGACAGCTTCCCGGCCGCAAGGTCGGCCGCAAATGGGTGACGACCAAAGCCGCCGTCATCCGCTGGATCGAGCATTCCTCGGCCGACGACACGCTGGCCCGCGCCGTGAAACGCGGCGACCGGCACGCCCTGGCCGAGGCCATCAACGCCGGCAAAGCCCGTGTCCGGCCCCGCCCGCGGTCATGAGCACGGACGGCGCGATCATGGATCAAGCCGGCGCGTCAACCGCGCTGGTCCTACGCGCCTCGGCCTCTTCCGAACCGGCGGCCGTCACCGCCCGCCTGCCGGCGATCCTCACCGATGCCGGCGAAGACGCCGTCACCCGGTTCGTCGAATACTTCACCGCCCACATCCGCAACCCGCACACCCGCCGGGCGTATTTCCGCAACGCCATCGCGTTCCTCCGCTGGTGCGAAGACAGCGCGGCCTGCGCGACCTCAAATCCGTCAAGCCGGTCCTGGTCGCCGCCTATATCGAGCAGCTCCAGGAGAAATACGCCAAGCCGTCGGTCAAGCAGCAGCTCGCCACCATCCGCATGCTCTTCGACTGGCTGGTCACCGGCCAGGTCATCGATGTCAACCCGGCCCACGCGGTGCGCGGGCCGAAGCACGTCGTCAAGAAAGGCAAGACGCCGGTGCTCACCGCCGAGGAGACCCGCGTCCTCCTCGACAGCATCCCGATCGAGCGCGTCGTCGAAATCGACCCGGAGGGCAAGGAGATCAAAGCCCCGGACCTGATCGGCCTGCGCGACCGGGCGATCATCGCCGCCATGGTCTTCACCTTTGCCCGGGTCGGAGCCATGGTTGCCATGACGGTCGAGGACTATTACGCTCAAGGGAAACGGTCCTGGCTGCGGCTCCACGAGAAAGGCGGCAAGCAGCACGAGATGCCGGCCCACCATACCCTGGAGGAGTATATCGACGCATACGTCAAGGCGGCCGGCATAACCGACGACGGCAAGGGCCCCCTCTTCCGCACCGCGCCCGGCACCGGCGCGAAGCTGACGCGCAACCCCATGCGGACCGCCGACGTCTGGCGGATGATCCGCCGGCGGCATCAAGCTGGCGGGCATACGCACCAAGGCCGGCTGCCATAGCTTCCGGGCGACGGGGATCACCTGCTACCTGGAGGACAAGGGTACGCTGGAGAAAGCCCAGCAGATGGCCTCCCACGCCAGCCCGCGGACCACCAAGCTCTACGACCGCACCAACGACCAGATCACCCTCGACGAGGTCGAGAAGATTGTGATCTAAGGAACTTTTCCAAGCTACTGGCAAGCGATGACAACGTCAAAGGCAGATTACTATTTGTTCGCGTCACCTTCCAACTCTCCTGAGGGTTCTCGGTCGACGGTATTCCACAGGGTTGACGGAGAATTACGGGCCCAATCGCTCTGCCGATTACTCACCAGAGAGTATTCCGGTCCGGACGGCCGCCCTCTATTCCATATCAAGGAGGTTAATCAGGTAAGCGCAGATGACCGGGTACTCTTCAACGAGGCTATCGATATTCTGGGTATCTACGATGATCCAGATCCAGGTGTTTACGAGCCCTCCCCTTCTCAACACACGCTCCTATTGGCCCAGTTCGCGAAACTGTGCTCAATCCCTCGAGAAACTGCTTCTTGACACCAGTGAAGACAGCTCGAAACATGAAAGCCCCGCTGATGCGGCTGCTTCCATCCCAATCAGCCCGCCAGATATCGAGAATATCCCCGTTATCCCGCCATAAGAGAGACGCGCAATTCCGGGCTCCTTCTGCTTTTGCTGCTCGCACAGGCGTACTACAGAATCCTCGAATGCACATTTTCACGCGGTAATTGGTTCGCTGCCCTCGACCTTCAATTGAATCACTACTATCTGTGGACGACAAGTACTATAGCGAACCTCCTGAAGCACCACGAAGACCTGAAAGACTTCCCAATCGCTTTCGAGCCGTTGCTACCCGATCTCTATCCCTCGAACATCCGTGACCTTGAATGGGACGACATGGTCGCCCCCCATGCAGACGAATACCTCGGTAATGTTCAACGATATGTCTACTCGAAAGGTGCTTACGAACCACCCGAAGGTTCACCTGCATGGACCTTTGTCGAGCTTTTTCGCGGTAGCGTAAACGACGCAATACAGACTGCCGTCGATTATGAGAAGAGAATGCGGCAGTACACCGACGCACATAGAAAACGAACGCACCCCGCCATGCAACCTGATCTTGCGGTGGGAAACATGCAAAAAGAGAACATTGATCCTGCCAGACAACGCGATACGGTATTTATCAGTTACAGCCACAAAGATAAGCGTTTCCTCACTGATTTGCTTGCTCATTTAGTGCCTCTGCAGTGCGCAGGCCGTATCTCCTCATGGTCAGACAAGCAGATCGCGCCGAGCTCCAAGTGGTTTGATGAGATCAAGGCAGCTCTGGCGAAAAGTTCTGTCGCAGTCATGCTCGTCAGCTCGGATTTCCTCGCTTCCAGCTTCATCCATGAACACGAACTGGGTCCCCTTCTAAAGGAAGCTGAGATAGGCGGTGTCAAAATCCTCTGGGTACTTATTCGCGATTGTTTGTATAAGGAAACACCCTTGGCACAGTATCAGGCGGTACTACCAACAGACCAACCGATTGCAAAGATGCGTGTGCCGGACCGGGATACAGCCTGGAGAAAGGTCTGCGAATCCATTAAAGAACGCATAAGCCGCAAGTAAACGCGGAATCAATCATGAATAGCCAACCGGATGACGCCCAATCCATCGATCCCGTCGACCCATTCGAAGCGAAAATCTCCGAATTAGCCGAACGGCTCCAAGTGCTGAACCACCGGGCGGCTATGGAATACGCTCCCCTCGTGGAAACGATCCTACGCACGGGTGACCTGGATGTCCGCCACATTGAGCACATCCTCGACGGACTCCTGGATTTCTGCGGCGACGGGACTGTTTTGACCCTCTTCCGCCGGCTGTGCCGTCACTATTGGCACATTGACCCCGCCGCCACTGCCCGCTACATCCAGTTCTACCGTGAAAGCCGGGATCCCGATTCCTTGCCACAATAATCCATGCTTGCTAGAATTTGCAGTTGAAACCGCTCAATACAAAGCCAGCACCCATGCCCCGCGATCATGCAAAGCGTTACTCCCAAAGGATGAAATCACCATGATGGCCGCGCCGCAGTCCGGCCAGATCGTCCGCGTGCGACAAAGGCAATACGTTGTCGAGGAGGTGACGCCCCCGGGGGCCGGCGATGACTCTACGCTGGTTCGCATGTCCTGCCTGGACGACGACGCCCAGGGCCAGCCGCTCGCAGTGCTTTGGGAAAAAGAAGTCGATCCCGAAATCCTGACCGCCGAGGCCTGGCAATCCATCGCCAGCCGCGGGTTCGATCCGCCCGACCTGTTCTCCGCCTACCTGCATACACTCCAGTGGAACTGCGTCACCTCGACCGATCCGAACCTCTTCCAATCCCCGTTTTGCGCCGGAATCCGCATCGACGCCTACCAGCTTGAGCCGCTTCAGAAAGCGCTCCGCTTGCCCCGGGTTAACCTTTTCATCGCGGATGACGTCGGGCTCGGAAAGACCATCGAGGCCGGGCTGATCGCCCGCGAACTGCTGCTCCGGAAGAAAGTCCAGGACATCGTTGTCGCCTGCCCGCCCTCGATGCTGCTGCAATGGAAGGAGGAGCTGGAGGAACGATTCGGCATGGTCTTTCAGATTCTCGACAAGGAATACATCGCCCGGGTGAGGCAGGAACGCGGCTATGGCGTCAATCCCTGGACGACGCACTCCCGGTTCCTCGTCTCGCAACGGCTCCTGATCGACGAAGCCTACACCGCCACCTTACGCGACTGGCTGGGTGAATTCCGGGCCGGCTCCCTGCTCATCCTCGACGAAGCGCACCACGCCGCGCCTTCCAGCGGTGCTAGATACGCCATCGATTCCAAAATCACCAAGGCCGTCCGCGAACTGGCCGGGCGATTCGAGCATCGCCTCTTCCTTTCCGCCACGCCGCATAACGGCCATTCCAACAGCTTCTCCGCATTGCTCGAAATCCTCGACCCGCAGCGCTTCTGCCGGGGTGTGCCAGTCCGCGGCAAGAAGCTTCTTGACGACGTCATGGTCCGTCGGCTCAAGGAAGACCTCCGCGAGGTGGAAGGCGGGTTTCCGAAACGGATTCCCCACCAGATCGATCTTGCGGGATTGCCACCCGACACGCCCGAGCTGCATCTCTCGGAGCTGCTCAACCAGTACCGCGAGTTACGTGAAGCGCGTCTGTCCAGCGAGACCAAGAAAAAGCAAGCGTCCGCCGCCTTGCTGATCACCGGCCTCCAGCAGCGTCTCCTGTCCTCGATCGAGGCATTTGCCCGCACGCTCCGCGTGCACCGCCGGACGGTTGAAAAGCACTGGCAGGAGACCCAATCCAGGCCATCGCGACCCGAGCCGGAATCGACAACGCCCGGGCTCTTCGCAGAGGGCATCGACAACGACGACGACCGGGCCACCCTCTCCGAACAGGAGATCCAGGCCGAGGAAGAATCCCAGATCGAATCGGCCACCCGGGCGACCACGCCACCCACCGCCGCTGCTTTTCAAGCCGAGACGCGGCTCCTCGATCAGATGACGCAAATCGCCGATGCGGCCAGGGCGCTGCCCGATGCGCGGGTACGTTATCTCCTGGATTGGATTCGCACCAACATGTGCCCGGAGATGCCGCCGCTCGGTTCTCCGCCGCTTTGAACAAGCCGGCCAGGTGGAATGATACGCGCATCCTCATCTTCACCGAGTACGATGACACGAAGCGTTACCTCCATCAGCAGCTTTCAGCCGCCATCGACGCCACGGACCGCGCTTCCGACCGGATCGCCATCTATCACGGCCCGACGCCGCCCGCCGAGCGCGAGGAAATCAAGCGCGCCTTCACGACCGACCCCAGGAAACACCCGTTACGCATCCTGATTGCCACGGACGCCGCCCGCGAGGGGCTCAATCTCCAGACCCACTGCTGGAACCTGTTCCACTTCGACGTGCCGTGGAACCCCAGCCGCCTCGAGCAGCGTAACGGCCGCATCGACCGCAAGCTCCAGCCTCAGCCGGAGGTCTATTGCCACTACTTCGTTTACGCCGACCGCAAGGAAGACCGCATTCTGGAAGTGCTGGTGAAAAAGACAGAGAAGATCAAGCAGGAATTAGGCAGCCTGTCTCCGGTGCTCGAAAGCCGCCTCTCAGACGCTCTCAAGCAGGGCATACGGCACCGCGATATCGCCACCATGGCGCGGCAGTTGGAGGACACGAAACCTGACGAGGAAAACCGCGAGACGGTCGATGCGGAACTGGAGGCGACCCGCGAGCGGCAAGAGGACCTCAAGGCGCAGATTCACCGGCTCCAGAATCGGCTGGAGGTCTCAAAGGAATGGCTTGCCCTACGCGAAGACCATTTCCGCTCCGCCATCTCCTGCGCCCTCAAGCTGATGCACACGGACCCGCTGAAACCCCTTCCCCCCGGCGATGACTGGGATAAACCCATCGACCGCTTTCGGTTCCCGGCGCTGGATCAGCGGCATGGCGCCGATCCGACCTGGGCCGAAACCATGGACGCGCTGCGCGTCCCCAGGAAACGCGACCAGAAGCCCTGGGAATGGCGCAGGGAATCGCCGATCCGCCCCGTCGTGTTCCACGACACGGGCACCATGGATGAAGACGTCGTGCACCTCCACCTGGAGCACCGCGTGGTCAAACGGCTGCTAGGCCGCTTCACGGCTCAGGGATTCGTGCTCCACGACCTGTCCCGTGCCTGCCTCACTCACACCAGCGACGCGATTCCCCGCGTCATCCTGATGGGGCGGCTTTCGCTCTACGGCCCGCGCGCTGCGCGGCTGCACGAGCCTGGATTCCCACGGAGGGGGAAATGGCTAACAATTGACCTTGCGGCAATTCACATTCTCCCCGAAAATCACTGCGTTCCCAAGGTTCCAGTGCGTTAGCGTATCTTTGGAATGATAGGCATCAATCCACCACGTCATCCAAAAGACAAGATGCATGCTGATGCGTTAGTCGAATGGCGTTTCACTCTGTAATTTGCACGACTTTCCACTGCCTCGCGTCATATCAACGTTCACCTCTGAGTCAGGATGACACCGTGGATCATGGACGATAATTCCAGCGATCGCCTAACACTAGCGCGTCGGTTCTTGGAGCCCGCCAACTCCAACCACCGGCAATACGAAGCACTGCGCGCCTTCTTTGTCGAGGGCCTTCCCTCCGCCGAGGCGGCCGCTCGGTTCGGCTACACACCAGGCAGCTTCCGGGTGCTCGTCCATCAGTTCCGCACCCAGCCCGAGCGTGATTTCTTCCTCCCGACGGCTCGACAAGGTCGTCCACCCGGCAAGCAGAAGCGGCTCCGGGATCTGGTCATCGCTCTGCGGAAGCAGAACCTCTCCGTCCACGACATCAGCCGCGCGCTGGCACGCGACGGCGAGTCGCTGAGCCCAGCGGCAATCGCTACCATTTTGGACGAAGAAGGCTTCGCCAAGCTGCCGCGACGACGTGACGAGGAGCGACCCGATCATCCTCGTCCTACGGTGGCCGACCCCGCCGACGTTCGCCAGCTTGATCTGTCCCCACGGCACTTCCGCACCAAGTTCGGCGGCCTGTTCCTGTTTTTGCCCTATCTGGTCTCGGCCAACCTGGACGCGATCCTGGCTCGCTGCGGCTTTCCCGGCTCGAAGATGATCCCAGCCGGCTGCGCCATGCGGTCGCTCTTGGCGCTGAAGCTCTTCGGCAGCGCCCGCCACAGCCATGTCATGAGCTCCGTCTTCGACGAAGGGCTGGCCCTCTTCGCCGGGTTGAATGTCATCCCCAAGCGATCCTTCCTCACTGAATACAGTTGCCGCATCAATCCGGCCTGCTATCCGGCGTTGATGCGCGACTGGTTCGACGTGGTCAATGGTCTGGGACTGAAGCGGGGGACATCGTTCGACCTGGACTTCCACACCATCCCGTTTCATGGTGAGGATGCCTTGGTCGAGAAGCACTACGTCTCCAAACGGAGCCGGCGCCAGAAGGGAATGCTGGCATTCTTGGCCCAGGACGCGGAAACGCGTGTCTTCTGCTACGCCAACGGGGAGTTGAGGAAGGACCAGCAGAATGACGAGATCATCCGCTTCGTCGAGTTCTGGAAGCAACGGACCGGCCGCCTCCCCGAGGAGCTGATCTTCGACTCCAAGCTGACCACCTATGCCAACCTCAGCAAGTTGAACCGGATGGGGATTCAGTTCATCACGCTGCGACGCCGTTCCCAGAAGCTGCTCGACGAGGTGGCCCGAACTCCGGCGTCGGCATGGCGACGCATCGAGCTGGAGAGCATCTCCCGCGCGTACAAGACGCCCCGCGTGCTGGACCGGCGGATCAGGCTGAAGGATTATGATGGTCCGCTCCGCCAGTTGACCATCACCGACCTGGGTCACGAGCAGCCGACCTTGCTGTTGACCAATCAGTTGGAACGAGCCACCGCGCAGCTGATCGGCCGCTACGCTCAGCGGATGCTGATCGAGAACAACATTGAGGATGGGATTGATTTCTTCCACATGGACGCGCTGTCCTCGGCGGTGGCGATGAAGATCAATTGCGATCTGCAACTGACATTGATGGCCAGCAGTCTCTACCGGCTGCTGGCCGTGCAGGTTGGCAACGGCTACGAGATCGCCAAGTCGCGGCATCTGTTCCGAGACTTCATCGACGCCTCGGCGGGCGTGGAGATTGCCGACGAGGAGATCGTGGTGCGGATTCAAAAGCGTGCTCACAATCCGTTGCTGGTCGCCGCCGAGTGCGACAAGACGGACATCGCCGTCCCCTGGCTGGGTGGCAAACGATTGCGGCTGAGCTTCGGATGACCTCATCCTGGCACCCCGGCCGAGCGTGGTGTAAAGTCAAGAACTAACGAGCGGCCAAATTCAGATCAATGAGTGTGTTGCCGGTATTTTGTTAGGTGATTCCCCCTCCGTGGGAATCCAGGCTAGGGGGGGTACTGGAGTGACCGTGGAAGTATCAAGGACCCGAAGGGGATCAGGAACTGCCGCGTTAACTTGGCACTTCCCGTGTTCTCCCACCCCAGGCCTCCCTCTCGACGACAGGTCTTCTGGAGTGAGCCTGCATGGAATTCCTTGATTTTCGCGAGCCTTTCAGTGCCTGGAGCCACTGTGTTGGGTTGATGCTGGCGGTGCCCGGTACGCTTTACCTCTGGCGGCGAAGCGCCGGCGACCGTGGGAAGCAGTTTGCCATGCTCGCTTATGGCCTTAGCATGATCCTCTGCTATCTGGCCAGTACCCTCTATCATGGCGTCCGACTGGCTACCGACCGCATCGTGGCCTTCGCCCGGCTGGACGGCGTCGGGATCTTCGCCCTGATTGCCGGGTCATACACCCCGATGGCGTGGTGCTTGATGCGAGGGCGGTGGCGGCGATGGACCCTGTCAGCCGTCTGGGCCGTGGCAACGGCGGCCACGATCTTGATCGCGGCTGGCCGGCAGTTCTCACCTGGGTTTTCCACCTGTGTCTACCTGGGAATGGGGTGGGGTGCCGTCTTCTGCTACGCTGAAATCGCCAGGGTCGTGTCGCACCGCGCCCTGGTGCCTGTCGTCGTCGGTGGGCTCTCCTACAGCGTGGGCGCGGTGCTCAACCTGCTGCACTGGCCGACGCTCTGGCCGGGGACCTTCGGCACGCATGAGCTGTTTCACCTGTTCGTGCTGGCCGGCAGTCTGGCTCACTACCTGTTCATTCTCAAGGTCGTCGTGCCGTTCGTGCACGGACCTTGAGCACTTTTCGACGAGCCGATTTATCACGCAAGATCCGCGTCGATTAAAAACACTAATTGTCTTGCTACTTTTATCCTTCTCTGGATAATGAATATAGAGTCGTGCAAACCTAATCGGCTCTATCGGAACCTCAGAATCGCAATCGTCGGACGACTAGACAAAGGGCAACCCGGCTGGTCCGGGGGGCTCGTTGGCAAGTAAGCCGACGTGGTCGAATACCCTCGGGAATTCGACCACGTCGGTTTTTTTTTCGTTTGCGTTGCCGGCGCACCGCAGTTGCCAGGGAGCCAAGAGATGGAATTGTCCGACTTGACCATCGCTGAACGGGTTGCCCTGGTGGCAAGCCTCTTCGAACAGCAGCGAACGGGCCACGGTCGCGAATGGGTGACCGTGTTTCTGAATGAGGAAACGATGGTGATCACCTTGCACGGGGCCTTGACGGCAGCCGAAAAGTCCTTGGCCGAATGCCCGGCAGGTCTTGCCCAATTGCAAGAGTTCCACCGACGGCTATATACCAGCGCTTCCACGTCACTTTGGCGAAGGATCACAAGGATCACGGGCATAAAACTGCGTGAGGCGACCGCCGAAGTCGATACGACCGCAGGAACCGTGGTGCTGGTTTTCATGACCCACACTGTGGTGCAGGAGTTTCTACTGGTTCTCAGCGTTCTGACCGGACACGACCGTCGACCGGCCAGATCGCGCAGGCCCGCGAACCTGTCAAGAAGACCACGACAACCCCGGCAGGAATGGTGGCAAGGGCTCGGGATGCTGCCCTGCAGCCTTGAGAAATTGCCCCATCGGGGAAGAGCCCAATAAAAAAGCTCATGCTGTCAAAAGTACCGCATTACAGCGTCGTCCAAGACCATTTCACCCCTCTCGAGCAACAAGGAACCAGATAATGCCAGACAAGAACTCCGTCGTTGCGATCTTCGAGTCCCACGACCGGGCCGAAAACGCCATACGCGAACTTCAGAAGAGCGGCTTCGACATGAAGAAGCTGTCGATCGTCGGCAAGGATTATCACACGGATGAGCACGTTGTGGGCTACTACAACGCTGGCGATCGCATGAAGTACTGGGGCAAGCTGGGGGGCTTCTGGGGCGGTTTCTGGGGACTGCTGTTCGGCTCCGCGTTCTTCTGGCTGCCGGGCATTGGTCCGGTGCTCGTGGGTGGACCGCTGGTGGTCTGGATCATCGGCGCGCTCGAGAGCGCCGTTGTGATGGGCGGACTCAGCGCCTTGGGCGCCGCACTGTACAGCATCGGCATCCCGAAGGACAGTATCCTGCAGTACGAGACGCAGGTGAAGAACGGCAAACTCCTCCTGGTCGCCCATGGGACGCCCGAGGAAGTGCAGCGCGCCAAGGACCTTCTGGATCAGACCGAGGCGAATGAAACGGCTGTCCATGGCGAGCAACTGGCCACCGTTGGCGCGTAATTCAGCGCAATGCGTGTGACAGAAGGTTCCGGTCGGTCACCGACCGGAGCCCTCGTCAGAAAGTCGTTCTCAGGGGATGATGTCCAAGACGCTCGAGCGGAATCTGAACGGTTCCGGCTTGGTCGCGTGTGGCGGGCCGAGGACAAGTGACCGCGGACGACCTTCGGCACCTGGAGGCCATCACTCAGAAGGCCAGCAAATTGTCTGATACGCGATACCAAGGTGAACCAAGAGAGGTTTGGAAGGGTAGGTTCGGAACCTGGTGGTTCTTGGAGCCGCCGAGTTATGTTTGAAGTCGCTCCTCGTCCTCTTTTGCCTCCACGTCGGTTTGCCGCCCGGATGGTAGCAATCCTGCTCACCGCCCTGTTTGTGAATGGCGTCGTCTTGGCGGCCGGGGCGATCGGCTACCATTCCCTGGAGGGCCTAGATTGGCTCGATGCCAGTCTCAACGCAGCGTTGGTCATGACAGGAAATGGCCCAGTTCACCCCCCGCACACTCCAGAAGGCAAGCTGTTCAGCGTCTTTTACGCGCTGCTTGGCGTGATCTTGTTTGCTGCTGTTATTGGTGTGCTCCTGACTCCGCTCTTGCACCGGATGCTTCACGGATTCCACAGCCACCATCTGGAACATGGCGAAAAGAACGAGGAACAGATCGTCGGGGCTGGCCAACATCACTCGGAATCGGAGGGAGGGCGAACGTGAACTACGTGGAACGCTTCAAAGTGCTGCCCGGAACCATCGTCAAGCTGAAAGACATCGACCCGAGTTTCAAAAACCACCACGAAGGTCACAAGGAAGCGGCCAAGGACATCGAGCACTACCGGAAGAGGTTGACAGAACTGCAAGAGTTGCTCTATGCCGATGGGCGGCGATCGCTCTTGCTCTGCCTGCAAGCGCTGGACGCAGGGGGCAAGGACGGGACGATCCATCACATCTTGGGTTCGATGAATCCCCAAGGCTGCAAAGTGGTGGCGTTCAAGCAGCCTTCCGCCCTTGAGCTCGCCCACGATTTCCTGTGGCGGATCCATCGTGCCGCGCCTGCCCGGGGTGAAGTGACCATCTTCAACCGGTCACATTATGAGGACGTCTTGATCGCTCGCGTTCATGACCTGGTCCCCGAGGAGGTATGGTCCCGCCGCTACGATCGAATCAATGCTTTCGAAAGTGGCCTGGTGGCGAACGACTCCCATATCCTCAAGTTCTATCTGCACATCTCCGAAGGGGAGCAACTGAAACGCTTCAAGGATCGGCTCGACGACCCTGCCAAGCAATGGAAGATCAGCGAGGCCGATTACATGGAACGAACCTACTGGGACGACTACACGGCGGCCTACGAGGATGCCCTCACCCGTTGCAGCACCGATCACGCCCCTTGGTTTATCATCCCGGCCGACCACAAGTGGTTCAGAAACCTCGCCGTGGGCCGGATCGTCGTGGAGTACCTGGAAGGGCTGAAGATGACGTTCCCATCGCCTTCGGTGGATATCGAGCACATTCGCAAAGAGTATCACTCAGCGAAAAAGCATAGCCACTGAGCTCGCGATTACAGCTTCAAGAGTGTGCGCCCACGGTGGCTCTTCCGAGCTTCAAGATGAGAAATGAGATGACTGAAGCGCCAATGTATCCGTTGCGATTTGAACCGATCTACCAGTATCGACTCTGGGGCGGCCGGCGCCTGGCCGAACTGCTCACGGCCCCGCTGCCCGGTGACGGACCCATCGGCGAAGCCTGGCTACTGAGCGACCGCGATGACCATTCCAGCAAGGTCGCTGACGGGTCCCTCAAAGGATTGACTATCCGGCAATTGCTGGAACAGTCTCCGGACCAGTTGCTGGGAAAACTGGCGGGCCGCTTCCAACGATTCCCCGTGCTCCTCAAGTTCCTCGACGCAAACGCCAAGCTCTCGGTCCAGGTGCATCCCGAGGATGGGCAAAATGACTATATCCCGGCGGGAGAAAGCGGCAAGTCGGAAGCATGGGTCGTGCTGGAGGCAGGGAAAGCGAGCCGTATCTACGCTGGTCTGAAGCCAGGTACTACTCAAGACGATCTGAAGCGAGCCCTCGCGACCAAGGCGGTTGCTGACCTTCTGGCAAGCTTCACACCGCGGGTCGGCGACGCCGTCTTCCTCCGAGCTGGGACCGTTCACTCCCTCAGCGACGTCGTCGTGTTCGAAGTGCAGGAAAACAGCGATGTCACGTTTCGCCTGTACGACTGGGATCGAGTCGACCCCAAGACGGGCAAGCCTCGACCTTTGCAAGTCGAGCAGGCAATTGCCTGCATCGATTTCAAGCAAGTCGCGATCGGTCCGGTGGCGCCGGTGGAGGAGGAAGATGGCCCGGTACGGCGAGAGCGACTCTTTCATTGTGAACATTTCTCGGTATGGCGGCACAGCGGACAATCGCCGTTCACAGGTCGGCGCGGCGGGCACGCCGCGGGTGCTGGTTGGCATCACCGGCAAGGGGGAGCTGGAGCACAGCGGCACCAGTTATCCCGTCGGCCGCGGCGACGTCATGCTCTTGCCGGCGGAGGTCGGCGCATGTTCCTACCGGCCGCACAATGCAGTCAGCTTGCTGGAGGTCGCGCTGCCGGAATAGTTCCGGGGGAGAACACCATGAAAAAGCTCGTCGTTTTCGACCTGGACGGAACACTGGCCCAGAGCAAGTCGTCGCTTGATGCCGAGATGGCGACACTTCTCAATAAACTGCTTGGTTTGATCAAGGTCGCCGTGATCTCCGGTGGCGACTGGCCGCAATTTCACAAACAAGTACTCTCTCACCTTACCAGTGACGAACGCCTGAAGAATCTTTCGCTCCTCCCCACATGTGGAACACAGTTTTACCAATACGAAACAGGCTGGGAAAAACTCTACGCGGAAGATTTCACCAGTGAACAGAAAAAGAAGATTATCAGTTCGCTGAAGCAGGCGATCGAGCAATCGGGCCTGAAGGCCGAGAAGGTCTGGGGAGAGGTGATTCAAGACCGGGGAAGTCAAATCACCTTTTCCGCATTAGGTCAAGAAGCTCCCCTGGAAGCAAAGGTGAAATGGGACCCTGATTTCACCAAGCGGAAGACGATGAAAGCCATCCTTGACACGTTGATTCCAGAGTTTTCCGTCCGTCTCGGCGGCTCGACGTCCATTGACGTCACGAAGCCCGGCATCGACAAGGCCTACGGGATCAGAAAGCTACGAGACATTCTTGTCATTGCAATTGAAGAAATGATCTTTGTCGGAGATGCCTTGTTTCCTGGCGGTAATGACTATCCGGCCGAGCAAGCCGGCGTCGATTCGATCCGGGTCAAAGATCCGCATGAGACCAAACGGGTTATCGAAGCAATCATCGCTTGTTTAAGTTGAGCCTGGCACGGGTGACCTTGTGAGGAGAGGCAATGGCTGGATTTCAACTGAAGCGCCTGGGGATGGTGATGGAGCCCGAGCCGGGCAATCCGCTGGAGGTCGAAGGGGTCTTGAACCCGGCCGGGGTTCGCGGCCCTGATGGTCAGTTTTACCTCTTTCCGCGACTGGTCGCGAAGGGAAATTACTCGCGCATCGGCATCGCGCGAGTGAAGTTCAATGAGGCCGGCGACCCGACAGGAGTCGAGCGGCTCGGTATCGCACTGGAGCCCGAATCGGATTATGAACTGCGGCCTGACGGCAGCGGAGGCTGCGAGGATCCGCGGATTACTTTTGGCGAGGACCTCAAGCGTTACGTGATGACCTACACGGCACTTTCGCCCGAAGGCCCTCGGATTGCCTTGGCCCTCTCGGAGGACCTGTTCCACTGGCGGCGTCTGGGGCTCGCAACCTTCTGCCCGTACGACGGCATCGAGTTCGACGGCGTGGACAACAAAGATGCCAGCGTGTTCCCCGTCGCCATTCCCGATCCTGATGGAAAACCGGCAATGGCCATCCTCCACAGGCCTCTTTTTCCCGGGACTCGTCCTGAGGAAACGGCCTGCCAACCGGCATCCCGCGTCGTGGATCTCCATCGAGAGAGCATCTGGATTTCCTACTGTCCACTGGGTGACCCTGGCGATCAGCCCTATTACCTTAGCCACTTCACCTTGCATAACAGGCTGGCCAGTCCGGTAAGGCCTTGGGAGGCAGCTCAAGATCGGCGGCGGCACCCCTCCCATCCTGACCAAACATGGATGGCTGATTGTCTATCACGGTGTCCACGAACTGGCGGAGCCGAGCAGTGCGGCCCACAAGCTATGTTATTCCGCCGGGGTGCTCGTTCTCTCCCAGACGCATCCGCGGGTGATCCGTTATCGTTCGCCGGAGCCCGTGCTGACGCCGGACTTGCCGCAGGAACGCATCGGGACCGTGGCCAACGTCGTGTTTCCCACCGCCATCGACCGTCGCGACGATCTCGGTATGCCCGACCGCTTTGACGTCTATTACGGGATGGCCGACAACCGGATCGGAGTGGCGCGTCTCGACCTGCCGGAGTTTCTGCCGCCAGGGGCACTCGCCGACCCGTCCCGAGCCAAGGACTCACTTCACGAGGACGGTCAACCTGAAACAGAGGGTCGTCGGAAAGTCCCGATCACGATCAGGGGAGATGGTCTGCAAGCAAACCCATGACGTTGTTCCGGCAAGTCAAGGAGAAACCATGATGCGCGTGGGAATCGCCGGGGACCATGGAGGGTTCACCTTGAAAGGGCAGGTGCGGAGTTGCTGCGTGGCTCGGGGCGCGAGGTCGTGGACTTCGGCGCACATGAACTGAATCCCGGAGATGACTACCCCGACTTCATTATCCCCCTGGCCAGAGCCGTCGCAGCAGGAGAAGTCGAGCGCGGAGTGGCGCTCTGCGGCAGCGGCGTGGGAGCGTCCATCGCCGCGAACAAGGTTCTCGGTGTGCGTGCCGGGCTCATCCATGACGTCTTCTCCGCCCATCAGGGCGTCGAGGATGACGACATGAATGTCTTTTGTCTGGGTGGAAAAGTGATCGGGTCTGCGCTCGCCTGGGAACTGATCGAGACTTTCCTGGCCGCTCACTTCAGCGGCGCCCTGCGCCACCAGCGCCGCCTGGCTAGAGTGCACCCACTGCTGAACCAGAAAGGCGGGCCATGAAGTGTTGATTCAAGACGTCTCCAATCCTGAGCCCGAGGAGGTTTCCCGATGACGAAACTTGCCCCGGTCGTATTCCTGCTTGACGTGGATGACACCCTGCTCGATGGCGATCGGATCGTAGCTGACCTGAAGCGACATCTCATGCAAGCGTTCGGGGTCGAGCGCCAGGAGCGGTACTGGGCGATCTTTGAGAAGCGGCGCGCGGAACTCGGCTACGCGGATTACCTCGGCGCCCTGCAGCGCTACCGGGCCGAGAACCCGTGCGACCCGCACTTCTTGCAGATATCCGCTTACCTTCTGGACTATCCGTTTGCCAACCGACTTTTCCCAGGCTCGTTGGATGTGATCGAGCGGCTGCGCACCTGGGGGCCAACGGTCATCCTGTCAGACGGCGACGTGATCCTTCAGCCACACAAGATCGAGCGATCCGGACTGTTCGAGGCGGTTGAGGGCAACGTGCTCATCTACATCCACAAGGAGCGGCAACTGGACGACGTCGAGAAGCACTATCCGGCCCATCATTACGTACTGGTGGACGACAAGCTGCACATCCTGACCGCGGTGAAGAAGGTATGGGGGTCACGCCTGACGACCGTGTTCCCGCGCCAGGGGCACTACGCTGCCGACCCCACGGCCCTGGCAATCTACCCGCCCGCGGACATCACAATCGACCACATTGGTGACCTGCTCCTGTACGACCTGCCCGCCCTGATCAGTCCAACCGCGTCGGACGTAAGAGACCCGCATCGGAACTTGCGGTAGGGAGAAATGATGGATGCGACCCAGAAACTCCACGAAATGGCTCAGGGCCACTTGAATCACGGCGTGATCACATCGGTACGCGGGAGCGTGATCGATGCGCGGTTCGATGACAGCTTGCCGCCCATCTACTCATTACTTTGCGCAGGGAAGGAAACGCGAGTTGCCATCGAGGTGCTGATGCAGCTCGATGTCCATCATGTCCGCGGGATCGCACTCCATCCCACGCAGGGCCTCGCTCGCGGCATGGCCGTGGAGGACACCGGCGGGCCGTTAAAGGTGCCAGTCGGCAAAGGGATACTTTCACGAATGTTCGACGTTTTCGGAAATGCGATCGACCGCCAGCCGGCACCCTCCAATATGGAATGGCGCACCATCCATCGAGATCCTCCGCCATTGGCCAGTCGCTCCACCAAGTCCGAAGTCTTCGAAACGGGCATCAAGGTCATTGACGTGCTGATCCCTCTGGAGCGCGGCGGCAAAGCGGGATTGTTCGGAGGCGCGGGCGTGGGCAAGACGGTGTTGCTCACCGAAATGATTCACAACATGGTCGGGCATCAAAAGGGAGTGAGCATGTTTTGCGGCATCGGCGAGCGGTGTCGCGAAGGGGAAGAGCTCTACCATGATATGAAAGAAGCTGGCGTTCTTCCGCACATGGTCATGCTGTTCGGCCAGATGAACGAGCCTCCGGGTGCCCGGTTCCGCGTGGGACTCGCCGCGCTCACCATGGCCGAGTATTTCCGGGATGATGAGCATCGCGATGTGCTGTTGCTCATCGATAACATTTTTCGCTTCATCCAGGCTGGCATGGAAGTGTCCGGCTTGATGGGGCAGATGCCGTCGCGCCTGGGCTATCAGCCGACCATGGGCACCGAGTTATCGGGGCTGGAGGAGCGCATCGCCAACACCGACACGGGCGCCATCACGTCCATTCAGGCTGTCTATGTGCCGGCGGACGACCTGACCGACCCGGCGGCGGTCCACACGTTCTCGCACCTTTCCGCGTCGATCGTTCTGTCCCGCAAGCGGGCGAGCCAGGGACTGTACCCGGCCATCGATCTGCTGCAATCCAACTCGAAGATGGCAACACCGACCATCATCGGGCAGCGGCATTACCTCCTGGCGCAGGAAATCCGCAAGACGCTGGCGCAATACGAGGAACTCAAGGACATCATTGCCATGCTGGGGATGGAGCAACTCTCCCCGAATGACCGTAACGTCGTCGGTCGCGCCCGCAGGCTGGAGCGATTTCTGACCCAGCCTTTTTTCGCGACCGAGCAGTTCAGTGGCATCAAGGGGAAGGACGTCAGCCTGAAGGACGCGATCGACGGCTGTGAGCGCATCTTGAATGATGAGTTCAAGGACTATCCCGAGAGTGCCTTTTACATGATCGGGGCGATCGACGAGGCCAAGGGAAAAGCAAAGGCGGCCACGCCCGTCAGTCCAGCCGAGCCCGGTCCCAAACCCAAAGTTCAAGTGAAACCCCGGGCAAACGGGAAACCTGAACCCAAGGTCGAACAGGGAGCCAACGCCCATTAATCTCAAGGTTCTCCTCCCCTTCAAGATCTTCATCAACAAGAAGGGCGTGAAGCGAGTCGTGGCCCAGACACCCCAGGGTTCGTTTGGACTCTTGCCGCACCGACTCGACTGTGCGGCAGCCCTGGCGCCGGGGATTCTGACCTATGAAACGGAGGCGGAAGGCGAGGTCTATCTGGCCGTCGATCAAGGGGTGTTGGTTAAAACCGGCATGGATGTTCTGGTCTCGGTACGTAACGCCATCGGCGGGACGGACCTCGATAAGCTCCACGAAGCGGCGAAGCGGGAGTTTCTCACCGTGGACGCGGAGGAGAAGAGGGTTCGCTCGGTGCTGGCGAAGATGGAGAGCGGTTTCATCCGCCGCTTCATGGAACTTCAACATGAATGAAGAGTATAAAGTGAATGTCGCGAACGAGGAGACGACCTTTAGTCGGCAGGTCGGCGCACAGGCTGCGCAAGCTGAAGGCGCGGCGCGAAGGCACGAAGAGTGTCTGGTTCGGCCTGGGAATGTCTGGGTTGATCGGCTGGTCGGTGACGATTCCGACCCTGATCGGCGCGGCGCTCGGTCTCTGGGTAGACGCGCACTATCCGAGTACGCATTCATGGACGCTCATGATGCTTCTCATGGGTGTGATCATCGGCTGCCTCAATGCCTGGCGTTGGGTTGAATCGGAATACAGGGAGATGAAGGAGGATTTGGATGAGTGACATCCTGACTCTCGTTCTCGCTCTCAATGGCGGCGCCCTCCTCGGCGTGTTTTTCTTCGGCGGCCTTTGGTGGACGGTGCATAAGGGTGTTGTGTCCGAGAGGCCGGCGCTCTGGTTCCTTGGCAGCCTTCTGCTGCGAACCAGTCTGATTCTGGCTGGATTCTACCTTGTTTCACAGGGTCACTGGTCGAGGCTCGTGGCATGCCTTGTTGGATTCCTGGTCGCGCGAATCCTGGTCGTGAGGCGGCTCACGCACGCGCCGTCGGAAGAACAGGCTCCATTAGAAGAGGAGACCAACATTGCGCCTTTCCCCCGATGACCTGGTTTTCTTGCACTACAAATCTCTCGTGCTCAACAGCACGATCGTCACGACCTGGGTGTTGATGCTCGTGATGACCGTCGGCTCGTGGCTGATCACCCGCAAGCTCGTGACCGAAGTACACATCTCACGCTGGCAAGGCTTCCTTGAGATCGTGGTCACCACGATCGAGGAGCAGATCAAGGAAGTAGGCCTTCACCATCCGGAGAAATATCTGGGTTTTCTGGGCACCTTGTTCCTGTTCATCGCGGTGTCAAACCTGTGCGCGATCATCCCAGGATACGAAGCACCGACGGGTTCGCTCTCGACTACCTCGGCGCTGGCGATCTCGGTGTTTGTCGCCGTGCCGATCTTCGGCATCGAGGGCCAAGGGTTGGGCGGATACCTGAAGTCTTACTTGAAGCCGACGTGGATCATGTTGCCGTTCAACCTCATCAGCGAGGTATCGCGCACGTTTGCACTGGCCATGCGTCTGTTCGGCAACATCATGAGCGGGACGATGATTGTCGCCATCTTGCTGTCGATCACGCCCCTCATCTTTCCTGACTTCATGTACCTGCTCGGCTTGCTGACCGGCATGGTGCAGGCGTACATATTCAGCATCCTCGCGACAGTTTACATCGCGGCCGCTACGCGAACCCGCGCAGCATGAACCTCGACCATCAGCGACGAAAGGACAGCAATGGACAGCATGACCATGATCGCCATCGTTTCGATCATCACCGCCGGGATCACGATCGCACTTGGGAGTATCGCGCCCGCGCTTGGCGAAGGACGGGCCGTCTCGACGGCCTTGAGCTCGCTTGCACAACAGCCCGATGCCTCGAGCACCATCACACGAACCTTGTTCGTGGGCCTGGCGATGATCGAATCCATCGCCATCTACTGTCTCGTGATCTCGATGATCTTGATCTTCGCCAACCCGTTCTGGCACCAGGTCATTGATAAAGCCACCGGAAAATAAGCCATGCTCATCAACTGGTTCACCGTCCTCGCCCAGGCAATCAACTTCCTCATCCTGGTGTGGTTGTTGAAGCGATTCCTCTACAAACCCATCCTCCGCGCCATCGACGAACGGGCGAAAGGGATCGCCACCCAACTCGCGGAGGCCGAGGCGAAGAAGGCGGAAGCGCAGAAGGAGCGCGACGACTTTCAGCACAAGAACGAGGCATTCGACCAGGAGCGTGCAGCGCTCTTGAAACAAGCCGCGGACGAGGCGACAGCCGAGCGTCAGAGGCTACTCGACGAAGCACGAAGGGATGCCGACGCGTTGCGTGCCAAGCGCCAGGATGCGTTGCGAACCGAACAATGCAACCTGAATCAAGAGATCATCCACTGGACCGAGAAGCAGGTCTTTGCCATCACGCGGAAGACATTGATGGACCTCGCCGACACGAGCCTCGAGGAACGCATGGGCGACGTGTTCGTCCAGCGCGTGCGCGCCCTGACCGGCGCCGCCAAGGAGCAGTTGGCAGCCGCCTTCAAGACCTCAAACCAGACGGTGAGCGTGCATAGCGCGTTTGATCTGGCACCGGCACAGCGGAACGCCATCGAAAGTGCGGTGAAGGATACGTTCGCCCCGGACGCTCATGTGCAGTTCGAGACCGCGCCGGAGCTGGTCAGCGGCATCGAACTCTCCACCAACGGACAGAAGGTGGCCTGGAGCATCTCGAACTATCTGTCGACGCTGGAAAAGAGCGTCGGCAAACTTCTGCAACAGGAGCCCAAGCCCGAGCCCAAGGCCAAAGTCGAACTCAAGCCCGAGCCCAAGGCCAAAGTCGAACCCAAGCCCGAGCCCAAGGCTCAAGCCAAGCCCGACCTTGAACCGGTGACTTCGGCGCCAGAGGGGACCCTATGATCAACTCGCCTGATAGCCTGCGTACCATCTTCGACCATGCGTTCGCGGGTATCAGCCGCACGCTGGAAGCGTTCACGCCGCAGATGACGCCGCAGGAAGTGGGAACGATCTCGAGGGTCTCCATCGGTATCGCCGAGGTCTCGGGCCTTCCGGGCGTGGGCTTTGATGAGCTGGTGAAGTTTCCCGGTGATCTGTACGGGATCGCATTCAACGTCGATTCGGACGAAATCGGCGTCGTGCTCCTTGGCGAATGCGAGCATCTGCACGCGGGCGATGAGGTCGAGCGCACCGGTCGTGTAATGGACGTGCCGGTGGGCGATGGGCTGATCGGGCGCGTGATCACCCCGCTGGGTGGGCCACTCGATGGCAAGGGGCCGGTCGCCTCCAGACAGCGTTTGCCCATCGAACGCCCCGCCCGGCCTATCATGGACCGCGCTCGTGTCTCCGTGCCTCTTCAGACCGGCATCATCGTCATCGACGCACTCATTCCGATCGGCCGCGGCCAGCGCGAACTGATCCTCGGTGACCGGCAAACCGGCAAGTCCGCCATCGCGATCGACACTATTCTGAACCAGCGCGACCAGAATGTGCTGTGCGTCTATTGCGCCATCGGCCAGCGTGCGTCCGCCGTCGCCAAGGTCGTTGCCAACCTACGTGAGAACGGCGCGATGGATTATACCGTCGTCGTCGTGACCGAAGGCAACGACCCGCCCGGGCTCGCCTACATCGCCCCCTACGCCGCGACCAGCATCGCGGAGCATTTCATGGAGGCGGGCCGGGACGTGCTCATCGTTTACGACGACCTCACCCACCACGCTCGTGCCTATCGCGAACTTTCCTTGCTGCTTCGCCGCCCACCCGGTCGCGAAGCGTTTCCCGGCGATATCTTTTACATCCACTCGCGGCTGCTGGAGCGCGCCACTCATCTTGGCGACGAGTTCAAGGGCGGCTCGCTCACCGCTTTGCCCATCATCGAGACCGAGGCGCAGAATATCTCCGCGTACATTCCGACGAATCTCATCTCCATAACGGACGGCCAGATTTACCTCTCGCCGACGCTGTTCGAACTGGGCGTTCTTCCCGCCGTCGATGTCGGCAAGTCCGTCTCACGCGTCGGTGGCAAGGCGCAACGGGCGGCCTACCGAGCGGTGGCGGGCGATCTGAAGCTCGCGTACGCGCAGTTCACGGAGCTGGAATCCTTCGCCAAGTTCGGCACCCGTCTTGATGAACACACCCGCAAGATTATCGACCATGGCCAGCGAATCCGAGCCATCCTCAAACAGCCGGAGCTCGAACCGGCGTCTGTCTCCGAACAAATCGTCATCCTCGTGGCGTTGACCGGCGGTCTGCTGGACAGTGTGCCGATCGGCAAGGTGCGGGATGCCGAGCAAGCTCTGAGAAAGGCGGCAGAGGACATCCCGGCTGAGATTCGTCAGCGCTTTTCCTCGAACGACAAGCTGAGCGATGAGGACCGCAAGGCGATTTTGCAGGTCGTCGGCAAAGTGATCGCGCCTTTCCGGCCAGAACCGGTTCCCGAAGCCAAGAGGAAGCCATGAGCGATACATTGGCGAGTCTGCGTCGCAAGATCAGCGGAGCAGGCGATCTGGAATCCGTGGTCCGCTCGATGAAGGCCCTGGCAGCCTCGAGCATTGGACAATATGAGAAGTCGGTGCTCGCACTTGCGGACTATGATCGCACCGTGGAGCTGGGCCTGGTTGTCTGCTTGAGGAAGCGGGGGGAGGCCGCCGCCGAGCAAGCCGGACGGCCAGCCGCGGCCGCGAAGACGGTGACCGCTATCGTCTTCGGCTCAGATCAGGGACTTGTCGGCCAGTTCAATGATGTGCTGGCGAACTTTGTCACCAAGGCGCTCGATCCTCTGCCCGGTGAAAAGAAAGTCTGGGCCGTCGGCGAGCGCGTTCAATCGCGGCTGGTGGATGCCGGTCTCCCGCCGGCGGGACTTTTTCCCGTTCCGACTTCCATCAACGCCATCACGCCGCTCGTCGGGCAGATTCTCGTGGAAAGCGAAGCGCATCACAGTAAGGGCGAGATTGTTGATCTGTACGTCTTCCACAACCGCCCCGAGTCCGGGGCGGCCTATGAACCCGTCAGTCAACACCTGCTGCCCTTGGATAAGTCATGGGCACTCAAGTTGTCCCATCTACCCTGGCCGACCGGAAACCTGCCCGAGGTTATCGGTGACCGTGAGCAGACGCTTGGCGCACTCGTTCGGGAGTATCTTTTTGTCTCACTCTACAAGGCTTGCGCCGAGTCGCTGGCAGCCGAAAACGCCAGCCGCCTGGCCGCCATGCAACGAGCCGAGAAAAACATCGACGAGCTGATGGGAGACCTGAATCAGACGTTCCGCCGCCTGCGCCAGACTTCCATCGATGAGGAATTATTCGACGTCCTATCCGGCTACGAATCTTTGTCCAAAGTGAAAATGCGCTGAGGTGCAAAACCACGACAAGGCAGATTCAACGAATCGAAGAAAGACGATGACTCACTTACCTATGACTATGTCTAACCATCCTCATGCTTCCGGGACCAAGACCGCTCGGGGCGGGAGCCCGATATCTTCCCGAATCCTGACGATCAACGGTGGGTCGTCGAGCCTCAAGTTCGCGCTCTTCGAGCGGACCGATGCGTCGGCGCGGCTCCTGTCCGGTCGGGTCGATCGGATCGGGCAGGAGGATGCCCGGTGGGTCGTGGCCCAGGCCGACGGCAGTCGCGAGGAGGATCGACGGGTCGATGCCCCGGACCAGAAGGCGGCCGTCCACCTGCTGATCGATTGGCTCGAACGCACGGTCGGGTTCTCGGAGATAGCCGCCGTCGGGCATCGTGTCGTTGATGGGGGGAGAGGCTACCATCAGCCTGAACGGGTCACGGCCGAGCTGATCGGCGAATTGCGGAAGATTAGCTCATACGACCCGGATCACATGCCGGGCGAGATCGAGCTGATCGAGGCGTTCCGAAGCCGTGATCCCGATCTACCCCAGGTTGTGTGCTTCGACACCGCATTTCATCACGACATGCCTCGCATTGCCCAGATCGTGCCGATCCCCAGGCGGTTCGAGGCCGCCGGCGTCCGGCGCTATGGCTTCCATGGACTTTCGTATGCGTATCTGATGGAGGAACTGGCCCGGGTCGGCGGCCCGGAGGAAGCCCGGAGCCGCGTCATCCTGGCGCACCTCGGCGCCGGGGCGAGCCTGGCGGCCGTCCAGGGCGGCCATTCCATCGACACCACCATGGGCTTCACACCGGCCTCCGGGTTGGTGATGGGGACGCGCACGGGCGACCTTGATCCGGGCCTGGTCCGGTTCCTGTCGCGGGCTGCAGGAATGACGGCCGACCAGTTCGACAGCCTCGTGAACCACAAGTCCGGCCTGCTGGGCGTCTCGGAAACCAGCTCCGATGTGCGCGATCTCCTGGAGCGGCAGGATGTCGATGTCCGGGCGGCCGAGGCGATCGAACTGTTTTGTTATCAGGCGAAGAAGTGGATCGGCGCCTTCGCCGCCGCGCTCGGCGGGATCGACACCCTCGTGTTCGCCGGGGGGATCGGTGAGAACGCTCCCGAGATCCGCCGCCGGATCTGCGCAGGACTGGGATTTCTCGGGATCGCCGTGGATGAAGGCCGAAACGCGTCCAATGCCCTCCTGATCTCGACCGACCAAGGGCCGGTCAAGGTCCGGGTTATGCACACCGACGAAGAGTTGATGATCGCCAGAGCTGTGGCTCGTCTCACGGCCCAGCCATCATGATCGCTTTTAATGATCCAAAAAAAATCACACCAACAGATCCCCATCAAGGAGCCCGCCGATGTCGAAACTCGAAGTCAAGAGAAATACTCTTGCGCCGAACAACTCCGCGCTGCCCGGCCCCCTACGAGACTGGAGTCGCAACCTGCGGACAGTGACCTTCCCCTTACGTCCGATCAACTCCGCAAGATCAATGCCTACTGGCGGGCCGCCAATTACCTGTCCGTCGGCCAGATCTATCTCTACGGCAATCCTCTGCTTCGAGAGCCGTTGAAGCTGTCTCACGTGAAGCCACTGGTGGTCGGCCATTGGGGCACGACTCCGGGCCAGAACTTCATTTACGTGCATCTGAACCGGGTCATCAAGAAGTATGACCTGGATATGTTCTACATCGCCGGTCCCGGTCACGGGGGCCCGGCAATTGTGGCCAACGTTTACCTCGAAGGCACGTGGAGCGAGATTTATCCAAACGTCAGCCAGGACGAAGCCGGGCTCAAGAAGCTGTTCACGCAGTTCTCGTTTCCCGGCGGGATTTCCAGCCATGTTGCGCCGACGACGCCGGGGTCAATTCACGAAGGTGGTGAGCTGGGGTACTCACTCAGCCATGCCTTCGGGGCCGCGTTCGATAATCCCGGTCTGATCGTCGCCTGCGTCATCGGCGACGGTGAAGCGGAAACGGGCCCCTTGGCCACCGCATGGCAGTCCAACAAGTTTCTCAACCCAATTACCGACGGAGCTGTGCTGCCGATCCTGCACCTCAACGGCTACAAGATCAGCAACCCGACCGTCCTGGCCCGCATCGAGCATGAGGAATTGGAGCAGTTTTTCCGAGGCTGCGGCTGGTCGCCTCACTTTGTGGAAGGTGATGAGCCAGAAAAGATGCATCAACTCATGGCCGCCACCCTGGAAAGGGCCATCGAGGACATCAGGCAAATTCAAGAGAACGCCCGGAACACAAGTGACGCCGTTCGTCCGCGCTGGCCCATGATCGTCCTCAGGTCACCCAAGGGCTGGACGGGACCGAAGGTGGTCGATGGACTGCAAGTCGAGGGCACCTTCCGAGCCCACCAGGTGCCGCTCCTGGTGGATGCCGAGCATCCCGATCATGTCAAGCAGCTTGAAGAGCTGGATGAAAAGCTACAAGGCCGATGAGCTGTTCGATGAAAATGGCCGGCTCCTCTCGGAATTGGCCGAACTGGCGCCGAAGGGCGACCGACGGATGGGCGCGAATCCGCACGCCAACGGCGGAATGTTGCTGCGCGACCTGCGCATGCCGGATTTTCACCTTCACGCGGTGAGTGTACCTTCACCTGGTGCCGTTGACGGCCAGGATACGCTCGTCTTGGGTAAGTTCCTGCGTGACGTGGCCAAGCTGAATGAGGATCAGCGTAATTTCCGTATCTTCGGTCCCGATGAGACGCTCTCAAATCTCTTGGGTGCGGTTTTTGAGGTCACCAACCGGCAGTGGGACGCCCGGGAAGTGACAAATGACGAATTCCTCGCGCCCGCCGGACGCGTGCTGGACTCGATGCTCAGCGAGCACCAGAGCGAGGGGTGGCTGGAAGGATACCTGCTGACCGGGCGGCACGGGCTGTTCAACAGCTATGAGGCCTTCATTCGCATCGTCGACTCGATGTTCAGCCAGCACGCCAAGTGGCTGAAGGTGACGTTGGAATTGCCTTGGCGCCGGAAGATCGCGTCGCTGAACTATCTGCTCGCTTCCCACGTCTGGCAGCAGGATCACAACGGCTTCACGCACCAGGATCCCGGTTTCCTCGACCACGTGATCAACAAAAAGGCTGATATCGTCCGCGTTTACCTGCCACCCGACGCCAACTGTTTGCTGTCGGTCTTTGATCACTGCCTGCGTAGCCGGCATTACGTCAACGTCGTCGTGGCCGGCAAACACGCCCTCCCGCAATGGCTGACCATGGACGCCGCGGTGGTGCATTGCACGGAGGGAATTGGCATCTGGCAATGGGCCAGCAACGACCAGGACTCCGAGCCGGATGTGGTGATGGCCTGCTGCGGAGACACGCCCACGCTGGAGATTCTGGCCGCCGTTTCGATCCTTCGCGAGCATCTGCCCGATTTGAAGATCCGGGTGATCAATGTCGTTGATCTGATGAAGCTGCAATCTGCGAGCGAGCACCCTCACGGGCTGAGCGAAGCGGATTACGATTCGCTTTTCACCAAAGACAAGCACATCATCTTTGGCTTCCATGGATACCCCTGGCTGGTCCACCGGCTGACCTACCGCCGGACCAACCGCAACCTTCACGTCCGGGGCTACAAGGAAGAGGGCACTATCACGACGGCCTTCGACATGCGGGTGCAGAACGACCTGGACCGCTTTCATCTGGTGCAAGACGTGGTCGATCGCCTGCCGCACTTGGGCTCCAAGGGGGCCTACTTGAAGCAGCAGATGCAGAACAAGCTGATCGAGCACAAGCATTACATTGATGAACACGGCCAGGACCTGCCGGAGATCCGGAACTGGAAGTGGAGCAACTCCATATGACTGCGCAAGAGCTTATCGACACCGCGAGGATGCTGGTCGCAGGCGACAAGGGCCTGCTGGCGATGGACGAAAGCAATCCAACGTGCAACAAACGATTCGCCAGGCTGGGGATTCCCCAGACCGAGGAGGCCCGGCGCGCCTATCGGGAGTTGATTGTGACCACACCCGGTCTCGGTGAGTGCATCAGTGGCGCAATCCTCTACGACGAGACGATCCGCCAGAAGAAGAAGGATGGCACTCCCTTGGTTAAGGCCATCGCCGATGCGGGAATCATTCCCGGCATCAAAGTTGACACCGGTGCCAAGGACATGGCGGCTCATCCCGGAGAGAGAATCACCGAGGGGCTGGACGGATTGCGCGACCGCCTCAAGGAGTATTCTCACATGGGCGCGCGTTTTGCCAAGTGGCGCACGGTGATCGCCGTGGGCGATGGCATTCCTAGCCGGGGTTGCATCGAAGCCAACGCGCAGGCGTTGGCACGCTATGCCGCGTTGTGCCAGGAGGCCGGACTGGTACCCGTCGTCGAGCCGGAGGTGCTCATGGAAGGCGAGCATCCCCTCCAGCAGTGCCGCGAGGTAACGGAGGAAGTCCTGCGAACGGTTTTCAACCAGCTTTACACGCAACGCGTAACACTGGAGGCTTTGATCTTGAAGCCTAACATGGTGCTTCCGGGTTTGACCTGTCCCAAGCAAGAAGAGGTCGACGAGGTGGCCGACGCAACGGTGAGGTGTCTTTTGCGAGCCGTCCCCGCTGCCGTTGCGGGGATTGCGTTCCTGTCCGGCGGCCAATCCGCCGAACTGGCCTCTTCCCGCCTGAATGCCATGAATGTTCGATTCAAGGCGCGACTGCCCTGGGCGCTGGCGTTTTCGTTTGCCCGGGCGATCCAACAACCGGCTTTGGAGATATGGCATGGCAAGGAGGCTAACGTGTTGGCGGCACAGCAAGCTCTGTGTCATCGAGCCAGGTGCAACCGGGCTGCGCGCCGTGGCCAATACGACCCCGTTATGGAAAGGATATGTGCATGATACTATGGACATCCAAGCCCGGTCCCCCGGCTGACTTCCCACCGGACCAACATCTGGAGGTCCGAGGCTTGAGGAAAAAGGGCACCCTCACGACCGGGTTCGACATGACGGTACGGAATGCGAGGGCGGCACTCGTATCGATGCAACGGTACGGTGGTTGATCGAGATCATTTGAGAACGTTCTCCGAGGCTCATGGGATCATGAACGGTCTAATCAAGTCTTCGTTGAAGCACCCTCGCGCCATCACGGTCATGGCCCTGACCATCGTTGTCCTGGGGATCCTCTCGGTCAGGTCGATTCCGAGCGACATCCTCCCGGTGTTCAAGAGCCCGGCCGTTCAGACTCTGACCTTCTACGGCGGGATGCCGGCCGACGGCGTTGCCAACGACATCACCAACCGGATGGAGCGGTGGGCCGGTCAGGCGTCGGGAACGAAACGCCTGGAATCGCGCTCGGTCGTCGGCGCCAGCATCATCCGCAGCTATTTCCAGGACAGTGTCGACCCCAACGGGGCGTTGACCCAGGTCAATTCGCTGGCGCTGGCGGCGATCCCCAATCTGCCGCCGGGTACGCTCCCGCCGGTGGTCCTTCCATTCGACCCGACCAGCACGACGCCGGTCAGCCTTGTGGCCGTCGACAGCGGCGATCCAGCCAACACAGAGTCGATCCTCTACGATGTGGGCCGGTACGAGGTCCGGAACATGATCATGGCGATCCCCGGCGCGAATGCCCCGGTCGTCTACGGAGGAAAGATCCGGGCCGTGATGCTCTATCTCGACCGTGGCCGCATGCAGGCGCGGGGGCTGTCGCCGCTCGACGTCATGAAGTCGATGGACGATTACAATGTCTTCCTGCCGACCGGCGATATCAAGCTGGGCGCGACCGATTTCGCCATCGACAGCAACTCCATGTTCCGGAACATCAAGGACATGGGAGATATCCCCCTCTCCAGCACACAGGGTAACGCAGCCTACCTCGGTGAAGTTGCCCAGCCCGAGGATTCCAGCTTCATCCAGACCAACATCGTTCGGGTGAATGGCCGGCGGGAGGTCTACATCCCGGTCTTCCGCCAGCTCGGCGCCAGCACGCTCACAGTGGTCGACACCCTCAAGGCAGCGGTAAAGGGGATGGAGGACCGGGTCTCCCGGCCGGACATCAGCCTTAAGGTCGTGATGGACCAGTCGGTCTACGTCCGCCAGTCGATTGCGAGCTTGGCCCAGGAGGGCATCTCGGGGGCGGTGTTGTGCTGCCTGGTGATCCTGATCTTCCTGGGTCAGTGGCGCATGACAGCGATCGCGGTGTTGACCCTCCCCCTGTCCGTCTTGGTCGCGTGCACGTGCCTTCAAGCGACTGGGAATACCATCAATGTCATGACACTGGCCGGGCTCTCGCTGGCGATCGGCCCGATGGTCGACAGCGCCATCATCTGCCTGGAGAACACCCACCGGAAGCTGTCCGAAGGTCACACCCCCAGCGAGGCGGCGTTCCTCGGGGCCAGCGAGGTGGCGATGCCCGAGCTCGTGGCCAGCTTGTGTACCCTGATGGTCCTGTGGCCGCTGGCGATCACCTCGGAGCTGGGCCAGTTCCTCTTCAAGCCGATGGCATTGGCGGTGACGTTTTGCATGATCGCGGCCTACCTGCTGTCCCGGACCTTCGTCCCCACACTCGCCGCCTATTGGCTGAAGCCGAACCCGGCCCATGCCCCTCTGGAAAGAACGCGTGGGGACAACGGAGAGCATGAGACTTTCGAGATCGAGCCGAACGCAAAGCCGCACGGAGGATCGTCCAGATCGCTTTTCGGGATGTGGGAAGGCCTGATTGACATGGGAATTGCCGGTTACTCACGGTTGCTCGAACGGGTGTTGAACCACCGTGCCGCCGTCGTCCTGATCGCGTTCGGCCTGCTGATCGCCGCACTCGGCACGCTGGGTGTGAATTTGAGACGTGAGTTCTTTCCCGACGTCGACTCGGGCTCCTTCGAGATGACCGTTCGCGCCCCGAGCGGCACCCGGATCGAGAACACCGAGACGCGACTCGCGGAAATCGAGGATCATCTCCGCGACACGATCGACAAAAAAGACCTCCAGTTGTTCATCACCGAGATCGGGGTGACCCCCGACTGGTCGGCCGCCTTCACCCCCAACGCGGGGCCGATGGACGCCGTCATTCGTGTCCAGTTGAACGCCGAGCGGAGCCGGTCCGCCCAGCAGTATGTTGAGCGGCTTCGCGAAGGCCTGGCCAAGGACCCGAGATTCGTTGATCTCGAGTTCGCCTTCGATGCCGGCGGCATGATGCATTCGGCCATGAACGAAGGCAAATCGACTCCGATCAGCATCCGGGTCGTCAGCAAGGATCAGGCGTCGGCCCACCATGTCGCCTCGATGATCCGGGGGCGGGTCGCCGGGATCGCCGGCGTGGTCGACGCACGGATCATCCAGCGACTGAATTACCCGGAGTTCAAGATCGAGGTCGACCGGAAGAAGTCAGCCGACCTGGGATTGACGCAGAGCGACGTCATGCGCAACGCGGTCGCTGCTCTCAATTCCAGCATTCAATTCAACAAGAAAAACTTCTGGATCGATCCGATCAGCAAGAACCAGTATTACGTCGGGGTCCAGTACCCTGAGAAGGACATCACATCGATCGAGTCGCTGCTCAACGTCCCCGTGACCGGACCGAAGCAGACCTCCCCGGTGCCTCTGCGCAACATCGTCTCGATCGAGAGAACCAATGTACCGACCGAGATCACCCACCTGGATATTCAGCCGATGATCGAGTTGACGATGGGTGTCTCTGGACGCGACCTGGGACACGTGGCAGATGACGTTGCCAGGGCCCTCGGGGAGTTCGGCAGGCCCGACGGCAATTCCACCTGGATCCCGTACGACCCATCCACCAAGGAGAGGAAGACCTTGACCGGCTCGAAGATCATCCTCAGCGGTGAGTACCAGAAGATGCAGAGCACCTTCGTCCAGATAGGTTCCGGCCTGGCGCTCGCTGTCGTGCTGATCTATTTCCTCATGGTCGCACTGTTCGAGTCGTACGTCACTCCGCTGGTCATCCTGCTCGCCGTGCCGATCGGTTTGATCGGCGTGGTGACGGTGCTCTTCGCAACCGGCACGGCGCTCAGCGTGCAGTCGCTGCTGGGTGTGGTCTTCATGGTGGGCATCGTGGTTTCGAATACGGTACTCATGGTCGACTTCGCCCAGAACCTCCGGACCGCCGAGGGACTGACGCCGGGCCATGCAATCCGCAAGGCGGCCGCGCTCCGAGTCAAGCCGGTCGTGATGACAGCGATCTCGACATTCTTCGCATTGTTGCCGATGTCGCTGGCGCTCGAGCGTGGCAGCGAAGGGAATGCACCCCTGGGCTGCGCGGTGGTCGGCGGCCTGCTGGCCGGCATGGTGGGGACGCTCATCGTGGTCCCGTCGCTCTATTCGCTCCTGGTCCGCGAGCGGAAGGCCGGAGAGACTACGCGCCGGCGAAGCCGGCGATGGGGCCGACCGAGATCACCTGCCAGGGCCTGCCTGATCGCTCTGGCTGGGAGTTCGAGACACCCGTCGTTGTCCATCGTGTTGGACCCTCCGCGGTTCCGCCCTGGACTCGGGCGGCCATCGTGAGCTTCGGCGGGGCTTCCTGATTTGGGAGGGACGTAATCGTGGATGAGCAGGTCGTGACGAAACCAAGAAATCAGATCGTGGCGGAGCAATCTCTTCAGCCTGAGAAGAAGGCTACTTGGTCCGTGAAGACAAGAGTCCTTTTCTTCATGACGACATTCGCGGTCGTGGGGTGCGGGTTGGGGCTGGTCTGGTACTTCGGATTCCGCCGGGAGACGACCTCTTCCGGCTCGAGCGTTGCAGTGGGGGCTCCCTCCCCGACACAGATCGCTACAACGCAGGTGATGGTGACGAAGCCGAGGAAAGGAGGCTTGGGGCGGACCGTAAGCCAGCCGGGTACCGTCCATGCCTTCGCCAAGGCCGACCTCTACGCCAACGTCTCCGGCTACCTGATCCGTCAGAAGGTCGATATCGGCGACATCGTCAAGAAAGGGGAGGTGCTCGCCGAGGTCGACGCCCCCGAGTTGTTCGAGAGCCGAGAGCAGGCCCGGGCGGCGCTGGGCCAGACTCAAGCGAAAGTCAAGCAGTCCGAGGCCCGCGTGGTGACCGCAGAGTCCGATCGTGAGGCGGTTGCCGCTCAGATCGTTCAGGTCAAGGCTGACATCGCCAAGTTCACCGCACTGCGAGTCTATCGTAGAGAGCAGCGTGACCGGATCGCGGAACTTGTCAAGCGCAACGCCGTCGAACGACAACTGCTGGACGAGCAGCAGGAGCAATTCGACGCGGCCCTGAGCGCCGAGCGTTCGGCACTGGCGGCGGAGGTCACTGCAAAGGCGAATCTCTCCGCGGCCAGTTCACGGGTCAGTCAAGCCCGGGCCGATGTCGCCGCGGCCAAGGCCGATGTCGCCGCGGCCGAGGCCGACCTGGCCAAAGCCCAGGTTTTCGTGGATTTCACCAAGATATCCTCGCCCTATGATGCCGTCGTCACCCATCGCAACTTCCACGACGGCGATTTCATACGTGCGGCAAACGGGGGTGGAACAACCGCAGTGCTCTCGGTCGCCCGGACCGACTTGATGCGCGTCGTCATCCTGGTTCCCGACCTCGACGTGGCGTTCGTCGACCGCGGTGACCCGGTCACGATCCAGATTGAGGCTCTCAAGGGGCAGGTCTTCCGGGGAAAGATCGCGCGATTCGCTAACTTCGAGAACGCCCAGAAGCTCATGCGAACCGAAGTCGATCTGCCGAATCCCGACAACCGGCTCAGCGATGGAATGTATGGTGTGGCGACCCTGGAGCTCGAACCGCCCTCGAAGAATCTGACGATCCCTTCGACCGGCCTGATCGAGCAGAGGGGCCAAGGCAAAGGTTCCGTCTACGTGATCCAGGACGGCAAGGTCCTCCGTAAGCAGGTCCGGGTTGGCGTGGATAACGGCCATGAGGTGGAGATCCTCAGTGGGCTCACTTCCGAGAGCCAGGTCGTCATTAGCTATTCGGGATCGATCGCCGAGGGCTTGGCCGTCCAGGCGGTGCAGGGGGCTGAGGAGATCGCGAACACCGCGCCTAACAAGTGATAGGAGCCCGCGAATTGCAGCCCAAGGCTCCTGGACTTCCCGCCGTTCGACGATCACCTCCCCTGCCATCTCCCGGCGGAGTCCCGACGTTGCGGACTGCCACGAGGCCAATGGCGCCGCCGGGCCATGGCGGTCGTCTGGACCAGCGCAACCACGGCCACGGTTCTGATCGCTGCTGGCCGCCAATTCTCGCCTGTGCTGTCGACCTGCATCTTCTTGGGGGGTTGGTGAGTTGTCGTCGTCTGTTATTCCGAAATGGCGCAGGTCGTGCGCCTGCGCACTGTGTGCCAGTCGTCGTCGGTGGCCTTTCCAATAGCCTGGGCGCAGTGCTCAACCTGCTGCACTGGCTTGTCATGGGGCCGGGGGCCTTCGGCTCTCATGAGTTGTTTCACCTGTCCGTGCTGGCGCAGACTGGCTCCGCAAGTGCCCAGTTTCAGGGTTGTCGTGCCGTTCGTGTGTGGGGGGGGCATGAGCTGTCGGTGTCATTTATTACGGGGTATACTCAAATTCATTGATCATCTTATTCTCTTTGTCGCACTGGAATCGGTCGATGAAGGTTTTCCATTGCGGACAGTGTGACCAGCTCGTGTTCTTCGAAAACAACGGCTGCACGAGTTGCCGGTGTACGCTCGCTTATCTCGCCGATCGGACCGAGATGGGCACGCTCGAGCCGGCCATGGCGGACCAATGGCGACTGCTCTCGACGAGGATGGAGGGGCAGACGTACCGGCTCTGTCTGAACTACAGCCAGGAGAACGTCTGCAACTGGGCCGTACTCGTCGACGACCCTAACGCCTATTGCCGGTCTTGCCGGTTGAATCGGGTGATTCCCAACCTGAGCCAGCCCGGAACACGCGAGTCCTGGGCGCGGATGGAGGCGGCCAAGCGCCGGTTGATCTACAGCCTTCTGTGTCTCGGCTTGCCCGTATCCAGTAAGGACGAGGACCCGCAGCGCGGTCTGGCGTTCGAGTTCCTAGCTGACTCTGTGTCCGGCGCAGCTGGGGCGACCTCCGTCCGGACCGGGCACCTGAATGGAGTGATCACCATCAGCCTTGCCGAGGCCGACGATGCCGAGCGGGAAAGGCGACGACTTCAGATGCACGAGCCGTACCGGACGCTCGTGGGCCACTTCCGGCACGAGATCGGCCATTACTACTGGGACCGGTTGATCCAGGGGACCGAGCGGATCGAAGAATTTCGCCGGCTCTTCGGCGACGAACGACAGAACTACGAACAGATGATTGATCGTCATCACCATCAGGGAGCCGCCGTTTGACTGGGCGAATTCGTTCGTCTCCGCTTACGCCAGCGCGCATCCCTGGGAGGACTGGGCCGAGACCTGGGCCCATTACCTGCACATCACTGACACGCTGGAGACGGCGCTCGGGTGCGGCCTTTCGTTACAGCCGAGTCGATTAAACGAGCCCGAGTGGAAACCGAAGAATGCCGACGTCGGCCGACGGCGCTTGTCATTCGACCAGGTGGTCGAAGGCTGGTTCCCCCTGGCCTACGTGCTCAACAATCTGAACCGTTGCATGGGGCTGCAAGATGCTTATCCGTTCGTCCTGCCCACCCCGGTGCTCGACAAGCTCCGGTTCGTGCACGAGGTCGTCCGAGGCTCTGTTGCGTCGCTTCCGGGCTGACCCAACGACGTTTCTCGGTATCCGTCGATCCCTCAGGAGCCGCTCATGCCCAACCGCCTCCGCCTGCACAAGAGCTTGAGTCTGGGGGGGCTGTCCCCGCGACAGGTCGCCGTGGGGATGTGGAAACGGATGGAAGAGCACGATTCCATGACTTGGGCGGCGGCCATCGCCTTCTACGCATTATTCGCCACCGTCCCGATCCTGGCCCTTTTCCTTGTGATAACGTTGCTGCAATTGCCCGACCTGTCCGGCGCTAGTGGACGGACGACCGGCTTCGGCCACCTGACAGTCGACCAGCTTGAAGCAACCTTGATTACACTCTTCCCACACGAAGCCTACGTGCTGGTCAGGGACCAGATCGCGCGCATCCAGGCCGCTCCCCCGGTGAGGCTGCTCTCCCTGGGCGTGGCCATCGCGTTGTGGACCGCATCAAGCCTGTCACTCACCATCATCGACGCACTGAATCGGACCTACGGGGTCAGGGAGACGCGCTCGTTCGTGAGGCTCCGGCTCTGGGCGATGGCCATCATGCTTCTTCAGGGGGCTTGCCTGCTCGGGTCGCTCGTGGCGATCGCCGCCTGGCCACAGATCCTCCGAATACTCGGCCTGGACCCCAATGGTGCCCTGGCATGGGTGGCAACCGCTGTCCGTTGGTCGGTCGTCTTCCTGATGGTACTCCTCAGCTTCGCGCTGACATTCCATGTCGGCCCAAACATCCACCATCGCTGGGCCTGGGCCACGCCGGGGAGCCTGGCGGGAACCATCTCGTTCCTGGTCTTCTGCATCCTGTTCCGCCTCTACGTACAGAACTTCGGCAGCTACAACAAGTCGCTCGGGGCGCTCGGAGGGGTCATGGTGCTGTTGCTGTGGTTCTGGGTCGTGGCCCTGGTTCTCCTGGCGCGGCCGAAATGGACAGGGTCATCGAGGCCGGCTCCCCGACCGGCCGGAGCCCGGCCAGATGATCGCCGCGAATCGCCTTCGGCTCAGCCTCGGGTCGTTGCACCCATCGCCGTCGCCGCCGTCAGAGGAACCGTGGCAGAGGCTTTGGTCAGAATCTGGTCGCGGGCATCGGCCAGCGTGAACGCCACGTGCGTGGCGCCGACTCCCGAGAGCCCTTCGGACGCGGCCTCGCTTTCGACCTCTCCCCAACGCCCTACCACGATGGGCAGCCCAGCCAACCGCGCCCGCAGCCGCCGGACCTGGTAACGGGCCTGAGCAAGGGCCTCCGGAGGCAGGTGCGACAGAATGACCATCGCCGGGGACAACTCCGCCACGCGGTCGGCAAGATGCATCGGCGAGCCGGCGCCCTCGAGATTCACGAGCGTGCACTTCGAAGGGGCGAGGATCTGTGCCAGCATCCGCAGTGTCAGAGCATCGGACGTGCCGCTCGCCGCCACGCCCACGACCTCGAATGGTGGCGATGCCGGTTTTCCATTCGCCCGCCCCGGGTCTCCTTCAGCCGACAGAGCAGCGGTCTTCAAACTGATCTCTTCCGTCCCTTCCAGGTCGTCGAGGATCTCGCCGATGACCTGCCGGATGAAGAGCAGATCGCTCTCCTCCAACTCCCCTCGCGCCGCGTCGCGACCGGCACGCGAGAGGGCTGGGACCAGCATCTGGTCGAAGACATCGGCACGCGGACGTACCTTCAGCGCCGCTTCGACGACCGTGGTCGCCCCGTCCTGGTCAAGCGAGACGAGCCGCTGGTAGAACCTGATATCCTGGTCCAGCTCGGCCTCCTCCCCCAGCAGCGTCGCGAAGAAGCTCAGGCTGGGAACGTATTTGCCCAGCACCGCCAGGCAGAGCGTCATGGGCGTCGATAGCAGGATGCCGAGCAGCCCCCAGAGCCAGGTCCAGAACATCGCCGCGACCAGGAGTCCAAGGGCCGATACTCCGGTGGCCTTGCCGTAGATGACCGGCTCCAGGTAGCTGAGCGCCACCTCGACCACCCCGAAGAGTGCGACGACTTCCAGTGGCTGCCTCCAGCCGCTGAAGTCCGCGATCGAGAAGAGCAGTGGAAGCAGAAACGCCACCGCCGCCCCGACGTAGGGGATGAACCTCATCATCGCCGCCAGGCAACCCCAGAGCACGGCGTAGGAAACGCCGATCGCCCAGAGGCCCAGCGTAACGGTCAGCCCGTACCCCAGGTTGACCAGCGTGATCATCGCCAGGTAGCGGCTGATCCGCTGGCCGATCTCGCTCATGGTCCGGGTCGTGAGGTTGATCTGTCGCTTGCCGAAGAGCTGGACGATCCGGTCTCCCAGAGCTTCCCGGTTCATGAGCATGAACAGGACCAGAGTGAGCACGAAGATACCGACGCCGACGAACTCCAGGTAGGGCCCGACGGCCCCCTGGAGGCGCTCCCGGAACGTGGGCTGCTCCACGACCCGCACGTCCATCGCCTCGTGGCCCGCGACGACCGGGGTGTCGAGCGACTTGGCCACGTCACCGGCAACTTTCTTCGCCCGAAAGAACGCAGTGTCGTCCGACGGCTTGAGGAAGTCCACCTTCTGCTGGATTCTCGCCTGATAGCTCGGCAGCCGGTAGGCCAGCATGGAAATCTGCCGTACGACGACGTATCCGACTCCGCTCAGGGACCCGAGCGCGAGGGCGACCGTGAGCAGGACCGCGATGGGCCGCGGCACGCGGCGTCGCTCGAAGAATCCCGCGAGCGGCGCCAGTGCGAAGCTGAGGAGTACCGCCAGGGCGAGCGGTTTCAGCACCTCCGCCGCCAGCGACATCGCGGCGATGATCGCCAGGATGAGGAAGGTCACGACGACCGGATGGTCCATCGGGGACTTGCGTTTTGTGGCCACGGTGGCGTTCCTGTGCGGGTGACCTGGATTTCCCAGGTCGACGAGGCAGGCCGGGGCGTATGTCTGCGCGCCCCGACGATGCTCGTCGGGCGAATCGCTCATCGAAGAGTCTGTGCTGGTGTCGTCAGGCAGGACTCAACGGGATCGAATCGCCAGCCCGGCAATCAGCCCGGCCACAAGGCCTATACCGAAAGCCGTTACCACAGTCTCCGTTGGGTGGCGGCGGACCAGCTCCTCGGCACTGTCGTAGCGCTCGCGGATCTGGTCGCTCACCTGGTGGGCGTACTGGCCGGCGGCCTCGGCCGCATGCGTGACGGCCGATGATCCGCGTGAGGCCATCTCGGAGAAGAACTCCTCGATCGCCTCACGCCCCTCCCCGGTCTTCTGCTGGATCCGGGCGATGAGCTGCTCGATATTCCCCTCTGCGACCCTGAGGTCGTCATCAGTCAGTTTATTCCAGCGCTGCCTTGCCAGACTGCAGAGGTGATTCCACTCTCCTTGGATCGTCTGTGCGTTGGTCGCCATGGTCGTTGCACTCCTTGTTGTGGGATCGGCCGGTGCGATGCCGGCTCCCCTGGTGGATATCGATTCAACCTCAATGAGCCGGCAACCCCGGCGACACGCTTGCGGCGGTGATTGATCACAAACGACGACGCGGTTGCGCGCGCGCGGCGCTGGTGACAAGGACGGTCCGGATCCATGCCACGTTGAGCCACAATTGCTTGCGCGAGCGGCGGAAACTGTCGAAGCTGTGCCGGAGCCGCATCCCGCCCAACCCCGCAAACAGTCCTCCGAGGGCCATCGCCGCTCCGGCAGTCAGGAGCAACGCCCAACCCTGGTGGATCTTCAGTGCCAAGGCGAGGAGCCAGCCGGCGGCGAAGAGGGCCACCGGGACACTGGCCACCAGCACGGCCAGGCCCACCACGGTCAACACGATCGGAATTGCCGACCTCCGGGCGGCCTCCCTGAAGTCGGCGGCCGCGAGCTTGGCCTGGAGCTCGACAAGGGACGAGAGGTCGTCGACGAACTCGGCGACACCCTCGAATTCAGCCGAACCGGGCACACGAGCAGTGCCGCGACCGTTCACGGACGCCTGATCAGCCATCCCAGGACGACTCCTATGCCAAGAGCGATACCCAGAGCCTTCACGGGTTCTCTGACCATATACTCCCTCACCATGTCTCTCCCCTCGGCCAGCCGCTCACGGGCGACCGCCACGTCCTGGCGCGCCATCGCCCTGATCTCTTCCAGTTGCGGAGTAAACTCCGCTTTCGTGCCTTGAACGCGGTCATTCATTGTCCCGACCTCCTAACAACTTGTTTTCGATCGAACTTGCTGCTGCGACTCAATGTCCTACCGATTCGCACGGTCTATCTAGCCGCCCCGCTCCCTGGCCGATGGCGAGAGAGCGGTCCGTTCCACCATCCTTGTCGGGTACTGTTGTTCGAGCCAGCGCAGCATGTAGTTCTGGCCCGCAGTGACGGCCACCGGGAAAAAGATGCCCCATGCGGTGTGCAGGATCTTCTGGCCGATTCTCGACCCAACCTGACCTGGGGCTCTGACTCCCACCACTGGTTCGCCAATCTTGGCCCCATCGGCCATGCTTTCGGTGTCGGCCGTGCCCCTCTGGTGGCCGCTGATATAGACCACGTAACCGACCACGGTCGCCGCGCCGAGGGCGATCCAGGGATACGTCCACGTGTATCGTCCCCAGTCAGCGAAAGCTTCGGCGCCGGCGACGGATTCGCGCACGTTCGTGTGAAGCTCGCGGCGGATCGCCGCCATCTGATTGAAGATCTCATCGATGTCATTCGGTCCCGTGGCCACGGTTCTCTCCCTGCGGTTTCCCGGAATCTGCCCGCGCATTTCATGCGGACGCCCTGTGCTGGGACGACCGTCCTCATCCGGCTCGACCTGTCGTCTTGCCGGTCTCGCCCGCGTAGTTCGGCGGCGGGTTATCGCCGGTTGATTTGACCTTTCTCTCCGTGGTCGTGGTGGTCGTTCCACCGGGCGTCGTGATCGTTTCCGTCCTCCCCGACTTCGACTGCTCGCCGCAGCCCACCAGGCCGACGGCGGGGAACAAGAGGAGGCCGAGAATCAGGGCTGATGACAGGGTCCGTTTCATGAGTTTCTCTCTTCTGAAGCAACGAGCCATTGTGTCCAGGCCGGCCCACGATGAGCCTGCCCACCTCAACGACGATCAAGCAGCCGGCCCCCACCTCCTGCCAAAGATCAGCGAGATCACGAAGAGGGCCAGGAAAACGAACAGCAGAACCTTGGCGATCATCGCGAAACTGCCGGCAATGCCCCCGAAGCCCAGGATGCCGGCGAGCAGGGCGAGAATCGCGAATGTGATGACCCAGCCGAGCATGGGACACTCTCCTTTCATGGAAAAGCTGCTCCTGCAGGCTCCCCAGTCACGGATCGTCGCCGCCAAGAAGCACGAGGATCAGCGACGATCACCAGCACCAACCCCAGGCCGCCGCTGGGGCCGTAGCCCCAGTTCCGGCTATATCCCCACCTTGGAAAAGCGCCGAGAAGGAGCAGGACCAAGACAATCAGCAGGATCATACCGAGACTCATTGATCACCTCTTTCGACGGTCTGAGACATTGTCCGGGCCGCGGCATCAGAAAAAAAAAGCCGACGTGATGGAACACCCAGAGGTATTCGACCACGTCGGCTTACTCGTCAACGAGCCCCCCGACCAAGCCGGGTTGCCCTTTATCTAGTCATCCGACAACTTCACTTCAGGATTTCAACGGAGCCGGATGTGAGTCCACAATGGCTCCGTGACTACATTGATTGTCCCGCGCAGAAGCAGAAAGCAAGTGAATTCCTTTGCGATTTCTTGTGCCATGGATCTGTGAGAACCTGACCCTGGGGACGCCGACCCAGCCAGGATCATTTTTCAAGGGCGAAGTAATCAGCGGCCTGCGTCCTTGATCTTCACGCCGACGTCGTGCACGACGTCCTTGGTCTTCTCGGCAACGTTGTGGGCAGCATCCTTGGTCTTTTCGGCTACAGTGTGAGCGGCGTCCTTGACCTTCTCACCGACGTTGTGCGCGGCGTCCTTGACCTTCTCAGCGGCGTCGTGAATGCCTTCCTTCACCTTCTCACCCGTGTTCGACATGACTTGGCTCCTGTTTCGATGGTGGGACTCATGGAAAAGCCCCGCCGCGCGAAGCGTGGCGCAGCCGAGGCCACCTTGAGCTTCAACTCCCCACCCCATCGCAAGTGGGCAGATTCTGATTTCATTAGATATCAGAAGATTCCAGATGTCAATAGTCGTCTGGTCGGTTCGCAATTCTGTGCTCTGCCCCTTTCGTCTTCGTTGCTCTTGCGGACGTCGGGGAGGGCACACCCGGACAGAGTATCAAGAAACCACACAGGATTCCTTCACTTGTCGACTTGATAGCGTGCGACGACGGCTGTCACATTGTCGGGCCCGCCTCGGCTGAGGGCCTGGTCCACCAGGTGAGCGCAGGCGTCCTCGGGGTCGGGGTGATGTTCAAGGACCTTGGCGATCGCTTCGTCGTCGATGGGCTGCGTCAGGCCGTCGGTGCAATAGAGCAAGGTATCGCCGTCGGACAAGGCGAGCTTGTGGATCTCGGCAAAGACGCCCTCGCGGGGTCCGCCGATGACGTTGGTGACAACGTGGCGCCACTTGTGCCCCTTCGCATCCGTGGACGAGACGCGCCGCCGTCAATCAAGGTCTGGACGAACGTGTGGTCACCGGTCAACTGCTGGAGTTCGCCCTCGCGAAACTGGTAGGCGCGCGAGTCGCCAGCGTGGACGATGTACAGGTCGGTGGCGACGCTATAGGCCATCGTCAGGGTCGTCCCCATGCCCTGCAGGGCGGGATTGCTCCGGGCGCGCTCGATCACGGTCCGATCGGCGCGTTCCAGGCTCTGGCGAAGCTCGGCCAGGAGCGCGTGCTCGTCATGGCCGCTCAGGTGGAGGGACCATTTGAGCGTGTTCAGGACGAACGCCTCGACGCTCTCGACCGCCAAAGCGCTGGCGCGTTCGCCGGCCGCGGCGCCCCCCATGCCATCGGCGACGACCACCAGGTACCCCTCTTCCTCAGAGAGCTGCGTCCTGCCTTCTCCAGGCAGGCTGGTCTTCAAGTCGCGCGTGATGGACCTCAGGCGCGTGGTCCTGGCTCGGCAAGGCCCGTGGGGCTGATGGCGGCGCTGCGATCGAGCTTGGCCCAAGACGTCCATCAGCTCGACAGGCACGGCAATCACCACGGTGTTGGAGGCCGACGCACCCAGGCCGTCGATGGTCTGGAGGGTGCGCAACTGCATGGCCCCGTGACTTTCGGCCATGGTCCGCGCGGCGGCGGCAAGGTTGACGGACGCCTCCTTGTCTCCCTCGGCCTTGGTGATCGTGGCCCGCTTCTCGCGCTCGGCCGAGGCCTGGCGCGACATCATCTTCTTGAGCTCCTCGGGCATGTCGACGTCCTGGATTCGCAGTCCGGTGACGTCCAGCCCCCATCCCTTGGTATCACGCTCGACATGGGCTTCGATCGCCTTGGCGATCTGCTCCCGTTCGGTCAAGAGCTGATCCAGGGTCCCCTGGCCGATGACATCGCGGAGCGAGGTCTGGGCGTACTGGAGAATGATGTTGCGGTAATCCTGCACCATGATGATCGCGTCGGCGGGGTTCACTACCCGGAAAAAGAGCGCGGCGTCGATCGTCACGGGCACATTGTCGCGCGTGATCACCTGCTGCTTGGGAATGTGGACCGCCAGGACGCGAGTGTCGATCATCCGGACCTGCTCGATCACTGGGATGATGAAGAACAGGCCAGGCCCCCTGATGTCCTTGAACTTGCCCAGGCGGAAGACGACCGCTCTCTGCCACTGCGCGGCGAGCTGAATGGCTGACGAGGCGATCACGTCGCCGATAAGCCAGATGATCCCAACGACCACGGCGAGGACAATGTTGATCGTCGCCAACGGCGCGACGACCGCTCCACCCACCAGCAAGAGAATCACGAAAACCAATGCGGAGATGTAGTTGACCATGGATCATCCTCCACTCTGGAAGTCCCAAGCCTTCGACGATGATGGCGCCCTGGAGGCGGACCACGTGCAGATCATCGACCCGGTGCGTGTGGACCTACCTGGGGCCGCGGAGCGTCGAGCACTGCTCGAACCGACCTCGTCCCAGAAGCAAGACGGCTTCGATCTCCACCCTGCGTTTCATGAGCGACTCTTTCCGAGTTGGGTCCCGCCGTTTGTGGTCCGTGATCGATTCGTAGGGTGGTGTAACGGAGCCCGCATCGACCATTGCAGGGCTATCGATGAATTCATCGTACAAGGGAGCCAAGAATGTTTCACTTGCTATTTTCATTTTTCTCAAGATAATAGGGGGTGTAGGTGAGCCGATGGACAATGCATCTGGCTCCGATCAAAATCTGAAAATCAATCGTCGGATGACAAGAGGAAGAGCAACCCGGCTGGCCCGGGGGGCTCGTTTGCGAGTAAGCCGACGTGGCCGTCACCCTCATGGGTCTTGGGCCACGTCGGCTTTTTGTTGATAGTCCCGGGGTATGACATCGGCAAATCTGCCTATGCCGAACAGACCTGGGACACCCTCACGCGGTGACGGGATCCTCAGTTCGCCCTGCCGTATGCCGGCGGGCCGATATCAGGTCGCTGGGGTCACACTCCTCGGCAAGGAACATCACCGCATCTGACCTCAGCCCCGGCTAACTATCGGTCGAGGCAAACTTCTGAAATCGAAAGGAAAGCCATGAACAGGTTGACCCTGCGCCCCCTGCCCGAACGAATCTCGCTGACACTGTACAATAATCGTGGTGGAGACAAGGCAAATGAGGGTTGGTTCTTTCTCAGTCCCGGCGAATGGGAGAAGTACAAGGTCAAGCTCGCGAACTCAACCGAAGGGATCCGAACAGTCCAGCCGAAACCATGGCACGACATTGACGTGTATTCTCCGGATGACTTCGACGCGGCGATCAGAGATCTTCGCAGTCAGAGATACGTCGGCGGCTGCATGATGGAACCGCTTTGACGTCTCAGTCGCGCTTTTCAATCTCGACAGGTTGTGGCCGGGGAGTTCTTTCGATTCGTCATTCCGCTGACGCCGGTGGATTCACGATGGCGTCGATGAGATTCTGGATCACATCGCGGAGTTGTTCCGCGACCCGGCGGCGGACTGCCTGTGGATCCTCAAGGTAGCACGGGACGAAGCGCCCCAGGTCGATGGGATCGCCGATGCGAAGGAAGACGTCACGCCTGGCCAGTTGGCGTGGCCGGCTGGTCCCGTAGACCTCGCGCTCCAGTTTGAGAACCATCTCCGCGAGCCGCTCCTGAGATGGATCCAGGTCGACATAGTGCGGCTGCCAGCTTCCCATCTGGGCAACACGCTTGAGGGCTTCCAGATCGTCGTGGAGCCTCGCGCGACTGTGCTCGCTGAGTTCCTTACCCTGTTTCAGCAACTTCCGCACGAACGAACTCAGCCGCCAGGCCCGGTCCATGGTCTGGGACTGCGGGCCGAGCGGTGGGTCGGGGATAGTGGCCCTCCATCTCTGCGAGGACCGCCTGACGCACATCCTGCACGCGCTCGCTCAACTCGGCGAGGCGAGCCGGATCGGGCTTGAGACGATGAATGAGCTCCTGTCGATGCAAGAGTTCCGCCACGATGAGAGCCAATCGTAGCGGGAGCGAGTCCCCGCAACTGCGATGAAAGAGATTCTGCTCCATCAGCTGAGTGCGCCGCTCCAGAAGAGGGCGAATGGGCTGGCGGTAACGGTACTTGATGGCCATGGGGACCACGTAAGCAGTCCAGTCCGGGTTGGTCCGCCGCGCGTCGAGCACGGCTTGCATCCCGATATCGACAACGCCGCTCTTGAATGGCTGCACCAGATCGTTCAGGTAATAGATTTCCCCTTCGGGAAAGATGACGAGCACAGCCCGTCCCTGCTTCACCACGTCGATGGCGTAGCGCTTGGCCGTCTCGTTTTGTCCCCCGCGATCCACGGAAAAACAGCCCAGGCGCTGGAGCCACCAGCCGGCGGTACCATTACCTTCGTCGAACGCCTGCCGGTTCATCATGAAGAGGAATCGGCGGTTGCAGCGGCCGGAGAGTTCCAGACAAGCCTTGAAGTCCGTCTCGTCGGCGTGGTTCGAGGCGAGGATAAGGCCTACCCCCCGGGGAAGATCCCGGAGAACCTGGAGGTCTCGACGTTCAAGCCGCAACCGATTCCGCCAAGCAAGGTCGAGTCTGAGGTAGTTCCGAACGGCCCAGATCACCCATCCCCAGGGCATCGCTGGTCGAAAGCCGAGATTCCCGACATCTCTTCCCTCGAGCTCGTCCGCCAAGCTTTCTCCAGCCGCTGAGTGTGGGCTCATCCAGATCAGCTCGTTGATTGCCATCCTTAAGAACTGGACTACCGCTGTCCTCGACTTCGCGAGGCCCGACTGCGAGAAGGTAGCAAGGTTGGTAGGGTTCAGGAGTTCGACTTCTTCTTGACCTCGCGGAACAGCGGTGACTCGGCCAGAGTGAAGAGCACCACCTCTTCTCCGGTTGTGGTGCTGATATCATGGTGCAGGCTGATCACCTTGACCCCGGTGATATCCTGGACCATGGCCTCCATGAACGGCCGCGCGGTTTCCAGCAGATGGGTGCGGACCTGCTTGAGCAGGTCTCTCCCCTTCTCTGCCGGAAGCGACTTGACCAGATGCTGTTCGGCCGCGGTCAGAACGCCCTTAAGGCGAACGAGGACCAGATCGTCGATCAAATGCGGCAGATATCTTTGGGGCCCCGACCCATGTACTCCTGCTCGAATCGACTCATCCCCTGACAGATGGCGGCTTCGATTTCCCCCAGCGTTTTCATGGCAACCTCCTGCGCGTTCGATCTTGCGGGCGGGAGGCCGCACGCTCAGTTCGCTCCGCAAGACGACCGAGTCCGGATCGCCCGGCCTCGGTCCATCTCAGATTCATCGTACAAGGAGACAATAGAAAATTCACTTGCTATTTCCGTCTCACGAAGGACAATGACAGGAGAGCAGGGAGCCCGTGGAGACATTGACCCGGGCTCCCGTCAGATCGTAAACGGAAGTTGTCGGACGACTAGATAAAGGGCAACCCGGCCTGGACGGGGGGCTCGTTAACGAGTAAGCCGACGTGGTCGAATGCCTTTGGGCGTTCCAGCACGTCGGCTTTTCTTTTGGATACGCATCTCGGTCGTTTCTACCCGAGGGTTCACCGCCATGATCCAGCTCTTGCTGGGACTCGTGTACTTGCTGGCCCATGCCCCCGATCAGTGCGAGGCGACCGACCGGTTGGCGCCTCCGGGTTGGCAGGGAAATTTCTGGGGACCCATCCGGCGAATCAGGAGCGGCGCGAAGGCAAGATGTCGAAGGTGCTCATGACCGCGGTGATGACCTCCTGGCAGAAGTGGGGCAAGAAAACGCTCAAGAGCGGCGACATCGTCTTCCGGAGAGGCGACGCGCGAGCTCCTGTTTGGCTACTTCCGCTTCAGCCGGTTCGCCGCCAACGTTGACAACAGCGCATTTCTCACACCGGGGTCGTGGCCATCGAAAGCGGCGAGCCGGTCGTCTACGACACGACCAAGACGGGCGTGGCGTGCCAGCCTTTTGGCGTCTGGATTCTCGATAACGTGGGTGCTTTCGGAGTCAAGCGGCTCCTTCCCGAGCAACGAGTGCAGTCCCCGAGGTTCTGGCCTACTGCCACAAGGTGTTCCAGCAACAGGTCCCGTTCGATTACGAGCTTGGCCCCGACGACTCGAAGCTCTACTGCGTCGAGATGACCGAGAAGGCGTTTCTCGCGGCGGGAATTTCCCTTTCACAGCCTGTTCCTCTCGGCGACATGGGACTGCGCGAGAGAATTCCCGATCTCCATGCTCGGCCTGCAGTATGCCTCCGGGTGGGTGCTCGACCGACCCATAGCTTTGAGGATCGGGTCTACATGCCTGGAAACGACCATCATGGACTCTGGGGGTCACCCTTCCTGCGTAACCGTCTTCCCGGCCACCGACGTGGCCGCTCGGACCGTGCCTGACTCTTGAGACCGTAGGCAGAGCGACTGAAACCGACCGGGTGAGGCATACGTTACACTGCGAAACCAAGGGAGGTCCCGATGTCCTACGACAAGGCCCAAGCCGTCCGGGAGTTCGGCCGCTGGAGCCAGGGCTATGACGGCTGCATTCTCCAGCGGCTCCTCTTCGGGCCGTCGCACCAGGCGATCATCGCTCGGATCAGGGCTCGATCCGGCGAGCGGCCTTTGTCGATCCTGGACGTAGGCTGCGGCACCGGAGTCTTCGTCTTCCGGATGAGGGCGGCCTCGCCGTGGTCAACGGTCTGGGGGTCGACCTCGTCTCCGCAATGCTGGCCCAGGGCCAAGAGCGCTGGCGATCGGACCCGGAACACGTCGCCGCGGTCCAGGGGGACAGCGAGCGCCTCCCCTTCCCGGCGCGGTGCCTTCGACGTGGTGACGTGCGCCAACAGCTTCCACCACTATCCGCACCAGGACCATGCCGTCGCCGAGATGTACCGTGTCCTCAAACCCGGGGGGCGGTTGTTCCTTGTCGACGGCTGTCGCGATAGCCTCTGGGGATGGCTGATCTATGACGTCTGCGTCGCTGGCGTGGAGGGGGACGTCCTGCACGCCTCGGCCCGCGGGGTCCGCGACATGTTTGGCCGGGCTGGGTTCGTGGAGACGAACCAGAAGGTCTATCACGGCCTGGCCCCTTTCCTTCTGACCGAGGGAGTGACCCGCTCGCGTGCGACGCCAAGGATTCGCTCGACGCCGAGAGCTTCGCGGCCTCGCGGACAGGAGTCGGACAGAGATGAAGATCCTGGTCGCCGCACTGCAGATGCCGGCTGACTTGGCGCAGGTCGCCGTCAACCTCGAGCGAGGCGACGCTGTCTTGGGCGAAGCGAGTCAGGCGGGCGCCGTGCTGGCGGTCCTGCCCGAGATGTTCAACACGGGCTACGGGCTGCTCCCCGATTTCGGCCCCAGCGCCGAGGGGACCGACGGGCCGACACTGCGGCACTTGAGTGCTCGTAGCCGCCAGTGGCGGATGGGGATCGTGGCCGGGTTCGTGGAGCGTGATCACCAGCACCTCTACGATGCGCTGGCCCTTTGCCTGCCGGATGGCTCGATCCAGATCTATCGTAAGCGGCACCTGGTCTTCTGGGAGCGGTTCCGATTCCGCCCCGGTCGATCCCCGCTGATTGTCGCCACACCGTGGGGTCGGATCGGCCTGGCTATCTGCGCCGACATGATTTATCGCAATGTCTGGGACGACTATCGCGGCCAGATCGATCTGGGTGTGATCGCGTCCGCCTGGCCCGACTTCGCCTGTCGACACAGCGGACGCAAGCACTGGTTGTTCGGTCACCTCGGCCCCTTGTCGGCCGAGATCCCAGTCAAGGTCGCACGCGACCTGGGCATTCCGGTCATCTGTGTCAATCAGTGTGGCGCGACCCGCACGACGATCCCGATACTCGGCTTGCGGCTGAGCCAGCAAATCGACGATCGGTTCGCCGGTCGCAGCAGCATCTGCGACGGGCGACATACTCCCCCGATCATCGCCGGGGTCGAGGCGCAGCTCGTCCTTTCCGAAGTCACGGTCAACAATCCTCGAGGAGGTGCGCTCATGGCGTTCGATGTCTCCGTCGGTCCCCGCTACATCCTCTTCCGGGTCGGAATGATCTGGACCGGCGTGACGGGGTCCCTGACCTACTGGTGGACGAACCGCCGTCGCCCCGCGATCCCGTCCCCGTTGTTGACCGCACATACCGGTTGGTCAAGCACTCAAAGTTTCGCCATCATTCGCGTTTTCCACCAGGAGAGACGAGCTTGAGCGAATCCGCAGAGCATGCGTGGAACTGGGCGCCGATGAGGAGATGACCGAGCTCGTACTGGCATCGCACCGCCATGATCGGACCCTCCTCGACGTCATGATGGCCAAGGGGGACGACCTGCGCGACTATGTGCAGCACAAGCTGGCAGTCTGGGAGGCGATCTTCGACGAACAGGAGGAGCGCCCGCTGCTCTCGCACAACGGATGTGACTCTGCGTTGGACCGCGTCCGTTCTCTTGTCCCACCGGGTTGACCCATAACGAAAGCGATCGCGACGTTGGTCTCATCATCGGCTCCAGTTGGCAACCAAGACTCTCAAGTTGCGACAGAGAGTTCAGAGCATCACAGAAGGCATTCCATGAACCCGACCGTCTTCGCCATGCGGCACCCAGTCACGACCCTGACGCTGGTCGTGGCCCTGATCAGCGGCGGGGTGCTTGCCTACGACAGAATGCGGGTGGACATCTTCCCCTCGCTGAACGTGCCCAAGATCTACGTCTTCCTCGATTATATCGGCATGAGTCCCGCCCAGATGGAGGGGTTCATCGTCAACGAGCTCGAGCTCTATTTTCAGTATGTCGATGGGATCAAGGATATCGATTCGCGGAATATCCAGCAGGTCTCCCTGTGCGAGCTCTCGTTTTACCCCGGCACCGACATGGGCCAGGCGATGGCCCAGGTCGTGGCGATGTCCGACCGCGCCATGTCGTGGATGCCCAAGGGGACCTTGCCGCCGATGATCATGCGGATGGACGCCGGCAGCGTCCCTGTCGGCTACCTCGTGCTGGAGAGCAAGGAGGCCTCGCTGGGGCAAGCTGGGAGACTTGGCGCAGAACCTCGTGCGGCCGCAGGTGCAGAAGAACGTACCCGGCACGGTCGCGATCTCCCCCTTCGGTCCGAACATGCGGTCGATCATCGTCCGCGTCGATCCCGAGAAGCTCCGTGAGTATAACCTGACCCCGGAGCATGTCGTCGACGCGTTGGCGAAGGGGAACACCATCGTCCCGGCCGGGAACGTCTACATCCAGGACTCGATGCCGATCGTCGCCAACAACGCGACGGTCGTCGACGTCCAGCGCCTGGGCGACGATCCCGCTCAAGGTGGGGCAGAACGTGTACCTCCGCGACGTCGCGACCATCCAGGATGATATCGACATCACTTATGGCTACGCTCTCGTCAATGGCAAGAAGGCGGTCTATCTGCCGATCATCAAGAAAGCCACGGGGTCGACGTTGACCGTCGTGGCCGACACCCGGAAGTCGATGAAGCTGTTCCGCAGCGTCATCCCCGGAATTGGGACAAGGTCAAGATCAGCTTCGAGTTCGACGAGTCGCCCACCGTGCTGGCGGCGGTCGAGAGCGTGGCCACCGAGGGGCTGATCGGGGCGGGTTTGACCGGACTGATGATCTTCCTGTTCCTCCGCGATCTGAGGAGCGTGGTCGTCGTCGTGGCCATCATCCCGCTCGCCTTGCTGGGATCGTTGGTCGGGCTCTGGCTGACGGGCAACACGATCAACATCATGTCGCTGGGCGGCATGGCGCTGTCGATGGGAATCCTCGTCGACATGTCGACGGTCGACGATCGAGAACGTGCACGTGCAGATGGGTCAAACGCCGAAGCTCGCCACGGCCGTGCTCGCACGGCAACGACCACGGCCGTGCCGATCCTGCTGGCTCTGCTGTGCATCCTCTCCGTATTCGTGCCGGCGTTCATCATGGACGACCCGCTCCGGTCGCTCTTCATGCCGCTGACCCTGGCGGTCGGCTTCGCCATGATCTCGTCGTACCTGCTCTCGATCATGTTCTGCCGATCTTGTGCGTGTACCTGCTCAAGCACAAGGGGCATGACGGCGAAGAAGCGCGGGCTGTTCGACCGGGTGCTCGAGGTGTATGGCCAGGCCGTGGAATGGCTGGTCCGCCTGCCGCTGGTGGGTGGTCCCCGGCTACCTCGTCGTGTGCGTCCTGATCCTCTGGCTGGTGGGGATGCGGCTCGGCACCGAGTTGTTCCCGCAAGTGGATTCGGGCGAGTTCGTGCTCCGGTTCCGGCCGCCGCCCGGCTCAAACTTCGAGCTGACCCGGCAGATGGCGGTGAAGTGCCTCGAGGAGATCGAGGACGAGGCGAAGACCAAGAACATCGAGATCACGATGGGCTTCGTCGGCCAGGTCGCCCCGAACTTCGGCATCGACAACATGGTGCTCTTCATGCGCGGGCCGGACGACGGCCAACTGCGCGTCGCCCTCCGCGAAAAGAGCGGGATCAAGCTCGACGCGTTTCGCGAGCGGCTCCGCAAGGTCCTCCCCGAGCGAGTCATACCCTGGCTGGCGAACCGGCTGGAGCAGGGAGGGTTGCCCGAGGAGGAGGCGATGCAGCAAGCCGAGACTGTCGACCTTCGGCTTCGAGCCGGGCGACATCGTGACCAGGGTCATGAGCTTCGGCTCGCCGACGCCGATCGCGGTCCGACTCATCGGTACCGATCTGGACGATCGTCCGGACGCATGCCGAAAAGATCGCCGGCAAGATGAAGCGCATCCGCTTCCTCCGCGACGTCCAGTTCGAGCAGACGCTCGACTACCCCACGATCGAGGTCGATATCGACCGCGAGAAGGCGGGCCTCAGCGACGTCACGGTCGAGGACGTGGCGCAAGGCGCTCATCATGGCGACGTCGTCGACCCGTTTCACCGACCTGAACTACTGGGTCGACGTGAACACCGGCTTCGACTACCTGGTCCAGGTGCAGATCCCGCCAATGAGGATGGTCAGAGGCGGAAGACGTCGGGACCTTGCCGATCGCGACGGTGAACCCACTGGTCAACCTGATGGTCCGCGACGTGGCGACGGTCCGTCGGGGTATGCGGCCCGGCGAGTACGACCGCAACGATGTCCCAGCGCTACCTGACCCTCACCGCGAACGTCGAGGGCGAGGACATGGGCCGGGCCTCGCGCCAGGTCGCCCAGGCGATCGCCGCCGCCGGGGAAACCGCCCGGGGGTGTCCGGGTGGAGCCCATGGGCCAGCTCCCGCCGATGATCGAGATGTTCAAGACGCTCGGGATCGGGCTGGGGGTCGCCGTGTTCGTGATCCTCTTGCTCTTGACGGCCTATTTCCAGTCGACGCGACTGGGGCTGATCTCGATCGGCGCCGTGCCGGGAGTCCTCGCGGGCATCGCGATCATCCTCTACGTCACCAACACCTCACTGAACATCGAGTCGTTCATGGGCTCGATCATGAGCTTGGGCGTCTCCGTGTCGAATTCGGTGCTGCTGGTGGCGTTCATGAACGACCATTGGAAGGCGGGGAGCGTCCTCGACCGAGGCAGCGACCGCCGGCGCGAGCGACCGTCTGCGGGCGATCCTGATGACCGCCTGCGCGATGACCATCGGCATGGTGCCGATGGCACTGGCGCTGAGCGGGGGAGCGGGATGCAGGCCCCGCTCGGCCGGGCGGTGATCGGCGGGCTGGTGATGTCGACGGTGGCCACCCTGCTGGTGGTCCCCTCGATCTTCGCACTCGTGATCGGTCGGAAGGCGGCTCACTCGCCGTCGATCTACCCGGACGACCCCGGGAGCCCACACTACGACCCGGAGGCCTTCGCCGGCGAGGAGCGAGTCCGGCGGCAAGGTCCCTCCCGAGGCGGACCAGTCGGTCCCATCTCACCCGCAACCCAACGGACCTGTCCACACCCCGGACGGCGGCGACGCGGGGCCCTGGCGAACGCCGCCGTCCCCCGAGGAATCGCCCCCTTGCCTGGAGGTCCCTGATGCGCCGCACTTCTCGGCCCACTGTTCCGGATCGTTCCCCCGGCCGCCGCCGGCTCGGTGTTCTGGCTCCTGGCCGCCCTCGTCGCGGCCGGGCTGCCACAGCGAGCCCGAGATCGACTACGCGAGCGCCTCGGAGCCCCCGACCGTACGGCTGATCCATCCCTCGGTGCGGAACATCGTCCGGGTCGTCGGCCAGCCGAGCTTCATCGAAAGCTACGAGCGTACGTCAATCTACCCGGAAGCTGACGGGCTTATATCGAGAAGTGGATCGTGGACATCGGCGACAAGGTGAAGAAGGGGGAAGTGCTCGCCACGCTCTTCGTTCCCGAGACTGGTCGAGGATTTCGGGACGAAGAAGGCGACCGTGGAGCTCGATAAGGAACGAATCGAGCTGGCCCTGAAGCTGGTGAAGGTGGCCGAGGCCGACGTCAAGGCGGCCGAGGCGAGCCTCGCCGAGGCCAGGGCGATCCTGGGCAAATACCAGGCCGAGGTCGACCGCTGGGACACGCGAGGTCAAGCGGCTGACGATCGAGGTCAAACGGGGCGTGGTCGACCGCCCAGATCCTCCTCGAGTCGACCAACCAGTGGAGGTCGAGCATCGCGTCGCGGGACGCGGCGAAGGCGACGATCAAGAAGGCGGAGGCGGAGCTGCTCTCCAAGGAGGCGACGCTCGCGAAGGCGAAGGTGGACGTCTCGGTCGCCCGCGCCGACCTGACCGTCGCCGACGAGCGAGGCGAGGCGGCTGGAGGCCTGGGTGGGCTACCTCACGCTCACGGCGCCCTTCGACGGCGTGATCGTGGCTCGCAACGCCAACACCTTCGACTTCGTCCAGCCCTCCACGGGCGACCCCACGGCGATGTCGCGGTCCCCTTACCAGGCGCCCGGCGGAACGCCGCGCCGATCTACGTGGTCGACCGCATCGACATGGTCCGGATCTTCGTCGACATCCCCGCGCAGGACGCCAACTACGTCCAGATCGGGACGAAGGCGACCGTGCTGGCCAAGGCATTACCGCGACGAGCCGATCCCGGGCACCGTCACGCGCACGTCCTGGGCGCTGAACGTCAAGAGCCGCACGCTCCGTGCCGAGATCGACCTGCCCAACCCCGGCAGCAAGATCCTGCCCGGGATGTACGCCTACGCCGAGGTGATCGTCGAGCGCCCGGGCGTCCGGGCGCTGCCGCTGGCCGCCCTCACCTATCGCGGCGACCAGGCGTCCTACTGGAGGTACGAGAACGGCAAGGCGGTGCGAACCGAAATCGAGACGGGCGTCAGCGACGGCAAATGGATCGAAGTCACCAATCGCCAGCGGCCTCCCCGACAGAGCCCACCGGCAAGCGATCCTGGACGGCGATCGACGGCTCGGAACAGGTGATCCTCGGCGACCTGTCGATCCTCACCGAGGGTGCCCCCGTCCAGGAAGGGCCACGCATCACCAAGAGCGTCGTACCGGAAAGGACTTCCGGCACGAAGTCCCCTCTCCGACCAGCAACGTCGTGTGTTGGTTCAGCGGTGATGGGACAACGAGAGGGGAAGGTTCATCTGAAGGGAGAGACGATCGAAGCCGGGACCGTTGATCTAGCGGCCGGCATCGTGCCGATCCCAGTCGTCGCCGACCTGCCGGTGGAGGAAGTTCGGCCGGGCCACCTCGTCCGCGAGGCGACCATGCGGTCCAGTAGCCATCCGGAGTCGAGGGCCCTGGGCGATTGCGTACGTCCCGGGGCATCAAATTGATCATACAAGGAAACAAAAAAATTTCACTTGCTATTTTCGTCCCACGGAGGACAATGAATTCAGAAGGCAGCCCGTGGAGAATTGACACAGGCTGCGGCCAGATCGAAAACGGAGATCGTCGGACGACTAGGTGAAGGGCAGCCCGGCTGGACGGGAGGCCCGTTAACGAGTACGCCGACGTGGTTGAATGCCTCTGGGTGTTCCGCCACGTCGGCTTTTTTTTTCGCTTGCGGTGACACCGGGCTGGTCGCAGGCACCAGGGAGGCACCGGATGGAGAAGCCCAATCTGACCATGGCGCAGCAGGTCGCCGAGGCGGCGGCCGCTTTCGAGAAGCAACGAACGGGCCACGCGCCCCAGGCGGTGACCGTGGTCCTGGGTAACGAGACGCTGGTCATCACCCTGCATGGCGCCTTGTCGCCGGCCGAGCGGGCCCTTGCCCAGACCCCGGAAGGGGCCGCTCAGGTGCAGGACTTTCACCGCCAGTTGTTCAACGACTCCGCCGACACGCTGCGGCAGGAGATCAAACGAATCACCGGTGTGGAAGTGCGGGAAGCCAAGGCGGAAATCGAAACGACGACCGGCACGGTCGTGCAGGTATTCACGACCGGCACCGTGGTGCAGGTGTTCTTGCTCGCCACGGGCATCTCCGCGGAAACCTGGAACGGCAGTGGGATTGTCAACACGTCCTGAGCACGGAGGTTCTTCCATGTTGGTCCTGTCGAGAAAGAGACTGGAATCCGTGGTGGTCGGGGGGACTGTCGGCTTCGAGCGCCTGCTCAAGGTCACGGTGCTCGAATTCAATGGCGGCAGCGTCCGACTCGGCTTCGAGGTCGATTCGTCCGTTCCTGTCCATCGTTGGGAGATCTGGCAACGGATCCACGGCGCGGGGAAGCCGGAGAGTCCTCTGGAGGAACCCCTGGCGCCGGTGGTCTGATAAGGACCTGAATCGCCGGGCGGAGATCAGAAGCCCTGATGGCAACCTGCCCTCCAGGTCCGACTCGTTCTGAAGGAGAACCTGACCATGTTACGCCTCGCCGCCCTCTTCCTTGTGATCGCCTTGATCGCCGCCCTCTTCGGCTTCGGTTACGTACACGAATTCTCATGGGAAGGGGCGAGGATCGTCTTTTTCGTGTTTGCCGTCCTCTCGGTGCTGTCGCTCGTGGGAGGCGCGTACCGAAGGCGGGCTTACTTGAATTGACTTCACGGCTGTGCTGGCAACTCACGCGCCGAGCCCAGCTCCTTTTGAAGGAGAACCTGACCATGTTACGCCTCGCTGTCGTTTTCCTCGTGGTCGCTCTGGTGGCTGCCCTCTTCGGCTTCGTTGGGGTGGCAAGCTACTCATGGGAAGGGGCGAAGATTGTCTTCTTCGTCTTCCTTGTTCTTGCCGTGCTGTCTTTCCTGATGGGTGGGTCGCGAAGGCGAACCTGGGTGAGCTGAGCGAGGATTGTTCGCGGATCGCCTCGCTCACGAGTGTGCACGAACCAGCTTCGGACAGGGAACAACCTCAGGAGGTGACGAGTGGATACCGTGCGACCGTTGTTTGTCTCGACCTATCCGCCGGAAGAGTGTGGACTGGCAACTTTCACCAGGGACTCGGCGGATGCGGTCGACCTGGCAGCGCGGGAGCCGGTATCCTCGTTGGCGGCGATCCAGAAGACAGGCTCACTTGAATACGACGACCGGCGCGTGGTCCATGTCATCGACAACAACCGCCCGGACGCCTACCGCCTGGCAGCGGAAGTGGTGAACGACGGCCCGTGTGACCTGGTGAGCTTGCAGCACGAGTTCGGCCTCTACCCGGGAGAATGGGGCGGCCGCGTGATGGAATTCGTGCGTGCCTGTCGCAAGCCCATCGTCACCACATTCCACACCTTGATGACCCAGCCCGACTCCGCTGCCACGACGCCTGATCCAGAACCTGGCGGCCCATAGCCAGGGCATGGTGGTGATGACGAAGGTTGCCGCCAGGCTCTTGACAAGCGTCTACGCCGTGCCAGGTCTCAACGTGCAGGTGATTCCCCACGGAGTACCACAGGTTTCCAGTGAAAGCAGCGAGACTCACAAGGCACGGCTGGGGCTCGTCGGGCCGACAGGGTGGTTTGCACGTTCGGGCTCATCAACCGCGGCAAGGGACTGGAATACATGATCGAGGCCATGCCCCGGATCGTGGCCGCCTATCCGGAGGTCCTGTACCTGATCGTCGGGGCCACCCACCCGCAGGTCAAGCGTCAGGAGGGAGAGGTCTACCGAGAGAGCCTGGTCGAGATGGCCGAGGCGCTGGGCGTCGGCGATCATGTTCGCTTCGTGAACCGGTATCTCAGCCTGGCCGAGCTCATGGAGTACTTGCACGCCTGCGACGTGTACGTCACGCCCTATCCGGGAAAGGACCAGATTGCCAGTGGTACCCTGGCGTACGCCATGGCGGCGGGCCGGGCAATCGTGAGCACTCCCTATCTGTACGCCGAGGAAGTCCTGGCCGAAGGGCGGGGCCTGCTCGTTCCGTTTGCCGATGGCAACTGCCCTGGCCGAAGCGACATTACGATTCCTGAGTCATACCGAGTTCCGGGTTGAAACCCAGCGCAGGGCTTACGAATACGCCAGACCGATGTTCTGGCCGAATGTGGGGCGGAAGTACCTGGAGTTCTTCAGCCGGATCGTGTCCGCAAGCGGGGAGAGACCGGGAGCACAATCGCGTTCTTGCACTGACGGCCGGAACCGCACGACGAGGGTATCCAGCAATCGCCCGGCGTCAAGATCGCGGATCCGGCCCATGACAAGAGCCGCTGCGCGGATCCACGAAGCAATCTCTGATTCGAGTGGCGTCACCGAGACTGGTAAATTGGAGGCTAGCGGCCGCGGATCGTTACGAGCCTGACAGGCGTTTCGAGTGCGTTCGGAAACCACCGATCATGACCATGCCCTTCGGAAGGAGACGAGCGCGTTGGCTGCGATCCGACAGAGCATCGCTAAGAACGGCAAGAGTTGCTCGCAGACCACCAAGCTCGAACTGCGTGGGGGCCAACGTGATCGGCCACCGCTCGGGAGTGTGATTATGGGACGGCTGCCTTGATGAACAGCGGGCGCGATGGCGTTCGCGATCGGCTGGATCGCGACCGGGATATCAGACAAGGCGACCAATCGGCAGCAACCAGAGCCGGAGGCGGTGCCTGTCCTGGCACAGGGGCCGATCCACGAGGAATTCGCCATTTACCTGCGACTTCATGGCGACTTCGAAAGGGTCCATTTCCCGGTCACGGTCCACACGCTCGGTCTCCTACCCACGGCTACCGAGCCTGGATGGTCCGTCTTCTACCATCCAGATTCTATTATGAAAAGATTGAACAAAGAATGAGAATCTACTTGCTATTCCCGCTTTGCAAAGCCAAAATAAATATCATAGAGGAGCCTGTATCGACTGGGAATCGTCTCCGTCGGGACTCGAATCCGAGTCGTCGGACGACTAGACAAGGGGCAACCCTGCGGGGGGCTCGTTGACGAGTACGCCGACGTGGTCGAAGCCCTGCGGGTGTTCGACCAGGTCGCCTTCTTATCTCGCTCGCGGTGGCGTCGGATGGCCGCAAGCACCCGAGAGGCATCGGATGGAGGGGTCGAGCTCACCATTCTCGAACGGACTGGCGGGAGCAACGGTGGGCCATCCGGCCCGCCGTCTTAATACTCACTAGATCCACGGCCTCTGGCCGTGTGCCCCGGAGAGCTTCGAGGTATCCGGCTTGCTTTTCGCATTTAGTCAGGGACCAGGAAGATACTCGCATCACGACGGATACGCCGGGGAACCGTCATCAACGGACAAACCTATGACGGTGCATGGGAGGAAGCCCCGATCGATTCACCTCATGCCTCCAACGAGGACTTCCTCACGTAGATGGCCCCCTCTCGGGGGGGGGCCTTCCTCATACCACGGCCTTTGTCTGTGGTTGGTGATTCCGATCGAAGAATTCTTTCGCCATAGGAGATACGTCATGACGTGGTATCAGATGGCAGGCGACTGGACGAAGTTCGAGATCATGGTGAAAGAGAAGTGGGGCAAGCTGACTGACGATGACTTGACGACCTTCGGCGGGAATAGCGACCAGCTCTCCGATCTGCTCCAGCAAAGGTACGGCTATGCAAAAGACCAGGCCGAAAGAGAAATTCACGAGTTCTCAAACGAGCCGAAGTGATAAGGTCGCCGCGGATGCCGGCCGCGACGAGCCGGAGGGAGCGACCCTCGCGTTCAAATCCACGACCGCGGCCAACGGCAAGAAATGGCTGGCCGCCTAACGCCGGAGCATCATGAAATGACGACCGATTGGCGGGAGCGATTGCGGCAGAAGATCGCGGCCAACCCTTCGGCCTCGTCGGGTCCGCCGATCGAGGTCTTGGAGGTCGTCGAGCCTCTCGACGACGAGGCCATTCTTCGTGCCGGGGCGATGGAGCTCAAGTACAACTCGGTGGAGTTTCTCGGCCTCTCGCCGCGTCATCTGCAGCTCCTCTGCTTCGGGACCGCGCCCATCCCGGGCGGACGAGTCGAGCTGTCGCTCAGATTCCGCTATTTCCGGTCAGGCTCGATGGGTGCCGGAGCGAGGCCGATCGACGAGACGTCGGAAGCGGACTTTAATGCCTTGCCCTGATCGCTGTCCTCTCGTCAAGCCGGTGGACATTCCCCCTGCTGCTTGGATTGCGAGGTGTACATTCCATTTCTGAGATGCGGCACGTCCCTAAACTCGAGGCCAGTCGCGATGCGAAATAGTAATTGAAATCATGGGAAAACCGGGTCTTCGGTGGTCACTGACAAGTGCATGCAGATTCATATTGGGCCCGGGACGCCATGAGAATCAGGACCTTCTCGGGCCACGCCATAGGTACAGATTGAGGCCCCCGCAGTGGAAGTAGATGGCCGTCTTCAGGTGATCGCGATTCCGATACCCATAGGTGTTTTTTGACCGTCTGGATCTTCGAGTTCAGCCCCTCGCTCGTGGCGTCGGTGATCCGATGGTCGAAGTAGGTCGGGAAGTCATCCAGATGGCGATCGATCATCCGGGCCATCTCGACCACCGGCGTGAGCCGCGAGTTGGTCGCCCAGAAGTACCAGCGCTTTCAGTGGCGCAACGCCCAGCCTTTCCGCCGGTACGCCCAGAGGTCACGCAGCGACTCCTTTCCATGGCCACTGCCTCGATGCCCGCCAACTGCCTCGGGGAGAGGGACAAGAAGTAGGCGTCGAGGCTGGCCTGCCTCCGGTCGTCGGCGATGTACTCCACGGTGGACCGGTCCAGGTCGCAGACCAGCTTGATATTGCGATGTCGCCTGGCCACCGCTTTCTCGTCGACGCCGAGGCGGGCGATGATGCGGCGCCGTTTGGCCCGCATCCCGCGCGCGACCGCCCGTCCCATGATGTTCCAGGCCTCGTCCCAACTGATGTGGGGCAGGCGCGCCGCCCCCTGGACGTCGGCCTCCCGGAGCACATCGAAGGCATGCCGCTCGAAGGCGATGGTGAAGCGGGAGCCGGGCAATGCCCAGGGACGCGGACCCGGCGGATGCCATGCTCGGGGCAGGTGACCCTGGGGACATGGGCATGGAGCCAGGTGGGGTAATTGCCATGATCGAGGTGTCTCCAGCGTCGCGCGGTCACGTGGTCGCGTAGCGGGGCCGGTTGGGCACATTCCGGGGACACGAAAACGGCGCCGGGTCGATGGGCGAGCTGGAGGTTGATTCGATGTCGGCGCATGTCAAGCTGGACGACGCGCCAAGGAGGTTTCAGGAACAGGAACTTGGAGAAGAGGGTGGTGTCGCGTATAGGCGGCCGTTTGGGGGTGGTGAGAAGCTGATGTCACCGGACAATCGGCCATTCTCCCGAGAGAACAGAGAAGGGTAAAGGAGGTGGGGGGTATGGGGGGCGGGAACTGGGGCCGCTGGTCCCGTCCCCCGTGCTTCACGGCCTCCGAGCGCTGCGAAAGGCCGCTCCTGTGCGATCGCGAGAGATTCACGGTTCGGCAAGCTTTGCTCTGAATACCTGGTTTGTAGCAACCGGAAACCCGGGAGAACCTCAATCACGACGAATCAAAAGCACGCCAAACTCAGAGGCGCTCCGGTCCGACGACACGAATGGCACTAGCTTAAGTGCCGGGGTGGGATGGCACTTGGGCGAACTCACGGACAGCATACCTGGCTAGACTTGGCCACCTATAATATTGGCAGGAGGCGCTTCCTGCTCGTGCGAGTTTCTGTCCGGACCGGGCTTCACCGCGGGAATTCCTGGGTCCGTACCACTTCTGTTCGAGTCCTATGAGACCCCTATGATCACCCTGAAGAAGGTTCGCGCTCGCTTTGCGCGCAACGAGGGCCTTCCCTTTGCTGAGATTCTGACCGAGGCCAGCATCCGCGACGCTCTCAACCAACACGATGTCAAATACCGTGACCGGGTCTTCAGCCCGGTTACGACCATCTGGGGCTTCCTCTCCCAGGTACTCAACGACGACCATAGTTGCAGCGACGCCGTGTCGCGCATCATCGCACACCGGGCGGCCAACCATCTGGGAACGCTGTTCGCCAAACACCGCCAGCTATTGCAACGCCCGTGGTCGCGTCGTCACCGGCGTCTTACGCACCCTGGCAAGACAAACCGCCGAGGAGTTACAGGCCGCGGCCGCACAGCAGTGGAAGTGGAACGGGCGGAACGTATTCATCGCCGACGGGACACACGTCTCCATGCCGGACACGCCGGAGAATCGGGTGAGCTATCCACAGCCGCCGACCCAGAAGGCGGGGATTGGCTTCCCCTTGGCCCGGCTCACTGTGCTCCTGTCGTTGGCGACCGGCGCCTGTCATGATCTGGCCATTGCGCCCTACAAGGGCAAGGGCACCGGCGAGACGACCCTGCTGCGGGGAATGTATGACGCGCTGAAGCCAGGTGATGTGGTTCTCGCCGACGCCCTGTTTGACAATTATTTCCTGGCGTGTGAATTGCGCGAGCGCGGGATCGACCTGGTCGCCCGCCTCAAATACAAACGGGCGAGTAGCCAGAAGCTGCAGCACGGGCCGGACGGTGAGGTCCTGGTGTGGCAGCGGCCCAACAAGCCGCGCGGGATGACGGGAGAGCAGTACCGCCGGTATCCCGAGAGCCTGATGATGCGTCAGGTGCACGTGGATGCCCGCGACAAGAACAACCGCGCCAAGCAGTTCCAGGTCATCACGACGATCCTCGACGCGTCGGTCGACGGCCAGCAGATCGGCAACTTATACGAACGCCGGTGGTCCGGAGAAGTCTGCCATCTCGACTACCGCTCAAGCAATGAGCTGTACGTCGAACTCTTGGCCGCCTAGAATCGGCGTGTCAGCGTTATTGCAACTGGCACGGTGGTGTCAGCAACGACAGTTTTTGCCGCAAGGAGGTGAACCATGTCCGAGCCCGTCGTCTCTTGTGTGCCCCCCCGTCTCCAGCGGGCCCAACGCCGCCGATTCCACTAAACCATCTGTGGGAGTGGTTGGCGGTCAGCCAACGTCAACAGCTTCGCTCGGTCCTGAGCGAACTGGTGCGCGTCGTCTCCTGCCTGCCGTTCGGAAGGAGGTGACGCATGAAGCGCGTTGAGACCGTGCCCCAGCGTTCGCGTCCTTCCTCGCAGTATGGTGTGGCGGGTTCGGCTGGCGGGGCAACGACGAATCCGATGCTCTCCTTGCCCTCGTTGAAGGTCAAGGATTGGCACCTCCAGCGGAGGGCCATCGTCTATATCCGACAATCGACCCCGCAGCAGGTCTTGGAACATCGCGAATCCACGGATCGGCAATACTCCCTGGTGCATCGCGCCGCACTGCTGGGCTGGCCTGAGGATCGCGTGGAGGTCGTCGATGAAGATCAAGGACGTAGCGGGCAATCAGCCGTGGGACGTCTCGGGTTTCAGTATCTCCTCGCCGAGATCAGCCTGGACCACGTTGGGCTGATCCTCGGCTTGGAGATGAGCCGGTTGGCTCGCTCGAATAAAGATTGGCATCAACTTCTGGAGTTATGTGCCATCTTTCGGACTTTGCTGGCCGATCAGGACGGGCTCTATGATCCAACCGACTACAATGATCGGTTACTGCTCGGGCTAAAGGGGACCATGAGCGAAGCGGAGTTGCACATCCTGCGCAGTCGCATGTACCAAGGACTGCTGAACAAAGCTCGACGCGGCGAGGTGTACAATCACCCTCCCGCCGGCTACGTGAAGCTGCCTACGGGAGTCTTCGCACTGGATGCAGACGAGCAAGTCCAGGGTGTCATCCGGATGATTTTCGATCTCTTCGATCGGCTGGGGACGATCCACGGCGTGCTGCGTTATCTGGTCGACCACGGTATTCGCATGCCGATCCGACCGCACGCGGGTCCCAACCGGGGCCAGCTCGAATGGCACCGTCCCAACCGGGTCACACTGCAGAACCTGCTGCGTCGTCCGATTTACGCGGGTTATTACCGTTGGGGTCATCGCGCCCTCGACGCTCGCCGCCGCGTGGCCGGGCGTCCGGGTACAGGCCGCACGGTGCGCCCGCCCAAGGAGTGCCTGGTCCTGCTGGAAGATCGTTGCCCTGCCTACATCACGGCAGCGCGATCTGGAGCAATCAGCACCGGCTGGACTCCAACCGCACCCGTGCTGAGAGCCTGGGCGCAGTGCGTCAGGGCCCGTCGCTCTTGGGTGGTTTACTGGTGTGTGGCCAGTGCGGCCGCCGCTTGCTGGTTCAGTACATCAACGCCGGCACCGGCCTGCGCTACAGCTGTCTGCGGGGTGCCATCGACTACGGTGAGCCGCCTTGTCAGAGCCTCTCCGGCCAACGGCTGGACGCGTTTGTAAGCCAGCAGGTGCTCACGGTCTTGCAACCTGCGGCGTTGGAATTGCATCTGGCCGCGGCCGCCGATGTCGAGCAGGAACGGCAACGATTGCATCGCCATTGGCAGCAACAACTCGAACGTGCCCGTTACCAAACCGACCGCGCTGCACGGCATTATCACGCCGTGGAGCCGGAGAATCGACTGGTGGGCCGCGAATTGGAGCGACGTTGGGAAGAAGCACTGAAAGAGCAGCGTCGTCTCGAGGAAGAGTACGATAGTTTTGCTCGCAACCGGCCAGCATCGTTGTCGGCGGCGGAGCACGAGCAGATTCGTTCGCTGGCGCAGGCCATCCCGGACCTATGGCAGGCCGCGACGACCACGCCGGCCGACCGGCAACGTGTAGTCCGTTTTCTCATCGAGCGGATCGAGTTAATCGTGTGTGGCGAGACAGACCAAGTCGAAGTCACCATCCACTGGACGGGTGGTTTCGTCAGCCAGCATTCTCTGGTGCGTGCGGTACAACGCTACGACCAACTGGCCAACTACGCGCAGTTGCGTGCCCGGATCGAGGAACTGCGCTTCAAGGCCAGACGATGGCAAGGTGGCCCGGAGCTTGAACCAGGAGGGCTTTCATCCGCCCAAACGAGCCAGGTGCTTTACGATGAGCATGGTCGCCGGCTTCCTGGCCAAAGGCGGACGGAGTGGGCCGCGGCCGCAGGCATTGTCTGCACAAGGCATGCTGAAGCGCGGCGAGTGGCTGCTGACGATCTGGGCCGCGACCTGGACCATCGGCCACGCTGCACCGCTCACGGAAGGGTCGGCTGGGTGCAAGAGGAAGACCACGTACCAGTGGGCGATCTGGGCTGCCGCCGCAGAGCTGAATCGGTTGACTCGGCTACGCAAATATCAACGTGCACGGCGAGACCAGCCAATCCCGGCAGAGTTGACGACACCGAAAGTTGGAAAGAAGAAGTAACCTATCAGGGATCGCCCTGGCTCCAGGCGAAGCGAGGGAACTTCCGCCGGAGCCAGATATAGTCTTTGTCTTGGGAGG
>CAWFAF010000050.1:0-12955 GCA_963813575.1 uncultured Planctomycetaceae bacterium
TAGGAAGTTTACCCCGACACGAAGAACGACTCGCCAACAGGTTGTCGCGTCGATCGGGATTCCCGGAACTTGCTGCGATGACACTCCGTCTTGAACATCGCGAAATCTCGCATGACAGGATTCCAGATGTTGGGAGCGGCGTTCTCGACAGACTTCCTTCCGAGTTGCTCTGGGACTTGAGAATCGAGAAGACTGCGTTGCAAATCTTCTTGGATCAGTCTTCCAACTGGAAACCAAGTTGCACGTATCATTCCCGCAAATCATTCCGCGAAGGCGCAGTGGTTCGACTCGGAATGGGGAGTGGCTTCGAGAAAGTTGGTCGTGAAGTAGAGTTAAAGACGACGTTGATCTCGGCTGCCGTGGCTGCCATGCGAACACAGAAAGATGTTGACGGGAAAACCGTCGGGATCCAACCGACGGTGTTCCTGGTTCCCGCTGCACTCGATTTCACCGCGAAACAACTGCTCAATCCGCTCAGTTGTTCCGCGATGAGATCACGGATCTTCAACCGTCGGGAAATCCCATGCACGGATTCAAACTTCAGTCAGCGATCGAGGCACGACTCGATGCCGACTCGCAAAAAGATTGGTCTCTCTGGAGTGTCCCCTTTTCATGGGGCCCGTGTTGGCTGGCTGTTCTAGTGGTCGTCTCGGGCGGAGTGGTCGAAACTTCTCCACACTCGCACGAGACGCTCGGTTTAAGTGTACGCCTTTGTGGTTTAATGGATTCGGAGTGATCTGCCTTTGCGTCAAATGGCGTGCTGTGGTAAGATATCGGATGTGCGCACCTGTATTTGTCAGCAGACGAAGAAGAGTCGAGAGCTAGAAAAGCGAACGAGAAAGGGACGCGTCACACGGAATCGTGATGCGTTCTTTTTTGGTTTTGCAGGAAAAGATGGACAGAACTTCTGCTCGTGAAGATCGGGTATAAGGGGAAAGTTCCAAGCCCCCTGGAAGAGCTCCCTGGTCGGTCCCCGAGTGGTCCCCGTGGGGGAGTTGGGGGGTCGAGAGGCGATTTTGTTTTGAGTGATCGTCGGCCAAAAAGTTTTTTGAAAGATTGATAGCTCGGTTTTTCAATCGTAACGACAAAAAAACAAGTTTTTGTGCTCTTTTCTCCCCCTGTCTGCGAGTTTTTTTCAGACAGAAGTTCTCGACGGTGCGGAGAAGACTCCGGTCGAATATCTGACCGGTTTGTTGACCCGTTTGTGACCCCAGGGCAATTGCGCCATGATGGGCGATTTGGCATAATTGGGCAATGGCGTTTTCACCGCTTGTTGTCGAGCAACAAGGGCAGAGAAAACCGCGCGAGCCAGGACACCATGCCATGTCGAAGCCCAAGTCGGTTCGGATTGCCGATCACTTTGCGGAACTCACGGATCCTCGGCGTCGTGAAGTGGTCTATCCTCTGATCAATGTGGTGGTCATCGCGGTCTGCGCGGTGATCTGTGGTGCAGACGATTTCGTCGCTATCGCGAAGTTCGGTAGAACAAAGTGCGACTGGTTTTCGCGGTTCCTCGATCTGACAAACGGCATCCCGTCGCACGACCGTTTCAATGCAATCTTCGCCGCCATCAAACCAGCGGAGTTCGAGAAGTGTTTGTTGAGCTGGATCACGGCCTTACACGAAGTCACTGATGGGCAGGTCATCGCCATCGATGGGAAGACCCTGCGTCGCAGCTTTGATGCGGCCAACAGCAAGGCGGCCATTCACATGGTGAGTGCCTGGGCGACCGCGAATCATATCAGCTTGGGACAAGTTGTCGTCGACGCGAAGAGCAACGAGATCACGGCCATTCCCAGACTGCTAGAAATGCTCGAATTGGCGGGTGCCATAGTCACCATCGACGCGATGGGCTGTCAGGCCGAGATCGCGCGGAAAATCGTCGAGGCGGGTGCGGTTTATTGCCTGGCCGTAAAGGGTAACCAGCCAACCTTGCATCAGGGGATCATCAATTTCTTCGAGAAGCATGTGGCTGACGACTTCGCAGACATCCGGATGCGTTGCCACGTGACCGACGAAGAAGGACACGGCCGAAAGGAGGCCCGCTACTACATGATCTGTCCCGTTCCCGAGGACTTGCCGGACCGAGCGCGGTGGACCGATCTGAAGGCGATTGGAGTCGCCGTTAGCGACACTTGGCGTGATGGGAAGCACATCAGTGAAAACCGCTACTACATCCTGAGCAAGTTCATCTCAGCCGCCGATTCGCCGACGCAGTGCGCAACCACTGGGGTATCGAAAACCGTCTGCACTGGCAACTCGATGTCACCTTTCAGGAAGACCAATGCCGCATCCGCCAAGGCCACGCCGATGCCAATTTCAGCATCCTTCGCCGCGCCGCGCTGAGCCTGCTGAAGAATGAGACCTCCTTGAAGGTCGGCATCAAGAACAAACGTCTCACCGCAGGCTGGGACGAGAGCTACCTCGAGAAAGTGCTGCTCGGTACGTGACTTAAGGTGCAATCGCCCTGAAGATCGGGTGATCGGCGGATTTGTTTCTCGCAGGTGAAAGAGAGACAAGCGGGGAACGGAGTGTGACTCCATCTCGCTTTTTTTGTTTGCACGACACGATCTCATGTCGGCGACTTGATTTGACGTATCGGCAACCTGTTTTCGAGTATGAAAACACACTGAAAGCGTCCATCCAGCTTGATGACAGAGCTAAGGATGGGATCGATAGCATGAAATGTTGATTTATTGCGACATCCCCGCCCCGCCTTCGCCAAGAATCTCGGCCGCCAGTCGGTTATTGCTGGGCCTTGGGGCGGTAAGTAGAGGCGACGGGCCACAAGAGCGGACGAACCCGACCCAAGGTTTCATGAAGGGACGAGACCGATGCAAGAGTTCACGTTGACCCCCCCCGCCAAAGTTGCCCAAGCTCTCAACAAGTCGCCAAAGGCCGTGATCCGGATGATTCGCAGAGGGGAACTCGCAGCAATCAAGTTTCGGAGAAGTTATCGGATCTCCGAGGAAGACGTTTCGAGTTTTCTGATGAGAGCAAGAGTCGTCCCCTCTTCGGAAGTGTCGGAACAATTCCAACACGCGGTCCAAAAGCACTTGCACGAAGCAGCAGAACGAGAATGCCAACAACTCGGAACATGACGAATCGACTTACGGAGTGTGTTGAACCACGACCTTCTGACGCCGTCGAGTTTTTCGTCGCCTCGACCGTCTGGAGCAAGGAGGCCAAGGCCGTGCACGACGACCGGGGACACCTCATTGCATCGACAAATTCATCACGGGGTGCCACAAGGCACATCGCTGATTCCCATATCGTAATCGGCGGAGAGGAACCAACCAGCAGGGAACTCATCGGCACGTCATTCGCTCCCGGTATCGACGCGGATGTAGAGACAGTTTCAAGCCATGCCCGTCGCATTTTTCTCGCAGACGCGTTGGCGCATCGGCACGCCTCGGTGAAAGGCGACAAAAGCCAAACCGGATATCAGCGCCGCCGCTCAACATTTCGTGCCATTACAGCAGCGGCAAGCCAAGGGCCTTGAGCGACATGTTCTTACGTCCGTGCGGATCGTCGCACCGGGATGGGTCCAGAAGAGTTGGCGCACCCCCTCGGGCGATCAGACCGACTGCGCAAGGAGACCGTTCGAGGCTTCGGTCGATCAGACCGATGCGGCAAGTAACCTTGTCGTGCCGACCGCAAGGACAGCAAGGCTCTTCGGAATGTCGCCGCCGAGGGTCCTAAGCTGCATACCGGCGATGGCCTCGACCGCGGCGCGGGGCATCGAAGTGCCCGAGTGCGACGGGTTGGTCGTCCAGAGATCTGCCCTTGTCGCGAGTCCAGGCGGCGAACGCCGCGAAGAGCGACCCCTGGCCGTTCAGGCCGTTTTTGCAAGGCTAGCAGACCGAAGGGGAGATTGCGATCGGTATTGCCGGGGGCCATGACGTTTCGCTTCCCGGCTTTCGGGGGAACCGGCGAGCATTTGAACTCCGACGGCGGTGTCCACCCCAGGGCCACGAGCCCAATCGTATTATCGCATGGACGCTCGTCTCAAGCAGCCGTGGTCCGTCGATCCAGGCCGCCCGTCGGCCCCTGGCTCCCACTGCGGCGGCATGCCTTCCCACGCAAACTACACAGTCCTGGACGGTCGACAATCTTCAACGTTGCGGCGGCCGGCCGTGGTGGCGATGAAGTTAGAAACGTCATTCGTTCTTCGGGCCTTGGAGTTGGCATGCGTCCGATCCGCGATACTCTTGGATTGTTATACGATGTAACTGCAATAAACACTGAGAAAAGACCAACGATCTTCCCCGACCCGTCGAATGAGAGCCAGCAGACAACAACCACCGACGCTCCAGGACCGTTTCAGACTCGCGGGAGTCTTCATGGAGGGTCCTGACCGCCCCCTGCCTTGGTCAGACCATGAACTTGCCCAGCATGGAGAGGATCTCGGTCACGCCGCTGACTGTACCTAACAGGGGTATCATCGGAATCAGGGCAGCGGCCACAAGAACCGTGATCGCCTTCTTGTCGAAGGTCAGAAGTTGCATCCTCGCCACATGCTCGTAGACCGTCGACATGTGCGTCAGCGATCCCGTATCCGGGCTGCCCAGGAGGTCCGAGCGGTTCCTGCTGGGCGACTTGAGCCATTTCTCGTCGAACGCGCGGTCGTGGCCGCCGATCAAGGAGCCGAAATCCAGGAGCCCTCGGAACCGCAGGGCGACAGGCTGCCCGTGAACGTGAGCAGGGGGCGCGTGCAGAACGAGAATGGCCAGGACCACGAAGACGATGATGTGGAATTTCAGGTCGTTCAGTGACGAGCCCCGATGGACGATCTCGTAGGCGAAGCTGCCCGAGAGCACCGCCGAGATGGCCATCAGGACCAGGGCGAAGCTCGCCAGGCCCCAACCCAGGAATCCCAGGCCCCGCGGTCCGGGTGGGTAGGTGTCAGCTCGAGGCCCGACCGAGAGATGTGGAAGAGGGACCTGGACCAGAGCAGGAAGATCCAGAGCCAGCGGAGGAGGAAGAAGAACAGGATCGGGAGGCTCACCAGGATGTACCACCAGCCGGCGAGTGTGATCCCTTCCCCGGTACGCTCCCAGGTCGATTCTCCCGCACCAAACCGGACCACCACCCGCGCGACGATCGCGATCGCCACGGCCAAGATCAGGATCACCACCTCGGCGACGATCGACTCGCGGAGACGAATCGCTTCAGCCTGGGCAGCCTCCAGCTTGATCGCCTCCTCCGCAGTCACGACTCCGGAAATGAGGAACTGCCGCGCCTGCACGCCAAGACCTCGCGCGACAACGATCTCGGCGATTGCCAGCAGAGGAAGCACGAACAGGAAGCGGCTGAGGACCACCGGATCGCGCAGCACGCCCATTGCCGCTTGATCTTCGAATGCATGACCGGACATGAGCGAGAGGAGCACGAGCGGCACCCAGGTCACGCAAATCAGCACCAGGATCTTGCGAATCCGCCGCGGCCGATCCGGGCGGTTGAACCCGAAGCGCCGGGCCAATCGGAAGGAGGGACCGCGGTCGACGAGGTCGAATTCACCTTGGTCCGCCATTGACATCGCCCTCGATGTTGGAGGCCTTGAGCCCGGGGAGTTCAGGCGTGATTTCAGCGTTCGAGACGAGCAGCAGTTTGAAACGTAAGCGCCTCACTGTCAACGCTGACCCCTTTACCGCGATGCGTTGCCAGGTTAATCTCCAGTCGATCACGTCGAATTCCGTCACTGCTCCGCGCACTGAGATCTCGAGGACTGAGACAGGCGGGAAGCAGCGGCGGTTATCGCCCGAGGTCTCGTCCCAGGTCGTGCCGAAGTCCGCTGTGCCTAGAGGTATCTGGGCGATTGCACGGCAGAGCGAGAGGAAAGATCCTCTTTCGGTCCAGGTGCGATGCCTGGTACTACCGAGCTCGAACGAAGATAAGATCGCGCCTCGCGAACCCACGATTCTGCATCCTTGCCCGGGAGTTCTCCGCATGAATCGAAACCGGATTTCCGCGCTGCTGTTCATCACGGCAGGGGCAGTTCTCGGCCATGTCGCCGCGGCGGATCATCTCACATTCCACCCATCGGCCAGTGGCGCAGAACGTGCCGAAGGGCTCCGCCGAGCTGGAGGACCCGCAAGCCAGTTGTTCCGAGGGCTTGAATAAGTCCAAGCTGCTGGCCATGGCAGGTCCGGTGACGGTCCCCGGGGTGGGCCGGACCCAGGCAGGCGCGGCGGCCAAGAAGCCGAACATCCTGGTCATCTGGGGCGATGACATCGGCCAGGATAACGTCAGCATCTACCACCGGGGCATGATGGGAGGCAGGACGCCGAATATCGACCGCATCGGGAAGGAAAGCTGCGCCGTTCACCGACTGTTACGCCCAGAATTCCTGCACCGCAGGACTCGTGCGTCGTTCATCCTGGGTCAGAATCCATTCCGCACGGGATTACTGACGATCGGCATGCCGGGCTCGAAGCAAGGGGTTCGCGCTCAAGATCCGACGATCGCCGAGTTGCTCAAGCCGCAAGGTTACATGACCTTCCAGGTGGGCAAGAATCACCTGGGTGATCGGAACGAGTTCCTGCCGACGGTGCATGGCTTCGACGAGTTCTACGGCAACCTTTACCACCTGAATTCGGAAGAGGAACCGGAAAACCCGGATTATCCGAAGGATCCCGCGTTCCGGGCGCGGTTCGGCCCGCGCGGCGTATTGGACAGCGTCGCCACCACGACGGAGGATCCGACCGACGAGCCACGCTGGGGCCGTGTCGGCAAGCAGAAGATCAAGGACACAGGTCCGATGACCACCAAGCGCATGGAAACAGTGGAGGAAGACCTGCTGGCGCGGTCGCTGGCTGACATTGAAAAAGTGCACAGGGCAGGCACACCGTTCTTCCTGTGGCATAACTCGACCCGCAACCATGTCTGGCTTCATCTGTCGGACCAGTGGAAGAACAAGACCGGCGCCGGCGAATTCGCGGACGGCATGGCGGAGCTGGATTATGTCACGGGCAAGCTCCTCGACAAGCTCGACGAATTGGGTATCGCCGATAATACGATTGTCATCTGGTCCACGGACAACGGCGCCGAGATCTTCACCTGGCCGCAAGGCGGCACCCATCCGTTCCGCGGCGAGAAGGGCCTGACCACCGAAGGCGGCTTCCGCGTGCCCCTGCTCGTCCGCTGGCCCGGCGTCATCAAGCCCGGCACGGTCATCAACGACATCTTCTCCCACGAGGATTGGATGCCCACGTTGCTTGCCGCTGCCGGCGATCCTGACGTGAAGGGAAAGCTGCTCAAGGGAGCCCAGTTCGGCGACAAGACCTTCAAGGCGCATCTCGACGGTTACGACCAGATGGAACTGCTGTCGGGAAAGGGGCCGGGAAAACGCAAGGAGATCGTCTATTTCGACGCCGATGGCAATCTGAACGCCCTTCGGTACAACGATTGGAAGGTCATCTTTACCGAGATGTCGGGCAACCTCTCCACAGCCTGGCACAAGTCACCCAGTTGGCCGTTGATCGTCAACCTCCGCCGGGATCCCTATGAGCGATACATCGACCAATCAGAAATGTATTTGAAATGGTTCGGTGACCGGATGTTCCTGATGGTGCCGGCACAGACGTTCATCGCGGAATACCTGGAGACCTTGAAGGAGTTCCCGCCGGCCAGAGGTTCGAGCCTGAGCATCAGCAAAGTGCTGGAGGCGGCACAGAACAAACAGTCGAGATAGCAGGCTCTTGTCAAAAACAATGTGCCAGAGGCGGCGAGCACGATCCGCCGTCTCTGGCCAACTGCAATCAGCCAGCAAATCAGGAACATGACACCCACTGGCCGTCTCTGCCCGCCCCGATCGTTCATGCTGGCTCTCGTCCGGTCGAAGAGCTCGACGTCGTCGCGCGTTGGATCGCCCAAGAAACTTGCGCGCGTCGGTCCGACGACACCGAAGCATCGAGCACGCGATTTGGTCGCGTCGTCGATCAGACCGAAGGCGCGGTGTCAAAGAGTGCGTCCGGATGCGCAGGTGGGCGGGGGGCCGGAAAGCTCGAGTTGGTAGGCTTCTGCCCCGGCCGGAGTCAGATCGCGTCGACCTCGACTCGTTTCCCCCGCTCGGCCCGGCCCGGTGTGTCGCCTCGGTCGCGGCCCCAGTCGGCATGGAGGAAGGCCGGGTCGGTCGGAAGCTCCAGGTGGAAGTGGGCCGAGGTGCCGATGGCCAGCTCGCCACGCGTCAGGACCAGGTCGAGCACGTGGCCGCGGTCAGGAAGTGGAAGTGGACCCCGGCACGGTCAGGCAGCAGGCGAAATCCGGCAAGCGGAAGCCCGCCAGCGTGCCCTCACGTCCTCCAAATGGAAGACCGGCTGGGTCTTCGCCACCTCGGCTAGTTCCACTGATCGAGATCGCACAATCTCGAAGAGGCAGGCCGTTACTTCCGGCCTTCGCCGCTCAGGAGCCAACAGGACTCGACGCCGGTGGCCGCGACGAAGCGGAGAAGGACCAAGCCGGGGATGGTGATGCCGGACTCGTAATTGGCCCAGGTCCGGGCGGGGATCTCCAGCGCCTTGGCCGATCGGCAAGGCCACAGACCGAGTTCTCGGGGTCAGGAAGCGTGTACTCACTGACTTCGTTGCCGATCGCCACGCCGCTGGCTCACTTTGCGATTGATGTGGGACCGATGAAAGAATCATGGCCAGTTTCGATCGTTTGGAAAGCGCCGATCCCCTCCACGATCTCGGCGCCGGCGGTGCGGCCGCGTTGTTTCATCCAACTCTGTGCGCGACGCTCTCCTGCGGGGTCGATCCGGAGAACAGGATGGGGCGTGACGGCGTATCGCTGGTCCGCGTTCGCCCTGGTCGTGAGCGTGATCGTCATGCTGATACTCAGCATCTCCGGCCGACGGCTATCCGGCCCATAGCACAACGCACGGCACTCGAGACGATGGTCGCGCGGGTCGTTCGGGGCCTCGGGCGCATCCCGGGGCGTTTACGGCTTTTGTAGGGGCGATTTCTCGGACTCTTGGTCGGGTGCCGTAATGGCCTGGGCGAACCAGGGCTCGCCATCGACGACGTAGGCCGAGACCCCGCCGAGCGGAGTCCAGCCGAGCCCGATCCATTTGTTAACCGTCAGCTCCAGATCTGGTGCGCTGGAATCATGGAGGATCCTGTACTGCATGGGTCGCGCCTCCGATGAAGTTGTGGGCCGGGTCGTGATGTGACTCCCCGACGATCCGGGTGGGGATCAAATGGGTACTGTTCACGAATTCGCCCGGGTTACCCAGGTCCCAGGATTTTGCCTGCCTGGGAAACCGATCTTACCCAGACTCCAACTGATCGGCCGCCGATGGGAATTCGCCAATACAAAAGTGCGGGAGAACCCAGAATAAGGGCCAGTTTCGTGGTTTGGAGAGTGCCGATCCCCTGCACGATCCCGGCGCGGCATTTCCGAGCTCTCCCGGGCTCTGCCGCCATGCCGGCGCTGTGGGTTTCACCGATTCCGTTTCGCCACGGACGGGCACACCTCGGTCGCCGCGACATAATCGTGGACGCTACGCCGGCCCCCGGTACACGCGGCGACCACGAAGTAAAGCAGTATCAGTACGTTGGCTACGGTCAGACCGATCAGCTGGCCAAGGTCGAGAGAAACCCCCGGCTCCGCGGATAACGCGAAAGCTGACAAATGCGTTGTTTCCCACGGCAGTAGTTTGACGGCCGTACGTCCCAGCGCCCGGGCCATGCCGACCGATCCGACTTTTTCGCGAGTGACTGCGCAGTCCGAGCAACGACTTGCCGACGGTGGCTCCGCGTGCTGAGCTGTCCGATAAGACGAAGTACGTCCAGGTCGGCACGGAGAAATTCAGCGCGCTGGCGAGCCAGATGCCAAGTCCCGAAGGGGACGAGGGGGGCTGCAAGCCACTGGCGAAGCGCAGCAGTTGCCCGACCGGAAACAGAACCAAGAAGAGCAAGACGACATCGAAGACATAGGCTCCTGCGCGCCGAATCAGCAACCGAGGCATGATCCTCTCCCGCGCTGGATTCATGGGCCGAATTATTGAGCTGACCGGTCGGGCAGCATATTATCGTCCGGTCAGTGTAGTTCCCGGCCAGCATATCGTAAACCGGTTGCGCTATCGCTGCGTGCTGATCAGCCCATCCCGGGGCGATCGGCCAATTCTTGTTGATACCCATTCCGATCATGCCATTCTTCAATGTCAACCGGCTCAGCACATGTGCGGATGGACTGGTCCTCGCCTTTTCGTAACGGGCATCGGTCCGACGACACCGAAGCCGATTGATCCGAGGTTGCTTCGGTCGATGTGGACCGACGCTGCGCAAGGCTTACTCCGGTCTTGTCGTAGAAGAGAGCGATCTGGAGGATGCGGCCTGAGCGTGGTCGACCCGTGGCCGATGGAACCGCCCGTCCTCACGGCAATCCTCGTGAAGGGCGACCCCTCTGCGGACAGCCTTTACGTTTCGACCTTCTTCCGCCTGCTAACGGCTACGACCTCGTCGTTTTCTTGCAGCCCCGGCCGTCCTACGCCGGGATCTGATGGCACCCTCAATAATCCAAGCGTTCCATGGGTGGTGTTAGCTGAAGCCAGCCTACGAAACCGTGAATTACGACGACTCCTAGTCCCGCACCCCTTTCACGTGCGCGAAGATCGCGTCGGTCTCCTTGGTCTTCTTCAGGGGCTTGCCCTTCTGAATCCTTTTCATTGCTTTCTACCCTCTGCCCGGGCTTCAGCTCACTTCCCCACCGTCTGCACGATCCAGTCGCCGATCTCCTTCAGGGCCGTCGGCGCGATCGTCTCCTCGTTCTTGACATATTCGGATGGTAAACCGGTATCACTGGTCTGGAGCAGGTGGTTCAGTCCTCTCAGTTGCCTGGCCGCGACGTGGGTGTTCCCCCCTTGCGTCAGGGCCTTGCGGATCTCGGCGAGGTTCTCCTTCGGAGGGACCTGAAGGTCGTGCTCGCCGATGAGCGCGAGCACCGGACAGCGCACCTGCTTCAGCGCCGGGCGGGGGTCGTAGTTCAGGAAGTACTTGAACCAGGGGCTCTGGGCGACCTTGAGCTGCGCCTTGAGCAGGCCGTCGAGGTCGCCGGCGGCCTTGCGGTCGCCCTCCGAGAGGCTCGCCTTCAGCTCCTCGACGATCGCCTTCAGCCTGGCCTCGGCCCTGGCGGGGTCGGTCTCGGTCTTGATCACCTCGATCATTCGACTCTGGTAGCCGAGCTCCTTCTCGAGCGCCGCGAGCTTCTCCTTGTCCTGGCCCACCATGGCCCGGCCGATCACGCGGGCCTGGAGCTTGATGATCTCGTCGCCGGGCAGTCCGGTGCCGGCGAGCAGGACGATGAAGGCGACGTCCTTCGACCGCGAGGCGACCAGAGGGGCGATGATGCCCCCCTCGCTGTGGCCCATCAGGCCGATCTTGCGGGGGTTGACCTCGGGGCGGGTCTTGAGGACGGCGATCCCGGCCTGGACGTCGCCGGCGAAGTCCTCGGTGGTCGCTTTCGCGAGGCTGCCGGTCGAGCCACCGACGCTCCGGTCGTCGACCCGGAGCACGGCCACGCCGCGCCGGGTGAGCGTGTCGGCGAGCACCGCGAACGGCTTGTGCTCGAAGATCGTCTCGTCGCGGTCCTGTGCCCCCGACCCGCTGATGAGGATCACGGCCGGGAACGGGCCCTCCCCGTTCGGAATCGTGAGGGTGCCCGCCAGCGTGATGCCTGCGGTCTTGTTCGGGTAGTTGACGTCGACCGACTTGTAGGGGAACGGCGGCTTCGGCGTCTGCGGCCGCCGCAACTCGGTCAGCTTGCCGGTGCGTTTCAAGGTCAACGGCCGCTTCGCCCCCGCCTGCGTCCACGTGCCCTTCGCCTCGGTGCCCTCCTTGTTGAGGGTTCCCTCGAACTTGCCGAGGATCCGCTTCATCTCGAAGGTCAGCTTGTCCTTGTCGAGGCTGACCGAGTCGACCTTGAGCCCCTTGGCTCCCTGGTCAAGGCTGTCGAACGTGGCCATCAGGTTGCCGTTGGCATTCTTGCCGACGTGCAGGGCAACCCGGAGTGCAGCCCGGCCTGGATCTCGATCTTCCCTTCCCAGATCTGTTCCGGCCCGGCGATCCTCGGTACCGCGGATGGCTTCGCGGTCGGCCGGAAGGTCAGCGGAAAGGTCGCCCCGCGCTGCGACCACGTGCCCACCGCCTCCGTTCCTTCCGCATTCAGCTTGCCCTCGTACTTCGCCTGCGTGACCTTCAGCTCGAACGCCAGCGTCGAGCGGTCGAGCGTGAACGGGGCGAGGTTCAGCCCCGCGAGCCCCTCGTCGGGGCTGTCCATCGTGGCGACCTGGACCCCCGCGGGGTCGGTCTTCACATGGATCACCAGCCGCAACTGTAACGCCGGGCTGACCTTCAGGACCCCTTCCCAGTGCTGTGCTGACACCGCGGCCGGCGGCTCGTCGCCGCGGCACGAACTCCCGACCAGCACCACACCGGCCACCACGGCCAGCCCGATCCTCGAACGCGAACAGGATCTCGACACACGCCCTTCAACGGTCATCGGTGAGTCCCCCGCAGTGCACGACCGACGGACTTCGTCAACCACCTGATTGGCCGAATGTCTAACAAAGAACCAGTAAAGACCGCCGGTGCCCGGACGGAGGTCTTCCGCCATCCGGACCCGGCCGGCGTTGTTACAATCTTGTTCCTCACGGCGCGAGATTCTCGAGCAGGGACCAAGAATGATAAAGCTGATCTCTAGACCACCATGTTCACGTCCGATTCGACGTGACTTTTCATGGGATGGCCCGGATTAGAGGCCCTTCGCTGCTAGATTCAGCCTCTACACGTTTGACATCTGTAGAGGGCCGCCATCTTACGAATGTCGGATCGCCGCACACTCCATTCTCCCAGCTTGCTTGATGGTACCATGGCCCGATGGTCCTCCCTAGCCTTTACCGGGACCGTCGTGTATGCGGGCGTTCCCAATCCGCCAGTCACGTCGGCCGGTGGTT
>CAWFAF010000051.1:0-527420 GCA_963813575.1 uncultured Planctomycetaceae bacterium
GATCGAATAAGGGCCATTGTCTCGCTCAGCTCCACCAGCGCTTCCAGTTGGTCTCGTTCCTCGGGCGTCAACGCGCCGTCGTATTGCGATCCATCAAGTCCTGGAACCGCCGGTCGGCCCTCAACGGTAGCTTCAGGTCGGCCACCGCTTCCACCATCCCGACGGGCGCTTCGATCACTGAGGACATCGATTTATCCCCTTCCTTCGCGGCCTGGATCTCAACTGAAGAGCGACTCCACGAACGTATCGGCGTCGAACGGCTGCAGGTCGTCGAGGGCCTCGCCGACGCCGATGAACTTGATGGGCAGGTTCATGGTCTGGCGGACGGCGACGACGACGCCCCCCTTGGCGGTGCCGTCGAGCTTGGTCAGGATCACGCCGGTGCAGCCGATGCTCTTGGTGAAGACCTCGGCCTGGCGGATGGCGTTCTGGCCGTTGGTGGCGTCGAGGACGAGGAGCACCTCGTGGGGCGCGCCGGGGATCAGCCGCTGGATCACGGCGGATCTTCTCGAGCTCGCGCATCAGGTGGGTCTGGGTGTGCAGCCGGCCGGCGGTGTCGACGATCAGGACGTCGATGTCGCGGGCCAGGGCCCGCTGGCAGGCGTCGTGGGCGACGCTGGCCGGGTCGGCCCCGGAGGCGCCCGGACGATCTCGCAGCCGGCGCGGTCGGCCCAGATCGAGAGCTGGTCGGCGGCCGCGGCGCGGAAGGTGTCGCAGGCGGCCAGCAGGATCGTGTTGCCCTGGTCCTTGAGCCGCTGGGCCAGCTTGGCGATCGAGGTCGTCTTGCCCGAGCCGTTGACGCCGGCGATCAGGTAGACGGTCGGCTTCTTTGGCGACGACGGCGAGCGATCCCGGGCTGGGGTCCTCGAGCAGGCCCTTGAGCTCGGCCTTGACGAAGTTCACGAGGTTCTCGTCGGCCGTCTTGTCGGCGAACGCCTCGCGCACCCGGTCGATGATCCGGCCCGTGGCCGCGACGCCGACGTCGGCCTGGATCAGCCGGGCCTCCAGGTCGTCGAGGAACGACTGGTCGACCTTGCGGCCGAACCAGGAGCGGATGTTGAAGAGCTGGGCCGTCTTGGCCAGCCCCTTCTTGAACCGTTCCAGCAGGCCTTTGATCGCCATGTCGGTCCTTTCGTCGCAGACGGTTGATGGTTCCGTCGATTGCAGCTTGCGGCCATCCGACGTAGCCATTCGCCCGCCTGATCCCGGTAGCGATTCTACCGCCTCGGTCGAGCCTGCCGAAGACGGATTCACGGCCGGGCCTGGCGAAGCCGGTCCAGATCGGCCTCCGGGGTGGTGATCGCGCCGACCCATCGGCCGGGCCGGTCGGGGGCATGGAAGTCGCTGCCGGCGATCGGCACCAGGCCGATCCGCACGGCCCAGTCGCGGAACCGCGTCGCCAGGCGGCCGGAGATACCGGGTCCGTCCACCTCGATCGCCCCCAGGCCCGCGTCGGCCAGCCTGCGGAGCGTCTCGGCCGGAGGTCATAGGGCGGATGGGCCAGGCCGGCGACGCCTCCCGCGCCGCGGATCAGGCGGATCGCCTCGAAGATGTCCAGCCGGGGCTTGGCGACGCAGCGGGCCGGCCGTCGCCCAGATAGCGGGCGAACGCCTCGCGCACGCTGGCGACCTGGCCGGTCCGCGCCAGGTACCGGCCAGGTGCCGCCGGCCCAGCACCGCGCGAGGGAAGGCGCGGCGAAGATCGCAGATCGAGCTCGACGGCAAGCCTCGTGCGCGCAGCCGCTCGGCCATCGATCTCGAGCCGCCGCGCTCGCCCGGCGCGGAGCGTGCCATGCGCCTCGCGCAGGTCCGGCGTCGTCGTCGCGGAAGAAATAGCCCAGGAGGTGCAGCTCGCGGCCGTCGAGGCGCAGGTCAGCTCGACGCCGGTGACCAGCTCGATGCCCAGCCGGTCGGCCTCGGGCCGGGCGATCGGCAGGGCCGAGACGGTGTCGTGGTCGGTGATCGCGAGCGCCGCAAGCCCCACCCGGCCGCGGCGACGACCACCTCGCAGGGCGAGCAGGCGCCGTCGGAGTGCGTCGTGTGCACGTGCAGATCGGCGCCCGGTGCGAGACCCGGGCTGCGCGGATCCGCACGGGGATGCCTCGATCCGAGGTTCGAATTTCGCCGGCTCGGTCATCGGCGCTTCCGGGCCGGCGGAATCCGACGGCGGTGGCCGTCCGGGCTCGAACGGCCTGACCGCCGATGTCGCCCCGGGGAGGCCCGCGGCTTCACTCGCGGCCTGGACTCGCGCTCGGGCCTGCGGCCGTCCGCCGGCCGGTGCAGTGTGAAGCTGGAGCACCCGGTCGAGAATGCCGTTGACGAACCGGCTCGACTGGGCGGTGCTGTACCGCTTGGCCAGCTCGAGCGCCTCGTTGATGGCGACCTTGGCCGGGACCTCGGGGCGGAAGAGCATCTCGTAGGCGCCCAGGCGGAGGATGTTGCGGTCGATGGCGGCCATGCGGTCGAGCCGCCAGTTCTCGGCGACTTCCTTGATCATCTCGTCGATCTGGGCTGGTGTTCCCTGACGCCGGCGATCAGGTCCCGCGGTGAACTCGACGAGCTTGGGGTCGCCCAGCAGCCGGCGGTCGATGAACTGGCGAACTTCGCCCGACGGGGATGCCGGCGTTCTGCTCGATCTGGTAGAGCACCTGGAGGGCGACTTCACGGCCTCGGGAGCGTCGCGTCATGATCAACTAGCCTCAGATTCGACCCCGCGGCGTTAGCCAGGAGCCAGAGCAACCCCCGGCTCGGCAGACCGCGCGTTCCCGTTTGCCGCCAGGCCTCCGGCCACGTTGCGCTGAGCAGGGGCCTTGCGCAGGGTCTCGTTCCGTTCACCCATCCACCAGGTTCCACCCACAGAAGGAATCATACGCCAAGAAGACCCGGATCGGAAAGGGCTGGCGAAGGAAGTACCCGGCGATCCTGAGAGTGGGAATCTCATCGAACCACCAACTCGCTTTGGTTTCCCTCTTGCCGGGTTAACGGGACGAGCCTAGCATCAAGCGATGCCACGGTTTTGCGAGATGGCCCGTACCGGGTATTCTTTTACTCCGCCGACGGGAACGAACCGCCTCACGTGCATGTCGAGCGAGACGACTGCGAGGCGAAGTTTTGGCTCGATGCGGTTCGGCTGGAGCGAAGCCGTGGATTCTCCCGAGCCGAGCTCAACGCTATTTCGCGGCTTGTCTCAGACAACCGCCAACACCTTCTGGATCGGTGGCATGAATTCTACCGCGCTTGACGCACAGACACCCACGGCACTTCAGGTCGAGATCAGCGACGACACCCTCTCGGTGGAACTGAGCGACGGCCGCGCCATCGCCGTGCCGTTGGTATGGTTTCCGCGCCTCGTTCATGGAACCGATCAGGAGCGAAACCACTGGCGACTGATTGGCCAGGGCCAGGGAATCCACTGGCCCGACCTCGACGAAGACATCAGCGTGGCCAGCCTGCTGGAAGGCAAGCCCTCGACGGAGGGCCAGAGCTTCATTGCAAAGGTGGCTGCAACAGAGAGCAGCAGCGGGGAATCAAGTGATAGAGGAAGGCGACTCGCAGTGAGGTTCACCAAGGAGTCCGACTGTGCCATCGCCATTTCCGGGCATGAACCCGTTCATCGAGCAGTCCGACCTCTGGCCCGACTTCCATACCAAATTCCTGACCGCGATCAATGAGCGCCTGGTTCCTCAGGTACGTCCCAGGTATATCGTACTGCTGGAGCAGCACGTCTACGTTCATGAGCAACCTTTCGACCATCCTGAACCCGTGGGGAGAGCCGACGTTTCGGTCGCCCACAGTGAGCACGACGCCGAAAGGCGGACCCGAGCCGCCGTCCTGGATACGGACATGGATGCCCCCGCCGAGGTCGAGCTCACCTTTCAGGAGACAGAGCGGATCCCTTTCCTGGAAGTGAGAGATCGGAAGAACCGTGAACTTGTGACCGTGCTTGAACTGCTCAGCCCGACGAACAAGCGAGGAGAGGATCGCAAGGAGTACATCACCAAGCGCAGGGAGCTGCTGAACAGCAACGCCCATTATGTGGAGATCGATCTCCTGCGCGGGGGGCGTCCCATGCCCGCGTCAAATCGGCCGGACTGCGACTATTCGGTGCTGGTCAGCCGAGTCGAAAACCGCCCTCGCGCAGCCTTCTGGCCACTCCAATTGAGGCAACGGCTGCCGGAGATCCCCATCCCCCTGAAAAGCCCCGACGAAGACGCGCGAATCGATCTGCAAGAGCTGCTCCATCGAGTCTATGACGCGTATGCTTATGAAGACTTTATCTACCGAGGCGCTCCGCAACCGCTTCTTTCGCCGGAAGACGAGGCCTGGGCGCAGTCGCTGATCGCGCCGGGCGCATGCGCGGTTTTCAGCTGCGTGGCCGACGGGCCACACCAACCCGAAGCGTCAGCGAGGGCATCACCAGTGTCGCGTGACACCAGCGGAATCCTCGCTGACGCTTCGGGTTATACCTCGCGTGGCCCGGATTGAGACATTCCTAAGAACGCAAGGCCTGATGAGCCTCGACCTGTGGAAAGCCTCACTTCAACGTGACGAATCGATTTAGCATTTGTCACATTGATCATTGGTAGGTCGCTGTCACATTCGTAAGCCGGCGGTTGTCCGGGCCACCCCGCGATCCGGGGTAACACGTGGGGTTACGCCGTCCTGGATAACAACCGTCGCGCGCGGAGGCTGAGCATGCCGGCCAGGCCGATGGTGAGCATTGTGAGGGTGGCCGGTTCGGGAACGGCCGCCGCCGCGTTGAAATCAGAGCCCGTGGCGAGGTAGATGGGGTCGGAGGCGTCGCTGATGAGGAGATCGCCGCCGGACGTGAACAACAAGCCCCGGGGGTCGAACTTGGTCAAGCCGAGGTTCGATTTCAGCGACCCCACGATCGTGCCATTGCTATCCAGGGCGAGTACGTCTCCCAGCGTGCCACCGCCTGAGGCGGAATCCGGACACCGAGACAAACAGGAGGTCTCCAAAGCCCGGAAGGAAGCCAGAAGGACTGAACTCGAGCTGACGCAGGCCGAATTGGCCGGGTAGCAGCGGGATCGAGGCGAAGGGAGAGACCGTCCCGTCGCCGCGAACGACGTCGATCTCATTCGTATTCCCGTTCGTGACGAACAAGTCACCGCCCAGAGCACCAAACCCGGTCGGCGCGAAAGCCAGACCGAAGGGGCTCACAAAAGGCGTAGCCACGACCGACACCGTGGCGCTGGGTGAGAACGCCAGGATCTCACGCCCGGCTGAGTTGGCAACGATCAACTGGCCTCCGAAGTTGCCAAAACCGGCCGGCGCCAGCAGCGGTTGGGAGGGCTGAAAGGTGGGGACGCCGGGCACAAAGGTGCTGCGCGTGCCGTCGGACGCATACGTATAAATCACGCCGAGTCCGGAAGCATCGCTGCCAGTTGCCAGAAACCTGCCCGAATTCGCTCCCCACCCCGTCTCGGGGAGAAACATTCCGCCCAAGGCCTTGTAGTCTGAGTTGGTCGCGAAGGAGACGGGCGGTCCTCCCGCGCTGGGCACACTCCAGATGTGCCCGCCGAGTGCAGCGTGGTTGAAGTCCGGAATGAAATAATCTCCCCCGAAGGCGCCGAAGCTGGCCGGCGCCAGCGAGATCGTTTCCGGCGACTTGTAATTGGGGCTCGTCGAGAAGATGGTCATCGCGTCCGCCCGGTTCGACCCGAACCCGACCGACGCCAATGCCACCATCATGATCATGAGGAAAGATCTCATGGACAAAACTCCTTGACGGCCACCGTGGCGGCGACTGCCCCGCACGGGGTCATTCTCCCTCCGGGTCGCCGCAGCTTGGCCTCGGCACCTTATAACACCACCAATGTGAGGAATCAACAACACACCGATATTTCGTATCGAGAGGGCGGCATGGATGGCCCGCGGCGATGGATCGCTCATCGCCCGGAAAGCGAGATGGTTTCCTCTGCTGCCCCGCGCACAACCCTTGTGTCATCACCAGTGTCGTGTGACAGCGCGGAATCCTCGCTGACGCTTCGGGCTAGTGTGGATCGTGAACGACCCAGAAAAAGCCACTCGAAAAGCAGAATTCCCTCACATCTCGCTCGCCTTCCTCAGCTTCGCCTTCCCTGATTTCCCCTGGCTCAGAAATGCCGTCACGGCCTGGGCAAGGAAGGTTTGGAAACCTTCGGTCTCGAATTCGTCCGCGGCATGGCCGGTGATGGTGATCTCCTGGGTCGAGGCGATGTTGGTGAAGCTGATGCGGGGGGTGTCGGAGAGAACCGGCGTGGGGCTGTCGTGAAATGGAACTAATTTGAGCTGCGATTCCAGCGCCCTCTCCTTGAAGGTGTTCCGAGGCACGAAGAACCGCAACGTGACCACCCATTCACCCGAGGTGGTGGCGTGGAAGAAGGGGAAGGTGATGCTGGCCGTCTTGTCGGCGCCCATGATCCGCACCACCCCGCGCTGGGACCAATCGACCGGGGCGAACTGGCCGCGGCCCAGCGTCTCGACCTGATCGGCGATGAGGTCCAGAATGCGGCCGTCCCAGCGGGCGGGGCGGCCGTTGCGGGCCACGCGGTCCTGAGTATGCCACTTCCGGCCGTCGGCTTCCCATGGGGCAAGCGCGCCGGCGGCGATCTTCAGCGGCTTGGCCTTGCCGGCACCGTTTGCCGCGCTCTTGGAAGCGCCTTTGCTTTTCAGTTTGGTTTCGGTCTTGGCCTCGGCCTGGGCGGCCTTGGCCGCCTCGAGCGCCTGCGCGCGGCAACCTTGGGATCGAACCTGGGCCGTTCGGCGAACGGGCCGGCCGCGAGCAGGTCTTTGAGGAACCGCGCGGTGTAGCCGCTTGAAGTCTTGATCACGTCCTCTGGCGTCCCTTCGGCCACGATCTCGCCCCCGCGAATGCCCGCTTCGGGGCCCAGGTCGATGATCCAGTCGGCAGTCTTGATCACTTCGAGGTTATGCTCGATCACGACGACCGTGTTGCCCAGATCAGCCAGGCGGTGGACCACATCGAGCAGCTTGCGGATGTCATCCAGATGCAGCCCGGTGGTTGGCTCGTCCAGGATGTACAGCGTTCTCCCCGTGTCGGGACGAGCCAGCTCGGCGGCCAGCTTGACGCGCTGGGCTTCGCCGCCGGAAAGCGTGGGGGCCGACTGGCCCAGGGGAACGTAGCCCAGTCCTACATCGTGCAAGGTTTGCAAGATCCGCCTGATCCGCGGCACGCCGCCGAAGAGCTCGAGCGCCTGGTCAACCGACATGTCCAGCACGTCGGCGATCGTCTTGCCGTGGAATTTGACCGCCAGGACCTCGGCGTTGAACCTTGCGCCGCCGCAGCCGTCGCAGGTGATCCAGACGTCGGGCAGGAAGTGCATCTCGATCCGCTTCTGGCCGGCGCCCTCGCAGGTCTCGCACCGACCGCCGGCCATGTTGAAGCTGAACCGGCGCGAGGTGTACCCGCGCACCTTGGCCTCGGGCAGCTTGGCGTACAGCTCGCGAATCAGGTCAAACACCCCGGAATAGGTGGCCGGCGTCGAGTTGGGGGTCGAGCCCAGGGGCGTCTGATCGACGCTGATCACCTTGTCGATCAGGTTCAGCCCGTCGATGGCTTCGTGAGCGCCGGGGGTCACCTGGGCGCGGTGCAAGGTCTTGGCGGCGGCCTTCCACAAGATGTCTTCCACCAGCGAGCTCTTGCCCGAGCCGCTGACTCCTGTCACAACCGTGACGGCGCCCAGCGGAATGCGCACGTCCAGGTCTTTGAGGTTGTTCTGCCGTGCGCCCCGGATGAGCAGGGCCGGCGAACTGGCCGCTGCGCTGGCGCTGGACTGCGCTGGCGGGCCGGCGGTTGGTGGGAACCGGGATCGCGGCCTGACCGCTCAGGTACTGTCCCGTCAGCGACCCGGCCGCGGCCTTGACCTTCTTCGGTGTGCCCGAGGCCGTGATCCGGCCTCCGAACTGGCCCGAGCCTGGTCCGAAATCGACCAGGTGGTCGGCCGCCTCGATGATCTCGCGGTCGTGCTCGACCAGGACCAGGGTATTGCCCAGGTCTCGCAGGCGGCGAAGAGCACCCAGCAGCCGGGAATTGTCGCGCGGGTGCAGGCCGATCGTGGGCTCGTCAAGCACATAGAGCACGCCGGTCAGCCCGCTGCCGATCTGGCTGGCCAGGCGGATGCGCTGGCTCTCGCCGCCGGAGAGCGTGGGCGTTCCCCGCGCCAGCGACAGGTAATCGAGCCCGACCTCCACCAGGAAGGTCAGCCGGTCGCGGATCTCGCGCACCAGGTCGCCGGCGATGTGCCGCTCGTCGGCCGAGAGCTTGAGCTCGTTGAAGAAGGCCACGGCCTGACCGAGCGGCCAGCGGCTGATCTGGTCGAGCGTGTGGCCATGGAACCGCACGGCCGCCGAGTCGTCGCGCAGCCGGGCGCCCATGCAGGCGGCGCAGGGGACGTCGTCCACCATCCCCTGTAGCTTCCAGCGGTAGACGAACGAGACCCGCGCGGCCTCCTCGATGGCCGGGAAGAGACCCTTGTACTGGAACGAAAAGCCAGGCTCGCCGCTCTTTTCACCGGCGGGCACGCTGTACCAGGTTTCGCCCGCGCCGTGGAGGATGATCCGCCGCAGGCGTCCCTCAAGATCGTCAAACGGAGCGTCCAGGTCGATGCCCTCAGCCTCGGCAAGCGCCTCGATCATGCGGCCGAAGAGCGGGGTGCCGTCCAGGCTCGGCCAGACCGCGACCGCCCCCTGGCGGAGGCTGCGCCTGGGATCGGGTATCAAGACCGCGGGGTTGGCTCCGTGCTGCGTTCCCAGCCCCTCGCAAACCGGGCACCAGCCCAGCGGGCTGTTGAACGAGAAGTGGTGGGGCGAAAGCTCTTCGAAGCTGCGCCCGCAGCGGTCGCACGAGCGGTGCTGGCTGTAGCGATCGACGTGCCAGTGGGGCTCCTTGGCGTCGTCTCCCACATTCGCCACATGGACCACGCCCTTGCCCAGGTCGAGGGCCGATTCCACCGAGTCGGCCAGGCGCGAGCGGGTTGACCGGCGGACAACGGCCCGATCGATCACCACCTCGATCTTGTGCTTGCGCCGGTGCGACAGCTTGGGCGGATTGTCCAGCTCGATCGACTTGCCGTCGATCCGCGCCGCGCGAACCCCGAGGCTTTCAGCTCGTCCCACAATTCCTCGAAGGTCTCACCGTCCCGGCGCTCGATGGGCGCCATCACGTAAACCTTCGTCCCCTCGGGCAGATGCAGGATCTTCTCGACGATCTCATCGGCCGACTGCGTGCCGATCAAGACGCCGCAGCTCGGGCAATGAGGATGGCCCAGGCGGGCCATCAAGATGCGCAGGTAGTCGTAAATCTCCGTCACCGTGCCGACGGTCGATCGCGGGCTCTTGCTGGTCGTCTTCTGCTCGATGCTGATGGCCGGCGACAGCCCGCTGATCCGCTCAACCTTGGGCTTTTGCAGCGGGGCCAGGAACTGGCGGGCGTAGCTGGAGAGGCTCTCGACATACCTGCGCTGGCCTTCGGCATAGAGCGTGTCGATCGCCAGCGAGCTCTTGCCCGAGCCGGAAGGCCCGCTGCACACCGTCAGCTTGTGGCGGGGGATGTCCAGATCGATCCCCTTGAGGTTGTGCTGCCGGGCACCGCGCACGGCTATGGCGTCCAGGCCCTCTTCCGAGGAAGAGTTCGACCGGCGGCCCGATCCGGTCTTGCGGCCGCGAGGGGAAACCGAGGCGCCCATGCGCCGGCTTCGGTCGGGATGGAGCACCCGCTTGAGGGCTTCTCCGGTATGGCTGCCGGCTGTCTGGGCCACCTGCTCCGGCGTTCCCTGCCCGACGACCAGGCCGCCGCCCTGCGCCTCCCTCGGGGCCCAGGTCAATCACCCAGTCGGCTGTCTTGATCACATCGAGATTATGCTCGATCACGACCACCGTGTTGCCCTGGGCCGAGAAGTTGTGCAGCACTTCCAGCAGCTTGCGCACATCGTCGAAATGCAGCCCGGTGGTCGGCTCGTCCAGGATATACAGCGTCTTGCCCGTGCCCTTCTTGACGAGCTCGCGCGCCAGCTTGATGCGCTGGGCCTCGCCGCCGGAGAGCGTGGGCGAGGGCTGGCCGAGCTTGATGTAGTCAAGGCCCACGTCGTGCAGCGTCTGGAGCATGGCCGCGACCTTGGGCACGTTGGCGAAATGCTCGAGCGCCTCCTGCACGTCCATGTCGAGCACGTCGCTGATGCTCTTGCCCTTGAAGCGAACGTGCAGGGTCTCGCGGTTGAACCGCTTCCCCTGGCAGACGGGGCAAGTCACCCAGACGTCGGCCAGGAAGTCCATCTCCAGGCGGTTGGAGCCGTTGCCCTCGCAAGCCTCGCACCGGCCGCCGGGTACGTTGAAGCTGAACCGGCCGGGCTGGTAGCCCCGCGCGGGCCTCGGGCAATTTGGTGTAAAGGTCGCGGATCAGGTCCAGAAGCTTGATGTAAGTGGCCGGGTTCGACCGTGGCGTGCGGCCGATCGGCGACTGGTCGATGTCGATCACCTTGTCAAGCTGGTCGATCCCCTCGATCGCCCGGTGGGCGCCGGGTGTGCCGATCGCCCCGTTGAGGTCGCGCGCCAGCGCCTCACGCAGGATGTCGCCGACCAGCGAGCTCTTGCCCGAGCCCGAGACTCCCGTCACGCACAGGAACAGGCCCAGCGGAAAGGCGACGTCGATGTTCTTGAGGTTATTGTGACAGGCACCCTTCACGGTGAGCGTCCGGCCATCGGGCGCTTTGCGCGTCCTGGGAACCTCGATCTCGGCCTTGCCGGCGAGGTAGCGCCCGGTCACGCTCTGCTTCGATTTCGCCAGGTCGGCAAGTGTTCCCTGGGCGACGATCTCACCCCCCTTGACGCCCGGCCCCGGCCCGAAATCGACCAGCCAGTCGGCGGCGCGCATGGTGTCTTCGTCGTGCTCGACCACGATCACCGTGTTGCCCACGTCGCGCAGGCGCTGCAAGGTGGCGATCAGCCGGTCATTGTCGCGCGGGTGCAGGCCGATCGAGGGCTCGTCCAGAATGTACAGCACGCCCACCAGCCCGGCCCCCACCTGACTGGCCAGCCGGATGCGCTGGGCCTCGCCGCCGGAGAGCGTGGGCGCGGCGCGATCCAGCGCCAGGTAATGCAGCCCCACGTCGGTCAAGAACCGCAGCCGCCCGCGGATCTCCTTGAGCAGCTCATCGGCGATCGTGCGCGACATGGGATCGAGCGGCTTGTGCTCGACGGGTTGGCCATTCTCGGGCGTTCCCTCAGCCAGCGCATCGAAGAACCGTGCCGCCTGGCCGATCGGCATGGCGCCGAGCTCGACCAGGGTCTTGCCGCCAACGCGAACGGCCCGAGCGCGGGGATTGAGCCGCGCGCCCTGGCAATCGGGGCAAGTCATGCTGCGCATGTAGGGTTCAAGCTGGGCGCGCGAGGGGCCGCCGGCCGACTTGCGGTATCGGGCCAGGAGCTCGGTGGCCACGCCCTCCCATTTCTCGGCGTGCGACCAGATGCGGCCCTTGTTCTTCCAGTGGTGCACGATCATCCGGTCGCCAGCGCCGTGCAGCCAGACGCGGCGGAACTTCTCGTCGAGGTCGCGCCAGGGGCCCTTGAGCATCGTGCCCTTGGCGCGGGCCGGCCTTGTCGGCCTCGAAGTTGGCCGCCACGCCCTCGAACAGGTGTCGCCGCCACTTGCCGATCTCCTTGACCGCGCCGATGCGGCGCGATCGCCCCGTCCCAGACCGAGAGTGACGGGTCGGGAACGAGGAGGTCGGGGTCGAAGTCGTGCCGCACGCCCAGGCCGTCGCACGCCAGGCACATTCCCTGCGGGCTGTTGAAGCTGAAAAGCTGGGGGCTGGGCGGGTCGAAGCTCAGGCCGCAGAACGTGCAGGCGTAGTGCGACGAAAGGAGCAGGTCGGGCTGCCCTTCCACGGCCACGATCACCGTGCCCTCGCCCAGCTTGAGGGCCTGCTCGACGGCCTCGGCCAGGCGGGCTTCGAGCGCCGGATGCCGAGCCGGACTTGAGACGGTCAACCACAACCTCGATATTGTGCTTGATCTGGCGATCGAGCGAGAGATTGTCGGTCAGGTTATAAACCTGGCCGTTGACCCGCGCCCGCACATACCCCGCGCGGGCGAGGTCGGCGAAGAGGTCTTTGTATTCCCCTTTCTGCCCGCGCACCACGGGTGCCAGCACGCTGAACGAGACACCGGCGGGAAGCTCAAGAATCCGGCCGACGATCTGCTCGCGCGTCTGGGCGGCGACGGGGCGGTCGCACTGGGGGCAATGCCCCTGCCCCACCCGGGCGAAGAGCACGCGGAGATAGTCGTTGATCTCGGTGATCGTGCCCACGGTAGACCGGGGATTGCGTCCGCCGGTCTTCTGCTGGATCGAGATCGAAGGCGAAAGCCCGTCGATCCGATCGACCTCGGGCTTGGGCATCTGACCCAGGAACTGGCGGGCATAGCTCGACAGACTTTCGACGTAACGCCTTTGCCCTTCAGCATAAAGGGTGTCAAAGGCGAGCGAGCTCTTGCCCGAGCCCGAGACTCCGGTCAGGCAGATCAAACGCCCACGAGGCAACGTGAGCGAGACGTCGCGCAGGTTATGCTCTGTGCGCTCCCTGGATCACGATGTCCGATGTGGCCATCCCTGGAAGTCCCCCCCGGATTCAGTGCCGATCGTTCGTCGCGCAAGACGAAGTAGTATACACGTGTCCGGGAGGGTTGTCCATCAAAGTTCGGCGAGCAAGTCGTTCCAGCCGGTGGGGCTCAGGAAGCTCTGTCTTTGTGATTTCACCCTCTCCCCTTGCGGGAGAGGGCAGGGAGAGGGGTGATCATTCCCCCGCAAACAAGGTGATCGGTCGAGCCCTAACCCCTCTCCCCAACCCTCTCCCGCAAGGGGAGAGGGAGCCAGAAATGACTGCGGCGCAGCCTGTTGCTACGATTTCAACGGTTTTGGCCCTGAAGGCGAACCTCGGTCGGCAGTTCCCAGACCGGGACAGCTTTCACGCGCTCTTCCTGCGCCAGCGGATGCCCCGCGATGCGCTCGAGGATGGAGATCGGGGCAAGCTCGGGGCAGACGAGGCTTCCGCGGCGGATGATGAAGGTTTGCTCCAAAGCGTACTGGCCGCGGAGGCAGGCGTGGCTGGCGCCGTCGGTGAAGACGATCCAGGCCGAGCCGGCGGGGAACTCCCAGCGATCCTTGCGGCAGGCTTCCTGGAACGCGGCGTCTTCCTTCATCGTATGATGAATCTTGAGCATGAAGGCGTCATACGGAGGCCGGTCGATCACCGGTAGACCCATGCCGGCGGCGAGCTTCACCGCCGCATGCTTGCAGACACCAGACAGGCTCGGAGAGCGTGTCAAGCCGATCTTGCCGGCGAACCGGGGCGCAAGGATTTCAAAGTCGTCTGAGGTCAGCCAGACCCGCGGTTGCTCGGGGTGGATATTCACGAAGATCCGCAGCAGGCGGTCTCCATGTGAGGGCCGGGTGGGAAATGAGTCAAAATGCAAGAGGTCGTTCCGCGCATGCAGCGGAGCTTTGCGGCCTTCTTCCTCGATTGGCCGGAAACTTGCGTAATCGATCTTCCAGTCCGAGGCTGTATTTCTTCAGCAGCGAAGCCATGAACGCAATGGATCGAGCCGAAAACGCACGCATGATCTCGTGGGCGCGCTTCGATTGTGCCGTATCTTTTTGGTCAACGCCCTTGAGCCGGTCTTCGCTGGGACGGTAGCTGATGTTCTTGTAAAACGAGGCGTCGGCCTGCTTCTGGGTGACGAGGAAGGCCTTTTCTTCGTCGGTTACAAGTGGCGGCGCGGTGGGGAAATACAGGATGTCTCCCGCTTCCAGGCTGCGGTATTCCTTGTCGCTGGCCTCGAGCGCAGTGCGATCCTCGCCCAACGTGATCCTTGCCATGGTAACGCCCTTTACCACGTCATGAATGGCTGTATGCGTTGTAGATCCCGCCTGATTCGAGCTGCAAGTCGGCGGACAATATCATCGTCGTTAAAAACCAAAAAGATGAGAAAATCTACCCAAACTGAATTCTTGTTGATGTGAGCGCACGACTGATTTCTTGGAGCGAAGCCCGAGTCACCTCGCGTTGTCCGCAGCTTGAAGTTCGGATAAGCTGATCGAGGCAGAGTGATCGTCGCCAAATTGAGTGCTTATCAAACAACTTGCGCCGCGCAGAGGGTTCCCGAGTATGGTGTCGTGTTATCGCCCTCGAATTGCTATCGTCGCGCCGAGCTGGGCGGCGGTCCTGGTGTGCGCGGCGTTGGGGTTGGTGGCGGGTCTGACGCAGCCGGCCATGGCGCAAGCGAGAGTCCAGGATCGAGGGGCAACGCCCAAGGCCGGCACGCGGGCGGGCCTGACGCCGGCACAAGCAAGCGCGAGCGAGGACGAAAAACAGCAAGGAAGCGACGATGAGTCGGGCGAGGGCCGATCTGGCGGGCCGCGAGTCGATGCCCGCGAGTCGTTCCTGGTCTGGATGGCTCGCGCCAGCGGGCCTATCGGCGTCGTGATCGCCGTGATGTCGTTCTACCTCGTTGCGCTGGTTGTGTGGATGGCTCTCCGCTATCGTACACCGATCGCGCTTCCCCAGTTCCTGGTTCGTGAGCTGCGCGATCTCCTGGAACAGCAGAAGTACAGCGAGGCCTATCACCGGCTGATCGCCGACCCCTCTCTTCTGGCTCGGGTGCTGGCCGCGGGCGTGCGCAAGCTTCCTTCGGGCCTGCCCCACGCCGTGCGCGCCATGGAGATGGCCAACGAAGACGCCACCATGGAAATGGAGCACCGCACCACTTACCTGGCCACCGTGGGAACGCTGGGGCCGATGATCGGGCTGGTGGGTACTGTTTACGGCATGATCATGTCCTTTCGAGTGATCGCCCAGGAAGGTTCCACTCCCCAGGCCAGCCAGCTTGCGGCCGGGATCTCGACGGCCCTGTTCGCGACGCTGGAAGGGATCGCCGTGTCGATTCCAGCGATCTTTTTTTACTCGATGTTTCGCAATCGGATCGCCCGGCTGTCGCTGGAAGTTTCGATCGCCGCCGAACCGCTACTCGAAGATTTCGCGCCTGGAGTTCGCGCCCACAACCCGGCCCCGGCGCAACCTCAGCCCCCGATGCCAATGCCAATGCCGAATGGGCGGCGCCACGGCGCACCCACATCCCTTTGCCGTCAGCGCCGCGCTGGCCGCGGCCGCGGGTTCAACCCGCTCGGCCTTGCCGCCGGCAGAGACGGAATAGTTGCCAGTTATCAGTTGCCAGTTGCCAGCGAAGGAACGGGGATCGCGTGGAGTTGTTTGCTGTTTTGCATTTACCGGCAACTGGCAACTGGCAACTGGCAACTGGCAACTGACAACTGGCAACTGGCAACTATCCCCAATGAGGTCCCATGCCGCGTTCCCGCCGCTCGACGAATGTGCTCAACCCGAACCTGACGCCACTTCTGGACGTGGTGCTTCAGTTGATCACCTTCTTCATGATGCTGGTGCATTTTGGCAGCAGGCTTGAAGGAGCCAACCGCGCGGTCCGGCTGCCGGTGGCGCCGGCGGCCTTACCGGGCTCGGACCTGACCTTCGACCGGCTGCCGGTGAATCTGGACGCTCAAGGGGCGCTCCTGGTTGAAGGCCAGGTGCTGGCAGGATCAAAAGCATCGGCCTGGTGGGCTGACCAGGCCAAGGCGCGGCGGGCCGGGCTTGAGTTGCTGGAGACTGGCCCCGGTAGTGATGAGCTGCCGACCGTGGTGATCCTACGCGCCGACCGTGATGCTTCGTACGGGACGGTCAGACGCACCTTGGCCGAGGCCCAGGAGCAGGGCTTCGCCCAGTTCAGCCTGGTTGTCCTGCGGAGAGACCAGCCATGACCGACGGAATGGGCATGGGCTCCGGCAGAAACAGAAACGCCGCCAATGGCCCCGACGAGGGACCGACGGCCTTGCCTACGTCAGCCGCTGTGCCGCCGCCGCGGCAATATCGGCCCAAGCCGCCCGACGACGTGTTCTTTCCCGTGGTACCCATGCTCGATATGGCCTTTCAGCTTCTGGCCTTCTTCATCCTGACGTTCAAGGCCCCCTCGGCCGAGACCCATATCGACCTGCACCTACCCACCACTCCCGCCGCGCTGCCGGCGGCACCTCGGGGCCAGGCCAGGCCGAGGGCATCTCGGGCGGTCGATGCGGACCTGGAGAACGATCTCCTGGTGCGCGCCCTGGCTGACGACCTGGGAGACCTCAAGGCGCTGCGGCTGGGAGAAGCCGAGGTGCCAGATCTGGCCGCGCTGGGCGAGCGCCTGCGGCGGTACACCGGGCTACTGGGCAACCGCCCCCTGCGCGTTCGCCTGGTGGCCGACGACCGCCTGCGCTACGAGCCGGCCGCGCGGATCATCGCCACCTGCTCGGCGGCCGGGGTGGCCTCAGTTCGCCTGGCGCAGCCCGGTGTCACTCCCGCCCTTCCTGGCCTGACCGGTGGAGCGGAACCGGCGCCGGGAACAGGAGCGGATTCGGGAGGGGCGCGATGAGGTCGAAGCCAGCATCGAACCATGTTATGGTGCTGATCGCATTCATGTGTGCGTTTACGTTATTTGCACGGTTTTCGGCGGCATTGGGCCAGACGGATCATCCCGACGACCGGCTTGGTCTGGCGGACCTGCCGGCCGAGCACGCGGCTCTTGCGGGCAAAGCGACGATCGATGGTCCGGAAGCCCATGCCCCGCCCCAAACCGTGACGTTCCGCGACCTCTGGAACCACCCCGAAACCTGGCGCGGCCGCCGGGTGCGTGTGCGGGGGACCATTGCCAGGGTCTTTCGTCAGGGGGCCGTCGGCAGCTTCCCGCCCCTGGCTGAAGCCTGGCTGAGCACGCCAGAGGGCGACCTACTCTGTGTGGTCTTTCCCCAAGAGGATCGTCGGGGGCAGAAGACTCTCACCGAGAGCGGGCCGGACCGGAAGGGTCGCAATGAACCGACGCCAGAACCACAAAGGGAACCGGAACCAGGCCGGCGAGTGAGGTTCACGGGCACCTTCTTGAAGACGATTCGCTATCCGGCAGCCGACCTCGCGCGGCTTGCCCCCTTGATTGTGGGAGACCGGCCTCCAACGATGACAATGGAGACCGCGGCCGGCGGGGAACCTTCCACGGCGGAGGCACTTCGTCCCAGCGACACCAGACCCCGATCCGAGGTCTGGACTCCGGCTGCCTGGGTGCTGAGCCTGGCGGTGGGCCTGGCGGCGGCTGCGGTGATCGCCTGGCAGCACGTTCGTGGGGCTCCGCCGAGCAAGCGCAAACGCCTTTTGTCGCGAGATCAGCGCCAGGCGCCGGGCGAGCCCCTTCCGCGACTGGAATTTCTTGATACGGAGCCTGATGATGGCGCAGTCGTTCACGACGCGCGGCCGGGCCACGACCCCCCTGGCCGGTGAAAACAACGGCGACACGGGCGCGCATTCGGTTCTTCCCCTGCCGCTCGGCGAATCACCGCTGACCGATCCCCGCTCGCTCGGGTCTTCCGCGATCTTGCACGCGGTCTTGCTGGTTGCGGCATCGTTCACGGTCTATAGCGCCGTGCGGCCGAGTGCCTCTGAGACCCGCCCGGTCTTGCAGGGCGATTTTGACCCCGTTGACAACCGGGCGGACAAGAAAGTTTCGGGTGAAGGAGGGGGCTCTCCGGGAGAACTTGGCGGGCTGGGAAGCGTGGCGTTCCTGGCGCCGGCCAGCGGCGATACTCCCGAGGGCGCGGGGCTCGACCCGGCGGCCGACGCTCTGCTCTCGGAAATCTTGCCCACGTCGGTGCAAAAACCGCCCGAAGATCTCAAGCGTGCGTTGCCCGGCCCGCAGACCACCGGCCTGGGCCTTGTCCCTGGCCTCGGAGCAGGAGGAGGCGGCGGCGCGGGGGGCGGCTCCGGTGGTGGTGTGGGGCGGGGTACCGGGCCAGGTACCGAGTTCTTCGGCGCCAAGGAGCACGGCCGATCGTTTGCCTACGTGATCGATTGCTCCGGCAGCATGTCCTCCTTTAGCGCGCTGGCAGTGGCCAAGCGCGAACTCCTTGCCAGCCTCAATCAACTTCCGCCCGACGTGTTCTTCTCGATCATCTTCTACAACAACAAGCCCAGGGTCTTCACTGACCCCAGAGGCCAGGAAGGAATGATGCCGGCCACGGCGGGCAACAAGGCGCGCGTGCAAACGCAGCTCCAGACGATCGTCCCCGAGGGAGGCACCGACCACATGCTGGCACTGCGCGCGGCACTCGCGCTCAAGCCCGAGGTCATCTTCTTCCTGACCGACGCCGACTGGATGTCCGAGAACAACGTGACCGATATCCTGGGCGAGGCCGGCGGCAGCCGGATTCATACTCTGGAATTCGGGATCGGCGCCGACCTGGGCCGGGAAACACCCCTCCGCCGCCTGGCGATCTCCACTGGCGCAACCTACCGCCATATCAACGTGACCCAGTTCCACAGATCGGGCGTCGGGTTTTAGCGCGGTTCTCTGCTGCGTTGCATACGCGCCGATGCAGGGGCTAGCCGCAACACCGTTGAAATCGTCGTAACTGATACGGCGACAGCAACTTCTGGCTCCCTCTCCCCTTGCGGGAGAGGGCCGGGGAGAGGGGGGCAGGGCTCGACTAATCGCCCCGATCGCGGGAGAGGCCAGGCCTCATCACCCCTCTCCCTACCCTCTCCCGCAAGGGGAGAGGGCGAATTAACGACTGGCCGCCCATTGGGTTACGACGATTTCAACGGGATTGCGGCTAGCTGGGCCTTCGCTCGCGCTTCAGACTTGTGGGAGGGCGGTGCTGCATTCTCTTGACAGCGTTCGGCCCCGATTGTACTATTCTGCTAGAACAATGGGACAAAGGTGCCGTGCTCCAGATCGACCCCAAGGACCCGATGCCGATTTACGCTCAGCTTGAGCGGGCCATTCGCCTTGCGATCGCGACTGGCGAGGTGGAGCTTGGCGATCGTTTGCCGACGGTCAGGCAACTGGCCGTGGAGCTATGCGTCAACGCCAACACGGTGGCCAAGGTCTACGCGGAGCTGGAGCGGGCCGGCGTGCTTGAGACCCGGCGCGGGGTGGGCACTTTCGTGGCGTCCCTGCGAGAGACATCAGAGAGTCAGAGAGAGCGTGCTCGCTATTTGATCGAGCTGGGCGACCGGTTTCTGGCCGAGGCCAGGACCCTGGGTTTTTCGGCCCAGGAGGCGGTCGATTCGCTCTCGGTGCGGCTACGCGAAGCGAAAGGGAAAGACGTCGATGCCAGACCTCAAAACCAAAAAAAATGACGTGAATCTTGACCTGTCCCAGTTTCAAGGTATGAACATTATTTCGTTCTTGATCCTGGCTGCTTGCGTCGCGCTCGGCGGGGGCGTGACGTACCTGCGGCAAGGGCCGGTCGGGATCATCGTTGGAATTGTGGCGGGCGTGATCCTGGCGCAGTCGCCCCGGATCGCCCAGCAGTGGGAACGGGCCATCATCTTGCGGCTGGGCCGTTATGCCGGGATGCGGGGGCCGGGTCTCTTCTGGATCGTGCCGTTCATCGACCGGGTTCCGTCCTGGATCGACCAGCGGACGATCACCACGTCGTTCGCCGCCGAGCAAACCCTGACGTCCGACACCGTGCCGGTGAACGTCGATGCCGTGCTCTTCTGGATGGTTTACGACCCCGAGAAAGCCGCCCTGGAAGTTCAGGACTACAAGGTGGCCGTGAGCTGGGCCGCGCAGACGGCGCTGCGAGACATCATCGGCCGCACTCCGCTGACCGTCTTGCTCAAGGGCCGAGAGCAGATCGAGGCCGACTTGCAGAAATTGATCGACCAGCGGTCAGGCCCCTGGGGCGTCACCGTCCAGTCGGTCGAGATGCGCGACGTGATCATCCCCGAGTCGCTGCAAGACGCGATGTCCCGCGAGGCGCAGGCGGCGCGGGAGAAAGAGGCGCGGATCATCCTGGGCCAGGCGGAAGTCGAGATCGCGCATCTCTTCAACAAGGCCTCACAGAGCTACGAGGGCAACCCCACCGCCCTGCACCTGCGAGCCATGAACATCCTCTACGAGGGGCTGAAGGAAAAAGGCGCGCTGATGCTGATTCCCAGCTCGGCCGTCGAGTCGATGGGCCTGGGCGGCATGCTGGGCGCGGCGGCACTCAGGCAGCAGACACTCAGCCAGGGCACAACCACCGCCGCGGCCGACAACGGGCCGGTCGTCTGAAACGGAAGCCTCAACCCTTCGCCGCGGGCTTGGATTCGCCAGGGGTGGTCTTGCCCTCCAGAACCGACGCGGCCTCGGCCTGAAAATGCTGGAGCTCGGGGTCGTCCGGCTTCTTGTTCTTGGTCCAGACCACGGCCTGGTCGAACCATTTTCGGGCCTCGGCCTTGTTGTTCTGCCGCCAGCGAGTCATCGCCAGGAAGAACCAATCGTTGGCATCACCCCCCTGGTTCAAGCTCATGGATTTCTCAAGGGCCTCGGAGGCCGTTTTCCAGTCGCCGGTGCGGTAAGCGGCCACTCCCAGGGTGTTCCAGAGAAAGGCGCTCTTGGGACTCAGGGCAACGGCTTTCCGGGCCACATCAAGAGCTTCAGCCGGCTCGTAGGCGGGAGAGTCCGGAAAGGATGCCAGAGCCCAGGCAAGGTTGTTGCGGAGGTTGGCGTTGTCCGGGTCAACGGTGATCGCCAGGCGGAGGATGCCGGCCGCGTCCTTGCGGCGGTTCTGTTGCAGCAACCAGCTTCCGTACCCACCGATCTGGACTGCGACGGTACGGCAACTTTCGGGACCCGTCTGCCGCTTCACCAGCTCGGCAAGCTCGTGAACCAGTTCCTCGGCCTCCCTGGTACGACCGCCGGCTGTCAGCATCCGCGCCAGCATTCCCGTCACTCCGCCCATCTTGGCCACCTCGGAGACTCTGATCGGTTCATCGACTCCGGAATCAAACGCCAGATCACGACTCAACTGGATCGCGCGGCGGTACTGGGACTCGGCCTCGTCCCGCCTCTGTGTCGTGTCCAGGAACCAGCCGTATCCCCACACACCCACGGCGTCGGCAAACCAGCTCCGGACATCGGGGTCTCGCGGCCGCTCGGCCAGAAGCTTCTCGAACAGCTCGATCGAGTGGCGATAGTCAGCCTCGGCCTGGGCCAACAGGCTACGATCGTTCTGTTTCCTCCACGACCATACTGCTCGGGTAAAGCCCATTTTGTGGAAGCTGCGGGCGATGATTGCGCGTGACTCGGCGTCAGCGGGAGGAAGCTTTGACGCCTGCTGGTAAACCTTCAAAGCCTGCTGATAAACCTCTAAGGCTGAGTCTTCTTGCCACTGGGCCGGGATCATGCTTGAGCTCTCCTTGCCCATCAGATTCATCGTGATCTGGTCGAAAAGGGGAAACGAATCTCGGATATAAGTCAGTCGTTCCTTGCTGATCTTGTCGGTCTTAAGCCCCTGCAAGTAGTTATACGTTCCACCAATAAAGATCGCCAGGAGCAGGACGGTTGTGGCCGTGAGGACAATTTGCCAGTGCCGGCGGCCCCAGCGAAACCCGCGTTCCAGCACGGTGGGGCGGCGGGCCTGGATCGGCCGGTCCTCGCAGAAGCGCGTCAGGTCGTCGGCCAGCTCTTGGGCCGTGGAATAGCGGTTCGATGGCTCCTTGCAGATGGCTTTCATGATGACGGTTTCGAGGTCGCGCGGCACCGCCTTGTTGAGCCGGCGGAGAGAAAGCGGCTCATCCATGGCGATCTGGCGCAACAGCTCGTGATGATCGCGGCCGTCGAACGCCGGCCGCAGCGTCAGCAGCTCGTAGAGTGTCAAGCCCAGGGCGTAAATATCGGTGCGCTGATCGACCACCCCACGGCGGGCCAGGGCCTGTTCGGGGCTCATGTAGCGGAGCGTGCCCACAAGGTCGCCGCTGCGGGTCAGGCTGACATCGCCGCGAATGCGCGCCAGGCCAAAGTCGGTGATCCAGAGCTCTCCCCTGGAATCAATCATGAGATTGGCCGGTTTGATGTCGCGGTGTAATACGCCGAGCGTATGCGCAGTGCTCCAGCGCCTCGGCTGCCTGCACGCCCAGTCGAGCGATCGCCTGCACATGAGACTTGGCCTGGTGGGCTGACCCCGAGGTGCTGGACGACGAATTCGCTGCGCCGTGGCTGGAATCCGCACGCGGCTCGGAACCGCGCGGGGAGTCATCCATTCTGGGTAGGAGCGTCACCGTGGCACACAAACCGGCACCGGAAGAGGCGCCGTTGTTTCCGGGTGCAACCTCATTGTCCCAGAGTTCCTCCGGCGGCTTGGCCTGAAACTCCTTGATGCCCGCCGCCTGGCGGCGCAGCTCGCCGATGAGCTCGGCAAGGCTGTGCCCCTTCACGAACTGCATCGCGTAGAAATGCACGCCTCGATCGCAACCGGCCGCGTAAATCGGCACGATGTGGGCATGGTGAAGCTGCGCCGCGGCCTGAGCTTCGATCAGAAACCTTTGCCGCTGCCGTGGATCAATGGCCGAGGCGAAAGGAAGGACTTTGAGGGCGACCTGGCGTCCCAGAGAGACCTGCTCGGCCTCGTAAACCACGCCCATGCTGCCTCGACCAATCTCGCGGATGATCCGGTAGTCTCCCAGGCGCCGCTCGCGGGCAGAACCTCATCGTCCGCCTCTCGAATGCGCTCTCGAGGTTCCACCGCGCGGAACCGGCTGCCAGCCGTCTGGATGAACTCTAATCCCAGAAGGCACTCATCCAGTGCCTCGGCAATCGTGGGGTACCGTTCCAGAAACTCTTGCCGCGATGGCGGCGATCCCGCGGTCACGGCGGTCAAGTATTCATCCAGCGCGGCTGCCACGCGCGGATCAGACCCGGCGGCTGAACTCGGCGAGAGCCAGGAATCATCACTCTCGGGCTCCATGGTCGCCAGGGATGATTTCACCTTGCCCGTGAGTCTGTGTTGGCCCCCGTCATGACTCCGCTCGCGGGCGGTTGAATTGTCTGTGCTCATGGCCAGTCCTCTCGCATGGATACCGGCAGACTTGCACTCGCTTTGGCACGCGCATCCGGCACATTGACCCGTGACCTGTGCATGTGATCCTATCCCTGCTGGTCACTGAAAGTCAACCGATCGCGCCGAAATTCATCGGTGTGTACACAAGGTATGGCTGGTCAATCACCCGGAAGCATCTCGCTTCGGCCGCTGCTCGCTTCAAAGAAGAGAAGGATGAGTATCTGCGTCGCGGTCGCGCAGCGTCAGGTGCGAATCTGGGCCCGGGAGATAGTGTACGACCAGCGGAAGTTGTCCCGCATTGACCTGGCGGACAGTGCAAGCTTGGGTGTAACGAGCGGGTTGGCAACGCGGTATTGCCGTGATAGGATGGCATGCAGAGAGGAATTTGTAGCATGACCATCCATTTATCCAAAGACCTGGAGCAGATCGTTCACGATGCGGTGCGCGCGGGCCTTTACGCCCGCGAGGATGACGTGGTCCGGGACGCTCTCACCCGCCTCAAGGAAACCATGCCCCAAGCCGCGACCGTGCGCGCTCGGAAGAATGTCAAGCGAACCAAGGTCGCTCCGCCGCCCGCTAAGAAGCCGCTCTCTATCGAGGAAATCCACCAGCAGATGTTGGCCAGCGGCCTCCTCACGTCGCTTCCCGACCCCGCCTTAGACATCGACGACGACGACCCGGACGATCAGCCCGTCCCCATCCAGGGCGAGCCGCTGTCGGAAACCATCCTCCGCGAGCGGCGCTGAGGTGGCGATCGCCTACTTCCTCGATTCCAGCGCTCTGGTCAAGCGTTACGTCCAGGAGGTCGGCACCCCGTGGGTTCGCGGCATTACGCGCCGCAGCCCCTCCACCGTGATCTATATCGCCCGCATCACCACCGTTGAAGTCTCGTGCGCCATCGCCCGTCGCCGCAAAGGGAAAACCCTTACGCCACGACGCGCATCGTCGATCCTCCACCGCTTCCGCCAGCACCTCGCCGGGCGGTATAACGTCGCCCAGGTAACGACCAACTTGCTGGACGATGCCGCGCGGCTGGGGGTTAAGCACGCGCTTCGCGCCTACGATGCCGTCCAACTCGCCGTGGCTCTTGAAGTCAACCGCTTCCATCAAGCGGGCGGCTCCGGCCCCATTACCTTGGTTTCCGCCGACCAAGCCCTCAACGACGCCGCCCTGGCCGAAGGGCTGGGCGTGGATGACCCAACCAAGCATCCATAATCCTGCTAGAGGAGAGCCGATCGACAGCCGGTTTACCGGATCAGGTGATCAAGATTCATGCATCCAGGTCATAGGCGTACCTGAGCCACTTTTTCACGTCGGCATCGATGTCGGCCAGCTTGGTGATGGTGATACGGTGAGAGATCCGGTCTTTCTTCTCGAAGCCGCCGGTATCGACCAAGTGATCGGGCGTTTTCACGTTTCCAAGGGCGAAGCCCAGGTCGATGCGGCCGGCCATCGGCTTGATCTCGGCGAAGACATGCTGCCGGTAAAGCGGGATGATCGTCTTGCAGGGGCAAACCTTCACGTCTGGACCGAGCCCTCGGGCCAGCTCCAGAATTTTTTCGCAGATCGGTTTGAGCGCCGACTTTCGGCCGCCGAACATGGCATCGACGTAGCCTTCGGCTGCCCTGAGATAGGCTGCGGGGTCGGAGTCCGCCGTGCCTTTCCCCTCGGCGCGTTCGGCGATCCACCACGCGGCGTTGGTGCCCAGGCTGTGTTTCGATTTGAGCCAGGCTCGCCGCTCGCGTTCTGTCTCCGGCCCTTCATCCTGAACCAGTTCGACCCATTCGTCGAGCGTCCGCCCCGTCTTCTTGGGCAACCCCGCGACCCAGGCCTGCATCATGGCCACACTGGGATGAACGCTATAAACTGTCGCAACTCGCTTCGCTCGCGCCACAACATTTCCCTCCTTCGTGAGGGATGCCGGCTTCCCCACGTCAAGCCATTGTACCTCCCTTCTAAAGGCTTTTCAATCAAGGAGATAAAGGCAATAACGGTACGGCGGACAAGCCCTGACCAATGGCCCGGCGGCGGCAGCCGAACGAATCGGATCAGGCGGCACTCCGCACTCCGCACTGACCTGTTTACTCCGTAGTCAACCGCGGACGGCCACGGCCTCGACGGGGCATGTCGATGTCGAGAGCCGGCACGTAGCGGTTGCTCGGTTCGCTCATGGCGGATGGCGGAGGAATGATCGGCAGCAGCCGGAACGATTCCTCGACAATCCGGGCGATGCCGTCAGCTAGCGGTGAAGCCAGCAGCATCCGGAATTTCTCGGTCAGTTCCTCGGCGCGGTCCGATGAGAGCGACCGCTCATGCCCCCCGTTCATGACGCTGTGCGGAACCGGCGCTCCCTCCGAGAAACCCTCCGCCGAGTCCTGGTCGGACAGGACGGGCGTGGAATCCAGGAGGATCTCCAGAGGCACTCCCAGCGCCCGCGAAATTCTTCGGAGTGTGCCAGCCTGGGGCTTGCTGGTGTTGCCTCGCTCGATCTGGTAGAGCGCAGTCCGCGAGATCTTGGCACGATTGGCCAGTTCATCGGGTCCCCAACCCTTGGAGTAGCGGAGGTCGCGAATTCGTTTCGCCAAGTTCATGGATCGCCTCGTTTCAGAACGGATAGTTTCGGATGTCTTATGGAATTATACGAAATTCCCGCCCGCCGTCCGTCAAACCACTAATTTTTTTTCGTATGTTGAGAGCGTAAATCGTCTTCAAAAAAAATTCAATTCAAAATTCAAGAATAGGCGCTAAAGAAGGCAGTTTGTTTTCAGGGTAAAGTAAATTTAGAAATCTTTCGGTGACCACAGCCCCCTTTGTCAGTTACCTGGGGCCAGCACTCTCCACGACGATGCCCGCAGGTGCCCGGCACCCTTGGCGAGAGATGTAATCCGCTGGCCTTGCATCGCTTATCTCGCCTGTAACAGAATCTCGTAAGCGGGGAGCACCCCTCATCGAACGCCCCCAGGCATGCGAAACTGACTCAATTCAAGGCTCCATTCAATCTTGGACAAACGCAACTTTCGCCAGTCAAAACCGGACAGCCCGCCCGGAGCGACCCGAAAATCGTTAAATTAGGATCATCGTTACCGACGTGAATCTCAATGTCGCCGCATGATTACAAACGAATTTTACCCGTAAAAATCGACTCAGTCAAGTTCGCACATCCTCCCAAGCGATCAAAACGTGATCGAACCGCCCAACTCAAGCGATCGCATCCGCTCCGTCGCCCTTGCATGGTCCAAGAAGGTTTCGGCAGAGTCTCCACAGATACCCTGGAACGTCGGGCCTCCTTCTCGGTGCAGCCTGTCTCCGCTCATCCGCTCAAACGATTACGCCGGCAAGGAAGTAGGTCAGGCTTTTCAGCCTGACGTGGCCGGAGTCCGGCTAGAAGGCCTCATCTGCGTGTTTTTCATTCGTGCCGGGGTAATCATCCCGAGGTAGCGACCCAGGGGAAAACCTTTGGACACGCGAACGAAATGAGTCCTCGGGAGAGCCAGCGAATCGGTTCTTCTGATCAGAAAAGGCTTTTTTTGTCGCATCACCAGTGGGCTCACGAAGACGCCCTCGGGTATCGGTGAAACATCACGCCATCAAGCAATGTTGCCGATAAGAAACATAGCAAGGGAAAAGTTCAACGAAGAGAACGCTTCTACAGCTTCTTCCGGGACTTTGTCCCCTCATCCGCCATGCTGCGCCACTGATATTGACCAGTTTGCTTCCCAAATTCGAAGAAAACGGGCTGCACGCTCTTGTGCTCCCCGCGAGATCGGTTATAAAGGGTGGCGATGTGCATTCAAGGGTTTCGGCTATCACACAATCACCTAGCCAGGGACAAAGCTCACGATGACAAGGCATGAGTGATTGCAACGCAAGCCCTGCGTTCCGCACCGTGAGGGAACTCCAGAGCACGTTCCCTGATCGACAATCGGTACGCTCCAAGTATTGTTAAGCAAAACCCGGATGAGTCTCACGGGCGTTTTCTCGCCCCACGGTGAGCAAGGTTGACGGGCCCTGCGAGCACCGGGAGCTCGCCAGTATCAGTTGGTTGTGAAATCCAAGGATAAGGATGACTTTTGATTTCGACGTCAAACGGATTCGCTCTCTGCATCACATCGACTAAACCACTCGCGGGGATCATAACGCGATGAAGATCTCTCACAACCTCGGACTCTATTGGGCCAATAGCTCGGCCCGTCCGTCTCCGCCGGTCAGACGTCCTCTCGTACCCGTCTACCGGGTTGGTGAGCCCTACCAGCACGGGCGGCGGCACTGGCCCGTCGGGGGTCAGTATATGCACGGCCCGAGCGGCCACGAGCTGACAATCTTCCACCCCGAGATTAACGACTTGATCGTCCAGGATGTAAAATCCGGTGAAGCCGAGTTCGCCGTCGTCACCCGCCACCCGGTCATCGTCCTGGCTTATCGGTTCGGCGACACCGTCCCCTGGAACGACGTTCCCTATTGCTGGCACATGCAGCCGGCGCACTGGCGCACCGTTCCCGCCTGGGAATCTTCGCCAGAGACCAGGGCATTGCTCTGGATTACCTTGGTCGGCGCCCAAGACGGCATCATTCACGCCCAGCGTGGCATGACCCTGGCACCCGAATTCACGCGCCACCCTGCATACCGCCATCCGAGCCCAGGCACGAGTGCCTTTCAATCCCGACGAGTGCGCCGATGCCGTCGGTGATTTGTTGGTCGCTCATCCCAGTGCCTTCGCACGGCTTCCGCTCGCCCAGGCCCGGACGATCGGTAACCAATAACCTCAAAACAAAACATAGCAATCACGCTAGCATGGTAGCACAATTGTCGTCGATGTCAAACGGAATCTGGTAACCCAGAATCCTCGCCCAAAGACGCTCGTAGGCCGCCACGATTTGTTCGAGCGAAAACGCCCGCATGGCGTGCTCGCGTCCTTTTTGACCCATGCGCTGGCAAAGGGCGGGGTCACGTGCCGCTTCCAGGAGTCCGTGGGCGAGAGAATCCGTGTCTCGGGGAGGGACGAGCCATCCGGTCTGGCGGGGAAGCACGAGCTCTTCGGTTCCCTCGACGGCCGTGGCCACCACCGCTCGGCGTGCGGCCATGGCTTCCAGAACCACGTTAGGCATCCCTTCCCAGCGCGAGGCCAGGACCAGCAAGTTGGCGGTCTTCAAAAGCCCCGGAACATCGTCACGGGCACCCAGCCAGTGGACGTGGCCGACCAGAACCGGCCGCGTGGCGATCTGTTCCAGCAGCCAGCTCCGGCACGGGCCGTCGCCCGCCAGGGCAAGGTGCCAGTCGGGTGCTTCGGGGATCACCCGCTCGGCGGCGGCCAGCAGATCAGAAAGCCCTTTCTGCGGGTCCAGCCGGCCCACCGCCAGAGCCAGGTGGGCGGTGTCGGGAATCCCGATCGCGGCACGCGGCACGGCAGAGGCGCAATCGAACGGCTCGGGGTCGATGCCGTTGGGAATCACGATCAGGCGGTTCCGGTTGAGTCCGGCGATTTCGCGGCTGAATCGCAGCACGCCCTCGGACACGCAAACCGAGCCGCAGGACAGCGGAGCGGTCAAACGGTCAAAAACCAGGTGCCACCGCTTCTGGCGCTCGGCCACGCGGAGACCGCCCAGGACCCACGGCTGGCCTGCCGGCAGAGCCGCCAGCCGCGCCGCCACGTTGGCATGAAAGAGAAAGCTCTGCACCAGCGCAGGGCGGCACGGCGCAAGGCCCGCGCCAGGCGCATCACTGCCTGCAAGGGTCGCCGCCGATCAGCACCCAAACATTCACAAGGTAAACCAGCCTGGCGCACCTGGCGCGCCAGCGACCCCTCGGCGCCCAGGGCAATGACTACTGGCGACCACCGCCTTCGGTCCAGGCGGGTTGCCAGGTTGACCATCGCGCGCTCCGCGCCGCCGACATCCAGGTCGGTGATCACCAGGGCGATCGAAACCGCCGAGTCTGGCCAGGGCAGGCATGGGGCGGTGGCAAGGCGATGCGTGAGGCTTTGCACGGGTATTAATCTGGAAGCAGGACTACGAAAAATGGGACGATGAGCCGCTCCCCTACCCTTCGATCGAATATGGAAAGGAGCCGCGCGGGTGCTCGCCGCCGAGTTTGACTATAACCTTCCCGACGAGTTGATCGCGCAGCATCCCTGCGAGCCTCGCGAGCAATCGCGGCTGATGGTTGTTCATCGCGCAAGCGGACAGATCGAACATCATACCTTCGACGAGCTTGCCACGCTGCTCGATCAAGAGGACATTCTGGCTCGGAATAATACACAGGTCTTGCCGGCACGGCTTTACGGCCACCGCGCGGCCACGGGAGGAAAGTGGGAAGGGTTATTCGTTCGAAATCGAGGAGATGGAACCTGGGAGATGCTGGCGACCACGCGTGGCCGGCCTTCACCCGGCGAGCGTGTCAAGGTCGGAGCAGGGCTGACGTTGATCCTGGAATCCGCGGGCAAGGCAGGGCTGTGGGTCGTTCGGCCGCTTCCTGACGATCCAGCCGAAGTTGCCGCCTCAACCTTCGCTCTCCTGAGCCGGCACGGCCAGACCCCCCTACCCCCTTATATTCGCAAAGGGAAAGCGGTCGCCGGCGACCGTGAGCGTTACCAGACCGTCTATGCCTCGCGGCCGGGCTCCGTGGCCGCGCCCACGGCGGGCCTGCACTTCAGCGAGGCGGTCTTTCAGAGTCTGGCCGCGCGGGGAATCACCTGGGTTGACCTGACGCTTCATGTCGGAGTCGGCACCTTCCGCCCGATCGGGGCCGAGACGATCGGTGACCATGTGATGCACGCCGAGTGGGCCGAGCTTTCCGGCCCTGCCGCCGCCATGCTCAATGCCCGTCGAGCGCAGGGAGGCCGGATCGTCGCGGTGGGCACGACATCGGCACGCACGCTCGAGACGGCCGCCCTGTCGGGCGCGATCCAGCCATTCGCCGGCCCGACAAGCCTTTTCATCCAGCCGGGGCATGTCTTTCACGGAGTCGATGCGCTGCTCACCAACTTCCACCTGCCTCGCAGCACCTTGCTGGTGCTCGTCAGCGCCCTGGCCGGTGTTGAGCTCATCCGCGCTGCCTATGCCGAGGCAATTCGCCTCCGTTATCGCTTCTTCAGTTTTGGCGATGCCATGCTGATTCTCTGAGGGGGCGAAGAAGCACGCCATGTGGCTTCCGATCAACCCCTCGGCCGCCGCCCCGATCGTGCGCCCTAAGTTTGAGTGTCTGGGGGAAACCACGGCCTGGTGGAGTGGAGAAGAGCAGCGCGCCGTTCTCTTCAGGTTACCCGTTGTCATTGCGCCTTTTCTGGGGAATCGGACGAAACCATGACCAACGATTCGCCCAGAGCGTCCTGGACTGCGCGCGAAACATGACGGATCGTCGATGCCGGCCTACGGGTCCGGTTGACGCCTTTCGTTCCACGGGCCGGCGCATCCGGGTGCGCCGCAAGGCGGATCGCCAGGTCTCGCACTTCCTCGATCAATTTGACGCATTCACGCTTGCGGTTATCGTGGCCGTGCTCGGTCTCACCCTGGTTGACGGTGTGCTGACCATCGAGCTTCTGGATACCAACAGCGAGGAATGCAACCCTCTGATGGGGCACTTGCTGACGCGTGGGCAGACGGCGTTCTTCGTAGCCAAGTATCTTCTGACCGCAACGGGCCTTACATTCCTCCTGGTGTATAAGAACTACCCGATGTTCGGCACCAGGTTTCGCGTCGGGTTCATTTCCCCCATCGTGCTGGCGCTTTACCTGGCGCTCATGGCGTACCAGGTAAGCCTTCTGAGAATCGGCCGCCACATGCCCGTCGCGGGGGAGATCACGGCATCGGCCGTGATGCACTGGCATCTGCCGGCAGAATCAAGCGCTGGCCCACGGTGAGCTGGCCGCCTGGTCCGAGAACGTCTCGGTTCAAGTCGGCGAGTTCACCGCTCCGCTGGGTGTCTCCCAGTCGATCGCGTGCGATGCTGCGCAAGGTTTCATCGCGCCGGACGACGTGAACGGCGTATCCTCCCGCCTGAGAGAGGGCCGAGGATTGCGGAGTCTGAGTCTGAGTCTGAATCTGGCTGGCCTGGCCGGCGTCAGGCAGCACCTTGAGCGGAAAGGGTACCGGCTCGGTCTCGGCCGGACCTGGCTGGGCAAGAGCTTGTGAGGGCAACGCCGGAGCGATCGGCAGCAATGTTTCGAGCTCATCGATTCGGGGGATGACGATCGTGGTGCCCGCGGCGAGTGCCTGCGGCCAGGCAACCTTGCCTCGATTGGCCCACCAGAGACGCCGGGCGTAGCTGTCTGAGCCATAGTACCGCCGCGCGATTGTTCCGAACGTTTCACCAGCCGCGACGAGGTGTTTCCTGGAGCTACCGGCCGTGGCCGCGCCCGGGGTCGGCGGGATTTGTTGCGTTCCCGTGTAGGCTGCGAGTTGCACGTCGGAGTCCCGCGTGATAACCGGCACCGATGCCGTGGGTTCTACAGGTGCGTCGGCCGGCAGCGTGAATTTTCTGGGATCGGTTGCAATTGTCGATGGCCCGTTCCCAGGTCCGAACTTTGCCCGTAGCTCACGGGGCTTCGACTTCATTCGCTCCCAAAAGCCCGGTTTTGGAGTGAGGTGTTTCACGGTCGCGGACGGGGACGGGGTCGGGGTCGGGGTGGGTGTCGGAGATGGAGTTGGGGACGTACCAGCCTCGCCGGAGCGATTTTCCGCTTTGACCACGAAGGCCGTGCGTGAGGCGATGTCCATCGCCGGCGTCGGTGTGGGTGTCGCACCGGGCGCAGGTGCTTGCGAAGGCTCTGCCCCTCTCGCGGGCCGTCCCGCCAGTTCGCCAGCCAGGGGCGTCCCCTGGTTGCGCGGCCAGATGTGGGGCGTCAGCATCACGACCAGCTCGCGCCGGAGATCTCGCTTTTGCTTGAACCCGAAGAGATAGCCCAGGGCGGGCACGCGAGAAAGGCCCGGAAGCCCTTGTTGCTCATAATCGTCTTCGTCTTCCATCAGGCCGCCGATGACCAGGGTGGCCCCATCGGGAACCATCACGTTGGTGGTCAGCTCGGCTGTCGTCGCGTTGGGCAAACCGTCGGCATTGACGACCCCCGTACTCCGCTCGGGATGGATCTCCATCCGCACCATGCCGTCGCTGGAAACAAAAGGACGCAACCGCAAGAGGGTGCCGGTGTTCAAGAACTGGACCGCCTGCACGGTGCTGGTGAAGTTCTGCGACGTCACACCGCGAAACCCGAGGCGCGCGCCCCAAGCTGGATCTCGGCGCGCTGCTTGTTCAGTACCAGGACACGCGGGCTGGCCAGAATCTTGGTGCTGCCCATGGTTTCCAGGGCCCGGATGAAGCCCGTCGTGTTGTTGGACACGAAGCCGAACTTGACACCGTTGTCGGCCGAGGCGAACCCGGTGGGATCGGGAGGCGTGCTCGCCATGATCTTGCCCGCGGCTGTCAACACCGACGCGGGCGTGAAGCCGACGTTGCTGTTGAGCACGGCGCCAGAGCCGACCACTCCCAGCGACTGGCCCAGGTCGTTAACAACACCGAAGTTGACGCCGAGCTCCTTATCTTTATCGAGCTCGACGCTGATGATGACCGCCTCGATCAAGACCTGCAGTGGCTGGACGTCGAGCCGCTGCACGATCTGGTCAACAATTTTGAGGTTGGACTCATAGTCCTGGATCACCAGGACGTCGGACCCGGCCATCGAGGTGCCGCCGGTTGTCGGTTGAATTCCGCGCTGGGCCGCGACGCCGCCGCCGCTGGCTGCTCCACCCCCACCACCCCCACCGCCCCCACCGCCCGCCGTCGCGCCGCCCAGGCTGCCGAAGGTTGGGGCTTCACTGATTCCGAAGGGATAATTCGCCGTTGACTGAATGCGCTTCTGGCCCACGTCCACGCTCAGGAACGGCTTGAGCATGTTCATCAGCTCGTCGGCACGGATGTAGTTCAACTTGTAAACCTTGGTCAAGATGCGTTCTTTCTTCTTGGATTCGTGTTCCGCGTCGAGTTCCTCTTTGGTGTAGATATACCGAATCGGTCCTTCCACTCTCTCTTCGAGGTTGGCAAGCTTGAGCACCGACTTGAGGAGCTGGTCCTGCGTGACCCGTTCAAAGTTCGCCGTGATATTCCCTTGGACGTTCGGTGAAATGAGGATGTTCATCCCGCCGCGCCGGCTGATCAGCTCGAGTAACGTACGGACATCCAGCTCATTGGTATGCATCGTGATCAGGCCGTCGGGGCCGATCTGGATCTGCTGCGCCGCGGCGTCGGAAGACGTTGGTTGGCGGGCCTGCCTCGCCTGGGCACCGGCACCGGCACCGGCAGCGGCACTGGGGCGGCCGGCACCGGGAGGCTGTGCGGGCGGTGGTGCAGGGGTCGTCGCCTGCGATGGAGGCTGTACCGGTGTGGGCGCTGGAGGCGGCGACTGCGATGGAGTCTGAGCTCGAGCCGTGGGCGAGCTCGCCACGCCCGTAAGCCCTGCCAGGCCCACGCTCACGACGATCGCCATGATCCCCATGATTGCTGTGCGATCCAAGGGAACCCATCCTCATCGGCCGGGATCTGGTCCGCCGGGCAAGGGGTTAGCGAGAGCCAACCGATCACCTTGGTACGGCGTCGAAGCCCATGGCGAGCCGCAAGGCAGGGGACGACTGCCTTCCTCTCGCGCACTCCATATCCTGGAGTTCGGCACCGCTCACGGTAAGACTTGAGGATTGTTCCGGTTAGACAGCCTGTTCCGCTAGTCAACTATCCCGGGCTCGTGTCATAAGTGGTGGGAGGAAGGGGGGCTTCGGGGAAAACAAAGGGGCTCATCGGAGTCGGTGTTGGAACAAGGTACGGGTTCGGGATGAACGGGCTGAGGGGGTTGATGGCTGGTAGATTGACCCCACCCGGCTGGCCTTCCTCAGGGCCGGCCGAGCCGCGAGTCTCACCGGGCCGCAATCCTTCTCCGATCAGGGTTTCACCGGGTGGTGCTGGAACCATGGGAGGGGGAATTTCCACAGCCGCGTTGATGCGGCGGGCAAGAACCGGCTCGTACGGGGTGTGATCTCGAGGAATCGTGCCGAAATTGACCGCGACTCGCTTGAACACGTCACGCGAGAGCATCTGGTCGCCCACCAGTACCGGGCCGATCTTGATCCGCATGTTCGACAGGTTGTTCTGCGGTGTGATCGTGATCTCGCACGAGCGGCCGTCGGGAGTCTGGGCGGCGATCTCGATCACGCCGTCATCGCAGACTTTGGGCCCCTTCACCACGTTGAAGCCAAGATCGCCGATCGCCTGGATGGCCGAGCTGGCAACCTGCGGCGGTGAAAACTGATAAAGCTGAGAGGACACGCCCAGGAAATTGTAGAAGGCATAATCGCTGGGTGCGACGCCGGGATAATGACCGATCGAGCGATACCATCCGGGTATGGCGCAGCCAAAGGTCGGCAGGCTGGAACCAACCACCAGCATGAGACAAACGATCCGGCGCATGGCCTTCCTTGCTTCCTTGCCCAGCCTTCCTTGTACCGCGCGGTCATTCAAGATTCGCGCGTGGCTTGATCGTAACTTCGACAGGTCGATCAAGCTGGCTTGATCATTTCTGTCAATGCGGGCTGGGTTACCATTGGGGGCTGTTGATGTCCGGAAAGCTGTTGCCGCTCCAATCTGCCCGGCTTCACGGTCACTGTCCAAGCGTTAGTGGCTTGGGGATCGTGAGCGTGAACCGGGTCGGGTGCGTAGATAATAGTGAAGTAGTTGCCGCTATGATCGGGAGAGACGTCGACCCAGTAGTTGGGAGGATTCGGGTGGGGGATTGTACTTCTCCACCCGCGTTAAGGCGCGATCCAGCGCGGTCATGGCATCGACCCACTGCACGCCCTGCATCCCACGAGTCTGGCGTGACGACTCGACGCGGATCAGGCTGGCCGTCATGCGGTAGGCTATGCCCCAGAATGCCAGCAAGACCCCGATCGTCGCGATCACCAGCAGCAGAGACGAGCCACGCCTTTTTGCGCAGCTCGTTTGCGAGTAAAGTGCTCTCATTAGGGATCCTTCACGGTCAGAGTATAGGTTCCCTTGTAACGCCAATATATTACGGTGAAACTGATTTGATGGTTATCTGGCAAACCCGGCACTAACATGCGCTCCACGAGAAGCGGGGGGTCGATTGTATCCGATGCGATGTGAGTCGCCACTTTTGTCGTGGCGTTAGAGTTCTTCCTCCAGCCGCACCAGGGTGTTGGTGTCCGAATCCACGTAATAGCTGATGGTAAGATGGACGGAATCACTCTCGGTCGGCAGATTTTCGCGCTCGAAAGACAAACGTAAAGGATACGGATGTTGAGTGTCGCGGTCCAGCGAGCCGACGAACTTGTACAGCCGATAGATCTGTACTTGTTTTGAAGTAACGGGGCTTACATCCACTGGCCCTGGTTTGGCTTCGAGCCTTACCTGGTACCCGCCCAGGTCTTGAGCGAGCGACGAGGCGGCCAGGTTGGCTGATAGAGCCAGCCGGGCCCGCGCCTCGACCTCGACGGCGGGAATGCCAAAGGCCTTCCAGGACAGGGCGAGCAATGTGCTCAAAAGTGCGATGAGGAAAGTGGCAACGACCATCTCGATCAGGGTGAACCCACGACGGCTCACATCGCGCGCTGGATGGGCGAAGCGGGAGAACGAGCATTACGGCCCTTCCACGTTCACGTTGAGATTGACGGTGATACAGCCTGGATCTGGATAATCGAGTCTGGTAACTATAGATCGTGGCATGGGAAGGGGACGTCGGAGGCAGAGCGAACGGGTAGCTATCGATTTTGCTAAGCTGATCCATCGTGATCAGGGCTGTGCTACTCGGATACGTCGTACGTTGGTCAGTGAGTGGATCGGTAGTAACCACGGCACCACCCATCAGGCTACGCGGGGGGTAAACACCGTCTGGGTTAGGGGGAAGAAGCTGACCATTGTTGAACAAGCTGCGCATCCGAGGGTTCTTCCAGGGGATGGCATAGTAGTCACGGCGGGGTACTGACTGTTGGGATAGACCGGATGGCTGTTAGCCTGGCCACATCCATATAGTTGGAGCATGACATCTCCCTGGAACCGGGCCTCCAGCTTGGGGTCAGCTTGAGTTGCGTGAGGACGAACGGGAACAGGCCCGCCAGAGCAATACCGAAAACGGCGAAGGCCAGGATCACCTCGACCATGGCGTAGCCCGCGCGGCTCCGGCGGACGGCAAAGCGGTGGGTGGAGAGAGCGGTCGGGTTCATTGAAAACTCTTACTGGGATTGTACTCATTGCCTGATGGGTCAAAGACCGACGCCGGGATGGATTCGTCCGACTTCGTGACGGTCCCTTTAGAGTTAATGTACATGTTGCAGGACCAATCGCTAGAATCGGCGCGGCTCACCGTGGCAGTGAAATCGGTCGGACTGCCGGGAGATCACGGTCGCAGACGTATTTCGCATCCGGCGAGTTTACGTGCGGATCGAGGAAGTTCTCCCCGTCCGTATCGCTGATCAGGCTACTGAGGTCGCAGGCGTAGGTTAGATGCTTGAGCCAGTAAAGCCGCTGAGCCGTCCAGATGGCCCTCAAATTGGCCGCGGCGACGTCAACCTTTGACTGCTCGAGCGACCGCATGAAGCGAGGCACACCCATCGCGGCCAGCACACTCATGACGAGCATCACAACGCACAGCTCGACCAGCGTGTTGCCACGTCGGGCGGCACGGCAATTGGTTCTTCTGGTCACGGATCCTGCCGGGGAGCTCGCTTCCGTTCCCCATTTTTGATCTCTGTATATCATCGTTTGTTCTCGTGAGGATGTTCAGAGTTTTCTGAACATTTCCTCGATCAGTGCGTGCCCGCGACGTTTGCCTCGTGAGAAGCCCTTTGGCCCACGGCCGGGCTCACTTGACCGCCCCGGCCATGTCGAACATGGGCATGTAGATCGCCAGCATCAATCCCGCGATCGTCGCCCCCATGCCCATGATGATGAGCGGTTCAAGCATCTTGGTGACTTTGAGGATCATGCTCTCCATCTTCTCCTTGTAAAACGGCGCGATCTGCTCCATGACCTGGGCGAGTTGGCCTGATTCCTCACCGACCTGGACCATGTTGGTGACCATCGGCAAGAACAGCCCGGTCTCCTCAAGCGCCGATGTACAGCGGCTTGCCCGCCGCGACCCGGCTGCGGGCCCGTTCCAGAGCCGCATGGTAGATCGGGTTGTTGCTGGAAGATGCCCGTGATGGTGTTCATCGTCTCCATCATCGGCACGCCGCTCTTGAGCAGCAGCGCGATGTTCGACGCGAACCGGTACATCGCCATGCCGATCATCGAGCTCTCCCACGGTGGGCAGGACCATGAGGAGGCCGCCGACATACAGCCGGCCCGCCTCGGTTTTGTGGAACTGCTTGAAGCCGAAGAACGCCGCAATGAGTCCGACGACAACGTAAGGGCCGTACTTGACGATCCAGTCCGAGGCGTCGACGACGAACTGAGTGATCGCGGGAAGCTGGGCGTCCATGTCCTTGAACATCTTCGCGAACGTGGGCACGACCATCCAGAGCATGAGCGGTCACGGCGATCACCGCCACGCAGACCAGGATCATGGGATACATCAGCGACGCCTTGACCTTCCGCTTGGTCTCGCGGGACTCGCGGATCTGCTTGTTGAGCTCGACCAGCACCATGGCCATCTTGCCGGTGACCTCGCCGGTGCGGATCGCCTCGATCCACTGAAACTCGAAATGGTCCGGAAACGCGGCCGCCGCCGCGTAGAACGTGCTGCCCGCGGACACCTTGGCCGTGATCTGCTCGAGGACGGCGCGAAACTTGACGCTCTCGCACTGTGCCGCCGCGATCTTCAAGGCCTGGAGCAAGGGCGTGCCCGAGCTGACCAGGGTCGAGAGCTGGTGGAAGAACGTCAGCGTGTCTTCCAGCTTGGCTTTCTTGTGCGCCTTCTTCGATATCCGTGCGTGTGCGACGACCCACTCTTCGAATGGCACGTGCCACCCCTTTCCATCAATTCTTGATCTTCCTCATCGATCTCTGCCGGGCACGATGTGGTCCCGAGCGCGGTGGCCCCACCTGAGTGCAGGGTCTCTCTCTCAGAAGCCTAGGCCATTCCCCGTGCGTACCACCCACTGTTGCCCGGGTTCTACTCGGGAGCAGGAGTGGGCGGCAGCAGCACCTGGCCATGAACTACCATTCTGTTGGGTGGAGCAAAGGCGACTCCCGGTGTCTTCGTTTCCAGGGTAGGCAAGTGTCTTCAGGCCGGTTTCTGAGCGGGAACGATCGGTGGAGGCTCCAATCCTGGCACGGCCGTTCATCGGAATTTGACGACAGCTAAATTTGACCTAGGGTTCTGTTGTCTCCGGCGGAGTGTACCCCGGGGCAACACCTCTCCGCGTTCAAAAAGGCGGAGCTGTTTTTCGATGAAGGCTGGAAATACGGCCGAGCCTACAGACAGGCCAACCAATGCAGCAGTTCAGGCCCCGGATCTCAATCGTTCTCTTTGGCGTCGCGATACCGGGTGCGCAAGTCGAGGTCGGTTGCCTGTCCGCCGAGTTTGACCTAAGGCCTTTTTGACGTGTTGGTCCCAAGCCGGGCCGTGCCCACATTCCAGGGGAAGCCGTCCGTCGGAAATCGTCTCGTTTCACCCATTGAATCTCGTCCAGGAGCCAAGAACCATGCAGCGTCTATTCTCGCGTCCCAAGACCCGCCAAGGATTCACCCTCGTTGAGCTCGCCGTCGTGATCGTCATCATCGGCGTTCTCGCCGCCTTCGGCGTGCCGAAGTTCCTCGCGTCCGTAGAGAAATCCAAGGCGACAGAAGCATTCAACTTCTGGTCCTCGGTGCAATCGGCTCAGGAGCGCTACCTCGCCCAGAACGGCGTTTACGCCGTTGTCACAGACGCCACGGCGCCGGCTTCGTCAACGGGTAATCCACTCGACATCGTGCTGCCTACGTTGCAGTATTTCGAGTTCGCGGCCACCACCACCACACCTGACTGAGCAGGTAACCCCGAAGTGGAGCTGGAACGCTGACCCGCAACGCGAATTCGAGTTACGCTTATACCGTTATATGGGGTGACCTGGGGTTCGACTCGGCCTCGACGATCTCGACCTATCCGGCGATCTGCCCGGTGACGTACCCCTCTAAACCAGCCGTGCTGATCCGCAGGTGACGGAGAGCAAAAGCGCCCGACGTCAACTCCGGCCTTCCGTGCCGAAGTGGTTGCGATCCTGAATCCCGAGTGGGCGGCCGAAGTCGGTCGCCCACCTCCGTTTCACCAAGAGCCCCTTTGCCCTGGACGCCCTGAATCATGAAGCCCTGGAAGCAGATCGGCTTGTGGCCGGCGATCGGCCTGATGATCGAGGACAAGCAGATCAGCTTGAGCGTGGTGGCAACCACTCCTCGGGGCCGCAAGGAGGTCACCCGGGACAGTCAGTCGTGCGAGGGTGAGTCTCCGGAGATCATCCTGGAGCGGATGCTCAAACCATGGCTGGGTACCAGACCAGACCCGGGTCAGAAGAAACCAGGCAAAGCCAGAAGAGAGTATCGGCCCTGGGTCCAGATCGCCGTGCCCGAATCGAAGGTTTTTCAGGCGGTCGTGCCGATCACCGGCGCGAACCGCTCGGCTGCACCCGAGGCGCTCTTCATGGAGGCGGTGCAGGCGACCAACCTCCGGGCCGAGGAACGAATCATCGACCTGATCAAGCTCGATTTGAACAAGCATCCTCTGGCCTGTCTGGCGGCCAGTCCTCGTGTCTACATCACCGAGCTTGATCGAAATGCTCAATCGGCCTGGGTACTCGCGTGGCCATGATCGAGCCGGCGCCGGCTGGGTTGTTCCGTGCGGGAGCATTCCATAAAAAGACGCCCCGTGCCTCGAAGCTGTCGTCTTCGATTCTTCCTGGGCCGCACCCATGCCATTGGCGTGCTGGCCGCGGATATGCAACCGCTCTTCTGGCACACATTTGATCTGCCCGACGACGATGTGACCGCCGCGATCCTGGCAACGTACTCGATGCTCTGGATGCAGGGCCGGCATGACAAGATCACCTGCCGATCGATACGGTCATCGTTCACGGCCGGCCCGACCTGAAACTGTCGCTCAAGCCCGAGGAGTTCCGCGAACGGACAGGTGCCCAGCTTCTTCGCTGCGACAGGCCGGACTACGAATCGGCCAGCGTGGCACTGGGCACGGCACTGGCTAATCCCCTCACCGAGGCTATAGGCCTCGACCTGGCGCGCGGCCTCAAGCCTGTTGTTCCGGTCCGGGAGATCATTCCCTGGGGCGAGCTGGTCCTCCAAGGGGCGCTGGTGGCAGGTGTCTCGTTGTTCCTCCACGCCGGTGATGTGGAACTCAATACGCAACTGAAGTCGACCCAGGTTGAAATTGCAACGATGCCGTGGATCAAGGACCAGGATCAAGCCAAACTACAGGCCGAGAAGAAAATTCTCGAAGATCGGTTCAAAGCCCTCGATAGCTTTCAGGTCAGCCGGGTGGACTGGTCCGCGCAGCTCCAGACGGTCGCCGCTGACATGCCCGAGACGACCATGGTCACTTCATTTCAGGGGTCCGCCGCGATCAAGGACAAGGAGCAGAGCAGTTCCAAGAACCAGATGGTCGTCAGTTTCACCACCCCGCTGGGGACCGACGGCGCGATACCACTGGAAATCAATGAGTTCATCGCGGCCCTGCGAGCCGAGCCCGTTCTGAAACAGGAGTTCCCGGTCATCGACGTCTCCGGCTTGCAGGCGAGACCGTCCTCGGGCAAACAGTTGCCATCCGCCTCGTACAGCGTCGTCTGCATGCCCGCGGTGAAGGGCAAGGGAAGCGGGCCGAAGTCGGCTGCCGGCACGCACTGATGTGGGATTCGGAAGGGACGATGAGGCGTAGATCAATGTGAGAAGACAGATGACATGTACTAGTAGTTCAATAGCCACTAGCCACTAGCAAGGATTGCAGCTCGATGAACAAGAGCGCTTCAAAAGCTGGTTTGCCCCGATTGCTGCTCGGAGCAACTGGGCCATCCGATCAAACTTCGCCTGGTTCTCTACCTGACGATTCTCGCCGGTTGGTATTTCCTGTTTTGCAGCCCACTGAGCGACGAGATGGCCGTGACTCAGGCCCGCATCGATAAGGAGCAGAAGCGGATCATCACGGCGCGCGAGGTCGAGGTCGTCCGTAAGTCCCTCGTGGCTTACAAGGACCGGGTGCCCGCGAAGTCAGACCTCAACGAGTTGATCCAGTACGTCATGGGCCGGATCCGATCCTCCCCGCTCAAGTTGGTCGACCTGAAACCCGACAAGGCGAAGGCTCTCGGCCCTTTCGACGCCATGCCCTGCGCCTCACCCTGGAGGGAACTTATCAGGAGCTCGAGAGTTGCTCACATGGATCCAGAACGAGCGGCGATTGCTCCGCGTCGATTCCCTGAGCCTTGCCCCTTCAACCAAGGGCATGGGTAAGAAGGACAGGAAAAAGAACCTTTGAAGCTCAATATCCAGCTCACGCTGACAGGCCTGATGGACAGGGCCAGCTCTTGAGAAACCAACAGAAGGAGCTGAGGCGATGAACATGTCCAAGCTGATGAAGCTGCTGCCGATGCTGACCATGGTGGCCTCGCTTGCCTACGCCACCTATGCCATGCAGCCGGTGGGCTCAAGCACCAGCACCAGCACCAGGCCAGACACAGCGCCCCTGCGAAAAAGCAAGCCGCCGGCAAGGAAGGCCCGGCACCTCACTGCCGGCATCCCTCGCCAAGCGAGCAGTGCTCGAAGCGCCCGGCCACGCTCCGAGATCCGTTTGAGGTTGTGATCAAGCCCGGCTCGGCGGAGGCCACCAAGGAGTTGGCCGATAAAGCTTCCGCTCATACCGAGATCGACCCCTACCCGGGCATGATTCAAGGATTGACGCTGAGCGGCACGTTCCTTCAAGGCCGGACCGAGATTGCCATCATCAGCGGTCAGATTTACGAGAAAGGTCAGTACCTGCGCGGTTCGGATGACGAGCCGTCAGCCCTTCGCGTCGCCCAGGTGCGTACGACCGGGGTGACCCTTCAGGCTGGTGGCAACCAATATGTGCTTTCCTACCCCGAGGCGCTGGTCCGAGGCGGGCACGAAGCCCGCGAGCCTTGCGGCTTCGAAGCCACGCCAGGCGAAGGCGCCGGCGGCCAGAAGCCCGAAGGCAGGTACGCAAGGGAAAGCGAAAGCGAAAGTTCCGCCTCGCACTCTGTCCAGCGCAATCCGGCAGGCACTTAACCGTTAACTCTCATCTCCAGCGGCGCGACAACTTCCCTTAAACTCATATCAATAAACTATCATGCCCACAGTATTCGAGTTTACCGGCGTCCGGGCTCTGATCCTCGATATTCTGGAGCGCCGCAAATACTTCGTGCCCAAGCTAATCGACGAGATCGAAGAGGTGATCGGCAAAGCCGGCGCTGACACTTCACCCGAGCTCGTGCTGATCAAGGGCGGCTACATCACGGATAAGGAAATCGCCACCCTTTATGCCGAAGACTTGTTCTTGCCGTTGATACCCAATCACTATGAAACCGGCGAGGTTGACAAGGAGCTGGCCACTCTCTTGCCCGAGAAACTTTGCAGCGACAAGTTGCTTTGCCCGCTGGTGGTTCGTGACGATGTGCTCGACGTGGCCTTTGTCTGTCCCGAAGACATGGGCGTGGTCGATGAGCTCGAACTGCTCACCGGGCTGCGTATCAACCCGATGATCGCGCCCTTTTCGGTCGTCCAGGCCCGGCTCGACGCTCTTTACCGCGCCGATCAGCAAAGCAAGGCCATCGGTGAGGGCACCGAAAAGTTCGATGTCCTGGACGAAGAGCGCGAGACTCGAGGACGAGAACATTCTCAACCTCGACCAGGCGCCCTCGCCAGACGCCAACGGCCGGATCGTGCGGATGGTCAACCAGATTCTCGAACAGGCCCTGCGCAATGGGGCCAGCGATATTCACCTGGAGCCGTTCGAGGATGGATGCAAGTTCCGCCTGCGGATCGACGGTGTTCTCCATGAGCTGCCACCGCCGTCGAAGCAGGTATTCATCATGATCATCTCGCGGCTCAAGATCCTGGCCAAGATGGATATCGCCGAAAAGCGGATTCCCCAGGACGGCGCGATTGCCTTGCGCACCGGTGAGAAGCGGATCGACCTTCGCGTCAGCACCGTGCCCACGGTCTACGGCGAGAAGATGGTCATGCGAATTCTCGATAAAGGAGCCATTCCGCTGGACCTGACGAAACTGGGTCTGGACGAGCGGCAATCGAAAGATCTGATCGAGTCGATCCATGCTCCGCACGGTCTGGCGCTTGTGACCGGGCCGACGGGCAGCGGCAAGTCAACCACGCTTTACTCATGCCTCAACCTGCTCAACGAGCCGAAGGTCAACATCAGCACCGTCGAGGACCCTGTTGAGTACAAGTTCAAGGGCATGAACCAGGTGATGGTCAAAGCGCAGGTGGGCCTGACGTTCGCGTCGGCCCTTCGCGCCTTCTTGCGGCAAGATCCCGACATCATCATGGTCGGCGAGGTGCGCGACGGCGAGACCGCCGAGATCTGCCTTCGCGCCGCCCTGACCGGGCACTTCGTGCTCTCGACAATCCACACGAATGATGCCCTGTCGGCCGTGACTCGATTGGGAGACATGGGTATCGAGCCTTTCTTGCTTGGCTGCACCCTTCGCGTGCTGGAAGCCCAGCGCCTGCTGCGCCGGCTGTGCCCGCATTGCAAGGAGCCCTACGAGGTTGACCACGAGATCGCCGAGCAACATGGTCTGATCCCTGGCGAGGTGATCTATCGGCCCAAGGGCTGCCTGCAATGCCGCCGCCTGGGCTATCGCGGTAGGGTCGGCGTCTTCGAGATCATCCGCATCACGCCCAGAATGACCCAGCTCATCCAGAAGAAGGTACCCCTGGACCAGCTTCGTAAAGCTGCCCGCGAAGAGGGCATGAAAATGCTCTACGACTGCGCCCTCGATAAAGTCCGGGCGGGCGTGACCAGCCTGGAAGCCGCGCTCGGCGTCGCCGTGTCCGAGGAAGGTTGAGCCCTATTGTTCGGTCCCTTACGGCAAGCCACCCGGGCGTAGCCAGCATCTAGCCCAGCAGGCGACGGATGAGCGCAGGCAGCTCGGCCGAGAACTTGCTTCTCGGCATGACCTCCGCACAGCCGGCCGCCCTCGCCGCCGCCAGCGACTGCGTATCGACATGCGAACCAAAGGCGACAAGGGGCGTCTCCGGACCTGCTAGCTGTTGATACGCGACCAGACTCTCTGGCGATACCACATCGCCCGCCGCGAGATCTACCAGAATCGCCCGCGGCCGCTGTTGCTCGATCATCGCCTTGGCCAGGGAAACGTTGCCCGCCACCGAAACACGATAACCGAGCTCCACGTGCCGTGCCGGTGATCTTGGACGTGAAAATCAGGTCGCGGCTGAGCAAGAGACCCGTCGGAGCCGGGGCCTCCGAACCAGGAGGAGAATCAGTGCGGAGACTGTTCATTGTGAATTCCAGATGGCAGATTGCAGATGACAGATGACAGATGACAGATGACAGATGACAGATGACAAAGAGCAACCGGCAACCGGCAACTGGCAGACCCTTGATTTCGCATTCAAAAATGCTGATTAATCCACTCTGGAGTCAAGGTTTCCAGGCCGTCGATCACGGCATCAGCGCCGGACTGGCGTAGCTGGACCGCGTTGTAGGTATGGCTGATGCCGACGGCGTGCATTCCGGCGCCCTTTGCAGAGAGAATGCCGGCCAGGCTATCCTCGATCACCAGGCAGTCTCTTGCCTGCAAGTCCGGCGTGAAGGCTGAACCGGTATCAGCGCTGGACCCGGGCGTGGCTTGCAGATAGCCGCGCAAGGCGTCTAAAGCCTGCAAGTAGCCCGCGGGGTCTGGCTTGCACTTGTGGGCGTCCTCGGCCGCGATGATGGCAACCACGTGGTCTCGGCGGTCCAGCCGCTTCAAGGCGTACTCGATCTCGGGACGCAAGGCGCCCGAGCAGATCGCGATCGGCCAGTGCCTGGCAAGATTCGCCAAGGTCTCGGCCGCGAACGGAAAGTAGCGCAAGCCCTTCTCGGCCACCTCGACATAGCGCCGGGCCTTGCGCAATCAGGTCGGCAAGTCGCTGCTCGTCGAACGCCTGCTGCGCATCGCCCAGCGCCGCGGCAAAGCAGCCGCGGTCGTCATAGCCCAGATAACGCTCGTGGTAATCACGCTCGGTAATCACCACGCCTTCCTGCTTCAAGACCTCGCGAAAAAGCTCGAAATGGACCGACTCGTCATCCACCAGTACACCGTTGAAGTCGAAAATCAGGGCTTTGATCATGAGTAGTTGCCAGTTGCCAGTTGCCAGTTGCCAGTTGCCAGTTGATGCGGGCAGTGATACGCACTGTATTTTTCTTCACTGGCAACTGATAACTGGCAACTGGTAACTGATCATTAATCACGACCGACGTCAACTACTCGTCGGCGTGGCCTTGACCGTGATCGTGATGATGGTGGCCTTGATCGGCCGACAGTCCCGGCGGATATTGTTGATACGTTTGCGTCCAGGTACAGCCCGACGCACCCAGCAACAAGGCCATCGACAGCAAACCTAGGGCGATCCTCGCCATGATCGAATTCCTTTTCTTGTAAGATCTGGGGGGAAGGGCGCGGAGGTAAAAGGTCAGGCCGGCGGCGCCAAGCGGTCGAGGCTGGGTGCGAAGGCAGCAGGCGCGCCCGTGGCCGAGGCAGGTGAAACCATCTGGGCTGGGCCGAACACGGCCAGACCTGAACCAGGCGACGGCATGATGCTGGCGGCTGCTCAGGGACCGGTGGGCCGGCTGGTTGCCCCGCCGCGTTGCGCTGGGGCGGTAGCCGGCGGTACTGCCGGTGGCGTGGGTGCCGCCTCGTTCCGCGGAGACGCCGCTCCCGATGCGCCTGCCGGACCAGACGGTGTCCTATCTGTGGGCATGGCTGCCGGCCCGCCCGTGGTCGAGGACATCTCGGCCGGCGGCCCTGTATAGGTCCCCGGCATCATCGAATAGCCACCAGGACCGCCTGGTGAGGGAAAGTCGTCACACTCGTCACAAAACGTGGCGCAGCCCACGCCTCCGGTGGCCAGCGCGATGGCCATCATCGCATCACGAAGTCTTACCATGACGTACCCTTGTCCCTTCCCTAGTAAGTTCGTCAAAACCAACGATGGGCGCTTTTCTGCCCGCGCCGATCAATCAATATCTCGCCATCCCCGGCCAGGCCGGAGTTTTCCATCCCTGAAGCGCGGTTCTCGCGCCGAAGAATTTGTAAAAAACATCGGCCGGCGTCACGTCCTCGATCAAGTCTTCTTTGTGTTCTGCGCAGTTCCTTTCCGCCTTCGTTCCGAAAACTCTCCCTCCGCACTTGATTCCCGCGGAATTTCTTAAATAAACTCGATTGACAAGAAGAAACGATGTTCTAGGTTAATCGTGGCAGACCTCGCTTTTGATAGGCGGGGCGGACAGGTCGAGGTTTCACGGTTCGCCGACCCGTGGCACGTCAGGCTTCAAGACCCGCGTGGCGTACATGCCCACGTTTCGACCTGGGATGAGAGCCAAGTCCTCAGGAGCCATCCGCCATGATTTCCCATCGAACGGAGCGCCGCGAGTTCAACGCAGCGTCTCCCTTGCAGATTTATCTTCAGGACATTAACAGCACGCCCCTGCTGACCGCCGATGAGGAACGCGAGCTGGCCGAGCGGGTGGCCGCGGGCGACCCGTACGCGCGCGACCATATGGTGAAGGCGAATCTTCGCCTGGTGGTGAACATTGCACGGGGCTATCTGGGAAAAGGGTTGAGCCTGGAAGACCTGATTGAAGAGGGCAACCTCGGTCTGATGAGAGCCGTAGAGGGCTTTGACGGCTTGATGGAGACGCGGTTCAGCACGTATGCCAGCTACTGGATCAAGCAGTCGATTCGCCGCGCTGTGATGAATAACGGCAAGCCGATCCGGCTGCCGGCTTACATGGTGAGCCTGCTGTCGAAGTGGAAGCGGGCGACCTCAATCTTGACTGACCGGCTGGGCCGGGCGCCCACGCAAGAGGAAGTGGGCAAGGCGCTTCGGCTCTCGAAGAAGAAAGTCGGCATCGTGGCCAAGGCAATCAAGGTGAACAACCTGATGCCGCACAACGAAGGCCGCGACGACGAGGGGACGGTGCTGGGTGAAGTGCTCGCCGACGAACGCATCAAGCCGCCGGAAGACCAGATGATCGAGGCCGACGACCTGGACCGCATCTTCGATCGCCTCGACGCACTCGAAGATCGCGAGGCCGCCGTGATCCGCATGCGTTTCGGCCTCGATCCGTTCCGGCCCATGACCCTGCGCGAGGTCGGTGAAAACCTCGGCCTGACCCGCGAACGGGTCCGCCAGCTTGAAAGCCAGGCGTTACAGAAGCTCATGCTCGGCCTCACCGAGTCTGGTGATCGATTGGGTAACTGAAGTGGAGCAGACCGTGGCACCCGGATCAATGGCCGGACGTGTCTCGGAGCTCCCCGTAAAGCCCTCGGCGTCTTACGCCGGGGGCTTTTTTTATGTCCCGGGCTCCTTGGTCGCCGCCTTATTTTTCGGAAATTCATCGGTTCTTCACAACAATCTCGGAATGCATGTGTAAACTGTTGTCGCATCGTTCAGCGGCTCCTCTCGCCGCGGTGGCGATCTCTCCGCTTCTTCCTGAGTTGACCGACCCGAACCATCCGACGGCTTCTCATCGAGGGCCGTGACAAGCCTCTGTGATCCTCCTTGGCTTCCGCATCAAATTCGTTGGTTTCGACACCAATGCTTTCTTTTTCTGGGGAGTTTACTGACCATGACCTTCGTGGACAAGCCTCGCCAAATTCGGGGTTTCACCCTGATCGAGCTCTTGGTGGTGATCGCGATCATCGCCGTCTTGATCTCGCTCTTGTTGCCGGCGGTTCAGTCGGCCCGCGAGGCCGCCCGCCGCGCCCAGTGTACCAATAACCTCAAGCAAATGGCCCTGGCCGCCAACAACTATGAATCTGCCAACACCACCTTCCCCGGTGGGTCTTATTCGGGTCTCAATGGCTTCAATCCCCCGCACTGGGGTACTTATCCCGAGAACTTCAGTTGCTTTGTGCGGATGCTGCCGTACTTCGAGCAGGGTGCCATGGCCAACGCCATCAACTTCAACCTCATGTCCGCGGACGTCGCCAACCTGACGGTCGGCGGCGTGCGCGTGAGCTCGCTCATCTGCCCAAGCGATATCTCGAACGATACCATTCAGCTTCCCGCGACACGTGCTTCCAGCTTTGGTGTGATCCCGGGTTGGAGCTTCAACCTGATCGATTCCGGCAATCTCGACGCCGTTTTCCCGCTTCCGCCCGGCTCATGGCAACAAGCGTTCACAAGCTACGGCGGTAACGCGGGTACATTCACCTTCGGCTATTCCAACCTCATGCCTACCTCGGTCCTCGGGTTTTTCAACGGTGTGATCTACAACGACAGCAGCGTCAAGATCTCCGCCATCACCGATGGAACCAGCAACACGTTCCTCTTCGGCGAGCACAGCAAGGGGCTGCTTCTCAGGCTTGATCCGGGCTACGCGATCTCCGACAACTCCTGGAACTCGGGCCGGTGGTACGACACCCTCTTCACCACGCTTTACCCCTTGAACCAGGGCAATGGCAACAACACGTCGCTCAAGAGCGATAGCTACTATTACCCAACCGCTGCCGGCAGTCTTCACCCCGGTGGCGCCAACTTCGCCTTCTGCGATGGCTCGGTCCGGTTCATCAAGAACTCGATCAGCAACTGGACGTTCAATTCGGGCAACGCCGACAGTTATGGCGATTCGATGCCCGACAATACGTCCTTCGTCACCGTCTCGGCGACGCCTCCGGCCATCAAGTCCGGCAGTTATCTCTTGCACAGCTTGAACGGCGTCTCCGCTCAACTGGGCGTGTACCAGCAACTCTCCACCCGCGCCGGCGGCGAGGTTGTGAGCGCCGACTCCTACTGAGATTCTTGCTCGGATAAGCCGGGCGAACCGCGGCACCCTAGAGACGACCCAAAGCCTTCCCGAGGATTGTGACCATGCCCAGGTTCGCCCGAGCCTGTTTCTTGTGCTTGATGTCAACCGCCACGCTGATCGGCTGCGGAGGCGGTCCCAACCTCTCCGATTCCGGTCCCCCGCCGCCTCATGGCGGCAATCTCGTTCGTTTACCCGCCAATGCCGGCTATGTGGAAGTGGTCAAGAAACCGGGCTCCTCGGCCACGACGCCGATGACCGGCGAGGTGTCCTTCTACTTTCTGAAGGACGCCTCGACCCCGATTACACCAGCGCCCTCCGCGGGAACCCTCACCGTCGGCAAGAAGAAAGTCCCGCTCAAGTCCGAGGGAGATGCACTCGTCACTCCGGAAGGCCCGCCGCTATTCCCCAAGGGTGATGTTGACGGCACCTTGAGCGTCGAGCTTGACGGTAAACCGGTCAACATCCCCATGGGCGTTCGGTAATGAGTGCTGAGTGCTGAGTGCTGAGTGCTGAGCAACACAAAGCGGCAAACCCATTCACGACGGTTCTTCTTCCACGCACTCAGCACTTCCGCACTTTCGCACTCAGCACTCAGCACTCAGCACTTGCCATGAAGGGCGGCGCGGTTCGCGCCACGTCGCACCAGGTCATCCGCCAGCGGACCGTTTCAGGTACACGGCCGCCGGTCCTGGAAACGGCGTTGTGAGGACGCGCCGGCCGCCTCCTTGGATCGGCTTGCCGGGCAGCGTTTTTCCGTTTGTCGTATCAAACCACTCCACCGTGTAAGTCCCCGGCGCGTTTTTCAGGTCGATCCAGAACTCGCCCTGGCTACCGTCCTGATAGGCAAGAAACTCCGCGCCGTCGGCGTGTGCCAGCAAATAGCCGGTGCCTGACGCGCTCCGGGGCCGGAGTCATGCGAGCCAGGTCGATCCTGCCCGCCCACGATCGAACCTGGCCCATCGCCGTTCTCGCCGAGTCTTGCCAGGTCGGGCTTGGCAGCAGCTCCTCCATGAAGAGCACGTTCAGCCCGCGGAGAAAGCTCTTCCAGACCCACACGCTATCGCCCCCGGTGTGGCCCCAGAGATGGTCGGTGTCGTTGACGATCACCTTGCCGAGGTACCGGGCCGAGGGCTTGTATCTGGTAATCCTCGGCCGGCGTGCCCTGGTTGGGCGAGATCCAGTCGGCCGGGCTGTCGACGAGCTGTTGGTTCGTTCCTCCTGGATACATGAACGTCATGCCGACCGGGTGCTGCTTGGGCTTGCTCGCTTCGTACGCGTGCACGAAGTCGATGACGTGATACTGCCACTTCAGGCCGTACGCCCCGGACTCGTTGCAAGCCTCGTAAAGCACGTTGTCCAGGTCGTTCACCGTGTCGATCACCTTGCGCAGGTAGGCCTCCTGCAAGGCCAGCACTTTCTTCCCCATCGCATCGTCGCCGAGCTGGTTGTAGAGCAGGCCCCTGCCTTCGGGGTCGGCATCGACGCCGTTGATATTGTTCGGGCCGTGGAACGGGTGGTACTTCCAGGCGTCGGTGAACTGCATCTCCCAGCCCTCGAAGAGCATGACGGAGACATAGATGCCTCGTTCGCCGGCCTTGGAGATCGCGCTCTCGCAGCCGGTCGAAATACTCGGGGTCGAAAGGCTTCGAGGTCGAACTTGAGCTTGCCGTCGGCCGCGAGGTTGGGCCCGGTTCGCTTCCAGGGATGAGGCCGGCAGAACTTGACGGTTCCCGCCGGCTGGGCGTCGGTCCACTTCGGCGCCTCCCACCGCCAGAGGCGGAAGAAGTTGTGGTTGTGCTTCTGGAGGAAATCGAGGTAGCCGTCGAAATCGAAAGGAGACGGCGGGTCTTGCCCCACGGACACGCGGTGGCCGTTATCCTGGAAGTTACCCCAGTTGTGCGACCCGACGAGCAAGACAGCCTTGCCCGAGCCGTCGGTGAAGTACCTGGGGTTGGATTCCAGGCGGCGGAGCGGCCCGGCAGCGTGGGTCTGGGCCCAAGCAACGCCACCAAGCCAACCGACCAGGAAAACGATCCTCAAGCCCAGCACGTTGCGTGTCCCAGCACACCGCCTCTGGAAGCCCATGTTCCCATCCACGTCGATCCTCCTTCCGCAGTGACCAGGCTGGATCAATGACCGGAGCGTGCCCGCTGGAGTGAGACAGGTCAAGAAGTTGGTGAGAGCGTGGTTAACGCTAACGTTGCCGAATTGTCGGTCCCGGTGCGCGAGCGATTTTGATGCGCCTATTTCTTATACGTGCCGCTTCAAATCGGCGGAATTCCGCTGCTCATCCGCCACCAGATGTGTAATTAATTCTGGCGATATCCAAGCCGGCCTTGCCACCGAAAACACGTCTTTTCGTGAGCGCTCCTCCCGATGGGCTTCCAATATACCGCCATAATTTAATAGACCAGTCCATTTCAATACGTTACCCTTTCCCTCGGTCGGCCAGTCGTTTTCCCCGCGCCTGCCCTGGCTCTACGGCCTCAAGCTGGATTTCCGCTTCCGATAGAGTCTAATCAATAGGCCCCCAAAAATCGCTGGCGCGCCGGGATTCAAGTCCTCGCAGCCCGACGGGTTTTGGGGAGCTGCGGGACGGGTGTGGCGCTTTCGAACTGGATGCCGTGGTCGCCGGGATAGGGCTTATCGTGCTTGAACTGATCCGCGAGGATCTCGTCGGGAATGCCGTTGGGAAACGCTGCGCAGGGAAGATACTTCTCGCCATTCGCGCGAGTCTTCTCCTCGAGGGCGACGTGCTTGCAGTAAGTACACCAGGGAAGCGTTACCATTGGGGACCGCCTAGAAACTGGTAGAGCAAAAGCAGTTTGGTCTCGAGCTCGTCATCCAGGGCAACGCCCAACCGCTTGGCCGCATAGAACTCGGACACAAACTCGATGGGACTATTCGCCGCCCGCGCGGAAAGTTGACGAGCCAGGGCCTGATCCTCTCCCGTGGGCCAGCCCATCGACCTGACTTCATTATACCGTTCTTCCGAGGAGAGATGGTGTCGGGCATGTCCGGTTTCATGGAGTTCAAGATGCTCGGGCCTTCCCGTGGCGAAGATGCCCTGTTTCTTGAGCCGCTTCATGTTGCCTTTGACGTCATTCCAGAAGCGGCTTCGCTCGTTGATCAAAAGGGTCTTGCTGCGCGAGTGGTAGCCCATCGGAGTTCTGCCAGCAACTTCCGCCCCCATGTCGGCGATCATCGCGGCCGAGCCATTCCGTTTGAGCGTGACACCGGGGAGCTGGTCGAGCTCGGTCTGGAGTCGCTTCACAGCGGCGGCGATTGCGTTCCGTGCCTGATAACTGGGCTCCGGGGCGAGGCTCCAATCCCCTGCCCGTGGGATTCTGGCTGCCAAGACATTCGCTTCCAGGTTCCTCGCCAGCTTGATCGTCCGCCCGTGCTCGCCCCACCACCCCGGACCGCCCGGCATCATGTACAGATCGGAGATTCGCCTGGCATCCTTGAGTATGGCGGGGAGGCGATCCCTCGGATCGTCCGGAATGGGCGCGTCGAACCCGAACCGCGGCCAGAGCTTGTAGCCGACATCTTCCGCCGATCGGGTGGCCTCCATGGTATCGTCTTCACCCCAGCTTTCTTGGCCACGGCGATGATCTGGTTGATGACCTCTCTGCCGATCCCCTTCTCTTCCACCCCATGAGAAACGGGACGACAGGCTGCTTTCGGTAGATGGCCCCTTCACCGCTGCTGTTCTAACGTGCGTTCAAGGTCCAGTACGGCCCCGGACCCATGGCAATGCCGAACCGCGTGATCGACGGCGACAGCATGTTCTGGCGGTGGCCCGGCGAGTTCATCCAGCCCTGGGCAACTGACTGGGCATCAGCGTAATTCCAGCCGCAGTTCTGGAAGCAACATGGGTTCACATGATGGCCAATTCCCCGGCGGCACTGCACGGCGTTGTTCTGGCTGGCCCAGGACGACAGGTTCGGGTCGTAAGCCACGGGCTGCAAACCGGCCGCGGCGCGGTGCTGGTTAAGGATCGCGGCGAAACCGTAGGGGTCGGAGCCGGTGCTGCAGTCGCAGTCTGACGCGGGTGCCGGCGCGGGCGATTGCGCCGTGGCCTGCACGGTGACCGGCCCGGCACACGAAGCCGCTGAGTGATGCTGGCGAATGCGCCGGACCAGCCTGGACAAGGGTCCGCAAGAAGTCTCTTGGGCCGGGAGCGACGTGGCCCCGAAGGAAAGTGTCAACACAATCGCGGCGATACGAGTCATCGGGTTCATGATCTCAGTCCCCGGTGATTAGTGATCATGGGAATGTTGCGAGAGCGAAGCCTTAGAGGCTCACCCTTCTTGGCAAACTCCATGCCAGGATAGTGAACCTAGGCAAAACAGCTAAGACATTAGATGAAGGGTTCTGATGGCAGGGCTCGTAGTGATTGTTCGGGCCGGGTTTGGCAGCAGCCAGGATCCTGACGCGTCCAGAAATTACAAAGCAGGTCCAAAAAACGTAAAAAGGGGCAAGGAGGGCGTGTCTCTGGTGCGAGCTCGCGCTTGGAGCCCTGCCCTCGGCATCGGCTTTGCCGGTCCCTCTCGGTCGAACGTCCATTTTGCCGTTGGGAGGAACCGCCATGGTTGAGGCTGTCATTTTCGACATTGATGGAACGCTGGTAGACTCGGTTGATCTGCATGCAGAAGCCTGGCAGCTGGCGCTGCGGCAATTTGGCTATGATTTCCCGTTCGACCGGGTGCGGAGCCAGATTGGCAAGGGGGGCGACCAGCTTTTGCCGGCTCTTCTGCCCGCAGACGTGGTGGACCGCCAGGGCAAGGAGATCGAGGATTACCGGTCGGTGCTTTTCAAGCGCGAGTTCTTGCCCCGTGTACGAGCTTTCCCGGCCGTGCGTGAGTTGTTCGAGCGGCTGAGGGCCGATGGCAAGCGGATCGCGCTGGCGTCGTCGGCGAAGGGCGACGAGCTGGAAACGTACAAGAAGATCGCCGGCATCGGCGACCTGGTCGAGGCGGAAACCTCGTCAGATGACGCCGAGAAGTCCAAGCCGCATCCCGACATCTTCCAGGCCGCGCTGGGACGGCTGGGGCAGGTCTCGCCCGAGCGTGTGATCGTCATCGGCGACACTCCCTACGACGCCGAGGCCGCGGGGAAGGCCGGGCTGCGCACCATCGGAGTCCTCTGCGGCGGCTTCCCGGAAGCCGATCTCCGCGCCGCCGGCTGCATCGCCATCTACCGTGACCCGGCCGATCTTTTAGCCCGGTACGATACGTCTCCGCTGGCCGAACACTCATAACGGTGCTGATCGACGGCTGCTTGCTTTGGTCTTCCTAACCACGACCCCGGACGTACTTCGTCGGCGAGCTGGGCCTCTCTCCCTGTACTGCGTGCCGCCCGCGATTGGCGACTGGAAATAGCGGAAAGAATGAAAATTCCTTTTGATCCCCACTGAAACCAGATGACTTCGGAATGCGACCATTTCCGGGTCCAAGTCCAAGCTGAACCGCCTCGTCGCCCCATTGCCGTTGGAGTTGTCTCGAGCAGAAAATGGTTCGCTCGCGCCCGTCGAGATGCGAGTTCCGGGCGCCCGCCTGGCCTACCCTACCACTTCGAGGCCGTCCTCGGGCTGCGGAGCGCCTCTTATCTTATCGCGGCGGGGGCCGGCGGACGCAAGATTTCAGGGACAACCCGCGCGGCGGTGCGCTGCCAATGGGATAAGCGCCCCCTGGCGCTAGATTGAGCCAGCAAGCTCCGTAGTCACTCATAGCCAGCCTTTGCGGACATCCGCACACGTGTGGCGAGCCCGCCGGCGACATCACCGTTCTTTTGCACGGGGAGAACAAGGTGTCAATCGCTGGTCACCACGAAGGAGGGGGGCGACTCGAGCGAAACTCTCCACGGGCAGATTGGTAACGCTCTACGGAACTCACTCATCTCATTAGCCTGGCAGCGAAAAGTCGATCGCCCGGCCAGGCGGTACTGCGCGCCCGAGCATCGTGTTCCCGCTCCCCCGCCGTGGGGGCGTTCGTCCCTGTTTTTTCTTTCTCGGAGGCTTCATCTCATGGCACTGTCCAGGTTGCAACGCTTGCTGAAGAAGTCCCGGCCGCTGTCGCGGTCGGCCCAGCAGGCGCAAATTGACGCTCGAAGCATTGGAAGATCGTACCGTTCTCAGTTTTGCACCCGCGGTCACTTTCCCGGTCGGCGTCCTTCCCCACGCGGTCACGGTGGCGGACTTCAACAACGACGGCAAGCCGGATCTCGCGGTCGTCAACCAGGGACCGTCTTCTACCTCCCCAGAGCACCGTGAGTGTGCTGCTGGGTAACGGCAACGGCTCGTTCCAGCCGGCTGTCACCACCAACGTCCTCAACAGCGGCCTGGCCACCGGCAACGCCGGGTCGGAGGCGGTGGGCGACTTCAACGGCGACCACCTGCTCGACATCGCCCTGAACACCTCTGGCCCCGCGGGCCCTGCGGTGGAAGTCCTGCTGGGCAACGGCGACGGCTCGTTCCAGCCGAACCACCTGATCCTCAGCGTCGGCCAGACCCCCGTCTCCGTCGCGGCCGGCGACTTTGACGGCAATGGCGCCCTCGACCTGGTGACGGCGAACATCTCGAGCGGCACTCTCAGCGTGCTGCTGGGCAACGGCGACGGCACCTTCCGGCCCCGGGTCGACCTGGCCGTCGGCGCGGCCCCGCGCAGTCGCGGTCGGTGACTTCAACGGCGACGGCCGGCTCGACGTGGTGGCGGCGCAACAACTCACCGACACCGTCAGCGTGCTGCTGGGCAACGGCAACGGCACGTTCACGCGGCCCCTGGTCTTTACGGCCAGCGGCCAGAACTTCACGCCTTCGTCCCTGGCCGTGGCCGACGTCAACGGCGATGGCAAGCTCGACCTGGCGATCAAGAGTGTCTCGTTTCTCGATAGCGACGCTTTTCAAGTCGGGGTGCTGCTGGGTAACGGCGACGGCACCTTCAAGGGTCCCATCCTCGCCCCCGCTCAACCCGACGGGAGTGGCGATCTGGCCCTGGGCGACTTCAATAACGACGGCCGGATAGACGCTGCCGTGGCGGATCAACTGGGGGCCCTCACGGGCGATCTTTCCGTGTTCTTCGGCAACGGAGACGGTACCTTCCAGCCGAATCTGCGGCTGGACCTTCTGACCGGCGGCAATGACCCCGAGGGCGTGGCGGCGGCCGACCTGAACGGCGACGGGCTCGTGGACCTGGTCGCTACCAACTCCTCCTCCAGCACCGTCGGCGTGCTGGTGAACAACTCCACGGGGACTACCGCCGTCAAGACGTTAACGACGCTCAGCCCATCGACCGCGACCGCCGTCTCCGGCCAGCGGGTGACGCTGACGACCACCGTGACCTCGGATGCGGGGGTGCCGACGGGCACCGTCACCTTCCTCGACGGCACCACGGTCCTGGCCACCGCGCGAGTCAACGACGCCGGCCAGGCCACCATCCGGGTGTCGCTGGGCCTCGGCAACCACGAGCTGATCGCCTCCTTCGCGGGCACCGGCAACTTCGGCGACAGCACTGGGATTGCGGATGTGACCGTCAACCGCGCCTCGACCACAGTCGCCCTGGGTTCGTCGGCCAACCCGGCCGCCACCGGCCAGGCCGTGACCTTCACCGCCACGGTGGCCGCCGTCGCCCCGGGGGCCGGCACGCCGACCGGCACGGTCACGTTCCGGGACGGCAACGTGGTACTGGGGACCGCCGCGGTCGGCCGCGGTGGCACGGCGACGTTCACGACCAGCTTCACGGCCGCGGGCGGCCACGTCATCGCCGCGGTCTACAGCGGCGACCCGAACTTCGTGGACAGGCGCAGAGATTCACCGAGCAGGTGAACGCGGCCACCACCGGCCTGCAGCAGGGAGGCTTCGAGTCTCCGTCGGTGGGCAGCGGCTTCCAGTATCGCCCGGTCGGCACCCCCTGGACCTACACCGGCACTGCCGGCGTGTCGGGCAACGGCAGCGGCTTCACCGCCGCCAACCCCAACGCTCCCGAGGGCACCCAGGTCGGCTTCCTGCAGACGACCGGCTCCTTCAGCCAGACAGTCGCCGGCATCGCGGCCGGCACTTATCAACTGAGCTTCCAGGCCGCCCAGCGAGCCAACTTCCAGGCCTCGCGCCAGGACTTCCGGGTGCTGGTCGACGGCGTGGCAGCGGGCACGTTCAAGCCCTCGGGCACCAGCTACTCCAGCCTGACGGCCACCTTCACGGTCAGTGCCGGATCGCACACCATCACCTTCCAGGGACTGGACAGCGCCGGTGGCGACAACACCGCCTTCATCGACAACGTCCGGCTGACACAAGTTCTCGCCGCCAGTCTCTCTGACGCCGGGTTCGAGTCGCCAGTGGTGGGCAGCGGCTTCCAGTACCGCCCGGTCGGCACCCCCTGGACCTTCGCCGGCAATGCCGGCGTGGCGGGCAACGGCAGCGGCTTCACCGCCGCCAACCCCAACGCTCCCGAGGGCACCCAGGTCGGCTTCCTACAGGGGACCGGCTCCTTCAGCCAGACAGTCGCCGGCATCGCGGCCGGCACCTACCAGTTGACCTTCAGCGCCGCCCAGCGAGCCAACTTCCAGGCCTCGCGCCAGGACTTCCGGGTGCTGGTCGACGGCGTGGCAGCGGGCACGTTCAAGCCCTCGGGCACCAGCTACTCCAGCCTGACGGCCACCTTCACGGTCAGTGCCGGATCGCACACCATCACCTTCCAGGGACTGGACAGCGCCGGTGGCGACAACACCGCCTTCATCGACAACGTCCAACTGACCCAGACCCATTGACCGCGGCCGGACAGTCCGCCAGGACGTACTCCGCATCGCGCGCGGCGACGCCCGCTTCTCGACGACGCTAACCACGTGGCCAGGGTTCTGGTTCACTTTCCGGAAAATCGTTCCCACGCTCCTGCGTGGGAATGCCGTCTTTGACGCTCCGCGTCCTCCCATGGACAAGGCAAGGGACGCAGAGCGTCCCGGACGACGCTCCCACGGGGACCGTGGGAGCGAGTCAGATGCGCTTGGCTTCGAAGTGAAGCGAATCCGCGGCCAACCGCTTAGCAACGGTGGGCCCGGCGGCGACTCAATCGCCACCGCGGCCCGCCTGGGTGCTCAAGCCCCCCGGTGATCTCCGCCTCGGCGGCGAACCGCTGGTGGATGGTGGGGTCAGCGGCGTGCTTCTCCTGGCATCCCTGCCTTACGAGTGCGGTTCTCATCCCGGCGGCAAGTTCTCGTCCGGCAGTGCGCCGTGTTCGACGAGGTGCCGGAAGTCGGCCGGGCACACATCCCAGGCCGCCCTGTACGTTGGCTCGAGCGGCACGTTCACGTACAGATCGGTGTCCAGCCAGGCCGGCATGTCCGGCAGCTCGGCCCCCACGCGCAGCGGTTCGATGAACGCCTCCGGGGTGAATTCCACCAGCGGCGCGGCCGCACGGTAGGAAGCCAGCAGGAGCGGCTCGTCGGCGGGAAGTGTCGAACGGCACGCCTTCGTCGAACTCGTCCCAGATCAGTTTGTGCAGGGTCTGGGGATCTTGCGGCCCAGCCGGGAATGGATCAACGACCAGGAGGTTGATCCCGCGTCTGAGGAAGTCGACCGCTTTCGACACGAATTCCCGGATGGCAATCTTGCCGGCCTTGTTCCCCGGCGACACGACCTCGATGGCGCAAACGACATCGCCCAGGTGATGGCGGATGACGACCCGGTTGGCCCGCTCGTGGAACCTGCCCTCTCGGGGATGAACAACCATCCGCGTGCGAGGGGCCTCGAGCGTCGTCGTCTCGGCGCGGGGGTTGGAGGGCTTCGAAGTCCGGCGCTGCACCGCCAGCACGTCGGGATAGAGACCGGACGAGTACTGTTCCACGAGCGCGGAATACCCCGGCGGCAACAGCCCGGCGTTGAGTGCGTCGCAGATCGAGATCGTCCATTGCTGGTGGAAGTGGTGGTAGATCGTGGCCGGAACCCGTTTCCAGTCGTGCATCGGCATGGCTGATCCTCCAGACGAATTCTACCGCGCCCGACGGCTCATTTCACCGGCTCCGCCGCCGTCGCGGAGGCGGAGCGTCACTCGGTTGTTGACCGCCGCCACTTGCACTGTAGACTGAATTCGTTGCCGAAACCGGGTCGCTTTCCATGCTTGATCAGCAGAAGGAGAGGAGCAAGGCTATGTCTGATGGCGCAGAACCTTTCTCGCCGGGACATGATGCGGCTCGGGGCGACGGGTGTGGCCGCGGCAAGCATCGCCAACCTGCCGGTGATGGCGGATGAGAAGGCCGCCTCCGGCAAACTGCCCAAGCGGCGATACGGCCGCACCGGTCTTGAGATCGGCTGGCTCGTTCACCAACGAGGAGCTGGTCGGCAAGGCGATCCGCGGCCGGCGTGACGAAGTGAGGGTGGCCACGAAGTTCGGCTTCGTGAGCGGCACGGACGGTAAGGGGGGAGGGGGCATAGACGGCCGGCCGGAGCACGTGCGAAGGCCTGCGACGGCTCGCTCCGACGGTTGGGGATTGATCACATCGACATCTATTACCAGCACCGTGTCGATCCAAAGGTTCCCATCGAAGAGACCGTCGGCGCGATGGCGGAACTGGTGCGGCAGGGGAAGGTGCGTTACCTCGGCCTGTGCGAGGCGGCGCCCGCGACCATCCGCCGGGCGCATGCCGTACACCCGATCACCGCCCTGCAGACCGAGTATTCGCTGTGGAGCCGCGACCCAGAGGACGAACTCATCCCCACCGTCCGGGAATTGGGCATCGGCTTCGTCGCGTATAGCCCGCTCGGCCGCGGCTTCCTCACCGGCCAGTTGCGACGCTTCGAGGATCTGCCACAGGACGACTGGCGTCGCCACAGGCCGCGGTTCCAGGGAGAGAACTTCCCGAAGAACCTGGAACTCGTGGACCGGGTGAAGGAGATCGCCGCCACGAAAAACGTGACGCCGGCCCAGTTGGCCCTGGCGTGGCTCCTGGCCCAGGGGGGGGCTCGTTCCCATCCCTGGCACCAAGCGCCGCAAAAACCTGGAGGAGAACGTGGCCGCGCTCGGGATCGCCCTGACGCGCGAGGACCTGGAACGCATCAACGAGGCGGCACCGAAAGGCGCGGCCAGCGGGGAGCGCTACGAGGACATGAGCGTGGTGAATCGCTGAACCGACCGCTACCCTGTCGCTCGACAGCAGACTGAGCGGCCTCGACAGAACGTCCGTGAACAGACTCTCCAGCTTCCGGAGGACTTCATGAGCACCATTGCTGCCCCTGATCGGTCGCCTGCAACGTCCTCGCGTTCGGCTTCCGCGCTGAACCTGATCGGCGGAACCTGGGTCGAGGGCCGTGGGAACACGAGCCGCGACATCTACAATCCGGCGGACACGGCCGAGATGCTGGCGCCGGTGCGCGAGGCCGCGCCGGAGCAGGTGGACGAGGCATGCGCTGCCGCCGCCCGTGCCTTCCCTGGCTGGCGCGCCACTCCGGCGCCGGATCGGGCTCACGTCCTGTTCAAGTTCCGGGAGCTGCTGGAAAAGAACTTCTCGGACGTGGCACACAGCATCGTCCGCGAAAACGGCAAGCTGTTGAGCGAGGCGCACGGCTCGCTGCGGCGCGGGCTTGACGTCGTCGAATTTGCCTGCGGCATTCCCTCCCAGCTGATGGGACAGACGCTGACCGACATTTCGCGGGACGTCGACTGCCATGCCATCCGCGAACCTATGGGTGTGGTGGTCGGCATTCCGCCGTTCAATTTCCCGGCCTTGATTCCGCTGTGGATGATGTCGGTCGCCGTCGCCTGCGGGAACACGTTCCTCCTCAAGCCTGCCGAGAAGGCACCGCTCACCGGCACCCGACTCGTCGAGCTGTTCGCTGATGCCGGCTTGCCGCCGGGTGTCGTCGGCGTGGTGCAGGGCAGCAAGGAAGTAAGCGAACGGCTCATCGCCAACCCGCATGTCCAGGCAGTTTCCTTCGTCGGCACGTCGGCAGTGGCGGAGTCGGTCTACCGCACCGCAGCGGCTCACGGCAAGCGCGTTCAGGCACACGGCGGAGCGAAGAACCATCTGATCGTCCTGCCCGATGCCGACCTGGAGCGCAGCCTGCCCGCCCTGATTGGATCGTGCTTCGGCTCTGCGGGACAGCGCTGTCTTGCCGGGAGCGTGCTGGTGGCGGTCGGCGATCGAGTGCGACAGGACGCCGTCGTCGATGCCTTCATCCGCTCGGCGGGTGAACTCAAACTGGGAGACGGCCTGGACGACACCGCGACGCTCTGTCCCGTGGTGAACCCAAAGGAGGAAAAGCGGATCCGGGCTGCGATCGAGCGCGGGGTGACGGAAGGAGCCCGGCTTCGCCTCGACGGCCGTTCCCAAACCGTCCCCCACAGGCCGCGCGGCTGCTTCATCGGGCCGACGGTCTTCGACGATGTGACACCGGAGATGTTCGTCGGCCGGGAGGAGATTTTTGGCCCGGTGGTGAGCGTGATGCGCGCCCCGGACCTGGACGCGGCGATCACGTTGACGAACCGCAGCCGATACGGCAACACGGCCTCCCTCTTCACGCAATCCGGCGCAGCGGCCCGCACCTTCCGCGAACGCATCCAGGCCGGGATGCTCGGCATCAATGTCGGCGTGCCGGCGCCGATGGGGTTCTTTCCGTTCGGCGGCTGGAAGAATTCGATTTACGGTGATCTCAATGCGCAGGGTGCTGACGCCGTTGCTTTCTACACGCGAAAGAAAGTGATCACGGAACGCTGGTTCGGTGCCGAGGCGCCGAAGGATGGATGGGTTTGATCGAACAGGCAAGCCGGGAGCGTCAGCGACCGGACACCGCCGGGCTCGGTAGTCGGAGGGATGGAACAATGGTAGAGAGCGACAACCTTCGCTATACGAGGATAGCCCTCAACAATGGATCCGGCGCTATCCCCGCCCTCGGCTTTGGCACACTGATTCCCGACCCCGTGGCAACCAGAACCGCGACCAAGGCGGCGCTGGAGGCAGGATTTCGCCAGCTCGACGCTTCGGAACGCTACCGAAATGAAAAGGAGGTCGGCGAAGCGATGCAGGAGGTGTTCAAGGCGGGGAAGATCAAGCGGGAGGAAGTGTTTATCGCCACGAAACTCTGGAATAACAATCATCGTCCTGAACGCGTCAAACCCGCCTTCGAGGCCAGTCTCAAGAAACTCCAACTCGACTACGTCGATCTCTATCTCATCCACACCCCCTTTGCCTTCCAACCTGGAGACGAGCAAGACCCGAGGGATGCGAATGGCAATGTGATTTATGACAAAGGGGTGACGTTGCTGGATACATGGAGGGCGTTGGAGGGTCTGGTGGACGAGGGCAAGTGCAAGGCCATCGGATTATCCGACGTCAGCCTGGCCCAGGTGAAAGAGATCTTCGAAGCGGCGAGGATCAAGCCTGCGGTTGTTCACGTCGAATCCCATCCGTATCTCCCGCAATGGGACCTTTTGGACTATTGCAGAAAGAATGGCATCGTGTTGCAAGCGTTCGCAGCGCTGGGGCATAGTAGCAAGCCCAACTTGCTGGAAGATCCTGTCATTACCGCTATCGCCAAGCGAGTCAACAAGACCCCGGCGCAGGTCTTGCTCGCCTGGGCCATCCAGCGCGGGACGGCCCTCCTGACCACCTCGAAGACCCCCAGCCGGATCAAGGAGAACTTTGAAGTCTCCACCCTTCCTGAAGAGGCCGTGCGGGAGATTAGCGAAGGAATCAAGTTGCAGGTCAGGTTTAATGCCGTTGTGGAGACCGGTGTTCCCGGGTTCATTCCGAGAGGATAGGGAGGTTGAGACAGTAATCACTCCAAGGGGCCCGATGAAGTTCTCCGGTTTGATCTGGACCTTTTCAGATCATGGAGGACGCCCTGTCTACGAACCCAGCCGCACGGAAGGCTATCCTATGCCGGATCTCGTCTTGGAGAACGTGCCGCAGGAGCTGTATGACGACCTGCAGCAGGCCGCGGCAGCCAATCAGCGATCGGTGGCCGAGGAGGCGCTGGCACGACTGCACTGGCTCCAGCGACGGCGTCTCCCCGATGAACCGTCTCTGACCGGAGAGATCTCCGCACCGTGCACCATTCCGGTGCCGGGACCCGCGCGACCGGTTTTGCGCAGAGGGTGCCTCCTCGACTTCCTGATCCCCCGTGGATGATCTCGGAGCCAGAATGAACCATGTACGAGACAACGGCTCCGGCGGAAATCCTGTCTCAGGGAGATGTGATCGACGATTGCCCTCTGATCACGATCCGGATTTGGCCACCCGACTCGGGGCCGAATATCGCTTCGGAAACCTGGACAATTCGTGTCCTGGTCTTGACCGGGCTTAGCCAGAAAGCCAAGGTGATTTAGACAGGTGCGATTCTGCCGAATCATCGTTCGGCCAGGAGGGGCGCATGGCCGTGGACGAGCGGTTGATCTCTGACCGGTTCCCCCGCGCCTCGGGCTACCACCCCGAGTGGGTACTTGCCGGCGTAAGCGGCGGAGCCAACCCCCTCTGGCTGACCGAATGGCTCACCGAGGCGCTCGACCTGCGGCCCGGTATGCGGGTGCTGGACCTCGGCTGCGGGCGCGCTCTCTCGTCGGTCTTCCTCCGCCGCGAATTCGGCGTGCAGGTCTGGGCGACAGACCTGTGGTTCAGCGCCTCGGAGAACATCCAGCGGGTTCGGGACGCCGGTATCGAGGACGGCGTCTTCCCGATCCGCGCCGACGCCCGGTCGCTGCCGTTCTCCGAGGGATTCTTCGACGCCGTCGTGTCCATCGACTCCTTCATGTACTACGGCACGGACGACCTGTACCTGAACTACCTCGCCCGGTTCATCAAGCCGGGCGGTCCGGTGGGCATCACCCTGGCCGGGTTCCTGAGCGAGATTGACGACCCGGTCCCCGCGCACCTGGCCGAGTGGTGGGCCGCGGAAATGCCGTACAGCCTGCACTCGGCGAACTGGTGGCGGCGGCACTGGGAGCGGAGCGGCATCCTGGACATCGCGGTGGCCGACACCTTGCCCGACGGCTGGCGGTTCTGGCTGGACTGGCTCAAGCTCGTCGCCCCCACGAACGAGAAGGAGATCGGCGCGCTGGAGGCCGACGCCGGCCGGCACTTCGGCTACGTCCGGGCCGTTGGCCGCCGCCGGGCCGAGGCGCAGCTGTTCGACCCGCTCATGTCTGTGCCCGTGGAATACTCGAAACAGCCGTTGCTCCGCGGCTTGGAGTAGGGTGGCGTAGTCTGCACGGGACGCGGAGACGGGGACGGGACGCAGAGACGGGGATGCAGCCAGATTCAACCGCCTGCCACGTCCCGCCCGACGGTCCGGCCAGGCCGAGGTTGCACCTCGCCCAGATTCCTTAACCCGGACCGAGACCAACGCCGGGCCCGAACTTGGCCGTGTCGCGGACCTTAACCCGCGCTCCTCCGGCGGGATGGTGTCGCAGTGTGTTTACCTGCTTCGGTTGATCGCCCGAGGCAAGTTCGGATCTATCAACTTCGGTGTCGTCGGACCCGAAGCGCGCTAACTTTGATTCCGCTGCCCATGATCTGGACATTGGGGCGGTCGATCCAGGGAACCGACGTGTTCCGGACACGTCTCGGTCTTGTGAGAGCGAAGACGAGAACAGGCCCGCGACTCCGAGCATTGGTTCATGTATGCGCCGTCTGCCCCGCGACACGCACCCGGTGATCCGCCGATCGCAAGGCCCCGCGCTCGCGTCAGGTAGGATCGCACCCCCGAACATGGCGCCGAGAGCGTTCCTGCTCCAAGCTCACGGGCCAAGGTGATTCGCAATACCGTCCGGCCCGCGCGAAGTCTGCGAGTGCGGTTCAGAAGCATCGCGCCCTGGTACCGCCGCGGCTCTCGTCGCAGGGTTCAGGCGGGACTCGGCGTCGATGAGGAAAGCGCCGGCCGCGGCGACGCGTTCGCCGGGGGCCAGGCCGGCAAGAACCGGGTAGGAATCGCCCGCACACGCGCCAAGAGTCACCGCGCGGCCCTCGAAGAGGCCGGGGCCGGACTCGACGTAGACGACTTGGCGTGAGCCTGTGTCGATGACCGCCGACTCGGGCACGCTCAGGACGACGTCGGCGGACGACGGGTCCAGGCCCGCGAGGTATTTGGCGGGATTGGATTTCAGCTTCGGGACGCATCCATCACAGCAGACCCCGACCGTTCGCCCGCCCACCTCGACCTGGAGCGCGCGGCCCATCGAACCAAGCCTGCGCCCCGAGATCGGGCAAGTCGTCTGCCCCCGCGAAACCCGGGGCCCCGGCGCGAGGCTCAGGGTGACGGTGGCGAACATCCCGGGCCGGAGCCGATGGCCGGGGTTATCGAGCTCGAAGCGTACCGCGGCCGTGCGCGTGACCGGATCGAGGGCGGGCGCGATCAGGGTGACGCGCCCGGGAACACCTCGCCCGGGAAGGTAGGGACCGCCGCGTCGACCCGGCGGCCGACCTCGACGCGCCCGAGTTGGTCCTCGAAGACGCGGGCAACGACCCAGACACGGCTCAGGTCAGCGACCTCGTAGAGGACCGCCCCCTCCGAGACGTACTGACCTTCGTAGACGACTTTTCGGACCACGTGCCCGCTGATCGGAGCGAGCAGCGGGAGGAGCTCGGAGGAGGGACTGCCTGCCGTGAGCGCGTCGATCTGCTCTTGACGCACCCCCAGCACCTTGAGACCCTGGGCGGCCAGCCCGACCCGTTCCTCGGGGTCACCCGGCGGCGCAGGTCGAGGGCCGTCCGGGGGCTCGGACCCGTGCCGGCGCGGCGAACGCGTCGAGGTAGAGCCGGATCGCCTGCGACACATCGTACCCGTACAGCTCGGCGAGCCGCTGACCCGCCTGCACGGCCACGCCCTCGGACGAGGCGTAGAGCCGATCGACGCGGAGATGGCCACGCGCGTTCGAGGCAACCTGGAACCAGCGGCTCTTGTCGAAGTCGACGTACCCGACCGTGGTCAGCTGCTCGTCCTGTCGGGTGAAGCCCACTGTAACCGTCCTCACGCCCGCCTGCGCGACCTGCCCCGGCGTCAGGCGGACCTGCGACAGCGCACCCTCGGGCGGGGCGGCGACAGTCCCGCGCCACCCGCCTCGCGAGTGTCATGCCGCAGGTCGGGCACTGGTCCGGCGTCGGGACGATGACGAACGGATGCATCGGGCAGAAATACTCGACGAGGCCCGCAACCTTTTGTATCGCTCCAGGCGGGCGGCGCCACAACTCGAAGCGGTTGGCGAGCGTATTCCAGTAGCCGAAGACCAGCCCCGTCCCCAGCATCAGGACGATGAACCGGAGTCGCATCTCGATGACCTTGACGACCGTCCAGAGCGCCGCCCGGGCGCGCACGGTGGCTCGCCCGCCGCCTGCACCTCCGACGGGTCGGTCACCGGACGACTTGCCGGTTCGTTTGACGTGGGCGACGTCACGTGGACCACCTCCCGATCCCGGTCACTTGACCGCGATCCCGTGCGGCCGGGCCGGGCCGCTCGAGAACGTGGTGTTAAAGTCGAGGTCGAATCGCGCGTCGCGGATCAGACTGTGCCGCCGCACTCTGAGGACGTGGACCCTGTGGTCCCCCTCGAGCTGGACTTTCCCGGGGCTCGCCAGGGGGAACATGTCCTCGACCAGGAAGTAGTCGGCGACGACCAGCCGCTGGTCATCGTGCGTCAGCATGAGGTTGTGCGGCCCGGCACCGACGCCCAGCTCCTCGACGGCGACCTGCCTGGGATTGAAGCGGTCCGTCGTGTCCAGCATCACCACCTGGCCCGCCTGGAACAGGCCCGCGAGCAGCCGGGAGCCGTCGCCGGTCATTTGGAGGATCTGCGGCATGGGTCCCAAAGGCGCGTCCACGTGCGGCACGACGTCCGCGAAGTCGAACGCCTTCGCGGCCTTGCCGGCCCTCGGGTCGATCAGGTAGAGACATCCGTCGAACATCCCGGCGCTGTAGGCGCCGCCCGTGCCGGTCGCCCGGGATCAGCCGGACGTCCATCATGCCCACCCCGCCGGGCGCCTCGATGGTCTTGACGATCCGGCGCCTCTCGAAGTCCCAAACCCGGACCGTGCTCCGAAGGACCGGCGGTCCGGGGGCAACATCCAGCGTCGAGTCCGGGAGGATGAAGTCGCTGGTCAGCATCAGGTTCAGGTCGGGGCGGACCGAGATCCCGTGCGGGTTGAAGCCGTCGGCCGGCGGTCTGGCCGGCCACGAACCGACCCGGCGCAGCCAGCCGTCGAACTCGACGACCCGCCCGGGCGCGCCGCCGTTGGCCGAGCCCATCTGGGTCACCAGAAACCCGCCCTTCGGGAGTGGAAAGAAGTCGTCGGTGATGCTCGAGTTCGGGTCGGCCGAGGAGAACAGGAACCGCGGCCTTCTCGGGTGGGTCACGTCGAAGAAGAAGATCCCGGGCTGGCCGCTGAGGACGCTCAGGAGCCCGCCGCATGCCAGGACCTTCTTGTCGGCTGACAGGTGCATGTGGTGGGGCTCGTTGAAGGTCGCGCCCGGTCCGGGGAGGGGCACCACGTTGATGACCTTCCCGTAACCCGGCGAGTCTTCATCGAAGTCGATCACGGCCAGGAAGTCCGGGATGGAGTGATCGACGTGACCGGCCCAGATGTAAAGGTATTTCCCGTCGTCATGAGCCCGGGCCGGCCGGGCGGACCCTAAGACGATCAGGCCCACGGCGGCCAGGATGACCCAGACTCTCGGATCGCGGACGCGCTGGGACCACCGTTTCTTCATCGGTCATCTCCTCTCGGGCAGGGCCCTCTCGACGACAATTAACTCGGCCCTCCGCAACTTTATTCCACCCGGCGGAACACGTGGGCTGAAGCGTGCCCGCGGCACGTCGGACGGAATTGTCCCTCGGCCAACCGGCACGTCGCGGAAGTGACCTTTTCTGTGGAAGCCGCTCCGCGGTACGATGAGATCACCCGCGGCATCGAGCGCGCAGACCGATCGCTCGCCGTTGGGGCGCGGTGGGAATCACCCCACCACCGTGGGCGAAGGACGCCTGGCCGCCGGTTTCGTTCCCGGCTCTGGCGGTCGTTCATCGCTCAGGGAGTCGTGCGCGCCTTGGCGAACCAGCGTGTCCTTCCCCCGGCTAGAGAACAATCTGAAAACGGCGCCGCCGGAGGGCCAAAAATCGTGAAGGTTTTTTTCTCTCATGACGGAGCGAGATGAGCAAAGGCCACCCGAAGCGAAGCAACCGGCGGCGGAATTGTTGCCGGTCCTCTATGCGGAGCTGCGCAGCCTGGCCGCGACGCTCACGGCCCGGCTGGCCCCCGGCCAGACCCTCCAGCCGACGGCCCTGGTCCACGAGGCGTATCTCCGCCTGGTGCGGGACCGGGATCCCGGCTGGGAAGGCCGGCGCCATTTCTTCGGCGCGGCCGCGCAGGCCATGCGCGAGATCCTCATCGAACAGGCCCGCCACAAGGGTAGTCTCAAACACGGAGGGCAGGCGCAGCGCATCGAGCTGGCCGAGGGCCTGGCCTGGATCGAACCGCCGACCGGCGATCTGCTCGCCCTGGACGAGGCGATCCAGCAGCTCCAGGCGGAGGACGCACAACTGGCGGAAATCGTCCAGCTCCGCTATTACACCGGGCTGAGCGTCGAGGAAACGGCCAGCGTGGTCGGCGTATCGATCAGCACCTTGAAGCGCGACTGGCGCTATGCGCGGGCCTGGTTGGCGCGGCGCCTGGGCGAAGGCGTGCCTTGATCGGCGATGGGATCGGCTCTCCGCCAGCGATCGGGGAACCCATGACTGAGCCGCGATCACCTGCGCGTCGAGGACCTGTTCGCTCAGGCGGCCGACCTGCCCACCGGAGAACGCGGTACCTTCCTGGACGCCGCCTGTCGCGGCGAACCCGATCTCCGCGCGGAAGTCGAAGGATTGCTGGCCTACGACTCCGGCTTCGGGATCGCGAGACGGACGAGGACGGCTTCCTGAAAAGCCCGCTGGTCCGCGCGCCCGAGGGAACGCCGTCGGAAGCTTCGTCACCGCCGCGGCGAGAAGAGCCGGGGCTGCCGGCACACATCGGCCGCTATCGCATCCTCCGCCGGCACGGCGAAGGGGGCATGGGCACCGTCTACGAGGCAGAACAGGACAACCCGCGCCGCACCGTCGCCCTCAAGGTGATCCGCCCCGGACTGCGTCTCACCCGAGCTCGTCAAGTCGCTTCAGCCACGAAGCACAAATCCTGGCCCGGCTCCAGCATCCCGGTATCGCTCAGGTCTATGAAGCGGGGATGGGTGAAGACGGCCAGCCGTTCTTCGCCATGGAGTTCATCCGCGGGATGCCCCTGGACGAGTACGCCCGCAGTCGCGGTCTCGACGCGGCGGCGCGCCTCGAACTGCTGGCCAAGGTGTGCGACGCGGTGCAACACGCCCACGACAAGGGCGTCATCCATCGCGACCTCAAGCCCGGCAACATCCTGGTCGATGAGACCGGCCAGCCCAAGGTGCTCGACTTCGGCGTCGCCCACGTCACCGCCGCCGACCTTCTGACGACCGCGAGCCGAACCCAGACCGGCCAACTGCTCGGCACCTTGAGCTACATGAGCCCGGAACAGATCGCCGCCGACCCCGCCGGGCTCGACGGGCGCTCGGATGTCTATACCCTGGGCGTCATTCTCTTTGAGCTGCTGGCGCACCGGCTGCCATACCACCTCGAGCAACTTCCGGTGCACGAGGTCGCACGGGTGATCCAGCAAGAGGAACCGTCGCGGCTGGGCTCGGTCGACACGATTTACCGCGGCGACGTCGAGATCATCGTGGCCAAGGCGCTGGAGAAGGACAAGACGCGGCGCTACGCCTCGGCGGGGGATCTGGCGTCGGACATCCGGCGCTACTTGCGGGGGAAGCCGATCCTGGCCCGGCCTGCCTCGGCGTTGTATCAGCTCCGCAAGTTCGCGCGGCGGCACAAGGCGCTGGTGGCCGGAGCGTCGGGCATCTTCGCGGCGCTCCTCGTGGGCACCGTCGTTTCGATCGTCTTTGCGTTGCGTGCCGCGGAGAACGCCCGGGTGGCGGACGAGAACGCCCGCATGGCGAACGAACGGGAGCGTGACGCCACCTATCAGAGCTACCGTGCCCGGATCGCGGCCGCGGTCGCCGCACTCTCGCATCACGACGTCGCCGATGCCGCCCGCCAGCTCGACGCCGCCCCGCAGGCTTTGCGCGACTGGGAGTGGCGACACCTGCACACCCGGCTCGACGACAGTACGTCGGTGTTCCCGGCAGCCGCCGGAGAATACCAGTTCCTGATCCGGGATCCGAAGGGTATCCGGATCGCCACGTTGGACGCCTGCCGGTCTACGCCTCTCCGACCTGGAAGGTAATGAACTCCTGACACGCTCCTTCCGGTCTGAGAACCATTCGATACATCGTGCCCCGTTGCCGACACGACATGGACTCAGGCTCGTGGCAGGGGATGCGGAGAGCATAGCCCGTAACCCTGCTCAAGGACAGTCTACAGACAGTACCACCAATATCGTGTTTCTCCTGGACGACGAAGGGCACGTACAAACGCGGCTGGAAGGGTCCGTGGGAACGCAGGCCGCCCTGACGGCCGTGAGTCCCGACGGGGCGCGAGTGGCAGTGATCTGGATGGGGCCCAAGGAATGGGCCTTCACGCTGTACGACCCGGATTCGGGCAAACGACGAGCGACCTCAGCCCAGGACATCGGTTACACCTGGGCCCTTGCCTTCAATTCGGACGGCACGCGCATCGCCACCGCCGGCGAAGATGGGCTGACACGTCTGTGGGACACGTCCACCGGCAGGATGATCGCCCAATGTCGAGGGCACACGCGCAAAGTGCTCAGCGTGGCGTTTCGCCCGGATGGCCGACGCCTCGTGACGGCCTCGGCGGATGGGACCGTCCGCCAGTGGGATTCCACGACGGGCCGGGAGGTCGAGTCGCCTTACGAAAGCCATGCGGGTGAAGTCGTAACCGCGGCATATAGCCCCGACGGACTGTGGGTCGCCTCGGGAGGTACGGACCGGACCGTCCGGGTATGGGAAGCGGCGAGCCGGCACGACGTTGCGGTCCTGCACGGGCACACCGGGGTCGTCAGCCAACTGGCATTTACCGCCGACGGCAGTCGGCTGGCTTCCGCGAGTCAGTCGGGGAGAGCCGGCGACACGGGGGATGGCACGGTGCGGATCTGGGAGGTGGGCCGGCAAGCGGACACGTCCGTGCTGCGCGGCCACACCAGCTACATCTATCCGGTGGCGTACAGCGCGGACGGCCGATGGATCGCCTCGGGTAGCTGGGACAAGACCGTGCGCTTGTGGGACGCGGCGACCGGGGAGAGCTGCGCGATCCTGCCCCAGCCGGGGTATGTGCGCACGCTGGCCTTCAGCCCGGACAGCACGTGGTTGGTCTCCGGATGCAATCCGGGCGAATCGTTGAACATCTGGAACGTCGCGACCGCCCGGCTCGAGAAGGAGTTCAAGAGGCCCGGAATGGGTTGACATTCAGGCGATCGCGGTGAGCCCGGACGGGGCCCGCATCGCGGCCGCGGACTGTTGACAGGAGCCCGAGTATCCTGGAAGCCGCGACCGGCGCGGAAGTCCATTCCTTTCGGATGGCCGGACCGCATCGGCGCCAAGAAGGCGCTGGCCTACAGCCCGGACGGACGACTCCTGGCGGGCACGGGTAAAGACGGCACGCAGATTGACATCTGGGATACGCGAACGCACCAGCGATCGGCCCGGTTGACGGGTCATACGGGCCTTGTTTACTCCGTCGCGTTCAGCGGCGATGGGCTCCTGCTGGCCTCTGCCAGTACTGATCGCACCGTCCGAGTCTGGGACGTGGCCGCGGCGAAATGCGTCGCCGTCCTGACAGGGCACACCGACGAGGTGTTCACGGCCGTATTCCATCCGGACGGCAAGCGGCTGGCGTCGGCCGGCCGCGACCGGGCCATCTGGCTGTGGGACCTGTCGACCGGCGAAGAGGTCGCTCGTCTGGAGGGACATACGAACTACGTCTTCTCCCTGGCCTTCAGCCCGGACGGCGCGACTCTGGTGTCCGGTTCCGGCGACGGTACGGTCCGGATCTGGGATACCGCAGCCGCCGGCGCGGCGCCATCAGGCCCGTCGTGAAGCCGAGGCCCTGCGGCCCGAGGCCGAGCGCCTGGTCGCGCGCCTCTTTGCCGAGTTGCGCGAGCCGGACCAGGTTGTTGCCCGATTGCGGGCCGACCAGAGCCTGAGCGAACCGCTGCGCCGCGCGGCCTTGCGGGCGGTGATGCGCCGCGGGCAGCAAGCCATCCCGTAGGTGCAACGCCTCGGAGACCCGGGTTCAGGATCGGCGGCGTCGGCGAGATTGACCCAGCCGAGCGGCGGGTCGGATTGCCGACGTGGTGGAGGGAATCGGCGGCAGCTACCCCAGGCGGCAGCTCGATGAGCCGCTGCCTGAGCCAGAGGAGCCGGGAATCGACCTGGGTGGTTCTGGCCTCGGCCTCCTGCCCGCCCGTCCCCGGAGGGAATCTCGGCGTGCCGGGACTGGGGCCGGGGCCTCGTTCAATGGACTTGTGAAGTGAGCGGTCCGACTCGCCCAGCGCGTGGCATCGCCCTTACGGTCTCGAGCCGGCACCCGCGCGGATGAGCCCGGTGAGAGCAGCCGGCGTGAACGGCTGGGATGTCCGGCCCACCATTGAGCGGACGCGAACGAAAGTCGGAAATATGGCGCAGACTAGAATAGGGAAATGAAACGAGAGGACGACTCCGTGGGACGGAGCAGATCGTTTGTCGATTGCTGACCGATGCACCCCTTTTCGCTGCTCACCGAGGCTTCCGATGCCGGTACGATGGCTATGGCTGATGCCGAACGAAGAACGAGGAGATCTCGGTTTGCAACCCCAGAGTGCACTAGTGTACAAACGCTGGAATTTCGCTGTAAAAGTCTCATTTAGTCCCACTTTCGCGGACCCTCGGCGTGCCTTCCAGGCGGCAATCCTCACTCGGCATGTCGTTGCAGCATCACGAGATCGGACATGACCTGTGCTCAGGCCCGGCCATCCCAAAACCGAGTGGGACGAGGAACCCTCGAAATGGGACTATCATGTTCGCCAGTTGTTCACTATTTCGGTCCCAACGCGATACCATGGGTCTTCCGCAGTTACCCTTCGAGCCGCGGCGCTGGCGATCCCACTGGCAAAGGCAGCCAACGGTCAAGCTCCAGGACTCGAATTTAGACGGCATCGATCGGGACGATGCCGCCTGATGCGAAAACCAAGCTTTCCCAATAATAAGCGCCGCTTGCCCGAAGAACTGATTGTGGAGCGGCGTGAGGCTCTGGCAAGACCGCCGCCTTCGACCACAAAACGTGACGCCGAAGACAGAAGACACGGGTTCCGGGAAAGCAGGAGAACACAGCATGGTCTGCTCAATGGTAAAGAAGGGAATAGTTGGGGCGGCGCTGGGGGCCGGGGCTTTGTTCCTGGTTTTCGGCACGCATGCGCCCAGCTACGTGAAGACGGCCTTCCACAAGGTGCGTCGCGACGCCAAGAACGCCGTTCCGCTGCCGTTTGACATTGAACGGGCGCGGGAAGAAATCGCCAGCCTCGAACCGGCGATCCGAGACAACATCGAGAAGCTGGCACGAGCCGAAGTCGAAGTCGAGCACCTCGACAAGGAGATCGTCGCCATCCGCACCAACATGGACGCCGAGAAGAAGGCGCTGCTGACGTTGCGGGAAAGCCTCAAGACCGGTGAGTACCGGCTGGCCGGCCATAGCTCGGTGGCTTACACCGAGGATGAGGTCCTCGCCGACCTGGGCCACCGGAAGGACGCGTACAACAACGTCAAGGTGATTCTGGAGGCCAAGGAATCGACCCTCAAGGCCAGGCACAGCGAGATCGTCGCGTTCCGCAAGCAGCTTGAGACCATGATGGCGCAGAAGAAGAAGCTGAGCAGCCAGCTCGACAAGATCGAGGCCAAGCTGAGCCAGATCCAGGCTACCCAGGATTCCAACGAGTTCCACCTTGACAACAGCGCCCTGTCTCGTGCCAAGGAGACGGTTTCCGACCTGGAGAAGCGGCTCGAGATCATGCAGAAGTCGGCCCAGCTCGAAGCTCGCTATGTCGAGACCGGCGTGCCGGTGATCCTCAAGTCGAATCGCGATGTGGTCAAGGAGATCGACGCCGAGTTCGGTCAGCCGAGCCCGGAAAAGGTTTCCAAGACCTCGGGCAAGAGCCTTTGATCAAGGATCAATCGAAGTCGAAACGGTCTCTCTTGTCCTCTTGATCTGACGGCGAGGCCGGCTGAACGCCCGGGATTCCGGTAGTCGGTCGGCCTCGCGACTTGACTCTGTCTCGACGCCGAAAGGCCTTCAGCACGCGGAGAATGGTATCCCCATGGTCAATACGGGCGGTGAGTCAACCATGTTGGGACTTTGGCGAGTCGTCCTGCGGCAGGCCGAGGAAGCCGCGCGAGTCGGCCGGTATGAAGAGGCGTTTGCCCTGGCCAGCCGGCCTGATATCGCCGACCATCACCAGGCCGTGCAGTTTCGCGGCCGGCTGGGGCTGGATCTGATCGCCCGAGCCAATCGCCGGGGCGCATCCGACGACACGGCCGGCGCGATCGACGACCTGTACCTGGCCGAACGCCTGGGTGCTCCTCCCGATTCACTGGCCGCGGCTCGGCTCAGCCTGGCCGACCGGGTGGCCGACGAGATTCGCGCCAGCCTCGACGCCGGTGAACCGGCCCATGTCCTGGAACGAATCGAGGAGCTGGCCCGGCACAAGATCAGCGGTCCGGCCCTGCGGCGCTATCGCGAGATTGCCGAGGCCTGGCACGCGGCCGGGGCCGAGGCTCGCCGCGGCGAGTTTGGCCACGCTCACGAACATCTTGATCGTGCCGAGCGGCTGGCCGGCGGCGCGGGAGTGATCGCCGCTCAGAACGCGGTGGCCGCCGCCCGAGCCGACCTGGAATCAAAACAAAAGACGGCCGCGCCCAAGATCGAGGCCCTGTACACGGCTCTCGCCGAAACCAGGTGGCCCCAGACCCTGGCGGCGGCCGAGGCCGTGCTGGCAGTCATTCCCGAACATCCCGCCGCTCGGCAGGCCCGGGCCAAGGCCTGGCAGCAAATTGCCGCCATCGGCCCCTCGGGCACCGCCCAGTGGCCCCAGCGCGGCGCCCGCACGGCCCAGGCCGCCGCCCTGATGGGCCTGGCGTCAGAGCCCGAAGGCGAGGGCGGCGCGAAGAACCCGACCAGTCAGCGGTAAGAGCGAAGCTGGCGGCCAGGACGCGGGGCGATCTTCCAGCCGCCCCCGCCGCCGGCAATGCCGAGACTGAAGGCATCGTCTGGCTGGCCGCAACCGGCAACAGCGACAGCCCGGCCGCGGCGCCCAAAGGCCGCCCCGCCCCGCCCCGGCCCCTGGCCCGCGCCGAGGCCGACGGCCCCAAGGGCCGCTTCCTGCTCTGGGTCGATGCCGTGGGCGGCTACCTGGTTTGCCTTGACGATCGCATCATCCTGGGCAGGGCGGGGCCGGACAGTCCAGCCGACGTCCCCCTCATGGGCGACCTGTCCAGAAACCATGCCACCCTGATTCGCGGCGGCGAAAGCTATGTCCTGGAGGCTCATCACAGCTCGTTCGTCAACGGCAAGCGGGTGAGCGATCGAACCGTGCTCCGCGACGGCGACGTGATCCGCCTGGGCTCGACCGTGGAGCTGGAGTTCCGCCAGCCCAGCCCGGTCAGCGCCACGGCTCGACTGGCCATCGTCAGCCGGCACCGGCTTCCCCTGGCTGTGGACGGCGTGCTGCTCATGGCCGAGACCTGCATTGTTGGCGGCTCGGGCCAGGCGCATATCCCGGCCCCGTCGCTTGCGGATCCGGTCGTCCTTTATCGCCAGGGCAACGCCCTTTGGTGCCGGGCCAAGGGGGGCTTTGACGTTGACGGCCGAACCTGCGCCTACCGCGCGGCCTTGACGTTGCGGTCAAGCGTGCTGGGCGATGGGTTTTCGTTTAGCCTGGAACCTCTCCGCTCGCATCCGGTCTAATAGACGATAGGATAAACCGAGTGGCAGCCTCTGCAAGAATCGGGGAGACGTGACGAACTGACGTGGGGCCAAGGGCCACGATCCGGAACCACCAACACCAGCCCGACGTGCAAGCGAGGGTAGCCTAGCAAGCCATGAAACGCTTGCGCCGTGGATGGGGAGTTCGAGAAGTCATGAACGCGATGGCCAAGAAAACGCCTGGCGCCGAGATGGACGAAACGGCCGTCTACCAGGCGAACGACCTTTCGGGTTCCGGGCCCGATCATCCCACGGGAAACTCCGACATGCCCAACGCCATGCCCACGCCCCAGGGACAAGGCCGCTACACCTTCGGCTCGGGAGCCCGGCCGCTCGATGGCTACACCATCAAGCGGGCCATCGGCCGGGGCGGGTTCGGCGAGGTGTATTACGCCACGTCCGACTCGGGCAAGGAAGTCGCCCTCAAGCTGATCCTCCGCAATCTCGACGTCGAACGGCGCGGGGTCATGCAGTGCATGAACCTGAAGTGCCCCAACCTGCTGACGATTTTCGACCTCAAGAGCAACGACGAGGGAGACACGCTTCGTCGTCATGGAATACGTGGCCGGCCCCAGCCTGGCCAGCGTCTTGAAGCAGTACCCGCAGGGCCTGCCGCTGCCCGAGGTCCGGCACTGGCTCAAGGGACTGGTCGAAGGGGTCGCCTACCTGCACGACCACGGCGATCGTTCACCGCGACCTGAAGCCGGCCAATCTGTTCATGGAGGAGGGGATCGTCAAGATCGGCGACTACGGGCTGGCCAAGCTGATCACCCCCAGCCACGGCACCGAGCACTCCGAGAGCATCGGCACCTGCCATTACATGGCGCCCGAGATCGGCTCGGGCAAGTATCACAAGCCGATCGACGTCTACGCCATCGGCGTGATCCTCTACGAGATGCTCACCGGCACGCGTGCCCTTCGAGGGAGAGACCGTCAACGAGGTGCTGATGAAGCACCTGACGGCCCGGCCCGACGTGTCGATGCTGGCCGAGCCGTACCGCACGATCGTGGCCCGGGCCCTGGCGAAAGACCCGAATCAGCGGCCCAGCCGGGTCTACGACCTGCTGCCGCCCGAGGACGCTCCCCGGACCCCCGAGGTGCGGATCATCGGCGAGGGCAAGGCGGGGCAGGCGACGGCCCCGGCCGAGAGCCGCCCCACACCAGCCAACGAGCCCGAAGACATCTTGCGAATCGGCGCCGAGGAGCCGGTCTTCTACATCGGCCCGGACACCCGGCCGCCCCAGACCCGCCCCACTCTCCAGGACCGGATCAGAGCCAACTGGAACGCCATACGCCAGCCGGTGGCCTATCAGCGGCCTGCCCCCGCGCCCAGGCCCCAGGCGCCCAGGCAACGGCCGCCGCGGCCCCAGGCCCACGCGGCGCCCGCTCGCCCCGCGCCGGCACCACGGCCGCAACCGCAGCCCCAGGTCCAGCCGCCTCCCGAGCCTCCCCCCAGCCCCAGCGGGCGCGTGCGCCTCGCCGAGCTGGCCGCTTCCATGGTCTGGGCCGCCCCCTTCGTGGCGCTCCTGGTGCTGCCCGCCGCCGCCGCGCTGCAAATCGACATGGAGAAAAACCCCCAGCAGCTCGCCTTCCTCTACGGCATGGGGCTGCTAGGAACCTGGGCCGCCCTGATCCCGAACAAGCTCTTCGAGTCCAAGTCACTCGACATGCCCACCCGCCGGCTGATCGCCCTGGTCGGCGGCCTGGGCGTTGGATCGGCCGGGATCGTGCTGTCTCGCGCGCTGCAGCTCGGCTTACCGCTGCAGGATACTTTCTTCGGTAATGCCAGGGATCTGGACCCGATCTACTTCGGCGTCCTGTACGCGGCGACCGCCGGCTGGTTCGGCCTGGCGACCCGCGACCGCAGTAAACGGTTCCGCCTCATGCCGATCGCCTGGACGGCTCTGCTGGCCGGAATCCTGACACCGCTCTGGCCCTACGAGCGGCTCGACGGTATCGCCCTGGCGACCCTCATGGCCACGACGATCCAGATTGTCAGTCCCTGGAACGAGCAGGCCGCTCGCTACACCAAGTTTGTCCGAACCGCCCGCAAGCAAAAACGCCAGGTCAAGGTCGCGTGAGCCGAGCAAGGCACTGGATCGTGTCATCAGTCATCCGGCTTGGGTGGCGGCAGGGGATGGAAACGGGAGCAGATGGAAACCATGAAACGGCTCTTCCTCTTAATCTTGCTGGTCATGTTCGTGGCCTGGGTTGACGTCGGGCAACCACAATCGCAGGCACCAGCCGAGTGATTTCAGACCCGCCGATGAAGTCAGCCGGTCCAGGGCCCAGGCTCACCGTGAAGCGCTCGCGCGCCGAAGCCGCCGAGAGCCCGGCGCGACGCCCACCGCGTCGCCGTCGAAGCCAAGCGCGACGCTCATCGGGTCGTGACAGAGGCCAGGGTCGAGGTTCGCCAGGCGCTCGACGAAGCCGCCCAGGACGTTCGCGAGGCGCTCGACGAGGCCGCCCAGGAGATCCGCCAGGCGGTCGATGGCATCCCCGTGCCGATCGTGCCGGGAACCCGCGTGACCGAAGCCGTGGCCCAGCCCCCCGCGCCTGCCGCGCCGGCGGCTCCCGCCCTGGCCGAGGCTCCTGCTCCGCAGCCGCCGGTTCCACCAGCAGCTCCGGGCTTCCCCGGCCGCGCCAAGCATCCCGGCGCTCCGCATCCAGCGCCCTCGCCCGCCCCGAAGCCAAAACCCTTGCTGGCGGTCAAGCCCGGCGACATCCGCGTGATCCCCGGCCAGGTCTCGGCCACCGAGGACAGGGCCCTGGCCGACGCCCGCAAGCAACTGGAGAAAGAGCTCACCGAATGGCTCGATCCGCATGGCGTGCCTCGATCCTGGAAACCCGCTCCCCGGCAGATCGACGCCATGATCCTGGAAACCAAGATCAAGCCGGTGGTCAAGGATCAGGCTCCTTACAAGGATTACGGCAAGCTCTACGATGGCCGAGCTGCGGGTGGACGTCTCTCCCGAGCGGATCGCCGGCTTCACCGAAACCTACCAGCGTCAACTGGTCCAGAGAGCGCATGGTCTTTCTGGGCGGTGCTCTGGCGTTCATCCTGACTTGCCTGGGGGCCGTCTCCGGCTATATCCGCGCCGATGAGGCGACCAAGGGCTACTACACCAACCGGCTGCGCATGCTGGCCGCGGCGGGGGTCGGGGCGGCGGGCATGGCGATCTACCAGATCGTGGCCTGATCCCCAGTGAGCTCGGGCCTGGCGCTGCTTTCCGTTCCGAGCTTGGGTGCAGACAGACAGCATAGGCAAACGCCCCGGTCCACGCTTAAAATTCATGCAAGGGAAACGACCGAGCGGCCGGACTTCAAACGGGGCGAACCTGACCGATGGCCACGACCGATACCGACGCTCTCTTGATCCGCCAGTTGCGCGCCAGGGACGCAGGCGCCTGGCACCAGCTTATCGAGCGCTTCGAGGGGCGATTGCTGGCGTTCGTCGACAGCCGCCTGCGCGACCGGGCGGCCAGCGAAGACGTGGTCCAGGAGACCTTCCTCGGGTTCCAGACCAGCCTGCCCAACTACGATGAAAAACGAGACATGGAGGCCTACCTCTTCTCGATCGCCGCTCACAAGATGACCGATCATCTGCGCAAGCAGGGCCGCCGGCCGATTGATCAATTCGGCTCCGACGACCACGGCCGCCCGCTCGACGAGGTGCCCGGCGGTGCAAGGGCCGCGTCCAGCATCGCCCGCAGCGGAGAGCGGCGCAGGGCGGAGGAGCTGCTCCTGACCGAATCGATGGGCCAGCTCGTCCAGGAGTGGCTCAAGAAGGGTGATTACGACCGGATTCGCTGCCTGGAGCTGCTGATCGTCAAGGGCTGGGCCAACAAGGACGTCGCCAAATACCTGGACATCACCGAGCAGGCCGTCGCCAGCTACAAGTTCCAGACGATCGCCCGGCTCAAGGAGATGGCCCGCCGCGCCGGGCTGAGCCTCGACGAGCTGGGAGGAGGTTGACCGGCCATGAGCAAGTCGAGCCGCGAGAGCTCGGTCGCCGGGTTGGTGCGGCGAAAACTATCACGCCAGATGAGGCCGCCCAGGTGGACACCGTGGATGTTCCGCGCGCGCGCGAAGCAGGCTGTTTCCAGGACGCCAAGGTCGAGTTGATCGGAGGCAGGCTGGTTGAGATGACAGAGACCCCTCCCCACATGAACTGTGTCCTCAACGTGGAAACAGCCTTTAATGGGACACTCTCGACCAGCCGCTTTTTCGTGGCACGAGAGGTTTCGGTCAGGTTCCCGAAATGGACCCCGCTGCCGGACGTCGCGGTCCATCGCGGCCCCCGGCGGCCCACCTACGAAGACCGGCTGCCCACGGCGGCTGATACCGCGCTCATTGTGGAAGTCTCGGAGTCAACCTACCTGAAGGATCGCACGGTGAAGCTGGCGCGATACGCCAGGGCCGCGATCCCGGTTTACTGGATCGTTCATCTCGCGCCGGCGCGTCGAGGTCTACAGCCAGCCCGCGGGCAGACGCTACTTGAAGCGAGAAGATTACGAAGAGTCCGCGCAGGTTCCGGTGGTGCTTGACGGCGTGGTCCAGGGAAGTATCGCCGTCAGTGACATCCTGCCTAAACGAAAGGGCGGAGCATGAAAAATCGCGCCACGGGAAAGCAGCCAGCCGATCACCAGGACCATCGAGGCCAGGCCCAGCACGCTGCGCCGGCTCCGATCGACGACGCGGTGCTCAGGCATTACCTGGCCGACAATCTGCCTCCGTCAGACCTGGCCCGAGTGGAGAAAGCGCTCCGCGATTCGGCCCAGCTTCGTGCCCAGCTTGAAGAAGTGCGCAACAACCGCGAGGACTTTCAACTGCACAGCTTGGGCGCGATCTGGCACCGCGGCCGGCTAACCTGCGCCAGTCGCCAGCAGCTCGGCAGTTACCTGCTGGACGCCCTTGATCCCGAGCTGGCCTCGTACCTGAAGTTCCATCTCGAAGTGGTTGAATGCCCCTTCTGCCAGGCCAACCTGGCCGACCTGGAAGCGCAGGCCAAATCAGCGACCGCACCCCACGCCAAGACCCGCCAGCACCGCATTCTCAAATCGATCCAGCAACTGCTCAGCGAAGAGGGCCAGGGAGGGTAACGAGTGCTGAGTGCTGAGTGCTGAGTGCTGAGTGCTGAGCAACACAAAGCGGCAAACCTATTCACGACGGTTCTTCTTCCACGTACTCAGCACTCAGCACTCAGCACCTACGACGCCGGCCTGCGCGACCGTGTTGCGAGCGGGCCCACCTGATCGGGATCGGCGCCCAGCTTGAGAGATCCGGCCGACTTGATGGCGAAATCACTGGGCCGCGGCGAGTCCATCCGGCTCGCGGGGGTGGTCAAGAACTTCAGAGAGCCCTGGACCGGATCGTTTTCCTGTGCCAGTTGCGACCAGGTCTCCAGATTGGAGACGGCGGCGGAGTCCCGAGCTGCGCCGGCATCACGATCCACGAGCGGCCGGCGATATCAAGGTGGTTTCCCTCACCCGACCATCGCAGCGACTGGGGATTCAAGGGCTGATCAAGCGCTGCGGGCTCCCACGCCAGGAGCGACTCGATCCGCGCAGCACACTTCCGAGCCTTGATTTGAACCGGAGACCCCTGAGAAAACCCGACGAGCCGCAAGAAGCCCGCGCCGGTGACCGTGCAGTGGTCAAGAGTCAGTCGGCGGGGCGCGCGGCGCGACCGCCGGCCAGGTTCTCCACTCGCAACCCCCAACCGGTATCTTCGGACGCGGCGGGAGGTGACAAGCCGGCGCCGGCCGTTTCTTTTTGCGGCGCGATGAGCATGGTCTGGCGAACCGTCGTCGTCGAGTCGCCGATCGAGTGGACGTCGAGTGCGGTCTCGAACCTGTTAAACCAACAGTTTTCCACAGTCAAGGTTCCACCATCGGCGACGACAGCCCGCGAGCCGTGCAGATTGGTTCCGTGTTCCACCTCGAAAGCACAATAGGTGAGCTGCACCGGACCGGCAGCCTGAATGATCGGGGCGGGGTTGCGGCCGGCGCCTGAGGCCTGATCCTTGTACCGAACTCTGATGGTGAGTCCGTCGAGAATCAGGTGGATTCCCGAGCCGGTCGTGAGGAACGGCTGCTGGCCTTTCAACTCAACGAGCAACACCGGGCTGGCCCCCTTGCCGGCAGTGATTTTCAACCACCCGCTGGCGAGAAACGAGAATGGCCGGTCACCGGTCGAGATCCGTAATGGCTCTTGATTGCGCAGCACCACCAAGCCTTGGGTGCTGACGGCCGTTTCCATGGCCTGGTTAAAATCCTGCACTGGCGTTTCCCGGCCATCGCTGGTGAGCACGGCGATGGGGGGCGGGGGACCGGGCTTCTGACTCGCTGCCTTCGGGAGGGCCGCCCTGGGACGGGGGATCGCGCCTTGGCCTTGGCCTTGGCCCAGCCAGTGGACGAGCTCGTACCCAACCACCAGCAAGGCCAGCACGATCACGATCGTGGCCAGCACCCACAACCAGGACCGTTGCTGTGATGGGCCAGTGCCCTGGAACACCGCGGCAAGCCGCTTGGCCGCCCAGGGCGCGAGATTCGAAGCGGCAGATGTCTTGATCGGATTCTCCATACCCAGCCACGCTCTGGGTTGAGCTTGAGAATCGGCGATGTCGGAATCCGGGCCGAGGTCCAGGATCAGGGGAATACTCTCGGGGTTGTTCGTCTCGTTGTCGCTGACCGGAGTGAGAATGAAGGGATTGACGCCCATGGGCTGGCCTTCGCCCGAGACCAGGTGTGAGGGACCTGGGCCCCTCGTGAACCTCGCTCCCAGGCCCTCGAGCGCTCCCTGCGAGGCCGCGACAACCTGGGCCTCACCCGATTGGGGCGGTGTGTACGAACCTGGCCGCGAAGTCCCACCAAAGCCCTGGGCCGACGGCTCGGTCTCGCCTTGGCGGATTCTGGGATACTCTTCGATGAACGGTTCCAGCGCCTGGGCGACTTGCAGCGGGGTGGCGTAGCGCTCCTCGGGAACCTTCCGCATCATCCGCTGGACCACCTCGACCAAGGCTGGCGGCACATCCTCGGCCAGTTGCGAGAGAGGCGTCGGCTCAAGCGCCTGGTGCGCGAAGAGCTTTTCCGGCAAGCTCGGGCTGGGGAAGGGCACCTGGCCGGCCACCATGTGATAGAGGGTGCAGCCCAGCGAATAGATGTCGCTGCGGATATCGGCCGCGTGCGAGTGTCGGGCTTGCTCCGGCGCCACATAGTCGAACGTGCCGACCGTGGCGCCCTCGCGCGTGACTCGCTCTTCCTCGGCCAGGTCGATCGCCAGACCCAGGTCGGCCAGCTTGGCGATTCCATCGTGGGTCACCAGCACGTTGTATGGGTTGACGTCGCGGTGGATCAGGCCCTTGCGGTGCGCATGCTCCAGCCCCAGCGCAATCTGCCGCGCCAGGCGCGCCGCCGTCGGCGCCGGCATCGCCCCTTGAGAGGTGATCAAGGCGCCGATGGTCTTCCCCTCGATGTACTCCATCACCAGGAAGAACCGGCCGTTGGATTCACCGAAATCATAAATCCGGACGAGGTTCTCATGCTGGAGCTGAGCGCCGACCCGCGCTTCTCGCTGGAACCGCGCGATGGCCCGAGGATTGTTCATTCGCTCCGGCGCCAGGATCTTGAGCGCCACCAGGCGGCCCAACCGGGTGTCACGGGCCAGGTAGACACGCCCCATGCCCCCATGGCCAATCAAGTCAACCAGGAGGTAACGATCAACCCGGAACCCGCTGGTCCTGCCAGCCAGTAACTGCTGTGCTTGCCAGAGCGTCAGATGGCTCTGCTGGACGGATTGCCGGGCCAGCCGGCGATCAAGATGCTCCGGGGCTTCGCGCTTCTCCGGCGGAATCGCCTCCCAGCAAGCGGTCAGGCTGGGCACGTCCATCAGACCGCTTTGCAGGGCAGACAGCCAGAATCGCGACGCCTGGGGATCGACCATGAAGTATCCTGGGTCTGCGTGCGCGCCACTCGCCGGCAACGCTCCGAATGAGGCGACCGACCTGCCGCCCACTCTAACATCTTACGCCAACTCCCTCAAGGAAGCCTCACGCCGCGCTGGCACCAGCCTTGCTGACGATTGACAAGTGGCACGGCCGGTACTGGAGGATTCCGCACGGGGCCTCGATCGGGTTATACTCTGTCGGATGTCGGGCGGGAATCAACTCAAGGTTTCCTCTCTAGTCCGCCTTCCGAGTCCAGGCGAACGTCAGGCGAACCCACCCGGAGTTGGTCGCGATGATTTCGGTTTCGTGTACCTGTGGTAGAAGATTCAAAGCCGAAGACCAGCACGCAGGGAAGCGAACCAAGTGTCCCGTATGCGGCAACTTGCTTGTGATCGGCCAGTCGGCAAGCATCGGGCCCTCCAGCGTGAGGGATAACGGTGAAGTCCCCTCGTGGTGGTTCCCCACCAGTCCCTCGCCCAAGGCAACCACGACGGTCACACCGCCTCCCACGCGAAGTGGAGCGGCAGCGGCAGCGGCAGCGGTAGCGATCCCGACGATCTCCCCACGATGGTCATCCCGACTCAGCCTGGGTCTCGACCGGGAAGCCAGGTCGGCGGCCAGGGCGGGTCACCGGGCTCCACGCAGTCCGGGGTCAGCGACCCGAGGGCTTCAAGGCTTCCCGTTGCACTGCTCGGCGGGGCCCTGGCGATGGCCGTGGTGGGCCTTAGCGTCATTCTCTGGCTCCAGACGCGGGGCAATGGCGGAGGGCCGGGCCCGAATCAGCCAGCCGCGCCCCCAGGCCAGCTCGGGAAGGACGAGGATCGTGGGGCGAACCCAAATGAAGCAACCGCCCTGGCACGCGAGTCTGCCCCAGAAGCTGAGGCCGCCAACCGCGCTGGCGTTGGCCTTGGAGCGTCAGCCAAGTCTGACGAGCCGTCCAGACTGACCGGCGGCAAGCCCGCCAAGCTGCAATTGATCGTGCCTGCCTATTTCTATCCCTCAGGCTCGGGTATGAAAGCATGGCAACGCCTGATGGACGCCTCCTCCAAGGTATCGATCGTGGTCGTCGCCAACCCCAGCAGCGGACCGGGCGATCTCCTGGATCAGGAGTATGTGGCGGTCATCGACGTGGCCAGCGAGAAGGGGCTCCGAGTCATCGGCTACGTCAACACCGAGTACGGTAAGAAGCCAAGGACCGATGCCAAGAACGAAATTGACCGCTGGGTCTTTTTTTATCCCAGCGTTGCCGGCTTCTTCTTCGACCAGCAATCTGCCGACGCCCGCGACGTGGGCTACTATCTGGAGCTCCGCGACTATGCCCGGAGCAAGATCAAGGGCAAACAGGCTTTCGTCGTCACCAATCCAGGGACCACCTGCGATGAGGAATATATCGCCAAGGCGGTTTCGGACGTGACTTGCCTCTTCGCCAGCTTCAAGGGCTTCGACGAATTCAACCCATCTGTCCTGCTCAAGCGCGATAGCCCTTCCCGGTTCGCCGCCTTGCCCTATCACGTTCCCGACAGCAAGGCGATGCGCCAGGTGCTCGATGAGACCGTGGCCAAACGGATTGGCTATGTCTATGTGAGCGATGCCCCGAGCGGAGGCAATCCCTGGGGAAAACTTCCCGACTACTGGGATGATGAGGTGGAGGCCGTGCGGCACGCCAATTGAACGAAGAGTCGATTCACGCGTCCGCCACGATGCTTGTTTGCATCAAAGAAGCCGTCCGGGAGTTCTTGCGGTCACCGGGGCGATGCTGGTTCGTTAGCTTGATGAAGGGTGAGCGACTCGCTTAACTCGAACAAAAGCGGGTGCACTGAGGATGCCGATTCATTGGCGGACCGACGCCGGATTCCTCGATCGACGCCCTTTCCCTTGAAACAGTTCCGGTGCCATCGCGCTTTTGACATCAGAACCGGAGGTTGACTTCCATGGCGAAATCTCGTTGGATTCTTCCGTGCGCTGATTCCGCCTGCGGCAAGGTTTTTCACCCTGATCGTCGCGCCGCCGAGGGCCACCGCGTGGCGCGGGAGCTATGGGACCAGGCAACCGGCAAAAGCCGCGAGGGGCATCGGCTGGTCGTCTACCGCTGCAAGCGGTGCTGCGGCTTCCATATCGGCTGCCGGAAGATCACGCCCAAACCCGAACCCTATGATGCGTTCGCCCTGATGTCTGAACCAGAGCCAAGCTGGTCCGAGGCGAGCCCTGAGATCGAGCAAAGCGCAGATTGGGCTGGTTCTCACCTGGGACCATGGGCCGACGCGGACCGAGGGGACCAGAACCACAGCCAGGAAAACTCGAATCACCAGTATCATTGGGAGTAAAGAAAACCGTCGCGGCAAGGTGAATCTATCGCAGGGCGAAACGTGCCCCGACTCGCAATGATTGCGATCCCGGGGCACGTTCGTTTGAATCTTGATTTCCCGTGACCCCGCCACATCGCCATGCCGATCGGCGCCAGGTTCGGGAAACCGCCTCGCAAGGCAGGTCGCTCACGATCGCCCCGGCGGCGATCGCGCGTGGTAGCCCCGGTGAATGTGCGCGAACCGGCCGAGATTCCGCCACGCCAGAGAGCGCGGGCGTGAATTCATCACGCTCCCGAGCTGGGGCAAATCCCGGCGGCCTTGACCGGAGCGGACGTTGCGGACGAGCCGCGAAACGCCTGAACCGGAAGTTCTACCAGTGGCAAGCTTCCATCGAGATCTCGGTTCCAGCCCAACCCTGAGCCCAAGGCACCCGGAGATGCGGGGCCGCGGGGGTTCGGGATCGGTCTGAGCCTTGGTCTCGGTTTCGGCCTGCGCCAGGTCTTCCGCGCCTGATTCCGGACAAACCAGCAGGCCGGCGAAGCTCTGCTCGCCATCTTCCTCCGAAGCGTCCTCAAGCAAGTCCGGTCCAAAGGCAGAGGGTGTGATACCGTACTCTTCGGCGACGGGTTGCGGATCGAGCGAATCACCGGGGTTAACCGGGTCGATTTCGCTCGCCGCCGTGAGCTCGAGAGGATCTGACTCCTCTCTGGCCACTTTTGCTAGAGGCATGAGGTCCGTCGCGGGCGAACCCGGTTCAGGTTCAGGGTCCGCGGACGGTCCAGGCGTTTCGGCAGGAGACGGGATGTCTGAGCCAGGGCCGGGCTCGGCCACTTGGCCGGGTTCAGGTGACGGCAAGACATCCTGGCCCTGGGGATCAGTATCAGCCCTGACAAACTTGCCCGGGCCAACTCTGATCCAGGTCGCAGGAGCAGCGGTAGCCGGCTCGGCCCCCGGCTTGGCCGGTGGTTTACGAGCGCGACTCCGCTGCGCGTTTGGGCTTTACGGCGCCAGGGCCAGACCAATCGGTATCCGAAGCCGAAGCCTCGGCCGGACTGCTGGCCGCCTGGACAACCGCATCCCTCGGTTCCGGATCGGGGCTGGAAAGGCCGGAGGCCTCGCTTCCCTTATCCTTGTCGAGGTCGGGCTCATCCTTGTTACCAAGGGGCTCCGAGCCCTGCGGGCGCTCGGCCCGCGGAATGACGAAGATCAAGGCCATCGCGGTCACATACACGGGGACCAGCCAGGTTGACACCGAGGCGACGACCCAGCTTGTCAGGCCGAGGAGCCCGGCCAGCACCACCATCCCCAGGGTCTTTCCCAGCCGAGTGGGGCGCGTGCCTTCCTCGGCGGGTGCACCAGGATCAAGGCGGTGTCGAGCGACAGCCCGCTTGGCCATGGTTCGTGGCCGCATGTTGGGTGTGCTTGCGGTCGTGCTCAATGAGAGTCCGTCCTGCTTGCCGCACTCAAAATCAGGCCGACCGGAACGAGTCGTTCGGGTTTTCCCTCGTCCGTCTCTGGCGGCCGGCCGGTCTGGTTGTCCCCATCTTCGCCAGGGGAAATGCACGACGTCTTTGCGACGTCTCACTCCCCTCCCGGCTTTATCGGCCGAACGGGCGGTCAACTTGCGTTTCTTGAATGAACGCGACTCCGGCATCGCAATTGCTTTTCCTGCATGGAGCGAAGCCACAGGCTGGGGAATGCCAAAAGATGGCTGCCCCGGCCTCGGGGGCCGGAATTCCTCCACCCGAGCGAGACAATGGACCTTTCCAAGAAACGCCTGCTCTCGGCGATGCACCTGGGAGGCCTGACGCCCAAGGAAGTGGCCATCCGCACATGGGCCAAGATTGGCGAGCACGAGATCCTGACGCGCGCGGCGGCAATCTCGTTTTACGCCATCGCGGCCCTGGTGCCGTTTCTGGCGCTCACCATCACACTGACGGCCTGGTTCCTGCCCTTGATCGGATCGAACCCGGCCGCTGAAGGGTCAGCGGCGAGCACCGCGCTGGCACCCTTGCACGACCTGATGCCGGCCGACGCCGCCTCGGTCGTCGACCGAGAGCTCGCCAGCCTGCAACAGAAACCACCCACCGGCATCGTCTCGTTCGGCCTGGTGGCCTTGCTCTGGCTGTCGTCCAGCCTTTTTGTGGCCATCATGGATACCATGAATCGCATCTTGGGTATCCAGGAGACCCGGCCCTTCTGGAAAGTGCGCCTGACGGCCATGCTCCTGACCGTGAGCCAGGCCGCGATCTTGATCGCCGCGTTCGCCACGACTCTGGCCTGGCCCCAGATTCTCAAATGGCTGGGCCTGAGCCAGAACCAGACCGCCGCCACTCTGGCCACGCTTGTTCACGTCTTCACGGTCTTCGTCATGATCCTCCTGAGCTACTCGGTGGCGCTCTACTTCGGTCCCGATGCCGACCAGCGCTGGGAATGGATCACGCCCGGCAGCCTGCTCGGCACGCTGGTACTCTTGTTCATCAGCCTTGGTTTTCGCGTCTATGTCCAGAACTGGGGCAACTATAGCGCGACCTACGGCTCGCTCGCCGGTATCGTGGTGCTCATGAGCTGGCTCTGGATCTGTAGCATCGAGCTCCTGACCGCGGCCGAGCTCAACAAGGTGATCGAGGATGCATCGCCTCTGGGCAAACCGTACGGCCAGAAGTATGAAGACCGGCCTTGATCGTTCCCAGGGTTCGCGGCCGATAAGTCCTGGATCGGAGCAGCGACATCCAAGGCTTGCCGCCGCGTCTTGCGGTTGCGTCGCAATCGTGTAAGAATCTTGCGCGATCCTGGAAGGAAGCCCCATGCTCGAGATCGAGGCGCAGCGGCGGATGCTTCAAGACCGCCTGGACAAGGCCAGGTCCGCCGCCGAGCGGAACCGGCTGGGCCAGTTCGCCACGCCTCCCGAGCTCGCCCTGGAAATCGCCCGTTACACATCGAGCCTCTGGCGGGGGCAAGGGTCGGCTGAGATGGAAACCGTGTCATTCCTTGATCCGGCCATCGGCAGCGGCTCGTTTTACTCGGCCCTGCGCCAGGCTTTCCCGCCCGGGTCCATCGCCGAGGCGTGCGGGGTCGAGATTGACCCGCCCCTGGCCGCTGCCGCGAAGAGCCTTTGGGTAGCATCCGGCCTGCGGATTCTCGCCGGCGATTTCACGCGGTTAACCCCCGATCGGCAATATCGCCTCGTCCTTTCCAACCCACCCTATGTCCGACACCATCACCTGGACCGGGCTGACAAAGAGCGGCTCAAAACGCTTATTGCCGATCGCCTCGGCCTCAAGATCAGCGGCCTGGCCGGGCTCTATGCGCATTTCCTCTTGCTCTGCGATGCCTGGATGGCGCCCGGCGGCCTTGCCGCCTGGCTCATACCCTCCGAATTCATGGACGTCAATTACGGCGCCGCGGTGAAAACCTACCTCACCGAACACGTCAAGCTACTTCATGTTCACCGCTATTGTCCCGCCGACGCGCAGTTCGGTGACGCCCTTGTCACATCGGCCATCGTCGTTTTTGAAAAGTCGCCGCCACCGGATGATCACCAGGTTTGCTTATCCTTCGGCGGGTCGATCACGAACCCGGCCTCCTCGGTGAAGATCTCTCTCGGGGTGCTCCGGGAGGCCAGGAAATGGACCAACCTTTCCCCATCTCAGAGCTCCTCGGCCGCCGCGGAGCAATCCCTGACGCTCGGGCATTTCTTCGCGATCAAACGGGGCATGGCCACCGGCGCCAATTCGTTCTTCATCCTTGCTCGGTCCGAGGCGATTCGAATGGGGATTCCGGCGGGCTCGTTGCACCCGATCCTGCCCAGCTCCAGGCGCCTGCCCGACCCGGTGATCGAGGCCGATCCCGATGGTTACCCCCGCCTCGCAACGCCGCTGGCGATCATCAACTGCGATCTCCCGGAGGAAATCATCGAGCAGCGGCATCCGGCCTTCTGGCGATACCTGCAACAAGGCAAAGCCGCGGGTATCCACTCCGGCTATCTGGCCAGCCGTCGAACCCCGTGGTACTCGCAAGAGAAACGTGCAACCGCTCCTTTCTTGTGTACCTACATGGGTAGGCAGGGCCGCCGGGGAAATCCCTTTCGTTTCTTCTGGAACAAGTCGCAAGCGGTCGCGGCCAACGTTTACTTGATGCTTTATCCCAAAGCCGAGATGAAAGCCGCCCTGGAGGCCCAGCCCGAGCTATACCCCGCTGTCTTCGCCCACCTTCAATCGCTGACCGGTGAGCATCTCATCAGAGAAAGCCGCGTGTACGGCGGCGGTTTGCACAAGCTGGAGCCGAAAGAGCTGGCCAACCTGCCCGCCGGTGAGCTTGCCCGCATGATCCAGTAACAACCGAGGGTCGGGTCCAAGATGACCGAACCGCGTGTAGGGGCGGCCCTCAAGTCTGCCTTTGCGAATCCCTGCGAAACTGCCGGAGCAGCGCTTCGGCCCCCTGGTCACGGAGTGCCTGCGCGACCCGTTGTCCCAGGCCGTCAGGATCATTGTGCGGCCCAATGAGCGCGGCGGTAACGCAAGCGCGGCCGTCAGGATCGAACACGGCGGCATCGAGGGCCAGGGAATGAGGCTGATCTCCTTCCCCCCCGACATTGGCATCGACATCGCGCGCCCATGCGGCCATCGGGATCAGGCAGCCTCCTTCAAGCTCGGCCAGGGCGCGTCGTTCGGCAAGCACGGCCCGATGGGTGGCCGGATCGTCGAGCGGGCGCAAGAGATCACCGGTGATCCAATCATCGCGGCGGCACTCGATGCCCAGAGCCCCCTGCCCCACCGCCGGCAGAAAAGCGGGCGGTGCCAACCGCTGCGTCACATGCTCGTGCAGGCCCAGCCGGTGCAGTCCCGCCCAGGCCAGGACCACGGCATCGAGCTTCCCCGTGAGCACCTGATTCAACCGGGTCTCGACGTTACCCCGGATCGTCTCGACGCTCAGGTCGGGCCGATGATGGAGCAGTTGAGCCCGCCGCCGCAACGAGCTGGTGCCCACACGGGCTCCCTGGGGAAGAGCCTCCAGGGTTCGATGGACCGGTGCGATCAGGGCGTCGGCCACGTCCTCGCGCGGGGGAACGGCGGCAAGCGTGAGCTCCTCGGGACCCTGGGTGGGCAAATCCTTGAGGCTGTGCACGGCCACATCGACCGTGCGGTCGAGCACCGCCCGCTGGATTTCCTTGGTGAAGAGCCCTGTCCCTCCGATTGCGGCGAGGGGCGAGTTGCGGTCGCGGTCGCCGTGAGTCTTGATTTCGACCAGCTCAACGGTCAACCCGGGGTGGCTGCCGCGCAGCCGGTCGGCCACCCATTCCGCCTGCCACCGCGCCAGCCGGCTGCCGCGGGTGCCGATGCGGAGCTTGGACCGGTGGTGTGCTGCGGAATCATTCATGAGGTCGAGACAGCTTTGCCTGGTGATGCGGCGGCGTCGGTAGACCCTCGCCGAACAGACGCCCCGATCAGGCGGACTGAGAGACTTTCACCGAACCCTCTTTCCCAGGGTAAACGCCCGGGTTTCCGTTGCCTAGAGCGTGTTATGAACAACGCACGCTAATGACTCGTCACAGCAAGAAAGGTCCAGGATTCTCGGATGGCTCGGAAAACGGTGAGTTGAATTTGCGCATCGACGCACCCCTAGAGCCAGCACGACTTGAATTCCTATCCTCAATGACTAGAGCCCTGGACATGGTCAAGGGCTTAGAAACGAGAGGTGCGTTCGTCGCCACAGCCAGCAACTGAGTCCGGTCAAACTGGCTATCCCAGCCATGAGCATGCCGGGGGGCTCGGGAACAGCGAAGTTATAGGTGACGGTCAATGTGCCGCCGCCAGAGGCGAAGACGAGAATTGCATTCGCGTCTGCAGGAGTTTTGTCGGTAAGGAACTGGCTTACGTCAAGGTTCAGGCCAATCTGACCGTTCCCATAAAAAAACCCGAGTCCCGAGGCTATGTCTTGGGATAACGTGAAATCGCCGCCTAGAAAAAGAAGGCCGCCCGTAGCACCCGAGAAAGACGTGCTGGAATGTACTGCACCCAGGGAGACAAACGGAATGCCTTCCACTCCGCTCGTCAACGACGCTCCGACGTACAAGTTATAAGACCCGCTGGTGACTGCCGGGATGGTGCCGAACGTCCCGCTTACGAAGCCTGCAACAGTGGCCTCGACATCGAGCAACTGCCCGTGAGCCGAGTCAAATTGTGGGATGGCGGGTCCGGGCAAGCGGTTGCTGAAATTCGAGGTGTATGTGAGCGACCCCGCCCTGGCGGGTCCAATCGCCGTGATGGAAACGGCCACAATTAAAGCGCAGCATCGCATGAGACCCTTGATCGGGACGACTCCTCATCGGGTGACCAAATGCGTGGGCCTCGCTCAAGAGAGATCAATCGCCGGCTTCGGCTACCGACCGACTTCAACCTGGAGTGCGTCGAGCGAACTTCGACGGCCGAGGCCGTCCACGCAGAGTGACGAACTCATGTTATCCAGAATGGCAGCCCTCGCCCGAGATTCAATAAGGCTGCGACGGCTTTGATGACAAAGATCAACAAAATATGACATTTTGTTTTAACTGGCCCATTCCGGCATGATTCTTCAGCGATGAGCCACGCTTAAGCAAGCGTTTCCAGGCGAGAACTATGACAACGACTACGTGCTCGGTCGGCTAACGGCGGCTAAGAAACGTCAGGGATGCGGCACCGGTTCCTCCGCGGCCGGCGCGGGATCGGCAATCGGGGGGCCTACGATCGCCTGCTGGCGTGGGAGATCGCCCGCGGGCTGACCCGCCCCTGTCTCCCCTTGCCGGCAGGCGTGGCGGCGACGGCCGGTGAGTCGACAATGGGAGGAAACACGACCGGAAGATGACATCGCTCGGGATTCTCACTGCGCCCGCGTTTCGGTTCGAGAACGGCGGCTGAAGTCGAAACGTAGCGTCGCAGGACGGTCTCCTTCACGGCCGCCGTGGTAGCAAGTCCGCCACGCCGATCTGCCCCACGACCTGGCCGTCGATTACCAATTCCACCGTGGCCGACTCATCCAGGATCGTAGGCGGCGGATACGCGCCTGCCACCGGCCCGGCGTAAACCTCGAGCTCGGCGATCCTCAAGGTTCACGATCCAAGAGACGGAAATTCCAACGGCTCCAAGGATGACCGGCTGTTCCCTGTCCTGTTGCAAGCTCGTCTTGGCAACCTCGACAATCAAGGCGATGTCCGCTCGTACTCCTCGACGGTGATCGTTCCCGTCATTGGTCTCGTGATCGTGCTCATTTCCCACCGCCTTTCAGACACCAAAGGCGTCGCGACAGTAGGCCTACGGTACTTGCATCATGGCTTCAAGTTGCTTCGTGCTCACGAACAGCCGGTACGGCGAACCCGGAAGTTCCTCGAAGTCCCATTTGCGGTAAAACGCCTTCGCCTTGTCATTGATGCAGTCGAGAATCACCGCGATGAACGCAAACGTTCGACCGGCCTCATGACAGTCGCGTAAGGCCTGGGCGAGCAGGAGCCCACCGAATCCCTGGCCTTGATGGTTCTCGCTGACTCCGAGCCAGGCAAGCACGGCCACAGGGAGCTTGCGGCGAGGCAGATGCCGGACCACCTCGGCTGGTAAGTCGCTGAAATCCACTTGCCCTGTTGCAAGCGTGTAGTAGCCAGCGATTTCCCCCTCAAGGTCAAGTAACGCCCTCGTCACCGAGAGATGCTTTTCTTGATTCTGAAGGGCCCGGGTCGCAAGCCAGTGGTTGACCGGCGCTTCACCCGATCGAAACGACCTGCGAGGATGTTCGCGGCGCAAGGTTTCAAGCCGGAACCCATCCGGGAATCGAACCCCGTTCACGCGTCGTCTCGCATAATCGCGCCGAGCTGACGCTGGGCCTCGGTGAGCCGAACCGGCCGGTGAAGCGCGTTCCAGAAAGCGATCTGCTCCTCGGGGGTCAGAGCAATCACCTGCTCTCCGGCCGACTCGACCTCGCGGCGCGCCTGGGCCACCGTCACGATCCGAACGTAATCGCTGACGCTGATGCCTCGCAGCTCGGCGGCTCGCGTCAGGTGATTCTTGCTCTCTTCATCGAGACGGACCATCAGCGACCGGGTTGATCGCGCCTGCTTGGGCGGTTGAGACGAACGCTTCAGAGCCATGGCTTTAACTCCTAATCGTGATAATTGTATAGCAAATTGCAATACAGTCAAGGCCGATCGACAAGGCCAATCGACATGCAGACGCGGCGGCGGCCCTTGCTTAGAATCGGACGGGTCGATTTGATCATCGTCTGCGCTCGCAGTCGTGCGATTTGTCGGTGGGACCAACTTACCTCACCACGGAGCGCAGTGCCGTCTCGGGCTTGGCTTGGAGTGGTGGGCCAGCGCCCGGATTTCGCCGACGCTGGCACCGGCCCGGACCAGCGCCGACACGAAGTAGCCGCGGGGCGCGAGGCGAGCGGTTAGCCGTGCTCCTACCGCGGCCTCACGGCGAAGGGAATGTTCGCGCAAGCCGCGCCCCCCTTGCCGTCATAGAGGTAGGCGAAAATCCTGTAGGCCCCAGCCCGGGTTGGTGCCCGGAAGGTGGCGTCCAGACCCTTCACCTCAACGAAGCATTCCGGGTGCGCCGGGGGCTCCGTCTCCTGGTCGCCTCCTTGCCGCCGGTCGGCGCTCTCCGAGCGGACTTCCCAGCGAACGACCAAGGGGTCGCCCTCCGGGTCGGTCGCCTCCAGCCTCGCGGTGAACCTCGTGCCCGGAGCCAGCTCGGCGTCCCGCGCCTCGGTCGTGAAGGCGTTGAGTCTCCGGGACGCGGTTCGCCGGCCACTTACCGGTCCAGGCGAAGGTCATTGCGTCTACCGCTCCCAGCCGCTCACCCGAGGGGAGAAACATGCCGAACCATGTGGCCGTCGCCTCCTGCTTGTGGCCCCAGAGAAAGGCGTAGGAGCCGAGGCACCGCCCGCGCTGGGCGGCGATGGAATGAGAGTATTCGTCGAGGTAGATCCTGGCTTTCTCGGTGCTCGTCGGTTCGACCGGTGCGCCCCAGCCCGTCTTGCGGACCTCCCAGGGGCCCGGCGGGCCGAACTCGGTGATCACATAAGGCCGGTCCAGCCCGGCCTCGGCGAGCCTCCTCGGCAGGGTCGGCAGGCCGGCGTACGAGTTGATGCCGAGCACGTCGACGTCGGGACAGAGCGACATGAACTGGGGGATCTTGCGGCCCCCGGCCTCGGCGATGACGGTCATCGTCGGGTGGTCGGGGTCCTCCGACTTGGCGACCCTGGCGATCTCGTTGACGGTCCGCCAGATCTCGGGATTGTCGCCGGAGCCCTCCATCTCGTTGCCCAGGCCCCACATCAGGAGGGCGGGGTGGCGGCGATAGCGGCGGAAGAACCCCCGTGCCTTCTCGACCTCCCGTCGGACCGCACTGGCGTCGGCGTAATTGAAGCCCTGGCGCTCCTGGCCGAGCCAGATGCCGATGGTGACGGTCAACCCGAGCTCGTGCGCCCGGTCGAGCAACGGCTCCAGGTCGTCCTCGCCCCAGGTCCGCAACGAGTTCCCGCCTGCCTCCTTGAGGGTTTCGAGGTACATGCGGCCTCCGCCCCCCTTGATCACGTACGGCTTGGCCGTCGCGCAGGAGGTGGTAGCCGGCCTCATCCTTCTGGACCTTGACCACCGTGGGCATGCCCCCGCCGGCCTGAGCGGCTAGCGGGCAGAGTCCGGACAGGCACGCGAGGAGGACGGCGTGCGCGACGGCTCCTGACGGCACGATCAAGACCCCGGTGGAACGACTTGGGCTCATGAGTCTGGTCCTATGGGAGTAAGTTGGGGCGCATCCCCCGAGGCGGAAGGTCCCGACCCCGGCTCAGAAACGGGCTGGCGCGCCGTGCCTGCGGTTCACTCGTGCGTGACGACGACCTCGGCCGAGCGCGGTAAGCCTTCGGGCAGGGCCTGGACCTTGTAACCGATCTGGAACTTGAGCGCCTCCTCGCGGGTGCGGGCGACGAGGCCGGCGATCCGGAATTTCGTGCCGCTCGGCGTGAACTCGTCACCGAAGACGACCTGCGTGGTGAACCTCCCGCCGTCGAGGTTCGCGACGGGGGCCTGACACCACCACGGTTGGCCGGGGATGAGCGCCTGGACGAAGATGACCGGCCACCCCTCGGCTTCCATCCGCCCGGTGAGCTCCTCTCTCATGCCGACCGTCGCTCCTTGCTTCGGGCTTTCGATCACGAGGCTCGCCCGTCGGATCTCTGCGCCACCCGCCGTGGCTGGGGGGACGGGGCGGCTGCTGGCGCCTGAGGTCTCCTGCGGAGATGCCGGAGGTTCGTCCTTCGGGGGGACGGGGCCGCTGTCCGTGTGTGAGGTCTCCTGCCGGGGTGCCGGAGCGCTGGTCCTTCGATGACCTGAAGAGGACGACCGGGACGATGACCAGGAGGATCGCCGCGACTGCGACCGCGGCGAGGATTCGCTTGTCCTTCGTCACGCGGTCGGTCCAGCGTGAGCGGGGCGCAACCCGCTTCGGTTGCGACGAGCGAGCCCCGGCCCGGGGGGGCAGCGAAGGGGTTTCGAGATGGGTATCCTCCTCCAGGACCGGTTCGGGTACGGGTACGGGGGTGGCCGCCGCTGTCGTTTTCGGGACCGGTCTGGGTACGCACGGGGGCGACGGCCGCCACGGTCGTCGCCGGGCGGTCGGCAGGGAGGTTCTTCGGTCGCAAGAGGCTCCGCAGGGCGGCGGCCGCCTCTTCGGCCGTCTGATACCTGTCGTCGGGGTTGGTGGCCATCAGTTTCTCGATCGCCTGGATCAGCCGTGGCGGCAGTCCCGGCCTGACCTGGCTGATCGGGATCCCCTTCCCCGTGATCCGCCCGACGATGCAGTCCATCGATGACTCCCCCTTGAAGGGGAGTTGCCCACTGATCAGGTGGTACATCGTGCAGCCCAGCGAGTAGAGATCGCTGCGGCCGTCGAGCTTGACCATCCGGGCCTGCTCCGGCGAGAGGTAGTCGGGCGTCCCGACGGTGATCCCGGCGGCGGTCAGTGCGGCCGGCAGTTCATCCTTCTCCAGGAGGGTGCCGAGGCCGAAGTCGAGGATCTTGACCTTCCGGGCGTCGGTCAGCAGGAGGTTCGACGGCTTGATGTCGCGGTGCAGGATGCCTAGCGCGTGGGCGTGGGCCAGCCCGTCGGCGGCCTGGGACGCGAAGTAGACCACGTCGGCGGGCGGGAGGGCACCTCGTTCCTTCATCAAATCCTCGAGGTTCTGCCCCGCCACGTACTCCATGGCGATGAAATGGTATTCGCCGACGCGATCGGCATCGAAGGCACGGACCACGTTGGGGTGGTCCAGGCGGCCGACGAGCTGCATCTCGCGCCGGAATCGAGCGAGCGACTGGCTTGTTGGCGACGCATCGAGGATCGAGGATCTTCAAGGCGACGACCCGGCCCATCATCCGGTGCCAGGCCTTGTAGACGCTGCCCATCCCGCCCTTGCCGAGGAAGTCGAGGATGACGTAGCGGCCGAAGACCAGGCCCTGCGATTTACCTTTGAGGATCTGCCGCGCCTGGAAGGCCGTCAGCACCCCGTCCTTGACCAGGCGAGAGGCCAGCTCGGCCGGCTCAGGGGGATAATTCCCCTCGGCCACATTCGCTTCGACTTTCTCGAACTTCTTCTCGGACAAGATGGCCGAACTGCGGATCGCCTGGAGGAACTCTGAGCTCGTCCCGGTTTTCGTGTTCGACTCGTTGGATGGCTCCACAGCAACCAACTCCTTCGCCCGCGGCGAACTCGATCAAGATTGGGTCGCCCTCCAAGACGCCATTTCCCGGACATGTGCTGTCTGACCTGCCGGTCCGACACTTCCAGTGACTCCGTAGCTCCATTCGAATCGAGCGGATGAGGCCACGCAAGAGAATTCCGGGCCGAACGGCTGTCCGCAGTTCCGTTCGATCCGATTCGGGCGCATATCCTGACCCGCCTCTGGTTGATCAAGGCTCGGATTGGGGAACGGAAACGGGGACGTAGCTAGAGGGATTGATCACACCGTGCGCGCCAGCACAGCCACGACGACACGCCTGGCACCGGCCTGCTTGAGCGCGCGGGCCGCCGCGCCGGAGGTGGCGCCGGTGGTCAGAACGTCATCGACGAGAAGCACGGTCTTTCCCTTCAGGCGAGCATCTGGCCTGGCGTGAAAGGCTCCGCGTAGGGCTTTGATCCGGTCGGTCACGCCCTTCTGGGCCAGCCGGTCGGTGGACTTGATTCGCCGCAGCGGCTTGCGGACGCGTAGATCGAGCCGCCGTCCCAGGCCGTGAGCCAGGGCCTCGGCCTGGTTATAGCCCCGTCTCAATCGCCGCCACCAGTGAAGAGGAACCGGCACGACCCAGGTATCGTGAGGAAGCTGATCGAGGTCGGCGCGACGGGCCTCGACCAGCAGGTCAGTCATCCAAGTCGCCAGCCAGGCGTTGCGTTCGTGCTTTAGCCGTAGGCAGAGGTCGCGCGTCGTTCCCTCGTAAACTCCCAGCGCCATTGCCGCGTCAAAGCCCTGGGAGCGGCCGCGGCACCGGGCGCAGCCGCGATGAAGATCGGCGAAAGGCCCTACGGGCAAGGCGCACCGGGGACAGCTCGACCGCCGCGATACCGCTGCCGCCATCATGAGCTGGTTACGGCACGGCACGCAAAAAGGGCCGTCCTGGCCAGCCGCCTCAATACCGCACAGCTCGCACCTCCAGGGAAAGACCAGGCCAAGAGCGGCACGGCCGCACATGGCCAGGCTCCGTGTAAGAACCTGGCGCATCGAATCTGGAAGCGGTAATGAGAATGGAAGCGGACGCATGGATTTCTCGGAAAGCGCGGGATGTCAGCTCGCTCTCGCTCACCGCCATGTCTGGACTACCAGCCCGTACCGCCGGTGCCCCGCTGGCCGGTGGCGAGGTAGGGTTCGAGCCGCTCGCGAAGGTCATTGCGGGCCCGAGCCAGAAGCGATTTCACGGCTGCCGGCGAGCGGCTCATCACCTCGGCGATCTCGGCGTAGCTCATGTCTTCAAACTTGTTGAGCAAGACGGCCATCTTCTGGTCTTCATTCAAGATCCCCAGCGCCTCGCGCACGATCTCCGAGAGCTCGACCTTGCGCATCTGGGACGAGGCCGTGCTTTCTCGCGAGGCAAGCTGCGCGGCAATGGAAGCGCTGGCCTGTGAATCGGCCGCGGCCCCGCTCATAGGCACCGATGGTTTGCGGCCTTTGCCCCGCAGGTGGTTGAGCGCCAGGTTGTTGGCGATCGTGAACAGCCACGTCGAAAACTTGGCCCGCGGACGATAGCCTTTGCGCGCCTTGTAAATCCGCAGGAAAGTGTCCTGGCTCAGATCCTCGGCCTCTTCGCGGCTGCCGACCAGATGGAAGAGGATGCCGACCAGCCGGTTTTGATACCGCTGCACCAGGACCTCGAATGCCCCCGGGACGTCGTCGCGCACCTGGAGCATGAGCCGGACGTCCGGGTCACGCGCCTCGAGTTGTCGTTCCAGTGCGTCGAGCGCGGCATGGCTCACAAGGAGACTCTCCGGAGATTGAACGACCGACCCGGCTCGGCTCATTCTCACAAGCCGGCCACTCAAGAGACATCCTGCATCATGGCCGAACCCGAAGCCGCTGGCAAGCGCGGTTCGGAGCCAGGCTCCAGGCGGCGGCGAAGCTGGCCGCACGCCGCGTCGATCGACCGGCCCTTGGTCTTGCGAACCGTCGCGCTCACTCCCCGAGCTCGCAAGGTTGTCACAAACCGGCGAATCGCCTCAGGTTCCGGCCGCTGGAATGGCAGGCTCGCCACCGGGTTGTAGGGAATCAGGTTGACATGCGCCTTGCGCCCTGGAGCCGCCTGGCCAGGGCTTGCGCATCCTCAGGCCGGTCGTTGATACCATGCAAGAGAACATACTCATAAGTCACCTGCCGGCCCGTGCTCTGAAAATAGAAATCGGCCGCCTCAAGCACGGCACCCAGACCAACCTTCTCATTGACCGGAACCAAAAGGTTACGCAGCTCTTCGGTCGGGGCATGAAGCGAGACCGCCAGGTGGTACTGCCGGTCCAAAGCGGCAAGCTTGCGGATCTTCTCGGGCAGTCCCACCGTCGAGATCGTCACCCGGCGCTGGCTCAAACCCAGGCCCGCGTCGGCCGAACACAGCCGGTCCAGCGCGGTGATCAGATTGTCAAGATTCGCCAGGCTTTCGCCCATGCCCATCACCACGATATGCGTGACGGATTCGCCTGACGGCAGCAAGTTGCGCAGCCGGAGCACCTGCTCGATGATCTCGCCCGACGTCAGGTTCCGCTCGACGCCCTTCAAGCCGCTGGCACAGAAGATACAGCCCATGCCGCAGCCGACCTGCGTACTGATACAGACCGTGCGTCGCCGCTCTTCGGCCATGAGCACGCACTCGATCCGTCTGCCGTCGCGGCACTCCAAAAGCAGCTTGTCTGTCCCATCGGGCGACCTGTCGTGATAAGCGGCATGCGTGCTGAAGATGCACCAGTGGGCCGCGAGCTGCCGCCGTAACACAATGGGGATGTCCGACATCTCCTCGAACGACTCGGCTCGACGCCGCATGACCCACTCGACCACTTGCCGGGTGCGGTACGGCGGGTAGCCTTGCTCGGCCATCCAGTCGCGCAGGTCATCCGCGGTTGCTTCCAGGAGCAGCCGCTTGGGTACATTGGCCGCCCCAGATGATTGATGATCGTCGATATCCAGCGCAGGCATTCCGTCCTCGATTCCAGTTCCGGCCGGCCCCAGAGCGGCCTGATCTCATTCTACGTGTTGAAGACGCCACGGGGCCAAGCCACGCCATTCTGATCGATTGATCAGTGAGGCTTCGGCGAACTTCTCTGGTCTCCGCGATTCAACTTCTTTACAATTCCCCGACCGCTAGGGGCATGCCCTGATGATTCAGTGGCGGAACCAGCGAGTTTCAGGGATCGAATCGCGCTTCACGGAGGATCACCTCATGCTTCGCCGTCTCACCGAGCGTCTTACCCGCGACTGGACTCTTCGCCGCCAGCTTCCCCCAGGATTTCGGCAACGTTCCCATCCTGGTCACGCCCTCCGCGGGCTTACGCTACCTGGCCCGATCCATGAACGACGTTGACCCGGTGCTCATGAACCTGGTCAAGGAGTTCGTCCAACCGGGGTCGGTTGTATGGGATATCGGGGCCAATGTCGGGTTATTCACGTTCGCCGCCGCCAGCCTGGCGGGACCCGAGGGACAGGTGATGGCGATGGAGCCCGACGCCTGGCTGGTGCAGCTTCTCCGCCGTTCCGCGAAGTTGCAGCCGCCAGGTTCCGCCCCGGTCAAGATCGTGCCGGCAGCCGTGGCGTCAAGCCTGGCCTTGCGCACCTTGTGTCTGGCGGAGAGGTCCAGGGCGGCGAATTACCTCGCGGAATTCGGCACGATCCAGACCGGTGGCGCTCGTGAAGAGCAGACGATCGTGGCGCTCACGCTCGACTGGATGCTCGAATTCGCGCCAAGCCCCTCGCTGATCAAGATCGACGTTGAAGGTGCCGAGCTCGAAGTCTTGCGGGGTTCGTCCCGGCTGTTCGAGGCGTGCCGTCCAATCGTTCTCTGCGAGGTGATTCCCGACACCGCGCCGGAGGTGACCGAGTTCTTTTCCTCGCGCGGCTACCAGATCTTCGACGGCGAGATCGAGCCGGCAAAAAGGCAGCCCCTGGATCTTGCCCCCTGGAGCACCCTGGCGATCCCCGCCTGAGGGCACGGCACACTGGACCGGCCGTACGGGCTCTCATACAATGCCCGATCAGCCTGGGGACGATCTTTCCGGCGCGTGCGGCAAGACCCGAGGTCGTCCTTTTCCGGTGAGCTCAAATCATGGCATCAGCCGACGACCTTATCGCCATGTATCGTGCGCCGCATGGCAAGAAGATCCGCCTCAAGGACTACGATCCCGACTGGGCCGGCGATCCCAAGCTCCCCAAGGAAGAACGCAAGGAATTCGCCGAGCGCTCGCTCATGCAGGATGTCTCGGCCCTGGCCGAGGCCCAGGATCGGCTCTACGCCGCGGACTCATGGTCGATCCTGCTCATCTTCCAGGCCATGGACGCCGCCGGCAAGGACAGCACGATCAAGCATGTCATGTCGGGCGTGAACCCCCAGGGCTGCCAGGTCTATAGCTTCAAGCATCCCTCCGCCGAGGACCTCGATCACAACTTTCTCTGGCGCTACACCCGGGTTCTGCCCGAACGCGGCCGGATCGGCATCTTCAACCGCTCGTATTACGAGGAAGTGCTGGTCGTGCGGGTTCATCCCGAGCTGGTCAAGGCCGAACGAATTCCCGATGTGAAAATCGATCGTGATTTCTGGACCGACCGCTACGATGACATCAACGCCCTGGAGCGGCACCTGACGCGCAACGGCACGGTAGTGCTCAAGTTCTTCCTCCATGTTTCCAAGGACGAGCAGCGCAAGCGGTTCCTGAAGCGGCTGGAAGACCCCAAGAAGCACTGGAAGTTCTCAGCCGACGATCTCACCGAGCGGGGCTTCTGGAAAGACTACATGAAGGCCTACGAAGACGCGATCAGCGCCACCAGCACCAAGTGGGCCCCCTGGTACATCATCCCCGCCGACCACAAGTGGGTCACCCGTGGCCTCGTCGCGCGCATCCTGGTCTCCGCCATCGACAAGCTCGACCTTCGCTACCCCGAAGTCACGCCCGAGCAGCAAGAGGCTATTGAAGTGGCCAAGAAGCAGCTCGCGGAGGAGGGTTAGGAATCATCCTGCCCGCTCCCCAGACTTTTCATCCTCCAGGTGCCGCTTGTTGCAGAATTCACGCTTCGGGCTGTAGATTGGGCTTCAGGCGACATGGAATCCCTGGATGTCGGAAGTGCAGTTTTTTGGAAGTTAAGATAAGGCTTCATCATGAAAGAACTCGTCTTCACCTATCCTGATGATCTGGCCCAGGCCATACAACTGCCGCCCGACGAGTTGGCCACAGAAGTCCGGCTGATGGCTGCCCTGAAGATGTTTGAGCTAGGCAAGCTTTCGTCGGGCAAGGCCGCTGAACTTGCGGGAATGTCGCGGGTCGAGTTCTTGGAAACCTGCGGTCGATATCATGTCTCCGCCTTCAATTATCCCGACACGGAGATCGAGGCCGAGCTTCGCGCCGACATCAAAGCAGCGGGTAGAGAGGCCCCGTGATGGGTGCTGTCGTCAGTAATACCGGTCCGCTGCTTGCACTGGCTAAAGCAGACCGACTGACGGTCATTGAAGCCATGTACGGTGTCGTCCTGATTCCTCCGGCCGTGCATCGCGAATTGCTTGCCAAAACCGGCCCGGAAGCCCAGTGCCTTGACAACGCATTCGCGAGCTTTGTTCGTGTTGTTCCATTGCCACCGCTCCCTGCCACGGTCGATCACCTGACACAGAGGCTGGGACCAGGCGAACAGCAAGCGATCGCATTGGCATTCTCGAACAGTGGACTCCTGCTGATCGATGATCAGGCTGGCCGGAAGGCCGCACGTCAATTGGGAGTCAAGGTCACCGGGGTGGTGGGCGTTTTGCTCGAAGCCAAGCGAATCGGGCACATCCACATGATTAAGCCGATTCTGGAAACCATCCGGCACCACGGTTACTGGCTTTCCGACACGCTCGTGGAGACAGCGTTGCGGATTGCGGATGAATGATCCCATCACGACTAGCCTCGCGAACTCCGCACCCGGGAAGCCGCGATCGCCTGGTGGGTCTTCTGAGTAGGGTCCTCTGGGAGGCACGGTCCCGTTGATTTTTTCTTCTGGCCATGGTCAGGGCTTGGGCTGGAGGACATGACGCATCATCTCGAAATGGGCATCGAAGCCGAAGACCTCTTCAACCGGGTGGACGCCAAGGAGCGCAAAAGACGTGCAGTCCGTGAAGGACAACCGCGCATCTGCGTAATGCAGGAAGATTTCTTCGGCAGTGTTCCAGATCGATGCTGACACTCGGCGAATCGTGAGAGCCCCCGTGCCAGTGGCTTCGTGAGCCAAGGTGAGGAACTCCACGGCTTTCTTGTGCCCTACGTCGTAGCGGAGGCGGGTAATGACTTCATCGAGCACGAAGTCCGAGGTGGTGATGGAAGCACCGAGCTCGATCAATGCCTGGAAATGCGATTTCCCGATCGCATGATACTGGTCGGACTCGATCACCACAGAGAGCCAGCCGCCCGAGTTGACGAAGACCGTCATGACGCTTCACCCGGGCGAAGATCGTGATGAATCGAGGCGTCCGTTGGCCCGTCTTTGACGAGATCGATCATCCTCCGAAGCGATGAGTACCGATCTGATTCTGGACCACGTGTCAGCGGGCCTCGTTCACGGAGAAACTGCTCCACGGCTTCCCGGCATAGGTCCTGCGCGGACTTTTGCTCCGAAGCCGCGATCTCCTCCAAAACTTCCTCCATCTCGCGATCGAGTTCAATTGTTACACTTGCCATGAAAACGTCCTCCCGCTGTGTGTTCTGCAAATCTATCTTATCAAATCCAGGGCGCGGCCTTCCTGTGGCGTCGCTGACACTCCTCCACAGCCACCCGACCGCAATACGCGCTTGAGCCATCGAATCACGACTAATACGCCGCCTCCGGCGCTGCCCCGGCCACAGCCTTCCACGGGGTCCAGGCTAGTACGACTTGCTCGATCGTGATGTCGGCTTTCCTGGGGGCCAGCGCGATCGGCTCGACCTTGAGCAGCTCGGGACTGCCGTTCGCCTTGATGTTCTCGATTTCTTCCTGAATCTCGATCTCCAGGTTGGTGAACTTCTCCAGGGCGGCGTCGAGATCGGCCCCGGCCTTGCCGACATCACCGCGCTGTTTCACGGCGCGGTTTGCAGCCTTGGCCGCGCTCGAGGCCCTGCCCACGTTCGTCTTGCTGAACGTTTTCCGCCCCAGCATGAAATCGAGCGCCGAGCCGCCGATGGAAACGGCGGCATCCCAGGTCGAGGTACTCGCCTGGGCTTGCTCACGATCCAGCCGCTCGCGCGCCTCGCGAACCTTCTCCTGTAGCCGGTCGCGCTTGGGGGCGTACTTGGCGCGCAGCTCGGCAATGGCGCGATCGCGCTGCTCGCGAGATCCTTGAGACAGCCGCAGCCGGAAGTCACGCTGAGTTTCACGAGGCCGCGAATAGGCTTTGAGCTCGGGGCAAGACCAGATGGTCAGCTTCCAATCGCGGTAGAGACAGTTCTTCAGGTCTTTCGTCCACTCGGCATAGCACTTGGCCCGGGTCAGATCGCCAGGCAGCGGCGCGAAGCTCGCGGCCGGTTCGGGCATCTTGTCGAGCTCGGGAATGCTGTCGGCGTAAACCTTCACGTCCTTCCAGATGTCGGCCGGCATCTCTTCCCCGATCGGCCGAAGCAACCCCAGCGTCTCCCAGTGGTCCACACCCGCCTTCTTGTCGGCGTAGTGGAGCCTGGCCACTCCCAGAAGCGCGGGACGATAAAGGAGCGAGGCGCCCGCGGCAAGCGGACCGCGGCGGGGAAGGAAAAACTCGGGAACATCCGGCGGCACAACGGGCCGGCTTCCCGCCGTCGACGTTCGTGCCGAGGTCGAACTGGATGCAGCCGGAGCTGTGCCGGTTGACTTCGGCGGAGGCTGCTGCATCCGCGGAGCCGGCCGCGACCGTGGACGCCGGCTCTTGCGACTGGGTCGCTTTCGCCTGGGCCTGCTTCCTCGGTGCCATCAGCGTCTGAATCTGCTCGCGGGTAAGCGGACCGCGAAGATAAGAAAGTGCCCAGCGCGTCTGGAAAACCTGCGGCTGGTCCTCATGCACGTTGTTCATCAAGAAGACCCGGTTGCCCAGGGCCGAGAGGAGCTGGTCCATCTCTTGCCGGTTGAAGCTTTGTCCGGTCGCCTCCCTGGCGCCTTCCAACCCTTCGAGCACGCGATCCTTGTCGCGCTTGGTCTGTAACCGGCCCAGAAACCAGGTGCCGGCGTTCGACAGCCCCTTGTAGTCAAGATCAACCGGGTTCTGCGTGGCCAGGACGATCCCCAGGCCAAAGGCTCGCGCCTGCTTGAGCAAGGTGAGCATGGGCGTCTTCGACGGCGGGTTGGCCGTGGGGGGGAAATAACCGAAGATCTCGTCCATGTAGAGCACGGCCCGCAAGCTTGACGTGCCCGGCTGGGTCCGCATCCAGGCCAGCAGCTCATTCAAGAGGATCGTCACGAAGAACATTCGCTCGCTGTCCGACAGGTGGGCGATCGACAGGATCGACACCCGCGGCTTCCCTTCGCGGGTATAAAGCAAGCTGCTGACGTCGAGCGATTCGCCCTCCATCCAGGCGGCAAAGCCCGGTGAGGCGATCAGGTTGTTCAGCTTCATCGCCAGGGCAAACCGCTCCTTGGCGGGATAAAACGTCTCCAGGTCGATCACGCCAACCTTGTCGAACGGCGGCGACTGCACCGCGTGAATGAAGCCCGCCATGTCGAGATCGCGGCCAGCCCGCCAGGAATGGTCGAGTACATTGGCCAGCAAGATATGCTCGCGGCCCGTGATCGGATCGGCACTCACACCCATGAGGGCCAGCAGCCCCGAGACCGCCGAGCCGACGCGTTCACGATAAGCCTCCGTCTGGCCAATCAGGGCCGGCGGCGGCGCGGCGAACGACCGCAAGCACCGTCAGTGGCAACCCCGCGCTGCTGCCTGGTGTGTAAATCGCCAGATCGGCGGCGTCGCAGAAATCGCTTGATCCGCGCACCGTCCTGCCCCCAGGTTGCCAGTCCTTCCCGCCAGAGCGTGGCTGTCTGCTCGGCGAACTGTTCGCGCGAGAGCCCCTTGCGGGCCGCCTCGTCAGGATCAACCCAGGGCAGAAAATCCTCGCCGCGCAACTCGGGAAAGCTGAGCAGCAGGTTGCCGATGTCTCCCTTGGGGTCGATCGCGATCACGGGGATCCCGTCGATCGCCGCCTCTTCCAGCAGCGACAGGCACAGCCCCGTCTTGCCGCTGCCGGTCATTCCCACACACACGGCATGCGTGGTCAGTTGTTTCGACTCGTAAAGGACCGGCTCCGAGCCGACCTTGCGCTGCGTCAAATCGTAGTTCTTGCCGAGGTAAAAGATCCCGAGCTTCTCGAAGTCTTGGTTCGTCATGGTCATGGAAGGTCTCTCGCGACAGCGCAAAGGGCCTGATCGCCAGGGTGACGATTCTCAAGAAGCGATCTTACGCCCTGAAAGGGAAAGCAGACAACCGGCATGGCTGGCTCCGTCATGGACACCGCGAACCCTGGTGGTATCTTCGTTGTCTGGAAACTCGAACGTCCAGGCAGCTCCGCCACCACAAAATCAAGCCGCCTCGCAAAGGGTCTATAGTCATGGCCTCGGAAAAGCAGCGGCGCAAGAGCGCGCGGTGGATCGAAAACTCAAGCGTCCGGTCCATTTGAAAACTCCCAAGGACGGAGACCGCCGCTACCGCGGCGTGGACATGGGGCGTCAAGCGCAGAAGCGCAAGGAAGCCGAGCGAAACTGGACCATTGACTGCGGACTTGGCAGGAGTTCTGGGGCTAAGTGAGGACGATGAAACCCTCAATCAAGACCCCGAGGATGTGTCCTGACACTTCTCCTTGACCCGCTCCTGGTAGTGGTCGATGAAGTGGGCGCTGATCCGGCTTTGCACGATTCCCCAGAGATTGTCGATCAAGCTGGCCTCAAGCAACTGACTCGCCGCGGACCCCGCCGATTTTTTCAAAACGTCAAGGGCCGACACCGCGGCCTGGGCCGCCTTCAAGGCAACTTCGCTCTGGCAATGCTCGTAGGTATTGGCAACCAGGCTCACCGAGGGCAAGAGCGGGACCGGATCTTCGAAGTTGACGTACCGGAAAATCTTGCCTGAGAACTCGGCTTCGAACGCCCGTGCCGCGGTGTCGTTGCCGATCATCGGCGCGCCGAAGGTCATCACCTCGTGCACCGCGATGAAGTTGCGCTGAAGCCGCCAGGCCGCCAGAAGAGCCAGTGCACCGCCCAAGCTGTGCCCGGTTACCCAGACGGGCCGCTCGCTTGCCTTCACTGCCTCGTCCACCGCGGAATAGAGCGACTGCCAGATGTCATTGAGTGCGCCCAGAAATCCCCGATGAAACCGCGCCCCAACGCCCGCCGCCGCGAAGTCGGTGCCGATCTGCCCCTCCGGCAGGATCAGGTAATTGTTGGCGTTGGTCAGCAGCCAGTCCTTGAGCCCATCCAGCGTGTTCGGCGCCTGGGAGCCGCGAAACGCCACGACCAGCACCTTGTCATTCTGTGCCACGTACACCTGGGTGTTGTCGGCACTGTACAGCCGCGCCTCGAGCCCAAGCACGCTCGCGAAACCCCTGGACTCCCGCGGTCTCATCCAGGTAGGCCAGCGCGCACGCCTCCGCCAGAAACAAGGCGTTCTGAGCATCCCCCGGCTTTGTACTCTCCAGCGCCATGGGCATGAGTTAGCTCCGTGTTTCGTTCCCTGATGAGCGTCTGGTATCTGTTCTTCCATCTGTCATCTGTCATCTTGTCATCGCATCGCCCGCCGCCCTGGTTTGGCCTCGCGCCAGGCCTTGACGGTCTCGCGACTCACGCCGGTTCCGGTCAGGTCAAGTTGCATGAGCGACTCTTTCCCCGCCAGTGCTTCCTGAAAACCCTGATCAGTGATCCTGGTATTTTTCAGCCGAAGTGAGTCAGGGCAGGCAACTCCTTGAGGACTTTCAGGCCCGCGTCGGTGACCTGGGTGTTGTCCAGGTCGAGATCTTTCAACGAGTCCATTCCTTTGAGCTTCTCCAGCGTCTGGTCGGTCACGTCGGGGTTTGCCATCTGGAGCACAACCACGTCGCTTTTCGATCCCAGGAGAGAATAGTCCTTGCGATCCCAGCCCGTCAGGGTGATATGCCGCTGGCCATCGACGATCTTCTCGCGAGGCCCGAGGTCAATCGGTACTAGCAAGCTGAAGGCCGGTGGAAACGCGGTGAGCAAGAACCCGACCGCGATCCACGTCAAAGGTACCAGCCCCTTGCGCCAGTGCCGGAACCCGAAAAGCACCGCCAGCGGCGGCAATACCAAGATGGCCAAGCCCCAACCCAGGCGGTGCCGGAACGCGCGGACGATCATCCAGACCCACCCCACGATCATCGCCGCCAGGCCTGCCAGCGTGATGTAGAGGGCATAGTTTTCCATCATTGCCACGCTACCTCGGCCCAAGACTGAATCATCCCAGCTCTCGCTCAACTTCGGCGATCGATTCCTCGATGATCTCCATGGCCTCGCGCATCTGCGCTTCCGTGGTGATCAAAGGCGGCGTCAAGGTCAGGACATTGCCCATCGTGGTCTTGAAGTTCAGGCCGCGGGCAAGTGCCTTGTAGAGCACGGCGTCGGCCGCGTCGGCCGCGGGGGCACGGGTGTCGCGGTCGAGAACAAGCTCGGCGCCCAGAAGGCAGCCGCGGCCGCGCACGTCGCCAATGAGCGGATGCCGATCCATCATCTCCCGGAGCCGCCCCAGGCCGATTTCTCCAACCGAGGCCGCATTCGCCACCAGGTACTCGTCCTCGATGATCTGAAGCGTTGTCAGTCCCGCGCGGGTCGTCACCGGGTTCTTTTCGTGCGTGTAATGGCCAAACGCGTGGGAACCACACACGTCAAGCTCGGGCCGGCAGATCAACGCCGCGATCGGCAAGACACCGCCGCCCAGACTCTTGCCGATCACGAGCATGTCGGGAACCACTCCGTCGTGCTCGCAGGCGAACATCTTGCCGGTCTTGCCCAGGCCGGTCGGAATCTCGTCGAAGATCAAGAGGGTGCCGAAGTCGTCACAGGCTTGTCGGACCGAGGCCAGAACCCGGCGGGTGGCACATAGGGCACGGCGCGAACCGGCTCGGCGATCACGGCCGCGACATCGCCCTCTTTCTCCAGGACGTACCGGATCGTTTTGGCGCACAGATCCGCGCTGCCTTCGGTCACGCCCCAGGCGTTGCGATAGTCGCCAAACGGAGGCACATGCTCGGTTCCGGCCAGCAAGGGGCCGATCGGACCCGCTCCGGAACATGGCCTCGCCCCCCACGCTGCGCCCCGAAACCCGCGCCATGGTACGAGTCCCAGAACGAGATCGTCTTGAACCGGCCGGTCGCGGCGCGGGCGTAGGCCAGGCGCCATCTCGACGGCGTCTGACCCGCTGGGAGCGAACAAGACCTTGCTCAGATTCCCGGGAGCAATCTCCACGAGCTTCTCGGCCAGCTCGACCGCCGGCTCGCAGGTGTATCGCCGGGGCGCGAACGAAAGCTCGTCCAGTTGCCGCCGGATCGCCTCGATCAGCCGGGGATGGCCGTAGCCGACATGGTGGACGTTGTTGCCGTGAAAATCCATGTACCGCCGCCCTTGCATGTCCTCGATCCAGATTCCCTCGGCGCGGCGGATCGCCGACAGGCAGGGCGTGGAGACCGATTGATGCAAGAAACACCGCGGCGTCTCGCCGCAACAGGCGCCGGGCCGGCTCAGTCGAGATGAGCCTCTGCCCAGGCCTGCCTGCGCGGCGACAGGTTGGTATCTCCCTCGGCCTCCGCGGGTGCTTTGCCGTGCATGAGCTCGTACTCCCTTCGGGGCGCGGTGCTTACCGATGTACATCGGACCGCGACCATGCTCATCTTACTGCATAGCCTGCACGGCCGCTCATTTTTCCTGCCCGACCGCGGCTGGTGATTTTGGACCGGCCTCGATCGAGGTCGAGGATGAGGTCTGCTCGTCGAAGACAACTTCGTGCGCCGCGGCGGCTGGGGCATCGCGATGGCGGAGCAGGTGCTCTTGAACGGCCGCCATGCACGTCTTGCCACGGGGAACCTGCGCGGCGAACACGTTCAGCCAGCGACTCGAGCTCCCACGGCGGCACTGCCGCAACCCTGGTAAAACCAGAGGAACAGCCGACGGGCCTGATCGGGCGTAGCGTGCCCGAGCTCGACCTTGCGATCAACGCGCCCCGGACGGACAAGCGCGGGGTCGAGCCGTTCGGGATGGTTGGTCGTCAGGAACAAGACACGTCCCTCGCGCGAGCTGACGCCATCCAGGGCGTTGAGCAGACCGCTCAAAGTAACCCCCGTCTGCTCGGTTGTCATCCTCTCGGTCTTGAACACGCAATCAACGTCCTCGATCAAGAGCAAGGTAGCCGGCGGCAAGGCATCGACCAGGCCGCGAAGCGCTTCGTCCGACAGCAGACGGTTGCTCAAACTGAGCACCGCCACCGACAGGTTCAGCTCGCCGGCCGCCGCCAGAACCAGCGTCGTCTTGCCATTTCCGGGTGGACCGTGCAACAGGTAGCCGCGGCGATAGGGAATCCCGCGCTGTACGTACCACGAGCGTGAGCCGTAAAACGTCCGCAGATCGTCCAGCAGGTCTTCGAGGCGCGCCATCCGTGAGCACCAGGGATTCGAGAGGTCGCCGGGGTTGCCACGAGGTGGCCTCCCAGCTCTCATAGCGAGCCGTCATGATGCTTACCCCGGGCGTCCGAGGGCACGCCAGCTTTCGTGCATCGGCCAGAAGCTGCTCGATGAGTACGCGCGTGCCGCACAGAACCTGCAACGACAGGTTCTCCTGAAACGTGCGGGCATTGCCGTTTTGCAGGTCTCGCCGGCTTCGGCGCAAGATCAAGAGCCGGTTGCGATAGAGCATCAGGTGCGTGCCAGGCGCCGGCGAGAGCAGGAACTTGACCCGCGACGAGGGGCCGGTTGCCGCGCTGTCATCGGCATCGAAAACGACAGCCGTGTCAGATTCGGCGTCGGCGGGTACCCAGGTCGTCGCCAGGCTGAGGTCGCGTGCGCGGCCCGCGTACGGCTGGACCGCCAGCCAGACTTGAAGCCAGCGGAACGCCGGGTCTCGATCGGGAACCTCGACCGTGATCGACAGCCGCCGCTGGATCAAGGCCCAGAGCTGGCCGGGCAGCTTGCGCAAAAGCGCCGCCGCAGCGCCCAGCACCATCAGCGACAGGCCCCCGGAGAAGAACGGGTTCTGATTCAGGGTCTCAAGCAAGTTGTGCATCGTTTCAGATGAGCGCGTCGATGGACGCTCGTTGTTGACATAAGAGAAACCGAAGAACGTGAACGATCCGTCAACCCTACTGGTCACTGGGAATGATAGCCGGGTTCGCGAGATTTCAAGACGAATTCTCCATTCTCGCAGCGCGTCAAGAATCGCTCGGACCCCTCCCTCTCCATCAGTCCCGCCTGGCCTGCAAGACCTGCACGGCCCAGGCGGCCTGGTCGGACCGAAGTGGAGGTATCACGGCATCCTCGCCATATCGGATCTCTCGAGCGTACGGCCCCTCGTCGTAGCATCGGTCGAACACGGCTTGGAGATCGAGTAACACCCCCGCATCGCCGGGTAAGAGGGGAACTTCGATCGTGGCCAGCGGCTCTTGGAGGTGCATCGGGTAGACATAAAACGTTTCGAAGTCGTCGAAGGGATGCACCGAGACGTGGTAGTCGAAGGTTCCGCACACGGCGAGAGCCTGCTCGAGCGGAACCGCAGTTGCGTGTTCACCGCCGCGCAGTAGGTCAATATCGATCAGGTTTACTTGACTGGACAGAAGTTCTCTCTGTTTGCGTCGGAAGAGCTCGCGCCCATGGTTTCCCGGAGTCTTGTTCGAGGGACTGAGAAGTTCGATCGAGGTCACGAGCCGCTTTCCGCTTTTGGTGTCGATGTAGATCTCGATGAAGGGTTCGCGAAACTCGTCGTGAAAGACCTTGACCACGAAGGGACGCGACGCGGGGCGCTGGGCAATGGCCAGGGCGCGGGACGGCGGGGCTTGGCTCTGGGGCAACGGTCTGGAACGAAGCAGATGCACATCGGGCCCAATCGAGCGCCCCGCGGCCTCGATCCATACTCGACGTCCAAGAGCGGCGTAGTAAGGAGGTGGTAGGTTGGCCTGAAGATTTCCCCGGAGATAGGTGATAAAGCTGTCATGGAAATCTGGGAAGATTTCCGGGTTTTCCAAATACGGGTCCATGCCGGGAAAGGGCGAAGGCATCGCGGTTCTCCTCGACTCCACCGGGGTTTCCTTCGATTGTCCCGGTAGCCGGTGTGCTGGTCAATCGCAACCGAAATCGCATGGACCGCGCGCGAAGAAGCCGCCCTGGAATCGCAAAAAGCGATTCCAGGGCGGCTTTGCTTTGATGAAAGATTCCGGCGATGACCGACTTTCGCGCGAAGGCACTATCATGGGCCCGGCGGGCTTAACGGCCGTGTTCGGAATGGGAACGGGTGTGACCCCGCCAGTATGGTCGCCGGAAAAGCCGCCGGCGGGCGGTCAGGCCACGCCGGCCGCGGTTCCTCGGATGTCCGATGGTCGAGTCACACGCCAATCAGGTCAGCGTGGGTTCTCGTCACAGCGACACCCTGGGCAAGTCATGCACGTCCACGACTCACTTATCATCGGATCGGATCGGTGAGTCCACCTGCCGATCGGTGTCTGCCCTTCAGCACTTGCGGGCGGAGAGCCGATCGGGGTGGTCAAGCTGCTTGGCTGTTAGGACCGGTCGGCTGAGGCGGTCACCCGCCGTGCACGCCCGGCCTATCGACCTGGTCGTCTTCCAGGAGCCTACGCAGCAATTGCTGCTGGAAACCTCATCTCGGAGGGGGCTTCGCGCTTAGATGCCTTCAGCGCTTATCCTGTCCCGACCTGGCTACCCGGCGATGCCCCGAGCGGGACAGCCGGCACACCAGAGGTCGGTCCTCCCCAATCCTCTCGTACTAGGGGAGACTCTCCTCAAGTTTCCTACGCCCACGGCAGATAGGGACCGACCTGTCTCACGACGGTCTGAACCCAGCTCGCGTACCGCTTTCATTGGCGAACAGCCAAACCCTTGGGACCTTCTCCAGCCCCAGGATGCGATGAGCCGACATCGAGGTGCCAAACCTCCCCGCCGCTAGGGACGCTCGGGGGAGATCAGCCTGTTATCCCCGGAGTACCTTTTATCTGTTGAGCGACGGCCTTTCCATCCAGCACCGCCGGATCACTAACGCCGACTTTCGTCTCTGCTCGACACATCGGTCTCGCAGTCAGGCACCCTTCTACGTTTGCGCTCCTGTTGCCCGATTGCCGACCGGGCCGAGGGTACCATGGCGCTCCTCCGTTACTCTTTGGGAGGAGACCGCCCCAGTCAAACTGCCCGATGAGCACGGTCCCGGTCCGGGCTACGGACCGGTGAGGACCAACGATCATTCAGGGTGGTATTTCACCGTTGGCTCCCCGACGGCTGGCGCCGCCGGATCACAGCCTCCCACCTATCCTACACAGAAAGAACGCTGGACCAGTGCCAACCTGCAGTAAAGGTTCACGGGGTCTTTCCGTCTAACCGCGGGTACGTGGCATCTTCACCACGGCTACAGTTTCACCGGGTCCCTCGTGGAGACAGTGCTCCAGTCGTTACGCCATTCATGCAGGTCGGAACTTACCCGACAAGGAACTTCGCTACCTTAGGACCGTCATAGTTACGGCCGCCGTTTATCGGGGCTTCGGTCGCCAACTTCGCTTGCGCTCATCGGCTTCCTTAACCTACCGACACCGAGCAGGCGTCAGACTCTATACGTCCTCTTGCGAGTTGGCAGAGTCCTGTGTTTTTGATAAACAGTCGCTAGAGCCGATTCTCTGCGGCTCCCCCTTGCGAGGGAGCACCCCTTGTACCGAGGGTACGGGGTCATTTTGCCGAGTTCCTTCACGAGGGTTCTCCCGAACGCCTTCGGATACTCGCCTAGCACACCTGTGTCGGATTGCGGTACGGGCCGCGCAGTCGTCCCCGGCTGGCTTTTCGTGGCCGGAGGTTCTTGGACTTCCAGATCAATGCTGTCGGCCTTGCGGCACGGGGGCGTCTATCACCCCGATCCGAGTTCGTCCGGCGTCCCCAGTCGGTTCAACCTTTCCGCGCGGGTGGCGGAATATTAACCGCCTGTCCATCGGCTACGCCCTTGGGCCTCGCCTTAGGTCCCGACTGACCCTGGGCGGATTGACCTTCCCCAGGAAACCTTGTGCTTTCGGCGGACGGGCTTCCCACCCGTCTTGTCGTTACTCGTTCCGGCATGCGCACTCGATCAGCGCTCCACGGCTCCTTACCCGTGCCGCTTCACTGCGGCTGACCGACGCTCTCCTACCATTCTTGCGAATCCGCGACTGCGGCACGACGCTTAGTCCCCGTCATTTTCGGCGCGGGATGGCTCGACCGGTAAGCTGTTACGCACTTTTGAAATGGTGGCTGCTTCTAAGCCAACATCCCGGCTGTCACGGCGATCCCACTTCCTTTGCCACTGAGCGTCGCTTTGGGGGCCTTGGTCGGCGGTCTGGGTTGTTTCCCTCTCGAGCATGAAGCTTATCCCCCACACTCTGACTCCCGGGGTCCAGCACACGGTATTCGGAGTTGGGTTCCGACGGGTAGCCGGGAAGGCCCCCGAGCGGATTCCGTCGCTCTACCCCCGCGTGCTACGTCCCGAGGCTGGCCCTAAAGCCATTTCGGAGAGAACGAGCTATCTCCAGGTTTGATAAGACTTTGACTCCTCCCCACGGGTCCTCCCCCAGTTTTTCAACACTGGTGGGTTCGGTCCTCCACGGCCGGTTAAGGCCGCTTCAACCTGCCCATGGGTAGTTCACCTGGTTTCGCGTCTACCACGCCCGACTACTTCGCCCATTTCAGACTCGCTTTCGCTGCGGCTCCCCCCCTGAAGGGGTTAACCTGGCCGGACACGGTAACTCGCCGGATCATTATGCAAAAGGCACGCGGTCAGGCTGGCTTGCGCCAATGCCCTCCCACCGCTTGTAGGCGCGGGGTTTCAGGTTCAGTCTCCTCCCCTGATCGGGGTTCTTCCCACCGTTCGGTCGCCCTACTGGGTTCGCTATCGGTCGTCATCGCGTACTTAGCCTTGCAGGATGGTCCCCGCCAATTCAGGCCGGGTTTCACGTGCCCGACCCTACTTGGGTACCGGATAGGAGGATCGTTCCTTCGCCTACGGGACTATCACCCGCTCTGGTGCCATTTTCCAAAGGACTTCGGCTCGGCTCGATCCATTCCACGACTCCGGCCCCACGACCCCGGACGGTGTCCCGCCTGGTTTGGGCTAGTCCCCGTTCGCTCGCCGCTACTGAGGGAGTCTCGGTTGATTTCCTTTCCTCCAGGTACTGAGATGTTTCAGTTCCCTGGGTCTCCTCGGGCATTCCGGGCTCGACGCTCGTTGGGCAGCTCCCCCGGACTTTTCGCAGCCTTCCACGCCCGAATCCTGATGACGCCTAGGCATCCCCCCCGTGCCCTTAGGAGCTTGACCACGCCGATCGGACCTCCGCGCCCGTGAAGACGCTAAGACGCCAACCGGCGGGCTCACAAGGGTCCGGGTTCGCCGGCCGCGGCGTCTCGCGACGCGGCGGCCGGCCCCAGACCGACTTTTCGATCCGTAAGGGTTCTGTTCGTTTCTTTCTGACTCTCGCAACTTCCGCCGGTTCACACCGGTGGAACATTGTGAAACTGTTCTATGGAGAGTGCCACTCACCCTCGCGTGATTCGGCAGGCGAGCTTGCGCTCGCCTTCGATCTTGCGCGGGTGTGTGTGAATTCCATCCGAATCGCGCGACAGGAGAAGATCGCGGACGACAAGATCGGAATCCTGCCCCACGAGACCCATGCCGATCGACTCGGTTGATTCGTGTGTGACCAACCACCGAATTGTCAAAGAGCCGAGGACGGATCGCTCCGTCCTTCCTGGTCCGCTTCTGACCAGGGGGCGAAGCCGTCGCGAGCACGGCCCCGCCCCGCGGCCAGAGATCCGCAGGAGAACGGTCGATTGCACGTCAGGAGCTAACGAGAAGCTCGCGGCCGACTTTCGCAGGCGTCTCGGGCATGACTTCGATCAGGGCCCGCAGAACCGCGTTGACGGACTCGGGCGTCGTGAAGACCTTGGAAACATCGGGGTCCAGGGCCACCACGATCCGATCGGGATCGACGCGTCCAGCGAATCGATTGGGCCGGGCTTTCGCGATAGTCCAAATCATATTCGGCCGCAGATCGTCAGGTCGTGGGGACTGAAGATCAGCCGCCTTGGTTTTCTTCATAGTCTTTGCGTTCTTTCCGCGTGGCGAGCCTGGCACTGATGATCCGCACAAGGTCACGGCCGCGCTCGGTGAAACTCACCAGCAAGAGCCGGTCGAGAATCGAGTACCCGACGATGATCTCGCGATTCTCGTCGCTGGAATGATCTTCGTCGTAGAACAACTTCGCCAGTGGGTCGGCGAAGACCGTCGAGGCCTCGTCGAAGCTCACATGATGCTTGGCGAGGTTGGAAGCGGCCTTGTCGTGATCCCACTCGAATTGAACAGCCATCAGTCGAGAGATCACGAGTCGCGTGTGAGTCAGTTTACTAAACCCCAAGGGGAGCCGGCGTGCTGCCGCCATCCAGGTGGCGGGATGGTGCCGATGTGGCCTTGTTGAGATCCAGGAGGAGAGCCTGGCGGCAATCTTCCTGTGTGATGAACTCTCAGGCCGGTTTTCTAAGATTTCCTTAGAAAGGAGGTGATCCAACCGCAGGTTCCCCTACGGTTACCTTGTTACGACTTAGTCCCCATCACGGGTTTCATCTTCGGCGCCTGCCTTGCGGCTCCGACGACTTCGGATGCCCCCCGCTTTGGTGGCTTGACGGGCGGTGTGTACAAGGCTCAGGAACACATTCACCGCGGCAGTGCTGATCCGCGATTACTAGCGATTCCGGCTTCATGCGGGCGAGTTGCAGCCCGCAATCCGAACTGAGGGGCGATTTTTGCGATTAGCGCGGCCTTGCGGCCTGGCAACGCTTTGTCCGCCCCATTGTAGCACGTGTGCAGCCCTGGGCATAAGGGCCATGATGACTTGACGTCGTCCCCGCCTTCCTCCGGCTTGACGCCGGCGGTCTGACTAGAGTCCCCGCCATTGACGTGCTGGCAACTGGTCACAGGGGTTTCGCTCGTTACGGGACTTAACCCAACACCTCACGGCACGAGCTGACGACAGCCATGCAGCACCTGTGCAGGTTCCACCTTGCGGCGTCACCGATGCGTTTCCGCCGGCTAATCCCTGCATGTCAAGCCCAGGATAAGGTTCTTCGCGTAGCCTCGAATTAAGCCACATGCTCCACCGCTTGTGTGAGCCCCCGTCAATTCCTTTGAGTTTCAGCCTTGCGACCATACTCCCCAGGCGGGGCACTTCACGGTTTCCCTACGGCAGAGAGCCCATCGGCGAGCCCCCTACCCAGTGCCCATCGTTTACGGCTAGGACTACCGGGGTATCTAATCCCGTTCGCTCCCCTAGCTTTCGCGTCTCAGCGTCAGTAGACGTCCAGGACCTCGCTTTCGCCACGGGCGTTCCTTCCGATCTCAACGCATTTCACCGCTCCACCGGAAGTTCCAGGTCCCCCTACGTCCCTCCAGACGGGTCGTTTCGGCGCCACTTCCCCGGTTGAGCCGGGGGCTTTCAACTACCGACGTTCCCATCCGCCTACACGCGCTTTAAGCCCAGTGATTCCGAATAACGTTCGCACGGTTCGTCTTACCGCGGCTGCTGGCACGAACTTAGCCCGTGCTTCCTCCAGGGATCGGTCAAGCGTTGCCCCTTCCTCCCCCTCGACAGGAGTTTACAACCCGAAGGCCTTCATCCTCCACGCGGCGTCGCTCGGTCAGGCTTGCGCCCATTGCCGAAGATTCTCGACTGCAGCCTCCCGTAGGAGTCTGGGCAGTGTCTCAGTCCCAGTGTGCCGGGCCACGCTCGCACGCCCGGTAGGCATCATAGGCTTGGTGGGCCGTTACCCCGCCAACTACCTAATACCACAACGGCCCGTCCCACGGCGCCGGAGCTTTGGTAAGAAACCGATGCCGGTCTCGTACGTCGCTGGGGATTACCCGCAGTTTCCCGCGGCTATACCCGACCATGGGGTTGGTTACCGTCGCCTTACTCACCCTTGCGCCACTGACCCGGTCTTGCGACCGGGCCCGTTCGACTTGCATGCCTAATCCACGCCGCCAACGTTCATTCTGAGCCAGGATCAAACCCTTCACAATGATGCCAATGCTCGCGGCAGTCGCTCTCCAAGAGAGAGCGCCTCCCAAGACCATCAGCCCTCACCTCGAAAGGTTGAGGTTCTGTTCAAACTGGTCGCACCAGGCTCTTTTGGCAACTCGCCCCACCCGAAGGTGAAGCCCGTCACCGCGAAAGCCTGTTGCCGGTCCTGTGCAGGCCGTCTCACCGAAACCGCGACCTCCGGACCACGGAGGCCACAGCGTCCCGGAAAAGCGGCTTCGCACGCCGGCTTCCCTCAAGGGTTCCTCACAACGCGACGGATGAAGGATCAAAAAAGAATCCTCACCAGTCTCGTCTGTCTGCTTTGCTTCTCGTTTTCTGGCTGACGAGTGCAATCCACCGAATTTTCAAAGAGCGTTCTCAGGCAACGTCTCTATTCTACGTCGCCGCCTCACCCAAGGTTCAAACGCTCTATCCGAAGCTAGGCAACGTCTCGTTTCGACGTGGCCGCCTCATCGAAGGTTCATTCGAGCCCACCGATACCATCGGCCGGTGCAAGCTGCCTACTGGCATCTCGCCCCGGCCGTCTCGATCGAGACCCGAATTTGGGTGACGCAAGAGCAATAATATCGCAATCACGACGCACGTCAACACCCTCGATCCGAATTTTCGTGATATGCTTCAGGCGTGAGCCTCCAGGGACGGCAGACCGAGCTACGAATGAGGTTCCCACCGTTCGGCTGGCGAAGAACCAGCAAGGGAGTACCAGGCCATGGCCGTGGCGATGCCCGCGCCTGCCCAGCTTGACTGGGTGAAGACGGTGCTTTTTGACCGGGGCTATCTTTCCCGGATTCGCGGGGAAGCCATCAAGGTTTACCTCGTGATCATCGCAGCCTGCGACGGCCTGCCCGACCGGAGCGTGACGATCAGCCTGAACCAGCTCATGAAGCGGACCAAGTTGTCGTGCCCCACCGTCATTGACAGTCTCGCCAGGCTCGAAGACCTGGGCCTGGTGGTTTCCACGACCCGCCAGCGCGGCAGGATGACAAGTTATTACGTGCCCGACCCCCCTGCCTGAGCGCAGGCCGCGAACTAACTGGAGCCTGAACCCTCGATCGATGGATTCTCACGAGTTTCGGGGCAACGCGACCGGTCATGGCATCGTATTTCTTCCGGGTTGAACATGATCTGCTGCGATCCGAGGCGTTCAAGACGCTGGGAGGATCGGCGATCAAGGTTTACCTGGTGATCGGTTTGTATTCCGACTTTGGCACCGACTGGGCTTATCCCAGTATCCGCACGATCGCGCGGCAGGCTGGCCTGAGCCGGCAGACGGTCATCACGGCGATCGAGGAGCTGACGCGAGGCGGTCTCCTGGCCGCCAGCAAGTCCAAGGGCCGATCGACGGCATACCGGGTGTTGCGACAGCCCGACCCTGCACGGAGACCAGCGCGGAGCCGAGATGATGCGGCCGCGCAGCCACAAAGCGGCTTGAGGGGTGCTGGTCTAGAATCTTTAGAAGTAGGTAGGGAAACCGGTCAAAATTCTTTAGATGAACCCGGGCTGTCCGGTCAAAAACTTTTCGAGGGAGTGGTCCAGATCCACGACCAGTCCGGCCAGCCGTCTAGGCCCAAACAAGAACCACCCTATAAAGAAGACACAGCATCCATCCCGATTCCAGGAACTCCTTTCCGGCTATCAGCCGAAGGGCGTCTGCTTGTTGCTGTTGATTTGCAGGAGCTGCTCACGAATCAGGGAATACCGCGGAACCTGGCTGGCCGGTTAGTGGCACAGAAGGATCCCGAAGCCGTGGCCAAAGTGCTGCTCAACGCCTTGTACCTTCAGAGCCAGGGCAAGCTGCAAAACGGCGCCGGCTACATCCGAGCCGGGATCGAGGACGGCTACGACCTCCTTCCCCAAGTGGCCAGCCGCCTGGAAGGACGACGGCGTGAGCTGGAAGCGCAGTTGCGGACCACAGAATCCCGCCAGCATCAAAACCGCCAGGCTAACCAGAACGCCGCCGAAGAAGCCGCCATGTCCTACGTGCTCGAACAGCTCGGACCCGAGCAGGTGGACCGGTTGGTCGAGCAGGCGATCGCAGCTCTTCCGGAACCTCTGGTTCGCCGCAACCCCACGCTTTCCAACCCCTTCGTACGCGGCAAGGTTTACGAGCTGGCCTGCGGAGAGCCGCTCGATTGAGCCTTCCAGCCAATTCACTGCGGATCGCGCCTGTGCTCGTTCCCAGCGCACATTCTCGCCGTGTCGCGCGGTCGTGCCATCCTGGCAGGTGTCATTATGGCAGGGAAATCTGCGGCCTGGCAAACCAATATCCCTTTTACGGGATATCTTCTCTTATGTCCGGCGATTGGTCCGATCCATGTCCGCCGACGCCTCGGCCAGAATTCTGCCGGGTCTCCGTGCATATAAGGGATAAACGGCAAGTATTTATCCCTGATATGCAGTGGCCTGCGGACGACCAAGAGGTCGCGCACCTGCCCCAGCATTCTTCCTCAGGGCGCGGGCCTGGCGAACCTGTTGAGGCAGGTATCCCCCGTCCATCGGGCAACTGATCCGCCGCTCCGGCATGAAGCCGGCCCGCGCGGCGGCAATGTAACCCAGAAACGAATGGTCGAGATATCCATAGCCCGCCGGTAGGTCTTTCTCGGTTTGCGGGGCGAGCAGCAAAGCCAGGTAACCGCCTGGACGCACCACGGCGAAAGCCCCGCGGGCGAGCTCGTGCAGAAATGCGATCCACTCGTTCAAGGGAGCCGAGGCGATACTGTCGCTCGGATATTTGCGTGCCAGCATGGTGTGATACGGAGGGTCGCAGAAGACCAGGTCGCAGCCGCTTGTCTCGGCGGGGAACCCGGCGCGGATGATCATGCGCTTTGATCTCCGGCCGCGTCGGCTCCAGGTCGTAGGCCAGGCAGCGGCGGCCCATCGACTGGCAGACGTCAACCGTGGTTCCACCGCCGGCCATGGGGTCAACGACCAGTCCGCCGGGGGGCGTATAGTAGTGCAATGCGTGGGCGATGATGGCCGGTGGGATCGAACCAGGATGGGGGATGCCAAAGGCACGGTCATGCCGGAACGGCCAGACATCGTAAGGTGTGGGCCGGAAATCGGCCGTGAATCGATCGCGGCGGCGCAGATCCTTATAGGCTGCATGGATGGTTTTGGTGCCGGCATCAAGTTGAGCAACGCCGCTACGGGCGCGGGGGTCGTCTTTTTGAGCCATCTGCCAGACCGCCCGGGCCTGCCGGTACAAGTCTTTGCCGCCCAGTCCCAAGCGGCGGGCAATCATGGTATCGATGCGACCGCGCTGCCCCCCAGTCTCGGCCTCTCCGACGTCTCCTGTCTGACTGCCTCGATCGTCGGAATCCCGACACTCGACGACGACTGCTGCCTGATCGCGGGATTCCGGCTCCCCAAACCGGCTTTGCCGGAGATTGGCGAGCCTGCGGTTTCGTGCATCCGCCCTCCAGAGATCCTCCAAGGCGTCAGCTTCCCGCATCAATTGAGTGAATGACTTACGACGCTGGCGATTGTATTCCAGGATCGCCTGCCGCCGGGCTGTCTCGGTACTGAAGCGACCGGACCTGGCAAGGAACCTCCTTCAGATCCAAGGCCAGCGCACAGGCCAACCGCCGATGTCCCGAGATGACTTCCCAAGCCGCCTTGACTGGTGCCAGGGGCAACGACCAGGGGGACCAGAATCCCATGTGCCCGGATACTCTCCTTGAGATCATCAACTTCTTTCGCGGGATCTCCATACAGCGACAGGCTGAAACGACTTGCCCTCAGATGCTTGGGATCAAGCAGGCGCGAATTGATACGCCGCGGAGTTGCTGAATCATTGGCCGAGGAAAGCCTCGTCGGGCGCAGACGGCATGGTGGGACGTCCTTGTCCTGAAGATGGCGGGTGAGCAGGGCTGTATGAGCCTTGTTTTCCCTGTTCGATGTTGTGGATCGAGCGGCCCGACACAGTTAGCAAACACCCACATCCTTGTCGAGAAGGGTTCGGTGATCGCGCCGCTGACGATTAGCCATCAGGCAAATACCATGAGGGCATGTTGTGCATCATTACTTGAAGCTACCCTGGCTTTATAACAAGGCTAATGATACGGGTCGAACCTGCACGTAAATCGCAAGACCGAAGAGATACCGACAGGCTGATCAGCGAAATCGCGGTACCGAGCCGGACCGAGACTGGCTCAAAGGTGTAAACCAGAGTATGGGTCCCCGAGGAGACAGCCGCCCCTCTCATGAGCCGATTGGCTTGTAAGATCGGTGCTGGCTTGCCGTCGATCGTCAAATGCCAGCCGTCGTCGAAAGTGTCCGCCAGGATCACCAATCCAGGCTCTTGCAAGCGGGCTTCAAGCTGCACGCGAGTCGGATTGTCGTACCGCACAGTCACTGACTCGGCGGTGCTGGGAGCCGTTCCGGGCAAGTAAGTGGCCAGTTGCTCGGGGTGGTCCGTTTCGACATAGGCGGCCGTCTTGAAGATTGGCGGCGGCGAGGCGTCCGGGGTAAAGGGATGAGTCGTCAGTTTGCATCAGGCGCGACCATGAGCGCGTCCTGAGCCGCGCTCGTTGAGACTTTCCGCTGGGAATAAACCGCGCAGCATGAACGATCCAGGCCGCGGAAAAGCGGCCTTGTTGCGACGGACCTGCACATCCTTGGTTTTTAGCCACTGCTCTCGCAGGTGCTGGCGCGAAGGTCCCTCCAGGGAGCTCGGATCGGGATAGATTAACTCGGTCTCATCAAGGAAGGCTGCATAACTTCGGTTAGGGCTTGTCCAGCCGGCCGGGTACGAAGGGACGATGAAGTAGCGAGCCCCCCAGAGGTCAAACGCGCCCCGCGGATGAAGAAGGATTTGTGGCCCGGCTCGACGCCCAGCACGGCGGCCGTCCGCTCAGTGGCGGTCCGTGGCGTGGGCTGGAACAATCTCCCGTAATCCGCGCGTCCGGTCTCACTCTCGTCGGTCAAGACGTAGCTGAAGTCATGGATCAGGCCAAAGCCGGGGTAAAGCGTATCGATCTCCCAGTCAATAAGCTCGCGCAGGCGCTGCGGCGAGCTCGTGGTTGACCAGCCAATCGGTACCCACGCGGCCAGGCGGTGAATACGAAAGGGCTGTGGGCTTGGGTCTCGGCGTTCCGCCTCGCGAATGGCACCGGCAATCTCCGGCAGGCGATCGAAGTCGGCCTGGGGAATCGTGATCACAAGCGACGTACTAGCCCAGGCCAGATCAGCCGCCAGGCTCAGAAGCGCAATGATTCCCGCCCGGTCTGGGTCACGCACCGCCCATCGAGTCACGATCAGGATCGAGAGGAGAGCGGCCAACCCATGGCCCAGACCCCACTGCAGGTCGGTGACCGCGCCGGCAGCGTCAAGGGGGCCAAAGACTACGTTGATTCCCTCTGGACTGGCCGCCATCTTTTCGGCGAGAGGTCGTCGCAGTGATCGTGGAAACTGCCAGCAGAAGAGCCGTCGGAATGATCAACACTGTCGTGATGACGATCACCCGGCGTCGGTTCCCACCCGTGATCATCCTATCCCAACCGATCCCCGCAAGGGCCGAGAGGGCCAGGCTCGTGAAGACCAGGAGCTTGAACGGCAGACGAAAGAGTCGGAACAAGGGCAAAACGGTGGTGAGCAGGCCATAGAAGCTGTCATTGCCCGCAGCAGGATGCAGATCACCACCCAGCCAGCGTGCGGGACCGGCGAAATCGCCCAGGCTGGCCCAGAAAGTAAGCAGAGCAACAGCCGTCATCCAGCCCTGCCAGGGAGAGCTTCTCCGGAAGCCACCTGCGCCCACGGCGAGGACCAGCGGCAGCGCGCCCGACGTAAAGAGAAAGCGGCCACGGCCGGTGCGCGCCGGAGGGCGGCAGCAAGGCCATCCAGTAACGGTTACCGGCCCAGAAGCCACCAAAGACGTTGGGCCAGACAAACTCGAAGACGCGATAGGGTAACAGGCTAGTGTCATAGAGCAGCGAGGGGCCAGACCCCTCCCAGCGCACGCTGGTGGCGATCTGGTTGACTACAGGGAAGATCTGGATGGCGGTCATGCCTGATGCGAGCAGGCATGAGGCACCGAGACCCGTGAGCATCACAGCAAGCTTGCCGCGTTGCGTGCGACTCCGAGTGGCAACGTAGGCAAGGATGCCAGTTGTCCATGCTGTCGCGATCAAGATCAGCGCCGTCTTTTCGCCCCATCGGTGGACGGCTGTTGTCAGGAATGGCCCGATGCAGACCCAGCCAGCCCCGATGAGGATCAGCCCGATTCCCCAGAGCCAGGTTCGGCCAGATCGTGGGGACCGCAGCGTTTGCCAAGCCGATGGCATACCCGAAGGCACAGAGCACGGTGATGTACGCCGCCTCCGGGTCGCCCCCCAAAATCTGCATCGCCAGAATGAGGGCGAATTCAACGAGAGCCGCATGTCTTCCCAGCCGTAGCCAGCGATCGGCGGACCGAAACCCAAGCGGCGCCCATGCAGCGCCGACCAGGAAGATGATGTTGGAATAGTCGGACAGGACAATGCCGCCAAAAGCATAACTCAAGCCGGCGATGTTCGCACCGGCCGGCTCACCCCCCAAGACCTGGCCAGGGCGATCATCGCCCCGAACGCCAGTAGAACGTGCATTACTGTATATGTTCGCACTCCCCATGGATAGGGAAGAAGCGCGAAGACGATCTTACCCGGGTATAGAGCCGCGGCCATTGGGCTGCCCAGGAGAGGAGTGCCGCCATTCTCCCCGGGCTCCCAGAGTGGCAGGCGACCGCTCTGCCACTGCTCCTGGACGCGGAAATAGAGGGGATAATAAAAATGCGCCGCGTCGCGGAAGGCAAACTGCCGCTCGCGGAAGAGAACGCTTCCAAAGCATGCGAAGATCAGAGCCGTCAAGCACGCCAGGCCGACCAGTCGGGTTATCGCCGGGTTGTTCCAGTTGACGATGCCGGCCGCGCCTCGGCTGCTCACAAGTTGCCTCCGAAAAAATCTACTTGAGATACGCTATTGGCGCACGTGGACTCTTGAAGTCAAGGCTGGCCCTCGTTGACAGGCACGTTGAATACACGATCCAGCCTGCTCTTGCGCCTGCTCATGATTTGGGATAGACGACGCGAGAATTCTGTGCAGAATACCGCCATTCATGTCGAGATTCCTATCGAGACAACGGTAAACCCGCCAGGCCGAGCGGCGTTTAGTGATCAAATGTTCATTTCCAATCCCTTGCACGCCGGCTCAATGGTTCCTGGGCAGATCGAGGAAGTTGACCATGTCATCGACACGGCGCGACCCGCCCCAGCAGTCGGGACCGATGGGTCATCCGAGAGATCACGGTTTGGCAATCCGTCCTCGGGACTGCGGAATCTGATACCGAGAGCGGTTGGGATGTTGAGAAAGCCCGGGATCCGGAAGTCGTTCCTGTCGATCGTCGTTCCCGCCAAGAACGAGGCCAACTGTTTGCCGCAGTTAGTGCATGAAATCACCTGTTCGCTCCACGCCCTCTGCGAGTCATCACAAACCAAAGGGCAGAGAAGCGCAGAGGGGTTCGAGATCATCGTCGTGGATGATGGATCGACTGATGAAACGACCCCAGGTGCTTGCCGAGTCTGACTGCGGCTTATCCCCAGCTTCGTTTCCTCAGGCTTGCGACCAGCGCGGGGCAATCGGCGGCCCTTGTGGCGGGCTTCAGGGCGGCCCGCGGTGATTGGATCGCCACCCTGGACGCCGACTTGCAAAACGATCCCAGAGACCTGGTGACGCTGTGGAACGCATTGCCCGGGCATGATGTGGCGCTGGGCTGGCGGGTCAAGCGTGAAGATGCATGGACGAGGCGAGCCATCAGCCGCTGGGCCAATCGCGTGCGGAACATGGTGCTTGGCCAGTCCATTCGCGACACCGGGTGTTCGGTGCGCATTTTTCCACGAGCCGTGGCGTTGCGGCTGCCTCTGTTCACGGGGGGCGCATCGCTTTCTCGGGCCTCTTTTTCTGAGTGCCGGCTGTCGGCTGATTCAGGTGCCCGTGAATCATCGGCCGCGGCCCCATGGTCGTTCCCATTACAACCTCTGGAATCGATCGCTCAGGGTGGTCTTCGACCTGTTCGGCGTGGCCTGGCTGATGCGCCGATCCGATGCGCTACCAGGTGCTCGAAAATGAGGGCCAGGCTATGGGCATAAGCACAAGACCCGCCCATGGGCCGGTGATTCCTCGGTGGGAAATCGCAATTGGAGAAAACTCCACATGTTAAGCCTGAACGGCTGGCTGGTCGTGGGTTTTCTCGGCCAGGCGCTCTTCACTGCGCGGTTCGTGGTGCAATGGCTCGTATCGGAGAGGAATCGAGACTCGGTTGTGCCGGTGGCATTCTGGTGGTTTAGCCTTTTTGGCGGTCTGGCACTTCTGTCTTATGCGGTTTCACGTCATGATCCGGTCATCATTTTCGGCCAGGCGATGGGCCTCGTGGTGTACGTCCGGAACCTGATGCTCGTGGCCAAGGCAAAGCGCCGGGCAGCGAAGCAGCAGGCTAGGTCACGCGGGATCGCCACGGATTCCACGCGCGTCCACGATTCTCAGGGCGTGGCGGCATCAGGGGGTTTCCCGTTTTCGGTCCACACCAAGACCGATCCGGCGGGCACGTTCTCGCGGGTCTCGACGCGACCGTCAGGCCAGCGGACCTCAATCTGATCGACCTGGTTTATCTGTCCCAGGCCGAAATGGATGCGTCCGTCGTGGTGGGAGATGTAACCGCCACCACCATCTCGCGTGCGGACCAGGGTTTTCCCGCCGGCCCTGAGGGTGATTCGCGCTCCGATCGCGTCACGGTTCTTGCCCGCGCCTCGAAGGTCGAGGATGAGGTAATTGCCCTGGCCGGGCGACTCGTTCCAGAGGACGACGCTGTTTTCATGATGATGGGTGATGACCAGATCGAGGTCGCCGTCGCCGTCCAGGTCACCGGCGGCAAGGCCCCGGCCCAGGTGCCGGGAGCGGAAATAAGGACCGCCGTCCGCTGAGAGATTCACGAACCGGCCAGCCTGTCCCGAATTACGCCAGAGCAGCGGCGGGTTCTCGTAGGTGTAGGTCTGGGAGGGTTCGGGACGTATGTGGCCGTTGGCGATGACCAGGTCGAGCAACCCGTCCTGGTCGAAGTCAACCAGGGCCAGGCCCCAGCCGGTGGTGGGCAGGGTATCGACGGCCAGGCCGGCCTCCTGGGTTCGATCCTCGAACAGCATGGCGCCATCAGGCAGTCGTTCCTTGCGCCAGAGGGTCGCGTGCTCGCCGAAGAAGTGGGTGATGATCACGTCCTGGAGCCCGTCGCCGTCGTGATCGCCGTGTGCGATTCCCATGTTGGCCTCGGGTTGCCCCTCGCCGTTGACGGCGATGCCCCAGGTGGGAGCGACGTCTTCAAACGTGCCGTCGCGCCGGTTTCGCCAGAGGGCATTGGGCTCGGCGTCGTTGGCGACAAGGATGTCAAGCCAGCCGTCACCGTCGAAGTCGGCGGCCAGACAGCCCATACCTCGCCCTTTCGCACCCAGGCCAGCCTGCGCGGTGACATCGGTAAACGTACCATCCCCGTTGTTGCGGTAGAGGACATCGGGCAGACCTTCAAACTCCTGGGGCATGCCGTAGCGAGGCGCTCCGGTCTGGGGATCTCGGCTAAACGGGGCTTTCTTGGGATCGAACGCGAAGTAATTGGCGACGAACAGGTCGAGGTCGCCGTCACGATCGTAATCAAGGAACGCCGCGCCCAGGCTCCAGAGGGAGCACCCCACGCCTGCGGTTTCGGTGGCATCGGTGAATCGCCCCCGATCGTTGCGCCAGAGGGTGTTGCGGCCATAGCGTGTGACATACACATCGGGGTCGCCGTCGCCGTCGTAATCGGCCACGGTAACGCCCTGTCCATAACCTTTGGGCGCAAGGCCGGCGCTCTTTGAGACATCCTCGAACCGGCCCATCGCCCAGGTTCCTGAGCAAGACATCGGCCAGGGGAGCCCGATCCTTGCCCGCTACGAAGGCGCCCCCTTGGGCGAAGAAGAGATCGAGCCGGCCGTCGCCGTCGAAGTCAAGCAGGCCGACTCCCCCGCCGGTCGTCTCGCTGGGCCAGGCCGCGCCCGTCTCACCGCGCTCGTAGCGGAAAGGTAATTCCTGGGCGCGGAAGATGATGCCCCTCTTGGCCACCGGGATTCTGGGAGTTCCGACGGTCTTAGAGCCGGCTCGATCAGGATCACGCGTGCATCCCCCAGCCGCGACCATGCTCACGACCAGGACCGTGGTATGGATACCCCGACCGGTTCGACCAAGCCCACTTTTGTTCACTTCGCGCCCCACCGGACCGCTCTTTTCTCTTGAGGAGTCACCACGTATCGGGACATCGGTCATTCGAAAGACGCCTAGATCACAAGGGTTTTTGTTGACTTCGATATTATTTTCCACGATAACGAGATAGGAACACCTGCGGAATCTTGACACAATGCTGGAGTCGGGTCACTCCAGACCGGATTTTTCCGTCTTTTTCGTGCGAAGCGATCTCTCGATCAGCATGTTGCGCAGGCGATGAACAGTCATTCAAGAAATGGCCGTCCGCGCACGTGTTGGGCGTGAGCCAGGGATGACGGCTAATCGGTTGCGATGACGACTGAGTTGAAAAAGGGAACCGAGACAACCCGATCAGCCTGATATGGGACGACCGTACCAGAGGGAATCGGGTCTCTCTCATTCAACCGCTTCAAATGAGGGAGTGCGAAAAGACGGGTCGGAAAGCATCTCCGGTACGTCGGCTTGACTAAATGCATTCACACGTTGTTCTTTCGGGAGAGTGACATTCACCATGAGGTTGTTTACCTGCGGATTGGGCCTGGCACTACTAAGTTTTTGCTTGCTGGGGTTGTCAGGTTGCGGCGAGGACAATCAGTCCGAGATCAACAAGCAAGCCTCGAAGACGTCTGGAGAAAAGGTGGAACTCAAGGAACCCCCACCGAAGGACCAGCGGGAATTCGGCGAGCGGTCAAAGAACGCCGGGGGGATCAAGGCACCCGGTTACGGAAAGAGGTGAATCCCGCTCCAAAGCATGGAGCATGAATGGCCTGGCTAGTATTGGCGCGGTTTTTGCCGGCCGGACAATCAGGGCCGTGAGCTCCGTTTGATTGACCTGGCTTGTCCCCCGGAAGTTTGGTCGTTTCATGGTTGTATTCGGTCCATCTTGCATGAGATGACCAGCGCCCTACTTCCGGGGTTTGCGTGTTGTTGTATCATCACTCCCTTTTCCGAGGACTTTGATCATGAGAAAACGGTTCGGGTTCACCTTGATCGAATTGCTTGTGGTGATTGCCATCATCGCCGTTCTTATTTCACTCTTGCTGCCAGCGGTCCAGTCGGCTCGTGAGGCTGCTCGGCGCTCTCAATGCACGAACAACCTCAAGCAACTTGCCCTGGCGCTGAATAACTACGTCAGTGCAAACGAGGCGTTGCCGCCCGTGAGTGTTGATTGCCAGTGGAATAGCGCGAACACCTGCATCTCGACTTACAACAGGTGGTCGCAGCACGCCCGCCTGCTCCCGTTCCTGGAGCAAAACGCGGTCTACAACGCGATCAACTGGAACTTCGGCGCCCGCTGGAGTGACGGTGATTCGATTTACCCTAGCAGCGACCCCAATCCACCCAGCAACGGGGCCGCCGGCGGCTCGGACGCCATCCCCCAGATGACGGCGCTGGTCACCACGATTTCCTCGTTCTTGTGCCCATCCGATACGGGGCCTGGCGGCTCGGGCGCTTACTTTGTTGGCGGCGTCAGCAAGATCGTGGGGACATGCAATTATCCGGCCAACATCGGCCTCAACCGGCGCATCACGGGCGGGACGCCTGATGTTAGCTGGAAGCTGAGCGGGCCGAACTACACGGCCGGCTGGGATGGCGCCGTCAACGGGACGACTAACATGGCCACTTTCCAGGACGGTACGAGCAACACGGCGATGTTCAGTGAATGGATCAAGGGACCGGCGGCTCTACCTGGCAAGGACGGGCTGGGAATGGTTTATTACTTGCCCAATCAGGCTGCGGCGAATTCCTGTTCGCCTCCCAACTGCACTGATATCTTCTTTGCCGCGCAATGCAATAACGCCGTCGTGAACCAGACCAATCAGGCATGGGGCTGGAAGGGAGAATGGTGGGGTTACGGGGGCACGATGATCTACTCGCACACGCAGACACCCAACCGGGCCGCCTGCCAGTACTCCGACCAGAATTCGGATTGGCGGGCCACGATCACCATGGTCAATGCCAGCTCGAGCCATCCCGGCGGGGTCAACGTCGCCTTCATGGACGGCTCCGTCCACTTCGTCAAGAGTTCCGTGAGCTACCAGTCGTGGTATGCACTCGCCACGCCGGACAGGGGTGAAGTGATAAGCTCCGACTCGTACTGAAATCAGTCCGAGATCTGACCTGATCTGATCTCAAGCACGCCAACTGCTGTCCAAATCGCGAGAGCCTCGACCCACTTGCCGGGTCGAGGCTCTGCTCCTACATTGGCCGGGCTTGGTTGGGCCTTGAACCTGGTTTTGCTCTTTTTCTGGACACTTACGGGCCCTGGCACGGATGATGACCCGGAGCGGAAATTGCCGGTTGCACGCCAATCGACCTTGATCCAGCGCTTGCGGACTTTCGTTGCCTGCCTGGTGATGCTCTTGGGCCTGCTCGCCTTGACGGCCTGGAACGTCACCCGTTCTGACGCTCTGGTGGAAGCCCACCGTTTCTATACGCGGGGTGAGCTGGCGGTCAGCTTGGGCCACGCCCTGGACTACCTGGACCGGCGTCCCTGGAGCCGAGCCGCGGCGCTCCTGGCGGCGCTTTGCTACAGCCGGCTTGATTACGCGGACGCTGCCGAGCCGTATTACGATCGCGCCGGCCAGCTCGATCTGAGCGATCTGCAAACACGTGCTTTCGCGCTCGTGCGTGGCAACCATCGTCAGCGGGCGATCCAAGCTTATGAAGAAATCCTGGCACGATGGCCTGATAATGTGACCGCCCTGCGCCGGCTGGCCGCCGTTCAGCTCAGCGAGAACAATACGCCGCAACTCGAATCGCTGGCCGACCGCCTGATCCGCATCCCGAGCGGCGCCGCGATCGGTTACACGTTGCGCGGGGTCGTCGCCCATAACGACAAGAATTACGAGCAGGCGGCCGCATCGTTCGAAAAGGTACTCGAGCTCGATCCGGACCTGCGGCTGATGCCCTTGCCTCATCCCCTTTTCTGGAGCCATCTGGCCACCAACCTGATGGCAAGCGGGCGCATTGGCGATGCCGTCGGCTACCTGAATCGCGCCCTGGCGGAATCGGCTGACCCTGGGCTCATGAACACGCTGGGCCGAGCCCATTTTCTGCAGGGAGATCTTGACCTGGCCGAACGCTCCTATCAGCAAGCCGCGGAGTGGGACCCGAACGATTACTTGCCCCACTACAATATCGGCAAGATCGAGCTCCAGAGGCATCGGTTCGTCGCGGCGCTCGAGCACCTGAAGCGGGCGCGAAAGCTGGCGCCGCGGCGGCCTGATGTGCTCTACAGTCTGGTCGTGGTCTATCGCCTGCTGCACCAACCGGCCCAGGCGGTCCAGACCGAGCAGATCATCAATCAGTTGCGCCAGCAGCCGGGGCCGGCAGGTCACGGTTCCAAAGATCCCTGGCCGCATTATGCCCTTTGACACCATGCCGCCGTCAGCCTGAGGCGCGAACCGTGGATCTTGCCACGAGGGCGGGTTACAATCGGAGTGTGGGGCGCGGGGCATCTCTGACAGGACCCGTCGCGCCCACTGAGAGCAAACTGGGCCCGTGCGTGGGAGACCCTGGTGGAGCACGCGACCGAACCCAAGCCCCGACTCAGGACGCGCCGGGGAAGGCCCGCAGCGCTCCTGGGCGTGATGCTGACGGTACTGCTTCTGGCGGCCGTCTTGACGGCGATCCTTGGTCCCAGGGCGGCTCTCGTCAAACCTCGGACTTCCAGGACGATCAGCGACCGTCGGTGGGATGCCAGTTCACCCTACAAGAATACCCTTCCCGGGGTGAAGTATGTGGGGGATGAGGCGTGTACTCACTGTCATGCGGAGATCGCCGGAACCTACCGCCAGCACCCGATGGGGCGCTCCCTGTCTCCCATCGCGACCGCGACGGTGACCGGCGGCGACGAGCGGAACGGCCGGCCTCTCTTTGAAGACCAAGGTCTCGAGTACTCGATCGAACGCCGCGACGGGCGGGTGATTCACAAGGAGACACGCCGGAATTCATCGGGCCGGATCATCGCGCAGAGTGAGGGAGAAGTCCACTACGTCCTTGGCTCAGGAAGGCGGGGATTGACTTACCTGATCGACCGCGACGGCTTCCTCGTCGAGTCGCCGATCACCTGGTACGCGCTGGCAGGTCGATGGGGCCTGTCTCCCGGCTATGAAGAGTTGAATTACCATTTTGACCGGCCGGTTCAGGCCGCATGCCTGCTTTGCCACGCCAATCGGATCGAGCCGGTGGTTGGCGGTACGCTCAACCGGTATCGGCCGCCAGTTTTCCAGGGCCACGAGATTGGTTGTGAGCGCTGCCACGGGCCTGGCGAGATGCATGTGGCTCATCCCGAGATCATCGGCGGCCGGGACATGACCATCGTCAACCCCGCGAGTCTGGCACCCTCGCTTCGGGACGCCGTCTGCGAGCAGTGCCATCTCTCCGGGGCCCAGCGCGTCGAGCGGATAGACCGCCGGATCGAGGACTACCGGCCGGGTCTTCCCCTCCATCGGTTCTGGTCGGTGCTCGTGCCAGCATCGGGGCCGGCGTCAGCGCGTTTCGTCGGTCAGGTGGAGCAGATGCACGAGAGCCGCTGCTTCCGCGCCAGTGAAGGAGGGCTTGGCTGTATTTCTTGCCATGACCCGCACCTGCTCCCCACGCCTGAAAAGCGCGTGGCCTATTACCGTAAGCGATGCCAGGAATGCCACGCCGATCGGGGTTGCAGCCTGTCGGCGAACGTCCGGCTGGCACGAAGCCCCGATGATGATTGTATCGGCTGCCACATGCCTCGCTCGAAAAGCGGCGACATCCCCCACGTCGCGACCTCGGACCATCGCATCCCCCGTCATGGAGATCGGCAGGACTCATTGCCATCGCGGCTCGCGGCTCCGCGTCTCCACAGGACCGTCGCTCGTGAACTTCCACCGCGATCTGATGGATGCCGACGAGCTTTACGATGTGAACCGCGATCTCGGAATCGCACTCAGCCGTAGCGGGCCGGATAACGCCGCGACTGCCTTGCCCTGGCTCGACGAGGCCCTGGCGGCCCGCCCCGATGATCTGCCGGCCCGCCAAGCCAGAGGCGTTGCGCTGCGCTGGCTGGGCCGGGCCCAGGAGGGGCTGGCTGCCCTTCAGGCGGCACTGGAGCAGGATCCTGATCGTGAGTTGCTGCTCAAGGAGGCGGCGCACGGTGCCATCGTGGCGGGGAAAACCGAGCTTGCGATTGGCTACTGGCGGCGCGCCATCAGCATCAACCCCTGGCGTTCAGACTACCGCGCCGCGCTGGCTTTTCTGTGCTTCCAGACTGGTGATTGGCCATCGGCCGCCGAGGCCTGTCGGGAAACCCTGCGCCTGAACATCGCCAATCTCGACGTCAGGAAGCTCCTGATCCAGTGCCATCTGCGTCTGGGCGATTCGGCAGCCGCGCGTGCTGAATTCGAAACGCTGCTGGGTTTCAGCCCTCCCGACCGCGAAGAGCTGTCGCGGTGGTTTGCTTCCCTGTCTCGGCTCCGATAGTACGACAGCACATAAAAAAGACCGCCGGCCTGTCTCAGGGAAACTTCCGTGCCGGAGTCGCTGGAGGCTCGGCATGGGCTTCGTAGAAATTGGCCAGCCCCAGGTTACCTTGATGACGATAGTAGTCGGCCAGCAACCGATTCATCGAGGGATCGGAGGGAGCCGAGCGAAGGACCAGATTCGCCCAGTCAACAGCTTCATCTGGGTGACCATGGTCCATCAACCAGCGGGCAGCCTGACCACGAAGCCGCAGGTCCAGGGGGTTGCGCTGAAGCTCGCGATTGAGCTCGTCGAAACGGCTCTGATCCTGGCGGATTTGCTCCACTTGCGCCGCGCTCCGCGTCGGCCTCCGCTTTCTTGCCCAGCAGAGCCAAGAGCCGCATGCGCTGTTCGCGGTTACCGAGGTCGAAGGGATCAATCTTGACCGCCCGATCGAAATATCCCAGAGCGGTCTCATGGTGGCCGCGAACGACCTCAGCCCACGCCCGAGCGCCCAGCACCACAGGATCTTGGGGCGCTATCGCCATTGCCCGGTCGAGGTAACTCACCGCCGTGTCCTCCTCGCCCATTTCCAAGGCGTTCTTGCCCGCGCCTAGGAAGCCAGCAGGATCGTTGGGCTTGCGAGTCAGGAAGGTTTTGTACGCCTCGGCCGCTTCCATGTTGCGGTGATCGATCCGAAGTTGGTCAGCCATCCCCAGCCATGCCTGGTCGAGGGTCGGATCGCGCTCTCGCGCCGCGCGGTAACTTGCGATGATCACCTCGGGTTCCGCGCCGGTGCGGATATCGATTTCGGTTTTCAGGAGATAGGGACGGGCGTCGCCCGGCGCTTCCCGCAACCAGCGGTCAAGCACCTCCGTCGCTCGGCCCAGGCGGAACTCGCTCAGATAGATGCGCGTCAGGGCGTTGGCAACGTCGGGGTCGAATTCTCGAGAGCCTTCAAGTGCTTGCCGCAAGAGCGGCTCAGCCTCGGAAGACTGGTTGGCTCGAGCCATCAGCAATCCGCGCAGCCCGGCCATCGCTTGCGCCTGGTAGCCAAGTGTGCGGGCTTGTGTAAGTTCTTCAAAGGCGCTACGAAAGTCGCTTTGACCCCAGGCCAATCGCGCTCTCAGGTAGTGGGCCTCGGCCGAGCGGGGCTCGGTCTTCAGCCAGTGCTCGATCACCGCGGCAGCTTCATCCAGGTGCCCTTCGTCCAGTGCGCGACGCACGGTTCTCGCTTGCCGCCAGGCAGTCACTTCGCCGCGCAGCCAGATCCCCATGATACCGGCCGTGACAAGTATCAAGACGGCCGTGCCAATCAAGATTCGTCGTCGGTATACCAAGCCGTACCTCATCGCCGAAACAAGTCCTATGGCGCGGGGCCGATGTGGGCGATGGCGCTCTGGAGATCGGCATTCCCCGGGTCGTGGCTGAGGGCAAGTTGATACCAGGCGCGGGCTAGGGCGCGGCGGCCAAGGGCCAGGCACGCTTCACCGATCTTTCGGAGCGTCGCGGGGTCATTGCGGCGGCGTCCGGGCCGGGCACTCTGGACAAGCCATTCCAGACGATCATGGTCATGTGCGGCCTGAGTGTTGGGGCGAGCGGCCTTGGGATCACCGGTGATCAGGAGAGCCTGGCCGAGCCCAGCCTGCGCATCGCGGTCTTCCGGAGCGGCCTTGAGGGCCAGCCGGAACAAAGCGGCGGCGGCCTGGGCATCGCCTTTGATCAGGGCGAGCCGGCCGCGGAAACGGGCCAGGGCGGGAGCGGCATCTGCACCAGCATCAGCACCCGAACCAGGGCCAAGCAGGTCCTCCGCGCTGGCCGTCTCGCCCCGCTCCAGCGCGATCCGTGCGCGGGCGATGCGAGCCTCGAGATCGGTCTGGGGCAACGGCTCGAGCGCGGAACTGGCCTGGTCCAGCCGGCCAAGTCTGCGGAGACACTCGGCAAGAGCCAGCCGCGATGTTCGGTCTTCCGGGTCAGCCCCGACGGCACGCTCCAAGAGCTCGGCTCGCTCAGCCGGGTCAAGACCTTCGCGCCGGCCGAGCGTCCAGGCGTAGAGATAAGGGAAGTCCAGCAGCCCTACCCTGCCGAGCTCGCGCACCTGCGTGGCGATGTCGGCGGAGCGGCCTTGCAGGGCATACAGGTCGATGAGGCGGCGGCGGGCCTCGGCGCGGCGTGGGTCGAGGGTGAGCGCGCGAGTCAGTTGCGCTTCCGCGGCACGAAACCGACTGCGCTGCATTTCCAGTGATCCGCGCCGGGCGGCGAGCAGGGCCGCGTCGAGGCCTTGCTTTGGTTCCGGAGGCTCATCCAGCATGGCCAGCGCCAGATCGATACGGCCCTGGTCCTGGGCAAACTGGGCGCACAACAGACGCTCGGAGACTGTCAGCGGGCGGATCCGCGCCAGCCGGGCGAGGTTCGCCTCGGCGTCCTCCAGCCGCCCTGCCGCCAGATTGGCCCGGGCGCGATGCTCAAGGTCAGCCGGATCATCCCTGCCGCAGCCAGAGCTCATCGCCAGAGCCAGTACCCCGAGCGCTCGGAGGATTCGCCAGCGCAGTGAACCTCGCTCCTTCATGGCCTGGACCTCGGTTCGACCATTTCATGGGTCCGACCTGGCGCGGGTCGCTGTAGCTCGGTGACGGCGCCCGAGGGCCAGCGGACCGTCACCCGCGTCGCGGTCTGGGCCGATCCCAACCCGACGAGAATTCTCGGGTCGTGTGAAGACATGAGGCTGTGCCCGCTCTTCTTGAGCCGGCAGATGACGCGGTCTCCAGCCTGGACCTCGATGCGCACGCCGACCGCATCACGCGGGCTGCGCGTGCCGACCAGCATGAAGCGAATCCAGTGGTTGGCGCTCGGAGTGTCGTTGCGGAGGATCGCGGGGGGGCCATCCTTGTGGTTGATCACGAGGTCAAGGTCGCCGTCGTCGTCGAGGTCGCCGATGGCCAGGCCATGTCCCAGGTGGCGTCCCTCGAAGTAGGCCCCGGCACCCCGATTGGCCAGGCGGAACCACTGGCCGGCCTGGTTGTGGTGCAAGAACGGCTGCTGCTGGTAGCTGAGCGTCTTGCCGAGCGATTCCGCGTTGTCGTCGATCTCCGCGTTGGCCGCAACGGCGTCGGGCCAACCATCGTTGTCCAGGTCGGCCAGCGCAGCCCCAACTGATGTACGGAACGCTGTCGGCCGCCAGCCCAAAGCTGGCCGTGGCATCGACGAAGTAACCCTTGCCGAGGTTGCGGTAAAGCGTGTTGTACTCGTTGTCGAAATTGGTAACGAACAGCTCGGGCCGGCCGTCACCGTCAACGTCTTCCGTGTCAACACCCATCCCGGCCTGAGTGCGCCCTTCGATGTCGTAGGCCGCTCCGCTATCCTCGGAGACATCGCGAAACGTGCCGTTGCCGTTATTCAGGTAGAGGAAGCGCGGGTCCTGGTCATTGGCGACGTAGAGATCGGTCTTGCCGTCGCCGTCGAGATCGGCCGCGACGGCCGCGAAGCCATGCCCATCCGCACGCGCCAGTCCAGCCGCGACTGTCACGTCGGTGAAAGTGTGGTCGCCGTTATTCCGGAAGAGGGTATGTCGTACTGGTGTGAGCTGCTTGGGAGAGCAGTAGCGGCGGATCTGCCTGTCCACGTCTCCGCAGAACCAGGCGTCGCGCGGGTACTGCCAGTCGCCGTATCGGCTCACATACAGGTCGAGGTCACCGTCGCTATCGTAATCGAGGAATGCGGCGCTGCTTGACCACGTGCCGGGTCGCCAGATCCCGGCGGCACGGCCAATCTCGGTGAACGTGCCATTGCCTTTGTTAAGGAACAGGGCGTCGCCGCCGTAGTTGCTCAGGAACACGTCGGGGTCGCCGTCATTATCAATATCACCCACGGTAATGCCGTGGCAATAGCCGCGAAAGCCCAGGCCCGAGCGCTCCGTCTCATCATGGAACTTGCCGCCGCCAAGGTTCTTGTAGAGCCGGTTCGACGCGACCGGCGGTACTGACAGCGGCAGCGTGTTACCGGTGGCGAAGTAGAGATCAAGCTTGCCGTCGCCATCGTAATCGAACAGGGCAACGCCCGAGCCGTTGGCTGTGGGAAACAGCTTCTCCGCCGTCATTCCCGAAACGTGGTTGAAGTCAACCCCCGAGCCAGGCTGGATATCGACGAACCGAAACGGTCCAGGCTCGCCCACCGGGGCCGCCGTTTTCGCCTCGTCTTCCGCGGCACCTGGTTGCACGGCCGGGGCGAGTCTGGCAATCGTTGGCTTCCCCGGCGCCGCCTGGCTTCCGCAACCCGCCGAGGTCACACCGGCCAGAAAGACAGCCAGCCGCCAGCGCCACATCAAAGGCCAAGCCTGCATGAAGGCTCCACTCGAAAGTCTCGTGCTCACGTCGATTGTCGCCAAGCTCCACCACTTCAGCAAGCCCTCTACCGACCGCGGCCCGTGATCCATGGATCACGGTTATGGGCCTCGTGAGATAGTGAACAACCAGCGGAAATTGATGTGGCAGTTTCGATGCACCTATGCTCACTCGGTTCTTGGATGGCCCGGCCGAGCACGGCTTGTGTCCGATCTCTTGTTGCCGCAACGTGTTACCGAGTGAGCATTGCCGCCTGCAAGCCGCGTCGGAGGTCCCGAAAAATGGCGGAAATGGCAGTTTTGGAAGCGTTTTTCGAGCATTTGTACACTCATGTAAACGGCGTTCGGAGGCGCGACATCAACATCCGCTAATCGTCGTCTGGAATCCGCCATCGTCGCTCGCCTCTCGTGCTTTGATCAACGGTCAGGTGAAACCCGACATGTCGCGGCACCCGCTCTGAGAGAACAGATTTCCGGGAGCGCGAGTCCCGGTGCGCCGGGACTGGACCGGCTCTCCTTATCGCGCAAGGCACGCACAATCCCATTATCTGAATTTTACAACATGAGGATAAGTTTGATTCCCTCCGCCGCCGTCCTGGCGTTCGAACAGTTGACGACCCACATGGGTTTTGGCGGTGGCGACGATTGGGTGATGTCCCAGGATTACGCAATGCGTGTCCTGTCGTCGTTACTCGGGTTACTACCGGGCCACGGACCAAGTGGCAAGTCTCATCAATAACTGGACTGTTACATCTACGAGCCAGCGAATCACCTCCACAACTACCCGGCAGGACGTAGGGAATCCAACACGAGGATACTGACAATCCACCACAGCGCGAGGATCACGGCGACCCAGTAGCAGGCGACTCCCAGGCGCATCCAAGCCGTCGCTGACGCACCCTTGGTCTTGATCTCCTGCGTCAGATCAGAGCGCCGGCTGTCGGCCAGGATGCCAAGAGGACAACCAGCGAACCGCAGAAGATCCAGTACATCTCCATGCGGCTCAGCCATAACCAGATCGAGATGGCACCGATCACCACCATTCTCCGATACATCGTGAACCGTGACCGGCTGAGCCGCTTTGACGTGAGCCGACGACGGGTCCACGCTCCCCAGACAACAAGAGTCAGCAGGCCCAACCCGAAACAGGTGCCGACCTGCCACCTGATCGGCAGTGCGCGGATGGCCGAACCAGGGAGCACTCTTTGACCCGGCCGACTTGTCCATGGGGATCATGGTAACGCAAGATCAGGCTGCCGTTGGGCTGGATGTGAACCGATCGATATGGCGACGAGGGATCGCCGGTCGGGAACCAGATCCACGCTTCGGTCCCGTAGATCGCAAGGGCATCCAACAGCACGAACAGCAGCAAGACCGACCAGAGAGAAATTCGCCACCGAATTCGAGGCATGGCCGAGCCCTCGTCTCACTGGACGCCTATCTCCTGGCGTGTTTGCGGGAAATCATGCGGTCGCCACACAACTCGGTCTCCCAGAACGTGGACTCTGGCAAATCTGATTTCTAGTCCAGCCTTTACATCGGGGATTTGACGGAAGTTGTTATTCGACGTACAAAATCCCGTCGATCCGTCGGGCATATTGACCCTTTACACATCGGACACCTGTAAGACACCCCGCTTCCGCCATTTTCAGAAGTTCACAGGTGCGACGAACTCTGCCCTTGAGCATACCGCGACAAGCGGCCCGCTGCACCACTCTCGAAACCTTCATCGCGCACCTTTGACTGGAGAGCTTCGATATGCCTCTGCCGCTTCCTCAGGGCGGTACTGCTGTCCCAAAATCGGTTACGATACTGGCCAGGTTCTCAAAGCGCTCTATCACGCGATTTCGCCCCCATTCAAACGCCTCTCGAGTGGAGAGAGCAGGCATCGTCCCATTTTTTGTAGGGTGGGTGCAACCCACCGGTCGCAAAGCCCTGCCGGTTGGTGGGTTGCGCTTTGCTTGCCCACCCTACAGAAGGGCGAACACTCGACTTTGGGACAATCCCGGAGAGCACGGCTTCATGGCCATTCCATGAAGTCGCTCGGTGCAATCGACCTCCGAGCCGAGACGCTCGCACTCCGTGACGTCTGTCTTGCAGTGGGCTTTCGCGGCGAGCAAAGAGGGTGAAAAGAACGGCTCGAAGGGGTTAAACTAGAGCGTGCCTCCCCTGGTCTCATAAGGCTCAAGGGGGTTGAGGGAGCCTGATCAAAAGGGGTTTTGATGAGTCCTCAATCCCGCGCCCCGATCTGGATGCTGCTGGCGGCCATGGTCTCCCTGATCGGAGCGGGCGCGCTGGTGTTGTGGCGCGAGCATGAGGCGCCACCGAGCCTTGAAGCCGTCCGCGCCCTGGCCCGGCAGCGCCAGTTCGCGCAGGCGCAGGCGCTCATGACGCGTTATCTCCGGGTCTTTCCCGCAGACCATCGTGCCCACTTGCTGATGGCCCAGGTTGCCATGGACCGGCCCGACCCGCAGCCGGAATTCGCGCTTGAGCATCTGCACAAGGTGCAGACCGACACGCCCAAGGATGCCGCGATCCTCCGGTTTTTCGAGGGAAAGGCCTATTATCAGCAGAAGAGGTATGACCTGGCCGAGTCGTTCTGGAAACAGGCGCTGGATCTCGATCCGACCGTTCCGGAAGCAGGCTGGGCCCTGCTTGACCTTCTGGACCTGGAGGCAAGGGTCGAGGAGGCTCACCGTCTGGGCATGCGGATCTACCAGGTTGAACCAGACCCGCGCGACCGGATCAGGGCATTGCTGGAACTGACCCGGCTCGACATCGATAAAGTCGCACCCGGCTCCCAGGTGCAGGTCTTCGAACCACTCTTCAAGGAGCATCCCGAAAACCTTTCCCTGGCCTTGATTGTGGGCCTGGCCTTGATTCACGACAGCCGGCCCGAGGAGGGTATCGAAGTTCTCAGGGCTGCCCTGCAGCGGCATCCGGATTCGGCGGAAGCCTGGGATGGCTGGCTTACGGGGCTGGATGACGGCCACCAGCCGGACTTGCTCAGGAAAGAGTTCGCCCGCCTTCCCAAAGCGCTTGCGGCCGACCCCCGGTTCGCCAAGCACGCGGGCGCCGTGGCGCAAGGAGCCCGCGATTGGCCGGCGGCGGTTCAGGCTTACCGCCGCGCCTACGCGCTTGAGCCGTGGAACGGGGTGGTTCTCTATCGGCTGCGGATGGCACTCCGCGCCGCGGGTGAGAAAGCCGAGTCGGAGCGGATCGACCAGTTGCTCACGGTTTACCAGGAGGCCTACAAGCAAACGCGCCCGGCTTACACCGAAGCCTTGGCCATCAAGACGCTCGGCCTGGAGCCGCACCCGCGGATCTGCCACCGCATGGCCGATCTCAGAGAGAAAGTGGGCCGGTTCGACGAGGCCCGCCTCTGGCACCGTCTGGTGCTGCGCGACGACCCTGACAACGCGCTTAGCCTTGCTGCTCTCAAACGGCTTGAGTAAGATGAAAAAAATGACCGCAGGGCATGCGCGGCCGGCCCTGGATTCCCGCGATTCACCCGTCATGATCACTGATGCCTACCTTGACGCCACGAGAGCGAGCACCGCTCTACCGGCCGATCAATCCCGCATGAGACCGGCGCCCATCACCCGGTGGCATTTTCCGTGGATCGGGCTAGGCGTGGCGCTTCTTGGCATCGGCCTCCTGGGGTTCAATCTCTGGTGGTACTGGCGCGATACCCGACCTGTCGCCGACATGGCGACGATCGGCGGCTGGATGGCGCGCGAGCAGTACACCCTGGCCGAGACCGCCTTGCGGGAACGCCTCAGGCGCTCGCCTCACGATGGCGATGCGCACACGACTCTGGCGAAAGTACTGGCCGCGCGGGGCGACCTGCCCGGTTGCATCGCGCAGTTGCGTCTCGTTCCACCTTGGTGGCCAACCAAGCCCGAGGTTCTCTACCGCGAGGGCCAGGTGCATTTGATGATGGACCGGGCCAAGGACGCGGAGGCCTGCTGGCTGGCCGTGGCCGGCGACGATCCCCTGCACCCCAGCCCCGCCGACGTCGCTCACGACGCCAGGCAACGAGCTGATCAAGCTCTACGCCGCCGAGGACCGCTGGGATGACATGCGCGTGATTCTGTGGCAAGCTTATGAAAAGGCCAATCCGGCCGATTACATGGCGCTTCTCTACATGCGCGTGCGCAGCGAGCTGGAGCGGATGGCTCCCGACGAGACCATCAAGAAGCTCGATCGCTACGTCGCCGCCGACCCCACCGATTGGGAAGCCCTTCGCGCCCTGGCCAAGGCGGAATCGGCACTGGGCCGCCCGGTTGAGGCCGCCCGCCATTTCCAGGCGTGCCTGAAAGGGCAGCCCGATGATGCCCGGGCCTGGAGCGACTATCTGAACATGCTCCACGCGCAGGGCGATATGGACGCCTGGTCGGCTCTGCTCGATCAGGTTCCCCCGTCTGCCGATGGCGAGGCCGAGATCTGGAAGTTTCGCGGCTTGCGGAAGGAGCGAGCCGGCGACTGGGCCGGGGCGGCCATCGACTATCGCGCGGTGCTCGAGCGAGATCCTTACATCACGGCCTATCATTACCGGCTGGCGATGGTCGAGGAGCGCCTGGGGCATCGCGATGTGGCGGCCGAGCACCGCAAGCAGGCCGATCAGTTGCGCGGTGCGCGGCCAGTTGCTGACGGCCTTCACCGAGGTGATCGACGCCCAGGAGCATAAGACCGAGACGGCTCCAGACCTGCCGGCCTCGATGAGACGCCTGGCGTCGATCTGTGAAACGCTGGGCTGGGCCAGGCTGGCCGATGCCTGGTACAAGCTGGCGGAGTCTTCCTAGAAAGGAACGGCGTCATGGCACAACACGAAAACCAAGGGCGAGGCCGGTGGCTTGCCGCGCTCGCTCTTGGGGTTGCGCTAGCGCTTGTGCCAGCAACGGCGGGGTGGTTCTGGTGGAACAGCCTGCGCCTGGCTGCCGATCCGTTGCGCCGGGGACTTGACGCTTACGCCCGCGGCGACTGGGAAACGGCCGCCAAGGTTGCTCGTGAGCGGATCAAAGAGTTCAACGACGACCTTGCCGCCGTGCAGCTTCTGGCGCGGACGTCCGTGCGGATGGGTCGTGATTCCTTGGCCCTCTCGCTCTTTAACAGGCTTGGTCCTGATTTCATGACGGCCGACGACTTTTACCTGCTCGGCATCGCTGTTTCACGAACGGGCAACCCCAAGGGGAGCGTCGAGGTCTGGGAGCAAGGTCTGAAGGCGAATCCCGATCATCCGGAAACTCTCGATGCGCTGATTCCGGTGTATCTGGAAGATGAGCTGTTTCAGGCTGCGGCAGAAGCCGCGGATGCGCCTGGCCAAACATCCCCAGTGGCGAGATCGAGCCCAAACCGCGTTGCGTCAAATTCAGCTTGCCCGGGGCGATCCGGCCGCGGCCACCGGCTTCTCACCGGAGTCTTCCAGCAGCCAGCGGGCCGAATCTGCCGACATCACAGGGCCGCTGGTCACTCCCAAGAGCCTGGCTCGCGTCTTGCTTGCCGCCGGCCGGCCCGCCGAAGCTCGTCACCAGTTGCAAACGGTCTTGGCCCACGCGCCTGACCCCGAGGCTTCCTGGCTTAGAAGCCGCGTGTTTCTTCAGGAAGGGACGATGGCCGAGGCGCTGGCGGCCCTCAAAGAGGCTGGCTCTTACTCCGACGACAACCCGACTCTCCCCGACCCGGCCCCGTACGTCGGCGCGGGCAAGCTGCGCGGAGTGCCATGCGGAAAAGTTCCAGGCGCAGCAAGGCTCTCGCCATGCCAGGACCTTCCTTCGCGTTTCCCAGATTCATGACCTGGCCCTCCCTCGCCCTTCGTTTCCCGACCCCGCCGACGCAAAAGTCACACACACGCTGCGGCAGACCGAGGGCCGCCTGGAGCAGGAGACGCACACTCCCGATCGGGTCTTCAAGGCCGTTGTGGATTACGCGTTTGGTTCGGGTGATCGAGGCAAGACGCTCGTCGGGCATGACGAATCGGGTCGCATGGTCGAGCTGAGGCTCTCGGCCTATCGCGAGGGGGCTCAGACAGTCTGGGACGTCACGAGCGGGCATGCTCAGTATCCCTCGACGTCTTCACGCTATCTGGGATCGCCCCTGACCGAAGACGCGGTTCGCCGCTGCCTTTCATGCCATGTCACCAACCCCCAGGCCTTGCTTGGAAACACAGGGCCAGAGGCGGCCGATCATTCGATCGGCTGTGAGAAGTGCCACGGCCCAGGCGGCAACCACCTCCTGGCCATCGCCGCCAAGTTTCCCGACCCGGCGATCGCGCGCCCCAACCTGGCCTCGGGCGCTCGCGTCGTGAAGATCTGCGCCCAGTGTCACAGCCCTCGCGGCAAAACCGTTTCGCCCGACGACCCCAACTCGGTGCGCTTTCAGGGCACGACCCTGACATGGAGCCGCTGCTATACCGAGAGCAACGACACGCTCGACTGCGTGACCTGTCACGACCCCCACCGCAATGCCGTGACGTCCTCTTCACATTATGAGGCCAGGTGCCTGTCATGCCACGGTGGTGCTGCCGATTCCACCAGCTTACCCGCGGTCAAGAAGCGGCACAGCGACCTGGCCGCGTCATCCCGCCGCGGCGCACCTTGTCCCGTGAATTCAAAAAACGGCTGTATCTCTTGCCACATGCCCACCGTCAGGGACGTGATTCCCCATTCCCCGTTCACCGACCACTTCATTCGCGTCCACCGCGAGACGTCCCAGGCCGGCGGCGGCTGAAAAGGCTCTCGGCTCTCATCTCAGGCGGGGTCGTGATGCGTCTCCGGCGCCAGGCCCAAGAGCCGCTCGACGGCCAGGGCAAGATCGGGTGCGCGGAGTAAGGATTCACCCACGAGAACGGCCGAGATGCCGGCGTCTTCCAGCCGCCTTACATCCTCGCGCGTGCGAATGCCGCTTTCACTGACCAGCATCACCTCAGGCGGAATCCGGTCGCGCAGCCGCAGGGTATGCTCGATGTCGGTGGTGAAGTGGCGCAGGTCACGGTTGTTGATGCCAACCAGGTCCTGCGCCCGACGCCAGCACCCTGGGCAAGTTTACCGGGTCGTGAAACTCGACGAGCGCCGCCATGCCCAGCTTGGCGCTTGTTCCAGCAGCGCCGCCATTGTCGCGTCGTCAAGAATCTCGGCGATCAGAAGAATAGCATCGGAGCCGGCGAGCCGGGCCTCGACCACCTGGTATTCATCGATAAGAAAATCCTTGCGCAGCAAGGGAATCGCCACCGACGCCCGGACCCGGGCCAGATGAGAAAGGTGCCCCTGGAAAAATGGAACATCGGTCAGTACGCTGATGCAAGCCGCTCCGTGCTCCTGGTAGATCCGGGCAATGGCGACCGGATCAAAATCAGCGCGGATGACCTTGGCTGAGGGGCTGGCCTTCTTGACCTCGGCGATGAGCTGAATGGGGCCAGGCCCCGCCAGGGCCGCGCGAAAATCACGAACCGGCGGAGCCTCAGCCGCCTGGGCTTCCAGCTCCACAAGCGGCATCCGCCGCCGCGCCGCGGCAATCTCCTGGTGCTTCGAGGCAATAATTTCATCGAGAATCGTCGTCATCGTGAATTACCTTGCAGCCGCTTGGGAAGAACCACGGTAAACACTTTACCCTGGGGCCCTTAATTCTCGCGAGTCGAGCGCTCCACCCGAGCCCAGCCTTAGTTAATGAATTGAGTTCATCAAGGTTTGCAATAACAGTCGCAATGCTGTTTGGAAGCGCGATGCGGGGCAGTTAAGATGGATTAAATTGGCGAGCTGCACAAGCGATATCGAGAATGCGAGCGTCGAAGCGGTTGAAACAAGAATCCGAGTTACTCCGTGCTTGCGGAACCCCAGGCGCAAAGCTAAAGTTCACGTTTGCCACAAGAAATAATTGCGCAATCGTCCATCATCCGCGCGATTAACCAACCAAGTTTCTTGCAATGGAAGACAGCTTGAGCTGAGCATCGTCGTGGCGTGGCGTGCCACAAGAGGATCAAGATGGCAACTACGGTCCAGTGCCCGAACCGTTCCTGTGGACGAATGTCGCATCTTGGCGAAGACCCGCTAGGCCGGGTTTTCCGGTGTCCGCGCTGTCTCACAAAGCTTCCCACAACCAAGGCGGCTGCCACTGATTCGGGCTGGACGGCTGTGCTGGGGTCTCTGCCTCGAAGATCACAGACAGCTCGCTCCGAGTCCTTGCCGGCTGCGCACGTGGCCAAGACAACGGCCGCGACAACGACAACCCGACGGGTCTCGACCTCGCAGGGCGTGGAGACACGATCCGTCACACGCGCTGGCACTCCGCTGGCGCCGCTAGGGTGTGAAAGTGATGAGTTTTTTGTCGAGGCGTTCGAGTCCGGCAGCATGCGTTGCTGGGACCGGGAAGGAGGTGCCTCTCGCTCCGGCCCATGTGAAAGCGGCGAGGTTTGCGTGGCCCCGTTCGAGCATGACGACGGTTCAGGCTGGCACGGCCTTGTCGGCGATGAGCCGGACCTGGCCGACGAGCAAGGGCGGCTTTGGTCTGGTGAAGAGCGCCGGGAGTCTACCTACCGCCAGGAGGCATTTCGACCGATTCCGGAACGTGCGGGCCTGAGTCGGTTTCAGATTTTGAGCATATTGGGAGAAGGCCGTCACGCCACGGTCTATCGGGCGTTCGATCCCTTGCTGGAGCGCCAGGTAGCGCTCAAACTGCCTCGCCAGGGGATGCAACCCACGGCCCGCGCCCACGAACGATTCCTGGGCGAAGCCCGGGCCCTGGCTCGCCTACGCCATCCCCGCATCGTGCCGATTTACGAGGCCGGCCGCGACGGCGACCGTCATTACATCGCGATGGCGCTCATTGAAGGCAAAAGCCTGGCCGATCTCGTGGCGGAAGGACCTATTCTCTTCCACCGCGGCGCCGAGATTGCCGCCGAGCTCGCCGAGGCGCTCGCCTACGCTCACGGCCTGGGGATCATTCACCGCGACGTCAAGCCGGCCAACGTCCGCCTCGATCACCGCGGCTCGGTCTATCTCATGGACTTCGGCATCGCCTACCGGCCTGATTCCGGCGAGGTTCCCACTCCGCCCGGAATGATTCTTGGTACCCCCGCCTACGTGGCGCCGGAACAGGCCAGAGGAGGGCAAGCCACTGTTCTGCCGGCCAGCGACCAGTACAGCCTGGGGGCGGTCTTGTACGAGCTCTTGTGCGGCCAGCCGCCGTTCTTTGGGTCTCCCTCGTCGGTTCTCTTGCACGCCATTCACCACGACCCCCCTGCCCTGCGAACCATCACCCCCAAGGTTCCTCGCGCCTTGGCCGCCATCTGTCAGAAGGCCCTGACCAAGCGGCATGACCGGCGGTACCCCTCCTGCCAGGCTCTGGCCGATGACCTGCGCCGCTGGCTGCGAGGCGAAACCCCCCTGGCCTACCGCCCTGCCTGGTCTCGCTTGCTCGGCTGATTTTCTCTGGTTTGCTGGCGACCTTGGCAATCTGGCCGCAATCCTTTTTGGTGAGGTCAAGCACAGGCCCCGGCGCCTATGGTCACCCCTTCGCCCACCTCGATGCCGGCCTCGGCATCGAGCTCGAAATCGACTTCGGTTTCCACCAGGGCAGGCTCATCGATGGCCTCGCGCAAGACTTGCCGGGTTGGGTCGCCCATCGCCTCTGGCCAGATGTGGAATCCACCCCGATAGCTCGGGGGAATTTCCCAGAGCCCCCAGATGCCTTTGCCCTCGTTGTAGCCGTGATAGGAAACGTCGTGCTTGCCGATGTACCGCTTGGTCCACCAGCACTGGCCGTCATCGAGTTGGTATCGACCGCGGATCAGGAAAGGGCCGATCAGGTCGCGTCCTTCGCCGGTCATCGCCCCTTGGCGGAAGGTGAGATGAAGCTCCATCTGATGCCGGCCGGGAAGGTGGGACATCAGGAAAAACCCGCGCCACGGACCGGATGGAAACCGGGAATCGGTTTCGACCTGGAGTTCAGGCTGGGTGGGGGTCGGGAATTGGGAGTCGGTCATCATCAATCACAAACCTCGTCACGTCGTCGCCTGGTTCCGACCGACCCTGAAGTGTCAAGGAGCCGGTTCATCCGGCGCCTGATCGGGATCATGATGCGTGATCCAGACCGCATATCGAATAGTATACGCGAGACTGAGGTTGGCGATCCTCAATCTTTTTTTTCTTCCAGCACCCACTGAGTGGCGGCCCGGCCGAGCTGAACGGCGGATTGGAGGTTGAGTTTCAGCTTGATCCGCCGGCGATAAGTCTCGATCGTGTAGATGCTGAGCTCCAGGTGCTTGGCGATCTCGGCGGTCGTCTGACCCTCCCCGATGCGCTTGAAGACGTCGAGCTCGCGGTTGGACAGCAGCTTGATCGGTGAGGGGACGTAGCCCGGCAAGCTTTGAACGGCTCTGGGGATCAGCCGCTCGATGCTCTCGTCGCTCAGAAAGACGCGGCCGTCGCGGACGGTGCGGATGGCGTCGACGATATGGCCGGTCGTGTTCTCCTTGTTGATGTAGCCCTGGGCGCCGGCTCGAGGGCACGCTCGGCATAAAGCGAGTCGGGGTACATGGAGCAGACCAGCAGCCTGGCCGTCTTGTGTCGCGCCTTGATCCACTTGATCAGGTCGATCCCGCTGCCGGACTTCAGCGAGATATCAATGACCACCACGTCCGGCTTCGCGCTTTCCATGAGTCGCCTTGGCTTGCGGGATATCGGCCGCCTCGCCGCAGACCTCCAGGTCAGGCAGGTGCGCGATCCGCGCGGCCAGTCCTTCACGAACGGCGGGGTGATCATCGACGATCAGGACCCGTGCGACGCCGTTCCGATGCGGCTCATTGTCAGGTCTTTGTGTCTGGCTCATGATCGGTTCCCCTGGCGAGGAGGCACATCACCACGGTCCCCCGCGGTTTCGCCTGGCGGAGCGTCAGCTTACCACCGAGCAATCCAGCCCGGTATGACATGATCTGCAACCCCGTTCCCTGACCACGCTTGAGCTTCCTGGGCAGCCCCTTGCCATCGTCCTTGATCTCGAGCTTGGTCCCGCTTTTTGCGCGTTTCGAGCAGAACCTTGATGGTGCGCGCCTGGCCGTGCTTGATGGCGTTGGCGATGGCCTCTTGCGCAATGTGGTAAAGCTGGGTCGCCACGCGGCTATCCTCTACCAGGGCCGATTCCTGGCACTCCAGAACGCAAGAGACCCCGTTCAATTCACCGAGCCGCGCCGTCAGGTCGAGCAAGGCCGCGGTCAGCCCCTTGGAATCGACCTCGACGGGAACCAGCCCCCGGGCCAGCAAGCGTAGCTTCTTGCGGGTGCGGTCCAGGTCGGCGACGATCCCCCTGGCGATGGCTTTGTCTGGAGTGCTGCCCAGGTCGATGATCTCGGCCAGCGTCTCCGCCTTGAGCGCCAGCCCGGTGAGTTCCTGGCCGATGTCGTCGTGCAGGTCCTGGCCGATCCGCCGCTGCTCTTCCTCGGCGATCGACAGCAGCTTTTCCTGAAAGGCTCTGCGTTCCGAGACATCGCGAAAAATGCCGGTGAAGAGCCGGCCTGCTCCATGGTGAAACTCGCTGACGGAGAGGTCGATGGGAAAGGTTGATCCATCGCGGCGCCGGGCCAGCAGTTCGCGGCTGGTGCCCTTGCGGGGCTCCTTGCCGGTCTTGCGAAAACCCGTCATCTCGGCTTCAAACTGTTCCCGGGATGGTGACTCCATCAGCACGGTGAGCGGCTGCCCGATCAGCTCGCGGGCCGTGTAGCCAAAGATCCGTTCGGCGGCGGCGTTGCAGCTTTCCACGATCGATCTTTCATCAAAAGTGATGATCGCATCGTAAGCCGTCTCGACGATCGCGCGGAGTCGGCTTTCGCTCCGCCGTATCGCCTCCTCGGCCTCTTTCCGAAAGTTGATGTCACGCACCGTGACCACGCCGCCGATCACCGTGCCTGTCTCATCGTGCAGCGGGCTGGCTGAAGCACTGACCCAGAAGCCTTGCGGCCAGGCCTGGTTCTTCAAGAAGTACTCGGTCTCACTCACGTGATCGCCCCGGATCGCCCGGAAGAGAGGAAATTGCTCAACCGGCAGGGGAGTCACCTGGTCGGGCTGAAGAACGCCGTAATGCTGCTGCCATTTGTCAGGTCCGATGTCGGGCGGCACAGGCCCGGCCATCTTCCGCGCCGCGGGATTGATGATCACGAGCCGCCCCTGCATGTCGGCGACGAAGATGCCGTCGCCTGTACTGTCAAGAACGGCTTGCAGGATGCGCTTCTGATCTCTGAGCGTCTGCTCCGACCGAGCCAGCTCCTCGGCGCGTTCTTCGGCCTCGGCGGTTCGGCGGGCCAGGGCCTGGTTAAGGGCCTCGAGCTCCTTCCGGATCTGCCGTCGCTGCGTGATGTCTTCAATGGCCAGAAGAATCAAGTCCGATCCCTGGTCCTGAGCGGGGATCATACGGCCGCTCAAAAGAAAAGTTCGTTCCCCGCCGCCGGCAACGGTCTGGGTGAGCTCGAAGTCATCGATCTGGCTCTTGCGCAACCATCTCATCGATCGCCGCGAGCAGCCGGGGATCGTCCCATTGCCGCCCGTTGATCTGGTGAAACAACTGGTTCTTGATATCCTTGGGATCAACCTGAAATACCTTGTAAAATGCGGCATTAGCCGATTGCACCTTGAACGTAGCGTCCAGCACGACGAGCGGGTGTCGTACGGCCGCCACGATGCTCTCGGCGTACAACCGCGCTTCGTTGACGGCGTCGCTGGCGCGCTTGTGCTCGGTAATGTTCGTGTAAGTGATTGAGACCCCGTCAATGCGATCGTCCGCCGTGCGGTAAGGCAGCATGCGGCGGAGATACCACTCGCCGCTCTTGGACTGAACCTCGGCTTCACACGGCAAGAACGTCCGGAGCAGATCGCGGCAGTCTTCGATGAGACGATCGTTCTCGAAATTCCGTCTGATATGGTCGATCGGCCGGCCCAGGTCGGTCTCCAGCAGGTGAAACAGCTTGGCGGCCGTGGGAGTGAACCGCCGCACGCGCAGGTCCAGAGTCAGAAAGACCGTGGCGATGGCCGTGCCGTTGAACAGGTTGGAAATGTCGTTGTTGGCTGCATTCAGCTCCAGGACCTTGGTGCTGAGCCGGTCGTTAAGATTGCCCAGCTCCGCGTTCATCGACTGCAATTCGTCTTTCGAGCTTTCCAGTTCCTCGTTGACCGATTGCAGCTCCTCGTTCATCGACTGCAATTCTTCGTTCGAGACGGTAAGCTCCTCGTTGGAGCTGCCCAGCTCCTCGATCGTCTTCTCCAGGTTCTCCCGGGTGGTTCTCGAGCTCGCCTCTCAACCGACGCAGCAGTGCCGTTTCCTCGATGGGCGGCGCGGAAGGAGGTTCTGGCGGGGCCGCCGGGCTTTCCGCGCGCTCCTGGAAGACGACCAGCAGCAGGTTGCCCTCCTCGCCCTGCCCCTGTTGCGCGACCGGCATGACGGTGATCTTGCAAGCGATGTCGCCGCCGCGATGGGCCACGCTGGCCGTCTCTTCGATGACGGCCTCACCCGTCTCCATGACGCGCTCGATGGCTTTTCTCAGTTTCGTGTGCAGGCCCGGCCGGGCCAGCGACAAGAGATCGTGCGTGGGATCGCCGCTGGGGAACTCGAGGTATCGAATCGTGGGCCCCTGGAAGCACAACACCTGGAACTGCTCGTTAATCAAGACCGAGGCCGGCGCGAACTCTTCGAGCAACCGCCTCTGCATGGCCTCCACGAGCGCAAGGGCGGGCTCGGCGTTTGCTTTCTCAGCCTGTTTCGCGGCCACCTTGCCCGTTTGCTTCCGGGCGGCCGGTCTTGTCGTGATTGGTTGATTCTTCGCGGCCATGGCTCTTACCAAAGATCAATGGCGACGACCCTTTAGCGTCATGCGAGTGTCATTCACCCACCTCAAGGCAACATATCCGGCAAGCTGCCCTCGACTGTCAAGAGCTTCCCTCGCCGCCATCGAACGATCCTTGTCCTTGTCACACTTCCTGGATCCTGGCTTCGCCGCCGACCCAGCCTCGTCCTGCTCATAGCCCGATGCAGAAACCGCAGGCGACGGCACCTCCAGAACCGTCACCGCATTTTCATGTTCGTTCATTTTACCACGATCGCTGGCCGCCTGGCTGTTGTTAGACTTCTCTTGGACGTTCGCGCGATCGTGTGGGTTGAGGGGATTGTAAGGCTACGTCTCTCACACTTTTGGCGTGAACCGATCATGGAGTCCGAGCAGCTGCCCTTCGTCGCCTGAGTCCGCTGCTCGAATTGCTGCCAGATACTACAGTTGTAACTAGGCTCGGATCCTGATAGCCTGGCCATGGGACCACACACGGAGGGTCACCATGTCCAGCAACGGCTCCGTCGTCCGACCCGAAGTTGTCCGCGAGTGGGGGCAGCAGCTCGACAAGGTTGTCCGCCGGATCGAGACGAGGTTCGCCCGTAGCGAGACCCGCGACCGCGTCCGGGCCTACCTCATCGCCCTCCTTGCCCCGGTGCAGCGAAGAACTCTTGGCAGCTCGCCGAACAGATCGGCGATCACGATCCCTACGGCGTGCAGCATCTGTTGGGCCGGTCCGAATGGGACCCCGATTTGGTCCGCGACGACCTCCGGGCCTACGTCGTCGAGGCCATCGGCGACCCCGCGGCCGTCCTGATCCTCGACGAGACCGGGTTCCTCAAGAAAGGCACCCACTCGGCGGGTGTCGCGAGGCAGTACACCGGCACTGCCGGGCGGATCGAGAACGCCCAGGTCGGCGTCTTCCTGGCCTACGCGAGCCGGCACGGCACCGCGTTCTCGACCGGGCGTTGTACCTGCCCGAGGAGTGGACCGACGACCCGGACCGCTGCAAGGAGGCGGGCATCCCCCAGGGACGGCCTTCGCCACCAAGCCCCGGTTGGCCAAGCTCATGCTCGAGCGGGTGTTCAAGGCCGGGGTGCCGGCGGCGTGGGTCACCGGTGATGAGGTCTACGGCAGCGACGGCGGCCTGCGGCGGTGGCTCGAGGAAGAGCGGCGGCCGTACGTGCTTGCGGTCCGGGCCAACCAGTACGTCTGGTCGGGGTTCGTCAGTCAACCGTCGCCACTCTGGCCAAAACGTTGCCGAAGCGAGCCTGGCATACGATCACGATCGCGGCGGGGAGCAAGGGGCTGCGGCGGTACACCTGGGCGTGGAGTCCGATCAACAGCGACCTGGGGCCGAAATGGCGGCGATGGCTGTTGGTCCGACGCAGCCTCGACGACCCCGAGGACCTGGCGTACTACATTGCGGCCGGCCCGAAGCGAACGACGTTGACCGGATTGGCCAAGACCGCCGGGCACGCTGGGCGGTCGAGGGCGCCTTCGAGGCGGCCAAGCAGGAGGTCGGGCTGGCCGACTACGAGGTGCGGAGCTGGACGGGCTGGCACAGGCACGTCACACTCTCCTTGCTTGATCAAGCGGCCCTGGCGGCCGTCCGGAATCTGGCCGAAGGGCCACCCAAAAAAAGTCTGTCGGCGAGCCGGAGTTGATCTCGCTGACCGTTCCGGAAGCCCGTCGGCTGCTGGTGCGGCTGCTGTGGAGCCGTCTTCCAGAGCCCGATGAGGTCCTGGATTGGTCGGAGTGGCGGCGAGCCCACCAGGCGTACGCGCGGCGCTGTCACTACAAGAAGCGGGGAGTTGAGCCTCCGGATTAGTTACAACTGTAGTACAGATATTCATCCCGAATCACGCTTCTCGAGCCGATCGTGGCTTCGGGCCACTCGGTGATCGCATGCCCGTGAAGCTTGAGCCAGATGTTCGAGAACATGCGAGCCCAGCGGCCGTTCCCGTTTGAAAAGGGGTGAATCGAGACCGCCCGGTGATGAACCCTCACGGCTTGCTCCAGGAGGGTATCTCTTTGTGCCTCCCAGAAGGCGAGGTCGTCGAGAAGGGCCTGAAGCTGCACCGGAACTTGGTGCCACTCACAGCCGAGGTTGAGGTTTTCCTGGCGGAATTCGCCAGCCCACTTCCAGATGTCACCGAACATCTGCTTGTGAAGCCGCTTTGACCAGGAGAGAGTAAATGGTGCTGCGCGGCGAGGGCTTGGCGGCAAGATACTTCACCACGGCTTTACGGATGTTCTCGGCCTCGGCCCGATTCAACTCCGCCCGGGTATGGATTCCCTTTCGCTTCAGGCCAGAGACATCGATCGGGGTTTCACCCGGCACCGAGTCCCAGTCGCTCACTCTTCGCTCCAGAGCTTTCGTTTCGATCCGGCAAGAAGCTCATGTGTGGTCTGCTCAACCATCGACTCGACCGACTCTTCATCCACGGCCTGTCCTTCAAGCCCGGAGGTTCCCTGGACCAGTGCGACGAGCTTCTTCGCCTTCCGCTCCGCCTGCTCCCGTTTCAGATCGCGCGTATCGATCTTCGAGTCGAACCGGAGCCCGAGGCCCAGAGACTCGGCGATCGCCAGGATGTTTGCGAAACTCGCCGCAGCATGGTGGCCAGACAAGATTCGCTGAACCGTCGGACGGGAAACTCCGCACCGCTTTGAGAGCAATTCGAAGCTAAGCCCGAGCTCACGGCGTCGTTCATCCAGGCTTTTCAGCAATGGGGTGTCGTCAGTCATTTCGTCCATTCTGAAAGGTCACGGACAAGAGTCCCTTTCTATAATATCATCGTTCACGAGCCAAATGCAACGAATTTTGTGTCATTTGTGATATAAAACGCTGCGGCATTTGTGGCAACTGGCACTGGCGATACCAGCGATCAACGGTCCCATTCGATAAAGACAGGTACGCCCACTAACGCGAGGCCACATCGAACAAGGTCTAGCTGATCGCCTGGGAGATGAAGACGGCGCTCAGCACCCCGATGGCGACCCAGGCGGCGCCGGTGAGACGACCGAGGCGGTCGGTCCAGGTGGGACGGGGGCGACAGACACCGCACAGCCTCATCGTCACCCAGCTCCACAACACGCCTGAGCCGGCGAGGATTCCGCCCAGGAGGTACACCTTGATAAAACGTTCGGGCGAAGAACTCGTCGCCACCCAGATCGAGAGCCACACGCTCGTCGCGGAGGCCGCGACCGTCAGGACAATGACGGTGGTCGCAATCAGCGATGCGATGAACCCCGGCTGGCGACACAGACGCCGCCATGACGCTCGGGGCTTGGTGAATTGAACGACCAGGCAAGTCGGCGTCCAGGCCGCCAGGAAGGGAATCCCGATGAACACGCCAAGTTCCGCGATAAGCTCGAACGCGTACCAGAGCGACCACCCCTGCTTGGGCCGAACCAGCGCATCCCAGATCTTTTGCGGAGTGAGGTCGGGCACGAGCGCCCTGAAGCACCCCAACCCCGCGGCCACTCCCGCGATCAGAATCAAGCCATCCGCGATACCGAACCTGCGGGATTCCGTGGTTTTCATGGTCATCCTCCGTGTATGAGAAATTCGCCTTCCCGAACCGATGACTCACAAGGCATAGTGAGAATTGCGAGAATCCAGGTGTCAACTCTCAGACCGAATAGTGGACGCGAATCCGGGAGGGGAAAGCGCTCGCGATCTCCGAGGTGATCTGAGGTCCAGACACCCGTAGCTCCCGCAAGCGAGGCAGCCGGGCCAGATGCAACAGGCCCGTGTTGGTCACCCCCGCGCAGCCGTCCAGAGTGATACACTCGAGGGAATCTCCATGCGACAGCAGCTCCGGCGTGCGGTCGGTGATGCGTGTGTAGCTGGCGAAATAGTCTTTGAGGTACGGTAGTTGAACAACGTACTCGGTGGCCGCATCAGTCGTCTCTCGACAGTACATGAGAATCAGTGACTCGAGCGACTCACAACGCGCGATGTGGCGATAGCCCTCATCCGGCACGTCCATCGGCATGAGCTCCCAAAGCGCCGGAAGTTCGGCAGTTCGGCCAAACCGGAATCTTCCACGTTCTTGCAGCTCACGGACAGCCCGCGCAGGGCCGGCATCCGCGCCAGCGCCGCGAACCCACGAGTTCGCAGATTGTGACAACGACGGCCCCAGATGTACTCGATGGACTTTGACTGGCTCAGGGAGACGAACCCATCGTCACCCGCGACGGTGTCCTGGCAGCCGAGGAAGCGGAGCCGGGGCATGCGAGCGATGTACGGCATGGAATCATCGGTCGCATCGACGGCGAGCCAGCCAAGGTTCGGCAACCCAACGAGCGGCGCCAGACCCGCCGCGGTGATGCCGAGCTCGGAAGCGTCAAGGTTGAGCGCGAAGAGGCCATCGAGACCTTCGAGCTGCGTCATGCCGCGATCCGTAAACGGACCGCGCAGCAAGAGATAGTTTGGGCCGGCGTCATAGCTCAGGAGACCCATCTGGGGCTCGCCGCCATGCCAGCTCTTGAACATTGCGATTTCGTGCAGCAGCGCCAGACCGGCGTCGGTCACAGCGTTGCCAGTTCTCAGTTGGCACAGGCGCGCCTTCCCCGCGAGTGCGCGGAGAGCGCCGTCGCCGGAGGAGGTGCCCTGGAGATTCACATTGCTAAGGCGCTCGCATCCGGACAGGTGCGCAATCCCGGCGTCCGTGACCTTCGTCCAGGCCAGGGAGATCGTCTCCAGCTCGGGCAGCGCCCGCAGTACTTCGAGTCCTCGATCGGTGATCCCGGTACCGCTCAGGTCGAGGTGTCGCAGCCGTGACAACCGGGCGAGATGACGCACTCCGGCGTCGGTCACGCTCCTGGACCCGCCGAGTTTGAGCGTGGTGATGTGCTCGATGCGTGACACATCGTCGAGCATCGCGTCGGTCATCTGGCCCCCGGCGTCGAGGCCGGAGGCATCACCTTCCTTCAGGCGGGCAACGACTACGCTCCAATCGCGCGAATGCCACATTGATGACTCGTCGCTGACCGTCTCCGCGGGGAGGAGTCGAATTGGTTTTGCCGTGATGAGCGACGATTGCACGGGCACGCTCGTATAGAAGTTCACAAGAGCGTCCCAGTGCTCGAATCCGTGTTCCCGCGCGACGAGAAGACGTGCGTCGTCGAGGGTGATGTCATCGTTCTGATTGGCGGCGCCTACCTGCCGGCCGAGGTCGAGCTGCACGTAGGTCCGCATCGCCTGCCAGTTGCGGCGATGCCAGGTGAGCGCCCAGTGTCGTTCCATCGCCGCGGGCGTCCCGGTGCGATACGATTCGAGAAGCGCATTGGCCATGGTCTCGAACTGTCCCAGTGCCCTGGTGGTCTCTCCAGCGTCAGCGGTCAGCTTGTGCTTGAGCTCCGTCCAGCCGGAGAATCCGTGCTCCAGTGCCAGCGCGTGCTGCACGTCTCGCAAAGTCAGTCTCGGGAGCGCCTTGGGAACCACTCGCTCAAAACGGGTGTGAGCGTCGGGGATGTTACGGCGAAGCGCGTCAAACCAGCGCTTGGCTTCTTTCTTCAGGCTCTCGAGGGTGCGCTGGCGCGAAAGCTTGTTGTTCATGGACATGGAACACTTCCTCCGTCGTGCCTGAAGTCCGCTGAATACAGGCTGGAAGAAGGTTCAGCGATATCGCCGCGAACCCGATTGGGTGGGAGAATTCCCTTGCCGCGGACAGGAGGCGCCCGAACGCGCACTGAATGAATCTTCGTGCGCGGTGAAGTCCACGTCAAGTGGCTTGAATGCTGACCGAGTTCGTGGGGTTCATACGTGGTGACGCAGGCGGGGTTACCTCGCGGAGTCAGACCGCTGGTGCCCTGGGCAACTCGACTCGCTTCGTCTACGATGTCCTTGGCGATATTTGCTCGGCCGCTGCAACATGCAGCGGAACGCGAAGAGCATTGCGTTTCTTGATCAAACGGACAAAGCACGTTGCGCTGTCGGTGCGAACCTCGAAGAGCGTCAACGTGTCTTTGCGACGGGAAATTGCTGATTCATCTGGCTCCGGCCAGGATAGGACTCCATGCGCTGGTTCAGACAGGGATTACAAACCGAGCTTCGTCCCATGCTCAGGCTGGCCGGGCCCGTGGTTCTAGCCGAGCTGGGCTGGATGGCCATGGGAGTGGTCGATACCATCTTCGTTGGCCGGCTCGGTGCGCTTGCCATCGGCGCGGTCAGCCTGGGCAACGCTTTCTTCTTCGCGGTGGCGATCTTTGGAATGGGTCTGCTCCTGGGCCTGGACACCCTGGTGTCGCAGGCTTTCGGAGCCGGCCGGCGCGAAGAGTGCCACCGCTGGCTGGTTCAGGGGTTGTACCTCTGTCTGGTGCTCGGCCCGCTGGTCATGTTGCTACTCTTTGCCAGTGATTCCGCGCTCGGCCGGCTCGGCGTGCATCCAGACGTTCTGGGCCAGGCTTCGGAATTCCTCAAGGCGCTCGAGCTGGGGCACGATTCCGCTCTTCGTCTATGCGGCTTTCCGCCGTTACTTGCAGGGCATGGGGCTCGTCAAGCCGGTGATGTTCGCCCTCATCAGCGCCAACCTGATCAACGCCCTTGGCGACTGGATCTTGATCTACGGCCACCTCGGATCTCCCGCGCTGGGCGTTGCCGGATCAGGCTGGGCGACCACGATCGCCCGCATCTACATGGCCCTCGTGGTCGTCGTCTATGCGATTTACCATGACCTTCGGTATCAGACCGGATTGTGGCACGTCTCGCTCCGTCCCCACCTGGCTCAGATCGTCCGGCTAGTGTCGATCGGCTTTCCCGCGGCCGTGCACGTGACACTGGAAGTGGGCGTTTTCGCGGCGGCCACGATGCTGGCTGCCTTGCTCGATCCCGTGGCCTTGGCCGCGCACCATATCGTGCTCGATGTCGCCAGCGTCACGTTCATGATCCCTCTGGGTCTCTCTTCGGCCGGCGCCGTGCGGGTCGGCCAGGCACTGGGGCGCGGCGAGCCGGTCGCCGCCGGGCACGCCGGCTGGACGGCGCTGGCCCTGGGCACGGCGTTCATGACCGCCGCGGGTCTGGTCATGGCCGCCTTTCCCACTCGCCTTGCATCGCTTTTCACCACCGACCCGGCTGTGGTAGCGACTGCTGCCACGCTCATGCTGGTCGCCGCCGCCTTCCAGCTTTTCGATGGTCTGCAAGGCGTTTCGACCGGCACCATGCGGGGCACCGGAGATACCCATACCCCCATGGTCTGCAACCTGGTGGCCCACTGGCTGATCGGCCTGCCCATGGGCTACCTGCTCGGCTTCACCGCCGGCTACGGCATCATCGGCCTCTGGCTGGGCCTGGCCCTGGGCCTGGGCACCGCCGGCGTATATCTGGTCCGCGCCTGGTGGTACAAGTCGCAGGCACTCTCCCGCGGCGAGTTCACTCTCGCCGCCGCCGCACTGGCCGATTGAGAAACCGAACCCGGTCATTCGCGTGAGCTTTTCGTCAGACCTCTCCAGTTTTTATCGCCTGCATGGTAAAACGATATCGATCATCGCCGGCAGGCATGGTACTTCAGAGGCTTCGCTCTCCGAACAAACGACATCGAGCCGCATCAAGCGGGTATGGGGGATGCGCAATGATGACTCAATGGCATAGGCTCGGCGGCGGCTCTCTTCTCGGCTGCTTGCTGCTTTGCTTGCCGTGCGGCGTACCGGCTGCTCGGGGTGGGGAAAATGACTGGAAGAAGGAAGGCGCCGTGGCTTACCTGGACGGCCGGCAGACGTGGTGGATGAAGTCGAAAATGGCCAAGCAGCCGCTGGACACGACATGCGTCGCCTGCCACACGGGGCTGCCCTATGCCCTGGCACGGCCGACCCTGGGCGGAGACATGGCGCGCTATGAGGCCACGCTGGCCAACATCCGCAAGCGGGTCGAGAAGTGGGATGAAGTGGGGCCGCTTTACGCATCAAAGGCCGAGGGATCGCGGGGGACCGAGGCGATCGTCAACGCGCTCATCCTGGGCAGGGCCGATGCCCGCCAGGGGCTGCGCGCGATGAGCCCTCCAACCGCCAAGGCGTTCGAGCATCTCTGGGCGCTCCAGGTTGAAGATGGGCCGGCCAAGGGCTCGTGGCCCTGGCTCCAGTTCGGCAAGGCCGGCTTTGAGCCCTGGGAAGCGACCGACTCGGGATACTTCGGAACCGCCCTCGCCGCGCTGGCGATCGGCACGGCACCCGGGGCCATCAAGTCCGCGCCTCCTGACCGCGTGGCCTGGCTGCGCGATTATCTGACGGCAAACTACGAGGGGCAGAACCTGCACGGCAGGATCGCGCTGCTGTGGGCTTCCACCAAGCTTGAGGGAATCCTCAGCGCCGAGAGGCGGCGGAAGCTGATCGACGAAATTTTCGAGCTTCAGCAGAACAAGCCCGCCGATCCGGTCGTCGATGGCGGCTGGAATGTCGCCTCGCTTGGCCCCTGGGTACGCAAGGACCGCACGGCCCAGATCAAATCACCCGATGGTTATGCGACGGGGCTCATCGTCTATACGCTCAAACAGGCCGGCGTTGCCGCCCAGGACGAGCCCAGGCTCCGGAAGGGCCTGGCCTGGCTGAAGCGGAACCAGGAGGCGAAGACGGGCGCGTGGCCGGGCAACTCGGTTCACAAAACGCGCGATGCCGCCACGGACGAAGCCTGGAAATTCCCACGCGATGCCGCCACCGCCTTCGCCTCGATGGCGTTGACTGATGCCGGCGCTGGCCCCGGCGATGCTCCGCGGCTGTCATCCAAGTAACGAGCCCAGGAGCACGGCCGGATGAACCGCCTCGCGTCCGGCGAAATGCTGGATCTGGAGCCGGCAGGAAAACCCCGGTGCGACGATCGTGTCTTCCTGCCCAGCCTGGCGGACGGCCGGCAAGAGGCGCTGCTCGCCGACCAGCCGTGAGACTTCGTAGTGCTCGGTCTCGTAGCCGAACGAGCCCGCCATGCCGCAGCAACCGGCGTCGAGGTCGATCACCTCGGCGCCGGGAATCCTTCGCAAGAGACGCAGCATCGGCCCGGCGCCGACCAGGGAGCGCTGGTGGCAGTGCGCCTGCGCCAGGATGCGGCGAGGCCCCGCTCTCAGGCCCAGCCGGTCCGCCGGTCCGTCCGAGAGAGCCGACTCGAGAAACTCCTCGACCGTCAGGCAGGCTCGGGCCACGGTTTCGGCCTGGGAGCGCAGGTCGCCTTTCAGGAGAGCGGGGTAGTCGTCGCGAATCGTCAGGATGCAGCTCGGCTCGCAGGCGATGATCGGCCCACCACGATCTGCCCATTCGTGAAGTGATGTCGACGTTGTGCCGCGCGTTCGCCACGGCCTGGTCGAGCAGACCATTCGAGATCATCGGCCGGCCGCAGCAGCGCAGGCCAGGCGGTCCGAGCGTGACGCCAAAGCCCCCCCGCCGCAGGAGCTCGATCGTCGCCTCGCCGATTTCCGGCTGGAAGTAATTGGTGAACGTATCGGGAAAGAGCAAGACCTGTGCGCCCACCGGCTCTGTCGAGCTGCCTGCCCATGTCGCTGGAAAGCGCTGAGTCAACGTGCGTCGCGCAAAGGACGGGAAGCAGCCGGCGACGGTCGATGCCCAGGAACCTGTCATTGATCCAGGGTGCCGCTCCACGCCGCGCCATCCAGTTCGACAACGGTGCCAGCGCACTGCCGATCCGTGCCAGCGTCGCCACGTGGCCGAAGACCCGGTTGCGCCAGGGCAGGCCGTGCTTGCGATAGTACTGGTGCAGAAACTCGGCCTTGAGCCGGGCCATATCGACATTGGTCGGGCACTCGCCCTTGCATGCCTTGCATTCGAGACAGAGGTCGAGCACCTCGTGCACGTGGGGATCGGTGAATCCCTCAAAGCCGAGCTGGCCGGTGATCGCCAGCCGAAGCAGGTTGGCGCGGCCGCGGGTGCTGTCTTTCTCATCGCGGGTTGCCTGGAACGAGGGGCACATCGTCCCTTCGCGCTTCTTGCGGCAGGCACCGACGCCCGCGCACAATTCCGCGGCCGGCAGCAGGCCGCCATCGGCGCTGAAGTCAAACGTTGTCTGCACGGCCGGCGTGACATAGCCGGGTCCATAGCGCAGGTTCGCCGTCAGCGGCGGCGCATCGACGATCTTGCCGGGGTTAAGCAGATTGTCGGGGTCGAACGCTTGCTTCAGCTCGCGGAACGCCTGGTAGAGTACGGATCCATACATCTTTTCCTGAAACGGGCTGCGCACCAGGCCGTCGCCATGCTCGCCCGAAAGAGCACCGCCGTACTTGAGCACCAGCTCGGAGACCTCTCCGGCGATGGCCGCGAACTGGCGCACGCCCTCCTCGGTCTTGAGGTTGACGACTGGCCGGACGTGCAGGCAGCCGACTGACGCGTGGGCATACACGCCGGCCTTGGTCTTATGCCGGGCGATCAGCGCCAGGAACTCGGCGATGTAATCGCGCAGATGCTCCGGCGCGACGGCCGTGTCTTCAACAAACGAGATGGCCTTGGCGTCTCCTTTCTCGGCCATGGAAAGGCCCAGCGCCATCGTGCGCAGCTTCCAGATTCGCGCCTGTGCGGCCGCGTCGGTGACGGTCAGGTGATGGTAGCCGAACCCTCGCGTGCGGAGCTCATCTTCGAGCGCGGCGAGGCGAGGCGGTAACTCGCTGGCGTGTTCGCCGTAGAACTCGATCAAGAGGATCGCCGCGGGATCACCCACCAGGAAGTCGCGCAGCCGGCTGGCCTCGGGGTTCATGCCGGGTGCTGAATCAAGAACATATTGATCCACCACCTCAACAGCCGCCGGGCGATGCTGGAGAATCAGCGGTGTGGCCGCCAGGGCTTCGAGCAAGTCGGCAAACTGGACGACGAGCGTGGCCCTGGCGCGAGGCAGGTCAACCAGTTTCAGCTTGGCCTCGACGGTCACGCCCAGCGTCCCTTCCGAACCGACGAACAGGCGAGCGAGGTTGAAGCCGCCTGCTGCTCCTGTCCTGGCCGGGCACGAATTCGTCGAGGTTGTAGCCGCCCACGCGCCGGAGGATCTTGGGAAAGCGCCGGTCGATCTCCTCGGCATGCTCGGCCGCCAGGCGGCGGACGGCGCGGTAGCATTCACCTTCAAGGTCCTGCTGGGCGCACCTGGCTTCAAGTTCCGCTTCCGAGAGCGGCTTCAAATGCACCTGGCTGCCATCGGACAGCACGGTCTTGAGCTCGAGCACATGGTCGATCGTTTTGCCGTAAAGGACTGACCGCGCGCCGGAAGAGTTATTGGCGATCATGCCGCCGATCGTGGCGCGGTTGGAGGTGGAGATATCCGGGGCGAAGAGCAGCCGGTGCGGCTTGAGCGCAAGGTTCAGGTCGTCAAGCACGCAACCCGGCTCGACGCGGACCCAGCGCTCCTGGGCATTGATTTCAAGCACGCGGTCGAATGCCTTCGAGCAATCGACGATCACGCCGGGCCCGATGCACTGGCCGGCCTGAGATGTGCCCCCTCCCCGGGCCGTGATCGGCACCCTGAATCTGGCACAGACCTTGACCACGGCCGCCACATCGGCCGCGTTGGCTGGAAACGCAACCAGGAGCGGCACGATCTGGTAAACGCTGGCATCGGTCGCGTACAAGGCCCGAGTGAGGCGGTCGTACCGCACATCGTGCGTGCTCAGAGCCTGGGCGAGCGCCTGGTGCAGCGATTTAACATCAATGGCCATCGGCCGCAAGCCTCATCAGGCCTTCGCGCAGTCGATCGAGCCCGCGCTCCAGAGTCTCGCCGCCCGCCGCGAACGAGATGCGCAAGGTACCCTCACCACCCGGTCCATACGCCGCTCCGTGCAGGACAACAACGCCCGCTTCGCGCAAGAGGTACTTGCGAACTTCGTCCGACGGCATGCCCAGTTCGCGGATATCCACCATCACGAACAACCCACCTTCACAAGGCAGCGGCTCGACGTTGGGAATGCCACGAAGGCGCTCGACCACGCGATCGCGTCGTGCCTGGTATTCCACTGTCATCCGCGGAACGCATTCTTGGTCGGAGCTCAGCGCACACGCGGCGGCATCTTGTACAAACGTGGCCGGCCCGCGGCTCGACTGCTGCAAGACCAGCAGCATGGCCTGGATCACGTCCTCAGGTCCCGCACAATAGCCGACGCGCCAGCCGGTCATCGCATAGCTCTTCGACAAGCTGTTGATCAAGAGCGTTCGCCCGCGAGCCTGCTCCGAAACGGCGGCAGGAGAAACGTGCCGGCGGCCATCGTACACCAAGCTCTCGTAGATCTCGTCGCTGATCACGACAAGGTCTCGCTCTGCGGCGAACGTCATGACGTCTTCAAGCTCGGCCCGGGTCAAAACGGTGCCGACCGGGTTCCAGGGCGTGTTCAGCAAGAGGACCCTGGCGTGAGGATGCCAGGTTCGGTCAAGTTGTGAGCGTTCGATCGTGAACCGGTCCTTGTGAATGGTCGCGGCAACCGGCAAGGGAGCCCCACCCCAAAGAGCAATGGGCGCATCGTAAGCGTCGTAGATCGGGTCGGGCCGCATGACCTTAACGTTCGCCTGCACCAAGGCACCCAGCGCCGCGCAGACGCCCAGAGTTGCTCCGTCGGTGATCAAGATCTCGCGATCGGGATCATAGGTTAGGCCCGCCTCGCGCTGAAGCTTGGCGGCGACGGCCTGGCGCAATGCAGGTTCGCCCTGGTTGTCGGCATAACCCGTGCGGCCATCCTTCAGGGCGCGGATCGCCGCTTCGACAATGTGTGCCGGCGTGGGCGTGTCGGGCTGCCCGCGCATCAGCGAAACGACCGATCGCCCCTGTCCCTGAAACTGCCGGACTTCCTGCAAGACTCTGTTGACGGCCGTTGGCCGCAGGCTCGAAACGCGACTGGCAAGTGGTGCTGGATTCATGGAGCGACGCCTCACCCTTCGGCCTGTCTGACATGCCAGCAGACGCCGCCCGGATCGATGATGTGGATCTCGCGACCCCACGGAAACTCGGTGGGCGGCCGCAGCTTCACACCGGGAAAGGCGCCTGCCAGGTCTTTCGCTTCCAGCTCTGACCAGTAGCCGTCGAGATCTGTCACCTCGAAGACGATCATCTGGTTTTTTTGCCACTCCGGCACGTCGATGTCTTGCAGCAGGAAATAGCGCCCCCAGGCGCAGGCCCGCGAGGCCCTCGTGCCGCCACTGCACTGCGAACCCCAATGCGGCAAAGAACTCGATCGCCAGCTCGAATCGCGGGCCCGACGGCACGAACGGGTAAAGTCTTGTCGCCTGGGTTTTCATGTGCTGATCCGGCCTTGGGATTCATGGTGACCCATCTTTGCGATTCACCCTACCACGGACGTATCCGCTTGCCAATCGGGGTGGCACGGCGTCGCTGCGACCGACATGGGCACGCCCCTGAGGCCGTTTCGGTTGCTTCAGATATTGCGTTTATTGCGATGTTGGGGTATAATCGCTTCATTGACTGAAAGGGGATGCCATGCCGATTTCAATGTCGAGAATTCCCGAGGCTACGATCCCGACCGAGGCGGATGTGCGCCTGGCTCAAGAATCGAGCCGTCGCCTAGCACAGCACCTGGCCTCGCGTCGTCGCGACGTGCATCTTCGCGTTGAGAAAAACGATCAGGAAGGCGAGGACATCGCGATCCCGAAGTCTGCCCTCGGGCTCCTGGCGAATATCCTGGCCGAGATGGCGAAAGGGAACATGGTAACCCTGGTTCCGATTCACGCCGAGTTCACGACGCAGCAAGCCGCCGACCTTCTCAATGTTTCTCGGCCTTACCTGATCAGGCTGCTGGAAGAAGGGAAGATCCCTTTCCGCCTGGTCGGCCAGCACCGCCGAGTGCGGCTTGGCGACCTGATGACCTACAAGAATCAGGATGACGAGGCACGTCGCCGAATTGCTGATGCGCTGACGGAGGATGCTCAGGAACTCGGGATGGGTTACTGATGGATCGGGTCATCACGGCGGCAGATGAGTTCTACGCTGCGGCCCGGCTTTAGCGCCGTAGGCTCTTTACCATCGCCCGAACGCCAGGTAGCATCCCACCGCCCCCGCGACCGACATGGACAGGCCCCAGGCGAGCACCTGGTTGAAAAGACGGCGGCGGTCGGCCGTGGCGGGTGCGGAGGCAATGCACAGGGCTCCAATAGTAGATAGGGGCGAGACGTCAACCAGGTGGCCGCCGATCAGGATCGATGAGGTGATCGCCAGCGGATTGCCGCCGCCGAGCTTCGCGACCAGACCCGGCACGCTGGGCAGGAAGACCGGCAGGACCACGCCCGAGGTGCTGCTGTAAACCGAGACCAGGCCTGTGAAGAGCGCGATCAGGCCCGTGACCGACCGATGCGTGGCGAACCGGGCCAGGTAGGTTGTGAACAGGTCGATCCCGCCCGTCTTCTCGAGCAGCGAGGTCAAGACCGTCACACCGCAGACCATCATGATCACGCTCCAGGGCAGCGATACGACGGCATGTTTGTCTTTGGTGATGTTGGCCAGGGTCAGGATCACCGCGACGACGAACGCCCCCATCCCCACGTGAACATGGAAGCCGACAACGCCGACGACCAGAGATGCAATCGCGGCCAGGGTGACCCAGTGCCGGGGCGTCATCACCTGGGTTGACGCTGGCGAGCCGCTATTGGTCTGACCATCATCATGGCTCTGGCTGAATAGCCGGCAGCCTCCGAAGATGAGAAAAGCGACGCCAGCGGCCAGGGTGTTGGCGAAAAGATTATACAGATAATTCTGCCGCTCGAATCCCGAGAGCCCCATCCGTGACATCAGGCCGTTCGCGATGATCCCCGTCGGCGCGATCGGCGACAGGGCGCCGGCCACGCAGCCATGCGCGACCATGAGCGTCATCAGGAAGGGCGAGATCCTGGCGCCTCGGCGACGACCATCGCCAGCGGTGCGATCAGAGCCGCGGCCGCGATGTTACCCGCCCCGATCGACGCAACGCCCAAAGATAGACCGAAGAAGACAAGCGGTATCAAGCCCGTGTTTCCCCGGCACCCTCGGAGCGCCACGCGAACCACCTGGTCGAGCGTGCCGTTGTCTCGCGCCAGGGTAAAAAGAAACGTCACCCCCACCAGCGTCAGGAAGAGATCGGTCGGAAAGCCGGCCAGCACCTCACCGATTGCGAACTTTCGTCCCCAGAGCGGAGCCAGGTAAACGCCGATGACCCACGCCAGCGCGATGGAAAGAAACCCCGGATTGACCGTGCTCGTGCAGCTCACGATGATCACCAGTACCAGGGCCGCCAGCGAGAGCCACGCGAGGTCGATCATCGAGATTGCCCACCTGCTAAGAGCCTGCAAGCTGGTCTCGCAGCTCGCGGCGAAGGACCTTTCCCATGGCGTTGCGGGGAAGGCTGTCGACGAGCCGGATATCGGCCGGCCGCTGGTAATCGACCAGCCGTTCCGACAGATAAGTCCGCAGCGATGCGCTCCGTCAACGTTTCATCGCTCCGCACCACGGCGGCCGCCACGCGCTCTCCGCGCTTCTTGTCGGGCACGCCCACCACGGCTGATTCTCGAACGCCTGGGCATTCATTGATCACGCGCTCGACGACCTGGGGATAGACGTTGAAGCCGCTCGTGATGATCAAATCATGTTTACGTCCCGACCAGGGTCAGGAACCCGTTTGCATCGCGGCAGCCCAGGTCGCCCGTATCGAACCAGCCGGAGGCGAACGCGTCGCTTGTGGCCTCAGGCCTGCGCCAGTACTCGCGGAACAGGTTCGGACCACGAAGCTGAACCGAGCCAACTTCACCCGGCTGTCCGGGTGTTCCGTCTTCTTGAACGACTCGCACTTCGATGCCGGCAAGCGGCACGCCCACCGAGCCTTGCGGCCATGGGCCGCTCAAGGGCAGGCTGGTGATCACGTGGGCCTCGGTCATTCCGTAGCGGTTGATGACCGGGCGGCCCAGGACGCTTTCGAGCTCGGGAAGGACCTCGGGCCGGATCGGCGCCGAGCCGCAGGTGAAAAGCCGCACATGAGACCAATCTTTCGCAAGTACCGGGAACTCGGGTCGATCGAGAAAGCTGTAATAAAACGTGGGAATCGCCATGAAGACCGTCCCTTGTCCCACGGCTTCCAGCGTGCGGCGGGGGTGGAATGATTCTTCCATGAGCATGCAGCTTCCCGTCAGGAGGCTCAATTGCGTCGCGAACGAGAGCCCATGAATGTGGAAGAGGGGCAAGGCGTTCACCAGCACGTCGTCGGGCGTGAACCGCCAGCACTCCTGGAGTGCCCGCAGACTGGAGGCGAGGTTGGCGTGCGTGTGAACCACCCCCTTGGGCCGGCCCGTGGTGCCCGAGCTATAGAGCATCAGGCAGGCGTCGTCGGGCGCGACGGCCGGCTCGGAAAACGAGCAGTCAGGGCGCTCCAGGCGTCGGCATCGAACAGCACCGGCGCAGCTCCGTCAATTCGGCCCGCATTGATTCGACGATCGGAATCTGGTCATCCCCCGTGACCACCACTTTCGCGCCGCTGTCCTGAAGGAAATAGTGCAGCTCCTCACGGGTGAACCGGGGATTCAAGGGCAGGGAAACAGCCCCCGCGTAGAGGGAGCCCAGGTGAGCCGCCAGGAACGGCAGCTTTTCCGCGGTCGCGATCGCCACGCGGTCGCCCGGCTCGACGCCCAGCTCACGCAGTCGCCCTGCACAGCGCCTGGCCCGCGCGTCGAGATCTCCATACGTGAGGGAATCTCCCTTGTAACGTATCGCCGTCCGGTTCGCTTCGCCGGCGAACGTTGTCCTCAGCCCTTCGAGAAAGTGGCCCGGCCTTCCCGTGCGTTTTTCTCGGAAGAACTCGGTCATCGACGGCCCCCTTGCGATTCCTCGTACGCGCTCGTTCGACCATCGGGTACGTTCAGCGGACTCCCCATTCCCAGAGGCCGTAAGCGGTTTTCTGATCGAGGGGATGGCCCGACTGTTTCAGGGTCCAGCCAATTTGCCCTCGATGATGCGACTCATGAGAGATCAGGTAGCCCAGAAACGCCACGGCGTGCGGCTTGAACCCTTTGACTTTTCCTCCTGACGCCGGAGCGGTCGCGATCGCGCTACGCAGCAGCGTCTCGATTGCCTTGCCTGAAGCCTCGAGCGCTGTGCGTACCTGATCTTTGGTGCCGCTGGTCTTCGTCTCGAGTTTTTCGAGCCCGGCCAGCAGTTCCGGAGCCGCCGATTTGAGCCACATCAGCCGGACGTTGTGCACGTGCGCGAACTGGTCATAGACGGTGCGGCACTTGGGGAGGGCCGAGGTCAGCGCGGTCTCAGGGACGGCATTCAGTAAATACAGATTGATGCGATTGTGGATCACCCAGGTCTCAACGAGATGGTCTTCCATCAGCGGTTCCTCCTGCTACTGGGTCGGGCTGTCCCACAAAGCCGGGTTGAATTCTCTCGTGGCGACCCGGACAATGAACTCTCGCCCACCGGGCGACCTGGCGCTTGTGCACGCCCGCCTGCAACATGACCTCCCTCACGCTTCAAGGATAGCCGCATGTTCCATACACCGCACCGATCCCGAGGGCGTGCCGCCCAGGTCGTTCGCCACTTGCTCGCTCCCTCAAGATCCTCGCCGGCCTGGCCCTGCTCATCGCCTTCCGCGCACCGCTCTTGCGGGCCGCCGATGGAACCAGTCTGGCGGGAAATCTGGAGCTTCGCAAGGGAGACCACATCAGCCTGATCGGCAATACGCTGGCCGACCGGATGCAGCACGACGGCTGGCTGGAGACGATGCTCCAGAGCCGGTTTCCCGGCCTTGAGCTGACGATTCGCAACCTGGGCTACGCCGCCGACGAGCTGACGATCCGACTTCGCTCGGCCGATTTCGGCACCCCCGATCGAGTGGCTCGAACCGCACCAAGACCGACGTCGTACTGGCCTTCTTCGGCTACAACGAATCATTCGGCGACCTGGACCAGTTCAAGCGTGACCTCGCGGAGTTCATCACGCACACGCTGGGGCAGAAATACAACGGCAAGAGCGCGCCCAGGCTCGTGCTCTTCTCGCCGATCGCTCATGAAAACTTGCAAGGACCGATCGCTGCCCGACGGTCGCGAGAACAACGCCCGGCTCGAGCGAACTCACGGCGGCCATGGCCCAGGTGGCCCAGGCGCACAAGTCATGTTCGTTGATCTTTTCCACCCGACGCAAGAGCTTTACGCGAAGGCCTCCAGGCCGCTCACGATCAACGGCATTCACCTGACCGCCGAGGGAAACCGCATGCTGGCCGAGGTGATCGTCAAGGCGCTCTTTTCCCGAGGGGCCGAACTGTTCAAGCGGACGCCCGAACGCTTCGAGAAATCCGCCAGGCCGTGCTCGACAAGAACTTTTACTGGTTCAACCGCTATCGCACGGTGGACGGATATTCAATCTACGGTGGCCGGGCCGACCTGGCGTTCGTGGATGGCCAGACCAATCGCGTGGTCGATCCAGCGCGAGATGGAAGTGCTGGACGTGATGACCGCCAACCGCGACCGGCGAATCTGGGCGGTGGCCCAGGGAAGCGGGCTGAAGGTTGACGACGATAACACGCCGCCGTTCATCCCCGTCAAGACGAACAAGCCCGGTCGCGGCCCAGGCGGCGCGCACGTCTTCCTTGACGGCGAGGCGTCCATCAAGCAGATGACGATCGGCAAGGGTCTAACGTCAACCTCTTCGCCTCCGAGAAGGAGTTTCCCGACCTGGCCAAGCCGGTGCAGATGTCGTTCGACGCCAAGGGCCGGCTGTGGGTAGCCTGCTGGCCGACCTACCCGCACTGGAAGCCCAAGGAGGAGATGAACGACAAGATCCTGATCCTCGAGGACACCGACGGCGACGGCAAGGCCGACAAGCAGACGGTCTTCGCCGATCATCTCCACTGCCCCACCGGCTTCGAGATCGTGCCCCAGGGCGTGCTGGTGGCCCAGGCCCCCGACCTGATGCTGCTCAAGGACACCGACGGCGACGACAAGGCCGACGTGCGCGAGCGGGTGATCAGCGGCCTCGACTCGGCCGATACGCATCACACGTCCAACAGCTTCCGGCTCGACCCCGGCGGGGCCGTTTACTTCCAGGAGGGGACGTTTCATCACACCCAGGTCGAGACGCCCTATGGACCGCCCGTGCGACTGGCCAACGCGGGCGTGTTTCGCTACGAGCCGAGGTCGCAGAAATTCGAGGTCTACGTCACGTATCCGCTTCGCCAACCCACATGGTCATGCGTTTGACCGCTGGGGCCAGGACTTCGTGACCGACGGCACGGGCAACGTCAATTATTACGCCACGGCGTTCTCGGGCCACCTCGACTATCCCGACAAGCATCGCAGCATGAAGCCATTCTTCCCCCAGCGCACCCGCCCCTGCCCTGGCACCGAGATCCTCTCCAGCCGGCATTTCCCGGAGGATTGGCAGGGCGATTACCTGGTGGCCAACGTGATCGGTTTTCAGGGGATTCACCGGTACAAGGTCCGCGACCAGGACTCGGGCTTCACGGCCGACGAGCAAGAGCCGATCGTGTCAGTCAAGCGATCCCAATTTTCGCCCTTCCGACATCGAGGTTGGTCCGGACGGAGCGATCTACTTCCTGGAGTGGCAGAACCCGATCATCGGCCACATGCAGCACAACCTCCGCGATCCCAGCCGCGACCGGACCCACGGCCGCGTCTACCGCGTGACCTATGAAGGCCGGCCGCTGCTCAAGCCGCTGGAGATCGCGGGCGAGCCGATCGAGCAATCTGCTCGACCTTCTGAAGGAGCCCGAAGACCGGCTGCGCTACCGCGTCAAGACCGAGCTCGGCGCGCGCGACACCGATCAGGTCATGGCGGCCGTCAAGCGAATGGGTCGCGGACCTGGATAAGAACGATATCGATTATGAGCACCACTTGCTGGAGGCCCTGTGGGTCCACCAGTTTCACGATGTCGTGAACGTCGAGTTGCTGAGCAGGCTGCTGGCCGCGCGCGATTTCCGCGCCCGGGCCGCGGCCACGCGCGTGCTCTGCTACTGGCGCGACCGGGTGCCGGATGCGCTCGATCGGCTCAAGAAGCTGGCCGCCGATCCCTATCCGCGCGTCCGGCTTGAGGCCGTCCGCGCCGCCAGCTTCTTCACGGTGCCCGAAGCTGTGGAGGTTCCCCTGATCACGGCCGAGCACCCGTCGGACTATTACCTCGACTACACCCGCGGCGAGACGATGCGGGCCCTCGATCCGTACGTGAAAAAGGCCATCGCCGTGGGCCGGTCCGATCGAGATCACGAGCGCTGCCGGTGCCCGGTTCTTCCTGCGCAAGATCGATACCGACAGCCTGCTGAAGATGAAGCGAAACCGCGGCGTTCTCCAGGAGATCCTCTTCCGCAAGGGAGTTCGCGACGAGGTGCGGCGCGCAGGCTCTGTCCGATCTGGCCCGACTGACCACCAGCCAGAGCCGAAAGACACTGATCGACGCCCTGCACGAGCGTGACAGCCAGCGAGGCAGATCCGGGCGAGAGCGCGGTGATCGAGCTGGTCCGGCTGCTGACCGATCGGGGCACGAACGATCTGGCCTCGTCTCGGGCCGAGCTCGAGCGGCTGGCGACCGAGGCCAAGTTGCCGGTGATTCGCCAGTTCGGCTTCGCGGCGCTGGTTGCCGCCGACGGCTCGGCCGACCGGCCTGGCCGCTCGCAGCCAGCTCGCCCCAGTCGCTGCGCGATTTCCTGGGCGCGGTGCCACTGGTTCGCGACCCCAGCCAGAGAGCCAGCCTTTACTCCGAAGGTTGAGCCCTTGCTGAACGGTCTACCGGCGGCCCTATCAACCGGTCAGCAAGGCGGCAGTGATGAGACCAGGGCGACCATCCGCCGCGCGGCCATGAATGCCTTGACCTCCATCCGCGGCCAGGAGGTTCCGACCTTCCGGGCTCTCTCGAAATTCATCCGCGAGAACATCGATCGCCACGCCGCGATCCTGGCCCTGCAGAAGATTCCCGCGGCCTACTGGCCCAGCGATGAGGCCAGGCCGCTGCTGGAAAGCCTCATCGCTTATGTGCAGCAGATGCCGGTGCGGCGGCGGACATCGCCCGCGGCGCTCGACGCGCTTCAGCTTGGCGATGCGCTGGCGGCCCTTTTGCCGGCCGACGCGGCCCGATCGTTCCGCAAGGAGCTGAGCAGCCTGGGCGTCCGCGTGATCCGCGTCGGCACGGTACTCGAACAGATGCGGTACGACCTCGATCGGATTGTCGTGCAGGCGGCAAGCCCGTGCAGATCTTGTTCGAGAACATCGACATGATGCCGCACAACTTCGTGGTGACGCAGCCCGGCGCACTCGAAGAGATCGGCCTTCTGGCCGAGGCGACGGCCACCAGTCCAGACGCGGCGCGGCGGCAATACATCCCGGTTTCCGGCAAGATCCTGCTGTCCAGCCGCCTGCTCCAGCCGCGCGAGAATCAGAAGCTGGACTTCACGGCCCCCGCGCAGGCCGGCGTCTATCCCTACGTCTGTACCTATCCTGGCCACTGGCGGCGGATGTACGGGGCCCTGTACGTGGTGGACGACCTTGACGCGTACCTGGCCTCGCCCGAGTCCTACCTCGCCGGCCATCCTCTGCCCATCGCTGATGAGCTGCTCAAGTCAACCCGCCCGCGCAAGGAATGGACATTCGACGACCTGGCAAGTTCGGTGATCACCTCGATCGCGACACCGACCGCTCCTTTGGCAACGGCAAGCAGCTCTTCGAGGTGGCCACGTGCGTGTCCTGCCACAAGATGAGCGGAACCGGCAACGAATTCGGCCCCGACCTCACCAAGCTCGAGCCCAAGCAGCCCCCGGCCGACCTGCTGCGCAACATCCTCGAGCCGTCGTCCAAGATCAACGAGAAATATAATTCTTACCTGTTCGAGACGGAGAGCGGCCAGGTTGTCGAGCGGCCTGATCGTCGAAGAAACGCCCGAGGTTGTGAAGGTCGTCGAGAACCCGCTGGCCAGCACCGCGCCGAAAGTGCTCAAGAAGACCGAGATCGCCGGCCGCAAGAAGTCTCCCACCTCGATCATGCCCAAGGGCCTCTTAGACAAGCTGACCCGCGAAGAGATCCTCGACCTGCTCGCCTACATCGCCGCCGGCGGCGACCCGAAGCACCCGCTCTTCAAGGGAGACCACGCCGGGGGGCATGGGGGTGGAGGGGGACATTGAGCAAAGACGTTTACGGATAGGACTGAGTCGGTAGAAGCCCGGGCTGCAAGCAGCGTCGAATCGAATCCTGTTCGAAAAGGGAGAGCATGAGGAACTTGTCTCCAAGTCTATCAACGTTGCTGAGTCAGGCTCTGATCCTGTGCTCTCTCGCCTTCGCTCCCGCTTCAGGCACATCTGCGGCCTCCATCCTCCTCCGCCCTGCTCGCGTCTTCGACGGAACAGCCGCCGAGCCTCACGAAGGCTGGGTCGTGCTGGTTCGCGGCGAGAAGATCGAAGCGGTCGGGCCGGCGAGGGAGGTGAAGGTGCCTGAGGGGGCTCGCGTGATCGAGCTGCCGGGCATGACGGTCTTGCCGGGGCTGATCGATGCGCATACGCATGTGCTTTTGCATCCTTATAACGAGGCTGACGTGGAACGACCAGGTGCTCAAGGAGCCCTGGCGCTGCGGGTTTGCCGGGCGGTCAATCACCTGAGGAGCAACTTGCTTTCGGGGTTCACCACGATTCGAGACCTGGGGACCGAAGGGGCCGGCTATGCGGACGTCGGGCTCAAGCAGGCGGTTGAGCAGGGCATTGTGCCGGGGCCGCGGATGATCGTCACTACCCGGGCGATCGTGGCCACGGGATCGTATGCGCCCAAGGGGTTCGCCCCCGAGTGGCGGATTCCGCAAGGGGCCGAGGAGGCCGATGGGGTTGATGCCTTGATCCGGGTGGTGCGCGACCAGATCGGCAAGGGGGCCGACTGGATCAAGGTCTATGCCGACGCCGCCATGGGAGGAGGGCCAGTCCGGCCCTCGTTTTCGCTCGACGAGTTCAAGCTCATCGTCGAGACGGCGCGGTCGAATGGTGTACCCGTGGCGGCCCATGCTTCTTCAACAGAAGGGATGCGGCGCGCCGCCCTGGCCGGAGTCGCGACCATCGAGCATGGCTATGGCGGTGATCCCGAGGTGTTTCGGCTCATGGCCGAGCGAGGCGTCGCCCTCTGTCCCACGATCACCGCGACCGAAGTGTCGGCGACCCGCTATCGAGGCTGGCGTCCAGGTGTTGATCCTGAGCCCAGGGCAATCGCCAACTTGCGGCATCTCTTCAAGCAAGCGCGCGAGGCTGGCGTGATCATCGTCAATGGCAGCGACATGGGTGTCTTCGCCCACGGTGAAGGTGCCCGCGAGATCGAGCTTATGGTCGAATTCGGCATGAAGCCGGCCGAGGCCCTTCAGGCGGCTACCTCGGTTGCCGCCAAGGTCCTGCGGCTCGACAACCGGCTGGGGGCCGTCAAGCCGGGCCTGCTGGCCGATCTCATCGCCGTCGAGGGCGATCCGACACACTCGATCACCGCGCTCCGCAAGGTCCGGCTGGTGATGAAGGGGGGAGCACTCGCTCGGCAACCGTGAAGTCAACTTATTTCTTCGATCTTGGTTCCTTCGCCTTCGCCTTTACCTTTGGTTTCGTCGCCTTCGCCCGCGGCTCGCCTTCAAGAAGCGCGACGAGCTTCTTGGGGGCGATGGCTCGATAGCTCTCGTCGATCCATTCCTTGAGAAGTTCCAGCGGAACGTCGTCGTCGGGCCCGAATCTCGCCTCGACCCAGCCGCTCTTGCCGAGCCCGTAACCGGCGGGCTTCGTAAAGGGGTGGATCAACGCCACGCGACTGGATTGTGGAAGCTTGGCGCAGAAGCCCAGCCCCTCTTCGTTGCATCCCGCGAACACGAAAATCTTGTTCCGAACCTTGATGACCCGTTCGCCCCAGGGGAAATCCTCGTACGCTTCTGGATACTCGAGAGCGAAGCGCGCAAGCTGGCTTCATGCTTTCGGGCTTTGCCGGCACCACGGGTCATGGTACTTCTCTCCTCGGCGAGATTCTCGCGGTTCAAAACTCGAAATCAACAACAGTTATGGAGATATTTTTCTCCATTGCCGGAGCCCTTCGCCCAGGCAGCGTGAGAGCTCGGTGTCGCGCCAGTCCCAGAGGCGCTCGTGGTGCAGATCGACATTGAGGGGCTCGAGGTTCCAGGTACTCGGATAGCAGCAAGCCCCGATGACCTGAATGCCGACCCCCAGAGCGATTGTGACCATGAAGAGGGCAAACAGGACGCGGGACCGGTTGGCCGCCCATTCCAGCCCGAAGGCCAGAAGGATTGCCAAGAGCGGCATGACATCGGTCCAGTATCGGGGACCAAAGCAGTGCCCTCCCCACCAGACCGCGTACTTCGAGAGCAACAGCAAGTACGGCACCAGAGCCAAGAGCAACCAGGCGATCAGCCGGTGGGGCTTGAGCCGCCGTACGACCATCGGCGCGGTCGCCAGCGCCGCCGCGACCCAGGGGGTGAAGACGAACAAGCCCCGGTTGGGACTGAAGAGAGTTCCCATCGCCCCTTCGAGCAAGTTTCCTGACCATGGCCCTGGCAAACGGTGCAGGTTGCGGTGCATCTGCTCGAGCTGAGCCTGACCGCCGATGATTTCGCCAAAGTACCAGAGATTGTAACTGAGCAGGGCCATTGCTGAGATCAAGGGGACAGGCAGGAACCAGAAGAGTCCTCTGGGCTGGGTTCTGGCCACCCACAGGACGATGACTGCGGCAAACAGGCCATCCATCAGCCGGGACGTGAAGAGGACCGACGTGGCCAGCCCTGCCAGCACCAGCCGCCACCACGGTACCGGCGTGGGATGCAGGAGTGCGAGCGCGGCAATGAGTGCGAACGCCGCCGGTCCGTGTTGCCACATCGCCTGGCTGCCCACAATCCAAAGGTTTGAACCCAGTGCCGCGGCCAGCGTTGCGGGCAATGCCGCGCGTCCCAATCCCAGAGCGATCAGGTATCGGTGGAGGATGACCGCGGTCAGTGCCACAACCACCGCCATTGATCGCTTCGTTATCTGGGGAAGGGGAATGATCGCGTTCCGGGGATCCTGGTCCCAGCCCGGGATCTGCCTGTCCAGGAGCGCAATTTGAGGCACGACCAAGGGCAAGACCAAAAGCGCCGGGGCCACGGGATAACGCGACAGCATATGGCCATGCCAGGGCACCACAAAGACCTTCAACTGGTTACGAGTCTCCAGCAGAATCGGCCTGAATCGGTCGAGGTAGACCCCCTCTCCACGGATAAGGGTCAAGGTCATCATGGTTGTCGCGGCGGTGTCATACGTGCTGAGATCCCGCGGGTTCGCCAGGTAGACCTGTACCAGCACGAAAGCCAGGATCAGTGAACCCAGCCACCCTTTGCGCCGCGACCTTGTCGGGTTCTTTGCCACCCGGGCGGTCATTGAACCGGATGCTTGTTCCATCGCTATGCCCTTCATCGCTGGTTCTTATCGCACGTGCTCTTTGAAGGCCTCACCCAGGCAGCGTGAGAGCTCGGTATCGCGCCAGTCCCAGAGGCGCTCGTGGTGCAGGTCAACATTAAGCGGCTCCAGGTTCCAGTTGCTCGGATAGTAGCAGGCCCCGATGACCTGAACGCCGATCGCCAGGAGGATCGTGCTGATGAAAAGAGCCGTCAACGTGCGCGATCGGGCAATCGCCCAGTCAAGGCCGAACGCCAGCAGGATCGCGAACAGAGGAGTCACGTCGGTCCAGTAACGGGGACCAAAGCAGTGCCCTCCCCACCAGACGGCGTACTTCGAAAGCAGTAGCAAGTACGGCACCAGCGCCAGCAGCAACCAGGTAATCAACCGGCAAGACGCAAGCCGCCGAACGACAAGCGGAGTGGCCGCCAGGGCCGCCGCGACCCAGGGGGTGAAGACGAACAAGCCCCGGTTGGGACTGAAGAGAGTTCCCATCGCCCCTTCGAGCAAGTTGCCAGACCACGGCCCAGGCAGTCGATGAAGGTCGCGGTGGATCTGCTCGAGCTGAGCCTGACCGCCGATAAGATCTCCAAAGAACCACAGGTTGTAGCTGAATAGTGCGATAGCTCCGATCAGCGGCGCCGGCAGCAGCCAGAGAAGACCGGCGGGCTGAGACCGGGCCACCCAGAGAACGATCACCGCGGCGAAGAGACTGTCGATCAGCCTGGATGCAAAAAGAAACGCCGTGGCCAGCCCCGCCAGAACCAGCCGCCATCGCGACACGGGCTTGGAATGAAGCAGCACGATCGCCGTCGTGAGCGCAAAAGCCGCCGGACCATGCTGCCACACGGTCTGGCTGCCCACGCACCAGAGGTTCGATCCCAGACCCGCGGCAAGCGCCGAGAGCAACGCCGCGCGGCCCAGGCCAAGGCCAAGTAGAAATCGGTGCAGGATCACTGCCGTCAAGGCCATGAGCAGAGCCATCGATCGCCTGCCCATCCTCCTGCACTCGTTGAAGGCGACCTTGGGATCCCGGTCCCAGCCGGGATGAAGCCAGTCCAGAAGCGCGACCTGAGGAATGACCAGCGGCAGGTCCAGAATCGCGGGCGCGACCGGATAACGCGAAAGGATACGACTGCGGTATGGTGTCACGAAGACCGGCAGAACGCGACCTTTGTCACGAAGAATCGGCCGGAAGCGGTCCAGGTAAACTCCCTCTCCGCGCGCCATGGTCAAGAGCATCATGGTAGTCGGAGCCGTGTCGTAAGAGCCCAGGTCACGGTTATTGGCCGAGTAGATGGTGAACAAAGCCAGGCCCACGACCAGCGAGACAATCCAGCTCATCCAGCCGTCGCGATGAAGCTCGGTGGTCGAATTCGCCGGTTTCTGGTCCTCTGAATCGGGCAAGGATGCCATGAGCTTGATCCGTGAATCCCGGAGGCGCGCAACGCTCAGGCAGACCTTTCTCCTGCTGCGCGCCGGAAGGCCACCCGATTCTCGCAGAAGCGTGACGGGAAACCGAGAGCCTTGGCGGATGCCCGAACTTGTGGCTTATTTCAGATCAATTCCGGAATTGGCTCATTGGTGGCGGGCAGGATGCTTACGGGTCGGCCGGCCTTGTCGTGGATGAACGTGTGTGGGTCGATATTCAGATTATGGTAGATCGTGGCCAGGACATCGCGGAACTCGATCGGGCGGCTGGCCGCCGAGCCGCCGAGCTTGTCGGTCGAGCCGATCACCTGGCCGACTTTCATACCGCCGCCGGAGAGGATCGCCGAGTTGACCCGCGCCCAGTGGTCACGTCCGGCCTCTTTGTTGATCTTGGGCGTTCGGCCGAACTCACCCCAGACGACCACGGTGACGTCGCGATCAAGACCCCGGGCATAGATGTCTTCGACCAGCGCGGAGACTCCCTGGTCCAGGAGTGGCAGGTACTTCCGCAGGTGGGAGAAATTGCCGCCGTGGGTGTCCCAGAAGCCATAGCCCAGCGAGACGCAGCGAGCGCCTGCCTCGACCAGCCGCCGGGCGATCAGGAGCTGATCGTTCCACATCGGCGCGCCGTCGCCCAGGTGCCGCGGCGAGCCCACGCCGTAGCGGGCACGCAGCTTGGGATCTTCACGCTCGACGTCAAGGGCCCTGGCCAGCTTGTCGGAGGTCAGCACCGTGAACGCCTTGCGATAGAAGCTGCTCATTCCGTCAACCGAGGCGTCATCGACCGAGCGGCGGAGATGATCGAACTGGTCCAGGAGCTGCTGCCTTCCGGAGAACCGATTGGTGGAGACTCCCACCGGCGGTTTGAGCAGAGCCAGGTCGTCTCCTTCCATCCGCGCTGCACTGTAAGCCTGGCCGGCGATGCCCGGCCCCGGGGTGTTGTACGGCCGGTGCTGCATCACGGGCGAGAGGTCCACGAACGGCGGCACCACCGGATCGACCGGCCCCTGCACTCTGGAGATCACCGAACCGAAATGGGGCTTGCCCTCGCGTCGGGTGATCCCCATGGGAAAGCCTGTCATGCTCTGGAAGCTTGAATGCTCATCAATCTGTCCGACGAGCGAGCGAATCACCGCCAGCTTGTCCATGATGGCCGCCGTTCTGGGCAGCAACTCGCCAATCTGGACTCCGGGCAGCTTCGTGGCGATCGGCCCAAACTCACCGCGAATTCCAGCGGGAGCGTCAGGCTTGAGATCAAACGTGTCTTGATGGGCCAGGCCTCCCGTGAGGTAGACCATGATCACCGACTTGTGGCCTACCCCGCCGACATTTTTAGTCGATGAAGGCGCGGCCGCCAGTGCCTCGGCCTCGAGCAGCCCTGGAAGGCTAATTCCTCCCATGACCAGCCCGCCAATCTTGAGGAACGATCGCCGCGACAGGCCGTCACAAAAATTCCGACCCTCCGCGGAACCCCAGAGCGTCAACATCAATCCCACTCCTCCGCATTGAGGTCTGACACCAGCGCGGCCCCCCGGTACAGGGCATCAACCTGACAATGTTCAACAACAGTGTAACAGGTGTTGGGAAGTGAGGCAAACCATGATTGATCGCTCGCGGTGAGAGAAAACCTTACTCTCAGTGTTCTATCAAGTGGACCAGAAGAATCCGCCTCACCTCGGCGATGACCTCGGGGTTGGCTTCACAACGGTGGTTCACCGCGATGATTTGCTCGGACGCGGCGCCGTCCAGGTGAGCGCTGCGGTAGGAGATGAAGCCGTCACTCATCTGCTCCAGGGACGCAGCGCGGCGAATATTACCAATGATCGAGTGATAAGGAAGACCGGGAGCAAACGGCTGGCGATCGATGGCGCGCAGCAAGGGGCTCTCCTCACGCATGCCATCGAAGGCGCTCAGCGGGCGGTTTCGGAGAAAGGGTTGAAAGACTGCGCGGCCATTGGCGGCAACGAGCTCGACACGCTCGGCACGCGACGGGCTCTTCCAGCCGATCAAATCGACGCCCAGGCGCACTCCGAAGGGCCATTCCGCAGCTTCGCTGCCTCGATGGCCGGTCGTGACGAAAATCACTCGCTTCACGTAGGGTTCGGGTTCGTAGAAGAGGGTCGAGATGAGTCGAGCACGTCGCTCGGAAGACGATTGCACCTGCTCGGGCGTCCTGGTGAAGATGGCGTTCCAGATCTCGTGACCACTCGACTGAACCAGCATCCTGGTAACCTGCCCTCCCGTGCTCTTTCCCAGAATCACCATCTGGTCAAGCGCGGGGTCGGCGCCTCCAGGGTCGAACGTGTGACGGATCTGACGTAACGACTGCCGGACCGATTCGGCCGCCACGGGAAGTGGGTGACCCGAAGGATAGCTCGCCACCCAGAACTGAAATCGCCCCTGCAAGACTGGATCATGTCGCAAAATGTTGACCATCGGCGTCCAGACGCGGGGGCTGGCCCAGAGCCCATGAATCAAGAGCACCGGAATCTTCCCGGGCTGGTAGGCATCAAAGGTGTAAATCCGTGCCCCGCGAGAGTGAGACGCAGGATTGACGCCGCCAGCGGCCACCGTCTGGCTCTCGGCCGGTAAGCCCATCGTCAGGATGAGCGCAACAGCTCCCTGGACACCCTTGGAGATCAACCCGACGATCCTCGCAGCCCCTGCCGCGGTGAGGGCCCAAGTGCGTTGCCGTCGAACGAGACACCCTTCGAATTTTTATCGGCTGGAGCTCATTGTCGGATTCAATGAAAGATTAGCCCGGCCCAGCGTCAGGAATCGATCACGGTTTCGCCTTGTTCTTATCTGCCAGATCATGGAGCAGCTTCTCAAAATCAGCGCGGTCGCGCAGCGGGTCGAGGTCGGAGTCGGTCCGGCAAATCGAGAGGTCGGCGAACCCGCCCTCGGTAGCGCTGGCCAGAGCCTCACGGCACGCTTGCCGTAGATCTGACGGCGGATGCGATCGGCGGGACTCAGCTTGGATTCATCATCGGGAGATGCCACACCTGGGGCGGAGCCGATCAGCGAAACGCACGCCGCCAGACTGATCGCGAGCTGGTAACTACCTCGGGCGTCGAGGGCAGACTGGCTTTCGAGCATGTCAACGGCGCGCTGGAACGAGCGAAGCGCCTCGGGGTATCGGCCCTTGTGCCGCATAAGGCGGCCGATGAAGTCGTGAGATCGAGACAAGTCGTACCGGAAGCCGGGGTCTTTCGGGTGCTGGGCCGTGAGTCGTTCAAGCACGCTTCGAGCCTGCTCCGCGAACTCCAGAGCCGCCGCGGATTCGCCTTGCTGGTTGCTCAGGTGGCTCATCATGTCGCACGCAAGGTACAGCGAGGTCTCATAGGGCGGGTAGTCGGGAAAGCGCCGGGACAGTTGAGCGAACAGATCGAGGGCACGCCGGCCGGCCTCGCCGGCCGCCTGGAGACGACCCGTCGCCTGGTGAAGCGAGGCCAGATCACCCAGATCGAGCGCAAGCTGGTAGACCTGATCGACCCGTTCGGGATGCTCGCGGGTGATGGCCTGGCGCAAGTCAACTCCCTTGGTCAATAAGGTCACCGCTTGGTCAAGCGTTTCTTGCCGCGTCATGAGCAATCGTGCCAGTGCAACCTGGGTCGATGCCAGGGCGATCTGATCGTCCAGTGTGGACGTTTTCTCCGCGGCCATCATGGAGGCGAGCTCAAGGCGCGCTCCAGGCTTTCTCGCGCTTGCTCGGCCTGGCCGGTTTCGCGCTCGATCTGGGCAATGTCACCGAGTACCCTGATCAGTTCTCGGCGGCGTGATTGCGGGATGGGCTGCTTGCCATTTCCGGGCTCAATCCATTGCCCCGCGCGTTTGAAAAGATGCAGGGCCTCTTCTCGCTTGCCCTCCCCGGTGAGAAGCACTTCGCCCAGGTCGGTAAGGAGATGAATCAAGTCGTCTTCATATTGAGAGTCTTCAGGATGATGCCGGACGAGAGCCTCCTGGCGGGCCACTGCATTCTTGAACTGCCAGACGGCTTCGCCGGGGGAACCGATCACGCGCGTGATCTGGGCGATCCTTGACTGGGCCCCGGCCGCGAGGGAATCTCGCAAGGGATCGTTGCCGTACTGATGGAGGATGTCTTCGTAATAGTGGAGAGCGCGTTCCAGAAGCACCGCCCGAAGTGCCTGCAATCCCGGCACGTCAAACTGATGCTCGTCGGCGATGTGCGCGAACAGCTCGTTGACCGCCGCTTGTGCCACTCCGAACGCGGCCTCGGTCTGGTTCTGCTCCTGACGAGCCCGAACCAGGCTGACTCTCTGGCCGATCAGCGCAAGCCCGAGCGCGGCGACAGCCAAGATCCCCAGCGCGGTTGTCGCGGGGTGTCGCCGGATGAGCTTGCCCAGGCGGTAGAGCCGGCCATCGCGGTGCGCGCGCACCGGCCGTCCCGCGAAGTATCGGTCGATATCCTCGGCAAACTGGTCGGCCGATCCATAGCGCCGCTCAGGCTCTTTCTGGAGGGCCTTGAGCACAATCAACTCGAGATCGCCGGCAAGCAGCCGCTGTAGCTTTCTGGGTGATGTTCCACGGGCTGCGCTGATGATTTCGGACGTCTGGTGCGAGGAATCGGGATTCGCTCGGTCGGTTCGGTTGACGGCAAGGCTGGGACGTTCGGGCGTCTGTTCGCAGACCGCCTTGTAGATTTCGGATTCCTCGCCGCCTGGAACTTGATAAGGCTGATGCCCGGTCAATAGCTCATAGAGAACAAGCCCCAGGCCGTAGATATCTGTTGCGGTGGTGTCTGGTTCGCCCAGCACTTGCTCGGGACTGATGTCGTCGGGACGAACCATGGCATCGGTCGCCAGATCATCCGGCTCGCGACTGCTGATGCGGGGCGTGCCCTCGGGTGCGACCAGGATCTGCCGGACGCTCAGGCCGCCATGAATCAACCCTCGCTGGTGGGCCTGGAAAACGAGCAGGCAAACCTGCTGGAAGAGCCGCAGCCGAGCGGGAACGTCAAGCCGCTTGCCATCACAGTAAACGTCGATCGGCACGTCGTCGGGAAGTCGTTCACCACCCTCGGCACTTCGATTCTCGCCTGTCTGCCGCACTGCGGACACTGCTTCCAGGGCGACGGATTCAATCGAGAGAGATGGAGAAGCAAGCATTTCATCGGGTGGCGAATTCGTCGGGCTTTCGACGACTTCTGGCTGGCTGCCAGCATTGAGTCGTGCCTCGACCTCGGCACGCACTTCCAGCCGATCGCCGCAAGCCGAGTCAAGAAACCGCGAGCGCCTCTCGGGCATCATCCCTCTGGCCAGGTTGACAATCATCTCGATCGGGTCTTGATCACCGGCGTCCATCAGGCGCGATACTCCCGGCCCCACACGATTCGTTCGTCGAACGAGCGAACGAGACTGTCAGGATCATAGACTCTCCCCGCAAGGCTCATTATCAAAGAAAAAGGGAGACTGTAGCAACGACACCGGGCGATTTTCGGGTTCTCGTTCCCACGCTCTGCGTGGGAATGCCTGCCGGGCCGCTCTGCGGCCCCCACCGAGAAGGCGGGCAGGCGGAACGTCCCCGGGGCCAAGAAGACGACGCAGAGCGTCGCAGACGGCATTCCCACGCAAAGCGTGGGAACGAGAGGCGCCGCTGCGGTCCATTGCCGGTATCCTTGCTACAGTCTCGAAAGAGGAGCGGGATTGAATCCCGCTCCAGGAGCGTGACAAGGCTCATTGCGATCCGACGCGCGCGACGGCGCGTCGGGTCAGGCGTTTTCAGCCTTTGGAAGCCGCTTTCGTTCCCTGGCTGGCAAGCTTGTCCTGGAGCTTCTTGATCGTGTAGGCGTTGCCCTTCTCGAAGAAGTCTCGCAGCTTTCTGGACTCATCATCAGAGCCATATCCCAGGCCGATGATCTGGAGGCGCGTGCGGTTGGGTCCGATGGGTTCGAAATGGAGCACCTGCCACACGGTCTTGATCGCGCTCTTGAAGGGGAAAGACTCCGGGCAGTGCCCTACCTTGATCGACAACATCCGTCGCGGTTCGAAGCTGAGGATCAAGTTCTCGATCGTGTTGGGGTCGCCGAGTGTACCCTTGGGATCATAGTGCGTGAGCATCTTGCCGCCGACTTTGAGATCGACGTCGGCATGCGCCACGTTCCAGGACTCCAGTCCCTCCTTGGTGCAGAGCGCGGCCCAGACCTCATCGACAGGTGCCTCGATGATGCCCTCGGTTACCAGCCTGTCCGCGCTCTTTTCCGCCTGCTTGCGCTTTAACGTCTGGGTGAAAACCGGTGACCACTTTCCTCCTTTTTCGCTGTGGAGCGTGAACTGGAAGGTGTCCTTGTCGGTGAATCTCGCCGCCTCACGCCACTTGCCTGGCTTGCCGACCAGGGTGGCGAATTCAAAGATGAGCTCGTCGCCCTGCTTCTTGACGGTTCCCTGAAAGATGCTCTTACCGCCGTGACAGTCAAAATAAAAGACAGATTTACCCACGGGGTCCCAGCCCAGGATGGCTTCACCCTGAGACTCGCCGGGGCTTCCCTTACCAATGATGCCCAGCCCGCGGATGGCCGCATTGCCGAACGCCCACTCGTAACGGTTCTCGATCGTGAACTTGGGGTCGTCGTTGCTCCATGAGCCGCCGACCAGGCGCGACAGCTCGGCCATCGTCGGATCGGCCATTGCATCACCCGCGCGGGATTTCGAGGCCGGCTCCTCCACGGCAAACAGCGGCAAGGCCAGGGTACACCCGATCGTGATCACCATCAAAGGCGCGAATCGCTTCATATCAAAACCTCTTTCTTCGGTGCAAGAAGACGCGGAAGAGGCAGGCGCGATCACGCGTGCCAGGCCCCCAGTATCAGACCCATCACAACGAGATAAACCAGCTCACAGCCGACGTCGATCAAGTAAAGCCCGTTGGCCTTGTCGGTAGAGATATGGCCGGTCATGCTGATCGCGGCCGCGGGCCCCAGCCAGAGCAGGGCTCCGAAGACCGCCCCGGTCACTGCGTTCCGCTCCGGGTAACCCGTGAGCAGAACGGCCATCGCGAAAGCAAGCACGAGATAACAGACGATCATGCTTCCGAAGAAGACTGGCGGCGGGCGGCGGGCCTTCATCGCGGCCATTCGCTCTTCGCCGAAGTTCTGTAGCTTGACCCAGCGCTTGCCGAAGAGGGCGGTGTACCAGACACCGCCGATCAGGAATCCAACAATCGCCGCGACCAGCACGGCCACGAAATTCACCTCGGACAGTTTGAAAGGCACGTCATTCTCTCCTTCGAGATGAGCTGGGTTTGGATTTGCTTCGGGTGGGAGATCGTTTCTCCGGTCGAGGCGAAGACCAGTTGGTCCCGTCATGAAGGAGCCGATCGAAGTAATCGCGCAACTGGGTCACCGCGGCATCGTACGGCGAGATGCTCCGGTACGTCCGCGCCAGCATCACGGCACCTTCCATCGTGGTGAGCACGAACAGGGCGAGCTGCTTGGGATCAACCAATTCGGGCAACCGGCCGGAAGCATCGGCCAGGCACTGCTCGACCGCCTTGAGCCAGCCGGTGAAGTTCTCGGCGATCAGCCGACGCGCGCCGGGATGACTACTGGAAAGCTCAAGGGCCAGGTTGCCGATCGGGCAGCCGCGAAGATAGTCAGTGCCCTCGAGCAGACGACGGTATCCTTCAAGAATCCCGAAGATCCGCTCGATGGGATCGCTGACACGATCAAAAACAGGCTGGACGACCTCCGGCCAGAGCAACTCCTTGTACAGCTCGAGCACCGCGATCAGCAGGTCTTCCTTGGTCGGAAAGAAATAGTAGAGGCTACCGCTGCCAGCGTCGGCCGCCTTGAGAATCTGCGCAATGCCCGTTTCGGTATAACCGTGCTCCCAGAAGAGCATACGCGCCGTCACCACCAGCCGATCGCGAGTCTCGTTCTTCATTGCCGTCACCTGTTTGTTGAACGATCAACAAAGATGCCCCATTCCGCCATGGATGTCAAGCCGTGGCTGTCAAAAAGTTTCCGCCGCGGGAGAGATCGCGAGGCATCATCAGCACGAACTTCCCCTCGAACGAGTTTCGCGATCTCCAATCGACGCCGTGATTGGCAAATCCGCAGGGAACCTGTACACTTGAGAAGATATTGCTCGTCGTGGCCGACTGCGGCAAGGGCGCTGGCAAGTCACGCTCAAGAAACGGCAGACGAGCGGCGGTATCATAGGTGTTTGTTCATGTTTAAATTTTTGCACGCGGCGGACATTCACCTCGACAGCCCGCAACGGGGGCTCGAGCGCTACGAGGGAGCCCCGGTCGCCGAGTGCCGCGGAGCGACCCGGCGCGCGCTTGAGAACCTGGTGGCCCTGGCCCTTGCCGAGAAGGTTGCCTTCGTGATCATCGTGGGCGACCTCTATGATGGAGACTGGCCCGACTACAACACGGGCCTTTTTTTCGGCAAGCAGATGGCGCGGTTGCGCGACGCCGGCATCCGGGTGTTCATGATTCGAGGAAACCACGATGCCGCCAACAAGATGACCAAAGACTTGAGGCTTGTCAACAACGTCCGTGTCCTCACGTCGCACGAGGCCGAGACCGTGCTGCTGGACGATTTCGGCGTGGCGATCCATGGCCAGAGCTTCCCCACTCGGGCGGTGACGGAAAACCTGGCAAAAGCGTACCCCGCCCGGCGTGGCGGCTATTTCAACATCGGCCTCTTACATACTTGTGTTGACGGTCGCGAGGGGCACGACTCTTACGCCCCCTGCGCCCTGAGCGACCTGCGGGCTCGCGAATACAGTTACTGGGCGCTGGGGCATGTCCATGCCCGAGAGGTGCTTTACCAGGCCGATCCCTGGATCGTCTTCCCGGGAAACATCCAGGGCCGGCATGCTCGTGAGCGGGGCCCCAAGGGTTGCATGCTGGTCACTGTCGATGATCACCACGAGGTCAAATCGGTAGACACCCGCTGGCTCGACGTGATGCGTTGGGAAACCTGCCAGCTCGACGCGGCCGGCGCCCCTGACGGCGAGGAAGTGGTGGCGCTCTTTCACGATCGCCTGGCACGGCTCGTTGCCTCGTGTGACGACCGCCTGCTGGCGCTACGAGTTGACGTTGTCGGGGCCACACCGGCTCACGCGGCTCTGGCCTCCCAGGCGGCGCACTGGACCAGCGAATTTCGCCAGGCGGCGATCGACACCGGTGACTGCCGTGTCTGGGTTGAAAAGGTTTTCTTCAGGACGTCTCCGGCGGGGGACAGGCGTGACGAGCCATCCGGTGATTCGCCTCGCGCCGCGCTGGAGGCTTATCTGGCTGAGCTTCGCGCCGATGAAACTCAGCTCCTCGCCCTCAAAGCGCGAGCCCTTGACGACCTCACTCGCAAGCTTCCTCCCGACCTGGTCGCCGGCCTGGATTCTGCCGATCGGCTCCGCGAGTTGCTCGATCAGGTCGGTCCGCTGCTGCTGGATCGGCTGAGCTGAAGAGAGAGTGGGCGTGATGCCGCGAGTGCACTGTGGCGCAACTGTACGCAACGAGATCGAATGCGTCGATCGGTCAAGCGTGGGAAGCGGCGAGAACTATCCGCATTTCACCGCTGCTGCCGGAACGCCCGCCTCGTCCTCACGAAACCATCGAGCGACGACTACGTCGGTTGACGAGTGGGCCAAGATCGAGCCAACAATGACAATTGCGATCAGGTGGAAGAGCTGATTCGAGCGCTCGAGGCCGGCCTGGAGCACGAGCAGGCCTAAGAGCACCGAGGCGAAGCCCTTGGGTCCGAACCACGCCGCCACGAGCCGCTCGTGCCAGTTCAACTCGCTCCTGATCAGCGCCACTCCCAGCGCGAAAGGGCGGGCGAAGAACAACGCAAGAATTGCGAACAGGTAGCCGCTGGCTGAAATCTCATTGAGAAATAGGGGTGAGAGCAGGGATCCAAAGACCATGAGCGCGGACAGTTTCAGCAACTCGCCGAGGAGCTCCCCGAAATGGTGAAACGACTCACTGAGCCTCGGCTCCAGTGATGCCACGGAGATCCCGGCCGAGAAAGCAGCCAGGTATTCGTTCGCGTGCGTCAAGATCGCGATCGCGAACACGATCAGCCCGATCGACAAGGCGTACAAGGGCTCGTATTCCACATGGGTGGAGAACAAGGACGTTCGCTCAAGGAGGAAGCCTATCCAGGGAATGGCGACACCGATGGCCACGCCCAAGGCCACTTCGCCGAGGACGGTCAAGGGGTGAAACTCTCCATGCCCGGCGTACGCGATCAGCCCAACGACCAGTGGAAGCGCCAGGCCGTCATTGAGGCCGCTCTCGACATTGAGCAGGCGCCTCAGCCGTTCCGGGACTTCCTCTCGACCCACGATCGCCGCGGCGAAGACCGGGTCGGTCGGGCTGAGCACGGCTCCCATGAGCAATGATTCCGACCAGGGTATGCTCACCACCCAATGAGCCGCTGCCGCCGTACAGAGAAGCGTCAAGGGCATGCCGAACAGGAGTGCACGCCCGGGGAGGGACCAAGCCGCGGCCAGATCGCGAATGCTGGTCCTCATGCCATCCGTGAAGAGCACCGTGAAAAGTGCCAGTTCCGCGAAAATGGTGACGGCGGGATGATCGGGGCTGAGTGCGATCACGCCGGCCATCCCGGGACCGAGGACGAAGCCAGCGACCAGGAACAAGACCGCGGTGGAGAGAACACTGCGATGCGCGAGATCAGAAACGAGAACGGCCAGGAGCAACACGGTTCCAAATGCCAGCACGGCGACCATCAGTGGTACCTCGCGTTCTCCGGAGGTTTGTTCGCGATCAGGACATCACTTCCACGAGCTCGCCTCATGGACGGGATGCGTTCAGCCCGTTGGCCGAGATGCTCTCGACGCGCAGCGGCGGCAGGCCGACCACCTCGAATGTGGCGGAAGCGATCCCGATGCCGGCTTCTTCGAGCGCCTCGAGGATGTCACGGCTCATCGCGTCTTTCAGGTCACGGATGCCGTAATCCTCTGCGATGAATCGCACCGTCAGCTCAAGCCAGTTGTCGGTCAGCCGAAAGAAGACCTTGGGTCGCATGTCCGCCGACTTCATGAAATACCGCCGCTGCATCTCTGCGATCGACTCCACGCTGAGCCGGCTGTAATGAATGGTGTGCCGCTCGGCGACCTCCAGCATCACCTGCTCCGCGCGTCGCCGATCGGCGGTGTAGGAGATCGGCAGCACCATTTCCTCCCAGATGTAGGGAAAATCTCTCGAGTAGTTGTATACAGGCTCGGTGAAGATCTTGTCGTTGGTCACAGTGACCACGCGGCCCGTGTACTGGCGCGCCCGCACCCACATCGCCGGATCGGCGTTCTGCACGGCCGGTGGCTGGCCCATCTCCATGATCGTCGTCTGGATGAAGCCCAGGGCGATGACATCTCCGCGCACGCCGCCCATCGTGATCCTGTCGCCGACGTTAAAGGTCTTGCCCTGCAGGATGACGATGTATCCGGCCAGGGCCGTAATCACCCGCTGCAGGGCGAAAGCCAGGCCCGCCGTAACCAGTCCCAGGGCCGTGGCCAGCCGGGTCGGGTCATCAAACCAGACGGAGACCAAGCCCAGGCCCAGCACCACCGCGGTGCCAAGCCGGATGGCTTGCCTGGTCCAGAACTCGAGTCTCGCGTTGCGGCGGCCTCTCAGAAGAACTCGCGCCAGCGCCTTGGATGTCCATCCCAGCAGGATGACCAACAGTATGAAAGCCAGGGAGAAGAGGACCTTGTTGCCGTTGGAGGCGTTGACGCCGACGAGCTTGACGCCGAACACCTGCACCGCTCGATTTGGCCCCACCAATCGGACCCACTCGCCCATGCCTGCCCTCCAGTGTCTCGCGTCCCGCAGTCCGGCCGTGTGTTCGGCCACTCGGAGACTTCGCGGAACCGTGCCTCAACCCTCGCCCAGTCGTCTCCATCAACCCCGAGAAGAAGAGCTCGCGAGCGTACCGGCCCTCGGAGATGAGCCATCCCCGGGTCGAGCCGGGATGTGCCCCCCGAGGGCCGGCCAAAGAGAATCGCCGGCGATCGCTACCATGAACTGGCGGCCTGCTCGACCTCTCGTTCGGCCTCCTCGCGACCGTAGCCGTACTTCGCCTGAAGCCTGCCAATCAACTGGTCTTTCCGGCCCCCGATCTTGTCGAGCTCGTCGTCTGTCAACTGCCCCCATTTCTCCTTGACCTTGCCCTTGAACTGCTTCCAGTTGCCCTCGATCTGGTCCCAATTCATGTTCAACCTCCTCATGTGAAAAAACCGGATCAGCAAAACTCGGCACGAACACGGGGCCGGTGTTCGGCCCCGTGCAGACTTTCCTATTCTTCTTGCTGGCTCTCGCCAGATCCCATTCCCCTCGATGGGGTCTTTACCGCGGGCTCTCCATGCCGAAGTAGCGATAGACCTGTGACGTGAACCCCGGGGCCAGCATGGTCGCGTACGAATCTCCCTTCACCAAGGGAGCCTTTTCGAGCTGGTCCTTGGTCGCGTCGGTCACGGCCACGACTTTGGTATCCTCCGGGCGGTAGTTGAGACGCAGCTTCGACCAGGGGATGGGGATGTAGTTTTCACCGATGCCGAGAACTCCCCCGTGTCCAATGATGGCGAACGCCGCCCGCCAATTGCGATCGAGGAGAAGATCCTCGACCTTGCCCAGGTTCTCGTCCCGCGAATTCTTGAGCGTCGCGTCAAGAATCTTGGAGGCGCGCAGGACAATCTGGTGGGCATTCGGTGAGCGTCCCTCTCGGCCCGTCTCGCGCGTGCTCCCGCTCACGCCCGCTCCGCGAGCACCGAAGAACTGGTGAATCCGCTCGACCCATTGTGGGTTTGCCAGCTCTTTGTAGTTGTCATCCTGCAGCTTCGGCGCCTTCTCCAGCGCGTCCTTGGTCATGTCGAGGTCGACCGCCCATTTCCCATGGAGATGCTTGACGTTGAGGTCACTCCAGGGGACGGCGGTGTACTTGGTCCCGATCCCCGCGAGACCACCCACCCCGAGAATGGCGTAATCGATTCTTCCGTCGGATAACAGGATCAGGTCGGTCACGCTGGCGATCTTCTCGTTCGCCTTGTTCAAGACATCCGACTTGAGCAGCGTGCTGACCTTGCGGATCTCGTCGAGATCGGTCCGGGATCCTTGTTCGGCACCACGTTGCTGTGCGATTGCCCAGGCGGATGCCCCCGATGCGAGCAAGATTCCGCACGTGACATGGATCAACCAGTTGCGTCGCATTGTGAGTTGCTCCTTTCGATGCCGTTGCGTTTCCGTTCCGCCGTCCGCAGTCTATTGCTGGCGGTTCTTGTTCTCTTCCTTGGAGCCTTGCGAAGACGAATTCGAACCCTGGTCCTGATGGGCTTTGTCATGGAGAATCGAGATCGAGACGGCTTCACCCCGCATGATCCGATGTCTTCCATGCCGGGTGTTCTGGGATCGAGAGCCCTGCGCATCGAATGGCTTGAACTCGACCTCGACCCGATCACCGATTTCCAGGTGCGCCAGCTCGCACTTCTTCTTGCCATCGTCCCGACACTCGCAGACCTCGGTCTTGGGCGTGACCTCGACGAGATAGACGCTGGCGGATCGCCATGACGATTGCCCCGAGCCTTCCGTTCCCCGGTCAGCACTCCTGTCCGCGTTCGCGGTCTGTTTCACATCCTTGTCTTGCTTGGCCGAAGCGTTCCCTTCGTTTCTGGACGCTTGCTCACCCTGCTTGGCGTGCTTCTCACCTTTGTCACCATGGTGTGACGGCGCCACGATGGTCAGGTAATCCTTCTCCGCGGTGATCGCGCGGTTGGTCTCATAGTCGACCATGGTCTCACCCACGACAGTCACGCCGGCAACCACGCCCTCGACCTTCTTGGGGCTGCCCGAGGATTGATCGCCATTCGTCGATTTGTCCTTGTCCGTTTGGGCCAAGAGACAAGGGGTCGCCATTAGACCCAGGGACAATGCGGCCATGATTGCTGCTGTCTTCATGCGTCATCTCCCGGTTCGTCAATAGGTGCTCACTGGTATGGCTCCGCCGGCGTCGGGACATGAACTGACCCGAACGGGAAGACGCCCGCCTTGAAATAGCACCGACCGGACCCACAGAAGAATTATTGCCGGCGCGCCCAAGAGGTCGATCAGCCAAATAGGAGAAATGCCGTCAGACTTCGCGGAGGTCATGCGCCGGTAAGAAGTGGAAATCGTCGGGGAATTCCCTGATGACCCGGCCTTGAAACAGCGACAGCTTACGCAGTGACGACCTGACTGCGTCAAGTGGAAGCTGGCATATCAGCACAATGTCAACCAGCCATGTAGTATCTGGTGACAAAGCGCAGTTAAAGCTTGACGCCGTCGAGTAACCTCGTGCTGCGGCTCGAATGCCAGACACTTTCTTCGAAACTTGGTCTGTTCCGTTCTCGTGAGCGATACGATGGTCAAATATCACCAAGAAGTCGCCCATCATGGAAATCATTGGGGTCGCAACCGCCAGCAAGCAAAGGACCCAAGCCATGCTCTCTGTCTTCACCTCTCCCAGCCGGTACACTCAGGGCAAGGGAGCCACGGCCTCCTTGGGGGAGGAGATGGCCGCCCTCGGGCTGGAGGGGCCGGTACTCGTCATCGCTGGTAGGACCGTGATCGGCCTGCTGGAGCCGACATGGAAGCGGAGCCTGGATGAGGCCGGGCTGAAGCACGCGGTTCACCGCTTCGGTGGTGAATGCTCTCTCGGCGAGATCGAGCGGGTCAAGGCGGCTGCCCGCGAGTTCAAGGCCCGGACGATCGTTGGCGCCGGGGGTGGCAAGGTGCTCGATACGGCCCGCGCGGCCGCCGCCGGCCTGGACTTGCCGGTGGTCAACTGCCCCACCGTGGCGTCCAGCGATGCCCCTTGCAGCGCTTTATCGGTGATCTACACCGACGAAGGCCAGTTCCAGGAGTACCGTTTCTACCGCAAGAATCCCGATCTGGTACTGGTCGATACCGAGGTGATCGCACAGGCGCCGCCGCGGCTCCTGGTCGCGGGGATGGGCGATGCGCTGGCGACCTGGTTCGAGGCCAGGACGTGCGTCGCGGGTCACGTGAAGAACATGCGCGGAGGGGGATCGACGCGCAGCGCGGCGGCACTGGCCGAACTCTGCTACAAGACCCTGCTGGAAGACGGCGTGGCGGCGCTCCGAGCTGTGGAGTGCAAGGTGGTGACGCCGGCGCTCGAGCGACTGGTTGAGGCCAACACGCTGCTGTCTGGCCTGGGGTTTGAATCGTCGGGCCTGGCGGCGGCCCATGCCGTGCATAACGGGCTGACCGTGGCGGTCGGCACGCATCCGTTTCTGCACGGCGAAAAGGTAGCATTCGGTCTGCTCGTGCAACTGGTTCTCGAAGGCTCACCACGCGCCACGGTCGAGCAGGTGCTAGAGTTCTCGACCGAAGTCGGCTTGCCGATCACCTTGGGCGAGATCGGCCTTGCCGACCTCTCCGGCGAGCTGCTCTCGCAGATCGCCCGCCGCGCATCGCGCCGGGCGAGACGATCCACAATGAGCCGTTCGAGGTGACACCCGACATGACCGCCGATGCCATCCGCGCGGCCGATGCCCTGGGACGAGCCTGGAAGAGATGAAGCGGATCGTGGGAAGGTGGTCTTCCCGGAACCCCCCTCAACCAAAACTATTGCGATCCGCGTCAACATCGACGCGCGCCTGGCCGCGGTGCAATCGCTGCTTTCCATCGGCCAGGCCACGGCGATCCGTACCGTCTTGCAAGAGGCTGAAAACCACCCGGAGGCGCGCATTCGCGCACGGGCCGCCGCAATTCAAGAAAGAATGGAAGAGCAAGCAGACGCTGATGGAAACGATCAGTAACCCGGGCCGTGCCCTGGCTCCTCTCGCGGAGTGGCACAGGCGGAGCCAGGCCCACTCCGCGATTCAGGGCACTCGGTTACTTGGCCGGTGGTTGCAGCTCGGTGTCGGCCTCGATCGTGAGATCGAGTTCCCCGGGAATCTCCTGGCCGCCCGCGTCGAACGTCATCGGTCCCTTGATGCGTGTTTTACTTTTGGCGTTAACAATGGCGCCGGCTTCACGATCGAAGAGGATTGAGCCGTCGCCGGATTCGATCCTCAGGTCGCTCTTGGTCACCTTCAGGGGCGAAGCCGAGTTGGGGTCCATCGCGTACTTGACGTCGAGCGTCTTGACGTTGATCTTGTCCAACTCCTTCGTTCCAAGTTTCTCAGTGCCCGCATACTCGTATTTCTTGTGAAAGGTGAGGGTCTGGCCGCCAAGGTCAACCTTCTCGGTTCTTTCCCAGGGCTCGTCGGCGCGGGCCAGAACATCGGGCAGGTTGCCGTGCCGCTCCTCGAATTGCTCCTTGAGGTGCTGCGCGCTCAGGCGACTGCGGACCGACTGCTTGGCCAGATCATTGAGCTTGTCGGCTTTCTCGAGCAGTGATTCGGTTCCTTCGACGGCCTTGACCTTGTTTTGCTCATCCAGCACCACCGTGTAGCTCATCTGGCTGATCAGCTTGTACATGTCGCCCAGAAAGGCGAGCTGGGGGTTGTCGATCTTGGCGTCGGGATCCTTTGAGTCAAACGCGACTGACAGACCGCCCGGCAACGAGAGCTCGCTGGTGAGCGATTCGATCTTCTCGACGACTGGCTGCGTGGAATCGGCCCGCTTCTTGCCGACCGTCTGTGAGGTCACGATCGTGTCCTTGGACTCGGTCTCGATCGCTTGACCCATCAGCGTGAGAGTTTGCGATGAATTCGACTTCGACTTGTACGTCAGTTTCTGGCCTTCGGGAAACTTGTACTGAAGCTTCACCTGGGCCTGTGCCGTCCCAAACGCAGCGACGGCAAGGAAGGCCAGGGCGGCGGTCAGCCATCGGCCAGCGCCCTTGCGACGATTCTTCATCTCGGATCTCCTCTTTCGTAGTGTGCGACAGCGGGGACCATTGCGACACAAACAGGCGGCGGATGCCGTCACGATCGCTTTGAGCATACCGTGTGCGGTCGTCGGAAAGATCAAATCTTTCCGGATATTCGCCGGACTTGCGATCTTATTGGGCAGGTGAGTGGCGAGAGGTCAGCGGCCTTGCCATTCCTGGGGAATTTGCTCGTCGCGGGTTCGAAGCTCGACCTGGAGCTGATGTGAGGACAGGGTGTTCTTCAAGCTCTCAAATCCCATCATGGCCTGAACGACGTCGGGGTAGCTCAGCCATCCCACGAACTGCCCATCCTCGATTCTCGACCGTGAGGCCAGGGTGGGCGTTTGACTTCGCAAGAGCTCGAAGCTATCGATCACGTGGTGGAGTATTTCCGGGGCATCTGCAAATTCGACCGCCCGCGTGATGAAAGGCGCTTTGGGCCAGGAGATCACCATGCAGACGCTCAGGGTCGTCTGAGACTCTTCCTGGTCGAGCGGAGCATCCGGCGCACGGCAAATGCGAACCGAACCCAGATCAGCTCCGTTTCGATCGTCTGGAACTCAACAGGCGAGGGAGAGACTTCTTGAGATTCAGCGGGAACTTCGGCTCCTTCATCAGTCGTAATTCCCGCGCCATTGAAGCTCGTTGCGCCTGGGTACGAACCACCGCCGCTCCAAGCCGAAGGAGTCGTCGAGGGTCCCCCGGCTTCCGTGCCGTTACTTGCACTCCATGAGCTCGGATCCGGAACGCCGGTTGTCGCGTACGACGACTTCTCTGCCATCGAACCCGCGGTTGATTTCAAGATCTCGAACGAGCGCGCGACGATGCGAAACGCCCATTCATCGCCTCCGAGATCAGGATGGTGCTTCTTCGACTTGGCGCGGAAAGCCCTGTCAATCTCCTCCATCGAAGCATCGGAACTCACCCCCAGAACCGAGCGCGGATCGAGCGAAAACTGATGATTCATGCGCATGCCACGAGAAAGAGCCTCAGAAGGTCAAGTCGGCGACCAAATTGTATAACAGGCAAATCCCAAGCCATTAGGAGTTGCTGCCAAAAACAAACATCGTCATGCAGGGGAGAGATCCTATTGCAAAGGCCGACAAACACCAGAGCGGGTTGAAATCATTCGATCCAACCCGTAATCTCCAACTATCGTTAAACAATCTGGGGACGCGAAAAGAGTCCCTGGCTCTTCCTTTATTGAGCCATGCCGAGTATTGACGCATGCGACCTTATCCATCACGCCTGGCGAGCTACCGCGTCCTCCCGCACCTCAGCCGTCGCACCCTGCTTCGCATCGGTGGACTGGGCACCTTCGGCCTGAGCTGGCCAGGGATCTTGAGAGCCGAGGGCCGCCCGGTAAGATCGGGCGAGCCAGGGGCCTCTTCGATCCACCGTCCCTCCAAGATTCGGTCTTGCATCTTGATATTTTATTATGGCGGCCCCAGCCATCTCGACACCTGGGACATGAAACCCGCCGCACCACGGGAAGTGCGCGGGCCTTTTCAATCCATTGCGACCAGCGTGCCCGGACTGCGCGTTGGCGAGCACATGCCACACGCGGCCCGCGTCATGGATCGCCTGGCGATCGTGCGCGGCATGCACCACCCTATGACGAACCACAACGCCGCGGCGTTCACGGCCCTGTGCGGGCGTGACCCGCTGAAGGGCGATCTGGAACTGCTGGGCAACGATCGCAATGATCCCCCCTGCCTCGGCGCGATCATGAGCGCGAGCCTGCCCGAAATCCAAGGACTGCCCACGAGCGTTGCGCTGCCGCACGTGATGTACAACGTCGTCCAGCTTCCCGGCCAGGTCGCCGGGTTCCTGGGCTCGGCCCACAACCCGTTCCAGGTGAATGCCGACCCCAGTGCGGCCGATTTTCAACTCGGTGAGCTTGAATTGCCCGGCGAGGTCTCGCTGGCGCGTCTTGATCATCGGTCTACTTTGTTGCAGACTCTTGATCACCAGCTTGGCCGTCAGGATGCGCTGGCCGCCAGGGCGGCAAGAACCAGCGCGGAGAGTCCGCTGGTTGCCGCACGCGACGTCTACACCGAAAAGGCATTCCGGCTGCTTCGTTCGCCCGCGGTGCGCAGGGCTTTCCACCTTGACAAGGAAGAACCCAGACTCCGCGACCGCTACGGCCGAACGAAGCACGGCCAGAGTGTGCTGCTGGCCCGCCGGCTCATTGAAGCCGGCGTTCGTCTTGTGACGGTTTACGACGGGCAGCACAACGGCCAGCTCGCAAACTGGGACGCTCATGAAAACGTCTTTGCTCGCCTCAAGGACGACCTGCTGCCCCCGGCCGATCTGGCCTTCGCGGCGCTGATCAACGACCTGTCCGACCGCGGCCTCCTTGATTCAACGCTCGTCATCGCGATGGGCGAATTCGGCCGTACGCCCAAGATCAACGGCACCGGCGGCCGCGATCACTGGCCTTTTTGCTACAGCGTCGTCCTGGCCGGCGGCGGCATTCGTGGCGGAACCGTCTTTGGCGCCAGCGACAAGCTCGGGGCTCGTCCCGAAACCGATGCCGTTACCCCTGCCGACCTGGCCGCCACTCTCTTCTGGCGTTTCGGCCTCGATCCCAGGAAGGAGATGATCGACCTCAGCGGCCGCCCGTACAAGCTGGCCGACGGACAGCCGATCCAGGCCGTGTTTAGTTGATGCCTTGCAACAATGTCCAAGGACCGCCGTTTTCGTGGATGCAAGATACCTTGAACCGAGCTTGAGAGATCGCGCCGAATGAGTTAAGGTTCAAGCACACTTCACGGGGCTTCCCGTTTCGGATCATAGTTGCAAGGATGCAGATAAAGTCGCCCGCAATCTTCGTGTTTGCCATTATCCTCTGCGGGTGGGCGACGATTCTACGCGCCGAAGACGCCAGGCCCTCGTCGCAAATTCTGGCCACTCCCCAGGTTCTGGCCACGCCTCAAGCCCCCAAGGTGCCGATCCCCCCCGGATTGCCCCGATATTCACTCGCGGTGCGGATCGATCCGGAGGCTCGTAAGGTCAAGGCGCGACAGCGGGTGGTGTTCACGAACCGGTCCAAGGTGCCCGTGAGCGAGCTGGTCTTTCACGTCTACCCGCGCTTCAAGGTGCCGGAAAAGGACCGTATCAAGCTGGCCAAGACGATGGAGGTGCTTCGCCTCAGCCCTGAAGAGGCGATGGACCCGGTGGGCCGGCGAATGGAAGTCTCCCAGGTTTATCTCGCCAACCGGCCATCCGACTTCCGTTTCGATCCCAACGACGGCACGATCATGATCGTCCCCCTGGCGGCGAAGGTACCGCCGGGAGGGACGGCCGCGGTGGTGATCGACTTCACGATCGACCTGCCCGAGCAGTGGGGCCGGTGGGGAAATCATCAGGGAATCACTTATCTCCTGAACTGGTATCCAGTACTGGCCCATCACGATGACCAGGGCTGGGAGCGAACTCCTTTCGTCCCGTGGCACCAGCCCTGGCACCAGGAGGCCGGACACTACACCGTTATCGTTGATCTTCCCGCCGGCCAGGTGGTCGCGTCTTCGGGACGGATCATCCAGCGCCAGGCCGGGCCGAAGGGATGGCAGCGACTGACCATCGAAGCGAGCCCGGCGCGTGACTTCGCGCTGGTGTGCTCGGATCGGTTCCAGACCTGGGAGCGGCAGGTCGGCGCAACCCGGGTTCGCGTCCACGGCTTGCCCGAACACAAGAACAATGCCAAACGAGCCCTCGACTACGCCTGCGAAGTCATCCCTCTTTATGAACAATGGTTTGGACCTTACTGCGACACCGAGTTCGAGATCGCCCCGTCGTTCTTCGGCTGGAACGGCAACGAATGCTCGGGCCTGGTCTTGATTGACGACCGGGTAATGAGGCTTCCCTCGGCCGGCTATCGCTACATCGACCACCTTGTCACTCACGAGACGTGCCATCAGTGGTGGTGGAATACCGTTGGCACCAACGGATATGCCGAGACGTTCATGGACGAGGGGCTCGTCAGTTGCTTCACCGCGCTGCGGCTGGACAGAAAATACGGCCGCAACGGCGCGCTCATCGACTGGGGCCCGAGGCTGAGCTGGATGCCCACGATCGGCCGTGAAGACCTTCGCCTGGCCGGCTATTACGGCTGGCGGCGCAAGGGAGGAACCGGGCCGATCGTCCAGGACCTGGGTGCGATGGGCAATCTCAACGCCCTTTTCAGCCTGGCCTACGACCGTGGCGGCAAGGTCGTCGAGATGATCCACAACCGACTGGGCGACGACCGGTTCTTCGCCTTCTACCGCAAGCTTTACACCGACTATGCCTTCAAGACCCTTTATTACGCCGACTTCAAGCGCGAGCTGGTCGCGTTTGATCCCCAGGGCAACTGGCCTGCCTTCCTGGGCGGCTGGGTCGAGAAGCACAACGAGACCGACTGGGGTGTCAACCAAGTTCGCGTCGGCCCGCCCTTGAAGGCCGACGCCGACGTGCGCCAGGTCACTGTTGAGCTTGATCAAAAGGGGCAGATGGCCGAGCCGACCATCGTGCTCTGCCGCTGCCCGGAGGGCGAGATCCGCGTGCCGATCTGGCCCGACAAAGGAAGCTATGAAGTGCCCGGCGCACAGGTTGATCGGCAAGGCGATCGCTGGGTGGTCACGGTGAATGCCCCCGGCGAGCCTTCTCAGGTCGAGGTCGATCCCGATCACGCCTTGCTCGACGCCCAACCCGATAACAACCGCTGGAAGCCCGACATCGCCTGGCGGCTCACGCCGTTTGTCTCTCCCCTCGATCTCTCGCCCCAGTTTCAGGCGTACGATCGCGTCTCGGCGGTTGCCGGCCCCTTCATCGATCAATATGCGCGGGGCGGGTTCAAGGCCGGTCTCCAGCGCGTCAACCGCTGGCAGGTGATCGGCTGGGCGGGAACCGAGCCGGCGCTGCGCGAGGCGATCTTCGGCGGCGAGGCTACGCTGTTTCATACGCCCGGGCCAGGCTGGGCGACGGGGATCTTCTATGAGGAAGGATTGTACAATTTCTACAACGACAAGCGCCATTCCGGCGGCCGATTCTACATGCGCAAGCGGCTGCTGGAATCGTCCAGCTTCATCGTCGACGATCCCGTCTTCTACGAGTTCTATTACGGCCTGGGCAACGAGTTCTGGGCGGGCGACGACGGCCGGCCGGTCGAGCAATACCTGGGCGCCGTCGGGGCTCGCTATCGCCAGAACACCCAGTTCCCCTACTGGGACCCGGTGCAAGGCCAGCTCTTCGAGGCGGCCGCCGAGTACGGCAATTCGCTGCTGGGATCGAGCCTCAACTATGCGCGCGTGGTGGGCCAGTTTGGGTTCGTGCGCAAGGTTCCCGAGGAATGGGGCATCTTGCCCAACAGCCGGTTCGCCTTCCGCGCCTATGGAGGCTGGTCGTGGCCAGGTTCGGCCTCGCTCTTTCGCTTAGGCGGCGGCCAGCGGCTACGGGCACTCGACCTCACGAACCTGGAAGGTAGTGCGGTCTGGCTGCTGACCGCCGAATGGCGGTTTCCGATCTGGCGCAACCTGGACACCGACGTGCTCGATCACATCCTTTCCTTTCGCAATCTTTACGGCGCCGCATTTTTCGACGTCGGTGAATCCTTTCTCAAGAGCGGCTGGGGCCCTATCGTCTACGGACCAGGCCTGGGCCTTCGCTTTGACACGATCCTCTTCTCATTCCTCGAGCGCGCCACCCTGCGCTGCGACATCGCCCAGCCCATCGGCGTGCGCGGCGGACCGGTGATCTGGTTTGGGATCAACCAGGTGTTTTGAGTTCAGAGGCATCCTCACAAATCGCGGCGCATTGCCCCGTAACCCTGGCTCGTTTATCTTCAGTACCAGCGTGGGGCTCGCAACCGGGCTTCGCCGCGCCGGCTCGGGGAGATGGTCGTCTGCGTTGAGGGGACTTTTCATGAAGACGAAGACGTTGAGTCGTATGGTACTGGCGATGGTCGCGGCCGGCTTGCTGCTGGAGGGTGCCCTGGCGCGGGCGTGTACCAGCATCGTCGTCAGCCGGAAGGCTTCGCGCGATGGTTCGGTGATGGTCACTTACTCGGCCGACGCTCCCTTCATGCCGCGGCTGCTGCGAGTTCCCGGCGGCGTGCATCCGGCGGGGTCGATGGTTGACGTTCGGGGCTGGGAGAACGATCAGATTCGCGGCCAGGTGCGACAGGTCGAGCGGCACGTACACGGTGGTCGGCCTGATGAACGAGCACCAGCTTTCGCTCGGCGAGACGACCACGGGAGGCCGGCGCGAGCTGGTTGACCGCAAGGGTCAGCTTGATTACGACGGCCTGATGTCGCTCACGTTGCAGCGAGCCAAGACCGCGCGCGAGGCCATCAGCCGTCATCGATGCTCTTTGCAAGGAATACGGCTACGGCAGCTCGGGCGAGACCTTCTCGATCGCCGACAAGCATGAAGCCTGGATCATGGAGCTGATCGGCAAAGGGCCCGGCGTCAAGGGAATCGTCTGGGTCGCGGCCAGGGTTCCCGAGGGATACATCACGGCCCACGCCAACATGAGCCGCATTACCACCTTCCCGCTCAACGATCCCGAGAACTGGCTCTATTCGCCCGACGTCGTTACCTTTGCGATCGACAAGGGATTTTACAAGACCGACATCGGGCAAGCCGTTCAGCTTTCGCGATGCCTATCATCCCGGCCAAGGCCCCGATTCCGAAACGTGCCTGCGCCGGGCGGGTCTGGAGCATCTACCGCCGCTCGGCCCCCAGCCAGAACTTCTCCGACGCCTACTTCCGAGGCGCGCAGGGCGCGGAGGACTATCCGCTCTTCGTCAAGCCTGATGAGCGCCTCTCGGTTCACGATGTGATGATGTTGATGCGTGACCATTACGAAGGAACGCCCTACGACATGACCAAGGGCGTTGACGCCGGCCCCTTCTGCAGCCCGCTTCGCCTGCGGGACCTGGCATTTTCGGTGAATGGCAAGGGCTACATGTGGGAGCGGCCAATCTCGACCCAGCAGGCGGGCTTCGTTGTGGTGACCCAGAGCCGCAGCCAACTGCCCGACGCCATCGGCGGTGTGACCTGGTTCACGCCGGATGAGGCATCGACCTCATGCTTCACGCCGCTCTACTGTGCCATCAACACCCTGCCGGAACCCTACACGCGGGGAGAGTACAAGAAGTTCTCCTGGGATTCCGCCTGGTGGATCACGAACCTGGTCTCGAACCTCGCCTATGACCGCTGGTCTCGGGTGATCCCGGATATTCAAAAGGCCCAGACCGAGCAGGAATCTTCGCTGCTCAAGATGCAGCCCGTGATCGAGGAGACGGCGGCCAAGCTGGCATCGAGCGATCCAGCCCTCATGAACGCGTTCTTGACCAATTACTGTGTCTCCACAGGTGACGCGGTCTTCCACCGCTGGCAAGAACTCGCCGAGGCGATCCTGACCAAGCACGTCGATGGTTACGTGAAAGATCAAAACGGCCGCCCACATGCGCCTGGGTACACGAAAGAATGGCTCCAGCAGGTCGTGAAATCGCGGCCCGATCAGTTCAAGCTCCCCGAGAACCGCAAGGCCGTGGAGACGGATCATTGAGGGGCTGTAACACAATGAGCTATATTTGCGGGCCTTTGTCGTGAGCACCGAGGGAGTGCCATTATGATCGTGCCTCTGAGCTCTATGTGAATGCCAAGGGATAACGATTCCTTCAAGGATCTTTTCTCCGGCCACGCTCCGGATTACTCGGCCTTCCGCCGGACGTATCCGGAGCCGCTTTTTGCCTACCTTGCATCACTTATCACACCAGAGATCGATCCCATCGTCTTTCGATTCGATCATGAGATCCTCCGCGAGTTCTGGCTGCCGGAGCATCACGAAGTGTCCCGGAACTATGCGACCCTGCCGTTTCCATTCGAGGAATTCGATCCCCCCTCGCATTCGATGACGGTGACTTGGAATCTCCCTCATCTGACGGGCTTCTTCAACACCTGGCCGTCGGCCCGACGCTACCACTTGGGAACGGGCTTCGACCCAGTCGATGCCATCCGCGCGGAGCTCACCGCCGCCTGGGGCGATCCAGCTCGGGAGCGGGAGGTTACCTGGCCATTGCACCTGAGGGTGGGCAAGGTCATCGGGATTGCGGAATAAGAGAGGAAACTAGCCCCGCAGACCGTGGCGAGGGTCCGGGAGCATCTGGTTTTCCACGCTGGTCCCTGGCTTCCGGGGCGCTGCCTGCGATCGCCGGAGCACCACTGACCTGCGATCACCGCTTCGCTGCTTGGTCGTGATACGTCAAGCAAGGGAAAGCTGCCAGGTTGGCAGGAGAGATGGGCCAACGAACGCAGACTTTTGGGAGAAAAAAAACCATTTGACAACCGCATGGCCCATGGCATACATTGTCGCTCGCAGTGAAGCTAACGAGATCGCTCTCGTATTAGCAGGATACCATGATGTATCTCTCCTGCGAATAGGGAATCCAGGGGGCTTTCGAGGCCCGACCAGAGTCACCGGCGTACTCTCTCCTTCCGCGATTCCTCATTTGAATCAACTAGTGTTTTTAAAAATATAAAATTTTGCGTCCAGCGAGATGCGCACTTCGACGATCCGCAACTCGACGCAGGGATTCAGCGATGGGGATGACACTGCGGTCCTTCATTGGGCGTCTCATCATGGGCTCGAACAGGCCAGGCCGGGGACGGACACGCCGCAAGCGTCTCGCGGCGCGGGCCTGGCCGGTTGAATTGCTGGAGGAACGTTCTCTGCTTGCGAGCGTCTTCACCGTGACCAATACCGCCGACGATGGGAACCTGGGCTCGCTACGTTGGGCAATCAACCAGGTCAATGCCGATATAGGAACGGATCCAGATACGATCGACTTCAACATCTCCGGAGTTCGCCGTTTACCATCTATCCGTTCTCGGCCCTGCCCACGATCACCCACCCAGTGATCCTCGACGGCACCAGTCAGCCCGGTTACTCGGGCACGCCGATCATCGACCTCAACGGTTTGGCCGCCGGGCGCGGCACTCCGGGGCTGACCTTGCAGACCCAGAACTGCACGATCGAGGGCCTTGTCATCAACCTGTTCCAGGGTCAGGGAATTCTGCTGCAATCAGCCAACAACAACCTGATTCAGGGCAACTTCATCGGCACCGACATCACCGGCCGGTTTCCCTACAATAACTTCGATGACGGCATCGAGTTCGCCGACAATACGTCATGCTCGAATAACACCATCGGGGGAACGACAGCCTCGGCCCGCAACCTCATTTCCGGCAACAGCGGCACGGGGATTGATTTCATTCTCGGCCTCGCCACGAATAATGTGATTGAAGGCAATTACATCGGCACCGATGTGACCGGAACCGTTCACCTTGGCAACAACGCCGACGGCATTGCTTTCTCGGCTCAGGCGACCAGCAACCTGGTCGCCAACAACCTCATCTCGGGCAACGTCGGCAACGGGATCACGCTCTTCAGCGGCTCGACCGACAATGTGATTCAGAACAATCTGATCGGCACCGACTCCACGGGAACTCAGCCCTTGCCCAACAGCGGCAACGGCGTCAACATCAACAACCCCGCCCGCATCACGCTGACCGGCAATGTCATCTCAGCTAACGGCGGTGTCGGCATCCACGCCGGGGGCAACAACGCCATCATTCAGGGGAACAAGATCGGCACCGACATCACTGGCACCCAAAACCTTGGCAATATCCAAGGTGGCGTGATCGTTGATGGAGGCAACGTCCTGATTGGCGGGCCGGCCGCCTCCAACGGCAATATCATCGCCTTCAACAGTGCGACCGGAGTGGTGGTTAGCAACAACAGCACAGGAGTGGGCATCCTCAGCAACACGATCTTCGCCAACGGGGGACTGGGCATCGATCTGGGCAACGACGGCGTCACGTCCAACACCCCTGGAGGTCCGCACTCGGGAGCGAACCTGGGCCAGAACTTTCCCGTCCTCACCGGCGCCATCGGTTTCAAGTCGATCACGCTGGTCGGGGGGACGCTCAACAGCATCCCCAGCACCAGCTTCATGGTCCAGTTCTTCTCCAACTCCACCGCCGACCCCTCCGGCTACGGGCAAGGGCAGGTCTATCTGGGCTCGACTCAGGTTTCGACCGACGCCAGCGGGAATGCCACATTCCAGGTCGGCCTTCCTGTGGGCTTTCCCGCCGGTCAGTTCATCAGCGGCACGGCGACCGACCCGAATAATGACACGTCGGAGTTCAGCCAGGACCTCACTGTGACGCAGGGTGCGGCCAGCGTGGTGGTGGGCTCGACACTGCCTGGCTCGACCTACGGTCAGGCCGTCAGCTTTACGGTGACTGTCAGTGGCGGCGGGCCGGTTCCCCAGGGAACCGTGCAGTTCGTGGTGGACGGCACCAATTCTGGCTCCCCGGTGACGCTCTCTGGTGGCAGTGCGACCAGCCCCAGCACCACCCTCCTGGGCGCTGGCAGCCATACGATTCTGGCCCAGTATTCCGGCGACTCCAACTATGCGGCGAGCACGGGCAGCTACACCCAGGTCGTCAACCAGGCGCCTCTGAGCATCGTGCCGGACAACCTCAGCCGAGCGGTGGGCCAATCCAACCCACCCTTGACCTATCACTTCACGGGATTCGTCAACGACGAGAATGCGGGGTCGGCAGGGATCACGGGTGCGGCCGATCTGGCGACCACGGCGACGATAAGCAGCCCGGCGGGAAGCTACCCGATCACGGTGGTCAACGTGGGCACCTTGTCGGCAGCAAACTACAACTTCCCGTCGGCCGGCTTTGGAAGCGGTACGCTGACGGTGCTAATAAGCCCCCCCTCCGTCCTCCCAGGTTGGGCATATTACCGCTCGCTGACTGACAGCAACTCCACGTCGCTAACGAACTTCGTGACGAAGGTCACGTTGACGTCATCAAACTTCGATTTCTCGCTGGCGAAGCCGGACGGCTCGGACCTGCGCGTCTACGATGTGACGTCCAACACGGTTCTACCTCTCTGGCTTTTCAACTACGACAGTGTTGCCCAGACGGCCACCGTCTATTTTCTCACCACCAACACGAGCGATGTGGAACGTCTCTACTACGGCAACGCCTCGGCCACGGCAGTGAGTAACAGCACAGCCGTCTTCACCCACGGGACCGGCTTCGATTCGGGTTGGGCTGACGTCTCCACCGCCGCGGTGGGGACAACTGCCGCGGCACCTTCGTATGCTGGGGCAACCTCGACGAGCGATCCGAGAAACTTCAATCTTTGGGGGCTGGCCGAGTCGCCAACCCTCTCGATCTCGGACTTGACCGCGGCAGGAGTGCCGGCGGGCAACTACACGGGCGTCCGAGAGTTCAGCTTGGTCGTGGACGCCAACGACAGGGTGCTCCCGATCAATGGCAAGTACTATGCCTTCTTCGCCCGCCGACCGAGCGTCAGCACGGCCCCGATCGATGCATGGCGGTGTGAGTCAACCTCCCCGACCGGACCTTGGTCGAACTTCGTTCAGGTGTATACCCCACCAACCAACATCCATGTAGGCTATGCCAGTTCGTGCATCCAGGTGGGTTCGAGGTATTATCTGTTCATGACTTATGGCTGGACCTCGGGTGGAGGTACCACTCCTGGGCTTGCTGTCTACGTGATGACGTCCCCGGATCTGACTACGTGGAGCGCGATTTCCAAGATCATCGACCCGAGCATCTTCCACAACCAGACAGGCGGGTCGGTGACGGACATCGGAAATCCGTGGGTTATCAAGTGTGCCGACGGCACCTATATGATGACCGTCGAGGGGATGGTGCCAGGTGGCAAATGGGCATGCTACGGTGCGGCCAGCACCGACCTGGTGAACTGGATGGCGCTGAATTCGGGCAACGCTCTCATTAGCCCGGGCACAGGCGGCACAATGGGACTTCAACGGAACCGCGAATCCCAAATGCATCCAGTTGCCGGATGGCACCTACGCGATTGAGTATGCCGGCTCTGACGACACCACCAACAGCGATTGGGAGATAGGCTTTGCGACGGCGTCGTCACGGGGCGGCCCGTACACCAAGCTGTCTGCCAACCCCGTTATTGGTCGATCTGGTGGCTCATACGGTATCGAGCCGTCCGATTTCTCCTATGACCAAAACGGGACGTCGTTTTTCAACATCATCCAGCGGTTCGACACAACCAGCAGCACCGGTCATGAATACTTCGTATACAACGAGCCCAAGCAAGGTGGTCTGCTTCTTTCGCGGGACAACTCCGGGGCCGATGCGGCGATCGCCGGCAGAGCGCTGGATGCGGGGACATTTGTCGCGGAATCCCGCTCGATCATCACGGCGAATCGAAGCAATAACGCGACGCCGATTATTCTTGGCCTCTATAACGCCGCGAGTCTGCCGGCACCAGGGACAAGCACAAGTTTGGCTAGCAATCGGCGAGTCGAAATTCTCAGGAGCTCCCCCGACCGAACCACTACTGCGGGCGACATTGGCTTGACCTACTGGGATAACAGTTCGACCCGCTACTGGTGGAACGGCTCGTCCTGGACAACGACCGTCACGTGGCTGCCCGCAGATAACGCGCGGGACGTCGTGGCGAGTATCTCGGACGATGGCACGAACTACATGCTGAAGGCCACCTACGCCGATGATGGGACGATCATTGGTGGACCGGCCATCATCGCGAAGTTCTCGGTAGGGAGTTTCGGCGCCGGCCGTCAACTGCTGGTCGGCGATCCGTTCACGGATGGGTGGACCGACGGGCTTTATCTCCGCTACATCGACGTTCGCCCCTACGCCGCGACAGAGCCGTCGATCGCGGTAGGAAGCCTGACTTCTGTGGCGGCAGCGGCAACCTCGTACGCGCTCACGGGTCCCTCCAGTGGCACGGTGAACACGGCAAGTTCCAACTTCACGGTCACGCCCAACGGTGTCTATACCGGAACGATCACGATCGTGCCCAGCGGCGGGGGACTCACGACTCCCATCGTCTTGACCTTCTCGAATTCCGCGGCTGCCCAGACCTTCACGATCACCCCGACCCAGACCGGCACCGTCACCCTGTCGCCGACCAACAGCGAGAGTCTGGCAGACCCCTCGAACCTTACCTTTAGCGTGACAGGCACATCCTCCGTGCTCCCAGGCTGGGCATATTACCGCTCGCTGACTGACAGCAACTCCACGTCGCTAACGAACTTCGTGACGAAGGTCACGTTGACGTCATCAAACTTCGATTTCTCGCTGGCGAAGCCAGACGGTTCGGACGTTCGCGTCTACGACGTGACAACGGGCACGGTTCTGCCGATCTGGCTTTTCGGCTACGACAGCGCTGGCCAGACGGCGACGGTCTATTATCTCGCGCAGAATACGAGCGACACACACCGTCTCTACTACGGGAATAGCTCGGCGACGGCCGTGAGCAACTTCGCGGCCGTCTTCACCCACGGGACCGGCTTCGATTCAAATTGGGGCGACCTCTCGACCGCCCTAGGGGGACCAACCGCTGCGGCGACCGTTTATCCTGGAGCAACCTCGATTAGTGATCCGAGAAACTTGGACATTTGGAGTATAGCCGAGTCGCCGACCCTCTCAATCTCCGCTCTGACCGCAGCGGGAGTCCCGGCGGGCAACTACACGGGCGTCCGAGAATTCTCCTTGGTCCGGGACGCCAACGACAGGGTGCTCCCGATCAACGGCAAGTACTATGCCTTCTTTGCCCGCCGACCGAGCGACAACTCTGCCCCGATCGACACGTGGCGGTGCGAATCGACCTCCCCGACCGGACCGTGGTCTAACTTCACTCAGATCTACAGCCCACCGAGCCCGGTGCATTGCGGATATCCCAGTTCTTGCATCAAGATTGGCTCGACCTACTATCTCTTTCTGACATATGGCTGGACGTCGGGCGGAGGCACGACTCCACCGCTCTCAGTTGATATGATGACGTCTCCGGACCTGACCACGTGGAGCGCGATTTCCAAGATCGTCGCCCCGGGCATTTTCAACGATCAAAGCAGCGGAGCGTGCACCAATATCGGTAATCCCTGGGTCATCAAGTGTGTCGATGGCACGTACATGATGACCGTCGAGGGATATGGGGCAGGAGGTAAATCGGCATGCTATGGTGCGGCCAGCACCGACCTGGTGAACTGGACGGCGCTGAATTCGGGCAACGCTCTCATTAGCCCGGGCACAGGCGGCACAATGGGACTTCAACGGAGTCACGACTCCTAAGTGCTTGCAGTTCCCGGACGGCAGCTACGTGATTGAGTATGCCGGCTCCCGCAACGCCACAACCAACGACTCGCAGATAGGCTTTGCGACAGCGTCATCACGGGGCGGCCCATACACCAAGCTGTCTGCCAACCCCGTCATCGGTCGACCTGGCGGCTCATACGGACTCGAGGCGTCCGACTTCTCCTATGACCAAAACGGGACGTCGTTTTTCAACATCATCCAACGGTATGACACAACCGGCAGCACCGGTCATGCATACTTCGTGTACAGCGAGCCCAAGCAGGGCGGTCTGCTTCTTTCGCGGGACAACTCCGGGGCCGATGCGGCGATCGCCGGCAGAGCGCTGGATGCGGGGACATTTGTCGCGGAATCCCGCTCGATCATCACGGCGAATCGAAGCAATAACGCGACGCCGATTATTCTTGGCCTCTATAACGCCGCGAGTCTGCCGGCACCAGGGACAAGCACAAGTTTGGCTAGCAATCGGCGAGTCGAAATTCTCAGGAGCTCCCCCGACCGAACCACTACTACGGGCGACATTGGCTTGACCTACTGGGATAACAGTTCGACCCGCTATTGGTGGAACGGCTCGTCCTGGACAACGACCGTCACGTGGCTGCCCGCAGATAACGCGCGGGACGTCGTGGCGAGTATCTCGGACGATGGCACGAACTACATGCTGAAGGCCACCTACGCCGATGATGGGACGATCATTGGTGGACCGGCCATCATCGCGAAGTTCTCGGTAGGGAGTTTCGGCGCCGGCCGTCAACTGCTGGTCGGCGATCCGTTCACGGATGGGTGGACCGACGGGCTTTATCTCCGCTACATCGACGTTCGCCCCTACGCCGCGACAGAGCCGTCGATCGTGGTGGGAAGCCTGTCTTCTGTGGCGGCAAGTTCGTACACGCTGACGGGCCCGTCCAGTGGAGCGGTCAATACGGCAAGTACCACCTTCACGGTGACGCCCAACGGTGTGTATAGCGGAACGATCACGATCACGCCCAGCGGCGGGGGTCTCGCAACGCCCATCGTGTTGACGTTCTCGAATTCCGCGGCTTCCCAGACTTTCACGATCACTCCGACTCAGATCGGCACCGTCACGCTGACGCCGGCAAACAACGGGAGTCTGACGGATCCGTTGGCGGTCAACTACATCGTCAGTGGCACATAGGGAACTTGACCGTTACCGCCTGTCTCCCTCGAGCGGGACGGTTGGAGTGCTTTCTGGGCAACACACAGTAACTATCGAGGGCCCGTACGCAGGAAGGATCACGATCACACCGAGCCGCGGGGGGTTCTCGATTCCTCGAGCGGTCGTCGAGGAACTGCTGAAAAGCTGGACTTCGCCTCAGGGTTTCTTCTCTCAACGATCCCATGAATCACATCACGAGCGAAAGCCAAACGCGGCGCATCGCTGTGAGCAGGATGACACTTAGCAGGAACCACGGTATGATCGTGATGAGATAAGAGCGTCCCCCCGTTCAGTACCATTTCCCCCGATCCCATGAAGATCCTCGAGCTTGCCCTTGTCGCGTTCGGCCCGTTTACCGACCTTGTGCTTGACCTTTCGGGCGGCCATGACGGGCTGCACCTGGTTTACGGGCCCAACGAGGCGGGTAAGTCTTCGGCGCTGCGAGGGCTGCGGCAGGCGCTCTTCGGCATTCCCAGCCAGTCGACGGATGATTTTGTTCATTCTTACGCGAAGATGCGAATCGGGCTCACCGTGCGCGGCCGCGATGGCGAGGCGCATCAGTTCGTCCGCCGCAAAGGGAACCGCAACACGCTGCTGGCCGCCGACGGCGCCACGACGCTGCCTGACGACACGATCCAGCAAGTCTTGAACGGCTTGACCGAATCCGAGTTTCGAAGCCGGTTCGCACTCGATCATGACGAGCTCGTGCAGGGAGGCACGGCGATTCTGCAAGGAGGGGGCGAGCTAGGTACGCTGCTCTTCCAGGCTGGCGGCGGCCTCAAGAACTTGCTGGAAGTCCAGCGTGAGTTGAATAAGCAAATTGGAGATCTGTTCAAGCCCGGAGGTTCGAAGTCGACGATCAACGCCTATCTTATCGAACTCAAGAAAGCCAACGACCTCAAGCGGGAGGCCTCGTTATTCAGCACCGAGTGGACAACGCACGAAGAGGCTCGGTGCCAGACCGTGGCCCGACTGGAAATCGTTGAGAACCATCTGGCGGCCATCCAGGCTGAGAAGCGCCGTCTGGAGCGGCAGAAGGAAGCGTTTCCGCTGCTTTCCCGGCGGCGTGGTCACGAGCAAGCGCTGGCCCAGCTTGGCGACGTCGTGCTGCTTCCCGATGCGTTTCCGGAGACTCGACTGAAGGCATCGCTCAAGCAAGAGTCCGCCCGCGCGGCCAGGGCCCGCGCGGCCGAGGCGATCGCCGAGCTCGACCGCCAGATCGCTCTGATGATCGTTCCCCAAGAGCTGCTTGCCCAGGCAGAAGCCATCGAGAGCCTCCGAGACGGGCTGGCGGCTGACCGCAAGGCCCGGCGGCGATCCCCGCGGAGGAAGCAAGACTACGCCAGATCCTCGCGAGCGCCTCCGATCTGCTGGCCGAGCTACTACCTATGGAATCGGCGGCCAGAGCCCATGATGGTGCAGAGAAGAGCGCAGAGCAGCAGTTTCTCGACGCGCTCTTTCAGGACGTGATCGCCAGCGGCGAGAAACTCCGCTTAACACGCTCGCAGAAAACCTCGATCCAGAACCTGGCGAACGAGTGGACCAGGCTGGCCGCCGAGTTTTCGCAGGTCCAAAAAAGCATTTGCGATCTCACGGGACAACTTGCCGTCGAGCAAGCGGAGTTCGACGGCCTGGCTCCGCCAAGACCAACGGAATCGCTGGAGCTGGCACTCAGGCAGGCGCTCGATCAGGGCGACCTGGAAGGCAGCCTGGAAACCTGCGCGCCCGGCTCGCACAAGCAGAAGCCCAAGCGGCGCGGGCCCTTGCCCATCTTCCGTACTGGACGGGGACGCTAGAAGATCTGCAAGCAGCCGCAGTCCCGACTGCCGAGGCGGTCGATCGCTTTGAGGTAGAGTTCGCGCAGGTGCACAAAGAGCAGGAGCAGCTCCGCACAGAGACCAAGAGCGCGGCCGCCGAGCAAGCCGAAGCCGAGGCCGGGCTCGAACACTTACGGCAAACCAGCGGCGCGGTGCCCACCGAGGACGACCTGACGCGCGTCCGCGGCATGCGCGACCGCCTCTGGAAAATCATCCGTCGCGCCTGGGAAAGCGGCCGTCTTCCCAGCCCTCAAGAAACCAGCGAATGGGTGGACCTCGGTGGGGCCACCACTCTTTCCCCCCAGCCGCTGGCCGATGGCTTCGAGCAGTCGATCAGTCAGGCCGACTCGCACGCCGATCGATTACGCCGCGAATCGGAACGTGTCGCCAAGCAGGCCGCCGCGCTGGCAACTCTGCATAAGACGGGGCGGAAGCTGGAATACCTGGAGGCCGAGCAGACACGGCTTGCTCAGAATGCCGGGCTGCTTCAAGAGCGCTGGAAACAGACCTGGGCAGGGCTCGTGAGCGAGCCCTCTTCATCTCGCGAGATGCGTGCCTGGCTGGTGTCGCGCAAAGAACTGATCAGGCAGGCCGCGGAGATCCAGGTCCTGCGCGATGAGGTGAAAACCCTTGAGAGCAAGCTTGCCACCCACCGCCAGAAACTTGGCCATCACCTTGAGGAACTGACCGGCAAACGTTCCTGTTCAAGCGAGTCGCTGGCCTCGTTGCGCGACAGCGCCCAGGCAGAACTCGAGCGCCTCGCCGAGATCGAGACCCGGCGCAAGAGCCTTGCCTCGTCGACTTCCAAGCTGAGACGGCAACTCGACTCGGAGCGAACCCGGCTTCTCACCCTGGAAGAACGCCAGACCGCCTGGCACGCCCAGTGGATGACCGCGCTGGAGCCGCTTTGCCAGACCGCGGACGTAACAGTCGAACAAGCCCGTGAGATGCTCGACCAGACCTCGGAGCTTCAGACCAGGCTCAAGGAAGCCCGTGAGACCCAGGCGCGGCTCGCGGGGCTGCGGCGCGAGGCCGCCGGGTTCGCCGACGAGGTTCGCGATCTCTGCCGTCGGATTGCGCCCGATCTCACCTCTCGCGCGATCACAGGCTCGCCTTCCGACGAGACGACGGCCCAGGAACTCTTACGGCGTTTTCGCGCCGCCGACGAGACGCGCGTTGGCAAGGAGGCCTTGACCAAGCAGCGAGATGCCGAGGTTGCGAGCGCTCGAGAAGCCGATCGCGAGCTCGAAGAGGCAAACCTGCAACTGGCGGCTCTCTGTCGCGAGGCTCGGTGTGATCACTTGGGTGACTTGCCCGCGGCCGAAGAGCGATCGAGATCTGCACGCGAGCTTCGCAACCAGCTCAAGCTCCTTGATGAACAGATTGAGGAACTTTGCGGTCATGATCCCCCGGATCAATTCCGCCGCGCCGCGCTGGCACTCGATCTCGATCGTCTGCCCGACCAGATCCAGGCTCTGGCTGAGGAAATCCAACGGCTTGACCAGGAGCGCAATGAGCTCAACCAAGCTATCGGCCGCGAGCACGAGATCCTCAAGCGGATGGATGGCTCCGACCGTGCCGCCCAAGCCGCCGAGGCTGCCGAGGAGTTGAAGGCCCGCCTGGCGCTGGAGGTTGACGAATATGCCCGCCTCCGCCTGGCCGCGGTGGTCCTTCATGAGTCGATCGAACGTTATCGTCGCCAGAGCCAGGGCCCCGTGCTCGATCGCGCCGCCTCCTTCTTCAAGCAGTTAACGCTGGGCTCATTCGAGAGCCTGAGAATCGATTATGACGACCACGACCAGGCGGTGCTCCTGGCCGTCCGCCCCGGCGGGACCGATGCGGTCGGGATTGCCGGTTTGAGCCTGGGAACCGCCGATCAGCTCTACCTGGCCCTGCGCCTGGCCAGCCTCGAAACCTACCTTGAAAAGAACGATCCGGTTCCCCTGATCGTGGATGACGTCTTGATCCAGTTTGACGACAACCGCGCCGCCGCCGCACTGCGCGCCCTGGCCGATCTCTCTCTCCGAACTCAGGTCATCATGTTCACACATCACGATCATGTGCGTCAACTGGCGAAAGAATGCGTAGAGCCCGACAGGCTCGTCCTGCACGATCTCTCGGGGCGGAAGACCGTCGGAATCGGCATGGAGCAAGCGAACGGAAAATCGAGATGATCGCCAGGCGTCGGCTCACCTGTTCGGTACGTCTTCGACCGTGAACCGTCCCAGCGGCGTCATGGGCACGATGGTCAAACCCGGTCGCGTGCGCAAGGCGCGCTGGAATGCCATGGCGATTCCTCGGTAACGGCCGCTTCTCAGGGAGCGCGGGGTGAAGGTCCACTCGCCGGTCGCGCCAGCTTTCGTTTGCCCGGCAAGGGAAATGACCGACGGGTTCGACGCCGGTCCCAGGTAAACCCGAACGGTTGAACCAGGCGCGGCCGTGCCAGAGAATTCGGGCTGAGCGTTCTGGGCCATTCGCACCGGGTCCCAGGTTTGCACGCGCACTCGATTCGCCGCGCGGGAACTGGCAGCCAGGGTCGTCGCCTGGTCGATCTGCCCCTCGAGCCGTAGCGTCTGAAGAAGTGGCGCCTGGCTGCCCAGCGTGGGGGCGACGAAGTTGCGATACCAGAGCGCCACGCCGTAGTTCCCCGAGTGGGTCGCCCCTGCGCCCGTCAAGTTGTAGTAAGCGATCGGGTTGCCGCTGAGGTTGGGAACGGGAACCTGGCCCCAGAGGTTGTATAGTCCTTGATTGACGCCGTGATCATGCGATGCCTTCGTGTGCTGATAGAAGACCTGCGCGGCATCAACCCCTTGAGGAATGAAGACAGTCGGATCGTGGGCTTGCGCCTGGTAGCGATGAATTAGCCCTTTGGCCAGCGCGCCCAGGAGTCCACCCGAGACACTGAACTGGCCGGGGACGCTGTTGCTGGCCGCGTGCGGGTCAAGCAGCGTATCCTCGATGTATCCCGACCGAAGCTGGGGCGTCATGTTTTTTTCCAGCGCGACGATGGCCTGGGTGTTCACCACGGTTCCTTCGCTATGGCCAATAAAATGCAAATCGACCGGAGCGCCGGCGGGGAAGTGGCTGGCCGTCTCGAGAACCTTTCGGGCCAGACGCGGCCCCTGCCTGGCCGCGCGCCAGGCTTGCTGCTGTCGGTGACCCAGGCGTAGGGAATCACCGCGTCGTAGCCCTGCTGCTTCATGATGACGGCCGTCTGAAGCTCCCAGGGAGGGCCGTGCTTCCAGCTCGAGTTGATGAGCCCACCGTGGGTGACGATGCCGATCGCGTAAGTCCGGAACGCCGCCGTCTGCTCCGGGTCCTGGGTGGCCGTACCCGTTGCGGGATCGGCGACGACGAGCACGTAAGGTTTCAGCGGATAAGGCGACAGGCCCGCGGGCAAGGGAATCGTCAAGTGGTGGGTTCCCAGCGCCGCCGCAGGCTGGCCGTTGTCGTCAAGCGGTAACCCCGCCTGCCCTTGCGCGGAGGCCGTCCACGTGCTGACCAGGCTGGCGCTGACATCAAATTGGGGGTTGCTCGATCGGTAGATGCCAAACTGGAGGACAGACGAAGGGCCGGGAACGGGTGCCTGGTCAATGCGATAATCGATCGTCACGCTCTTCGAGTTGGTGGTCATGGCCGAGAGCATGATAACCGGCGGCGTAACGCCGGGTGCGCTCAGGGCGAGGCGTGGTTCCAGAACCTGGAGAAAGAAGGGAGAAGGCTTCCGATTCGATCTTCGTTTCAAGATCCCGTGGCGGTTCGGCCTTGCCAGCGATCGGAGAAGAGCGCGGAGCACGCGGGCGGTTCGCATCGAGAGCATCCGTGGCGCAAGGGCCTGATGAGAGCATCGGGTAAGACGAGCGTGAACGTCTCCCCGCGGGCTGAGAACCCGGAATCATCCTCGCTTTCCTTTTTCGATCACGAGCCAACCAGCCAATCCTGCGCATGTCCTGCTTCAATATACCTCCATCGCAACGGCTCAAGCGCTCAACAGAGCGATCTCTACGCGGGCGCCATGCGTGCCAAAGCTAGAAATGTCACATTCGCGCCAGCCGTTAAAGCAGAGTCTCAGCCCGAAGCCATCGCGCCCTGGATCCATTTGAGATGACCGCCTTGTAAGAAAAAGAGCGCCGGGAACGACTATCCTGTTGAAGACGACCGGAAACGGCGGGAGAAGCCGATGCCAAACTGGCAAGAGATCCTGAGCCGAGACGGTCCAGCGGCCTGGCAGACGGCCTATCGGCTCCTGGGCAACCGCGCCGACGCCGATGAGTGCTTTCAGGAAGCCTGCCTGGCCGCACTGGAAGTCTCCCGGCGCCAGGATGTGCGCAACTGGCGTGGACTGCTCCAGCGGCTGGCGACATCGCGATCGGTCGATCGCTTGCGCCTGCGACACCGGCAGAAGCGATCCGGCTCACTGTCCGACTGGCAGGAACTTCCCGATCACTCCCCGTCTCCCTCGCAAAATGCTGAGGAGTTAGAGCTCGCCGAAAGGCTCCGCGAAGTCCTGGGCCAGCTTCCACCTAAACAGGCACAGGCGTTCTGTCTCCATTGCATCGAAGATTGGAGCTATCAGGAAACTGCCTGCCAGATGGCGATCTCGATCGACGCGGTCGGCGTGCTTGTGCATCGGGCGCGGAAGCGGCTTCACCAGCTTCTGGCGGCATTTCACGAGTCCCGGCCGGCGAGCCTGCGAAAGGAGGTCTCATAACCATGAGCGCAAATCAAACTCACGGCTCTTCCCGTGACGACGACCTCCTCGCTCGCGCCGTCGCCGCCCTTAAACACACACCAATGGCCAACGGACCGTCGGCGGAAACGCTCGCCCGGACGCAGGCTGCCCTTGAGGCGGCGGCGAGCTCGCCCAAACCCATAATCTTTCCCAGGAGGAAAACCATGTTCGCGATCCTGAAGGTGGCGGCAGCGTTTCTTGTGGCTGCCAGCGGTTTGTTCTACCTCGGTGGTCCCTATCTGGTAGGGGCTCCCGTGGCGTTCGAGGAGGTGGCGCAGAGGCTTCAGAATGCTCACAGCTTTGCTTACCTAATGACCATGGAACTCCCGGGCGTGAAGACCCCGGTGAAGACCCAGCTTCTTTTCAAGGAGCCAGGACTTCTCCGTACCGAGGCTTTGCCCGCCGGGGGTCCTGTCATCATCTTCGACCCGAAAGCTGGCAAGCGGCTGATCCTTGACCCAGCCGCCAAGTCGGCCGTGCTGATGGATGGCAGCCTGCCGGGCGAACCCAAAGGTGCCGGTCCAGATCAGGCCGCGGGCACGGCGGAAGGCCTGCGGAATCTCGCCCAGAAAAAGGGTGAGCCCGTGGGGGAGAAGAAGATCGGCCAGATCCAGACGCAGGGCTTCCGGGTCAAGGAAGCTACCGGTCAAGAGATGTTGATCTGGGTCGATCCCCAGACGAAGCTCCCGATCCAGATCGAAATCAGCGGCAAGTTCGGAGGCGGTCAGACCTACCGTAGCATCATGAGCGACTTCCAGTTCGATCCGAAACTCGACGATTCGCTCTTCAGCCTCGAGCCCCCCAGGGATACACACTGCAGAAGCAGAATTTGAGCGTGGCGGACGACAAGGATGATGGTACTCCAGAGACCGCCGTCGCGAGGTTGTTGCGGATGTACGCGGAGAAGGCTGGTGGCAAGTTCCCGAAGCAGATTGACGACTGGGTTGATTATGGTGAGAAGCTCAAGGATGAGAAAATTCAGGGACCCTAGCTGATCCCAGGATGTTCCGGCTGGTGAACCTCGTTGTCCGTGTTCAGATTCTTCTGCTCAATTCCAAGGGACATCACGGCTATAACGCCGAGCGGGATCAAGCTCGGCGATGCCGACAAGATCCTCTTCTGGTACCAGCCCAAAGGCAAGGAGACCTACCGAGCCGTGTTTGGCGACCTCCACGCGGCGGACGTGGCGGCGGATCGGCTGCCGGCAGTTCAGAAAGAGCAAACGAAGCCGTGAGGGCAGGTTGCGAAGGATGGGGCCATGAGACTCGTCGGTTTGTGCCGCGGCCTCCTTGGTAAGACCCGGCGAGGTCTCACTCCGATCACTTTCGATGTGCCGATTCGGCAAGGACCGCCGCGGTCTCCTCGATGATCTGCTCCACGGCCTCTTCGACATGTCGCCGGCGCGTGCGGAAGCTGAGGATGCAGACACGGGCCAGGAACCGGCCACCCGTCATGCAGCCGGTCAACATGACCCGTCCGCGGGAGTTGACCCGCTCCAGCAAGCGCCGTGTCGCCGCGTTGTGGCCGGCAGTCGAGACACCGGGAAGATCGAGCGCAAAGGCAAAGAGCGACAGTTGCGGCGGAGCAACCATCACCACACCCGGCACCCGGGCAAGCCGCTCGGCGGCCCACACCGCGAGTTCACGCTTTTCGGCAAGCGCAGCGCGCAGGCGGGCAGCACCCAGGAGCTTGATCGCCAGCCAGACCCGGAGACCCGGGAAACCACGCGACAGGTCCGGGCCGTACTGTGCTGGGTCATAGAACTCTTCATCGGCGATCGGTGCCATGTAGCCGGCGTGGACTGAGTGGACATCGCGCAGGGCCGCGCCGTCGCGCACCAGGAGAGCGCCGGTGCCATAAGGTAGGAATAGCCCCTTATGCGGGTCGAGCGTCAACGAGTCTCCACGCGATAACCCGGCCAGGTTCGGGCGCAGCGGCTCGACCATGTGGAAGAACGCACCATAGGCCCCGTCCACATGGTGCCATAACCCCTCCTGGCCGCAAAGGTCGGCAATCTGGTCGAGTGGATCGACGGCGCCTGTGTTGGTGGTACCGGCCGTCGAGGCGACCAGAAAGGGCTGGAGGCCGGCCCGGCGGTCCGTGGCAATCGCCTCTCCCAGAGCATCAACCCGCATCCGAAAACTTTTATCAACCGGGATCATCCGCACCCGGTCGGCCAGGATCCCCGCCAGCCTGGCCGATTTGACAACCGAGGCATGTGCCTGGGTCGAGGTGTAGAGAACGCCCTCGCGGAGGTTCGCTCCCAGCAGTCGCTCGCGGGCGCAGAGAAGGGCGTTGAAGCCGGCCATCGAGCCGCCGGTCGTGAGCAGACCACGTGCGGTGGGGGGAAAACTCATCCAGTCACGGAACCAGTCCAGGACATTCGCCTCCAACTGCACGAGCGCTGGGGCGGCCTGCCAGACACCGGTGTAGCGGTTCGTTCCGTCAGCGATCAGGTCTGCCAGCGCCGCGGGAAACAATCCGCCACCGGGGATATAGGCCAGGTATCCGGGCCCTGCCGCGTTGAACGAGCGCGGAATCCAGTCGCGAAACAATGGCTCAAGAAGACTCTCCAGAGCGGTGCCAGATTCAGGCGCTGGCTCACGCATCGCGCGGCACAGCTCGTGAGCCTGCACATCCCCGCAAGCGGGTTGCCGATCGAGTGTGGCAATGTGGTCAATGACCCGCGAGAGTGTGGCTTCACCCATCGCCCGCATCTGCTCGGGCGAGAACTCCAGGTCGGCGGGATCATCCGGCAGGCTCACGGGCGAGTCTACTCCCAGGATAAACCACGTGACGTGACAGTCGATCTCAGTCGCGATTGTAACGCATTGCGGACACTCATACTCCGCCGGACCAAGGATTTCGCGAGACTCGTTGGGCGGGGAAGGAACCCGAGTAGCCTTGGCATGTGAAATGCACCACCAGACTTGGCTGTACCGATCGCCGCCATTCGCGCCCTTTGAGGAGACGAACCTCACATGGCGAAGCACCATTGCGCAACGACTCGATGGCTGCCGCTCGTCACTCTGCCACTGACCCTGTGCTGTGGGCTCTTGATGGCTTCCGCTGGCTGTTCGCCTGGCGGCAGTGATAACGGAGGCGGAGGCCCGGGCCACCGGCCCCAGGTGCTTGCTCTCTCGCCCGACGAAGAGCTCGAGCTGGGGCGGGAAGCTTACCGAGAAATCTTGTCGCAGGCCGAGGTCATTCCGAGTGACCATCCGGCCGCTCGCCGTGTTCACCAGGTTGGCAACCGGCTCATCCGGGCCACGCAAATTCGACCGCTCATGCGAGAAATCAATCTGCGCGAAGAAGGCTACCGATTCGAGTGGGAATTCAGCGTCGTCGATTCGGATCGCATCAACGCACTCTGCCTCCCCGCGGGAAAGGTGATTGTCTTCGGCGGGTTGCTCGGCTTCGTCCGCAGCGATGACGAGCTTGCAACCGTCATGGGGCACGAGATGGCACACGCCCTGGCGCATCACGCCAGCGAACGCATCGCGCGAAACCCCTCCGATTTCCAAGCCTTGCGTGCCGTGGGCGGCCGGCTGGGCAAGCTCGATGTCTCGCGCCGTCAGTCGATCCTCCACATCCTTGACGCCGGGGACGCGCTCGAGGGCCTCTCGTACAATCGGTTTCAGGAAACCGAGGCCGACCACATCGGCGTCTTCCTCACGACCTTCGCCGGCTATGACCCGCACGCCTCCATTGCCTTCTGGGAGCGAATGCGCGAGGCGTCCGCCGGTCGTGTCCACCTGCCCGAGATCCTCTCCGACCACCCCGCTGATGCTCGTCGACTTGCCCAGCTTCAGGAATGGGTACCCCTCGCCGAGGGGGCGAAGCGAGCCTACGAGCAGGGCCAGATCGCGCCCGAGACGACGTCGCTGATCAAGTTGCTCATAGGCCAGCCGCGAGGCGCCGGATGACCGATAGTACCGCTCCGGTCAGTCAATCCCGCCGAACCCGATCTTCCGATTCGTCGCATCGCTTTCGTTTCCAGACCGGATCGCCCCTCGTGCGAGCGACTTTGGGTTCGATTTCCGGGCGGTCACCCGTTGAGCCTGACTTAAGTCTTCATCAGAATTCATGTTGCGAATTTCACTATTGGCTTTGTTTTTTCACCTTTTTCACCGACCTACCGATCATGCTGGCCATGGCCTCAGAAACAAGGACGGAGCTGGGTCCGAGAACCCGTCGGCATCTCCGCGATTTTCGACATATTCGTGTATTTTTGCATAATCCCTCCATGCGCCGCGGCAGCCCAATCGAGATCAAGCGGCAAGATCGATTCACCCGCTGAATCTGACGCGATCCCTCCGCCACCGCGGCGACAACAAGCCGCCCGGCCTTTCCGAACCCGGATTTCCAAAGAGCCGGAGGCGACAATTCTCCAACATAAGCATGCGCCAGATCCGCTTGAGTCTTGCAGTTTCTTCGATAGTATGTCCATGATCCCCATCACCTAGTGGCGATCGATCGTCCCCCGTTCGTCTGGTTCAATCTCACTGGTAACTGACGACTGGCAACTGAACTGGATACTGGCCGCAAGCTCGACCTGGCCGACCAGATTCTGGAGCCGTTTCGGCCCCACTCGTTGCTAATCTACGGCGGTCATCCCGCCTGCTTCGAGCTGATGCGGTGAGTTCGGATGAGGTCGATCGCGGTCCTGATTCACTTGCACAATTTCGGTTACAACGATCGCAGAGTCTTTGCCGACGCCGCGAAGCTGACCGATAAAAACCGGAAACCGGGTCCGGCCTTGCGAAGCCGCCCGGTCATCGCCCTCCGCCCGCCGATGGCGGCAGGGGAGGCCGCCGGGCTAACATAACTGCTGGTGCCGACGATGGGGGCGGGTCAGCTGACGCGACTTCGCTCCGGTCATCGTCACCCATTTTCAGGGAGTTGAATCATGCTCAGTCGGCGAAGCGCGCTGGCAGTTCTTGGGTCCGCCGGAATCGGGACCGCCGTTTTTCAGCGGGCACTGGCGGCGACTGCGGGAGACGGAGCTGTTTCGCCACAAATGGTTTCCGACGCAGAATGGGTCGCGGGGATCAAGCTCACCGATCCCCAGCGGGAAGCGGTCGTCAATGCGTTCAAGTTTGCGCGAGAGGATCTGGGACACGTTCGACCGATCGAAGTCGACAATTCGCTCCTTCCGGGGCTGCGGTTCGCTCCGCTGACCAGTCCCGCGTCACTTCCTGACCCGCGCGGTTACGAGATCAAGACATCTCCGGCACAGGGGACCGAAGCACGGGTCTCCGATCCGGATTCACGGCCCGACTCCGACGAGGAGCTGGCGTTCGGTTCGATTCGGCAGCTCGGGAACCTCTTGCGCAGCCGAAAGATTTCGTCAGTGGAATTGACGAAGTTCTATCTGGAACGGCTCCGGCGCTACGACCCGCTGCTCAAATGTGTCGTGACCTTCATGGACGAGCTGGCGCTGAAACAAGCCGAGCGCGCCGACCAGCAATTGCGCGCGAAGCATGATCGCGGACCGCTTCACGGAATTCCCTTTGGACTCAAGGACATCATCTCCTACCCGGGCTACCCCACGACGTGGGGCGTTGGGAAATACCGCGATCGCATCATCGACGTGAAGGCCGCCGTCGCCGAGCGGCTTGAAAATGCCGGCGCGGTGCTCGTGGCGAAATTGGCCACCAACACATTGGCTGGCGGATCGGTTTTGTGGTATCGCGGCATAACCCGCAATCCCTGGAATCCGCGCAAAGACGCAGCGGGTTCGTCGTCGGGGCCCGCAGTTGCATCCGCCGCCGGACTCGTCGGCTTTTCCATAGGCACCGAAACCACGGCAAGCCTCATCGGCCCTTCCATAGTCTGCGGTGCGGTGGGACTGAGACCGACGTACGGACGCGTGAGCCGATATGGCTGTATGCAACTCTGCTGGTCGCTCGACAAGATCGGACCAATCTGCCGGAGCACTGACGACTGCGGTTTGGTGCTCGCCGCGATCCACGGTGCCGATCCGCGCGACGCGTCGTCGGTTGATCGGCCGTACGTCTGGCCTTCGTCGCGGGAGGTTTCCACGATTCGAGTGGGGTATGTCGCAGGAGGCGGAGAAGACGAAAAAAGGGATCATCTTCGAGTCCTGCGCGAGCTGGGCGTGACACTCGTTCCCGTCGAGCCACCCAACATGAAAAAGGACTACGGACTGCCGAAGAATGAGCTCTCGGCGGGGCTTATGGCCAGCGAGTCGGCCGCCGCGTTTGAAGACCTGACGCGTCGTGGGGAGCCCAAGGGCGTGAAGGGGTGGCCACCGTGGTTTTTGCTTGGCCATTTTCTAACCGCTGTCGACTATCTGAAGCTCAATCGGCTGCGCGCCATCGTCATGCAGCGATTTGACAAGATGATGCAGGCCGTCGATGTCTTGCTTTGCGACGAATGGACTCCCGGCCACGAAACGGATGACCGCTGGGATTGGTACGGCAACATGACCGGGCATCCGGCGATCACCTTTCCAAGGAAGTTCGAAACGCAGGACGGTTTCCCCATGCCAAAACCGCAAACGATGATCGGCCGCGTTTACGACGAGAGCACCATGCTTGCGCTCGCCCACGCTTGCCAGCGGGCCATTGGACTTGCGCAACGTCCGCCGCTGGATCAATTCCTGGCGCAAAAGGACGAGATTCTCGCGGGCGAAGAGTTCCCCGACGAAAACAAATACTACACCGATTAGTCGCGGCACTCACCGGTCGTCTGCTCGCCCGGGGACGCGGCGAAGGGACGATCAACGTTCGAGGTCAGTTAGTCGCGGTCAAGCGGTACACCTTCGCCAGAATCCTCTTCTTCAGGTCCTCGTCCTTCACGTCCTTTGCCAGGGCGTAGAAGCTGTAGGGGTACTTGACCCTGTGGCTGCTGACGATCTCGCCGATGCGGTGCTTCACCTGAGAGGCCCAGTACTCGCGGGCGAGCGGGGTCGGTGCCTGGGGCGGAGCAGGCGGGACTTCGCCCTCGGCCTCGTCACTCCGCGCGAGAGCCCCGGCACCACTCCCAGTAGGCCGGCACGCCCTTGCGGGCCAGTTCCTTGTGTCCCATGCGATGCAACTCGACCAGGGCGTGCCCGATCGTCAACACGTGCCCGTCAAACCCATCGCCCGCTGCCTTCAGGAATTCCTCGAAGATGAAGTGGACGAACTTCTGCTCGTCGTCGAGACCCACGAGCGGCGGTTCGGGATCCTCCTCGGCCCCGCCCCTTGTTTTCCCGAAGCTCCGAACCATCTTCCGCAGGCCGTCGACCCGTTCGGGCGTCACCGCCTCAGGCACCGCGCGGAGGGCCTTGAGGCAGGTGACCGCGAAGATGATGTTGTGACCTTTCCCACGCAGTGTGGCGATGCCGGCGTCGAGGTCTTCAAGCAGACCCTCGGTGAGCTTCGGATCGGCGGCCTCCTTCGGCCGGCCGGCCGCGTAGATCGGGTTCTTGAGCAGCCGGGCGTCGAGAAAGGCCAGGATCTCTTTCTGCGTGTCGGCGTCGAGTTTCTGTTCGCGGCAAAAGAACGCCGAGGAGATGACGGCGGCCGCGTTGTGCCCGAGGCCGAATGTGTTCCCCGTCTCGGCGACCCGGCTCATGCCGTCGAGGCCTTTTACGATTTCCCGCGGCCCGATCGGTGTGACCTCCGCCAGCTTCTCATCGTCTGCGGCGGCGCGCCCGTCGAACAGTGCCTCGGCGCAGAACGGTGCTCCGGCGACGATGAGCCCGGCCTTCATGAGTCGCCGCCTGGTGATCGCGTCTGAACGTGTCATGGAACCAGCCCCGTTGGAGCGTGTGTGCCGCGGTTCGGTGAACGGCCGTTGCAGCGGACGAACCAAGCCCGCAAGAATTAACGCTGGCGCGTTACACGAAGACGCGGTCTTTTTCCAAAGACCGCATTCTAACCCTCGTTCGCATGTCGATCATATTAGTAGAATTAAAGAATTCGACTCTTCCACGCCCGAACGAGCTCAATGAGACTGATCAACCAACGGCGCACAATCTCTCGCTCGATGACATTGTCGAATGGCGAGATCGATTGATCCGAGGTTCCGAGATGGTCGGACTCGCGAGACTCTTTTGGGCGGCCCACACGCTCCAATGCTCAGAGCTAATACTCTAGGCCGAGCGATTCTCGCAGAATCGGCTCTGTGGACCGTTTCCGACCAGCTTCACCGTGAAACCGACGACTGCGCGATGACGAATCCTCCAAGTGGAACCGTCGGGATGATGGCCAAACCTCGGCGCGTGCGCAAGGCGCGGGAGAAGGACATGACAACGGCTCGATAATGGCCGGAGGGTAGCGGATGGGTCGTCAGCGTCCAGGCTCCGGCAGCATCGGTCGTGGTGTGGCCGCCCGGGGTGATTTTCGAGGGTGATGAGGCGGGACCGACGTAAATCCGAACGGTCGAGCCGGGAGCGGCGGTTCCGGAGAATTCCACGCGGCGGTCCTGCACGACCGGCTGCGGGCTCAGGGAGCCCTGGCGGGCCGTGGACCGTGCGCTGGGCGTTGTTGTGGCCACAACGTGATCGATCTGAGCATCGAGCTGGAGCGTCTGGATCAAGGGTGCCTGGCTGGCCAGGGTGGGGGCCACGAAGTTCGCGTACCACTCAGAAACGCCGGTATTGCCGGCGTGGGTCGTGCCGGCGGCCGTCAGGTTGTAGTAATGGGCCGGTCCCTTCACCGGCACTTCACCCCACAGGTTATAGATTCCGCTGTTGGCGCCATGGGATTGAGACGCAAGCGTATGCTGATAGAAGACCTCGGCGTCGTTCACCACCGAGGGAATGAACACGGCCGGGTCCTTGGCCTTCGACTGGAAGCTGTCGATCTCTGCCTTGGCCAGCCAGCCCATCGGTCCGCCGGTGAGGCTGTATTGCTGACCGGCAACGCCGTTGTTGGCCGCGTGCGGGTCGAGCAGCGTGTCTTTGATGTAGCCCGCTTTCAATTCGGGAGTCATCGTACTTTCGAGTGACACGATGGCCTGGGTGTTCACCACAGCACCTTCGCTATGTCCAATGAAGTGCAGGTCCACCGGCGCACCGCTCGGGAACTGGCTCGCCGTCGCGAGGATCTCGCGGGCCAGGCGCGGGCCTTGCCTGGCTGCGCGGCCGGGGTGGTTGCTGTCGCTCATCCAGTGGTAGGCGATGACCGCGTCGTAGCCCTGGCTTTTCAGAATCGCCGCCGTCTTGGCTTGCCAGGCCGGCCCGAACTTCCAGTGCGTGTTCTGGAGCCCGCCGTGGGTGACGATGCCGATCACGTAGGTTCGGAACGCCGCCGTCTGCTCGGGATCGCTTTGCGCCCTGGTATGGCGGGATCGGCGACGACCAGCACGTAAGGTTTCTGAGGGTCAGGCGGCAGGCCCGCGGGCAAGGGGATTGTCAGTTGATGGATACCCAGGGCGCCGGCCGGTTGCCCGGCAGCATCAAGAGTTGCGCTCACCTGGCCTTGACCTTGAGCTTGCGTCCCGGTCGTCCACGTGCTGACGAGCGTGTCGCTGGAATCAAACTGGCTGTCGGTCGACCGGTAGACGCTGAACTGGAGGGGTTGATTGACGTCCGCGGTTTGATTTACACGGTAGTTGATCGTGACGCTCCGCGAATCGGTCGCCGCGGCCGAGAGCATCGTTACGGCCGGCGATCCGCCCAGCGCGCTCAGGACCAGGCGTGACTCCAGTGTTTCCAGGGAGGGCAATACTCGCCGCCGAGCCCCATGCTTCGTCAGCATGCCGGAGGTACCGCGCGAGCGATCAGCCGTCCCCTGACGGGGGATGGGAAGGGATAACCTGTTCATTTCCGTGCCCCAAGATTGACCGGCGTCATCGCCACGATCGCACCCTGCCCGCCCTCCTTGCCCCATGAGTGATATGCGGGACCAGGAAGCTCAGGCAAGAGATTTCAGGTAATCCGGTTATCGGTATTTTGACGATCGCATGATGAGGAAGACTTGAACGGTTGGGACGAAAAAACGCCCTGTTGGCGATTAGAGCGGATGAACTGGGGAAACGGGTTAGACTTTGCGGGCTGGTTTCACGCCTGGGGAAAGCGTTCAGCTATAATCAAGGTGCCGTCGCGATCTTATCAGTGAGAGATAGGTTGATAACCCATGAGCTTGAACTGGCTGTCTCTGAGCCGCCTCAGCATCACAACGCGGCTCATGCTCTGGTTTTTGGCGATCTCGCTGATCCCCTGCACTCTTTTGACCATCGTCATCAATTCGCTTTCGGTTAGCTCGCTGGAACGTTCCGTGCGCAACCAGTTGGTTTCGATTTCGTCGTCCAAAACGACTCGAGCTCGACAACTTCATACGGGAGCGTCGCGCGCAACGTCGAGGTTCTGAGCCAGGTTCCGCACACGATCCGGGCGACCGAAGAAATATCGCGGGGCATTGAGAGGGGCTCGATCAGGGAAGCCGACCGCCAGCGAATCGAGCAAGGATACCGTCCGACGGCCATGGTTTTTCTCCAGGCCTACGGATACGCCAATCTTTACCTCTTTGACGCCCAGGGGCGGTTACTGTTTCCGGTCCAAGTCAGATCTCGACGTGGGAGACAACCTGCTTTCCGGCCCGCAAAAGGGAACCGAGCTGGCCGATGTGTTCGAGCGGTCGAAGATGCTGCTTCAAGCGCAAGTATCGGATTATCAAGTCTATTCAGGCTTGCCCGAACCGGCGGTGTTCATCGCGCACCCAGTCTTGAAGGAAGGCGTGGTCATCGGTGTGCTGGTGGTGCAGATTGGTAACAAGGCGCTCTACCACGTGTTCAACGATTACGACGGCCTGGGTGAGACCGGTGAGACCCTGGTCGGAGTGCGCAGGGGGGATGAGGTGGTTTTCGTGGCTCCGCTGCGGCACGACCCTGAAGCCGCGTTCCGCAGGCGAGTGAAGCTGGGTGAGAACCGGGCGACCGGGATGCAGCTTGCGGTCAAAGGCCAGCAAGGCTACGGGCCAGCCATTGACTACCGCGGCGTCACGATCATGGGTGCCTGGACGTACGTGCCCTCGTTCCGCTGGGGCCTGATGGTCAAGCAAGACAGGGACGAGGCGTTCGCCATGGTCAACCAGCAGCGTGCGGCCACGCGACTGCTCATGATGCTGACCGCCGTTTCCGTGGCCTGGGTGGCCTGGTGGGTGGCCCGCTCGATCACCCAGCCAATCCGCGACGCCGCCCTGGTGGCGGACCGCGTGGCCGCGGGCGATCTGACGGTCACCTGCGACGGCAGAGCTCCGGGCGAGGCTGGGCTCTTGCTGCAGGCGATCCGCAAGATGATTGTCGACCTTCGCTCGCTGATCGGCCGGATCCAGAAATCCAGCGTTACGCTCATGTCGACGGCCACGGAGATTGCCGCGACCTCGCGGCAGCAAGAGCAGACGGTTTACGATTACGGCTCTTCGACCAACGAGGCCGCCGCCGCCGTCAACGAGATTTCCGCCACCAGCCAGGAGCTGCTGCGGACCATGAACGAAGTGAACCAGGTTGCCCGCCAGACCGCGCAAATGGCCTCGACGGGCCAGGAAAGCCTTGTCGGCATGGATCGCACGATGCGGCAACTGGCCGAGTCGACCGGCTCGATCAGCTCCAAGCTGTCGGTGATCAGCGAGCGGGCGGCGAACATCAACCTGGTCGTGACGACGATCACCAAGGTCGCCGACCAGACGAACCTGCTGTCGATCAACGCGGCAATCGAGGCCGAGAAGGCGGGGGAGTACGGCCTGGGGTTCCTGGTCGTCGCCCGCGAGATCCGCCGGCTGGCCGATCAGACCGCCGTGGCCACGCTGGACATCGAGCGAATGGTCAAGGAGATGCAGTACAGCGTGTCGGCCGGGGTGATGGAGATGGACAAGTTCAGCGAGCAGGTGCGCCAGGTCGTCAGCGAGGTGCAGCACATCGGCGGCCAGCTTGGCCAGATCATCTCGGGTGTGCAGGGCCTGGACCAGCGGTTCGACCAGGTGACCGAAGGGATGCGGGTTCAGTCGCAAGGCGCCGAACAGATTCGCGAGGCCATGCTCAGGCTGAGCGAGGGGGCCAACCAGACCTCGGTCTCGCTCCGCGAGTTCAACAAGGCGACCGACCACCTGCGCGAGGCCGTGGGCGGTCTGAAGGAGGAAGTTTCGCGGTTCACCGTGGGGCAGGCTGAAGCAAGCCCAGCGCCCGCGCCGGCCCTTCATTCCTGACCAGGACGGCTCTGCCGGTCTTCGACCCGATCGAGGCGAGGCACCATGCTGCTGCTGACTCTTCAAGCCGACGAGAGCCTCTACGCCGTCGATGTCGCGCGCGTGGTCGAGGTGGTGCCGAGAGTCAACCTGCGCCGGCTACCCCATGCGCCGGTTTTCCTCGCCGGCGTGTTCGATTACCGCGGCATCATCGTGCCGGTGATCGACCTGGGAACTCTGCTCGGTTCGGCGCCCTGCCGGAGCCTGCTGAGCACGCGGATCGTGCTGGTCGATAGCCGTCCGGGCGAGCAAGCTGCGATCGGCCCGCGCCCGTGGCTGCTTGGCATCATCGCCGAGCGGGTCAGCGATGTAGTCTCGGTCAAGCCGGAAGGGGTGATCTCCGCGGCCATGCAGCTTCCCACGGCTCCTTACCTTGGTTCCATCGTCGAGCTTGGTCACGAGATGGCACAGTTGATCGTCATCGACCGCGTCCTCGACGAGTCGCTACGAGCCGCTTTCTTCGGAGCCGAAGACGGAGCTGGAGCTGGAAGTGGCGAGGCCGTCGGTTCAAGTGTGAGTCAAGACTTGGACGGGGAAACAGAGGAGGCGAAGCCGGAATGACGCCAGGCGAGATGGTCAGGATCGAAGCGATGCTGACCGCCCGGATCGGGCTTGACCCGGCCGCCGTGGCGTCCAGCCTGATTCCTCGCGCCGTGAGGCTGAGGATGATCGAACTCGGGCTGGGCCATCTGAGCGACTATGAATCACTCTTGAGCGGCTCGGAGGCCGAGCTTCAGGCTCTGATCGAAGAGGTTGTGGTTCCGGAGAGCTGGTTTTTTCGCGACAAGCTGCCATTTCGTTACCTGCAAGACCATGCTCGGACGCTCTGCATTGGCAACCCGGCGCGCTCGCCTTTGCGGGTTCTCAGCATGCCCTGCGCGGGGGGCGAGGAACCGTATTCGATCGCGATCACTCTGCTCGAAAGCGGACTGACCAGGCAGCGATTCCAGGTCGATGCCCTTGACATCAGCCAGCGGCGGCTCGACCTGGCGCGCCGGGGCGTTTTCTCCAGGAACGCTTTTCGGGACAACGATCAGGAATTCCGGGCGAGGTACTTCAAAGACCATCCCCAGGGCTACGAGCTCGACGCCTCGATTCGCGCGAGCGTGCGCTTCTTGCAGGGAAGCGTGCTCGATCCGACCCTGCTGATCGGCGAAGCGCGCGTACGACGTGATTTTTTGCCGCAACCTGCTCATCTACCTCGACGGCCCGTCGCGGGCACGCGTGATGGCGACGCTCGATCGTCTGCTGGCGGCCGAGGGACTCTTGATCATCGGCCACGCTGACCGGATTGATCTGACCAGCACGAAGCCCGGATTCATCTCCGCCGGCGAGCCAGGCGCCTTTGCCTTTCGACGTAAGCCGGCGTCAGCCCCGCCAGCACCTTCAGACCAGGTACGAAAGGTCGCGGTGCGGAAGCCGGAGGATTCCAGTCACCAGAGACATCCTCAAGCCGCGAAGGATTTCAAAGTCCAGGGCCTTTCCCAGGTCCAGGAGAATCCCAAGCTCCAGAGTGAATCTGAAGCGAAGGACCGCGATTCCCTGCTGGACGAGGCGTCGAAGCTGGCGAATGGGGGGCGGCATGATGAGGCGATTGCGGTTTGCGAGCAAGTGATGCGGCTGCGGGGTCCGAATTCCGCGGCGTACTACCTGATGGGCGTGATCAACCAGGCGGCGGGCAAAGGGCAGCGGGCCGAGGAGTGTTTCCACAAAGCGGTTTATCTTGACCCCGGGCATGATGAGGCCTTGCTTGCCCTGGCCCTGATCGCGGAGCGGCGCGGGGACGCCGCCGCGGCCGCCGGGTTTCGCCGCCGCGCCAAGCGGGCCGAGCTGAAGGCGAGGAAGGGAGCGCCTTGAGATGAGCGATTCCTCGAAAGCCGATGCGCAGCTCTCCAAGTCTTCTCCCCTATGGAGCCAATTGCTGGAACCGGATCGGGACTGCGGGCGATCGGAGCTGTCCCGAGCTCGAGAAGCACGTTCACTGCCGCAATTGCCCGGTGTTCGCCTCGGCGGCTCGCGTCTTCTTCGACCGTCCCGCTCCCGAGGGTTACCTGGCCGAGTGGACCCAGTGGCTGGCCAGCACGGAGCAACACACCCGGCACACGGCTGGCGAGGCCCTCGCCGAGAGCGATCGCGATCGTGTGGGGGTGCTGATCTTTCGGCTCGGTGACGAGTGGCTCGCCTTTCGCACCCAGACCATCGCCGAGGTCACGATGCCTCGCCCCATACACCGGATTCCGCACCGGTCAAGTGACATCCTCATTGGCCTGGTCAGTCTGCGGGGCCAGTTGCAGCTTTGTATTTCGCTGCACGGCCTGCTTGGCGTGGAGGCCTCGCCGGGGCCTCGAACCCACGCTCAGACGCATCGGTTGTCACTTGCGCAAGGGACGACACCAGAGAGTCAGAAAGCGACAGGGTCGGGAGGCAGTTCGGCCACGGGCTCACATCTGGTCGTCCTGCGCGATCGTGAACGGTCGGAGATCTGGGTTTTCGCCGCCGACGAAGTGCTGGGCGTTCACCGCCTCGCTCGCGGCCAGGTGCGCAACGTTTCCTCGGCCCTGGCCAACCCGGAGGTCAGCTTCAGCCAGGCGGTCCTCTCGTGGGAAGGGAAAAGCGTCAGCTTTCTTGACGAACAACGGGTCTTTGCCGCGCTAAGGAGCCTCGAGCGATGAGCGACGACCTGAGCGGTTTCTCGATGATGGACCTGTTTCGCATGGAGGCCGAGGAACGGCTGACGGTGCTGTCGCAGGGTCTGGTTGCGCTGGAGGGATCGAGCGCGACGTCGGAGGTGATCGAACCCTTGATGCGCGCAGCGCATTCGCTGAAGGGCGCGGCGCGAATCGTGGGGCTGGACGCGGCCGTGCGAGTGGCTCACGCCATGGAAGACTGTCTGGTCGCCGCGCAGAAAGGGTTTGCTCAAGCTCCAGCCGGCGCATATCGACACGCTGCTGCGCGGGGTCGATCTGATGGTGCGGGTCTCGCAAGTTCCGGAGGCCGAGCTGGAGGGCTGGCAGTCATCGCATGGCGCGGAGGTCGACACGCTCGTGGCCGACCTGGCCGCCGTGCAGGTCGGCCAGCCTCAGGTACAGACGCCGCCGAGCCCAGCTAACCGAACCCAAACCGGAGCCAGCTCCGAGTCCTGCGCCGAGCGTTACCGCTGAGCCCGGGCCCGAGATGCCCACCGCCGCACCGCCGGCCCCCGACCGATCACCGCCCATCGTTGCGGAAAGCTCTGCTCCTCACTACCAGGGCGTCACCGCCGGCTCAGTGCCGCGCGAGCCACCCGACCGCGTGGTGCGCGTGACTGCCGAGAGTCTCACCCGGCTGATGGGCCTGGCGGGCGAATCACTTGTTCAGACCCGCCGGTTTCGTCCGTTCGTCGAATCACTTCTGCTCTTGCGGGGGCGGCAGACCGGGCTCCTGGAAATGCTCCAGCGGCTGGAGGATCGGCTGTCCAGCACGACGGCGGCGCTACCGGCCGTCGAGCGTGAATTGCTGTCCAAGGCCAGGCACGAGGCGGCGCGCTGCGTGGAAGGATTGAGCGAGACGCTCGAGACGATCGAGGAATTCGCGCGTGGCAATGAAGACCTGTCCGGCCGGCTGCATCACGAGGTGCTCACCAGCCGGATGCGGCCCCTGGCCGACGGCATCCGCGGCTTTCCGCGCCTGGTGCGCGATGTGGCTCGTCAGCTTGGCAAGCAGGCGAAGTTCGAGGTGGTGGGTGAGACGACCGGGGTCGATCGCGATATTCTCGACGGGCTCGAGGCCCCCCTCAATCATCTGATCCGCAATGCGCTCGACCATGGGCTGGAAACGCCCGAAGAGCGCCGGGCCATGGGCAAGAACCCGGCGGGCACCATCCGGCTGGAAGCTCGCCATCGCGCGGGGATGCTGCAAATCGTGCTCGGCGACGACGGCCGGGGTATCGACCTGGAGCGGCTTCGAGCCAAGGTCGTGGAAAAGGGGCTCACCACCGCGCCGATGGCCGGCCGGCTGAGCGAGGCCGAGCTGCTCGACTTCCTGTTTCTTCCCGGCTTCTCGACCAAGGAGCAGGTGACCGAGATCTCGGGACGGGGCGTCGGGCTTGACGTCGTCCAGAGCATGGTGCAGGCGGTGCGCGGATCGGTGCGCGTGAGCAGCCAGTCCGGCAAGGGAACACGGTTCATCCTCCAGCTACCGATTACCGTTTCGGTCATCCGTGCCCTGCTGGTGGAGATCGCCGCCGAGCCCTTCGCCTTTCCGCTCAACCGGATCGACCAGATCTTGATGCTCGACCGTCATGATGTGATCGAGCTGGAGGGGAAGCCGCACATGCTGCTGGACGATCAGCCGGTGGGCCTGGTTGAGGCGTCCCAGGTGCTCGAGCTTCCCGTCACGCCCAGAGAGAACGGCCGCCTGCCAGTCGTGGTCGCCAGCGACCGCAGCCACCGCTTCGGCGTGGTCGTCGACAAGTTCCTGGGCGAGCGCGACCTGCGCGTGACGCCGCCTGGACCCGCGGCTGGGCAAGGTGCCCAACCTGAACAGCTCTTCGGTGCTCGAGAACGGCTGGCCCGTGCTGATCATCGACGTCGAGGACTTGATTCGCTCGATCGACAATCTTCTGACCGGCCGGCGGATCAAGAAATTGACCGTCGAGACAGCCGCCCGGGCAACACGCGCGCCCAAGCGCATCCTGGTCGTGGACGACTCGATCACCGTTCGCGAGCTCGAGCGGCAACTGCTTGAAAACCGGGGTTACACGGTGGATGTCGCCGTTGACGGCGTCGATGGCTGGAACGCTGTCCGCTCGGGCCGATACGACCTGGTCGTCAGCGACATCGACATGCCGCGGATGGACGGCATCGGGCTGGTGTCGCACATCAAGCAAGACGACCGGCTCAGGAGCATTCCCGTGATCGTCGTCTCGTACAAGGACCGCGAGGAAGACCGCATCCGCGGCCTCGACGCCGGCGCCAATTTCTACCTGACCAAGAGCAGCTTCCATGATCAGACGTTTCTGGATACCGTGGTGGATCTGATCGGGGAAGCGGAGGGTTGAGGCGTCGAAATGCAAGAAGCCACAGGGTATTGACGAACACGAGGCGATGTTATTGGAGGCCTGGCATGGGCATCTTGGCGCTGACGGCGGATGAGCGCGTGGCCGATGTGAAGTTCACCAGGGATACTTTGAGCGTTGCTCTGAAGGACGGGCGGACCATCACGGTCCCGCTGACCTGGTATCCTCGATTGTTCAACGCCACCGCGGCCCAACGGAAGAACTGGCGAATCGCGGGTGGGGGCTACGGCATCCACTGGCCCGACGTCAACGAAGATCTCAGTACCGAAGGACTTCTCCGCGGCGCGCCTGCGCCGCGCCGGGCAGAGTAAGAATCAGAGCAACAAGGAGCACCCGACGAAACGCCAGCGCTGATCGGGCTCTCATCGCCCGTTTTCACAAGCCGGTGCGAACATCTGGTAGAGTAGTCTTCGAGCGATTCGCTCTTCTTGTGAACCGGTCGAGATCCCTGATGAGAATCGGCATCGTCAATGATTCGGTCATGGCCTGCGAGGCATTACGGCGGCGTGGTGCTCTCGGCGCCGGGGCAAGAGGTGGCCTGGATTGCCAGGGACGGCGAGCAAGCGGTGGCCATGGCCCGGGCCGACCGGCCCGACCTGATCTTGATGGACCTGTTCATGCCGGGCACCGACGGGGTTGAGGCCACCCGGCGAATCATGGCCGAATCGCCTTGCCCGATCCTGGTGGTGACCGCGACGGTCAGCGGGCACATCGGCAAGGTTTACCAGGCGATGGGTTACGGTGCTCTGGACGCGGTCGACACGCCCGTGCTGGGACCGGAGGGAGACTCACAGGCGGATCTTCGCTGCTGCGACAAGATCGATTTGATCGGCAGGCTGATCGGCAAGGCACCGTCTCGAACCCCGGACGAGCTCACGCCGTCCGCGGCCTTGCCGACCGGTCGATCCAGGGAACCGGCGCTGCATCCGCTGGTGGTGATCGGGGCCTCGACGGGCGGACCATTCGCGCTGGCTGGAGGTCCTGGCCAGGCTGCCCAAGGTGCTTCGCGCCGGCATTGTGATCGTCCAGCACGTCGATGTCATGTTCGCGCCGGGGCTGAAGGAATGGCTCGGCGAGCAGTCGGGGCGAAAGGTCACGCTCATCACGGAGGGGATGGAGCCCTCCGAGGGAGAGACCTTCCTCTCGTGCACCGACGAATCACCTCGTCCTGGGCGCGGATCGCCGGCTTCATCACTCGGCAGAGCCGCGCTCGATCAGCTACCGTCCCTCGGTCGACGTTTTCTTCAACAGCGTGGCCCGGCACTGGCCCAGGCCGGGCGTCGGCGTGCTCTTGACGGGAATGGGCCGCGATGGCGCCGCGGGCTTGCTCGCGCTGCGGCAAACGGGGTGGAAAACCATCGCCCAGGATGAGGAGACGAGCGTCGTCTGGGGCATGCCCAAGGCCGCCGCCGAGCTTGGCGCGGCCGAGCAGGTGTTGCCTTTGCCCCGGATCGCCCAGGCGATCGAGGGGCTCCTGTTCCAGCAAAATCAAAGTCAGGCGCAGACGCGCCCCACCCCGCGCTGAAAGAATGGTCGAACGAGATGTTGCTGGCCCGGTGTGGTGGGCGTTGGTTTCCATGTCGCGCAACGCGAATCTCAAGACTGGTCGACATCGATGCCACGGCCACTCATCACGATGAGGTCAGCCCTGTTGGGAGTGCTGGAATGAGTAACGAGCCGCAGTTGACGCAGCACAAGGTCACCGTGCTCTTGATTGACGACCAGGCCGATGATCGGCGAGGCCGTCCGCCGGATGCTGGCCGGCGAGCCGGACATCGCGTTCAATTTTTGCCGCGACCCCACCAAGGCCATCGAGGAAGCGGCGCGGATCAAGCCCACGGTGATCCTTCAGGACCTGGTCATGCCCGACATCGACGGCCTGACCCTGGTCAAGAACTTCCGCGCCAACGAGGCAACCCGGGAAACCCCGATGATCGTGCTCTCCACCAAGGAAGAGCCGGCCGTCAAGGCCGAGGCGTTCGCCCTGGGCGCCAACGATTACATCGTCAAGCTTCCTGACCGGCTCGAGCTCCTGGCCCGGATTCGTTATCACTCCAAAGGGTACATTGCCCTCCTGCAACGAAACGAGGCTTACCAGGCGCTTCTGGAAAGTCAGAAGCGGCTGGCCAGCGAGGTGAAGCAGGCGGCCCATTACGTCAAGTCGCTCTTGCCCGACAAGCTCAAGAAAGGCGAGATCAGGACCGACTGGCGGTTTGTGCCCTCGGCCGAGCTGGGCGGAGATTCGTTCGGCTATCACTGGCTGGATGACGACCACTTCGCGTTTTACCTGCTGGATGTGTCTGGCCATGGCGTCGGCGCGGCCTTGCTGTCGGTCTCGGCCATGAACGCCCTGCGATCGCAGGCTCTGCCCAACACCGATTTCCGCTCGCCCAGCCAGGTGCTCTTCGCGCTCAATAACGCGTTTCAGATGGACCAGCAAAATGGCCTGTATTTCACCATCTGGTACGGGGTCTATCACAAGCCCACGCGGCGCGTCGATTACTCGGGCGGCGGCCATCCCCCTGCCCTGCTGCTGGGTGGTCCCAGCGTCCGAGCAGGCGACGCTCCAGATTCTTGATTCCAAGGGACCGATGATCGGCGCCATCACCGACATGGAATACGAATCGGCCAGCACCACCCTCGATTCGTTCGCCAAGATTTACGTTGTCAGCGACGGGGCCTACGAGATCGAGAAAGCCGACCAGACCATGTGGCCCTTCAGCGAGTTTCTGACCTTCATGGGCCAAGGTCCGCACGATGACGCGGCAACCTCGAAGATGGATCTCCTGATCGCTCATGACCGCGAGTTGATGGGCAGAGACGATTTCGCGGACGATCTTTCGATGGTGGAGCTGGTGTTCTGATTCCGTGTTTGTCGTCGTGTTCGCGTCGAGCAATGCCCGTCTGACGTCCCAAACCAAAGCCTCCGTCTCTCGTTACGCCCGCCTGGAGAAGCCCATTCATGGAATACTCGACCTGGTCACGTCGGATCGCCGACCTGGCCGGGGCGGTGTCGCGACTGGAAGCGGAGGCGACGGTTCTGGGGGTGCAACCACCCGGTACGATCGCCTGGCATGCCAACCTGTTCCAGAAGCTGCTGCCGCAGGTGACCGAGGCGCCTTACCTGATCGTCGCCGTGGCCGGGGGGACGAACATCGGCAAGAGCACGGTGTTCAACCACCTGGTCGGTTTCCCGGCCAGCCAGGTTCATCCTGACGCCACCCAGACGAAGCATCCGGTCTGCCTGTTTCCCCAGGGTTTTTCCCGCCGTCACGAGCCGGCCCGGGTGTTTCCCGGATTCGAGCTTGCTTCATGGATCTCGGAGGATGACGCGGTGGCGGAGGGTCCGTCCAACCGCCTGATCCACCGTGAAGATCCCTCGGGTGTTCAGCCGTCCAACCTGGTGCTTCTGGATACCCCCGACGTCGACGGCGCCATCCCCGTGAACTGGGACCGGGCCCGGCTGATCAGTCATTCCGCCGACGTGCTGATCGCCATTCTCACCCAGCAGAAATTCAACGATGCCGCGGTCCGCCGCTTCTTTCGCGAAGCCGCCCTGGCCGATAAGACCATTCTGGTCATTTTCAACATGGTCGAGTGGCCCGAAGACAACGAGCACTGCCCGCGCTGGCTGGAAACCTTTTGCAAGGGCACCGGCGCCAGGCCGGCCCACGTTTACGCGGTCCCACGTGACCGAGCCTCGGCCCGCGAGAACCGGCTGACCTTTCACCCGTTGTCCCAAGGTTCGACCGAGCCCCGCCGCGACCTGGCCGAGCTTCGCTTCACGGAGATCAAGGTTCAGTCGTTGCGCGGGGCTCTGCGCCAGATGCTCGAGCCGCGCGAGGGCCTGCCGGCTTATCTGGAAGAGCTGCGCTCGCTTGCCCTGGAGAATCGCAAGGCAAGAGAAGCGATCCACCAATCGGTCCGGATCAAGCTGGAGGCCCCGGAGCTTCCCGGTCATATCGTGACCGGTGAAATCTGGCGCTGGCTGGAGCCCCGGCGCACCCGATTCGATAGGTCTGTCCACAGGTTCTACGGCAAGCTTGGCAGCGCGGTGATGAAATGGCTTCCCGGCCGGCGCGACCCCGCCAAGGAGGAAGCCGATTACATCAAGGCCGAAGCGGCTCTGGTGATGACCACGCTCGGGGAGATTTACACCAAGCTCGAGCTGGTGGAGCGGACGGCGACCCCGGTGCTTCGGACCGAGCTCGAGCCCGTGCTGGCGGGGCCGGAACGACGGCGCGCCTTTGATGAGGTTCAGGCCCGGCTCGCGGCCACGCCCCTCTTGACGGAAACGTATCGCCGGGCGATTGCGGGAGAACTCGAGCGGTTCGAGACCGAACACCCGCGGATGATGAGGGCCATCGAGTGGGGCCTGGTGGCGACGGCCGTGATCCGCCCGGCCATCTCCATTGGCATGTTCGGCGCCGCCGACGTGGCGACGCACTCGCTGCTGCACGTCGGTACGCATTCGGTCGGCCAGATCTTCTTCGACGTTGCCGCCGGCACCGCCGCGACCGCCGGCGGCGAAGGCGCCCTCGCCAGCCTGGCAGCCCCCGCGCGAACCTTGCTCACCAGGCTCTTCGCCGAATTCTACAAGGAGCGCGCGGAGCTGCTGGCCAGGATGATTCACGACTGTGTTCTGGGCCGGCACCTGGAGCGCATCGGCCGGCTTGCCGCGCTCGGCGAGGGCGACGATTTCAAGACGGCGTTCCGCCTGGCCGGCGAGCTTTCACGTGAGCTCGCCGCGTCGGAGGAACCGCTTCCCGACGTCGCGGACCGTCCCGTGAGCCAGGTTCCGACCGCTACCTGAAAACAGGCAGGAGAGAGAATTCCTTGGCTGATCGATTCACCGCTCCCGACTGGGAGCGAGAACACCTGCTGGCCGGCTTCGACCGATTGCACGCCCGACTGCTCGACTGGGCGCGCACCGCCCCGGCCTGGCCTCCATTCGCCCAGGCGGAGACCCTGATCACCCGGCTCGACCCGCGCCTGCGCGTTCCCGAGATCGATCTTGACCGGGCTCTCGTCATCGGCTTTCTGGGGGGCTCGGGCACCGGCAAGAGCACGCTCTTCAACGCCCTGCTGGGCCGCCGGATCAGCCGGGCCGGCAAGGAATACCGGCCCATGACGCGGCGGGCCGTGGTCGCCTGCCACCCCGATGTCGATCCTTCGTTCCTCGGTCTCGATCAAGATGCCATCGAGGTCCATCGTCTCAAGATGCCACTCCTCCAGCAGGTGATCCTGATCGACTGCCCGGACCCAGACACCCAGGAGCCCGACGACGGCGCCGGGGGCCAGCTCCATCTCGACATCCTGCGCACCGTGCTCCCTCACTGCGATGTCATGGTCCATACCGTCACGTCGCAAAAGTACAAGTCGCATGTCGTGGGCCAGGAGCTGCTCAAGAACGCGCCGGGACGGCAGATTCTGTTTGTCCAGACGCACGCCGCAGTTGACCCCGACAACCGCGCCGATCTGAAGAAATATCTCGACAACCTGGGGCTCTTCGTGCCGGAGATCTTCCGGTTCGATGCGACGGAAGCACTCGCTCACCAGGAGCATAACGAGCCGGTGGACGGGGAGTTTGGACGGTTTCGCGACCTTCTCGAGCACGAGCTGGCCAGCCGGGCCCGGCATCGCATCAGGCGAGCCAACCTGCTGGGTCTCTACGGCTGGCTATTCGCCACGATCAAGCCGCCGATCACCCTGCGGCTGGAAAACGTCGCTCGTCTGGAAAAGGAGATGGACCAGGAGCGCGCGGCTCTGCTGGCCAAGGTTCGATCGCGGATCACGGAGCGAATCGACGCCAACCGCCGGCTCTGGCGCTCACGCGTGCTGCGGCAGTTGACACAAAGCTGGGGCGCGGGGCCGCTGGCGGGTTTGCTCGGGCTCTGGTCGGCGGCAGGCAACCTGATCCGGTCGCTCATCCTGCTGCGAGCGCGCACGCCCACCCAGGCGCTCCTGGCCGGAGGGCTCGCGCTCAGTCAGCTTGTGGGAGAGAAATGGCGCGAGCGGCAGGCGGCGACCGCGTGGGCGGCCGAAGCCGACCTGGGGTTAACCGAGGCAGACCTATCCCGCGCCCGGAGCGTTCTTCGCGGCCACCTGGCTGACGCGGAAATCATGATCGCGTCATCCCCTCGTTCAGCGCCTGCCGAGGAGCCAGGCAGTGATCTCTCGGCCGAGCAACTGGCGGCCGTGGCGCTTCAGGTTTACCAGAAGCTCGAGCTCGATGTGGCCGAAGTGATCGAACGGAGGGTGGCCCGCCGCGCGGGGCGTTTCGTGCACGCCCTCTTCGAGCTCGCCTTCTGCTTCCTGCCCGCCTATCTGGTCTTCCACATGGGCCGCAACTTCTTTTACGAGCACCTCTGGCGAGGCGCTCCCCTGCTCGGCATGGACTTCTTCTTCCAGGCGGCGTTCTGGTGCCTGCTCTGGGGAATCGCCGTCGGCGCCCTGCTTCTCAACTGGTTGAATCGCGGCCTGGACCGCGAGCTCAAGGAAGTCGTCATCCGCCTCTCACCCGAACATTTGTTCGATGCCTTGTATTCAGACTCAGCCGCCGCCTGCCAGTCGATCCGCCGCCACGCCGACGGATTGGCGAGCCTGGAGCGCGACCTCAAACAGCTCGAAGAAGAAGTCGGCGGCGTTCTGGATCTTGGGCTGGGCGGTCTGCGGGGTGGGGTGGCGAGCGGGGAATGACGACATGAGGACATGAAGAGAGGACAGGAAGATCACTGGTTAACCGCAATACCGGTGAACTGATCGTAACCTGCTGTATTAGTTTATGGCTCCCTCTCCCCTTGCGGGAGAGGGCCGGGGAGAGGGGGGGCAGGGCTCAACCGGTCAACTCCTACGCGGGGGAGGCCACGCCTCGTCACCCCTCACCCTACCCTCTCCCGCAAGGGGAGAGGGCGAATTAACGACTGGCCGCCCACTGGGTTACGACTATTTCAACGGTATTGTGGTTAACCGGGGAACCTGTGATTCAGTCAGTATCCAGGACATAACGACTCATGGCTTCGCCTGGTCGGAGTCAGCCACATACACCTGGTGCCGGTACTCTGCCATCGCCTGCTTCCATTCTTCAACCAGTGGATCATCCTGAATCATGCCGGCATAGGGAAGCAAAGCGTGCGCGGGCTTTTGTTCGGGCAGGTCGATGGAAACGATTTCGGCTCCGCCAGCGATTCGCTTTTCTATCTGCTCACGCAAGTTCTGCAAAGCTTCGTCGCGCGTCGCTCCCTCAGCGATCAAGACCAAGGGCTCGCCTCCTCGCGCGCGATACCCTTTACCGGGAACAGGCTCGATCAAAACCGAGATACGCATTGCGTCAACTGCTCCCCCGATGAGCCATCAAGAGACGTTTAGCAAAAGAGATCGTTTCCGGGGAAACTTGAGACTGTAGCAACGACACCAGGCGATTTTCGGGTTCTCGTTCCCACGCTCTGCGTGGGAATGCCTGCCGGGCCGCTCTGCGGCCCCTACCGAGAAGGCGGCAGGTGGAACGTCCCCGGGGGCGAGAACACGACGCAGAGCGTCGCAGACGGCATTCCCACGCAGAGCGTGGGAACGAGAGGCGCCGCTGCGGTCCGTTGCCGGTATCCTTGCTACAGTCTCGGAAACTTCCATCGATTACCAACTCACCCCTCGTCATATCCCTTGACCGGTCGGACCCAGATGTTGCGGAACCGCACCGGATTGCCGTGATCCTGGAGCAGGATCGGGCCCTTGGGGCCGTGCGGTGAGTATCTGGGCAAGCCTCGAAAGATCATCGGACCCAGGAGCGCGGTGTGATTGTGCACGACCACGCCGTTGTGCAGGATCGTCGCGTACGCGGGCGACTCGAGGGAACCGTCTTCCTTGAACCTGGGCGCGGTGAAGAGGATGTCGAAGCTTTGCCACTGGCCCGGCGGACGCGAGGCATTGACCAGCGGCGGGTACTGGCCGTAGATCGCGGCCGCCTGGCCGTCGGCGTAGGTCAGGTTGTCGTAGCTGTCGAGCACCTGGATCTCGTAGCGGCCAAAGAACATCACGCCGCTGTTGCCGCGTCCCTGGTCTTGACCTCGCGGCGGGACGGGCGAGGCGAACTCGAGGTGAAGCTGGCAATCGCCGAATTCTTCCCGGCTCAGGATGGCCCCCGCACCCCGCCGGGTCACCAAGGCCTCGTGATCGATGTTCCAGCCCGCCGGTCCTCCCCGCTGGCTCTTCCAGTGCGATAAATTCTTGCCATCAAACAAGACAATGGCGTCGGAAGGAGCCTTTCCCGGCGCTTCCTGGGTGCTGCACGTTCCCGGCGTGATGATCGGCGGCAAGGGCCGATCGCCGTCATGTACGTGCCAGCGGCCCCCGGGCAGCATCGGGGTGTCTTTGTACCCCAGCTTCGGTTTGGGCTGGTCCTGGCCGGCACTGTGGAGCATGAGGGTCATCACGGCGAGGGTGCTCGCCACCAGCACGAGCCACGGATATCTGATCATGGGTGTTTCTCTTCGCAACCTTGTAAGCGTTTTCTGAATATCGACTCACCGCCTACGAACGGGATGGGCCTCGAATGGATTTTACTGGCCCGGTACCTGTCCCGCTCCATGCTACCGGACCCTTCAACATCCTCAAGCACCCAGCCGGCACTCCGCACACCGTTTGCGGTTCGACGCGAAATTGCCGATTGAACCCGACGGGGCCGACGAGCAGCGCGCCATGCTCGACCGGATCGCGGGTTGCCAAGGGAACAGAGAGAACCCGCTGCTCCATTTCGTGTCGCGAAGCACCGTGAGATACCATACATTCGCGCATCCCTTCTTCCAGAATCGTGGCAGTCGCGGTGAAACCTTCTGGTGTCTGCGGACTATTGTCCGTAGGAGGGGCGATGCTCGTCGATTTCCACAGCCTGTTTGAGCGCCATTCGCAGGATGTCTACCGTTTCGCCCTGTATCTGTCGGGCGACGCCTCGCTGGCCGAGGAAATCACCCAGGAAACGTTCGTGCGAGCTTGGGTCATGCCGGGCGAGATCCGCGGGGGCACGGTGAAGGCCTACCTGCTCACGATCGCCCGCAACCTGTACCGTGCGGAAAGGAAGCGGTCGGCGCGTAAGCGTCCGAGATAACCATTCTTGCCAGGCTCTGGTAGCCTGCGAAGTGGACCAATTCGTCCATTTTCCAGGAGTCTATCTAATGGCAAGAACCCCCAATCCCAAGCTTCACTCCACGTGGCGCGATCGCATTGACCGTCAACAGGCCAGCGGCCTGACGATTGCGCAGTTCTGCACCCAGGAAGGCGTCGCCAGGTCGAAGTTCCACGCCTGGAAGCGACGATTCCGGCTCATGGCCCACCCAGATCAGTGCCCGGCTTTACCCACCCCATCGACTTTCCTCCCCGTGACTGTACGCCTCCTCGAGCGCGCTGCCGATCAGCCGCTGCCCATCGAGGCCGAGCTTCCCAACGGAATCCGTCTTCGCATCCCCACGGTGAATGAGCGCTTGGCTTGCCGTCTCGTCCGCGCGGTCGCAAGAGCCAAGACCAACTCCGGAGACACGCGATGATCAGCCTCCCTCATCCCGTCCCCGTGTTCCTGCACACCCCGACCACCGATCTTCGCAAAGGTTTTGATGCACTCTGCGGGCTGGTGACTACCGCCTTTGGCCAGGACCCTACCTCCGGCCACCTGTTCCTCTTCGTCAATCGACGCTGTGATCGCATCAAGATCCTCTACTGGGATCGTGACGGCCTGTCAATCTGGTACAAACGACTCGAAATCGGCTCGTTCTAGATCCCAACGCCCGCCACCGAAGCCGTGTCGATCGAGATGACTCCTACCCAGTTGTCACTCATCCTCGCCGGCATCGACCTGCGATCCGCACGGCAACGCGAACGCTATCAGCGGCCGACACCAGCTACCGAAAATCGGCCGTTTCCCTCTTGAAACGTGAGATGATCATGCTATAATCCTTTTGATGAATACACCAGCGTCATGGCCCACCGATCCTGGCGAATGTCACGACCTGCTGAACCGGCTCACTCAGCAGGTCGAGGACCTCCACGCCGCGACCGAGGACCTCCACGCCGCGCTCGATCAAGCGGCCAAGCTGCACGACCAGACCGTCCAGGAACACCAACAAACCATCGATGAATTGCGTCACCAGCTCGAACTCTACCGCCGCTATGTTTTTGGTCCCCGGCGGGAACGGCTGGTGGAAGCCCCCGGACAGGGGCATCTGTTCGAGCTCCACGAAGTCGGTGAGAGTCTGATTCTGCCGCCGCCGCCAGAGCGTGATTCCAGGGCACCGGCACAACCCCGCCGATCGCGCAAGCCCGATTACGATCGACTGCCTAAAGTGCGCATCGAGCACGATGTCCCCGAGGCCGAAAAGCTTTGCTCGCATTGCGGAGAACTCAAGGCACGCATCGGCGAGGATCAGGCACGCGTGCTGCAGTTCATCCCAGCCCACTTCGAGCTTCATGTCCACATCCTGCCCAAGTATGCCTGCTCTCATTGCCGTGACGGCGTGGTCGCCCCCGAACCCCCGCCGCGTCCCGTGAGCGGCTGCATCGCTGGCGCCGGCCTGCTTGCCGAAGTGGTCGTCTCCAAATTCGCCGCACATTTGCAGCTATACCGATACGAGGATATCTCGACGCGTTATGGCCTCTATTTGTCACGGAGCACGCTCTGCGATTGGATCGGCAAAGTGGCCGACCTGCTGGGGCCGCTTGATGAGCTGCAGAAGGAACTGGTGCGCCAGGCCGCCGTGATCTGGACCGACGATACACCGGTGACGGTGTTGGGGGGCGAAAAGCCAGGCAGCCACAAGGGACGGTTCTGGGTGTACATCGGCCCGTCCTCGTTTCCCTACGACGTGTACGACTACACCGAGAATCGCAAACGGGATGGCCCTGCGCTGTTCCTGGCGGGGTACGCGGGGTACCTGCACGCCGACGCCTTCGCCGGGTATGACGGGATTTACACGGGCTCCGCTGGCCTGATTCTCGAAGCGGCCTGCTGGTCGCATGCGCGTCGGAAGTTCTTCGAGGCGCGGTCGTCGTCTCCCGGGGAAGCTTCGCTGATTCTTGAGATGATTCGGCGATTATACGAAATTGAAGACCGGTCCCGGCCTCTGGACGATGCGGCGCGGCGTGCGCTGCGGCAAACGGAGGCGGTGCCGATCCTGAAGCGGCTGCGAGGCGAGTTGGATCGACTCTCGTCGCGATTGTTGCCCAAGTCGGCGCTGGCCCAAGCGGTGGGCTATGCGCTCAACCAGTGGCAGGCGCTGTGCCGTTACACGGAGGACGGCCGGCTGACGATCGACAATAACGTGTCGGAGCGACGGCTGCGGGATCAAGCCATCGGCAGGAAGAACTGGTTGTTCCTGGGCAGCGACAAGGCGGGTCCGCGTGCTGCGGTGATCTGCACGATCATCGCGGGGGCGAAGCGGCATCGGCTGGAGCCCTGGGCCTATTTGAATGACGTTATCCTGCAGCTGTCGGTGGACGCGAGTCGTGAGTCCTTGGAGCGTCTGCTGCCGGACCGATGGGCCCAGGCGCACCCCGAGCACGTGCTGAGCTATCGCCTGGCGGAGTCCCGCCAGAAGGCCCAATGACGGGATCAGCGTCGGGCAGAGCGGTGCCGCTCGAAATAGAACAACGCGAGACGACTAAGCCATCGCACACGCAACTCCACTCGTGACAGCCCCGCGCAGCCACCCTGGAAGTCCCGGACGCTTACGTACTCCAGGTATAGCGGAAATTCTGGGTCAGAAAGTCGGCAGTACAGGTAAGTTGGCCCCAATAGAGTCCTTCTTCTCCCGGTGCCCAGCCGTCCGGCAACACGCCCCATGGATTATATACCGTATACTCATTGTTGCTAATGGCTATGAGAGCATATACGTGCCCCGGCACGATCCGCGAGTCTTGGGGACTAGAACCGATCGTAGTGAGCTGGGCGGGATCGAGCGTGGCCGTGTTTAGTGGTGTGCCGAAGTAAATCTGCTGGGCATGGGTTATAGGTTGGCCCAGAATTGCCTGGAACGCCCAGGTGGACAAGCCACCAAAAATTGCGCTGTAGTCGTCGCCGGCCGCCACTCCGCCCAGCACAGTGCTAGTGGTGACGTAACCCAGCGCGCTGGCCTGGACATATGCTTTCTCTGCTAGCGCTGGCCAGAGCACGCCATCTACCGGTCGGGCATACGTATAGTAAGTAGGCAGCATGTCCAAATGTGCGAATTCGGTGTCCACCATAACTGTGGTCTGTATACCATCGGCATTATAGTAGTGGACTGCATAGATTTGGACGACATCGCCATGCTCTTGATAGATGCCGCATGGAGTGAACATGTTTACGATTGCCTGTTGATCTTTGGCGGCGACTTCGGCCAAGACCGCCAGCAGCCAGCAGTCGCCGCCCCCACCCTCGCGGACGTCGGTATATTTTGGTCCATCGGGACCGAATAGGGTGCCGGTAGCTGGGACGTAGGTGCCGTATGCCGCTGGATGATCTATGGGCGGTGCCGCCGGTAATGTTGGCGCTGGTAATGCTGGCGGGGCTGGTAGCGGGGTAGGGAGAGTTTGGGCGACTTGGCTAGTACCCCATATGAGCTTACGCCTGTAGATCATTCCCAGATCTACCGTAATCTTGGTATTGGGAGCCAGGCCGATAATCCTGTAGCTGGTTTGGCTCGTGGTGGCCAATTGTTGCCAATAAGTACGTCCTTGCGGGCCGGTGATAAGTTCTTTCACCAGGTATTTGGTTGCGCCGGGATCTTGGCCCATAATAGGTCGATCTCGGCCGACGAGACGGGCGTGACTGTATAACGCGGATTGTGGCCCGCTGCACTCATTAGACAGCGGTCCTCTACCTGTTCACAGGCGGGATGGAAGTATTTCATAATGTGTTGTAGCAGGGCGGCGCGAGCTAGTTAATCGCGCCGACTCTCCGCTTGCGCTTCCATGAACGCAGTAATAGCTTGGCGTCCACAGAACTTATAAGCAATTCGCTTTGGGACATTTCGTCTGCCGTGGGAATCTGTCCTGGCACTTTGAATTTTTCGGGCAGCGATGAACTAAACACGGGTCGGCCCTCAATATTGGTGGAATTCACCCTATCTTTTCCTGCTCAATTACTGAGGAGGCCGGTGCTCAGGAAGACATGGTGGGCGGTGGCCGGACAGAGCATGGGCTGTAGCTCCTCGGGCCGCTCATGCACTTCATACCACCAGCGGTTCTTGCGGAAGTCGCCGAACACTTTCACCGTGGGCATCAGCCAATCCTGGGGCGGCTGGATGACGCAGAAGCCGGTCTGGGTCAGACCAACCTGGCTCAGAAAATCGGGCCACCAGGGAAGCCTACAGGGTGCCCGAAACTGGCCAGCGGCTCAAAACTGGCCAGAAGCTTTCAGACGCGTAAATGCTTTGCCGCGAGAGGGGTCGAGAGATGCCGAGGACAGAACGTTCCTCGGCGCACTGGCGACCCAACGTTATTGAGTCGCTGGCGTGACGCCGGAATGTCAGTCCAGCCTACATCGAAGCGCAGCCAGACCCGTTAGAACGATAGGTAGGGCACTGAGCGTCAGTGTCGAAGGCTCAGGCACAGCCGATACAGGACCCAGCGAGTATCCCGCTGTCCCGAACTGCATAGTGACATCGGAAATGATGCTTGAAGTGGTGACACCCGGAAGCGATAGATCGAATGTGCCCGTGCCCAGCACGACAGGATTGTGCTGAGAGATTGACGAATTGGCATGAGATACTTGCCAACGGCCGGGTCAAAGCCCCCGTGATCATCGGGTCCGATGATCAGCTCGTTAGGCTTCTGGCCGCTCAGAGTGGTCAAATCGCCACTGGACAGCAATTCCCAATGTGGCAGAGATGACGAGACGCCGGCGGTGTAGGTTCCGAGTTTGGTATCCACGGGAGCTGTCGAGGCCGCGGGCGCTGGTAAGCACACTGGAACCCAAGGCTCCACTAACGGTGAAGCTGATGCCGCTGATTAACTGGGCGTCAGAAGTGGGATTCTGGAGTAGGTCCGTAAGATCGATGTGAAGTGTGCCATTTACAAGGGTAAAACCGGCGGTAGCATCAACGGGCCCACCGGGTGTGGTACCTTGGAACTGGATCAGATCGGCGTTAGCGGGACCGCCATAGACAAGTACAAGCAGGAGTGCCAGTACTGCCCGGTGAGCCAAGTTTCGTAGCATAGTTTCATCCTTCAGTGAGTTAACTGAAAACACGTTCGCAATACGAACATTCGAGCCGGTATGCATGTCGTGCAGGCTTATCATATTCCTGCATGGCTCGGTCGAAGGGAGTCTCCCTTTTTATCAACACGCGATTGATTCTTTTTCGCATCCTCCGTTTCCTCAATGTGACAGCCTGCGTAGAGGATCGCTCGTTGTTTACCTAGGCCTTGGTGGGCGCGAGGTATCCGCTCGGCCAAACCGTCCTTGCCGGGCGTGGTAACCTGGGCCCCGGACCGGGTGCGACGCGGGTCCGGGAGAATCATCTCCGGGCAATTTCGTCCGGCCCCGGACCGAATGCGATGCGGTACCGAGACGCGGAAAGGGGCCGGGTAGTCCTGAGTGGTCACCCACCCAGGGAGCGGAAACGAGGACGGATCGGAAACGAGGACGCAGCTGGAGCGGAAACGAGGACGGGAGCGGAAACGAGGACGCAGCTAGGTAACGAGAATGTGCGTGCCCTGCGCGAAAAGTAGAGCCGTCGAGAGGATCGCCGAAAGGACATGCAGCGCAGGTCCTCCAGCACCATGAGTCTCCAATGGCTCTCGCTCGTGTCTGGCACCCGCGAACGTGTCCATCAGTGCTCCTCAACCCTGTACGAGTGGTTGGGTGCCAGGAGTAGGACTTCGTTCTGCGCCGGCTCAAGATCACGTCAAAATGGTTGAGGACGTCGCGTCCGAGAATGCTCCGGTCGGTCGCCGTGGAGTCCGTGAAAGCGGCAAATTCACCACGCATGTGGACAGGACCGGCGTCGTCGCGAGTCAGCTCGATGACGATTCTCACCACCACGAAACCGCAAACACCACTGATGCGTTGGAGAATCAGGGTTTCATGTGCTGGTGATCGATCGAATCCAAGGCGCGATCGAAGATTGTCGCTGAAGACCGTACGATCAGCGCAGGAATCGACCAGAAAGACATCGACGTGGTAGGTGCCGTCGTTGGCCTGAACTTTCGCCACTATAGTGGGACGGGTCACGCCGTCGTCACAAACCCGCCACTTACCAACGATACGTATAGACTCGCGGCCCCTGTCCGGGGAAAACGTACTGGCCCAAGGCGCCATCGTCTTCGGGATGCGCTTCGCGGGCCAGGGCCCAGGCGGCCTCGGGCGTGTCGGCTATGAAGGCTTGCTCGCCCGCAACCACCAGGAACTTGCCGCGCGCTCGGGGCAAGAGGTCGGACCGATGACCTTGCAGCCAGTCGCTATTGCGTCTGGCTCGCTCGTCTTGCGCCCTGCACCGCGCGACCTCGACCGGGTCGTCGACCTCTTCGATGAGAAACGAAGTGTCGCCCATGATTCCCTCCTGTCTGCAAGCCTGCCCCTTGTCCCAACCTAATCGCTATCGGGACGGCTTCTCAAGTCCGCCATGACACAACGCGTGAGAAGAACGGATCGCCAAAAGGACACGCGGCGCAGGTCCTCCAGCACCAAGGGGCGTCTTGGGGTCAAAGGCTCCGCGGAGCCTTTTCCTGACCCCGCCGAGCCTTTTCCTCCGACAGGCAGCGTATCACACTGTCCCGGACTCGCCAGTGGGTATCTCGAGGAGTTTCTTCATCGGCGCGGGGAAGAAGCTCCAGGTTGCCTCATAGCTGGCTTCCAGCGGCGCTGGCACGTAGTACCCTGGCGCAGGAAAATCGGCATCTCGGGTAGAGTATCGCCTACCGCGATGAATTCGCCATACACCGTTTGCGGCGGTCCTGCGTCATAAGACGCCAGCGAGAGCGGCTTGCCGGCCGGCAGCTCGAAGTCCTCATCCACGAATTCGTCCCAGATCTCCTTGTACATTCCTTGCGGGTCGCGCTTGGTCGGCGGAAACAGGTCTACCACCAGGAGGTGTATTCCCTCTCCGATCAGATCGGCAGACTTCTCCACGAACTGCCGCAGCGCCGTTCTGCTCGACTTGTTACCGGGCGAGACGATTTCGACGACGGACACGATCTGGCCATGCCGGTGGCGGATGGCGACGCGGCTGGCCTTGCTCGTATAGACGGCGTCCTCGGTCTGGCGGACCAGCCTCGTCCGTGGCGGGGCGGTCGCTACCGCCAGCCCGGCCGCCCCGTTGGCCTCCTCAGTCCCGGCAGTCAGTTCAAGCGTGAGCACGTCGGGGATCGCCGCCCCGATGGACTGCTCCGGCAGCGCGAAGTACTCGGCCGGCAACACGCCCCGGTTGAGCGCGAGAGGCTAGTGATCCAATCGTGGTGAAACGCGTGGAAAAGCCCCGCGTCAACTTTCGTCCAGTCGTGGATTGGCATGACGGATCAGTCCGCATGACGGAGGAATACCAGTGCAAACCATTCTAGCGGAAATCCGAACTCCGAGCGAGCCGTCTCCAGGGCGGCGACCGGACATGCATCGCGTAGTCCTGGGACATCACCCAACCGTCACCACCGCCAAAATTCCTGCGGGTCGTCGACTGCTCACAATGCCACGACGGCGGCGGTGGGGATCAAACGGATCCTCATGTTGTAAAATTAGGTAACGGGAATGTGGGTGACCTGCGCGATCGGCAGAGCCGTCGAGAAGGAGAAGGCAAAAAGCTGAAGGCGAAAGGATGAAATGTGCGTGCCCTGGGCGAGAAGCAGAGCGGTCCAAGGTTTCGATCTCGATGCGCGCGGGACTGAGTTGACAGATTCGCCACCTGGAACAGAGCAAGGAGCAGACGATGTCACAGAACGTCACACTTTCGGCGACGATTTCGGCGGCCCAGTCCCGGCGCGCGGGGTCGAGGGGCCTCGCGCCGCGGTTCGCCACGCCGTTTACACTGGTGTACAGATGCTGGAAATACATCCAAAAAGTCTCACTTTGTCCCACTTTTTGGACCGCCCGGCGCGGCTCCGAGGCGGGACGGCTCGCTCGGCAAGACATTGCAGCATCATGAGATCGGACATGATCCCGGCGTGCGGGACTCGGCCGGGCCATCCAAGAACCGAGTGGGACGGGGCACCCCAAAAGTCCCACATCAATTTCCGCTGATTGTTCACTATCCCAGCATTGAGTGCTGAGTGCTGAGTGCTGGGTGCTGAGTCTCAAGTCGCATGTCCGGGCGTCGAGCTCACTGTGATCCGCCAATCTTCCTTTGTGTCGCCAAGAACGACCCATGCACCACCGAATCGGTGTCGATTGGAGTGCGCGGCGGGCAACCCTACCAGGTGCCTGCCTTTGGAGAGCGAAGGGGACGTGACCAATAGAAACGTGGACTCCCACGAGGTTCAAGTTCTTCACGCGGCGAACCGACGGCCGGTAACTGAATTCGACGCTTGCATTTGGCGATTACCGTGATTATGTTTCGAATACGATTCATTTCCTGTTTCTCAGAATCATTTCGGCACCGGCGGAGCCTAGTCATGCGTGGAACGATCGTCTGTCTGATCGCGGTCCTGGCACTTGCGCCCTGAGCTGGGGGCAGGCGATCAACAAGCAGACGCTGGATCAGCTCAAGGATTCGTCGGTCTTCATCAAGATGAAGATCCCCAACGTCGGTGAGGCGAGCGGTTCGGGCTTTGTCATCAAGACCACGGGCGACACGGTGCTGATCATGACGAACCGGCACGTCGTCGTTCCCGAGGAGGGCGACCTGCCGCAGGGCGCCAAGCACGAGCTCTTGGTGGTCTTCCGCAGTGGCACGCCTCAGCAGCAGGAGTTGCCGGCGCAGCTTCTGGCCTATGACGAGCGCGAGATTCGAGACCTGGCCGTGCTCGAGGTGCGGGGCGTTCAGAACCCTCCCCGGCCCATCGCCGCCAACCTGACGACCGCCGAAGCCGACTTCTACGAGACCATGCCGGTCTACACGCTGGGCTTTCCGGGCGGCCGGATGATGGGGGGAGTGGTCGGAAATATCAAAGACAATCCCGCCATCACCGTCAACTCGATGTCGATCAGCAGCTTCCGCAGGGATGAGGGCAATCGGCTGGCGCGCGTGCAGCTCAACGGTTCGACCATCGAAGGGAACAGCGGCGGACCACTCGTCGACGACAAGGGCCGGCTGGTCGGCGTCATCGTTTCCAGGCTGCGCGGCGAATCGGTCGGCTTCGCGGTCCCGCCCAGCGTGATCTCGCAGTTTCTTGACGGCGACGTTGGCGGCTTGAAGGCCGAGCTGACATCGCTTCAGACGGGAACCGCGGCCGTCAAGCTCGAGGTCCGGCTGGTTGATCCGCTCCGTAACATCAAGAGCGTAACGCTTCGCTATGCCCGCCAGTCGGGAACCCCGGCGCCTGCGAAGCCCGATGCGCAGGAGCTTATCCCCTGCTGTTAAACGGCGTCAACGTGCCGCTACAGGTTTCTGCCGGAACGGCCTCCGGGCAGCTCAGCTTGCCCGTGGCCACTGCCGCGGACCGCAAGCTGGCGATGCAATTCGTGCTCACGAGCACGACCGGACGGATCATGCCGGGCAAGCCGTGGACCGTGGATATCCCCGAGCGGCCCGGCGCGATCGCCGGGTTGATGAACTCTGACCGTCCCCGCGCCGTGCCCAAGTTTTCGTGCGAGGTCAACCTCGCCGACGGTGCCGTGATGAAGCACCATGCCGGCGGCACGACCATCGAGCTCCCTGGCGGCAAGGCCATGGTGAACGCGCCTCAGTTCAAGCTGTTCAATGCTCCCAGTGCTTTGGTACGGGTCTCGGGCGAGTTCGTCGCCGTGGCCGAAGTGTCGAACGACTTTGATCCGGGCGGCCAGACGATCAGCACTCCCAGCGGCCGAAAGTTCCCGTTCACGTTCCAAGGCGCCGGGCTCTTGCTCTGGCAGGACGAGAAGAATTTCATCCGGCTCGAGCGGTGCAAGGGCTCCGATGGGGACGTCGGCTTGATTCACCGCGTCTTGGTCGAGGTTTACAAAGAAGGCCGCTTGGTTGGCATCTATTATTCCAAGGCCATTCCGGAGAAGCCCGTTGTGCTGGCGGCTCGTCGCAAGGGGACGACAGTCCAGCTCCTCTTTGCCATGCCTCCCAAGGATTTGACGGTCTTCCGAGAGCTGGCGCTGGATTTCAACCCGAGCATCCTCGTGGGGGTCTCGGCCTCGAACCTGTCGAAGCAGTCGTTCACGGCCAAGTTTGACAAGTTCACCCTCCAGGGGCCCGGCGGCCAGGAGGTTGCCGTGACGCCCGTCGCCATGACCCATCTTGTCAACACTGGGCTCGATCGGCGGAGCGACGGCAGCCTGATCCTGGAAGGGGCCTCGCTCAAGGTCCTCAAATCCATGGGAGGCGCGGCCGAGGCCCAGACCAACATGAACCAGTATAAGGGCAAGTGGTCCGAGGACCGCCAGCTCCTGTGGAAAGCGCTTGCCAAGGGAGATGCGCTCACAGCTGGAGATTCCCATCGAGACATCAGGCAAATTCGAGCTCAAGGCCAAGTTCACCATGGCACCCGACTACGCCCGGATTCGCCTGGCCATGGACACCCGCTCGTTGCTCCAGGGCAAGACCATGGACTTCTACTACAACGACACCCGCCCCGCCCGGCTCATGTCCCTGGGCACCGTCTCCCTCGATAAAGGCAAGCACCGCCTGACGATCACCGTCCAGGACAAGAACCCCAAGTCGCAGGGCTACGGCGTGGGGATCGACGAGATCCAGATCGTGCCGGTCAAGAAGTGAATCGAGTTCGCCGAAAGCGCGACAAGAACTTGGAGCCTGTGTGTCTTTCACCTCCTCGGCCCGCGACTCGCCAGTTCGGAGGCGATGTTTGTCCTTGGACTATGCGATGCGCTTCCAAAAACGGGTTGGAAGCCCGACCTTGTTGGTGTATAATTCAATAGCCGCTGGTTGATGGGAGGACGTGGGGTGCTCGACTTTGATTACGTCGAGTGGGACGAGCCGAGCAGATCCGAACGGCAACCTTGCTCATATCGCAGCCTCTGATCTGACGCCGGAGGAAGTCGAAGACGTGTTGAAGGCTCCTGATCCTGACGCCGATTCTAGCAATCGGACGGGCCGCCCCGTAGTTTTTGGTACGACCAGCACCGGCAAGTACATCATCGTGGTCTACGAGCGGACCGAAGAAAACGGCGTGATCGTGATCCGGCCGATCACCGCATACGAGGTCGATCCGCCACTCTGAGGGAGAATGGTCATGAACCACGGGACCAAGAGCAACCGTAAGAGATGGGAAGCATTGACGCCCGAGCAGCGAGCTACTGTCGAGACGATACGAGCCAAGCACCAGACTGCGGAATACCGGGAGCAAGAGGAAAAAGACCGCGAAGCAATCCGGACTGAATTTCCTCCTCGGGTCATTGACGATGACCTGAAGGCCGCCTTGGCTGCTCTACGTCTCGAACGCGAGCGCCAAGGACTCAGCCTCACTGATATGCAGGAACGGACGAGAATCGACCGGGCGACAATCTTCGAAACTCGAGCGAGGCGAGATTTCGAAACCCGACCATGGGAACCTTGCGAACTTACGCCGCGGCGTTGGGCAAACGTCTCTCGTGGTCGCTTGCCGATTAATTCCACCACAAGTTGAGGAAATTAGATTTACCGGCCCCAGGGTGATGGACCGTGATGTCTTTGGATGCGGGCACGCGACAGGTCCGCCCAATGATCTCGCCACTGATTTAACTGTCATCCCACCGCCTCAAGAACCCCACGCTTCCCGGCCCCGCCAGGCGCGAGAGTCAGCTCGAAGACCTCGTCGAGGGTCGAGACGGGATGGAAGATCAAGGCCTCGCGAACTTCGGGCGGAATGTCTTCAAGGTCGGCCTCGTTCTGGCGCGGCAGGACGATCTCCTTGATGCCCGCGCGATGGGCGCCCAGGACTTTTTCCTTGACGCCGCCGATGGGCAGCACGCGGCCGCGGAGAGTGATTTCGCCGGTCATGGCCACGTCGCTGCGCACGGGCTGGCCCGACATGGCCGAGACGATCGCGGTGGCCATCGCCACGCCCGCGGAGGGACCGTCCTTGGGAATCGCGCCGGCGGGGACGTGGATGTGTACTTCAATCGAGCCCAGGGTGTCTTCAGGGATGTCCAGGGCTTGGGCATGCGTCGTGGCGTAGGTCAAGGCCGCGCGGGCCGATTCCTTCATCACGTCGCCGAGCTGACCGGTCAGGATCAGCGCGACATTCCCCAGGCCGTCCGCCGTCGCAGATCCATCACGGGACGGCGCGCGCTGCAGCCGGCGCACCGCCGCCTCGACGAACATGATGTCGCCACCGGCTGGGGTGTAATACATGCCCGTGGCCACGCCGACTTCGTTGGCCTCGCCGGCGTGCTCGGGATGGACCCTGGGCCGGCCCAGGAGCTCGCGCACCATCTCGGGTCCGAGAGTCAGGTTGATCGGCTCGCCGGCGGCCAATCTGCGGGCGACCTTTCGCGCCACCGCGCCGATTTGCCGCTCGAGCTGGCGGACACCGCTCTCCCGCGTGTACTGGCTGACGATGGTTGCAACCGCCTCATCCGTGAACAGAACCTCGCGATCGGCCAGCCCTGACTCCTCAAGCTGCCGCGGGATCAGGTACTTCTTGGCGATCTCGGCCTTCTCGTGCTCGGTGTAGCCGGCGAAATCGACCACTTCCATACGGTCGAGCAGCGGGCCGGGAATGTTTTGCAGGAAGTTTGCGGTGGCGATAAAGATGACCTCGCTGAGATCATAAGGAACATTGAGATAATGATCCGTGAACGTGTCGTTCTGGGCCGGATCGAGCACTTCCAGGAGTGCGACTGGCCGGATCACCCTGGAAGGAGACGCCGAGTTTATCGACCTCGTCAAGGAGAAACACGGGGTTCTTGGTGCCGGCTTGCTTCATGCCCTGGATGATCCGGCCGGGCATGGCGCCGACGTAGGTTCGGCGGTGGCCGCGGATGTCGGCCTCGTCGCGGACGCCTCCCAGGGCCGCGCGGATGTACTTCCGACCCAGGGACCGCGCGATCGACTTGGCGATCGACGTCTTGCCCACGCCGGGCGGACCGACGAACAGAAGGATGGGCCCCCTGGCCATCGCCCGGGCCTTGACCTCGCGCGAGTCGGTGATCGCCCGGTCTTCCTCTTCCTGGGTCTTGTTCAAGGACGGCGTGGCCGTGTCCTTGTCGGCCTTGAGCTTGGCGGCCGGGCAGACGCCCGATTTCTCGACCTCCTCGGCAAGCTGCCGGGCGCGAAGCTGGCGCACGGCCAGGAACTCGAGCACCCGGTCCTTGACATCTTGCAGGCCGTAGTGATCTTCATCGAGCACTTCGCTCGCATGTTTGAGGTCGAGCTGGTCGTCGGATCGGATGTTCCAGGGCAGCTCGGCGAGCCATTCGAGATAGGTGCGAATGACCTGGGCTTCCATCGATTCCCGCCCTGCCCGCTCCAGCCGGCCCAGCTCGCGCTCGACCTCGACGCGCGCCTCACGGGGCAGCTCGAGCTTGTTCAGCTTGTCGCGCAGCTCGTTGATCTCGCGGCTCTGGTCGTCTTCGCCCAGCTCCTTCTGGATGGCCCTCATCTGCTCGCGGAGGAACATCTCGCGCTGCCGCTCACCGAGCTCTTCCTGCACCTGAGACTTGATCTCGGCCTGCGCCGCCAGCATGCCGATTTGCTTCTGAACGTGAATCAAGACGCGCCGCAGCCGCTCCTCGACGCCCAGCGTTTCCAGCAGGGCCTGCTTCTCGCTGACCGGCAGCTCGACGTAACCGGCCACCAGGTCCGCGAACCGTCCGGGCTCGGTCACCGAGTCAAGAACCTGGTGGAGCACCTCCTCGGGCAGACCTCTTCGCTCACCGAGCTCCATCGCCCGTTCGCGCGTTTCCTTGTACAAGGCGGCAAAGGCTGGGTCAGCCTCGTTGATCGGCTGCATTTCCTCCAGGGGCAAGACATCAACGGTGAGAAACTCTTCGGCGCTGTGATAATGCAAGGCCGTGGCGCGGACCTCGCCCTGAAGCAAGAGCTGGACTCCTCCCAGTCCGCGTTGCACCTGGCCGATCCTGCCGATCACCCCCATCGTGTAGAGTTGCTCGGGAGCAGGTTCATCGACGTTCTCGCGCTGGGCCACGGCGAAGACAAGGCGGTCCTCCTTGAGAGCTTTTTCGATTGCCCGCAGCGTCCCCGGCCGCCCCACGCCAATCGGGACGGTCAGGCCGGGAAAGATCACCGTGCCGCGCAGCGGCAGTACGGGCAGTGTTTGACGTTCCGCCATCATTCGCTCCTTCTCTGCGCACCACACCAATGTTTCAATGGGTTCCAGAATTTATGACGGAGGGAGGTTCGTCAAGGGAGGGCTTACCGCGAGCCGTCCGATTGATGAGAACGATTCCGAATCATTGCGGATATGGCATTTTCCATGCCGCTCCGCGAAGCCTCTGTTTCTCATCGGCTTCAGCGCATGGGGTGTTTCTGAAAGAACTCCCAGATGAGGTCGTTGGCGGAGATGTCTCGCGTGCTCTTGCCCAGCAAGGGAAGCCGCGGGTCTCGGCCCGGCCAGGTGTGACCGCCCCCCTCGACAGCGTACAGGATCACTTCCGAGCCATCCCTGCCGGGACCATAGGTTTTCTTCCTGATGCTCATACCTCCCTGAGCGCGATCTGGCAGGGCGGTGATCACGGGCGTCGGCGGGCAACCATTGACCTTCACCCAGGCCCGGATGGTGTCTTCGACGGAGAGGAATTTCAGGTTCTTCGGTATCCGTTCATCGGGTCCGTCGAAGAGCACGAGTCCATCCTTGGTTCCATGGAAGTGCAAGACCGGCACCGGCCGGCGCGGCTGGCAGTTCTCGATGGCCATCGTGCCGGCGACAGCGGCGATGGCGGCGATGCGATCGGAGAGCTCGGCGGCCAGGCGATAGCACATCATGCCTCCGTTGGACATGCCGGTCGCGAAAACCCGCTTGGGATCGACGTTGACTAACGTGGCAAGATCGTCGAGCAGCCTCGCCACGTAACCGACGTCGTCGGAGACCCGGCCCCGAACTCCCCCGGCGTCCCAGTACAGGAAGAGTGGGGTGCTGCCGGTGCCGTTGGCGTAAACAGCGATGAAGCCGGCCTGATCAGCCTTCTCGCTCAACCCGCAGAACTTCGCCATGAGCGATCCGTTCATCATTGCCGAGTGGAAGACAAGCACGACCGGCGTCGGTTTCCTGGGGTCGTACGAGGGGGGGACATGTACCGAGTAAGAGCGGAACTGGTCGCCGATCCTGAGCTCGCGATGATGATCGCCCGCAGTCAGGGATCTGGGAGCAAGGGTGCACAAGGTGATGAGCAAGAGCGAGCAGGCTGTCATCGCGGTTCTCTGGTTCACTTTGCCGGCGGTTCCAGGTAGCTTCCGTCGCCGCCTTCTATCGAGGGGGGTTGAACTTACGAGCAGGCGATTCCTGGGCCGTCGGCATCAATTCTAGCATTTCTTGGTCCCCCGTGCTCAAGCAGATTGGAGCATGATAGACACGAAGGAACGGGACCCCGTGGGTCACTCATTTTACCAAGGCTCTCCAGCTCGCCGTCGCGGATCCTTCACAGGCAGATTCCGCCCCGCCCGCAGCCAGCACAAGGGCCCGACCTGAGGGGAAGACGCAATTCGGCTCGCGATATGCATTCTCGTGGTATCGGCAGACGAATTTCTTAGGCGGCCGCTGCATTGCTTGACTCGGCCATTCTTCAGCGGTAGGATCAGTTTCATCGCCCTTCATTTATTCGTCGATCCATTGCGTTCGGTTTCTCCGCCCAGGGAGTATCCCGCATCGTCCGGGAGCCTCTCGCCGCGAGGAGACTGAATCTGCAGGAGAGCCCTCATGGCCAAAATACTCGTCGCGCCAGGACGCCTGGTCCATGCTGAGGCTCGCTCACCTTCCTCGATTCGGGCTCGTGGCCTGGATGGCCTGCTTCATCACGCCCTTGGCCATTGGCGGAGAGCCGCCCAAGGGGAACGGCAAACCCACGTTCACCAAGGATGTGGCGCCGATTCTTCAAAAGAAGTGCCAGAATTGCCATCGCAGCCATCACATCGGTCCATTCGCGCTTGAAACGTATGAGCAGGCGCGCAAGCGTGCCTCAGACATCGCCATGGTTTCCAGCGAGCGGCAGATGCCTCCCTGGAAGCCCGCGCCCGGCGTCGGCCCCAGGCTCAAACACGATCAATCCTTGACTCCCAAGGAGATCGCCGTGCTCGAAGCGTGGGCGGAAGCCGACGCGCTCGGGGGCGATCCCAAGGACATGCCGCCGCCGCCACAGTTCGCCGCCGACTGGAAGCTGGGGACGCCCGACCTGATTCTCGAACCGGCCGATGACTTTTCCATGCCCGCCTCGGGTCCAGACACCTACCGTTGTTTCGTGATTCCCACCAACCTCGTGCGTGACGCCTACATCTCGGCCATCGACTTTCGGCCGCGGAACCTGCGCGTCGTACATCATATCAACGCGTTCATTGATAACAGCGGCGCCGCTCGGGCCAAGGACGAGGCCGAATCGGGCCCGGGGTACACATCATTCGCGGGCCCGGGCATTCCGATGTACGAAGACCTCAGCTTCTGGGCCGCCGGCCACGAGCCCCACCATCTTCCCGAAGGGATTGCCCAGCGCTTGCCTCGCCAGTCCGACGTGATCCTGCAGGTTCACTACCACCCGAGCGGGAAACCCGAGGTCAACCGCACCCGCATCGGCGTCTATTTTTCGCGCGTGCCGGTCAAGCAGGTGCTCCACTGGAGCACGGCGTCGAACTCCGAGTTCAAGCTGCCGGCCGGCAAGTCCAACATCGAGGTCAAGGCAAGCTGGAACATTCCCGCCGACGTCGAGATCCTGGCTGTCTCACCTCACATGCACCTTCTGGGACGAGACATGCGGATGACGGTGACCACTCCCAGCGGCCGCACCCAGGACCTGATCCATATCCCCGACTGGGATCCCTCGTGGCAGAGCACCTACTTTTTTCCAGAAGAGGATCCCGGTGCCGGCTGGTTCGGTGGTCAAAGTGATCGCCCACTACGACAATTCGGACCATCCCCGTAACCCCAACCGACCCCCCAAGCCCGTGAGCTGGGGCTTCGGCGCCAACGACGAGATGTGCGAAGGCTTCATCGCCGTGGTCAAGCAAAACCAGGACCTGACCCGACAAGGCGCCACCGACGACCTGCCCCTCATCTTCGCCAAGCAGCGCTTCAGGCAATTGCGAAAGCAACTGACCAGGCAATCGCGGTGAGACCGCGGGTCTGACTGCTGCCGGCGCAGGGAGCCATCCTCGGGCGACGACCTAATATTCGCACGCCCCGAGCGAAGCGCCTTGGTGTCGCTCACACCGGCCAAAGAGAGACAGAATCCGGGAATTTCGCATTTCGTTCGCGACCTCTTGACTTGCAATCGAATTCCACCTTATTCTTAGCTCAGACAAAACGACTGAAGAGTTCAGACAAAACGACTGCAAACGAGGCAAACCATGGGTCGGCCCGCCCAGGACATCACGGAATCGGAGCTGGCGGTGCTGCGGATCCTCTGGGATCAGGGGATGGCGACGATCCGGCAATTGACGGACGTTTTGTATCCCGGCGGCGGAGCGGCCCAGTACGCGACGGTGCAGAAACTGCTCGATCGCATGGAGGCCAAGGAATACGTTCGCCGCGATCGGTCCCTGTTCGTACACCGGTTCGTGCCGGTACTCGACCGCGACCAGCTCATCGGCCGTCGGCTGCGGTCACTGGCCGAGACCCTTTGCGACGGCTCGCTGACCCCCCTTCTGACTCACCTGGCACGAGCCGGCGACCTGAGCGAGGAAGACCGCCAGGCGTTGCGCACGATTATCCAAGAATCTGACTCCGAAGAACGTGAACAAGATAGTAAATCCGAACCGTTTGACGCGGACAAGCTGAACACTCGGGCGGTGTCGCGGCAGGCCAGAACCGGCCGGGGGCGTTCACCGCGCTCTTGACCAGGCCAGGCGGAACGGAACCATCGCGGGGAGACCGTCAACTCATGGAAGCGCTGGTGCACGCCATGCTGAGCAATGCCCTGGTCGCGACGATCCTGGCCTTGCCGCCCCTGGTTCTGGCCCGGTTCGGCCGGTCACCGGCCCTAGCCCACAGTCTCTGGCTCGTGGTCTTGCTCAAGCTCGTCACGCCCCCCCTGGTGACGATCCCGCTGCCCGATTTCGCTCGTGTGCGACCGGATTCCAATTCCAATCCTGTTGCTCAGTCCAGGGAGACAATGGCAGGATTGCAATTCACTCCCACTCCCACTTCCGCGGCAGAGGAGATGACAAGGCCGGAATCCGGTATCAAGGCGGACGAGTGGGAAGCCAGTGACTCCGAGCTGACCGGGCCGACCGAGCCCTCCGAACCGAGAAGAGCCGAGCCAGCCGCCGAGCACGGCCGTGAATCGCTTGATCGCCTGATCGTTGCTCACTGGCACGCACTTTTCCTGGTGAGCGTCGTCGGCGGCGGTTTGGTCTTCTGGTTTCTGGCGGCCGTGCGGATCATCGGTTTTCAGCGCCTGCTGCGAGAGATCCGGCCCGCGCCGGCCGAATTGCAGAAGCAACTGGACGAGGTGGCGGATCGGCTGGATCTGCGTCGTGCGCCTTCGATCTGGCTGGCACCGGGGCGATTACCCCCGATGCTCTGGGCGCTGGGGGGCCGGGCTCGCCTGCTCGTGCCCAGTGAATTCTGGCAGGCTCTCAATGAGGATCAGCAACTGGCCCTGCTGGCGCATGAGCTGGCCCATCTGAAGCGAAAAGACCACTGGGTGCGCTGGCTCGACCTGGTCGTGGCGGGGCTCTACTGGTGGCACCCGGTTCTCTGGTGGGCGCGCAGCGGTCTGCGCGACGCCGAGGAACAGTGTTGCGACGCCTGGGCAGTCTGGGCGGCACCTGGCGGGCCCAGAACCTATGCGACCGCCTTGCTGGCGGCCCTCGAGTTCGTGTCGGACGCCCCGACCGCGGGTGTGGCTGCGGCCGCGGCCGTCGTGAGCGGCCGGAGGCATGTTTCCTGTTTGAAAAGGAGAATGAGCATGATCGTGCGTGCGAGAACGTCGAAGGGGCTGAACTGGACCGGGTGCGCCGGTGTGCTTGGCCTTTCTGTCCTGATTCTGCCTCTGGCCCCCACCTGGGCCCAGAAGCCCGGTAACCTGTCGTCTGACACCCCGAGCAATCTCCTGGCCGCGATTGCCACATCAGCCGATGCGGCGCTTGGCCAGTCGCCCGGCGGATCTGCAAGCTCAGGAACCGAGTGACCCACCGGCGGACCGCCCCGACGGGGCCTTCAGGCAGCAAGAGGCGGCCGAACGCCTGCAAAAGCACTTGACAGAGCTTGGAGACAAGCTGGTCAAGGATCTGGGTCCGCTGGGTGAAGAGGTTCGCAAGGCCCTGGAAAACGCCGCCTCCGAGGTCAGCGACACGCTCAAGAAGGAAGACCTTTCCGGTGACGACATCCGCAACGCCCTAGACCGGGCCCGCGACCAGGTGCGCAAGGCGTTCGAGACCGGCGGACCCGTCGAGAAGGAAGCGCGCGAGGCTTTTGAGAAAGCCCGCAGAGACATGCGCGAGTCGGTCGAGAGCGCACACCGGGAACTGCGCGAGACCATGCTCTCGCGCAGGGAAGAGGCCGAGAAAGAGTCGCTTCGTGACGAGCCATCCAAGGACGAGCCCGGCGAAGCCCAATCGCCGGCCGAAGACCTCGCAAAGGCTCGTTCGGAAGTGCGCAAGATGGAGCAAGAGCTGCGCAGGGCGATGCGACGGCTGGAGGCCCTGGAGCGCCGCGAAGGGCGTGGCACACGCCGCGAGCAGCGTCAAAATCCCGATGCCACACCAGCACGTCCTGAAGCACCGCCGCGTCCTCCAGCGCCGCCTCGTGCTCCGGCGGCTCGTGCTCGGGCCGCCCCGCCCGCCCGCCCCGCCAGTTCCGCCCGCGGCTCCGGACGTGCGTCCCGAGCCTGCTCCCAGCCCTGATGCGGCCCCATCGCCAGCGCCGCCTATGCTTCGTCGAAGGCCTGGTCCCGCCGGCGGCTACGCGGCCCCGGCGGCCCCGCTGGCGACATCATTCCCGGCCCGATGCGCCCGGGCGGCCCCGTGGCGAACCCTCGCGTTGAACGCAGGCTTCGCGAGCTGGAGTCAAAGCTCGACCGGCTGCTCAAGGAGCTTGAGGGCCTCAAGGGCGAGAAGAAAGACAAGTCGAGCGACAAGAAGGACGACGAGGATGACGATCAGGCTTCTCTCCGCCCCGCTCCTTTGGTCTCGCGCGAGATACCAAGCTCCCCATGTTTGGAGATTGACCGCCGGGAGTTTTCGTACTCGAGGTCCATGGCCATGCCCAGGTGTGGCCATGGACCGGCTTTCCCTTTCCAGCCCGGCGTTCAGCCGCGAAACAGTTCCAGGATTGCGATGAATGCGGCGATCGAGACCAGCGTCACGAGCAAATACCCGACCAGCGGCCTGAAGTCCCATGGTCCGTCGGGAAGGCTGATCCGACTGCCAACGTATTGTTCGCTTCCGGCTTCGGTCCCCGTCGGATCTTCGACTTCCAAGTCGTCGAGGCTAAACATCGGGTCGGCGGGGCTCTTCAGGCAGGCGCACCGGGATGGAATGAGAGGACGCAGGCCGGTCGCGTGCCTCGGCCATGGCCAGCTCGGTCGAGGCGATGACCGAGCCCATCGTCGGTGGGCGATCCGCCGGGTTCTTGGCCAGCATCCGCGTGAAAAGGTCTTCGAGATGGCCGGGGACAGACGGACGAGCGGCCTTGAGCGATGGGAATCCGGGCCTTCTGATGGGCCAGAAACATCTCCGACCACGTTCGCCCCATGTAGGGCGGTCGGCCGGCCAGCAGGAAGTAAAGCGTGCAGCCCAGGCTGTAGATATCGGCCCGGCCGTCGGCCCGCTCTGCATCATCGGCTTGCTCGGGCGCCATGTAGGCTATCGTTCCCATGACGTCCCCGGTCGCTGTCTCGTCGTTTTCCACGTCGATCCACGAGTTGAGCAAGGTGACCGGGGCCAGGCCGAAATCGAGGATGCGAACCGTGCCTCGGCCGTCGAGCATCAAGTTGGCGGGCTTGATGTCTCGGTGAATGATACCGAGTGAGTGCCCCGCTTGGAGGCCGCTTGCCGTCTGGATCAGGCAATCGATGGCCTGGCTGACGGGAAGGACTCCAACTTTTTCGACCAGGAGTTTGAGGTCGCGCCCTTCTACATACTCCATGACGAGGAAGTGGACGCCGTCGACCACCTTGACTCCTTCAAAACTACAGACGATGTTCGGATGCTGGATCTTGGCAAGTGCCTCGGCTTCGCGCCGAAATCGTTCCAAGATGGCCGTGCTTCTACGGGAAAACGACGGCGGCAGGATCTTCAACGCGACGACCACCCTGTGATCACGGTGGAAGGCTTTGAAAACCATTCCCATGCCACCGCCGCCGACCTTGTCGAGCACGATGTAAGGGCCGATCAAGAGCCCTTTGGCCTTGCCCTGGTGGATGGCCGCCGCCTGGTAGGCGGTAAGCACACCCGTCCGCACGAGCTCGTGGGCGACCTGCGCCACGTCGGAGGGATCTCCTTCGGACAACAGACGATCGACGAGTTCACCGAAAAGGCTTCGGTGCATGAGCCTGGTCTCGGCGAGGAATCGACCGAGCGACTCGATGTCTCCGTCATGACGCGGGGGGCGAGCGTCCGCAGCGGTTGCTTTGTGCAGTTCCATCGAGCGGCCATCTCCGCCGGTGTTCCTCACGGAACCCTGCGCATTGCTGTCGGGACGAGTTTGCTCTGTGGCCATCGCCCTGACCCCGACCAGGACAGGAAGCTCAACATAAACTGATCGCGGCTTCGAAAGGCTTGCGGCACAACCATTACGCGCAATAATGCGAACAAGATCAATTCAAAAACTTCATCCGAGCGTAACTTTCGGTCCTAAAAGTTTCAGAGATGTTGTACGTAGCAAGGTCGAAAGTCTTTCAAGCTGCCCTCTCAGCCATTGGCGGCGCGAAGCCGCCGCCTGAGGCGGCTTCAAAACAGGAATGGCGAGAAGCTTGGGCTCAGAGTTGCGGCGCTCCGGGCGTGACGCTGGCACGATGCGCCTCGATGATCTTGAGCAGCCGCTCGACCACCTCGGGATGCCGATCGGCCACATTGAACCGCTCGGACGGGTCGGTTTCGACATTGAAGAGCAGCGGGGAAGCCTGGGGCCTGGACTTGGTCTGGCCCGAGGAGGCTTCGATCGTCCTGACGTGCAGCTTCCACGGGCCCTGGCGCACGGCGGAAAGCTCGTTGTCGCAATAGTAGAACACCTCGTCGCGAGATCCTCCGGAGGTGCCGCGCAAGATCGGGACGAGCGAATGACTGTCGTACGGCCGGTCAGTGGCAAGCTGGCCGCCGGCAAGCTCCAGGCAGGTGGCGAACAGATCGAGTTCGCTGGCCAGGTCTTGAACCACGCGGCCAGGTGCAATCGTGCCGGGCCACCAGGCCAGGAACGGGACCCGAACGCCCCCTTCCCACGTCGTGTGCTTTCCCTCTCGAAACAGGCCCGCCGAGCCCGCTTGGGTGCCTTGAATCAGCCAGGGGCCGTTGTCGCTGGTGAAGATCACGAGTGTCGACCCCGCAAGTTTCAAGTCGCGCAGAGCCTGTAGGATCTGGCCCGCGCTGCCGTCAAGCTCCTCGACAACGTCACCGAAAAGTCCCCGAGCACTTTTACCGCGATAAGCAGGGCTGGCGTGCAGGGGAACGTGCGGAAACGTGTAGGGAAGGTAGAGAAAGAAGGGCCGTTCCTCGCGGGCGCCGGCGGCATGGTCCTTGATGAACTTGACGGCCTCATCGGTGTACCGTGGGGTCAACGTGTCCTGCACGGCCGGCTGCTCGATGATCGTTTCGTCGCGCAGCAGCGGAATCGGCGGCTCATTAACTTTCGCTCGATTCATGTCGTTGCTGTAGGGGATGCCGAAATAATGATCGAAGCCATGGCGCGTGGGTAAGAACTCAGGATGATGGCCAAGGTGCCACTTGCCAATGCACATCGTGTCATAGCCGCGTGACTTCAGGGCCTGGGCCAGGGTGATCTCACGATCGGGAATGCCGCCGGTTGACTTGGGGCCCAGCACGCGGTTCATTCCCGTTCGAACCGGCAGCCGGCCCGTCAAGAGCGCCTGCGCGGCTGGGGCTGCAATTGCACCAGGCGTAAAACTGGGTGAATCTTATCCCCTCGGCCGCCATCCGGTCCAGATTCGGCGTCCTGATCGTGGGATGTCCGTAACAACCCAGATCGCCGTAACCCAGGTCATCGGCAAAAAGGATCACGATATTGGGAGAATGTGTGGTGTCTGCCTGAACCGCAGCGGAGACAACCAGGGCCGAGCCGAGCGCGAAGATAAAGAGATAATGCTTCCTCAAGGAGATCCTCCTGCCAAGGGACTGGCGAGCCGCATCCGTCTTGCGTGCTGGCATTCGTTCCGCCGGCAATACCAGGCATATCGGCGACTGCTTGTGTTCAAAAATTCTTGCACAGTCTTTCTTGCAAAGCCAGAGGGATCGAGGGTATGGTTATGATCGAGCAGGCTCAGCGGGTTGAATGTGCGCTGCAATTCGTGTGCTGATTATTTGGGTCAGAGTCCATCAAGACGCTTGCCCTGAATGGAACGGCAGAGGTGCGATGAGCTTTGCGTGCTGCAAGCAACTGGCTCGGCTGGGAATCAGAGCGATCGGGCTGCTTCTGGTCCTTGCCCCATTTGCGCCAGGTTCGGCCTGGGCCGGATGCGGTCACTCCGCCTTCTCGAAAGGGCACGAATTTCGGACGTTCGCCAACCTCGATCCACTGATCACCGGGGCAAACTCGCCGTTGGTCCATGGCGATCTTGCCCAGCCTTCGCCAGGACGCTCCGATCCCGGCCGCCCACTCCCCTGCTCTGGTCCGTCTTGCTCGGGCCGGGTCCCTCTCTCCTCTCCCCTCTCCACAGCGTTTTCGGGCATCGACAACCTGAGCGATTGGGGTTTGCTCTCCTTCGATTCGCTCACTCCATGGCGAGCCACGGTGCGAAGGCACCGAGACGCCGATTGCTTGCCGCATCCCTCGCTGGGGCTTTCGCCCGTCTTTCATCCTCCCCGATCCCGCGCCTGATCCGTTGCGCCTCCCCCACCGAACTTCGCGCGTGGCGCGTGGATTCAAGGTCGGGCGTGGCTCTCTGAAAGGGCTCTCTGTCAGAGCCCAGGGAGCTCGCGTTCCAGCCTTTCGCGGTCGGGCGAGCGCTTCTCAATGAACTTGGCGGAAGGGTTCTCACAGAACGACGGGAGGCTTCAAATGATCAATGTCACAACGCTCCATTCCTCGGACGCACAAGCCGAGAGTTCCGATCAAGCCATGGCTCGCCTTGGCACTTTCGCAGTGGCCGTCGCTGGACTCATGGCCCTGCTGGCCTTGGCCCTGTAAGGTTGCGGCACGAAAGAGCGGCCCGGCGAACGGTCGTTACATCGCAAGACCGTGGCGACGCGTTCTTTCCGCGCCCTGGTGTCGAAGTTCTTGGTCCCACCAATCATCTCATTCGGAGGGTTTCTTATGAGCGAGACTAGATTCAAGCCTCAAGGCTTCACGCTCATCGAGCTGCTGGTTGTGATCGCGATCATCTCCGTTCTCATCGCCTTCCTCTTGCCGGCCGTGCAATCGGCGCGGGAGTCTGCCCGCCGTGCGCAATGCGTCAATAACCTGAAGCAGATCGGCCTGGCGTTGCACAATTATGAAGAGACGACCCAGGCGCTCCCCTTCGGCAAGGGGGGTGATTACATGTCCGTTATTCCTGGTGCGCCGGTTTACGCGCGGTGGTCAACCCATAGCCAGTTGCTGGCTTTTCTTGAACAAAAGCCGCTCTACGATGCAATCAACTTCAACCTTCCACCCGAAACCCCAGACGCGGGCGGGATGGGCATGGGCATGGGGATGCTGATGGCGTACCAGGACCCCAACCGGGAAAACGCAACGGTCTGTCGTGTCGTGCTCAACACCTTCCTTTGCCCCTCGGATGCGGCTGGCTTGATGAGCGACTGGCCGGGTGCGAACAACTACGTCGGCAATGAGGGCAACTGGCTGTGCGATGCTTGCGAGCAATACCCACCCATGATGGGTTTTGGTGCACTGCCCCGCGGCCCGTTTTACAACCGGAGCTGCATCCGCCTGGCCAGCATGAGCGACGGCCTGAGCAACACGGCGTTCTTCAGTGAAAAGAAACGCGGCCTGGGGACCTATGACGCGCTTCGGGACATGTTTGGAATCGCCAGCGCGATGACCATCGACGACACGTTCCAGCAGTGCAGCGCGGTGAACCCGTCGAATGGCATGGCCGCGGTGATCTCCAGCCGGATGGGCTCGGCCTGGGCGGTCGGCGACATGTCGTCGACAACTTATAACCACGTCGGCGGTCCCAATAGCTTCACCTGCGCCAGCATGGGAGATGGAATGATGATGGGAGGGCCAATGGCGATGGTCAACATGTCGGTCCAGATTCCCCCTTCGAGCGAGCATCCTGGAGGAGTCAACCTGCTCTTCGGCGATGGTTCGGTGCGTTTCATCAAGACGAGCGTCGCACTGAACGTCTGGCGCGCCCTGAGCACGCGGAACGGCGGCGAGATAACAAGCTCCTCGGATTATTGAGCCAGGAGCAAGGCGTTTCCGCCCCGTCCAATCCGCCCCGCCAGGTCAACCGCCCATTGAGGTCCACGGAATGAGCGCTGACGCAAGCCTGACGGAACATCGAGAAGAGAAAGCCTCCCTCTCCCGTCAACTCGGCTTGGCGACAGCCACGGCGCTGGTGGTGGCGGAGGTGATCGGGGTGGGGGTGTTCCTGACGACGGCCGGCATGGCGAAATCACTGGGCTCGCCGTTCTGGCTGCTTCTCGTCTGGCTGGTGACCGGGGCGGGCGCCGCGGGAGGCGCGATCTGTTTCGGTGCCCTGGCGGCGCGAGATCCCGAGGCCGGCGGACCGTACGTCTACTTGAAGGAAGCTTACGGACCAAGAGTCGCCTTTCTGTTCGGCTGGTTGTCGATGCTGGTGACCGACCCGGGCATCACCGCGGCGGTGGCCGTTGGCCTGGCGAGCTACGTGGGTTACCTCGTGCCGCTCTCGCCATGGGCACTCAAAGGCGTGGCGGTCGCTTCGATCTGGTTCTTGGCGGCGGTGAACGTTCGGGGCGTCGGGCTGGGCTCCGGCGTGCTGCGCGTGCTGGCGGCACTCAAGCTGGGGCTCCTTGGTTTTCTGGTCATCTGGGGTTTCGGGCTTGGACGTGGCGACTGGTCGAACCTCACTCCGGTGTTTGCGCGTCGGCCTGGCTCGGAACCCCTGGCCGGGGCGCTCGTTGGCGGCATGATCGCGGCTTTTTTCTCTCTGGGCGGCTGGTGGGACGTGAGCAAGATCGCCGGCGAAGTGCGCGACCCCAAGCGTACGCTCCCCCGGGCGCTTCTTCTGGGTGTGGCTCTGGTAACGCTCGCCTACATGCTCATCAGCCTTGTCTTCCTGTACCTGGTTCCTCTGTCTCGGATTGATTCGCGCGAGGCGTTCGCCGCCCTGGCGGGAGAAGCCCTCTTTGGCCGCGAGGGGGGCGTGATCTTTACAGGAATTGTCATCGTGACCGTCGCCGGCAGCCTGACGGCGCTACTCATGGCGATGCCCCGTGTTTACTTCGCCATGGCGCGTGACGGCCTGTTCTTCCCCTCGGTGGCCGTGATCCACCCTGGCTACAAGACACCCGTGCGCGCCATTGCCATCCAGGCCGTGCTGGGCAGCTTTCTGGCGCTTCTGGGCACGTTCGATGAGATCCTCGCCTACTTCGTCATCCCCACCGTGATCTTCGTGGCCCTCACCGTTGCGGCCGTGTTCGTGCTTCGCCGCCGTGGGAACGGCGCAGTCGAGCCGCTGTCCGTCCCGTGGCATCCCGCTCCACCCCTCTTGTTCTTGATCCCGACCACCGCGCTGCTCGTCCTGATGGCCCTGGATAAGCCGGGGCAATCAGCCGTTGGACTCGGCGTGGTGCTTCTGGGCTTGCCGGTGTACCAGCTTGTCTTCACCCGGCATAAACGGCGCTCTGCGCAAGACTTTGATGTGACGTAAATTGACAGTTGGTCCTATCATAATTTATCAGTATTCGCTTGCAGGAGAGAACTTTCGATGGCCTGGATTCGCACCCTTTCCATGGAAGAGGCCGACGCAGCCATGCTCGAGGCGATGGCCAAGCAGCGCGCGTTGTACCCGGTCGAGTACGCCGAGCCCGTCCAGGAGCTCGACCAGGGGCTCCCCGGAATTGTGGCCTCACACACGCTGATTCCATCGGCCCTGTATCATGCCTTCTCAACATTCGGCGCGCTGATGTCGCCAGACTTGCCGCTACAGCGCCGGCAGCATGAGATGATCGCCACAATGGTGTCGCTTACCAACAAGTGTCATTACTGAATTGTCTCGCACGCAGAGTTTCTGCGTCGGGTTACCCTGGACGACAATCTCGTCCAGGCGCTGCGGGAAGATTACACGAAGGCGCCGATCACCGCGGCCGAGCGGACCATGATCGACTACGTCGTCAAGCTGACAAAAGACGCGACCAGGATCTCGCCCCAGGATCACGAGAGCCTGCGAGCCGCCGGCTTCGACGATCGCGCCATCCTCCAGATCACCCTGATCGCCTCTTGGTTCAACTACATCAACCGCGTGGCCGATGCGCTGGGAGTGGGGCGGGATTGATGCCCCTGGGAATGGTCCGGACGATCGCGCATAATGACGGGTGCCAATACATCGGTGATCGGACCTTCCCCCTTGCCGCTTCGTTCGCAAGGGAATTCTCGCCGCGACAGAAAGGACCAGCGCCATGCCGAAATCTTCACTGAATCGTCGCCAGTTCTTGAATCGTTCGCTGGCCGCCGCCGGCGCGGGGTTTGCCATCGGCGGGACCCGGTCGACGGGACGGGTCATCGGGGCCAACGACACGATCCGCGTCGCCGTCGCCGGGCCTGAACGGCCGGGGCGGCGTCGCACGTCGGCGAGTTCGTCAAGATGCCGGGCGTGACGATCACCTACCTGGTCGATCCCGACACGCGGACCTATCGACAAGCGGATCCAGCAGATCGAGTCACAGCGGCGGCCATGCGCCTTCCACCGTGCAGGACATCCGCCGGGTGCTCGACGACAAGAACGTCGACGTGGTGTCGATCGCCACGCCCAACCACTGGCATGCCCTGATGACGATCTGGGCCTGCCAGGCGGGCAAGGACGTCTACGTCGAGAAGCCGTGCAGCCACAACGTCCACGAGGGCCGGATCGCCGTCGAGGCCGCCCGCCGCTACAACCGGATCGTCCAGCACGGCACGCAGAGCCGCTCCGAGCCATGACTGGGCCCTGGCCGCCGCAGCCGATCCAGTCGGGCAAGCTCGGCAAGCTGCTGGTCTCTCGGGCGCTCTGCTACAAGCCGCGCGGCTCGCATCGGCTTCAAGCCCGATACCACGCCCCCGCCCGAGCTCGATTTCAACATCTGGCTCGGCCCGGCGCCCGAGCAGCCGTACCACGCCAACCTGGTCCATTACAACTGGCACTGGTTCTGGGATTTCGGCAACGGCGACATCGGCAACCAGGGCGTCCACCAGATGGACATCGCCCGCTGGCTGATCCCCGGTGCCGATGGCCAGAGCGCGACCTATCCGAAGACGGTCATCAGCCTGGGCGGCCGGTTCGGCTACCACGACCAGGGCCAGACCGCCAACACGCAGATCAGCGTCATGGACTTCGGCGACACCCAGCTCATCTTCGAGGTCCGCGGGCTCAAGACCGGCGCCTACCACGGCGAGAAGGTCGGCAACATCGCCCACCTCGAGGAAGGCACGATCGTCGGCGACAAGTTCTACCCCAAGGGGAGCGACAAGGCCGAGCCGCTGTCCAGCCTGGCTCAAGGTCGAGGCCAAGCGCGGGCCGGGCAAGGGCCACTTCGGCAACTTCATCGCCGCCGTGCGCAGCCGCAAGGCCGACGACCTGAACGCCGACATCCTCGAGGGCCACTACTCCGCCGCCCTCTGCCACCTGGCCAACATCTCCTACCGGCTGGGACCGAGGTCCCGTTCAGACAAGCAGACCAAGGCCTTCGGCGACGACAAGGACGCCTACGAGACCCTCGCCCGCATGGAGGAGCACCTGAAGGACAACGGCGTGGCGCTCGACGGCCTGAACTACCGGCTGGGCCGGAAGCTGACCTTCGACGCCGCAACCGAGTCGTTCGTCGGCGACTCCGAGGCCAACCAGCTCCTGACCCGCCCCTATCGCGAGCCGTTCGTGGTGCCGGATCGCATGGCCTGATGCATCGCCACTGAAGAGAACTCTGCGCCGCAACGGTCGGTCGCGACAGCTTCCGACCGGTACCGGCGCGGATTCATGACACCAGATCGCGCCAGGCGAAATACGCCTCAATCCACTGGTAGTTTTCGGGAAGAGGATCGATCCACTCGAGATCACAGATGTCAATGATGTGTGTCTTTCCCCTGCGCGATCGGCAGACCGCGTTCAGGCCGTAGCCTTTCTTGGGCCACTCGAAGCGAAGGCACTCCACATCCTCTCCATCAAGCCGTGCCCGGAACGGGCATGGCACCTCTTCGCGAATCATGCTCAGAAGACCGGCGTGCTCGTCGCTCTCGTCGGTGCTGTCGGTGGTCGCCTCGTCAATCAGCGCACGAAGCTTGGGGTGGTCGTGCCTGACCGGCTTTCCTGCTCTGAAGGTAGTTGTGATCCAGTTCATGGGAGGTCTCCCTCTCTGTGTCGCCTCTCGAGTGGCTTCTTTCCCATGGAGCCAACGGTGTTTTCTCTAATATACACGATAGAACAGAAACCGCTGCTTATTTCAGCGAACGAACGGCCAGAATAGCGTCCGGGAACGAAATGATGCGGCTTGAGCCTCTTGTGGCTGGGAGCTGAAACATAACGCGCATGTACCTCCGTGAGCACCGCGAGAGCGTGTACGGGGTTGACCAGGCATTTGGCCGTGGCCGAGGAGAAAGACATGATTGGCGGCGGCCCGATCCTCTGCCGGACGGCTCCGCCGTTTTTCGCCACCAGAGCGAAAGATGCGAATACTTGCACGGTCACAACGGGAAGCGCTGACGTCTTGGTCGCGCAGGGTGTTGCCAGTCCTACAATCACTCAGGCTACCCCAAAACCTCGTGCTTATTCAAGATGGTGGAGTTCAGGACCTCGAATGTTCTCTGGTTGTTCAAGGCGCGGGTGCTCCGCCCAGCTCTTCAAGCATCCTGCCCCGGGCTGCCCACTCCCGGGCATCGAGAACGCGAATGGCCCCATCCGGCAGCAGTTCCATTCGTATAAGCACTTCGAGGCTGGTTCGTCCTTCGGCAGACGTGCCGAGGCCGTAAACGGGCACGACGCCGGGATGGATCTCCTTGAGCGCGACCTCGCGGTTCAGCTCCACGTCGAGCGCCACGCTGACCATGCCGATCCCGCCGCGGGCGTGCGGGCGAAGCACGCGGAAGCGGCCGCCGCTGGACGTCGTATCGCCCACGCCGAAAGCTGCCGTCGCATCCGGGTCGTCAGGCGCATGGCGCGGTGGCCTGCTGAAGCGCCGAGTCGACCGCGAAAGCCTTGCCCGCCACCAGCCCGGCGAGCGTGGCCTCGACAAGAGCCCGCAGCCATTGTGGCCATCGACCGCCGCGGCGACTCCGGAAACAACCCCGGTCGCGGCTCAGGCTGCGCTCGGGATCTCCGCCGTGCTTCTCCAGATGCATGCGGACCAGGCCATCGAGCAGCACGCGGCCTTCCTCGCTCAGCGATCCGCGCTCGATCAGAACCTCAGAAAAAGCCCTCGACCGATCCTTGGCCCAGTTCTGAAAGCCGCCAATCAGGTCCGTCTGATCGACCAGCCCGTTCTGCAGCGCCAGGATGCCAAACAGCAAGTTGCGCCCGTCATCGATTCGTGCCATGTCCAGATTTCGGTGGTCCGCTTGCGAGCTGGCGGGATGCCCTGTCGTTTGCCCCGGCCCAGAACGGGTGCGACAACAACGTCTGCCATCGCCCTATGGCAGGTTGCTTGCACGATTATCCGTTGTGGTCACCGCCGTTGCACCTCTCTATTCCGTGCGACTGTGGGAACTCGAATTCTCGGCACAATCAGCCTGACCAGGCCTGCCTGCGAAATCCGATCATTGTGCGAACCTTGCCCACGCCCTTACCTTGAAATCAAGCCCGCCCCGAGTTGGCTTTGCCCCGTTTGACGCGTGAATCAAGGTTCTTACATAAACTCAATCGATCCTTCGAGATCCATCGTATTTCCGCTTGCCTCAGTGGCTTTGATTTGGCATTTTTTTCTTTTCGAATGGGGCATTCCCTGTTCGAGAGCATCTCCGATACCACCGAGACCGAAGACACGATGCGCGGGAGAATCGGCCAGATCGATGCGATCCGCCAAACCCGACCTCACGACCGAACCATGAAGCTTCATGCCCCTCCAATGCCGGCTGGCCCTCGTACTGCACGCATTCGGATTCGCAAGGTGTGCGCGGACCCTCCCCGCCACCGGGGATGCCCACACCCCAAGGATAGTGCAGATTGCACCGGGTCTGCCCCGCTCGCTGGGAAGAATCTTGGGCCGGTGACATCAATTCCGCCGTTGGCGTACGGTGCGATCGACAAGCGCCTCCTGGATTGAGCAGGCTGCGGTCGTTGGAACCATCGGTTCTTGATCACAGGAACCGCTTACCGGGCCCGACCGCACGAAGCCCCTCGACCCCGCGAAGCCGCCTGACGGGTTGTTGAGACACATGAGCGTTTATTCTCGCAGTAACCGCGGGCTAATACCCTGCATTGAGCGGTCAGGGCTTCGAGGGCGTGACGGTCGCGTCCGGGGGCAGGCCGAGCTTCTGGTAGAGCGCCCGCCGCGCGGCCTTGTCAACCCCCAGAATCTCTCGGGCGGCTCGGGCGAAGGCTTTCGCGTGTTCGCGCGGGACCACGACCACACCGTCCTCGTAGGTGATGGCGACGTCTCCCGCCCTCACGAGCACCCCAACGACGGTCACGGCTCGGTTCACCGATTCCACCTCCGATAGAATATGGCAAGGCTTTTGAGGCAAGCCGTTTACCAGGCGCCGTAAAGCCGCGCGAACCTCGGTCGGGAATGACGTGTCGGATGAGGGGCACCGTTCCACGAGCCGGATTTCGGCGTGCCAGCCCCGGAGGGCCAGAGTGTGAACAGGAGCTTCCGAGGTACCGGCCGCCTGAACTGCGCGAGCCGACTGCAATGCTCAGCACTCAGCACTCAGCACTCAGCACCACGATCCGCCATGAGGACGCGATGGGCAAGATCTACGATCAGTTGGACGACCGCCTGGTGGACTTCATCGGGCGTCAGCACGTCTTCTTCGTCGGGACGGCCCCGGACTCTCCGGAAGGCCACCTGAATGTCTCACCCAAGGGGCTGGACACCTTCCACATCCTCGGGCCAAAGACGGTGGCCTACCTCGACCTCACCGGCAGCGGGATCGAGACGGTCGCCCACCTCCGGGAGAACGGACGGATCACCATCATGTTCTGCGCCTTCGAGGGCAAGCCGTTGATCGTGCGTCTCCACGGGCGGGGGCGGGTCGTCGAGCCAGGGGACGACGAGTGGGCCAGCCTGATCGCCTGCTTCCCCGAGCATCCCGGTGCCCGCTCGGTGGTTGTGATGGACGTGGAGCGGGTCGCCGACTCGTGTGGCTATGCTGTGCCGATCTATGAGTACAAGGGCGAGCGGTCGCAACTCCTCGACTGGGCCGATCGCCAGGGGCCGGAGGCGCTGGAGAATTACAGGGCGAACAAGAACCGGGCGAGTATCGACGGGCTAGCCGGGCTCCGGTCGGTCGGGGTCGGGGGCGATGGGCGATGAAGGCGAGCGGCTCGACGATCCGGGTCACGGGCCTGGACGGCGAGGCGGGACTGGACCACGCCAGGGGCTTGTTCCGCTCCTACGTCGCCGAGTTCGCCGCCTCGTTCGCCGAAGCCGAAGCCTGCTACCTCCACGACCTCCAAGCCGAGATTGCCGGACTGCCGGGCCGCTACGCCCCGCCCTCGGGAGACCTGCTGCTGGCGCTCGAGGGGAGCCGGCCGGTCGGATGCGTGGCCATGCGGGACCTGGGCGGCGGCACCTGCGAGATGAAGCGACTCTACGTCGATCCCGAGTTCCGTGCACGTGGCGTCGGTAGGCTCCTGGTCGAAGAGATCATCCGCAAGGCTGAGCGTGCCGGTTATCGGCGGATGGTGCTGGACACTCTGCCTGAGATGGTCGGCGCCATTGCCCTGTATCGATCGTTCGGGTTCGTCGAGACCTCGCCCTACTGGGATTGCCCGGTCGAGCGAGCGATCTTCCTGGAGAGATGGCTCACCGGCTGAAGCTCCCCAGCGCCGGTCGTCTCCCGCCCCGTTCGTGTCCCGGCGGTGGGTCCAGATCAACGTCCCAGACTTCGCCCGAACCCGAGTGGTCGTCATTGCAGGTTAGCCCTCGAGGCCGTCGGCAGAGAGTGGCGTCCCACTATCATCCGCTCAGCCTGTTCCTTCTGCCATGCGACCGGTTTTCTTCGCAAGGCGGCGAGATCGGAATTGAGGCCGGCCAGGAACTGCTGTCGCCTGTAAGCCTCGATCGCCTTGTCCAGAATCTCCGTCATCGACGCGCCTGTCTCCTCAGCGAGAGCACGAGAGCGCGGCATGGGCGGAAGGGGTAATACGCACGGTTAAGCTGCTCCTTCATCGGCTCCCGTTCCCCACCTCTGGCTTGAGGGGAGCGGTCCTCCTTGGGTCGCTTCTGCGATGGTGGCGTCAGCGTAGAGCAAGCAGGTGGGCCTCGGCCCGGCGCCGAGACTCGACCCACCCTACAAGCTCACAGGCGGGAGGCAGGGGTTACTTGTAGGGTGAGGTCGAGCGCAGCGAGGCCCACCAGTTAGGTGCCACCCGCCGTATCAGGGAAGGCGGTCAAGGAGAGTGGGAATGCCCTTGGTTAGCGATGTGGGTGAAATGAGTGACCACTGCACCCGCCAGTGACTGCCCACTACCGCCGGAAGTGATTTCATTTCCTCATGTCAACCAGTGCGACAGGTCAAGGTTTGCACCGCTCCCATTTCTCATCGATCTTGTAGTCCTGCCCGCCCACCTGAATCGTCCCGACCTTGGTCATGGTACTCCCGTCTATCTTGATCGTGAACTCGAACGAATTGCCGACGAACGACTCGGGAACGCCCTGGCCGCTCACGTACTCGATAATCTCGGTAAACTTGTCTTTCTCCGCCTTATAGCGGCCGCCGGCGGCGCCGATAACCTTTCCATCCTTGACGATTGTCCAGATGAAGCGACCCCCGACAATGCAGTCGATCATCACCGTGCCGTCGGGAATCTTCTGGTATTCCTGGGAGTCGCCGTTCTTCTGCTCGACCTGCTTCCAGGCTCCTTCGACCGACTTGGCCTTGTCCTCAGCAAAGGCGGTGGGCATGAGCGCGGACAAGGAGAAGATCACCAGACCAATTACGGCCATGCGGATGGTGTGAGTCATGGGAGGGTTCCGTAGAGGGGAGATGTCATCCAGATGCGGTTGTAAGCGGGCAGGCAGGCGTTTTCAATAGAATTCCTGCCTTATTCGCGAGCCGGCGGTTTCGTGGGTGCGTCACGCAGCTTGGGTTGATGCTCCTGCCAGCGCGATTGATCGACGCTTTCGCGGCGGTGCAACAGAACATGGGCGCCTTTCATGCCACCGGCCGCGAAGTCCGGCAGGCCGTCCTTGTTCAGGTCGTGGACGACAAGTTGCCGGCCGATGCCCGACTCGCCGTCGGCCTTGTAGGGAACCCAGTCAACGCCGTGTGGCAGTTCGCTGCAGGCGGAACCAGTACACCACCGCGCCCGCGTCCCACATCGGGCTTTGCTTGTGATGCGAGTAGTAAGTCTTGCCGGTGATGATGTCCTTGAGCCCGTCGCCGTCGATGTCGGCCAGCTTGACCGAGTGCGGTTCGCTGAACACGACGCCGTAGCGATTCTGCTCCGGCCGATCGCCCATGATCAGGTGCTGGCGGAACTTCGTCACGCCGCCGTCGCGAACCTGTTCGTACCAGGCGAGGCCGAAATCGTGCGCCGCGAGACTGGTGATCACATCGTTGTCACCGTCGCCGTCCACGTCGTAGGCGAACATGTCGGCGCCGCCGATCGGGGCGAACGCTACAGGATGGAACGTCCACTTGCGGGCGTCGTCGGGCGCCTGGGGTTGCTCGAACCAGCCGTCTTGCGCCAAGAGGTCCATCCGGCCGTCGCCGTTCACGTCGCCGACGCCCAGCCCGTGCCCGAAGGGAATGGGAGCCACCTTCTCGGAGATCGGGTGGAAGGACCACGCCTGGAACGGCTGAGTCAGGGTCGAACGTGGCGTAGCCGTAGAAACCGTCCCGCGTACAGACGAGCTCGGGCCGCTCGTTGCCAACGATGTCCGTGAAATGCGGAGACTCGTTGCCGACCTGGTGGAAGACCTCGTGCCTGGGCCAGTGCTTCGCGTAGTCCCCCGCGCCTGGGTTCTCATACACATAGGCCGGGGTGCCGGGAAAGCCAGCGGTGAGGATGTCGTTCCAGCCGTCGCCGTTGAAGTCATACACCCAGGCAAAGAAGTGATCGGCGTATCCTTCGCGGTTCTGGGGCTTGGGTGTGTAGATCTCGTGCTTCTCCTCGAACTTCGGTCCCGCGAACCAGTAGGGGCCATACACGATGTCGACGTGGCCGTCCTTATTCAGGTCGCCGGCCCCGATGCCTTCGGAGTAGTACTCGCCTGTGAGTCGCTGACGATCGAAGGTGTGGATGAAGTGCTCTTCGGCCTGGGCGTGCCCGAACGCTTCAGCGCCGATGCAGGCAGCGAGCGATGCCAAGAGAACTCGAAACACGTGGCGCGGTTGCTCGTTTCTCACGTCGGCACTCCCGGCGTTGATCGTGTCACCGTTGCACAACACAACGCGATCACAGGTCCCTGGTCAGCTTCGGGGACGGCGCCCCCGGAAAGCCCTGACAAGAGAATACACGGGAGATGGCTCTTCTGCCAGCAATCAGCGATCACGCGCTGGGCAAGAGGATTCGTGCGTCAAGGCCGTTCGATGTTACGACACAGGATCAATTCGCTGTGCCTCTGCTGCCATGGTGGAAGGTATCGACTCGCCACGAAGCATCCGGTAATAATACGAGCGCACAGTCTGCCTCTTTCCGCATGACGTGCTCATCTGACTTCCCTTGCGTTGAATCGGCATCGCCAACGCATACTCTGGCCAGACTATCGACTGAGGTTTCGGGCCATGCCCATCTCGATTCACAATGAATTGCGACATCGCGGGGAACCGTTGGTCGAGTATCCCGGCGCGGATCTCTGGAAGGCGATAGGCGGTAGCGACGGCGTGGCGTCACTGATCAAGGACCTCTATCGCCGCATCGAGCAGGACGAACTGCTGCGTGTCGCGTTTCCACACTTCAACAGCGGAGAGGCGACGCCCTTTTTCATGCAGTGGTTCGGCGGCAGTCGGAGCTATTCGGACGATCTTGCCGGAGGCCTCCTGCGGCGGCACCAGCACCGCTACATCAGCCCCAAAGCGGCCGCAGCGTGGCTGCGCTGCATGCGCGAGGCGCTCATTGCCCGCGGTCTCGACGCGGAACCGATCATGCGGCCGCTGGCACGCACCGCAGAGGCAATGATTCACAGTCCCGAGACGGAACTCAAAGAACTTTGCAGGAGCTGCGGTGCCGTCCAGGATTCGGCGCAGGTGCAGTTCGAGATGCTTCTGGACGCCGCCGACAAAGGAAGCACGGAAAATGTCCGCAATGCGCTGGAGAAGGACCGAACGCTTGCGAGCCGGCGCGGCGCGCACAACCGCACGTTGGCCTGGGTCGCGACGTACCGCAACCGCCCGAGAATTCTCGAGCTGACGCTGAAGGCTGGCGCCGATTGCAATTCGCCCGCGTGCGATCCGATGCGTGCGACCATGGCATGCGACGATGTCCAGATGGGAACCGGCGTCGCGGTCACGCCACTGGCCATCGCGAAGAAATGGCAGCCGGCGCTCGTCAGCGCCGCTGGTCGAGCACGGCGCCATCGACGACGCGTTCACGGCCGCGTGGCTGGGCGACGTGCCCGCGCTGCGCGGCCACCTCGCTCGCAATCCAGAGCTCGTCAATGCCGTCGATCCCGTTGACGACTTCCAGGAAGTCTCACTGCTGTGCCACGCGGTCTGCGGCGGCAGCATCGATGCCGCGATGCTGCTCCTCGAACGCGGCGCCGAGGTGAAGCGGCACAGCGGAAAGCTGTTGACGCTTGCGGTGGTGATGAACCGCGTGGATCTGGTGAAACTCCTGATCGAACACGGCGCTGATGTAGAGCGCACGCGATTTCTCGGCCGCCTCGACGACGCAGAGCGCCCCGTCGCCGATCTGCTCATCGCCAATGGAAAGAAAGTGCCCAACTGGATGCTGCCGCACGCGTGCCGGCCGGACGTGAGCACCAACGAACTACACCGCATCACGGTGCTGCTCGATTACGGCGCGAGTGTCGACGACCGCGGACGCTATGGACTCACCGCGCTACACTACGCCGTGCGCGGCGGCAAACTTCCGGTGATCAAGTTGCTGCTCGAACGCGGTGCTCAAGTCAACGCTCTGGACGAAGACGGCTTGACGCCTTTGCTGCATCTGTCGAAGACACGCTCGAAGGCCGATCCGATTCCGGTGATGGAACTGCTGGCCGCCAGCGGAGCCAACGTCGATGCGCGAAATGAAACTCAGGGCACGCTGCTGATGTACTTCGCGCGGCAGGGCAAAGCAGAACCGGTGGAGTGGCTGCTGGCGCACGGCGCCGACAGCAACGCTCGCAACAAAAGCGGGAAGACAGCGGCGGAGATTGGGCGCGCGCACGTGGGGATCGTGCGGTTGCTTACGAAATCATGAGCAGAGATGACGATCAGGCCAAGCCCTGGAAGGCCTCGCTTCGCCGTCCTGTATTCTGTGCCACGGTCCGCTGGTACTCGGGTTCGCTGCCGACCTTCAGCGCGGCCGCAGTGTTTTGAGTTGCACCAGGTCCCATAGATTGCCGTAGAGATCCTTGAACACGGCGACCGTCCCGTAGCTCTCTTCCGATGGCTCGCGCACGAAAACGACACCTCGTTTTTTATACATGTGGAAGTCGCGCCAGAAGTCGTCCGTGTGAAGGAACAGGAACACGCGACCTCCTGTCTGGTTACCTACCCGCGACGACTGCTCCGCTCCGACGGCACGCGCAAGGAGCAATTTTGTCCCGACGGAGCCGGGCGGAGCGACCAGGACCCAGCGCTTATCTTGGGCTTCGATGTAGGTATCTTCAACGAGGCCGAATCCAAGGGTGTCAACGTAGAATCTGATCGCTTCATCGTAGTCCTTGACGACCACAGAAACGCAGCCGATGGCTTGTCTCATTGAATCTTGCCCGGTAGGAAAGGTTGATCGATCGCCCGCCTTTTCCAGATGACCCTTGGTCTTGAGACCGATTGTGAGGTGAGCGGACAGGATCAGCGTTGCTTACACCTTCAGGAAGATCCGGCGCCGCCATAGCCAGTAAAGAACGAGCCAGGCCATGCAAAAGACGACAAGGTGCTGAAATACGGGGAACCAAACTGAGCCAAGCGGTTGCTCGAGCCAGCCAATCCACGCCCCGGTGAGACTCCGGAACCACCCTCCGAAGGCATTGCCCAGAACGTATGCGGCGATGGAGTTCATGCCGACGACCTGGAGTGGAAAGGACCATCGTCTCCACCCCATCGCTTCAACGCTCCAGTAGAAGAAGAGCAGCATGAGTGTGGTCCAGCCCGCGGCGAACACCGTGAAGCTCGGTGTCCAGATACGCTTGATGAGCGGCAGCCAGGGACTGACCAGCAGACCAACGGCGATTCCGCCCAGCCCGGCGAGCAGCAGGATTCGCATCGTTTTGCGAGGCGACTGTTCGTTCCTGATGAGCTGACCGGCCATCGCGCCGAAGATGATGGTGGCGGTGGCGGGAATGGCGTTCATGCCCACGTAATAGCCCGAGTAATGCCGTCCCAGCATCCAGTAGTCGAATGCACTACCGATGTTCGCGTTTCCCTGAGCCCAGGGCCCGGACGCACCATTCCATGGGTTGAACATCCAGAGCAGGTTGTACCCCACAAGGATCGCGGCCGCTGTGGCCGCCTGGATCTGAAAACTTCTCCCGACGACGAAGAAGGCGAAAACATAACCAATCGCGATCTGCTGGAGTACGCGCATGAATCCGAAGTTCAGGGTTCGTGCGCCGAAGTTATCAAGCAAGACACCAATGAGGATCAGCCCCAAGGCGCGCGTGAGCACGTGCCGGAGCCGCTTCATCCAGGAGTCTCCGACCGCGGTTCGCCGCGCCAGGGCGAAGGGCATGGCGACTCCGACCATGTACATGAACGAGGGTTGAATCAGGTCCCAGTAGGTGCAACCTTCCCACGCAACATGCTCGTTCTGGCTGGAGAGCCAGTTCCACGTCTGATGACCCTTGAGCGACCCGAAAATGGACCCGCACAGCAGCGTTGACATGATCAAGCCCCGATAAGCGTCGAGTGATTCGAGTCGCTTATTCGTGGAGGTTAGGGCAGCCGGGGCATGCTGGGTCGCGGAACGCGCGGGGGCTGCATCTGTCATGGCGATCGTCGTCATCGTGGGGAACTCCGGTTGCAGTCGCCGCGATGGTCACGGCAGCGCGGTTCTGATTAGCTTGAAGGAACAGCGAGCCGGAATCAAGCGAGCCGAGAGTGAACTGAATCCGGGATGCCAGCCTCGGGCCACGGCCAAAGGCATGGTGTATTATAAATTGCCAGGAGAACAAATCCGCGTGGTCAAGTCGGCCTGTGAAGTCATCGTTCATTCTTACATCGTCGTGCCCTCGGACTATTGAGCCCGCCATGAACCACGATCGCGAGGCATCCTTGACCACGGCCCACAGCCGGCGCGCCTTTCTGGACCAGATTGCCAGCGTCACGGCCGCACTGGTGACCACCGGTGGAGCGGCACCGGTCTCGGCTTCGGCACACTCGGAAGAGCAGGCCAGCGCGGCTGATCCGCCCCCTTGGTATCGCCGAGCCTTGCGATGGGGCCAGACCAATATCACCGAGATCGACCCGACGAGCTACGACATCGCATGGTGGCGGCGTTACTGGCGAGACACGCGAGTCCAGGGGGTGATTCTCAATGCGGGCGGGATCGTGGCCTACTACCCCAGCAAGTTCCCGCTCCACCATCGAGCGGAGGCCCTGGGCGACCGGGATCTCTACGGCGAGCTGGCCCAGGCGGCTCACGAGGATGGTCTTTATGTCTTCGCCCGCATGGACTCTAACCGCACTCACGAAGCCTTCTACCGAGCCCACCCCGACTGGTTCGCCGTCGACCGCGAGGGCCGGCCCTATCGCGCGGGCGAGTCGTACGTCACTTGCATCAACAGCCCCTATTACGACGAGTACATCCCCGGCGTCTTACGCGAGATCATCGAGCGGTCGCACCCCGAGGGGATCACCGACAATAGCTGGAGCGGACTGGACCGGGAGAGCCCCTGTTACTGCGCGCACTGCCAGCGCCGGTTTCGCGACCGCACCGGCCAGCCCATTCCGCGTCGGAAGGACTGGGACGATCCGTTGTACCGCCAGTGGATCCTCTGGAACTACGACCGTCGTCTGGAGGTCTGGGATCTGAACAATCGCACGAACGCGCCAGGCGGGCGGTCCGCACTGCCTGTGGGTCGGCATGAACAGCGGAAGCGTTTCGGCCCAGTCGAGCCGGTTCCGTGATTGCGCGGCGATCGGCGGCCGCGCGGAGATACTGATGCTCGACCACCAGGCCCGGGAAGACGCGTCCGGCTTCCAGGAGAACGGCGACACCGGTAAGAAGGTGCACGGACTGCTAGGCTGGGAGAAACTCGCCCCCGAGAGCATGGCGATGTACCAGGCGGGCCGACCGACCTTCCGCCGCGCGAGCAAGCCGGAGCCAGAAGCTCGCCTGTGGGTCCTCGAGGGTTTCGCCGGCGGCATTCAGCCGTGGTGGCACCACGTCGGGGCCAGCCAGGAGGACCGTCGCCAGTTCCGCACCATCGAGCCGCTGAACCGCTGGCACGCGGAGAACCAGGAGTACCTGGTCAACCGGCGGCCCGTGGCGAGCGTCGGGATCGTCTGGTCTCAACGGCACACCGACTTCTATGGCCGCGACGATGCGGGTGTGCTCGTGGACCTGCCCTACCGCGGGATGATGAACGCCCTGATTCGCGCCAGAATCCCATATCTCCCCGTCCATGTCGATCATGTCGACCGAGACGGTGGCGCGCTGGCGGTTCTCGTCCTGCCCGACCTGGCTGCCATGTCGGACCGCCAGTGCGCGAGCATCCGGCGGTTCGTCGAGCGCGGCGGTCACCTCATCGCCACGGGAAGGACGAGCCTCTACGACGAGTGGGGACAGCCCCGTCCCGACTACGCCCTGGGTGACCTGCTCGGCGTGCGCAGGTCCGTGGAGCGCAAACCCTCAATCGCAGAGGACCTCGGCCGTGCCCGGAGGACCTTGCATTCCTACCTCCGACTCCCCCCTGGGCCGCGGAAGGAAGGGGACGGGCCCAAGGCGGGCGGCGAGCCAGCCGCGACAGGCTGGAGGCACGTAGCCCTGGCGGGCTTCGACGAGAGCGACATCGTGCCCTTTGGAGGTGTCCTGGATGGTCTCGCTGCCACTGACGATGCGCAGGTGCTCCTGACCTACGTGCCGCCGTTTCCGATCTACCCGCCCGAGACGGCCTGGATGCGCACGCCCCGCACCGACATCCCGGGACTGGTCGTCCGGACGACGCCCCAGGGCAACCGGATTGCCTTTCTGGCGGCCGACCTCGATCGCCGGTTCGGCCGCGACAACCTCCCCGATCACGGTGACCTGCTGGCCAATGTGGTTCGCTGGGCTGCCGGCGACGCCATTCCCCTGACCGTGGAAGGGAGAGGTCTCATCGATTGCCACCTGTATCGCCAGCCTGGCCGGATGATTCTCCACCTCGTCAATCTGACGAACGCCGCGACGGCACGTGCGCCGGTCCACGAACTGATCCCCGTCGGCCCGCTGACTGTCCGGGTGAAGCCGGTTGCAGATGTCCCGGGCCGGCGCGAGGCGGCTCGTCGCTCGAGAAGAGGTCCCGATCGAGCCCGCGGACGGCTGGGCCTCTTTCAAGGTCCCCACACTCCTGGACCACGAGGTAGTGGTCATCACCTGAGGGCCGCGGAGCGCCCGGCCGCCACGAAGTCAAACGTGCTAACCGAGCAATCGTTCCAGTTCGCGGCGCGCCGCCGCGTCCATCAGGCTGGCCTGGGTCGCCGCGGCATTCGCAATCAACTGGGCCTGGTTCGCGACCCCGATCACCGCGGTCGATACCGGCAGCCCGAGGGAATAGCGGACCAGGGCCGAAGGGTTGACCTGATGGTCGGTCTGGTCGTGGTAGGGCCGCAGTACCTTCCGCGACGGGTTCCCGGTCACCAGGCAGCCGTTCCCCCCGCCCATGACCTTCATGGCGATGACGCCCATCTGCTTGCGGTTGGCGGCGGCCAGCAACTGCTCCCGGAAGGGGCGCCGGCGGCTTACGGGATTGAGCGTCGTCAGCAAGGTGTCGAACTCGTACATCTCGATGGCTTGGCGCAAGGCATCGGCACTGTCGTGCCCGGTCACGCCCAGGAAGCGGATGACCTTCTCGTCCCGCAGCTTCCGCAGCGCCGAGACAACGCCGTCCGGTTTTCCCCAGGCGGCGACGTCGTCCCGGTCCGAGACGCCGTGGATCTGGAGTAGATCCACGTGGTCGGTCCGCAACCGCTTGAGGCTCTGCTCGATGCTGCGGCGGGTGCCGTCATGGGAGCGATCGCCGGTCTTGGTGGCGAGGAACACCTCGCCGCGCCTTCGGGCGAGGACCTGGCCGTAATTGGTCTCCGACTGGCCGTTGTTGTACGACGGGGCGGTGTCGAAATAGGTGATGCCCAGGTCCAGCGCCTGCTCGGCGAGTGCGCCCGGGTCATGATCCCGCGTCGGCGGGAGCTGCATGCCGATCACGCCTCCGAGCGCCAGCACGCTCACCTCCACGCCCGTCCCGCCAAGGGGGCGCCGGGGCACGCGCTTCGCGTCGCCGATCGCACCGCGGGCGTCGAGCCCCAGCCCGGTTACCGAGAGGGCTCCCATCGCTCTGACGAACTCGCGTCTCTTCATGATCTGGTCCTCCGATCGACATGCCGCCGATGTGCCCTTCCGCCCTGGATGCCGTCCACCCGCCCTGGCCTGACCTGGTCCCGAGGATGACTTGTCCCTGAGCGGCGCTAGCCCCCATATTAACCCCGCAGCAAGATCTCCACCATGACTCTAGATCGATCACCACGATTCAGAGGCTATGGGCCACTGAAGTTCCTACACCTCGTCTAGAAACCGCGACCTACACTTCTTGCATGGACGCACGAGAGGCTTTTCCGACCGACCTGACCGAGCCTCAGTGGGTGCGGCTTTCCCGAGTCATCCCCTCCCCCAAGAAAGGCGGCAGGCCGGCCAAGTATGCCCGCCGTGAGATCGTCAACGGCATGCTCTATGCCGTGCGGACCGGCTGCCACTGGCGGGCCCTTCCAGACACCCTGCCCCCCTGGCGGATCGTGTACTGGTACGTCATGGCCTGGAAGAAGGATGGCACGTTTGATCGGCTATTTGATGAGCTGCGAGGCGAGTAATGAGCCACGGCGAAAGTTACGTTTTATCAGTGAGTTTTAATTAGATGAAAGAGACGCAACTACGTATCGATGCTCCGCGGGTGACAAGACCACTCTCTGCCGATAACACGGCAACCCAGGTGCCCAAGCCTGTGGTTGTCACAAGAAAAGAGGGGAAGTGGCGGTCGCGTCTGACTCGCTGGACGATTGGCGGCATTCTGCTGGCATTCTCCGGGTGGCTGGCAGCGACCACGTTCCTCTATCGCACCAGCGTCCGGGCCACTGTCACGGCTCCCCTGGTGGCCGTGCGCATTCCGATGCAAGGACTGATTTACGGAACACCGCCGCAAGTCGGCACGACGGTGACGGCTGGGGAAAAGCTGTTTGAAGTGCAAGCGGCCGAGCCGGATCGCCGTCCTTCTGAAGGGCTTCGCAGCGAGAGCGAAGCGATTAGCTGGAGCGTCGCTGCTCTGAGGGCCCAGATGATCGAGATGAACAAGCTCAAAGGGACGCTCAACACGCACTTCGAGCAGTACCGCGATGCCCGTATTGAGCAGACAGAGAAACTCGTCGCCGAGCAGGAGGCCCGTGTCAAGGAAACAGCCTCGCGATTGAAGACCGCAGAGTTCGAGCAGCGCCTGCACAAACGGCTATCTAGTGCCCGTCGGAAAACGTGTTCTAATCTTCGTGACTTCGTATCGAGGATCGGCGACCTGACCGTTTTCAGATCGGATCCGAGCATGGCTTCTCAGGCTGAGACCCAATCCCGCCCGCTGATGACCGATCCGACCAAGCGCAAGACGTACCCTCCCCGCACCGCCGGGGCAACCAGGTGGTTCAACCATTGCTCGGAGTCGCTCCCAGCGACTCAGGCCGCCGACCGGCCGCGCCGCGACCGGCCCGCCTCACTCTTGGGAGCCTCACGGTCGATCAACAGCTTGCCCAGCACGTGAAGATTCCGGCCCAACATCCCCAACCCCACGTAGCGGCAGTAGCCCCCGAAGCTCCGGTCCCGGCACCGCTCCAAGCCGTTGCCCGACTGCAAAGCGCCGATCGCCGACTCCACCCCCGGATGACGCCGCCGCGCACGCCGGAATGCCACCGTCGCCGCACGCTCCTGACGCTCGGCCTGGACATGGCCCTTCGTCGCCAGACACGGCTGCGACACCAACTCGGCCAAGCCGCGTTGATTCGCAGGGGAGTGAAACCCGCGATCGAACGACGCGCTGCGGATGCGACCGCCGAGTCGGCCTTGCACCTGACGCATCTGTTCGACCACGACCTCGCTGTCCTCGGCCCCGTGCGGAAGGATCGCGTATTGGCACACGAAGCCGGCACCATCCTCGATGACCAGCACGCGGTGGCCGAACTCGACGGGTTGGGGCACCTTGCCACGCTTGATCAACTGAGTCTGTGGCTCGAACACGCTGAAGAGCTTCTCGGCGTTGGGTACCGACTCCTCGGCGAGCACGCGGCGACGAGCCTGGTCACAGGCCTGAATCGTCATATTCACGAAGTCGAGCAGCTTCGCCCTGAGCCGCTCGATCGTCCGGGTCGCCGGGCCCGGGCTGATCGGCAGGCACGCCGGGTCGAGCAACTGCGCCGCCCGCGCGAGGATCCGGTCGGCCGTCTCGAGCACGGCCCGGTAGGCGTCCCGGAGCCGCTTACGGTAGTCACGCCCCTTGCTCGCGGCGGTCCGGTTGATGGTGCGGAGTTGCTGCTTCAGCGAGCGGAGCAGGTGCTTGTACTGCCTCCAGCCGCTCTGGCCCAGCAGGCCGGCCAGGCGTCGAGCCGTCGCGATGATCGTGCGAAGGCCGTCGCCGATGAGGCTCGAATCGGTGGGGTAGTGGACGTCGGTTTTCACCACGAACGAGTCGCCCCGGACCGTCTCGGCCGCCTCGGGAGCGAGCCGATGTCCCTCGGAGACGATCAGGTGGTTGAGCCGCTCGATGGTGTCCGGCGACAGCAGGCAGATGTTGTCGCGGAGGCATCGCCAGTCGAACGTTTGGTCGTCGCACCAGCCGTCGATGCCCATGATGCGGCGCAGGGAACGATGCTCCTCGGCGAGGTTCTGGAGCCGGTCGTAGTCGAGGTCACAGCCGAGCCGGACGGCGCCCAGGACGAGGATCGACCAGTAATCCATCCCCGGTCGTCCCTGGTCGGCACGAGTGGTCCCGTTGACATCCTGGGCGACGGCGTCGAGCAATTCGGCGCGAAGTACGGGGCAGGCATAGATGTGCTGGAGGGCCCGGAGGATGGGGATGATCTCGTCACGGCATTCGGTGTTGAGGCGGACATCGGGGATACCCGGGCAATCAAGCCGGAGTTGGGGATCGAAGGGGCGTCGCATGGGTTAGTGCCTCGAAGAATGCCTGGCTCGGGGCCGACAATCGGCTGTATTCAGAGTATTCTGTCACCAACCACGCCAATCTTCGAGAAGCAATTTGATGAGAAACCCAGGAATAGAAGCTCCAAAGACGTTTTCCGACGCCCACTATCTAGCAAAGGGAACTCGTCCGAATTCGAGCTTGCTCGGAGCGAGTATGCCCTGGAAGGGGTTCGAAATCAGCTCGAGGTGGCCCGGCAGGCAGCGGCCCGGTTGCGACTGCAACTCGCCGCCGCTCGCAAGGGTTATTTCGTGGGTGAATCGGATGGTGGCCAGGAACGCGTAGCATCCAGGCAGCGAGTTGACGAGATCGAGATCCAGCAGGCGGGGCTGCGAGCCAGGCTGGGCGAAATGGAAGGAAAACTCGAGGAACTGAATGCTCGGCAAAAAAGTGAAGATGACTACCTCGCCAGCCATCAACGACTTTGGATCGTCGCGCCGATCAGCGGAGTTGTGTGGTCGTCCACGTTGGTTCCCGGAAGCGCGGTCACTCCGGGATCGACGGCCCTGGAGATTCTGGACCCGGTTCGGCTGACCATCGAGGCGACTTTCAACAAGGCGGATGCCGAGCGAGTGTGCCCAGGCGAAAGCGTCCGGGCCCGCTTGCTTGGTTCTTCCCAGATCCTGAGCGGTCATATCGTCCGCGTGGCTGGCTCCGGCACGATCGACCGGGAAGCGGACGGGGTGGCGGCTCGAGTACCGACGTCTCCGGATGCTTTTCAGGTGACCATCAAGCTTGATGAACAGCCGGCAGGTGGCAGTCCGGCAAATCAGTACTTTGTTGGCCAATCTGCTGTTGTCTGGATGCCCCATTAACCGCCGAGTGCAACCGCCGAAGGCTTGAACGAAGGCTGCCGCGAATGACACCGTTCCCTGGAACCGAGTGGGCTGCCACCCTGGCCATGGTCGGGTTCTGCCTGGCCATTCTTCCCTCCCTGCCCCGCCGGCGGACATGGGGCCGTACCTTGGCGATCGTGATCGGCCTGCTGGTGACCGCTCGCTACATGCGCTGGCGACTGGTGGAGACTGTGCTCCCCGCTGATCCATTGTCGGGGGCCGGGCTCTGGGTCTGGATCGTATTTCTTGGTGAGCTGGCCGCCATCATCAACGCCGGCATCACGCTCTTGATGCTGACGCACACCACCGACCATAGCGATGAGGCCAGCAAGCACGAGCGTCGTTTACGGCAAATGCCAGCCCAGAAAGTTCCGCGCGTGGACGTGTTCCTTTGCACGTACAACGAGGGTCTCGACATCGTGGAGGGACCAATTCTCGCCGCCAAGAACATGGACTACCCGAACTTCACGGTCTGGGTTCTCGACGACGGCCGCCGGGCCTGGCTGCGCGACTTCTGCGAGGCTCAGGGCGTGAACTACCTGACGCGCCCCAACAACGAGCACGCCAAGGCAGGCAACATCAATCACGCTCTATCGAAAACCAATGCCGAGCTCTTCGCCGTCCTCGATGCCGACTTCGCGCCGCGGCGCGACTTCCTGATGCGGACTGTCGGCTTCTTCGCGGATCCGAAGATCGCCATCGTGCAGACGCCGCATCACTTCCACAATTCCGATATTTACCAGATGAATCTGGGCATGGGCGAACAATGGCCGGATGAGCAACGGCTCTTCTTCGATATCGTCCAGCCCAGCCGGGATGCCTGGGACTGTGCCTTCTGCTGCGGATCGGCGAGCGTCCAGCGACGTTCTGCCCTGATGGGCATCGGTGGTGTTCCGACCGATTCGGTCACCGAGGATATCCTGTCCACACTCGTCTTGCTGCGGAAGGGATACATCACGCGGTTCCTCAACGAGCCGCTGGCGTTCGGGCTGTCGTCGGAAAGTATTTCCGCGATGTTCGTCCAGCGGCAACGCTGGTGCCGCGGCGGACTGCAACTGCTGTTCCTGCGTGACGGGGTCCTCGGCCCGGGCCTCACCATGTTCCAGCGCTTGCTGTTCTTTCCGACCGACTGGCTGGTGCAAACTCCGATTCGGCTGTTCGCCGTGCTGGTCCCCATCATCTTTCTGTGGACGGGCCTGCCACCACTGGAGCATGCCACTTTGGCGGATCTCATCAACTATCAGATCCCCGTGCTCGTCGCCCACATGGGGCTGATGATGTGGCTATCGGGCGGGCGATACCTGCCGTTACTATCGACGGGTTTCTCGCTGCTGCTCAGCTTCCGATTGGTGCCGACCATCGTGGCCACCCTGATCAAGCCCTTTGGCGTGCCGTTCCGGGTCACGCCCAAGGGCAGTGGCGCAGCACAGGGGGTGGATCACTGGGCCCGCGGTTGTGCCATGTTCCTGCTGGTTCTGACCGTACTCGGCTTGCTGTTCAACGCTCGACACGAGACCCAGGTGATCGCCGATCCGGAGCACAGGGCGGCGGCCCTCTTCTTCTCGGTGCTGAATGCCGGGGCCCTCGTGCTGGCGATGCTGGCTGGTCGGGACCGGGGCCGGCCGCGCACGGCAGAGCGGTTTCTCACCTCCGAACCGGTGAGCTGTGAGTTGAAAGATGGAACGCTCGTTCGGGCAACGGTTCGAGACGCATCAGCCAATGGGGCCCGGATCGAGTGGCCAGTGGATCAACCCATTCCGCGCTCGATGACGATGCACCTCCGCGAGAATCGCAAGATCCGTGCCACCGTGGCCCGAAAGGATGGCAACATGCTGGGAGTACGCTTCGAGCTGGCCGACTCGAAGGAACGCGAACGCATGTCTGCTATGGGTCTACTCGATCAGCGTAGGGAGCGTTCAGGCCCCTCCATCGATCGGTCGTCTGGCTGCCCGTTTCGCCGCACGCTGTTTGAAATGAGCCGACGATACTCCCGTGCAGGAGGCGTCCCAAAAATGCCGTGACGAGCGAGGAATCGGCCTACGAGCCGGGAAGGTCCCGGGCGGGGCTGGTGGGGGCCTTCCGGCCCGCCTGATACAGGGCCCGCTTCAGTGCCTGGATTGCCTCTGGTGAGCCGACGAATGTCTGGTCGGGGAATCGGTAATGCGCGAGGATGCCGGCCAGGATCCGCTCGCCCAGGCTCGAATTCAACCACATGCCGGCCAGGTATTGGAGCCGCAGGTTGCGGTCGGTGTTGATCTGGGCGCCCCGCGACCATTCCTTCATCAGAGGCGCCTGCCCGGAGTAAGTAGCGAGCAGGTCGATCGCCTCCTCTCCGTCCCTGAATCCCACACCGTCGATCGCCGACTTCTCCTCCCCGAATCCCACCCCGTCGGCCATGGTCTTGTCCTCTCCAAACCCCACCTCCCTGAGCGACTGCTTCACGAGCTGATGGTCTGGACGGCCCAGCCGCTTTTGCAGTTCGTCGACGTCGATCACCGTCGGCTCGACCTGGCCGAACAGGACAGCGTCGTAGCCGTATCCCTCGTGCTCGTTGGTCCACAGGATGCCCTGGGGGAAGACCTGGAAGAACGTGGCGATCACGCTCTTGGCCGTCTCCAGGTTGCTCTCGTAGAGAGGGATCCAGAGGCACACGCTGCCGCCCGGGTTCAGGTGATCGCGGCACATCTGGTAGTATTCCACCGTGTTCAGCGCGGCGCAGCCCTTGACCCACGGGTCGATCGGGTCGGAGGTGATGATGTCGAATTTCTCGTGGGTGGTGCGCAGGAAGTGCCGCCCATCGTCGTAGACCACCTCAACCTGCTTGCCACTCACCGTGTGAGGGTTCTCGCGGGCGATGTCATCGACCACGTGGTAATTCTCGTTGCCGAACATCGGAGTCACGACTGTTGGCACGAGCGGCTCGATGTCGCAGATGACCACACGCTTGACGTCGGGGTGCAGGACGAACGTGCCGGCGGTGATGCCCGCGCCGCAGGCCACGACCAGCACCGACTCGGGCTTCTTGTGCACCAGCGCCGGGATGTGCCCGAGCATGCGCTGCAACCGCATGTCGGTGGGCAGGGTTGACGCCTGCGTCTTGCCGGCGCCGTGGAAGCTGCGCACGCCCTCTCTCGTCATGGTGACGGCGACCGAGACGTTCATCCCCTCGCCGACGTACGTGCAAAAGATGCTCGGTTCGCCAGGCCCGCTGGGGACCTCCTTGGCGATGCCAGGGGCTGCATCCGCGAGGTAGTTTGCCGTCTGGCGTCCGAAGGCCACGATCTCCCAAGGAACCGGCGTCACGCTCCAGGTGAGCCAGCCGGCGGCGCCCAGCGCGGCCGCCAGCGCCGCCGCCGCCGCCCAGACGGACCGCTACGGGCCTTGGCCAGAGCAACGGCACCAGAACCACTATCGCGGCCAACGCGGCAAGCCCGATCAGCACCCGCTCGGCGCCGGCCGTGCCGATCGCGGGGACCAGCAGCAGGCTGAACACGATGGCGCCGGCGATCGCGCCGACCGTGTTGGCCGCGTAGACCCCTGCAACGAGCCGGCCGGGGTCCTGTCCGCGGCAGGCGACCGCCGCCAGCGCCAGCGGGAAGCTCGCTCCCCACAGGCACGCCGGCGGCAAGATGGCCCAGAGGCAGCGCACGAGGTCGAGCTGGAACATGTACCAGGGGCTCGGCGACATTCCGGGGACGACCGGCCAGTAGGGGAGTGACCGTGAGATTATGACCGCGGTCCAGGCGATGGCCGCGGTCAGGAGCCACTGGCAGGCGCCCAGCGCCACCCGCGCCGTCGCGGCCCGCCGCGCCAGGAGTGCTCCGAGGCTGCTGCCGATCCCCAGGCCGGTCAGGAACACGGCCAAAATCAACGAAAAGGTGTACACGGTGGCGCCGAGCATGAGCGACAGCAGACGGGTCCAGACCACCTCGGCTCCCAGCGCCGACATCCCGGAGAGGGCGATCGCCAGATACACGGCCCAGGCGCCGGCCGCGCGCCCCGCGCTTTCATTCGTCGCGAGGCCGGCCGGTACGTCGTGCCGTGCCGGGTCGGCCGCCACGGCGAGGGCCAGGGCGATCGCGGCCACGGTCAAATTGAGGGCGAAGGCGAAGTAGGTGGCCGTGGTCATGTCGTGAACGCGCAGCAGGTAGAAGCCGGCGAGCAGGCAGCCGAACACGGCCCCGGCGATGTTGCCGCCGTAAAAGAAGCCCAGCCACGACACCCCCTCGGGGCCGGTCTCGACCCAGCGGGCGATCGCCGGCAGCGTTGCGCCCATCAGCAGCGTGGGCGGCAGCAAGCACACTCCGGCAACAGCCCCGCGGAGCAGGATGCCCGGCGTGCCGTGGCCGGCATAATTTGTGTACATGTACTCAACGTATGGCATACCGAACAACACCAGGAGACCGATCGCGCCGATGCCAAGCTCGAGCACGGCGTAGACCCGCAGAGGGTGCCGCCGGCCCGAGACCAGGCGCGGCAAGAGCAAGCTGCCAGCGCACATGCCGCCCATGAATGTCCCCAGCAGCACGCCGAGGGAAACGGCGGTCGAGCCGATCACCAGTTGCAGGAGCTGGAGCCAGACGACCTCGTAGATCAAGGCCGCACACCCGCTGCCCACGAACAGCACGAGCAGCACGGGCAGAAACCGGCGCGGCGCGGCAGGGTCAGTCGGTGGGGTCGGGTCATGTGAGGTCATCGTGCAGTTGTCTCCGGGAATGAAGAGCAGTGCTGCGTCGCGGCGCGGCCGGTCGCGGAACTCCTCGGTCTGCATGGACGGGCCGGAGCGGCGACAGCAGCGCTCACCACGAACTTCCCCCTCCACCGCCGAAGCCGCCGCCGCTGGATCCGCCGCCGCCGAAGCCGCCGCTTGACCAGCTATAGCCGGCGCCCCGGCCGCTACCGTCGGTGGACACGCGAGGCTGAGAGGGGAACGTCTGGTTCATCGACCAGATCGACCGATCGATATCGTTGACGAGCGTCCAGGTCGTGAAGTCACCCGGATTGGCAGGTTGGTACCAGTTGGGCGGCTCTCGATACAGGTTCTCAAAGGCCTTGCCCCACCGCTTCGACAGCCCGAAGACGATGGCGTAGGGAAGCAGCCGCTCGAAGATTCCCTGGCGCTCCTGTTCCTTGATGTCGTCGACCTCGGCGCGGCGGATGTATTCTTGCAGGCCGGCAATCTTCTCCCAGGCGATTCGCCCCTTGCGCGTCTTCCGCGGCATGACTCGGCTGGTGATCACCACCGCCAGCGCCGCCAGGACGCCCGCGACGATCACCGGCACGGGGAAGACGCGTCCGATCAGGCCAAGCTGGATCAGGCAGGCCGCGCCCAGCACCGCGGCCAGAAGGAGAAGGCCCAGGCCGAGAAACGCGCCTCGGACGGTGTTTGGGTTGCCGTCGAAGAAGTGCTCCTTGCTAAGCCCTCGATACAAGTCGCTCCTCACCTGGGAGATTACGGGAAAAAATTTCTCTCTAAGGTCGCTCAGGAGCACGGTGTCTTGATTGCCGAAGATCTTGTTGAACAGCTTCTGTTCGAAGTTCTTGAGCCCCTCGGGGCCCTTGAGCTTGATGAACCGGTAGTCGCTTCCCGAGGAGAACCACGAATTTGATTGGATCTCCTCGATTTTGAGATATCCGCGCACCGCCAGGTCGATGATCGATGCTGAGATGTCGCCGAGATCAACCTTCTCATCGACGAGCGTGCCCACCTCGGCCGGTGTCAGGCCGTCGGGAGCCTCGTAATTGACCACGACTGACCCCATGCCCGGCAAGTCGCGGCCTCGAAGAAACCACGAGAAGAAACAGAAAGCCAGCGTCGCGGGAAAGATCGCGTAAGGAAAGTTGTCAACCAGCCACCAGGAAAGCTCCTTCACCCAGCCGGGCCTGGCGACGGCGTCTGACGGCATCGAAATCTCGACCGTGATTCCCTCGCGGGGCCGTAGCGGACCGGCCGTGAACTCGATGGTGCGGCCATCGACGCGGCGCTTGCGGAAGTTCTTCTCGCGTGCGCCGAAGGAACCGGTCCAGGCGTCGTAGGTGCTCTGAGAGTCGTCGAGGTCCGTTGGCAGAATCACGGTGACCTTGGCCGCTTCGATCGCGACCTGCCATTCGGTTCCCGTGGCGTTCCAGCGCAGGACCGCGTAGTTGCCTTGCTCCCAGGCGTGGTTTCCTTCCCACAGGATGGCACGCTCGACGTGATAGCGCAGGCGATACCGCTTCAGCCCCTGGACGGTGAAGTTGGGGCTGCCGATCCGGATGCGCATCAGGTTTTCTTCGTACGAGACCGAGCGCTCATAGTCATGCCCGTCGCCGTCGCTAGCCTCTTGCAGCTTGACCCGCAGCGCGTACTGGTGCATGCCCACCGCGTACCGGACCGGGATTTCGCGGAGAATCCCATGCTTGGGCACATGAAAATCGGCGTCGATCGTCTCGGTGACCTCGATGCTGGCATCGTGATTGATCGCGATCCTGACGTCGAAAGCGCGGATCGACCAGCCGCTGTCGGCCCGGGCCGCTGGCTGAGCCATGGCGAAGACCGAAACCACACCCAGCAAGGCCGCCCGGGTGATGAACCGTCTCACAATCATCTCCCCTTCTCTTCTCTTGTCTGCTCAGCCGGTCTGAGCGGGGTTTGAGCTCGCCGGGGCCTGCTCTGCCGCGCCAGAGCCACTTGCCGCGCCCGCTCCACCGAATTCGACTCGAGGCGCCGCCCGCTCGCCTTCATCAAGCTGGAAGTAGCTTCGCTCGCTGAACCCCATCGCGCCTGCCACCAAATTCGCAGGAAAACTCTGCACCAGGGTATTCAGATCCCGGACGACCGCGTTGTAGTATCGCCGGGCGTACTGCACGTTGTTCTCGATGTCGGTCAGGGCCTTTTGCAGCTCTTGAAAATTCTGGCTGGCCTTGAGCTCGGGATAGGCTTCCACCAGGGCGAACAGGCGGCTGACCGCCGTGGATAGCCCACGCTCGCTCTCTCCACGCTGAGCGAGCGTGCCGGCCCCGGTCGCCTGCGACCGCGCCTGAACCACATTTTCAAGGGTGCTCGACTCGTGCCGCGCATAACCCTTCACCGTCTCGACCAGGGCGGGGACGAGGTCCCATCGCCTTTTGAGCTGGACGTCGATATCGCTCCAGGCACCATCGGCGCGCTTGTTCAAGCTGACGAGCTGGTTGTAAGTCCAGGCCAGGTAAAGAAGCACCAAGGCCACAACACAACCGACGATCCACCAGAACACGACGGCCCCCCTTCAATTCGATCCTGAAAACTCGACTGCACGCTACGCAGTCTAACCCAAAGAGGTGGCGTCGGCAAAAGGGGCGCGGCTGGAGCTCGACCCGGTGGATGTGGATCAAAGCCGAGCTCCGGTGGGCTCATCACTTGATTCGCGAACGCAAATCGACGTCAACGAGCGTCCTTGAGGGCCTTGGCGGCCCTGATCAATTCGTCGGTCGTGTGCCGTGTGCGATAGCCCTCAAGGAAGAGCTTCGCCCGGATCATACCGCTCTTGTCAACAATAAAGGTGCCCGGGTTGGGCACACCTTCAGCCTTGCCTTTGGCAGCCTCGTTGCGGATATGGTAGGCGTCGATCGTTTTGCTGCCCGGGTCGGACAGAAGCGGAAATGTGATCTTATGCCCCTTCGAGAATTTCTGTAGCACCGCGACGGAATCGTAGCTGATGCCGACAACCTGGATCCCCGCAGTCTTGATCTTCCCGAGGTCAGCTTGCAGTTGAACCAACTGCCCGCGACAGAATGGTCACCAGTCAGCCGAACGGTAGAAGACGAGCGCGACCGGACCTTTCTTGATCAGCTCGTCCAGCGAGCGATCCGAGCCTTCCTGGTCCTTTAGCATGAAGCTGGGCACCTCTCGCCCACCTTCAATCCAGGCTGCTCCCGCGAAAAAATGGTCGGCGCCTCCAGCAGCACGATGAGCATTCCGAACCCGATCGATCGAATCAACGATGACATTGGATTCTCCTTATAGAACCGCGCCCTGCCTCTGCGGACATGGTCATCCAGCCAATCAATTGGCCGACGAGATTTCAGACGTTTTGCTGGAAGGCGTTCGCCAGGGGACGTCCGCCGCCTGATGAACCACACCTGTGCGCTTGTCCTGGACAAAGACGGCCAGTCGAAGCTTCTGCCTTTTCCAGGCCGGCTCGATCTCGAACGAGAACCGCTGCGTGACGGGTGTCTTGCCGTCAAGTTCGATGGTTTCATATTTTGTCTTTCGGGCCGGGAAGCGCACGACGAGCGACTTGCCGGCGTTTTCCCCCGATGGCACGGCTGTGACGACGCCGTCCTCGCGGAGTACGGCGCAGATCAAGAGAGGCGACTTCTCCGCGCGAGTCGAGCGGCTCGTGACTTTGATCGTGGCCGTGCCCGAGAGCGCATCGCCTTTGACGTCGAGCGAGACATCAAGCCGCACGGCGGGTTTCCGGGCCAAGGCCTGACGGATCGCGGCCGCTGCGGAGGCAGGGTCTCGGCCATTGACGGACTGTTCGCCGTCAACCATGAGCATCGGTGTGTAGTAGAGCCCGTAATCCGGGTTCTTGGGCTTGGTGTAGATCCGGTTGTACGCCATCTGCCGCTGGCTGTACAGCGGGTCTGAAAAGACGTCCTTCCACGGATCGTTGAAGTAATCAACATGAAAGGCAATCGGTACGATCCTGCTGTCCCGTTCGGCCAGCGCGCCGAGCACCTTTTCGGCCGTCGGGCACATGTCGCACCCTTGCGACGTGTAGAGCTCGACGAGGACCATCCGTGTCGCTTCGCTTTGATCCGCGGCCGAGACAGCCGGACCCAGCACGAACGCGACGAGCAGAGGTGCCAACAGTCCCAGCAATCTCATCTCCAGACGCATGAATCAGGCTCCTTGTCGACCCTTGAGTACTCTCGGTGGAGTCGAGTTTGTTTCAGTCTAAGGTGAAGATCCTTTCGCCCGTTGCAGATTTCCCACGGCGGAAAGCTCATTGGCTGGAACCTCGTTCCCCATCGTTGCAAGTTCATTGGTTGGATTCCCATCTTATTCAATTCCGGTCATGGGCGCCTTCGGCATCCGCTGTTGATCCATGACAGTCTCAATTTCCCAAAAAATGATGAGCATCATCGCACCAGATCGAGGACAATCATGACCTAACGCGATCAGCCTGGCGCATCGTTGCAGGGCTGTCGAGATGCAACGAGCCGTCAACCTTGGACCACCCTCGGTTCCCATGGGATTGTCTGTGACAAATGTTAAGTCTCGCTGGCTGAAGAGGATCTTGGTCGCAACGCTGATGCTGCTGCTCATCCTTGTTCTCGGTATCAGCATGGCCTGGTTCTGGCTCAATCACGTGCTTCGGTCCAGTTTGCCAAGGCTCTCGGGTATGCTTGTCGTTTCTGGCCCACACGCCGAAATCAGGATTGAGCGCGATGCGCTTGGGGTCCCGACCATCCGTGCTGCGCATCGTGACGACCTGGCCTTTGGGCTGGGGTTCGTGCATGCGCAGGATCGCTTCTTCCAGATGGATGCGATCCGCCGGTCGGCCGCCGGAGAGCTGGCCGAGATGGTCGGGCCGGGCACAGATGATCGCGTCCTGGTTCGCGATCGTTCAGTGCGAATCATGCGGTTCCGTCGGGTGGCCCAGCAGGTTGTCGCCAACTTGGAGGAGCCCGAAAGACGCTGGCTCGACGCTTACGTTCGCGGCGTCAACACGGGGCTGAGCTCGCTGGGTGGGAAACCGTTCGAGTACCTGCTTCTCGGCGCGAGTCCGGCCCCATGGAAGCCCGAAGACAGCGTGCTGGCGGTGCTGGCGATGTACCTGGATCTTCAGGGCAAGGATCACGAGCGAGAATCCGCGCTGGGGGTGATCCGCGACGTCCTGCCTGGTCCGCTGGCCGAGTTTCTCTGCCCCAAGGGCTCCACCGAGTGGGATGCGCCCATGCAGGGAGGTCCGCTGCCGCCGCCGCCCATCCCGACCGCCGACGTCTTTGACCTGAGGCGCGAGCCTGCCCACTTGCTGCGCGACGTGCCAGCCGACCCCACGCCGCTGGAAGACCTGGAAACCTTGTTCGAGGGCAGCAACAACTGGGCTGTCTCTGGTGAGCGCTCAAGAAATGGCGGGGCGATCATCGCCAACGACATGCATCTGCGTCTGGGCGTGCCGACCACGTGGTATCGGGCTGCTCTCGTCTTTCCCGAACGAGAAAACGAACGGGGCGAGGGAGGCGAGTCCGGGCCTCGTCAAGCGACCGGTGCCACCTTACCAGGCGGCCCCGCCATGGTGGTCGGCAGCAACGGCATGATCGCCTGGGGACTGACCAACTCGGCGGGCGACTGGTCCGACCTGATCGAGCTCGACGTCGATCCGGCCGATCCTGATGCCTACCTTACGGCTGAAGGCAAGCGTTCCTTTGAACATCACCGCGAGACTATCAAGATCAAGGGTCGAGCCGACGAGGTTCTTGATATCCGCTCGACAATCTGGGGTCCGGTGATCGGCATTGACCACAAGAAACGCCCGCGCACCTTGCGCTGGGTGGCGCTTGATCCCCAGGGCTCGAATTTGAACCTGGTGGGGATGGCGGCTGCCCGGACGGTCGAAGAAGCCCTGGAGCTGGCCCCTTCATGCGGGGTACCGCATCAGAATCTCGTGGTCGGTGATGTTGAGGGCCGCATCGGCTGGACGATCCTGGGACGAATCCCGCGCCGGATCGGCCACGGCGATAGCCGGTTCCCCCTCCGCGGCCGGGACCAGGCCGGCCACTGGGATGGCTTTTACCCAAGCCGGGAGGCACCGCGCATCATCAAGCCGCCCGATGGGCTTCTGTGGACCGCCAACGCTCGCGTGGTCGATGGCCCCATGCTCGCCCAGATCGGTTTCGGCGATTACGATCGAGGCTGCCGCGCCGGCATGATTCGCGATCGCCTGCGCGCGCTCGATCAAGCCACCGAGGCCGATATGCTATCCATCCAGCTCGACGACCGGGCCGTCTTTCTCGAGCGGTGGCGAAAGCTGCTGCTCGATCTGCTTCGTCCCGAGGTGGTCTCGCACGATCGCCGCCGCCTGGAGCTGAAGACGTTGCTGGAGAACTGGAGCGGCCGCGCCTCGGTAGACTCGGCTGACTATCGGCTGGTGTGGGAAATTCGCCTTCGCATCGTCCGCGCCGTGCTCTCACCTCTGACCGCCCGCTGTCGCCAGGCCGATCCGCGGTTTCGATTGGCCGGGCTGGAATGCGAAGCACCAATCTGGGCCCTGGTGACGAAGCGCCCGGCCCACCTGCTGGATCCCGCCTATCACGATTGGGATTCCCTGCTCCTGGCCATGGTCGACGCCACCCTGGCCGAAGCGACCAGGAGCGGCCAGCCCCTGGCGGAGCCGGACCTGGGGCGAAAAGAACGTCGTCAGGATCGAACATCCCATGAGCCTGGCCTCGCCTCTTCTGGGCCGATTGCTGAGATTGAACATGCCCGCCGAACCATTGCCGGGGGGCCGCAAGGATATGCCTCGGGTCCAGGGCCGAACCTTCGGCGCCTCGCAGCGGATGGCCGTCACGCCGGGCCGAGAATCCTCGGGCTATTTCCACATGCCCTGCGGTCAGAGCGGCCACCCCCTCTCGCCCCACTATCGCGACGGACACGAGGCGTGGGTGAAAGGAACGCCGACCCCGTTTCTGCCCGGTCCCGTCGTTCACACACTGATTCTCAAAACCGTTCAAGCGAATCTACGGGAGCAGGCCGCCCATGCCGATTGAGACCCGCACGCATCACCAAGACGTCGCCGCCATGTTCCAGATCGCTTCCTCAACACGCTGTGTTCCATGCAGGCTGATTGCGGCCAGTCTGCTCTGCCTCTGTTCCTGGCGGGCATCAGCCGCTCAGCCGGGGGCCGAGGCCCGAGCGACTCTTCGCGCTGGCGCTGCGCGATCGACGTTTCTCCGCGTACGTTCCCGGTTCTTGTGAATGGAGGGTTCCTGCAGAGCAGCGCGACGAAGACCAATGATCCGCTCTTCGCCCGGTGCTTGGTCCTGGATGACGGCACAACCAGGCTGGCGATCGTGGTCGTTGATAGCTGCATGATGCCCCGCGAACTGCTTGATCGGGCCAAGGCGATGGCAAGCAAGAAAACCGGCATCCCCACTGATAGGATGCTGATCTCGGCAACGCACACTCATTCGGCCCCGGCGGCAATGGAGGCGCTGGGCTGCCCGGCCGATCCCGCCTATGTCGCCCTCTTGCCCGATCGAATTGTTGCAGCGATCACTGGAGCCGCCGCGCGCCTTGTCCCCGCGCGCGTCGGTTGGGCGGCGATCGATGATGACCGGCACACGTTCTGCCGCCGCTGGATCAGGCGCCCGGACAAAAAGCTCGACGACCCGTTCGGCAACCGAACAGTCAGAGCCAACATGCACCCGGGATATCTCAACCCCGACGTGATTGCCCCTTCCGGACCGGTCAACTCCGGACTGACATTGCTCTCCGTTCAGACGCTCGAGGGCAAGCCCATCGCCGCGCTGGCCAACTATTCCATGCACTACTATGGCGCGTCTCCAATCTCGGCCGACTACTACGGCAGGTTCGCGGCATCGCTGGCTCGGAAAATCGGCGCGGAGCAGCAAAGCCCTCCTTTCGTCGGCATCATGTCGCAGGGAACCAGCGGCGACCAGATGTGGATGGACTACGGCCGGCCCAAGAATGATCCCGGAATCGACAGCTACGCCGATGAAGTTGCCCAATCCGCCTATCAAGCATACAAGTCAATCATCACCTATCACGACCAGGTTCCACTGGCCATGGCCGAGACCACACTGACTCTGCACAGACGAGTGCCCGATGCCGGCCGCTTAGCCTGGGCTCGATCGATCATCGCCAGGATGGGAGATCGGCCCCCGCGCAACCAGCCGGAGGTCTATGCCAAGGAAGCCGTCGCGCTTCACGAAAACCCCGAGCGCGTGCTCAAGCTTCAGGCCATCCGCATTGGTGAGCTGGGAATATCCGCGATTCCCAACGAAGTATTCGCGCTCTCGGGACTGAAGATCAAGGCCCAGAGCCCGTTCCCGACGACGATGAATATCGAGCTGGCCAATGGCTCGGAAGGCTACATTCCGCCTCCCGAACATCACGCCCTGGGAGGTTACACCACATGGCCTGCCCGCACCGCCGCCCTTGAAGTACAAGCCGAGCCCAGGATTGTCGCAACGGTCCTTTCCCTGCTGGAAAATGTCGCAGGCCGGCCTCGCCGTCTGGCGATACCACGCCCAGCCTCGTACACCGAGCACATTCTGGCCTCACGAGCTCTGGCGTACTGGCGTCTCGAGGAAATGGAGGGCAGAATCGCCCACGACGCCACCGGCCGCGAGCATCACGGGGTCTTTGAACACGAGATTGCCTTTTACTTGCCAGGGGCAGACTTGCCGGGATTGGGAATGAAACACGCTATCAATCGCTCCGCGCATTTAGCCGGGGGCCGGATCGCGGCGCGAATCGCGATCTCCGCGGAATCCTACAGCGCCGAGTTCTGGTTCTGGAACGGCTTGCCCAATGACGCCCGCGCGGTCACCGGTTATCTGCTCGAGGCCAGTCCTGGAGCTGATCAGGCAGACGGCGACATTCTGGGCCTGGGCGGATCCGCCGGAACGACCGCGCCAGGGCGATTGTTCTTCACACTCGGCCGGCCCCGTTCGTTATGCCTGGCAGGCAAGACCGAGATCAGCCCCAAAACCTGGCACCACGTTGTTCTGACACGTTCAGGCAGCCGGGTCACCGTCTATCTTGACGGTAAGAGCGAGCCCGAAATCTCGTGTGACGTAAACCTACCTCAGGAATCGTCGCGCGTCTCTTTTTTCGTGGGCAGCCGTCACGATCTCGATTCCAGTCTTGAAGGCAAGATCGACGAGGTCGCCCTGTACGACCGGCCCTTGACCGGGGCCGAAGTCGCCGAGCACTTCCGGGCCGCCACGGAAATCCGGAACTCGAGAGCAAACCCATCTAGGTCTTCTTCGCCAACGTCTGCTCGACGAACTTCCGTACCGGTCCCTCCAGCAGCTTGAGCGCCAGGGGAACGTGCCCTCTGGCATAGACGTTTTGATCGTCAAAGCTGAGTGTCAACCGATACGCTGGGCCGGAGACGATCGCCGATGTTCGATCGGCCGACCATTCCACCTGCTTGATCCAATGGTGATGGTGAGCCTGCGCTTCAGTGATCACCTTCTCAAAATTGGCTTGCGCGGCCTCCTTGTCCAGACCGTGCTTGACGGCCATATTCAGCTCGGCCATTGCGCTTTCCCACCCTTATTTGAAACTTGACAAACGTTCAGAATGGTTGTAAGTTTTCTTCCGAGTTCATGGTAGCGAACTGGACGTGATGTGGCACGAGCAATGCAAGTAATTTGAACGAGTTTAAACATGAGCACAAGGGGACGAGCAATGGTTCGCGGGATCCATCGGAACGTAATGGCGGCAGGGATGGCAATGGTGATCGCGGGTCTTCTTGTCGCGCCCGGCTTTGTCCGTGGCGAGGAGAAGGGAAAGACAAAGACAGCCTCCGAGGCCAAGGCCGCCTTCGCGCGGCTCAAGGCGCTCGCCGGCACCTGGAAGAACAACGTCTCGTCGAAGGAACACGAGCACGATTCGCCCGATAGCAAGGTGATCTACCGCCTGACGGGTGCGGGCAGCGCTCTGGTCGAGACCGATTTCCCCGGTTCCGACCACGAGATGGTCTCTGTTTACCACCTCGATGGTGACGATCTTCGGCTCACTCACTACTGTGCAGCGGGCAATCAGCCGCGGCTCAAGCTCGACCGGAGTAGCTCCACGGCCGACAAGCTGATCTTCGTGTTCGATGGAGGGTCAAACCTCGATCCCGCCAAGGATATGCACATCCATGGCATGACAATCGCGTTCGAGAAAGACGGCGTGGTGGACTGTGCCTGGGAGGGTTACGCAGGAGGCAAGAAGGCCGGCACGACTCATTTTCGGCTGAGCCGGTCGGAAAAGTAATTCCGCGGGTCGACGAGCACCTACGATGGCTTCGTCGAGAGCGAAAGGATCGCTCATCGAGCCTCCAGCGACGCCGGAGAAAGCTCCGGCGTCTTGCGTTTTCGCCGCCATACCTCGAACTTGTCGAAGCGAGCTTCGGGCGTGTACTCATTCAGAATGACTTCGCTCAGGCGCCTGAGCGGGAGCCGAGGCTGAGAGTTCGTCTCTTCAGGGAGCCAGACAACGACTGAGTCTGGCCCCGACTCCTCCAGTTCGCGAATGAACTGGGGCTCGAGGTCCTCGTTGATCAGCCACATCCATGCGATACCCGATTCGACATGGAACGGAGATCGCCGGCCGGTAGGACCATTTACCGAAGGAAAGGGCGGGCTGTTCAGGATATTGGCCACAACCGTCTTCGGGCTGGTTGTCCGGCGAACGTAACGCAACAGCCGGCAATAAGCGTCCCATCTGTAAAGGGATTGCCTCTCCGGGCTGTACCAGATCCATGCACCTGGGGGCAGGCTGGGCCAGCCTCCTCGGGCCGCGGCCCGAAGGGAATCCAGGCTGGCGCTGCAAGCTGCAGTTCCGAGGATAGCACGTGGGGATCGTTTCGTAGACGATCAACCCGATCATGAGAACGCCCAGAAAGGGCCCAAGGCCGCTTCGGCGCCTTTCTTGTGCAGCCTGAATGATCCAGGCCACAGGAATCGCCCAGGCCACCGCGCTGATCAGTACCAGCGGCGTTCTCAAGTAGCCATGATCGACCGGATGAATCGGCCGATAAAAAAGCGCCCCCGCTAGGGCCAGCAGCCAGGTTCTGGCCAGCGGCTTGAGGATACCGGAACCAGAGCGAAAGCTGAGCGCTCTCGAGTGATAGCAACAAGAACACATTCTTTGGCTCGCAAACCTGTTGGAGGAAGATCGCGATGCTGCGCGGGTGACGTGGTACTGTAAGGTCCGGAGTACCCTGCGACGCGGAGTCCCGAGATCAAATCATCGAGCAGCCCAAAATACAGGAGCGGAGTGAACCCCGCCGCGACGAAGATGCCTAGTGCACAGAACCACTCCAGGATCGCCAGGATCTCATGTTTCCAGTCCGTTGCGCGTGAGGTGTTCGTGTCGAGCGGGCTTTCCGCCGCTCCGCGGTTCTTCATAGCCGTGATGGCCAGTGCGGGGAGAAACAGGACGACATGCGGGCGGATGGTGAACGCCACCCCGGTCAGCAGCGCTGAAAACCACAGGGCGCGCCGCCCCGGCCACGCCTGGAGCACGAGCAGGCCGAGGGTTGCCCCCAGGGCCGCGTGCCAGTCGCGCTCGGCCACGATTTCGAAGTGAATGTCGAGATAGTACCCCAGGAAGATCAGATAGCTCGTCAGCCCCGGAAGACGAAGGCCGAGACACCTCCGGCTCCAGGCAAGGATGACAGCACCAAGAGCGAAGAGTGCGATGGCGTCAACTCCGTAGAAGACGCCGGCGTACCCCCATCCAAACAGCTTGCCCAGAATCCAGTGCAGGTAAATGTGACCTGGAAAGTTGTAGCCCCGAATGTCGCGATAGGGAAGCTCGCCGGCATCCCAGGCCTGCGCGATCACAGCGAAGGTATCGACGTCGCGGCACCAGGGCCAGTAGAGGTAATGGGGAAGCCAGGCGGCGAGCCAGATGACGCCGAGCGCCGCGAATCCGGCAACGAGCCCGCGCTCGAGCGCATCGCGGGAGCAGGAGTCAATGCCCTTCGAGATGTGGGTCAGCACTTTCACCCAGTGCTTGCCGGGGTCGCAGTACCCTGCCAATCCAGTGATCAGGCAATGTGTCGCGAATGCCAGGGCGGCAATCCATTCGACGGGATGATACCGGACCCACCAGGGAAGGAAGCGGATCAGATCGGGGACCAGTAACAGTCCCGACAGGATCAAGGCCGCGCACGTTGCCAGGAGAACCAATCGAATCGGGCGCATCAACTCACCTTCCCGCCACCAGCTCATGGGCGCATCCCCGCCACGCTTTCATCTTATCCAACAGGCGCGGAGTGAATCAGTCTGGGCCGCGCCGTTTGTGGCGGATCAACCGGCCGGTTATGAGGCCCTGACGTCGCCAGCGCTTCGTGCTCTCGTTGCCGAAGCTTCGTCGGTCGGCTACTCTGCTGGGATTGGTCTTTCCGCTGCCCGATCACCCGATTCAACGAGGCCCGATAATGGACGTCCCTGCGCGATGGCCCCAGACTTCCTGGCGTCATTGCCGACCTTCCGCTCGACGATACGATCGAAGAATTGCTCGATGGTCGGGTCGTGTTACTCCCCTGGCAAGCTCAGGCGGATCAGGCTGGAACGGCAGCCGAAGGGATTTATACCTATGGCCATCCGCAAGTTGACGGGGCAATGCTCGATCGGCTGCCGAGCCTCAAGGTGATCAGCAACTATGGAGTCGGTGTGGACCACATTGACCTGGCCGCGGCGGCGGAGCGTGGCATTCGGGTCGGCAACACGCCGGGCGTGCTCGAGGCCACAACGGCTGACCTTGGCTTCGCGCTCCTGCTGGCCGCCGCCCGGTGCATCGTCGAGGGTGACCGTTATGCGCGGTCGCCCGAGTTTGTGCGGTACGACCCTGGATACATGCTGGGAAGCGAAGTGCACGGCGCCACTCTGGGCATCATCGGGATGGGTCAGATTGGCCTCCAGGTCGCGAGGCGCGGCGCTCGGCTTTGACATGACGGTGCGCTACCACAACCGCCGTCGCCGCGCGGACGTCGAGCAGGATCTCGGCCCAGGAGTTCGATTCGCCTCGAAAGAGGAGCTGCTCGGTCAATCGGATTACGTGATGCTCTGTGTGCCTTTGAACGACGAGACCCGCGGACTCATCGGGCGCCGCCGAACTGGCGGCGATGAAGCAAGGCGCAACCTTGATCAACATCGCTCGCGGCCCGGTGGTGGAGACCGAGGCGCTCACCCGGGCACTCGCGAAAAAGCAAATTGCCGCGGCGGCCCTCGATGTGACCGATCCCGAGCCGTTGCCTCGCGGCCACCCCTTGCTCACCATGCCCAATGTCGTGATCACCCCCCACCTGGGAAGCGCGACGGTCGAGACCCGCCGCCGGATGGCCGAGCTCTCCGTGGAGAATTTGATGGCGGGATTGGAGGGACGGGAATTGCCCTTCGAGGTGCAAAAGAGCCATCATGATGATCCGGCCGCCACCGCCGAGTCCGCGATTTGACGCAGGGCAATGACGAATCAACCTTCTTGAGCGCCGCGTACTGAGTTAAGATCAGGAGTCGGGCTCGTACAGTTGAGCAAGGCGATCAACGCGAGAACCTTGGAGAACCACCATGGTCAAGATGGTCCTGAATGCCGAGATCTCGGAACGGCTTCGAAGTGCTCTGGAACACGTGGAGCTGTACGACGAGGCTGGAATGCTAATCGGCCACTTCATCCCTGAAATCGACAAGTCGTTCTACGCGTCTGTTGAGATACCAATCGCTGATGAAGAGCTGCGACGCCGCGCTGAGAAGGGAGGGGGGCGTACGCTGGCGGAGATCATGACCGACCTGGAGCGTCGTTCGTGAAATACCAGGTGCACTGGGTCTCCGAGGCTGAGGATGAGCTCGCATCGATCTGGATTCGCGCGGCAGACCGCAACCAGATCATGCAGGCGGCTTTCGCCATCGACGAGGTGCTTCGGGACAGCCCCAACGATGCTGGTGAATTACGATCCGAAGGCCGGCGCGTTTTACTTCACCCACCACTCGGTGTGACGTTTTCATTCTCCACAGACAATCAAACCGTTCTCGTACTGACCGTATGGCGCTTTGATCCGCGCCGCAAGACTCCTTGAATCGCGGAGCCTTCATGACCCCTCCGGACCTCGAACATCCCGCACCGAAACCTCTGCCCCTGTCCGCCCCGAGCGACTTCTCTCGATTGATGCCCTGCGCGGCTTCGACATGTTCTGGATCGTCGGCGGTGATGAGCTCGCGCGCGCCCTCGGCAAGTGGTGGGGCACCCCGGAGGCCGCGCAGTTCGCCGATCAGTTCGAGCACGTTGAGTGGGAAGGCTTTCGGTTCTACGATCTGATCTTCCCGCTCTTCTTGTTCCTGGTCGGAGCGGTCTTGCCGTTTTCGCTCAGCAAGTACCAGACGGGCGAACACCCCCGGGCCGCCGCGCTCGGGCGCATCTCGCGCCGGGTGGTACTCTTGTTCCTGCTGGGGCTCATCTACAGCGGCCTGCTGCAATTCCAGTTCCCGATGCGGATGACCGGCGTCTTGCAGCGGATCGCGATTTGTTACGGCATCGCTGCCGTGATCTTCCTCTTCTCGACGGCGCGGACCCAGGCGATCCTGGTCGCCGCGATCCTGCTTGGCTACTGGGCCTTGCTCATGTTCGTGCCAGCGCCAGAGACCCAAAAGGCGGCCGATTTTGCCAAGGAAACGAACCTTGCGGGTTATCTCGACCGCCATTATCTGCCGGGCAAGATCCACCAGGGCTACTACGGTTTTGGCGACAACGAGGGCCTGCTGTTGACCATCCCGGCAATTGCCACCGCGCTCCTGGGAGTACTGGCCGGCCAGTGGCTGAAGACGAGCCGCTCGCCCTGGGCCAAGGCCTTCGGCCTGATCGCCGGCGGTCTGGCCTGCCTGGCGCTGGGAACGCTCTGGGGACAGGTCTTCCCCGTCATCAAGATCCTCTGGACAAGCTCCTACGTCCTCATCGCCGCGGGCTGGAGCCTGGTTCTCCTGGGCCTCTTTTACGCGATCATCGACGTCCTGCGAGACACAGTTCTATTGCACGCAGGCTGGTCTTTGAGGTACAGGATGTGGAGGTCACAAGTCGCTTTCTGCCTTGAGGATGCTTCTATGGAGCCGCGTCATGGACGACCTCTCTCGATTCTGCTGCCTCAATTCCCAGTGTCCCGACCACGGCAAGCGAGGGGCGGGAAATCTGAGCGTGACCAGCCGATATGGTCCCGAGAAGGTCCGCTGCATGCTCCGTTGCCGCACCTGCAAGGCCCGCTTCTCCGAGCGCAAGGGAACGGTTTTCTTCGGCGACTGGCTCTCGCGCGAGAAGGTCGAAGCGGTGTTGGAGCACGTCGCCGAGGGGTGTGGCGTCCGCCAGACCGGGCGGCTCTGCAAAGTGAACCGCAACACGGTCGGTCGCTACAGCCGACTGGCCGGAGAGCACGCCCGCGACCTTCACGACGAACTGGTCGTGCTTTCCCCCCTAACGCGCAAGGTCCAGTTCGACGAGAAGTGGGCCTTCGTGGCCAAGAAGGAGAAGAATTGCGATCCCACTGATCCGGCGGATGACCACAAGGGAGATACCTGGGACCATGTGGCGTTCGATCCTGAGAGTCGGTTGGTCGTGAGCGTTGTGCCCGGCGAACGTTCGGCCGCGAACGTCGCGGCCGTGGTCCAGGACTTCCGGCGACGCACAGGGGGCCGAGTGATGAACCTGATCACGACCGACGGCTACTCGGCTTATGAGGAAGCGATCCTGGACGCCTACGGGGAGACGGTCACGCCGCCTCGTACCGGCAAGCGTGGGCGTCCCAAAGCCGCGTACAAGGTCGCGCCGAAGGATCTGAACTATGCCGTCGTGGAGAAGACGCGTGAAAAGGGCCGTGTGGTCAAGATCGTCACGCGGGTAGTCTTCGGCACGATGGCAACTGTGATGGCGGCCTTGGGGATGTCACGCATGAGCAAGGCGATCAACACGGCCTTCGTGGAGCGTGAGAACGGTACGGACCGACACCGCAACGCGCGGAAGGTCCGCAAGACGTACCGATTCTCGAAAAACTGGCGTTATCATGAGGCAGTCACGTACTTGACGTTCTATGTTTACAACTTCTGCTGGCCGGTGCGAACACTATGGGTGAAAAGACGATCAGGGGCGTTGGCAGATGCAGAGCCCGGCGATGGCGGCGGGACTGGCGGATCACGTCTGGTCAATCTACGAATGGCTGTAGTTCTCAGCCGTGCGACGTTGTTAGCCAGGGCGAGTTCGCTTCTGGGCCTATTTCTTCGTCGTGATAGGCGTCAACGCGATCACGATCTACATGCTCTCCAGGATCGTCCCGTTTGACGAGATCGCCAAGTTCTTCTTCGGCGGCGCTGCTCGGCTTTCCGGCGACCTTCGCCCCGTGATTCTGGCGGCCGGCTCGCTGGCGCTCGAGTGGCTACTGCTCCTGTATCTCTACCGCCGGCGAATCTTCTTGAGGGTGTGAGACGAGGTGAAATCATGCCGTCGCCGTTTCCGGGGATGGACCCCTATCTTGAAGGCACGCTCTGGATGAGTGTGCGTACTCCCCTGGCGGTCGAGATCGTGCGGCAGTTGACCCCCAAGTTGCGCCCACGGTACATGGCCCTGACAACCCGTCGGTATGTCATCGACGTGCCCGACGACGCCGACGTGACAATCGAGGGTATCTATCCCGATGTGTCGGTCATTCGATCGGAATCGCCGGAGGCCGGTACTCTGACGTCGGGCGCCATGCCATCGGTATTGAGGCTTACGACACTCATCCCGGAATCGATCCCACAGATCTCGGTCGAAATCCACGAGGCCAGGAGCCACCGGCTCGTGACGGTGATCGAGGTCCTCTCCCCAACGAACAATCGAGGGGATGGACGTGATGAGTATCTCGCCAAGCGCAATAAAACCCTTCTGAGCAGGGCACACTTGATGGAAATCGATCTGTTGCGCCGAGGGCGCCGCGTGCCCATGAAGGAGACGTTGCCCCAGGCTCCATATTTCGTGTTTGTGAGCCGCGCGAATCTCAGGCCACTCACCGACGTGTGGCCGGTCTTGCTGAACCAAAGTCTACCCGCGGTTCCGGTTCCTCTCCTGAACGGCGACGCCGACGCATCGCTCGATCTTCAAGAAGCTTTGACCAGCGTCTACGACAGTTGCGGCCTGGACCTGGCCATAGACTACACAAAACCCTCTGAAGTGCCATTACCGCCCAAGGCCGCGGCCTGGGCCGACGAACGCCTTCGCGCCGCGGGGCTGCGGCATTGATTGAGACGCGGCACTCGCGTATTCGCGTCGGAGGAGCGGAAACAGCGCCGGTGTCGCAACCGACATCTCGACGGCTCATCCCCTGCCGCGTGCGGACTTGCCGCGAAAACCAGAGCCGCAACGAATCTTGTTCGGTTGGTTTGAGTGCCAGCAATCGCTGAAATTCCTCACCGGGCGTGCTCATGCTCGTTCGCGTGCAAGAGACACGTGATCAAGAACATCCGCGCTTTCGAGAGAAACGGATTCAGCCGCAGCGCTTCGGCCGCCTCGCGGCGCACCTCGGCCCAGTGTTGGTCTTGAAGCTCGAAGTAGGCGAGCCGCTCATGGAACTCGGCCGACCAGGGATTGACCTTGACCGCCTGCACGGCGGCAGCCCAAGCACTTCCCGGTCTTCCAGCTCCAGGCGCCAGCGACACGCGCTCGTCGAGGGCCTGTTCGTAGCTTGGGGCTGTTTTCAGGAGCGTGTCGTAGATGTGGAGTCCCTCTGTGGGACGGCCCAGGAGCACCAAGGCCTGTCCTTTATGGCGGAGCGCTACCAGATCGTCCGGGCCATCGCGCAGGCGCCTGGTCCAGAGGCCCGATCGCCATCTGAGCCAGGCCCGGCGGCTCGGGGAGGCTCGCGCATTCTTCTTGCTTCCATGATCAGTCCGACCGCCAGCTCACGCGACATCGCCGCGCGCTCCGCGGGTTCGAGCTGATCGGCATGGAAGAGGACCAGCGGCGGCCCGACCACGGGCGTGGCAAGCAAGCTCCGTGCGGCGAACCTGGGGCCGACGCGAGATCCGGTGGTCGGTCGTCGCGTTGTGCACGACGTCGGAATTCGAGGACGTTGGCATGTGGCACAAGACGCAACTGTCATCAGGGTTTCTGGCCAGTCGTTCACGGTCGGGCAGGCTACATGGCTTCTGCTCGTGGCAGGTCAGGCATTTCTGCTTGTAGTAGGCGGCCTTCTCCGCCGGGGCGGGAATCGCGTGCGGGCCGTGGCACGAGATGCAGCCGAGCGCGGCGCCGCTGACCAGATAACATTGGCTGGCGTGCATCTGCTCGACATGCCCTACGGCCTTGTTGCCGCCTTTGCCGGTGCGATCCAGGATCGCGATGAACGACTCAAGGCAAGCCCGGGCCGATAGTCGAACGGCTCGCGGCCGGCTGTCGATGCGATAATCGCCCTGAAGGTGGCATTGCTCGCAGACGGCCTCGCGGAGAGCAGGCTCAAGATGGCGCGGGTTGACGATCGTCAAGTCTCTGCCTTCGACCAACTCTTGCCCCTGGACGTGCAGCGCCCCGGGTCCGTGGCATCGCTCGCAGCCGATCGCGTGGCCTTCGAAGATCGGCTTCTCGTAGCGGTTGACCGTCAACTCAAAGGGCCGAACCCTGTTGGCGTGGCAGAAGAGGCATTCAGGCTCGATCACTCGATCGAAATGAATGTTTTGCCGCTCATAGCCGGGCGCCAGATCCCATTTTCGCTTCTGGCTGTACCACGCGATCGGCGACTGAAACAACCGGCCGTCGCGTTCCAGCAGGTAAGAAATTCCCCGCGTGCCCGACCCCAGGGCATACGTGATCTCAGCCTCCACCTCGGCCAAGACGCGTCCACCCTCGTCGCGCTGGGTCTCCTTGTGAAATACACGATCGCCGCGCCGCTCGATCGAAAACTGCGTGTGACCTACCTCGAACATGGCTGTGCCGCCAGGTTGCTTCTCGGCACCGGCCGTGGGTTTGGGCGCGATCGGGCTCATGGACCGGCCCATCGGATGGCGGCGAAAAGTGTCGGCAATTTCAGCGTGGCAACGGGCACACGCCGCGTCACCCACGTATTGGACGTCGAGCCGGGCGTTTTTCCAGGGAGATCGGGGCCACGCCTGGTGTTCGAGCGCGCCAGCCGCACCGGTTCCAGAAAGCCCGCCACGGCCATGCCACCGGGCCCATACCATGGCGCAGCCCAGGAGGACGAGCGCCCCACGACCATCCATCGCCGCCATCGCCGTCCGCGTCGGGATGGAACGCTCTGGCTGGTTTCCGTAGCGTCCACCTGGTACTCCCTTTGGTTGGTCAAGGTCGGGCGTAAAGAGGCGTCAGCTTCCCCTGCCCTTTGCGCAGATGGTACGCCGTGTCCCCCGCGCCGTCCTTGAACTTGTCAGCGCGTCCCGAAGGCCAGCGCACCTCGAGCGATTGGGCGCGATTGGCCTGCCCCAGGCCGAAATGCAGACGCGGGTCGCTGATGGAAAGAAAACTCCCACCTCCAAAACGCTGAGCCAGCTGGCGGCGTCCCCCGGCCGTGACGGTCACATTCGCCCCGATCACGTCACGGCTCGAGCGCGTCCCCTCCAGTTTGAGCGTCAAGAAATGCCCGGTCGGCCCCTGGTTGTGGAAGTAGGCCAGGAACTCGCCCGCCGAGACGATCACACGGTCGATCTTGCCGTCATTGTCAATGTCTCCTGAGGCCAGGCCGCGGGCGATGCGGGGCACGGCCCATAGCGGCCCGGCCAGCGTCCCCACGTCGCGCAGCCAGCCTTTCTCTCCTCCCAGCAAAACGATGTCATCGGCGCTGTGTTCTTCCCCCTGGCGGACACGGCTGAGCCGATCGCGGCGACGTGAGAAACCAGTGCTCTGGCCCGATTCCTGGTGCCGGTCTTCACCGCGCTCGGGCTCGGCAAGTTCACTCTGGCGGCGGGTCGACCCCCGAAGCTGTCGGAGAGTCATTCACCCTCCCAGACGTGAAAACTCTTCACACCGATTGCGCCCGCACGTCTCGCCCCGTACGCGATGTTGGCGCAGGCTGAGCGTGCCTCTTGAATCTTTCGAAACACCAAACGCTCCCCCCGCCAGGCCGGTGGGAGGAGCGCGTGAGGTGGTTGTTGTCAATGAGGCATGATGGTGATTTGAGGTGACGGCTCACATCAAGAAGAGCGCGCAGGTGGAAGATGCGGTCCGCGGCCCTGTAAAAAGGGACGATGCGGCACCGAGATCGTCGCCCGGCAAGCATCGCCGGGCACGAGCGAGCACGGCAGACTCTGCTCAAAGCCCGATCGGATCGCTCAGGATCAGATCAAGCCTTGGGTGACGGGGCCGAGCTGGACTTGAGGAACTTCTCGCCGGCCTGTGAGAGCGCGACGTGGAAGCTCTTGGTCTTCTCGTCCTTCTTGCCCGTCTTCTTGACCAGCTTATGCTTGAGCAGGGCCTCGACCACTTTCTGGTCGGGCTTCTTTTCAGCGAGGTAAGGCTGGGACGACTTGTGGATCGTCTGCAGCACGTCGAGCTGGGTCGGAGACAGCTTCGGCGCGGCCACCTTCTTCGGCGCGGCCTTCTTGACGCCGGCCTTGGGCGCGGCGGCCTTGGGCGCGGCCTTCGTGGCCGGCTTCGACTTCTTGGGCGCGGTCTTCTTGGCGGTGGTCGCCTTGGGGGCGGCCTTCGTCTTGGCGGCCGCTCCGGCCTTGGCCTTGGTCTCTCCAGCGGTCTTGCTCATCGCCATGGTGTAAAACCCTCAGTCAGTGTTGAAACCTCGTTGATCGGGTAATTCGCCGATCTTGCGTGGAATCATTAGTTAATATAACAAGCTCGGCAAGGCAATAAAGGTCTATTTCTCACGAATTTTTGATTTTCCACGACATTTCATCCCGATATATCCACCAGTTGGCCCCGTGAGGGCCGTTTCACATGCCTGTTTCGAGACGTCATGGGATCTAAACCTCATTCCATGGCGATTCAGTCGCACGTTGGGACTCGCTCACCAGCGCCGCCGCAGTGTCGCTTCAGTCCCACGTCGTGAGGTAAATGGCCACGCTCAGCATCATGATGATGACCAGCGCCGCACCCTCGGCCAGGGCGATCGAGAGAAGTGCCACGCAGGTCATCGTGGTCAGGGCAAGAAACATCGAGACCAAGCCCAGGAGCGCCGATCGCCAGGAGTGCATGTCGCCGGCGCAGGCTCGAGAGCGGCCACTGGCAATAGAGCATCAGAAAGGCCAGGGCCGCGATGACGGCAAAGGCAGTTCGCTCACCGGGACTCATATCCGACCGGTCCACCAGTACCGCCAGGGTCATGCCCAGCGCGGCCAGAGCCACTGCCGCCATGAGGTCGCCGATCCAGAACCGCCGCGGTCCCGACAGCAAGGGCAGTCCATCAACGCGCGTGGCTTTCATTGCGGAGATCCTCTTCTCACAGCCCTGCCGGCCGTCACGAATCAGGTGCGTACGGCGACCGATCCACGACACCCTACGTTGACGTCCCCTCAACTCGCAAGAGAAATCGCGGCTTCAACCGAGGCCGTCGTGCCACTTCTCTCGGCCCCTCCCTTGCGATCTTTGATCCTCGCTTCCTCCCCGCGTCAGTGAATTCGTCGAGTGGTCTGAGGCTCAAAGAACGCGTCAGGCAGATCGGCGTTGAAATCGAGGTAGAGACGACAAACCTGGTCGGCAAAATTGCCATTCCTGCGCGCGGCTGGGAGACGTGCGGCGGATGCTAGCTCAGAAGCGAGGGCACGAGCCGGGCCTTGGTAACCTCGGCGTCAGTGAGGCTGTCGTTGCGACCTTCGTACGGGTAGGTGACCCGGCGGTGGTCGAGGCCGAGGGCGAGCAGCAGAGTGGCGTGAAGATCGTGGACGGAAACGGTGTCTTGAACGGCGGCGTAGCCGAAGTCGTCGGTTGCGCCGTGGATATAGCCGGGCTTGAAGCCGCCGCCGGCCAGCCAGAGGGAGAAGCCGTGGCGGTTATGGTCGCGGCCGTCCTTTCCCTGCGAGACCGGCAGACGCCCGAACTCGCCCGTCCAGAGAACGATCGTCTCGTCAAGCAGGCCCCGCTGCTTGAGGTCGCGCACGAGTGCCGCGCTGGGCTGATCGGTCCTGGCGCAGAGGGTTTTCAAGGTCTCGGCGTTCTTGCTGTGGGTGTCCCACGGCTGGCTGCTCATGAAGAGCTGCACGAAGCGAACGCCGCGCTCGATCAGCCGGCGTGCGATCAGGCAGCGGGTGCCGTATTCGGCAGAGGCGGGATTGTCCAGGCCGTACATCCGCTTGACCCACGCGGGCTCGCTAGCCAGGTTGAGGGCCTCGGGAACGGCCGTTTGCATCTGGGCGGCGATCTCGAAGTTGGTGATCCGTGCCTCGAGCTCGGAGTTGCCGGGATGCCGGCTCAGATGCGCGCGGTTCAGCTCGTCGAGGAAGCGAAGCTGATAATCACGGGCCTCATGAGTCACGCCCTGGGGTGTCTCGAGATTGAGAACCGGCGCGTCTCCCGGAGCGAAAGGGTGTTCCCTGGTAGATGGCCGGCAGCCAGCCGCTGGACCAGTTGCGCACGCCGTTAACGGGCAGGCCGCCGGGGTCGGAGAGGACCACGTAGGCGGGCAGGTTATGGTTCTCGGTGCCGAGCGCATAGATCACCCACGAGCCCAGGGTCGGCCGGCCGGCCAGGATCTTACCCGTGTGAATGAGCCGCAAGGCGGCCTCGTGATCGACCGACTCGGTGGTCATCGAGCGGATGAGCGTGATGTCGTCGGCGATGCCGGCGGTGTGCGGCAAGAGCTCGCTCAGCACCATCCCCGATTGCCCGCGCTGGCGGAACGCGAAGGGCGAGGCGAGCACATTGCCCGCCTGGGTGTTGAAGTGGATTTCGAGCTTGCCGGGATAGGGCTTGCCCTGAAACTTCGCCAGGGCGGGCTTGGGGTCGAACAGGTCCATCTGGCTGGGCCCGCCATGCTGGAACAGGCAGATCACCGACTTCGCCCGGGCTCTTGAACCGGGGAAAGAGGGTGGCGGAATGTCGGCGTTAGCGACCGCGGCGCGTGCGGCCCCACGCTGGTCTTCCTGGTCGAGCAGGTGCGCCAAGCGCCAGCATGCCCAGCGCCCCGGCGTGGCGGCCCAGGAAGGCCCGGCGGTTGAGCCGATAGATCCCATCGTTCGTAGGCTTCATGGGGGTTTCCGGCTATTCGACATAGAGGAATGCGTTACTGGCCAGAACCATCTGGCAGAAATCCAGCCCAGGCGCGGCGCCTGGCGTCGGCCGGCGCGAGCTTGGGATAACGAGCGGGCTGAGCCTGCAAGAACCGTCGCGCGGCCGCGCGTTCGAGATCCTCGGCAGGTCGGCCAATGGCCAGCAGGTAGGCGCGGTTGATCCGGGGATCAGGGCTGTCTTCCGCAAGGCATTCACGTTCCAGCCTCTCCGCCAGCTTGCTTGCGCGGGCGACCACGAAATCAGAGTTGAGCAGGCTAAGCGACTGCAATGGGATCGTGGCGGGCAGGCGGCGGGTACAGGTCGTGACGATCGAAGGCGCGTCAAAGACTTCAAGCAGGGTGGTGATCCCGGTTCGATGCTGCTGTAGATAGACAGACCGTCGCAAGCCGCCGGCGACTGGCTCGGCGGCCACGACTTCACCCGATTCCGTTCGATGGGTCGGCACCGATGGCCCGCCCTGACGGCTGTCGAGCTCCCCTGAAACCGCCAGCATGGCATCGCGAATCGCTTCGGCATCGAGCCGGCGCAAGGGAAACCGCGCCAGCAGGCGATTGTCGGGATCAATCGACTCGGCCTGGGGTAGAGATTCGCTCGATTGACGCCAGACCGTGGAGCTCGAAGATCAGACGATGGAGCGCCTTGGCACTCCAGCCCGAGTGAACCAGCTCGGCGGCCAGGTATTCCAGAAGCTCGGGGTGCGTGGGCGGAGATCCGGTGTAGCCGAGGTTGTCTGATGTCGCGGCCAGTCCGGTTGCCAAAATGGTGCTGCCAGATCCGGTTGGCCAGCACGCGCGCCAGGAGCGCCGCCGGGCGCGAGCCGGGCCTGGTCAGCCACCGCGCCAGGGCCAGACGACGGCCCGTCGAACGGGCGTTCGCCGAGGGCGGCCGGGCGTCATAGGGATTATCGGGATCGGCCAGGAACGCGGGAACTCCTGGGCCAAGAGCCGGGCCGGGAGTGCTCGGGTTGCCGCGGATCAGGAGCGGCGCCTGGACAGGCTCTGGCCCTAGATCGGCCACCCAGGCGATCCGGCCCGGTTGCGGCCGGCGCTTGGCGTTGGCCTTCGCCAGAGCTTGCTTGAGGGCCTTTCGCTTTTTCTCCTTCTCTTGCGGCGAATCGTTTGGCTTTGGTGACATCTCGGCGCCCAGGCGAGCGACCTCGGCGTCAACCTCCTTCTCATGGGCTTCCCACGCCGCGGTCAGCGCGCGGGGAGCCGCGGCCACCACACGGTCGTTGGGCTTCACCCACTTGTCGACGTTGAATGCCGGATACAGGATCGAGTGAAGTTGATAATACTCTTTCTGCGTGACCGGCTCGAACTTGTGGTCGTGGCATTTGGCGCACTGGAGCGTTAGCCCGAGGAGAGACGAGCCGATGATCTGCACGGCGCCGTCAAGCACCGCGACCTTATCGGCGCGGACCTCATCGGGGTTGCCGTCGCTCTCGCCCGTGCCGTCCTGGCCGTTGCGCAGGAAGTGCGTCGCGACGAGCTGGTCGATGACCGAAGGGCTAGCGTCGCCGCCCGGCCGATAACCGGCAAGCTCATCACCAGCGAGTTGCTCGCGGACGACCTGGTCAAGCGGCCGATCGGCGCTCGATGCCCGGATCACATAATCGCGAAAGTGATAAGCAAGCGGCCGTTCGGAATCGGCGCTGAAGTAGCCGTTGGATTCGACGTACCCCATGGCATCCAGCCAGAACTTGCCCCAGCGCTCGCCGTACCGAGGCGAGGCGAGCAGCCGGTCAACCTGGCGCTCGAAGGCGTCGGGACGTCGATCGGCGATGAATTCCTGGATCTCTTCGGCGGCAGGCGGCAGGCCGGTCAGGTCGAAGCTGAGCCGGCGGAGCAAGGTTGCTCGATCGGCCTGGGGGCCGAGCGTCAGGCTTTTCTCCTCGAGCGCCGACAGGATGAAACGATCGACCGGGGTGCGAACTTGAGACGAATCCCGCACGCGCGGCGGCTCGGGCCGGCTGGCCGGTGCGAAAGCCCAGTGGTCGGCGCCCGGACCCGCGGCGTTCAACTCGGCGGCACGAGGCAAGCCAGCGGCACCCGCTTCGATCCATTGCCGGAGGATGCCCTTCTCTCGGCCCGACAGCGGTTCCTCGGGCCTGGGCGGCATCTCGTCGCTGGCCACCTTTTCCCAGAGGACGCTCTCTTCGAGAGAGCCCGGAACGACGGCAGGGCCGCTTTCGCCTCCTCGCACCAGCGATCGGGGGCTCGACAGGTTAAGCTTCCCCTTGGGCTTGAGCGGTGCGTGGCACTTGATGCAGCGCGCTTTCAATAGCGGTTGCACGTCGGCTTCGAGAGACGGATGCCTCGAGTCGGCTGCACCGCAGAGGGGATGGACAAGTAATATCGCAACCCAGCCCATTACCCAACCCAATCTTCCTGCGGGCGTTGGCGCAACCGTCCTTCGGCCGTGACGGTTCCATGAGGCTGGATTTGGTGGGTAATGCAATTCTCGTCCCCGAAGCCCGCTCATCCGCACGCCGCCAGAAGTTGAGAAATCGATTCGACGATGTTTGAAGGCGCCCCGCCGCGGCTGCCTCGTTGTCTCTGAGCGCACGCTCAGAGGCCGGCCAGCGAAGCTCGAGCGATCTATTCAGTTTATCGGCGGCCGTCGGAGTTGTGCCAGTCCACCTCGGCCGTGGCGGACAGGGGGCGCTCGGTCACGGGTTGATGCGGACGTTACCCGAGTCGTCGATGTCGAAGTTAACGGTCTGGTTCCCATCGATCTTGACGATGATCCCGGATTCTTCCGGGTTCGAGAACTTCATGGGGACGACGTAGCGGTATTTCTTGCCGCCCTTGTCGGTGAAGAACTCTTCATTTTTCTTGGTGGCACCTCTAGCGGCCTGTGCGGCCGTTTTGGACTTGGCCTTCATGTAGCCGCCGGCGTCCTTCTCAGGGTCGTACTCCTCCACGGTCGAGGTGGCGACCGGCTCCACGCCGGTGATTCCCACCTTATGATGGCCGACGATGACCCCGTCGCCGGCGCTCTCGGTGGACATGACGTACGTGCCGTTGGAGGTGATGCTACCGACCGCGGCGGGCCGACTGTGCCTTTGGCCTCGTCGGGCATGAAGAAGACCGTCCCGTTCTTGACGGGCTGCACCCTTGTACGTGACCTTGCCGGAGACCTTCGCCAGGTTCAGGCCGTTGCCGGGTCCGCAGGCGGACAAGGTTGTCAGCACGGCTACCAGGAGCACCGCGTGACAACGAGCGTGGATCGATCGGTTCGTGATCAACGCGAACTCTCCGAAATCGTGGAAGGGCGGGAATCTTTATCGCTACCTCTGTCGCGCCGCGGACCCGAGGCCCGCGGCGCGACCAAGACGCACCGACAACCTGGACTCGAGGGAATCAGTAGGCGTCCGCCGAGACGACCTCACCAGCAGCCTTGGTCCCGAGCGCATTATAGACGCGTGGAGAGATCGACTGCTTGACGAACCTCACCGACCCGTCGCAGAACACGAAGTTCGCCCCGCCCGGATGGTAGCTCTTGAAGGCGTAGTTGACCGTCTGGTTCCGCCAGCAGTGCAGTGCCTGGGTGAAGTTGTTGAGCTGACCGAGGTTGCAGGTCGTGCCGTCGGTAGGATCGACCTGGCCGTCCTTGAGGTCGGACTTCCAGTTCAGGGGCACGACGGTGGAGGCCCAGACCCCGTCGCCATTGACCCACGCCAGGGCGCCGTTCATGTTGGGCGAGCATTCGCCCGCGAGAAAGGTATTGCTGGTTCCGTCCGTGATCTCGCTGCAGGGAGGTGGACTTGCCGTTGCTGCAATCGCCGAAGATGCCGCGGAAGACGCCGCCGCAGCCCCAGTTCGGGCCGACGCCCGGGAGGCTCTCGCCCGAGTAGAAGTCGAACGTGGTGTTGCCGGTCTTCATGTCGCCCCAGTTGCCGACGTAGCAGGTGACGGCCGCCGTGAACTGCGTGCCGAGCAGACTCCAGTTGGCACCCTGCGTGAGCCAGGAGAGGTTGTCGACGCGCCCGGAACTGACCGATGGATCGGTGGGGCACAAGTAGCTGCTGACCACCGACCTGTAGACCGTCACCTGCGGATCGTTTGCGGCGTTGGCGTTGAGCTGGTTCATGTTCGGCAGGGAGAAGTTGATCGCGTTGTAGAGGGGTGCCTGCTCCATGTGCGGCAGGATGAATGCCGGCCAGTCCCACCAGGTGCCGGCCCAGCCCGTGTCACTGATACCGCCGGGAGGGAAGCTGCCCATCGGTGTCCGAGTAGTTATGGAGGGCGAGCCCGATCTGCTTGAGGTTGTTGATGCACTGGGCCCGGCGGGCGGCCTCCCGGGCCGATTGCACCGCGGGCGAGCAGCAGAGCGATCAGAACGGCGATGATGGCGATCACTACCAGGAGTTCGATCAACGTGAAGCCGACTCGTCGCGAACGCATCGCTAGCCTCCTCCGCTTTCGCGGGGATGACGGAAATGAGAAACGAATATGGGATTCTCACCCATAGATGCGAGATCCCTGACACCGGCCGAAAGCACCGCCAAGCGAAGAATCGCAGCCGAATTCTGACCCGAGCGGCGCCGTGTCACGCACGATTCTTTCGTCAGCGTGCCAGGATCTCACAGACTCTAGCGACACGGTGTGCGCAAGGGCAACAAGAAAATTTCAATATTTGTAGGACATTTGTACGACAGGCGATTATTCAGATGACCCCTCTGGACCTAGTGCTGATTCTTGATCGTCATCCCCGGCCAGTCATCGGTTTGGTCGTCTTCATCGTCTGGGCCTCACTCAACTCGGCCCAGGCGCTCTCGGTCGGTCCCTTGGCCTCGTTCAGGAAGTCGGCGAGCTGGACCCAGTAGAACAAGAAGTCGCCCTGGCCCCATAGATCGCGCCAGGTTTTGAATATCAGGGAGAAACGGAATAGAATACACACGGAGGATCTTATCATGGCAATCGTTGAAGTGCCTTTGGCCTCTTTGCAAGAAGACGTTGACTCTCTGCAGGAAGCCATCGATCGAGCGGTGAAGGGGATTAAAGACCCAGCGGCGGCACGAAGAGCGTGTGAAGAGATGGACCGGGCCCGTGAAGAGATGCGGCTCAAGTTCGGGGAGCGGAACCTGGCTGTTGATCTGATCCGCGAATCGAGAGACGAAGAATGAAATATGTTCTCGATTCTTGCGTGGCCCTGAAGTGGGTGCTCGCGGAGCCGGATTCCGACAAGGCCGTCCGTGTTCGTGACGACTTCATTCAGAAGAACCTCGAACTCCTGGCCCCAGACATTTTTCTCGTCGAGATTGCTCATGCTCTCGCTCGGGCCGAACGACGGGGCGTCATTCGACCGCCTGAAGGCATCAGGCGGCTCCAAAACTTCTCCAACAGTCTTCCCGGCCTTCATCCGTACATTCCGCTTCTGCCAAGGGCGTTCGCCCTGGCCTCCGCGGCGCGTATAGGGGTTTACGATTGTCTCTATGTGGCCCTGGCTGAACGGGAAGGATGCGAGTTGTTGACGGCCGATGATAAGTTGGTGCGGACCCTCCAACCCTCCTTTCCGATCAGGTCCTTGGCCGCATTATCGTAGAGCTTGATAGCGTTCGAGTCCCACGCGCGGATCGGTCTCATCGAGCCTGCTGGGTGTAGAGCCGTTTCGGGTGGATTCTGTGCCCGTTTTTTCACCACTGGTTCTTGATCGTCACGCCCGGCCAGTCATCGGTGCGGAACGGGGTGAGCGGGCAGGCCGGCTCCGCTGTAGAGGTTGCAGACCGGGTTATCGGCCCAGGCGTAGCGCACGGCGACGGGGTCGGGGACCTTGTCGGACCAGACCTCGATCTTGTCGGGGCCGGTGATCTTGGCCTGGGCCTTGAGCGAACTTGTGGTCGGAGCCGGCGATGGTGAACCCGCGCGGCTCGCTGACGTCGAACGGCCGGAACCCGCCGTCGACATGGTCAAACGTGAGGATGATCTTGTTGCCTTGCTTTTCCATCGATCTTGTAGGTCGGGCTCTGGCAGGGGACCGAGATGCCGTAGTCCTTGCGCCAGGGCCCACCGCGCCAGCCGCTTGGCGACGTCTTGCTTGTTCTTGGGATGGATGTCTTTGCCTTCGCCGAGGTCGATGATCACGGCCTCGCCGGTGTGGGGCAGCTTGGCTCATCGTCATCGTCTGGGCCTCGCGCAGCTCGGCCCAGGCGCTTTCGGCCGGCTCCTTGGCTTCTCGTTCAGGAAGTCGGCGAGCTGGACCCAGTAGAACGGGAAGTCGCCCTGGCCCCAGAGGTCGCGCCAGGTCTTGATCATCAGGGGGAAGAGGTCGCGATACTGGTAGGCCCGGCCGGCGTTCGACTCGCCCTGGTACCAGATCGACGCCCCGGATTCCGTAGCCGATCGTGGGCAGCAAAACGCCGTTGTAGATGTTGCCCGGCCGGAAGTTGCCTTTCATGTCACCGTCGGGATCGCGGGGCCTTCTGGCAGCCGACTTCCCTTCGGCCTTGGCCTTGGCGGCTGTCGCGCGCCACTCGTTGTAGGCCTTCTTGTTCTGCTCGTAATTCTTCTCGATGCTCTTCCCAGCGCTCGAGCAGCGGCTTGAACTTTGGATCGGCGGCCAGCCGATCGCGGGGAATCCAGGCCTCGCACGCCGAGCCGCCCCAGGCATCGTTGATCAGGCCGATCGGCACGCCGAGCGTCTCATGGAGCTGGCGGCCGAAGAAGATAGCCGACCGCGGAGAAACCGCCCACGGTCTGCGGCGAGCAGACCTGCCACTTGCCGCGGAAGTCCTTCTGCGGCTCCTGGGTGCCACGATTGGGCACCGTGATCAGGCGGATGCTGGGAAATTTGGCCGCCTTGATCTCGAGGTCGGCGTCGTTGGCCGCGCCCACCGACCACTGCATGTTCGACTGGCCCGAGCAGATCCAGACCTCGCCCGCGAGGACGTCGTTGAAAGTGAGCGTGTTCTTGCCCTTGACCGTGAGCGTGTACGGCCCGCCGGCTGGCATGCGGGTCGAGCGTCACCTGCCACTTGCCATCCGCGCCGGCCGTGGCTGTCTTGGTCTGCCCGTTGATGCGTGACCGTGACTTCCTCGCCGGGATCGGCCCAGCCCCAGACGCGATCGTTCTGATCGCGCTGAAGGACCATGTGATCGCCGAAGATGGCCGGCAGCTTCACATCGCCCCGCGCGGATACCCCCGGCGCGGCCAGCACTCCCAGGAAGCGCGATCACCAAACCCCAGCCCAGATGGGCACGACGCATGATTACGTTATCGCGGTGCATCAAACGAGATCCTTTCACCAGAACATCGAAACGAGATCAACTCACGCCCGGGCGGCGTGCTCAAGGCGAACCGGGCACGACCTTCCTCAGTTTAGGGTATTCGGTGTCTGGTCCCAAGGGCTTGGTGGGCGAAGAGGATCGGGAGGCCCGCTCGGGGCCCCGCTTTGTTCCAGTCCGACGTTTCAAGGCCTCTTGAGAATCCTTCTTGGTATAATTCCATGGAGTCGTCAGAAGTTGAGTGGGAGGATAGCCGTGAACGCGATCAAAGCGATTGTCAAAGGCGGGAGAATTGCACTCAATGTGCCGGACGACTGGCCCGAGGGAACCGAAGTCGTCATCGAGCCGTTGACGGAGTCAATAGGTCTGAGCGAGGAGGACTGGCCGACCACGCCGGAAGAAATCGCTCGACTATCTCGCCTTGATGGAAGGTCGAACCTTTGACATGACACCCGAGGAGGACGCGGCGTGGCAGGCGAGATCGGCAGGCCCGAAAGGAATATGAGAAGGCCCATTTCGACGAATCGGCCGAAGCACTTCGAAGGATGTGGGAATGATGCCGCTACCAAGGTTCCCAATCACCGCTTCCTCACCACCACCTTCACTCCGTTCGCGGGCCGTAGCGTCATCGAGGGCATCGGCGTGACCTTGGCGCCGGGGGCGAGCGGGAGGCGGAAGCGCCCGGCGATCGTCGCCAGCAGCAAGGCCGCTTCCATCAGGGCGAAATTGTTGCCGATGCAAATCCTGGGTCCGCCGCCGAAGGGAAAGTACGCGTATCGTGGCAGCTTCTCCAGCAAGCCATTTTCCCAACGCTCGGGCCGGAACGATTCGGGGTCGTCGAACCAGCGGGAATCGCGGTGGATCGTCCACTGGGGCATGAAAACCGTGGTCCCAGCCGGGATGCGGTGACCGCCAAGTTCGACCGGTTCAACCGGCTCGCGGCCGACCATCCAGACCGTGGGATAGACCCGCAGCGTCTCGGTGATGATCATCCCGGTATAAGGCAGCCTTGGCAGGTCGGCCAGCGTGGGAGCTCGGCCCTCCAGAACGTGGTCGAGCTCGGCGTGCAACCTCTCCTCGCACCGGGGATGGTTAGCCAGCAAGTACCAGGCCCAGGCCAGGGTATTGGCCGTCGTCTCGTGGCCGGCCATGAACAAGGTCATGGCCTCGTCGCGAAGCTGCTGGTCGGTCATTCGCCGGCCGCTCTCTTCGTCCTGGGCATGGAGCAGCATCGACAGCAAGTCGCCCCGGTCTTCCTTGCTCTGGCGCCTTTGCGAGATGATCGCCAGGATGATCCGGTCCAATCGCCGCGCCGCGCGCTCGATACCGAGGTTGAGCGGAGTGGGAAGCCAGTCGGGTACGGGAACCAGGCTGCCCATCCTTTTCATCGAGCTATGCAGGAGGGTTTCCATCGCCGCGCTGGCACCGGCGGTGTCGTTGCCGATCTCGGCGTCAAAGAGCGTCTTGGCGACGATCTCGAGCGTCAGCCGCATCATGTCGGCCTGCACGTCGCGAACCTGGCCGTCACGCCAGGACTCGAGCATGCGTTCCGTGAACTCGACCATGACCCGGGCATAGTTGGCGATCCGGTCACGATGGAAAGCCGGCTGCGCGAGCTTCCGCTGGGCGCGCCAGAATTCGCCCTCGCTGGTGAGCAGGCCTTTGCCCAGCGTTCGCTTCGCGCTCCGCAGCCGGTAGTGCTTGATGAACTTGCGGTTCTGCTCGACCAGAACTTCCTCGACCAGGTCGGGGTGATGGAGGAAGAGGATGTCGCGTGGTCCGAACCGGGCCCAGACCATGTCACCATACTGCCGCTGCCAGCGCGAAATCGATCCCAGGCGATCGCGCGCGAATTCACGCAGATTGCCGAAGGGCCAATGCTGGACCGGGCCGGGAATGCGGGGTTGCTGGAGGGTCGTGGTCATGGTTGTTGTGACGCGCCGTACTGGTTACTGCTTGCTTGTGGAAAGAAGGAACGCCGCCAGGTCGCGGAATTCCTGAAGAGTCAACGATTGTGCCAGGTTATCGGGCATGATCGATGTGGGCTGAGGTTTGCGTTCCTCGATGTCTGACGAGCTCAGAGTTTTCAAGCGGCCGTCGGCGTCGGCGAACGTCACCGTGCCGTCGGGCGACTCGGAGACGAGCACTCCCGTGAAGACCGTTCCATCAGTCCTGGCGACCGACCAGGCGACGAACTGAGGAGCGACTTCGAGGCTGGGCTGCAGGATCGACTGGACCAATCGCCGCCGATCCATTCCGGCCGCCAGGGTGGAAAGATCGGGGCCCGATCGCCCACCCCGGCCGTCGACCTGGTGGCACCGATAGCAGCCTGGTCCCTTGGGATGGAAGAAGACCCGTTCCCCGGCCTCGGCGTCGGCCGGGCCTGCCAGCCGGGCAAGCCACGCGTCGAGGTCAGCTGAGGGGAGGCAGGCCAGGATCGAGTCCGGGTCGCGGCGGGTTCTTGTTCGCCAGCCCGATGAGCCTGCAACGTGGACAGGAGCGCAAGTGATTCGTCATCGCCCCGCACCGCTTGATTCAGGCGGTCTCGCTCCTGGTCGGAGAGGTCGACTCCCCTCAGAGCGCGGATGGCCTCATGGCGAATCAGGGGTGGACCATTCTGCGCCAGCAGGATCAGCCGGTCTTTTTGCCCACTCGCTCCGTCGGCCAGGCCCATGATCGCCTGGGCACGCAGGGAGGCGGATTCATGAGGATCGTCGGCGATCTTCTGGAGAGTCTCGAACCGCCCGGGCAGAGAGCCGGCAGCAGGGTGCGCACGGCTTCGAGCCGGAGCGATTCGTCCGGGGAGGCGAGGAACCGCTTCATCAGGGCCGGTGTCAACGCCGGGTGATCGGGCCGAAGCAGCCGCAGGCCGCGGCGAAGCACGACGGCCGGCGTCTTGGCATCTGCTAGCAGCGCGGCGATGAAGTCTTCGCCGGCCACTTCCTCGCGCGGGCCGCGTTTCTTGCCATCAAGCATCTCGAGGGCGGCAAGCGTCCCTTCGAACACCTGGCGTGATACCTTGGCGGAAGAGAGACCTTCCAGGAGCTGCGGGCGATATTCCGCCAATCGCTGCTCGCCAACCCACTGGATCGCGGCGAAGTGGATCGCGGGATCGGGGTCGGCGAGGAATTGCTTGATCCGCCCGCGTGCCTCGAGGCTGCCCGAATCGCGCAGGATCAGCAGAAGTTCCCAGCCGATGCGCGGAATTCGCGTCATCCGCCAGCTCCACGAGCTGCGGGATGCTCAGCGAACGGCGCAGCCCCTGGCGCGCGGCTTGCTGGATGAAGGGGTCATCCGATTCCAGTGCTTTGAGGAGCAAGACGCATGCCCGCTGGATCGGCGAGATGGCGCAGTGCCTCGGCGCGAACGAGAGGCGAAGGGTCTGTCGCCAGGTCATGGTCGGGATGGAGATGATCGTCCAGGCCAAGTCTCGCCGCAACCTCGCGAACTTCGGCGATGGGATTCCACGCTCCTTTGATGGCCACGATGGGTTTCGGATGAGTGTGGACTTTCAGAATCTCGAAGGCCAAGGCGCGCGCTCTTGGGTCCGGGCTCGATGCGACCGCGTTGTCCAGGGCGACAAGGCCTTTGTCACCCTGGCTTACCAGCGCGCTGGCAGCTTGCTCTCGAACCCGGCGGTCGCGATGGGCGAGGTTTTCCTCGGGTTTCGAGGACACCCGGCGCGGGACGTTCACACTGTTCCGCAGCCGCCAGATGCGTCCCTTGCCGTGCAGCTCGTACGACTTGTCGACCCAGTCGCTGAAGTAGATCGAGCCGTCTGGCGCGACGGCGATGCCGACCGGCCGGAAGTCTTCTCCGCCGACGACCACGGGCTCCATCGTCGCCCGAAACGAGGCCCCGCGCGGCTGAAGGCGATACCGCTCGATCCGGTGATCGCCCCACGAGGTGACAAGCAGGCTGCCGCGATAGTCCTCGGGCAGGTTGTCCGACTCGTAGGCGAGCACTCCGCTCGGGGCCTCGCCTGTTCCGGCGACCATGGGCAGGGTGCCCGGCAGCTCGCCGTTCCAGGCCGTGAACGGGTGCAGGCCCTTGCGGCCGTTGCGGAACCGATAGCCGTAATCGCCCCCTTCCACGATGTGCAGCAGCCGGCAAGGCGGTCGCGAGTCGGGGTCGTTGTCGACGGCGAAGAGACGGCCGAAGGCGTCGAAGGCGACGTGAAACGGGTTCCAGAACCCCGTGGCGATCCGTTCCAGCTTCGAGCCGTCGGGCCGGCATCGGTAGATGTTTCCCCCTTCGCCGCCGCCGGCCAGAGCTCGTTCCGTCGCTGCCGATCAGCCGGTAGCTCGCGCCCAGGTTTTCGCCCAGGCCGAAGTAGACGTTGCCTGCAAGGTCGAACGCGAACCCCGAGAGCCCGTTGTGCGGATAGTCGCCCGGTGTGTCGAGCCGGACGATCGGGCGCGGGAACGTGCCGTGGCGGCCTCGCCGTCGGCCTTGCCGTCGCCGTCGCGATCCTCCAGGCGGTAGATCGCACTTCGGGTCGCGACGAAGAGGGGGCCGTCGCGGGCGAACGCCAGGCTCATGGTCAGCTTCGTTCCCTCGAAGAACGTGCCGGTCGCCTCGAATCGGCCGTCGCCGTCGGCATCTTCGAAGACCCGGATCCGGTCCGCGGGCGGGCCCTCGATAGTCCTTGGGCCGGAAGTGCGTGTGGCTCTCGATGACCAGAACGCGGCCGCGAGGATCGACGGCCAGGCCCGTCGGTGTGACGATCTCCGGCTCCTTCGCGACCTGCTCGAGGACCAGGCGCGGGTCGAGCGAGCTGGGGCGGCGGCGGGGTCGGTACCGTCAGGGCCCGCCAAGGCCAGCGCGACGGCGATCCAGAGCGCCGGGATCAATCATGGCTGAATTCTCGAGGCGCGGCTGACGGCGAGAGGTTATGCAGCCGAGCCGGGCATCACGATCCAGGAACAAGGCGATTCCGAATGAGTATAACGGCCGCTCGACTGGCTCGCCAAGGCGACGCGGGCCAGGTCGTTTCGGCGCCGATCGGCGAGTGCTATGATGGCATGGAAGATCGGTCCTGGCTGAAACACCGGAGCCCTGTGATTCCGAACTTGCCAGACCGAGTTACCAATTTCGCTTTCGACCACTCAGGAGATGAAACGATGGAACTGGAACGTGGAAGCCTGTCTCGACGTGGGTTCATGGATCGTTCCTGGCCGCACTTGACAATCGGAGCGGGTTTGCCCGCTCTGGTACGCCCGCGAGGTGCTTGCCGACCAGGAAGAGAAAGACTCGGCCGCGAAGAGTGCCGCCAAGCGAGGCCCCAACGACCAGATCGTGATGGCGGCCATCGGCGTCGGCGGCCAGGGCACCGGCATCATGAAGTGGGCCAAGGGCAAGCCCGGCGTCAAGTTCGTGGCCGTCTGCGACGTCGACGCCGGCCACCGCAAGAAGGCTGCCGAGGTGGTCGGCAAGGATTGCCACCAGTACGACGACTTCCGCGAGCTGCTGGCCAAGGAGAAGCTCGACGCCGTGACGATCGGCACCGTCGATCACTGGCACGCCCTGACCTCGATCGCCGCGATGAAGCCGGCTGCGACGTCTATTGCGAGAAGCCCCTGTCGCTGACGATCGAGGAAGGCAAGGCGATGGTCAAGGCGGCGCGGAAGTACGACCGCGTCTTCCAGACCGGCAGCCAGCAGCGGTCCGACGCCCGCTATCGCCTGGCCTGCGAGCTGGTCCGCAACGGCCGGATCGGCAGGGTCCACACCGTCGAGGCCCGGATCGGCGACAACCCGGTCGGCGGCCCGTTCCCGGAAGTCCGCCGTTCCCGAGGGCCTGGACTGGGACTTCTGGAAGGGCCCCACGGCCGACGTCCCCTACGTCAAGGAGCGATGCCACTACGAGTTCCGATGGTGGTACGAGTACAGCGGCGGCAAGATGACCGACTGGGGCGCCCACCACAACGACATCGCCCAGTGGGGCCTGGGCATGGACGGCTCCGGACCGGTCTCCGTCACGGCTACGGGCATGACGCCTTCCACGCAAGCCGAACTGCTACAACTGCCATCCCCACTTCGCCGTCACCTACATCTACGCCAACGGCACCCGCCTGATCACCACCAGCGACGGCGAGAACGGCAACCGGTTCATCGGCGATCGCGGCTGGATCTTCGTCAACCGAGAGCGGATCGAGGCCAGCGATCCCAAGCTGCTCGAGGAGCCGCTGCCCGCCGAACGCCCACCGGCTCTACAAGTCGAACGACCACATGGGCAACTTCATGGACTGCATCCACAGCCGCAAGCGGTGCATCTGCGACGTCGAGGTCGGCTACCGCTCGGTACTCGGTCTGCCACATCGGCGCGATCGCCCTGCGGCTGGGCATTCCCGCTCAACTGGGATCCCGCCGCCTAGCATTTCGTCGGCCCCCGGGCCGAGAAGGGCAACGCCATGCTCTCACGCGAGATGCGGTCGCCGTGGAGGCTCGAAGTTTGAAGGGTGCCCACGCACGTGGGCCGCAGCACTTCGCGGTTCACGCAGATTCCGGTCGAGGCCTCGCTCGCGTGGGCCTCGACCGTCTTTCGCGGGTCGATCAGCGCACCAGAGCGCCATCCCGATCAGGGCAACGGCCACGTAGACGAAGAAACCCGGGTCCCACTGGGCCGGCCGGTGTAGCCCCAGCTCTTCATGACGTCGGCGAAGCTGCCCAGGAAGAGCTGCGAGCAGATCGCGCCGACGGCGCCGATCATGTTCATCAGCCCGAACAGGGCCCCAGATGCTTGCCGCTGACCTGGGTGGCGCTGGCCCACCAGGCGGGAACCTGGAGCTGAACGCCGAGGCAGGCCAGGGCGACGAAGACCGAGGCCAGACCGTGTTGACTCGGTGAACAGGCTGACCAGGATGCCCGAGCGCCGCCAGCCCCGCGCCGACCACGCTCTGCGCGGTCCGGCCCCAGCGGCGGTTGCCCGTCTTCTTGACCAGCCAGTCGGTCAGCCAGCCGCCGAAGAAGCAGCCGAACGCCCCCGCCGCCAGGACCATGACGCCAGCCAGCCAGCTCGAACCGGTCGGAGTCGCTCCTCGCGCCTCTTGCAGGTACGTCGGATACCAGGAGATCAGCATGTAATAGATGCCCGACATCGTCATCATGGCGCCGCCGAGGAGCCAGATGTTGGCGTTGCGGAAGACGAGGCTCCAGGGGATCGGCCCGTGGGCCTGAAGATCGTCGACGTCGACGGCGACGTCTGGCGCCAGCGCTTCGGGATCGACGGCCAGTGTTTTCGGGCCGCGTCCCTTCAGCGATGAGCTGCCGTTCGGCCTGGTTGGTCGCCGGGTGCTCGGCCGGGTCGTCGCGAAACCAGAGATAAAACGCGACCGCCCAGACCAGCCCGATCATGCCGAAGACGACGAACGTCCACCGCCAGCCGAACGCTGTCGATCAGCGCCTGCGAGGCCATTGGCGCCGACGGCGCCGCCGATCATCATCGCCGTCGTGACAATCCCCTGAGCCCGGCCCCGACTCGATTCGGGGAACCATTCCCGGAGCACCCGCGCCGAGTTAGGCAGTGCTCCGGCCTCGCCGGCCCCGAAGAGAAACCGGACCAGGAGCAGCATCAGGAACCCGCCCGCCGCGCCGGTCAGGGCCGTGAAGACCGACCACCAGATGACGATCCGCGTCAGCACCCCACGCGAGCCGTAGCGGTCGCCCCACCGTCCCGTCGGGATCTCGAAGAGCCGCGTAGGAGAGGGTGAACGCCGCGAAGACGAAGCCCATCCGGTGTTCGAGATCCCCAGCTCCTTCCTGAATCGCGGGCGCTGCCTGGCCGATGCAGACGCGGTCGAGGTAGAGCACGAACGTCATCGCGGCCAGGAAGGCGAGCACCCGTAGCGGACCGTGGTCGGCCGCTCTTCCGGGTCGAGCGAGCCGGAGGAGCTCGGACTCGCCGAGCGAAGTTCCGAGGAAGGATCGACTCATGAAAGGTCTGCTCCTGTGAGTCGCATCGGATCGTCACGCCCGTCACTTCGATCCTCGGCGCGGCCAGCTCGGCCTTGGCCTTGGCCATCACGCTCTCGATCGTCACCGGCTTGCCTCCCTGGCGCTTGCTCTCGTCGGCGGCCTCCATGAAGGCGAAGATCTCGATCGTCTCCTCGGCCGAGACGGCGGCTTGCCGCGTCCGGAAGAACTTGCAGATCTCGACGACCAGCGGCTCATAACCGGCGTAGCCGCCGCTGGGGGCGATGCCCTTGGTGCCGAAGACGGTCGCGCCGTAGTCGGATGTCCCTGCGCGAATGCCCCGGAACGTGCCGACCCGGCCTCCCTTCCAGACGCCCGCCGACCAGGTCGGTCCCCTCGGTCTGGATCCTGCGTGACCGACTGGCAGCCGGTCCCCATGATCGTGAACAGCGTCTCGACGCCGTGGACCCCGTACCAGTAGAGGTCGGGATGGTGCTCCTCGAGATGGCAGGGGCCGTAGGCGTCGCAGCCGAGCACGTCGCCCACCTTGGGGTTGTTCCTCATCCCCGCGATTCCCGGGCTGAACCGCAGCGACGAGCTCGAGAAGCAGGGCGTGCCCGTCTCCCTGGCCAGCTCGTAAGATCGCGATCGCGTCGGCCAGCGTGCCGGCGACCGGCTTGTCGATGAAGACCGGCTTGTGGGCCTGGAAGACCGGCCGGGCCTGCGCGAGATGCGGCCGGCCGTCCACGCTTTCCAGCAGCACGACGTCCACCTTCTTGAGCAGCTCATCGATCGAGTCGACGATCTCGACCCCGTACTTCTCGCGCAGCTCCTGGGTGTAGCCGGCCACGCGATCGCGGCTGGAAGGGATGTCGGGGCTGCCGCCGGGATAGGCCGCCACGACCCGAACGCCGGCCAGCTCGCCCTTGGCATGGGGATCGTTCAGAAGCTGGGTGAACGCGACACGTGCGAGGTGTCCAGCCCGATGATTCCGGCGCGCAGCGGCTTCGCGGCTCGTCTGGTCCTGTGCCTCACCGGCGATCGCACAATCCGGCCCAGAGACGACCAGCGCCAGCGAGCAGGAAGACAAGCTGGGAACCGCAATCACGAATCATCATGAGCGATCACTCCGTCCCGCGAGAGCAGGATCAAGGCACTCACGGATCGCCAGCTTCCATCATCCATGGCCGAGAACTCAGTTTGCAACCTGCGGCGGACCGACGATTTCATTCGCGTACGATTCGGTTGCCAGCCTCGGGCGGACCTTCACCTGGCGAGCGATGCGCCTTCCCACTACGATGGATGCGACTTGGTCCGATTCGCCTGGTCACCGGCTTGTGCCAAGCATTGCCTCGAGGATCCACGGGATGACACCCAAATTCTCACGACTTTCCATCCGATCGGTCGGTCTCTTGATGGCTGATGAGCGGGTTGGTGGCATCGGTCGCCGACGTCGCCACCGCTGCGCGGAGCCGACCCTTCAGATCGAGGTGGACGCCCGCGACCTGCCCCGGAAGCTGCTGCACACGAAGCCTTCGAATTCCCTGCGAGCCTGGCCCGCTCACGCTCTGGTATCCCAAGTGGATTCCCGGGACCCACGCCCCCAGCGGGCCGCTGGACACGGTCGGAGGCTTGCGGCTGGAAACGCCGGACGGCAAGGCGATTCGCCTGGCGCCGCGACGAGGTCGAGCTCTACCGGGTGACGTGCGAGGTTCCCGTCGGGCGTCCACGAGGTCCGGGTCCAGCTCGACACCATCTGCAACGCGCCGGCCGTCGAGGCCAGCGGCCACCTGAGCTACGGCAACGCCTCGGTGGGCATCATCAACTGGCCCACCTGCTTGCTCTATCCCGAGGGTCCAACCGCCAAGGAAACCCGGGTCGAGCTCTGCGCTCCGGCTGCCGGAAAAGTGGAAATTCGCCACGGCCCTGAAGTCGAGAGGGAGCCAAGAACGGGCTGATCACGTTCGCGCCCGTGTCTTTGAATACGCTGGCCGATTCTCCGCTGATCGCCGGCGAGCATCTGCGGACGATCCCCTTGAAGACAGGCTCCAATCCGCCGGCATTTTTCCACGTGGCCTCGGAATCGCCCTCCGCGCTGGAGCTGGGGCCCGACGTGGTCGACCTGTACAGCCGGATGGTCCGCGAGGCCGGAGCGCTGTTCGGGGCCTGCCATTACTCCGAGTTCCACTTCCTGGTCACGTGCAGCGATGACCTGGGCCTCCTGGGACTGGAGCACCTCTCGTCGAGCATCAACGGCGTGCGCGAGCGAGACCTCATCGACGCCGCCAACCGCAAGGGCTGGATCGCCAACCTGATCCCTCATGAATATGTCCATTCCTGGTGCGGCAAGTACCGCCGGCCGGCCGGCCAGTGCACGGCGGATTTCCACACGCCGCAGAGAACCCGTCTGCTCTGGGTCTACGAGGGGCTAGACCGAGTATCTCGGCGAAGTGCTCATGGTTCGTAGCGGGCTGGTGAACCCGCAAGGAATATCGCCAGACGCTGGCCTCGACCATCGGCGGGCTCATGCTTCGCACCGGCCGGAAATGGCGATCGCTGGAAGACACCGCCGTGGCGTCTCATCTGCTCCGCGCCGGCAGCCCGAACTGGAGCGAGCTGCAGGCGCGACCAGGACTACTACTTCGAGGGGGCGCTGCTCTGGCTCGAGGCCGACGCCATCATCCGCCAGAAGACCCAAGGAGCACGTAGCCTCGACGATTTCTGCCGGAAGTTCCTGGGCCAGAACTCTTCGCACCGACGACGTCGTTCCGTACGATCTGCCCGAGATCGTCAGGCACCTGAACGGGACGGCTCGATTACGACTGGGAGCCGTTCTTGATCCATCGCGTGAGTCAGCCTGCTCGAATCGCTTCCGCTGGACCTCGTCGGCCGCATCGGCTACCGCCTTCAATACGCGGCCCAAGCCGACCGCCCCCAGCCGTGGCCGCCGCGGCCGTGCGCGCATCTCGGCCCGGCATTCGCTCGGCCTGACCTTCCGCCCCGACGGCCAGATCGCCGACGTCGTCCCCGGCATGATCGGCGATCGGGCCGGCCTGGCGCCCGGCATGAAGGTCATGGGCATCAACGGCCGGCTGTTCAGCCCGCAGCGGCTTCACGATGCGCTGGCCGACAGCGTCACCCGCCGCAAGATCGAGCTGCTGCTGCTCGAGGGCGACCGCTTCCGCACCATCGTGCTCGACTACGCCGAGGGGCCGAAGTACCTCGAGCTCGTGCGCGACAAGTCCAAACCCGACCTGCTGGCCGAGATCCTGAAGCCGATCGCCGACAAGCCGCGATGAATGCCTAGATGACAGGGAGTTTCTCTTGAAGAATCATGCTCGATGGTCTGCGCCATTCGTCGTCGCCGTGGCGCTTCTGAGTTCACCGCTCCATGCCGCAAGCGACAACGATCCTTGGGACTCGTACCGCTTCCTGCTGGGCGAGTGGACAGGCGAGGGCTCGGGCCAGCCGGGCCAGGGCAAGGGCGAATTTACGTTTGCGCCGGAGCTGGATGGCAAGGTGCTGGTGCGGCGAAACGTCAACCAGATTCCGACAGGCCCGGACCGTCCCCCGACGGTCCACGAAGACCTGATGGTGGTCTACCCCGCCGAGAAGGGCCAGCCCTTGCGAGCCATCTATTTCGACAACGAAGGCCACGTCATCTCCTACACGGTGCATCCCTCCGACGACCGACGATCGCTGACCTTCCTGAGCGACCCCGAGTCCGTCGGCGCCCCGCTTCCGCCTGACCTATACGCAGAAAACTGAAGACCAGGTGGCCATCACCTTCGCGATCGCGCCGCCCGGCAAGCCCGATGATTTCAAGCCCTACATCGAAGCCTCTGCGCGGCGGAAAGCGCGGTCGAACGTGGGCCTTTCGCTTCCCAAGGGCTACGTTTGCTACCGGGCGTCCGAGCCGATCACGATCGACGGCAAGCTCGATGAGAAGGCCTGGCAGGCCGTGCCCTGGACCGACGCCTTCGTCGACATCGAGGGAGACATCAAGCCGCTCCCGCGGTTCAAGACCCGGGCCAAGATGCTCTGGGACGACACGTACTTCTACGTCGCCGCCCACCTCGAGGAGCCGCACGTCTGGGGCACCTTGACCAAGCACGACGCGGTGATCTTCCAGGACAACGACTTCGAGATCTTCATCGACCCCGACGGCGACAACCACGAGTACTACGAGATCGAGATCAACGCCCTCAACACCGAGTGGGACCTGTTCCTGAAGAAGCCCTATCGCGACGGCGGCCCGGCCATCAACGAGTGGGAGATCCCCGGCCTGAAGACGGCCGTCTCACGTCGAGGGCACGCTCAACGATCCGCGCGACAAGGACAAGTCCTGGTCGGTCGAGTTCGCGATCCCCTGGAAGGTCCTGGCCGAGTACGCCCACCGCCCTGCCCCGCCCCGGGACGGCGACCAGTGGCGCATCAACTTCTCGCGCGTCGAGTGGCAGCACGATCGTCGAGGACGGCAAGTACCGCAAGGTGCCCGACACGAAGGAAGACAACTGGGTCTGGTCGCCCCAGGGCGTCGATCGACATGCACCGCCCCGAACACTGGGGCTACGTCCAGTTCTCCACCGCCCCGCCCGGCACAGTGTCGTACAAACCCGACTCCGCCAGCCCGATCCGGCAGGATGCGCGGGCTCTCAGAAATCGCTAGAGCAATCCCTGCAGCGAATCACACAATCGCCTCTCTCCAAGCCACAGTGGGCAAGGACCGTTGGGCACAAATGGAGCTTTCAGTCCAACTCGGAACAAGGAGCAAACCATGGCCGAAGCCGAGAGATCAGGCGAGATAACCCTGAACCAAGAAGTCGAGACCGATGCACTTGCCATCGGCCGCAAAGTCCTGGGCCGCGAGATGACAGCCGATGAAGCGGAAGCCATGAGAACCATATTCCAGGCCGCGGCCCAGGCTCTGTCTCACGGATTCATCAGGCGCCTGGCCGATCATGTGCTCGCCGAGCGCCGCGACGAAGCGATCGAGGAATTCTTCGAGGGGAAGGTCAAGACCGACTAGCCTCGAGTGGGTTCTCGAAACGAGTCATTCGGGCAGCGGCTGTCCCTTGGTCTCAGGTCGCGAAAGGAACGACGGCCAGACCGAGCAGGTAGACGAGCGCCATGCTCATGGCCGCGGGGCGAATTGGCGTGGAGTAGCCAAGGCCGCCAAAGAGCAAGGTCAGCTTGCCCAGGGCCAGGGGAGCCACCGCCGTGAGGTACCGCGCGATGTTATAGCAGAAGCCGGTTCCGGTGGTACGCAGGCGGGTCGGATAAAGCTCGGGCAAGTAGACGATGATCACGCCGAAGATCCCGCAGGTGCAGAAACCCAGTAGCGGCAGCATCCAGTAGACGTCGGGCCCGCGAGAGAGCGTGCTGAAGACGAACCAGACCGAGCCCAGCGCCATCAGGTACGCGAGCGCAAAAGCCTGCCGCCGGCCGCGCCGAACGGCGATCATCGTGCACAAGGGGGCTCCGAAGAAGGAGCCGACGTCTTGAAGCAGGGTGCCCCAGCCGACATAGCGATCGTCTTCCCGCTTCCACGCCGCGGCCAGGCGTGCCGCCTCCGCCTCGTTGGCGGCCGCGGCACGGGCCAGGCTGTCGAGGTCAAGACGAGCTTTCGAATCCGGCCTTCCCGAATCGGCCGAGGCAAGCGCGGCGAGCTCACTCCTGCGCACGGACAGCAGGCTGCTTCGCACCAGCTCCGGAGTATAGAGGCCAATACTCCAGAGACCGATCTGGCCGACCATGCCGAGCGTCATGCCCACCAGGGTACGGCGTCTCAGAACAGGATCACCGAAGATGGCGGTCAGATCGCCGAGCCGCGTCTCCGGTGCTGATGCGAGCTCGGAGTTCGCTCGAAGTCTCAACCTCTGTTCGCGTACTTGACCGCGCCAGGTCGCGCACGCGAAGCCATCGCTCCGGCTCCTTCACGCGGAGGCGGATCAGCACGACAAGCAAGCTGGGAATCACGCCGAAAAGGAACAAGACGCGCCAGCCGGCCGTTTGGCCGAAGGTCGCCTGCGGGCCGACCAGGAGGCTCAATCCCGATCCGATGATCGCGCCCACGGATGAAAAAGCCTGGACCAATCCCAGCGCGAACGGCCGGGCGCGGGCGGGCATGGTCTCGGCCACCAGGGCCACGCCCGCCGCGTACTCGCCGCCAATGCCCATGCCGCACAGGAAACGAAAGACCGCGAATTCGGGCCACGACCGGGCCAGGCCCGAAAGCGCGGTGAAGATCGAGTAAACCACGATCGTCATCGTCATCGTCCGGACCCGGCCCCAGCGGTCGCCCATGAGGCCAAAGAGCAGACCGCCGGTCGCCCAGCCCGCGATGAACAGCCCCGTCGCCCAGCCGGCAAAAGTGGGCAACTGGTCGGCGGGCAAACCCGGCAGCAGGTCGCGCAGGGCCGGCGTCCGCGCCAGGATGAACAGCCGCTGATCCATCGCGTCGAACAACCAGCCCAGCACCGCGACGATGAGCACCCACCAGTGCGTTCGAGACATCTCGCGCCACCACGGCCGGGCCGCGAGATCTCCGGCTACCGAATCAGGCATGGAACAATCATTGTTGCAGAAGACGCGATGAACAAGGGGAGTTCAGTCCCGCTGCCCGACCAGCACACAATCAATCGGCGATCTTGCGATACTTGCCCGCATAGTACAGCAAAGGTAAACCCTCGTGGATATCTCCGGCCACGATCTCGCCGACGAAGATCTCATGATCCCCGCCAGGCAAGATCTCGACAACCCGGCAATCGGCATAGGCCAGGCAATCAGCCAGGATGGGGGCCTCGGTCACGGCGGCCAGGAGGGCCAGACCTGTGAAATTCTTGGGTCCGGGCGTTGCGAACCGCCGCGAGATCTCTTCCTGCTCGAGCCGAAGGATGTTGATCGCAAAGCAGCGGTTGGCCTTGAGAAAATCCAGCGAGTGCGCCTTCTTCTCGACGGCCACCAGCACCAGCGGCGGGTCAAGGGAAAGAGAGGCGACCGCGTTGGCCGTCAAGCCATGCGCGCCGGCCTTGCCTCCCGTCGTCACGACCGTCACTCCGGTTGCGAACTGCCCCATGATCTTGCGCTGCTTTGCGGAATCGAATGCCATCTGATCGTTCACCCTCCGCGCTTTGGAGAGACGACGCCAGGCTCGCCTGGCGCCAGGTGCAAGTCTCGCATTGTACACAATGTGGGAGGTCTGAAAGGACCCGGTTTACCGGGAATCGCTGTAATTGCGACCTGAGACTCTGGCCCAACTTCCATCAGGAAATTCCTTAAGTCAACTGGGGAAAACCCTGCTGGGCGGTTCTCGCCCGATGCCAGGGTTGGGTTTCAGCGTCAAGGTATGTGGCATCGAGGGCGCCCTGCGGGACATCTCAATCATGGTGGCGTAGAATGGATCAAGTTCCACTGGTCTTCCGGAGTCTGAGCTCGTGTCAATTGCAGCGGGACGACGCCTCGTCTGGGTGCCGATCATCCATACCGCCGCAGATCTTGGCAGCCTGCAGGGCGCGGTGCGCAAAATCCACGAGCAGCGGCCTGGTGCGGCCCCGTGGCAGGACCGTGTGCGGCAGATCGGTCAGCTCTGGCGTTCGATCCGCACAGTCGCTGATGCAACTTCATCTCGATTGGCCTGAGGTCTCGCTGTACCAGGACGCTCTTCCCGTCTGCGGCAAGGAAGAACAGATCGTTCAAGATCTCGCCCGGTCCGGCAGCACTAACCACCGGCTGCTCTTGGAGTTCATGGCACAGGGCGCCAGGCTGGTAGGCACGGAATCAGCCGAGCTCCTGGTCAAGGAGTATGAACTGAACCGGCGTCTGCTGCTCGATGGATCAGCCGGCACGCCGAAGCCGGCTTCGGAGGTGCAAGATCTGAGCCGTGACCTGCTCGACCGTCGCGATGCCTTCATCGCGCGTCGGATCGACGAGACCCTGCCGCCAGGTCAGACCGGCTGCATCTTCCTCGGCCTGATGCACTCGCTCGAAGGGCGACTTCCCGCCGATATTTCGCTGACGCGATTGAGCGTGGCGGATGGCGGCTGGGGAAATTCGACGCCAGCGTGAGCATCAGGTGTCGCCTCACATGGATCATCTCGACTGCGTTGTCCCTGGCTTTCGCGCAGATCGACGAAAGTGCCGCCTGTGCAGCTCGGGCTTATAGTCAAAAGTATCAGCCGCGTACGCTGACCGGTCAACTAGCGGAAGAGCCTCTCGGGAAGGAGACGACGACGCGATGCCAAGGACAACAAAAAAGAGTCATAACCCCAAAGGCGAGGTCGATTTCGGGGGCGGATTCCTGAACGGCTTGACCAACCTCATCGAGAGGCTGGGCGAGCTGGCCGAGAAGGGGAAGGAACTCCAGGGGGGTGAGGAATTCGGCAAGGAGTTGAAGGGAGTGTATGGGTTCACGATCCGAACCAACCTGGGAGGTTCGGACACTGGAAAGGGGGTCAAGGTTGAGCCTTTCGGCAATGTTCGCCCCGACGAAAAGACTGGACGGGCAACGGTCCACGAGATTATCGAGCCGCCCGTCGATGTCTTCGAGGAGCCAGGTCACGTCTTGGTGGTCGCGGAGTTGCCGGGAATTGGAGACGACGATGTCTCACTGGAGTCGAACGACGACATCCTGACGATCAAGGCGGAACACGGCAAGAAGAAGTACCAGAAGGAAGTGCTCTTGCCGGCAGCGTTCAAGGCCGAGCAGATGACCCATACCTGTCGCAACGGCATGTTGGAAATCAAATTCCAGCGCTAGCCCGAAGATAAAAGGATGTTGAACGATGCCGGATTCGAGTGGTTTGAAGCTGAAAGTGACGGAAGCGCTCGCCAAGGATCTTGGTCGAGGGCTGGCGCGGCTTGATCCTGCCGACATGGCTCGCCTCGGCCTGGAAGTTGGCGACATCGTCGAGCTCGAGGGCAAGCAGACGACCGTCGGAAAGGCGATGCCCGCCTACAAGGAACATCGTGAGCAGGCGCGAGTCCAGATTGACGGCGTGACTCGAGAAAACGCCGGCGCGGCACTCGACCAGCTCATCAATGTCCGCAAAGCCACGGTACGGCCGGCGGAACGAGTCGTGCTCACGCCACTGGGTTTCGTGCCCGCCGATCGCGACCTTGAGTACATCGGCAGCCTCTTCGACGGGCTGCCGGTGCTGGCCGGCGATCGCGTCCGAGCCACTCTCTTTGGCAACCGGTCAGCCGATTTCAAGGTCGATAGCACAACGCCCGCCGGGCCTGTTGTGATCAAGCCTCGGACGGTTCTGGAGATCGCGCGTTCCCAGTCGGGCCGTTCCAAGGCGGCGGCAACCGAGGCCGAGGGCAGCGCAACCGATCTCGTACGAGGACATCGGCGGTTTGAAGCGCGAACTTGCACCGGATTCGCGAGATCGTGGAACTGCCGCTGCGCTATCCGGAGGTCTTCGAACGGCTGGGGATTGATCCACCCAAGGGGGTACTGCTTCACGGACCGCCCGGTTGCGGCAAGACCTTGATCGCCCGTGCCGTGGCCCATGAGACCGATGCGCGGTTTTTTGCCGTGAACGGACCGGAGATCATTCACAAGTTCTACGGCGAGAGCGAAGCGCATCTGCGAAAAATCTTCGAAGATGCCACGCGCCAGGCCCCCAGCATCATCTTCCTCGACGAGATTGACGCTATTGCGCCTCAGCGAGAGAAGGTCGTCGGCGACGTCGAGAAACGGGTCGTGGCCCAGTTGCTGGCCTTGATGGACGGGCTGGCCAAGCGGCAGAACGTGATCGTCATCGCCGCGACCAACCTTCCCAACGTCCTGGATCCCGCCCTGCGGCGGCCCGGCCGGTTCGACCGCGAGATCGCCATTTCGATCCCAGACCGGGACGGCCGGCGAGAAATCCTCGAGATCCACAGCCGCGGCATGCCGCTGGCCGCCGATGTCGAGCTGGCCCACCTGGCCAACATCACCCACGGCTTCGTCGGCGCCGACCTCATGGCACTTTGCCGCGAGGCCGCCATGAGTCTGCTTGCGCAGGCTTCTCCCCGAAATCGATTTCGCCTCCAAGAGCATTCCCTACGAGCGCCTGCGGACGCTCGAAGTCAAGATGGCCGACTTTGAAGGGGCCCTGCGGGAGGTTGAGCCCTCGGCAATTCGCGAGGTCTTCGTGGAAATACCCAACGTCTCCTGGGAAGACGTGGGGGGCTGGACCAGGTCAAGAACCAGTTGATCGAAGCCGTCGAGTGGCCGCTCAAGCATCCCGAGGTTTTTTCTCAGGTGGGAGTCAAGCCGCCTCGAGGAATTCTCCTCTCCGGCCCGCCCGGGTGTGGAAAGACCATGCTGGCCAAGGCCGTGGCCAGCCAGACCCAGGTCAATTTCATCCCCGTGAAGGGACCTGCCCTGCTCTCGAAGTATGTTGGCGAGTCGGAACGCGGTGTGCGCGAGGTGTTTCGCAAAGCCAAGCAGGCCGCTCCTTGCATCATCTTCTTCGATGAGATCGATGCGCTGGTGCCGACGCGAGGAGGGGGCAGTACCGACTCGCACGTGACCGAGCGGGTGATCAGCCAGTTCCTCGCAGAGATGGACGGTGTCGAGGACCTCAACGGCGTTCTGGTGCTTGGGGCTACCAACCGGCCCGACATCCTTGATCCCGCCCTGTTGCGGCCGGGACGTTTCGATATCCAGATCCCCCTCCCCCTGCCCGACCTGGCTGGCCGCCGCGAAATCTTCCAGATTGGACTGCGCGATAAGCCCCTTTCCGGCAAGGTGGACATTCCCGCTCTGGCCGCCGCGACCGAAGGCTATTACCGGTGCCGAAGTCCGTGCGATCTGCACCCGCGCCGCCTGGGCCGCCATCAGGGAGGCGGTCGCTCGCTTCAATGACTCTTCCCCGAGTGAAATCCCCCGAGTCACGGTGACGCGTGAGCACTTGAACGCCGCCCTGGCGGAGGCTCAAGCAGCCCCGCAACGAGCTTTTTGACCAGACCTGTGAAATCGAAAGCAGGCACTATCACGCATCATGTCGGTCAAGCGCGGCGGGTTGACCGCCGCGCAGCGCCAGTTACACTCGGTAGAAATGAGTGATACGGGAGTTTATCTCTACGGATTTGCAAAGCCTGATCCCGTCGGTGACTTCACGCATTCGGGTTTTGAAGAGATTGGGCCGGCGCGGCCGCTGATGATCGAAGGTCTCGCGGCAATCGTCAGCATTGTGCCGCTGGGAGTAATCGAATCGGGCCTTGCATGCGAGCCTGTCGACCCTGCGTGGATCGTCCCTCGCGCGCTTCATCATGAAAGTGTCATCGCGGCCGTCAAGGCGCGCGCTGCGGTTCTGCCTGTCCGTTTCGGCTGTGTCTTCGCTTCGCAGCAGACGCTCGCGGACGTGGCTGGCCGACATCGCGAGACAATCGAACGGTTTCTGCTCGAGATCATGGATCAAGAAGAATGGTCCCTGAAGGCCTATCTTGATGTTGATCAGGCTATAGAAGCACTGCTTCAGGTCGATCCCACTCTCTCCGAGCGCTTCCGCAGTTTACCGGCTGCGCCGGGGCGCGTTATTTCTTGGAGAAACGCTTACGCGAAGACGCTCGCGGGCTGGCTCTACGGACCTGCAAAGCGGCGACAGCTCGGCTCCATCAGGCGATCTTGGAGGCGGGTGTCGTCATTCATAGCTTGCCAATCCGCGGCGGTGAAACGAAGGAACGCGCTCTGGTTCTGAAAATCGCTCTCCTGATCCCTCGCGACCGAGTCGACGATGTGTTTGCCATTGCGGAGAAGACCGCGTCCACGGCGGGGCTCGTGCGGCTCGTGATCGAACGATCCGGACCTTGGCCCCCTTACCACTTCTGCCCCATTCTCGCGGAGTCGTCGTCGTGAAACGACTCGTGTACGCCGTGCTCCGCGCTGTCTCAGGAGACGTGACCGAACCTCGGCTGCCAGCGGGGCTAAAAGCTATTGTCGTCGGCGATCTCGCCGTGGCGTATTCCGAGGTAAAGGTCGGCGATCTGGTGGCGACGGTTCCCCGGCTCGAGGCTTTCGCGGAAGTGGTTGCCGAATTGCATCAAGAGCACACGGTGATTCCGTTTCGGTTCGGCACCGCGTTCGACTCGGATAGTCAACTTGCCGCGCTCTTACAGGAACACCGGTCGGAATGGCTCGAATCGCTCGACCAGGTCGAGCAGTGCGACGAATACAGCGTTCATATGCTCCATTCTTGTGCACCCTGTAGGGATCCGGCCAAGAGTGCCGATCATGGGGATGGTAGGGCGACGGCGGAGCCGGCGAAGCGACCGGGCACCGCGTATCTGATCGCTCGTCAGACTGAGCTCAGGCGGGCGGCAAACGAACAGCAGAACGCCCAGGAAAGAGCCGACAATGTGCGCCGCGTGCTGACGCCGTTGTCCCGGGATTGCTACGTGAAAACCCTGGCTCCGGGCCAGGGCGAGCTCATCACGCTTGTTTTCCTTGTCCCGCGCATCCAGAGCGACCTTCCTGTCTGCGGTGGACCAGCTTTCCTCCACCAGCGTCTCTACAACTCCTGGCGACTGGCCCCTGGCCTCCTTACCACTTCGTCGCTGCCCGTTCGTCATCGGACTGAAGATCGTCGATCAAGATGCACAGCCGTCGGCTGCGGGCTTGTGTCTTGGTTGGTGCAAGACTGTCTTCAGATGTTCAGTGAAGTACGTTCGGACCGCGAACTGAAGTCGTCGATTCGCACTCCTTCCAAACCGCTTCTGAGGTCAAACAAGCATAAGATCCATCAATTTCATAAAAATCATGATTAATATAAGATCAACATTTATTACTATTTATAATACAGGGAATACCCTGGGTCAGATGAGGGCTTCCCTTAGTGCAGTTCGTCAATACCGGATAGCTGTTCTACGGTTAATGCAGAGTGGAGCTTGGAGCCTGCTCGTTCACCTCACTGGAGAGGTAAATCCCTGCGAAAGCAAAGTTGAGAGGTGTGTAATGGCAAAGGTTATGAAGTCTACGGACAGGCTCGAGTCTGGCGGAAGTGGTCGATCGGATCCTGGACAAGGGCATCGTGATCGACGTGTGGGCCAAGGTCTCCTTGGTCGGCATCGAGCTGCTCTCGGTCGAGGCCCGTGTCGTGATCGCGTCGGTTGAGACGTACCTCAAGTACGCCGAGGCCATCGGACTCACCGCCACGGCGGCCGCCCCTGCTTGACGTTCACCGGTCAGAAGTGACTCACTCAGGGATGAGATTGCCTCGGTGGTGTGAGTCTCGGAGCGACCGCACAACCCCGGGGGATCTGACCTGGATCAGGCCCTCGGCCGCACCGCTTCAGACATCACTCACCTTGGCATGAAGTTCTACCCTGAAAGGAGAGTGACAATGCCGGTATTTAGCGTCCAGATGAAGAGTTTCACGGACCACCTGCAGAGCTCGATCGAGGATCGTGCCGATGCCTTGGAGATGGTCAATCAGTCAACCGAGACAGTGCTCGATGCGGCTCGCGAATTCATAGCGGGCGTCACCCTCGAGCACCACGTCATGGCGGGAGAGCTGCGCACAAACCTGACCCAGTTCACCGATGAACTATCGAATCGGGTTGAGGGGTTGCGCAAGCACCATCGCGAGAACCTCAATCAGACGCGGGCCGACTTGCGGCAGCGCCTCGACGACAACCAGGCAGCCCGGCGTCAAGCTGTAAACGACATGCGCGCCAAGTTCAAGGAGGCACGCACCGAGGTCGCCGGAGACCTCCGTGGAGCGCAAGACGCATGGCGCGAATTCGCGGGCACCCGCAACGCCAAAACCCATCACGCCGCCACGGACACGGCAGCTCCGAAACGTGGGACGAAATCCCGACACAACAAGCACACCTCCGGGACAGCCTAACCGAAGGGTCGGGAAGAATTGTCGATCGCCCTCGTGACCCCGGACCGACGAGGATCGAACGAGCACCAGGATCACCTGATGCCTGTTTGTTCCCGCTCGGTTCGGCGGAATTCACCCCGGTGCAATGATACATAAGATCCTGGAGGCGTATCCGCCGTGAATGCCGAAGATCTCAGCCTGCTGGCACTGAAACAGAAACCCGACTTCGTCGAAACGCCTGCCGTTCGTAGCCTGACCGAGCGAGCGCACGCTTATCTGTGTGCAGGTTACCCCATCCATTTCAGTGGACCGGCCGGCACCGGCAAGACGACTCTTGCGATGCACGTGGCGGCCCAGTTGGGTTGACCCGTCGCCCTCATCCACGGTGACGACGAGTATAGCTCGTCGGATCTCGTCGGCGGCCAGCTTGGTTATCGGTTGACCCGCGTGGTCGACAATTACATTCACTCGGTGATGAAAACCGAGGAATCCGTGGCCAAAACCTGGGTGGACCACCGCCTGACGAACGCCTGCAAGTATGGTTTTACCGTCATCTATGACGAGTTCAACCGCTCGCGGCCCGAAGCCAACAACGTCCTGCTGGCGATCCTCGAGGAGCGGCTGCTGGAGATGCCGAGCGGCCGCGGGAACGAGGGGTATGTTGCCGTCCATCCCAACTTCCGGGCCATCTTCACCAGCAACCCCGAAGAGTACGCCGGTGTCCACAAGACACAAGACGCGCTCATGGACCGGATGGTCACGATCACGGTGGGGCAATACGACCGCGAGACCGAGATCGAAATCACGGCGGCCAAGTCTGGTCTCGACCGGTCAGAGGCCGAGTGCATTGTCGACGTGGTTCGCGAGTTCCGCAGCCTGGGCATGCATCAGCTTCCGCCCACCGTGCGAGCCAGCATCATGATCGCCAAGGTCGCTTCCCTGCGGGCGGCGTCGGTGCGCCACGACGACCGCGTCTTCCGCGAGACCTGCCGCGATGTCCTGCGCATCGACACGATCAAGATCACCCGCGAAGGCACGCCGGCGGCATCCGTCTGGCTTGACGAGATCCTGGAACGATACTGCGCGGGTGGCGCGTTGGCCCTCCCTGGCAATGGCCACTTTTCCCTTGAAAATTCCCTGGCCGTACACATGATGCATAATCATGCGCTGGCACATCGCGACGGCGATCTGGTCAGTGAAACGGGCTTTCCCGTCAATTGATTTACTGCGGAGGATCAGCCGTGGCAAACGAACGCAGAGGCGTGCGTGGCATGCGGACGATGTCCGAGTTGCACGACCAGCGTCGGACCCGAACCTCGGCCGGAGCTCTCATCGAGCTGTCGGCCATGGCCAACGAGAAGTTGCTGCTGGAGCGCGAGGTGGAGCGCGCCGCCCGCAGGAACGCCGATATCCGGCACCGGCTCAAAGAGATTGCGGCGAAGGAATCACGGCTGATGAAATTCGTCAGTGGGGCCGCACCAGAAGCTGCCCTGGGCACAGACCCGCAGCCTTCTACGGCACCTCAGATCGAGACAGTGCCGGCACCCAGTTATCCCATGGATAGTCGTTTCAAGGTCAGTGAATTCTCCTACTGAAGACGAAGGAATCGATCATGTCTCAGGTCGCGACTGAGCAGACCCTGACGGCCACCGCACGAGGCCGCTACCTCTATGCCTTCGTGGACGGCGCGGCGGACGGCCAGTCCTTCGACATGCCTGGATTGGACGGCACAACGGTCTACACGATCGGTGACAATGGCCTGACCGCCATCGTCAGCGACCTTCCCAACCAGAAGATCCGGCCCGAACGGAGACGGCTTGCCGCCCACCACGAAGTGCTTCGTCGGCTCATGGTTGACCATACCGTGCTGCCGGTGGCCTTCGGGGTCGTGGCAGACGGTCCCGAATCAGTCCGCCGGATACTGAGGATCAACCACGACGGCTTCATCGAGCAAGTGGAGCGCGTCCGCGGCCGGGTCGAGATGGGCCTCCGCGTTACCTGGGATGTTGCCAATATTTTTGAATATATGACAGGACTTCATCAAGAACTTCGGTCGCTGCGAGACCGGATTTTTCGCGGCGGGCGTGAGCCGTCCCAGGATGACAAGATCAACCTGGGCCGCGCTTTCGACCGCTTGCTGAACGCCAACCGCGAAGCTCATCTAGAGCGCGTCACCGAGGCGCTGCAGTCGCATACCGTGGAGATCCAGGCCAACCCTCCTCGGGCCGAACGCGAGGTCATGAACCTGGCCTGCCTGGTCGAGCGCGACCGGCGCAACGATTTCGAGCAGGGCGTGCTTGAAGTCGCGAAGCGATTCGACAACAACTTCGCGTTCGATATTAACGGCCCCTGGCCGCCCCACAACTTCGTTGATATCTCGCTCATGGTGTCTTGAGCGATCTGGAGGATTGATCCCATGCTCGTTCTGGATGATGTCGTCCTATTTCCGTTCAAGTCGCTCCTGAAGGTTTTCCGCGAGATCTACAACGCGGCCATCCAGGAGCAAGAACAAGAGGCCGAACACATTCGTCTCGAGCTCAGCCAGCTCTATTTCAGCCTGGAGACGGGGGTCATCGATGAGGCCGCCTTCGACATGCGTGAAAGCGAGCTGCTGGACCGGCTCGACGCCCTCGAAGCCGAGAGAGCAACCTACAACGCAGAGACCGAGACGGACGCGGAGGATTCGTTGGATGACGAGGACTCCATGGACGACGACGAGGACGATACGGAGGACGATGAGATGGATGTCGAACCCTATGAGTATCTGCCCTCTTCGGAACTGGAATCTTGATCGAAGGAGTTGTCCTCCTTGGATCTCATGAGATGCCAACCCAGAACAAGAGCAGCAACCAAACTGGGCACTCGACTGTGGTGCCGACTCGAATGCCGAGGAGCGATTCTGTGAGCCCTACAACGCTACAGGAAGATATTGAAGTGAATGGCGAGTATCCTGAGGAGGCCGTCGTGGCCGTCGAGGTTCCGAGGAGGCTGGAAGAGTATGAAACGGGGACGCCGATAATGGTTGCCCCGATTGTCATCCCACCTCTCGAAGAGGAGCCGATCTCACCTCAGCGGTCGCGGTTGCTCGACCATTTCCTCAAGATGGGCGACGACTACGGTCGGGATGGGTCAGTGCGTCAAGCAATCGAGCTCTACTTCGACCTGGTTAACAATCACGATGGCACGGATCAGGCCGTGGTAGCCTGTGATCGGCTCATGATGATCGCCCAGCAGTACGAGGACAATGGCGAGCTGCATCTGGCTCGAGGAGTCTACGAACGACTCCTGAAAGTGAGCTGAGACCATGACTGCCACGACCTCGCTTGCAACCGAGTCAGAGCTCGGGCTCGACGCTGAACGGAGCATCTCTCTCTGTGAGACCCTGGACCGGGTCTTGAACAAAGGAGTCGTCGTCGTGGGAGAGGTGATCATCTCGGTCGCGGACGTCGATCTCATCTACCTCAACCTGCAACTCCTCCTTACCTCGGTAGAGACCGCCAATCGCGCCAAGCGGCAGGCAGTTCTTCAACCCGGCGGAGGTGCGTCGTGACGAATTCGAGTGCAGCCGTACAGGCCACGGCTATCAACATGGAAGCTTTCGCAGCCGCCTTGACACCGCCGGCTTCCCAGGGGCTGAGAGTGTCGCTGAAACCGGACGACATCCAGAACGGCCTCGGCAAGCTGGTACTGACGCTCGTCGAGCTGATTCGCCAGCTCCTCGAACGTCAAGCCATCCGCCGCATCGAAGCCGAGTCGCTGACCGCCGATGAAATCGAGAACCTGGGTGTAACCTTCCTGCAACTCGGCAAGCAGATGACTCAACTCCGAGAGCAGTTCGGACTGGTCGAAGACGATCTCAACCTTGACCTGGGTCCGCTTGGAAAGCTGTTGTAACCGCGGTGTTTGCGGAGGCTGCCGAGCCTTGCATGGAATCGGGAGCCTGCCTACCAGCCTCAACGATCCAACACAGGAACTGTAACGGGGAGCTCAGCATGAGCAGTGTGAAAACAGCCTCGAAGCCCACGGCGAGCCGGGAATACGTCGAATGCGCATTTTGCCTGGGTCATGGGACCGATCCGTTCAACGTGATGTCGGAGCTCTCGGTCTGCGGTGCATGTCAGGGAGAAGGCCGCGTGCTCGTCCCGGTGCCCCATGTGCGGTGTAAGTATTGCGGCGGCGACGGCAGCTACAAGACGTATCGATGCCCAGTCTGCTCCGGTGCTGGAGTTATGGCCGCGCCGGATGGACCAACGACCGTCTGTCCCGAATGCAGTGGACGAGCGGACGATGGTTCCAGCGGCCTGCCCTGTCTCCATTGCCACGGCAGGGGCTTCGTTCTTGCTGAATCCGAAAGAGGAGAATGACCATGGCGATCAAGTCGTACCGAGACGTTGCAACCTCGCTGAGCGGCTCGGCATTTCGCCGAGTTTGCTTCGATGGCCGGACCCGAATGCTCCGGTCGATCCCCACTTGCTGTGGTCATACCCCACAGACTCTACGGTTGTGTCCAAAAGCTCGCTCTGGGGCCTCCAGGGCCTCTTGATCACTGAGCCGTTTCGCGACGAAGGTGTGGAACCTCCGTCGAGCCGGCTCACCTCTCGCCTGCGATCCCAAAATGGCCACCGAAGTGACTCGATCTGCCGTTCACTCGATCCACTCCTCAACCCTCGCTGATGTGCTCGAGCGCGTACTTGACAAAGGGCTCGTGATCGCTGGTGATATCAAGATCAAGCTGGTTGACATCGAACTGCTCACGATCCAGATTCGCCTAGTAGTCGCCTCGGTCGATAAAGCGCGCGAGATGGGCATGGACTGGTGGACGACAAACCCTGAATTCCAGTCGAAACCTCTGGCCCGCGAATCGCAATCCGAATTGTCCGCCTTGAGGGAACGAATCGGGCAACTCGAAGCGCGGCTCTCCCCCGAGCTGCTACCAGCCGCGACGGCCCAAGTTGCCGTGACCTGATACCTACCAAGCGGGATCCACGAAGGCTTTCCTGAACCGGCCAGGCGGTCATGACGACACGACTGCGCAGGTTCTGCATCGCCGTCGCACCGATCCGGAAGAAGGAGCGAAGCGAGCCATGTGCTCCATGACGAAGTTGACCGTCCCCGTTCAATGCCCGCACTGCCGGCACGAGGGTCCGGCGTTCAGCTACTTGCTCGGGCAGCGGTCCCGCTGCAAGATGTGCAACCAGGTCTTCCAGATGCCGAAACACTTCCGTATCGCCTGCCCCGAGTGCGGGGTGTCCTTGCGAGTGCTGCTGGAGATGATCGGCCGCGATGTCGTTTGCAAGTTCTGCGATCATGCCTTCCACATTGTCTCGGATCCAAGCAGGGTCAGGTCTGCTTCGTGCCGCGACCAGAACGCAACGGCCGACCCGACGCCAGACCGCACTAGAGAACATGCGGTGAGCCTGACAGTCGAGGCGGCGCTGGAGGCTGCACGAGCTGAGGTCATTCGGATGGAGCAGGAACGGTCGGAGCAGGCGGCTCGCCTTCTTTCTCTCGAGCACGCACTTCGTCGGATTTCAGGCGATCACCTGGGAATTCACACCTCGCTCGAGCAACTACGAGTCGAAAACGAGACCCGGGCTCGGCAGGATCGAGACGAAATCAAGGAACTTCGAACTCAGTTGAGCCGCCTGGAAGAACGACACGCGGCTGTCGTCGCGGGACAAGACCTGATGAGTTCTCTAGCGCCCCTGCCTGGTCCCACCGCTCAGCCCTCTTTTCCTCAGCATCGCGCCTCGCAGAACGGTCATGGCCGAATCCCGTCGCTCAAGCCTCCGCAAAGGACGGCACCGGCGGGGCATTCGAGTGCGAAGACGCAAGTCGATCGAACCACCATCCGCGAGGCCATTGATCGGATTTCGTATTGTGAGTTGAAAGCCGACCTCCTGGTGACTCAGCTCAAGACCACCAAGGAAGCCAGGGAGCTCGACCGCCAGTCGTTCGAGCAACTTCTGGGAAAGCTGCAACTCGAGCTGACCCAGGCAAGGAACGAGCTCGCGCGCGGAAACTCGAGACTATCGGACCAAGGACGATATCCACGAGAGGAAGCGGCAGCCATTCATGAGTAACATCGTCCGCTGTCCCAACCTTGAATGTGGCTTCCTTTGTCGCGTGAGTCATGACCCGCCAGGCCGCGTTTTCCGCTGTCCGCGATGCCAGGCGAAGCTGTGCCTCGGCGTCGCGGTCAGGGCGAATCCAGGTGATCCCTTAGCCGCACCGAGGCGTCACTCATCGAGAACTCGTCGTACTCCCATGTCTATGTCTCGTTGTTCGGGAAGTTGGACGACCGACGTGTTTGAGCATGGTCTGAGCCCACGATCAAGCAATGACTCGCGGTCACGCGGGGTAACGGCGATTGCGAAATCATGCGCCGCTGCCGGTCTCGAACTCGAATCCGATGATGAATTCGACGAGTATCTCGACCTCTCCTCGCTCGAAGGGTCTTCTGTGGACCAAATTCTTCGGGAGGATGATGAGGACTCAGGCTCGCTGCAAGAGTCTGACCCTGATTCCGCGCGCTTTCCGATGAGCGATGAGCGGTTGGGGCGTTATCGGATCTTGAGTAGCTTGGGAGAAGGACAGTACGCACGGGTTTACCGCGGTTACGACCATGTACTTGAGCGTGCGGTGGCCTTGAAGGTGTTGCGGCCCGGCCTGCTCCTCTCGGCCAAGATGAGGGAACGATTTCTGGGCGAGGCGCGTGCGCTGGCCCGGCTCCGACATCCTCGGATTGTTCCCATCTTCGAGGTGGGCCTCGACGCCGACCGCTACTACATCGCCATGGCGCTCATCGAGGGCCAGAGTCTTGCCGAGTTGCGAGTCCGGCAGCCCGAGTCGATCGGCTTCGGCCAGGCCGCGAAGTTCGTCGCCGACCTCGCGGAAGCTCTGGCTTACGCTCACCGGCAGGGAATCGTCCATCGGGACGTCAAACCCGCGAACATCCAGATCGATCAGTCTGGTGATGCGTACCTCATGGACTTCGGCATCGCCTACCGACCCGATTCGGGTGAGTTCCCTGCCTCTCAGGCAACGCGAACCGGAACTCCTGCGTACGTCGCCCCGGAGCAGGCGCGCGGGGACCAGCCTCTCTTCCTGCAGGCCAGCGACCAGTACAGCCTGGGCGTCGTTCTCTACGAGCTTCTCTGCGGCCGGACGCCTTTTACCGGCCCTCCCCTTTATGCCCTTTTTCAGGCGATGAATCAGGAACCTCCGTCGCTCGCCTCGATCGAGCCGACGATCCCGACTGGCCTGGCCGCAATCTGCATGCGAACCCTGGCCAAATGCCCCCAGAACCGTTATCCCTCTTGTGACGACCTGGCCGATCAACTCAGGCGCTTGATCTGGGCTGGCCTTGATTGAGGCTTCGTCGAAACGAGGTTTAGTTGAGACCCGTCAGGAAGAAGCAGGCTGCGGCGACGAGCCCATTGAGCGTTAACATAGCGAGGGAGACTCGCCCAGGACCGCACGCAGCCGGCGCAGGGCCCGCAAGTGCCGCATGCCGGCCGCGGCTTCGCTGAGCCCCAGAATCCGCGCCGCCTCACTGTTAGAGGACTGTTCAAAGTGGCGCAGCAAGATGATCTCGCGGTCGTCGCTGTCGAGCTGCGCGAGGGCGTACTGAAAACGCCTTTGCAATTCGCCCCTGATCGCCTCCGCGGCCGGGGTGAGCGCCCTGATCCTGAAGCTGCGCGGCCAGATCGAGCGAGGATTGGCCCTGGAATGCCGGTGAACCTGGCTTACGGTCCAGCGGCCGCTCACGATCGAGAGTTCGCTTGGCGGCATCGCGATGCTTGCGGTGAGCGTCGATCACGTGATCACACGCCATCTGTCGCAACCAAAGGTGAAACGGCAAGACCGGGTTGTGCAGGTATTCGCCCAGCCTTCGGCTGGCTCTCAACAGCACCTCTTGAACCACGTCGCTGGCATCGACTCGCCGCCCCAGTCCGTGATCCAGCCGTAGCCCGATTATCTTGCGCAAGGCAGGGCGATGGCGCTCCCAGAGTTCTTCCTCGGCGGCTGCCCCCCCCTGCTCCACCTGTCGCAAGAGCCGCTGTGTTTCGTTGGCGTCGGGCCACATCACTTGACCTTTACTCAGCTTGGCTTGGCGCCGATTGAAGCTCGGTCGCGCTTTCGAAGACCACCGAAACACCAGTATACCGGTGGAGAGCAGTTGCGTTGCAATCTGACGGCTTTGATTTGGCGGATTCGCGGTTTCTGCCGTCTTTATTGGCTGCCGCTTGTTTCACGAGTTCTGTGAGGCGATCAGGGCAGAGGCACCCGGCCACGAAGAGCAAGCAGCCGCGATGGGTGGCTTTCCTGCGAAGAGGCGTCTCAACCGCAGAGGCGCGGCGGACGCGGAGAGAACAGATTCAATCCACGCCTCTGCGAAGGGGTGACCCCGCGGCGGCATCCTGCATCCAGGGCCTTTGGAGTCCCGGAACCCGCGCTGCGTTGCATGTCCCTGGGATGTGGGCACGCCCGGACCCTGGCGGTCTCACTCCCGCTGAGTCGGGGTGCCCCCCAACGTCGATAACAAGTAGTCCGTCATCTGGCGTGGATGTTCCTTTCCAGTAAGGCTTTCTGGTCTTCCTTCATCGTGAGGAAAATCGGGGCCCCGGGAGGTCGGTGGGCCTTACGACGTGGCCATTCACGACTCGCCTTGGGACTGCGCTGACGGCGCGTCTCGACGCGGCACGTTTCCAGCCGGCGGCGGTAAGTGGTCGTCCGACGGTGAGGGTGGCGCTGCCGGCGATCTCCTGGCGGATTTCGATCAGCACCTTCCGTGGGCTCACGGCCAGTTCTCCGATCGTGCCCTCTGGTCGGAGTGCCAGGTCGGCGTGTGCCAGCAGGATCTGCAGAGCCAGCAAAGATCCCTCCAGTTCACGATGAATGAGCCGGACCGTGCGGCTGGCAAGTTTGACTTTCTTGAGCGTCCGTTTATAAGTTCTGAAGAGGCCCTCGTTGCGCCATCTCCAGCGATAGAATTTGGCCGCCGTTTTCGCCGGGAGCCGTTGCGGACTGAGGACGTTGGTCAAGAGCCAGACATCGTGTTTGGTCTGCCCCTTGGCCTGGACACGAATCAGCCGACACATGAGCGGTGGCTGCTGTTGCTTCTGGATGGTTTCCGGCCAGTAGTAGACCAGGCCTTCTTGCCATTGCTCGATGGGAGTTTCATCCAGCGCGTACAGGCGAACCTTCGACGACATCCGCAGCAGAAACGACTGCTTGTGCTCGAGGATCCGCGGGCCAGTTCATAGCCCATATAGGCCGCATCGGCCACGACCAGGGCCTCCGCAGGCAGGAGGGATAACATCTGTCGCAAGTGCAGCCGTTCGTCAGCGGTTCCCTTGCCAATCCGCCAGGACCACAGCAGCCCTGATCCGAGGTGAACGAAGGCCGTAACCCAGGCGGTCGGGGCCGATGCCTCGCTGCTTCCTTTGCCCATGCGGGCTTCCAGTTCGGCCGACCGCGGGCACTCGATGCGCGACCCGTCGCAGCCCATCGGCACAAAGCCGCCGATCATAAGGCGCTCGGCATAACGACGTCGGATTTCGTCGCGGACGCCCTGAGCCAGCGCCCAGAGCTGCCGCACGGGCAAGCGAGTCAATGCCTTTTGAAACCCGACCAGCGTCTCACCGGGACGTTTGCGGCCTTCGTAGCACGCCACGTAAAACCCGCGTGCCGCCACGAACCGCTCGGACTCTGCGTCGCCAGCAGCCCAGGTCATCGCCAGGAGAACCAGTACCAGAGGCTGCAAGTCCCATCGCGGCTTAGAGCGCCGATCGGCGACACATTGTCGGGCTTGCTTCCAAACCCGCGGCGTGAGAAACTGTCGCACGAACTCGATCAACGACGCGGGTTGCTGCAATCTCTGCAGCTTCCTTGCTGCTTTCATCGCCGTTCTTCCTTGAAGGGTGTGGGTGGTACCCACCCATCATCGCGAAGAACGGCGTTTCTTGGCTACAACCCTCACGAAAAGATCAATCGTAAGTACACACCCCGCCAATCCTTATCTTCAGATCGACCCTCAGCCCGTTATCGACGTTGGGTGCCACCCCTACTACATCACCGTGCCGCCGTCCACCATGAGCGACTGGCCGGTAATGTACCGCGCCTCGTCGGAGGCGAGAAACACCGCCGCCCAGCCGATATCTTCAGGTGTTTGCTCGCATCTCATGGGCACGATGTCGGCCACTCGCTTCTCGAAGACCTGCCGGGCGGTCATGCCCCGGAATGCCGGGTTGGTCTCGGCGATGTCCCGGGCCAGGTCCTGCCAGAACCCCGTCCAGAGGATCCCGGGACAGATGGCATTGACCGTCACGCCGTGCGGTGCCAGCTCCTTGGCCACGATGCGCGTCAAGATGAGGACGCCTCCTTTGGCCACCGAGTAGGGCGGCATCGTGAGCGATGCCATGGGCCCCGCGATCGAGGCGATATTGATGATCCGCCCGGCCTGGCGCTCGATGAAGTAGGGCGCGATGGCTTTGCACATCAGGAACACGGACTTGACGTTCACCTCGAAGGCCTGATCCCATTCCGCCTCGGTATTCCGGGTGAACGGCATGCCCGGTGGAGAGGCGATCCCGGCATTGTTCACGACGATGTCAATCCGTCCCAGGTCCGCCCTGATGTGGTCGAGGCTCGCCCGGATGTCGGCCTCGTGGGTTACATCGCAGCGCAGGCCGATGCCCGCACGGCCGAGTGCCTGAACCTCTCGGGCGACGCTCTCAGCGTTCGCCTCCTGAAGATCGGCAACGGCGATATTCGCACCCTCCCGCGCCAGGCAGAGCACGATCCCCCGGCCGATCCCCGAGCCGCCCCCAGTCACCACCGCCACCTTCCCGGCGAGCCTCATGGAATCATCCTCCCGAACCTACTGCCTGGTATGACACGGGTCGGTCTCGCTTCTGCCGCGGCACTCGACGCAAACGCGCTGATTCAGACCGACACGTTCGGTTGATGGTAGCTGATCGCGCCCATCGAAGCCAACCTGGCGCGGGCGAACCACCGGGCATTGCCGGTTCAAGCGCATTGGATTGCGCGAGTGTCCGACCGCCGGCAGATTGTAGCAGTCGGTTAATCCCGCCGGTTTCCCGCGGTTCTTGTCGTGGGGAGATCAAGAACTCCATGAAACCGTCTCAAGCAGAGGAGATTACCATGTACGCCGTGGCCGCTTACATTGCTTACCTGATCATCAGCATCGCCGTGACCATCTGGGTTGCTCGCACGCTGACACGAAACGGTCGGGTTTTCCTGATCGACACGTTTCTGCATAACGAGCCGCTCTCCGACGCGGTGAACAACCTGCTGGCCGTGGGGTTTTACCTCGTCAACATCGGTTACGTCACCTTGGCCCTCAAGTATGGTGAGAAGCCCAAAGACCTTGCCGGCGCCATCGAGAGTCTCAGCACCAAGGTGGGCCTTGTGCTGCTGGTGTTGGGTGCCATGCACTTCTTCAACCTCTATGTCTTCTCGAAGGTGAGGCGAAGGGCCCTGCTCCGCAGCCAGAAGCCGCCCGTGCCTCCCGAGCAATTCGTTGAGCCTGTCCACGACTGGAGCGCAACTCAGTAGGCAGTCGGCACTGGGTTGAATGGCCAGTGGCGAGCCACTCGCCACTGTCATCCGCAATCTTGAAATCTGGAATCCGACTGTTCGAGGGAGGTCTGAAATGGAAAAGCTCTATGTCCTTTATGACGCTGAGTGCGGTCTTTGCACCTGGGCCAGACGCTGGCTGATGAGGCAACCGGCTCTCATCAACTTGAGCTTCATACCGGCTGGTTCAGTTCTGGCACAGCGGCTCTTTCCCGGCCTGTCGCGGCCGGGGGAGCTTCCAGAGGAGCTGGTGGTTGTTAGCGACGAGGGGGGCGTTTACCGAGAGGGGAGCGCGTGGATCATGTGCCTGTTCGCGCTCGATGAATATCGCGACTGGGCCAACCGCCTGGCGCATCCTCTGGTACGCCCGCTCGCCCGCCAGGCATTCGCACTTTTGTCTCGCGAGCGGTCGCGGATCTCGCGCTGGTTGAGCCTGGCCAGCGATATCGAAATCGCTGAATCGCTGCGCCAGGTGAACGCTCCGGCCTGTGCCCCGAGACCGCAGTCGGAGCACGTCGAACGGACCGCATCCGCGCCAACCATCCCGGTCGAGACTACGTCGCCCATGGATTCACTTGCCAACCATGAGGCGACGCACTCGGAGGCACCGTGATCGCAAGTCACTGAAATTGATGTCTTGCCCGACGAGGCCAGCCACCGTCCAGGCTGGCCTTTGTCTTGCGCATGGCGTTGCACATCCGCGAGCGGAATGGGTCCGAGGCGTTGTTCTTCGGCTCCCGACAAACGGCCGATCAATGCCCTTTGAACAGGTCCGCCATGTTCCAGATCTTGACGAACCCATCGTTTCCGCCGGTCGCGAGCGTTTTTCCGTCGGCGGAGAGGGCGAACGACTTCACCCAACCCTGATGAGCGTTCAGAGGAGTCTTTTGGCGATGACTCGCGAGGTTCCAGAAAGAGACTGTGCCGTGCTCGTTTCCGGAGATGAGTGTGAAGCCATCAGGTGAGTAGGCCAGGCAGGTGATGGTAGCCGTGCCAGGAGCCGCAATGAGGCTCTCTCGGGCTTTGCCGGTCTCGACGTTCCAGAAACGAATGCCGAAATCGCCCAGCGACGATGAGGCGAGTACTTGGGAATCTGGGGAAAACGCCAGCGCGAGCGTGATATCGGTGTGCCCTCGGAGGATCACGGGCGGGTGCTGGCCATCCACGGCCCAGAGTCGCACGGTGCGATCTTCACCGCCTGAGGCCACATGTCGGCCATCGGGAGAAAACACCAGCGCGGTGGCCGGGCCGTTATGACCTTCCCACGAGGTTCGCAAACGCTGTTTGGCAACGTCCCACAAAAGGACGCGTGAATCCGCGCTCGCCGTCGCAAGGAGGGTGCCATCGGGTGAGAAGGCCACCGCGGACAGCATTTCGCTTCCCGCATTGAGGCTCGCCACCGCTTTCCCGGATTCTATGTCCCAGAGCGTGACGGTCCCGTCCACGTTGCCAACCGCCAGAGTTTCCCCGTCGGGAGAAAAGGACAGGCAACGGGAACCACTCAACCGATGTTCCGGAAATTGTGTACGCTTCCACACCAGTGGTGGTTCTCGCATCCAGACATCGATGGGGCTGTCGCGGCACGTCGCGGCCATCTTCCGGCCATCATGCGACATGTCCAGAGACTTCACATCGTTTACGAGTTCAAAGGCGGCGATCGGCTTGGGATTCGAGGTCTCATCCCCACTATCCGGCCAGACGAGCGGAAGAACCACGAAGACCACCACGATTGCCAGCATGAAAGGCGACGGCAAGCGGACACGGAACCCGGCTTTCTTGCCGCTCATCCGCGAGATGCCAAGGTCGTCGTTCTCCTCTACGTTCGGCGAACCGATCGAGCGTCCTAACATGGCATGCCCTTTCCTTGAGCAAGCTTGAAAAGATTACCTTGATGCTATCACTGAATTCTAGGCGCGAAATGGCCCAGTGAAGCGCGTCCAAGGCATCGCCAGGACGAACCTCGGAACGCGCAAAACCGTCATTCGCAGGTTGAGCGTCTAACCAGAACTCGAAGCGAAGCGCGTGGCCGCGTCATGCTTCTGGTTACTTAACCTCGCACATCACAGAAAGTAGCGATTCTCGTGCCGATCGCAAGACGATTCCCCGATTAGAGGGCGGGGTTCCGATAAGAGAACGCGAGCGAGCGAGGAAAGCCGGCTGATCCTCGCAAAGTTCATTCGTGGCCCACGACGATCAATCAGGGAGCCCGGCCGTTCATCGCCTGATGGCATCGCCGCTTTCGATCCGTTGCAGCTCGACCATGTCGCGATACTGGCCGCTCCAGGCCATCAGCTCGTCGTGGCTGCCGACCTCGACGATCGCGCCGTCGTCGAGGACGAGGATGCGGTCGGCGTGGCGGATCGTGCTCAGGCGGTGGGCGATCACGAACGAGGTCCGGCCGCGCAGCAGGCTGGCGAGGCTCTGCTGGATCAGCCGCTCGCTCTCGCTGTCGAGGTTGCTGGTGGCCTCGTCGAGGATGAAGATCCGCGGGTCGGCCAGCACGGCGCGGGCGATGGCCAGCCGCTGGCGCTGGCCGCCGCTCAAGCGCACACCGCGCTCGCCGATCAAGGTATCGTAGCGGTCGGGCAGGCGCTCGATGAACTCGGCGGCGTTGGCCGCCTGCGGCGGCATGCTCGATCGCGTGCCGCGGTGGCCCAGCGGTCGCCGTAGGCGATGTTCTCGGCGATCGTGCCGTCGAAGAGGAAGACATCCTGCTCGACGATGCCCAGCAGCCGCCGATAGCTCTCGACCTCGATCTCGCGGAGGTTCGCGCCGTCGAGCGCGATCGTGCCGGTGGTCGGGTCGTAGAACCGCGCGATCAGGTTGCAGAGCGTGGTCTTGCCCGATCCGCTGCGGCCGACCAGGGCGATCGTCTCGCCCGGCTCGACCTCCAGGTCGATGTCGCGCAGCACGCTGCCGGCTGGTGCCCGGGATAGACGAAGCCGACGTTTTCCAGCGGTGATCCGGCCCGGCGACCGACGCTCTTGCGAACCGGCCGCGTGCCCGGGCAGTCGGCCATCTCGCGCGGCTCGGCCAGCAGGTCGAGCACGCGGTCGAAGCCCGAGAGGTTGTTCTGAAACTGGGTCACGCTGGTGGCCAGCACGGCCATCGGCTCCAGGAGCATGGCCAGGTAGACCAGGAACATCATCAGGTCGCCCAGCGAGAGCCGGCCGTCGATGACCTGGATGCCGCCGTAGAGCAAGCAGCGCGACCGAGGCCATCGGCAGGACGAATTCCCAGAGCAGCTCGATCAGCCGCGAAAGCCACCAGACGTGGAGCTCGAGCCGGGCCATGAAGTGGTTCTCGCCCATGAACCGCGCCGACTCGCTCTTCTGCCGGCCGAAGGCCCGGACCACGCGCATGCCGCCGAAGACCTCGGTCGTCTCGCTGTCGATCTCCTGGCGCTCCTTGCGGACGTCGCGAAAGAGCGGCCGGATGCGGCGGTTCCAGAGCAGGTCGGAATAGTAAACGCCCGGCACCAGGCAAGAGCGCCCCCAGGAGCAGTCGCCAGTCGACCCAGGCCAGGACGACCAGCCCGCCCAGGAACTGCACCACCGCGCGCCAGGGGTTGTAGAGCATGCTGAAGATCAGCTCGCCCACGCCGCCGGCATCCTCGCGCAAGAGGCTCGAGGCGCCGCCCGACTTGAGCTGGTAGACCCGGTGCAAGGGGAGCCGCATGGCGTGCTCGTAGACCTTGCGGCGCACGGCGACCTGCACGCGCTTGGTCGTCCGCGTCGCTTGCCAGCGGCTCCAGAGCCCGACCAACTTGCCCAGCGACCGAGATGACGGTCACCACGCCAACCAGGATCACGAGTCGGAGCTTGGGCGACTCGGGGATCGGAACAGGGCTCCACGCCTGGACGGCCGCGGGCAACGGCCGGGCCAGAAGGACATAATCGATCGCGGCCTTGGTCGCCGCGGGGGGGATCAGCTTGAGCAGCGTCGCCAGCGAGAGGCCCAGCAGCGCCAGTGCGATCGCCTGCCGATAACCTCTGAGGACACCGTAGAGCTCGCGATACAAGACCGGCAGCGACCGGTGGGTCACGGCCCCGGGCAATTTCTTTGGCGAACCGTTACTTTGCGCCGAAGTGGGCGCCAGATGCTTCGTCCAGGGCAGCTTGCCCGGACAGCTTACGCCCGATCTTTTCTCGATAGGCGCGCAGGTATTCCCGGAATCGCAGGCGGCTGCCGATCCGTCGGTGAAGTGACAAGGAAAGACCCTCACGGAATTTACTGGCGTCCCGCGGCGATGACTCCCTGCCCCGCTCGCGTCCCGGCCTTTTCTGGTATTGTAGGAGATCCGTCGAGATCGACGAGCCGAAAGCCGGCCACGGCGGCGGATTCCTGGATCTCCATTCTGGTGCAAGCTGCGCATGAGGATCTCGGCATTAGCCTGGCTGTTCGGGTCGACGATGTTCCTGGCGGCGCTCTTGCTGTTCTCGGTCCAGCCCATGATCGGCAAGATGGTGCTTCCCATTCTGGGGGGAACGCCGGGCGTCTGGAACACGTGCATGGTGTTCTACCAGACCGCGCTCCTGGCCGGTTATGCCTATGCCGATCGTGAGCATAAACCGGCTCGGGTTCCGCTGGCAATGCGCACTCCACGGCCTGCTGCTTGGCCTGATGTTTCTGCGCCTGCCGATCCTGCGTTCCCGCCGGTCTTGCAACGCCCTTGTCGCAGGGAATCGGCCCCGCGCTCTGGCTTTTCGGGGTTTTGATAAGCGTGGCGGGTCTCCCATTTTTCGTGGTCGCGACCACGGCTCCCCTCTTGCAGTGCTGGTTTTCCTACACCGGCCGTGCCGGGTCTCGCGACCCTTATTTCCTCTACGCCGCCAGCAATGCCGGCAGCCTGCTGGGCCTCTTGCTTTATCCCTGGGTCATCGAGCCTTCGTGGACGCTGTCTCAGCAAGGTTCGAGCTGGGCCGGTGGACTGCGGCTTGCTTGCCGTGTTGATTCTGGCTTGCGGCGCCGCGGTCTGGCGTGGCGACCGCCGTACGAGTAACGAAGGCGAACCTACGTTCCAGGTCCACATCTGGTACGACCCGATTCCCGCTGGCAAGCTCGCACGGTGGGTCGTGCTGGCGTTCATTCCTTCGACCTGGCTGCTCGCCGTGACGACCTTTGTAAATACGGACCTCGCGGCGATTCCCCTGCTCTGGATCATTCCCCTGGCGATCTATCTGGTGACGTACATCCTGGCGTTCGCTCAAGGTACCGGGCGATGGGTTCGCGCGGCGGCCGCTTCGCTTCCCCTCGTGGTCGTTCCACTTGTCATGGTCCTGAGCGCGGGTTTCGTTCAGCTCTTCTGGGTCCCGCTGCACTGGCTGGTCTTCTTCGTGGGGGCCCTGGTTTGCCACGGTCAACTGGCAAACTCGCGTCCCAGCGCCGGCACGCGACAACGTTCTACCTTGCCATTGCCCTGGGGGGCTCTGGGTGGGGTCTTCGGCGCTCTGGTGGCACCGGTGATCTTTGACCGGCTCATCGAATACCCGCTGGCCATCTTCCTGGCCTGCCTGGTCGCGCCCGGAGTCGCGGAACCAATGGCGATACGCGCGGCCGGGCTCAGGGCTCGATTGGCCGACCTGATACTCCCGGCAATCGTCTTCACGGTCACGGCCATTCTCGTCTCGGGGGGCTGGAAGGTTGCCGATTCTGTGCCCGGCACCGTGGCCATGATCATTGCCTCGGGTCTGAGCATTTACGCCTGCGTGACGGGATTGCGCCGGCCCGTGCGGTTCGCGCTTACGGCTGGGGGAGTACTTCTGGCCAGCAGCCTTGCAACGAGTCCCGGTGGCCGCCTGATCCACCGCGAGCGAGACTTCTTTGGAACCATCAGGGTCTTGCACGACGCCGAGGCGAATGTCCACCGGCTGTTTCACGGCAACACGCTGCACGGCCAGCAAAGCCTCGATCCCAACAATCGCGATGAACCATCAACCTATTTCACGCGATCCGGTCCGATCGGCCAGCTCTTCGGGCGCTGGAACCGAGGCTAACGCGGGGTGGCTCGCGGGTCGCGATCGTCGGCCTGGGAGCCGGAACCCTTGCTTGCTACGCCCGGCCGGGCCAGCTCTGGTCCTTTTACGAGATCGATCCCGCCGTGATCCGGATCGCTCGAGACCCGCGTTATTTCACTTATCTTTCCGACGGGCAAGCGCGAGGAGCCAGCATCGGGATCGAGCTTGGCGACGCACGGCTGCGGCTGCGGGACGCTCCCGCGAGTGGCTATGAACTCATCGTGCTTGACGCCTTCAGCTCCGATGCCGTTCCCGTTCACCTCCTCTCGCGTGAGGCTATCCGGCTTTATCGGACCAAGTTGACCGATCGCGGCGTGTTGGCCTTCAACCTGTCGAATCGCTACCTCGATCTCGAGCCGGTGATCGGCCAGCAGGCCGCGGATGCTGGTATGGCCTGCCGGGTCTGTTATGACGTGTATCCAACGGCGGAAGAGAAGCGCGCGGGGAAGCAAGGGTCGATCTGGGGAATCATGGCCGGGCATGTGTCGGATCTGGGCCGTCTCGGAACCGATCCCCGGTGGCAAGCTCCCCGAATCCGCCCCGGCGCGAGAGCCTGGACCGACGATTATTCCGACCTCGCCTCCTACCTCGTTCTTGGCGCCAGGAAATTTCCCGACCCGATCGCGGCAACCGTCGAAACAGAAAGAGAGACAGCAGCGGACAAGGTGCCCGATCAATCACGGTCGAGCGGAACGAACACACGCCCACACGCCCCGGGACATCCCCCCTCATGATCGCCAGCCATGACGACCATCGAGCCGAGGTCTCAGCGTCATCTTCCAGGCGGGCCGTTTTGCTGGGCGCGGGCCACGCGCACCTCGACGCGATCCGGCATGCTCGTTCCTTCACGAGCCGGGGCTTCGAGCTCGTCGTCGTGGCACCCGGTCCGTTCTGGTACTCCGGCTTGGCCACGGGGATGCTGGGCGGATCGTATTCACCAGAGGAAGACCAGGTCGATGTCGCTCGCCTCGTCGAGCACGGAGGCGGACGCTTCATTCGGGACTGCGTACAGACGATTAACCCCTCGCGCCATACGGTCACCCTGCATTCAGGCCCGCCGCTTGAGTACGATGTCGTCTCCCTCAACGTGGGCAGCGAAGTGCCACTCTCGGCTGTGCCGGGTCTGGCCGAGCGGGCGATCCCCGTCAAGCCGATCGCGAATCTCTTGCGCCTCCATGACGAGGTGATTTCGCGGGTTGGTGGCGCCGTTGTCGAACGTCCCCAGCGGATCATCGTGATCGGTGGCGGCGCGACGGCCTGCGAGGTTACGGCCAACTTGTGCGGGCTCGTCGTAAGGTCGCGTTCCCAGGCGATGATCACTCTCCTGCGCGAGACGAGCGTCTGATGAGATCATGGCCTGAACATGCCTCGGCGATCATGTGCGAGTCATTGCGCGGGCGGGGCGTGACCGTCTTGCTCGGGTCGTCCGCGGCGCGGGTCGATGAAGGAGCGGTGTTCACGACCGGTGGAGAGGCCATTGCCTTTGATCTGCTCGTTGCCGCCCACGGCCTTGTTCCCCCGCCCTTGATCCGCGCAATCGGCTTGCCCACTGATCAACAGGGAGGCCTCCTGGTCGATGAGCACCTTCGCTCCGTCGCTGACCCCACCGTCTTTGGTGGCGGAGATTGCATCGCTCTACGAGGTCATGATCTGGCCCGAGTCGGCGTCCATGGGGTTCGTCAAGGCCCGATCCTGCGCCACAATCTGATTGCGGCTCTGCAAGGGCGGCCACGAGCGGAATTTCGCGCGTTCCACCCTCAGCGTCGGTTCCTGCAAATCCTCAACTTGGGTGACGGCACCGGCCTGGCCGCGCGGGGCCGCTGGGTCTGGCACGGCAAGCTCGCCTTGATGCTCAAAGACTGGATCGACCGCCGGTTCCTGGCAACCTACCGATGACTTCAGGTAAAGGGATCTCACTTGAAGAAAAGGCGGAAGTCATCGACTTCCAGTTTTCATTTCGACACAATGTTCCTGCCCCCTCTTCCTACGCTGTTCGTCTGTCCCGGTATATGATACCATGCGTCCCGTCGCAACGCTTGATCCCGATACCGGTTCGGCTTATGGATTGAGTTACAACAAAAGCTTGAATAATACGGTTATATGCCCATCAATTCCGATAAGCCGCATCTCTGGAAGGCCGATGTCAACACGTCCGTGGACTTCTTCAATCAATGGTTTATGCTGTTCGCACCCAAAGCCTACCGCGACAGCCGAGCAGCGGCGGCGGTGCAGGTGGAGGAGGGAATCCGGCTCACCAGCGATCTAACGGCTTTGACGCCGGCTGTGCTCAGGCAGCACCCCGGAGTGCTCCAGGTGCTACGCATGGCAACCTGTCCGCCGCTGGCCCGCGATCGTCTCGTTGGACTGGCCTATGCCAGAAAGAGTCTTGTTAAAGCCATGGAGGAGAAGAGAAAGCTGCCGGTGCGGATGCCCGCTGTCCTCCTTGAGGAAAACCTGGCAAGGATCGCCGACGTCATCACTGGAATGCTGGACATCGACATATTTCCATGGATCAGCACGAAACAACACCCGACCGAGGAGGAACGCTACCGGGCTTCCACGATTGTCGCCGATCGGCTGTGTGGGGCGGTATCCGATCCGATCGTCCGCAACGCCCAGGAAAGGCGTCAGCTCGACTTGATCGGGGAATACTTGCAGGCACGCGACTACTGCCTGAAAGCCCACCCCGCCAGCAAACCGCTCAACCAGATGGAGCCCGGTACATTCACATTCCGCATGATCGTGGTCGTTGGCACGCAGCGTAAAGTTAACATCCCCATCGACGTGGTGATTCAGCGAAAGACCCCAAAGCCCAGCGGACTGCCTATCCTGATCGAGGCGAAGTCAGCGGGCGATTTCACAAACACGAACAAACGGCGAAAGGAGGAGGCCACCAAGATCGCTCAGTTGCACGCGGTCTATGGCCCCGACGTTGAGTTCATCCTCTTCTTGTGCGGCTATTTCGACAGCGGGTATCTTGGCTACGAAGCAGCAGAGGGCATAGACTGGATATGGGAACACCGGATCAGCGACCTCGATCAATTGGGGATCTGAACATGCTCGACATCGAGGCACAGCGGATGAACAACCAGGAACGCCTCGACGTGGCTAAGACCCCTGCTGAGCGTAACCGGTTGGGCCAGTTCGCCACCCCGCCCAACCTTGCGCTGGACATCGCCTGCTATGCCCTGGGCCTATGGCGGAACCGCACCGACGCCGTTTCATTCCTCGACCCCGCCATCGGCACCGGCTCGTTTTACTCAGCTTTTCGCCGGACATTCCCCTCGCAGGCGGTAGCCGATGCTTGTGGGGTGGAGATCGACCCGCCATTCGCCGCCGTCGCCAAACGCCTCTGGGAAGATTCCGGCCTTCGGATCGTGCCGCATGATTTCACGCGGATTTCTCCCGACCGGCTTTACAACTTGGTTCTGACCAACCCGCCCTATGTGCGGCATCATCACCTGGACCGGGGCAACAAAGAGCGGCTGAAAACGCTGACTGCTGATCGCTTCGGCCTCGACATAAGCGGCCTGGCTGGGCTTTACGCTCATTTCCTGCTGTTGTGCGATGCCTGGCTCGCGCCCGGCGGCCTTGCCATCTGGCTGATTCCTTCGGAATTCATGGACGTGAATTACGGCACCGCCATCAAGACTTATCTGACCGAACACGTCAAATTGCTTCATATCCATAGATATTGCCCTTCTGACGTGCAATTTTGCGATGCCCTTGTTACGTCCGCCATCGTCGTTTTTGAGAAAGCCCCCGCACCGGATCATCATCAGGTCCGCTTTTCCTTTGGCGGGCCCATCACCAGCCCAGCGTCTTCGAAGATGATCGCCTTGGCGGCACTCCGACAGGCGAAGAAATGGACCGGGTTTTCGAAGGGTCCAACGATCTCCACAGAGCAATCCCACACCCTCGGAGATTTCTTCTCCATCAAGCGGGGTCTGGCGACCGGAGCCAATGGGTTCTTCATCCTCGAACGGGATGAGGCGATCCGAAAAGGGATTCCCAGCGAATACGTTCTGCCCATTCTGCCCAGCTCCCGGCACCTGGCCAATGCCGTCATCGAATCCGATCCGGACGGCTACCCAAGGCTCAAGAAGCCGCTGGTTCTGATCGATTGCGACCTGCCCGAGGATACCGTCAAGCAGCGATACCCGAATTTCTGGAGATACCTTGAGCAAGGCAAGACACAGAATATCCATTCCGGCTATCTGGCCAGCCGCCGGACGCCTTGGTATTCACAAGAGAAACGGCCGCCCGCACCATTCCTGTGCACCTATATGGGACGCCAGGGAAGCAACGGAAACCCGTTCCGCTTCTTTTGGAACAGGTCCCAGGCAACAGCGGCGAACGTTTATTTGCTGCTCTACCCCAAAGGTGAAATGAAAACTGCCCTGGTAGCCCGGCCTGATCTCTACCCGCTCATGTTTTCGCACTTGCAGGCACTTACCGGAGAGCATCTTATCAAAGAGGGTCGTGTATATGGCGGCGGGCTTCACAAGATGGAACCAAAGGAACTCGGCAACCTTCCTGCCGATGCCGTTGCTCAATTGCTCAAACTCAAGCCAGCCGCCAAGCAACTGCATCTAGCGATCTAAAGGGTCAATTCGTGTCTCGCGGCTCTTCCGATCGTCTTCATGAGTTTCTTGCGCATGCTCGGCAAGCTGCCGCACGCCTTCTTCCAGCGTGGTCATGGGCCGGGTATAGCCGGCGGCCCGCAGCCGGGTGATGTCAGACTCGGTGAAGCTCTGGTACTTGCCTGCGCAGCGATTCCGGGAAGGGGATGTACTGGATTTCCCCCCGTCCCAGCAAACCGATCACAATCCGCGCGATGTCGTTGAAAGCTCCGGCTGGTACCCGTACCGACGTTGAAGATGCCCTGCCGGGGAGGACCGAATGCGAAGTAGAGATTCACGTCGACCGCATCGCCCACGAAGACGAAATCGCGCCTCTGCTCGCCGGCCGCGTAGCCGTCGGTCCCCTCGAACAGTCGCGCCACGCCCACTGTCTTGAGCTGATGATAAAGCTGCCAGACCATCGACGCCATGCGCCCCTTGTGCCCCTCGCGCGGGCCGTAAACGTTGAAGTAACGCAGACCAGCCACTGTCGAGGTGATCTGAGGCATCAACCTGCCGCATATAATTATCAAACAACAACTTGGAATATGCATAAACATTGAGCGGCCCTTCGTGATCGGGCGTCTCGGTACACTGGCGGGTCATGCCGTAGACCGATGCGCTGGAGGCATAGATGAAAGGAACACGATGTTCGAGAGCCCAGCGAAGCAGTTCCTTGGAGTAGGTGTAATTGTTGTCGATCATGTACCGCCCATCCGACTCGGTCGTGTCGGCGCAGCGCCCTGGTGCAAGAGCGAGTCTGCCTGGAGGCCAGGGGCGCCCCGGCGGATGAACTCGCGGAACTCGGCGCGGTCCATGTAGTCGGCAATTTCACAGTCGCGCAGGTTGCGAAACTTATCGCCCTGGCTCAGGTCATCGACGGCCAGGATCTGCCGTACCCCGCGCTCGTTGAGCGCGCGAACCAGGTTGCTCCCCACGAAACCCGCGGCACCCGTCACAATATGCATTTTGGAGTATCTCAAATGGAACAAGATGGGCCAACCAGGCGGCCGAATCAATTTCTCTGCGTCGAACTGTAACCTAGATCAGGCTCGTGTTTCCAGCCTCGGTGCACATCTTGCCGGCAGCCCTGGAGTTGCCAGAGGCCTTGTGGGATGCGACTATCGAGACACGCGAGCTCACGCAGCGTAGCCGGAGACAACCATGGGAAAACGCCTGTCCGTGGATGATAAACTTGCGGCGCTCGGGCTGCTTCGCGACCAGCCCATCTCCCCCGAGACCACGGCCGAGCTACGCCGGGCGCTGGGCGACAAGTCGAACCTTGTCGTCGCTTCGGCCGCGGGGATTGCCGGCGAGCAGAGGCTTGTTGACCTCGCTGTCGACCTGGATGCGTCATTCAAACGCTTTCTGACGGACCCTGAAAAAACCGACAAGCTTTGTCGCGCAAGCTTGCCGCGGTCCAGGCGCTCGACAAGCTGGACCACGACGAGACGGACGTTTTCCTGCAAGCGGCCCGGCACGTGCAGATGGAGCCGGTCTGGGGGGGAGAAGTAGACACTGCGGCGCCTCTCCGCGCCGCTGGCGTCTTTGCCCTGGCGCGAATCGGCTATTCTGGAATGCTGCCGCTCCTGGTCGATGCCCTCAACGATCCCGAAAAAGAAGTCAGGCTCGCGGCGGCCCAGGCGCTTGCCGAGCACGCCACGGAAACGGCATGCTTGTTGCTACGTCTCAAAGCCAGGCTGGGCGACGCCGACCCCGAGGTCGTCTCCGAGTGTCTCTATGGTCTGCTCTCCGGCTCGCCCAGGGAAAGCCTATCGTTCGTCTCGGAGTTTCTCGACTCGAAGGCCGTGGGCGCACGCGAGGCGGCTATTCTTGCACTGGGGAAATCGCGCCTGCCCGAGGCATTTGATGTGCTCACGACCTGCTGGCAGCGAGACGTCCTGGGCCAGGTCAGGGCCGAGACGCTCCTGGCCATGGCCATGCTCCGCCTTCCCGCCGCGACCGACTTCCTGCTGGAGGTCGTGGCCACGGAGCACGAATCCACGGCGCTCCAGGCCCTCGGCTCGTTGCTCATCCATCGACATGACACGCGTCTTCGCGAACGTCTCGCCGCGGCCGTTCAAGAAAACAATAGCCGCGCCGTGCGGGCGAAATTCGAGCGAGACTTCCCCAGCGACGACTGAACGCGATGCGTCTGCGTGATCCTGCTCTCGCCCTTCTCAAGGAGCCTATTCATGACACAGGAATTTCGCACGAACACCTGGTCCAAGCTGACCGGCGCGGTCGATCTTGCTTCTCTTGATCACCGGCTGCAACTCCGGAGAGCCAGCGCCGCCTGCGGGCACGGGCGCTCCACCCGTCACGGTCAAGCCGATCCCCCCCGCCTCGCCAGGCCCGCTGGAGGAGATCAAGAACGACATCACCACGCCGACCATCATCAAACCCGATCAGCCCGCGGCGCCCCCTGCCGCTCCGGCGAAAACTCAGTAGGAGTCCGTTCCGGAAGGCCTTCATCTAGCCCTTGCCTTCTACTTGTGTTCCGGGATGCTCAAGGTAATAACCATCTCTTGTGTCGGGATTGTAACCCCCGACGGGACGATGTCGATGGCTCGGGAGGAGAAAAAGCGGTGAGACCTCGACGATCAACCCTGACGCTTCTCTTGAGTGCGGTGATGTTGACTCTTCCATTGAGCCGGCCCGCTGGTCTGGTCGCCGGGGAGCAGCCCGCGGAGAGCGGCCTCGCGGCGCGGCTCCGCGAGTTGGACGCCCGTGTCTTCCCGGCAGATGGGGCGACGGCGAAGGCGCTGCCCGGTATGCTCGTGCGCGACGTCCGGGCTCGCATCCAGGCCTCCGCCTTGCGAGAGAACGCGGCCTGGCATGCCGCGAGAACCCGCGCCGACTGGGAGCGAGTCCGCGACGCCCGGATCCGGGCCCTCCGTGAGTCTCTAGGCCCGCTCTCCACAGCCCCTCCCGTCCTCAAGGACGCGTCACACGGACCCTCGAAGGAGACGGATATCGCATCGAGGACCTGGTCTTCGAGAGCCGCCCGGGGCTGGTGGTGACCGCCAACCTGTACGCGCCGGCCCGTCCGCCCCGATCCATGCCCGGCATCCTCATCTCCCACAGCCACCATAATCCCAAGGAGCAGGGCGAGCTCCAGGACATGGGGATGACCTGGGCCAGGAACGGGTGCACGGTCCTGGTGATGGACCACCTCGGCCACGGCGAGCGGCAGGCAACATCCGTTCCGTTCCGAGAAGGACTATCCGCAGCCCTTCCGCGTCGGCCGGCAGGACTACTACTTCCGTTACGTCACGGGCCTCCAGTTGCACCTCGCCGGCGAGAGCCTGATGGGCTGGATGGTCTGGGACCTGATGCGCGGACTCGACCTGCTGCTGTCACGGCCCGGGACCGACAAGGGCCGCATCATCCTCCTGGGCGCGGTCGCGGGGGCGGCGACCCGGCCGGGGTCACGGCGGCGCTCGATCCACGCGTGACGGCCGTGGCGCCCTTCAATTTCGGCGGGCCGCAGCCCGACTTCGCCATCCCCGCCGACGCCGAGCGGGACTTCTACTACTTCGGGGTGCCCGAGTGGGAGTCGACCCGTTGCCTGCGCCTGGGTGCCCGCGACGGTTTCGCCCACTGGCTGATCGTGGGGGCTGTCGCCCCGCGGCGGTTGATCTACGCCCACGAATTCGCCTGGGACCGGGGCGCGACCCGGTCTGGCCTCGGCTCCAGAAGGTCTTCGACTGGTACGGGGCGCCCGACCACCTGGCGGTCGCCACCGGCCGGGGCGACCTCAGGGGCACGCCGCCGGAAAGCTCTCACTGCAACAACATCGGCCCGCTGCACCGGAGCCGGATCTATCCCGCCCTGGAGCGATGGTTCGACATGCCGATCCCCGAGGAGTACAGCCGGAGGCGGACGACGGACGAGCTGCTCTGCCTGACGCCCGAGGCCGTCAAGGAATTCGGGCCGCAGCCGCTGCAAGAGCTGTCGAGCGCCCTGGGAGCCGTGCGAGCGGCCGACGCGCGGCGGCGATCCGCATCCCTGCCGCCGGATGAGCGGGGACGACGGCTCCGCGAGGACTGGGCCCGGTTGCTGGGCGACGTGGAGCCCGAGGCCGAACCCAAGGTGATCGCGCAGGAAAGGCAGCAGGTCACGAACACGACGGTCGAGCGCATCGCCCTGGAGGTGGAGCGGGGGATCGTGGTGCCGCTGGTGCTCCTGCTGCCGCCCCGCAGGGCCGACACCCGCACCCCGGTGGTGCTGGGTCTGGCCCAGGACGGCAAGCAGGCCTTCCTGAAGAACCGGTCGGCGGCATCGCCGAGCTGCTCGACGGGGGGGCGGCCGTATGCCTGGCCGACGTCCGCGGAACCGGGGAGACCCGCCCGTTCGACGACTCCCGGCTGTACTCCGGGGCGCGCACCACCCTCTCCGCGAGCGAAGGACTCCTCGGCCAGACCCTTCTCGGCGCCCGGCTACGGGACGTCCGCTCGGTGCTGCGCCACCTCCGGAGCCGTGAGGACCTCGACGCGCGCCGGGTAGCGTTGTGGGGCGATTCCTTCTCGCTTCCGAGTCCCGGAGGTCCAGAACCTCGCCGTACCCCTCGGGGTCGAAGAATTCCCCAACCTCGCCGAACCGCTCGGCGGCCTGCTGGCCCTGTTCGGGGGCCTGTTCGAGGACGGCGTCCGTGCGGTCTCTGTGCGGGGCGGATTGACGGGCTATCAATCCCTCCTGCAAAGCCCGTTCTGCTACGTGCCGCACGACGTCGTGGTGCCCGGGGCGCTGACGGCAGGTGACCTCTGCGACGTGGCGGCGGCGCTGGCCCCGCGCCCGTTGCGGCTGGAGGGCCTGGTCGACGGCCTCAATCGCGAGGTTCCCGCCGACGTGCTGGCGCAGACTCAGGGACCGGCCCTGGCGGCCTACCGCGCCCTAGGAGCCGAGCCCCGCCTCCAGCTCGATGGAGCGAAAGGGAGGGAGCCAGCCGCCCGGTGGATCTTGCGGCAGTTGACCGCGGATTGATATGGGTGTTGTAGACACACCTTCACTCACAGGGGCGCGAGGATCAACAGCACCGCAGTCGTGATGACATCCGAATATGCACAATACATCCTACATGATTGCGCTAGCGATCCTCCTGTCGGCGTGCGCGCCGTCGGCCCCGCGGGCAGCCGCCGACGCCGGACCGGGCCGTCGCACTGTGCCGCCGGAGCGGCTTCCGTTGCGGCCATGCGGGAATGCTCGTTGGTTGGACCGGTCGCTTGCACGGCGCGTGGTTGCGGTATACCCTCAGCGCACCATCGGGGCGGCATCGCTTTCCTTCACCGAGAGAGGATCAACCTCATGACACGCATCCCACGACGAAGCCTCTTGAAGAGTGCGCTCGCCGGCGTCGCCTGGTCGGGCGCAGCGAGCGCGCAGGGTGAAAAGCCCACCACTCAGGGCACAGCCGCCACCGCTTTTGTCTCTCGCCGCATGGACGAGATGACCAGCCGGGAGATCGAACTCTACCTGAAGGCCGGGGGCGACTTGGTGTTGATTCCCTTCGGGCCCGTGAGCGGGCATGGCGCATTGATTCCCGTCGGGATGCACGCGCATTGGGCCCACGCGCTCAGCGTATTGATCGCCGAGAAGGCGAACGGCCTCGTCTTCCCGCTGACGCACTGCTGCTTCGCCGGCGCCACCCGCACGTTTCGAGGCACCGTGTCGTTCACCTTCGAGGAACAGGTGACGGTTCTCAAGCGGATCGCCTCCACGCTCAAGAAGCAGGGCTTCCGCCGCACGGTGCTCGTCGGCGGCACGAACCCCGAGGACACCGGCGGCATGGTCGCGGCGCGCGAGTTGTTCGATGAGACGGAGAAACCGTTCTGGTTCGTCTCCGGCATCTCGGGCGCTCCAGTTCCCCGAAGTCAAGGCGCTCTTCGAGGGTTATCCGGGGAAGTTCGGAGAGACTCAGCTCGCGCTGGCCAGCCTGAAGATCCTCGGCCGCGAGCGACCGATCCCGCTCGAGAGCTGGGCCAAGGAGATCAAGGCGGAAGGCTTCGATCAGCCTGACGAGATCGCGGCCGATGTCACCGAGATGCGCAGGCTCGGCGCCGTCGGCTTTCGTTATCACGAGGAGAGCAACCACGGCAATCGCGGCAATGCGGGGATTGTCTTCAAGGGCCGCTCCGACGTGGACCTGGCCGTCGAGGTACTTCACAAATCGGCTGAGGCTGTCATCCCCGGCCTGAGCCGGCTCCAGCACTATGCCGACTGGCTCGAGCAGCATCCCGCGAGCTTCATTCGCGCCAAGGAGCGACTCGATGAGAAATGAAGGTGCTTTCATGAACCATGAATTAGTGCCAATGCCCACCCGCCGAGAGTTCCTCGCGCTGACGGCCACCGGGGCCCTTCTGAAGCAATCGGCGGCGGCCCAGACCGCCGATCCCAGGGGACTGTACCGCGACTACGCGCGCTGCCTGCCCGACTTCCTGAGCGACCTCGCGGAGGCCGCTTACAAGCTACGCAACGCCGAGATCGCCAGGTTGACCACATCCGCGGCCATCAGAGCCCGGCAGCAGTGGGTGCGCGAAACGTTCTGGAAGCTGGTGGGCGGTATGCCCGAGCGCACGCCTCTAAACCCCCGGACGGTCGGCTCCTTCGACCGCGCGGGATATCGGTTGGAGAAGAGTCGTCTACGAGAGTCAGCCCGGATTCCACGTCGCGGCGAATCTCTACATTCCGACCACGGACAAGCCGCCGTATCCGGGCGTGCTGTTCCAGATGGGGCACTCGACCAACGGCAAGGCCTTCGGGGTCTATCAACAGTGCTGCCAGGGCCTCGCGCGTCTCGGCTACGTGGTGCTGGCGTTCGACCCGATGGGCCAGGGCGAGCGGACCTACTATCCCGGCTCGTCACCGTCGCGCAGCCGCCTCGGGGCCGACGAGGAGCATACCTACCCAGGCCGCCAGATGATCCTCAAGGGCATCACGAGCACCCGACTCCAGACCTGGGACTCCATGCGCAGCCTCGACTACCTGGCGTCGCACCCGCTCGTCGATCCCCAGCGCCTGGCCTCGACCGGTCAATCGGGCGGGGGAACCACCACGATGCTGCTCGCCGCGGTGGACGACCGGCTTGCCGCGGCCGCGCCCTGTTGCGGCAACACCGAGAACGTGGCCTGCGCGAACTTCATCCCGCCGGGCTCGACCGACGACGCCGAGCAGGATCTCATCGCGTCCGGCCCGGTGGGTTTCGATCGCTGGGACCTGCTCTATCCGCTGGCCCCGAAGCCTCTGCTCGTGCTGGTCAGCGACCGCGACTTCTTCGGGACGTACTCGCCGAACTACATCACCAGCGGCACCGAGGAGTTCCGCAAGCTTCGCGCCGTCTATAAGACATTGGGCCACGCCGAGCGCCTCGCGTGGTACGGATCGCCACTGCCCCACGGGCTTTCCTACGCGATGCGACTCCAGATCTATTCCTGGTTCGGGCGCTGGCTGAAGGGCGACTCCCGGCCCGTGACCGTCGAGCCCGAGACCGCGCCCGAGCCGGACAGCACGCTCTACGTCTCCGAGTCAGGCAGCGTAGTTCGGTCGTTTCGGGGAGAGACTCCCTTCACGCTCATCCAGAAGCACGCCGTCAGCAAGCGGCCCGTCGATCTGGCAACCCTGCTGGGCGTCGAGAAGCCCGGTCCCGAGGGCCGCGCGACAACGCTCGCCACTTCACCCTTCCGCCACATGCGGGTTGAGGCCCTGGAGTTCCCCTCGGCCCCGAAGGTATGGGTGCCCGCCTGGCTGTTCCTGTCGGAGAAGAGCGATCCAAAGCGGCCGCTGGTCATCGTGCTCGAACCGTCCGGCCGCGGCGCGCCGTCGGAGGGCGCGCTATCCAGCCGGCTCGCGGAGCAGGGCTGCGCGGCCTGCGCGCCCGACCTGCGGGGCCTGGGTGACGCCACGCCCGAGTTCGGCCGAGGTGCCGCGCGCCATGGCCGCGAGCACAACAACGAGGAGCACTATTCCTGGTCGGCGCTGATCCTGGGCAAGCCTCTGCTCGGCCAACGCGTCACCGACCTGCTGGCCGTGATCCGCGGCTTGCGCCCGGCCGGACCTGACAGGTCGGCGCCTCGTGGTCGCGGCACGGGGCACGGCGACCGTTCCGGCCCAATGCGCGGCCGCGCTCGATCAGTCCGTCGATGTCCTTTACCTCGCAGGGGGCCTGAGCTCGTTTCGGAGCATTGCCGAGACGGAGAACTATGCGTACCCGTTCGGCAACTTCGTTCCCCACTTGCTCGAACACACCGACTTGCCGGACCTCGCCCGCTCGATGGCCCCAACGCGCCTGGTGCTCGCCGGCGCCGTCGATGCGGCGGGACGGAAGCGGGCTCCCGAAGAGGTCCGCCAGGAGTACGGGAACGCACCGAACGTCCAGGTTCTGCCCGATCCCCAGTGGAGCCCTGAAAGCATCCTCGCCAGTCTCGACCTCAAACAAGCCTGACCTCGACCTGATCGAGGCTCGGGTGAACGCCGGTGTCCATTCTCTAGTTGATCGACTTATTTACCTTCTGTCTGGGATCATTCACCCTAATCACTGGCGCTGGCGGCGCCACCAACCACCTACGCAGCGTTCGGACGTCGGCCGAAGGTCGTGATTCAAGGCCTGTCTGCGGAGCTAGTGCCATGCGTCGGATCGACCGACGCATCCTGGAAATAACAACGCGGCTCGATGCCTTCCGTACGCTTGGCACCATCGACTCGTGAACGGTTACCTCTCGGATCAGAGGCCCGGGAACCGGCCGGGCAGCCACCGCCGGCGAATTCGATCCGACCGGCCGAGGACGAGCCGATAGGCTCCGCCCGCCACCACCGCACCACCGACGACAGCCGAGAGACTCAAACTAGACTCGGGCTGGACCTCGGCGTCTCGCGGTTTCTCGACACCTGTCGATATCGACACCATCGGGTCCAGCCGCCTGGCCGCCATGCTGATGCCCACCTCTGCCAGCGCCAGGTCGAACTTGTCCATCCACAGGCTCGACATCGGCTGATCCGGAGCGACCGGCGGTGCCACGGGAGCAGCCTCCTCAACCTGGGGCTGCTGCTCTTGCGTGGGTGCGGGGGCTTGCTTTGCCGCCGGAGCCTCCACCTCCGACTCTCCCTCCGTGGCAGCGGGTGTCGCGGTCGGTTGGGGCTCCATGTCCTCGACAAAGGTGCTCGGCCGGACTTGCTCCGCCGATCTCACACTGGGCGACGTGTACTGCTGAGCCGAAGTCAAGCTCTGCCCCAGCGAGGCGGGCGACGCCGGACTCGAGTTCAGTAGCGCCGGGGCGGCAACTTGTACCCCGCCTTGCTGCGTCTGTGCCTGCGTCGTGCCCGCCTGGGTGCCCAGCGCCTGCACTTGCAGTGAGCCGGCCGACTGGCTTGAAGCCGAAGCGACATTCGCTACCGGTGAGCTCAGGACCGTGCTGCCTGCCGCGGTGGGGGTTGTGGAAGTTTGCACGAACCGAGTGGTTGTATTGTGGACCGAGCTTGTCGGCGTAGTCACAATCACCTGTGAAGCGGCGGCTCCCTCCGACACCCCATTCGCCGAAAGCAGCCCGGCGATCACCGCATTGGCGTCAGGAGAGCCCAGCCCGGTCACCAGGTTATAGCCTGACGTCGCCAGGTAGCCATTGAACCCGGTGGTGATGTCGTGGAAGTCAGAACTCGGCAGGCTGTAGAGCTGCGTCTGGGCCTGCGTGCCCGAAAGCGGTCCCTTGCCGCCCGTGGCCAGGCCCTGGTCGGTGATTGCGATCAATCCCGCCCACGCCGGTGCCGCGGCGCTGGTGCCGCCCACCTGGAACCAGCCTGACTGGCCGCTGTAGGAGACCGAGTCATAGACGGCCACACCCGAGTTCGGGTCGGCGTTGAACGACACGTCGGGCGTCGTCCGGACACCGTAATTCAAACCCGCCGCTTGCAAGGCGGCGTTCTGGTACGAGGGTTGAGACTCGTAAGTCCACCAGTAGCTATCCAGGCCGCTGAAGCCGCCCGTCGATCCGCTCCAGCCCGATTCGGAGCCATAACTGCCGTTGCTGCCAAGTGTCAGCGAAGTGCCGCCGACGGCCAGGACATTGGGCGAGACCGACGGGTACATCGGGCCCGACCAGGCACCCGAGTCGCCCGAGGCGGCCACGTACGTCACGCCCGTGTGGCCCGGCGGGGGTGGTGAACAGGCTGTCGAAGCTCGACTCACCCCAGAACTCGTTCGTGCCCCAGCTCATCGACACGACGCTGACACCCGGCTGCTGGCTGGCGGTGCTGACGGCGCTGAAGAGATCGGATAGACTGCCCGAAGCCGCCTCGACCAGCAGGATGTTGGCTCCCGGTGCAAGGGCATGCGCCCACTCGACGTCGAGCGATGTCTCGAGTGCCCAGCCGGGGTCGGTCGTCGAACCGCCCAGGTTATCCACGGTCAACGAGGGATCTGGCAGCCCGTATTGCTTGTCAAACGCGGCCAGGTCTGAACTGATGTTCGGATCGTGATAAGCCGTGACGATGGCGATCGTCTGCCCGGCGCCATTGCCCGCGATCTTGCCTCCGGAAAAGGCGATCTGGTTCACGCCATAAGCGCTTGCGATCTGCTGCGGGTTCAATCCCGTCGGCCCGGTCGAAACCAGCGGCAGAACCGTGAGATTCGGCTGGGCCGTGAGCTGACCGAGAGCCGCCGGGGAAGTGGCCGTCGAAAGAAGCTGCCGCGTCTCCAGTGCCTCGCAGATTAGCCTGGATCGATTACGCTCGCGCAGACGGAACTCGGGAGTTGCACCAGGACGTGCCGAGTGAGAGATGGTCAAGACGCTCATGCTGAACCTCACCGTGATGTCGATTCCGAGGTGTCGAGGCAGATGCCGGATGCTGGCCAAGATTGAATTTCAAACAGGAGCCGGGGTGCTTTCTCAAATCGCGAGGCGGTTTTACGGCCCGCGATGACAATTGCGATGTCTCGATGCGGTTGTCGATCCCTGGCTCACGCCATCGTGCTCGAGCCAGTGAGTTGACGAACCGGCCTCGTTGAGACTTCTTCGAGCTCCTGGATCGGCTATCACAGATTACGTAAACCGCCCGCCAAAGCGCGCCAACGAAAACAAGCGGCTGTCGATGGCCAATGAAGGCATTTATGGCTCCCAGCCTGCATTATTGATCGGATTGATCGTGCTGGTGACAATGGCTTCTCGCTCGGCGCGATTGCCTTGCTCCCCGCCTCTTTGAGCTCTTCTCGAAGGACGCCGGAATGGCCCGCATGATTCTTCCTTATTCGTTTGTGGCTACCGTCGTGGGAATCCTCCTCCTCGCCCCAAACGTCGCTCCGGCGATCGATGGGCCTCCGGTGGCCGACGAGGGCGACAAAAAGCCGTCGTTCCCAATTGATCCGACCGCCGAGGCATTCCTCGGGAAATACGACCGGATGGCATTGCTCAAGGATGAGGTCTTCGTCAAGGCACTGGAAGAGCTGGCAAAGAGCGGCCTGTCTCCCGCGGCGAAGGCCGATGCGTTTGCCCTGATGCAGCAGCGCATCGGCTGGTTATTCGTCGGGGCCGCAAGGCTGTTCCCCGGCCGAGGCTATGCCCAGACGCAGGCGATGGTCTTGACGACCTTCTTCGAGTATCAGCAGAAGATGCCGAAGGGGCTCGAAGTCGGCCCCCTGCTCGAACTCGCCCGAACCGGTCGAGCCGGCCATCCGCTCCGGGCCTCGAACGCGATCCTCCTGGCCACAATACTCAACCGCGCGGCTGCGAAAGAGGCCGTTCGAAAGGCGATCGACCTCAAGGAGATCGAAGCCGCGCAGGTTCCTGCGATCGACCTGCACAACCTCGGCCTGGCCGCGGCCCTGACAGCAGATCCCAACGTCGTCGCCGAGGCCGTTGCGCTACTGCCCAGAATCGAATCCGAGGAGAGCCGGGAAGACCTGATCGTCATCACGTCGATTTTCCAGGATGATCGTTTGCGGGGGAAAACCGAGGACTTCGTACGGATCCGTTTCCCTGGCAGCTTCGATAACTCGGTGCAGACGGCCCTCATCGTACTCGCCCACGCTGGCCCGCCGGCTCATTTCCGAGACTTTTACAAGTCACTCGGCAACCTGACAAAAGATAAGAAAGATATCGATCTCCTGAGGAAGTTCTGGGATTCCGGCTTCCGCGACCGACTCCAATCCGACGACCCCGCCAAGTCACCGCTGAAGATCTGGGACGGCTTCACTTTTGCCCTTGAGAACGAGGGGGGCTGGATCACCTTCGGCCAGTTGTTCCGATATTGGATCAGTTTCAAATGAATTTCCCTTTGAAATTTTTGCGATTAGTGCATGTTTTGATTCGACGATTGCCGACCAGGTTAACATCACCTGGAGAGCCAAGAGTAAAAGGCGATATTCCCCACCAGACCGGCTGCGCGACTGCTGCCCCTTGAAACGTCGCAGAGCATCGGCCCCCACTTCATACCCGCCACTCCCTTCAGATGCACGCCGCGATGGCCACCTTCGATCCCCAAGAAAACTTGAACTCCGCCTGACGTGTTTCGGAACCCCGCGTCGCATGGAGGGGAGATGAGCACGGTCGGCCATCGCTGACGTGGTGATGAAGGCCGTGATCACCAACGATCAAGCGGCTGCGAATGCAGCGAGGAGTTCCAACGTGAGAAAGCTTCCATTGAAGCCGTGCCGGCCGAGTGGCAGGTTAAGTGAAGGTCAAACCAGGCGGCGAAGAGTGCGGACCTCTCCGCAATTAGAGCCGCTCGAGGGGCGGATCGTGATGTCGACGTTCCGGGTCAACACTACGCTCGACACGGTGGCCGTAGATATCTCGTACCGGCAAGGACGCCAGCGGCCACATCTCGCTGCGTTCGGCCATCATGGCCGCCGATGCACGAGGAGGTTCCAACACCATCAACCTGCCCAGCGGAACCTACACACTGACGATCGCCGGTGCCAATGAGGACGCGAGCGCCACCGGCGACCTTGACATCACAAGCAATCTCACGATCAAGGGTGCAGGATCAAGCAACACCATCATCGACGGCAACAGCCTGGATCGGGTCATCCAGGTCCTGCAGGGCAAGGTCGAACATTTCCGGCGTCACCATCCGGGACGGGCTGGCTAACATGGGTGGCGGTCTCCTGAACAGCGGCGGCCAGGTGACGCTTTCGTCCGTGGTGGTCACGGGGAACCGAGCCATCGGCAGCAAGGGCGGCACCGGCGGCACCGGCCTCAGCTCACACGGCGGCAATGGCACCGACGGTGGCAACGGCGGCGACGGCACGGCCGGGCTCGGGGGAGGGATCTTCAACGGGGCCGGGTCGCTGAGCATCTCGAATAGCACGATTTCCGCGAACCAGGCCATCGGGGGCGACGGCGGCCAGGGTGGCGACGGTGGGTTTGGCGTGTTCTTGGATCAGCCTGTCGGGAACGGGCAGAGCGCCTCCGGCGGCAAGGGGGGCAACGGCGGTGCCGGGGCCGCCGCGCGCGGCGGCGGGATCTACAACGCGGCGGGTGCGGCTCTCATGCTTTCCGGCACAAGCGTCTCGTCAAACGTTGTGACGGCGGGCATGGCGGTCAGGGCGGAGCCGCTGGATTCAGTGCCGGCGGCGCCGGCGGCCCTGTCATGTCAACGGACGCCCGGAACAGTGGCGACGGCACTGGAGGTGCCGGCGGTGCCGGCGGCGCGGGCGGACCGGGGGAAGGTGGTGGATTATTCAACCTCGGCACTGTCTCGCTCCAGGGATCCACGAATACTTTCAATCTGAACATCGCCAACGGCGGCGCGGGCGGCAAACGGCGGGCTTGGAGGGAATGGCACCGGCTCGACCGGCGGCGCCGGCGTTGCGTTTGCAAATGGCGGCATCGCCGGCGTCGGTCAGGGCGGACCGGGGGCCTCGGCGGTCGGGCCGGCAACGGCGCCGGCGGCGGCATGTTACAATGCCGGCGGCGGGTCGTTCACCAGTACGGCCGCGGTAACGATCTCGGCCAACCAGGCCAATGGGGGGCGCGGCGGCAACGGCGGAATGTCCGGCAGCGGCACCGGCGGCACTGGAGGGACCGGCAACGACTCTTCGGCCATGGCGGCATGGGCGGCTTCGCCCAGGGAGGCGACGCTGGCGGCGGAAATCTCGGCGGCGACGGCAGTGGTGGCGGGATGTTCAATGCCGCAGGCGGAACCGTCGTCATCCGGCCGCGGAATAATCGAACGAATACTGCCATCAGCACATTCAACGGCAATCAGGCCAACGGCGGCGCAGGGGGTGACGGCGGCCAGGCCGCCTTCGGAGCAGGCGGGCTCGGTGGCAAGGGCGGGAACCTGGGCGTCGGCGGGCTCGGCGGGATCGGGATCGGCGGGTTCGGCGGCAACGGCGGCGCCGCCGGCAGCGGCGTCGGCGGTGGGCTGGCCAACGCCGGTACCGCCTCCTTCACCGGGATCACGGTCAATTTCACTTCCAACCAGGCCACCAGCGGCATCGGTGGTCGCGGGGGCGCCGCGCGGTTTCGGCTCTGGTGGTGGTGGCGGGGCTGGAACCCCTGGCGGTGACGGCTTCTCCGGAGGTGGAGGCGCGGGCGGCAACGGCGGCGCCGGCAGCAACGGCCTGGGCGGAGCGATCTTCAACGCCGCTTCCGGCACACTTACCATCGCTCCCAGGCTGGGCACACGCAGGGGCTCTCGGCAAGTCGCAGCCACCGATCACCATCACCGCCAACCAGGCCGAACCGCGGGCTGGGCGGACCGGGTGGCGCGGGCGGCGGCGCCACCGGCGGCCAGGGCGTTGCGCCGGGCGGAACCGAACGGTCAGGCCCATCCAGGCGCCGCGGGAGTCGCCGGAGTCGCGGGTGTGGGCATCGGCGGCGGCCTGGATCTTCTCCCCGGCGGCACGGTGACCATCGACAACACGAACATCACCGGTAACACCGCCTCGACGTCAGATAACGACGTGTCCGGGACCTTCTCGGTCTGACTGACGCGGAGGGGCCGGGAGGAGGGATTCGGCTCGCGCATCCCGCTTCCGGCCCGCTTCTTAACCGATTGCAACGGCCTACGATGGCGACGAGTTAGACGCTTGGGACAAGATATCCCAGTGACTGACGTGTAAGGTTTTCCGGGTTGCCAGTCTAGTCCCCCGAGCGGCGATGTAGCCGCCTTGGAGTGAGCTCTTTCCCCAGCCTCTGCACCAGGAACGAGATCGGCCAGCGATCAGTCCTGTCTTGAAGTGTGCAAGTTCCACACCTCCTTGCAAAGAAGCTTGGTGTACGTTCCAGGCAGTGACCTGGTAACACGTGGACGCGTTGACCAGCGGAAATTTCCATGACCGCGACCGGCGATCCCGCTACACTGGAGCAAGGGCGGCTCATCTTGCCGCGCCAGCAGCTTGCCCGAACGGTTCCAATACGACTGATCGGGCAGACGCTGCCGTCGCGAGCCGAGCGGTGGGGTTTCGGTCAGGACCCTGGGACCGGGTCGGAGTCAAGAGACGATGAACGACGTCACCCGTGTCCTTGACGCGATTGACCGCGGCGAGCCGCTCGCGGCCAGCGAGTTATTGCCGCTCGTCTACGATGAGCTCCGTAAACTCGCGGCGCAGAAGCTAGCCCAGGAGAAGCCGGGGCAGACTCTTGACGCCACGGCGCTGGTCCACGAGGCGTACTTGCGGCTGGTGGAGGGCGAGAAGGACGGAGTTCCCCGAGCCAGTGACCCCATCTGGGCAAATCGCCGACATTTCTTCGCAGCCGCCGCCGAAGCGATGCGTCGCATCCTTGTCGAGAACGCCCGCCGCAAGGGCCGCAAGAGGCATGGCGGAGGCATGCGCCGCGAGCACGCGGATCTCGATGACCTTAGCGCAGCGCGCAGCCGCAGGACGTACTGGCCTTGCACGGGGCCCTGGAGCAGTTCGCACTCCGCGAGCCGCTCAAGGCCAAGCTCGTCGAGCTGCGCGATTTCGGCGGCCTGACCCTGGAGGAGGCGGCTGCTTGCCTGGAAATCTCCCTCTCTACGGCCGATCGCGGCTGGCGGTACGCCCGTGCATGGCTGTACGCCGCGATGGCGGGCACCGATCCAGAGAAAAACTCCAGCCCCGCCTGACGTGTTTCGGGCTCGAATGGCGCATCGAGGGCTGACGAGCACAGGGCTTCGCTGTGCCGCGACCGGTCATGGAGATTCAGAGCGCTTCGGACGGGACGATGGGGTCGCTCAGCGATTTGACCTTTGCCCAAAGCTCTTCCCAGCCTTTCCTTTCCTCGGGCGGCAGGTTGGCGGTCCTCGGGGGTCGGACGCTCTCCAGGTCGCCGTCCACGAGCCAGTGCCGCAGGGTTTTGTGGACGAACTCGGGGTCGGAGGCGGCAAGCTTCGGCAGGGCGGCCAGATCAGCGGCAAGCAGGTCGAGGGCCTGTTTTCGGTACGTCTGTCGTTCCGCCAGCGACACGGGCGGCGATCCCTTGCCATCGGCGCAGTTCACGGCGGCGCACGCGGCGCAGTAGCGGAGTTGATGCTGCGGGTCGTCAGCCCAGGAGGGGAATCGGTCGAGGGCATCGACAATCTCACGAACGGCGTCTGCGGGATGGCCCAGAGCAATCAGGCCCATTGCATGGTAGAGGGTCGCCCGGGGCTGATCCGGACTGAGCCGGAGAGCAGCTTCCTTGAACGCCGCGATCGCCCCGTTTTCGTTCTTGTTCTTCGCCAGGTCGAGCCCCATCGATTGATACGCAATGGCCGAATTGGGGTAGAGCGCAATCGATTTGAGGTAGGCCGGCACCGCCAGGTCGTACGCTCCTAGTTTCGAGTAACAGGTGCCTAGTTGGTAGTGAAACAAGGCGCTGTCGGGCCTGCAGTACGCATGCCGCCGCAATGTGCCGCAGGGCCTCGCGGGGTTCCGCTGGCTCGATATCGCGGCAAATTCCGAACAGGTTGACATGTAGCCAGGCATCTTGGGGGTAGCGGTCGGTGGCGGCGCGAAGGTAGGTGCGACAGGCCGGGAACTGCCCGGCAGGCGGAGAGGTCGCGGCCGAGGGCAGCGACGAGACTCGCGGGAAACGCCAGGCCGTCCGGGGACGCGGCGAAAGCGACCAATCCCGTGACGTCCTTGCGGTCGAGCAGGTCCTGCCAGCGGGCGTAAGCCCCGCCAGACAGCCGCCTGGCGGCGGAGACCACCTGCCCGAGCCGGTCTTTCGTGCCGGGGTCAGCGGCGTGGAGCTGCCACTCGAGGAGCATGCCGAGGAGGGCATCGCGGAGTCGGCTGGCAGCGACCGTCCGGGCGGCTTCCTCGGCGGGTACCGTGAGCGGGTCGAGGCCGAACCGGGCGAAAACCTCGCGTTGTCGAGTGCAGAAGTCGGCTTCCGCCTGCTGCCGATTTTGCCCGTTGAGCTCATCGGCAAATTGCCAGCAGATTGGCCGTACCGGCGACGAGGAGGCGAGTATGTCGGGCGAGATCCTCGACGTCCTGCCGGGCGGCGGTCAGGTCGACACGTGCCGCATCCGAGAGTGGTTCACCAGTCGACTAACTCGTCGGCCCGGCGGAGCTCGGCGATGGCAGCGTCGGTCGACTGTTGCATGCGATCGGGGTCCTCGGCGAGGAGCCAGGCCTCGCCCATCCGCTCGCGGGCCGTGCGGACGGCGGCAGCGGCGCTGGCGGTTGCCCGGGCCTCGCGAGCCGCCCGATTGCGGCTCGCCTCGGCCCGTATCGCCAGGAGCGCCCCACCGCCGACGATCAGCGTCGCGATCAAGGCGCCCGCTGCCAGAAGCGACCCGCGGTTGCGGCGGACGAACTTCCGGAGGCGATAGGTCGCCGATGGCGGCCCGGCCAGGACCGGCTCATTCGCGAGGTAGCGCTGCAAATCCATCGCCAGTCCATTGGCGGTTTCGTAACGCCGCGATCGTTCTTTCTCCAGGCACTTGATCACGATCCAATCGAGCTCACCGCGAATCAGGGCGATCAATCTCCGCGGTTCCGTTTGCCGGTCGGCCGCGACGCTGGGCAACGTCCCCGAACTCGACAGCTTCGTGCTCGGCCTCGGCGGGTCAACCTCCTTGATGACCCGCAGCATCTCGGTGAAGGCAGCCCCCTGCAATTCCTTCCGCGAGAAGGGCACTGTTCCCGTGAGCAGTTCGTACAGCACCGCGCCGAGCGCGTAGATGTCGCTCCGCGTGTCGATGTCGAGGTTGTTCAATTCCGCCTGTTCGGGCGACATGTATTCCAGCGTGCCCACGATCGAGCCGACCTCCGTGAAGATACTATGCTCGGTGAGCCGCGGCCCGGTCACCTTGGCCACGCCGAAATCGATCACCTTCGGCACGGCCCTGCCGTCGTACAGCGCGACCAGGATGTTGGAGGGCTTCAGATCGCGATGAATCAGGCCCTTCTGATGAGCGTGCTGTACGCCATGACAGAGCGGGATGAACAATTCCAGTCGCTGTCTCGGAGATAGTCTGGCCCTGTCGCAATACTCGGTGATCGGGACCCCCTTGATCAACTCCATGACAAAATAGGGGACCCCCGGGGACCCGCCGGCTGACCCCTGGGCCTCGGTAATGCCCGCATCCAAGACCTTGGCGATGTTGGGGTGGTCCATGAGGGCCAGCGCCTGTCGCTCCTGGTCAAATCGAGCGAGCAGACGGGCGGAGTCGAGACCGGGCCGGATCAGCTTGAGCGCGACTCGCCGCTGCACGGGTTCGATCTGGTCGGCGACCCAGACCTCTCCCATACCCCCCTCGCCAAGCTTCTGCCGAAGCTTGAATCGTTTGTCGAAGAGCCGATCGGACGAGAGAGGCGGCTCGGAGGGAGGACGGGCATCGCGGGAGCGTCCAGGCCGCGGTCGAGGATTCCTTGGCCATGCTCGTCGGCGGCGAGCAGTTGCTCGACGCGCTGCCGCAGGCTTGCGTCGCCGCGGCAGACCTCGTCCAGATAAGCCTGCCGCTCGGTCGCGCTCGCCTTCTCCAGCGCGGCGGCGAACACCATTTCCTCATTCATCGCACCATCTCTTCGAACCTTGAGCGGATGTCTCGCGCGGCCTCCGCAACAGGGGAGCGACTCCGGAGCGTCAGCATCGTCTCCGGTGAGTATAGCAGGGAACTGACAAGGGCGGAGCGATGAAATTTCCGGCACGGCCGTTTCGAGATCCGGCGGGCGGAAGCGCCAGGCCTGTAACGAGTATCCTGAGGTCACGCTCCATGGAACGTCACTCATGCTGCACGATGGCCCTCACCGGTTCGGAACCAGGGGATCTCCTCGGGTTGAAGAAAAAATAAATCTGACCTGACGTGTTTCGAGCCTCCACGGCGCATGGAAGGGTGACGGGCATGGCCGATCCAACACGGCACCGTGCCCCTGAGCCGATTTCTGACGCCGCAGAGGAGGCAAGAAAACCAAAGTAGTCGAGTCCAACGTAACCGAACAGGGTAGAGACGGCACTCTATCCTTGGAGTACCAGACACCGGTCTGGTCCACCGGGCGAGACCGAGGGGAGTGTTTCGCGTACGGTACGGGATGAGCTCAGGTCAAGGGGACCGCAAATTCGAGTCCAGAGCCATCCGACCCAGAAGCGGCTGCCTTCGTGCCAGGTTCGGGCAAAACGCGTCGAACCTCGATACGCCCGGCAAGAGGTCCTGACTATGCCGCGACCAAATTCCTGTCTTCGGACGGCGGTAGAATCGCGCTTATTGAACAGGACTCGCTCCGGCATCTTGAACACGCCGAGAAGGTTTTTGTCCGGTAGTGGCGTGAGAATGCGATCCAGATAACTCAGGGCCTTCGGCAACGGCATCGGCCTTCCAGGGGATCGCCAAAAACATCGTTCGACGGGCTGACCGTCCGTTCGAGCAGGGCCAGACGCCGAAGGTCCGTAACCAGATACCGTTCGGGAGCATTTCGGGCTCCCGAGCCTTCCTTACAACCTTGGAGATGATGCTCATGTGGAAGCCTAAGTTTCGTAATGCTCAGACCAGCTCGCTCGGGCCGTCAACGGCCGTCGCGACGCGTTGGTCTGGCCGACCTCACCGGCCTCGAATTGCTCGATCGCCGCATTCTGCCGGCGGTTACCGCCACATTCTCCGCCGCACAAGGGATTTGACGGTCATCGGCGATGCGCAAGATAACACCATCGTGGTCTCCCGCGACGCGGCCGGGTCGATCCTGGTTAACAGCGGCGCCGTAACGGTCCTGGGCGGGAAGCCCACGGTTGCCAACACCAGCCTGATCCAGATCTTCGGCCTGGGCGGCAACGACAATCTCTCCCTGAATGAGACGAACGGAGCCTTGCCGAAGGCCAACATCTTCGGCGGCGACGGCAACGACACGCTAACCGGCGGCTCGGGCGCAGACCTGCTCTTCGGCCAGGCGGGGAACGACACACTTCTTGGCAAGGGCGGCAGCCGACCTGCTGTTTGGCGGCGATGGCAACGACACACTGACCGGCGGTGACGGCGATGACCAGGTCTTCGGCCAGGGGGACAACGACCGCATGATCTGGAACCCGGGCGACGACACCGACCTCAACGAGGGCGGCACCGGCATCGACACTGTCGAGGTCAACGGCGGCAATGGCGCGGAGACGTTTACCGTCACTCCCAACGGCACTCGCGTCCGTTTCGACCGCGTCGACCCCGCCCCGTTCTCGGTGGATATCGGCACGACCGAAAACCTGGTCGTGAACATGAATGGCGGGGACGACACGTTCACCGGCTCGAATGGCCTGGCGACACTGATCGCAATCACCGTGGACGGCGGGGCGGGCAACGACACGATCACCGGCGGCGACGGCAACGACTGTCTTGATCGGCGGCGACGGCAACGACGTCATCAACGGCGGCCGCGGCAACGACGAGGCCTTCCTGGGTGCCGGCAACGATACCTTCATCTGGAATCCTGGCGACGGCAGCGATACCGTCGAAGGCCAGGACGGCTTCGACACGATGCTCTTCAACGGCGCGAACATCAACGAGAAGATCGACATCTCCGCGAATGGCAGCCGCGTTCGCTTCACTCGCGATGTGGCCAACATCACCATGGATCTCAATGGCGTTGAGGGAGTCAACTTCACCGCTCGCGGCGGCGCCGACACCATCACCGTCAACGACCTGACCGGCACCGGCCTCACCCAGCTCAACTTCGACCTGTCCGGTGTTCCAGGCTCGGGCATCGGCGACGGCGCGGCCGATACCGTCATCGTCAACGGCACCAATGCCAGCAACGCGGTCTCAGTCATCGGTGCGGGTTCCAACTTATGTCGTCGCCGGCCTGCCATACTTCGTGTCGGTCGAAGGCTCCGAGGGCGCCAATGACTCGCTCGTTCTCAAAACGCTCGGCGGAAATGACACGGTCAGCGCCGTGGGTTTGCCCGCGAATGTGGTTCAACTGACCGTGGACGGTGGGACGGGCAACGACCAGATCACCGGAAGTGCCGGGAACGACAACCTGATCGGCGGCGATGGCAACGACCTCATCAACGGCGGCCGAGGCAATGACGTGGCCTTCATGGGCGCCGGCAACGATACCTTCGTCTGGAACCCCGGCGACGGCAGCGACACCGTCGAAGGCCAGGACGGCTTCGACACCATGCAGTTCAACGGCGCAAACATCAACGAGAAGATCGACATTTCCGCCAACGGCAGCCGCGTTCTCTTCACTCGCGATGTGGCCAACATCACGATGGATCTCAACGGCGTCGAGGGGATCAACTTCACCGCCCGCGGCGGCGCCGACACCATCACCGTCAACGACCTGTCCGGCACCGACGTCACCCAGGTCAATCTCGACCTTGCCGGTGTTCCAGGCAGCGGTGTGGGCGACGGTGCGGCGGATACCGTGATCGTCAACGGCACCAGTGGGGCCGACACCATCAAGGTTGCCGGCTCGGCATCGGGCATCGCGGTCACGGGACTGACCGCCACGGTGCACATCTCGGGGAATGAAGCGGCGATTGACCAGCTCACGGTCAACGCCCTCGCGGGCGATGACGTCATCAACGCGAGCGCTCTCCAGGCGAATGCGATCGCGCTGACCCTGAACGGCGGAGATGGTACGGACCTGCTCATCGGCAGCCAGGGTGCAGACCTCGTCAACGGCGGGCGAGGCAACGACGTCGGCTCTCGATGGGCGCCGGCGACGATACCTTCGTCTGGAACCCCGGCGACGGCAGCGACACCGTCGAAGGTCAGGCCGGCTTCGACACCATGCTGTTCAACGGCGCAAACATCAACGAGAAGATCGATATCTCCGCCAACGGCAGCCGCGTTCGCTTCACTCGCGATGTGGCCAGCATCACGATGGATCTCAACGGCGTCGAGGGGATCAACTTCAACGCCCGCGGCGGCGCTGACACCATCACCGTCAACGACCTGTCGGGCACCGACGTCACCCAGGTCAATCTTGACCTTGCCGGTGTTCCAGGCAGCGGCGTGGGGGACGGCTCGGCGGATTCCGTCATCGTCAACGGCACCAACGGGAACGATGTGATCACCGTCGCCGGCGATGCGAGCGGAGTAGCCGTCACTCGGCCTGGCTGCTCAGGTGAATATCACCGGTGCCGAGGCCGCGAACGACCGGCTGACTATCAACGCGCTGGGTGGCGATGACGTGGTGAGGCCATCGGGCCTGTCCGCCGCCGCGATCGCCTTAACGGCCAATGGCGGCGACGGCAATGACATCCTCATCGGTGGCGATGGCAACGACACACTGATCGGCGACGCCGGGGACGACATCCTCATCGGCGGGCCGGGTCAGGACGTCCTTGACGGCGGAACCGGCGACAACATCCTGATCCAGGATTGAGCCGGATCCGCATCAAGGGTTTCGGGAACCGATTCGACGACGCTTCATGGACGATGGTGACCCAGGATCATTGAATGGCTGGCGCAAGCTCGAATCACTTCAGGAGTTCGGGGACTTCAGTCCGAACTGGAGATGTTTCAACAGCGAGAAGACATGCAGCATCCATTCAATGAACTTGGGCCACCTCTGTCAAGAGCGTACATATATTATGAAGACTGGAAGTTAGAGCGATGAACGAAGAATCACTATTCGTCGCGGCCCTGGAGAAGCCGACCGCGGCCGAGCGGCAGGCATTCCTGGAAGAAGCGTGTGCCGGCGATGTCGCACTGCGACGGCGGATCGAGCAGTTGCTCGCGGCGCACTTGAAAACCCTCGGGATCCTCGACCAACCGGCAAGGCCTCCCGGCTGGACGGAAGTCACCGCCGGTCCAACAGCCTCCAGGGTTGTTCCCACGGGCGAGGGCGTCGGCACCGTGCTCGCCGGCCGCTACAGGCTGCTCGAGGAGATTGGCGCAGGGGGAATGGGCACGGTCTGGAAGGCCGAGCAGACAGAGCCGGTTCGGCGGATCGTGGCACTCAAGCTCATCAGGGCGGGAATGGACTCGAGGACCGTGCTGTCCCGGTTCGAGGCGGAGCGGCAGGCCCTGGCTCTGATGGACCACCCGAACATCGCCAAGGTGCTGGACGGCGGCACGACCGAGACGGGCCGGCCGTTCTTCGTCATGGAGTACGTCAAGGGCGTCCCCTTCACCCAGTATTGCGACGACGCCCGCCTGACCATCGCCCAGCGTCTCGCACTCTTCGTACCGGTCTGCCAGGCCGTGCAGCACGCCCACACCAAGGGCGTGATCCACAGAGACTTGAAGCCCAGCAACATCCTGGTCTGCCTGTACGACGGCCATCCGGTGCCGAAAGTGATCGACTTCGGGCTGGCCAAGGCGATCCAGCAGCCGCTCACCGAGCGCACGCTGCACACGGCCCACGGCGTGGTACTGGGCACGCCGCTCTACATGAGTCCGGAACAGGCCGAGCTCAACAACCTCGACGTGGACGCGCGGTCGGACATCTACGCCCTGGGCGTGATCCTCTACGAGCTGCTGACCGGGACGACGCCGCTGGAGAGGCAGCGTTTCCAGGAGGCGGCCTGGCATGAGCTGCTCCGGCTGATCAAGGAGGAGGAGCCGCCGCGGCCGAGCGCCCGGCTGAGCGACAGCGACTCGCTGCCCAGCCTGGCGGCTCAGCGGCAACTGGAGCCGGTGAGACTGACCAGGCTGGTGCGAGGCGAGCTGGACTGGATCGTCATGAAGTGCCTGGAGAAGGACGCGTTCCCGTCGTTACGAGACGGCGAGCGGACTGGCGCGAGACGTCCAGCGTTATCTGGCGGACGAATCGGTGGAAGCGTGTCCGCCGTCGGCCGGCTATCGCCTCAGCAAGTTTGTCCGGCGGAACAGGGGCGCCGTGCTGGCGGCCTCGATCATCTTCCTTCTTGCTGCGTCGGCGGCATCGCGGGCACGACCTGGGGACTGATTCGGGCCAATCGAGCCCGCAAGGCGGAAGCCGATCGCGCCGAGGGCGAGAAGAAAGCCAACGCACAGGCGCAGAAGCGGCTGCAACAGATCGAAAAGGCGAAGCGAGATCCTGGCGTCGGTCTTCAGCGATCTCGACCCTCGTGCGGAGGAGAAGGAAGGCCGGCCGTTACGGGCCATCCTCGGCGACCGGCTGGACCGAGCGGCCGCCGACCTGGAAGGAGACGCGGTCGGCGATCCGCTCGTCGTGGCCAATCTGCAAGATCGACTGGGCCGGACGTACCGGGCCCTGGGCCATGCCGCCAAGGCGAAGGCGATGTTCACGAAGGCGCTCGCGATCCGCCGAGCCCAGCTCGACGCGGACCACGCGGACACACTCGCCGCCATGTCCCAGCAGGCCGCTGCCCTGAAGGACCTCGGAGAATTGAACGATGCTTATCGCTGTACGAGCAGGTGCGGGACGCCCAGGCTGCGGATGCTCGGAGCCGATCATCGGGACACTCTCGCCACCGGGCACGACTCTGGCCGTGGCGTACTGGAAGGCCGGAAGGGCGAGCGAGGCCTGTTCCCTGCTGGAGCAGGTCCGAGACGCCCTGTTGAAGAAACACGGGCCCGACGATGCCCAGACCATCGACGTTCTCGAAGACCTGTCCGCGGTATACGACTTCGTCGGCAAAGGAGCCGAGGCGATCGCCCTGGCCCAGCAGGTGCGAGACGCCCGCGTGAAGGAATACGGTGTCGACCACCCGCTTGCCATTGTTGCGCTGAACAATCTTGCCAGCAGGTACCAGGGCAATGGGAAGATGAGGCAGGCCCTTGCCCTGTATGAGGAGGCTCGGGACAGGTTGGTGCCGCAGACTCGGGCCCGACCACCCGAACACCCTTGCATCCTCGACAACCTGGCGCGCATGTACCGGGCCTTCGGGAGGAAGGCCGAGGCGGTCTCGCTGGCCGAGCAGGTGCGGGACGGACGCGTGATGACTCTCGGGGCCTACCATCCGTACACAATCTACACGATGGATAACCTGGGCCTGGCCTATCTGGCCGCCGGCAACCCGGAAAAGGCCTTGGCGTTGTTCCGAACAGGCAGCGGCCGGCATCGAAAGACTCGGCTTCATTCATGTGGCGGCTGGCCGGATTGTCACTGATTTGTGTGACTGCCTGGAAGAACAGGGGCAGACCAGTCGAGCCGATGTCTGGCGGCGAAAGTGGCTGGCGGCGGTGAGGAAGAGGGACGGGCCGGACTCGGCTGCGTATGGCATCGAGCTGGCAAAACAGGGTGAGGACATGCTTCGGCACGGAAGGCAGAAGGAAGCGGAACCGATCCTGGTCGAGTGCGTGGCCATCCTCCAGAAGAAGCAACCCGAGTCTCCGACCACGATTCCTCGCCCAATCATTGCTCGGCGACGTCTGCTGGCGCAGCAGAAGTACGCCGAGGCCGAGCCTCTGCTGGTCCAGGGTTACGAGGGCCTCAAGGCCCGTGAGGGGCAGATTTCCCCGCTGTACGCCCGGTACCGTATCGGCGAGGCTGGCGAGCGAGTCGTCCGGCTCTACGAGGCCTGGGGCCGAGCGGAAAAGGCCGCCGAATGGCGGACGAAGCTGACGAAGCCACTTCATCCCAAGCCGAAGCCCTGATACACCAAGTACACTCAGAACTGATCGGCGGAGACGACCTCTCCGCCTGCGCGTGTGGACAGGAAGCTGAAGATCCTCGGGTTGATCGTCTCCTTGATGAATCGGACCGAGCCGTCGCAGAACAGGAAATTGCAGCCGCCGGGATGCAGGCTCCAGAAATCGTCCGCCCCCGCACCCTTGTAGTTTGGCACGTCCACCCACCGCTGATCCGGTGATGGGCCAGTGTGCCCGAGGATCATCACATTCGCCGTCGCGCAATCTTGGATCGGCCATTTCGGGTTCGTGCAGACCCGTGAATAGGGAATCGCTCCCACCCAGGTGGCGTCCGCGACGTTGCGGGAGCGCTCGCCCGCCATCAGCGTCGTGCTCGAACCGTCACTGATGTCGCGAATACCGTTGCGACTGTTGCGGTAGAACACGCCATTGTTGCTGGCCGGGAATTCCTCGACCTCGAGCTGACCGGCCGAGGCGACGTACTGGCCGGGCGATAGATCGGTGATCAGCACGTTGCCGGCCGAGTCCTTGAGCAGCACGGGGCCGCTGCCGCCAGTCGAGCTCGGGCAGAGGAACACCGACAGGCTCACCGTTCGCACCGTCGCTGACGCCGGGACCGTGATCGGCAGGCTGAAATTGGTTGCGCTGTAGAGCGGCCGAATGCTCCAGGTTGTTGAGCAGCAGCGAGCCCCAGCCCCAGCCGGGCCCGGTCTCGGGGCTGTTCGGGTTGCTGATTCATCGTCGCGGTGATGTAGCCGGGCGGAAAGTGTCGTGCGTCGAATGGTAGCTGTGCATCGCCAGCCCGATCTGCTTCAGGTTGTTCGAGCACTGCATGCGGCGAGCCGCCTCGCGTGCCGACTGCACGGCCGGGAGCAGCATGGCGATCAGCACGCCGATGATGGCGATCACCACCAGCAGCTCGATCAGCGTGAACGCACGGAAGGTCTGGAGATCTCGCGCATAGCGCATGGCAAAACTCCTGTTCTCAGTAGGTGTTTCGGGACGTGAATGGATCGGACCGACATGCACCAAGGGCGGGCACACGTCGGCGATGGAGCGTCTCCGAAAGCGACCTCAAAACAGGAAGACTTGCAGCCAGGCGTGGAATCGATTCGGCGGTTGCGACGGCCACCAAACTCGCTCCCGCAAGCCTTCAGCTTGGCCGGACATGGAGGGCGGCGCGATCAGACCGGGTGGCGGGATGAGTGGGCCGGATCAACGGGAGAGGATCAACGACGAAGTTGACATGCGTCCCGGAAAGCGTGGTGTCTCCGGAATCATCGCCCACCCCGCCATCGGGTATCTCGAGGCTGGCCGGTTGCAGAAGCTCCACGAACGAGCGCGAAGGTCGGCCGCGGCTTCCGCCTGACGAAGCGGCATGCCTGTGAGTGCGGCGATCAGGCTGAGCAGTGCTGCTGTGCGTCGCATGAGATTATCTTATCGAACTTCTCCACTCCTGTCAGGGCTTCGGGTTCGGGAACCATGGGTATCGTCAGTGCCGGGCCCTTGAAGTGTCAAGATCGGAATCTCGCCAGTTCCCGTCGGGAGATCGGGCGCTTGTGCATCCCGAGAATCCCGTGGCGTTATGGCGAGGTTCGATTTATGATCGAGCGATGTTAAACCTCCGGCCTTGACGGTTCGATCTCGAAGAGACGACCGGCTCTCATTCAGATGATAGCTTTGTCGGGCCTGTTCCGAGGACCGTGCCGATGAAGATAAGCAGGCGGCATCAGTCTGGCAACACGCGGCCTCTGATTGCGACTCTGCTCGCACTGGCCGCATACGTATCCCCAGTGATCGCGGGCGAAGCTGGGCCTGCCGACTCCAAGGTTCAAGCAGAGCGGGTGCGGTTCTTCGAGCAGAGGGTCAGGCCGCTCCTGGTTGAGAAATGCAACGCTTGCCACGGGGCCGAGAAGCAGAAAGGGGGCCTGCGGCTCGACTCGCGGGAGGCGATGCTCAAGGGAGGGGAGAGCGGGCCGGCGGTCGTGCCCGGCAAGCCGGACGAAAGTCTGCTCGTCGAGGCGGTGAATTACGAGGGGCTCGAGATGCCGCCTTCCGGCAAGCTCGAGCCCGACGAGATCGAGGTCCTGACCCGCTGGGTGGCGATGGGCGCACCCTGGCCGGCGGCCGGCACATCGGGCTCGATGAGCACTGGCAAGAAAACAGGCCCGCTTGCCGCCACCAGCACCCAGGCCCGGTTCAGCGACGGCGACCGGACGTTCTGGTCGTTTCAGCCGCCGCGGCCGCCCATGGCGGCGACGGTTTCCGGCGCGTGCAGCCTCAGCCCCGGCGAGCCCTGGTCAGACTGGTCGCAGAACCCGATCGATCGGTTCATCCTCAAGGGCCTGCTCGAGAAGGGCCTGACGCCCGCGCCCGAGGCCGACCGGCTGACCCTGATCCGCCGCGCGACGTTCGACCTGACGGGCCTGCCACCGACTCCCGAGGAGATCGACGCGTTCCTCGCCGATCAAGGCGCCCGACGCCTACGAGCGACTTGGTCGACCGCTTGCTGGCCTCGCCCCGGTACGGCCAGCGATGGGGGCGGCACTGGCTCGACCTGGTTCGCTACGCCGAATCGGACGGCTATCGCCAGGACGCGTTTCGTCCCGACGCCTGGCGCTATCGCGACTACGTCGTGCGGTCGCTTCAACACCGACAAACCCTACGACCGCTTCCTCACCGAGCAACTGGCCGGCGACGAGCTTGACCCCGACGACCCCGAGCTGCGGGTGGCCACCGGGTTACCTGCGGCTGGGCACTTACGAGTTCAACCAGCGCAACGTTCGCGGGCCAGTGGGCCGACATCCTCAACGACATCACCGACGTGACCGGCGAGGTCTTCCTCGGCCTGAGCATCGGCTGTGCCCGCTGCCACGACCACAAGTTCGACCCGATCCTCCAGAAGGACTATTACCGGCTCCAGGCGTTCTTCACGCCGCTTTTGCCGCGCGACGACCTGACGCTTGCCACGCCCGCGACAGTGGGCCGATTACCAGAATCGGCTCTCGGCCTGGGAAAGGGCATCGGCCGACCTCCGCGGGCAGATCGCGGCGATCGAGCAGCCTGCATCGCGAGAAAGCGGCCCAGATGGCGAGTCGCCAAGTTCCCGGACGAGATCAAGGCCATCCTCGACAAGGCCGGAACAGATCGGACGCCGTTGGAGAAGCAGCTTGGCGCTCTGGCCTACCGCCAGGTCGTCGCTCGAGCACGATCGCGATCCGGCGCTCAAGGGCCGAGAGAAAACGCGACGCGACGAGCTGATCAAGCAGTTGAGCCGGCTCGACTCGCTCAAGCCGGCCCCCCCTGCCAGCGTGTTGACGGCGACCGACGTGGGACCCGTCGCCCCGCCGACGACGATCCCAGGCGACGCAAGGCGGAGCCGATCGAGCCCGGCTATCTTTCGGTCCTCTCGATCCGCCCCTGCCACGATCGAACCCGTCGGCGGCCTCGCCTGGCTCGACCGGGCGGCGGCTGGCCCTGGCGCGCTGGCTGGCCGGGCCGACAACCCCCTGAGCACGCGGGTGATCGTCAACCGGGTCTGGCAATATCATTTCGGCAAGGGGCTCGTGGCGACATCGAGCGACTTCGGCCGTCTGGGCGAGCCGCCGTCGCATCCCGAGCTGCTCGACTGGCTGGCAAGCGAGTTCGTGGCGAGCGGCTGGCGGCTCAAGCCCTTGCACCGGCTGATCATGACCTCGGCGGTGTATCGCCAGTCGGCCGAGCGCACCGAGAGCGAGGTCGAGACGGCGCGCAGCATCGATCCCGACAACCGCTTGCTCTGGAAGCGAACGGTCCAGCGGCTGGACGCCGAGGAGATTCGCGACGCCATGCTGGCCGTCTCGGGCGAGCTCGACACCGCGATCGGCGGCCCGAGCGCCGAATCAAGCCGTCCTCGGCGGTCGATCGACACCAGAGTCATCCGCAACAGCCGCGACCCCCTGCTCGACGCGTTCGACGCCCCCGACGGATACAACAGCGCCGGCCGCCGCACCACCACGACGACGCCGACCCAGGCGCTGCTTCTGATCAACGGCGCCTGGACTCTCGCCCGCGCCGCGGCCCTGGCCGATCGGCTCGATCAACTGGCGTCGCGAGCCTGTGCCGATGGTGATTGCCGGCGGATCGTCGCAGCCTACCAGCTTGCGTACGGCCGCGAGCCCGATGCGCGAAGAGCTTGCAGGCGCCACGTCATTCCTCGCGGCGCAGGCCCGGCGCGTCTCGGCGGCACAGGGCGAATCGCGCCGCGAGCCGCTCGTGGATTTCTGCCATGTACTGCTGAATTCGAATGAGTTTCTCTATGTAGATTGACTTGAAGTCGAGCGAGCCTTGCCTTCCCAGTATTCGCGAGGACCACGATAAGCGACCAGAATATCGTCTCGCCCCGGCCCATGATGGTTCCTCATCACGCCATCCCGCTCTCGCGTCGCGACTGGCTGCACCGGGCCGGTGGCGGCTTCGGGGCCCTGGCGCTTCTGGACCTGCTGACGCGCGAACGCCAGCGGCGGGCGATGCGGAAGCAAAAGCAGGCTCGCCGGCCACGGCCAGCTTGAACGATTCATCGTTGGTCTGGACAGGCCGGCGACGGCCAGGAGCGTGATCTTCCTGTTCATGGAGGGCGGGCCGAGCCACATCGACCTGTTCGATCCCAAGCCGGCGCTCAACCAGCTGGCCGGCAAGCCGCTGCCGCCGAGCTTCAAGCCGGTGATCACGCCGATGGGCGAGTTCCACTCGCCGGTGCTGGCCTCGAAGCGGAAGTGGAAGCAGCACGGCCAGAGCGGGCTCTGGGTCTCGGACTGGCTGCCCCACATCGCCACCTGCGTCGACGACCTGGCCGTGATCCGCTCGTGCTGGTCCAACGGCCTGAACCACGTCGGCGGCGTCTGCCAGATGAACACCGGCTCGATCCTGGGCGGCCGGCCCTCGCTGGGAAGCTGGGTGACCTACGGCCTGGGGACCGAGAACCAGAACCTGCCCGGCTACGTCGTGATGCAGGACAATCCCAGCGGCACCGGTCGCCGGCGGCCCGCGGAACTGGGGCACGGGCTTCATGCCGGCCGCCTACCAGGGCACGCGGCTCAGCGGCGGCGCCGAGCCGATCGCCAACCTGCGCACGCCGGCCGGGATCGGCGCTCGACCGCCAGCGCGGCAAGCTCGAGTTCCTGGACCAGCTCAACCGCCGGCATCTCCAGTCGCGGTTCGACCAGTCCGAGCTCGACGCCCGGATCCAGAGCTACGAGCTGGCCTTCCGCATGCAGGCCGAGGCCCCCGAGGCCGTCGACCTGGCCAGCGAGACCGACGAGACCCGCTCACTCTACGGCCTGGACGACAAGGCGACCGAGAGCTACGGCCGGCTCTGCCTGCTGGCCCGCCGCCTGGTCGAGCGCGGCGTGCGGTTCGTCCAGCTCTACTGCGGCGCGGGGGCGCAGTGGGACGCCCATCAGGACATCGAGGGGAACCACGCCAAGAACTGCCTGGCGATGGACAAGCCGGTCGCCGGCCTGCTCAAGGACCTCAAGCGGCGCGGGCTGCTCGACCAGACGCTGGTCGTCTGGGGCGGCGAGTTCGGCCGCACGCCGATGTCCGAGAAAGGCGACGGCCGCGACCACAACCCCTACGGCTTCACCATGTGGATGGCCGGCGGCGGCGTCAAGGCGGGCATCGACGGTCGGCCGGACCGACGAGGTCGGCCTGCACGCCATCGAAGACCGGCTCCACGTCCACGACATCCACGCCACGATCCTCCACTGCCTGGGCGTCGACCACTCCAGGCTGATCTATCGCCACCAGGGCCGCCCCGAACGGCCCACCGTCAACGAGGGGCAGGTATGTCGGAAAGCTGCTGGCTTGAGTCCACCATGAATTCTGTCGGTCCTCGATTCCAGTTCTCGTTGCGAACGCTTCTGCTGCTGACTGCGGCGATCGCCCTCCTGCTGGTGCCAGTGGCGTGGACCACGCGCGAGCGGATGCAGATGATGCGTGCGCAAGAAGCCGTTCTGCAGGCTCGTGAGGTGGCATTAAGGTCGGTTGTTCGCGAAGGGCAGCGGTTGCCTCGCCGGTCTCAGACACTGGAACAATTGCGACGCGAGAATGAGGATCTAAAACAGCGAGTCGAGCAACTTCGGCGCAAGGTCGAACCAACTCAAGAGCACCGCGACGCGTACTGATACGGTAGGCCGATGAATGCCATTCTCATTTGCGCGATTCTCTCTGTTTTCGCTGTGCAACCATCCTCCGACCGGGCGAGTGAGCCCCCCTTGCCCGCAGTCCTGAAAGTCAACCCTCCCACTTGGTGGCCCGGCCATACCTTGAACCCGGTCAGGTTGCTCGTTCGGGGCCGGAACCTTCAGGGCGCGAAAGTTGGTTCATCAAGGCGCGACGTCGTGCCATCGGAAGTGCGGACCAATGAGCGCGGTACGTACTTGTTCGTGAGTCTGGCGATTGATCCCAAGGCTCCCGCGGGCAATGCCCTGCTCGAGCTCGAGACCCAGGCGGGATCGACGACAGTCCCCTTCCGGCTGGAGTCTCCGGTTGATTCCAGGACTTTTGGGGGCGGACAAGGAATCACTCAAGATGATGTGATTTACTTGATTATGCCCGATCGTTTCAGCGATGGTGACGTGGCCAACAATACTCCCGCCGATTCGCCGCGCGAGGCCAATGGTCGCAACATCCCTCGCGGCTGGCATGGTGGCGATCTCCGCGGAATCATCAATCACCTGGCCTATTTCCAGGAGCTGGGCGTCACCGCGTTATGGCTCAATCCATGGTATGATAACTTCAACGGAATTTATGAATGTGATAAGCCCTGGTGCCCTTATACTTATTACCACGGCTACCACGCGGTGGACTTGTATTCTGTTGAGGACCACTTCGGCAGCCTGGAAACCCTGCGAGAGCTTGTGACCAAGGCCCATGCCCGGGGACTCAAGGTCATTCAGGACCAGGTTTCCAACCAGGTGGGTTTGCGCCATCCCTGGCTGAATGAGCCACCGCTGCCCGCCTGGTTTCATGGAACCGCGCTTCGCCACAAGCCGAATTCGTTTCAGAACCAACTGCTGTCATCCCCGCACACCGCCGCCGCTGACCGGACCCCGATCCTTGACGGCTGGTTCAGCGACGATTCGCCTGACCTCAATCAAGACGAGCCCGAGGTGGCCCGGTACTTGATCCAGAATTCGCTCTGGTGGGTGGGCACAACGGAGATTGATGGCATCCGCGAGGACACGGCCCAGTATCTTCCTCGACCTTATGTGCGCAACCTGTGCGGCGCTCTGCACCGGCAGTATCCTCGCTTGACGATTGTCGGCGAGGTGATGGACATCGACCCGGTTCACACCGGTTTCTTTCTGGGGGGAGCCAAAGGCTGGGATGGCATCGACACTGGGTTTGATTCGGTCTTTGATTTCCCGACCTGGTTTGCCAGCGTCAATGTGTTCTCAGGCAAAGCGCCGATGACTGACCTGCGCAGAAGTTTGCGGGCTGATGCTCTCTATGCAGACCCGGCGCGGCTGACGACGCTCACGAGTAATCACGACGTGAGGCGGTTCATCTCATGGCCTGGCGCAACTCTTGATCGAGCTCGGTTGCAGGTCGCGTTCACGCTCACGATCCGGGGAACGCCCCAGCTTTACTACGGCGACGAGATCGCGCTTCCCGGCAACGATGACCCCGACAACCGGCGCGACTTCCCCGGCGGTTTCCCAGGTGACAAGAGGAATGCCTTCGAAGCCGCGGGCCGCACCGCCGAAGAACAGCGGATGTGGACCTGGACCCGCGACTGGATCACCCTCCGCCGTACCCATTCGGCCCTCCGCCGCGGCACGCTCATTGATCTGTACGCCGACCCGAACGTTTACGTCTACGCGCGTCGGGACCCCACCGAGACGATCGTGATCACCCTCAATCGAGGTGCTGCGCCCACCACCGTGCCGCTCAGCGCCGCGGTCGATCGATGCCCAGCCCGGCAAGCAACTCATTGCTATCATGGGCGGCGGCGAGACGGTCATGGTCAGCGGAGACAGTGTCTCGATCAGGCTGGCGCCAGCGAGCGCGGTGGCCTATGTGCTCAAGTGATCGACCGCAGGGCAAGGGTCGATCGAAACCGGCCAGACCCGGCGACTCAGCGAGGAACGGGTCGACGGATGAAGCCGGCCAGAGGACGTGAGCTTAGCCTGCCCCTCGCGCACCAGGTAGGCGGCGTCCGCGGCCAGAGGCCCAAATCGATCGACGCGGCCTGAGGGCCAGGCTACCTCGATGGATTCGACCCGATCGGCGTTGCCCAGGCCGAAGTGAATTCTTGGGTCGGAGGCCGACTGGTAAGATCCCCCGCCGAACCGCCAGGCAACCTGACGCTTGCCGCCCGCGACGATACTCACTCGTGCGCCGATGGCGTCGCGATTTGAGGCGTGTTCCCACCAGGCGAAGGGTCAGTGCATGGCCCGCCGTGCTCCGGTTGTGGAAGTAGGCGAGCGGGCCGTCCTGCGCGACGAGCAGGAGGTCGATGCGGCCGTCGTTGTCCAGGTCGCCCACGGCCAGGCCGCGGCCGACCCGAGGGACCTGCCAGGGAGGCCCCGCGCGGTCGCTCACGTCGGTCAATTGCCCTCCCTCGCTGCCGAGGAGGAGCTGGGCGGGCATGGCGTAGGGGATCTCTGGCCGGAAGTCGTCCACGTGACCATTGGCGATCGCGACGTCAAGGTACCCGTCGTTGTCAACATCCACGAACGCGGTGCCAAAACCGAGCCGATACCGCGTCGGAACCGCCAACCCGATCATCGCGGTGTGGTCGGCGAAGACCCCGCCTCCCAGGTTGTGGTAGAAGGTCATCGACTCGTTGTAGAAGTTGGTGACCCCCAGATCGGGTCGGCCATCGCCGTCGAGGTCGCCGCACGCAACCCCCATCCCCGCCTGGAAGCCGCCTTTGCCGTTGCCGGCGAGACCGGAACTCTCGCCAAGCTCCTGGAACTTCAGGTCCCCGAGGTTACGAAACCAGAAGTTGGGCGACTGGTCGTTGGCCACGAAGAGGTCAACGCGTCCGTCGTCGTCGAGGTCGGTGGCGACCACCCCCAATCCCTGGCCATGCCAATCATTGATTCCGGCTCTGCTTGTCACATCGACAAATCGGCCGCCATCGTTGCGAAACAGATGATCCGGCATGTGATGGAAGCGCTGGGGCGCACAGTAGCTGTTTCGCTTTTTCTCCTCATCCCAGCAGATCTGCGGGTGCTCGGCATCCCACTTCAGGTAGTGGCAGACGTAAAGGTCCAGGTCGCCATCGCCATCCAGGTCGGCGAAGGCGGCCGAAGTCGGCCAGTCCCGGTCTCCCCCAGCCCCGCCTCTATGGTCACGTCGCGAAAAGTCCCGTCACCCTGGTTACGATAAAGGGCATAAGCGCGCCAGCGGGTCACGAAAACGTCGGGCAGGCCGTCGTTATTGTAGTCGGCAACGGCGACTCCGTGGCCGTACCCCTGCGCGAACTTGGCGATGCCGGCCGCTTCGGTGGCGTCAACGAAAGTGCCATCACCCTGATTGCGGAAGAGGCGGTCGCCAGCGGGATGGGCCTTCGGGTCGGGAGGGAACGGGCCGCCCTGGACAAGATAGACGTCGAGCCAGCCGTCGCCGTCGTAGTCGAGCAGGCCGACGCCCCCGCTCATCGTCTCGGGCATCTGTCGCGAGGGAGTTGCCCCGTTGACGAACGCGAATCGCAGACCGCAGGCCTCGGCGTCGTCCTTGAATGCAGGGTTCGTCGGACGTTGGGAGCTCGGTCGCTCGGCACGGGCTGGGACTGGACCGAGCTCGGCGACGAGGTCGGCGAGCGTAATCTCCGTGCGGGCCGCTCTGGCGCGATCCAGTCGCGCGCCGCGCCGCTTTGGCTTCTTTGTCGCCCGGCGAACGTTCCAGCACCACCGACCAGAGGGCGCGGGCTTCGAACCTGCGGTCGAGCACCTCGGCCAGGCGCGCCATCTGGGCGGACTCGCGGATTGCCTCTGCGCTGGGTTTCGTCACGAGTATCTCGTAATGGATCTTGGCGCGATCCAGCTCTGCTTTTCGCGCGCAGCCTTGCGGCGCTCTCGGGCCGCCCGGCGAGCAGCTCGAGCTCGGCCAGCCGCTCCACGGCCTGGACGCGGGCAGGCGCGCGCTCGAGCAGCTTCTCAATCGCCTGCCGCTCGCGCTCCTGGTCGCCAGATCGTGCGGCGAACCAGGCGCGCAACGAGAGCAGCTCCACGGGTGGGACGCGGTCGGGTGGAAGATGCTCGAGGGCCTCCCGAACCCCGGCCACATCGCCTGTTGCCAGCGGCCAGGTCCAGCCGGCTCTTCCAGACCGATGCGTCGCGCGGACGTCTCTGGAGGCAGTCGTCGAGCCATCGCCGGGCCTGGGCGAACTCGCCCTTACGGATGGCGAGGTTGGCTCGGCCCAGCCAGATCCGATCGTCGTCCGGCGAGTTCTCGGCGGCCTTTTCCAGTGCCGGCCAGATCTTCTCGATCGGTACGGGGACGATCGAGTCGAGATTCGCCAGTTGCCGGAGCAAGCCGAATCGATCGGGGTAGCTGTCCCAGCCGTCCTGGACCACGGTTCGCAACTCATCAAACCGCCCCTCGAGCTTGAGCAACGCGACCAGCGTCTCGCGCGCCTCGATGGCGTGTTGACCTGAGGCCCCGATGGCCACGGGGAGCAGTTCCTCGGCCGCGGAGAACCGGTCGCGCTTGAGCAGGAGCCGGACGCGGAGCATGGCCGCGTGGCCGGCGAACGTCGATGTTCTCGGCACCCGAGACCAGGCCGCCTCGGCGGCGTCGGGGCGACCGAGCGCTTGCTCGCAAGCCCCGAGCAGGAACTCCGCCTCCCCTTGTCCGGGCCACCGCGCCGCCGCCTGGGAGAGCAATCGCCTCGCGTCGGCAGGCAATCCCTTGTCGATCCGCGCCTTGGCCTGCTCGATGCTCGACCGATAACGCCAGTAGTCGATTCCGCGCGCCGTGCCCCATGCGGCGAGCACCAGGGCAACGCACAGCAACACCACGAATCGACGCCGACGCATTCAACCCTCCCTATGAGCCTGGGACAGGCCTCAATCGTGGTGCAAACAGCCTATCGGCCGCCGGTCAAAGTAGCATGAACTGGATGTCGCAGGCAAGTTTGGCCGGCGAGCCCCCAACACGCCAGCAGGCGATTCCGCAACACGTCGAACCCGACATGGAGCAGTGCTTGGTTGACGCCCGCTTCCTGTCGTCTTAAGATCCATAATCTCTTCCGAAGGAGTTGATCCGATGGTATCGCGCGACCCGACCCCGATGACCCCGTCAGAAGGTGAAAACGCCAATCCCATCGGCTCGGCCCTTCCCGCCGGCAGCCCCGGCAGTGTCCGATCCGGCGCGGTCCGTCTCTGGGCTCTGGGGGCCGGGGCTGCCGCGGCCCTGCTGTCCTGGCTGCTGATCGAGGCCACGCTTGACAGTTTCAAACCAAAGGGCACGGCGACGCGGTTCATGACCAATACCTACATGATCCCGGGGGCGCAAGAGCGGGCTACGGCGGAAACCCGGAATGCGGTATTAGCCTTGGGACTGATGGGCGCTGCCGTGGGGCTGGCGCTTGGCCTGGCCGGTGGTCTGGCGCGACAGTCGGTCAGAGCCAGCGCGGTGGCGGCGTTCCTGGGGCTGGTGCTGGGTGCGGCCGCCGGAGCAGGCGCTGCCTGGGCTGCGGTGCCACTCGCGTCTCGTGTCCACGATCGAGATCCCGGGAGCATGTCCGTCGAAATGGCCTCGTCGCTGCTCGTGCATGGCCTTCCCTGGGCGGCTGTCGGCGCAGTCGGCGGCCTGGCTTTCGGCGTCGGACTGGGCGACCGTACCCGGATAGCCCGTGGCCTTCTGGGTGGTCTTCTGGGTGCCGCCCTAGGTGCGTTCCTGTACGAGGTCGTTGGCGCGCTAGCACTGCCGGGAGCAAGGATCGTCGAGCCCATCGCCGCGACGTGGGGAGTGCGTTTGCTGGCACAGTTTCTGGCCGTGATGTCCCTCGCAGCCGGGGTTGCGGCGTTCGTTCCTGATCCTGCTCAGCGGAGATCCTAGCGCCCACCGCCACGCTGGAAATGCGAATCGTCGTGAGCTGGGGCCCAGACCCAGGCAGAGCCTGGGCCCCGGAACGTCTGCGAGCAGGATTGTGAAGCATCCTGCCGATCCGCAGTCAATGCTCTAGTAAGCGTCGGAGCTGATCACCTCGCCGCCCGCCTTGGTTCCGAGCTTCCACCAGGTCATCCGATCGATGCTGTCCTTGACGAACTTGACGCTGCCGTCGGCGAACAGAACGTTGCATCCTCCGGGGTGGTTGCTGGCGGCACCAATGCTGAAGCTCGCGTCCGGCCAGGGTCCTTGCCCAACCTGGAAATTTTCTCGACAGCCGCCGATCGGGTACTGATGATCGTTCGGCGTCTGGATGATGTTGAACATCGAGTAACCGCTGGCGCCCAACCCCCACCGCCAGCCTTTCATGTCGTTGATGCTATTGGTTGTCTGGAATCCAACGGTACATGCCTGGAGATTGTCCAGGAAGGCCTTCGGATTGGAGAACGCGTCGTAGATCGTCCCTGGGTCGACGCCCACAGAAGCCACTGAGGACATATTGCCCCGGTACTTGCTCGCCGGGGTCGTGCCGCCGAGCTGTAGGCCCCGGCCGTCGCCCACCAGCCACTCGGCGTAGGCAACAGTATTCGAGGTGCCGTCGGTGCAGTGCGTGACTCCATAGGGAATACCATAGCAAAACAAGCCTGTCGAACCGGACGGAGTCTGGTTGTAATTCGGCGGCCCTCCGGTGTTGCTCCAGGTGTAGAGCGGCAGGCCAGTCGTGCCGAAACAGGAGGCATAGTCGTTGATGTTCTGATGGCCCCCACCTGCGTATGTATCCGAAGGGCACACGAAGGACGTGATTAGGGTATGGGTTGCCGTCGTATTGGGGCCGCCCGTATCACTAGTGCCCGTCCCTCCCCCGCCTGTCGCGAGCGGGCCCCAGGAGAAATTGATCGCGTTGTACAGCGGCGTCTGCTCCAGATAACCAAGCATGAGGGCCTGGGCGCCAAAAGATGCCCAGAGCCCTTCGTCGGTAGCTACGTTGCTGGTCGGCTGCAACGAGGTTCCCAGCGGGAAGACGTCGTTTGACGTATGGTAGTTGTGGATGGCCAGACCGATCTGCTTGAGGTTGTTGGTGCACTGTGCTCGCCGGGCGGCCTCGCGGGCCGATTGCACCGCTGGAAGCAAGAGCGAGATGAGAACGGCAATGATGGCGATCACCACCAGCAGCTCGATCAGGGTGAAAGCGCGACGAGATAACGAATTCACGAGGAACCTCCTCAAATGACGGTACCCATGAACGGATTGACGACTCCGAGAAGAGAGTTACTAGACTGGCGCGATGCGGGTCGATGAACATTGTCCCGCGATGAACAGCGGTCGATGCCCGCTCAAGGCGATTTCTTCCGTGTATCGTTAACTTTGGCTTTGGCTTTTTCTTTGTTTGCGGCAATCATCTGCTCGCGATACCCTCCCAGGTACGCTTGAGCTTTTTTCTGCTGATCCGGCTCGACGGCAGCCGGCTGGGTGCCGCCATCGCCGCAGCCAGCAATGAGGCAGGGAATCCCAACCGCAAGGATGAGAAGAATGCGACACCCCCAGCGGCGCGTGCAATCATCGGCCGGCATGCTCCGGGCTCCTTGCATCAAGAATTGCTTTTCTCATACTGACAGAGAGATGGCGTCGGGCCATGAGACCGACTCGCCCCGCACCCGATGTCGCGAAATGACCACCCGAAACCGCAGACAACCCACGCTGAGGAGGGGTTCGCACAGTCCCCGGCTTCAATCGCGGCACCTGCTTCGTGAAGATGAACAGCGTGAACATAGTCGGGTGACACGGGAAATGCAAGAATATTTTTTCGCAACAGATGACTAAGTAAGGTGCAAGATTCTTACTCCGCTGCCGGGTGTCCGGGCGACGGTGGCGTCTTGCCGTCCCGACCGGTAAGTTATTCATAGAGTGTTAAACAAAACGGGGCCGCGCGACTCTCATGCTTTCGGAGGAGGATCGGGCTGATGCGAGTAATCTGGACTGGCGCGGTCGGTGTCATCGCGCTCGCGGGCTGTCTGCTTTTGAGCGCCCAGGGAGGTGAGCCAGCGAAGTCGCTGATTCTACACGCCCGACTGCGCGAGGCAGAGGCGTCGGGGAGGAGCTTCGCGGTCAAGGAGAAGACGCTCGAGTGGGACCCGGCGAAGACGGCGATCATCATCTGCGACATGTGGAACCAGCACTGGTGCAAGGGGGCGACGCGGCGGGTCGGCGAGCTGGCCCCGGCGATGAACCGGGCGGTCGCCGCGGCGCGGGACAAGGGCGTGCTGATCATCCACGCCCCGAGCAGTTGCATGGACGCCTACAAGGACCACCCCGCGCGCAAGCGGGCCGAGGCTGCCCCGAAGGCCGCCAACCTGCCCGACGACATCGGCGGCTGGTGCAACAAGATCCCGGCCGAGGAGAAGGGAGTTTACCCGATCGACCAGTCCGACGGCGGCTGCGACGACGGCCCGCAGTGCCCGGCAGGGCTCGCCCTGGAAGTCGCAGATCGCCGCGATCGAGATCCAGCGACGAGGACGCCATCAGCGACTCGGGCGTCGAGATCTGGAACCTGCTGGAAAGCCGCGGGCATCACCAACGTCATGCTCATGGGCGTTCACACGAATATGTGCGTCCTCGGCCGGCCGTTCGGCCTCCGGCAGCTTGCCCGGCACGGCAAGAACGTCGTCCTGGTCCGCGACCTGACCGACACCATGTACAACTCGCGAAGCTGGCCCTACGTCAGCCACTTCGAGGGGACCAACCGGATCATCGAGCACATCGAGAAATACGTCTGCCCGACGATCGTCTCGACCGACCTGACCGGCCAGCCCGCCGTTCGCGTTCCAGCCCGACAATCGCCCCCGCGCCGTGTTCTTGATCGGCGACGACGAGTACAAGACCGAGACAGACCCTGCCGGCCTTCGCCAACGCCGAGCTCGAGCCGCTGGGCGTGCGCTGCACGTTCGTGATCGCCGACCCCAAGACGCCGCACGACTTCCAGGGGATCGAGGCCCTCGAACGACGCCGACCTGCTGGTCGTGAGCGTCCGCCGCCGCGCCCCGACGGTCGAAGCAGATGGCGATGATCCGCAAGTACGTCGAATCGGGCAAGCCGGTGGTGGGCATCCGCACGGCCTGCCATGCCTTCGACGCCCGCGGCAAGGCCCCGCCGGGCCACGCCGAGTGGACGACGTTCGACCCCGACGTGCTGGGCGGCCATTACACCGGGCATCATGCCAACGATCTCAAGCCCGAGGATCGACGACGGCCAAGGGCGCCGAGAGCCATCCCGATCCTCGCGGGCGTGTCAGACGCCGTTCACCGGCCAGGGCTCGCTCTACAAGACCAGCCCCCTGGCGGCCTCGGCGCGGGCCTCTGCTGATGGGCAAGATCCCCGGCCATCCGGCCGAGCCCGTGGCCTGGGTCAATCTCGTAGGGCACGTCGCGGGTCTTCTACACGTCGCTGGGCCATCCCGGCGACTTCGACAACCCGTCATTCCGCCGCTGCTCCGCAACGCCGTCTTCTGGGCGCTCGAACCGCGAGCCGGCCGAGCTCGCGAGCGAAAGGCCGAGCGACGAGCGCTCCCCTTCTGAATCAAAGCCGCCAGGGCCCGCTCAGTCCCGCGGCAGGCCCTGGCGGCCTTTCACGGTTCCCGACGACCTCGCAGCTCGACCTGGTCCTGGCCGAGCCGGTCGTCCGCCAGCCGGTGAGCCTGAGCTTCGACGAGCGCGGGCGGCTCTGGGTGGTGCAGTACCTGCAGTATCCCGTTCCCGGCCGGGCTGAAGATGGTCAGCCACGACGGCGTCTGGCGGGCCGTCTACGACAAGGTCCCGCCGCCTCCGCCGCATCACTTCCGCGGCAAGCGACAAGATCACGATCCACGAGGACACCGACGGCGACGGCGTCTTCGACCGGCACAAGACGTTCGTCGACGGCCTGAACATCGCCACCTCCGCGCTCCGCGGCCGGGGCGGCGTCTGGGTGCTCAACCCGCCGTATCTCCTCTTCTATCCCGACCGCAACAACGACGACGTGCCCGACGGCGACCCCGAGGTCCACCTCCAGGGGTTCGGCCTCGAAGACACGCATTCGGTCGTCAACAGCCTGCGCTGGGGGCCCGACGGCTGGATCTACGCGGCGCAGGGGTCGACGGTCACCGGCCACGTCACGCGCCCGGGCTCGACGACGGCAAGGAGCCCGTCCACTCGATGGGCCAGCTGATCTGGCGATATCACCCCGAGACGCGGCGCTACGAGGTCTTCGCCGAGGGGGGCGGCAACGCCTTCGGCGTCGAGATCGACGCCAAGGGACGGATCTTCTCGGGCCACAACGGCGGCGACACGCGCGGGTTCCATTACGTCCAGGGAGGCTACTTCCAGAAGGGCTTCGACAAGCACGGGCCGCTGTCGAACCCTTACGCCTTCGGCTACTTCCCCGCGATGAAGCACAATCGCGTGCCGCGGTTCACGCACACGTTCCTGATCTACGAGGCCGACGCCTTGCCCGAGCGATATCGGGGCGTGCTCTTCGGCGTGGCCCCGCTGCTCAACCACGTGGTGATGAGCGCCGTCGAGCCCGACGGCTCGTCGTTCCGGACCCGCGACATCGGCCACGCCGTGACGACCTCGGACCCGTGGTTCCGGCCGGTCGACATCAAGCTCGGACCCGACGGGGCCCTCTACATCGCCGACTGGTACGACCGCCAGGTCAACCACTACTCGCAATCACGAGGGGCAGATCGACCCGGGCTCGGGCCGGATCTACCGGCTGAGGGCGAAGCAGCGCCGCTGCCGCATCACAGTCCGCAGGACCTCGGTCGCTCTCGCGACGCATCGAGCTGGTCGAGCGCCTCTCTGATCCCAACCGCTGGATCCGCCAGACGGCCCTGCGGCTGATCGCCGATCGCAAGGATCGCGTCGATCGCGCCCGAGCTGAAGCAGCTGATCTGCGAGCGAGACGGGCCAGACCGCACTCGAGGCGCTCTGGGCCTTGAACCTGGTCGGCGGCCTGGACGAGGCGACGGCGCTTGAAGGCGCTCGAGCATGCCGACCCGTACGTGCGGCTCTGGACGGCCCGGCTGCTCTGCGACGCGGGCAAGGTCTCGCCGCCGCTGGCCGCCAAGCTCGCCCAGCGCGCGGCCGTCGAGCCGAACGTCGAGGTTCGCAGCCAGCTCGCCTGCTCGGCGAAGCGGCTGCCTGCCGCGAGACGCTCTGCCGATCGTCGCGCAGCTTGCTGGCGCACGGCGAGGATGCCCAGCGACATCCACATCCCGCTCCTGCTCTGGTGGGCGATCGAGGCCAAGGTGGCGACCGACCCCGAGGCCGTGCTGGCCCTGTTCCAGGACCGGGCGATCTGGAACCTGCCGATCGTGACGAGCACCGATCGACGGAGCGGCTGATGCGGCGGTTCGCCGCGGCCGGGCACGCGCAAGGACCTGGACCGCTGCGCCCGGCTGCTGGCCCTGGCGCCCGGCCCCGAGCACGTCAAGACGCTGATGGCCGGCTTCGAGGCGGCCTACGCCGGCCGGTCGCTGGCCGGTCTGCCGCAGTCGCTGGCCGACGCCCTGGCGCGGTACAGCGGCCAGTCGGTGACGCTCGGCCTTCGCCAGGGCAAGCCCGAGGCGATCGCCGAGGCCCTGAGCCTGCTGAGCGACGAGCAAGGCCGACCGGGCCAAGCAGCTCCAGTACCTGCAGATCCTGGGCGAGGTCCGCGTGCCGGGGGCCGTTCCGGTGCTGCTCCGGCTCGCCTGCCACTCGCCCGACAACGCACTGCGGGCCGCCGCGCTGGCGGCCCTGGCCAACTATGACGACCCGGCCATCGCCGGCGAGGTGCTCAAGACCTACGGCAGCCTGTCCGACGACCTCCTGGCCGCCGCCCAGAACCTGCTGGTCGACGCGCCGGGGCTGGGCGTCGCAGTTCCTCGAGGCGATCGACGAGGGACCATCGATCCTCGCACGGTCCCGCGCGAGATCGTCGAGAAGCTCGCTGCTCTTTGGACGACCCGCGGATCAACGAGCTGATCGACCCGCCACTTCGGCGACGATCAAGCCGTCCACGTCGGCCGAGCTGCAGTCGCAGATCGCACGGCTGGCCGGCGTCGTCCGGTCCGGCGCCGGGGTTCCCAAGCCGGGCAGGCAGATCTTCGTCGACCAGTGCGCCCGCTGCCACACGCTCTTCGGCAAGGGGGGCAAGGTCGGTCCCGACCTGACCACCTACCGCCGGGACGACCTGGAGACGATGCTCCTGAACATCGTCAACCCCAGCGCCGAGATCCGCGAGGGCTACGCCGGCACGATCGTCGCCACGACCGACGGCCGGACCCTGACCGGCGTCGTCGTCGACAGGACAAGAACGTCGTCGTCCTCCGCGGCAGCGACGGCAAGGAGCTGACCCTGCCCGCGTGACGCCATCGAGGAGATGAAGCCGACCAGACCTCGCTCATGCCCGAGGGCCTGCTCAAGGACCTGAGCGAGCAGCAGGTCCGCGACCTGTTCGCCTACCTGCGGAGCACGCAGCCGAACATCGATCGGTAGAAGGAAAACTCCACCGAGCGCGAGACTGCCTCTCACTCTTGTCGGTTCCGCCGCTTGATCAGGGCGACAATCTCGCGAACCTTCTCCGCGTCGACCCCGCTCCAGGCGACCTCGGAACCATCGCGCGGAGCGATCGTCATCGATCCTGCCATCGTCCGGCTCACGGCCGAGCCGAGGTGGACCTCGCGCACGCCCGTCGCGGCGATGATACGTTTCGAGGTTCGTCGGCGACAGCCGGCCGCCTGCCAGGATGGCGATCCGGCCGCGTGCCTGCTCCACCAATCGCTTCAAGGTCTCCATTCCCTCCAGGGCCGTGGGCGGCCGCCCGAGGTGAGCACGCGATCGACGCCCAGGGCGATCAAGCGCTTCGAGGGCCTGCTCGGGGTCGGGGGTCTGGTCGAACGCCTTGTGGAAGGTGACACTCATCGGCCGGGCCAGCTCGACGAGCGCGCCGGTCTGGTCGCGGTCGATGGTCGCGTCGGTGCGAAGAACTCCAAAGACGACGCCGGCCGCTCCGAGCGTTCGGGCCATCTCGATGTCGTAGCGCATCGCCGCCAGCTCGGCCTGGCGAAGGAACGAAATCGCCGGCGCGGGGGCGAATCAGGACGTGCACGGGAATCGCCAGCCGCCGGCAGGCCTCGGCGATCGTCCCGGCGCTTGGCGTGGTGCCGCCGACCGACAGGTTGTCGCAAAGCTCGACGCGGTCGGCACCCCCCTGCTCCGCCGCGAGCGCCGATTCGAGGTCCCCCACGCAGATTTCGACCATGATTTTCTCGCGCATGCGTCCGACTCCGTGTAGCCAGGGGCAGGGGCAAGATTATGATTTAACGATTGTCGAACAAATTTGCGACATGGGTTGTCGCCGCGTGGAGAGGCCGCCGTGGAGTACTGGCGATCGCAAGCGACGTTGGAGGTGCCCCAGCATCCTCGCTTCGGCCGCCGCGCCGCGCTCCAGGCGGGTGCCATCGGGTTGCTCGGACTCGGGATGGATCACCTGCACGCGTTCCGCGCCCTGTCGGCCTCGAATGTGGAGACGGCGCCCCGGCCTGGGGCACGGGGAGCCAGGGCCCGGTCGGTCATCTACATCTTCCTCTCGGGGGGATTGTCTCAGCTCGACAGCTTCGATCTGAAGCCTGAAGCGCCTGCCGACATCCGGGGGGAGTTCAAGCCGATCGCCACGAGCACTCCGGGCCTGTCGATCTGCGAGCACCTGCCGCGACTGGCCCAGCGGAGCCACCTCTGGGCCTTGGTCCGCTCGCTCACGCATTCGACGAACGACCATTCGGCCGGACACATGATCATGCTCTCCGGGCGCTCGGACCTGCCGCCGGGGTTCGACCCGGGCAAGGCCCGGCCGAGCGACTGGCCGTCGATGGCCGCGGTCGCCGGCGCACTGACCGGCCCGCGGAACAACCTGCCTCCCGCGGTGGTCCTGCCCGAGAAGCTGATCCACAACACGGGAAGGGTGATCCCGGGCCAGTTTGCCGGCGAGATGGGGCCGCAACGCGACCCCTGGTTCATCGAGGCCTCGCCCTTCGATCCCAACGCCTATGGTGCGTTCCCGGCGTACGAGTTCGACCACCAGCAGCGGCCTCAGGCCCCGGGCAAGACCAAGAGGTTCGAGGCTCCCAGCCTGTCTCTGCCCGGAGGGATTGACGGAACCCCGCGTGGGCAGCCGACTGAAGCTGCTGGAGTCTCTCGATCGCAGCCGGAGCGTGCTCGAGGGCATGGCCCAGGCCGCGTCGTTCGATAAGGACCGCCAGGGGGCAATCTCGCTGCTCACCGACTCGAGAGTCAGGAAGGCTCTCGATGTCGTGAATGCCGAGCCGAAAGTCCTGGATCGTTACGGCCGGCACGCGTTCGGATGGTCGCTCCTCATGGCCAGGCGGCTGGTCGAAGCGGGAGTCAACCTGGTCCAGGTGAACCTGGGGAACAATGAGACCTGGGACACTCATGGGAACATCTTTCCGCACCTGAGAGACAAGCTGTTCCCGCCGACCGACCAGGCTGTCTCCGCGTTGCTCGATGACCTCAACGAGAGTGGCCTGCTCGACTCGACGCTGATCGTGATGGCCGGCGAGTTTGGCCGCACGCCCCGGATCTCGACCTTGCCCCAGTTCTACAAGCTCCCCGGCCGGGACCACTGGGGGAAGGTGCAGACCGTGTTCCTGGCCGGAGGAGGGGTCCAGGGCGGTCGGGTCGTCGGCTCGTCTGACAAGATCGGTGGGTTTCCCCGCTCCGATCCCCAGACCCCGGAAAACCTGGCCGCCACGATCTACCACGCCCTGGGCCTGCCCCAGACCGTCGCCTGGCACGACGCCCAGGACCGGCCGCACTTCGTTTACCGAGGCGAACCGATCGCTGGGCTGGGTTGACCCGACAACGCAGAAGTGGCTTTGAGACCGTCGTCCGCGAGCCCAGAGGCCCGTCGCTCGGGCTTCACCGCCTCCTAACGCTGGCGACGACATTCTCTCTCGGGACTCACGTCGATCGACTTTTCGAAATGAAGGGTGGTATCTGGTTCCCCTCCGGCGGTAGAATTTCAAGAATGACGTTGGCGAGAAAGTCTCTCGCGATGATTGGTGAGGGGAATCGTTAAAGGATGAAGTATTCAGACATCAAAAAGCTTGTTTTTGACACGGCCTTGGAACTCTCGAGGCGCGGTCCCGGATGGGCGCAAGAACGACCTGTGCTCGATGAAGTACGCCACAGGCTTGGTTTTGCGGATGACCAGACTCAGCAATTGGTATTAACCTGTTGGCATGACTTGTTCAGAGCTGGCCGACTTTCGTGGGGTTACAACTTAGATAACCCGAACGCCCCTTTCTTCCATGTTCCCAGCGATGATGCCGAACGTGATATCCAGGTGGCCGAGTCTGCGAGAAGTTGAACCAGGCGACTCTGAGCGATGTCCAAGTCTTTGTCGCTAGCTTCCGGTGAAGGTCTGGTGTCATGGACCGATACAAGTTACATCAATCTGAGCAGGCTTGGAACCGGAGGTTCCGCGGAAACCTACTTGGTGCTTTGCACGTCAGGGAACCATAAAGGGCTGAACTTCGCTGTCAAGGTTTTCAGAAGGATTGAGAAGCGCGATCGTCTCATCAATTTTTTCAGAGAAGTGAACCTCTTGAGGAGTCTCAAGCACCCCGCCATCATGAGGGTTTTCGATGAGGGGCTTTTTCGAGAACAATACCCATTCGTGGTGGTCGAGTACTTGCCCAAGACGCTTCATGAAGTGATCCGCTCGAACGCCGCGAGTTTTCTGGATAAACTTTCATATTCCTTACATTTAATCTCCGCCCTCGATTACCTCCAGAGACGAGACCCTCCCGTGATCCACCGAGACATCAAACCGAAGAATATCTTCGTGAAGGGAGGGTCTTGCGTTTTGGGCGATTTCGGCCTGATGAAGCACTGGAAGGTCGATTTCGATGAAGATAAGACGTTAATCAAAGAAAGCCCAGGCCCGGGAATGCCGCGTGGCTATCGGACCCCCGATCTGGTGGACTATCTGAGGCACGATCAGCCCTTGACACCGAGTAGCGACATCTTTCAGGTCGGCCTCGTCCTGGCAGAGATGTTCACCGGTGTGAATCCGGAAAAGCCTTTGAAGGGAGACGATTTCACCGCGGATGTCGAGTTGGACCCACTCGGGGAGCTGGACCATCGGCTCTGGACATCCGCGAAAGCCTTGATTGAGGCAATGCTCGAGCAGCAAGCCGAGAAAAGACCTCGCCCTCCTCACCCGATCTCCGCATTCCTTGGCCTGTACCTCGATGAGGCTAAGCAGGTGGCGGGATCCTATGAGATCGAAGGCTAATGCCGGCGCGAGATCTGGCCTTCCCCGCGATACGTTCGAATCCTTCACTATGAACGTCTGGAATCAGGACCGATAATCTGAAGATCTTGATTTGGCAATCTAAACCAGGAGATCCCACCGTGACTGACCAGCCTCGACCAATCACTCCCACCGCAACCTCCCCATCCTCCGTCACCACCGCCTCCCGGCGCGAGTTTCTCAAGGGCTCAACTGTGGCGGGGGCTGCTGCCCTCGCCTCCAGCGGGCTGGTTGTACCTATGGTCCACGCGGCCGGCAGCAGTACGATCAAAGTGGGCCTCGTCGGCTGCGGCGGCCGCGGCACCGGGGCGGCCGAGCAGGCGCTCACGGCCGACAGCGGCGCACAGCTTGTCGCCATGGCCGACGCGTTTCCCGACTATCTGGAGAAGAGCCTGGCTGAGCTCAAGGACAATTCGAAAATCGGCTCCCGGGTCGATGTACCCAAGGATCGCCAGTTTACGGGCTTCGACGCCTACAAGCACGTCATCGACCAGGTTGACCTGGTGCTTCTGACCACGCCTCCGCATTTCCGGCCAATCCATCTGGCCTACGCCGTCGAGAAGGGAGTGAACTCTTTCGTCGAGAAGCCCATGGCCGTCGATGGGCCCGGCTTACGCAAATTTATCCAGGCCTGCAAGGATGCCAAGGCCAAGAACCTGTCGCTGGTCAACGGCTTCTGCTGGCGTTATTTCGGCCCCCGCCGAGAGACCATGAAGCGCGTCTTCGACGGCGCCATCGGCAAGGTTGTCGCCATCGAGACGACGTATAACTCACAGGGCGTGTGGGACCCTCGCAAGACCCGCGAGGAGTGCTCGTCCGACATGGAGTACCAGATGCGCAACTGGTATTACTACTGCTGGCTCTCGGGCGACCACATCGTCGAGCAGGCCGTTCATGGCATCGACACCATGGGCTGGGTGATGGGCGACAAGCTTCCCGTGCGGTGCTGGGGCGTGGGCGGGCGCAATCGCGCACCGACGCCAAGTACGGAAATATCTGGGACCACTTCTCGATCGTGTATGAGTACCCCGAAAACGTGCGAGGCTACCACCACTGCCGTCACTGGGTGAACACTCCTAACCAGGTGAAAGACTACATCCTGGGCAGCAAGGGCACGGCCGATGTCTTCGGCAACGCCATCACCGGCGAGAACCGCTGGCGCTATCGCAATGCCAGGGCCAGCGGTGGCCAAAGGTCCGGCGAACGGGCCCCCGACATGTACCAGGTTGAGCACGATGAGATGTTCGCCGCCCTCCGCGCCGGCAAGCCGATCAACAACGGCGAGCAGGCCGCGAGCAGCACGCTGCTGGCCATCATGGGACGCGTGGCCGCCTATACCGGAGGCGTCATCACGCCCGAGCAGGTGCTTAATTCCAAGCTCGACCTGAGCCCCGCCAAGTACGAATTCGGCCCCAACCCCGTGCCGCCAGTACCGGTTCCGGGCACCACCAAGTTTGCTTGAGCAACCGACCACGGGGGTAAAGCCCCGAGGCTTTCCGGCTCATCGTTTGGAGTACCGACATTCACGGTGAGCGAAGTTGATCGTTCGGCGCTGGAGCGGGGCCGGCCTCGCGGATCTGGACGGTACCGTCGGCACCCGCGGAGACCAGGCGGTTGCCGTCTGGACTGAAAGCGACACTGGTGACGATGTCGGTATGGCCGCGCAGGGTGAGCACTTCCTGTCCCGAGTCGGCGTCCCAGAGCCGCACCGTCTGGTCCTCGCTGGAGGTAGCCAGCCGGCGGCCATCAGGGCTGAAAGCGACGCACAGGACCGACCGCATGTGGCCCTGCAGCGTCGCTGTCTGGAGACCCGTCGTCGAGGTCCCAGACGATGACCGTGGAATCCCAGCTCGACGAGGCGAGCTTGCGGCCGTCAGGGCTGAAGGCGACGTACGAGACCAAGCGGCTATGGCCGCGAAGCTGGCGCATCTTTCCCCCCGTTGCCACGTCCCAGAGAGTAACGGTGTTTGTGTTGTCAGCGGTGGCGAGCAGACGTCCGTCGGGGCTGAAAGCGATGTCTCGGATAATTCCCGTCGTCATGCCCGCGGATCGCCAGAGGATGGCTCCGGTTTCCGGATCAAAGACAATTACCAGGCCGTTGGCATCGGTATCATTGGGGCCGGGCTCGCCGCTTTCCGTGCGGGCGTTGATCTGCCCCGTGGCGGCGAGTTTTCGTCCATCCGGGCTGAAGGCGGCGTCCTGGAACCGGCTCGTGTTTTCATCGTAGCGGAAGCAGGGCCTGTGCGTGCCGACCGTCCAGGCCTCGATCCGGCCGCTCTGGGATGCCGCGGCGACATGCTGGCCCCGGGGACTGACGGCGATTCCGTCGATCGGCCGGTCGCGCTCGGTGTCGTCTGCATCTGCGAGCGTATCTTCACGCATTCCCTGGCTGACATCGACAATCGTCAAGCGCGGATGGACGCGACCGCCCGGATCCTCGACATTGCCCGCCACGAGCAACCTGTGGCCGTCAGGAAAAAAAGCAACGCGCGCGATCGGTCCGACCCCGCCTCGCCAGGTGAGCACCTCGGGATTGGCGGTGGCGTTCCAGACCTTGACTGTCTGATCGGAGCTGGTGGAAGCCAGCCGACGGCCATCGGGACTGAACGCCACGCAGGTGACATTCCGCTTGTGGCCACGTAGCGTGTAAGGCTCGTGCTGGCTCGCGGTTTCCCAGATCTTGATGGCTCCGTCGGCCCCCCCACTGGCGATTCGCCCTCCGTCGGGACTGAACTCGACATGGAGAACCCAGTCATGGTGCCCGAGCAGCGACTGCCTCAAGTCTCCCGTGGTCGCATCCCAGATTTTGGTCGTACGATCCCAGCTCGAGGTCGCGATCAGTTTTCCGTCGGGATGATAGGCAACGCCCGTCAGGGGCCCTCCATGCCCTTCAAGTTTCCGTACCAGCTTACCAGTTTGTGTGTTGCGCAGGATCAGCTCGCCCGGCTTGCTGGCTGCCTGTGGGACGGCAATGGACGAACCGCTGACCGAGGCAAAGGTCAGTCCATCGGGACTGAAAGCGACACCCGTGACATTCTGGGTATGGCCGCTGTGAGTACAGAGCAGGCGACCGCTCGAGGCGTCCCAGTAGCGAACGACACCCCGCCCGCGCATGTGGTCGACCTCTTCCAGGGGAGGATACCCATGACCCGAGGCCAGCATTCTTCCATCAGGACTGTAGGCCAGAGCGTAAATCGTATCGGTGCATCTTGGGCAAAGTCCGCACCAGCGATCCGGTGACGGTGTTCCAGATCAGGATGTCTCCCTCATCGCCACCGGAGGCGAGCAGATGGCTGCCGGGCTGAAATGCCAGTGAGAAGGCGGAGTGCTTGTGCCGCCCGAGCAGCCTGACGGCCTGGCCGGTGGTCGCATCCCAGAGCCGGACGGTTCCGTCCTTGCTTGAGGAGGCCAGGAGACGGCCATCCGGGCTGTACCGAACACAGGTGACCGTCCATGACTTGGGTGACGGCAAGGCATGGTCCAGGGAAAGCATGTCGTGATGGCACTGCCGCTTCAAATAGCGCCATTCCCAGCCGCGCAGGGATGGCGGGCAATCCTCGAGCAGACGCTCGACCCGATCGATGTTGTTGGCAGTCCACTCGCGCTCCGCCAGAGCCATACGATGAAAGTAGAGAAAATTCTCGGCCCGCCGCCGCTCCTGAATCTCGGCATTTCGAGCCGACTCCATCGTCTCGAACAGTCGCTCCAGTCTCAGGTGGTAACGATAGCCGATGGCCAGCCCGAGCATCGCCAGCACGGTCACGAGTTCCCATCAAGCCCAAAGCCGCCTCCGCGGGCCGCCTTGCGCCCGTCGCAGACAGCGTTGCCAGAGGCTGATCGGGCGGGCTCGGACCGGCTCGCCTTCGAGGAAATGACGCAGGTCGTCAGCCAGATCGCGGGCCGAATCGTAGCGCCGCCGCGGCTCCTTGGCCATGGCCTTCAGGCAAATGCTCTCGATGTCTCGGGGAAGGCGGGGTTCAGCCGACGGGGTCCCACCGGCTCGGAGTCGATCACCCTGGAGAGAACCTCGGAGCGCGTTCCCGTGAATGGAATCGCACCGGTGAGCAGCTCGTAGAGAACGACTCCCAGGCTGTAGATGTCGGTACGATGATCGATCGGATTTGCACGGTCGCGACCAGCCGCTTGCTCGGGGCTCATGTAGGCGGGAGTACCGATGATCGCCCCATCGTGGGTCAGATGAATGGCCTCCTGCTCAAGGTACGCCAGGCCGAAATCGACGATTCTGGGCTCGCCGGGCCAGAGCGAGCTCGATTTCCCATTCGTGGTACCCGACCCCGCGGAGCTGGGGTCGAGCATGATGTTGGCGGGCTTGATGTCGCGGTGAATGGCTCCCATGGAATGAGCATATGCCAGCGCGTCAGCAATTTTCGCCATCAGTGCCGCGGCCGTGTGGTGCGTGAGCCGGCGGGTCGCGATCAGGTCGCGGAGTGATGTTCCGGTCACGTAGTCGCGTGACCAGGACCGGCAGACCATCGAGGACCGGGACCTCGTGCACGCGTGACGATCCCCGGATGCCTGAGCTGGGCCGCCGCCCTGGCTTCGCGGAAGAACCGCGCAACTTCCTCGCCGCTTTCGATCAGATGCGCATGCGGCACCTTCAGCGCGACGGTCCGGTTGAGTCGGAGGTCCAGCGCACGCCAGACTGTGCCGAAACCGCCGATGCCGACTCGCTCCAGCAACTGAAACGCGCCCAGTCTTCTGGGCTGGCTGTTCTCGCACGAAGAATCCGTCGGGCCGCGGGTTTTCCCGGGCGGCGCCGACATGGCGTTTGCCATGGTGCAGACTTGTACTGGCGCACCGCCCGCGGCGGAGGAAGCTGGGCGTCCAGCCACTCCTCATCGAGTTCGTTAAACCGCTCCAGGTACTCGGCGATCCTGAGGCACCTCTCCCAGCCGCCTGCGGTACTCGACATCGAGGACGACCAGCTCGTGCAAGAGAAGGCCGCGCCGCGGTCCTACGCCGTCATCCAGAAACGCCTCGAGCCGCGGCCGCAGCTCCGAGTTCCAGGCCGCCTCGAAGCCGTCGCAGATCTGGTCGATTTGCCGGAGCTGCGAATCGGTCAAGTCGTCCAGTCCAGACGGCCGATTCGAGTCGGCAATCATTGCAGGGCGTCTCCAAGATTCCAGAGCCTGCGGATGATATGCAGCTTCCTCTCCACAGTCCGGACGGTGCAGCCGAGCTTGCTGGCAATCTCTTCGCTGGTGAACCCTTCCATCTTCCAAAGCGTTATGGCGCGGAGGATCGTGTCGCTGATGCCGTCGAGCAAATGCTGGCATTCCTCGGCAATTTGCAGGGTGACCTGGGGATCGGGCTCTCGACCAATCAATTCTGAGAAGCCTGGCCTGCTCATCGGGCGAGGTTTGCGGAGTGCCTGATCCGCCTCGTTTGACGCGCCGCTCGTAGCGCATCAGATCGATCGCCTTGTGCGTAGTTAAAGCCAGCAGCAGCGGCCAGGGATCCTCGTGCTCGTGCAAGTGAGGAAAGCGCCCGTCCTTCGTCCCACGGCAGAAGCTCTTGAAAGCGCTGAGGGCAACGTCTTCCTCATCGGCCATGCGACTGGGAGCACCGTGCAGCCTGGCCCGAGCCACCTTCACCATTCGAAGGAAATAGGTGTTCCAGAGCTGCTGGGCCGCCTGCGGATCTCCGTCCTTGAGTTGAGAGACCCAAACTCTAACCGGTGAGAGTGAGCACATGGAAGAACGCGTTCTGATAAAGGGAGATCCCCCCATCGATCAAAAAGCGAGCAACCCCCCAAACGCCCGCGAAGCCCGCATGCCGACTGGCCGGTGAAAGGCTCGGCCGCACGAACCAAGAAAAACGTGTCGGGCAAATGACGAGACTTGACGAGCTTACTTCTGAAGGGTCATGATCTCCGAATCATAGGCGTTTTGTCAACCCGTCAGAACGACTGTTCACGTCCAGGACATTTGTCAGTTCGTCGAGGAGACGGGTTGCCGGGGAACATCCTAACATTACTGTCCGATGTAAGCTTCGAGAATCGTTCAGTTCTTCTTCTTTGATTCAACACCGTCATCTTTCAATCTCAACCAATCGGCGCGCTGGGGCGTGGACGTGTTTCTCGCGCACGACCGCATCCCTTGCGGTGGAGTCAATTCATGCGATTGTCTGGCAGGACTTGCGGCATGACCCTCGCTCTGGGACTCGTATGCGGGCTGGCATGGACCATGTCCGGCTGCGACGCGAGCGGGGGCCAGAAGACGGAAACCAAGCCCATCGAGACGGACATCCTCAAGAAACTGGGGACGGCAAGCCAGGCGCAGAGCGACGCGGCCAAGACGGAACATCCTTCCGCTCGTGCCAAGAAGAAGCGATAGACCAGGCGAACCGAACCAGAAACGCCCTTCACAAGGCTGGAAGTTGAACAGCCGACGGCTGCGGTAGCCGGATGAGCCGTGCGCGACGATCGGTTCTCGACGCATGGATTTTCCCCAGCAGTGATTCATGTTTTCCTCAGCACTGATTCATGACTTATACTGGAAAGGACCCTTACGTGAGACAACGTGGTCGAGCCGGTTTTACCCTGATCGAGCTCTTGGTCGTCATCGCCATCATCGCGGTCTTGATATCGCTCTTGCTGCCGGCCGTTCAATCGGCGCGAGGCGGCACGTCGAGCCCAGTGCGTCAACAACCTCAAGCAGATCGGCCTGGCCATGCACAATTACCACACGGGCATCGGCGTCTTCCCCATGGGAAGCAGCATTGCACCCCAGAATAATTCGCCAGGTCTCGCACAGTCAATCTGGTCGGCCTGGAGCGCCCAAGCGTTGATGCTGGGCTTCCTTGAACAGGGGCCGCTCTACAACGCCTGCAATTTCTCGTGGGCCGTTCTGGATGGTAGCAACTTCAGCGGTAACGCGAACGTCGCGGGTGCCTCCGACTGCAACCAGACCGTCCTGTTCACGAACCTCTCCATGTTCATGTGCCCGTCGGACCCAAACGTCGGCCAGAGGCAAAACAATAATAGCTACGCGGCATCCTACGGAGCGACCACCACAGGCCTTTATAACTGGACCGCAGGCCCGGGCGCCCCCTATACCATGGGGGAATCCGCGGCGGACTCCACCGGTCTCTTCACGATCGGCCAGAGCTACGGTCTGAACAGTTGCACGGACGGCTCCTCCAATACGGTCGCTTACTCCGAGGCCCTGGTCGGCGATGCGAACGGCAGCGAGTTCGCCGGGAACACCGCGAACCCCAGCCGTTACCGCGGTAACTATATCACGGGCTCGGTGACGACCGCCGCTGGCGCCGAGAAGATGTTGAATGTGAATACGAACCCGAAGATCGTCTTCCAATCTCTCGCCGAATGCGCCGCCGCGTTCAAAACTTCGCTGACCGCGATCCAGGACGACCGGGGCTTCCGCTGGTCCATCGGGACAACCGGATGGACCATGTTCAACACGGTCCAGGTTCCCAACGACACTCAGTATCCGATCGGCGGCTGCCGTGATGGCGGCACACCCGGTCAGTTCCCCAATGACGGCTTCACCTACGGCGCCAGCAGCGCCCACCCCGGCGGGGCCAACGTCCTCTTCGGCGACGGCTCGGTCAAGTTCATCAAGAGCTCCATCGGCTACCCGACCTGGTGGGCCTTGGGGACCAGGAACGGCGGCGAGGTAATCAGCGCAGATGCCTATTAGGATGACGCGGTCGATTATGGGTCGTCTTCGCGACCCCAATTGGCCGATTCATCAGCCCGAACAAGCCGCGACCGCGCCGGGGGTGTTCACCGCCGGCGCGGCTTCGCCATTGCGCTCGCGGAAGAATCAGGTGCGTCGACGAAAGTGGATCGTTTTAGCCGGACTTCTGGCCGCGTGCGTGGGAGTTTGGGCATTCGACCTCTGGCGGCTGCGGGCCGAGTGGCGGCAAGCGCAGCGTGAAGTCACCATGGGCAGACACGCCTCGGCCCTTCCTCGATTGGAATGGCTGTCCAAACGCTGGCCGGGCGAGGCTGAGGTTCATTTTGATCTAGGACTTTGCGAACAGGCCCTCGGCCATCCTGACCGGGCTGAGAAGGCGTGGAGCCAGGTGAAGGCAGATACTCCGTTCGCCGGCCGGGCAGCCGTGATGAGAGCCCGCCTGGCACTCCAGCACCACCAACTCTCAGTTGCGGAAGAGTTGATGCCGGCGGCTCTCGAAGACGAGGGCCCGCACGCCATCGAGGCTCGTGAGACCCTGATACATATCTACAAGATTCAGGGACGGTACGATGAGGCACGCCGGCTCGTCCGTGATGGTTGGAGCCGCTATCCCGACAGGGTCGGCACGCTCCAGGAACTAGCTCGGCTCGACAGCGCCACCCCGATCGGAATTGACAAGGTTGGACCCACCCTGGATACGGCCTTCCACGCCGCGCCCAATGACGACCGCGTCTGGCTGGGCTTGGCCAACCTGGCGACACGAACCGGTCGGTTCGCGGAGGCTCGGAGGTGGCTGGACGCTTGCCTGCACCGCCGGCCTGATGACCCGGTCGTCTGGCGGACCCGGCTCGAGTGGGCGAAGGCCGCGGAGGATGAGGCCGAGGTCAAGCGCTCGCTCGCTCATTTGCCCTCCGACCGCTTGCCACCCAATCAGGTGCTCGCCCTCCACGCCTGGTTCGCTCGTCGAGCCGGAGACGCCGAGTGCGAGCGACGCTGCCTTGAGGAGCTCATCGCACGCGACCGGGGCGGAATCTGGGCCTTTGAGCGGCTCGCAGAGCTGCACCTTCGGGCCGGGCGGACTACCGAGGCGGAGCGGCTGCGCGTTCGAAAGGGCGAGCTGGAGAAAACGTTGGACTGGTATCTTGTTCATATTTTCCCAAGCGACCGGCTGGACCATGCCCCTGCGCTGGCAAGGACTGCCGAGGCGGTCGGCAGAATGTTCGAGGCCCACTGCTGGTGGGAACTGGCAGCCGACCGCCCGATCTGGTCTAGCGAAGCTCGCGAGGAGATCGCCCGACTCGACCGCGCCGCGGCGGAGACAGGCCCTGCTCCCACAAACCCCACGCCGTCTGAGTTAGTCGCCGACCTGGAGTCGTCCGCGCTGCCGACGCGGACGGCGAAAGCTGCCAGACCCGGCGGCGCGATGCCCTGCGTTCACCGACGATGCCGAAGCAGCGGGCCTTCGATTTACCTTTGAAAACGACACGTCCGCTGGTCGTCAGATGCCCGAGGCTTCGAGCGGCGGAGTTGGGCTGATTGACTACGACGGCGACGGCTGGCTCGACGTTTACGTGGTACAGGGGGGCACGTTTCCCCCCAGCCCAGACGCACCAAACTCGGGTGATCGCCTTTTCCGCAACAAAGGCAACGGCACCTTCGAGGACGTGACCAAGCGATCGGGAATCGCAGCGCTCCCACGTGGCTACGGCCACGGCGTCACTGTCGGGGATGTCGACAATGATGGCCACCCCGACCTGTTCATCACACGTTGGCGGTCGTACGCCTTGTATCGCAATCGAGGCGACTGCGACATTCGAGGACGTCACCGCAGCTTGGGGCCTGGCGGGCAATCGAGATTGGCCAACGTCGGCCGCCTTTGCTGACTTCGACGGCGACGGCGATCTCGATCTCTACGTCTGCCATTACCTCGAGTGGGACTCCGAGCATCCGCCGTCCTGCTATGACAAAGTGCGAAAGACCTATGGCGGCTGCAGCCCTCCCGACTACAAGGCGCTCCCTGATCACCTCTTCCGAAACGACGGGAGCCGATTCGTCGATGTCACCCAGGAGGCGGGCATCGTCGATACCGACGGCAGGGGTCTTGGCGTGATTGCCGCCGATCTGGACGGTGATGGACGGACTGACGTGTTCGTCGCCAACGACCAGTCGGCCAAGCTCCTGTTCCTCAACCGGGGCGGGCTTCGCTTCGAAGAAGTCGGCCAGTCTAACGGGATTGCAGGAAACGCCAACGGTGCGTACCAGGCGAGCATGGGAGTCGCTTGCGCTGACCTCGATGGCGACGGCCGGCCCGACCTGGCGGTCACCAATTTTTACAATGAATACACGGCATTCTACCGTAACCTGGGCGGCGGCGTTTTCGCCGATCACACAGGTGTCGTCGGGCTTACAGTGCCCAGCCGCTACCGCCTCGGGTTCGGGGTCGCGTTCCTCGATGTCAACAACGACGGGCGGCTTGACCTGGCGACGGCCAATGGTCATGTCGACGACTTCCGCCCCAAGATCCCTTACCAGATGCGCCCCCAGCTTTTCACCGGCGATGAAGAGGGCCTCCGCCTTGTCGATGTTACTGATCGCGCCGGTCCTCCATTCCAGGTCCCTTTGCTCGGCCGTGGTCTGGCGACGGGCGACATCGACAATGACGGCCGTGTTGACTTTTTGATCCTATCGCAAAATCAACCCCTTTCCTATTTCCACAACAAGACCGAGGGCGGCCACTGGCTGACGTTGCGGCTGGAAGGCAGCGCTTCGAATCGCGACGCCGTGGGAGCCCGTGTCGCGGTCAGCGCGGGTGGCAGGCGATATGTCGGTTGGCGGATTGGCGGGGGAAGCTACCAATCGGCCTCCGACCCCCGGCTCCATTTCGGACTCGGCGCGATCGATCGGATCGAGTCGGTGGAAGTGACCTGGCCGTCGGGAAAAGTTGGGCGGTTCGAGAATCTCGCCGTCAATTCCGGATACCTGCTGCGTGAAGCTGACAGTCGCCCTCATCGACTTGCGGGGTTCCAACCGACCGCCCACCCGTGATTCGAGTTCAGAACCTCGTGATCGCATTCTTCCGATGAAACTGAAGCACCTTCGCATCGGGGTCGACCACAATTGAATCAGGTTCAAAGCGGCACTTGATCTCGCATTCTCGTGACTCTGAAGCGCCCAGGGTCTGGGTAGTTCGAGCCTCTTGGTAGTCGGAATTGGCTTTGCCGGCCTTGTCGAATCGCTGTCCTCGACTGGCGGCGATCTCGACGGGCATGGACCCCGTGCCGGCATTCTCGACCCGGACGGTCACTTTCCAGGCGTCGCCGTCGCGCGACTTCCGGGGCTGGGACAGGCGGTACTCGGGCAGTGCGACCTTGAAGAACCACTGGTGAGTGAAGGCGTCGAAGGCTGCGGGATCGGCCGCGAACCTGCGCATGACATCGAGAAAGTCTTGAAGCACGGGGTGGTCGGAGTTGCCGTGGTAGTTCTTCATGAAGGCCTGAATGCCTTGCAAGGCCCGCTCGCGTCCCATGTGGTTGAGAAGCATCCAGAAGACCCAGCCCCCCTTGTCGTACATCACGGTCGTATCGCTGGGGCGGGTGGCATCAGTCTTGACCAGCGGACGCTCGGAGTCGGAGCGGCGGCTCTTGTTGTAGTTAGCCTCCAGCCGCTTGCAGAACTCGATCCGGGCGTTCTCTCCCTTCACTTGCTCGACGAGGAGAATGGTGGAAAAATGCGCCGTGCCTTCGGCCAGGATGTTGCCGCCGGGACCCTTGCCCGGAGTCACGATATTACCCCACCACTGGTGCGCCGCCTCATGAGCCGTGATCTCGAACGCGAAGTGGATTTCCGGAGAGCTGGCGGTCAGAAAGCCGACCCCTTCGGAAAACGTGATATTGGTGGGAAAGCCCTGGGCGTAGGTTGCCAGGTTGGGGAATTCGCTGAGTTTGAGCTCCTTCCAGGGAAAAGGAAAGAACCACTCCGAGAAGTATTTTCGCGATGCGTTCAATCCTTCGAGCAACTCGTCAACGTTGTAAGGATGGCCGCGGTGGAAGAACACAGCCGTGCCATCGCCTTGCTTCACGTCCCACCTGCCGCCCACGACGTTGAAGAAACTGACGGGATGGTCGCTCTCCCAGACCACGGACCGGCGGGCCGAGGTGATGGTCTCTTCAACCTTCGTTCCCACGGAATTGAACGTGAAGTCGGCCGGTCCGGTGACCTTGACGCGAGTCGTGAAGGGGCGCCTCGCGCCCAGGAATGAGACGGTCTGCCCGAGGTAGAAGTCGTCGGGGTATTCCTTTGGTTCGGCGCTGTTGTCTTCCTCGACGCCGATCTCATCAACGAATCCCAGCACCGGCACGACGGTGGGACGAAAGCTTGTGATCACAATGCCAGAGGGCAAAATGAACTCCGGGGCTGCCCCTCCTTTCTTGCTGATGCCACGAGGGAAGGTCCCTTCGTGTTTGAAACCGAACGCGCACCGACTGGCCGTGATCGAGAGGCCTGGAGAGGGTGAAGACGTAAAGCCCCGCGCGATTGGTCGGCGCCTCTGGCTTGCCATCGAGTGTCCATGACAGGCCCTCCCAGTGCGGACCGCCTGTCAAGAGAATCTCGCGGAGGGGTTTGTCGGCCGGATTGGTCAGGTCGAAGGCGCCCGCGGCGCGATATCGACTGGTTTCAGGAAAGAGATCGAGGTCCAGATCGACGTGGGCGATGTCGGGAGCTGGTGCTTCGTGATACGTGTTCAGATTTTTGCGCCAATAATCTTTAGCCTGCTTCTGGGCCGCGCCGCCATTGTGCCCCCAGCTTATCTCAAGCGCCAGCCACACGCCCGTGACGAGCGGAATCACGGCGAAGGGACTCAGCCGGACACCCGCGGCGAGGAGCGGCCAGGGGCGAAGCCGTTGGATGGTTCGCGTCGCATCCGCCTCGCGCCTGGGAAAGAACCGGACCGCCACGGCCAGCAGCAAGACCCCCAGGCTGATCGCGAGCACGCGGCTCAGGACAATCGCCTTACGATCGAGCTCGAACACGCTGATGTCGCTCCAGCTCAGGGCGTCCCACAGGGGCCAGTTGCCAACCCAGTTGATCTGGTTCGTGAACAGCCGGTAACCCGTGAAGCCGAGGACCGCCAGGCCGATCGCGTAGGTTGTGTAGCGATCGCGGGTCACCGCCTGCACGGCCATGACGAACGTCGTCCAGAGGAAAAGCGTGGGCAACACCAGGAGCCCCCAGACGAGCAAGAGCGGCCGGACGTCAAGGGGCACGCGGCCCTGGATCAAAATGGCGATCATCCCCGCCACGCCGGCGGCCACAACGATCACGAGGCAGAGCACGGCCTGCGCCAAAGCCTTGCCAAGCAGCAAGCCGGTCACGCTGATCGGGGCGGCATGACTGATGGCCGCCAGTCGCGTCAACCGCTCTCGATCGACCGATTCGACAGCGTAAAAGAGAAGGAGCAGGCAGATGCAGGTCGTCAGGGGATCGATCGTGCTGACGGCGAAATGACCCGGCGTGATCAAGAGCGGAGTGTCGAGATACCCAACCTCGACCAGGGCCCGGCCCAGGATCTGCAGGAGCAAGAGCGGAACAAAGAGGTAAAGGCCGGGACTCTTCGCCAGCTCCACAAGCTCGGCGCGGGCAACGTGCCAGGTGGTCATCAGCAAACCCGGCCGGGAGCTCGACATCCCAAGCGCAGAGAGGGCTCACGTATTGCGACGTCAGCACCTTGCGCGACGGGTTTCAATTCCTTTGGCGATCCCTTTTCTCTTGGCGCGGACAGATCTTTGCCGAGAAGCCTCGCCCGTCGCCCGGGCGATGAGCCGCGTTTGGTAGCGCTGAAGTGCCATCGGCTCGCGGCAGCCGCGACCACGCCCAGCAAGGCGATGACACCTCGCGAGACCAGGAACGGCAGGTCGGTCGGGATGACCGCCGTATTGTAAAAATTCACGCCGCGGTCGTCTTTCAGCCATGTCTCGTTCAGCCAGCGGAAGCCGGTTGGGTCGAGGAGCGCAAGCACCTGATTGAGTCGAGGGTCAAGCCACGAGGGCGACCACGTCCAGAGGAAAAAGAGATCGACGAGCAAGATTGCCAGGGGAAGCAGGAAGACCAGGATCGCGCGCCTGCGTCCATTCACCGACCGCCAGCGACGTGCCCGCCAGGAACACGATGGTCGGCGCGGAGAAGATGAGAGCTGGACGGAGGTAATTCCGCACCTGAAGCGGCCCGTGGATCTCGTTCGCCTCTGAGTTGGGAAGGACATGAAAGAAGAAGATCATGGCCGCCAGGTGAATCGCCAGCACACCCAGAGCACAGACCAGGACGGCCGCGAACTTGGCCCAGACATACTCGCCGGGCGTGAGCGGAGTTGAGTGCAGCAGCTCGTTCAGCCGCCACTCCTCATCCTGAATCATCGTCAGTCCCGCCGCGATCGCCAGGAAAAACGCGTAGCAAAGCATCGTCAGGACGGCAAGCTGCATCGCCACGGCGAACTCGGACGTGATCCAGGCCTTGGTTCCCCCCACGGCCGTGTCGCCACTCCGAATCTGCATCGAGCCGGTCGACATGCCCCAGGAGCTGAGGATCACGATGAAGATCCAGATCAGGAACAAGGGCCGACGCGCATGATAAAGGAGATCACCGATCATGACGGTAAGGAAGCGGCGTGGGCTAAAGCGCTCGCCATCCGGTGCAAGCCGTATCGTTGCAGGCAGGCTCAAGACACACCTCCGATCGGCGCGGCGAGGCCATCGGACTGGTATCCCGATGTGCCCTCCAGGGCGGCGACCTGGTCCAGGCTGGCCTGGCGATGATCGGGTAAGCGGCCGCCCCTGATCAGGAGCAGATAGGCATCTTCAAGAGTGGCAGCGACGGCCGCGAAGCCGGGAGGAGGGTCTCCTTGGGGCTGGTAAACGCGAATGCGATTATGGCCCTCGACCAGGTAAGCCTGGGTCACACACCGCGATTGATCGGCAAGGAAGGTCTCGTAGGACGCGGCGGAGATCGTCCCTTCAAAAATCGTGTTTTCGAGCGCCCGGCGGGCCTGGCCTGGCGTTGTATCGGCGACCAGCCGGCCGTGGCGAATCACGGCGAACCTGGGACAAAGCACGGCCACGTCTTCGACGATATGAGTCGAGAGCACGACGATCCGTTCCTGGCCCAGCTCGGACAAGAGTCGGTAAAACCGCAGACGTTCCTCGGGATCGAGACCGGCGGTCGGCTCGTCGACGATGATCAGCCGTGGGTTGCCCGCGATGGCCTGGGCGATTCCCAGCCGCTGCCGCATTCCCCCCGAGTATGTCTTGACCTTGCGCCGGGCCGCGTGCGACAGGTTCACGCGCTCCAGCAACTGGTCACACAGGGCATCGACCCCCGTCGGACCCGAGACCCCTTTCAGCCTCAACAAATACTTGAGCATTCCCGCGCCTGTCATGTGGGGAAAGAAGCCGAAGTCCTGGGGCAGGTATCCCAGGCGGCTATAGATTCGTTCGGGCTTCTCGAGCATGGGCTGCCCGTCGAGCGTTGCCGTACCCGACGTCGGCTCGAGCAGCCCCGCCAGGATCCGCATCAGCGTCGTCTTGCCGGCACCGTTAGGACCGAGCAGGCCGAACATCCCCTGCGGAACGTCGAGATCGATCCCCTGAAGCGCGGCAACTGGACCGGGATAGATCTTCACCAGGTCGCGGATCATCAGCATGAAAGCTTTCCTTGTTGCGCACGTTTTGAATGCTTGACGCCGGGTATGCACAGTCCGTCCTGGGGCATTCGTCGTCACGCACCCAATATTGCTTGTTCGTCGTCAGTTCACGGCGAGCGACTCTACCCGCGCGAGCCGGGAAATCAAGCTCCTCTTGACCCTTCAAGGGACCACGGCGCCGGCCCTTGCCTCTTTCTTTTTCGTGGCCGTTTTACGAAGATTTTATCGGAAGAGGCGAAGGTTTCTTGAAGCTGGACGGTCGAAGCCGTGGGATGCGGAGTGCTTCCGCATGCGTTTCGGCCGGGTTTGGCGAGCCGCTGGCGGGACTCGAAGACGACGCGATCCCGAGCGGCCTAGCGCAATGTGAGCCCCACCCATCATGGCCACCCACGACCCCGAATTCTACGAATCTCCCAAGTTCTCGCCGGAGCCCGATGAGCTGCGTCCCAGGCAGCGTGGCTGTTTCTTCTACGGCTGCGTCATCGCGAGCGTGCTGACCGTATTGCTCATTCTGGCGCTGGCGGTGGGAGCTTACCTGGCCTATCGCGCCATCAACAAGACCGTGGAAGAGTACACCGCTACGGCACCGCGTGAACTGCCCAAGCTGGAAATCCCTGAAGAAGAACGCAAGAACGTGGTCGAACGGTTCAAGAAGTTTCGTGACGACATCAAAGAAGGAACCGCCACCGAACCACTCGTCCTGACCGGTGAAGACCTCAATGCCCTTGTCGAAGAGGTTCCCGAGCTCAAAGGGAGAGTCTACTTCACGATCGAGGAAGGGAAGATCAAGGGCCAGGTGAGCATCCCGCTGAGCACTTTTGTAGATATCGGCATGACGCGGGGCCGGTACCTGAACGGTGAAGCCGAGTTCAAGGCCTCGCTGTCCGACGGCGTTCTTGTTGTGACGCTTGACTCGATCGAGGTCAATGGCAAGCGACCGCCCGATGATGTCATGTCCAACATCCGGCAGCAGAACATGGCCAAGGATCTTTACAAGGATCCCGACAACGCGGAGATGATCCGCCGCTTCGAGAGCATCGAGATCAAGGACGGCAAGATCATCATCAAGCCGCGACCCAGAGCCACACCCAAGGCCGAGCAGGACGTCAAGAAATCGGCCGCGGATTCCAAGCCCTCCTCGAAAGTTGAGCACGAGAAAGACAAGAGCGAGGCTCTCAAGCCGGAGGCGCCCGCGCCTGAGCCGCCCAAGGCGAAGGCCGCAACCGCGCCCGCAGTGAAAGATTCGTCCGGACTTCCCGACTGACTGACGCAATGCCAACGAGGTATTTCCATGAAATCGTTTTCGCGTGCATCGTCTTGGTTCTGGTTCACGACCGCAGCCTTCGGGCTCTTGGCTCCGCCGGCGGTGGCTGCCGCGGCGAGCACGGCCCCCCAGAAAGTGGCCTCGGTCGAGGGAATCACCGAGTACCGGTTCGACAACGGCCTCCGGGTCTTGCTCTTTCCCGATCCGTCGCGGCCCAAGGTCACTGTTAATTTGACCGTGTTCGTCGGCTCGCGCCACGAGGGCTACGGCGAAACGGGCATGGCCCACCTTCTCGAGCACATGGTCTTCAAGGGAACGCCCACCCATCCCGATATCCCCGGCGCGATGAAAGAGCGCGGAGCCCAGTTCAACGGCACCACCTCGTACGATCGCACCAATTACTTTGAAACACTCACGGCCAGCGACGAAAACCTGGAGTTCGCCATCAAGCTCGAAGCCGACCGGATGGTGAACAGCCCCATCAAGGCTGAAGATCTTTCCACCGAGTTTTCGGTGGTGCGCAACGAGTTCGAGATGGGTGAGAATTCTCCTGAATCCGTGCTCTCGCAGCGGATGGCCGCGGTGGCCTTCGAATGGCACAACTACGGCAAGTCAACCATTGGCAACCGCACCGACATCGAGCGCGTGCCGGTCGACAACCTGCGTGCTTTCTACAAGCGGTTCTACCAGCCCGACAACGCCATGCTCGTGGTCGCCGGCAAGTTCGATGAGAAAAAAGCGCTTGAATTTATTGGCAAGTATTTTGGAAGCTTGCCTCGCCCCGACCGCAAGCTGTCCGCCACTTACACCGAGGAACCGCCCCAGGACGGCCAGCGTGTCGTGACCCTGCGCCGGGTGGGCGACGTCGGCCTGGTCGGGCTGCTATATCACGTCCCCGCCGGCACGCATCCCGAGTATCCCGCCGTGCACGTGCTGGCCAGCATCCTGGGGTCTGAGCCCTCGGGCCGGCTGTACAAGGCGCTTGTGGAAACGAAGAAGGCCGCCAGCGTTTCCGCTCAGCCCATGGCAATGCACGACCCGGGCATGTTCGAGATCATGGCCGAGGTCAACACGAAGGACCTGGCGGCCCTCGAGAAGGTGCGCGACGTGATGTACTCGGTGATCGACGAGGTGACCCACTCCGGGGTCACGCAGGAAGAGGTTGATCGGGCCCGCCAGAGGCTGCTCAAGGATCGCGAGCTTGCCGCCGCCGATCCCAATCGGATCGGGGTCATGCTCTCCAACTGGGCCGCACAGGGAGACTGGCGGCTCTACTTCATTGACCGCGACCGGCTCGAGAAGGTCACTCCGGCAGAGGTGAAGGACGTCGCCGCCAAGTATCTGACGTCGAGCAATCGGACCGTTGGCTTCTTCATCCCCAGCGCGAAGCCCGAGCGAACCCCCGTTCCGCCGACGCCCGACATTGCCAAGCTCGTCAACGGCTACAAGGGCCGCGAGGTTCAATCGTCGGGAGAGTCGTTCGACGTTTCTCCGCTCGCGGTCGAGGCGCGCACCGCCCATCCTGAACCGATCGAAGGGGTGAAGCTTGCCTTCCTGCGCAAGAAGACGCGTGGCGACGCCGTTCACGTGCAGGTGAACTTGCACTACGGCACGGCCGACAGCCTCAAAGGCACAGTGGAAGCCGCCAGCTTCCTATCCGGCCTGATGCTGCGCGGAACCAAGAGCATGACCCGCCAGCAAATCCAGGACGCCCTTGACAAGAACTTCGCCCGGCTGGGCTCTGGTGGCGGAATGGGCGGCAGGCGGGGCCTCCGGATGGGATCGAGCGCGGGAACGCTGAGCTACACGATTCAAACCAAACGCGCCAATCTTCCGGCCGTGCTGGAGATCCTCCGCCAGATCTTGCGCGAGCCGACCTTGCCGGAGAGCGAGTTCGAGGTCATGAAGAATGAGACCTTGGCCGGCCTGGAGCAGAGCAAGTCCGACCCGATGGCCCAGGCCATGAACCACCTTCAACGCCTGCTGACGCACTATCCCCCCAATGACGTTCGATACGTGCCGACGACCGACGAGGAGATCCAGCGCATCAAGGAAGTGACCGTCGAGAAAGTCCGCTCTCTCTATCACGATTACCTAGGCGCCAGCCACGGTGAACTGACGGTCGTGGGCGACTTCGAGAGTTCGGAAGTTCTCTCGGTTCTCTCCCGAACTCTTGAGGGCTGGAAGAACGCTCAACCCTACGCGCGGATCGAGCGGCCTTACCAGGAGGGCCTGAAACCAGCCAAGGAGACCATCGAGACTCCCGATAAGGCGAACGCCTGCTACTTCGCGGCGCAACGAATGCGGCTGAAAGACTCCGATCCCGACTATCCTGCGCTGGTCGCCGGCAATTTCATCCTTGGCGGCGGCGCAATCTCGTCGCGGATCGCCGACCGCTTACGGCAAAAGGGAGGGCTCTCGTACACGGCCGCCTCGATCTTCGCGGCCAGCCCGCTCGACCCGCTTGCCAACCTGATCATCCTGGCCATCTACAACCCGGCCAACGTGACCAAAGTTGTCTCCGGAGTCGATGACGAACTGTCCAAGATTCTCAAAGGCGGCGTCACGCCGGCCGAGCTCGATCGCGCCAAGGCCGGCTTCTTGCGCCAGCAAGAAGTGATGCGCACCAACGACAACATGCTCGCCAGCAGCTTGGCGGAAAACCTCTTCATCGGCCGGACCATGCAGTTTCAGGCCGACCTGGAATCAAAGATCAATGCCCTGACAGTTGACGAAGTGAACAGCGCCCTGCGCAAGCACATCGATCCCAACCAGTTCTGCGTCGTCACGGCGGGGGATTTCAAGGGGAAGAAGTAGGCAGTAGGCAGAAGGCAGAAGGCAGAAGGCAGAAGAAGGCAGAAGAAGGCAGAAGAAGGCAGAAGGCAGAAGGCAGAAGGCAGGCCGAATCATGACCAGGGGCCATCGATGGCGAGCAAGAATTACCGCGACTTGATTGCTTGGCAGAAGGCAATGGACCTGGTCGTGATCATCTACCGCATTACTGGCCTGCTTCCGCGCGAGGAAGTCTACGGGTTAAAGGCTCAGTTGCGGAGGGCCGCAGTCTCGGTGCCTTCCAACATCGCCGAGGGGCAAGGGCGACGTGCCACGAAGGAGTTTCTACGCTTTCTGTCAATCGCTCACGGTTCCCTTCGAGAGCTAGAAACTCAGACCTTGATTGCAGAGCGATTATGCTACATCGACACGGACTCGCTAGACGAAGTCCTGCTCGCCGCAGACGAAGTCGGGCGTCTGATCACTGGCCTTTCAAACAAGCTCCAGGATCGTCTCGAACCATAGCCCGTAAACAGACGGCCAACTTCCCAATCACGATCTCCCACTGCCTACTGCCTACTGCCTACTGCCTACTGCCTATTGCCTACTGCCTACTGCCTACTGCCTACTGCCTACTGCCTACTTCCCTCTTGGGCAGATATTCCGCCGGGATCGGCTGGTCGGGTCGCTCGGAGTCCCAGAAGATGGTGACGACCCACCAGCGCTTGCCATCGAAGAAAAGTTGGATGCTATTGATCCCGCGCACAAACGGCTTCGGATCGCTCTTGGCGTGTCGCGACTCGTAGGTGCTGAAGACGTGGGCGACGGCGCCAAACTTGTCGATCCGACGGCTGATCTCTTGTTCGAAGAATCCTTCGTTCTTGACATTACGCTCGATCGCCGTGATGAACTCGTCGACGGAGAGCACGCGGGCGCTGATCGTGCCGTCGGGTCTGCGGCCGCTGGGAATGAGCCTGGCCCCAGGCAAGAACAGGCTGCGCAGACGACCCCAGTCGCGCGCCGGCAGGTCCGGAAATGGTGTCATAAAGGGCCGCCAAGGTCGCCTCGATCGAGCCGACGTCGCTCGGCTTGGCCTGGTCTTCACGAGCCGCTGGAGCGGCCGACCCGGTGCTTGAACTGACTCGTCCCGCGCATACGAGAATCAGGGCGGCCAGCGCGGGAATCATGATCGAGGCCGGGCAACACCGGGCCAGGCGAACACGGTTACTCTTGATCGACATCGGATCGTTCCTTCGAATAGAGGAAACGCTCAGGACAAGCCGCAAGAACACAATCTTGACCCAGACATACTGACATCCGGGCATCTCCAGGGACAGAGGATAGCGAACTTCCTTGCCTGAGCAAGTTCTGGCCCGAATTGCCTCTTGATAAACCTGCGCGATTCTCCACTCGGTTCTCGACAAGGGCTGCCGGGCGTGGTTTCATGAGCGTGCATCGCCAAGCCAAACGATGATCGAGACCACCAATGTGGTTTGTCACGGGGGCCCTGTTCTCAAACCACGATCTCGAGCCCCGTCAGGTTATCATGGAATCCTATCAAGGCCAATTACTGATTGCCTCATCGACGCTGGCCGATCCTAACTTCTCGCGGAGCGTGGTCTTGATCGCCGTTCACGGCCAGGATGGAGCGCTCGGGCTGATTCTGAACCGCGAGCTGGGTACGACGCTCCGAGACATCTGGAGCCAGGTCAGCCAGTCGCCCTGCCTGCGCGACGACAACATCCGGAACGGAGGGCCGGTCAGCGGCACCCTGATGGCGCTTCATGACCGGCGGTCGCTGGCAAACCTGGTGGTGGCCGACGATGTCTACGTCGCCACGGAACTTGAAGCCATGGAATCGCTGGCCGGCTCGGATGGGGGGCGGGTACTGTTTTTCCTTGGGCACGCGGGCTGGGGCCCCGGCCAGCTCGAAAGCGAGCTCGCGGAAGGCTCGTGGCTCGTGCTGCCGGCCACCGTCGAACACGTCTTCGGAGATGCGGACACGGTCGCTCTCTGGAAGCAAACGATGACCGACGTGGGACGCAGGCAACTCCAGGCGATTGTTCCCGTCAGGCATTTCCCCGAGAATCCCCGGGCCAACTAACAACTGTCATCCGCGGCATTGCGTCAGGCCCGCGCCTGCTGGGCCTGAGCGCGAATGCGCGCCATGACCGGCGACAGGTCATCGCGGGCGGTCACGGCTTCAATCAGGTAGGCTCCCGCGCAAGCCTGAGCGCGGTGCAGTGTCTCTGTTCAGCTCGGCCGCGGTTGTCACCCGCTCGGCTGAAGCCCCGAGAGCACGAGCAAGCGCGGGGAAATCCCAGTTCCGCCGCTCGAAATAAGGGCACGGGCCGTCGATGGCCTCTAGCATTCCATATCCACAATTATTGATAAGAAGCACGATCGGCCGCAGCCCCTGGTCAACCATGGTCGCCAGCTCCAGTCCGGTCATCTGGAAGGCGCCGTCGCCCACGAGCGCAAAGGGCCGTCGCGCCCGATCAGCCATCCCCGCTCCAAGTGCTCCTGGGACCGCGAATCCCATGGTCCCGTAATAGCCAGGAGCCAGGAAGATCTCGGTACGCAGCTCCAGGCCGATGAACCAGCCATCACCTACGTCGGCCACGAAGCTATATTGCGACATATCCAGCTTTTTGAGCTCATTGATGATATCGGCCACTCGCAGCGGGGCCGGGCCCGTCTCGGCTCTTGCCGTCTCACTTTTCACCGGCGACTGGTCCGGATTACGGTTGCTCACGAACGGGGGCAGAGGCTTACCACTTGCCGGCAGTCGGTCCAGAAGCGCGCCGACCACCTGGCGGATCGGCAGGCCGTCGTAATGATGAAACCGGACGCGGACGCCATCAGAATCGATCAGGATTCGTGATCTGGGGTCAATCCGCTGGGTCCAGAACCCGGTTCCCAGATCGGTCAGCACCACTCCGATGCCCAGCACGCAATCCGAGCCGTCGAGCAGTTCCCTGACTCCGGAGTCACCGAGTGCCGCCATGTAAACACCGGCGAACTGGGGGTGGGTTTCGGGGAACGAGGCCTTCCCCAGTACATCGGTGGCGACGGGCAGGCGGAGTCGCTCGGCCAGACGGATCACGGGTTCGGTCAGGTCGTGGCGTCGAATACCCGCCCCCACGTAGAGGGCCGGGCGTTCGGCGGAGGCCAGCATGGCGCCGATCTCGGCAACCACTTCATCGAGTGCGCCAGCCTGTCCCTGGTCGATCCCGCCGTCACGTTCAAGAGTCAGATGACCTCTGGGCTCGGCGACCGGGGCTTCGACCCGATCTCGCGGAATTTCCAGATATCCCGGCCGCTTTCGTTCGACCACGTTGCGCAACACCCGGTCGATCGTTTCCGGCGCCGAGGCCGGATCATCGAGAATCGCCGCGTCCACCGTCACCTCACGGAAGATCTGCAACTGGCTTTCATACGTTTTGACGACGTGGTGCAGATGGACTTCGTGAACGCCCCGGCGAAACGCCATCGCCGGCCCGCCGCTGACAACCAGGAGCGGAGACTGCTCAGCATAAGCGCAGGCAACCGGATTGAGCATGTTGAGCGCACCTGGCCCGTAGGTGACGAGCGCCACTCCCAGCCCTCGCAACCGCGCGTAAGCATCAGCCGCGAATCCAACCCCCGGTTCATGACAGCAAACAACGGTAGGAAACCCGAGGGCCTGCTGAACCGCATACACGGGGAGCACGAAGTCTCCCGGAATGCCGAACGTGTGCCCGACACCCAGCTCGCGGAGCCGATGGAACAGGTACTCGGTCAGATTCATCAGGCAGGCTCCAAGACTCGTACAATGAATGATGAGATAGGAACGTCGTGATGAATGGCTTCGCTATCATATCGGTTTTGTAATCTCATTTAAATCAACTAAGACTGGCGATTGAATGTACAGCCGCTCCCGCGTGCCACGCGGCACGCGGGAGCGATCGACGATCTCGATCCACATCGAATCAGGGTTCGTTGGCGTTCAGGTTCGCCTTCAAGACCCTGTCGATCCGGTGGCGGATCTCCTTGAGGTGGGCCAGGGTGGTGTCGTCGAGCTTGGCGTCTTTCTGGCCCACGACCTTGTCAATCTTCTGGCCGATCTCGTCGAGATGCAGCCGCGCCAGGTTCTTGGCGTCGGGAGGGGCTGATCCCATGCTGTCGCCCAGGAAGAGGATGTAGCGGTAGCTGTATCCCATGTAGGGATCGCTCTTCGGGCCCAGAACCATTGTCGAGAGCCGCTTGATGTACTCGCGCTGGAGGTTGCGGCGGATCGTCGAGATCGTCGTAGGCGTCGAGCCACCTTCGGGCCTGGAAAGCTCGGTGAAGATGCCATCGGAGAGTGAGCGGAAGATCTCGGCGATCTTGAGCGGGTTTGTGCCCACGTCACTTTGCATCTCCTGGTTTTGAATCCGCTGGAGCACGCCGGTGTCAAGGCACTGGTCAAGAACGATCTCCTGAAGGTTGAGGATCGCCCGGTAAATCGGGTAATCATTTCCTCCGAAATAGTAGTACCGGCTGTCCTGCCACGACTCGGTGATCAGCTTGCGCAAGAGCGCCGGAGAGAAGTGGAACGCCTTGTCGCTGAGGATGTGCTCGACGAGCATGGCGAGCGCCTCGCGCTGCTTGGCGCCGCTGATCGGGGTGATCGGGTCGCGCGCCTTGTCGGTTCCCTTGAAATCGCGGTTGACCGACTGGCCGCCGATGTACTCCGAGGCCAGGTAGGCCCCGTTGCCGAACTGGCTGATGCACGAGCTGAATGCGCTCCGCAGGCGCGACCACGATTCGTTATCGCGCACGACTTTCTTGTCGAGATCCTTGAGCAGCTCGCAAGCCATGGAGATGCGCATCTTGCCGTAGGCCAGGGTATCGTTGGTCAGGTCGTAGGTGTTGATCTGAGGGTCGTTGTCTCTGAAGTCGTCGTCGGTGCCGAATGCGAGGTCGGGGTCTGGCGACCTGGCGGCGATCTTCTTGAGCTCCGCGGTTTCATCTCCCTCGACCGGCTTGTAGGCGTACTCGATGGCCCAGTGATCGTAAGGCCCGATCGTGGTCGAGGCGTAATCGCCCTGCTTCTGGCCCTTGGGCGCGATGTTGATCGGGTTGTAGTCCATCACGCTGCCGGTCATACCCTTGACGCGAGTGATCGAGGTGTCGTTGATCTGGTCGGGCCGCAGCATGACGCTGGCCTTGAAATTGTGCCGCAGGCCCAGCGAGTGGCCCACTTCGTGCATGACGACCTCCTTGATGGCCTGGCCCAGGAACTCTTCCGGCAGCTTGGGCTCCTTGTCCTTCTTGTCTTTGTCCTTATCTTTATCCTTGTCCTTGTCTTTGTCCTTGTCGGTGTCGGCCTCGGCCAGCATGGCCAGGGCCAGCGAGGCGAAGCGCATCTCATGAGTCTTGGCCGCCGCGTAGTTGCAGCTCGTGAAGCGTCCCTGGCTCATTCTTCGGAACAGGTGGGCCTGGATCGGATCCCAGCCGGAAGGAACCACGTCGACGGCCATCGGAGCACTCCCACCTTGACCCGGGGCAGCCGAGCCTGCCATCCCCTGGCTACCCATGAGCGAGGCGTTGAAGAGCGCGGCTCGCTTGGTGCCCGGAGGCGGCACGGGAAGGCCGAACCCTTGCTTGAGCGCCATGATCGGGCTGATCACCTCACCCATGGCCAGAGGAATCACCCCGGCCGACCGACCCGCACCTGTGCCAGTCGGAGTCGGCACGCCCACCAGGAACGCGTACTCCTCCTTCCAGCTCTTGATCCAGCTCGCGTCGAAGATCACGTCGCCGTCAATCATCTCGCCCGTCATGGGATCGCTGCGCAGACCCGACATGGCGAAGGTCGATCCGGTGGTGATCCAGCGCAAGGTGCAATAGTTGATGTCTTCGGGCTCGAAGTCATCTTGCTGGTTCTGCCAGCGCACGGCAACGGCGTCAAGGAAGCCGATCTTCTCGAACGCCTTGTTCCACTCGAGGATTCCCTGCTGCACATAGGGCCGAAGCTCGACCGGCACGTTATCTTCGATCCACCAGACGATCTGTTTCTTGGGAGGTGAGAGCTTCGCCTTGGGATCAGCCTTCTCCAGCCGCCAGCGGTTGATCATCCGTTTGGCATCGGTGTCAGGGTTGGGGCTGCCGTAATCGGTCACGGCATTGAGGAAGTGGCCCACGCGATAGTCAGCGTGGCGGGGATGGTAGCCCGGGTCGGGGGCCTTGCACAGGCTGTAATGGATCACCATCGTGATCCCGCGTGAGTCGATAATCGGCGACTGGCCGCCGAAAGAATAGAAATAGCGGCCAAACCCGCCGCCGCTGAAGGTTGCCTCGACCTGGATCTCGACATTGTTGGGATAAGCGCGAATCTTGAACCACTTCGAGCGGTTGCGGTCGAGGTTTCCAAATCCAACCTCGGCGAAGTCGGTCATGAAAATGTCGGCGAAGTCGACGACCAGGCCGCCACCGTGAGGGCTGATGCTGAGGATTGGCAGGGCCATCAGGATCGAGTCGGTGTAGTTTTGCTTCACCGCCTTGTCGAGCGGACTGCCGGCCGGGGCGGTGAAGTGGATGTTCTTGCGAATGAGCTGCAGCTTGTCATCCACCCGACGAAACATGAGCACCCATTCGTCGCCAAAATTGAGCGGACTGCCGGCGTTGGCCGAGCCTCGCGCGATCACAATGGGAGCCAGGATCGGCTGCTCGAGTTGCTGGGGCTTGATCTCGGCATAAAGATGTTGTTCCTTCTCGTGGAGCGTGATGAATCCCTCGTACTTCTTTGAGTCCTTGGTAAGCTCGTTGAAATCCTGGAATTTCTTGGGCACCCCTGGCCCACCGGCGGGATGTTGCGCCGCGTGAATTTCGAGTGGGCTGGGGGGTACGGCCGCACCGGCAGGGTTCTGTGGGGGTGTGCCTTGATCGGCCGGCAGCCGCGTGGTTCCGAGAGCGGTCACGATCGCGCCAGACATGAGTGCGACCAACAGACGCCTTGACATGCTTCCTTCTCCTGATTCAGTGACTGGGCTGAGAATTGAACGATTCCAGGCATCCTGCTGCCCTCCAGGACGTCCCTCTTTCTCTAGACTCCGCACGTCGCATTTTCGTTAGACTCGACGGCTGTGACAAGAGTCTAGGTCCGATATTCTTCGTGGTTGCTGGAGGCTTGTTCCGGCCACCAACGCGTTCTGATATGAAGTGAGGCTCCCATGAAAGTGCTCTTCCTTCACGGCTGGAGATCGATACCGGGCGGAGTGAAGCCGACATACCTGGCCAAGCACGGTCATGACGTGAAGAACCCGGCCTTGCCCGACGAAGACCTCGAGCAGGCGGTGCGGATCGCCCAGGCGGAGTTTGACAGGCACCAGCCCGACGTTGTCGTCGGCTCGTCTCGTGGCGGGGCGGTGGCACTCAATATCGATTCCGGAGCGGCCCGGCTGGTGTTGCTCTGCCCGGCCTGGAAAAAATGGGGAACCGCAAAGACGGCCAAGCCGGGCACGGTGATCCTGCACGCCGAAGCCGACGACGTGGTGCCGATCGCCGATAGCCGTGAACTGGCGGCTGCGAGCGGCCTGCCGGAATCGGCCCTCATCGTGGTGGGCGCCGATCATCGCCTGGCCGATCCCGATCCCCTGGCCGCAATGCTCGCGGCCGTCGAGCAGGCCAACCCATGAGGTTGGTCGTTCTAGCGCTGCCTGCTGGCAATTTCGTCCACGGATTCGATGACTCGCTTGACCTCGTCCTCCGTCGTGTAACAGGCACACCCCAGGCGCACCAGGCCATCACCGGATTGACCGAGGCGCTCGGCAACGGTCTGAGCGTAGAAGTTGCCGTGCGAGGCGAAGATGCCCTGGCGCGCAAGTTCAGTGCAAACCACGGCCGCTGGGATTCCGCGGACGATCAAGGAAACCGTCGGCGTCCGTGGCGCCGAGGGCGGTGGTCCAAAGAGACGAACGCCATCGATGGCGCCGAGGCCTTCCCAGAGCTGTTTGCAGAGTGCCAGACCCCGTTCGTGCAGCACGCGGAACACGGCCGCCAACCGCTCGCGGCGCTCTCTGTGCCCGCCGCTTGCGTCAGAGACACAGGTGACTGCTGGCCCGTTGGCGGCCAGATTCGCCAAAAAACTCGCGGCCGCCGCGGCGCCCACGATTCCCTCGTGGTTTTGCGTTCCCGCTTCCCAGCGCTCGGGAGCCGTGTCAGGAGCCGGCCGCAGCTTGGTGACTTCCAGGGTCCGCAGCAAGTCATGCTTGCCATAAAGTATGCCTACATGAGGGCCGTAGAACTTGTACGCGGAGCAAGCCAGAAAGTCACAGCCCGACGCCTGAACGTCGACAAGCTGATGAGGCGCGAAATGCACCGCGTCGACGAACGCCAGGGCTTCAGCCTCGTGCGCCATGGCCACGGCCCGCGGAATATCATTGATCGTGCCCAGGGCGTTGGAGGCGGCGCCGATGGCCAGAACCTTGGTTCCATGCTGGTTCAGGCAACGGTCAAGATCGTCCCAGTCAAGCTGGCCGGTCTCCGGAATCATCCTGGCCTGCCGGATGGTCACGCTCCGCGCGTGTTCGAGGGCTCGCCATGGGTCGATATTGGCGTGATGGTCCAGCTCGGTGACGACGATCGCATCGCCATGCCCCAGCCGCCGGCCCAGGGCGCGGCTGACGCGGTAAGTCAGCGAGGTCATGTTGGGGCCGAAAACAATTTCATCAGGCGAGGCGTTCAGGAAATCGGCGAACACCCGCCGCGCGTCGGCCAGCGCGGCATCGGTCTCGGCGCTCGTGGGAAACGCCCAGTGCGTGTTGGCATTGTGGTGAAACAGGTAATCGGTCATCGCCTCGGCCACCGTGCGGGGAACCTGGGTGCCCCCAGGCCCGTCGAAATAGGCGACCGGAAACCCGCCGTGTTGCCGCTCGAGGGCCGGGAACGCCGCGCGAATCTCCTCGGTCGAGGTCATGAGATGCGTCTCTGCCCTGTCGTTCTGGACGGTCATGCGGTTATTCTCTGGGAGGGCTGTATCTTTCGACTGATCCTGCCCTGGATCGTATCCTGGCGAACCTGCCGACGCGAGACCGGAGAACAATCATGATTTGTGTCGCGGTGACCTACATCGTCAAGCCCGGAAACGAGGAAGAAGCGGCGGAGCTCTTTCGAAAGATGACCGGGCACACACGCACCGAACCCGGCTGCCGCTTCTACCTGGCCCATCGCTCGACGGCCGACCCCCGGCGGTTCTTCCTGTACGAGCAATACGACGACCAGGCCGCGCTCGACGCCCACCGCGCAGCGCCCTACTTCGAACTCTACGTCAAGCAAGGCCTGTTCCCGATGATCGAGAGCCGTTCACCCGAGATTTATGAACCTCTGATGGACTAGCCAGGTTACGCCATCAAAGTGGGAGCCAGAACCCTCCATGACAAGCGCGCTCAAGACTCCGGTCGTCCAGGACCAGATTCCTCCCGGCCCTCGGGGCAACTTTTTTCTGGGCAACACGTTCGCCTACATGAGAGACCCGCTGGGTTTCCTCGCCCAGGCGGTTCGTACTCACGGCGATATCGTCAAGCTGCGCCTGGGCAATCTCAATACCTATGTTCTGGTCAATCCAGAACACATCGAATACGTCCTCCGCACCCATAGTGACAAGTTCATCAAAGACGTGCTGACACGAGCGATCAGCCCGCTGGTTGGCCAGGGACTGCTCACCAGCGAGGGTGCGTACTGGAGGAGACAGAGGAGGTTGGCGCAGCCGACGTTCCAGCATCAGCATATTCAGCGATACGCCGGTCAGATGGTTGACGAAACGCGCAAGATGCTCGACTCGTGGTCTGATGGCGACGAGCGTGGGCTCCATGGGGAATTGTCGCGCTTGACGCTCAAGATCGTGGCCAGGACACTCTTCGCCGCCGACGTCGAGGGTGAGGCCGAGATTGTCGGGCGCCTCGCTTGAAACCGTCATGAATTACTTCTTCAACCCGATGCGCTGGTTCCGGATCAGGGAGCGTCTGCCACTGCCATCGACTCGCCGTTACTGGCGGGCCATCGGACGGATTGACGAGATCATTTACCGCTTGATTGGCGAGCGCCGCGCCAGTGACCACGACCCTGGCGACCTGCTGTCTCGACTGATGCACGCTCGTGACGACGAGGGTGGCGCCATGACCGACCGCCAGCTCCGAGACGAGGCTGTGACGATTTTCGTGGCTGGTCACGAAACGACTGCGCTGGCACTCTTCTATGCCTTCTATTTGCTGTCCCTGCACCCCGACGTCGTATCTCGCTTGAACGACGAGATCGCCCGCGTGCTCGGCGGCCGCCTGCCCACCGTGGCCGACGTCTCGAATTTGGCCTATACCGGGTGGGTCTGCGCGAGGCCATGCGCCTTTACCCGCCAGCCTGGGGGATTGGCCGGGAAGCGATTGAAGATTGTGAGATAGGCGGCTACCACGTTCCCAAAGGCACTCAGTTTTTCCTGGTTCAGTTCCTCGTTCATCGTGATCCGCGCTGGTTCGAGAACCCCGAGTCCTTTCAGCCCGAGCGCTGGGACGGCGACCTGATCAAGCGGCTGCCGCGTTGCGCCTACTTTCCCTTCGGCGACGGCCCCAGGGTCTGCATCGGCAACCACTTTGCCATGATGGAGGCCGTCCTCGTCCTCGCGACCATCGCCCAGCGCTATCGCCTGGAGGTACTTCCCGGCCAGGCGCTCGAGCTTATGCCTTCGATCACACTCCGACCCAGACATGAACTTTTCGCGCGGCTGCACCGGCGCGACGTTTGAGTGGATCTCACCATGAAAGATGCGGAAGGGCATTCGATTTGCGTGAGAGCCAGTAGCGCCCGCGGCTATTCCACGCGCTATGGTTATCGACCATGAGAATCGTTGAAGGCGACCATGTCAAAGCGCCAAGCGACCGCCCCAACAAGAGATCTGAAAGAGCCTTTCGACATCGACGAAGCCTTCCGGCGGCTTCGCGCTGCCGTACACGATCTGCCCAAGGCGGCGATGTTCGACCTCCGAGACCGGGGTTTCGGCTCGCCGTTTGAACAACTCGTGGGCAGCCTGATCTCGGCCCGCACGCGCGATGAGACAACGCTCGATGTTTGCCTGCGCCTCTTCGCCGTGGCGCGGACGCCAGAACAGATGGCCGGACTGGACGAGCAGAGGCTCGTCACGCTGCTGCGTGGAGCGAGCTTTCCCGAGCCCAAAGCGCGAGACATCCTCGACTTCTCGCGGCGGATTCGCGACGAGTACAACGGCCGCGTGCCCGATACGATGGAGGAACTCGTCGCCTTCCGGGGCGTGGGTCCGAAGATTGCCGCCTTGACGCTCGCGGTCGGTTTCAACAGGCCAACGATCGCCGTCGATATTCACGTCCACCGCGTCACCAACCGCTGGGGCTACGTCGCCACGAGAACTCCGGAACAGACCATGGCGGCACTCGTGGCGAAGTTGCCCGAGCGATACTGGATCGAGATCAACGAGCGGCTGGTCCCCTTCGGCAAATTTATCTGCACCGGCGCCGCACCGCCGAAATGCTCGACCTGCCTCTTGCTCTCGATGTGCCGGCAGGTGGGGGTGGTGAAGCACCGCTGAAGGATCTTTGCCCGACCGATGTCTTCTCCCAGACCTAAACTAGCAGCCGCTGAACCGGCGTTCCCGAGGCGATCGGGAAGGGGCGGCCCTGGAGGTCGTGCATTTTGGTTTGAAGGTCGAGACCGACCAGGTGATAGAGGGTCGCCAGGAGATCTTCGGGTGAGACGGGGTCGGAGAGAGGGGTCGCGGCCAGCTTGTCGGAAGAGCCGTAGATCTGTCCGCCCCGAATGCCGCCGCCCGCGAGCACTGCGCTGTAGCACTGGGGCCAGTGGTCGCGGCCGCCGTCTTTGTTGAACCGCGGCGTGCGGCCGAACTCGCCCATCATGATGACCAGGGTCTCGTCAAGCAGCCCGCGGTCGGCGAGGTCTTCGACAAGTGAGCTGAAGGCCGCATCGGTCGGCGGCAGCAGCTCGGTCTTCGCCCAATCCAAATGTGGCGGATTGGGCGGGACGGAATGGCTGTCGTAGCCCTGCCCTCCCTTGCCCTTATCGTGCCGGACGAAATTGACCTGCACCAGCCGGACCCCGGCCTCGACCAGGCGGCGCGCGACGAGCACCGACTGGCCGAAAATGTGACGCCCGTAACGGTCGCGAGTGGCGGCGGGTTCCTCGGCCACATCGAACGCTCGGCGGGCGGCCGGGGAGAGGACCATGTCGAACGCACGGGAGTAATAGGAAACGAGGTTGCGGCCGGCGGGGGAGTTTCCCAGGTAGCCCAATTGTTGCTCGACCGACTGGAGCAGAGAGCGCCGTTCCGTCAATCGCGAGCGCGAGAGGCCGATTGCGGGACTCATCTCGCCCGGTGAATAATCGGGGAGATTGGGATCGCTGCTCACGAGATAGGGATCAGCCTCGGCACCCAGGAAACCGCCGTGTTGACCAGGTCGAGCAACTCCCACGGGAGAGATGAATTCGGGGATCGTCACAAAAGGAGGAGCCGATCCCGATCTTGATCCCTTGAGAAAGCGGCTGATGACCGCGCCGGCGTGGGGACGATCTTCACGCCTCATCCCCGACGCCTGGACCACCGGACGCAGCAAGGGTGCCCCTGTCATCACCCAGTATCCTGCTCTGAGGTGTTCGCCTTCTTCGTGGCTCATCGAGCGGATGATCGTGAACTTGTCGGCCACCCGGGCCATGCGTGGCATGTGCTCGCATACCTGAATGCCAGGGACGCGCGTTTCGACAGGGCGAAAGGTTCCCCGCACCTCCAGAGGCGCCTCGGGCTTCATGTCCCACATGTCGAGCTGCGAGGGACCGCCCGATAGGTACAGGATGACGACCGACCGGGCGCGTGGCTTCGATTGGGGTTTCGCTTCGCGCGCCAGGGCATTGCTCGCCTCTAACAACTGCGGCAGGCTAAGCCCGCCCAGACCGATCGCCCCAACGCGCAAGACCTCGCGTCGCGTCAAGCCGTCGCAGTGGCGAATACCTCGAGGCAAACCAAAGGTGATCACGGCTTCAGCCTCCTTCGATCACGCCAGGACGTCACGCACGATCTCGCCCTCCACGTCGGTCAATCGGAAATCACGCCCGGCGTAGCGATAGGTGAGCTTGGTGTGGTCGAAGCCAAGCAGGTGCAAGATCGTGGCGTGCAGGTCGTGGACGTGAACGGGGTTCTCAACGGCGCGGTAGCCGAATTCGTCGGTGGCTCCGTGGATATGGCCGCCTTTCACGCCGCCGCCGGCCAGCCAGACCGAGAAGCCCCAGTGGTTGTGGTCGCGGCCCATGCCCGGCTTGCCGTTCACCAGCTCGACCGAGGGTGTGCGGCCGAACTCGCCGCCGCAAAGAACGAGCGTCTCCTCGAACAGCCCCCTCTGTTTCAGGTCGGTCAAGAGTGCGGCGATCGCCTGGTCGCATTGCTGGCCCAGCGACCGATGAGCGCCGGCGATGTTGTCGTGGCTGTCCCAGGGCTGGACGTCGCCGTGGAAGAGCTGGACGAACCGGACGCCCCGTTCGACCAGGCGCCGGGCGATGAGCATCTGCCGGGCTTGCACGCCGGGGCCGTACATCTCGCGGATGTGGCGCGGCTCATTCTGCACGTCGAATGCGTCGGTCGCCACCATCTGCATCCGGTAGGCCAGCTCGAAGCTGGCGATCCGCGCCTCGAGGTTGTCATCCTCGGCCCGCGGCTGCTGGTGCCGGTGATTGAGCTCGGCCAGAAGGTCAAGCTGACGCCGCTGGTCGGGTTGAGTGACGACCCGGTTGCGGATGTTCTCGATCAGCTCTTCGGCCTTCTCTTTGCGGGTATCAATGTATGTCCCCTGGTAGATGCCGGGCAGGAAGGCCGACCGCCAGTTGGAGACGTCGGCCACCGGCAGACCGGGGCACATGGCGATGTAGCCGGGAAGGTTCTGGTTCTCGGTCCCCATGCCGTAAGTGAGCCAGGCCCCCATGCTCGGCGCGACAGCCGCTCGTCGCCGCAGTTCATCAGCCGCATCGATTGTTCGTGATTGGGCGTGTTGGCCCGCATCGAGCGGATGATACAAAGGTCGTCGACGTGCTGCGCCGTGCGAGCGAAGATCTCGCTCACCTCGATGCCGCTCTCGCCGTACTTCTGGAACCGGAACGGCGAGGGCAAGGCCGCGCCCGTTTTGCGCTCGGTTGACAGGTTGCCCTGGGGCAGCATCTTGCCTTCGTACCGCTTGAGCAACGGCTTGGGATCGAACGTGTCAACCTGCGACGGGCCGCCGTTCAAATAGATGTGGATCAGATGCTTGGCCTTGGCCGGGAAATGAGCGACTCTGGGCGCGAGCGGGTTCTTCGCCAGAGTGCCCCCGGTGGGATTGGCAGACTCTGCCTTGATGGTACCTAAGAGCCCGGCGTCACTGAGCAGGCCGACCAGGCCGAGCATCCCCAATCCCGTGCCGGCCTGGCGAAGAGCCTGGCGGCGGCTGATTCCATGGACGGCATTGCGGATCATCGCGTGGTCCTCGGGGCTGGCAGATGGCAGAAAACAAATGAAAGACAGAAAGGGCAGATGGAAAATGACGAACTCAATCCACAAACATCAATTCATTCGCCATGAGCAACACTTGAGCGAGTTGCTCGATGGGGTTCATCTGGGAGCGGGTTTGACGAGTGTTCCGCATACCTTGCTCGGGTGTCAGAAATCGCAGGGCGGCGTCGAGCTCGGCCTGGTCGGGAGACCGGGCGAAGACGCGGCGGTAGAGTGCACGAACCTTGGCCTCGGAAGATGAGCCAGCGGCGATCTCAGGCCGGGCGGCAAGAGCTTTGGCTTGTTCAATCACCAGGGGCGCATTCATGCTGAAAAGGGCCTGCTGGGGCACGGTGGTTCTGGGCCGGCGCTCGGAAGATTGATCGGGGCTGGCGAAGTCGAAGGCGCGAAAGACGGCGGGCAGGCTCTGGCGGTCGACCAGGCCATAGACCGTCCGCCGCGTGGTCTTGGGATCATCAACCACATCCACGGGCCGTCCGCTCATCTTGACGTCAAGGTTTCCCGACAGGAACAGCAGGGTGTCCCGCATGGCTTCCAGGTCGAGCCTGCGGCGATTGAACCGCCAGAGCAGGCGGTTCTCCGGGTCGATCTTGTGGCAGTCGGGCCGATCAAAGCTCGCCTGCTGATACGTGCTCGAGAGCATGATCAGGCGATGCAGCGACTTGATCGACCAGCCCCCCTGCGATGAATCGGGCAGCCAGGTCGTCGAGCAATTCGGGATGAGAGGGCGGGCTGCTGCGGGTGCCGAAATCGCTGGGGGTTGAGACCAGGGGCTCGCCGAAATGGTGCATCCAGACGCGGTTGACAATGACCCGGCTGGTCAGCGGGTTGTCGGCGGCCGTGATGGCCCGGGCGAGGTCGAGCCGGCCGCTGCCCGGGCCAAACGGTGTGGCATGCTCGCCGGCCAGGATGCGGAGGAACCGGCGCGAAACGCGCTCGCCCGGCTGCGCGGGATTGCCGCGAACGAAGACACGCGGCTCGTACGGATCGGCCGCGTCGTGAAGGACCATCGCCCGAGGCGCGGCATGCTCGCCGGCCTTGACGGCCATGCGGTCGAGCTCCGTCTGCATGCGGCCGAACGTGTCTTTCTCCGCGCGCGACATGTGGTTGAACGTCTGGCTCTCGGGGAAATAGGCAGGGCTGTCGTGGCCGGTCACGATTTCGAGGATCTGCTCTTTCGCCTCGTCCGGATTCTCCGCCTTCCCGTTCTTCAAGCCGTGCCTTTGTCTTCTTCGACTCGTCGTAAACGCGACGGATCAGCTCGCCATAGGCGCGAGGAACATCAGCCCTGGTCTTGATCGACGCATGGTTGAGCACCGCGGCCACAAGCGGGTTGAGTGTTCCAGGATTGGTCCCCACAGGCCGGGCCGACCACTGTGCGATCACGGCGCTCGCCTCGGCCGCGAAGTCGGGCTCGGGCAGCTTCATCAGGTCGTGCCATGGGCCAAACACCGGATCGCTTGCCGTCGCGCGCTGCTTGAGGAAGCGGCGCCAGCGTGCCACAACATGGGGCCGCAAATCCTCGGGCGCCAGCGAGAAGAAGAAGATCGCCGTTTCCAGCGGGTCGGGCTCGGTCAGCGCGGCTCGCATCAGGTAATCGCCAGCGCGCTGGCGGGCTGTTTCCAGCAGCATCGTGTACTGGCTGTCGAGCAACTTCCTCAGCTCGGTGCGTTTGGCCGCCGCTTGCTTCTCGAACTCGGCGCATCCGGGCACGGTTTCGGGCCGCCGGGTGAGCGGCAGCTCCAGCGGGGCTTCGCAGCTGGCGAAAACACCATAAAGCGCATAATAGTCGGCCGTGGGGATCGCGTCGTACTTGTGATCGTGGCAGCGGGCGCAGGCCACCGTCAGACCCAGGAGGCCGCGGGTCACGGTGTCGATCCGGTCATCGATCTGGTCGTGAATGTTGCTGTCAAACATCCGGCCGAGGGTCAGAAACCCCATGGCCGCCAACCGCCAGGGCTCGTCCTTTGGGGCCACGACGTCGGCGGCGAGTTGCTCGTGGATGAACCGATCAAACGGCGTATCATCGTTGAACGCTCGAATCACGTAGTCGCGATACGTGTAGGCAAAAGGGCGAATCCGATCATCGCCGTACATGAGCACGCCATCCTTGGTGTCGGCATACCGGGCGACGTCAAGCCAGTGCCGGCCCCACCGTTCCCCATAGCGCGGCGAGGCCAGCAGGCGGTCGACCACGCGGGCGAAGGCGTCGTCGAGCGGATCGCGCTCGAACGCTTCGATCTCCTCGGCCGAGGGAGGCAGGCCGATCAGGTCGTAGTAGGCCCTGCGAAGCAGGGTGCGGCGATCAGCCGGCGGCGACGGCGTCAGGCCGCTGGCCTCGAGCTTCGCCAGCACGAAGCGCGTCGAGAGGGGACTTCGAGCCAGTCTTTCCTCGCGACCGGCGGCGGCTCTCGGCGCGCGATCGGCTGGTAGGCCCAGTGCTTGCGGGCGGCCGTGAAGTCGAAGCCGGGAGAGCCGCTTCTGGCCGCCGTCGGGGCCCGACCGTGCGGAAGGCACCGCCGCCCCGCTCTTGACCCAGGTTTCCAGAGCGGCGATCGCGGCCGCGGGAAGCTTTCCCTTGGGGGGCATCTTTGTCAGCTCATCATCATAACGAACCGCCTGGATGATCAGGCTTTCGTCTGGCTTGCCAGGAACAATGGCCGGGCCGCTCTGGCCGCCTCTTCGCATCCCTTCCGTGGTATCGAGGAACAGACCCCCCTTGAGCTTCTTGGCCTGTGACGAGTGGCAGGCATAACAGTGCTCGATGAGGACAGGGCGGACCTTGCTCTCGAAAAAGTCGGAACCCGCGCGATCAGTCTCGGCGGCCTTCACGTGGGCCGATGCGAGACACAGCGCCGCGATCGTGATCGCCGTGAGGTGAATCCCTTGACATGAACGGCGCATCGCGCAAAAACGGTACCGCTTCGTCTGAATAGATCGCCATCCCCGCAACTGCATGATTCCATTCCTCTGCGACCCAGGTCAAACATTCCTTTAATATTCGCGCAAGCGCGGTGGCCCTTCTGTCAAGCGTGGTGTGTATGTATTGTGGTGACCGGGCGGCATGGTCTCTCAGTGGCGGACTCGCCACATGCCATACCAGAACCAGAAGGTGACCATCTGCCAGATCGCCCAGAAGCCCTGCCAGGATGAATACGAAACCCAACAAGAAAACGATGAGCGGCATCAGGGGACCCAGGAGGCCGATCAGGAGAGCAAACCCCCAGACGATCATCCAGAACCGTGCGAACACGGCCAAGAGATTTGTTAATCGGAGCCTGGCTGCAACCGTACGAAACCGCTCGGCGGCCGCAGCCAGCTCGTCGAGCGGTGAGTAGGTCGGCCGCGGCCTCCTGGGCGTGGGCCGGTCCGGCTCCTGGCGGGGGCGATGGGCCAAGTCGGCTAGCGATCGGCGTGAGCGGGCGATGATCTCCTCGGCACCGATCGGGTCAGCGACGATCATCCCCTCGGCCTGGGCGAATGCCGTCTCGGTGCTCACGATCAATTCATGCTGAGGGCTGGAGCGAGGGAGAGCCCCGGTACCTTCGTCGATGGCCTTCCGGCGCACGGCGAGTTCTTCCCGACCCGCTCGCAGTGCCTCGCGTGCCTTTTCGTGCCCTTGATTGAGCCGATCGAGCCGCTCCTTGCACGAGGCGGACCGGCGGAGGAGGTCGTCGATGTCCACCTTGTTAAGCAGCTTCCTGGCCTCTTCCGCCTGCCTGACCGCCAAGCCCGAGCCGGAGCGGACGAGCTTCTGGGCCTGGTCCCAGAGCTCCATGACCTCGAGCCAGTGGTCCCACAAGCTGTTCAGATCGGCCTCAACCGTGTTGTAGAGTGCCAGCGTCGCACCCGACATCGGCGCTGTGAAGTCGGGGTCAGTGGAGGGTAGGGTCTTGTGCCGGTGCCGCAGGGCGTCGAGCTGGTCCATCAGGGTGACCGCCTTTTCGCGGAAGTCCTTGAATCGCCCTTCAATCTCGTCCTGGAGCTGCCGCTTGCGGTAATAGAGTAGGCCCCATGCGGCGACTCCGAGCACAACGAGAATCCCCATCATGACCAGGGGCAGGGTGTGATTCTGGGTGTCTGGGCTCATCCGACTGAACTCCTCACGATCTTATCCGGCGGCGAGACGGGTTTTGCATGGACACTACGGAATCCTGTTGCACCCTCGCTCTGGCGCGTTCAAGGGCCCCGATCAGTATTCACTCGTCGTCAGCATGGATGCTCGACGCTCGGCCGATGCTGCGAATCTCGTGCCGCACCCTGGCAGAAAGGTGCGCAGAGCATGCCCCGAGCAATTTTGAACTTTCTGGCTCGGCGATGACATCTCTACGCGCTGGAGATCAAGCTCCGCCTCTTCGAGCAGCACCGCAATCTGGAAAAAGAGCCGCGTAGACCCGGACATCACTCGTGTCATACGACCGTCCAACTCCTACCCCATTGAGGATCGTGGGTCCTTTGAGTAGGCTAATGCAGCCAAGCAAATTCGTACGTCGCCGTGCGCCGCGGATCCGGAGCGAACAAACCAGGTCCGGTCACTGCCGACATGGTCCGTCAGGTCAAACTAGGATATCCCCGCTCTCCCGAGGATGCAACATGGCCCGTAAGTATCAGCGCGCCAAGGCCGCGCCCCGACTCGAACGCCTCGAGACCAGGACACTCTTGAGCCTCGACGGCTGGCAAGGATACGCCCTTGATCCCCAGCACACGGCTCTCTCTCCCGTCGCCTCCGCCGGGCTGGGGCTGATCCACTGGCAGACCCCGGTCAACCTCGCCCCGCAGTACAGCGGCGGCGACCTGCTGATCCACTACGGTTCGCCCTTGGTGACCGCGGCCAACACGGTCCTTGTCCCGGTGAAGACCGGCGCAACCGGTGGATTCGAGGTTCAGTCGCTCTCGGGGGCCACGGGTGCCTTGCGCTGGACCTTGACCACGGATTACGTCCTTCCGCCGGCGGGCGGCGTGAACGGTTACAGTTGGACTCCGAGCTACTCTCCCACGCTCACGCCGGCGAACCGGCTCTATCTGTCCGGAGATGGCGGCACGACTCTCTACACCAATTCACCAGACGCCTCCGGGCCGTCACCGCCGGCCACGACTCGGATCGCGTTCTACGGCATTTCCAACTACAACGCCAACCCCTCCGCCTACAATACCACCGTCTTCATCAACACGCCGATCACCACCGACGCCGCCGGCGACATCTTCTTCGGCTTCCTTGTGACCGGGTCGAATCCGTTGGGACTGACCAGCGGCGTTGCGCATCGGCGCCGATGGCACCGGCAGCTACGTCTCGGTGGTCAGCGGCACCACCCAGGTGGCAACCAATTCCGCCCCGGCCCTGAGCAACGACGGCAACACGCTCTACGTCCTGGAGAGTGCCGGGAACTTCAGCAGCGGGAAGCTGGTGAGCCTGGACAGCCACAGTCTGGCCGTCAGGGCGCAGGTCACCCTCTTCGACCCGCACAACACGTCGAATCCCGCGGTCATCCCCAATGACGGCACCGCCTCGCCGACGGTCGGGCCCGATGGCGACGTCTACATGGGCGTCCTGGAAAACCCCTTCGCGTCCAACCACGACCGCGGCTGGCTCTTGCACTTCTCGGCCGACCTGAGCACATCCAAGATCCCCGGCGCCTTCGGCTGGGACGATACCGCGTCCATTGTCCCGGCCTCGATGGTGCCGTCGTACACCGGGACTTCTACATATCTGCTGATGACGAAATACAACAATTACGCGGGCGAGGGGGGCAACGGGGTCAACAAGCTTGCCATCCTGGACCCGAACGCCATGATGGACGATCCGGTCACGGGCGCCTGCGTGATGCAGGAGGTGCTGACGATCACCGGGCCGACACCTGACCCTGAGTTCATCGGCTCCCACCCCGGCGCAGTGCGGGAGTGGTGCATCAACACGGCCGTGGTCAACCCGGCGACCGATAGCATCCTGGCCAACAGCGAGGACGGAACGCTCTACCGCTGGAACCTGACCACCAATACTTTCACGCAGCACATCAAGTTGACCAGCGGCGTGGGAGAGGCCTACACGCCGACGCTGATCGGCGTCGACGGGACGGTTTACGCGGTCAACAACGCGACACTCTTCGCGGTTGGCGACGCCGTCAGTGACGCGGGGTTCGAGCAGGTGCAAGTGGGGACAGGCCAGTTCCGGTACCGGCCGACCGGCTCCTCCTGGACGTTCGTCGGCGGCTCGGGCATCTCGGGCAACAACAGCGGCTTCACTTCGGGTAACCCGCCGGCACCCCAAGGCGTACAAGTCGCGTTCCTCCAGACCACCGGCTCATTCAGCCAATCCGTCGCCGGCTGGGCCGCCGGTACCTACAAGCTGAGCTTCTCCGCGGCCCAGCGAGCTAACCACCAGGCATCGCAACAGAACTTCCAGGTACTGGTCAACGGGGCGGTGGTGGGGACGTTCACTCCCTCGGGGACGACGTACCAGACCTACACGACCTCTGCGTTCAGCGTTGCTGCCGGGGTACACACGATCAAGTTTCTGGGCCTGGACAGCGCCGGCGGTGACAACACCGCCTTCGTCAACGCCGTCTCCCGGGTCCTCGTGAACCCGATCGGCGACGCGGGGTTCGAGCAGGTGCAAGTGGGGACAGGCCAGTTCCGGTACCGGCCGACCGGCTCCTCCTGGACGTTCGTCGGCGGCTCGGGCATCTCGGGCAACAACAGCGGCTTCACTTCGGGTAACCCACCGGCACCCCAAGGCGTACAAGTCGCGTTCCTCCAGACCACCGGCTCATTCAGCCAATCCGTCGCCGGCTGGGCCGCCGGTACCTACAAGTTGAGCTTCTCCGCGGCCCAGCGAGCTAACCACCAGGCATCGCAACAGAACTTCCAGGTACTGGTCAACGGGGCGGTGGTGGGGACGTTCACTCCCACGGGGACGACGTACCAGACCTACACGACCTCTGCGTTCAGCGTTGCTGCCGGGGTGCACACGATCAAGTTTCTGGGCCTGGACAGCGCCGGCGGTGACAACACCGCCTTCGTCAACGCCGTCGTCCCGGTCAGCCTGGCCACCATCGGCGACGCGGGGTTCGAGCAGGTGCAAGTGGGGGGCGACCTCTTCCGGTATCGACCGACCGGCTCTCCGTGGACCTTCGCCGGCAGCGCCGGTCATCTCGGGCTACTACAGCGGCTTCACTTCGGGCAACCCGGCGGCGCCCGAAGGCGTACAAGTCGCCTTCATCCAGACCACCGGCTCATTCAGCCAATCGGTCACCGGCTGGGCCGCCGGCTACCTACAAGTTGAGCTTCTCCGCGGCCCAGCGAGCTAACCACCAGGCATCGCAACAGAACTTCCAGGTACTGGTCGACGGGGCGGTGGTGGGGACGTTCACTCCCACGGGGACGACGTACCAGACCTACACGACCTCTGCGTTCAGCGTTGCTGCCGGGGTGCACACGATCAAGTTTCTGGGCCTGGACAGCGCCGGCGGTGACAACACCGCGTTGGTCGATCAAATCCGCGTCAGCTTATCATAGGAGCTTTTCTTTCAGAGGTTGGATTCGCCCTTAATTGCTGCTGAGATGCCGCGAAATATCAAGTTGAGCAAATCTCGGGTCTGGAAGGAGCACGGGCTTCCCGCCCGTGTCTGAGAATACCACGGGCAAGATGCCCGTGCCCCATGATCCCGTCGAATTCTTCTTCCAAACGGCCAGGTTCCCGTTCTCGGGCGAGGTCTGGCGATTGCCCGCAGCGACCAGCCCTCGTGCTCCAGCACGCAAGCCGCTGCCGCCACCCAAGAGAGAGTCAGGTGCTTTACGCAGCCATCGGTAGAGTCAGGCGTGATATGGTAAGATCGGTCGGTGTCTGTAAGTACGTCATTCTCTCCAAGGTTGTGGCGGCATGAATTTTCGAGCGGGTCTTGTACAGTTCGGCCGGCTTCTGCTGCTTGAGCTGGTGATCGCGGGGGCCTTGTTTCTCTCGGCCGGCCGGCTCGACCTGCCATGGTTCTGGGCTGTTCTTGTGCTGCATGCGATTTTCATGCTGGCGGGCCTGGTCATGATCGATCCTGATCTGTTGAAAGAGCGAACCAAGCCAGGCCCTGGCGGGCGCGACCGCAACTTGCGGTCGTGGCTTTCACTCCTCTTCCTGGCTCAATTCATCATCGCGGGGCTGGATGCGGGCCGGTACGGCTGGTCTCGGACAATGCCTCAGGTGGTCCAGGCAACGGCTCTGGCACTCTATATCCTTGGCATGGTGATCTGCATCTGGGCGATGGCCGTGAACCGGTTCTTCTCGCCGGTCCTGCGCATTCAGGATGAACGCGGGCATCACCTGGTCACGGTCGGCCCTTACCGGTATGTGCGGCATCCGGGCTACCTGGGAATTCTGCTCTCGGCCAGCGCGGGCATGGCGCTCGGCTCGTGGTGGTCGCTGGTTCCTCTGGTACCGGTGGCAATCCTGATCTTGCGGCGAACCACCCTCGAAGACCGACTGCTTCGGAAAAACCTCGAGGGCTATGCGAACTACTCGGAGCACGTTCGATACCGGCTGGTTCCCGGGGTGTGGTGAGGTACGAGGGCGCATTCGAACATCGCCCTCGAACGGTTCGCATTCGAGAGAAGATATGCCATTATTGAGCTTGCGTGCGGTCAGCCTGTCTTTCGGCGGTCCCAGGTTGCTCGATCAGGTCGATTTTCAGGTCGAGCCGGGCGAGCGGCTTTGCTTGCTAGGGCGTAATGGCGAGGGCAAGAGCACGTTGCTCCGCCTGATCGCTGGGGAGCTTGAGCCTGATGACGGAACGGTCATCCGGCAGCAGGGACTGAGGGTCGCGCGACTGGCCCAGGACGTGCCGGCGGGCCATGGAGGCGCCGTGGGTGAGGAAGTGGCCATCGGGCTGGTTGACGAGGCACACCATGACGGTGCGGCCGACCATCGCGTGCAGGCGGTGGTCTCGCGCGTGGGGCTGGACCCGGACGCGCGGTTTGATGAGCTTTCCTCCGGGATGAAACGGCGAGTGCTGCTGGCCCAGGCGATCGTGGGCCAGCCCGATATCTTGCTGCTGGACGAGCCCACCAACCATCTCGACATCGAGGCCATCGCCTGGCTCGAATCGTTCCTGCTCCGCCAGGCCGGCACCATCGTGTTCGTCACACACGACCGCGTTTTCCTCGAAAAACTGGCCACCCGGATCGTCGAGCTCGACCGCGGCCGCCTGTATGACTGGGCGTGCGACTATCCCACGTTTCTCAAACGCCGTGAGGACCTGCTGGCGGCCGAGGACCAGCAGCAGGCTCTCTTCGACAAGAAGCTGGCCCAGGAAGAAGCCTGGATTCGCAAGGGCATCGAGGCCAGGCGCACGCGCAACGAGGGCCGCGTGCGTACCCTGGAAGCGATGCGCAAAGCCCACCAGCAGAGGCGGCAGCGGCAAGGCACCGCGCAGCATGCAGGCCCAGATCGCCGAACGCTCGGGCACCCTGGTGATCGAAGCTGAAGATGTCGAGTTTGGATATGCCGAACAGCCGGTGATCCGCGACCTGACCACCACCATCCTGCGCGGAGACAAGGTGGGCATCATCGGTCCCAACGGTGCCGGCAAGACAACCCTTCTGCGGCTCTTGCTGGGCGAGCTTTCCCCGCGCGCAGGAACGGTCCGGCACGGAACCAACCTGGAGATCTCTTACTTCGAGCAGATGAAAGCCGCGCTCGACGAAGAAAAAACGGTCCAGCAAAACGTGAGCGAGTACGACACCATCTCGATAGGCGGGCGCGATCGCCACGTCCTGGGCTACTTGCAAGATTTCCTGTTCCCTCCCGAGCGCTGCGCAGCCTGGTGAAGTATCTCTCGGGCGGTGAGAGGAGCCGACTGCTGCTGGCCAAGCTGTTTACCAGGGCTTCAAACGTTCTAGTGCTTGACGAGCCGACCAACGACCTCGACCTCGAAACTCTGGAGCTGCTCGAGTCACTTCTGGTCGAGTATCAGGGCACCATGCTGCTGGTCAGTCACGATCGAGCGTTTCTCAACGATGTCGTCACCAGCACGCTGGTGATCGAAGACGACGGGCGAGTGAAGGAGTATGAAGGCGGCTACGACGATTACCTGCGACAGCAGTCTTCCGAGCTGCCGGTCGAGGCGAAAAGAGCGGCGGAGACAGCCAGCAAGAAAACGCCCGATCCCCCCCGCGAACAGGCCAGGAAACCAAGTTTCAAGGAGCGCAAAGAGCTGGAAAGCTTGCCCGGCCGGATCGAAGAGCTGGAACGAGGAATCCGTGAAGTACACGAGGCGATGGCCGAGCCGTCTTTCTACCGCAAAGACCGCGATGAGATCACGCGTGTGAAAACCACGCTCGAAAACCTGGAGCGAGATCTGGCCGCCGCTTACGCGCGTGGGAGGCGCTCGAGCAACTTGATGACTGACCCGAGCGGAGCCACTGTCTTCGCAATGATCTTCGGTCCCTTGCGATCCTGCTTCAGGCCGACGATGATGGCGGATTGTCAGTCTACCACCAGCATCGAGATGGAGAATCGTCATGAAGAATGTTTTGATCGGCCTGCTGGCCGTCGCTCTGGCTACGGTTCTGGCGCTGGAGGCACGGGCGCGGATCCTGGCAGAGTCGGACCCGAAGCTGGCGCACATGGTCTTCTTCGAGCTCAAGGATCACTCGCAGGAAGCTCGTGAGAAGTTCATCGCCTCGTGTGAGAAGAACCTCAGCGAGCATGAGGGGTGTGTCTACTTCTCGGTCGGCACACGGGCCACGGATGTCGACGAGCCCGTGAGCGTCAAGGATTTTGACGTGGCACTCCATGTCGTCTTCGCCAACAAGGCAGCGAAAGCCAAGTATCTGGAGAGCGCCAGGCATCATCAATTTGTCGAGGAGAACAAAGCCGTCTTCGGCAAGGTGCGGGTTTTTGATTCCTATCTTGTGAAGTAGACTCTCGAATGTTTCACGACGACCGTGGCGGGATCGCCCGCGGCCCATGCCGCGCGTGCCCGCCCCGTCTCGTTGCGTATTTTCAGTCAAGTCGTGGAGAGCACTTTCCGATAACAATGATACGGGGCTCTGCGGCTCGTAGGAGTCATTTCTCCAACTTGAGGGCTTACAAGATTTTCCGGAGGTTTCACGTTCGGAAAATCGTCCTTGCAACGCTTCTCTCGATCGGGGATGCGGCTTCGTCCGGGTGGACGGGGACGCCGAGAGATTCATCCCCTGTCGAAAGGAGTCGATTCAATGGGCTCAATTCAACCGATCGTGGCATCGCTGCTGGGCGTGACGACGCTGCCCGAGGAAAACGGTCGAACCAAGCCCCGAAGAGCACCACAGTGCGAGGCACTGGAGGGCCGCCAGCTCTTGAATGGAAGCTGGGGCGGCGCCGGTACTCATGACGTGTGGAGCGGCATGGTAGGCGGTCCAGGACTGGGCCATGGTGGTCCTGCTGCGGCGCACATCGGTCATTGGAGCGGCGCGGGTGCTCTGGGCAAGGATCACGCCCGGGGCCTCACCTTCCCGGGCCATGGGAAAGCTAGCCACGGCATGCCTGCCCCGAGGCGCAGGCCAAGGCCGATATGCAGACCTTGCAAACTGACATGAAGACTCTTCAATCTGAAGTACCCTCTACGGTCACGGCTCAGCTCAAGGCTGACAAGGCGACGATCGACCACGCGCTCGCGACATTGACCCCCACCCAGTTGAAGGCTCTTCGCCCAGCCCCACCGTCAGGTACGGCAACCCCACCCACTGACCCGACTGCCGCGCTTTCCAGCACGCTCAAGAACGCGGGTCTCTCCGACGCCCAGATTAGTCAGATCACCACCGATTTCCAGAACTACCAGAACACACTCAAGACCATCGACCCCACGCTCGCCGCCAAGATCACCACCGATCAGGCAGCCTTTGCCAATGACATGCCTGCAGACGCTGGGCACCATGTTGCGTCGTTCGGCGGTCCTGGCATGATGGGTCCTGGCCTCTGAGACTCGCGACCGATGATGAACCGGCCGATGCGCCCCCCGCCCCGGGATCCCTTCCGTCCCGGGCCAGGGGGCTTGCCTTTCACCGTGCAAGTCGGACCGTGGTACGATCTCCGTCACAACAAAGCCGTTCAAGACTCCGGGGATCGACTGATGAATTCAAGGCATGAGACTGAAAGACTAACGTGCAACGGCATCACACTGAACGTGATTCAAGCCGGCCCAAATAATGGCGCACCGATCGTCCTGCTGCACGGGTTTCCCGAGCCGGCCTCACTTTGCTGGCAAAAACAGATCGGCCCGCTTGCCGGGACAGGTTTGCGCGTGCTTGCTCCCGACCAGCGCGGCTACAACACGTCAGACAAACCGGAAGGGGTTGCCGCTTACACGCTTGATGTCCTGGCGGCGGATGTGCTGGGGATTCTGGACGCACAGGGCTTGCAGAAGGCCGCGCTCGTGGGGCACGACTGGGGTGGCATCGTCGCCTGGTGGACAGCGCTACGGCATCCGCAGCGAGTCGATCGGCTCGCGATCCTGAATGCTCCCCACCCGGTCGCCGGACAACGATACATCCTGACTCATCCGCGTCAAATGCTCAAAAGTTGGTATATTTTCTTCTTCCAGCTTCCTGGATTGCCGGAGGCCCACTTGAAGCGCGGCAACTGGCGTCCATTGTGCCGTGCCTTGCAGAAGACCAACCGCCCGGGAATCTTCACCGAGAGTGACCTCGACGAGTACCGCCGGGCGTGGTCGGAGCCGGGCGCGATCAAAGCGATGGTCAACTGGTACCGCGCCCTGGTGCGGCATCGCCCCGGGCCACTGCCTGATCCTCGCGTCCATTTGCCGACACTCATCGTGTGGGGCCCGGACGACCGCTTCCTGTCTCGCGAGCTGGCCGAAGCAAGCGTGGCGTTTTGCGACCAGGGCCGCCTGGAGTGGACCGAAGGGGCCACGCACTGGGTTCAGCACGAGGAGCCAGAACGCGTCAACCGGCTGCTCATCGACTTTCTGGGTGGCCAGGACAAAGTCGTATGAGTAATGATGCGGTCAACCACGTCAGAGAGACTCACTTGCCTTGAGTCGGCCTGGCTGGTGAAGTCATGAACCGGAGGTAGCCGACAATCCGAGGTATCGCCGTCATGGCAGCCTCTCCGCGGGGCCTGGCCGGCTCGTAGACGATATCGATAAAGCCGGGATAATGAACTGCACGCAGAATATCAAAGACTTGATCATACGGGATTCCCGGCTCTGAGCCGTCGGCGCGCGGGCGGTAGAACTTGACGCGCACGTGGCGCACCAGAGGCGCGGTCTGGCGGATGCTGGCGAGTAGCTCGGCCTGGCCCGCCGCACCCGCCGAGACACCGCTGGCGCCGGGACTGCCGACAAATTGCCCGCAGTCGAGCACGACGGTCAGGTTCGGGTGGTTTACGTCCTCGATGAAGCGAACCACATCAGCACCCGTGCCGCAGAGCCCGCCGTGGTTGTGATTCTGCAAGCCGATGGGCAGGCCCTGCGCCGCGGCCTCCTCGCAAACGCGGCGGTAATGATCGACCGCCCGCGCCCAGGCCGAGGGCCGATCAGTTCCCGGTGGAGCCGAGCCGGCGAAGACGCGTAAGAGCGGCGCACCCAGGAACGCCGCCACGTGGATCGCCGCGCGCGCCCGGTCGAGCTCGGCCCCGAGTCGGTCGGCGGGCCGGCCAAAGTCGGTCGAACACGGTCACCATCGCCACGCACAGTCCCTGGTCGAGGAATGCCCGACGCACCCGCGCTAGAGTTTCTGACTTCGTGTCGGCCAGGTTGCCCAGGTGCAAGCTCGCCCCTTCGAGTCCCATCGCGCGGCAGAGGCCCAGGAAGCGAAACACATCCATCTCACCCCGCGCGATGAGATCCGAGTAATTCAAGGAGTAGTTGCTGATCTTCATGTTCAGACCCTTGGCGGCGAAAGTGTTCGATGTCCCACCTCGATTGACCCTATCCCCAATAGCTCTCCCCTGCCGCGAGGTGTGCCTTGACCACGTCGGCGTTCAACTCCAGGCCGAGGCCGGGCTCGGTTCGAGAGCTTGAGATGACCCTCCTGAATGATCGGCTCGTCGTGAACGATCACGTCGTCCATCCAGTCTCGCCTGCCCACCACGGTTTCCGAGATCAGGAAATCGCGAACCGTGCTGGCCCAGTGGGCGGTGGCGATGGTGTTCACGACGCTGCCGGTGTTGTGGGTCGCCATCGGCAGGGCGAAGACCTCGGCCATGTCGGCGATCCGTTTGGTTTCGAGAAAGCCTCCCGTGTTGCGCAGGTCGGGATGAAGGATGTCGCAACCCTGATTGATGATGAAATCTTTGAATCCTTGCCTGCGGACAAGGTTTTCGCCCGTGCAGATGGGAACCTTCGAGCTCGCAACCAGCCGTCGCCAGCTCTCGGTGTAATCGACGGGCAACGGGTCTTCGAGCCAGAGGGGCCGGATGGCTTCAACGGCCTCGGCAAGCTGGATGGAGGTCCGCAGATCGTACTCCCAGTGACAGTGAACCATGATGTCGTGATCCCAGCCGAGCGCCTCTCGGCAATTCTCGAAACCCTGGCGCACTTGGGTGAGCTCCTTGGATGTGAGCACGCGGTTCGAGCGGTCGCGCGCCAGGTCGGAACGCGGGTCGGTGTGAACCAGGCTGAACTTGTGGCACGTGAACCCGCTGGGGTCGGACTTCACGCGCTGGGCCCACTCGCGGCACGAGGCCGGGTCCATCATGTCGCTCGGCGCCGAGTGATCGTAGAATCGTACGCGATCGCGGAACCTGCCGCCGAGCAGCGTCGTGGTGGGCACGCCAAGCGTTTTGCCGGCCAGGTCCCAGAGAGCCATCTCGACGCCGCTGACCGCACGCATTAACGAGTGTGCCGACCCATCGGTCCGCCAGCCCAGGCCGGTGATCAGAACGTCGATGCCCAGCGGGTCTTTGCCAACCAGTTCCGGCTTGATCGCCAGAATCCCCTCCTTGACGCCGACGCCGGGGCTGCCATAGGCCTCTCCAATCCCAAACAGGCCAGCGTCGTTTTCCACCTTCACGAGCGTGTAGGTCCTGGGACCCTGAAGCATCATGACCTTGATGTCTCTGACTCTGGTTTTCCCTTTCTCCGGCGCGGCCATCGCCTCATAATGCGAAACCAGAGATGCGCCGGGGACGATCGCCAGGGTCTTGAGGAACTGTCGCCGCGAGAGAGGTTGCACGGACGTCTCCTTTGCTTCCAGGAAGCGAAATTGTCCCATCTTCCCGGCGCGATCATACCGGATCAGAGTGAGTGGATCGATCGTCCGGAGAGAAACTCGTGAACTCTCGCGTGTTGCGAGGCATTACCGGCCGGCAAACGTCCAGCACCGGGTTCGATGCGATTTCCAGTGGTCGTCTCACTCAAATCGCAAGTGCATGACAGACTCGCCGGAATCTCGCAGCTCGATCAGGGAATCGATGCCGATCTCCAGGTGCTCGCGCACATACTTCTCGGTCACCGTTTTGTCGCTGAGCGACGTTTTGACTCCTTCGGGAGTCATCGGGCTGTCCGAGACCAGGAGCAGGGCGCCTTTGGGGATGTGGTTGACGAATCCCACGATGAAGATGGTCGCGGTCTCCATATCGATTCCCGACGCCCTGATCTGCTTGAGGTAAGCCTTGAACTTATCGTCGTGCTCCCAGACTCTCCGGTTCGTGGTGTAGACGGTCCCCGTCCAGTACTCAAAGCCGTGCTTGACGATCATCGCCGAGACCGCCTTCTGCAATCGAAACGACGGCAGGGCGGGGATTTCCGGAGGCATGTAGTCGTTGCTGGTTCCCTCGCCCCGGATGGCGGCGATGGGGAGGATGAAGTCTCCAACCTTCGTTTTCTTGAGCCCTCCGCACTTGCCAAGGAAAAGGACCGCCTTCGGCTCCACGGCGGCGAGCAGGTCCATTACCGTCGCCGCCATGGCGCTGCCCATCCCGAAGTTAAGGATCGTCAGGTTCTCGGCGGTTGCCGACTGCATGGGATGGTTTCTTCCCAGAACCTCGACTCCGAATTGCTGGGCGAACATCTCGACGTAGTTTCCAAAGTTGCTGAGAAGGAAATATTTCCCGAAGCCGCCGAGCGGACGTCCCGTATACCGAGGGAGCCACTCTTTCACGATCTCGTTTTTTGTTTTCAAGGCTGTGCTTCCTCAATCCCGCCGCGTGGACACGGTCTTCCAAAGAAGGAACTTGATCTTCATTGTCGCCATCCTCCGCATGGTAAACCCATGACGATTCCCGCGGATAGGTGACAACGCGCCAGGTCCCCACGCCGTGGATCAGCTTTCGACCACGCGGCCGTCTTTCATCTTGATCACGCGTTCGGTCGCGGCGGCGACTTCGGGGCTGTGGGTGATGATGACGAGCGTCAACCCTTGTTTCTGGCGAAGGTTGTTCAGGAGCTCGAGAACCTCGTTCTGGCTCTGGCTATCGAGATTGCCGGTGGGCTCATCGGCCAGGAGCAAGGAGGGTTCATTCGCCAGCGCGCGGGCGATGGCAACGCGCTGGCGCTCGCCGACCGAGAGATGCATCGGACGGTGGTTCCGGCGCTCCGTCAGGCCGACCTGATCGATCAGCCACTCCGCGCGCTCGACACGCTGCCGGCGGCTCAGAGCCGTCTCGAACATCGGTATCTGAACGTTCTCGACCGCGCTACAGAGTGCCCAGGACATGGAACGACTGGAAGACGAAGCCGATCTCGCGGGCGCGGTACCGATCTCTGTCGATCCGGGACAGCGGCGTGCCCCGAAAGTAGATTTCGCCAGCGCTCGGTGTGTCAAGTCCGCCGAGCAGGTGCAAGAGCGTGCTCTTGCCGCATCCGCTGGGACCCACGATGGCAACGGCCTCGTGCTCCCGCACCTCGAGTGACACGCCTCGCAGCGCGTGGACCTCGCCATCGGGATAGGTCTTGCCCAGCCCCACGGCGCGGAGCAGCGCACTCGCTGGGACAGGACGATCATTCATGGCGCAAGGCCTCACTGGGGTCGAGCGAGGCGGCGCGGACAGCCGGGTAGACGCCACCCAGGACGCTCAGCAGCAGGCCCAGAATCAGGCCGAAGAAGAGGACCGATGGGGGCAGGTTGGGGTCGATGAATCCCCGGGCCGTCGGCGCCAGCAGCAGGGTGCGCAGTCCGAGCAAGGCCAGCACGATGCCGATCGCCGCGCTGAAGAATCCAAGGCACACCGACTCGCCCAGGATCAGCCGGAGCACGCGACTGCGCCGCCAGCCGAGCGCCCGCAAGACCCCGATCTCCTGGGTCCGCTCGAACACGGCCATGATCATGGTGTTGAGCATCCCGACCGATCCCAGCACGAGGGCAACTGCCGTCGTGGCCCAGGCCATCGCCTTGGCGAGCCGGATCTGCACGTCGCGCTGAACATAGTCTCGTGCCGGGGTCGCGGCCACTCCGGGAATCTCGGCTTCGATTCGCTTGCGCAGCGCGGCGATCGCGGCCGGGTCGGACGACTTGGCCTGAATGACGAAGCCGGTGACCTGGCCTTCCCGGCCCATCATTCGCTGAAGCGTCTCCAGCGGGACGACCATTGCGCCGCTCTCGAAGAGGCTGTCGCTCTCGTAGATGCCGATCACCCGGAACTTTTCGCCGGCAACGTCAAGCTCGTCGCCGGCCTTCTTGCCGAGGTTCAAGGCCAGCACACGCCCCAGCAGGGCGACGTTTTTCTCGCCGGGGCCGAACGCCCGGCCTTCGAGGAGGTGCGAGCCTCGAAAGAGCAGGCTGCCGCTCTCCCAGCCGTTGACCAGCGCGCTGGCGATATGCGCCTGTTCGAAGCTGACCGTATCCATCAGCGACGGGGCCACCTGCGAGACCCCTTCGATGGCGCGCAGCCGGTCGCCCAGCTTCTGGTCGAGCGTGCTGGAGAGCTGGTTGCTGGTCCCCGCGCGCACGACCACCAGGTCGATGCCTTTCCCCTCGAAGAGCGTCAGGAACGAACGCTCGAAGCTCCAGGCGATACCGACCAGGTCGAGCACGGCCGCGATCGCCACCGCCAGGCCCGTGGCCGTGAGCAGGGTGCGAGCCCGGCGTCGAAAGAGGTTGCGGGAGATCAGGGTGAGAAACCGCATGGGTCCGATGCCCTGCACAGCACGTCTGGGGCCGGCCGACTTGATCGCCCGGTGACGATCAACCAGGGGCCTGCCCGACCAGCACGTAGCCCAGCCCGCGCCACACTTCGTGATACTGAACCTCGGGCAGAACACGCTCGGCGATCGATCTGACGTCCAGCGTCCGGAGCCGCTCGACCATGTCGGTGAAGCTGTCGCCAAGGTGCATGAGCCGGGAGACGATCCAGCGATCGAGGGACGGCAGCCCTAGTTTGTGGCCCAGCATCCGGTCGGTCAAGTTGGGCATCTCATCGGAGATGACGATCGTCGCGCCGGGGCGAGCCACGCGGACCATCTCCCGCAGGGCGCCTTCCGGGTCGTTGAAGTAATTGAAGGCGCCGATGCTGAGCACGGCGTCGAACTGGGCATCGAGAAACGGCAGCGTCTCGGCCTCGCCCTGGATGAGCCGAAGTGACGGCCCGCCCGCGCGTGCGCGGCACGCCTCGAGCTGCGACCAGGAGACGTCGATGCCCACGACCTGCCAGTCGGCCGGCATCCAGGGCAGGTAGACGCCGTCGCCCACTGCCACGTCGAGCAGCTTTAACCCCGCCTGCTGCGGCAGGTGCTTGAGCACCTGGTTGCGCGCCCGACGCTCGCCTCCGTTGCAGAACCAGGTGAACTTCTCCCAGAAGCGAAACTTGGGCCAGAGCGCGCTGTCATAGAACTCCTGGGCCACGCGATTGTTGTCGTCTGCTTGCTCCTTGACGATCAGGATGCCGTCGCGGATCGGGAAGGCCGTGCCGCAGCCTGCACAGGTCAGTCTTGAATCCGCAGGCACGAGCACGCCGGCGCAGCGGGGGCAGCGCAGCAGCTCGAGATGGCCGGACCAGGCGGAGATTGCCGTGAATTCTTGGGGAAGCGTGCTCATGGAAGATCCTCGTCAAGAAAGAACTCATCGCGATTGAGGAGTGAGCTGGGCCGGGATGGATCAGGCAATAGCCCAGGCGGTTCCAGATCGGCAGTCGCGCCGCCTCGGGCCAGACTTCGTCAGTGAGTGCGCGGAGATCAACGTCGTACTGCAAGACCATGTCGACGAACTCCGCGTCGAGCCCGAGCCGGCGGAGCCAGAACCTGTCGATGGCCGGCCGGCCGATCAGGTGGCCGATGCCCGCCTTATGCATGCCGGGATTCTCGTCGGCGACGACGACAGGTCCGCCGGCACGCGTGACCCGGCGCATCTCGCGCAAGGCCGCGACATGATCTTCGTAGTAGGTGAACCCGCCGATCGAGTAGCAGGCGTCGAACGTCGCGTCCGGGAAGGGGAGGCGTTCAGCCTCGGCCCAGGCCAGCCGCCCTCTGGTTCGGGGATAGCGATCGCGGCAAGCCAGCAGTTGTGCCCGCGAGATGTCCACACCGTAGACAGTCCAGGCTGGAGGCAGGAACCGGAGGTTCTCACCATCGCCAATGCCAACCTCCAGCACACGTGCCTCGGAGCGATGGAGACCCGAGAGATGCCGGAGGATCGACATCCGAGCCCGCCTGGCACCTCCTTGAAGCGTCAGGAAAAGCCGTTCCCACTTGCGAAAGCGTACCCAGCCTGGACCGTCATAGAAAGCCGCGACGATGCGGTTGCGGCCGCCCAGCGGGGCGATCGCCTCGGTGATGTCGTCGCGAGTCGCATAAACACGCTCGCAACCGGGACAACGGCTCATGCCCCAGCAGCGGCGTTCCGCAGTCGATGCAGCACGCCAGCTCGCTGAGAGCCGGCTGCGCGGTTTCCGTCAGGCTCTGCGACATGATGGCCTCCCCTTCTCCCCTACCTTCTCATTCCCATCAGAAGTCAATGACGAGGGCTTCGGGGCCGGCCCGGCGCATCATCCAGTCGAACACGCGATCCGGCATGAGCTTGAGGATGGCCAGGCCCATCTTCATGGACCAGGGGAAGACACAGTTCCGCGGGCGCTCGAGAACGGCGCGCACCAGGTGGATCGCGGCCTGCTCCGGCTCGAGCATCTTCATCTTGCGCTTGTAGGGAACTCCGGTGCTCATCGCGGTGCGGACGAACCCCGGGCAGACCGTCGTGACGGTGATGCCGCGCCGCGCCAGGCCGGGGCGCAGCGCCTCGAGGTAGGCGATGAGCGCGGCCTTGGAGGCCGAGTACGAGATCATCCAGGGGAAGCCGCGATATCCCGCCAGGCTGGCGACCCCGACCAGATGCCCTCTCCCCCGGGTGAGCATGCCGGGGAGGACGGCCTCGATCGACTCGGCCACGCCGAACATGTTGACCTCGAAGGTCCGCCGCAGCGTGTCCAGCGCCAGGTCCGGCACCAGGGTAAGCGTGCCGAAGCCCGCGCACGCGACGAGCACGTCGACCGGCCCGAGCGCCGATTCGATCTCCTTGACGGCCTGGACCAGCGGCCACCGCCGGGAGACGTCGGCGGCCTGGGCGACGAACGTCGCATCCGGCGCTGCGAAGTTCGCTTGCCAGCGACTCCAGGCCCGCCGAGTCGATATCGATCAGGCCCATGCGCACGCCGTTTCGAGCCAGCTCCAGCGCGGTGGCGCGGCCGATGCCGTTGGCCGCGCCCGTGATCAGGACCAGTGGGAGTTCGCTCATGGAGAAGCCTCACAGTTCGCGACAGGCAGAAGAGATTCCAGGAACTCGCGCACCGCCTCGACGAACGCCTCGGGATTCTCTTCGGGGGCGCGATGCTGCGCGGCGGGAATACGCCGTCCCCGGCAATCCGGCAAGTGCTCGATCAGGTAGTCGGCCGTGGTCAGAAACGGTGAGTTCGCTCCGTAAAGGGCCAGGCAGGGCTGGAAGACGCGTGCGATCTGCTCGGCGGAAAGTCCGTCGGCCAGCTTCGAATCGCGGCCGCACGTCGTCCGGGCCAGCCGCAGCACTCGATTCAGCCCTGGCAGGCCAACGGCCTGCCGGAACCGGAGCAATCGCTCGTCATCAAGGTGCAAGACCTGATCGAAGAAACTCGTGAGGTCGTACCAGGTATCCGCCGAGAGGGCCACCCCTGCGTCTTCGGCCTGCTTGCGAAAGTTTTGCCAGTGCCCCCACCGGCTCACGTCTTCAAGGTGGCGCAGCGCCGGGAAATACGGGTCGGAAAGAACCAGGGCTTCAACTCGCTCCGGCGCAATCACCGCGGCGTGCACCGCGATCACGGCGCCGAAACTATGCCCCACCAGCCGCGCCCGGTCGATGCCGAGCACGTCGAGCAGGCTGATCAGGTCTCGGGCGTGGTCGAGCGACGTGTAACCTTCGGCGGGCGCATCGGTGTAGCCGTGCCCGCGCAGGTCGTACGCCGTGACTCGATGCGTCTGGGCCAGCACGGGAATGGTACGCGAGAGGAACCAGATCGACAGGTCGCCCGTTAGCCCATGGATCAGCACCACGTCGGGACCGGAGCCGGCTTGCTGAACGTGGATGTTCAATCCGTTGGCCGAGTGTCGAGGCATGGTCAATTCCCCTCAGGGGAGGTAGTCCGTTCGGCATTCCAGTCAAAGGTGCCGCTTGAGGAAGGCGATCAGCTCGCTGATCTCCAGGTCGCGCTGGTGGCGCTGGCCCAGCTCGCCCAGCAGTTGATCGAACGGGACTGGCCGTCCCAGGCGGTGCTGGATTGCCTCACCGAGCACCACGGCATCGATCGACCCCAGCCCCAGGTCGGCGAAGAATCTCGTCCCGGGCTCGATCGGTGTCGCCGGGTTGACGCCCAGCGACTCGTGAAATACGTGCCGCAGATCGGCCAGGATCGCGGTTTCCGACGTGAGCGTGTTCATGGCTGCTCGACCTCTTCTCCCAGGGTCCATGCCCAGACGTGATCTCCCCGCCTCGCAGTCATGACCCGGATGGTCGCACCGGCGAGGACCGGTGGCTCGAATGTGCCATCGCCTTGCAGCGAGACGAGTACCTCGCCTGTGTCGAACTCGGCCGCGATCACCTTGGCATCAGAGGGGTCGGCCGCCGGGATCAGGCCGCTCGCCTTGATGGCCGCCTGCCTGGCCGCTCGGAACCGGGCGATCCACTCGCATCGCGATGTCTTCACACCGGATGGTAAGCACGAAACCTCATCATCCGTCAGAGCGAGCGGAACGGACTCCTCGGTACACTCGCAGACCGACTCGATGCCAATTCCGACGAGTGCCTCGGGATCGCGAGCGGCGAGGGCGACAACGATGCCCTCGGTGTGGGCGATCGAGATGGCCGGCAGATCGTTCGTCGCTGCGGTCGCGCCAGGTCGCGGAGTCGCGGTTTACCGCGGTCCTCGACGATCACCAGATCGGCCGGGTAACGCGGCTGACCTCCCGCCGCGAGCCACAGGCGGCGCGCGGCTTCCTTGGCCGCGATCCGGCCCCAGAGCCGATGGGTGCGCTCGGTCTCAGGGCCGCCCAGGGCGAGGCGCTCGGCCTGTTCCTCCGGGCCAAGCTGGATCTGCTCCAGGACATCCCGCCACACCGGACGGGCCATGTCGCCTGGAGGAGCGAGCCAGACGGCGATGGCATCGCTCGGCGCCTGGCCGGGGATCGGCAATTCCTCACCGATCAAGATCGTGTCGGGCGATCGGAAGACGTCGCGATAGCGCGCGGGCCAGTGGAATCGCCAGTCTTCCCAGTCGCTGATCCGCATCCAGACGAGGCCGTCGGGACGGACCAGTTCGGCATCAACACGAACGCAATGCTGCTGGACCTCACGGATCAGGACCCGACAGGTGACGCTCGTGCCCGTTGCGGGCGCCGGGCCGTGGATCGACAACTTGCCCATCCTGAGCGGGAAGATGACGTCACCCTGCTCCAGGCAGTCGAGCCCCCAGCAGCCCAGCAGGTGAGTGAACGTGTCCAGCGCGATGGGGTGAGTGTGAAACGCCGGCTCAGCCACGCGCGTGAGCCCTGCGAGGGGAAGCACGGCGATCGCTCCTGAGATACCGTCCGGGCTTACGGGCCCGAGTTCGGTCAGGGCCTGCATGGGCGGGCCGTGAAACAGCCATTGCTCGCCGTAGAGTCGTTCCGCGGTAAATTTGCTCGTGCGGGGATGGGCCAGCTCGAAATCAGAGGCCGCGATCGGTTCGAGCGGCTGCTCGGCAAACCGGGCAGTGCCCTCATAGACCAGGCGCCCCTGTCCGAGCCGGGGGATTCCTCTGCCAGAGCATGATGGAGCGTGACATGAACGAGTTGCGGATCAACCCCGTCGCGCTCGCCCCGGATTTCCAGCACTCCGCCTCGACCGTACGGGACCCACCTGTGGGCACGGACCTCGCTCAAACTCACCGAGCACGAGCCCGGGCGCGACGATCAAAGCGCCAGCCTGCGCGACAATCTCGGCCATCACGCTGAACGGCACGACCGGCAGCCCTTTCCGCGCGGGTCGAGAGCCGAGACACGCCGGCCCCCGAGCGTGTGATTCTCGGCCACGGGATCGTCAATGCCGTCCAGTGCCAAGCGGCTCACGACCCTTCGCCCCGGCTCCCACTCCCGTATCGTTCCGATCCAGGGGCCTGATCGAGCATCTTCGCACGATTTACCGGCCACTGTGCCGAGGTCGCCGAGCAGGTAGGTCTGCATGACCTGCTGTTGAGTGCTCAGGAAATCGTTCATCGTGCTGAGGAAGCCGAGCATGGTCTCGTCACCGGCGAGGTTCGGATGATCCGCACCGGGGGTCGTCTCGATCTTCGGGTGGTCTGCCAGCAGCGACCTCGCCGAAGCGATCAGGAGGTCGATCTCGTGGCCGCTCCGATGTCCGTTTCGGCCGTGATGTCCGTTCTGACTGTGAAGCGATGCGCCAGTCGGATGGCCATTACTCTGATGGTGTAATCTCTGGGTGAGCATCACGGCTTCCCGGCCAGCGGGCACTTGTGGGCTGGAGGGTTTCTTGTCGAGATCGATGTGTCGTGGCCTCCGTCGCGCGTAGAGATAGGTAGGATCGAGCGAGAGCCCCTGGGAGAAGAGAGACGCCACCAGATGGTTGAGCTGGGTTGTGCCAGAGCACGGGGCAGGTTGGCGGCGACGGCGAATGCGGGCCGCCCACGGAGAATGTCGTCGACATAACCACATAAGTTTCCTCGCGCACCGACGTCAACGAAGACTCGCAACCCGTCCCGATACATAGCTTCGATCGTGTCGCGGAAGGCGACCGGGCGAGTCCACTGAGCGACGGCGAGCCGGCGAACGTCGTCAAGAGATTCAGGCATGCGGCCGGCCGTCGAGCACGAATAGATCGGCACTCCGGCGGTATGCAGCTCGAGGCTGCCGTAGAATGCGGCTAGCGGCTCGAGTACGGCAACGAAGCCCGGCGTGTGATACGCACGCGCGAACGGCAGTTCTTCGCAGACCACACCCGCCGCTCGGAGCTGAGCGACAACGCGATCGATTTCGGCGGGTGGTCCGGCGAGTACGACCTGGTGGGGACAATTATCGATGGCCACCACGACCGACTGGCCGGCCGCCCGACAGGCCAACTCGGCCCGCGTGCGATCAGTCCCGGCGGCGACCAGGCGTGCGGAGGGGATTGCGCCACTTGCTTCCAGCTCACGGAAGATCGCGGCCAGCCGGATCAACTGCCGCTCGAGTGTCTGCTCGGTGAGCAGCACGCCCGCGGCCGCTAGCGCCGGCAGCTCGCCGCTGCTATGGCCGGCGACTGCGTCAGGGCTCAAACCCAGTCGCTTCAGTACCTGGAAGATGGCCCACTGCGACGACAGCACGGCGGTGACCGCGGTGTCGGTCGCCCACAGTTCCTGAGGAACCGGTCCCGAACCGCCGAAGAGGTGCCGGCTCGGGGGCACCTTCTCGCCGGATTCGCGGGCGATGCGGTCGGCCGTGTCGAACACGGTGCGAAGCTCGGGGAAGTGTGGACAGAGATCGGCCAGCATGCCCGGATACTGCGAACCTTCGCCCGGGAAGAGGAACGCGAGCGTTCCTTCGCGGCCCAGGGGCTGCTCCCAGTAGTAGAGACCGCGGCCATCCCGGATTTGCCGGCACGAGGGGTCACGGAGCCGATGCTCGATCGCATCCAGATGCGCAGCGAGTTCGTCCCGCGACGACGCCACGATGCCCAGCCGAGCTCGGCCCGCCCACGACGGGGATTCCGCGTTGAGCGTGAACGCAATGTCCTTGAGCGTGTGGCCACTCGCGCCGATCAAGAGCACGCGGTCGCGCAGCCATCGCACACGGTCTATCAGGCCAGCCCGATCGTCGGCCGAAAGCAGGAAAGCTTCGGTATCCCATTCCAATAACGCCCCAGGAGTGATCCCATCGGCCGATAAGGGATGCTCTTCGAGTACGGCGTGAGCGCTCATGCCGGCAAGTCCAGACGCATTCACCCCGGCTCGGCGGGGATTCCGGGAATCGCCGTGAATCCACGGCCGCGTGGCGGGAAGTCGCTCGAAGCCGCTGCCAGCGATCTTCGGGTCGAGACGACCTGCGCCGCCGGTCGGCGGTAGGAGTCGATGGTGCAGCGCCAGAGCCGTTTTGATCAGACCGGCCATCCCGGCATCGGGCACACCCGACGCGAACCCCTCGATTCTCCCGACGGTTACCGGATCGATCCTCGAGGAGCGATAGGCCTTGCGGATCGCGCGGGCTTGGCCCTTGCTGATCGGCGATGTCAGCTCGCTGCTCGGCTCGGCGTTGGCCAGACCGATGCCCTTGAGCAAGGCATAGATTCGATCACCATCGCGCTCGGCGTCGCGTAGTCGCTTTAGCACCACGACACCGACTTCGCCGCGGCGCAGTGGGCCGTCGGCCTCGTTGTGAACGCCAACAACCAGCGAAACGTCTGCGCGGCGCTCGTGGAGAGCCCGGCTCGCGAGATCCATAGCGATCAGCGACGAGGCGCTGCCGGCATCGATCATGTAGCAGGCGCCACGGACGAGCGGCCGATCAGCCAGGACTCCAGCGATCGCGATGAACAGCTCGACCCGCCGCCGTTCCAGGCTCGCTGTGGTCATCGAGGCGTCGGCCAGCGCGGCCAGGACGGCGTCGTTAACCAGGGACTGGTGGGATTTGCTTCCTGACTGGCTTGTCACGTCTCGGTTCGCGAGGGAATTTGCCCAGAAAGCGAAGAGGTCTGCGCGCCGGGGAACCGGCAGGCCATGCCGACCAGGGCGATGTCAAGCGCGCGGCCGCGGCTCATCGCACGGCCTCCGTGCGACCAATCGTCCGTTCCAGAGGCGCATCCAGCGTTCCCAGGCCTCCCGCCAGGACGACCTCGACCTCGCCCTTGCGCCCGTGCAGCAGCTCGTTCACGAGCGCCGCCACGCCAGCCTCGGGAGAGATCATTCCCAGTCCCGTCGAGCCAAGGTGATCTTCGAGATCGGAGACCATGCCGATTCCCGACCACGGCCCCCAGATCGGCGCAACGACGCGACCGGGCCAGCGGCGATCAAGCCAGATCGCTAGCTTGTTCAGGGCGTCATTGGCCGCGGCGTAATCCGACTGGCCTCGATTCCCGAACCGTCCCGCGATCGACGAAAAGAAGACGGAAAACCTGAGCTGCTCGGGGTGGAGCAATCGCACGACGTTGAGCACTCCGTCGAGCTTCGTGGCGAGCACGCATTCGAAGGAGTCCAGGGACTTGTCACGGATCAGCTTGTCGCGAATCAAGCCCGCCCCATGAATCAAACCGACCGGATCACCAAACTGGCGCCGCCAGCCGTTCATGACGGTGGTGAGGCGGGCGGAATCGCGGACATCGACCTGGGCATACTCGACGCGCGAGCCCGAGGCACGCAGCAGCTTCCAGATTGCGGCGAACCTCTCTCGATCGCTTGAGCGCCTGATACGCCTTTTCGAGATCCGTGGGCGACACGGACCGTGCCCCGCGTCGTAGCCGCTCGTAAAGAGCGGCCTTGAGCTCTGCCGAGCTGGCAAGTCCATCGAGCTCGGCGTCGTCTGGGCCGTCGGGGACCGGCGTGGTACCGATCAGCAAGAGACTGGGCTGCCACCGCCGCGCCAGTTCGGCGGCGACCAGCGATGTGATGCCTCGCGCACCGCCGGTGATGAGCACAGGCTGTCCCGGGCCAAGAATCGCTCCACCCTGGCCAGCCTCTCCAGCCAGGGACGCCGGGGTCGCCCGAAGCCTGATCCGGCGCGAGCCCGCGTAGCCAACCTCGGTCCAGGCATCGTCGTGGAGAATCTCGGCAAGAAGCCGTTCGGCCAATCGGGGCATACCGTCGCTCACGTCTAAGGTCGATCGCGCGGGTCCGGACCGAGGTCCACTCGCGGGCGATCGTCTTCACCAGGCCCGCGATCGCTCCCTGCCCGGGAAAGAAATCGGCGTCGGCTCGTCCCGTGCTGGCGAAACGACCGCCCATGGCCGTCGCGGCGATCAAGCAGGCTCCGCCCCGCCTGGCCGCGCGGTCAAGATCGTCGGCCAGCCCCTTCGCCAGCAGGAACAGGCCCTGGACTTCCGGGCTCATCCGGCTGGCCCAGGCAGTCGAGTCGAGCTCCGGGTTGCGCGCCGATCGCATCGGCAAGAGATGAGCTAACCCCGCGATGGGCTCTTCACTTCGCGCATCTCGAATCGCGCTGTCCACCGCGGCGGAGGATGTCCAATCCAGTCGCGAACTCGGGCCTCCGATCATTGCCACCCGCCAACCTCTGGCAATGATCGCCGCGGCCAGCGCCTGCGCGATCCCCCGATCGTCCTGGGTGATGAGCACGGTGCCGCCTGGCATCAAGCCGCTTTCCGACCCTTCGAGCGGTGCGTCCACCACCTCCAGCATCAGGCGACGCACCTTATCCTTGGTCTTGCCGTTCCCATTCCCGTTACCGTGGGCCTTGCCGTTTCGCGATACGCTCCCTGCCACCGGCTCAAGAGGCGAGGGTGGAGGCTGAGGTAAAAGCGACTTCTGCGTCGGCGCGGCGTTTCCCTTGCCCATCGCCCGCTCGACGCGGTCAACGATCGCCGCGAGCGTCCTCGCGCTTGCCAGTCGATCCATGGCCTCCGGATCCGACGCATGGCCGAGTTGCGGGAAGGCATCCCGAAGCTTTCCAAGGATCTCGACGCGTTTGATCGAATCAATCCCGAGTTCGGCTTCGAGATCAAGCTCGAGCCGAAGGACATCCAGCGGATATCCGGTTCTCTCGCGCACGATGTCGAGCAGCTTGCGGGCGATCTCATCGCGACCGGCCAGCGCAGAAGCCTGAGGCTTGTTCTGGTTCGTCGCCGATAAGGTCTCGGCTTCAGGTTGGGCGGAGAGCCGCGAAGTTGCGGCAGGCGGGGGCTGAGGAACCGAAGCGGCTCGTTCCGGCAGTGCGGCCGCGCCGTCGGGCCGCGCGGGAAGGTCAGAGGGTGGGCTCTGCCTGCCGGACAGATAGGCCAGCATCGTCGTGCGCTGGACCTCCAGGAAGGCGCGCATCGTGTCCTGAAATGCCGCCAGCACGTGTTCGCGAGCCGCCGAGGAACGATCGGAGAAAGCGGTCGGGTTTCCGCTCGATGTCACGGGCGTAGAGGGCGGAATGGTCGTCGGCTTACCGGTGCTCACGTGTTTGGAGGATAATATTTCTTTCGTTGATATCTTGACTGGCGAGTTCTGGTGGAATGGTTCCGGAGGTGATTCGGGGGCCGAAGCGCAGGGGCCTGGCCCAGCCGGCGAGGCTCGGGGGCATCCATCGGCCGAGCACGGCTGCCATTGACGACCCAGGTCGAGGAACTGAGCGGAGGCGAGCCGTCACCGGTGGGAAGGGTTTCAAGGTCAAGGAGTCGACCAGCCCGACCGCGTGTGAGCCGTTCCAGCCGCACGGGCAGCCCGGCCACCGCCAGTCGCGCAAGCGCATGGAGCAGGCCGGCAAGGCTAGGCCTGCTGGCAACGTCGCTGGCGACGGCGAGATGAGGCCGGTCATGCAAGATCGAGCCGACCAGCGGAGTCAGCACGCCGCCTGGACCCACCTCCACAAACACCCGAGCTCCCTGGTCGTGCATGGCCACGATCATGTCTGCGAAGCGGACGGGGCTGGTCACGTGCTGGCCGAGCCGTTCTGCGATGGCCCCGGGGTCGGGCGGATGAACGCTAGCGTCGAGATTTGAGAAGACGGGGCACGAGAGCGACCCGATGAGCACTTCTTCCGAATGCCGCGCCATCGGCCCGCGGGCGGGCGCCATGAGCGGCGTGTGGAAGGCGCAGGCCACGGGCAAGAGCCGGCCCCGAACTTGCCGCGCCTCGGCACGTTCCAGAACCATGAGAACCTGCTGGCGCGGCCCGGCGACGACAGTCTGACTTGGGCCATTGTCGTTTACGATCAGGACGTCTGTCAGATCGCCGATCAACTCCGACACATCCCTGGCGCCGGTGAGCAGGGCGGCCATCGATCCAGGGTGATCGCCGCCCGCGTCGCGCAAGAGCCGGCCACGCGTCGATGACAGCATGGCCAGGCCACGGGTGTCCAGCGCGCCCGCGGCGTGCAGCGCGACCAACTCGCCATAGCTGTGCCCGGCGGTCATGTCCGGCTTCACGCCCAGTTCGGCCAGCAGTCGAAGCAGGCCAACGCTTGCCGCCCCGATCGCTGGCTGAGCGACCTCGGTCGCTCGCAAGGCCTCGGCCTGCCGCCGGCGCGCTTCATCGTCGAAGGCGGGAGGAGGAAAGATCCGAGTCGTGATTGGCTCGCCGCCTGCCGCCACGATGACTGATTCAAATTCCTCGTAGGCGCGACGGACGTCTTCGAAGTGGATCGCCAGGTCGCGCAGCATCCCCACCGCCTGCGATCCTTGGCCCGGGAAGATGAACGCGACCTGCTGGCCCGAGAACGCGGGTCGTGCTTCGAAGTAGATTCCGCGGGGATCCGACACCTCCGAGGTTCCGCCGCGAATCGCCTCCCGGGCGAAGTTCAGTTTCGCGATGAGGTCATCGTGCGAGGTCGTCACGATCGCCAGGGTCGGGCCGGTCACGGGCGTATCCAGCCGGGCCGCCAGGGTATGCGCCAGGTCGCGAAGCGGAGGCCGTGCGCCCGCGGCCAGTCGCTCGCACAGGCGGTCGAGGTCGAGAAGCAATCCGTCGCGCCCGGCGGCCGACCAGGCAAGCAGCTCGACTGGCCAGTCGCGAGTCGGCGCGAACCGTGTCGCTACCGGGTCGCGCTCGTAGGCTTCCAGGACCGCATGGAAATTCGTGCCGCCGAAACCGAATGCGCTGACGCCAGCCCTGCGGGGATGATCGCCGTCGGTGTGCAGCCACGGCTGGGCCTCGACGCAGAGCCGGAAGGCCCCACGCTCGAGGTCGAGCCGCGAGTTCGGGGCCGTGATGCCGATCGTCGGCGGGATCGTTCGATGCCGCAGCGCCAGTGCGGCATGGATCAAGCCGGCAAGACCCGCCGCGCACTTGGTGTGGCCGATCTGCGACTTGATGGAACCGACCACGCAACGGCCCGGGCTCGCCCCCTTTGATCGGAAGACTCGGGAGAGCGCTTCGATCTCAACCACGTCGCCCACGGCGGTGCCCGTGCCATGAGCCTCGACGTAGCCGACGGTCGCAGGATTGATCCCGGCCTCGGCATAGGCGCGTTCCAGCGCGCGCACCTGGCCCTCGTGGCTCGGCGCGGTCAATCCCCGACAGCGGCCGTCACTCGAGGAGCCGACACCCTGGATCACCGCATAGATCCGATCACCGTCGCGCTCGGCGTCGGCCAGGCGCTTGAGGATTACCGCCGCGACCCCTTCGCTGATAACAATTCCATCTGCGCTGCCGTCGAAGGGACGGCAGCGACCCCGCGGAGAGAACGCCTGCGTCTTGCTGAACGCAAGATAGGTAAATGGGTTCTGCACCGTGTCGACGCCACCGAGCACCACCATCTCAGCCGCGCCGGTGTTGAGCTCGCGGATCGCCAGTCGAAGGGCCGCCAACGACGAGCCGCAGGCCGCGTCCACCGTGTAGTTGGCGCCACCCAGGTCGAGCCGGTTGGCAATGCGGCCCGCGGTCACGTTGAGCAGAAAACCGGGAAAGGAATCCTCTGTCCATTCGGGCAGCAGCCCCTCGCAACGCCCCATCGCGGCCTGGCCGGCCCCGGGGATGACCGAGTCGAGCATCGGCAGATAGGAGCGGAAGGCATAGCCCATGGCAACCTGGGCCGCGCCGCCCCATGCCCAGGACGACGGCCGTGCGCTGGCGCGGGAAAGGCCGCTTGCCGTAACCCGCGTCGTCGAGGGCCGCCCTCGTGACTTCCAGCGCGAGCAACTGCGCAGGCTCGATGGACGGCAGACTGGCCGGGGGCATGCCATACCGGAGCGGATCGAAGGGGACATCCGGCAGGAATCCTCCCCACTTGGAGTAAACCTTATCGGCCGCTTTGGGGTCCGGGTCGTAATAGAGCCGCCAGTCCCATCGATCGGCGGGGATTTCGGTGATGGCGTCAACCCCGCTCAGCGAGTTGGCCCATAAGGTCGCGACGTCTCCGGCACCAGGCAGGACGGCCGCCATACCCACGATGGCGACCTCGGCCGGACGCGCCTTGGCGTCAGGGTCGCGCTTCAAGGGCCTGGCGCATTGCTCGATCCAGGCGGTCGCGCCGGCGGTAACATCCTGATGCAGATCGCTCATCGTGAGCACCCGGTCGCGCAAGGCCGCAACCTGGCCCAGCATGTAGAGACCGTCGGCCGCCTGGTCGGCGTCGGGCACGGCGACAAGCGGCGTGCCGGCCCCGTGACCGCGGTCAACCCCTTTGGCCGCGACCCTGAGGCGTCCCGCGTTCAGTCGCTCAAGCGTCTCGCGGATCTCGTGGTGTGGCTTGCCGAGCGACAGCAGGCGCTGGCGCTCCGCCGCGAATCGGCTCACGAATGGCGTGGGGCTGACGCGCACCAGATGGCCCGGCCCCGTTTCCAGGAGCACGGTCTCGCGGCAGCGCAGGGCCTCATCCTGAAATCGCGAAACGATCGCGCCGGTGCTCACCGCCTCGCGCGTGAAGAGGTAAGCCGTGCCCATGAGGATCCCGATCTTGATTCCGCGCGCGGCCAGATCGCCCGCCAACGCGGCCACGAGTGCGGCCGAGCGGGCGTCATGGATTCCGCCCGCGAAGACCACGCTCAGCGCGTCGGCCGTGACCCCGCCCTCGATGGCCGCCTCGAGGACGCGACAGGCCTGTTCCCAGAGGACGAAGCTCGACCGCGGCCCAACATGCCCGCCGCACTCGCGTCCCTCGAGCACGAAGCGACGTGCGCCAGAACGTAGATACTGATCAAGCAGGCCGGGCGAGGGGACGTGCAAGTAAGTGGCGATCCCGTCCCGTTCCAGCTCGGCCGCCTGGTCCGGCCGGCCCCCCGCGATCAAGGCAAACGGCGGCCGGGCCGCCCTCACCGCAACGAGTTGCTCCTCGCGCAAGTCGGGCGGGACGAAGCCGAGCAGGCCCACGCCCCAGGGACGCCCGGCAACCTGACGAGCGGTTTCTGCGAGCAGGCGCTCGACCTCGACTCGACGCAAGAGCGAGAGGGCGATGAACGGCAGGCCTCCCTCGCGCGCCACGGCCTCGGCAAACGGCGCCACGTCGCTGACTCGCGTCATCGGCCCCTGGAGGATCGGCAAGCGGCAGCCGTGAGCCCGAGCCAGAGGGGCGTTCTCAGCAAGCGGGCGTGCGCTCGAGGCACCTTCGAGACCGCGCTCAATGGCGAGCTCGACCGCCTGCACGATGCCGCCGACCGACACGTATCTGTCGGCCAGGTCCGCGGCCAGCGCTGCATCTTGCCCGATGGGCCACGCCTGTCCGGTCTTCCAACCTACCTCCGCGTCGATCGCCCGGTCCCATGCCTCGCGGTCCTGCTGGGCCGCCTGACGCAACCTGGCCAGGACAGGGGACAAGGGCGGCGCGTACACGCGAATCGGGGGGCCGTTTGCCGGCTCGATCAGCACCGGCTCGCCGCCGTCCCAGGCGCCGAGCCGCATGCGGGCTTCTTCCTCCAGCGGAGATTCGCGCGCAGCAGGATGGCCCCTTCGAGCACAACGCCAGCCGCGCCGGCCGCCACGCACCCCGCCGCCACCCGCGGGCCAATCGCCCCTCGGATCCAGACCGGACGATCGGTGCGCGCCGTGATCGCCTGCAAGAGGATGAAAGCGGAATCCCTACCGACTCGCCCCCCTGCCTCGTGTCCCACGGCGATCAGGCCGTCGCAGCCGGCATCGAGCGCCAGCTCGGCCTCGACTACCGACGTGGCCTCGCACAACATCCGCCGACCCGAGGCCTGGGTCAGAGCACGGGCTTTTCTGACCTGGTCCGGTGTCCAGAAACTGTGACAGACGACCGCAACAAGATTTTCCTCCGCGCCATCAAGCCAATCCTGATTAACGTCGTCGGCCCGGACGCGGATGGCGTAGGCTCGAACCTGAAAGTCTCGCATTCGCCGGATAGCTCGGTCTTTGACATCCCGTCTCTCACCATTCAGAATACCCAGCCCGCGAGCCCGATCAGCGGCGATCACAAGTGCCGAGTTGTCAAGGATTTGGGCGCCGCCACCAGGACCCGGTATTGATTCCACTGCATCGGGATCGCTCTCTCCAAGTGCAAGTCGTCTCCTCGACTATATCATATAGGAAAAATGGATAGTTTGAGTAGTATGGGAAGTTTGGGGATTCCAATACGGGATGTCCAATGCCGAATTTCAAAGGATCGACGGGGTGACGAGACCCATGGCGGTCGGGGAGACCATAAAAAGGTCCCTGGTCGAGTTTTCCCGACTTGATATCGTGGGGGGTGCGAGGGATGATCCCGATCGCGGCGTGGACTCGAATAAATGCATAGTTGCACAGTAGCATGCGCTGGACTTCTCGTATTTGTTCTCTCACCGAGCATTTCCCGCGCCGCTGGCGATGATGTTCGACCAGAGTCCGGCCAGGCGGCGCGGACTGAACTGGTCCGAATCGCTCCAGGGACTGTGGTCGGGGATCAGCCGCCCAAGCTCTGGAGCCACCTGGTGATCAAGTCGATTCCCCGCCTTGCATCGGGCGACCTGGAGACCCTCCCTCGCCCCGCCTTTGGGACGGCCACGCTTTTCCGCACGGTGATCCTGGCCGACGTCGCCCGATTGTCCGACCATCCGGCGAGGTTTGTGCTCCGAAGGGTCGGCATCGGTCTGTGCGTTCCTGTCCGCTCAAGGGGTGATGTCGTGGTCCAATCGAGCCGGCTCGATGAGCTGGGCGTCAGGCTGGGAATGGTGGAGAAGATCGTCTTGCGATCCGCGGAAGCCGAGCTGGCGAAAGGGCGGTTGATCGCTTCTGGGCCGACCATCGCTTTGTACCGCGGGCCAACAATGATGCAGGTGGGTCAGGTTCACCACAGGGTTGAACTGACCTACGCACTGCTTGTTGACGAGCACACTGGGGCATTACGGGTGCTTGTCTGGTCTCAGGAATCGACGAGGGAAGGTCTCGCTGCGCCGGCGAAGCTGGTGGAGTTGACACCAAACCTCGTCTTTGATTGCCCTCTCAACGTCAAGGCGGAGCGGTTGCTGAGCACGGTGCCCGTCTCCTGGTCATTTGCCATGGAGGGTCTCCCGCCGGGAAGGCCCGTAGCCCTCTCTCCAGATCTTGCGCGTTGCCTCGCACGGAGCGCAGAGCCGAGCGACCTCGAGACGATGGAGCGAGCTCTACGGCGAGCCCTCACCGAGCGTTACGCGCGGTTCGCAATCGCGCCCGCCGGCATCGTCCCAAACTTCATTTTGTGCGGGGCTAAGCACGTGGCCGGGGTCCTGGTTCACTTTCCGGAAACTCGTTCCCACGCTCCTGCGTGGGAATGCCGTCTTTGACGCTCCGCGTCCTCCCATGGACAAGGCAAGGAACGCAGAGCGTCCCGGACGACGCTCCCACGGGGACCGTGGGAGCGAGTGAGATGCGCTTGGCTTCGAAGTGAAGCGAATCCGCGGCCAACCGCTTAGGGCAACACGAGACGATCAAGACATGTTGCTGGCGTCTCCATATCGGGCTAGCCCCATGCGCAGCCATCTGTGAATCCTGGACGCTTACGCTAGAATGACGGAACGAGAAGGAGCGACATCATGAGCCCCGAAACCGAACCGACCCTCGCTGTCGAACTGAGTCTGCCCAGGAGCGTGCTACGTCAGCTCGATGTCCTCGCCGAGCAAAGCGGCAAAGACCGAAACGGCGTGATCGTCCAGCTTGTCGAAGCGTCGAAGCCACTCGCGCTTGCCGACGTGGTGAGTCCCGTGCATGAAGAATTTCGGCAGCGGGGTTACGACGGAGCGGAGATCGATCGGTGGGCCGAAGACGAAGTGAAGGCGCATCGGGAGGGAAGGTAAGATAAAGACGAGCCGTTCCTCGATCTCGCTGTAGCTTCGGGCCCGACATACCTGGTGACCCGCGACAAAGATCTGCTCGATTTGATGCGCGATGCAGCGTTCACCGCCATGTATCCCCACCTCAAAATCCTCGGCCCGGTCGAGCTCCTGCGAGAACTGGCGCCGCCCATCGAGGTCGAACCGGACAAAGGGCGCGATGCCGGGATGGAGCCGTTGAGCCCGCTTTGAGCCCGGAAATCGATCTCATCTTTCAGTACCCCGGTAGGACGCCATTCGCAACCATTGGGCGCTGTGATAAGATCGTCCCAGTACGATGGCCCAGGAGCCAACGCCACGCAGCCAAACCCCGGAGCCATCAAGATGACGAGTGCCGCCGTCCTCAGCCGTGCCCTCCAGGTCCAGGGTAGGGACGTGCCGCCGGAAGGGGCGAGATTCATCCTCGCCCTGGGCATCAGGGCGGAGGACAAGGAGCGAATGCTCGAGCTGCTCGCGAAACAACAGCGGGGAGGGATCACCGCCGAAGAGAAGGGGGACCTCGAATCGTACGTCCAAGCGGATAACCTGCTCTCGATCTTGAAGGCCCAGGCCATCCTTGCCCTGAAGAAAGCCGGCCAAGAGCCGTAAGACATGAACGAAGCGCTGGAGCGGCGAGTACGCGAGCGGGCCAAGAACCGCTGCGAATACTGCAAGATCCCGGCATCCATCTCCGAGTTCACCTTCCCGATCGATCACATCATCGCTCAGCAACATCACGGCAAGACGACATCCGAAAACCTCGCCCTCTCCTGCCCGCACGAACACCAACTCCGCGACGTCGGCCTGCGCCTGGCGATGAGCACTCTCAGCGGCTTTTCCCAGGAGGTCCGTTTCCTTCGAACCTGCCGAGAACGCCAAGATCGATCGAGTCGGCCTCCACACGAGGGTCCGGCCTTCCGTACGCGCCTCTCGCACTCGCGCGACGGCGGGTGGGACGGTCGCCGCGGCAAGCTCGGCCTCCTTCAGCTCAACACTCCCTTTTCAAGGACGAACGTCGCTAACGCACGAACGACTGCGCTGGGGAAAAAAAAGAAAAATGACCATAAGTCGGCCGCTTGCTGAGACATCCGTTCGACAGCCGGCCAAACAGCGCGCGATCGTCCCGAAATAAGGCGTTCGCCTTGTGTAGGGTGGGTAAGCGAAGCGCAACCCACCACATGGCAGGGCTTTGCGACCGGTGGGTCGCGCTTCGCTTACCCCATACGCACAACTTAAGGAAACTGGTCTAGCATGAAAAGCGGGAAGCCCCTATTCCATCACGTGTTGTGTCACGTTCCGTGCTGGAAGAAGGAGCTTCCCAATGCAGATCGTAGGCAAGGTCGCCGCAACCATGCAACAGGTCTTCGGCCCCCAACTCAACGAACTCGGGCAGACCACAGGTGCTATCCAACGTGTTCGCAAATTCACCGGGACCAGCCTGTTGCAGATGCTCGTCCTGACTCTGCTCAGAAAGCCCAATGCCAAGATCGCCGACTTCCAATCCACGGCCGCACAATTGGGGCTCGACGTCACGACGACGGCTATCGAACATCGTTTCACACCCCAGCTTGTGACCTTCCTCCGCTCGGCGCTGGAGCAGATCGTGACCCGGGCCATGACCGCGGCGTCCCAGCCCGTCAACCTGCTGAAACAATTCACCAGCATTCGCATTGGCGACAGTTCCACCCTTGCTGTGCCCGAGGAACTGGCCGACCAGTTCCCCGGGTGCGGCGGCAAATCGGGTTCGGGGCAGGCCGCGCTGAAGATCCACCTGCTGTGGGACTTCCTCATCGGCTCGATTCTCCAACTGCGGATTACCCCGGGACGCCACAGCGACGCGACCAATCCCATCGCCCAGGAGGTGCCCCCGGCCGGGTCGCTGTCGTTGTTCGACCTGGGCTACTTCGCTTTGGAGCGATTCGCCAAGATCGCGCAGGCCGGCGCTTTTTGGATCTCGCGGCTGCAGCACGGGACGTTGGTCTTCGACGCCGCGGGCCATCCCTTGACCCTGCTGCAATACCTGCGGCAGCAGACGGGGCCGGGGCCGATCGATGTGTCGGTTTTGCTCGGCGTGACACATCGTCTGCCCTGCCGATTGATCGCACTGCGGGTGCCCCAAGAAGTGGCCGACCGGCGGCGACAGAAAGTCCACGAGAAGGCCCAAAAGCATGGCCGCACTCCATCGCGGGACTATCTCCAATGGCAAGACTGGACGATCTTCGTGACCAACTGCCAGGCCGAGATGCTCTCTTGGCAAGCCGTGGTCGTGCTCTACCGCGCGCGGTGGCAGATCGAACTTCTGTTCAAACTCTGGAAATCGCACAACCGCCTGGAGACACACCGCGCTACTGCCTCCGCCGCGGAACAGATGGCGATGATCTACTGCGCGGTTGATCGCCGCAGTTTTGCAGCATTGGATCCTCCTGACGGCGACCTGGTGCGACTGCCGACGCAGCCTGATGAAGGCCGCAAAGATCATCTGCGACTGGGTGACATTGCTGACCGATGCCCTGGGCGACCTCGACCGACTCGTCGCGCTGTTGCGCCGCCTGAGCGAGGTCATCCAGCGAGCCAACGCGCGGGTCCAAAACCGCAACGCGCATCCCAGCCTCGCCCAACTCCTACGGAATCCTTTACTTCTGGAATACACCACTTAAGTTGTGCGTATGGGGTCGCGCTTCGCTTACCCACCCTACGAAAAATGGGACGATGCCAAACAGCGCGCTCAAGTGCCGCCAACATGGCGCATGGTTGTGTAGGAGAAGCGACAGGTCCACCGCGCCATCCGGGATAGGCCACGATACGGGAACATCTCGCACACCGCGGGCTCCATCGCGGCGCCCGGGACTGCCGCTCCAATGAAGGATGAAGGATGAAGGCGGAAGACTCACAACAGACGATGTCTCGCGGCTCCAACCCAGGAACCGCCAGGTCAGCGCAGTGTACAAATGCTCGAATTCTGCTGGAAAACCGCCATTTTGTGCAACTTTTGGGGACGCTCGGCGCGCCTTCCAGGCGGCAATCCAGGCTCAGCATGTCGTTGCAGCAGCATGAGATAGGACTTGAGGCTTGCCCGCCCAGGCGGCCAAGAAACCCCGTTGCGGGGGTGCCCGAAAACTGCAATATCGAATTCGGCTTATGGAAGCCGAATCCCTATGACTTCGGCAGCCAAGAATCTCACTTGATTCACGGCCCAAGACTTAACCACAGAGGGCACAGAGACCACGGAGAAAATCCAGAGATCGCATCAAGAAACATTGAATTGATTGCCTTGAATTCTCCTTCTCCGTGGTCTCTGTGCCCTCTGTGGTTGAACTCCCCGTTCGCACGTACAACCACCCCTTCGATGCAGGACACGGGCTTGGGGCACGGCGCTCTTCTGTGCGTATGCTACGTGCCGGGGTAATACTCCTTCAGAGTCGGAGATCACGTGGAGTGCACCATGGAAAAAGAAGTCCGCCGCCATAAGAAAATCCATCTCGCCCTGGCGATCGCGGGGGGCGAGTCGATCGCCGCGTGGGCGCAAGAAAATGGGGTGTCCGAGCGCACGGCGTTCTACTGGGCAAAGGACCCGAAAGTCCGCCGCGAGGTCGAGGCGTGTCGGCGCCGGGTTGTCAACCAGGCCATCGGCCGGTTGACCGGCATGGCCACGAAAGCGGTTGATGGGATCACCCATCTCGCTCAAGAGGCCGATTCCGAGTCGGTTCAGCTCAGGGCGTGGCGGGCCATCCTGGCCGACATGATGTCCGTCTCCAAGTTCTCGGACCTGGAGTACCGCATGACGGAGATCGAGGAGCAGCTCGTGAAGCAAACAGGATACACGCGTCCGGCGCGCTAAAGCAAAGCGCGCCCGGGGACGGGCCTTGCCCACGCGCGGGAACTTTCCGGCTGATGGAGTGTCGCGCGTTGCATGCCCTTGCCCCTCGCCCCGCGTCAGGATGCGCCTGGCATAACCTTGTCAAGCCTCAAGCTCAAGAACCCCAAAAACAGGTGTTTGGGGACGATGCCCGCCCGCCTCTACCCGGGGCGGCTGCAACCGGCACATCCCCGTTCGCTCGGCCCGGGGCTGCCGAATCGGCCCGAGACTTGCTTCTCGATGGGGATGAGGGCGCCCTGATGGGGCCCTGGGATCCGGGGATCTCCCGCATCTTCGGCGCAGGATCGCCGCCAAGCAGGGACACCACTCACGCAAATCCTCGTCTCGCCCAAGGAGATCAGTTCATGCACCGGTCCCGGACTCCGACGACTGCGTCAACGGTGTCCTCCTCGCTCGCGGTGGTCGTCATGTTATCCCTCGTGCCACACAGCCGTGGTGGTGCAACAGACGAAACCGGTCTGGGCCCTCGGGAGCAAGAGGCCCTGCGCCGGTATGCTCGTGACACCTGGCACTCCTTTGACGTCATGGCCCTGGCCAGCGGACTGCCGGCCGACGGCCTGCGCCGAGGCGAAGATGGGGCCTGGAGCCCGACGAAGTCAACCACGCCTACGGATATTGGCGCCTATCTCTGGAGCACCTTGGCCGTCGAGCGATTGGGGATCATCGAGCCGGCCGAGGTCCGGCGCCGCCTGGATCAAACACTGGGGGCGTTGGCCCGGGTCGGGAGGGTCCATGGCCTGTTCCTCGACAAGCTCGACCCGCGCAACGGGGAGCCGCTGAAGGTCTCGCCGCAGGGCGATCAGCCGATCCACCCCAAGCTCTCGGCGGTGGACAATGCCTGGCTGGCGACCGGCCTGATGATGATCAGGAACACCAAACCGGAGCTTCGTGACCGGGCTGAGGCGCTGCTGAAGTCGATGGACTTCGGCTTCTTCTACGACGCCTACGACCCGGCCGACCCTCTGAAGCATCCCGGCCAGCTCCGCGGCAGCTTCGAGATCGAGACCCAGACGTTCGGCCCCCCTCATCAACTCATCAACACCGAGCCGCGGATCGCCAGCTACATCGGCATCGCACGCGGCCAGCTCCCGCCCGAGCATTACTACCGTGTCTTCCGCACCCTGCCGCCAGATCGTCACCAGCAACGACAGATCCCGCCGGGTGAGTGGCGGACCTATCGGGGGATCAAAGTCTTCGAGGGGCATTACACCTACCGCGGGATGCGAATCGTCCCGAGCTGGGGGGGCAGCATGTTTGAGGCGCTCATGGTGCCACTGTTCGTCCCTGAGGCCCGCCGGGCCCCGCGGAGCTGGGGCGTCAATCATCCTCTCTATGTTCGCGCCCAGATCGAGCACGGCTTGGACGTGCGGTTCTACGGCTTCTGGGGCTTCTCCCCGGCGAGCAAGCCCGAGGGAGGCTACCAGCCTTACGGGGTCAACGCCCTGGGCACGAGCCCCGAGGGTTACCACTCGCATAATCAGCAGCAGGGCGGCGACCAGAAGCAGGGCGGCGGGCAGCAGGACAAGGGGAAACAGCAGGGCGGCGGGCACGAACCGCCGACTGGTCCCATGCGCGACGGTGTCGTGACTCCGCACGCCTCGTTCCTGGCCCTGCCGTTCGCCCCGCGCGAGGCGTTGGCCAACCTCCGGGCCCTGGAGGAGAGGTTTCCAGCGGCCTACACTCCCTATGGCTTCCGCGACTCGGTCAACCTCTCCACCGGCCGGATCTCCGACCGCATCCTGGCCCTGGACCAGGGGATCATCATGGCGGCCATCGCCAACGCGCTGGCCGATCATGCCATGCAGCACGCTTTCAGCGACGGTCAGCTCGAGGGTACGATCCGGCCGCTGATCGCGCCGGAGGAGTTCACCGCCGGGGCAGACGGTGCCGGCTCGAATCCTTCGCACTGAAGCGGTCGCTTCTCCCGGAGCCCTCGTCCCGGGTTGACGGCCCCCTCTGCTCCTCACTCGATCACCTGAAAGCCGGCCTCAATTCCGCCCACGCTGCTCGTGCCCAGGATCACTCGGAACTCCCCTGGCTCGACCACGAACCGCATCTCGCGGTCGTAGAAGCCCAGCTCCCGGGCCGAGAGAGTGAATTGCACGGACCACTTTTCGCCAGGCCGCAGCGTGACCCGCTCGAAGCCGCGCAACTCCTTGACGGGCCGCGCCACACTTGCCGCGACATCACGGATGTAGAGATGCACGACCTCGTCCCCGGCGCGGCCGCCAATATTCTTAACGGTGACGTGTACATCCAGAGATCCATTGGCCGGAATACCTCTGGCACTCAAGTGCAGGTCGGAGAGCCGGAAGCGTGTGTAGCTCAGCCCATGCCCAAACGGGAACAGCGGTGTGACTGGGACGTCGATGTACTTGGAGGTATAACGATCATCCCGTGACGCCGGCCTCCCCGTATTCAGGTGGCTGTAGTAGATCGGTACCTGGCCGACAACCCGCGGGAAGGTCACCGGGAGCTTGCCGCCGGGGTTGACGTCGCCGAAGAGGGCATCGGCGATGGCATGGCCCCCCTGGGTCCCTCCGAACCAGGCCTCCAGGATCGCCGGCACATGATCCGCGACCCAACCGATGGTCGAGCGGCCGCCCGTTGATCAGCACGACGACGGTCGGCGTGCCGGTCGCATGGACCGCCCGGACGAGGTCCATCTGGCGGCCCGACAGGTCGAGCGAGGTGCGCGAGGAGGCCTCGCCGCTCATGCCCGCCGACTCGCCGACGGCGATGATCGCCACATCCGATCGCCGGGCCAACCCGACGGCCTCAGCGATCCCGCCGGCCTCCGTCGCCTTCGACTTCGCAGCCCCGGGCATAGTCGACCCGGATCGTACCCGGATCGCTCGGCGACCTTCGCCCGGATGCCGGCCAGCAGTGTGACCACGTCCTCCGGCTTGCCGTCGCCGCGCCAGTGTCCGAGGGGCGTCTCCCGGTCATCGGCAAGCGGGCCGACCACGGCGATCGACCGGAGGTCATGGCGGAGCGGCAGCAGGTTGCCCTCATTCTTCAGGAGCACCAGCGAACGCCCGGCGATCTCGCGCGCGGCGGCGAGGTGCTCGGGGTTCAGCAGGACCGTGCGTTCATGGCTCTCGTCAACGTAGGGACGGTCGAACAGGCCCAGGTGCATCTTGAGCTGGAGGACGCGCCGGACGGCTTCGTCGACCCGCGCCGGGGGGATTCGGCCTTCCTTGAGCAGTCGCGGCCCGTGGGAGCTGAACAGTCGGCTCTCTTCCTCCATGTCGATGCCGGCCAGGAGCGCCAGCCGGGCCGCGTCGCTCTCGTCGTCGGCCATCCCGTGGGCGACGAGCTGCTTGACGGCGTTGTAATCGCTGACGACCAGGCCGTCGAACTTCCATTCGCCGCGCAGGACCCTGCCGAGGGTGAAGGGGTGGGCCGTCGCGGGGATGCCGTTGACGGTATTGAGCGAGGTCATGAATGTGCCGGCGCCGCGCCTCGAGCGCCGCCCGGAACGGCGGGAAGTAGACTTCGCGGAGGGTCCGCTCCGAGACGAAGGCCGCGTTGTACTCGCGCCCGGCCTCGGCGGCGCCGTAGGCGACCCAATGCTTGGCGCAGGCGACGACGCGATCCGCGGCGAGGTAATCCTCACCCTGGAACCCATGCACACAAGCCCGCGCCATCGCCGATCCCAGGTAGGGATCCTCGCCGGGTCCCTCGGCGATCCGCCCCCAGCGCGGGTCGCGGGCAACGTCCACCATCGGCGCAAAGGCCCAGCGCACCCCGGCGGCCGATGCCTCCGCCGCCGCGATCCGCGCGGCACGCTCCACCGCGGCGGGGTCCCAGCTACTCGCCTCGCCCAGCGGGATCGGGAAGATCGTGCGATAGCCGTGGATCACGTCGAAGCCGAACAGGATCGGGATCTTCGAGGAAGACTCCTCGACGGCGATGCGCTGTACGGCGTTTACGTTGCGGGCGCCGCGCACGTTCAGGAGTGAACCGAGGCCGCCCCGCCGGATGAGGTCGCGCTGCCCGTCGAGCAGATGCCCCGTCTTCGGATCACCCCCGAGCTGCTGGAGCTGCCCGAACTTCTCCTCCGGGGTCAGGTGCTTCAGCAGGTGCTCGATCCGCGCCGCATCGTCCCGCGGCGATGATGGCGGGGCGGCCGACGAGGCGGGGGCCGCGAGGGCGAGAATCGCGTACAAGAGCGTATAATTTCTCTTTATAATAATCATTGATATGCTCCATTGATCGTTCACCAAGTGGACGAGTGGAAGGCCCGAGCCTGTCAACTCGTCCCATCCGGCGCAGCCAAGTGCCCGGCCGGGCCCGCGGATCACGACCAAGGTCCGGAATGACTGGCGGATCGACTTCGAGAGAGCCGGTCGCTTCGCCGGAACGCGGCAGATGATCTCGACCGATAGTGATTAACAGCGGAGGGGATGAAACAATTCCGGCGCGAGCGAGGACAGGGCGGTGTGTGAGGAGACATCACGCCGCGGCGGCTCGCCGTGCAAACTTGCAATGGCGTCAGGACCGGGCAGGACGTCGGTCAGCGTGGGCACGAACTTCAAGGGGAAGGCCGCAAGCGATGTCACGGCCCTGTCGGTCACAGCCTGGGGGATTGACGCCCTCACTTCGTGCCGTGCCACGGCGGAGACGGAGATTTCGTAGGTGATCGCCGGCGTCTGTGCAACAACGCAGGCGGGTAAAGACGAGACATTGAGAAGCAGGACCAGCAGCAACCCCATCATCCGCCCGGACTCCGACGGGAGGCGCGTCGGGAGACGTGAAACTCGACGCCACCCGAACAATCAGCCGAGTTCTTATCCTGCAAATGAGAGGCCGACGGTGCCTGAATCGTTTTCCGATCCGGATCGCGGGCCGCCGCTGCCACCGGCCCGCGCCGGACGCCCGGGACAGCCCGGCCGGCAAGAGTATTCGCGATCGTCCGTTCTCATCGGTGGGAGGCGCGTTGCGCAGGCTTTGGGAACAATGGAAGTCGAGTGCAGTCAGGCCTCCGTGGCAACAATGCTCAGGGCGGCAGACTTCGGGCGGTTCTTGAGCAGATCTCGGCGGAGCTTTCGAATCTGGTCCTGGACGATCGGTGCAAACTTCGACCGCAGGATCGGCGCGCCTTGAAACCATGCCTCCGGCTCGATGAAGGCCGCATGGAACTCGACCAACAGGGAGCCCGCGGGTTCCTTCAGGCGGCTGATCTTGGCATAGCTCAAGCCTCCGCGGAACGGCTGCCCAGGACCTTGTTGACCATCCTGACCGAGCGTCCACCACCGATTTGCCAGCGTTTTGTCGGTATCGAATGCTGGGTCCGTGCGGCTGGCGATCACCATCGACTCGTCGGTCCGCGTCGCGACCGCCTCGTCGGTCGCTTCCACGGCAATCCGGTCCAGCAGTCGGCCCTTGAGGTGGACGAACCAGCGTGAGAAATCGCGGCTCCGGCGGGATGACCGCCCTCGCGGTTTCAGCTCATCGTCGGTGAGGAGCCGGCTTTCGAATCGCATGTTGCCGGCCTCGACGGCCTTGCCGCTGGATTGTTGTGCCATCTCGACCGGATCAAGACCATCCAAGTCGGCGCGGACGACGAACCACAGATCGATGATCCGAACGGTCGCGACGTCCGTCTTCTGATCGCGCAGCTTGAGGATGAACGGCGCGGTCACGGAATCGCGAAGAAGATCCGCCAGGGCTGCTTCCGAGCCGCTGAGTTTGAGCAGCGCCGCATGCTGCTCGCCGGCATCAAGGCCGTCCTTCAGAATCGGCGCGGGGAACGTGATGATCGCGCCATCGGCCTGGAACCCGGACCGGAGCGCCTCAGCAAAGATCGGATTCCGCTGGTGAGCCAGTTCCGTGTCCGTCCCGGGTTGCACCTGAAGAAGCAAACAAAGGGGGATGAGGATGAGGCTCATGGAGTGATTGTACCATTTTCGACGATTTTTCAGGCAAGTCTGGCTTTGGCCCGGTCGATAAGAGAAAGAGAGGGCGACACGTCGCCTGCTTGCGGCAGGGCGGTTCGGTGCTCCGTCGAAATGGGTCATGCATGGTGGCTGCTCATCTCAACATCCGGAACTTCCTGCCGGTGCTTCTGTTTGCCGTCGGGTTCCTGGGCGGCTGCCAGCATCCGATCCCGGTGATGGGCCATTTCCAGGGCGCCGCCAATGTGGCCGCGCAGGCGGACGTCAGGGGGGAGATGGCGATCAAGCTACCGGCCGCTATCGACCCTGGGCCCATGGTGGCGTCGGTCATCCGCCCGGCGCGAGATCCACAGCGCGCTTGCCCGGCTTGCCGTGATTGACGTTGACGGCGTGCTCCTGAACCAGAATCGGGAAGGCGTTTACGATTCCGGTGAGAATCCGGTGGCGTCGTTTCGCGAGAAGCTGGGAACCGCGGCAAGTGACCAGCAGGTGGCGGCGATTTTGATCCGGATCAATAGCCCGGGCGGAGGGGTCACGGCCTGCGATATCATGGCCGAGGAGCTCAATCGCTTCAAGGCGGCGACGCGGAAGCCGGTGGTCGCCTGCCTCATGGACGTGGCGACCTCCGGTGCTTTTTACCTTGCGCTCGGGGCCGACCGGATCGTTGCCCATCCGACCGGGCTGACGGGCGGAATCGGCGTCGTCTTCAATCACGTCAACCTCCAGGACGCCATGGCGCAGCTCAACGTGACCGACGATCCGATCAAGGCCGGGACGCATATCGACATGGGGAGCGTGACGAAGCCGCTGGAGCCCCAGACGAGGGCTCTCTTGCAGGAGATGGCCGATAGCTTCCGCCAGCGCTTCCTCGACCGGGTGACCAGGCGCAGGCCGGGAATGACCCAGGCGGATCGAGGCACGGTCGCGGATGGCCGGATCATCGTCGCGGCCCAGGCCTTGAAGCTGCAACTGGTTGATCGTCTCGGCTACATCGACGATGCACTCGGCGAGGCGGAGCACCTGGCCGGTGTCTCGGAGGCCGAGGTCGTGATTTACAGCCGGGGTGGAAGCCCGGCCCGCTCGCTGTACGCGATTGCTCCAGGTCCGCCGCGGTTGAGCGAGGTGATCCCGTTCAGCTATCCAGGGCTCGATCGCACCAAGTTGCCGACCTTCCTCTACCTCTGGCAGCCGGACCCAACGTTGCCACGGACCTCGCCGCGGTGAGCCACGATCCTCGCGATCCGCTTGACCCGGAACCGCACGACTGGCCCGTACTTGTGACGGGTGCTGCCGGATTTGTCGGCGGGCATATCGCCCGGCACCTCGCCCATGCCGGCCACCACGTGCGAGGGCTTACACGCGGCAGGCCACATTCATTCCTGGGTGACCCAGAAATCGAGTGGATCATAGGCGATCTACGCGACCCGGCGATCCGGCGGCAGGCCGTGGTGGGAATGCGGGCCGTCATCCACGCGGCCGGATGGGTCAGCCTCGGCCGTGATCCGGGCGGACTGAGCCGGGCAATCAATGTGGACGCGACCCGCGGACTGCTCGACGATGCGCAGCGGGCTGGCGTCGAGCGATTCATCCTGACCTCGACGCTGCACACCGTGGCTGCCGGTTCGTCTTCGAGTCCGGCCGACGAGAAGAGCGCCTGGAACCTCGAATGTGTCGATTCTCCGTATGCGCGCTCGAAGCGCGAGGCCGAAGCCTTTGTGCGTCAGGCAAGTCATGGCGCGTTCACGACGGTGGTCCTATGTCCCGGCATGGTGATCGGACCACGCGACCCGAAGCCGACCTCGACCCGCCTGCTTCATGTGCTGGCTCGCTCCCGCGTGGCCTTTCTTCCCCGTGGCGGAATCCCGATCGTCAACGCGACAATTCTTGCTTCGGCGCATCGGAGAGCCCTGAGGGCGGGTCGAGCCGGTGAGCGGTATGCCATCGTCGGACCTTACCTGAGCTACGCCGAACTGGCCAGGCTCGTGGCCGAGATCACCGGAAGGCCCGGAAGGATTGTGGTCCTGCCGGGATTGCTCGAGCGGCCGCTCAAGACGGCCGCCAGCCTGCTCGATCATCTTGGGCTCACCACCGAATTCTCCGCCGCAACCGTGGCGGGAGGGTTCCTGGAACTTCGCGTCTCTGGAAACCTCGCCGACGATTGCTTTGGTCTGGTGCATCCACCCCCCCTTGAGACGATCCGGAGCTGCGCTGGACGTGCGCGGCCGCCCTTGAGGGTCCTTGATCTTAGGTGATCGAGCCCCAGAGACCCCCAACCACGATCGTCATACACCCGCAAGCCATTGTGCCGCCACTGGCCAACCGGCACTGATCTCTGTCGCGATTCGCTCTCGGGATCAGCCATGATCCCTAATGCGCCGGTTGCTGATCCGTCCCCGCTGGCTCCTGGCGCTTGCTCGTCAAGAAGGGAACCGGCAGCAGCGGGCATCCCTGCTTGGCTTCCACGAGCTTGAACGCTTCGGCGTACTCGACACCGCATTGTGCTCCGCGACGGCGGTGCATCCGTTCGTGGACCTGCCAGATTTCTTCTGGTCCCTGGCTCTTGTGCTCGTCAAGCGATCGTTTTTTCACATCTCGAACCGGCGCGATGTCGAGGAAGAGTTCGGGAGCGAAGCCGATCGTCTGCTGATCGGTCATCACCTCGAAGAAGTAGAGGCTCCAGCCGCCGCGACGCTGGTAACACCTCCAGACCAGGGAACTGACAACGTGGTGGTTCGGGTGCGTGTCGAGCGGCCAGTGGGTCACCACAATGTCGGGCTTCACCTCGGCGAGCCAGGTCGAGACCTCGTTCAAAGTGGTCTCGTCAGCGACAAGCTTCTCGTGGGCGTAAGGGAAGAATTTCGGTTTCGCGCCGAGCACCTTGCAGGCGGCGGCCGCCTCCTGTTTGCGAACCTCGGCCTCGGGCCGCCCGAAGAAGCGACGATCACCCCGGAAGCTCGTGCCATAGGCACAGATGACTTCGTGGTTCTGGCGAGTCAGCGTGGCGATCAGCCCGCCCGCCCCGGATTCGGGGTCGTCGGGGTGACCACCGAAGACGACCACACGCAGTTTCCTGCCGGGATCGTCTCCGGCATGGGAGGTGACAGCCAGACCCATCGTAAAGACCAGAGCGGTGAAGAGCTTCATGCGAGTTGCCTCGTGGGACCGATATCGCCAGGTAAGCCAGGCTAAACTGTCTTGATGGCCTCTTCATCGGATCGGTCGGGGCCCAGGCCGCCCCGCATCAGATCGGCGACGATCCTGGAATTGATCCCCGGCTCCGCATCCAGCGCCTGGATCACCTTCCGGCGGCGCCCCTCCGGGTGGTTCTGGGAGAGCTTCCACTTGCCCTCCAGTCGCGTGATCTCGATGCGGAACCCGATGATCGCTTTGAGCATTCCGTCGATGTGCGGCTCCGACTCGTCGAAGGCCCAGGACTCCGCCCTGGGGGCCTCATAGGTCAGGACCGACCGTCGCAGGATGTCCAGCAGCCCGTCCCGGGTTTCGACGAGGTGGAACGTGCCGTAGGCGTGAACGGCGACGTAGTTCCAGGTCGGCACGGTGCCGCCTTCCTCGTACCAGGCTGGGGAGACGTAGGAGTGCGGCCCGGAGAAGATGACCAGCACCTCACCCTCGACGCCTTTCCACTGCGGGTTCGCCCGTGCCATGTGACCAAGAAGATGGCCTTGCGGCCCGGCGTCGGCATCGAACAGGAGGGGCAGATGGCTGGCGACCAGGCCAAGGTCGCCATGCGTGGTCAGGACGGCGAAGCTGTGCCGCCGCATGAACTCGTGCAGCCTGGTCGTGTTGGGCTCGGCGAAGGCGGCTGGGACGTACACGCTCGATGCTCCGGGAACGCAGTCGGACCGAGGACGCAAGAGTTCACTCCTCTTGACCCCCAAGACCATGGACACCATTCTGGACGCAAGGGTTCGCCCATGCCAAGCTCGGGCAGGGTGTCGATCCGCATCGATTTGCGGAAGCCGTTTGACGCGGTTTTTGACCGAGGCCACGCTTTTGCCGACCTCGAGCTTTCGCTGATCGGCTCGTTAGAGTCGCTCTGCACGGTCTCGGGATCAACGACCAGAACCCTGACCTCAAACGATCTCCTGGATCACCTTGCCCTCGACGAACGTCAGCCGCTCGTTGCGTCCGAGGTGAGGATAGGTCAGCCGGTGCTGGTCGAGGCCGAGCTGGTGCAGGATCGTCGTGTGCAGGTCGCGGAAGTGGTACGGGCTTCTCGATCGCGCGGAGGCCGATGGCGTCGGTGGCGCCGACGACCTGGCCTCCCTTGATGCCGCCGCCGGCCATCCACATGGTGAAGCCGATGTTGTGGTGGTCGCGCCCCTTGCCGGACTCGGCCTCGGGCGAGCGGCCGAACTCGCCGCCCCAGAGGACGAGCGTGCTGTCGAGCAGCCCCCGGCGCTTCAGGTCCTTGAGCAAGCCGGCGACCGGCTTGTCGGTCTCGGCGGCCTTGCGGAGGTGGTTCTCCTCGATGTCGTCGTGGGCGTCCCACTGCAGGTTGCCCGGACCGCCGCCCGAGACGACGCAGACGAATCGAACGCCGTGCTCGACGAGCTTCCGCGCCAGCAGGCAGCGCCGGCCGTAATCGTGGGTCGGCTCGGCGCCGACGCCGTACAGGTCGAGCGTCTCCCGCGGCTCGCGCGACAGGTCGAGGACGTCCGGGGCCTCGGTCTGCATCTTGAAGGCCAGGTCGTAGGCGTTGATCCGCGCCGAGAACTCCTCGTCGGCCGGATCGAGCGTCGCCTCGTTCAGCTCGCGGATGAGCTGCAGGGTCTTTCGCCGCCGGTCGGTCGTGATCCCGCGCGGGCAGGTCGAGGTTCACCACCGGCCGGTCGCCGGGCCGGAACATCGTCGGCTGATAGACTGCCGGCAGGAAGCCGTGCGTGTACATCGGCTGGCCCGCCTCGAGCGCCCCGTTCGGGTCGGGCATCACCACGTAGGCCGGCAGCGAATCGCTCTCGGAGCCCAGGCCGTACAGGAGCCAGGAGCCCATGCTCGGGAAACCCAGGCACGACCCGGCCGGTGAACAGCTCGTACTGGGCGGCCGAGTGGACGACCATGTCGCCGTGGCACGACCGGATCACCGCGATGTCGTCGATGCAGCTCGCGATGTGAGGGAAGAGGTCGGAGACCTCGATGCCGCTCTGGCCGTGCTTCTTGAACGTCCGGCGCGTGCCCAGCAGCTTGGCGTTGCTCTGGATCAACTGGTACTTGGCCTCGCCGAACTCCTTGGGCCGCCGCTGCCCTTCGAGCTTGTTCAGGAGCGGCTTGGGATCGAACGTCTCCAGGTGGCTGGGCCCGCCGGCCATGAACAGGAAGATGACCGAGCGCGCCTTGGCCGGGAAATGGGCCGGCTTGGGAGCGAGCGGCCGCGGCCGATCCCGCGCGAAGCTGCTCGTCATGCGAGCAGCGAGGCCAGCGCCAGGCCGCCGAAGCCGGCGAAGGCGTCCGGACGAACTCCCGGCGCGTGCGGGTCGGGCGGCTGTGCGGGAGACGGTCGAGCGGGGATTTCACCAGACATAGAGGAACCCGTTGAGGTTGAAGACGGCCAGGGCGAAATCCTCCAGCGGCTGGTCGCGGAGGAACGCAAGCGACGAGTCGCGTTCCGCGTCCGTGGGCGACCGGCCCAGGGCCAGCCGGAACGCGCGATCGACGAGCGTCCGCGCGTCGCCCCCGACTCCTTCTCGAATCCGGCCGGCGAACGACCGAGCCAGGTCGTTCGACAAGCGGCCGTTGAGCAGCTCGAGGGCCTGGGGAGCGTGCGTGCTCGACTCGCGCCGGGAGCAACTCGATTGCAAGGCCGGCGCGTCGAACGTCTCCATGAACGGCAGTCGCAGGTTGCGCTTGGCGATCAGGTAGATCGTGCGCCGGTCGTGCTCGGTCTGCGCGCGGTGTGACCTGCCATTGCGAGGGTTTGTAGAGCAGCTTCACGAGCTCGGGGTCGACCGGCACCATGACGCTCGGCCCGCCTGCCTTGGGGTTCAGCCGCCCGGAGACGGCGAGCATGGCGTCGCGGATCTCCTCGGCCGTCAGCCGGCGCCGGCTGAAATGCCAGAGCAGGCGGTTCTCCGGGTCGATCCGCTGCGCCTCCGCCGCGATCGGCGACCGACTCGACTGGCGGTAGGCGTTGCTCAGCACGATCAGCCGATGGAGCGGCTTGAGCCGCCAGCCGTTTTCCACGAACGTTGCGGCCAGCCAGTCGAGCAGCTCCGGGTGGCTGGGACGGTCTCCCTTGGTGCCGAAGTCGTTCACCGTCTTCACCAGTCCCAGGCCGAAGTGCTGGGCCCAGATCCGATTGACGAGCACCCGCGCCGTAAGCGGATGCTCGCTCGACGTGAGCCACCGCGCCAGTCGCGTGCGCGGATCGCGAACATCGGCCGGCAGTTCGGGGCCGTCGTCGGGGACGAGGATGCTCGGGGGCCGGGGGCCGACAGGCTCGCCCTTGTTCTCCCAGATCCCCCGCCGGAGCACGTGGATCTCGGTCCGCCGGGAGAGTCGTTCCTGGTCGCGGGAATCGTGGGCGGCGGTGGCGGCATCGCGTCGTCGATCGCCTCGATTTCCTCGGCCAGCCGCTTCCTTTCCTGGTCTCGCGCCGCCCGCATCCGCCTCTTGAGCCGCTGCAATCTGCTTCTTGAGTCTCTTGCGTCTTCGCCTCCCACCGCCTGTATTCCGCTTCGGGGGCGAGGTTGACGTTGTGCTCCTCGGTCGCCGCCATGTAGGCCTGGAGCCGGTAGTAGTCTTTCTGCGAGATCGGCTCGAGCTTGTGGTTGTGGCAGCGGGCACAGCCGATCGTCAGACCGAGGAACGCCGAGCCGACGATGTCGGTCCGCTCCGTGAGCACCTCGTTGCGGCTGAGGGCGATCTCGGGATTGCCCGCGTTTCGCCGCACCGGGCCGAGCCGGTGGAAGATCGACGCGGTCTGGCACTCGGGATCGCTCGGCTCGATCTCGTCGCCGGCGATCTGCTCGGTCAGAAACCGGTCGAACGGCTTGTCGCGGTTCAGGCTGTCGATGACGTAGTCGCGGAACCGCCACGAGTCGGGCACAGTGCGGTCGTACTCGTAGCCTTCGGTCTCGGCGTACCGCACGACATCGAGCCAGTGCTGGGCCCACCGCTCGCCGTACCTTGGGCTGGAGAGGAGCCGGTCGACCAGCCGCGCATCGGCATCGACCGCGGCGTCTCGTCTCGTACGACTCGATCTCTTCGGGAGTCGGAGGCAGCCCGGTCAGGTCGAACGTGACCCGGCGAATCCACTCGGTCCGGCTCGCGGGAGCGGCGAACGTCCATCCTCTGCTCTTCCAGCCGGGCCAGCACAAAGGCGTCGATCGGGTTCTGCGCCCGGACGGCTTCCTTGACGGGCGGGATGGATGGCTTCCGAAGCGGCTGAAACGCCCAGTGCCGCCGCGCCTCCTCGTGCCCGTCCCCTGCCCTGCCGGAGTCCTCGACCGCTGGCGCAGGAGCGCCCATCGTGATCCAGGTCTCGAAGTCCGCGATGACTGCCGCGGGCAGCCTCGGCTTCTTGGGCGGCATCTCCAGACCGTCCCGGTGCCGTAGCGCCTGGACGATCAGGCTCTCGTCGGCCTTGCCCGGCACCACGGCCGGTCCCGTGTCGCCTCCCTGGAGCATCGCGGCCCGCGAGTCGAGCTTGAGATTCCCGCGCACCTGCTTCGCGCTGGCGGAGTGGCAACGATAGCACTCCGAAACCAGAACCGGCTCGATCTTCTCGCGGTAAAACCTTGTCGCGATCTTTCTCGGTCGGAGAGCCGTCACCGGCAACAGCCGTGGCAAAGCTCGCTGCGAGGACAGCGATTGCAACCCCAGCAGCAGGTTGTTTCGCCAGCATGGTGACGGACCTTTCCCAAGTCACAAGGAGCGCCTGCGAACGAGCGGTTTGCTAAAGAACTATTTAACACTCCGGAAGCCGACAGGTCCAGCGGCAGCTTCCAGCCAATGGGGTTCGTGAGACGCTTACGAATTGACTGCACCAGATGGTGGAGCGATCACTCCGTCGGTGCGCGGAGGGCAATCGGCACTTCAATCAAGGTCGGCTGACCCGACGCGAAGGCCTCGCGAATGGCCGGGGCCAGTTCGTCGGGCTGTGTCACGGTGACGCCCCGCGCGCCGAAGCCCTGGGCGACGCGGGCGTAATCGACGGGGCCCAGCAGACTCGAGATGGGTTCACCCCACGACCGTTTCTGGTCGCTGGCGACGATCCCCCAGGCCTGGTCGTCGGCGACGATGGCAACAATGGGCACACGATGGCGGACGGCGGTCTCCAGTTCGGTGATCGTGAACCCGATGGCACCGTCGCCCGACAACAGGAGCACCGGGCGAGTGGGATGGAGCAGCTTGGCGGCGATCGCGGCCGGCAGGCCCCAGCCGACCACGCCGCTGGCTCCGCAGGTCAGCCAGTGGCCGGGGTATCGATCCCAGAGGAGCACATGGGCCCACTGGCCGATGTTGCCGCCGTCGATCAGGAAGATCGTCTCGTCGGTCAGCGTACCCCGGACGGCTTCGACGAGATGGTGACCCGTCATGGGGCTGGGCGCGGGAGGCTTGGCCCAGCGGCTGTGGAACCGCTGGGTGCGAGTCTGGGCCTCACGCAACCAGTCGGTGCGGTCGGGCACGTGCCTGCGCAGCCACTCGTCCCGCACCTGGTGCAGTACCATCGACGGGTCGCCGAGGATGCCCACGTCCGGCAGCACGCCCTGGTTCAATTCCCCCGGATCCCGATCGATCCGGATCACGCGAACCTTCTCCTTGACGGCCGGTGGCTTGAGGTAGCCCAGGCGATAATCGACGCGGCTGCCGACCAAGAGGATCAGGTCCGCATCGGGCAATAGCGCCGGCCCGCCGCTCGCGGCGCCGATCACACCGAGGTATTCGGGCATGGGACGGCTCACCACCCCGCGGTCCCAGATCGGCGTGACGACTGGTAGTCCGGCAGCTTCGACCAAACGGCGGAGAGCCTCTTCGGCCTTGGCATAGAACACGCCGCTGCCCGCGACCAGGACAGGGCGCTCGGCGCGGGCAAGCAGGTTGACGGCCTCTCGGATCAAGTCGTCATCGCCCAGAGAAGGCGGTGTGGACGGGACCGGCCGTGCGAAGCGCCTGCTGCGAGCGTCATGGGGGTGCTGTGTCCCCCTCGGACCTGTCGGCCCCCGGACGTCCGATTCATCGACGGAAGCACTCAATACATCGCCCGGAATGTTGAGATGGACTGGCCCGGGGCGGCCGCTGCGGGCGGCTGCGAATGCCTCGTGCACGGCCAGGGCGATCCGCTCCGGCCGGTCGACGCGCTGGGCCAGCTTGCACACGGGCCGGGCCATCGCCACGTGGTCCAGATCCTGGAAATTGCCCATGCCGGCCGTCTGACTCTCGCTTGCCCCGGTGATCAGGAGCATCGGAGATCCGTCGAAATAGGCGTTCACGACGCCGGTCAGCGCATTGAGATGGGCGACCCCGCTCGACGACGTGCAGACCCCCACGCGGCCCGTCAACCGGCCAACGGCGTCGGCCATGTAGCCGGCGGCCTGCTCGTTGCGGACATCAACCAGCCGCAATCTCTGCCGCTTGCAAGCCTCGAAGAGAGGATCAAGGCCGTTGCCGCACAAGGTTGACACGAAAGGGACGTCCTGCGCCTTGAGCAGTCGCACCAGCAGATCAGCACCTGTCATGGTCGTTTACCCCTCGCACTTGGGTCTTCCCTACGTGAATGCTCGATGGAGTCCGTCGAGCACGAAAGCGGCATAGGCTCGTCCTGTTCAGAATGCATCCCTCCGGAGGGCCGTGCAAGAAGGATCTGGCCGCCGGTCGTCACCTTGAACTCCGGCACAAGATCGCGCCCCACGGTTACCCACGCACCGCCCTTCTTTCGGACAGCCAGTTCAAGGATCGTAGGAATCCCGTTGAGGGTCGCAAATCTGGCGAGCAACTCCTGGCCTTTCTCACCATCCCAACGGACGCTGAGCGATCCGTCCTGCGAAGACGCTTCCAACCCCGGCTGGGGGCGGTAACCGGTCATGTCACAGGTTGAAGGCGGTGCAGCCCCAGAGAAGAGCCCGGCACACAGGACAGCCATCAGGAATCGTGGAACCATCTGTCAGTTCTCCGATACGGGCACGTGATGCTCCTGGAGCGTTGCCAACCTCCTGAGAATAAACGCTGGCGAGCCGAAGGGGAGGGCGGTCGTCACTTGGCTCAACGTGCTGGTCGATCCATGACTCAGCCTCGGCTCCGTAGGACCACCTTCACCCCGTACTTGGGTCTGAGCGTGAAGGTGGGGTCGGGCACGACCGGATGATCCGCCACGAGGTCCATCTCGTAACTCGTGGATAACCGTCGCCAGGACCAGTTGGGCCTCGATCATGGCGAACTGGCTGCCGATGCAGACCCTCGGTCCACCCCCGAAGGGGAAATAGGCGTAGCGTGGGCGGCTGGCGGGTAATTCTCCCAAGAAACGCTCCGGTCGGAACTGGTCCGGTGATTCCCAGAACTCGGGATGCCGGTGTGTGAGGAACTGCCCGAGAACGATCGCTGCCTTGGGCGGGATGTGGTAACCCATGATCTCGTCAGCCTCGATGGACTCTCTTGGCATCGCCCAGGCAGGCGGGTAGAGCCGCATCGCCTCCTCGAACACTGCACGACATAACGGCAGCCTCGACAAGTCCGATGTCGTTGGATGCCGTCCACCTAGCACTCCGACTACCTCGTCATGGAGAGATCGCTGAACATCGAGGTGCTTCGACAAGAGATACCAGGTCCAGGACAACGCCGCACCGACTGTCTCGTGCCCTGCCGTCAGCAGCGTGAGCGCCTCATCCCGGACTTGTTGATCGGTCATTCCGCCATGCGTCTCCTCGTCCTGAGCAGCCATCAGCATCGCCAGCAGGTCATCATGGACCTCGCCATCTCGTCGTCGCCGGGCGATCAGGTCGAGCACCACCCGGTCGATCACCCTTTTAGCCTGAGCAAAGCGGCGGTTTCGTGCTATGGGTAGCCAGGTTGGAGGGGCGAATGGGTGGTTCATGCGATAACTGATAAAAGAGAATGCCTCCCGATACGCCTTACCGATCTCATCCGCTTCATCGCTGATGTCCGTGCTGAAAAGGGTCGTGCTGGCGACGCTCCATCTCCGTCGCCAACCGTCACCCGAACGTTGACTCAGGTTCTTTTGCGAAGCTGTGGAACATCACGTAAGCATCGACGTAGCCCAGGCTCCTATGGCGGAACGCCTCGGGCAACGTGCCGACGATAGAGAAACCGAGCCTCTTCCACAGTCGGATCGCCCGCTCGTTCGTACTGACGACGAAATTGAACTGCATTGCACGGTAGCCTAGTCTCTTCGCCTCTTCCAGTGCGTGACGGCCCATCGCCTCACCCAAGCCCTGTCCCTGAGCACCAGGATCGACCATGAAGGCTGCGTTGGCGACATGGGAGCCGAGCCCCGGCTGGTTCTGCTTGAGGATGTAAGTGCCGACGATCACACCCTCGTTCGTTGCCACATAGGTCCGGTGGTTGGGTGACAACCAGACCCGAAACGCCTCCTCCTGTGTCGTCTCGGGATCGAAGGCATAGGTGCCGCCCTCGACTACCACGGCGTGAAAGATCCGCCAGATGCCATCGAAGTCGGAATCGGTCGCTGCTCGGATCTCGATCATCGCAGTGATTCCGGATTACCTTGCAGGTTCAATAGATCGATCGCCGCCATCAGATCCTCAACATGCTCGCAGGTAAAGTCGGCACCTGCCTCATGAAGACGATCAGGTTTGAACGCTGCCCACAAGACGGCGGCGGTTTTGCACCCCGCCGATCTACCAGCCTTCACATCAGAGGGGGAGTCGCCTGCGAGCAGAATGCGATCCACCGGGACACCAAGCGCTTCGGAGGCATGGAACACGCCTTCCGGGTCCGGCTTGGGCCGCTCCACGTCGTCGCTGGAGACGAGGCATTCGATCGAGTTCCAGAGTCCAAGCTCAGTCAGGGTGAACTTCGCAGATCGTCTCCCCTTGCCCGTGAACACCCCGATCCGCCAGCCCAGGCGCCGGGCGTGCTCGATGACATCGACGATCCCTTCCACGATCGTCACACCCTGGCTGTGGTGCGTCTCGTAGTACGTGTGGAATCGCTCCTCGGCCTCATCCAGATCGGCACGCGGAACCATCCGGGCGATGCACTCCCGCTCGGCGGGTCCGAAGGTCGCCTCAACCTCGGAGTCGGTCGGAGGTCTCTTGACCCAGGGGGCGACGGCGTGGCGGTAGGCGTCGAAGATGAGCGGCAGTGTGTGGGCGATGGTCCCATCCAGGTCCAGCAGTAAGGCTCGGGGCAATTTGATTTGACCCATCGTGGGGCTGTCCTTCCATATCCATTACGGATCTCTCCGACCGATCGTAGCCGTAACCCCAGTGCAGTTCAATGGAGATTGATTCCTGTGTCAATTCGTTTAATATATTGAGCAAGTCGGATGAACGCAGGAAGTGATCATGCACACTGCTCTTCAACGTTCGGGAAACATCATTCGGGAGGTTCGCTCTCGGCTGGGCCAGAGTCAGCGGCGCTTGGCCGAACCCGGCCACTCAGGGGATAGAACCGACGACTGACCGTGTGCAGTCCAAAAGGAGAAAACGATGAACCGACGGGCCATCGCTCTGCTGGCAGCGGGGCATCTGCTGACCGATCTCTGCCAGGGAACGGTCCCGGCACTACTGCCCTTTCTGGTGATCGAGCGACAGTTCTCCTACACGGCGGCGGCCAGCCTTGTCTTTGCCATCAGCGCCTCCTCGTCAGTCGTGCAGCCGCTCTTCGGGCAGCTCGCCGACCGCCTCGCCCTGGCCTGGCTGCTCCCGGCGAGTATTCTCTTGACCGGAGCCGGTCTTGCGCTCGGGGCTCAGGCGATGACGTTTGCTCTGGTGCTATTGGCATTCACATTAAGTGGCCTGGGAGTAGCAGCGTTCCACCCTGAAGCAGCCCGACAAGCGTACCATGCCAGCGGCGACCGACGAGCGACTGGCATGAGCTGGTTTACCGTGGGCGGCGTGGTGGGGTTTGCCCTGGCCCCGATACTGACGACCGCTCTCGTTGTCGGGTGGGGCATCAAGGGAGTCCTGGTCCTCCTCCTGCCGACTGGACTGGTCGCCATACTCCTGGCTCAACTTACAGGTGCAACGGCCAGGTCACCGGTCACTCACCGACCAGCGCAACCCACCGACATGGTGCGTGATAACTGGAAGGGGTTTGTGATCTTGAGCGGGGCCACCATCTGCCGCTCGATTGTTTTCTTCGGTCTGAACACGTTCTTGGCGCTCTTACTTCATGAGCCGGTGGGGCCAGAGTGCCGCTGATGGGAACCGATCCTTGGCGGTGTTCCTGGGGACCAGCATCGCAGGTACGCTGATGGGCGGCTGGCTGGCCGATCGTTTTGGTCGTCGGGCGGTGCTCCGGGCCGGATTCGCCGGTGCGGCGGTTTTCCTGACTCTATTCGTACTCACATCGAATCAGAACCTGGCATTGGCGTTGTTGGTGCCGCTGGCGATTTGCATCTTCCTGCCGTCGAGCGTGCAGGTCGTGCTTGGTCAGGAGTACCTGCCAAGGCGAGTGGGCATGGCCTCGGGTGTGACACTGGGGCTGGCAGTGAGCGTCGGTGGCATGGCTGCCCCACTCCTCGGTCGTCTGGCAGACTGGCAGGGTTTGGGCATTGTGTTTCTGGCATTGCTTGTGGTTGTGCTGCTGGCGATGATCCTGACAGTTGCACTCCCCCCGACCGGAGGTCGAGCCGGTGTCTTCCAATCTACCGCAATGAGCCATTCTCGGAATCTGGAGGAGCGAGCAGTTTGAGGCCAGGAGTTGCTCGGCCGTCCTGGCCATGCTGGCCGATTTCCGATCACCTGCTTGCGGCCAGCGCCGGGCAACCCATGGCTCCGGTCTGCTCTGGTCTCTTAGAATGACGATTCGAGCGTCCGCAGGGTCAGCACAGAGACGCGGAGAGCGCTGGCCCGAACCTGCCACACGGAGTCCCTGACACGAGAGGATCCCAGCGATGCCACCGACGACGTCGACCATCACTCGCCGCACTGCTATCAGTCAACTGGCCGCAGCTTCGCTGGCCGTTCCGGCCGTGTTCCGCGTTCACGCCCGCGCTGCTCCCAGCGAGACACTCTACCATGCCAGCTTTGGGGCCTCGGGCATGGCGGGGGCCGACCTGCATTCGATCACGGCCAGCCGCCATGTCAAGCTCGTGGCAGTCGCTGACGTGGATCTACGCAAGGCAGCCTCCATCAAGAAGGAGTTTCCCGACGTCAGGGTTTATCAGGACTGGCGCGAGCTGCTCGACAAGGAGAAGCACCTCGACTCGGTGAACGTTTCGACGCCGGATCACATGCATGCCCCGATCACAATGCGCGCCATGCAGCAAGGGCTCAATGTTTACACACAGAAGCCGCTCACGCAGACGATCTACGAGGCTCGCCAGCTCACCCAGACGGCCCGAGAGAAGAAGCTGGTTACCCAGATGGGCATCCAGATCCATTCTCACGAGATTCACCGGATGGTCGTGGAAATCATCCAGGGAAACGCCATCGGCAGGGTGAAAGAAGTCCATAGCTGGAGCGGCAAGCACTGGGGTGATCCTCGGCCACGACCCGACCGCACCGACCCTGTGCCGGCCCAGTTGAACTGGAACTTCTGGCTGGGAGTAGCGAAGGAGCGTCCCTTCATTGCCGGTTACTATCACCCCGGCGAGTGGCGGAAGCGACTCGACTTCGGCACTGGGACCTTTGGTGACATGGGCTGTCATATCCTCGACCCGGTCTTCACGTCTCTGGCGCTGACCGCTCCCGTTTCGATCAGGTCCGAGGGAGGCGCTCCCAACAAGGACAACTGGGGCCTGGATTCCCAGGTGCGCTACATCTTCCCCCGAACACGGTACACGACCGAATCCCTCACACTCTTCTGGTACGACGGCGGCAAGCGGCCGCCTGCCTCGATCAAAGCCTTGATCGGCGAGCGAGGGCTTGAGGACCAGGGTTCGATCTATATCGGCACCGAGGGGGTGCTCTACTCTCCTTACATCGATGTCCCTGTCCTGCTCCCTGTCGATCGGTTCAAGGAATACAAGCTTCCCAGTCCAGGGGGTACCGACCATTACCTCCAGTTCGTCGAAGCCTGCCGCGGCAACGGGAAGACGTCTACACCCTTTGACTACTCGGGCCCGCTCACCGAGTCGGTTCTCCTCGGTTGCCTGGCGACCCGGTTCCCTCAGACCACTCTGGAATGGAACGCCAAGGCCATGAAGGTCACCAACAAGCCTGAGGCCAATCAATTTGTCCGCCGCCAGTATCGCAAAGGATGGGAGGTGCAGGGGCTATAGCTCGAGACGGCTTTGAGCCAAGGACAATCCAATTCCTTGAATGGGACCGCAAGCTCATGGACAGGAAACCCACTTCGGGTAGTGGCGGCAAGCCGTGGTATACCTCTGCCTATCGCCGGGCGGTGATCGACATGCACATTCCCGACTGGGACGACAAGTTCCTCTCTCGGGTCGATGTCGAGCAATATGTCAACATGCTCGTCCGGGCTCACGCTCAGTCAATCGTGGCGTATGCGATGTCGCACGTGGGGCTCTTCAACTATCCAACGAAGGTAGGCCGACAGCACAAGGGCTTGAAGGGACGCAATCTCGTGCGGGAGATCATTGACGCCTGCCATGGTCACGGGATCGCGGTGCAGCTTTATAACAGCTTGGTCTTCGACCGTACTACGGCTGATCTTCATCCCGACTGGCGGTATGCGCAGTTGACGGCAAGGCACATGGCGAGGGGGGAAGGCACGGCCTGGTCTGCATCAACTCGCCTTATCGTGAGTACGTCCGGGCCTGGGTCGAGGAGGAATGCAGCCTCTTTGATTTTGACGGCATCCGCTTTGACATGACCTTCTGGCCGGCGGTCTGCTACTGCGAGCATTGCAAGAAACGATTCGCCAAAGAGGTGGGGGGCGAGATCCCCACGACGGTCAACTGGCTCGATGAACGGTGGGTAACGTTTCAGCGGAAGCGCGAATCGTGGCTTGGCGAGTTCGCCGCGATTGCCACCGATACGGTGCGTAAGCTCAGGCCCGGAGCAAGTATCGAGCATCAATCGTCCACATTTCCCGCAAACTGGGTGCTGGGCGTCAACACGCCGCTCTTGCCCAACAATGACTTTCTCCAGGGTGATTTTTACGGCGACTCGTGGCAGGGCTCATTTGTGCGGAAGTTACTCGAGGACCTTACGCCGCACCGGCCTTATGGCTTTGAGACGAGCTTCTCGCTCGAGCTGGCCGATCACACGGCGATGAAGCCCGAGCCGCTGCTAGAGGCGAAGGCCGCGGCAGCAATTGCTGACTGTGCGGCCTTCATCTTCATCGACGCCATTGATCCAATCGGTTCGCTCAACCCCAAAGTCTACGACCGCATGGGGCGCATCTTCGATCGATTCATGCCCTATTACGATGAGCTTGGTGGCGAGCGAGTGGCTGATATTGCAGTTTATTACAGCCTGGACTCCAAGTTTGACTTCGCCGGTAATGGTCGTCCGATTACCGGGGCAGACACCAGCGACGCCCACACCAAGAGCGTCACGGCCGTGACCCGGCTGCTAGGAAGTCATCATCTACCCTTTGCAATCGCTGGCAAGGCATCTCTCGCTCATCTCTCAGAGGTTCAAGTTGCTGGTGCTTCCCAGTGTGAACATGATGGATGACGCCGAGGCGGAGCTGGTTCGCGAGTGGGTGCGCGATGGTGGCAGCTTGCTGGCAACTGGGTGGACGTCACTGGTGGATACTCGTGGACGGCTTCGCAAGGACTTTGCCCTGGGTGATGTCTTCGGTGTGACACTGAAGCACCCAAGCTGGACGGCGTGGCCTCACTATATTGCACCAACAGCCGAGTTCGACTTTGGTGATTTCACCACCATGTACCCCGCGTTTGCCCGCACCACAGGCCAGGAGATTGTGCTCTCTCCAGGATGCGTCTGCCAGAGTGCTAGCAACGACAACACTCGTGTGGCCTGCACCCGATCCCAGCCGGTTTTCATCGATTCACAGTAATCCACCCTGGCAGCCAACCAGTCGGCCTGAGATTGTCATCAACAGGTTTGGCAAGGGAACGGCCATCTACTGCGCAAGTCCCATCGAAGTGATTGATGTTCTGAGTGAGACATTCATCCGGCTGCTGCGGCAACTCCGAGCGGACTTCACGTTCGAGGCCCAAGCGCCCGCATCCGTTGAGTTGACCCTCTTCCGTCAACCTGAGCTGCATCGGTACCGGCTCAGTCTAGCGAATTTTCAGAAGGACCTTCCCAACATCCCGATCGACAAGATTCTCGGTGCGCCTCCGGCTTGCTGAGAAGGTCCATCGCGTCCTCGCGCTGCCCGGAGAGCAGAGTGTGCCCTACAAGCAGCTCGAGGGGGTTATCGAGTTCGCGGTACCACGGCTGGAGACCCTGGCCATGTTTTCAATCATCGTGGGCTGAGCGCCCAAAACCGTGAGCTCAAAAGCTTGATCCTTTGAAACCGAGGGCGCCGTGGGATGAGACGACCAAACACGCCGCTGATGATTGTCGGGATTTGCGCCGGGCTGATCGCTTCGGGCGATCTGGCAGCGGGCCAGGACTCAACCGCCGAGTGGGGGCACGGGTTAACGAAGGCGGAGGCCGCCGCCGGCTGGATCAGCCTGTTCGACGGGAAGACCACTTTCGGCTGGGCCGGGGCGAAGCTCGACGACGGCCGGCTCGGAAGAGGCACGACCACAACCGAGGTCGGCGACTGCGAAGTCCGGGGCGACTTCGAACATGGCGGAACGCTCGTCGTCGGTGGTAAGTCGTTGACGGTTGAAGCAGGGCGACTCGTGATCCCGAGCACCGGCCGGCGCGGGCCCATCCGGCTCGGTGACCGTGTTGAGGTTCGATCGCTGGCAGTAAAGCCGCTGCGCCTCAGGACGCTTTTCGACGGTCGCGGTCTCGACGGATGCACACCCGTGAACCCGCCAAGAGCCAGACCCGGGATGGGCCCGAGGTGGACGATCGACGGGGGCATGCTCCACGCGAAGGGCGGCCCAGGCGCGATGGAACTCCCCGGTAGCTATGCCGATTTTGCGCTCCAGGTCGTGGTGCGGACGCATGGCAGGCACTCCAACGGCGGCATCTTCTTCCGCAACCCGCCTGGCACTTGCATGATGGGCTACGAGGCTCAAGTGTACAACGAGTGTGAGGGGAACGACCCGGGGAGGCCCGCCCTGTACGCTACCGGCGCGATCGACGACCGTCAGAATGCGCCAGGCTCGTCAGCCGCGACGGCGAGCCCTTCGTCATGACCGTCTTCGCTCACGGCCCCCACATCGCCACCTGGGTCAACGGGGTCGAGGTCACCGACTGGACCGACACGCGTCCGAAGGACGAGACTCCGCGCCGAGGCTTCCGCGCCGAGGCCGGAACGATCCAGCTTCAGGCGCACGACCCGGACACCGACCTCGCTTTTGGCAAGATCGCCGTCGCCCCGATCGATTGACCCCAGGCACCTCATCAACGGCCTCTCGGCGGCCAGCCTGCACGAACCCGCCAGCCACTCGTGGTCGTGCGGCGTGACGATTCCCGGGGCGGTCTCTTTCAATCCGTCAGGTACGAGTCCATGCGCTTTGACCCGTGCTCCCTGTCGGAAGCAAACTTACCTGGCGTCCACCAGCTTGCGGAACTCGTCTTGCGCTCTCCGGAACAGCGACTCAACCTGTCGCCGATTCTCGACGTTGGCGAAGCGATTGCGGGCCTCGACGACCCGCAGCATTTGCTCGATCCAGGCGACGAAGTATTCGGCGTCCTGCCGGCTCGCGATTCGCTGCCCGGCAATCTTTACGTAGACCGGACTCGTGTGAGCCCAGACGGGCCCGTCGAAGACGAGCGGAGATTCGGGGCCGCGGACGCGCAAGGCGATCCAGCTACTCCGTCCGATCGGCAACTCCACGTCCAGGCGTCTGACCCGCAGCCCCGCCGGATCGCCCGCCGACTTCATCGTGTGCCGCCACCTTGCCATTCACGATGACTTCAATCTTGTTGAACGGCACATAGCTCTCCACCGTCACCGCGACGCGGACGTTGCCCGCTTCCGTGAGTTCACACGTCTCACCCGGAGACTTGCCGTTGACTTCGAGCGTCGGGATGGGGCCGTTTGTGACGAAGCTCCGGCCGCTCTTCAACCCGTCGAGCCAGCCCTGCATGGTCAGCGGACCGGCGGTCTTCACATAGACTCGCTCGCCGCCCAGTGGATCTGTCGATCGATCCAGGAGAGCGTCAGTGCCGACACACGCCGAGAGCTTCAGTCCGCAATTCAGCAGCCGGTACCAGAGTTCGGCCGAGAGGTCCTCATCGCTGTTATACGACATCAGATCGATCGCGTGAACCACGCCGAGCACAGCATCGATCGGCAGCTCCCGCGCCGCGGCGTTGGCTTTCGCCAGGTCCTTCCCGAACGGAAACGGCTCTCCGGCGAACACGGGATGGCCGTAAGTCACCAGGCCGCCCTGCCGTACTGCCTCCGCGGCCATCAAGTGATTCGCGGGGAAGTCGTTCCGATTCGGCGTCCCGTCAAAGCCCGTGTATTGGGGTTCGACCAATCTGTTGATTCCGAAGAACTGCATATGTCCGTAGATGGTGCTCCTCATCTCTTCGCCGAAGACCAGGAGATGCCGATCCGTCGAGACAGCATGCGGTTTGCCGGTGATCATCTCCGTATCGCGGATGTCGTCGCCGACGTTGTTCGAGACGCAGAGATTGACGTAATTGATCCCCTCGGCCCGGGCGGCGACCAGCGCGCTGGCAACCGTCACGTCGATCGGGCCGCCCGTATGAAGATGGACGTGCGAATCGCCCGAGTACCAGCCCCGCGCCGCCATGTCGATCCAGGGTTGCATCGGCACGGTCAGCTCGGTGGCCGCTTCGGCGTCTACGGTCACCACCTGGGGTATCGTCTCGAGACCGCCGCTGACATTCATCCGCACGCGACCCGGTGGCAACTCCACGTCGAAGGACTCATCCGCGTAGAAATAAGACTCGCCCCGCTTCGTCTGGCGCATGGCGGCACCAGCCGGCCCGTAGGGCTTGCCGTCACTCCCGGCGATGCTGACGCGAGCGGCCGCCGGTACGTTGTTGCGAAGCAGCCTCACGTGGGCGGGCCGACGCGCATCGTCGCCGGATACCTTGCCCGCCCCGGCCACGGTCTTGGGACGCGCCGGATCTCCGCCGCTTTGTCCGGCTTGCCGGTTCCCGGCGTCCTTCACAGTTTGCTGGCCGTCGAGCCGAGGGAGGCAGAATAGTAAGCCGCAAAGGCCGAATGCGAAGCAGATTTGGTGCATCGGTCGATTCCTGAACTGTGAAATCCCGCGGAGGAGCGGAGGAGGTCAACACCTGCACTCGAAACAGGTTATCGCCGGCCGCCCTGGAAGAGAATGCCCCGGTCCCCATGAAGCCGGCAATCAGAGCCAACTTTTTATCGGCGGTTGGGACTGGTAGTCTCTCCGTATGCCACCAGCCGGGCTCCGACCCCGCGTGGTCGGTCAGGGAAACCGCGGTCGCGGCGACCGGTGGAACCCGGCAGTGATCGCCGATTGGGCAACGACACCAACACGAGTAGGAGTCCTCGTCCGTGAAGAACCATTCCACCTCCGTCGCTCTCGCCCTTGTCTTCGGACTGGCTCTGCCGACTCTCGCGGCGGACAAGACTCAGCCCGTGCGGATGGGGTGCGGGCTGATGACGTTCGACACGGTGCCGGGCTGGGGGCTCGGCCCCGACGGGAAGTCCGTGATCGGGCCGTGCCACGGCAGCGTCGTCGTCGACAAGGACGGCAACATCTACACGAGCGCCCACGCCGGGGTCTTCGTCTTCTCGCCCGAGGGCAAGGTGGTCCGCAGCTTCCTCGGCGACAAGTATTCCGACATCCACGACATGAAGATCCGCGAGGAAGCGGACGGCGAGTTCATCTACGGGGCCCGCAACGTCAACGCCGAAGGGATCAAGTTCAACGCCCGGACCGGCGACATCGTCCTGAAGCTCCCGTTCCCCGAGGAGTCGGGCCTGAAGCTGAAGAAATTCAACCCCACGGCGATCACCGTCGCCCCGAACGGCGACATCTTCCTGGCGGACGGCTACGCGAGCGACCACATCTTCAAGTTCGACAAGACCGGCAAATACCTGATGCACTTCGGGACCAAGGGAAACGGCCTCAAGGAATTCAACACGGCCCACGGCATGACGCTCGACACGCGTTACAGCCCGCCCCGCCTGCTGATCTGCGACCGCAATCACGAGCCCAAGGGCCGCCTGCTGCATTACGACCTCGACGGAGAGTTCATCGACGAGGTCGTGACCGGCCTGGGGATGCCGACGTCGGCCGCGGTCCAGGGAGACTACGTCTCCGTGCCGGACCTGCACGGGCGACTGGTCATCCTCGACAAGAGCAACACGATCATCGCGGTCCTCGGCTACAACGCGGACCCCGCGAAGCGGAGGAATTACAACGTGCCGCAGGAGCAGTGGATCGAGGGGATCTTCAGCGGCACGCACGGCTCGTCCTGGGACAAGGACGGCAACCTGTACGTCCAGGACTGGAACGTCTGCGGGCCGCATCATGAAGCTGGTGCGCGTCAAGTAGCCGATGGTGGAGGTCCCATGGAGACAACGTTCGGGGGATGAGCGTGCCACGCAGGCTTTCGAGGCCGTCGGCACGATCCGGGTCCCACAGCGCCAGGCTCAGCCCGATCCGCCGCCATGCCAGAGGCAATATTCTGCCCACGCGCCGACCACGAGGACCAAGTATGATGAGATCCTACGGAGCCTTCTTCGTCGGGCTGGCCACGGCCGTGCCGCTCATCACGACCGTGGCTGCCGGGCGAGGCACGGCCGTGCCGCCCGATGACCGGCCATGGGCGCGCGTCACCGAGGACGACCGCGCCATCAAGATCGAGACCGACAAGCTGGAGGCCGTCATCCCCAAGAGGGACCCCAGGCAGTGGATGACCGGCATCGAGAAGGGGTCGTTCCTCGACAAGGCCACCGGCTTCCGCGAGGCCGGCGATGGCCTGATGGTCGTCGACTGGATCATGGAGTCCGGCAGCGACTCAGCCTGGGCCGACAAGGTGTTCGCCCCGGACGGGAACGGCGTCGGGCGCTACACCTGGTACGAGAACGAGACCGACCCGACGCGGCGGTCGTACGCCCTGATGGCCCACGGCAGCAGCCACCGCAAGCGGATGGTCGAGGGGCCCCAGCTCTGCCATCGGATGAAGCCCGTCCGGCCCGAAATCATCCGCGGCGCTGATCTCGTCGCGGTGAAGACGACTTACAACTTCGAGTACGCCGCCCCCGGCCGGAAGCCCGGATCGCGGTGGACACAGTTGGTTGTCTTCCCCAGGGGGGAACGGTATTTCGTCCTGATGGACCGGATCGACAGCGTGAACGATTCCCCGGAGATGTTCCTCCGGAACGACACGCCGGGCTGCATCCGGCACGAGAAGGGCGACACGTTCAGCGAGGTCTACCTCAGCTACCTGGGTGGCCCCAAGGGAGTCCGCATCCCGTCGAGCGAGTTCTTCGCCCCGTTTCCGCCCGACCTGAAGTTCGGCTATCGCCGCGACACGCACCGGACTCCCGAGCACTTCATCCGCGCCTACCACCTACGGGACAAGCAGACGGGCAAGGACGGCCCCTGGCTGGCTGGCCTGACGCTCGACCCGTCGGTCGTCTACGAGGCCTGGTGCAGCCAGCGTCCCGGCGGCATCATCGTCATGATCGAGGAGGTCCACGGCCGGCCCGTGAAGGCCGGTGAGTCCTTCAGCGCGGCCCACATCGTCGGCTACTTCGGCACCATCGAAGAGATGCACAAGGTCTACGACCGCTTCAAGGGGCACACCGGGCTGACCGCCGACGCCACGGGCTGGCGACTCTTGAAGTGATCGAGGGGCTGCACCGTGGAGGGCCCGTGCCTGCGCCCGGCCCTGGAATGCCTCCCTCGATGCAGGGCCGTCGTCACGGCTCGGGAGCGAAGCGACCGTTCTCCGGCCGGGTCATCCATCCGCGCTCCCGGGCAGACTCCGGGGCAAACCCGGGTACGGCGAGCGGGCGCGGGACCAGCGGCCGGAAGTCGTAGCGAAGGGTCACGACGGCGACGGCGTCCCGCTCGAGATCCATGCCGACCGCCTGGACCTCACTCCTCGCGGAGCGGCCGATCCCCGTCGCGGCCTGGCCGTCGTGGTAAGGCCAGGCCGGGGTCAAGCGCCGCCGCACCGCGCCCGCGTCGTGACTGGGGGCCGACCGGGCGACGGCGCCCGCGGCGGGAGCTCCCGCCGCCTCGCCGACGGAGTCGCCTCGCTCGGGCACCGCCATGCGGCGCGGGATGATCTCCGAGGCCGGATGCCGCTCGCGGTAGAAGACCGCCGTGATGACGCCGAAGTCGCCCGGTCGGCCGATCCGGGTCGCGTACGCGTCGCGCTCGGTCGTGAAATAGAACCGCCGGGCCCGCTCGGAGCCCACCTGCCAGCCGGAGAGGGTCAGCGTCCCGTGCGGGTGGATGACCCACTTGCTCGCGTCCCAGGGCGTGGTGTGCCGCGCGTCGATCACGTTGAGCCCGTTGACCGATACCGCCACCGCCACGCGGTCCGGCAGCGGGTTGGTCAGCCGCAGCTCGTACTCCGCCCCCCGCACCGCCTCCACCCGCCGCTCGCCGCCCACCATGTCCTGGGGCAGGGTCCGGCCCCCGACCAGCACCTGGACATCGAAACCTCCGGGCCACGGCCGATATGGGCTCGGAGTCCTCAGACGCGACGGGTGTCCCTCGTCCTGTGCTTCCGCCCGGACGCCCGAGGCGAGCCCCTGTGCCAGTGCAATGATGACCGCCCCGCCGTACGACCGCCAGCGATACGTTTCTCATGGCTCGGTTCTCCCCGGTTCCACCAGCGGCAATCCTCAGGCCGCATGCTCCTGGCTACCCGCGGCACTCTCCCAAGAAAGACCACGTCCGTCGGCGCGGAAACTTAGTGACGTCCCATAAGGTCGGTTCAAGCTGCATGGCGATAGTGGAATTCGGGGTCCGCATCGGAAGGGCGCAGCCGGTGAAACATCAATTGGATCATGGCCAGCTTGATGAACGATTCTGATGACAGGACGCTCTTCTCCCGGTCCTTGCTCAAACGACGACAGTTGCCCAGCCAAGCGAAGGTCCGCTCAACCGTCCAGCGGATCGGCAGCTTCACCCAGCCCCGCTTCCCCTCGGGCCAGCGCACGATCGACAAGTCCCAGGCGGCGTTCTCCTCGACCCACTCATAGAGCTTGAAGTTGTGGTACTTCGCATCGGCGTACATCCGTACGACTTTGCCCATCGGCTGGCCGTCGAGCCGGGCGAACAGCGCCGGGGCCGCGGCCGCGTCGTGAACCGAGGCGGCCGTCACCAGGACGGCCAGTAGCAACCCCATGCTGTCCACGACGATATGGCGTTCGGACCGTCAACGTTCTTGGCGTTGTCGCGGCCCCGTTGCTCGCCCCCGGAGGTCGTGTCGATCGACTGACTATCGACGCTCGCCGAGGTGCGGGGGTGGTAGGGCTTCTCCGTGGTGCGGACCTTGCGGCGCAGCCGATCGTGGATCCGGTCCAAGGTCCCGTCTCGTCGCCACTGGTCGAAGTAACGCCAGACGGTGCTCTTGGGTGGGAAATCTACAGGTAGGTATCGCCATTGGCAGCCGGTGCGGACGATATAGAGGACGGCGTCGAGCACGTCCCGCATGTCCGTCTTGCGGGGCCGCCCGCCGCCGGGTTCGACAGGGATGTGGGGCTCGATTAGGGCCCACTGGGCGTCAGTGACGTCACTGGGATAATGGTTCATTCTCATACCATTAATACGCCTGTCACACCCAGATTGTTCCCCTTACTTAGTGCCGCTTCCAGCAAATAGGGATCGGAAATCTGATGCCAAGTGCTCGTTCAATCCGGCAGGGCGCATGCCCACGCGCATCTGGGAGGTTGCGATGCATGTCCGATTTGGGCTCCGCGTCAAGACCCCAATTCTCCCAGAATCAGCTCGAACTCTTCAAGCGCCGCGCGCAGGTCTTCGACGATCTCGGCGGCGTCTTCCAGGTTAATCGAGTCTTCCAGGCTGTCGTCCTTGAGCCAGAAGATGTCGGGGCTGAGCGTATCCCTCTCGCGAGCTGGTCATAGCCGTACGGTCGCCACCGGCCCTGGGGGTTCGATTCCGACCAGGTCGGTTTCGCTTATGGTGGTGAGCGGGGCTGTAGCAGGGGTCGAACTTATCGAGGTCAGCACGCTTGAGTGGCAGTGTCGTCACTCCGTAGAGCCGCCGAGCACTTCGCCCGAACGATCTGCTGGTTGCCCCGCGAAAACCGTTTACCGGGCCTGACGCCGCGAAGCCGCCTTGACGCCGCGAAGCCGCCTGGGGGGGAAACGCTGCCCCAAGGGTCGTGTAAATAAGCGGCCTCGCCGCCCTCGCCGCTGGGAACTGCGGGCGAGGGCCGCTTCATGGTGATGGCCCTTTTTCGTTCTCGCCACCAGTTGGTCATTCGGCTCCATTCGATGTGTCGTCAGGTATGATGAACTTGAACTCTGATTCGCCAATCCCCCCAATCTTTGCGACCTTCCTGCACCAATCCTGCAGTTGAGCCGCGCTGGCATGCGTATTGATATGCACATCCCCAATTTGCACTTTTGATCGACGGAAGCGATCACCATTCAACGCGATCACGCCATGCAAGCTCTGTTCCGTCGCGATTCGTTGTAATAGACCGGGACAGCTATCATCAAACATCCGTAGCAACTTGATAAAGGCATCCTTCCAATTGATAACGGACTGATGGTTGTCACGAAACCGTATCTTCACGGGCGGTAAACTGGATGGCTTCTCGGTTTCGGTTGAGATCGACGGTCGGCCGACGTCGCTCCAGATTTCTATCGCACGCAGGGCGAGGGCACGGCCGCGTTCGCGGATAGCGTCCGGAGACCATCGTTTGACATCGGCGAAGTAGCTATTCAGAACGTAGTGGCTATCGAGCAGCTCTTTACGTTTTTCCTCGTACGGCTTATTGGACAGTTCGGCATTGTATTTCGTCAGCGTAAGATTCCCGAGCGAGTGGACCAGTTGCGACCATTGCTCCCCGTTCTCATCTCCCAGTTCCAGGGTCCATTCCGGGGTCAGGGTCTGTGGCATAACGTGCTCGATCTGTGCGCCAGAAAATCCCGCCGATTCTTTGTGTTTGAACGATTGCTCAAGCCTTTCGAGGATCAAGCGAAGCCGTGCATTCTTCTCGGCCGTCGAATAGAGCGATTCCTTCGCAAGTGCTGCAGCAAACGTCTCGTCGTCCGGACAACGCGTTCCGCCTAACTGCTTACGGAGGCCTTCAACGAATGCGTGGCCGGCACCTCCCGCAGCATCGAAGACGGGTGGGAGCATTCGCCGCAGTTGATTAGTCGGCATGCTGCAAATCGAACGCCGGAGCACGAATGATTCAAGAATCTCAAGCGTCTGAAGCAGATGCTGGCGAGTAATGGACCCAACGGCAGATGCGTCGAAAACACGCAGCAGGAACGGGTAAGCCACCGTGACCTTCAATCGACGTAGCCGATCAAGCGACTCGGCCACGCTTTGGTCGACCTCTCGCGTCGGATCGATAAATTTTGCGTAGAACATCCCATGCCGGTGCAGATCAGATAAGAACAATTCGGCCTGAGCGGGCGTTGAGTTCGACAGCCGATCCTTGAGCTCGAAATAAACATCTGCCTCTTTGAGTATCTTCCCCTCTTTCATCAGATAGTGTCGCACGAATTCGGTCAGATCATCGCCCAATGCCTGCTGGATTGGCAGCCAGTGCTTCTCGAAAAGCAACGCCTGATCCCCGACATGTACCCTCATCAGAAGGAAATTGCGGATAAGATCGGCGGGAGTCAGTTTTTCCCCCTTGGCATTGAGGCTCTCGAAGATGAGATGCGGATTATCATGCTCGTCGCATGTAATGCTGACCAGCGAAAGACGATCCACGACCGCCAAATGGATAGCTTCGAGCTGGTCGGCTGTCAGTCGCTCCATTCGAGACAGGAAGAATTGATAGCACGTTCGCAGGCGATTTTCCGTGATCTCGCCTTTCCAGATGATCGCGCGAAACGTGGCACGATCATCTTGCGTGGGAAGGACCTTCAGCCTTTCGTCGTTTTCCTCATATGCGTTCGTGAGATATTGGCCGTCAATCCGATCACGGAGCCTTGCATCGCCCAGCCGCGCCGCCGAATCTCGGATTGCCGCAAGTAACACCTGAATCGTCGTGATTCGCTGTTGCCCGTCGATCAGGAGATATTTGCCAACGCCCTGCGGCACCGACTTCGCCGGAGTCGTAACGATCGAGCCAAAGAAGTGCGGGCGGCCGTCATCGTGCCGCGACTGTTCGACTACGTCAGTCCACAGCGTTTTCCATTGCTTTTCCGACCAACTATAAGGCCGCTGAAAAAGCGGGATGACATACTGCTTTGTGCCCTCGATAAGCTGTCGGAGCTTCGTCTCAGAAGCCTGCATGGCGTCCCCAACCTTCGTGGGAAATGGCGACAGTCACTCGAAAAAAACGACGTCTGGCACGAAAGGGACACCCCGCAGCGCCTGCTCAATAGGCTACGGAGAGACATCTTCGTGTCTTTTTCACCCTCTCGGCCCCGAACGTCAAAATCATCATCCTTCGATCCTGCCAATCCCGCAAGAGGCCGCTCGTACGGCTTGGTCGCAAGTGGCCTGGACACCGTGCGGTGACTCAGAAGAGCAACGCCTGCAACACTCTATCCGAAGCCGGGGGACGCAAAAAGGGACGGCGGACGCGAACAGTTCGGCTTCGCGGTGACATCGGCTTCGCGGTGACAGACTTGTTTCTTGTTTTTGGGTACGATGATGGTTCATTTCCAAGTTCAATCTTGCGACGTCGCGGGTCGATTGCGGGTCAGTCAGAGCTTAAGGGTGACCCTTCGTGGGATGCGCCGACTGGAAACAAAAAACAAAGCTTGACACCGCGTGACACCGCGAAGCCTGCTGACATGACACTGCGAAGCCTGCTAACACCGCGAAGCCTGCTGAAGATCAGACGATGTCCTGCAGCCCATAATGCCGTTGGACTTGCCGGTGAAAGTCCGGTCGTGGGAGTTGACTGTTTACCCACGTAGTCATATTCGACGTTGGCTCGGGGCGACCCGGCCAGCGCAAGCTCGAATGTAAACGTCCTCGTAAGGAGGGCTAGCCAGCTCGCGGGCCGTAGTAGGAGCACGAGTTTGAGCTCGGAACGAACTCTGCAGCCTCGAAATGATCAATGTGGTTGTCGAACCCGTGACATTGGGGTGAAGGCTAATACCGAAGAAGAAGCAACAGTCATGTGCACTCTTCGGGGCCACCGGGGTATGGGAGGCGGCACGCGAGCACAGTCCAGCGGAGTAAATTGGGGAACCTCTGGATTCCCACCCCAAGCCGATAACCTTGGGTGCAGCAGCCTCCGCCGCGAATCCATAAGCGGCGGAGAGGAGTCCAGAGGGGCGGATGAGGCCGTAGTAAGCGATGACCCGCCGGGACAACAAAACCCGATGGCGAGCCAAGGGCCTCTGGATGGACGTGTTGGCGCTGCTGGGAGTCGTGCCACATTGAACCTAACGGTTCTACAACGGGGAAATCCCTTCGGGGATCGCGTACTTCTGGGAGCAAGAACTGCGGTGGCGTATAAGACGGTGTCATGGGGCGCATGTGGACGGCACTTAAGCCTTGGGATGTCGCCGAAGGTCGCCATTGACGGTCCATTTGAAGCCGTACTGGGGAAAACCCGCCGTACGGAATTTTAGAGGAGGAAGGGAAACCCGAATCCCGGCATGCCGGGACCGCCGGGCACCCCTTCCTTACTCGGCAAGAAAGCTACACTTTCGGCGATGATTCGGCGGCCCAAGTCCCGGCGAGCAAGGATCGAGCCCCTCGCGAGCGGCTCGACCGTTCACCGGAAGTCTTGAAGAGTCTCGAACGGACATGCACTGCGCACTGCTTTTCCGAAGACGAGCGGCACGTACGGCCGTTCCATTGTGCCAGATCAGATATTTTCTTGATCGTAAGTCTTCCGCTGTGCTGAGGCATCAGTTGA
>CAWFAF010000052.1:0-15588 GCA_963813575.1 uncultured Planctomycetaceae bacterium
ACGCTCTGAACGCGGAATCGCGATTTGGTGGTGAACTTGCTGACGAATTCACTCCAGAGCGGCTGTTCGAGCGGAGATGGGCCTTGACCCTGCTCGACCACGTGATTGCCGGTCTCGACGCCGAGATGGCCGGGCCGGACAGGAAGCCTCTTTACGATCGGCTCCGCCCAGGTTTGCTCGGCCAGGGTGAGACCAAGGGCTACCAGGCGATCGCCGCCGACCTCGGTCTGACCGAAGGGGCCGTCAAGATGGCCGCCCACCGCCTCCGCGCCCGCTACCGCGATCGGCTCCGCGGAGATCGCGGACCGTGTCCGACCCGGCGGACATCGACGAAGAGATCCGGACTTTGCTGGAGGAATGGCCCGGTGAAGACGATCTCTTTTGGGTGCAATCGGCCTCGCTACAGACGGGCGATTTCCCTAACTCCTGGCCGCTGAACGCGATTCGAACGGTTCTTTCAAGAGCATGCTCGATGTAAAGATCCATTGACGGCCAATATTGGCCAGCTCTTGGCAGAAAGAGAACCGGAGCATATCCTCACCGCACCGCTGTGCGCCACACAGACGCGGCTTGGAGTATGCTCCATGGATGGTCAACTTAACATTGGGACGGAACCCTGTCTACCCACCGAGGATTCGGTGCTCGCGGAAGCGCGACAGGCGTTCGAGGAACTGGTCTGCTTCTGCCAGAGCGAGGAACGGACGTTCTGGGAATTCGAGAAACGTTTATTGGTACTCTTGTTCGGCTTGGGCCGAGTGCTGACGCGACTGATGTTGGTGCACCGTCACTTGCGGTTGAATCTGGAGCCATACCTTGGCATGAAGGGGTATCGATTGGGCGATGGCGATGCCAAGCGGAAGTTGAAGACGGCATTCGGGGAAATCACCTACAGTCGGGCGCATCTGATCCGGGAGGGAGGAGGCACCGGTTTTCATCCCTTGGACGTGGTGTTGGGTCTGACACGGGACGGGTTCTCGCCGTGGGTGGTGCAGTTCGTGACTCGGTTGGCCACGCGGATGAGTTTTGCGGCCAGTCGCACGATCTGTAAGGCGGCGCTAGGGTGGTCCCCCTCCACCGAGGGGATCGAGCACTTGGTGTTGGGTCTGGGGCGGCAAGCAGCACCGTTCATGCAACAGATGGAACGCCGCCGGACGACGGCGAGGTGTTGGTGATCGAGGTGGACGGTAAGTGCCCTCCCACGGCGACCGAACAGGAACTGAGCAAGCGGCGAGGAAAACGTCGCCATGCGAAGGGCTGTTCCTGCGGTTGCCAACGGCATCGAGGCAAGGCGAAGCGGAAGGCGCGGGGGAGCAAGAAACGCCGGAAAAAAGGGGACAAAAGCAAGAACGGCAAGGAAGTGATGGTAGTTGTGATGTACACGTTACGGCGTGGTCCTGACGGCAAGCTGCACGGGCCGATCAACAAGAAGACGTGGGCAACTTTTGGGGGGCGAAAGGCGGCGGCTCTGTCGGCGCGGGAGGAGGCAACTAGCCGTGGCTTTGGCCCGGAGACGACCAAGACGGTACAGATTGTGGTGGATGGTGCCAACGGGTTGAAGGATAACCTGGAGCCGCTCTTTCCTAACGCGATCATCACGCTGGATGTGTGCCACGTGGTGGAGAAGTTGTGGGAAGTGGGCCATCGCTTCTACAAGGAAGGGAGCGAGGAGTTGAAGGCTTGGGTGGAGGAATTGAAAGGGCTGGTGTACGAGGGACGCGCCGCGACGTTGGTGCGACGGTTACAGAAGCTTCTCAAGCAAGTACCAATGCGTGGCCCGGGAACCAAGGGACGGCGGCAGCCGCTGAAAAGCTGATCGGCTACTTGGAGCCGCGGTTGAAGATGATGCGTTATCGCGAATGGAGGGAGCAGGACCTGGTTATTGCTAGCGGCCAAGTGGAAGGAGCTGTGCGACACGTGGTCGGCGAACGAATCGAGTGCGCCGGCATGCGTTGGATTCCCCAACGTGCGGAAGCGTTGCTGCACCTGCGCCTGCATCGAACTGAACGGCGACTGGGATGAGTTCATCGTCTGGGTCTATCAGCGATATCAGGACCAACTCCGTGACCGCCAATAGTTCAGATCCGCACAGACGAGCCGATGGAATTACCTCGAGCAGCATGAAAATGCCTGTAGCAAAGCAAAATGCACCCATCTCTTTTTCTCCTGTGACCCACCACGGTTTTTCGGTCTCTTGAGGGTAGACAACTCTTTCTCCCTCGACCGGAGCCCTCGCAATGGCACAGAATCCCCAGTGCGTCCGCTGCGGTAGCCCGCTCTCTGCCAATGGTATTTGCCCCTATTGCCTGCTCCGCGCCGGGCTGGAGCCAGGTTCGGAACCGCCCGGGAACGGCTCGGCGGGTGCGGAGGTCTCCGTTGGCTTCGAGCCAACCCAGCCCGGCCACGTGCTGGAAAGCCTGGCCCGGTCGATCGGCTCGATTCCCCGGGTGCTTCTGCCCGACACCGGGGCCGACGATGCGGGTGTGGCCGTGATCAAGCCCTCCTCCGACGAGATGCCCGAGCCCGCGGAGCGCGGCGACCGCTACCAGCTTTTCGGCGAGATCGCCCGGGGCGGGATGGGGGCCGTCCTCAAGGGTCGCGACCCCGACCTGGGCCGCGACCTGGCGGTGAAGGTCTTGCTCGAGGGACATCAGGACAAGCCCGACCTGGTCCGCCGGTTCGTGGAGGAGGCCCAGATCGGCGGGCAGCTCCAGCATCCCGGCATCGTGCCGGTGTACGAGCTGGGCGCGTTCGCCGACCGCCGGCCGTACTTCGCGATGAAGCTGGTGAAGGGCCGGACGCTGGCGGCCTGCTGGCGAACGCCGAGCGCCGGCCGGACGACCTGCCCCGCTTCCTGTCGATCTTCGAGGCCATCTGCCAGACGGTGGCCTACGCCCACGCGCGGGGCGTGATCCACCGCGACCTGAAGCCGTCGAACGTGATGGTCGGCTCGCTTCGGCGAGGTCCAGGTGATGGACTGGGGCCTGGCCAAGGTGCTTGAACGAAGGGGGCGTCGCCGACGAGCGCCGGTCCAGCCGCGCGCCCGAGGCGACGCGTGATCGCCACGGTGCGGAGCGGGTCGGAGCTGGACGAATCGCAGGCCGGCACCGTGCTGGGCACGCCGGCGTACATGGCGCCCGAGCAGGCCGCGGGCGAGATCGACCGGTCGACGGCGGGCCGACGTCTTCGCCCTGGGCTCGATCCTCTGCGAGATCCTGACCGGCCAGCCGGCCTTCACCGGGCGCGGCGCCGTGCGAGATCCTCCGCAAGGCGTGCGGGGCGACACGGCCGACGCGCTGGCCCGGCTCGACGGCTGCGGGGCCGAAGCCGAGCTGGTCGCCCTGGCGAAGGACTGCCTGGCCGCCGAGCCCGAGGACCGGCCGCGCGACGCGGGCGTGGTCGCCGAGCGGATGACGGCCTACCTGGCCGGCGTGCAGGACCGGGTGCAGGCCGCCGAGCGGGAGCGTGCCGTGGCCGTGCCCGGGCCGTCGAGGAACGGCGGCGGCGCAAGGTGCAGCTCGCGGCTGGCGGCGTCGGTGCTGGCGCTCACGACCCTGGGCGGGCTGAGCACGACGTATTACCTTCAGCGCGGGCGGCGCGGGCGCGCGCCATGGACCGGGTCCTGGGCCAGGCAGTCACGCTCCGCGACCAGGCCCGCGCGCACCCCGAGGACCAGCCGCGGTGGCAGGTGGCGCTGGCCGCTGTGGAGCAGGCGGAAGCCGCGCGGCGATGCCGGCGCCCGCGACCGCCTGCTGGCCCTGCACGCGGAGATCCAGGCCGGGCTGGACGCGGCCCTGCGCGACAAGGCGCTGCTCGATCGCCTGGTTGACATCCGCAGGGCCGAGGCCGACGACCCGGACGGCTCGGCCACTGACGCAGCCTATGCAGACGCCTTCCTCGAGGCGGGGATCGATCTGGCGGCCTGCCGCCCGCCGAGGCGGGGGCGAAGATCCGGACCCGCCCGGCGTCCGTGGCGCTGGCCCTGGCCGCGGCACTGGACGACTGGGCGGCCATTCGCCGGGAGACGCAAGCGAATGCGGCCGGAGCGGCCCGGCTCAGCGGCCGCTCCGCGCCGCCGACCCCGACCCCTGGCGAAATGAGCTGCGCACCGCCCTGGATCAAGCCGATAAAGCGGCTCGGCTCGCCGGATTGCAGGCACTGGCGAAGACGGCGAAGTTCGATGAGATGGGCGCCGATCAGCCTGCACTTGCTCGGAGCCGGTCTGAACGAGGCGGGCGATAGCGGCCGAGGCCGAGACGGTGCTGCGGTGGGCCCAGCAGCGGCATCCCACGATGTCTGGCTCAACTACGAACTGGGGGGGTGCTGGAGAAGCTGCTCCCGCCGCGACGAGGCCATCCGCTTCTACACCGCCGCGCGAGCAATCCGCCCCGAGACAGCCCACGAGCTGGCCCATGCCCTGGAGTCAGCGGGGCGAGTCCGACGAGGCCATCGCCGTGTTCCGCGATCTCAAGCGGCTGCGCCCGGCAATGCCCGGCATCTCGGCTGCCTGGGCTTGCTCAAGGAGGGGGGCTGTCCGCCGGAAGCCGGCAGGTATCGAGCCGCCGCGGCTGCGGGCCGCGAGGCGATCCGGCTCAAGCCCGACGTCCCCTAGCCCACTTCAGGCTCGGTAACGACCTGGAGCCAGGGCAAGCTCGACGAAACCATCGCCGAATACCGCACCGCGATCCGGCTCAAGCCCGACGACGCCGGAGCCCACGACAACCTCGGCATCGCCCTGGGGATGCAGGGCAAGCTGGACGAGGCCATCGCCGAATCGGCACCGCGATCCGGCTCAAGCCCGACTTCGCCGAAGCCCACACCAACCTCGGCTACGCCCTGAGACCCAGGGCAAGCCCGACGCGGCCGTCGCCGAATTCCGCACGGCGATCCGGCTGAAGCCCGACCTCGCCAACGCCCACTCCAACCTCGGCCTCGCCTGGCGAAGCAGGGCAAGCCCGACGAGGCCATCGCCGAATATCGCACCGCGATCCGGCTGAAGCCCGACCTCGCCCTACTAGCCTAACTTCCGCACTCTGGGCCGGGGAACCGCTTAAAAACCAGGGTCCCGTCGATTTTTCAGTCACTATTTGGCCGGCTTCCCTCCCAGATTTTTACTGGACGTATGATCTGTGTCGGAACCCCGAGCGCTTCATACAGAACCTTCTGGTCGGGCTCGGGCGTCGCGCTGCGACGTATCCGCAGAACTCCATCCTGGTCGGTGGGTAGGACGATTGTCGTAATCTCGTGTGTGGCGAGCAGGTCCCGAACAGTTGCCCACGACGTGTGAATGTCTTGACGCAGCAATGTCGTCTCGATGGCAACCAATAAGTGATATGCCAGGACGCACAGAAAAATATGCGATTCCACCCTGTGCTCCAGGTGATGGAAGATGGGACGCTCGCACAGAGGGCTCTTCATACATCGGAAGGCGTTCTCGGCCCGGGTGAGAGAGCCGTAGATCCGCCACCCTTCGTCGGCAGGAAGTTCCAGACGGTCACTACGGAGCAAATAACTGCCATCGAGGCTCGCCGCGACCTGCCGCTTCTCTTCGTCGGGTTCGTTCTTGAGCTGTTGGGTTTTGGTGTCGAAGGTGAGAGAGTAATAACGCGCCACCCGAGGGTAACGTTCCTTGAGCCGGCCAATCGCCTCGCCGATCTTGACCTCCTTCTTGAGCCGTCCCTTCTGGATTCGAGCTTGAAGTCGCGCTACATCCTTCAGGTAACGCCCCTCTTGCTTGGTGCGGATCGCGCGGTCCTTCTCCACACGCTCTTGGCTGATGCACAAGATCAGAAGTTCATTATCTGAGGGATGAGCCTTGACCCGCACGGACGATTTCTTCTGACCAGGGTTGCGGGGGGAAGGCTGGCGAATCACTTCCTCGAAACCCTCAGCCGTCTCGAATTCGGCGAGGAGGCAGTCGCGTTCCTTCTGTACAGCGGCGACGACGTAATGAAGATGGCGCCGGCGGATCTCCGCGATGTTCTCCGCGAAGGCCATCCCGCGGTCGACGACAATCGTGGAGCCTTCAGGAAGACCCACGCGCTGCTCCAGCAAGTCGAGCATCGTGCTGAGTGTCTGCTTGTCCTGGGCGTTGCCCTCGAAGATCTCGTGGGCGCGGGGAAACCCCTCGCGACCGATGACCAGCCCCACCACGAGTTGCTTGCAGTCCGGCCGATGGTCGCGGGAGTAGCCGTGTTTGGCTTTGGGGATGAGCTCCGCTTTCCCCTCGAAATAGGTGCTCGTCAGGTCATAGAGCAGGACCGTATTTCCCAGGTTGAAGAGGCTTTGCTCGCGCTGGGCCAGGGCCGATTCAATGGTGGCGCGGTGTTGGTGCAGGCGGTCGAGGTTGCGGTACAGGGGATCGTCGGGGAGGCGCGAGAAGTCGACGCCCAGGATGTCGGCCAATGCCGTGGATCGGATCCAGTCGGGCATGGCGTATTCGGCCGCGGGATGAATGAGCCGATTGAGCGTCATCGCGCAAGTCAACGATACCAGCCACGGGCTGAAGCCCAGTGATTTCAAGATATCGTCCAGGCCCAACCGCTTCCAGAATTCCCGACCGACGTGAACGTGACCAGCGGGCCGGGGTGATTCGGAAGTAACACGATCGACGTGCACCGAAATCAGATCGTCCGTGGACGAGGTTGAGGGCGCGGTGGCATCGCCGTCCCGGGGGGGAGTGGTCGCTTTTTGCGGCAACGCCTGCTTGAGTCGCCCGAGTTCCGGATCCTCATCGGCCATCCCCGGGAGGGACAATTGGCCGGTGAGGGCGTCCTGGAGCTTGCGTGCCAAGGCAAGCCATTGTTGAGGCGGCGCGGGCGAGAGATCACCGAGCGAACAGATTACCTTTTGCCGCGGTCCCTTGTCGGTGAGGACGGACTCGACCAACAAGAAATTCACGTATGTTTTATCTTTGTATCGACGTACGGTCTTGCGGATATACATGGTCACTATTCATGCCAGGGCATCCGAGAGAAATCAAGCCCTGAGATGACAGATTTAGTCACTATTTAGGAGATGTGGTTGGAAACGAGCCTGGTTTCGGTTAGCATCCTTATCCAGACCGCCCAACTTGAGGGCGGAGGTGTCAGGATGGGATGACTATGTGAATTTGCGAGCTTATCTGCCAATGCATCCACACTTATCTCTTAATTCCTTCCTGCGAAAGTTGGGTTAGCGCGTGGTTGCGAGCCTCTTCTCGCTACCGGTCTTGGCGGGCTCGCTCTTGGTGCCGACCCAGTCGATGAGGATCGGGGTGGCGATGTAGACCGTGCTGTAGGTTCCGCTCAGGAAGCCGACGACCAGGGCGAAGGCAAAGCCGTGCAACCCTTCGCCGCCCAGGATGTAGAGGATGACCACGACCAGCCAGGCAGTCAGCGACGTCAGGACCGTCCGGCTGAGCGTCTGGTTGATGGCGTCGTTGACCATCTTGGTGGTGAGGTGGGGCGTCTTTCCCTTCATCTCGCGGATCCGGTCGAAGATCACGATCGTGTCGTTGACCGAGAAGCCGATCAGGGTCAGGAACGCCGCCACGATCGGCAGGTCGATCTTGAACGGGTCGATCATGAGGAACCGGCCGATGACCGGGACCTCGGCCAGCCAGTAGCTGACGGCGATTGCGCCCAGCGTGATCAAGCACGTCGTGAACCACCGCGAGCACGGCGGCCAGTCCATAGGTGAACGAATGGAACCGCCACCAGAGGTAAACGATGATGATGACCCAGCTCGCGACCGTGGCGATCAGGGCGAGGGTTCTGGTCTCGCTTGCAACCGTACCGCCGAAATTGGTGATCCGCTCGAAGAGCAGATCGCGGTTGCTGGCCAGCGACTCCTTGAGCTTGCCGAGCTGGGCCTTGGCGATGTCCGGCTCGAGATCGGTTCTGAGCAAGAGCTTCGTTTCGGCGGCAACTGGCTGGTCAGGCGTGGCTTCGGCCGCATTGACGATCTCGAACCGGCGGCTGGGGTTGGCGATGCCGGCGGCTTCGAGAACCCTGGTGAACTCGGCGCCCACGACCTGGGCGGGAGCCTGTGCGCTGTTGAACGCCGTGGTATTGAAAGTGAGAGGATACTCGCGACCGCCCGCGAATCGAGCCGTGAGCGTGGAGCCGGTCTTGGCGGTCTCGGCCGCCGGCCGCCGCGGGAATGGCTTCGGTTCCACCGGCGGTCATCTCCACGCGGGCCAGTGACGTCCGAAGGCCTCGAGGATCTCTGTTCTTGACCTGATCGGCGTCCTGGGCGGTGGTCCGGATGTTGAACCGTGCCAGGTGCTCGCTCTTATCGCTGCTGACCCGTAAGGCTCTCGACGGTCACGTCGGGCAAGACACTTGCCTTCTGGCGGACGAATTCCGCCCGCCTCGATTCCGAGAGCGCCTGGACGGTCGGGTCAGCACTCGTTGAGCCGGATCGTGACCAGGGTTCCGCCCGTGAAATCGATGTTGTACATCGTCCGGTTGACGATGCCCGAACGGAGCGAGAAGGCCACCAGCCCCAGGAGAATCAGGACCAGCGAGCCGGCCATGCAGTAATAGCGCGGGCCGATGAAGTCGATGTTGGTCTTGTCCCACATCTTGAGCATCCGCAGCTTCTTGATCCAGCCCCTGGAGTAGGCGAACTCGAAGATGACGCGGGACATGAAGACGGCCGTGAACAGGTTCCAGAGCATGCCGATGATCATGGTGAGGGCAAAGCCCTTCACCTCCTCGGTGCCCACGATGTAGAGCACGATCGCGGCCAGCAGATTGGTCACGTGGGAGTCGAAGATCGTCACCCAGGCTCGGTTGAAGCCGTTGCGAATCTCCTGGGCGAGGCTGGCCCCCCGCTCCTTCTCCTCGCGCATGCGCTCGAAGACCAGCACGTTGGCGTCCACGGCCATGCCGATGGTGAGTGCGAGCCCGGCCAGCCCGGGAAGAGAGAACGTGGCCTGCATGAACGCCATGGTGCCGATCAGCAAGACCATGTTGGCGACCAGGGCGATGACCGCCACCACGCCGGCGAACCGGTAGTAGATGACCATGAAGATGGGCACGACCAGCATCGACACCCAGATGGCTCTCCATCCCTTGGCGATCGAGTCTTCACCCAGGGTCGGGCCGACCTTCTCCTCCTGGGCCGGAGTCGGGTTCAGGCTCGCCGGCAGGCTACCTGCCTGGAGAATGTTGATCAGGTGCTCGACTTCCTTGGGCTTGAATCCCTGGCCACCGCCCTCGATGATCCCCTGGTCGCGAATCTCGGAGTTGATCGAAGGGGCGGACATCACCAGGTTGTCCAGCAGGATCGCCAGTTGATACTTGAACGCATCCCCTTCTTCGGGAAGATGCTCGCGGGTGAGCTGGCCGAATCGCCGGCACCCTGACGGTTGAACTGGAACCCGACGGCAGGCTGAAGCCGTTCGTCCGTGGTGGAGTAGGTCCGCGACAGGTAGCTGCCGGTCACGTTCTGCCGGTCCAGGCCGCAGAGGATGTAAAGCTCCGTGTACCCTGGTGAGACCTTCTCCTCGCGGACGATGGGGTCGGTCGGGCGCGGATTGCTCGGGTCGCCGCCGTGGATGTTGCTGGGGTTGTACTCGATCCGGTAGGAGCTGATCGACTTCAGCCCATGAGGCTTGGTCAGGGTCAGCGTGTTGGAGGTGTTCCGGAGGACGGGAATGGAACCGTCTGCTCCGGCCCTTCACTCGCCCTTCCCCGTAAGGATGACTTCCGTCCCGGCATAGCGATCTTTTTTCCACTTCTGCTGAGCATCGGTGATCGAATCGGCGGTGAACGTCGGATTCGTCCCGGTCGAGATCTCCCCGAGACGGGCCCACTTGTAACGGGGCGGCGGCTTGGCTAGCCCCTGCGGGCCAATCGCCCGGTCGATCGCCGCGGCGTCGTGCTTGCGATTGGCGAGGATCCGGAACTCGAGCTGGCCGACGTCGGTCAGCATCTTCTTCACTTCCTCGACCTCCTCATCGCTGGCTTGAGGAAGGATGATCTCGATCCGGTTGCTGCCGATCTTGCGAATGGGTGTTTCCTTGACTCCCTGCGGGTCGGCACGCTGCTTGAGCGCCGAGATCAACTCGTCCATGTTGAAGTTGGGGCCCATGTTTTCCTTGGCGACCTCGTAGACGAGGATCGTTCCCCCCGAGAGGTCGATGCCCAGCTTGAGCTTCTTGTCGGGGGGAATCATGGCGAGCAGGCCAAGAGCCACCGACGCAATGATCAGAATGATTTTCCAGCGAGCAGGTTTCATGGTCGTTCCTCAAGCCCGGCGTGCAACGGCCGACCGCGTCCTGCGGCCGGCTTCTTCATGGAGAAGGACAGCTTCCACCCGGAAGCCGCCGGATCGTTTCGATTCTCACAGGCGCATGTGTTCTGGAGCAGGCGAGTGTACTCGCCGGCCCACGCTCAAGAGGCTTCCGCACCCTTCTCGGATGCCTCCAGCACCCGCATGACGCTCGACCGGGAAATGGTCATCTTGACGCCCTTGTCGTCGTCAATGCGGAGCACCAGCTTGTCTCCCGCGGGATCAACCGAGACCACTGTGCCGTAGATGCCGCCGGCCGTGACGATCTTTTCGTTCTTCTTCAAGGCGTCGATCAGCGCCCGGCGCTTCTTCTCCTGCTGCTGCTGGGGCCGCCAGATCAGCAAGTAGAACAGAAAGGGAATGGGCACCAGATACAGCAGCGCTATTGAACCCGCTGGCGTTCCCTGCACCCTGGGCAAGGAGCAACAGCCCAGACTCGTCGAACAATCCTGGCATGATGAGAATCCGTGGGCTCGATGGGTTGGGGCAGCCATCGAGGGCAAAGCCGAGAACAGGGACACACCCGGCCCCGGAGCTGGCTGCCAGCCGCCGGAAACTGCACTCTAACCCTTAGGGGCCTAAAGCTTCAAGCACTTCCAAACGCAACTGGACAAGCCGACCCTCCGCAATCGCCTGGCGAATCGCCCGGGTGAGGCGATGAAGATACGTCAGGTTATGGATCGACGCCAGGATCGGCCCCAGCATCTCCTTGGCCAGGAAGAGATGGCGAAGGTACGCGCGGCTGAATCGGCGACAGGCCAGGCACTCGCACCCCTCCTCGATCGGCCTGGGATCCTGCTCGTGAGCGGCGTTGCGTAACTTTACCAATCCTTTACTCGTAAAACAAGTTGCGTTGCGGCCGTTGCGGGTCGGCATGACGCAGTCGAAGAGGTCGATGCCCGTGGCGACCGCGGTCAAGATGTCCTGCGGCCTGCCGACCCCCATCAGATAGCGAGGACGGTCGGCCGGCAGCAGGTGAGTGGTCACCTCCAGGGCCCTCTGCCACCTCCGCCCGGCTTTCCCCCACGCTCACCCCACCCACGGCATATCCGTCCAGATCCAGAGCCGATCAGGGCCTCGGCGCACCGCCCCCGCAGGTCGGCGTGCGAACCCCCCTGGACGATGCCAAAGAGCGACTGATCGGCCCGCGTATGGGCCTCCTTGCAGCGCGCCGCCCAGGCGATGGTCCGGTCGACCGCCTGACCGATCTCTTCCCGGCTGGCCGGCAAGGCCGGGCAGTGATCCAGGCACATGGCCACGTCGGCCCCCAGCGCTTGCTGGATGGCGACGGCCCGCTCGGGCGTCAGCTCCAGCAGCCTGCCGTCAAGGTGCGACCGGAACACCACTCCGTGGTCGTTGATCCGGTTCCGATCCGCCAGGCTGAACACCTGAAACCCTCCGGAGTCCGTCAGGATCGGCCCGTCCCAGCCCATGAACTCGTGTAGGCCGCCGAGCGCCGCGATCGTCGCCTCACCCGGCCGGAGGGCCAGGTGGTAGGTGTTGGCCAGGAGCATCTGCGTGCCGGTGTCGCGAATCTGGTCGGGCGTCAGTCCCTTGACGGTTGCCTGCGTTCCCACCGGCATGAACGCCGGGGTTTCGACGGGACCGTGCGGCGTATCCAGCCGACCCAGCCTGGCGGCCGTGGCCGGATCCCGCGCAAGGGTCGTGAACCGGACCGGACGACTCGAGGCCGGCCGGTCTGGTGTCTGGGAACACGTGGTCAAGGGACAAGATCCGAGCAGACTTCGCGTTCAGGCGTGATCGAGAGCGTCAGTCGTTCTTGAGCTTGAGCCCCAGGGTGCCCAGCTTATCGCGGACCTCGTTGAGCGAGGTCACGCCGAAGTTCTTGCACTCCAGAAGCTCGTCGCCCGTTCGCTTGGCGAGGTCGCCGACGACCTGAATGTTGAGCTTGCTCATGCACTTGCGGGCGCGGACCGAGAGGCTCAGCTCGCTGATCGGCTTGTTCAAGAGGGCCTGGATCTCGGGCGGAACTTCCTGGGGCTGCTCGACCCGATGATCGTGCGTGGCGGCTCCCCGCTCGCTCCCTTCCAGCGCCATGCCCAGACGGACTCCCTTGGAGGTCATCATCTCCTTGATCTCGGCCAGCGACGTCTCGCCGAAGTTCTTGCTGGCCAGGAGCGCGGCCTCGGTGGTGCGAGTCAGGTCGCCCAGCGTGCGAATGTTCATCTTCCGCAAGCAATTCCGGCTCCGGACGGAGAGCTCGAAATCGGTCACGGGAATCTCGAGCAACTGCTTGAGGACCGTGTACCCCTTTTCCGCCTCTTCGTCGTAATACATACCCTTGCTGGCCAGGCAGTCCTTCACGAACAGCCGGGCGCGGGGGTGGTTCGGGTCGTGGGTGAGAACCTGGCGATAGCACTGCTCGGCCTCGCGGAACCGCATCTCGTCCTCGTAGAGGACGCCGAGGTTGATCCAGGCCGCCAGAGGAACCGGCGGACGTTCCGTGCACCGTTTGTAGAGATCAACGGCCGCGTCGTCGTTGCCGAAGAGATCATTGATGTAGGCGAGCTCGAACAGGGCGCCATTGTGGTCCTTGTCAATGGCCAGGGCCGCCTCGAGCTCGGTCGCGGCCTGGGCGAGTTCGCCCTCCGCCGCCAGGATGGCGCCGTGCTGGAAGTGATACTCGGCCGATGAGCCGCCCAGCTTCTGCAGCCCGCCAGAAGCTTCTTGGCCTCTTCCAGGTGACCGGTGCGGCGCAGTGCCCCCGCGCGATGCAGCTCCGAGTTCTTGGCGTCGTAGCCGAGCTTGGCCGCCTGTGCGAACGCCTTGGCGGCCTCGTCGTACTTCTGCATGTTCTCGTGCGCCAGGCCCTCGAAGAAATGGGCCATGCCCACTTCGCCGGCCTTCTTCAAGTGATCAAGCCCCGTGGCATACCGGCCCAGGAGGACCTCGCCCACGCCCAGTCGCAGATGGGTCTCGGGCTTGTCTCTTTTCCTTCTTCTCCCGTTCGCGAATATTCGCCACGGCCTCGCGCAGCGTGCGGTAGCGGGACGGATCACGGTTCAACAGCTCGCGCAGATCGGCCACGGCCGAAACATCAAAGGGGGTCCGGTCCATGATCGCGCGGACATCGGTGGTCATCATCTCAGCCATAGCTTTCAAGTCTCCCCTGCTCTCGAACTCTTTCCGGATACCCTGATCGCCACCGCTCTCAGCCGGAGGGGTGAATCTCATGCGACTGTACTGGAACATCAACTTGTTGCGTCCTTCCCGTCCTCCGTTGACCGGGTTAGCACAACGTCAAGAGGGCGAAACCACTACCGTAAGAAAAACGGTCCGCTGCTTGTCAAAGTCCAGACGGTTCAGTGGATGGATGTTCTGAGCTAGGGGACGTCATGGCTTGCCGGTCGTCTCCGGCGGGATTAGTTCGTCTAGCTGAACGCGGGATCTCATGAACACGACCGTCTTTCCAGACAATGACAGGTGTCCCGGTCTGCTTCGCGACGCGCAGGACTTCCCTGGCAGCTTGACGAAAGGCGGCATTGATCTTCGATGTGAGTGAAGGCCAGCCGGTCTCATTCATGAGATAAGCCTCCCCATGTTAGTGTGATCGAGTCGTAGAGTTCTGGCTGGTGAACATACCGCTGCCCCTCGTACTCATGGGCAACCAGTACCGGGGGGAATTGAGATGCGTCGTAGAGCCAGCAGGCGTCTACGAGCCGGCGATAAATATGAAACAGGTTTCGGAGGCCAAAGTAGAACCTCCTGTGAATGACCTCTTCAGGTATGCCGTGTCCACCTTGACTGACTCGGTTAGCAACACGAATCACTGCGAGGTCGGCACTGGGCAGCCAGAGGAACAAGAGACCAAGGCGGTAGCCAGTGGCCTTGAGATCGCTGAGCAACTTCACGTAACTCCGGCCTGCCAGCGTCGTCTCAAAGCCAAAGTCCCGCGTGCCGCTGACAGCTCCTTGATCCGAGCCAGGACCAATCTTCCAGCCCGCATTGCCTGGGTTTCAGGCTCGAAGGGAGAGAGGCCAGCTGCAATCAGGTCGGCGTTCACGAATTCCCGGCATTGCACGAAGTAGAGGCAGAAACTCGGTGGCGAAGGTCGTCTTACCGGCACCGTTTGGTCCGGCGAGAATGTAGACAGTGGGTTTGTGGCCTGAGTCCATGATGTTCCCGCACCCGCGTCACCGATCTCGCGATACCTGCTCCCCGCTCACTTCACCTCATCCGGCGGGATGATGCTAGGGCAGCTCCGGCCGCGGGCCTGCCTTGCCTTTGAGAAGCTGGTGCTTGGCCTGCGTCGTCTGGCCGAGACCATGAATCTTGATGAAACCCATACGCCGCCGAGGAATCGTACTGGTCGCCCTCCTCGTAGGTGGCCAGCTCGTGCCGATACAGGCTGTTAGGGCTCTTCCGGCCGACCGTCATGGCGTGTCCCTTGTACAGTTTGATCCGACGGTTCCCGGAGACGAACTGCTGGTTCGAGACCGTGAAGGCCATCAGGTCCTGGTGAAGCTGGCTGAACCAGAGGCCGTTGTAGATCAGGTCCGCATAGGCCTGGCTGACCTGCGTCTTGAACCGAAGCGACTCCTTCGAGAGGGTCAGGAACTCGAGCTCGCGGTGCGCCTCGTGGAGCAAGCCCGCCGCCGGAACCTCGTGGATCTCTCGTGACTTGATTCCCGACCAGGCGATTCTCGATGTGGTCGATTCGCCCCACCCCGTGCTTCCCGGCCAGGGTGTTCAAATCGTCGATCAGCTCGATGCCGTCTCTTTATCTTCTGACCGTTCAGGGCGACGGGTTTGCCGTGCTCGAAGGTGATCTCGACCTCTTCCGGCTGGATCCGGAGCCTCGCCGAGGCTCAACGGTCCACTGAAAGGTCTCCGGTGGCGGCTCGACCCATGGGTCCTCAAGTATCCCGGCCTCGATCGATCGGCCCCAAAGGTTCTGGTCGGTGCTGAAGATCGACTTCTTGGTCGCTTCAACCTCGATGCCATGCTTGGCCGCGAACTCGAGCTCCTCGCGTCCGCGTCCACTTCCACTCACGCACCGGGGCGACGATCTTCAGGTCAGGTGCCAGGGTCTGAAACGTCACGTCAAACCGGACCTGGTCGGGGCCCTCCCCGTGCATCCATGAGCGACGGCTACGGCACCGTGATCCCGCCACGCGAACCATGAGCTGCACAATCAGGGGACGGCCCATGCGCAGTGGCTAGCGGGTACTTCCCTTCATACAGGGCCCCGGCCATCAACGAGGGCCAGACGAAGTAATCGATGAAGAGATTGCAGCACATCCTCAGCAATCGCCTCGATCGCCCCCGTTCGCAGTGCCTTTTGGCGAA
>CAWFAF010000053.1:0-27904 GCA_963813575.1 uncultured Planctomycetaceae bacterium
TAGTGCCATTCGTCGATCCGACCTACGTGCCGAATCAGTCCCCCCTCAATCAGTGGAGAAACGGCTCCGTTCACTGCGTTCACAAAGGGTTCATGCGAAGAAAACAAGGGCGAACCTGATAACGCGAGGCCGCCGAGGTCCTTTGGAGCGTGCAAGGGGCACAAGCCATGCTTCATGTCCGTGCGTTGTACTTCAACGATCAATGGGAAGATTTCCTGGAGGTCCGAATCGCCGAGGAACAATCAAGGCTATATAGGCAGAACGCGGCATATCGAGACATGAGTTACGCCCCCGTGAAATGCACTTGGGGCCTTTGCATGCCTCGATTCTCGGAGTGCTCGACGGGCGACTCCTGGTCCTGTTTCAGGCAAGCAGCGGCATGAGCACCTTGGCGTCGTAGACGTCGGTCAGGCGTTCTTCGCGACCCTGAACCGGGTAGGTCACCTTGCGGTGGTCGATGCCCAGCAATGCAGGATCGTGGCGTGCAGGTCGTGGACGTGGACGGGATCCTCGACGATGTTGTAGCCGAAGTCGTCGGTGGCGCCGTGGGTGATCGCCGGGCCGGATGCCGCCGCCGGCCAGCCAGACGGTGAAGCAGCGGGGATGGTGGTCGCGGCCGTAGTCCTCGGCCGTCAATCGGCCCTGGCAGTAGACGGTCCGGCCGAACTCGCCGCCCCAGACGACCAGCGTCTCGTCGAGCAGCCCGCGCTGCTCGAGGTCCCGGACCAGGGCCGCGGAGGCCTGATCGGTGTCGCGGCACTGGCCGGCGATCTGGGTGGGCAGGTGCGCGTGCTGGTCCCAGCCGCGATGGAAGAGCTGGATGAATCGCACGCCCCGCTCGGCCAGCCGGCGCGCCAGCAGGCAGTTGGCGGCATACGTCCCGGGCCGTCGCACGTCGGGGCCGTACATCTCCAGGACCGAATCGGGCTCGTCCGACAGGTCGGTCAGCTCGGGGACCGAGGTCTGCATCCGGAAGGCCAGCTCGTACTGGGCGATCCGCGTGAGGATCTCGGGGTCGCCGAACGTCGCGGTGATTGATCGCGTCGAGCCGGGCCAGGTCGTCGAGCATCCGCCGCCGGGCCGCGGGCGAGACGCCGGGCGGATTCGAGAGGTACAGGACCGGGTCGCCGACCGAGCGGAACTTCACGCCCTGGTACGTGGTCGGCAGGAACCCGCTGCCCCAGAGCCGGTCATACAGCGGCTGGTCGTTGGGGTTGCCCGAGCCCTGCGAGATCATGACGACGAACGCCGGCAGGTCGTGGTTCTCGCTCCCCAGGCCGTAGGCCACCCAGGCGCCGATGCTGGGCCGGCCCGCAAGCTGGGCCCCGGTCTGGAAGAAGGTGACCGCCGGGTCGTGATTGATCGCCTCGGTGTGCATCGACTTGATGAAGCAGAGCGCGGTCGACGACGCTCGCGGTGTGCGGCAGCAGCTCGCTGACGGCGGCCCCGCTCTGGCCGTGTCGGGCGAACCGGAATCGGCTGGCCGCGACCGGGAAGCGCTCCTGCCGCGAGGTCATGCCCGTCAGCCGCTGGCCCATCCGGATCGAGTCGGGCAGCTCGGTCCCCTGGAGGCGGGGCAGCAGGGGCTTCTCGTCGAAGAGGTCCATCTGCGACGGCGCGCCCGACTGGAACAGGTAGATCACCCGCTTCGCCCGCGGGGCGAAATTGGGGAAGCCCTCGACGCCGGCGCCGGATCGGAGACGGGCCATGATCGCCGGCCGCCGCCGCGCGGTCGCGATCGAGCAGCGACGCCAGCGCCATCGCGCCGAGGCCCAGGCCGGAGGTCCGGCCGAGGAACTGCCGGCGCGTCAGGTGCTGGCCGAGCTCGACGAGCGGGTCCACGTGCGGTTACTCCTTGGTGATCGTCTCGTCGAGGTTGAGGATCAGTTGCGCGGTCGCGGTGTAGGCCGCCAGCTCGGCGGGATCGAGGCGGGGGTCGGGCGTGGATTCGCCCGGCGCGGATCAGGGCGGCGGCGGCCGCGGGGGTCGCGTCGGAAGCGGGCCAGCTGATCGGCGAGTCCGTCGAGCAGGATGGCCAGCTCCTCGGGCCGCGGCCGTCGGCCGGTGGCGGCCCGGAACGCCGCGGCGAGCCGTGCCCTGGGGCTCGTCTCCGCGTCTCGTGCAGGATCCGCTCGGCGAAGGCCCGGGCGGCCTCGACGTAGGTGACGTCGTTGAGGACGTTGAGGGCCTGGAGCGGCGTATCGGTCCGCACCTCGCGGACGACGCACGTCTCGCGGCCGGGGGCGTCGAAGGCGACCATCGACGGCGGGGGGACCGTCCGCTTCCAGAACGTGTAGAGGCCACGCCGGTAGAGGTCGGGCCCGTGGTCCTGGACGTAATCGGCGTCGGCCAGCTCGTTCCACAGCCCGGGCGGCTGGTACGGCTTCACCGAGGGGCCGCCGGTCTGCTCCACGAGCAGCCCGCCCAGGCGCAGCGCCTGGTCGCGGATCATCTCGGCCGGGAGCCGGAGCCGTGGGCCCGCGCCAGCAGGCGGTTCTCGGGATCGCGGCGAGTTCGCCTCGGGCGTGCACGCGAGACGACTGCCGGTACGTGGCGCTGGTGACCATCAGGCGGAGCATCGCCTTGACGTCCCAACCCGATCGGACGAACTCGGTCGCCAGCCAGTCGAGCAGCTCGGGATGGCTGGGCGGCTCGCCCTGGGCGCCGAAGTCGTCGACGGTCTTCACCAGCCCGGTGCCGAAGAGCATCTGCCAGTCGCGGTTGACCGCCACTCGCGCCGTCAGCGGGTTGGCCGGGTCGACGAGCCAGCGGGCCAGTGCCAGCCGGTCGGCCTTCGCCGCCTGCGGGCGACGGCGCGATCGCGCCCGGGACGCCGGGATCGACACGGGGCCCGGCTGGTCGTACTGGCCGCGGATCAGGACGTGCGTCGGGCGCGGGGCCGGCATCTCCTGCATGACCATCGTCGTGGGGATCCGCTCGATCATCGCATCGAGCTCGGCCGCGCGCGTGTCGATCTCGCCCGCCAGCCGCCGGATCGCCGCGGGGGCCTCGGTGGCCAGGAAGCACCGGCGGATCTTCGCCGCCTGGCCGGGCGTCCGGCTGCCCGGGGGAATGGCCGCGATCTTCGTGATCGACTCGGGGGCCGCCAGGATCGCGATGGCCTCCGGGCCGAGCGCCCGGTCGTAGACCGCAGGCTCGTCGATCGCGCCGACGAACCGGCCTCGGGGCCGCCGCCGGCGCCGATCCGGAGCGGCTGTTTCGTCTCGAACGATTGATTCAGCTCGTCCAGGAGGACGGTCATCGGCGCGAGACGCCGTCGAGATAGACGCGCACGCCGTCGGCGACCCGCGAGCCGTCGTAGGTCACGGCGACGTGCGTCCATCGATCGGCGGGGACGCGTGCCTTCGTCTCGACCCGGATGGCGTCGTCGAGCCAGCGCTTGACCAGGTTGACCTGGATCTTGCCCCGGTCGAGGACGACGCTGTAGCCGTCGCCCTGCGGCTCGTCGCTCATCCGCGAGAGGATCGTCCCCCCGCGCGGGCCGGCCGGCTTGATCCGGGCCGCGAGCGTGAACCGGTCGTAGAAGCCGAACCCGCGCGACATCGCCGGCGTCGACCGGTCGCGATCGCCGGGCCGGCGCGACGTGCGCTCGAACCCCGGATCGGGAAGATCACGGTGCTCCTCGGGGGACCAGTCGATCGCCGGGCGTTGACGGATCGACGACTCCCAGGCGGATTGCGCCGACGCGATCTCCGGCTCGCGGTGCTGGACCAGCTCGCTCGAGGGCGGCGATTCGGTGCCGCAGGCGGTCGAGCTCCTGTTGCTGGGCGCGGGTCGGGGCCTTGATGAGCGGCGGCGAGTTGCCGTATTTGACCGCCCGGCCGTTCTCGGGGACGTTGTTGAAGAACGCGAAGAGCCGGTAGTAGTCTTGCTGGGTGATCGGGTCGAATTTGTGGCTGTGGCAGCGGGCGCAGCCGATGGTCAGGCCCAGCCAGACGGTCGCGGTGGTGTCGACGCGGTCGACCACGTACTCGGCGGCGTATTCCTCGGGGATGATGCCGCCCTCGCCGTTGCCGCGATGGTTGCGGTTGAAGCCGGTCGCGATCCGCTGATCCAGCGTCGCGCCGGGGAGCAGATCGCCGGCCAGTTGCTCGATCGTGAAGCGGTCGAATGGCAGGTTGTGGTTGTAGGCGTCGATGACCCAGTCGCGCCATCGCCACATGATTCGCGGCGCGTCGGTCTGATAGCCGTTGGTGTCGGCATAACGCGCGGCGTTGAGCCATCGGACGGCCATCCGCTCGCCGAACCGGGGCGAGGCCAGGAGGCGATCGACGGCCTTGTCATAGGCGTCCGGTGCGGGGTCGCGTTCGAACGCTTCGAATTCCGCGAGCGTCGGGGGCAGGCCCGGTCAGGTCGAGCGTCACGCGACGGAGCAGGATGCCCCGCTCGGCATCGGGCGCGGGCGAGAGGCCCTCGCGCTCGAGCCGGGCCAGGACGAAGGCGTCGATCGGGTTGCGGACCCACCCCATTCGTTCGACCCGGGGAATCGGCGGACGCTGCGGCGGTATGAACGCCCAGTGCGGTTGCCACTTCGCGCCCTCGGCGATCCAACGGCGGATCGTCTCGGTCTGGGCCGGTGAGAGGACCTTGCCGGATTTCGGCGGCGGCATCCGCTCGTCGGGGTCCTCGGCGGTGATCCGGCGGTAGAGCTCGCTGGCGGCCCAATCGCCCGGGATGATCGCGCGGCGGCCGTCGCGATCGGCCCGGGCCGATGACTCGAGGTCGAACCGCAGGCCGGCCTTGCGCTTGGCCGGGTCGGGCCCGTGGCAGGGATAGCAATGGTCGGACAAGATCGGCCGGATCTCGCGATTGAACGCGACGGGCGCCGCGGGATCGCCCGTCGTCGGCTTGCCCGAGATCGCCAGCAGTACGACGCGCGGTCCAGACCACGGCTTATTCCCCAAGACGAGCTTCACGATGGGCCCCACGAGCCAATATAAGGCCGGTGCCGGGCGGGCGGAACCCCTGGCCGTCGGGAGTCGTCCGATCGCAGGACCGGCTCGTGTTCACGGATCATCGGCGTCGGGAATAGCCAGTGACGCCCCGGACTGGATCCTTCCCGACGAAGCGGGGCCGGACCACAGCGGCGAGGTAAACCGATGAACACGACGTCGAACAGCTCCGCCCAGCGGTGATAGGACGGAGTCGATGACCACGGCGTCACTCACGAAGGGGCGAACCCGGGGGCAACCCCACAACCAAGTTTGGAACATCCGCATGAACCGAATTCTTATGTAGTTGGGCAGACCTTGTGCATTGGTCCGACTGCACCGAAGTAGGTTGATCCGAAGTTACTTCGGTCGATTACACCGACGCACGCTGCCGACCGAGAAAGCTCATTGGAGGTCCGGCTTCGCGGACCCCAATCCATCATGGTTAGGCGCGTTGAGGCGGTGATCAACACTCTCATTTCGAAGGCCCAGGCACCTGTTTGAGACGATCATTCATCTTCTTGGCCTGCTCGATGAAAGAGGAGCGTTTAGGATTGGAGAACTGAGTGGCCAGTGCGACTGCTTTCTCTGACGCCTCTACAGCATCCTTCCACTGTCCGGCCTTCGCGTATCCGTCAGCCAAGCTGTCATAGGCATTGGCGGAGTTCGGATTGGCCTCGACATTTCGTTTGAACAATCCGATCGCATCCGGAGTTTTTCCCTGGGATAGGGCGGCATACCCGAAATCGTTGATCACGTCCTCTGGAATGGCGAGGGGCCAACCGACTTTCTTCGACACGTCCTTGAAATGCTGCTCAGCATAGGCGAGTCCCTTGGGAAGCAAGTCATTATGAAATCGGTACCCGTGATAGAGGTGGCGAAGCGCATCGATTTCCGCGAGCAAGGGCATACCAGCGTGCGTTTCGTCCGGGAATGCCTGGCTGAACCAGCGAAATCCCTGTGGGGATTTGGTCTTGAGTGTCTGAACGAATCGCTCATAGTCCTCCAGGGGGCGGCCGGTGTCGTCGGACCGGGCGACATAGAGGAATGCCTCCAACTTGCGCGTCGATTCCGAAAGCTTTCTCCAGCGACCGTTGCGGCCAGTTGTGGTCCCAGTCGAGGCTTGGACTCAGCGCAAAATACGCGCGAAAAAGCGACGGTTCGGTCGTCAGGCAATACAAAGCAAACAGCCCACCTGCCGAAGGCCCGGAAAGCACTCGGAACCCGTCTGTACGGTACGTCCGCTCGATGGTCGGAATGAACTCGGTGGACAAGAAGCGTTTGAAATTGGGAGCACCCCCTCCGCCAACCCATACTTCGGGCCAGTCCGTCGGTGAGAAGTCCCTTACCCTTACGGTGCTATCAAGTCCCACCACGATCAGTTCTGGGATTTCTCCATGCGCAGCGAGATAGTCGACGGAAGCGGCGGTGTGGAGGAATTGTGACTCGCCATCGAGCACGTAAAGGACCGGATACCGGCGATCCTTCGCCCATGCGTAGCTGTCCGGCAGGTAGACCCGGTAGTTCCGCTCTTCCTTCAGGACAGCGGAATGAATGCCGTGCGTTTGACCAACGACCACCTTCTCGTCCGCCGCGCCCGCCAGGCCGCATACCCCGAGGACCAACGCCAATGAGAGTATCGCCTTCATGATCGCCTCCGAGATCGTGGCGCAACGGAAGCAGTCCAACGTAGACCGCCACCCGCCGCTGGCAGCAATTATATCCATGCCGCGACCGGTGGTCAGGTCTATGAGCGCCGAGACGGGGCAACTCGCAGCGATCGCGCGTCGCGTTGGGACTTTCTCATCCGCTCAACCTTGCGAGAGGAGTTTGAACAACTTGATCGGGGTTGCGCGTCGGTCCGACGACACCGAAGCATCGAGCGCAACCTGCCGAACTTTTGAAGTGGTGAGCGGTAATGAGAACAGGGCCCCGAGGCCAGGGCTACTGACCTGACTGCGACGAGTTCGGCGTCCATCACCGCGAGCTCAGACACGGCGCGGCCCAATGAAAAATTCGGAGATAGTGATCACCAGACGTGTGGAAAGTACGGTATGATGACACGTAAACGAGGCATTAACGTTCTCCTTTTTCTCCTCTGGCTTCGAACTCATACGCTCCGATGTCGGGTTTGTCGCACCGCTTCCTTCCCAGCAGGTCGATCGTCGAGGCGCTGGCCCCACGGGCGGTTCCTATGGCCGGGCTACCGGCTCTCAGGCGGAAATCGGCGTCGATGCCCGTCCCCGGTGCCACGAACTGCGGGTCGGAGCCCACGAGGTTGTCGGCCAGGATCGCCTTCCGGTCCGGTCCGCCCGAGAGTTTCACGGACGGTGCGTTCGGCTTGTCGCTGTCGAAGAACAGATTGCCGGCCCACTCAGTGCTCTGGTTGCCGCCGCCGTCCATCATCGCCGTGTTGTTGGCGTTCCTCGCCGAACTGGCCACGGCGATGTTGTTGTACCACTTCACGTCGCTGCTGTTCACGCAACTCAGCTCGCCGCGCCAGGTGGCGTCGTTCGTGTCGTCCCAATTGTTGTGGTAAGCGGTGTTGTTGCGCACGACGACGTGATCGCTGAGAAAGACGTGGATGCCCCGGGCGCCGTTGTGGTAGGCGACGTTGTTCTCCACGAGTGTCTTGTTGGGGTAGACGCCGTTGGTGCTACCGTGCTGGGTATTCCGGAAATCATCGATGATGAGCCCGTTACCGTCCGTTCCTTTGGGCGGATTGCTGTTGTTCCAGAGAATGTTCCCGCGGACGACGATATGGAAACCGGGCTCCCGGTCCAGCGCGATTGCTTGCCAGAGGGAGATGCCGCTCTGGCCCCAAGGGCCCGTCGTGGCGCAGTGACGGATGACGTTGTTCTCCACGGTGCGATAATCTCCGTGGTTGAGCTGGATTCCACCGCCGCAGCAGTCGTGAATGTAACAATTCCTGACGATCGTATGGTGATTGAGGACGTGCTCGATCCCGGTCCGGTTGGTCTGGATGCCGTTTCCGCCGGGCGCGGTGATGTCGAAGCCGTCGAGGGTGATGTAGTTCGCGCCTTCCCCCAGTCCGATGGCATCTCTCTTGGGCGGGGCCACGATCTTGGCCCCATGCCTGGTCGTCGACCGCAGCGTCAACCTGGGTTTCGCAATCCAGAGGGACTCCGTATAGGCGCCGCTGTCCACCACGATCTCGGCGCCGGGCCTCGCGGCGTCGACCGCCGCCTGGATGCTCTTGTAGTCGGCCCCCTGCGGCGCCACGCGCAGCACTTTCGCGCTTGCCGTGGTCGATCCTTCTTCGAAACGGCCCAAATCGGCACCGGCGGGGCCTGTGGCGCTCTTCATCAGCGCCTCCCAGCCGCTTTGAAGCGGATGCGGATAGACGTACGGCGTATAGTATCCGGCCGGCGGTTCCTCGTTGAAGAAATCCCGCCCTTCCTTGACGTGCTCTGCCTGTTTCGCTGCGTGTTCCGGATTCGCCCAAGGGCGCAGTACCATGTTCAGTTTCGCCCCATTGAGCGTGTTGTTCCAGGCGTAGCAAGGGGACGGCTCGAACACGCCGTCGCCGTCGGCGTCCGTCCCCCGGCCCGGCTGCCCCATGCAAGGATAGCCTGCTCCCTTCTGGCCCGCCGGGATCTGATTGCCGTCGACAGGGTTCGTGCCATCACACACCCCAAAACCGCCTCTGTCGCGGAACGATCTTTCGTGTGTGAGTTGGATCGTGCGGGTGTTGTAGGTCGTTCCGGTCACCGTGTTGTTGAAGACGATGCCCACCCCGGCGTTGATGAAGATGAACCCCTGCGGCTCACCCTGCTTCAGGCCGATCGCGGAAAACGTGTTGTCGTAGATCTCGGCGCTCTGGCAGCCGTAGTACCCCTTCCTGACGCCGAACCCATAGATTTCGATCTGCGAGTTGACGATCTGGTTGTGGCGGATGACCACCCGAGCGCCGTTGTTGGGCGCGATCCAGGGACAATCGCCCCCCTTCGCCGCCACCGGGCTGAGGTAGACCTCGTTGTCCTCAAGGTACAGCGCCGCGGCGGTCCCCAGGCTCAGCGGCTTGCGATAGTTCGGGGCACCGGGGCCGGAATACCAGATGGGCTGCGCGAGACCGCCCGCGAACTCTTTGTCGTCAAAACCGCAGTGGTCGATCAGCCCATAGGTGTCGCCGCTGATGGACATCATCACGCAGGCATTCTTGAACTTGCAGTGGTCGATGCGGAAATTCTTGCATGTGCCGCTGATCGAGATGAATCCGCCCCACAAGCCGGCATCGGGCCAACCTGTTCCGTCGAAGGTAATGCCGGTAATCCGGAACGGTTTTCCTTCGACGCCCTGCAACTCGAAAGGTACGCTGCTGCCCCGGCGGCTGCGATGATCGCGGATGATCGTCTTGTCCATTCCGGCGCCCTGGATGGTGATGGCCTTCATTTTGGCGCCACGGCCGGTGTTCCATCCCTTTGACCAGTCCGCCGTGCCGGCGGGGAGTTCCACGGTGTCGCCGTCCTTGGCCGCGTCGATCGCCTTCCAGACGGCCTCCGGCGTCAAGTCTGTCGCCGTGTGAGTGTCGGCGATCCCCAACCTCTCACAGCAGAGGAGAGAGGCCAGGGCGCGGACGAGAAGGCGTGCTCGAGACCGGGAAGTAACTCCGTGGGAATTGAACACGTTGTCGTCCTTTCTTGCGGAAGTCGTTGAGGAGGGCATCCCAGCGGCGATCGAGAATTGTAGTCTGAGGCATGGCGTGCTCTCTCGGGAGGGACCACCGGCCCCACCTTGGGAATCATCGCCGGTTTTCGATCGGCGTTCCAGATGCGCTCCGCCGGATACGGACACGGCACGAACACATCTGTTGTGCGCGTTGGTCCGACACCACCGGAGTACGAACCTGCGCCGACATGCGACTCGACGCAATCGGCAAAGCCGTCAGACACGCATCCCCCTGGCGGCGAATTCCATGATCGCGCAGGGCACACTCCGTTCGATTTATTAATTCAGAATTTGGCCAGCAGGTTCAGTGATCGTCCCCGTGGACTAGTCGGGCCGCGGGGCAATGACTGACGGCGCCAGGGCGGATGTGATGCCGACGACCCTCAAAACCGCGGCGGAGAGCTACTTGCGCGCCAAGGCCCTGTCCCGCGCGACGCGCAGCGAGTACCTATCGACCCTCAGGAAGTGGGAGAAGTGGGGCGGCGGCATCCCCGTCGAGCAACTGCGGCGCAAAGACCTCCGTGAGTTCCTCGACTGGGTCTACGAACAAGCCGTCAAGGATGAGGGGGAGAACCCGGGCCGCACGGCCAACAAGGCCCGCGAGCATCTCCGCGCCATCCTCTATTGGGCCTGGGAGCAGGAACTGATCGATGCGCCGCCGCGGGTCCCCGGGCCCAGGGACCAGCGCGACGTCGCTGGCCGCCACTACCTCACCAAGGCCGAGATCAACGCCCTCTACTTCGCGACCCACAAGATGAGAAGGCCGCGGGGGTGGCAGGCCCCTAATCCCATCGGCCGTTACTGGCGCGCCGCCCTGGTCGTCTTCTTCAACTACGGCGTCGACACCGGGACCGTCTGGAGGTCCACGCCGGCCCACGAGCAGATCCTCTGGCGCCACGTGATCTGGGATCGGAAATCTCCGGACCGCGAGGCGAAGGAGCAGTCCCCTTGGGGATAGCTGTTCTACCGCCGGGTGAAGACGGACAAGGCGTTCTACCGGCCAATGAACCGGGTGGTGCATGCCCACGTCCGGAGTCTCATGGCGGAGGGTTCTCGCCCGGAGACGCCCGTCTTCCTCGGGGGCGGGGCGCGCCGAACGCCCGGTTTCAGGCACTGTGCGGCCTCGCCGGTATCAGGCCGAGGCTGGACATCGAGACCGGCGAGGAGGAGCCCTGGGAGTTGAAGGACCTGCGGAAGACATGCGCAACGTACCACGACGAGCACGTCCCCGAATCGTCGGTCGAGATCCTCGGCCACTCGGTCCGTGGGATCGCGTATCGCCACTACGCCCATCGGGCCCCGCTGGCCTTCAGGGCGATCATGACCCTGCCGCAGCCGAGTGCGTTCTCGGCGATCCTGCGAGGGGGGGACAGCGAGTGCCCGTGCTGCCGGAGGCGGTTCGCCGACGCCGGCTGATTCGGTCGATCAGACCGCCTCCGGAACGACCCAGCTCACCTGCCCGGCGGGCGGGGGAGTCATGACTCACGAAATGCCTGGATGCCCGCCGGGGCAGGTGCTGCGCCTTCTTCGGCCGGGCTGTTATGTCTGTTCCGGACGCCCGGCCGATATTCTACGGGGACCAAACCGCAGCTGTCACCGTCCGTGCCCCTGATCCTTGGTCCTTAAGCTTTCTGCGGCCCAATCTCCGCGACACGTCCTAGGCGGTCTGGACATGATCCGGCCCGAAGCCCCCAATGCTCATCTGACCTCCATCGGCGGCTCCGGTTCCACCGATCATCAACCGTAGGTTAATGACCAATGACTAACCAAATGTGAAGTCAAGGGCGTGAACGCCAGGATCGAGGAATTCAATCTCGAACGTCCGATCTGCGATTGGACCTTTCTGTCGGATGAGCTGATAGAGACGAGGCTTTCGAACCTCGCCCGTTCCATTAGGAGCGGTGTCAACACCGCAATTTTCACTCGGCGCGGCGCCGTCCAATCTCACCCTGAAGCGAACCGGCTTTCCCTCCTTCGTGGGAGCGAGCACCAAGTTCAGGTCGCGGCTGTGGAACCGGAACACGATTTTACCCGGCACGGCCTCGAGCACAGCACTCTCGGGATTAATGATCCAGGAGCCACTCAATCCCCAATGGTTCAGCGGCATTTTCGCAGGTGAGCTGTAAGTCTTAGCGGAATCTCTGAGTAGTCGCTCGCGCGAATTAAAGTGCTGACCCTCGCGATATCCAAGGTAGGTTTCTGGAGATCGCTCGTTGACGGTGTCCCCGGCGGCCTCGATCCCTACGGTAGAGATCTGGATCGAGTCTGCAGTGAGGCCAGAAACTCCGTTTTCCTTTAGAAGTTCCCGGATCGCATGCTCAATCTCGCCAAAATCACCTTCGCCTCTGTGGTGATAGCGAATTCGCCCCTTGGCGTCGACGAGATACTGCGCTGGCCAGTAATCATTATTGAACGCGTTCCAGATCTTATAGTCGCTGTCGATGGCGACGGGATAACTCACTTTGAAATTACGCACAGCCCACTCCACATTGGCAGGCTCGTGCTCGAACGAGAATTCCGGCGTGTGCACTCCGATCACGACCAGGGCGGCATCCTTATACTTCGCCGCCCAGGCCTTCACGTGGGGGAGTGGCCGCAGAGAGTTAATGCAGGTGTAGGTCCAGAAATCGACCAGCACAACTTTCCCGCGCAGCGCCTCTCGACCCAGGGGAACGGAATTGAGCCAGCCGACGGCCCCTTCCAACTCTGGCATGTTCCCCTCATCGCCAAGTACAGCCCGGGTCTCGCGGGTGCTCACTGTTGGAGCAGCGGTTCTCTTACGTCCCGGTGCTCTCATTGAAGGCTCCTGGGCTCTAACCGCGTTCACGATTGAGACTTTTTCCGGAGAGACTGTCTCCCAGCCGATCGTGAGCTCTCCTGCCCCCATAACAACTGCCACGCCAATCGCGCCACGCTTCCAAGATTTGAATGACGTGTCGCTCTTCATGACCAAGTCCTCACTTTCTCTGAGGGCACGTGCGGGAATATCCTTGTAACGCCTTGGTTTCTCGTCGAATTGTAGTTTACAGACTGAACAATGTCCGCACGGCTGGCTTTGTGACCTTGCCCATGGCATTGCGCGGGAGTTCCTTCACCAAAAGCAGACGTTGCGGGATTTTGTAAACCGAAAGTCGGCCTTTGCACCAGTCGCGCAGCGCGGGGAGTTCGAGCGAAGTTGCGTCCTTCAGCACCACGACGGCGGTAACAGCCTCGCCCCAGGTGTCGTCTGGCAGACCGATGACGGCGCACTCGTCGATGTTCGGATGCTCCAGCAACGCGGCTTCGATCTCCAGCGCGGAGAGTTTGTACCCGCCGCTCTTGATGATGTCCACCGAGAGCCGGCCCAGGATGCGGTAGTACTCGCGCTCGCGCACCGCCATGTCGCCGGTGCGAAACCAGCCGTCTTCGAACGACTCCGCGCTCTCCTCAGGACGATTCCAATAAGCGCGGAACACACCCTGACCGCGCACTTGAATCTCGCCCGGCTCATCCTCGGCGGTGACGATGGCGCCGGATTCGGTCTTGAGGCGAACCTCCACGCCGGGCAACGGTTTGCCCACTGCACCGGGGCGGCGTTCGCCGTGATAGGGATTCGAAATGGCCATGCCGATCTCCGTCATGCCGTAGCGCTCGAGAAGCTTCTGGTTGGTCAAAGCCGTCCATTGCTCGTGCAAGCTCGCCGGCAACGCCGCCGAACCAGAAACCATCAAGCCGCATTCGCGCAAATCCTCCGACGATGGCCGCGCGATCTGCCGGCGACATGGCTTCGAGCGCCTGAATCAACTTCACATAAATCGTCGGCACGGCCATGAAGACCGTGTAGGCGTCGGCGCACGCGGTTGAGGATCGTTGCCGCATCGAAGCGCGAAAACGACTCGATGGTCGCGCCACTCCACAGCGCACAGCCCGTGATGTTGATGATGCCGTGAATGTGATGCAGCGGCAGAAACGACGGGATGCGGTCCGTCGCGCTCCATTCCCATGCCAGGACAAGGCTCTCGATTTGCGCCTGGATGTTCGCGTGCGTGGTCACGACGCCCTTCGGCTTGCTCGTCGTGCCGCTCGTGTAGAGAATCATCGCGCGGCGTTCTGGCGAAATGTCCGGCAACTGTTTCGCCGGTGCGGAGGTGACGGATTCAATGTTTACCAATCGCACGCCGAGCCGTTCACAGGTCGGCGAGATTTTCGCCGCCATCGCCGTATCCGACATCAAGATGCCCGTATCGGAATCCGTCAAGGCGTACTCCCACTCCGGTATTGTCGCGGACAGGCAGATGGGCACTTTGATACCGCCCGCCCGCCAGATGGACCATTGCGCGGCGGCGTATTCAACTCCCGGCGACACTAGCAGCCCGACGCGTGTCTCGTTCAAATCGTTTTCTTCACCGAGCAAGGCCGCTGCAAGCGTCGCGGAGCGGTCGAGCAGATTCTGGTAGGTGTGCACGGTCGTCGCGGTGCGGAAAGCGACAGAGCCGGCGTGTGAACGGGCCCGGGCGATGATCGGAAGTTCAGGCATGTTCAGTGTCCGACAATGGCTTTGACTGTGAGAAAAAATACGGATGGCACCAGCAGGCAGCCGATGCCGGTGTGAAACGTCGCGACGAGCGCGCCGTAGGGCACGAGCTTGCGATCCGTCGCGGCAAGTCCGGCGCTCACGCCGCTCACCGTTCCGGCCAGCCCGCCAAACACCATTGCCGAACGCGGCGTTTTGAGACGCATGAATTTCGCCGCCGCCGGCGTCGCGACCATCACGATGATCGCTTTGATGACGCCCGTCGCGATGCTCAAAGCTATGACATCCGAACTCGCTCCGATAGCCGTGCCCGTCACCGGGCCGACGATGTAAGTGACCGCACCTGCGCCGATGGTCGTCAGGGTTACGGCGTCCGTGTAGCCGAACGCACTTGCCACGCCCACGCCGACGATGAACGGCAGCACAGTGCCGAGCAGCAATGCGATGAAGCCGATCCAACCCGCGCGCTGCGCCTCCTCGGGATGCACCTCAAATGCCGTCGCCACGATCGCGAAATCGCGCAGCATGCTGCCGCCCATCAAACCGATGCCGCTGAACAGCACGATGTCCGCCAGGCCTTTCGTCCCGCCGGAGAGTTTCCCCCCCACATACGCCATTGCGAGTCCGATAAGGATAGCGATGGCCGAGCCTTGCACGCGGCCGAACGTCAGCTTACGCGAGAGGAACCCCGACACCATCACCACCAGGCCGACGAGCGCGAACGCGGCGACGAGTCCATTTTCCTTGGCGGCTTTTTCGAGAATTTCCATCATGGCGCGTCAGTCGGATTCGCCTTCGTCCGGTGCCTCGGGATGGTGCTTCTCCGCGCGGTTGATGAACGAAGTGAAACACCCGCACACCACCACACTCCCAGGGCCAGCGCGCACTTTGGGCATAATTGGCAATCTGGGTGGACTTGCGCCATAAGTGAGTTGTATGTATACCATTCTCTGTGTCTTCATTTGCGACAGTGACACGGAGAGCAAACGATGGCGGACCTTCAGCGTCTCTCTTTGGATGAGGTCGTACTGCATTTTGCGGAGTTGGAAGATCCTCGCTCCACCGTCAATCTGCAACATCCGTTGGTCAGTGTGGTCGTCATCGCTTTGATGGCGGTGCTGGCCGGTGCGAACGGTCCAACTGCGATTGCCAGGTGGGCTGCTTTGAAAGAAGAGTTCCTTTTGAACGCGCTGAACTTGCCGAACGGGATTCCGCGTAAGGATGTCTTTCGTCGCGTACTGATGGCGCTGCGCCCAGGTGCCTTCCAAGCCTGTTTTGTGAACTGGTTGAATTCGTTGCGTGCGACAGCCGCCGCGGCGACCGGCGTGGAGCAACCCATTCTGGCGGTGGATGGCAAGACGGCACGGCGGAGCCATGATCGCAAGAACGGTCTGGGCGCCTTGCATTCAGTCAGCGTCTGGGCCAGCGAGTTCGGCCTGTCGCTGGGGCAGGTGGCGTGCGCTGAGAAATCGAACGAAATCACGGCAATTCCCGAGCTTCTGAGACTGGTGGACATCAAAGGGGCGATCATCACCATCGACGCGATGGGAACACAAAAGGCGATCGCGGCCCAGATCATTGAGGGCGAGGGCGACTTTGTCCTGGCGCTGAAGGGGAACCAGGAGACGCTCCATCAGGCGGTCATCGATTACATCGACGAACAGCTCGAGGGAAACTTGTCCACAGCTCGTGAGCATGTGACGATTGAGAAGGGTCATGGACGTGAGGAGACGAGAACGTATCTCCAATTCCCGGCCCCCAAGAGCCTGCCCGGGTTCACGCTGTGGAAGGGGCTGAAGACGATCGGGGTAGTGACGTCCCGATGCCTTCGTGACGGTAAGGAGACCATCGAGGTCCGCTACTACATCAGCAGTCTGGCCATGGGCGTGAAGCGGTTCGCCCGAGCCGTTAGGGGTCATTGGGGTATCGAGAATACATGCCATTGGGTTCTCGATGTGACGTATCGCGAGGACGAGTCGCGGATCCGAGAAGAGGCGCTGCGGGAAAACTTTGCTTGGATCAATCGCTTCACCTTGTCACTCCTGAAGCAGCATCCCGACCGCGCGAGCCTCGTCATGAAACGCCACAGTTGTGGTTGGAACGAAAAGTTCCTGCTGGAAGTCCTTACCGGAGCAACGCTTTAGTGAGCGCTGGCCCTGACCACACTCCCCGTCGCCGCGAGCAATGCCATCGGCCCACCGTGTAGGGCAGCCACGACGTTCTGCTGCATCGCCATCGCGACGACCACCGGGATGTAGATTTGCGCCCGAGTAATTCACGCCGCTCTCCGAAGTCGTGCACAACCGGCCATGCTTGTGCAGCCAGAGCCGCATCACGATCAAGAGCAGCATCGCGATGCCCACGCCGCCCACGTTCGTCTTCATGCCCAGTGCGCGGCCCAACAAATCGCCGCACACGATGCCCAGCATGTGGCAGAGCGGCGAGCAGGGCGGTTCCGTAGATGATCATCGGCTGAGGGCGAAAAAAAATATCTGTATCAGGGCTGCGAGTAAAGCGTCGTGCCAGAGGCTCCGAACTTCGCGAGCTTCTTCTTTGGCCTGAAGCCCAGCCCTCTCAACACGGATTCTCGGTCTCGTCGAGAAGGCGGTAAGTCGAGAAGTGATTGTGTTTTCTGCTGTAAATCGGTCTCTTTTCCGGAGGCTTCTTCGGCCCGCGCTGATTTCGAAGCAGTTCTGCCATGTTCACTTGCCGAGCAATCTCAGTGAGCAAGCTGACCATTTCCTCCGCACCCAGTTCCCTCCATCCTACCCACATCTCTGCTCGAATGTACTTCGCCAAGGTCCGATACTCGGCCGAGATCTCGTCCGCGAGATAGTACCCTGACACTTCCGCCTCGGCTTCCTTCCCGTGGGCCGCTCGAAGCGACCCGCGCACGACCGCCAGCGCGTTGCTGGCCACCAACGACATCGCGAACGCGAACAAGGCCGCCTTCGGCTTCCCCAGCCCTGGCACTTCGCAGTGCAGCGAGACGGTCAGGAGCTGAAATTGGGTCTCGATGGTCCACCGCTTGCGATAAATCTCCGCGATGACCATTGCCGAGACCGTGTCCGGCAAGTTGGTCAACAGTCCAATTACCCGCTCGCCGTCGCGCGTCTTCTCCAAGAGGCGGATCTCGATGCGTCGCAGTAGCAAGGTCGCGCCGGTTTCGGGATCAGTGGCTTGAACGGTCTGCTCATAAATCGTTCCCGTCTCGGTCTTGCCGCACTTGACCAATTTGCTGAGAGGGGTGACGGGCAGATTGATCTTATGTTGTCGGCCGATGAAGAAAGCGCCGCGTTGCGCGATGCCGAAAGCGAACCCCCTCGTCGTGAAATTACGGTCGAAGACCAGCAAGTCCCTGGGCTGTACACGATCCATGATGTATTCGAGCAGGGCGCGTTCTTGGGTATAGGCATCCTCGCAGAGCACCAGGTCGCTGATCAGGCCCAAGTCCGGCTCCAAGATCACCAGCGATTTCCCCGGCAAGCAGGCGTTGAGCCATTGACGCAACGCCCCGAGCCGATGATCGGTTCCCGTCAGGACATTGCCATCGAGGATCCGGGTGCGGTAGCCCGGAAGAACCGGCTCGTCGGCTCGCGGCAACTTTTTCAGGATCGGCCTCAGCTTCTCGGCGCAGAAGCGGACAATGGCTTCACTGAGATTGGGATTCATCCGTCCGAGTTTGCCGTAGAGTGCCTGATAACTGGTGGGGATCGTCGGTTCCGGCGCGGCTTGGTCGGCGGTGTAGGCCGCGAACACGGAGGCACGCTGGCCTGCGGAAACCTGGATGAGCAAGTTGACCAGTGCGTCAATCGTCAACTCGAGGGTAAATTGTTCGGGAGCATGTACCCGGAGAAGCTCTTCGAGAGCCTCCGCGTCCAGGAGAGATTCCATGATGCCACGGACCATGACGCCGAGGGGCACCGCCTCGCAATGCGGCAGAAGCTCAATCGGAATCACCTGGAAACGTGGCTGGGCGAGGAGTTCCTCAAGACGGTGGAACTCCCTGGAACGACGAGCGTGGGCACGGGCATTGGCCCGGCGCGGGCAGCGGCGCGAGTACATGACGGGGGATGCATCCTTGCCTCGGCAATTCGGAGGAACGTAATCCATTACCTTGGCTCATGATAATGCACGCGGCGACGTGTTGAAAGGGCTGGGCCTGAAGGCCTACTTCATGATGAAGGTGCTAAACATGCGAAGCCACAACTCCGCAAACCAGTTTACAGCGGTTGACCACCGAATCGCACTCGACAAATTACGCTCTTTCAGCGGAGCGTGAGGACGTTTGTGTTGTACTTATCCATCGTTGGACAGGCTCTTTTGTCAACTCTCATTCGCCGTGCATTGAGCACCCCTCGTCGAAATGGCCATGTGTCGATTGGTCCGACATGCCGATCGAGGCTCCTTGGGTCGATTATACTGAAGCACGCTGCCTTGGTAATCGAATTGGGAGCATGGCGGTGTCCAGGCCAGACAGGATGAAGTAGGGACATTACCGCCGAGTCGCTGGACGAGTTCTTGGAGGAGCACCGCCAGGCAACACGCGGCGAGATGACGGCTGGCGGAAGGCGTGCCAGTCACGGCGGCTCAAGGGTTGCCTCCGGTTTCGGAAAGGACCCGATCCCGCAGAGCAATAGCCGCGTGGCTGTTGCGGGACGCGAGCATGTTGAGCAGGCCGAGATAGGGGTAGGAAGGACCGATTGAGTTCGGTCCCCCCCCCCTCCGAACCGTGCAGGCGGATTTCCCGCACACGGCTCTCCAGTTAGTGGTTTTACCTCGAAGAGGATTGACCGGCCAGGCATGGGCGGTTTTCAAGCTATACAACCCATGCTCTGGCAAAGAAGGCGTTCGGCCAACGCTGATGATCGCTCCCACGTCCACGTCCCCTCTTGCCCAGGCGTTTTCGGAGGATGCTTCGCAGCCTCATCCGAATCCATCCGTCCAAGTACGGTGAACGTGGTAGCGATGGCTGTGCTTGAAGTACTCAAACCAGCCCCGCAGCCGCGGTGTGAGGTCGTTGATGATCTTCGTCAAGCTCTCCCCGGATGTCCGCTTCGTCTTCGCTCGGATCGCGTCTTTGAGTTTCTGCATGCTCTTGGGTCGCGGGAAGCGTTGTGCCCCGCTCGAACCGATAGCCCAGAAAATCAAAGGCGTCTATCGTTCGCATCGACGATCTTGGTCTTCTCCGGATGCAATTTCAGGCCGGCTTCCGCCGTCCATTCTTGCACCAGAGCCAAGGCACGAGCGGCTTCCTCGGGGCTGCGACACATGATCACGAAATCGTCGGCGTAACGCACCATCTCGAATCCCTGCTGTGCCATCAGGTGGTCCAGCGGGTTGAGATAGATATTACTGAGCAACGGGCTGATGCAGCCGCCTTGCGGCGACCCCTCCTCGGGTGTCCACTCTCGCAAGCCGTCCAGGACGCCTTGCTTGAGAAACGACTCGATCAGGCTCAGCACGTGCCCATCCGACACCTTCTGCGCCACGAGGGCCAGCAGGCGGTCATGCGGGATCGTGTCGAAGTAGCTTTTCAAATCGGCATCGACGATGTACGTGTAGCCCTCTTTGAGCAACTGGTCCACTCGACGCAGTGCGTCTTTACATCCCCTGCCGGGGCGAAAGCCGTAGCTGTGCTCCGCGAAGTCGCGCTCGAAGATGGGTTCCAGTACCATCAGCACTGCCGTCTGTACCACCCGGTCGCGAACTGTTGGAATTCCCAGCGGCCGCTTTTCCTTGCTCCCCGGTTTGGGGATGTAATGCCGGCGGATCTGCTGCGGTTGATAATGGCCGCTACGCAGATCCTCGCTGAGTTTCTTCAGGTTCTCTTCCAGGCGGTGATTGAAGATCTTGACCGTCACATGATCCACACCGGCAGCACCTTTGTTGGCGGCGACTTGAGAGAACGCCGCACGCAAGGTGCGTACGGGATGGACCTTGTCGATCAGGCTGAACCATTTGCCTCCTTTGACCCCCTGTTCGAGGGCCGTCAACATCCGCTCTGTCCAAACCCTCGGTTCGACCCAGCTCCAGCGGAGCAGGATCTCTCCGTCACGTATAGCCCTTTCGGGCACTGCCTCCGGTTTGTTTTCCGTCGGTTTGGTCATCGCGTCTCCACCTTCCTGCACCCCTTCGCTCCACCGGGTTACCCGGCTTCTTCGCTACTATGGGTGCTCTGACTCCTGGGCGGTCGGCTCTTCGGCTCCATGCGAGCGTGAACACCGGCTTTGTTGCCGCCCAGGTCTCCCTGCGTTTTGTCATCGAATCTTCCGATCATTCCGTCTCCAGCCACCTGCCGTCGTCCCGGCACATTTCTGGGTTTTTCAATGCCAGGCTTACCGGACCACGTTTCCGTGGCCGCCCTTTAGGGGCCAAGCGTCAGTTGGGCTTCGCCAGTACCTAGCAGGCTCGCCACAACGGCCGGCCGAATCGAGTTCACTTGCGTTACGGACTAATCGTTCACCTCCGGTTGCTCTCCACCCCGCCTCGCGGCGACGCAGTTACCTTTGGTTACGGAGTGCCAGAGCACCCCGGCAAGGACTTTCACCTTGCTGATTCAATGCAATTACAGGCGCACTTACAGTAGACCGAAGGTCTTGGTCGGAGGTGACCGCTTCAGGCAGTCGTTCCCATGCGGAGTGGAGCCGGCCATGAGATTCCGTTCCAAGTCCGGCTTTCGCCAGGCGCGATCCTTGAACCCTGTTGCCGCTTCGTATAGGCAACGGATGCCCGTGGGGAGCAGGCGTTCGGAGGCCACCCCGGTGAGGAACCGCGCGAACCCGCCCGCGATGTCCGGAATCGAGAACCATCTCGCCGACGCCCTCCTGAAGACATCTGGTCATCGCCGCAGGGCGACCGTGAACCTCGCGTCGCCGGCGACCGTCCGGACCCCCCAAATGAAACCGAGCAACTGGAAGGCGGTGTCGTCCAGCTAGATCTCGATACATCGCGGGATCCCACCGTGGACTGGTCAGGGCATACTCGACCATCTCCGCCCAGTCCGAACGAATGCCTCTGGCACATCAGCCGCCTCCACCCCGTCCGTGAACCAGCCCCAGAAGAAATGCTCGACCCAGTGGTGGGCAGCAGATTCGAGATCCAGCACAGGCTGCCACAGCGATCGACGCACGTCCGGGGATGTCGATCGAACAATCGCTTGCGACGCCAGCCGATAAACACAGGCGTCGAACTCACACGGAAAACCGTCGATCCGCGTGCCGCCCCGAAGGGATCGGCGACGGGAGCCGCGAGAGCGCCAGCGCCAGCAAATCCCATATCCGGGCAAGCCAGCCCTCACGCTCTTGCGCCGACAGCAATCGGAAATCGAGCCAGCCGAACGCGCTCTCGACAACCTTCAGGTCCACCCCTGGGATACGACACGGAACTCTGCGCCTCACCATCATCTTCCTCATCCGGCTCTCTGGCGGACCTTGCGATAGTGGGGAAGCGAGGGCGGTAGAGGTCGTCAAGGGCCGCGATGCTCTCGGAGTTCACATCGGCGAGCGCGGGGGAGTGGCCGAGAGCGAGCCCGCAATGAATTCCTCGATGAGGCGATTGGCTGTGTCCACCCACACCTCTAACTCGAACCGCAACTGCCCCGCCCGAGTCAGTAACATTCGGACCCCGGCCCACCGGATGGCGAGTGCCTGCATGCGCCCGAAGTCGTCGCCCAGCCTCTCGCGCAAGACGAAGGCCCGCTCCATCGTCAGGGCCGTCGTCGAGTAGTGAAAGCCGGCGACCCCGTATGCAACGAGCTTGCGTGCGAGCGGGTCGCTGCTGGACTCGGCGAGCAGCCGCACGCCGGACTCGGCGAGGAACGCATCCCAGTGGTCCCTGCCGACCGCGTCGGGGCAGTCGAATGAGCGGCGTGGCCCCTTGCCGACGACTTCGTCCATGTACGCCCGGCACCAGTCGATCCTCGTCTGGTCGGCTTGGAGCCATTCGCGATGAAACGCGATCAGCACCGCGATTCCCCCGCACACGGAATCCTCGAGGCACACCGGTGAGGGGTCCGCGGCCGTGGAATGAGGCGGCATCAACTGGCTGTAGCCCTGGATCTTCTCCCAGAAGCCCTGCAGGTTGCTGTCTGGCAAAGGCTCGCCCTTGTCCAGTCTCTGGCGGCATTGCATGGGGAACGTCAGCAACGCCATGTCGGCGTTGATCCGCGCCAGGTTCTCTTCGTTGCCGCAGGCGGATTGCTTCGGGCGGTTGGAACATCCTGACCGTAGCATTCGCTTCTTGGCGTGTCGTGTAATTGGACGGATTCAGGCGCTCGGCGAGCAGAAGGAGATGTTCGGGCTCCCCTTGCTCATTCAGTAATTGCTTCCACCTCCCGCTCACCTCCTGAAAGAAAGGCGCCAGTTCCGAGCGCACCAAGAGAATGCTTTCGCCAGTTCCGCCTGTACGATGGATCGGTACTTCTGAGTGTGCCACTGCCGTGCGGCGTCCGCCTCGGCACCCTGCCGCATTCCCCAGGGGATCAGAGAGGGGTTGACGCCCTGCCTCTCCACGCTCACCTGCTGATCCCAGAGATACAGCTGCCAAACCTCAAGGACCGGACGCAGCACCCCCTCGAACAGCGTCGGCTTCCACTTGCCTATCGACGTAACAGCCCGAGGAAGGCGACCGACTCGCTCTCGTCTAGAATCCTCTGCAGCACCGGCTCGATCGGTCGGCCTGCCTCCACCTCCTCGTGCAGCCACTTCTCGAGCGCCATCAAAGCGCAGATCACGACGTTCGATCCGACCGACCATCCCTGCGACCAGGCCAGGACTCGATTATCGCCGACCCAACACTTGTCGTGGTCCCCGACCCGGACCGTGACCCCCAATGCTTCGCCCAAGGCGAAACCTCCCTCGGCCACCCGGCGCGACTCGCCATCGGCCCACCGGCGCGTGGCGAAGTTGACGACGCGGTGCACGAACGAGAGTCCCTCGTTCGGGGCTTCGCGCAGGAAGTGCAAGAACGGCCCCCTCGTGTAGAACGGCGGGTAACCCCCTTGCCAGCGATCCACCCCGACATCGTCGAGGCCCGAATGTCCGAATATCTCTTCGTGCTGGGGTTCCTCGATGCAGACGGCAAGCAGGACTTCCAGTGCGACAGAAGGGCGAACGCGCATGAGGGGAACGAAGGCTGGCGTGTCGAGGCAGGTTTTCCCGACCGCTTCGTCGATCCGCTCGCGGGGACCGTCCGGCCAGGGGTCCCGGAGAGGGCCCAGCGTGATCGGTGTGCAAAGCTCCTTGATCTTCAGGGCACGCTCCGGGTCTTCTTTTTCTGAATTGCGCCAGCGATTCGGCCGATTCCCTCTCCGCCGCCTCGCGCCGGGCTCGAACCTCTGTCGGCTCCTCCTGACGCCGGGCGAGTTGGAGGGCGAGTCCGGATACCTGATCCGGAAGATCTGGTGCGCCATACAAGGCGGCCTCGTACGCCTGCTCATCGAAGCCGAGGCCGTATTCGCCTGCTACCTTTCGTTTCTGGGCGTTGCTGGCGAGAGTGAAAGCGAGCTGGGCGGCCTGCAACCGGTGAGGGAAAGGCCGTCCCGGTTCGATCTCCACCGGCATCGTGCGGAGCCATAGAGCGCATATGCGGGCCGCAACAAGGGGCACCGTCCTCACCACGTCGGTGGTCCGCTCGTGAAGGACCGTCAGCATTGGCCCCCAGTAAGGCCAGAATGGGATTCGGAAGATGTGCTCGAGTCTGGCGGCGGAGGCCGGGTCATCCGCGAATTTGGTGATGTGCGGATCGGGGACCGTGGCGACGTAGAGGAACCGATCGAGCAGCCGCCCGAGGAGCTTGCCGTCTTCCGCAATCAGGACCGGCCAGACGTTGCGTAACATGCCTGCCGCGTTCTCAGACAGGGCGACGCTTTCCAGCAGCAGGTCTTGCAGGATCACCCCTTGGTCGGACCCGTCGGCTGCACGTTCAACCTCTCGCCGCCAGGATTCCACTCCATCGGAACCCCTCTCGAGGAGGCTCTGACCAAACAGCCGGATCGCACGGTGCCACCGCAGCAACGCAGCCCGCTCCCGCATCTTGGCCACGGCAGGCGTGCCCTCGCCCACGAGTAGACGCAGCCGTGCCCAGTCGCCGAGTAGGTCGTGGGAGAACCGGACCCGCTCCTGGCGGACCTTCAGCAAATCGGCTGTGACGAGGCTCGGGAGTGTCTGGCGTTCGGGGTGTTCGAGCCGGGTCACTGGGACGCTGGCGGACAGCGTTTCCGCCTCGATCTCGCCCAGCTTCTGGAGCATGCCGGAGCGGGAGTATCCACCGCCGTCGCCGTCGACCCAGCGCCTCCCATAGCCGCTCGATCAGCCCGGTCAACCCCGTGATCTCTTGCGGCGCCAATGAGGAAGTGCCGGACTGCAGAGCCCGGACGAGCCAGTCAAGCACCTTCAAGTTCGTCAAGATCGGCCGCAGCTCGGGCCGGAGGGCCGTCCACCGGAGTTGTGGGACGCCGGCCAGCATGGAACTGACCTGCCCTTCGGTCGGGCGGCCGACGACGAGAGGGTCGAGCCAGGACCGATCGACGCCCAACTCCACGAGGCGGTCTACGACCCGCCGCGCCGCATCGAATTGGGCTACGAGCAAGAGGCGGGTGCCGCCGGGACTATCGCCCCTCTTTACCTCCTTGATGAGGCGTGCCGCGAGCGCAGGGCGCGTTCGGAGTACCCTTCCAAACCATCCAGAACGAGGATGGAGGAGGCAGACGCCGTCCTCAGTACTTCGCCGATCGGGTTGCGAAGACCGAGGGTGCCTTGCAGTTCGACCAAACTGCTCGAATCGAGGAGATCTCCAGTAGGCCACGCCACTAGCTCGTAACCCTCCGCGGTGCTCTTCGCGATCGCCGATTTGCCGGACCCTGATTCACCCACCAGAAAACAGGACCCTTGCCCGGTCAGCCGCCCGGCGACCCTCGCCAGCTCGTCGGTGCGCTGGAGCGGCGGGAGCGTCCCGACTGAGCAGCGCCACCTCGCCCATCGTCTCGCGGGCTTGGCGGTCCAGCGTCTCCCAGTCGGCCCGGTAGTTCGCCAACGGTGCGACCGGGATCTTCCAGACTGTCTGCGCCACGGCGACGTCAAGCACAAACAGGAGTCGGCCACGCTGCAGCTGCTCGTCTGCGGCGGCAACAGCCCCGTCGAACGAAAGACGTCCGTTGGCCCTTGTAAAGCCTTTCGGGACAGCCAACTCTTCGCCAAACGCGAAGCTGGTACACTCGATCGCCAGGTAGGTGCCTCCCGCGACGGCGTCTCGCATCCTTGCCATGTCAGCGAAGAGTGGCTTTTGGGGATCATTGTCCGCGAGGTCGGCATAAAGCCGACGGTCGCTGTCGCCGCAGTTGCGCAGTTCGTGCGTCAGCGACACGACGGCTAACGCATGGCGACCGCCCTGTTCATCCTCGGTAACAAGCAGCACGGGGATCACCTCATAGGTGAGGCAAACCCCGCAGAAAAGCGCGGCAAGGTCCAGACAGGTTCCTCGCTTGTGCGCGAGAATCTCCTCCGGCTGCCGAATGACCTGGGTCGCCGTCGCGCCCGGATCGAACTGATCCAATTCGTAATAGATCCCTTGGGCGGCAAGCGCGTCGTAGATGGCCTTTACGATACGCCGGACGCGGTTGTTCGCGTCGGACAGCCGGAGGTCGTCCGTCGAAAACGGAAGTGTCGGGCAGATAGCGGCCCGCTTCCGGGTTCACGAACCCGGCGAGCATCTTGGGGTCGCCTCGCGGCCATCGCCAAGGCATCATCATCCCTCCGAATGCCCAGCCGCCTGTCGGGCAACCTCGAACACGTCCTCGACAGGGACTGGCGAGTCCCGCCCCTCGTACATGCTCTTGACCTTCAGGCAATACACTCCGTCGGGGAGATCGGGGATCGTGCTCCCCACCACTCGCCTTCCGGGTCCATCGGCAGCGGGCCGATGCGCTCGCCGTGGGCAGAGGACAGTTCGGCCTCCAGGCCCCTCAAGGCCGGGATCGGTCGAAGGATCCTGGCCCTGATCCTCACCGGCTCGGCGTCGACGTACACGTCGCTCACCTCGAGCTGGATCGCCGGTTCGCCAACCCGCCCATCTGACGGCGGCTTGAAAACGCCACCCAGCGATTGGTCTGGAGCCGGTCGAGGATCATCCGCACGTACCTCCAAACCGCCTCGCTGCTCTGGAGCATGGCGTGGCAGGTCGGGATGGTGAACGACCCTTGCGGGTTGTCCGACATTTCAAGAGGGATAGCGGAAACGTAGGGGACGGTTCAGTCGCCGGTCTCGCGGTAGGTCGGCCAGTCATCCGGAACGTGTTCGCTGGCCATCAACTCCCCGGCGGAGAGTTCTGCGGATTGCAGCGTCCGCTGATCGACGCCGGCGACGGGGAAGATGAGATAGCCGCGGTTCGGCCTGCCTTCGACAGCTGTCCGGATCTCTTCGTGGAAACGACGCGCGTCTGCTGCCGCCTGCTGCGATACGTTCGGCACGTCGGCGATGTCGGCCACGCGGCGGAAAGTCCCCCCGACGTCTACCATTTCGTAAACCGGCAACAGTTGATGGACGGAAGTGCAGCTGCGCAACACCGCCGTCATGTCCACCCCGAGCGCCCGGTAACCGCGAGCGAGGAAATTCAGGGCGTTCACCGATCCGCGGTGGGGCGTGCCCAAGGTGATCAGGGCACGGCATGCTCTGCCAGCCGCCGAGGACTTCGAGGTGGTAACGGGCGACAAGCCCACCCATGCTGTGGCAGATGAAGATGACCTTCGCGTTCTGGTTGCCGCTCACCTCGCGCAGGCTCTCAAGACGCTCAGCGACGACCCGATTCAGCCTGCGGGAGGCGGCACGCAGGTCGGCCGCCAGTCGTATGGGAACTCAAGGTAATTCGCCGGGCCGTCGTCCGCCCCGGCTTGTCGAAGCTGAAACGCCTCGAAGAGCCGCTGGCGGATGAGGTTGTAGCCGTCGGTCTTGATGAGTCCGGCGACGACCTGCGGCACGGAAACCAGCGCGACTGGCCTCGACCCCGTCGCCGACATCATCCGCGTGCGGGTCGTCGGCGCGAGAGTATGATCTGCCACGGCGCGGTGAGATCGCCCCTTGCGCGGACCAGCCCGCCAACGCCTTCTGGGAAACCCCAGAGCAGACGCCCCTCCTTCCTCAGCTCGGTGCCGAGGATGCCCGGCAAGACCACCACGAGATCGTTCATCGGCCTCGGCATGGTGCCTCCTTTTGACTCGCGCCGCTGTCGCGAACACAACCTCCTCTGAGCTGCCGCAGTTGCCGTTGCTGGTCTATTGTACCGGGATCGCCCTGTGTCGGGACAGTTCGCGGACCACTCCTCCCGCGCCGCCGCGCCAAGACCTCCCTCAGGAAGACCATCAGCCTAGCAGAGCGTCCCGCGAAGCGATCGGGCCTGTGGGCGGGCCGACGTGTTGCGGATCGATGTGTGCTGCTCGTCCCCTGCGGCTGACCGGCCGTGGTCCTTATCGCTGTTGCGAGGTCGGCGGTGCGCAGCTTCGGTCCGACGACACGAATGGCACTAGCTTAAGGCGCAACCCGTTATTATAATTTGAGTTACGACTACTGCTTGGCGACCACTCATGCAACTCTGCGGACATGTAGAAAACTACATTTGGGCTTGAAAGAGAGGGTTTTCTGTTGTATGCCTGTGTTCAGTTGAGCGAACTTTGAAGCAAAGACCGCGGTTTTCGACGTAACCTTAGGCTCACTAATGGCTTGCGCTAAGCTAGTGCCATTCGTCCGACGACACCGGA
>CAWFAF010000054.1:0-7401 GCA_963813575.1 uncultured Planctomycetaceae bacterium
AGCTTAAGGACAAGCGAAGGCTGGCACCTCGGTGAAGTAGCGGACGGTGGACCTGGCTAGACTCTACCAGGTATAATAGAAGTAGGAGGCGCTTCCTGCTCGTGTGGGCTTTTGTCCGGACCCGACTCCGCCGCGGCGGTTCCTGGGTTCGCACCACCTCCATTCGAGACATAGGAGACCTCCTATGATCACGCTAAAGGAGGTTCGCGCTCGCTTTGCGCGCGACCATGGACTGCCGGTTGCCGACTCCTTGAGCGAACAGAGCATCCTCAACGCTCTCAATGAGCATGGCATCACGTATCGAGACCGAGTGTTCACTCCCGTCACCACTATCTGGGGCTTCCTCTCCCAGGTGCTCAGCGACGACCACAGTTGCAGCGACGCCGTGTCGCGCATCATCGCCCACCGGGCGGCCAGCGGCCTGGGAACGTGTTCGCCAAACACGGCCAGCTACTGCAAGGCCCGAGGCCGCGTCGTCACCGGCGTCCTGCGCACCCTGGCGCGGCGAACCTCTGAGGAGTTACAGGCCGCGGCCACGGAGCAGTGGAAGTGGAACGGGCGGAATGTATTCATCGCCGACGGGTCGCACGTCTGGATGCCGGACACGCCGGAGAACCAGGCGATCTACCCGCAGCCGGTGGTCCAGCAGCCTGGGATTGGCTTCCCCCTGGCTCGGGTCACCGTGCTGCTCTCCCTGGCGACCGGCGCCTGCCACGACCTGGCCATCGCCCCGTACGCGGGCAAGGGAACCGGCGAGACCACGCTCCTGCGGCGGATGTACGGCTCGCTCTACCCCGGCGACGTCGTCCTGGCCGACGCACTGTTCGACAACTATTTCCTCGCCTGCGAGCTGCGGCAGCTCGGCGTCGACCTGGTCGCCCGCGTGCAGGCGGAGCGGGTGGGGAGCCGGACGGTGGAGAGCCGGCCCGACGGCGACGTTATCCTCTGGCAGCGGCCCAACAAGCCGCGCGGGATGACGGGGGAGGAGTATCGCCGCTACCCGGAGACCCTGCTGATGCGGCAGGTGGCCGTGTATGCCCACGACAAGAACAACCGCGCCGAGCGGTTCAAGGTCGTCACCACGATCCTCGACGCGTCGATCGACGGCGGGCAGCTCGGCGACCTGTATGAGCGGAGGTGGGATGGAGAAGTCGACATAAGATCGATCAAATCGGTGATGCAGATGGAGTTTCTGCGGTGCAAGACGCCCGAGATGGTACACAAGGAGATCTGGGCCCACCTGCTGGCGTACAACCTGCTCCGCACGGCGATGGCGGTGGCCGCCGGCGAGAACGGGATCGAGCCGCGGCAGGTGAGCTTCAAGGGGGCCAAGCAGGCGGTGACGGCGTTCGCCCCGAAGATCGAGGAGGCCCGGCCGAAGGATCGCCCGGCGCTGATCGACGCGATGCTGGCGGTGATCGCTTACCACCGCGTCGGCAACCGGCCGGGGAGATGGGAGCCGCGGGCGCGGAAGCGAAGGCCGAAGCCCGGCAAGCGACTTGGGCAGCCTCGCCGCGTCGCCAAACTGGCGCACAATCGCAAGAAGTGGTACTAGAACGCGGTGTGTATGTGGGATAATTCCTTTGGCTGAAGGCGGGCCGCGCCGCGAGGGGTGGGCACGAGCCTCCCTGCGCTCATCGGTCATGCGTAGGGACAGCGGATGCCAGTCGCAGGGAGAGTGACTCATCCAGAGGCCAGCAACGGACTCAAGGACGCGTCGCCGTCAATCGCTGGTACCTGGCGACCGCTCAAGGGGCGGGCAGCCGCGTGCCTTCACCGCCTTGAACAGCGCTTCTGACCGATCACCACACCCTTAAGCTAGTGCCATTCGTCGATCCGACCGACGCGCGCTGCGCCAGACTGAAAGTGTGCGTTCGCTCGGCCTGAAAGTATGCCACTGTCGGGGTTGGGCGACGTCTTCTTTGTAGGTGAAGTGAGCACCCGAGACTTCATCCATGTTGCACCCCAGCGTGCCGCGGCGATCTCCTTGGCGACGCCCAGCGACTCGAAGGCCGTCGCGTGATCCTCCTTTCTTCAACCTGCACGCTTCAATCTTAACGAGAGCGTGACGCGGACGATTCGGCCAGTTCGTCTTAATGCACTCCGCTGGCTGGAGTGCTAGAATCGGGCTCGGTGATACGAATAGGGCTCATGCCGATTGAAGCTCGCCAAGACGGCAAGCCACCGCAGGGATGCGTGTCACATTTCTTCGGCATTTCCATTCCTCTCTGGACACAGCTTGCCGGAGGAGACACACATGACTGCCCTGCGTAGTGCTCTGCCGTTGGCTTCATTGATTCTCTCGTGCGGCCTGGCTCGGGGCGTAGCCTTCGTCGACGAGCCGGCGCGGGCCTCCAGGCAGGGTGATGACATGCTGGTGACGCTGACCGGCATTGTTCACATGCCCGACGGTTCGCCGGCGCAAGGAGCGATCGTGGAGTCAAAATTCGGATCTGATGTCGGGTCAGTCGAGCCGCTCCTGGTTGCCCGCACGGACGGCGGCGGTCGATTTCAACTTCGGGGCATGTTCGGTAATGGTGCCAATTGTATGCGCGTTCGGCGGACACGAATCATCAGACAACCCTGATCATCCCGGCGATGGCCGTGCGGTCTGTGTCTGTTTCGGCGACGCCGGTCGAGTTGACATTGACGCCTGCGATCAAGCACGAGGTCTTCGTCCTGGCAGAGGGACGCCCGGCGGAAAGTGTACAGGTCGTGGCCTCGGGACATGCATTTCAGGTTCGTGGCGTCACCGAAGCAGATGGCAAGCTCCGGTTGCAGCTTCCTGTTTCCGATCGACTTCAAGAGCTGGTCGCCTGGCACCCTGAGCTCGGAGTCGGGGGCGTGAGTGAGCTGGACGAACATGCTCCAGCGGAAAGGACGCAACTTTCCCTCATGCCGCCCGGACCGCTGAAGATTCGCGTGGTAGATCCGGATGGCGGCCCGGTCCGCGGCCTCGAGCTCGGGGTCAGCCTCAGGACCGAAGACTCGCACTGGGTCGTCGCCAAGGACATCCCCGCGGCCCACGTGCGGACGGAGGCCGACGGCACCGCGAACGTGCCCTGGGCCCCACGCGCGAAGCTGAAATACGTCGACGTGGATTCGGTAGGCGCTGACTGGAAGTTCGACGAGACCGATATCGAGCACATCGCCGATCGAATCGTCACCGTGCACGCCCGGCGCAAGATACCCACCGAGGGGCGTCTCGTCATGCCGGCGGGCGTGAGTCCGCAGGGTCTTCTGGTCATAGGATACGGCTTTGGCCCGGCAAATGTTGGGGATATCCCTTACGCACGCGCACTCGCCGACGGCTCGTTTAGCTTGCGCGTTGCTTCAGCGCATGGATATGCGCTGGGGATTGTCGATCTCGAGTGGGCAAGCGATTTCTGGTCGGGCCAGATTCTCCCGGAGGATTCATCGAAGCCCGCCGAAATCACCATGTCGTTGCACCGTGCAACTCCCGTCACTGTTCGCGTGACGCGCGGACCGAGCCGCGATCCCGTCGCCAACGCCTGGGTGGAAGTCGGTGGCAGCACGACAATGCAGTGGCTTCATCCGAGTGGGAAGCAGCGCACAGCCATGCCGACGATCCGTTCGTGGTTCGCGCACCGACGGCAAAGGGGTGGCACACGCGGGGGCCGGCCGCGGAAAATACAACGTGCGGGTGAGCTCTGGGGCCTGGGACGAGGAGCAGACGATCGTTGTTTCCTCGGAGAAGCCTGTCGAGGTCGTGTTTCACCGACCCTGGCGGGGTGACCGGCAGCTCACCGGGCGACTCACCAGCGACGGCAAGCCCTTCACACCATCGCCGGAAATGATAGTTCACTTGGAGTCCTGATCCTCGTTTCATTCCTCCCGAGCTCACACCGAAAGTCAAGTCTGACGGTACGTTCAAGGTCGTGTTCGATGCGGAAAACCTCTCGCTTGTCTTCAGCGACCCCCAGAAGCACCGCAGCGCGTTCGCCCAGGTTGGGCTGAAGGAATCGTCGCTGGATGTGAACATGACGGCGACGGCCGTTTACAGCGGCACCGTGCTCGATGAGAATGGACAGCCCATGAGCGGCCAGACCTTGGAGCTGTATGTCGAGACGTTATGGCGAAAGCCGATCACGGCGGCAGTGACCGACGGCGCCGGACGTTTCCGATTCGCGGCGGTACCCGCGACCGTGCCGCTCGCACTGACCATCGGCCGCGGAGAGAAGGAATCCCGAGTACCTCATCTCCGCCCGGGGTCGACTTTTCCAGCCGGGTGAAGTGCGCAGAACGACGTGGTGAGGCCGAGCCGGAGGCAATCCGCGGACCGGGGCTCTCGTCCGTCGCATCCTCCGCTGTCCACTGAGGTCGCGACCGCCTGTCGTAATGTCCGACCGAGCGGCATGCGCACGATGATCGTGCTCCTGGGAGACGACTCTGAGAATGTGGCCAGCCTGGCCAATGCACTCCTGGACGAAGGCCGCGCCAGCGCAATCTTGAGATATCTCCCCGTGCGCGTGGAGCCGGCAGGGCTGAAGACCGAGGCTGCGACCATCAAGAAATTCGGCTGGCCGATCCCCTCGCCGGGAACGGTCGTGCTGGTCGCGCTCAACGGGAACGAGGAGACGATCGCGGCGAAGCCCATCGAGGCTCACCCGCGGTTGACGGCACTCGCCACTGGCGATGCGTTTCTGACACAGAACATGCCGCCTGTGCGCAATGCGCTCGCCACGCTGATCGCGGCGAGGGAGGAGGCAAGGAAGACAGGCCGCCGCGTATGGATCGTGCACGGCGGGCCGCGCTGCGGGCCGTGCTTCCGCCTGGCGCGCTGGATCGAGGAGCATCATGCGACCTTGGAAAAAAACTTCGTGATGGTCAAGGTGATGGAGGGTGTCGACGAGCACGCCGCCGAGGTCATCAGCCAGCTTCCTGAAGCCCAGGGAGATGGCATACCTTGGTTCGCGATCACCGAGCCGGACGGAACGATCCTGACTACGAGTCACGGCGCGCTCGGGAATATCGGGTTCCCGGGCTCCGTCGAAGGGGTCCGCCACTTCCGCGAGATGCTCGATCGCACCGCGCGGAAGCTGTCAGCCGCCGAGTTGGACGAACTCACCAAGTCGCTCTCGGCTCGACCGTGAGTTGAACCACCATGAGAAAGCCCCCGTCAACAACGGGCCAAGACGATCACGGGACGACTCGGATCGCCATGAGAGAGCATGAGGTTTCAGCGGCGCAGACCTTGTGGCGAAATCTTCACGAGCTGCCGATTCTGCGCACGTCGGTCCGACTCAACCGAAGCAGTTTGCACACGACGGTCCGCCACTGCCACACTGAGGGCAGCGGGCAAGCGACCATGACAGCCCTTACTGAGCCGTTGCCCGTCATGCGCAAGAGGAACTCCGGGGCAACAAGAAAACCGCCCGGGTCTAATGAAACATAAAGTCACCTTATAAGACGCTCGGGCCGTATGCGATTAGACCTGTATGGGATGTGAATCGAGCGTTTGGCAGCGGTTCCCACACCTGCCGCATGTGCCACTCAACGTAGAAGGCAAGCAGACACAAGAAAGTGTGCGCTCGAACCCGTTCGGCGATGCGGTGTCGAATCGGGCGTATCAGAAGGTCGATCCCCTTGAAACACCGGAAGCCCTGCTCCACCAAGGCCAACCTTTTGTAGGGCAGCACGCCGTTGGCGGCCGTCCGCCGCCTGGACGGCTCGAGACGAGATACCGGGCTCCTGGTTGATCACCAGGCGCAACGTCGAAGTCAGGGGCATACGGGTCGCACTGATCACTGTGCGGATGCTCGGCGACTTGGTGCTGCCCTTATGCTCCAGGTTCGACATGGTCGCTTGCTCCTTGTCGATCACAGCGGCCAGCTCACCTTCGACCGGTCCAGTAGCATCACGATCGGCACCGACCCAGCTCTCACCGAAAAAAACCTATCGCACCAGGGAATACTCGACGTGACCCTTCAGGCCCAGCCCTCTCAACACGGATTCTCGGTCTCGTCGAGAAGGCGGTAAGTCGAGAAGTGATTGTGTTTTCTGCTGTAAATCGGTCTCTTTTCCGGAGGCTTCTTCGGCCCGCGCTGATTTCGAAGCAGTTCTGCCATGTTCACTTGCCGAGCAATCTCAGTGAGCAAGCTGACCATTTCCTCCGCACCCAGTTCCCTCCATCCTACCCACATCTCTGCTCGAATGTACTTCGCCAAGGTCCGATACTCGGCCGAGATCTCGTCCGCGAGATAGTACCCTGACACTTCCGCCTCGGCTTCCTTCCCGTGGGCCGCTCGAAGCGACCCGCGCACGACCGCCAGCGCGTTGCTGGCCACCAACGACATCGCGAACGCGAACAAGGCCGCCTTCGGCTTCCCCAGCCCTGGCACTTCGCAGTGCAGCGAGACGGTCAGGAGCTGAAATTGGGTCTCGATGGTCCACCGCTTGCGATAAATCTCCGCGATGACCATTGCCGAGACCGTGTCCGGCAAGTTGGTCAACAGTCCAATTACCCGCTCGCCGTCGCGCGTCTTCTCCAAGAGGCGGATCTCGATGCGTCGCAGTAGCAAGGTCGCGCCGGTTTCGGGATCAGTGGCTTGAACGGTCTGCTCATAAATCGTTCCCGTCTCGGTCTTGCCGCACTTGACCAATTTGCTGAGAGGGGTGACGGGCAGATTGATCTTATGTTGTCGGCCGATGAAGAAAGCGCCGCGTTGCGCGATGCCGAAAGCGAACCCCCTCGTCGTGAAATTACGGTCGAAGACCAGCAAGTCCCTGGGCTGTACACGATCCATGATGTATTCGAGCAGGGCGCGTTCTTGGGTATAGGCATCCTCGCAGAGCACCAGGTCGCTGATCAGGCCCAAGTCCGGCTCCAAGATCACCAGCGATTTCCCCGGCAAGCAGGCGTTGAGCCATTGACGCAACGCCCCGAGCCGATGATCGGTTCCCGTCAGGACATTGCCATCGAGGATCCGGGTGCGGTAGCCCGGAAGAACCGGCTCGTCGGCTCGCGGCAACTTTTTCAGGATCGGCCTCAGCTTCTCGGCGCAGAAGCGGACAATGGCTTCACTGAGATTGGGATTCATCCGTCCGAGTTTGCCGTAGAGTGCCTGATAACTGGTGGGGATCGTCGGTTCCGGCACAGCTTGGTCGGCGGTGTAGGCCGCGAACACGGAGGCACGCTGGCCTGCGGAAACCTGGATGAGCAAGTTGACCAGTGCGTCAATCGTCAACTCGAGGGTAAATTGTTCGGGAGCATGTACCCGGAGAAGCTCTTCGAGAGCCTCCGCGTCCAGGAGAGATTCCATGATGCCACGGACCATGACGCCGAGGGGCACCGCCTCGCAATGCGGCAGAAGCTCAATCGGAATCACCTGGAAACGTGGCTGGGCGAGGAGTTCCTCAAGACGGTGGAACTCCCTGTGT
>CAWFAF010000055.1:0-66598 GCA_963813575.1 uncultured Planctomycetaceae bacterium
TCTCGAATGGAAGTGGTGCGAACCCAGGGACCGGCCGCGGCGGAGTCCGGTCCAAAAGAAAGCTCACACGAGCAGGAAGCGTCTCCTACCTCCATTATACCTGGCAAAGTTTAGCCAGGTCCTCCGTCAGCAACTCCACCAGGGTGCCAGCCTCCGCTTGCCCTTAAGCTAGTGCCATTTGTGCGCCAGACCCAATGTGCAAGAACGCTTCGGTGTTCGTCACGAGCCAAGAAGAAAGGTGACTCGCTGAGCCGCTCAACTCCAGGGGTACCCCATCCGTGCTTGCCGATCCAAACGCGGTAGGCAGGGACGATTGTCGAGGCGATATGTTCGGTTCCGCAATTGTGCTTGAGTGCTGTGGTGAGCCGGGTCGAACGGCGCAATACTGCTCAGGAGGCCCTGCGAAAAGGGCCGTTATATGCGCAATTCCTGGAAATCACGGCCACGGCAGCTCGCATCGTCGCAGTCGACACCGTATCGAGGGTTCCAAATCCATCGGCCGACAAATGCTGGCTGAGAGATCGACATGCGGTGTGTTGACCCCGTCGATCGCCATACCGCGCCGACCACGCATCAGCTTACAGCGAGCAGGGTAGAACCCAGACCCCGGCCTTGCAAGAATTCCTCTGCCTGGTATACAGAAACACCCTAACCATGTGGATACATTATGGCGAAGCGTATTGCGCGTTTTCCACGGCTGGTGTTCGTGCTTGGGTAAGGGCGCGAGCACCTGTCTATTCAGACCGTAAGCCGCCGGACCTGGGGCGAGCGCCGGCAGGCTAGTTTGATCATTGCCCCAGGGAGCCTTTCCGTGGGCCTTCGGATCGTCGCACTGATGGGGCTGTTCGCTCTCGGACCGGGCTGGCTGGAGGCACAGGGAGCAGACGCCCCGATCCCTCAGAGTCCCCAGGCCCGGATGAAGCCTTCGCGAGGTTCTGTACTGGAACGAAAAGTCACTAGTCGGTGCTTACGATCGGGTCGGCAGGAAGAGCCCGCGCTGGGACCACCAGGGGCGCGAGGGCGCTTGGGCTGATGGCTCGGTCCGTCAGCAAATCCAGTGATCCGCCGCCGTCGCCCGACGAGGTCCGCGCCGCGTTCAAGAGGGCTGTAGACGCCGGCTGCGACGACCCGCTCATCGTATTCACTAACGTCCGGTATAACGTCATGGGCCCCACAAGTCTCCGACAAGCCGCTGGCCGAGGCCGTTGACAGGCTGCTCAAGAGCGACTACCCGTCGGTCCGCAAGGCCACGGTGCTCTACATCTCAGCCGCCCCGGAAATCCACCCGGGCGAAGACGGACCCGAAGGCGGCCCGGGAGTCGGTTGGCGAGGTCGACAGGGCCCTTGGATTGATTTCCAAGAGCTTCGCCGAGGACGGAGCCGGCACACCCCTGGAAAACGTGTGGCTCGAGAATCTCCGGAACAACGTGGCGCCAATCCTCAAGGCCACCGAGGGCAGTCTGAAAGGCGCATACGACCACGTCGACGCCGCGCTCGCCAAGGTGCCGGCGGCGAAGACCCTCCGGCTGACTACCGTGGGACCTACTACAAGGAGTGGGCCTGGGAGGCCCGCGGCAAGGGTTTCGCCGACACCGTCAGCCCCGAGAACGCCCAGAAGTTTCACGACCGGCTCGAACAGGCCGACAAGGCCCTGCGTGAGGCCTGGCGCTCAACCCCGAGCATAACGCGATCCCGACCGTGATGCTGGAGGTTTCCAAGGGCCTGGGGGCGAACCGGCAGGACATGGAAACCTGGTTCGAGCGGGCGATGAATCTCGACTGCAACAACCTCTACGCCTGCGGCCAGAAGCTCAACTGGCTATCGGCCCGCTGGTACGGCAGCGACAAGGAGGTGGTCGCGTTTGGCCGGGCGTGTCGCGAGACCCGAAACTATCCCTCGGGGATTCCGCTGCTGCTCGTGACGGCGCATTTCGCCGTGTGCGACCAGCTGCCCGAGGATCAGATGAGGGAGTATCTGAGCCAGGATGAGGTCTGGAAGGACATAAGCGGTGTGTACGAGGAGCACCTGAAGCGGCGCCCGACGACAGGGCGGAACGTACCCGCTACGCTGCTTTCGGCTGGCTCGCCAAGCGGTACGACGTGGCCGCCAGGCAGTTCCGGTCGCTCGGTGACAGGTTTGTGGCCGACAAGGTTTTCTCCGAGGCCTTCTTGAAGCGCGCTCGACACGAGAGCTACAGCAAGGCCGGTGACGCTCCCAACTAACCCCACCGTGCGGCAGCCTTCCTCCGGGCCCTCTCCCGCCGGAACAGGCGGCGAGCGGCGGACCGGGCCCCACACGACCGCCTCAGGTCCGGCAGGCTGGGCTTTGCTGGCCATTCTACGAGTCCTACCGGGATAGGCTCTCAATGACGGTTGATGACGCGACTGTTGGGTCTCGGTCCATTACCGCACTCATCCCGAAAACGACCGATTTCGGGCTTCTTCGCCGCCGGCTCCTTGGGGTCGGTTCCTCAGACGGGAACCGCTGCCTCGGCGAGCCGGTGATGATGCCGCAGCCCCTGTGGACCTTGGCCCGCAAAGTGGCCCTGCGGGTCTTGCGGTCCTGCTCACGATGTGGCGCAAACCTATAAGGATCTGCAGTCGTGAATTTGGTAGGAAGTAAGCAGAGGAGGCAATACGGCCTCTCCGAGAAGCTGCCGAGTGATCAGAGATACGACCGCACCCCGCCCGTGCTCATGATCACGAGTACGGCCTCAACTGAGGTGACCCTTTGGTAGGGCGTCGATTCCTGGCGGGCTGCGTTACGGTTGGTGGCGGGGTCCCGTGCCTTCCGTGGACGCGTTGTTTCGACTCGCGGCCTTCGCTCGGCGGGTCAACGGGAGCCGTGGCTGCGGCGGCCAGCGGTTATCGAGCAGCGGCTTCTATCCAGCCGTGCCGCGGGCTGGCGCGCGGGAACCAGGCCGGGGCTCTCCGAGGGTGCTCGTTGGCTATTCTCGCAGATCCCCGCGGAGCCCGCTGGAATCGATCCGTGTTAGGAGTAGCTCCGAGTGCTTACTTCATTTTCACGATCATCTGATCGATTGCTGCTGCTGAAATGAACGGTGCAATGGCTCGAAGTAGTCGGCCGAGACGGGTGGAGCCGAGATCGACACCTACGTCGAGCGTCTCGCTCGCCGGTGAGGGCCCCTGGTACCTGTGCCTTTACAGTCGTGCTGGCGACCTGGTTGCCATCGAGCTTGACGACCACATCCGCCGCGGTGCCAGGTCTGGACGATCGTCTCATCCACCTCGGATCTCGCGCCTCCCGCGCCCACTTTCGTTGTGTCCTGGCGACCGTACGTTCGATGATCAGCATGTTGTACTCGTAGACGAAATCCTCCTTTGTCCATATAGAGCGTCACGCCGCCACTCGAAAGAGCCCAGGGCATACAACACCGGAGTCTTCCATCGCCGACTTCTACATCAATGGCCACGTGCGGTTCGCTTGCCGGAGCCCGGGGGCGGCGAACTCCGGCAATCCCGGGCGGTCACTGCGTCGAGCTGCCAGGACGTGTACGGGCTGGCGATGACGTCCCCTCGGGATGGAAGCGGGTCCAGCTTCCCCGCCGATGGGGAATGCTTTGTTCGCCTTCGCCTCGGCCAGGAACAACGCCTTCAGCTCGGTCAGCCTCTGCTGCTCTTCGCGGCGAGGTCGTCGGCCTGGGAGAAATCCTTCGACAGGTCGTACAACTCCCAGACATCCTTCTCCGCATCCCAGCCCTTCAGTTGCGCGGCGGTACTCGGGGTGTCCCAGGACCGAACTGCCGAGAATCAGGCCCCCAGCCGTCGTGGTAAACGCCCCGGCTGGCGTTGTTGAAACAGTGCGTCGTCTTCCGGCCCGGGGCCTTCGTCTTCGGCGGAAGGTGTAGGCCGCATACTCACACCGTTGATCGGGTCCTGCTTGGAACCCGTTGACTTCCTTAGGTTGCGATCCCGATGACCTCTATAGCTATTGTTGACATGGTGCAACTGCGATTGGGGCGCTCGTCTCCGGCTTGATCCCCTTCGGCCAGGAGATGACCATCGGGTTGCGGGTACCGCCGAAGTGCGCGGCGACGAGCTTGGTGGACCGGAACGGCGTGCTTCCGGCCCACCCCCACCGGCGTGGTACATGTTGTCGGTCTTCGGCCTGCCAGCGCGGGCAGACCCCCCGCCGAGGCCGTTCAATGCCCGGAGCTGCTGCTCGACGGTGTTCGCAATATTGTTCTGGGCGAGCAGCTCGCTGACGCTCCCCTCCTGGCCTTCGGCACGAGCCGTCTTGTTGCCCCAGATGTAGGACGACGGCGTCGTCGTGATGCCAAGTTGCTACAGCGGCCGACCTGGGCGTCGGTGCGCTCCACGAAGCCGGCGAACACCTCGATCACTCGGCCGCTGGAACGGCCGCTCCATTTAGGAATGCTGTCCCACGACGCCAGCGTGTCGGGTTGGGGCGTCAGCTTCGTATCGGCGGGAATCCAGTCAAGCTGCTTCGGCGGGGCGGAGCGAGCTTGAACTGGTCCAGCCATCGTCTCGGCTACCCTTAACTCGCTCGGCCCTACTCCGGAAAGATGCGGCGCGGGCGGCGCGCGGCTTCTGGAGCCCAGTACATGAGGAACGGCTCGTCCGGTGGTGTTTCCTGATCCAGGCGAGCCACCATGTCTTCCTGTCAGGCCTGGCACGCTTCTCCGGCTGTGCGGCGGTTCGATCGCGTCTAGGTTTTCGTACAGTCGCGGCTCCCACTGGGGTTCGGAGCTTGCCGGCCAGGAACCCATAAAAACGTGGCCTGTGGGCCAGCGGTCGAACGGGCCCATGTCCGGCAGCTGGCCCCGGTTGGCCGGGTGTTGTGCCATTTCCCAAACGCGGCAGACCTGTAGCCGTAGTGATGCAGCGTCTCGGCGATGGTGGCCGACGTCTTCGGGATGATCCCGGTGTAGCCTGTCCGAAGTCGGAAGCTCGCTCGGCAACGGCGGCCGAGTTGCCGACCCGGTGATGGTTCTGGTGGTTGAGGGATCGTGCGGCGGGTCGGCGAGCAAATCGACGTGGTGTGAAAGGCGTTGTAGGGACGCCCAGTTTGCCGCATCCGGCTCAACGTCGGAGTGTGGACCTCGCCTCCGAAGGTATCGGGCAGGCCGGAGCTCACGCTCGTCGATGGACACGCAGCCAGGACGTTCGGATGCCGGCTTGAGCCGTTCGGCTCCTTCCGCCACTCGATCGTCGACTGCTGGATTGTCGGTCCGGCGACGCTGGCCGTAGGGATCGGCGGGAACGGGGATACGGAGCCGTCGTTCAACTGGGCGCCTGCAGAGGTTGTGGAGACGAGCAGTCCGAGCCGAGGACTGCAAATTGGAATGATCTACCTTGTTCATCAAGATCGCTCCGAATGCCATTGAGGATTGTGGTTTGTAAGTGTGACAATTCGAAATGTGGTCAGGTCGCTCACAGCCGTTGCATCAGCTCAAGATCGCCGGTTGCTGTCCTCCGCCGGATCGTCCACCGCCATGATGCGAACCGCCAGAGGGGCAAGGATCGAAGTACGCGACCTGTACACTTTTTCTTCTAACACCCGGACGATACCCTCGCCCCAGGAGGTGCAAAGTGACCGAAGAAGTTCCTCGTTGTGCGCGGTGACTCTTCCATGGCGGTGCGGGTGATGACAGACAGCCGACCTCGGCCACGACTTTCTTCCCCTTCTCCAGCTGGATCACTTCGATGGTACCTGATGTTGCCCGTGCCCGACCTTGGTCTGCAGGAAGATCAGGCTCTGCTGCAATATGCTAGTCAGGACGCTCTCTCACGCTTGGAACCCACATCGATCGGCAGCATCTCGGAGCGCAGCCAGCCGGTCTGCGTTCCAGCACCCATGTCTCGTCGTCCAGATCCAGGACATGGAAGCCTCCCGCAGGGACGCATTGAGAGCGGTGATCGTCCCAGTACCTCTGTATACCGGTGATGGATCGACTTGTTCGGTCAGCATCGCCCGAATTTGCGTTCCGAGCTGGGGAATGAGCCGGGATGTGATCGTGATGCCGCTTTTCCACTGTAACAGATGCTGCTGGCTCTTGCGCGGATCGACTCGTTCTCAAGGATCGCGTCGACGTAGGTGGTGCCTTCGAAGCCGACGGACTTCGAATTGGGGCCATGTCAGGGTCCTTTGTGTATTGGCTGATTCACTTGCCAGGACCACCCATGACCACATTGTAGGTTACGACATCGGGCGGCACACACCGCCGGGCCCACTCAGCGGCCGATCCATCACGACTATGAGCCCGATCACCGTGGCGATAAAGAATGAGAGAAGCCCAGGAGGAGGACATTGAGGAACCGAAGGTCAAAAAGATATACAAAGCCAATGTTGATATCATAGCTCCGATAAGAACGACGTACCACATCTGCAGGCCAACGCCTACGCTGTACAGGTCGCGGGCCTTTTCGACGGTGTCGATAACCATCTTAGGTCGATTTACTTTGGCTTGAAAACCGGCGAGGCGTTTCAGAAAAGAACGCATGGCGACCGAGCCATGGACTCCCTCCCCTTCTGTGTCGTGCGGCCAGTCCTTCTCATTGTGGACTATTTTTTCAATATCACCCTGTAGTTCCGCCGCTAGGGTCTCAGGGTAAACGTCCACAAGCTCGCCATAACATGGGCAAGCACGATGCCTCTTCCAGAGACAAGTTTTTCGATGCTCGGTCTGGTTTTGATACGCGGCAACTGGCCTCGAGCAAGCCGAGAAGCAGGCCGTAGAACACGCCGAAGCATGACAGCACGGCACTCGGCACCGAGGCGGACCTTCCAATCAGCTGCTTCAGGGCGAAGAAACGCAGGATGGGCCGGATCAGGTAGCACTCCGAGCCAGGTCCTCCAACGAACACGAGAATCGCGAGAAGCATGACATGGGAAGCCGTTTTGTTCCAAGATCCAGTTGGGCATGGTTGTTCATCGCCTCGGTGAATAGTTGTTCTTTGACCTCGGCCTCCTCCGAGGGCGATTCCTGAAACATGCTTTGAGTACAATCCCAGCTTCTGATGTCTCAGCCGACTCCTGAGAACCGTAAGTACCCTATTTGGCATGTTTCCGCCACTTTCGTCGTTATGCCGATGGAGCCGTTGAACGGGAACGGTGCCTGGTCGTAGAATCTCAGTGATACGGGCGAATCCAGGTCGCAGCCCGATGTCAAAGGTTGCATTGGAGGTGAAATGAAGAGACACGGCGGCCGGATGTGTGCCTGCGCCACAACCATGGCTTCGCCATTTACCTTCAAGGTCACCGTCCATTCGGACCGCCGATCCTGCCGGCCAGCTTCGATCTCGACCTCAACTTTCACCTTGCCCGTCGGCAGCTTCTTTCGGCTCTGATCTTGCATCGTTGGACCTCGGAAGAGGTTGAACTCGTAGCCAGAATGCCCCTCCTTCACGTAGCAGGTGACGCCGGAAAAGCCGGCCAAAGCGTGAGCACGCCGTTGGCATTCGCGGGCACGTCCAGTCCATGGTCACAACGCTATGCCCACCTTACCCAATTTGGCGCGGCGGATCTCCGGCATTGGGTGATGGGGCCGTCGAAGGCTCCGTTCGGCGAGGGACGAGGGGGGCTGATCTCCGGGTGGAACATCGCCGTGGACCACAATCCACCGCCAGATGGGCCACTTTCTTGTTCTTCGTCGCATTCGGAGCATGAGAGAGGGCCTTCATCTGTTCGAGTTTCTAGAAGGGGCAGAGCCGGCCAGGTCGTTCGCCTGGCTCCAGTCTCGTTGATGTCGTAAGTTCCCATGTCGGTCAGCGGCGACCATCCCTTGACGCCTTTCGCATCCCGCCGACCCAGGGCTCGCGCGGCCCGAGCCGCGCTGGCCGACCAGCCGTCGTGATAGGTACCGCGGCTGGCCATAATGGTCGAAGAACTGGCCATCCCCAGTCCCGGGGCCTGGGTCACCGAACACATAAGCCATAATCACCCCGTTGATGCATTCCTGGCCAAACCCGTTGACCAAACGCGGGGGGGGTAATCTTGGTGGGTTTTTGAGTAGATTCTGGCTGAGTAGTCAATCACATGGTGGAACTGCGGGCCGTGGCGTGGCGGGTCCGGCCTTGATACCTTCGGCCGGGCAACAGACCGAGAACGGCTGGCGGCCACCGAACGAGAGGGGCCCATGGAGTATGAGTGCCTTGGTAGGGTGCTGCCGGCCCACGCCCATGCGGCGTGGTACATGTTGTTGGTCTTTGGGCCGCCGAGAGCCTCGAGCCCTCCGAGTTCCTCCAGTGGGCGAGGTGTTGGGAAATCTTGGTTGGAATTCCGTTCTGGGCGAGTTGCTCGCTGATGGTGCCGTAGAGGCCTTCGGAAGAGGACCCATTGTCGCCCCAAATGTAGAAGATAACGGTTCGTTGCCTTGGCCAGCTTCGCCTTCCCGCTCGATCTCGTCAATGACCCGGCCGGCGCTCTAGTCGGCGTGCTCGGTAAATCCGGCGAAGACCTCCATCAGTCGGCGCTGAAAAGGTTTTCGGCTTCGGGAATGGAGTCCCAGGAAGCCATCGGACGAGGCGCGGCGTAGCTGTGCATTCTGCGGAATCCTGGCCATGGCTTTGGCACGGCAAAGTTGTCGCTCGCGATATTGTCCCAGCCGTCGTCAAACTTGCCTTTATACTTGTCGGCCCATTCTTTCATGACCTGGCGTGGGCCCGCGCCTGCGCCCGGCGCCCAATAGCATGTAGAACGGGCTTGTCCGGGGCGTAGGCCCTTGTTCCCGGAGCCGCAGGTTGATCGCGTCCGATGCGATGTCCTAGTTAGGTGATAGCCTTGCGGTTTCTCGTCTGTGACTTGGGTGGTGTTGCGACCAGCGGGTCGGCTCGTACTGGGGAGGCCTCCCCAGGAAAGCCGTAGAAGTTACTCGAAGACCGTAGCCGGTCGGCCGGAGATGTTGAACGGCCCCTTGAAGTGATCTGTTCCTCGGGCGTATTGTGCCATTTTCCCCAGGCACCAGTATTGTAGCCGTAGTCTTTGAGCACCTCGGCAACAGTCGCTGATGATTTCGGGATGGTGCCGCTGGAGCCCATCGAATCGTTGGCAATGGCCGAGATTTGGCCGTTGCAGACCCGGGTATGATTCGCGGCCGGTAAGCAGCGAGGCGCGAGTGGGCGAACACATGGCCGTGGAATGGAAACCGGGTTAAAGGAGATCCCCGATTTCGAGACGCGATCGAGGGTGGGGGTGTGAATCTCGCCGCCGTAGGTCGAGGGTGTGCCGGGCCGAGGTCGTCCATCAGGATGATCAGGATATTGCGGCGCGCCGTCGGCCAGATGCTTCGGTTCGACGCGTTCTTGTAGACGGAATCCTGGATGCGTGAACCCGGCAGTGGAGGCGGACGGGGACGGCAGGAAACGGCAAGATTTCCTGGGCCAGTATTGCCGGTGTCGAAAAGCAGCGGCAGCTGAAGCACCTAGAGCGGGGGCGGTGTGAAGGAGCATATCATTCTCATCCTTGGTCGGGCTCTTAAAGTTGGTTCGGAGACGGGCTCCATCCCGACGTGTGGATCTCAGCGTCTTGCCTTCGGAAGCTCCGTGACCTTACTGGCTTTTCTTGGATCTAGAGGATCTGCGATTGGATATCCTCGATCGTCTTGCCCATCTGGCGCGAGTCCCCACCTGGCGTACCGGGAACTCCCGGAACAACAGGGAGGTGTTTTCGGCCATGCCGACGATCGGCGTGAGAACCCAGGTCTTGTGCTCCGCATACTGACGGTTGACTTCGAACCAGTCTGCTGCTTGAAGGGGCTCCATGCGGGAGGTTGGTTTATTAGGGGCCTGCCTAATCCAACCAACTTGTTGTTCCCCAATGGCCGCCTTCCTTCATGGAGAGAAACGGACCTCGAAGGAATGGTAGCGGATGGCCGTGAGTACGGTCTCGTCTCGTTGTCGTAGTACTAATAGACAATCACTCTTGCCCGTGAAGAGGGAGGTCTCTATTGTAGCCGTCGAGGTGGACCCTGTAGTTTTGCCGCCGAACGCCCTCGCCTTTCTTGAGCTTTTGCACGACGTCCGGCTCGCCCGCGGCGGAGGCCAGGGTCGGGTAGCAGGTCCGTCATATCGACGATCTCTGTCTCTAGACGCGGCCCGCCTGGTGCGCCGGGCTCAGACCACGGCAAGGGGCCCGCACGCCTCCCTCCCAGGGGTGCCCTTGTCGCCACGGAAGGGGCTGGTGCCGCCTCTCCGGGCCACATGTATTGATAGGCGCCTCTGTGTGTCTGTCACGTAGACGACGATGGTGTTCTTGTCGAGGCCGGTTTCCTCGACCGCAAGGCGAAGGACAAGGAGCCATTCTTCCTCTGGCACTGCTCCTCGCCTCCACGTATTCTTCCACTCCAGGGACGGAGTGCGGGGAGGTCCCGCGCAGGCCGCGAGGACGCCTACGGCGACGCCCTTGCGGAGCACGACGGACACGTCGGTCGGATTCTCGCGAAGCTCGAGGAAACCGGCCTCGACAAGAACACCATCGTCGTCTACGTGACAGACAACAACGCCTATCAATACATGTGGCCGGAAGGCGGCACCAGCCCCTTCCGTGGCGACAAGGGCACCACTTGGGAGGGAGGCGTGCGGGCCCCTTGCATGGTCCGCTGGCCCGGCGCCACGGCGGGCCGCGTCTCGAGGGGGAGATCGTCGATATGACGGACCTGCTACCGACCCTGGCCTCCGCCGCGGGCGAGCCGGACGTCGTGCAAAAGCTCAAGAAAGGCGCCGTGTTCGGCGGCAGAAACTACAGGGTCCACCTCGACGGCTACGATCAGACCTCCCTCTTCACGGGCAAGAGTGACAAGTCCGCTCGCAAGTTCGTCTTCTACTACGACGAGACCGTACGCACGGCCATCCGCTACGATTCCTTCAAGGTCACATTCTCCATGAAGGAAGGCGGCCATTGGGACGATCCCCTGGTTGGATTGGGCCGGCCCCTGATCACCAACCTCCCGCATGGACCCCTTCGAGCGGCAGACTGGCGACGTCAACCGTCAGTATGCGGAGCACAAGACCTGGGTTCTCACGCCGATCGTCGGCATGGCCGAGAAACACCTCCTGTCCTTCCGGGAGTTCCCCGTACGCCAGGTGGGACTCGACGCCCAGATGGGCAAGACGATCGAGGATATCCAATCGCAGATCCTCAAGATCAAGAAAAGCCAGTAAGGTCACGACTCCGAAGCAAGACGCTGGTCCACCGTCGGGATCGAGCATCTCCGAACCAACTTTAAGAGCCGACCAAGATGAGCAGAATGAGATCCCTCTTCACCGCCCCGCTCCTCGTGCTCGCTCCGCCCTCTTGCGCCCGCAAACTGGCCCAGGAAGTCCTGCCGTTCCCACCCACGCCGTCCGCCTCCACCGCGGGTCTGACGATTCAGGATTCCACCTACAAGAAGCGCGTGGAGCCGAAGCAACTGGCCGAAGGGCGCACCGAACATCCTCATCATCCTGATGGACGACGTCGGGCCGGGCACGCCCTCGACCTGACGGCGGTGAACTGCACACGCCGACGCTCGATCGGGTAGCGAAGGCGGGTATTTCATTCAATCGTTTCCACTCGACTGCCATGTGTTCGCCCACTCGGGCATTCTCGACTGGAGGAACCACACCCGCGTCGGCAACGGCCAGATCTCGGCGATTGCCAACGATTTTGACGGCTTCAGCGGCATCATCCCAAAGTCGTCGGCGACTGTCGCGGAGGTGCTCAAGGACTACGGCTACAATACCGGCGCTGGGGCAAGTGGCATAACACGCCTGAAGAGCAGATCACGCCAAGGGCCCGTTTGATTACTGGCCGACCGGCTATGGTTGGAGTATTTCTACGGCTTCCTCGCTGGTGAGGCCTCGCAGTACGAACCGACCCTCACGCGTAACACCACCAGGTCACCGAAGAAACCCAAGGGCTACCACCTCTCCGACGACATCGCGACCGACGCGATCAGGTGGCTCCGCGAACAGAAGGCCTACGCGCCCGACAAGCCGTTCTTGATGTACTGGGCGCCGGGAGCTCGCACGGGCCGCACCAGGTCATGAAAGAATGGGCCGACAAGTATAAGGGCAAGTTCGACGACGGCTGGGACAAGTATCGTGAGCGAACCTTCGCGCGAGCCAAGGCCATGGGCTGGATTCCGCAGAAGCCAGGCTCACGCCGCGCCCCGCTTCGATGGCTTCGTGGGATTCCATCCCCGAAGCCGAGAAGGCCTTTTCAGCGCCGCCTCATGGAAGTCTTCGCCGGGTTCTGCCGAGCACGCCGACTACAATGCCGGCCGGGTCATCGATGAGATTGAAAAGCAAGGCAAGCTCGACAACACACTCATCTTCTACATCTGGGGCGAAACGGTTCCTCGTCCGAAGGCCTGAATGGCACCATCAGCGAGCAGCTCGCTCAGAACGGAATCCCGACCAAGATCTCGCAACACATCGCGGCACTGAACGAGCTCGGCGGGCTCGACGTCCTCGGCGGGCCGAAGACCGACAACATGTATCACGCTGCATGGGCCTGGGCGGGCAGCACCCCCTACCAGGGAACGAAACTGATGGGTGCCTACTTTGGTGGTATCCGCCAGCCCCTGGCCGTCTCTGGCCCAAGCCGGATCAAGGCCGATCCGACGCCTCGGCCGCAGTTCCACCACGTGATCGACATCGTGCCGACGATCTACGAACTGACGAAGATCACCCCGCCCCGGGTGGTGAACGGTTTTGAGCAGGATTCGATCGACGGCGTCAGCATGGTTTACGCGTTCGGCGATGCCAAGGCACCGGGACGCGGAAGACCCAGTTTTTCGACATCATGGCCAGCCGTGGTATCTATCACGACGGCTGGTTCGCGAGCGCCCCCGGGCCGCGCGAGCCGTGGGTGGAGGGATGCCGAAAGGCATCAAGGAATGGTCGCCACTGACGGACAAGTGGGAACTCTACAACATCGATGAGGATTGGAGCCAGGCGAACGACCTCGCCGCCACGAACCCGAGAAACTCGAAGAGATGAAGGCTGCTCTTCCTGGTCGAATCGACGAAGAACAAGAACCTGCCCATCGGCGGTGGCATGTGGTCCACGGCGATGTTCCACCCGAGGACGCGCCAGCCTCTTCCCTCACCGAGTGGACCTTCGACGGCCCCATCACCAGATGCCGGAATCTGCCGCGCCCAAGCTGGGCAAGAATAACAGCGTCGTGACCATGGATCTCGACGTGCCCGCGAATGCCAACGGCGTACTCTATGCTCTCGCGGGCTTCTCCGGCGGCGTCACCTGTTACGTGAAAGACGGCACTTTGCTATGAGTTCAACCTCGTTCGAGGTCCAGCGCACGAAGCTCAAGTCCAAGGACAGGCTGCCGACCGGCAAAGTGAAGGTGGAGGTCGAATCGAAGCTGGCCGCCAAGATCGGCGGACCGATGGACGTCACCCTGAAGGTAAATGGCAACGTCGTGGCGCAGGGCCGGGTCCCGGCCGCCATGTCGCTCCATTTCACCTCGAATGCGACCTTCGAATCGGGATCCGACCTGGATTCGCCTGTCTCGCTCGATTACTTCGATCAGGCGCCGTTCGCCTTCAACGGCACCATCGGCACGACGAAAATCTCGTATCCCAAGAAATAGGGCGACTTACGGGTTCTGCAGTGGGCTAGTCATCAGGACTAAGGATTGTACTCAAGCATGCTTCCCGGGATCGGCCTCGAGGAGGCCGAGTCGACAACTAATGGCCCGAGGCGATGAACAACCATGCCCGACTGGATCTTCAAACAAACGGCTTCCCATGTCATGCTTCTCGCGATTCTCGTGTTCGTGGGAGGGACCTGGCTCGGCGTGCTCCTGATCCGGCCCATCCTGCGTTTCTTCGCCCTGAAGCAGGCTGATTCGGAACGGCCTCGTCAGTGCCGTGCTGTCATGCTTCGGCGTGTTCTACGGCCTGCTTCTCGGCTTGCTGGCCGTGGCCGCGTATCAAAACCAGACCGACGTCGAAAAACTTGTCTCTGGAGAGGCACTCGTGCTTGCCGGTGTTTATGGCGGGACTTTATCGACGTTTACCCTGCGACTCTGGCGGCGGAACTACAGGGAGATCTGAAAAAGTACTGCCTCGTCACAATCGAGAAGGACTGGCCGCAACAGCAGAAGGGGAAGATGCCCATGGCTGGTTCGGCCGCCATACGTTCTTTCCTGAAACGCCTCCGCGCTTTCGAGCCAAAGACCGAGCGTGAATCGACCTTGCACAAGATGGTCATCGACACCGTCGAAAAGGCCCGCGACCTGCGAAGGGAGCGTGTCTATAGCGTAGGCGTTGGCCTGCCAGGGATCTTGTGGTACGTCGTTCTTATCGGAGCCATGATCAATATTGGCTTTATCTATCTTTTTGACCTTCGGTTCCTCAATGTCCTCCTCCTGGGGGGGCTCCTCTCATTCTTCATCGCCACGGTGATCGGGCTCATAGTCGTGATGGATCGGCCGCTGAGTGGGCCCAGCAGTGTGCCGCCCGATGCGTTCGTGACCCTCTACGAATGTGGTCATGGGTGGTCCTGGCAAGTGAATGGCCCGACCTCTGGCAAAAGGACCCTGTCATGGCCCAATTCGAAAGTCCATCAGCTCGAAGGCACCACCTACGTCGACGCGATCCTTGAGAACGAGGCGATCCCGCCGAGGCCGGCGCTGCCTGTGTTACATGACAGGCGACATCACGATCACATCCCGGCTCATTCCCCAGCTCGGCAGCGCAATTCGGGCGATGCTAACCGACGAGTTGAATCCCATCGCCCGGTATACAGAGGTACTGGGACGATCACTCTGGAATCGTCCCTGGGAGGCTTCCACGTCCTGGACCTGGACAACGAGACATGGGTCCTGGAACGCCGCCAAATCTGGGCCTCCGAGATGTCGATCGATGTGGGTTCCAAGCGTGAGAGCGTCCTGACGAGCATCTGGGCGGGGGAGGGCCTGATCTTCTTCTTCCAGACCAAGGTCAGCGGCACGGGCAAGGTCGTGCTGGCCACGCGTGGCCCCATCGAAGTGATTGAGCTGGAGAAAGGGAAGAAAGTCGTGGCCGAGGGTCAGTATGTCGTCGCCCGACACACGCCGGGGTCGCGATGAAGGTCCGCCTGGCGCAACGAGGAACTTCTTCGGGTCGCTTCACCTCGGGCGAGGGCATCGTCCGGGTGTTCGAGGGACCAGGTCGCGTACTTCTCAATCCGGCCCCCTACTGGCGGTATCGCATCATGGCGGATCGATCCGGCGGGGGACAGCAACCGGCGATCTTGAGCTGATGCAACGGCTGTGAGCGACCTGACTCATCCACATTCCGAATTCTCACACTTACAAACCACAATCACCGCGATGGCATCCAGGAGCGATATTGATGAACAAGGTCAGTCGATTGCAATTTGCAATCACTCGGCTTCGGACTGCTCGTCGCCACAACCTCTGAGCCATCGGAACCGAACGACGGCTCGCGTGCTGCCGTTCCCGCCCGTCCCCTCGGCCAGCGTGGCCGGGCCGACGATGCAGGAATCGACGATGAAGTGGCGGAAGGAACCCGAGCGACTCAAGCCCGGTGCGCCGAACGTCCTCATCGTGCTGATCGACGACGTGGGCTTCGGCCTCCCGGACACGTTCGGCGGCGAGGTCCACACGCCGACGCTGACCCGGCTGCGCGACTCGGGCATCTGCTACAACGCCTTCCACACCACCTCGATCTGCTCGCCGACCCGCGCCGCACTCCTGACCGGCCGGAACCACCACCGGGTCGGCAACGGCACCATCGCCGAGCGGGCGTCCGACTTCGACGGCTACACCGGGATCATCCCGAAGACCTCCGCCACCATCGCCGAGACGCTGCACCACTACGGCTACAAGTCGGCGGCGTTCGGCAAGTGGCACAACACCCCGGCCAACCAGACCACCGCGATGGGGCCGTTCGACCGCTGGCCCACCGGCCACGGGTTCGACTACTTCTACGGCTTCCTCGCCGGCGAGACGTCGCAGTGGGAACCGCGGCTGTACGAGAACCTCAACGCGATCGAGCCGCCGCACAGCGAGAAATACCACCTGACCGAGGACATGGTCGACAAGGGGCTCGCCTGGATCAAGCGGCACCAGGCCTTTTCGCCCGACAAGCCGTTCCTCATGTACTGGGCCCCGGGAGCCGCCCACGGCCCGCACCACATCTTCCCGGAGTGGGCCGACAAGTATAAGGGCAAGTTCGACGACGGCTGGGACAAGTACCGCGAGCGCGTCTTCGCCCGGCAGAAGCAACTCGGCTGGATTCCGGCGGACACGAAGCTGACGCCCGCGACCCGACACGATGGCGTCGTGGGACAGCATCCCGGAAGCGGAGCGGCCGTTCCAGCGGCGGCTGATGGAGGTGTTCGCCGGGTTCGTCGAGCACACCGACGCGCAGGTCGGCAAGCTCGTGGACGGGCTGGAGCAACTCGGCGTCCGCGACAACACCATCATCCTCTACATCTGGGGCGACAACGGCTCCAGCGCCGAAGGCCAGAAGGGGAGCGTCAGCGAACTGCTCGCCCAGAACAACGTCCCGAACACGATCGAGCAGCAAATCGCGGCGATGGACAAGGTCGGCGGGCTGCCGGCCCTGGGCGGGCCGAAGATGGACAACATGTACCACGCCGGCTGGGCGTGGGCCGGCAGCACGCCGTTCCGGTCCACCAAGCTCGTCGCCGCGCACTTCGGCGGCACCCGCAACCCGATGGTCGTCTCGTGGCCGAAGGGGATCAAGCCGGACAAGACCCCGCGGTCGCAGTTCCACCACGTCAACGACATCGTGCCGACGCTGTACGAGGTGATCGGCATCAAGCCGCCCGAAGAGGTGAACGGGTTCAAGCAGGACCCGATCGACGGCGTGAGCATGGCGTACACCTTCGCCGACGCGAAGGCGCCGGGCCGGAAGAAGACGCAGTACTTCGAGAACAACGCCAGCCGCGGCATCTACCACGACGGCTGGTTCGCCTGCACCTTCGGGCCGTTCGTCCCGTGGGACACGCCCGAGCACCGCCGCCCGATTGAAGGGCTGGGACGCGAACAAGGACGTGTGGGAACTCTACGACCTGACGAAGGACTTCTCCCAGGCTGACGACCTCGCCGCGAAGGAGCCGGAACGGCTGGCGAAGATGAAGGAACTGTTCCTGGCCGAGGCGAAGGCGAACAAGGCGCTGCCCATCGGCGGCGGGCTGTGGACGCGGTTCCATCCCGAGGACGTCATCGCCAGCCCGTACAAGTCGTGGCGGTTCGACGCGACCACCACCCGCATGCCGGAGTTCACCGCCCCGGGCCTCGGCAAGCGGAGCAACCACGTCGCGATCGATGTCGAGGTCGGCGAGGACGCTTCCGGGGTGCTGTACGCCCTCGGCGGCGCGAGCGGCGGCGTGACGCTCTACATGGACAAGGGGCAACTCGTCTACGAGTACAACATGCTGATCATCGAGCGGACCATCGCCAAGAGCGACGGCGAAGATCGCGGCCGGGAAGCACAAGATCGAGGTGATCGAGACGATCGCCAGCCCGGTGCCCCGGCGGACGTGGTCCTCAAGGTCGACGGCAAGGAGGTCGCCAGCACGACAGTGAAGCGGACCGTGCCAGGGGCGTTCACCGCGAGCGAGACGTTCGACGTAGGCGTCGATCTCGGCTCGCCCGTCTCGCTCGACTACTTCGACCGTGCACCGTTCAAGTTCGGCGGCGCGATCGATCAGATGATCGTGAAAATGAAGTAAGCGCTCGGAGCTACTCCTAACACGGATCGATTCCGGCGCCTCGCGGGGATCTGCGAGGATCGCCAACGGCGCGAGCCCTCGAGCTACCCCGGCCTGGTTCCGGGCACAGCCACCCGGCACGGCTGGATAGAAGCCGCTGCTCGATAACCGCTCGCGGCCGCCGCAGCCAGGGCGGATCCCGTTGACCCGCCGAGCGAAGGCCGCGAGTCGAAACAACGTGCACGGAAGGCGCGAGGACCCCGCCCAGCCGACCGTTAACGTCAGCCCGCCAGGAATCGACGCCCTACCAAAAGGGTTCACCTCAGTTGAGGCCGTACTCGTGATCATGAGCACGGGCCCGATCGGAGGTCGTATCTCTGATCGCTCGGCAGCTTCTCGGAGAGGCCGTATTCCCTTCCTCTGCTTACTTCCTACCAAATTAGCAGACTGCAGATCCTTATAGGGTTGCGCGTCGGTCTGAGCAGACCGCGCAAAACCCGAAGGGCCACTTTGCGGGCCAAGGTCCACAGGGGCTGCGGCATCATCACCGGCTCGCCGAGGCAGCGGTTCCCGTCTGAGGAACCGACCCCAAGGAGCCGGCGGCGAAGAAGCCCGAAATCGGTCGTTTTCGGGATGAGTGCGGTAATGGACCGAGACCCAACAGTCGCGTCATCAACCGTCATTGAGAGCCTATCCCGGTAGGACTCGTAGAATGGCCAGCAAAGCCCAGCCTGCCGGACCTGAGGCGGTCGTGTGGGGCCCGGTCCGCCGCTCGCCGCCTGTTCCGGCGGGAGAGGGCCCGGAGGAAGGCTGCCGCACGGTGGGGTTAGTTGGGAGCGTCACCGGCCTTGCTGTGGCTCTCGTGTCGAGCGCGCTTCAAGAAGGCCTCGGAGAAAACCTTGTCGGCCACAAACCTGTCACCGAGCGACCGGAACTGCCTGGCGGCCACGTCGTACCGCTTGGCGAGCCAGCCGAAAGCAGCGTAGCGGGTACGTTCCGCCCTGTCGTCGGGCGCCGCTTCAGGTGCTCCTCGTACACACCGCTTATGTCCTTCCAGACCTCATCCTGGCTCAGATACTCCCTCATCTGATCCTCGGGCAGCTGGTCGCACACGGAGAAATGCGCCGTCACGAGCAGCAGCGGAATCCCCGAGGGATAGTTTCGGGTCTCGCGACACGCCCGGCCAAACGCGACCACCTCCTTGTCGCTGCCGTACCAGCGGGCCGATAGCCAGTTGAGCTTCTGGCCGCAGGCGTAGAGGTTGTTGCAGTCGAGATTCATCGCCCGCTCGAACCAGGTTTCCATGTCCTGCCGGTTCGCCCCCAGGCCCTTGGAAACCTCCAGCATCACGGTCGGGATCGCGTTATGCTCGGGGTTGAGCGCCAGGCCTCGCGCAGGGCCTTGTCGGCCTGTTCGAGCCGGTCGTGAAACTTCTGGGCGTTCTCGGGGCTGACGGTGTCGGCGAAACCCTTGCCGCGGGCCTCCCAGGCCCACTCCTTGTAGTAGGTCCCACGGTAGATCAGCCGGAGGGTCTTCGCCGCCGGCACCTTGGCGAGCGCGGCGTCGACGTGGTCGTATGCGCCTTTCAGACTGCCCTCGGTGGCCTTGAGGATTGCCGCCACGTTGTTCCGGAGATTCTCGAGCCACACGTTTTCCAGGGGTGTGCCGGCTCCGTCCTCGGCGAAGCTCTTGGAAATCAATCCAAGGGCCCTGTCGACCTCGCCAACCGACTCCCGGGCCGCCTTCGGGTCCGTCTTCGCCCGGGTGGATTTCCGGGCGGCTGAGATGTAGAGCGCCGTGGCCTTGCGGACCGACGGGTAGTCGCTCTTGAGCAGCCTGTCAACGGCCTCGGCCAGCGGCTTGTCGGAAGACTTGTCGGGGCCCATGACGTTATACCGGACGTTAGTGAATACGATGAGCGGGTCGTCGCAGCCGGCGTCTACAGCCCTCTTGAACGCGGCGCGGACCTCGTCGGGCGACGGCGGCGGATCACTGGATTTGCTGACGGACCGAGCCATCAGCCCGAGCGCCTCGTGCGCCTGGTGGTCCCAGCGCGGGCTCTTCCTGCCGACCCGATCGTAAGCACCGACTAGTGACTTTTCGTTCCAGTACAGAACCTCGCGAGGCTTCATCCGGGCCTGGGGACTCTGAGGGATCGGGGCGTCTGCTCCCTGTGCCTCCAGCCAGCCCGGTCCGAGAGCGAACAGCCCCATCAGTGCGACGATCCGAAGGCCCACGGAAAGGCTCCCTGGGGCAATGATGAAACTAGCCTGCCGGTGCTTGCCCCAGGTCCGGCGGCTTACGGTCTGAATAGACAGGTGCTCGCGCCCTTACCCAAGCACGAACACCAGCCGTGGAAAAACGCGCAATACGCTTCGCCATAATGTATCCACATGGTTAGGGTGTTTCTGTATACCAGGCAGAGGAATTCTTGCAAGGCCGGGGTCTGGGTTCTACCCTGCTCGCTGTAAGCTAATGCGTGGTCGGCGCGGTATGGCGATCGACGGGGTCAACACACCGCGGTCGATCTCTCCGCCGGCGTTCCTGGCCGATCGATTTGGAACCCTCGATACGGTGTCGACTGCGACGATGCGAGCTGCCGTGGCCTGGCCAGCCGCAGTGATTTCCCAGGAGATTGCGCCGTATGGCGCTTTCCGCAGGGCCTCCTGAGCAGGTCTGTTCTCGCCATTCAGACCCGCTCACCACAGCACTCGAGCACGCGCGATTGCGGAACCCAACATATCGCCTCGACAATCGTCCCTGCCTACCGCGTTTGGATCGGCAAGCACGGATGGGGTACCCCTGGAGTTGAGCGGCTCAGCGAGTCACCCTTCTTCTTGCGCTTCGGTCCGACGACACCGAAGCGTTGCGCGTCGGTATGGCACACGAATGGCACTAGCTTAAGGGCAAGCGGAGGCTGGCACCCTGGTGGAGTTGCTGACGGAGGACCTGGCTGAACTTTACCAGGTATAATGGAGGTAGGAGACGCTTCCTGCTCGTGTGAGCTTTCTTTGGACCGGACTCCGCCGCGGCGGTTCCTGGGTTCGCACCACTTCCATTCGAGACATAGGAGACCTCCTATGATCACCCTAAAGGAGGTTCGCGCTCGCTTTGCGCGCGACCATGGACTGCCGTTTGCCGACTCCTTGAGCGAACAGAACATCCTCAACGCTCTCAATGAGCATGGCATCAAGTATCGAGACCGAGTGTTCACCCCCGTCACCACCATCTGGGGCTTCCTCTCCCAGGTGCTCAACGACGACCACAGTTGCAACGACGCCGTGTCGCGCATCATCGCCCACCGGGCGGCCAGCGGCCTGGGAACGTGTTCGCCAAACACGGCCAGCTACTGTAATGCCCGAGGCCGCATCGTCACCGGCGTCCTGCGCACCCTGGCGCAGCGAACCGCCGAGGAGTTACAGACCGCAGCCGCGGAGCAGTGGAAGTGGATCGGGGGGAATGTATTCATCGCCGACGGGACACACGTGTCCATGCCGGACACGCCGGAGAACCGGGCGAGCTACCCACAGCCGCCGACCCAAAAGGCGGGGATTGGCTTCCCCCTGGCCCGGGTCGCTGTGCTTCTGTCGCTGGCGACCGGCGCCTGTCATGATCTGGCCATCGCGCCCTACAAGGGCAAGGGCACCGGCGAGACCACGCTTCTGCGGCAGATGTACGACTCGCTGTCGCCCGGTGACGTGGTCGTGGCCGACGCCCTGTTCGACAATTATTTCCTTGTGTGTGAATTGCGCGAGCGCGGGATCGACCTGGTCGCCCGCCTCAAGTACAAGCGGGCGGGGAGCCAGAAGCTGCAGCGCGGGCCGGACGGCGACGTCCTGGTGTGGCAACGGCCCAACAAGCCGCGTGGCATGACGGGGGAGCAGTACCGCAGTTACCCCGAAAGCCTGACCATGCGTCAGGTGAGCGTTGATGCCCGCGACAAGAACAACCGCGTCAAGCAGTTCAAGGTCATCACGACGATCCTCGACGCGTCGATCGACGGCCAGCAGATCGGAAGCTTATACGAGCGAAGGTGGTCCGGGGAGATCTGCCAATTCGACTACCGCTCAAGCATTGAGCTGTACCTCGAACGATTGGCCGCCTAGAATCAGCGTGTCGGCGTTATTGCAACTGGCACGGTGGTGTCAGCATCGTCAGTTCTTGCCACAAGGAGGTGAACCATGTCCGAACCCGTCGGCTCTTGTGCGCCCCCCCGTCTCCAGCGGGGCCAACGTCACCGATTCCACTGAACCGGTTGTGGGACCGGTTGGCTCTCGGACAACGGCAACAGCTCTGCATGGTCCTGAGCGAACTGGTGGCGCGTCGTCTCCTGCCCGACCGGAAGGAGGCGACGCATGAAGTGCGTTGAGACCGTGCCTCAGCGATTGCGGCACTCCTCACAGTGCGACGTGACGGCTTCGGCCGGCAAGGCGACAACGGACCCCATGCTCTCCCTGACTTCATTGAAGGTCAAGGATTGGCACCTTCAGCGGAAGGCTGTCGTCTATATTCGGCAATCAACCCCGCAACAGGTGCTGGAGAATCGCGAATCCGCAGATCGGCAATACTCCCTGGTACATCGCGCCGCACTGCTGGGTTGGCCCGAGGACCGCGTGGAGATCGTTGATGAAGATCAGGGACGTAGCGGGCAATCAGCCGAAGGTCGCCTTGGATTTCAGTATCTGCTCGCCGAAATTGGCCTCGACCACGTTGGGTTGATTCTCGGCCTGGAGATGAGCCGGTTGGCTCGCTCGAATAAAGACTGGCATCAACTCCTGGAGCTGTGCGCTATCTTCCGAACTTTGCTGGCCGATCAGGACGGGCTCTATGATCCAACCGATTACAATGATCGGTTACTGCTCGGGCTGAAGGGGACCATGAGCGAGGCAGAGTTACATATATTGCGAAGTCGCATGTACCAGGGTCTGCTGAATAAAGCACGGCGAGGCGAGGTGTATAACCACCCTCCCGCCGGGTACGTGAAACTGCCAACGGGAGTATTCGCGCTGGATCCGGACGAGCAAGTCCAGAGTGTCATCCATATGATTTTCGATGTGTTCGATCGTGTGGGGACCATCCATGGCGTGCTGCGTTATCTGGTCGAGCACGGAATCCGCATGCCGATCCGGCCGCATGCGGGCCCCAACCGGGGCCAGCTCGAATGGCATCGTCCCAACCGGGTCACCTTGCAGAATCTGCTGCGTCGTCCGATTTACGCGGGTTACTACCGCTGGGGTCATCGCGCCGTAGACGCTCGACGCCGCGTGGCCGGGCGTCCGGGTACGGGCCGCACGGTACGCCCGCCCAAGGAGTGCCTGGTCCTCCTGGAAGACCGTTGTCCTGCCTACATCACGGCAACGCGGTTCTGGAGTAATCAGCAGCGGCTGGACTCCAACCGCGCCCATGCTGAGAGCCTGGGCGTCGTGCGTCAGGGCCCGTCGCTCCTGGGTGGTTTACTGGTGTGTGGCAAGTGCGGCCGCCGCTTGCTAGTTCAGTACACCAACGCCGGTACCGGCCTGCGCTACAGCTGTCTGCGGGGTGCCGTCGACTACAGTGAGCCTCCTTGTCAGAGCCTTTCCGGCCAGAGGCTTGACGCATTCGTGAGTCAGCACGTGCTCACGGCATTGCAACCTGCGGCGTTGGAATTGCATCTGGCCGCAGCCGCCGATGTCGAGCAGGAACGGCAACGCTTGCATCGCCATTGGCAGCAACAACTCGAACGTGCCCGCTATCAAACCGACAGGGCTGCTCGGCACTATCACGCCGTGGAGCCCGAGAATCGGTTGGTGGGCCGCGAATTGGAGCGGCGCTGGGAAGAATCGCTGCGTGAGCAACGTCGTCTCGAAGAGGAGTACGATCGATTCGCTCGCGACCAGCCCGCAACCTTGTCGGCTGCCGAGCGCGAGCAGATTCGTTCGCTGGCGCAGGCCATACCGGCCTTGTGGCATGCCGCGACGACCACGCCCGCCGACCGGCAGCGCCTGGTGCGGTTCCTCATCGAGCGGATTGAGTTAATGGTCCGTGGCGAGACAGACCAGGTCGAAGTCACGATCCATTGGACGGGTGGTTTCGTCAGCCAGCATTCTTTGGTGCGTGCGGTGCAACGCTACGACCAGCTGGCCAACTACACGAAGTTGCGTGCCCGGATCGAGGAACTGCGCGCTCAAGGCCAGACGATGACACAAGTCGCCCGGAGCTTGAATGAGGAGGGGTTTCATCCGCCCAAGCGAGCGCAACGCTTTACGAAGGACATGGTCGCTGGCTTCCTTGCCAAAGGTGGACGAAGCGGACCGCGACCGCGTGCGTTATCAGCACAGGGCATGCTCGGGCGTGGCGAGTGGCTCTTGACGGATCTAGCCCGCGAACTGCAAATGCCGTCGACAACGTTGCACCGCTGGCGAAAGGTAGGGTGGATACAAGCCCGAAAGTTACCGGTGCCTGGCGGTCACTGGGCGATTCGAGCCCCAGGCACAGAACTGAAACGACTGACCCGACTCCGCAAGTATCAACGCACCAGGCGTGATCTGCCCATTCCGGCAGAGTTGACGACGCCGAAAATCCGAAAGAACAAGTGACGCCCGGGGATTCCACTGGCTCCCGCGAGGCAATAGAGCCTCGCGGGAGCCAGATATAGCTTTTGTCTTAGGAGGCATTATGGCTGGGAAACGGAGACCCAATTTCAGTTGCTGACAGTCTCGCTGCATTGTGAGGTTCCAGGTCTGGGAAAGCTAAAGGCGGCCTTGTTCGCCTTCGCAATGTCGTTGGTGGCCAGCAACGCGGTGCTGGCAGTAGTACGAGCGTCGCTCCGAGCGGCCTTACGGTAAGGAAGCCGAAGCGGAAGTGTCCGAATACTATCTGGTGGACGAAATTGCGGTCAAGTATCGCACGCTGATGAAATATCGTCCGGCGGAAAAGTGGCAAGGGTGATAGAAGTTGGGAGCAAAGGAGATGGCAAGCTTGCTGACGGAAATCGCTCGGCAGGTGAACATGGCGGAGCTGCACCGAAATTAACGCGGTTCCAAGAAGCCACCGGACAAGAAGCCGGTTTACAACAGAAAACACAAACACTTCTCGACTTACCGCCTCATTGAGTAGGACGAAAACTAATGTTCAAAGGGCTGGTTCCTTGTACTTACAGCCGTGTTCCTGCTGGATCGCCTCGGCGACAGCGTCGGTCATGTTCGGGGTTGTCTTCTGTCTCACCCACAGCCCGATGCGGAACGGCTCCTTGCCCCATGTCTTTTCGTCGTTACGGCGGATCAACTCGCAGGCACAGATCAAGGCGGTGGCTCGCTGGAACTGCTGGATGGTCAGCGAACGTAGCGTGTACCGCATCAATACAGCAACGCCGAACTCCCCGGAACGCCCGGCCACGATTCTCTGGAGCCGCCGCAGGCCCATCGTGTAGGCGGAGAGCCCCAAGTATGCCTCCGTCTTGCCGCCACCGGTTGGGAACCAAAGGAGGTCGGTCATTGCCTCTGACTCGGACGTGCGGTCTTTGTGATCAAGGCGGGTAATGCCCGGCAGGTTGAGCAGTATGACCTACTTTCCGCACATCTCCGTTTCATTTCTCTGAATTTGGCTTGAGGCCAAATTGTCGGGACGGTCTGCAGGTTCAGTAAGCAGCCAAGCGTGGATCGTCATCGGGTCATTATTCGATCCTGGTCTTTGCCCGGGCGAGTATCCAGTCGACCCGAGCTATTCTTTGCCTTGTCCTACGGCTTGGCAATGTCTAACCGCGCGCCGCGACTTTTGCTTCGACGACTTGCGACACGGGCCGTGAACGTAAGTCGAGCGGGCCGTGACTTACGTCAAGGCGAATTTTCATAAGTGAATTACAAGATTTTCTGCCCCTTGACGCCCCGATCGACTCCGCCATCATTGCGGCGAGTGCTACGGCGATCGGCTCGCTCCCATGACGACTCTGAGAGGCTCCGTCGCCGAGATCAATCAGCCTGCTGCAAACCTGATGGAAACGCCCACATGGATGAACCTCCACGACCCCGACTCCCTGGTGAAACAGCTCGATCAAAGCGACGCAAGCGAACGCTCAACTCGCGACGTATTGCCGCTCTTCCTCTTGTCGAGCGCTTCCTCGATCGGTTGCGCCTCCGCGATTTCCTGGCTGACCACCTGCCGCACGAAGATGGACGCACTCGCATCCCCACGGCGACGGCCTTGCTGGTGCTGCTTCGCAACCTGCTGATCTCACGCGAGCCGCTTTACGGTGTCGGTGAGTGGGCGGCTCGTCACGAGCCGAGATTACTCGGCTTGTCGGACGCTCAGGTGGCCGCGCTCAACGACGATCGCATCGGCCGGGCTCTTGACCGCCTCTTCGATACGAACATCCCGGGTCTGGCTCTCAACGTTGCCGCTCACGCCATCCGTGAATTTGACGTGAGCCTTGACCAGCTGCACAACGACTCGACTACCATCACCTTCCATGGGAGTTATGAGTCGGCCGAGCGAGAACAGACTCTGCGGGGACGATTGCGACTGGCGGTGACCTGGGGCCACAACAAGGACCACCGTCCCGACCTCAAACAACTACTTTATGTTCTCACCGTGACCGGCGATGGCGCTGTGCCGGTGCAGTTTCGCGTCGAGAGTGGCAATGCCACCGACGACCGCTCTCACCAGGCAACCTGGGATCTGCTCTGCCAGCTCACTGGCCGCCGTGACTTCCTCTACATCGCCGACTGCAAGCTCGCCACGACCGAGAATATGGCCTACGTGCATCAGCGCGGCGGTCGGTTCCTCACTGTGTTGCCGCGCACTCGAAGCGAGGATGCTGCCTTCCGTGCCGCCGTGGTACGTAGAGAGGTTCAGTGGCGATGGGTACACAGCAAGTACGACGACGAGGGGCAACTGGTCGACCGGTTCTCGATCTGCGAGCCGTCGGGGCAGACAACCGAGGGCTATCGTTTGATCTGGTATCACAGCACACGGAAGGCCGAACTGGATGCGGAGGCCCGACTGACCCGGCTAGAGAAGGGGCTGAAGCAGCTCGACGAACTACGTGCCAAGCTGGCCTCACCACGAACGCGATACCGCGATCGAGCGAAGGTTGCCAAGGCGGTTGAGACGCTGCTGGGCGAATGCGAGGTTACCGAATGGATCTCGGTCGAGATCGAGGAGCAGATCATCGAGAGGTACCGCCAGGAACGACGCGGGCGGCCGGGAGAGAAAACGCGGTACGTCCGGCAAGAGAAGCTTCGCTTCGCGCTCAAGCATCGCATTGAGCTGGAGCGGCTCGACGAGGAGGCACGAAGCGATGGGATCTTTCCCCTGGTCAGCAACGACCGTGTGATGACCGAGCGCGATCTCCTGCTGGCTTACAAGCAGCAACCGGCAATCGAACGGCGTTTCGAGCACCTCAAGACCGACTTCGTAGTGGCTCCTGTGTACTTGAAGGAAGTGAGTCGAATCCAAGCCCTCCTCTGCGTGTACTTCTTCGTGCTTCTGGTCGAGGCGCTTTTGGAACGAGAACTCCGCCGTGCGATGGAGCGCAAAGGGATCGAGAGCCTACCGCTGTATTCTGAGCGCCGGGCCTGCCGCCGCCCCACGGCTCGCAAGGTGATTGACCTGTACGAGGACGTACAGCGTCATTCTTTGATGGCTGGAAAGCGACCTCCTGAGGTCTTCATGACCGAACTGACTCCGCTCCAGAAGAGGATCCTCCGCGTGTTGGGAATACCCAAAGCCTACGAGTTCTAAGTCGGAGAACTCGCCCGACTGAGGCGGGAAATTCGGAGATATTCAACCGGAGATGTGCGGAAAGTAGGTACAATCGTCCAGACATCGCAGCTTTACTCCGGCCCTGAGGTTGGTTGTCAGGCCGGTTCTCAGAATGTGCAGGTCAAAACGGTCCAGTAGACTCCTGGTAAAGCGCGGACGCTGAAGGGCCGGTCAGGTTGCGCCTTTGCAGCCGGGCCGGCTTTTGACGTTATCAACGCATCCACAACGGATCAAGGTCGGGGTTGTGAGGAAGAGCACTCGTACGGCGGATGACTGCCGATCAGGAGGACGTTGGATCATGGTCGAGCTCAGGGAAGCAGTGCGCAGGAGTCGCCGGCAGCTGGCGAGGAGTGAGCCCCGGTTCGCCCAGTTGCTCGATTCGTCGTCGACGCCGGGGTGGATGAACGAGCCATCGGGTTCGATCAGTTCCGTGGGCTTGGTGATCCCAAGGTTGGCCTTGGTGCATGACCAGTCGTGGTCAAACACTCCTTCGAAGGAAAGCATGAAATCCACGACGAGACCACGAAAGTGCTTGTCCGTCTCCGCAGCCGTGGCCAGGCCATCGGCGTAGACTGCGCCGGTGAGTTGACGGACGGCTTCTCCAATCTCGGCAATGGCTAACGAGGCTCCGCCTCAGACCGACGAGATGTAAACACAATGGCTCCGGTCGTGCCTAGGAAGGGGTATGCTCAAGGCATCCCCAATTTGAACCGCGAAGCGGTTGGTTGACCCACGAGGGGTCGTGACGACCGGAGCCAACCATGAGCCTACCACGTTCCGTCGCCGAAGTCCTCAAGCAGCACGTGACTCTGGAAGTCGAAGGCATCGACCGGATGTACCTCAACGTCTACCAACCCCGGTTGCAGACCGACCGCGGCGTCGCCGCGTTCTTCCGCTTCCACCGTGGCGAGACCTTCGCCTCATCGGCGCTCATGAACCCCATGAGCAAGTCGTTCATCGCCGCGGTCGATCGCTTCGTCAAGCAGGAACAGATCCCCCTGATCACCTTCACCAAGGGCCAGCGCAAGGACGACGTCACCCAGGAGTACCGGTCTCGCTTCGGCGGTACCGAGGGGATTGTCGTGGTGGGCAAGGCTCAGGAGAAGACGCCGGTCTTCCGTACCGAGAAACGCCGCAATCCCGAAACCGGCCAGACGTACCCTTGGATCGTGCGGAGCACGGCCATGGTCAACCATTACTACTTCTATGGCATCGACGAGGACTTCGGCCCGTTCTTCCTCAAGTTCTGCACCTACTTCCCCTACAACGCCAAGCTTTGCATCAACGGGCACGAGTACGTCAAGCGGCAACTGGCCAAGGAAGGGATCGCCTTCGAGGCCCTGGACAACGGCGTCCTGAGCTGCGCCGACCCGCGTCGACTGCAGCAACTCTGCGATGGGCTCTCGGCTCACAAGATCAACGCGCTGCTGCGAAAGTGGCTGGCACGCATCCCTCACCCCTTCACGCCCAAGGATCGAGCGGCCGGCTATCGTTACGACATTTCGATCCTCCAGGCCGAGTTCTCCCTGACCCAGGTCCTGGACCGGCCCCAGACCGGCCGCGTGTTCTTCGAGGAGGTGATTCGCGAGAACCTGGACATCGGTCGCCCCGATCATGTGCAACTGATCTTCGAGCGGCGGATCACCAAGAGGACACCGGGGCGGTTCCGCACCCGCGTGATCACCGACGGGGTAACGCCGTCGCTGCACATCGACTTACAAGCATTCGCGGATCAAGCAATATCACAAGGAGGGCCGCGCCCTGCGGACCGAGACCACGATCAACGACCCCCGCGACTTCGACATCGGCAAGCGGCTGTCTAACCTTCCCGCCTTGCGGCGGATCGGCTTTCAAGCCAACCGACGTCTCTTGGACGTCCAACGGATCAGCCAGGACTGTGCCCTTGGCGAAGACGCGTTCCACGGGGTCAATGACCCGGTCGAGGTCGATGGGCAACGGGCCAGTGGCCTGCGATTCGCCGACACGGCCGTGCAAGCATTGCTCAGTGCGCTCTTGGTGTTTCGTCTCTTACCCCGAGGTTTTTCCAACCGCGACTTGCGGAACTATTGGGCTGCCCTGCTGGGGAAGGCCCCTGAAGACATGACCCCGGGCCAGATGACTTATCACCTGCGCCGGCTTCGCTTGCACGGCTTGATCGAGCGGATCCCGGGGACTCACCGTTATCGGGTGACCAGGCTGGGCTGGCGCACCGCCCTGTTTTGCACCCGTACCTATAATCGAATCTTGCGACCCGGCCTCGCCCAGATCGTTCCCATCGAGGTTCTGGACGACGCCGAATTGCGCCGCGGCTTCGACCAAATTGATCGAGTCATCGACCGATGGATCGAGAAAAGAAAGGTGCCCGCATGAAACTTGACTCATGCGCTATGAGTTTTGGACTTCAAGTGCCCTAGCGCCGCCGCGGCCGAGAGGCCAGTTTCTCCCTTGCAGACGATGGCATCTGAGTTGTCGAGGCGTTTCTCGATCCGTCGCCTTTGGTCCTTGGTCATCTTCTTAGATTGTGATCTCGATGTTGACGCCGTAGTTTCTGAACCAGCCTCCGCCAAGGTGGGGGCGGCGGCGCCCTGGGTAGGCGCGCTGGGGATTAGTTTGATGCAGGGCCGGGTGGCTCGACGAGGTTGACCTCGACCTCGCAGTTGCAGAAACCCCCGCTCACAAGCGCGGGGCAGTTGTCGTCATGGCGAATCTCGAAACCATAGCGACGGCCTGCCTTGGTATCGGCTTCGATTTCGGCCTGGTGGCGGCGGATCAGCTCGTCAACGAGGGGTTGGTAATGCGGTTCGACCGCAAAGTTCGGGCCAATGGTGATGGCGTCGGTCTGGGGAACTCTTCGAGCCCGCAAGGTGCGTTTCGGTTTGCGTTTCATGTGAGGGGCTCCAGCTTTCCGATGGGGCTTGTGCAGTTTGGGAGCGAGCCGGGACCACAAGAGCTCGGTCCCAAGTGTGGATCGCGGGGCTCCCAGGGCTCGCCGGTAGCGGGTGACGGTCTTGCGGTTGACGCCGAGCCACTGGACGATCGCCGAGCTGCTCTCGGTGCGGATGGCCCGGACCAGGTCGGGCGTGAAGATTGGCACCCTGGACTGGACCTGGTGCCAGAGCGGTCAGTCGGCGGGGCTCCTGGAAAAGGACTGCACTGTCACTCGGCCGCGGAGCTTGCAGACGAGGGTTGATCCGACCTCGCACGGTGGCGGCTTGTAATGGCCGGCGACGAGAGGGATTCGCAATTGATATGGCGCACGAACGAGAGAGGGCGGGGTCGGGGGACCCGCGCCCCAAGGCTTTCTTGCGGGGAATGATCAACGGGTCCCGTCGGCGTCTAGCGCCGGGGTAGATGCGTCCTCGGGTAGTTCGAGTTTGTTGATCAGCGCGATATCGATGATGTGCATGCATCGTTGGGCTCGACGAGCACGGCTGTCCGGGCTCCGGGCGGGCAGAGGATGAATTCCCGGTGATGGGCCAGTAGCCGCTCGCCATTGGCGAGATGGATCCAGAACGGCCGGAAGGGCTCTTTGTGGATCGCGCCGTGCAGGGCTTCGGTTCGCATTTCGCGTCTCCTTTGAACGTCAGTATGATGCTCAATGGGGCACGGCTCAATGGGACAAGGGAATCCATCGTTGCTTTGGAGCAACGTGCCGTAAATCAGACGGTTCGCGCATCCGCCGGAGGAGCTCGAGCTGCTCCTGCAGAAAAGTGCTCAATAGGGCTCGGGCTCGGGTGCATCGAGGATGGGGCGTTCGACCACGTGGCTGGCATTAACTGGTGGGTGTTTAGTGGCGAGTGGGGAGTGGGGAGGGGCAGAGATGAACAGCCTGACCGCGGCAGTGCGCGGGCTGGTGATCCTTGCGATCCTGATGGGCGCGATCATGCTGGTCTATGGCGGCGGCGAGAAAGAGTGAGGGGTCACACCTCGGCATCTCCCTCGGTTCACGTCACTCTCGGCCCCTCGGCCATTCCTAGCTTGCGGAGCGCAGCTTCGAGGGATCGCTGCACGATCGCCGTATGAGTTTCGAGTTGATACTCATCCACGGCAAGAGACTGAATTACCTTCATCGCGACCTGCATGACGGACCGGCGAATGGAGCCGGCTTCCTGTCCCGCTTGACTCAGGACTAGTACGAAGTTGGTGGTCACTTGCTTGAGCCCTTGCGCTGTGGTCGGCATTCTGCCATTGGCCAATCGCTGCTTTACCCGCATCGGAAAAGCCCTGAAAAAGCTGGAAAATGAGGTCGGTCTCAGGATCGGCGTGGATCGCAAATCGGAAGGTCTGCTCACGGGGCAGACGATTCTGAAAGTCCTTGGAGGGAGGGTTGTAATATAGCACTAAGCATTGGGTTTGACAAAAAGGAAAGCGGCTTCTTGAGCGATTTTGTGCACGCGTCCGATCCTATGCCGTCACTCGCTACACTGTTTGCGGGAACTGCCTATGGAGGAGCACTGGGCAGGCATTCCGCAGGAAGTGTGAAAAGGGACGGCTCCTCCCTGCAGGATTTTCCATTATACCTCAATCGGTCATGATTGAGTAGTGGCGGGCATCCTTGTATGTACGCGGTATTGTCCCCCGTAGCTCAACGGATTTGTGTCGCGGGTTTCGCCGACACAGCACTTCGGATGATCCGCCGCGCCTCCGTCCGCGGAGAGGTTCGTCGTCGGTCGAAGTCTTGGCTCCAGCCACCAGGGGGCAGGGGAGATCAGCTTCACGAAGAGGACCCACATGGCGATCCCTTTCCAATCGACGACGATCGTTGAGAGCGCGACTCGCGCGAATCCCCGAAATGCCGGAATTTGCCAGGACTGTCAAGAGAAACCTAGTTCCTGAATAGACGACTGACAACTCATCCCGGCTGTTTCCGTCCCGATTCAGACGCTTCGGGGCGGATTCCTTGGAGGATCTGGACCGGTAAGCGAAAGCGTGGTCAGATGAGTCGCAAAATGCTCGTTTCGCGACCTTGGGGCAGAGGGTTGAGTTGAAAATGATCTACACATCGTGGAGCCAGCGGAAGGCGTACGTCTTCGTGACGGCCCTCTCGCTGTCTGTCGGCTGGGGAATCCGGGGCAACTTCGGGCACGAGTACGGGGCCATGATTCCCGGCGCCCTGGCGGCGATGGCCGCGGTCTTGCTGTCGGGGCGGAGCGACTGGCTGGTCGCGGTTCCCTTCTTCGCGATGTTCGGCGCCCTGGGGTGGTCGTTCGGCGGCAGCATCTCGTACATGCAGGTGATCGGCTACACGCACTCCGGGCATTCGCCCTCGGTGCTCTACGGCTTCGCCAACCTGTTCGTGATCGGTTTTCTCTGGGCGGCGCTGGGCGGTGCTGGGACCGCGTTGCCGGCCGTGGCCGATCGCAGGCGACTGGCCGAGCTCTTCCCCCCGCTGGGGTTTGTCCTGGTCTTCTGGTGGCTGCAGGGCGTGCTCATCGAGCCCTGCGCTGCGGGCGCGAGGCTACGACCTGAACTGGTACGACACGGACTGGCTGGCCGCGCTCCTGGCCCTGGTCGCCGCGGCGCTCCTGTGCTCTCTCCGGCGTCGGATCGATCGGGGAACCTCGCTGGTTCTGCATCTCGCCGTGGGCTGGTGGCTGGGTTTCGGGCTTGCTTGTGCTGGGACTGGGACTGCGGATGACTCCCCCGCGCGGCGACAACTGGGCTGGCTGCCTGGGGATGACGGCCGGCGCGATCGTCTACTGCCTGAGGACCGGATCTGGCCGAGGTCGCCCGCGCCGGGGTTGTTTCGGGCTTCATCGGCGGGATCGGCTTCGCCGCGGCGTCGATGCTCAAGCTGCGTGGAGGTCACCAGCGGATACGAGACCAACTGGCACAGCATCCTCGAACAGACGACAGGCTTGTTCAACGGCATCGGCATTGCCGTCGCGATGGCGGGGCTCGCGGGCCGGGTCGGTCCGCTTGGATCACGGTGACAGAGGCTGATGATCCGGCCGTTCGCTGGGCCAGGCCGCTGGCCGTGGCCTTCGTCCTCCTGGGCATTCCTTATCTCAACCTGAGGAAGAACGTGGCGGACTGGACGCGCGTCCGCGCCGTTCCCGAAGTGATGTACGGCATCCCGGCGTGGCTCTGGTTCGAACTGGCGGTCCTGGTTGTTGCGGTCGGGACTTGCCGTGCTGATCGTGCGGCACATGCGCACGGCCTCTGGCGGTCGTGCCGACGAGCTCTGCTCGGCCAGGGACAGGGGCTTTATCTCGTGCTGCTGGCCATCATGGTCATCGGCAACTTCGAGCGCGCGGTGGTTTCGTTCGCGGCCCAGCGACTGGTGACCGAGGGGGTGATTCACTGCACCGCCCTTCTCTGCGCGGTGACGCTCTTGATCTCGGACAGCCCCGCGGCCAGTCTGGCGGAAGCCGAGACCGTCGTGGACCCAGAGGCCTGTGGGCTGGGCCGGCTGGTGGCGGTCGGAGTGACCGCGGCTCTGCATCGCTGATCTTCGCCGACTGGGCGATCGTGCGGGCCATCTACGGCGACCGGTTCGCCGGACACGCCGGCCTGCACATCCGGTTCGGCCCGAACGCGACGACTCACGTCTCCAGGTAGAGCAACTGCCAGCGGTGAATGTGGGGCGATGGCACGCGTCGCGGCGAGATGCTTGCGACAGGCCAGGAATCGCTCCAGTTCGCCGGCCAGCTCCATGCGCCGACTGATGGCGGTTGCTGGGGATTGCGGGACATCGCCTTCATGATGATCGCCTCCAGTTCGGCGGGAATCTCAGGGTTGAGCTGGCGCGGTCTTCTCGGCTCGGCCCTGGCCAGGAAGCTGGAGAGCAGGCTCGACGTGCAGGTCCGCTCGGCGGCTGGAACGGACGAGACAGCGTGAAGGTCTCGAAGAGCGTCACTCCCATGGCGTAGAGGTCGCAGAGGACCTCGTCGGCCTGAGCCCTGAGCAGCCGTTCCGGCGCCATGTACATGGGCGTGCCGGCGCCGTCGCGCATCTGGTCGGCCGTGGCGAACTCGAGGTCGCGGCCCAGCCCCAGGTCGCAGAGATAGACGCCACATGGCGAATGGCCGTCAAGGAGAATGTTCGCGGGCTTGATGTCGCGATGGACGATCCGGCGAGGCGTGAATTCGCGCCAGGGCCTGCGCGGTCGTCGCCATGATCCGGCAGGCCATCCACTGGTAATGCGCCTCATCCGCCACGATCAGCGGGTGCGAGAGATCCTCCGGTTCTCCTCGTCGATGGGCCAGCCGCGCCCGGATGACCTGGAGCAGGCTGATTCCCCGCACATAGGGCATGACCATGTAGGGCAGGCCTTGCGATTCGTCGAACTCGAGGACCCGCAGCAGCGCAGGGCCGTCCAGGCGAGATCCGCGCTCGGCCTCGCGGCGGAACTGGGCCAGCCGGTTCGGCTGCCTCGCCAGCGTCGGGACTCAAGACCTTGATGCGCCACGATGCTGGCGCCGAAGCCTTGCCGGCTCGCCTTCCAGACTTCTCCCTGGGCCCCCTGCCCCAGCAGGCGGAGCAGCCGGAATGGACCCAGCGACTCGCCGGGCCGGAGTGGCGGCAGAGCGGGCGGCGGAGACAGCTCGCCGAGCTGGCTTCGCTCCCATGACTGTTGCCGACCATTCTCGTCGCAGCCGAGCTGACGACGCAGGTGGTGTTCGAGCTGGAGGCGAACCGAGATTCGGCCTCACCCGCGAACCCGAAAATGCGGACTCCGGAGATCACTTGCGAACCGTGGCCTGGGTCACGGCGAACATCCGCTGGTCTCCGATTCGCCTCGTGCTCGTGGATGGAGACAGCACTCATTTCAACGCTATGCCAGGCGCGTGAGGCACGTTTGTCGGCGGCCGCGGGCTGTTCGCCGCGATCAACGTGATGCGGCGAAACCACCTCGTCTGCAGGCGAAGCGAGCACGGGGACGTTCGAGGGCGGATCGGCAGCGAAACCGGGCCAGCCCTTTGATCCGCGGGCGGCTGGCCCGTAGGATAGCGGGCCATGGAGACAGACTCCTTTCCCGGGTTCAAGGCGGCGAGGCGGCATGAGCGACGCAAATCATCACGAGCACGATCTCTACGCGCTTCCCGCCGACACGATCAGCGAGCCGCCCAGGACGCTCGCCACGGCGATCCGCCAGATCGGCCCCGGGCTGATCCTGGCCGCATCGATCGTGGGGACGGGCGAGCTGATCAACACCACGGGGCTGGGCGCCAAGGCGGGCTTCTCGCTGCTCTGGCTGATTCTCATCTCCTGCGTCATCAAGGTATTCGTGCAGGTGGAACTGGGCCGGTACGCGATCACGCACGGCAAGACGACCCTGGCCGCGTTTGACACGCTGCCCGGGCCCGAAGCTGGGTGCCTCGTGGATCTGCTGGCTCTGGCTGATCATGATGCTGACCACGCAGGCCCAGATCGCGGCGATGGAGGGGACCGTCGGCCAGGCGGCGCACATGGCGTTTCCCGCGCGCCTCGGAGGCCATGGCCAGCGCCGGCGGGATCGATGGTCCCTTCCTGGGGCGCGTTCCTGGCCACGCGCGAGGAATACATCTGGGCGGGAATCACCACGCGTCGCGGCGATCTTGCTCTTGCTCTCGGGAGGGTATCGGCGGCTGGAGAAGATCACCACCGTGCTGGTGGCCGCGGTGACGCTCTTCACGGTCGTCAGCGTGGTGATCCTCCAGTGGACGGAGTTCCGGATCACACTGCCGGACCTCAAGCAAGGACTCGACCTTCACCTTTCCCGCGGCGGCGCTGGCGCTGGCGTTCTCGGCGTTCGGCATCACGGGCGTGGGCGCCTCGGAGCTGGTCGCGTATCCCTACTGGTGCATCGAGAAGGGCTATGCCCGCAGCGCAGGGCCGCGAACCGAGGACGACGCCTGGGCCCATCGCGCCCGGGGGTGGATCAGGGTCATGCAGCTTGACGCCTGGTTCAGCATGGTCGTCTTCACGGTGGCCACGGTCGCCTTCTACCTGCTGGGGGCCGCGGTGCTCCATCCCCAGGGGCTGGACCCCCAGGGGTCGGAGATGATCCCCACACTCTCTCAGATGTACCTGATGTCCGCTGGAAGGGACGCCGCTGGCGGGCCTGCGATCGCTGACGCGAGTGGGCTTTCTCCTGGGCGCCTGGGCCGTGCTCTTCAAGACGCTTTACGTCGCCACCGCGGCCAACAGCCGGCTCACGGCCGACTTCCTCAACCTGGTCGGGATCTGGCGGCCCTCCGGCCCCGCCCAGCGGGAACGGGTCGTGAAGCTCTTCTGCGTGATCTATCCCGTCCTGGCACTGGGCCTCTACTACGCCTTTCGCGAGCCACAGGGGTTGATCAAGGCCGGAGGCATCGCCCAGGCACTCATGCTCCCCTTGATCGCCGGAGCCACCCTCTACCTTCGCAACCGCGACAACGACCCCCGAGTCGGTCCCGCGTTTATCAGTGACATGCTCACATGGCTTGCTTTCTTCGGTATCACTGCCGTCGCAGCATACAGCGTCTTTGGTTTATTTAATGATGCTTATACGTGGGTTATTCACCTGTATTCGGCCTGATCCATGCTGACCGGGGAATCCGGTGCAGCGCGGGGGGCACAAGCGGAAGGTGGACCGTGAACCGAGTTCCCTTTCCGGGCTGGCTCTCGAATGAGATATGGCCGCCGTGCAACTGGACGATCCCGTAGGCGATGGACAGCCCCAGCCCCGTTCCCTTGCCCACGGGCTTGGTCGTGAAGAACGGATCGAAGATCTTGTCACGGATCGACGGATCAATGCCTTCTCCTGTGTCGATCACTTCGATCGCCACCCCCCCCTCGGCGTCGGCTCGGGTACGCAGCGTGACCGTGGCGCCTTCCGGGCTGGCGTCAATCGCATTGGACAGCAGGTTCAGCACAACCTGGTTGAGCTTGGCCGGGTAACACGCGATATGGGTCAAGGCGAGAACTCGGTCACAAGTTCCACCTGCTTCTGCTTGGCAGGCAGCCGTGCGATCGCCACGGTGGTCGCGATGCTCTCGGCGAGGTCGATCTCCTTCAATTCCGCCTCGTCGAGCCGGGCGAAGTCGCGGAGGTTCTTGACGATCTGCTGGATCCGAGCCAGGCCTTCGCTGGACCGGACCGCCAGACCCTCGACGTTCGTGAGGGTATAGCTCAGGTCCATCTGCTCGGCCAGAACGCGGATTCGCCCCAGCAACTCGGGCCGCGACTCGTCCAGCGACCCGTCCGCCTCCTGGTAGAGCTGGATCAGGGCGCGGAGGTGGCCCAGGTCGCGCTGGAGGATCGCCAGGTTGTTCCGCACGAACGCCAGCGGGTTGTTCACCTCGTGCGCGACGCCCGCCACCATCTGCCCCAGCGCCGCCAGCTTCTCCGACTGGATGAGCTGGCTCTCCAGCCGTTTCCGCGACTCATGAGCCGCACGCTCGGAATGCGCGATCTCCTCGAGAAGCTGGTTCTGCCGTTTCAGGTGCTCCTCGGCGCGTTTTCGCTCGGTGATGTCCCGGAGGATCGACGATCAAGAGCAGACGCTGCGCCGTCTCCACGGGGCTGAGGGTCAACTCGGCGGGGATGGTGGCGCCGCTCTCATGTCGGGCGCGAATCTCCAGGTTGACCAGCGCGGTCGCGGGAGGCGGCTGGGCGACGTACGCCTTGCGCAAGAGCATGTGCCGTGCCCGCTTCGGCTCGGGAATCAGCATTTCGACCGGCTGGCCGACCAGGGCTTTGCGAGTGTAACCGAACATGCGCTCGGCTTGCTGGTTGAGCCGGACAATGCGGCCGTCGCCGTCGGCGATCAGGATGGCATCGGCGGCCGACTCGAGCAGGTTCTGCGACTCGGCCAGGGCCAGCTCGAGCTGAGACGACTGGTCCATGATCGTCGGTTCCACCACATCGAGCAGTTGCTCCAGCACGGCGACCCGGGACGCCAGGGCCTCGGCCTCGGCAACCACCGGGCCGGCGAACACGTCCTCGTTCGGAGCCGCCTGCTGGAAGGCGGGACCGCTCACGAACGGAAGGAGAGCCAGCTTCACGCACAGGGCCAGCGGTCGGAACAGTTCGGCGGTGCTCCGGGGAATCGGCACTCTGCGAGAACAGGATGACCGCGAACAACTCGCGGCCTGGGAAGCAGACCGCCAAAGCCGATGACCGACCGCACGCCGTGCCGGACAACGAAGTCATCCTGCGCCGGAATGCACACCGAGCCCATGGCATCGGCAACATGAAATACGTTGAAGGTTTCTCGGTCTCTGACCCACCAGGCAGGGTCGGTGAACACTGAAGCACCGATCCGGCGTCCAGCCCCAGCTGCCGGACCAGTTGCATGATCATCGGGAAACGGGTCATCGCCTCGAGACTGGACAGAGGAATCACCCGATGCGCCGCGCGACTCGAGACGGTCTCTTGCCATTCGGGAAGCAGGCCGGTCGTCCCCAGGAGCGTCAAGCACCGGGTCTGCGGCTGGGGAACCGCTGGGGCCATCTGCTGGCTGGCGATCGCCTGCAATTCCGCCGGCAGATGCTCAAACGGGTGAGTCTTGAACAGGCGAGCCAGAACGCAGGCCGGCTCACCTGTCTCGGGAATTCGGAACCAGTCGTTCAGCTTCGCCACGATCCGTCCTGCCACCTCTTCCATGCTGCCGGCGCCATCGCCGAGCCTCCGCAGAGCCGCTCCGCATTCGATCAGGTTTCGCAGGGTGAATCGACTGAGGTCAAACATGATGGCAGCACTTTCTGGACGTCAACGTCCTGAAGGCCGGGCCGCACTGCGAAGACGAGATACGGATAACTCGGAAACTCCATGTACTCCATACCTGATTGTATCCAGATCGCCGGTATGGAAACGCGTGTCCCCGTGGCATCGGTCGAATGAGTCCCATGGCGACGGCGGTGGGACTAGTGGTCGGGTCGGAGCACCTGGCGTGGGCCCGGTTGGGTTCGTTCCGTCAACGGGCCGACAGACTTTGCGGTGGTTGCGCTGGGCTGACCCACACCGCGAACGACGAAACTCTCACCTCCTCAACCATCTCCCTGGGCATTGTGCTTTTCGGAGGCACTGTTCCAACCCTTGACTTTCAGGCAGTTTTCGCCTGATTTTGGCTTGGACGAAGCGGCTTCGCCGCGGGATGGGGCAACCCTCTGAGTCGGTTCTCCGATGCGGAGGAAGCCGACCTTCCGAAGGCTCCGGTTGATACCCTTGAGTTTCCGGCCGCTGTGGCCGGAGCTCCTTGGCCCTCATGCACGAAAGGGTATCACAATGAGAGAACTCAGAAAGCGCATGATTCGGGACATGCGGCTCGCCGGGCTGGTCGAAGGGACGCAACGTGAGTATGTGCGAGCTGCTCGCCAGCTGGCCGGTTACTACATGATTCCGCCCGATCAGCTCAGCGAGCGGAAGGTCGAGGACTACATCCTCTACGTCCGCGATGACTTGGGAGTAGCCAAGGGAACTTTCGACCCAATCTGGGCTGCCCTCAAGTTCCTCTACATCAATACGCTCGGCTACGACTGGCCTCTGTTCACCAAAAAAAAGTCCGCAAGCCACGCCGCAAGCGCCTGCCCGACGTCCGCTGTGATGAGGACTGTCGCCGCCTGCTGGCAGCCCTCGAGCAGCCCGTCATTCGCGGGTGTTTCACGCTCATGTACGCCTACGGGTTGCGGATCAACGAGGCGATCACGCTGCCCGTCTCTGCGGTTGACTCGAAGCAGATGGTGCTGCACGTCATCGGCAAGGGAAACAAGGAGCGTGTTTTCCCGCTGACCGGTTCCATCCTCCGGATGCTCCGAGAGGTCTGGAAGACCCACCGCAGCCGGTGCTGGCTCTTTCCCAGCCGGCGACCGGCGACCCACCTGTCCGATGCAACCGCTCGAATCGCCTTCACCAAGGCGCGGGACGCCTGCGGCTTCAGCGCCGATTTCCTGCCGCACACGTTGCGTCACAGCTTCGCCAGCCACCTGCTCCTGCGCGGCGTGGACATCCGGATCATCCAGATCCTGCTCGGGCATTCCAGCCTGCGCTCCACGCAAATCTACACCCACCTCACCCAGCCGTTGCAGGATCAACTCCGCGACCTGCTGGCCCAGACCACTGACGGCCTCTTCGAGGGAAGGAGGCCCAGCCATGGTTGACCTCCGCGTTTGCCCGCCCAGAACCGACATCGAACTGGCTGACGTCGTTCACCAATTCGGCCCTCAATACATGGCTCAATACGGCGAGCGGATGATGCCCTCGCAGAAGAGGGCGCTTTGGGACATCGCCACCTGCTGCACTCCCGAGCTGGGAGGACGACTCTACCGCTGCGACGACTGCCACGACACGTTCTGGCGCTACCACTGCTGTCGGAACCGGGCATGCCCCAAATGCCATGGAAGCCGGACCCAGAACTGGCTCCAGGAGCGTCAGGCAGAGCTGTTGCCCTGCGATTATTTCCATGCCGTCGTGACCGTGCCCAACGAGTTGCGCGCGGCGTTCCGTCGCCACCAGAAGTTGCTCTACGGCCTGCTGATGCGAGTCTCGGCCGCAGCGGTCACGGACCTCTGCGCCGAGAAACGGCACCTCGGGGCGCTGCCTGGCATCTTGGCGGTGCTGCACACCTGGAACGGGCGGCTGGGTTATCACCCCCACGTCCACCTGTTGATTACCGGCGGTGGAATCACGGCCGATGGCCAGCACTGGGAGCCGGCTCGAGGTGAGTTCCTCGTGCCGGTCGCCGTCCTTTCCCGCAAGATCGCCGCGCAGTTTTGCACGGCCTTGAAGACTGCGGAGCCGGCCGTTTTCGCTCAGATCCCCGCGAACGTCTGGCGACGGGAGTGGGTTTCCTTCTGCAAGCATTACGGTCACGGTAACGACGCCGTCTTGAACTATCTGTCGCGGTACGTCTTTCGCACGGCGATCAGCAACGCACGGATTCTCGGCATGGACCAAACCCACGTAACATTCCGCTGGAAAGACCGCGATGCCGACGCGTGGCGCATCGAGCGACTGCCGGGCCTCGAGTTCCTCGGACGCTTCCTCCAGCACGTCCTGCCGCGAGGCTTTCATAAGGTCCGCTACTACGGACTATGGCATCCCTCGAAGCGAGAGCAGTCGGATCGCGCCTGGGTGCTGTTGATGCTGGAGACGCCGGGCAAGACAGTACAGTCACGCAGAACGATAGCAAGCCTCGAGGAGGCCTTGAGCGAGCTCATGGGACTGACCGAGCAGGCCCACGATGAGGCCGATCACGACGCGGCCCCACCGTGCTGTCCCCACTGCGGCAGTTGCCGGACGCGGTTGCTTGCCGAGTACCCTGGCTTCGGCGTCCCGTAATTCCGGCCGACGATTGACCTCAAGTCACCTCGAGTGACCTGAAACACCGATCGCGAGATCTTGCGCTGCGTTTTCGATCCCGAGAGAGCGCGGCTACGACCGCGCTCGCGCATCGCCCTGCATTTTTCACTCACACGGCCGGCCATTACCCATCAACGGCACTCGAGCTCGCCACGATAAGCCTTCCCCTCCGGCCGGGTTGCCCCATCCCGCGGCAAAGCGCTTCGTCCAAGCCGCTTTTCCCATCGGCTCCGCGATGAGAAAAGCCTTATCTATTTGCAGTTTTCAGTTTGCACTCTTCACTTTGCACTGCTCCGTTGCCTGCGAACCGCCACGCGGGCTTGCCCTCTGCCCTCTGCCCGATGAAGTGCAAAGTGACAATTGAAAAGTGCAAAGTGCAAAGTGGGGAATGAAAACGGTGCTCTCCTCACTTTGCAGTTTTCAGTTTGCACTCTTCACTTTGCACTGCTCCGTTGCTTGCGAACCGCCACGCGGGCTTGCCAACTGCCCACTGCCCACTACTTCGTGTCCTTGAAATCTCCGGCGGTCACCACGGAGAGTTGCTTGGGATTGACGTACTTGCGGAGCGCGGCGTTGACATCATCGGCGGAGAGTGTCTTGATCCTGGATTCAAGGTCCGCCTGGAACTGAAACGTCCTGCCGATGAACAGGTTTTCCGCGATCGCAGAGGCCAGAGCGCTATCGCTTGGTGCGCGAGACCTCGAGTTGTCTGAGGTACCCGTCCTTCGCCCGCTTGAGCTCCTCCTGGGTCACACCGTCGCGAAGCAGCCTGGCGACTTCTTCATCGACGCCCGAGACAACTTTCGCCAGGTTCGCCGGGTTGTAGATGGCCATGATCAGCAGGTTGCCTCGCGGATCGAGCGGACTGGCCGAGAAGTTCGAGGCTGCCGAGTAGGAGAGACCGCCCTTCTGACGCAGCCGGTCGGCGATGCGCGACGAGATGGCGCCGCCTCCGAGAATGTAGTTGCCGATGACCATCGCGGGATAGTCAGGGTCGCTGTCCTTCATTTCCACCGTCAGTCCGGCGAAGTAACTGGCGTTGGCCTTGTCCGGCGTGAGGATGGTGTCTCGAGTCGGCTTCAGGTCCGATTGGAACGGGTGGTCGATTCGAGCGTACGGCTGGGAGTTCTTCCACCCCTCGAAGGTCCGGCTCAGGACGGAGAGCGCCTCGGACGGCTCGAAATCACCCACGATCGTCAGCTCGCCGTGGCTGGCACCAGGAAGTCCTTGTAGAGCGATCGGACGTCGTCAATCCTGACCTCCTTGAGGCGCTCGAATGTCCTCGTCGATGGTCGGCACATAGCGGACGTCGTCGCTCGGATAGTGAGAGAGCAGCCGCTGGAGATGATTGACCGCCTGGCGCATCGGGTCGGACTTGCCTTGCTCGAGCCCGGCCAGCCGCTCGTTCTTCATGACCTCGAATTCGTTTTCCGGAAGCGTTGGCTCGCGAAGGACCTGGCGAAGGATGTCCAGCACCGCGGGAAGGTTGGCCCGTTTGGTCTCAATCGAGTACGAGAGCGTTCCCGCGGAGCCGCCACCGCCGCCAATCCGCATGCGGCCCCGTCCGCCGCACCGAGCCGCGCGAAGTTCTTGTCGAGGGCATCCTGAATCTGCTGGCGAGTAAGGTTCTTCGTCCCCCGGAGCATCAAGCTCGAGAGGAATCCCGCGGCGTTCACCTTTCCCTTGAGCGAGTCGGCCGTGCCGTAGTGGAGGTTCAGATGCACCTCGACGGCATCACCCCGCGTCTTCTTGGGCAGGAAGGCGAGCTTGACTCCCTCGATCGCCTCGGGGTGCTGGATGCGGGCTTCAATGGCCATGCGGAGCGATGTCGAACGATTCGCCCTGGGACTGAACGTCGCGGCCCTTGTATCCTTCGACAACCTTGGCGACGTCGGGCGACGGAGGGAACGGGAGTCCGCTCCGGCTTGTCGCTGGGGATGAAGTAGCCAACGGTCCGGTTGCTCGGCGTCAGGTACTTGGCGGCGACCTTCTGAACGTCGTCCGCGGTCACCTTCTCAATCCGATCGCGGTTGATGAAGTAGAGTCGCCAGTCTCCCTGCGCGGCCCAGTTGGACAGCATGATGGCGATCCGGTTCGGGTCCGACGCGGCCAGCTCGCGGTCCTTGAGAATCTTCTGTCGCGCACGATCGACTTCTTCCTGGGTGACGCCGGACTGGACGACCTCGTCCAGGACCGCGATGATCTCGCTCGCGGACCTTCTCCAGGGTGGCGAGGTCCTTGGTATTGACCTCCGCTCCGATGTCGATCACGCCGGGATCATGCAGGGCCTGGGCGAACGTGGAAATGCTCGAGGCCTTCTTCGTTTCCACCAGAGCCTTGTAGAGCCGGCCCGACGGCTCGTCGCCCAGGATCCTCGCCAGGAGCTGCACGGCGGGGAACTCGGGGTGCACGCCGGAGGGGACGTGAAAGAGCAGACCGACCAGGCCGACGTCGCCAACGCGGCGCAGCGTCACAACCCGTTCACCGTCCTGGGGCGGCTCTTCGGTGTAGGTCGCGGGCAGCTTCCGATCCGGGCGGGGCAGAGAGCCAAAGTACTTGTTGATATAATCGAGCGCCTTCTGCTCGTCGAACTTGCCGGCGACGACCAGCATGGCGTTGTCGGGCTGATAGAACTTCTTGTAGAACGCCCGCAGGTTATCGACCGGTACTCGTTCGATGTCCGTGCGGTTGCCGATGGTGGACTTGCCGTAATTGTGCCATTCGTAGGCCACGGCCATCATGCGCTGGGAGAGCACTCGCTCTGGCGAGTTCTCGCCGCTCTCGAATTCGTTGCGAACCACCGAGAACTCCGTGGCCAGGTCCTCGGCCTTGATCGGGCTGTTGACCATCCGGTCGGCCTCGAGCTTGATGGCGAACTCCAGGTTCTCGTCGCTGGCCGCCAGCGTCTCGAAGTAGTTGGTCCGGTCCTCAGACGTCGAGCCGTTGAACTGGGCTCCCCGCTCCTTCATGGCGCCGGGAATGTCGGGATGCGTCGGCGTTCCCTTGAAGACCATGTGCTCGAGCAGATGGGCCATGCCCGTCTCGCCGTAGCCCTCGTGCCGCGAGCCGACGAGGACGGTCAGGTTCACGGTGACCTTGGGACGAGACGAATCGGGAAAGAGCAGGACCTTCAATCCGTTGGCGAGCCGGTACTCGGTGATTCCCTCGACGGAAGCCACCTTCTTGGGCGGCGGGGCCTCCGCACGAGTGGAATCGGCCAGGACGACCAGCCATGCCGCCGCCGCAGCGAAAACCAATCCCAGACGGGAACAGGATGCGATCTTCATAGAGACTCCTCATCAGAAGCCAAACGCTGCAACCATGCGTTGCTTTCAGGGCCGTTTCGATTCCGTCGATTTGGGTGGTGATGTTGTCTCTTCGGCGCGGGTGCCTCGGCGTGTGGAGGCTCCTGGTCTGGCGGTGGGAGAGCCTCCGGCCGGCCGGGACTCGTTCTTGCCGGCCGGCGGCTTCGGTCGCCGCCGTGGCTTGAGAATGATCTTCCCGTCCTTGATCTCCATGCTCTCAAACCGGCTGATCGTCTCGGCGTTTTTGGGATTCTTGTAGGCATCGTTGGCCAGGTTCTGCTGGCGCAGTTGGGTAAGGAATTGCTCGGGCGGCCGCTTGCCATTGACCTCGAGCGAATCCAGTGTCACGATCAACACACCGTTGCTCAGCGACGCCTTCAATTCGGCCTGGCCGTTGAGGTAACGTCCCTTGACCATGGGCAGCCCCATCTTGTCAAGCGGAATGCTGATCTGGGCCTTGAGCTTCTCTCCTTCCACCCTGGCGTGAATCTTGCCCTGGAACTCTGGGCTTTCATCGATCAGCGCGTTGAGATCATCGCCGGAGAGAACCAGTGGCTCGACGGCCGTTCCTTCGTCGACCTCTTTGCGGAAGGCGTCGACCCGCTCCTTGACCGACTTGCGCTCTTCCTCGGAAAGCTGGACCTTGGGCAACTCCATCGGCGCAGTGGCAGTCCACTCGTCAACGAGCCGGGAGACGTACCGCATGCCGATGTACGCGAGCACGCCGATGCCAATGATCAGAAGCACGGTCAGAACGCTGGCGAACACGCAGCCGTAGAAGAAGCAACCGCGCTGCCGTCGCTCGAGGCTCACCGTACTCCGGAGAGAACTTGGGGGCCTCGTAGAATTCCGGATCAATACTGGCCATGGACGTCTCGACCTCGAATCTCGGATCATTGCTCCGCGTCATCAAATCTTCGTCGAAGATCGCCGGAAAAGGGAAGGGGCAAGGGTAAGGCCGGGCCACTTGCCGGCGGCAGCGAGCCACCAGTCCAAGAGGCGATTCGACGCGGCTGCAAACCCCTCCCAGGATCTCTTCGTCCGTGCGTACAATAATCGTCGGATTCCGGACGAATGAGTTCGAGATGAGCCTGGATGCAGCACGAGACGGTGCCGTCGCCCCGTGAGCGGGTGTGGAGAGTGTTCGCCATGCTGAGTATTCGCGATCTGGTGAAGATTTACCCTGGTCCCGTCGCCGCGCTTCAAGGCGTCGAGCTGGACGTCCCCAACGGCATGTTCGGACTGCTCGGCCCCAATGGTGCGGGCAAAACGACCCTGATGCGCATCCTGGCCGGGTTGCTCGAGCCCACATCCGGCACGGCCACGCTCGACGGTGAGTCGATCCTGGAGCAGCCCGAGACGATCTGGTGCCGGCTGGGATATCTTGCCCCAGGACTTCGGCTTCTTTCCGCATCTGACCGGCGCGGCAATGCTCGAGTATCTGCTCCGCCTCAAGGGCGTGCGGGCCCCGGGCGGAATGAAACGCACTCTGCCGCGAGCTGCTGGATCGCGTTCACCTCTCATTCGCGGCCGGCCGCAAGGTGAAGACCTATTCGGGGGGCATGCGCCAGCGGCTGGGCATCGCCCAGGCCATCGCCGGCGACCCTCGGTTGATCATCGTGGACGAGCCCACCGCCGGCCTCGATCCCGAGGAGCGGCTGAGATTCTACCGCCTGCTCTCGGAGCTGGCCGAAGAGCGGATCGTCCTGCTCTCGACCCACATCGTCGAGGACGTGGCTCAGCTCTGTCCCCGATTCGCGATCATCCGCAATGGGCGTCTGGTCGCCAATACCACGCCCGAGCAGGCGCTTCAGGCCATTGACGGCACAATCTTCGAGGCGACCATCACCGCGGCGCGAGTACGAGGTCCTGGAGGCCGATCCGCAGCGGTGCGTCACCCAAGCCTATCTGGTCGGCGGCAGAAATCGCGTTCGCGTTTACCAACCCGAAGGCGAGCCGCCCCCTGGCTTCTGCGCCGTGACTCCGAGTCTCGAGGACGCCTATCTCGTCGTCATCAAGACGGGTGGACTGCCGGGTCATGCGGTCCTGACACTCGATGGCCAGATCGTCGGCTCGCCGGAGGCCGATCATGAACCCGGCGAAGCTCGGTCTGCCGTCCGCTTGTCCTCGGCCCAGTCCGGACTGCGCCGGTTTCTCACCGTCCTGCGCACGGACCTTTTCTATCACGTTCGCCGGCCGCTGTTCTGGATCTGGACGTTGACCCTCGTGCTCATGGCCTGGGGAATGTCGACCGGCCAGATGCGGATCCAGAGCGGCGACTCGTCCGTGGGAGGGACCAAGGCGTGGATCACCTCGGAGTTCGCGGTGGCCAAGCAGCTCGCACCCCTGACACTTGCTGCTTTACGCCTGTCTTCCTGGCGATCATCGCCGGGATGTCCATCATCCAGGATCGAGGAATGGCGACTGGGAGACCTGCTGCATTCCACCCCCTTGAGGCCGGCGTGAATATGTCTGGGGCAAGTTCGCGGCCGTGCTCTGCTTGCAGCCTGGCGCGTGCTGGCCATTCACCTTGGCGGCCATGGTCTTCTTCTTCCACCTCTGGCCCAGTTCCGCCGCCAAGGACATTCGCGGCCCGTTTCATCTGCTCAACTACATCCGGCCCGCGGTGGTCGTTCTCGCTGCCCACCATCATATTCTTGGCGGGAACGGCCCTGGCGATTGGCGAGTGGGGACGACGGGCGATCCTGGTCTTCGTCATCCCGCTGGGCCTCTTGATGGTCGACCTCTTCTTCCTCTGGACGTGGTCGCCGGGCTGGCTCGATCCCGCGGCTCAACCGTGCCCTGATGCTCCTGGACCTGGGGGGGTTCCGCTGGCTCAACGAGACCTGGCTGAAAGTCGATCGAGGCGTGAACTTCTACAACACGTCCGCCATTCCCTTCGACCTGGCGTTTCTCGGCAGCCGACTGGCGTTCATCCTGCTGGGGCTGGGCGCCGTGGTTCTCTGCCAGAGACACCTTGCGCATGCCCTGCGCGGCCGCTCCTACGCGCCTCTCCGACAAGCATCGCGTCGCTCTTGCTGGAAACAGAGACGAACACCGTGGCGTCATCCTGCCGCAGCAGGGAACCTCGCTCTCGGTTCGCTGGCGAGCCTGGGCATGAACGCCCGGCGGCCGGGCTTGCTCGGCGGCGCCTGGCACGTGGCACGGAATGAACTGGCCGAGATCGTGTTCAGCCCTGGCCTCTACCTGTTCATCCCCTTGATCCTGCTCCAATCCGTCGGCTCGAGCCTCGTCGAGGTCGGCTATCTCGACGCTCCGCTGCTGGTCACATCGGGGCGGCTTCGCGGTCATCGACCATGTCTCAACTGGCGACCTGCGTCTGCCTGCTCTTGCTCTGGTACACCGTCGAATCGATGGAGCGAGAGCGGACCACGCGGCTCGCGGAGATCAGCTATGCTTCCTCGATCCGGTCCAGCTCGCTGCTTCTCGGCAAGGCCGTGGCCCTCGCGGCGGTGGGAGCGGCGATCGTGCTGGCCTCGGGACTGGCAGGCTTCCTCGTCATCTTGATTCAAGGCCGCGTTCCCTTCGAACTGCGTCCGATCGCCCTGGTCTGGGGGCTCCTGCTCTTCCCGACACTCCTGGTCTGGACGGCTTTCGTGATCGCCGTGCAGACGATCACCCGCAATCGCTACACGACCTACGCCATCGGCCTGGGAGTCATCGCCTTCACGGGCTATCGACTGCTCGCCAACGAGATCAACTGGGTCGGCAACTGGCCGCTCTGGGACGCCGTCCGCTGGAGTGACATCAGCGTGCTTGAGCTCAATCGCCTTGCCCTGCTCCTGAGCCGAGCACTGGCGCTCGGCATGGCGGTCTTCTTCCTGGCCCTCACGTCCGGTTCTTCCGACGCCGCGAGGCCGACCCGACGCGGATCGTCCACCAGCTTCGGCCTCGAGCCCTCGCCGGCTACCTGGCTCCGCCTGCTTCCCTGGGCGCTCTTCCCCTCTGGTCGCGGGCACGTGGCTTGCACTCGCGGTGAGCTGGGGACATGAAGGAGCCCCGGCCAAGAAACAGGCCAAGGATTACTGGCGCAAGAATATCGCGACGTATCGCGACGCCGGAGGTTCCCGACCTCGAGCACGTCGACCTCGACGTGGAGCTCTTCCCCGAGACCGGCCGCTACCGTGTCTCCGGGACTTATGATCTGGTCAGCCCGCACGAGCAACCGCTCGGCGAGATTCTCCTGACCGGCCGGCCAGCACTGGGAAGACGGCTGTCCTGGACGCTTGACGACAAGCCCTACACGCCCGCCGATCGCTCGGGACTCTTCGTTTTCACGCCTGCCGAGCCACTCGCGCAAGGACAATCGGTCCGGATCGGGTTTCCCACGAAGGAGCCATTCCGCGGGGATCAGCAAGCAGGGCGGGTGAGGCGATGGAGTTCATCGTTCCCTCGGGAGTCGTGCTCACAAGCTTCGGTCCCAGCATCGTGCCCGTTCTGGGCTTACCGAAAACATCGGCGTCGACGAGGAAAACCGGTCCGAGCCCAAGGAATACCTGCCGACTACTACAAGGGACACACCGATTCCTTCGTGGGAACGCGAGTGCCGTTCACGACCCGGGTCAAGATCACCGGCCCGGCCGATTTCACGATGAACTCGGTGGGGGTCAAGACCGAGGAAACCGTGAACGGGAACCGCCGCACCGTCGTCTGGGAGAGCGACCATCCCGTCAGCTTCTACAACATCGTCGCGGGACGATGGAACGCGAAGCAGGGTGCCGGTACCGAGGTGTACTATCATCCCGGCCATCCTTACAACGTCGACGAGATCCTGGAGCTGCCTCGATGCCGCCCGCAAGTATTATTCCGAGTGGTTCTTTCCCTACCCCTGGAAGGAGCTGAAACTCAGCGAGTTTCCCAGCCTGGCCACGTATGCCCAGGGGTTTCCGACGAACATCTCGTTCTCCGAGGGAGTCGGTTTCCTGACCGGCAACACCCCGGAGATTCATTTCGCCTTTGAGATCACCGCGCCATGAATCCGCGCACCAGTGGTGGGGCAACATCCTCACGCCCGGGAAGGGACCCGGCGGAAACATCCTCTCGCGAAGGGATGGCCCATTTCTCGACGATCCTCCTCGTCGAGCAGACCAAAGGGCTGAACGCCCGCATCGAATTCTCCAAGCGGCTCGAGACGAACTACGCCAGGAACCGACACCCCGACTCCGAACGGCCGCTGGTGAAGATCGACGGCGGCCGAAGACCGGCGACACGACCGTGACCTACGACAAGGGCGGATGGGTCTTCTGGATGCTGCTCAATCACATGGGACGCGAGCGAGCCTTGCAGGGCTTGCAGGCGTTCATCAAGACCTACCACGGCAATCGCGATCACCCCGTGCTCCAGGATTTTCTCGAGGTCATGCGGCCGTTCGCTCCGGATCCGACGGCCTTCGATGAGTTCACAAGACAGTGGTTTCTCGAGGTCGTCCTGCCCGAGTATCGCCTGCACAGATCCGAAGAAGACGCGCGAGGGCGAGGGATGGAAGGTGACCGTCACGCTCGAGAACGCGGGAACGGGAACCATGCCCGTCGAGGTCGCCGCCGTCCGCGGAACGCGGTTCGACAAGTCCGGGAAAGCCTCTGCCGATTACCGCGAGGCGCGCGTGACTGCAACCGTCGGGCAAGGGCCAGTCGCAAGAGCTGACCATCATCTGTCCCTTCGAGCCCGACTCGATCGTCGTCGATCCGGATGCCCTGGTGCTTCAGCTCCAGCGGAAGTCCGGCGATCGTGAAGTTCTGAAATCAGGGCTGGCAGGGAGTAAGCCGATTGGATGCGCTCGAAACCCGGCAAGCGGCCGCGGATGCGCATCGCCTTCGCGGATCAGATAGCCCGTGTCGGCGGGAAGGTCATCGATCCGATCGACCTGGCCAGACGGCCAGCGAATCTCGATGCGGTCAGCCCTTGCCGGCGGAACCTAGGCCGAAATGCAGCCGCGAGTCGGACGCCGATTGGAAGCTGCCCCCTCCGAACCGATCGCGCAGCAGCCGCCGGCCGCCGGCCTCGACGATCACCCGTGGCGCCGACCGCGTCGCGATTCGAGACGGTGCCCTCGAGCCGAAGGGTCAGCCAGTGTCCCGCGGCGGACTGATTGTGAAAGTAAGCCAACGGCTGGTTCTGCCCCAGGATCATCAGGTCGAGCCGACCGTCGTTATCGAGGTCGCCGACCGCCAGGCCGCGGCCGATCCGCGGAACCTGCCAGGGGGCTCCGGCGCGGTCGGACACATCGGTCAACCGTCCGCTCGGCCCTCCCAGGAAGAGCTGAGAGGGCATCTCGAAGGGAATCTCGGGGAGAAAGTCATTGACGTGTCCATTGGTGACCGCGAGGTCGAGATAGCCATCGTTGTTGGCGTCAAGGAAGGCGGTGCCGAACCCCAGCGACGTCCGCGTGGGGACTTGCAGGCCAATCCTGGCCGTGTGGTCGGCGAAGGTCATCTGGCCCAGGTTGTGGTAGAACGACATCGACTCGCCGTAGAAATTGGCGACGGCCAGGTCGGTCCGGCAGTCGCCGTCGAGGTCGCCGCAGGCGACTCCCATGCCCGCCATGTAGCCGCCGCTGGCGTTGCTGGCCACGCCCGCCAGGAGGCGCGGTCTCCTCGAACCGCATGCCCCCCAGATTACGGAACAGGAAGTTCGCCGAGGTGTCGTTGGTGACGAAGATGTCCACCTTGCCATCCGTCGTCGAGATCGACAATGACCACGCCCAGGCCCCGGCCTTCGGTGTCGACAATTCCCGCCTCCTTCGTCACGTCGGTGAACCGGCCGCCATCGTTGCGGAAGAGGTGGTCGGAAAGCGGGACCAGGGTTCGCGGGTCGGCGTACTGATATTGACCCTTGCCATCGTAGCGCGGACAGAGAGCCGGGTGGTCGAGGTCCCAGACCGCATAGTGGCAAACATAGAGGTCGAGGTCGCCGTCGCCGTCGAGGTCGGCGAAGGCGGCCGAGGTCGGAAGGTCGCGGTCGCCGGAGAGGCCGGCGGCTTGCGGTCGCGTCCTCGAACGTCCCGTCGCCCTGGTTGTGCAGGAGCGCATAGCCTCGCCAGCGCGTGAGGAACAGGTCGGGACGGCCGTCGTTGTCGTAGTCGCCCACGGTCACGCCGTGGCCGTAGCCGTGCACCAGGCTGCCGATCCGGGAGGCCGCCGTGACGTCCTCGAAGGTCCCGTCGCCGCGATTGCGGAAGAGGCGATCGCCGCCCGGCGACCGTGCAGCGGGTGGGAAGGGCCCGCCCTGCACGAGGTAGACGTCAAGCCAGCCGTCGCCGTCATAATCGAGCAGTCCCGACCCCGCCGCTGTAGATCTCGGGAAGATGATGAAGCGGCTCGGCGCCATTGTCGAAGGTGAACGAGAGTCCGGCGGCTCCCGCGTCATCCTGGAACGTCGGCAGCGCCGCCGGAAGTCGGAGCCCGTCGCGACCGCGTTCGGTCGGTTGATCGGTCCGGAGTCGATCAAGGTAAGCCAGCAGTTGAGGCAGGGTCGCATCGGCGGGAACGGACGGCGGCAGCGATCGCCTTGACCTGAGCCAGGCCAGCCAGCGCCTAGCGGGTCGCCCGGATGTGCGGCCAGGACCGCCATCCAGAGGAGCCGTGCCTCGAGCGGCCGACTGAAGGCTCTCGGCCAGGTGCGCCAGTCGTGGGGAAGGCCCGGGTGAACCGGGAAGCAGGAGCAACTGCTCGTACTCCGCGCGGGCGCGGTCGAGCTCGGCCTTTCGCGTGCGAAGCCGGTTGACGGCTTCCATGTCGCCGGCCTGGAAGGCAAGCTCGGCAAGGCGTTCCATGGCACGGGCGTCGTCGGGCTGGATGGACAGCAGCTCGGATAGCGCGGCTTGCTCGGTGGACGTATCGCCCGACGCGGCTCGCGAACCAGGCCTTCAGGCGGAGAATCTCGTCGGGGTCGAGGATCGTCCGGTTGCAGACGGCCCAGGGCCGTCCTCGCAGCCTCGGCGTTCGATGTGGCCAGGGCCAGCGTCAGCCAGGCGCGGGCGATGGCCGGATCGCCCGGACGCTTCTGCTCGCACATGTCGCAGGCGCCGTTCCGCCTCCGCGAAATCGTTGCCGCGGATCGCCAGGTTGGCGAAGCCCAGGCAGATCCGTGTCATCATCCGGTGCAGCCTGCCGCGGCGCAGGGTCAGGGTCTCGCGGGCACGGTCGGGTGCATAGGGGTTGGGCTTCTCGAGATGAGCCAGCTCTTTGAGCACGCCGGTCCGATTAGGGTAATGTTCCCACCAGCGAAGGACCAGCCGGCGCGCCTCCCGAAACCGGCCCTCGATCTTGAACAGGTGGACGAGCGTCTCGAACGCCTCGATCGAGATCGGGGCCCCGGCCCTCGAGCGCCCGGAGCAAGCAGCGGCTCGGCTGCGGCAAGGCGATGGTGACTCGAGCTCCTGGCGGGCACGTGCCATGGCGGCACTGGGGGCGATCGGAGAGTCGGCCGGCACCGGGTCCCAGGCCTGGCCGGGCGGCCTGCTCACGTCCCAGCGCCTGCTCGCAGAACTCCGAGCTGGAAGCGAGGCCTCGCGCGTCTGTTCCCCACCGCGATGCCAGCCAGGCGAAGAGCGGCCGCGCCGCCTCGTAATCGTGTCGGGCTAGCTTCCGCAGGGCTTCCTTGCGAACCGTCTTGCGCCGCCAGTGTTCCAGGGCGTACAGAGCACCGAGCGATAGTGACAAGAGACCCAAGCACCCAGGACGATCCAGCGGCGAAGCGGACGTTTGCCGTTCTTCCGGCGAGGCACGGTTCCGTTCTCCTGGCAGTCACTATCTGCGAAGCGTTGAGTGTTGCTCGCTGCCCTCGCGAAGCAGATAGGCGGAATCGACCTGCATGTTCTTGTACCGATTTTGCCGTCCCGAGGGCCAGACCACTTCGACCTCGTCGATCCGGGTCGTCGACCCCAGCCCAAAATGGATGCGGGGGTCGCAGGCCGACTCGAACGAGCCCCCGCCGAAGCGGAAACCCGGCGAACGCGATCGCCGGACCGCGGACGTCACCCGTGCGCCGATCGCGTCACGATTGGAGCCCACGCCTTCGAGGCGGAAGACGACGAAGTGGCCGCCGGACGTCTCGTTGTGCAGGTACGCCATCGGCTGGTTCACGGCATGGACCAGCAGGTCCAGCCGGCCGTCGTTGTCCAGGTCGCCCACCGCCAGCCCACGGCTGACGCGCGGCGACTTGCCAGGGAGCGCCGGCGGCGCTCGAGACGTCGATCAGCTTGCCCCTCTCGGTGCCCAGGAAGAGCTGCGGCGGCATGGCGTAAGGGGTCGCCGGGCGATAGTCATTGATATGTCCGTTGACCTGGGCAAGGTCGAGCCGGCCGTCGTTGTTCGCGTCCAGGGCGATGATCCCGAACCCCAGCATGTAGCGTGTGGCGGCGGCCAGCCCCGTCGTGACGGACCGGTCGCTGAAGATCCCGTCGCCATGGTTATGATAGAGGGTCGTCGACTCGCCGTAGAAATTGGTGACCGCGACGTCGGGCAGGCCGTCGCCGTCGATGTCGCCGCAGGCGATTCCCATGCCCGCCATGTAGCCGCCCCCCGCGCTGGCGGCAAGCCCGGCGGTGAGTGCTTCCTCGGTGAACCGGAAACCGCCCTGGTTCCGGAAGAAGTAGTTGGCGGTCGTGTCGTTGGTCACGAACAGGTCGACCTTGCCGTCGCCAGTCCAGATCGGCCGCCAGGACCCCCAGGCCTCGCCCGTCGTGGTCGACGATGCCCGCTTCCTTGGTCACGTCGACGAACCGGCCGCGCGTCGTTGCGAAAGACGTGGTCGGGAAGCGCGGTGAAGAGGCGAGGATCACAGTAGTCGTATCCCTTGCCCGTCGAGTCCGGGCAAGGAAGGGACCTCGCCGGGTCCCAGTCCACATAGTGGCAGACGTAGAGGTCGAGGTCGCCGTCGTTGTCCAGGTCGGCCCATGCCGCCGAGGTCGGCCAGTCGCGATTGCCTCCCAGCCCGGCTTTCTCGGTGACGTCTTCGAACCGACCCTTGCCCAGGTTGTGATAGAGGGCGTAGGCCCGCCAGCGCGTGACGAAGACGTCGGGAAGGCCGTCGTTGTCGTAGTCGCCCACGGCGACTCCCATCCCGTAGCCTCCCGGGAGCTGGGCAAGCCCGGACGACGCGCGTGACGTCCTCGAACCGGCCGTCGCCCAGGTTGCGGAACAGCCGGTCGCCAAAAGGGGCGCCCGGACGCGGAGGAAACGGGCCGCCCTGAACGGCGTAGACGTCGAGCCAGCCATCGCCGTCGAAATCGAGCAGCCCCAGGCCACCGGTCATGGTCTCGGGAAGCTGGCGTAGGTCCGTCTTGCCGTTGTCGTAGACGAAGGAAAGGTCCAGCACTTGCGAGCCAGATCCGTGAACTCGGGGAAGCATCTCGGATCTCCGGCGTTGACGACCTTGGCTTGGTGCCGGGCCGCGTCGTGCCAAGCAGGTCGGCGAGGGTTCCCGCGGCAGGCTTCGCCGCGGAAGTCGTCTTTCGAGCAGGCGGCCCAGCGCCTTGGCTGCCGCGTCGCAGAGACGGGTCTCGCCGGGCGGCCAGCGCCCACCAGGCCCGGGCCTCCTCGATGGCGCCGAAGGCCTCGGCGGCCCGGGCCAGGCTCGGCCGCGTGTGAGGCCAGGTCAGGCTTGCTCATCAGGGCCCGGTAACGCTCGCGCGCGGCCTCGACTTCCGCCTTGCGCCGTCTCAGCTCGGCAAGCCGCTCCGCCTGATGCTCCTGCGCGGCCATGTCCGCCAGGCGTTCGATCGCCGCGAGTCTGGCCCGGGTCCAGGGCGATGAGCGCCTCGAGGGCCGATCGCTCGGCCTCGGCGGTCGCCGCTCTGCCCCGCCAGCCAGGCACGCAGCAGCGCGACCTGCCTCGCGAGAAAAGTCCGCCGCCGGCAAGTGAGCTCGCCGCCAGCGCGACCTCTTCCGGGTGGCCGGCGGCCTTGCCCCACCAGAGCCGGGCTTGCCAGACGGCCGGGTCATCGGGGCTCTTCTCGGCACACTTTCTCAGCCACTCCCCGGCCGTCTCGAAATGCCCGGCACGGGTCTCCAGGTTCGCCAGAGCCAGCCAGACGCGATCATCGTCCGGGCGCTTGCGATGAGCCTTATCGAGGACCTGCCGCAATCCTTCGACCGGGTCGGCACCGCTGCCCAGCAACCAGAGCGTGCGCAAGAGCGTCGAAGGATCGCGCGTCCGTTCGATCTCGCGGAGGAGGAGCTGCCGATATTCGTCATATCGGCCGGTCATCATGTAAAGCTGGCCCAGGATGCGCGCGGCTTCGTCGCCGGTGGCGCCTCGTGCTCGGAAGGCGCGCTCGAGGCAAGTCTCGGCGAGCCGGTAGCGGCCGACCTCGAAGGCGAGCCGGCCGCGCGCCAGGGCAGCCTTGAGAGCGTCGGGGGCGTCGGCGGCGACTCGGCCCCAGGCGGCAAGGGCCGCGTCCGCGTTCCCCGCGCGCATCTCGGAAACGCCCAGCCGGTACTCGACCTCGCTCCGCCCGGGCCACTGTTCCGAGAGGCGGATCAGCCGGGCGCGGGCCGCATCGAACTTGTGTGTGTCCAGATTCGTGCTCGGCCTGACGCAGTTCGGTGGCGAAACGCCAGTGCGCCATGGCACCGGCGGCCAGCCACGCGACCAGACCGAACCCGAGTCCAAGAATCAGGATGAGCAGGCGGCGGCGCATCGAAGTCCAGGAGAATCGACGTGAGACGCACAAGGCCCTGCCGGGGAGGATCTCCCGGCCGGGCCTTGCCGATGGATTCCAAGATCCATTAGACGTCGCAAATCAACGATCGATCAATAGGAATCGGCGCTGACGACTTCGCCGTTGCCCTTGGTGCCGATCTGGAACCAGGTTAGCATGCTGATCGAGTCCTTGATGAACTTCACGCTGCCGTCGGCGAACAGGACGTTGACGCCGCCGGAGTGGTTGCTCTGGGCGTTGGAGAAGATCGAATCATCGGGGCCGCAGCCCGGCAATTGTCGCGGCAGGAGTTCCACTTGTACTGCTTCGAGTTGGGCGGAACGATGGTGTGGAACATGGTCATCGTGGACGCACCCCAGCCCCAGCGGTTACCGTTGGCGGTGCTGATGAGTTCGTGCCTGGCCGCTCATGTAAGCCTGGGAACAGGCCTGAAGGGCCTGGGTGATCGAGAGCATGGGAGCGCCGGAGATGTCCATCCACTCCATGAACTGGCCCCGGTCACGCCGGTGACCGAGTTGTTGTTCCGGGAGGTGGAGCCGGTCTGATCGCCCACCAGCGACTCGGAGAAGGCCACCGTGTTGGACGTTCCATCGGTGCAGTCGGCGATGCCGTAAGAGATCCAGTAAGCGAAGAGGCCGGTTGCATAGGGAGAGCAGCCCGGAGGGCCTCCATTGATGTTGAACGGGTTGGGCTGGCAGCTTGCGTAGCCGGCGCCCTGGATGGGGGCGGCAGCGTTGGTCCAGCCCACGGCTGTGGTGGTGCCAATGCTGGCCCGATAATTGTTTGTGTTGGGAAGCCCCGTGCCGCGAGGAACCGTACCTTTATCCACGTTGGCATCTGAGGGACAGGCGAAGTTCGCGACCTTGGCTGTCCAAGCCGTCGAGTTGATGTATTGCCCGGCACCATAACCGCCGCAGAAGTAGAAGTTGATGGCGTTGTACATGGGGGTTTGCTCCATGTACGGCAACAGCATCGCCTGGGCGCTCCACTCCGTCCAGCCGGCGTAACCAGAATACGTCGCATACGCCGATGACTGACCATGGCCCGGAGGGAAGACGCCGATGGCCTGATGATAATTGTGCAACCCCAGGCCAATTTGCTTGAGGTTATTGACGCACTGCGCACGACGAGCCGCCTCACGAGCCGATTGCACGGCGGGCAGCAACAACGCAATAAGGACCGCGATAATCGCGATGACGACCAGCAACTCAATCAGCGTGAACCCACGCCGTTTCCGACCAGACATGAGCAATCTCCTCATCAAGAAAAAAAAGTGCTTACAAGAGATAGCGACAAATCTATGAAAAACGTGCCGGAATGTGCTTCCCGTGATCCAGTAATTCTTGACGCACCTACCATCAACGATGGGTCAATACAAGAACGAACCGAATCAGGACAAAACGCGTACAGCATGAAGACCAATCTGGCTGGACATTCGCCACGAACGTGCGGAAGAGACCGGTTGATCGCTCGGAGTCAGCAAATGGTCCCATGCTACCTGAATCACCAGGAAATGAGGACGGCACGGGAAAGCCGTTGCATCGTGACGGCTGGGAAATTCGCGCAGCCCGGCGCTGCACGCACCGGGACTGCGTCGACCAAGGCTCCACTCTCTTTCATGACTTCGGCTTGGACGTACTCCCCTTGGCTGGTACTGCCGTGTTCCCGAAGGCCTTCTTACGAGCCGCGGCCTCATCCTGCTGTTTCACCTTGATGTCTTCTTTGGCCGCGGGACTGTTGCCCGAATCGCCGCTGTCGCAGCCGGCCACAAGCCCAACCAGACAGAGCAAGCTAGAGCCCAGAATGATCGCCAGTCGATTCGCGCGGAAAACTCGCAAGATGCTCATTCAGAGAGTCCTTAAATCAGAAAGCGGTTACAGACCCTACGTCGGCGCAGCATTGCACCTTCGGCCGAAGGTGGATAGCCGTCACCGAGGAAACGCGAGAACACATTGGTCGGAGAACGTGGCTGGGTTGCGATGAACCATCGCCATACGCGATGCGCAAGGATGACGTCGCCAAGACATCGTACGACGCCGCGACCTGTCCGATCCTCTGAACGCAAATGCCCCCTGAATCGGGGCCATTCATCGCACCTACGAAGCCACTCATGGAAGTGGTTTTTCTAGACGGGAATCAGGCCGTGCTCCAGACCAGCGTCTGGCACGGTCAACCCAGAGACCCGTCGGCGAGAATAGTCAAGAGTAAGGAATCGAGCACACAACCTCTTCAGACACCTTCGTCTTGTATTTTATATCCCTCTTAGTTCTTTCGGTCAACGTGGTCGTGGAGAATGACAAAATTTACAGAATCGGCAAGCCGGGCTCAGAATGCTCCAACCGAGCCACGATCCAAATTTCCCACCTCGTACTTCGGTTCCTTGATCGGAGCAATTCCACCTGTCGCTCGTTGACACGAGAGCGAACGGAGCAGGTTGCCATGCAGCCGGTTGCGTTAACACAAGGTGTGCAACGCTCCACGATCCGTTGAAGAGTGAAGTGTGGTGATGTCGTTGCACGGATTGTGAAGAGCGGGATAAGGCGGTGTCAGCACATGATGAGCACAAACGATCGTCGTGGCGATCGCCTGTTTCCGCTTCGATCAGCTCGACCGATCTCCTGGCGCGGGGACCTGGCTGACTGGTCGAGCGCGCGGACACAGGACTTCTTTCCGGGAAACCAGCAATCCGTCTGTTGAAGGAAAAAGGCTCTGCCGGGGAAGCTCCCCGGCAAAGCCTGGCAACCGGATGCCGAAACGTTCCGATGTCGCGAGCCCACGAGCGGTCAATAGGAGTCGGAGCTGATGACCTCGCCGTTGGCCTTGGTGCCGATGGCGAACCAGGTCTGCATGCTGATCGAGTCTTTGATGAACTTCACGCTGCCGTCGGCGAACAGGACGTTGACGCCCCCCGAGTGGTAGCTCTGGGCGTTGGTGAACGCCGAGTCATCGGGACTACAACCGGCGCAGTCCGCGCGGCAGGAGTTCCACTGATACTGCTTGGAGTTAGGGGGCACGATCGTCTGGAACATCGATATCCCGACGGCTCCCCAGGACCAGCGGGCACCCGTGGCGGTGGTAATGGTCGCGCTGCCGGGGTTCTTGTAGGCCAACGAGCAAGCCTGCAGGGCCGCGGTCAAGGTCGCGGGCGCCAGAATCGAGACATCGTCGACACACGCATTCGCGACAGCAGCGCCGACGTTGTTCACTCCGTTGTTGGGGCCGCCCTTCGCCTGCCAGTTCGGGTCGCCGACCAGCGACTCGGAAAAGGCGACGGTATTCGAAGTCCCGTCGGTGACATCGTTGATGCCGTAAGGCATCCAGTAGCAGAACAAACCGGTGGAAGCCGGCGTGCAGCCGGGATTGCCTGGCGGATTGTTGAGCCGGAACGGGTCGGGCTGGCAGCTCGCGTATCCGGGGCCGGGCACCCAGTACCAGCTACTGCTCGTTGTACCTACGCTGGCCCGGTAGCTGTTGGTGTTGGGCGGGCCTGTCCCGGTGGGTACCTGGCCCTTCGCGACCTGAGTGTCCGAAGGGCACATGAATGTATTCACGACTGCTGATGCCACAGTCCCGTTAACCTGTTGCCCGAGGCCGTAGCCGCTGCAGAAGTAGAAGTTGATCGCATTGTACATGGGCCCTTGCTCGATGTACGGCAGCAGCATCGCCTGGGCACTCCATTCGGTCCAGCCAGCATAGCCGGTGTAAGTCGCATAAGCGGTCGATTGCCCGTGCCCCGGGGGGAAGCAGCCGGTGGACGATTGGTAATTGTGCAGCCCCAGGCCAATTTGCTTGAGGTTGTTCACGCACTGGGCTCGGCGGGCTGCCTCGCGTGCCGCCTGAACGGCCGGCAAGAGCAGGGCAATGAGAACCGCGATGATCGCGATGACGACCAGCAGTTCGATCAGCGTGAACCCACGCCGTCTTTCAGGACACATAAAGCATCTCCTGACCGTGAAAAAAGAATATGGAACATTGCACATCGATTTATGGCAAACGTGCCGGGGACAACCTTGGGGCGCTTCCAGAGCCTCTTGAGCATCGTCTTCGATGGGTCAGTGCAATTCCGAATCGGATCGAGAGCATTCGCGGCTTGCGATGAGCAGACTTCTCTGGGCGTCCCGACCTGGTGCTCGAGTGTCCCTCGATCGGACGGAAGACCTTTCCAGTTCGAGCACACGCGAGCCACCTTACAGTGTGGCGCCGGCACGAGGAGGCCTGTTTTACAGCGTGAAGTGGCGACCCCCGCTCGGTGCCGCCACTTGGGGCGCCGCGCTTGTTGATCGCCGAAACGCACTAGTGGGTTTTGTGCAGTGCCCCCTTCGCGGGGATGCTCGAGGGGTTGCCGGTCTTGCCGTAGGCCTGCTTACGGGCATTGGCCTGTTCCTCTTGCTTGGCCTGATTCTCTTTCTGTGCCGCGGGACTGGTAGTTGCGGAATCGTTGTCGCAACCGGTCATGAACCCCAACGTACAGATAAGGCCAGATCCAAGCAGGACCGCCAACCGGTTGGCGCGGAGAACTCGCAAAATGCTCATGCAAGAGTCCTTAAATGGAGTAGCGTGGAAACACCACGTCGGTGAGGAATTTCAACCTCCATGGGCTGGAGTCGCTCTTCGCCAATCGACCCGGGGAGCAAACTGCCGGAATGCGCAGCAAGACCGTGCGAAGAGCGAGGCTGCCGCTGTCGGCAGTCCGAGAGTGCCGCCACCGGCTCCGGGGGGCAGCATCTTGCCCCTTCAACCTGGCTCGACCGTCCGCGTCGAGCTGCCTTATCGCACGACCATGGCCGCTCATTGGGGTGGGCTTCTGGAGGGCTACCGCAGCTCACAGGGGCTACTCGTCACCCACTTGCTTGTTGCGGTCCCTCGGCGAGAACCTTCGGAAACAGTTTCATTTCCTCACGACGTCCTCAAGACATCTTCGTCCTATGTTGTTATATACCCCCTGATGCGCTCAGTCAACGGTGATGGGCAGAATCAAGAAATCAATGGAGTATCCTGATCTATTACACCTGGATTCCAATCTTCAAGGCCGCGTGAACAGAATCTGCGTTCTCGATCTCCCTGATCGCTCTTCAAATAATCCACGTTTGCAGGGGAGACAAGGTTGTTGACTTTGTGCCGGATTGCCTTCAATCTGGAATTGTCGGTCTGATCAACGATGCCGTCGAAGACCTTTCAATGAATATTCGGGTTGCCTACCGAGCTTTTGTTCTCGGAGATCCCTCGTGGCCGAGGGGAAGCCGGGCGCTCATTGTGCAGGGTACTCCACGTCGTCGAGGGTTCCATCGTGTCTTTTCCACAGATCCTGTTCTGCTATCGAGGAGCCTCCATCCCCATGCGCATTCTTCGCGTGTTTTCCTTCGGTCTCATGCTTGCGGGACTCGGATGTGTCGGCGCGGCCACACTTCCAGGCTGCGACGACCAGGGTTCATCGGGCGGCCAGGTCGTCAAGGTTGATCCGGCCGAGTCCAGTAAGAGAGAACAGATGATCAAAGACCTGTACAAGACAAAAGGAGCAGCCGGCCAGCATCCCCACTCCGCAAAGAAGTGACATGACCGCGTCGGTCTGTCGGCCCGAGTTCGTCGATGTGCTCGGAATCTCGCTGCCTGATGGCCGCGGTTGATCCGCAGACCCTTGTCTCAGAGGGGAGTCCTGACGGGAGCTCTCCGGCTTGAACGTCGCCGTTCGACGTCCCTGACAGCGCGTCCCCAGACGGAACGCTTTGGAAACCGTCCTGTCCGCGGGATGCCGATGGAAAACCGGCGCCTCTTGCTGGTTGCCCGTTGCCTTAATGTGACTGAGTCATAAGATCATGTGAGCATTACTCGCGCTCTACGACCCAGCCAGCCCTGCAATCATTCTGCTGCCATGCCTCTGCATTTATTATGTTCTTACTATTGAAGGAGAGATCGATGAAACGTCAATCGGGGAGAGCCTTCACGCTCATCGAACTGCTGGTGGTCATTGCCATCATCGCGGTTTTGATCGCCTTGCTTCTCCCCGCCGTCCAGGCGGCGCGAGGCGGCGCGCCGGGCCCAGTGCGTGAACAACCTCAAACAGATCGGGTTGGCACTTCACAACTATCACAGTAGCAACGGCGTTTTTCCGATGGGTGGATCACAGAACCCGCCTTTGGGCCGCCCACAGGTCAGCACGCCTCCGTACGACGACTGGTGCGTCTGGAGGCGCAGGCCTGCATGCTGGGTTATTTGGAGCAGACGCCTCTCTACAATGCCATCAATTTCGATTATGCTCCGGAAGGAGACGGGCCGACGTCGACCGCCATCAATTCAACGGTGTACAACACCCGACTCAGCGCGTTCCTCTGCCCATCGGACCCGTTCGCTGGCAAGGCGTCGGGCAACCTGAACAACTACTACGCGAGCATAGGAACGACCACTCGCCAGCCTGACTATCCGGGCAACCAGGGCAGTTCGGGCCTCTTCGCGACATGGGTGTCCTACGGGATCAGTGACTGCACGGACGGCACCTCGAGCACGGTGGCGTTCTCCGAAGCCCTGGTCGGGAACGCGACGGCCGGCACGATCTACCGGGGCAACGGCATGATGCCCTACCCCGGGGCCAATCCGTGGCTTCTCGACGCCAACTCCAATCCGCAGGCCGTGCTCGATCAACTTCAGATCTGTGCCAGTTCGTTCAGTACGACGAACTCAGGCAACATCACCACGAGACGCGGCTACCGGTGGCAAGAGGGCATCATGGGGTTCACGATGTTCAATCACCTCCAGGTGCCCAACGACGCGCAGTATCGCGTCAACTTCTGCCGGGACGGCTGCGACCCCGGCTGCAACATGGACACGCCTTCTCCGCCCCCGCCAGCAGCAGCCATTCCGGGGGAGTTAACGCCTGCATGGCCGACGGCAGCGTGAGGTTCATCAAGGACTCCATTGCCCGGATGAACTGGTGGGCCCTGGGCACCCGCTCAAACGGCGAGGTCCTCAGCTCGGATTCCTACTAGCGCCAATTTGACGCGCGCACCAGCGAGAGCGACCCGGCTCGCGAGGCCTTCCATCCCTGGGGATGGAAGGCCCGCTGGGGCAATGCCGGTCCAAGTGAAGGCCACAAACGCCAGCGGTTTCCCGAGCGATTTCGGTCCGTGTCCTGTTCTTCGGCTCCACGCGGTCAAGTCGCCTCAGGCGAATCGGGTCACGCCGGGGACCGGCACGGGGGGAACCGGGTTGGCGCTCGAACTCGTAACTGCGCGGGGCTCAGGTCTTGCTTGGAGTTGAGCACCTGCTCGGGCGTGATGACCTGGCCGGTGTAGGCGGCTCTCGGCCCATGATGGCCAGCAGCGTGCTGATGGCGGCCTGTTCGCCGTTGTTGATCGGCTTGCCGGCGCGGATCGCGGCGAACATCTCGTCGTGCTCGACCTGGTACATGTCCGGTGTCCGCTGTTCTTGCCCCGGCCGCGCCCGCTCCGGCGCTCCACTTGTTCTCGCCGGTGATCGCGTTGCCGAAGACGTCGGCCATGCCCTTGCTGCCCAGGATGTAGTCCTTCACCTGGTTGGGCGTGTTGACCCAGTGGCGGCAGTGGTGGTAGCCGCGGACGTTGTCGGGATACTCGTAGACGACCGAGAAATGGTCCCAGATATTGCCGTACTTGGGGTCGGTGCGCGACTGCCGGCCGCCGACGCCCCAGCAGCGGACCGGGAGCTTGTCGCCCATGACCCAGGCCATCGTGTCGATGCCGTGCACGGCCTGCTCGACGATGTGGTCGCCCGAGAGCCAGCAGTAGTAGTACCAGTTGCGCATCTGGTACTCCATGTCGGAGGAGCACTGCTCGCGGGTCTTGCGCGGCTCCCAGACGCCCTGCGAGTTGTAGGTCGTCTCGATGGCGACGATGTCGCCGATCTTGCCGTCGAAGACCTGCTTCATGGTCTCGCGGCGCGGGCCGTCGTAGCGCCAGCAGAAGCCGTTGACCAGCGAGAGGTTCTTGGCCTTGGCGTCCTTGCAGGCCTGAATGAACTTGCGCAGGCCCGGGCCGTCGACGGCCATCGGCTTCTCGACGAAGGCGTTGATGCCCTTCTCGACGGCATAGGCCAGGTGGAGGGGCCGGAAGTGCGGGGGCGTGGTCAGGAGGACGAGGTCGACCTGGTCGATGACGTGCTTGTAGGCGTCGAAGCCGGTGTACTGGCGGTCCTTGGGCACGTCGACCCGCGAGCCGACGCGTCGACCCCTTGAGCGCGGAGAGGCTGTCCTCGAGCCGATCCGGGAAGGCGTCGGCCATGGCGACGAGCCTGGTGCCGCTAGTCGGCCGTGAGCGCCTGCTCGGCGGCGCCGGTGCCGCGGCCGCCGCAGCCGACCAGGCCGACCTTGATGGTGCCGCTGCCGGCCGCGTGGACCATCGGCACGAGCAGGCTTCCGGACACCACCGCGGCCCCCGCCGCGGTCGAGCCCTTGAGAAAATCACGCCGGGAAGGGGAGGAGACGAGACTCCGAGGACGATTTGGCGGGCAAGGGTGGTTGAGGTCGGTCAGTCACGGCGGGAGCTCCAGAGCAGAGGAGGGAAGTTGTCCCGTGGGCCTTGCTTCGCCTGGCCCACCCTTGATTAAACGCCATCGTAACCGGTTCTGTGTTGTGACGCCATGTGCGAGGAGCCCCGGCCTTGCGGTCGCCTCCAGCCATCCGTTCACTTCTTCTTCAACATCGCCGCGAGACGATCGCGGAACCGCTGCACAAGATCGCCGGCCGCCGGCGAATCGACCAGGTTACTCACTTCCTCCGGGTCGGTCTTCAGAGCGTACAGCTCCTCGGATCCGTCGCCATTGCGGATGTAGTGTGCTCCGTCGGCGATCATCGACGTCATGGGTCCTCGCGCAGCCGGCTCCCGCCCTCCGTTGGCGAGCCAGAGCGGTTTGCCCGTCTCCATGAGCAGCGGCTGGTCGGACGGCATGTCCTTGTTCTCGGCCGATCTCCAGAACCGGGCCAGCGTCGGACCGGGGAAGGGGACATTCCCGTCCAGATTCAGCAGGTCAACGACCGTCGCCGGAATCTCGCGCAGGCTGACGGGCTGGGAGACGACCTTTCCCGCTGGCACTTTCCCCGGAGCGACGATCACCAGTGAGGCCTGCACAAGCTGTCGGTAAAGACTGCAACCGTGGAAGAACAGCATGTGATCGCCGAGATGCTCCCCGTGATCCGAGGCGATGATCAACAGTGTGTTGTCGAGCACTCCACGCCGTGATAGCTCCTGGACGAGCAGCTCCAGCCGTCGGTCCAGGTAAGCGATGCAGTCGTCGTAGCTGTCCGCCACCATCTGGACATCTCGGCCCGTGATGAGTCGGTCCTGCGGGACCCAGTGGTGCAAGGTCAGGCGGTCCAGCGGCGAGGCGGGCTGCATCCCGAAGCGGGGCTCCGAGCGATCGGGAACCTCGTACGGCGTGTGGGCGTCATTGTAGTTCAAAAAGGCAAAGAACGGGCGATCCGCTTGGCGCTTCGATAACCACGCGAGAAACGAGCGATCCACCGCCTCGGCGCTCTTCACATGCTCGGTCGATCGGGGAGCCAGGTCGTACCAGACTCCCAGCGTTCTCAAAAGCAAACCATTGAAGATGGAGACGCAGTCGGTCAAATCGATCCGTTCGGTCAGAGCGACGTAGCGCGTGAACAAGTCGTAAAGGTCGATGGGATAACCTTCATAGTGCGCGAAGCCCCGCGCCAGGCCGGTCTCGCGGTTGCAGTATTCGACATTGGCCGCGAATCCCGCGGTGTCGTAGCCATGCTCGGCGAGATAGCCGGCAAGCGTGGGGACATTGTCCGGCATGGGAGCTTTCCAGTCGACACCAAGCTCATGGGCCCATCGTCCTGTAAACATGCTTGCATGAGAAGGGAGGGTCCACGACGAGGTTGCGAACGCCTGGTCGAACCGCATTCCGAGCCGGGCGAGCGCGCTCGAGATTGGGCGTGGTCGGCCGGGG
>CAWFAF010000056.1:0-16362 GCA_963813575.1 uncultured Planctomycetaceae bacterium
TGACGTTGAGTACGCCTATGAGTGGCAGGCGGAAGCATCGGCCGTCCATGATGCCCCGCCGATCAGCAGCCCTTCCCCAGGTGAACCCCGTTCCATCCTGCAAGTTCAAATATCGCCGACCACCGATGAAGGATGGCTCTACTGAGCCAGGACGATGGACTCTGGCACCGTGCGACGTTGCACGGGCGAGTGCTCCAGACTGCAGAGAGTTGAACGTCCCCTTCTTCTGGTCAGAGGTTCCTTCCTCACACGCAGACTCAGAGGCGTGCCAAATCCGTCTGGTTTGCAGCCAGGGAGCGACGTCGGCGTTGTGTTCCTCCCATGGGTCTATTGCCTTGCGTATGCGATGGCGAGCCGCAAGCTTATGCGATTGGAAACGCCATACTCTGCGATGTGCACGACACGTATTGAAAGCTACAGCGGCGATTGCCGCAGGACCAACCTTTTTGACCAACTTGCCCAGAAAGCGAGAACACCATGACAGCAAAGCAAAACACCTTGGCCGCCATCCGCGCTCTGGTGGACTACGTGAAGGAGGATGAACGCGAACACTACCTCGAAGTGAGTCCCACTGGCACAGGCGATGGCCATATCTTCGAGAGCATCGCCAGAATTGAGGAGTGGTTGAGCGGTCAGGGCCAGGTCCTTTACCTGGAAGCTGGTTCTGATGGCGGCTCTGGCCTGCCTGAGGCATTCTGCAGGATTCTGGCCGAGCAGGAGGCCACCAAACGCTTCGAGGATATGCTGAGAGGTGAGCATCTGCCACCTCTTCCGTACAACCCCAAGACCGACGAAGTTCAGGTCAGATTTGAACCGACCATCACTCTGGGGCAAAGGTTCTACGGCTTCTTACCGTTGGGCGGAGTCAACGGCGACATGCCCGACTGGCTGAGTTTCGAGTGCCAAGCTGGTTTTCGACAGTGGTTCGCCCGAATTTGACGTAAGTCCTTTTCCGATGGGCCGGAATTCCTCACGCTCCTGGAATTCTGGTGCCACGTTTACGCCGTTTTTCCGCTTGATTCCCTGAATAGACATGCTATTCTCATGGTGTCCCGCATAGGAGGACGCCATGTTCTTCCGCACCAAGACCTCTGGGCCACGGACCTATCTCCAGGTCGTCGAGAACCGCTGGGAAGGTGGTCGCTCCCGCCAACGGGTCATCGCCACCTTGGGTCGGCTTGATGAACTCCGCGCAGTGGACAGCTTGACGCTCTGCTCATTTCCGGTGCCCGCCTGGCCGAGTCGGTTCGGATCCTCACAGACGATGCCCAGGGGAAACTCCCGGCCTACACCAGCCGTCGTATCGGTCCGGGACTGGTCTTCCAACGGCTCTGGGAGCAAACCGGCTGTCAGCATGTGATCCGTCAGCTCCTCAAGGGCCGCCACTATGAGTTCCCCGTCGAACGGGCGATCTTCCTCACCGTTCTACATCGTCTCTTCGACCCTGGTAGTGATCGAGCCGCTGACAAGTGGAAAAAGGATTATCAGATCGAAGGATGTGAGATTCTGCAACTTCACCACCTCTACCGGGCCATGGCCTGGCTCGGGGAGGAGCTGGCCCGCCCGGAACAGGCGGACAAGACACCCTTCGCCCCGCGATGCACCAAGGATCTGATCGAGGAGCGGCTGTTCGCCCACCGGCGTGATCTGTTCACCGATCTCCAACTGGTCTTCTTCGACACCACCAGCATCTACTTCGAGGGACAGGGGGGCGAAACCATCGGCCAGCGTGGCCATAGCAAGGATCATCGGCCAGACCTTAAGCAGATGATCGTCGGGGTGGTGCTCGACGGTCAGGGACGGCCGATTTGCTGTGAGCTCTGGCCCGGCAACACCGCTGACGTGACCACGCTGATTCCGGTGGTGGATCGCCTGCGCAAGCGGTTCGGTGTCGGCAAAGTCTGCATCGTGGCCGACCGAGGCATGATCAGCAAGGAGACGATCGAGGAGTTGGAGAAGCCAGACCGAGGCTGGCTGTACATCCTGGGGGTGCGGATGCGGGCGCAGAAAGAGGTCAACGAGGAGGTCTTGGCCGGGCGGGCCGCTACCGGGTTGTCCGTCCCAAAAGTGAAGAGAGCGATGCCCCCTCACCTCTGGATGTCAAGGAGGTCTGGGTGGAGGACCGGCGCTACGTCGTCTGCCGCAACCAGGACGAAGCCCGCAAGGATGCCGCGGATCGGGAAGCCATCGTGGCCTCGCTCCGCGAGAAGCTCCAAGCCGGCGAGAAGTCACTGGTCGGCAACAAGGGCTATCGCCGCTATCTCTGCTCGACTGGTCTAGATCACTTCCAGATCGACGAGGCCAAGATCGCCGAGGAGGCACGCTACGACGGCAAGTGGGTGCTCCGTACCAACATGGACCTGGAGGCACCCGACGTGGCGTTGCACTACAAGGGGCTCTGGATGGTGGAGGCGTACATCCGCTCGTGCAAGTCGCTGCTCGAGACGCGACCGATCTACCACAAGTGCGATGAGACGATCCGCGGCCACGTGTTCTGCTCGTTCCTGGCGATGGTGCTGCGACAGGAGCTTGAAGCGCGGTTGGCCAGGCGTGGTGACGAGTTCGAGTGGGCCGACGTGATCGCTGACCTGGACCGCTTGCAGACTGCTGAGGTCGGGCAAGACGGCAAGCGTTTCCTGCTGCGCAGCGAAGTTCAGGGAACCTGCGGCCGGGTCTTTCAAGCGGTGGGAGTGGCAATGCCACCCACCGTGCAACGCATCGGGTCGCCCCACCACGATCAGGAGAAAGAGCCTAGTGCCACGCCGCCTTTGTAGATTTGTAAGTTCTTACACTAGAAGAAGATCCGAATGGGTACTGTCGAAAACGAGTGCCAAGGAGAACCGCTTGACACCTGGCGAGTCATCATCAACGGTGAAGTCGTCTACGAGGAACCAGTCGAGGAGGAGGCAGAGGATGAGGATGAGGCAAGTGGCGAGGAGGATCGTTCGTCTGTGCCAGTTGAGGCCATGCCGTGATTGACTTCATCAAGTCAGAAATGCGCAAACGCCGCATGACACAGCAGGAACTCGCCCGACTGGCAGGGCTCAGTGAGCCTTGCATATTCCGGTTTCTGGCGGGGAAGTCAAAGCCAAAGTTCGAGACCGTGGAGCGCGTGCTGAACGGCCTCGGCTACGAACTGCGAACGAAGAAGAGCAACAGAAAGAGACGGCTCTCTCAACTTTAGTGATTGAGGCTGTCTCCATAGTTCATGAATATCGGAGAGCCACGCTCAACAAGAGAAATCTCGTTGGGCGCTGGCTCATCCTGCAATCCGGCACCTGCCACGTCGTCTGGCGGGCCAGGGCCCTTTCAGAATCGTTGATGATACTCTGAAACCCGCGTCCCGTGGGATCATCTCAACAAACCCGATTGCTCAATTAAGGGGCTCATCCCGATCGTGTTGAGTCCCGGCGTTCGCAATCGGCGCACGCTTCTTGACAGTTGAGGTCTGCTGGCGCACCGGCTTCGGAGGCACTGGCGCTTTGGGCGGACGAGGGGGAGTGCCATCAATCATCGAGCCGGCCTTGCCGAGCCGGCCTTTCCCAATCGACTCCAATCGCGCCATGGGTCTCACTCCCCGAGCAAACTGATCACCGTGTCTTCCGTAGGAGGAATCAGGTTTTGCTGAAGTCCCACCACAGATCAGAAAAGCCCATCCCTTTGCCTTACCTCCCAGAATCGAACCGATCCTTCAAAATATCTTTTCGCCGACACTTGCTCGAATTGCAACTAACCAGCGAGGCTCCGTTTCAAGGGAAGGAGGTATTATGTCGTGCTGTTGCGTTGATGCAAAGGCGCCTTGCGTCTGTGCAAGCTCCATTTTATCTGTAAAAGTGCTGCTTTCACGGCTGCAATCGTCGCTCTAGACTCCGAGAGCAGGAATTCTAACATCTGGATGTTTCCGACAGCTTCGAAGACACCACGAAACAGTGGTCTCCCCATTGCCACTTCGATCACCAAACCACCAGCGATATTTTACCTGTGCAACTGGAAAACCCTATCGCCGGAAACACAAGACAAGCAGGACCTAATCAGGTCCCACAGGAAAATGAGCGGTCTACGCCCCGCCTTCGAGCTTAGTCCGTGATGCGTTGCCGGCTCTTGACCAACCATATCGGTTCATCTTGATGTGCTGGTGGATCCCACGAGATCCGGCGATCCGCGACCGTGAGACCACCAGGCCGATCAGCACGACAGCCACGGTCGCCCAGCGTCGACGACGGTTGAGGCGTTTCGGGACTGCCCGCGACCGGTCCCGTTTGCCCGGGAAGACGGATCTACTGCCCGGTCCGACCAGACGCCAATACGGCCCCGCGATCGCACGACGAGGCGGCAGACGCGCTCCGACGACAGAGCCAAGGAGGAACCGGGAGATAGCGAGCCAAACGGCGGAGCCTCTCCCGCCGCACCCCAGGAAGAACCGACCGGGTTCGGACACCTAACAGCCGGGCCGAATAGGTCTAGGCACGGGCATCAGTTCTCGCCTCGGTCAATTGCTCCGGGTCGGGGGTGGACTCTCAGGGAATGATGATCCACCAGAGTTGCCCCCCGGTGCGGCAAAGCGAAACGGCCAGCAACCTCTTGTAAGAAGTCGCTGGCCGTTTCAGCAAGGTTGCATCAACTCAGCGGAAGTAGACAAGCCGACGGGTTCCCCCGCTGGTCTGCCAAGAACGGTTGAGGTAACCGGCAGAGTGCAATTTGGCTAATAGCCGTCTCGCACCCTCGGTCTTGAGTTCCCAACCGAAAATCCGCCTGTACTCCTCGACCGTGATGGGCACCACGGGGAAGGAATCCGCGGTCTGCTGCAAAGTTGACGGGCTGTACCTGGGCACGATTCGAGCCTCCGATTACCTAGTACTACAGCGCGTAAGTCGAGTCCCAACAGCACCGGGGCACCTTGGCGAGTTTGATGCCCAGGGCGCGTAACCTCTGCAGCGTCTGCTTGGTGTGGCACTTCCTCGCCAGGGCGTTCCTTTGCTGCGTTCGCTCGATTTCCTGGGAGGTTCGCTCCAGCAGCTTCTTCGGGGGTGAGATGCTCAACCACCAGAACGGGATCAGCGCCGCGATCGCCGTGTGCACTTGGCACTCCGTCAGCTCCGGATTTTTCCCCCCCGAAGTCCTGACGCATCCGCGTCAGGAACAAGTAGCTTATGCAACTGAGGATCAGATGGCGTTTCAGGCCTTGGTATGCCGCCCCTCGTACTGGTCCAAGCCGATCTCGGACTTCTGGTCCTCGAAACAGTGCTCGACGCGCCACCGCGAGAAGGCAACAAGTAGCATCGTTTGGATCGAGGTTCCCGCAGATGCGTTACTCACGAAGAACTTCAGCTCGTTGGGGTTCAGGACATCGCGGGCGACGATCAGATGCCATGGCTCACCAGGCAAACCGTGTTCACCGACGGGGTAGAATCGCAGGTGCTTGACCTCCCAGACCATCGGTCCCTTATGCCCGTCCTTGACCCGCCACTTGACCCAGGGCTGGTAGCGAAACCCGTCCTGATTGAGCATCTCGTCGACGCGTCGCGACATCGGACTGCCACTGGCCAGACGGGGCGTCTTGCGGCCGCGGCCGCGGCTGTGTTTGCGGAAGGTTCGCGTGACGACCCGCGGTGCTTTGAGCCAGCCCCGGAAATTACGCGGCACTTCACCCACGAACCGCTGATTGCGGGCCGAAAACGTACGCAACAACTCGGGCTTGCTGCCGTACCCCTCATCGAAGGTCATCCAGTCGAAGTGCAGGCCATTGCCGATCGCACGGTCGTAGAGTTCCAGGCCGATCTTCCACTTGGGGCGGTACACCATGTCGTCGGGGATGCCAGCCTCACGACAGCGGGCGCGATCGTCGGACCAGGATTTCGGCAAGTAGAGTTCGCCATCAATCAGGGTGTGGAAGCCGTCACGGGCGTAAGTGAGGTGGACCGTGACAATGCAGTTCTCCTTCTTGCCGACAGCGCCGCACCACTGGCGCTTTACGCCGGGGGTCTTGTCTCCCTTCTTGACGTCGCTCGTCTCGTCAAGGATGCCAATCGAGTGCGGGCCAGAGTGCTCATCGCGGACGATGTGCTGGAGCTGGTCGCGTGCCCGGTCATGATCCCAGTGGTGCTGGCTAAGAAACTCCTGCAAGGTCCTGGGCGGCACTCCAGCATTGATCGCGATCGGCTCGACACTCTTCTCAGGGATGTCGGAGAGCTGCCCAGAGATGTAAACGGGCAAGTGAGCGCGGGTATCCTTACGTGGGAAACATTCATCGAACTGTTTGAGAAATCGTCGGAGCTTGGGCTTGAGCTTCCGGATCTGCTGAGCGTCCATGCTGGTCCCTCCATAAACCTTGAAGGGGAGCATAGATCGGACACGTCCGGCGTGTCAAGCCTTCACTACTTGGCGCTGTAGTACTAGGTGTAGAGAGTAAACACTACATCAACGCAATCTGGGCCTTACCATGCCTCGTCGAGCCTCGACCCTGCCCGCGCCACGTCAATGCCAAGCCTGGATTGTCGAGCGCGACAATCAAATCCTATCTCTCGCTCGAAGTGGACGCAACAAACACACGTTGAAAGCAACACAGGTGATGGTGCTCGTTTATTAAAATCACCCAATCGGATGCACTGCCGAGACGGTTTGGGAATCCCGATGCGGCACAGATGGCTGGTGCAGGAACAGACCAACTCCTCCCGTCACGTCGTGGCACAGGGTGGCGTTCTCGGCCGAGGGCCTGGAGCCGCTTCCCGTCGCGTCTCGGCTCCGGACGTGTTCCGGGCCGCACAGCCTGTCGAGAGTTTGTACCGTCGCCAGAAAGCGGGCTCTCTTGGGGTCTCGGACGACTGGCCAGGCCGTTAGCTGGCTTGCGCGGGGGGGGGGGCTTGGTGGTGGGTCGAGGACGAAGCAACGGTAATGGACTCAGGGAGTTGTGGCGGGGCCGCAAGTCCCGCAGCCGCTTGAGCAGTGGACAAGCAGCACTTTTCACAGGGAATGGGGGATACACCTCTCTGTGGCTACTGCATAAGCAGTCAAAGGGCTGAGCGGTGGCTTGTACTCAAGCCATCCGCTCGTGCCTCGGGTTCGCCTTAGCGAACCTGAATGATCTACCTCTGGATCGTCATTCTTCTGGATAGAGCGGAAGTTTACCGATCCTGGCTCGAAGTTCATTGACGAGTCGTTGATGATCTCTGTCGGACTTCTCCCTGGCTGACTGGGCTACTGCTCCCTTGTGGCGTAGCCCGTCTTCTTTATTAGAAAGAAGAGGTTCTGGGGGGCGGACCCCCTCGTTTATGGCGGTTCGCGGGGCCGGCGGAGGCACTGAAACGAGGGGGTCCGCCCCCTCGTTTCTGCCAGTTTCCGGCACGACGTCGGTAATTGTCTGCACCGGCTTATCCTGAGTCGGCTTGCGGCGCACATACTTCCGCCAGCAGGCTTTATCCACGACCTTCCGCTCAGATCCTGGGAACTCATTGGCCTGCGCCAGTTCCTTTGCCTGCTTGACCTTAGCAGCCTTCTGGCTGGCACAGAGCTTGATAACTCGGAGCATCCAGTCGGGATAGAGCTTGGTGGTCTGCAGAGTGTGGCAGTCCTCTATCGTGTAATAATTGAGCCTACTGGCCTTGCCGGGTTCGCGGGCCAGGAGCTGGGTGAAGGTCAGGCCCTTGGTGTAATTGGTGTAGTGGGGATACCGGCCGCTGGTCTGCAAGTGAGCGGTCGCCGGACACGTGTAGCGGATGCGGACTTCACCGATGAGTACGGCTGCCTGGATGTGATACTTGATAGTGTATTTGTCTAGTCCCAAGTCGTTGGCGATGGTCACGTTGGAGACCCAGGAGAGGTTGCCCAGTTCCGGCTTCATGTATCGCAGTAGACGCCCGATGATGGCGGCGTGGAGGATTTCTACGTCCCCGTGCTTTGGGCGTCTGTCGTTGCAGGCGTGGGCGCGACCGCGACGTTTGCGGTTGTGGTCGATGCTGGTAGATTTGCGTCGGTTTGTCAAAGATGTATTAGATCGCACAGCCGGGTCCTGTCGTTATTGGGTGGGGCCTGCCGTCTGACCTGAAGCTTGCCGGCCTGCTGGTCAGACCACTAGTTTGACTGGTTTGCCAACCAGTCAATCAGGCTGAGCATTGGTAAATGCTCAGGCTACTGAAGATTTGCGAGCACCCGGTCCGTCAAGACCGGGTGTTTGCTTATTCAGGGCCATTGGATTGCCGTGCCTCGCACACGTGCGAGCCAGTTCGCACGCGGTCCATGGTCAACAAAACGGCCGTTTGATTGACCCAGCCGCGCGGCCCCGGATCAGAACATTGCGATAAACACACATCGACGTGATGAGGACACCCGTCCATCCGCCGCTCAGTGGTCGTCTGACGAGATCACGCCAGCCGCACGGGCCTTACAGTATGGATAAAAGGGGTTTAGTGCGAAGCACCGAGCGTCCAGCGAGTCCCAAAGAGCCTGGGCCGTTTGCGGCGTCGTCCATATACTGATCGATCATAGAGATGGGGAGCGTCCACGGTCATCAACGTACTTGATAGACTGGGGCCCGATAATCAACGAAGAAGAGCGCTCACTCGGGACCTCCCATGGCCGAACTCATCCGCAAGACCGAATCGTCGTATCATGGCCCATGGCTGCTCGACAAAGCTGCCCTCGCCGAACTGGACGACATCATCGTCGACCAGGTGGGCCGGCTTGAAGAACACAGAAGGATGGAGATCACCGCCGCCGTTCGGCGCGAGCAATATCAGCGGAGGAAGTCTCAACAGGCGCCTGGAGATTCAGACGATAAGGACGTCCGCAAAGAGATCGAAAGCGACCATCCGGAGGTTGTCCGCGTCATCACCCTCACCCTGTCGTCCGGGCACAAAGTGCGTCCGGAAAGCTTCCGCGAGGCAGCGACCGACGTGCATTGCCGAGATGGGAAAGTAACGAAGATCGAGGTAGGATTGCGCTACGGGGACATCAGAGGCGATCTCGTCGTACCGGCTTCGAGTAACCACCGCCCGCTCACCATCGTCACCTTACCCGAAGCTTCCGCGCCGGCGGACGAACTGTTCATCAAGCTCGATATGTGGGCAGAGCAGCACAAGCCGGGGGTGTTGAGGCTGATGCAGGGCATGATGCCGCCGCTTCCTATGTTTCTCGCGGTGTCGCTCCTGATCCTGTTCACCTTTGGGGGATTGATGATCGGCTTTCTGCCGGCGAAGAGCGATTCGAGAACCGAGGCCCGTAAGCTGGTGGCCAAGGGTGTGAAGCCTGAGGACTACGGCCGGGTTCTGGAACTGCTCCTTCGCCAGACAACGGGTCTCGACAACGAAGTCGATTTGTCAAGAGTGCCACCGTGGTACAAGGTGCTGGCGGGTGTCGTATTGGGCATAGGGGCCATGTGCTCGTTCGGGGCTTCCACAGCGTTCGAGATCGGCAAGGGCGCGGCGAGTGTCCGGAGGCAAAAGCGATATGCCAACTTCTTGTGGAAAGCGGTGCTCGGCTTCCTCGTTATGGGCGTCTTGGCATCGCTGTTCGGTAACAGGCTAGACGCTCTGATATGGCCGAGGTGAGCGTCATCGCAGCCTGGCAATCACCTTCCGCGACCTTTTGGCTTGTTGGCCTGCGCTTTTATCTTTATATGGAAGGTCGGTTTAGCCGGATCGCCCCGGACGCGAGCCGGGAATCCCGGCTCGCGTCAATAGGCCGGGTAGACCTGGGTGGTCGTCCATCCAGGCCCCTCACAGATCCGGACGTGCCCATCGAAGAGGCATCCGGCTCGTCAGATTGTGGAATCGCTGTCCCACACACGACTGGATCGCTTCGCAGGCACTCGCTAGTGAGTCTCGGTCCCCCACTAATCACGGAACATCATTCTGTGTCGGGCCTCAACGACCTTGCCCGCGAAGCCTCGCTAAGCTCAAGGTATGCCTACGAAGATAGCGCAGTGATCCGGTCAGCAAATTCCCTTTTCATCAAGAGGATGCTGGTCTATCTTTAGTTGTTAATACGCTGCCGGGCGGGCGCCAGAAGGAGTGGGGGCGGCCTTTCCGCAGACCGTACGGGGCATGGCCGCTCTTGGGACAGCCGGGCCGCCCAAAACGCCGAAAAGAGGGCGGGGGGTCGCCGCGCGGGGACGTGATCGGCACCCCGCCCCTCCTCACAACCGCCAACACCAGAATTCCTGCTCGATGTTTCCGCGACAGCCCGCCGGACCTACCTTATGCCGCAATGGCATCAACTCCCGCTCCGCATGTCCGGCCCACCAGTCATCCATGGACGCCGACCATTTATTGGAATAAATGAACGGATGCCGCCCCGAGCGTAATAAGTGCACCAATTCCGCCTGGCTCTCTTTGGGGAATTGTCGCGAGAACTGGTATCGCTCCGATCGCTCATCAAAGTACGGCGGGTCAACAATCAGCAGTGCCCGCTGGACCGCCTGAAGTCCTTGAATGATATCGAGGGCGCTGTGGCAGTAAATCTTCGTTCTCTGGACGCTGCGGCGTAGGGTTCCAGGTCGGGCACGGTGAACGGTCCCACGTCGCCAGCTGCCATGTTGTAGCCCTTGGGTCCCTGTCGCATCAGGCCGTTGATACAGGACCGGTTCAAGAAAAACGTGCGGGCGGCGCGTTCAATGTTATTGCTGGGTTGGAATTCGTCCCGTATCCGGTAGAAGTTCTGTTTGCTCGCTGAGTCGTAACCGGCGTACCAGTAGCGCTGATGGAGGAGTTCCATTGTGAGGGCGATGTAGTCGTCCCGCACGGCGCGGTACAGGTTCACAAGTTCTGGGTCGATGTCGCCGATGAGGCGGGTGGGGAACAAGTGGCCGAGGTGGAAGTACAGCGAAGCGCCGCCTAGAAACGGTTCCGCGTAAACATAGTCGTGGATCGGGAAGTATGTCAATAAATCGCGGTAAATGTGCAGGCGGTCGCTCTTGCCGCCGTTCCATCTGAGAAAGGTCTGCATGGGTCGTGGTCCTGGTTCCTGTGGTGGATCAGAGTTGGGTAGGATCGGTCACGAGCGGCCGGTAGGAGGCGAGGCCGCAGCATTCGGTTGGAAAAGGCTCAGCGTGGTCGGCTGTCTAAACAGGCAGGAGGCCGGTGCCAGGCGGGAACGGTACCGACCTCCTCTGTGCGAAAACTGGATCGACTTGCAGTGGCGTTGGGCCTTGTTGCGGTGCGCGGCCGACGAGTGGACCGCCTCCTCGGCCCACCGGTTTACTTCGTCTTGGGCTTGGCCCGACGGCCGACCTTGGCGTTGGGGACCTGCTCCGTCGGCGGGGCCACGCTCGGAGGGGTCTGAACTTGCCTGGATGCAGGCATGGGGTTGTCCGCCTTGGGCTCGGCCTGCCGACCGACTTCGGCCTGGGGAACCTGCTCTGTCGCCGGGGTCTCGTTCGGTCGGGACTGAACCGGCCCTGACGCAGGCAGAGAGTTATCTGCCTTGGGTTTGGGCCGCCGACCGACTTTGGCCTCGGGGACCTGCTCCGTCGGCGGGGTCTCGCTCGGTCGGGCCTGAACTGGCCCGGACGCAGGCATGGGGATGTCTTCCCTGGCCTCGGCCTGCCGCCGCCGCTGGATGATGGCGTCGAGGTACTCAGCGCATGTCGTCCCATTGGTTGCGCATCTTCTCGAGGTCCTCGGTGAGGATGTCGTCGATCTTGCGGCCGGCGAAGTCGTAGATCGCTACCTCCTGCTCCCAGTCCTTCGAGTTGCCGACGAAAGGCCCCGCCGCCTTGCCGCCCCCGCCCTCCACCTTGAGAAACCGCTTGCCGTCTCGAACCTCGACCGGCACCGGGTCTTCCTCGAGGGCCTGAACCCAGGCGTCCCACGGCTCGTCGCGGAAGTAGAAGCCGACGTCGGCCCGTTCGGTAAACTTGCGGTTGAAGTTCCGCTTCTTGTCGCCCTTGATCCGGGCCTTGACCTCCTCGGCGTCGGCCTTGGCCCGTTCGAGCTTCTCGATGAGGGCGTTGCTCAGGGCTTCGAGCTTGCGGGCTGTTGTTGTTGCACGCGTCGATGAGCTTGCCGAGCTTTACCCTTCCGAGGGCCTTTGCCTTGAGGAGGTCGCAGGCCCACGGGTAGCCCGCGATCTTGGCGTAGTCGCGGGCGTCGTCTCGCTGAAGCCGCTGTGGCTCGCCACTTCGGCGACGGTCAGCTTGCCCGTCTGCAAGATCGAAATCGAGGTCATCCTCGCCGACCTCGAAGCGGGCGAAGTTGAGGTCGATGGCCTCGGCGAAGGCGTCGGTCAGGTTCTTCCAGCGGGAGACGTACTGGATCACCAGCCGCTGGCTTCCGTTCTGCTTCTCGGCCCGAAACCGCTGGTGCCCGTCCACGACGTACATGTGGATGGCCCGTGCCGCGTCCCGCTCGGCGTAGACGCAGATCGGGTAGAGGGACGTGCCACCCGTCCGCCGCATGGACGCCTGGAGCAAGTCGATCTTCTCGACCGACTTGCCCCGCAGTCGCTGGAAGTCCTCGTGCTCTTCCACCGCCCCGATGGGCACGCGGAACAGGTGCCGGTCGTCGCCGAGGCTATGCCATGTACTCGAACTCCTCGATCTTCTTCAATTCCTGGAGCAGAATCAGCGCATGATTGCACCTCTTTTGTTGCCGTGGAAACGGGCCATTGTCTGGAGACACCCCCACGATACAATAGCAACCTAGGCGTGAATGGTAGCAGATGCCCCCCACGCCAGTCAACCAGGGGTATTGGTCATGAGCAATAACACGGGGACAGGAATGGGTCGAAGCTATGAAGCGAGACCGGGCCGCTACGCTCACGTTCAGGTTGCACGAACGGGATCGGCAACTTCTCCAGAATCTGGTGCGAGTGAAACCAGGGACAGAGGATCGGCACGCCGCCCTCCTTGAACTCGTCGCGATCGTGGATCAATTGGATCTGGAAGACGTGCGAGAGCGAGAGCGGAGGCCGCTGCGATTCAGGATTCCCGAGGAGTTGGAGGAGGCAATCAACCGCAAGGCCGAGGCGACGGGGCAGAACTTCTTAGCCGTTTTGATCGAGGCAGCCCGTGAGTACAAACGCCGGCACACGTCATAGCGTCGGCGGAATTGGTGATTTGGCGGGGGCCGTGCCAAAGTGCGATGGTGGCGGATTGGCGTTATGGTGCCGCGAACACTTCCTAAGCTGGTCGAAACCGACCTCGGCGATTTTCGTGCGGCCATGCGGGGGGCCAAGCTCGCCGTCCTCGACTTCGAGACCAGCGACGTTCGGCCCCGCATCGCCGTTCCCGCCGGCTTGGGCGTGTATCTGCCGGAGTCGCATCGCGTCTTCTACCTCAACGTCGGCCACGCCCGACGTGATCGGGACGTGCCCCTGTGGGATGTGGCGGCCCTCGTCCGCGTGCTGCGGCCCTTCCTCCGCCGCCGGTCGAACCGCGTCGTCATGCACAACGCCACCTACGATCTGCGGATGCTCTTCAAGTGGAATCTCGAGGTTCGGTGCCGGGTCAGCGACACCCTCATCTGGCCCACCGCGTGGACGAGAACCTTCGCTCCAACAGCCGCGAGCCGACCTATCGGGCCTACCTGGATCGCGTCGGCTACGGGCTCAAAGAGTTGACGCTGATCTACTTCAACCGGCGACCGCCGACGCTGCACGGCACGGTCGGTCCTCGCAACACCCTCTCGGCCTCGCCCACCGAGGTCGCCCTCTACTGTGGCCTGGATGTCATCAATACCTACAACCAGTATGCCAGGGCGTCCGCCATCATCGCCGCCGACCCGGTGCTGGAGGAACTGGTCCGCAAGATCGACGACCCCAACAACCTGCCGCTGGCCCGGATGATGTGGGAGGGGGTCCAGATCGACGTGGACGAGGCCCGCCGGCAGCAGGAAAGCCTACCGGCTCGCCATCCAGAACTGCCGCGACGCGATCTGGAAAACCCTCGGCGTCGATTGGCCGCTGGACAAGCCGAAGGACCTGCTCCGCGTGCTGCGGCACTTGAACTTCAAGGAAGACTTGCACTACGACCCGTTCGCCGACCCGTGGGCCTCGGCGAGCCACCCGCGTGATTCGGGGGAGGACTACGATCCGTCCGTGACGATGGAGCTGTTGGAGGACTTGCTGGCCGGTTGCAACGACCCCGAGAAGAAACTGGTGCTGGCCCTGCTCCTGTCCAAGTGGCAGATGCAGCAGCGGCTGTCGGCCTTCGTCAGCCCGCTGCCGGAGTTGGTCAAGTACACCGATAACCGCCTGTATATGGACCGGTTCGCCAGCACGTTGGTCACGACGCGGTTCTCCTCCTCGCCGAACTTCCAGAACCTGCCGAAGCGGGCCGATGCGGTGGACGCCGAGGGCGGCTGGCGCTCGCTCCTGCCTCCGGGGTGTGCGGAGAGCCACAAAACCCGCAACATGTTCGTCGCCAAGTCGGGGCATGTCCTCATCTCCATCGACCTGAGTGCCGCCGAGCCGCGATACCTGGCGATGCTCTTTCAGAGGGCTCTCAAGGAGAAGGACGACGGTTACTACAAGGAGGTCTGGGAACTGCACTCTCTCCGCTTGGCCAAGTACCCGGTGCTGATGGCCCGGATGGGGGCGACCCGGAAGCGATACGTGCCGCAGCCCTGCCCGGTTTGCAGTACGACCATGGTTACCGTGAAGGATGGGGTCCGATTCCGGCAGTACTGCGTCAGCTGCAACTCCTACCCGCTGGAAATCCAGTGGCCCAAATACAAAAGCGACCCGCTCTGGCGGGTCTTCAAGCACGGCGTTCCGTTCAACGATCCCTACAACGCCTTGCTCGCAGCTCTCGACTCTGAGGGCTACGGCCAGGCGAAGGCGGTGTGCGTGAGCAAGGTAATCGACGTGAACTCCGCGATTCCTGAGCAAGCTCTCCGATACGACCAAGAAAATTCCCCTCAAGGAGCCTGATCACTGGATCAAGCTTCCCGAGGGGTGTACTCCGTGGTTTACCACAACGGCGGAGTACTCGACCATGTATCATGAATTACCTCAGACCACCAGGTTCTGGTCGTTCCTTCTGGCGGTTGACCAGGATCTTGCAGAAGAAACTCGCAAGAAGGCATGTCCGTGTGGCGGACGCCTGCACTCGGCCAACTACCGTCGGAAGCCACGCGGCACTGCCGTTCAGTTACCCGAGCAAGAATGCCTCAGACTGAGCTTCTGCTGCGATCGCGACGGCTGCAGGAAGCGGGTCACGCCGCCGTCGGTGCGCTTCCTCGGGCCAAAGGTTTACCTGGGCGTCATCGTCATCCTGATCAGCGCCATGCGGCAAGGACCGTCGCCACGCCGCGTCCGCGAGCTTTCCACACGCTTCGGCGCTGACCGCCGGACCATCGCCCGTTGGCAGGTCTTCTGGCGCGAACGCTTTCCTCAGACGCCATTCTGGAAGGTCGCAGGCGCGTGCTGGTGCCGGTCCTTGAGATCCTCTCCCTTCCCTACTCACTTGTCGATGCCTTCCTCTCACGCCATCGCATCTGCAAAGGGTGGACGCTCCTGCTGCGGTTTCTCTCACCGATCACGATCCCCGGTGGCCTGCGAATCGAGGTCTCGCAATGACGGCTTCCAACCCGCAGAAGATGCTCGTCGCCGCCCTTGACCAGCCGGTTTATAGAGGTTGTCACAGTCCCTTCACCCGACTTGTGAGGAGATGTGATGACTCAAAGACACCCCTGTTCAACCGGTGCCTTGTCGGCGCGGTTTCGGTTCTCCGTGGTGGGCTCGCTCCTGAGCTCTCCCCCTGCCGCGCGGATCGCTCCAGGCAGCGATCCGCTCCCTTGCTGAGAAGACATGGTCGCATCCTGTGACCGGACGCGATGTCCGCATCGCGGCTGGCACCATCGGCGCTGGTACTACACGGCGCTCCGCCAGCCTGACGACCCGGTCGGCTCGTTGCGCCGTGCCGTGCGCAAAGACTGCGGCAAGATCTCCCTGGCGTCGGCCTTGGCCGAGCGGCTCCATCCCAGTACCGCGATCACCCGGACTGGAGCTATCAACTGCACTATGACAACCTCGCCGCGTCTTGAAGGCCGATCCTCACTGGGGCGGCTCCCCTCCTATTCCACGGTCAAACGCTACATGCAGGCTCACGGCCTGGTGCGCAGGCCGAGGCTCCGGCCCAGCAATCGCCCTGGCGAGGCACGTGCGGAAGCGAGACGCCAGGCACGGGAGATCCGCAGCTATGAAGCCGACCCACGTCGGAGTCGCTCTGGCATCTCGACTTCCACCACGGATCGCTCAAGGTGCTCACTCCCGGCGGCCAGTGGCTGCGGCCGATTGCGCTGGGCATCCTTGATGACCACTCGCGACTGTGCTGCCACGTCCAGTGGTATCTCTCGGAGACCGCCGAGGATCTGGTCCATGGGCTCTCCCAGGCGATCCAGAAACGGGGCCTGCCGCGGGCGCTGTTGA
>CAWFAF010000057.1:0-368452 GCA_963813575.1 uncultured Planctomycetaceae bacterium
ATTTCGCCGCTCCTCGCGAACATCTACCTGCATTGGTTCGAGAAGCAGCACGGCCGTCATGACGGACCCGGGAGATGGGCGAACTCCAAGCTCGTGCGCTACGCTGATGACTTTGTGGTGCTGGCACGCTATCAATCGAGCCAGTTGGTCAATTGGATTGAGAGGATGCTCGAAGGGCGCTTCCGGTTGACGATCAATCGTGAAAAGACCCGCATCGTCAAGATGCGCGAACCGGGTGAGAGCCTGACGTTCTTGGGGTTCACGTTACGCTACGACCGCGATCTTCATGGTCGCGATCACCGTTATCTCAACGTGATACCTTCTGCGAAAGCGATGGCTGAGACTCGGGAGAAGATCCGGGACCTGACCGGACCCCAGCGATGCTCTCTGCCCATCCCTCAGGTGATCCGCGAGATCAACCGGTGGACGATGAGCTGGAGTCGGTATTACCGCTACGGTTATCCCCGATCGGTATTCCGGCGGCTGAACTGGTATATCGGCTCACGCTTGAGTCGTCATCTGCGACGTCGGAGTCAACGACCCTTCCGACCTCCGGAAGGCACGACAATCTATGCCCAACTGCAGCGCTTCGGCCTGCGGCCATTGTGATTGTCTGAGGATGACTCCCTGTGCATGTCTTGGAGCGAGATCGGTCGGTAAAGCCGGATACGGGAAAACCGTCCGTCCGGTTTGAAGAGGGCGGAGGCGGCGTCGATCGCATGGCCAGCGGATATTGAGCCACGAACGGGGAAACCCTGACACGGACGTAAGCCGAAGCCTAACCGATCCCGCCCCTCCGCTACTCTACTAAACGGCGTGGGGAGTGCGACATCAGGGTCCGTAACTCGCCATCTGCAATCCCCCTCGTGGCTCATTCCTGCCCCCTCCAAGAGCGGTCAGATGACATCCGAGATGCCGCGATTTCATCCTTCATCCTTCCGCCTTCATCCTTCTGCCCACCAAGAGCAGTCCAATGACCCCCGAGATGTCGCGGCATCCGCAGTCCAGCGATTCCTTCTGACTTCCCAACTTAATGATACATGATAAAGCCGGCTCCGATGCGCCTGCGCAGCCGGGTTATAGACTGATGTCCCAGCAAGCGAAGGGTTTACAAGACGGATTTTCTCTCGGGCGGCCAACGTCCGACGTCCACGAGGGCCGGTCACAGCCGGTGCTCCTCGCAATCGGTACTGCGGGTGGAACCCGGCCGACAGAAGCCGCCGCAGACGCGGAGTGACACCCGGCCCGGAACGGGACACTGAGGGCGTTTGATCTCGGGCAGCACGAAGGTGATCCTCCCGCCCTCATCCTTCCGCCTTCTTTCTTCCGCCTTCATCCCAACGCGATCGCTTCCTGCCCCGATCACTCAGCGCTCGCGCGATTTTGGGTTCGTTTTCCGGGCGAGTTCCCGGAGATCCTGACTCAAGTCTTCATCAGAATTCATGTTGCGCATTTCACGGTTGGCTTCGTTTTTTCACCTTTTTCTCCGTCGGTTGAATTCTTCTCTTGTGCGTCGGGGATTCAGACGGGGAAGTGGAACGCACTGGCCGCCGATACGACCTCGATTTTCGGCGTATTCAAGCATCTCTGCACAATCATGCGATGCGCCGCGGCAGGTCAATCGATCGCAACCGTGGCGATCGATTCATTCGTTGATTTGGCGCGATCCCTCGCCCGCGGTCCGCACCGAGTTTCCGAATCCGAATTGCCAAAAGCCGGAGGCGACACTCCTCCATCATAACAATGCGCTAGATTCGCCTGCCTCTTGCGGTTTCTTCAAGAATCTGCGATTGATCTCAGGGGACCGCCAGGCAATTCAACTGACCACCGACCACTGACCGCTCCCCGCGAGCATCCCATGCGCCTCCTCTTCGCCTCGATCCATAGCTATCTCGATCCCTCCGGCGGCGCTGTGCTTTCCACGCGCGAATTGCTTGAGTTTCTGGCCGCTCGCGGGGCTGATTGCCGCGTGCTCACGGCGGGCGTGCTCGACTATGAACGCGAGACAACGCTCGACGAGGTGCTGGCGAGGCTCGACTTGCCCTCGCAAAGGTTCCGTGCTGATCTGGGACCTTCCGGTTCCTTCCTTTCCAGAGGGCCGACGCCGATTCGTCGGCCGCGGGCGCATGCCAATGCGAAGCAGCGCTCAGCGGAGTACGACTCGACTCCGGATCGATGCCACCGGTGACCCCGACTCTGGACATCGATTCCGCTCAGCCGGCTGGGCAGCCGCCCAGGTTGGCCAGGTGGTGCAGGCCGCACTGCTTCGCCACCGCCCGCAGCCGCTCCCGCGTCACCGCGAAGAACCGGCCCAGCAACCGGCCGCCGCGTCGCTTGAGCTGCTCCAGCCGCGCTTGCCAGCCCTCGGCGCTGCTGCCGATCCGCTGCAAGATCTCGGCCACCTCGTGCGAGATCGTCGCCTTCCCCTCGCGGAACAGCCGCCGGTGTAGTCCACCAAGAGCAGGTAGTTGCCCAGCGAGAAGCCCTCGATCATCCCTTCACGCGACGAATCAAGACCACGGCGGTCTTCGATCGGGCATAGCCAGAGCGATTCCTCGATGCCCGCCGCTGCCGCCGAGCCAGCCACGCTGCCGCTCGCGGGCGGCTGCCAGGTCGTCGGTGCGTCCCTGGGCCTGCACATGGTCGACTCGCTGCTTGATCGACGTATGCTCGCTGGTTTCCGGCAGTTCCGCGATTCCGGCCGCCACCGGGTTCAGGTCGATGTAAGCGCAGACCGTCAGCAGCGCCTCTTCGTCAAGAATCGCCACGCTCTTGAACCGGCCCTCGAAGAACGCCCCGCGCGTCTCATCCTGCCGGTTGGCCAGCCGGGCGAGCGGTTCCTTGAGGCACTTCATGAACCAGCTCAGGCTCTGCAACCGCTGGCGAGCCCTGGCCACCCAGCCGGCTTCTTTGAGCCGGGCCTGTACCCAATCCTCGGTAACCGGCAGCGCCTGCCGGGCCTTATCGCGGGGCGGGAAGAGCCTTCCCCAGCGGCGGACGACTTCTTCGTCAGACCAGCCCTGTCCCAGCGCCGGGTCCAGCCGCACCAGCAGATGCAGGTGATTGTCCAAAATCGCAAAGCCGCCGACGGAAATGGCGAAGATATCCGCAAGTTCCTGGAGCCGGCGTTCGATCCAAGATTTGCGATCCTGGTGTTCATCGCCGAGCAGGAACGCCCGGCGGACGCAACGTGTGACGCAGTGATACCAGCGTGAGACAGCAGGATCAACGAGGTGTGCGCGAGCAATCGTCATGGTCGGATCTCCTGGTGCGACCCGCACAAACTAACCCATCACGATCGCCGCGTCAAGATTACAATGCCTGTCCTTCTTCTTCTTCGGTCGCTGCGATCATCGTGGCCCTCTGCGCCGCGGCGGCCTTTGGCTCTGGCTACGCGGGTGTGGTTTACAACAATTACCAGACGCGGCGCATGCTGAGCATCGCCACAGAGAAGTCGTGGATGCCGGTGAGGTCGATCGCGCTCGAGAGGAAATGGACGCCGGCGCTCTGATCGAAGCGCGGGAGAGACTCCTGGCCCTCCAGCCCAAGATCGAGTCGAAGACCGAGCTGCGAGTGGAGCACGACCGCGCCGGCAGACTCCTGAAGGAAATCGAGAAGAGCCAGGACCAGCAGCTTCGCGGGCTAGGGAACTCGCACGTTACCAGGAGTTTCTCGATAAGCAGAGCGAGGCCCTCTTCCACGACCTCCAGCTCGCCAACCTCGATCCTTCGGGCAATCGCCGGGCGACCCGGACGACGGCCCGCGCGGGCGTTGGCGGTCTTCGCGGCCAATCCGACGGCCCCGGACGACGTCTGGTCGCTCGTGCAACCCCTCCCCGCGGTCCTCTCGCTTCAGCAACAGGCCAGCCTTGCCGACGACTGCTACGACCTGCTCTTGATCCAGTCGGAATCGGCCCCATCGGCCGAGGGCCTGCGGATCCTCGACCGGGCCGCCCTGTTGCGACCCCAGCCGACCAGGGCGTTTCACCTGCGCCGAGCCGATAGTCTGGCCCGCGGCGGTGACGCCAAGGGTGCGGCGGAAGAGATCCGGCTGGCCGAACAGACCCCTCCGGCCAACGCTCTGGATCACTTCCTGACCGGCCGGGCCCATTACGCCCGCAAAGATATCCCGGCGGCCATCACCCAGTTCGAGGCCGCGCTGCAAATGAACCCCGACCTGTTCTGGGCCCAGGTGCTGCTGGCCTTCGCCAAGCTGCAAGCCGCTCCCGCCCGCCCGGGCGAAGCCCGCGTCGGCCTCACGGGCTGTCTCCAGCGCCAGCCCAAGCTCGTCTGGCTCTACCTCCTGCGCGCCCATGCGTTCGGACAGGAAGGCAATGTCCAGGCCGCCCTCGCCGACTACCGCAGCGCCCTGAAGCTCGAGCCCGGAGACGATCTTCGTGTGCGCCGTGGAAAGGTGTTGATCTTCAGTGGGTGCAACTCCCACCCGGCAACTGGGTCGCTCCAGCCGGTAGCTATCGGAGCGGCGGTGGAGGTAACGAAACCGTCGGAGCCTTCGAGACAGACGGGCCGCTTGGCGGCTCGGCGAGCCGACAGGCCGTAACGTGAGTGAACGTCGAGCAGGCCTCGAAACGTCTAATGTGGTCGCCGACCCTGCACAAAGAAGGGGAAGGCCGCCGCCGTTGGGGATGAATGGAAACGGTTGGAATACACCGTCCCACGAGCGATCAGAACCTAGCGGGCCACCGGGGTAATGACGACGGCATGTCGGTACACGGAGATCAACGCAACACGGGAAACCCGATCGGCGAGGGGTGCTCCCCCTCAACCAGACGCCCGCGAGGGACAGGCTGGGCCGCCTCGGGTTACGGAGAGGCCCATAGTACCATCGAAGCCGGGTAACTCCGGTGGAGGGAAGGGGCCTCAGTTCAAGGCCAACGCACGAAGTAACAGACAGCCGGGAGATTGGTATGAGCCTAACACCTCCACTGAAGGTTGGGAAGTTGCAGACGGCGTTGCACACCAAAGCGAAGAACTCGCCGGACTACCGGTTCTACGCCCTGTACGACAAGATCTATCGCCGAGACGTCTTGGCGTTTGCCTACGTCCGCAGCCGGAACAATGGCGGCGTGCCGGGGGTTGACGGCCAGAGTTTCGACGACATCGAGAAGTCGGGACGCGACCAGTGGCTGGACGAACTGGCGGAAGAACTCCGAAGTGGAACGTACTCACCCCAACCGGTCAAACGCGTGTACATACCCAAAGGGGATGGCAAGCAAAGGCCGTTGGGGATTCCTTGCATCAAAGATCGTGTGGTTCAAACGGCGGTCATGCTGGTCTTGGAGCCGATCTTCGAGGCCGACTTGGAGCCGGAGCAACACGCCTATCGCCCGGAGCGCAGCGCCCTGGACGCCGTTCGCCTTGTCGAGCGGTTGGTCAGGTCGGGGCACACCGAGGTGGTGGACGCGGACTTATCTGGATATTTCGATAGCATTCCTCATGCCGAGTTACTGAAGTCGGTGTCCCGGCGGATCAGCGACAGCCGCGTTCTGCGACTGCTCAAGATGTGGCTGGAAGCACCGGCGGAAGAGACCGACGGCAAAGGGAACCGCCATCGGACGACCCGGAATAAGGACCAGGGGATTGGCAGCCCGCAAGGGTCTCCGATCTCCCCGTTGCTCGCGAATATCTACATGCGACGCTTTATCAAGGGATGGAAGACGGGAGGACATGAGAAGCGTCTGAAGGCGCGGATCGTCAACTACGCGGACGACTTCGTCATCTGCTGTCGCGGCACGGCCGACGAGGCCATGACTATGATGCGGGCGATGATGTCCAAGCTGAAGCTGACGGTCAACGAGCAGAAGACACGCTTGTGCCGCCTGCCGGAGGAGACGTTTGACTTTCTGGGGTACACCCTCGGTCGCAACTACGACTGTCGAACGGGCGAGTCCTACCTGGGACCGCGTCCCTCGCGGAAGAAGATCGACCGCCTCTGTGAAGCGATTAGTGATCTGACGGAAAGCCGGAAAGCCTGGCGAGACGTCGAGGAACTGATGGGTCGGATCAACCGCAAACTTCGCGGCTGGTCCACCTACTTCCGCCTCGGGACGGTGAGCAAGGCCTACCGAAACATCGACAGCCATACTCGCTATCGGGTGCGTCAGTGGTTGTGTGCGAAGTTCAAGGTACCGGGCCAGGGAAGGAATCACTTCCCCGACCAGTACTTGCACCAGAAGCTGGGACTGTACCGAATGTCATTGACTTGTGGTCGCAACGTCCAACGAGGCTGATAGTTGCGACACGTAGAACGTGAGAGGGCCCTCCTTCGTACAGGTGGATGGATCGAACCACCTCGTACTTCTTGGAGGACCCTCCGATGCAGCTGCATCACCGACTTGTTAGCATCCTTGGCCGCATTCGACAAGACGTGGCCACGCTCCTGGACAAAGACGCCATCAATGCCGCCTGCCGCGCGGAGAATTACACCTGGAAGAATCGGCTGCTCAATCCCACCAATACACTCCATCTGTTCCTGCTCCAAGTGCTCAACCGCAACACCGCACTCAATGACCTGCCCCGCAAGAGCCATGCGTCCTTCACCGGTTCGGCCTTCTGCAAGGCGCGGCGGCGACTTCCCCTGCGGGTTTTCCAGCGCTTGCTCCGAAGCTTGGCGGAAACGCTCTTGCCCGCTCACGGCGCCGACCAGGTCAACCACGATGGTCGCTGGCGGGGCCACCGAACCTTCATCATGGACGGCTCGAGTTGCTCCATGCCCGACACCCCCGAGTTGCAACGGCACTTCGGTCAGCCAGGCAACCAGCAACCGGGCTGCGGTTTCCCAGTGGCCCACCTGCTGGTCCTCTTTCACGCGGGGACTGGCTTGCTCCGTGAGATTCTGACGTCGCCGTTGCGGAGTAGCGACATGCCCCAAGTCGTGCACCTGCACCCCGCGCTGGAGCCCGGCGACATTGGCTTGGGGGACCGGGGGTTCTGCTCGTACGCTCACTTGGCCTTGCTGGGCCTCAAGGGGGTCTTCGGCGTCTTCCGCATCCATCAGAGGAAGAAGGTCGAGTTCCCGCTTGAGGAGCCCCCCGACAGGGACGCGGCGGCTACCTGTAGCCGCCGGCTGCCCCGTTGGCTGTACCGCTTGGGGGCCAGAGACCACGTGGTCCAGTGGCTCAAGCCCAAGCAAGGCCCGGAGTGGATGACCGCGTCCCAGTACGCGACATTACCGGAGCTCCTGGTGGTGCGCAACTGCGCTACCCCGTGGGGCAGCCCGGGTTTCGGGTCCGGGAAGTGACCTTGGTCACGACGTTGTTGGACGTGGAGTTGTATCCGCTGGAGGCGTTGGCAGAGCTGTACCGCCAGCGGTGGCAGGCGGAGCTCCATCTGCGCAACCTGAAAACAACAATGAACATGGATGTTTTGAAGTGTAAGACGGTGGAAGGAGTGCTCAAAGAGATTCATGTTTTCGCCTTGGTGTACAACCTGGTGCGGGTCGTGCTCCAGGCGGCGTCGCGACGTCAGCACATGTCGATTGCGCGATTAAGTCACATCGACGCCTTGCGGTGGTTGGGCTCGGCCCACGAGGGCGAAGCGTTGCCCAAGATCGTGGTCAACCCCGACCGGCCGGATCGGGTGGAACCGCGAGCGGTGAAGCGACGCCCCAAGGAGTACGATCGGCTGAACCGACCGCGCGGAACTGCGCAGGCGGCTACTGGAAGGGAAGGCCGTCGCGTGAGGGAGTTGAAGATGAGCTAACGACAGAACGGCGGGGGCACGAGAAAGCTGGAAGAGGGAGCCGCTTTGTGTCCATTTTGGGCGCCATGATCACATGCGTGCGACCTCATGGTGGATCGGGGAGGAGCGCCGCACCGTGAATTTATACTAATGTAGGTGTTTGTCTATTTATCATGCTCGCGATAGGGCATTATGGGGCAGCGGCTTACGATATCTCAATGACATTCGGGACTGTACCAGCTTCAACGAACGAAGCGGCAACGGTTCGTGGGCGAACGTGTGTGAACAGCCATTAAACAAGCCTTGTCCGAAAGCCGGGTGCCGGAAATCGGCCCGCCCGGTTTGATGAGCGGGGAGTGAAAACGGAGCATGGCCAGGCTACTGAGGCACCGGCGAACGAAAGGGCCGGTAACAGATAGGCCTAACCTAAACCACCGCGTCACTCCTCGACTCTACTTTACTTATTTCGACGAATGAACTTGAAACGGGCGGCCTCGTGCCGTGAGAACCGTTTAATGGGTTTCCGTGACCTGCCGACAACGAATCGCGTACAGCTGTCCCGGTTTGACATCACTCTGTCAGGATCAGCGGCTGGGCTCACGAGATTGCCGGGCCAGGCTCAGGATCTCGTCCTCGGGAATCTGCCGGGGATCGACGGCAGACGGCTCTGCTTTGAACGCAATGGCTTTGCCGTCGCGGATCAGGTGGAACTGGCCGGTGGCTTGGCCGGGCAGTTGAGCGGCGACGTCGACGCGGCAGTCGCTGAGCATCGGCTTCATCTTGGCGAGCGAGTTCGCCTCCTTGACCTGGCCGACGAACCAGGCGCGGATGTTGTCACGGCACTTGTAGTCGAAATCGCCAGGGCTCTGGGTGGCCAGAAGCAGCCCCAGTCCGGCCGACCGGGCGCGTGCAGCAGGTGCTCCATCGGCTCCTTGCTCGCGGGCTGCTTGACGGCGGGCAGGTAAAGATCGGCCTCGTCGAACATGAGGACGGCCTGGAGCACGCCGTCGGGGGCGGGGACCGGCTGATCCAGCGGCCCACTTCCATCAGGAACTGGGCGACCCAGAACTGCACGTCCTGGTTGCTGCCCAGGAACTTGGTGCTGATGATGCTCAGGCGGGTTTTGCCGGAGACCGCGTGGCGGCCGAGCCCGAGCAGAGCCTCGACATCGAGCGGCTCTCCCCGGGCCGCCAGCAGGTCGCCCTGATTGAGCCGCAGCGTTTCCAGATCCTGCACCAGGCGGTCGAACAGCTTGACGTCGAGCCGGCCGACTTCGTTGATCAGGCTCGAATCCTTTTCGTCGATGAATCGGATCAGCTCCTCGATCGAGACCGGCGCCTGGGGGTTTTCCTGGCAGAGCAGGTCGATCGCCCGGCCCAGGATCGCCAGGCAAGATTGATCGCGCTTCCCATCGCCATAGTTCATCATCCCGGCCAGGGCCGAGGCGGCGAACCGCGCCGCTTCCGTTCGGTCATGGGCCGGAAGACCGCCCAGCCCGGCCGGAACGGCGGCGATCGACAGCGGCCGGCCGTCGAAACGCCGCGGCGTGTACAGGGCGACCTCGACGTCTCGGCGAAGTCTTGCCCCGCGCTCGGCCAGGGGACCGTCGAGCTCGGCCCGGAGCCCCATGCCGGGTCGGGCGTAGGTGCAGAGGTCCCCTTGCGGTCGACCAGGATCGCCGGAATCCCATGGAGCAGAAGCTGCTCGACGAGCCCCAGCGCGACCGTGGTCTTGCCGCTGCCCGGGGCTCCCAGAAAGGCCGCATGCCGCGTCAGCTCCGCGGGTTCGAGTGTCAGCAGCTCGCTCCGCCGATCCGTCGTTGTGCCGAGCAAGAGTGGTGCCGTCGGAGCGACTCGAGCTCTGGGCGAGACCGACTCTCTCGGGAGCTCGTTGCGACCCTTCGCTGTCGGCGGCTCGTTGCCTGATCGGTTCAGGTCCAGGATCGTCCGGAGCGATCAGGCTGGAGAGCGGCCGCGTTTGCTTCTGCCATGCGGTGAAAGCCGGGTCCGCGCCGTGCTTCTGCTTGAAGCGAGCGAACGCCTGCATGATCCGCCAGTCCGAGTCTTCCACGACCACGCGCCGGCCGCCTCGGGTGATCAGCTTGCCGATCAATGCGTAACGGCCGCCTTGGGATTGGTTGGAAAGGCCGTGGAGCGGACGATGACCGGGGTGTGCTCGCCAGCGCGCTGCATCAGCTCCTCGATCTGCTTGCCCAGCCCTCCCCCTTGCGGCGCCCTGTTGCACACCCCGGCCAGGATCTGGGTCACGGTAATCATCGGCGGCATGGATCTCGACCGGCACGAACCGCCCGTCCGTCTCGGCTTCGAAGGTCTGCCCGGTTGCCAGCTCGGCCGCGGCGCTGCGGATGGCGGCAGCCAGAATCGCGGCCAGCTCGGCTTCCTCGACGGGGACCACTTCCGGGTGGCTCTGGCGATCGTCGTTCCAGGCTTGCTCGATCTCGTTGATCAGCCTGCTCGTCTCGATGACGCTGGGTTCCCCTTGTCGCCGTCGCCCTCAAAAGGGTAGTCGGCCATCTTCCCTTCCTCGATGCAGCGCTCGCGATAGAGATGGCACTCGAGCAAGACGTCGCGGGCGCGCAGCCCGACCAGCCTGCGCACCAGCTCGTCGGGCAGCGGGAACGTCGGCTCGGCCTCGTTGTACGGGGCATGGCTCGATCTCGAAGAGATGTTTGAGCCGTCGGCCGATCAGGTCTCTCGACCTCGTTGCGATCGCACGGGGTCTGCAGGCTGACCGGTCGAGGGTCGTTCTCGACCCGGTCCTTGATCGGCCTGGTGAGCAGCTTCTTCAGCTCGTCGTAGAAATTCTCGAGGCAGGAGATGACCACGATGGCGGAGGGAAGCCGGCTGACCAGGTCGCAGAGCGTGGCCATCGCCTTGCGGAACTTCACCGCCGCCTCGTCGAGGTCGAAGACATCCTCGAGCTGATCGACGCAGAGGATCAGGGGCACGCGCTCGACGGCCCAGATCACCTGCCCCAGGCGCTGGATCACCCAGTGCGGGGCGTCGGGATAGGTACACGGGACGATGCCGCCCAGCAGCCGGCGGTCGTGCGGCGTGAGGTCCTCGCACCGCAGGTACTTGAGCACGCGCGCCTTGATCCGGGGATCGTCGCACTGGAGGTAGAGCAAGCGCCTGGACGAGGTAAACATCGATCTCGTGAAACCGATCGTCGAGGATCACGCTGGTCGGCCATGGCGCCGACGATCTGGTCGATCGTCGCCTGATCGAGCTCCCCTTCGCGAAGCCGCTCGAGCTCTCCGTCGGTCGAGATTCCGGGCGATTCGGCCAGGGCGTTCGAGAGCCGCATCAGGCCGCGTGCAGGCCGACTCGGGCTCGTAGTACGGCTTGTCGAGCGATTCGATCAGGTTGTTCAGGACGTACCGGCCGTACTGGCCGGTGAACGCGGTCATCTGCATGTAGCCGCAGTAGCCGCGGTGGCTGGCGTGGACCCGGTTGCGGAAGGCCCTCATCAGGTGGGTCTTGCCGCTGCCCGATTCGCCCAGCAGCAGCAAGATCCGGCCCGAGGCAGAGGCCGCGCGGTTCCTGAACGCGGCTCACGGTGCGATCGAACCAGTTCCGGGCGCCGGCGTGGATCGACTCGACATCGAACGGATCGGCCTTCCAGACGTCGTTGCTGTAGGCGAACGCATGGAAGAGACGTCAAGCCGACCCGAGCAAAACGCCGACCACACGCGGGTCGTGGTAGAAGTCTCGGTTCGGAGCTGGCTGCCGAAGCCGCTGCGGGAGTCTGAGGGAACAGAAGGTCGGGCGTCATGGCGATCAGTGCCTTTCCGATTCCACCCGGATGAAGTGGAACGTCGCATTCAGATACGAGACCTCCGAGAGTCTGCACGTCCTCGGGATCCATGGCCTGAACCAGGTCGGCCCGGCTGAGGTCGAGCAGGCGGGCGTTGTTGGCCTCGGCCAGGCGCATGCTTGAACGCGGCGAGGTCCATTCCATCGAAGCCGGGATCATCCTGGAGTGCTGTCCAGACATGGATGATGAAGACCTTGTTGTCGCCGTAGCGGCCCTTCTGGCAACGGCGGGCGGCCGCCAGAACCGTTGGCGAACCGCGCCAGGTCCAGCGGTGGAGGCGACGGCGGGGCGGTTGCGGTGGAATCGCCCGGCTGGGAAGCCTCCATCGGCCGCTTGCCCAGGCTCTCGTCGACCCAGTGGCGAAGGATCTCATCGCGCAGCTCCTTGGGATCGTCACGGCGCGCCCGGAGCCTTTTGGCCAGCAACCGGTCGAGGGCCTTCTTGGGCGGCGGTAGGGCGATCGTCGCCCGACTCGCGGCGAAAGAGAGCGGCCTGGACCGTATCGAGCGTCACCTTTTCTCGTTCTCCCATGCCGAGTGCCTTGCGCGTCCACGCCTCCTTGGCCTGCTTCGCGGTGGGGAAGTCGCCAAGCGATAAATCGTACTGGGCTTTGAGCAGGACCCCTCTCAGCGTGTCATCCTTGGCAAGAGGGCTACCCGGCCCGGCAAGCCCCAGCGCGGGCGCCAGAAGCAGCGACTTCTTGAGGCTGGCCCACGTTGGTTTCGGCTTGGTGGGAAGCTGATCGACCCTCAGAAAGGCGAGTGCGGTCCCGCGGCCTTTCTCTGTCAACGCGACCGCGGGCGCGGCCTTCTTGCTCTTGACCGGTTGATAGGCGGCCAGAGCCAGGGACACCAGCTTGATCACGGTTCTTTCCAGCACCGCGGTGAGCTCGCCCCCTGACCAGCGATGCCCGAGCAGCGGCTCGAGGTCCTTCTTGAGGTCACCGGTCTTGGCCCCCTTCTCGCCCGCGAGCAAGAGCCGCGCAAGGACCAGCGACTCGATCGGGGAAAGCGATGATGGCTCGGTCATTCTTGGTTCCTCGGGACCTTCTTTCTTACCCCATGCGCCGGAACGCGACGGCCGCCAGGATGGTCTCGAGCACCTCTTCGAGCCGGCAGACCACGTCTTCGGCCAGCACGCGGACGACCAGGTAGCCGTGCTTTTGCAGCTCCAGGTCCTTGCGCCGGTCGCGGCGATAGGAGTCGGGATTCTGGAAGTGGTAGTAGCCGTCGATCTCGACGGCAAGGTTCAAGGACGTCGCGGCCAGGTCGACCTCGATAGCCCTGTCCGGGCCGAACGGAAATCCGAGCGACTCGTTGAGCCGGAACAGCCCCGCGGTCTCGGGCAGAGCCTCGAGCTGCTCGTACAGGAACCGCTCCGCCGCGCTGCGGGCGCGATCGACCTCAGCGGGGTCGCAGGATTCCGGACCGAGCTCGCCGACCGCGGAAGCTGCCTCGTCAAAGAGCGAGAGCAACCTGGCCGCGGCACCCTGCCTGACGAGTCGAGCCCTTGCTTGCTCTGAGCTCGAACGGGCGTTGCCGAGATCCTCTCGCGGCCGTCCGCCGCCAGTCATCGGTGGTCGAGCCGCAATCGTGATGACCGACTCTCGCACCAAGGCCTTGGCACGAGATTCCGCGGCCTAGTCGAGGTAGATTTGCAATTCGTCAGGCTCGACCAGCAAGCACGAGCGACAGCCGCGGCTGGGCGATCGCCAGATCGGTCAGCAGGCACGCGGCTTGCTCGATCCAGACCATCGCCGCGGGCTCGTCAAAATCCTTCGGAGGGCTCAGAACCAGAACAGGTTGAGCTCTCCGGGTCCAGCAGCTCACCCAGGGCCACGAGCACTCTCAACCAGGGTCGAGAATGATCGCTGAGCGCCGAATCCAGCCCTCGGGCGATTCCTTCGCCCAGCGGCCCTCGCGAGACCTCCCCTGTCGATTGCATGAGCACCCATTTGCAGGCCGTCTCGACCCCCGTGGCCGAATGTAGCGGCAAGGCCCGGTCGAGGAGCATCGCCAGCTCCATCGGCGTCGTGACGCGAAGCGATTCGTGAGCTGTTCCGCGGAGCCGTCTGTCCGCCGCGCGAACCACTGTCTCGCCTCATCGGCCAGGTCATGCTGAGCGACGACGCGTTCTACCCAGCCGCACGCCACGTCTTCGGGCGGGGGACAATTGCCCTTGAACCACGCGAGCGAGCGGCCTCGTCGACGTGCCCATTGCTCGATGGCCTGGCTGGATAAGCCGAGTGGATCCGCTGATCACCGAGACGGTTGGTACCCCGCTTCGCCTGCGCTGCTCGTGACGATCCAGCCAGCGGGCGACCGAGGAACCAGCGGCTTCAGCAGTCGACGGTGGCATCGTGGATCTCCGGCCATCCCACACGGTGACCTACTCTGATGGTTTGGCGCAGACCGCCATTATCCGTGGCTACTGAGCCCTTGTCCATGATGCGCTTCCATGTCAGACGGGCTCAGCCGCTCCGTTTCATGAAAAAGGGCTAATGTGGAGCATTTTTTGAAGCCACTCGCGGGCTTTCCGGCCAATCTCCACATTCGGGAGTGGAGAAGCCCCTTGAGAGCAGCGCCGGGGGAAGCTAATTTGCAACAAGCCTCGCTCGTGAAATCCACGAGCCATGAGACGACATCAAACAACGGGAGAAATGACATGTCGATCAAGAAAGGCGTCATCGCGCTGGCGGTCAGTTCCTTGGTCTGCGTTGCCCCTTTGGGCCTACGTACTCAGGCCATGGCCCAGCACGATGCGGCCAAGAGGCAAGGCCGCAAGCTCCATCAGCAAGGCCGTCGCGATCCTCATTCACACGAAGAAGGGACAGGGAGTGGAAGGCCGGGCGACCTTCACTTCCAGCAACGGCACCATGCATGTTCATGCGGAAATCAGCGGCTTGACCCCCGGCGACCATGGCTTCCACATTCACGAATTCGGCGTCTGGTCGGAAGACGGCATGGCCTCGGGCGGGCATTTCAATCCGACCATGCAGAAGCATGCCGGGACCGACACTCCCAAGCGCCATATCGGCGACCTGGGCAACATCACGGCCAACGCCAGTGGCAACGCCACGCTCGACCTGGATGATCCCAGCCTCACTTTCCACGGTCCCACCTCGATCATCGGCCGCGGCCTGGTCGTTCATGAAAAGGCCGACGATCTCAAGACCCAGCCGACAGGCGATGCCGGCGGCCGTCTGGCCGTTGGCGTGATCGGCGTCGCCAAGCCATGATTTCTTGGTGATGGACCATGTAGCGGGATCGGTATGACTTCCATCGTTCCTGCTTGATCTTGTCGTTCAGCCGCTTTCCCCCAGACTGCAAAATGACCGGCTCGGCCGGCAGCCCAATAGGCTGTCGCCGCGCCGGTCTTTTTTGTCAAAATAAGAGTTCGGATACCTGCGTCGTCATGGATAGTCGACACGCACGTGATAAAATGGGGTATATGGGGTAAATAAAGCTTGCGGCAAATTTGCGGTGGCTCATACAATAGGTTGCAGTGACTTTCGGATTCTGGTCGCGCCTTTGGGCCAGTTCGCAACGAAGCGAGGCGCAGTGATTTTGGCGCCTTAAACCTGCAATTTCAGAGGACCTCGGGCGGTCGGAGTATGGAAATCAAATCGTCGTAACGGTTCCGAGCCACTCCCGGGAGTATGAGACAATCTCCGTGCCGACATGTCGTGGATGTGGTGTCAGGGGACTTCGGTTTGGGGTAAGTCAGCAGACGAGCGATCTCCATGAGCAGTGAAACCGGTCTCGAGGACATGTCACTGATCGACTTGTTTCGATCCGAGGTGGAGACACATTCGGAAGTGCTGAGTGCTGCACTCCTGGCGCTTGAACGCTCGCCGAGCGACACGTCGCGCATCGACGAAATGATGCGTGCGGCGCACTCGATCAAGGGGGCTGCTCGAGTTGTCGGGGTCGATGCAGCCGTCCCTGTCGCTCACGTCATGGAGGATTGCTTCCTCGCTGCGCAAAGAGGGGCCATCAAACTTTCACCAGCAGACGTTGATGTCCTGCTGCGGGGGGTAGACCTGCTGGGCAAGATATCGGCGGCGACGCGGGATCCCAATGCGGATCTCGCTCGAGAGTTCAGCGGTCTTGTACAAGAGCTCGTTGCGGAGCTGGAGACTGTGCTCAGTGGAAAGGGGAAATCCGGCGGCGTCTCGACAGCGAGTGGGGGAACGGACGTTGTTGCATCACCCGCACGCACAGCTCAGAAATCGGAAGCAGCCGCTTCCGCCGCACCGTTGCCCGCGTCACCGGCGGCGAGTGACGTCGACGATCTCATTTCCAGAAATCCTGGATTCGGCAGCCGCTGAAGAGATCCGCAGACAGTTGCTGGCCGCGATCGACTCGGGGTGCCCAAGGATCCGATTTGACCTCCAGGCAACCAGGGACCTGGATGTCCAGGGCCTGGCGCTTCTGGCTGCCGTTCCGCCGCATCTCGCCAGGTATGACCGTCCGGTACCGGAATTGACGGGTGTTTCCCTCGAAATGGCGACGGTGCTCCGGGTCACGGGACTGGCTGAGGCGTTCGGCGTTCGCCGGAGTCCGGCGCGAGAGGTCAGGTCGTGATGGAAACTCGTGCCGACGAGTTCGTGACCCAGGCGAGAGAACACTTGGCGGTTCTCGAACAGGTTTTGCTCTCGCTGGAAAAACCCGATGAGTCCGCGGACAGCCAGGAACGGATCGACCGCTGTCTGAGGCTCGTTCATTCCCTCAAGGGGGACGCTGGCTTCCTGGGCTATACAGCCATTCGCATCCTGGCAAACGCCATGGAGACGGTGCTGGAGGGCGTGCGGAACGCAGGAAGTCCCAGCCTCGGCCGCTGCCATCGAGCGACTCCTCGTGGCACGAGACCGACTCGCGACGCTCGTGGATGATCTGGAAGGCAGCCACGAGGCGGATCTCCGCGAGATTCTCGCACAACTGGAACGAGTTGAGGGCTCGCGGCTTCGAGAGCCTCAAGCGTGGGACATCGACCTCCGTCAGTTGGATCGTCAGCGTTCCGGCCGCCTTGCCGAATTCTTTTCGACTTTCGAGCACTGCGGCCTCGTCACTGACTCCTCCATCACGATGGCGTCGTCCGATCTGGCCCGTGAAGTTCCCCAGGGATCGATTCACTTTCGGGCCCGGCTCGCATCCTCGATGCAGACGGAAGAGATTCGCCGAACTCTCGGACTGCCTGTCATCGCCAATGGAAGGCGAGGCGGAGCATGTCTTGCCTCTAGCGATCGACCTGGCGGAATGGGTGCGGGCGAGTGGGCGGCCTCTCGGCACGTTGCTCGCCGATCTCGAACGCCTGGGGACTCTCGAAGACGCCCAGCCTCGAGTTCGCCAAGGGCGATCTCGCGACGAGCCTGCCCGCCGGACCATTTCTCTTGCGAGTCCGTCTGCGGACTGCGCTCTCTCAGGCAGACGTCGATCGTCGGCTCCGGTTGCCGATTCCTGAGGCATTCGCCCCAGCCGCCGAGCGGCGCGATCGCGAGCCAGGCCGCGGGGTCGCTCTCCGAGCGCTCCTCAACCGGAATCGGCGCCGCCCGCCATCGAGGGCACGGCTGCTCGCGCACGTGCGCAGGAACAGGACAAGACGGCTTCGCTGCGGATCAGCGTCGAGCTGCTCGACCGGCTGATGACGTTGACCGGCGAACTGACGCTGATTCGAAACCAATCGCGTGCTGGCGTTCGAACAGGATGACGGTCCAGCTCCGGCCCATCGTGCAGCGCCTCGACGCGGTCACTTCCGCGCTTCAGGAGACGGTTCTGCGGACCCGGATGCAACCGATCGGCAACCTGTTCGGCAAATTCCCGCAGGGTGGTTCGCGACCTCGGAAGGCAGCTCGGCAAACAGGTCGAGATGACGATCGTCGGCCGGGACGTCGAACTCGACAAGACGATCCTCGAGCAGCTGTCGGATCCGCTCACTCACCTGGTCCGCAACAGCGTCGACCACGGCATCGAGACTCCCGCGGAGCGAGTCGCGAAAGGCAAGCCCGCCGTCCGGGCAGATCACCCTCACGGCCGCACACGAAGATGGCCAGATTCGCATCGAGATTCGCGACGATGGGCGGGGCATCGATCCCCAGGCCGTCCGCGACCAAGGCGCTGGCCATGCGGCTGAAGACCGAGTCGGAACTCGACCGGATGTCGCCGCGAGAGCTGATGTCGCTTGATCCTGCTTCCCGGTTTCTCGACCGCCCGGCCAGGTCTCCGAGGTGTCCGGCCGCGGCGTCGGCATGGACGTGGTCAAGACGAACATCGAGCTTCTCGAAGGGTCGCTGGTGATCGACTCGCTGCCCGGGCCTCGGGACCGCGATGATCCTGCGGATGCCGCTGACGCTGGCGATCATTCCCTGCCTGATCGTCACCGTGAACGGCGAGCGGTATGCCATCCCACAGCGGGAACTGGAAGAGGCCGTCTGTCTGCACCCCGGGATGAAGCGGCCGCATCGAGCAGGCGTTCGACACCGAGGTTTATCGGCTGCGCGACCGCCTGCTGCCGATCGTGCGGCTGCGGCGACGTGCTGAGCCGGCCGCAGCCGTTCACGGCGGAGACCAAGGCGGAGATCCTGGCCGCCCACGCGGCGAGCGCGAACATCGATCCGGCTCGCATCGCGTACATCCTGGTCCTGCGGTTGCCAGGCCGCCGGTTCGGACTGGTCGTCGATGAGGTGCGCGGCACGGAGGAGATCGTCGTCAAGCCGATGCACGCCTCGATCAAGAAGGTCGGCATCTTCACCGGCGCGACGATCATGGGAGACGGCCGCGTCGCCTCGATCGCCGACGTGGCAGGGATCGTCGAGCACGCGCGGCTGAGCTTCGACTCGGCGGTGGAGTCGACGGCGAAGGCGTCAGACGCCCGGAAGTCGGCACAGGCGCATCGCGTACTGCTCTTCGAATACGGGCCGCACGAGCAATTCGCACTTGCCCCTTTTGCAGATCCGACGCATCGAAATGGTCGGCCGCGACCGGGTCGAGCGCGTCGGCGGAGCACGAATACGTCACGGTGGACGGCGTATCGATGCGTATCCTGCGACTTGACAAGGTGATCAACGTCTCTGCACCAGAAGAGGCCTCGCCAGAGTCGGCTTCGCAGATGTCGCTGATCCTGCCGAAGTTCGGCGATCAGCCGATGGCGATCCTGGTGACGCGGATCGTGGACACCGAATCGTTGTCGGTCGACCTGCAGGAACATCCGGAGCAGGATCAGGGCATTCTTGGCTCGGCGGTCGTGCGCGGCCGGCTGACGCTTTTCCTGGATATCCACCGGCTGACGCAGAAATTGCTTCGGCAGGCCGTCGCCAGCTCCACCGGCAGCGAGTTCCGCGGAAGCGGCCCAGGCGGCTGCTCCTGATCGACGACACGCCGTTTTTCCGCGAAGTCGTCAAGCGCTATCTGATGGCGGAGGGCCACGAGGTCGAGACCGCCGTCAACGGCGAGGATGCGCCTGGCCCGGCTCGCGAAGGGCCGGCGATTCGACCTGATCGTCTCGGACATCGAGATGCCGCGTCATGGACGGCTGGGAGTTCGCCCGCGAAGCGCGTCGCCGCGGCGTCAAGACGCCGATGCTCGCCCTGACGTCGCTCAGCGGCGTCCCCTACGAGATCAAGGCGAGAGACTGCGGCTATGACAGCTATGAAGTCAAGCTGGATCACGACCGGCTGGTTCGCAAGGTCGGCAACCTGCTTGCCGCCCAGGAGCTCATTGACGTGACGAGGGTGCTCATGGAGAGGCAACGATTGTTCTGCACGTTTCGCGTGGACGGCCGTCTCTTCGGCGTCGACATCCTCGACGTCAAGGAGGTCACGGCCGAGACGACTTACACCCGCGTCGCGCACGCCCCCGAGGAGGTTCTGGGGCTGGTGAACATCCGAGGACACATCTACCTGGCGCTGGACTTGCGTCGTCTGCTGGGTATGCCGGCAACGCGACGTGACGAGCGATAGCCGGCTGGTGCTGTTCAAGCCGTCAGTCGGCAGCGCGTTCGGCGTGGTGGTGGATGAGATCGCGGAAATCCAGGCTGCCGACTCGAATCGCATCGAAGCTTTCACCGGAATCGACCATGAGACCGCCGCAACGAACGTGCACCGCGTCGATCTGATCGACTGCCGTGTGCAAGCTGGCTGGCGAGCTGCTCGTTGTCCTGAACCCCCGGCGGTTTCTCGCCGTCGTCGAACAGAAACTTGCCGCTTACAACCTGACCTATCATCCTCGATCGCCACTCTCTCGGGAACACCGTGAAAAACCTCAAGCTCGCCCACAAGATGCTCGTGTTGACGATCATCTTGATGGCTTCCATGCTCGATCGTTGGCATACGTCGCCGATCAACCGGCTGGCGGAGGTCAACGCCCAGGTTCGACAGCTCGTGGACCGCACGATGCTGAAAAGCAAGCTGGCATCCGACCTGCAGTACAAGTCTCGTGCTCGGCATCCGCGCCCAGAAAAACGCGATCCTGTCGCCGGACGACGAGCGCTCCAAGGAGTACGCCAAGGAATCGCGGACGCATGATGAGCGAAGGCCGAGCCAGACTCGACAAGCTCAAGGACATGGTCGCGGCGGACCACGCCGAAGGGCAAGCGGCCGCCCTTGACGCACTCGGCAAAGCGATCGACGCCTTCGAGAAGGTTAACAATACCATCCTGGACCTGGCGGTGCAGAACACCAACGTCAAGGCCAAGAGGCTGCTGTTAGGCGACGTCCAACGGCAGGTCAACATCCTCGCCGCGCATTTCCAGAAGTGGATCGGCGCGGCGACTCAAAGGCAACCCCGACGCCTCCCAGATTGCTCGTCTCAAGACCTTGCTCGAGATCAGCACCGCGCTGCTGGAGCTGTTCCCCAACACGATGAAACATATCGATTCCTCCAGCAGACGAGGAAATGGTCCGAGCAGGAAAAGAAACTCGCGGAGCTGCAGGACCAGATCCAGAACGGCCTGGCAATCGCGTCCGGCGGCGAGCCGACCAGCCAGGTCGAGCCCCGCGCCGCGCTCGCAGACATGAAATCCTCCTATGCAGATCTCATCAAGTTGTCGCGTCTCAGACACGATCAATCGCTGCACCGCCTTGTCCCTCGACGAGTCGAAGGTCACGGGGGACGAGTGCACGAGACGGATTGCCGATCTCGACCAGTTGCTCGTCAAGGAGGCGACGACCGGCCGCGACCTCAGCGAGACCGCGTACAGGAGCGGGCTCTGGTGGATTCTGGGTGTCACGCTCGCCGGCGTGGTGGTGGGCGGGCTCGTCGCCTCCATCGTCACGCGGTCGATCACCCGGCCGGTCTCCGAGGTCCGCAACCTGGCCCAGGCGATGGCCAACGGCGATCTGCGGCACCGCATCCAGCTCCGACAGCAGGACGAGGTCGGGCAGCTCTCCGAAGCGACCAACGCCCTGGCTGACTCTCTCACCCGGATCGTGACAGAGATCCAGAAAGTTTCCGAAGGGATGGCCGGCTCGGCGAGCGACCTCTCCGGGGTGTCGAACCAGCTTGCTGTCGCAGAGCGAGCACGCGTCGCTCAAGGCGACGAGCGTCGCCAGCGCGCTCGGAGCAACTGACGACGAACATCAGCACGATGGCCTCCGCCGCCGAGGAGATGAGCGTCAGCGTCGCGTCGATCAGCTCCGCCAGCGAGGAGATGAGCATCAACGTCGGAACGATCTCCTCGGCCGCCGAACAGACCTCGACCAACGTGAGCGTCGTCTCCGGCGCGGTCGGAGAAATCTCCAGCTCGTTCGCCGACGTGCTGAAAGACGTACACGAAGGCTCGAACATCGCCGGCGATGCGAGCCGCATGGCGGACTCGGCCACCGAGACCATTCAACTGCTCAACCGATCCGGCGCCGAGATCAGCAAGGTCACCGAGACGATCAAGATGATCGCCTTGCAGACCAACCTGCTGGCACTCAACGCCACGATCGAGGCCACGTCGGCCGGCGAGGCGGGCAAGGGTTTCGCCGTCGTCGCCCACGAGATCAAGGAACTGGCCAACCAGAGCGCCAAGGCGGCCGAGGACATCGCCCGCAAGATCGAGGGCGTGCAGAACGACACCCGCCAAGGCCGTCGAGGTCATCCAGAATGTTTCGCAGATTATCAAGGACATCAACGCCTCGTCTGGTAGAATCTCAGCGTCGGTGGAGAAGCAAACACGGGCGGCGACGATGATCTCGCAGAACGTGGCGAGAGGCGAACAAGGGCGTCGGCGACATCGCCCGCTCGATCGCCGAGGTGGCCAAGGCGGCGGGAGACATGTCGCGCAACGTGGCCGAGGCGGCGCGCGGTGCGACGGATGTCTCGCGCAACGTCGGCGAAGCGGCCAAGGCGGCCGGAGGCATTTCCTCCGACATCCACGGCGTCAGCGACGCCTCCCGGTCGACCAACGAGTCGGCCTCGAGGGTCCACACCTCCGCCGAGCAACTCGACCAGATCGGCAAGGAAACTGCGAAAACTGGTCGGCCGGTTCAAGCTCAACACGGAAGACGCTTCTGCCGCATGAACGCCGAAATCCCTGCGAGTCCTGATCGTCGATGACTCCCGCATCTTTCGAGCCGCCTTGCAGGACGCGCTGGAAGGTCGGCCGGATATTCGTGTGGTTGGTTCCGTCTGGAGCGGAGAGAAGGCGCTCGAATTCATCCGCCAATCGCCGCCCGATCTGGTTACCCTGGACGTGAACATGCCGGGCCAGGGAGGACTGGAGACGCTGAGCGACATTCAGGCATTTCAATGCCTCTCGTCCCGATCTGCCCCCGGTGCGAGTACTGCTCGTCAGCGCGCTGACCGAGCGAGGAGCGGCCGTCACGGTGGAGGGGCTCCAGCGGGGAGCATTCGACTTCATCCGCAAGCCCGACGGCCCTGACGAGAAGGCCAATGCGGTCCTGCTGCAACAACAGTTGATGGAGAAGATCGATCTGTTAGCCGAGCGGCAAACACGCCTCTCCAGCACCACACCGCTACCCAAGTCGCCTGCCGCACCGGCCATTCACCGTCCCGGGCGGTTTCACGCCGTCGCGATCGGCTCTTCGACGGGCGGTCCGGAGGCTCTCGCTCGTCTGCTCCCCGATCTTGACGAAGCAAACCACCGTCCCCTTGTTCATCGTTCAGCACCTGCCCCCCGGCATGACAGGTTATTTCGCGAGCAGCCTGGCCAAAAAATGCGATTACCGATTTGTCGAAGCCTCTCACGGCGAGGAGGTTCAGCCCGGCACCGCTTATATCGCTCCAGGAGGGCGGCACATGATCGTCCGGAAGCAAGAAGGCCGGATCGTCATCGCTCTCAACGATCAACCGCCGGAGAACGGATGCCGCCCTTCGGTGGATGTGCTTTTCCGGTCCGTTGCCGCCGCCTACCCCGAGGCGGTTGTCGCCATCATCCTCACGGGAATGGGATGCGACGGTGCTAAGGGTCTTGGGCCGCTGAAACGCAACGGCGCGTACGTGATTGCACAGGACGAGGCGTCCAGCGTAGTCTGGGGAATGCCAGGCGCAGCGGCCGCCACCAACCAGGTCGACGAGGTCTTACCGCTGGAACGCATCGGCCCGACCGTTGCCTCGCTGCTGGGGCTCAGGACGACGCCATGCAACTAAGCCCCGCCGCCTTCAACGATATCCGCAAGGCCGTTCACGATCTCTGCGGCATCGTAATCTCCGACGACAAGGAGTACCTGGTCACGTCGCGCCTCGAACCCATTCTGAAAAGGAACGGCCTGGCATCCTATGAACTGCTCGTGCAGCGGTTGAAGCAACCGAATTCGCTGCTCCTGCGAGATCAGACCATCGAGGCGATCACGACCAATGAGACCTCGTTCAACCGGGATGGCCATCCCTTCGAGGAACTTCGCCGTTCGATTCTTCCAGAGACTCGCAAGTCATCTGATCGACCGTAGAATAACAACAGGGCTTTCTTTTCCAAAGGCCCGCATCTGGTGTGCGGCTGTGGCGACTGGCCAGGAAGCTTACAGCGTCGCGATGGGAGTGGCGGACTTCCTGGCGGCTCGGTCGACCCACGGCTTGACCACTGATGATTTTCCGATCCTGGCGTCGGATATCTCCAGTAATGCGCTCGTCACGGCCCGTGAGGGACGATATTCCTCCGCGGAACTCGATCGGGGTGTGACCGCCGCGCAGCGAGACCGATTCTTTCGGCAAAAAAACGGAGCCTGGTTCGTCGATTCCTCGCTCCGCCGCATGGTCGAATTCCGCCGCCTTAACCTCGTCCTGCCGTTGCCCGACATGGGAACTTTTGATCTGATCCTCTGCCGGAACCTTCTGATTTATCTTGACGACGCAACCCGCCGTCGTCTGTGTCATGGCTTGCACTCGACGCTCAATCCACAAGGGATTCTCATGATCGGCGCTGCGGAAAGCCTTTACGGAGTGACGGACGCTTTCTCAAGGGAGTCCCTGGGCAACACCATTGTTTACCGGAAGCAATGATTGCGGAAACCGACCAGCGAGGCCGATGGTTTCCTCATTTCTATTTGCTTTCTACGTCGACTGAGAAATTGCTAACATGTCGATCTCAACGTGGGTCTTTTCCACTCCGGAAGCGCAAGAAGGACCCCGGCCAATGTGTTGTCGCGGCTAAATAACCGGCACTCGTGGACGCAGAGAAGTGGCGCCTCCCCCTCCAATCAGCAGTCGCGCATGCCATTAAGCATGTTAAATGTCGGGTTGGACAGTCGCCTCAGGGTGTTTCGATTTGAATAGCTTATCGGCCATTCTTCGAGCCTGATCAGCTAACATGCGTCGCGTATCCGGACGCTCTAAAAATGCAGGCTCGTCAAACTTCGGATCAATCTCGACCAACACGGACACGGTTGCAAATCTCTGATCTTCGGCTTTCTCGCCTTCATAGGAAGCGGTCGCGTAAGCGACAGCCCCCTTTGCTCTAACTCCTCGATGAAATCCTCCTTGCTTGGTGGTTGCATTCCAAATATTAGTGTTTTCTTGCCTGACGTAAGTGACACTCACCTCTTGTCGCAGCAACACTTTTTCTGGGTCAATGTCTGCGTATATATAAACTTCTTGTGTGCTGATATCACCGAGTTGTGGTCTGTGAGAAACCGTTGGGAATCCGGCTGCGAGTAGATGCCGACTCTCCTGTACGTCGGCGACAATGGGGTCATCCGATCGAACAAGCTTGAGCTGAGACGCGGCAATCCAGGGTACGTCTAGCTCCTCGAGGACTCCATACGCCTCACGATAAGCCTCTGCGAGGCCCTCCTTATCGACTTTTCCCGATGCAATGTACAGGTACCAATCGTCTTCCTCACTAGGTTTGACCCAACAGGCAACCATCACCTCGAAGTTCTTTTGATCAAGGAGAGTTATGAACCTCTGCCCCGCCTGAATTCGATCGTCTACCAATGTTTGCGTATCCATGGTAAGACCCCGTCAGGTTGATGTGTAACGGCCTCGAACAACTCTTTGGCCTGAGACTCGGTTTTCATCTCGTATCGGCTCTTCTCGGTCCAATCCTTCGCAACCGCCCAGTATCCCTTAAATGTTCTGTTTGTACTACTGAAGGCATCACGAGCAACTTTCAATCCGGCATTTTCCACAAGCCTCTCAAGGTCGTGGATCCAACAGTTCTTCAAGAAGTCTTGGGCTCCGTAGATTACACCCGAATCTCTATCAACGCGAGCCAGGATGCATGCTTTTAGGCCGCACTCGACGGCGTATCCAGCCAAATAGTATCCCGCGTTCCACCTTTGCGATGTGAGGAGCAGTTGGGCATCAATCACACGCTCGTCAGCGAGTCTTTGCCAATACGCCCGATTCACTTCGTCGGCGCCCTCCCCACCAAAGATCTCACAACTGGCATTGTACCTCACCCCGACACCGCCGACAGCCGCCCTTCTCTGTGTGCCGGCATCGCTGGCATACAGCGTTCGCCTTCCGTTCGCCGCCTATCCGAACGAAGAAATCCTAATTCGCGGTCTCTCAATCTCCGCGATCGCGTCCTACATAAGGACAGAGACCTTTCGCGGGCGCGGATCGGGCGGCGAAACGATACGAGTCCCTCGGCGGGTACGCGACCGCCTGGTCGAATAGCCACGCTGGCAAGAGTCTACAAGTGTCAGTGAGCCTGCGGCAGTGTGGCCAGAGAATGGCCAGCGGCGTTCTCCATGCCGTTGCCTGTCTCGCCCCGCGCCGGCTCGTAGTCCTCGTCAACCGGTCGACCGCCGTGCCCGAAGGCCAGGTAAAGTGCCGGCATGAGGAAGAGATTGAGGACCGTGGAGGTGACAAGGCCCCCAAGGATCACCACGGCCATGGGATGCTCGATCTCGTGGCCGGCCTTGTTGCCGGCAAGGGCCAGGGGAACCAGGGCCAAGCCTGTGGCCAGCGCAGTCATCAGGATCGGTGCGAGTCGCTCCTCGGAGCCGCGGATCACGAGCTCGGGGCCGAACGGCTCGCCCTCTTGCTCTTCGAGATGGCGATAGTGGCTGACCAGCATGATGCCGTTGCGGGCCGCGATGCCCAGCACGGTCACGAACCCGACCAGCGAGCCGAGTGACAGGATGCCTCCGCCGAAGACCGCCCCGAACACGCCGCCGATCAGTGCGAAGGGCAAGGTCAAGGCGACCAGGATCGTCAGGCGCAAGGTCCGGAAGTCGGAGTGGATGATGAGCAGGACGCCGATCAACGATAGCGCGGCCAGGGCGATCAGGCGGCGGCGCGACTCTTCGCGGGCGGCGTACTCGCCCAGGAACTCGGGGTGGTACTCGAGCGGAAACTCTAACCCTCGCACCTTGTCCTCGACCGCGCGGGCGACGCTGCCCAGGTCTCGCCCCTTGACGTTGCATTTCACGTCGATCCGCCGTGAGGCCCCCTCACGCTTGATTTCGTTGGGGGCCGGTACAAGGGCGACCTCGGCAATTTCTCCCAAGGGAATGTGGGTGCCGAGCGGCGTCTCTATTGGCAGAGAGGCAAGCTGCGAGACGTCGTCGCGAACCTTCTCGACCCCCCAGACGAAGACGTCGAAGATCTTCTGATCGCGGTAGACCTCGCCGACCTTGGTCCCCTTCACGAGAGTGGTTGCCGCGCGGCGGACGTTGCCGGGAGTCAGCCCCACCCGGGCGGCCGCTTCGGGCCTGATCCTGATGTCGAGCTGGGGAACCAGGATCTGCTGTTCAACCTGAAGGTCGGCCACGCCATCGATCCCTTCCATGACCTTGGCCACTTCCTGGGCCTTGTCGCGCAGCACGCCCAGGTCGGGGCCGAAAATCCGCACGACCACCGTCGCTCCGGCGCCGGTGAGCACCTCCTTGATACGCTCCTTGAGATAAGTCAAAACGTCGCGCGTCAGGCCCGGATAGCCGTCGATCGCTTTCTGCACCGAGCTCATGGTCTTGGCGTGGTCGGCCTTGGGGTCCACGCTGATCCACAGCTCGGTGAAGTTCGGACCAACCACCTCGTCGGCGACCTCTGCCCGGCCGATGTGCGAGCCGAAGTTGCGCACGCCGGGAAGCGAGCGCAGCTCTTTGCTCGCCCGCTCGGTGATCCGGGTCATCGCCTCGAGCGAGGTTCCCGGCTTCTCGACGAAGTGCATCAGGAAGTCATTTTCCTGAAAATCGGGCATAAAATCCTCACCCAGCCCCACGACGTAATAGCCCGTCGCGGCGAACGCGGCCACCAGCAATGCCACCGACCAACCGGGGCGCCGCGCGAAGAACGGCAGGATGGCCCGATAACCGGCCTTGAGCACCCGAACAATGGGAGACTCATGCCTCCGCTCGGTGGCGCCGGTAAGAAGCATGAGCGACAGGGCCGGTGTCACGGTCAAAGCCACCAGGAGCGATGCCACGATGGCCAGCACATAGGCCAGGGCCAACGGCCGGAAGAACGAGCCTGAGAGCCCCTCGAGGAAGAACACGGGCAAGAAGACCAGGATCACGATCAAGCTGGCGTAGACCACGGCGCTGCGGACTTCGAGCGAAGCGTCGAGCACCACGCGAAAGGACGACCGCGGGTGGGCGGAAGCACGGTTCAGCCGGAGCCGCCGCACGATGTTCTCGACGTCGATGATCGCGTCGTTGACCACCTCGCCCATGGCGATGACCAACCCGGCCAGGACCATGGTATTGATCGTCGCGCCCATCAACGTCAGAACGAGCGTCGCGCCGATGAGCGAGAGCGGAATCGCCGTCAGGCTGATCAGGGCTGTCCGCCAGTCGAACAGGAAACTGACCAGGATGACCACGACGAGGATGCAACCGACGATCATGGCCTGGGAGAGGTTCTCGATCGACCTCTCGATGAAACCGGCCGGGCGGAAGATCGTGGGATCGACGTCAACCCCCGCGAGGGCCGGCTTCAAGTCCCGCAGCGCTTTCTCCACGTTATGCGTTACATCCAGGGTATTTCCCGTCGGCTGCTTTTCGACGATCAAGAGCAGGCCCGGCCCATCGTTGATCACCGCGTCGCCGATGGGTGGCGGATAGCCGATCTTGACGTCGGCCACGTCTCCCAGGCGCAGAGGCACGGTGTTGCGGAAGGCGACCGTCGTGCGGGCGAGATCTTCGGGCTCGTCGATCGGCGAACGGTGACGAACGGCGATCCGCTGGTTCGGCATGTCCACGAAGCCGCCTGCCGCGGGCGTCGCTGCGTCCGTCACCGACTTGACCACCGCGTCAAGCGTCACCGCATTGGCACGCAGCCGTTCGGGATCGACCATCACCTGGTACTGCCGGTCGCGCTGGCCCCAGATCGCCACGTTGGCGACTCCGGGAATCGACATCAATCGCGGCCGGATCGTCCACTTCGCCAGGACCGTCAGGTCCATTTGAGAGAGAGTTTTCGACGTCACGCCGATCTTGAGCACCCGGCTGGTCGACGACAGCGGAGACAGGATCACCGGTGCCTTGGCGGCAGCCGGCAGCCGAGGCGCCTCGACCGACAGCCGTTCCTGCACCACCTGCCGCGCCGCCATCAGGTCGGTGCCTTCCTTGAGAATGAGCACCACCGACGAGAGCCCAAGCACAGACTTGGAGCGAATCGTCTTGAGCCCGATCGTGCCGTTCAAGGCATTCTCCAGCGGCACGCTGACCAGGCTTTCAACCTCTTCGGTCGACAGACCCGGCGCCTCGGTCTGGATCTCTACAAGCGGTGGTGCGAACTCGGGGAAGACGTCCATGGGCGCCTGCTGCGCGGCGCGAACTCCGGCGATCATCAGCACGACCGAGGCGGCCAGCACAAGCACCCGAAGGCGAAGCGATGTCGAGACGATCCAGTTCATCATGGCAAGTCATCCGGCAAGGAAGAGTCGATCACTTGGCCCCGCCGAACTCGGTGCCGAAGAGTTCGGCCGCGCCGGTGGAGACGACCTTGGCGCCGGGCTTGGGCCCGCTGGTCAATGCGGCAAGGTCGCCCACGATGCGGTCGACGAAAACGCGGCGGCGGGCAAATGAGTGCGAGCCGACGTTTTCATAGACCCACGATCCGCCGTGGATGTCGCGAACAAGGGCCGACCGCGGGACGACCAGGCTTTTCTCCTCGCCTTTCAAGGGCAAGGTAACGCCCACGCGTTGGCCGGGCCGCAGCAGGCCATCGCCATTTTCGACCGAGTAATAGAGATGCACCGTGGCCGCCAGCGGGTCTCCCGAGGGAGGGGCGGAAATAGGACGCGCGACGCGAACCTTCACGCCAGGGGCATCGGAGACTCCGCCCACACCGGCCGGGCGATCCGCGGCCAGCCGTTCGAGGTCTCCGACGTACACGGGAACCTTGACCCAGACGGGATCGAGACTCGCCACGTCGAACAGAATCGAGCCGGCCGCGACTTTCTGGCCCACTTGCGCGTGAATATTCTGAAGGGTGCCGTTCATCGGCGATTCGATCATCTGCGTGGTCATCGCGCCGGTGCGAGCGTCGGAGGCCACCTGGTTGATGATCTCCTGACGTTTCTCGGCGGCTCGCAACGCCGTCTGTGCCACATCGTACTGCGCCTTGGCGTTGACCAGGGCCGCGCTGCTGCCAAGGTGGTCGCGGACCAGGTTCTCGGCCCGGTCCAGATTGATCCTGGCGATCTTGAGCTGCTCGGTGGCCGTCTTCACCTGGTTTTCGGCCTCGATCAGGAGGGGGGCCAAGGTGGCCTGGGCCTCGGGGGAGAGCATCGGGATGAGCACGAAGATCGGCTGGCCAGCCTTGACTGTGATTCCAGGCTGGGGAACCGGCAGATTCTCCGGGGGTTTGAGAGTGCCCAGGAAAGGAGAAGTAACGCTGATCAGCCGCCCCGTCGGGATCATCACTTCACCACCGTAACTCACGGCCCTTGGCACCTCTTTGCGCTCGACGACAACCGTGGCGATCCCGAGCCGTGTTTCCGCTTCAGGCGTCAGTACCACCGTGGCCAGGTCCGTCTCCTTGACCGGCGCCGACACCTTGGCCGGCGGGGCCGGCTTGGGCGCCGCGGCCGGCCCGCCGGTTGACGGCTTGCAGCCAGCGATGCCCAGGAGTCCCAAGGTCCCCCAACAGCAGGCGACCTTCCTCACCCGAGATCCCATCATGGACATACCACCCGCGCAATCTTTAGCTGTTTGCTTGAAGTCGAGGCCCGGATACGCAGAGCCGATGATACATCAATGATCAGCGACAGCGCAGGCAAAGCTGGATAAGAAATTCCTTAGCTTCGCCGCGACCGAGTCTCTGGCCGGGTTGGTTTCCGTCAATCCATGGGGAAGATGCCCGGCTCGGCGTCTTCATGTCGGATCTCGTCAACCGGCTCTTTCTTGCCCCAACCCGCGTAAAGCCTGTTGGGTGCGTTGAACACCAAGCCGGAAACGTCGCCCACGTTGCGATAGGCGTGAACCACCCCGGGAGGAATCCAGGCGGCCGTCGGGTTTAACGCTCCCACGGTGATCACGGTCCGATGTCCCTTGGTCGGACTGCCCGGCCGAGCGTCCCACAGGTACAACCGAAAGTCGGAGGGACCGATGAACGCGAACCCGTCGGTCTGGTCAACATGCTCGTGGGGCCCGCGCGCCACTCCTGGAAGAGTTGACGAAACATACATCATGGTCGGCCAGCGTTCCTCCTCGAGATCATCGTGGCGGAAGATTTCCACAAGCCAGCCCCGCTTGTCGTTGAAGAACCTCAAGGGGCGAATCACCACCCCTTCAATCTCCCCATCGACGTATTCCAATTTCTGCTCCCTCTCGGGCATATTTCTCTCCTGGTTACGCAAACAGGCGTAAATCGAACCGCGCCGGTGCGCTCGGCGGCGGTTGTCTGCGATCCGGGCCTTGTGACCCGATGCCCGCAGCCTTCCGACTTCCTCGGCACCGCAGCGCGGAGGTTATCGGAGACTCTCCAAAGCGACTTATGATACCAACCGAATCCGGCCACCGTCATCCCGAGCCGTCCGAACCGATGCAGGAGTGATGGGGACCCTACGCAGTGAGTGAACCCAAACTGATACGCGGCCTGAGGGTCTCATGGCGTGGCGGTCGGGGTCAGGGTCGAGTCGTCATTGCATCTTCGGTTTTCGCGAAGTAGAGTGCAGAATTGAGCTGTCCGCGAGGATGGGGCGATCTTTGTGCGAGTGATCAGTCGTCGCAGGTTGCGAGAATTCTGGGAGCGATATCCTGACGCCCAGACGCCGCTCGATGCCTGGCACAAGCGGGCCGAGAAGGCGGACTGGAGTAGGTTCGCAGATCTCAAGGCAGACTATGCAACTGCAGATCTCGTCGGTCGTTTCGTAGTGATCAACATCGGTGGGAATAAATACTGGATGATCTTGGAGTTTTTTTTCGAGAGTCGCGTGGTTCTTGTCCACGATGTTCTGACCCATCAAGATTACGACAAGGGGAACTGGAAGGGAGAACTGCCGCCGGAACCACGCTCGGGTCACAAAAAACGATCACCGAAAGGACATTAGTCGTGCCTGCACGCATCGCATCCTCCATCAAAAAAGATCGGCGGCCGGGAGCAAAGTATCTGGCGCTCATCCGTAAGTTTCCACTTCGGCCGATCCGGACCGAGGAAGAAAACGAGTCGGCCTTGGCCCTTCTATCGAGTTTGGCAAGACAGCTCGAGCGTGAGCCTCTGGAAGCCAGCGAGCTGGATTATCTCGCAGTCCTTGCGAAAGCTCGTCGAAGAGTATGAGAACACAATGTATCCGCGAGGACCCGTCACGGGCGCGGCGATGCTCGCGCACCTGATCGAGGCCCGGAACATCACCCAGTCAAAGCTGGCCGCCGACACCGGGCTGCCCGAATCAACAGTCTCGGAACTGCTCAAGAAGAAGCGAGGGTTGACTCGCAGGCATATCGACATCTTCGCGCGGTATTTCCGTGTATCCGCGGCTGTTTTCCTGGACGACGCGTGAAAAGACGGGCGATGAACTGAACCAAGCCGACCGTGCCGGGATCACCATTGGCCCGGTTGGGTTTGACCCCGCGAAGGGATAGTGGCCCTTCGCGATGCAGAGCGACTCGAGGAAGGACTTATGATCGGCATCGACGGCGAAGACGTCAGCACGGTTGTTCCCGCGGTTCATCGCGTGGCGGACCAGACCGTCCTCGGTGGCGCGAGAAAGACGTCCCATGATGCCCATGTTACGGCGAAGTGCGACTTTTGGGGTGATTCAAGAAAGAGCAAATTTCACTTGATCGTGGGTGGTCGGGACCCAGCGTTGCGGCGATTGAGTTCAACCTCGCGTAGCTTATCGTATTCGGGCTGTCGTCGCGCTGGCCGAGCATTTCCAGCGTCCACGACGGTGGAGATCCCGCGCGCACGGTGGTGGTGAAGAAGCTCGTGAACGGTTTCTTCAAGCGGAATTCGCACAGGCTCGCCGACCGTCCCGTCCGGCAGGATCTCGGCGATTCGGTTCTCGACTTACCGCGGCGGCCGTCCTTGCCGGTGTCGGAGATCCGGTGCACCACGAAGAGGCGGTTGTCCGGGGTCACGTGGAATCGATTGGCCGATCCGGCAAGGCCCGACGCCTCCCCCTTCGCTGTCCACGATCGTGCGGCGACGAATGACCTTTCCGGCGCGGACCACGGCGTAGTTCAACGCCTCGCTTTGCTTCGCGTCGGGGAAGAATCTCTCACGCAAGCGCTCGTCGATCGCGCGTTCGCTCCAGAGCAGATGAGCGTCGCCGTTCGGCGCGAGCCAGAGGTCGCCCGGCCAAACGTGACCACAGGTCGATTCACGGCTGGCGATCTCGACCCACTCGGCGAACGGTTGCTTCGTGATGTCGGGCGTCCACGTGTAAAACAGCCGACGGAAATCGTAGTCCCACTGTTGGCCGGTCAGCTCGCGCTTGAACTTGCGCCAGGCCGGGTTGGGCTCGAGCACGTCGCTGACCCCGACGAAGTGAACCGCGCGGTCGCGGAGTGCCACATTGGGATAGCAGACGCGGATGGGTTCGGGCTTGGCATACTCGGCACCCCAGGGCCACTTGATCTGACCTTGAGCGCTCCACTTGCCGGCTCGGTCGCGAAACGTCCATTCGGCGTGCGTGTAGCCGATGTTCTGGAAAAGGAGCAGTTCCCCGGCGTGCACCGTCGGCGGCGAACGTTCGGTAGGAATGTTCCGTGAATGCCGGCTTGCCCTGCCACACCGGCACCAGCGGCACGGGCGCAGCCGTTGGTTCGGTGGCGCTGAATTGCAGCACGTCCGGCCGTGCGGGTCCGCCGTGGGGTTCCGGTCCCTTGCCGAGCGTCGGGTTCACGGAGAGAAACACCCGGCCGTCGGGGAAGGCGGCGAGGGGCGAGGGCTCACGCGTGCGGCCGTCGGCGTCGACACGCACGCGAGTCCAGCCGTTGGTCCCGCGTGTGAAGAGCATCCAGCGACAATTGTTGAGCGGTTTGGCGTCGGGGATCGTTTCGAGTCCACTGGCAAACAACCGGTCGCCCGTACGAACGAGTGTGGTCGAGCCGGAGCACCACATCGGCCCGGCTCCGTTCTGGGCATTGGTGTAGGTGTAGATGTCCTCTTCCACCTCGACGACCGGCGCGAGAACGTCGGCGCGGTGGCAGGTCGGCGGCGCGGGCGATGGCCGAGAAGCCAACGCAGGAAAACAGTCAGTGCGTATTTCATGAATCGGCTCCTCTTACAGCTTCAACTCGCACAGTAACTTCTCCCCTGCATCATTTCTTTCCCGGCTTCAAGTGTTTATTAAACCAGGCCAGTGCTTCCTCTTGAATGTCCCGGTCGTAGCAATGGGGCTTGGCGGGTGCGTAGCTCCGGAAATGATCGGGAGATCCGGCCCAGGAGAATGCCTCGGCGATCTGGCGCGTGGCCTCCTTCTGTCCCAGGGGAGGAAAGAGCAGATCCTCGGTCCCACCCACGACCATGCACGCCCTGGGTGCCGCCATCGCAATGAGGTCGGGTACATCCAGGCGATTCCAGACCCCGGGGAGCAGGCAGAAGGTGCCGATCGCGCCGGCGAGATTGTAGGCTTGTTGCGTGTCTCCCGTCGTCATCCAGCCGACGGAAACGGTCGCCTTGACGCGGGGTTCGAGCGCGGCGATCATGTTCGTCCGCCATCCGCCTCCGGAGAGGCCGGTGCATCCGATCCGGGTTCCGTCGACCTCTTTTCGGGACAGCAGGTAGTCGACGCAACGGCTGTCGTCACCGAAGTTCACGCCGGCCCAGGTGGTGCCCGCCCAATTCAGCTCGCGGACGCCGAGATAGAGGGCCTGTCGCGCGAGGTCGTCGTACTTCGCCAGGGTCGCATCATCGAGGGTGGCCGGGTCATAGGTCTGGGGCAAGCCGCCGAGGCCTCGCGGCGCACGCCGGCCGAAGTGATACGCATCGATGACGATGACCGCATATCCCTGGGAGGCGTACCAGTCCGCCAGCGCCCTTCCGCTTGTGTAGGCGGCGCGGTGTTTGGTCACAACGGGATGCACGGGCTCGCCGCTGACCCGATCCGCGCCGAAGAGCATCGGGCCGCCCCACTCGTGCAGGACGAGCAGCGCCGGGGCGGGAAGCGGGACGTTTTTCGGAATGTAGAAGTATCCGGGCACCCGGAACCAGGGCGTCGTGTTGAATTCGATCGTCTCGCGGATGAAAGAGTCGGTTTCCACCCGCGCCAGCGTCTTGGACTTGAGGTCGACAGGGGGGAGATCGTAGTGCAGGCCGCGTCTGAGACATTCCCGCGCCTCCTTGGCCCACTCCAGATGGCTTCGGCCGGGATTGGCCTTCTTCCAGGTCTCGGCGTTGAGATCGAGCGGGCGATACGCCCGCATCGCCTGGATCGGGCCTTCCAAAGACCCGTAGCTGTTGAGTGATTTGCGCCCGAGCTTTTCTTCCGTCAAAGCCACTACCGGACGGGGCACCACCGATTGCCCGAAGGCCGTTCGGTCAGGGACCGCGACGAAAAGAATCAGCCCAATCAGGCCCGGGGTCGTTTGTCTGGGGAACGAAGCCGGAAAGGATGTGATCTGCATGGTCTGCCTTGTTGGTTGAGGACGAGTATTTCAAGGACGAGACCTGATGGTTCGTCACTGTCTTGAGGTCAGGACAGCCGCCCCCGGCTGTCCCCCACTCCGTTAACCGGATGACATCAGCGAGTTCGTCAATCAGAATGAGTATTGCGGGATCTTCACCGTTTCCCCGTTCTTCATCGCGGACAGATGGGCGTAATAACCCGGGACGGTCATGTTCAGCGCGTCGATCACGTCGACCGCCGGTTTCCGGCCGCGGAGAATGGCGTCGATGAAGTCGTCGCCGAGATAGCCGTGCGAGCCGCCGTGTCCGCCCGGCCGAACACCCGGCGGCAAGGCGGATTTCTTGACTTGCAGGCCCTTCTTGAGGGCCTCGTCGTAACGCTTCTTACCTGTCTCGTCGCCGACGAACGTCTGGTCGAATCCGCCATACTCGCCCCGGACCCGCCCGGCTTCCAGGTACTCGCCCTGCGAGGAGCAGATGATGATGCGGGAGAGACCGCCTTCCGCGGTCCGAAATAAACCCACTTCCGAGTTGAAGACGTTTCCGATCGCGTTGGGGACCCGTCGGGATTCGTCGAATGGGGAAGTTCCCTGGCACGAGACTTCGACGAAGCTCTTGTGCGTCACGCCGACGTAGTACGCCGTCGCGTGCGTCGGGTACCACATCGGACAGCCCTTCTTCCGCCAGTCCTTGTAGGAATCCAGCGCGGGCGCGCCCAGCGAATGGGGATGGCAGTACTCCCCCTCGGCATAGACGATCCGCCCGAACACGCCGGCGCGATAGAGCTTCTCCATGGCGTAAAGATCGTCGTGAAAAACGGACGTCTCGAACATCGCGTAGACCAGTCCCTTGTTGGTCTTGCAGCACTCCAGTAGCTTCTCGGCGTCCTCGATGTCGCCCCGGAAGGCCGGGACCGCGGTGGCCACGTGTTTGCCGTGCTTCAAGCAGAGCATGGCGTGCTTGGCGTGTGCCGGGGCGTCGGTGGCGCAATAGATGGCCTCGATCGAATCGTCCTTGACCATCTCTTCCAGGGAGGGGTACGTCTTGCTGCATTTCGCCTGGCGGGCCATGTTCGCGCAGCGATCCGAGAACAGATCGCTCACCGCGACCAGCTCGACGTTGGGGTGGGTCTGGAGGTCGAACGCCAGGCCGAACTGGCAGACGCCATGGCCGACGATCCCGACGCGGACCTTGCGGTCACTGAAGGGCTTCCAGAGCTTCGTCCGGTCGTAGTCGGTTTTGGTCTGGTCGAAGCCGGGAATGACCTGAGCCGCCCGAGCGGGCTCGAGCCGCATAGGGCCGGCGGCGCCAACGGCGACGGAAGCGGCCAGGAACGATCGGCGGGAGACGCGCGTCATCTCAGAGTCCTCCTTCAGCCTCGCAAAGGTGGGCACCTGCCGACATCCGACCCGGATCGCCGGTGACGGCATGCGGTGCCCATTCGGCTCATCGAGGCTTGTCGCTCTTCACGATGCATCAGGTGTGGTACGCTCCGGTAGGCAAGACTGCGGGTGGGACAGCCGGCTCGCCTGCGATGTCCCCGGGTCCGGGCCAACCAAGTAACCGGAAACGGTCATTTCGACTCACGCTGACGAAACACCGTCGCCGTAAGTAACGCTCTCTTCCGATTGGCAAACGACGAGCCGGGTGCGGGGTTCAGGCGTTATACTTCTTTCGAGTGTTAGTCCGGTGCCATCACGACGGATGCCAGAGGTCCCAGCAGCCGGGCCTCCAACCGCCCCATACTACCGCGCGCCTTGGCGTATCGCATGCGGCCTCCGGCGGAGGGGACGCGGGCCAGCCAGGAAGCGCGGCCGGCTCAGGGTGCCGTCGAGCCGGGAACCATGCTAATCGCGCGGAGCCGTTGCACCACGGGGCTGGGATTCTGGGCGGCGCGCTGACGCACTTGATCCCAAAGATGTGCTTGCCGCTCGAGGTACTGATCGACCTCATTCCGTTTGGCCAGGTAGTAGGTGATGGCTCCGTACACTTCTTCCAGGCTCAGCGCGGGATAGAGCTGCTGGATGGTTTCCGCGGAGTGGCCTTGCTGCAAGGCGATCACGACAGAGTCAAGCGAGACTCCCAGCGAGCCCACCCGCAGAGATCCCTACAGGAGGCCCCGGATATCGGCCAGGCGGGCCTGCACCTCATCCCAGGTAGGGAACGGGCCGAAACACAGCACGCGGCATTGCGCCTCGAAACCGGCGGCGATGGCGGCGCGGAGTTCCGCCGAGGGGAACAGGGCGTCGCTTTTGGCAAAGCTCATGTCGGGCGGCGGCACGTAGCTCTTCGGGAAATGCTCGGTGCTGATCCGGTCGTAGTCGGCCTTGATAGCCGCGTATTCGTCGGAGCGGAGCATCGCCAGGACTTCCGGTCGCTGGACCAGGCAGAAAAGGTCGTAATAATGGCGGGCGTAGCTGCCGATTGGCTGGCCCGCCGTCTTGAACGCCTCGACCTTGCCGTGGATCGCGAACATCTTCTCGACGAAGGTGCGGCGGAAATGGAGCAGCCGCATCTCGAACGGGCCTTCGTCCTCGGCCCCCAGGGTGGCCCCGGTTTCCTCGAGGAACTGCCCCACGTAAGACTGGAGCCGGACGCGCTCGGTCGGCTCCCGGCCGCTGGCGGTGCCGGCCTCGACGAAGACGCGGTTGCGGATCTCGCCGGCCCCGGCGAATCGCTGGGCATACTCGAAGCGGTCGTTGCGGCCGAAGCCGCCGATGGTCTGGCTCTCCTTCTCGACGAAGGTCAGCGCCGGGTGCTGCTCGATCACCTGGCGGAGCTTCTTCAGCTCGCGGTCGATCCCCTTCTTGCCCAGGGGCGGCTCGAACGCGGTCGGGTCGAGGAAGATGTCGATGTCTTCCGAGAACCGCTGGATCAGGTTCCAGCCCTTCGACAGGCTGGTGCCGCCCTTGAAGATGACCTTGGGGCCTGCCGCCTGCTCGATGATGCGCAGGGCCTCGGTGACGAAGTAGTCCTTCTCGATGATCGCCTCGCGCAGGCCGCGCGAGCGGAAATGCTCCGCCGCGCGGATGATGGCCTGCTCGAAGTCCGGATGCTCAAAGAGTCTCATGGGCCTTGCGCTCCTTCGCCTGCCATTGCCGTGCGTAAGCCAGCGCGGCGAGAATCCCGAAATCAAACCGGGAAAGGGGATTCAAGCTCTCCCGCAACTCGGCGAGGACGGCTTTCGGGCTGACCGATCTGCTCGCCGATGGCCCCGAGCATGGCGCGGACGCGCGGGGGCTCGGACGGGGCGACCTTCAGCAGGCGCTCGAAGCGCCCGGGCTCGCGGAAGTATTCGAGCAGCTTCTCGACCGTCTCCTCGGGAGGCAGCTCGCTCGACTCCCCCCGGTTGCGAAGGAAGTCGAGAAGAGCGGCATCCGTCTCGGACAGCGTCCGCCACGCCGCCGGCCGCCGCGTGTGGACGAGCGCATCCTTGCCGAGGAAGAGGCGAGGGAGGCTCGCGCCGTCGGTCGCCAGCTCGATCCGGGCCGGATTCTGGGTGGTGAAACCCAGCAGGTTGGCCGCCGCGATGCCTGCCGGGAAGACCGCCTTCTGCCGATCGCGGCCAGGGATCGGATGCGGGCCATGTTGGGCCGGCTCGGCCCGAAGGCCGTCTGCCGCGGCCGGTAGTACAGGCCCTTGCCCAGGCGCTGGATCACGCCCTGGCGGGCCAGGCGGGACAGCGTCTGCGCCACGGCCGTGAAGGGCAGTGCCGTCAAAGTCAGCCAGCCGCCAGAGCCGCTCGCCGCTGGATTCGATCCTCGCGCGGACGGTCTCGGCGGTGTTTCCTGCAGCCCGCCCGGGTTCTCGTTTCGTGGGTCCTCATGCTGGGATTATCGCCCAGGAAGGAGGCGCTAGTCAAGTTTTTTTGCTGTAAAACTTGACGAGCGACTAGAATAGCCTATCCAACGATGGCGACCATTCGAGCACAAGGCGAGCACAAAAGAAGTCTGCAATGCCTTGTATGTTCGATCCGAGCTGGTTCGCGGCGTCGTACGCCCACGACAATTGCGTCGTTCAGATCATTGTCGGCCAGGAAGCGCGGCTGGCTCATGGTGCCGTCGAGCCGGGAACCGTGCTAAACGCGCGGAGCCGTTGCACCACGGAGTCGGGATTCTGCGCGCGCGCTGACGCTACCCTTGTCGGGAGTGAGGTCCGGCATTGACATCCCGCCAGGTGTGTGCCTAAACTTGAACAGACGTGCCAAAATCTTGCGCATTGTTTTGTAATCGTCTTCGGAGGGTCATTGGTGGCTGCAAAGGCGTGGGGTGGCCGTTTCGGGGCTGAAACTGATCTCCGCGTGGAACGGTTCACGGAGTCCATCTCCTTTGACCATCGTCTTTTCAAGCACGATATTCAGGGTTCCACGGCCCACGCCCGGATGCTCGAGCGGGTCGGGCTGATCACTCGCGACGAATGCCAGCAAATTGTGCGAGGTTTGTCGGAAATTCAGGCTGAGATCGAATCGGGTCGATTTCGCCTTCCTCCTCGAGCGCGAAGATGTGCACATGCACATCGAGGCGGCGCTGATCGAGAAGCTGGGCGACGTTGGCCGCAAGCTGCACACCGCGCGAAGCCGCAATGATCAGGTGGCCACCGATGTAAAGCTCTGGACGCGAGAAGCGCTTGACCGGATTGACGCTGGGCGTGAAGAGCTTGCAGCGTTGCTTTCGTGGCCGCCGCGGATCGGCATCGCGGGCTGGTGATGCCTGCCTATACGCATTTGCAGCGCGCGCAGCCGGTGCTGGCCGCGCACTACTTCCTGGCCTACGTCGAGAAATTCGAGCGCGATCGCAGCCGGCTGGCCGATTGCCGCAAGCGGCTGAATGTCTTGCCGCTGGGCGCCGCCGCCCTGGCCGGCACCAGCCTGCCGATCGACCGCGATTTCGTGGCCCGGGAACTCGGCTTCGACGCCGTTGCCGCCAACAGCCTGGACGCTTCCAGCGACCGCGACTTTCTGCTCGAGGCCGTCTTCGTCCTGGCCCTGATCGCCGAGCACCTCTCGGGCTGGGCCGAGGAGTGGATCCTCTGGAGCACCCAGGAGTTCGGCTTTCTGGCGCTGCCGGATGCCGTCTGCACCGGCAGCAGCATCATGCCGCAGAAGAAGAACCCGGACGTGCTCGAACTGATCCGCGGCCGGGCGGCCCGCGTCATCGGTGCCCTGACTACGCTCCTGGTTCTGATCAAGGGTCTGCCGCTGGCCTACAATCGCGACCTTCAAGAAGACAAGGAGCCGCTCTTCGACGCCTTCGACACGGTCGAAGCCTGCCTCGAGCTTGCCGCCGTGGTCGTCGAAGGTGCCAGCCTCCGCGCCGACCGGATCGCCGAGCGGCTCGAGGAGGGATTTCTCGACGCCACGACGCTGATGGAATTCTTGATCGTGCAAGGAGTTCCCCAGCGCACGGCCCACGCCGTGATCGGCGGGCTGGTGGCCATGTGCGAGAGCCGGGGACTGAAGCGATTGGCCGACCTGAGCGATGCCGAGCTGGCCGAAGCCCTTCCCGGCCTCGGCCCTGGAATCCGGGATCGGCTCGGGGTCGAGAACGCCGTCGAGGCATTCCGCTCGTATGGCTCGACGGCGCCGGAGGAAGTCGAGCGGCAGTTGGAGCAGTGGAAGACGAAATTAGCGACGTGACCGTGGCCCGAGGGATGTCCATCACCAGCAATCCTGGGATGTTCTAACCAGCAGGCGAATCATGCGAGCATTAGAAAAAGGGTCTCCTCCATGAAATTCACCGCTACGATTGACCGTGACGAAGATGGAGTCTGGGTCGTGGAGTGCCCCGCGATTCCCGGTTGTGTCAGCCAGGGTGAGTCGAAGCAGCAAGCTCTCGAGAACATCAAAGATGCGATCAAACTGTGCCTGGAAGTCCGGGCCGAACGTGGCCTTCCGCTGAGCATTGAGTCACAACAGATCGAGGTATCGGTCTAATTTTAAACGACCTTGACGCATCCCCGAGGACCTATGGAATCCTTTCACTACCGCGACGGCCAGCTTTATTGCGAGGATGTTCCGGTGGCCGAGCTGGCCGACCGGTTCGGCACACCGCTTTACGTCTACAGCCAGGCGGCGGTTCTGGACACGCTGAATGCCCTGCTGACGGCTTTTGCCGAGGTCGATCCGCTGGTCTGCTACTCGGTGAAGGCCAACTCGAACCTGGGTTTCCTCAAGGTGATGGCCGAGCACGGCAGCGGCTTCGACGTCGTCTCGGGGGGCGAGCTCTACCGCGTGGGCCTGGCTGGTGGCGACCCGGCCAAGACGGTTTTCGCAGGCGTGGGCAAGACCGACGCCGAGATCGCGGCCGGGCTCGATGCCGGCGTCTTGATGTTCAACGTCGAGAGCGAGGCCGAGCTCGAGGCGATCGCCCGGGTGGCCAGGGCGATGGACCGGGTCGCTCCTATCGCGTTGCGGGTGAATCCTGATGTCGACCCCAAGACACACCGCTACATCTCGACGGGCAAGAAAGAATCCAAGTTCGGCATGGACATCGAGCGGACCTTGCGCGTGGCGGAAGCCGCCGTGTCGATGAGCAGCGTCCGCATGATCGGCATGCACATGCACATCGGCTCGCAGATCACCACGGTCGAGCCCTACGCCGGCGCGGTCGCCAAGGGGGTTGAGCTGATCGGCCGACTGCGCAAGATGGGTCATCCGATCGCCTGGTACAACATGGGCGGAGGCTACGGCATCTCCTACAAGGGACGCGAGGCGCGGCCGATCGCCGAGTTCGCCCGTGTGATCGTGCCGGCGATCAAGGCGGCAGGGTGCCGGCTGGCCATCGAACCGGGCCGGGTCATCGCGGGCAACGCGGGCATCCTGGTCAGCCGTGTGTTATATACCAAGCAGTCGGGTGACAAGCGGTTCCTGATCCAGGACGCCGCCATGAATGATCTGATCAGGCCGGCCTTGTACGAGTCGTTTCATCGGATCTGGCCCGTGAATGTTCCGGCCGGTCTGCCGGCGCCGCCGGATGATTTCGAGGCCGCGATTGCCGGGACCGAGCCCTGGGACGTCGTGGGCCCGATTTGCGAGAGCGGCGATTTCCTGGCCAAGGAGCGCTCGTTGCCCAGCCTCCAGCGCGATGATTTGCTCGCCATTTTCTCGGCCGGTGCCTATGGCATGGTCATGGCCTCCAACTACAACACGCGTCCCAGGGCCGCAGAGGTGCTCGTGAGCCGGAATGAGCCCCGGCTCGTCCGCCGTCGCGAGACTTACGAGGATCTCGTCGGCCCTGAGTTGCAAGTCTAGACAAGACGATGGAGTTCGCGAAACCAGACGACCTCCAGGCATCAACCGTATCGGACTTATCCCATGTCCAGAAATCCCGTGTCAATGTTCGGTCGGTGGGAGGAAGCAGTCCCGGATGGACGCAGGCTCGAGCGCGGCCGTCGCGGCCGCATTCGGTGGAGCGTTGCGATCACGAGCCTGACGCTGGCCATTTCCGGCCTGACGGCCGCGGCCAAAGCCCAGGTGCCCGGGCCTGAGTCGTTCGTCCAGGAGCCCCGTACGCCAATGGAGCTCTGGAGCGCGATCGACTACCTGGTCCGCACCGGGCAGATCAAACAGGCCGTTCCCTATCTCGACAAGTTCATGAGCAGTCAGCCCGACGACGCGACTTTGATCCAGATTCGTGATAAGTTTGGGACTGGCTCGATCTTGCGGCTGGAGGACGAGCCGGCAACCCGGAAGTATGCGCAGCCGCTGGTCGCGAAGCTGACGGAGGCCGCGCGGCGGCATGCGGCCCATCCGGATCGGATCGCCCGGTTCGTGGCCGCGCTGACCAGGTCAACCGAAGAGCAGGAATACGCGATCGCCCGGCTAAGGGAAGCCGGTCCTCACGCGGTTCCCTTCCTGGTCGACGCGCTCGACCGAGCCGGCATTCCGGCCGACGAGCGCGCTCTGCTGGCACGAAACATGGGGCGGCTCGATCGCACGGCCGTTCCGCCCCTGCTGGCCGTGCTCGACAGCCCGGACGCCCAGCTCGCCGCCGACGCCGCCACGGCCCTGGGCCGGATCGGCGATCCTCGCGCCGTCCCGATCCTGACGTATCCGGCAGCGGCCCCTGAATCCCCGCCAGCGGTCCGCCAAGCGGCCCGCGAGGCGATTGCTCGCCTGACGGGTAAGCCGTTCGCCTCACAGCCGCGCACGCCGGCGAAAGTGCTGACCGACGCAGCTCGGGGCTTTCACCGGCATCAGGTTGAGTTTCCCGGCGATTCTGTGCTCATCTGGACCTGGGACAACAATCGCAAGGCACCCGTGCCGCGGCAAGTGAGCCGAAGCGACGCGGAGGGTCTTCTGGGGTCTCGTCTGGCCAGGCAGGCACTGCGGCTTGATCCTCAGAATTTCGATGCCCATGTTGTGCTCGTCAGCCTCGCGCTGGAAAAGGCGATCGAGCGGGTCGGTTTCTCGGCGTTCCCGGCCGGCGATCAGGCCACTTTCGGGAGCGCCTGCGCCGCGGGTCCCAGGGTCCTGAGCGAGGTCTTGCACCGGGCCATCGCCGATGGCAGATCCGACCTCGCCGCCGCCACGGCCACTGCGCTGGGGCAGGTCACCGACCGCGCGCTGCTCTCCAGCGGCGGCCATCCCCATCCTCTGGTCGAGGCGCTCTCATCGCCCGGCGCCCGGCTCCAGTTCGCCGCCGCGAAAGCCCTGGTGGACCTCGCGCCAACTCAACCCTTCCCCGGCTCCAGCCGGATCGTTCCCACCCTGGCCCGGTTCGCGAACACCCAGAGCTTGCCCCGCGCCGTTGTCATCGACAGTAACCCGGCCCGGGGAAGTAAGCTGGCTGGCTTTCTCAGGACCATGGGTTACGAGGCCGTGCTGGAGACCTCAGGTGATCGGGGCTTCCGTGACGCTGTGGAAACCGCCGATGTCGAGCTCGTGCTGATCAGCCATGACCTCTTCCAGGGTGCCTGGGGGCTTGTCGACACCTTGACCAACTTTCAGACGGACGCCCGGACCTCGAACCTGCCGGTCTATGTCTATGGACCACTCAATCTCGAGATCAGAAGACCCTACCTGGTGACGAGTTTTCCCAGAATCAAGTACCTGGTCCAACCGATCGACGCGGCCGCTCTGGAGCGATCGCTGGGGGGCAAGCCGGCCAAGCTTACCGACGCCGAACGGACCAGTTACGCCCAGGAGGCGACCGCGCTCCTGGCCCGGATCGCCTCGCAACCCAATAGCCCCCTGGCCGCCGACCTGACCGCGGCGGAGCCCGCCCTGGCCGCCGCTCTGCGCACGCCCGGCACAAGCCTGGCCGCTTCGACGGCGCTGGGAGACGTGCCCGACCCATCGGCCCAGCGCAGCCTCGCCGACACGGTCCTTGATCCTTCCCGCCCCATCGAGCTGCGCCGCGCCAGCGCGACCCAGCTAGCCCGCAGCATTCAGCGGTTTGGCCCACTGGTCGCGGCCGATCAGGAGACCAAGCTTGTCGGCGACTTCCAGGGAGAACAAGACCCTCAGCTCCGGGCCGCACTCGGAACAGTCGTCGGTCTTTTGCGTGCCCAGTCTGAGGCGGCGCAACGAGCCCCCAAATCGCCCCGACCCGCTGTAAGCACTGGCTCGAGCACAAGCCCGAAAGCGCCGGCGGCGCGGAGCCCCAAGCCATGAGAATCGCTATGAGGCGCGGGTGTTGCTCCGACGCATGAATTTTCGTGAAAGTCTCGCATCCATGGCTATCGACACCAGACCCAGCCCGATATCTCCTGTGACGCCCGCCGGCAGGGGCGAGGCTGCGACCGCGGCGCCCGCCTTGCCAGGCGTACTGGGCGAGAGTCTGGCCATGCGCGAAGTCGTTCGCATCACCCGCCAGGTTGCGCCGTCGCGAGCCTGTGTGCTGATCGTCGGTGAAACGGGCACCGGCAAGGAGCTGATCGCCCGCGCCATCCACGACCTCAGTCCCCGGTCAACCGGGCCTTACATCCGCGTCAACTGTGGTGCGCTTACCGAAAGCCTGCTGGAAAGCGAACTGTTCGGCCACGTGAAGGGGTCGTTCACAGGCGCCGTCGACAACCGGACCGGCCGGTTCGAGGCCGCGCACACGGGCTCGATTTTCCTGGACGAGATCAACAGCACCTCGCCGAAGCTCCAGGTCAAACTGCTGCGAGTGCTTCAGGAGGGTGAGTTCGAGCGGGTGGGCGACAACAATACCAAGAAAGTCGACACCCGGATCGTCGCGGCCACCAACCGAGACCTGCTCGACGAAATTGATGCCGGCCGGTTTCGCGAAGACCTTTACTACCGGCTCAACGTGGTACCGATTTACCTGCCTCCGCTGCGCGAGCGCCGGGAAGACGTCGAGCCGCTGGTGCTCTTCTTCCTCAAACGCTACGGCGAGCAAAACAAGCGCGAGATGCGCAAGGTCCAGCCCGAGGCGATGCGCAGACTTCGCGAGCACGATTGGCCGGGCAACGTCCGCGAGCTGCAAAACTACGTCGAACGGGCGGTGATCCTGGGCACGGGAACCGAACTTCTGGTCGATCATCTTCCACCTCAACTGCGCGGCGAGCCGGCCCCCCGGCCGATCCGCCATCGCGGCGTTGGTGCTGATTTCGGGTCTCTGGCCGTCGAACTGGTTCGCCAGGGCATCCGCGCCGCCGGCCCGGCCGCGAGCGACCTTCACGACCGGATCGTCGGCCAGGTGGAGCGCGAGTTGATCCAGCAGGTGCTCCAGACCTGCGACCGCGTGCAGATCAAGGCCGCCGCGCGCCTGGGCATCAACCGCAACACCCTGCACAAGAAGCTCTCTGAGTACCGCATCGACGATACCGGCGCGGCGGCCGACGGCGCTGACCGCAATGGCGAGGCCGGTGACGGCGGCTCGGCGAACTCAAAACCCAGCGAACCGGCCCTACCCGCAGATGAGGAGTAAGCAAGTGGCAATGTCCATGCCTTCGTCCTTGGCCGACGACCATCGGAACGGCTCGCCGTCCACCCCAGATCAAGTCCCCGGCGGTGAGAATGAGCATCGCGGGGAGCTCGAGCTCGATCGATTGTACTCAGGAGACTGTCTGGACCTGTTCCCCCGTGTGGCATCGGGCTCGATCGACCTGATTTTCGCCGACCCTCCCTTCAATATCGGCTATGATTACGACATCTACGACGACCGCCGCGAAGCCGAAAGTTACCTTGACTGGACCAAGGCCTGGGGACGCGAGGTTGTTCGTACGCTCAAGCCCGATGGTGCGTTCTGGCTGGCGATCGGCGACGAATACGCCGCCGAAATGAAAGTCATCTTTCATCGCGAGCTTGGACTGTCGCTTCGAAGCTGGGTGATCTGGTACTACACGTTCGGGGTCAACTGCACCAGGAAGTTCAGCCGCAGTCACGCCCACCTGTTCTACTTCGTGAGAGACCCCGAACGTTTTACCTTCAACGACCAGGCCATTCGCGTGCCCTCGGCACGGCAACTGGTCTATTTCGATTCGCGGGCCAATCCGCAAGGCCGCCTTCCCGACGACACCTGGATCCTCCGCCCGCAAGACGTACCCGACGGCTTTGCCCCCGAGAGCGACACCTGGTACGTTCCCCGCGTTTGCGGCACCTTCAAGGAGCGTGCCGGCTGGCACGGCTGCCAGATGCCCGAGCAGCTCTTGGGCCGGATCATCCGCGCCTGCTCGAACCCCGGTGAGACCGTTCTCGATCCCTTTGGTGGCAGCGGCACCACACTTACCGTCGCCAAGAAGCTGGACCGACGGTTTCTTGGCTTCGAGCTCTCGACCGACTACGCCGCCGCCATCACGACCCGCCTGGCCGCCACCAAGGTCGGCCAGCCTCTCGAAGGCGGAGCGGATCCTCTCGCCGGAGGCAAGGGCCGGGGATCACGGTCGAAAGGCAGTTAGCCTCGCCACGAGATATCGCCATTCAACTGCGCAAGGCAAGCGAGACTCCTGACGGCCGGCACAGTGCGCGGGGTGCTCACGTCCCCGTGAACCCTCGACGCTCGGTGCTGCTGCGCGGGGTGCGGTAAGAAGGCTTGGGCCTCTTGGGTGGTTTGGCGTTGGGGTCTGGCGGCGGGACCGGCTGGGGCCGAGCGCCGGTCTTGGCTTCGAGCATCTGGATGACATTGGGCGCGGCCACATTGGCGGCGCCTGTCTTGGGGTTAACTCGCACCGATTCGGCCCGCGACAGCGAGCCCGGCTGGCCGGGCGCGGTTTGCTGCGCGATCTGAACCAGACGCCCGTCCTCCCCCTTGGCGTAGATCAGGTCGTTCTGCGAGTCGTACGTTATCACGTCTGCCGCGATCGTGGTGTCCTTGGTGCGGGCGTTGGCTTCATCCCAGGCCTTGAGGAAATTCCGCGACGGCGAATTCTCGGGAGCGCCCGGCGGGGGCGGCTCGGTGACCACCCGCATCATCTGGGAAGTCAGGAAGTAGCAATCTTGCGGTAGACGGTCGTAATCGAAGATGGTCCGTTCGTTGGCCACCGGTCCGCGAGCAGCTTCAACGTTCGTGAAGAACTCAGCCCAGCGCGGTTCGTTCTTGTCGGTTTCCTTGCCTGTTCCGAATCGGCCTTGCATCTCCTTGGCGAAACGGATCTGGGTGAGGATCAAGGGCAAGACCGTCTTCTTGTTCTCGGCGCTCGCTTGTCTTTGGTTCTTGCCGCTGGCATCCCGGGCCGTCCCGCTCTGGCCGGCGGCGCGCGTGCCGGGTTTGGCGCCTGGCCGGCGATCGCTTGGCGGGCCGGAAGTCGGTTTGATCGGCCTCCGGTTGGCGATCGGATCCTCGGTGGTCCGCTCCTGTGGTTTGTTTGCGTCTTTGTTCTGATCGTACAGGTAGGCGATTCCCGGGGTGGGAGCAAAGAAGTTTCCGGTGCGGCGGTCGTAAATCAGGCGGTCGGCCACAAGACGTTGAAGATTGAGCAAGACGGGGCGGTCGGGATCGACCTTGCGGCTGATCGCCACGGCGTTGCCCACGCAATCGATGAACGCCAGGTCGGGCTTGGGCTTCTCGGGCTGGGCTGCCTGCTCCTCATCCAGGTCTTGGCCGTTCATTTCCTGGGCCTTGCCCGCGGTTCCAGACTTGCTCATATTGCCGAGGTCGGCCAGGGGGACGGGCTGGTCGGTGTAAGTGGTCATGGTCTTAGTGCAGTAAAGCAGCGAGTCTTCCATCTTGGCGAGGACGTTTTTGTAGAAGACAGCCTCGGCGGCCGGCCGATTCTCGGGGTCGGTCGATCGACCGTTGAAAAACATCTTCTCGGCCCACGTGATGGTGAGAGGCACCTTTGTCGTCTGGACCTTGCCGGCCCGCGTCTTGGGCTTCGGCTTGACTGCCTTGAGCGCGCTGGCCTTGTTCAGGACCTTGTTCTCATTCCCGTTTTGCTCGGGGTTCTGAGCTTCAGGCTCAGTCTCCTCGGTCTTGTCGGTCAGGAGGCCGCGGTCGGTGAGCTGAACGAGCCTGCCGGGTCCATGAACCCACGCCTGGTCGGTCTTCTGGTTGAGTCCGATTTCCCCCTCGCCTTCGATATCCATTTCTTCGCTGGTGATTCTGGCGCGGGGCCAGCGCCGGGTCGGCTCGGCCGCCACTCTCGGGTCAGTCGCGTCGCGATGATAGAGGTGGAAGATCGCCTGGCCGGGTCCGTCATTGAATAAAACGAGGACCTCGCCGGTGGCGTCTTCGCCCTTGGTCTTGCCTGGCGCGGGGTCTTGATGAAAGCTCACGCCGCCGAAGAGCCGGACCTCGCGAACCTCATAGGTCGATTCCGGAGCACCAGAGCCCGCGACGCGGCCCAATCCAGGCGTCTTGCTTGCTGAGGTGGTGGAGATGCCTTTGGCTGGGTCAGCCGGGCCGATTAACACCTTGGCTTTCACTCGGTCGGCCAGCACGACCATGTTAGGCTGTGGCTTCTTCTCCTGAGTCGTCTCTTGCGTCGAGTCGGTTGCCGCGGCGGCCGGAGCCTCCGGCTCTGGCGTTGCCGCCGTGCTCGCGGTCGCGGTCGCCGGGACGGGAGCGGTAGCCGGAGCGGCCGTGCTGCGAGTGACGACCACGGGCTTGGGTGCTTCGAAGAAGTCGGCGTCGAGACGCTGCCGTGCGGTGAGGTTCTTGGAGGGGGCAACAAGGTGGGCGTCGCGGAGGGCGAGCAATCGCTCGATCTGGAAGTTGCCACCCTGCGCCTTCGAGTTTTCCGATGTTCGGCTGGCGGATGCCGGTGACGCGCTCGTGTCGAGCCTGGAGTTCTCGGCGGTCTTGGGCTTGAGCCAGGCGACGATCGTATCGACCGCATCAAGCGAAGAAGCCTGCAGCCGATCGATGATCCGGGGCTGGCCCTTGAGGATCAAGATCTTTTGCATGATCTTCTTGTCAGAGCCCAGCTCATTCTTGAGGACAAGCTGATCTTGCCAGGTCGCGGTTCGATCGGGCGGCACCTCCTGGTTCGGGGTGTCGGCGTCGCTCGGGCCAGGCCGGGTTTCCAGGAGACCGGGGCCACGGGCGACAAGCGTTGAGTGGTCCATGTCACCGTCGTCGAAGATTGTGGCGTCCATGGTCCAGACATGCGTGACCGACTGGACCTTGCGGACAACCGGTCCGTCGGGTCCGCCGGCGCGGTCATCCACGAAATCAAACTTCTCGAGCCAGAGTTTTCGCGTTTCGTCGGCGCGAAGGTAAGTCACGTTCTGACCCTGACCGCCCAGTGCGGCGACCTCGTGGATCAGCTCATTGCAGCGAACCTTCGTGCCTTGAGCGGGCTGCTGGAGCCAGACGGCGTGGCCTGTGGCCTTGACGCGGCGGAGCGTCAGGTCGCCGAACATGCTCTTCTCCTCGACCGCTTCTCCCTCGGGCGCCGACATTTTCTCAGCCTGCGCCTCGCCCGCGCGTTTCTTGCCGTTTTGCTGGGCCGCCTTGGCGGCTGGGACCAAGACGAGGTCGAGGTTATCGCTATCCATCTGGTCGGGCAGCTCATCAAGCTTACCGCGGCGGACGACCACGTTGCGGGTGAAGTGCACCAGCGTGGGCGCCGGCGGAGCGGGAGGGCCTTCCTTGACCGGCAACGCAGGCTTGGGTAGGTCGACCTGCATGGGACCCTCGCAGCGCACGTCGAGCGGGACGGGCTGGGGCGGGTCTTGTGTTTTGGCGGTCGTCCGCTCCCCGGTTTCCTTGCGATCTGGCCGGGCCTGGACTTCAACCTTGTTGGGACCGACTCGCTTGGTGGTCATGGCGCCCGGCAGAATTCCTGTCTTGCCAACGTCGCTGAAGACGATGTGGACATTCCCGAGCAGGCGGGCGCTTTGCGCTCCTTCGAACCCGGCAACATGGGCTCCGTTTTGAGCCGCCTGCGCTTTGGGCCGGAGCTGGATCAGCATGCCCAGACCCGTTATCCTCATGTCGCGATCGATGATGAGCACGCCTGCCTCACTCCGGATCTGAAGTGCATCATCGTCGTAGTCGACGTAGGTCAAAGGACCGATGACCAGGTCATCCGTGGGATCGTTCGGCGTCCCGCGGTCGTCGCGAATCATGACATTGCCCGTCAGTCGAGCGAACTTGACCAGAAGCGGTTCACCGTCGGGCTTGATGCTGAAACCCAGCGACTGGTTGAAATCCATCCTGGCTTCATCGCTGGTGATCGTCTTGGTGCTGCTGCCGTCGCGCGAGCGCCAGATGATCGCTGCGGGCGACAGTCTCACACGCTTGCCGTCGTAGCGAACGCCTTCTTCCTCGAGCGGCCTTTTGTAATTCTTGGAATACATCCAGAAGCCGCGTTCGGGATTGAAGTAGCGGAGCTGCAATTTCTCGTTGGTGGTCCAGTGGTTATTCCCGAACGCTTCCTGGCGCGCTCGATCGCCTCGCGCATCGAGCTAGAGTCATGTGTAATGAAGCCAATGCCTTCGATGTGGCGGGCCGCGGTCAGGTGAGCCACCACGATGGAAAAGGCACGGACGTAGCCAAGATAGCACCCCAAGAGGAGGCTGAACACCGTGACCAGCTTGAGGAGTTTCTTGAACAAGAGACCTTATCCGTGGCTCTGGCCAGCTATCGTTACAGGGAACGCAACGCAAGCTATTGCCGTCTTCGCGGCACTCGGGTTCAGGACCGGCACGCCATGGGAATTGAATTAAATTGCCGGCGCGTAAAAGGAACCGCAAAGGTCGTGCCATAGCCCTTGCGCCTTGAGAATGACCTCGACCACTTCGCGAATGACACCGCGCCCGCCGATTGTGCCGGTGATGAGATGAGCGGCGTCACGAACCTCGATCACCGCGTCGGACGGGCAAGCGGCCAGGCCGGCTGCCCGGAGCACGGGCAGGTCGACCAGGTCGTCTCCCACGAAGCAAGCCTGCCGGGCCTCCAGACCCAGCTCGGCGAGTAGGGCAACAAACGGCTTTCCCTTGTCGGCCAGCCCCTGGGCCAGACGCTCGATCTTGAGCTCGGCGGCCCTTCGCGCCACGACATCGGCCTTCCGTCCCGACAGGATTGCCGAATGCTTGCCGGCTTTGTGCCAGAGTGAATAGGCCAGGCCGTCGCGGACGTGGAAATGCTTTGATTCCACGCCGTGGTCGTCGATCACGATCGCGCCGTCGGTGAGCACGCCATCGACGTCAACCACCAGAAGCTCGATTGGCGCACACGCGCGGCGAGTTCGGCCGAGGCCTTTTCACCCATGCCCCTACTCCTCGAAATCGGCCGGTACGAGGCCGATCAGGTCGGTCACGTCGATCAGGCCCACCAGGTGGTTGCTCCGATCGACGACCGGAAGCTCGCTGATCTTGTGGGTATTCATGAGTTCGACCGCGTCGCTGAGCATCGAGCCGACGCGGACCCGCTTGGGGCTGGCAGTCATGACTTCGCCGATCGGTCGGTCGAGATCCGAGTCTCGCTGCCTCTCAAACAGCCGCGCCAGATCGCTGTCGGTGAAGATCCCCAGCAGGTGATTATCGACGTCTTCGACGAGCACCGCCCCTGAGCGCCGGCGTGGGCCGGCCAGCCGCACGAAGACCTGGCGAACAGTTTCCTCAGCCTGTGCCCGGCGAAGCTGCTTGCCCGAGCGCATCGCCTCCTCAACCCGGGTCAATTTGCGGCCCAGGCTGCCGGCCGGATGGTAAAGCGCGAAGTCGTCGCATGAGAAGTCGCGCATGTGGCTGACCAAGAGTGCCAGGGCGTCGCCCACGGCCATGAGGGCGGTTGTGCTGGCGGAAGGTGCCAGCCCCAGCGGGCAAGCCTCTTCGATTGGCCCCAGCGCCACGCAAAGATCGCACTTCTGGCCCAGCGAGCTGGTGGAGCGCTCGGTGATCGCGATCAGGATCGCGCCCAGCCGCCGCAGCGCCGGGATCAACCGCAAGACCTCTTCGGTCTCACCGCTCTGTGAGAGCGCAATGACCACGTCGTCAGCCCTGATCCGTCCCAGGTCGCCGTGTACCGCTTCAGCCGGGTGCAGCGGGAAAGCCCTGGTGCCGGTGGATGCCAGGGTCGCCGCCAGCTTCTGGCCCACCAGCCCAGCCTTGCCCATGCCGGTCACGATCACGCTCCCTGAAGAGCGATAGATCAGATCCGCCGCCTGCGCGATCGAAGACGTCAGGCGATCGCGCACGCGCCCGAGCGCCTCGGCCTCGATGCGCAGTACTTCCCGAGCAAAAGCCAGTCCCTCGACCTCATTTTCCAGGGCCAGGGACGCATCCGTGATCATCGCCATCGTGGGCCTCCCTGCCCCTCAGGCCGATCGCCCCAACCGGCGCCATCGGCCTGACTCGCCGGCATCAACGCCGGAACCATATCCCATCCCCACATGTCCGTCAACGTAGACTGCCCCAGCCGGCAGACCTCCCCAAGACAGATTCGTGTTCATCCTATCGGCATTTTCGCCACCCGAGTTTGGGGAAAATGAGCAACATCATTGGGACAGGGTGGTTTGTGAAGATAAATCGAGTCTGATGAATAAGATGAGAAAACCAAGCGTATTTCAAGGGACTCGGTCTGGAGCGCGAAGCCGCCCCCCTGCCCTATCTAGCGGCAAGAATCAGCCCCGTCTCGTTCTGGTCCCCCAGAGAATTGCGGTGAGAAGGTCCACGAAATAAGATCGGCAGGATCATCGCCGCCACGCGAGGGCTCTGGTACCCTGCGTAGACTTGCCACAACGATACACCCCGGAGGACTTCCATGGCCCGCATGGCGTTCGCATCATTGCTCGTGTTCCTGGTGCTGGCAACCGTGGGTCCGGCGTCGGCGCAGGCGCAGGTCTCGGACTCGATCCGCGAGATGAAGCTGCGCGACTGGCAGCCGCAGTCGATGCTTGTGACCAAGGCGACGGCGGTCTCGAAGGCGAAGTTCCCGGTCATCGACGTTCACAACCACCTGGGAGGAGGAAAGGGCATCCTGACACCCGAACGTGTCGCGCACTACCTGGCCGAGATGGATGCGGCGGGAGTCCAGACGGTCGTTAACCTTGACGGCGGCTGGGACCGGCGGCTCGAGGAGACTCTCGAGGCGCTCGACGTGGCCCATCCCGGCCGGTTTCTCACCTTCGCCTTGATCAACTTCGAGGGCATCGACGAGCCTGGCTGGACGGATCGCGAGCTGAAGCGGCTGGAGGCGGGTTTCAAGGCCGGAGCCAAGGGCCTCAAGATCCACAAGAGCTTGGGGCTGGGCCACCGCTACAAGGACGGCCGACTCGTCCCGGTCGACGATCCCAAGATCGATCCACTCTGGGAGCTGTGCGGCCAGTACAAGCGCCCGATCATGATCCACACCGGCGACCCAGGCGCCTTCTTCACCCCCCTGGACACCAAGAACGAGCGCTGGCATGAGCTGAACGACCACCCCGACTGGCTCTTTCACGGCAAGGATTTTCCCGCTCGCGCCGAGCTGCACGCCCAGCGGTTGCGGATCATCGAGCGCCACCCCAGGACGACGTTCATCTGCGCCCACCTGGCCAATGACGGCGAAGATCTGGCGACAGTCTCGAAGTGGCTGGATCGGTATCCGAACATGTATGTGGACATCGACGCCCGGATCTCCGAGCTCGGCCGGCAGCCGTACTCGGCGCGGCGGTTCCTGATCAAGTACCAGGATCGCGTCATGTTCGGCACCGACACAGCGCCCAACCGAAACGCCTATCGCATGTATTTCCGCTTCCTCGAGACCGACGATGAATACTTCAACCCGGCCGGCGGCCATCACGTCCAGGGCTTCTGGAAGATCTACGGCATCTTCCTGCCCGACGACGTTCTGGCCAAACTGTACAATGGAAATGCCCGCAAGATCCTCTTCGGGTTGTAGGATGGGTGAAACCCGACCATCTCATGAGGTCATATACTGGTGGGTTTCGACCCACCCTACCGGAGATCGACCATGCGTCCTGGACCTCTCACGGCCGAGCAATTAGCCCGGTACGAGCGTGACGGTTACCTCGTCGTGGAGACGCTGTTCGACGCCGACGAGATCGGCCTCTTGCTCCGATCGGCCAGGGAAGACCGGGCGCTCGACGAGCACTCCTACGGCAAGGATGACGGCGAAGGAGGACGGGTCCGGCTCTCGCTCTGGAACCACCCGGGCGAGGGAATCTACGGCATGTTCGCCCGCTGCCGGCGGATGGTCGACGCCTGCGAGCAGATCCTCGACGACGAGGTCTATCACTATCACTCAAAGATGATCATGAAAGATGCCAAGGTGGGCGGCGCCTGGACGTGGCACCAGGACTACGGCTACTGGTACCAGAACGGCGTTTTCTTCCCGGACCTGGTGAGCGTCTTCATCGCGGTCGATCCGTGCACGAAGGAGAATGGCTGCCTGCAGGTCATCAAGGGCTCCCACCGCCTGGGCCGGATCGATCACGTGCTGACCGGCCAGCAGGCCGGCGCCGACACGGACCGAGTCGAGGAGGTCCTCAAGCGGCTGCCCTTGGTCCACGTCGAGATGAATCCCGGCGACGCCCTGTTCTTCCATCCCAACCTGCTGCACCGGTCCGACCGCAACACGTCCGATCACCCGCGCTGGAGCATGATCTGCTGCTACAACGCCCGCCACAACGACCCCTACAAGGAAGCGCACCACCCGCGGTACACCCCGCTGTCCAAGGTGGACGATCGCATGATCCGCGAGGTCGGCATCCGCCGATTCGCCGACGATCCCAGCGACGTCGCCTGGCTCGATCCGACCGTTGACGTGAGTGCCCGTTCGCTCAAACGGGGTTGAATCGCGTTACTTACCCGAACGGTGCAACGACCGAGTACAATCAGTTGAAGAGCGCGATGGTCGCGCCTTGTCGTTCATTCCTCGTAGCCAAAGGAACCAAGAACGATGAATCGCCGTGATATGCTTCGCATGACGCTGGCGTCGGCCGGCCTAGGCGGCACGGCCGCCCAAGGGCTGCTGGCGGACGAGAAGCGTCCCGAGTTGCCCGAGGCCACGCCTCAAAAGCTGCCGCGCTGGCGTGGTTTCAACTTGCCCGTCGCCTACCGCGGGCGACGGAGGGAGCTGTTCGATGAACGGGACTTCGCCGACGTCGCCGACCTGGGATTCAACTTCCTCCGGCTCGCGCTCAACTACCACGACTGGACCGATCTCCGCGACCCGAAGAATCTCAAGGAGCCTGTCCTGAAGCAGATCGACCGGGCCGTCGAGCATGGTAAACAATATGGCATTCACTTGCTGCTCGACTTCCACATCGCACCAGGCTTCGGCCAGATCACCCCGCCGGAGCGGACAAACCTCTGGACCGAGGCCGAGCCCGCCGCGCTGTGTGCGCATCAGTGGTCCGTGTTTGCCGAGCGATATAAGGGCGTGCCCAACAGCCGCCTCAGCTTCAACCTCTTCAACGAGCCCGACGACAAGGTGAAGCCGGAGAACCTCCGCCGGGTGACGGAACAGCTCGTCACGGCGATCCGCTCCAAGGATCCCCACCGGCTGATTATTGTTGACGGCCGCAACTGGGCCCGCACACCGTTCACGGAACTGCTCGGCCTGAACGTTGCGGCCGACATCCACTCGTACGACCCGATCCCCGTGACGCACTACAAAGCGTCGTGGGCCCACTGGAACGAGAGCTGGCCCGATCCCACCTGGCCGCTGAAGGAGCGGAACGGCAAGATCGTGGACCGCGAGACGATCCGCCGCACGCTGATCGCACCCTGGCAGGAGCTGGAAAAGAAGGGCGTCGGCATGTTCGTCGGCGAGTGGGGCGTCCACCAGCACACACCGCACACGGTAGCCCTGGCGTGGATGCGCGACATGCTCAGTCTGTTCAAGGAGGCCGGCTGGGGCTGGGCCCTGTGGAATTTCGTCGGCTCCTTTGGTGTCTGTGAAAGTGGCCGGGCGGATGTGAAGTACGAGACGTGGCACGGCCGCAACCTCGACCGGGCCATGGTCGAGCTATTGCGGGAGTTCTGACCGGTGCTCGTTCTGAGCGTCCCGGGCCGCGAAGACCGCTTGGGCAAGCATCTCGAGATCCCCGCAGACTCTCGCCTTGTGGGCGAGCGACCACGCGGCGTTCAACAGGTCGGTGCCCGCGAGGCTCTGTGCAAATTGATCCGCCTCGGCACAGGGAAGTTCCTCGAGTTGTTCGTGGAAGAGGTCCACCGCCCGGGGGTTGTCGATCTTTCGCAAGGCCGTCACCACCTCGCGCCGGAGCATGAATTCGGGTGCCATGAGTAGAGCCAGGAGCGGTTCGAAGGCGCTCGGGTCGCCGATCTCTCCAAGCATCTGGATGTAGAAGAACTGGTGCGGTCCCCCCTCGGCGACCGCCTGGAGCAGCCTGTCGACCGCTCGCCGGTCCTTCCGGACGCCGAGGACGCGGGCCGCCTCTACCCGGATCTCTACCTCAGGGTCGTCGAGTGCCGCGATCAGGAGCTCCGAGATCGCCGGCGAATTGATCCGGCCCAGGGCGCTCAGGAGAGCGGAGCGCGCCTGAAAATTGCCCCCACAGTAGGCCTCGAGCATCGGCGCGTGCGCCGCCTTGCCGAACTTCTTGAGCGCGGCCGCGGCGGAGGTGCGGACTTTGGGGTCGGGATCATCGAGCATCGCGATCACCGTCCCGATCGCGCGGTTGTCGCCGAGCCGGCCGAGTCCCGACAGCGCGGAGATCCGGATCGTGGGCAGGCGATCCTTGAACGCGCCGAGCAAGGGCTCCAGGGCACGCGGTTCGCCGGCCTCGCCAAGGCCCTGGACGGCCTTCCAACGGACCCGGTAGTTCGTGCTTTCGAGGTCTTCCAACAACAACTCAAGAGGCGTGCCGGACTGGCTCATGGGCGAAGTGTCCCTGAGGGTGCCGGACGTCCGTCGAGCCGGTGGAGCCACCGGAAACCAGGAAGGGGCCAGGCAACTCCTCAAGTCTAGGTCACGATCGTGCGAGGCCGGGGGGAAAGTCTCGGTGTCGGATCGCTTTCCAGGGCGATCGGTGTCAAGTGGGTAGTGTGCCGTCGAGTACCCGACGACGCACCGTCTCTCCGAGGTATGACCCTGTCTGTTTGCGTCGGAAAGCAAACTTCGACGTTCCTTTGGTGCCCGGAAGCCGGAAAGGAAGGTGCGTCGTCGCGAGTTTGACGTGCCCTACCCCACTTGGCCCATGGCACTTCGCGCCTGTGCCATGCCCGCTCGCCTCCCTCGGGGCGCTCGTTGGCGGAGCCGTTGGTGTCGGGCGTGGCCATTCGCAATGCCGAGTGCAAACCGTTAACCGGGCCTGACGCTGCTAAGCCCCCCGGTCTGGCCGGTCCGTATACCCGAACGTCCGCCGATGTACCGCCTTCGCCACTGCGATTCGCGTCTAATAAAGCGAGAACCGGATTGGGAAATCGTCCGGGAGCGGCCGGACGTCACTGTAGCCGCTGAGGAAGTCGGCGTGTCGAGCCGGCGGATGGAACGTTGCCCAGAAGGTTACGTCGTACACCGGGTCGCCAGCCACAGCGTTCTCCCAGTAGATCAGTCCGATTAGGGGATCGCCGTTGGTAAGCAAGTTGTGGCTCCCGAGGCCCCGTGGAGCAGCGCCCCGCCGGACACGTTCAAGCATTCGCCGTGTCGTTCGAATGCAACAACGATGGCGCGGGCCGCCGCAGCGGTCAGGTCTCCGGCCCAACCGCAATTCTCAACATGTCCCGCGAGATTCAGCAGGACGTACTCCGTCCAAGCATCGCACATCCCGCGCGGCGGACCGGTTCTTGACGGCAGCGGCCGGGCGTCGAGCAGCCCATAGCCTGGCAAAGAGAGGGAATGGATCTGGGCCAAGAAGCGACCGAGCTCCTTGAGTAGCCGCCGCATCCGAGTCTCGTCGTTGAATTAGTCGAGCGCTCGGCCAAGTCATTTCTCGGCCTGGTTCAAATTCGGCGTTTTTCGGGTAACAGTAGGGACGAAGAACGTGCCTTGACGATGCAAGGTTCTCATCGCGGCGCCCCAACGCTCGTCTCAGGCGCGGCGGAAGAGGGTGTAGCCGAGCATTTCCAGCCAATGCGGGTGCGGCTGCCCGGTCAGCAGCTCGGCCGGGGTCTTCCCCTTGCGCTGGGGGCGATCACTGCGCTGCAGCCGTCGGTGGTTCAGGTAGAACTGGCAGCAGGGCCAAATAGTCCGAGCCTAGGTGTCGGCGGAGGAAAAAGTAGCTTCGCAGGCGGCTATTGAGGTTCTCCACCAGCGAACTCGCTCGGACCGTCTCCTCGGCCAGCGCAGCAACCGCAAGCTGAACCGCATGGAACCGACCCCGGAGCTGTTTTCGCTGGGCCGCTTCCTCGGCCCAGCGCCTGGGGTCACGCTCGTCACGCGACTGCGTTTTGAGCACCCATCGTGCGAGTTCCGCAGGAATCTGCAGCTCCTGTCCGAGTTGCTCCAGATCCTCATCGAGCCGGCGTGCGAAGGCAAGCAGATCGTCGCGTTGGTTCTCCAAAGCGCCGCAGATCGGCTCGAGCCGGTGGGGGCACTTCGAGGCCCGGGCCTTCAGCTGGGCCACGACAAAATCATACAAGTCGCAACGCTCGGTGTAACACGGGCCGGCGACCGTGAGAATGTCGTGGCGTAACCAGCCGACCAGCAAAGCCACATCCTCGGCCAGTGCCACCGCTTCATCGCTGGCGATGCGGGCGCGACGCAGCGCTGCGCTGCGCCGTGCGCTGAGCGGGCGCGGCGGCGCTTGGTCGGTCGCCGCAGCCGGTCACGCCGGCGCTCGCATTTTTCGGTGGTCTCTAAAGCGCCATAGGCACGGTTCTCCAGGAAGCCGACCACCTTCTTCAGATCGCAGACGATGTGAAACACATCGCCTTGGCAGGGGACCTTGGGAAGGGCCTCGGCTTGACCGGCGCGGAGACTCGTGCCGGCGTCGGCAACGGTGGCTTCGGGATTGAAACCTTGATCAACCAGCTCGAGCAGGCGGACGCCCCAGGTGTCGGCATCGCGATGCTCCTCCAAGCTCAGCAGGTAGCAATAGGTCGTGGCTGTGTCGACACCCACGAGCACCGGCTTGCCGGCTTGAAAGATCTCGTCGTGGGCTCCGATGCGAACGCCAGCCAAGTCGACACGCCCACTGATGGCCCGAGCCGGTTCCACGGCACTGCGCACGATATTGTGGACCGTGCCCAGTGCGATGCGGCAGTCCAAGAGGTCGCGGAAAAGCTCGATGACGGCCCGATACGGGGCATGACCAACCAACACCAGTCCCAGGACCAATTGGCGCAGCCACGCCTTGGTGACGGGAAGATGAAAGAGAACATCCTCGTTCTTCGCTTGGCGAGGGAAGGCCTGACTCAGCGCCTCACGAGCCGTGTCGGCTTGCTGGTAGAGGAACTTGCGGCTGACCTCATAGTCCCGGGCCAAGTCGGAAACAGGTTGAACTCCGGCAAGCACCTGGACTGCCAGATCCTGCCGCTCTTGGGGAAGGAGCCTCTGGGCCGGCCAGTGGGAGCGACTGGGCGGCTCCGCGACTGGGCCGAGGTCGGATTGCGTGAACGAGCACGAGAACGTAGCTTGGGCGTCCATGCCTGTCTCCTTCATGATGACGTGGGTTTGAGAGTCCCAACGCCAGCATGGGGGAAACAGGCGTTTTAGAAAACCCCGCCCTACTCCGTCTTGTGTTACCTATCTTTGAACCAGGCCGAAAAGGCTGCGGTAACACCGTTGTGTTTGCACGACGCTTGTGCGCATGCGTGGACTAGGTCTCAAGACCGCCTTGGGTCCAAACGTTTCTGCCCGGTCAAGGTGCTGTTGCCGGGCGCTGAACGTGTAGAAACATGTGATGCTTTGAATATGAATAAGTCCCTTGAGAATTCGATTGACCACAATGAAAGATTCGCTAACATACCCGGCAATCTGTTGAGGAAAGAGACGCTCCGTCTCGATCTTCCGTGATTTCAGCGGCCATCGCAGAGATGCGACTCGACTCCTCGTCCCCACATTGAGAATCGAGGAGTTACTGGCCGGGATTCGAGTACAAGGACGTGGCTCCATGAACCGTTCCAGCCCGAGGACAATTCTCTGCACCATCGGCACGAGGCCCGAAGCGATCAAGATGGCTCCCTTGATCCGGGCCTTGATGGCGGCTCCCTGGGCGCGTTGCCGTGTCGTTTGCACCGGGCAACACAGGGAACTGGTGCGCCCGATCCTCGACTTCTTCGAGATTCACGCCGATGTCAGCCTTGATGGCCTGCGGCCGGAGCAACCGCTCGCCGCCAGAGCCAGACGGCTCACCGGCAGCATGCAGGGGGTACTCGCGTCAGAGCGTCCCGATCTCGTCCTGGCTCAGGGCGATACCACCAGCGTGCTGGCCACGGCGTGGGCCAGTTTCTATCAAGACGTTCCTTTCGGTCATGTCGAGGCCGGCTTGCGCAGCGGCGACCCCCTTTCCCCTTTTCCCGAGGAAGCCAACAGGGTGACCGTGAGCCATCTGAGCACCATGCATTTCGCTCCCACGATGACGGCGCGGGAGAACCTGCTGAGAGAAGGCGTCCGGCACGAGTCGATTTCACGGACAGGCAATACTGTGATTGATGCTCTGCTCCACGCCGCCAGGCTCGATCGGCCCATCGGGGTCAAGCTCGATCCCAGGAAGAAGCTGATTCTGGTAACCGCTCATCGCCGTGACTGCATCGGGGAACCTCTGCGACAGATATGCCATGCGATCTTGACCTTGCATGAACGGTTCGACGACGTCGAGTTCCTCTGGCCGGTCCATCCCAACCCCGCGGTCAGGTCGATTGTGGTCTCGAAGATGAGCGGGCGGCCTCGCGTTCGACTCTGCGAGCCTCTGTGCTATGCTCCCTTTGTTTCCGCCATGAAGCGAGCAACGCTGATCCTTACCGACTCGGGCGGCATTCAAGAAGAAGCCCCCGCGCTGGGCAAGCCGGTGCTCGTCCTTCGCCCCAATTGCGAACGCCCCGAGGCAGTTGACTCGGGAGTTGCCATGCTGGTCGGTTACGAGCCCGGGAGAATCGTTGCCCAGACCAGCCGGCTACTCACGGATGCGGCCGCCTACCGCTCGATGGCTGATGGCAAAAGCCCCTACGGTGACGGTCAGGCCGCGGCGCGGATCGTCTCGGCCATCGCCAGTTTCTTCGGTGTGGCGCGGCCGATCCGGGCGGCCGGCTGACACGACAGGAGCGAGCTCACATTGCTTCGATCTTAGGGAACAGCGGCGCAGGCTTCCCTCCGCTGGAGGGTGCCGTGACCCGCAGGTCCTTCGCTTGCAACGGTGCGGCGGCATCGCCGTAGGAAACTTTGTCCCACGGCATGTCCTCTTCAAAGTTGAACGCCTTGTAGAAGGTTTCGGCGGTCTGGGGCAAGAACGGTTTGATCAGAATGGACGCGACCCGCAGCCACTCGGCCAGGTTGACGAGCACGACGCGGCACGCTTCGAGATCGGTCTTGGCGAGCTTGAACGGCTCCGTTTCCTGGATGTAGCGATTGGCCGAGTCGACCACTTCCATCCAGATTCGCCCACAGGCGGAGCTGTAATCAAACGCGATCATCTGCTCGCGCAAACTGCCGACGAGCGAGGCCAGGTCCAGGCCCCGGCGCCAGAGCGTCAGGTCAATTCCTTCGGTGCTTCCCAGGTTGCCGTCGAAGTATCGAAGGCACATCGTCAAGATCCGGCTGTAGAGGTTGCCCAGGTTGTTGGCGAGGGCGCTGTTGTAGCTGTCGGTGAATCGTTCGAAGGAGAACTCGCCGTCGCCGCCGAAGGGGCACTGGCTCATGAAGTAGAGCCGGAACGCCTCCGACGAAAACTTGCTGATCAGGTCCATCGGCTCGACCACGTTGCCAAGGCTCTTGCTCAGCTTCTGGACCTCTCCAGTCGCTTCGTTCTTGCGATAGACGAAGCCGTGGCCGAAGACCTTGCGGGGCGGCTCGACCCCCGCAGACATCAGCATGGCAGGCCAGAGGCGCAATGGAACCGCGTGATGTCCTTGCCGATCACATGCACATCCGCGGGCCAGAGCCGGCGGAACTTCGCTTCGTCGGTTCCATAACCAATCGCCGTGATGTAATTCAGCAAGGCGTCAAACCAGACATAGATCGTCTGGTCGGAATCGAAAGGCACCGGGATGCCCCACGTGAACCCCTTGCGCGTGATCGCGACATCTTTGAGCTCGGTTTCAACCAGGTTCACGACCTCATTGCGGCGGCTCTCCGGCTGGATGAACTCGGGATGAGCAGCGTAAAACTCGAGCAATCGATCGCGATAAGCCGAGAGCCGGAAATAGTAGTTTTCCTCTTCGACCCAGGAGAGCGGCGTGCCCGGGTGGTTGGGACATTTCCCCCCCGCTTCGGCCACTTCCTTCTCGGTCTTGAACGATTCGCACCCTGTACAGTAGTGCCCGGCGTAAACCCCTTTGTAGATGTCTCCCGCGTCGTACACGGCCTGAATGAACTTGCGGCAGCCGATGTGGTGGCGCTCTTCGCTGGTCTGGATGAAGTCGTCGTTGGAAATCTCGAGCGCACGCCAGACCTCCTGAAACTGGCGGGCCATATCGTCAACATACGCCTTGGGATCGACCCCCAGCTCGCGAGCGCGCAGGGTCACCTTGTTGGTGTTCTCGTCGTTGCCCATCAGGAAATGGACCGAGGCGCCTTCCATGCGGCGGAACCTGGCCTGAACATCGGCGCCAATCTTCTCGAACGCCGTGCCGATGTGCGGCCGACTGTTCGGGTAGTCGATCGCCGTGGTGATGTAGAATGGCTTGCCTTCGTCCATCGTCCTGATCCTTGGAGGTTCGTTCCTGTTGTTCTTCTTGAGAGACAGACACCGTTTGAAAAACGTGGTTCACAACCCAGACGACCGTGCCTGCCTCCAGATGGATTTTGCCGAATCAACCCTGCGCAACCCCACCGAAACGTACTTGGTCTCGAAATAGGCGTCGAGCCCCTCGATTCCCAGCTCGCGCCCCATGCCAGACTCTTTCATGCCGCCGAAGGGACACTGGGGCGTGGCGGGAACGGGATCGTTGACGCCGATGATGCCGGCCTCGAGGCCTTCGGCCATGCGAGTCGCAACGGTCAGGTCATTGGTGAAGACGTAGGCGGCCAGGCCATACGGCGTGTTGTTGGCCGCGGCGATCACGTCATCGAGCTTGTCAAAGTCGAGCAGCGGCATCACCGGGGCAAACGGTTCGTCGGTCATGATCTTCATCTCGCCCCTCACCTCGCGGATGACCGTCGGCTCAAACCAGTAGCCCCTGTCAAACCGCTTGGACGGGCCGCCACCGGTCAGGATCTTGGCGCCCTTACCGCGCGCGTCGTCGATCAGGGCCGAGGTCTTCTCGAGCGCCTTGGCCTCGAACATGGGGCCAACCTGCACGCCCGGCTCCAGGCCGTTGCCCAGCTTCAGTCCCCGGGCCAGCTCCACCGCGGCGTCGGTGAAATCTTTGGAGATCTTTTCATGTATGTAGAATCGCGACGGAGCGATGCAAACCTGGCCGTTGTTGCGAAACTTGCCGATGACCGCGGCCTGGGCCACCTGGCTCACATCGGCATCGGGAAAAACAATCAGCGGCGCGTGGCCGCCGAGTTCGAGGCTCAGCCGCTTGACCTGGTCGGCCGAGCGGCGGATCAGCTCCTTGCCCACCTCGGTCGAGCCGGTGAAGCTGATCTTGCGCACCGCTTGGTGCTCGAAGAAAGCGTCGGCGATGGGCCGCGCCGGTCCCATCACAAGGTTGGCCACACCGGCGGGCACACCCGCGTCGGCCAGACACTCGAACATGAGGATCAAGGTCAGCGGCGTTTGTTCAGCAGGTCGGCTCACCACCGTGCAGCCGGCGGCGAGTGCGGGAGCGATCTTGCGGCTGGGCAGCGCGGCGGGGAAGTTCCAGGGGGTAATCGTGCCAACCACCCCGACTGGGTGCTTGATGGCGTAATAACGCTTGGCGACGTTGGTGGGCGGGATGATCCGCCCGTAGGAGCGCTTGCCTTCCTCGGCGAACCACTCGAATGTGTCCGCGGCGTGCAGAACCTCGGTCTTGGCCTCGACCAGGGGCTTGCCCTGTTCTTGGGTGAGTGCCCTGGCGATCCGATCGGCACGGTCGCGCATCAGCTCGGCGGTCTTCTTGAGGACCTTGGCCCGGTCGTAAACGGAAAGAGCCCGCCAGGCCGGAAAGGCCCTGGCAGCCGCCTCGATGGCACGCTCGGCCTCCGCCCTGCCGGCGTAGGCGACCTCCGCCAGAACCGACTCGTCGGCCGGGTTGATGACCGCCAGCGTCTTGCCGTCTGCGCGCCACACCACTGTCCATCGATATACATGTGGGTGGGAAAATCGGTCGCTGTTGACGCCGCGTTCGCCGTGGCCGTTGCCATGGTTATCTCCTGTGTATACCGGGCTTTCGTCCAGCGGCGAAGGATCAATCGACCCGACCGCACAATCTCCGCTGAGACCTTTTCTTACTCGTCACGATAACGCTCGGCGCAGAACCGATCAACCGGCGACGGATCATCCGAGGCATTGCTGTCGGTTTTGAGAGCCCTCAGCCGAAGAACGGGAAGAGTGAATGCGCAGGGTGCGGATAGCGTATCGACCGAACCTGTTACGTAGAATGCCTGGCTTTAGGAGTTATCGCAACATGGGATGAGTTGGAGGCCGTTCGCGGTCTTGAGGTAGACACAATCGCGACCTTGCGCATAATCCGCTCAATGGTTCGAGGGATCGAATCCGATTCCATACATTGGAATTCGATAGCCATACAACATTCAGAGCGCATGTGCACATGCCTCGCCATTCAAGCAGTTCTGGTGAAGTATGAACGTGAATGGATTCACGCGGTGGCCTGGACGATACTCATCGATTCGTTATCACATCCTTGGGCTGATCGTGGCCGTGCTTGTTTGCTCGGCGCCTGGTCCCGCGAATGCGGCGGCCGTCAAGAAGCACGTGATCACGCCGGCTAACGAACGCGTTTTCGTGGCGTGGACAAAATATCTCTCCGCGGGACCGCAGCTCTGGTCAAACAAGCATGCCCCCTCGTTCACGCCGGCCATCACGAGCACCATCTGGCAGATCTTGAAGACCGACACGCAGGCTCAGTCGCTGGCCAACCCCATGATCGATTACTTGCTCTGGAGGCGCGGTTTGAACCCCAAGCGATTCACCGCCAACCACACCAGGCTGTCACCTGCACTGGCGCAGCTACTCAGTGCTCCATCCACGCCGGCTGGTGTGCCGCCGCCAACTTACACGCCTGTTCCGCAGGCGACGACAACCCCAACGGGAACGCCAACCCCAACCACAATTGCAACCGCGCCGCAAACCGTCTCGGACCCGCCGCTGATCCCTCCATCACCGCAGGTCGCACCCGTGGCGGTTCCCGAACCGGGCTCTTACGTCGTCGCCGCACTCATGATCGGCTGTGGGCTCTGGTGCCGCCATCGATTGCGCGGGCCAGCGATCGACTAAGACCGGTCTCATTCGCCGGGCACGCCGAGCAAGCTCGCGGTATCAAATTCAAGCGAGCTTGCCGAAGGCGGTCCTCGCACAGCCGGCCGCGCCGATGAAACCGGCATCGCCGCCGAGTCTCGGCGTACTCGATGACGACGGTTTTCGCCAGCGTTGGGAACGCCATGGCCTTGATATCGTTTCGAATGTTATCGAGGAAAGGCCGGCCAGCCGCGATCATTCCCCCACCGAAGAGGACGATGTCGGGGTCGATCGTGTGCATGAGACACACGGCCCCCACAGCCAGATAATGTGCCGTTTCTCGCATTAACCGCTGGGCCAGCGCATCACCGGCGTTGGCCGCCTCGTCAATGGCCCGGCTGCTAAGGTCATCAGCCGGCAGTTGACGGAGTTGGCTCGGTTCGTTGCTCTGGGCGAGAGCTTCATGTGCCCGTCTGACCAGCGCGGTGGCCGAGGCGTAGGCCTCGAGGTGGCCATAGGCGCCGCAGGAGCACTGGCGGGCGTTTTCCATCTGGATGATGATATGCCCGCATTCGGCACCATGGCTGTGTCGGCCTTCGATAATCCGGCCTTCCTCGACGACACCGCAACCGATTCCTGTGCCCAGCGTGAACATGACGAGGCTACGAGTGTTTCGCCCGGCGCCGGCCCAGTATTCACCGTACGCCGCGGCATTGGCGTCGTTCTGCAGGATGGTCGGCGTCTTTAGCTGTTGTGCGAGCAGATCACGGATCGGCAATTGGTTCCAGCCGGGCAGGTTGGGCGGTTCGAGAAGCATGCCCCGAGACAGATCCATGGTACCCGGCGAGCCGAGTCCGACGCCGACGATCTGATCCCACGAGAGCCCGCTGGCCGCCACGGCCTGACGGCCTGCCTCGGCCAGGTTATTGATCCCAACCTCAGGGCCTCGGTCGGCTTCCGTCTCGAGACTTACTGAGGAAAGCGGTTGACCCAGGTCGTCCACGACGCCGCTCTTGATGTTCGTTCCACCAAGGTCGATTCCCAGATAGAAGGGTGGACGACGGCCGGCGGAACTCATGGATCTGCACCTCGAAAGGGGATGAAAGAGGGCGGCAGGCAACGATCCCGATCGGGATCAATTTACGGACTTGAACGGCCAAGGTCAATTGTCGGTTGAGGGTTGTGTGTCTGTGTGCGTTTGTTTGAGAGAACAACTTCCACGACTTTTGGACGCCAGGATCAGAGAGGGCAGGTTTCCACAGTCCGCGGGCGAAATCCTGTCCGCTGGCGGATATAATCTAACAAACTCACGGCCTCGCGGTTCTTCAGGCAACCCGGTCGCAAACCGAGTTTCAGAGAAACATCAATGATAAATCCTTGGCGCAACGACCAGAAGATGCCACCCCTGGTTCCGGAAGTGCTCTCTCGGCGAGTCCATGCTCACCGTCGCGCTCCTGGCACTCGCGGGACTGGGCCATTGCACCGCGGCCGCGTTCGCGCAATCACATCCTGCAAGCTCCACCACCGAAGCAGAGGAGATTGCCGCGGCGGAGAAGGTCGCCCGCGACGGCAAGCTAGGTCCGCTGCGCCATTCGATTTCCGAGCATTTCCTTGCCATCGGTAATGCACCCGATGAGCACCGAAAGGCTGCGCTCAAGTCTTTGCGAATCACTGGGACAGGATTTTCTCGCTCACTTTCGGAAACTCGGATTCAAGCTGGCCTACCCCGATCACCGGCTCACCATCGTGACGCTCAAGGATTCAAAGTCCTACGCCGTCTTCCTGGGAAAAGAGCCCATCAAGGACGAGGGAGGCTGCTACGACCTCGTTACCAGGCGCCTCTTGATCTTCGATATTCGCTCCGATCCCGATGATCTCGAGGCGCCGGAAACTCGCGCGAATCTTTTTTCACTGGTTCACGAGACTACACACCAGTTGAGCTTCAATACCGGGCTGTTGAATGCGAAGAACGACGTGCCGCTCTGCATCTCGGAGGGAATTGCAACCTACGTGGAGCTCTGGCAACCGAGGGTCAAGAACGCGATCGGCGGAGCCAACGAGCCGCGTCTGCGGGGGTTGTTACAATCGACCGACAGTGAGGTTTCCTGGATTCGCCTGAGCGATCTACTGGCTGACGACAAGGCGTTTACAGATCCCAAGACTATTCAGCTCGCCTACGCCGAAAGCTGGCTGCTCGTGCATCACCTACTCAGGACGCCTTCCCGGCTGCCCAGGTTCCGGGAGTACCTTGCCGCCACGTCACAATCGAAGAAGCCGGAAGCCCGCGACAAGCTCGCCGAGAAGTTCCTGGGCTCACTGACCAAGCTGGACCGGGACGTCAAGAACGAGGCGCGACGACTCGTACGTCGCTAGGCTCGTACGAGCTCATGATCAACCCAGCACGGGGTTGAGACCCATGTTCTTGCGCATCTCGGCGCGCTGCTTCTCATAGTGCATGAGAAGCTTGCGGTCCTTGAAGTGCTGCCGTTCCTTCTTGGCCTGGGCGGCGACGAACATGCGTCGCATGCGCAGGCTGGTGAGCTCTCCCTGGCCAGCGTAGCGCTTGCGAATCCGGGCGGCGCGGCTTCTCACCGAACGCCTCGATGATCTCGTCCTCAAGCGAGACGAAGAACTGGGCGAAACCAGGGTCGCCCTGTCGAGCGCAACGGCCGGCGAGCTGGCGGTCGATCCGGCGCGATTCGTGCCGTTCGGTGCCGATCACGTGCAGGCCTCCGAGACCGGCGACTCCATCGCCGAGCTTGATGTCGGTGCCTCGGCCCGCCATGTTGGTGGCAACGGTCACCTTGCCGACCTGGCCGGCCTGGGCGACGATCTGGGCCTCGATCTCGTGGTTCTTGGCGTTCAAGATCTGATGTTCGATTCCCGCCGCCGCGAGCAGCCGGGAGAGTTTCTCGGATTTCTCGATCGATCGTGTGCCGATCAAGACCGGCACGCCCTTCTCGTTCCATTCGACGATCTGGTCGGCGACCGCGCGGAACTTTTCATCCTCCGTCGAGAAGACCCGATCCGGCAGCCAGACCCTGCGGCAAGGCCGGTTCGTTGGCATCTTCATGACGCCCACCTTGTAGATCCGTTTCAGCTCGGCCGCGTCGGACGTCGCGGTGCCCGTCATGCCGGCCAGCTTCTTGTACCGCTTGAAGAAATCTTGCACCGTCACCCGTGCGGCGGTGATCGTCTCCAGGGTGATCTCGAGCTTCTCCTTGCCCTGGATCGCCTGGTGCAGGCCGTCTTGCCACTGTCGGCCGGGCATCATTCGGCCCGTGAATTCATCAACGATGACGATCTCGCCCTCGTGCACCACGTAGTCTCGATCGCGAAGGTAAGCGATCTGGGCCCGAAGCGCTCGTTCGACATATTCGTACAAGCCATCGACCGTCAAGGTGACGAACGCCGGATGCGCGGCGCGGGCTTGAGCCTTGCGGCGGCCGTTGGCTGTGAGCTCGGCTTTACGCTCGAGCGGATCGTACTTGTAATCCTTCACTCGCACGAGCGTTTCGGCAAGCTGGTCAGCACCGTAGTAGGCCGCGGCTTCTTCCTGCGTGGGTTGGTTGTTGGCACCGATGATGAGCGGGGTTCTCGCTTCGTCGATCAGGATGCTGTCGGCCTCGTCAACCACCGCGTAAGAGTGCGTACGCTGAACCGGCATCTCCGATTCCTGGTGGGTGCCGCTTCCCAGGAAAACTTGCTCGAACGACTTGCGGTGCGTGTCGCCTAGCTGAAGCCGCTTGAGCTCGTCGCGCAGGAAGTCGAACCCGAGCTCCTTGCTCGTGCCATAAGTGATGTCGCAGGCATAGGCCTCGCGGCGAGAGGTATCGGCCTGACCGGTCTGGATGCAGCCGACGGACATACCGAGAAGATTGTAGATGGGTCCCATCCATTCGGCGTCGCGGCGGGCCAAGTAGTCGTTCACCGTGACGACGTGCACTCCTTTGCCCGGCAACGCGTTAAGATAGACCGGCATCGTGGCAACAAGGGTCTTGCCTTCGCCGGTCTCAAGCTCTGAGATGCATTTGTTGTGGATGGCGATGCCGCCCAGGATCTGGACGTCGAAATGGCGCTGGCCGATAGCTCGCTTGGCGGCTTCGCGAACCAGGCCGAATGCCTCGGGGAGCAGGCTGTTCAGAGAATCGCCCTGCTTGGCGCGGAGCCGCAACTCGTGCGACCTGTGCCGGAGCTGGTCATCGGTGAGAGGCTCGAGAATCGGCTCCATGCTGTTGACGCGCTGAGCCAGGAGGGCGAACCTGCCGAATCGACCGGTCGACGTCGGGCCGGTCATCTGCGTTACCCGATTGAGCCACATCGGACCGAGTCGGTTGGCCATGGTGCGTTTTCTCCCCTGATCGCTAGTTCATGCAATCTCGTCTGTCAGTCGCGGCGCCGGCGCAATACCCTTTGCTCACTCTGGAATGAACGGGACAGCAAGTCGGTCAACTCTCCCGAGATGACCGGCGGCCTGCTTGCGGTCGTCACAAACCTGATCCGTCCCGCGCGGCTCTTTCCTTGGTGCTGTTCGCACCGCGGTAAGCTGCCACGAAGATTCATCCGACCTGGAGAACTTCCAGAAATCTCCTGAAGGCAAGGAACTTCGGTTAGCATCTTTTGCCCATTTTCTTAGAATTTGCCATTTTTCCTCGGCGTTCGGTTCGTCTGGCCGCCTCGTCACCGGGGGCGCCTCCCCAGAGAATGCTCGTCTCGTCGGCGTTTAGCACGAAGAGGCCACGGTTTTCGTTCGTTATGATGGTCACGATTCGGAGCGCGGGAAGATGTGCGGCCTCCTGGCGCCGGTCTGGCTCGATCGAGGAACCCGGCGAACTTTGCCGCCCCAAGTACGGCTCGGTCTTGCCGTGCGCCGAGGGCTCCGGCGGCTCCCGACTTCCAGGCGATGCCGGGCGGGTTATCGACCAAGGGAACCAGAGGCGCGTCTGGCGTCCCCACGAGTCTTGATGAGCGCGGCCAGCGTCTTGGGTTCGATGTCCTCGGAAGGCAAGACGTGCCCATGGGCATCGACGACGATCTGCGCGCCGCGGCGAAAGGGGATCACCGCGACTGGGGTCTTGTAAGCGAGATCAACCTCGATGCCGCCCGGCGGATATTCGATGCGGCGGACATCATCGACCCAGGGAAACACTCTGAAAGCACGCTCGATCCTTCCTTTCTTCGAGTCCGAGGACCGGCAACACCTCGTCCTCGCCGGCCGTGGCGCGAACTTGCTTGAGGAACGACGCAGCACCCCCCCGGAACCAGTCAGGAGGATCGTGTTTGAGTTTGATTTCATGGAAAGCAAGCTGATACTGAGGCTGCTGGCGCAACCAGTCAATCGCGCTTCGGAAGGCGTGCGCGCCCAGGTAAACGCTGGCGGCCAGGATGGTCAGGAGGGCTAATCCGGCAAGAATCACTCGGGTCATGTCAATATGCCGCGGCGCCGTCACGAAGTTCAAGCGGCGAAATCGCGGGCGCGGGATCGCATCGTCGATCACCCCGTCGAGCCGCCCTTCCGGGGCGGTGATTCGCGGAGTCTTCGGATACTCCATGACCCTGGCCCCCAAGGCGCGATCCGGGAAAAGGCGGAAGCGGAAACGGTGCACGATCGTTCAAGCGAGGCGAAAAGTGCTCCAGGGCACGACCGCGTCACGGCCTGGTGAAGGCACCTCGCGGTTCCGGAACCGAAGGAAATGAAAACCGTGCACCCAAAGTTTACCAGATCTGGAGCTGGAGTTCCAACTCGTATCCGAATTGCTGCCAGACCCGCTGCTGGATCTGATCGATCAGGTGCAGGACGTCGGCGGCCTTTGCACCGGGATGGGCAACGATAAAGTTGGCGTGACGATCGGAGATCTCCGCGCCGCCAAAGCTCGTACCCTTGAGCCCGGCCTGGTCGATGAGGGCTCCGGCCGAGACATCGGGCGATGGATTCTTGAAAATGCACCCCGACGATTGGTGCCCGTAGGGTTGATTCTCTTTCTTGACGATCCAGATCCGCCTCATCCGCCGGACGACGGATTCGGGATCTTCGCGGGTGAACTCGAATTCGGCCGAGAGGATCACTGGTTCGTCAAGGTTCGATTCGCGGTCGGCGAAGCTGAGGTCATCGCGCTCGCGGATCTGAATTTCGTTGGCCGTGTCGAGCACGGTGGCCCGGCGCACGAACTGACCGATCGCGCCTTGGCGACCGCCGGCGTTTCCTCGCAATGCACCACCCACTGTGCCGGGTATGCCCGTAAGGATCTCCAGGCCGGCGAGGCCCGCGCGCGCAGTCTGGGAAATCAAGGCGGTCAGCGGCACGGCCGCCCCGGCGGTGACAATGTTCTCTTCGAGAGACACATCCGAGAAGTGCGGGCTTTCCAGGTGAACGACCAGGGCGTCCACGCCTTCATCGCGAACCAAGACGTTCGAGCCTCCGCCCAGGATCTTGAAGGCCAGCCCGGACTGCTGAGCGCGCCTTAGCACGGCGACCAATTCATCAAGTGTGCGCGGCCTGGCGGAATAGGCGGCGGGTCCGCCCAGACGAAACCAGACCAGGGGGGCCAGGGGAGCATCTGGCTTGACGAAGTCGAGAAATCCGTCGAAGGGATGCATCGGCTACGGTTTCCACCTCGTTGATAGGCGACGACCGAATCTCGGCTTCAGTACGACGATTCGGGCGATGACGGGTAGGCCAGACCGCACCCGCTCATCGTGCGCCACGGAGCCCGGCGCGGCCGGCGCAAGATCGCGGATCGCCGCGAGATCACGGCCACATGGTAGCCGCGGTGGGTAAGATCGTCAAGCCAACCGATCCCGACTGACATTGCGCATCTAACAGGCGGAACGGCACTTCGAACGAGGCAAACAGCCTGGTCAATGGGTCTGAAGCTTCATCAAGGGCGTGTTGGGCAATGCGTCGAGCGTTCGCTTGCCGTCGAGCCTCCAGCCCTCGAGACCCTCGGAGATGAACACCAGGGGAAGTCTCGAAGACACGGTCGGCGAACGTGCTGATCGACATGTCAGGCAACTTATTGCCATGATGTTTCGACAGGGTCTCCTCGGAGGCAACCCGCGCGACGACGTCGGCCGTGCCACTGGAGGAATCCTCCTTGTTGATCACGACGTTAACCGCCGGTTCGGCTGTCGTCATCGTTTTCTTTATCTCAAGGCATTGGGGCTGGATCGCGATGAACCATTTGACAACGTCATCGCTCGTGCCCGAGGAGCTTAATTCCAGAAGCGTGCTCAGCTCGCCTTTCACCGTGGCTTGAGCGATGCGGCTGGCGCGCGTCTCGAGAGATTCGCTATGGAAGAGCGACACCAGCATGTATCCCGCCGCCACCACGATCAGCCCGCCGACAACCGCAAGCACCTTGGGTGAAGTCACCGCTCTTGTAATACCGCTTAACCACTCGAAATTCAGAGCGATCTCGACCTTCTCGGTGGGGTCAACGGTCTTGACGGCAGCGACGGGCGCCTGGGGCGGCTCACCGATGACCGCGCGGCCGGAGGGCGTGAGGTGAAAGACCCTGAGGCATTTTTTGCACACCAAGCGGGTGTTAATCTTGTCCTTGGGAGCTCGCCCCTCTGCTCCACACGCCGGGCATTTCATCTCGATCATGGATATCTCCCTCTCGCAACCGGAGACCATGCAAGCTTCATTCATTTCACCTTGGCAGACAAGATATTACGATAGTCTAACCCCAAAGGGACGCGGTTTCACGGACAAAAAAAGGGGAGACCGCCGAATTGATGGTTTCTGCCAAGATCCCCGGCGAGCCTCGCGCGAGATGCAGTCGGAAACATGGAGCCGGACTCGATGAACGGGAGTTTCCGCGGCCGCTTTTCGCCGGTCCTGATCGCACTGGCACTAGTGGGCGTCTTGATGGGAGGGCTGCTCGTGGGATACGAGCCCGTTGGAGGCGATCCCGACCGCCTCTATCGCCCCCTCAAATACGGAGCTGCACCAGTTCCTCGCCACGCGGCAATTACCATTCTGGTCGGACCGGTTTGGCCTGGGAATCCCGCTCGTGGCCGAAAGCCATGTGGCCGCGTTCTACCCTCTGAACTGGCTGTTTTATACCCTTTGTAAGGTTTCCGTCGCGTATCGCCTTGCCATGTGGCTGCACTACCTGTTCCTGACCGCCGCGACCTACGCCTATGCGCGCTTCCTTCAGGTCTCGGCCCACGGCGCAGCGCTTGCCGCGATCGCGTTCACGCTCTGCGGGTTCCAGGCGATCCATTCCAGTCATGAGCCGTTTTACCATGCCCTGCCTTATCTTCCGCTTGGGCTCTTGCTTGGCGAGTGGTACATGGCGGAAGGGCGAATGCTGGGTCTTGTCTTGCTCGCCTGCGCCTGGGGCACGCAGTTAACGTTGGGGCATTTCCAGTTGCAGATGTGGACTGCGGGCTTGGTGCTGCTCTTGGGTCTCTGGTGCGCACTGTTCGACGCGCGGCCCTGGCATAGGCTCGGTCTGCTCGTGTTGGGGCTGCTCTGGGGGGCCGCGATGGCGTCCGTGCAGCTCGCCGCGAGCTGGGAGCTGGCCAGGTTCGTGGGATCGACTGAGCGCTCGTTCTCTGAGCTAGCGTTCTTCGGCTTCCCTCCGGCTCACTGGGCCGAGCTGGCGATTCCCGGGTTCGCCAGAGGAATTCCGGGCGGTCCAGAGGCCACTTACTGGTACTGCGCTAGGAACCTCGGGCTATGAGGCTTGTTTCTACATCGGAACGCTCCCTCTGGTCCTAGCCTTCGTGGGAATCTTCGGCCGCTACAACCGGCATCTGGCCCCATGGCTTCTGATCTCGGCGGCCGCACTGATCATGGCCATGCTGCCGACGCTTTGGCCCGCGGGTTATAAGATGGTGCTGAACGTTCCGGGAGTCGGCTGGTTTCGAGCACCCGGCCGGTATGTCGTGCTGTCTAGCCTTGGACTGTGCCTCTTCGCGGGACGTGGTCTTGATCGGGCCCACGAAGAACCGCCGATCTTGTGGGGCCTGGGACTCTCACTGGCCTTCGCGGCCGGGGCTGCCGTCTGGCTCGTCTACTGGGCATCGAGCGGCGATCGTCAGCCGGTCTTGAATGGCTCGCGGTTGGTGCTCTGTCTGGTCGCGGCGGCAATCTGCTGGGCTGTCGCGATACTCCTGGTCGTGGCCTGGCGGCAGCACCGGATTGGCGCCTGGGCGCTCTTGCTGGCGACGGCCGCGGAGCTGGGTTGGCTGTACTACACGTTGACCACGATATGGGGATGGGGCATTGATCTCCCTGAACAGAGCACCGTTCTGGCCACGCTGGCGGCGGAACGGGGGGTAGGGCACGTCGCAGGCTTGGTGCACGACCTGCCGGTTCGCGCCGGCGTCGCGCCGATCTTCCCGTACACGGGCTTTGCTCCGCCACCCCCTCATCGCGCTCTCGAGCTCGCAACCAACTACGCGGCGGCCTCCACGAGAATGGGACTGGCCCGCTTGAGGCGCCATGGCGTCACGCACGGCATCTGGGACGAACCCGTGACGCGGGAGGGCGTCGTGACCTTGATGGAAACGGAGGATCCCACGCTCGATCGCCTGGTTTTCAAACTTCCTGGCGCACCTGGCCGGTCGACGTGGAGAATCGTTCGCTACCCCGATCCCTTCCCGCCGGTCCGCGCGGCGATCCGGGTTCGCATCGCCACCCATATGCAGTCGCTTCTCTCGGGGATCGACTTTGACCCCGATCCACAGACCGTCTGGTACGCGGCCGAGGATCAGCCTCCGAACCTGGCTGAGCCGCGCGGCACGGTCGGCCCGCGTGATATCCTGGGACGGGCGCACCGTGGTAGTCGAGCACGACGGAAGTTGTGACCTGGTGATCAACCGCACCTACTATCCAGGCTGGATGGCGTCGGTAGACGGCGGCAGCGAGCGTGCGGTGGCCCGCGCGGAACTTGGCATTCAAGCGGTACATCTTGACGGCAAGGGAACAAGCCGCGTGACGCTCGCTTACCGGCCGGCCTACCTCGGGCGGGCCTCGCGCATTGGACTTGCGGCGATTGCACTGGCCGGGCTGTTCCTGGTCGTGGCGCTGGCAAGAATACTGAAACATGGCGTGCTTTGAGTCCGTCAGTCCCAGGGCTGACCCCCAGGACAAGAAGGGCAACTCGATGAGAGTGAGAATCGGGCTCTTGCTCGGACTTGGCCTCTTGTGCTCCCTGAGCCGCGCCGCCGAGATCATCGCGCCGGAGCGGCACTTCGGATTCCGTCCGGGAGACGACTATCGGCTGGTGAGCTGGGAATCGCTGAGGACCTACTTTCACGCGGTCGAGCGCAATCTAGCCGCGTCAAGGTGTTCGAGGCCGGCCGCTCCACGGAGGGCCGCCCGTATCTGGTGGCGGTGATCTCGAGCGCCGAAACGATTGCCCGGCTCGACCAGTATCGCGACTGGCAGCGCAAGCTTGCCGATCCCCGCCTGCTCAAGGACGCCTGCGAAGAAGGCCATATCGTCTCCCAGAGCAAGCCGGTTGTTGTGATCACGTGCTCGCTCCACTCCGATGAGCCCGCCTCGACTCTCATGGGCCTTGAGCTCCTGCACCAGCTTGCCGGAGGTAACGATCGGGCGACCGCCGAGATTCTCGATGGGACCATCGTCCTGCTCGTGCCTTCCGCCAACCCTGACGGCATTGACAAGGTCAAGAAATGGTACGACCGGTCGCGCGGCAAGCCGTGGGAAGGGGGCGGAATGCCCGAGCTTTACCACCGTTACGCCGGCCACGACACGAACCGCGACTGGTTCATGCTCAACCTCGAGGAGACACGAATCCTGACCCGGCTCCTGTATAAGGAGTGGTTTCCGACCGTGCTCCACGACGTCCACCAGATGGGGCCCCGAGGCGCGAGAATCTTCGTTCCTCCGTATCATGACCCTATCAATCCCAATGTTCAACCGCAGGATCTTCCTATCTTCGGCCATGCTTGGCGCAGGCATGGCCGCGGCACTGGCGACGGAAGGGAAGCGGGGGGTGCTCCGATCAGCGATTTATGACAACTGGTGGAACGGTGGCAATCGCACAACGCCAGGGCGGCACAACATCGTGTCCGTCTTGACCGAGACGGCCAGCGCCAACCTTGCCTCGCCTGTGTTCGTGCGCAAAGCCGACTTTCTCGGAGGCGCCGAGGGTTTCCCCGATCATCGACCGGCGGCCAACTTTATCGATCCCTGGCCCGGCGGCTGGTGGCGACTGCGCGACGCGGTTGATTACCAGTTGACTTGCACCCGCTCGCTTCTGTCCCTGACTGCCCGCCATCGCCAGGAATTTCAGGCGAACCTGTTGGCGATGGCACGCGACGCGATCGCCCGGGGTCGTACCGAGCCACCGGCGCCTGGCTCGTACCACAATCGCAGCATGATCTGGCAACTGCCGGGATGATGGTTCGCATCCTCCACGACTCGGGAATCGAAGTTCACCGCGCGGTTCGCGACTTTGTGGCCGAGGCTGTAACCTATCCGGCCGGGACGTGGGTACTCCGGGCCGACCAACCCTATCGGGCTCATCTCAAAGATCTCATGGAACGCCAGGCTTATCCATCGCGCTTCGATGCCCACGGCGCGCCCGAGGCCCCGTACGACGTGACGGGCTGGACCCTGCCCTTGCTCATGGGTGTGCGAACCGTGACGCTCGACGATCCCTTCTCGGCTGATACCGAGAGGCTCGATCGGATCGAGATCCCTGTCGGCGAACGGTCTTTCGTCACCGTGACGGAACGCGCGCTTGTCAAACGCGAGTCGCAGCTCAAACCTGTCGATCCCAGGCAGCGCCGGCGCGTGGCCCTTTACCAACCATGGGTTCCCAGCATCGATGAAGGCTGGACTCGATATGTGCTCGATCGTTTTCATGTCCCTTATCAGACCGTCCACAACGCCAAACTCCGGGCCGGCGATCTTGCTCTTTCGTTTGAGGTCCTCGTTCTCCCCTCGATCGATCCGCGGGTTCTTCGCGCCGGGTTCTCGTCAGGGCAGACCGAGCCCGACTACGTAGGTGGGTTGGGGGCCGAAGGGGCGGCAGCCCTGCAGGCTTTTATCAGGGAAGGCGGCACGCTCGTCTGCCTGGAAGACTCATGTTCCTATGTCATCGATGTGCTTGAGCTGCCGGTGCGAAACGTCCTGGAGGGGCTAAGCTCGTCCCAGTTCTTCGGCCCTGGCTCGATCGTGGAGTTGGTTCTTGATCCCGGTCATCGGCTCTGCACAGACATGCCAGCGCGGTGCATGGCCGCGTTTGACCGGTCCCTGGCTTTCGACGTCGTGCCGCGCGAACGTGGCCCAGCCCGCCAGACAAAAATCGTGGCGCGTTATGCGAGTTCACGGCCGCTGGCCAGCGGCTGGATGCTGGGGCCCGAGAAGATCGAAGGCAAGGCCGCCCTCGTGGTCATCAACCAGGGCAAGGGACAGGTCATCCTCTTCGCCTTCCCGCCTCAGTATCGAGGCCAGACTCATGGCACCTTCCCGCTTTTCTTCAGCGCGGTTCTTGGTCGTGAAGCGGTTCCCGGGAGCGGCCTTTGAACCTCGGCAGTACGGCTATAAGAAAGACCAGCATGCCAAGTATTCTGGCCTGCGCCTGAGGGGTCACCGTTCTGGTAAGCTCTGTCGAGACCACACCGATCCGCGCTCCAAAGAGTACGAGGAAGGCCGCCAGCAGGGCAAGGAACCCGGTCCAGCGCCGGCTCCAGAACGTTGAAAGCAGCAAGCCGAGTCCCGCGACGCCGAGGTTCGAGGCGAAGATTTCGCCGCGCAAGATCCGGGGCAAGAACAGGGTGCCGATCGGTTGCTCGAGGCGTTTCCAGTTGAGGGGAATTCTCCAGGACATCTCTCGAAGCAGTGCCGCGTCACCTGAGTGAACGGCCTCTCGCACGACGCGTTCAATCTCCGCTGCCTGTTCTTGAACTTGCCTGGCCGTCACGATGCCGCTCGTGTCCAGCCAGACAGCGAGGACGACCAGCATCCAGCCGCCAAGCAGGAACCGAATGGTTCGGCCCAGGAGAAAGTCAACCAGCCTGCTGATGCTCCGCGATAGTGCGCTGGGCCGGGTCTCATGGGGCTCGAGGAGGGGCTCCGGATGTTCGGCCGCGTGCTTCAAGCGCTCGACAAGAGGCGCCGACTGGGGTACCGGAACGGAACCAGACCAGCCGAGCAGCTTTTCCTCGTCTCTCCACTGGGCCGCTGTCACGATCATGGCCTTGGCCATCCGGACAGCCTTGCGTCGAGCGGTGAGCAGGTTTATTCCTCGGGCCTCCAGCCGCCCCCCCTCCGCGGCTTGCAAGAGCCTGAAATGCCGGCGGTCCAGCTCGTCCTGGCGCTTTTTCTCGAGCGCGGACAAGACCAGAGCGCGCAAGCCGCGAAATGGCCGGCGGAGCCTTGATCCCTTTCCTTGATGCCACCGCCCACGGGCAGCCATCATGGCTCGATGACCAAACAGTCGCTCGAAGAGCAGGTCCCAGTGCGGGCCGGCTTCGGTCGCGATCAGCTCGCGTGTTTTCTCTTCATCGTGGCCCTGCCATCGCAGCTCCTTGAGAAGCGCCTTCGCCTCGGTGTCGCACCTGGCTCGCTCGACGGCCAGCGGCCGGTCGAGAAAAACGTGGAACGACGCCGCGAGAACGCCGGCCGCCAGCAACAAGAACAAGATCGAGCAGCCGCCAAAGAACCAGAGCAATGCGGCCACGCCAACAGCCGCCAATCCGAGGACCGTCCAGGCCATCATTCCGCCGCCCCAGAGCACCTCCATGCCGAGCCAGAAAAACTCCGATCTCTGCGTGACAGACGAGGAGATGCACACCAAGCAAGCCGTGATCGCTCCCAGGCCCGCCACCGCGATCACCGGGGTTTCCAGCCCCAGCCAGGCCAGCAGGCACGTGAACAGGATCCAGATTGCGGCGATCACGAACAGCACCCGGAACCGAAGCTGCCGTGCCGACGAATGCGCCATCGTGTCGGCCGCCTGGCGAAAGGCCTGCGCTGTCTCTCGCAGTCGCGACGCCGCCGGCCCTTCATGAACTCCCAGCAGCTTCTCCAGTACATCCACGACCACCGACATGTTGGGATAACGCTCTTCCGGTCGCTTGCCCATCATCACGCCGATGATGTCGGACACCTGGCGGGGCAGCCCCGGCACGAACTCACCTGGTGGCACGAACGGGTCTTCCTGGTGCTTACGAATGAGCTCGACAGCGGTCTCTCCGGCGAACGGGGGTCTGCCGGTCACGAGTTTGTAAAACGTGCCGCCGAGTGCATAGATGTCGGCCCGGCCATCGATCGACGTTGGATCGCTGGCCTGCTCCGGCGCCATGAGCTCGGGTGTGCCCGCAGCCGCCGTAATGGGTGCCCGGGCGCCTTCCACAGCTCTTGCCACCGAGGCTGGCACCCGTTGCGTCATCGCGTCGCCCAGGCACGCTTTTCCGCGTTCTTCCAGGACGGCGGCCAGTGACGGCGTCATCTCGAGGCCGAGATCGTCTACCCTGACGAGACCTTCTTCATCGACATGGAGATTGCCCGGCTTGACGTCGCGATGCAAGAGACCCTGTCCGTGCGCCGCGTTCAGACCCCGAGCCGCTTGCAGGATCACAACCGCAGCCTGCGCAGGCTCGATCCGCTGCCGTTCGTCGAGCACCTGCGTTAGTGACAGCCCGTCGGTCCATTCGACAGTGGCGAAGTCAAGCCCACGACGAGAGCCAAGCTCCCGGATTGCCGCCAGATTGGGGTGCTCGATTTGCGCCGCGGCGAATGCCTCGCGCGTGTGCAGCGCCCTGAAGATGCGGTCGCCGGCGCGCTCGCTGGCCAGCGTTTTCAAGACAACCGGATGGCCCAGCCAGAGCGGCCTCGCCAGGAAGGTGCGGCCGCGTGGACCATGTCCCAGCAACCTCAGAAGTACGTATCTTCCGATGAACCGAGAGACACCCCGCGGTAGCCTGCCGAAGCTGGCTCTCACTCCGTACGCGGGCCACTCCAAAGGCCTTGGCTCAAGCGTCGGCACATCAGCCCGCGGTTTGCCCTCATGCCTTGCCGCGAGTTCGTCCTTCGGGACATCAACGTCAATCGACGTGACGGTCACCGGCGCGTCACCGCGATCCGGAACGTTCAGGTGAAAGACTGTCTCGCACTTGGGGCATCGCGGAGTGAACCGGCCAGGACGATGGTCGACGATCCGGATCGCGTGCCGGCAGCTTGGGCACTCAATCAGCACGTTGTGCTCCCCCGCTAGTCAATCCAGGGACAGCAGTCTTCATCGGCTCATGTTCCCCAGGGTCCTTCGACCATCGCGTGCTCGCGAGCCGACTGAACCGCCGCTTCGAGCACGCGTACCACCTCCCTGCCCTCTTCGGCCGTCACGGCCAGTGGCTCACGCCCCTGGAGGTGAGCGGCGATATTCGCGTAATAGCTGTCCCAATGAGCGCGTATCGAAGGCACACGCGACTCCACGATCTCGGACGCGCCAACCGCGGTACGCAGGATGCCCTGATGAGCCTCCGGCTCGATGGCCTTGTCAATGGCGCCGCCGCGGAGAGCCTCTTCCTGCGGGTCGATCCCGTACTTCACGAAGCCGCCGTCGGTTCCCACGATCCACCACCGCGGCCGGTCGATGCGGCAAACCCGGCTGCTCTCGACCTGGAAGATCGCCTGGTCGAACTCCATGACGATCCGTCCGTGCCCGCCGCTGTCGATCCCTTCCCAAGGGCTCTCGATGATCCAGGCCGCCAGCCGCCGACAAGGGCCCAGGCCAAACTGAAGAGCATGGTCAACCAGGTGAGCACCCCAGTCGTGCAGGATGGTGCCTGCCTCTTCCACCTTGCCGCGCCAGCTTCGAGGCATGGCATGACGGCAGACGGCACTCTCGAAGAGCAAGGGGCGGCCGATCAAGCCCTGGTCCAGAAGCTCCTTGATGGTCACGAAATCCCAGTCCCACCGCCGATTGTGAAAGACCGACAGCATCCGGCCCGATCGATCTCGCGCCGCGATCATGGCGTCGGCCTCGACGCTGGTGAGCGCCATCACCTTGTCGACGACGCAGTCTCTGCCCGCGTCGAGAACGCGGATGGCGAGCTCAGAGTGTGAGTTGTGCGGAGTGGCGATCACGACGAGCTGCACGGCCTGGTCATCGAGCGCCTGGTCCAGGCTCTCGTATCCTTGGACGCCCCAGAGCCCCACCGCCTCGGCGCGAATCTGGGGATCACGCGCCACGATCCCATGAAGCGTCAGCTCCGGCTGGCGCCGGATGAGCGGACAGTGAAAGGCCCGTCCCGCCAGGCCATGACCCACCACGACTGTCGGAATCATGTGTGCCTTCCAGAAGTGCCAGAAGCTGCGCGGAATCCGCGGCGTTCACTCGTCCCCGATGCGCAATCGGCCCGGCCGTCTTGCCGGTCTTCTGATCTATGATAGGCAAGGCCTTACCGATTCAACAGTTCTGTGCAGGAAACGCGCCACTACGCGTGTTCAAATGTGTATCAACTGCGCTTGTTGACAGTCGAGATTCTATGAGTTCATGCGATTCGTTCTCTGAATTCATCCGAGTTCCTACCATGTTTCATGCGTGGCTAAGAGGGTCCTGATCTCGCGGTTGGGTTCGTTTTTCGGCGCCAGGATCGAGATTCTGACTCTTTCTCCCTGTGCCTCAATGGTTTGCGTCACAGGGCCGTTGGCTTTGATTTCCGCGTTTTTTTGCGACAGCATCTTTCGTGGCGACACTCTCGCTGGTGCGATGAGCTTCCATCGGAACCCGCCCAGACTGCGGGCGCGTGCCTTACCGGCTTCGGTTTTCGGTCCCGTGCTGAGTTGTGCATTTCGTCTGTTGGCGTCCATTCGTGCTTGGCTGGACATGGTCGGAGACTCGGAGAGTGGCGACGAACGGACGGACCGCGAAACATACGCGGGAGTCCGGTTTCGCAGATGATCCGGAGAAAGGGCGCGCCAGTTGCATAAAGATCGAGCGATGTGATATTTTCCTTGGAGATGTGCGCAACTGCGCGGGTTGATCGGGTTGTAGGAGCGGGAATTCGGTTCTCAGGCCAACGGAGCATGGGAACGAGGAAGTATTAGTGCGTCGTGTCAGGACTTACGTCGTAAGTATTGTTGAGGCTTTCCACTCGGGCGTCGGCCCAGCAACAATACGTAAACGATGACTCAGTAACGACACTTGTCACTTGAGAGGTACGAGATGCCGGATAAACCCGCGCCGAAGTCGTGGCGACGTAGGCTCCGAATCAGCGTGCGCGGTTTCATGGTCCTCGTTCTCGTTCTGGGGGGTGTCCTGGGTTGGTTCATCTACCGCGCCCGCGTCCAGCGCGACGCTGTCGCGGCCATCCGGCGGGCGGGGGGCTCGGCCTACTATGAATGGCAGTGGAGGGACGGATCGCTCGACCCGTCCGGTAAGCCGGGCGTGCCGGGATGGCTACTCGACCGGCTCGGACCCGATGTCTTCTACCGAGTCAAGCGGGTTGACCTCATCGGTGGCCAGGGGGATCGAGCCGATGACGACTTGATGGCCCGAGTGGGACAGTTAGGTGGCCTCGAGGCGTTGGACCTCAACGGGTGCAAGGCCGTGACCGACGCGGGGGTGGCCCATCTCAGAGGATCGACCGCACTGCGGGACCTGAACCTCAGTTTCACCGGCGCCAGCGGCGCGGGCCTCAAGCATCTCGCGGCCCTGACCCGGCTCGAACGACTGGAGTTGCCTTTTGGTCCGACCTCCGACGCAGATCTCGCCGCGCTGAAGGGCCTCACCGCCCTGCGATGGCTCCAGCTCCAGGTCACGAAGCCGGAAATCACCGACGTTGGGCTAGCTCACCTGGCGGGTCTGGTGAATTTGGAGACGCTCTCGATCCACTCCCCGCGCGTCACGTCGGCCGGGCTCGTGTCGCTCCGCGGCTTGCCGCGCCTCCAGACCCTGAACCTTCACCACACCGGAGTCGCCGACCTCGCACCGATCCGGCACATGACCGGGCTGAAGGGGCTGAATCTCTGGTCGAGCCCGATCAACGATGCCGGTCTGGCGCCGGTCGAGGGGCTGACGGGGTTGACGTCCCTCTACTTGCAGGATACCCAGATCACCGACGCCGGTTTGGCCCACATCCGGAACCTCAAGGGCCTGACCCACCTCAACCTGGATGGCACCCGGATCACCGACGCCGGTTTCGCCTACATCGCGGGGCTGACGAACCTCCAGAATCTCTGGTTGGACCATACGTCCGTGAGTGACACAGGATTCTCGCACCTCGCTGGCCTCGGCAAGCTGACGCTGCTCTTCGTGGAGGGGACGCGCATCACAGACGCGGGGTTGTGCCGTCTGGAGGGCCTGGGATCGTGCGAGCAGATCGCGGTCGGTAAGACGGGGGTGACCGAGGCCGGGATCAAGGCGGCACGACAGAAGCGACCGCGAACGAGGTTTGTCCGAACGGGCTCGTGAGCGCCTCGATGGATCATTGGATTGGCGACGTTCAAGGCAGCTACGATCGAGTCGCTGAGGAGTATGCTCGACGCATCTTCGGGGAACTCGAGCATAAACCATTCGACTGTCAGCTACTCGACCGATTCGCGGCAGCGGTTAAGGGACTTGGCCCAGCATGCGATCTCGGCTGTGGACCGGGGCATCTTGCCCGCTATCTCCACGAGCGAGGACTGGAAGTTGTCGGGGTGGACCTGTCTCCGGTCATGGTGGGGCTCGCTCGGCGGCTGAATCCAGGCATCGAATTCCGGCAGGGCAACATGCTCTCGCTGGACATCGAAGAGGGGGCTTGGGGTGGCATCGCGGCCTTTTACTCGATCATTCATATCCCTCGGACCGAGGTTTCCGCGGCCCTGGCTGAGATGAAACGGGTACTGCGTCCAGGCGGTCTGCTGCTTCTCGCCTTCCACGTCGGCGGTGAGACTGTGCATCTGGACGAATGGTGGGGACACCCAGTCTCGGTGGACTTCCAGTTCTTCCGTCCCGAGGACATGGCGAACCTGTTGCGAGCGGCGGGATTCGAGATCGAGGAGATCTTGGAGCGAGAGCCTTACCCGCAAGTGGAGCATCAGAGCCGAAGGGCTTATATCTTTGCCAGAAAGCCGGAGTAAACAGCGAGCGAGAGCTAACTGCCTTACTCCTCCCGGCCGGCATGAATCCGTTTGCATTCTCGCAGGACGTCTCATACCCTGAGCGCAAGTCATCGCCCCATTCTGGCGAACGGATTCAAGGGAGGTAGGGATGGACTCAAAAACCATAGCAGGCCGAGAGCTGGGGGATGAGGGCAAGGCTGCAGTCTCAAATCCAGGGGCTCACCAGAGCACGATCCGACCAGCACCAGACGAAACAACGCCGAGGTACCAGGTGATCTTGAGGCACCTGGCGAAGTTTCGCGATGGTGCCGCGAGCATTCTGGACGCGTTTGGCGAAGAGGCTCCTACTGCCGCTGCCGCTCCATCGGCGGGCAAGTCACCGCCGGTCTCCACGGCACCCCCCAGCGCGGAAAAAGCCATGGTGCCTTTACCGGAACCCAGGAGTCCGCTGCAAGTGCGGATCGAGCGGCACATGGGTTTGGTTGACCGGGCCCTTGTGCAGATTCGCGAAGTGAACCCCGAGGGCAAGAAGAAAGCCGAGCTCGCATCCGAGCTGCGCGAGGTGATCATCAAACGGGAGCAGACCATTCGCGATATCGTGTCGGCAGAGCTTTACTTCTGGTCTGCCTCGATCCAGAACAGCCCGCTCGACAAGTTCGACGAGACCGAGCGGGCGTGGATCGCCAGGATCATCCGTCTGGGCAAGATCTTGGGCGTCGATGCCGACCACCAGGAAGACCTTGATTTTCTGCGCGATTGGGCCTCGCAAGAGCATTCGTGATAGTGAGCGTTGGACCGCCTCCCGCCACGCCTGGCGCTGGATTAGTGATACTTCGCTCTGAACTCGCGAAGAAGTCAATCGCAATCCCTGGTATAATTGAGTGTATCTGGGAAGGAACACGGGTCGAAGAGCGAAAGGACTTCTGAGGACATGGTGCCACTTCATCGCGACGAACCGCGGATTCTTGGGCCGCTGCCCGGCCCGCGGAGCGCAGCCTGGCTCGAGCGCGACCAGCGGGTGATGTCGCCGTCGTACACGCGCGTCTATCCGCTGGTGGTTCGCCGCGCGCGCGGGGCGATGGTCGAGGACATGGACGGCAACCGGTTCCTCGACTTCACGGCGGGCATTGCGGTGACGAACGTCGGGCATTCGCATCCGCGGGTGGTCGCGGCCATCCAGAGTCAGAGCCGCCGGTTGATCCACATGTCGGGGACGGATTTTTACTATGCGCCGCAGGTCCGGCTGGCCGAGCGGCTGGCCGCGCTGGCGCCGGGGACTGACGCCAAAGCGGGTCTTCTTCACCAACAGCGGTGCCGAGGCGATCGAGGCCGCGCTCAAGCTGGCGCGGCGGCACACCGGACGGAACCGCGCCCTGTCGTTTCTGGGCGCGTTTCACGGGCGAACCTACGGGGCGATGTCGCTTTCCGGCTCCAAGCCGATGCAGCGGCGGGGCTTCTCACCCCTGGTGCCGGAGATCCACCATGCTCGCTACGGCGATCTCGAGAGCGTGCACGCCCTGCTGCGAACGGTCTGCCCGCCCGACGAGCTGGCGGCGATCTTCGTCGAGCCGATCCAGGGCGAGGGGGGCTACATCGTTCCGCCCCCCGAATTCCTGCCGGGTCTGCGCAGGCTCTGCGACGAGCACAGGAGTCCTGCTGGTGCTCGACGAGGTGCAGAGCGGAATCGGCCGGACCGGCAAGATGTTCGCCTCCGAGCACTGGGGGGTCGACGGAGACATCGTCTGCCTGGCCAAGGGAATCGCCAATGGCTTGCCGCTGGGGGCGATCGTGGCGCGGGCGTCGGTGATGGACTGGCCCAGCGGCAGCCATGCCTCGACATTCGGCGGCAACCCGGTGGCCTGCGCGGCCGCGCTGGCATCGCTGCGGCTGATCGAGACGCGTTATCGAGCCAACGCCGGAAGCACGCGGCGCCCAGCTCCGCGCGGGGCTCGAAAAGCTGGCCCTGACGATATCCGTTCATTCGCGAGGTGCGCGGGCTGGGCCTGATGATCGGGGCCGAGGTCCAGAGATCTCGGCGAACTGCCAGCACCGCGGCTGCGCGACTGGATCATCGACCTGGCGTTCCACCGCGGACTGCTCTTGCTCCCCTGCGGCGCCAGCACGATCCGGTTCTGCCCGCCGCTCTGCCTGACGGCCCGCCAGGTCGAGATCGGGCTGGAGCTGCTCGACGCGGCCATGGCCGCGGCCATGGACGAAGCGAGGACCGACGCAATCACAACGGAAGCCGAGATGGCCACGCCTGTGCTCGTCTAGGCCACGAGCCGTGTAGCCGCAGCCGCACCATCGACCAGGAGGACGAACAACCATGACCGTCGCTCACGGCGCCCGAAGCCGCCTGCTCGATTTCGAATGGAAGCGCTGGCCTGAGACCGAAGCGTTCGTCGACGGCTGATCGCCACGGCCCTTGAAGGCAATCGCCTTCGCCGCCGAGCTGGCAGAGCGGATGATGCGCGAGACCGGCACGCCGTTTAAGGTCTGGGTCGACCACCTGGTCGTCGCGGGCACCAGCGCCTTGGCCAGGACCCTGAGCGACGCTCGGCTACGAGCGGCAGCCGGGTCATCTACGCGGTGGGCGTTCCGGTCTATCGCACATCCCGGCGGCATCTTTCCCCGGATCGCGCTGTCGCATCGGCCGGAGCCAGGCAACGGCAGCGGCAGCGATCGGCGTTCGCGACCTGGCGATCAAGGTGGAGTCGGTCGCCGCGTTCTCGCGGGCCCACGACCTGGGCCTGGAGATCCTGGGCTATCCGCTGGGCCCTTACCGGTCGGCGCCGGATCCCGGGCGACCGGACGAACCTGGTCGTGGTCGAGCGGCGCGGGCTACCTGGGGTTCGAGCCCTTTCCCGGCGAGCTGGCCCGGGAGGGGCGGATGAAGCCGCACGCGGCCCGCGACGCCCTGGCCGCGCGCGACCTCTGGCTGGCGCGCAGGCGCCGGTTCGACGACGACGACGCAGGGATTCGACGCGACCGAGGCGACGCTCGACCGCGGTCATCGAGCTGGCGGGCTCGACCGACCTGGCCTGCCACCTCGATCTTCGAGGTCGAGCGCGAGTACTGGCAGTCGCGGAACCGGGCGGCCCGGGTGCAGAAGGCGCGGCAGGATCGGCTGGGCCTGGGCTGGGCCAACCACGACCATCACACGTTCCGCTGCTCGCGGCGGTTCTTCCCGCGGATCATGGCGATGTTCACGCGACTGGGCTTTCGAGCTTCGCGAGCGGTTCCACGCCGGGGCCCACGCCGGGCTGGGGCGCCCAGATCCTCGAGCATCCCGACGACCGGGATCGTCATCTTCGCCGACCTCGACCTGGCCCCCGAGGAGGCCGACCCAGGACTTCGCGCACCAGGTCGCTGCCCGACCTGCCCCGGCCGGGCACGGTCGGGCTCTGGGTCGCGCTCGCACGGCGAGTCGATTCTCGAGGCCGGCATGCATCACCTGGAAGCCCAGTTCGATTTCGACGCCCTGCGCGACGGACTGAAGGCCGAGGCCGGCATCGAGACCATGCCGCCGTTCTCGAATTTCCCGTTCCTGCGCCAGGCGTTCACGGCCGGCGAGCGCTGGCCGGTCTCGAAGCATCGCGCCGACCGGGCGCTGGCGCAGGGCTGGATCGACGCCGAGCAGCATGCGAAGTTCCTCCGCGAAGGCGCGATCGGCAGCCACCTCGAAAACCTTGAGCGCCGCGAGGGCTACAAGGGCTTCAACCAGCAGGCCGTCAGCGCGATCATCGCGGCGACCGATCCGCGGCTGCATTGAGCAGACGAACTCGAGCCAGATTCAATCAGGACGAGAGATCGCCGCGTGACACGAATCTGCGCCATCGGCCGGAACCGAACGGGCCAGGAAACCGAGCCGCGCTGTTCGCCGAGACGCAGGCAGATCCTGGCGATGGAGGAACGCTTCGCCTGGGGGGCGGTGCCGAGGCCATCGAGCGCCAGCACGAGAAGGGGCGGAAGACGGCGCGCGAGCGGATCGCGCTCTTGCTCGACCCGGGCGCGCCCACGCTCGAGCTGGGCCTCTGGGCCGGCGTATCGAGATGTACGAGGAATGGGGCGGAGCGCCGGCCGCGGGCGTGGTCACGGTGATCGGCTCGGTGCACGGCCGCCGGGTCATGGTCGTCGCCAACGATGCCACGGTCAAGGCCGGCGCCTGCTTTCCGATCACGATCAAGAAGATCTTGCGGGCCCAGTCGATCGCCGGCGCCGAACCGGCTGCCCCTGGTCTACCTGGTCGACTCGTCGGGCGTTTTTCTGCCGATGCAGGACGAGGTCTTTCCCGACGAGGACGACTTCGGCCGGATCTTTCGCAACAACGCCGTGCTCTCGGCGCAGGGCATTCCCCAGTATGCGGCGATCATGGGCAACTGCGTGGCCGGCGGGGCGTATCTGCCGGTGCTCTGCGACACCGTGCTCATGACCGAGGGATCGGGCCTGTACCTCGCCGGGCCGGCGCTGGTGAAGGCCGCGATCGGCCAGAACATCTCGCACGAAGAGCTGGGCGGCGCCCACGTTCACGCGGCTATCAGCGGCACGATCGACTATCGCGAGCCCGATGACGACGCCTGCCTCGCACGGCTGCGCCGGCTGATCGCCCTGTTGCCCGCCGATCCAGCGGCCGATGCATCGCGCCCGGCAATCGAAGGTCCGCTCGCCGTCCCGCCGAGGATCTCTATCAAGCGTGGTCCGCACCGAATCCGTCGGCCCAGTACGACGTGCGCGAGCTGCTGGCCTGCCTGCTCGACGGCGGCCGGTTCGACGAGTATCGGGCCGAGTACGGCCGGACGCTCGTCTGCGGCTTCGGGCATCTGGGCGGAATCGCGCTCGGAATCGTGGCCAACCAGCGCCTGCGGTTCCGGCCCGAGGGCGGCGGGCCCTATCCAGTTCGGCGGCGTGATCTACGCCGACAGCGCCGACAAGGCCGCACGGTTCGTGCTCGAGTGCAACCAGAGCCGGCTGCCGATCCTGTTCATCCAGGACGTCAACGGCTTCGACGTCGGCCGCGACGCCGAGCGAACCGGCATCATCCGCCGCGGCGCGAAGCTCGTGAGCGCCGTCAGCAACAGCACGGTGCCCAAGATCACGCTGATCGTCGGCCATTCCTTCGGCGCGGGGCATTATGCCCTGTGCGGCAAGGCGTTCGACCCGCGCTTCCTCTTCGCCTGGCCGGGCGCCCGGTACGCCGTGATGGGCGCCCAGCAGGCCGCGCGGACGATGCTCGACGTGAACGTCGCGGCGCTCAAGCGACAGGGGAAGGAGATCGACAAGGCCGAGCTCGACCGGCTCAGCGAGGAGCTGCGCCAGCGATACGATCGCGAGACCGACATCCGCTACGCCGCCGCGCGGCTCTGGATCGACGCGATCATCGAGCCGGCGCAGACCCGCGAGGTGCTGATCCAGGCCTTCGACGTGGCCACGCGGTACCGCGAGACGTGTCCGATCACGACGGGGGTGTTTCAGGTTTGATCGCGAGCTGCGCGAGCTCTTCGACCCGGAGCAAGGCCATGTCGATATCAGCCAAGCCTCCCATCCGAATCGGCAACGGCGCGGGCTTCTGGGGCGATAACCTGGACGCGCCCTATCTGCTGGCGCGCGACGGACGGCTCGACGTCTGACGCTCGAATACCTGGCCGAGCTGACGCTGGCGATCCTGAGCCACGTGCGGGCGAAGAATCCCGCGGCTGGTTTCGTCAGCGATTTTCCAGAGCTGGTCGAAAGGCTCTTGCCGGTCTTGGCCGAGCAGCCCGGGCTGACCGATCGTCACGAATGCCGGCGGCCTGAACCCGCCCGCTTGCGCCAGGCGGTGCGGCGAGATCCTGGCGGCTGCGGGCCTGGGCGATTTGCCGATCGGCATCGTCACTGGTGACGACGTGCTGCCGCGCGTTCCCGCGTGGCATGAGGCCGGCATTTCCCTCGATCACCTCGAGACGGGAGAGCCGGTCTCCAGCGTGATTGACCGGCTCCAGAGTGCCAACGTCTACCTCGGCGCACAGGCGATTACCCGGTCGCTCCAGGCCGGCGGCCGGATCGTGATCACGGGCCGCGTGGCCGACGCATCGCTGACGGTCGGCCCGGCGGCGGCTCATCACGGCTGGTCGTGGAACGACTGGGACCGGCTGGCAGGGGCCAGCGTCGCCGGTCATCTGATCGAGTGCGGCGCACAGGCGACCGGCGGCCTCTGGCATGAGTGGGCCAGCTCCCCGACCTGGCTGGCATCGGCTATCCGATCGCCGAGGTGGAGCATGACGGCTCATGCCTGATCACGAAGCCCGAGGGGACCGGCGGGATCGTCAGCGCGGGGACGGTCACGGAGCAGTTGCTCTACGAGATCGACGACCCCGCGCACTATCGCACGCCGGACGTCGACGTCGATTTCACGACACTGGACGTCGTCGAGGCACGGACCGGATCGGGTCGTCGGTCCGGGGAGCGACCGGCCGGCCGCCGTCGGATCGGCTCAAGCTGGCCATGGTCTATCGAGACGGCTGGACAGCCAGCGGCATGCTCGCCGTCGTCGGACGCGATGCGGAAAAGAAGGCCCGAGCCGCCGGGGCGAGTCGTCCTCGAGCGTGTGCGCCGGGCGGGCTTCTCGCTGGCCGATTCACTGGTGGAGTGCTTCGGCGGCGGCGACGTTGTGCCCGGCGTGGTTCCTCTCGGAGAGAACCCCTGGGAAGTGATCTTGCGAGTCACCGTGCGCGATCGTGATCGGCGGGCGGTCGAGCGGTTCTGTCGCGAGCTGGCGCCGCTGGTGACCTCCGGCCCGCCGGGGATCGCCGGCTATGCGGCCGGTCGGCCGACTCCCCGGCCGGCTTTCGGTTACTGGCCGGCGCTCATTCCGCGCTCCCTGGTCGAGGCGAAATTCTCCGTGCGCACAGCGGCCGAGTGGAGCAAGCGCGAGAGCGCACCGCAAGCAGATCATTGATCAACGCGGAAAAAGGATGCAGAATGGTTGAAACGCACTCGACAATCAGGCTGGGCGATCTGGCGCACGCGCGGAGCGGCGACAAGGGAAATACCTCGAATATCGGAGTCGTGGCCAGGGACGACGCTAAGCTTTGAAGCCCTGCGTAGGCTCTTGACCGAGGCCGCCGTCGCAGCTTACCTGCGGCCGCTGGACATCGGCGCGGTGAGGCGTTATGAATTGCCCCGTCTACGGGCGTTCAACTTCGTCATCGAAAAGGCACTCGGAGGTGGAGCAAGCCGTTCGCTTCGCCTGGATACGCAAGGGAAGGCCCTGGGGATGGCACTCCTCGAGATGCGTCTACCGGTTTCCGCGACTGGCCCTTCTGACGACTCCGCAAAGGCAATGAAATGAATGAAAACCTCGTAAGGCGTCACGACGACGGGCCGGTCGCGGTGCTCACGCTCAATCGCCCCGACAAACGAAACGCGCTGTCCCGCGGACTGATCGCAGAGCTTGACCGCCTTGTCGAACGGGCGGGCCACGACCCCCACATCCGCGCGTGGTCCTGACCGGCGCGGGTACCGTCTTCTGCGCGGGCATGGACCTGAAAGAGGCCGCCGAGGAGCGCGGGGGCGCCGAGGCCGAACAGCACGCCGTCGTCACGCTCCAGGAATACGCCGATCTGATTCAACGCGTTCACACACTGCCCAAGCCGACGATCGCCGCTCTCAACGGCGATGCCCTCGCCGGCGGAGCGGGGCTGATGGCGGCATGTGACTTCGCCGTTGCCTCCGAGCGGGCGCGGATCGGTTACCCTGAAGTCTTGCGTGGAATGGTGCCCGCGGTCGTCATGTTCGACCTGACGCGGCTGATCGGCGACCGTCGCGCTCGTCAACTGCTGCTCTCGGGAGACTTGATCTCGGCGACGATCGCCTACAACTGGGGGCTGGTCAACCAGGTCACGACGCCGGAGAAATGCCTGGCAGAGGCGATTCGGATCGGCCACGATCTGGCCAAAGCGGCGCCTCTGGCCGTCGCCGCCATCAAGCGGCTGCTCGATGAGACCGAAGGCCGGCCCAAGACCTTACGTGGGGCCGCCGCCGTGAGCGCGGCGATCCGTGTGTCCGATGAGGCTCAGGAGGGAATCCTCGCTTTCCTGGAAAAACGGCCGCCGCGATGGATGTAACCCGAGTGAGCAGGCAAGGATGAACCTGCCGGCGCAACCGGCCAGGTCGGACGGAGGTGGACCATGACCGTATCCGATGACGGACCGCTTCCCTGGGTGAGCGACAAGACGATCGGCGAAGTCTTGCAAGCGACCGTCGCCGCCCACCCCGACCGCGATGCGCTGGTCTTCCCCGCGCTGGGTGTCCGCTGGTCGTGGAGCGAGCTGGGCCGGCGCGTCGAGCAGATCGCCCGGGCGCTCGTCGAGCTCGGCGTCGAGGCGGGTGAGCACCTGGGCATCTGGTCAATGAACGTGCCCGAATGGGTCGTGACCCAGTTTGCCGCGGCGCGGATCGGTGCAGTGCTCGTGAACGTCAACCCCGCCTACAGGACCCACGAGCTCGAGGACGCGCTGCGCGCGGCCGATGTCAGCACGCTCGTGGTCGGCTGTGCGTTCAAGGGGTCGGACTTCGTCGGCATGGTCCATTCCGTCTGCCCGGAAGCGGCTTGTGCGTCGGCGCCGCGACTGGAGCTGGGAGCGATTGCCCCGGCTGAAGCGCCTGATCGCCCTGGCGGACCGCCCGGGACTGGGATGGCTCTCCTGGACCGACCTTGAGAGGCAGGCAGGTTGCTCGCTGGCCGACGCTGGAAGCCCGCGAGAATGGGCTGGCGGCCGGCGACGTGCAGAACATCCAGTTCACCTCCGGAACGACGGGCCTGCCCAAAGGCGCGATGCTCACGCATCGCAACCTGCTGATGAACGCCTATTATGTGGGCCAGCGGCTGCGCTACACCGCCGCGCGACCGCGTCTGCGTGCCGGTTCCGTTTTACCACTGCTTCGGCTGCGTGCTGGGCAACCTGGTCTGCGCCGTGTATGGCTCGGCGATCGTGGTGCCTGCCCCGGCGTTCGACCCCGCGGCGACGCTCGCGGCCATCGAGCAAGAGCAGTGCACCTCGCTCTACGGCGTGCCCACGATGTTCGTGGCCGAGCTCGAGCAGCCCGGGTTTTCAGCCGCCAGGACGACAAGCCTGCGCACCGGGATCATGTCGGGCGCACCATGCCCCTTGCCGTTGATGGAAAAAGTCGTGAGCGAGATGGGAATCCGCGAGATCTGCATTGGCTACGGCCAGACCGAAGCCTCGCCGATCATCACCTTCACCGAGGCCGATGACCCGATCGCGCTCCGGGTCGGCACTGTCGGACGACCAATTCCGGGGATCGAGGTCAAGCTGGTCGACCCCGCCACGGGTGCCGAGACCCCGGCCGACTCCGCCGGTGAGCTCTGCGCCCGCGGCCATTGCGTGATGGCCGGGCTATTACCGCAATCCCGAAGCAACCCGCCGCGCCATCGACCCTGAAGGCTGGCTCTTGACGGGTGACCTGGCCCGAAAAGGTGACAGCGGCACCTACCGCATCGTGGGCAGGCGGAAGGAGCTGATCATTCGCGGTGGCGAGAACATCTATCCGCCCGAGGTCGAGGAATTTCTGCACCATCACGACGACGTCGCCGAGGTAGCCGTCGTCGGCCTGCCGGATGCGAAGTACGGCGAGATCGTGGCCGCCTGGATCGTCCCCCGCGCAGGGGCCGCACCTTCACCGGAAGAGATCAGGGCCTATTGCCAGGGGCAGATCTCTCACTACAAGATTCCCCAGCATATCTTCATCGTGGCGAGCCTGCCCAAGACCGTGACCGGCAAGGTGCGCAAGCACGTCCTCAAAGAAAACGCCGTGTCAGAGCTTGGCCTCTTCGAGGCGGCGGCGATCCCGACGGCGTGATTCAGGAAGAGCCGTGGGTGGAATGTAAGAAGAGTGCGGCGCGAGGCGGCTTCTCGTTCACCACCGCGCAATGCGATCAGGCCGATCACTCGGGCCGATTGCGCCGCGGCCAGGCCGTTCTTGGACGCGTCGGATCGCTTGCTTTCGGCCGAGAGCGCCTCGAGCTCGGCCTTGAGCGCCTGGGCCCTGGCCTGCGCCGTCGGCAAAGGGTGCTTGCTTCTCGGCGAGGGCTTTCTCGGCGGCGGTTCTGTCGGCGATCGACGATTCGAAGCTTCTTCTTGGAGCCGTTCACCGCCGCCGTGGCCGCCGCGGCCGAGGCGCGAGCGTCGGCCAGGGTTTTTTCGACGCTCACCTTCTCTTGCTCGGCCCGCTTTGACAACTCTCGGGCGGCCTGGGTTCCCAGCGCGGCGGCTTTGACTCGCGTCTGAGCGGTCTGGACGGCCAGCGGCGCGGCGGCCTTGGCGGCGGTTGCTTGCGCGAGGGACGCCTGCACGGCGGCCTGGCGAGCACCGGCGGTCGACAGGGCCTGGATCAGCTCCATACTTCGCGAGGTCTGACTGGCCAGCTGGTCGGCGGCCTTCGCGGTCTCTTCGGGAGTCTTCGCCGCCTTGAGCGCGGCGGCGGCCGCGGCGACGGCCGGGTCCTGAGCGATCTTCTCGGCCAGCGCCTTCTCGGTTGCGGCCTTCGCGGCCGCCAGAGCATCAACGGCGGCCTTCTCGGCGGCCGCCGTCTCGGCGACGGCTTTCTCGGCCGCGGCCTGGGCGGCCTGGGCCTGGGCGGCGATCTGCTCGGCGGCCTCGGCGGTGGCCGTCGCCTCCTTCAAAGCGGCGAGCTTGGCCTTGAGCGTCTGTTCGTGCTGGGCCACCACGGCCGCCTGCTTCGCCGCGGCGGCTTCGGCGGCGGCCAGCTCTTGCTGGGCCTTCGCCTGGGCGGCGGCCTGGCCGCCACTGCAGCCTGGAGCGGAGGCAGTTGCTTCGACAGCGAGTCGGCCTCGGCTTGAGCGGCCGCCATTGCCTTCTGCGCACGTTCCAGCCGGACGGCGATCGGTGCCGGGTTGACGGCGAGGTTGGCCAGGCGCTTGCCGTCCTTGGCGTCCCAGACGCGGATCTCGCCCGACCAGTCGGCGGCGATCACCTTCGACTCGTCGTGGCTGAAGACCGCCTCGAGGGCCAGGTCGCCGAAGGCTTCGAACTCGCGCTGCTTGTTGCCGTTGGCGTCCCAGACGCGGACCATGCGGTCGCGGCCGGTCGAGACGAGCCGGCCGTCCTTGGCGAACCGGACCGATTCGACCCCGCCGCCGTGGGCGCCGATGGTCTTGATGTTGCCGCCGTTCTCCATCTCCCAGAGCCGGACCGTGCCGTCCTCGCTCGACGAGGCGACGACGTTGGAGTCGAGCCGCCAGGAGATGTCGGTGATCGCCGCGGTGTGGCCCCGCAGGTCGAAGAACTCGCGGCCCGTCTGGGCTTCCCAGACGATCAGTCCGTTGTTGCGGTCGCCGGTGGCCAGCAGGACGCCGTCGGGGCTGAACTCGACGGCCGTGATCCACTCGGTGTGCTTCTTCATCTCGAACATCAGGTTGCCGTCGGCCGTGTTGTAGACGCGCACGACCTTGCTCGGGCCGCCCAGCGCCACCTGGCCGTGGTCGGGGCTGATGTCGGCGGCGAGCACGGCGTCGTATTCCTTGCCGACCTCGAAGACGCCGCTGGCCGGTCTTCACGTTGAAGGCGACGGCCAGGCCCGACTGCCCGCCGCGGCCGCCGCCGACCAGCAGCAGGTCGCCGTTGCGGCTGAACCGGAGCACGTGGATCGTGCCCTCGGGGAAGGGAAGCACGCCGACCAGGTGGTGGTCGGTCGTCCGGTAGAGCAGCACCTGCTTGTGCCCGCCGACGGCCACCAGCGGCGCCCAGGGGCTGGCGGCCATGGCGACGACGGCGCTCGGCCTGGCCTGCGGGACGAAGGGCTCGGTCGCCAGGTTCTCGGGCATGGCCGGCGGCGCCGGCCGGCTTGCCCAGGGCCTTGGGATCGAGCTTGAACTCGAACTTGGGCTTGGCCTTCACCGACGGCCGTGGACCCCGAACGTCTCGAGCGCGCCCCCCTCGATCCACTTGCGGATCAGGTCGATCTCGGCGTCGGGGATCTTGGCCGCGTTCGGCGGCATCTTGGGCTCTTCCTTGTGGGTGATCACGCCCAGGAGCGAGCTGCCCTCGGCATCGCCCGGCTCGATCACCTTGCCCGACCCGCCCCCCTGCATCGCCGCGCCGTAGTTGTCGAGGTTCAAGCCCCCCTTGGCCTTGTCGGGATTGTGGCAGGTGCCGCAGCGGCTGCGGAAGATCGCCGGCCACGTGGTCCGAGTAGGTGATCTTCTCCTTGGCCTTGGCCTTGGCGTCGTCGGCGAGCGAGGCGACGATCGCCCCCAGCCCGCAGAGGAAGAGCCCGGAGAGAATCAGACCCATCAGCTTCGGTCGCATGGTTGTCTGGTCTCGAGTGGCGAGTCGGACAGTGGTCAAGCTGGTCGGCGGTCAGTCGAGACTCGTCGCTCGCAAGCGTCGCCACTCGCCACTCGTACTGATCAATGGTTAAACAGGAACTCGCGGCTATTGAGCAGCGCCCAGAAGAGGTCTTCGAGGGCCTGGGTTCCTGGTGGGCCCTGGACCAAGCGTGGGGCAGGAGCTTGTCGAGCTCTTCCTTGGTCGGCTTGCGGGAGAGGCAGCGGATGTAGAGGTCGGTGAGCCGCTCCTCGGGGAGCTTCTTGGTCGGTCATCAGCTTCGTGATCACGCCCCCCTGCTGGATCTTGGCGTTGACGGTGTCGCCGTTGAGCAGGTGGAGCGCCTGGGAGAGCGTCGGCTCCATCTTCACCTCGCACGAGCAGGGGGTCTCGCGCGTGGCCCGGCCGAAGGTGGTGAGGAAGTAGGTGGTGCTCTGGCCGTCGGCGATCTGCACGGCCCGGGCCCCGAGCGGCAGGCCCTGGAACTTGTCCTTGGTCTCGGTCACCGTCGCTGATGGTGTCGAGCAGGTTCTCGGCCTTGATCCGGCGCACCAGGGCGTGGGCGAAGTTCCGCTCGTCGCTGGCGTTGCTCTCGTTCCGCTGGGTCGTCCGCTGGTAGGTCCGCGAGTTGCAGATGTCGCGCACCAGGGCCTTGAGGTCGTACTTCGTGTCGGTGAAGTGCTTGCCCAGCGCCTCGAGCAGCTCGGGGTTCGAGGCGGGGTTGCTGACCCGGAAGTCGTCCACCGGCTCGACGATGCCGACGCCCATGAAGTGGGCCCAGACGCGGTTGGCGAACGAGGTGGCGAACCAGGGGTTCTGCGGCGAGGCCAGCCACTTCGCCAGGACGACGCGCCGGTCCTTGCCGCGCGACGTCGGGCGACCTCGCCGCCCAGGAACTTGGGCGCCATGACCCGGCCGCCGACGGGGTGGTTCACCTCGCCGCCGCCGGAGTTGAAGACGATCGTCTCGCGGTAGTCCTCGGCCCCCTTGCGGCCGATCTGGGCGAAGAAGGCGGCGAAGCCGTAGTAGTCGTCCTGGGTCCAGCGGTCGAACGGGTGGTTGTGGCACTGGGCGCACTGGATCCGCATGCCCATGAAGACCTGGGCCACGTTCTCGGTCAGGGGGAGCGTCTCGGTGGTCGTCTGGTAGAAGTTGGTCGCCGGGTTCTTGAACGTGCCGCCGCTGGCGCCCAGCAGCTCCTGGACCATCTGGTCCATCGGCATGTTCTTGGAGAGCCGTTCGACCAGCCAGTTGTAGTAGAGGAACATCGACTTGTAGCTGACCGTGATCGTCGAGCGGATCTGGAGCAGCTCGGCCCACTTGTTGACCCAGATCTCGGAGAACTCCTTGCGCTCGAGCAGCTCGTCGATCAGCTTGGCCCGCTTGGCCGGGTCGGTCGAGGCCATGAACCGGTTGTACTCCTCGACGGTCGGCGTCAGGCCGACGATGTCGAGGGTACACGCGGCGCAGGAAGGTCGCGTCGTCGCAGAGGCCCGAGGGGGCGATCCGCAGCTTGCGGAGCTTGTCGGCGACCAGCTTGTCGATGTAGTTGGCTTCGGGCTCCTTGCGGATACTGCGAACTTCAGCCCCTTGGGCAGCACGATGAACTGCGAGCCGACGGTGTAGGTCTCGAACCGGGCCATCACGAACGCCTCGCCGCGCTCGCCCGCGGTGACCAGGCCGTCGGGGCTGACGGCGGCGGAGACCTCGTTGTTGGTGAGGAAGACGGCCAGGCTGGTGACGTCGCGGTCGGTGCCGTCGGAGTAGCGGGCCCGCAGCGGTCATCTGCTGGGTCGAACCCTTGCCGTCGAGCACGCCGTGCCTTGGGATAGAGGTCGACGCCGACGACCTTGGGCAGCTTGGACACGTCGTCGTTGGGCGCGCCGGCCTCGATCCAGTGGTGGAGCGTCTGGTAGAGCTCGCTCGACGGCTCGAACCGCTTGCCGCCGGTGTGCTGGACGGCGCCGATCGACTTTCTCCAGCAGCGTGCTGTCGGACGGGGACGGCCAGGTTGATCCGCCGGCCGACCATCTCGCGGGTCAGCCGGTAGTGGTCGCCCTCGGGGTCGAAGCCGAAGAGCGAGATCCGGAAGCCGTCCTTGCCTCGCGCCGCGCCGTGGCAGCTTCCCGTGTTGCAGCCGGCCCGCATGAAGACCGGCATCACGTCGAGCCGGAAGCTGAGCGGGGGCTGCGCGCTGGCCTGGGCGACCTTGACCGGCACCGTCGACCGACTTGGCCGCCGAAGGCGACCGCTGAGCGTCGTCTGCACCGTCGGCGGCGGGATGAAAGGTCGTGCCCCGTCGCGCTTGCACGAGCGCGGGGTTGGCCGGCGTGATCGTGGCCTCCCTGGTGACGTCGCGGGTGATGCCGTCGGCGTAGGTCGCCTGGACCACGATCGACTGCCGGTCGCGGGCGGTGGTCAGGTTGATCTCGGGCGGGAAAGACCTGGAGGCTCACGAGGCCCGCGGTTGGGGCGAGCGGCAGCGGGCCGGCTCCGGGGTCGGCGACGGCTTCTGGTCCGGCACGGGCATCGCCCGAGAAGCCGGTGCATGCTCAGGCCGGCGAGCAGAGGACAGCCGTCAGCAGCCAGCGTGATCGGCGTGGTCGATCGGCTCATCACGAAGGGGTCCTTGTTCGAAGATCGGTGCACAAGATCGGAATCCTGATCCACGAACGTTACGGCGGTCGGTTCATCTTGGCGAATGCACTTGGCACTCTGCCTGGTCTTCTGCTTGTTTTCCAGCCGGAGCTTCTCGAGCCGGCTGAGCGGCTTGGCCGCCGCGGGCGGCGGGCGGCGGCCGCGGCGGGCTTGGCGGCGGCGGCCGCCGGGGCGGCCGGCTTGGGAGGCAGGGGAACGTCGATCCGCAGGGTGCCCGTGCCGATGTTGTGCACGATCGGCTCGCCGTTCTGGGTCACCACCACCTGGCAGAACAGGTTGGCGTGGTTGCCCGCGGGCGAGACCTTGTCGGTCTTCATGTGGAAGACCAGGTCGGTCGTGTCCTTGGTGATCTTCTTGACGTCGGTGCGTCACCTTGTTGGGCAGGCCGACGAGCGTGACCTTGGCCTCGCCGGGGAAGTCGACGGCCTTGGCGACCTTGATCGCCATGTCGACCTCCTTGCCCTGCTCGACGCTGGCCGCCTGGAAGGTCAGGCCCAGGTAGGGTGCGGCGATCGTCAGGTTGGCCAGTTGCGACGAGACCAGGATCGGGCCGCTGGCCACGCCCGAGGCGCCGTTGACCACGATCTTCCAGGTCCGCAGCTCGGCCCCGCCGTCGGCGTTCATGGGGATGACCGCCTCGTTCTGCCCTTCGGGGATGGCGATGCCCCCCGCCGAGCCGACGCCCGGCGGGTTCCAGGGCAGGTACACCGAGATCGGCGGCCTTGAAGCCCGGCTTGCGGTTGGCCCGGACCTTCAGGCCCATCGACCCGCTGCGCACCAGGGGAACCTTGGGCTCGACGATCTCGATCGAGTAGGGGCATTCCTCGGCCACGCCCACGGCCAGCTTGTCCACCGACCCGCGACCAGACGATCACGTTGTTCTGGCCCAGCACCAGGGCCGCGGTCGAGCTGAACTCGCGAGGGGACCGTCGAGCTTGGGATCGGCCGGCTTGCCGCGTCAGGCTGGCCAGCGTGCCGCCCAGCGGGGCGTCGGGCTTGGCGGTGAAGAGGACCGGAACGACGGCCTGGCTGGCCGCCATCGACGGGGGCTTCCATCGCCACTCCCGGCGGCAGGCCCTGCGACGCTGAGGTTCAGGTCGCCGCCGAAGTCGGCCCGGCTGCCCAGGATCAGGATCGCCTGGCGGTTGCCTCGCGGCACGCTCACGGCCATGGGCCCGGTGCCCAGGGGAATCTGCTCGGCGTTGGTCGAGAGCGTCAGCTTGGGCTCGACCGGGCGTGACCTCGATCCGGTAGACGTAGTCCGGCCCTCCCTTGCCCAGGTGATCGACCACCCAGACGCACGTACTCGGCGTCCTCGGGGCAGGTGAAGCGGAAGTAGCTGTCCGGGCCCACGGCGTCGTCGTTGCCGACCGCCGCGCCGGCGCCTTTCTTGCCCAGGTACATCACCGAATCGAGCGGCGAGCGGATCTGCCGGCCGAAGAGCCGGAAGTCGAAGGTCTGCCCCTTCTTGCCGGCGAAGACGTAGTGGTCGACGTCGCCCGGCTTGTCGATGACGCCGTTGAGCGCCATCGGGGGCCGTGAACGGCGTGGCGTGGGCCTGGTCGTCGTTGGGCTCCTTCTCGATCACGTTGCCCAGATTGGTCAGGCGGAAGCTGTTGGGATAGGGCGAGACGCCCTGCGGCGTCCTGGCGGGTCAGGCCGAAGCCGGGCACGGTCGCCGCGGGCAGGGTCACTTCGGTCGTCGCCTCGCCGGCCGGGTCGCCGATCCACCGCACCGCGAGCTTCTCGCCGAGCTTGCCGCCGGCGGGAAGGACTCCGGTCGACCGGGGAAAGTTGCCGACGTGCAGCCGGTAGATGCACGAGCCGTTGCCGGCGTAGGCACTCTCGCGGACCTGGATGATGTACTTGCCGTCCTCCGGCGCCAGGATCGAGGCGAAGCCGTCTTGCCAGATCAGGGCCGCGTCGTCGCTGGAGGCCAGCTCGAACCGCTTGCGCGTTGAGGATCGCGACGGCGGGATCGAACATGCGTGATCCCCAGCCGCATGCCCTCGACCTCGACGGAGATCCGCTCTCCCTTCTTGGCCTCGACCACGTAGTAGTCGACGTCCTCGTTGTCGGCCACGCCGGTGACGGTCACGTTCATCGGGATCGGCTGCGGCGCGGCGAAGTCGTTGTTCGGCTCGACCTCGTTGACCTCCTTGAGTGCCCCGACGCTGAAGGTCCGCAGCTCGCTGATGCCGGTCGCCGTGCGGACGCGGAGGTCGTGCAGGCCCAGTGGCGCGTCGGCGGCGATCTTGAGCTTCGCCTTGACGCTGTTGTCGTCGACCTTCGTGAGCGAAACGGTCGTGATGCCGGGCTGGTAGAAGAGGATCTCCTTGGCGTCGCCCAGCCGGGCGCCGGAGAGGGTGACCTCGATCTCGGTGCCGCGCTGGCCGCCGACCGGCCGGATCGCCGCCAGGCTGGGGCTGGCCGCGGAGGCCAGCGATGCGGACAGGAGAGACGATCGGCAGGACGCAAAGAGGGCTTCATGGACCGGGTGATCCGCTCAGGGGAGGCATGGTCGGGTTGTCAGCAGGGTGAGTCGCGGTCGTGATTCAGGCAAGCCAGCGGCAGGTGTCCGTCGGCCTGGCTCACCTCGATCCGCGGACTCGGGTCGCCGGGCACGAGGCGGAAATCCAAGGGCAAGGACTGCGCTGATCAGGACGGCGGAGTCTGCGGACGGGCTCGGATTCGCCGACGAGCATCCAAGTCTTTGTCCGGCTCGCCGGTAAAGCTCCAGCGACCACGGCCGGCGCGCCACGAGCATCAGCTCGCGGACGCCGACCTTGGCATAGAAACCGAACTTCTCGCGAGAACGATCGTACGGGCTGAGGATTTCGACGGCGAAATCGGGGCCGCCGAACCAGTGGCTGCCACGATCCTCGGCCGGGTTGCCGGGCAGGAAGACGGCGACGTCGGGGCAGCGGTAATTCTTCTTCCAGCGCTCGGGGCGATCGCTGACGTTGCAGCCCGGGAAAATGCGAATCCGCTTGTCGAAGCCCGTGCCAAGCCTGATGATCGCCGTGCAAGGTCGACTCCCAGTTCCTGATGCTCGTTGTCCGCCAGCGGCGACATCACATAAACTCCGTCCCAGACCTCGTCATAGCGATCGCCGCCGCACTCGCGGCGTTCGCGGATCAGGCGGGCAAGCTCGATGGGGTCGACGCTCAGGATCGCCATGGGTACGGCTCTCGGCTCTGGCAAGCACGGCGAGGTCAGACAGGCCCTCCATTTCATGTGCTGCCTGCTCTCCGGCACCCGTCAGGCGAGCAGCTCCTTGACGACCTTGCCGCCGTCGACGATCTCGATGGGCCGGTTGCCGGGGGCCATCAGCTCCTTGTCGGCGACGATGCCCATCAGGTGGTAGACCGTGGTGGCGAGGTCTTCGGGGCCGATCGGGTCGCGCTCGGGCTCGGTGGCGGTGGCGTTGGAGGCGCCGTGGATGTAGCCCTTCTTGATGCCGCCGCCGGCGAGGACCACGCTGAAGACCTTGGGCCAGTGGTCGCGGCCGGCGTCCTTGTTGATCTTGGGCGTGCGGCCGAACTCGCTGGAGACCATGACCAGGGTGCGGTTCGAGCAGGCCCGTGCGGTCGAGGTCGCGGATCAAGGCGGCGAACGCCTGGTCGAAGGCGCGGCATCTGGCTCTTCATGCCCGGAGACGATCTGGGTAGTGCAGGTCCCAGCCGCCGTACTGCGAGCGTGACCATCCGCACGCCCGCGGCCACCAGCCGGCGGGCCATCAGCATGCGCTGGCCGGCCGCGTTGCGGCCGTACTCGTCGCGGATCTTGGCCGGCTCGGCGGCGATGTTGAACGCCTCGCGCGCCTTCTGCGAGCTGATCAGGCTGTAGGCACGCTGGTAGAAGGTGTCCATCGCCGCGATGTTGTCGCTCTTCTCCTGCTTGGCGAAGTGGGCGTTGACCGCGTCGAGGACGTTCCGGCGGGTGGCGAACCGGGACTCGTTGATGCCGCCGGGAAGGTTCAGGTCCTGGACCCGGAACCCGGGGTTGGCCGGGTCGCTTCCCAGGCTGAACGGCGAGAACGACGAGCTGAGGTAGCCCGTGCCGGCGTAGACGTTGGGCTGGCTGGGGACGCAGACGTAGGGAGGCAGGTTGTTCTTGGGCCCGTACTCGTGGGAGATCACGCTCCCCATGCTGGGGTACTGAAGCGCCGGGCTGGGGCGATAGCCCGTGAACATGTTGTGCGTGCCGCGCTCGTGGGCGGCCTCGCCGTGGGTCATCGACCGGATGACGGTGAGCTTGTCGGCAACCTGGGCCGTCTGGGGCAGCGTCTCGCTGAACCGCTCGCCGTCGATCTTCGTGGGGATCGACCCCATGTCTCCCCGATACTCGATCGGGGCGAACGGCTTGGGATCGAACGTCTCCTGGTGGGCGATGCCGCCCGGCAGGAAGATGTGGATCACCGAGTCGGCCTTGGCCGCGATCGCGGCGTAGCTCTTCAGGTCGGCCCGGGCCTGGACTCGAAGCAGATCAGCAAGCGTCAGGCCTCCCAGTCCGATCGATCCCACCGTGAGGAAACCACGGCGGCTCAGGGGTTGCCGGAATAATGATGCCATCGGAAAAGCTCCCTCGTTCGAGCTGGAAAACACAGGCCCGTGTCCATTGAGCCCGCGACTTCTTGGTTTTGTCATTGTATGATCATAAAAGTTCATAAAAATGCAATGCAGTCATCCCGAAACAGAATACTCTTGTTAGAAGCCGCCGGGACGTCCGCCCGCGTAATTGGGGTGAATCGACTCAAACGCTCCCGGCAAAAAGAGCTGGGCAGGCTTGGATGGAGGCAAGGCTGTGTTGGGGGGTAGGTAGCGGACCATGGGTGAACGTCACGCAGGCATGTTAAGTCTGGCAGCAGCGTAGCGGCAAGTTAAATATTTGTCAAACAGATTGCCATACTCTATCAATTAGTACGACGCTCAGTCTATGCATCGTTGGCGCGATTTGTCCCGCGACGCATAAAGGCGGCGCGACGGTGTGCGGGGCGCGGAAGCCGGAGAAAGGACGGGAACCGAGGAGGCCTGGCCTGGAGCGCCGGGTGCGATCACTTGATTCTAACTCGAACAGTCTGAAGGAGATCGGTTTTGAATTCCCGCTTAGCGGTCTGACGAACAGAACTCGCGGAGAACTCTTCCATGGCGATGAGTGGGCGAATTTTTTGCTCCACAGACCCGTCGCTGAAGGCATGCCGCATCGAGTCATCGTCCAGCTCGTTGGCGATCGCGGCCATGATGATGCCTTGGTTCAGCGCGATGATGCACCCGGAGACGACTCCCGCAGACACATCCACGGAATCATGAAAGCCAAGTGGGCCATAGATGGGAAAGCTGGCGGCCAGGGCATGGAGGTTGTCCATGGCCTCTCGCGGTGCATAACGAAGGCCCAGGAAAGCCGCATGCGGTGTCACAACGCCGTGAGAAAACTTGGGTGTGTAATTGATCTGAAGCGCCTCGGGTACGATCCCGTTCATGTCGTACGACAGGTAGCCCTCGGGCCAGGTACCGAGCGACTTGACCCCGTAAACGCGATAGCCTCCTTTCGGGCTCTTGGCCGGCGAGAAGCCCCAGTAACCGTACCCCGCTTCAGTGAGACCGTGTTCGATCTGGGCTCGCGCGTACAAAGGATTGTTCACGCCCCAACTTCGTGGCGCCCAGGCTTCTTCGGGGACAAAAAGCGAGGACATCGAGCGCCTCGGCCATGCTGCCGCCCCACGACGGAACAATTCGAAGGCCTCGATAAGTGTACGATCCTTCGAATACTTTGATACCGAGGTATTCACGCGAGACCCCTTTGGGGATTTGCTCTTGAGAACCCAGGCGGTCCGGCAAAGTTCGGAACATTCGGAAATAATGCTCGGGCGGCAATTGTCCCAGGGCGATTCCCAAGTAGCTGATGATGCGCGCCTCGGAGTTCAGCATTCCGTAATGAGAATAGAACGACTTGTCATCGGCCCAATAACCTACTCGCAGCAGCCCCGGGTGACGAACCGGGTCGCTACGGTCATACGCATCGTAAAAGAAGCTAAAGTCCATCGGCTGAAGCAGCTTCGAGGCCTGCTCGCGGAGTGACGGCTGGGTGTTCGTAACCATGAGCAGAGCGGCCGCGAGCCATGCGTTGTCAACGGACGAAACAAGCGGTCTGAGAAGACTTGAGTCTACCGGGGAGCTTTTCAGGCCTGTTCCTGTTCGTGCATCAAGGTCATTCAAAAAGAAACCGTGATACCGCTCCATTTTCGCGAGGGTGCCGAGCGTCTGGGTGAGCCGTGACGTTGATTCCGCTTTGGTGATCAGCTTGAGCCGCTCAGCGGCGAGTATGCTCCACAGGTACGACGCAATGTTCGTGGGCGTCGTCTTGATCGATGGGCGGCCCCAAGCCTCACCGTCACGCGAGATATAGTCGGCGGGTAAACCGCTAGGCTGGGCGAGCACCTCGAACGATCGCCATGTGTCGGTCGCGTATCGAATCAGGTCGTTCTTGTCGGTCGCACTGAGGCTACTTTGCCTCACCGTTGTGGATCCAAAGGCCGCTGGTTGACAAAAGCCAATCGGTTCTACAAATGTAAGAGACAAAATGCTCAACGTCGTGATGACCATGCGGTTCATGGCTCAGCCTCCGGAGAGTGGATCACACAAGGGATTCGGCGACGAAACCCTGACCAACCGTCTAAACGCTCGCTCGGAAGTGACTCTCCTATTTACTATAATACGAGTTCCATGACAGACGGGTTCATAGGCTCACAAATCGCGGCCCTTCGAGCGTGATTTTCGGACATATTTCCTCCGTTGAGCCTCTGAGCCGTTGGTGCGATCGCGGCGCAACGAGATTCGACTCAAGACAGGGAGGAATCAGGCACTTGCGCCACAGGAGCAAGCATGATGGCAGAACCACTGTTGCCGGCCACGGTGATTGGAAGCTGGTCGTTCCCTGGCTGGTATGAAAAATTTATCAATGATGTAAAAAAGCATCCCGAGCAATTCGGCGCGGTGGATCGAGAGGAAGCCGTACGCGACGCCGTGCGCCTGGCCGTGGACGACCAGGTCCGCGCCGGGCTGGATCGGATCACCGATGGCGAGATGCAACGGGTGGATTTCAACCTGGGCTTTTACGAGTATCTGGACGGCCTGGAACCGATTCGCCGTCCCCGCCTGTGGGGCGCTCCGGCACACGATCAGCGCGATCGCTACCGGTGTATCGCACCTCTTTCGGCACCGCAGGGGCTGGGGATCGTGGCAGAGTATCATCGCGTTCGCGAGTTCACCCTTGGGCCGCTCAAGGTTCCGATCCCCGGGCCCTTCACACTCGCTGGGTGCATCGACGGAGGAGACGTCTACGCCGATCGAACCGGCGTCACGGAAGCTTTGATACCGATCGTGGCGGCTGAGCTCAGAGCCCTCGCGGCCACGGGGGTCGACTTCATCCAGCTTGATGAACCGAGTTTTGCTTGCCATCCCGACTCCCCTGACTATTTCCTCGACGTGATCGGCCGAGCGACTTTAGGAGTAAATTGCTACATCAGCATGCACATGTGCTTTGGGAACTACCGCGCCAGGGCGGTCGGCCAGAGGTCGTACCGACCCCTGTTTCCGCATATCGGCCGGGCCAAGGTAAACCAGCTCGCGCTCGAGTTCGCCAGCCGCGAGCTCGCCGAAATCGAGTTACTCGCCGAGCTTCCTCACGCGATGGACATCGCCGTGGGCCTCGTCAACGTCAAGAACACCTGGATCGAACCGCCCGATCTCGTCGCAGCCCGCATTCGAAAAGTCCTCGAGTTCGTGCCCGCCGAACGTGTTTCCATCACACCTGATTGCGGGTTCTCACAGACCGCCCGTCATATCGCCGTCGCCAAAGCTCTAGCGCTGTCTAAAGGGGCCTTAATTGTCCGCCGTGAGCTGGGAGTGGCCAGTTAATGTGGGGAGAGTTGCCAGTTATCAGTTGCCAGTTGCCAGTGGGGACGCAAGCGATTAGCCGCCGATCCCTCTATGCTTTCTCTGGCAACTGGCAACTGATAACTGGCAACTCTTCATTAAAGGCCGATGCTTATGATTGAACCTATCCTCCAAGGTCCCGAGCTTCAGCAAGAGATCAGCCGGACCATGCCGGACGAGGGGTCGCTGTCGATCTGGTGGCTCGGGCAGAGCGGCTTCGTGATCAAGTCACGGCAAGGGATGCTTGTCATCGACCCGTATCTGTCAGAGCATCTCACTACGAAATACGCGGGAACGCCGAGTCCGCACGTGCGGATGACGCGCGCCCCTTTGCGCGGGGCGGACCTGTGCTCGGTCGACCTGGTGCTGGCAAGTCACAAGCACTCCGATCACCTTGATCCAAGGACACTGCCTGATCTGATGACTGCCTCGCCACGGGCGTCGCTAGTCTTGCCGGCGGCGATTCGAGAACACGCGCTGGGCCTGGGTCTACCAGGTGAGAGGCTGATCGGTGTCGTTGCGGGCGACGTGGTGGAACGGGCTGGGTTCCGGATACGGGCCGTACCCTCGGCGCACGAGCGTCTTGATCGGGACGACGAAGGCCGGCATCTTTATCTCGGCTATGTTATCGAGTCGGCGGGCCTGCGCGTGTATCATAGCGGAGACTGTCTTGCCTACGAAGGCCTCGAGCGCGAGCTGGGAGGAGAGCCGTTCGACGTTTTGTTCTTGCCGATCAACGGCCGCGACCCGGCCAGGGGCGTGCCTGGGAACATGACGGCGGCCGAGGCGGTCGAACTGGCCTCGGCGATCAAGCCGCGCCACGTCGTACCGCATCATTTTGATATGTTTACCTTCAACACTGTGCCGATCGCCGCATTTGAAACCGACGCACGGCGGTTGCCGCCGGGCGTCGAGCCAAGAATCTTGCGTTGTGGCGAGCGCTGGGAGGTCGCGACGTGAGCATCACGCTGGGGATTGATATTGGAACCTCGGGAACCAAGACGCTGGCGATCGACGAGCGGGGGACGATCCTCGCCGCGGCCTCGGCGGAGTACCCTTGCGACCACCCCAGGCCGGGCTGGTCCGAGCAAGACCCCGGGCTCTGGTGGGACGCCACGATCAAGACGGTTCAGGAGGTGCTTGCTGCCGGCAAATTCGCGTCGGCGGACGTTGCCGGCATCGGCCTCTCCGGTCAGATGCACGGCTCGGTTTTCCTGGATGAAGCCGGTGAGGTAGTGCGCCCGGCCCTGCTCTGGAACGATCAGCGCACGGCGGCGGAATGCGAGGAAATCGAGGACCGGGCCGGTGGCGCGAGGCACTCGTGCGGATGGTGGCCAACCCGGCCTTGACGGGGTTCACGGCGCCCAAGATCTTGTGGGTTCGCAAGCACGAGCCGGCGAACTGGGACCGGATCACGCAGGTTCTCTTGCCCAAGGATTACGTGCGGTACCGTTTGACCGGAACCTTCGCCACCGAGGTGAGCGATGCGTCGGGCACGCTGCTGCTCGACGTAGCCAATCGCCGCTGGAGCCGCGAATTGCTGTCGAAGCTCGATCTTGATCCCGTGCTCTTGCCACACTGCCACGAGAGCCCCGAGGTCTCCGGGCAAGTGAGTGAGATTGGCGCGCGGGCCACCGGCCTTGCCGTCGGCACGGCGATCGTAGGCGGCGGAGGCGACCAGCCGGCGGGGGCCGTGGGCAACGGGATCGTACGGGAAGGCGTCGTATCGGCAACGATGGGAACTTCCGGGGTCGTCTTCGCGCACGCCGATCAGCCCGGCTTTGATCCCCTGGGCCGGCTTCAGCGCGGATGCCATGCCGTCCCCGGCGCCTGGCACGTGATGGGCGTCGTGCTCTCGGCGGGGGGAAGCTTCCAGTGGTTCCGCAACGAGCTGGGCAAGGCGGAAGTGGCACTTGCCAAGCAGCAGGGCGTCGATCCCTATTTCTTGCTCTCGGGCGAAGCGGCACTGGCTGGGCCAGGGGCCGAGGGGCTCTTCTTTTTACCCTACCTCACCGGCGAGCGAACGCCTCATTTCGACCCCGATGCCAAGGGGGGATGGATTGGCGTGACCGTGCGCCACGGCCGGCCTGCACATGATCCGCGCCGTGCTTGAAGGGGCCACCTACGCCATGCGCGACAGCCTCGAATTGATTCGCGAAATGGGTGTGTCCATCGACCAGGTTCGCCTCTCGGGCGGCGGGCGCGGAACCCGCTCTGGCGGCAGATCCAGGCCGACATTTATGGCTGCAATACACATACGCTGAACTCGACCGAGGGCCCCGCGTTCGGCGTCGCCCTGCTGGCGCAGGTGGGAACAGGCGGGTTCGCCTCGGTGCCCGAGGCCTGTGATGCCACGATCCGGGCGGTGGAAACGACGGCCGTCGATTCGAGAGCGAAGTCTTTCTACGATCTGGGCTATGCGATCTACCGGCAGCTTTATCAAGATCTTCGCCAATCCTTTCGATCGATCAGCGCCCTGGTGGACTACAAGTGGTAGGCAATCTGCCTGCTCGTCTCGGATGTGACCGGAGGGCGATGAGATTCGCAAGCCACCCCGTTCCAAAGCCTCGACAGCGGTAGCCAGTCCCGCTCTGATCGCGAACCGCGCAGCGGACCCGCCCGCTCCGCGCAGCAGCCCGAGAAGCAGGAACAAGCCTTTGCCGCCAGGTGGCGTCGACTGTGGACCGCCCTGGCGGTTGTTGGGCTGCTGGCCCTACATGTGGCTTTGGCCGAGGCAGCCTGATTCAGGAGAACCCGACCGTTGACGAAGTGGTTCACCTGCCGGCCGGTATCACCTACTGGCAGAAGCATACTTTCCGGCTCTACCACCATAACCCGCCGCTGATCAAGATGATCGCCGCCTTGCCGGTCGTGTGGGCCCAACCGGTCACGGCGCCGGTTTACCAGCAGCCGAGCTGGACCTCGCCCGAGCCTTCCCCGACCACGTTTTCCCAGACGTTTGCCTTCTTGAACATCGATCGATACTTCGAGCTGTTTCGCCTGGCGCGGATGGTGATGCCGCTTGTTTTCGGTACTCGGCGGACTGATTGTTTTCGCCTGGTCGCGAAGATTGTACGGCACCGGCGGCGGGCTCTTGAGCCTGTGCCTCTGGGTGTTTTGCCCCAACATCCTGGCGCATGCTCGGTTGATCACGACCGACCTGGGCTCGACCGCGATGGGCGTCGCCGCGACCTATTTCTTCTGGCGGTATCTTCGCAACCCGTCGTGGGCGCGAGCCGCGGCCGCGGGGCTCTTGCTGGGCCTGGCCCAGTTGACGAAGTTCAGCATGCTTCTTGCTGTACGCGGTGTGGCCGTTCTTGTGGTTGGTTCAGCTTGCTTTGACCGCGCCTCGAGAGCGACTGTTCCTCCACGCCGCGTGGGGTCTCGCTCACGGCTGCTTGATCGTCGCGCTGAGCATCCTTGTGATCGACGCGGGTTACCTCTTCGAAGGGGTCGGCATTCCCTTGGGCCGGTTTGAGTTCGCGTCGGGCTCGCTCACGCGACCTGTGGCCGGAGGAATCCGGCACGCCCCCGCAACCAAGAATTGGTTCTTCGCCATGCTCTGGCCTTTTCGCGAGAACCGATTTCGCAACACCGTACTGGCCGGCCTGCCAGTGCCGCTGCCCGAGCATTATGTGCTTGGCTTCGATGAGCAGAAGATCGAGACCGAAGGCATTCCCAACCGTTTGACATCGGGCTTTCCAGCGCTTCGGGCCGGCGACCCGGCGACGGCCCGGAAAGAAGCCGGATCGGCCGACAACAGCGTTGCGGGCTACCCGGTTTACCTGAATGGGGAGCTGCGGGACTCCGGCTGGTGGGATTACTACTTCTGTGCCCTTCTCTACAAGGTTCCCGAGGGAACCTGGATGCTCGTCTTGCTCTCGATGGTCGTGTTGTTCTTGCGAACGCGCACGCGAGAATCATGGTTCGACGAGATCTGCCTGGCCACCGTTCCCTTGGTCGTGCTCTTCGCGATGAGCTTTCTCACCAACATCAACCTCGGTCTCCGCTACGTATTGTCGATTTTCCCTTATGTGTTGATCGCCGTGGGCAAGGTTGTGCCGTGGATGGAAGGATTGTCGGGCACTCGAAGAGCGGCCGCGCGGTCATTCGTCGCGGGGTGCGTTCTCATGACGATCGGGGCGACCGTCCAGATCTCGCCGCACTACCTGGCCTACTTCAACTGGGCTTCGGGCGGGCCCGATCGCGCGCCGGCCCGGCTCATCGACAGCAACCTCGACTGGGGCCAAGACCTGGTTGCCCTTCGCGAGTGGTGCCGCGAGAATCTTGGCGATCAGCCGATCGGACTGGCGTATTTCGGCCAGATCAACCCGTCGATCTTCACGCTGCGGGGAGATCCGTTTCCCTGGTTCCTGCCTCCGGTCATGCCCGGCACGACCAAGCCGATGGACAACGACCCGCCCCTTCCGCCACGCCGTCTGATCGGACCGGCCCGGCGCCTGTCCCCCGGTTACTATGCCGTCAGCGCTACGCTCGTTCACGGCTTGCCTGGCGGCTCTATGATCCTTCTCCCGCCCTGCCCGATGCCTGGTCCCCCGCGTGGAACGCCCAGGAATACGCATTCAGTTACTTCCAGCAGTTCACGCCCATCAAGCGGATCGGCCATTCGATCGACATCTACAAGCTCAGCCAGGCCGATGTTGACCGGGTCAACCCGGTCCTGGAGTCGCCAGGGACGAGGTAGTCATCGCCAGCCCTCTTTCAACCTTCTGGCAAACATACACCTGCGCGAGGTCATCTTCGGTGGTCGGGCCGAAATGCACGGCCACATCGAAGCCCGCCGCGCGGAGGATTTCCGGGAAATCGGCCCCGAACTCGGTGAATACGGGATAACCGACGTCACCGCCGGGATGACGGATCTGCGGTGCCCTCAGCTCGTGCGTGCCATCGGAACGAACCACGGTCCGAGCGAACGTCTTGGGTACGCCGGGCAGCAGGGGAATCGTGAAGATGTGCCGGCCGCCGGGTTGCAAAACCCGGTGGATCTCGCCCAAGGCTGCGGTCAGATCGGGCACGTGCTCAAGAGTTTCGGACGTGAGCACAAGGTCGAAAGACTCGTCCGGATAGGTCAGTCGAGTCAGGTCTTCCGATCGAACACCGCGAACAACCTCGCCGGGCGCTGCGCCGGGCTCATAGTCGGAGAGGCGCAGGTCGGGCAGACCGTGGAGTTGCTCGTGCAACCCTTCGATCCGGTTGATCTCGGCGATGCGCAGAGATCGGGCCAGTGGCGAGCTCGCCCAGTCGGCGAGCGACCGGGCCGGTGACGGCGGATCGCCCACCGGGTAAGTCTCCAGGATCACATCCGCCATCCGCCTGGCGCGAAGCTGGGCGCCGCAGCGCGGCGCAATCGCAAGACTCCTTGCGGGCCAAGGCGGTGGCAAGCTTGCCAGACAATCCCCAAAGCACTTCGAGCCGGTGTGGAACGACCCTGCGCCTGTAGATCATGGGTCGAAATCGTCCGCAGACCGCGCAGTGTTCCAGCCGGCCGCGAACGATGGATCCGCCGTATTCACGGATGGCCCATCCTAGCCGATGAGCTTCGTTCCAGATCGGGACCAGTAGCCGTTTCAACCCGTGAGGAATCGGAATCCGGCCCATCGAGAATGATGCCTCCCTGGCACGAGGCTCGGAACCTCGTCGGCCAATCGCTACCTTCGATGTGGTTCGTGCTTGACAGTGTAGGTTCGGACTGATGCGATAAGCTGTCAAGCCGCCGCCAGCGAGATCAGCACCAGAGCCAATGGGATACAAGGGGCATGGAAATACAGATCGAGGAAAACCGCCTCCGGCGCTGGCGTCGCAAGCTGCATGAGAAGGGTCTCCGTCGGATCATCACAGGCCGCCTGCAGTGGTATTGGCTCGAATTCCGGATGGACAACTGGCTCATCGGCCGACTTGTGGAGCTGGGCGGAAACCACGTCAAGCTCCACGGTCTCGATGTGTCGGTCGATAATCCGCTGATCTCCACCCGCCACAAGAGTACGCTCTTTTTCGGGATTTACGAGACGGCCGAGATCGAGCTCGCCAGACGCTATCTCGATCCTGATCGGCCCACGGTCGAGCTCGGCGGCTCGATTGGCGTGGTGGCCTGCGTCACCAACAAGATGCTGAAAAGGCCGTCGAATCACATCGTCGTCGAGGCGAACCCGGTACTCCTGCCGCTCCTCGAGGAAAATCGAAGGCGAAACGATTGCCAGTTCACGATCGAGGCCGTCGCGATCGGGTATGGGACGGACACGATCGAGTTCACCGTGCAGGATCATTTCCTGTTCGGCAGGCTCCAGTCGTCGGGCGGGCGCACTGTCCAGGTACCGACGGCCAGCCTCGGCGGCCTCATCGAGAAGTACGGCTTTGAAACCATCAACCTGCTATGCGACATCGAGGGCACCGAGGTGCCCTTGGTCGAGAATGAAGCTGAGATTCTCCGGAGCCGGGTCAAGAACCTGATCATGGAAACGCACGAGGAATATCTCGGTACGGGCCCGATCGTCAAAATGATTGCGACCCTGAAAGAACTCGGCTTCGAGCTCCGCGAGCGGTCGCGCGAATCGGTCGTCGCGCTCACCAACCGCACCCTCTGATTCAGGTCCGAGACGACAAGCGACCCTGGTATCTCGCACGATCTCGTGCGACCAGTGCACATCGGCCGGCTCGCCAGTTGGCTGCCAGCCTTGACCATTCAACCTCGTTCGATTACCATAATCGAATGGATTTGCGTCTCTGTCAAAACGCCCTAAATCGAAATTTCACAAAAACCTAGGACGACGATCGATGGCCTATTCGACCACGGTCCAGCGGCACAAGACCCGAGAAGTCGGCGTTGACGATCACGTGGTCGGCGGCGACCAACCCATCTGGGTGCAGTCGATGACGACGACCAACACGTTCGATGCCCCCGCGACGCTCGCGCAGATTCGGCGGCTGGAAGAGGCGGGGTGCGAGATCGTGCGGGTGACCGTGCCCAAGAAAGAAGACGTCGAAGGGGTGAAGGCCATACGCGATCAGATCAAGATCCCCCTGATCGCCGACATTCATTACGATTATCGCATGGCGCTGGCCTGCCTGGAAGCGCGCACGCCCTCGGGCAAGCGCGCCGTTGACAAGATCAGGATCAACCCCGGCAACATCGGCGGCGAAGACCGGTTCAAGGAAGTGGTGATCAAGGCCCGCGACGCGGGCGTGCCCATGCGGGTCGGGGTCAACTCCGGCAGCCTGGAAAAAGACCTGATCGACAAGTACGGCTTCCCTTGCCCCGAGGCCATGGTCGAAAGCGCCCTACGGTACATCGAGACAGCCGAGAAGCTGGGCTACAAGCTGATGATCGTGAGCCTGAAGGCCAGCCACGTGCCGACCGTCGTCGAGTGCTACACGCAGTATGCAGCGCAGTGCGACTATCCCACGCACGTGGGCGTCACCGAGGCCGGCTCAAGGGAATATGGCACGCTCAAAAGCGCCGCGGGCATCGGCGCGATCCTCTTGCGGGGCGTGGGTGACACCATTCGCGTCTCGCTGTTGGGCGACCCTGTTCCCGAGATCGCGGCCGGGTTCGACATCCTGAGGGCCTGCGACCGACGCGTCACCCAACCCGAGGTCGTCGCCTGCCCAACCTGCGGCCGTCTGGATATCGACCTCGAGCGAATCGTTGCTGAGGTCGAGAACAAGATGAAGGGCATGACGAACCCGCTCCGGATCAGCATCCTGGGCTGCCTGGTCAACGGGTTTGGAGAAGCCAAGGAAGCCGACCTGGGAATCGCCGCGGGGGCTGGCAAAGGAATCATCTTCAAGCGCGGGGTGCCAATCCGGCACGTCAAGGAAGCCGAGATGGTCCAGGCGCTGCTCGAGGAGGTCGAGCGCTTCGGCGAAGAGACCAAGCCGCTGGCCTCGTTCGTCGAGAAAGAAAAACGGAAGCAGAAGATGGCGCTGCCGGTTCTGGGATAACCCTGGCATTGCACGTTGGCGGGTGCGACAAACAGAACGTTGCCCTACGGTATTTGGCGCGGCTCGACCGTTGCTGCTTTCTTGGCCCTCGCGGCTTGCTTTGCCTGCGGTCCGGGCCTGCGTGGCCCCGCGCCCGAGTTCATCCAGGGAAGCTCATCCCGGCCAAGGAATCCGTCGCGGTTTCGATCGAGTAGATCGAACCTGGCCGGCCCTCCTTGAAACTCCTGCCGGTCAAGCTTGCCGTCGCCATTCTTGTCGAGGTTCTTGAACCGCCTCTCGCGCTGTTCCGGAGTGAGCGCGGCATTGAAATTAACCCGCTGAAGAAGGTCGCGGTATTCCGTCGCTTCGAGCTTGCCGTCGTGGTTGGAATCGCCGTGTTTCAGCAAGCGATGGAACGCGGCATGGGCCGATTCGGGAACCTCGCTGAGCTCGATGACGCGGTCGCTATTGGCGTCAAGTTCGAGGAAAAGGTCCTGGAAAGGCGTTGGGTTGGCGGCCTTCTTGGCCGTCTGGGCCGTGGCCAACGGCGGTACAAGAAGCACGCAGCCGACGACAACGAACAGGGCCGCGATTGAAGCGTTCCGCTCGGGTCTGAATTCAAGGTTCATCGCGTGGTCTCCCGCCGGTCTGTCGAACTCCCTGTTTGCGGCTGATGGGAAAAGAGTCCCCACACGGATCAAACACCATCGAGCGCGAAGAGTGTCGTCCGGGGCTTTCTCTCTCGACACGGGCCTATCGTTCAAAGCTCGCCCGGCGTCCGGTCGTTCTCCAGCCGCGCCGACGCGCCCGGCGCGGCTCGGTCTTCCTCGATGCTAAAGTCTTTGAGCTCGAGCTGCACGTCGCGGCGGCCATTCCATTCATTGATGCAGGGGTGAAACACGACCGAGCAGACCGTGTTGAGCTTCAGGTCCTTGGCCTTCTCGGCCAGGTTCCAGCCGATCGCCTTGTGGTAACAATTCCCTTGCGCCAGCCTGAGCTGGAGATGGTTTTTCTGCTCGCCGACGAGCCGTGGCTCAGCGGCGACGCGTACCTGGCTGGCCAGGAGCAGCGGCCTGGGGTTGCCCACGCCGTGAGGCTCGAGCGATTCAATCTCTTCCACCAAGGAGACCGACAGCACGCCCAGCGGCACCTCGGCGTCGATCTGGAGCACTTTTTGAAGCTGCTCGGGGCCGAGCGATTGGCGGCACCGTTCCTCGAACTGGCGGGCGAACTCGGGGAAGTGAGCCTCGGTCAGCTTGAGCCCGGCCGCCGCGGCGTGGCCCCCGAAACTGATCAGCCCCTCGGAGCAATCTCGAATCGCCTCGTAGAGGTTCAATCCGGGCACCGACCGTGCGGAGCCCTGAGCGAACTCTTCGCCGAATGAGACCACGACGGTCGGCCGGTGGTAAAAATCAACCAGCCGGCTGGCCACGATGCCGATCACCCCGGGATGCCAGCCCTTGCGGCCCAACACGATCGCGCCTCGCTCGCGGGAACCGCCCTGGGCCCTGATCATCTCCTGCGCTTCTTGAACGATCTGGCGCTCGATCTCCTGCCGGCGTCCGTTGACCAGGTCAAGCTTCTGGGCAATCTCGAGCGCCTGCGCGGGGTCGTCGGATGTCAGCATGGCGACCGCCTGCATCGCCTGCTCGAGCCGGCCAGCCGCGTTGATCCGCGGCGCCAGCCCGAAACCGACCATGCCGGTGGTGAGCCGAGACTTGCCCAGGCAGCCGGAAACTTCCATCAAAGCTCGCACGCCGGCCGTGGGCGACCCGGAGATTCCCGCCAGACCGTGGCGCACCAGAATCCGGTTCTCGTCAACCAGCGGAACGACGTCGGCAATCGTCGCCAGCGCGACCAGGCCAAGGGCTCGGACCAGGTAATCACGCAGGTGGGGCGAAGCCTTCTTGCCGTCTCCAAAACTCTTGCAGATCTGCCACGCCAGCTTGAACGCAACGCCCGCCCCGCAGAGATCACCGCAGGGGTACAAGCTTCCCGGCAGACGAGGATGCACCAGCACCTGGGCCTGAGGAAGCTCCGCGCCGATCGTATGGTGATCGGTCACGATCAGCTCGATGCCCAGCTCCCGTGCCAGGACGGCCTCGGCCACTGCCGAGATCCCACAATCGACCGTCACCACCAGCGGCGTGCCATGGGTCTTCGCCAGCTTCCGGAGTGCTTCCGCATTGACGCCGTAGCCTTCCTCGACCCGATGAGGAATGTAATAGAACACATGGCGTGCACCGGCCAGCTTCAGACAGGCCCAGAGTACGCTGGTGCCACAGACGCCGTTGACGTCGTAGTCGCCATAGATGACGATCGTCCGGTCTTCGCGGATGGCTTGCGTGATCCGCTCGGCCGCCGGGCTGACGCCCGGAAGCGTCTCGGGATCGTTCAGGCCGCTCAGCTTGGCCTGGAGGAACGCGGCCGCCCGCTCAGGGTCGTCCAATCCGCGGTTGATGAGGAGCTGCGCCACGAGCGGCGAGATTCGAGCACTTCGGCTGAGTGCCGCGATCCGACCCGAATCAAACGGCCTGAGCCGCCAGCGAGCTAGCATGATCGGGTTGTCCACTCCGGAATTGACGTGGAGTTCACGCGCTGCCGCCTCAGAACCTCGTCGGTCTGCAACGATCAATCATCGCGCCGCAGCCGCCAAAGAACAACCCCAGGCATCGCGGCAGGACGAGGAGAACGAAGATCCGCGGTCGCTTCATTTCCAGTCCCAGCAGTCAAAACCATTTCTTGCGCTTGGCGTAGATCCACATGGCCGAAGGCGAGATGCACATGACGAGGAGCGACGCGACGAACAAGAAAGTCTTGGGCAGCGGCCTCTGGAAGGCCAGAGTCTCACCGAAAAAGTTCATGCCGAAAAAACCCACCAGAAATGACATCGGCATGAACATGACCGTGACGAGAGTCAGAGTCTTCATAATGTCGTTGGTACGGTTCGACATGACCGAGAGATAGGTTTCCAGCGTGCCGGCGATCAGGTCGCGAAGGCTCTCGGAGATATCGTGAATTCGCACCACATGATCGTAGACGTCGCGGAAATAGACCCGGTGGTCGGGCCGAACCGGCTTGTACGGATCTCGCGCCAGACGGTTCAAGACCTCGCGCTGAGGGCCGAAAATCTTGTGCAACCGAATGGCCGCTCGCTTGATCCTGAAAATCGATTGGAGCGTCTCGGCGCGGGGGTTTTCGATCACCTGGTTCTGGATGGTCGTCAACGCGGTCGTCAAGTTCTTCGATGACCTCGAGCGACTGGTCCACAGCCCGCTCCAGGAAGCGAAAGAGCAAGTGATCGGGCCCGTGTTGCATCCGGTCGCGGGCGTCGCGCTCGATGGCCCGGCGGTCCTGGTCCAGAAACGAAAGGGGCCCGGCGTGGTACGTGACCAGGAAGTTTCGGCCGAGGAAAATGTCAAGCTCGTGCAGCTTCAGCTCATCGCGGGCGGAATCCAGAGAAGTTCCATGAAAGACGAGGTAAATATACTCTCCCCAGTCATCGATCTTGGGGATGTGAGATTCCTGGAGTGCGTCCTCGACGGCGAGAGCATGAAACCCGAAGGTCGTGCACAAGAGGGATTCGGCCTCTTCCACCCCATTGTCGTCCGGGTTCTCCAGATCCACCCAGAGCGTTCCGTCTCGATCAGAGATGGCCTCCGGGATACGAGCGCTTGGCCAGTCGAGGTGGATGGTGCCTGAACCGTCTCGGAAGACGATCCGCAGCTTCAAACCGGAGGCCGGTTGCGAATCGGCGCGCGACCGGGCGGCGGCATCCGTCCCGATCGTCATGGCGAAGTTCCTGGCTGCACCGCGTTCCGCTCGGTGGGTCGCGGCTGCATGGCCTGGTAGCGAATGGCCTCCTCGATCAGGTCGATCACTTGCGGCGCGGCTTGATGTTCGGAAATGACGCGACGAACCGGCGTGGTAAACGCGCCGAAGAGCTGTGCGCCGCCGGGAAGACGAATGGGCGTATTCACCAGCCGCAGGGCGTTCTCGCCAATGGCGACCTTGTCGGCCTGGAACGAGCCGTCGGCCTTGATTCGCGCCGAGCGCTGGTTGCCAATGGTTCCGCCAACAGGAATGAATTCGATCCAGCCGCCCTTGACCGGGTCTCGGCCCTCGACGATCCGGCCGGACACCTTGACGGTGCGGAAACGCTCGGGGCCGAGTGCGGAGTCGCAACCAGAACCGGCGAGCGGTAAAACGAAGAGAGGAACCAGCCTGACAAGCCAATTACGCCACTGATGAGAGCGCATCGGCTCACTCTCCTGCCGACAGCACTCTGAGTCACCAGTGGTCCAGGCGGCGGTTGAGGCTGGCAATTCAGTTCACGGTCCTGTGTGGTATCCTGCGGACGCGAGGCTATCCCGCGAATCGGGCAACCTGCACCGAGTATGATACCAGAGTCACGTTCGATTCAGGCTCAACTCCTTTACGTTGCACTCGGGATCCGAGATTGCGGCGTGGGGGAGGAGGCGCTAGAATGGACATGGGGAGGGTTCCAATGATGCTCTCGACGGTCGAACAGCTCTTGGCCCGCCTCGGCTCGGGGATCGAGTCGACCGCGGGGGTGTGTGGTGGTGATCCGCGGATCGCGGGAACCCGAATCCCGGTCTGGACGCTGGAGCACTACCGGCGTCTTGGTTTGACTGAAGCCCAGATCCTGGGCGCATTCCCCGCCCTCCGAGCGACAGACCTGGTCAACGCCTGGTCTTTTGTGGCCGGTCACATCGATGAGATCGAGCGTCAGATCCGAGAGAATGAGGAGGCCTAGCCGTTGGCCCGTCTCTTCGCTGATGAGAACTTTCCTGTCCCAACCATCGAAGGATTGCGGCAACTCGGGCACGACGTACTGACAGTAGCTGAGGTGGGCTTGGCTGGTCTGGGGATCCCAGATGAGGAAGTACTGGCATTTGCGCACGCAGACGGCCGAGCCATACTGACACACAATCGCAAGCATTTTCGCAGCCTTAACAATGCCGGCCGGCCTCACAGCGGCATGGTTCTCTGCACGGAAGACACGGACTTCGATTCCCTCGCCACTCGGGTCGATCTGGCGCTGTGCAAGCCGTCCATCTCACCGGCCAGGTTATTCGGGTCACAAGAGTCCGTCGCTAAGTACCGCTCCCAGCACTGGCGAGTGGTCCAGACGGCTACGGCTGGCAAATTAGGCCCTGTTTGTATCCTGAGGGCGTCCGGCTGTCCCGCGCATTGCGGAACCTGCACCGATAAACGAGAATTTACAAATCCTTAAGACGCTACCAAGAGCCATCGAGGGAGAAGGCATGGAATGGTATCGGTCGCATCTTCGCCGACCGCGCTTCAATCTCGCCGAGGTCGTGGGATTGGTCATTGCTGTCGCCGTCGCTCTGCGATGGCCATTCCTCCTCATGCCCACGATCGCCGTCGCGTATTACGTGCTCTGCGAAAGGTTAGGGCTCTCCGTGATATGGTGCCTCTTCTCCATATCGGTGCTGGGCTTGGTCATGGGTTTAGTCATCGGACACTTCCCCGCCCGTTGACAGGTTTTCGAGTACGGGCAGTCAGGCAACCCCCCTCCCCCCTTGTAGCGTCGGCTTCCCCCTAGCGGGCTTGTTCAACGGAGAAAAAAGCTCCGAAAGTTCTGGCAAGCCGGATCGCTTCATCGAGCAGGAGCTGATCATCGGGCAATAACTTGCATTGACCAGCCAGGCAGGAGTCGAGGTCGATTCGTTCGCCCCCCCTCGCCCCGCGGCCAGCGTGCGGTCCGGCGAGGGACTGCTGTGAGAACAAGCGGCCGCCCGCCTGGCGTTCGCCGGCGAGGGGGCCGGTTCGGCCCAAGAGCACCAGGTCTCCGCCCTGCTGGCAGAGCCCGGCCCGGGCGGCGACGTCACCGGCAGCCACGATCAGCCCTCCGCGCTGAAAGTAGCCCAGCGCGACTCCGACTGATCCCCGGACGAGGAGCCGCCCGGTCAGAAAGCCGCTTCCGCAGCCGTCGGCGGCCGTGCCCAGGCTACGGAGCGTGAGATTGGGCGCGTTCATGGCTGCGGCGAGTCTCGGGTCCCGCGTCACCCTCGACGTCGACCATCGCGTGCCAGCGACCATAGAGTCCGGCAGCCAGCAGGCGGTGGCCTGCCACACCCGTGAGGCGAACATGGGTTTGCCCAAGGTTCAAGCGGCGGACCAGCTCACGATTGATCTGCGAGTAGTCCCGCAGTCGGGCACGAGGATTGGCGGGTCGCCTGATCGGCTGCCATCACCGTGATCACTTGTCACGACGGGCACCGGCCACTTTGGCCGCCGCGGGTTCGGCCGGGGCTCCTGGGCCGGTTCTCCTGACGCCACCGAGAACCCATCGTCCTCGGGAACCAGATGGTTGTTCGTCGGTGCATTCTTGGCCAGGAATTCTTTCAGTGCCGCCACTCGGGCCGTCAAGTCCTGGCGCCTGGCCTTGAGCAGACCGGTGGGTGACCTGAGCAGATCCACTGCGGCGCGGGCCACGGGCTTGATCGCATCGAGCACTTTTTGAGCGTCAGCCCTCGCCGCACCCGCGTTGGTGTGCAAGAGCCCGCTTTCGCGTACCCCCTGCGCACCTTCAAACGTCTGGTAAATCGGGCCCAGCAGCAGGCTTGCCAGGTACTCGGCCTTGATCGGGTTGAGGGCGGTACCCTTGTCAGAGTAATTGGCGGCGATCTGGTCTCCTAGCTGTGCCGCGAGCTGGCCGGCGGCGTAGGCGACCAAGCCGTAATTGTAGTTCGGAACCGCCTGGGTGATCTGCATCATGCCCAGTGCCCTGGCGGCCTCAGCGCGAACCTCGGTTCTGGCCTGAGGATCGGCGAGAATACGCATGGCCGCCTCGGCCATTCTCGCTTCCCTCGGCGCGGCCGGCACGAAACCCTGGCGCAGGTTCGCCAGAGCCTCGGTCGCGCGCAACTGCACGGGCCAGGGCCACTGCTTGTTCTGATCAAGCTGATCGGCGATGGTCCGGGCCGCTTCGATCTCCTGTGCCGCATTCAGGCGGGTGGGCTGATGTTTCTTGATATTCGAGATGCCGCGAAAGGCCCACAGTTTGACCCAGACCGTCTGGTCCTGTTTCTTGATTTCGTCGAGGTAGAGCTTCAAGGCGTCGGGGTTGCCGCTCTGTCCCAGCACGATCATCGCCTGGATGCGAGGAACAAGGTGGTGCTTGAGCAGGGGCTGAAGCTTCTGAACCAGGACGCGGTTATACTCGGTCTGGAAGCGCGTGCTCTTGGCGTCGCGCGAAACGAGCACGGGCTCGAGCAGGTCTGCGGTCGCTTCCTGAATGGCCCTGGTAACCGGCGATCCGGCAACCTGACCCGGGGGAGGGTCGATCAAGGCCTGGATGTTCTTGGTGTCGGTCAACTGGGCCACCAAGCCGTCGACGACTCGCCGGATCACCGTCGTATCGACCGGGGTATTTGGATCAGTCGCCATCGTCTTGACCGCAGCAATCTCGGCTGGTGAGGCTGCACGGTTGCGGATCGGGTTGAATTTCTTGGGGTCCAGGATCTCCTCGGCATTGGGGTCCTTGAAGATCTCGACGGGTACTTCTTTGAGAGTCTGCGAGGGATCGGGTGGGTTTTCCGCGGGCGCGTCCGCATCGGCTTTCTTGTCGCCCTTGGCCGCGGCGTCGTCCCCTGCCTTGGCCGCTTCATTCTTCGCCTGGCCCGCGCCGGCCTTTTTCTCGGCGGGCGCCGCCGGCTTCGTCTGCACAGGCACCATCCCGGCGCCGCCAGGGTCAGAGCCGCGATCACGGCCAGGCAGGCCGGAAGCCTTACAAGGGATAACCCGTTCAGTCTCCACGGGGAGAACACCTTGACCATGTCGGCGAACCTCATGAAAAAACGCTGAGAACTGGGCTTCACCACCAAAGAGTGCCGGTTAACCAGAGAGCCTGTCGATCGATCGAAGTCGTGGCCTTCCCTCAGGCCGCGCCTGGCTCGTCGCTTCGGGCGCGAAGGCGGGCCGAGAGATCTGCTCGGAGGATGATTCGTGGAGTACGTTCACGTGATAGGCGAGGTGATCACCGCCAGGGGGACGTTGCTCTCCGCCGCTGGGCCCAGTGCGCGTGGCCGTCAACTCATCTTGAGATTATCGTTACACTTCCAGCAAAAAGAGCTACGCTCCAGGTTACCCCGCTAACGGGCCTCTGTCAAGTTGCCTGACATCGCGCCGGCCAGCCACCGGCGCACACACCCCCTACCCGTTTGCTTCCTGGTTTGATCTCCGGATGTAACGAATCGAACCAGAGCGCACGGATGATCCGCCACTCGCTTTGCCGGTCTTTCGTTGGACGCTCGAACTGCCCGTTTAGTTCCCGGTTTCGTCCCCGGGATCATTGGCAAGCAGCAGGTTCTTCGAACCAAAGGTTGAGTGCGATCTCGATGGGCAAGTAAGATAGCGGTTCGTCGATTCACATCCTGGGGTGAAATCCGCCCTTCCTTTTTCCCTCGCAACGAGCTGGACGTCGCCATGATCGAGAGGAACTACCTCTTCCCCGGCGTTATCGAGATGAACTACCAAGCCCGTCGCCGCATGGGGGTGAACGTCTACCTCATCGATGGAGGAACGGAATATGCCCTCATGGATGTTGGCTTTCTCGACGAGCTGAACGACGTGCTCGAGCTGACCCGTCAGATGGGCTTCAGTCTTTCCGCCTGCAAGATCATCCTGGCCACCCATGCCGACGTGGATCATACTCAAGGGTTATCGCGTGCACGCGAGCTCCTCAAGTGCCCGGTCGCCGCCCACCCCAGAAGTGTTCAGGCCTTGGAGCAAGGTGACGAGATCCTTACCTACGCGCGAATCGACGCCCAGGGAATTCAGATTCCCATGCCGCGTTGCAAGGTGGACCAGACCATCGACGACGGCGACCTGATTCAGATTGGCGACAAGACGCTTGAAGTCTGGAGTACTCCGGGACACACCGCCGGCCAGCTTTCCTTCCGCATGGGCGACCTGCTCTTCTCGGGCGACAACATCTTTCGCGACGGCTGCGTCGGCGTCATCGACGCCCATCACGGCTCGAACCTGGTCAACTTCCTGGCCAGCCTGAACCGCATCCGCGCCAGCGACGTCCAGTTCCTGCTTCCCTCCCACGGCCCAATCTTCCGTAAAGACAATTCCCTGCTCGACGCCACGATCGAGCGCCTTACCGCCTACACCCACATGGCCGATTTCGGCACCTGCGCCCTCGACTGGCCTTTGCTGGATCAGTGGGAAGAAGAACTGGCGCAGGGGAAAACCGAGTTCTGAGGCGGCGTGGGCGACCCGGCCTTGCCGGGGGCGCCGGCGTTGTCTCGGTCAAAGGCTCCTTCTACGATTCAGGATGGAGGCTGTAATGGGCACGAGTCGTGAGCGGGGTCGGGGCCGAAGGGCGTTGCTGCCACGGTTCGAGGCGCTGGAGGGCCGGTGCACTCCGACGACTCTACCCGCCGGGTTCACCGAGGCCGCAGTCGCCACCGGATTGAGCAGCCCCACGGCGATGGAATTCGCCCCCGACGGCCGCCTGTTCGTGCTCGAACAGCCGGGCAACGTCGAGTTCGTCCGGCCAGACGGCACGACCTGGACCGCCCTCCATCTGAACGTGGACTCGCAGGGGGAGCGCGGCCTGCTCGGCATCGCGTTCGACCCCGCGTTCGCGTCGAATCACTTCGTCTACCTGTATTACACCAACCCGGGCGCCGGCGGGGCGCCCTGGGCGACGGGCGAGCACAACCAGCTCAGCCGGTTCACCGTGGACGACTCCGACCCGACCCGCCCGATCTTCAAGAACGAGGCCCCGATCCTCGACTGGGACAACCTGAGCGCGGCCACCAACCACAACGGGGGCGCGATCCACTTCGGCTTCGACGGCATGCTCTATGCCGACGCCGGCGACAACGCGCAGACCTTCACCCAGGGGGGAAACACCTACCGGGTCTCGCAGACCCTCTCCAACCTCCTGGGCAAGCAGCTCCGCATCGACGTCGGCGCATTCAACCGGGGCGTCGCGACGCGCGACGACACCACGGTCGGGCACCTGATCCCGGCCGACAACCCGTTCGTGGGGACGGCCGCCGGAATCAACCAGCTCATCTACGCCCTCGGCCTGCGCAACCCGTACACGTTCGCGGTTCAGCCCGGCACCGGGACGATCTTCATCAACGACGTGGGCGAGAATACCTGGGAGGAGATCGATCAGAGCGTCGCCGGCGCCAACTTCGGCTGGAGCGGCGGCAACACCGATGGCTTCGGCCATTCGTCCCCCCCGGTCCGGGCGTCTATCACGACCCGCTGCTCGCCTACAACCACTCGGGAGGCCCGGCCGGCGGCGGCATCGCCATCGTCGGCGGCACCTTCTACGACCCGGCCACGCCGCAATTCCCGGCCTCCTACGTCGGCAAGTATTTCTACGCCGACCTCGGCGGCGGCTGGATCCGCGTGTTCGACCCCGCGCACCCGGGCAGCGCCTCGAACCCCGACACGTCGTCCCCCTTCGCCTCCGGCATCTCGGGCAGCCTGATCGACCTGAAGGTGGATGAGGCCGGGAACCTGTATTACCTCACCGGCTCCGGCACGGTCGAGAAGAGTCTCATTCCAGGCGCCAGGAATCGCGACGCAGCCCGTCGGCCAGACGGTCGAGCGAGGGCCAGTCCGCCACATTCACCGTCGCGGCGAGCGGTCCGTCACTGTCCTACCAGTGGCAACACCTCGTCGGGGCGAGCTGGGTGGACGTGGGGACGAATTCGCCCGCGTACACGATCGCCGCGGCGACGACCGCCGACGCCGGCGGCTACCGCGTGATCGTCGCCAACTCCGCGGGGTCCGTGGTGAGCGACACCGTCGTCGCTGACCGTCAACCCGACGCGGCCGGTGGCCCTGGTCCCGGGACTGAACGCCGAGTTCTTCGATTTCACCACCCGGCTCAGGGCGATGCCGAACCTGGCAGGCCGGGTCGCCGACGTGACCCGGACCGACGCCGTGATCGACTACCTCCCTACCAGGCAACCCTGGGCGGGCCTGGACGCCCGGTTCAGCCGACACATTCGCGGCGCGGGAGACGGGATTGCTAGAGGTATCCACTCCCGGCCGATACAGGCTTTCTCTCCGCTCGAAGGACGGCGCCAAGCTCTGGCTCGACGGCGCCTCGATCATCAACAACGGGGGAATCCATCCGCTGCGCCAGCGGACCAAGGCCCTCACCCTGACGGCGGGCCTGCATACGGTCCGGGTCGAGTTCTTCGCCAACACCGGGGTCGCCGGGCTGGTCCTGTCGTGGTCGGGGCCCGGGATCGCCAGGCAGGTCGTCCCGGCCAATCGTCTTTTCCATGCGAGCTCGTCTGTCCGGGCGGGGGCATAAAAAGATCTGTCATCGAGGTCCCCGTTATGGTGTCAGTTCGGCTAGAATGATGGTCGACCGTGGTTGATCCCCCACGAGGCAACTTCTTAAACGAGGCGCGGACGATGGATCAGAATGATAAGCCGTTGACCGACTTCCTGGTCGGCATGGGCGTCGAGCAGGTGCCGCACACGCACAAGTCCTACCTGGCGCATCTGATCGCCGTATTCCGTTCTTTGGAATCACAGGGCTATCTTCAGGACGTCTGCCGGGCAGGCATGTTCCATTCGATCTACGGGACCGAGAGGTTTCAGGGCTTCACGCTACCCCTCAACCGCCGCGACGAGGTCCGCAGCTTGATCGGCGACCGGGCCGAGCGCCTCGCCTACCTGAACTGTGCCATGAATCGTGCGTCCTTCGACCGGGCCCTCGAGCAGGGAGTCGAGCCCTATCGGATCATCGACAGGATCACTGGCGAAGAGGTCGAACTGTCCAGAGCAGACTTCGATGACCTGTGTGGCGTGCACCTCTTCGACTGGCTGGAACAGGTACCTCGGTCGCGCGAGTGGGATTACCGCCGGGCAGCCTATCTGGCGATGGCTGAGCGGTTGGGTCAGCCTGCGAAACAGGTCTATGCGCGGATCTTCGCCCAGGAGGCAACCGAGGCGCGCCATTAGAGACGTTCTGTGTCGATCTGCTACCGGGATGGAGGAGTCAACCAAGCGGGGAAGCGCACTGAAAGAATACCACTATCGAGGTCGCAGTCAGGGCGCGTTCCCATACTTAATAGTTATTGGATGCGTTCCTTGACCTTGACCCTGCCGTTGGGCTTGACCTTGACCTTTTCGTCAATCACGACGTCCGGCGCGGCGGGTCGGAGCACGTCACGCCGGATGACACCGGCGAGTGGGAACACCTGGCGAATGCGTGTCATGTACTGCGGCCCCCACACGTTCGGCCACGAGCCGGACTGAAAGTACAGCGGCTGGACCGCCTGAGGCGCGATATTGTAGACGACGGTCCGCTGCCCGAGGTTGAAGTTGCCCTCGCTCCAGGGCAGCATGACGTTCTGGCCGTTGTTCGAGACGACGAGGTAGGCGATCGCCCCGTTGTCGTCGATCACGGCGTCTTCCACCCGCCCGAAGTTGTTCACGCCTTGGAGCTGCACGGTTGCTCCCAGGAGCTGGCTGACACGCCGGATCTCGGTGTTCGCGCCGGTGGTCGGCGCCGTCGTCTGGACCTCGGTAACGACCTGTGCGCCGACAAGCCCCCCTGAAGCCAGTATCAAGCCAAGAGCAAGTCCACATGCCTTCTTCATGGATGGTTCTCCCGGTGTTAGCGAGAAGCGGGCGGACCCGAACGGGTCCGTTCATCCAATGGTCGGCAAACATCACGCCGGGATCGCGGCTCGATCACGAGTTCGTCGAGTCCGTCGGTCACGAGGGGCCGCTCGCTCTGCCTTCGTCCAAGGATGGCCGGAACGGATCTCTTTTCTGGAAGGATTGGCCGGTCTCCCGGCAGTTTATGTTGGCGACGAGGTAATGATCATGGCTCGACGAAGGACTTGGGCTGTGAGTCGGCGCCGGGTAAGGGATCTCAACGACCTTGGGGGAGGGTCGAATCTTGTGAAGTTCTCGCTGTTAATGCCAAGGCTGCTCGCTTTTTGCTCGCGACTTTCGGCGCCTGGTATCTCACCGGAAAAGACCTCGGAGACTCCGCTCGCCACGATGCGGGATGCTCCCGGAAACCTCGGCGAATATCGACACAATGGCCATGGTGCCCGATGGCTCGGTCCTGGCCACCAGCGACAGCAGCGGGAAAGGTTCAGGTCTGGTCTCCTACAGACCGACCGCAGGCAGACCTCACTCTGCTGGTCAGCATGGCCACATGCGGTGCGTCGCAGTCGCACCCGACGGAGCAACCTGGCGGCCGGTGACGTAGACGCCACCGTGTCCGTCTGGGACGTGGCCTCGGGCGGGATGCAAGTGGAGCGTCCCGGTGGAGTCCGGCTTGGTGCGGACCGTGGCATTCTCGCAGGACGGCATGACGTTGGCGGCAGGAGGCAGCGATCGATACATCTACCTCTGGGACACGGCCACCCATCGGCGGAACGCTCGCCTCGCCGGCCATACCAAGACCGTCACCGCGGTCGCGTTCGCACCTGATAGCCGGGCTCTCGTGATCGGGAAGCCAGGACGGGACGATTCGCTGCTGGGATGCCGTCACGGGCCAGGCCCGATGGGTCATCCCGGCCCGCTCGGAGATCCTGGCTCCCACAGTGCTTTGCGTGCGCTTCTCGCCTGACGGGAAAATCGTCGCAACCGCCGTCAACCACGACGCAACCATACGACTCTGGGACTCGGCGACGGGCCTGGAGTTGCCCTGCCTGCGCGGGATGTCGGACTTCGTCGTCTCGGTGGACTTCTCACACGACGGCGCTTGCCTGGCTGCGGGCGACAGTTCGGGAAGCCTTACGCTCTGGGAACTTGGATCATGCCGTGCGCGGAGCTCATGGCACGCTCACGATGGCTGGATCAGCTCAGTCGCATTTTCCGCCGATGGAAAAACACTGGCCTCGGCCGGTGAAGGGGCCGTCAAACTGTGGCAGATTTCCGGTGAGGGGAAGGGCCCGCCTGGAGAGTGAGACGGAACTTTGCCCGTTGCTGGGATGAATCGTCAGCTCGCGGCCAGCGATCTGGTCGGGAATACCTTGTCGAAGCCTGAGTTCAACGCTCGAATGAGCTGGGCGGCTCGTGAGGGCCGTCGGAGTGGTTAGGAGCACGAGCGGCGGCGGCTCGCCTGGCGTCGTGGCGGATGGCTTCGACCGATTCGCGGATCATGGCTCTGCGGTGTCTGGCGGCGTAGCGGCGCGTCGCCAGCCAGTCGATCAGGGCGAGCATCAAAAGCACGACGATGAGGGCCAGCACCACGACCCAGAGCTCGGCGAAAACGAGGTTGGCTTTGCCCTTGATGCGCGGCTCCAGGCGCGAGCTCACGAGGAGAATGGCGACGATGACCATCATGATGGCCACGCCCAGGATTCTCCGCACGTCCTGGCGGGCGAAGTGGGTTTGGTCCGCCTCGGAGAGGTCGAACTCTCGGGCGCGGCGCTCGTACCACTGGCGGAGACCGAGGAACGCGGCAATCAGCGAGATACCCGCGGCCAGGGCAAGGCTGGCAGCAGGCAGATCGTCGGAGGGCGGCATCGGCAGTCTCCACGGCAGCAAGGGTGAAGGAACACGGACCGGTCGCGAACAGGCTGATAAACTCGCCGCTGTCGCGCCATGATTTCAATAAACGTCTTGCTGGGTCAACTGCTGTTCAATCTGGTCGGAACGACGGGCAATTTCGATGATGGCGTCGCGTAATTCTCGCGGGCGAACTCGGTCGCGCGAGAAGGTTCGTGACATGACGAACATAGGAGTGCCCAGAACCGGCCGGATCGACAGGCTGCCGTAGGTCAGGCGGGCGTTCAGTGCCAGCGCGCTGGCGTAATGAGCCGGTTCGGCCGGGCCGCAAACCGAGAAGACCGACAGGTATCGATCGCCATCCTTCCCTTGGTTGACTTCGACGAGCACCTCTTGAAGCCGCTGTCCACCTTGCTGAGGAAGGATGATGCGATAGCTTTCATGCCGGCCCTGCAGGAAGCAGTCGATCCCGTGCAAACTTTCACGGACGAGACTCTCCGTGTCACGCAGATGCTGCATCACGACCAGGAGATCATCGGCGAGTTCCGTCGTCTCGCGGTATCGCTCGGCAGGCGCCTTGGCCAGGCACCGTTTGAGAACCAGCCGGAGTGTTTCGGGGACGCCCGGCACGATGTCTTCAATGTCGGGCACAGGTTGATTTTGATGAAGCCCGATCAGCGCGGCAATGCTGTCGGAAGCAAAAGGGAGCCGGCCTGAGAGGAGGTAGTAGAGCATGACTCCCACCGCGTAGATGTCCGACTGGGGGCTAGGCCGGGCCCCCTGGAACAGTTCTGGGGCCATGAACGTGGGGGTTCCGGCCAGTCGTTCCGAGGTCAGCCCCGATACGCGATGGACGAGCCCGAAATCCGCGAGCTTGGCGTTGCCTTGGGGTGTGAGCAGCACATTGGCGGGTTTGACGTCTCGGTGGACCAAGGCAGAGCGATGTGCCGCCGACAGAGCGAGCACAACCTGCCGAACCAACCGCGAGGCCCGGCTGGGCTCGAACGGACCCACACGAACGAGCGATTCACGCAAACTTACCGCGCCAGGCACGAATTCCATCTCGATGAAGTGGTAACCTCGATCGACTCCCAGGTTATTCACGGCAACGACGTGGGGGTGAACCAGGTTCGCCGCGGCCCGGGCCTCGGCCCAGAACTGCTCGCGAACGACAGGTTGCCTGGAGATCAGCAGCGGGTCCATGATCTTGAGGGCGCAGTCGCGGTCGAGACCAAGGTGCCGGGCCTTGTAAACCCGGGCCATGGAGCCCTTGCCCAGCAGCGATTCAACCCGGTAGCACAAGACCATTTGCCCGATCAGGCCTTTCCAGCGCGAGGTTTCATCAGGCCGCAGACTTGGACTCGAACTTTGAGGCGTCCCATCCAGAGGCGGTCCATCCTGGAAAACAGTGGTCGATTGCCCCTCGGAACGTTCGTTCGCAGTCGTGCAGGATTCAGAAAACCGATCCGCCGATCCGGTCCGTGAGGCAGCATCAACCAGGTCGGTCGTGACCGGAGCGTAAGAATCATTGCTCTCCGTAACCGTCACGCATGACGAGTCTGAGGCAACACCATCATTCATACGATCAACGCCTGAGTCTCTGACCCGGTGGGACTTACGAAACGGACGAGGAGGTCTGACGCGGCGGCTCGGGGAGGGCCGCACGCATGTATGCCTCGTCGAGAGGAACCGCCGTGCAGCGGCTCGACTCTCTAATAGTATTCGTAAGAAAGCCTGTCCGATGTCCATCCAACGAGAAAAAAACTCAAGGCCGGCCTATTTGCACCTTTGACGACCGAAAAAAAACTCGCTCGGCCGTACGAAGGACCAGACATCCCGGCCAACGCAAGCTTGGTTGTTCTCAAGCTTCAAGCATTGTAGGAGGTCGATGCCGTTGTGCCTCCGTGGCCGGTCCAGTTGGTGTGGAAGAACTGGCCGCGGGGGCGGTCGACTCGCTCGTAGGTATGGGCGCCGAAGTAGTCGCGCTGGGCTTGCAGCAGGTTGGCGGGTAATCGCTCGCTGCGATAGCCGTCGAAATAGGATAGTGCAGAGGCCATGGCCGGCAGGGGAATACCGTGGGTCATCGCCGCGGCGCAGACGCGTCGCCAGCTATTCTCGGCCCGGCTGATCTGCTCGGTGAAGTACGGGTCGAGCAGCAGGTTCGCCAGTTTGGGATCGCGGTCGAACGCCTCCTTGATCCTGCCCAGAAAAGCACTGCGAATGATACAGCCGCCCCGCCACATCAGAGCTACGCCGCCGGTGTTGATTTCCCAATTTGACTCCTTGCCCATGGCGTTCATGAGGCTGAAACCCTGGGCGTAGGAGATGATCTTGCTGGCGTAGAGGGCATTCTCAAGGTCATCGATCATGTCCTGTCGGTTGCCGGTGAACGGACGCGCCCGGCTCTTGAGCACGGTGGAGGCGGCCACTCGCTCTTCTTTCTGAGCAGAAAGGGTGCGGGCGAAAACCGCCTCGGCGATGAGGGTCAAGGGAACGCCCAGGTCGCACGCTGAGATGACGGTCCACTTGCCGGTCCCTTTCTGGCCGGCCGTGTCGAGGATCAGGTCGATCATGGGCTGACCGGTGTCGGGGTCAGTGAAGCCCAGGATGTCTCGTGTGATCTCGACCAGGTAGCTGTCGAGCACCCCCCTGTTCCAGCGAGCGAAGATGTCGTGCATGGCCGGCGGCTCAAGGGCCAGCATGGCCCGCATGACGTGATACGCCTCGCAGATGAGCTGCATGTCGCCATATTCGATCCCGTTGTGAACCATCTTAACGAAGTGACCGGCGCCCTCCGGCCCCACCCAGTCGCAGCAGGGAGTCCCGTCGGCAACCTTGGCGGCGATCGCCTGGAATATCGGCTTGAGGTGTGGCCATGCGTCGGGATTTCCGCCCGGCATGATCGACGGGCCACGCAAGGCCCCTTCCTCACCGCCCGAAACACCGGTGCCGATGAACAGGAGGCCTTTCTCTTTCAGAGCCCTGGTGCGCCTGGTCGAGTCCGAGTAATGCGAGTTGCCGCCGTCGATCAGGATGTCTCCGGGTTCGAGGAGCGGAAGCAGCTCGTTGATTACCTCGTCAACGGGCGGGCCGGCTTTGACCATGATCATGATCTTGCGAGGACCTGCCAGCACCGAGACCAGCTCTTGGACGGAATGGGTGCCAATAATCGACTTTCCCGCGGCGCGGCCAGCCATGAACGCGTCAACCTTCGAGGTCGTGCGATTGAACACGGCGACGGTATAACCGTGGCTTTCCATGTTCAGCACCAGGTTTTCGCCCATCACGGCCAGGCCAATCAGTCCAATGTCGGCGGTCTTGCGGGGAGCGGTCATGGCATCGAGTCCTGGATGAGTTCAGTAACGCCCAAGCGGGCGGTCGGGAGTGAACGGACTTGCCATTCTACCATCTGTCGACTAGCGGTTCATGCCGAGCACTGGCACCCTTTGGACGGCTTATTCCACCGGGACAAAGGCGACATGATCGGCCTCGAAGCGAGCGATTTCCATTGAGATCGCTGGCGCACGCAGGCAACAACAATCCCCGCGTGGCGGTTCAGCCCTTGGCGCGGTATGTCTGGGGCACATAGTCCGGCAAGGTCTTGGGCGCGAACCTGGGGGTGATCCTCGCGAAGCGGGGCAAACCCCTCACCATCGGCACGCTCACCCAGTCTTCACCGATCAAGGGATAAGCATATTCCACGAATTCGTCGGTCACGTCAATCCGGCTGGGGGCGAGCCAGTGCTTGGGGAAAAATCGCTCGGAGTTGGCGACTGTCTCGAGCGCGACCTTGTCGTAATGAATGCCGTAGCCCGCACGGTCCCGATCGCGCAGGATCGTTGCCATCCAGCCGTTTTCCCCCTTGCGGGAGATCTCCACGGCGTGGCAACCGACGCCGTAGGCTTCCTCCAGATCTATAACGCTTGCGTAGGCAATGGCATTTCGCTGATCGGTGCCGGGAACCTGGCCGCGAGCCTTGCCGGGCACAGGAAACCTGAGCGTATTGAGGTAGTTCACCACGGTCTGCGCGACCGTCTGCTGGCTCGAGCTGAACTGAACGTGGCCGAAAGTATCTCTGACCGCGCCCACGTCGCCCACGGCGAATCCTTCGCTGATTACCACGATGCACCGGCCGTCGGTTTCAAGTTGGCGAATCACGTTCTCACCAAGTTGCGCGAGAGTCAACCCCGACTCGGTCAAGTAGATCTGGATGGGCATCGTTCGCTCCGGGTCGGCCAGCCGCGCAGCGGCCGGGATGAACCCGATCTTGCGGCCCATTGCCTGGATGACCAGCACCGGATCAGCCGGCGCAGAGCCGGCGTTCTCCTCATTGGCCTGGCGAACATAGTGGGCGTAATAGCGCGCGATCGAGCCATAGCCTGGTGAATGATCGAGCAAGGTGAACTCGGCGTCTCCCAGGTCGTTGTCGATCGTCTTGGGAACCCCGGTGGCAATCAGGTCCAGTCCACGGTCCTGGGCCAGCTTGCTTACCTTGTGGGCGGTATCTTGCGAGTCGTTGCCGCCAATGTAGAAGAAGTAGCCGACATCATGCGCTTTGAATACGTCGATGACGCGTTCGAAGTCAAGGTCTTGACCTTTCTTAAGCTTGTAGCGGCAGGTGCCGATGCTGCCGGCCGCAGGGGAGGTGCGCAGCAGAGCAATCTCTTCCTCCGGGGTCGCCGACAGGTCGATCAGTTCTTCCTTGAGAACACCCTCGATGCCGAAATGCCCCGCGTACAGAGCACCGAAGGTGTGGGGATGCCGCCGGCAAGTCTCGATGATGCCGCGAAGCGAGTTATTGATCACGCAGGTCGGCCCTCCCGACTGCGCGACGACGACATTGCGAGCGGCCATGATTCCAGTGGTCCTTTCCAGGTTTGGGGCGGAACGGTAGTGATGCCAGGGACAGTCGCGGCGCTACTGGCCCGGTTGCATTCGATTGCATCATCCCTCGAGTGATCAGGCAAGTCCCGAGCCGGCATGCGTCCGGTCCGGGCGATATCGATCTAGCCTCGCAATGTTATCCGTGAGAGAATTCAGGAACTGACGTCTCCGGAAAAAATCCGAGGCACGATATCGCCATGGCCACCGCGACCACGTCCGCCCATCGACCCGATGTCCTTTACCCCGATAGTGACGGTCAGCCAATGTCCGACAACACGCTCCAGTTCAAGTGGATTGTCACAATCAAAGAAGGGCTAGAGGCGTTGTACCGAAAGAACGATGACATCTTCGTCGCGGGCGACCTCTTGTGGTACCCCGAAGAAGGGAAGCCGAAGGTTCGCGCTGCCCCCGACGTCATGGTCGCCTTTGGACGTCCCAAGGGTTATCGTGGCTCGTACAAGCAGTGGGAAGAAGGTGGCGTGGCGCCCCAGGTGGTTTTCGAGATTCTCTCTCCGAGTCATCGGTTTGGCGAATCCGTTCGCAAGTTCCGGTTTTATGACGAGCACGGAGTGGAAGAGTTTTATGTCTACGACCCCGACTTTGGGGGCATCGAGGGCTGGCGGCGAGCAAACAGAGGATTGGAAGCCATCGAACAGATGTGCGGGTACGAAAGCCCCCGGCTGAAGGTCAAGTTCGAGCCCGGCGAAGGCATGGACAATCTGAAAATCCTAGGACCCGACGGAAGGCCCTTCGCGACTTATGTGGAACTTTACGAAGCACGCGAGGCCGAGCGTATGCGTGCCGAGGCTGCCGATCAGCGTGCCGAGCGCCTGGCTGCCAAGCTTCGAGAGCTTGGATTGGACGCAGAATGAGTTCTTTGGGCTGAGCTGACGGTTCGCGCTCTGGCAATCACCGGGAAAAAAAGCGTTCACGAGCTTCCCAGCAAACTTACGCCGTCGTCTTCCACGGCGGCTTCTCAGGCAGAACCGCCTGGAAGCGCTCGATCTGGGCGTTCATGTACGGGCCTGCGTAGTTTTCGGCCAGGAACCGGGGCAGAGCCTCTTCGAAGAACCTTTGCCACGACTCGTCCTCGGTGCCCGGGTCGATTGGATAGAAAAGCACGCCATTATCTTCGGCAGCCTTCTGGTCGCCGGGTGCGTCGCCAACCATCAGAATCTTTTGAGGATCGTACTTACCGACGGCGGCTAGCGCCAGGTGTTCCTTCTTGCTGCCGAGTTCCTGGCCCGCGATCAGCGAGACGAACAGACTGAGCCCATGCTCGTCCCACTCGCGCTGGAGTGCCTCACCCGGCGTTGCCGAGACGACCATAACATCGGCCTTATCTTTCATGCACTCAAGAGACTCGCGCACGAAGGGGAACGGGGGCACGTCGTGCACGATCTCGCCGATGGTCTGGTTGACGTTCTTGCTCCATGCGAGCGCCTGGGCCAGGTCGGGATCACCGGTCGCCGCCACTTCGGTCTCGAGTGTCGGGTTGGAGAGCTTGCTTTCGCGGTCGGCCCAAGCACGCAAACCAGCGAGGGCCGAGAGCTTGGCGTGCCTCCGCAAAACCTCGGCACGCTCGTAAAGCAGATCGAAAGTTAATAGCAGTGCCGGGAAGCGGTTGATGCCGCGCCATTTTGAATAGAGGTTCACAAACTCGGCCGCCTCGCGCATACTTTGAGATCGCGGCCAGGTTATAATGCTTGATGATATTTGGAATGAAGCACTCCTTATGCTTCACTTCCATCGTGTCGAACGCACAGCCGTCGCTGTCGATCCCGATGAAGAATTCGTTCCGTTTCTGGAAGTCGCGCAGCGGAAGCTGTGGGTCGCCCGGCATCGCCATGCCTCGTTCCTTTCCCGTTCTCGATGCCATGTTCAGGATGAGAGAGTGGTAGCGTCGCGCCGAACCGAAAACGTCGCTGCTCCTCAGGGTCAAAGTTGCGGCTGGCCTGACGGAGGGACGCAATGCGGGTTGGCCGCGCTGTATTCGGATGGCCTGAGCTTATCATCCAATCGTATCTCTGCTCCGCCTGCATGTCCAGCGCGAGGTCCTTGTGCAGATGTCAGCTAGCGAGGCAGGATGCACGGAATTGAGGGGCCGGCTTCAATGTGGTATGGTTGATCTCTCCACTTTTCTGAATCACCGCGGGAGCGCTCGAAGGGCTGAACGGAGCGACGATGGTCGGGATCGCGTCTGGGACGAAAACCCGTCGACCCGCCAGTAGGGGCTTGAGATGGCGACCTTTGAGAGGCCGAAAACCACGGAGAAGCTTCCGGCTGACCTGATTCCGGTGATTCGCAGCTCGGGCATCCTCAGCGATCGACAGCTTGCCGAGATCAAGAGCAAAGTAGTGCGGGGCGAATACCCCCTCGATCCAATCGCGCTAGCGGAGCGGCTGGTCAACGACGAGGTACTCACGGTTTATCAGGCCAGAAGATTCCTCAATAACAAGCCGCACGGTCTCCAGGTAGGCCGCTACATCATTCTGGACCGGATTGGCTCGGGGTCGATGGGCCGGGTTTACAAGGCACATCACCAGATGATGGATCGGGTGGTGGCGCTCAAGATCATCGCGCCGGAAATCGCCAGCAACGAGAAAGTGGTCGCCCGGTTTCAGCGCGAGATGAAGCTTGTCGGTCGGCTGGATCATCCTCATGTGGTCAGGGCCTTCGACGCCGACCGGATGAACAAGGTGCTCTACATTGTCATGGAGTACGTTCCCGGCCTGAGCTTGGGCGAGCGCCTGAAAAAAGGACCGATCGCCCCGGCTGAGATGATCGACTATGCCTCTCAAGCCGCCCTGGGCCTGGCGCATGCTCATGAGCAGGGAATGGTTCACCGCGACATCAAGCCGTCAAACATGCTGCTGACGGCAGATCGCAAGATCAAGATCCTTGACCTGGGCCTCGGTACGCTGATGGAGGCCGACACTAACGCGACCTTCGCCACGGCTGACGGTATTGCGGTTGGCACGGTTGATTACATGTCGCCCGAGCAAGCACTGGGACGCGAGGTTGACGGCCGCAGCGACCTGTACAGTCTGGGCTGTGCCATGTATCACTTGATGACCGGAAGCCTCGCCTTTCCTGGCGAGTCTCCGATCGACAGGCTAGGTAAACGGATTGGCGGCAAGCCTGTCCCGATTACCGAGCACATTCCCGAGCTACCTGCCCCGGTGGTGCGGGTGATCGAGAAATTGATGGCTTACAAGCCGCAGGATCGGTATTCGAGCGCGATCGAGGCTTCCGAAGCCCTCCAGAACCTCCTCCGCTCGCGGACGAGGCCAACTATTACGAGCCTCGCGTCCGCGCCGGCTTCAGTCTCGGTACCAGCACCCAGCCCGGTTACCCGAGGCGGAGGTGGCACGCCACAGGAGGCGGCCAAAATCTTCGCCAAACTTGACCATTCCGCCCCGGCCGCGGTGCAGAGCCCGCCCCAGCCGCAGGCGTTACCCGCCGTCTCACATTTCCCGGTTTGGTTTAGACCTTTGGCCGTGATGGCCGAGCGGCGTCCCACCATCGTGCTCGTGGGCCTGATCACAACGCTGACACTGATCTTTGGAGCCGGATTCGGCCTGGGCTATCTCCTCAGGTAAAATCGCCGTACCGATGACTCTTCACTTCAGGTCTTGGCTTGCATCTTCCAGCGGCCGCCACGCGGACTTCAGTGATGAGCACCAGCGCTCGCCGCGACCGGCTTGACGGTCATGACCGGTTTGGGCTTGTCCTTGAACACGTCGCGCAGCGCAGCTTCAAGCTCGGGATACTTGAAGTGATAGCCTAGAGACATGGCCTTACTCGGCAATACTTTTTGTCCCGCCGTGACCACGCCCGCGACTTCGCCCAGCATGAGCTGGAGCACGGCGTCGGGCGGCCCCGCGGGAATGAAGACCCGCCAGGGCGCGTAGGGCTTCCAGAGAACTTTGGAAAGCGTTTTGGAGAACTCGGCATTGCGAACCGGATGAGGAGCCGTGCCATTGATTGGACCCGACGCTTCTGGGTCGTCGATTGCCAGGCGAAAGATGCCCGCGATGTCGTCGATATGAATCCAGCTCATCCACTGCCGGCCTTTGGCGGGTCCCAGCCGTCCCTCACTGCCGATCGGTGCACCGGGTAAAAGCTTGAAGATGGGCGTCATGAACGCCAATGCTCCTTCACCAGGCGCGAGGACAACACCAACCCGGACAACGGCCCGGCGCACGCCCAGGCTCGCCACGTCCTCTGAAGCTTGCTCCCACTCGCGACAGACGACCGCCAGATAATCGGAGCCGGATGGACTCGATTCGTCCAGCGCTTCATCGCCGTGGGGACCGTAATAGCCAATGGCGGACGCCTGAACGAACACCTTGGGCCGGTTGCGGGCTTGCCTGATGGCCGCGACGACGTGCTCGATCGCATAGACGCGGCTATCCCTGATCTTGCGCTTGATCTCGGGATTCCAGCGCTTCGCAAAGAGGTTATGACCCGCCAGGCAGACAACCGCATCGCAGCCGTCGACCTCGTGTTGCCATCGGCCTTCCGCGGTCGGGTCTCCCTGGACCACCTGGAATTCTCGAAACTCCGGCTTGCGCCTGACCTCGTCAGACTGGCGCGAGACGATCACCGGCTGGTGGCCCTCATCGAGCAGCCCGCGAGCCAGATGCCGGCCGATCAAGCCGGAGCCCCCCGTGATCAGAACTTTCATCGTTCTTCCCTTCCCGCAAAGTCCACCAACCATCTGAGGTCGCGATCGCCGGCAGCGCCAGCCGATTCGTCGCCTCTCATCTTTTAGATGCAAGCGCTCCTTCGTCAAGCGGGCCGGCTCTCGGGGCCATGGATCGAGGGGTGGAGGGTGATCCCTCCCCGTACGACCGTTCCTTACGTCTTGGTCAAAATGACACGTCAGGACGTCTCGCTCACCGGCAGAGGCATCGCCGCGCTCATTTCACGGCGGGAGTCGGGGGCGGCTTCTGGGGGAGGACTTGATACTGATCAGATCCCTCGGTGATCACGATCGACTGGTCGGCCGCCAAACCGGCGAAGGTCTGTGTCGTTTGGCTGGTTGGCCAGGTCACGACCAGGCGAGTGACGGAGGTCGCGTCGCCCAGGCCGATGTGCTGCACCAGGGGATTACCGCCGAAGCTGCCGTTGTTACCGATCACCCGTACAACCGAGACCGTGGTTCCATCGGGCTTCTTCCGCTCCGCCTCGATCCGTGCCCCCAGCGCCGAGCGGTTGGACTTGACGCCAACCAACTTGACCTTTAGCCAGTGCCGTCCGTGACCGGGGTTCTGGAACAACACATTGTACCCCGAGTCGCTGGGATATCCGCCGCCCTGCACCGCGAAGATGTCGAGGTCTCCGTCGCCGTCCCAGTCGGCCATTGAAATGCCGTGTCCCTTCTGGAGATGGCCGGTGCGAGACGAGTCGGTGATGTCCTCGAAGCTTCGTCCCTCGACGTTCTTGAGCAGGACATTGGGCACCAGGCCGTCGAACGACATCCAGCCGGTCCCGAAATAAACATCGAGGAATCCATCGTTGTCGATGTCGCCGAAGTTCACGCCCATCGCGGAGATCGGATGAACGAGTCCGACGTCCTCGCTGATATCGCGAAATCCCTTTCCCTCAACGTTGCGGAAGAGGCGAGGATGGCTGAGGTGTTTGAGCTTCAGACCCATGTAGTCGGCAATGGTCTCGGCCAGTGAGCAGTCGTAGTCATTGACGAACAAGTCGAGCCAGCCGTCATTGTCGAAGTCCCAGAACCAGCAGGCGAACGGTCGGCCGATTTGTGTCCGCGTGATGCCCATCTCGCCGGCCACGTCCCGGAACTTGCCGTGGCCTTCGTTGTGAAAGAGCCGGCATGTGCTGTCCATGTTCGAGACGAAAAGGTCGAGCAGGCCGTCGCGGTCATAATCACCCCAGGCGCAACCTTTGGACCAGTGTTCGTTGATCACGCCCGCCTTGTCCGCAACGTTGACGAAGGTACCATTGCCCTGATTGTGATAGAGGCGGCTGCGACATCGCGGGTCAGGTTTCTTGCCCGTGTACTCTCCGCAGACGAACAGGTCGACTTTTCCGTCATTGTCGTAATCGCCCCAGCCCGCCGATTCGGTCGAGATCGGCTCGGCGAGGCCCGCAGTGATCGTCACGTCCTCGAAGACGCCGCCTCCCTTGTTGCGTAGGAGCGAGAGCCGTGCTGGTTTTTCCCAGCGCTGCGCATCATCAGGACGTCGAGATTGCCGTCGTTATCAAAGTCTGCACTGGCGAGATTGAGAACGAAGATCTGATCGCCCAGGTTCGCCCAGGACGAGCGATCCTCGAAGGCACCGTGACGGTCGTTGATGAACATCGACGCGCCTTCCTCGGCATCGATTGACGTGACCAGCAGATCGGGCCAACCATCGTTGTTGAAGTCATCGAAGATACTGCCTCCCGCCTGACGTGGGCCCCGCACGCCCAAGCCAGCGGCTGTGGCGATATTGTCAAACCGGCCGACGTCGAGCTTGGAGTGAAAGCGGTCGAGCGGAATCAGGTAGGCGGCCGGAACGCGGTGGGGGTATTCGCCCAGGGTCATGTAGGCGATATTCAGGAGCCATCGGGCTCGCAGGTCATCGGGGGCATCCTCCAGGTAGGCCGTGAACTGCTTGACCGCCTCGCGTGAGCCGGCCTGCTGGCGGTGCACCGCGCCCGGCTCGAGAGGAAAGATGCAGCTCGATGGGCCCACGCATTCCAGGCAGTTCTCGATTTCTCCCTGTCGCAGCGCCGCGAGACCCAGCAAGGCATGAAAGACACGAGGCAGATCAGCGGGCATGCCCCGAGTTTTGCTCAACTCGAGGCCCCGGTGGAGCCACGAGGACGCCTCGGCGAACTTGCCCTCGAACATGCAGGCAAATGCAATCAACCGCGCAAGCCTCATGGCCTGGAGGGCTTGCTCAAACGTCGGCGTGGAGTTCAGCCCGCGTTGGTCGTACTGAGCTCGAAGGTCCGCAAGAGCACGCCGTCCCCGCCCTCGGATCGCTTCGCGCAATTCCTGTAGCGAGTCGGTGTCGCGGATGGTGCCTGTGTACGGGAGCATGGCGCCGAAGATATCGTAGTCGAAAGGGACTCCTCCCAGGGAGACGCGCTTGGAAGTTCCTGGCGCATTCGGGTCGGGGTGGCTCTCGAAATCCGTGTTCTGGTCGGCATGGGCCGGTGCTGTCCTCTGGCCCCAAGGCACGATCTCTCTCCACCAACCTGAACCAGCGAATTGAGAGACAGCGGCGACCGCAACCACAAGGCAGACGACTCCCCACAGTGCCAGACGCGCGAACAATTTCATGGAGACTTTCCTGCTGCGGTAGATGATCTCAGAAAGCGCAAACCTGTATAGTCCCGAGTCGATCCCGGATCGACACTGCGATCATGAAACGCCCGAACCGCGATTACTAATAGACTCGTTACCATTCTAATGGGAGCGACAATCAGGTAATCTGTGGACTACAATTCCGATGCCAAGACCTGGAGGGGCGCAGGGACAAATCCGTCTTCGCACCCTTGATCGACCCGTGCAGCGTCCGAGCCTGCTCCAGCGTGATCTCCGGCGTCTCGCCCTCGATCACCTGTTCCTTGACGCCCTTGACCGATGCCGCCGGGTTGAGGATGACGACATGCCGATCAACCAGCCGGTCGAAGAAGCCGCGTAACGCTGCCAGGTGCTGACTCCGGTCCGTCGCTGATCCGCCCTGACCGACGAGGTACTTGCCAACCATGCCCGGCGTGATACCGGCGAGCTCCACCCCCTGTCCCTTGACCCAGGCCAGGAGCGGGCCGGCGACGCCCTATCATCTGCCGGGATGTGAATTTGCGGTGAACATTGTGACCGGCTTGTTGGCCCAACGACCGAATCGTGGTAGGTTCGTGGGAGTGATCTGGCGCGGTTTTGGCGTTCTGGTCTACGACTCACGCACGATGGCCCCGCGGAACCACTCCGCGACCGCCATCGGTCCTCCCGGAGCTACGGCGAATCATGCCCCCAGATGTCCGCAAATGGTTTGACTTGCCTCGGCTGCTGCATACTTACAAGCGCCGCATGCCGGTGGTCCTGATCAATGGGCTTGCCGAGCAACCCGAGAGCTGGTTCGCGAACCGCAACCATTTTTCGCGACATTTCGACGTCAAGATTCCGGAGATCCTGGTCTATGACGGCGACGCCCTGCATCGCAGGATCGACTCGGGCGGCGAGGTCACTGTCGATTACCTGGCCGAACGGCTGGCGGTTTATCTCGACGAGTTCGCACAGAGGCCTCCCTATCACCTGGTAGGCTCGAGCCTGGGGTGCCAGGTCATCCTCTCGTATGCCACCCGGTTTCCTGAAAAGGTCTCGAAGCTCGTGCTGATTTGCCCTTCCGGCTTCCACGGCGATGAAAACCTGCCCGCGATGGAGGGCGTGAAGCGCAGTCAGTATGACACGCTGGTCAGGTCGGTCTTTCACAAAGGTCGGTTCGCCAGCGAGGGGCTCGTCAAGGCATTCGAGCGGAAGTTCCAGGATCGCAGGTGGAAGAAAGGCGTGCTGCGCACGTTGCGTGGGACCGTGGGGCACTCGTCGGCCTCGCTCTTGAGCTTGGTGCCACACCCGACGCTGGTGATCTGGGGAGCGAGCGACCGGGTGCTCTCGGACGTGCCAGGCGCGATCCGAGCGGCCGACCAGATCCTCAAGGTCCGCCAGGTGGTCATTCCCAACTGTGGTCATGCACCTCAGATCGAGAAAGCCCGTCTGGTCAATCAGCTTGTGGTTCGATACCTCAAGGACAAGCTCAAGTCCATCCCCCCGGCGCTTGATCCCGAACGATTTCTGGAACGCGCCAGACGGCCCAAGCCGTCGCCACGGCACAGCTCCAGCCTCGCTCGGCCTCACCGGTGAGGATGAGTCAAAACCATGAGCGATTTCACGCTATTCCTGGGCAAGTTCGTCAGGCAAGGAACTGCGATCGCCAGTCTGGCGCCCAGCAGCCGATGGCTGTCGCAAGCCACGGTGCGGAACATCGACTGGAGCCAGGCCGGTGTGATCGTAGAACTTGGCGCGGGAACCGGGCCGATCACACGGGTCATCGCCGCGCGGGCGAGGCCCGAATGCCGGGTGATCGTGCTGGAGCGCGACCCCGATTTCTGCCGCTTGCTCCGCGCACGATTCCAGCACTTGCAAAACTTCGACATCATCGAAGGCGACGTTCGCGACCTGGCGGCGATTCTGTCGGCGCGCGGTACTGGCCCGGCCGACCACATCGTCTCGGGCCTGCCCGTCCCTTCGTTTCCCAAGGATTTGCGCGACAGTCTTTTTGGAGCGGTAGGCCAGGTCTTGAGGCCCGAAGGGACGTACAACCAGATCACCGAGCTGCCCTGGGTCTACTGGCGGTTTTACAGGCGCTACTTCCAGGACGTCGAATTCCTCTTCGAGCCGAGAAATCTGCCGCCGGCCGGCGCCTATGTCTGCCGGGGCCTCAAGCCGCAGCCGTGAGCACCGATGAATCCCGAAGCGGATCAGAGAGACAAAGCACTAGCGAAGCCGATCTCGTTTTCGAGCCGTTGCCCCATGTCCGTTGCGGTCGCGATTGCCGGCTCGGCTCCCGTTCGCCATGCGGTCAATGCCGGCTTCCACCTGCACTCGCGGCTTCGGAAATCGGCGATCGAATCGCTTGACCCCGTACGCACTCAGGAGCTCGTGCTCGGGGCACTCATTCGAAAGGCGACAAGAACTCAGTTCGGCCGGGATCACGGGTTCAACCTGATTCGGTCGGTTGCCGATTTTCAAGCGGCCGTGCCGCTGCGCACCTACGAGTCGCTCTGGAACGACTATCTTCGGCACCATTATCCGGTCCTGGACAACTTGACCTGGCCCGGCCGCATTCCTTTCCTGGCACTCACCAGCGGTACGACCCAGGGTGCCACGAAGTATATCCCTGTGTCCCATGAGATGGTCGCCTCGAACCGAAAAGCCGCCCAGACCATGGTGGCCTTTCACATGGCCGGCCGGCCCGATTCCCGGCTCTTCCACGGCCAGCTGTTCTTTCTGGGCGGAACGGCCAGCCTCGAAGAGCCGACGCCTGGGGTTCGTCAGGGAGACCTGAGCGGAATCGCCGCGCTCGAGCTGTCGTCTTTTCTCCGCCCCTATACATTCCCGCCACTGGAGCTGGCTCTCGAATCAGACTGGGACAAGAAGCTCCGGACCCTCGCCGAACGTAGCATCCGAGAGCGGATTACCCTGGTCAGCGGCGTGCCGAGCTGGCTGCTCATGCTGTTTCAGCGAATCCTGGAACAGACCGGCAAGACGACGATCGGCGAGGTCTGGCCCGAGCTCGAGATGGTTGTTCACGGGGGAGTCAAGTTCGACCCGTATGAAAAGTCGTTCCGAGCCATCCTGGGCCGGGACGACATCCGCCTGCAGGAGACCTATCCGGCTTCCGAGGGGTTCATCGCATTTGGCGACCCGGCCACGGGGCACCTTCGGCTGATTGTCGATCATGGCCTCTTTTACGAATTTGTTCCGGTACCAGAACTCGACAGTCCCAACCCGACGCGCCACTGGCTGGGTACCGTACAGCTCGGGGTGAATTACGCGATCGTGGTATCAACCTGTGCCGGGATGTGGGTGCACCTTATCGGTGACACGGTGCGATTCGAATCGTTGAGCCCGCCGCTCCTCCGCTTCACGGGACGAACCAGGTACACGCTGTCGGCCTTTGGAGAGCACCTGATCAGCGAGGAGGTCGAGGCGGCGATGACTGCGGCGGCTTCCGGCTGCGGCGCGTCGGTGCGCGATTGGCACGTCGGGCCGGTGTTCGATGGGGTGTTGGGGCATCACCAGTACGTTGTCGAGTTCATCGATCGGCCCGACGACGAGTATCGGTTTCGCCGGCTGCTTGATGATGACCTGTCACGGCGCAACGCCGACTACCTCGCCCATCGCGCCGGGGAAGTCTGCCTGCCGTTACCTGCTCTGATCGCCGCCGGGCCCGGTGGCTTCGAAGCCTGGATGCGCTCGCGAGGCAAGCTCGGCGGCCAGAACAAGGTCCCACGGATGGACGCGACGGGTTCCCTCACCCGTGAGCTGGTTGGCTTCCTTCGCGACCACGAACAGGTCGTCCTGGACATTGGACCCGGCGACAACTCCGCTCGGGATCGCGCCCGATCGTAGCACGTTGGATAGATCCGTTCGCCGCTGTAGGGATCAGCCTCTGTCAAGCGGCCTGTTTTTTTTCCGCGACAAGCTGGACGATCTGGCCGATCGAATCAAGCCGTTCCACGCCGGCCTCATGCGCCTCGACCGTGATCCCGAAACGCTCTTCGAGAAAGACGACAAGCTTCAGCGTGGTGATCGAGTCGAGGATCCCGCCGGTAATGAGGGGTGTTTTCTCGGTGAGCTCATCGGGATCTTCTCCCGGGAGAAATTCGTTCAGAATGTAGCCGTGGACGACGTTTGTGATCTCTTCCATGATGGCCTCTGAACTCTCGTTCCTAACGAGTTTCCCGTCTGTCGCTGTCGGTGTGTTCCGACCGGCTCGCTCAGGCACGCCAAGCACGCAAATTGTGCCTGACCGAGGGTTGGCTAACCCGGCGTTACGGTATCCGCTTGAGATGCTTCGGTCAATCTCGACTTTTACTAGAGCGAAGGGTCGAAGTTTGCCGATTCCGTAAAGTAATGCTGGCCGAGCGGTCTCGTTCGGGGAACATACGTCGTACGTCAGGCTTCGGTGTGGCCGGACCAAATCACGACTTCCGAGGTGCCTGGCCCATGATCGCAAGGATGCTCTCAGCCCCTTGCCGGCGCACGCTTTTGCTTTTGGTTTCGCTGGCCATCACCATGGCCTCTGGCTGCGCGGGAATGAGCCGGAAACATGAGGCTAACAAGATTCCTGAACGCGGGTTCATGGATCCCGACCAGCCTCGTGAGCTCGACAAGATGACCATGCCCCGTTACGTGGTGGAACCCCCCGACGAGCTCGACATCGCCATCAAGCCCACGCCTCCCGACTGGACTTTGAACACGGTGACCGTGCAGCAAGACGGCGTGATCGACCTCGGGTTCCTCGGCGATGTGTACGTGGCAGGACTGACGCTGGAAGAAGTCGAACTCAGGATCGCTCAACAAGCCTCGATCACGGCCGCCCAGCGAAATCAAGGCGCCGCGCAACCATACAAGGTTTCGGTTCGCCTCTCCAACAACCAGAGCAAGTTCTACTATGTGATCGGAGCGGTCACCACGCAGGGCCGTTTCCCGATCAGGGGCAACGAGACGGTGCTGGACGCGGTGCTCCAGGCCGGCCTGAGAACGAACAGCCTGCCCGAGAAAGCTTACCTTGTTCGGCCCCATCCCGTCGGTCAGCCGGATGAGGTCCTGAAGATCGACTGGTGCGGCATCAAGGATCGAGGCGACACGCTCACCAATTACCAGCTTTTTCCTGGGGACCGGATCGTGGTTCCCGGCACGAAGCCTCCCGGCCTGATCGCGACTCTTATCGCCCAATGAGATGAAACAAGGCAAGGGCGAGTCTTGAAACCGCCCCTGCCTGTATCGATCACACTTCCGCCAGGTTTGGCGCGGGAATCACTGGCGAAAGCAGGCCTGCCTTCGCACAGGCGAAGTAAACCGCGGCGCCGACCAGAAACGCGGCGATGGGAGCAGCGGGAACAGTGGGGATCGCCTCTTTCCATGCGTGCAGGTTGGGCAAGATGCCGACCACGAAACCAAGTGCCCAGGCGATCCAGCCGGCTGGATTGAACCCCGCGCGAGGACCGGACCAGCGGCGACCCGCTAGAAGGTAATCAACCGCCATCGCTCCGCAGATGGGTCCGAACGACGCGCCAATGATACCGAAGACGCTGGGCAGATCACCCGCCACCTTGGTGATCGCCAGGGCCATGCTTACAAGCGCGCCGATGCCTACCGAGATGTAAGGGTTGACCTTGGGCATCACGGTCTTGAAACTGTTGGCAGCGATGAATGAAGAAAAGCATGCACCCGGAAAAGAGGCCAGGGTCAGGCCAATCATGATGATGGCAAATACCGTCGGCGGCAGCTTCAGGGACAGCGCGGTCGTCATGTTATAAGAGTTGAGTGTTGTCGCGTCCATGATGCCCGCGGCGCGAGCGCCGGCGACGGCGATGACGGAAATTCCGGCCGTCAAGATGACTGCCGCAACGATACCGACCAGGCCGCCCATCTGAACGTCCTTCTCGTCCCGGTTGTTCATGCCGAAATCCACGCCCGCCGCGCCTGCCGTCGCGAAGAAGCCGACGATTGCCCCGGCCATCGCCAGCACGCCCAGAATCGCGCCGCCAGACTGCACTTCGGCCGCCCGGGTTGTAAAACTCAGCGCCGATCCACCGAAAAGGAACAAGCCAAGCAGCAGAACCAAGAGCGGGATGATGGGCAGGAAGGTGGCCACCTTGGCGACGTACTGAATTCCCTTCAGACCCACGAACGCCGCGCCGGCGGCCCAGACGACGCAGAGTGGAATATACAACCAGGGTGCATTGAAGCCTCTTGCTAGCGCGTCGGCCGAGCCAAAGGTGTTGACGCCCAGCCAACCGAACTGAAGCAATCCCATCAGGAAACCGGGCATGAGGAAGCCGCCGAGCGCGCCAAATGTTGACGTCCCGACCACGTACAGCGGCAACCCGGTTTTCATTCCCAAGAGGCCAGGCACCAGATAAAAGAGGTAGTAGCAGATCAGTCCCCCCAGCACGATTCCGACCAGCGATCCCAGCAGCCCGACACTGGTCAGCCCATACTGGGAGATCGAATCCCAGAACACAAACCACAGGAAGATGCCCGCGTAAGTCGGCGCGGTGTTTTTGTACCAGGGCGCCCGGTTCGAGGGAGGGTTGGGCCTGGCGCTGGCGAGATAATCGGGCAACTGGCTGGACGGCGCTGTCGTTTGTGTGCTCATGGTTGTATGACGATCAATGTCTGGAGAGGCAGATGCGAACCCGGGACGTCGGGTGCATCAGACATCGGCCCGCGACCAGTGTCAAGAGGCTAGTCAGTCAGGCTGCGGTTGCCTCTTGGCGTGCCTGTTTCACACGGTCGCTTGCTGGTTCGGTCTCACGAAAATGTTCGCGCGATCAGGAATGCCGCCGCCGCCGCCACTCCGCCGATGAGCATGGTGTGCAAGGCACTTCGCCAGGGCCGAGTGCCGGTGAATCGGCCCTTCACGTAGCCGAAGGCCAGGAGGGCAACAAGTGTGACCACGATCGAGACGAGGAGGGCCGGCTGGGTGGAATGGATTACCATGTAGGGGAACAGCGGAATCAGGCCGCCCGCGATGTAGGCGCCGGCGATCGTCACCGCGCTCTTGACAGCGCGCGGTGGGATCGGGTTCCTCCAGGCCAAGCTCGAACCGCATCATGAAATCGACCCAGGCCGGATGGTTGTTACGAAAGGCCCGCAGGATCGGCTCGATCTCGGTTTCGGTGAGCCCATAATGCCGGAAGACCTCGGCGACCTCCACTTCCTCGACATCGGGAACCGTCAGGACCTCGCGCTCCTCGCGCAGCTTCTCGTTGGCGAAGTGCTCGGCGTCGCCGCGCGCCGCGAGGTAGCCGCCCAGTCCCATCGCGATCGAGCCAGCGGCAACTTCAGCCAGGCCAGCGGTGACCACAATGGCCGTGGTGGCGACGGCTGAACCCGAGAGACCCGCTGCCAGCGCAAACGGCACGGTCAGTCCATCAGACATGCCGATGACGACGTCGCGAACCGTCTCACTGGCAGTGAAGTGCCGTTCGACGTGGGCAACCTGGTGCATGAGAGCGTTTTCCTGAGGGCAAAGGGCTGAACCGCGAAGCGCATGTGAAGCGAACTTAATCCGGCTCGCCGCACGCCCGGCGAGCATCGCGTTCGAACCAGTTGTCGCGATAGTAATGCTCGCCGCGGCTCCACGCCAGCACGCTGGCCGCAAGGTACACGGGAATGAAAGCCGGGCCCCACCGCTCGACTTGCCGGACATGGGCCTGCTCGTGGTCGCGGACAACATCGAGGCAAAGCGCGCACCGCCCCAGGATCACGTGGCCGAGCGTCATCGCGTCGAAGCCGATCACGTCGAAGAACCAGGTGGCGAATCCGCCGTGGAACTCCAGCACGCCCCGCCGGCACTGAACGCGACCGCCGGAAAGGAGCGTCAGCGTCCCGGCCGCCAGACCCACACACGTGGTGGGAGCTGCCCAGGCGTAGCAGGCAAAACGTCGGAACGGTCGGACGTTTAACCTCATGGGACTTGACTCCGGCCTTCACGCGGCAAACACGGCACAAAGACGGGACGGCCCTTATCGGCCGCCCATGTGGTAAGATCTTACGGATGTTCTCGGGTAAAATCTCGTCACCCGACCGATTCGGATTCTTCCCCGACCGGTCCAGCGGATTCGCGGCGATGACAAGAACGCCGCAGTCGGGGACAGCCTCGCAGACAGTCCAGGGGGCTCGCGTACACGTGGATTCGCCGACCGCGACTCGCCGCGCCGTAGTCTCGGAGTTGCCCCCGATCTTGCGGGCCGACCTGACCGGTCCACGCATCGATCGATCGACCTGGCTGTGGACCATCGCACCCGCCTACGCAGGAGTCTTCGCCTGGGTGCCGTTCCTTGACCGATTGGGCACGCTGCTGGACGGTCCCACCTCGCTCGGGTGGCTGGCCGCGAGCGCCGGCCTGGCGGCAATCGCTTGCTACATGCTGCTCTACTACATTCCGGCGGTGCGGGGATGGAAAGCCGGCCAGCGCCAGCCTGGTTGGTGCCTCGGCTCTGGGCACGCTCGGCTCGGAGTGGTTGATCGGAGTGGCTTCGGGACTGGCCGCGGTTCTCTTCTATGCTGTCTCACTCTCCATGGCCGTCAGGCTCACGTTGCTTGGGTTGATCTCGTGCGGGCTGATCGAATCGAGCGCGCTCTTGCCCAGAAGCCTCGGGCCTCTGGTCGTTGGGAGTCCCGTCTTCTTGCTCACGGTGCTTTTCTGGATCTACATCACCGGCATGGCGTGCCTGCTGCGCCTTACGGGCGTCGTCGTTGCCTTGATGCAGGTCTACACGCCGGTGGCTTTGCTCTTGATCGGCGCCACCACCTTGCTTCTGAGCCCCGGTTTGCTGTCGTTTCAGGAGCTTGGCGGCTTGGTTCTGAACCCCCATCCATTGCCGCTGGAGCATGGCCCGGGTGGCCGGCAACTGTTCCAGATGGTCCTGAGCTACTTCGCCTTCTCCGCGTTGATTGCCGTTGACTGGGGCATGGCGGTTCAAAGCCGTCGCGACATCCGGCTGGGCGGCTGGATCGCGATCATCCTGGGTGGGTCATATACCTCGATTATGGCGCTCCTGGCTGTCGCCGGCGCGGTTGGGAAAACGAGCCCCGACATCATCGCGGGCCAACGTACGTGGCTTGCCAGGCCGCTCACGTTTCACTGGGCTATCTACCAGGGCATCGGCGGGATGATGGGGGGACTGATCCTGCTTCTCTTCGGACTGGCCACCCTGGCACCGGCCGTTTATGCAGCGTGGACGTTCGGCCGGCGGTTCTCGGAACACTGGCCGAGGATACGGCGCTTCTACTGGACCTGGCTGGCTGCCGCCGTTGCGTTTGTGCTCGTTGCCGTCTCCTGGGCCGAGCGCCTGGAAATCATCTTCAGTTTGATCGGCGCCGTGTTCGCCCCCGTCATCGGCACGATCGTTGCTGACGCATGGCGGCAGAAGGGTCAGTGGCGGGGCATCCGGACGGGGCTGAACCCCTGCGGTGTGATGGCCTGGTGCGCGGGTCTGTTCGTTGGCGTCATCCCCCTGCTCGGAGATTTATTTCACTGGCCGCTCGCCCAGGACCTCCAGCCCGCGGCGCTGCTTGCATTCTTCACCGCCGCCACGGTCTACCTGGTCCTGGCTGCGGGTGGCCTGGAACGGCCGCTAGTCGCGCTGCCTGATCTGGAACAGGAAGAAGCTCGTTCAACGGACGCTGAGACACCCGCTCGTGAAGCCGCCGCAAGCACACATCCCTAGCGAACCAGAAGCCGGTTCACCGCCGCGATGATGTCTTCTTCAACGCCCGTCGACCAGACCGTGGGCTGGGCATAATAAATCATGGCCGTGGCCCCTTCGTAGCCGCCTTCCTTGAGCACGCGGAGCGAGGGAATATAGGCCATCACATCATTGCAATAGGCGGCGACCCAGGTACGCGAGCTTCCCAGGTTGCGTTTGATCCGCAACGCATAATCAACCGTCACTTCACCGCCCAGGAAGATCCAGGTCAAGTCATCCAGCCGCCACGCCTCGACGGGGTACGGATAGGTCTGGGAAAGCGGACCGTGAGTCGAGATGGTCTTCAGCAAGTGCCTGGCGCGGCTGGCGATGTAGAAGTCGCTCGACCGGGAGTCTCGCTCGATCTGCTCCTGGCTGGGCAGCGGTCCGAAGGCCAGGTCGATTTCTTGATAGCCGGTCTTGAGCGGTCCCTCGATCGGTCGCATCGGCGCCTCGATGACGTGAGCGACCGAGTCTGCGAGCTGCCGGCCGTAGCTCTGGGCAAGCTCGACCGCCCGGCGGGGAATCGGGTTCTGATCGCCTCCGCAGCCTGCCATGAACATGGCCTGGGAGCCCGGATAGCGATGTTCCAGCTCCGACCTGGGCGAAGCCCGCGTAATCGCCGCAGAACTGTAGGAGTCGAGCACGGTGCAGTGGCAGGCGTAGGCAAACACGATCGCGCGAACTTTGCCGTCGGCACCGCGCAGCCGCAGCACGGGCACATCGTGATCGACCGGGCCGGCCAGCGCCATCTTCCGGCGCAGCTCGGGAACGTTTTTCTCGGGGTTGTTCCGCCGGTTGACGGCGAAATCGCACCGGCCGGTTTCCCACGCAAGATGTGCGTCTTCAAGCCCTGCCAGGGCCCTGTCGATCACGTCTCCCAGAGCGTTTTCCAGAAACCGAGCGTATTCAACGATCTTTCCTCGCTGGGCGTCGTCGAGCTTGTACATGGTGATCAGGTTGGTGCCGACGACCGGCCCGGAATGCGTGTGCGAACACGAGAGCACGATCTGGTCTCGTTGCAGTCCGTGGCGCTTCAGTGCCTCGTCGCGAACCAGGTTCGAGAGGTCGCGGCCAATGCCGCAAAGATCGAGCGTCACCAGCACGGCCTTCTTGCCCGCAGGGTCTTGAAGCGCGAGCGCCTTGGCCCAGAGCGGGTGCACGGCGCCTTCGGAGGGATGGTTCCTGGAAGCGTAGCCGGCCATCCACATGGGCTCCTTGGGCGTGATATCCACCCTCGCCGTGCCCGCCTTCCAGCCGGCGGAAGCGTCAAAACCAATCAAGGTGAGAAAACAGACACTCAGAATCGAGGCGCCCTGATACACACCGGTCTGAAAGGCCTTTTCATGTGATTATTTCCTGAAAACGAAGCCCCGGTGAACCTAGCCTGTGCGCCTTGCGCACAAACCAAGCCGCCGGACCGGCGATCACTCCGGGCGGTACAAGACTTCCAGATTACACGCCTCGCGTTCGCATGGAAGACCACAGACAGGCTTTCCCAACCAGTGGACGATCGCTCAAGTTGCAGAAATCACTCCCGGCAATTAATTCTTAGTACGTGCTTGTGCGCGTGTTCCGGATGGCGAAAACCGAGGAAGACGTGCGGCCGCGACGATTTATCGGCCGCGGGGAGGAGGCTATGCGGCGAGTGCGCTATCAGGTCGCGACGAGCCTCGACGGCTACATCGCGGGCCCTAACGGCGAGGCCGACTGGATCATCATGGATCCGGAGATCGACTTTCGAGAAATCTTCAATCAGTTTGACACGCTGCTCATGGGCCGACTCACCTACGATGCGGCTGCGAGCATGGGGGGCGGCGTCTGGCCAGGAATGACGACCGTGGTCTTCTCGAAGACCCTGTCGGCTCGCGACCATCCCGGTGTTACCGTCGTTGCCGACAAGATGCAGGAAACGGTTGCCGACCTTCGCTGCCAGCCGGGGAAGGACATCTGGCTATTCGGCGGCGGCCAGCTTTTCCGCTCCATGGCCGAGGCTGGTCTTGTTGACACGGTCGAGCTCGCAGTGATCCCCGTCCTCCTGGGAGCCGGAATTCCGTTTTACCCCGCTCCCTCAGGCCAGCGGAAGCTGACCCTCACCGGCCACAAGGTGTACTCGACCGGGATCGTCGCGTTGCAATACGGCTTGACTCAAATGGCGGATTGACGAGCCGCTCGGTTGGTTGTCATTCCCTGTCTTACTCCACCTGCGCCAGGCGCCTCACGGGCCCGCCAGCGACGTGATCATCTGGATGTAGGGTAGGAATACTGCCAGGATGATGAACAGAACGATCCCGCCCAGAATCAGGACCAGGAGGGGCTGGATCAGGTGGCCCATGTTCTTGACCATCATGGCCACTTGCTCTTCGTAGTCGTCGGCCAGGTGGTTCAGGCTTTCGGGAATCTTGCCGGTCTCCTCGCCCGAGGAGAGCACGGCCAGGACGTCGGGAGAAAACTGCCGGGAATCGGCGAGCGCCACGCTGAGCTCCCGCCCCTGGATCACCTTCTCGCGGGCGTTGCGGATCGCCTGGCTGATCGGCGTCATGGTCACCACGCCGGCAGTCAGCTCGATCGAGCTGCCGACATCAACACCCGCGTCGAGCAGGGTCGAAAGCGTGCGGGCGAACCGGCTGGTGTCAAGCTTGCGGAAGAGCGGCCCGAACACGGGCGTGAACAGGATCAGCCGGTCCATCATGGCCTTCCCCGCCGGCGTTTTGTACAGCCGGATGAGCAAGAACGGGATTCCGATCATGAGCAGCGGCAAGAGCCACCAGCCCATCAAGCGAATGAAGCCGCTGAATGCGAGCAGAGCGCGGCTGGCCCAGGGAAGCTGGGCTCCGCGGCTGAGATCTTGAAGCATCGCGGCGAACATGGGAAGTAGGAAGATCGTGATCAGCGCGACGACCCCGCTGGCGATGATCAGAACGATGGCCGGATAGATCATCGCCGACCTGGCCTGCCGGATCAGGCGCTGGCGAGCCTCGTAATGGTTGCCCATCATCCGGAGCGTCTCGGGCACGCCTCCACGCGCCTCGGCCACGCGAATCATGCTCAGAAACATCGTGCTGAAAATCTGCTTCTCGCGGCTCATCGCCTCTTCCAGCGTCGAGCCCGCCTTGATGCTCTGCCGCATTCGACTGAGCGCCGGCCCCAGGGCAGTCATCGCGAATTGCTTTTCGAGGCTCGAAAAGGTTTTGTTGTAGTTGACGCCCGCGTTCAGGTAAGCAGCGAACTGCCGGCAAAACTGTGCGAGCTGGCCTGAGCTCACACGGCCGAAGAAGATCCGCTCCCACCACTTCGGTCCAGGCGCGAGTGGTTCGCTGAACCCGCCGTCGCTGATCCGGCCGCCGCGACTCTTGCTCGATCCCGCCTGCGCACGCGAGCCTGCCCCGGCGGGATTGGGCCGAAAGGTCGAGGGCTCGGAATCACCCCCGATCGGCGCTCGCGCGGGATTGCTTCCCCCCTTCTTCGCCGACCCGGATGGTGCCCCGGCGGCGACGCGGATTCTTGAGGGATGACCTCGTCGGGATCTGGAAACACAGCTTGGCCTCCCGGTTCGATGTCGAGCACTGGTCGTCCCTGCCGTAACACTGGACGACCGATGGCAGGCCCGATGCCCCTTTCTACAATCGTCCTTGCATCGTCGCGCGAGCCCATCTGGTCAAGCACCCCGTTGACATTTGTCCGACGAAGGGGCCGTCTCGGTCCGGGCTCACGCCGGCTTCCACGTCAGGACGGGGCTCTTGGCGGCTTTGACTTCGTCGACGCGGCTGACGGGGGTTGTGTGCGGGTGCGTCGTGGAGGAACTCGGGGTCTTCGGCGGCGATCTGGCGCAGAGCTTGGGCGAACGCGTCGAGCGTTTCGCGACTCTCGGTCTCGGTCGGCTCGATCATCAAGGCCTCGGGGACGATCAAGGGGAAATAGACAGTGGGGGCGTGGTAATTGAAGTCGATCAATCGCTTGCCGATGTCCATGGCGCGGATGCCTCGATCCTTGGCCAGCGCCCGCGCCGAAGCGACGAACTCGTGCATACACCGATCTCCAAACGGAACCGGGTAGACGTCTTTGACCTTCGCGAGCACATAATTCGCGTTCAGAACCGCGTGCTGGGCCACACGCTTCAGGCCGTCGGGGCCCTGGGTGCGAATGTAGCAATAGGCCCGGAAGAGGACGCCCGTGTTGCCGAAGAACGACCTCACGCGGCCGATCGACTTGGGCCGGTCGTGGTCGAGGAAATAGCTGCCGTCGTCCTCCCTGCGCGACGAGCGGCGCGGGCAAGAACGGCGCCAGGTGAGCTCGGACGGCGATCGGGCCGGCGCCCGGGCCGCCGCCCCCGTGTGGGCCGGAGAAGGTTTTGTGGGGGTTGTAATGCATCAGATCGACGCCCATGTCGCCCGGGCGCACGATCCCCAGAATCGCGTTCATGTTGGCCCCGTCCAGGTAAAGCAGGGCACCTCGATCGTGTAGGAGCGTGGCGATCTCGCCGATCTGGGGGTCGAAGAGACCGACCGTGTTGGGGTTGGTGATCATGAAGACGGCCGTCTTGTCGCTGAGCTTGGCCTTGAAATCGTCAAGGTCCACGACGCCTCGGCTGTTGCTCTTGATCGTCACCGACTCGAAGCCGGCCAGGTGCGCCGAGGCCGGGTTGGTGCCGTGTGCGCTGTCGGGCACCAGCACCTGCGTGCGCTTCTCTCCGCGATCGCGGAAATACGACGCGGCGACCAGCAAGGCCGTGAGCTCGCCCTGGCGCCGGCCGCGGGCTGAAGACTGACCGCGTCGAGCCCGGCGATCTCGGCAAGCAACCCTTGGAGCTCGTAGAGAATCGCCAGCAGGCCCTGCAGCGTGCTGTCGTCTTGATAGGGATGCTGAGCCCCCAGGCCGGGCAGCCCCGCCAAACGCTCGTTGCGCTTGGGGTTGTACTTCATCGTGCACGAGCCCAGCGGATAGAAATTCGAGTCGATCGACATGTTGAGCGCCGAGAGGTTGGTGTAATGCCGCACCACATCGAGCTCGCTCAGCTCGGGCAGGGGCGGGCTGGCCGCCGCGCGGTGCTCGCGAGGAACCAGCTCATCGAGCGGACGCTCCGGCACGTCGCATTCCGGCAAGATCGCCGTCGAACGACCGGGCCGACTGGATTCGAAGAGCAGCGAGGGTTGATCGAGCTTGTACATGGACCCATTTCTCTCAGGTAGGGTCCGCTGTGCGGACGTTCGATGGTCCGCTCAGCGACCCGCTTCAAGCGCTTGTTCATAAGCCGTGGCCAGGCCGTCGATCTCCTCGCGGGTTCGCTTTTCGGTCACGGCGATCAGGATGGAGTCTTCCAGGCGGGGATACCACCGACCCAGGGAGATGCCGCCGTGGTAGCCGAGGCGGCCGACCTCCGCGAGGACGGCCGAAGCGTCCCTGGTGGTTCGAACCACGAATTCCTTGAAGAAAGGTCCGCGAGAACGCGAGCGACAGACCGGGCACGGCGGCAAGGCGTTCGGCCGCGTAATGGGCTTTGCGGGTCGAGAGCTCGGCGGCCTGGCGCAGGCCCGAGGGGCCCATGGCGGCCAGGTAGATGCTCGACCGCAGGGCCAGCAGGCCCTGGTTGGTGCAGATGTTGGACGTGGCTTTTTCGCGGCGGATGTGCTGCTCGCGCGTCTGGAGCGTGAGCACCCAGCAGCGCTTGCCGTGCCGATCGGTGGTCTGGCCCACGATCCGACCCGGCATCTTCCGTAGGTAGTCTTCGCGACAGGCCATGATGCCCAGGTACGGGCCGCCGAACGACATGGGGTTGCCCAGCCCCTGCCCTTCGGCCACCACGATATCGGCGCCGTAATCGGCCGGCCGGCGCAGCAGGCCCAGGCTGATCGGGATCAACGCTCACGATCACCAGCGCGCCCTTGGCATGTGCGGCTTCGACCAGGGACTCCATTTCTTCGAGCTGGCCGAAGAAGTTGGGATATTGCAAGACCACGGCCGCGGTGTCGCCGGTGACCGCTTCGGCCAGAGCTCTTGGCGGTGACCGCTCCGCCTGGGGCTGGCACCGTGACCACCTTGGGCTCGAGGTGGTCCAGAAATGTTGAAAGGATCTGGCGGTATTCCGGATGAACCGACTCGGCGACGACCACCCGGCCAGATCGCTTCGTGATCGCCAGAGCCATGAGCACCGCCTCGGCCACGGCCGAGCCGCCGTCGTAAAGGCTGGCGTTGGAGACGTCCATGCCCGTGAGCTGAGTGATCAGGGTCTGGTACTCGAACGTTGCTTGCAACGTCCCCTGGCTGGCCTCGGCCTGGTAGGGCGTGTAGGCAGTGAAGAATTCGCCTCGTCCCGCAAGCTGATCGACGACCGCCGGAATGAAGTGGTCGTAGCTGCCGGCACCCAGGAAGCAGACTCGCTGATCGGCCCCCTGGTTCCGCCCGATCAATTTGGTGATATGGGTGGTGAGCTCGAGCTCCGAGAGTGCCGGGGGAATGTTCCAGGGCCGCTTGAGCCGGAACTCGGCGGGGACCATGTCGAAAAGCTGCTCGATCGAGTCCAGCCCGATCGCCCCGAGCATGACGTGGACATCGTCCGGAGTGTTCGCAATATAGGCCATGTCGCTTTGTGATCCGGACCAGGCGCGGACCGGATGCTTGATCTCCCCGGGCCGCTGTTGGCGGGCCCGAAACGGCCTCAGGGGCCAGAAGCACCACAACGATCGCCAGGCGATCGTACCTGCACTCTGTTGTATCCGAAACTGGCCCGATCATCCACCCGGCGCGTGCAATCCGCATGGCGAAAAAAGGCGCTAGCGCGGTTTTCGCTTGGGATGCGTGCTCGCGAAGGCCCCTGCCGGGGACAACCCCCCAACCCCTCACTGGGGTAGGTTTTTCCTCTACCGTTGGGAAGGTTGTTCATGCTCTCGATCTTGAATAATGATATCAACTCCAGGCCACGGCTCGGGATACCACTTCTCGGGCCTGGCAAGCTGGCCTTTGAACAGCAGGGCCAGGATGACGGCGAGACCTTGGAGGAACACGCTGACCAGTCGTTTCCCTGCCGGGCTTGCCGGGCCGCGCTTGTGAGTGTCGGTGGCCGGCAGTTCGGGCACGGTCTCCTGGGGCCCCTCGTCGTGCTCGCGTTGCCCGCCGACGGCGACCACCCAGAAGGTCGCCAAGGCGATGGCCAACCACATCCGGCCGGCGCGATCGGGTTGGGTGATTCGCGTCTTCTGCCACTGCCAGCCCGCCGATTTGAACTGCCCGTAGCCGTGCTCGATCCACATCCGCAGGCCGTACCAGGCCACGTCGGCCGCCTGGGGAGGCAGGTCGGTCAAGACATACCAGCCATCCTCGTGTCCCTCGGTCCAACAGGCCAACAGCGTGCACGCCAAGCGACGCTCCGGCGTGCGGGGAAAGGCCACACCGCGGCCCTGCCAGGTGCAGCCCACGCGCGGCACGAACTGCCAGAACGATGGGGACCGGCTCCAGCCCTCCGGCTGGAACTTCCCCACCCGTGTCACGCGCATCATGGGGTGCCAGCCCAAGGCGACGATCGCCTGGAACAGCCACCGCGCGTACAGGCCACGATCGGTCATGACGGTCACCGTCCAGGTGGGATCGACTCGGCCGGCGAACCAGCGCAGCAACTTCAGCCACTCGGGCTTTCAGGCGTGAGGTTGGTTGCCCCGCAGGACCTTCCAGGCCACGGGGATGGCTGTCCCCCGGTAGACCAGGCTCAACGACAAGACGGTCAGCCGGTCGGCCAGGGTGGTCGCATCCAGTGCCAAGGCGACCCGCGGGCCCGGCCAGTTCTTGAGGATCCAAGCCAACAAGGGCGCAAAACAGGTAGTGACGTCGAGCTCGCGGCGGTGGTTCTCCGGCTTTGTCCGAGGCCGGTTTGTACCATTCGCGGAGCCGTTGACGGACGGTGTTGTAGCAGCGGCCGATCCGGGGACTCAAAATATTGGCGACAGCCGACAAGGTGCAGCAGTGGGCCAGCACGATGCCGAAGCTCCAAAGGGCCAGGACAGCGGCTTGCGGCTTGCTCAGATGGGGGAACTGAGTAGCGACCTCGTTGGTCCAGTCGTACAGTGGATCGTGGCGAGACATCTTGGTGCTCCTTTACAGGCGCGAAAGGCCGTCTACCTTTCGTTGTAAAGGGACCGAGATGTTTCGCCAATGCATTTCGGATCATGGGCTTAAGGCAAAAGAAGCCGAAAAAACCTACCCCAGTGAGGGGGGGGGGCAAGACAATGAATCATCAAATGAAAATATCATCTGATGATCTTGCGCCTCATTTTAACCGAGCCTGATTTGATCCCCAGTACCGGTGCTTGCGTTCCCAGCCTACTGTGGAAGTCAATCTCCAAGCGGAAGCGCTGCTCAAGCGTTGACAGGGCTCTGGTGACTTGCTCAAAACGGTCACGACTGGCTCTGATTTCTCGTGCGGCCACAGTGCACTGCAACCCATGCCGTTTCCCAGTTTGTTTCAATGGGTTGGCAAGCACTGGAGAGCATTTTGTCGTAACTATTGCCGGAGACAGGACTTGAACCTGCACGAGCATGGTTAGCTCACTAGCCCCTCAAGCTAGCGCGTCTGCCAATTCCGCCACTCCGGCGTGGGAGGCGTCTTCCAGGTTCGGAAGTAATTCATCCTACTCGTGCGCCGGTCGATGTCAAGCGCCCGAACCGTGTAGCTCTGACGCGGGGCGAGTCTCGATCAGGTACGGATCAGTGAACAGGGGGCGACAGGGGCTTGCAACTGGGGATGGCGGCGGCTCATCCTGGGAAATGGCAGAGAGGCGTCGTCGAGCTTTCACCAGGGCGACCGGCACCGGCCGGGCGTGGAAGGGAAGGGCGGCATGATGAGCCGGCGAATCCGGACGCTCGATCGGGCGAGGGATCATCGCAGCCGGCGCGATTTGGCACGTGTGATCGCGGGCTCCGCGGCGGGCGCGTTCGCCGGCGCCGGCGGTCGTGCGCGGGCGGAACCTCAACGAGAAGCTCAACATCGCGGTCATCGGCTGTCGGCGGCCGGGGCGGGTCGAACCTCGAGAGCGTCTCGTCGGAGAACATCGTGGCCCTCTGCGACGTGTACGAGCCGGCGCGTCGAACGGGCCGGCGAGAGGCATCTCCAAGGCTCGGCAGGTGCCGCGATTTTCGCAAGGCTCTACGATCACGCCAAGGAGTTCGACGCGGTCGTCGTCAGCACCACCGAGCACACGCACGCCTTCGCCACCTTGCCGGCGATGCAGCTGGGCAAGCACGTCTATTGCGAGAAGCCGCTGACGCACAACGTCTGGGAGGCTCGGATCATTCGCGAGGCGGCCGCGAAGGCCAAGGTTGCCACGCAGATGGGGACGCAGATCCACGCGAGCGACAACTACCGGCGGGTGGTCGAGCTGGTCCAGACCGGGGCGATCGGGCCGGTCCGCGAAGTCCACGTCTGGGTGGGCCGGGCCTGGGGCCGGCAATCGGACGAGGACGCGAGGAAGAACGGAGACATCGTCTCGGTCCGCGAGCGGCCCAGCGGGTCGTCACCGATTCCCAGCGGGCTCGACTGGGACCTCTGGCTCGGCCCCGCGCCGGCGCGGCCGTTCCACGAGGTCTACTTTCCGGGACCCAAGTGGTATCGCTGGTGGGATTTCGGCAACGGCACCATGAGCGACCTGGGATCGCACTGGATCGACCTGCCGTTCTGGGCCCTCAAGCTGCAAGTCGCCCCGCACCATCGAGGCGTTCGGGCCGCCGCCCCACCCCGAGATCGCTCCGGCCTCGATGCACGTGGCTTACGAATACGACGCGCGAGGGCGAGCAGCCTGCCCTGACGCTGACCTGGTACCAGGGGGCCGACAAGCCCGAGCCCTGGAAGACCGGCAGCGATCCCGAAGTGGGACAGCGGCGTCCTCTTCGTCGGCTCGCAAGGGCATGCTGCTGTCCGACTACGGCCGGCACGTGCTCCTGCCCGAGAAGGAATTCCGCGATTTCAAGCGGCCGGCAGCCGTTCATCCCCAAGTCGCTGGGCCACCACGCCGAGTGGATTCACGCCTGCAAGACGGGCGAGCCCACGACCTGTGCCTTCGCCTACTCGGGCTGGCTGACCGAGGCCAATCACCTGGGGAATGTCGCCTATCGCGCGGGCAAGAAGCTGGAGTGGGACGCCGCCAAGCTGTACGCGAGCAACGCCCCCGAGGCCGCGGCCTTCGTCCGGCGAGAGTACCGCACGGGATGGACGCTGAGGCTGAGTCGACTCCAAACAACCGGAAAGGGAGCAACGACCATGAGGCAACATCGCTTGGATGCTGACTTCTGCTCTGTGCGTTCTGCGGTCCTGGACCGGGCTTTGCCGTCGCCCAAGGAGGCAGCCACGGCCGCGGCAGGCAGCACGCCTGGCGCGCGGTCCACTTGATGGCCCCGGGCGAGGACGATCTGCCGCATCCTGAAGAGGACGATCGACGAGGGACTGAAGCCCCTGGGGGTCAACGTCCGTGGTGCTCGAGGTCAATTACCGGTTCGAGTACCAGTCTCATCCCGAGCTCCGCGAGGGCGGCGGGATGAACAAGGACGACGCACGCGACCTGGCGGCCTTCTGCCGCGAGCGGGGAATCCGGCTGATCCCCATGTTCAATTGCCTGGGTCATCAGTCGTGGGCCAGTCACACGGCGCCCTCTTGAAGAAGTACCCGCAGTTCGACGAGACTCCCGACGTGCCCGCCGACAACAAGGGCATCTACTGCCGGAGCTGGTGTCCGCTCAATCCGGAAGTCAATGCGCGTGGTCTTCGCCCTGATCGACGAGCTGATCGACGCCTTCGAGGCCGACGCGTTTCACGTCGGGTATGGACGAGGTCTTCCTGATCGCCAGCGACCAGTGCCCGCGGTGCAAGGGCAAGGACCCGGCCGAGCTCTTCGCCAAGGCCGGTCAACGACCTGCACGGCCATCTGGTCGGCGACGAAGAAGCTCACGATGCTGATGTGGGCCGACCGGCTGCTCGATGGCAAGAGCACGGAATATGGCAAGTGGGAGGCCAGCGAAAACGGCACCGCGCCGGCGATCGACCGGATTCCCAAGGACATCATCCTGTGCGACTGGCATTACGAGATGCGCGAGCATTACCCTTCGGTGGCGATCTTCCAGGAGAAGGGGTTCCGGGTCTTGCCGTCGAGCTGGAACAATCCCAAGGCAGCACTCGCGTTTCTTGAAGACGCTCGGCGGGTGAACAAGGGGCTTGTCATCGGCCACATGGGAACGACCTGGGTGGGCATGGCAAGCTTCTGCAAGGCACTGCTCGATCCCAAGGCCGAGGTTCCCAAGACCAAGGCGAGGAACCGCGGTCCGCAGGGAGCGGCCGAGGCGCTGCGGGTTTGCATGAAGGCCCTGCGGCGAACCGGCCGCGTCGGATCAGACCGTTCCCCCCAAGGGCCAGTGGACGAGCCTCTTCAACGGCAAGGACCTGACCGGCTGGACGCCCAAGATCAAGGGATTTCGATCTCGGCGAGAATTACCTGAATACGTTCCGCGTCGAGGATGGGATGATCAAGGTCGCCTACGATCGCTACCCCAAGTTCGACGGCGAGTTCGGCCACCTGTTCTACAAGCAGCCGTTCTCGAAATACAAGCTGCGGGTCGAGTACCGGTTCGTGGGCGACCAGGTGCCAGGCGGCCCGGGCTGGGCGTTCCGCAACAGCGGGGTGATGATCCACTGCCAGCCGCCGGAGACCATGGGCAAGGACCAGGAGTTTCCCGTATCGATCGAGGTGCAGTTTCTGGGCGGATCGGGGCGAGGCGACGAGGCCGACCGGTAATGTGTGCACGCCGGGAACGAACATCGTGATGGACGGCAAGCTGATCACCCAGCACTGCATCGAGTCGAAGTCGAAGACGTACGACGGCGACCAGTGGGTGACCATCGAGGCCGAGGTGCACGGCGACGGCACCATCAAACATTTCGTCAATGGCGAGCTGGTGATCGAGTACGAGAAACCGCAGCTCGACAGCCGCGGACCGCGACGGCCGCAAGCTGATTCATGACGGCGAGCAAGATCGATCACCGGCGGCTACATCTGCCCTTCAAGCCGAGAGCCATCCGGTCGAGTTCCGCAAGGTGGAGATCATCCCGCTGGACGAATGAAGTCGGCATCGGAACCAACCGCAGAGACGCAGAGTTCGCGGAGAAGAAACTGGACAACCTCATGCCGACCGTTCCCCGACTTTCGAACAGTGTGAATCGTTTTCAGTTCTCGGCGTTCTCCGCGTCTCTGCGGTTCGTTCCTCTTCCTGTCGCTCAGCCTTGAAGCTTGAGCGGCCTGGGGAAAACGTCGAGGTTGGAGAGGCGCTCGTAAAGTGCGGTTCGCTCTTGAGATGACAGGCTGCGCAAGGGGCAGGCGGACGGGACCGCAATCGACGCCGAGCATTGCCATGACGGTCTTCGAGGCGGCAAGGAAGCCGAAATCTCCCAGCGTCTTGATCAGGTCGATCGACTTGCCCTGCTCGGTCCGTGCGGTTTGCAGGTCGTGGTTCTCGAATGCTTGAATGAGACGTTGGTAGACCGGGGTGGCGAAGTTGTAGGTGCAGCCGACAGCGCCACGGACTCCCAGGCAGAGACCGGCTAGCAGGCATTCATCTGAGCCGAAGAGCACGTCGAAAGCGCCGTGCTCGAGCCGCACGCATTGCTGGAGTTCGAGAATGTCATCGTTGGAGTACTTCAAGCCCACGCAGCGTTGGAATTCGAAACCTGGCCTGATAGAGGAACTCCGACGTTTTCAGGCGAACGCCGGTCATGCTGGGAATATCGTAGAAATAAAAAGGCAGCGGATCGGCCTCGGCGGCGATGGGCTGCGCAGAAATCGATGAGATCAGAAATGCTCGCGGGCTTGAAGTAATTGGGGGCCGTGACAGCCACCGCCACCGCGCCGGCCTTCTGTGCGTGGGCGGCCAGTGCGATGGCCTCCGTCAGGCCATTGTGGCCGACATGGACGGCAACGCGAAGCGACCCGCCCGCGACCTCGCACCAGCGCTGGGCGAGGGCCATTCGTTCCTCGACGGTGAGCGAGGTGAACTCGCCCGTCGTTCCGGCCACGAACACGCTGCGCAGGCCCGACTCGAGGTAGAGCTCGGCCTGTTTCTCGACCATGCCGAGGTTCAACGTCCCGTCCGGATGAAGCGGCGTGTGGCATGCGGGAATCAGTCCGCACAGCGGTCCAGGCATGAGCGAGGCTCCAGGTTTCATCGAGGTCAGGTCGTCTCGCCATCGTTGGCGCCGTCGGAACAGATGCGACGTGCATCCAGGTCCAGTTTACTGCCTTCGCTCGTGAGCGCCCAACGGATTGGGTCTTGTCTCGCGTGCGACGACGGGCCTGTGCGCGTTAGAATCGATACTATCGTCTGCTGACGTCGCTCGACGCGGTCTCGGCATGGCGAAGGACCAGAGTCTCTTGCACCAGGAGGCATTCATGAGTCGGATCAAAGGCTTTTTCGCCAAGCCAGCCCGCATGATCTTTGTGGCACTCACACTGCTCGCCCTATTGCCTGGTGTGGCATCAGCTCAGTTTCTGGGGGGCGGCTTCGGCTATGGAGGCTGGGGATATGGAGGCTACGGGTACCCCGGCTTCGGTTTTGGCGGCTACGGCGTGTCGCCTTATATATACGGATACGGCTACGGGTATGGATACCCAGGCTATGGAATGATGTACGGCGGAATGGGCTACGGCGGAATGGGCTACGGTTATGCCGGGATGGGAGGTTTCTATCCAGGCTACGGGTACGGCTATGGCTATGGAACCCTCTACCCGAACATCACGGCCGGCTACGCTTTGGGTTACTCGCCCGGGTTGCCGTACGCCGGCCCCGCAATGAGCTCGCCTTACACCAATCCGCTTTTTGGAATGGGCCTGACTCCTCTCGGCGTGCAAAGCTATTTCGCCGAATCCAACATGCTCGGCCGCGGGCAGCTCGAAGCCGACAGACGCACCAGGGCTAGGGAACTGCTGCGCTACGGGCGGTAGGTAGGTCACGTTTTCAAGACACCTGCTCATGGAGCAGAGAAAACCCCGGCGAGCCTGGAAACCAGGCCTCCCGGGGCCTTTAAGTGTGGAGCTTTCGCGGCCTCAGCCGGTGGCGTACTCCCGGTCCTTGACGATACCGGGCTGGGGAATGGGGTACTTGCCGTTGGGGCCGGTTTGCAGGGGCGCGGGGCTGTACATGGTGAGTTTTTCGAGGTCGGGCGCGAATTCGTGGGGGCAATTGAGCATTTCGTCAAAGGTGACGACCTGGCCGGTGTGGGCGGCCATGCGGCCCATCGACGTCACCACGCTGGCCTCGACGCCGCGCTTCACTTCGTTGTACGAGTGATCCTTGCGAATCGCCTCGATGAGCTGGTCCCACTCGAGCTGGTAGGGATTCGGCTCGGGCTGGGGGAACGCCCAGGCCAGGTTCTTCCTGACCATCTTCTGTCCCTTGTAGATGCGGCACTTGGCCGGCGAGTGGGACGAGGTCGAGATCACCGCCGCCCCTTTGGATCCGTGGGCGTAGCTGGCGAACTCGGAATGGCAGCCGTCGATATTGCGGCCTTCGAGCAACAGCTTGGCGCCATCGTCGAACGTATATTCAACGGAATACGTGTCGAAGTTCTGGTCGATGCAGTCGCCGCGGTAAGTGCGTGCGCCTGTGGCCACGGCCTGCACGGGCCAGGCGTCTTTCATCCAGCAGCATTCGTCGATGTTGTGGATCAGGAAGTCGCTATAGCAGCCGCCGCTGGCCCACAAGAAGCCGTGGAACTTCCTGATCTGGTAGAGCAGCTCGCTGATGTCGCCTGGCTTGGGCGGCACGAACGCCGAGCCAACCGGTCCCGTCTGGCGATAGGCCCGCAGCGCGATGATGTCGCCGATCTGGCCCCCCTTGATCCGATCGAAGAGCTCCTGCCGCGCCTTGCAGTGCCGGCACATCAGGCCCACGCCCACCTTGAGGTTTTTCTGGATCGACTTCTCGCCCAGGGCCAGCATCCTGCGCGAGGTGGGGCCGTCGACGGTGACGGGCTTCTCCATGAAGACATGGAGACCCTTCTCGATGGCGTAGGAGAAATGGACCCAGCGAAACGCCGGCGGCGTGGCGAGGATCACAACGTCGCCCGGCTTCAGGCAATCCATGGCCTTGCGATAGGCGTCGAAGCCGATGAATTTCTTGTCCTCGTCGACGCCGAGCTCTTCGCAGCAGCAAAAGTCCTTGTGAAGATTGTCGTAGCTGGAGCTGAGCTTGTCTTGGAAAACGTCGGCCATGGCGACGAGCTTGATGGGGCCGCTCTTGGTCGAAAGGGCGTTCGCCGCGGCGCCGGTGCCGCGGCCGCCACAGCCCACGAGGGCCACCTGAATCATGTTCGACTCGCCCGCATGAACCAGCGGCACAGCCGTCTGAGAAAAGGCCGAGGCCGCCGCGACCAGGCCGGTGGTCTTGAGAAAATCACGACGCGAAGGAGTCGTCTGGGGATCGGTCATGGAGGTGCTCCGCACGAAGGAGGGTCATCGGGGCGAGTCTCGACCTGCCGTGTCGTCGGCATTGAACATTTATTGAGCATACCAGGCCGGCCGGTCCTGTCCAAGCCTGGACTGAGCTCAGCTACGAAATCGAGCCCGATCAGGTTGCTTTTCGCCCATATTTCTCATGGGCCTGCGAAAACGTACCAGAGACGACGGCGGCCAGAAGTGATAGCTCCAGCGCGACCGAGCAGGCGGCAATGATCTCGGCGAGCTTCCGTGAGTCATGCAGCCTGTCGCCGCAGCCCAGGAGATCGAGGTTGCGCCTCTGCGCGGGCAGCCGGGTGCCCCCGCCCACCGTGCCGATCGTCAGTGACGGCAGCGTCATCCGGATTCTCAGTCCCTCGCCTTCGGTGGTGGCCTGGCTGAATGCAACCGCATTTTCGGCCACACAGGCCGTGTCTTGCCCGGTGGCGAGGTAAAGCGCCGTGAGCGCGTTTGAGAGGTGCAGGTTATTGCCCAGCATGCCGATAGCCTGCGACGTGGTCATCGCCAGGTGCTGAAAATCAAGCACGGCTTCTGGGGTTACACCCAGGAATTCGAGAACCTTCTGGCAGAGCAGGAATTCGACGGTCACCGCATGCCCGCGGCCACGTCATCAGATTGCGCCGGGATGGCTTCTTGTCGCTATTGAATCCGGACTCAAGGTAATACGAGAACCCCGTCTCGCGCTGGATGTAGCGGCACGCCGCCTCGGTAGCCACGGTGACCATGTTTTGTCCGGCCGCGTTACCGGTGTCGTAAACGAAGTCGAGGACAATCCAGTTCTGAATCGGGATCGGCTCAACGCGCAGCAACCGGCCATAGCGCGTGGTGCTCTCGGCGGCCGCCAGGATTGCATCGCCATGGGTGCCAATCCAGTCGAGAAAAGGATCGATCGCGGTGATACTGGGCAGGCTGAAGGCGGGGCTTCGACTCAGCTCCTGCCGGAGATGGACCGTGCGGCAGCCGCCGGCCATGGCGATGGCCAGAAGGCCGCGGTTCATCGACAACGTCAAAGTTCCTTCCAGAGTACACAAAGGCACGATGAACTCGCCGCGCGCGTAATCGCCCTCAATGATTAGCGGGGCCGCGACCGACATCGGAATCGGCATGTAACCCACGTGGTTCTCGATGATTCCCCGCAGACTCCCCATGCCCGGGAAGTGGCAGTCCTTCAAGGTCGTGGCCTGTCAACTGCTCAACCCAGCGGAGCCGTCTCTCCGTGTCCTTGGCCTCGTAACCTCCGGGCGGCTTGCCAGGGATTCGCGGAGACGACTGCTCGCCGTTTCCTGCTTGCTGTGGACGCTCGGAATCGAGCAGTTTTGACGTCATCGTGGGGGCTCGAGAAAGGTCGATAAGGCGTGGGAAGGCCGGGTCGTTGAAGGCGAAACTGTTCGGCAAGAATTGTGCCAGAACCGCCGTACAAGCCGGGATCGGGCCGCGAAGTACCAGCGCACGGATGAAAGCGAGGCTTTTCAACCTGGCGGTTTCCACGCTAGCAAATTCGATAAAATGTGTAAACTTTGGATTCACGCGGCCCTGTGGGGCCATGAGACGATTGACCCGCCCCCGGCCTTGACCGTTTCAGGAGCTGGGGATAGCCTGCCGCGGCCGAGCCGTGATCACGGCTCGGTTGAGAGTCGTTCCGCGCGGCACGAGGGCACAGGATGCTGTTTCGATTTCTCGCTTCGGCTGCCGTGCTGGGGACCGTGATCTCGGTCTCGGGCTGCGTCACGGTGCCGAGAGTCCTGGGCGTCGCCGCGGCCGAGCCAGAATTCTCGTACAGCCTGGGCCGGGGAACCCAAAGCTTCGGCGCACCGCTCTCCGCTGTCATCGCGGCGGTAAACGAGGCCATGGGCGATCTGAATATCACATCGATTGTGCCAACCAGGGAAGGCCCCGTAGCGCGAGTGGAGGGAACGACCGAGGATCGCCGCTGCGTCGTGGTGATGCTACACACCAATCAAGGATTCACCCAGGTCGCGGTCCGGGCCGGTTGGTTCGGCGATGAACTGCTCTCGCAAGCGATTGCTCGAACGTGTTGGCGTTCGGCTTGGAACGCGAAAACCCGAATCGATTCCAGCCAAGGCACCCAGTTCGCCATCGGCGAACCCGTTCTTCTCGCGAGATGCCGTGCCCGATTCGGTGATGCTGCGAGACTTCGCTGAAGCCCCTTATCGCGACCGCGTGATACCGTAGCTTGTCACACCAAGATCTCGAGCCAAGTTCCACGTCCCGCGGACCAGTCGCTGTGACGACCGATCCCAGACTGCAAGTGAAAATGGGCCCGCCGTTTCTCGCGAACAACGATCGCTTGAGGTAAGCAATAGCGGCTCGCAACCACACGTCCTGGGCATGCCTTGGGACGTGTCAGGGCCATGTTATACGCCTAATTTGGCCAGCCCCGGCCCGTGCCGATTTTAGCATCCATGCGAAATCGGAACACGGGCCGCGTGGCCAATTTCGAGGTCGAGAACCACGGCGCAAGCCGGGGTTCGCCCCGCTGCGGAAAGGTCGAACCGGGCGCGCGCATCCGTGCCGCCTGGAATCGATCCTCGACTTTTAGGAGTGGGTACCGGATTGCCCGAAGCGGCATTCCGGCGCGAGCCTAGGAGGGAAGTGTTCAAACATATTTTCAAAGCAATGGAACAGCACATCCTTTGTGACCGCTTCGTTCCATCCCTGAGACGCTCGTTAAATTACGATGATTCTCCGTTGGAGTCAATCCTCTCTCGCCGATTTTTCCAAAATTGTTTTTCGCCATTCGTGAAGTCGACTCTGGCGATCGGGTTGTTTTTTCAGGCAAGATGGACGCTCGCTGGCTGCTCGCGGCACAATCGCAACCGTGGCTTCAGTTGCAGGAGCGCGGTCAATCCGGTTGCCAGGTTGCGTTGGGCTCTCTGAAGTGAGAAACTTTATTTAGCGATCGAGTCGATTTCGCCCTGAGCCTGTCTCAATCGGTGGACCAAGAAGCGAATCTGATCGCCAAAATAGACCTGAATGAATCATGAAATTCCGTTTATCTTTTGAGTACGCTTCGGGTTTGCTGTTTCAGGGGCGTTCTGACCCGTGGGTTTCCGCGCAGCCAGCGCGTGATCGTGGTAGGGGAGAGTGAGGATGAGCATCCCGGTGGGCTTCGATCATTACACGACCGCTCACCGGGGGCTGACGCCCGACGCGACGCTCGAATTTGCTCGAACTCATGGGCTGGACGGTGTTCAGTTCCTCGAGCCGTCGGCCATCGACCCGGGACTCGATTCGCAGCGGCTGGCGGCCTTCCGCCGCAAGGCCGACGCGATGGGGCTCTACCTGGAGGTGGGCATGCCCAGCCCGAACCCCTTCCGGAGCGCCCGCGAGCTGAACCGGCCGGTCTCGGCGACGGAACACGCGGCGAGCATGATCCCACACCTCGAGGCTGTGGCCACGCTGGCCTGCAGGCATGCGCGGGTCTACCTGGGCGACCGCCATGACCGCTTTCGCTCCGACACCTCCTGGCAGACGCAGGTTGAGGCCAGCGTCGAAGTCATGTCGCTGTTGACTCCCCGGCTCCTGGACCTGGGGCTGAGCCTCGCGATCGAAACTCATGCCGACCTGACGGTCTCCGAGTTGCTGAACGTGCTCGATCGCCTCGACGCTCGTGCCTTCGGCGTCACGCTCGATACGGGAAACCTGGTGATGCGACTCGATGATCCCCTCGACGCCGTTCGCCTTCTGGCGCCACGAGTTCTTTGTACGCACATCAAGGATGCTGTACTTGCCTTCACCCCGCGTGGGCTGTGCTGGCAGGCTCGGCCGGTTGGATCGGGCATCCTGCCAATGACCGACATGCTGGCGAGCTTGCTTCGCGCCAGGCCCGGCAGCCGGCTCTCGATCGAGCTTCATCCTCGAACTTATGACCTGCCCATCTTCGATCGCAAATGGCTGGCTTACTTTCCGAACCTCACACCCGAGTCGCTGGCGTCCGTCGTCCGTCTCGCCGCGCTCTGCGAGAGCCGTTACGCGAAGGGTGATTTACCGCGCCCCGAGGAGGTCGAGGCCATCCCCTGGGCGACCCGCGACCTCGACTGGCTGGCCAGCTCGCTGGGATACCTGCGCTCGGTGGTGCCGACGCTTCGCGGTTGTGAGGCGAGGGTCGGGCGATCGCCTGGCATCCTGGTGGTCCTCCCGATCCCCTCCTCAAGAAAGGGGCTTCCGGCAAGCCGCCGCGCCCTGAATTCAATGCACATTTGGGAGCAAGTCATCCCAATTACACGGATTCGAACTCCGCGATGAACGAGGGGAATTCCCGCTCCAGGCTCGTGTAGCGTTCCCTAGCCAGACGGTACGTCTCAATGTGCCGCACCAGAATTGGCAGCGCGAAGATCAACGCTAGCGATGGTGCCAGCAGGCTGGGCCACGGAACTCGCGATCGGGTGAAGAAGATCACCACCAAGCCAATCCACGCCGCCACGGACAGCGGGATCAGCACTCGCATGCTGTTCCAGAGGCCGTATTCCCAGCGTGAAGCTTCGTCGCGAAACTGCCGTTCGAGCGAGCCCGAAGGATATTCGCCGCGATACAGATTCAGCCGGTAGGTTCCCGGCCGGATCGTGCAGAAGCCGCCCATGTGGGGATGCTGACACAGAAATTGATCGTCGTCGCGGAAGGCATACTCCGAGCCCGTGAAGAAAAGCCGGCCTGTCGGCACCGGAAAACTCTCGAATACCATGCGGTCTCGGAGGCACGATTTGAGCGCGTCAGGGATGGATTCGTCAACGTAGACATGAAGCAAGAAACGACCATCGCCTCCCGTATCGATCCAGCAAACCTTGCCTTGCTCATCCAGACGAGCCAGGACTTCCACCGATCCGGCCCGCAACCGATCCTCGAAGTCAGGAGGAAGAGCCCCGGGATCGAACAGCAAGAGCGAAGCGGCGTCGGTTCCGGCGTCGATCACATAACGCATGGGTGAAGCATCTCGGCGATGAGTAGGTTGGTTCTTGTGGCTCGAAGGCGACGATGCTACGACACGCACCCTCAATATCCCAGGCGCAGAATGTTCCGGTTGGCTCTCGTATCATGAACTTGTCAACGATGACCTTGAATCAGGATTCCCGCCGCGCGGAGCTGAATCGGGATGAACGAAACGCAACTTCCCGCCCGGGGACGAATTGCCTCGCTGGATGAGTTCCGCGGCTACACCGTGGCCGGGATGCTGCTGGTGAACTTCATCGGCGGGTTCCACGCGGTCGGGGCCATCTGGAAGCATCACAATACGTATTGCAGCTATGCCGACACGATCATGCCGCAATTCTTCTTCGCGGTTGGCTTCGCGTACCGGCTCACGTTCCTGAAACGCCTCAAGACCGTGGGCGTCTGGCCCGCGATCCGGGCAACCGTCAAGCGGAATATCGGGCTGATTCTGCTGGGCTTCGTGATCTACCACCTCGATGGCGAGGTGAAATCGTGGGCCGACTTCGAGCGTCTGGGCGTGAAGGGCTTCTTCGCGCAGGCGTTCAGCCGAGAGCTCTTCCAGACACTCGTTCACATCGCGCTTGCCTCGCTCTGGGTCATGCCAGTGATTGCGGCCGGCACGATGACGCGTGTCGCCTTCCTGATCGTCTCCGCGGCGCTTCATCTCGCGCTCTCGAAATGGTTTTACTTCGATCACGCCTGGCACCGTCCGGTAATCGACGGCGGTCCGCTCGGATTCCTGAGCTGGTCGATCCCGATGATCGTTGGATCACTTGCTTACGACGCCGTGGCCGGCAAGAGTGAAGGCGATGGTCTTCGCGTGGTCGCGCGATTGCTCGCCTGGTCGGCGGTTCTCATGGGGCTCGGTTACCTGCTCTCGTGCCCGGGCGGCTCGATCGCCGCTCCTCCCTTTGTGCAACCGGAAGAGGGCCGGCAGGTCACGGTCTGGACCATGAGCCAGCGCACCGGCAGCGTCTCGTACCAGACCTTTGCCGCCGGCTTTTCGCTGGCCGTCTACGCGCTTTTCGTCTTGCTCTGCGACATCGGCAGTCTGCGAGTCGGCCTGTTCCGCACGTTTGGCCAGAACGCGCTGGCGGCCTACATCGTTCATCCCATGGTCGCCGGCGCGGTCAAGCCGTACATCCCCCACGACTCGCCCCTCTGGTACGTCGAGGCCGGATTCCTGCTCTATTTCGGGATTTGCTACTTGTTCATTCGCTATCTCGAGAAGAACGAGATTTTCCTGCGACTTTGACACAGATAGGGACGGTCCGAACGGCGGACCCTACTTGACTCGGGGAGGCTGTACCTTGAAGTGGGCGATTGGGGAGACGGCGACCCGACCGCTCTGGCCGATGGTCCAGACGCCCCAGCTCATGTTCGAGCCCACCACTCCCGAGAAGGGGTTCACCTTTCCCCCGCCGGGTTCGGCTGGAAACACATTGAGTCTCACGTCCGGCCAGCTTGACTCAGGTTCATTGGAGTTTCCCATGCGGACTTCGCAGACCTGGGCGATGAGCGGCTCTCCACCCGCGGGCACTGTCCAGCTCAGGTCGCGTAGAGTCTCGCTCATCGTCTGGCCGTCGAGCGGGCTGAGTAACCTCGGTTCGGGCGGCTGAGCATTCGTGGGACGCAATTTATCGAGGAGAGGGCAGAGCCGCGAGACGACGTTCTTGACGTTCACCACATCGCGGCTGACCACGAGGGTTTTCCATCGGCCATCTTCGCGAACCAAGACAACGACAACGGGATCGGATCCGACAGAGCGGTCGTTCTCGAATGTCGCCTCGACAATCCCGATCGCCAGCCATTCGTTACCGCGGAGGTCAACTGCGCCGGCCTTCGCCCTCATGTCCTTGATCCATTTCCCCGGCCGTGTGCATTCGGCAAGTTGAGACGACTTTCGGGCCGCGATTGATCTCAGCCCAGCCGGATCTCCCGAAAGGTACGCCTCCACCGCGCGCTTCGCCGTGCTCTCGGCCTCATCTCGTCCCAATTCCATCGAGAGCGACGGGCCGGGCATCTCGAGCTCAGGTCCGGGACTCAGGATCGGCCCGATCGCTTTGCGTGCGTTGGATTCGTGAGTGGAGCCTTTGACCAGCCAGAGGAATCTGTGGAGGAAGTCCTGACAGGAGGCGTTTTCATTCATGAAAGTCAGACGTTCCGAGATCACGGGCGCAAGCGTCCGTCTCTTTCAAGGTCGCGAACCGTGCCCGCCCAATTGGTGGCGGCAATCAGGTCGGGCAGTTGGTGCAGCGCCTCGGCTCGCTGCCATCGAGCGGGGAAATCAGCCCGCGAGAGATGCTCAACGCGCGCCTTCAGACCCCAGACTCCAAGCAATCCCAGCACCATGGGATGGCGAAAGGCGTCGGGCTCGCCCCAGCCTGCGGCGACCCGATCGTTATCAATAAACCAGATGACCAGATCAGCCTCGTTTTCCAGCGCGCCGACGGGAGGCGGCGGTTGCCGCTTCTCGGCACGTTTGGTTCCCTGCTCGGGAGACTTGACCGTTCCCGATTTTAGCCAGGCGGCATAATCGCCCGCGGCGAGATACCCCACGCGCTGGCCGAGCATGGCGCCGTCGGGCATCAGCACGATTGACCGGGGTATCGAGTCGATCTGAAACTCGTCGGCAAGCTTGGTGTCGCGATCGGTGTGAAGCTCGACACAGACGAATCCACGACTCAACTCGACCACTTCCGCATCGGTGAAGGTTCGGCTCTCCAGCACCCGGCACCAGGGACATCCTGGCCCTGTGAAGTAAACCAGGATGCGTCGGTTGGCCGCCCTGGCCTCGGCCCTGGCTTGCTCGTACGAATCCATGAATCGGATCGGCTCATTCGCCTTGGGCCGGGCTGGCTCTGCCTTGAACCGATCGATGAACCTCGGAGGCTGAGACTGTCCCTTGGGCGGTTCGTCGGCTCGTCCCGAGCATAGCACTCCACTCAAAATGAGAAAGCACACCAAACCGACGCGAAGCTCGGTGAACGTCATCGCCGAAACCCTCGATGCTACCCAAGGACATTTGTCATCGACGCGTGGGCATTTTATGGGAGCCGGCAAACGTGGTCAATAACGACGAGCCACGCGGTTCGATCGCGCGATCGCGTTCAATTCGCTCGTCCGGCGGCGGCCTCGGCTTCCTGACGGCGATCGGGGCGGCGAGTCGGCGGGGCAGGCGCGTAGGGATAAAACGGGGTGCGGTCGAAGAAGTTTCTGGGCCGGAGATCGAAGCCGCTCCACATGACGGTCGCCGAGCCTTCCCAGCCGTCGTCAAAGTACCAGAGCCGCGGGCCGGTGCTGGGCTTGCCGTCCTCGTTGCGCGGCTCGTGATGCGAGGACGACGTGGCCCAGAGCACGATATCGGTGGATTCGACCGGTTCCTCGTCCTTCACGATGTTGGGCAGGTTGGCAAAGATGAATTCGAGTGGACGCGTGGGATGCGACTGGCTGACCCAGAAGTCATGACGTGTGAATTCTTCGTTGTGCCGGGCCGAGCCCATGCGGATGGGCATGAGGTCGTAGCTGATGATGTTGCCGCGGGCGTTCTTCTTGTCGGAAGCGACCCGGAGCATTGTGAACTCCTTGGGGTTCCAGTCGATGCCTCCCTCGTGGCCGCGGTTGAACGGTTCTTCAATGTCCTCGGCTCCCAGGCTCTCTGGGTCTTCAACGTGCCGCATGACCATCGCCGAATTCTTCTTGCCATCGATCAGGTCGATGTCGATCCGCCAGTGGGCGCTATGGGTGTGAGACTCCTGGCGATGGCCGGGCAGGTTCTGGCCCGTGGCTCCCACGCGAAACGAGATCGTGCCGTCATCGTGGAAACTATAAGACATCAGGTACATGTAATTGCCGGCCTCGAGCGCTCCCCAGATCACCAGCTCGCGGCCGCGGCGGACCCCGTGCGCATAGTCTTTCCAGACCACGCCACGATCGCGCACTTCCTTGACCACGGTGGGATAAGAGTCGCCCTGGAACGGGGGCATCAGGCTGCCGAAGGCACCGGCGTCTTCCTGCCTTACTTCGGCCATCGGAAACGAGAAGGTAGTCAGGTCATAGTAGCGAATATAGCTTGATTGATGATAGGGAACAAACAGCTCGGCCACTCGGGCGTCGTTAAGAATCTTGATCCAGTCTTCGTTGAGGCTTCGCTTGTACCAGGCGCCGGTGATGTAAAGGCCGCGGTGAAGGCCGCGCGCGTAATGAACCTTCCATGCCGTTCCCTTGCGTGGTTCAAGCCCGCCCGACTCGCCGATCAGGAATTCGGCCGTCGCCTCCTGCGAAGGCGGGTCGGCGAGCGTGCGGCCGAAGAACCCCTGCGCGAACGCGCCAGACGGCATGAGCACGCCGGCGAGAACCAGAAAGAAGACGAGGAGTCGAGCCGGCGATCGAAGCATGCGATGTCCTTTGTTATGCGTTCTCACGGTTTCGACCGCCGCGATCTGGGAGCTTCCTCGGCGCCGGTGTGATCACCTCACGCGTGGTGAGGTCGACCATGGGCCGGGGATAGCTCAGGTCCTTGGTTCCGACCCGGTATGTCAGGTGAATCACCCGGTGAACTCGCGGGTCTCCCTTGGGTGTGTACTGGCTGAACTGAGGATAGACGGATAGCTTGCCGCCAAATCTCTCGAACAACTCCTTCACTGGCTCGCTGCGCTGACCGCGCCATCGCCTTGGCCGCTTCGTACTCCCCCTCGGAAAGCGCAGTGCGAAGGTGCTGGGCAGCTTGAACGTCGACGACACGACCGGTTCCGAGATCGACGGTGGTAAAGACGGTGATATCGTCGAAGTAGCGATAAGAGGTGACCACGGCAAGCGGGCCGGGCGTTCGGCCTTGCTTCTTGGTCGCGGTCTTCGTTTTCTCCTTCTCTTTGTCTTTCTCCTCGGGCTGGCCTGGCGCTGGCTCATTCTTCGCGGCTTGATCTTGAGATCCCGCATTGTCGGGCGTTTTGGCAGGTTCGCCGGCTGCCAGAAGCTCGATCCCCACGATATATTCGCGCCTGTCAACGTCGGGGTTGCTGGCGCCTTCGGTCTTCTTGCGCAATTCGGCCATGGCGCCGCGGCTAATCTCGATCGCTTCCTTGGTCTGCTGCGCGGTCAGGCCGGGGCGAGGACTTGGCGTGCCCTGCGCATCGGCCCAGCGCACAGCGCGATCATTCCCAGTGCCGTGAGTACCAGGGTGGCTGCTCTTGGTCCCAGACTCATGATGCTCCCTTCACGAACAGAACCAGAACGGTCCCGCCGGTGGCCTGCACCGGCGGGACGTTCGTGGAAGTGGACGCCTCTTGAATCAAGGCTCCTTGATGTCGAGATTGGCCTCCAGAACCTTGGCGATCCGATGCTTGCACTCTTCGAGGTGGGCTCGCGTCGTGTCGTCAAGGTTAGCGCCTCTTCGTTTCCAGCACCGTGCCCAGCCGGTTGCCGATCTCCTTGAGATGCAGCCGGGCCAGGGCGCGGGCGTCGGCCGGAACCGACGTATTGCCGCCGCCGATGAAGACGATGTAGCTGAACGAATCGCCAAGAGAACTGGACCGGTCGCCTAGCACCATGCTGCTCAGCCTGCGCAGGTATTCGCGCTGAAGGTTGCGGCGAATGGTGGAAAGAGCGAGCTTGGCCGTCTTCGGGTCCTTGGAGTCCGTGGCCGCCGGCAGCTTTTCAAGGTCTGACCAGATGCCCTCGGTGAGCGACCGGAACACTTCTTCCATCCGCAGCGGATCAGATCCCGCGCTGGATTGGAGCTGCTGGTTTTGCAGCCGGGCCAGGGTTGAAGCGCTCAGGCAGTGCCCGAGCACGATCTTCTGGATGCCGAGAATCCGCTCGAGCACGGAGATATCGATGCCGGGCCCGTTGAAGCTGTTGGCTCCCCAGTGCATCCAGCGCTCGCGCCCAGGCGGCGCAGCAAGGTCGGAGAGAACTGGAACGCCTGGTCGCTCAAGATGTTGTCGGCCAGGAACTTGAGGCATTCGCGCTGCTTGGCGCCGGAGATGGGTACGATCGGGTCGCGTGCATCCTTGTCGGCCTTGTGATCGCGCGATACCGACTGACCGCCGACGTACTGCGACGCCAGGGTGGCGCCGTCACCCCACTGACCCAGCAGGATGGAAAACGCGCGGCGAGTTCGCGCCCAGGAGTCGCCGTCCTTGACCACCCGAGCGTCGAGGTCTTTGAGGAGCTCCGACGCCAGCGTGATCCTGTCCTTGCCGAACTGGCAGGGATCAGAGCCCAGGTCGAACCGGTTCACGTACGGGTCGTCGTTCAGGAACACGTCTTCGTCGGTCGCATACACGAGGTCGTGCTCGGGAGCGCGCGAGGCAATCTTCTTGAGGCTCGACGCCTCGTCTCCCTCGGCCGGCTTGTAAGCGTATTCGATGGCCCAGTAGTCGTACGGGCCGATGGTGGTTGAATAGTAATCGCCCTGCTTCTTGCCCTTGGGGGCGATGTTGATCGGGCTGTAGTCCATGACGCTGCCCACCAGGCCCTTGGTCCGCGTGATGGCCTGGTCGTTGAGCTGCTCCTGCGTGAGCATCGTGCTGGCCTTGAAATTGTGCCGCAGACCGAGCGAGTGGCCCACCTCGTGCATGACAATGTGCTTGATCGCCTGGCCGATGAACTCCTCGGGAAGCTCGGGCTTGGGATCGGGCTTCTTGGGGGTCTTGTCCTTGTCGTCCTTCTTGTCCTTGTCGGTCTTGGGTGTCTCCGGCTTGGGTGCGTCGGCCAGGGCAATGGCGGCCAGGCCAAAGTCATGCTGGAAGCCGGTCTGGAACTGGCAGAAGCCGCGGCTGCCGCGGGCGAGGTTCCTGGCCAGTTGCCATTCGAGGAAGTTCTGGTCGGCCGGAACGGCCTCGGGAACCATCTGGCCGGGTCCCTTGTCGAGAACACCCTGGCCAAGCAAGGCCCTGGCGGCCGGCATGCCGTAGCCCATCTTCGACGCCAGGATCGGGCTGATCACCTCGCCGAAGGCCAAGGGTGAGGCCTGGACCTCGCCAGAGGCGGTCGTGGTGCTGCCGATCAAGAGGGCGTAAGACTGCTTCCAGTAGCGAATGAAGCTGGCGTCGAAGATCACGTCGCCGTCGATCATCTCGCCGGTCATCGGGTTGGCGCGCAAGCAAGACATGGCGAATCCCGCGTCGCTCGTGACCCAGCGAAAGGTGCAGTAGTTCGTGTCTTCCGGATCGAATTCGTCGCGGCCTTCTTGCTCCCAGCGAACCGCGATCGCGTTGCGGATGCCGATCTTCTCGAATGCCTTGTTCCACTCGCTGATGCCGTCCTCGACGTAGGGACGGTATTCCAGGGGGACCGTGTCTTCAACGTACCAGACGATTTGCTTCTTGGGCGGCGAGAGCTTGGCCCGAGCGTCGGACTTTTCGAGCCGCCACCGATTGATGTAGCGCACGAAGTTCGAGTCGGCGTCGGTGACGCCGAAGTCTTTGGTCGCGCTCAGGAAGTGGCCCACGCGATCGTCGGCCATTCGGGGATGGTAGCCCATGTCCGGTGCTTTCATGATGCTGAAGTGGAGCACCAGCGTGATACCTTTGGGATCGGCCACGCCGTCGCCTCGGCCCATGCCCGTCCGCCGGTAGCCGCCGGTGTAGGTCGCCTCGAGCTCGAGCTCCATGTTGTCGCGAAAGCCCTTCACTTTCGACCAGTGGCTGCGGCTGCGGTCGACCATTCCCAGGCCGATTTGAGCGAAATCTCCCATGAAGATTTCGGAAAAGTCGACCAGCACGGCGCCACCGCGCATGGGGTTGACCGTGATGATCGGCAAGGCCATGAGCACCGAGTCGGTATAGTTCTGCGAGACCGATTTGGCGAGCGGGGTACCGGCGGGCGCCTTGTAACGGATATTCCGTTGCACAACCTGGATGCGCTCGCCAACCCGGCGAAAGATCAGGACGCGGTCATCATCGCCGGCAGGCATGCCGGCCTGGGCCATGCCGGCGCGATGGTCACCGGGGTCAAGAGCGGGTGATTGAACTGGTCGGGGCGAATCTCGCCGTAGAGGTGGTCACCGGTCTTGTACAGGGTGAACAGGCCGTCGACCTTCTCGGCCCCTCGCGTCACCTCGTTGAAATCACGGTAATTCTGCCCCGGCCCGCGGTTGGACCCCGCATTGCGGGCAGCCACGACGACCCCTTCGAAATCGATGTTGACTGGAGGCTGGGGTTCTTGCCCACGCGCTCCCGGTCCAACCGCCAGAACGACCGCGGCGAATGTCGCGGCCCAGCCCAACTGCCTGATGCAACTCATGAAGTCCTCCACCTTCCTGCCTGAAAGCCCGGCCTGGTGCGCGAATGGATTGGCCTGCCGTCTTCGGCCGGGCCTCGGGTACAATCGGAGGTCGAACCAGGCGAGCGCCTGGCGCCTTTCTCCTCCGCTCACGTCGGAATTGCCCGTCAGTTATCCTGCCTAATGACCTAGGAGATTGCAAGCGGGGGGTTTGCCATTTGTCAGGATGATACGGATCCCGGTGTCATTTCCGGTTTTTCCGGCCGAACCGGTCCGGGTCACTCAAGCAGCCAGCCGCTCGATGACCCAGCCGCTACCTCGCCGGCTGAACTCCGGCCCGCTCGGCAGATGCGCGTTGGCCAGAAGTCGAACGCCTCGGAACAACCAGATCACCTCCCCGGTGGTGGGAGCCGAGTGCCTCCCCATCGGGAAATGGAGGTCGCCAATGGAAGCCTCGCTGACTCTTCGGGTTAGTAAGACAATGCGCGCCCTCCAGGTCTACTTTTACTCGAAAGTAAGGTCTGGCTGGGTCTGGCTTTTCTCTTCGTTTTAAGATTGCCTGGCACTCGCGTAATATAATGTATGGGGATACTGCGACCGGAGGATCGCCATGGCGAGGCAAAGGGTGGAAGATCGGCGGCGGAAAAGCCGGCGCAAGTCGGCTGACGGGGCAGGTCATGGTCCGGCCACGGTTCCGGTGGACGAACCACTGGTCGGTTTGATGGACGCGCTCGCCTCGACCGAACCAGCGACAGTTCAGGAACCCGTCAGTTCTCTTGCAGCGCCCAGCACTGCGGCGGTGGCCATCGTAGGCCGCGGTGACGGCATCGGAACCGACGAGGCTGTCGTCAAGCTCGCCACGTCGGTCAATCGTGACCTGGGCCCCGAGGGGCCGGTGTCCGCTCCACCCACGCCAGCGACGCCGGAACCGAAGCGCTATGAGGTCGAGGTCGAGGTCGAGCTGATCTCGGACCGGCTGGTCAACGTGCCCTCGCCGGTGGCAGTTGTCGGCCGGTACCTGGGCCTCCCATTGCAAGGCAGCGCGGCAGAAGTAGACGCGTGTCTTCACAACTGGCTGAAGCGGGCCTACGAGTCAGGGATGATTGGCGCGCGTCTCGGCGAGCTGACCTTCTTTCCTCTCGAACAATTAAGTCCACGGCCGATGGCCCCGGACAACGTGCTCGTTCTGGGGATGGGAGACCCGAGCCACTTTACGCGCACCGACCTTCAGTACATTTACATGAATATCGTCTCGGCGGTGAAGATGGCAGGTTTCAAAGGGTTCAGCGTCACGTTGGCCAACGCGCCCCGATACGGCCTCCCGATCGACCGCGCCTTGTTGACGATCTTCGAAGGCGCACAGGACGCGTACGAGCGGCTGGTCTGCGCCGGCTCGCTCTGTGTCAAGGACGGGACCATCTCACCGCTCCGCATCACTCTCGTTGAACCCGATCCCGCACGATACCACGTGTTGGACGAGACCCTTGCTACCCTGGTGCGGCAACACGCCAGGTATGGTCCCGACCCAGGCTCCCGGCGGCAGTCCGTCAGGCTGAATTTGCGGATAACAAAGCGTCAACCTCCTCGAATGCAAGTAACGGCCGAGGCGCCTTGCCTCGAGGCCGCCCACGATTCGGCGCGGGACACGATGCCGATGGCCCATGTCATTCGGTTCACCATCACTGCACCACAGGCCGACCTATCAGCGCAGGCCTTGTCGGCCTTGGCCCGGGGGACCTCCGGCACACATTGCCCCGGCCCGACGGCAGGTGTTCCAGTACCAGGCCGTCACCGATTCAGCGGCCATCCCGGTACGGGAGCTGAGCGTCGAGCCGTATTTCGTCGCGCGGATCCCCGAGAAGATGCGGAAGACCGCGACGCTCCAGGAGCAAGAGAAATTCGGGCTCTTGCTCCCCTCGTACCTTCTGCCGGAGGACTTTTGCAAGCTGATCGGCACCGATGCCCCTTCGGGCGAGCCGGCGGTATTGACCCTCGTGGTCGACCGGACGTCGGCGATCTTCCCGTGGGAGATGGCCGCGATCAGGGTCGACGACGAGTTGAGCTTTTTCGGACCGGATTTCCAGCTCACCCGCCAGTTCCGCTCCTTGCTCTCGGAATCGCCGGGCGTGCCGCCGGCGCTGAATGATCAGCTCGAGGTGCTGGTGATCGCCGACCCCGGGGATGACCTGCTCGCTCTTCCTGGCGCACTGGACGAGGGCCTCGCCGTCGCCCGCGCATTGACCCTGGCGCAGCAGGCGTGGGGCAACCGCCTCAGCCTCAATCTCACTTTGCGGCTCGGGGGCCCACAAAACCGCACCAAGGAGCAACTCGAGACCCTGATCCGCCAGAAGATCCCCGGCATCCCAGACCGGTTCGTCAGGGATGCCGACACTTGCGACCCGCTGGAAATCCTGGCTCTCTTGATGGGAAACCGTTACGACGTCGTCCACTACGCCGGGCACGGAGTCTTCGACCCGGCGTCGGGTCGCGAGGGCTGGGTGTTTAACGAGGCTTGCACCCTCAGTGCCAAGGAGATCTTCAGGATTCGCCAGGTCCCCCGCCTGGTCTTCGCCAACGCCTGCCTCTCTGCCGCAATCGAGACGACCAAGGAGCCATTGCCCCGCCTCGAGATTCAGCAGGTGAGCCTGGCCGAGGCCTTCTTCGCGCGGGGGATCGAGAACTATATCGGGGCCGGATGGAAGGTCAACGACGAGCTCGCGGCCGACTTCGCGACCCTGTTCTACCTCCAGGCGATGGGGGTCATACTGCTAGCGCCCAACGTATACGAGCTGAAAGAGGCCGCGCCTCCGGCCACTCTGGGAAACGCCGTGGCATCAGCCCGTCGTGCGCTGATGGAGATCATTCGAACTCGCAAGATCACTGGCGAGCCGGCCACCATCTGGGGGGCCTACCAGCATTACGGCCAGCCCAACTCCAAGCTACTCCCCTTCACCAATAACGACGCCGACGAGGTCAACACATCTCGGCCCGCCCTCCCCTGACATTTCGGAACGGCGCTCAGCTACCTGGAAATCCCGGACGCCTACTTCTTTGGTACACATCGGCATCATGCATGCGATTGCGTCGAGCTTCGAGCGATGCCGTTGATTGACCCGCCGGCCGTCGTTAGGATGTTCAACGACGAATGTCGGTGGTGGCTCTACGGACACCCGGATGCACCAAGCATGAAGATGTCCCGTTTTCAGTTCAAATTTCGTAGTCTCATGTCGTTGATCGCTTGCTTTGCGCTTGGCTCCTGGGTGTGGGTCGCCTATATCAGTCCGGTGCACCGTTGGCATCGGATGATCCGGTCCGACAATGAATCGGCCCACCGGTGGGAGGCCGCCTCTCGTGCGATCAATGGTCAGGTCTCCGGCCTCGATCGAGCCAAAGCGATCCTGGCATTATGTTCGGCGTTATCTGATTCGAGTTACCGTGTCCGAGAGACGGCCGCCTTCGCTCTGGGGAGGTTGCATGGGCCCGAGGCGCGGACAGCGGTTCCCTATCTGGTCAAGGCGTTGAAGGACGAGGATAACACGGTGCGCTTGAGGGCCGCTGAATCGCTCGGATCGATATGTAGCAGTGACGATGAAACGCGGAAGATCGCAGTGCCTTCGCTCGCCGAAGCCTTGAAAGACAGAAGTGAAGCTGTCCGGATCGCCGCAGGTTTCTCGCTGACCCTGATGGATCGAGGTGAGGCCGCTATCCCCGTAATGACAGCGGCGGTTCACGAAGGGCGAGACCATGCTGGATATGCGGCGCTATCCTTGGGTCTTTGTGGCTCACGTGACGAGGAGGCGGTCGAAGCTCTCAGGATGGCCCTCGGGTCAAGCGATCCCATGATCCGGCAGGCGTCGGCCGATGCCTTGGAGCGGTTATCAACTCCCGGTCCTCCGCGGTATTTTCAGCGGAATCGATCCGGGTCGCTCACGGAGCCAATCGCTCGATGATCCAGCCGCTGCCCTGCTTGCTGAACAGCAGCCGATCATGCAACCGGTTAGACCGCCCCTGCCAGAACTCCATGGCATCGGGAACCACCAGGTACCCTCCCCAGTTCTCGGGGCGGGGAACCTCGCCGTCGGGATAGCGGCTCTGGAGCTCTTCGTAACGCGATTCCAGGCTCTCGCGGCCGGCGATCACCTCGCTTTGTCGCGACGCCCAGGCACCCAGACGCGAACCGGCAGGACGAGTCTGGAAGTAGGCATCTGATTCGGCGGCTGAAATACGCTCGACCCGGCCTTCGATCCTGACCTGGCGCTCCAGTTCGTGCCAGTGCAGGGCCAACGCAGCGCGGGGGTTGGCCTCGAGCTCGATGGCCTTGCGGCTTTCATAGTTGGTGAAGAAGACGAACCCACGCTCATCGCAACCACGCAGAAGCACGATGCGCACCGACGGCCGGCCATCCGGGGTTGAAGTCGCCAGGGCCATGGAGTGAGGCTCGATGACCCCGATCGTGATCGCTTCCTCGAACCACTTCGAGAACTGCCGGATCGGGTCGGGATCGACATCGCTTTCTCGCAGGGTCAAGCGGTCGTACTCCCTTGGTGAAGGATGGCTGCTCACGATTCGGACTCCTCTTCCGCGTGCGCCAAAGCCAGGCCATTCGGGGACCGGCGGGGGCGTGGGGTCATGGTGCTCAAGGCCGCTGGCTCGGCTCCAGCTCTCGGTACAAGTGCGCTACGTTCATCATGGCGCGTGCGGTGTGATAATTGGCTTTCCACTGGTTGGCCTTGGCACCGTCACCAATCAAGACGCCCTCGCGCGTGGTCGAGTAGAACCAGCCGCCGTGGACTCGGTCAAGTTGGTGCGACTGGATGAAGTTCCACTGCTTGCGGAACGCTTTGCCGTAACGGTCGGTTTGACCACCGTATTTCTTGTGCATGACCATCAAGGCGTTCATCCCCTCGGCCTGGGTCCACCATACCTTGGACGTGTCGAATGCGCTGCCGGAGAAGGATTCTCCCTTGTCGTAAAAGCCGCCGTGCTCTTCGTCCCAGCCCCAGTCCAGCGCGTGGTTGACCAGGCCGCGGGCGACTTTCCAGGTGCGATCGTCGTCGGGCATTCCCAGTGCGTGGGCTGCCTCGACGAGCAAGTAGGCCGTCTCGATGTCGTGGCCGAACGAGTCGTGAGCGGGAATCCCTCGCCAGTCGCGCGTCATGTAGAGGTTCAAAGCGCCCGGTTCCACGGCGATCTTGTCGCGGACGATCAAGAAGAGCTCACGCAGGCGCTCCTTGACGATGGGCCGTGGATCGACTCGCGACAGCTCGGCCACCGCCTCCAGCAGATGAATGTGCGAGTTCATCGTTTTGAACCCGTAGTAGATTCCCAGCCGATCGGTCCGCTTGCCGATCGGCGCGTTTTGATCCCAGGCGACGATTGGCGTGCCGTCGCGCTTCAGGGCCTCGAAATAGCCGCCGTGCTGGGCGTCATGGGCGTGGGCTTCAAGCCAGTCGAAGGCGTCGCGGGCGACCTTCAGCGCCAGGTCGTCGCCGCCTACGGCGCGAAGCCTGGCGCCGGCATAGATCACAAAGGAAATCCCGTAGGCGTGCTTTTCATCGCCAAGTTCGGAACTCAGCTTTCCCTTGGGGTCGAGTATCCAGTGGAACCCCCCCTGCTCCGTGTCGCGCATCACCTTGTCAAGAAAGGCAATGCCGTGCCGGGCGTGGCCAAGATACTTGTCGTGACTTTTGTCGAACTCGGCAAACGCCGCCGCGGTCCAGACCATGCGGGCCTGGTAGACCAGGAATTTGTTATCGTCAGGACGGGCCGACCAGTCGCGCGCGAAATTCTGGTGAAACCCCCCGTGCTCGCGGTCCACGGCCTGAGGATACCAGTGTGACATCAACTCCTCGCGCAGCAGGGTGCGAATCAACGTCCCCGTATCACCGACAACCGTGACGCCCGTCTGCGCTTGCGCGGTGGTCGCCTGCACCCCCGCGAACAAAGGCAGGATCAGGAGCATCCCGTGATTGACGTATGCTCGAAAGCCCATGAGAACGTCCTCGAATCCAGTCATGGCCGGCGGGCAAAATGGAATTATCGTCGAGATGAAACGGCCAGGCAACCTGGTTCACCCGGCGGGGGCAACTGGCGCCTGAATCTGCCCGCGCGAATCTGGTGGTTTCAAAACGACACCGTCTCGATCCAGACCAGCTCATCGAGCACCGATCGCAGAATGGGGTGCAGCCGATCGGCATTGAGACCCGGAGCGATCTCGTGGAAATAATCGCGATGGGCGCGGAGCATCTCGGCAACCGGGACGGCGATTCTCACGTCGTGAATCTGAACGAGCAGCCGCCTCAGGACAGCCATCGCCGCGTACCTGTTGAGGACGACCGACGCGATCAGGATTGCTTTGAGCGACGCCGTGATCACCTCGGGGCTGCGCGAAGCCTGCGCCACGGCCTTCATCCGCCGGGCCACGAAATCCGCGTATTCGAAATGCCGGCGCGAGGACGCGTGCTCCACACTTCGGGCGTAGGTGCAGAGCGGAGAAACGAACAGAACGGGCCGTTCTCGACCCAGCCGGGCAAGCAAGCCGGTGGGAACGGAATCGAATACGCCCAGCACCTCAGCAGGCTCGAGCCGGTCGAGATCGGCCAGCGCGGCCAGGATTTCTTGCTGGAATTCCCCGTGGTACAACCCCGCTTCGAGCAACCGCTTGACCGTGCGCGACAGCCGTTTGACAAGCCGGCCAGGATGGCCCGCCACGACCTGCGGGGGCGAGGCGTGGTAGGCTTCCACGGCCTCGAGCAGCTCGGCCACGTCAGGATATCGATCGGCAGGACGAGCCGCCGTGGCTCGCTGCACGATGTGCGATAACCCCGGCGGCAGCGCGCTGGCATCGATCACCGCGGGCGACCGCCTGGTGATCATCTGGTAAAGCACCTTGCCGAGCTGATAGATGTCGGTCCGCGCATCGGCATGGCGGCTGCCTCCGGGCATGAGTTGCTCGGGAGCAAGATAGCTGAGCGTGCCCAGGATCGCGCACGTGCCGGTCAACACCGTCGAATCGCGGGGCTCGCGCTTCCCCGTTCCCAGGTCGGCCACCACGTAGCGGTCGTGCAGGCGCAGGATGTTTGCCGGCTTGAGGTCGCGGTGAACGATGCCCGCCTGGTGAAGCGCCTGAACGCCCAGGCAGACGTGGCGAAATGCCCCACAAGCCCAGGACAGGTCGCCGACTTCCCGGCCCAGCTCAGCCTCCAGGGTGCTGGAGGCCAGCGGCATCAGGAAATAAGGCGGATCATGGCTGAGGTTGGAACCGACCACGGGAAGCAAGTGGGGATGGTCGAAGCCGGCCAGAATTCGGGCTTCGCGAATCAGCCTTTTCTTACCGAGCGGGCTGCCGTCGCAATACTTGAGGGCATGGTGAACGCCGTCGGCGAGGTTTTCCACCTCGACCACGCGCCCCATGCCCCCCCGGCCAATGAGCCGGACGATCAGGTAACGATCATCGAGAACCGCTCCCGAGCTGAACCCTCCGGCGCCAGCCCGAGCAGGCGTTTTTCGAGGCCAGGAAGAACTGGTAAGATCCTTCGTCTCCGCGGAACCGGGGCTCAAGAGCGGCCTCCTGTCGGCACGTTGACCAGTCAGTCGCGGGGAAGAGTCGAGGTTTTATTCGTGTGACGACTATCATACCGTATCTCTGTACTTTTGTCCACTAAAAAAGCGTCTTCTCGTGGTTTCGTGGCTGCGGGATCGGGCGGATCGGGAATCGTCGGCATCGTGCGCGTGCCTCCGCCGATTCGGTATGAAGTTTTTGACCAAACGAAATACCGGCCTTATGATGTTGGTTGGCCGAAACACCCTTCGATATACCGGCAGGCCAAGCTGTTCGGAGGCCTCTCATGCACATACCCGACGCGATTCTGGACCCACGAGTGGCGATGGCGACGAGCGTGCTGGGCGCAGCCGGCCTCTTTCATGCGTTAAGGGTGGTCGAGCGTCAGCTCAAGGAGCGAACGACGTCTCTCATGGGTATGATGTCGGCCTTCGTCTTCGCGGCGCAGATGGTGAATTTTCCCGTAGGACCGGGTGTTTCCGGACATTTGCTGGGCGGTGTGCTGGCCGCTGTGGTTCTGGGTCCATGGGCGGGAGCGGTGGTCATCGGCGCCGTGTTGATCGTGCAGTGCTTCCTCTTTGGTGATGGTGGGCTGACGGCTCTGGGGGCCAATTTCGTGAACATGGGGCTGATCGGTTCGGTCGGGGGGTACGCGATTTATGCGCCCCTGCGCCACATGATCGGCGGTCGGCGAGGGATCTTGATCGCCGCGATGGTCGCGGCCTGGTTCGCTGTGTTGCTGGCGGCAGGCGCGTGCTCGATCGAGTTGTCGGCCTCGGGGCATCCTCAAGAATTCTTCCGGACTCTGAGCTGGATGGCCCTGGTTCACGCGGCGATCGGGCTGGGCGAAGCGGTGATCACCGGACTGGTGGTTCGGTTCATACTGCTGACCAGGCCCGAGCTGATCGAGACCGGCGACGAAAGCCGTGTGGAATCTCCTTCTGGTCTGCGTCCGCGCGCTTTGCTGCCGACAGTGCTGGCCGGCCTTGGCATCGCCCTGGCGGTGGCCGTATTCCTTTCTCCGTTCGCGTCCACGCAGCCTGATGGACTCGAATTCGTCGGCGAGCGGCTCGGTCTGCTCGCGGGCGAATCGCCGGCCACCCTGGTTCCCGCTCCCATGCTTGACTATCAACTGCCGGTGCCGGGACTCGAGACGCTCAAGGCCGCAACGGCTATCGCGGGGCTGTTCGGCACGCTCGCTGTCTTCGGCCTGAGCTGGATGCTGGGGCGAGTGTTCGCGGGCGCGGGGACGACGGTGAGTACACCTGCGGAAAGGGCCGGCGCCAATGCGGCTTGAGGCCCTTGAATCGCGTTCCGATGGCTTCGGTCCACTGCATCGGCTCGACGGTCGTATCAAGTTGCTCTTCGCGCTCTTCTACGTCATCGCGGTGATCGCGACGCCAGTCGGCTGGTGGCGAACGCTGGGCGTCCTTGCGTTACTGCTGGTCTTCCTGGCCGGGCTTTGCAGTATCTCGCTGCGCTGGCTCCTGCTGCGCTGGCTGGGTTTTCTGGCGCTCGTGGGAATGCTCGCCGCGGTGGCCGCGCCGGTCTCGCGGCCCGTTCCGGGGTGGGTCTGCTGACGGCGGCGCTCTGCATCCTGGCCAAGAATAGCCTTGCCTTTGTGATGATGCTCATCCTGGCCGCGGTCACCTCGTGGCACGACCTGCTGCTGGCGATGTGCCGGCTGGGAGTTCCTCACGTGCTCGTCGCGACCCTCCAGCTCATGGAGCGTTACATTCACGTGCTGGTAGAAGAGCTCGGACGCATGCGGACCGCCCGCCGCGCTCGCTCGTTTCACCCGCGGAGCGACTGGTCGTGGACCCTGCTGACCAGCATGGTCAGCGTGCTTCTGCTCCGTTCGCTGGAACGCTCCGAGCGCGTCCACGCGGCCATGACCGCCCGAGGCTGGGACGGCACGATGCGCAGCCTGGAGGAATGAGGGACTTCACTACCAAAGGGAGAAGCTAAGGGGATCTCGCAGAGGGAGAGATAACAGATGGAGACCGCAGAGAACGCAGAGAAAACAGACGTAGAGGAAGATGCTTTCCTGGGCAACTCTGCATTGACCCCAGTATCTCGGCATCCGTTTCGATTGTATGAGACCAATTTAAGCCTCTCCATATGATGACTTTATCATGTGCATTGGTATCGAATTCTCTACGTCTCTGCGGTCAATCCCTCGATCGCCATTGGCTCAGCTTTCTCCATCTCCGGAACCAGCCCCAAGGTGAATGAAACCTCGATGACGACGACAGGTGATCCTGCAGAGGTTTTGCCCGCCGTTCGGGTGCACGGGCTGGAGTATTCCTACCCCGATGGCGAGGAGGCGCTACGCGGCGTGAACCTGGAGGTCTGGGAGGGCGAAACGGTGGCGCTGGTGGGGCCAAACGGCGCGGGCAAGAGCACCTTGTTGCTGCACCTCAACGGCCTCTTGCCGGGCAAGTCGCGCGATCCTGTGATGCACCGTCACGGGCCTGGCCTACCTAGCAAGAACGGCAAGCGCATGCCGAGCGTGTGGATCGGCGGCCTTGAGGTATGCGCAAAACGCCGCATTGGTCCGCCGCAGGGTAGGGTTGCTCTTTCAAGATCCCGACGATCAGCTTTTTCGAACCACGGTCATCGAGGACGTTGCGTTCGGTCCGCTCAACCTCGGGTCGAACAAGATCGAGGCCCGCGCCCTAGCCCTGGAATGCCTGGCACGAGTCGAGATGGAACATGCGGCCGATCGACCGCCTCATCACCTTAGCTTCGGCGAGCGCAAGAGAGTCTGCCTGGCGGGCGTCCTGGCCTGTCGCCCTTCGGTGCTGGTTCTTGACGAGCCGACCGCCAATCTTGACCCTCGCGGCAGGCGCAGGTTCATCGATCTGATCCGCGGGCTGGCCTCGACCAAGCTGATCGCCACGCACGACCTGGAGATGGTCCTGGAAACGTGCACTCGAACGATCCTGCTTGACGGTGGCAAGGTCGTCGCTGACGGACCCAGCCGTGAGATTCTGGGTGACGTCACGATGGTCGAAGCCCACGGACTCGAGTTGCCGCTGAGCCTGAAAAACGAGCGCGGGGTGTGAGGAACGGAGGCACTCGCGGATCGCATCGGGCTGACGAAAATGGAGAATCGCCGATGACAATCGTGGTCTGTCACCACTTGCCACGCATTTCTCTCCGCGCACGGCTCTTTCTGGATTATCGGGCAGAAGATGCGACCTCAGCGACTACGTTTCACCACCGCCTTACAAGCCGAAAATACATGCCAAAATCCTCATCTCTGGGTGCGACAAGAGGTATCTCGACGCCGTAGAGCAACCAAGTGTCCTGAACAATCCGAAACCGGATTCCCGGCGAGATGGTGAGGGTATCTCCACTGACACCGCGGTTGTCTGTCGTCGCCGAGTTGTTAACAGCCAGCCAAACGGTGAATTCTTTGAAGAGCCTTACCTCATCCAGCGTGAGGAACTTGCCGACCGTCAAGTTGGTATCGAGAGTTGTGCGTAAGCCGGTCGGCGTTAGCGGGATCGTCGCACCAGCGCCACCGCGGATCACCCAGCGGTTCGGCAGACCTTGCCAGAACTGGATCTGAGGCCCGACCGATGTATCACCGTTGCCCGCGTCGGTCGAGCCCGTTGGAGACCGAATCGTGAGGACTGACATGATCGAGGTATTCTTGGTCTCGTGGAGCAGGACCTGAGGTGTGATGCTAATGTCTCCAAAAGTTGCCTTATAGGACGAAGATGAGCTCGCCGCACTCGACCGATTCAGCCGGCTTGCCGATCCACTTGCAGCCACCGGGTCAGCGACGCGATGGTAATCAACAAACGGAACCGAGACGTATAATTCGAGCCGGCGACTCAGGGGCGCGAAAATGGACCATGTGCCGATATCGCGGCTTCCCGAGGTGTCACGTGATTACGATAGTTGTAATCGAGCACCCACTGACGGTAGAACACTCCGTTCGACGCGTTGATCCATTCCTGTCGCAAGGCGCCTGAATCACTCGGCGGTGAGAAGACGAACGGCTGGTTCCAGCCCTCGGTGAACAGTTCACTCAACAACAACGGAGTCCAACCCGACGTCAACGCCTCGCCGAACAACGACTCGAGCGCAGTGTCCAGCGGACCGGTCACGATAGGTGGTTCCGGTGAGCTTCGGGGTGGCGAAGCGAGTGCGCCGTCCGAGAGGCCCACGGCGGGGCCCTCCGGGACGACTGCGGCCAGCGCCGGGGATATGGGTGCGGCCGATCCGGAGTCTACAGGGCTCGCCGCCGACTCGCCGTTTTGAGCTCGGACAGTGACAGCCGCAGGAAACATGCTGCTCGTGTCGGTGATGGAGGACTGAACCGGCCGATTCATGGTCGTGCACCCGCCTGCGCACGCGCCGGTGGCAAGCACGACGGCCAAAATGAGCCGGAATGGCGCCGAAAACCGTGCCATTGCGGCGACATGACGAGCTTTCGCCAATCGAGCGCTCCCAAAAAGAAACTAGGCTGGCAAAAGTAGCTGAAGGTACTGTTGCTCCAACGCCTTGAGATAGGCGGCCGGGTCATGGCGGAAACGACGCTGCTTGCGGCGCGATTCGCGCCGCGCTTCCAATGCCGCTCGCAGCTCTTGCCAGCGCGGCACATAATCTGGTCCCAAGACCAATCCTTCGTCCGGGCGCAACCGGGTCGCCAAACTCGAAATCACCCGCGCCGAGCCCATCACCACCAATCCAGGCGCCGCCCGCCGCCGGCCACTGGCGCGGCGCTCGTGATAGCGATGGCTGCCGAAGGCGTGCTCCAGATCGTTGTTCGTCCGCGGCAGGTCCGACGATGTGTAACACCCAAACAAACCCGGCCAGTAGCTTTTGGTCACTTTCAGGAAGTGCCTCAGGCCATCCCTGACCGAGGGCTCATCCGTCGTGGCCGCCGCCTGACGCATCCGCACCAGCAATTGCACCAAGCGACGACGCACCTTCGGAGCCGGCAGTTGCTCCGGGTTCTTGAGGATCCTGGCCACGCGCTTGACCCATTTGAAAGCCTGGCGCACCGGCGGGAACAGAGCGGCTGTCTGCTCCAGCCCACGCCGCAGCAACTGCTGGAGCCGCGGCAGGCCGCCGGGCAAACCCCCGGCCCGAGCCGCTACCTGATCCAGGCTGGCGGCGATCTGGCTCAGCCGGTCCTCCAGCTTCAGCCCCGGAGCGGCCAGCGGCGGCAACCCATCGTCGGTCAGGGCGGCGCGGACCGCGGCGCAGTAGCCCCGCACGATCTCCGACTCCTCGTCGTCCGGGTCCGACTCCGCCGCCTTCTCCGCCTGGCGCTCGATCCGACGGATCCCTCGGACGCGCTTCTTCAATTCCTTCTTGGCGTGACGATCCGCCTCAGAAATCGGCTTGGCCGCCTCGCGGAGATAGTGGAAATGACAGAGTTGGTGCGGTACCCCGGGCAAGGCCCGCGCCACGGCTTTGCGAATGCTGTCTTGGCCGTCGGAGATCACACCGGTGATCGGCACGGGCAGAGCCTGGTGCACCTCCGTGATCAAGCCGGCCAGATCCTTGGCGGTGGACGACAAGAGGCTCTGGCCAAGAGGATCTCCCCGGAAAGGCAGTCACGCAAGATCCAGAGGACCTCATGACCGACGTCGGGCTGCAGTCCGTCGATCGCCAGGATGACGCGACGCTGCTGGCGCAACAGGGGGCCGAGCCGCTTGGGGTCAGCGGTGGCCAGCGCCCTGAGTTCGTCGTAGCGGTCCAAGAGGTTGGTGACCGTGCGCTCAGCGACGACCAGGCCGCGGCCGGTGAGGTGCTGGTGGATCTCGGGAATGCTGCGGTGCTCGGCATGTCGGAGCCGACCGACCAGGGCCATGACGTCGAGGCCGAACTCGTAATAGGGCAAGGCGAAGTGGGGCTCGGCCTCGGGTCGGTAGGGCTGGCGAAAACGGGGACAATCGGGATTGGGACAGCGTCGGATGGCCAGCGTGAGCCGGAGGACGCCATCGAGAGTGGTGATGGTGCGGAAGTTGTTATACCGGGCCAAGAGCCGGTGTTGACATTCGGGACAATCAAGCGTGATGGGTGCCAGGCTGAGGGCACGATCAGGTTGTGGGCGCGGTCGTCGTCGCTTGCGCATAGAGGTCCTCCTTTGTTGGCTACCTCTCTTCTACGCAGCACGACTCAGTTAAGTTTGCTAGCCTAGAAAAAAACTCCTACCGGGAGGCGTCGGTGCCTCGCGGTAGGAGTCATCAGCCCCTATCGGGCGGTTTGAATGGCGGGCGAACTCCATCACCCATCCCGGACCGCCACGAGCCCGCGACGTCCGGATACACCGACTTTATCGGTCGCAAGGCGCGGCTACTTGATCGATTCTGCCGATTATATGGGCGCCGCGTCTTCGGCCTCGGGCCGGTCGGCGACTTACGAGGTCGCCACGATTTGGTTTGCCGACAGAGAAAGACGGAGTACTGCGGACCCGGCTGAGGAGGGAAGCTACCCAGCCGGTCCCTCGCCACCCGCGGTTCAACTCAACCGAGCAGGCGGTCGGCCTCGGGCAGAAGCTGGGCAAAGTTGAGCTTGTTGGGGCAGGCCTCACGGGCGGCGTCGAGGTCGGCTTCGCGCCAGTCGCGTTCCGCGGGTGAGAGCTCGGCATAGCCTTCACGGGCCTGGCGACGCAGGCCGTGGTGCTCGTGGTAGGTCAGGAACCTGGTCAGGTCGCCGAGGCGGGCGCTCGTGCCGGCTGCGAGGCCGCACCGGCCGTCGCAATCAGCACACATCATTGGTCCGGCGGCCAGCACGGCCTCGCGAATCTGATCGATCTCGGCCTGCTTGAGCGGCTCGAACCGCCGGGCCGCGTCTGTGTTCTGGTTGATCTGGTCGGTGTTGGTCATCGCCACGCAGGTTGCCGAGATGCGCTCGTCGGACCAGATGGCGGTGAGCAGCCCCTGGTGCGGGTTAAGCCCGCGCTCCTTGAGCACCGGCGCCTATCGTGCACATGCTCGAGCACGTGCCCGGCCATCTGCTTCATGGAGACCAGCCCGATGTTCCTGGCATGGCAGGCATCAAGCGCGCGAGAAAGGGGCGAAGACCTGTCGAGCCAGGGGGTGAACTGAAGCATGATCACGTCGATGAAACCGCCCTCGGCCGCGGCCTGAAGCTGTTCGGGGCGGCTGGCGTCGTGCGTCGAGAAGCCCACGAATCGCACCTTCCCTGTCTTCTTGATCGCCTCCGCGGCGTCTTTCATCGCCTTGCTTCTGGGCCAGTCAACCTGCCTGCTGCCCAGAGCGTGAAAGAACAGCAAGTCAATATAGTCTGTTCCCAGCGCCGCGAGCCGATGATCGAGCTGGCGGATCATCTGGCGCGGCTCGTCAACGTGATCTTTGGTGGCCAGAAAGATTTCTTTGCGCACCTCGGGCATCGCCGCGAACCATTTCTTGAACCTGTCCTCCGTGCCATACGCCTTGGCTGTGTCGAAATAGCGAACTCCGCGGCTGTAGGCGTGCCGGAGCAATCGGTCGAGGGAGCCCGGCGCGCGCCAGGTTCCTTCGTTGAGGATGGTCACTTCCACGCCCGTTTTGCCAAGCACCCTCCGGGGTAGGCTGGCTGTCTTCGAGGACGCGCTCTTCTTCCCGTCCGCCTGAGCCTGAGCCTGCGTCGCTTCGGCAGATTGAGACAGAATCGCTGCCGCGGCCGTGGCCGCCGCCCCGGCCTGAATGAACTCCCGGCGATGCATCGGGTTGCAATCAGACTCAGACATCAATCCAGCCTCCGGTTCGTGGACGAGAAAAACGGTGTACGATCAAGATCCAACATTTCTTAAACTAACCCGCCGCCGACATTGTGTCGAGCCTGCAAAAGCCCTCTCGCCGGAAATCGAACCAGGGAGGGATGATTCCGGGCCATCGGGTGGGTTGCTGCAGGTTAGATCGCGGTAAGGGACCACGACCTATCCTCAAAAGGACGGATCGAGACTGAATCTCCGTGGCGGATTGCCTGCAAACCTCCGGGGCGGTAAGTTTCAATGAGACAAATCGTCTGCCAAAGCGGCGCGGGAACCGAATCCGATGACGACCACGTTCACAGCGGGAGGGCCGTGATGACCTGGCTCGGTGGGGGCGAAGCCGAACACGACAGCGGCCTCGATCGCACCTGGCTCATCGAGTCGGAATCGGCGCCCGGGGGACCTTTCAAATCAGAACCGGTCTTGAGGAAACCTCGCGGCCGATTCTCTTCGACCCGCTTCGAGCTGCGGTACTTGCTCGCGGTGATTGCCCTGTCCGGCCTGTTTTTTGCTGTGGTTCGCTCATGGCTCGTCCTCGACTTCATCGGTCTGCTCGTCTGGCCGGTGCTCCTGGGATTTGGTATCGACCGACTTTGTGCGGGTGAGGGCGTCTGGGGTGGCACGGGCGCTGGGGCACTGGGCTTTGCCGGCATGGCTCTCGCACTTCCGGGAGGACTACTTGCTCTCGGAAGTGGGGCTATCAACCCGATCGGCTTGTTGTCCACCTTGGTTGTGGGCGCGATCTGGGGTTTTTACTTGAGCATCTGGGCTTATATGGCTGTTGAAACCATTATCTATTACTGCTGATGATGGCCGTGCCGATTCCGGCGAACGTCGATTTCGTTCAGGCCGCGGCGGTTCCGGAGGTCCTCTTGACCGCGTATGATGCCCTGATCACGCCGGCACGGCTCGGCGTTGGTGAGCGCGTACGCTGGGACGCCTCGTGTTAACGATTGCCTGTGCCCGAAGGCCGGCACCCTGACCAGAACCAAATACGCGCTCCGCACTCCGCACTCCGCACTTCGTTAGCTGAGGCTGATCGGCTCGTAGATCCACATCGTCCCGCTCTGCAGGTCGCTCAGGTCGTAGGTCCCGCGCTGTACGGTGTAACGGACGGCGTCGGGTGTATTTGCAGAGCCGACGTTCTGCTCGAGCACGTGGATGGTGGATCCCGAGACCGATTCGACGATGGCCGTGTGGTGCTCCGCAGTCTTCGTCGTGCTGGACCAGGAGCCGTCCGGGTTCGTCGTCTTGTGGAAGAGCGTCACGTCTCGGATCTGGATCACGTCGCCCGGAAGGACCCCGGCCAGCGAACGGTTCGCGGTGGTCACCGTATCGACCAGCGTCCCCCAGACATAGTTGGCGTCGGACCCGGTGGGTCCCAGCTTGGACTCCGGCTCCGCGCCGGCTGCCTTATAGGCGGCCTCGGCAAGGTCGGTGCACTCGCCCCGGCCGACCTTCTGACCGAGGTTGGCTTCGGCGAACGCCAAGACCTTCTGGTTGGTCACCGGGTTCTGCGGGGCCGGAGGTGGCGTCGGAGTCGGAGTGGGCGCCGGCGTCGGCGTTGGAGAGGGCGCAGGAGCCGGCGTCGGTGTGGGAGCCGGCGTGAGAGTGGGCGGCGGAGTCGGAGTCGGCGTCGGTGTAGGAGTTGGCGTGGGAGTCGGGGCGGGGGCATACCCGAAGACAGGGGGCGAATTCTTTGGAGGCTTCGGGTGGGCCCTGGGGGCATGGGCGACGGGCTTCGACTTCGGGATTGGCTTGACCTTGTGCGTATGGGCGATGGGTTTCGCGACGAGCTTGGCTTTATGCGCATGGGCGATGGGCGTCGGGTCGTGGCTGGCCTGTGCGGCCTTCAAGCTGTGCACCTCGATGGCGTGCATCGGCAGGTGGCCGAGGGTTCCCGGCGACAGGAGGCACTTATCCTCAAGCTCGTCCAGACCGGGCCTGAGCCGGACGCGACCGACGCGGCGTGAGTTGTTCATGATGCGCTCCATCGTCGCCTTGCGCCGCCTCCCTCGACGGCACCCGTGAAAGGATACGTCACGCGGGACCGGCAACGCAAGCGGCCACGCCCGGACTCGTCACCACGGTCAAGCTGTCATCCAGGACCGAGAGAACGGCGAGGGGGAAGGGCACTTCAACCCTTCCGCGACGAATCGCCGATCCGCGCGGGCCGGGCCGACCGGATCGCCAATAGGACATGCAATGCACGGACGGTCCCCGTTGCTCGCCGCCAGTTCCCTCACAACCCTCAACAGGCTCGGGATTCCTCCTCGGGTGGAAGGGTCGACGCGGCTCAACTTGCACCATACTCGTAATGCGGGCTTGCCCGTTCGCGGCGAGGGTCCGCGCGGTCTTTGTCAATCCGGTTGCATGCAATCTAATGGCCAGCCGCGACGGGCCACGCGATGAAACTCCATCGTCAGCCCGCGCATGCGGGATCTTCCGGTCAAGTCGGTCCTGCTGGTTCTCCGGCTTGTCGCGGCTGGTGCTCGGGCAAAGTCAAGGCGGATCGCACTTGGCAAGATGCTAAATCTGGCGAAACAAACCCACCGGAGCCAGATCAGGATTGCCATAAGTTTTGTTACGGCAGTGCTTTCAATCTCTTCGGAGGTTGGTTGGAGGTGAAAAGCAAAGCCACGCTTCGCGGCGGCTTCCTGTTCGCAGCCGGGTGTCTCTGCCGGGATCTCATTACGGGGTCTCGAGAAACTGGCGGCAGCCAGGCAAGGCAACGGGAAAGCCTGACCTACTTCCTCGCCGGCGTAATGGGGGTTCTTCAGGAAGGAATGGTCGCATGGGATGGATCGGAAGTTCCTAACATCCGGCCGATGGCCCTTTACCTGGAACTCGTTTTCACACGAGCTGTGAACCGTGCCAGCAAGGTGACAACATCGGGCCGATTTCGGAGCTGCTTCAGGTCTGGGTCCTGGGCCGCTACCTGGGGTGAGAATCCGCCTCCGAGAGCTTGCCCCAGCAGTTGAGTCGCTCGATCCAGCGGGCGCGGGTCGTGGGCTGTCTCGGCGTAGACCGCAAGCGCGCACGCCGCGTTGTAGTGCCGGCGAGCCGTGGGCGTCTTGACCAGAAGGTCAACGTCGTCAAGGGCTGCAGGATCGGCCAGGTGGGCCCGCTCAAGCGCGCGCAGCTCCAAGGCGTCGATCAGGTACGGGTTGGCGTCGAGCGCGGCGTTGAGATGTTCGATCGCCTGGCGGTGATCCTCGGCCCGAACGACACGCGCCATGCCGTAATGGGCCATGGCGCTCCGCGGATCATCGTGGAGCACGCGGCGAAATCTTGCTTTGCCCGCTCGGGATCTGTTCTGACACGGGCCATCCCGCACGCGACTCGAACGATCGGGTCGTGTGGATGTTTCTCGAGCAGATCGGCAAAGATCTGGTCGGCTTCAGATCGACGCCCCATTTTGACAAGATTCTCCGCTAGCGCCGCCATGACTCCGACTTCGCGGCAACCTTGGTCCACGGTCGCGCGGAGGTCGACGAGTGCCTGGTCAAGTTCGTTGAGCTCAAGCTCGATCAGGCCCCGGTTGAATCTCGCCAGGACGAAACCAGGGTCAAGCGCCAGCGCCTGATCGTAAGACACCTTGGCGTCGAGCAAGGACCCGGCTTTGGCCAGGGCCAGGCCGCGGTTGAAGTGAACCCAGGGAAACTTGAGACCGCCCAGGAAGCAGGCGTTGAAATCACCGGCGGCTTCCAGATATCGGCCTTGCTCGAAGTGACAGTGCCCCAGGTGGTACCAGGCCCAGAACGAAGAGATATCCAGCCTCAGTGCCTCTCGCAGCGCGGTCTCGGCTGCCGGGAGATTGCGATCGGCCAGATGGAGCTTTGCCACCATGGTGAAGTCCTGGCTGCTGGCAGGCGCGAGCTTGGCGGCGCGGCCGCGGTCCTGGGCTGCCTGGTCTGCGTCGCCGAGCGCCGCGTGAAATCGAGATCGCTCGCTGTAGAGTGCCAGACTGGGAGCGGGCTGGATCAGCTCTGCCTGATCAAGCAGCCAGACGCCTCGTTCCAGCTCCGCGCGGCGATCAGGCTCGGCGCCTTCGCGCTCCAGGTCCACGCCGGCTCTTGCGCTTTGGAGCATGAGCTCCACAACCTGCCGACGAACCCGCTCTCGCTCGTTCGGCCCGAGCCGGCCGAGCCAGCCTCGGGCAAGCACCCGGCCCGGTTCTCCCTGGCGGCGGGAATGCATCTGCCGGCTGGGCGGAGGGGGGGCGAGTCCCACCTGTGCAAGCGTCTTGCGAGCCAGGACGACCCCTCTTCGCTTGAGATCATCATGGCCTTCGCCCAGCCCCAGCAGGAACTGGGCCTCCGTGAAGTCGCGATCGATGATCTGGAGCTGCACACGGGCGGCCAGGCTCTGGGTGGCCTCATACGCCAGCACGCCGAACCCGCCGACGAGGGCGAGCAAAAATACGGCAGCCAGAGCGATCGATGTCGAGCTGCAGAGGGTGGGATGTCGCCGCGCCCACTTGCCCAGGCGTTCGCTCACGCTGGGCTCGGGGCAATGTTTCATCGGCAAGTCATCGAGGAACCGGCGCAAGTCTTCGGCCAGGTCACGGGCCGAAGTGAATCGCCGGTCTGGGTCTGGGTCCAGGCACTGTGCAACCAGAGCGTCGAGACTCCAGGGGACTTCGGGACACACAGCGCGCAGCGACGGCACCGGTGTGCGTCGGCGATCCGCCACTCTGAGGCGAATGGCCTCAGCCGGCGGCAGACCGGCGGCAGGCTCGGGGAAGGGAGAGCAGCCGGCGATCATCTCGAACAGGACCAACCCAAGAGAGTAAAGATCCGACCGCTCGTCAACGTCGCCGACGCAGGTCGAACCCTCAGGATCGAACGCATCGAGATGCTCGGGCGACATGTAGGGAAACGTCCCGCCTAGCAGTGCCTTGTTGGCCTGGTCGCCGGGATCGAGCTGGGGCTCCGTCTCGGCGGCAAGGTTGAAGTCAAGCAGCATAGGGGTTCCGTCCGCCGCGACCAGGATGTTCGCAGGCTTCAGGTCGCGGTGCAGCAATCCCCGGCAGTGCGCGTGGTCAAGCCCCTCCGCGAGGCGGGCGACGATCCAGACCGCAGCCTGTATGCCGTTGGCCCCTCTGAGGAACTGGCGCGAAGGAAGTCCTTCGTCGCGATCGTCAGAATCTGGGCGGAATGATGATCGGCGCGCGACCAGCCGATTCACAAACTCGCGCAGCCGCCAGATTGACGGCTGACCGTCCTCCAGAAGAGGGCGCGATTCACAAGGCGGGGTGTTGGCAGCCTCGACGGTCAGAGCGAGAGCCGATCGAGACCGCGATTTCGCCGCCGACCTGTTTGCTCGGCGAACGGGCAGCGATGCCGCTTGCCCGTCCAGATGCGGAAGACGCTGACTGAACTGATCGAGGGCTTCGACGATACTTCGGCCGGTGGCTTGCGAGTGGGTCAGCCCCCACGTCTCCTGGAGCAATTGGGCCAGGTTCGCACCGCCGAAGAAGGGCATGCACAAGAGTCGTAGGCCCGTCGCGGGATCATCGTGCACGGAATGCACAGGGACGATGTGGGCATGCTGCAGACGAGCCAATACCTTCGGTTCGTCACCCTCGGCGGGCGAGATCTTGAGTGCGACAGGACGATGTCCCAGGCTAACCTCCTCGGCGAGAAAAACCCGAGCGAACGCCCCCCGCCCTAGCTCAACTTTGAGCAGGAATCCACCCACAAGATCACCGACCCGCGGCAGATTCGCAGCTTCATCGGCTTGCTGCTTGCGATAACGGTTCGCATCCTTACGCTTCGTGGGCGCGTCATGCATTTCAAGGTTCGCCGACGATCCGAAATCATACGATACGAGCCCGTGCTCTCCACTCGCGGATGAACCAGGACGGAACGCCTCATACAGCCTGGTCGGCCCGGTGGGAAACGAATCGGGGTCGGCGGGCGTCTTCCGCGGGGAGCAAGCAGTCGGCGGATCAGAATCGTCCGCATGCGGCGGCGGGGCCGGGGATTGGAAAGAGCTCAGCTCATCAGCGTTACTTTCAGGGCTCCAATCGGCCATCAGATCCCTGGTCGAGTCATCCCACGCGCCGCGGTCGCCGGAAGTCAAGGACATCAGGCCTCCTCCAGGGTTCGATTCAAGTTCGCCATGCCCGCACCTTGGCGGCCGGGGGGCGTTTTGGGCTCGCGACCGGCTCGAGTTCAGGCTAGCGCGAGACCCTCCAAGCTCTCTTAGGTTCTCAAGACGGGTTTGTCCAGCCGCGCCCGACTGTCTACCGCGCGCGTGACGCCTGGGGTCATTTCGCCTCCGGGCCGATAGCGCCTGGTACCGTGTTCTAGAATTGAGGTAAGCGGCCTCGATCCGTGAATCCCGATTTCCCTGGATGAGTCCAGGATGGAATGTTGCCCACGATCTGAATGCTGGCGCCGCCAGCTCAGCGGTCTCTTGGATCGAGAAGCGCTGGAGTTCTGGTTCAACTGTCAAGGAAGCGGCGCGATGAGGTTAGAGTGATGAACGGAAACGTGCTCGTGCAGAGGACCGCTCAGCGATCGAATGGCTCGGGGGCCGGGAATGAATGACGTGGCCGGTGTTCCGCTAGCGTTTCGAGTGCTCGCCGACGGCTTGGCCGCGGAATTCTCGGCCCCAGTCGGCCTCTATGATCCGGATCGGCGGATTTGGCGGGTGACGGTGGGAGCGGCGGAGGCGTGTTTCCCGCGGGCGAATGGCCAGTTGCTGGAGGTGACCAGCTCCACGGGACTGAGACTCGGAAAGGTCGCGCTCTGGCATCGTCATGAAACTCCCGAAATTGTCTGGCTGGTCATGCCAGTGGTTACCGCAGAGACCTCCGACATGGTGGCTTTCGCGGGATTTCGCGCCACGGCTGAGGCCCAGGCAGGCGCTTCGGAGTCAAGCGACGTTCGGGCCGCAACGGCCGCCGAAGTGGTCCGGTGGGGTCCGGCCTGTCCCGACCCGGCGCTGCGCGCCTGGGGGCAGCAAGCAGTCAACCGGCTGCAGAATGACCACGAGACTCGAGTTTTCCCCGTTCAGCCGCTGCCCGGCAATGACGAGGAGGGGGAACACGCCGTCATCGGCAGGCTGATCCGGCGGATGCGCATCTCCGACCCACCGGCGCGGTTCCAGGCCCTGGCCACCAACGTGCTGAAGGCGTCGCTGGGAATGGCGGCGGTGGCCTGGGTTCCCAGCGAGACGCATGTGCCAGTCGTGGTTAGCGGCGAGATCGAGGGGCTGCGCGCGCCTTCCTATCGCGGCCTTATCCCTTCCAGCCAGCGTGACGCGGCGTTCCTCGTCAAGGACAAGCCTTCGGCGACAGCGACGCTGAGCACGCGTCTCGTGCATCGCTATGCGTCGGTTCCGGCCGGATCGACTGGCTGGCTGATCGCCGCCAATCCACTCAACGACCGGCCGATCGGCACCCTCGAAATCGAGCGGATGCAGTATGTGGCGTCGTTGATCGCAACGCAGCTCAGCAACGCCAAGATATACGCCGAGCTCAAGGAACTGCTCTTCGGCATCATCAGGGCCCTCACCGCGGCCATTGACGCCAAGGACCCCTACACGTCGGGGCACTCCGAGCGAGTGGCACGCATCGCCGTTCGCCTGGCCGAAGAGCTAGAGATTCCCTCGCAGAAGCGGAGCGACCTTTACCTGACCGGGCTGCTCCACGACATTGGCAAAATCGGAGTCGATGACGTCGTGCTCAAGAAGACCGGCCCGCTGACCCCAGACGAATACCGCAAGATCCAGACTCATGTCGAGATCGGTGTGACCATTCTCAGGGACCTCAAGAAACTGAGCCACATTCTTCCCGGAGTACGTCACCATCACGAGAGCATGGACGGGTCAGGGTATCCCGACCGTCTCTCAGGCGAAGGGATTCCGTTCGAGGCCCGCATCCTCGCCGTCGCCGACTCGTTCGACGCCATGTCGAGCAATCGCCCATACCGGAAACGGCTGAGCCCGCTGCAGATTGACGACATCTTCCGGAAAGGCCGTGGCACTCAGTGGGACCCTACCGTGGTCGATGCCCTCTTTTCGTGCCGCATGGACCTGGAAGCGATCCGCCAGAAAGGGCTGGGAGAAAGCCTGATCGGCGCAGTCAACGTGGCGCTGGGGCGGGAATGAGCTTGCCGGCGGAGGAAATGAGCCACTCGGCCTCGTCAGCAAGAGCCTGGTCTCCTAGAATGAGGGGAGATGGCTCAGCAGGCTCAGCCAATGAGGACCCGCGGATGAGAAGCCCTTTTCCCGGCATGAACCCGTATCTCGAAGATCAAGGACGCTGGCCGGATTTTCATGCACGGGCAATCACTTATTGCTGCGATCTGCTGAGCCAGCGCCTGCCAGGTAACTACGTGGCGCAGATGGGCGAAGACGTACGCGTCGTGTCATGGCAAGAGGGCCCGTACCGGTCCATGCAGCCGGACGTATCGATTATGCGGAGCTCAGGATTGCACCGGGAGGAGCCCGGGGGCGTCGCCACGATGGCCACCCTGGAACCCATCGCGGTTCCCTACGCCGTGGCGCAGGACGAAGTTCGTGACACGTGGATCGAAATCCGCCGGCTGCCGGAGGAACGGCTGGTCACGGCGATCGAGATCCTCTCGCCGACCAACAAAGGGTCGAGCGGCCTTTCTGATTACTACGACAAGCGCCTGCGGCTCTGGTCCCAGCCGGTCAACCTGGTCGAGATCGACCTCTTGATCGCGGGCCGCCGACTACAGATGGCGAAGCCCCTGCCGCCGGGCGACTACTTCACCATCGTTTCTCGAGGCAGCCGGAGTGAGAAGGGAGACGTCTACGCCTGGTCCATTCGCCATCCCTTACCGAAGATCCCCATCCCTTTGGAAGAACCCGACCCCGACATCGTCCTGGACCTCGGCGAGCTTTTCACTCTGGCGTACGAGCGCGGGCGCTATGAGCGATTGATCCATTACGATAGACCGCTGGACCTCCCCCTGCACCCAGACGACAAAGCCTGGGCCGAAAGTATCGCTCGCGCAGCCTTGGCCCGCTGAGCCCGTCACTGGGCTGCCCGCGTTCCGTCGCGGGCCGATTGTCCCATCACTTCAACGCGCTGTAGTCGGTGGGCACGAGGAAGACCGACTCGACTTTCTTGACGAGCACACCATTCTTGTGGCTCTCGGCGTACACCTTTTTCCACTCGGGATCATCGCGGAACTCTTTCCATGTCTTCTCGGCGGCTTCCCGGCTGGGGAAGGCCAGCAGGTAGACGAGCCGCGAGCCCTTGCCGTCCTTGTCGTCTTGCGGCGTCCAGAAGCCGATCAACTCCGCGCCGTGCTTCTTGAGAAGCTGGCAGGTGTGGTCGCGGAACCGCTTGTGCAGGTCGTCAAGCTTTCCTTCGTTGGTGTAATACGTACGCAGCTCGAAGACGCGCGAGCCGGCCGTCTCCGGCTGGGCACGAGTCGTCGCGGTCGGCTCGGATTCGGATGCCGGCTTGGCCGGGCCGTCGGCAAGGACGGCGTAAGGAAGCCCGAGGCTGACAAGAACAAGCATGCGGGTCACGGACCGAATCATCGGGTTGCTCTCCTGGCGGGAAAAGTAGGGTTCCGGCATGCGCCGCTTCTTAATCTACCAGTTGCGGCGCACGCCGGGGAGGGCCCGGAGAACAGAACAACGGGGCCGGCTCGTTCCTTGTTTCACATCAGCGGAATCCGCCCGCCGGGGCTCCCTGCGGCTTGGCGGGATCAGCCCGTTGGTAGCGATCCTGGAGCCGCTGGATTTGACGAGCCGAGTTACCTTCATTCAACGTTTTGAGGTTGGCGTCGAGCGCCTGGTTAACGGCGGGAGCGTTGGGAGCCTGCGCCTGACCCTGGGCTTTTTGTCCCCCAGGTTGTGGCGGCGCTGGCGCTACCGGCTGACCCACGTAGGTGGTGCCACGGTAGAAGGCGTATTCGCTGGTCTCCTTGCGCACGACGGCTGTCACTTGCCCTTGCACGCCCTCGGCGACAAAGACGCCCCTCAGGTCTGTCTCTCCCGAGAAGAACTGGGGATTGTTGCTGCCGATGACCTTGACCTGAACCTTGGGCAAGAGTTGCTTGGTGCGAGCGTCGCGCACGGTGATGCGAACACGGCCGCTAGCGGGCTCTTCAAGCGCCTCCAGCTCGATGGGCGAGACGAGCACGATGCCCGAGGCATAGAGGTTGTCACCGCGAATCATCGCCAGGTAGGCTCCCTCCTTCACCAGGGGCAGCTCGATCGGCTTGGCCCGGTCGTCATAGTCGGAGCCGTCTCCCAGTGTGACGGTCTTCTCCACCAGCGGCGTGATGCCCGCCAGGTCGATGCCGGCGATGGCGTTCAAGTTGCGACGCGTCAGGTAAAGCTGCATGAGGTCGACGGGATAAACCGTGACGTCTGCTTTGGCGATGTTGCGAAAGTCGAGCTTGATCCCCGGTTTGGCAGGCACCCCGGGTTCAGGCACCGGGCCCGCGCCTTGCTGGGGGAACACCGCGACCGCATGAAAACCTCGCTGATCATCTTGACCAGGCTTGGCCCCTTGCGCCACGGCTGGCTTGAACTCGGGCCGCACCACCGAGACTTCCGGCACTTTCAAGTCTTTGCGCGTGTAGAACTGGATCGCGCTGGCCGCGTCGGTGAATCGGTCGGCGACTTGCCGGTAGTACTCCAGGGCCTTGGCGGGAACTCGGCGCGCGTCGAAGATCTGGCCCATGATATACACGGCCTGCCACTTGTTGGGGCTGGGCTGGTCGGCGCCGCTCGGGTCTTTGTAAGTGGCACGGGCGATCGCCTCTGCCACGACCACGGCCCGGTCATATTGACCGAGATGGAATTCGGCCAGAGCCTCGCTGTACTGGAAGCTGTCCAGGAAACTGCTCTTGGGATAGAGCTTGGCGAATCGCGCGGCCAGCTTCACGACGCCCTTGTAATCCTCCAGCTCCAGAAACGCTCCCACCAGAGCAAGACTTGCCTCGTCGGCCATCGGATTGGTGGGCGATTGGGACAGGAAAACCTGGATCATCCTGATCGTTTGCAGCAGGAGCTCGGAACGGGAGACGCCGGCCGCGGCCAGTTCCCGTCGCAAGTCTGGATCGGTGAACGCCCTCGACGCCGCCTGGGCCAACACCTGGGACAGTCCGAAGAAGTCGCTCTCGATCGATGGCGTGTTGGGGTACGACCGCCAGAGGTCGATGAGATAGGCCATCGCCTCCAGTGTTTTGCCGCGCTGGCGCAGCAGTTCGCCCACGCGGGCGTCTTCCACATAGCTGGCTTCGATCAAGCCGCGCCAGACGATCATCGCGCGCTCGTACTCGTTGATGTCTCGATAGGCCTTGCCGATGACCAACAACTGGTCGAAGCTGAGGATCAGCTCGGGGGCCTTCTCCTTCACCACCTCGAAGTACTGCACCACTTTTCGTGGTTCGTATTCTTTGATGCTGATCAAGAGCAGCATGCGCGCGGCGTCCTTGGCCACGTCGTCGCGAAGCGTGTACGCCGCGAAGAGCGGTTCCAGCGACTGGCTGGCAAGCGAGAAGCGGCCCGCGTCGAAGTGGGCCTTGCCGCGGGCGTAGAGCTCATCGGGCGATGGGCGATAGGGATCGGAATTCGGCTCACCGGGAGCAAGGACTCTGAACTCTCCCGGCTGGCCCAGATGAAATCGGCCCGGGTCATAGGCACCGCGGACGGATGCCGGCAAGGTCCTGTACTGGCCGGGAAGATAACCGTAGACGTCGTACTGAATGCCGCCGGGATTCTGGTCGGGCGGGAAGTAAAACGTCAGCACGCCGTCAGCCAGCGAAAATGAGCTGGCCGAGGTTTGCACCGAGCCCTCGATCAGCGTCGTGCCCGCGGGGAGGTGCTCCTCGACGATCAGGAAATCGCGCTCCCATTCCGGCGTGTTCCAGGGAATGTTGCGCCAGACGGTCAGCCCCACGCGGGCCTTGCCTCCAAGAGCCGCGCCGGTCGCGAGGTTCTCGAACGTGTTGGGATTGATGGCGACACCGAAGCCCACCGGCAAGACCTTACCGTCGAGCACGGGAGGCGTTGGCCAGTACACTCGGCGGTCAAGTCGAGCCGGGCGATTCGCCTGGACTTGATCGGGGCCGAACTCGCGAGTGAACCCGGTGAGCGTGACCGCGTAGGAAAAGGTGCCGCGGCCCTCCATCGCGAATCCCACCCGATTGGAGTCGCCTGCCTTCAAGACCTTCACGGGAACGGCGATGGCCTGGCTCTCCGCTCTTCCTTGGGTGTCAAGCACGGCAACCTGGGTGCCGTTGACCGTGACGGTCAGCCGGTACCTGCTATCGGCGTCCTTGGCCCCCGCGTGAGCCAGCCCTAGAGCGGCAAGCACCGCGCCCTTGGCCTTGTGGGGTCCCCAGCCGTGACCGGACCAGTGAGCATGAATCCAGTCGATGGCGCCTTCGAGTTCAGACGCCTGGGGCCGCACCCGCGCCATGGTCAAGCTCACGAGCGCCGTGGTCTCGACCGTACTACACGCCAGCGCCGACTGGCTCGATCCTTCCCAGTAGATCCTGTCGCGGCGGCCGGGCCCGGCGCTTTCGCGCTTGGCCCTGGGGCTGAGAATGCCGAGAATCTCGCCAGCCAGCTCGGGCCTGTTGAGATTGGCGAACGTGAGGCCGAGGTAAGCGAGCGCCGTGTTCGACAGGCTCTGGCGTTCGCGATTGAGACTGTTGGCCATCTCGAAGGTCGCACCCCTGCGCGTGCTGATAGCGTGCAGGATCGCGGCGCGAGCGTCCAGATCGCGCGAGTTGATCGCGCCGGTCATCATCTGGCTGAGCCAGCCAGAGCCTTTGTCGGCGGCCTTGGGGTCCGTCAAGAGGCCAACGTGCTCGGCCTCGGCGAGGGCCCAGAGCACCGCCGCCGAGGTCAGCCTGTCGCTGGGCGGAGCCGCCCGCTGGTTCTGCCCGGCCGCTGGCGGCGGACCTGCCACCCAGGGCCATCCTCCGTCTTCGTTCTGGGCGGCGATCAGCTCGGCAACGAGCCCCTGAATCGCGCTGGTGAGCCGCTGGGCGTCGGGCGAACCACCGGCGCGCGTCGCCCGCAGGTAGTTCAAGGCTGATACGGCGGCCAGCAAGTCGGCCGCTCGATCGGCCGTCGTGACAGAGGGGGGCGGCATGATCCGGGACAGGTGAGCTTTGTACCAGAACGGCCTTTCTTGCGCCAGGGCCAGCTCGACGATCATTCGCTCCAGCGTAGGCGCAATCGTGATCATCATCTCCGGGTCGTCGTACGTCCGCCCCTTGGGGAGACCAACGAAAGCGACCGTGCCGTCGCTGCTCGTTCCCGACGCCGAGGCGTAGGCCTGCACGCCCCAGGGACGAACGGGAATCTCGAGCGTCAACTCGTTGACTAGCTCGCCCGTACTGGCGGTGAGTGTCAGCCGCAACGTATCGGTATCGGGCACCTCGAAAGGCTCGAACATCACCTCGGCAACGCCGTCTCCCTTGACCTCGATGGTCCGGGGATAAACCTCGTCGCGCCCGCCCGCGTAGATCGCCAGCTTGAGGGCGACTTTCCCGTCGATCGCCAGATGGTGAACCTGGGCGATGAACCGAGGCTTGTCTCCCTGGGTGAGCGAGGCGGGGGCCTTGAGGTTGACGAAGAAGTTCTTGCGAACCGTGATTGATGACGTGGTCTGTCCGACCAGTGTATCGGCCCCGGTCGCTCCCCGCGCCATGATCTCGTACTCGGAAAGCGACTTGGGCGCCTTGAAGCTGACGTCGCGCCTTGCCGTCCTTGCCGGTGACGACGCTGGGGTTCCAGTAAGCCGTCTCGACGAATCGCTCGTGTGGCTCGATCGTGGGAGACTTGCCGTACCGCCGATCCCGAGACGCTGTCTGGACCTTCAAACCCAATGCGTATCCGGATTCTTTGTCTTCGCCGGCCTTTGCGAAATCGTCCACCGGCTCGTCTTTCTGGACTCCGGCCTGTTTATTCGCAAACTGCTCTCTGTACCGCCTGGCCAGCCATTCCTCTGCCCATGGCCATCCCGGCCACCGTCGCGGGCGCGGCTCGCTGGTGGCGAAAAGCCACCCATCATGCCGCCGCGCCCGGCCGCCAGATAGGCACCCGCCGGTGCATTGGCTGGCAGTTCACCAAGCTGGACCCCAAATTGCGGTTGCCGCATGATCCCCGCGCGATCGGCCGCATTCGCCATCATGGCCGCCGTCCGTTCGGCTTCCTCCACGATGGCCTGGGCCACGGCCACGGTTGCCGGCGCGTAGCGGAACGTGTTGGTCGCCTGGGTCGCGAACGCCCCGGTCCGCGTCTGGCTGTAGAAGAAATTGCCAATGGGCGGCAGCCGGTCGGCGAAGAGACGCAAGAGCGACCGATCGACCATCGCGATCGAGATCTCGGCCGGAACTGGGCGGCCAAGCTGATCGGCGGTGGTGATCTCGATCTCGACCGCGTCGCCAGGGCCAAGCACGGGCTTGGCCGGTGCGACGGTCACGCGCAAGTCACGCTCGACCTGAACATCGAGCTTCGCCTCGTCAAACTGGTTTTGCCACATCCGCGCCGCGGTGAGGGTGAAGTTCGGAAACTGAGCACCTTCGACGGCCCAAGCGACCTGGTTGTCTCCCTCACGCAGCGAAACGATCCGGTAGCTGAGAATGCGGTCGGCTTCCCACGTGAGGAGGGCCGTGCCCGAACGATCCCGGCTATGCAAATTGGCGCTGGCCTCCTCGCCCACCTTGTACTGCTGGCGGTCGGCCAGGATTCGCAGCTTGGTCTCGTCTTTCTTCCCTGAGATGAAGATGGCCCGGTCGGCGACGATCGGGTTGTTGAATCGATCCGTGCCCGAGACCCGCAAGACGTAGTTGCCGCCCTGGGAATCGTCGATGCGGAACGTGACCGTTGCCTGGCCGGTCTTATCGAGCGTTCGCACGGTCTTGCGCCGGGTTTCGCGCTCGCTGATCCGGCCCGCCTGGTTGACCATCTTGATGACGGCGGCGGTGAGTGCCTGGGCCATGGGTTCGCCACGTGCGTCAGTCGTGGCGACATGAAGCGTGAACGACTCACCGTCCAGGTAAACGTCGCGGGGGCTGGAGAGAGCGATGTGGAAGCCGCGGATCGCCAGCATCACGGCCGCGGCCGTCTGCACGTTGTCCTGGGGCAGCCGCGCGACCAGACGCAGCGATTGCTCCTCGGCAAATCCCTCCGTCGGGAACGAGATATGAAACTTTCCCGCCGCGTCGGTTGTGCCGGTGACGACTCGCTCATCGGGCAACGCGACTTCGATCGGCCGGCTGGCCACGGGCGCTCCGTACTGGTATCTGGCCACGACGTCGGCATCGACAGTTTCGCCCCGGTAATACACGGTTTTCTTGAGATCGAACGCCATGTCGATCGGCTCGAGCTGATACGACTGCACTTCGAACGAGCCTGCGAAGTCGCTCTTGCCGGGTTGATAAACGCGAAGGCGATACGTGCCGACCGGGGCGCCGCGATCCAGGGGTAATTTCTCATGGAAGGTGCCGAAGTCCGAGAGCGTCACGTTGCGGGCCACGATCTGGCGTCCCCGGCTGTCGGAAACCTCGAATCGATAAATCGCCCTGGCGACATTGGCATACTGGCCGCTCGAGACCTCGCGGATGACACCTCGCACGGAGACCTGCTGGCCTGGCCGGTAAGCCGGCCGGTCGGTGTAGAGATAAGCACGTGGAGTCAGACCCTGCGATACCTTGTCGGGCACGCCCAGGCCCGAGCCGGCGACATCCTTGCCATCGAGAACCAGGAACGTGATGCGTGGGCTCGCCTCTCTAGCTGGCGACCAGTCGTGCAACAAGACGCCATCGGCGCCTGTTTCGGCCTCGAGGATCACCTGCCCCGCATCGGAAACCAGCACGCTGCGCCCTGGGCCGTCCTTTGCCGGTCTTCATGTCCTGGGCAAAGACCAGGATCTGGTTGCGAGACGTCTTGACGATGACATCCAGATCGCTGGTCACCACCAGGCTCGTGGCCTGAAGGAACTTCTCGTCGGTGACCTTCACCACGTAGACGCCGGGCTGCAAGAGCGGCTTCAGCTCATAGCTTGTCTCCACCGGTTTGTACCTGGCGAAACCAGGAACCTGGGCCGTCCACTCGGCGTCGGGGGCGACCAGGCCGATATCGAGCGACTCAACGTTCTCGAGTCCGTGCTTCTTGCGGAAGTACGTTTCGGGATTCAGCTTGTAGGCGGTGAACGTAAGCTTCTCGAGGTTTCTGGTCATGATCTTGAGAGCCGCCGTTTCGCCGGTTCGGTAAGTGCGCGGGGTGAGGACCGTCAGGGCCTTCGATTCCATGACGGCAATTCGCTGTTGCGCCTGAGACCGCCAGGGCTCGACGGCGATCTTCTTGAATCGGTCGAGGGCCGCGGCGGGGTCTCCTTTCTCCGTCTCGAAGATGGAGGCGATCAGGAGCTGGGCGTGGGCGGCGGGCTCGCTCTGTGGGTACTTGCTGGAGAGCGGACCCCACGCGGCGATCGCCTGGTCGAATTTCTTCTCGGTGACGAAACTTTCGCCGATCTGGAACAAGACCTGAGCCGCGCGGGGATCGAGCGGATTGGCGGCAACGAAATCGCCCCAGGCCGCCCGGGCCTCGGCGTAACGGCCGCGGCGGAGATGATCCGTGGCGATCAGAAGCTGCGTGTCAAGAATGGCGCGTTGGGCATCAGCGCTTTGGGGCCCATTGGGAAAGTTGGCCAGATAGCCCTTCCAGGCGGCGATCGCCTCATCGAACCGCTCCTGGCCCTGGAGAATCTGGCCGTACTGGAAGGAGGCGGTCATGACCAGCTCTGCCCGATCGCGACGGGCAAGGTCGGATTCGACCTTGAAGCCTTCTCCCTTGAGGAAGCGCGAGAACGCCGCGAGGGCCTGATCGCTCTTGCCCCGGGCGAGATAGGAAACGCCAATCTCGTACGCGCCCCGCACGGCCTTGGAATGGGCGGGATAGGCGGCCAGGAACCGTTCGAGGGCGGCCACGCCGAGATTCAGGTTGGTGTCATTGGGCGGGTTGGGAATTCCGTAGGTCGTCGGAATCTCGGCCAGAGCAAGGGCCCTGATGGCCTGAGCGTCGCCGGGCAAAGGGGCCGCACCGGCGCGTTTGATCAATCGCGCCAGATCGGACCATGTCAATCTGGCCTGGGCCGGTTGCCCCACCTGCCGCTGGGCCTCGCCGAGATGGAATTGCGCCGCCAGCCGGTCTGATCCCTGGGGATACTCGTGAAGATATGACTGAAACTGCTGGATGGCTCGTGGATGATCGCCTGCGGACTGGCTGGTGCGTCCCATGGCGAACAAAAGACGGGCGCGGAGATCGGGGCTCTTGGCCAGATCACGCGCCTGGTTAAGCAGGTCCCAGGCGGCGTTGGGATCGGGCTTGGCCACCGGGTCGTCAGGCTCGAGAAGGCGCCTGGCGAAGGAATGGTAAACTTCCGCCAGGCGGTCCTTGCGGTCATCGGCCAGAAGTCGCATGGCTTCCGAGCGGGCAAGCTCTTCGGCGGCGGCAAGGTTGCCCGAGGCCAGTTCGACGGCGGCGAGCTCGAGTTGAATCTTGGGAGCCCACGCTCCGTTGGGAGCGTCCCGAGCCGCCTGGCTGAGCGTTGCGCGGGCCAGATCTTTGCGGCCGGCCAACCTCTCGGCAATTCCTTGAAGATAGCCGAGGTAAGCTCGCTGCTGGACCTCGGCGGCTTTTTCTCGCAACGAGGCCAGAGCCGCGCGAGCCGCATCAAACCTCGCTTCCTGAAGTGCGGCGATGATTTCGCCGGGAATCACGGGCGCGGCTGGCTTGATGGCCGCCGCGCCAGCGGCTGGCGCGGCATCGTCCGCCCTGGCGCCGGACGCACCCGACCACGCATTGGTAATGAATCCAAATGGCCCCCAGAGAACAAAGAGGAGACCCCCAAGAGAAAGCAGCCAGTTCCGTGGTGTCACGAGGAGTGCCTCCCAGAAGTAATCAGAAAGGTGCGATTTCGTATCGCCGGGGTGATCGCTGGAAACGCTCGCACGACTGGGAAAGCATGCGGTCACCAGGGGTCCTGCCACTCTCGAATGTACAGGCCGCACCATTTGGATGCCACGGGGCCCTCGTTTGTTCCACAACCTGGAAGTACTGGCCCCCGTTACTTGCTCTTGCCTGAGCTGTTCGAACAAAAAACGTCGGATTGCTGGTTTTCTTAGAGCTTTTTCCTGAATTTCGTGGTAATCTGTCGATCACGTTCAGAGCTTTCAAGCATCTCACTGTTGAGAAAGCCGTGCGTGCCCTGGATGCCGACCTTCTCAAGACTCATTCGCCGGTACGTGGTTTGCTTTACAAAGACGAATGCTTGGCTTACCGGGAACGGTTTTTGCTCGGCCCCAGGACAAGCGTTTTAGTCTCCATGAAATGACACAATCGATTTAAGGCCAGTTTCCTGCTGATCTGGGAAAATGGCGGGGCTGTCCGGTTGGGACGTTTTGCGAAGCTTGTCGCTGTCGTTGAGGAGCGTTAAGATTTAAAGAATTGGTAAGTCTGCATCAAAGCGGCACCAGGGATTTGGAGACCGACGGTGGCGACACCAATGCATGGGTATGGCTTCTCGGGATCAGCCAAGCGTCGGCGAGGGCGCCCCCACACGGTCTCCCCCAAGACTCGGCGCGTGCCTGCATTGGGGATGGACGTTCTGGAAAGCCGCATGCTCTTGGCGGCCAGCATCATGAGCAGCCAGTCATGGCAAGCCCCCGTGGCATCTCAACAGAGTTTGACGCTTTCGGTCGCCCCTCATCAAACAGCGGCCGTCTACACCGTTGCTGGCACCGACAGCCGGTTGATCGTCGAACCGATCTCAATACTGAATAAGAATGCGCCATCATCGGCCCCGACATTTGGGCTGAGAATTCTCTCTTACTCGACCGGCTCACCGGTCGAACAGTACATTGTCGCCACGCCCGCCGACTCCACGGGAGCTGCGAAATCGGCTGCCGGCTCAATTACATCAGTTCCGGTCTCGCACACCTCCTCAGCCACCGACCCAGCAGTGGCGCCCGGAGGGACCTCCAAACCGCAAGCAGTCCCCTGGTCGCAGCAGGTAAAGGTTTCTGGCACTCTCGCGCATGCCAACGACTCGGCGACCTGGTCAATTCCGCTCGGGCCTCAAACCAGCTCGCTCAAAGTTGACGTCATCTCGGGTGAGGATCCGGAAGACCCAGTCCGGGCGGCCGTCGACGAACTCGACCTGGTGAGCCACGACGGTTCCCTTCTGGCCTCGATGCAGGGCGTCGCGGCTGCAACGGCAAGTCAGGGCTCTCATCAAGATTTCGATATAAATTTGAGTAATATCCCGACTGGAGCGCAGTTGCTGATGCATCTGGTCGCGAGCCCCGGTCTGTCGACGTCTGTCATCACTCCGTCGCCGTCGTCATCGTTATCGTCATCGTCGTCGTCACCTCCGTCAGCTTCCACATCAGCGCCCGCCAGCACCACCGCAACGGCAGTCGGCGTCTCGTACAAGATGGAGGTGCAGCGGAGCGATCCCCCGGTGACGATTCTGACCATCGGCGCGGCTTACCCATTCGGTTGGCCTGTTTCCTCGCCGGCCAATGGCCTGATCGTTGCTGGCAATCCTCTGGCCGCGAGCTCCACGTCTGTCGCCTCGCCCGCCGCGCGAGCCTCGGGGCAGCACCCGGTCGACGAATGGCTCGTCGGCAAGTCCGAGGAGTCTCAGACTCCGGAGGCCGTTCCCGATCGCGCCGCGGATCAAACCGGATTGAGTGCTCCCGCGATCTCGGTTGGCCCGCTGGCGTCGCGTGGATCAGCACCACTGGGTCCGCTGCTGGCCACGATCCAGGGCGATCGCACCCAATCCATAGACCGCGATGAGCGGGCGTTCGATCTCGCCATGGAGCAGCTTGGATCCGGCGTTGGCCTTGAGATCGCACTTGTTGGCCCGCAGGTTCAAACCAATGCGGTTGGTCGAGAATCGGCCGATCCGCAGTCCGTGTCGCCGCGAGATGCGTCAGGGTCGCTTACTCCACTTCGCGGCACCGGAGGCTTTCCAGTTCTGGTCTCGTCGTCCGGGGCAACCCAGGCTGACACCGACGCCACCGCCCTGCTGGCGACGCTGCCGAAGTCTCCCTTACCCGGCGCATCGGCCGATGACGCTACGCTCATCCCGGATCTTACCCCCCTCACACTCTCCCGGCCCGAAGAGCAGGCAAGCGACGATGCCGCGCGCACCGACTTCTTGACATCGGCGTGCGGATTGGTGCTGGGGGTTGGTCTGGCCACCAGACCATTTTATCCCGACCTGATCGGCCTGGTTCGCACGTGTCTGCCCAGAGCGGTTCGTCCGCCCGGCAAGACCCGCCGTGGCGCGGGACGCGGGAATCGCCCACTCCAGAAGTTCATGAGCTGGCTTCGCCTCTCTCGCGGTTGAGCCGAACTGGCTCTAGAGCCCAGGACTGGAACAGCTCAAATCGGCCAGAGGCTAGCGGAAGAATCCGGGGGCCACGGACGTGCGGGTTAGCCAGTCCCATCCCTGCCGGAACGAGCGTTCCAGCAGCAACGTGAAGCGCTCACGCTGTTCGGGCCGTTCGACCACACACCTTGCATAAGCAGTCAGGATCTTGAGCTGGAGACCAGGGTCGTCATGCGCCCAGGCCGAGGCCTGTTCCAGGTCGGCCAGAGCTTGGTCCCAGAGCCGAAGCCTGACATAACATCGGGCTCGGCCCAGAAACGCACTCGGAAGCTCGGGATCGCTCCGTAAGGCCATGGTCCATTCGTGAATTGCGCCCTCGTGGTTTCCCAGGGCGACCAGCGCAGCCGCCTTGTGCAGGAACGTGAAGTTGCGTGGTGAGCCCGCGATCGCGCGATTCAGTTCAACGATAGCCTCCGCGGCATCGCCGGCTTCGAGCCTGAGAACACCCCGCAGCTCGAGCAGGCCTGGTTCATCCGGTTGAATCGCCTGGCCCAGCTCGATCTCCCGCAGGGCACGCGAGCGGTCTCCCACGTGGTGGAACACGCGCGCGCAGATCGAGATAGGCCCGCGGAGAAAGCGGTGTGAGCTCGAGAACCTGATCGGCCACTCTGACGGCGGCCTGGCGATCCCCGAGCGCCGCCAGGACCACTGCTAGGTTGAGGAGTGCCCGAGACGCCTGCGGTCGAGGGCCGCGGGCAAGAAGCGGCAGCTTCCTTGGCGGCCGCGCGGAGGTCGTTGGTCAGCCATGCGCCCCCAACGGGAAGAAGCGAAATCTCCTCGGGGCGATCGAGCTGAAGCTCGCCATAACGGCCGGCGGCGAGCAAGGCACGTTGCCAGAGCCGCTGATAAGAAGGGCAAGGCCTCAGGTGCTGGGCATCGGCAGCGTCGGCGGTCGCTTCGGTTGTCCGGCGCAGGAGCAGTCTCGCGACGGCCCGCGTGGCCAGGATTTCATGTCGTTTGGTTACCAGAGGCCCCGAGCGCAAGAATCACGTCAAGATCCGCCTCCGCCTGCTTGATCTCGCCGCGGCGAAGATAGAGCAAGGCGCGGCTGAAGCGAGTGATCTGGTCCTGGGGATTCTCGGCCAGGAGCGACTCGTATTCAGCGCGTGCCCGGTCCACCGAGCCCGATTCGGCGTCAATGTTGGCGAGGTTCAAGCGGGCGGCCCGCGTGTAATCACTCTTGGGCGATTTTCCGATGATCGACCGGTATTCACTTCTGGCGGCGGCGAAGTCTCCCAGCGCCTGGTGCAGATAGCCGAGCTCGAGCCCGACCCGAAACGACTCGGGACGCTCGCGCATCAACTCTCGCGCCTTTCGAAAATCATCGAGAGCCCACGACCACATCCCTTTGGTGCGGTAGAGCCGGGCTCGGCTGAACAGGACCCACGGCGAATCGGGTTGTCGGGCCACCGCGACATTGTAGTGGCCAAGCGCCTCCTCGGAGAGTTCAGCCTGGTCTTCGAGGTACGCAAGATAGAATTGATACCAATAATTGGGCCAGTCGAGCCGTGCGGCGCGCTGAAGCCATTCAATAGCGCGCCGGCGCCGTCCCAGACTTGAGTTGAGCAAGCCCCACTGAAAACACTCTGACGCCGACTTGCGACTGGCCACATGGGACGGCTCATCGAGCAATTCCGGTGCGGAGTCTGCGTGGTCGCCGGCCTCGCCCGCGGGAGCTTTGATTGAGTCGCCCGCCGCCCTCTGGGCCTCGAGAAGCGCTCGCAATGCTTCCCAGGGTCCAGTCGTTTCCGCGAATGCCAACGCCCGATCGCAGACATCAAGCGCCTGGTTGAGTGTCGCCGAACGGCTCACCGCGCCGGTCGCCGGCCGAGATTGGGCCGCCGAATCAGCCGACTCACGTATCGCAGTCTCGATTCTCACCATCCACAGAAAGAGCAGCTCATTGACCTCGTGGCGAAGATCGGTTCTCTGTTTCTCGTCGAGCTGTTCCCAGAAATGATCAAGCTTCGTCCAGTCCTCTCGTGAGGTCAGTACGAAGAATGGTTCCAGCAGGCCTTTGAGCTTGTCCACTGCGCCGGGCACGTCGTCTCCCAGACCGATCAAGCGGAACCGAAGGTTTTCCGATTGTTCCAGCAGATCCTGGGCTCGTCCGCGGGTCGTGGCGATCTTCTTCGAGAGCTGGGCCTTGAACTGAACGGTGCGCTCCAGTTCGTCCAGCCCCGGAGGCGTCCAGAGTAGCACGATCTTCCTTCGTAGCTTTCCCCCGAAGTCAAGAAAGGTCTCCCACTTGAGCAGGTTTCGGACCGTGGCCAGCTTGGAGCGATTGGCCTCCAGGATGGCTTGGTCGAAGTAGATCTGAGCCTCCTTGAAGTCGCCGCGTTCGATCGCGGCGGAACCGGCCTCGGACAGACCCTTGACCTCGTTGTAACGTTCGTAACGGTCGATCTGGAAAATGATGTAGGCACCCAGCATGGCGGTGGTGGCCACCAGAACAGCCGCGGCCGCGACGAGCCGGCGGCGGTTGCGGCGAAGCTGTCGGCTCAAGCGGCTCAGCAGTGGTTCGCGGGCATGAATGAGCGGCAGGTCATCGGCGACCGCCCGCAGATCCGCCGCCAGCTCGGTTGCGGATTGATAGCGCCTCTCCGGCTCGGGCTCGAGGCAAAGACGGATGACGGCCTCGAGAGAGGCGGGAACGTCAACCTCCGACGGCGCGAACGCCGCCTTGTCCAGCCGCCGCGACTCGGCGGCCCGCAACAGCGAGTCCACCACAGACTGCCCTTTGCGAGGCGGCTGAAACGGCTTCTTGCCCACGAGCGCTTCGAAGAGCAGCACGCCCAGTCCAAACAGATCCGCCCTGCCGTCGACCCGATTCGAGGTTCCCTCGGCAAGCGCCTCCAGGTGCTCGGGGGCCATGTAATCAACCGTCCCCCCAAGCGTGGGCTCTCCGCGTGGCTCGGCGCCTGCGCCGGCGCCGGCACCGTCGCCCTCGAAGACCGACTCACGTGCCAGGTTGAAGTCCAGGAGCATCGGCATGCCGTCGCCCAAGATCAGGACGTTGCTGGGCTTGATGTCCCTGTGCAAAACGCCCCGGTCATGGGCATGCTCAAGGGCCTCGGCCAGCCGCGCCCCCCACCACGCAATTGCGCGGGAGAAGCTACGGCCGCAGAGTGCGGCCCGGCACGTTGACTCAACCTCGGCATGCGGTTCATCGACCTCGATCAACCGGTCGATCGCGTGCACGAGCGCCGCGCCCGTGAGGATGTCGCCTTCCTCCCTGACCTCGGCCAAGACCCGCGCCAGGGTAACGCGGCCAAGATAGGGCATGCACAGCAGATGCAGCCCGGTGGCCGGATCGACTCGATGGGAATGGACCGGAACGATGTGCGTGTGCTGGAGCCTGGCCAGCGCCTGTGGCTCGCGAGAGCCGCGCCTGGTGACCTTCAGAGCCACCGGCCGGTCAGCCAGTTGCCGCTCATTGGCCAGGAAAACCCGCGCGAAGGCGCCTCGGCCCAATTCTTCCACGAGATAGAAGCCGCCGATGGTCTGGCCGGCGCCGGGAAAGAATACTTGAGACGCCGCCCCCGCGGCCGTCGGTGAGAGACAGACCGACGAGATCGGCGAACCCGTCGAGCTTGCCGAGGCCGAGCCGATCAAGCGGTGAATGTCCAGAACCCTCCGCAGGGGCTCGGCAAGGCCCGCGAATCGGCGGAGGAATTCCGCGGGATCAGGTTCGTCGCCATCCTCCTCTCGGAGACAGAACTCTTCATAGATGAGGGCGACCGATGCTTCTTCGCCCAGGTCCTTGAACCGCTCAAGATACCAGCGGGCACCAACACGATCACCCGCCTCCCAGCGGAGCGAAAGGTCGGCACGCAGGATCGCCAGTCGGGCGCCGGCGATCTCATGCGCCACGGCTCGAATCAGCCAGGAACTCAGCCGGATCATAGCGCAGACCGGCACGTTCGGCCTCTTGCCAGGCTTGCTCGTACTGACGTGTCAGGCGGAGCGCGGCGGGCGAGGACGCATCCTCCCATGTCCGCCCCGAGGCGGCCAAGTTCATCCCCCAGACTCCCACTCGGACTCCATACGCCGACGTAAGTCTTCGAGTACACGCTGCACCGTCCGCTCACTGATTCCTAGACGCTCGCCGATATCCTTGCTTGAAAGACCCTCTGCCTTCAGCTCCAGGATCGTCCGCCGTTCTGCCGGCAAGAGTTCACGCAGGCGGCCAAAAACCTCCCGTGCCTGCGCCAGCTCGCTGGGTGAGTCGATCGGGTCTGCTACTTCCTTCGGGCGGCGGCCATCCCCCCACAAGGGCTCTTCACGGTGCATGTCCTGCTTCAGGCTGGCGGCCCGGCGATACTCGTCGATCACCTTATTCTTCGCAGCCCGCGCCAGGAAGGCGACAAGATGGCGAGAATCTTCGAACTCTGTGGGCGCGTCTCGCATCCGACGGAAAAAACTTCCCCAAACACTCTGGAGAAAATCGAGCGAGTCGAATCGCGACCTCAGCAAGCGAGGCAACTGCCGCCGGACGACGAGCCGCACCTCCGGCTCATACTTCTGGAGCAGCTCCCGGGCCGCCTCCTCATCACCAGTCTGAATCCGCTGGAGAAAATCGGCGAGATCATTCTCCTCGCGCAGCGGCCGATCGCCGACCGACATCTCATGCCTCCTCGCGTCAACCAGGTCCGGCTCTCCCTGGTTTTCGTCTCGTCCCTGACAAGCAGCGCTGGGTTGGCCATGCTTGATACGCTTACCCACAGCCTAACGCAAACCCGAGAAGGTTGCCAAGTCGCCCTTGACATCAGAGAATATTTATCCATGGTGTGGCAATCATTGCATCTTGGGCTCGGCGAATCGTGCCAGCGCGGTTTCGCCCCTCTCACATCGCATTCGGGCCATGCGTGCACGTGCATGCGAGCTGGCACAGAGATCCACTAACGGGACATTCCGCCAAGGGCCCGCTCAATGTCGTCGCGGAGGTCCTCCACGTCCTCAATGCCGACGCTCAGACGAACGAGGCCTTCGTCAACGCCGCGGGCGATCCGGACCTGAGCGGGGATGCTCGCATGGGTCATCGTCGCGGGATGGCCGATGAGCGATTCGACGCCGCCGAGGCTCTCAGCCAGGCTGAACAGGCGGGTCCTTGACAGCAGATGTCGGGCCGCTTCGCCGCCTCCTCTGAGCCGGACGCTGATCATGCCGCCGAAGTCGCGCATCTGCCGCCGCGCGACGTCGTGACCCGGATGATCGGGCAGACCCGGGTAGTAGACGCGGTCGACCGCCGGATGACGCGAGAGCCACTCGGCCAGGTACCTCGCATTGGCGCAATGACGTTCCATTCGGACGGCCAAGGTCTTGATGCCTCGGAGGACGAGCCAGGAATCCATCGGGCCTGGCACGCCCCCCGCGGCGTTCTGGTAGAAGGCGATCGGCACAAGGTGCTCGCGGCCGCCGATCACGGCACCGCCGATCACGTCGGAGTGACCACCAAGGTACTTCGTCGTGCTGTGGACCACCAGGTCCGCTCCGTGCTCCAGGGGCCGCTGCAGGTAAGGCGAGGCGAACGTGTTGTCCACCGCGAGGATCGCGCCGCGGGCATGGGCCAGTTCGGCGATCGCCCGGATGTCGATGATCTGGAGCAGTGGATTGGTGGGCGTCTCAATCCACAGGAGCTTGGTCGCGGGACTGATGATCCGGGCGAACCCGTCCGCGCTGGCGTCGTCGGTGTAGACCGCGACCAGGCCCCATGGCCGGAAGACGCGCTCGAGCAAGCGGAAAGTGCCGCCATAGAGATCCGCCGCCGCCGCGACCTCGTCTCCCGGCTTCAGGCTCGAGAGGATGGCCGTCGTCGCCGCCAGCCCGGAGGCGAAGGCGAGGCGCTCGCTCGCCCCCTTCGAGGGCCGCCAGGCAAGTCTCGAGGGCCGTTCGGGTCGGGTTGCCGCTCCTGGAGTACTCGTAGCCTTTGTGTCGCCCCGGCGCTTCCTGAGTGAATGTCGAGGTCGCGTAAATCGGCACGACCGTCGCCCCGGTTGCGGGATCGGCTCCCTGACCCGCGTGGATCGCTCGCGTCGAGAAGCCCGTCTCAGCCAGATGATCGTCCATTGATGGAAGCTCCTCGTTGCACTTTACGGGAGGCATTATGGCATCAGTCGCCGCGCACGTCGGTTCCAGTACTGGATCAGGTCGATTCGCGTGACGATATCCACAACCTCGTCATTGGCCGTTGCCAGCACTCCTGAATTGCCCGAGAGGAGCAGCCGGTAGACCTCGTCAAGATGAACGCCCACGTCAATCTGCGGCAAAGGCCGGGCCATCACGTCGCCGAGCTGGACCGTCGTGAGGTCGGCGGCGTCGTGCAGCAGGCGGGCCAGCGTGACCTCCTGGACGCTCCCAACGGCTCGGCCGCTGCGGAGAACGGGCAACTGAGAGATGCCTCGATCCTGCATGAGCTCGACGGCCTCCGCGGCCGTGGTGTCGGGAGAGACGGTGATCAGCACGCGCGGACCTCGCGACCGCAGAAGGTCGCCCACGAGTCTGCGCGACGGGTTCGGTCTCGTTCAGCCGGTTCTCCTCGAGCCAGGCGTCGTCGAAGAACTTGCTCAGGTAATTACGCCCGGTGTCCGGGCAGAGGGCGACGATGATGTCGTTCGCAGTGAGCCGCCTCGCGTAGCGAAGAGCCGCGGCAACGGCCGTGCCCGCCGAACCGCCCACGAGCAGACCCTCTCTCCGTGCCAGGTCCCGCGCCGTGCGGAAGCTCTCGGCGTCGCTCACGCGGACCCAGTCGTCGACGACCTGCCCGTTGAGCGTCTTGGGCACGAAGTCCTCGCCGATCCCTTCGACCTTCCAGGGCCTCGGCGCATCGCCCGAGAGAATCGAGCCCTCCGGATCGGCGCCCACGATGCGGACGTCCGGGTTTCGCTCCTTGAGATACCGGCCAACTCCCGAGATGGTCCCTCCCGTGCCCACCCCGGCGACGAACGCGGTGATCGCGCCGCCGGTCTGCTCCCAGATCTCGGGGCCAGTCGTTCGGTAGTGGACCTCGGGATTGGCCAGATTCGCGAACTGGTTGGGCCGCCAGGCGCCTGGAATCTCTCGGGCCAGGCGGTCGGCCACGCCGTTGTAGCTTTCCGGCGAGTCGGGCGGGACCGAGGTCGGCGTGATCACGATCTCCGCGCCATAGGCTCGCAGCAAGCGGACCTTCTCGCCGCTCATCTTGTCGGGCAGCACGAAGATGCATCGGTATCCCTTGACCGCCGCGGCGAGCGCCAGTCCGACGCCGGTATTCCCCGCGGTCGCCTCGATGATCGTGCCGCCGGGCCTGAGCCATCCGCGGCGCTCGGCCTCCTCGACCATCGCCACGCCCACCCGATCCTTGATGCTCCCTCCGGGATTGACCGACTCCAGCTTGACCAGCACCCGCGACGGCAGCCCCTCGGCCATGCGACGGAGCGGGATCATCGGGGTCCTGCCGATCGCCTCCAGCACCGTCGCGGTGAGACCAAGCGAGGGGGGCGCCGTCGATCCTGACAGGCGGACGTGCGGCGCCTCGTTGGGCCTCCTGATACCCATGCCGGCCTCCAGAAGATAGGGCGGTCAGGCCTCGAGCCGAGCCGCGAAGGCAATCGTCGCGAACGAAGCACCCGTTTGTACTGAACTATAGGGGTTCCACCCGGAGCGTCAATCGCAACCGGGCTTCAGGGCACGTGGGCAAGGGCATGCTCGTACCTCCACTCTTGAAAGCTTCCCAAGTTCAGCAACTAACCCTGGAACCAAAGGAAAAACCAGAAAGACCCGCAAAGCATTAATATCCAATCCATCCCATGCAACCCTTCCTTCCCGAAGAAGCCTCCAAAGCAAATCCTCATGCAGCACCAGCAAACCATGGACGTCTGCTCGTGCTCCGCACCCGGCGCTCAACACTCAGCAGGCCTTGGCTGCAAACAGGAAGCAAGTGGAACGGGTGGCTTTGCTTTTCGAACCCAAGGAGGGCCCCGAAGCTGCTTAACGCACTACCACAATAAGACTTATGAAAAGCCTACTTCGGCTACGGTGGCTTTGATTTCGCGGCTTTTCTTTTTCCATCGTGCGATCCGCCTTGGCTATGCCCAATCGCCAGCCGCGACAAGCCGGAGAACCGGCGGCCTCGAGTGGACCGGAACATCCCGCATGCGCGACCCGCCAATGGAGTCTCATCGCCTGGCCCGTCGCGGCTCGCCGTTGGACTGTTTGCAACCGTGTGTCAAAGAGGGCGCGCACCCTGCCCGCGAACAGGGAAGCCTACCCTTCAAGTATGGTGCAACTTGCCGAGGCGTGCCGCATTCGTGGAAGACTCTTGAGCCGACCAGACCGTTTGCGCGGGCCCCGCTCTCGGCAGTTGGATCGGAAGGGCATAAGAATGGAGCGATGCAATGCAGGTCCTATCCCGGCCCTATCCCGGCCTGCCTCAAAACCGGCGGCATGAGTGCGTGGGTCGCGGTGAGTTGCGAGTTCCGAGCCAGGACTTGATCCGGCCGAGGACGAATTCGCGCCCATGAGAAAAACGCGACCGGGACGTCGCACTGCTCTATAGGACGTGATGGTTTCCGTAAGGTGGCCATGACACGCGACGCTGAGACGGGAATCCAATGTCCTGCGGGTAATCAAGGAACAAAGGAGACTGTCATGCCATGGGATAAGAGTCGGCGGGCAGGGTTTTCCCAGCGAGGAGTCCCCATGTACAGGTCAACGAGTCAGCATCGTCATGCGCGACGGCCCGCGCTGGAGCCGTGCGAGGATCGCATCTTGCAAAGCGTCATCGTCGAGCCGGTCGCCAACACGGCAACGCAACCGCAGGAGACAGTTCACTCGCTGGAGGGTTCACGAATCGTGGTGCTCTACGAGGCCACACCCGACCACGCGTCGAGGGTATTCGACGACCCGTTCTTCTTCGACGTGAACTAGCGTAGGGCCTGGACGAAACCGTATCGGGGTCACGGGCACTTGATAGTGGCAGGTTCGAGGCAGCGGAGAGGAGAAGGCTTATGAGGAGACAGTTGTCGCGGTCCGGCCGGGATTCGCGTGTTTGGGCCATCCTGGTCACCGTGGGCGTGTTCGTCTTCGGGTCCGTCCGTCCGGCCCGGGCTGATCACGATGACGGCGAGAAATACCTTTACATCTGGGCGGGTCACGTTGATCACTCCATCCCGGACTTCCTGGCCGTGATCGACTTCGATGAAGACTCACCCGGCTACGGAAAGGTCATCAACGTGGTGCCTCTCCCCGGACCTGGCGCGACTTTCAACGAGCCTCATCACATGCACCTGTCGGCCGACGAGAAGGTCCTCGGATGCGGCGGGCTCCTGAGCGTTCTGAGCGGCCAGCCCGGGATCTTCTTCTTCGACATGACGCATCCGAGAAGGCCAAGATTCCTGTTCTCTTCGGCCGATCCGAACTCGAGCATCACCGACGACTTCCTTGCGCTGCCATCGGGAGGGTTCCTGGTGACCCAGATGGGCTCGGCCAATGGCGGCGTGCCTGGGCGCGTCGTCGAGTTCGATCACAAACTCCGCCGGGTCAACTCCTGGCCGACGCACCCGCCGACGGACGGAAAGTTCAACCCGCACGGCATCACGGCCCGGCCCGAACATAACTTGATGATGACCAGCGACTTCATCCTGCCCAACACGACCCTGAACCCCGCGTTCGCACCCAACGGTGCAGACCCCCCGGTGTTGCAAGATACGATCCGGGTGTGGGACTTCCATAGACGCCGGATTGTGAAGACCATCCAGGCTCCCGGCGGGGTTGGCATGATGGACGTGAGACTGATCCCGGGCGATCCGCACGGGCGGGCTTACAGCGCCGGAATGTTCAACGGAATCGTCTACCTGGTCGACCCGCACGCAGGGACTGCCACCCCGGCGTTCGATTGCGCCGAGATTGTTCCCCACATCGAGACACCCGTCCCGGGAGGCATGGTACAGATCCTCCAGATGACCAGTGACGGCTCCCGTATGCTCGCGGGGTTGTTCCAGGCCGGGCAGGTCGTCTTGATCGATACGACGAATCGATCCGATCCGACGCAGGTCGCCGTCGTGAATCTGGGTGTCGGAGCCGGGCCGCACAACATCATGTTGACGCATGACGACAGGCGGCTCGTAGTCACCGACTACTTCCTCGTAGAGGACATGTTCCCCTTCGCGAGTCCCGGGAAGGTCCAGTTCGAGGGGGACCACAAGGTCCACGTCTTGAAGGTGTCGCGGCACCACCTCGAACTCGATACTCGGTTCGTCCTCGACTTCAATACCGCGTTCCACACCGGCCCGGCGCGCCCGCACGGGATCGCGGTCAAGTAGTTGGAGGAAGGGGCCGAGGAGGCGGGCCCGTGCATTGACATCGGGCCCGGCTCGCGTCGGGTCTTCGGACCGCGCCGGGTCGTCGGGAATGGAACGAGGCAAAGGTGAAGTTCATGGTGTCGCAAGCGCCGCCATGCCGTCCGGACCAGAGCCCCCCCGTGGACGAAACCACGGGTGGGCCGCTGACGTGGCGGCGGAAGCTCAAAATGATAGTCAAGGCCGCCGAACTGCGGCTCCGCTTCATCGCCCTGTTGGCGGGAACGGGTCTGCTCTTCGGCTACTGGGAGACGGTCGTCAACTATCTCGAGACGCGGAACAGGCCTGCTGGGAAGACACACGAAGTCTCGGACCGCTCGGAATACTACTGCCCGATGCACCCGCACGTGGTGAGCGAGCAGTCGACCAGTTGCCCGATTTGCGGCATGCGGCTGGCCCGTCACGAGCGCGGGGCGACCGCGACCTTACTCGAAGGGGGCCTGGCGCGCGTTCAGCTCGCCCCGTGGCGCATCGCTCAGGCAGGCATCCGGACCGTCGAGGTGGGGCTCGCCCAGGCGACCGAGGAGCTGGTCACCGTTGGATTCGTCGGCTACGATGAAAGCCGGCACGTCCTGATCGCCTCCGGAACTCGGGGCCGTGCGCGGGTTGATCGGCTCCATGTCGCCTCCGTAGGCGTGCGCGTACGGGCGGGCCAGCGGCTCGCCGAACTGTACGGTTTTGATGTCGCACAATCGATACAGGCCTACCGCGAAGCGTACCGCGCGCTGGCCGAGCCGGCCCGCACACCACCCGATTCCAAGCAAACGCCTCTCGGCGATCCCAAGGAACGGGTCCGTATCGCGATCCAGGGGCTAAAGGTTCTGGGAGTCCGCCAGGATCAGATCGACGCGATCACCACAGACGACGAGCCCGAAGCTCTCTTGCCGCTCCTTGCGCCCAGCAGCGGTCACGTCATCAAGAAGAACGTCTACGAGGGCCAGTACGCTCTCGAGGAGACGGTCCTCTTCGAGATCGCCGATCTGAGCCGGGTCTGGGTCGATGCCCAGATTTACGAGGATCAACTCGCGCATGTTCGCCTGGGCCAGCCGATCGAGGCAACGGTCCCGGCCTTCCCCGGCGAGGTGTTCAAGGGAACGGTCGCGCTGATCGCGCCTGTGCTCGACCCCGCGACGCGTACCGCCGCGGTGCGGCTTGACCTCGACAACCCCGACCTTCGTCTCCGGCCCGGCATGTACGCAAAGGTGAGCCTGAACGTCGCGCTCGGTGGCCCCACCCGGACACGAGCGCCGAGGAGCAGACGATCTGCCCGGTGACACGGGTGAGCCTTGGCTCGATGGGCCCCGCGACTCCGGTCGAGGTCGAGGGGCGAACAGTCTGGGTCTGCTGCGATGCTTGCGTCCCGAAGCTGAAGTCCGCGCCCGCGAAGTATCTCGCGCTCCTCGATTCCTCAGCGAAAGGCAGCCTGCCGAGTGTGCCGGAAGCAGCGGTCGTTGACACTGGGTCAAAAGCGATCGTATACGTCGAGGTCACTCCCGGCATTTTCGAGGGTCGCGCGGTGGTCATCGGTCCTCGCTCCGGTGACCACTATCCGGTGCTCCGCGGCCTCGCCCCCGGCGAGCGGGTCGCGGCGGCCGGTGCGTTCCTCATCGACGCGGAAACCCGCCTCAACCCTCCGGCACAGGATCCGACGCCTTCCGGCTTCCGAGGCCCCGCGGGTTCAGATCCGGTTAACGATGTACGTCGGGGGTGCGGTTGGTAAAAGGGGCCTCGCGGAAACCATGTCATAGACCTTCACGTTGCCGTCATCCCCGTTGCCATTCGACAACCCGAGGGCTATGCCCCAATCACGCCGATCGCGGCTGCGTCTCATCTTTCGGCTCAGCGGCAGAGCAGCCCCGCGTCCAGGACGAACTGGGAGCCGGTGATGAAACGGGCCCGGCTGGAGGCGAGGAAGACGACGGCCTCGGCGACATCTTCCGGATCGACCCAGGGAACGGGCAGCAGGTTGCCCGCGGACCGTTCGGCGACTTCGAAGCGGCGAGAGACCCTCGAGCTCCGCCAGGCCGTCGTTCATCGGCGTGTTCACGCCCGTCGGGTGGATCGAGACAACGCGGATGCCGTGCGGCGCCAGCTCGATCGCCCACGACTTCGTCAGGCCGACCAGTCCCCATTTCGAGGCCGCGTAATGGCTCAGTCGAGCCATCCCGCGCAAACCGGCGACCGATGAGTTGTTGATGATCACGCCCGACTGCCGGGCGATCATGTGCGGTATGACCCGCCGGGCCACGATCCAGGCGCCCTTCAGGTTGATGTCGAGCATGGCATCCCAGGCGTCCTCGGTAATCTCGTGCGCCAGGCCATACGCGCAGATCCCGGCATTGTTGAACAGGATGTCGATCCGGCCCAGGCGGTCGGCCGCCGCGGCCACCGCGGCCGAGACCGCTGTCGTCATCGCGCACGTCGGCCGCGAACGGCAGACATTCGACGCCCAGGCCGAGACAAGCGTCCCGCAGCGATCCCAGGTCGGACTCGGCGAGCCGAGCGCGTAGCCCGGGTAATCGAGCGTCCGCGCAATGTCGAGCGCGACGATATTCACGCCTTCGCGGGCCAGCGCCAGCGCGGCGGCGCGGCCCTGGCCGTGCGCCGCGCCGGTCACGATCGCGACCTGGCCCGAGAGTCCCGCCGAACGCCGGCGCCTTCTCGCTCATGAGCCGGGTTCCTCCGCGTCTCTTGCGGTAGGACCAGAGGTATTCGTCGAGATCGACCTGCAACGCGTTGTTGAACAGATTGGTGGCCACCATGAGGCCGCCAAAGGCGGTCAGCGACACGATCTGGTCGGCGTCAAAGGCACGCGGCAGGCGATCGAATAGCTCGTCGCTCACACTGTCGGTGCACCCGGGCAAGCTGGCGGCCGTAGTCGACGACGAGACGTTCCCGCTCATCGAGGCGGAGGTCGTCGGGGTCGTCTCCGGCGTCGATCAGAAGCCGGCGGAAGAAGGTCGAACAGACGAGGCAGTTCGTTCCTGCCGAGATCGAATGGGCGAACAAAACCGTTGCCCGTTCTCCCAGGAACGAAGCGACTTCTTCGCGGAGGTCGTACCATGTCATGAGCGAACGTAAGGCCACAGGCGACCGCGCCAGCGTCCGCTTCATGTTCGTCGTGCGCCCATGCGTGGCGATGATTTGCTCCAGGGCTTCCCGCTTCTGGCCGTGAGCCTCACCCAGCTCGATGGGGTCAATTCGCGCCACGATCAGCTCCACGTAGAACAAAGGCAAGGCACTGAAGCGAGCCAACGGCTGAACGGGCTCCGGTGGTGGTTATTACCCCTCAAGGCTTCGACGAAGCAGGCCCATATTCGCAACCGGGCATGTTGCTCAGGGCGAAGGCGAATTTCTCGTCGATCAGGCTGCGTGCGTTGTCGTAGAGCAGGCTCTCAATTTCATCCGTGCGCGCGGGGCTCAGCGCCACTCGGGTGGAGAGGTAGGCGGGAAGGCTGGGCAAGGGAACCATCGTTCGCGCCGTGGGCGTTGTCTTCCAGATCTGCTGGCCTCGTCGATAGAGCGTCAGAGAGGCCTCAATCCGCGTGAGCCGGTTTTCCGAGGCCATGTAGTTGCCTTCCAGGCGCTCGTTAATCTCGAGGGCCAGCCGGTAAGGCGCGCGCGACCAATGATCGCGCCAGAGCGGGGAGCTCACCTGCGGCACGTACCCTTTTGCTTTCACGGCCCTGAATAGCACGGGCATCATGCTTGCGTGGTACTTCGACTCGGATCCTCTCAGGAAGTGGCCACGGGGGGGCACAAGGAAGATCCCGTGTCGATCGACAAGCTGAGCAACGAGCTGATCGGCCTGGGAGCGAAGGGATTTCTGCTCGGCGGGCTTCAGGCGTGCGAGCAAGGGAGCTGTCGCCTCGCAGGATTCGAAGGCGGCGCCAGCCTGTCCGGAGGCCAGCGCGGACTTCGCCGCGTTGAGGTCGCGTTCGATTCTTTGCTTCAGGTTTCCCTGGAATCGCTCTTCGACCTGGCCGCGCAGCGAGGCGAGATCAGGGTCGGAGGCTGCTCGCGACTTCAGGGTGAGCCAGTCTCCGATCGGGAACGGCTGGGCGTCGTCGGTCGAGAGCCGATCGATCACCGTGTGCGCTTCGCGGATGGCCACTTCCTGGCGCTTCTTCCTCAATTCCGCGAGGAGTTCGGAAGCGCATCGGGACGATTCCTGGCAGAGATTGAGGGCCGTATCAAGATCGACCAGAGCCTGGTCAAGCCGCCCCGACTTTGTCTTGACCTCCGACGATGCCGTCAGATCCTTGATCGACCGTTCAAACGCCTGCCGCTCGTGGTGATCGACGAAGCGCGTCATCGCCACCAGAATCACGGCGGCGGCCGCAAGTCCCAATGCGCCCCATGCCCAGGGCACCCACCAAGGGCGACCAAACCGGCGCCGCTTCCAGCTCTTCTCTTCGATTCTTGGCAGGTAAGGAACTTCGAGCAGCCTGTGACAGAACCCACAGCGCACCTGGCGGCCGGGCGCCAACCCGCTGACCTCGACAATCGACCCGCATTCCGGACAGGCGAACGCCTCCTCCACGATGACGCCCTCCCGATCGCCTCGACCACAAGCGCGGCACTTCCCGTCGATTCAAGCGTCCGTCTATTCGATCGATCCGGCCATTTCTTGACCGCCGTAACAGGCAGACACGAGAACTGTGAACACGTACGAGCAGTTCCGTGGCGATCGGACCGATCGAAGAACCGATATGATACACCAAGGCGGCTGGGCAAGCAGAGGGATGACCGCAAAGACCGCACCGGAGAGGACCTGACCGGCAATCAGGCGGGGCGGTGGCCCACCGGCTAGCATCTTGTTGCGAGGTGTCAGAATCCGGCCTGTTCGGTACAGTGGTTCATCAGCCAGGTATCGACATCTCCGAGCATGGGACTGGTGAGACGATGAGTGCAGGGATAGGACTGAAAGGCAACCCGCAGGCCTCCCGCGCGTAGGGCAGCGACTTCGCGGCGAGCCACGGAGAGTGGATGCTTGGAGTTCCAGGCACCATGCACCACCAAGACCGGCAGGTCGCGACAAGCTTTCATCCGTCCCAGCGGCCGGAATCCGCTGGGCATCCAGCCATTGACGGCGACCACGCCCGCGAACCTCTCGGGGAATGTGAGACCTAACCGGTAGGCCAGGGCGGCTCCTTCTCCACAGCCAACCAGGAAAATCCGCTCGGAATGGACATGCAGCAAGCCGCGGGTTTTTCGGATGGCCGCGAAAACCCCCTCTTGGAGGCGATCCACGTCGTCGGGCTCGGGGTTAAAAAGCGCCCGATGCACGATCTCGGCCTCAGACGGCATGGGCTTCTGTCTCAGCCCGGATCGATCCTGCAACCCGAACTCACGGCCCCAGCCGAACCCTGCAAGGCCGTCGCGCTTGATCACCGGTTCCGGGCCCCGCAACCCGAGACCCACGTAGTTCCGCCAACTGAGCGCCGGCATCGCCCGAACCAGTTGGTCCTCATCACCCCCCCGAGCGTGCAGAAGCACCAGCAGGGGATAGGCATAGTTCGGCTCGTATTGCCTGGGAATGAACCGAGTCTCAACCAGCGAGCCAGAGCTAGAGCTAGAGGCCGAGGTTGTCGAAGACACTGGAGCATTCAGCCGGTCGTTGGTCATCCTGAGGTGCCTCCCGTATCGGTTGTTCGAAGATCAAGTCAATCTCGAACATCTCTGGCGTCAATCCGGCTTCACTGGCTTGCTTACCTTGCCGAGTCAGGTTTACCCAGCTTCGCAAAGCATAGCCACGATCTTGCCGTCCTTCAATAAATCGCCTGGCTAATTCCAATTTTGTCTCAAGTTTTCCCGAATGCGATCCGAAACGCCGTCGAATTACGGAAAAGTGCTTGGATTGTGTGGGTTAAGTGCGATCCGAAAAATGGGAGTGTTGGGCTATCTGAAACGTGCGGGTTTCCCTGCGGTCGTCGCGATCTCTGTTCCTATCCGGTCAGTAGCGCAGTTGGGCGCGGGTCCTGAGAGTGCTGACTGCTGAGCCTGCTCCGTCTCGGTTCAAATGTACTTCTTGATGAAATCTCCTACTCTCTTGGGGAACACACTCAGGTTATGGATCAAAGAGGCGTGTTGCGGCGGCATTTTCAGGTACAGCTTCCTTGGCTTGTTTGGGTTTGCCGACGCCTTGTGGGAAGGTGACTTCACGAGCCTGAGGGCCTTGATCGGCGAGATCACTGCCAATTTCTGCGCTGGAGCGGGGAGATTGGGGACGAAGCTATTGCCGTCCGTCCCCAGCAGCCTGAGTGTGATGGGCGCGGAGATCGCCACGTTGTTGTTCTTGAACGTCTCGTTGAGCGCGTTTTCCGGGTCAACAAGCACGGCGATCCTGCCCGTGCCTAGACTGCTAAGCGACACGTCAGCCGGCAGCCGCAAGGGAAGCGTGAGATTCTGGTTTACTGGCTGAGTCGTTCCCGGGGTGATGCCGTTCACCATCGCGTCGCCCAGGAAGATGCCATGGGTGGTATCGCCGCTGAGTCCCACCAGCACGAATCTCACGCGAAACGGCCCGGGGTCGGCTTGGCCGAGGTTCTGGATGTACGTCTGGGCCTGAAAAGTCTGGCCCCAGCTCAGGTTCGTGGACGAGGTGGTTATGGCGCCAGGAGCCAGGTCAGAGAGCGGACCAAGAGCCGGAGGGGTTGTTCCCGGCGGCACCGTGATGTTCACCGTGGCCTGGTCGACTCCGATCCCACCGATTGGAGCATGGGGAAAAACCGCATTGGTCAGGAAGTCAGCGTCCGGCAGCAGCGACAAGGTAAACTGGCTGGCACTGCCGAGAACCTGCGGCGGCGTCACCGGCAGCGGGATGCTCTGCTCGACGTTGACCATCGACCAGGCCGGGATGTACGGGACCGTGATATTACCGATGGTCACGTCGGAAGGCCCGCCAGGCGTGGCGCCCACGGGCGTCAAGACAACCGCGGCCCGGGTGAACGGGGCGTCCCCGTACGCCGGATTGCTCACCTGCGCCGTGACCACGACCGAGCCACCCCACTGGACGTCTGTGGGTGTGATCCCGATCGATGTCACCACGACATGGGCCGGCTGGTGCGGGGTGATCTGCACCGGCGATTCGTCGTATCCCAACCCGAGGCGCGAGTTGTTTCGCTTGTTATTCTCTGGGACCGCATGTTGCGGATCCACCTTCAGATTGATGAACACGACCCCATTCGGGCTCATTTCCGGCAAGGGAGACTGGGGCAACCGGACTGTCGCATTGAAAGGCACGGACTGCCCGGCGCGAGGCCGGCCGGGATGGTGACCTCGCCGAGCATCACCGAGTAAGGCCCTGTCTTGTTGCCGTGAGACGCGTAGATTCCCACGTCGAACGGCGTCGTCACCGTCTCGTTTCCCTGATTGGTGATCTGGCCGCTGGCGCTGATGGGGTCGTTCCAATCGGCATTCGACGTGGTCACAAACGACGAGGCCACCAGGTCAGGCAAAGGGCCGTGTGTCGAGCTGAGGACTTCCCGTTTTTCGAGCGGTTCAAAGCGAAGAATGATCGGACCACGCCCCCAGGCGCGGCGACGTCCGGCGGACCGTCGGTCGTAGGACGACATGCGGAACCTCCTCCTTGAGAAACGGGAACCGCGCCGGCGGAGCAAGATGGGATACCGGCGAGCCAGCCCTCGAATCCACGTTCGGAGCCCGCTCACTCTCCCCGGCGGCGTCTGCGTCCTCGTTAGCCCTTCCTTGGGATGCTGCAAACCTTAATCATCGCCTCGAAAACCGTCAAGGCGGTCCAGGTCGAGAGATCCGAAATCATGCAATCGTGTTTGCGTGATAGTTTCGGCGCCATGTTCGCGAGAAGAGCGGCGGCTTCTTTGTAGTCCGAGATCGGCGGAGTTGCCTCCGCTCGCCGAATCTCTCGATGCGATGCCTTGCGCGGCAGGGTGGCCCTCGACGAACTGATCGGGTTATGATACCAAGTTTTGATCGGGTCACGGATCAGCCGATTTCGGCGAGCACGATCCAGCAACCAGGAGCTGAGGTGACGGAGTTACTTGTCGCACATCTCGGATACCTCGGGATCGCCTTGATCCTGGTTCTGGGGGGCCTTGGGCTTCCCATTCCCGAGGAAGCGCCCATCATCCTGGCCGCGGTCTTGTCGCGGAACGGGCGGATGCTGGTGCCGCTGGCGTTCTCGACGTGCCTGGCGGGGGTCTTGCTCGGCGACTTCGTGGTCTATTTCCTCGGTTACTACCACGGCGAGAAGGTGCTCAGCCTGCCGGTAACCCGGCGCTTGCTAACCCGAGCCCGAGAGGCCCAGATCAAAGGCTACTTCCATCGCCACGGGTTCAAGATTCTGGTTTTCGGCCGGTTCGCCGTCGGCTTCCGTACGGCGGCCTATCTCACCGCCGGCATCCTGAAACTTCCTCCACTGAAGCTCTTCCTCACCGACCTGTTGGCCGCCTCGCTGAGCACGCTCTTGATGTTCGGCCTGGGATACGCTTTCGCCCAGCAGATCCAGAGCGGCATCAAGGAAGTTCAGCAAATGCTCACCGTGACGCTGGCCGCGAGCATCGCCCTCTTGCTGGCGTACCGCTATTACAAAGGACGCCAGCGCGCGGGCCTTCCCGTTGGCCCTCCCGTCCTGTTCGGCGACGACCTTCCTCTCCCCCCCGACGATCTCGAGTCTCATCCCGACCAGAACGAGGGGCAGGGAATCGGGGCCGAGTTCGATTCACTTGTGGCGGCCAAAGCCTCTTCCCGTCCAGCCCTCCCTCCCCCCAGCCGCGACCACGCCGCGCCCAAAGAGCAGTCGGCGTCCGATTCCTCGTCCCGCGCCCCGGCATCCGTCCCGACCTCAACAACCTCTCAATCGCCCTTGGCGGAAGACACGGTTCCCCACCGTCACGCGTCTGGACAGGGTGCCCCGATCGATCCCACCCTGCTCAACGTGGCCGCCCAGCATCCCCAGGCTCCGGCCCGATCGTGATCGGTAAGAACCTCGACGAGCCGCAATAGGATGAAAGCTTCAAAAAATCAAAAGCCCAAATATTTTATATGTTTGGCTAGGTTGCTGCTGGCGGCTAGAATAGAGTGATAGCAACAGCCCTATCTCGTCTCATCCTCGATCATCTCAAGCGGCGCGCCCGCAGAGAGCCCAGCAGACCCGATGAAAACCAACTCCCCCAAGGCAACCGCCCCGGTCAAAAAGGCGCCTCTTACCCTTCAGAAGGTCTTCGACACATGGTTCCTGCCGGTCGTGTTCGTCGCGATTGGCTGCGTCATCGCCTGGGCGGTCTGGCGGCACTAACGCCGCGAGACATCCCGAGGTGCGACCAACGTCTCGCGAACCGGTGCGCCGTCGTCGAGCGCGCCGCCAGGACGGGCAACGACCTTATCGTCTGGGCCGAGGCCCGAGATCACCTCCACGGACGTTCCGTCGTCGCCTCCGAGCGTGACCGGAGTTCGGCGAGCTTTTCCATCTCGGACCACGAAGAGGGCCGCTTTGCCGCGCTCGGCGTGACCCACCACGCAAGCCGCGGGTATCGTGAGATGTTCCGTCCGCGGTTGCAGTTCAATCGCTGCCCGCCCGTACATGCCCTCGACGAGCTTGCGGTCGACGTTCTCCAGGTCGACCTCGGCTTTCATCGTGCGCGTCGAAGTGTCTTCCGACTTGCCCAGGCGGGCGATCAGCCCAGCAAACTCTCTCCCTTTGAGGGCGTCGACAGCGAATGTGACCTTGTCTCCGACGTCAAGCAGGGGGACGTCGAGATCGGGAACCTGGATTTCGACGCGCATCCGGTCGGTACGCATCACTCTCAAAAGAGGCTCAGGCGAACCGTCGGCAGCCGAGCGAATGAACGCACCGGGGTGAAAGGTACGCCGCGTGACGACTCCGTCGAATGGGGCGACGACCTTGGTGTAGCTGGCAAGGATCCTGGCGCGGGCGAGCCTGGCCTCCGCAACTCGGGTTGCGGCTCGCGCCGTCGCGGCATCGGCCTTCGCCTGTCGGATCTTGGCGTCTGCCGCCACGACCTTGGCGTGAGCTGTGCTCACGGCTGCTTGACCCGACTGGACCGCCGCAATCGTTGCGTCCACGGCGTGCTGTTGCTCGTCGACCAGCTCACGCTCCACGGCATTACGGCTGCTCAGGCCTTTGATCCGCTCGTACTGCTTTCCGCGTGAGCGTCTGCCTGGCGATTAACGCCGCCCATCTCGGACTCGGCCTGTAACACCGCTGAAGCTTCCGCCTCCCGCTCCGCCTGGGCGGTCGCGATTCTTGACTCGGCCTGCTCGGCCTGTGCTTTCGCTTGATCGACCGCCGCGGCCGCCTCTGCGACATCGCCCTGCAATTCGGGTGCGTCGATTTCGATCAAGAGCTGTCCCCGCCGCACTGGAGATCCAATATCAACCGTCTGGATAGAAAGGAATCCGGACACCTTGGCATAGAGGTCAACCGACTCGAAGGCGTGGACCGTACCGGGCTGCATGGTCATCCTTTGAACGCCACCCCGCACGGGGCGGACCACGTCGATTTGACGAACCGACGGCTCCTTGGTCACCGATGCGAGCGCCATGGAACCCGGCCCATCCGGGCGAGTTTCGCCCCAGAGCATGGGAAAGACCAGGCCGGTGATGGCGAGCAGACCCGATGTGACGGCCAGCAGCCGCCTCATGTAGTGCCGCCGCGGCACTCTGAGACGGGATCGTTCACGTGGTGTCATTGCCGTGTTCGACCTGTCTGACACGATGGAAAGCCTCCAACGACGAATGGCCCAGGTTCAGCAGTTGCCCCTCGCATGCGCTTGGTAGACATGCCCGCGCGGACCTTCCTATTATTAAGAAATCGTGAAGACAGACAAGCCCCTCACTGAGATGGACACACACCTGGGTAGTCGCAAGACTCTCCTGCCGCATTCCCTCTGACCATGGTTGAGACGACGACACGATGAATGGACTGATCAGGGCATCTCTACGCAACCCCATTGCCGTTACGGTCATGACCCTGTCGCTTGCCCTCCTTGGTGGTCTGGCGGTGTTTGTCATTCCGGTTGACATCCTTCCTGTGCTGAGAAGCCCTGCTGTCCAGGTGCTGACGTTTTACGGCGGCATGCCGGCCGCCAGTATCGAAAAGAACATCACCGCCCGCATGGAGCGCGGGGTGGTTCAGGCCTCGGGCGGCGAACGGATCGAGTCGCGCTCGATCGTGGGCGTCAGCATCGTTCGGAACTACTTCGGCGGCCACGTCGATCCCAGCGGTGCCTTGACCGAATCGAGCTCGCTGGCCGGATGGGAATATCCGACCATGCCGCCGGGCACACTTCCCCCGGTTGTCCTGCCGTACGATCCGACCAGCTCGACACCCGTCTGCCTGATGGCGCTGGACAGCGCGACGCAGAACGAGGCCACCTTGTTCGATACCGGCCGCTATGAGGTCCGGCCGATGATCATGTCTCAGAAGGGAGCGCTTGCTCCACTGGTTTATGGCGGCAAGGTCCGCGCGGTGATGGTCTATCTCGACAGGCAAAAGCTCCAGGCCCGCCACCTCGCCCCGCTCGACGTGCTCAAAGCGATTGATGAATCGAACGTTTTCTTGCCCACCGGCAGCGCCAAGTTCGGCGAGACAGATTACGCCATCGATTCGAACTCGATGTTCGACCTCGTGCAGGGTATGGGCGATATCCCGCTGCGTAATGAGCACGGCAATGCGGCATACCTGCGCGACGTCGGCACACCCGCCGACGCCAACTACATCCAGACCAACGTCGTACGAGTGAATGGACGTCGCCAGGTTTACATACCGGTCTTCCGCCAGCTCGGTGCAAGCACGCTTCAAGTAGTCGACACCCTCAAGCGAGCCATCGAGACGATGAAGGCACGGTTGACCCGGCCGGGAATCGATCTTCAGGTCGTGATGGACCAGTCAGTCTATGTGCGCAGGTCAATCGAAAGCCTGGTGGAGGAGGGAATCCTGGGTGCCGTTCTGTGCTCGCTGGTGATCCTGCTGTTCCTGGGTCAGTGGCGGATGACGGCGATTGCCATCATGACGATTCCCATCTCGATTCTGGCGGCGGTCGCCTGCCTTTACGCCTCGGGAAACACGATCAATGTGATGACGCTGGCCGGACTGGCTTTGGCGATCGGCCCACTGGTCAACAGCGCCATCATCTGCCTTGAGAACACGCACCGCCACCTTGGTCTGGGCGCGACTCCTGACGAGGCGGCGTATCTCGGCGCCAGCGAAGTGGCGCTGCCGGAGTTGGTTTCGACCCTCTGCACGTTTCTTGTGCTCGCCCCGCTGGCGTTCATGCCGGGCCTGGGCGCTTACCTGTTCCGGCCGATGGCGATGGCTGTGGCCTTCGCCATGATTGCCGCGTACGTGCTGTCCCGAACTTTCGTTCCCTCGCGCAGCGCCCGCTGGCTGCGTCCACACGTGACCTTCGCTGACAACACCGTGACCCAGCGCGGCTGGGCGGCCCGCAGCTTCGCCCGATGGGAAGCGCTGATCGACCGGGGGATCGCCGCCTACGTGCACGGGCTTGACATCGTCCTCCAGAACCGTTTGTTGACCGTCGGCACGGCGTTCGTGCTCCTGGCATTGACTCTGGTCTCGATCGGTCCCAGGCTTCGCCGCGAGTTCTTTCCCGAGGTCGACGCCGGCGCTTTCGAGATCTACGTCCGGGCGCCCAGCGGCACTCGGATCGAGGCCACCGAAAAGAAGATCGAGCAGGTCGAGGAGTATGTCCGCGAGACGATCGGCGCGGATCTCCAGTTGATCATCTCCGAAATCGGCGTGGTTGCGGATCTGTCGGCAGCATACACACCGAACGCCGGGCCCATGGACGCGGTGGTCAAGATCCAGCTCAAGCACGATCGAGATCGGACGGCGCAGCAATGGGTGCAAGAGCTTCGTGCGGGGTTTCGAGCCGACCGCCGGTTCGCCAATCTGGAGTTCGCGTTCGATGCCGGCGGTATGATCCGCGCGGCGATGAACCAGGGAAAGTCGTCGCCGATCAATGTCCGCGTCACCGGTAAGGATCCCGCTGAAAGCCCGGACGATCGCCGAGGAGATCCGCCGCAAATTGATTCTTGTTGCCGGAGTGGTTGATGCCCGTGTGATTCAGCGGCTTGACTACCCGCAATACCTCATCGAGGTCGATCGCGCCAAGGCCGCCGACCTCGGGCTGGCGCAGGTCGAGGTGATGAAGAACGTCGTCGCCGCTCTCAATTCGAGCATCCAGTTCCACAAGAAGAACTTCTGGATCGACCCGGTCAGCAAGAACCAGTATTTCGTCGGCGTCCAGTACTTCGAGGACGACATCGACTCGGTTCAAACTTTGCTCGACGTGCCGATCACCAGCCCGAAACAGGACAAGCCGATTCCCTTGCGGAACATCGCGTCCCTGCGGCGCGGCACGGTCCCAACCGAGATCACGCATAACAATCTCCAGGCGACCATGGACCTGGCCCTGAGCATCCAGGGCCGCGACCTCGGACACGTCGCTGACGAGGTTGCCAGGATCATCGACCAATTTGGCACGGCTCAGCCGGATCGGTCCTGGTTGCCGTTTGATCCGACCGATAGCTCGCTACCCAGGGTGCCAATGAAGGGTGCCTTGATCGAGTTGAGCGGCGAGTACTCGCGGATGCAGGACACCTTCGGCAGTCTTGCCATCGGCCTGGCTCTGGCATCAGTGCTCATCTACTTCCTCATGGCGGCGCTCGACAAGTCGTACATCGTTCCACTGACAGTCATGCTAACCGTACCCCTATGCCTGATCGGCGTCTTGCCGATGCTCTTTTACACCGGGACAGCCCTCAACGTGCAGTCGCTGCTCGGAATCATCTTCATCGTCGGTATCAAGGTGGCGAACACAGTGCTGATGACGGACTACGCCCAGGAATTGAGGTGGCACGAGGGCCTGCCGCCCAACGAGGCGATCCGCAAGGCGGCGGCGATCAGGGTGCGTCCGGTGACGATGACGGCACTCGCGGCCTTCTTCGCTATGATTCCGATGGCGCTGGCGTGGGGCCGAGGCAGCGAGGCCAACGCGCCCCTGGGCCGGGCGATTCTGGGCGGATTACTTGCCGGTGAACCGGCAACCTTGTTCGTACTTCCGGCCCTCTACTCCCTGATGGTGAAGGACCGGCGAAAAGGACCTGCCCAGGATGTCAACGAGGCTGATCTGCCACACTCGCCCTCACCTCAGTCCCAGGCGCAATGACAAGACCTCCCGGCCGAAGGCGCGGGTCCAGGCCTTCTACGTTAGGCATGTCCATGGTTAATTTTTTCGCGGAACGCCCGGCGCCAGGACGTCCCGCGCAAGTGCCCGGAGCGATCACGAAATGATCTTGTCCACTTCGTTGCTGGGGTCCACCGGCACGTTCGATGTGCGGGTGATCCGGTCGGTTCCTGCCTCGCCTTTCATCGTCGCATAGGTCTTGGTCGTGCTCCCCGGGGTGCGAATGGCGAACGCCAGGTTGTCGTTTCCGGGACCACCCAGAACCTGTGCGAGATTCGAGGAGTCGCCAATCGATCCCAGGCTCCCGGCGAGAACGTTGAGGTTCGCGCTTCACGGTGTCGTTGCCGGGCTGGCCGTAGATCGCCAGGTTGATCTTGGCGCTCGGGAAGAACGGCAGCAACCAGCCGTGCAGCATCCCGGTGTAGGCGAACTTGATGTTATCGTTGCCCCCATTCACCAGGTTTGTCTGATCCTCCTCACCCAGCACGTAGAACGACGCGGTCGACCGAGAAGACAGGTCTCCGGACTGGGAGAAAGTGATCTGGTCCGCGCCGGTCCCCCCAACGATCTCCGTCGTTTGCAGTCCGTCGAGATTGCCTTTGTTGGTGACGTTGCAGATGTCGTTGCCGGCGCCACAGTCGATCATATCCACGCGCTTGGACGTTACCGCTGAAGTCGAAGAGGAGTCTGCCTGAACCTTGACGTTGACCCGGTCGTTCCCGGTTCCGGCATCGACCATGGTATAGAGACCGGACCCTACCACGGCTCCCTGGAAATTCATTGCTATGACATCGTTGCCGCTGCCTCCGCTGGCTCCCCACCCGAGAGATACCGGGTCTGTGCCGGTCGATTTGACGTCACCGTAATTCTTGACGGTCAGCCGATCATTGCCAGCCTCGCCATCGGCGACAAGGACCGCTTTTTGGCCCAGCATGCTTCCCTGGCTGATCGCGGTCAACACGTCGTTGCCGGAGCCCCCCGTCATCTCGACGTACAAATTCCCCTGGATCGTGATGTCTGATGTGTTCAGGAACGACATCTTATCGTTTCCGGACCCGCCCGTGGCCTCGACATTCACGATGTTGTCTGTTCCGGCCATCGTGCAATTGAGCTGGTCGTTGCCGGCTCCCAGGTCTACGAAGGTGTCGAACTTGGCATGGACCGTCCCGCAAGCGAGTGCCACCTTGTCATTGCCGGTACCCGCGTTCACATTGACTTTCCTGGGCGAGTAGAGATCTCCCGTGGCATAAGTGATCGTGTCGTTTCCCGCCACTCGCGAGCGGATCAACCTTCAGAATACGCCTGTTCGCTTGCAGAGTCAAGCACTTGACGGAATCTCGATCCGACTGTTTTCGATTTGCCACGATCTGCCCTGTGGCCGTCGACTTGATTCGTTTCAATTCGAGAGACAGCCGAATCGTCGGGTCAAAGCTGCAATCAGGGAAGATTCCAGGTCAAGACCAGGTCGCTGTCAGACTCAGCCGTTGCCCCATCGAGCAATCCGCGGGGGCAAGGTTCACAGAACTCGAGATGATAGGTCCACACTTCTCGACCCTGCGGCCGGATCGCTCGAATGGTCGCCTTGACCCACTCGCTCGGCAGTCCGACCAGCCCAATCCAGAGCAGGTTCTCCTTGAAGGCAATGCGCTCCGCGGAAACCCGCGCCTCCCTTGTCGCTGATGTCAATGAGCCGGGCGGATGTCCTGAGGAACCGGGAGATGTCCTCGCGACGGACAATCCAGGCGTCTGTCGAGGCCGTCCACTGTCGTGGGACGGCACGACGCTCAAGAAAGGTGTCTGTCGATTCAAGTGCAGTGGTGGCGTTTCCCATCATGATCTTTCTCCTTGGTCCGGCTGATGATGAGAGTCAGCAAGTTTCCAAACATGAGTTTTGACGCTGGCCCCAGGCGCCAGGGAGCATCGATGTTCGAGAACTCCAAGGTTGCTGAAGTGCCGGACCAACCCAACCAACGGGAACGGTCTGGCGCCGATTGCCGATCACCCATTCGGTGGCCTGGCGATCCCCCGCGAAAGACGTGGGTGCGGTGGGCCCATGGCTTTGCGTCCCCGTCTCGCGACGAGTTTGCCCATTCGAGGATGAGGAGCACATGGGGAGGACGCCGAAGCCAGCCGTCGGTGTGTTCACGCTCACCTGCCGCTGGCTTCGCATCCTCCGTCATTCCAACCCTACGCCACCTCTTTGCTCTCCCAGGAAGCTGTTGATGCAACTCACCAGATGGTGGCGTAAGCGAACCTCGGGCCTGAACGAGACTTACCCGTACGGCGCCGTGGCCGCCCGGATCGGAGCGGGTGAGCTGATTCTGCGAATAGCCCTGGACATCGGACGGCAGTTGGTATATACCTAAACTATATGGGCCAGCCCAAGAAACCCAATCGCTTGTCACTGCCGGTCCTGAACGAGGACCCCCGTGGCTGGGAGGCCAAGGTGGTTACCACCTCGCTCCGCTTCCATAACCGGCTGGAAAGGCGCATGGCCCTAGCCCTTGCGGCTCATGGCCTGACGCTGCCCCAGTTCGACGTCCTCGCGACGCTCTGGCACGGCGAAGCCATCACTCAGCAAGAGCTGGCCGAGCGGCTCCTCGTTACCAAAGGAAACGTGGTCGGACTCATCGATCGGGTTAGTGCCGCCGGATGGGTCGAGCGTCGCTCCGATCCGAACGACCGGCGGGCAAATCGCCTTTACTTGACCGATGCCGGCCGCAAACTCCTGGCCCGGGCGTGGCCCTGCCAGGTCGCGATCAACCACAAAATCTTCGGCACCTTGAACGAATCGGAACTCAGGATGATGCACGCTCTACCTCGAGCGGCTCGAGGATGCAAGCCGGGAACCAACGTAAATTTTTTCGGATTGAAGTTTACGTGTAAACCGTATCTCTATGAACTTTCTAAAGACGTACCCATTCGGTCGGCAGGTCCTTCGAGACGTGGTGACCGGGACTCTTTTGCTTTTGCCAATCATGCTCGGGGCGGCTGCCGCTCACCTCGTCGTGTTCAAGAACAGCCCGGCGGTCCCGCTAGTGCTGCTTGGGCTGGCCGCAGTCGTCGCCTGGGGGCGGCTCGCGCAAACTCAGTCCGCCGTGACGAGCATCGAGTGAGGGCGTCCAGAACATACTATTCCAAGCTCTGACCGCCATGGAGGCCTATCAGAAGGCAATGGGGTGAGGCCGTGCCAGAGCCGCTGAGGAACCTGCGACCATCGACCTGCTTGGGATGTCGCACCTGACAACGATCGATGAGGAACCCGGCAACGGCGTCGAAATCTGAGGACACTTCTTCCGAAAACGGGAAGTTTGGGACCGTGTCAACAATTCAATTGGTTCACCGGACCATCCCTGTCGGGCCGTACGAGCTCGCGGTCGTGCCGACGGGCGGCGGGCGGATCCGGTCGGCCGTTCGGGCGGTACTGCAGGGCATGCAGCAGGGAAAGCAGATCGAAATCTTCACCCCTCCGGTCCTCGAAAAGGATCCAGCGTCGCGGCCGGCCATTGCCATCTGGATCTACCAAGACGCGAGCATGGCGGTCGTTCACCTCGACTTCCAGTACAAGGAACGTTTCATCCTCTGGCACGCTCCCGACGCCCATCATTTCAACTTTGACTATGCCGAGGAGCTCAGACACCGGCTATCCACCTTGAACCTCCAGGTTCCCGATCAGCTCGACCGGATCCTCTCTAAGAAGTAACCGTTCCGTCACCTGTCTGGCGCCGACGAACCGGCCACGGGTCATCGAGCGGGAAGGGATCATGAGTTTCGTAGCTGGGTCAAGAGGTATTCACGGAATTCCAAAAAGGGCTAAAGTCGCGTTGACCGAGGAGCAGGTTCCTGATAATTTCCCGCCGTCTTGATCAGGCTCATTGCTGGATCGAGGCATGCATGACATGACGGAGCCAGCGCCAGACGTCGAACGAAGGGCGTGGCTGGTCGAGAGTCGAGGGCTTTCCGCCGCGCGTAACCTTGTGAGCGGACACAGAAAGCCCCAGCCGCCGATCGGTTCTCGAAGAGCTGGTTCCCAGGCGAAGACCGGGTTGAGGAATCTCAGCCGGCTTCTCGATCGCCCGCGCTCGACATTGAGGGTGGCTCGCGGGCTCCGTCCGGAGACGTTCTCCGGCCGGCGAGTTACGGATTGACTCGCACGGGGACGTTCGTTGGTGCGACGAACCTCCTAGATCAACCCTGGAAGATCGCTCGAATGAACAAATTCACTTACGCTCTGGCCCTGGGGGCTGGTCTCGTGCTGAGCCTGGCCGGCCCATCCGCTTCCGCCTCCGCCTCGACCATCGTCCAGCAGCTCTCGACCCCCACGATGTCGTCGGCCCAGTTTAACAGCCTGTTCCAGCCCATACCGGGCGTGGCCCCGCTCATGTCGTCCTATCAGTTCATGAACACGCCGTCCACGGGCATGATGGAGTCTCAGGTATTCAAGGGCACGGGCTCCATGGCAGGGCTGTACGCCTACGCCTACCAGATCGCCGTCAACCCGGTCAACGACGTCAACGGCCAGCCGACATCCGTGAACAGCGCCACCCTGGCCTTCAATGCCACGCCGGTGCCCGCGAACCTCACCGGATCGGCCGGCCCCGGCTCGTCAGTCTATGTTGTCAACGATGGCAAAATCGGCGGCATCGATCTGCCCACCGCGGCGCCCGGAAGCACCATCCAGTCGCCCACGTCGGTGGCCTGGATGCCCGGAACCAAGACCGGTGCGCTCACCTTCCAGTATCTTGACGCCGCCAAGAACACCGGCCCGCTCCCGGGCGGTTCCAACAGCGCGACCATCGTTGTGCTGTCGAGCCAGCCCTACGTAAACCAGCCGGTGAGCCTCCAGAACGCCAACCCCCAGATCGCCTACCCCACGGCCTATTCCGCCCAGGGAGGAACGATCCACGAAGTTCCCGTGCCTGAGCCAACCACCGTGCTGGCGTGGGCGGGCATGATCGGGGCGATGGCCCTGGTTCGGCAGGTCCGGAAGAACCGACACGCGGCCTGAGTTCATCTGATCTCGACGGCCGGGACGATCCTGTGCTGCCGAACGTGAACGACGAACGATGAAAAAGTCCCAGGCGATCGCACGAGCGGCCGCCTGGGCTTTGGTGCTTCGAAGCAAGATGGGGTAAACTGGTGGTCCGTTTCACAATCAACCTACGGCAAAGCCTCGACGTAAGCGGTGCTCTGTACCCAGAAACCTGATTCGTCTGGCTCAAGGAATCCCGCAGCTCCATGAGTTTTCCACCTATCGCTCGCGTACGGCGAAATTTCGGGCAACCTGAAGTGGGCGATGTCTCCTTGGCGGTAGCCCAGGCGATCGGCTCCAGCCGTCTGGCGGAGCGCCTTCCTCCCGGGGGACGGGTGGCGATCACGGTGGGCAGCCGGGGAATCGCCGGCATCGCCAAGATCACCCGCGGCGTGGTTGAGATCGTCGGCTCCCTGGGATTTGAGCCGTTCGTCGTCGCCGCCATGGGATCGCACGGAGGAGGGACCGAGGAAGGCCAGCGCCGCTTCTGGCCGAGCTTGGGGTGACCGAAAAGTCGGTGGGATGTCCCATCCAGTGCCAGATGGATACCGTCGTCCTCGGTTCAAACTCGTTCGGCTTGCCGATTCACTTCGATCGCAACGCCTTCGAGGCCGACGGCATCATTCTGCTCAACCGCGTCAAGCCGCACACGTCGTTCACGGGCGACTACGAGAGCGGCCTGCTCAAGATGCTGGCCATTGGCCTGGGCAAGCGACAGGGAGCGGCCCAGGTGCACAAGCTCGGGCTGCCCGGGCTCAAAACGATGCTTCCGGAGGTTGGTGCTTTCTTGCTGCGGAAGACCAAGGTCGCGCTCGGAATCGCCATTCTGGAAAACGCTTTCGAGCACACGGCGCGGATCGTGGCCGTGGAGCCCGAGGAACTGCTCGAGGTTGAGCCCCGCCTGCTTGGCGAAGCGCGCGAGCTGATGGGGCGGCTACCGTTCGACCAGATGGACGTGTTGATCGTGGGCGAGCTGGGAAAGAACTATAGCGGGACGGGCCTGGACCCCAACGTGATCGGCCGGCAGCGGGTCGAGACCATGCCCGACCTGCCACGCCCGGTGATCACCCGGCTGGCGGTGCTTGACCTTTCGGTCGAGACAAGAGGCAATGCGCTCGGGATCGGCCTGGCCGACCTGACGACCGAGCGGCTGGTCCGGCAGATCGATCCCACGCCGATGCGAGTCAACAGTGTGACCAGTAACTTCCTGACCCGGGCGCGCGTTCCCCTGGCTTTGCCCACCGACCAAGACGTCATCGGAGCCTGTCTCGACACGTGCTGGCGAACCGAGCGCACGGAAGCCCGCATGGTGCTCGTTCCGAATACGCTCGAACTGACAACCTTCTGGGTCACCTCTCCTCTTGCCGCGGAGGTTGATGCGCACGCGGAGCTCGTCTTCGAGACGGGTTTTCAGCCGATTCCTTTCGACCCACACGGGAGATTGGACCAGCAGCGGCTTTTCCCCGAAAGCCTCCGCGCAAGGCGGAGCTTGCATCAAGGATAGTCATGCAGAACCCGATACGTGCCGTCGTCTTCGACCTTGACGGCTTGATGTTCGATACAGAAGCCTTGTTTTTCCGCGTCTCGACCGAGATGCTCGCAGCGCGTGGCAAGGCATTCACGCCGGAGATCATGCGCGCCATGATCGGGCGTAGAGCCGTGGACGCAGGCCATGTGCTCAGGACGATGACAGGGCTCGACGAGCCGGTCGAGGTGCTTCTGGCCGACGTCAGAGAGCGGTTTTACAGCCTGATGGAGACGGCCGTTCATCCGACGCCAGGACTCTTCGTCTTGCTTGACCATCTGCGGCGAAAGGAAGTGCCGATCGCCGTGGCGACGTCATCGGGAAGAGCCTATGCGGAACGGTTGCTGGTTCAGCACCGGCTGCGAGATCGGTTCACGTTCATCCTGGCCGCGGAAGACGTGCGCCTGGGCAAGCCCGATCCGGAAATCTATGCCCTGGCGATCGAGCGATTCGCCGTTCCGCCTGGGTCGGTGATGGTTCTGGAAGACAGCCCCGCGGGGATCACAGCGGCAAGGAGCGCCGGGGCGGTGGCCGTGGGCGTGCCCCACGAACATAGTCCGGCCGAGGCGCTCCACGCGGCCGACCTGATCGTGGCCCGCCTTGACGCCCCCGCGCTGCTGGCCCGGCTCGAAATCCATGATCGGACGCAACAATAGGGAATGGATCAACATGTCCGTTGATCTCATGCGGAAAGGTCAAGAGATGAATCCGGATCAGGTTCCCGCACAGGAGCCGGGACGCGGGGGACCGGCGACGTCGCCGGGATCGGGCGAAGCCAGCCCGCGCGAGATGCTGCCTTATGTCGCCCCCATGTTCACTTTCCTGGTGCTCACCAGCCTGGAAGGCTATTTACCCGATCCCGCCTGGTATCCCATGGCCTACGCCACGAAAGTTGCCGCGGTTGCCTTGGTGACGTGGCTCTGCCGCGAGGCGTGGCGCGACCTGAGGCCGATGCCATCGGCTCTCGGCCTGGTACTGGCGATTGTGGCCGGTCTTGTGGTATTCGCACTCTGGGTCGGTCTTGACCCCTATTATCCGGCGCTCAATTTTCTGGGAAAGCGAACAGGGCTTGACCCTGCCACGCTCTCCCCTGGCTGGAAATCGCCGTTCATCGTCATTCGCTTCGCGGGTCTCGTGCTGCTCGTACCCCTGATCGAAGAGCTGTTCTGGCGGTCTTTTCTGATCCGCTGGCTGATCAACCCAAACTTCACGAAAGTGCCGATCGGCCAGGTCACCCCGATGGCGGCGGGGGTAACCTCGGCTGTCTTTGCCCTGCGCACATCCCGAGTGGCTTCCCGCGCTTTTGACAGGGCTATTGTGGGCCTGGCTGCTCTATCAGACGCGGTCGCTCTCGGCGTGCGTATTGAGCCACGCGGTCGCGAACCTGGCTCTGGGTATTTACGTGCTGACGACCGGCGACTGGAAATACTGGTGACCAGGGCGCGAACGGGTTCGGCGGCCTGGTCAGCCAGTGAGATCAAGAAGAAACCGTGAAGCGAGTTGCTGTCCTGACCGCGATCACAATTTGCCGCGACGAAGGATGTCTCGCGGGCCATTCCAACGGCGCTCAGACCCCGACCAGCTCCTCTTGCGGTTCGTCGCTTTCGACCGAGTCAGAGCCTGCCGAAGATTCGAGCCCTTGCACAAGTGCTCCGAGCTGCAAGGCCAGCAGGCGGTCTTCGGGGCTGGGGCCGCGGAGAATTGACAGAAAGGCTTCCGCACCGATGAGCACGGCCTTGGGCTTGCTGTGGATAGTCAGTACGCAACGTGCATCTTGGTTTTCCAGATTCTCAAGCACTTTGGGCAGATCTCGGTGAAGCTCTCGACTGCCAATGTAACGAACACGAGACTGAGGCATCAGTGACCTCGAGGCCTGAAACGGCCTGAACAAAGAACCCGGAGGCGATCAGACGGGAGCCGCCTCGCACAGCGATAGGTAATTCAAAGATTATCCAACGTGATAACCCCCGTCAACCAGGGATTAATCGTAATGTACGAGATTCGATGACGAATTGTTGGACAATCTTGCAAAGGAAAATGCCAGGCGATGAAGATCAATCCTAATGTTCTCAATCAGACATGGATACATCCATCTTTTCGAGGCCCGACGGACGCCGGACATGATGATAAAGGCGCCTGTTCACTGATTGCCTGGAGGCTTGGTAGAAGGTTGTAACGTGGATCGAGGCTCTTGATCGGGGACGGCCGTTTGAACAGGTGATGAAGCCGGCGGAATGGCGGGGACGGGCGCTGGATTCGGGGGAGGCGTTGGGATGACCACTTTCGGGAGGTTGAGCACTTGGCGAGGCGCCGAGCAGATCGCTGAGATCGCTGTACCGACCATATTTCTCGACCAGCATGGACCGGATCGCCAGCGACTCGGTGGGGCGTCCTGCCTGGAAAGCCGCGTCCGCCCGCTGAAGCTGCTCGACGACGAACGCCCGGCGCTCACGGATTCTCGTCTCCAGCTCGCTAGCCCGTTTCTGCGCCAGAAGATACCACGGCCGCTCGTCCGGATCGTCGGCCTTGAGCACCTTGGCCATTTCCTTCCAGTACATCGCGGCCATCAGCTCGTTGCCCTCGCTGGCGGCCTTGGCGGCTTGCGCATCGAACGAGACATACTGACGTTCGGGGTTGTTCTGGGGGTCGGTGAGCGGGGGCATCTTGACGGGGCTGCTGAGCGTCTTGGCCCGGCCCTCGGCGTCCTCGAGCATGATCTCGTCGCGCCACTTGCGGGTTTGTTCGCGGTAGGGATGATCGGGGTAACGCTGATCGAGCGGGTCGAGAAACTCATCACGGGCCGTGATCCGGTCGGACCGGCGCTGCGAGGCCATCGAGCGCTTCCGCCTGCCGGTAGAGGTATTGAGCGCTCGGAGGCCAGACCCAGTAGCCGATGAACCCGCCGATGGCGACGAGTGCGGCGACGAGACCGACGACCTCGAGCATGCCGCGGCTCAAGAGCCTGGAGCGCACCAGCCTGCCATCGGGATCGCGGGTAGCGAAGCCGGAGGAGAACCCGCCCCATGTGCTCGATTTGCGCCCCTTCTTGCGTGCTCGGCCTTCGGTCACGCCCACCCCGGCACGGCTGGGATTGGCCGCCGCTGAGCCGACCGACGGCCAGACCATGTCGATGGCGTCGCCGCGCTGGGCGCGGTCGTCAAGGTCTTTGAAAACCTGCTCCACGATCGCCGCGTCCCAGGGTCGGTCGGCGGGTGCCTTGGCCATCAGCTTCACCACCAGGTCGTCAAGTTCCCGGGGCAGTTCCTGGACCTTGTCGCCCGGCCTGGGCGGAGGCTCGTTGAGATGGCAGTGCATGAGGACGACGGCCGACGAGCCGTCGAAGGGGGGCTTGCCCGTGAGCATCTGGTAGAAGAGAACGCCCAGCGAGTAGAGGTCGGTTTTGTGGCTGACCGCGGGCGTTCCGCGAATCTGCTCGGGGGCCATGTAGGCCGCCGTTCCCAGAGTTCGCCCCGGGGCTGTGAGCGTGGTCGCGTCGAGATCCTTGGCGATGCCAAAGTCGGTCAGCTTGAGCTTGCCGTCGAGCGTGACCATGATGTTCGACGGCTTCAGGTCGCGGTGTACCACACCCTGGTCATGAGCATATTGCAAGGCACTGCAAAGCTGTAGCCCCAGCCCGAGCACCTCTCGCCAGGGTAGCTCGCCGCGGTCCTGGAGGATCTTCTCCAGGGTGATGCCTTCCACATACTCCATGGCGAAATAGGACGTGCCTCTGAACCGGCCCCAGGCCAGCCACCTGACGATGTTGGGGTGGCGGAATTGCTTGAGAATCTCCGCCTCGCGCTGAAACCGGTCGAAGACCTTGCCCTTCTGGGCAAGCTCGCCATGGACGATCTTGACGGCGGCCTGCCTGCCGGTCGTCTCGTGCGTGGCCCGAAAGACCACCCCCATGGCGCCGGAGCCCAGCACCTCTTCGAGGCGGAAGGAACCCAGGCGCTCTCCGATGAAGCTCTGACTCATGGTCGCTACCACAGCCTGTGGCCGGTCCCGATCCACTCGGTTGCCCATCCGAGCAGTTCGATCCGCAACCTCATCACCGAGACTGGAAAAGCAAATGCGGCCTGCATGACCCGTCGCGGCGTGGCGAGGGCGTTAGACCCTCGGCATCACGCACGAAAGGCCGCCCGCCGCCGGAAGATAGCCGTGTCGCACGTAATCCATCACCATTCGATCGGCGTTGAATCGCCAGGCCAAGGTCCGGAACGCGTTCTTCTGTCGGGCGATCCAGGGCCGCGGCAAACCCGTGGCGTCTCGATTGTAATAGAGAGGCACCACCTGGTTGGTGAGCGTTTCGATCAGCATCTCATGATCGCGCTCGTCCTGGATCGAGGGAACCGCGTGAGTCCGCCCTATGCCAATGGCGAAGCCGTTGTTTCCATCATAGGCTTCGGCCCACCAGCCGTCGAGCACCGAGAAGTTGAGCGTGCCGTTGAGAACCGCCTTCTGACCTGAGGTTCCGCTGGCCTCCTGCGGCCGCCGCGGGTTGTTGAGCCAGACGTCTACTCCCTGCACGAGCTGGCGAGCGACGTTGATGTCGTAATCCTCCACGAATACGATGCGGTTCGAGAAGCGTTCCTGACGGGTCATCTTCACGATCGCCTGGATCAGCTCCTTGCCCATCCGGTCTTCCGGGTGCGCCTTGCCCGCGAAGATGATCTGGACAGCCCGGTCGGTGCTCTTGACCATTTCGGTAAGCCGCTCCACGTCTTGCAGGATCAGCCCAGCACGCTTGTAGGTGGCGAATCGCCGGGCGAAGCCGATCGTCAGTGCGTTGGGATCGAGCGCCTCCATCAACTTTTGCACGGCCGAATCGGGTTCGTTGCGGCGGCGGGCCTGGCTGACCAGACGGTTGCGCACGAAGTTGATGAGCCGCGCCTTGAGCACCTGCTGGGTTTCCCATAGCTCGGCGTCGTCAACGGTGTCGATCCCCTCCCACGACTCGGGGAGACGCTGGTTCTTGGACCAATCGGTGCCCAGATGGCGATCGAAGAGAAGCGTCATCTGAGGAGCCACCCAGGTCTGCACGTGAACACCGTTGGTGATGTGCCCGATCGGCACGTTCTCCTCGGTGAGGCTTGGGAAGAGGGGATGCCACATGCGCCGCGAGACCACCCCGTGCAGCGCGCTGACGCCGTTGGCGTAACGCGACAGTTTGAGCGCCAGCACCGTCATGCAAAACGGCTCGTTGTGATCGGCCGTATTCACGCGGCCAAGTCCCATGAAGTCTTCGTAAGAAAGATGCATTCCTTCACGAACGCTTTGCAAATGCTCCTCGACCAGCCCCGAGGGGAAACGGTCGTGACCGGCGGCCACCGGCGTATGCGTGGTGAAAACCGTCATTCCCGCCACGTCACGCATCACCTCGCCGAAGGGAAGACCAGTCGATTCCATGAGCGCAGAATCATTTCAAGGGTGGCGAAGGCGCTATGCCCCTCGTTCAAGTGCAGCACCGATGGATGAATCTCGAGCGCATGCAGGGCACGAACACCGCCAACACCCAGGAGCAACTCCTGGCGAATCCGAACCCGCGCGTCACCGCCGTAAAGCCGCGCGGTGAGCGCCCGATCCGATTCGCTGTTCTCCGGGACGTTCGAATCCAGAAGCAGCAAGGTCGTGCGGCCCACTCCGACCCGCCATACTCGAGCCCGTAACACACCAGAGGCGGTCTCGATCGCGATGAAGAGCGGCTGGCCATCCTTGCCGCGGACGCTCTCGATCGGCAGCAACTCCATGTCTGTGTTCAAATAGAGCTCTTGCTGCCATCCGTCCATGTCGAGCGTCTGCCGGAAGTAGCCCTGGGCGTACAGGAGGCCGATGCCGATGAGGGGAATGCCCAGGTCGCTGGCGCTTTTGAGATGGTCGCCGGCCAGAACGCCCAGGCCGCCGGAATAAATCGGCAGGCTTTCGTGCAGTCCAAATTCCGCGGAAAAATAAGCCACCGGCCGCGACCGCAGAATCGATGCATGGACAGCGCCCCACGAATCGGTGTCCTTGAGGTATTCCGCCAATCGCCGGAACGCATAATCAATTCGCGAGTCAAGCGCCATCTCGGCCGCGCGGCGCTCGAGCTGCTCGGGCGGCAGCCGTTTGAGGAACTCGACGCTGTTGTGATCCACCTTCCGCCACAGGGCCGGGTCCAGCTCACGGAAAAGAGCGATCACATTGGGCTGCCACACCCACCAAAGGTTGCGAGCCAGCTCGCGGAGCTTGTTTACCAGCGGACTCTGACCCACCATGCTCCCCCCCACTCGTCGTTGTTCGAAGTCGAGACACCACCGGCGTGTCGCCCGAAACGATCCATCATGCGGGCTGGGGTTAAGATAATCGAAACGAGCCCTGGACGAAAGACACGTCGTCCCCAGGCAACCCCAATGCCCCGTCGCGTCGGGTGCCGGCGCAATGGACCACTAACCCCGCAGTGCCAGTGCGTCGAGGACGAGGCCTTGAGTTCCTGAGACTGGGATTGGTCCCCGGGTCTAGCGCACTCGTGGGTAGAAACCAGAGAATCGGGAATCGGTTCTGGCAGAGCGCGATTAGTGGAACTTCACGGCTGCCGAAATGCCCGATTGGTTGAAGAGCGAGATGTCTGCTTCTTCGTTTGTGAGGACCGTGCTCGCGTCCGAGGGGCCTGGATTCCCGAGTTCAAAGCGGAAGCAGCCGCGGTTGAAACCGCCATTGAGTCCATTCTGTCCCATTGCCGTGCGACCGGTTCGTCCCGAACTGATTCCTGCCTGCACCTTGGTTCGCCTGCATGTTGAAGTTGTTCCCACCAGCGCCGCCGGCAATGGCACCGGGGACGGCCTGATTACCCAGCCCCGTGGTCCCGGGCACGTAGCCGGTAATGAGACTATTCTGATTGGTCGGATTGTTATAGAAGAGGCCGCCGGCACCGTTATACATGCCCGCCTGCGTCAATGGGTTGTTATACATTAGCCCGGGCCTGCCGTTATAGAGACCCGTCTGGTTCAGCGGATTGTTGTAATACAGAGCTGCTGAATTATTGTACATATTGGCCTGGTTCAAGGGATTATTATAGTAAAGCGCGGCTGAGTTATTATACATATTGGCTTGGTTCAGCGGGTTATTGTAATACAGAGCTGCTGAATTGTTGTACATATTGGCTTGGTTCAGCGGGTTGTTGTAATAGAGGGCCGGTGAGTTGTTGTACATGCCCGCCTGGTTCATGGGGTTGTTGAAATGAAGCGCCGGTGAATTGTTGTACATGCCCGCCTGGTTGAGCGGGTTGTTAAAGTGGAGAGGGCTCGGAGTGGCCCGGTTCTGAGCGAAGACCAGCGAAGGAGCCAGGACCGCCAGGCTCAGGGCGGCGATTCCGGAACGGAAGAACGCTCTCATGGATCTCTCCTTCGCATGGTTTTGCGGCAATCAGATCGAAAACGCCCGTCTGGCAGCAAGCAACCCTGGGGTGAGTGAACGCCGCTTACTCACACGGACATGACCACTTCCCTGATCGAATCGGCCATCAAGTTCATTGTAGCCATCTTTCTTCCGAGAAACACGTTCAAGATGATTGAAAACCTCAATAAGTTCGCCCCAGAAGTCCGACGATGGCGCGTTTGACTTCCAGAGGCTCGATCGCTCCGACTTTGCGATACACGATCTTTCCACCAGGGGCGACGATCAGGGTGTAGGGAAGCGGTCCAGGCCATTCCTTGTCGAGCGCCTCGGCAAAGGCGTCCCGATTCTTCGTCTTGAGGATGTAATTGGTGGCCGCCACATGCTGGTCCTTGAGAATCCTGAGCGCTTCCTCTTGCTTCTCAGGATCATCGAGGCTGATCGTGACTAGCCGGAACGGCCGTTTCCGGTACATGCGGTTCATGGTCACGAATTCGGGCAGCTCGGCCACGCAGGGGCCGCACCAGGTTGCCCAGAGATTGATCACCGTGTAATTCTTGGATTCATTCTTGGCGAGCGCGGCCACGCCGGCGTCGTCGATCGCTTCGAGGCTTACCGGCTCGGCGTTCCACTTTTCCAGTGACTTGCGTGCATCGGCCTGCTTTTCGGCCCACTTGGTCGAGCAGCCGAACACGCGTGTCTTCTCGACCGGGACCGGTTTCCCCGCCAGCAGGGCATCGACCGCATTCCTGGCGTCGTGCGACTTGACTTCCTTGACCTCGGCGTCGTCGAACCGACCCACGTAGCGGAGCTTTCGCCCCTGATCGAAGATATAAACGTGGGGTGTGGCGAGCACTCCATAAGCCTTGGCGGTGGCCTGAGTGTCACCGTCGTAGAGGTAAGGATAGGGATACTTGTGGTCCCTGGCCCGGATCTTCATGTCCTCGAACGAATCGCCCAGGTCGGTGTAACCCAGCTCATCGAGGCGCACGGCAGACGGGTCGTTGGGTGAGATGGCAACGACGGCTACACCCCTCTCCTTGTAATCGGTAGTGAGCCGAGCAACTCGTTCTTCATAGGCTTGGGCGGTCGGACAATGGTTGCACGTGAAAATCACGACCAGAACCTTGGCATCGGCGAAGTCGCCGAGGCGATACGTCTTGCCGTCTACACCGGGGAGCTGAAAGTCAGGCGCCGAAGCACCGATGGGCAGGGTTTTCAGGCCCGGCGGATCAGCGGCGGCGAGGCCACTGGAAAACGTCAAGATCATGATCGCCAGCGACGCTTTCATCAGCATCCCGTTCATGGCCGTATCTCCGGCGGTTGAAACATACCGAGGTCCTTCCGCTTAGTGTGCTCCCCGTTCCGGCGTACCGCAAGCCCATTGAGGTCGGTTGCGCGGTTCGAGAGAATGAAGCAGGAACGTCACACAACCCAAGCCAGGATCGACAATGACAGCTTTACTGAACCGGCGTGAGTGGCTCCTGCGAACTTCTGTCGGCGGTGCTGGTTTCCTGACCGCACTGGAGCGGCGAGAGGCCCCCTCATTTGGCGCGGAGAACGAGGGCCAGGACAGAGCGAAGCTTGCGCGAGACTTTTGAGTTCATCCTGCGCTGCCGGCGCGAAGACGGCAGCTACGCGCCTTCGCCCGATCCCGACTACGCCGGCGAGTCCGACACCAAGCTCAGCGATCTGGCGGCTGTGACCTACGCGGCCGTGCTGGCCAAGACCATGGGCTGGAAACTGCCTGAGCCGAAACGATCCGCCCAGTTCATCGCCCGGCACCAGCGCGAGGACGGCCGATTCGTGAACCAGGCGGGCCAACATGACGCCGACAGCGCCCTGGGTGTCCTGTACAACACGACTCAGGGCGTCGTCGCGCTGCGGGCGCTGGGGGAGCGACCCAGCATTGATCCGACTCCGGTCATCGATCAGATCCTTGCCGGTGAGGCCTACAAGAAGCTGCCCTGGTACACCACGAGCTTCTTCCCGCTCTTTTGCGCGGTTCTCGACAAGCCATTTCCCGAAGAGTGGCGGCGGAAGCTCACACGGCACATGGAAGCAGAGCCAGGCCGACGATGGCTATCTCGGCGGCCACGTCGCGGCAACCTTTCACATGGCTCATTTCTATCGCTTGATCGGCCAGCCCACGCCGAAGGCCGACCGCATGGTGGCGCGGGTGCTTCACGACCAGAAACCCGATGGCGGCTGGAACATCAAGCAGCCCGACTGGGACGTCCACTCGTGCTTCGACGCGATCTTTATCCTCCGCCAGCTTGGCGGCGACGACCCGAAGGTCAAGGCGGCGATCACGAAGGGTGCCGACTGGGCCCTTGGATGCCGCAACCCCGACGGCGGCTTCGGCCATTTCCCCGGCCGTCACTCCGACATGGACGCCGTCTACTTCCAGTTCGGCACTCTGATCCAGGCGGGAATCGTTCCGGGAGTCCGACGTGATCTGCCCGACGCCCACACCCTGGGATGGGGACATGCCATGGAACCGGGCAGGCTCTACGAAAAGTAGGGCTTGACGCGTGGCGGAGTTCTGGCCCCCCAGGGAACTTGTCGTCGCAGGAGTGCGCCTGAGTCGAAGCAGCTAATCCCAGCGAATCCACGGTCTTCGGTCACTTTGAGTAGGGGTTGGCAGGGAAGCTGGCCTCGTCGCCTTATGAGTAGTGGAGTGCACGAGCCAGCTCTGATTTACCGCGCGAAGAGCTCGTCCGGGAGTTCCGGTGCGACGCTCAGACATTCTCTCCACTCTCTGGCCTTGTCCTTCTTGTCCCAGGCCTCGTAGAGCTGGACGACGCGCTCAGCGGCCTCGGTCAAGCATCGTTTGGCTGGCGAGGGGATCTTTCCCTCGCGAACCTTCAGGCCATCGTAGCCCTGGAGGATCAGCGGCTCCGCCTCGGCGAACTTTCTCTGACCTTGCAGGACCACTCCAAGCATCGAGCGGGCCTCGTAGGTCGTCCAATCCTCGGGGATGACCTTCTCGCGGATGGTCAGACACTCGCGGAGAATTGGCTCGGCATTGCCCCATTTCTCCTGGTGGAGCAGATTGCGACCGAGCCCGGAAAGGACACCGGCCAGCTCAGGTCCGTTGGGTGGGGACTTCTTTCGTTCTCCTGCCACGCAGTCGCGCCACAAGGGCTCGGCATCAGTCCAGCGGCCAAGGAATCGGTAGACTTGGGCGAGGCCTTTGCGGCAGTCGAGTGTTTGAGGGTGGTAGTGCCCGAGCTCGGCCGTCAGGCGATTGATCGTTTCCTCGAGGAGCTTGGCTGTCTCAGCATACCGACCGCCGGCGAGGTAGGCCGCGGCGAGCCTGCGGAATCTGTTAAAAGTCTTGGGATGGTCGAGCCCGAACCTAGACTTATGGAGCTCGAGCGACTCCTGGAGGATCTTGATCGTATCGTCGATCCGCCCGCCAGCTTCGTAAGCCTGAGCGAGGATCTCTCGGGCTCCCAGTGCTTGATCGGCATCGGAACCGAGCCTGGTCGTACTCAGCTCGAGGTTCTCCTTACTCAGCCTGATCGCGTCGTGGGTCCGACCCGTGGCAAGGTATACATTGGCCAGGGTGTTGCGGCAGTCGAGCGATTGAGGGTGGTCGGGCCCGAGCTTATCCCGGCAGACCTTGAGCGTCTCCTCGAGAAGCTTGACCGCCTCAGGAAACCGATCGGCCTTGCGGTAGGCCCAACCGAGGCGCGTGCCGCTCAGGAGTGTAAATGCGTGGTCGGGGCCGAGCTTGGCGGTCGCCAGCCTGAGCGTCTCCTTGGACATCTTGATCGCATCGTCGATCTGCCCGGCGGCGAGGTAAGCACTTGCGGGGACAAGGCGGCTGCTAAACGTGATGTAGTGGTCGGGCCCGAACTTATCCCGGCAGACCTTGAGCGTCTCCTCGGACATCTTGATCGCATCGTCGATCTGGCCGGCGACCAGGTAAGCTTGTGCGAGGTTGTCTCGGGTGTCGAGTGTGTGATCGGCATCGGAACCGAACCTGGTCGTACTCAGCTCAAGGTTCTCCCTACTCAGCTTGATCGCGTCGTGGGTCCGACCTGTGGCAAGGTATGCGTTGGCCAGGCAGTTGCGGCAGTCGAGAGTATCAAGGTGGTCGGGCCCGAGCTTAACCTGGCAGAGCTTGATCGTCTCCTCGAGAAGCTCGACTGCCTCGGTAAAGCGACCGAGGTGCAGGTAGGCCCAGCCGAGGCCGCAGCAGGTGTTGAGTGTGGCGCCGTGATCGGGCCCGAGCATCGCTTCTTGAGTCTGGCGTGCCTTCGTGAAGAGGGCAACCGCCTTCTCGCTCTCGCCAAGACCCACCATCGTTTCCCCGAGGGTATTCTGGAGATTGGCCTCTGTCAGGGCGTCGCCGATGGCCTGACCGTCGAGCTGTGCAGCCGCGCGGTCCAGCCGCTCGACGAGGATCGCACGCAGCGGCTTGGCCCCCTTCGCCTCGAACCGTGGGTCGAGATCACGAAAGATCGAAGCCAGCAGGTCGTTGGCCTTCTCGATCTGGCCCAGCCGCGCCTCGGCGATACTGAGGGCCCGGCGCTCTCGCTCGGCGGTCCGCATGGCCCAGATCGCGGCTCCCGTGCTGATCACAGTGGCCACGACCAGCACCGCAACGGTCGCCGCGGCCGTCACCACGCCGCTCGGTGCTTCAGTGCATACCGCTTGAGCTTGTAGGCCGCCGAGGGAGGACCAGCCTCCACCGGCTCGTAGGCCAGGTACCGCTCCACGTCACGCGCCAGGCCATTGGCCGTCTCGTATCGTCTCGCCCTGTCTTTCTCCAGAGCTCGCATCACGATCCAGTCCAGCTCCCCGCGCACCAGCTTCCTCAGCCTGGATGGCTCGGTCTTGCGCTGGGCCGAGATCGAGGGCAGGATCTCGGTGGATTCGCTTAGCCGCGTGCTCGGCTTGACAGAATCTTCCTCGCGAATGCGGCGCAGAATCTCGGCGTAGCCAGCCTCACGGATCGTCTGCCGCTGGAGCGGCGTGGTGCCCGTAAGCAGCTCGTACAGGAGCACACCTAGCGAGTAGACGTCGCTCCGCGTGTTAACATCCAAGGCGCTGATCTCGGCCTGTTCGGGGCTCATGTATTCGTACGTCCCCACGACCGCCCCGAACTGCGTGAACAGGGTCCGCTCAGTGAGTCGCTGGTCGATAGCCTTGGCCACGCCAAAGTCGATGATTTTGGGCACTGGCTTGCCGTCGTAAAGTGTCACGAGGACGTTGGAGGGCTTGATGTCTCGGTGGATGATCCCTTTCTGGTGAGCGTGCTGGATGGCCTGGCAAACCGGCACGAACAATTCCAGACGTTCGCGAGGCGTCAACTGATTGCGGTCGGAATACTCGGTGATCGGCACGCCCTTGACCAGTTCCATGACAAAGTAGGGCCGCCCGGTGTCGGTAGCGCCGGCGTCGAGCACCTTGGCAATGTTATGGTGGTCCATCAATGCGAGCGCCTGGCGCTCGGCCTCGAATCGGGCGATGACCTGCTCGCTATCCATTCCTGGCTTGATGATCTTCAGCGCCACGCGTCTTCGAATGGGTAGCTCCTGCTCGGCCAAGAATACGGCGCCCATGCCCCCCTGGCCGATCGCCTGGAGCAGCTTGTATGGGCCGATACGACTGCCGGGGCCTTCGGTGATTGGCCGGCGGGTGGTCTGGTCGGGAGCCGTCGGGGCAGGGGTGAAGTCATCCGTGGCGTCGCTGATCGCGGTACCCTGCGTGGTCGCGTCCTCGTCGGTCTCTTCCATGCTGCGAATTGAGGCTTTGCCGGCCTTGTGAGCGAGGGCAGCCAGGAGCTTCGGGGCGGGTTGGTCCAGGAAAGCCCCCGCCTGCTGATGTGCCCGAAGCAGGGCTTCGACGTTGCGACGCACTCGTCATCACCCCGACACGATTCTTCCAGGTAGGCTACGCGGTCGCGGGAGGAGTCAATCTCAAGGGCCTGTACGAAGATCTCGTTACGCCGCAGGATTCCAGACGGCCATGGTTACACCTCGGGAAACGGGTTCTGTTTCCCCTTCCATGCGAGAAACGAGGCCCGACTGCACGCGGGAACCGAAAAGAATTTAGAACTCCCCTAACCTCTGGAACAGCCAGGCACGGGCCAAGGCCCAGAGGCGGTCGGCGGCGCGTTCGGCCGATGCCGAGCGATTCAGCGGCCTGCTGATGCGTCATGCCGGCGAAGTAGCGGAGCTTGACGATCCGTGCGGCCAGCTCATCGTGCCGCTCCAGCTCTGTCAGGGCCTCGTCGAGGAATAGCAACCGTTCCGGCCGGTCATCCATTTCCTCTGGAAGCGTTTCGAGATAAAAAGAGCGAACTTCCCCTCCGTGCTTCCGTGTTGACTTGCGGCGGGCGCGGTCGATAAGGATGCGCCTCATGGCCTCGGCCGCGGCGGCAAAGAAGTGGCCGCGACCGTCCCAGGGCTTTTCTGGATCGGATCCGACCAGGCGGAGGTAAGCCTCGTGAACCAGGGCAGTAGGCTGAAGAGTCTGGCCAGGGGCCTCTCGCCAGCCGTGCCGCGGCCAGCCTTCGGAGTTCGTCGTACACCAGGGGCATGAGTTGCTCGGCCACTCGCATGTCGCCCTGCACGACCGCCCCCAGTACTCGCTTAGCAGCCGAGTCCTCAGCAGGCGAATGTTCAGAAGAAGGCGCGTTCACGGCTTCATTCCTAGGCTATCGACGGGAGTGATCGCATGGCCGGACTCACCTAGCTCGCCCGCCCCAGATAATCACCCGTCCGCGTATCGACGCGGACGACCTCACCCTGGTCGAGGTGCTCAGGAACCTGGACGATGTGTCCCGTGGAAAGGGTTGCGGGCTTGGTTCTGCCGGTCGCGGAGTTGCCGCGCACGCCGGGGGCGGTTTCTGTGATCGGCAGCTCGACCGTGTCGGGGAGCTCGATGGCGATCACTTCGTCGTCAACGACGAGCGCTTCCACGCCTTCCATGTTCTCGGTCATGAACGAGGCCTGGTCGCGCAGGTCTTCGGCGGTGAACGAGAACTGGGTGAAATCGGCCGAGTCCATGAAATGAAACTCGTCGGCGTCGCGATAGAGGTACTGGACCGGCCGCCGCTCGAAGCTGGACTCGCTCAGCGAGTCAGTCCCTCGGTACGACTTCTCGACGCGGTTCTTGGTCTTGAGGTTGCGGGCCTTGATCTTGTAGAGCGTGGCCGCGCCTCGCGCCGACGGTGTTTGAACCTGAATCTGCTCGATCATGTGCGGAGCACCGTCGATCTCAACGACCATCCTTCGCTTGAAATCCTTGGCGGGGACCACGGCAGCCGACCCTCCCTTGCATCAGTGGCAATCAACTTGAATTCTCAAAGTGTGCCATCATCTTACGCATCGTAAGCCGCTGAGGTCAAAACGAACCCCGAGCGAGTCACCGGGCAGGAATGATTGAAAAACGAAACGGGTTCGGGAGTCTCGCTTGACACACACGTACGCGTGTGTTACCGTTTCACTCTCGAACGTATCGTGCCGACTGGCGAACTGGGGGCAAAGCACCATGCAGCGAGACAGCATGGGTCGAAAGCGGCATCCCGAGCAACTACGCGGGCTTCGACCGCTGCACCCGCCGCTGCCGGAGGAATGGACGAGTCGAGCACTGCGAGTGACGATGTCCGAGGCAGACTGGGCGCGGTTCGAGTCGCTGGCTCGGTCGCTGGCGTCGGCTGCGCCCACCCACGCGCGGGCTTACGGCCTGGCGCTTTCCGCCCTCATACACTCCGCGAACCTACCCCATCCGGAACGCGAACCCCTCGACTGGATGGACTGGGAACGACGTAAAACTCTCCGCCTGCTTGTGGCGGGCCGGTGATCCGACGATGCCTTGTGGATCTTGTTAACGCCTTGCCTTCGCCTGCTTCACCGGACTTGAGGCCGCTCCGGTCTCCATGCTCCCGGACGGAACGGGCCGGATGATTGTGTTTCCTTTTTAGGAGTACTCGAATTGGCAACTGCGACTGCATCTCCCGCCAAAGGGGACGTGAAAGACTTCTCGCTGGCCGCCGTGGGCAAGCAGCGAATTGAGTGGGCCGAGCGCGACATGCCCGTGCTGCGGGCCATCCGCGAGCGGTTCGCGGCCGAGAAGCCGCTGGCCGGCATGAAGATGTCAGCCTGCCTGCACGTCACGGCCGAAACGGCCAACCTCGCCCGCACGCTCCAGGCGGGAGGCGCTGACTTGGTTCTCTGCGCGTCCAACCCCCTGTCAACCCAGGACGACGTCGCGGCCAGCATGGTGCAAGACTACGGCCTGGCCGTTTATGCCATCAAGGGGGAAGACGAGCACAGCTATTACCGGCACATCTCCGCCGCTCTCCAGCATCGACCGAACGTCACGATGGACGACGGTGCCGACCTGGTAAGCGCCATGATCTTCATCGCGCTGGATCGGCTCGACGACGTCCATCCCGAGGTTCGCGCCTGGGCCGCGAAGCTCAGCCCGGCCGATCGCAAGGCCCTGGTGGCGAACGTCGTGGCCAGCATGGAAGAGACCACGACCGGGGTGATCCGGCTGCGGGCCATGGAAAAAGACGGCGTGCTCAAGCTGCCCGTCATCGCGGTCAACGACGCTCAGACCAAGCACTTCTTCGACAACCGCTACGGGACCGGCCAGAGCACTATCGACGGCATCATCCGGGCCACTGACACTTTGCTGGCGGGTCGGCAGATGGTTGTCTGCGGTTACGGCTGGTGCGGCAAGGGCGTGTCGCTACGTGCCCGCGGCATGGGTGCGCACGTGATCGTCACCGAGGTTGATCCGATCCGGGCGCTCGAGGCGGCGATGGACGGCTTCCAGGTCAAGCCGATTGCTGAAGCCGCGCCCCTGGGCGACATCTTCGTCACGGTCACGGGCAACATTCACGTGATCCGCGGCGAGCACTTCGTGGCCATGAAAGACGGTGCCATGATCTGCAACTCGGGCCACTTCAACGTCGAGCTTGCCCTCGACGAGCTGGCGAAGCTGGCCGCTCGTCAGAACAAGAACGTCCGCGAGTTCGTTGATGAATACATCATGAAGAACGGCCGCCGGCTGTACGTTCTGGGCGAAGGACGTCTGATCAACCTCGCCGCCGCGCACGGCCACCCGGCCAGCGTCATGGACATGAGCTTCGCCGCCCAGGCGCTGGCGACGGAGTGGTCGGTCAAGTACAAGGACAAGCTCGAGCACAAGGTCCACCAGGTGCCCAAGGAGGTTGACGAGTTCGTCGCCTCACTCAAGCTCCAGACCATGGGCGTCGGCATCGACCGTCTGACCGCCGAACAGCAGAAATACCTTCAAAGCTGGGAAATGGGGACGTGATTCGAGGCAGATCGGTAGTGGCTGGTGGGTAGTGGCGAGCAAAGTCGAAAGCAAGGATCGTCTTGATTTATGCATCGGCATTGTTCGTCACTTCTAGCCACTGGCAACTGCGACGCCACTCGCTACTGGCAACTGCCCTCTCCTCCACATCCGAGACCATTCCGATGCCTGACGTCCGACCCTTCCGCGGAGTTCGCTATGATGTTGCGCAGGTGGGGGCTCTGTCTGATCTGGTCGCGCCTCCTTACGACGTAATCGATGCGACCTTGCAAGAACGGCTGTACCAGGCCAGTCCGTACAACATCATCCGGCTCGAGCTGAACCGGCCCGAGCCGAATGACTCAGAGTCGGAAAATCGCTATACGCGGGCCGCGGCATTCCTGCGCGGGTGGCTGCGCCAGGGGGTTCTCCGGACGGAGAACCATCCAGCCTTTTACTTGTATGAGCAAACCTTTGACATCGAGGGCCAGACTCATACGCGGCGAGGTTTTCTGGCCCGGGTTCGGCTTGAGCCGTTCGGCCAGGGACAGATCTTTCCCCACGAGCAGACGCTTGCCGGTCCCAAGGCGGATCGCCTGGCTCTCTACCAGGCGACGGGCTTCAACCTCAGCCCGATCTTCGGACTCTATCCGGACGCCAACCACGAAGCGATCCGGTTGCTCGAGGGGGGCCTGCGCGACCGCACGCCGCTCGTGGCTACCGATCATCTGGGAGTGGTCAACCGGCTCTGGGTCGTCGGCGACGATATGACGCAGACCGCCCTGCAGGGTTTGATGGCGGCGAAGCCGATCTTCATCGCCGATGGACACCATCGCTACGAGACCGGCCTGAAATACCGTGACACGCTCGCCGCCGCGGGGCAGTTGGAAGGCCCAGACGACCCCGCCGGGTTCTGCCTGATGATGCTCGTGGGGATGAGTGATCCCGGTCTCTTGATCCTGCCCACTCACCGGCTGGTGTCGGGATTCCCCGGAATGACGTCCCAGGAGCTCGCCGGGCCGTCTCTCGCCCGAGTTCGAGATTCAAGCCATGGGCCAAGGTGAGGCGGGGTGCCGCGCCGCCTGGGAAGCCATCACCGAGCGCGGAGACCAAGATCTGCTTGGCTTCGGCACGGTGGCCGACGATGCCTGGACGCTGGCGCGGCTTCGCTCCGACCAGGCCATGGACCGCCTCGCCGGGGACCATAGCGCTGACTGGCGCGCCTTGGGCGTGAGCGTGCTGCACGTCCTGGTGCTCGACCATCTCCTGTCGCGACCTGAAACAGCGAATGGCACCTCATGCCGTTACGTGCACTTGTTGAGCGAAGTTCTGGACGACGTCAAGGCTCGCGGTTGCGACCTGGCTTGTCTGGTCCCCGCCGCGCGGATGTCGCATGTCGAGGCCATCGCGTCCAACCTCGAGACCATGCCCCCCAAGAGCACGTACTTCTATCCCAAGCTGCTCAGCGGGCTGGTTCTCAATCCCTTGAGGTCGTAAGCCGGCACGGTTGTGCTCGTCGAGCAAGAGCACGCTAATTCGGGGTGACCGGTGACGGCGGTGGGGGCGGAACGCGCTCCGCGTCGGAGGAATCGCCACCGGCCGATCCCGGCGCCTCGAGCGCGGGTTCGTCGGTTTTCGGCTGGTTCCGAAACGGTGAAGGCCGAGAGCTAGCCGGTGGCGCGGCAGGTGATGAAAGCCTGGGGACGCTGGCCGGTGAGCCACTGGCCGAGGGTGACAGCCGTCTTTCCGGCCGCGACGACGCGGATGAAGCGGCCATGGCGTCTCTCCTGTCGCGCAGGCGACGCAGTGCAAGGGCCGCGGCGTCGCGAACCTCTTCCTTCTTTTCATAGACGATGCACCGCTCGAGAACGACCTCCGAGTCTGTTCCACCGATCTGCCCCAGGGCCTGAGCCGCGGCGATTCTCACGTCCTTGGACGAATCATACTTGAGCGCATGAACCAGCGCGGGGACGGCTCTGGGATCACCAAGCCGGCCCAGCGTCTGCGCTCCATCACGGCGACTGCTGGCGTGAAAACTCTGAAGTCTCTGGGCCGCAAGGGCAACGGGATCAAGCGGGGAGGGGTTTGCGGCCGCGCCAGGGGGCGGCCCGGCACCCGGCTGAACACCGGCCACGCCAACCTGTGGCGCGATCACGACGGGAGGAGGAGGCGCGGGCTGCCAGAATGGAAGCGCCACGATCGGCGCCCCGAAGAACCCGAACGACCACGATGCCGCCGGCCTGGGCGCGACGAACACGTTTCGCTCGAAGACCATTGGCCGGCCGCCGTAACCGCCGGCCCCGAGGCCGGCGACACGGGGAACCCGCTGCATCAAGAAGTCTCGCTGCAAGGTTCCACCTGGGCGCTGAATTTGAAGCTGACGCTCGTAAGTGCCCGGTCCACGTTCGACTTGGAGGCGGCGATCGATGGTTCGACCCCTCGGTCCCGTGATGGTCGCTCTCGCGCTCACGTGTGACCGTCTGCGCGGACAATGTGAAGACAAAACCTTGACAGAGGAGCACCATACCCGTGATTGCTGCAATGAACCACTTGACCACCGCACACCTCCTTGTGGGCCGCCACCAGGTGAACCCCGTCCATGTCCCTCCAGGTCATTCCACGACCGGTTCGGAATTCTGACAACCCCCGCCACAACTGTGAAGGTCAATCTCGGGCCTCGTCTCAGATCAAAGTAAACAGACAACAGATTGCTATTGACTGCTTATCTTGGCATCTGTCGGCCCCTCGACAATGCTCATATTTCACCTATCTCATCGTCGCTAGTGCCTTTTCTTACTGAAAAAAATTTCAGTCAAATTGGAATCGCCATGCTTAATGAAACTTAATATGCTTGTTAAGGCAAGCAGCCTGCCGGTAGACGTATTCATGCATACACAGCGTCGTGTACGCGGGCTGTTCCGGCATGACTTCAGAGACGAGGAGGTCTGATGTGGAACCTTTACAACCCAGGTTCCTCGGCCGCATGAGAACGGTGTTCGAATTGAATGCTCAGATCATTGAATTCGGCCCTTCCGAAACCGTTCCTTGCTGCCCTCTGTGCGAGCAAGAGCTGAGCCTCCATCAACCTGACGAGAATCTGCCGTCGCAGCTTCTGGCGACGTGCGATTATTGCAGCGCATGGTATTCGCTCATCGATCTCAACGACGAAGGGAGCGAAGTCTTCATGGTTGAGCTTCCTGGCCGGTCAGTCGCAGAGAAAGTCTCGGAGAGGATGAGGACCGCGAGCTAGCCACGGGCGCATCGGGTGAGGATGCTCGATGCAACGTTCATCTCCGTGCCGGTTGTCGCCAGGGAAGGACTGGGGCGACAATTCCTATCCGGAGCCGCTCGTCAGCGCTTGCGCTTCTTGCTGGCCTTGCGCGGCTTGAGCTTACGCGCCTTGCTTTTTTTCCGATCGACTTGCTGGGAGGCACCGTGCAAACCGGGCTGCTTGCTCGAGCGGCTTGGCAGGCCGGGTCGAGCTCGGGAAACTGATGTCGATCGCCCCGGCTCGCCGGCTCCGGCGTGGCGGTCGTGGATCGCCGACGGCTGCCGTGCGCCAGCGGAGAGTCGGCCAGGACAAGGTCCAGCTCTCGTCGGTCAACGTCCACATGCGCGATGCGTACAAGGGCGCGATCACCGAGCCGGTGCCGTTTTCCCGAGCCGCGGCCGACCAGCGTGTGCGTGCCCGCCTCGAGGTAATAGTAATCGTCGGCCAGGCTCGTCACGTGGATGAGGCCCTCGACCGGCAATTCCACCAGCCGGCAAAAAAGGCCGAACTCCTCGACACCGACGATGATCGCGTGACATTCCTTGCCGATGTGGCCTTCCAGGTAGGTGAGAAGCTTGACCTTGATCAGCTCGCGCTCTGCGCTCTCGGCCCGCCGCTCCGTGCGCGTGCAGTGCTCGCCCAGGACAAACAGCTCGTCGATATTGCCGCGCGGCTTCTTGCCCTCCAAGAGCGCCGCGAGCTGGCGATGAGCCACCAGATCGGGGTATCGCCTGATCGGCGAGGTGAAATGGCAATAGTCGTCGCTGGCCAGCGCGTAGTGCCCCTCGTGCTCGGGCGTATACACCGCCTGCTTCAAGCTCCGCAGAAGACCGTAGTGAACCGCGTATTCCTCCGCCGTGCCGGCCGTCTCCTTGAGGATTCGTTGCAGCTCGAACCGGCTCTGCGGCAGATCGAGCGACAGCCCCAGGCTGCGGACGAATTCGGCGAACTGGTCGAGCTTGTGCGGTTCCGGATCGGGATGAACCCGGCGCAGGAACGGCGCGTGATGCTCCGTCAAGTACGACGCGACCGCCTCGTTGGCCGCCAGCATGAATTCCTCGATGACCTGGTGGCTCTGATCGTATGTCGCCACGCTCGCCCCGGCGACGCCGCCCGCGGGGCCGAGCTTGATCTGGACTTCCGGCAGGCTCAGCTCGAGCGCACCCCTCGCGAACCGGCGGCGGCGCAGGATCATTGCCAGCTCGAGCATTTCCGACAACATCCGCACCACTGGCGGCGCGACACCTGGATGATCCCGGCTCGGATCGCTCATCACTTCCATCGCTTCCTCGTAGGTGAAGCGATGGTCAACCTGAATGGCCGACCGGGCAAACCGCCGCGAGGTGAGAACGCCCTCGGAATTGAACTCCAGGAGCGCGCTCATGGCGAACCGCAGCCGCTGCGCCTGAAGGCTCGCCAGGCTGTTCGAGATAATCTCCGGCAGCATGGGAATCACCCGATCGGGCAGATAGACGCTCGTGCCGCGCTGCCGCGCCGCTCGATCGAGCTCGGAAGCGGGTCGAACAAAATGCGACACGTCGGCGATGTGAACTCCCAGACTCCAGTAGCCCTTCTCGTCACGCGAAAGCGAAATCGCGTCGTCAAAATCACGCGCCGTGGCCGGGTCGATCGTCACCGTCAAGAGCTCGCGCAGGTCAAGCCGGCCGCCGATCTCGGTCTCGGACTCGCTCGGAAAAGAGCCTGGCCTGCTCGCGTGCCTCGTCGAGCGCCGCCTCGTCGAAGCGTGTCGGGAATATTGAAGGCCCGGATGATCGTCAGCGTATCGACACCAGGCGCGCCGCGCTTGCCGAGCAGCTCGGTGATGACCCCCTCCCCTTGCTGGTATGGCGTGGGATAGCGGACGATCTCGACGGCCACCTTGTCTTCAGGTAGAGCGCCCTTGGCGCCGGGGTCGCCCACGTAGATCGGCTCGTGTGAAGGTCGTGCCGTCGATCTTCACGAATCCCGCCGCGCCGTCCTCGAAATACGTCCCCACGAACAGGCTCGACGCTCGTGCCACAACCTGCACGATCCGCCCTTCGAGGTTCATCCCCGCCTGCTTGGGCCGCTTGGTGATCTTGACCACGACTTCATCACCGCTGGAAGCGTCGCCGCTGGCGTCCGGAGCGATGTAGATCTGATCGGCCCGGGCGGTCGACGTGTGCGGCCGAACGAACCCGAAGCCCTTCGAAGTGCGGCGGAACAGGCCGATGATCGCACCCGAGTGGTCGGGCTTGCGCAGCGTCTTGTCTCGGGCCAGCTCGAGCTTGCCTTCCTTGATCAGCGACTTCACCAGGGCGCGAAACTCGGCGTAATCGTCAGTGCTGACGTGGAAACGCCGCGACATCGCCTTGAGCGTCATGGGCTTGTAATCCGGCTCGGTGACCAGCCTCAAAACGCTGTCAACATGGTTGGCCATCAGGATCTGCCTTGTGTTCGGATGCCAGCGAAGAAGCACGATCTCATGCTACGACACCGAGCTGGCCCTGCATATCCCGGTCCATAGTGGTCCATTTCGCGAACAATAGCGCGGTTAGAGCGGTCAGATTTGATGTTCCACATCGGTTTTGAACCGTCCCGTAGGTGGGTCGAGCACCGTGTCGCGTGACACAGCGGATCGAGATCAACCGCTTATGCGACTTGAGCCAGTGGCCGGCGCCGCATAAGGACTTCAACGTCCCGGCTGCAGCCGCTGGTCCACCGGGACTGGCTCAACTGGGGCTGGCCCAGCATGAAAAAGGCTCGCCGCAGGGGCGTCATGATTGTCTTTATCGATGAGACGCCGTTCTGGATTCAGGTCGGGACCGGCACGACGTGGATCTCTCTATCCATTCTGTCATGCCGCCGAACGTGCGATCGCCAGTCATCGCTGGCTTGACAACCCACTCGCCCCGACCAGGAGCTCGGTCAGCTTGCGGAAAAAGCGATCCCACTCGATGGGCTTGCTCACGTAGTCATCGCAGCCCATGCCGAGACACTCCTCCCTGTCTTCGCTTCTCGCGTAGGCGGTAACCGCGAGGATGGGACTGGTGAAGCCGCTGGCGCGGAGGCGGCGCACGGCTTCGTATCCATCGATAACGGGCATGTCCATATCCATGACCACTGCATCGATGGTTTGGCCCTGCTCGGCTTTATCGCGAACCCAATCCAGGGCTTCCTTACCGTTTCGAACGGCGACCACCTCAGCGCCTGCCCGGTTCAACCGCAGGCCAATCAAATGTCGATTCGCATCGTTGTCTTCTGCCAGCAAGATCCGGCCGCGCAATTGCCGCGAGTGCAAAGGCGCTGACTCGAAAGACAATAGTCCGGGGAGTCTGCCAGGCTCTTGAATCTGGGCAACGTCCTCGGGCAAGTCGGCAGGAATCGCCAAGGTGAAGGTGGTGCCAACCTTGGGGGCACTCCGCACCGTGATCTCTCCGCCCAACCGCTTGGCGAGTAGCTTGCAGATTGCGAGTCCCAAACCGGTCCCTGGCGGCCCGCCCGGCGCCCCGGATCGAACCCGGTAGAACGGCTGAAACAAGCCGGATATCTCTTCGGCCGTCATCCCGATTCCGGTGTCACTCACCTCGAATCGGAGAGATCTAGCCGATCCCGGGTGATCGATTGACTGAGCGGTCAACCGGATCGTGCCCTGCTCGGTGAACTTGATCGCATTGGTCAGCAGGTTCATGAGAATCTGCTGAAGCCGGAGCCGATCTGTGACAATACGCGGCGGAATCACGCTTAAGCGCTCCGTCACCAGCAGCAACCGTTTGGCTTCCGCCTGGCGCGAAGCGATTCGACCACATCGGAGAGAAGTTCTGCCAGCGAGCAAGACTCGCGCTCGATATGGATCTGTCCCGCTTCGATCCGAGAGATATCGAGCAGGTCGTCGATGAGGGCCAGGAGGACATTGCCATTCTCATGCATGGTGCCCAGATACTCCTGGATCACGGAGGGGCCCTCCTTGAGGAAAGGGTCTTCCTCTAGCAGCTCGGCGAAGCCGAGAATGGCGGTCAACGGAGTCCGGAGGCCGTGGCTGACGTTCGAGAGAAACTCGCTCTTGGCTCGACTGGCCTGCTCGGCGGCTTCTTTGGCCCGGCGTATCGACTCGGACTGTTCCAACGCTCGCTCCATCCGTTTCTGCTCGGTGATATCGCGAGTGATACCCAGAATCCGGTCTTCGATGCCTTCTCGAATTCGCGTGACCAGCAGGAATTCACAAGTTACATGCTCGCCTGTCCGGGTCCGGATTCTCAGCTCGAAGCGAGGCAGCATCTCGCCTTGCCTCGCTCGGTCGTGCCACCGTCGGGCGGATTCAAGATCCTCGGGGTGAATAAGGCCATCAAACCGGCACCCGATCCAGTTGCTTCTCGACCAGCCGGTAATGGTCTCAAACGCCGAACTGAACGAAGCCAGGACCCCATCGAGTTCCATCTCCCAAACAATCACCCCGGTTGACGCGACCAGGCTGTTGTAGCGTGCCTCGACCTGTTTAAGAGCGACCTCGGCCAGCTTCCGGTCGCTAATGTCACGCACAATGCCGGTGAACATGCGCCGGCCACCCACGCTCATCTCGCTCACAGCCAGTTCCATGGGGCAGGTTGAGCCGTCCTTGCGCTGGCCAACGACCTCGTGGCCGATCCCAATGATCTTGCTCAACCCCGTATTCAGGCAACCGGACACGCAACCTTCTTGCTTCTCCCGGTAAGGTGCCGGCATGAGCATTCTGACGTTCTGCCCGATGACCTCCTCGCACCCGTAGCCGAACATCCGCTCGGCGGCGGGGTTGAAGGACTCGACCATGTCGCGCAAATCGAAGGTGATGATCCCATCGGCCGCCGTGTCCACGATCGCGCGGAGGCGGGCTGCGCGGTCACGAATCTCGTCCTCGGCCTGTTTGCGCTCGGTGATATCCTGAAAAACGAGGACGGCGCCGATGAGATTTCCATCCTCACTTCTAATCGGCGACGCATTTTCAATAATTGTTTTTTTTGTCCCATCTTTCGCCATCAGGATCGCTCTGTTCCGTGACTCGCCTGCGATATCTCCAAGCAGCACTCTCGCCACGGGACTCTCAGGCCCTTTCCCGGTTGTTTCGATGATGAGATCGAACGCCCTCTCAAGTGGCTGGCCTACAGCATCGTTGCTGGTCCATCCGGTCAAGGACTCGGCTACTCGATTCATGAGAGTCACCCGGCCGTCGGTGTCGGTCGCCATGACGGCATCACCGATGCTGTCCAGCGTCGTTCGCAACCACTCGCGTTCGTAGCGCAGGGCGGAATTCGCCCTGGCCAGTTCCACCGTTCGTTCTTCGACCTGCCGCTCCAGCTCGGAATTGGCTCGCCGAAGGGACTCCTCAGCGACTCGGCGGGCGGAAATCTCCCGCTGAAGCTCCCCCGGACTACGCATCGCAAGCGCGACCGGCGTTGCCGGAATCAGGGCCATTACGGTGCCCCAGGAAACGATCGCCGTCAGCAGTTTGATTACGCCTGCCAGTCGATACGCCGGCCACCAGAAAATGATGGCTTCCATCAGGTGAGTCGTGCCACAAGCGAGGATGAAGGCGGCAAACAGCCAGAATATCGGGCGGAATGGAATGTCTTTCCTGCGAAGGACGAAGTAGCCCAGGATGCAGGGGATCGCGAGATACGCGCACCACACGCCCAAGTCGGAGAGGATGTGCAACCAACCGTGCACAGAGGTCCATGAACCACAGTGCCAACGGGGAGGAAAACCCGTAGTGTCGAATAGTTGCGACAGGTAGGTTAACATTGATCCATCCGTGTGTGGTGAGCAGAGGGGCCCGGGGGCTGACGATCAGACCGTTTTTTGATCGACTCTGACCTCCAACGATCCGTCAGACCAGGTTCCGTCTCCGTATCAGGCTCGCGATAAACAGAACTCGAAGTATTTATCCTCTCCTTTTTAGGAAGCATATCCTGGCCGCTCGGTCTCCACAAGCATGATCTCCAAGGACAATCCAAGGCGCTCACTTACTTAATTGTGCTGGACTCAGGAAAGACCGCAAGCGGGCTCATTTTTGCATTGTCTCGGTGAACCGACAGCGACGGCGCGAGTGTTGCCGCCTCGGGCTCGCGCCTGGACCTGGACCCGATCGGAGAGAGATCGCCATGGCCGCGAAAAATGAAGACCTGCACGGCAACGCTCCAGACAAGGCCAGCGTTGCCTTGCTGCTGATCGACGTGATCAATGACTTTGAGTTTCCCGAGGGTGACCAGCTCTTGCGCCACGCTCTGCCCATGGCCAGGCAGATCGCGGCCCTCAAGACGCGCGCCGATCAGGCCGGCATTCCGGCAATCTACGTCAACGATAACTTCGGCCGCTGGCGATCTGACTTCAGCGTCCAGGTCGACCACTGCCTCCAGGATGGCGTACGCGGCCGGCCCATCGTGGAGCTGCTCCGCCCCGAGAAAGACGATTACTTCGTGCTCAAGCCGAAACACTCGGGCTTTTTCTCCACGAGCCTTGATATCTTGCTTGAGTACCTCGGTACGAAGACCGTGATCCTGACGGGCCTGGCCGCCAATATCTGCGTGCTCTTCACGGCCAACGACGCCTACATGCGCGACTTCAATCTGATCGTTCCCCGCGACTGCGTGGCCTCGAACACCGAGGAGGAAAACGCTTACGCCCTCGATCAGATGAACAAGATTCTCAAGGCCGATACCCGCCCGGAGCAACGAGATTTCTCTCAAGGTTGAGCCTCAGCCTGAATCCCGGTCCCGTTCAACTCCTCGCGTGATGTAGGCCTGTGCTCCGGCAAAGACGCGCATGGCCGGCCCATGCCGCGGCGAGCAGCAAGCACCCCAGCACATGCAGGCCGATCCCGGCCTCCAGACCCAGAGGATGGATTCTCAAGTCGAGCCGACCCCGTTCGTCGGCTCTGACGGCGAAAGGAAACCATCATGTCGGCGCACCGCAGCCCCGGGAATGCTGGCTGGCCGTTGACCCACCACCATGATCCCGGGTTCTGGTTGATGTACACCTCCTGCCCGGGCTGAACCTGGAAGACCAGCCGGTTCGGGCTCCAGTACACGGGCTCGATCGGTCCATAGTCGGTCCACGCCTCGCCCCGATAATCGGGATCCTCACGCGGCCGGCGCAGCGTCGGCGCATCGCGGCGGTAGCTGAGCATCGGCTCATAGCCGCGGATCACGCCATAGCCTCGAGTCGCACACGGGTAGCCCAGGCCGTCTCTGACATTGACGATTGTGGCGACAGGCGGTCCAGGGAAAAAACTCGGCTCGGGCCGCACGCTGAAAGCCAATGGGAACTGCTGGTGGGCCAGTGAGAGGAAATCAGCCGCGATTCCAACAACGAGCAGGGCCGCCAGACCGCGAACAGCGGCCTGACGCGAATTGCGCCAGCGTCGCCAACTCGCTCGCGACGGCCAGAGCCACGCCGAGGAGGGCCATGAGACGCCATCGAGTCACCACGTGCGCTGAACGAAAGAAAGGCCAGTAAGACAGCCAGGAACTTGGCTGGTACCAGCGTACCGAGCCGATCGCCAGCCAGGCGCAGAGAATCGCCAGAGTGTGCCACCATCGCCAGCCGCGCAGCATGCTGGCGAAGAAGAGCAGGAGAACCACGGGGCCAACATAGCAAATCAAGTCAATGTAAACGGCGTGAAACGGACCGGGGAGCTCTCTCGGCCAATCGAGCTTGGGACGGGCCAGGAGGTAATGAAAGATGACAGAGGGTGACTCATCCCAAAAAGTGATGCGCTCGCGCAGATCGTCGTTCATCACCACCAAGACCGTGGCCAGGCGCCAGCCGCAGAGCACCAGGAATACTCCCAGGGCCGTCAGCGTGTGGACGAGGAGCCGCGACCGTTCATCTGGCTGCTGGACGCGCAGGCGCGCGAATCCAGACGAGCACTGTGAGTATCGCGCCATACAAGCTGAGATACTGAATGCCGTTCATGACCACGAAGGCCAACCAGAAGCCCAGCCAGAGCCCGTCGGCGAATCTCTGGCCGATTCGGAAGGCGTGATAAGCCAGCCAGGGAACACTGCAGTAGCTCATGGCCAGGATGTACCCCTGCGCCACGTTGACGATCACGGCCCCGTTCAGTCCGTAGATCAAGGCCGCCGCGGTCGCCGACCAGGGCTCTCGGAACCAGAGCCACGCGAGCCGGTAAGCTCCCTCGACCGCGATGAGCACGCAAAGCACAGCCGCGATCCGCAGGCCGATCGTCGTCCCCAACAGCAGCACGAGTGGTGTGGCGATCGACACAGCACCGATTTGCGGCTCGGCCGCAAGCGGAAACCCGCCCCGGCACCATGGGTTCCACCAGGGAAACTGACCCCAAACCAGAATCGTCCTCCGCAGCGCCTCGAACTTGTCTAGCACGAAATCCCAGTCGGCGAATCCCAACCCGTCGAGATTGCGCATGAGCGGAATCACCAGCGAGGCCACGGCAAGTCGAAGCGCCCAGGGCAACCAGCGAGCCGCCGTGGTTCGAACCGGCCGATTCTCCTGATCTGGAGGCGACAGCCAAACATCGCCCGGCTTGTCGTGCCAGATCCGCCGCAGCCCCACGACCATGAGAGTGATGAGCGTTGCCTGACCCAGCGAGTTGCGGAACCAAGCCGGAATGCGAAAGACAACCGCGATGGCGATGTCCACGAAAAGCGGCCAGAGAAACACCGCCATGGAGACCACAAAAAGCAGAACGAGCGAGCGGTACGACCGCCAGTCGAACCAAGGACGAAGGGCGCGGACCGCGCGCTCCATTCGATCCCATCGCTCACGATTCTTTTTGTAGATTCTTGGGTCCACGTCCGGCGTCCAGGGTGACCAGGCTCCGCTCAAAGTGGCTCAGTGTAGCCGCGAATGTGCCTCACCAGGAAGCCGTTACCTCCCGACGATCGTGTCGCATGCAAGCAAGTGTAGTCGGCATGGCTCGGCAGGCAGCCAGTCAACGCCGCAGTACTGCCTCCTTATGCGATCATCGCTTAGCGCCTGGTCTTTTCACGCGCGAGGGGTTAACGTAACCTGGCGACGATTCGAGAGCTTTCCTTCCCACGCCAGGGACCCGGACGACCATCATGGCAAACCGTTTCGATGCTGCACCGGCCGAGGGTCTACTGAACCAGCGGACGTTGGCAAGAACCCGCGTCTGGCGATCGTCCCCTTGCTCATGACCATTGCGCTCGTCAGCCAATTCAATCGATATAGCATGGCGAAGGCCGGCGTCATGAGAATCATGCCGCAATACAACATCTCGCCGACGCGGATGGGCATGATCTATTCGGCGTTCCTGGTCACGTACACAATCTTCATGATTCCCGGCGGACTGTTTATCGACCGGTTTGGGACGCGTGCCGCGCTCATGATGGTCTGCTTCAGTTCGGCGATTTTCGTGACGCTCACCGGCGTCGTCGGGTTCACTCTTAGCGAGTCGGGCTCCATCTTCCTTGCTCTCTTACTGGTTCGTGGCCTGATGGGGATCTTCTCGGCCCCACTGCATCCATCGGGTGCGCGGGCGGTAGGAACATGGGTGCCACCCACGGGGCGATCGCGGACCAACGGCATGATTAACGGAGCTGCTCTGGTCGGAATCGCGGCCTCTCCTCCCTTATTTGGAGCCATGATCAAATGGCTCGACTGGCCCCTTGCCTTTGTCGTCATGGGTGTTGTGACGTTGATTCTGGGCTTGGTCTGGACAGTGCTCGCCGCGGATGCACCCGAATCCGAGCAAGTGCCGGAAGACATGCCCGACGCTTCGACGGCGTGGCACACTTTGCTGCAGAGCCCGGCCTCATGCTGGTGACACTGAGCTATGCTTGCGTCGGTTATTTTCAATACATGTTCTTCTACTGGGTGGATTACTACTTTGAGAAGGTACTGAATCTCCCAACTGCGATCAGTCAGAATTACGCCGCTATCCCTCCTCTGGCAATGGCCGTGGGAATGCCGCTTGGCGGCTGGCTCTCAGACAAGATCGAGCACGCCAGGGGGACACCCAGTAGCCGGAAGATTGTTCCCATGCTGGGCATCTCTGCCGGTGCCGTGCTGCTTTTTGTGGGAGTGTACGCTCGAGAGCCCGCCTGGATTGTGATGTGGTTTTCGCTGGCTTTTGCAGCCGTCGGGATGGCCGAGGGTCCATGCTGGGCGACGGCCGTTGACCTGGGCGGACGCCGGGGAGGAGCGGCGGCGGGAATCCTCAATACCGGTGGCAACGCCGGTGGCTTCCTCGCTCCGTACTTGACCCCTTTGATTGGCCAGCACTACGGATGGGGCCCTGCCGTCACCCTGGGCGGTGTAATCTGTCTGTCCGGAGCGCTCGCCTGGCTCTGGATCGACCCGCAGGAGAAGCGCCGTGACTTGGTGAAATGACGATCGGCCCCGAGTGCTCTTTTTTATCCCATCATCGTCTGGTCGGCCACTCCCTTGGGGTCGGCCTTACGGGTCATGGGAAGCTCGATCACGAAGGTCAGCGCCCTGCCCGGGCTGAGAGATGACCGTGATGGTTCCTCCGTGCTCGCGGATGATCTTCTGGGAGACCGGCAGGCCCAGCCCGGTTCCGCGTGATCCCTTCGTCGATGCGAAGATCTGGAAGATGGAGGCGATCTCGGATTCATCGAGGCCGACCCCGTTGTCGGACACCCGGATTCGTGCAACGGATGATTCGGCATTCCATTCGGTGGTGATCGTCACGGCGGCATCCTGGGCGCCCTCGGAGGCGTCAATCGCGTTGGTCGCAATGTTCAGCACGGCGCGGTGGATTCCCTCCGGGTCGAGCATGACCCGGGGCATATCCTCGCAGGGGGTCCATGTGAGGGCCACACCCAGCTCGCTGCGCGCGATTGCATCAGCTCGACCACGTCGCCGACCGTCTCGTTCAAGTCCGAGGGCTCGAGGGCCGGCTCTCGATCCTTCGAGAATGAGAGCATGTCCATGACCATGTGATAGATCTTCGTCTGGTTCTTCTCGACGATCGTCCAGCCGCGGCGGACGATGGTCTCGTCTTTCTCGTTGAGACCCAGGTCGATCAGATACGACCCGCCCCGGATGCCCTGGAGGATGTTCTTGATGTGGTGCGAGAGCGTGGCAATGGTCTGGCCGACCGCGGCCAGGCGCTCAGCCTGGATCTTGGCATTGTAGAATGTGGTGTTCTCGATCGCGAGGCCGGCCTGGTGGCCGATGGCAACCATCAGCATGAGCTGGTCTTGAGAGAAACTGCGGCCGCCGGCGCCTTTTCCCGTCGGGGCCAGGGCGAAGCCGGCCGCGGCCTGGATGTCGGCGTAGAGCACGCCGAGCGTCGTGTGCCGGCCCTGGATCGGCACGCAGATCGCCTCTCGTATATGGTACTCGACGATCGATTGCGCGGGGCTGAATCGCTTGTCGGCGGGGGCGTCGGTGGTGATGACCCCCTGACCTTGTTCGAGCACGTAGTCGATGATCGTTCGTGAGATCGTCATCCGCTCGTCCGAGTCGGACGGGTCTTTCCAGCGCACCGCCTTGGGCACAAGGCGGCCGTTTTCTTCCTTGAGCAGGATTGCCCCGCGGTCGGCCCCGATCGATTCAAACACGAGTTCGAGAATCTGCGGCAAGAGGGAATCGATATCGAGGATATGGCTGATGGCCTGGGTGGCCCGATACATGACCGAAAGGCTCGCCAGATGTTCGCGAAGCATGCCGCCGGTGACTTCTGGCTTCTGCAAAACCCGGGAACCTTCGCTGGATGGAATGCTCTTGAGAATGGCCGAGCGATCCTCGGCACTGTTGCTTGAGAGCAGATCCACACGAGCCGTGAGGTCGCGCTTGGAGTTTGCGGATCCCTCGTGGAAGAGCATCACGGTCTGGCCAAGCTGGAGTCGATCGCCGGATTGCAGAGGTGCCTGATTGACAAGCTGACCGTTGAGGAACGTGCCGTTGGCAGACCCCAGGTCAACGATGCGATAAATCTCCTCATCCTGCCGGAGCTCGGCATGACGGCGCGAGACCTCAGTATCGTGAAGCCGGATCGCGTTCGAGTTCTCACGCCCCAAGGCCACGGGACTGGACTTGAACTCGAAACGCTTACCCTGGTCGGCCCCTTGGATGACGAACAAGGAGGCCACGTCGTTGTCTCTCCTTGGCGCGGAGCGGAGGCAAAGCGTCTCCGGGTGCGTAAACGTGTTGATGCAAGATTAACTTAAGCAGAGGCTAACGTCAACTAAGCGAGCTTGCGGCCGACGCCGTAAGCGTTCACGCCTCGGTACAGCGTTTTTCCGGTAAGGTGTCCAACGAGCTGGGGGGATCGTTGAGCGAGGCGGAGGGACCACGGCGATGGGCCCGATCTGGAGTTTGACCGCGAGGAAGTTGTCGAAGCATTACCCGCAGGGGGTGTTAATAGCGGAAGAGGTCGCCGGTGCCGTGCTCCGCGACATGGTAGTGAGCAGCAGCCCCGACAGCGAAATCCTCTCCGCGGCGGCCGGCCTCCCGCCCGAGGTCCTTCGTGCACTACTCGGCCTACTCCGCGATGTCCGGGGTGCCAGCTTCAGGTGGATGCAGCTTCGGTTAGGCGCGGGCCCGTCAGCCCCGGATTCCCTCGATCCGGCGGGCTTGCGCCGGGTGTGCGAACTACTGGACCGCACGCATCCCGAGCGGGGTGCTCAAGGCGATCGGGGAGAGTGACGGCACCGGTCGACCATGTCGGTGGGCCCGATGGCACTGGGATAGTATTTGTGGGGTCCGCTGTGCGGACCGTCCGTCGCCGGGCCGTCGGATCGAAGACGGTCCGCTGTGCGGACCCTACAAAGCAAGGCAAAGCGGCGCCTCGAACACGCGAAACACGTACCCCAATCGGGAATCGGGCATCGTCCCATTGACCATGCGTTCCTCAACAGGAGAGCGGGGAGCCGACCGCGAGGCTCGGTTCACGGACGCCCGAGCCGGAGGCAGCGCCCGACTTGCCCTTGAGGAAGGAATTCGGGGCGGTTATCCTGAAGGCCTTCGACAAACGTCGAAGCCCCGGTCCGAGAGATGAACCCCTGGGAGGCGAACGATGAGGCTGATGTTACTCTCAACGGTCCTGGCGGGCGGAACCGTGGCATTCGCAGGGCCGTCCGAGTTCCAGCCGCCGGTGAGGCTCAAGGCGGCCGGCGTGCCGGTGCGGGTCGAGAGCCCAGGCTGGGCGTGCCCGTGCTGGGCCGACATCGATGGCGACGGCAAGAAGGACCTGCTCGTCGGGCAGTACCGCGATGGGAAGATCCGCGTCTACAGGAACCTCGGGGACGGCAAGCTCGCGCCGGGCGAGTGGCTGAAGGCCGACGGGGCGGTGGCCGAAGTCCCGGGCGTGTGGTGATGCACCAGCTCCACTCCACAGTTTGTGGACCTCGACGGCGACGGCCGGCGCGACATCCTCTCCGGCTCCTACTCCCGCAGGGGAAACGACCACATGGCGGGCCTGTTCCAGGTCCTGTACGGCAAGCCGGACGGGACGTTCCGCAAGGCTGAGGTGCTGAAGGGCACCGACGGCGAGCCGCTGATCATCCCCGTCCGGAGCAAGCCCGGCAAAGGGGACGACTGGGCCAATGGTATCTGCACCCGGCCGTTCGCGGTCGACTGGGACGGTGACGGCCACCTCGACCTGGTCGTCGGCACTTTCCCCGGCTTGTTCTACCTGTTCAAGGGTCAGGGGCACGGCAAGTTCCTCCCCAAGCCGGAGGAGATGAAGGCCGGCGACCGGCCGCTGAAGTTCGAGGGCGCATCACGGCGATCCGTTCGTGATCGACTGGGACGGCGACGGCGATCTCGACATCCTGAGCGGATCGGGCGAGGGAGGAGTGCAATGGGCCGAGAACCGCGCTGGGCCTGGCAAGCCGCCTCGTCTTGAGCCCTTCCGCGTGCTGATCGAGCACGGCCCCACGCTCGAGTACGGCGCGATCCTCCGCGATTCGGACCTCAAGGGGCCGCTCAGCCACACGCGGATCTGGGTCGATGACGTCAACGACGACGGGAAGCTCGACATCCTGGTCGGCGACTTGGCGCCGTTGTTCTCCCCCGCCGATGGCCTCAGCGAACAGGAGTTCAAAAAGCGATTGGCCGAGTGGATGAAGACGCTGGGCGAGGCGAGCGAAAAGCTTCACGCTATATCGAAGGACGACGAGAAGGAGCGCCCGAAGGCGCAGCAACGCATCCAGGACCTCTTCCAGCAGCAGTCGCAATTCATGAAGGATGACCGAACAGGCTTCATCTGGCTGTACCTGCGCAAGTGACCGTGCTTTCTCTCGTTGGCGAATTGGAAGGCCCCGGCATGATCGCGGTTGTGCCGGGGCTGGTCATGCTTTCGCCGTCTCCGTTCACGGGGAAGACGCCCCTACGACCGTCCTGCAAGTGCTCCACGTAGCCGGTCACCGGGGCGGCAAACCTGGAATCAGGCGGCTTTGATTTCCGCTTGAGCGTCCGGCAGGAGGGAGGGGATCGCTTGGCCGTTCCGAGCCGCCTGGAAACACGAACTCAGGTAGTCCAGGACGTTGCGTCCTTACTGCCGGCACGTCCGGTGAAAACGGGGACATTCTGAATATAGGGTGAAAATGGGGACATAGGGTGAAAATGGGGACATTCTGAATATCGACAAACGTCGGAGAAGCCTGGCTGCGCGGTTTCGGTCTTAACGGAACACGAGAATGACAAAGTCCACCACGCCTTTCTCACGGCCAGCGATAATTTGCCAGGGACCGTTTTCGGATCGAAAGTGATGGACTCTGCCCGACGGCGGCCTGAATTTGTCAAAGCGGTTTCAGTCGCCTCTTCCTTCCGGGCCACTCGCCATTTCGTATTGGTCCCGCGAAGAATCGAGGAGGCGGGACTCAGCACTTTCGCGGCAGAGATCCATCCCTTTCGCCGATCTCAAGACTCACCTCCGGCATCCCTTCGTTGTTCAGTGCCGAGTGGATCAGGTAGGCTTTGCTCCGGCGATCGAGGCCGAACGCGCCGGTGTCGAACGGGTCACGCTTCGCGCGGAAGGCGGGTTCGCCATCGCGGATCAGGACGAGACCGGCGTGCAGCATCGAGCGCTGGGCACGCACGCGGTTGACCACGTGACGGACGCCCCAGTCGCTCTCGACCAGTCCCACCGCGACCGGGTGGCTCCACCGTTCTGCCTCAGTGAATTCATCGAGCGCCACGCGGCAGCTCGGACGGGCGAGCTCGAGCCGGCGGGCCAGCTCGGCGTAGGACACCTTATCCCCTGTTTGGCGGCCGCGGGTGTGTTCCTCAGTTCCCTTCAACCCTGTACGAGTGGTTGGGTGCCAGGAGCAGGACTTCGCTTCGTCGGCGACTCAGGATCACGTCGAAATGGTTGAGAACGTCGCGTCCAAGAATACTCAAGTCAGTCGCGGTGGAGTCGGTGAAAGCGGCAAATTCACCACGTAGGTGGACAGGTCCGGCGTCGTCGCGAGTGAGTTCGATAACGGTTTTCACAACCACGAAACCGCAAACGCCACTGATGCCTTGGAGAATCAAGGTCTCCGGTGCGGGTGAGAGGTCGAATCCGAGGCGCAATCGTAGGTTGTCGCTGAACACCGTACGATCGGCGCACGAATCAACCAGAAAGACATCGACGTGGTATGCTCCGTCGTCGGCCTGAACTTTCGCCACGAGGGCGGGACGGGTCACACCGTCGTCACAAACTCGCCATTGGCCAACGATTCGCATAAATCCGGGGCCCTTCTCCGGGAAAGACATATTGGCCCAGCGCGCCATTGTCTTCGGGATGCGCTTCGCGGGCCAAGGCCCAGGCAGCTTCGGGCGTCTCAGCAATGAACGCTTGCTGCCCCGCGACAACCACAAAATTGCCACGTGCACGGGGCAAGATGTCGGGCCAATGAGATTGCAGCCAGTCGCTATTGCGTCTGGCGCGCTCGTCTTGGGCTCTGCACCGCGCGACCTCAGCCGGGTCGTCCACTTCTTCGATGAGGAACGAGGCGTCGCTCATGCATCCCCCTTGCGTTCAAGTGTGCCTGTTAGTCCTATCCTAATGGCGATCGGGGCGGCTTCTCAAGCCCGCCATGGCGTGGCGCGTGTGAAACACGGGTGGCTAAGAATCGATTGATCCTTATGCGAATGACTCGTGCGATCGTGGCTGCCTCCCGCGGCTCGTTCCCTTGCTGCCCGGTGAAGGGACGTCGCACTGTCTGAGAAAGAAGCTGTCTCGTAAGCCTTTTTTGCTGAGACATCCGTCGATACCTAATCTTCGCGCGAATCGGAGCCGGCTTTATCATGTATAATTAAACTGGGATTACTGACTCCAGCATAGTTAACCAGACAGTCGCGGCAGTCGAACCGGTACCTTCGCATGCCTGACGAACGCCGCCAACAGATCGGGCCGCCTGTGCAGCCTCTCGAACTCCTCAATCATCGCCCGGTGCAGCTTCCACTGTATCCTCGGGGGCGAAATTCGCCAGCCGGGAGTACTTGGTGTGTTGCCACACGTTCTCGTCGGGATTGGTCTCCGGCGCGTAAGCGGGCAACCGCTCGGTGAGAATCTCGGGGTGTTTGGCCAGGTAGGCTTTCACGACCCGGGAACGGTCGTGGATCTGCGCCCCGTCCCAGAGAATCGTCAGCGGCCCGCGGATGTGATCGCGGAGCTGACGCAGGAACGCGACGGTGTCCTCGCCATGAGCATTAGCGCCTACAGGCAGCAACCGGAAGTACAGCCCCAGTTGCCTGCGCTTGGGGCTGATCGTCACGGCACTGATGGCCGAGATGCGGTCGTGCCGGTCCCAGGTCTTCAAGATCGGCGTCTGGCCCCGCGGGGCCAAGGTCCGGCGGACCGTCGGGGTCAGCATGAACCCGCTCTCGTCGAGAAAAACCAAGTGCGCCTTGCGGCGGCGGGCCCGTTGGACAATCTGGGGCAGTTTCTGACGCCTTCAGGCGGCGATGGCATCCTCATCGCGGTCCTTGGCCCTGCGTTGCGGCTTCTGGCTGGTCCAGTGCAACCGGAACTTGAGGATCTTGCGGACGTGTTCGGGGTGGTAGGCGATGCCGAAATGGCGCTCGATCAGCACGGCGACGCGGTCGGCAGTCCAGAGTTCGGTGCGCCAGCCGTGGGCCTTGGCCCCCTTCAGGAGCAACTCTTCGAGTCGCCCAAGCTGATCGGCATCGAGGCCTGGAGTCCGGCCGGGATGGGCTTTGGCGGCAAGCTGTTGGGGGGCTTGGCGATCCAGTTTCATCCAGGTGTAGACAGAGGATCGGCCACAGCCGAGGAAGCGGGCGACATCGTTGGGATGTTCGCCCTGTTTGACGAGTTGAACGGCTCGGCGGCGCCGGCGTTCGAGTTCTTGTGCAGTTCCGATAGGTCTCATACCTCTACTACGGAGCTATATAGCTTTTTGTTCAGTTAAGTCTGCTGGAGTCAGTAAGAACGAATCGGTGAACCGCAGGTGCCGCGGCGTGGTGTGTGGCATGTGTCCGTCGATGAAGGGAGAAGAAGTGAGCCAAGACGGGAGGATTGCAGACGACGAGTCTTCCCGCGCACCGGGATTGGTATCGCGTTTCTCCACGCTGTTTACACCACTGTACAGACGCTGGAATCACGTTGAAAAAGTCTCACTTTGTCCCACTGGGTGCGTCAGGCAAAGCTCGGTTGATCTTGTCAGTTGAAAGGTACTGACCATGGTACTTGCTCGTTCACCATGAAGCCGACTCGGCGGCGACTGGGGTAACCTCGTCGTCGGAGCCCGGGAACGCGAAGACGTCAGCCGTAGCGCAAGCGAACCCTTTCGGCCTCGAAATACTACAATGGGGATGGCCAGCCTTTCTAGTGTGGTGAAGCCCGATGCCGCCCGGGAAGCAACGAGCAGATGCAACGGGCGGGTCCTCCGGGGTGATACGGGACAGCAGGCGTCGAAAGATCAACACGGGAACCTGAGAGACCCGACTTGGTGATCCGGGATCCGGATCAACGACGGACGGGAAACCATAACTGCCTGTCGGCCGAGTCGGGAGTCGGAGGGGGCCATAGTAGCGAGGAAGCGGGGTAATTCCCGTGGAGCGAAGGGCCCCTGCCGGACTCATGGGCCGGAAGAGGGACGGAGGACCGCTTGGGGAAACCCGATTACGGAATCACACCTCCTGCCTGAGCTGAGCTCTAGCTCTGCGGCCAAGCTGGGACACCAGTGCATGCCTCGGAGCGAACGGGTCCGGGCAAGCCGGATGAGGGAAATCTTCATGTCCGGTTTGACGAGGGCGGAGGCGGCGGGTTACACCGCCCCTCCGCTACTCGACTATGTGGTTTCTCTGAGGGAAATAACTCTTCTCTCCGCGCCATCCGGACTACCTTGTGGTGGTTGGGACTTTCCACGTCCCTTTCCCAGGAGGTGTTCGCATGGCTACCAAGGTCAAGTCGAGCGGACGGAAATCGCGGCGCTATTTTGACGTCGCCAAACCTTCCGGATCGCTCCATCCCCGGGTCCAGAAGGTCGGGCCTGAGCACTTCGGCATCGTGGCTGTCGATTGTGCCAAGGCCCGGTCCAAATGGATGCTGGCCGACTTCTATGGCCGCATTCTCGTTCCTCCCACGGTCCTCGAGCACAATGGCCATGGCTTCGCCACCGCCGTCGCCGAGCTCCGCCAGGCGATCCAACGTCACGGCCTGGGCGACGTCATCGTCGCCATCGAGCGGACCGGCATTTACCACTTGCCAGTTAAACGCGCATTCACATCCAATAAGTTTGAAACGAGGATCGTTCACCCGCTGACCACCAAGCAATATCGCTTGCCGGCCGATCCCGGCAACAAGACCGACGACACCGATCTTTTCGCTATCCACCGCGCGACCACCAACGGCTTCGGTCTCCTCGAGCCTCCACTCGACGAGATTCACGGGCCGCTTCGTCTGCTGGCACGCCATCGCCGCGATCTGGTGCGGAAGAACGCCTCACTCCGCAATCAGATCCATGCGCTACTTGATGTTCTTATGCCAGGATATACTGGCCTCTTCCAGGACGTCTTCGACAACCCAGCAGCCCATGCGATCGCCCGGCGCACGACATCCGCCTCGGAGGTTCGCTCGCTGGGAATCACAGGAATGGCCCAGCTCCTCAAGTCGCTGGGGGTGCGCTTCCAGCGCCGCACTCTGGAGAAAATCCTGGGCTGGGCCCAGGGGATCGAGGGTTCCACAGAATATGCAGAAATGTACAATATAGTACTGCTGTCGCTGGATGACGAGCGGTGCACCCGGCTCGAGCAAATCGGCAAGCTGGAGCAGAAAATGGCCGGTTTTCTGGTGCGCACTCCTTACGTGGTGCTCCTGAGCATCCCCGGCATCAGCATCGTGACGGCCGCGGAATTTGCTGGCGAGATGGGACCGATCACCAACTACGCCAGCGACCAAGCGATCACGGGCCGAGCCGGCATCTATCCCTCGCGGTACCAGAGCGACAGGGTTGACCGTTGCGATGGTCCCCTGGTACGCCGCGCCAACCGCAAGCTGCGCGGCGTGATCATGATGATCGCGGACAACCTGCTGACCTGCAATCACTTCTTCCAGACCCTCAGAGAACGGTGGCTGGTCGCGGGGATCGATCACCGAGCCATGTGCGTCCGCGCCGCCAAACGGTTCTGCCGAATTGCCTACCAGATGGTAGCCGGCGGCCAAGTCTTTCGCCATCCGAGCTGCCAGCAGCGGGACTACATCCTCCGCAAGTTGTCCTGCTTCCACGCCGAGCACGGCAGTTCGATGGCCCAAGTTATGGCCGATCTGCAAGCGGCCAGCGACCACATCCCCAAGAGCGAGCACGCGCCCGAGGCGAAAAGCCTCTTCGAGGCGATGCAACCGAGTAACCGCCGACAGCAATGCGGGCCGCGTCGGCTGGGTGAGATTCTGCCCGAAGTCTTGGCCAAACTGGGGGTGACTGCTGTAGAATTAAACTCGAAGGGGGAGAACGACCTCACGTGACCGCGAGGGCCTTTGAGCCGAACAACGCCTAACGTCCCCGTGGCTTTCGAAGCCTTTGACAAAAGCGTGGCGCTCTGTCGGATCACCAACGCCTGATACGGCGGCGTGGGGTCACTCCCCTGATGAACCAGTATGGCGAGATGTGATCCATTGTTGATGACAGAAGTGGCTCGCATGGCCCCGCAGTCATCTGGTCAAATGTATCCCATCAGCTCGCCGTCGTGCGAGCACGGAGAGACTGCGCCTTCAAGTCCCGTCCCAAAATCCACATGGCGGTCTTTTCGGGTCGTCTGGCGTGCCCTCCGCGCGTGACCGCTCGCTCCGCAAACCTTTTGATACATAGCAGATCGGCACTGAGATGTGTCCGTCGGGGCGATCAGAAAACCTCGTGGGACAGGACACCCCAAAAGTCCCACATCAACGTCCGCAGACTGTTCACTATCTCAGGTGCCTCAAAACTGAAACCGACCCGCACTCGTTGGCGTTCCTCGGCCGTACCCGATTCCAGCGCCTCAAGTTGCATGTCCGCTCGTCAATGACTACCCCGTGCCGATGATCCCGGCCGCTGAGAATCCGGCAATTCGTTCGAACCGGCTGGGGAGATGCCAGGCCGCGCGGTGCTCTCACTCGCCCCCATGATGGCCGCGGTGATTCTGCCGGAACGGCGAGAATTCGCGTGAGTTCAACCCCTTGTCTGGGCAGTATGAAGTGAACAGAAAGGGCGAGCGGGATTTCGCCGGGAGGATTCGTGAACCATGCACAACCATGTCAACAGTGAGATCAGCCGGTTATTCGGAATGGGAACTGTCGGCGGCCCGTGGTGCTGATCTTGAAGCCCGGGAAGGCGTAAGGGGAGTCGTCAATGCTCAGAAGAAGCCGCTTGTGCCAATCGCAAGGCGGTTTCCCAGTCTTCTTGATAAAGGGCGAAAAGGGCCAGCAGCTTGCGGGAATGGGCGTCGGGCTGAAATTCATGGCAGCGGATCGCGTGGCCAAGGGCAAGGGCCGGCTGGCCGGCTTCGAGGTCGAGGATGCATTGCCGCCGGTGGTCGTCGTAAGCCGCCCACGCGGCGCCAAGCAATCGAAGATCGCACCGGCAGCGGCGGCACCAGTCAGCCCAATCCTGGACTGCCCGACAGGTGGGGCATCGTACTTGACCGGAGCGAGATCCGCTCATCAATCTTCTCTCCCTTGGCGCATGACCGACCCATGGTGACGGGTCGGCCGCTGCCATGGCCATCACGCGTCTTCCAGGTAAAATACGATGTCTTCGATCTCTCGGCTGACTTTCTGGATTCTCTCCGTCGATCGATGATCGATCGCCGTCTGAAGGTCCGCGAGCAGAGCGCGAAGCTCTGAGGCGTCTTCTTCACTGACGTCGGGAATCATGCGTCCGGCCTTGCTGGCCAATCCCCTGGCCGCCTCGACGACAGCGCGTAGGGCAGGGTCCATTGTCTCGCCGTGATCCTTCAAGTCGAGACTCCTGGGCGACCCCGCCGCCTGGAAGGGAAGGATGGTCGAATCGTCTTCGGCGTCGTCGTCAACCTCATCTTCGTCGACCGTGCTGAAGACCGCTTCCAGGCGATCGACGGCATCGCTGCGCTCGCGGGTGCGAAATCGTTCCATGGCGCTGTCGATGGTGATCTGCTTGGCCAGCCCCGTGGCTCTCTCAGTAGCGGTCACCTTGAGGATGCCACTCAGATCGAGCTCAAGGCGGACGAGAATCTGGTTCGGGGAAGGGACCTTGGCCAGACCCTCGATCAGGAACTCGCCCACCAGGTCGTTGAATCGAATATCTTCGTTTTCGCCCTGATAAACGCGGATCTCGGCCTCCCGCTGATAATCGTGGGAGGTGGAATAGATCTCGGTGCGGCTCACCGGCAGCGGCGTGTTGCGGTGGATGATCGGGGAGAAGCAATGACTTGACCGGAATCCGTGCAGCTCGCCCAGCGTCTTGATACCCAGGGTGTGCGGGGTGATGTCGACCAGGACAGGTCCGACGTCGATTCCCGCGATCAACCCCCCCTGCACGGCGGCTCCCATGGCGACGGCCAGGTCGGGCTCGATCTCGGCATGCACGGGTCGGCCGAGGCGGCTCTCGAGCAGCTCATGGACCAGCGGGGTGCGCGTCGCACCTCCCACAAGCAAGACCTTGTCGATCTGGTTGGCTTGCAGCTTCGAGTCGGTCAAGGCGGCGTCAAGCGATCGCAGTGTTTTACTCAAGAGCGGGCGGATGAGGTCTTCATACTCGGCCCGACGGACCTCGAGATTCAGGTTCAGGGGCACGCCGGCCTTCTCGGCGATGAATTCTTCCTCGATGGTCGTGACCGCCTCGTACGAGAGTGCTTTCTTGGCGGTTTCGACCGCGTGCAGGACTCGAGACTTGGAGCTCGGCGATTGGCGGAGGTCGATACCGTGCTTCTTCTGAAAGGAATTGCACACATCATCGAGCAGCAACTGATCAAAGTCGTCGCCGCCAAGCTGGGTGTCGCCGTGGCTGGCGAGGATTTCGACGACGCCGTTCTCGACCTGGGCGACCGAGACATCAAACGTGCCGCCTCCCAGGTCGTAGACCAGGAGCCGTTCGGCTTCTCGGGGATGGGGGTCGTAGGTCAACACGGCCGCGGTCGGTTCGTTGATGATGCGAACGACCTCCAGCCCGGCGAGCTCGCCGGCCTCGCGAGTCGCCTGGCGCTGGCCGTCGTTGAAGAAGGCGGGCACGGTGATCACGGCCTTGGAGACGGGGTGTCCCAGCGCCTTCTCGGCACGGTTCTTGAGCGTCCGGAGGATGATCGCCGAAACTTCCTGGGGGCTGTACTTTTCGGTCTCCCAGGCTGACCGTGACTTCCTGACCCATCTTCCGCTTGATCGAGCGGATGGTACGTTCCGGCGCCAGGACGAACTGGTTACGGGCGGCCTTGCCGACCAGCAAGCGGCCCTGGGGATCGAGGCCCACAACCGACGGCAGAATCGGATCTCCATCCTCTTCCAACACGATGGGTTTGCCGTCGCGAATGACGGCGACCTCGCTGTTGGTCGTTCCCAGGTCGATGCCGATGATGGTATCCATGAATTGCTCCCCGCCTAGTTCGTTTCGAGCCACGAGGGCTCCGAGCCCTCCTCACTCGAGTCGTTGTACTCGAGGTCGTCTTCCGGTTCGTGATCGTCAATCTCGTTTACCCGGGCGACGGTTTCTTCTGAGCCTTCACGGCTGGCCTTCACCTCCGCGTGGCGGACGACGCGGCCGCGCCAGAGATAGCCACGCCGCAGCTCCTCGATTACGGTATGGGGCGGCAGATCTGGATCGTCCACGACCTCGACCACGATCATCAGCTCGGGGTCGACCTGACGGCCCAGGCATTCGATTCGTTCGATATCCTCGGCCTGCATGACTCGGCGCAACCGGTTCTGCATCAACCCGTACCCCTCCAGTAGCGATTCGAACCACTGCCTGCGAGGACCCTGGGCATCCCGTCTTACGACCTCCATCACCTGTTCATGATACCGCCGAAATCGCCGCCGCCGAAACCACGATTGGCTCTTGAATAGTTCGTCAAGGGCCGCGGTGAGGGCACGGGCCTGCTCGTCCACCAACAGCTCCCGAGCTTTCTCGATCTGGGTGCGGCCCCGATCGAGGGCTTCGTCAAGGGTTGCCAGCCCTTCCGCGAGCGCCTTGCCGGTATTCCACACGGCTTGCTCCTCGCGAGGTGCGACAGACCGAAAATGTTCGATGGCCTGGCGCAGGGGCGGCAGCAAGGCCTCTGCTTGCTCTTGCAGGCTCCGCGTGCTCTTGGTCTCCAGCTTGAGCTCCTGCCGCAGGGCCGTGAATTCCCTCACCAGGTCAATCAGGCCGAACTCCTGCCGTTGACCGCCGTCCCCCGGCGATTGCACGCCGCCAAGCCGGTCCAGGGTCCGCGCCTCGACACGCAATTCGTCGAGCCATTGCTGAAAGCGCTCAAGGACCGCTTCGATCTCTATGGGGTTGTTCATTCCGAATCGGCCCAGGAGACCAGAAGTGACACAGGGAACCGACAGTCCCGCAGCCGCTCCTGAAGCTGAGCCGTGATCGACTCCAGGGAGTAGGCTTTCAGATGAAGGTCGAGAACCCTGTCCTCGACCCGCTTGGCCGGATCACGCAGTGCATCGTAAGCCGCGTGAATCTCGGCGAATCTCTCCGGCGCCTGGTCGGGCGAATACTGCCGAACCAGCTCGAGATACCGCTTGCGAATCATCGCGTCATCGGCGCCTCGGGACAGACCTAATTGTTCATACGGATCATTCATAAATAAGTCTTATTCATTTCCGTCTTGTTGCCTTCGGGCGTTTGGCTCGACCCGGGGCGCCCGGTCTTGGCAAGTCGCGCCCGAACCAGGGGCCGTCGTCGTCGAATTCATCATCGTCAAGGTCGTCATCAAAGTCGTCATCGTCCGTGAAGTCCAGGGGAAACTCCGGCACTCCCCCGGGCGACCGAAAGCCGCCGAAACCGCTGAAGGGCAAGGCGAACGGGGTTGACGTGAGCTCACTGATGACCGAGGAGACCTGTTTGATCGTGGGGATCAAACGCGTTTCGGCGGGACGCGACGAGGCTTCAGCCAGGCTCAAGGCCTTATCCAGATGTTCCCTGGCGACGTGAATGAGACACCTGATAGGACCTTTCTCAATTTCCAGCACTCCGGCTATCAGGTGGAGAACGGCGGAATCCCGATGCTCTCTCACGCCCCGTTCGACCAGCTTCCTCAGCAGATCGTCACCCCTGGCAGCCTGCGACAGGAATTCACAAACGATCTCCAGGTCTTCCCGCCGGTATTTCAACCGGGTTGTCCGGCCCAGGTAAGCCCTCAAATCGCGCACGTGCTTGTCGCGGCCGGGATACTCAATTTTACTTACAAGGTACGCAGTCAGCAGTGATGCCATCGCCGCGGCTGTCTCGCTTCGGCATTTCTTCTTCAGGTCTTTCTTGAAGAGGTCCGCATAGTGCTTCTGGGTGGCCTTTGTCAGCTTGAACCGGATAGATTCAACATGCAGAACCAGCCAGAGCGGGGTCGGCTCGACCAGCAACGCAAAGGCCTCTTTCTCGTACCGGTCGGCGGCGTCGCGCTGGCCCGCCTTGGTCTCGAAGACCGATTTCCGCGCCACGTAAACAGAGTCACGGTTCCGGGCGGGGTCAAGCTGTTCGATGATGGTAAACTGGGTCCGCCCTTCGTCCCAGCGCTTCTCGAGCGCAAGGTTTCTCGCGAGACTGATGCGAGCCGAGATCTCGCGGGTGAGCAAGTCCTCGTCCAGAGGCTTGAGCTTGCGGGCGCGCTGAAGATACTCAAGGGCCAGCGCCGGTTCGTTCTTGGCGTAATGAAACTCTGCCAGGCTGGTGAGAGCCTCTAAATCCTCGGGGAACACATCGAGGGTTCGACGGTAGGTCTCCTCAACCTTCTCGGGTTGTTTCCATTCTTGATAAGTCTCGGCGAGCAGCTCAAAGGTGGGACGGTGTCGAGGGGCCAGGCGCAGGCTTCTCTCGAGAAATTCGACCGCCTTTTGATTTGCGCTCAAGACGTCGATCTCGACTTCGTCGTCTTCATCGTCTTCATCTTCATCAAAATCATCATCATAGTCGGGATCATCGTCGTCGGCCTCGGACAGATCATCGGCCCCTTCAAGGTAGAGCTCCGCAAGATGATTGCAGACCAGGGCCTGGGTCAGCGGCCGTTCCTCCGCGGAGAGGCCGGGGACGTTTTCCAGATCGTCAAGATACTTGGTCCAGAAAAGCACGGCCTCCAGGGCGTCGCCCTGCGGGCCCTCCCAGACGAGACCCCAAAGCCTGTTCCAAGATGGGTCGATCGGCATGGGCTCGGAGACACGGATGAAATCCAAGACGAGGCGGCGGCCCGACTCGTAATCGCGTTCCGCGGCTTCAAGCACAAGCGGACCGATCAGCGCGCCGGTCAGGTCAGCCGCGAGCCTGGGATCCACACGAAGCAAGTTCACCCGCAACGCGGGAATTCTTCGAAGGATCTCGGTCCATTGCTGCTTGCTCACAAGAGTGTTGAGATCGCTCAAACGGGGGAGGATGCTCTCGCCGAAAACCATGGTTTCCAGGGCGGCGATATTCGGTCCGAGCGTCGCACTTTTCGACTTCGCGGCTTCCAGACCGCGCAGGCGCTTGACGATCCGGAAAGGAGCGCGGTCCGCGTCCAGACGGTCCCAGTTGGCCTGGGCCTCGGCGGCCTCTCGTCGATAGAAAGCGGCCAGTCCCCGCACGAACAGTTTCCACTCGGAGAGCGGCGAGCTGCGAGCGATCTCCCGCACAAGCTCCAGAGCCTTGGTATCATCTCGGCTCTCCAGGGCTTCCAGGGCCTGCCGCACGCGCGCGGCTTCGAGGGCAATTTGCGGGGAATCGGGCTTGGAACGATCCGGATGCAACACCGCCTGGTCGGCCGCGATTTCCGCCAACCGGCTTCGCGCCTCGGGTGATTCCACCCGCCCTTGTATCCGGTAGGCTTCAGCCGCCATGCCCAGTTTCATGAGTAGCGCGGCGAACGCTTCGGTCAGGGAAACGTCGGTCACTCCGAATTCCAGTAGGTGTCCGGCCACTTCGATGGCAGACGCGATCAGCCCTGCACGGTAAAGCTGATCGGCCCTTAGACTGTAAGCGCGCTCGAGAAGCTTGTGATTCTCCGCATTCGCCTCAGCCTTGTAGATCAACTTCGCTTGCTTGACAGCATCCTTGAATTGCTGCTTTCGAAACAGGCGTTCCAGTTCCCCGCGCGCATCGTCCACCGCCGATTCGGCCCCGACACGGTGATGAGAAACCTGCTTTTTCGACATAGTTTGCCTGATCAACTACACAAAGAATCGTCTACCCGCTCGGGACAGAAGGAATTTACCAGAATCGTCACGAAAAAACAGGACTCACTCCCAGGCTCTGGCCTCTTCGGCGCTGACCCATGCGAGCTACCCGGGGCATATAATCCAACCGCTGGAACAGGAGGTTCCTCATTGAATGTACCATGGAAATGTGATGCCGCTGAGAGGGCATCTTCAGTGTGCGTGGAACCGCGCTTCGGCTTGTGCCATGCGGGCAAGTGTGGCGGGGGGCTGAAAGGAGGGGCCGAGCGATTGGTACATCGACAAGCGATCCATGACGGCGCCTGCCCCCTCAGTATCGCACCAGGCGAGGATTCCGCCCCGCGAAGCGGGAAAACCCAGACCGAGTCTGACCCCTGCGTCGATGTCTGCCGGATCGCGCACGATTTCTTCGTCGAGCACTCGAATCGCCTCCAGCAGCATCGGCAGGAAGAGGCGATCGACGATTGACTGCCGGCTCTGGGGGTCGCTCTCGAGCCGATGAAGCGCGAGGATTTCCTGCACCGAAGAATCACCGACCGGGCGACCGCCTTTGGCTGGGTGCCTTCTGAAGCCGGTCCCAGCCTTGCGGCCCAGCCGGCCAGCCTGGATCATTGCCGCCAGCAGGGGGCTCGGCTCTGCCCTGTCAGGGTATCCCTCGGCCATCACCTGTGTGATCGCGAACACGGTGTCCAGACCGACCAGGTCGATGACCGCAATCGGGCCCATCGGCATGCCGAACGTAACGGCGGACTCGTCGATCGCGTCCATCGACACCCCTTCCCGCAGCAGCCGAAGGGCCTGGCTCAGGTAAGGGTACATCACGCGAGTGACCAAAAAGCCTGGACAATCGCGCACCACGATGGGCGTTTTACCGATGCCTTTGGCCAAAGCCACGAGAACCGCCACGGTGTGGTCGCTCGTCTCTTCGCCCTGAATGACCTCGACGAGCTGCATCCGGTTTACAGGGTGAAAAAAGTGCATTCCGGCGAACCGGCCGCGATACGCAAGCGCACGCGCCATACGTGAGATCGGGATCGTCGAGGTATTGCTGGCCAGAATCGCATCGCCGGATACCATTGCTTCGATCTGCTTGAACACCCCCGCCTTGACCGACTCGTCCTCCGTGACGGCTTCGATGATCACATCGCAATGCGACACGATCTCGAGGTTGGTGGAGGATTGCAATCGGGAATAGGTATCGCTGAGCAGCTCGGGCGGCAACTGCCCCCCGCCGCCCTTGCCAGCCAACAGATCCGCGACGCGATTCCGGCCCGCGTCGAGCATTGCCGCATTCAGGTCGACCATCGCGGTTGCCAGGCCGGCTCGAAGGAAAGCCGCGGCGATGCCGGCGCCCATCTGGCCGGCTCCAATGACACCCATGCACCGGGGGGATCCAGAAACCATCGAGGCGTCCGCCGAAGCGGGTACATCTTTGTCGAGCGCATTCATGCAAGAATCTCGATCAGATTTGCGGGGTGAAGACGATGATCTCGATGCGTCGTGGCGGCAACGGGGCCTGCTCCGGAGCCTGGGGTCTGGGAACCTGCGTGCCGAATCCGACCGCGGCGATTCTGCGAGTTCGGAACCAGCCTGCCGAATTGATTCCGTGCTTCGCGACCAGATAGCCCCGCACGGTATCGGCTTGCTCCTGGGTCACGGCCTCGGCCAGATCAGGATCGCGATCGTCATCAGTGAAGGCCGCGATGACAACCTCCGAAGCCGGCAGGCTGGCCTGCTTGCACCACCTCGCAACCTCGTCAAGTCTGATGCGCCCGACGGGAGTCAGGATCGCTTGACCGGGTTCGAAGAGATCCTCGGCCCGAAACGAACGGCTGGCCTTGCGCGAGCCTGGCTGGAACAAGACCTTCTCGCGCTCAAAATACGCCCGCGCATCGAAATAACGCGACAAGGGCCAGGTTCGCTTGAGTGCGGCCAGATCGTCTTCCATCGCCGAGAACGTGCGCTCTCCCCGGCGCGTGAGCGACATCAAGCTCTGGTACGCGGCGTCGTCACGAACCAGCTTGCCGAGCGATCCTTTACCCTCTCGCACCGATGCGGCAAGCGAGTTGATCTCGTCGAGTCCCGATCGGGCGGCCCTTGCCACTTCATCAAGTCCCTCAAGCGAGGAGCTCGTTTTCTTGATCAGGTCGCTCAGCTCAATGGGCGGCTCCGACTCGATCAATCCCCCCTCCGGCACTGCCTGGGCGTCTGGCCGTCCTGGTGTAAGCTCCACCACGCGCGCTCCCACCATTCCTTCGGCAAGAATCCGCGCGACCGCATCAGAACGAACAAGGTGGCGGAGGCGTTCATCGAGCCGCAAGACCAGCCCGACACGTTCCCCCGGCTCACTCGGAGCGACGACCCGCTCGACCACCCCCGCGTCCATGCCTTGCAGCCGCACGCGATGGCCGGCCTCGACACCGCTGATGGTGGCGAAACGAGTCCGAACGTGAAATGTAGGTTGTACATGCCACTGGCGGCTGGCGACTTGATACAGTCCGTACCCGCCCAGCGCCAGAATCGCCAGGGCGAAACCCGCATTCGCCAATGCCCGCAACCGCCCGATCTGCCGTCTCATGACTGCTAGCCCTCGAGCCGGCCTCGATCTCCCTCGGTTCGCCGCGCAGCCACTCCACGCGACGATACACCCGGACGCGGCCGAACCACAACTGGATTTCCAATGCCTGACGCCAGATGTTGATGCCAGCACGGCAGATGCCAGGATTTCAAGGTCAGGCCCATTTCCCACCGGCTCCTTCGATTGATGGACTCTGAAATCGCTTGTCACAGCCACGGTCTGATCAGAACATCCGCGGTGAGCTGGATACAAGGAACCAGCACGACGTTGGCGCCAAAGACCGCAAGCGTCGCCCGAACGACTCCCTGGGTGGCGGCCCGGCCGACGGCCTCCGCGGAGTGTTCGGCGCAGAGGCCGGTCCAGCATCCGACGATGCCCACCAGCAGACCGAAGACGGCCGTCTTGAGGATTGCCGGTATGACGTCGGCAAGCCTGAGATACACCAGCGATTCCCGCCAGAAAAGAAGCGGCGACAGTTTGCCCGCGGCCAGCTCAGCGCCCAGGGCACCTGCCAGGGCCGCGGCATCGATCACCACTGTAAGCAACGGGACGGCGACCGCGCAGGCGATCGCTCGAGGCGCCACCAAGCTCGACAAGGGATCGGCGCCGAGAACGATCCTGGCCTCGATCTCCTCGTTGAGACTCATCGAGCCCAGTTCCGCGGCCAGGCCGGCGCCCATCCGGCTGGCCAACAAAACGCCGGCGAGGACGGGCCCGATCTCCACCGCCACGGCGACAGCGAGGAACCCGGGCAGGGCCGATTCGGCCCCATGGGCCGCCAGCAAACGGTGAGTTTGCAACCAGGTGACGAGGCCGACGCTCAATCCCGCTCCCGCGACGATCGGTAAACTGCGAATCGCGACCTGCTCGAACTGCCAGAACACATCGCCAGATCGAGCGAGCGAAGCGCCCGGTATCGCCCACAAAGCCCGAGCAGCAAAATCGATGAAATGGCCGAATTGCTCAAGTTGCCATGCCAAGAGCGCGATCATCTTGCCACTCCTTGACGTCTTCCCTGGGCAAGGCTTGTCGGGCGAAATCGATCCTCACATCCTCTCTTGGGAATTCGCACAACTCATCGTCAGTATTGCCGGTTTGACGTCTGCAGACCTTTGGAAATTAACCATGGGATCTCTCGGTTCTACGCTCAAGACCAGTCGCATGGTGTCTGTCATGATACCATTTTCCGTTCGTGCCGTCCGGTCCTGCGCCCTGTGTGGGTCTTGGAGAAGTGCTCGGCACGCGGTGGTTTCCTTTTCGGTGTATTCGGATACTCTCGATGCGGCCGGTTTCCTGAGAACAAGCGCTCAGAGTTGGAAAATACCCGTGGAATGGATGGGATGAGCAGCACTGGCGGAATCAAGTGGGCTCCCGGAGCCTGGGAAACGTTTCTGCTTGCCGAGTGTGCCCCGCTCGGCCAGTTCCGGGAAGTCCACCTGGCACCCAAGTTTTCGCCGGGCAGGCTTAACCTCGCGTTGCAGATGGACTTTCCGCTCTTGGAGAATGAGCTTTTGCTGGCGCTCATTGACAGCGACCAGGGAGGGTTCCAGAGCGTCATTGTTCTGACATCAAGACGCATCTACTGGTCGAGTCGTGAGGCAGAGGGAGGCGGCGGGCCACCGCGGCCGAAGGCGATCCGGTCTTACGGAATGGATTACGCCCTGATTCAGGGAGCAGTCGAGGTCGAGTCATCCGGCCACGGCAAGCACGAAATCAAGCTGGGATCGGGCCGAAGTCTCACAATCTTCGGCGCCGAGGCCCGACTGGGCGCGGTCTTCGCCGCTTTCCTACGATCCGCCGCGTCCGCCGCGCGGACGGGTGTCGTCCATCCAGTGAGCGAGCAAGACCCGGAGCTTGCAGGGCGGATCGCCCGCGTCTTGCCCAGGATCTGCGAGGTCACCACGCGGGTTCGGGCGCTGAATCGCGACCTCCGTGTCTTTCGCCGCGACCTCTTCGCGGCGACTCCGCGCGTCTGGGTGACCCCGTTGTTGACGATACTCTGCTTCCTTGTGTACGGGGTGATGGTGCTCCGCGGCGTCAACCCTATCTTGCCAACCACGAATCAGCTCCTCGGCTGGGGAGCTAACAGCGGCCTGCGCGTGATGCTCAGACATGAGTACTGGCGGCTGCTCGCCAGCGTCTTTATCCATGGCGGCCTGATTCATCTTGCGGTCAACATGTGGTGTCTCTATAGCATCGGGCCACTCGTGGAGCGGCTGTTCGGCAATGTTTCGTTCGCGGTCCTCTACCTTGCTTCGGGAATTGGCGGCGCCATCGCCAGCATGACCTACCGCCCCGAACGAGCCAGCGTGGGGGCGTCGGGGGCGATTTTCGGCATGTTCGGGGCGCTTCTGGCGTTTCTGATCATCCACCGCCGCTCGGTCCCAGGCTCGGTGCTCAAACCGCTCCGGTCCAGCGCCGTGGGATTCGTCGTGTTCAACACTATATTCGCCGCGGTGGCACCCATGATCGATCAGGCGGCACACATGGGAGGGCTGGCCACCGGGTTCATTGCGGGGTTGATCCTGGTTCCCCCCTGGCCCGTCGTAGCCTCGACCCGGCGGTGGCTCCGCGAACTCGCTCTTGGCGCGACCCTGGGCTGTGCTCTGCTTGGCCTGGCAACTGGCATGGCACGGTGGAGGGAACAATTACTATCCCCGGCCGCCAAACTCGACGATTTCTTCATCCAGATCGAGCCCGCCTACAGCGAGTTGGTCGCAATCAGCACGCTTATGCCCGGTGGCGAACGCGTTCGAGCCGACCTCCAGACCCCGCAATCCCGCGGGCAGCTTTCCCGACGACTCCACGTCCTTCGTACCCGCGGCACGACGAACCTGGTCCGGCTGACCCGCGTTTCAACCCCCGACCCTGAACTCCAGACCATCCATCACCTTTTAGTCATGGCCCAGACCAGCCAGCTCACCGCACTCGAATCCGCACTCAAGAACCTCGATTCACCCAAGACTGGGCTCACAGTGCTATCGAGTTACCAAACCGAACGGCAACACGACCTCGATGAGTTCCTCAAGCGATGGAACGCATACAAGAATGAGCATGGACTTGCCGAGCACTCCGGAGATCCTCCGTCCTGATCATCCGTGACGATCGCTCTCCAACCTGGTTGATTGTCGGGGCCCGCGCATGATAGTGTCTGATGTGCTCTTCCAGGGCCCGGTCGCGCGACCGACCGGCGACAGAAACGTTCACCCCAAGGGACTGGCTCCGCGACTGCGTCGGAGCCACGATTCGCCTCCGGAGTCATCGTTGTGAACACGCCCTTGCATCGACTTGTTCATCGCTCTTTGATCGCCGCCGTCGTCATCGCGGGCGGCGGGGCCGGCCGCACAATCGGTTCCGAGCTGGATGACTACTTGAAGAGGCCCGACGGGGCCTTCCACTGGAAGCAGACCTCCAACCACACCACCAAAGTGGGAAAGATCCACAGCCTGACCCTCAAGTCACAAGTTTGGCAATCCATTACCTGGACCCACGAACTGGTCATCTACGAGCCGACCGATCTCACCTATAAAGACACCGTGCTGCTTTTCATCACCGGCGGCCACACCGGAAGTAAACCCGATGCCAAGGATCACGAGAGGGCGTTCTCTTTGACCAAGGCCACGGGCGCCAGGGTCGCCGTGCTGCACCAGGTGCCCAACCAGCCGCTTCTGGGCGACAAGAACGAGGATACTTTGATCGCTGAGACGTTCGTTCGCTATCTCGAGACCAAGGACGCGAGCTGGCCGCTGCTCTTTCCCATGGTGAAAAGCGCCGTAAGAGCCATGGACGCGGTGCAGGAATGGTCGCGGGAGCCTGGCAGGGAACAAGTGAAGCACTTCGTGGTGACCGGCGCTTCGAAGCGGGGCTGGACCACCTGGCTAACCGGCGCGGTGGATCAGCGGGTAATTGCCATTGCTCCCATGGTGATCGTGATGCTCAACATGGGTCCACAGGGACCGAACCAGCTTGACGTCTGGGGCAAATACAGCGAGCAGATTGACGATTACGTGAATCGAGGACTGATGGAGCGGGCCAAGACGTCTGCCGGTAGCCAGCTCTGGAAGATGGTTGACCCGTATTCGTTTCGCGATCGCCTCACAATGCCCAAGCTGCTGATCAACGGGACCAATGACCGTTACTGGACGCTCAATGCGCTGGACCTCTACTGGAACGAGCTGAGGGAACCAAAATACGTGGTCGAGTTGCCCAACGCAGGTCATGGCCTCGAATCCAACCGGGATTGGGCCATTAGCGGCCTGGGTGCATTCTTCCGGCACACGGTGAGCGGTCGTGCGATGCCCAAGCTAAGGTGGGACATGACGTCCTCGGCTCCGGAAATCTCCGCGATCACCATCCACGCCGATCCCGCTCCCCGAACCTCACGGGTGTGGTCGGCGGCATCGCAGAACCGTGATTTCCGTGAGTCGAAATGGACGTCAACCGCAGTTCAGCCCAGCAACACGATCACGATCAACGTGCCCAACCCAACCTCGGGCCGCCAGGCCCTCTTCGCCGATCTTAAGTACGAGATCGACGGAATCTCCTATCATCTCACGACAACCTTCTTCGAACCGGGCGCTAAACCGTCGGCCGCGAAGCAGCCGTGAGTTAAAGAGTTTCACGCAAAGACGCAAAGAAATAGCGCAAAGACGCAAAGAATACAGAAGAAGATAAGAATCTCTGAAGGCTTTTTGCTTCACACGCCGAACTTCGCTCTCTACTCTTCTTGGCGTCTTTGGGTCCTCACTTTGCGTCTTTGCGTGAAAGTTTTTTTGCTTACGTGCGAGACACCCCTTGAGACAGTACCTCCAGCACCGTGGGCCCGCGCCTTCCCGGGCGGGCGAAAAAATAGCCGTGGCACGCAATCGCCTGCTCGCGATAAGGCGGATATCGCAAGAGAATCTCGTGCGCCTCTGTCAGGTTGAAATGAGGTATCAGTCCGAACATATGATGAGTCAGGTGATAATCCTGGCCGTAAGGGAAGACCGCCCAGTTGAAGATCGGGTGGCAGTGAAAATTCCGTGAATGGGTGAATTCACCTTCATCCGGCGCGTTGCTGTGGTGGGCAATTTCTCGGAGCTGCATGTAGAAGGGATAAAACGTCAATAGCGGCGTCACCCAGAAGAGCAGGAAAATGGGCCATGAGCCGGTGAGGTGCACGATCGTCAGCGTCGGTAGCCAGAAAGCGCCCCGCATGCACCGGCCAACGCGAAAGCGGTAGACGCACCTGGGCTCGCGGAAGCCGGCCGTCACGTTGGCGTTCTTGGCTTGACCGTAGAGATACTTGAGTAGCACCGGAGGCCACAGCGACATCACCACATAGCGGTACCAGAACGTCGCCTTGCTCATGGGGAAGGGGTATCGGTCGCCGTCAAAATGAAGCCGCGGGACATCCGGGTCGCGGTTCGGGTCGTTGAGAAACTGGTGATGCCCCAGGTGGGTGACCCGCAACCTCTGCGTCATGGCCATCAGGGGGAACATGCACAGCAAGTCCGAAACCAGCTCGTTGGCCAGCCGGTTCTTGAACAGGGCGTAGTGACACGCCTCATGCCCCAAACCCGAGAGTCGATGCTGAAGCGCGGCGATCACCATCACGCCCACGATCGCCAGAAGCAAAAAGGATGGCGTCGAGAGCTGTCCCGTCCACCACAATCGATAAATCCAACCGCATCCGACCAGCGAAGAGGCCAGCCCGGCGTAATCGCCCAGAATGTAAAGGATATTCGAATGATTGTCGGCCCGGAGAAGTGGCACCAGCAGGTGGTGGGTCTCATCCCAGGTCAGGTCGGTGCCGTGCTCGATCACCGGTGTTTCAGTCATCTGTTTGAGTTCCGCCAGGCATAGCCCGCTGCGTTCAAGCCCAACTGTGATTCCATACACGAGCCATTTTTTTTCTCCTTGTACCCTATCTTAACACGCGATGGGGTAGAGTTCAGGGTGTAATTTGTGAAAGGAGCAAGGAGTCGGTTTGGCGCGGATGTGGCGATCGAGGAGCGGAACGGTGATCGAGGTAGAGGCCAAGAACAGCAAGAGCGTGTCTCGTACGGCGGATTTGGAGGATGGCGATGAGGCGATGGGCGGGCTCACCTTCCAATCGTCCTCCATTCGTGCCTGGCGAACGTCGCAGGTGGGCGACCAGAACCGCGTCACGGCCGAAAGACAGTGGTCCACTGCGCTGATGGGCGTCGCGTGGATTCACCTTTTCTGCTTCCTCGGTTGTCAGGCTGTGTATGATCCCGCGATCATCACCGACTTTCGACATCCCTTGCTGTGGGTTGCGGGAGCTGGCGGGAGTTCTGGCCGTCTTGAGAGCCGTGCTGGGGCGCGGCTGGATGAGCTCATCGCACGCCGTCAACCTCGCGGCCAAACTCTGGATCTCGTTCCTGATCGTCGCTTTCAACGCGGTCAGCCTTAATTCGTTCACTGGCTTCGAACTGAGCTGGTTCAAGCCAGTCTGGGCGACGCTCTCGACGTTCCTGTTCGCCACCCTGGCGTGGCTTTTCACGCCACTCTTTTTCATCCCGGCCGTTCAGATGTGGTTGACAGGGCTCTTGATGGTCTCGTTCCCAACCTGGAGCTATCTGATCTACGGTGTCTCATGGTGGCTGGCGCTTATGGGAATCGCGGCCTGGTTGCGGCGGCGCGAACGGTGCTCGATGCCTCCGGCTGATATCAAACCGAGCTGAACGGGCGAATCCGAAAAAGCAGGAGAACACCCGGCAGGCTTCTGGATCACCCTTCGAATGTCCCCCTTCCGATCGAGAGTTTGCGAATCCTCTCAGCGCCAGCTCAGAACTCGACCTGGTACTTGATCGTCATCTTCTTGCGTATTTCCGCGGTCTTTTCCTGGAGCATGGTGATGACGGCGAGCTCGTTCGACTGGAGCAAAGCTGTCTCTTGAGTGTGGGTGGTTGACGTGGCCCCAGCAACAGAACCCCCTCCGTAGAATCCTCCGTACCCGTACCCGTAACCCTGGCTACCCATGATACCTGCGTTGCGGTACGCGTAGTCGAGCTGTGCGTTCTTGGAGATATTGCGCATTCCGCGAAGGCTTTCGCTCACGCCGGCCCCGTAGGCCAGGAGTTCCTCGTCCACGTTGAGGACCGGCAGACGATCGATTTCCAAAGCCGCGTCGTTGAGCATCTTCTGGGCGAATTTCGCCTTCTGGGCTCCCTTGACCTCTTTACCGAGGTCTTGAAGGCGCAGGCTGACGAGCTGGAAATACTGCTTGGAGGCCGCGATCTTGGAATCCTGTGTCGAGGCCGAGTTAGCAGGCGTGGGAGATGTCTCATTCGATTGAGCCCCCTTCAGGTCGACCGTTGCCACGGGGAACGGGATCAGATCCGAAAGGGTCCGCAGTTCCTGGGTGGTCAGGCGTCCCTCGAGCGTGACCGCCTTGGCCTCGGAAAGGAATTTCCAGTCCTTCATCTCGCTGAGCAGCATCCCGTGCCTCTCGAGTGCCTCGAGGATCAGAACCCTGGCGACTCCCTTGACCGGGGTGGGCGATTCACCGAGATCGATCCGGATCTTGCCATTGAGTCTCTCGGTCGCCTCGACCGTGAGGGTCACGCCCTTTATCGACGTGAGTACCTTGGTGAGCGTGTCGAGATCAACCTGCCTGCCCGCGAGGCTCTTGGCTCCCCGTAGCCTCTCGCGTGCGATCCGCGCCGTCAGCAGATCGCCCATGTCCATGGCGATAACCATGTGACTCTTGCCATGTGCGTGCGTGACCGCATTCTTGAGATAGTCGGAGAGTTGCGGCTGTTCGTTGTGCTTGAGCGACCGCAGCCAGCGACCTAGATCCGGCCGATTGGCCGGAAAGGAAACGCCCAGGATTGTGGGCTTCAGCGAGACGAAAAAGGCGTTGCGGGGCGAGAATGCAATCTCCTGGTCTTCCAGCTTGTCGATATATCCGCCTTCTGTCCTGGCCAGGTACGGCAGCGAAACCGATTGAGGCGTCTCGATCAATGCCAGGTCCCACAGGTTATCAAAATTGCCGACGAAGTCGAGCTTCGACGCGAGCATGTAGCGCACCGCGTTGGGCGGAAAATGGACCATCCCTCCCTCGGCCGAGTTGGCCTTCTCGCGCCACTTCTCTTTCATCGCGATCGGGCTCATGAGCATCCGTTCCACGTCGATCATGATGATCGTGTTCGCCGAATCAGGAACTCTCCGGAGCAGCTCATAGTAGTTTGCCTTGACCGTTGCCGTTGCCGCTGGCGCCAGCAACATCAGACTGGATAGCAGCCAGGGGCGAACAAATCGAAGCCTTGAGCGACGCATTGGGAAGCCCTCTCTCGTAGATACTTGCTTGAGTATGTGAATTCCAGCCGACGTGGACGGCAGACCAAGAAGCCGATGACAACCCCATGCCGCTCGCTGTAACCACGGCGAAACACATGGATTCCCGTTGACATCAACGGCGACGATCCGAGGGGCACCCCGGAATCAATTTAGTGTCCTTTGACGTATAAGGGTAGCCTCATCGTAGGCAAGTCGTTCCCCACTTTCCATACTTTTCTTAATGTCGCCGAAAATTCGGGAGCTCGTGTGGTCACTCCAACGAAGAAGAGCAAGCGTTCGAATCTGGCCTGACCGGCCCGTTGACTTCGTCGCCCCCTCAGGTTGAAATCTTCTTGAGGCCAGAGCACCCCGATGGTGATTCTCTGCCAAGTCCTGGTCGCGACATCAACTCCTCTTCGACTTCTATGCCTCGACCGCGGAGTGCCACTGCCCTGGTGCGTATCCGGTTCTCCACTCGGCCTCGTTGCTAGACTGCGACTATAACCGCGATTGCCTTCGACGTATACTCATGGCCCCACCCACTGTAGAAGTCGTTGAATTCATCCTCACCCAGGGCGGTCCCGCGTATCGCCTCTCCCGGCGGCTCGGGTTCGATCACGCCGATCGGCCTCGACGTTTCTCCAAAGTTCTGTTGCTGATCCTGGTCACCTGGGTCCCGCTGCTGCTCTTATCGTTCCTGGAAGGTCACGCGCTGGGTGTCGTCGCGGTGCCACTGCTGCACGACCCGGTGGTCTATTCCCGGTTCTTGTTCGTGGTTCCACTACTCGTGCTGGCCCAGGTGGTGGTCGAGCGCAGCCTGCGGGCGCAAGCCCGATACTTTCTCGAATCAGGGATTGTCCCCGAGCACGATGCAGCCAGGTGCGAGGCAGCCAAGCGAGACGTGCTCCGGATGAGCGACTCGACGGTGGCGGAGAGTTTGATCATCGCCCTGGCCATGATCATTTCGATCGGGGCCAGAGTGGTTTTGCGGATCGGATCGGGGGAGTCGACCTGGGAGCGGTTGGGAACCTCGATCACCCTGGCGGGCTGGTGGTACGCCCTGATCAGCCTGCCGATCCTGTTCTTTTTGCTTTTGCGCTGGCTCTGGGTCTTTGCTCTCTGGGCCTCGTTTCTGTTCCGCGTCTCTCGTATTGATCTCGAGCTCACCCCCACGCATCCGGACCGTGCCGGCGGGCTGGGGTTCCTGGGCTGGGGGCTGATCGGCTTCGCGCTTATGCTCATGGCCGTCTCGGCGGTCATGTCGGGCGGATTTGCCTACGAGATTATCCACCGGGGCTCTTCACTCGCGGACCTGAAGTACCATGTGATCGTGTTCGTCGTGCTCGCGATCGTGATCCTTCACGCCCCCCTGCTTGTTTTCACACCGCGACTGGCCCGGTGCCGGATTCGGGGGCTGTTCGATTTCGGGACATTGATCGGGACTCACGATCGTGCATTCGATGAGAAGTGGGTCAAGTCCGAAGCCAGGAACCGGGATAGCCTCCTGGGCAATCCTGACGTGCAGTCGCTGGGCGGAATCGCGCAGGCCTACGAGCATGTGGATCGGATGCAGTTGATTCCCTTCGACAAGAAGGCCGTGGTCGTGCTGCTGGTGTCCGCCTTGATCCCGATGGTTCCCTTGCTCGGCACCACGGTGGCTCTCAGCGAGATCTTGTCGATGCTGGGCAAGCTCATGGTCTGAGCGAGTTGTGCTCTTGCCCTTGGGATGTCCCCGCGGATCGTCCATGAACTCGACGGCATGCTGGTAGCATCCATTCAAGGTTCGGGACCAGCAGAAACGGCAGGACTGATGCAGAACGAGGCGGCCAGTTCCGGAATCGACGCCCTTGTCCCGGACGAGAGTCTGAGGTTGCCCTCGTGCCTCGCCCTGCACGGACTCGGAGGCGGGCCCTACGAGATCGCGCCATTGATCGATGCGCTCAGGGCCGACGGGCTCCGCGTGGAAGCACCGATTTTGCCCGGCCACGAACCCCTCGGTCCGATCATGCCGGCGTCGAGCTGGCGCGACTGGGCAAAGGCGTCCGAGGCGGCCTTCGACGCGCTGGCCGCGACCGGAGGGCCGGTGGTTGTCATCGGGTTCTCGACCGGCGGTACACTCGCCCTGCGCCTCGCCACCCGCCGCCCGGTCGTGAGGATGGTGTTGCTCGCGCCTTTCCTGGCGATTCGCTACAGCGGGTTGATCCCACTCCGTCCGGTGAGTTACCTCCGGCAGCTCGCGAAGCTCATCCCCGATCTGCCGCGCCGCCCGCCCGCCGTCCGCGACCCGACGATGCGGCGCTGGGCCTCCAGCCATGACGGATTCCGCACCTTTAACCTCCACGCCACGATCAGCGCCCTCGAGCTGATCGACGAGGTCAGGCCGCTCGTGGGCGAGATCACCACTCCGACCCTGATCATCCAGGGCAGGCTCGACACCGTGGTCGAGCCGTTCAACGCGCGCTGGCTTCACAGCGAGCTGGGCGCGACGACCAAGGGGCTGATGATCCTGCCTCGTTCCGATCACCTTATCGCGCTCGATCGCGACCGTCACAGGGCCATAGCGGCAACCTTGGAATTCGTTCGCGACGGCACGCTCCCGCCCGAGTGTGACCCGCCGGATTGATGCCCGGGCAAGACCGGCCTCAGGTGCCCCGGAGTTCGTTTCGCGCGGGTCGCCGCCGCCCGTCGCACGGTTTCTTGATGAGGAGATGCGATGAGTGAGTCCGTGAACCTCGCTGAGATCGGCCAGCACCTGGAGCAGCGGTTCGGGGTGAACCGGAGCCTGCTCATGGGAGTGGGGCTGGCGTGCGTGCTTCTGGGAGTCATCGCGATGGCCCTGCCGCTCCGGTTGTTCGGTTCGCTGATTCGGTTGCTGGGCGTCCTGCTGCTCATCGCGGCGGCTGTGAAAGCCTTCCAGCTCTTACTCGGCCGGCGCTCGGCCGAGGCGCGGCGTCGTAGCTGGCCGCTGATCGCATGCGAGGTGGCCCTCGACGCCTCGATGGGGTTTCTGCTGATTAACCATTGGAGGTTCTCTGCTCACCTTGCCTCGTCGGCGCTCGGCCTTCTCTTCGCCGTCGAGGGCGTCGTGCTGGTCTACGTCGCCTTGCGATCCCCGTCGGAAACCAGCCGGCGCTGGATGACCTTCTGCGGTCTCGTCACCACCGCCGCGGGCCTCGCCATTCTCCTGCGGCTCGTCCCGGACCCGCTTGCCTGGGCCGGAGTGCTCGTCGGCCTCAAGCTGATCCTCTTCGGAGTTAGCCTCGTCTGGATCGCACTGCGGGCGCTGAAGTCCGACTCGGCACTGGTTTACGAGGCCGTGATGCCCGAGCCAGAGCGGGCCGAGCTCTATGCCGTCTACTTCGGCACGGCCTTCCATCTTGGCGTTTACCTTGGAGACGGCAAGGTGGTTCACTACCTGAACGATGATCACGTGTACGAGGTTACATGGGAGCAATTCCTGGCGGGGCGAACGCCGCAGCACTGGACCTACCCCGACTTGCCGCCGCTGCCCGCTGACGATGTCATCGCCACGGCGCTCTCGGAGGTTGGCAAGACGTACCCGTACAACTTGCTCAAATTCAACTGCGAGAATTTCGCGGTCTTCTGCAAATCGGGAGGCCGCACCAAGCAGTCGAAATACGCGCAGATCGCCGGGGGCGTGCTCGACGTCCGGTCGCACCCGCTTCTCGGCACCATCGCCGAGCTGAACACGCGGGCCGTCGAGTGGCTGGCGTTCCACTTCGGCGGCCCGGCGGGCAAGAACTTCTCGCTCCTGATCCGCCGAGCCGGCGCCGTGGTGACGACCTGGCTTGCGTCGCTGGCGAGCGAGGAGAAAGGAGCACCGCCGGCATGAACGCCCGCGGGTTCCACGAGTCGAGGCCGCGAACAGGAGACAGGGACAAACGGTATCGACCGCATCGTTCTCGTGGAGCGAGCCTGTCGGCCGGGAAGGCCGTCTCGCGGGATTCGGCGCTCGCGGCGTTGCCTACTGCTTGCCCTCGAATACCGCCCTCCGTAGATAGTCGAGATGCTTGAACTGGCCCGCTTTCAGGTCCTCTCTCAACATCCAGCAAGCCTCCTTGTACCTGTCACGGAACCAAGCCCTGAACTCGGGGTGGATCTCGCAGGGATAGAACAGAGGCCATTTTGCCGGCGCGAGGAGACTCAGGTCCGCTCCTGGGTCCGTGGACCACTCTTTCCAGTATTCATCATCGTTCTCATCCATCGCGATGGATGATCCCTCCGTTCAGAACGTCCACTTATCCGCCGATTGCTTCCCGAAGATCGGCAACCCGCCCCCCTCGAGTCCGAGGTCGGCAACAGTGATCTTATCCATGGTCTCGTCCCTTCTGAGTCTCTTGGGTACCTCGTCAACATCTGCCTTTGCCCAGACCCAAGCGTTCGGACGGCGCGCTGCCGGTCTCTTCAGATGATGCGCCTCGAGTCGGAGAAGGTGGTTCAGCCACGGCGGTGCTTTGGCGAGCTTTCTACTTGTCCAGTGCTTCCGATTCGGCGTCATCGTGTTGAATTCAAGGTACATGTGCAGGAAATCGAGGGCGTTGATCACGCGCTTTTCCTCGCGGAACATGGGGGCTCCTCGCTTCGGATTGACTCTCCCTCAGGACCGAACATATCGGCCGCCTTCCAGGGCGCGTGCTTGACCCAGCGAGACCAGTGTCTCCAGAAGGTCGGTTACAAGCTTGATCTTGGCTCGAGCGAAGATCCGAGCCAGTTGCTCCGCCGATAGCCCGCTCGGATGCTCGGCGAGCACAGCCCGGACGGCCTGGGCTTGCTCGGGCAGGGTCTTGGGCCAGGGGCGTTTTCCGCCTTGATGTCGGGCGATTCGAGTTCCTTAGGTTCGATCGGCAGCTCCTTCTGAGTGGCGGTCGCTGCCTGCGTTCCTTCGGGATTCTGGTACTCGGGCCGGAGCCAGCGGATGAGGCCACGCTTCTCTTCCTCGGCCCGCTCGCGGTTCAGGTCGATGAGGCGCTGAAGGAGGTCGTCGTCAGTGAGGTCGTGCGGCCAGCCGTAGGCGTCGAACACCGCCGCGTCGAGGTCGTCATGGATTTGCTTGAGGACCGAAGACGAGAGCCCTGTTCGTGGATTGTTTTGTCCTTTTCACTCAACGGCCTACCAGAGCGGAGCTTTGCAAGGGTGTTATACATCTCAGTGATCGTCAAGTTTTGAATAAAGGGACTGCTGACGCTTTCTGTGGACATCGAGGCTGTCGGCAAGAGTGCCGAATCCGGGTCTTCGAAGTCTCATCGCAATCTGGAAACGGGAAAGGTCTCAAAACAGCGAGTCTTAACGTAGACAGAATCGTTGCCGACGCCGAGCCATCCACCTGACGCGACTGCAAAGACAACGTGAATCCGGCTAGACAAGACTCCGAGGAAGAACCCATCTTCCAAAGCAATTGTTATGAGTTTGTTATCAGACAAGACCGATGAGTCGAGAAATACAAAGAACCGATGCCTTGACGTCTCCGTGGTTGCGACGAATGCGTTCAACCCCTCCAGCGCCGGTCGAAAGTCCTTTCTCGGCTCCCCGAAAATCCACCATTGATTCCGATATGAAGCTCGGTTGTTTTGATCTCGCTCCGGCTTCACGCGGTTCAGAATCCACTGGTAAACCTCCGGAAACCGAGCTTGCACGTCCTCGATCGCCATGCCGAACAGGTCGATGACCATGACGTTTCGCGAGCGTTGGTTCAGGTCACGGCCGTTGAGATAGGGCCGGATATGGCGCTCGAGACCTGCGATGCGGCCAAGCCCGAGATCCTTTGCCTCCTCAGGGGTGACGATGAATCCCGACCCATGCAACTTCACCCCCGGGCAGCTCAGTCCATCATTTGCTCGTAGGGGAATCGCCTTGGTTACGTCCACGCCAGATGGTGAGATCGGCGTTGATGCGGCCAGCGCGGGCACGAGAGGGTCACATGCGTCTCACCCAGCGAGTCGGACACCTCGCGAACGACGCTATCGAGAATACCGTCACTCCGTCCCGCCTGTCCCACCGTCATGGCGATCCTCACGTCGGCGCCCTCCGCGTCGTCCACCCAGGGGTGGTCGGGAATGGCGTAAACGAGGGACAAGGGTTCCTTGGATGAGAGATGCGCTCTCGATCACTCGTTGCCCAAACTTCTGACGGATGCTGTTCGTGGTGATCAGGCCAAAGCGCCGAACGGCACCGGAGCGAGCCAGCTCAGCGGCGCGGTGCCACCAGAAGGCGACGTAGTCGGCGGATTCTGGCAGTTCTGGGTAGGTGCTCCGCAGCGTCTCGGCATATCCGCCCCCAAGCTGCGTTCGCATCGTCCAGTTTCCGATGAACGGCGGATTCCCTACCACGTAATCCGCTTTGGGCCATGCCGCTCTCCTCGGGTTTACGTATCGGTAGACGAGCGTCCGTCCCGACTCATCCGGAACGTCTTCCCCCGTGACAGGATGCTTCTTGAAGGTCCGGCCATCCCAGCGCGTGACCGGTTTGCATTCGGCATCAAGCACTGGCTCCTTGCGGTCAAAGTCCAGGACGGCGTCACGGCATTCGATGTTGTGGAAAGGCTTGATAATCGGCTCGGCGGGCGCTTCGCTCGCCGAAGGTCCGGAAGTGCCACTGAAGGTAGCCAATCCAGAGAACCAGTTCGGCGATGGCCGCGGCGCGAGGGTTGATCTCGATGCCGAGGAATTGATGGGGATCAACCGTGTGGCCGGTTCCCTCGAACACCGTCTGTGTCTCGCCCAGTCCCCGGAGCATATCCCAGACTTCGCCCTCGAGACGCTTCATGTGTTCCATTGACACATAGAGGAAGTTTGCCGTCCCGCAGGCTGGGTCGAGGACGAAGGTGTTGCAGAGTGTTTCAAGGAACTCTCTCGACCTGCTTTCGAGCCGCCGGTAAGTCCCCGTTCTTCGCCAGCGTGACGGCCGCGGCCTGGACATCGACCCACTGCCCGCGAAGGGGCTCTACAATCGTGGGCAAGACCAGCCTCTCCACGTACGCTCGAGGCGTAAAGTGGGCCCCGAGCTTGTGACGCTCGTTCTTGTCGAGGGCTCGCTCAAGCAGCGTTCCGAAAATCGCAGGCTCAACTTCACCCCACTTCTTCTCGCCCGCGTCGATCAAGAGTTGGAGTGGCTCGTCAGTCAGTGGCAGCGCCGTGGCTTGCTCGAACAAAGTGCCATTGAAACGTAGAACGGACTGAACCAGAATCGGCGAGAAACCACCTGTTTTCATTGTGCTCCAAAGCGAGCCGGCCATTTCCGGGAAAGCCGCCGCGCGTGCCTGCTCGCGCAGGCTGTTGAGCATGGCCGTGAAGCAATCCTTGGGCAACAGGCCGACGTCCTCTGCAAAGAACGTGAACAGGCAGCGCATCAGGAAGTGAGCGACCAGGTCAGGGGCGTAGCCGGTTTTTTCGAGCGACCTGGCCAGCTCAGCGAGCTTGGCAGCCACGTCCCGCGTGACTTTCGCCGTGTGCCGGCTGGGGTCGAGCGACAAGGGCTCCGTCCAGACGAGTTTCAGGCGCTCGCGGATCTCCGGCTCGGCAAGGTCGCGGAGCTTGATTCGATGCGTCCGTGGGTCTGGAAACGGTATGTAAGTGCGGCCCTGGCGCGAGAAGTCGGAAAACAGTTCCAGTGAGTGTCCGATATCGACGACCATGATGAACGGGGGATTGTGCTCGGAAGCCGGAAGATTGCGGACGTAGAGCTCGGCTTGCCCTTTTGCCTCATACATCGCGGCATCCCAGCTTGACGTTCCCCGGACGGCCGTTCCCCGGCGTGTTCTACGGGGTGGGGTCAGCGAAAGCGTTTCTGTCTGCTCGGCTTTGTCGCTGCCTTGCTTGGCTTCGAGGACGAAACAGTCGCGCTTGTAGAGGTCGATGCGCTTGACCGTGGTCGATCCATCCGGGTTGGCGAACGGGACTGTGCGCTCGAACACGTATGCGTTCGACGCGTCGTCCGGGCCTGCCGGGTCGGGCCGTGGGACTTCGAGCACAACGCATAACTCGTTCAGGAACATCGAGTAATTCGCCCGCTCCGCGGCACCCGATGCTTCCCAGCGGGCGAAAAACTCGGGCATCTCGGAGAGGACGACGGTCGAACTGGGCATGGATCTTCGTCCTGTCGGTCGGCATTGACCTGTACAGAACGTAGGCTATCGATGAGGCCGCTGCAACACAAGCCACGGCTGGGCGCGAACGAGAGAACACCGTAACTCAATGCTACGTACCGACCCCAACAGCTAAGGATTGGAATTCCCTGAATCTGGGCTTTCGGTCGTGACATCGGCCTCATTGAACACCGGGTTCCAAGAGCAAAGAGGCTCGGCGGCGAGGCCGAAGGACTTCGATGCGTGTGATTCTAACCCTGGAAGAACGTATCGAACCGGAGCGCCAGCTTCGCTGATGTCGCTCAACAATTGAATTTCAATGGCGAACCTCATCAACGCCAAATCGATTGCGTTTTTAGAAAATGAAAACCGTTCGTAAGTCGTCCGTGCGCTGAGACATCTGCCGACACCGGCCAAAGGCCCGGATCAAAAGCCCTCGACATGGCGCATAGTGAGCTAGCAGAAGGTCCAGGTGAGCCGCGCCCTCCTCTCCGGGATGGGTAAGGACACCTGAACGTCCAGCACACTGCGGGCTCCATTGCCCTGAACTTGCAACGCGACTGCCGCTCCAATGAAGGCCGAAGGATGAAGGCGGAAGACTCACAACAGACAATCTCTCGCGAGCTCCAACCCAAGAACCGCCAGGTCAGCCTAGTGTACAGATGCTCGAATTGCGCGGGAAAACCGCCATTTTCTGCAACTTTTGGGGACGCTCGGTGCGCCTTCCAGCCGGCCATCCAGGCTCAGCATCTCGTTGCAGCAACAGGAGATCGGACTTCAGGCTGGCCCGCCCAGGCGGCCGAGGAAGCCCGTTGCAGCGGTGCCCGAAAACTGCAAGATCGAATTCGGCTTCCATAAGCCGAATACCTATTACTTCGGCAGCCAAGCATCTCACTTGATTCACGCCCCAAGACTTAACCACAGAGAGCACAGAGACCACGGAGAAAATCCAGAGAACGCATCAAGAAACATTGAATTTATTGCCCTGAATTCTCTCTGATTTCTCCTTCTCCGTGGTCTCTGTGCCCTCTGTGGTTGAACTCCCCGTTCGCACGTACAACCACCCCTTCGATGCAGGACACGGCCTTGGGGCAACTGTGCTCTTCTGTGCGTATGTTACGTGCCGGGGTAATACTCCTTCAGAGTCGGAGATCACGTGGAGTGCACCATGGAAAAAGAAGTCCGCCGCCATCAGAAAATCCATCTCGCCCTGGCGATCGCGCAGGGCCAGTCGATCGCCGCGTGGGCCAAAAAGAATGACGTTGCCCGGAGCACGGCGTTCCGCTGGGCCAGCGAACCTGAGGTCCGCCGCGAGGCGGAGGCGACGCGGCGCCGCGCCCTGGGCCAGGCCATCGGCCGGTTGTCCAGCGTTGCCATGAAGGCAGCCAATGGGATCGTCACGCTGGCCAAAGAGTCCGAGTCGGTTCAGCTCAAGGCGTAGCGGGCCATCCTGGCCGACCAGAGGACCGTCCCCAAGTTCTCGGACCCGGAGTACCGCATGGCGGAGATCGAGGAGCAGGTCAATGAGCGAACTGGGCACAAGGATCAGACGGGCTAAGCACCGCTCCAGGTCACTGAGGATGGGCATTCAAGGTCGTGCTGGCCCTAATTGTGCGTCGATGCGCAGGTTCAACTGACCGTGGTCCGATGCGTCCGAGAATTCCGGACCCTTTTGATATGAGGAGTACTAAGCCCGCGGCGAGCACGCCGCCTCGACGTTCGAGAAGACATCCAGGCTGGGCACGATCGGCTGGCGCAGCGGTGCCCTGGTCCATGCGGGCAAGTCGCACAGGCCTCCGCCCAGGAACGTGTGGTGCCACAGTTGGGTCGCGACGACGCAGGTGAGGCTCAAGTCCATGATGATGCGCTTGGGGGTGACTCGCGGGTAGCGAACCTGGGCGGTGCGCTCGCGGAGGACGCCGTCAACATTGAAGTAGCCTGTCGTCTCGAGTGACTCGCGGCTCAAAAGCTGATCGACCCAGGCGGGACGGCTACGGTCCAGGAAAGCCTCGGACCGGCTGGCACGGAACATCGTCTTGGGGCGGTTGGCGATGCGCGGGGGAAGCGTGCGGGCCGCCACCTGGCGGAGCAGCCACTTGTCGGTGAAACGGTGCAGTTTGTACTCCGGAGCGATCGAGGCGCAGAAGGCGATCACATCGTCGTCCAGGATCGGGTAGCGCGTTTCCACCGACGAATTCATGGCCACCCGGTCTCCCTTGCCCATGAGCAGCAGGCCGGCCAGCATGACCTTGTAACCGACGTAAAGCGACTGGTTCAGCGGCGCCCACTTGCGGAAGCGGTCATTCGTGATGCCGAAATCGTCATAGGCTGAGTGGCCGGCAAGCTGCTTCCACATGTCGCCGGAATAAAGGAATGAACGCGCCTGACCCATCAGGTCGTAAATATCTTGCTGGGCGGTGCGCACGCCCTGGATCGGGAACCGCGGGGGTAGATGGGCCGGGTCGCCGCCCACCGAGCCGAGGACCAGGCCGCGAATGGCGCCAGGGATCGTCGAGCCGAACCGGCGGCGGAGGATGTCGCGAATCTTCTGGGTCTTGAACCAGGCATATCCCGCCAGCGCTTCATCGGCTCCTTCACCGGTGAGCGCCACCTTGTAGCCTTGCTGGTGCACCGCGCCGGCCAGCCGCATCAGGCAGGCGCAAGCCGAATCCATCACCGGCCCCTCGGCCGCGCGGATCAGCTCGGGATAGGCCGCCACGATGTCGCCGCGATTCATCGTGACCGTCGTCAACCGCGAGCCCAGCGCCGCGGCCGATTCGGTGGCGTGCGAGCGCTCGTCGGGCCCGGCACGGTCCAGGCCGATGGTAAAGGACGGGACCGCGTAACCGCGGTGGCGCGAGCTCAGTCCCAGAACGACCGTCGAATCCAGCCCTCCGCTGATATAGCTGACCACCGGCACATCACCACGCAGCCGGCGCTCGACGGCTTGCCGCATCAGGTGCTCGAGCTCGTCGACCAAGGGCGCCGGATCGTCCAGCTTGCGCTCGGCGCCTGCGTCCGGAAAGTCGAGGTCCCAGTACTGCTTGAGCTCGACGCGGCCGTCGCGAACTTTCAAGTAATGGCCGGGAGGAATCGACGTGATCCCCTCGAAAAACGTCCGCGACGTCCCGCCGCAGAACGTGTTGAAGAACAGGTCGATCCCCTTCCGATCGGCCCTCGCCTCGACCATTCCCGAGGAGAGCAGCGCCTTGATCTCAGACCCCCAGAGCAGCCAGCCATCGACCTCCGCGTAGTAGAGCGGACAGATGCCGACCCGGTCGCGACCAAGGATGAGCGTACGCGTCTTGCGGTCCCAGAGGGCAATGGCGAACTGGCCTCGCGCCTTGGCGAACATCCCGTCTCGCAGGTCTTCATACAGATGCACCCAGAGCTCGGTGTCGCAGCGCGTGGCCAGGGTGTGGCCTCTCGATGTGAGCTCAGCTTGGAGCTCGGGATACTCGAAGAGCTCTCCATTCTGGGTCACCCAGATCGTGCCGTCCTCATTGCAGAGGGGCTGGCGGCCTCCGGAAAGGTCAACGATCGACAACCGACGCGCGCCCAGGGCCACGCCTGGCTCGATATGAATATGCTCGTCGTCCGGCCCCCGGTGCGTGATGGCGGCCGTCATCGCCAGCAGCCGAGACGCCGGAAACTCGCGCCGACCTTTCAGATCCAATGCCCCAGCGATTCCACACATGATTCCAGACTCTCCAGTTGCCGCGGCCAGCACGCGGACGCAGGTTCGACAGCAAAGTGCTCCACCACGCGGCTCCGACGATGATTTTACTATACCATCTCTCGACGGCGCGGGTCGAACCTGGGAGGTTGCGCGCGACCAGGGAAGCGGCGGATGCGCGGGAAGTGGCGCTTTTCAGGCGTAGTCATCATCGGGGTACGAGTACCAGCCCTGCTCTTGAGCTTCCCTTTGCTTGACGTACTGGGCCCGGTCGTAAAACAGTAAGGCCACGCAGATACCGGTCAATGCGCCACCGACGTGGGCCAGATAAGCGACTCCGCCGGATTCGCCGATCTTCCCAAAGGAACCGGCTCCCAGCCAGATTTGAAGCACGATCCAGCCGCCGATGACCACCACCGCGGGAAGCACCGTGATGAACCGGAAGACCAAGACCCGGATCTGGTTATGCGGAAACCAGACGACATAGGCCCCCATGATGCCGGCGATCGCGCCAGAGGCTCCCAGCGTGGGGATCATCGAATCGGGATTGGCGATGATCTGAGCCAATGCCCCCATCAGACCGCACGCGAAGTAGACGATGATGTAGCGAACCGAGCCGAGCACCTCCTCGACATTATCGCCGACAATCCAGAGGTAGAGCATGTTGCCGATCAAGGTGCATCGGGCTGCCATGCAAGAACATGGCCGTGAACAAGGTCATCCAGATGGGAATCGGCGTGGGGGCGTGGGGAATCGGCGGCGTGGGTCGCTGTTCCACCTCCACGATTCGCCGGCCGGTCGGATCACGCGGGTCCTGGATGCGCACGACTGAGGGAGGCCTGGCAACCGGCGCATCGAGGTCCTGATTGTGCGTGACCTCCCAGGGAGTGCACGCGAACGCCAACGTAATTCTATCTCCTGATTCGACTTGCAGCAAGTACACGACCACGTTGATGGCGATCAGCGCGTACGTGACGATCGGGGTGATCCGCGTCGGATGCAAGTCGCCCAGCGGAAGAACCATGGTGAAGCGCTCGTCTCAGGGGCCTGAACGGGTCGCGGTCAACCGAGAAGAACCCGGCAGAGAAAGCTTCGTCCGGGCGGTCGCGTTTATTGTAGACATCGCGCCAGGACGGCGATACTCCCGCCTCCCCCGTTTGGGCACAGCTCGTGCCAAAGACCTGGGCAGTTTCGCGCTAAACCAGAGCACCACTCGAATCAATCACGTCCATGTGAGCCGTTGCGAGCCCCAGGAAGCCAACCCCTCGGCTTCGATCTTCTCCCACTCGCGGCGCACACGTGAAAGACCGAACGCGCAGATCTCGAACTGATCGCTGAGTTGCCGCAAGACGTTGCCTTCATCGCCACTTGCGCTCAGCGTGCTGGCCACGTAATAGGACCGTTTGCCCTGCTGCTGATAGCTGATCAGGCAGTCGGCTGACAGCGAGCCTTGAAGCTTGGCCAGTGCCTCGGGATAAACTCCGGTCCAGAACAGGGTGTAATCGCCGACATGGCGATGACACTCGCTTCGCCTGCGTTCATCCTGAGCCGACTCGGCCTCGGCCACCATTTCCGTCACCTGAAACAAAGGACGGCCCTGCTTGTCGTGAATTCGCCAGATAGCCTGGCTGGGAACGAAGCTGGCCAGCAGTCCGGCCATGTAGCCGACAAGTGACGGGTCGCCGATGCCCAGTTCGCTCATGAAGGTTGTTTCAGTCAGTCCGCGAAAGAGCCGGTGCAGCGGATGCGTTTCGGGGATCATGCGTTTCACATCCATCCAGGGCGCTCCTCACCCATGGGGACTGATTTGGGTCAACCAGAACCGACGATCGACGGGACTCAAGGTGTTGGGCAAAGGCGATGTGTCAGCGATGAGACCCTGTCTTAGCAAATCCTACGCCGCCGTCCGAAATTGTTCAACAAGGGTTTTTCGTCGATCCCGCACTCCTGAGTTCGGCTAACCCTGGTGGGGCTGATCAATCGCTCCGTCTACACAACCCGCAGGGTGCCTTGGCGATGGCCTGGGGCGGAACAACTTCGATCGGATAAGAGTTTAACCCGAGGCGAGGGATCAGCCACGAGTTGTCATAAGCGTACTGGTCAAAGACACTTCGCTGCATGACTTCGTGTGCAATGTAGCGGGACGCGGGCTTGCCGATTCGAATCAGTGGGTAGTGGCCGCGGCCGAACATCGGGTCCATGGCCGCGACGGCGTGAATGCAGTCACTGATCAGAATGTTCCGCGCGGTACTGATCGCTCGATAACGGGCGTCACCGCCGTCAAGAACCTGTCTGATCATCAGCGATCGGCGAAAGAGGGCTGGATCGGCCACGAACGGTCCCCACATCGTGACAGACTCTCCGTTGTCGCCTACGGCTTTGAGCGTCTGGTACAAGTCCAGGTTAATTCCCGGCTCAGGCCAGGGACGCAGCACCTTGACCTCCAGTGTCCTGGGCAACCAGCTAATCGTGCTTTGGTCCAGTGCGTAGGAGTTCAGGTCCGGGCCCTCACCCACGGCCCGGACGAGGGTGACCCAAGTGTGTGTATAGCGGAGTCGCTTGGGCTGCGACTCTGAACCGAAGATCATCGCGAAGCAGTACTCGTCTGCGACGGCCGTCGCGGCAGCCGCGCTCCACGCGATGAAGAGGGCCGCGGCAAACGAGAGCAACCGACGGAATCGCCTCATCTTCGTTCGCTCCCCGTGGAGAACCCTGGTCTGTTCCAACCAGTCAATGGATTATGAACCACGATCGGGGAGCGCATTAAAGGGTCTGAGCAATTCGAGCGTTCGAGACGAACCAGGCACGGGGTCGTACCGAATGGCACGCCTGCGCGATTCGCGACGTCACTTGCTCGTCACCGCGTTATCGGCCTTCTCCTTCGTCTCTGCCTTGATCTTCTTGGGGGCTTCGCGGCTTTGAGCGGCCTGCCAGCCGAGGCGGAAGGCGGCGCGGGCGACGCGGGCGGCTTTTTCAAAGTCGGCTTTTTCGACGTCGTCGGTAGGGCGGTGATAGTCGGCGTGAACGCCGGCGAAGAAGAAGATACTGGGGATGCCCTTGCTGGCGAAGCTGTAGCTGTCGGTGCGGAAGTAGTATGCGTCGGCGTCGAAGACCACCTGCATACCTTCGGCCTGGCAGGAGGCCTGCGCGGTGGGCACGAGCGAATTATAATCGCCGTGCTTGGGAGAAGGCGTGATGCCTATTTTCTTGGGGTCGTTGCGGCTGACCATGTCGAGATTGATGTCGGCGACGATCTTGTAGCCATCGGGCAGGTTCAAGTGATCGGCGAACCAGTGGCTGCCAAGCAGCCCTTTCTCTTCACCCGAGACCCAAAGAAACGCCACGCTTCGCGCCGGTCGCGGTGTCTGGCCGAACGCTTGTGCGATTTCCAGCAGGGTGCTCGTGCCAGAGGCATTGTCGTCGGAGCCGTTGAAGATCTCGCCTCTTCTCATCCACCCCCACGTGATCGTAGTGGGCACTGTAGATGACGATCTCCTTTTTCTTTTCGGGGTCCGAACCAGGGAACAGGCCGACGACGTTGCGTTCGTACTTGGTCTCCTTGGTCGCGGCGAAGCGAAATCGGACGCGAACGCCGCCGCCGCCGAGGAGCGCGGGTTTGGAGTCGGCAGCAAGGCCCAGCGCCCCGACCAGGAGGTCGCGGATCGGATCGGACAGGCTGAGCGCCGGCAAACCTTCAGGGGCATGGCCAAGCGTCATGCTGGGCCGCGCGAAGCCGGGCGCGGGCCCGTTCGATGAGGCGCGCGGCGGGGCCGACTGACGGCCCGGAGGCTGGATCAAGAGCACGCCCAGTGCACCATTCTTCCGGGCGGGCTCAACCTTGGCGAAGGAACCGAAGAGACTCCTCGACCTCATGCCGCCATCGCGAGGACGCGCCGTGCCCCGTTCGGGTTCTCCCTCGTAAACGAGCACGAACCGGTTTTTGACGTCGAGTCCCTCGTAATCGTCAACCTTCTGACCGGCGTCAACCCGGCCGTGGGAGGCAAAAACGACCTGTGCCTCGACCTCGCCGGGTGTGATGCGCGCGGGAAAAGTGTGAAATCCGTGCCCAGCTTGCACGGGACCACGCGCCTGGAGCCGTTAAGTTCTAGAATCAAGGTTAGCTCGGTGCCTTGCTCGTGAGCGGTGGCGACCTCCAGCGGGAATCTCTGGTAGTAGGTGCGGCTACCCCGTTCCTCGTCACCCATGGGCTCGGCGCCGGCCCCGAACAGGTGAGCGGAAAGGTACTCGGCGGCCACCCGCGTCTCAGGCGAAGCAGTGTCGCGGCCTTTCATCAGGTCCGACGCGAGAAAACGCATGTGGCCGCCAATCTCCTTTGCGGTGATCAACTTGAGTGCGACGGGATCTGGCTCCGAGTGCGAGTCAACGGCGAGCGACGCGGTCGGAACCAAGGACAAAAGGGCGAGAACGCGGGCGAGCGAAAACAGTTTCATGAGCGGCACCTGAACCGGGAAAGCTGTCAAGGATGAGGTTGTGCTATCATAACAGTCGCGGTCCATAGCGGGTAGTTGCCTCTACAGTGGACCAGTGACGAAGTTTGTCCGCGAAAACTCTGTGCATGATTGCGGGAGCACGAGACTCCCGCGAAGAAACTTTTCACACTCGCTCGGCGGTCGGCTCGCACGACCGGGCAGAATCTGAGCCGCATGTTCCTTGTGCTACCGAACGCACTATCGAGGAGAGCGCCATGGAATGCGACGATCCCGACAACACGGGTGTAGAATTGCTCGCCGAGGAGGTCGTCGGCAAGGACGCCGCGAAATCACTTCCGCCCTCGGCCGCGCAAGAGGTGATGAGTACCGACCGCGAGATCATCGCTGGTGAGGGAATGAAGATCTTCGAGCACTTCGCTGGCTCACCGGAGGGCCGGCGCCTGTGCCTGACCGGAATCGAGCCGCACCGAGATGACCAGGGGCAGGAGGTGGGTGTGATTCGATCGTCACATGATGTCACCGCTCGGCGGCAGACCGAAGATGCGCTGGAGGAGAGCCAGCGTCGGTTTCAAGCGATCTTCGAGAACAACCTCGACGCGATGTCGCTGATGGACGAAACCTTACACTATGTCGACGTGAATCCGGCAATGTGTGAACTGCTGGGTTACTCTCGATACGAACTCCTCGAGTTGACGGCTCTTGACAACACCGTCGAGGGAAGCCCCGAGCGGTTTCCCGATTTCCTCGCCAGGCTTCGCGCCGAGGGCGCCTTGGCCGGCGTTTGCTCGCTTTTGTGCAAGGACGGAGCCACTCGCGAGGTCGAGTTCCGTGTCGTTGCGAACGTACTGCCCGGTCTCCATCTCGCAGTCCACAAAGACATCACCGAGCGTAGGCGGGCGGAAGAAGAAGTGCGCACCCTGAATGCCGCACTGACCGAGGTGGTTGACGGCATGGCTCGTCTCGACAAGCAAGGGAAACTGCTTTCCGCCAATCAGGCTTTCGCATCGATGCTCGGTTATCAAACCGAGGAGCTGACGGGCCTTGATTGGCGGAGCGCGGTTCACTGCAAGAACCCGGAGCGGGCTCTGTCAATCTACGAGCGCATGCTTACTGATGATAGAGCAGAGGTCGAGCTTCTCGCCGCGCGGCAAGACGGCTCCGTTTTCTGGACACAGATCATGTTCGTCAAAATCTATGACAGAAGCGGTCATTGGACGGGGTTTTATTGTTTCTTGAAAGATACGACCGCGCGAAGCGAGCCGAGCGCCGCCCTGCACAAGTATGCCAAGCGACTCAAGGTGTTATCCCGGCGCGTGGTTGAAGTGCAAGAAGAAGAACGCCGTCATCTGGCGCGTGAGCTACACGACGAGATCGGCCAGAGCCTCACGGCGATCGGGATCAACCTGAATGTGCTTCGAGTCGATTCCAACCGTGAATTGCTGCCGCGGCTTGAGGAATGTATCGGGATCGTCCACAACACCATTGATCAGGTCCGCCAATTGTCGCTGAATCTCCGGCCTGCGATGCTTGACGATCTCGGCCTGGTGGCCGCCCTGCGCTGGTACCTTCACCGCCAAGCACAGCGGGTTGGTTATCTGGCCCGCTTTCTCGCCAGCCCGTTGGAAATTCCCATGAGTCCCGCTGTGGCCACGACCGCGTTTCGTGTGGCGCAGGAAGCGCTGACCAACGTGGCCCGGCATGCCCGGGCGCGTCGGGTCTGGTTATGGCTGCGAATCCGGAAGACGAGATTGAGCCTGGTCGTGCGGGACGACGGGATCGGCATTGATTCCGGGGCAAACGGTCGGCGCCCGGCGAAGCCGCGGGACTTGGCCTGCTCGGTATGAAGGAGCGGGCCGCGCTGCTCGAGGGTCAAGTAGTCGTCCGCTCCCTGCCCGGCAGGGGTACCGAGGTTCGACTGACTATCCCAATGAGACCCACCTTAGAACGAGGCTAGCATGGACCCGATCCGTGTCCTGATCGCTGATGATCACCCTTTAATCCGCGCTGGCATGCGTGCGCTGCTTCATGGTTTAGCCGGCGTCGTGGTCGTTGACGAGGCAGGCGACGGCCGCGAAGCCCTTCGCCTTGTCATGATTCACCGACCCGACATTTTGCTTGCCGACATCGGCATGCCGTACATGAACGGGCTGGAGCTGGCCAGCCAGGTAAGACTCGAACTGCCCGCCACGCGCATCGTCGTTGTGAGCATGCACACAAGCGAAGAGTATGTGAACCGGGCGCTCCAGTTAGGAGTTAAGGGTTATGTACTCAAGGATGCGGATGCCGCCGAATTCGAAGTCGCCGTGAAAGCCGTGGCGCGCGGTGAGACCTACCTCAGCCCATCGATCTCCAAACGCCTCATCACCGAGTACCTGAGGCGTACCGGCACAGGATCGATGAAGTCGGGTGTGCTCACACCCCGCCAGTCCGAAATCTTGGAACTGGTGGCCGCGGGTCAGACCACCAAAACGATCGCGCGTCGCCTGGGCATCAGCGTGAAAACCGTCGAAGCGCACCGGGCCCAATTAATGGACAGGCTGGGAATCCACGAAGTGGCGGGCCTGGTTCGCTATGCCATCCGGATCGGCCTGGTACAGCAGGATGACTTGCAGTAACGCTGGCCACGTCGAGAGGTGGTAAGCACGATGAACCGGAACGTAGCGTCGATAAAGAGTCCTGGTAGCTCCCAGCTCCATGTTAAGCCGGCCGCGACCCGGGAACTTCGCTCGTGGATACGTACAAAACTACCTGATGTGGGTGCCACGTTGACCTGGCATGTCGGTGCGAACCAAGTCACGTACGACGTGGAACTCATCGATATCAGTGGTGGTGGAGCAGCGATCTACATGGCGGTCAGTGCGCCGGCCGATCGGCCCGTCTGGTTGCGGCTAATTCATGCAAGCATCGAAACCGATCCCATCGAGGCAGTTTCCATTGAATCGCATCTGATCGAGCCACGAAAGGCGCGGTGCAGGCTGAGATTTCTTTCTAGCGAGGCGCTGCAAGGTGTCATTTCCCTCAAAGAGGAGCGTCGTTTGTGGACGCGGTTTCCGGCGCTTGAAACGCACGGTGAGTTCGAATGGGAAGAAGCCGGGGGAATGCACTGTGTCGCCGTTGAGATCGTGAACATCAGTGGAGGAGGCGCGGCGGTGCGAACGGACGCAGAACCGCCAAGGGACCGGCCGTTCTGGCTCAGTCTGCGGGCAGGCAGCTTTCACTCCAGCCGCGTTAAGTGCAGGCTGGTTGTATTCTCGACAGACCACGCCGAGCAGCCGATCGCACGGCTGGAGTTCCAGGAAGGGTGCCCGATAGATCTCTTCGAGGTGGCGGTCCACGGCCTGGGATGACGCAGTCGTCTGGCTGCTCGATTTACCGTTGCGACTCCGAGCATTTCTTGCACCGGAAGGATCGCCTTCGGACCTGTCCGCCACAACGTGGGCAACGATGATACTTGCTCTGACGAAACTTCTTCTTGCGGGGGCGGAACGGCACGAGAGCACCTCACTGTGTGGATCATCGACAACCAGAAGCACGAGCCGGCAGGTCGCGCCCAACTCCGATGGTGATCCATGGTAATCAATCCCCGGCTATCTCGGCCAGAGGGATCGTCGGGTTTTCGGACAGGGCGTTGCCCTGTCCCTTCTGCCCCGAAGTTGGTGGACGGAATGGGACGTTGCGGCATGAGGCTTGCAACCCCTGTCCGACTGGCGCGTGGCCACGGAAGTTTGGAAGTCAGAGAGGGAGTGAGATGACGGAGCTCATCGGGTGGGGCAGCGCCCCTGGTTCTCTTACCGACGTTCGGCTTACAGACCTACAAGCAGTGGCAAAGCCGCCATGACCCGGCCCCGGCCTCGTCGCTCTGGTTCTTCATCCTGGCACTGATCGGAACCGGCGGCCAAGTCGTCTATAGCTGGATGGTCGGCAACATGGTTTATCTGGCACTCAACGCCTGCTTGGTGGTCAACAACACCATCGGCCTTGGAATCGCGATTCATCGCTTCAGTAAATCCCGCGCACGGACCACCGAACCGGCGGAGAGGTGACTGCGGCGGGGTGAAATCGTCACATCGATCTCAATCCCAGATGCCTCGCGCCCAGTTGAGCGCATGCCAGTGCACGCAAAACGTGCCGGCGGCGATCGCTCCGAAAATCAACCAGGAAAGCCAGGAGCCGCCGAACTCCAATCGCGACGGCAAGATCAGAGTCCATGCGACGGGAAACGAGATCGCCTGCGGGAGCCAGCGGGGAAACGGCCGCGCGCGCTCCAGCATGACGAGTGATGCGCCAATCACAGTGAAGATCATGGAACCGATCAGTGCTTCGACGTAGCGATTGAATATGTAGATAGGAAGTATCAGAGGCCCGATCGCCTCGCCATCAATAAGCTCAAAAAACAGGGGAACAATGGCGAAAAATGCGAAGACCAGGAAGAAGAAGCTGATCACGGCGGCCGCAAGCAACGACACGAATGGAAGACCGTGGGGCTGGAGAAAAGGAGGTCCCTCATCATCCGGACCTGACATGCCCGACTGGACGCGGCTGCGCCAATCGACTTGAGGCTGAGGATGAGTCTGGCTCATTGGACTCGGCCGTCGTTTTGAGACTGTGGTGGTCGGTTCGTTGGAAGATTCCTGAGCGCTCGATTGTCGGAACGACGTCGCTATTCCACAATGGCGGTCCGCCGGCACTGTTTCCTCATCGACATGGAGAGCACCATGAGCGCGACGTCTGGTCATGTATCTTACAAGAGTGAGGGTTTCATCGCCAAGGCCACGACCCTCCTGGCCCTGGCTGTTCTCCTGGTGCCATCGCCGGGATCAGTCAGTGCGTCCGCCCAAGCCGATCAAACCCAGCCGCTCGCCTCCGAACGAGCCCGGAAGATTCACGCCGAGGGGATACTCTGGGACGGTCACAACGACTTGCCCTGGCGGCTGCGGACTGAAGGCGACATGGCGCTCTCGAAGTACGATCTCTCAAAGCGGCTCGACTCGGGACAAACCGACATCCCTCGGCTGCGTGCGGGTGGAGTCAAGGCGCAGTTCTGGTCGGTGTATATCCCCAGCGAGCACAAGGACCCGGCTCGCACCGTGACCGAGCAAATCGACCTGGTTTACCGGCTGATCGACAAGTATCCCGGCGACCTGGAACTGGCGCTTTCCTCGGGCGACGTCGAGCGGATCGTGCGCTCGGGCAAGATCGCCTCGTTGATCGGCATCGAGGGGGGCGTCGCCATCGAGAATAGCTTTGCCCAGCTTCGAGCATTTTACAAGCTGGGCGCTCGTTACATGACCCTGACCCATAACACGACGCTTGACTGGGCCGACGCCGCCATCGGCGAACCCAAGCACGACGGTCTCACCCCCTTCGGCGAACGCGTGGTCAAGGAGATGAATCGGCTGGGGATGCTCGTCGATATCTCGCACGTCTCGGCCGCCACCATGGCCGACGCGATGCGTGTTTCGCAGGCCCCGGTGATCGCCAGCCACTCAAGTCGCCTATGCGATCTGCCCTCCCCGCGCAATGTACCGGACGACATGCTGCGGGCAGTCAAGAAGAATGGCGGGGTGGTCATGGTCAATTTCTACTCCGGTTTCATCGTGCCCGAACTGGCCAGGAAGACGAGGGCGATGATGCAGGAGTACCGGACCAGGTATCCCGACCCGTCCGAGCGCGCCAGGGCGATCGAAGCCTGGTATCGGACCGAGGGCACCAAGCTGCCGCGGGGAACCATCAAAGACGTGGCCGACCACGTCGATCATCTCGTCAAGGTCGCGGGAATCGACCACGTGGGCCTCGGCTCAGACTTCGACGGCATCACCCGCTGGCCAGAGGGCCTCGACGACGTCTCGTCGTTTCCCCGCCTCACTGACGAACTGCTACGCCGGGGCTATTCCGAGAAGATATTCATAAAATCCTGGGCCGCAATGTCCTGCGGGCGTTTCGTGAAGCGGAGCAAGTGGCCAAGCGACTGCAGGCGACGACGGCGCCGGAAGTTGATGAGATCAAGCCCGAAAACTGACGGAAGGGGCGATGCACCGTAGCAATTCATGTCCGTGTATCACAGCGTTTTCAGATACTCGATCAGGTCCATCCGCTGCTCCTCGGAGAGCTTATCCCCAAACGTATGCCCCTGATTGCCCAGGCCGAATCGGCTGGTGTCGAAAAGGAAATGGGCTTCGTGACGGGGAACGTTTCCGGGCGGCAAGCTCCTGATCGCTCACTCTGTGGAACTTCCAGCCGACATGCTGCGAGTCGTACTGGTCGAAGTCGGTGGATGGCGGTCGGGTGAATCGATCGGGCCTCGTGGATGAGTCGAGGAGCGCATGGAGGGTCGGAATGGACCCGTTGTGAAGATAAGGCGCGGAGGCCCAGATGCCGCCCAGGGGCGGGGCCTGGTAGCCGATGCGCTCGGTGGCCACGGGGTCCGGCTTGCCAAACCAGGTGGAGTTGTAGTGAGCGACCGCGCGGTCCGAGATGCCCAGCGAACGCGCCGGGTCGGTCCTGATCACGTCGAGCGGAACGATCTTGTTGGGATAGGAAGCGTTGGCCCCATACGTCCCGTGGCAGCGGGTGCAGGTTTTCTCGAAGACGACTCTGCCGCGCTCGGCTTTGACGTCGTCGATCGGGAACGGATATTTGGGCGGCTCAAGGCTCAGCAGATAAGCCTGAATATCCCGGAACGTCGGCTCAAGCTCCTTGAATTGCTCAAGGGTCTTCTCACCCAGGAGAAACTGCATGTTGGCCCGGACGGAGGTGGCGGGGGTGCGGCCATCGTAGTACATCGTCTTCTTGTGCTTGAGGTTCCACCACGGGGGCGCATCGAGCTCGGGGAGATTCGCGCCCATGGGCAGAGGGAACCGCCTGCGGGAGAGGTCGGGGTTTCTCAGGCTCAGGAGAACGACGGCCATCATGCCGGCGTTGGTGGTGCCCCGAGACGAGCTAATGGTGAACGGGAGCAGCGGCACGCGCCGCCCGTCGGCCCGGAAGAGGTCGGTGAACAGCAGCTCGTAATCGACCTGGGTATTGGGCAGACCCACGTAGCTCTTGCCGCCGATCGAGCCGCCGTGGCAGGCCATGCAGTCAACCTGGATTCCGGTCTTCGTTCCATCAGCCTTCCTTGACCAGCGCAGGCCCATCGGCAGGCCGTCATTGGGATAGGGAGCAGGGTGAAGACCATAATGGCGGGCAAAGGCGCGAGCATATCCGTCGGGGTCTTTGCTGGGATCAGGGGGCTCGTGTTCCAGAGCTTCCACGCGCCGCGATAGGCCTCGATACTCCATTCCGCCTTGAGGTAGCTATGCTGCGTGAGCGCGATCCGTCCACGTTCGGCTGCGGCCGAATCCGCCGGAGTGGACGCCGCTGGAACCATCGGTGAGCGACTGCCCAGTATCGCGATGATCAAGCCCGCGATCGTGCCTGTCCTGATCGACGAACCCTTTCCCAGTCTCATCATTTCGCGTCTCGTCACAAGTTCGCGTCTTGTCCTGCCCGAGGCACCAAGACTCAGCAAGCAGCCTCCTATTTTATAGGCCGATCCTCGCGTTCGGAAATGGTCTGCGGTTCGGTTTGGAGGCACAAATCGGCAATCGCTGTAAGTCGTGTGGATTCTCCATCGTTTGTACGGTAGTCCATCGACAAAGGATTTAACGTGGCTAGAATTTGCCAGACAGGGAACGGCGGAGACAGCAGAAAAACCGGACGGGGCATGGCAGGGAAGCCGTGCCACGTCCCGCGACCAGGCCTCGAAGGGACAGGGCGATGCCCTGTGCAAACATGTTAAGGCCCTTTCAGGGCCCCCCTGCTCGCTGCGTCGCGACCTTGTTACGTAGTCCGTGAACACGCCCCGAAGGGGCAGGACATGCCAGCACAGGGCGTCGCCCTGTTGTACTCGTGTGGGGGAAACACGCATGGGACCTGCCGAGATCGTTGCCAGCTTGAAAGAGCTTGTGCCGAGAAGGGCCCGCGGCTGGGCACCGAGGAGATCGTGGCCTGGATCGAACGGATCGGCGGCTTCGAGAGCTATCCCGAGCTTGTCAAGTACGCCAAGAAGATGAAGGCCCGGCAGTATGCCCGCATGCTCGAATTTGAAGACGAGAAGTCAGGCCTGAGAGTCAAGCGGTTGTGGAGCTCCGACGACCCCAAGCGGGCCCGGCGCTATTACGTCGATCTGCTGGAGATGCCCGACGCGGAGCGCATGCGCTTCATCTCTCAGTACGCCCGGTTCCTCAAGCAGCTTCGAACGGTTCGTAAGGCGATGGCCGACTATGTCGCGGGGCAACGGTTCTTCGAGTTCTATCCAGGTGAGTCGGAAAGCGAAGCGAGGGAAAAGGTCGAAGCCAATTGACGGACAGGGCATCGCCCCGTCCGTTGATAACTCGCTGTAGGGTGGAGTCGAGCGCAGCGAGGCCCACCGGTTGGTGCGTATCTATTGTTTTAGGGTGGAGGTCAACTACGGCTTCTTGCCGTCGGCCGCGCCGGCGGGAATTGGTTGCGCTGGCAGATCCGCCAGTGGGAAGATGATGTCCCCCTTGGCAACAACGGCGGAGTCGTTAATGGAAGCTCGATCATCTTGCAGGTCTGGCCCCACGCTGTAGAGCAGCCGGAAGTTTTCGGTAGGCCGAAGTTTCGCATTCGTGGTACCGGGCCCGACCGGCTCGAACTCGCCGAGAGGGAGCAAAAGTTGCCCGTCCGATCGAACGTAGCCAAACGCGTTGTTCGCAATTGTAGGGATCGTCGGGCAGTTGCTCGAGTTCGGCAGGAACCAGCTCCGCCAGCTTCTCGGGCAAGCGGCCGCCATGCTTCACCTGCCAGGAACGCAAGGCCAGGATCTGGACCAGGGCCCGCCGGCCCACCTCGTTCCGGTTCCAGTAGCTGATGACGTGATCGAGTCCTGGCATCGACATGCGCGCCAGTGGCGTGCTCTGGAGCAGTTCGTCCTGCTCGTAGCCGGAAATGAAGACGATTCGCGAATCCGTCTTGTATTGCAAGTAGGACCAGCCGTTGTACCTGAGAGAACGGATCGATCGCCTTCCAGGGCTCGCTCTGGGCCTCCACGATCTTCGAGGCGAAGAGAACGGTGAAGACCTTGCGAACCCTGGCAAGCTCCCAGGGCGTGGTCGCCACGTCAACCCAGAGCTTGTTCATGAGACCGGGCCGATGTGGTTCCGATCTCATCGCCAGGATCTTCTCGATCGAGCTCGGATCGAGGCATGTCCAACGTATTCTTGGTGATCCGAGCCTCGGCGCGCACGGTCTCGGCCGCCGAGGGCAAGGGAGGAAGCGTTTGATAGGAGTCAAGCGCCTGGTGCAGGCTCTCGGCGGTCTGCCGGGAATCGGCCGCCCAGAGCATTGCCAGGCTCAGCGCCTCGCGCTCGAGAGCGAGGCCCGAATTCGCCACCGAAACAGGCACGGCGCCAGACCACTGGCGGGCCATCCGGAACATTACCATCAGGTCTTGCCAGGCGCCGGGCAGATCACCCTTTGCCTGATGGTCCGCGACCGAAAGAGCCAGGAGGCCCGTGAACCGAGTGGCAGCGAAGGCGACCAGCTCGACCCCAGAGAAGATCGTCGCCCGCTCAAGGTTTACGAGCGTGACGGCAGGCAGAGCCGACGCCTTGCGAAGGAGATCGAGAGCTTCCGCATTGACACGCAGATAGGCCGCGTCGGCGTCATCCTCGACTTTCCAACCCTTCTCGATCACCTGCTTCGCGAGCGATCCCTGCATTCCTTGTTTCGACCACGGCCTGGCCTTCGTCAGGGCCTCGGCGTAGAGCCCTTGTGCGTCATTGCTGTCGCCCGTGTATCGCGGTACGGTCGTGAAGGTGAAAAGTCTGGCCTCAGCCACGGGATCGAGAACCGGCACAAGCTCTGCCCGATCGTACGTGTAACCCGCGAACAGCATGCCGAACCCCGCGAAGAGCAGGAGACCCAGCTTGACCCATCGCCGCGCACCTGGCCGATCAAGCAGCCACTCACCGCTCCAGGAGAAGCTGACCGCCAGGATGACGACCGGGATGCCGAGCATCACCCAGACCGGCATCAACTGCATGCCGAGCAGGGGGCCGACGACGAAGAGGACGGCGATCAAGACTACCAGAGCAATCAGGCCGGCCGTGATTCCGCGTGGGAAGATCATGCCGCAAATCTGGCCCAGTACCGTGCTGCCAAGCAAGAGCGAGAGACACGCGATCAGTACCGTGGCGATTCCTTGGCTGGTTATCCTCATATCCGTGATCAACAACAAGAACGTCGCTGGCAGCCAGATCACGGCCAAGGCCGCCAGCCAGAGCGACGTCTTCACGGTCCAGATCATCCCGGGTTTGACCGCATGATGGGCCAGGAACCTACGAGTGCGCGAACCGTATTCGGTTCCAAACATATTCACGCCGGCCAGAATTCCTGCCGCCCACATTGAAGAAGGCCCAGAATGTTGGGTCACCCACTCGCCTGAAATCGTTGGTCCAAACGCTCAGAATCACAGGCACGAAGAGGCTTATGAGCGCCAGCCGCCACCAGAGCCAGCCGATCTCTCGAGCCGTCTGCCAGGCCAGGCTCCAAGCTGCTCGTGGCCAGGCTGGAGAAGCCCTGCGCGAGCTTCGCCGTGCTTCTTCGTAGGATTCGACCACGCGCTCCCTGGCAACACTTCTCCCCTTGACCAGCGGCCGTCTGGGCGGGCCGGACTGGATAAAGAAGAACGCCGAGGCCCCCACCGTGGCGGCGGCCAGCAGAATCTGCGTCAGCCATTGGGAGCCCGTGTCGAGCCTGAGGTTGAGCCCGATCTCGAAAAGCGGCATCGTCAGTCCCATCGAGCAGACCGCCAGGACCGCAGCCGTGAGCGCGTGACTGCAGACCGCCGACCAGAAAAATCCCCAGCCCAGCACCTGAAACAGGGCGAGGGCGCCAGTGACCACGGTCGCATTGAGGGGCCCCAGGGTGCCCCAGGTTTGCGTTGAGACAGCGGACAGGGCGAAGAGCAACAACCCCAAGGCCAGAGTGGAGCCCAGCGCGAACGAGATCTTCGCTCCCCAGACCGTGCCTCGACCCGCGGGCAATGCGTCGAGCAGCCAGAGCGTGCCGTTCTCACGCTCGCCGGCCAGGCTGGCCGCGGCCACCGCGAAGGCGTACAGACAGGTCCAGCCAAACGCCATGAGAGCGAGCAGGCCAGTACGAGCATCACGCTCGAAGTAATAAACCGTGAGCACCTGCGCGAGCTCTGCAACAAGCACCAGGAACGCCGCGATCGGCCAGAATAACCGCGCTTCCTTCCACCACAACCGCGCGACCATGAGAATTCGCCTCCGGGAAAGATCACGAAAGTTTGCAGTGAAGGAACCGTCAGGCCACATGCGCCGCCGAGGGCGAGCGGCATGGGGGCGGGACGGCGGCCACGCATATAACCAATGTAAATGTCTTCGAGGCTCGGAGTTTCGATCCGCGCCGATTCGACGCCGGGCAGCGTTCGAATGGCCTCGCAGGCGGCACGGTCCCTGGCGCGGACCAGCCAGTGGGCCTGGCGGGGCGCGTCGGCAGCGTCGATCAGCTCCAGCGCCATGTTGTGCGGAGGTGCTTCGGGATGGTCTCGCGAGGTGAACGTCAAGACCAGCAGAAACGTCTTCGCTCGCAACTCGTCGAGCGGTTCTGCGAGGATCAGCTTGCCCGTGTGCAGAAGGGCCACGTGGCTGGCCACGCGCTCGACCTCGCCGATCTGATGGCTGGAAAGAACCACCGTCCGGCCCGTGCTGGCAAGGTCGACCATGCTCTCGAGAAACTCCCGGCGAATCATGGCGTCCAGCCCGGAAGTCGGCTCGTCGAGGATCAAGAGCGCGGGGTCAGACGCCAGGGCCAGCGCCAGGGAAACCTTGGCCTTCATTCCCTTGGACAGGGCCTTGATCTTGCGTTTGAGAGGAAGGCCGAAGCCGTCGGTGAGCTCGGCATACCGCGTCTGATAGGCCGCCGCGCCAGTGCGCGCATCGGGGTGGAACCCGGCGGCGAACCAGCCGATCTCGGCGACGCTCATCCAGTCGTACAGGGCCGGCGTCTCGGGCACGTAGCCGACGCGGCGACGGATCTCCAGGCCCTGCCGCGCGGGATCGAGCCCGAGCACCTGCGCCTGCCGCCGTCGGGCGACAGGAGGCCGAGCAAGATCTGAAGCGTCGTCGTCTTGCCTGCCCCGTTCTCGCCCAGGAGGCCGAAGACCGAGCCCTCGGGCACCTGGAGCGTGAGGCCGTCGACCGCCGCCTGGTCGCGGTAGTGCTTGGTCAGCTTCTCGATGGAAATGGCTGCTCTCGGCTGGCTTGTCATCATGCGCCCCTCCCGTCCGCTCCGCTGGCGGCACCGTTCCCCTTGGTCCACTCTTCGTGCAGGATGGCCTCGATCTCGGCCGCATCCAGTTTCGTCTGCCTGGCCTCGTCGATGGCCGCGCGAAGGCGATCGCGGACGAAGAGACTTCGCGCCTGGCGGCACTTTTCCGCCGCACCCTCGGCCACCTGCAACCCCGTCCCCCGCACCGGCTCGATCAGCCCCTCGTTCTGCAATTCCCGGTACGCTCGGGCCACCGTGTTCGGGTTCACCACCAGTTGCTTTGACATCTCGCGGACCGAGGGCACCATGTCCCCAGGCCGCAATACCCCTGCCGCCACCGCGAACTTCACACGGTCGGCAATCTGCCCATAGATCGGCCGAGTGTCCGCCGCGCTGAGATCCAGAAGGATCATTCGAACCTCCTACTGTAATACGTCACTAGTACAGTATTCGCAGACGTCGGACATTTGTCAAGAGTTTCCTCAGAATTCTCTCTCGATCTGATTCTTAACCCACGAGCGAAGGATCTCCATCGCCTTGTCAACCGCCGCGAGATTGGCCGGCTCGTTCAGCCACCGGCTGACGCCGGAGGGATGCGGCAGGGGGATGAAGAGAACGCCGTCGCGAACCGTGAAAGTGCCCACGACGGCTGTCAACGAGGCGACCGGACCGAGGAAAGTGCGGATCGCCAGCAGGCCGACCAAGAGCACGACTTTCGGCTTGAGCACCACCATGAGCTCGTCGAGCCACGGGCGGCAAAGGGCTTGTTCCTGGGGCGATGGGACGCGGTCGCCTTTGGCTCCCGGCACGCGCCCGGGGTAGCAGCGGGTGATCGCGGTGAAGTGAACTTTTCGCCAGAACTCCTCGCGCGGAATGCCGGCCTGCTCCAGCCAGTCGCGCAGCTTGTCACCGGCCGCTCCCGCGAACGGGCGATCCTCAAGCGTGGCGCGCAGGCCAGGGGCCTGGCCGATGAGGAGAATTCGGGGCAGAGGCGCGTCGGAGTCGGGGTCGCGGACGACTGGAACGGACTCTCGCTCGTCGAGGAACCCGGCCAGGTGGCACTTGCGGCAGGCCCGGAGTCGGGCGTTAAGGGCGACGAGGAGGGTGCGAGCGTCAACCTTGTGAGACACGGTCGGTCTTATTTTCATCGCGAGCTGAGTTTTCGCACGAGCCAGCCTGTTCACAAAGTCAGCGTGCTCGGGCGTGATCAGACCTTGTTGAACGACAGCAAGAACTCGAGCCAGGTCACCGCGCAAAAGAGCGGCCGGGTCGAGCCAGAGACCGGGATAGGCCGTGCTCCGCAAAAATGCCATCCGCATCCGTCGCCATCGCCTCGAAGCGGCCTTCCCTGAGCACGAACCAGTCAACCTCGTTGTCGAGCACGCGCCAGACGACGTATTCGCGAACACAGTTGCGCCGATATGCATGAGAGCTTCTTTCCCAGGTCGTAGCTGACGCTGCTGGCGACCTCGGCGACCAACTCGGGTGCGCCTTCGATGTAGTCGTCTACGCTGAAACGCACCTGTCCGCCGCAATTCGGGTCGATGATCAGGTAGGCGTCCGGCTGCGGCTCATTATCAAGGTCGAGGCGGATGCTGCCGTTGTCACCGGCCTCGGTACCGGGAGTGTTTGCCTCGAAGTATCCCAGCCATGTCGAGAGGTGATTATGAGGCCTGCTGTGCCTCTTGTGCCGTACCGGCGGGGGCATGTGAACGACGCCTTCGATCAGCTCGGCTTTCTTCAAGTGCGGCATCGCCTCATAGCGGAGCTCGAACTCGGCTCGAGTCAAATGGTCGCCGTTTTCGAGTTCCGGGACAATCGCCTCACTCTGTTTTCGCGCCACCGGCGCCGTCTCGGTGATCGTGGCCATCACGCGTCCCCTTCCGCTTGCCCGTCCGTATTTTCGGTCGCTTGCTTCCTGGTCTCTGTGCGGAGGTGCTTTCATTTTACATTCGGTCTGACCATTTTTCATCCTCGCGAATGGCAACCGGCCCGCCCGCTCGGATTGAATTGAGCGGGCGGGCCGGCGCGGTGAGCGTTCGATCAAGGCTCGCGTCACAAGCAGCGACTATTCTCTGCCTGCGGTGACATGAGCGTCGTCGCGATAGCGGGCGTAGGCAGGGCCTTTTTCGGCCAAGGCTTCGAGGGCCTCGGGATGGATGCGAACCTCGGCATCAAGGTGGGCCTTGAAGCCGGTACCGGCCGGCACCAGGTGGCCCAGGATCACGTTTTCCTTGAGGCCGACCAGGTAATCAACCTTGCCGGCCAGGGCGGCCTCGGTAAGGACCTTGGTGGTCTCCTGGAAGCTGGCGGCCGAGATGAAGCTATCGGACTGCACGGCCGCCTTGGTGATGCCCAGCAACTGGGTGCTCGCCGCGGCGGGCTTGGTCCTGATCCACTCGGACTTCTTGCCTCCGCTGCTCTCGACGCGCAGGTTCTCCTGCTCGAAATGGTCGCGAGGGACGATGTCGCCGACGCGGTACTCGGTGCTGCCGGGGTCCTTGATCTTGACGCAGCCGATCAGCTCTTGGTTGACGCGGCGGAACTCGAACTTGTCGATGACCGAGCCGGGCAGAAGCCCGGTGTCGCCGACGCTTTCGACGCGCACCTTGCGCAGCATCTGGGCGATGATGATCTCCAGGTGCTTGTCGTCGATTTCCACGCGCTGAGAGCGGTAGACGTTCTGGATCTCGCGAAGCAGGTAGCGCTGAACGGCTTCCTCGCCGGAGATCCTGAGGATGTCATGGGGCACGAGCGGACCCTCGACCAGGGGGTCGCCTGCGCGGACGCGGTCAGAGCCGTGCACGCGGAGGTACTTGCCGTGGGGGACGAGGTGTTCGCGTTCGATGCCGCTTTCGTTGCGGACAATGATGGTACGCTTGCCGCGCCGTTTCTCGTCCAGCAGCTCGACGCGGCCGTCGATCTCGGCGATGACGGCGGGCTCTTTGGGCCGACGGGCCTCGAACAGCTCGGTCACCCGCGGCAAGCCGCCGGTGATGTCCTGAGTTCCCCCACCTCGCGCGGGGTCTTGGCCAGCAGGGTACCGGCCGAGATCATCTGGCCGCTATCGACCTCGATGCTGGCCCGCTCAGGAACGTACTTGTAGTCGAGGGTCTTGCCTTCGGCGTCCTCGATCACGATCTGAGGGTGCAGGTCTCCCTTGTGCTCGATGATCGTACGGCGGACGTGGCCGGAGGGGTCGCTCTCGACCTTCATGGTCTCGCCCTCGACGATGTCGTCGAAGCGGACCTTGCCGCCAACCTCGGCGAGGATGGGGATGTTGTGCGGGTCCCACTCGCAGAGCATCTGGCCGCGACCGATTTGCTGACCGTCATGGACGATCATGGCGGCGCCGTCGGGCACGTCGTACTTCTCGAGCTCGCGTCCCTTGGGGTCAAGGATCTGGATTTCACCGTTGCGAGACAGGGCGATCTGCTTGCCCTCGTCGTTGACCACAATGTTGATGCCGACGAACTTGACCTTGCCCTCGCGCTTGCTCTTGACGTCCTTCTCCTCGACGCCGCGGGTGGCCACGCCGCCGATATGAAAGGTGCGCATGGTGAGCTGCGTGCCGGGTTCGCCGATCGACTGGGCCGCGATGATGCCCACGGCCATGCCGATCTCGACGAGCTGGCCGGTGGCCAGGTCCATGCCATAGCACCGCCGGCAGACGCCCAGCGACGCCTCGCAGGTCATCGGGCTGCGGACCTGGATCTTCTCGATCTGCATGTCCTCGAGCTTCCGCGCCGCGGCCAGGGTGATCATGTCATTTTCCTTGACGATCACCTGGTCCGTGATCGGGTCAACGATGTTGACCCGGCTGACCCGGCCGCGGATCGATTGGGCCAGACTGACCTCGACCTTCTCTCCCTTGTAGATGACGCCCTTGGTGATCCCCTGCGAGGTGCCGCAGTCTTCCAGGGTGATCACGACATTCTGGGCGACGTCGGCAAGCTTGCGAGTGAGGTAACCGCTGTCGGCCGTCTTCAGGGCCGTGTCGGCCAGGCCCTTGCGGGCCCCGTGTGTCGAGCTGAAGTACTCGAGCACCGACAGCCCTTCGCGGAAGTTGGCCTTGATGGGCGTCTCGATGATCTTGCCCGACGGCTTGGCCATCAGGCCGCGCATGCCGGCAAGCTGGCGAATCTGCTCGACGCCGCCGCGGGCACCAGACTCGGCCATCAGGAAGATCGGATTGAGATAGACCTCGCTCTCACGCGTGTCGTTCTTCAGGGCCTCCATCATCTCGGCGGTGATCCGCTCACGGGCGTGCGTCCAGGCGTCGAGCACCTTGTTGTACCGCTCCTGGTCGGTGATGATCCCGCGCTGGTACAGCTTGTTGTTCTTGGCGACCTCTTTCTCCGCCTCGGCGATGATGTGGTCTTTGGAAGTCGGGGTCTTGAGATCATCGGTCGCGAACGAAAGCCCCGAGCGGGTCGATTCGCGGAACCCGAGATCCTTCATGCGGTCCAGAAGCGCGATGGTCTCGCGCCGGCCCAGGATCTGGTAGCAATCGGCGATGATGCCCTGAAGCTGCTTCTGACCGAGGGTCGAGTTGTAGAAGGGCATCTTGGCGTGCAGGATGTCGTTGAAGATCACCCGCCCCGCCGTGGTCTGCACGACCATGCCGGGCGAGAATTCCTTCTCGCCGTCGCCGCGCAGTTCTTGTGCGCCGGCAACCGCAGCTTGATCATCGCGTGCACGCCGACCTTGCCCTGGCTGTGCGCCAGGAAGACCTCGTTGGGCGTGGAGAAGACCATGCCGTCGCCCAGCTCATTGGGACGGCTGACCGTCAGGTAGTACGAGCCCATGACGATGTCCTGGGTCGGGCTGATGATCGGGTTGCCGTTGGCCGGGCTGAAGATGTTGTTGGTGGCCATCATCAGGGTCATGGCCTCGACCTGGGCCTCGATGGAAAGAGGCAGGTGAACGGCCATCTGGTCGCCGTCGAAATCGGCGTTGAATCCCTTGCAGACCAGCGGGTGAATGCGGATCGCGTTGCCCTCGACGAGCACGGGCTCGAACGCCTGGATACCCATGCGGTGCAAGGTCGGCGCCCGGTTGAGCAGGACCGGATGATTGCGGATGACCTCTTCGAGGATATCCCACACCTCGTCGCTGCGCCGCTCGAGCATCTTCTTGGCCGACTTGATGGTGTCAGCATGCCCCAGCTCCTTGAGCCGGCGGATGATGAATGGCTGAAAGAGCTCGAGCGCGATCTTCTTGGGCAGGCCGCACTGGTGGAGCTTCAGGTCGGGCCCGACCACGATCACCGACCGGGCCGAGTAGTCAACGCGCTTGCCCAGCAGGTTCTCGCGGAACCGGCCCTGCTTGCCCTTGATCATGTCGGTAAGCGACTTGAGCGGCCTGTTCGACGAACCGAGCACGGGGCGCTTGCAGCGGTTGTTGTCGAAGAGGGCGTCAACGGCCTGCTGAAGCATCCGCTTCTCGTTGCGGATGATCACTTCAGGCGCGTTCAGGTTGACCAGTTTCTTGAGCCGGTTGTTGCGGTTGATGATGCGCCGGTACAGGTCGTTCAAGTCGCTGGTCGCGAAATTGCCCGAATCCAAGAGCACCAGGGGACGCAAGTCCGGCGGGATCACCGGAATGCACTCCAGAACCATCCATTCGGGACGGTTGTCGCTGTCGCGCAGCGCCTCGACCACCTTGAGCCGCTTGGTCAGGTCTTTGATCTTCTGCTTGCTCGTGGTTTCGACCAGCTCCTGGCGCAGCTTCTTGGACAGGCTGACGAGATCCAGCCGCATGAGCATCTTGCGGATCGCCTCGGCGCCCATGTCGGCCTGAAACGTGTCGCCGTATTGCTCCTTGCCCTTGCGAAACTCTTCCTCGGTCAGGAGCTGACGCTCCTTGAGCGGGGTGTCGCCGGGATCGACGACCGCGTAGTCCTGGAAGTAGATGATCCGTTCCAGGCTGGTCGTCTTCATGTCCAGGAGGGTACCCAGCCGGCTGGGCATGGCCTTGAAGAACCAGATATGGACGACGGGCGCGGCCAGCTCGATGTGGCCCATCCGCTTGCGGCGGACCCGCGAGTGCGTCACCTTCACCCCGCAGCGGTCGCAGATCATCCCTTTATATTTCATGCCGCGGTACTTGCCGCAGGCGCACTCCCAGTCTTTCTCTGGTCCGAAGATGCGCTCGCAGAACAGGCCATCTTTTTCGGGCCTGTAAGTCCGGTAATTGATCGTCTCCGGCTTCTTCACTTCGCCGAACGACCAGCTCCGAATGTCGTAAGGGCTGGCAAGCCCGATCTTGACGGCACCGTAATCATTGATACGATCGTAGGCACTTTCGCCCATGCTCACGAGACACTCTCCTCCGCGGGCCCTCGGCCGTGCCGAAGCGGGGTGGTTGGTGGGTGAAAGCAACGGCCGCGCTGGGCCATCTCGCGCCCCAGGGACCGCCCGAAATGTTCGTTCCGTTCACGTCGCGAGAATCCGATCGGGATCGTTCGCCTTTTCGCTCCCTTTCGAATCCAGCCAAAACAAAAAGGCCGCGAGCCAACCACCCTGTCTGATCAGGAAGGCGGCCGCGGTGAATCGGGTCTCACTCAGACCCAAGGGCCAAGCCGGTTTCCTCCTTGACCGGTTTGTCGGTCAAACTCCAGCATCCAGCCTCGATTCCTCGACCATGGCGGCACAAAAACAGCCCCCAAAATCGCCGGAGTCGCAACTCGGTGGTGGCGCATTCTGACATCATACGCAATCCCAGGACCAAATCCAAGGAAAAAATTTCGCGGCAACGACATTTTTCTTTTCCAGTTACCTGTCTGAGCTGTCTTGGGCGACAGGAAGCCTCATCTGGGAACTGCACCAGCCTACGAGGCAGTCCAGGACATCCATCACAACGTCTTCCTCTGATTCACGGTCGGCCTCGCGAAAGTGCTGTCGCGCTTCCTGGAACCGTTCGACGACGGAGCTTTTATCATACCCTTGGTCGAGCAACTCGAGGGCCAAAGAGCGAAGCTGCTGGAACGGGTCCGACGACTGAAAAGCTTGTTCGATGCGTTCATCAAGTGGCATCGGAGGCGATCCCCTGATTGGACCAGGCTTCAACCTTCGCCAGGAAGCTTGGGTTTGTGCCAGAGCATCTTGATACTCGGCCAGAGTCATCGAAAAGGCCGGCTCGACGAAACCGTGGCCAGGCTGATGCGGATCGGGGCGATACATCAGGTCGGGACCAAGTTGAGTCTCGTCGATGATCCAAACCGGATCGCGCCCGACGCCCTGAAACTCGGGAGGTCGGCGATGTTCCGGCAGGTTCCAGGGATCGTCAGGGCTCACAGACATCCCACCTTGTTTGGGAAACACAAGGTCGTCCGGCTTCATTGAAGAAACGTCGATTCCGGGACGAATTCCCAGGGTCCGACCGCTCGGCCCAACCTCACAGGCAGACCGCGGTCGGTCTCTCGCATCCCGCGGAAGAGTTGGGCCATCCGGATCGACCTCTAATCTCGATTATACCAGCATCCTCCCGAGAAATTTCAGAGGAAAGGAGACATGGGGTACCGGCCAAGGATCAGCCCCGGGAACCCCTTTGGTCCTCATTAGCTCCTCTTCTTCTCAAGCTGCATATTCAGTCCCAACCCGCGGATCTCGTTGGTCAGGACGTCGAAGCTGGCGGGGGTGCCGGCTTCGAGGGTATTTTCACCTTTGACCATGCTCTCGTAGATCTTGGTGCGGCCCTCGACGTCGTCTGACTTGACAGTCAGCAGCTCCTGAAGAATATAGGCGGCGCCGTAGGCTTCCAGCGCCCAGACTTCCATCTCGCCGAACCGCTGGCCGCCGAACCGCGCCTTGCCGCCCAGGGGCTGCTGGGTGATCAGCGAGTACGGGCCGGTGGCGCGAGCGTGGATCTTGTCGTCGACTAGGTGGTGGAGCTTGAGCATATAGATGTAGCCCACCGTGACGCGCTGGTCGAATTTTTGACCGGTGCGGCCGTCGTAGAGCTCGGCCTTGCCGTTTTCGGGCAGTCCGGCGTCCTTGAGGCACTTGCGGATGATGTCCTCACTGGCACCGTCAAAGACCGGGCAAACAGCCTGGAAGCCGAGCTTTGCGGCAGCCCAGCCCAGGTGGGTTTCCAGGATCTGGCCCACGTTCATGCGGCTGGGAACGCCCAGTGGGTTCAAGAGGATTTCCACGCTCGTCCCATCTTCGAGGAACGGCATGTCCTCCTCGGGCAGAATCTTGGCGATGACCCCCTTGTTGCCGTGCCGGCCGGCCATCTTGTCGCCTACCGAGATGACCCGCTTGGTGGCGATGTAGACCTTGACCATCTGGAGCACGCCCGAGGGCAGTTCGTCGCCGCGCTTCAGGCTGTTGAGCCGTCGCTCTTTCTCGTCCTTGAGGGCCTCGATCCGCGGCGTGTACTGGCGCACGACCTCTCGGGCCTTGGCTCCAGCCTCGGGGCTGCGCAGGTCGAGTGCCTCGAGCTTGAACCGATCGCTCTCCTCGACCAGGTCCTTGGGATCCTTGCCACGGCCCAGCGGCTTGCCGGAGCTTGGGTCGGTCACGGGTCCGCCGACCACTTCCTCGAGCGACTTGACCATCTGCTTGTACTCGTCGGCGATCCGCGCGTTTTCGCCGGCCTCGGTGTCCTTCAGCTCCTTCTCGAAGGCCTTGCGCTCATCTTCGCTGAGACTCATCCGGCGGCTGAACCGCTGGGTGTTGATGACAATCCCCTCAACGCCCGAGGGGACCTCGAGCGAGTCGTTCTTGACGTCCTCACCGGCGCGGCCGAAGATCGCGTGCAAGAGCTTCTCTTCGGGCGTGAGCTCGCTTTTGCTCTTGGGGGCGACCTTGCCCACCAGGATGTCTCCCGGCTTGACGTAGGTGCCAATCAGGACAACGCCGTTATCATCCAGGTTGCGCAGGGCTTTCTCGGAGACGTTGGGGATGTCGCGCGTGAACTCCTCGCGGCCCAGCTTGGTCTCGCGGATCTCGATCTCGAACTCCTCGATGTGAATCGAGGTGTAGACGTCGTCGCGCACCAGCTTCTCGCTGATGATGATGGCGTCCTCGAAGTTATAGCCGTCCCAGGCCATGAAGCCGACCAGGACGTTGCGGCCCAGCGCCAGCTCGCCCCTGTAAGTGGAGGCGCCGTCGGCCAGAATGTCCCCGCTTTTCACTTTCTGGCCGACCTGGACGATCGGTTTCTGGTTCAAGCAGGTTCGCTCGTTCAGACCGACGTACTTGCGCAGCTTGTAGATGTGGTTGTGATCGATGATCACCCGGGTCGAGTTGACATAGGTGACCGTGCCGTCTTGAAGGGTTTTGACGACCATGCCCGAGTTGATGGCGACCGAACGCTCGAGCCCCGTGGCCACGATGGGAGGCTCGGCCACGAGCAAGGGGACGGCCTGCCGCTGCATGTTCGAGCCCATGAGGGCCCGGTTGGCGTCGTCGTGCTCCAGGAACGGTATCAAACCGGCCGATACGCCGACCATCTGCTTGGGCGAGATATCGATGAACTGAATATGATCCACGGGCACGGTGACGAAGTCGGTCTGGTAGCGCGCCGTGAGCGTGGGCCCCTTGAGCTTGCCGTGATCGTCAACCGCGGCGTCGGCCGGGGCCAGGTAAGCCTCGCTCTCTTCGTCGGCCCGCATCCAGAACACCTCGTCGGTGGTCTTGCCATGCTTGATCTTGCGGTAAGGGGTGACCAGAAAGCCGTATTCGTCGACGCCCCCGTAGATGCCCAGCGAGCTGATCAGACCGATGTTTGTGCCCTCGGGGGTCTCGATCGGGCAGATCCGTCCGTAGTGCGAGATGTGGACGTCGCGCACCTCGAAGCCGGCTCGTTTGCGGTTCAGTCCGCCTGGGCCCAGGGCCGAAAGCCGCCGCTCGTGGGTGAGCTGCGCCAGCGGATTGGTCTGATCGACAACTTGCGACAGCTCACCGCGGCCGAAGAAGTACTCGATCGCCGCGCTGATGCTCTTGGGATTGATCAGCGACCGGGGCGTCATGTCGTCGGCTTCTTTGAGGCTCATCCGCTCCTGGACGGTCCGGCGCAGCTTGAGGAAGCCCTTGCGCAGCTCGTCGGCGGCCAGCTCGTCGATGGTCCGCAGCCGGCGGTTGGCCAGATTGTCAATGTCGTCGATGTGGACTCGCGGGTCGTTGCCCCTGCGCAGCCGCAGGATGTAGCGAATGGCATTCACGTAATCCTGCGGGTCCAGGGTCATCTTGTCTTCGTAGACGTCCTGATTGAACTTGCGGTTGATCCGGAAGCGGCCCACCTTTCCCAGCCGGTAGCGGTTGGTGTCGAAGAATTTCTCGTGGAAGAGCTCGCGGGCCTTCTCGAGCTGAGGAGGGTTCCCCGGGCGCAGCCGCTGGTAGATCCTGAGGAGAGCACTTTCGTGGTCGGTCGTGGGATCTTCTTGAAGCGACTGCAAGATCAGTTGATCACGAGCATCTTTGAGGACCTGGATCGTGCCCAGGTTGGGTGCGTCGGCCAGCACCTGGGCCAGGGTCTTGGAGATCGTGGCGCCGCTGTCGAGCAAGACCTCGCCGGTGGTCGGGTCAACCACGTCGCCGCAGGTGATCCGCCCCTCCAGCTTCGCTGCTGCCTTGGGGTCGCCTGTGTCGATGCCCTCAGCTTCATAAAAGGCCTGGAGAATGGCCTCGTCCGATGAGTACTCGGGGCTCATGGCACGCAAGAGCGTCATCGACGAGAACTTGCCCGACTGGTCGATCCTGACGCCGAGCGTTTCCTTCTTGGTAACCTGCAGCTCGATCCAGCTTCCGCGCTCGGGGATCACACGGCAGGCGTGCAGCTTCTTGTCACCCGACTCGACCTCGACCACAAAGTCAACTCCGGGTGAGCGGTGGAGCTGGCTGACCACCACGCGCTCGGCGCCGTTGATGATGAACTCGCCGCCGCCAATCATGATCGGCATGTCGCCCAGGTAGACCGATTCTTCGAGCGTCGTCTCGCCCTTGTTCAGCCGCAGCCAGACGTGGAGCGGGCGGCCGAAGGTGAGCCGGAGCTGCCGGCATTCGTCCGGGTCGTAGCGCGGCTTGCCCAAGTCGTAGCGAAGGTACTCAAGCTTCAGAGTCTTATCATAGCTTTCAATAGGGAAGATTTCGCGGAAAACGCCTTCTAGTCCCGAGTCCGTCCGCTTTTCGAACGGATCGTCGGCTTGAAGGAACCGCTCGTAGCTGCGGGTCTGGATCTGGGTCAGGTCGGGGACTGGAAACTCATCAAAGATCCGCCCGAAATTTCGCTTCTGGGAAGGGATGATTCGCCGCACGGTGTTCGCAGTGGGCATATCGTCGCGCTCCTGGGGGAGAAAGGGGCACTGGCCGGTCACACGATCAACATCCGCAAACCGATAAGAGGCAAGGCAAGGGATCGTGCGCGGGGGTGCGAGAGATCAAATTCCATTCAGGAAGTTCAGCTCGGTTGTCCCATGTTTCATCTGTTCCCTGCGCGTCCAGATACCCCGAGACCGGCGTGCGGGTTCGCGCCGGGATCGGGGTGAATAGGGCAGCATGCAGGACCTTCTTTTGCGGGGCATACCTGCCAGTTGTTGAAAATCCTTGGGAGGACTCCTGCTCTGTCTGGGTAAACGTGTGTCCGCGGGCGGCGGACTTGATAAGCGACGGCAGAAGGATTACGCGCAGGCGCTGATCACTTGATCTTGACCGTGGCCCCTGAGTCCTCGAGTTCCTTCTTGAGCTTCTCCGCATCTTCCTTGGAGATGCCCGTCTTGATCTCCTTGGGTGCCGCCTCGACCAGGTCTTTGGCTTCCTTGAGGCCAAGGCCGGTGGCTGCGCGGACGACTTTGATGACGTTGATCTTGTTGGCGCCGAAGGCTTCCAGCACCACGTCGAACTCGGTCTTCGGCGGGGGAGCTTCCTGGGCGGCGGCGGGTCCGGCCATGGGGCCAACGGCGGCCACGGCGGCGGCGGCCGGCTTGATGCCATGGACGACTTCCAGGTAATCACCTCAGCGCCTTTGCTTCCAGAACGGTCAGCTTGACGATGGATTCGCCCAGGTCCTTGATGTTGTCGGCGAATGTGGGGGCTTCAGCGGTGGCCATGAGTGCTCAGGTCCTTTCTTACGCTCTCGATCAGATCATGATCATTCTACGAGCGTGCGTCAAATGCACGGGAACAATGAAAAATCAGAAAACAGCCAGAAGTGCGTATCCGACGCACCCTGCCGGGAACGAACATTCGGTGCCGCATGGCGGCGTAGGCCTTTTGTTTATCTTTGCGCTCAGGACTCCCCGCCCGCGGGTGCGGGCGAGGTTGGCCCGTCGGCGGGTGCACCTGCAGGCTCGCCGCCTTCGTTGCCGGTCCCTTCAGAAAGCGTCTTGAGCTGACCCATAAGGTTGCCCGCCGGCGAGCTGGCCAGGGCCACGATTCGTTGCACGGGCGCCAGCGCCAGGCTGACGACTCGGCCGATCAAGGCCTCTCGGCTGGGGAGCTTGGTGATCTCATCAACCTGGCCCGGTCCAATTACCACGCCGTTAACGGCGCCCCCCTTGATCTCGGGCTTCTTGAGGGTTTTGACCTGGGCCGAAACCTCCTTCGCCAACTCGGCGACGCCGTCTCCTCCCCAGACCAGCACGGACGGCCCTTCGAGATACCTCGACAGGCCGTCCATCCCCATCTCGGAAAAAACCCGCCGCGCCAGCGTGTTCTTGAGCGCTCTGACCCGGATCGACTTCTTCCGCATATCGCGACGGAACTGGTACTCAGCGACAGCGTCCAGTCCCTTCAAATCCAAGATCAAAACCGATCGGCCGGAATCCAGGTCCGAACGCAGTTGATCCATCATCAGTTCTTTAACATATTTACTCATAAGTTTCGCAATTTCCCTGGTTGAGAATAACTTGACAGTTTCAGCCGCTGGCCAGTTCGACGGCGGCCGCGTGGTTCAAGCGCTGACGCGGATACCGGGGCTCATGGTGGCCGAAACAGTGACCGACTGCAGGTACGTTCCCTTGGCGGCGGCCGGTTTCAGCGTCCGCAGATAGTTCAGGAAGGCAGTGATGTTTTCCACCAACTGCTCTTCGCCGAAGCTGATCTTGCCGACCGGTACGGCTACATTCCCCCCCTTGTCGTTGCGAAACTCGATCTTGCCCGCCTTGAACTCGCGAACCGCCGAGGTGATATCGGTGGTGACAGTGCCCGATCGAGGTGAGGGCATCAGGCCGCGGGGCCCGAGCACGCGACCGAGGGGACCGACGACACCCATCATGTCGGGGGTGGCCAAGGCCACGTCGAAGTCCATGGTTCCCCCCTTGATCTGCTGGGCAAGGTCATCGGCACCCACGATATCGGCTCCGGCTGCGCGGGCCTTTTCGGCGTTCTCGCCCTGCGCGAAAACGGCCACCCGGACGCTCTTGCCGATGCCGTGTGGCAACGCCACCGACCCACGCACATTCTGGTCGCTCTGCCGGGGGTCGATCCCGAGGTGGGTTGCTACCTCCACCGTCTGGTTGAACTTGGTCGTACTGAAACCCTTCAAGATCTTGACCGCCTCGGCCAACGGGACCGGCGCCTCGACCTTGAGCTTTTCACGTAACGCGCGATAACGCTTCGAGTGCTGGGGCAAGTGTTCTCTCCTTTCGCCCACGAGGGCTGCCGCCTGTTGCGTTCTCCGGCTGCCGGCGGGCGGTCGCACCTGGCAAGCCGAGGGAAAGTTGTCAGTTGCCGATTGTCAGTTTTTAATTGCCAGACCGACCCGAGTCCTCGACGGCTCTCTTCACTTTCCGACTGGCAACTGGTAACTGACAACTGGCAACTTGCTCCCGAATCATCCCTTGATCTCTACTCCCATGCTCCTTGCCGTGCCGGCGATGATCCGGCAGGCGTGTTCCATGTCTCTGGCGTTCAGGTCGGCGAACTTGGTTTCGGCGATCTTCTTGACCTGATCGGTGCTGACCGTGCCGACCTTGGTCTTGTTGGGCACGGCCGAGCCCGCGGCGATGCCGGCGGCTTGCTTGAGCAGCACGGCGGCGGGAGGGCTCTTGGTGATGAACTCGAACGACCGATCGGAATAGATGGTGATCTCGACCGGGATGGTCGTCCCTTTCATATCCTTGGTCCGTTCGTTGAACTGCATCACGAACTGACCGATATTCACCCCGTGCTGGCCCAGCGCCGGCCCAACTGGAGGAGCCGGCGTCGCCTGCCCGCCAGTGCACTGGAGCTTCACCTTCGCCGTCATGACCTTGGCCATTGTCGCGTCTCACTTCCACGTCTTTGGTTCTTTGGTTCTTTGGTTCTTTGGTATTGCTTCGGTTGAATTCTCGGTCACCTGTCGTAGGGCGCTCTTGCGTCGAAGGTCCTCTGTGCTGGCGGATGGTTATTGGCTCTTAGATACGTTCGAGTTGCCAGTACTCAAGGTCGACCGGGGTGGGCCGGTTGAAGATGATCAGCATCACCTTGACCAGGCCGCGTCCCTCGATGACCTCCTCGACGGTTCCCTCGAAATTCTCGAACGGACCATCCTTGATCTTGACCCTGTCGCCACGCTCGACATCGATGCGGACCTTGGGGGTTTCGGCAGTCGTTTTCTCCTCTTCCTGGTGCAGCATTTGATTGACTTCGGCGTCGGTCATCTTGGTCGGCGTGCCGTGAGCCCCCACGAAGTCTCCCACGCCGGGGGTCTCCCTGACCAGGAACCAGGTTTTCTCGTTGAGCTCCATCTGGACCATGATATAGCCGGGATAAGTCTTCCGCTCGACGATCCGTTTCTTGTTGTTGCGAATCTCGGTGATCTTCTCGGTAGGCACCACGATCCGGGGACGGCCGTCAGGGTTCTTGCCGAAAAACCTCTCCAAGCCCTGGATCTTGACTCGCCGCTGGAGTGCGTCGCGGATGGTATCTTCTCGAGAGCTTTGCACCTTGAGCACATACCAGACAAGCTCGGGGGCCGGTTCGTCATCGGCCAGAGGCTCTTCGGCTTCGGCCGGCTCGGGTTGCGGTGGCTCGGGTTCAGGCTGTGGCTTTTCCGGTGCTCGTTTCGCCTTCTTCGACGCGCGGCCGGGCTCGCCGGTCTCCGCGGCCCTGGAATCAGGACGGCCGCCATCAGGCGTCTCTTCCTCCACGTCAAGATCCGCGGGCGCGGACTCCGTGGCGGTCTCGGGAACCGCGCCTGCGGCCGCCGGAGTCTCGTCGATCGGCTCATCATCAGTCGGCATGTTCATGATCAGGTCACAAATTGGCCCGGAGGCCTCGATCAGGGGGCCATCGTGGGGTCGATGACGTTGTTGGATCGTGGAATTCCGCGCAACGATTCTTCTGGGGTCAAGGGCAGATGCTTGCGGTCATGCGGTCGAACCGAACCCTCCGCCGCCGGTAAACTGCAGAACACCGATGTTTCGCAGGATGAACAGCCAGAGCCAGTTGACCACGAACAGGAAAATCGCCATGAGCAGGACCGTGGCGAGCACCACGATCGTTGCGCGATAGAGGTCTTCCTTGCTGGTCCAGGAGACCTTGTTCATCTCGGCCTCGGTGGCGATTAGAAATTCGGCAAAGGGGGGGAAGTGGACAATCCGGAAGACCACCCAGCCCAGCACCAGCGCCAGGGCCGCCGGCAGACCCAATCGCCAGTAGGGTGAGTACTCGATCGACGATTCGTAGACGCGCCAGACGCCCGCGGCGGCGATCACGCCCAGCCCGAGCGCGGTGTACAGCCTCGCATACCACCCTTGCATGGGCTTGTAGAGCCCTGTCTGGAGCAGATTGGCCAGGAAAAGCCCGAACGTGCCACCCAGAGGGCCACGCGGCTTCGCCTTGGACGGCTTCGCTATCTTCGAGGCCGAAAGTTCGTCTTTCACTTTGCCCATGGCACCGCTCTCGCTTGGTCCTTGAGGGAAACCACCCCGGGAAGCTCCACCGCCGTCCGCCCTGTACCTGGAATTCGCACGAACCCGTGCTCTGATGCCTGGCGGTACGCTCTCATCACATGTTCGCCAAGCACGAAACACGCGACGCTCTTCAATTCATGCCCTTGTAGTCGAAGTCGTCTGACCAGAGCACGAGCGGAGGGAATCGAACCCCCAACCGCCGGTTTTGGAGACCGGTGCTCTACCAATTGAGCTACGCTCGTATCCTCGAAGAGCCGATCGCCATGATCTTCGACTGGACGGCCCCGCAAGATCTTCTCGCATCTCGCGGCATGCCAGGCGGTTCTTGGGCGACGGCCCGCTTGTCAGGCGTTCATTTTTTCCGCGACTCTTTGTGAGCCGTATGTTTCCGCTCCCGGCGGCAATATTTCTTGAGCTCCAGCCGGTTGGCACCGCGGGTCTCCTTCTGGACGCGGTAATTCCGGTCCCCGCAGGCCGTGCATTCCAGCCAAACATATTCGCGCATGTGAAAGCCGCTCCAGTCGTTGGTCCGAATCGACGACCCGGCACCCGATCGTCGTGTTCCGGCAGGGCGCTGAGCCCCGATTACAAATACTACAAATGTTCATGGTGCGACCGCTCGCAAATCCGCGGGGACCGAGCGGTCGCACCTCAAGAATCAGTTCATGGTCACTGATTTGAACAGGAACAGTTCACTCCAGGATCTTGACCACGACACCTGAACCCACGGTCTTGCCGCCTTCGCGGATGGCGAAGCGGAGGGTTTCTTCCATGGCGATCGGCGAGTGGAGCTCGACGGTCATCTTGATATTATCGCCGGGCATGCACATCTCGGCCTCGCCGCCGTCTTCCGACAGCAGGTTGAGGATCGACCCGGTGACGTCGGTGGTCCGCATGTAGAACTGGGGCCGGTATCCCTTGAAGAAGGGCGTGTGCCGACCCCCTTCGTCCTTGCTGAGGACATAGACCTCGGCCTCGAACTTGGTGTGGGGCGTGATCGACCCCGGCTTGCAGATGACCTGCCCGCGCTCGAGGTCGTTTTTCTCAACACCTCGGAGCAGGATGCCGACGTTGTCGCCCGCGACGCCCTCATCCAGGGTTTTCTGGAACATCTCGACGCCCGTGACGGTGGTGGGCTTCTTGGTGCCGAAGCCGATGATCTCGACGGCGTCGCCGACCTTGACGCGGCCGCGGTCGATCCGGCCGGTTCCCACGGTGCCGCGGCCCTTGATCGAAAACACGTCCTCGACGGCCATGAGGAACGGCTTGTCCACCTCGCGCACCGGCTCGGGGATGTACTCGTCCATCGCCTTGACCAGGTCGAGGATCGGCTTGGCCGAGGCGGGGTCCTTGGGATTGTCGAGCGCCGGGCGGCTGCTGCCGCGGACGATCGGAATCTCGTCGCCGGGGAACTTGTAGTGCGTCAGCAGCTCGCGGAGCTCCAGCTCGACGAGCTCGAGCAGTTCCTCGTCGTCGACCAGGTCGATCTTGTTAAGGAAGACGACCATGGCCGGCACGCCGACCTGACGGGCCAGAAGGATGTGCTCGCGGGTCTGGGGCATGGGACCGTCGGCCGCCGAGACCACCAGGATCGCGCCGTCCATCTGGGCGGCGCCGGTGATCATGTTCTTGATGTAGTCGGCGTGACCGGGGCAGTCGATATGGGCATAGTGCCGGTTCTCGCTCTCGTACTCGACGTGAGAAACGGCGATGGTCACGGTCTTGGTCGCGTCGCGAACCGTGCCGCCCTTGGCGATGTCGGCGTACGACTTGGTCTTGGCCTTGCCTTGCTCGGCCAGCACCGCGAGAATCGCCGCGGTCAGAGTCGTCTTGCCGTGGTCAATGTGCCCGATCGTGCCCACGTTGACGTGTGGCTTTGTTCTTGAGAATGTTTCCTTGGCCATGTGCGGTAGCGCCTTTTCGGCATCCAAGAAGTCGAAGTCAAATCGGCGGGAACCCATCCAAAGAGCCCCACCCGCCGACATGGTCCATTCCGGACGGACATGCCAGCGGACGGGGCCAGCCGCCAAGCACGTTGTCTCTCACGCCAGAATGTTGGGCAACCGACCCAAAAGCTGCCGCTGGGATTTGAACCCAGGACCTCGTCCTTACCAAGGACGCGCTCTACCAACTGAGCCACGGCAGCAACGTTGTCTCTCATCTCACCTTGAGGATCATCACTCGAATTCGTGGGAGTTCTCGCTGACTGCGGCTGGGAAACGGCGTGCTCGATCATCGACGACCGCCATGCTTACTGCTTCCGGACAAGAGCGGGTGATGGGAATCGAACCCACATAGCCTGCTTGGAAGGCAGGGGCTCTACCACTGAGCTACACCCGCGTGCAATTTACCGTCCCTGCTGAAAAAGCCAACATGGGTGGAGCAGGATTCGAACCTGCGAAGGCTGAGCCACCAGATTTACAGTCTGGCCCCTTTGGCCGCTTGGGTATCCACCCGTCTTGGATTTTGTCGTCGCTACGCGCCAGGTTGTCATGTCATGGAGACGCGCTCGAGCCCACGGGTGATCGACACCTTCCTCGCCAAGCAGAGCTGGCGGTGAGACTCGAACTCACAACCTACGGTTTACAAAACCGTTGCTCTGCCAGTTGAGCTACGCCAGCAATCAGGGCCGTGAAACTCCCTATCATATCGTTTGGCCAAACGATTGCAAGAGATTTCCAGGACCGACACGGCGGACGCCGATCAGCGCGATTCGTCCATGATATCGGGGCATCCGGCGGTTCAGCAAGGGGCGTTGGACAGAAAACTCGGGAGGCGATGTAAGCCCACTCTATCAGGGGATGAACGTGATCAAACCGGCCCATTCGGAAGGCTCGCTGGTGTTTGCAATGCTCGCGAGGAACGATACAAGCCGCGGAATTGCACTCTGAGAGCCAATGATGAAGATTCCGGGCGAATGATAACCAGACTGGATATGGCCAAGGAAGTGACCGAGCATCGACTTCTTGTCATTCGTGACCAGAACCCGTGCCTCGCGCTCTGCCCAGATCAGAATCGCCGGGTCTGGCTGTCCTGAGAGGCAGGTCGAGCGGATCGCCCACGCGGACGGCATCGACGAGATCGATACCCCACGGCCATGCGTCACGCCTTCTGTCCGGTCCGGGCTTTCTCCTCTATCAACCGTCGAATCCGGAGACAGGAACACAAGCTTCCTCCTGGAGTTGCAGTCCGTCGCGACACTCCTGGACGTACGCGCCAACATTATGTTGGTTCGCCTGATGAAAGGCGATGATCCTGCGGACCTTGTCCAGCGAGAGTGTTGGGAATTCTTCGAGGATCTCATCGATCGGGTGTCCTGACGGATGACGATCAATTACGGAATAAAGCCCGATCCGATGGCCCACGACCCGGCTCTCGCCGTCGGGGCTCCAGTGCAGACAGTCGGGCAGCCGCTCGACCATTGCTTCGGGCAGTTCCGTCTCGTTTTTTCCTTCCGTCAATCCGGCATTTCTCACAGCATTGGCAGCTCGAGCTTCTGCTCGCCTGCGATCCGCCGCAGCTTGTCGAACGCCGCGTGATTCAATCTGGCGGACGCGCTCCTTGGTGATGCCCAGCTCCTTGCCAAGCTGTTCGAGCGTCCGTTCGGCCGCGCCGCCCAGGCCGAATCGGCTGGTGATGATTAGCCGCTCGCGGTCGTCGAGGCGGTCGAGCATGCCCTTGATGGCTTCCTGCATGCGCTTGAGCGAGCTCTCGTATTCGTGCTCGTCGGTCCGGTTATCGGCTGCGGCCTCGAACATCTCTTCGTGGCCGGTGACGAACCGGTCGCGGCGATAGTTCTCCTCGGGGATTGTCCGCGCGAAGTTCTTCATGATGGCCCACGAGGCATAAGTGCTGAACTTGTTGCCGCGGGAGAAGTCGAATTTTTCGACGGCGCGGATCAGGCTCATGTTGCCGTCGGAGACCAGCTCGAAGAAGTTGTTCGACGGGCCGACGTGCCGCTTGGCGATCGAGACGACGAGGCGGAGGTTGGACCTGATGATCTGGTTCTTGACGGCGAGGGCTTCTTCCTGCAGTTCTTCGATCCGGTCCAGGTCCGAGGTCTTGGCACGCGCCGGATCGATTTTGGAGCGCAGCGCAAAGGCCTGGCTCTTGAGGTAGTTCATCTGGCGAAACAAGTGCAGCTCCTGCTCGCGGTCGAGGAGAGGCACTTCGTAGAGGCTCGCCAGGTAGGGAGGAAGTCCCTTGGGCGCCTTGGGCCGGCGTGGGGCCTTGCCGCCTGCCGGCGCAGGCATGGAAGCCATGATCGTGGCCGCCGAGGCCGATTCGTCGAAGCTGGCGTGGGGGATGAACTCGAGCTTGGTTTCGAGCAGCCGCCGGGCCCGTACCTCGTTGATCAGCCGGTAGATGCTCGATCGAGTCCGGCCGAACTGCGCGGCCAGCACCTCGACAGAAACACCCATGCGATGACGGAGATAGATCTGTGCCTTGGCTTCCTCATCGAGGGTCGGCACACTAGGGGCGAAGATCGCCCGGTCCGGGTGCTCGCGGTCGTACGCTTTCAAGGCCAGTCGAACAGTTTCCGTGGAACGTGTCATTTTCCCTGCGATCCTCCGCGCGATCTCCACCAGGCCGGCTTGCCCGGAAGAGTAGAGCGCCATGCGACGGGCGCGGCGGACGATCTCGTCCCGTTCCGCGTCGGTCAATTGCCGAAATCGTGAACCCCGCTCAACCTGGTCGCGATGCGTGGCGACAAACCGTTCCAGGCTTGACTCCAAAAAACCCACCTTGGTCCGTCCCCCCATCACGAATCGTCGCGCCACGAGCCCCTGCCGCCGCCAACGAGTGACCGTTCGCGTCGAAACGTTATAACGACGTCCAACTTCCGCCACGGTAAGAACTGGCTCTCTGACTTGCTCGATCGCCTGGCGGACGGTGGCCGAAAGATCCTCGACGAACAGATGCAGATCGTGCTGAACGTCTTCCCCTTCCAGGACCAAGGCCGACCACCCGTCGGGACGGTAACCCGTGATCCGATAGCAAAGGTATTCGTACGGGTATTGCTTGGTCTCCTCAATCTCTCCCAGCAGCACTTCGGCGCGTTCCACTTGCTCGAGCCTGCGATCCTTCGGCGCGTACCGTGTCTGCTGGTCTTTCAGTTGTTTCATCGCCGGATGGCGGTAACTTTTACACATCCTCAGATTCCCCAGACTCGCCCCAAGACGCAGCTCCCCACTTTATATCCGAGATTATTCGTCGGTGAAACTCATTTATTTTCCGTCAGTTAAGTCGGATTCGCCCGAGCAAGAGCGGCTGGTCGTTCCCGAGGCTGTCCGAAAAGCCGAAGATGCTGAAAACCGTGCCCTCGCTACAGTCTTACTTCTACGAACAAAATCGGACCTTGGATCACTCTGTCGTAAATCTCAGGATTGTTTGTCACTTAACTGATACACCAGCAGGCAAACGGGTTCCCGAAACCAGAACGATTCTCTTGTTGCAGGCCCCGTCGGAAGCAGGAACTCGGCTCTCAGAAAGCCCGCCAACCTCGACCGCCGATGTGTCAGGCGCCATGATTCCGTAATCCCCAATCACACCGACTTACCGATCTTTGCTTCTTCTACTCCAAATCCTGTGCCAGTGGATAATCGTTGATCAAGATTCCATGACGACAGTCTCAATTTGGGACGAACCGGAGGGGCGAAGCGCCCGAGTTACTGCCAGAGAAACATGGAACAAGAATTTCGAACACCCGTTTCAAACAGACGTTTGAGATCCTGTCTTTGTTCGCACAAATCTCACCAGCGGCGATAATTTGAAAGCCACATTCTTTGAGTCTTTGTCGGATTTCCTTTTGTTACTTTACTTTGAGGAGCCGGCCACGAGCATGGAAAAATGGAGAAAATTCCTTCAATACACGAGCGAATCCACGAACCCACCTGCTTCTGAAGGTCCGCGCAATCATGCAGTATATGACGGCTCTCTTTCTCGCGGGATGCCAGCGGCCATGAGTGCAGCATGCCGAATGCGAAATTGACAGCTTGACCGGGCTGTCGATAATGCTGCCGTTCAATCCGCCCGGGCACGGAAAAGCCCGTTCATAAAGTCAAGGAAGGTAGCAGAATGTTTGCGACAAAGCAAAGAATGATGGCAACACGCATCATTGCAGTCTTGAATTGTTGCACTTTTGTCTACTATCTTGGTCTGGCGAATGTCTTTGCCGGCGACCAGTCTGCCATCGTCCTGCGTGAGCGTGGTGACGCGGGCGCTTGCACCCAGGTGCGGATCGAGCTCAAGGCCGAAGGATTGTTCCGGCCGGGTCTGACCGCCGGATCAACTGCCGCAGAGGTACGTATGCCCAAACCTCTGGCGCTCGATGTCAAGACCCGGCTGGTTTTCCTCGAGCGGCTGATCCACGAAAAGGCCGACCCGGAAACGGGACATGGCGCAGCGACCGAGACGCGAGCAAGGTCTTCACAGCGGAAGGCGATCCGCTGGGTGAGCCAGGCGGCGGCGGCCATAAACGGCGACGTCCGGCCGGTATCCAGTTTGCTTCGTCCCGAGCTTTCCTTGCTGGTGGCCCAGCGCGAAGGAGACCAAGGGGCCGTCGTCGTGGTGAGCCCGGCCGGCCCCATGACCCGGTCCGAGCTCGAGCTTGTGGAAGGGCTGGGTGATCCTCTGGAACTGGCCGACTTGCTGCCGGACCAGGAAGTGGCCAAGGGCCGCTCGTGGAAGCTCCCCACCGGGGCGGCCAATGCATTGTCGGGGTATGACGTCGTGAAATCGTGCACGCTCGAAGCGACACTCGAAGGCGTTGACGATGTAGTGGCTCGCGTTCGTCTTGCAGGGGACGTTGAGGGATCAGTCCTGGGTGGTGCGGGGACGATGAGGTGCGACGGTTTCTTCACATTCGACCGCAAGTCAAACCTGATCGACCGGCTCGAGGTAAACAGGGCGGAGAAACGCCAGGCTGGTCCCGTGGAGGCTGGGCTCGACGTCAAGAGCACGCTGGCGGTCATCAGGCGCCGTGTTCCCTTGCCGCCGGAGCTTGGCGACGCCGCGCTGGCGAACGTTTCTCTTGACACTTCCCCACAGCGCCGGCTTCTCCAGCTCGTTGCCGCAGGAGGCAGGTACACCTTGCTGCACGACCGGCACTGGCACACCTACTGGGACGACCCAAAGTTGACCGTCTTGAAACGGATCGAGAATGGACAGGTGATCGCCCAGTGCAACTTGGCAAGTGGCCCCTCGGCCGGTAAGGGCCGGCACCAAGACTTGAACCAGTTCCGAGACGACATCCGCGGCTCATTAAAGGAGAAGTTCGTCCAGTTCCTGGGCGCGGGAGAGGTGGATGGAAACCCCGCCGGGGGCTTTCGCTACAAAGTGGGCGTTCAGGGTCGTGCGGGTGATCTCGGAGTCCTCTGGGATTACTATCTGATCGCCAACCCTGAAGGCGACCAACTGCTGGCGACGTTCACTCTCGCCGCTCAGAACGTCAAGGATTTCGGAAACCAGGACCTCGAGATGATCGGCTCGCTGGAATGGACGACCGCGGCCAAGGCCAAGGCGCCGTGAACGCGACTGCGTTCGCCTCGAGACCGCCGGTCGTCTCCGAATTGTGTGGCAAGACGCCGCAATCGACTGGCCAGTCTCCAAAAAACGCCCACGATTGTTTGTCATACCGTATTCGAAGCAGGTCGTAGTATGGTTTAATGAAGAGAACTTGGTAGGGCTGCATTGCGAAGGGCTTCGGAGGTATGGCGCCATGAGAACAAGGCAAGGAGCCAGGGGCGGAAGCGTGACGGCGCGCGTTCCGCGGCATGCTGGCACGACGAGGGTTTGTTGCGACCGGTCGGGACATGGTCGAATCGCTTCACGTCGTTTCGCCGCCAGGATGGCCATCGCGACTCTCGTGATCTGTAATGCCGGGATGACCTGGCGCAAGAACCGGCCGCCAATCCCTCCGGCCAGCCCGGCGAAGCTCAGGCTCTGAGCCTGCGCTATCACTTTTCCGAGCGATACAGTGTTCAGGAATATCCCCAGAAGCCCGAGGTCCTGACACAGTATCGGGTCGCTTACCGAGACACGGTGAGCATGGTTGCTGAGAAGCCCCAGGGTGCGCCCGAATCGCGACGAGAAGAGCGTGGAGTCGATCTACACCGAGCGGGTGGTGAAGGTTGAGAAAAGCACGCTCGCCGATGTGGTCCGCAGGTATGATCGGGTGGAGTTCAAGACCACCGTGCCGATTCGACCTATCAAGACGAAACGCCTCCAGGGGATGACCATTCTGTACCATCTGCAAAAGACCATCCCACTCGTTCTCAGCTTGACCGATGGTCGTGGCTTGAGGGAGGACGAATACAAGCGGATCAGCCAGGAATGCTATTTGCCGGTACTATCGAACCTGTTGCCGCCCAGGCCGGTCCGGGTCGGCGATACCTGGCAGGTCCCTCGGCTCGCGGCCCGGGCTCTGGTTGGCGATCTGCCTGAGGACAAAGATTATGACTTGAAAGCAGAGCTGATCGAGGTCCGGAAGAATCCGGCCGGAAATTCCTGACACGGCGATGATCGGAATGAAGGGTCAGATCGTGATCTCGACGGGGCCGAACGGGGTCAACGCCCAGGTCGAGTTCCAGTTCGTGTCAGCCGCGCCAGTCGACGGCCGTTCCTCCAGCCGATGAGGCCGCCAAGGAGCAACTCACCGGTAGGGAGACCCTCAACACCAGGACCAAGCCGGGGCTGATCGAGGCCAGGGGGCACATCAGCAAGGTACGGCTGGCGCATGAGTTCAGCGTGCCGCTTCCGGGAAATGATGGCCGGTTCAAGCAAACAATCACACGGAGATTATCCGTGTGGAAGGGACACGGAGAACAGGCCGGGGAGTCCTCTGGGCGTGCCTTCCACTCTCCCACCCGAGACTCCGGAGAACTCATGGCTGAGTTATGAAGATGAGCAGGGACGCTTTCATTTCCGTCATCCCCAGGAATTGAAAGTAAATCAGGTTTATCCTGATGGAGGAGTCGACCTCCTCGACCCACGCCCTGATGGACAGGACGTCATCCAGATCAGTCTCGTGCCGAAAACGCAAGACCCGCAACGCGACCGGCTAGCGGCCGATCCGGTACAGCAAAAGAAATTCCAGGAAGACCAGTGGAAGCAAGAGGGTCAGACCGTTTTACCCGGTCCGGCGGGCTGGCTTTCCGACACGGAATGGTCGCCGCTGAAGCGCAAAGTTTACCGGTTCGAGGCGGCGCTTCGGCCGGCCGACTCCGACGGTCCCGGCCCGGCGAACGGACGGATCTACCTTGATCACTACCTGGTCCAGTTCCAGCGCAACGAAGTCTTGAAAGTGGTTGCCATGACTACGCGCGACCCTCACCTGAACTTCCGAAGTCAGGCCGAGCAAGTGATCAAAAGCTTTGATTTCGGGCCGCTCGAAAGCTCGCTACCAGTCGCTTCGCCGCCCCCGGGCGCAACCGCCGAGCCACCCAGGTGAGTCGATCCAGCCGCTTGCTTGCCACAAGAACGAGTCGCAAAGGAGTGCGAAAATGAGAGATCTTAGGAAGACTTACGCATCCGTCACCCAGATCGGCGCCGGTCACCGCACCATGGCCTTGATTCTTCTCTCGGCTTTGCTTGTTGCCGCCGTGCCGGCCGCTGTCCAGGATCCAGCAGCCGGGCCCGAGCCCACGCACAATCAAGACGTGCAGATTTTGACCCGCGGGCCGGTCCACGAAGCCTTTGCCTTGCCCGTGGTCAATGATCCCAAACCGGGGCTGACCGTGGCCAAGCAACCGCCGGCCCCGGTGGAGGAAGCGCCCCCCGACCAGAAGCCCGCGGGGCAGAACGTGCAGTGGATCTCCGGGTACTGGAGCTGGGACGCCAGCCGCGATGATTTCCTCTGGGTCAGCGGAGTCTGGCGCGAGCCGCCGCCAGGCCGACAATGGGTGCCCGGTTACTGGAACCAAGTTGAGGGAGGATACCAGTGGGTCGCCGGCGCATGGGTTCCCGTGCGCCAGGCCGCGAGCGGAACCCAGACGCAGGCCGCCGCCCAGAATCAGTCGGCGTACGTCCCCGCACCGCCGTCTAGCCTCGAGACCGGGCCCAACAGCCCGGCCCCTTCCGCCGACGTCTTCTGGTCGCCGGGAAGCTGGTACTGGCAAGACACACGCTACGTCTGGCGCCCGGCTTCTGGGCGGCCGTTCAACCGAGCTGGGTCTGGATTCCTCCTCACTACGTCTGGACGCCGGGGGGAACCTTGTTCGTCGAAGGCTACTGGGATCTGCCGCTGGCCTCGCGCGGCGTCCTCTTCGCCCCCGTGTATTACGCGCGGCCGGTTTATCTTCAACCAGCCTATGTCTATACCCCCGCAATCACCATCGCCAGCTCGGGACTGACGGCTAATCTCTTCGTGCAGCCCGGCTACAACCATTACGTTTTCGGAGACTATTATGATCGAACATTCCTGAGTATCGGCATCTTTCCCTGGTTTTCATTCACTTATGCCTCCGGGCCCAGGCCCGTCTACTATGACCCGCTGTTCACCTTCTACGCGTCGGTAAACGTAGGACGAAACCCGGGCTGGGCCACCCAGATGCGCGAGCAATACATCGTCCGGCGAGACAATATTGCCATGCGCCCACCGCGCACCTACATCGAGCAGACCCGGATCATCGAGCGAAACGTGAACGTCACGAGGAACATCGTCGTGGCGAGGCCCTTCCACGAGCTTGGGAATCATCCCGAATCGCCCGGTGGTGTCCATCTGGAACGCGTCAGCGCGGATTCGCGCCGGCAGTGGCAAGCGCGGAGTGCCGAGCTGGCCCAGTTTCGCGAGCAGCGAGCGCAACAGGAAAGGCAAGCCGCAGGCTGGCGACCGGCCCGGGCCGGCGGTGGTACCGCACTTGCCGACAACCACGGCCGTGCTCGTCCGCTGGCGCTTCCGGCGTCTCCCGTCGCGGCACCGATTCATCATCATGCCGCGGCCGGGGAGCCGATCGGCCCGCGGGGGCATGTCGATCGCGCCGCGGCGATAGACCGGACCCAGGCCGCACATGCGGAGGGAATGCGACCAGGCACCGAGGCCTTCCGCCACACCGACGGCCCAGGGTCCACTTCATCCATCACTCCTCATGAGGGCCAAGTCCGATCCGGCCTGTCCACTGAGAGCCGATCTCATCTCTCCGGTGAACATAAGGTGGCGGCACGGCCTGAAGCCTCCCGGCTTCACAGCCCATCCCAGTACACCCATCGCCAGCCTCCTCCCCCGCCCCGGCCAGCGACCCGGCATGAACACCAAGAGGCGCGCAAAAACCCTCGAAACGGCTTGGCGTTTGCAGTGACCGGGTGACGGGCTGAGCCCATATATCTTGCAAACATATCACCGGCGGGAATCGCTTCCGCCGGTGCCCTCGACAACAGCCCCCTCACCTGGAGCCGCTTCGATGTCGTTTCGCCTGCTTGAGTCCCCGTCTACTGAGATTCTTGACCCCGGCCCCGTCTTCTCCAGGTTGAGCCTCGATCGAGACGCGATCCGGGCTTGCTATCAGGTCGTACGCCGCACCACCGAGGCCCTCTGCGCTCCGCTGGAGACGGAAGACTACGTCATCCAATCCATGGCCGACGCCAGCCCTATCAAATGGCACCTGGCCCATACCTCGTGGTTCTTCGAGACTTTCGTCCTGGCGCCGGAAATGGTCGGCGAAGCGCCAATCAATTCTCAATATTCATTCCTCTTTAATTCTTACTACAACGCCGTGGGAGAGCGTATCACGCGCGATCGACGCGGCTTGCTCTCCCGGCCAACGGTGGCCGAAGTCTACAAGTACCGCGCGGCCATCGACGCTAAGGTGGAAGCGTTTCTCGATCGGGCCGATGAGGCGGAGCTCGCTCAAGTCCGGACGACGCTCATCCTTGGGCTGCATCACGAGCAACAGCACCAGGAACTCATTCTCACAGACCTCAAGCACGCCCTGGCGGGTAATCCGCTGCGCCCGGTATACCGCCAGCGGGAAAAGGGTGCCGCTCAGGGGGTTGTGAGCTCCCACTTCGGCTGGATTTCGTTTCCCGCGGCCCTCCGATCGATCGGACATGAGGGCGATGGTTTCGCCTTTGACAACGAGACGCCGAGACATCCCGAGCACGTCGCCGCCTTCGCACTGGCGGATCGCCTGGTCACGAACCGGGAGTTTATGGCCTTCATGGAGGACGGCGGCTATAGCCGCCCCGAATTCTGGCTCTCCGACGGCTGGGCCGCGCGCTGCGGCAACGGCTGGGAGGCGCCCTTGTACTGGGAGGCCGAGGGGGGCCGGTGGCGTGTGTTCACACTTGCCGGCATGCACGATGTCGATCCCTGCGAACCGGTCTGCCACGTCAGCTTCTACGAGGCCGACGCCTTCGCCCGCTGGGCAGGCGACCGGCTCGCCACCGAGGCCGAGTGGGAAACGGCAGCCACGGCCGATGGGCGGCTTCCCGCAGGCAATTTCCTGGAATCGGACCGACTTCATCCGGTGCCCTTTCTGAACGAGGGAGCCTCCTCGCCTTTTCCGAGGCCCGCCCAGCTCTTCGGCGACGTCTGGGAGTGGACGCAAAGCCCCTACACGCCGTATCGAGGTTTTCGCCCCACTGCCGGAGCTCTGGGAGAATATAACGGCAAGTTCATGTGCAACCAGATTGTCCTCCGCGGCGGCTCCTGCGCCACGCCCAGGTCGCACATCCGGCCGACCTACCGCAACTTCTTCCCGCCCGAGGCGCTGGCAGTTTTCAGGAATCCGACTGGCGCGCGATGTGTAATATCATGTTAATATGTATAATTGTACATCATTGCTGCGTTTGATCGGCTGTCCTTGGTGATCTTGAGAGCCCTTTCTCAGCCGCCTGGCGCCGGCCGATCTCTTGCAAAACACGCGCGTGATTTTGAACGGCGGCAACCGTTTGAGGGTGGTCAGCGCCGAAGATGCGGCTGGCTTCGTCGGCGGCCCGTTGATAAAGCAGCACGGCTTCGGCGTACTGGCCTTGGTAGAGCCGTAACTGGCCGCGATTCGTGATCGCCACCACGTTGTCAGGGTGCTTCGTGCCCCACAAGCACTGGACGCCGTGCTCGTATTCCAGAGCAAGAGCCTCGGCCTCGGCGAGATTGCCCTGCTCCTGGAGCAAGAGCCCAAGCTGGTTGACCGAGCGGAGCGTGTCGGGATGCTGTGAGCCAAGCACGCGGCGGCGTGCTTGAAGATTGTCGCGGAGCAAGCGTTCGGCCTCATCAAGCTTGTGCGAATGCCGCAGCAACACTCCCAGTCGGTACTGCGCATCCAGGGTCGTTGAATCGCCCCGGCCCAGGGAACGGACGCAGTCATCGAAGTGTCGTCTCATCAAGGGTTCTGCCTCGGCATATTGCCCTGATTCGTCGAGCAATTCGGTTAGCAGATTCACATCGCGCAGCGTGGCGCGGCTGCGGGGACCGTGAAGCTGGCTGTTCAGCCTGATGGCCGCCTCGAAGTGGGGCCGAGCCTGTTCATAGAGGGCCAGAGAATGGTACGTCGAACCCAGGGTCTCGCGGATTTGCGCTTCGACTTCGGGCTCGCCGTCGAATTCGCCGCCGAGCTGGAAAGACGTGCGATCGAGCAGTTCGCCGATCGTCAGGCTGGCCCCTCGCGGATTAAATCGAGGCGAGGCCTGGGCAAGAAGTTCATCAATAAACAACTTGTTCATACTGTGGGTGATTCGGTTGGCCTGGGCAGCCTCGCGCCATTTCCAGGTGACGCCTCCCAGCCCGGTGAACACGGCCAGCAACAGAAGCCCCGCCAGAGCGGCAGGTAAGGGATGACGGCGGCACCACATCCAAAAGCGAGTGGCCGGCCCGACCGGGCGCGCCTGGATCGGCTCTCCGCCCAGCCAGCGATTCAGGTCCTGCGCAAGGGCGCTGGCGCTGGCATAGCGCCGATCGGGGTCTTTCTCGAGGCATTTCAGACAGATGATTTCCAGGTCACGCGGCACGCGGCCATTGAGCCGGGAAGGCGGCCGCGCGGGCTCGCCGCGCACCATGTCGAGCGTCTCCGCCAGGCTCGACCCGGCGAAAGGCGCCTGGCCGGTTAGCAGGGCGTACAGGATCGAGCCCAGGCCGTACACGTCGGTCGCCGTGGTGAGGCCGCCTCTCTCTCCCCTGGCCTGTTCGGGAGACATATATGAGGGCGTGCCCATGGGCATGCCAGACTGCGTCAGCTCGCTGCCGTTCTCGATCCGTCTGGCCAGGCCGAAGTCGGTGACGTGAGGCTTGCCCTCCTCGTCGAGCAGGATGTTGGCCGGCTTCAGGTCGCGGTGCAAGATGCCGCGCTGGTGGGCGTGATGCACGGCTTCCGCCACGATGGCCACCAGATGGGCCGCCGCGGCAAAATCAGCGGCGAAGGCGGCAAGCTTCTTGTCCAGGCTGACCCCGGCGATCAACTTCATGCTGAAGAAGCGAAGGCCGCGGTGCTGGCCGACCTCGTAAATCGGCACGATGTGCGGGTGATCGAGCCGAGCCACGGCCTCTGCCTCATTCTGAAACCGGGATAGCTCAGCCGCTGTGGCGAATTCCGCCGACCTGATCAATTTCAAGGCCACGAGCCGCCCGAGCGCGGTTTGACGGGCTTTGTGCACGACGCCCATGCCGCCTCGACCCAGCTCACCGAGGATCTCGTAGCCTGCGATGACGCGTTTTGGCGGTCGGGCCGCTACCTCGTTCTCCGGGTCGGTCTTGACCCCAACGTCGAACTGGAAACTACAAGAGTCATCGTCACCGCGACGACCCACGGTTTCCTTGGGGGAACCGAGGATTTCTGACCCTGGCCGAGAAGTCGACAACTCGTCTCTCGCCGCGAAAACGGCACCGATGATGTCTTCATGTTCGGGGAACAGCTCGATGGTAGAGCCGACGCTCTGGCTGCTCGCCAGTCTGGATCCTGAGATCGAGCTCGAGATCCAGCAGGTCGTGAAATAACCTTGCTTGAGCGGGCCCGGAAAGCTCACAGAGGAACGCCTCCATCCGGGGCCGCTCGCCGGCCCGCCAGGCGGCTTCGAACCGGTCGCAGGCCGCATCGATCTGCTGCATGTCGGCAACCGGTAATCCCGCAATCGGCGTCAGCGCGGGGTGCATGCGGGTTCCTCCTCCCAGACCGCCCGGATCAGGCGGAGCTTGCGGTCGACGGTCCGCTTGGAAATCTCGAGCGAGCCGGCGATTTCGTCTGACGACATGCCCTGCAACTTTTGAAAAGCGATCACTCGTAGCATGACGTCGTCCAGCCTCGCGAACAATCCCTCCAGCTCGTCGGCGAACTGGGCCGTGGCAGCGGGGGTAGGCTCACGGCTCAGGAACCGGGAAATGCCCGCCCAGTCCGAGGGGTCATTGCCCGCCACCATGGCCGATTCGCCCAGAACTCGGCCCCCGCCGCGCTTTTCACGGGTCTGGTAGCGTACCGAGCTGACCACTTTCCGAACCGTGATGGCGAACAGGACCCGCCAGAGCTGGTCACGATGGGCCAGATCGGGAAACTGCCCTCGGCCCGCCCGGTCACAAAAGCTGCGGAAGGCGCTGATGGCGATGTCTTCCTCGTCAACCATGCGCCGCGCGTGGCGGGGCAGACGAGAGCTGGCCAGTTGAACGAGACGCTGGAAATAGCGGTCCCAGAGCCGCTGGATGTCGTCGTCGTCGCCGACTTTCACTCCGTCCAGCCAGTGCGTCACCGAGTTGTCATGAGACATCGAAACGTCCTTCAAGGGCTAGCGATGGAGGAGTCGAACCATGATCACACCAGGGGATCGACAACCGGCCGGAGAAGTTGACAGAGCCGTTTTCGCCAAGAGCGGTCGTGTGGCTCTCGAATCAAGGCATGGTTCCAGAAGGAGGATTGTCAGGTAACCGTGAGATCGATTCACGGACATGCGACTTGACGCGCTTGAATCGGCTGCGGCCTCGTAACGCCAAGTCGTGCCGCTCGGGTGCAATTGTGGGTGCCATGGGATAGTGAACAATCAGCGGAAATCGGTGTGGCACTTTTGGTGCACCTATACCCACTCGGTTTGGAATGGCCTGGCCCAGCACAGATCCTGTCGGATCCCGTAATGCTACAACGCCTTGCTGAGCGAGCGTCCCGACTGGCAGCTGCGGCGAAGGCCCCGAAAAATGGCGGAAGTGGCAGTTTTTGGGGTGTATTTCGAGCGTTTGTCCACTGGTGGTTCGTCAGGCTAAGTCTCGTTGATCTTGTCAGTTGAAAGGTACTGACCATGGCAATTGCTCGTTCACCATGAAGCCGACTCGGCGGCGACGCGGGCAACCTCGTCGTCGGAGTCCAAGAAGGCGTAGACGTCAGCCGTAGCGAAAGCGAACCCGTTTCGGCCTCGTTATACTAGAGGTAGTGGTCAACCTTCCACTAGGGGCGAAACCAGACACCATCCGTGAAGTAACGAGCACGTGCAGCGGATGGGCTACCCGGGGTGAGAGGGGACGGCGGGCGTCGAAAGATCCGCGAGGAACCTGAGAGGCCCGCCCGCGTGCGAAAGACCCATGGCATGGGTCCGAGCAACTGGGGACGGAAATCAATAACCGGCGCCGGACGCGGGCGGGAGTCGGAGGGGGCCATAGTAGCGACGAAGCGGGGTAACTCCCGTGGAGCGAAGGACCCCTGCCGTCTGAATTGTTTTCATCAGACGTAAGGAGATCCGCTTGGACCAAAATCCCACTACGGAAGAACACGGTGGCTTGAACTGGGACGAGCAACTGGCTCAGCCAGAAACGAAGTCCGGGATCTTGCTGCCGCAGAAAGTCTCTGAACTGAGATGGAAACTGGCCCGCAAGGCCAAGCAGGAGCCCGGATTCCGGTTTTATGCTCTGCATGACCGAATTTACCGGGACGACGTGTTGCGTGCTGCGTGGTGGTTGGTGCTGAAGAACAACGGCGCTCCCGGTGTGGATGGCGTAACCTGCCAGGACATATACAATTGTCCTGATCTGGATGCCTTCCTTCGGGAGTTGCAGGAGGAACTCCGCACCGGGACCTATCGGCCGCAACCGGTGAAGCGCGTCTACATCCCCAAGCCGGACGGACGGCTGCGACCGCTTGGTATACCGATCTGTCGTGCATACTGCACCTCTTCACAAGGGGGTTGAGGATTTGGGGGCCAGAGCCTGACCCCCGTCGGATCTTGATCGGTCAGTTCCCGGAACGCCGAGACCAGCAGCGCCGGACTGGTTGGCGCAGCTCGGTGATGGTCTCCGGTGTCAGTCTAATCCACCAGGGGCCGTGGGGCACTGCCTGAATGCCATCCAGGCGGCCGGATTGACACCAGGCGGCGATCGTAGAGACTGTCACGTTCAGCCGCTCTGCCGCCACTTGGGCCGTGCAGCGTCCATCCCCACGAGAACCACTGCGACATGAGACCGGCCCATCAGGGCAGCCGCTGGGAATCGAGTGTTTATATCGAATCCATTGCACTCTATCCGCGGTGAATGAACTCTTGGTGCCGGATCGGAGTCCCTCTTGATCCAGCAGGGCGGCGATCTGGCGGTCGCTGTGTTCCGATGCCAGGGCTCGGACCCGAGCGACGACCACCGGATCGGTCCGTCGCACTTCGTAGGTGCGCTTGGGGCGAGGAACTTCGAGCACCGTGCAGCCCTCGGTCTGCCAGCGGATGGCTACCTGGATGAGCGTCTCTCCTCGACAGAGAGTCACATCTTTGATCAAATATCCCAGCAACTGTTTTCGGGCGGTCTGAGGCGTCGTTGGGGCGTGCCAGACCTTCGAGAGATCTTGAGCCAATGCCAGGACCCGGCATCGCTCCTCGGGATCGACCAACCGGCTCGCTACTTGAGGGCGGAGCGTTGCGTCCCGTTCCATGCGTTCGATGTCGGCTAACCGTTCATTCCACTCCCGCTCCAGAGTGCGCGCCACCAGCCTGTTCTCCGGTTCTACCGCGACGAATCGGCGACGAGCCAACTCGGCCTCATAGCGGGCACGTTCCAGGGTCAGTTGCCACTGCCGATCGAGCTGTCGGGCCTGGGCAGCGACCTGATCGAAGGCGGCCATCGAGACCTCGAGCTCGAGCCGGCCGCATGGCTTCCAGGAGGGCCTGCGCGACCGCCGCGTCAATCTCATCACCACGCATCGACTGGCAGGTCTTGCCCGCGTAACGAGTATGCACTGAGTTACACTCATATGATGGTATCGAACCATCCTTGAGGTAACGGACAGTCATCCGCCGTCCGCATCGTCCACAACGGACGATCCCCTGGAGCAGGGCGAGGCCTTCACGCGGGGCTCCGCGGCGATCCTCATCGGGCGACGTCCGATTGTCATCAAGCCGCCGCTGGTTGCGCTGGAATTGGTCCCAGGTGATGTAACCGGGATGATGCCCGGGGATCAGGAACGGCCAGTCCTCAGGCCCTGACCTGGCGTGTTCGGCCCTTGACCCTCGGCTCCTCACCGGGCAAGCACGCAAGACGAGTCTTGGTGCGTCCATAGACATAGGCGCCGGCGTACTCAGGGTTGTGCAGGATAGCCAGGACACGGCTATGGCTCAGCGGTCTCCAAATCACTTGACCGTTGCGGCCACGTCCCCAGAGCCGGGTGGGGCACTGGAGGTGTTGGTCGGCAAAATGTTGGACGACGGCCAAGGCGGAAACCGACTGCTCGAACAGGTCGAGGATCAGCCGGATGGCCTGCTGGACTTGTTCGTCGGGGTCGAAGACGATCCGGCCCTCCAGATCGTACACCAGGCCCGTGGGCGGCCGGAACCGGAGTTCACCACGGGATGCTTTCTTCAGCTTGCCGCCCAGGAGGCGGGACCGGAGTAAGTGGAGTTCGGCCTCGCTCATGGTTCCCAGGAATCCCAGGAGCAGACGGTCGGAATATTGAGTCGGGTCATAGACCCCGTCTTCGTCGATGACCAAGGTGTTGGTGAGGGCACAGATCTCGATGAGACGATACCAATCACTGCAAGATCGTGCCAGGCGGGAGGCTTCCAGGCTCAAGACAGCCCCAGTTCGTCCCAGGCCGACCTGGGCGACGAGGTGCTGAAACCCGTCGCGACCGGCCGCTGACGCCCCTGAGTATCCTTGATCCTGATCGATGACCTGGATTCGCTGCGGGGGCCATCCCAG
>CAWFAF010000058.1:0-5243 GCA_963813575.1 uncultured Planctomycetaceae bacterium
GAATCGCCCCGGGTTCAGTGGAGACTCAGTTCTGTGAGTCCGACTGTATCCGTCCTGCCGGACTCCGTCCAGTAGAGCATTTCGTATTCTGCCGGCGGGATGTCGCCGATCGGCTCGAGCAGGCGCCGGTTGTTGAACCAATCGACCCATTCCAGGGTGGCGAACTCGACGTCGTCGATGTTCTTCCAAGGACCCCTTCGCCGGATCACTTCGGTCTTGTAGAGCCCGTTGATTGTTTCGGCGAGCGCGTTGTCGTAGGAATCCCCCGGGATCCGACCGAGGCGACCGCACCGGCCTCGGCAAGTCGTTCACTGTAGCGGATAGAGAGGTACTGGCTCCCCCGATCGGAATGGTGCACGAGACCCTCGGCGTTCCTCCCGCGGGCCCACAACGCCATCTCCAGAGCATCGAGTGCGAGATCGCTGCGAAGCGAGCGGGACACTCGCCAACCGACGATCCGCCTGGAGAACACGTCGGTGACGAAGGCGACGTAGACGAATCCGTTCCATGTGGCCACGTAGGTGATGTCGGCGACCCAGAGCTGGTTCGGGCGTGTCGCCCGGAAGTCGCGATCCACGAGGTCTGCGGGCCGGAGCGCACTTCCATCGGAGGTCGTCGTGACCTTGAAGGCGCCTCTCCGGACACCCCGAAGCCCCAGGCCGCTCATGAGTCGCGCGACCGTGCAGCGGGCAACGGGGATTCCCTCGCGGCAAAGCTGCAACCATACCTTGCGTGCCCCGTAGACGCCGAAGTTGTCGCGATGCACGCGCTCAATCTCGGGCTTTAAACCCTCGTCCCGTGTCGCCCTGGCCGATGGGGGGCGCGATTTGGCCGCGTAGTAGGTGGAAGGGGCGATCGGCAACTGCTCGCAGATCGGCTCGACCCCGAAACGCTCCTTGTGAGCGTCGATGTAGGCGATCATCTCCGGGTGCGGCGGTCGAGCTCCGCCCCGAAGAAAGCCGCAGCGCTCTTGAGGATCTCGTTGGCCCGCTTCAGCTCGCGGTTCTCGCGTTCGAGTTCCTTCACGCGGGTTCGCTCGTCACTCGTGAGCCCCGGGCGTAATCCTTCATTACGCTCCGCTTGGCGAACCCAACGCCGCAGCGTCTCTGCAGTCATGCCCAGTTTGCCCGCGATCGAGCAGATCGCCGCCCATTGGCTGGAATGCTCCTCCGTGTGCTCCAGAACCATCCGGACCGCCCGCTCACGCACTTCCCGTGGGTAACGCGTCAGTTTGTTCATGACCCCATCCTCTCAAATGAGTGCGTGCGAGTCAGAAACAAGCGTACTCTTATCGACCATGCCGCGGAAACGTTAGGAAAAAATAGGTCCAATTTATGCTTGAGGCGGCGTGCAGGGAGGCAGGGATCGTGCTGATGGACGGAATTATTTCGTTCTGGACGAGAAGACTTTCAAGCGATACGATAAAATATGAGATACAAAAAAGGAGAGAGGACATGAAACGAACAGCGATCATGACTCTTACCCTTATGGCAGCAGCAATGTTTGCACTATCGACGCACATCAGCGCGCAAGGGCCCGCTCTTGCGCAGGGTGGCATATCCGACCGATCGTACCGTGCTGCCCGTTCCCGAGCCAGAATATCCGCCGATCACGGAGCTTGATGCGCGCAATGCCACGCCTCCGCCGCGGTTCGAGGTGAAGGCGCCGAAAGGCGCGCCCAACGTGGTGGTCATCCTTCTCGACAACTTCGGGTTCGGCGACGGATCGACGTTCGGCGGGCCGATCCAGATGCCGACGCTGGACCGCCTCGCCAAGACAGGGCTGCGCTACAACAATTTCAAGGTCCCCCCGTTGTGTTCGCCCAGCCGCATGGCCCTGCTTACCGGCCGCAATAGCCACAGCACCAACTTCGGCATGATCGCGGAAATGGCCACCGCCTTCCCGGGTAACACCGGGATGCGTCCCAGCAGCGTCGCGACGCTGCCCGAGACCTTGCGGCTCAACGGCTATAACACCGCTATGTTCGGCAAGTGCCACGAACTGGGGCCGTGGGAAACCAGCGCGGTCGGACCGTTCGACCGATGGCCGATGCATAGCGGGTTCGAGAGATTCTACGGCTTCATGTCCGGCGAGGCCGACCTCTTTCATCCGGTTATCTTCGACAACCTGACGAGGCTGGATCTCCCGCCCGACCCCAACTACTACGCCAGCACCGACATCACGGACAAAGCCATCACCTGGGTGCGTTCGCAGCACTCCCTGGCCCCGAACAAGCCGTTCTTCGTCTACTACTCCGCCGTCGGCACCCACGCGCCGTTCCAGGTGCCCGACGACTGGCGCGACAAGTACAAGGGCAAGTTCGACCAGGGCTGGGACCAGGTGCGGAAGGAAACCTTGGCTCGCCAGATCAAGCTGGGGGTCGTGCCCCCGGGCACGAAGCTCGCACCCAAGCCGCGAGGGAATCCAGGAATGGGACCAGTCTGACGGCGGACGAGAAGAAGGTCTTTGCCAGGTACATGGAAATCTACGCCGCCTTTGCCGAAGTGACGGACCACGAAATCGGACGGTTCCTGGACGCGATCGAGGACCTGGGCGAAATGGACAACACGCTGATCTTCTACATCACGGGCGACAACGGCTCGGTTTTCCAGGGCGGCCCCAACGGCGCCTTCAATGAGATGTCGGTGTTCAACGCGGCTGCCAGAGCCCCTCGAGATTGCGCTGAAGAACCTGGACGAATTCGGCGGGCCGAAATCCCATATTTTGTATCCGAACGGCTGGGCCTTCGCCGGCGCCACGCCCTTTGCCTGGGGCCACCAAGTGGCCTCCTACGGCGGCATCTGCCAGCCCATGGTGGTCCACTGGCCGAAGGGCATCAAGGAGAAGGGCGGCCTGCGCACGCAGTGGCACCACATGATCGACATCGCCCCGACGGTATTGGAGGCAGCTGGGCTGCCTGAGCCCGGGGTCGTCCATGGCGTGCGGCAGAAACCCATCCAAGGCGTGAGCATGCTCTACACCTTGAATGACGCCGAGGCGGCCTCGCGCCGCACGACGCAATACTTCGAGATGGCAGGCAATCGGGGCATCTACCAGGACGGCTGGTTCGCCACTACGGTGCATCGACCGCCGTGGGAGGCAAGCCGCGAGCCACGTTGGCCAACGATAAGTGGGAGCTTTACGACGTAGAGAAAGACTTCAGCTACGCTGATGACCTCGCCGCGAAGTATCCCGACAAGCTTGAGAAGCTGAAGGGCGTGTTTCTGGAGGAGGCGGTCAAGTACAACGTGTTGCCGCTCGACGACCGCGCCTGGGAGCGCTTCAACCCTGCCCTGGCCGGTCGGCCGGACCTGATGGAAGGGCGTACCGAGTTGACGGTCTACGAAGGTATGAAGGGCTTGCTCGAGAATTCCTTCATCAACATCAAGAATCGCTCTTTCGTGATCACGGCCGAGATCGAGGTCCCGCGAAGCCGGCGCAGGGAGTGATCCTCGCACAAGGCGGGAAAATGGGCGGCTGGAGCCTCTATGTCAGCGACGGCGAACCCAGATTCGCCTATAACTGGCTTGGGCGCGAAACTTACAAGATCGCTGGCCCCGCTCGCCTGCCAGCTGGCCCGGTGACGCTCCGCTTCGAGTTCGCTTACGACGGGGGTAAGCCCGGAGCGGGAGGCAACGGCATGATCCTGGTCAACGGCACAGGCGTCGCCGCGGGGCGGATCGAGCACACGCACCCGAACGTATTCGGTGCGGAAACGACGGACATCGGCGAGAACCCCTACACGTTGTCAGCGACGACTACAAGAGGGGCGACAACAAGTTCACCGGGAAGATTCGCAAGGTGACCGTCCAGCTCGGGACTTCAACCTCAGCGAGGAGGCCCAGAGGCCCTCCGAAGAATTGAGCGTCAAGGATTTGCTGGAGGTGGACTACTAATCGTGCCGTTGAGGAAACGGGAACAGAGAGGTGGTCCCCAAGACTTGGACAGGTCGGCAACGAATTTAAGGTGGAACGGGTTGAGGTTCATGCCGCTGCCAGCGGGTCTGTTGTTGCCGGGAATCCGGCCCTTGGTTTTTGGAAGTATGCCTCGTCGGGCGTCATGTCGTCCAGGCCTGGAGTGCGGCCGGTTGGGCATTGTAGTAGCCTGATCCATGTTTGCCGATGCCTGTCCTTGGCCTCGCTGCCGGTCTCGTAGGCGTGCAGATAGATGCACTCGTACTTCAGGGAACGCCACAGTCGCTCGATCATGACGTTGTCCCGCCAGCGTCCCTTGCCGTCCATGGAGATGCGGATTTCGGCGTCCTTGAGCACCTTGGTGAAGGCATCGCTGGTGAACTGGCTCCCCTGGTCGGTGTTGAAGATCTCGGGTTTGCCGTAACGAGCCAGGGCGTCTTCGAGTGCAGCCACGCAGAAATCGGCATCCAGTGTATTGGACAGCCGCCAGGACAGAACCTTGCGGCTCGCCCAGTCCATGATTGCCACCAGGTAGAGGAAGCCGCGCCGCAACGGAATATAGCTGATATCGCTACACCAGACCTGGTTCGGCCGGTCGATAGTCAAGCCCTCGCAACAGGTAAGGATAGATCTTGTGCTCGCGGATGCGACTTCGAGGTGTTCGGCTTTTGGTAAATAACCGACAGTCCCATCAGCTGCATCAGACGGCCGGTCCGCTTGCGATTGACCGCATGCCCCTCCCGGCGTAGATGCCGGGTCATCTGCCGGGCACCATACCACGGTGTTTCGAGATGTTGTTCGTCAATCAGGCGCATCAGTTCCAGGTTCTGTGGGTTTTCCTCCACCGGCTGGTAATAGTAGGCTGATCGTCTGATCGCGAGCAGTTCACACTGCCGGGTGATACTGAGTCGGTCATGGTCGGGTTCAACCAGACCTTTCCTTCGGGTTGTACTCAGCGACAGCGACCGAAGGCTTTGGCCAAAAAATCGCGCTCCACAGTAAGTTGCCCGATCTTGGCATGCAGATCCTTGATTTGCTCGTCGTTGATTGCTGCTGCGCTCGGCGGCTCCCGGAAAACGCCGCCGCCATGTTGTCGATGGCCTGCCGTTTCCAGTTGGTGATCATGTTAGGGTGCAACTCATAGCGAGCGGCCAACTCTCATGGTCTGCTCGCCCCGAATTGCTTCCAGGGCAACCTTGGCCTTAAATTCAGCGGAATAACGTTTGCGTCTGGTAGTGCTCATTAGGGTGGTCCTCCTTCATCAGGGTGCGGCTATCCACCTTAACACACTGTCCGATTTTCGGGGACCACCTCTCTTTACCGCTCCCC
>CAWFAF010000059.1:0-9364 GCA_963813575.1 uncultured Planctomycetaceae bacterium
GCGCTGGCGAAGTTTTCGGCGTCCGACCCTTCGAACGTCGGATTCGACCGGCCAGTATGCCGCAAATCGACGCCATCTGGCGCATCGACCCCGGTCGGGAATTTCGTCAGCGGGCGATTTTCAAGGTTCTGTGATTTCAACCCATGCGAACCCCTGGGCAACCTACCCGTAATAACCTGCCAACCCGCCGCTGCAGCGTCAGAAATGCTCGGAGGACTCGACTCCTTCCGAAATCTTGACCAAAGGGAGTGAGCCGGCAGGCGCGTCCTCCGGCCGTCCTGTCACGCTGTGGCCGCGCAGTTCCGCTGACGGCCCGAGGTCGGTTTCCAAGGCGCGCAGGACGGTCTCGACGACGACCATCTGGGTCATCTGGCAGAACAGCGTGATCGTGCCATCGAAGCGTCCGAGCTCGCTCAGCTTGTTGGCGGGGGCGCCGCCGCGACAGAAGCTGAAGTAGGGGCAGGAGCGCCGGCAACGGCGGATGCCCCTTGCGATTTCCTTGGTAATCCGGCGCAGTCTCAGGTCCTGCGCGATGTCTGCGCAGACTGCGAGTCGTGGACGTTGCCGAAGGCAAACGCGCCGTATGCTCGGATGCGAAGTGCCCAACAGCTCCGGCGAGAACGTTGATAGGGCGCCATCCCAGGCGACGCTGCGATTCCGAAGGGGGCATTCTGGCCGTTGTGCCGATAGGAGCCGTACCTCGGGTCGAGCAGGGCATCGACCACCCGGTCGATCTCGCGCACGCGCATTCGGTCGGGATCCTCGCGGTAGCGGTCGACGATGCGTGCGAAGAAGCGCGCGAAGGCTTGGACGGGCCTCGTCGCCATCGAGGGTCGAGACCGTGTTCACGCCATCGCGCTCCTCGATGTTGAAGCCGACCTCGAGGATACCGGCGTCGACGAAGAAATCGTAGATTTCGTCCGGGTGATCGAGCGAGGCGCGGCTGAGGACGCAGATCGCGTGGATCGGGATGCCGGCCTCCTGCAGCCGCATGATGCCACGCATGGCCTGGGTGTGGGTCCCGTCGCCGCGCCGGGTGTGGCGGGCGGCATCATGCAGAAAGGCGGGGCCGTCGACGCTGACCCCGACCCGGATGCCCTGAGCGCGGTGATGAAGTCGCACCAAGCCTGGTCGACCAGCGTCGCGTTGGTCTGAACGCTGTGCTCGACGTGGGATCGAGGACGGGATGATGTCGCGCACCCGGGCGAACGCCTCGGCATACCGGCGCGCGGCACCACCAGGCGGCTCGCCGGCGTGCCAGACGATCGACAGCTCTTCGCCCAAGAGCCCCGCCTCGACCACCCGCCGCACGGCGGCCTCGAGGGTCGCCATGGTCATCCGCGCCCGGTTCGCGCGGTCCGGCAGGTAGCAGTAGCGGCAGTCCAGGTTGCAGAACGGGGTCGGCTGCAGCACCAGCAGCCCCAGACGATCGGCCCCTGGTCACCGGCCCGGCCATCGCCATCGGCCCGCGCGCCGCGGAACCTGGCCGCGAAAATTGCTCCAGTTGTACCACTGTGCAACGCGATCTTGCTGCCCCGCGGGAACGTTCCCCTTAGCTTCCAGCAGCTTTGAGCGGATCTCGTCGGCGCGATCGATGGCCGGCCGCTCGGAGTGCCCCTTTGCGAGCGAGCCGGGCTCACCAGTTGCAAAGGAAGGATAGCGCTGAGCGCAAGAACCAACCTACCAGTCGCACCAAGCCTGCGGCAGCGCCCTTTCGAGCCGACCTTCGTTTGCCTCCTGATCATGCTGGTCACAGCGCTTCTCCTTGGGTCACCCCCTCATGCTCGGGCTCATTGCCTCCAGGGTTGCCGCCTCTCTCTATCACAAACATCACTCCGGGTCAGCGTATCTGAGGCGGCACCTCGTTCAGCAAACCCTTGAACATGCGAAACTCGTACGATTGAGACCCTTCGCCCAGTTCACCAGAAACGCCCAACTCGCTGAGATAGTCGCAGGCGCGCTTCCAGTACTGATCCGAAGACCATAAAGTCCGGTAAGGTTCCGTCCCATCTTTCGGGTACAACAAGATACTATCGCCGTCAACGCTGAACGCAATTCCTTTGATCGGGCGATCAGTCGTGAATTGCATATCCCAGATAGGCTCCTGGATGACCCTCTCGTTGAGTGTTCTTATGTTCCCTTTACCGCTGAGGGTGGAAACATGGCCAGTTCGTTCGAAGACGAAGGTGCCCGCGTTTTCAAGATCGCTTGCAAGTGTCGGTCGCTCAGTTCCAAAACCTTGACGATATAAGCTTGCTCTTTCGGGGGGCTGGGAAGTTCCAGGAGGTAAGCAGAGTCTGACCCCATTTTTATCTGATTTGGACAAAGCGCAGTCAGCGATCGTCGTATTCGGGTTGATCCCGACTAGCGGGACATCGCCCTGGTGTCGTCAGGACAGCCTCGATCACCAGGGGCTCTCTCCGCATTGCCCAGCGCGCTTCCAAGCAACTCCGTCGTCGCGCCTTCCCCAGAATTCCTAGGACCTTTCCCGTCGCATCCCCTCGCCACGCTCACTGGTCGATGATCGATCCTCGCAATCCTCTCTGGTCGATGATCGATGCTCGCAATCGGCAGCGTCGGCCGACATTTCTCTGTCTTGATAGAAGCGGCCCGTGTCGGCAACCGCCCGGTAGTCACGGTTGCCGCACAGCGTTTTCGTCTTCGCACCAATGATCCAATTGGTAATCCCAATGGATTCGATAAATGATCGAAGGCTTCTCTCCCTTGCCTCCTTTATCTGAAGGTCCGTATTCGATGAAAAAGCTCAAATCATCGTCTTTAAATTCAACTAGCTCTCCACGACCGTCAGGAGACGGTAGCAGCGACGATGGCGTGGTAGGTGACGGGAGGGGTGCGGACGGCTTGCTGGATGACGCGGGCGAAGCGGTGGCTGAGGTTCTTGGCGGTGCGGCGGTTGAAGCGGAAGACGAATTCTTCCAGATAGGCCGGCAGATGCTTTTTCGAGACGGCGCCGTGGTGGGTGCCGAGCAGCCAGCGCTTGGCCAGGCCGAACACCAGGTGGATCGCCGGCAGGCGCAGCGCCGCATCGCCCCAGCTGGCGGCCAGGTTGAGCGGCTCATGGCCGTAGCCGGCGGCGGCGAGGCCCTTGTAGCCGGACCAGCCATCGGTCGCGATCGTCGCCGGCTTGGCCACGGCCGCGGCCAGGAAGCCCTCGAGGCTGCGGGCCGAGACATCCGGCACCACGGCCAGCCGCAGCCGGCCCAGGCGGCGGCCCCTGGCTTGGCCGCGACCGCTCTCGACCGCGCCGGCGACCTTGCTCTTGCCGCCGGCGCCGCGCCCCGGCTTGCGCGGTCGCGGCCCGCCGACGTAGGTTTCGTCGGCCTCGACCCGCGCGCTCAGCGGCGCCCGCTCAGGCCGCACCATCGCTTTTCTGATCTTGTGCAGCCAGCTCCAGGCGGTCTGGTAGCTCCCGAAGCCCATCTGGCGCTTGAGCTCCATCGCCGAGATCCCGCCCTTGCTCGAGGTCACCAGGTAGATCGCCAGGAACCACCGCGACAGCCCAGTCTTGGTCTGCTCGAAGATGGTGCCGGCCAACAGCGAGTGCTGCTTGCCGCAGGCCGCACATTCCTCGATCAACCGCAGCTTGTGGCTGTAAGTGCGCTCGTGGCCGCAGCCGGCGCAGCGAAAGCCGGCGGGCCAGCGCGCCCGGAACAGATAGTCCCGACACTGCGCGTCGCTGCCGAACCGGGCGATGAAGGTCGGCAGGTCGCCCGGCAGCCCAGCCAGCAGATCGTCGTCCATCCCAGCCCTCCAGCACCTATGTTCTCGCTTCGTTCCTCCTACCGGCTGGACCCTCCCGAGTCAAGCTTCCTGAGCCTCGTGGAGAGCCAGTTAAATTCAATATCATCCTTAGTGTAAGATGCTTGAACCCAACCAGCAAAGCGAACAGTGCATTTCTCCACGACAGCAAAGGTCAGCGAACTCTCTTCTCTGAAGGTAGCGCGAGTTGATATATCGCCTTCCAGGCAGCGCCTCTGCCAGACAAGTCATGGCCCTCTATTCCATCCAGTCCGTGCCACTTGGTCGCGGCAACCAGCTTGCTATCGTTATATACATCAACGTTAGGGCAGGTTGAAGTTAATGCGGTCCGTTGTGATTTAGACAATTCATGATAATCATCACGACTAAGCCCAGAGATGGTGCTAGGAGGCGCGCTGAACCAATGATCGAACACACTGATCGCCATCGAAGATGCCGATGCCTGAAAGTATCGCAGGGTTTGTTCCAGCTCTAGGTGGTTTTCGTCTTGATGTTGAAGCATCTCAATGCGTATTTGCTCAAGCGCGTGGAAGGCTGAGGCCACCTCAAAAAGCTCAGCCTGGAAAAATTTGGCGGGAGCAGGTGTCAGCGCATTAAGATGGGCCAATTTACCGAGCTGATCGCTTTTAGACAGTGTAAAGGAAAACATCGCTCGACGGTTAAGGTCCGCAAGATCCCGCGCCGCCTTTGCGGTTTGTGCTGTCTCTATAAGGCCGAGACCCCAAAATGAAACGATGACGACGGCCGCAAGAGCAAGCGAGCCGACAATGGGACCACGCCAGCGCAGATAGCGGTCATAGTTTTCACTTCGTTCCCAGAAATCGTCAAGATGCTGCTGCAGGTGAGCTACGTCACCGTTCGAGGCCTAGATTCCATGTCGCTTCGATGAGCGCGTCGTTTCGTTAAGTTTTGTGCCAGGCTGCGTTTCGCCGATACCCCGCCCAGGCACCATGTTGCTCAAGCTTCCTCCGACTGAGGAGCTCACTCGATCCACGCCACCGCCACTTCCAACGTGAATCAGAAGCTTGAGCTTTGCGCCAGTCGTTGTAGCTGGTGATCAGCTCCTTCAGATCCAGCTTTGCTTGATGCTCCTCGTCAAGCCATTGACGGAATCTCTCCCATTTGCGGATCAGGGCCTCATGGGCAACGTCGAGCGTACGCTCAGCATCCTCGCGGATAAGCGTACGCTCAGCATCCTCGCGGATAAAAGGGTGTGGGTGGCGAAATGCGAAAATCACCCTATCGAGAGCATCACGTTGCGCCAACGACGGGTCTTCGTCCTTGGCCACCGCAAGCACCTCGGCTCGGTTGGTCTCGCGGCGCGTCGGCCAGTGGCTTTCATCCCTCGTTGCAAGGAGCATGAACAGCCGGCGAGCAAGCCCTTCCTCAGTGCGCTTCTCGACGGCGGACGCCCCAACTCCCAGCGAGATGTACGCTTCGTCGGCGGAGTTATTGAGCGTTCGTTGAAGAGCAGCAGCGCAGACATCGGGACGCACCTGCTTGGCGTCGACCGGTTCGGGGGCAGCGAGTGTGGCATAGTCGTCGAGGGTGAGGACCAGATCCGACTGCTTGTCTTTGGCCGCGTTCCATCGTCCCGCCGCCCCGCAACCACACAGAGCGTGCGGCATGCTGAACGAGGAATAGGTGGTCCGGGTCGTGCTGCAGGGCGAGAGCCCCTTGCACCATGCAGTCAACCAGGGCCGACTTGACTTCGATGCTCGCAGGCAACGGCTGGGACAGCTCCATTCGCCGCAGCTGGCGAGCACGTTCTGAACGGGCAATTCAATCGCGGCCTGGATCTCGGATCCGGGCAGCGGACCTAGGTGGTCTTGCGTTCGTTGAACAGCTCGGGAAGGATTGGAAACGCGCCGAGCGAGCGGAATGCTCGCTTCGCATCGTTGCAATCGTGAAGACGCGCTTCTCTCGCCTGGCCCTTACAGAGGCCTCCAAGATCCGGCGACACCAGCTCGACCAGACGCCGCGTGCCCTCCTTTGTCACGACCTCGTCGGCAAAGATCTCCTCGAACTGGTCAACCAGCAGTAACAGATTTGCTCGTTGACGCCGAGTTGCAATTTCATCGGGGCTAAACTGGTAATGCTGTATCGATCCTGCTTCGTCATAGTCGCGCTCCACGTCGAGCCGATCTCGGTAGAGATCCAAGAACGCGGAGATGTCAGGCCAACCCTCCAGCTCCTTGAGCAGCCTCTGCGCAGACTTATCGCGATCGGAAGTCGACAAAGTCTCAGCGAGAGCATGGCTCAGACTTCAAGGGGTCTCTTGCCCGGTTTGCAAATCGCGACGATCCACGCCTGACCAGGCCGCTCGAGCCCGTTCGTTTGAAGGTGCGGGATGATCCCCGCTCGCACCAGCGACGACTTGCCGGAGCCCGACCCCCCCGCACACCACGACGAAGCAGTGCTTTCTCAGCCGATCGATGACCCCCCTCACGTGACGATCGCGGCCGCAGAAATACCGCGCATCAGCAGCCTCAAACGGCCGCATGCCCGGAAATGGGCAGTGGCGGTACAGGGGATCATCCTCGAAATCGATCATGCTCATTCGCACGCCTTACGGGACCGCACCGCCGCGCGCCATCTCATGCGCTTCGTGAAGGAACCGATCAAACCTATCAAGAAGTTTTTCCTTCGACGAAGGCTATTCTTCGGCTCATTTTGTATTGTAAACACGATCGATGGAGGGATTATCCGATCGTGACGTTTTGCCCGCTTCAACTACGCCGACGATCAGTGGTATTTCCCGACCGGTAGCATCAAGGGCGTCGTAAACTTTGTTAATATATCTTAGCAGTTCTTTTGGTCCCTTGGCATAGTCAGTCAGGACAAGCCCATGCGCATCTCTCGGCCACTCGGAGAGCTCCTCAAAAAGCTCCTTCAGCTCGAAAATGATATTCCTCACCCGAAAATCGGCCGAAAGGGCGGCGCACCGTTCTTCCGTGAACTGCGCAGCGAGCTTGAGGCGGTCCGCGATTTTTTGGTCATTTTCTTCCCACACGATACGCGCCGCCGGCCCATTGGGAGGCGGTGGCTCAGGCCGGAGAGCGATCCGCTCGATAACGTTGGCAGGCTTCCCGAATATGATCGGGTGTCGGCTCGGTCCTGGTGACCGCCCAGAGTGGAGATCGCTGAGTGTCTCAACGTGCTCGGGTCGGTTCTCGACCTTCGCGGCCCATTCCTCCGGCGGGTCATCCCGGCCCAGAGCACCTTCCGGGCACCAGAACAAAGCGCCTTCGGGCCGATCGAACAGCGACGCCTGTCGAACAAGGTGGCCGCCCCGCGTATTCGCATTAGTGACGCGGTGCCAACTGAACGGCTGGACAAGCCACTTCGCCGGCTGCAGCTTGTCGCGCAACTCATCATCAGTTAAGTTCGACAGATCGGGTGCGTCGATACCCAAATTCCTGCTGACGACCATCAAGCCCTGCCTTAAGCCCAATGACAGCTGCTTCCAAGTCCGGCGTCACAGCGGCGATCACAACGTCAATCTCCGTCTCTCGCGGTGGAATAACAGGGCGTTCGGTACCTGGCCGCGGTTTGACCCTTTTTCGGCGGTGTCTTGGTTTGCAGGTCTCGATAATTTTTGGCGAACTCAAATGCAATTTGCTTGACTGTTTCTTCAAATTCTTGGTTCAGTACTTCGCCTATTCTGGAGTAGAATTCTCTTACCGTCTTTAATTAAGCGTTTTTCATGAAAACTGGAAGCAAGTCCTGATGCACGTTCGCGTTCAGGTTCAGTCTTGTTTGCGTTTTCAACAAGCTTAGCGATAGCGTCTTCTCGATCTCTACAATACACAGCCGGGCCTTAGCTTGTTCCCAATCGCTAAATTGAGATCGGAATGCGTCCCATTCAAAAAGGCAAAACTCACGCTTCGGATATTGGTTTCCAACAAATATGATAAGGAAATCGGCCGTGCTTGCTCGTTCCCGAAAGTGCTTCCTCACGTCTCCATATTTTGTTGTTTCAGATTTGTCTAGATACAGCTTTTCAGTGATGTCACGAGAAGCGAGCGCAGCGGTGAAAATCTCGTGGAAATCATCGATGTATCGCGCCTTATTATCGTCGTGCGCGGTACATTTCAGGAACGCTGCCCAACGCCGCGACCCGGCCGGCTCCGCCTGATCCTCAGCGCCCATAGTCGTGCACCCTCGTGCCTGAGCCGGTGATGCGCATATTTCCGAGCCGGACTTTAGCAATCCGCTCGCTGGTCGATCAATTCGCTCGCTTAGATGTGAGATGAGTGGTGGCCCGGTTGGTTGTGAACCAGTTCACAGGGCCGTCGCTATTTGTTGTATACGGAACTCCGGCGAAGCGAGGCAGACCCCGCCGAACGGGCGGGTGCTGATGAGCAATCGCCCGTAATCGGTGCGCGATCAGACGCCGAAACCCGAGCATCGCCGCCCGACATACCATCAGCCCGCCCACGTCCGGGGGCGGTATCCGGCGCCCGGCTGAAGCGCCGCGCCACTGCTTCCTCAGGGAACTCGCGTCTCCCTCCCCGGAGCGGTGGCGTGAACTCATCAGCCATCCAGTTGGAACCATTCTCACGAATTTTGGCGCAGTGTCAATTCCCGCGTGCATCACGGGCTGGAGTGCGACACCAGGGGCGCGAGCTGATCCCAGGACGGCGAATGGCGGCAGGTAGGGCTTTGGGAGCTTGCGCCCGTACCGGTCAAAGCGCCACGAATTGGCCGCGCTTGGCCCCTCTCTATCCGGCGGGCGCGAGCGGTGCGCTGGTGCCGGGGCTCCAACCAGCGTCTCGTCCGCCGCGGGTTCGACCATGATCGCCGTCGCGATGCCGCGTCCCGCACGAAGAAAGAGCCCCGGGTCGCACTGGAGATGTCCGCCTATGGCAGCTGTTGTCATTGCTCTGAACGTTGTTCATGTCTGGCAGGCCCTGGTCCGGTAATGCCTTCTGGGGGACCATTCTGGCCGGATCGGGTCGCGGTCGGTCAAGGCCAGCGTAGCTGCCGGCTCCGCCGGTTGCAGCCTGACCGGCCGCGCCCGCCCGGCACACTCGCCAGCAAGAGGCAATGCCGCAGAGCCCGGCTCACCCTGACCAAGGTTCGTGGTAACGACAGCTAACGATTGGCCGCTGCCGCCAGCGTCGAGCGCAGGGTCAGGGTCGAGCGCGCGGTCAGGGTCGAGCGGGCGACCAGGGTCGAGCGGCCGGTCAGCGCGCGCAGGCTGTCGACCTTGATCTCTTTGCCGGAAGGCGCCTCCATGAGCAGCCGGCTCTTCTCGGTCTCGTCGCGGACCTCGAAGGGGTCGAGCCCCAGCGGGATCAGGTAGAGCCGGTTGTCGGCGCCGCGGATCAAGATCCCGCCCTCCGGCTCGGTCACGCCCGGCGCCGGCTGGTCCGGCGGCTCGGCGCGCTGCAGCAGCTCCTCGAAGGTGCCCTGGCGGGAGTCGAAGCGGAGGGTGACTTCCTGCGGATCGACCTCCCAGCACTTGTAGGCCTTGTCCTTGGCGGGAAACAGCTCGTCCCAACCCCAGGCGTCTTCGCCCTCGCCGTCCATGAGAAGGGCGACCGGCTGCGCCAGCCCGACCCGACTGGTGCCCTGCACG
>CAWFAF010000060.1:0-56641 GCA_963813575.1 uncultured Planctomycetaceae bacterium
AAACTCCTCAGAGACGAGACGCATGAGCCTCTCAGTGAGGTTTTTGGGCACAACGATCAAAACAGCCACCACGACCACAACGGGCACAACGCCCACAGCGAAGACACAGCATAGCAAGCGCGTGATTGCGCTACCTGTTTGCAGTCGTCGAGCCTGCCTGTTCTTCAAGACGAGTTCTGAACAGAGGAACCAAGTTTTCATGTCCCTTGACGGTGCCGGCACGGCCCCGTCTTCCATTCTCCGCCGTTGCCATTCGGTGGCCATTCCCCACGGCCTCACGCTCGTTCGCGCGGGAATTCTCAGACTTATCGTCACAACCGATAAAGTTGACTCGCCTTATCGGTCGATTGAAGGAGCAGGAGCGCTCGCTCGTAGCCTGCTGCGGATTCTGCCGTACCGCTCAATCCCAACCGCCGTCAGGCGGAGCTAGGATCAAAGCCGACGGCAAACTCTGATGCTGCGACCGGCCTGGGAAACTCAGCTCAGCCCGGGAGAGTAGAGTTTTCAATGATCGGATGCTTACTCGATTGGTCAACCGTTCGGTGGTCGACAATCGGATGCTGAAGATCCTCGCCCAGGATCTCAAGGACGAGGCGGATGAATCTGTTAGTAAGCCTGTCGAACACGAAGCAGAGGAAGCCAGCCATCGCGATCGCGATCGCTTGCAGCTTCCTGCTGGTTCTGCCGTCCTGTATCCCCCATCTCCGTAACCCGGCGGCGGGGCCCGCTCTGCCGGAACGGTACAATCTCCGTCAGGCAGATCCGGGACCCGACCTGCCGGAAGTCTTCGAGGAGCCGACCAGCCCGGAAAACTCTTCCCAGGTCAGGATCGAAGAGTTTTTCAGTGATCCGATGCTATCGAGCTTGATCGGGCAGGCGCTGGCCGGAAACCAGGAGTTGAGGATCCTGGGTGAGGACATCCAGATCGCCAGCAACGAGATTCTGGCTCGGCAAGGAGCGTATCTTCCCTTCGTCATCGCTCGGGGGCGCGCGGGAGTGAACAAGATCCAGCAACTTCACGGTTGCAGGGAGCCGGTATCCGCGACGATCCGTTTCGCCCCGGGAGGTTTTTTCCTAATCCGCTGCCTATGTACGCGTTGGGCCCCGCCTTCCTATGGACGCCGGATATCTGGTGGCAGTTGCATAATGCCAGGGACGCGGCAGGGCAGCGCTACTTCGCCACAGGTGAGCGGCGGAACTACTTCGTGACCCAACTGGTCGCAGAGATTGCCGACAATTATTACGGGCTCATGGCGCTCGACAGACGGCTCGAGAACCTGGACAAGATCATCGCGCTTCAGGAGCAGAACCTGAGGTTCGCCCAGGCCGCGAAGGAATTCGCACGTGGCACCGACCTGGCTGTCCAGCGTTTCCAGGCCGAGGTTTTCAGGAACCAGAGCGAAAAGCTGGTCGTCAAGCAAGACATCATCCAGGTCGAGAACCGGATCAACTTCCTCGCCGGTCGCTTCCCACAGCCTGTCGAACGCATGACCCTGAAGGCCATCGAACAATTCATCGATCTGAAGCTGCACTCGCTGAGCGCGGGAATGCCCGCGCAACTCCTTCAGAACCGACCCGACATCCGCCAGGCCGAGCGCGAGCCTGGCGGCAACCGGCCTCGACGTGCTGGTCGCCCGGAAACGCTTCTATCCTCAGGGGCTCATCAACTCCGGCGTTGGCTACGAGGGTTTCAACCCGAGGTATCTGTTCATCACGCCAGAAGCCATTGCTGCCAATGTCGCTGGTAATATGCTCGTGCCGTTCATCAACAGGAAAGCCATCAAGGCCGACTATTACAGCGCGAACGCCCGGCAATTGCAGGCCGTCTACAACTACCAGCGCGTCATCCTCGAGGCCGTCGCCGAGGTGGTCAACCGCCTGTCCAAGGTGCAGAATTACCGAGCAGTATCGAGATCAAGAAACAGGCAGTGAAGTCGCTTGAGGCCGCAGTGGAGGCCGCCACCAGCCTGTTTCAGAATCCACGCGCCGGTATTCAGATCGACTACCTGGACGTGCTCACCGCCCAGCGTGAACTCCTGGAAGCGAGAAGGCTCTTGATCGACACCAAGAGGGAGCAACTGTCTGCCGTCGTAAACACCTATCAAGCCCTCGGCGGCGGCGCCTATTTGTTCCCGATTCCCGTTCCGAAGCCGCTGCAACCTCACCATTGGTGGCATCACTTAAGTCTTTCAAGAGCAAGCAAGGCGGCAGAAGCAGGGCCGAGACCGCTTCCAGCACCGGCAGCGGCGGAAAGGGATGCGGAACCGCTTCCTGATTTGGAGCCGCTTCCCGCAATGCCGGCGGCCAGGGGGTCGGCACCGCTTCCAGCACCGGCTCCGCCCAGCGGTCCGGAACCGCTTGCAACACCGACGGGAGGCGGAACGGGGTCAGCCGGCGGCAAGCGGTCCGCAACCGTTTCCAGTACCGGTAAGCCGTCGGGTTGAGCCCATCGCGAATTGCAGGCCGGCGCCGGTGTCCCGCAGACGACGTAACGCGCCTCAGTCCGACAGGTGGTCATCAACGATTGACGTTCGCGGTCCGGTCCCGGTTCCTGACGTCGTCCGATGCGTCGGCCAGCAGGTCCAAAAGCTGGGTCTTGTCATTCACACCGATGCGGTATGTCCCCGACTGGCAGGTCTTCTCGCAGGGTTCGCCGCCGTCTCCCCGATCGAAGCTGACGACGATCGCATACTTACCCGTCAGGGTGCAAGACTCGCCAGCTTTGACAGTGCAGACCTGGCCGTCGGTGACGAAGTTGAACTCGTTCTCGTTGGCCCGGTTGTCGAGGACGACGGTAAATGTCGTATCATAGAGCTCCCAGCCCTTCTCAGTTGCGGTGAAGGTATAGGTGCCGGGGCCGAGGTTGTACCTGGCCTGGCCGAACGACTCGCCGCGGTCGAACTCAACCAACCAGCTCGGCTTGTTGGTCAGGACCTGGCTATATCCCGGTTCGATGGTGTAAGGGTGGTTCCCCGAGATCCGATAGGAGAGGGGGCCGCCCGAATCCTCGGGGTTGACGAGGACCACGCGGGTTTCGGCCGCCGGGGTTGCTTCCGGGTCGGCGGTGCCGGAGGCTGAGTCGGTTGAGGCGGGGATGACCGCCGGGTCGGCAGCCGGGAGGGTATTGGCCCCCACGGGGCCCGAGTCGGCGTTCGTCGTGGTCGCCCCGGCCTCCGCATCGGTCGCGGGAGTCGTCGAGGTCACCATGGGCTGGACGGGTTCCGCGGGGCCGGCCTGGAACGTGGCGGGATCGGAGACGAAGACCGTCGCAGGTACGCCTTGGGCCGGGAACGTCGCCGCGACCGCGGGACCACTGGCCATCGGGCCCATGGCGCCTGGATCGTACTGCGTCATCATTATCCCGGACATGCCGAGCGAGTGGAGCGACGTTTGCATCATCGAGTCGGCCAGTTCGGAATAGCCGCGGACGTCCGCCAGGGTGATCCCGCCGAGGCTGGCGGCATCGAGTCCACCCTCACCGAATGGCGACTCACCCGAGCCGGAGATAGCCGACTCGAGCACGCCCGCGACGTACCCCAGGCCCGCGGACTGGTCGAGCTGGACGAGGTCGTTGAGCGCTTCCAGATCGCTTGCGGTGTCGAGTCCCTTGTTGCCTTTGTCCTCGATGTCCGCGACCAGGCTAGCGATGCTCGAATCGTAAGGGGATACGAATCCGAGGGTGGAGGCGAGATCTCCCAGCAAGCCGGCGGTGTTCAGGGCAACCGCCAGACCCCCGGGCCCGCCGACCAGAGACGCGAACGCGGTCTTGGCACTGGTCCCCACGACGCCCTTGGAAGTCAACTCGCCTCCCTTGAGGCGCGCAAGGGCCTTGGAAACGGGGTCGCCGGCCTTCGTGGTCCCCTTCTGGGCCTTCGAGTCAGTGAGCTGGTGGCCCTTGTCGCGGGCCTTATGCAGGATATCCTTGGCCGTCCGGGAGTCCATCTGCTTCCCGGGGATCCGACGCGACTGGGCCAGTTGGTCCGCGACCCGACGGTGGTCGTCCTTGCGGACGGCGGCGTGTGTGCTCGCCGCCGGCTCGCGGCCTCCGCGACCTGGCTGGTTCGACTGGCGTGCGTGCCCTGCTTGCCCGTTCCGAGGGTGCCCCTCGGTCAGGTGCGTCCCCGGACCTTGCCCGTGGGTCTTCGCGCCTCGGCCCACCGCTCCGCCCGGGGTCTGATTGTTCACGTGTGGGCGAGACCCTTGTTTTTGGTTCTGAAGTCCGGCAACGGCTGTCGACTTGGCGTGAGACGGGAGTTGATTCCGCGAACCCGCACGCGGATTAGCACCGACGGAATTGGCTGTCTTTTGCTGATGAATCATGTTTCCGCCACCCTGCTGAACCGGCTTGTGGACCACGTGATGACTGCCGGTGCCCGGGTTGGTGGAAGGCAGACGATTGGCGACATGTCCGTGGTTCTGATGGAGTGAGCCATTTGCGGGCAGCGGTCCGTTTGTATGCGGCAGTTGATGGCCACCAGTGACAGCGGCAGGAAGGTGGTTTGTTGCAGCAGGAGAATATTGTGTCTTTCCGGCCAAGCCATTGTGGGGAAGCTGGTTTATCCCGGCGCCGGGAGAGTGTTGATGCGGCAAGGTGCCGGTGTACGGCGGCTGATGATGCGTCGGCGGCACGTGGTTGGGCTGTGGGTTCCCCGGGAACTGGGTCTGCCCGAGCCGACCCGCGTGGGCGGGCTGCTGGACGACCGGGCCCGGGTGCTGGACGAATCCACCGCGCTGTGGTCCGAAGCCGCCTTGCGGTTGGCCGCCCTGGTGTTGTATGCCCTGGTGCTGGGGACCGAAGCCGCCCTGGTGCTGTGGTCCGAAGCCGCCCTGGTGCTGTGGTCCGAAGCCGCCTTGCGGTTGGCCGCCCTGGTGTTGTATGCCCTGGTGCTGGGGACCGAAACCGCCTTGCTGTTGGGGACCGAAGCCGCCCTGGTGCTGTGGACCGAAGCCGCCTTGGTGCTGGGCGCCGAACCCGGCCTGGTGCTGGGCGCCTTGGTGTTGGCCGCCGGACCCGCCCTGGTGTTGGCCGCCGGCACGCCCGTGTTGCGCAAACACCGGGCATGTCGGAGATGAGAGGACGGTTACAAAGCCCAGGCACATGAACCCCGTTTTCCAACAATTCTTCAGTCGTATCGCTGTATACATCCTGATGTTCCTCTTTGTAGTAGGTTCCTCGTTCGTGTGAGCGACGACACCGCGCGCAGGGAGGCCAATTCCCAGGAAACCAGGGAACGAACGGCCGAGCTAACAACGGCACGGCTCTGTGCGGAGATGCAAGCCATCACATCCGACGCAAAAATGGGGCGAGCAAGGTGTGACCTGGGCTCCTACCAGGTCGAGGGCCTCTGAAACTTGGCGGTCTTCAACGACTCGACTTGTCCATGTTGTCCGCACTTGCTGACGAATTGACGTTGCGGAGACTTGTGTCAAGTCCAACAGGTGATCCCCTCTCGATCCCTATCCAAGGATGTGGGTTTTGACCGAAACCGGACGCTGTTTTTCCACGATTGATCCAAATCATCTGGAAGCAATCGAACAGGGTGTGCGACCATCGCGTGGCTCGGTACGATGCGACCGTGCGCATCCTGGAGTTTCGCTCTGATCGGCCGTGCAACGGTTGCTTTCTGAGCGGTCGTTAGAGGCCTTCGGCTCGATAGAGCCGTATGCGACCCGTGTGGCCGCAGGCCGCGAGCATCTTGCCGTCCGGGGTGAAGGACAGGCAGCGCCGAGTCTCTTGAACACCACCATTCACGCGGCGGCCGAGACCCAACGTCATTGATCGCGACTCTTCCGCGAATCGCTCGGACGTGGCGAAGCATCCCGGAAAATGCTTACCAGGCTCGAGGCGGCGGAACTTGCGAGCCGGCGGAACTGTCCGACCCGGCGGAGCCACGTTGGACCACTACTGACTGAGGGCATCTCGAATGCCGCTCTCAGGCAAGCATCAATCCGAGTCATTGTCGTCGTTGACAGGCTGCCGATCACGCGACGAATTTTGGTCTGGGCCACCGCGAAAAGATTGCCCCAAGTCACGGCCGAGGTCTGATTCAATCCGGACTGACGGCCTTCCGGCGTCGAAAGGTTGACGAGGAGTTGTGTTGGCTCATGAACGCGAGTCACATTCTTGGTGATGAGTGCCGCGATGGTATTCGTGAGACGTTGGTTGTCCCGGTCATTCTGGACAACAAGCGCCGGGCGGAGTTTGGACCCGCTGCCGTCAGCAAACGGGTAATCCAGAAGAACCACATCACCGCGCTTCATGGTTTCCGTTCATAGTGGCTGATGTCTTCCCAGTCATCCGGCTCGATGTCTGCAAGGAGCGGATACAGAGCTTCGACATCATCGCCGTCCATGAAAGCCCTGATCTTCTCAAAGTGTTCGGCTCCCATCAGCACGTAGCTTGCACCGGTCGTGGCATCAACGACGTACACGGGTGCCCCGCCATGTTGCTCAATGGCCTGCCGGAGATCGTCGGAAAGTTTGGTCGTCATGGGACCTTCCCGGGTAGTAACTGGGTGGTTCCACTCTACTCGCACCGCTTCATCTACGCCAGCGAAAGAAAAAGGGACGGGCAACGCGGCAACGCTGAGTCTTTTGGATACCACCGTTCACGCGACCGCCGAGATTCCGACGTCATTGATCGCGGCTCTTCCGCGAATCGCTCAGACGCGGCGAAACGTCTCGAAAACCGCTTACCGGGCTCGACCCCGCGAAGCCGCCGCCATCTGTTGTTCCTTATCGTAGACGCGTTCGGCCCAGTTTTTCCCACTCTGACTCCCCGATCTTGCGAACTTGCATAGATCGATAGGCATACAATTTGATCTGAATCCCACGAGCATCATCCTGGGCAGTGGTAAACGACTGATTTCCGTTTAGGTCGTCCGCTCCTCCTCGACCGGTTACGCGGAAAACATGCTCGTTATGCTGTAATTTCTTAATCCGCCATGGGATAATTGTTGCCGTTAGGCTGACTTTCATAGGCCACATAAAACCACCTTCCCCCCTCACCCTTGTATCGGTGCAACTGTTCGCGATGAAGGACACCTCTTGCATAAAGATTTCGCTTTCCTGGGACTTGAACATCTGCGTGGCCGGGCCTCAAGAAGATCATTCGATCCTTTCCTTGGTGGTCGATCCTAATGGAGTACCCGTCCCGGGCGCGTTCTGTGAATGTGGAATTTACTTTATCGTTGACGAGTTCCTCCCATTTGCCATTACCACGATTGACGAACTTCCACTTCGAGTTGATGACAAAGTCCTCCGCTCGCAAAGCAACCGTTGAGCAAAGCAACGTCGAGATTGCGAGAGCAGCAACCAGGGTCATCGTCGAACGGCAGTGTTTGACACCGTGACCAAGCATGAGCGTATTCTCCTGTCCAAGACACAAGCCGCCCATCGGCGCCCGGACACACAATGCCTGGGCTCCACTCGCCGGACGGCATCACAACAACCAGGGAAATCCAACTGGTACTTGATTACTTATCGCCATTCATATTCCCCTGTATTGGAATATTGTAGAACCGAGTTCGCTGGGTGGAAGGCTCGACTTCGAACCCTCCACCACGGGTGGCGACGACGAGCATTCCGCATCTCGGCGACGTCGGTCGGTCTCGTAGCCGATTTATGAACCCACTGGCTTGTAGCCAGTCGATGGTTCAGTTGAATCGAAGGTCCGATGTTAAAGTCATCAGTTCATCTCAGCACCTCGTTATAATCTGTGAACCCAGGTCGCAAACGACGTTCAAAGAATCCAAATTTCTCTCCATGCACAGACTTCGTCAGAGGGCCTTGCCACTTTCTCTCTCTCCCAGGACCATTTGCGTAGTAGTACACCACAAGATTATCTGTATCGCCAACATATGATTGCTTATTAGGATCAATCACGTAAAAGCCATTTGTGACCCATGTACCTCTGACTTGAAAATGGACAGCTGCCCATATTCTTTGATTTGTATTATTTTGAATAAGTAATTTGTGAAGAGGAGCACCATTTGCCCGCTGGGTGTGTCCAGGAATATGAAAATCCTGGTCTACAAACGTATGCGAAATTCCTGGTCCGGTTACAGACAACTTCAAGTTGGCGGCCAGGCTTGACCGAAAGCCTGTATCTCAAAGTGATTGTATCGAAGAGTACTCTGTCGTCTTCTATAAAGCCTTCTCCATTTCTCAAATCTATAGAAAATGGAATACTGTTGTCATCTTTCGCTAGCTTTTGTCCGTTGGCTCTGATGTACCACCATCCAGCCACGAACGCTCTCTCGCCGTGTACTTCCAGTCGATAATTGAGTACTAATTTGGCTCCTACGCCCGCAACGTTAACGTTGAATGTGAGGCCATCCTGAGAAATCCAAGCGACGAGATCTTGGGCCTAGCGGCTAGGAGTCAGCAAGCAAGTGAGGGCCGTCGTGAGAAAGATCGATTGTCCGACCAACCTGAAGACTTGGTGCATTGCTTTACCCTTTCAGTTGCGTTGAATGGATTGATTGTTCCGCTTCGTCGATTGTGCACGGATGTTCTCAAGCCGCCCGATGCACCGCAAGGACGCCTTGCGGATGCTCAATGTGAGGACAAAGGCGGCTGGCGACGACTCGCCTTGTCCATGTTGAGGCCACTTCGTGAGGAATCGTCGTTGCGGAGACTCCTGTCGTGTCCGACAGGTGATCCTCCGTCGGTCCCCATTAAGGAATGTGGGTTTCGACGGAAACCGGACGCTGTTTTTCCACAATTCTTTTGAAAAGCGTGAGAATTGACCCCGGTTCGAGCCTCGTTTTCGGCTGAAGTGCAGGCTCTACCAGGGGTTAAGTCAGGTGCTCTAATTCTTTTGGAGTCGATCGGATATGATGTGCGGCCGACACGAAACTGCGGTACTGGGCGACCGACGCATCTTGAATCGTTGCTTTTCAGCTTGCGCGAGAACTCGATCTCTCACCGTGTTCAGAGGCCTTCGGCGCGATAGAGCCAGATGCGACCCGTGTGGTCGCAGGCGGCGAGCGTCTTGCCGTCGGGGCTGAACGACAGGGCGTTGACCTGTGCGGTGGGGCCGTCCAGGAAGAGGAGCTCCTGGCCTGTCGTGGGGTCCCAGAGACGGATCGTGTGGCCCATGCCCGCGGCGGCGAGCGTGCGGCCGTCGGGGGAGAAGGCCAGGGCGCGGACTTCCTTGTCGTCGGAGCGGATCGTCTGTCGCGGCTTCAGGTTGGCGGGGTCCAGCAGCGTGATCAGCCCGCTTCGTCCGGCGACGGCCAGCGCCTTTCCGTCCTTGCTGAACGCCAGCGCGTACACCTGCTCGGGTTCACGGCGTTCCGCGAGCAGCCGGCTCGAGGTGACGCCCCAGAGCCGGACAAAGCAGTCGTCACCGACCGTTGCGAGAAATCGCTCATCAGGAGAGAAGCCCACGCCGTGGGCCTGGTCGCTGTGGGCAGCGAGACTCGCGACGGGTTGCAGTCGCAGGGCGTCCCATACCTGAACACTGCCGTCGCTGCCCGACGCGGCGAGACGCTGGCCGTCCGGGCTAAACGCGATCCCACGCGCTCCGCGTGTGGGCCAGGCCAGGGTGGTGAGCAAGCGGCCCGTCTCCGGGTCCCAGAGTTGCACGTCGGCGTCTGCGTCGAGGGAGCTGGACGCGAGGACTCGACCGTCGGGCGAGAAATCGAGGCCGGTCACCGTGGCGTGGTGCGCCTTCCAGCCCCGGATCAAGCGGCCGGTTGCGACGTCCCAGAGCCGGATGGTCTCTCGCTCGGTAGTGTCGTTGCTGCCGGTGGCCAGAATTCGACCGTCGGGGCTGAAGGCAAGAGCCCAGGCCTCATCGGAATGGGACAGGACCGGCGCCCGCGGGACGGCGATGCCGTGTCATACTGCCAGCGCCACGCAGAGCGACCGAGACCGAAGACGAGGGCCGGCCCGCCCTGCTCGGGGCCGAGCACGTCCCAGAACCCGCACCAGCCCATCTGGCGGACGGGGCAGGTGGCAAGCACGCGACCATCGCTCGCGTCGCGGAGCTCGATCACATCGGGACGTAAGTAATTCGACCGCTGCACAAGGAACGAAGAGCCGTCGGGAGAGAAGCAAAGGCGGTGGGTGTTCACGTCTGCCGTATCACGGCTAGCCGGAAACACGGTGACCCGCCGCCCGGTCTCCAGGTTCACGAGGTGCACCGAGTGAGTGTCATCGACGGCGAGCAGGCACGGACCGCGAGGCGCCATGACAATCCGATGCACGCGAGCTGCGAAACCTTCAATTTTGTGGATCTGGCGGCCATTTCCCGCGTCCCAGATCAGGAGACTGCGACTCGGCGCATGCCCGCCGCGACGCGGAGGCCGTCCGGTGCGAACTGGGCGGGCAGCGTGAGGTCGGCGGGAGCGTCGGACAATGCCGATCGCTCCTTCAGCGTCTCGGTCTCGAAGAGAACGACCCGGCCTTGCGATGTTCGGGCGAGAAACACTTTTCCGTCGGGGGCAAAGGTGACCTCGTCGAGGCCTTCGCGGTGCCGGAGAAAGCGGGGACGAGGATGATCCGGGTCGCCGCCCAGGCTCCAGACAGCCACCGTGGCCCCGTTGCGCCCTCCCGGTGGCGCGTGGTGGACGGCCAGCAATCCGTCGTCGCCGGGCAGCGTCACGTCCAGCACCACGCGATCCGGCAGCGGTGGCAAAGCGACCAGTGGCCGCCCCGTGGCCGCTTCGCGCAGCTCGACCCTTGCGAGCTTGTGGGAACCGTCTGCATTCTTCTCACCGTAAGCCACGGCGAGCAGATGGCCGCGGGGATCAAGGTTCAGGTTGTCGATGGTCTGCTCGCCGGCGTGAGGGTCAGCCCAGAGGAAACGGTCGCTCGGTAGGTCGAACGCGGAAAGGTCGCCGGCATGGTCGGAGAGAACCAGCAGACGGCCGTCGCGAGAGAGTGTCCCCCCCTGAATAAACGAGTCAGTCTCGCCGATGAGGACCGCCTCGCGGCGCATGCTTGACCACAAGTAACGCCAGGCGAACTCGCGGTGGTCCGGGGCATCCGGGCCCAGCCGGATCTCGCGGAGCAATTGCTGGGCTCGACCGAGCTGTCCCTCGTCCCGGGTGCGGCGTGCGAGCTGCAACTGAGTCGCATAGTGCAGCCCGTCGGCCCGGTCTCGCTGGCGTTCGAGCTCGGCCGCGTAGCTTCGCAGGCGAGCGTTCGACCAGATGACCGTGGCGCCACCGCCGATCGCCAGCATCGCAGCCGTGGCCACGATCGCAGCCACGGCAGGGTGCCGCCGCGCGGCCTTCAGGACGTGCTCCCATAAGGGCGTCGGCCGCGCCAGGATCGGCCGGCCGGCGAGATACCGCCTGAGGTCGTCTCGGAGCGCGGCGGCCGAGCCGTAGCGCCGCGCCGGAACCTTCTGCAAGCAGGTCAGAATGATCGTCTCGAGGTCGTGTGGCAGGCCGGAACGAAGCAATCTCGGGGCCACCGGATCGGTGTCGGTCACCAGCCGGAGCGTCTCCAGGTTCGTCTCTCCGCGAAATGGAGGCTGTCCGGTAATCAGCTCGTACAGGACCGCCCCCAGGGCGTAAATGTCGGTCGCCGGGCCGATCAAGTGGACCTGGCCCGCCGCCTGCTCGGGAGACATGTAGGGCGGCGACCCGAGCGGCAACCCCGATCGCGTCAGCGTGACAGACTGCTCCTCCGCCAGCCGCGCCAGTCCGAAGTCGCCGAGCCGGGGCGTAAAGCCAAGCGTTGGGGCGTGCTCCGTTGCGCCTCATCGGCCTCGGGGAACAGGAGCACGTTGGACGGCTTGATGTCGCGGTGCAGGATGCCCCGCTCGTGGGTGTAACTGACGGCATCGGCAAGCCGGGCCACAACGTGCGCAGCCAGGGGATACGGTACCGCCTCGGTCCGGTCCTTCAGCCAGACGCCCAGGTCGGGCCCCTCGCAACAGGCCGACGCAATGAAGCAGGCCTGCCCGATCTCGCCCGCGTCATACACCGGTACGATCCCCGGGTGGTCCAGACTCCCCGCCGCCTGAGCCTCGCGGAGGAACCGCTGGCGACCCTCCGAAGCGAGAAGGAGCTCGGGACGCGGCACCTTGAGCGCCACCGTGCGGCGCATTTGCGTATCGAAAGCCCGGAAGACAATGCCGAAACCGCCCGTCCCGAGCTCGCCGAGAAGCTCATATCGACCGATCCTCGCCGGCAACGATGGGTCCCTATCATTCCCGGCAGGGTCCCGGGACGGTCCCGTTTCCGGCGACAGAATGGGGCCGAGGAGATCGAGGCGGGCGGCAAGTGCATCCCATGCCCGCTTCTCCATGATCGGATCGAAGGCGTCGAGAGCTTCATCGGCCGACCCGAGCATCTCAGCCAGTCGATCGTCGTCCGGTGCAGGATCAAAAGGGGTCATGGCCCGCACCGATAAAGGTTCGCAACTCAATCAATGCCCGTCCGCCGACCTTGCGAGCCGCCTCTGTCGAGACGCCGAGCTTCCGCCCGATTGCCTCGTAACCGAGCCGTTCCCAGTAGCGCCAGACGAGCACACGCCGGTAGTGGTCAGGTAGCTTCTTGAGCGCGGCGCGAAGGGCGTCGCGACGTTCCTCGCGGCGGAAAACCGTGCTGGGGGAGGTCGCTGTGTCGGCCAGGTCGGGGGCCGGAACCTCACGGCCTAGCTGTCGCTTGCGGGTGCCGAGATATCGGTAGCGAATGTTCGCCACCTGGTTGTCGAGAATCGCCTCCAGCCAGCCGCAAAGCCTGGCTGGGGTGTCGCCTTCCGCCCGGAACATCGTTGCCTTCTGCACAGCGACGCAGAGGGTCTCCTGCACAAGGTCGGAGGCCCCTATCTTCGCCGTCAGGTTCGACCCGAGCTTGCGACGAGCGAGCAAGTGCAGGTAATCGCGAAAGCCCTCAATACGTCTCAAGAGTTCGTCTGCTCGGTCCTGGCGGGGTATCGCCCGCGGAGCTGCCGTGCCAGGGACGGGGAGTGGATCTGGCGAGCCAGACGGTGAACTCATGGAACTGCCTTCGTTAATGAGAACGATCCAGCTACGACCAACACCGGTCATCCAGCAGCGATGAGGGCGACTTGATCAGAATACGGCGCCGTACGGATTTCTTACAATACCGCTTAGAAAGGTACGATATGGAAAAAGCTGTCAGGGAAAGTGCGTTTCTTGCGCTGCACGCCTCATCACTCGTTCCAACGGCTCGTCGATGCTTGTCCCGGGGAGAAGATAACGAGAAGATAACGCGAGAAGATAACGGGACATCACTGATAAGTTCCTCATTGATGTACTCTGATCCCTTCCCGATCGGACGCAGCGAGGTGAAACGCGTCCAATTCTCGCGGCAAGTGTCAACCCGCGCCCTTGCCGAAGTTCTGAGGTACCGCGAATCTGGTCGGGCCGCCGATGCAGGGCAGACGCCCGCATCGACCAGATGTCGGCGAACATCGACGCGGTCGGGGTGGATCATGTTGAGCACAAGACAGACATGACACACGACACGCATCAGGTAGCTCGCCTTACTTCCCTGCGGGCAACGGACCGAGAACCACGAGTTTGTACGCTAACATCACGACGATTACCGCGGCGACGATACCGGTCGCGAGCTTATGGCGCCCGACGAAGTAAGCTACGACCGCCGCCCACGCGCCAATTGCGGCGATCAGTCCACCGGTGATGTACGGCCCCACGTCCCCAAGCGTTAATGCCGCCCCTCGCATGTAGCGCAGGCGGTGATACTCCGCCAAGGTGCGCACGCAGCGCCAGGAACAACACGCAGATCGCCACCTCGGATATCCGTCGTGTCGAGATTCGCGCCATTTCCAGATTGATCCTTGGGTGCAATCCTCCGGTCGCAAGCCATTGCTGACTCGCCGAGCATAGGAAGTGACCCCTTTTGTTTGATCCCTGCTTTTGATCCGTTCCACTGCCACCGGCGAGATCTCATCAAGGTCGACTGGGATGGAAGCACCCCTCGTCCCATAGATCCTGAACGGCAAGTTGAACTGCTTCGGTAGAGACCTCGGGAAGGACGACGAGCCCGGATTCGGCGTAGTACGGATGCCCGGCGTGCGCGTTATCCGCGAGTGCCTGTTCCAGTCGGGCCAGGTCGATGAACGAAAGCCGGTGGCGCGCGCCATCTTCCAGCTCGACGATCACGTCTGGAAGATAACCACGGAACGGAGCCTCGAACTCGGCCTGCTGATCATAGCCGTCTGGAAACGTGAGTGTGTAGGGCTGGAGACGGGTGGACATGGCGATACCTCCATCCGGAGCCATCAAACAGGAACCAGGACGATCTTACTCAAGCCCAGTTCGTACTCCACACAGCGCCATGGGATATGCGGGCACGACTTCGAAGTGAGTCGGATCGCGGCCTCGCTGGATGAAAGGATTTCGGGAAGATTTGTGAGCTCGTGGGCACCTCCGAACCGCTCCAGACGATCGAGTCTGCTGAACACGGAGATCTCATGGGTCGATCGAACCAGGCCGCTGACGCGGTCAATCTTGATCTCGATGGACCTGGGTCCAAGGTTCGTGCCGCCACGGTAGAACTTGTCCTCGGCGATGGGTCCTTCCAACCGCTCGAGTCTCCGCGTTGTTCTTCTCGAAGCGCTCTTGCATCCATTTTATCCAACCGCCCACGCAAGAACAGGTCGAGCCACGTCATGCGAGGCTCAAGAGAGTGTTTCGGGCAAGGATTAGGAAAAGGGAGATGGAACGCTGAGTCCCCTGGACACCACCGTTCACGCGACCGCCGAAACTCCGACGTCATTGACCGCGACTCTTCCGCGAATTGCTCAAACGTGGTTAAGCGTCCCGGAAAACCGCTGAGAGGTCCGCCAGACCGGGCGGCTCTGCAAAGTGAACCGCAACACGGTCGGTCGCTACAGCCGACTGGCCGGAGAGCACGCCCGCGACCTTCACGACGAACTGGTCGTGCTTTCCCCCCTAACGCGCGAGGTCCAGTTCGACGAGAAGTGGGCCTTCGTGGCCAAGAAGGAGAAGAATTGCGATCCCACTGATCCGGCGGATGACCACAAGGGAGATACCTGGGACCATGTGGCGTTCGATCCCGAGAGTCGGTTGGTCGTGAGCGTTGTGCCCGGCGAACGTTCGGCCGCGAACGTCGCGGCCGTGGTCCAGGACTTCCGGCGACGCACAGGGGGCCGAGTGATGAACCTGATCACGACCGACGGCTACTCGGCTTATGAGGAAGCCATCCTGGACGCCTACGGGGAGACGGTCACGCCGCCTTGTACCGGCAAGCGTGGGCGTCCCAAAGCCGCGTACAAGGTCGCGCCGAAGGATCTGAACTATGCCGTCGTGGAGAAGACACGTGAAAAGGGCCGTGTGGTCAAGATCGTCACGCGGGTAGTCTTCGGCACGATGGCAACTGTGATGGCGGCCTTGGGGATGTCGCGCGTCAGCAAGGCGATCAACACGGCCTTCGTGGAGCGTGAGAACGGTACGGACCGACACCGCAACGCGCGGAAGGTCCGCAAGACGTACCGATTCTCGAAAGACTGGCGTTATCATGAGGCAGTGACGTACTTGACGCTCGATGTTTACAACTTCTGCTGGCCGGTGCGAACACTCGGGGTCAAAGACGATCAGGGGCGTTGGCAGATGCAGAGCCCGGTACCGGGCCCGACCCCGGGAAGCCGCCCGTGGCGAATCGTCCGGGTAAACTGTTTACCGGGTCCGACTCCGCGAAGCCGCCAGTAGTTCGATGACCCGGATCTGCTGGTGTGGCTGGGGTTCCTCGCCACCAAGTAGCCTCATCGATGGTCAACCGCACAGCCCTGCCGGCGTCCCGGTCCGTACAATCGTCGGAGAATTCCCACCCTTCATCGTTGCACAAGCCGCTCAACCCGCAAAGTCGCTCCGCTCTCCACAAATAGATCGCCCATCGCTCGAGATTGCGGCAGAACAAGCCTCAGCTTGTATGAAGCTTGAGGAAACGGACCGTTGCGCGCGTTTCGCGGTCCGTCCCTGCACCATCAACTTCCGAGGCCGCCTCCATGGCAAGCCAGGCTCAGATCGACGCCAACAGACGAAATTCACAACGCTCCACGGGGCCCAGAACCGAGGCTGGCAAGGCCTGCGCAGGGCTCAATGCGCTCAAGCACGGCTCGCACGCCAAAACCGTACGCCGGGTCCTGCCACAGGAAAAGGCTATCGAGCTTGAACAACGGATCAACAAATGGATCAACGAGCTCAACCCGCGCAATGACGCCGAACGCGAGCTGGTCATCCAGGCGGCGGAGCTAGCCTGGACCATCGACCGGACCAAGCGGTCCGAGACCGCTCGAATGGCCAAACGCGTGCGCCAGGCGACTGCTCAGGGCCGACCAACAGCGGCACAAGGAAGTCGGTGAGCTGGGCCGCAGGCTCCTGTACAACACCGAGGCAAAACCCTTGCCCACGCCCGGACGACGCTGGGAAGACAACCCGGCCGCATTTCTCAATGGGCTTGAGAACAGCGCCGAGGGATGCCGCTGGCTGCTGGATCACTGGATCGGCGCTGCGCGTGCTGCTGGACCGCATTTCGGCCTGGACCTACGGCGACATGTTTCGCTTGATCCGGCTCCTGGGCAAGTACCCCATCGAGGCGATCAACGACCCCAAGCTCAATGCCATCTTCCTGGCCTGGGACGCGCTCGTGCCCGGCTGGGCCGAGCGGTTCTGGAAGGAGTGCAAGCGGTGCAAGCCGGTGCACGACCCCGGCTTCAGCGACTTCGGCCGCTGGCGCGAGATCGCCGAGCGGCCGGCCGACGCGGCTGCTGCCATCACGTTCTTTGAGCGGCTGATGGACGAGCAAGTGGCCCGGCTGGAGGAGCTGCTGGAAGTGCACGAGGAGATCGCCGGCGACGATCCCGCCGAGCTGGCCGACTGCGCGTCGTTCGACGGCAGCGCCGAAGGCGAGCGGCTGCGGCGGTCGCTGACCGCCCAGCGCCGCGAGCTGCGGCAGACGCTGGAGCTCTTGATGAAGATGCGGAAGACCGAGAATAACGGTCAAGCGGCCGGCGACGGTGGTAACGTGGAAGACGGGGAAACGCCCGAGACGGAGACGCTGGCTCCGGAGGTCGCCACCTCGAACGAGGATCAGTGCGAGCCTGGGGCGGCGGCGAAGCCAGGACCGAGGAAGCCCAAGCAGGACAAGTCCCGTTCGATGACGGCGCTGGAGATGGTGAGGTCGGAGCGGCTGGACGAGCAGGGCTTCGAGAAGTTCTTTGCCGACCCGCCTGCCGCGCTGGTGGTGCTCAAGGGTTTACGGAAGCTCGCGGAGCGGAAGGTGCTGCTCGGCCGGGCTCCGGTGCAATCAAGTCGGAGCGCCACGGGCCAGGCCGCAATGAAAAACGTGGAAATCGAAGGGGATTGTCCCAAACGTCCGGTTTGACAGCTTGACACTTTACATGGCAAAGTGTCGAGATTTCGGCGCTCCCGCCCTGGAAAACGCGGGTGAAGGCTCTCACCGCACTCCTCGAAAGTGTCAAGCGGCCAAGCCTCGATTTCGGGCCGTTTGGGACAATGCCAATCGAAGCCAATGGCGATGAGACGCAAACCGCGGAGCCACAGGAGGATAAAGCCCGCAATTCCATCGCTGGGGGCGAAGAACGAAGCCAAGTGCGAGACGAAGATTCTCTTGGGCCACGGATGAAACGAAGATCGAACATGGATCAGGCAGGGAACCAAGAGAAGGCATTCATGAGCCAACCGGAGTCAACCAGGGGAGCCAATGCGTTACTCGAACGTTGCGACCCTTGATGTCTCTGACCCCTGATTCGTGGAGGATTCCGCAGTGGCTCAAAATCGCTGACACGAGTGACGAGGGCGAAAAAGGCGAAATCGAACCCCACGGCGACGAGACGCAAGCTGAGAGAGCACCGACAGATAACACGCGAGGCACCGATTCTGAAGGCGTGAAACGAAGCCAAACGCGATCGCGGTCTTGTCAAGCGTGGTAGCGCCGGTCCTTGTTTGTCATGCTCGGGAAGCAGGGGAAAGCGAATAAAGAGGCAAAAGGGGAGAAGAGGGGGAAAGTGGCGTGCAACGCAGGCCCGAAGTCAAAGGCACGCGGCTCCTACCCGTGCCGCGCTTTCCGGTACGCGCTATCTATGCAAATCCCGGCCTTGCCAGCCGCCACGACATGGGTTTAACATGGAGCGTTCGCCATTGCCGGATCGGGGACCCGGAACCCTCGATCCGGTTCGCCTTTCCTTCCTCATGTGGCAAGGAGCCTATGCAGTACAATCCCGCCAACCCACTGATCGTGCAAGGAGATCGCACGATCTTGCTGGAAGTTGACAACCCGCTGCACGCCGAGGCCCGCGACACGATCGCGCCGTTCGCCGAGCTCGAGAAGAGTCCCGAACATATCCATACCTACCGCCTCACGCCGCTCTCGCTCTGGAACGCCGCCGCCGCTGGCATGGCGGCCGACGAGATGATCAGGGGGCTGGAAACCTATTCCAAGTTTCCGATTCCCCCCAATCTGCCGGCGGACCTGCGGGACATGGTCAGCCGGTATGGCAGGGTTCGTCTCGAGCGGGTGGAGGGCCAGCTCAGACTGAGCGCAGGACCAGCCGCTTCTCGAAGAGCTGGCGCGGCAGCGCCGGGGCTCGCGATTATCTGGGAGAGCGGTTGAGTCCAACTTGCTTTGCCATCGACGACGCGCATCGCGGAGTGCTCAAGCAAGCCTTGATCGCCGTTGGCTATCCGGCCGAAGACATCGCCGGTTACACCCAGGGATCGGCGCTCGGGCTCAGCCTCCGATCTCAAACGCGCTCGGGGCATCCCTTTGTGGTTCGCGATTACCAGCGGGGTGCGGTCGACGCCTTCCACGCGGGCGGAGACGTGAAGGGAGGCTCGGGCGTGATCGTCTTGCCCTGCGGGGCAGGGAAGACCATCGTCGGGCTGGCGGCCCTGGCGGCCCTTCAGACCGAGACCCTTGTGCTGACCACCAGCACGACGGCCGTGGAGCAGTGGCGGCGAGAGATTCTTGACAAGACGGACCTCGACGCATCGAAGGTAACTACCTACACCGGAGACTCCAAGGAGATCGGCCCGGTCACTCTCGCCACCTACCAGATCGTCACCTACAGGCCCAAGAAGGATGGGGATTTCCCTCACTTCGGGCTGTTCAACGAGCGCGATTGGGGCCTGATCATCTATGACGAGGTTCATCTGCTGCCGGCGCCGGTGTTTCGCATCACGGCCGACATCCAGGCGCGGCGGCGGCTGGGGCTGACGGCGACCTTGGTTCGAGAAGACCACCACGAGGAAGACGTTTTCAGTCTGATCGGACCCAAGAAGTTTGACGTCCCCTGGCGCGGTGCTCGAGTCCAAGGGCTGGATTGCCGAGGCCCAGTGCCATGAGATCCGGCTGAGCCTTCCCTCGACCTTACGGATGGACTATGCGCTTGCCGAGTGGCGAGACAAGTTTCGCATTGCCAGTGAGAATCCGGTCAAGGAAGATCTGATCGAGCTGCTGCTGGAACGGCACGACGGCCCCGACGACCGTGTGCTGATCATCGGCCAGTATCTCAAGCAACTGCGGCGGATCGCCGAGCGGTTTGACCTGCCGCTGATTACGGGGGCGACGCCGAACTCCGAACGAGAAGACCTTTACGGGCGGTTTCGCGAGGGGGCGCTCCGCCGTCTGGTCCTTTCGAAGGTTGGCAATTTCGCCATCGACCTTCCCGATGCCAACGCGATGATCCAGGTTTCGGGAACGTTTGGCAGCCGGCAAGAAGAAGCGCAGCGGCTGGGCCGGATTCTCCGCCCCAAGGAAGGAGAGCGGCCCGCGTGCTTCTACACCCTGGTTACCCGTGACACGCGGGAAATGGACTTCGCCCACCACCGCCAGCTCTTCCTGACCGAGCAAGGATACAGCTATGAGATCGTTGATGAATCCGAGCTGAGCACGCGGATCCTGGCGGGGCTGGACGCGGCAGGATGAACCGCGCCCGGAAACCTCCCTTGCCCGTACCTACGCTTCACTACGGAACACTGACCGATGAGCCGTGCGCCTTTCCGTATCCCCGTGAAATTACACAAGAACGTGACCTTGATCCGTACCTCCGAGCCGGTCCTCGCCGACGAGCTGCTGGCCCGGAAATCTCTGGCCCGTCTGGTGCTGGCGCGCCTTTCGGATACGTTTCTGCTGGTCAAGCCCGACGAAGCCGACGCCGCGATCGAGGAGCTCAGGCGCATGGGCCACACGCCTCGAATCGCCCGCTAGTCGGAAGCCTCGAAATCTCCTTTGGTTAACCATGTAATGGCCGTTTCGCCCGGTTCAAATTCCCAGACCACAGGACAGCCGGCTTCTTCATCGGGCGCAGACCCTGAGCCTGCCGACCCCAGGTTTGCCTTCCGGTCGGTACTGGCTCGGTATTCGACCGCGTTGCTCCTGGCGATCATGCGGGGCCGCGGCTTCGAGACCGAGGCGTCTCGGCCCAGCAGCCTGGCGGGCGAGCTCACTGACCAGCTCGATTCAGCCGCCACAGTCCAGGTACTCGTGGCCCGACTTGGCCTTGATGCGCGAATGGCCCTCAGCCTGTTCGCGCTCACGGATAACCTGGTCTGGCCCCTCGTGGGAATGAGGCACACCCTGCTGACCCTGGGTATCGAGCCAGCAGCCGCGGTTCTTCAGTTGCTCGAATGTGGCCTCGTCGCGCTCGACGCGGGTGCCGACCAGCCGCCGATCGACGACTTGCCGCGCCTGATCAGTCAAGAACCGACGACTTCCCTGAAGATACGAGTTCATCCCTCGGCGCCGCAGGGCGTCCGGGTGACGCGGCCGGAAGGAGAGCTCGTGCCTGCCGCGGGCATGGTGGGCCAGATTCGCGAATCCGACGGCCTTGAGCCGACGATCAAGCTGGGCGCGCTCTGGCAACGAGTTGGCGTCGAGCCGCTCCGCCAGACCCAGCAAGGCACCTTGTACAAGCGAGATCACGAGCGGCTCCAGGAAGACCCTGTCCTTGCCGGTCCGATCAGCGACGCTGTCGAGCCCTTGCCCGAGTTGCCCCAGCTCTGGCTGGCGCTGGCTCGTCGGGTTGGCCTGATCATTTACAATGCGACGGATGAACGCCTGGAGGCGGTCTCGGCCGAGTACTGGGCCGAGAACGCCTTGCATTTGCCGCAGATGACCGCGACGAGCTGGCTGGGCCTGCGCCAGTGGAGCGAGTGGGCGGGATCTCGAGGTGATGACTCGGACGACGGACTCCCCCTCTCCTTCCTTCGCCCTGCCCTTCTTCTCTGGCTGTCGAGCCTGGGTGACGACCAGTGGGTGGCGCTTGACGATCTTGCCGCTCATCTCGAGGCGCGGAATCCGGCATGGGATCGCTTGAGCTTCGACCGCGAGCCGGACATGGCTGCGGGTCAAGGCCGCCCCCGCGCAGCCGACGAGGGGAAAAACCGGTTCGCCGATGTCTCGGGGCCAGCGGGCCAAGCGTGTGCTGAACTCGATCTTGCTCGGCGCGGGGTACGCCTTCGGGATCATTCGGGTCGGCGAAGAAAAGGTGACCGGCCGCAAGGTGGTGCAGCTTACTTCCCTGGGTCGCTACGTGCTGGCGCTGGGACCTCCGCCGCCACCACGGCCCGCGTTCGAGCATTTCCTGTTCGTTCAGCCTAACCTCGAGATGATTGCCTATCGGCAGGGGCTGACGGCTCCGCTCGTCGGCCGGCTCAGCCGGTTCGCCTGGTGGACCAAGATCGGCGCGGCACTCGAGCTGAAGCTGACACAGGAATCCATCATCTTCGGGCTTGAAAGCGGAACGACCCCGCCTCAGATGCTCGAGATCCTGCGCGGCACAGCCAGCGCCCGCTTCCCTCGCTCGTGCCCGACGCCATCGAGCGCTGGGCGAGCCGCCGTGAACGGATCACGTTCTACACCGCGGCCACCTTGATCGAGTTTGGCTCGACTCCGGAGCGAGACCAAGCTCTCGACCTCTGGAGCCAGGATGACCCCAACGCCCTTCTGGCGGTGGCCGACCGGTTTCTGCTGGTCGAAAACGCCCTCAAGGTTCCCACCGACAAGATCCGGACCAGCGGCTCGCGAGATTACCGGCATCCTCCCGAAAAGTGCGTGCTGATCGAGCCCGATGGGGTGACGCTCGCCCTCGACCCGACGCGGTCCGACCTCCTGATCGATCCCGAGCTGGCCCGGATCGCCGACGAGCTTCCCAGGGCCAATCCCGGCCGTGTGCTTGACTCCGGCCCGCTGGCGCGAAGATACGTCGTGAGCGCGACGTCCATCGCTCGGGCGACCGATCTGGGCGTCACCCCGGCCCAGATTGCCGACTGGTTCGTCCGCCGGACAGGCTCGGCGCCTTCACCGGCCATCAAGCTGCTCCTCGGTTCGAACTCCAGCAGCCCGAGGATCTTGAAAGCTCGCCGCACTCTCGTGCTTCACGTGACCTCCGCCGAGCTGCTCGATGGCCTACTCCAGCACCCAGCCACACGGCCCTTTCTGGGTGATCGGCTCGGCCCGACTACCGTGGCTATGGCCGATGAGCACCTTGGAGCCTTGCGCACAGTCCTGAATGACCTGGGGGTGGAGCTTGACCTCGAGTGAACGCCCTCGATTCGCGGGACGAGCGACCGCTCAGGCTGGACCGGAACTTTCAGCGATCGACCAGTCTCACGGCGGGAAGTCGCTCGGCCAGTCTGCCGATGGCTTCCTCTAGCCGGAAGAAATCAACCGGCTTGGTCAGATGCACGGCAAACCCCGCGGAGTGGCTTTGCTCGATATCGTCAGAGGATCCGAATCCCGAGAGTGCGATGCCCGGCAAGGCGCGTTGGGAACGGAGTCTCCGCATCAGCTCCAGGCCGCTGCCGTCTGGCAGCTCGATATCGCTGATCAAGAATTCGACTTCGATGTCCCTGGCCAATCGCAAGGCGGAGGCCAGGTTGCTCGCGGTACTTATGTCATGGCCACGCTTGGCTAGCATGGCGGCCAGATAGCCAAGTGTGTCCTTGTTGTCTTCGACCAGCAAAATTCGGAGTGGTCTGGGGTGGCTGGCGATGTGGGGTGCAGGCGGCAGCAAAGGCATTCTGGCTCGGGCGCCTGGACGGTGGGGATTTCGATCGTCAAGGTCGTTCCTTTCCCGCGTCCGGCGCTGGCGGCCACCAGGCGGCCTCCATGCTGCTGGACGATCGATCGGCTAATTGTCAAACCCAGCCCCAATCCGCCGAACTTACGTGCGGTCGGCGAGCCTCCCTCCTCGAACATGTTGAAGATTCGGGGCAAGAGCTCAGGCTCGATGCCGATGCCCCGGTCGGTCACTTCGATCACGAGCCAGGAGGCCTCCTGTTCGCCGGGCACGCGAGTTCGGTTGCGTGAGCTGATGGTGATGACGCCACCTTTCGGACTGAACTTGATCGCGTTCTTGAGCAGATTCCAGAGCACCTGCTGGAACCGCGCCGGGTCGGCGTCGGCATGGTGAGATTCGGCTTTGAGCTGTGAGATCAGCGTCAGGTCGGCGTTGTGCGCGTCATCGGCACAGATAGCCAGCACTTGATCTATCTGCTCATGGGCGTCGATGATCGGCCCGTCTCAGGAGAAGCTGCGCTACGTCTGAGGCGTGTCAGGTCCAGAAGGTCGTCGATCAGCCGCGTCTCGAGGTCGACGTTGCGCCTGATCATCTCGAGCACGGACCGCAAGGAAGAGGGGGTTGACGGATCGCCGAGCATGGCAGTCACCGTGGCCAGCACGGGGGTGAGCGGAGTGCGAAGCTCATGGCTCAGGGTGGCCAGGAATCGGTCCTTGGCGCGATTGGCGGTCTCGGCCTCGGCGCGAGCGGCCTGTTCGGCGAGCATCGCGGCCCGTTCCTGTTCGGCGCTCTTGAGCCTGGTAACATCGCGAAGGACGAGCGCCCAGCCGGAAGAGGTCTCACCCTCACCCAGCCGTGAGAGGCTGGCGTCGAAGACGGCGCCAGACAGATCAATCTCGAACCGGGACTCTTGCTGTTCGTTGATCCCCTGCAACCGATCCCTGAGTGCGGCCCATGTCTCGAAAACGCGCGTCGCCTCGATTCCCAGAACCTCGTGCGCGGGACGACCCAGCAAGCGTTCGGCGGCCGGGTTCAAGTCGGCGACCCGCCCCAAGCGGTCGAGCACGACGACCGGGTCATTCATGCGCTCCACCACTGCGGCGAGCGCCACCGGTGTCAAGTCGAGCAGTCGCAAGCGTGCAAGACCCGGCAAGAAGGCCAGACCGGTCAATGTGAAGGTCGCGGCCGCCGCATCGACGTAAATGAATCCCAGCAGGTGCGTCATGTCGATGATGCTGACCACCCAGGGAGCGATAACGCCGAAGAGCATGACCGCGGCTTGAGCCCGGTAGACTCCCGCCGTCCTGATCACCGCCGCGGCCAGCAGAATGGCCGAAACACCAACAAGACTGTAGGAGTATGCGAGGCTCGTCCAGAAGCCAGGGCCATAGCTACGGAACAGGAGCTGAAGCCGACCTACTTGCCTCATCTCGGTGCCGGCCCAGAACAAGTGGTGCCAGGGATCGGTCCAGGCGAGCAATACCAGCACCATGATGGGGCGCAGACCACGCCGAACCGCCTGGGCTCGAGCCAGCGCGAGTGGCCGGTATAATGGAGCACGAATGCCAGCAGACCGAGGGTCGTTGTGAGTGCGCCCAGCACTCTCACATCCAGGAACAAGAGCTTGACCGTCTTGCTGACGGCAATGAGCTCAATCGCCTCTCCCAGTGCCCATGCCGTCTCGCCGGCCATCATGACGCCGAAGGCGGGAGCCCTGGGCATCGCCCGGCGATACCAGGCGAACAAGGCCAGTAAGGCCGAGATTCCGCCCGCGACGACGAAGAGTATCGCATCAGCGTTTATTTGAATGGCAAACATCCCAGCTCCGAGCCGCCTGGAAATCATCCCAGTGCGCCCTGGGGATCACTGACTCGCCTCGTGAGCCGCAATCCCGGACCGTGCGCGGGCGGCCTGTTCCGGTCTTTAGCTTGCTTGCCTTGACACGCTTTTTGATGGGCGCCGCATCGCCCGATTGCTGCTCGAGTGAACGCACACTCATCTTGAAATCGCCCGAGAGCCGGCGATTTCGCTTCAGATCACAGAAGCTTGACCTTGATGTTGCGAAATTCGATCTGCCAACCTTCGGCTTCGAGGCCAACGTATCCTCTGGGCGCCTCGCAGCCGTGCCAGACGTTTGTCACCCCTCCGTTGACCCAGAGGCTGACATTCCTGCCTTTGCAAGTCAGCTCATAGGTATTCCACTGGCCTGCAGGCTTCACCATCTGCCGCGCCATCTCCTTCCGCAGATTGAACGGCTTGACGGAGTAAGAGAACATGCTTTCGCCGAAGAGGTATCCACCCGAGTTGTCGCCGCACTGGGCCTGGTGCCACATTCTCGCGTCTGAAGAATTGCGCACATAAATGCCCGAGTTATATCCCTTCTTGCCCGGAACGGTCGTGAACCGCCACTCAACGTGGAGCACGAAGTCGGTGAGGATCTGGTCGAGACGCAGCCACTCGTGTCCTCGATCTCCCTGGCAGATCAGGTGTCCGGTCGCTTTGTCGAGTGACCATTGTGACTGCTCATTGAGCTTCCCTCCAGGGGGAAGTGGTTCGCGAGTCCATCCTTCCAGTGGGGCGCCGGTGGTCGTCAGCATGTCGATCCACCCGCTCGGATCTTTCTCCAGTGTGCTGGGCTCGACGTCCTGGCTCGAACCCGCCAAAACCGCGAGCAGCACCGCGGCGAGCATGGTGGCCGTTCCCCGACGAACGTAAGAAGCCAGCATGGAGGACTCCTTGTGAAGCACACAACAGAGGAAAAGGTCTGCGAGGGCTAGCCTGTTGCCCGCTCCCCCTGTTGCCGGCACCTCGTTTGCGTGGTTGCGAGACTGAAGGTAGGTTGCACCTATGCTTGCTTTGGTTAGACCTGCGACCATGCTGATTGTATCAAGAAAGGCATTGATTTCACAACAGGGTCATCATGCGACATGTCAAATTAAACCACAAGAGATTTCCAGATATAAGCCTCCCGCTGTTCGGGACCAATTCGCACGAGCAAGCACAGTCAATTCGCGGTTGTGTGGCTTTTATTCTCAATGAGTGGATTCGTGGAAACATGACAAGCTGTGAACCCTATCTGGATATAGACTGACGCCTGTTGTTGATCATCGATCGGTCATCCGGCCGGACGTCATGCGGGGTACAGGGGTGTGATTGATGTTTACGTTTCAAGCGAGTGAGTGGGATCGAGCGCTCTCTTCACGGTTCCACCACGATGGTGCCGCGTTGAAGCTTCCGATTACACCCAGGAGACAGGCTGATAGCCGACGCCTTTTTGTCTTCACACGCCGAATCAGCTACAAGCTGCCAGACGACTCTGCGGCCGAGCTCGAGGTTATCGTGGCGTCCTCGCGTATCATGCAACCCGACCTTGCCAACGAATCCCGGGGTTGGAAGGTCTTATCGCTTGGACTGGGCTTGATCCTGGCGATTCGCCTCACGGTCTTCCCCCGTCCCTGAGCGAGTCATCCGTTCCCTGCTCAGGGATCACGAGGCTCGGCGATAGAGTCGCCTTGCGTTCGACTTGGCCGGCCGCCAGCGTGACGGTTTGGCGGCCGCGGCGCCGGAACCCTGCGTGACCGGAATATCCTCTTGATTGATTCTCTGCTCCGGGGCTGACCTGTCGTCCTCGAAATGGCTGAACCGATCGTCGTCGGCCGCCGGGTCGATCTTCAGACCCGTTTGCTCCGTCTTATCCATCGGCTCGGCGGGTCCGAGCTTCGCGACCTGCGGTTCCACGTGAGTGGGATGCCAGGCGGTCCGGCGTGTTGAGCTGGCCCTCGCGGGCTCTCGAAGTTCCGTCAGAGGGGATCTGATCCCCACGAGCTCCGGAGGAGGAACCGTCAGATCGCCGGGCTTGACCCGATTGCGAACGCTCTCTTTTTCCTCGCGATCGGGCGATTGTCCTCGAGCGATGGTGACCGGAGTCGCCGTACCGGCCCGCGGGGCGTTCGCCGCGGTCGGCGAGCAAGGCTCCCTTCCCTCGGGTCACCGGCTCGTAGAGCGCCATCATATTGTTGCGGTCCAGAATGGCGTAGATCGAGCGTGGCGTGGCGTAGAGTCCGTGATCGCCGCGTGGCTCGGCGAAATTGCATACCCCTGCCACGTAACCGTCCGTGGTGAAGAGACCTCCTCCCGATCGCCCCTGCTTCGGAGCGATCATGCATTCGATCGCCTGGTAGGAGGCATTTCCCGACAGTCCCTTCATCCGCGGGTTGACAATCAATGTGTGCCACGCCGTGGCATCATGGCCCTCCGAGCAGCCAACAGTGAGCATCTTCATGCGCGAGCGGGGTTCCCAGTGCGCCGGAACCACGCGGGCGGCCGGCAGGCGGCGGCCGGGCCTGATCCTGATCAGGCCGACGTCCAGGCCGAAATCGTAGTCGACCGCCTGCCCGTTCGACGGTCTCTTCATGATGAACCTGGGCCGGATTCTCCCCGTGCAGCTTGCCGTCGAAGAGATCGATCTTGATCTCCCTGGGAAATCGATTCGGCGGTGCCTGCCTTGACCCATCTAACTTGAAGATATGTGCGCAGGTAAGGATTAGCGATTCCTTGGGTGAGCTATGGATGATCGTGCCGGAGCCAAAGCCGACGGCGCCCTGGGACAAAACCCTGATGCGGACGACCGTTTCCCAGGGCTTGGGATTCTTGAAGGTGGGCTCGTCGGTTTGATCTTCTTTGTCATCGCGCCGGGGCTGAGACTCGGCGGCAGTGCCTTGGCGTTTCGCTTGCGGGGCATCACGGTCTTGTTCGTCTTCGTCGTCATCCTGGCCGCTGGGCCCGTCGTCTCCGCTTGCGTGAGGCGCGAGTTGGCCGGCGGTTTCGCCTTGGCCCTGGCGTCCAGGTAGAATCTCGCGAGCTGAGCGGCTGGTTGACTTCCCGAGGTCCGGTCCAGCTCATTTCCCGCAGCATCGGTCACGATGAAAGTCGGCACGGCCTGGACTTCGTACTTTTCCGCGAGGCCCGGGGCACGTTCGACATCGATCGACTTGATCGGATAGCCCTGCCGCGCCAGCAACTCGACCACCGGGCGCATCTGGCGGCAAGGAGCGCACGAGCGAGAATGGAAATCGAGCAAGACTGGCTCTGAAGTCGCGGCGCCCGGTGCGGTAGCAGTGACCAGGACCAGGATCAGTGAGGCGATAGTCATACCGCAAGGACTCCTTTCCCTCGGGATTCGCCGTGGGCCGGCTTCATCAAGCCGCCCTCGGTCGAGACCAGCTTGGCGCCCCCCGCATCGAGACGAGGCGAAAGGCGCGTTCCGGGCAGAAGCTCAGCGCGTGAGGCGTCAGCTTGCAAGATCCGCGCGATTCCCGACATGGTCCGTTTCCGGGCCTGGGGTAACCGCGCCGGACGACTCGCGTCGTCTTGAGCAGATGTCTTCACCGAAAGAAGCCGGTGTGTTGCGAGATGAATGACGATGTGCCGGGACCCTAGCCCGACCCTTCCCTGGGAAGCCAGCCTCGCGCCAGAGCTCCCACGGCCCGCCTTCATGGCGCGCCGCGTCCCGTCAATCAGCTCCGTCCCGAATCCAAACGGCTTGCCTCCATGGAGGTTCAAACCGCATGTCCCGGCAGGGCTGGCCGACGGTCCCGTGATGATCGCGACATCCCTGAAGAGTGCCCTGCCCCAGCGTCTTGCCGAGGGTATACGGGAATCGCAGGGGATCGCGTTCACCGCGGTGAGCCCCTTTTACTAGGAGTGGACAAGGAGTACCAGATCACTTATCGGCTTTTTGCCCGGACCACATGAGGATTCCAGGAACAAAACGTCGGCGATCCACCCCTCGCACTCCCGCGGGCTCTCACAACTCCTTGATGTCGATATCCTTGTAGCGAACTTCCATGGGCGGGCCGACATGCACTTGTAGTGCGATGATGCCATCATCATCAAACACGGGGTCAGTGCGATCGATGATGCGGGTGCCATTCAAATCGATCGTGACGTGCTTTCCCCTGGCCGTGATGACGAACTCGTTCCAGTCCTGATCTTTCACCAGCGCCTTGGCCTTGTCTTCGGGGTATCGTTCCAGAATGCCCCGGCCTCGCTCCTCGTAGAGCAACCCCCAGTAGCCGTCGGCAACGTCGGCTTGCGGTCCCGATACCACTCCATCAGGCTTGCGCTTGCTGCGAAACTGGATTCCCGAATTGCCGTTCTTGAACTTGACCTTGGCCCGAAGCACGAAGTCGCGATAGGGCTTATCGGTCACCAGGAACTCGTTCTTCTTGAGATCGCCCTTGGTTCGGCCCAGGATTTCGCCGTTTTCCACGGTGAACAATGCCTTGTCATCGGGAGTGACCCAGCCCGTCAAGTCCTTGCCGTTGAAGAGGGGCCGAGGCTGAGCGGATTCCTGGGCTCTCGAATCGGGAAGCAGCTCGAGGCCGCACCAGACCGTAAGGCTTGCGAAGACGAGGCACGCCGACAGTGTAGTCCTGAAGTGTGTCATGATACGCAGTCTCTCCCCGGCGTTTCACGGCTCGATGCAATGACAAGCCTCCAGGCTTGCCCGCTAATCTGCGCGAAATACGCCGTTCTTTGTTTGCTCCCTGATTGTCTTCGCGGCCATGGGCTCGGTCAATGATAAGGCCGGCATGTCTGGTACGCCGGTCCCGCGATCAGTAGAATCGGGCCTTCCGGGTTTGAAGTCCCTGAAAGACAAAAGGTTGCGTGACATGTCATTCGAGGACGATCTGCGGCGATTCGGTCCCGGTCGGAGTGCGCCAGTTTCTCGGGCGGAGGCCCTGGCCTATCTGCGCCAGGCTGACGGCCGACCATTACGAGAATTTCAGTGTGGTGACCTGGCTCACGCCGCGCGAGCATCGGCCGGCATTCCAGAGCATTTACGCCTTCTGCCGCTGGTCGGACGACCTAGGCGACGAAGTTGGCGATCCCAGGCGCTCGCTCGATCTTCTCGGCTGGTGGAAAGCTGAATTGCGGGCGATGTTTCAGGGCGAGGCCCGTCATCCCGTCATGGTGGCTCTTCAGGAAACCGTCCGCCGCTACCAGATTCCGATCGCGCCGTTCGAGGCCCTGATCGACGCGTTCAGCCAGGATCAAACGGTTACCGAATACGATTCTTACGATCAGCTTCTGGACTACTGCACGCGTTCGGCCAATCCCGTGGGCCATCTGGTTCTTCATGTGGCCGGGGCGTACAACGAGGAGAACGCCGTTCTTTCCGACGCCACCTGCACCGCGCTCCAACTGGCCAACTTCTGGCAAGACGTGGCCCGCGACCTGGCCATGGGGCGGATCTATTTGCCTCGCGAGGATCGACTGCGGTTCGATTACTCGGAAGCAGACCTCCGAGGGCTTCGGTTCACTAAAGCCTTTGCTAAACTGATGGAGTTCGAAGTCGAACGAACCCGCGGCTTGTTCGAGAAAGGACGAGCGCTGGTGCAGCGAATTCCAGGGGCGCTGTCCGTCGATGTCGACCTCTTCACACGGGGAGGACTGGCCATTCTCCATCAGATCGAAGCCTTGAGCTATGACGTACTGACGACACGACCGGCGCTGGGGAAATGGACCAAGATCTGGCTTCTGGGTCGAGCCATGGCGGGCCTGGCTGGTGCCCGCCTTCGAGGAGGGCAGGGCCGTACGAGGTCGCACCCGCAGCAGGCCTCGAGCGATAGGGCTCGCTCGTCCGACCTGGTACGCCCCGCCTGGAGAGTCACCGGTGACGACGAGCTCCACGCTTGATCTCAGCTATCAGTACTGCGCCAGGGTGGCCCGCCGCGAAGCAAGGAACTTCTACTTCGCGTTCCAACTTTTGCCCGCCGCTGGCCGCCAGTCCATGTGCGCGCTCGTATGCCTTCATGCGCCACACTGATGACCTGGCCGATGGCGTGGGCATGGCGCTGGAGAAGGGGCTTGCCCTCGAACGCTGGCGTCACGAGCTCGATAGGGCGCTCGACGGCCAGACCGCGCTGGCCCGGTTCGCTGGCGCTGGCCGATACGGTGAACCGGGCCGGCATTCCTCGTTCCCTGCTTCACGAGGTCATCGAAGGGGTCTCGATGGACCTTCAGCCGCGGGTTTATGCAAACTTTGAAGAGCTGACGCGATACTGTCACCACGTGGCGTCCGCTGTTGGCCTTTGCTGTCTTCATATCTGGGGCTATCGGTCCGAGGGGGGTAAGGCCGAGCAGCACGCGGAGGCGTGCGGGATCGCCCTGCAATTGACCAACATCCTGCGTGACGTGCGCGAAGACGCCCGGACCGGCCGGATTTACCTTCCTCAGGACGAGATGGCCAGGTTTGGGGTTGAGCCCCGCGAGCTGAACGCGGACCGTCCCAGCGAACGGCTGCGCGACTTGATGGCTTATCAGGCACGGCGCGCCTATGGTTACTATGACCAGGCGAAGGATCTGTCGCCCCTCGTCGAGCCAGCGGGCCGGCCGGTCCTGCTCACGATCGTGGGGATCTACCGGGCCTTGCTCGACGAGATCACCCGGCGCGATTACAACGTGCTTACAAGCCGAGTGGCGGTTCCCTCGTGGCGGAAAGCGTCTATCGCCTTGCGAGCCCTGCCACAGCGGTTTCTGAGCCAAGACCTTCCCAAGACGACCACCCCAGTCGCATGAGCCTGGAGTCTGCCTCACGAGCGATGCTGCCGGTTCGAAAGCCTCCCCCTCCCCACGTGGTGATCATCGGCGGCGGCCTGGCCGGCCTCGCCGCGGCCTCCAGCTTGGTTGACAAGGGCTTGCGCATCACGCTGCTGGAAAGCCGGCCTCGGCTGGGCGGCCGGGCCAGCTCGTTCGTCGACCCGATAACTGGCGAACAAGTTGATAATTGTCAACATGTAAGTATGGCATGCTGTACAAACCTGGCTGATTTCTCCCAGCGGGTCGGCATTGCCGATCTCTTCCGGCGTGAGCCCGAAGTGGTTTTTCTGGGCCCCGGGCAGCGCGTCTCGCGCCTGAAGGCCGGCCGGGCACCGGCGCCGTTTCATCTTGCCGGAAGCTTCCTGGCCGCGAGTTACCTTTCCTGGACCGATAAGCTGCGGGTGGCCTACGGCCTTGCTTGCCTGGCTCTTGCGCAGCGACGAGCGGCCAGGAGAATCGTTCGCCGACTGGCTCTTGAGGCATCGGCAAAGCCCTCGTTCGATCAACCTCTTCTGGTTGACCGTCCTGGTCTCGGCCCTGAACGAGCGACTTGACCAGATGGATGTCGGTCATGCACGCAAGGTCATGGTCGGCGGGTTCCTCAGCAACCGAACTGGTTTCGAGATGGAAATACCGCTTGTTCCCCTGGGCGTTCTTTATGGCTCTCGCCTCATGACCTGGCTTCGGGACCATGGGGTCGTAGTCCAGCCTCTCCACGGCCGTCCGGGCGATCGATCTCGACGAGGATGACACCCTTCGCGGCGTGAGCCTCAGGTCCGGTGAGCCGATGCCCGCCGACTTCGTGGTGCTGGCCGTTCCCTTCGATCGCGCCCGATAGCTTGATTCCAGAGGCGGCCTTCCGCCTCATGCCCGAGCTCAAATACCTGGACTCTCTGCATGCGTCTCCGATCACCGGCGTTCATCTCTGGTTCGACCGACCGGTCTGCCCGTTCGAGCACGTCGTCACTCCGGGGCGGTTAATCCAGTGGGTTTTCAACCACACCGCCATCCAGGGAAGGAGGGCTGCCCAATCGACTGCAACTACAACCCGTGATCAAGAACCAGGATCGAGTGACGGCAGTCAGTATCTTCAGATTGTGATCAGCGCTTCTTATGACCTCCTGGCCATGGACAAGGCGGCGATTCGAGATGCGGTGCTGGGCGATCTCGCCGAGATCTGGCATGCGACAACGCAAGCGCGACTGCTGCGATGGTGGGTTGTGACCGAGCACGGCGCGACCTTTGCTGTTCGACCCGGCGTCGATGCGCTGCGGCCCCCTCAGCGGATGCCGATTGATGGCTTGTTCTTGGCCGGCGATTGGACCAGGACGGGGTGGCCCGCCACGATGGAGGGAGCCGTCCGAAGCGGATACCTGGCTGCCGAAGGCGTCCTGAAAGACCTCGATCGCCCCTTGTGCCTTGTTCGTCCTGAGCTGAAGCGCGGCAAACTTGCTCGATGGCTGATGGGCCAGCGGGTGCCCTAGTTCAAAACAGGCCAAAACCCCTCCATAATTACAGACTCCCTATCTCACTTCCGCGCTGGAAAACCCGTTCATCGTCCCAGTTTGCCCATCATCGACGGCCTCGGCAGCAGCTTCCCGCAGTTTTTTCCTTTGCCCTCAAGTTGCCGGTTGGCGCGCGCCGAGAACGAAGTCAAGCGTCTCGTGTGATCATCACGGTTGGCGCCACTCGACAGGACCCATCATGTCTTCCACTGGCATGGACACTTCCGGAAAAACCAAAGTCAGATCGCGTCCCCGCTGGCTCAAGGCTCTGGGGGAGGAGTCTCCACCGGGGTCACTCGAGATCGGCGGTGTGCCGCACCAGTTGCGCGAGACGTTCAAGCACGATTCCTGGGCCGCCACTGCCTTGTACGAGAGCCCGTTCGGACTCTTGCGTATCGTCAAGCTGCACCGAAAGTCGTCCTTCCTGGGCATTCCGATGAGCTGGGTGGGACGCCGCACGGCCCGTAACGAGCGACGAGTGCTCGAGCGCCTGGCCGACCTGAGGGGGATCCCGTATCTGGCGGGACCTGTTCAGGTCGATGGCCCGGTTCTTGCTAATGCCGTGGCGCGAGAGTACGTCGCTGGCCATCCCCTGGGCAATCGTGAACGTGTTGGAGACCATTTCTTCCACGATCTGAGTGACCTCCTCGAGGGCATGCACCAGCGGCGGACGGTCTACGTCGATTTGCACAAGCGCGAAAACATCATCGTCAGCGAGCAGGGCGAGCCGTGCCTGATCGATTTTCAGATCAGCGTCTGCTGGCCGCGATGGCTGCCTCTGGGCCCACTGTTCTCGATCCTCTGCCGCAGCGATGACTATCACCTCATGAAGCACTGGGCACGCTGCCGGCCCGACCAGTGTGGGCTCGACCAGGACCAGGTGCAAAAGGGGATGCCCTGGTGGATTCGCGCCCATCGTCTGATCGCCCGTCCCTTCCGCGAGCTCAGGCGGCGGCTGCTGGTCAGAGTGGGTGTTCGGGCGGGCAAGGGCCGTGTCGAGACAGAGGCCTTCGCGGAGCACGCCCTCCGTGATATAAGACAGTCCGACGACCGGGCCGCGTGATCGGGCCTGGCCTCCTACGAAATCATGATCGGATCGGAAAGGACGCCGCGGATCATGACGAGACCACGCGCGCAGGGGAATTTTGCCCGCCACTGGCCCTGGCTCGTGCTCGCCCTCTGCACCCTCCCAGCGATCTGGTACGCGGTCAACTTCGAGGATGACATCGACCCCGAGTTTCCTGCTGTTGTGCGTCCGACTTTCAGCAAGTTTCCGGCTCCCGCCTATCGCTTCGCCGACGCGGGAGACACCATCGACCACATCGCCGTCTACGTGGCGTCAGCGGCGATCGTCGTGGCTGGATGGGGCGTGTATCGAAGCAGAGGCGACCGACTCTGGCTCGCGGCGCTAGTGCTCTCGCTCGCCGGCTTCTGGCATGCCGCGACTCCGGCCCCACTGATGGACGGCTGGCACGGGCTAGGCTGGCGTGTGGTCGCTGATTCCACTGCGCCGACCTCGGTTCGGGTTCTGCTGGCCGTGACCGGTGGTGCTGTCGCGGCGACTCTCTTCTGGTGTCTCTGGAATGCGGGTCCGGGAAAAGCTTGGACCAAGGCTCGCGAAAAGGGTATCGACCTCCTGCTCTCTTGCTCGTTGCTCCTGATCATCCTGCGCCAGTTCGGCTGGCTCGACCGCGAGCCGTTCGGCTTCTGGCCGCGCTGGGTCTATGTCTGGGGCCTCTTGGCCTGGGCACTGGCCCTGCTTCGCGTTGCTCCCAAAGCGCCGTCAAATTGGCCTCGTGGCGCGGTGCTGACCGTGCTGGTCGTCATCTGGCTCGGTCTGGACTTCACCGGCCGCGGTCTATTCTGGTACCAGCGCCCGCTTCACCGCCTGCGCGAGGTTGTGCCTGGCCGCATTTACATCAGTGCCATGCCCACATACGGGGGGCTCGAGCTCGCCCAGGAACGCCATCACTTCAAGACAATTATCAACCTTTATCCCGAGCATACCTCCACGGGTAACCCGCTCTTGCCCGATGAGCTGCGGTTCGCGAAGCAACATGGCATCGCCTACGTGGGCCAGTCAGCCGACGACCCTACGGGAGAAGCCTTCGTGGCCCAGACCCTCAAGCTTGCACGTGACCCGTCCGCGTGGCCGATTCTCGTTCATTGCCACGCCAGCATGGACCGTTCGCCCGCCTGGGTCGGCCTCTATCGATTCGTGATCCAGGGCTGGCCCTTGGCAGACGCCCTTCGCGAGCTCGAGCATCACCGCGGCCTTCGCCCCAAGGCTTCGGTGACACTGCTTTACAATCGCATGCTGCCCCAGCTCGCGCCCGATCGCTGCGACTCCGATCCAACCGCCCGCCTGCTGCGAGAATACGCCGCGGGGACGGTCGATCCCGTGGCGCGGGTCGCGATTGGTTCCACTGCCCAAGCCCGGTGACGATTGACGGTCTCATCCCCAATCGACACAATTTCTGACTGGTATTTGAATTCGAACCAGGCGAACACTGATGACAGCATCCGATCTCGAAAAACGCGTCGCCGCACTGGAAGCCGAGGTGGCCGCACTCAAGGCCGAGACAACGAAGTCCGCCGCGAAACAGCGGCCATGGTGGGAAGAAATCGCTGGGACCTTCGCGGACTACCCGGCGTTCGAAGAAGCCATGAGACTCGGCCGCGAGTGGCGCGACTCGTTCAAACCCAAGCCTCCAAAGAAAACAAAAAAAGCTGATGGTCGTACTCGACACCGATCACGTAAGCTTACTTGAGCGGAATTCGCCGGATGGTCAGTACCTTCGGGTCCGATTGTCGGCTCTCGAAGCCGAGGCTCCCACAACCACCATCATTACGTACGAGGAACAAACGCGAGGCTGGATGGCCTACATGGCTCGCACCAAGACCGTAACCGAGGAGATCGAGGCCTATAGCAGACTCATGATTCACCTCCGAAATTATCGCAACATCGTCGTGCTCGCTTTTTGATGAGCATGCCGTGATCGAGTACCAACGGCTCCGACGATCGAAACTTCGCATCGGAACCATGGACCTGAAAATCGCCGCCATCGTGCTTGCAAACGACTCCATGCTGCTTTCCAGGAACCTGTCTGACTTCCGAAAGATACCAGGTCTGAAAGTCGAAGACTGGACCGTTGCCCGAGAGAATTGATCATTCTCCCTCGTCTCCCTCCTCCAGCCGCTCAGCATCTTCCTCCCTGCCTTCCAACTTCGCCTTGAGCCGTGCCGCGGCTCGCCGGGGACGGTCGGCACGCACGACGGCGGCGCTGACGGCAATACGCGTCGCGCCGGCTTGGAGAACGCGGTCGACGTTTGCCTCGGTGATCCCGCCGATTGCAAACCAAGGAATGTTGGTAGTTTCGGCGGCGGACTGAACATAGGCCAGGCCCGCCAGCTCCGGCTCGGAGAAGTCCTTGGTCGCGCTTGGGAAGACCGGGCCAACGCCAAGGTAGCCGGCTCCGCTCAGAACCGCGGCGTCGAGCTGAGTACGATTGTGGGTCGAGACGCCGATCAGGAGGCTCGGCCCGACGATCCGGCGGGCTTCACGAATCGAGACATCGTCCTGACCGAGGTGAACCCCGTCGGCGCCGGCGAGGCGGGCAAGGTCCGAGCGGTCGTTGAGGATGAACCGGGCCTTGGCTTGCGCGGTCAAGATGCGCACCTCGCGGGCACGACTGAGAAGCTCGCGGTCGGAAAGGTTCTTCTCGCGAAGCTGGATCACGTCGGCACCTCCGGCAAGTGCCTCTCCCACGACCCATGTCAGGTCGCCAAAGGTAGGCAATCCGCCGACCAGGACCATCAATCTGGCCTCACCCAGGGAACGGTAGGCGTGGACCGCCGTCAACGTGAGCTTCTCGAGTGTGTAGACATCATAACGCAAGACCTCGAACCGGCCGGCCAGCCAGACGTCGATCAGCTTGCCGTATTCCTCGAGCGTGCGCAAGGCTTCCGCCACGCGTTTGAAATTGGCCGTGAGGACGGCCCTCGGATTCTCGCGAATTTGCTCCGAGGGGGTCATGATGTGGGTTCCCACATCATCGCGAGTATCGCGCGAGGCGATCAGAAGGTCCTGGTCGAATCCTTGAAGCGCGGCCGCCAGGCGGTGACGCACTTCCTTCAACCGTCGCGTGAGCCCCGGGTCGTCGAGCACGAACCGCACATAGTCTTCGGCCACCCGCAGCCCCTCGCGTGCGCGGTTAGCTGATGCATCGATGATCCGGCCCAGATCGACCACTCGTGTCGGGTCGGATAAGTCAAGCGGCTGCATCTCTTCAATCAGTGGGATCGGTGCTGATGGTGCCTGCAAGGTCTCCGCCAAGTGATCGCGCAATCGTTCCAGCTCAAGTTCGGCGGCCACAAGCCGGTGCGCGGCGGACGACGACTCGGCGATCAAAGCGGCCAGCAAGTGCTCGGTACCAATTTCAGCTCCACGCTCGACGGCTCGTGCCTGCATGTTGGCATCGGCGAGAACTCCGCGAAGGGCCGCCGACCGGGCGACCGGCACGGCCTGTCCCGCGGCTGATGCGGAGGCTTCGGCCACGTCTTCGTTCGAGGGCCCGAAAATCGCATCGACCGCATCCAGACCCAGTGCCACGAGCACTCGCTCGGGTTCCAGCCCGAATCGCACCATGAGCTCCGCGGCACGGCTTTCCGCCTCGGCGGTCAGCGCGGCCAGCAAGTCGGTGGGCTCGACGGTGGAACCGCCGCGCGCCCTTGCAAGCGACTCGGCACGATTCAATGCCCGCTGTGCCCCGGCCGTGAAAGCATCGTACATCAGTGAAAGGCCCTGACTTCCGGCGGAGACTCTTGAAATTCCGGCCTCGCCGACGCATGATGAGTATAGGTTAATTTCTAATTCTCGCCTTGGCTCTGCCGCCACGACTCACGAGACCTCATGCAGGTTCGCCGGGTTGCTCGCGCGGCGTCGCCCTCCCTCCAAAAACACCACGACCGAGAGGACTCCCGCCGTGTTTGCTCGCATGATCTTGCCTTGTTTGATGAGCCTCGCGGCCACGCTCTTGGCCCTATCTCCCTGGGCCATGGTATCCGCGCAGGCCGGTCCCAAGAAGCCATCATCCGTGCTTGATTTCAAGATGAAGGACATCGAGGGTAAGGAGATCCCCCTCTCCACATTCCAGGGAAAAGTGCTCCTGATCGTCAATACTGCCAGCCAGTGCGGTCTCACACCTCAATACAAGGGACTGCAAGAGGTCTACCAGAAATACAAGGAGCAGGGATTCGAAGTGCTTGCCTTCCCCGCCAACGAGTTTGGCAAGCAAGAGCCGGGCACAGACAACCAGATCAAGGAATTCTGCGCCACGACTTACAAGGTGAGCTTTCCCCTGTTCTCGAAAATCGTGGTCAAAGGGAAGGGAATTCACCCCCTTTACGGCTTCTTGACCAGCGAATCGACAGATCCAAAATTCGCCGGTCCGATCGGTTGGAATTTCGCCAAGTTCCTTGTGAACCGCAAGGGTGAAGTCATTGCCCGGTTTGAGCCTTCGGTCCGCCCCGAATCTCCCGAAGTGACAAGCGCCATCGAGAAGGCGCTCGGCGAAAAGTAAGCAATCTCGGATCACGTGACAACACGCAAGTCAGGGCCGTCGCAACCGCGACCAACAGAGGCTCCGGAGAGCTAGCAGGAGACTCGCCTTTGCCTCGATCGCCGGCGTCGGCCCGTCAAACCGATTCACACACCGCGTCGATCTCCTCGACGATCTGTCGCATCGAGATCGTGCGGTTCATCGGGTCGGGCTCGAGCATGGGCAGGATCAACGATCGGAACGGCTCTGGCGCCTCGGCCGACTTGGAAACCGGATCGAGCGAGCGGATCTGCTCCATGACCTGAAGGACATGTGGGGCGGTGAAGGCTGTCTTGCCGGTGGATAACTCATAAAGCACGATCCCCAGCGAGAAGACGTCGCTGGCGAACGTGGCCGGCTCGCCTCGTGTTTGCTCAGGCGCCAGGTAACGCGCTGTGCCGAAGATTCCCTCGCCGCTTTCGGCCATCCCCAGCTCATCGGTTTCTGCTGGCTTGACCGGGCGCAGACGATGAAGGCGGCGGGCCAGGCCGAAGTCGAGAATCTTGACCGTTCCGTCGCTGCTGACCATCACATTCTCCGGCTTCAAGTCGCCATGGACGATGCCTCCCTCATGCGCCGCAGCCATGCCCGCGGCAAGCTGCCGGCTCAGCGCCAGCAGGTCGTGTGCCGCCAGCGCCTCTTCCCTGACGATGCTGGATAGAGCCTGGCCAGCCACATACTCCATGGCGATGATCGGCACTCCGGCCGTGTCATCCACCGCGTAAATCGTGCATACGTTGGGATGATTGAGCGCGGCGGCCGAGCGCGCCTCGGCCAGCGCGGTGCTGGGCGTCACCGGGCAATCCGGCTTGAACACCTTGAGTGCCACGGGCCGGTCGAGCTGAAGATCACGCGCCAGGTAAACCCGGGCGAAGGTGCCCGAGCCAATCTCGGACTCGATCAGATAGTGCGAGAAAAAATGACCGGCACGAAGTGCCGAGAAGGGATCGATGTGCGACTGATCGGGCATCCAGTCTTCGCGGCACAGTCCGCCCGATTGAAGGGCCGTGAGCACCCGCAAGACTTCCTGGCTACGGCGGCCGATGCTCAGGCTGTGCACAACCTGGTATTGGACCAGGCCCTCCGGGTCAATGATGAACATGCCCCGCACGGCGACATGCTGGCTTGCCTGATAAACGCCGTACTTCTGTGACACCGCTCCGTCGGCATCACTGGCCAGCGGGAAGTTGAGTCCGCCCAGACCGCCACGCGAAACCGGCGTGGCCATCCAGCGTTCATGCAGATCGACCGGATCACAACTCACGCCCAGGATCTGGCAATGGTGTTGCTCGAACTCCTCGAACCGCTGGGAAAGCCCGATTAGCTCGGTGGGACAGACGAGGGAGAAATCGCGGGGATAGAAAAGCAGCAAAAGCCAGCCGCCACGGTAGTCTTCGAGCGCTGCGCGGTTCCGAGCAGGGTTTGGAAACCGGGTGCAGGGTAAGTCGAACGTGGGGGCGGGGTTGCCGATGAGAGTGGAGGGCATTGCCTTGCTCGATGTTCGTCCCGAGGCTTCGATTTTGATGGTAGCTTTTCGCTTCAAATTCTGCCCGAGAGTCGCGTCCCGCTCGGTCGTAAGGTCTCATGCTGTCAGTGACTGTCCCATAAGGTGGGTTCAAGCAGCAGGGCGATAGGGGAACTTGGCGTCCGTCATCGTTGGGCTGGAGGCGGTTGAGACATGAGGTGGATCATCGCCAACTTGATGAACGCCTCCGAGGACCGCACACTCTTCTCCCGGTCCTTGCTCAGTCGTCGGCACCTGCCCAGCCAGGCGAAGGTCCGCTCCACCGTCCAGCGTATCGGCAACTTGACCCAACCCTCCTTGCCTTCGGGACGCCGGCCACGATCGACAACTTCCAGCCGGCATGCTCGGCCACCCAGTCATAGAGGGCGTAGTTGTGATACTTCGTTGTCGGCGTACATCCTTGGCGACCTGACTGATCGGCTGGCCCTCCAGCCGAGCGAACAACGCCGTGGCCGCCGTGGCGTCATCCACGTCGGCTGCCGTGACCAGCACCGCCAGCAGCAAGCCCATGCTGTCCACGACGATGTGACGCTTGCGGCCATCGACGTTCTTGGGGTTGTCCCGGCCACGCTGCTCGCCGCCGGAGGTGGTGTCGACCGACTGGCTATCGACGCTGGCGGTGGTCCTGGGTCGATACGGCTTCTCCGTGGTGCGGACCTTGCGGCGGAGCAAGTCGTGGATCGGTGTCCAGGGTCCCGTCTCGTCCGCCAGCAGGTCGAAGTAACGCCAGACGGTGCTCTTGGGCGGCAAGTCGTTAGGCAGGTAACGCCACTGGCAACCCGTCCGCAGGATATACAGGATGGCGTTGACGACCTCACGCAAGTCGGCCTCTCGGGGCCGACCGCCGCCGGGTCGGGCGGCAAGTGCGGCTCGATCAAGGCCCACTGGGCGTCGGTCAGGTCGCTGGGGTAGGATGGTGCATTCTCATATCCATTACTACGCCTGTCACACCCAGATTGTTCCCCTTATGGGACAGACTCTCAGTCGATTGTAGGCGACGTGACAAGCCCCCCTGTCCTGGTTCAGCCTGAACTGGAAGACCCGCGAGTTCAAGTTAGCGGGTAAAGAAAAGGAGCCTCGGCGAACTCAGTTGATTGTACAGGTCGTTCACGGGGGGGCTACGGGTTCCTCCTCTCTGTTCCGGGGTTTTGGCCTGGGCTCGGGCGCCGTCAGCTCGGGCACCGACAGGTGTAAGCGCTGGCAGAGATCGATGGCGGCATCATAGGTGCTTTGGCCGGTGGCATGGGCCCAGAGGTCCAGGGCATTGCCGGATCGGCCGCACTTGAAGCAGTGAAAAGTGTGCTGCTCCAGGTTGGCGGAGAAGCAGCGGCTGGTGCCGGACGTGGAGCCGTGCAAGGGGCACGGACCGCGCTGTTGCACGCCGTGGCTGCTGCGAGACTGGAAGCCGAGCAGTTGCAGGACGGCCGCCATCGTCACCACGGCGCGGAGGGCGGCGAAGTCGATGGCAGGGCGTGAGGCTGGCGCTGCCGGCGCCGGGTTGCCGGTGGCTTGGCGTTGTTGTTGGCGGCGCTGGCGGGCCTCGGCCAGTTTGCGATCGCGCGCGGCGAAGATCTCAGCTTCGCGGCCGGCGAGCTTGTCCTGGGGCGTGATGTAGCCGATGGCGCTGTGCAGACGGATGGTGTTGTAGTGCGTGACGTAATCGGCCACGATCCGGCGGGCGTCGTCCAGCGACAGCGGCGTGAGTACGCGGATGCAGTCGCCTTTGAGAGTCTTATGCCAGCGTTCGATCTTGCCGTTGCTTTGGGGATAATAAGGCGAGGTTTTCACATGGGTCATACCGCAAATGCGGATGAATTCCTTGAAATCCTTGGCGATGAATTGTGGGCCATTGTCGGAGATGATGCGGGGCCGGGCCAGGGGATAAGCTTCACGGCCGCGTTGGACGATGGTTTCCACATCAATTTCCTCCATCTTTTCTCGGATCTCCCAGTGGACAATGAAGCGGCTGCAGCCATCGAGAATGCTGCAGAGGAAGTAAAAGGTCCCCGCGATATTGAGGTAGCTGACATCGATATGCCAGTGCTCATGCGGCCGCAGGGGTTGCACAAAGCCGGTCCCCTTCTTGGTGGGCGTGGGCGTCTGCCCGGCCAGGAGTCCCGCGGCCTTGAGGACGCGATAGACGCTGGCCGGGCTGCATGCGACGACATCGGCGTCGAGCATCATAAACGTGAGCCGGCGATAACCCTCCAGCGGGTGCTGGCGGGCGAAGCTGTGGATCCCCTCCTTCTCGGCGTCGGTCAACCAATGGTCGCGCGGCACCCAGGTGTTGTGCTCGTTGACCTTGCCGAAGCGCGACTTCCAGTCGTGGAACTTGCTGGTGCCGATACCGATCCAGATCAGGAACCGCCCAGCGGCGATCTCGGTCTTATCGGCCCAGACGCGCACGAAGTCCACGATCTCGTCACGCGTGTCGTGGGGGACCCAGCATCCTCTCAGGGTTCCCCAAGCTCTTTTTTTAGCTGGACGTGCTCCTCCATGAGTTCCGAGAGGACTTCGTTTTTGCGTTGCAGCTTGGCCTCGAGCTGCTCGATCCTGCGCTGCTTGGCATCCTTGAGGGTTTTGGACCTGCGATCGCTCTCGAAGGCAGCATGGCCGTTCTCGAAGAACTCCTTCTGCCAGCGATAGAACAGATTGGGGCCGATGCCCAGCTCATCGCAGAGATCGGAGACCGGCGTCTGTTCAAGCAGGTGGCGTTTGAGGATGGCGACCTTCTCGGGTCCGGAAAAATGCCGACGTGTCTTGTTCATGGGAAACCTCCGTCCAGGTAATGCTAACCCAAACGGCGGCTTCTTCCAGATTCAACAGAGGCAGAACACCCCGACCCACCGATCACGCTCCCCGCAATCGGCTCAGCATCGCAATGTCGGTGCGGTGTCTTGATGGTCTCGACGTACGGGAACAGGATGTGCAAGAGGTGTATCCCAGAGCTAGAGAATTTTCTCATGACGCAGGGCCAAGCCCCCGCGCCAGGGGCGACACACGCCATGAAACGGACGGCTTCGGCCGCACAGCCCGGTCTCCTGCCGATGTTTGCCACGGAACTTGAACGGCGATCGCCGGCCATGGTCGGGACGTCCGGCTTTTCGTATTCCGATTGGAAGGGCCTTTTCTATCCTCCGAAACTCGCCTCGCGCGCCTGGCTAGGTTACTACGCGACCCGCTTTGACGCCGTCGAAATCAACCTGACGTTCTACCGTTCCGCCTCGGCTGCCACGCTGTCGCGCTGGTTGGGCGCCGTGCCCGCCCACTTCGCCTTCACGCTCAAAGCCAGCCAGGCGATCACGCACCGCAAGCGGCTTGTCGCTTGTGAAGAAGACCTCGATCAAATGGTCCAGGAGTTCTCGCCGCTCGGTCCGCGGCTCTCGTGCATCCTCTTTCAGCTTCCACCGTCGTTGACCGTCAACGAAGATCGGCTCGAAAGTTTTCTCACGGCCGCGGGCGCGAAACTCGCCGGTGCCGAGATCCGACCCAGCCTGGCCTTGGAATTTCGGCATCCCTCGTGGAATACCGAGAATGTGTTCGCGCGCCTGGCCAATCACGGCTGGGCGGTGGTGATCCACGACATGGAGCAATCCGGCGGCTGGCGAATTCATGGCGGCAACGTCGGAACCGGGGCACTCTCGTTGACTGCGGAGCAGCTCATTGATCGCTTTCTCCCATTTCTCTACCTGCGGTTTCACGGCGCGACGGGACTTTATGCCGGTGAGTATGGTGCGGCCCGGCTGGAGCCCTGGGCCGCGCTTGCGGAATCAGCCATCGAGCACGGCCGGCCGGTCCATGGCTACTTCAACAACACAATGGCCGGTGCCGCGGTCGAAGATGCGGCGCGGTTCGGGGCGATGATTCGAGGGGCAGCTCCGGCTGACCCTGCCGGCTCCCGCTAGAAGAACTGGATGCCGTCCTCGCGCTGTCGCGCTCGTGGGCCCGGCTGACCCGTCTCCTCGGCAACGGGAGTGCCGGCTTCGCCCGTGACCGACCTGGGAATGATGTTCGGCGCCGCGTCATCAGTGGGATCAAGCCCGGTGGCGAACCGGAGTTCATTCATGGTTTCTTCGGTGTGGATCAGGCTCTCGGCGACCTGATCGACCTGACCGGAAACGAATTGGGGATCTTGCCGGTTGATCGCCATCTCGGTGATGGATCGGATCTTGTTCTCGAGCCGCTCGATCTCGGCCTGGACGAGCTCGCTGTTTTCGCGGGCCTTGTGCAAGTTGGCCAGCCGGGCACGGCAGGTTTCCAGGTTGTCTTCAAGCGCCTTGCGGATGACGCGCCGGGGCGACGTGTCGTCGGCTTCGGTGGCAGGCGAGCGCGCCAGGCGGTCTTCCAGCCGCGCGATCTCAGATTCGATCTGTTCCTGGCTCGTGTTCTCGAAGAAGCGGTCGAGCATGTGCTGGGTGTAAAGCAGGCGAAGATAGATCCAGAGCAGCCGGTCAAGACCGGAGAATTGAAGGTCCTGCAGGACCAAGGGGTCTGACTCGCCGGCGGGCTCCTGGGAGGCTCGCATCTGCTCGGCGATGTGCCGCAGCGAGACGCAGCTTTCGCGCAGTGACCGGAACCGCTTGAGCTGGCGTGGAGGCAGAACCTTGATCATCCGGTCGAAGGCCGCCGCGACGAGTGCCGAGCCTTGCTCGCGGCCCGCCTTCGCTTCCTGGGCGTCAACATATTTTTGAAACTTGGGGTGCGTGCCCAGCATCCCCAGGTAGGTCACTTCACCCGCCAGCACCAGGGCACGAAGACGTCGGGGTGCCCGGAAAGCAAGGCGAAGCCGGTGCTGCCCAGAAAGGCCAGCAGGTTCCAGTGCAGGAGAAACGCCTTTTTGAGATATTTTCCCAGGCCCACGTCGATCGGTTTCCTTGGTTCGGGATCGGTCTTGAAAACAAGAGTGGCTCGTGGCGCGGGTGCGAGCCGGCCTACGTGCCGGCGCGTGGCTCTCCTCGAGCTGGCTGATCAGGTCGCGCAGATAATAGACGGTTTCTTGAAATCGTTGCTGCCGCTGCATCTCCTTGGACGGTCGGTCGGAGGGCTCGATTTCCAGCTCTCGCAGGATCGTTCCCGGCGAATTGCTCACGACGTAGATGCGATCGCTCAAGAACACCGCTTCCTCGATCGAGTGGGTCACGAAGAAGACCGTGGCCTGGGTCTGGCGCCAGAGGTCGAGCAAGAGGTCTTGCATATTCATGCGCGTCATCGGATCGAGCGCGCCGAAGGGTTCGTCCATCAGAATGATTCGTGGTCGCAGAATGAGCGTCTGGGCGATGGCAACCCGCTGCCGCATGCCTCCGGAGAGCTCGTGCGGGTACTTGGACTGATCGTTGGCGACGGAGAGACCCACGTGGCCAATCCAGTCTCGCGCCAGCTCCTGGCGAATCTTGCGGGGAATGCCCTGGCACTCGAGACCGAAAGCGACATTGTCCAGCACGCTGCGATGATCGAAGCTGGTGTAGTCTTGAAAGACCATGCCCCGGTCCGGCCCAGGATTCTGCACGGGCTGGCCGAAAACAAGAACCTCGCCGCGGGTTGGAGGATGCTGCGGGCGCAGGCCCGCGATCAGCCGCAGGATGGTGCTCTTGCCGCTCCCGCTGGGCCCCAGGATGCCAACGAATTCTCCTTTTTCCACGAGGTCCCGAACCACGAAGCTCACGTCGCGAATCGCGGTGAACTCGCTGGCGGTGCCCACGTTGAAGGTTTTGGTCACGCCGCGAAATTCGACGACGTGGGGCAAGCGCCACTTCCTGCGGCTGCTTCACGTGGTCGAGCACGTGGCCCAGTCCCACGGCCGCGGATGGGTCCTCGGACTCCGCGCCTGTCACGGTCTTCGTGTCGGTTGCCGTCATGAGGCTGCTCTATCCGAAACTCGAGTCGCGGGGCTCTTCCGGTTCAGCTCGGCCAGAATCCCTTCGGGAACGGGCCGCCGCCATACGAAGCCTTTCACGTCTTCCCAGCCGTGCATGACGGCCCGCACCAGCTTGAGCAGCAAACCCGAGCCGCCGTAACGGTAGGGAAAAAGCTGCTGCTGAATCCACAATAACACGTAGTCGATCAAGAGGGCCACGGCCGGGATGATCAGGAGCACCAGGAGCACGTGCTCGCGCGGTCCCCGGCGCTGCGAGGTATTGATGATGTCGCCCAGGCCGCCCGATTCGCCACCAAACTTGATCACCTCGGCCAGCATGATGTAGCCCAGCGCCAGACTGAAGAGAAGCCGCAACGAATTGAAAACGCTGGGCAGGGCAAGTGGAACGAGCACTTTCATGATGATCTGCCACCGCCTTGCCCCCAGCGTGAAGGCCGAGTCAACATACGATTCGCGCACTTCGCCGATCGCCCGCGCCGTGTCGGAGATGATGAACGCGACGCAGGCGATGAAGATGAACATCACCTTCTGCAATTCGCCGATGCCGAAGAGCGAAAACGTGAGAGGGATCAGCGCGGCGACCGGGATGTTGCGGCCGAAGAGCGTCAGCGGCAGAAAGAACGCGCTCACCCGCGTGAAGCAACCGCAGAGGATCCCCAGTGGAACACCCACGAGCGTGGCCAGGCCGAAGCCCAGCCCCACCCGGCGCAGGGTTGTCAGCAGGTTGCGGGTCAAGGCGCGGTCGAACCAGAGGCTGTGGAAGCTCGCGAAGGTTTCCCACGGGCTGGAAAGACCCTTCGACGGCGGCAGGATTCGCTCTTCGGGCTCGCCCCGCGTGACAAACCACCAGAGCGCGAAGCACGTCCCCGCGCCCAGCAAAGCCATGAGCACAACCTGCCAGCGCGAGGCCTGTTCCCGCAGGCCCAGGAACAGGAAGCGCGAGCGCCCGGGTCGCCGCCGGAGCAATCGCGCCTGCGGCGGGACGCGCAGCTTGCTCAGGCGGCGTCAGTTCCGGGGCTGCGGGCGGCGTTTCAGGTTTAGGATTCTCCATCAAAGACCCTCGATCGGCCGGCTTGACTCCGCCGACGGCATCAACCCGATTTCTCCGCGCGTCAGCACCTTGACTTCGACCCGCCGGTTCTTGGTGTGGTTGTTGGGGTCGGCCGGGATCGGCTGGCCGGTCCCAGCCCACGCCGTCGACGTTGAACCGGTTGGGATCGAGGTCGGGGTATTTCTGCACCAGGGCTTCCTTGATGGCGTTGGCCCGGTTGAGCGAGAGCTCCTTCACGAGTGTCGGGGGAACCTGGCCCTTCATCGAGCTGTCGGTGTGCCCTTCGATAACAATCCTCGCCGCGCCGAACTGGCCGGCGAGCTGGGCGATCTCCTCGAGCACGTTCTTGACGTTGGGATCGTACAGCTCCTCGACGGCCTTGCCCGCTTCCGTCTTGTTCACCTTCTTGAACGGGTCCCAGCTATTGGGAAAGAAGTGCATCACCACCGTGTTGGTCAGGATCTCATCGCCCTCGGCCCTGACGGTCCCAAGATCCTTGGGAGCGATCTGGCCGCCGTACTCAACTTGCTGCGAGGAGTACTTGGAGTCCTGGCCCAGCTTCTGAAGGATCGAGAAGTCCATCACCTGGTCGAAGGGGATCGGCCGGTGCGAGATCGAGCCGATCTTGCGATAGAGTAGATACGACCGCTGCCAGATGCGCTCGAAGTTGGTCGGGTTGTTCTGGTTCAAGAAGAACTGAAAGTTCTCGGCCCAGTTGGTGCTGTGGGCGTCGCCCAGCATCGAGAGCGCGTCGGAGGCGGGGATGTTGTAACCAGCGGCCATGAGGCCAGAGACTTTCTGCCGCTGGGCCTGGTCTTTGAGTTGCTCCATCGCGTCGAAGATGCCCCGCATGATCCCCTCGAGAATGGCCGTGTGGTCGCGGGCGAAATCGGCCCGGGCGAACCAGACGTCGGCGATCATGTGGTTGGCCTGCTGCGTGGTCACGAGCAGGCGATTGCCCTTGGCCTTGGCCAGGTTGTAGATATCCGGCGCCCACGAAACGCAGCCGGCAATGTCTTTCTGGGCGTTGAACGCGGCGGCCGCCTGGAAGGCGTCTTCCGTGAACACCATCTGCACTTCGGATGGCTGCACGCCGCCGGAGACGAGCATGTTGAGCGCGAAGTAGTGCGACGGCGAATTCTGGGCCAGGACCAGCTTCTTGCCGCGCAGGTCGGCCACCGTCTTGATATTCTCGCGCACAACCACGCCGTCGCCGCCGTTGGAAAAGTCAATCTGTTGATAGATCCGGGGCATGATCCGGCTGTCGCGCGGATTGCCCTGGGCATCGACGAAGCTCTCGAGGAAGAGCGGCACCATGTCGAGCGTGCCCCAGCCGATGTGCACCTCACCCGCGGCGTACGCGTCGCGCATCTGGACCGGATTGTCGATCAGGACGAGATCGACCTTGAATGGCTTGCCATCGGCCCCCTTCCATTCCTGGCCCGCCTTGAAGCCGTTGTTGGCCAGCACGATGGGGGCCCAGCCGGCCCAGACGTTGAGCGCGAACCGGACGGTGTCGTTCATCGAGCGGCTTGTAAGCAGCGGTTCCCTTCACGGGCGGCAGCTTCTCGGCCGGCTTGAAGTTGTATTGCTTGACGGTGGTCGGGCTGGTGGTGTCGGCCGACTCGGCGGCCTGATCGAGACCAAGATCCTTGGGCTCGATCTTGCCCGCCTGCGGTCCCTTGGCTTCTTCCCCCGGCGGCGGCGGCTTCGGCGCCACGATGTCGCTGCGATAATAGGCAAACGCGATCAGACCAAAAACCACCACGGCCAGCGCGATGTAGAACGCGGGCTTGGGCTGTCCAGCGGCCATGTTTCGTGTTCCTCTTTGCGTGGGACCGGGCAAGTCGCGACGGAGGTAAGACCCATTTTGTTCCCTAGCCTAATGCCGCGAACCTGCCCATGCAAGCAAGGGCCTGGCACTCAGGCTTCCCTGCTTCAGAAGATTTTCGTCGGGCCGGATCGGTTCTTGGGCACATTACATCTGGCCCGACTGTCATTACCTGGAGAACCGCAAACAAGATAACAATCGCACCTGCGTTGATTCCTTACATTTGGTGCGGTTGGCAGTGGCGCGAACATGCAGGCCATTGTCCACCTAGCATCGTTTGTGAAGAAAGGGTGAAGGTTGGGTTTGGTCCTCCTGCGGTTTTCCTCGTCAGTGACGTAAGTCCTTGCGAAAATGGCTGTTGCGTTATGGGCAATGGGATTCGGTGGCTTTGTTTTGTCGCTATTTACTTTTCCCAGCGACTGATTCTCACTGATTCGGCCTCGAGGCAAGTCCCGACGAGCGGGTGAACCGGCGGAATCGATCAGACCGAAAGATCCCGCTTGCGCCTTTGAACGATAGAGTTTCATTGCTGGGCCCCTCGCGGCCGGCCGTCAGATTGCATGCATGTCAGGTGACGAGTTGAGCGCGGATTCTCCCCCGAACGGGGAAAGCCGGGTAGCAGGGAGGTATTGCTACCTCCCCGCCCCCTCAGAACCGCACGTGACAGTTTCCCGTCATGCAGCTCAAGCCTTCACGAACGCCCCTCGCGGGACGCGGCCGCTTTGGTCGGTCGTTCGCGCACGTGGATCTGCCGATGGCAGTTGACATGGAACAACTCCAAGTTGTCCGCCGTGTCCCGACCGCCTTGGCTGCGCCAGATGCGATGGTGGATCTGACAGTCCTCCTCTGCCAGGCGCAGCGGTTGACCGCAGACCCCACATCGTCCCTTTTGTCTCTTCCAGAGATACTCGATCTGCCTGTGACCTGTCCGCGTCTGGGCCAGTTGCCAAGTCCACCGTGCTTCCAGGTACAGTTCCCACTGCGGATCGTAGGGATTCACGGCGCTTTGGATCTTCACATAACGGATAATCTTCACCTTCGCCGCGGACATCAACTGAATGGGCCAGCCCTGGCCTTTTGGGTCCCGCAGCGTACCGGTAAAGACCCAGTGGCGGTGACCGTCGCGAAGGAAGTATTTCTCCTTGATCCACTTCTTGCTCTTCTTCGGGTGCCGTCGCCGGCACCACCGCCACACTTTTTGGAAGATCCGGTGATCGACGTAGCTAAAGGTGCGTTTGCTCGATGCATAACGGTGATACATGGTCCAGCCTTTGATCTGTTGATTCAAACGCCGGATCAGTTCTCCTGCCGTTTGGCTGCCTGAGCGGTCGATGGTCTCCTGGATCTTGGCCAAGAACGTCTTCACATTGCGTGACGAAGGCTTGAGAAGAACCTTGCCGCCACGATAGCGTCGTACGTTCTGTCCCAAGAAATCGAAGCCTTCCTCCCCATGCGTGATCTGGGTCTTCTCGTGGGAGAGCTCGAGCCCTCGTTGCTTCAAGAAGTGAGCCACGAGAGGTTGCACTTGATCACGAAGGAGCCCCTTCGATGTGCCGGTGATCAAGAAGTCATCCGCATAGCGGACCAGGTGGACTTTGTTCATCCCTTGTTGTTTGAGCGTCTTGGCGAAGTGTTCCGCCAAGAGCCGTTGCAGTCCATCCAAGGTCCAATTCGCCAGGGCGGGTGAAATGCAACCGCCTTGAGGTGTTCCTTCCGTGGTGGCGAACCAGGCGTGCTTCTCCAGGAAACCCGCGTTCAACCATTTCCTCAGCACTTGCCGGTCCATAGGGACATGCGTCAAGAGCCATTCATGGCTGATTTTATCAAAGCAAGCTTTGATGTCCCCTTCGAGAATCCATTGGGGACCGTGCCGATGGCTCAACACCGTATGGGTTTGTGCCAGGGCGTCAGCACAGCGGCGCTCTCGCCGAAAGCCATAGGAATGACCATCAGCCAGACTCTCCGCGATGGGATCGAGACCGAGCAAGTGCAAAGCTTGCATGGCTCGATCGCGCATCGTGGGAATCCCCAGGCCACGCCGCTTGCCGTTACTTTTAGGAATGTACGACCCGGCGGAGCGGTTGCGGTTGATAACCGTGCCGTCGCAGGGTGTTGAACGCAGCCGATTTGGCTTCCGGTGTGTTCCAGAGGACTCCATCCACACCGGGAGTCTTCGCACCCGAATTACTGACCACTCGTAAAATGGCCAGAGCCCGGCCACTGAACGAGTGCGTGAGCAGGTAAACCAGAGCCTTGACTTTATTCCACCTGCCCTGCGCAACAGCCTTCACGATACGCGCCTGGAGCCGACGAACTGTCTGCCAGACTTTCCTCCACTCGATGGAGTGCCAGTCGGGCGTCTGGTCGGGAGCCGCACCAGCAAGCATTGCTGCCGCCGACATGTCTGCTTGTCTCCCTTGGTCGGTTGGCCAAGGTTCTCTCGTGACGGAACACCCGAGGGAAGTCAGCCCGCTTTCGCGGCGAGGGAATGTCGTCCGTGGGCGGATTCACCCTCTATCCAGTCCCTTACAGAGTGGCTTTCGCTTTCTCCCTCATCCCTTCCCCGCTGTCTCATCAGCGTCCTTTGCAGTTCGCCTTCCCGTGAGGGAAGACAACGGGGTTAATTCGTTTCTCTTCTGGATCGCTCGGGGTTTAGGTCGTGTCTATCGGCCGGTGGTGCATCATCCGCGATGGGAGATAGCAGAGCTCCCGTACCTGACCACATACCGTTTTGGTTCAAGCCTGACAGCATCTTTGGCTTGTCATTGATTACGGCCTTTATCGGCACTTCACGTAGGTTGACCATGTCCCGAACTGCTGGCTCCCGACCGCCGTGATGCTGGCAGTCGCCGGCTTGGCTCACGCGTTGCCGGCCGATCTGTGGGATCGAGGCTACGTTGTCCCCCAGGCTTCGGACGATGCCGTTGCCAGTGTCGCCCGCTGGGGTAGCAGACCGATGGCGGAACATCGGGTAATGGCGAGAGTCCTCCTGAGCCATTCGCATTACAGATCCAGAAGACACAACGACTCGCAACCATATTGCAAGTATGGTGCAACTTGCCCGGCTCTTGCCGCGATCCAGGAAATTTTTTTGGGTCGATACGGCTGGCATAATCACGGAGGGACTTCACGGCAACGATGGCAAGACCAAGGGGCATACCGTCGGAGACGGGCTGGTCGAGCGACATGATCTTGCCCTGGTCGATCAGCCGGCCGATTGCGAGACCGACAACCGATTTGGTGGCCGACATAGCCTCAATCGGCCCGCGCTTCTTGCCAAAGTCCCAGTCGGCGACGAGTTGACCGTCCTTGACGACAACCACCGCGTCCGAGCCCTCGGCCTCTGCCCTTGCCTTCAACCTCCCCAGTGCCGCGACGTTGACGCCGAGCTCGGCCGGGTTGGCGACGAGGAAAACGCTGGCCTCACCCCTCGCGTTCTCTGCCCCCGGCGATCGCTCCGTGGCGCTGGCCAGCGTCGCGATCGCGATCACGAGCCAAAATAGGCAGCGCGGCTTCCCAGAGTCGCGATTTCGACGTTCCAAGGCTCACTCCACGGACGATTACCGCACTGTTTCAGACTGGGTCGTCAGAGCCCAGGGATTCTCACCCCACGACCGCCCTTTCGCAAGAGAACCGGTGCGCATTCACGGTCCGAGGGTGACAGCAGTATACATGTCAACCAGATGCGGCAGCATGAAAGCTGGCCTGGTGACCTGAGTGCCAGCGGCGATACCCGAAAACGCGTCGGTGCCGATGTGACCGACGCACGCAAGGTCGTGCAACAATTGCTCGGCGCTGCCTCGTCAGGGCCAGTTGTCAGCGCCGGTGGGAACATCGTTTGGTTGCTTGGGTGCGACACGATGGTATCGCAGGAACTGTGACGCTCTTCCATCAAAGGAGGTGACGACACCTGCTGATCTGCCAGTAGTCCCCTACCGAGGCGTGCGTCGCCGGCAACGGCGGGGTGCGGAGCCCTCGGGACAACGTATCCTCATCCCTCAGGATGGCGATCGGAGTGCGAGCCGAGATCGCGACTGCCAGCACCGCGGCGGTCGGGGACCAGGGGCGCGTGGTATGGCCAACCCAGGTGAACCGCTGCAAGCGTCGTCAACAAAGACAAGCCAAAGGTGCTGATAGGCTTGGACCAAAACGGTAAGTGGCCAGGTCCGGATGCTTCAAGCTCATCCGGCGCAGATGAAGTGCCACCGGCGTCGAGGCGGGGCCTAACCCACGAGGATTCTTGCGATGCAACGTGGTAAGCCCGTCGTCCTCCCGCGAGGGTAGGCCAGCCGCAAGGCGAGCCGATGGGGCGGCGGGTAAAGGACGGGGGAGGAAGCGAAGGCCGGCCTGTAATGGGTCGGATAGGGGTTGCGAGATCACCCCGCGCGAAAGCGAGCCGAATTCCCCCGGGTGTCGGCGGATGGGAACCGACAGCCAACCGACTCGGGAGGCAAAGCAGATATGACGCGGGCGGCAACGCCCGTGGTGCGGCCCCCGCCGATCTTCGGTCGTCGGCTCTGTCGAAGTACCGTCCAGGTTGACCCCAAGGCCAATGGGGCGACCGCGCTCCGTAAGGGGTGTCGTGGGCCGGTGGAACCGCGCCCGATCGTGCCACGCAGGGGCGTTGTCCGATGCTTGAGCCGTATGCGTTGAAAGGTGCATGTACGGTTCTGAGGGGAGGGGGTGAGGGCGACCTCACCTCCTTACGCGACCACTCACCAATTCCAAACGCTCTGGGGTCTCCCGAACGGTTCAGGTAAGGGCTGGACGCCGGTTGCGGCGATGATGAGCATTTTCATGGCAGTCGGTCCCCGGCAACAGACACAAACGACTTGTAGGGAACGACGTTCATGGTTGGCTTGCTTAGAGTTTCGCGTATAATCGTCGGCATGACCGTCAATGAAATCCTCGCACAGCTTAAGTCCCTCGGCGACGACGCTCGGCGTGCCCACAACACGAAGGCCGGCGCGCCCGACAACCAGTTCGGCGTGAAACTTGGCGACATCCGCGCGATGGCCAAGAAGATCAAGACTGATCACGAACTCGCGCTCAATCTCTGGGACACCGGCAACGTCGAAGCGCAACTCCTCGCCACGCTCATCATCAAGCCCAAGTCGCTCTCCGCTGACGAACTCGACAAGTTGACTCGCTCCACCACCTGCGCGCAGGTGGCAGACTGGCTGAACGCTTATGTCGTCGCACAACATCCCGAGAAGGAAGCGCTGCGTGAGAAGTGGATGATGGCGAAGGATCGCTGGGCCGCCCGTGCGGGCTGGAACCTCACCGCCAGCCGCGTGAACAAGGGCGCTGACGGCCTCGACCTGCCTGCGCTGCTCGATCGCATCGAGAAAGAGATGCCGAAGGCGATGCCGGAGGTGCAGTGGACAATGAACAACACGCTTGCCGCAATTGGCATCCACCACCCCAAGCACCGCAAGCGCGCAATCGCCATTGGCGAGAAGATCGGCCTGTACCGCGACTGGCCGGTGTCCAAGGGCTGCACTCCCCCCTATGTGCCGGTGTGGGTGGAGGCCATGGTGAAGCGGCAGGGCTGAGGAGAGCGGCGCAACACCTCATCGGAAGCTTCGGCACGCTGGAGGAGGTCGCTGAGGCAATCATCTGCTGCGTGGCCTGGTACGAATTGCCGACCCCATGCCTTCAGGCGAGGAAGCTGCCGCCGACGCCGCGGCCGTCCTCCGCGCCATCCCCGGCCACGTCGACGCGACCCGGATTCGCAGCTCGGCCGCGGCCGCACGGAGAGTTGCAACGAAATTGAATGATCAGAATACCCGCGTCGCGCGAGTTTGCAATCAATACCGACGACCAGTCGGCTGTGCGACGGGAGCTAAGGTTTTCGCTTCGGTCCGACTATGCCGAAGCATCGAGCACGCGACTGGCGCGTTGGGTCGATCCGACCGAAGCATCCAGACCGGTGGCAAATCGCAGCTATTGGAGTTTGCCAGTTCGGATGTATTCGCGTCTTGAATTTCGGAACAACAAATTATGAGCCAGGCGAGCCGGCTTTCCGACCAACGGTCGCACTTGACAGCGCTACTTTGCGATGCAAAGCTAAGTTGGGCGGATCATGCTCTGCGTCATACAAGTGCCTCATCGGGGAGATGGCGATCATGAGGCTGCCGCGCCTTCGCGTCCGCACGTACATGCTGCTTGTGGGCGTTATGGCTCTGCTCGTCTGGGGCACGATGATAGGCGTGCGGTGGTACACATATTACCGGCTCGCAAGGATCTACAGCTTTCAGGAGCACGCTTGGAGGGAGAACGCGCAACGTGACCTCAGTCAGGGCTATACGCGAACCATCGAGGCGAGATGGGGCTTGCAGACCGCCGACTATTATGCAAGACTGGTGCGGAAGTATCGCCTCGCGATACGGTGCCCGTGGATCTCCGTCGAGTTCAGCCCCCCTTTTTTTACCCCAGCTGATCTTCCGACATCCCGTAACCCACCCGAGCGGACTACCGGGAATTCGATCCGTCCGGCGGATAGCACATCGGAACGTCAGAGATCCATTCCTTGACGTCAACGGCTGCCTGCAACTCGTCGTCCCCGGCCCGAGCAAGCTACCTTCAATCACTCGTGCGTTGCGCCCCTGCCGCTACCTGGAAGCGGGAGTCGTTGCGGCTTCGGTCCGACGACACGAATGGCACTCGCTTAGACGTTAACCGCTGCCATGATTGGACTTGAGAACAGACCTTTGTAAAACTTCGCCCAACTCGTTTGTTCAGCGACGTTTCCTTGTTTCCTTGAAGAGCCGATCGATCACTCCTCATGATAGTGGTCGGATTGCTACTTCTGTTCAATGCGATTCGTTTCGGGTAATCCCAGTTGGCTATGGACGGCCAACTGACTCAAGTCCGTTGCCCCGAGCAGTCCTCCACCCAGTGGCTGACGCTGCTGGAAGGGCTGCGCCGGACGTGGCCGCGTTGCGCAACAGGGTCGATCACTTGGAGCGCGAGAATCTCGAGTTGCGTATGCAGGCCGGCTATTGGAAGAGTCGCCATCGAGATGCCCTTGCCGCATCGGCGAGTTGGAACTCCAAGTCGAACAACTCCAAGGTGAGAAACGCCAACTCCAGGCCGACCTCTTCGGTTGACGCTCCGAGACCACGTCACTGAAGGATCGTTCCAATCACCTGGACGACCCCCAGGACGACACGCCGGGGCCCACACGAAAGCGGGGCCAGCAAGCGGGCAATCCTGGACCGAAGCGGCGGGATTATTCCTCTCTTCCGATCCGCGAGGTGTTCGTCGATCTGCCCCACGAGCAATGTGTCTGCCCCGACTGCGGTCAACCGTTACGTCTCCGCAGTGACCCCGAAGACTCCGAACAAATCGAGATCGACGTGCGTGCCCATCGCCGCGTGATTCACCGGCGCCGTGATGACCAGACTCGGCCCGCCAGGGCCACCGCACCTTCACCGCTGCACCTCTTCCCAAGCTGATTCCCAAAGGCCTGGACGGCACTTCGATCTGGGTCGAGATCCTCCTGGACAAGTATTCCAGCTATCGGCCCACCGAACGCTTCCTGACCTCCTGGCGGCGGGGGGATCTGGACGGGGTGGCGGGTACCGTGACCGACGGTTTGCAGCGGCTGGAGAATCCGCTCCGGCCGATCTACGAGG
>CAWFAF010000061.1:0-406424 GCA_963813575.1 uncultured Planctomycetaceae bacterium
GGAACCCGGAAAATTCTCGTTCGAGCCAATCGTGGCCCTGCCTCCCATGTTCCAGGCCTTCCCGCTTCAAGTGAGTGTGGCGGCGCTCGTGCTCGACGGCGTCAGGCATTCCGGACCAGTGCACGAACTGGAGGAATGGGGGCGGCTGATCTTCGCCCGCCAGACGGTCAGAGGCGGCAACACCGACCGCGCTGGCCTGTCGAACGCTGAACTCAAGGTTCACACTTTGCTGGACGGAGTTCATTCCCTGAACGACCTGGCTCGCCAGGCGGGATTCAGCCTGCCAGACGTGGCGGTGACGGTTCGCGGCCTGGAGCTGGCCGGCCTGGTCGAACGGCGAGCGCCGTCGTCGGCCGATGCCATCCTGATCCTTGACGATGACCCCGAGACCGTCCGTGTTGTCCAGCGAGGGCTGGGACCCGAGGGGACGAATCATCAACTGAAGCTGGTGCGCGACCGGGTGGCGGCTCAGCTCTTGTTGCGGCGCCAGTCCTTCAACCTCATGATCATGGCGATCGACCGGCCCGAGCAAGAAGCGTTCTTCCGAGCCTGCAAGCAACAAAACTCCGCGGGAACCCGATTCATCGGCATCGCCAGTATCGACGATGAATCGGAGCTGGCCCGCCTTGATGCGATGGGGCTTGACGGCGTGCTCCATCGGCCCATCAGCGAAACCGATCTGCTGGCCACCGTCAAGCACCTGCTGGCGCGAGAGCGTGAGGCCAGGGCCGTCGTCGCCTGAGCCAGTAGTAATGATCGCTGGAGAATCACCATGATCAGCGCGGAAGCGACCCACGATTTGCCTGGACGGGACGGCTCGGACCCTGGTGCCGAGTATCTCGACACGATCACCCTGCTGGAAGACGAGATCAGCCGGCTGGAGAGCGAACTGCAAGCACGACGAGAGGATGACCTCGAGAGCCGCGTCTCCCCCACGTCCGAAGCTGATGCGGCCGCCACGGCGTTACTACAGCAGAGTCTGGATCGCACCCGCGACGAACTGGCGGCCCGAGACGAGACGATCAGCTTTTTGCTGGAACAGGTTCGCCTGATCGAGGACGCGGAATCGGCCAGCCGGGCCGAATGGGAACAACTGGCGCAGTGGGTCAGCGAGGTCGAAGAGCGGGTCGAAGGGCAAGACTTGGCGAGGGAACGCGGAGACGAAGAGGAGCGCGAGCGCTACGCCGCGCCGCGATTGAAGGTCGTGGTCAGCTCGAGCGAGGAGCGCAAGACGTGGGCGGCCGAACGCCACCGCCTCGAGGAAGAGGCCGGGCGCCTGCAGGCGCTCTCGGCCGCGCCGCTACGGCGGATGGTGGCGGACAATCGGGCGCCGCCGCGGCTCTCGCGGCCCTCGAGTCGGAGAACCGCCGCCTCCGCCATTCCTACCGGCAACTCGAGAAGCTCAGCCGCGCCGAAGCCGAAGCGCTGCGGACGGAAGCCGATGGGGCGCAAGCTGAACTGGCGGCCCTGCGCAAGGAGTATGAGCTGGTCAAGGACGAATGCATACGCGAGCGCAGAGAGCACGAGACGGCAATGGCGTCGCATCGCGCTTCAGTCTCTCGCGCGTCCCTGGCGGCGGGCGAGGCAATTCACGTCGCCCACTCGCGCAAGGAGGAGGCAGACCACCAGGAGCCGCTGGATGTCGACCTGCGAATCCGAGCGTTCCGCCAGCACCTGAAGGAGATTCATTGTCATGAGGTCGAAACCCGCAACCATAATCGATTGATGCACGTTTGTCTCGACTCTGGAGCCGAACCGCGCCCAAGGGATGATAGTTTTTGGATGTTGTCGAAGTTATTTTACGAAAAAACATCGTTTCCATGGAATCTTTTTTGATCACATCTCATGACGTCATCACGGTGGCGAATTCACCGCCATGTGCCTCGATGACAAATCCGGGAGGTACGGTTCAGTTTCCCATCGCCGCGAAGAACCGGCTTGAAAGGGACGATTCGATGATCGACGACAGACAAAAGCAAACGCTCGCTTCCAGCCCGCGCCCTGCCGAAGCCAGAGCCCGTGGCTCCTCGAGCGCGGGCCGGGCTGGTTCCAGGACCTTGCTTGACGACCTCCAGACCTTGCGTGACTCCGTGCTCCAAAGACTCGAGTCGATTGAGGTGATGGCGCGCCGCCGCCTGAGCGCCGCCGACCGCCGATACCAGCCGCCTGGAGCAATCTCTCAAACAAAAGATTGAAGAGATCGAGCGCGAACGGAGCCGGCTTCGCGGTGGTCTTGAAGAAAAGGAGTCAAGCTGCCGGCGCTTGATCACCGAGCTTGAGGGCGACCGGCAATTGCTGACTGAGGCATGGGAGCGACTCGAACGAGAGCGAATCGACGCCACTGTGTCCGGGGGCGATCATACCTCGCCGGCCCATCGCTCCAGACCATCCGAACGCGCTGCTCCGCCGGCAACGCCCGACCCCTGCGCCACCACCCAAGGCACCGACGAATGTTGATTCCGCCAACCCGGTTAGCGACGCCATCCTCCGCCAATTCCAGACCCTTTGCAGCGACGTCCGGCGAACGGCCAGCTCACGCTGTTCGCCCCGATAAGTCAGAGAAGAGGACTCGCCCACAATGCCCACGAACAACGTCATCGAACTAGAAAGCAGCGAGCGCAAGATGCCGCCCGACCGCCTCACTCCCCGAGCCTGGCCCACGCCCGACCTCCCGCCCGCCGCGGCCTGGCTGCTCGCCTTTTCGGTTGGCTCGCTCCCCGCGGAACGCATTCTTCGGATCCGGGCTCGCGCCACGAAATTGGAGATGCCGACGAGTCTCGCGCTTCCTCGCCGCGCCGGGGTGAGGAGGATATTCACGGGATGGCCAAGCGCTTGATCGCCCAGGACCGCTATGGGTTCGTACTTCTCCAGGCGGCCGTCGATCAGGTGCACGAGGCCGATGCCCGCACCGCCTGGCAGGCTCTGAATACTCAAATGGCGCTGATTCCCGCCGGTAATGTGCCCGTCGTTTTCGCCGACGGCAACCTCTCCAGCGTCGACCTCGAAGCCTTCTATCTCGATCGCTGCGCGGTGACCAACCGGCAATTTCAGCGGTTCGTCACGGCGGGTGGCTATGACGACCTGGAGATCTGGCCCACCGAGGTCTGGCCCAGCGTGGCGCGCTTCACCGACCGGTCGGGCCGGCCAGGTCCCAGAGATTGGGAAAACGGCAAGTTCCCGCCGGTCAAGGCCGAGCACCCCGTGGTCGGAGTTTGCTGGTACGAGGCGGTCGCGTACTCGCCGCTGGGTGGGCAAGCGCCTGCCCACCGCGTCAGAGTGGCAAAAGGCCGGCGGCTGGCCCGAACAGCTCAGCGGCGGCATGTGCAATCGTTATCCCTGGGGAAACATGTTCGAGCCGGCTCGTACCAATCTCTCGGCCTCGGGTGTCGGCCAGACCGTGGCCGTGGCGAATACCCTTCAGGCACGACCCCCAACGGCATCTACCAGATGACAGGCAACGTCTGGGAATGGCTGGAAGATCCGCTTCAGACCATTCCGTGCGCCCCGGGCGAATACTTTCAACCCTGGAAGCCCATGCGGCGGATCATCGGCGGCGCATACAACACATACTTCCCCGGCGAAGCGACCTGCCATTTCATCACCGGCCAGGGAGAGCTCGACCGTCGCGAGAACATCGGATTCCGCTGCGCGCTGCCGCTAGGCCTGCTGCGTCCCTTACCGTGAGCGTCATGAGCGGCAGGCGAAGGCTCCTCCCCTCAGAACAGAATTGATCCGCGACTGCCCTCCTCTGTAGAAAGAACCAGACCATGTCGAGCAAGCCTTTCCTCTCGGAATACAACCGGCAAACGAGCAATTACGCCTGTCCGCTGTGCGGCGGGCACACCTACGAAGGGGAGCCGTGCGGAAGCTGCTTCGTGCCCTACAAGGTCATCGAGTCGATCAGGTCTCGACCTCATCCGCCTCGGTTCGTGGTGGTGATGGGGCCGACCGGGGTCGGCAAGACAGTGTACCTCGGGATGTTGCTCGACTTGCTCTCGCGCGGCGCCGGTGGCTTGCAAGGCCTATCTCGCAGTCCCTTCTCGCTGACCTTGCACCGTAACCTGATCCTGGCCCTCGAGCGTCAACGTTTCCCGGAGAAGACTCCGGTCGAAACGGACCGGTGGAACTGGCTGCATTGCGAGATTCTCATGCCCAGGAGCAAGACCGCCGTCGATATCGTCACTCCCGACGTGGCCGGCGAAGCCGTCATGTACGAGATGGAGAGTCCCGGCACGAACAAGACGATTCGGTCGCTCATCAATCGATGTGCCGGCATGGTTGTTTTGATCGACCTGGTTCAGGTCGTCGCCGAGGGCCAGAGCCAAGAACTCTTTGCGATGCAGCTCATCAGCTATCTCGATGCTCTGCGGCCGGGCAAGAAGAAGCACCGCAAGGTCGAAGTGCCTGTGGCCATCGTCTTCACCAAGGCCGACCTCTTCGAGGACTGGATCGGCGATCCCGACACGTTCGCGAAAGGGAACGTCGCGGGGCTTTACGCCCAATGCCAGTCGCGGCTGGAACGTTTCTCGTTTCATTGTTCGGGCGTTGCCGGCTCGTCGGCGAACCTTGTCAACGACTCGGGACAAGAAAGCCTGATTCCCCTCCGCGTCGAGCCGCACGGGGTGATCGAGCCATTTGCCTGGATGATCAACCAACTGGCATGATGAGCCGTCGCAAGATCAGGAGACCCTGCCACAAATTGGTGGCGTCGAGGTGAGGAGAACATCCACGGTGTGGGTTGAGCAAGCGATCTTCACGTCATTGCGCCGCCAGACCCGGGGAGGCTATCACCTGGTCTCGCGTTCCAAGGGCGTGAGCGAAGCCGACGCCCAGTCGCTCTCCACCTGGTCTCCCTCGCACGGGTCGCTCCTCATTGACGAGCGCAATCGAGTGAGCGTCAACTTTCATCCCATGCCCGACGGGCGGTTCGCACTGTCTCGAGCCTGCGAAGGCCCACCCGAATACAGCGGCCGTGGCGGCCGACAGCTTTACACGCATATCATGATCCTGCAAGACCAGGCTCTCGACGCCGCCGGAGGTCAGCCGTTCACGCTTTACCGCAATGCACTGGCGCTGGGATATCTCTTCTTCCAGGCGAATCCCCCCGAGAAACTCGAGCCCCTCAAACTTCCCGCCTTCCACATCAAGCGGGATGAAGCAGCCTGGCTCGCCCATTCGCTCGAGCTGGGTATGCCGTGCCTCGACCCCCTGCGCAGCCGTCTGCTCGCCAGCCTCCCCGTGCGGTTTTCTTATTCCGGCGACCGCGCCTTGCTGGCCGAGTGTCTGCTCGGCAGTCTGCCCGCTGACATCGTCCGCCGGACCAGCTTCGCGACGAGCCTCGAGCCCTCGCACGTGCGGCCTTATATCCTGTCGCTGGTCGGAACGCCAGGACCCGGGAAGACGGGCGGCAGATAGGGCATCCCACTGGTATTGACGTCCGACCTCTTTCCGACAGCCGCGGGACGGATCAGCGGAGGAGGTGGGATTCGAACCCACGGTACCGCGAAGCGGTACACCGGTTTTCGAGACCGGACGCCTCATTCCGCAAATACTATTGATAGCAAGGATTTGAGTTCCCAACAATCCGAGCGTTGCACCGATTGTTGCACCCGAACACCAGATCCACCCCAGTTCCCTTCGGATCTTCAAGCCGTCGTCAGAGCTTGGTCCGGGCTTCCTTCTCATGTCCGCCAAACGATTTTGACGCTCATTGTCGCGGCAGGGACCGCTCAGGATTCCCTTTCTACCTGAGCTTACCTCTCGTCTCAGTGGGAACAAGTCAGTTGGTTCTCGCGTCATCATCTGCCAAACGCCGCTCCTCTTCAACCTTCGCAAGCTAGGGGTACCAAGCACCATGGAACCCGAACTGCTATTCCAGTGCTTCGAACCGATCATGGATCCTTCAGGCGAAGCCTATATCCAGGCCTGCACTGAAGGGGCGGTCAAGCCCATTCAACTGCCACTGGAATCTCTCCCAGCTCGATGCCTCATAAAGGGCGAACTGTTCAGGATGCTGGGGGGAGTACTCCCAACGGATCACCAGACCCGCAGCTGCATGGATGTCCTTTGGGCCTGGGCTTTCCACGGGAACCGCACGGTGGCTGAGTTGAGCCTCGAATACCTGTTAACTTACGATCCCGTCGCTCAAGCAATCATGGCTCTTCACAGGAAAGGCGGTGCGAAACAGTCGGCAAAACCACTGCTGTCCATCCTGGCCAGGATCGCCAAGATGGAAGGCATCGACATCACGAAGGGGAACTGGCCGGTCAACGAGGACGCTTTGGGTTGCCGACTGAGGGCCTTCATTGGGCCGTTCGCGATTGGCGGGATTTCGATCACATACACTGACAGGACGCGTCCACGAACTTGGTGCATTCCACCACGTCTACGGCCAAGTGGCGTAAGTGGCAGTAAAGTGTCGGACGCAAACGTCGATCCTCAATCTAGTTCCACTTCGCGTGACACTTCGGACCCCCTCTCTGGCACCTCCCCGGGGGAGGTGACCTTGCCCAACGCCGAAGGAGCAACGGAACCTGAATGGAGTCAGATGCAGAAACCACCGATCGTTGCTGCTGACCTCTCGGAACTGGGACATGCATGCAGCCACTCCGTTCCAGGATCGATCGATCATGACCAAGATCACGAAGAACGTGACGTGCTGTCGGACGAGCAGATCTCCGAGCTTTGGGAGGCGACCCAATGAGCCTTCATGGACAGCGGTTAATCACGGCCAAGGAGGCTGAGACCGAGATCCCCGATTTCGACGAGATGTACGTTCCCGCCAAGCTCCGCCAACTCTTAGAGGCGAGGCTCGAGCATCCTCCTGAGGCTGACCTGAACCTGATGATCGAAGGAGAACCCGGGACCGGGAAAACGAGCCTATTGATCGCCTATCTCCGTAGGCGGTTAAACAGTCCGAAGCTCTTCAGCGGCGACTTTCAAGAAATCAAACAAGAGCGGGGCGACCAGAATTTGAGCGAATACGACGCCCGGTTCTTTCAAACGCAAATACCCCAAAAGATCTACGTCTTTGTGCGGATCGACGGGGGAAGCGAGAATAGGGTCCCACTTGAAAACAAAGTGCAGGATATTATCTGGTGCCAAGGTGACCATAAGTTTGTCCTATTGGATGAGGCGGGAGAGACTCTACTTCCGGGGAATGGAGGAATGTCTACGTCCTCTCCTGACTGACCCTCATGTCACCACGTACGCGAACGCCCAGAATTTCCACAGCAAGCGGAGGAGTGACACCAAGCGAGAGGAGGAAGATCGCCTGAAGGCTTTCTTGCGACGATTCACACAACGCGAAGTCATGGACAATCCGACGCCCACCGAGATGACTCGGGTAGTGATTCGACGCATGAAACGATTGGGGATGAAGCTAGATCATCCTTCCACACTTCGCCTCTTGGTCGAGAAATCGGAATGCGTCGTAGGCTTTGCCGTCCGGATACTCATTCGGGCCATCGAGAAATCGCAGGAAAGTCGAACTCTTACCAGGGAGCTCGTCGAGGAGGGTGACGTTAATCCTATCCTTCGCTAACCGAGTCCATTCGACTCCAGTGCAAAACTTCCTGCCGGTTTCCCGCTTAAACTTATATGAATCCAAACGCTTGATAATCGAGCATGCACGGTTATCAAATCCCTTGGTAACCGCACCATGGCAAAAGGCGGTACTGAGAGTCTAGCGTGCCAATCTCATTCCAAGTGAGAGAAATATCAATTTCGAGATGATATTTGGATTCATTGGGGGTATAGGAGAATGAAGAAACCTTAAACCCCACGGAATCCAAAACCATGTTCGACTCGACGGACCATAGCAAAGGGAACAGAACACAACTCGATCTGGTTCAGAATCCAGGGCACTTCCTGCCGACAAGGAGAGACGGTCAGATCAAGACACGGCTCTCCTGGAAGGAGAAGCTTTGCATCCTCGACCCTTACTCAACCCCTGAGGCGACCGAAGCTCGGCTGATCGAGTTCTTGAAGCTCTTTGCATTCCGAGTCGCGAAAGCATCAATTACGAAAGTCGGCAAAGGTCCCCGTGCCTGGACCGCCCTGATTGTTCCGTTGACGATTCTCCACATCGCTCGTCATCTCATGGCGGATCTGGTTCCCACTCTGCCGCCACAATGGGTCGCGGCCCGGAGTTTCTCAACCAGCATATTCTTGTGTATTGATGTTGATTCGGACCGAATTGCCTGGTCCATAGTCGATGGTAAGAGCGACCTGCCACGAGTTCAGAACAGCGAACTCAACGAAGTGAGGAATCAACCCTTCACTCGACCTGAGTCCACCAAGGCGAGCGGTTACCGAGTTCCGTATGGTGTGCGAATCCGAGAAGTTGAGGCGGCTCTGCGGCGACTAGGCTTGAATCCGAAGAGTCCGAGGCAGGTGCTGATCCAGTCATCGCCTTCGGGTGGCCGGCATTATTACATCTTCTTTGACGCACCCTATTACCTCGACCAGTATCGATCCCTGCTTGAAGCCGCGGGACTTCGGCACATCCCCGGTCAGATCGAGTTTTTCCCTTCGACGTCCCAGGGCTTGCGACTTCCATTCGGACACCTGCCCGGTAAGCCTCACGACCCAACCGCCTGGAGCCAGTTCATGGACGATTTCAAGAACGGGCGAGTTCGTCGATTCTCACTGCAAACCCTTTACGAAAATCTGGCTCAGAATCGAAGCTCAACTCATGCCCAGGATCGTTCGGATCGGACATCCAGACCCAAAAATTCAGACGTCGTCACGCAGAACCCTGAAAACCATCATCCCCCGCTCGGCACCCCGAAGCGACTGCTATCGGGGCCCGGTTCAGTCTCCGAGCCTTTCGGGCAATTGATGTCACCGTCCTTCATCGACATTCCGGCAGAACAGTACTCCGACATTGTCCGCAACGGCCCTCGGTCTCAGGAAGAATCGGAACTGCTCTGGAGAGCCGGGATCCAGACACTCGGTACGCGGACCCAAGTCCTCAATCACCTGGCAGCCCGTCTCATCTGGTTCAAACATCTCTCTCCCGATCAGGCCGCCAAGTCGCTGACCCAATGGGCCATGAACCCACGGCACCAAAGCCGGGACATTCAAACAGATCTACGGGAAGGCACAGACTGAAGTGCCAAACCAGATCGCTGAGATCTGTCGCTGGTATGACGAGAAAAAAAGATCGTCTGTCACTCCGGTTCAACCGGCAGTCGATTCTCGGCCACGGTTCGCTGCTTCAGAGCTACGGGAACTGAGCGACGTTGTTCAATCCATCCAACCGAACGAACGGCTCGACCTATGCCACTTCCTGCTCAGCTTCCTGGGTTTCGCGAAGTCCCATGGGAAGCCAGCCGACGACGGATCGGGATGGATCGCTGCCGCGGATGTGAAGTCGGTCATCCGGCGGTGGCCCGGCTGTCAACATATGAACTACAAATATCGAATGCAGCTTGCAACCGCGGCCGGGGTATTCACGATGGTCAAAGAGAAGTGGCAGCGTCCGGGCGGCGGCGGAAGAGCCCGAACCTACCGGCTGACCATTCCAATTACGTCCCCCGAAGAGTGGACACAGAGTTACGAGATGGCTCTGAATGGTCTCGTCAATGCAGCCGCTCCGGAACCAACCATACAGGGAGAAAGAAGCGAGAACCATGCCCCAGACTACCCCGACAATTTCGTCAACGAACGAGGATCGGCAGGAATCGGCCAGCCTCTCGACGAGCATTCCAACGACACGGGACCTCTTCATCAGAGGCGTACCGAGAGAACTGTGGGAGAGGCTTCACATCAACGCGATCCAAAGCGGACTCAGGCTCAAGAATTATCTGATTCGCATATTGGAACATGCTCAATCATTCCCACCGGAATAGCGATGGTGATTCCGGATCAACCCCAGCCGACACCCCTAGTTCGGCCCGGAAGCTTGAACGTCAATCCGGAACCTGACCGCAAAGCAAACATTTCAGAAATGAACCCTCCCGACGTCAAGGGCTCAATGAAGTCGGCACTTGCTCGGCTGAGAGCGGCTTACCTCGAAGCAGGTCTAAAGAGCCAGGGGCACTTCGACTCTGAGCCAATCATTCCGGCGATTCCAGTTCAACCACCGAAGGATCAGACGACAAGAGGGCCATGAAATCAGAGCGTAATGATCAAGCTGAAGCAATCGGACCTGCGGAACACGCGAGCTTCGCCCTACACGACAGGACCATGTATCGGGCTCCATGACCTGATCATCGCTCATCGCTCATCGCTCATCGCTCATCACATTGTCACATCGCTCCACATATGTCTGCTTGAATTGCATCAAACCAGCTGTAGACCTGCTGCTCATACTCGGGAGAAGCATTACCCCGAGCTTCACATCCAGCTACATTGCTCGTTCTCCTCCGCCACGAGTAAACCACCTGCCCGAGAACTCCAGTCCAGTTGTTCTTTAAGCTAGCAAACAACCGGGCTCAGGTAAGAATAAGTATGCGTCCCTTGCTTTCTGATTTGTGGACACGTAATTGTATGGATCTCTTCTTTCTTAAGGACCTGAAAGGACTGCCCCTAGCTAAAGTCCAAGGGCTATCGGTGAAATGCCAAGCTTTGCAACTCAATGATTTGGCCCGATTATGAACCGAGCCAAGCCCTGGATCAGCCAGAGGTCCAATCTACGACTCCAAGGACTCTCGTTGTGCATGCGATTGAGAGACCGAGCCACACATGCCGCACGTGAGCTGCTTCCTCTTGAAGATCCTTATCTCAAAGCAAAGAGCTACCGCCAGTGTATCCGCTGGATTGATCCTGGTCCCCATTTACACTATTACGTAGTAATGTACATAAAACAACATAATATAGTGCAATTTTAATATCATAATTATCTATTGCAAAAGAGACGGGGCGATGATAGGAAACTTCCGAATCCGCGAGTGACTGAAGACTCACTGGGGTAGCGGAATGGTGAAGAAATGAAAGTTCTTCCGGAGGAGGCCCATGCCTGAAACGCCGAAACCCCGGTCTTCTGACAAGGAGTCCGTTGCAGTCTTGAAGGGTGGTCCCGAGTTCCATGCTTGGTTCGACCGATTCCGGGAACATCTGCGGCTCCCTGCCGCTCTTCTCCTGGACGCTGCCCTGGTGGAGTTTGCTCGATCCAAAGGCTTCGACCAACCTCCCCCTCGTTGATCACATTCCAGCTTCGCTTCTGAGCTCAAACCGCAGGAGTTCAAACATGCCCGAGTCCGACCTGAGCCAGTCAACTACTGAGATCGTTGAAACCACCGTCAGCCGTAGTGAATACAGAGTCCGTTACTGTGACAAACCGCTCCAGATCAAGCAACAGGCTCCTCCCTGGGACCGCCGAGTCTCTTTCTCCGTCCATCCCGAGACAGTGAAAATTGCCAAGTTCCGTGGGCGGGAGAAAATGTGCTTCGTCTTCGATACAGACAAAGGGACCAGGGTGGGCCTGAGGCACACAACGAGCCGAGGCTATCCCCAGTTTCGGGATCTGTCTCCCGGCCGCAGCTACTTCACGATCACCTTCAACACCAAAGAGATGGCCGACGCTTTCATTCCACCTGGAGCTCTCGTCTACGAGCCGGAGGTCGAACTTGACGAAGAATCCGGCACACTTTGGTTCCCTCTGCCGTATAGCCGGTCGATCCACCCGTTACTGCCGACCTTTGATCACGACTGGCCGGATCTGTCTCTCTTTGTCTCCCAGTGGTTCTCAGGTAGGATCGCTGGAGTCCCAGGCTGCTGGGGCTTTAGTTGGGATTCCAACTCCCGGTGGATCAAGCTTTATGACGCTCATGACACCGACAAAGTCCTCGGCGAGGTCACCCTGGACGTGCCCCACCAGCTGCTGCAAGACCCAATCCGGAACGGGTCGGCCCAAAAGGAGCACGGCTTCAACCCGTGGAACGAGGACCAGAAACTCCAGATTATGGCTCACCTGGAATCCCTCATCCAGGGATTTGTCGGCCCAGTCACTCTTCCATTGACAGTTGCAGAATTCCCGAACGAACTGACCTCGGCCGATGGGTAGTCCAGGAGAGGAGAGCAATGGCAAAGAGACGCCGGGTTCATTACCTATCTCTTGATCTCGGCTCGAAACCGGTGGCTTTACTGTGCAGTCCCGCGGGGGTATCGACTCAAAGGAGAAGAGGTGTACTTTTGCCACAGTGACGGAGACGCAAGTGATGACGATCCGTTTTGCTATTAGTGCCCCGGCAACTAGGCTCAATCCGATCGCCATTTGTCTGACTCTTCCCTCGGGAGGGCCCGCGGTCATTCCACTGGAGGCATTTGCTACGCTAGGCCTGGCAAACGACGATGAATACGAGGCCCTTGTCGTTAGTCCCAGTGATTGCTGGCTGGTTCATCAGGATCACACTGGATGGCTGGTTCGGATGTGGGGAATCAGAACGGGCCTCTCCGAGATCGTAATACGCGAATCGCTATTGGTGACCGTCCTGGAACTGGGAAGAGATGAGAATGTTCAACTCATCAATTCTCTCAGAACGAAGAGACTTCCGCCGAAGGCCGGACGGTTTCGTGGCTTGCTGGCTTCCTGTCCTCATGGACTGACTCTGATCGACTTTGAGACCTCTCGGCATAAAGCCTATGTGGAACTCGGCAAGAGCTGTGATCCGTCGAGTGCGGCGGTTAAGTTTGACGCTGCGGCAAGGTGCTGGGCACTCACCATCGATTCGGATCACTTGGGCAAGTTCACTGTGCCATTCCCAGAGCAGATCAACGCCACGTTGGCACAGGCCTTCGATGAGTCCCTGAGACCACTGGGAGATTCAGGCGAGTTTCGATCTTTCGGTGACGGAGCCAACGAACTCTGGATCTGATCGTCTCCGGAGCTAAAGGCCAGATAGGGATTCGAGACTGTCCTGGTTCAGCCTGAACTGGAAGACCCGCGAGTTCAAGTTAGCGGGTAAAGAAAAGGAGCCTCGGCGAACTCAGTTGATTGTACAGGTCGTTCACGGGGGGGCTACGGGTTCCTCCTCTCTGTTCCGGGGTTTTGGCCTGGGCTCGGGCGCCGTCAGCTCGGGCACCGACAGGTGTAAGCGCTGGCAGAGATCGATGGCGGCATCATAGGTGCTTTGGCCGGTGGCATGGGCCCAGAGGTCCAGGGCATTGCCGGATCGGCCGCACTTGAAGCAGTGAAAAGTGTGCTGCTCCAGGTTGGCGGAGAAGCAGCGGCTGGTGCCGGACGTGGAGCCGTGCAAGGGGCACGGACCGCGCTGTTGCACGCCGTGGCTGCTGCGAGACTGGAAGCCGAGCAGTTGCAGGACGGCCGCCATCGTCACCACGGCGCGGAGGGCGGCGAAGTCGATGGCAGGGCGTGAGGCTGGCGCTGCCGGCGCCGGGTTGCCGGTGGCTTGGCGTTGTTGTTGGCGGCGCTGGCGGGCCTCGGCCAGTTTGCGATCGCGCACGGCGAAGATCTCAGCTTCGCGGCCGGCGAGCTTGTCCTGGGGCGTGATGTAGCCGATGGCGCTGTGCAGACGGATGGTGTTGTAGTGCGTGACGTAATCGGCCACGATCCGGCGGGCGTCGTCCAGCGACAGCGGCGTGAGTACGCGGATGCAGTCGCCTTTGAGAGTCTTATGCCAGCGTTCGATCTTGCCGTTGCTTTGGGGATAATAAGGCGAGGTTTTCACATGGGTCATACCGCAAATGCGGATGAATTCCTTGAAATCCTTGGCGATGAATTGTGGGCCATTGTCGGAGATGATGCGGGGCCGGGCCAGGGGATAAGCTTCACGGCCGCGTTGGACGATGGTTTCCACATCGATTTCCTCCATCTTTTCTCGGATCTCCCAGTGGACAATGAAGCGGCTGCAGCCATCGAGAATGCTGCAGAGGAAGTAAAAGGTCCCCGCGATATTGAGGTAGCTGACATCGATATGCCAGTGCTCATGCGGCCGCAGGGGTTGCACAAAGCCGGTCCCCTTCTTGGTGGGCGTGGGCGTCTGCCCGGCCAGGAGTCCCGCGGCCTTGAGGACGCGATAGACGCTGGCCGGGCTGCATGCGACGACATCGGCGTCGAGCATCATAAACGTGAGCCGGCGATAACCCTCCAGCGGGTGCTGGCGGGCGAAGCTGTGGATCCCCTCCTTCTCGGCGTCGGTCAACCAATGGTCGCGCGGCACCCAGGTGTTGTGCTCGTTGACCTTGCCGAAGCGCGACTTCCAGTCGTGGAACTTGCTGGTGCCGATACCGATCCAGATCAGGAACCGCCCAGCGGCGATCTCGGTCTTATCGGCCCAGACGCGCACGAAGTCCACGATCTCGTCACGCGTGTCGTGGGGGACCCAGCATCCTCTCAGGGTTCCCCAAGCTCTTTTTTTAGCTGGACGTGCTCCTCCATGAGTTCCGAGAGGACTTCGTTTTTGCGTTGCAGCTTGGCCTCGAGCTGCTCGATCCTGCGCTGCTTGGCATCCTTGAGGGTTTTGGACCTGCGATCGCTCTCGAAGGCAGCATGGCCGTTCTCGAAGAACTCCTTCTGCCAGCGATAGAACAGATTGGGGCCGATGCCCAGCTCATCGCAGAGATCGGAGACCGGCGTCTGTTCAAGCAGGTGGCGTTTGAGGATGGCGACCTTCTCGGGTCCGGAAAAATGCCGACGTGTCTTGTTCATGGGAAACCTCCGTCCAGGTAATGCTAACCCAAACGGCGGCTTCTTCCAGATTCAACAGAGGCAGAACAGTTTCGCACTTTTGAAGAGAGGTGACTGAGCAGAAAAACAGGTCGGCTTCCTCGCGATTTCTTGGCAACTTATCTTGGTTTCTCAGGTCGCAACAAGACACCAAGGCAAGGAAGCCGACCCATGGAAGTTACCGATTCCTTTCTCACCCTGCTACAGAGTTTTGACCCCGTCTTCACCGCTCCGACCTATCAAACCTTCGTGATCATCGTGACAGGCTGGATTCTCTCCCAGCGCCACCGCTACGTGACCGAAGTCATCTTCTCCAGTGGTCATGTCGGAGACGGACACTGGTCGCGGTTTCATCGCTTCTTCAGTCACGCCGCCTGGGACATCGACGTCTTCTCCATGCGCCTGGCCAAGTTGGTCGTCACGATTCTCGCCCCTGGCGCCACCTTCTTCTGGGCCGTCAACGACACCCTCTGTCGCAAACGCGGGCTGACCCTCTATGGCGCCGGCATGCATTACGACCCGCTCATCTCCAGTCGCGCCAAATCCCTGGTCAGTTGGGGACACGACTGGGTCGTGCTGACCCTGATTGTCGCCTTCCCTGCCTGGGCACCGTCCAAAGTCTTTGCCTTGCCCATCGCCATGCGCCTGTACCGGAACCGCCAAGGGCTGACCAAGGGAAAAAAGAGTCCGAAGGGGAAAAAGGGCCAGAAGAAAAACTCCAAGCCCAAGCACGACCCGAATCATCGCACCCGACCTGAATTGGCCCTGGAACTCATCATCATGGTGGCCCAGTGGTTTCCCAACGATGAGATCATCGTCTCCGGTGACAGCGCCTACGGGGGTCAAAGCATCCTCTCTCACCTGCCGCCCAACGTTCACCTCATCAGCCATGTCCATCCCAAGGGAGCGCTCTACAAACCGGCACTTCCCAAGGAAGAGAAAACCAAAGGACGGGCCCGCAAGAAAGGAGACCGGTTGCCTGGCATGAAGCAATGGGCCGACGATCCCAACCAACAGTGGACGGAACTGAAGTTTGACCAGTTCGGGTTGCATGCCACCTTGGCGGTCAAGACGATCCAAGCTCTGTACTACAAGGCGGGAAAGGATCGACTTCTGACCATCGTCTTGACGCGCGACCTGGAAGGGAAACGCCCCGATCAGATGTTCTACTGTACCAAGCTTGATTGGACAGCGAGGGAAATCCTCTCAGCCTACGCTTGCCGCTGGGCCATTGAATGCACCTTTGAAAACTGCAAGCAGTTCTTGGGTCTGGAGGACCCCGCCAATCGTCTTCCCAAGGCCGTGGCGCGGACGGCGCCCCTGGCGTTATTCCTCTACACTCTGGTAGTGGTTTGGTTTCATAAGACGGGTCATCAATTCCTACGCTTCCCCTTCCGGCCCTGGTACACCAAGAAGGAAGAGCCATCGTTCGCTGACATGTTGACGACCCTGAGGCGGGTCAGCTACGAGGAAAAATCTCCACAACCAACTCCAAAACAGTCCAACCTGAAAACCTGGATCGCCCAGATCACCGAGCTCCTCAGCCGAACAGGGTAAACGACGCATCGGCCGTTGATCACGGCCTCCGGTACCTCTTCACGATCGATTCGCCGGAGGGAATTTCACCCACCGGGCCGTTCGCGATCTGCCTCCAAACCTACGAAACGAGAACTAAGTAGCTTCTCAAGGGTATCCAGGGAGGAAGCCCCTGTCGCAAAGTTCAGTGGATCGAGGACGGTGTAAAGTTCGCAACGGGTAGCCCCGACGCTCAGTACCTGCCAAGCGGTCGGATTGGTGACGAATGGTGAGAAGACGAGAACCTTGCCTCCTTGCTCGACGGCACTTCGCCACTTGCCCGTGACTTTGCCCCTTACGTGAACGGTGAACGGGGGAATTTCTGGCACGGCGGTACTCCAAGGAGGGCACGCATGGCGTTTCTGGTGAAGCCGCTCCTTCGCACAATCTTGCCGGTTCTTCCAGAAAACAGACGTGCTGATCGGAGCCGCCTTGTCTCTTCAAAATAGCCACTCTACTCCAGCACGACAATCTGCCGGCTTGGCCTCTGCCGGTCGCCATTTCTGACCCGGCACCAGCTCAGGCGCCCTGCCCGTACCCTGCTTTCGCAGCCGATCGCTCATCGTCACGCGTCGCGCCCAGCGTTCCTCGGGCGCGATGTCGCCGGGTGCTTCCGCCATCGGGGCGGGGTCGCCGAGAGGACATGCGATGCGGCAACGCTATGGAACTCAGAATCGAGAGGCGGTTTCTTCACGGCCGGACACTCCCCGTCATAGCAGGACCGCCGATCACGGCCGTTTGAACAGCCGCGACGGCTCGCTCTTATCATGATCTTCGCGGGTCCATGCCTCGTGTGCACGCTCATCGGCCGTTTTCCCGTCATCGGGCAGGCACGCGGCGACGACCAGGCCAAACGGTCCAAACACCGCGCCCAGGATAATCCCTTTCCAAATCTCTCGGCGCTTCTGGGTCGAGACATAGCCGCCGGCGCAGGCCGTCGCCAAGGCAACCAGGACAAGCCATACCAGCGGGTCCATGGAGATTACTCCCCTTTGGATCGGCGCTTGCGGCCGCTGGCCCCGCCGCCGTTCGTAGGCTCGACCATGAGAGACGAGACGAGCAAGAGGTCGATGACCTCGATGCGATCGTCCGGGTGCATATAGGCCACGATCCGCCCGCCCCGGTAGGCGCAGGCCTCCGGGTGCGTAACCCGCGTCTCCCGCCCATCGGCATGGCGGATCACGAACGGCACAAACGGCTTTGCCGTAAGCCGGTCCTTGAGCTGGTCGGTTGTCACTTCCCACCGCCTTTCCGGCCCCTTGCCAGGGATCCCGACGGTCACCTGTGGTCAGCAGTGATCACTGAGAGGATACCCGAAACGCGATGATTCTCTCCACGTGAAGGTAAGCGACCGCGAGGCCGAGCTTACCCGGATCGAAACCAAGCTGAGGCGCGAGAGCGAGCTGCACGCTGCGTTCCTGGCCGGGCGCAGAGCGGGCGGCCCGCAACGTCGATAACGGGCTGAGGGTCGATCTGAAGATAAGGATTGGCGGGGTGTGTACTTACGATTGATCTTTTCGTGAGGGTTGTAGCGCAAGAAACGCCGTTCTTCGCGATGATGGGTGGGTACCACCCACACCCTTCAAGGAAGAACGGCGATGAAAGCAGCAAGGAAGCTGCAGAGATTGCAGCAACCCGCGTCGTTGATCGAGTTCGTGCGACAGTTTCTCACGCCGCGGGTTTGGAAGCAAGCCCGACAATGTGTCGCCGATCGGCGCGTCTAAGCCGCGATGGGACTTGCAGCCTCTGGTACTGGTTCTCCTGGCGATGACCTGGGCTGCTGGCGACGCAGAGTCCGAGCGGTTCGTGGCGGCACGCGGGTTTTACGTGGCGTGCTACGAAGGCCGCAAACGTCCCGGTGAGACGCTGGTCGGGTTTCAAAAGGCATTGACTCGCTTGCCCGTGCGGCAACTCTGGGCGCTGGCTCAGGGCGTCCGCGACGAAATCCGACGTCGTTATGCCGAGCGCCTTATGATCGGCGGCTTTGTGCCGATGGGCTGCGACGGGTCGCGCATCGAGTGCCCGCGGTCGGCCGAACTGGAAGCCCGCATGGGCAAAGGAAGCAGCGAGGCATCGGCCCCGACCGCCTGGGTTACGGCCTTCGTTCACCTCGGATCAGGGCTGCTGTGGTCCTGGCGGATTGGCAAGGGAACCGCTGACGAACGGCTGCACTTGCGACAGATGTTATCCCTCCTGCCTGCGGAGGCCCTGGTCGTGGCCGATGCGGCCTATATGGGCTATGAACTGGCCCGCGCGATCCTCGAGCACAAGCAGTCGTTTCTGCTGCGGATGTCGTCGAAGGTTCGCCTGTACGCGCTGGATGAAACTCCCATCGAGCAATGGCAAGAAGGCCTGGTCTACTACTGGCCGGAAACCATCCAGAAGCAACAGCAGCCACCGCTCATGTGTCGGCTGATTCGTGTCCAGGCCAAGGGGCAGACCAAACACGATGTCTGGCTCTTGACCAACGTCCTCAGTCCGCAACGGCTCCCGGCGAAAACGGCGGCCAAATTCTATCGCTGGAGATGGCGCAACGAGGGCCTCTTCAGAACTTATAAACGGACGCTCAAGAAAGTCAAACTTGCCAGCCGCACGGTCCGGCTCATTCATCGTGAACTGGAGGGATCTTTGCTGGCTCTGCAGATCCTGCTGGCACACGCCGACCTGGCACTCCGACCAGAGGGCACGATCGGAGAACTGGCCGTGAGCCCACGGAAGGTGCTGATCGAAATCCGCCAGGAGATCGCCGGCAGCGCGCACCCTCACCGTCGGACGACCACTTACCGCCGCCGGCTGGAAACGTGCCGCGTCGAGACGCGCCGTCAGCGCAGTCCCAAGGCGAGTCGTGAATGGCCACGTCGTAAGGCCCACCGACCTCCCGGGGCCCCGATTTTCCTCACGATGAAGGAAGACCAGAAAGCCTTACTGGAAAGGAACATCCACGCCAGATGACGGACTACTTGTTATCGACGTTGCCCGGCACCGCGGCCCTGTCGCTGGCGCCCGGCGCCCGCCAGCTTGTCGTGTTTGAAGCCAAGCTCTTCGCCCGTTTCTCGGCCGGTGTGCGAAACGCCCCTTATTACGACCAGGCCGCCCGGACCATCGCGTGCATGGCCGAGACCCTCCGCCGTGCCGAGATCGCACCCGACGACATGACTGACCTGGCGTTCGTTCTCCTGGCGCACCCAGGCCCGCCTCGATGATGGGATCTTCGCGTGGAACGTTGCACCGATGCCATCCGCCGCAAGGTCCGCCGCCGCGTCGAGGATTACGCCGGCGAGCGCGATCACTGGTTCCGCGACTGGTTCGAGCCGGTCTGGCAGCGGATCGAGACCCGCTCGCTAAGCTGGGAAGACGTGGTCGAGACGATCGCGTTTCACTCCCCGGAAGACGGCCAGGTGATCGACAGCTTCTACGGCCAGTGCCTCCGGTTCAACCGGCCCCGCGCCGGCCGCCCTCTCCCTCGCGCCCACTTCCCCGGCCGTCCTCGTGCCGAGACTTCGCCCCCGCTGCCGGTGGCGGCGCACGGCGCCTCTTGAGTTGAAGCAAGTCGCCCCAATGAGTCGATTCGGGTCGCGCGCATGCGGCCGTCCCGCCCCTGCCCACGACCTCGACACACCCTCACGGGCGCAGTGAACGATACGCGCGGCCCAGCCGCTCCACCTTGTCCCAGTCCTGCGAGAGAGGGCCCCAGACGAAGGCAGTCACCCCGGTCGCGGGCGGGCGCGTCCCCTGGCCGATCACTTCGGCCACCTGCGCCGCCGGGACCGGCTCGCCCCAGTCGGACAACTGCACGATCGGCCAGATCCTCGTCCGCTCTCCGGGCCTGCCCTCGACCCCGAGGTGTCGCCCGAGCCAGGCGACCTGCCGCCCGATCCAGGCCGGGTCGACGGCGTGACCGAACCGGGCATGATACGGCATCGGGCTGAATACGTCGAGCGTACTTCGCCTGGGCTCTCAGGTCGATCGCCAGCTTCGAACGCAGCGCCCCGCCGCGCTCGTCCTCCGACCACGGGCAGTGGAACGTCCCCAGCAGCGCGCCGGGGCGGACCTCGTCGCGGATCGCGCGGAACTCGCGCACCCAGTCGGTGAACACCCCGCACCGCCAATTGACCCACTCTTCTCGGTGCGGCCCGAGCAGCCAGCGGGCCAGCTCCGGGGTGGGGCGATCGGGAAGGTCGACGCCCGTCTCCCGCGTGAACCTGGCCAGGCAGCGGACGCAGAAGCAGGTGTCGGGCAGGGCCGGCTCGGCCTGCTCCCAGTTCGCGTGGGCGTGATGGTAATCGAGCCAGATGCCGTCGATCTCGAAGTCGCGGAGGGCCTTCCGAAATGCCGTCATCCGCGCCGCGCGGTAGCCGGGGTGGGTTGGACAAACACCCTGCCAGCCGTCGGGCGGTGGGCACGGCTTGCCGTCCGAGCCCACCGGCGCCGCATGGGGGTGGTCCTTGAGGTAGGCCGCGTCGTGCATAGTGTTGAACTCGGCGAAGACCTTGGCACCCTGGCGCCTGAGCAGCACGATGCCCTCGCGGGTGAGCCCGCCGGAGCCGACCCAGACGGCGTTGATGCCGTAGTCAGAGAGCGACCGGCCTCGGTCGAGGATCTGCGTCGGTACGCCGCCGTAGATGCCTCGAACCTCAATCACGAGCCCGGCCTCGGCCTCGACCTCGGCGCCGCCCGCCCGCATTCGGCACCATCCAACGGCCGCGACGGCGATGAGCACCGCGGCCCCGACGTTTCTTGAATTGCAGACCACCATCCGAACCTCCTCGCTCGCCTCGGTCCTCGCACCGCCGCCCCGATCGCGCAGGCCATTCGCGCCTCGGAGCCGGGGGATTTGGCATCAGTAATCCACGCTCGAGTCGCCCTCCGCGAACTGCCGGTCCGTTGGGATGTAGTAGCCCGTCCCGGCCTGGCCGTAGCCCAGCGTCAAGACGAACGCGTCGGGGCGCACCCGCTGGGCTCCAAGAGCTGGTACTCGACGTGCGACTCGCCGGGCAATAGCTTGGCCCCGCCGAGGTCCAGGACGGGCACGTCGATCTCTTGAGTCGCCCGGCCCCGCCCTGTGGACCGACGACGTCGCCTGATTATCCCATCATGCGGCCGGTCCGGGAACAACCCGGTGGGACTCAGTCCGCCCGCTGGAACGGACCGCCACAGGGGGACACAATGCATGCCGCAATTGGAGCAGCGACAATCCCCCTGTTCTCTATCCCATCACGGCTTACGAAGCACAGCCTTGAGGAGGTGCTGACGATGACTACCAATTCCAGCCGGCGAGCAAAGCTCGCACGCAGCCCCGAGGATCGCGCACGTTAGGATGCCATCCGCGAGCAGTTTCGCGACGAGCCGAGCTTGAGCGAGCTGGTCGCGTCCGGGGAAATTGATCAAGCGACGTTCGATAGCGCCGCGCTGCTGCAGGCCGCGGGTCCACCGTGTGTGGACTCTGATACCCTGAACGCGATCGGCAACGCCCTGCGCAGGGAGCGTGAACGAGCGGGCCTCACCCTTGCCGAAGTGACCCAGCGGTCGGGTATCAACGCGCCGGCCCTGAGTCGCCTCGAGAATGGGCAGAATCCCAACCCGACACTCGCAACACTCTCGCGCTTTGCTCAGTCGCTAGGCAAGCGAATCCGCTGGAGTCTGGAAGACGAAGCGGCAAACGCGGGATGTGGAGGTGGCATCGTTCTAAAAGTCCTCCCAGCTTGTTGGAATGGTCTCGAAAATCTCGGCGGGATTGACGGCGTTGGTTGTCTGCGCGAGTGTTGTCGGCGTGACGAGCGGTGGACCTGGTGTGATCGTCGGCAACGACGGCGCCACCGTTGTGGTGACCACGGGCGGCTTCGGAAGATCATTAATATGCGTATAGGTGTAGACGCTGTCGCTCTGGTGCTGACCAAGAAACCATTCGACGTTCTTACCGTTATCCGTGGTTCGCTTGAGGACGCAGTACTTCTTGTCACTTCCCTTGAACTCACGCACGGACACTCCGCCTTGCGCAGGGTTCTGAGGTCCAGGGGTCGCTCTGGAACACGGCGTTCTTGGTGATGGTCGTGTTCCCGTTGATGAGACCCTGTAGGTCCAGGGAGATCGTGCTGAATGCTTTGGATTCCTTGTAAATTGCCGCATTTGCCGGCATGGGCTTTTTGTTCTTCGCCTTGGCTTTCTCGGTGTACCGTCCATTGTAATTACTCTGGACGTTTTCCGGCGCGTTGGAGTTGGGCTTTGGCATCCGTTGATCCTTTCTTCGCCTCCCTCAGGACCCGCGAAACGCCTCGGGATCCGGAGACTGTGGCGACGAGTTGGGCTGATTGAATGAACCAAGACGTCTGTCGGCTGTCACGAACGATGCAGACGATGGACACTACGGTTAATACGGGAAGGCATGTACCGCCACTCAGTAGATTGCCGAAAGTCGGCCCGGTGAGACAGATCCCAGGATTTTCGCGCCGCCCGCGATGGCGCAGTCGGGGCAATCGGACGCCGGATAGAGGACAGGTAGTATTCACTGGCAGTAGGTGGATGGGTCTTCAGGCGGTGCTCGAAGGTCGCGATTGTCTGCCCGCGCCGCGGGCCAACGCGTCCGAAGCCGCCATCGTCGAAGGGCTCAACGACTATCTGGTCGGCAGCCTGGCCGAAGCCGTGAGCTTCCTCTCTGGACAGGGCGACATGGACCCGAAGTCGGTTGACCTTGAAGATCTGTTCGCCCAGCATTCCCACCCGGACGAGGACTTCATCGACGTCAAGGGTCGAGACTACGCTAAACGCGCACTCTTGATCGCCGCTGCTGGTTGCCACAACGTCAGGACGTTGTTGTCGGTTACACTCTCCCTGGAGGTGCCGAATGGGATCGCTAGTTGAACCCGATGGAAGGTTTACTCCCGATGGAGTTCGGCTTATTCGGGAAGTTATGAGACTTCTTCGACCCGTGTTCGTGGAGTTCCAAGAAGAGGGCTACACCCTTGATGAGATCGCTCATCAAGTCCATCAGGCGGTGGACTTCGTCAAACGGTCGTAGGCGTAAAGGGCGGGCTACAAATTGTGACGTTGTAGGCAATTTCACCCAGCTCGGTCGGCTGTATCGACAAAGCCCGCCGTCCGCTTCCCCACCAGCGATCCGCCACGTGCCGAATCCAGTGTGCTGTCCACGGAAATCTCGTCATGGTGACTGTCTCGGCTGTCACCGACGCCATCGTTCGGTAAAATAGGCCTTTGTGCCAAACGCCCTGGCCAGCCGGTGACTGCGCAAAAGCTGGATCGTCAATGACTTTACTCAAGAAGGCGGGACATGGGGGAATTCTCGGATTCCTTGGGCCTTACTCGGGGCGTAGCATCCGAGCCGAAGGCCAGCATTCTTCTCGTTGATGACAACCCGGCCAACTTACTCTCCCTGCGGGCGATTCTTGGGAACCTCGGCAAGAACCTTGTGGATGCCCGTTCTGGCGAGGAAGCACTCGAGCGAGTGCGAGCGGAAGACTTCGCCGTCGTCCTGCTGGACGTGCTTATGCCCGGTATCAGCGGCTTCGAGACGGCGAGGCTGATCCGGAGCGAAGCTCGCTCTCGCCACACACCAATCATCTTCCTTACCGCCAACGACTTCGACCGCCCCCAACTGGAGGAGGCGTATTCGCTTGGCGCAGTGGACTTCTTGGTAAAGCCGCTCCTGCCGGTGGTGCTTGAGGCCAAGGTACGTGGGTTCATCGAGCCCTTCGAAGACAAGCAGCGCGCCACGCGTGAAGCAGACCAGCTTCGGCTCTTGGTCCAAGGAACTGCCGATTACGCCATTTTCTTGCTCGATCCGGAGGGGCACGTGGCCTCCTGGAACACCGGGGCCGAGCGCATCAAGGGCTACAGGGCCGAGGAAATCATCGGCCAGCATTTCTCCCGCTTCTACCCGCCCGACGCCATCGCCAGAAACTGGCCCCAACACGAACTGGAGCGGCTCGAGCCGAAGGACGCTTCGAGGACGAGGGCTGGCGCATCCGCAAGGACGGCACGCGGTTCTGGGCCAACGTCGTCATCACGGCCCTGCAGGACGAGCAGGGCCGCTCCGTGGCTTCTCGAAAGTCACGCGTGATCTGACCGCGCAGCAGGCCGAGGAAGCCCTGCGCCAGAGCGAGGAGCGCTTCGGCTGCTGGTCGAAGGAGTCAGTGATTACGCCATTTTCTTGCTCGACCGGAGGGGCACGTCGCCTCCTGGAACACCGGGGCCGAGCGCATCAAGGGCTACAGGGCCGAGGAGATCATCGGCCAGCATTTCTCCCGCTTCTACCCGCCCGACGCCATCGACAGAAACTGGCCCCAATACGAACTGGAGCGCTCGAGCCGAAGGACGCTTCGAGGACGAGGGCTGGCGCATCCGCAAGGACGGCACGCGGTTCTGGGCCAACGTCGTCATCACGGCCCTGCGGGACGAGAGCGGACAGCACCGGGGGTTCTCGAAGATCACAAGGGACATGACCGAGCGGAAGCAGGCGGAGGAGAACGCCCGCCGCCTCTCGGAGGAAGCAGCGGCTCGCCGCGTGGCGGAGGAGAACGCCCGGCTCATCCAGGAGCAGCGTGAGCGGCTGCTCGTCACGCTGGCGAGCATCGGCGATGCCGTGATCAGCACCGATGCCGAGGGCCGAGTCAATTTCCTCAACCCGGTGGCCGAAGATCTTGTCGGCTGGAAGACTGAGGAAGCGGCAAGTCGAAGGCTTTCGGACGTGTTTCGCATCGTCAATGAGCACACCGGCCAGCCGGTCGAAAACCCGGCGATGCGGGCACTCAAGGACGGCCTGATCGTCGGGCTGGCGAACCATACCGTCCTGATCGCAAGGGATGGCAGGGAGCTTCCCATTGATGATAGCGCTGCGCCAATCCGTGACGCCGACGGAAATGTTGTCGGCAGCGTGCTGGTATTTCGGGACATCAGCGCACGGAAGCGGAACGAGCAACTCCGCAACGTCCGGCTCGCCGTCACCCACACGTTGAGCGAAGCTGCCGGTGTTGACGACGGGGTCAGCGGCGTCCTCCGCGCGGTGTGCGAATGCCTCGCCTGGGACATGGGCTGCATCTGGACCATTAACGAACAAGCGGAAACGCTGGTTTGCCGGCAATGCTGGCACAGACCTGACCTGCCTCTGGACGAGTTCGAGCGGGCCAGCTTAGCGGCACTCTTGACAGGGGACAGGGGCTGCCGGGGCGTGTGTGGGCAAGCGGCAAACCGGCCTGGATCCTTGACATCGCACAGGATGCGAACTTTCCCCGCCTTGCTTCCGCCGTGAATTGCGGCCTGCACAGCGCCTTGGCATACCCCGTGGTCGTCGGCGATCGAACCCTCGGCGTCATCGAGTTTTTTACCAAAGCAGTGCCGGGAAGCGGACGCCGACCTGTTGGAGATGATGGGGACGGTTGCCGGTAGCGTCGGGCAGTTCATCGAGCGGAAAACCGCCGAGGAGGAACTACGGCGAAGCGAGCAGGAGCTCGCCGACTTCTTCGAGAATGCGACCATCGGGCTGCACTGGGTCGGGCCGGACGGAACGATCCTCCGGGCTAACCGAGCCGAACTGGACATGCTCGGCTACAGCCGGGAAGAGTACGTCGGTCGCCCCATCGCCGAGTTCCATGTCGACGAGGAAGTGATCTGCGACATCCTCGAGCGGCTGCAGGCGGGGGAGAAGCTGGCCGAGTATCCGGCCCGCCTGCGGTGCAAGGACGGCTCGATCAAGGAAGTATTGATCGACTCCAGCGTGCTGTGGCGGGACGGCGAGTTCGTCCACACTCGCTGCTTCACCAGGGATGTCACCGAGCGGAAGCGGGCCGAAGCCAAGGTGCGGGAGCAGGAGCAGCGGTTCCGACAGCTCGCCGACGCCATGCCGCAGATCGTCTGGACCGCGCGACCAGACGGCAATATCGATTACCTGAATCGCCGCTGGACGGAGTTCACCGGGCTGCCGGAGACGGTGGGTAATGAGGGCTGGGGGCCCCTCCTGCACCCCGACGACGCCCCGCCCGCCAGCGAGCGCTGGGCAGAGTCCGTCGAGACGCGGCGCACCCTTCGAGATGGAAATCCGGCTCCTGGATCGGCGGCAGCAGGGCTATCGCTGGCATCTGATCCGGACTGTCGCGGCTCTCGACGATGCCGGGAAGGTCGTCCGCTGGTTCGGGACCAGCACCGACATCCACGAGCAGAAGCGGGCAGAGCAGTCTGCACGCTACCTGGCCGAGGCCAGCGCCGCGCTGGCGGGCGTGGTGGATTACGAAAGCACGTTGCAGAAGGTTGCGAACCTGGCGGTCCCGTACTTCGCCGACTGGTCCGCCGTGGACGTGGCGGACGACGGGAGCCTGCGCCGGCTGGCGGTCGCCCACCAGGACCCAGAAAGAATACAGCTTGCACAGGAGTTGATCCGCCTTTACCCACCCGACCCGCAAGCCAAGGCGGGGCATCGGCGCAGTGCTTCGCACGGGCAAGCCGGAGATCGTCGGCGAGATCACCGACGAACTACTCGTGCGGGGGCATCAAGGACGAGCGCCACCTGCGCCTGATTCGTTCGCTGGGCCTGAAGTCCTACATCTGCGTGCCGCTGGTCGTTTCCGGCAATACGCTCGGCGTCCTCACGTTCGCCACCGCCGAGTCCGGGCGCCGGTATACCGAGGCCGACCTCGAGCCTGGCGATGGACCTGGCGCATCGGGCGGCCGTCGCCATCGAGAACACCCAGCTTTACCAGGCGCTCCGGGAAGCCGACCGCCGCAAGGACGAGTTCCTGGCGACCCTGGCCCACGAACTCCGCAATCCCCTGGCCCCGATTCGCAACTCGCTGCAAATCCTCAAGATGCCGAGGGTCGATGCGGAGATGGTCGAGCGTTCACGGAACATGATGGAGCGCCAGGTGCACCATCTCGTCCGGCTGGTGGACGACCTGCTTGACGTGTCACGGGTCATGCGGGGAAAAATCGAACTCCGCAAGGAGCGAGTCGAACTCGCCACGGTCGTCGCCCGTGCCGTGGAGACAGTCCAGCCGCTCATTGACAGTCAGGCGCATCAGTTGAGCGTCCGACATGCCACGCGAATCCCTGCCCATCGACGCCGACCCGGTGCGACTCGCCCAGGTCGTCGGCAACCTCCTGACCAACGCCGCCAAGTACACCGAGCCGAATGGTCACATCTGGCTGACAGCGGAACGTGATGGCCACATGGCGGTACTCCGGGTTCGGGACAACGGCATCGGGATCACCCCGGACATGCTCCCCCGCATCTTCGAGTTGTTCGTGCAGGTGGACCACGCCGCCAAACGGTCGCAGGGAGGACTGGGCATCGGACTGACCCTGGTGAAGAACCTCGTGGAAATGCACAACGGGACAATCGAGGCTCGCAGCGAAGGGCTGGGTAAGGGCAGCGAGTTCGTCGTGCGGCTGCCAATCTCCGCGCAGGGGATTGATCAGGACCTCGGCCAAGAGGAGGGGCGGCAGGCACATCAAAAGCCCTCGCCTTCGGGCTACCGACTCCTGGTCGTGGACGACAATCAGGATGCCGCCGACAGCCTCGCCGACCTGCTCCGGCTGGAAGGCCACGAGGTCCGCGTGGCGTACAGCGGCGTGGCCGCGCTGGAAATGACGGAATCGTGTGCGCCAGATGCGTTGTTCCTGGATATCGGGATGCCAGGGATGGACGGCTACGAAGTCGCTCGACGAATACGGCAGCAGCCCGGCCGGGAGAAAGTGGTGCTGGCGGCACTGACCGGCTGGGGGCAGCAAGTCGACCGCCGCCGCACGGCCGAAGCCGGTTTCGATCACCACCTCGTGAAACCACCGGAGCCCAAGGAAGTGGACAACGTGCTTTCCCAGTTGAAACGGCAGGCCGTTCACGAGTGATAGGTCCACCGGGCAACTCGGCCAGCCCCCGCTCGCAGGCGTCATCATCACCCGCCTTGATGGAGTTGGTATCTCGGAACCGGTCTTATTCCAACCGTCCTCTCAACCAGACAGGCTGTTTTCACCATGATTCCTTCGGACAATTCCCGGCGTTCATTCTTGAAAACCTCTGTCGCACTCGCGGTGACAACTCCCCTGTGGGACGGTTTGGTCGAGGCGCGATCGGGTGAAGCCGCCGGGCCGCTCCTTGCCTATGTCGGTACCTTCAGTTCTCCGCTCCGCGATATGTTGCCAACCCAGGTGGATCTACCTCCCGGCAATGGTCGCGGCATTCACCTCTTTCAGGTCAATCGCGGCACCGGGGCGATGTCTCCCGCCGGCATTCACGAGATGGGCACAAGCCCGAGCTGCCTGGTTTTGAATGCCGCCGGAACCCGCCTTTATTCCGGCAACGAAACGGATCGGATGGGCGAACCACAAGGACGGCACGGTCAGTGCCTTCGCCATCAATCGATCAGACGGGAAATTGGATCTGCTCAACACCGTTCCTTCGGGTGGCGCCGGTCCGACCTATGTGAGCGTCCATCCGTCCGGACGGTTCGTGTTGGTGGCCAACTACTTTGGGGGCTCCGTCGCGGTGCTGCCGATTCTCACCGATGGTCGGCTGGGCGCCGCCACGGATATCAAGGTTGATGCCGGCAAGATCGGCCCCACCAAGGCGACCCACGCGCCACCGGGTAGCTTTGCGATCAGCGGACATGATCGAACTCATGCGCACATGATTCAGGCCGATCCCTCCGGTCGCTTCGTGCTGCATGTGGATCTGGGCCTGGATCAAATCTTCATCTGGAAGTTCGACGCAGCAGAAGGGCGTGCTGAGTCCGAATGAGCCGCCCGCCGTCTCGCTGCCGCCGGGAGACGGACCGCGACATTTCCACTTTCACCCCAATGGCCGATGGTTGTATTCCATCCAGGAGGAAGGCTCGACCATCGTCTTGTTTGACTACGATGCCGAAACAGGTCGGTTAACCTCACGGCAAACAATCTCCACCCTGCCACCCGGTTTTGCCGGCAGTAACTTCTGCTCCGAGATCCTGGTTTCCGCCGATGGCCGGTTCGTCTATGCCGGCAACCGGCTGCACGACAGCATCGGCATCTTCTCCATCAGGCCCGACGGGACCCTTGCATTTGTCGGGGATGAATGGACGCGCGGGGACTATCCGCGCAGTTTCAACTTCGACCCCACCGGGCAGTTCCTCTATTGCTGCAATCAGCGGGCTGACAGCATCGCCGTCTTTCGTATTGATCGTAAAACCGGCGGCCTCGCCTTCACCGGCCATTACTCCCCCGTCGGCAACCCTTCGATGATCGTTTTCCTCGATCTTGCAAAGGTGAGTTGAAATTACGGGTTTTCAGAATCATGCAAGTGGCCGCGCCAGTTTCGATGAACGGGCAAGCCGCAGGGTTCCAGACGCGGATGGAATGGGATAAGATGTCCAGACATGCGTCCACGCCTCCGAGGAGAAGCCCCATGCGACCCTGGCTCCTATGGCTTGCCCTGCTCTTGCTGCCCTCGCCGATCCTGGCCCAGGACCGAGACGCCAAGGTCCGCCACGACCGTGAGACCTTCCAGGCATCGAAGGACTGGATCTACAACGACCTGGGAGAGGGCATCCGAGCCGCCAAGGCGTCGGGCAAGCCGCTTCTGGTCGTCTTCCGCTGCATCCCGTGCGTGGCCTGCCAGAAGTTCGACGACGACGTGGCCCGCCGAGACCCGATCATCCGGGACCTCCTGGACGAGTTCGTCTGCGTCCGGATCGTCCAGGCGAACACCATCGACCTGACGGTCTTCCAGCATGACTTCGACCAGTCCTTCGCCGCCTACCTCATGAATCCTGACCTGACCATCTACGGGCGGTTCGGAACGCGATCGGAGCGACCCGAGTATGAGGACATTTCGCTGGAAGGGCTCCGCAAAGCGATGGAGTCTGCGCCTGCGGATGCACCGGAATTACGCGGCGGTCAAGCCATCGCTGGCGGGCAAACAGGTCAAGGCCTCCCGGTTCAAGTCGCCCAGGGACTATCCAAGCCTTTCGGGCAAGTACGGAGAGTCGCTCAACTACGAAGGGCAGGTGGCGAAAAGCTGCATGCACTGCCACCAGATCCGCGAAGCCGAGAGGTTGGTGTATCGTGCGGCTGGCGAGCCGATTCCCGACGAGGTGCTGCTCCCGTACCCCGATCCGGGCGTGCTGGGATTGAAGCTGGACCCCAAGGAAACGGCAACGCTCGAGCGAGTCGCGCCCGGCTCCATTGCAGAGCGGGCCGGTCTGCGACCCGGCGACAACATCGTGGCACTGGCGGGGCAGCCATTACTCTCGATCGCCGACTTGCAGTGGGTCCTGCACAAGGCTCCAGCTTCGACGAAGCTCCCAGCCCAGGTGCGCCGGGGCGGCGAGACGTGGAACGCGACGCTTGATCTCCAGGAGGGGTGGCGGCTGGGGAACATCTCGTGGCGGGCGTCGACCTGGGACCTGAGACGAATGGCGCTTGGAGGAATGAAGCTCGACGATCTGACAGACGAAGAGCGAAAGTCGGCCAAACTGCCTCACGAAGGCATGGCCTTGCGGGTCCGGCATCTCGGCGAATACGGCGAGCACGCCGTCGCCAAACGGGCCGGATTCCAGAAGGGCGACGTCCTGGTCACGTTTGACGGCCTGAGCGCCCGGATGTCCGAGTCGGAAGTGCTTGCGTACACACTCCGAAGGAAGCGGCCGGGCGAATAGGTGGCCGCGAAGGTGCTCCGCGACGGCCAGACGAAGGCCCTGAGGTTCGCCCTTCAATAGTCCATCTCGACAGACGAATCGCCGCGGTAGCCGCGCGGGTGACACCGCGGGCCATGGAATGCTTCGCGCCTCGGGTGGCGGAGTTTCCGAGCGGGATCTCTCTCGGACAGATTTTGATTCATCTCGACCCCTCTCTCGGAGAATTCTCGAAAACTCCCGGACGCGCGGGCCACGTTCAGGTCAGTATAGTTGCAAAGACGGGGCCAACGGGACCGGGAGCAGCTTCGATGTCCAGAGAATCGGCCAATCAGGCGCTCCGGCAGATCAGGACGCTGCACTCACTGGGAGTGGTCGGCGCATTGCCGGACAGGCAACTGGTGGAGCGTTTTCTCGAGAGCGAGGGCAATGACCGCGAGGATGCATTCGCGGCGCTCGTTCAGCGGCACGGACCGATGGTGCTGAGCGTCTGCCGCCGGATGCTTTCAGGATCGGCCGACCTGGAAGACGCGTTCCAGGCAGTCTTCTTCGTCCTGGCTCGCAAAGCCGGGACGGTCAAACGCCTGGAGAGGCTGAAACCCTGGCTCTACGGAGTGGCGGTCCGGACGGCGAAGGAGGCCAGACGACGGTCGGCAAGGCGACAGAAGTGGGAGGGCGGGGCGATGGACGAATCGAAGGCGGTTTCCACGCCGGACCAAGGGCGAGACGACCTGCTCGACCTGCTCGACGAGGAGATCGATCGTCTTCCGAAGCGCTACCGCGAAGCCGTCTTGCTCTGCGAGCTGGAAGGGGCTTCGCGGCAGGATGCCGCGCGACAGCTCGGGCTGCCGGAGGGGACTCTCTCCAGCCGGCTGGCCCGGGGACGAACGCTGCTCCGTGATCGATTGTCGAAACGGGGCGTTACGCTCGGGACGGGCACGATCGCGGCGCTGATCGCCCAGCCGGCGAGCGCCTGTTTGCCCGAGTCGCTGGCTGACTCAACGGTGCGATCTGGCTTTGAAATTCGCGGCCGGCGGAGCGGCTGCCGGGACGGTTCCGGCAACCGTATCCTCGCTGGCGGAAGGAGTGCTCGCAATGATTTCCGCAGCCAAGCTGAAACTGATCCTGATCACCGCCGTCTCCCTCGGCGCCGCGGCCTGCCTGACGGTAGGCGTCGCCTGGGCTGTCGGAATGAAGCAAGGCGTTCCGCCCGCGGAAGCGCCTGGTGCCGGCCGGCCGTCACCGAGACCCCGAAGGCCGACCCCGACGAGAAACCTTCGCCCCGAAAAGCACAACTCCACGGGGTCGTCGTTGACGACGCTGGCCGGCCGGTCGCAGGGGCCGAGGTCCTGGCCGAGGCCTTCACGCCGATCGAGGCACGAGGAGTCACCGGCGCGGACGGGTCATTCGCGATCACGAACCCACGCCGGCGAGTCGACGGCGTGGCGTTGCTCGCCCGCTCCGGCAGCCGGCGATCGGCTCGGATCGTTTCCAGTACGACTACAACCTGACCAAGGAGGCGTCCGAGGCGCCGGCCCGGATTGTCGTGAAGCCGGGCCGGGAGGTCGTGGTTCACGTCACCGACAAGAGCAAGGTTCCAGTCCAGAGCGCGGCGGTCGAGGTCGCCGGCAGCGGCGGTGTGTTTCGACGATGCGACGACCGGACCGCGACGGATCAGCCAGGCTCCTTGTGCCGGCCGATGCCAAGGTCGAGTGGATCTTCGCGCTCAAGGCGGGCCTGGGGTTCGACTACGCCGAATTCGGCCAGATTGACGAAGCAGGCCGGTCGCAGGGAGGGGCTTCAGCCGCGAGTCTGCCTGGATCCGTCGATCTCACGCTCGACGGCGTCCGCACGGCCCGGATCAAGGCCGTGGACAGCGGCGGCAAGCCCCTATCAGGAGTTGGCTTCCACATCTGGCTGGTCCACAAGGAGGGTCGGCGGAGCGAGGTCAACGTCTCCAGCCGGAGACTGACCGCGACGACCGGGCCGGATGGCATCGCCACCTTCGACTGGCTGCCGCCGTCGAAGGACGTGCTCCAGTTCTGGCCGGTGGGCGAGGGTTACGCTCGACGCCGCGTCACGATCGAAGATGGTCAGACCGGGACCAGTCACCGCCAAGGTGATCCGAGCCGAGACGATCCGCGGTCGCGTCACGTTTCCCGATGGCTCGCCCGCGCCGGGCATCGAGGTCCACGCCTACGGCAGCGGCCAGGCGATCGGATTATGGGCAGGACCAGCACTCGCACGGGCGCAGACGGGACCTACGAGCTGACGATCAGCCCGGGCGAAGCCTATGCCGTCTATGTCGAGGACAAGGACTGGGCAGCACCGTCTCGCCTCGACGTGGTTGTCCGCGAGGGCAAGCCGGCCGAAGGGGTAGACTTCAAGCTCACCCGGGGGACCATCATCCACGGGAGGGTCACCGTCGGATCGGGCAACCGGCCCGCACCCAATCAGTTACATCTGGCTCGACGAGGCCGGCGGCCCGGCACCTGAAGATTCCGGGAACAGGGCGACACCGTCGCTCGCGAGATCAGGCCGGCAGTTCGGCGCGACGACTGACTCTTCGGGTCATTACTCGATCCGCGTCGGACCGGGCACCTACACGCTCATGGGTCCGCCCCGAACGCGAGAATGAAAAAATCACCATCAAGGATGAGGCCGAGCTGGTCCGCGACTTCCGGATGCCCCGGCCCGAGAAGGGCACGCTCACGGGCCGGGTCGTGCTGGCCAGCGCGAAGCATACTGGTGTCGCCGGTGCGAAGGTCGAGGTCGCCGCCGCCAACATGATGGCGATTCCCTTCACAGTGACGACCGACGCGGACGGGCGGTTCCACGCCGAGCGGACGCTTGATCCTCTGGTCATCTGTGCCAAGAACCCCGACGGAACGCTCGGAGCGATCGTCGAGGTCGGCGCCGAGGATCCCCATGTCGAGATCGCCCTGTCACCGACCGCGACGGCCACCGGCCTGCTCCTCGACGAGCAAGGGAAGCCGACGGTGAACCAGAAGCTCTCCTGGGGCCGGCGTGTTTACCTCGACGAGGAGCAGAGAGTGTCGATGGACTGTTTCGCCCCCAAGGTCGTGACCGACGACGAAAGGCAGGTTCACCCTGCCGTCACTGGTGGTTGGCCAGGAATATGGCATCGCGGTGCAGAGGGAGAACAGCTATCCCGCCGCCGGCGCAGTGCGGCCCGAGAAAGCGGGCCCGATCGATCTGGGGACGCTCCGCGTCGGAGCTTATCATGAGAAGCCAGCCGCGGAGGAACTCTCGTCATTCCGCAGGAACGCGCCGGGGCCCGGAGCGGTTGCTCCGGTGATCGAAGCGACCACCCTGGACGGCAAGCCGCTGACATTGGCCGACTTCAGTGGGCGGTACGTGCTGCTCGACTTCTGGGCAACCTGGTGCGGCCCGTGCATCGGCGAGATCCCTCAACTCCAGGCCGTGCACGAGGCCTTCGGCAAGGACGAGCGGTTCGCGATCCTCAGCCTGAGCGTCGATGAGAAGATCGAGGAGCCCAGGAAATTCCAGGAGAAGCGCAAGCTGCCGTGGACGCAGGCCTTCCTGGGAGTCGGCATTCACGGCCCGATTCCCGGCAAGTTCGGCGTCGAGGCGATCCCGGCGTTCGTTCTGGTCGGCCCCGACGGCAAGATCGTCGACCGCGGAATGCGGGGTGACGAGATCAGGAAGGCGGTCGCCAGGGCGCTGGTGAAAACCCCATGAACGTGTTCACCTCGTCCAGGGAGGCCGGTTTGGCGCACAGGCCGGGCCTGGCTACTGACTCATAGCCGGCCTGGCGGTGGCAAGTATCTGGTCCAGGGCGACAGGGTCAACGGGCTTGACCATGTGGTGATTGAACCCGGCCTGGTGGGAGCGTTTTCGGTCCTCGTCCTGACCCCAGCCCGTGGCGGCGATGATGATCATGCCCTGACCCCACGGGTTCTGGCGGATCCGCCGGCAAACATCGTAGCCGTTGAGCTTGGGCAGACCGATATCGAGCAGGATCACGTCGGGCCGGAATGCCTCCGCCAGGTCCAAAGCTTCAAGGCCGTCGTGGGCCGTGCGGGTGTCGTGGCCCAGAAGTGACAGCATCATGACGAGGCTGGCAGCGGCGTCACGATTGTCGTCAACCACGAGAATGCGCCGTCGGGTCGAGGTGGCATGGTTCAGGCGAGCCGAACGCTGCTCTCCCAGGCGGTTACTTCGGGACACCGGCAGGCGGACCACGAACTCGCTCCCCTGGCCCGTGCCGGCACTATGAATTCCAACGCTTCCGCCGTGCATCTCGACCAGGCCTTGAACCAAGGTCAGCCCGATGCCCAGCCCGCCCTGCGAACGTTCGATGCCGTGGTCAACCTGCGAGAAGATCTCGAAGATGCGGGGCTGATGTTCGGCAGGGATGCCGATGCCGTTGTCTCGCACTTTTACCGTGACCATACGACCGTCGACCTCGGCGATCAACTCGATGCGCCCGCCCGGGTCGGTGTACTTGGCACTATTGTTGAGCAGGTTTCCGAACACCTGCGCCAGTCGTGTCAAGTCGGCGTCGAGGTAAACCGGCTCGGAGGGAAGCGTCACGATGAAGGCATGCCCTTTCGATTCGATGAGCGGGCGGGCAGTCTCGACCGCATTCTCGACCACCGACGCCAGGGTGACGCGAGCCTTGCGCAGCTCGAGCCGGTTCCGGCTGATGCGGCTGATGTCGAGCAGATCGTCCACGAGCCGGACCAGTTGCGCAAGTTGCCGTTCCATCATCTCACGCGCTCGTTCGCGCGCCGCTCGGTCGTCCGTCAGACGCAGGATCTTGCAGGCCGTTGCGGATCGGGGCCAGGGGGTTGCGCAGCTCGTGGGCCAAGGTTGCCAGGAACTCGTTCTTCCGGCGGTCGGCCTCCCGTAGCGCTGCTTCCAGCCGCTTGTAATCCTCGATGTCCGTGCAGGTGCCGAACCAGTAGGCGATCTTCCCCTGCTCATCCCGGATCGGCACGCCACGGGTCCGGAACCAGTGATATACCCCGTCATGCCGCCGAATGCGATATTCCAGGTCGTAGTCACCCTGGTCGGCACATGCGGCCCTCCAGCACGCCATGGTATGTTCCCGGTCGTCCGGGTGAACGACGGTCTCCAGCCAGCGCAAGCCGAGCAATTCGTTTTCGGGGATGCCGGTGTACTTGCCCCACTGGCCGCTGAGCCAGTCACACTGGCCGTCCGGCAAGTCGGTCCAGACGAGGTTCGGCAGCGCCTCGGCGAGGGTGCGCCAGCGCTCTTCGCTGGCTCGCAGGGCCTTCTCCTGCTGCTTGCGCTCGGTGATGTCCCGCCCTTCGACGATGAGGCTCATCAAGCGTTCGGAATCGTCCTTGAGTCCTGTGATGACCACGTCGGCGTGGCGAATCGATCCGTCGGCCTGGGAGTAGCTCGCCTCACCCCTGGCGGGACCAGCCCCGCTCACAGCTTGATGGACCCGATCCTTCCACCACTGCTGCATGGCCGGCAGTTGGTCCCACCAGGGCGTGTCCCAGAGCGGTCGGCCCAGCACTCGTTCCCGGTCGACGCCGGTGGCCTGGAAGCAGGTGTTGTTGGCTTCCATCACGGTGCCGTCCGGGGCAAGGATCGCCATGAACTGAAACTGCTGGTTGAAGACCGCCTTGAACCGCCGCTCCGCCTCCCGCAACTCCTGCTCGGCCCGCTTGCGGTCGGTCACGTCGGTACCTACGCCCATCATCCGAACGGGTTGGTCACTGTGATCGCAGAATACCTTACCCTTGCCCGCCATCCAGTGGACGCTGCCGTCGGGCCAGAGGATACGGAACTCGATGTCGTAAGGCGAGCGCGTGTCAATCGCCTGGGCGATCGTCTGATTAACGACTTGTCGATCGTCGGGGTGAATCAGCCGCTGGAACGCCTCAAGCGTGCCCTCGAACGTGCCGGGTTCAAGACCGTGGATCGGTTCGAGACCGTCCGACCACCACACGGCATTCGTCCGCAAGTTCCATTCCCACACGCCCATGCGCCCGGCCTCCAGGGCCAGCCGCAGCCGCTCTTCACTGGTGCGCAGGGCAGCTCGGCAGCTCGCTTGTCGACCATGTCGCGGAAGACCAGAACGACGCCTATTGTCTCGCCTTGCTCGTTCTTGATGGGTGCGGCACTGTCGTCGATGGGGCGCTCGGTGCCATCCCTGGCGATGAGGACCGTGTGGTTCGCCAGGCCGACGATGTGCCTGGTGGCAAGAACCTTGGCGACCGGGTTTTCCACCAATTGCCTGGTCTTTTCGCTCACGATGTGAAAGACGGTCGTGAGAGGCTGACCTACCGCATCCTCGTTGGTCCACCCGGTAAGCGACTCCGCGACAGGATTGAGGAGAGTGACCCGTCCGTCGGTATCGGTGGTGATGACGCCATCTCCAATACTGTTCAGGGTCACTCGCAATTGCTCCCGCTGTCTCTCGATCACCTGGGCGTAATGCTGCGCCGCCTGACGTGCTGCCTCTTCCTCGAGCAAGCGGCGGGCATTTTCTTCTGCTCGCTTCCGCTCCGTCATGTCCCTGGTGATCTTGGAGAAGCCTCTCAGGTTGCCCTCAACGTCGCGCATCGGCGCGAGAACCACGCTGGCCCAGAAGCGGGAGCCGTCCTTGCGCAGCCGCCAGCCCTCCTCCTCGTATCGCCCCTTGGCCGCAGCCTCCTGGAGTTCCATCTCGGGCTTGCCGGCCTGAACGTCTTCAGCCGAGTAGAAGCGAGAAAAGTGCTGGCCGATGATTTCTTCGTCGCGGTATTGCTTGATGCGTTCCGCCCCGGCGTTCCATGAAGCGACCCGTCCGGTCGGATCGAGCATGAAAATGGCGTGCTCCCAGGCGTTGTCCACGAGCAGGCGGAAGCGCTCCTCGCTGGCCCGCAGGGCCTCGACCTGCTGCTCCAGCTTCGCGTTCACCGACGCAAGGCATTTGCCGCTTCATTGCGGGCGGCGATCTCCTGTTCCAGCTCATCGGGGCTGCGCATCGCCAGCATTTTCGGCACCACCGGCATCAGAGCCGCGACCGTGCCCCAGGAGACAATCGCTGTGAACAGCTTGATGACCCCGGCGAGCCGATAGGCAGGCCACCAGAAGATGATCGCTTCCATCAGGTGCGTGGCGCCGCAAGCCAGGATGAAGGCGACGAAGAGCCAGAAGATCGACCGGAATGGGATGTCCTTGCGGCGCAGAATGAAATAGCCCAGAACGAAGGGGATGGCGACATAAGCCGACCAGACACCCAGGTCAGACACGATGTGCAGCCAGCCGTGCCCCGGAGTCCAGTCGCCGCAGGACCACCGAGGAGGAAAGCCCGAGGTATCGAACAGGTGTGTCAGGAAGTCGTACATGAACGTAGCTTCCACGATGAACTGCGGTGAGGAGATAGCCCACCAACGGCCCGATCAATTCTTGAACAACGGATTGCTACATCAGAGCATACCGTCGTTCGTGAGGAGGACAAGGCGGCCACAGACAAGTGTGGTCTCACCAGAGATGGCTGCTTGCCTGGGTGGTGAACGAAGCCCGCCAGTTGGGAGCGGCGGTGGTGCTTCTTATGGCTTCTGCGGGCGATGTCGACCAGACACGGTTTGGTGGTGGTCCCAACCTCAGACATCGACCGAAACGAGACCCGCCGAATCACCAACGAGAGCGTCTCACCGGATAAGATTTTCTTTATCATCGGCCGCAGCCATTGGCGAGAGAGCATCCGGATCGGTATAACGCGGATACAACCTTCAGCGAGCGGCCGATTTGCACGAACAGATCAATCAGCAATCGGCCAAGAGAGTGAGATGCATGCAGCCTCGCAATGATGAATCGACATTGATTCCCCGCACGCTTCGGGAGCTGGAAGCGTTCGCGGACTTCATGACCGCGAGTATCGGCGTCGGCCCGATGCCTGTCGCCGAGGGCGTCGTCGAACTTCTGTTGAAAACGCTAGGTTTGGACTTCGCTTATCTACGACTGGAACTGGACAAGGCTCAGGGGAACGTTGTCGAGGTCGCCAGGACGATTCACGGGCCCACGACCGAGGCTCAGACCGAGGCCATTGCAGATGCCCTCGCACCCTGGATTGACGGGAGGGAATTGCAGGGGGTGCGAACCGGTGACGGATCTTCAGGGGATCGGGACGGTGAGCGTGACGCTCGTCCGTCTCGGAAGCAAAGGAGAGGAGGGTGTGCTAGCCGCGGGATCGCGGCAGAGCGAATTTCCCAGCGAGGAAGATCGCTTGCTCCTGAATCACGCAGCCAGACAAGTGGCGACCATGCTTCGGTACCGGCGAGCCGAGGAAGCCCGTGGACGACTGGAGCGCGAGCATGGCGAACTCTTGGCGCAGCTGCGGCTGCAGTTCGAGCGCATGCCCATCGCTTGCATCGTAATGGACCAGCGGTCAACACATCATCGACTGGAATCCAGCGGCCGAAGAGACCTTCGGTTATCGGCGAGAAGAGGCTTGTGGGGAAGACCGGCGAACCGCTGCTGATTCCCCCGGCGGGCCGCGAGTACACCGGGGAGATCACCGTCGCGTGGTCGCCGGCGACATGATGGCCTATACCACTAACGAGAACAGCACCAAGGACGGCCGCGACATCGTCTGCGATTGGCACAACACTCCCCTGCGGGGTGCAGACGGCGAAATCGTCGCCATCATGTCAATGGCTCAGGAAGTGACCGAGCGAGCACGAACCGAGGAGAAGCTGATCCAGAGCCAGTCGCTACTTGGCGAGACCGAGCACCTCTCCCACATCGGGAGCTGGAGCTGGAACGTCGAGAAAGACGAGGCTTACTGGTCGGACGAGCACTATCGTATCTTCGGCGTGAGTCCGCAAGAGAAGGTGCTGAAGTACGACCGTGTCATCTCTTGCATCCACCCGGATGACCGGGCAGCATTCCAGCACAGGGTCGCCCAGGCGCTCCAAGACCTTGAACCCTACGATCATTTTCTGCGTGTGCTGCATCCGGACGGAACGACGCGGTTTGTGCATGCTCGATCGCAGGTGGTGCGCAACGAAGCCGGCAAGCCCGTTCGGATGTTCGGCACCTCTCAAGACGTCACCGAGAGAAGACGCAACGAAGAGGCGATCGAGCAGAGCCATCGACGGTTCCAGGCCGTCTTTGAGAACTCGCTCGATGGTATCCTGCTCATGGACGACGCCGGCCGCTACGTGGATGTGAATCCGTCAATGTGTCAACTACTGGGCTATCAGCCGTGAGGAAATGCTGGAATTGACCGTCCGCGACATCACGCCTGCGCAGGAACTGGAGCGGATGGCCGACCTCCTGGGACAGTTCCTCTCCACTGGAACGCAGAGCGGCGAGTACACGCTCTTGTGCAAGGACGGGACAACTCGTGTGGCCGACTACCGCGCCGTCGCGAACATGCGTTCCCGGCCTGCACGTCGCCGTCCAGCGGGATATCACCGATCGCAAGCGGGCTGAGGCGAAGTTTCGCGGGCTCGTGGAGTCGGCCCCCGACGCCATGGTGATCGTCAACCAGACCGGCCGCATCGTCCTGATCAACTCCCAGACCGAGAGCCTCTTCGGCTACACCCGAGAAGAGCTGCTGGGGCGGCAGGTCGACGTCTTGGTGCCCGACCGGTTTCGCGGCGCGCACCCGGGGCACCGACATGGCTTCTTCGCCGCGCCCCGCGTGCGGTCCATGGGCGCAGGTCGCGAGCTCTTCGGGCTGCGAAAGGACGGCACCGAGTTTCCCGTGGAGATCAGCCTGAGTCCCCTGGACACCGGGGAAGAAATCCTGGTCATCAGCGCCATCCGCGACATCACCGAGCGCAAGCGGGCAGAGGATGAGACCCGCACCCTGAACGTGGCGCTCGAGCACGCCGTTGAGGGCATCGCCCGGCTGGACAAGCATGGCTGCTATCTCAGTGACTGTCCCATAAGGTCGGTTCAAGCTGCATGGCGATAGTGGAATTCGGGGTCCGCATCGGAAGGGCGGAGCCGGTGAAACATCAATTGGATCATGGCCAGCTTGATGAACGATTCTGATGACAGGACGCTCTTCTCCCGGTCCTTGCTCAAACGACGACAGTTGCCCAGCCAAGCGAAGGTCCGCTCAACCGTCCAGCGGATCGGCAGCTTCACCCAGCCCCGCTTCCCCTCGGGCCGGCGCACGATCGACAAGTCCCAGGCGGCGTTCTCCTCGACCCACTCATAGAGCTTGAAGTTGTGGTACTTCGCATCGGCGTACATCCGTACGACTTTGCCCATCGGCTGGCCGTCGAGCCGGGCGAACAGCGCCGGGGCCGCGGCCGCGTCGTCGAACCGAGGCGGCCGTCACCAGGACGGCCAGTAGCAACCCCATGCTGTCCACGACGATATGGCGCATTCCGACCGTAACGTTCTTGGCGTTGTCGCGGCCCCGTTGCTCGCCCCCGGAGGTCGTGTCGATCGACTGACTATCGACGCTCGCCGAGGTGCGGGGGTGGTAGGGCTTCTCCGTGGTGCGGACCTTGCGGCGCAGCCGATCGTGGATCCGGTCCAAGGTCCCGTCTCGTCGCCACTGGTCGAAGTAACGCCAGACGGTGCTCTTGGGTGGGAAATCTACAGGTAGGTATCGCCATTGGCAGCCGGTGCGGACGATATAGAGGACGGCGTCGAGCACGTCCCGCATGTCCGTCTTGCGGGGCCGCCCGCCGCCGGGTTCGACAGGGATGTGGGGCTCGATTAGGGCCCACTGGGCGTCAGTGACGTCACTGGGATAATGGTTCATTCTCATACCATTAATACGCCTGTCACACCCAGATTGTTCCCCTTATGGGACAGACTCTCACTGTGAATCAAGCTTATGCGGACATGCTCGGTTATCGGCCCCAGGAACTCGTGGGCATAAACTGGCTATTGACGGTCCATGTCACGAATCTGGAAAACGTGAAGGACGCCTACCAACGAATGCTGGTCCAGGGGAATACCGAACTGGAATTCGTTGGCGTGCGCAAGAATGGCTCGACCTTCTGGAAACATAGCATGTTGGTGATCGTCAACGACGAGCAGGGGCAATGGATCGGTCATTACTGCTTCACGAATGATATCACCGAACGGAAGCGTGCTGAGGAGGCCCTGCGCGATTCGGCGGAACGCATGCAAGTGCTCTCCCGCCGCGTGGTCGAAGTTCAGGAACAGGAGCGCCGGCACATCGCCCGCGAACTGCATGACGAGATCGGCCAGGTCTTGAGCGCGGTCAATGTGAATTTACATATCGTGAAATCCGTCTGCGACGTGACCGCCCGTTCCCGGATTGACGAGAGCCTCGAAATCGTTGATCACGCCACCCAGCAGGTGCGTGACCTGTCACTCAATTTGCGGCCCTCGATGCTCGACGATCTCGGCCTGGCCGCCACGCTGCGCTGGCTCGTCGTCCGCCAGGCCGATCGGGCGGGACTGGTTCCTCACTTCAACGTCCATTCGTTGGGGGCGCCTTTGCCCCCGAATGTAGAGATTGCTGCCTTTCGTGTCGCCCAGGAGGCGTTGAACAACGTCGTAAAGCACGCGCGGGCAAAGAGTGTCTGGGTCGACTTGCGGCAAAGCGACGACGAGATCGACCTGGCCATCCGCGACGACGGCATCGGCTTTGACCCAGAGTCCACCCGCCGCCGCGCCGCCCGGGGCGAGAGCTTTGGCCTGCTGGGTATCCAGGAACGCGTCGAGTTACTAGGCGGCCGGGCCGATATTCGATCACAAGCCGATCGCGGTACCAGTATCCGCGTCAGGCTACCCATCGGGTTTCCAACACCGGCGGACGACTCAAAGGAAGGAACCCAGCGATGACCAGACCGATCCGGGTCCTGCTGGCCGACGACCACCAACTGTTCCGCGCGGGAATCCGCGCCCTGATGCATACCATGGAAGGCGTCGAGATCGTCGCCGAGGCGACCAACGGCCGCGAGGCCATCGAGCTCTGCAAGTCTGACTGCGTCGACGTGATCCTCATGGACATCATGATGCCGCAGCTCAATGGCCTGGACGCGACCGCGCGGCTGGCCGCGATCTCACCGCAAACTCGCACGATCATCCTGTCCATGAACGCCAACGAGGAGTACGTGCTCCAGGCGTTTCGTTGCGGCGCCGCCGGATACCTCCTCAAGAACATCAGCCCGTCAGAGCTCGAGCAGGCCGTCAGGGCAGTCGCACGGGGCGATACGTACGTTGGCGCGGCGATCTCGAAGCATGTCATCACGGCCTATCTTCAGCGCCGGCGGCGAGTCGGTCAGCCATTTCGATCGCTTGACTTCGCGGCAGCGCGAAGTCTTGCAACTCGTTGCCGAGGGGTACACGAGCAAGGGGATCGCCAGCACGTTGAAACTGAGCTTGAAGACGGTGGAGATGCATCGCAGCCAATTGATGGCTGCACTCGATATCCACGACATCGCTGGCCTGGTGCGGTTTGCAGTCCGCATGGGACTCATTGACCAATCAGTACCAGGGTAGAGCGATGCCGACTGATCACCCGGTCTTGGTCGGATTTCACGATCATCGTCTGATGGTTCTGTCGGTCTTCATATTGCCGCCGAGGGTAAGACGGGCGGCGAGTTCGCGGCGCGTCTGCATATCAGCCGGCGGAAAGTTGAAAACCATCGCGCCAACCTGAAGCGCAAGCTCGCGCTCAAGAACCAGTCCGACTGGTTCGTTTCGCCCCGCGGCGCGGACTCATTTCACTGGAGGAATGACAGTAACGAACGGGCAACGCTCCTTGTCGCCTCCGCGCAGAGACCGATTCTCCCCGCTTCTCGGCCGCAACTGTCGCGCATGCCAAACGCCCACTCCCGTATTCTCACCTGCCCAAGACCGTGAAGATTCTGCCCGTTCCCAGGGTAATTCCCCGGATGGATCTTCCACGCCATGGCCTTATCATGTCGTTGAACACTGTTCCGCTGGTTTCGTCGCCTGATGCGCGCAGCCAAGTCTCCGCTGAGTCTTGTAGTTCGAATAGTCAGGCCCGAACTTGCATGCATCGCCATGCTCGTCGCCCTTCAGATCCCTGAGGCTTGCTTGCCGGATCCGACGAATGCCGCGTGTGACTGGACAGGATAAGATTGAGTAACGTGGTGTCTCACCCGCTGGCGAAGCCAATTCGACTACTGCTGGTGGACGACCATGCATTGTTCCGCGCGGGAATCCGCGCCCTGGTGCAATCCTTCGAGGGCATCGAGGTCGTCGCCGAGGCGAGCGATGGCCGCGAGGCCCTTTCCCTCTGCAAGGTCCATCGCCCAGACACGGTGTTGATGGACATTCTCATGCCCGAGCTGAACGGCCTGGACACCACGGCACGGCTGGCATCGGTCTGCCCGGAGTCGCGCGTCATCATCTTGAGCATGAGTTCCCACAAGGAATACGTGCTGCAAGCGCTTCGTTGCGGAGCCGCCGGATACCTGCTGAAGAACATCAGCCCGTCGGAGCTCGAGCAGGCCATCCGGTCGGTCGCGCGGGGCGATACCTACCTTAGCCCGTCGATCTCGAATCATGTGATCGCGGCCTCGCAGCAGAGCGGCGACACGATCAGCGTCTTCGACCGCCTCACGCCGCGCCAGCGCGAAGTCTTGCAACTCGTTGCCGAGGGGTGCACGAGCAAGGAAATCGCCCGCAGATTGAATGTGAGCGTGAAGACGGTGGAGATGCATCGCAGCCAGTTAATGGCTGCGCTCGATATCCATGATATCGCTGGCCTGGTGCGTTTTGCTATCCGCATGGGGCTGATTCCCCCGGACGTCTAGCGGACACCTCCCCGCTCGGCACTCTCCAACCTTGTCTGGTCGCCGGGGAATCGCAACGTCTCCGATCGGGCATACTATTCGGATGACCATAAATGGCGGTTCCAACACTTTTTCTGGTGCACCCCAGGGTTTTTCCCAATAGCTCTATTGTTACTTAGGCAAAACAATTAAGTTTCGCCTGGGTGAATTGCCTAGTATATCGACGAAATACTTGAAAGTGCGATTTCGGTCGTCTGGACAGCCTTCGAGAGCTCTGTCTCACGTTCGATTCCTCAATGTAGAGGGGTCTACACCCGGTGCCGCCGCCAATGCTGAAGGCTTGGTGGTTCGTTGGCGGCAGGGGAGCCCATCCATGAGAGCCGTGCGATGGCTTCGCGTGCTTCTCCTCGAGGATTGTCACAACGACTTCGAGTTGATCCTCCACAATCTGTGCCACGCCGACTTCGAGACCGTTGGCGAAGGTGTGCAGACCCAGACCGATCTCCTGGCCCTCATCGATCCGGCCCTCGCTGCCCGACGGTACCGGCCTGGAGCCGATGCGGGAGATTCGAGGGCTTTTCCATGACTGACGACAAGACGCAGGTTCTGCTGGTTGAAGACAATCCCGACGACGTGAGGCTCACAATCCACGCGCTCAAGAGGCTGAATCTCGCCAACCAGCTTCATGTCGCGCGCGATGGTGCCGAAGCCCTGGATTATGTCTTCTGCACCGGTGCATTCGCCCATCGCAAATTCGAGGATGCTCCCAAGTTGATCCTGCTGGACCTGAAACTGCCGTTGATCGACGGGATGGTAGTGCTCCGGCGCATCAAGTCCGACCCGCGTACACAGATGATTCCGGTCGTGGCGCTCACCTCCTCGCCAGAGGAACGCGACATTGACGAGAGCTATCGGCTAGGCGCCAACAGCTACATCGTGAAGCCGGTAGACTTTGATCAGTTCACCGAGTGCGTGCGTCGAGTCTGCTTCTACTGGCTCCTGTTCAATCAGGCGCCCATCTACCCAAACTCTGCGGAAACAGCATGAGCAGTTGATTCCCGATCTCGATCGCTCACCGTCTCCGGGGGCAACGGCACCGAGCGAACCATCAGTTGAGGATTCCGCGATGAACGAAGTTGAAGACACCGCTTGTCTTCTTCATCTCCTGGATCGCCTGGTCGTCGCTCTGGAACCGACCCGGGCCAGCGATCCGATCTCCCTGGCCTGCAGCGGCGCTGCGACCGAGCGATGGGAAGACAAGGATTATGTCTATGTCGAGACCAACCTCGGCAGTGCGCCCGAGTCGGACGTTGACATCAGCATCCTCGGCGACCGGGTGTTCATTCGCATCAGTAGGTGGACTCTTCATTCCCAGCGTGACGAGCCGATGAAAGCCTCCTGAAGCTAATGCGGAGTCGCCGGCAAAGGATCGTACGTCGGCCAGGAAGATCGCGAGTGCAAAGACAATGGCCATTCTCATGGTGCTTCTTCGGATAAACCCGGTAATAACCTGGGGTCGAGGCCGAACTGGGTCGTGCAGCTCCGGTACGGCGTTCGTTTCTATCAAGCAGGCGGTTGCGCCGCAACGATTCGCAGGCCTGCCTACGGCTCGAGCATTTGCGTGTAGAGGTCGATCACACCGTCGCGGTTCGACATGAAGGTGACTCCACGTCCGTCCGGCGTCCAGGTGGGGAACGTGTCGCGTGATCGGTGTCGCGACAGGTTGAACGGGGCCGGACCCGTCGGCCGCGGCAACGTAGATCTCGAACTGGCCGTCGCGGTTGGAGACGAACGCGAGCCGCCTGCCATCGGGTGAGTAAGCGGGGTAGTCGTCGAGACCGGGACTGCTCGTCAGACGCACCAGCTTCGTGCCGTCGGGCCGGATCGCCGCGAGTTCAAGACCTCCCCATCGGTCGGTCGCGAAGGCGATCTGCCGGCCGTCTGGCGACCAGCAAGGATGGGCGTCGAGGCCCGTGCTCTGGGTCAGGCGAACCAGGTCCGTGCCGTCGGCCGCGGCTGTGTAGATCTCCTGGTTGCCCTCGTGAGTCGAGCTGAACGCAAACCGGCGGCCATCGGGCGACCACGACGGCCAGTCCTGGTGCACAAGCTTTCCATTGTCGCTGCTGATCGTCTTCAGACCGGTGCCGTCGACATTGATCGCGGCGATGTCGAGGTTGCCTTGCGTGCCCGACAGTGTGATCGCCGCGAAGATCACGCGCACCCCATCAGGCGAGATCGCGCCGTTGTACTCAGGGTCCTTGCGGTCGGTGAGCCGCGCGCGGGAGCCTTGGGGTTCTTGACGTCGAGCAGGTATTGCCAGATATGCGAGCCATCCGGCTCGCGCCTCGCGAAGAGCAGCAAGTGGCCGTCCGGCGCCCAGCTTGGCCGATACTTGTCCAGGCCGTCGTGGGTCACGCGGACGAGAGAACCGAAGCTGCCTGGCGACGGCTGCGCCGAACCTGCAAGCAAGACCATGGCCGAGCCAGCGATGATAACCAGAGGCAAGAGCAGTAAGCATCTTCGCGGGCATCGGAGTGGCGTCCGTCTCGGTCAGAACAGGTCGGCGACCTCAGCACTCAGCACTCAGCACTCAGCACTCAGCACTCAATGAGGCGTCGCTTCCGTCTCCGTCAGAAGAGGTCGGCGATGACCTCACCCGAGGGTGTCAGGCCGATGCCGGTGAGGTCGGCTGTGCTGATGCCGAGCCGAGCCAGGATCGTGGCCCCAAGGTCGGCGGGGGTGACGGGTCGGTCGACGGGCTGCTCGCCGCGACGGTCGGATGCGCCGATGATCACTCCGCCGCGAACGCCGCCGCCGGCCAGCAGGGCCGAATAACAGGTGTTCCAGTGGTCGCGGCCCGCGCGGTCGTTGATCTTGGGCGTTCGCCCGAACTCGCCCACGGCGACGATCAGCGTCGTATCCAGCAGGCCCCGATCGTGCAGGTCGTCGAGCAAGGCGGAGAGAGCACGGTCGAGCATCCAGCCGTGGCGGTCTTGCATGATCTGAAAGTAGCGGTCGTGCATGTCCCAGCCGCCATCGCCGCCATCCTCCGGGCCCTCGACGTGCGTGCTCCAGTTCACCTGGACGAAGGGAATGCCCGCCTCGACGAGCCGCCGCGCGATCAGGCAGCACTGGCCGAAGCGGTGCGGCCCGTAGGCCTCGCGGACACGAGGCGGCTCGCGTCCGACGTCGAGCGCCGCCAGGCTTTGGCGCGAAGCGATGAGGGTGTGCGCCAGGTCGTAATGCCGCTTCATGCGCGTCGGCGGGCCATTGCTGCGCGGTCCGGATGGAACGCTCTCGAGGCGGCCCAGCAGATTCCAGCGCTCCCCGAGCCGGGCCTCGCTGACCCCCTCGGGAAGTGACGCATCGGGCAGCTTGAGGCCCGACGCCTGGCTCGTAGTCGAGCCGGAACGGGTCGTACGTGCTGCCGAGCAGCCCCGCCCCCCTCGCCCACGGCCCGCTTCAATCCCTGGTGGAAGGGCTTGCCGAGGATGACGTACGGAGGCAGCGATCCCGCCTCGCCCCGATGCAGCCGTCCCACGATCGCGCCCGTGCTGGGACGTGGCGAGCCCGTATTCGCCGGGCCGCCCAGCCCCACGGCCCCGGCGATGCTCCCGGTCAAGGCGATCGTCCCGGCGACGCCGTGGTCGTTCGACTCATGATGCATGGCCCGCAGCAAGGCAAACTTGTCCGCGCGGCGGGCCAGACCCGGCAGGAGCTCGCAGAGATTCATCCCCGGGACCGCCGTCGCGATCGGCTCGAACGGTCCGCGGTACTCGATCGGGGCGTCGGGCTTCATGTCAAACGTGTCGAGATGGCTCGGCCCCCCCCAGAGCCAGAGCAGAATCACCGAGCGCACCGGTCGCGATCCGTTCGTGGCCGCGGCACGCAGGGCAACCAAATCCCCGAGCGTCAGTCCGAGCGCGCCCATCGCGCCGCCTTGAAGAAACGCGCGGCGCGACAAGGCAAAAGGGCGAGAATCCAGGTGCTGCCCGCGGCTGCTCATGGCACTTGTCCCCCGAAGAGCGGGAGGGGCGAGGCATTCGGCCCGCACGACTTTAAGCCCGAATGAGACAGTTCATTCTGCTCCAGCGACCGCGCGTTGTCCATCGTGGCCTGTGGAAATCGCCTCCGTCGGAGCCAAGAACACTTCGGTGATGATGTGATCCGGGCGCAATTGAAAGTGGACGGCCCCGCGCTGTCAGGTGTACAGGAGGGGGATTCCACTTCGCTCAAGGGGCGTGAGGGCGTCGCTCGTTCCAGGGACGGGCTTACGCCGGCTGGCGATCACTGTCCGGGGCCTGGTCAGGTCTGCGGCGGGAAATTCAGACGTGTTCAACGGGAGATGTGTGGAAAGTAGGCTCCAAGCTAAGAGCCTATCATTGACTTTCCTTCCGTATTCTCAGGGATTTCCACTGTTGACTTTTCTGTCGTACTCTCCTCAGGGATTTCCAGGGGGAACGGGGTTCGAAGTACGGGCTCGGAAACTAGCGACGCAGGAGATTCGGCGGTTTCGCAGGGAAGCGGCAAACCATTGTTATCGCGATCGTGTGTGCTCTCGCCATCGTGTGCTTCTTGTGCGTGGTGTTCGAAAACCTCACTAAGAGGTTCAACGGACTCGTCCCTGAGGAGTTTCCGCCCGCCGTCAAGCTGGCCGAACAAATAATAAAGGCCGGGAATGACCAAGACTCCAATGACGGTGCCGACGAGCATGCCGCCGGTTCCCGTGGTGCCGATGGTTCGGTTCCCGATCGCCCCGGCGCCGGTGGCCACGACCAGCGGAAGGAGACCAGCGATGAAGGCGAAGGAGGTCATCTGAATCGGCCGGAAGCGCAGTTTTGCGCCTTCGACGGCCGCCTCCTGGAGAGACACGCCCTCCAGACGCCGTTGGACCGCGAATTCCACGATCAAGATCGCGTTCTTGCCGAGCAGACCGACCAGCATGACCAGACCAATCTGGGCGTACACGTCGTTAGCCAAACCCATGGCCTGCAGGAATAGGAAGGAACCGAAAAGCCCGACCGGCAGCGACAGGATCACGGCCAGCGGCAGGATAAAGCTCTCGTACTGCGCGACCAGTACGAGATAGACGAAGGCGACGACGATGAGGAAGATATAAACTGCCTCATTCCCCTTTCTTGCCTCGTCATAAGCGAGACCCGACCAGCCGACGTCGAAACCGCGAGGCAGCGACTTGGCGCCGACCTCCTTGATCGCCTGGATGGCTTGACCGGTGCTGTAGCCAGCAGCCGGCGCACATTGAATGGCGGCGGAGGTGTACAGGTTATACCGGGTGATCTCATTCAAACCCTGCTTCTTTTCGCGCGTCATGAACGCGGAGTAGGGGACCATTTCCCCTTTGTCGTTCTTGACGAATAGGTTGTTCAGATCCTCCGGGTAGCGCCGGAACTCCGGCCGGGCCTGGACGAAGACCTTGTAGAACTGGTTGAAGCGAATGAATCCCTGCTCCCAGGTGCTGCCAATGAGGATGTTGAGGTTGTCCATCGCTGCCTTGATCGACACGCCCTTCTGCATGGCCACGTCGTTGTTGATGATCAGCTCGTACTGCGGGTAGTTGGCGGCGTAGAAGGTGAACAGGTTCGTCACCTCCTTACGTTTTTTCAGGGCGGCCATGAACTTGTCGGTCACTTCTCCGAGCCGCTGGTAATCAGCGGAGAACGTCTTGTCGAGGACGAGCATGGAGATACCCCCGGCGGTGCCAAAGCCGGGAACCGCGGGCGGTTCAAAGAACTCGAGCTTCACGTTGCTCATCCGGCGGCATTTTTCTTCGAGATCCACGATGATCTGGCGTGCGGTTCGCTTGCGGTCGGACCAGGTTTTCAGGTTGATGATACAGGTTCCCGAGTTCGAGCCGCGGCCTTCGGTCAGAACCTCATAACCGGCCAGCGAGGTGACGGAGGTGACTTCCTTGATCTCCTTGGCGATCGCCTCGAGCTCCAGGGATTTGGCGTTGGTGTACTCGAGCGTGGAGCCTGGAGGCGTCTGGAGGACGGCGTAGATGATGCCCTGGTCCTCGCCCGGGATAAAACCCGTCGCGAGCTGCGTGTTCACAACGTAAATGGCGTAGCCAAAGCCCATCACAATGAACGAGGTCAACACTCGGCGCGTCACGATCCGGCGCAGAAACGCAGCATAACCGCCCGTGACCTTCTCGACGGCGCGTTCAAAAGGACCCCGCACGAACGGCAGAAGAATGAGCAGGAAGCCAACCGGCCCCCACAACTCATACGCCAGATACGTGATTCCGCCCAGGACCAGCAACCCTCCAAGCGCATAAAGCAGCTTGACTCCTAGTCCGCGCGGCCTTTCCCCGTTGCTCGTGTCGGGGTCAGGCGTGTGCTCGTGTAGGAGTCAGTGCCGTTGTCGCTCGTGTGGGAGTCAGTGCCGGTGTGGCTGTGGGGCTTGAGAATCATCGCACAGAGGACCGGCGTCAGCGTCAGGGCCACCAGACCGGACAGAATGATGGACGTGGCCATCGTGATCCCAAACTGGCGGTAGAAGGTGCCGACCGCCCCGGGAATGAACGTCACCGGAACGAAGACGGACGTCATCACGAGGGTGATGGCAATGATCGCGCCTGAGATCTCGTGCACGACCTCAATGGTTGCCCGGTAGGGCGATAGGTGCTTCTTGGCCATCTTGACATGCACCGCCTCGACCACCACGATCGCGTTGTCCACCACGATGCCGATCGCCAGCACCAGCCCGAAGAGCGTGATCAGGTTGATCGAGATACCGAGCAACAGCAGGAAAAAGAAGGTACCGATCAGCGATACGGGAACCGCCAGGGTCGGGATCAGCGTGGATCGTAAATCCCCGAGGAACATGTAGACCACGAGAGACACCAAAATGAACGCCTCGAGCAGGGTGTGCAGCACCTTTTCGATCGAGGCGTCCAGAAATTTGGAGACGTCGTAGGCGAATTCGTAGTCCATCCCGGGAGGGAATGATTCCTTCTTGATCTGCTTGAGTTCCGTCTTGATCTCCTCGATGACCTCGGCGGCGTTGGAGCCGGGAGCCTGCTTGAGAACGATGGACGCCGCGGGATGCCCGTTGATGTCCGAGTAAATATCGAAGAACTGGGGGCCCAACTCCACCTCGCCAACGTCCTTGAGCCGCAGGATCTCCCCCTCGGGATTTGCTTTTAGAATGATGTTTGCATACTGCTCTGGCTTGTTGAAGCGCCCGACATAGGTCAACACGTACTCTTTTGATTGCGACGTCTTCCCTGTGGCCTGGCCGAGTCGTCCGGGCGAACCAATCATGCTCTGTTCCGACAGAGCCTTCATGACATCCTCGGAGGACAGGTTGTAGGCGCGCATGCGGTCGGGATTCAGCCAGACCCGCATCGCAAAGATGCGGTTGCCCAGATTCCTGGGGATGCCCATGCCTTTGATCCGCTTGAGCCGGGGCATGACGTAGACGTTGGCAAAGTTGAAAAGGTCTTTCTGGTCGGCGTTGGGATCCGTGCTGTAAATGTTCACGTACATCAGCATGCTCGGCACGACCTGGCTGACGAGGATCCCCTCGCGCACCACCAGGGGCGGGAGCTGGAACAGCACGATGTTGACCCGGTTTTGCACGTTCACGACATTGATGTTTGGGTCCGTGCCCGGCTCGAAGTAGATGATGATCGCCGCCTCGCCGGCACTGGTGGCGGAGGAGGTAATGAAGCGCATGTTCTGGACGCCGTTGATGGATTGCTCCAGCGGAATCAGAACCGATTCGACCAGGACATTGGCGCTGGCGCCGGGATAAGAAATGGAAACCATGACGGTCGGCGGCGCGATGTCGGGGAACTGTGCGATCGGAAGCGTCTTGATCCCCAGCACCCCCAGGAATAAGAGGATGATGGAGATGACGATCGCTAACGCCGGCCGATGGAGAACTTTTGCGAACATGGTCGCACCGGGTAGCTTCAACGCTAGCCACTCATGGGCGCTTTTCAAAACCAGCCACGACCTGGTGGATTTCGGGTACCGGCAGTAATCGAACAAGAAACCGACAGAGCGGAAGTGGAAGGGTGACGCCTCGCAAAACTCTCAAGTTCTGCAACACCAGCGCCACAGCCGGATTCTGCTGATTCGCCGTGTTGCAGAAGTCAGCCGCAACACATTTTCATTCTGCGATGTGATTTGCGACGAGAATCCCGACCGAACGGCAACGATTTGAGCCCGCTCAGAGCCCTGTGTCGGCTTTCCGTTCGTGCCCGTACCCCGAGTTGATCCCGACTACCACTTTACGGCAGTTGCCAGCGTGGTCAATAGGCTAGTGGCTTCCAGATTGCTTTATTCCGTTTCAAAGGCGGATCAACAAAGTTGTTGGCGCGAACAGCCGTGCGCGTGACGTTGCGGAAATGTTGAAAATGTAATTCGTGTGCCAGCTATCATCCAATCGTACCGCTTCAGCGGTCACGCGATGTCCATGCGGGTCGTCGCAGAGGCGGCTTGCACTCCTTATTTGCGGCCAGTCGCGGCTGTCTTGCGTGACGTGGAACCTTCCTTCAGCAACTCGGGGATCAGCGTGTCGAGCTTGCCGCGGGCTTCGGTTGAGTGGAGCTTGCCCTCGGTGTCGATGATGAAAACAGCGGGAATCGCGTGAATGCCGCACGAGGTGGAGAACTCGCTGTCCCATCCGTGGCCCTGGTAATACTGCGGCCAGGGGATCGCGTTCTTTTCGACGAAATCTCTGAGACTCTTCAGACCGCCCTGTTCCTGGGGCTGATCGAGGCTGACGCCGATGAACTCGACCCCTCGGCTGTGATACCTGGCGTACAATTCCTTCATCGCGGGCATTTCCGCGACGCAAGGACCGCACCAGGTGGCCCAGAAGTCGATGACCACGACCTTTCCCCTCAGCTTCTTGAGCGAGACGGGGGTCCCCCTGATGGCGTCGATGAATTCGAGATCGAAAGGCTTGCCTTCAGCATCGACGCGGTGACGGCTTGCCTCGATGTGGCCGGCGTAAGGACTCTCAGGAAACTCCTTGAGGATTCGATCCTCCAGTCCCGTCTTGAGCTTTGCGTCACGCGTGCGATCAGCCGCCAGGCTCATCAGGGTCGCGCCGCGCGGGTCACCGGGGGCGAGCTTGAGGTACTCGTCGATCATCGACACCACGACCGTTGCGCCGGGGTGGCCGTCGTATAACCTGGCGAACGTCTTGGCGTAGGTGCCCTCGATCTTGAGTTTCTGGTTTTGAGTGTGGGCCACGACCTCGTCGATCTCCGAGTGCAGCTTGCCTGCCGGCAGTCCGTAGGGACGAACACTCCAGGCGCTCGGCCATCAGCGCCGGCACGCGGTCATGGTCGGGATGTGCCTTGTACAACTCCAGGATCAGGGCGTCACGCTTCCTGGTCGCCTTCTGAAGCTTGCTCAGAAATTGAGTGACGTAGGTTCGATCGTTCTTCTTGCTGGCGTCTAACTTAGGGATCTCGATATCGTCAAGCTCCTTGACGATTTCTTGAGGTGATCGATCGACGCCTCTTGCCGACGAGAATGAGGCTGTCCAACCGCCCGCACCCAGCAGAACCGCCACGAGGGTAACTCTTGAGAATGTGAGCATTTATCAATCCTCTCTCGAACCTGGAGCTGACGTCGCCGAAACGCCCGGGTGATTGCAACGGTCGAGCACGCACGACAAATGTAATACGAGCGTCCCTTGGTGGTCAAGTTTCTGAACCACCTTACATTACCCGATACCTTGGCTGGATGCCGCCCTAGGGCAACGGCGTAATCGGGCTTCGAGAAGCGGCGCAATGGCGCCAGGAAACGGGACATAGGCAAGGGATCTTTTCGGCCCAATCTACGAGGAGGTTTTGTTAGATGATGAACCGTCGCGAATTCGTCGGCCTGGGCGCCGGCGCGTTGCTCGAGATCGGGCGCGATCGAGCAAAGAGTTTTCGCAAGGGCGCCCGAACCGAAAACCATTCTGATGCTGGGCGGCACCGGCTTCCTCGGGCCGCAGACTGTCGAAGCCGCGCTACGGCGGGGGTACAAGGTCACCCTGTTCAATCGCGGCAAGACCCATCCTGGCCTGTTCCCGGACCTGGAGAAGTTGCACGGCGACCGCGACAAGGACGACCTCAAGGCGCTCGAGGGGCGCAAATGGGACGCGGTCGTGGACACCTCGGCCAACGTCCCGCGCTGGGTCAAGAAAGCGGCCGCGGTGCTGGGTCCGAACATCGACCACTATGTCTACATCTCGTCGATCTCCGCTTATGCCGACCTGAGCAAGCCCGGTTGCGATGAGACGGCCCCGGTGGCCACGATCAAAGATCCGACGACCGAGAAGATCGATGGCGAGACGTACGGCGCACTCAAGGCACTGACGGAGAAGGCGGCCGAGACGGCGATGCCAGGCAAGGTGAGCCGTGGTGCGGCCAGGATTGATCGTAGGCCCCGAAGACCCGAGCGACCGATTCACCTACTGGCCGGTCCGCGTTGCTCGCGGGGGCGAAGTCCTGGCACCTGGATCTCCCGATGATCCGATCCAGCTCATCGATGTTCGTGACCTGGGCGAGTTTCTCATCCGGCTGATCGAAAACAGGACGACGGGCGTCTTCAACGCCCTGGGTCCCGACCAGAAACTGACCATGGGCCGCACGCTGGAAGCCTGCAAGGAGGTCGCCCGTAGCAACGCGACGTTCACCTGGGCCGACGCGGAGTTTCTCGAGAAGCAGGGCGTCCACGCCTGGAGTGACATGCCTGCCTGGGTGCCATCAAGCGGCGAAACTGCCGGCTTCGCGAGAGTGAGCAACGCACGCGCGCTCAAGGCGGGCTTGACATTCCGCCCGATCGCCGACACGGCCAAGGCCACACTCGACTGGTTCCAGACTCTGCCCGAGAATCGTCGGGCCAAGATGCGTGCCGGGCTCACGCCCGAGCGCGAGACGAAGGTTCTCAAGGCTTGGAAGTCGCAGGCCGGGAAGCCGTGAAGCGGCACCCAGGTCCGTTCACGAAGGGCGAGCGAGTGGCCGCTGGTGTTGAAGCAAAAGAGAGCCCGCCAATCATCTCGCTGCCACGGTGGCCGATCGCGTCGCTTCAGGCGGTGGTCGCGGTCGGCGAGAACGAGGTTGGCGCTCTGGCCTGGGCTTGCCTCTTTCTCTTCAGCCTGCTATCGGCGAACTACCTGATACGTCCTGTACGCGACGAGATGGGAATCGCCAGCGGCACGGACCATTTGCCTGCCCTGTTCGCCGCCACCTTGGCCGCGATGCTCGTGCTCTGGTTATTGCTCGGGGCTCGCTCGGTCCGGCGGCCGCGCCGACTGAGTTTCATGTCGGTCTGCCGTGCTATTCAGATCATTCTCGTCTGTTTCTTCGTCGCCTTTCAGATGTTGCCGTCCAGGGAGCTGGCCTGGACGGCCAGGTTGTTCTTTGTCTGGGCTAGCATCGCTAACCTTCTGGTCGTCTCGATCGCATGGGGATCGCTGGCCAGTCGATTCACAAGCGGCCAGGCACACCGCCTCTTCGGCATGATCGCGGCCGGGGGAACCCTTGGCGCGATCGCCGGCTCCTCGCTGGCCGGCTTGCTGGCGATCCGGACCGGGCCTGCGCCCCTCTTGCTGCTGGCCGCGGGATTCCTGGAGCTTGCACTGCTGGCCGGCCGCCGTCTGCTCCATTCCCCGAGCGTACAGAAAACACGGCCGGGCGCACCGGACGCAACAGAATCGCCCCGGCACGCGCGGCGATTGTTCCTGATCGGCCTGGGGCTCTGGACGCTCCTGTTCACAACGAGCTCGGCGTTCATTTACATGGAGCAGGCTCGGATCGTTCACGCCTCGATCGCCGAGTCGGCCGGCCGAACCGCGTTTTTCGCCAGAATTGACCTGCTCGTCAACACTCTGGGCCTGGTATCGCAGGTCTTTCTGACCAGCAGGGTCCTTGCTCTCTTGGGTGTGGGTGGCGCCGCGGCGATGCTGCCGGCTGTGACGCTGGCAGGAGCGATCGTGATTTTCCTGCAGCCAACAATCACGACGTTGCTATGGTTCCAGGTTGTCCGCCGCGCAGTAGACTACGCTGTCGCCCGGCCGAGTCGCGAGATCTTTTATACCGTTGTGGACCGCTCTGAGATGTTACGGGCCAAGGGCTTCATTGACATGGCCGTCTATCGCGCCGGTGATGCCGCGGGAGCGTGGGCATACGGATTGCTCGCTTCGTTGCCCGTTCTCTCGGCATCGACTCAACTGGCCATTGTGCCGCTGTCAGCCGTCTGGTTCCTCCTGAGCCTCGGCCTCGGCCGCGCGATGCGTGCACAGCACAACGGCCAGAACTCCGATTGCTTCATCGTCTCCTGAGCTGGCGACGGATCCGTGAGATTGGAGAACCGACGCGATGCTCAGCAGTTCATGTACTTCCAGTTCCGCGGCTTTCCCTCAGCCATCCACTCGACGGCCGTCTCCAACCGCCGGGTGCGGGTGGCTTCGGTCTTGGCCTCGGTGAGCCAATCGATGTATTCCCGCTGGTTGCTGGGACTGAACTTGTCGAAGGTGGCATGGGCCTGCGTGTTGGCCTGTAGTGCCCGCTTCAAGTCGTCCGGAACGACAACCGCCTTAGGCGTCTTCGGCTTCGTTCGGGTGGGCGACTTGACCCCTTCATCGTTCAGCTTCATGGCTTCTTTGACATAGCCCATCAAGACCTTCTTGGACGGCAGATCCGACAGCTTGGTGATGCGTCCGAATTGTCCCATCGCCTGCTCGGTTTCGCCGTTGCCGTTCTTGATGATCAGTGAAGACTTCCAGAATCCGAACGCGCAGTGCTCCTTGAACGAAGCCATACTGCACAACATTCCCTTGTACTGAAAGTGAGGAAAGCTCCACTTCATGGTCTCCTCGACGTCCGGGCAGGCCTCGTGGACGAGGCTTCGAAGGTGAGTGAGAATCGGCTGGGCGAAGTCAGCGGACCTGGCGATATAAGCATCAATTCGAGGGTCGCGCGTTGCCATGGAACTCCTCTCGGGATCTGAGGTTCAGGTTGAGATGAAGTGGCCGAAGATGTCGCGGTTGGTGGCGAGATTGTGGGCGTCGAAATAGGAACCGTGGCGCAAGCGGGATCGGGATGCGAGGGGTTACAGCCCACGGGCGGAAGGTTGAGGAATTCTTGATCAATGCCGAAGGACACGGCCCTCAGCGGGCCTCCCACAAAGTCTCCCCGAGCGTTGAGGTTGAGCCAGCGCCTGACCATGCGGGGTCGGTGGCCGTCACGTGCCAGGTCAATGAGCCGGCTTCTGACAGGGCTGATCGACAGTGCACTGCCCACGAGGAACAGGTTGGCAATCACGCCCGGCGTTTGCGGTGTCACGGACTCCAGGATGCAAAGTGATTCATACGCGACGACAGTTCCCCAGCTATGGCTGATGAGCTGAATCTCTGCGCCCGCCTCGAGCAATGGCCTGACGACCTGGAAGAACCTCCCTTGCACCTGCTGGCGAATCGTTGGCTCTTCCAGGTACTGAACGAAGTCGGTCACGCAATCGAGAAAGAACATGACATGGGAGGCTGGATCGGTGGTCGGGGTTTCGAGGCCGCGATCGGCGCTGGGAATTGTCGCGGCCCATGTCATCGCCTGTTGCCGGGCGCGGTCCTCCAGGATCTCGATGACTCGCTGTCGCGTCTGCTCGTGCTCTGCCGCGCGCGCAGGTGATGGTGTGTCAACGCCGCGCGAGCCGCTGCGCACGAGATCGCTCCAGAAGACCTCGTAGCGCTTGGACGTTGTCTCGCCGGGCTGTCCAAGGTCGCCGTCTTGAAGGCTGGCGGCAAAGGGCGAGAGTGCCGCCCACCATGCATCGGAGTAACGTCGAGTGAGCTTGCAGACGCCATGCACGTACACGAGCACCGCGTTATTGGCCATGAATGCCCTCGCCTGCGAAGTGTAGTCCGCGCCGGTCTCGCTTGACCAACTCGTTGGTTGAGGCGGCTACCTCGAATCCGTCTCGACCGTACGACTCGCATGCACCGCGCGACAACGCCAGCCAAGACGAATTCGACTTGCGTCTTTCCTTGAGCATACCATTCTTTCCCGGCACGCCCCGGCCAGCCAGCGGATCGCTGTCGCGAACCAGAAGATCGAAGTCTGCAACTCGATCATGAGTGGTTTCGCTCGGCAGGCAGACGGGACAAGCGCGGCGTCGGCAGAGGAGATGAAGGTCAAAACTTGGTGCCGCACGAACACCTGTGCAGGTCAGAGACAGATCGTGACGGTGGCTTTTGGTGCTGGGCCCACTGCCACTTTTCCTGGCTACTTCCACACCTGGTTCATCTCTTGCTCGAAAGCCTCGTCTCTCTGCACCCACTCCGGGTCGGGCCCATAAATGAGGTACTTGAACGTCGCGTACGAGAGGGGTTCGAGGAACTTGATCCGGATCGAGCAGTTGCTCAGGAAGGGCTTTTTCGCTTCGATCAGGATTCCCTCGACCCAGGCACTCGCGACGACGCCCGGCACCTTGAACCAGATGAAGTCGCTTCTCTTGGGTACGGGACATTGAGCACATGTCACAAGGCAGCCATGCAGCGACACGTTTTGCAGGGAAGCGGGTAATTCGACCATGCTTCCATTCTGTTGCCAGCCGACCAGGACATCCCGGATCAACGGGTTGTTTCGGGAGCTGCGGCGATTTTCGGGTCCGGGCCTTGTGGTTCGCGAACCGCGTCTGGGGGAGTCTGGTGTGAGGAAACTCATGGGAATTCGCTCGGAGCTTGGTGGCGGCTCCCGGATGGTGAAGGTATCGTGCGTTTATCCTTGATCTTGACCGTTCCTGACCGCGACGGCCTCGCGTTCGCCCATGGGGCGAAGCACCGCGTGCTTGAACAGATCGTAGGGACAGGCATCGACAAATGAGAGTCTGACGGCGTACCGGCCGGCCTCGGCGGGATCGATCGACCGCAGAAGCACCGGTGTCCAGATGCCGTTCTTCGACTCATCGATGCCGACCCAGAGCTGGCGGTTTTCCGGCGGGAGATGACCGATCAGTATTCGCAGACCGGTCTGGCTAAAGTTGAGAAGCAGAACTTGATGGCGGACCATCCGGCCGAAGACCGGCGTCTCGTTTCGGCCTTGATTCTCCGGGTGTGCCGGTGCGGGCTGCTGGACAAGAATTCCCGTGTTGTCCGGCCAGGTGACGAGAAGGCGTACGCCGGGAGTATCGTATCGGAATGACTCGCGCCGGTCGGTTTTGAATCGGCCGCTGTCCGGCGATTTCCGGCTCGTGGTGCCCCGTTTGGCAGAGTGTGTGGCGGCAGGGCTTCGAAGGTCGCGGGCGACGGAAAGCGCCTCACCAGTCCGCTGGGATTTCGCTGGGTCGTCGTGCCGTGCCTCGTCCCCCGCGGGGCGGTCGGTGTGAATTGGCGCCGCTGTCGAAAGGCCTCTCGCCGCGACGGTGGACAGGAGCTCGGCTGCCATAGCCTCATCTGGCGGTAAACTGCTCGAGGTCGGCGCCTTGGCCTCGGCTCGTGGCGGCACGAGCTCGCAGAATGGCAACACCTCCCTGGAGGCGGGTGCGGCGGCCACGGTCTCCGTTTCCGTCTTTACCAGGAACATCCGGCGGTTGTTCACGCGTGCTTGAAAGATGTTGGACGACTCGACCCGGGCGGTCCCGTTTCCCCCGCTGAGCGGATCGTTCCTGGCATGGGCGTCTTCTCGCGGAATTTGAGAGTTCACAGGTGAAGCTCCTCGCCGAGTCCGTCGGACCCCACCGCGCGTGACATCGCCTCGCTCGAGCCGCGAGCATGTCCTTGCGACCTGACAGATTTGACTGACCCAACCATCCGCTACTCGTCTCTGACGCGGATGGATCTTCCGCCTGACCGTCGATGTCGCATTCAAAGAACCCTACGACGCGGATGAACCGTTGTCAAAAGGGAACGAGGTCTCGGCACAAGAGGTATCGCGCCTGTGCGCCGCGAGAGCGGGTCGAGTGAAATTCAGATCCGCGTCATCACGAGCGAGGCGTTCTGGCCGCCGAACCCAAAGCTATTCGAGAGGGCCGTGCGCACGGGGATTTCGCGGGCTGTGTTGGGAACATAGTCGAGGTCGCACGCGGGGTCTGGAGTCGCCAGGTTGATGGTGGGGGGAACGACGCCTCGCTCGAGCGACAACGCGGTGGCCGCGGCCTCCACGGCGCCCGACGCGCCGATAAGATGACCGATCATCGATTTCTGGGAGCTGATGGGTATGGATTGTGCCCGGTGCCCGAAGACCCGCTTGACCGCGACTGTCTCCATCAGGTCGTTGAGCTTGGTGCTGGTTCCATGAGCGTTGATGTAGTCGATTTCCGACGGGTCGACACGCGCCTCGCGCAGGGCCGCGGTCATTGACAGAGCGGCCCCCTTGCCTTCGGGCTCGGGACGCGTGATGCCAAACGCGTCGAACGACGACCCATAGCCGGTGATCTCAGCGTAGACGCGCGCCCCGCGGCGTCTGGCGCGCCGCAGACTTTCCAGAATCAGGACCGCGGCACCCTCACCGAGTACGAATCCATCTCGCTCAGCATCAAACGGGCGGGAAACCTCCGAAGGAGGTCGGAGCGACGAACTCACGGCTTTCATGGCCGAGTAAGCCACCAGAAGCTGGGGATCGAGCCGGCTGTCGCAGCCGCCGGCCATCATGACATCGGCATCGCCACGAGCAATCAACCGAAACGCGTCGCCGACCGCCTGCGTCCCCGCCGCGCAGGCCGTCACGATCGTGTTGTTCGGGCCCATGGCATGATGCAGAATCGAGATATGCGCAGCCGCCATGTTGGGCAGATGCTGAAGCAGCCAGAGGGGGAAGATCGATTCCGAACGCGCCTGGGCGAATCTCGCCAGGTCGAAGCGGCCGCTGCCGTCAACGCTCTTCAAGATCGTTGGCACCAGTTCTTCAATATCGACGGGCGTGATGCCCGTTCCCATGCAGACGCCGAACCGACCAGGATCGAGTTGCTCGGTGTCCAGCCCCGAATCTTCCACGGCCATCGCCGCGGCGCCGATCGCGAACCGAACCGCGCGGCTCATCAGCTTGGCGTTCTTGCGGTGCTCTCCCAGGTAGGGGAGAACGTCGAAATCACGAACCTCGCCCGCGATCTGGATCGGCAAGCCCACGGGGTCGAACGACTCGATGTGACACACCCCGGACCGCCCCTCGAGAATAGCCTCGCAAAACTCGCGGCGGCCTTTTCCGTTGGGCGCAACCACTCCAATTCCGGTCACTACGACGCGGTGCATGTTCCTCTCCCACGCTCAGTCGAAGCATGATCAAAGTGCAGTGTGGGATTCCCGATCCTGAGTCCTGTTTTTCCCTTTTTTCTAGCGGTACACTGGGCACGATCCGTCCTCACGCGTGACGAAGCCAAAGTATTTGCAACCGCCAAGAGCCAGAATATCCCCGAACCTCGAACAGCCTTCTGGGTCTCTTCTCAGATTCCACCAAGCACAAGTGCGCAAAACGCCGCGGCCTCGTTACCGTGCCAGATGGAATGCTGTGTCGTCACGGCTTACCCTGCTATCATAACTTATCATACCCCGTGGGAACGTGCAAACCGCTGGCGAAATCTGGGGGAAATACCGGAGATCGGTAAGATTCAATGCCTTGAGGTTCTTGGTGCCGTTTCGCCTTGCACCCATCGTGCGATGACTGGACCCAGCACCGTGACGCAGTCGGTTATGGCCACAAGACGTCGGAGTGCAATAGATTAAAGGAAGGAATTGGCATGCCTTTACACCTTTCGGAACGGGCAGGGCTGATCGAGCCCTCGGCGACGCTGGCGATGGGCGCGGAAGCCAGGCGACTCAAGGCCCAGGGACTGGAGATACTGGATTTCGCCCTGGGCGAACCGGATTTCGCCACCCCGGCAAACATGCAGGAAGCGGCCATCGGAGCCATGAGGTCGGGTCAAACTCATTACACTCCCCCCGCGGGAATTCCCGAACTGCGTCAGGCCGTGGCCCAGCATTACACCAGGCACCATGGCGTACCTACTGAAGCGGCCCAGGTGGTCATCTCAAACGGTGCCAAGCATTCCATCCACAATGCCTTGATGGCGGTGTGTGGTCCGGGTGACGAGGTGATCATTCCGGTCCCCTACTGGGTCAGTTATTCCGACCTGGTCAAGCTTACTGGTGCCACTCCCATACTGGTCCCCACCTCCGAATCGTCCGGATTCAAGCTGACTCCCGATCAGTTCTCCAGAGCCGTAACCCCGCGCACCAAGCTTCTTCTGATCAACAGCCCGTCAAACCCGACGGGGGTTGTTTATGATCGACGCGAGTTGGAAGCCCTGGCTGATGCGGTACTTCAGACGGATGTTGGCGTCCTTTCCGACGAGATCTACGAGCAATTGACTTATGACGGTGCCGAGCCGACGTGCTTCGCGAGTTTGAGGCCTGGGCTGAATGAGCGAACGATCACGGTCTCGGGAGTGAGCAAAACCTACGCCATGACTGGGTGGCGCATCGGCTGGAGCGTGGCGCCGCTTTCAGTGGCCAAGTTCATGGGAGATCTTCAGAGCCAGGAGACAAGCAATCCGTGCTCGATCAGCCAGTGGGCGGCCCTGGAGGCCATCACGGGGCCTCAGGATTCAGTGGCAGCCATGAGGGCCCAGTTCACCCGGCGCAGAGAGTATGTCCTCGAGCGAATCGAGCGATTGCCGAAAGTGACTTGTACTCCGCCAGGAGGCGCGTTTTACGCATTCATGAATGTGTCAAGTCATTTCGGGCGGACGCTGGCGGGCAAGAAGGTCGTTGACTCAACGTCGTTTTGCATGGCCGCCCTTAGCCAGGCGCGGGTGGCCCTCGTCATGGGGTCGGCCTTTGGTGCCGAGGGATATGCCCGGATGTCGTTCGCGACCGACCTGGGCACCATCGAAAAGGGTTTCGATGCGCTGGAAAGGTTTCTGGCAAGTTGAACGGTCCCGCGGCCGATAACAAGAACTGTAGCGTTCCGTGACCAGATCGCGCTTGCCGTCCGCGGCGAAACGAGCTAGATTGCGACTCCCTTCGTGAGCTCATCTCGGGTCTCGTTTCCATTCAGGGTTTCGGTTTCGCTGTCGCTTCGGATGTAGCCGTACCTGCGAACGCGCGCTTGACGGACGCAAAAGCCTCTCCGGGGGTCTGCCGCATGAGGGCCGCGCCACGACTGATGATTGTGCTTTTCGCCACGCTGGGTGCGGCGGGTTGCCGCACGATCGGCACCGAACCGATCGCCCGGCCACGGCCGCCGGAAGCCCGGGCACGCGCCGCGTTCGACGTGGACGAATTCGTCGCTGAGCACAACGAGAACGCCGATCGGATTCGCAGCCTGGAAGCGCGGCCGTCCATCGACGCGGCCATGGGTCCGCCGGCAAACCGCACCACTGAGGGTCATCTCGACGGTCGGCTAGCGATGGAACGCCCGCGCAACTTCAAGCTTCGAGCTCTACTCACATCAGGTCGAACATCGCCGACATCGGTTCGAATGACGAGCGTTCCTGGTTCTGGGTGCAGAACAGCAAGGACAAGTCGGTCTATGTTTGTGACCATGCCGAGCTGAGCTCGACGGCACTGGCGGCGACTTACCAGCCCGACTGGATCGTCGACGCGATGGGTTTGAGGCCGATTTCGCCGGACGAGGCGACTCGGATCAAGGTCCGTCCCGGCCCAGAGCCGGCGACCACGGCCCTGATCCTGCCCACGATCGGCACTGGCGCGCAGGCGTACTCTCGTGTCATGATCGTCTCCAACCTGACGCGGAAGGTTCAGGAGTACCGGGTCATCTCGCCCGACGGTAAGATCTTGATCGCACAGGCCGCGATCAAGAAGTACCAGGACTTGCCGACTTCAAAAACCGGCAGAGCCACGAGTGGCGGCAGCGAATCGTGCTCTGTGCCCGAGAATATCGTACTCGACTGGAAGAAGGAACAGCTCACGCTTGACGTGACGCTGAAGCGGAGTGGAGATCAACCAGTTCGACCCCGCTCGCCGGAGTGCCTTGTTCGTCGAGCCCTCGCCGCCAGGCTACGCACGGGTCGACCTGGCCGAACTGGCCCGTCAGCGACAGAGCGACGGCTCAACCGCCGTCCGGGAGACGATGCCCGCTCCCGCGCCACGCAGTGGCGTGCGATTGAGACCGCCAGAGGAGATCCGCAACGACGGCGCGGCGGTGAAAGCATCGCGTCGAACCGTGCAGCCGCTGCCGAAGAGCCCGGTTCTCTTGCCGGTCTTCAACCTTGATGAGGTGGTCGGGGCTCCGACGCCGACGGCCCCTGGCACGCCCAGCGTTAGCGCCGGCGAGCCAGCCGCATGGTCGAGTTCTCCCGCTGCCTCGCTGGAGCGCTGATGCGGTGACAACGCGTGGCAAGGTCGAAAGGCCTTGCCACAATCTCCATCCACGGCCAAACGACGCGGTTGGACGGCGAAAGTGATCGCTTAACTGACCTGGCGGTGTTCCGCGGCGTTGCGAAGCCGCTTTCTGGCTTTGGACAGAATCGGGCCCACCGATGCCTCGGGGATCCCCAGCTTCTTGCCGATCTGCCGGTAATTCATGTAGCTAAGATGATAGAGACGGACCACTTCCGCTTCGCGCTCGGGAAGGTCGCCCAGCATGCGTTCAACCTCTTCGGCCGTGGCAATGGCCTCGACTTCCCCCGAGCCATCATTGATGTTCGACCGGTGTGCGTTGGCGTGGCCGAGTTCAGCCTCGCGATGCCGCTTGACCATCTCTTTCACGCAAGTTCTCCGCGCGATCACGGTCAGATAAGTCGGCAGCGAGCTGATTCCCCGATATCGCCGAAGCACGTCATAATCGTCGTCGACAATCTTGAGAAGAATCTCCGCGGCGATATCTTCCATATCGGGTTGAGACAGCACCTTGCTGCGGGCATGGGCCACATGGTGGATGACATGATAGATCAAGCCCAGATAGCGGTCGATGAAGTCATTCCAGGCGCCGGGTTCCTTCCCCAGACACCGGTCGATGAGTTTACGATCAATGTCGCTCAGAGGCACGGCGCTGCCTCCTCTCAGGGAAGAAGGCTCAGGGAGTGATGGGAGGGACACCGAAAAGTAATGTGTCAGAAGGTTTGAGACAATTGTATCATATCCGGCCAGCGGGGCAATCTTCGGAAATCAGCCTTTTCGCCCTGCGGCGGGACCTTTCCGAAAAGATGGAAAGCTTGATACGATCGCAACAACCGCTCACGCGCCCGGCCTGATCGTCGCAAACCTTGCCGACCGGGTGTGAACGCCTGACGCGTGCTTCCGCAGACCCCCTTGGTCGGGCACCTGCTTGCCCACGTGGATCTCGGCAGCCCGATGGTTCCCGAGGAGGGATGGCCTTGCAAGACGCCAAAGCGACCCCGAGAATCCTCATCGCCGACGACAACATTCAAAACGTCGAGCTCCTGGAGGCTTATCTGAGCGACTTCGATTGCGTGATCCGCACGGCTCACGACGGCGAGGAGACCTTGCGAGTGGTCGACGAGTTCAAGCCCGACCTTTTGCTCCTCGATATCATGATGCCCCGCCTCTCAGGCTTCGAGGTCTGTCGCAAAATACGGGCCAATCCGGCCACAAAGGATCTTCTCATCCTGATGGTGACAGCGCTCAACGAGGCCTCGGATTTCGAGCGAGGCGTCCAGGCGGGCACCGACGATTTCCTGACCAAGCCGGTGAACAAGATCGAGCTGCTCTGCCGGGTACGCAGCCTCATGAGGGTTCGCCACCTCGAAAACCAGCTCGAACGCACGCTGGCTTACCTTGCCGATTTCGAGGCCACCAGCCGGGTATCTGCCGGCGGAGCCTGAATCGAACCGAAGTGCTGGCTCCGGGTAGACTCCTGGCGGCTTGCTCTTGTTCAAGGCTGGTCGAACGGCCGACGTTCGCGATGATACCGGGCGAGGTTGCCGCGGGATTGACCCCGACGATCCAGGTACTCGAAGCGCAGACAGGCCGCCGGATCATCCGATCTCGGCGGCCTGTCTCGAGAGTGACTATCTCAAGTGCTTTACTGTGCGGTCGGGAGCTGAGAGCACCGGGGAGGCCCGTCACTTTCCTTGTTTCTTGAGCTTCGCGACCTCTTCGAGCAGTTCGGACACTCTCTTCTCGAGCTTGGACAGCCGCTCACGCTCGCTCGACTTGAGTGCCTGGTCGGTCTCCATCAGTCGTTTCATGTGAAGTTCCGCAACAGCGGCATGCTCCGCGGCTTGCTTCTTCTGACGCTCCGCGCTTCGATGAAGCGTCCTCACGACGGATGACGCGGCACCTGGACCGGCTCAATTCGCGTGTGCACTTGCGGCCGCATCTCCAGGGAAGCGTGCACATCACCCTTCAGCTTGATGAAGTCCATTTCCGCCTCGTGCAGCTTCTTCTGGGTCGACATCAGCTCGTTCCGCAGCGAATCGAGGCGCGCTTTCGCCTTGTCAATCTGGGCCTTCTTCTCGGCCGTCTGTTTCCCCTGCCTGGCATCCTCGATCTTACGAATGACGACCTTCTTTTCTTCCGATTTCTTGTTGCCGTCGACCCTGAACTCGACGTTGATATTGCCCCTCGACTTCTCGATATCTTCAAGTGCCTGCTTGAGCGCCTTCACCCGGGCGGCGCTCTGTTTCGGGTCCGGGTTATCCTTGACGATCTTCTTGATGCGATTCTTGATCTCGTCGATCGCCTTATCGAGCGAGTCTGATTTGATCTTGGCGAGATTGTCGTCGGTAGTGAGCACCAGCTCGATGCCGGTGTTCGCGACCTCGACGGGCTTGAGTACGACGTCTTGATCGCTATCGTCCGTCACGATTGTCACGATTTCCTGAGTATGGTCCTCGGGCTTCTGTGCCCAGCTCGGGGTGAGCGGCAGCGTCAAAGCCGCCAGGGCCAAGGCGCCCAGTGCGCTGCCCCGGCTCAGGTGTCGGGGGGTGGTTCCCAGCATGATCATGGTCAGCCTCCTTCGAAGATGGTGGACCTTGCCGAAGCTGCTCGCCAAGAGCGGCTCGGGAGAGCCCGATGAGTGGAGAAAATCGACAGTTTCCAGCAGGGTTTCGGCGTAGGCTCGAGCTTTCTTGGGGAAGGCCCAGACGACCCAGGCGTCGCAGCATTGTTCCTCGGCGTCGTGGAGAGCGAACCGGGCCCACCAGACGACGGGCAGCCACCAGTAAAGGGCCGTCACGCCCAGCTCGAAGAGCCGCAGCAGATGATCGCCCCGCTTCAGGTGCGCCAGCTCGTGGACCAGGAGCATCGACCGCTGGTCTTCGTCGAGGCTCTGCCACAGTTCGGTGGGAATGATCAGCCTGGGACGGCATGCCACGGCCCAGAGCATGGGTGTAAGCCGCGCGTCGATCCAGAAGACTCGGGGAGCCCGCGTGAGCCCCATCCGGGCCGCCAGCTCGCGTGTGTGTTCTTGAAGCTCCTGGCAGGCGGGCTGCGCCGCGGCCAGAAGCCGGTGAAACCGGGCGATCCGCAAGGCCGCCAGCGCCAGGGTCGCCGCCGTACCGCTCATCCAGGCCAGGCCCAGCCATGGCAGGAGAACAGGAAACCATTCCACTTGCGCGAGGCTCGCTACATCGGTTTCACCGTCGCCGGCCGCCCACGAATCTGGCGTCAGGACGACCGTCGCCGGAGCGACGTCGGCGAGGGCCTCCACCAGGAGAACTTCTGCTTTCCCGCGGCCGCGCCGGGGCCGGAGCATCGAGTCCCGGCGCGCGGGATTCCCGGCCAGGACTCCCGCGTCGCGCCTGGGAAGCGGGATCTCGAAGAGCGGCGGAGTGAGCAACTTCAGGAGCACCAGGAACCACAGGCAGTGCAGGACCGCGGGCCGGCGGGCGAGCAGCCGCGCCAGAGCGGCGACCAGGATCGCCAGCACGGTCGCCGACAAGGCGTTGGCCAGTCCCAGGTTCAGTAGCGTCTCCACGGCTCCTCCTTCCTCGACGGACGACATGCTGAAAAGAAAACATCATGATTTGCGATCAAGTCGATGGATCAGCGCCCGTAGCTCCTTGCGTTCCTTCGCGGAGAGCCCTTGCCCCTCCACGAGGTGCGTGAGCAGCGGCGTGAGCGAGCCGCCGCAGAGGGCGTCGGCCACCGCGCGAAGCCGCCGGCCGATCAGCTCGTCCCGACCGATGGCCGCCTGGAAAACATGCACGGGCCCGCCCCGATCCCGCCGCACGCAGCCCTTGGCCTCGAGCCGATCGAGCAGCTTCTGAACCGTCGCGTAGACCGACGGTCCATCCTGGCCGTAAACCCGCTCGACGAGCTGCCGGATCGTCGCCGGCCCCGCGTCCCAGAACGCCTGCAAGAGCGCCAGCTCGGCTTCCGTCACATCCGCCTGACTTCGTTTCATCCCTCGTCACCCCCAGACACGTTGTCTGAACGGGATTCTAAGACAACCCGTCTGAGGAGTCAAGAGGCGTTTCCCAGATAATTTCTGGGGCTGATCGGAATCCGGCTGCGAGGCGATCAGGCATCGACCCGCAGATCGGGCTCGGGCAGGGCGCGCTCGATCTCGCCCACGCGGTAGCCGAAGCCAGGGCCCTGGATGGTGGACAGGTCAAGCATGCCCTGGCGGCTGCGAGTAGAGCCCGGGATGGACGGCGGCTTCGGGCCGGGAGGCGTCGGGGTAGAACTGCATGCCGTTGGACTCGACGCCCATGATCGTGCCGGCGTGGGCGGCGAGCAGGACGTGCGGGATCTGCGCCAGCATGGGGTTGGTGAGGTCCTGGACCATCAGGGTCATGCCGTGCGCCCTGGCCCAGCAGAGGCTCAGGATGGCGCCGGTCTGCGTCTTGCAGGTCTTGAGCGCCACGCCGGTCCAGCCCAGCGACCGGCCCAGCCGGACCAGCCGCCAGTCGTGGCGCTCTCGTCCATGAACAGCGGCTTGCGCCGAGACGCTGTGGACGTCGATGCGATGCTTCTCCAGGTCGTAGGGGAAAGGCTGCTCCACGTAGAGCATCATCCCGTAGAGCCGGGGATGTTCGTGCATCAGCCGGTCGAGGATCGCGTTGACGTAGGCCGGCTCGTCGCACCGTGCAGTTGAAGTCGGCCGTCAGCCAGGTTGCACCTTCGTCCACGGCGATCTCGCCCACGCGAACGAGCCGGTCGTAGTCCCAGGCCGCGTCGTCGCCGCGGAGCTTGACTTTCAGGCACTTGAGCCCGTCGCGGCGAATCCAGTCGCGGAGCAGGACCGGATAGCCGTCGTCCGGCTCGGCGCCGGTCAGGTCCGAGGGATCGATCGGGTCCTTGCCGCCGACCAGGTGCCAGGCGGGGATGGACTGGGGATGGGGGCGGACCAGGAACTCCTCGGGATAGCGGCCGGCGAACGAGACCGCCGATCCCGCGGCGCCCTCGAGATAATCACCGAGGTCCGCGTTCATGAACGTGGCGTTATAGGTCTCGTAGGTCGGCACGCCGTGGAGCATGCCGTAGGCGTCGTGCACGGCCAGGTCGAAGGCCGAGGTGCAGACGAGGGCGCGCCAGCCAGGGAACCGGCTCGGTCCCCGCTCGCTCCGACTCGTTGAACTCCTCCAGCAGGTCGGGCAGGAACTCCTCGATGAACCGGTCGCCCAGCTCGATGGGATGGCCGGCCTCGCCGGGCGAGATGATCCACGCCTCGGCGATCTCGCGGTCAGCTTCCGGAGCGCCTGGTGCCGCTCCTCGTAGCCCAGCGTGCTGGGCCAGACCCATTGCACCGAAAGCGGCGTCTCGCCCCAGCCCTCGGCCCGACGGCCCGCCGCGTCAGCCACGACCACGCGAACCCGCGCGCAGGTCACCTCCGTGGTGATCTCCGGGCCGAACTTCAGAGGCATTCTCGGGCTTGATCGGCAGGAAATAAAGCTCGGCACCGACCGGGCGGACGTCGGTCGGCTTGGGCATCACTTGCTCTCGAAGGAGTGGTGAGTGGAAACAGCGGCGCGCGGACTCAACATTGGCGTACGATCGGAGGCTCATGGTTTGTGTGAGCTCGTGGCACCCTCCAGAAAGGCGATCAGGTCGGCCAGGTCGCGGTTGCAAAGGTCCTTCTCCAGACCCTCGGGCATGAGCGACTGGCCCGAGGCGGCCATCTCCTCGATCTCGGAGCGGAGCAGGACGTCTTCCTTGCCTTCCTGTCGCCGCAGGGTCACGGCGCTGGCCGTCTCGCTGGCGATCAGGCCGTCAAGAACGCGGCCGTCGGTAGTCGCCACGGTGAAGCTGGCATAACGCGACTCGAACGCCCGGTTGGGGTCGAGGATCGCGATCAGAAGCGCCTCGGGGGTCTTGTCGTTGACTGCGCCGAGGTTGGGGCCGACCTCGACGCCCACGTCGCCCAGCCGGTGGCAGGTTGCGCAGACCCTCTTGAAGACGGCCTTGCCGGCGGCCGGATCTCCCTTCAAGCCAAGCGCGGGCTTGTAGGCGTCGACCACTTTTTGACGCGCCGCCGCCTGATGGGCGAAGACCGCCTCGGCCCGATGCCGGAGGACTGGATCTCGCTGAGCCAGCAGCAGGCCGCGATGCGCCGGATCGATCTCCGCGGGCGGCACGCAAGTTTCCTCGAGCGCCGAGAGGAGCGACGCCGTCCAGGCCTTGCGGCTCAGCAGCGCGTCGAGGACGTCGCTTCGGACCTGCGGCGAATAGGTCTTCCAGCCGCGCAGCAAGAGCTCGGGAACCTTGGGATCGGCCGAGCGGCCCAGCGCGCTGATCGCCGCTTGCTGCACCGCGATCGCGACTCGCGGCTTGAGCAGACCGACCAGCAGGTCGCGGTCGTCTGACTTGCTTGCCGCCATGAACCCCAGCAGGTTCACGGCCCCGATCCGCTGCGGAACGGTCGCCGAGTCATCCTCGACCAGGCGCGCGCGGCGTCGTGCAGCTTGAGCAACTTCTGCTTGCCGCGTCACCATCGATCGGTCGTCTCGATCGGCGCGAGGCCTCGAGCAGCCCCCGCGCCGCGGCGAATTGCCAGGGAGCGTACGTTCCCCCCTGCCCCGCCGGCGTGCTGATCGCGCGAATCATCGACTCGCTTGCCGCTCGGTCTTCGATCGAGCCCGCCACGACGACGCAGCGGCTCGATCACCGCCTGGGGCGGCGGTTCCGCCGGGCCCTTGAGCAGCTCCGCGAGCAGGGTCGCCACGTGCGGCACCGCCGAGCTCAGCACCCCGCGCGAATCCAGGGATCGTCCGGATCGCGCCGCACCATCTGGGCCAGGGCTTTGCCGGCCCGGGGATCGTTCCAGTTGCCCAGCGCAAGAGCGAGCTGAAGCCGGACGCGCGGGTCGGGATCGTCGGCGAGTGCCAGCACCGCGTCGGCCAGCCTGGGAGAGTCTTTGAGCATCCCCTCCGACGCCTTCACAGCGTTGCGTCGGACCTGCGGATGAGGGTCGGCCAGAGCCGAAACGGCGGTCGCCTCGTCCAGGCCATTCAGGAGCGACGAGCGTCCAGATCGCCTGAACCCGAGCTTGCGGCCGTCGCGTCGTGCCGAGCCAGTCTGCGCAGCGGCTCGATGGCCGAGCGGTCGTTCTTGTGCATGAGCAGCCGCTGGGCCGTGTCGCGCTGCCAGCCGCTGGGGCTGTCGAGGGCGGCGACCAGGCCCGCGGTGTCGAGCCGATCGAGCCGGGGGATCGGCCGCGGCTTCCGGTCGACCGGGATAGACGCGGTAGATCCGTCCTTCCTCGCTGCCGGCGCGGAGGTCGAGCTTCTTCTGCACATCGGCCGGGATCCACTCGGGATGCTCGATGACCGCGCGGTACATGTCGGCGACCCAGAGCGCACCGTCGGGCCCGGTCTTGAGCTGCGTGGGCCGGAACCAGTTGTCGCTCGAGGCGAGGAACTCGCGGTCGGCCTCGTCCGGCGCGCGGACGCCGCGATAGGTCGCTCCGTCGGGCTCCAGCACCATCCGGTGCACCAGGTTGTGCACCGGCTCGCTGACGAAGAGGCTGGTGGCGAAGTGCGGCCCGAAGAGGTCGTCGCGATAGGGCGTCGGGCTGTTGGCCGAGGTCACGTGGTTGGCCGCCTCGGGGTCGTTGAACCGGGCCAGGGTGCGGCTGACGGGATGAAGCCGGGTGTCGGGCTCGAGCGTCTGCCGCGGGTCGGGCGGGGCGTAGTACGGGTTGCGCTTGACGTCGCTCTCGGCGAGCGACGTAGTGCCAGCCCCAGTTGGGATTGTTGTTGCCGAACCAGTTGCCCCAGTCGTCGCGGTGCCGGCCGTACTGGGTCTGGCCGCTCTCGGTCTCGAACTCGCCGGTGTCGGGCTTGAACCGGAAGTCGCGGCCCTGGATGCTCGACCGTCTTGCCCGTCTTGAGCGAACGGACCGTGCCGCCGCTGTCGCCGTTGGCCCCGTAGATCCAGCCGTCGAGGCCGAGCTCGAAGCCGTTGATCCGGTGCTGCTGGTTGCCCTCGGTGAACCCGGTGAAGAGGACCTCGCGATGGTCGGCCTTGCCGTCGCCGTCGCGGTCCTCGGCGTAGAAGATGTCGGGCGCGCAGGCGACGAGCACGCCGTTGCGCCAGGGCATGACGCCGGTCGGGAAACGGCAGGCCGTCGAGGAACGTCGTCTGCTTGTCGTAGACGGCCGTCGCCGTTCGTGTCCTCGAGGAACCGGACCACGCCGCCCGGCTTCCCCTTGCCGTCGACGCCCAGCGGATAATCGCCCATCTCGACGACCCAGAGCTTGCCGTCGGCGCCCCAGTCCAAGGCGATCGGGTCCTTCACCAGCGGCTCGCAGGCGGCCAGCTCGACCTTGAACCCCGGCGCGACCTGGATCGACTTCAAGGCGGCCTGCGGCGACTTGCGCCGCGGCTCGACGTCCTTCAAGAGGTCGTTGAACGAGCGGCGATCGACGTGGTCGGGAAGCTTGGCGGTGTCTTCGTTCTGCCACCAGAGGCTGCGCGAGTGGACGAAGAAGCCGTTGTTCGTGCCGTTGCTGACGATCTTCGGCAAGGCCCCGGGCTCGCCGGCCTTGCCGGCCATGACCTTGCGCGTCCAGCCCTTCGTCGCCGGGTCGAAGAGGTAGATGCCGTAGTCCTCGTCGTTCGAGAAGACCACGGTCGAGATGGCCGTCCTCGTCGATGTCGACGTAGCGGAGGCCGACGATCCTGCCCTTGCGTCGTACGAGCTCGTCGGCTGCCGAGGCAGTCGGCGGCTGCAGCTGTTCCAGCCGGTCGACGGATCCAGTCCGGATTTCGATCCGAGACGTCCATGAGCCGTCGTTGTCGAGTCGAAGAGTCGGACTGTCGTCGCTCCGTCCGCGCTCGCAGCGGCTGGCCCGAGAGCAGGTTCTTGTTCAGCCGCTCCTGCGCCTCGCGGAAGTTGAGGAACTTGACCTTCTTGCCGTGCTTCTTCACGGCGTGATCGATCAGCTCGACGACCTGCTCGGTCTTGATCCAGCCGTACGGGTGGAAGACGAGGTTGAAGACCCCCTGCTTGAGCACGACCAGGTCGAGCGCCGCCTTCATGTCTTCGAGCGTCTTGGGGTTGTCCGGCTTGTGGATGTTCTGCGCTTCCCAGTCGCTGGGGACGATGCAGGGGAACTCCCAGCAGAGGTCGCCGATGACGTAAGGATAGGGATAGTTCTCGATCGTGTTCACGAACGACGGGAACGGGAGGTACTTGCGGAACCGCTCGCGGCCGTCGGGGTCGAAGACGAGGTCGCGCGGCAGGCTGGGGTCGTCGGGCGTGAAGAGGGTGAAGACCGAGGAGTCGATCGTCAGGAAATGGCCCGCCGGGCTGGTCTTGTTGAAGATCTCGGCGATAGAACCGCGGGCTGGGCGATGTTGATCGAGTCGCAGCAGGGCATCCGGAACGCGACCGGCTTGTTGCCGGGGATCTTGTTCATGAGGTCGACGCAGTCGTGATAGGTCTTCGCCGCCTCGGCGAAGTCTCCCTTCTGAAGCAACGGGCACGGATGGCTGATCGTGTGGACCTCGATCGACAGCCCCTCCTTGAGCCACGCCTGGAGCCGGGGATCGATCCGGCTCGCACCTGGTTGGTCATGATGCTGACCGGCGCCCGGCCGTCGATCGCCTTGAGCCGGTTCAGGATCGGCCGGAGATAACGTCTCGTACCGCTCGGGATCGCGCATGTCGTCGATCGCCAGCACCACCACCGCCTCGACCCCCGGCTCGCCGACCCACTGGGGCGTGATCAGCTTGGGGAAGTCCTTGTGGGGATAATAGGGATTCACCTCGTCGAGATAGGCCAGGCGATTGCCGTCAGGGGGAGCCGCGATCAACGAAGGGAGCGCGGACAGCAACAGCACGAACATCGTTCCGAGTAATCCATCCCGCCTCATGGTGCGAGTCTCCAAGCAAAGCGTCGGTCGAGCGGTTCTCCTTAAAGGTGGTCTGTTTCCGTCCCGTTCGCAAGGGGCCACTCAGGTAGGGTGATGTCGAGCGCAGCGAGGCCCACCGATCGAGCTACCGGACAGGCGAGGGCACTCTGGTGGGCCTCGCTGCGCTCGACCGCACCCTACGGGAGAGCGAAAGGGACCCCTCAGGATGACTCTTGCCCCACCAGGCGTGTCCGAATGAGGCCGCCGAAGCTGTCCACGAGCTGCACGACGGCGAAGACAACCAGGAGCATTGCCGAGACCTCGCGGTATTGCATCAGCCGCAGGGCCGCGACGATCTCGAATCCGACCCCGCCCGCGCCGACCATGCCGACGACCGTCGACGCCCGGAAATTATGCTCCCAGCGGTAGACAGTGTAATCGACTGCGTGCGCCAGCACCTGTGGCACGATTCCAAAGACAATGACGTGTAGCCTCGAGCCGCCGCAGGAGGCGACCGCTTCGGCCATACCGGGGTCGGTCTTCTCAATCGCCTCGGCGTAGAATTTGCCGAGCATGCCCGTCGAGCAAACCGACAATGCCAGGATGCCCGGTAAGAGACCGAAGCCGACCGAGGCGACGAAGATGATGGCGACGATCAGCTCGGGGATCGTCCGCATCGCATTGAAGAGCGCTTTGACAACGGCGGAAATGGCCGGGTGTGGCGCCGTCGTCCTGGCCGCGAAGAAAGCCAGGACGACACCGGCCAGGGCTGAAAGGGCCGTCGCCATGACGCTCATCACGGCCGTTTCCACCAAGGGCCGCCCCAGCCGGACAACTGCCTTCGGGTCCGGCGGCAGCATCTCGGCAACGATCTCGATGAGGTTCCGGATCGGCTTGCCCGAGGTCAGCGATTCACCACTGGCCCACCACGTGTACCCGGCCGACACGGCAACGATGGCCGCGCCGGCGATGAGGAGGCTTCGATTTGACAGGGTTGGTGCCCCTGTCACCTCGGCTGTCTGCGCGCCTGAGCCGCTCACCCGGTCTTCTCCAGGTCAATTCCCAGCAGCTTGACCATGTCCCGGATCTGGTCGTAATCCGTGTCGGTGACCGGGGCAAAGCCATCCGCTTTGAGAGGCGTCAGAATGGCCGGGTCCTTGAGCTCGTAGAAAGCGGCTTTGATCGCTTCCTGGAGCTTTGAATCAAGCTCCGGGCTGAGGACCCAGGGATAATTGGGGTAACGATCGGATTCGGCAATGACATTGACGCGATCTTCCTTGATCGTCCCCTGCTCGATGAGTGAACGGAACAGTTGATGGCTCAGTCCCCCGCCCTGGGCGTTGCCGTTCTGAGCGGCGACGGCGACCGCATCATGGGCGCCGACGAAGACTTCCTTGTAATCTCGACCAGCCTCCAGGCCGGCCTTGGCGAGCATGCTCTTGGGGATGAGATGGCTCGACGTCGAGGCCGGGTCGCCGAACGCCACCGTCTTGCCCCGCAGGTCCTCGGGCCTGAAGACGCCCGATGAGGCGCTTGCGATCAGAACAGTCGTGTACGTGGGTGAAGTCCCCTCAAGCTTGGCGGCGAACGCCGTCGCTCCGGGCATCCTCTGCTTGAGCAAGACATACGACAACGGCCCAAAGTAGCCAACATCGATCTGCCCGCGACGCATCGCCTCGATCATCGAGGAATAGTCAGTCGTGACAACCAGCTCAATGTCGCGTTTGAGTGCCGAGGCGAGGTAAACGCGGAGCGGCTCGTTCTTGCGGATGATCGTCGCCGGCGACTCGTCGGGCAGGAGCGCAACTTTGAGCGGCCGGTCGGCGGCCCGGCCTCCTTTTTCGCCGCAGCCGGGCAAGGCCGGGAGGAACACGGTCAGCAGGGCGACGCCGATGAGTGTCAATCGTCGCTTCATGGAATCACCTCGGCGGGTTCAGGTTCTGGCAGACTGTCGCCGTAAATTCGGGCCAGTTCGAAGGGAGAAAGCCGGTCAGGTGGACCGTCGAACGTGATCTCGCCACCGTGAAGGCCGAGGATGCGGTCTGCGATCCGTCTGGCGAAGCCCACATCGTGGAGGTTGCACAGGAGGGTCGTGCCGCGATCCCGGTTGATCTCCCTGAGCAAGTCGAGGATCTCTCGGCCCGTCACAGGATCGAGGCTCGAGACCGGCTCGTCGGCCAGCAGAACAGCCGGGGCGTGGGCCAGGGACCGGGCGATCCCCACCCGCTGCCTCTGCCCGCCGCTGAGCTTCGATACCCGCTCGCCGACCTTTGCACCGAGGCCAACCCGCTCGATCGCCTCGAGCGCAACCCGCCGATCCTCCTTGGAGAAAAAGACATTCCACGGCGACTTTTCGGCGAGGCGGCCAAGCAGGACGTTTTGAAGGACGGTCAGGTTGCCGTGCACGTTCACGCCCTGGAAGATGAACCCGACCCGCTTCCGTACAGCACCCAGGTGTCGTCGGTCAACCTTGATACCGTCAATCAGCACCGAGCCGCCCGTGGGCGTGACCAGCCCATTCAAGCACCGCAGCAGCGTCAACTTCCCCGCGCCGCTGGGCCCGAGAATGACAACCATGTCGCCGCGACTCACCCCGAGTGACAACCCCTTGAGCACAGCCAGGGGGCCGAAAGACTTGGTCAGGTTCTCCACCTCGATCATCGAACTGCCCAGCTCCCGCCCTCGCGTTCAAACCGATCATGAGAACACCGCCTGAAAAAGATCGCGTGTTCGTCTCGTGAAGTTCCCGTGAAGGAGGCTCGGGGGCCGTGGGGCATCAAGGTCGTGCCCGCAGGGCGTCGACCGGGGAGGGAGCCCTGAGGGATGGATCGACTTCGCTCTCTATGCCGGCCGTCGGCGCATGGGTCAGCGCGGCGATGGTCCGGGGACGCGCGCCCGGGATGATGAACCCACCGACGCTGAAGAGGGTGGCCGCCAGCACGATGGCGGCCGGCAGCGTCAACACCCAGGCGAGCCCGATCCTGCGTACCGTCTCGCCCTGGATGCCGGAGCGATTGGCCCACATGGTCCCCGCGACGCCGGAGGAGAGCACATGTGTCGTGCTGACCGGCATGTGGAAGACGTCAGCCAGGCCGATCGTGACGGCGGCGACTACCTCGGCCGCGGCGCCCTGGGCGTAGGTCATGTGGGTCTTGCCAATTTTCTCGGCCACCGTCACCACGATCCGCTTGTACCCGATGGTGGTGCCAGTTCCCAACGCCAGCGCCACGCCGACGACAACCCAGGTAGGCACGTACTCGATAGCTTGGTCGAGGTGCTTGACGTGCGGCTCGATCGCCTCGCGGACAGTCTTCGAGACACGCGCGGGGCCGATGTCTCGGCGGAGGCGATAGATGGCCTGCCGGATCTGCCAGCGGTCGGCGGGCGGAATCTCCGCGAAGCTTTGCTTACCTTCGAGATCCGCGATCACGGTGTCGAGGTCGGACCGGATGGACGAGGTCATGGAATCCGGCTCTTGCTCCCGCAAGAGGTCGCGGATGGCGACCGCGGCGTGGCGGACATCCTTCGCCCGCGAGGGGTCATTCAGGTCGAGCGCGTAATGCGTGGGTAGGAAGCCAATCAGCGCCAGCAGGATCAGCCCCATCCCCTTCTGTCCGTCGTTGGAACCGTGCGCGAAGCTGACCCCGCCGCAGGTCGTGAGCAGGACCCCGCGCACCCAGCGCGGGGGAGTGTCCCCCTCGTCGGGCGGGTGATAGAGCCTCGGCTCGCGGATCAGTCGCTTCATCGCCAGGAGAAGGCCAGCGGCGGCAACGAAGCCGATGACCGGCGAGATCAGGAGCGAGAGCCCCACCTCTCCGGCCTTGGACCAGTTAACGCCCTGGACGTCGCCCCGCGTGAGCAGGCTATTGGCCAGCCCAACCCCCAGGATCGAGCCGATCAAGGTATGCGAGCTCGAGACGGGCAGACCGTACCACCAGGTGCCGAGGTTCCAGATTACACCCGCCAGCAGAAGCGAGATCACCATCACAATGGCTCGGACCGAAGCGCTATTGACTAGCAGGTCGACCGGTAGGAGGTGCACGATGCTGAACGCGACGGCCGTACTCCCCAGCATGACGCCCAGAAAGTTCATGACGCCCGAGTAGAAAACGGCTGGAATCGGCTTGAGGGTGCGGGTATAGATGACCGTCGTGACCGCGTTGGCCGTGTCGTGGAACCCGTTGATGAACTCGAATCCGAACGCGACTGTGAGCGCGACCGCGAAGAAGATCTGGTTTGGGAGCGGCAGTCCCGCGAAGGCTTCCCACAGAGACGTGCCCACTCCGAATCTCCGTTGGCCACCTGAGGCGAGCCGCCGGTGCCGCGCAGGACCGTTACGCTCGCCGCTGCCTCGAAGTCCGCGGCGTCCTGTCAGCCGTGCAGAAGCCGAGCCCAGCCTTGCTCCGACACATATCGCAACATCGGCCGACCGACGAGAAAAAGCCAGGATCAGAATAGTCCCGTGGATGGGTTTCCGGCAATGGTTCACGACATTTTCATGAACGGTCCGATGGACCGCCACGTCGTATCAGCTTGAGCCAGGCTTATCGGCGCCTTGTGCCTGGCCTGGCAACAAGTCCCTGCATCGCCGCCAGACTGGTGGGTTTCCGACTTGCCAGTAATCGGCCGGTGCCCTACGATCAGGTAGCGTTTCGAGACTCGCGAACCCGAGCAACCGGGGGCCTCGGTCACGACCACCCATGAAGCCGAGCTTGATCCTGGCCAGCGCATCCCCCCGGCGGCGGCAGCTTCTGGAAGAGGCCGGATACCTCTTCGAGGTTGAGCCTTCCGACGTCGCCGAGCCCGATCCGCGGCCGGGAACCCAGCCGGCGGAATACGCCGCGCACCTGGCCTGGCGCAAGGCCATGACCGTGGCCAGGCGGCGGCGCACCGGGCTGATTCTGGCCGCCGATACGGTGTGCGCCGTGGACGACGAGATCCTCAACAAACCGATCGATCGAGACGATGCGGAGCGAATGATACGCCTGCAGGAAGGACACGACACCGAGGTGATCACCGGGCTGTGTCTTCATCGGACCGATTGTGACGAGTGGATCGGAGCCATCGAGATCAGCCTGGTGCGGTTCAAGCCCCTGAGCGATACCGAACGGACACTCTACCTCGACTCAGGGCGGTGGGAAGGAAAATCGGGAGCTTATGGCGTGCAAGATCGCGACCCGTTCGTCTCGGTGGTTCAGGGAAGCTTCTCGAATGTCGTCGGCCTGCCTATGGAACGGCTCGCTTCCCTGCTGGAGACTTGCGGCCAGTGGACGAGGTAAGCTAGATCGCGGTGGTTGATTCACAGCGACAAACTTCTCACGGGAGACGTTCGCATGAAGCCTGATGTCCCGCCGGGACGCTGGACCCGCAAGACGCTCGTGGGAAGTCTGGTCCTCGGCCTGATCCTGCTGGCCGGGCTGGCGTGGATCGTTTTACCCGTTTCTTCCTGGCTGGGCTCGCTGGAGGCCAGTGCCGCCATGGCCGCCAATCCGGCTCCCATCGATGGTAAGCGGGCCTTTGGATACCTCGAGAAGATCTGCGAGCTCGGCCCACGGATCGCCGGCACGGACGCCAACACGCGGCAGCGAGAGATGGTGGCGGCCCACTTCAAATCCATGGGAGCGACGCTGCACGAACAGCACTTCTCGACCCAGCACCCCATGACGGGCGAACGCGTCGAGATGGTCAACCTGGTCGCCTTGTGGAATCCCGAGCGGAGGGATCGCGTGGTCATCGGCGCCCATTACGACACCAGGCCGCATCCCGACGAGGAAAAGGACCCCGCCCGCTTGAAGCTCCCGTTCCTGGGCGCCAACGACGGCGCCTCCGGCGTGGCTCTGCTCATGGAGATGGCCCATCACATGAAAGACCTGAAGACTCCATGGGGCGTCGATTTCGTGCTCTTTGACGGCGAGGAGCTGGTCTACGGCTCCCACCCCAACACCCTGGGTGATTACTTTCTGGGTTCGAAGGAATTCGCCCGGGCCTATGTGGAGGAAACCGACAGCCGCAAGACGCAGAGCCGATACGTGGCCGGCATCGTTCTCGACATGGTGGGCGGCGCGAAGCTGCAGATCAACCAGGAGCCCAACAGCGTGAATCTCGCCGCCAACCTGGTACGTGACGTCTGGTCGGTAGCCCGCCAAGTTAGCGCGAAAAGCTTTCACAACCGCTCGGGCCGCGAGGTCCTCGACGATCACCTGCCCCTGAACAACGCCGGCATTCCCACCATCGACATCATCGACTTCGAGTATCCCTTCTGGCACAAAGCCGACGACCTGCCCAAGAATTGCTCAGCCAACAGCCTGGCCGAAGTCGGCCGAGTGGTCACCGCCTGGCTGGCGCAACCCCGGCGCCGAGCGCGCCGCTGATTGAGCCGCCGCTTATGGGCGAGATCCGCCGCCGCCTTGGTCCGTTTACCATGGGAGGTGACCCGTGGAAGAACGGCTGTTGATTTTCGCCGCGGTCCTCACCATCGGAGCAACCGTGATCGTCACGCTCTTCCGGCGAATGGAACGCAAGGCCGTGCCGGGCAAGGAACGCACGCGGCGCGCGACCGGGAATGCCCTGCTCGGCCTGCAAGGGTTCATCGAGCCGTCGGTCGAGCACGTATTCCAGGCCCAGAACGTGGAGCAGAAAGAAGAGGACGACGATGAGGGGCTTGGCAGCGGCGACGAGGAAGTCATCCGATCCGACCTCGCCCTGGCGTTCCGCCGGTCGCCGGTCGATCCGGAGGAGGTCCGGCGCCACCTCTCGGCCGCCGCGCGGGCGGGGATGGACTGGAAAGCACTCTTCGAGCAAGCATCAGTCGACGAGCTTCGGGAACGGCCGTACCGGGCACCCTCCCTTCCACCGGCCTATCGGGTTGCACCCAGGGAGCGTTGATTCTGGGAATTCGGGGGTGGAGGTAATTCCCGCCCCCGATCTCCTGGCTTACGTTTCCGTGCCGGTGCTATCTCGCCGGGCCGCGAGGCGTTCCTCGAGGGAGGCCAGCCGCAGCTCGACGCCCTTGATCTCCTTGACCAGCTCGAAGTTTCGCTGGTTGATCAGGTGGCTGAGCAGGAACACGGTGCCGAACAGGAACCAGAAAACGGCGGTCACCGCCATCCAGGTTCCCTCGATCTTGTGAATCATCAGCAGGCCGCTGCCTGTCAGCATGATGGTCGACAGCGCGACGATGTAGATCCACATCACGGTCGTCCATCGCTTCTCGCGCCGGAGCCTCTTTTCGTGATCCTCAAGCATGGTCTCGATCTCCTTGCGGTAAGTAAGGTACGAAGTCTGCCGGGGCTCCCACTGACCGAGCAAGCGGTCGCGAAGCGGGCCGGCGTCGGGTTTCGGTCCGTTCTCATGTGGCATGAGTCTGGCGCAGCAGCGCCTCCTTCAGGGCTCGCTTGGCGTGGTAGATACGCGACTTGACGGTTCCCGGCGGGCAACCGACGACCGTGGCCACCTCATCAACCGGCATGTCTTCAAGGAAGTGCAAAACGAGCACCTCGCGGTGCCGCACATCCAGAGTGGCGAGGCCCCGGTGCAGCGCGGCGGCGTCCTCGGCGTCGAACCGTGGTTCTTCGTGCGTAGCCTCAACATCATCCGTCTCCTCCGCGAGCGATCGCTCGGCCGATGACCGCGCAGTGTCGCGGCGGACGTGATCGACGGCATGGCCCCGTGTCACCCGGTACAGCCACGACCGCATCGCCGCTGGCTCGTCCAGCCGGCGGAGGCCGCGAAATGCCGTCATCCAGACCGCCTGAAGGACATCGAGCGCAGCCTCATCGTTGTGCACGATCGACCGCGCGAAATACAGCAATGGGCGCTCCATCGTCTCGACCAGCTCGGCGAACGCTCCCGGCTCACCCAGCCGGCACCGGAGGGCCAAACGCTCGTCCTCGATCTGTCGCGGAGTGCGTGCCATCACATCTTCAGTCGCGGCCCGGCACTCGCCGGTTCAAAGAATCTTGCTCCAGGCGCATGCCCGCCACGTCTCTGGCGACCATTCAGTTCTCTGCTGTACAATGCCGACCCGGCGAACTCCTCACACTCCTCACCAGGAACCGGCAGAATCATGAGCAATCCCTCGCCTTCGGTGCCGCATCGATTTCGCGGTCGAATCCTGCTGCTCTTGGGTCTGGGACTCGCGGTCCTGGGAGTGGTGGCGTACATTGTGCAATTCTCCCTCGAACGCTTGATCATACCGTGGTACATGCCCGCCCTGGGGCTGCTGGGCGTCGTCCTCGTCGTCGTGTCGTTGCGGGAGAGGCGGACCGTCTGGCGGGTGCTGGCGCTGGTGGCAATCATGCTGCTCACGGGCGCCGAACTGGCGTTCTTGTACGCGGTACGACTGCCGCCGTACACAGGGCCAATCGCGGTGGGACGATCATTCCCGGCGTTCGAAGCGAGACAGGCTGACGGCACGTCGTTCACTCAGGTCGACCTTGGCGGCGGCCGGAACGACGTGTTTGTCTTCTTCCGGGGCCGGTGGTGACCCGTCTGCATGACCGAGCTGGTACAGCTCGAAAGGCGGCACGACGATTTCTCGAAGCGGAACACGCGCGTGATTGTCGTTTCCCTGGAAGGACTCGATGACGTTCGGAAAACACAGGAACAATTTCCGCACCTGACCGTTCTGTCGGATCAGGCTCGTGGTCTCTCTGATCCGGCCGGACTGATCCATCCTCAGGCAGCGCACGATGGTGGCGACGCCAACGCGCCGACGACGATACTGGTGGACCGTCAGGGCACCGTCCGCTGGCTCTATCGTTCGCCCGTCGTCATTGCGCGTCTGTCGCCGGATGAGGTTCTGCAGGCGATTGATGAGCATATACGGTGATGCTAGAGGATAGCCAAACGTACGAGGGATCTCGTTCTCATGGAATGTAGTCGACGCCGCGGGAATTGGTCAGGTTAACATTCCCCCTGGAATTGGACGCGATCAGGTTTCCTTGTACCAGGGAACCGGTGCAATTGCCGAGAGCATAGAGGCCGTACCCCTGGCTATTTCGGATGTCATTCCCGAGGACCGTGTTGCGCTTGGACGATCGGAAGGTCAAGCCGTTGCCGCCGCTGTAAAGAACCTTGTCGGCCAGCTCAACGGCCTGGCCGCCGATTGTGGTCGACGAAGTGCAGGGTCCGAGATCGATTCCGCCGAGCAAGTTGCCGAGGTTGGCGGTGGCTTGCGCATTCGTGCCGAGATAAGTGTGAAACACGACGTTGTCGTGGGCGGAGCCGGCGATCTGGATCCCGTAACCGCGATTCGCCGAGATCGTCACCTGCGGCTCGATCGAAGGCTGGAAGCCGCCGATGGCGTTGCCGTGGGCGTTCCCGGCGATCCGGATGCCGCTGCCGCCGTTCGGGATGGCCGTCTGGATCGAGGTGTTCGTGCCGACCGCGGTATCGGTCACTTGCACGCCGGTGGCATTGCCGCCGAGCTCGATGCCGTTGCCGACGATTGCCCGAGACGATGCAGGTGCGGATCAGGTTGTTGCCGCCGCTCGAGGTGATCAGGATCCCATCGGCCGATTTGGCGCCGCGGCCCCGAAGGCGAAGATTCCCGGCGAAGGTGTTGAACGAGATGAATCCGCTGGCCCTGTCGCGCACTTCGATGCCGTTGCGGTTGTTGCCGGAGATCACGTTGCCCAGCGGGATCACGCCGCCGACCTGCGTGTTCCTGGACGAACCCGAGACCAGCAGGCCGTCGCCGCCATTGGCCACGACGTGGCGTTGTTGGCCCCGACGCCCATGAAATTGGCCTGGACCGTCGTGTTGTTGGAGTTGGTGATCCGCAGGCCGTTGCCGCCGTTGCCGCTGAGCACGTTGTAGAAGACGAACGGGATCCTGCTGAAACGTGCAGCCGATCAGTTGATTGCCGTTGGCGTTCACGATGGCCACGCCGTCCTGGCCGGTTGCCCAGGGCCGAATTGCCCGAGGCGGAGGTGCCGACGAAATTCCCGCTCAAGAGTGTCTGGGTGGCGCCGCTTGGTGATCAGCACGCCGTTTGCCCGGTTGCCCGAGATCAGGTTGCCCTGGGGCGGGCGGACGAACACATTCGCCCGTGGGATCGTTGCCGCCCGTCGCCTGGCCGCCGATCAGGTTCCGCGCCGCGCCGTTCGTGACCAGGATGCCGTTCTTCGCGTTGCCGCAGCGGAGCGTGCCGCTGGCATCCGTGCCGATGTAATTCATGGCGATCTGGTTGTCGACTGGCCCCGTAGATTCCGATGCCGTTGCCGCCGTTGCCGCTGATGACGTTGGAGAGCTGGAACCCGACGTTGACCGTCGCCTGGTACGAGATCGATGCTCGAGTCCCGTCGATGACGATCCCGACGACCTGGTTGCCGGCCACCGAATTGGCGCTGACGAGGCCCGTGTTACCCGGATAGTTGCAGGTCGACCCAGTCGGCGTTGCCGAACGAGCCGTCGGTGTTGCGCCGCACGGTCACCAGCGAGCCCTGGGCGGGATTGCTCGAGCCGAACTGGCCGAGTCGGCACTGAGCGTGTAGACGCCCTTCTCGGCGCTGCTGATGCCCTCGAAATGCGTGACGAAGTCGTGGCCGACCAGCACCGTTCGGGTAGCCGAACGACGTCCAGTTGGTGAATTGCCCGGTCGCGGAGTCGTAGTCGACCAGGTAGCCTTTTGAGATGGTGTTACCGGGGCCTGGGACGCGTGCTGTAGCCGCCGGCAGATCGTGTAGCTGGTGCCGCCGTTGTACCAGATGCCGTAGGCGGTGGTGGTCGTTGAGCCCGGGATAGACGATGTCTGGAAGAACGTGTTCTGGGCGACGTTGTAGAGGAAAGCGTGGCCCGTGCCGAGCGGCGCGTTCCCTTCCGGACCGTCGGCGTTGCCGACCGCCAGGCCGCCCATCGTGCTGTGGACGTAGGTGTACTGTCGCGCCGGGATAATCGATCGTCCGGTAATCGCCGCTCTGCGAGAGATCGGCGGTCGTGCCCTGGAAGAGGAAGCCGTGAACGCTGCCATCGCCGTTCTGGTAGCTGCCGACCAGCCGCACGCCGTTACCGTCGAGATCGTCGGGACCGTAGACGCTCGTGGCGATGGCGCCCGGGTAGTTGACGGCGTAGCTCGTGCCGCCGACGCCGGAGATCGGCCCCACGTACAGCAGACCGTTGGTGTTCGACGTACCCGGTGATGAGGTACTGGCCGCTCGTGCCGGCATTGCGGATACCCTGCCAGCCCGAGACCGGCTGCATGCTCACGGACTCGGCATTGTAATAGCTGACGCTCGTCACCGGATCGCTGTGCCCGATCAGGTCGCCGTGCGACGAGGCGTTGATCTGCACGCCGTCTCCGCGGTTGCCGGCGACGGTTGTTCCATCGGAGAGAAGGCCGATGTCGTTGCCCTCGACCGTGATGTGCGAGGCGTTGAGAGTGACGCCCGCGTTGCCGGCCTTCACGAGCGAAAGCGACCTGAGGATCGAGCCGTCGGCGCCGTTCGCAAACAGGAACCCCTTTGAGCCCTGAAAGTTCACGGTCACGACGGGCGATCCCGCGAACGACGGGGCCGAGGAGCCGTCGATGGTCACGGAGTCGGTGATCGCGGGGAGCGAGCTCCGGCCGATCCGGATCGTGCCGGCGACGCTGAAGTCGATCGTGTCGGCGCCCGGTTGCTTGTTGGAATCGATGATCGCCTGACGGAGCGAACCTGCTCCGGAATCATGCAAGGTTCGTCACGGCAAACGTGGCCAGAAGGTCACGGCTCTCAAGTACCTCAACGCCACGCACGGCTCGACGCGGTGATAATTGACCCCTGGAGTGAGAACGCGAGTCCGAGAGCCACGCCACGAACCCATTCACACACCTGAACGCCATCATCGGCCTTCCTTTCACCGGGAAACGTGATTGACGCGCGGTTTCCCGGACGAGCTCGGACCTCGCCGTCCGCACCTCGCCTGGGTCTCAATTGCAGGGAATGGCCATACCGGCACTGATCCCCGACAACGAGTAGGACACGAAAGCAGAAAAAGCAAAAAAGCAGTTCGTTGAACACGCTCCAAGTAGCGGGAAGAATCCACGCCGAAACTCGCTGTACCCCGCTGAGCCGGTGCCGATTGGTCGGTTCGGATTGACGCTCGGGTCGATCTTTCCTAGCATGCCCGACCGATCTGGGTGGTCCATCCCACGCGCTGACTTCATGCCTGTGATTCCCACCCGCGCGCCTCGAAGATTCGGGCGAATGTTGTCTGTTCTGTCACTCCCGTGGAAATGGCCCCATGCGCAAGGTGTTTCTCGGTCTGATCGTTCTTGCCATCGGCGGACTGGCCGGATGGATGATTGTCCTCGACCGTCAGAATCGATTGATCTGGGACCACTGGGATGTGGTCAAGCCGGGAATCCTCTATCGGAGCGGGCAGCTTACGGGCGATCAGTTGAGAGCGGCCGCGCGCCGGTTTGGAATCAAGACGGTCGTGAACTTCCAGTTGCCGGGTAAGGAGATGGAGCGCGAGCGAACACTCGCCAGGGAGCTGGGTATCGGATTTGTGAATTTGCCCATGCCGGGCGACGGCTTTGGCGAGGAAGCCCAGTTCCGCAAGGTTCTCGAGCTCGTTGACGATCCCGAGCGGCGGCCCGTGCTGGTGCACTGCGCCGTGGAACGTGCCGCACCGGGTCGGCCGTGGCGCTTTACCGATTCGAGCGAGACGGCTGGACAATCCAGGACGTCGCCGCCGAGATGAGGCGGCAGACCTACCGCGACGGCTGGATTCCCGGCTATATCTATGCCATGGTCAGGACCAAGCCCTCACTGGTTCTGCACCGGCCGGTGACCATCGACGACCGGACCGACGAAAAGGCAAGCATGGAGGCGGCCGATGCACGCTGATACTAAAGACTCGGGCCTCGCGCGGAAAAGCCGCGTCGTGCGGGTCGATGGCGAGCGCGTTTGGCTGCCGCTGCCCGGAATGCAGTTCTGGGTGGCCCCGTTGCTTGCCTTCATGGCGATCACCTTCGTGCTGGTTGGCGCCGGAAGTCTTGACCTGGCCGCGGCCGACGCACGGTTGGGCCTGGCGGCGGGGGAGTCGATCCGTGCCGTGAGCCAGGTTTACGGATATTACGCACCCGACCTCTGGCCGGGCCGGGTGGCCGTCAGCGCTTTTGCGGGCATGTTCGAAGAAGGAAAAAGGGCCACCGCGGCCTCGGTGCTCTGGCCGGCGGCGCTGGCAGCCGTGGCGATCGGCTGGCTGCTGGCCCGCCGCATGGCTCAAACCGTGGGTCCCCGGGTAGGGCTGTTATTCGGACTCTCGTGGTTCGGGTGCCTGGGCGTCATTGATCATTCCGGAACTACCGGTCTGGAATTCCTGTCGGGTCTGGCAACGATCGGAGCGCTCGACCGCTTGCTCACACGCGGGTCTGACTGGACAGCAGGCCTCTGGGCCGCACTCACATTCCTCGCGGGTGGGTGGCCCCCGGTGCTCTTGATCTTCCTGGCGGTGATCGTCGTTGGCCGCGGCGGCGCAAGCTATTCGCCTCGCCTCTTGCTCCCGCCGCTGGCGGTGTTCGTCGGATGGTCGGCCTGGGCGCTTGATTCCGAATCCACTGAAGCCTGGGCCGCGACACTCACCTGGCCGCTCACTCAGCGGCCCGACTGGTGGCTGATACCCGGCGTGCTCGGTGTTGGCGTTCCTTTTTCTCCGTTTGCTTTTCTGGCGCTCAGCCGACGGCTGCGCGAGGCGTTCAGCCCCGTCACCCGTGACTTTGTACTAGGATGGTTTCAGGTGGCCGTGGCGTGCCTGGTTGCTGGAACTGTGATTCCGGGTCTGGCTCAGGCCGCCAAAATACCCGCGCTGGCGGGCTTCCTGGTGATTTCCACACTAGGGCTTGAAGCCGCCTGGACCCAGTCGCTTTCAAGGCCAGGCCGCAGGTCCTTCTTCGCTCTGGTATTCGGACTGCTGGCCGTGTGGCTGATCACTCTTTTGTACGGTGGATACGTTTGGACCTTGGTTTTAGCGTATTATCGGCCCCTGGGAATCACCGTGCTCTTGCTGGGCATCCCCGTCTTTATTCTGGGATGGTGGGCAGTCGAATCGGGCAACAGCCGCCGCGCGGTGATCGCTCTGGCGATTTTGACCGTCAGCATCAAGCTTGTACATTTCGGATACTATGTACCAGAATGGAACTACCGTCTGGGACAAGGCCCCTGGGGAAGGGCGATCGGTCAGTGGCTCTTGCCGAACTGGGCGGTTTACACGTTTCACGAGTGGCCGGCCGACCTGGCCCTGGCGATCGGTCAACCGATCCGCATGCTGAGAAGTGCCGAGCACCTGGCGTATCCGGCCAGCCCGGAAGCCAAGCACGTTCTTTTACTCGAGTCAGAGTTCCTGCACTGGCCGGAGCACGCTCCAAGGGTTTACAAGGTCGCCTTGTTTCACGATGCATTCGGGGGAAAGCGAGTCCTGGCGCGGACTGAGGGCAAGCTCCTCAGTCCCGCCGGCGTCGCCTTGCCGATCGATGACAACGAATGAAACCAGCATCAATGCTTAGATGCGTGCATTGACTTTCGGAGAAGATCCGGTCACTTCGACTCGCGTCCGACGTATGTATCGGGGAGAATTACACCCCTGCGCGATTTGACTCGACGACGCGTGAGACCTTGGATCGATCGTTGGTGCCACGGGAGCCTTCCGCGATGCTAGCCAAGTTGAAGGAAATGTTCGTGGCCGGTCCTCCCTCAGGAAGTAGCGGTGCACGTCGTAAACGGGTAGACCTGGAGCGGCGGTTCGCCATCGTGTCCGACGCATCCTCGCAGGGGTCGATGTCGCGCGTGTACCGGGCGATGGATCTCGAGACGAAACGCACAGTCTGCTTGAAAGTGCAGATACGAGATAAGAATGCGGCGGCCGCTGCGCGCGCCTCACGTGAGCAGCCTCGTCCACCCGAGGGTGAGATCGCCATCCAGGTGGTGCATCCGCATGTCGTTACCACCCTGGAGTATGGAGATAGTCTCAAGGGCGACCATTATCTGGTGATGGAGTACATCGACGGGGTGAACTTTCAGTATATCCACGAAGCGAAGCGTGGCCGGACCGCCCAGAAGGTCGAGTGGCTCGCCCAGGCGGCCGAGGGCTTGGCCGCCGTCCATGAGGCGGGCTTTATCCATCACGATATCAACCCTCGAAACTTCCTGATCGATCGTGAACACCAGGTCAAGCTCATTGATTTCGGGCTCGCTGTTCCGAATACGCCCTCGTTCCGGGGCCCGGGAAACCGGACGGGCACGTTGCAGTACATGGCACCCGAGCTGATTCGCCGTGAGCCGATCGACGAACGGATCGACATCTTTGGCTTCGGTGTGCTGGCTTTCGAGCTCTTGACGGGTCGTCTGCCTTACAATGCCTCGTGTTCGACAACGACGATGCTTCAGCGTCTCAACGCCGAGCCGCTCGATGCCGCCAAGGTCAAGCCCAAGCTGTCCGACGAGCTGAGCGAGGTGTTGCGCAAGCTGACCGCCCGCAAGCGCGAGAACCGCTGGCCATCCATGGCCAACCTCGCCGAGACCCTCCGTACGATCCCCGCCAAGCGATCGAAGGTGTAGGGTGAGCAGGGCGATGTCCTGTCAGCGGTCTGCGTCTACAGCGGCGTGGGCTTGCGGCAGCTCGATGGTGACTTGCAGACCCGGCTCCGCCTGCTGTGCTCCGATCCGGCCTTGGTGGAGCTCAACGGACGCCGGGCGATGGCCAGGCCAAGGCCCACGCCGCCGCTGGCCCGGCTGCGGTGCCTTTCGACACGAAAGAACGGCTCGAAGATCGCTGCCAGGTGCTCTTCCGGCACGCCCGGGCCCCGGTCGCGGACCACCACGACCGCCATGTCTCCGCGCAGCTCCAGTCGTACACTGACGACCGTCCCCTCCGGCGCATGACGGATGGCGTTGCGCACAACGTTCTCGATCGCTCGGTGCAAGAGCTCCCACTCGCCCGGTGCTGAGCAAGCTTCAATCACGTCCAGCTCCAGGCGGCAGCCCTTGGCTTCGGCTTCGAGCGCGCAGTCGTCAACCAGGCTTCGCAAGAGATGATCAAGGCGAATCTGTTCCAGCACCAAGGCCGACCGGTCGCCCTCGGCGCGCGTCAATTGAAGTAGCTCGTTGACGAGAACGGAAAGCCGGGCGATGTCTCGCCGGATGCGGCCGAGCGACGGCCCCGGGTCTTCACTCGTGCCGGCGAGCTCGACCGCGACTTCGAGGCGGGCCAGCGGCGAGCGCAGCTCATGAGAGACATCCTGCAAGAGCCGGCGCTCGGCCGCCAGCAGGGTCTCGATGCGGCCGGCCATCTCGTCGAAGGCGCGCGACAGCTCGCCGATCTCGTCCCGCCGTGAAGAGCCGACTCGTGCCGTCAGATCGCCCTGTCCGAACCGGTCAACCACGCGGCGAAGGTGCCGTAACGGCGCGGCCAGATGAATGGCCAGCATCGCGCCCATGCCGGCGATCACCAGCACGATCGCCCCGTAGTAAGGCAGGATATTGGGCGGATCGAACCAGGGGGGAACGAGCGAGATGAATCGATAGCGATCCGACCCACGCCCGGGAGGCATGAGGATCAGCCGCCCGTCCGGCAGCCGCGGCGGTCCCGGGCCGTGATGCTTCACGCAGCAGAGCTGAGCGATCGGCGCCGGTAACAAGGTCTCGACCCTTGGCGTCGGTCAGCAGATGCTCGCCGGGAAGATACGAATCGAGCTTGCGCAACTGCGCCTTGAGCCGCTCGGGCCCTCCCTCCTCGTAGGCGCGGCAAACATCGTCTTCGACCATTGCACTGATGCGAGGGAAGGGGTCGGCGTCGCCAGGTCCCCGCTGCCACAGTGCCCGCCAGATCGCCCAGTAGGCGACCATCGACAGGACGAACGTGCCCAGCGACCAGAGCAAAACCTTGGCGAAGATCGAACGCATCTCAGTCAGCTCCCGCCGAGCTCGGCACCGGCCTGGAAAAGGTAGCCCACGCTGCGGACCGTGCGGATCAAAGGTCCGTTCCGGCCGAGCTTCCTTCTCAGGTTGCAAATATGCATGTCGAGCGTCCGATCGAAGGGCGTCGACCGCCGCCTGTAAAGCGCGGCCATCAGCTCATCACGCGAGACGACCCGGCCGGCCGAGTTGACCAGGAACTCGAGGATATCGTATTCAACCGTCGTCAGCGACACGGGCTTCCCATCCGAGAGAGCCTCGCGCGCCGAGGGTATCAGTTTGACGCCGCCAGCCTCCAGAATCTCCGCTTCTTTCGAGACCAGGCCAGAGCGGCGCAGCACGGCCCTGATCCGAGCGAGCAACTCAGCCGTTCCGAAGGGCTTGGGCAGGTAATCATCAGCGCCGGCCTCGAGTCCGGCCACGCGATCATCCTGCGCGGTGCGGGCCGTGAGCATCAAGATCGGAACCTGGCTGCGGCGGCGCAAGAGGCGCAGCACCTCGAAGCCTTCCAGATCAGGCAACATGACGTCGAGCAAGATCAGGTCATGGCCGCCGGCAGAGTGCTCGCGCCAGACCCCGGCGGCCATCGTGAACCGACTCGATGCGAAAGCCGTGCTGGTCGAAGAACTCTTCGAGCAGTTCGCAGAGTTCGACGTCGTCGTCCACCAGCAAGATCGAGATCGGACGACCCCTCCGCCGCCTCGGTCTGAATTGTCTCATGAGCATCGCCATGGTCCTGAGTCCAGGTAGTCGGAGCGATCATTCCGGAGGAAGCTCACCGCCAGGAGGCGGGCCGTCCGGCGGAGGACCGTCTGTCGGTGGGCCGCCGGGACCCCGGAGGAAAACCACCGCCGCCAGGGCCACCGCCGGGAGGGCCGAAGCCGCCGGGACCACGGTTTCGCATCTCGGCAAGCTGCTTCTTTTGCGCGGCGGTCAAGATCTTCGCGAGCTCGTCGTCCACATGCTTCTGAAGTGCCGTCAACTGCTTCTGCTGCTTGGCGCTCAGCTTGAGCCGTTGCCGCAGGAATTGCGGCAGGACCTCGCCCGGACGAGGCATGCCCATCATCGGCCCGCCCCGGCCTCCGCCGGGTGGAGGTCCGCCAAACCCAAATCCGCCAGGTCCTCCTCCCTCGTCGGCGTGCTCGCGCTGAGCGAGCGCGTTCAGCTCATTCTCGGTGACCGTCCCGCTCCTGTCGGCGTCGGCCCGCTCGAAGAGGCGGATCAATCGCTCGTCGGTCACTTCGTCTCTGGTCAGCTTGCCGTCATTGTTCTTGTCGAAGGCCATCATCCGCGAGATCAGGTCGCGGGCGTCTGCCGATGCCGAGATCGACGACTCGCGACCGCCCTGCCGCTGCGCCACGGCCATGAAGCTCAGCAAAGACACGCGCACATCATCAGTATGCCGATCAGAACTCGCATGGGAAGCCTCTTTCGTGCTTGAGTTTCCGCGTCAGGTTGAGAGGCCCGCTGATCAACGATTGGAGAGCCGGTTGGACTGCAAGTCGCGCTCGTCCGGCGTACGGCCCAGGATGATGTCGAACTTCGCGGCCAGCTCGCCGATCTTCGAACCCTTGATCGGCTTGAACTCGGTCATGAGCAGCTCGCGATCGAACACGCTGATACCTCCGCGGCACCACGCCATCGACCTGGTTGCCCGGGTGACCGGCGATGTTGATCTGGGACGTCAACAGCTCGCGATCTCCCTTCTTCACCTTGAAGTGAATGTGCGGCGCGGGCCTGCCGGGATAGGGCACGGGTTTGATCGTGCGGAAGCGGTATTCGCCGGTCGACCCGGTGGTGAACCGGCCGAAGCCCTGAAAGTTCTTGTCCTGCTGATTGCTCTTTGACGAGCTGTCGCCGGTGTGCAGATAGACCTGGTTGGCGTCGCACTGCCAGATCTCGATGGTGACGCCCGTCACCGGGCTGCCCGAGGCGGTGAGCACCCGGCCGCTCAGGTGAGTGATCTCGCCGACGGCCGGCGTGATGCGATCGTTGACGATGATCAAGTCGTTGTCGGTATCGAGAGGGAGCTTGTCGGGATAGAACGGGCCTTCCGTGCGCGACGGCGTAGCGCGAGCTGCTCGGCGAACAGGCCGCCGCGTCGTGAGGAAGGCCGCGCCCGATGCCATGACGCCGAGCACGGCGCGACGGCTCGGACGGAAATGGTCTCCACCAGTCATAAGACTCTCCTTGTGTGAAAGGGATTTTCAGCCTCACGGTCCATGCGTCTTACCGTACTCAGCGGTCATTGTACGGTCGCATCCCGCCGGCATCCGTATAGGTTTGTCAAGACGGCTGGCGCACCGCCCTGATCACGCGCGGATGGTTGCGCAGGTCGTGGATCGTGGGCAGAAGTTCAAACCCGGAATGAGCCTCGATCAGGAGCGCCACTGGCTGCTCCTGGGCCGTGCCGATCTCGAGAATCAAGTGTCCGCCCGGCTTGAGCAGGGCGATCGCCTGATCGATCAGCCGGGAGACGATTCGGAGACCGTCGTCGCCGCCGTCAAGTGCGAGGTGCGGCTCGTGGTCGCGCACGCCGGATTCGAGCGTGGCGATCTGGCCGGTGGGGATGTAAGGCGGGTTGGAAAGGATGGCGACTGAACTGGCTCTTCACCGGCAACCGGCTCGAGCAGGTTACCGAGACGAAAGTCGATGCGGCCGGCAAGGCCGTGCTTCGAGGCGTTCTTGCGGCGAGCTCGAGGGCGGGTGGGGAGAGGTCGATGGCCGTGATCTGGGCCGAGGGATGATGCTGGGCGCAGGCGACGGCCAGGCAGCCCGACCCGGTGCCGACGTCGACCACCCGCGGCCGATCGATCTTGCCGCAGCTCGCCAGGAACTCGACCACCACGAATTCCGTTTCGGGCCGCGGAATCAAAACGTCCGAGGAGACCTCAAACGAAAGCGAGTAAAACTCCTTGCGGCCGACCAGGTAAGCCACGGGCGCACCCTCGGCGCGGCGGCGGACGAGATCTCGAAAGACGCCGCGACTACGCTCGCCTACCTCGTCGTCAAAGTGGGTGTAAAGCTGGACCCGCTGCCAGTCGAGCACGTAGGCCAGCATCACCTCGGCGTCGAGCCTCGGGCTCTCCGAGCCTCGCCGCCTGAGATAATCGGTCGTCCAGGTGAGGAGCCGGCCGATGGTCCAGGTTTCGTCCTGTCTGACGTCGTCGCTGGGCACGGGTCTCTCGCGTCGTTCTTGGCTGACAAGTGGCGAAAGCCCGGAGTTCGCGACCAGCGTGACGGCCTGATCAGAGGTCGCCAAGCTGCTCCCGGCGATCCTGGTCGATGAGCGCTTGCGTCAGCGCCAGCAGATCGCCCTGGATCACCTGGTCAAGGTTGTAAAGAGTCAGGCCGATGCGGTGATCGGTGACCCGGTTCTGAGGAAAATTGTACGTGCGGATCCGCTGCGAGCGATCACCCGAGCCGATCAGGCTGCGGCGGGCGTGATCGCGCTGCGAGCGGGCCTTCTCATGAATCTGATCGTAGAGCCGGGTCTTGAGCATCGCGCATCGCCTTGGTCTTGTTCTTGTGCTGGCTGCGCTCGTCGCGGCAATTGACCACGAGCCCGCTGGGCAGGTGGGTGATCCGCACGCCGCTCTCGGTCTTGTTCTGATGCTGGCCGCCAGGGCCCCCCGCGCATCACGTCGATCTGCAGGTCTTCAGGGCGAATCTGGATGTCCACGTCCTCGGGCTCGGGGAGCACGGCCACGGTGGCCGCCGAGGTGTGAATGCGGCCCTGGGCCTCGGTCTCGGGCACGCGCTGGACCCGGTGGCCGCCGCTTTCGAACTGAAGGTTGCGAAACGCCCCCTCGCCGTTGACGCTGAAGGAAACCTCGCGAAAGCCGCCCAGCTCGGTGGCCTCCATGTCCATGACCTCGAACTTCCAGCCCATCGTTTCGGCGAACCGGCGGTACATCTCGTAGAGGTCGCGCGCGAACAGGGCCGCCTCATCGCCGCCGGTACCAGCACGGACCTCGACGATCAGCGCCGCGTGGTCCGTTCCGGCCTGCCGGTCATACAGCAGGTCGCGCAGGGCCTCGCCCTCTTGCGCCTGCCGCTGCCGCAGGCTCTCGATCTCCGCCGATCGGCGTACGAGCGCATCTCGGGGTCGGTCTCGGCCGCGAACAGGGCCTCGGCTTCGGCGAGCTGCCGGCCTAGCTCGAGGTATCGTCGAATAGGGAACGGCCAGCTTCGCCAGCGCACCGCGCTCCTTGGACAGGGCCGTCACCCGCGAGACGTCGGCCACGACCTCGGGATCGAGCAGCAAGCCGCTCGATCTCAAGGAACCGATGATAATCGGCTTGCATCTTTTCGAACACGGGCCCACCAACTGGACGAGACTCGAGGGACCAATCCGCTCTGGCGCACGACGCCGGCAACGAACAACGGCCCCGCGGGTCGGCGACTCTCGCACCACCCGCCGGGCCGTCATCGTGGATCACAAGGCGAGCCTAAGCCTTCTGGGCTTCGGCCTTGTCTTTCTTGGTCTTGCCGTAAGTGCCCTGGAATTTCTTGTTGAACTTGTCAACCCGGCCGGCGGCGTCAACAAACTTGACAGAGCCGGTGAAGAACGGGTGACACTTGGAGCAGACCTCGACCATGATCTTGGGCTTGGTGCTGCGTGTCTTGAACGAGTTGCCGCAGCCGCAGGTCACCGTGCAATCAACATACTTGGGGTGAATGCCGTCTTTCATTGCAGTCCGTATCGAGATAGAGAGACACGATCTGATCACTGTATGAATACGCTCGACGACGACCGTGGGTTCGTTGCCGGACATTTCATGCTATCACACTCTGCTGCCCTTCCCCAGGTCAATTCCGCCGAGGCTGAACCGGCAGCCTGGAACAAGGGGCCAGCTTCTTTGTCAACTTGCTCATAGGTGAACTGATTATTGGGATCGTCCATGGTGAACCGCTTCACTTCCTTGCCGTCGGGTCCGAACAGGAAGACGGCGGGTATGGCCGAGATCCGCAGCTTGTCGAAGCCGTCGCCATAATCTTCGTTGAGCAGGACGTTGGTGAAAGCGGCCTTCTTCTCCTCGAGGAACGCTTTCGCCGAGGCCACTGCCTTGGCGTCGGTGGGATCGTCCATCGACAGCGAGATCACCGCCAGGCCCTTGGGCCCGTACTTGCGATGCATTTCGACCAGGTGAGGAAAGTTTTCCTTGCAGGGGCGCAGGTTGTGGCCCAGGCGTCGACGAGAGTGTACTTTGCTGGCTTGGGGGAGGCGAGTCGCTGTTGAAACTCGCTCCATTTCAGCAGTTCCAGCTTGATTTCGTGCTTCTCGCCGGCGAACGTGGCCAGGGAAGCAAGTCCAGGGGTCAGCACGATCACCAGGCAAGCGAGTGATAGCAAAGCGAGCCGCGGCCAGGATCTTCATGAATCGTCGTCTCCAACATGGAAGAGAGCCGCCGAACTTCGGGGTCGGCGGCTCTCCATCAGGGTCGAGAGCTGCCGAGGCGCTCGGCAGGTTCGCCTGTCTTGGCGGCCAACACCAGCGGGACGACGCGACTCGGAGGAAAATCAGTTGCTGCTGCTGCTCTTGTACTTGATGCCGCAGCCTTTGGGCTCGGTTTCCGTCAACCTCGGGGGCCTTGCCGGCCAGGAGGGCGTCGACCGCGTTGCGCAGGTACTGCTTCTTGGCCTTGTCTTCGCTGAAAACGTTGTCGTCCATGGCGCCGATGTAGCGGATGTTCCGCGCCTTGTCGAGCACGAAGAAGTGGGGCGTCACGACGGCGCCGTAGGCCCGGCCGATGGCCTGTGATTCGTCATAGCCGTAGACGTAGTTGATACCCTTGTCCTTCATGTGCTCCTTGATCTTGGGCAGGCGGTCGCTGTCCATGTCGTTCACGCAAACGGCGACCAGCTTGACCGGCTTGTCCTTGTAGTCGTTGGCGAAATCGATGATCCGGTCATCGCACGCCTGCACGGCCGGGCAATGATTGGCCAGGAAGACGAGAACAACGACGTCTTCCTTCAGGTCAGGCAGGCTGAGGCTGGTCTGCTCGCCGTTGGGGGCGATGGCGGGAATGCCAGAGAAGGTCGGGCGCCTTGTCGCCAGGCTTGACAACTTTGTTGTCGGCGAAGGCCGGAGCGGCCAGGGCAAGCACAACCAGACTGAGAAGAACTTTCCGCATTGATGCGATCTCCTACGGGATGCGGTGAACACCGGCGAGCCGGTCACGGTCCGGCTCACCCCTCGCGATCGAACGACCACTTCGAACTTTTCGGCGGTCCCGAAACTCGATAGTTTGAGTACGTAGAATGAACCGCCGAAGCCAGCTTCCAGTTGGGTAAAGCGACAAAACCAGAGCGGTGGGATACTCAAAACTCAGGAAGCCGGCTTTTTCAGGTCTCGGTCGAAACGCCTCCGTGGTCGATCGATTCAGGGACGATTATAGGAGTTGATCGCCCAGAGTCAACTGTCTGAGGGTGGGCTTCACGTGTCTCTCACTGAAGGCTCCACGCTCTCTGGGATCATCGATAGGTGCGCGGTGGTTTGTGATTTCACTCTCTCCCCTTGCGGGAGAGGGGTGATCATTCCCCCGCAAAAAAGGCGATCGGTCGAGCCTTATCCCCTTCCCCCGGCCCTCTCCCGCAAGGGGAGAGGGAGCCAGAAGTGTTTACAGGGCAGCTAGTTACTAGGATTTCAACGAGATTCCGCTCAGCGCTGGTTGAATTTTACGTCCTGGATCACGTCGCCTTGCGAATGCTCGACGAAATGCCACGACGATTCGGCGGCGACGACTTGCAGCAACTTCGTTTTGAAAGCCGCCCGGCCCACCCCCGAATCCATCGGTATCGGGCCCCGGATCGGGAACGTGGTCTCCTGGTAATCGTCATAGATTGCTTTTGATTCCTTGGGCTGATCGTGGATGGGCTTGCCCTTGCTGTTCTTGGGCGGGGCCATCTCGAATGCCTGGATGTGCACCTTGGCGGTGCCTTGCAGCACGTTGAGGTCGCCGGCGCCTGGGTCTGGAATTGTTCCATCTCAAGAAAGATCACAACGTCGGCCTCGAAGTCGCGCGCGGCGTCGGCCGGGTCGGTCCACTTGGGATGTCCGTTCGACCCAGGTGACCACCTTGTCGGGATCGACGACGGTGATCTTCTTGACCTTTTTCTTCAGGTTTGACACGAACTCACGGTTGAGGTCGCGCTCCAGGCCGGGAAACTCAGCCTGGGTTCCCGCGGTGCAATGCGTCAGCACGACGACCTTCTTGCCTTTCAGATCGGGGCCCGGAGGCGGAATGGTGGGCTCAAAGGGCTGGAGGAAATAGAAGAAAGGACGAGGGTCGCACCCCACCAGCGCGATCATTCCCCCAAACATCACGATCATCGCGGCGATGTGCCGCATCCTTGCAAGAGTTCGAGGGGCCATCCTTTTGCCTCTCCTTCCGTGTTTCGGATGCTCGCTTACCGTGACCTCCCGGGCGAAAGGCCGGGCAGGTCCAGCAAGGCGGAAGCACCGCAGATGCGAATGAGCCAGAACGCGAGACTGACCGCGACAAGCAACAACAGGAGACCTATGAGAGGCTTGTCGATGGTCCGAAACCCGACTGGCTGCTTGTACCATGCGCAGAGCACGAGCCAGCACGAGACAGGCAAGGTCAGCAGGGCGATCAAGCAACCCGGCGGACTGGCCCGCCACGCCTGGGCCACGCGACCGCGCGAAAACCAGGCGAACGACGTCGTCATCCCACACGAGGGACAAGGACGGCCCGTGAGGACCGCGAACGCGCAGGGGCCAAGCCCAAGCTGCGTGTGCGTTCCATAACCGCGAGGGTCGGGCCGCAACCCCCGCGCCACTCCCAGAAGTCCCACCAACCCGGCCGCCAAGACGACCAGATAGACGCGGACCGGCCCCTCGAGACGCTGTCGATCGGTTGGGTGCGGACACATCGAAGGCCGGCCATCCCGGTTGGACGCTTGATTCCGCGGAGACTCGATTGGAAGAACCTGGAAATGCGTCGGTAAATTACTCACGGATCGTTTTCCTGGCAAGCCCAGCTTGGTGGTTTCGCGATTTCGCCTTTTGCCCTGGAGAGACCAAACCTCCCCTCGGGTCTCGGGCCCTCTCGCGCTGAGAAGCTGCCCTTTCCCCTCCCCGCTCGTGGGGAAGGTTTCGGACCGAAACCCTTTGGCTGACTGTCCGCACTTCCCCTCTCCCGCGAGGGGAGAGCGGACAGAAAAACGCACTTCGAGCGTACTCCGGGATCGTTGGATTCTCTAGCCCACCAGCGGCCCGTCGAAAGAGAGCCCTCTGGACTTTCATGGATCGCGATGCACCCGGATGAAATGATCTGTGAAATCCGAGTGGGCCATGGGGGCCTTGACGGCCGGCATGTGGCACGAAACGCAGCCGGACACGGGGTTAACGGGGCAGGCCGTCCGCGGCACCACTTCAGATAAGCGAATGGCCCTATGTCGCTCGAAACCGCGCGCCGTCGCGCGGCCGCCGTGACACGACAGGCATTTGGCCTCGTAGTAGGGCTTATCGGTCGATGCGTCACGATGCGGGTCGTGACAGGTCACGCAGTCGAGCTTGCCGTCGCTCTCGGCATAGCAGCGGCTCCAGGTCAAGGTGGTGCCCTGGAACCGAACCGAAGCCGGGTCATCGCGGCTGACTGGATTGCCGCGGGGGCTATGGCATTGGGCGCAGAGCCGGACCACGGCGGCGCCCGACGCCAGGCTGGGGCGAGCGATCGCCGGGTCCGGGAACTTGGCGGCGACGGCCAGCAGGTGATTGCCACCCGGGCCGTGGCACCGCTCGCAACCGATCGCGCGGTCGGCGGCCTCTGGACCCGCCTCTTCCAGCACCGCGCGGGGGCTGGTGACGTGGCATGATACGCAAAGGCGCACGCCGTCGCCGGTCAAGGGCCGGCCCAGAAAGCCCAGGCCAACGGCCGGTCGCCCGGGCTGGCCTGTTGTCACGTCCCAGATCGATCGGTTCCCTTGGCGATAAACCGACAGCCGCAGCTCGCACGGCACACCCGACGCCTCGCGCCCGACCAGCGTTAGCCCGCGATCGCCGGAGCCGAATGCGTACTCGATCAGCGCGTGGTAAACCGCGTCGGGCGTGCGCCGCGCTTTGCTCGAGACGATCCTTCGATCTCTGAAACGTGTGGGTGACCTGCGCCGAGGCGGGATCGGGGAGCGAGTACGAGGGAAGATCAAGGTCGCCAAGCTCGGCCGCCCGGCGAAAGGTCCTGGCATGGCGTGAGGAACGCTGCGCCTGGAACTTCTCGGCATGACAGCCTCGCACTGCGCAGACCCAACGAAGGGTGCGGAGTCCGGCAGGGTCGGATCCGTGTCGGCGTAGCCGCCGGCCTTCTCGAGCGACTCCCTGGCCTCTGGCAGCGCCCCTTCCTGGAGGTGCGCCCGGCTCAGCAGCCACCAGGCTTCCGAGTCGGCCCGGGCGTCTGAGCCTTGGCTGAAGAGAGCCCGTAGTTCGTCACGAGCTTCGGCGGGCCGCCCGATGCGCAGCAACGCTCGAGCCAGCGCTTTGTGCGTGGCGACAGGCTCGAGATGATCTCCAGCCGCCGGCTTTTGCTCGAGCGCGGTTCGCAATGCGGTAGCGGCGCCGGCCGCATCGTCTTCGGCCAGCATGATCGTGCCCAGCAAGGTCAGGCCGCGAGCTCGCCACGGTGGAACCTTGGCCAGGCAGTCGGCGGCATGAGCCGCGTCGCCCAACCGGCCCATCTCCAGGTAGAGTCGGGCCAGTTCGTGAAGCGTCTCGGCGTGGTCAGGGTCTGCCTGGAGCGCCCGTTGCCACGCCTCGATACTTTCCTTCTGGTTGCCGCCGCGCAAAAGGATCGTCCCGACCAGGTAATGGTCTTCGGCCGTTATGCAGCGCTGGCTCGATCTGCTCGTAAAGCGATTGTGCTGCCGCGTCACGGCCCACTCGAGCGTAGGACCGGGCCAGAAGCCGAACAGCCGGTCCATCGCCTTTCTTGGATCTCAGCCGCTCGCGTGCCACGTTGGCGGCGCGGTCCCACTCGCCGGGCGCATAGGCGTCAAGACCTTCAGCGAGGGGATCGAACGAAAAACGCCAGCGAGCCCACCAGATGCCTCCCAGAAGGAGGCCGAGCAGGAGCGCAAGGCCCAGCGTCACGATCAGGAATGAACGGCCGTTTCCACCTCGCGAGGGCATGCGCCTGTCCGTCCCTCTCGTCAACCCACTGGCTTGCCCGCGCTAAGCTATCAACCCTTCGGTCGCGGGTGCCGAACCAGGCCGGTTCGATCTTACTTGCGCTCTGCCGGGGCCTCAAGGTCGAGCGTTTTTCGATAGCCTCGAAAATGAGCCAGGTGTGGCGCGAGCTGCTTCGGAAGCACCCCCTGTATCCCCTTCGCGTAGCCATCAAAATCTCGCTCGAATCGCAACTCGCCGTGCGGTCTTGGAACCCTGGACAACATTCTCACACAGCCTTGAATGTTGCGTAATCGTCCCAGAGAGAGGCGAATCTGCTTTCTTGAGAAAATGGTTCCACTGGGTAGTTGACAAGGCACTCGCCGGGCGGTATCTCTTGACCCATCTCATCGAATCGATACTTTCAACTTTCATAAGAATCATTAGATCCTAATTCCTTAGTCAAGGGATGTGTGTGTGTGCGCCGATGTTGGCTAGATCTCTTGTCTCAGGCAAGGATCCTGTTCGCTGTCCGTACGTTGGTGGTTCGGCAGGCAATTTGGATTCCCGGGGGGAGTGTCTCTTGTGCTCACCCGAGGCCCTGGTCAACTCAGAGGAGAGCCTCGAAAATCATGAAATTAACGATTCGTAGCGCGTTGCTGGTGACGACCGCGAGCTTGCTGGGGCTTTCCGGCTGCGGCGAGAACAACGAGGCCCGTGTTGATGGTGGCGGCGTGACCAAATCGGGGGCGGCGACGAGTTCGGAGGACGGGTTCAAAGTCCAGTCCGGGAAGAAGGAGAACTTGTACAAGGTCGGTGGGGGCGCACCTAAATCGGAACCAGGGAAGAGATGATGAGCCCGGCAGAGATGCCGGTCGCCTGGGTCAAGATACACGTGCAGTTTCAGATCAAGGGCCGGGCCTCGTGCGCGTCGGCCGGCGGGTGTGATTCGTCTTTTCTTGTCCGTCATTCCGTGGAGCGTAGTTTCCCATGAGCACAATGCGTCGAGGTTTCACCCTTATCGAATTGCTCGTCGTCATCGCCATCATCGCGGTCTTGATCGCTCTCCTGCTGCCCGCGGTTCAGGCCGCCCGCGAGGCGGCTCGCCGTGCCCAGTGCACGAACAACCTCAAGCAGATGGGGCTGGCTGTTCACAACTACCATAGTGCAGCCAATGCCATTCCCCCATCGGGAACGAGGTCGAACAACAATGGCGACGGCAACGACCACCGCCCAGGGGTCGACTTTTGCCAGCAGTACTCCATGAGCACGCACCTGCTGCCCTACATCGAGCAGCAGCAAGTGTTCAACGCCATCAACTTCATGCAGCACCCGGGACCGGCGGGATCGACGAATCAGTGGGTGAACCTTGGCGGCCAGATGAACTCTACGGCCTACATGACCAAGATCAGCACGTTCGCCTGTCCCTCAGACTCGAATCCAGGAAACATCAACGTCCCGAACACGAACTACCCCAACAACATCGGTTCGAGCCGCGCGTACGCTCAGATCAGGTGGGCACCCAACGGACCCTACTATGTCTCCTCATGGGACTCTTTGATTCGGGATGTGATCCAGTTCAATGATATTGCCGATGGGACGAACAGCACGGCCATCTTCAGCGAGTGGGTCAAGGGGACAGGCAACATCAACTCGGACGGTCTGGGCATGGTCTACGGCCCGATCGCGCGACCCGACCCAGGGCCGCCGTTCCCATCGGGCAATCAGCTCGACTTTCAACTGAACCAGCAATGCCAGCAGAACACCAACCGATTCTTCGCGTTCAAAGGTGAATACTGGATTCTGAGTGATACGGGCCGGGGTGGGTTCTATTCCCATACGACAACCCCGAACACCAAGAGCTGCTTCACCACCGAAAATGGTAGCAATGTTGGCCTCACTGCCTATCCACTGCCCTATGACTACGACCCGGATACCCTGATCGGAGCCAGCTCGAACCATCCCGGTGGCGTCAACGTTCTGTTCATGGACGGATCGGTGCGGTTCATCAAGAACAGCGTCAATTACCAGATCTGGATCTCGATCGCCACGAAGGACCAAGGCGAGGTGGTCAGCTCTGATTCGTTCTGATCTCGAACGGACCTGCCCGTCTCGGAGAGACTGTTTTTGATACGGGGACATCGGCCTACGGCCGAGCGAGATGGGTCTGGGCCTGGAAGGTGCTGGACCCGTCTCGGCGGTAGATGTCGTTTGAAAGCTCCTTCGTCCTTCTGAAATCGTGCCTTGTTCCCATGGGACTGACAGTGCCAGGCTACGGAGCCCATGCTCCATTCTCTGTCTGATCAAATCTAGAGGTTTCGATAGATGAAACGTATTCTCAAATCTATTTGGCTTTCGGCTCTCATCGGGGTTTGCGCTCTCCCACTGGGAGGGTGTCAGAACGACAACGAGGCAGGGATCGCCGCGAGCACTGAGGGTACCAGCGACCCCAAGTATGCTAAAGATGATCCAGCGACCTACCAACAGTACGCCAAGGACCAGATGAAGAACGCGTTCAAGGGCAAGGAGAAGGCCGGAAAATCCACAACCAAGTAAGCGGTGAGAAACTCGCCCTTCTGGCTTCTCTCCGGTCCGGAAGCGGGGAGGGGGACCGATCATCCCGTGATTTCCGTCGCGCCGCGGGCCGGGAGCTTTCTAATATGTACTCACCTACATCGATCGTTCTTTTCCGTCTTTCGTTGATCGTTCGTTTGCCATGACCAAGGAGATCAGCCTCATGCTTCCCCGAAAACGAGGTTTCACACTCATCGAGTTGCTGGTGGTGATCGCCATCATCGCAGTCTTGATTTCCCTGCTCCTGCCCGCGGTTCAGTCGGCCCGCGAAGCTGCCCGCCGGCGCAGTGCGTTAACAACCTCAAGCAAATCGGGCTGGCGATTCACAACTACCATTCGTCGAACGACGCTGTTCCGCCAGCAGGCTCTTCGCAGCTCAACACCGACGGGAGCGGCAAGCCCATCAACGACGGCGGCCAGTTGAAGAACGCCTGGTCCTGCAAGTTCCGGATCCTGCCTTACATGGAGCAGCAAGCCACCTACAACTCCGCTAATTTGTCGCTCGATCCCGAGTGGTCGTGGGGTGGTGGAGTTGACAGTCAAGGCGGCTGGGAAGCAAGCCAACGTTACTGCCAAGGCCACACGGATCAACTCATTCCTCTGCCCCTCCGACCTGAAGAAAGGCAATCGCGGCGATCGGTCGCCTACAGTCAATGCGGCCACGACTCCCAACGTCTCGCAAACCTCGAACTACTGCGAGAATATTGGCGGCAATCGCTGGTTTTACGGCGGCCAACCCAACGGGTTCGCCTACTTCCACGGCTCGGCACCCGACAGCGGACAAGGTTATCAGGAAACAGCCACCCGCCAGACACTGAGCTTTGCAAACATCTCCGACGGACTGTCGATGACAGCCTTCTGGAGCGAGTTCGTCAAGGGAGACGGCGTGGATCCCAATGCATCCGCCACCGATGGCCTGGGCATGGTTTACTATCTCGGCGCCCCTTACACCCGAACAACCCGGAGCCGCCGAGCATCGTGACCGGCCGAACTGCTCAATTCGCAATTATGCGATGCCCAGGTGGGAAAACCGGGCAGTCACAACTTCAGCTGGCGCGGGGAGCGATGGGTTACGCAGGACCCGGGCCGCGGCGGGTGGTACTCGCATACCGGGCCCCCTAATCGCGCGTCATGCACCTACAGCAACGGCGGCGGTATCGGCAAGTTCGGCTACGAAGCGATCATCACGGCTAGCTCTGCCATCCGGGCGGTGTAAACGTCCTGTTCGGCGACGGCTCCGTCCGGTTCGTCAAGAACTCGGTCAATTACCCGATCTGGTATGCCATCGGCACGCGAGCCGGCGGCGAGATCGTGAGTGCGGACGCACTGTAGTGCGGTTTCTGAGTGAGTCGCTTTTGCCCTGACCACGCCCCAAGTCCCCCTTCACCTGGGTGTGTGGCGGGCCACTGACCACCCCCCTGAACCCCCCCTTTGCAAGGGGGGGAAAATTTCAACGTAACGCAGCTTGAGACGTCGTACGGAAATGCATCGTGTTGCTTTGCTGCTCATCCAGCTTCGGTCCCTCGCCTGGATTCTGGTCTTGGCGGGCCTGACGGGCTTCACTGCCTGGCACCGGACGTACGCGGCCGCCCTGGCCGATGCTCGACTCGCCTTCGAGGGACAGGCGGACGCTGCGCCAAAACCGACATGGCTCAATCACATCTCGGACCTCGTATCCGGGACTCAAACCCGAACGGGTAAACCAAGAGCCCGCCCCGAGCGTTCGACCTCGGTCTCCGAGCCCGACTATCACTTCGCCTTGAGACGTGCCCTCGACCACCTGCTCCTCCACCCGAACGATCCCGTGGGAAACCGTCTCGCCGCCCTTTGCTTGAGCCGGCTTGACTATGCGGCCGAGGCCGAGCCCTACTACGCGCTGGCCCGGGCCAACGGACGGCTCTCGCCGGAGGACCTTCACGCCGGGCCTTCGGCCTGACCCGGTGTAATCTCCGTGAGCAGGCCGTCGAAGCCTACAAGCAGATTCTTGACCACCAGCCCGACGATCCGGAGGCGCTGCAAAAGCTGGCCGCGATCTATTATTCTCTGAGTGAGTACAACAAGACTCTGGCGACAGCCCAGCGTCTGGCGCAATCTCCCATCAAGAGCCGCGCCGTGGCAGGGTATGCCCTGATCGGCATCGTCCATCACGACGAGCACCGCCCCGGCACCGGCCGTCGCCGCCAACGAGAAAGTGCTGGAGCTCGACCCCCAGCTCGAGATGCTCTCCCTCCCCGCCGATCTCTTCTTCGCCGACCTGGCTCAAGACCTGGTCAACATCAACCGGGCCTCCGACGCGCGCCGTTACATCCACCAGATCCTGGGTCAGCGCGATGATCCCGTGCTGATCGACATCCTGGGCTCGGCCTATTATGCCGAAGGCCAGGAAGACGAAGCCGAGCGGTGCTGGAAGCGAGTCACTGAGCTTGATCCCCGGTTCCATCGGCCGTGGTTGAACCTGGGCAACCTGGCGCTGCGGCGGGGCCGGCTGGAGGAGGCCGTACCGTATCTCGAGAAGGCCCACGCACTCGACCGGCGAATTCACGAGCCCGCTTACCAGCTCAGCCTGGCGTACCGGCGCCTGGGCCGCGCCGAGGATTCCGAGCGGTATCGCAAGCTGGCCGAATCGTTGCGACTGAACAACCCAAGGAACAAGCGTGGGACGGGGCTGATTCCCAATGATAAGCCGTGACCGGCGGGCGTCAGGGGATACTCTGCGCCGCGTCAACTGGCGATCCGCCTTGCAGAGTCCTTTTCTCGCACTCCTGTGTGCGCCGTTCGGCTGTCAGCCCGCGCCCGCGGCACAGAACCTGAGCGCTGTTTCACCGGCCGTCGTAGCACCGGTGGTTCATCCCGGCGTCGCCCCCGCGTCTGCCGTCAAGGACGCGCTCGAGCCCTCTCCCATCCGATTCCGCGATGTTTCGGAGACGTGCGGAATTCAGTTCGTGCACAGGAGCGGCAGCAGCCCCGAGAAGGAATTCCCCACATGCCTGGGCAGCGGCGTGGCGATGCTCGATTACGACGGCGATGGATGGCTGGACCTTTACTTCGCGACGGCGCGAAGTCTGCCGCTCGCCGCGACCGACTCCTCACCGGGCAATCGGCTCTATCGCAATCGCCGAGATGGGACCTTCGAAGACGTGACCGAGCAAGGCGGGCGTTGGGTTTCACGGCTTCAACCACGGCGTCGCGGTGGCCGACGTTGACAACAACGGACACCCCGACCTTTACCTGACCAACCTCGGCGCAAACGTGCTCTACCTGAACCGTGGCGATGGAACCTTCCACGATGCAACCGCAGACAGCGGCCTGGCGAGCCCCGGCTGGTCGTGCGGAGCGGCCTTCCTTGACTACGACAACGACGGCAGGCTGGATCTTTACGTCTCCAAGTACGGCGAGTGGACGGCTCAGTCGCCACGGCCCTACTGCGGTGATCAGGCAAGAAACTTGCGCACCATTTGTTCGCCAACCTTGATCGCGCCGCATCGCCACGCCCTGTTTCACAACGAGGGAGGCGGCCGGTTCAAGGAGGTATCGGCGCGGGCCGGCGTGGCGCGCCGCGACGGCCGCGGCCTGGGCGTGATCGCCGCCGACCTGAATCGGGACGGCAAGATCGACCTCTTCGTGGCCAATGATAAGTGCTCCAATTTCCTCTTCCTCAACCGGGGCGACGGGACCTTCGAGGACATCAGCGAAACCTCGGGCGCAGGCGGCAACGAGACGGGAGACTTTCTGGGCAGCATGGGCGTCGACTCCGAGGACGTGAACGGCGACGGCTGGCCCGAGCTGGTTGTCACGGCCTTTCGCGGCGATGGTGCCGCGCTTTATCTCAACCTGAAAGGAGGGAACTTTCTCCACGTCAGCTCGAGCGCCGGCATCATCCCGGAAAGCAAGCCCTACGTCGGCTGGGGCGTGGCCCTGGCCGACCTGGACGGCGACGGCTGGCTCGACCTTTTTGTCGTCAACGGGCACGTCGATGACAACCTCGAGCTTTTCGGCCAGGACATACCCCAAGCCGAGCCGGCCAGGATCTGGCGCAACCTGGGCCTGGCGGGAGACCGGATGGCATTTCGGCTCGTACCCCAGCCAGGCCCTTTTTTCACAGTGCCTCACGTTGCGCGCGGGGCCGCGCTGGGAGACCTGGACAACGACGGCGATCTCGATGTGGTGATCAACCGCAGCGACCAGAGGCCAGCAATTTTGTTCAACGATTCTCCCGCCACCGTCTGGATCAGGCTGTCGCTCGAAGGCCACCGATCGAATCGCTCGGCCATCGGCGCGGCGGTCGAGGTGCACGCCGGTGGGCGCGTTCATCACCGGCAAGTCAAGGGAGGCGGAAGCTATCTCTCCGCGGGCGACCCACGGCTTCTCATAGGCCTGGGAGATGCCAGCGCGGTCGATCGCGTCGAGGTCCATTGGCCCTCTGGTGCACATTCGACCCTGAGAGCACCCGCGCTGCGACAGACCCATCGGGTTCATGAGCCGGTCTCTGAGAAGAGCGCGGAGCCACGTCGATGAGCGTCTCTGTAGGAGATGACTCCCCTGTACCAGTCGAGATAGCGCAGGCAAATCGCGAGCGGCCCGGCAGGCCCTCGCTTGGTGTCTGGGCGGCGGCCCTTGGAGTGCTGCTCGCCGGCGTGGCGGCAGTTTGCTTGATGGTCCAAGCACGTTCGGATCATCTACTGGATATCGACGAAATCCGATCACTCAGCCGCGCCGGCAAGGAAGACCTGGCGCTGAGACAAGGTCGAGACTTACCTGCGAACCAGCCCAGCCGATGCGTCGGCCCGCGTGTTGGCGGCCGAGCTCGCCCTGGAGCGTTCAGACCCGCGGCCTGCGAAAGTCCTCGAGCATCTCGACCTGGTTAACACGGCCGAACCGGCGCTGCTGGCGCGGGCCCGCGTCGCCCGTGGAAAGGCGTTTTATCTCCAAGAGCGCTACGACGAGGCCGAGGCAAGCTGGCTGGACGCCTTGCGCCTCGATCCCCTCGTGCCGGAGGCGGCCTGGGCTCTGCTGGATCTCTACTACCTCGAGGAGCGCGACGACGAGGCCCAACGCCTCGCCCTGGCCCAGCACGAGATCGAGCCCGACGCCCGTGACCGCGTGGGTTTTCTCGTCGAGATCATCCGTCAGGAGGTTGAACCCCCCGACCCCGCCTCGCTGGTCGCAAGGTTCGAGCCGGCGGCGCGCGGCCAGTCCGACGCGGTGCGCCCGAGCCTGGTACTTGGCGTGGCCCTGGTGAGAAGCAGCCGAGCCAGCGAGGGACTTGACATTCTGCTCCAGGCCGTGACACACCATCCCGATCGGCTCGAGGCCTGGCGGGCAATGCTCACGAGCCTGGAAATCGCCGGCGACTACTCTAAGCTCCTGGCGTTCTGGAACAAGGCTCCGGCGGCCTTGCGTGGCCAGGCCGCTATGGCCCGCCACGAAGGAAACGCGGCTCAGGCGCGGGGCGACTGGGCGATGGCCGCCGCAGCCTACCGCCGCGCCTGGGAGGCCGATCCTGGAGACATGACCGCGGCCTACCGGCTGGCGCGATCGCTGCATGCCATGGGCCGCCACGCGGAGGCGGCGGAATTCGATGGAATCGTCGAGGCGGCCGGCACGGCTCGAAACGAGCTGCCCGGCCTGTACCACGAACTCATCGCCGCTCGCAACAGGAAGGCGCTGCCCCAGCCGGCCCTTTGCGAGCGCCTCGCACGAAATCGCCAGAGTCTGGGCCGGCATGCCGAAGCACGCGCATGGCACAACCTTGCGATGAAGACACAACCAGGCAATTCGTACGGCACCACGGCATCAAAGCGGTTAGAATTGCCAGAATCAGGAACAGCGTCGGCGACCGTTCAAACATCCTCGCCAAGGCCCGCAAGCCCGCGCGGAAGCCCACTGCCATGACCGTCCCGTCCCAGCAAGAAACCACGAGCGTCCTGGCCATGGCGGCCGACGATCGTTCGCCGCCGCTGGTGGAGTCCAGCCTCAAAGAACCAGGTCTTCCTTCCAGACACCGTATGAATCGTTGGCGGTTGTGGAGATGGGTCCGATGGATCGCCTTGATGGGCCTCATCGGGCTGAACGCCTGGTGGTGGTGGCGCGAGTCGCGGCCGCTTCCCGACCTGAAGTCGATCGAGTTATTGATCAGTCAGCAGCGCGACGCCGACGCCGAGCAGGCCATCCGAAGGCGGCTGGCCTACTCTCCCCACGACGGCGATGCCCACGCCCTGCTCGCCAAGATCTTCGGCCAGCGAGGCGACATGCTCGCCTGCGCCCGCGAACTCGGGCAGATTCCCTTCTGGTGGCCCTCGAAGGGGAAGTATCCTGCTCATGGAAGCCACGGCTTTCAAGCAGGTTGACCGGATGCGCGACGCCGAAACCGCGTGGCAGGCGGTCGTGAAGAATGACCCCATGCACCCCATCGACCGAAAGTATGTCACTGCCGCGGTGATGGACCTGCTGGAGCTTTTTGCCGTCGAGGGCCGGTGGAGCGACGCGGCCAGGCTCATCTGGAGCGAGTACGACCGCATCGACGACCCCCACGACCGCGAGGCGCTCCTGGTCATGCGCATGAGAACCGAGCTCGAGCGGATCACGCCGGCGGTCGCGGCCGCCAAGCTCAGGAAGTTCCTCGCGGCGGACCCTGAAGATTGGGCGGCGCGCGCGCCCTGGCGAAGGTCGAAGCGACCCTGAACAACGGCGATGAGGCCAGAAGACTTCTTGAGTCCTGTCTCGAGCACCAGCCCCAGGACCCTCGCGGCTGGGCCGATGAGCTTAGCGTGCTGAGCGACCTGGGCGACCTGGAAGCGCTTCGGCAGACCATGGCGCGCGTGCCGGCGGCCATCGCCGGCGACCCCGGCTTTCTCAGGTTCCGCGCCTTGCTTGCGGAACGCGACCGCAACTGGGACGAGGCTGCTCGGCTGTACGAGCGGTTGACTCAGCTTCGACCCTGGGAACGAGAAAACCTCTATCGCCTGGCGCTGGTCGAGACGCGGCTAGGCCGATCGGCCCTGGCACAGGAACATCGGCAACGCTCAGAGGCGATGCAAGCCGCCCGTGTCGAGCTGAACGACGCCTTTCAGAAGGTCCTGGATGTCCGCCGGCTCGAGGCGCCAGGCTCGGAGGTCAAGGCCGCGATCGAGCGGCTGGCTCGCGTTTGCAGGATCTTGCACTGGACGCGTGACGCTGACGCCTGGGAACGTCTCTCGCCCTCGCCGTCCTGACCAGAGGCTTGCTCAGAATCCAGCGTCCGGCATCCGGCGACCCACGTTCAGCAACTCGTTTCGCCGTCAAAACTGCTCGACCCACTGCTCGGCCTCGATCATCGCCGCCTGCATGCGACGCTCGACTTCGAGGCGGCAGGCTTCGATGGTGTCGCGATCGGCGTCCGGGGGCACCGTGACCGCGGCTGGGGCCACGCACGCCGCCGCGCTGAACGGCCGGGGGACGCAGAACCGGTCCCAGCTCCTGGCCCGCCGGGGATTCTTGAAGGCCATTCCGGCGCCGACGATCGGCAGGCCGGTGCGGCTCGCCAGGTAGGCGAGACCTTGGTGAACGTGGCGCCTGGGCCCGCGCGGGCCATCGGGGGTGACACAAAGGTTGCCGCTGTCGATCCTCAGCGTCATCTCGCGCAGCGCGCGCGTGCCGCCCCGCGTGGTCGAGCCTCGCACCACGCCGAAGCCGAGCCGCTTGATCACCTGGGTGATGAGCTCGCCGTCGCGATGATCGCTGATCAGGATGTGCATCTCGGGCCAGGCCCAGTAATGGGCGGGAAACAGCATCACTTCATGAAAAAAGGCGTAGATATAACGCTTTCCCAGCCGCCGCGCCACCTCGGGATTGACGGCCGGATCGGCGTACCGGAAATGGTAGTCGATGGTGCTTCCCAGCCGCCGCACCAGCCACGAGCCGGCGCAGCCGATCGCGCCCTGTGCCAGGGGGTGCTCGATTTTCATGTCGGCCTCATGCTTCCTTGCCTGAAAAAGGGCGAGACGGCCCTGCCCTGCCGGCCACGAGGGGCAAGCGTATGAAATTTGTCGGTCGCCGTCGAGGGCAGACGGGCCCGAGCGAGCTCAGATCGTTCCGGGCCGGCGCGGCGTCTTTTCACGCTTGAATTCGGTCTTCTGGTTGGTCTTGGGCGCGATCTCGGCTCGTTTCCGCGTTGGCGAGGGAGGAGACTTGGGCTTGATCGGGTCGGGTTTGCGCTGGGGCCTGCTGGCTCTGGCCTCGAAGAGTCGCAGAACCACGTCGTCCAGGGTATCGACCAGCCGGAATGTCAGGTCAGCCTTCACCTCGGCGGGGAGCTCGACCAGGTCTTTCTCGTTATGGCGCGGGAGGAGCACGCTCTTGATGCCGGCTCTGCGGGCGGCCAGCACTTTATCGCGAACGCCGCCCACGGGCAGAACGCGGCCGGTGAGCGTCACTTCGCCGGTCATCGCCAGTTCGGTCTTGATCGCGACGCCGCGAAACAGGCTGATGAGCGCCGCGGCGATGGCGACGCCGGCCGACGGGCCGTCCTTGGGCACGGCGCCGGCGGGAACGTGAATATGCACGTCGGTCTTGTTGAAACGAGAGGCGTCGAGGGCCAGCAGCTTGGCGTGGCTGCGCAGGTAGCTCATGGCCGCCTGGCGCTCTCGCGCATCGATTCTCCCAGCAGGCCGGTGAGCGTGAGCTGCCCCTTGCCGGGCATGCCGGTGGCCTCGATGAAGAGGATCTCGCCGCCGGCCGGCGTCCACGCCAATCCGGTGGCGACGCCGGGAATCCCCGTGCGATCGGCCAGCTCTCGGAAATAGCGTGAAGGGCCCAGCAGCTCCGCGAGCTGGTTGGGACCGACCGTGGCCGCACCACGTTTCCCCTCGGCACGGCGGCGGGCCACCTTGCGGCAGACCGCGGCGATCTCGCGCTCGAGATTGCGCAGGCCAGCTTCGCGCGTGTAATCGGCGATGATCTTCTTGATCGCCAGGTCGGTGATCTCGATGTCGCCCGGCACCAGGCCGTGCGCGTCGAGTTGTTTGGGAATGATGAACTTCTGGGCGATCAGCGTTTTCTCTTCCTCGCTGTAGCCGGGAAGCTGAAGCACTTCCATCCGGTCGAGCAAGGGCGAGGGGATCGTTTCCAGCATGTTGGCCGTGGCAATGAACATGACCTTCGAGAGGTCGAAGTTGACGTCCAGATAGTGGTCGCGAAAGGTCGAATTCTGCTCCGGGTCAAGGACTTCGAGCAGAGCCGCCGAGGGGTCGCCCCGGAAGTCGGCACCGAGCTTGTCGACCTCGTCAAGCATGAAGACCGGGTTATTGGTCGCGGCCTTGCGAATTCCCTGGATGATTCTGCCCGGCATGGCCGCCACATAGGTGCGGCGATGGCCGCGAATCTCAGCCTCGTCGTGGACGCCGCCCAAGCTCACCCGCACGAACTCGCGCCCAGCGCCTTGGCGATGCTCTTGCCCAGCGACGTCTTGCCGGTTCCCGGTGGGCCGGCGAAGCATAGGATCGGGCCCTTCATCTCTTTCTTGAGCTTGCGGACTGCCAGGTATTCGAGGATCCGCTCCTTGACCTTCTCGAGATCGTAATGGTCGGCGTCGAGTACCCTGCGGTGCGCCGCAGGTCGAGGCGGTCGCGGCTCGATTTCGCCCACGGCAGAAGCGCCAGCCAGTCGAGGTAGGTGCGCACGATCGAGTATTCCGCCGAGCTCGGATGCATTCCGGCCAGCCGCTCGAGCTCGCGCTCGGCCTCCTTCAGCACATCGTCGGGGGCGCGGCGGTCTTGATGCGGTCCCACAGCTCGGCGATCTCCGGGTTCTCGCTGTCGCTTTCCCCAAGCTCTTCCTGGATCGCCTTGATCTGCTGGCGGAGGAAATGATCGCGCTGCGCCTTCGACAACTCGGAGCCGACCTGCTCCTGAATCTTGGTCGAAAGCTCCAGTACGGCAAGCTGACGCGAAAGGTACTGGCCCAGCCGCTCCAGCCGCGCCCGCACGTTAACTTCACCCAGCAGCACCTGCCGCTCCTCGATGGAGAACGGCAGGCTGGACGCCAGCAAATCGGCCAGCCGGCCGGGTTCCCGCGTGTTCATTGCCGCCACTTGCAGCTCTTCGGGAATCTGCTGGCTCTGTTCGACCATGCGCTGAAAAAGCCGGTTCACATGGTGAACCAAGGCGTCCAGCTCCACCCCTTCCTTGAGCACCTCTTCCAGCGGCTCGACCTCGCCGATCAGGTAGGGCTCAACCTGCACCACCTTCACCAGCCGGGCCCGTGTCTGTCCCTGGCAGACGATGCGCGTCGACCCGTCGGGAAACTTGAGCATCTTCAGTACGGTGCCCACGCAGACAGTGGGATAAAGGTCGCCCATCCCCGGTTCGTCAACCTCGGGATGGAGCTGACTTACCAGCCCGACCAGGCGCTCGCCCACCAGGACGTCGTCAACCAGGCGAATGCCGCTGGGGCGGCTGATCACAAGCGGCACGACCGTCTGCGGAAAAACCACGTCCGACCGTAACGGCAATAGCGGCAATCGGTTGGCACGGCCGGAAGCCGCCCCTCTTCGCTCCTTCAAGACGATCGTTAGCCCGGCTTGCTCCGGCTCGCTACGTGAGGCCTTGCGGCTCGAGTCCGCGGCACGAGAACGTTCCGATCCCGAACCCGGCGTCTTTTTCTTGCTTGCTCGCATGGGTTCGATTCTATGAAGCGACCAATGACTTGCGATGTTCACACTAACATTGTATTCCGCCGCCAGTGCGATCCTGCGCACCGGAACGAAACCCCGATCCTTTCACTGGAACGTTGAACGACAAGTTTGCTCAAGGATTGTTGATGATTATCCGGCGAAAAGAAAGAGGGGAGTTGCTCGGACCGACAATTCTGACGCAAGTCATTAGTCTCTTGTAATATAGGCCATCGTGCAAACAAGTCAAAACAATGCCGCCTGCCCACTTTATTAAGCAACTTATAGGGCGCACCAGCCGCTACGTGAGCACAACGATATGACGGCTGCGAAAATTTGCCGGCAGATGGGAGGCCTAGCCCCGCCACCAGTCATCGTCGTGATCGAGGCCGAACGAGCTGGCCTGGTGAAGTGATTGCAAGCTCTGGTAGTTCATGAAGGCCAAGATTCCGAACATGAGGGCCAGAAAGTAGTCCTCTCGGGAAGCGGCAAAGACGGCGATGATGCCCGCCGTGAGCAGCGACACGATGTGGCCGCGACGAACGCCATGCCTGCGATCAAACATGGTAAGAACAACCTGGGTCGCTTGCCCTCCGTCAAGCGGCCAGACAGGCAGCAGGTTGATCAGACCCCAGAAAAAATTAATCTGGACCATGAACAGGTAAAGGAGAGCGGGTGTCCTGCTCGGGATGCGATCGAGCGCAGAGGGAAGATTCGAGGTTAAACCGAGAAGCTCGAGCAGCAGCTCGACATGCTCTGCGGGAGTTATCGCGTAGGCAAGACTTGCGATCAGCATCACCAGGCCGCACAACAGGAACCCCGCGCCAGGGCCGCCGAATAGCACCGCCAGCCGCTGGCTCGGAGACCGCTCGCCCTGGCTGTAGCACAACCCCCCCAGCGCGTACAGCACAACAGAGGGCGAGCCATGAAAATACTTGGCCATCAACCCGTGGCCGAACTCGTGAACGAGAATCGACACGAAAACACAGGCCATCCACATGATCACCGCGGGAAGATCGCCGTCTCTCCACCTCATGAGTGCCGCAGTCAGCCAGAAGAGTGGGTGGACGCGAACCGGTATGTCCAGCAATCGAAAGCGCAGATCGTAGGGTGTTGTGGACGTACCCAGCATGAGACGACCTCGAGTTCGCGACAGCGGAACGCCGGTGAAGAATTCTCCCTACCACGTTAGGATTCCAGCAAGCATTCGACAAGAGCCCAAGACCAAGCCCTGCAGCCGCCGGGACTTTCGTAGCTGCCGATTCCCTGTTAATCTGTGCCCATGAGATTCACCAAGATGCACGGACTGGGCAACGACTACGTCTATGTCGACGCCTGGCGCCAACCCGCTCCGGTCGATCCCGCGAAGCTTGCCATGGCGATCAGTGATCGCCATTTCGGAGTCGGCTCGGATGGGCTGATCGTGATCCTGCCCTCGGATCGAGCCGACGCGCGGATGCGAATGTTCAACGCCGACGGTTCCGAGGGGGAGATGTGCGGCAACGGTGTACGGTGCGTGGCCAAGTATCTATTCGACCACGGCTTGGCCCGCAAGCCGCAGATCACCGTCGAGACGGGTCGAGGCGTGCTCACGCTCGACCTCGAGATCGAGGAGGGCAAGGCCCGGCGGGTGAAGGTTGACATGGGTGCACCGATCTTGAGCGCCGCTGAAATTCCCACGCTTCTTGCCGGCGATCCGCCGATCGAGTCGCCGATCACCATCGACAACCACAGGCTGGCCGTGACAGCCGTCTCGATGGGAAACCCCCACGCGGTGATCTTCATCCACGATGTGATGGGCTTTCCTCTTGAGTCGCTAGGCCCCTTGCTCGAGCATCACTCGATGTTCCCGCGCCGGGTGAACGCCCACATCGTTCAAGTCGCCGGCCGGAACGAAGTTCGCATGCGTACGTGGGAAAGAGGTTCGGGAATCACCCTCGCCTGCGGCACAGGCGCTTGCGCGGTCTGCGTCGCGGGCGTCCTCACCGGCCGGACCGATCGCCGCATCCTGGCGCACCTTCCCGGCGGCGACCTCGAACTCGAGTGGCCCAACCCCGCCTCCTCCGTCTTCATGACCGGCCCCGCCACCGAAGTGTTTTCTGGAGAATGGCGGGAGGAATAGTTGCCGGTGCGCGGAATAGTTGCCAGTTATCAGTTGCCAGTTGCCAGAAGGGACGGGGACGCCTGCCCTCATCCTTCACTGGCAACTGGCAACTGGCAACTCACTCCGATTCCTCACTTCCTCCCCCACTTCACGAAGTAAAACGTGAGCGGTTCGCTTCCGGTGTTATTGATTCCGTGGGGGGCGTTTGGGGTGGTGAACATGACGGAGCCGGGGCCGACCTTTGTGGTTTTGCCGTCGCAGAAGATCTCACCCTGACCAGTCTCGACGATCATGACCTCTTCTTCGGGATGAACGTGAGGCCGGTGGGGCGTCTTGCCGGGGTCGATGATGAACCGGCCGGTCACGAAGTTGGATGAGCCCGGCGTGTCTCCCTGGGTGTAGATCCCGATCTGACCGACCGGCTGGCCCTCATACTTGGCGAGAGACATCTTGATCTCGTCAAGGTTGATGGTCTGCGAACCGACCACAGCCGCTCGCTCCCGAGCGTGGGCGGCCTCGCGAAAGGCCCATCCGATGCCCAGGGTCAGGGCAATGACCGTTGGAACGAGTGTCGTGAGCCGAAAGCGTCGAATTCGACACGGCATGGGAATCACCTCCTGCGAAACGCACAAAGGGCAAGAAGCACGGCCACCAGGAAAGGATTTTGACGTACCCGCCGCCGTGATTCAATGATTCAAGTCACGAGGCCCGCCTTGGAGCAGACATCGCGCCGGGAAATGTGAAGATCAGATGAAGGTTGGCTTTGATTTGCGCAATTCACTTTTCCGCGACTCCGGATTCGGGCTCATTCACGACGAAGGAACGGCCCGTGGTGCCTGCACAACCGCTAAAACCAGTGCCACCGCGCCGCGGCCTCGGGCCGCGCGATGCTCCTGCATTTAGCTGAACCGATACCAGATTGCCAAAGACCGCGCGGACGATCCCCGCGGATGGGAAGCCGCCGGGTAGCAGGGAGGTATTACTACCTCCCCGCCCCCTCAGAACTGCACGTGACAGTTTCCCGTCATGCGGCTCAAGCCTTCACTAACGCCCCGTGAGGGACGCGGCCGCTTTGGTCCGTTCATCTTGTACGTGGATCTGCCGATGGCAGTTGACATGGAACAACTCCATGTTGTCCGCCGTGTCCCGACCGCCTCGGCTGCGCCAGATGCGATGATGGATCTGACAGTCCTCCTCTGCCAGTCGCAGCGGCTGACCGCAGGCCATGCATCGTCCCTTTTGTTTCTTCCAGAGATATTCGATCTGCCTGTTGTCCTGGTTCAGCCTGAACTGGAAGACCCGCGAGTTCAAGTTAGCGGGTAAAGAAAAGGAGCCTCGGCGAACTCAGTTGATTGTACAGGTCGTTCACGGGGGGGCTACGGGTTCCTCCTCTCTGTTCCGGGGTTTTGGCCTGGGCTCGGGCGCCGTCAGCTCGGGCACCGACAGGTGTAAGCGCTGGCAGAGATCGATGGCGGCATCATAGGTGCTTTGGCCGGTGGCATGGGCCCAGAGGTCCAGGGCATTGCCGGATCGGCCGCACTTGAAGCAGTGAAAAGTGTGCTGCTCCAGGTTGGCGGAGAAGCAGCGGCTGGTGCCGGACGTGGAGCCGTGCAAGGGGCACGGACCGCGCTGTTGCACGCCGTGGCTGCTGCGAGACTGGAAGCCGAGCAGTTGCAGGACGGCCGCCATCGTCACCACGGCGCGGAGGGCGGCGAAGTCGATGGCAGGGCGTGAGGCTGGCGCTGCCGGCGCCGGGTTGCCGGTGGCTTGGCGTTGTTGTTGGCGGCGCTGGCGGGCCTCGGCCAGTTTGCGATCGCGCGCGGCGAAGATCTCAGCTTCGCGGCCGGCGAGCTTGTCCTGGGGCGTGATGTAGCCGATGGCGCTGTGCAGACGGATGGTGTTGTAGTGCGTGACGTAATCGGCCACGATCCGGCGGGCGTCGTCCAGCGACAGCGGCGTGAGTACGCGGATGCAGTCGCCTTTGAGAGTCTTATGCCAGCGTTCGATCTTGCCGTTGCTTTGGGGATAATAAGGCGAGGTTTTCACATGGGTCATACCGCAAATGCGGATGAATTCCTTGAAATCCTTGGCGATGAATTGTGGGCCATTGTCGGAGATGATGCGGGGCCGGGCCAGGGGATAAGCTTCACGGCCGCGTTGGACGATGGTTTCCACATCGATTTCCTCCATCTTTTCTCGGATCTCCCAGTGGACAATGAAGCGGCTGCAGCCATCGAGAATGCTGCAGAGGAAGTAAAAGGTCCCCGCGATATTGAGGTAGCTGACATCGATATGCCAGTGCTCATGCGGCCGCAGGGGTTGCACAAAGCCGGTCCCCTTCTTGGTGGGCGTGGGCGTCTGCCCGGCCAGGAGTCCCGCGGCCTTGAGGACGCGATAGACGCTGGCCGGGCTGCATGCGACGACATCGGCGTCGAGCATCATAAACGTGAGCCGGCGATAACCCTCCAGCGGGTGCTGGCGGGCGAAGCTGTGGATCCCCTCCTTCTCGGCGTCGGTCAACCAATGGTCGCGCGGCACCCAGGTGTTGTGCTCGTTGACCTTGCCGAAGCGCGACTTCCAGTCGTGGAACTTGCTGGTGCCGATACCGATCCAGATCAGGAACCGCCCAGCGGCGATCTCGGTCTTATCGGCCCAGACGCGCACGAAGTCCACGATCTCGTCACGCGTGTCGTGGGGGACCCAGCATCCTCTCAGGGTTCCCCAAGCTCTTTTTTTAGCTGGACGTGCTCCTCCATGAGTTCCGAGAGGACTTCGTTTTTGCGTTGCAGCTTGGCCTCGAGCTGCTCGATCCTGCGCTGCTTGGCATCCTTGAGGGTTTTGGACCTGCGATCGCTCTCGAAGGCAGCATGGCCGTTCTCGAAGAACTCCTTCTGCCAGCGATAGAACAGATTGGGGCCGATGCCCAGCTCATCGCAGAGATCGGAGACCGGCGTCTGTTCAAGCAGGTGGCGTTTGAGGATGGCGACCTTCTCGGGTCCGGAAAAATGCCGACGTGTCTTGTTCATGGGAAACCTCCGTCCAGGTAATGCTAACCCAAACGGCGGCTTCTTCCAGATTCAACAGAGGCAGAACACTGTGACCTGTCCGCGTCTGGGCCAGTTGCCAAGTCCACCGTGCTTCCAGGTACAGTTCCCACTGCGGATCGTAGGGATTGACGGCGCTGCGGATCTTCACATAACGGATAATCTTCACCTTCGCCGCGGACATCAATTGGATCGGCCAGCCCTGACCTTTGGGGTCCCGCAGCGTACCGGTAAAGACCCAGTGGCGGTGACCGTCGCGCAGGAAGTATTTCTCCTTGATCCACTTCTTGCTCTTCTTGGGGTGCCGTCGCCGGCACCACCGCCACACTTTTTGGAAGATCCGGTGATCGACGTAGCTAAAGGTGCGTTTGCTCGATGCATAACGGTGATACATGGTCCAGCCTTTGATCTGTTGATTCAAACGCCGGATCAGTTCTCCTGCCGTTTGGCTGCCTGAGCGGTCGATGGTCTCCTGGATCTTGGCCAAGAACGTCTTCACATTGCGTGACGAAGGCTTGAGAAGAACCTTGCCGCCACGATAGCGTCGTACGTTCTGTCCCAAGAAATCGAAGCCTTCCTCCCCATGCGTGATCTGGGTCTTCTCGTGGGAGAGCTCGAGCCCTCGTTGCTTCAAGAAGTGAGCCACGAGAGGTTGCACTTGATCACGAAGGAGCCCCTTCGATGTGCCGGTGATCAAGAAGTCATCCGCATAGCGGACCAGGTGGACTTTGTTCATCCCTTGTTGTTTGAGCGTCTTGGCGAAGTGTTCCGCCAAGAGCTGTTGCAGTCCATCCAAGGTCCAATTCGCCAGGGCGGGTGAGATGCAACCGCCTTGAGGTGTTCCTTCCGTGGTGGCGAACCAGGCGTGCTTCTCCAGGAAACCCGCGTTCAACCATTTCCTCAGCACTTGCCGGTCCATAGGGACATGCGTCAAGAGCCATTCATGGCTGATTTTATCAAAGCAAGCTTTGATGTCCCCTTCGAGAATCCATTGGGGACCGTGCCGATGGCTCAACACCGTATGGGTTTGTGCCAGGGCGTCAGCACAGCGGCGCTCTCGCCGAAAGCCATAGGAATGACCATCAGCCAGACTCTCCGCGATGGGATCGAGACCGAGCAAGTGCAAAGCTTGCATGGCTCGATCGCGCATCGTGGGAATGCCCACAGCGCACTACCCCCTCATCCCGACCACCTTCGGGATTTGTCACCATCACCCATCCGCATCATCCCCTCCGGGGCCAGCGCGTCGAGATCGTTCGTTTTCACCGCGGCAACGATCCTGACCTTATCGTCGTGCTCCCTGACGGGCGTCACGCCGCCATCGCCCTGAGCAGCACCGACTACGCTTCAGCTCTCGAAAGTTCGCCCGCAGTGGCGGCCGAGCACCTGCTCGACCTCGATGGCTTGCGTCGGGTCATTCAACTGCTCGACCGCTTGGCCCAACCAGACGGCGCCACGTCAACTGCTGACGATCGCGTCCCGACGAAACCGTCCCAATCGCGGTAGCATCACCTCACCAGCCCCGCACGATGGGTATCTGGATTAAGGAGATGCTCCTATGAGCGTACGGATTACGCAAAACGGGACTTCCGTCCCGCCCAGTCAGGTCTGGTCCGGTCTCACCACCGAGTGCCAGGCCCGTGTCATTCAGTTCCTGGCGCGTCTCGCGTCCCATCTCGTGACCGAAGAGTCAATCCCGACCACCCGGAGCTCTCGCGATGATGATGCAGTCTTTTGCCTCGAAGGTCCGGCCGGATCATCTCGACCGCCTGGCCCTGGTCTACGTCCGCCAATCCACCATGATTCAGGTGCGCGAAAACATCGCCAGCACCGCCCGGCAATATGATCTGGCCGGCCGCGCGCGACCTGGGATGGCCCCCGGAGCGAATCCAGGTCATCGATCAGGATCAGGGATACTCAGGGGCGTCAGCGGCCGGTCGCGACGGATTTCAGCACCTCGTCGCCCAGGTCGGCCTGGGACGAACCGGGGCCGTCTTGAGCCTGGAAGCCTCCCGCCTGGCACGATCTTGCAGTGATTGGTATCGTCTCATCGAGATCTGTGCCCTCACCAACACCTTGGTCATCGACGAAGACGGGGTCTATGACCCGACTCAATATTCCGACCGTCTTCTCCTGGGATTCCTGGGAACCATGAGCGAGGCCGAACTCCACTTACTCCGGTCCCGCCTCCTGGGCGGCAAGCTGAAGAAAGCATCCCGTGGCGAACTCCGGTTCCGGCCGCCAACGGGCCTCGTGTACGATCTGGAGGGCCGGATCGTCTTCGACCCCGACGAACACGTCCAGCAGGCAATCCGGCTGATCCTCGACCTGTTCGAGCAGTCGGTTTCCGCCTTGGCCGTCGTCCAACACTTTGCCGACCATCACCTCCAGTGCCCCACCCGGCTCTGGGGACGTGGCCGCAACGGTCAAGTGATTTGGAGACCGCTGAGCCATAGCCGTGTCCTGGCTATCCTGCACAACCCTGAGTACGCCGGCGCCTATGTCTATGGACGCACCAAGACTCGTCTTGCGTGCTTGCCCGGTGAGGAGCCGAGGGTCAAGGGCCGAACACGCCAGGTCAGGCCCGAGGACTGGCCGTTCCTGATCCCCGGGCATCATCCCGGTTACATCACCTGGGACCAATTCCGGCGCAACCAACGGCGGCTTGATGACAACCGGACGTCGCCCGATGAGGATCGCCGCGGAGCCCCGCGTGAAGGCCTCGCCCTGCTCCAGGGGATCGTCCGTTGTGGACGATGCGGACGGCGGATGACTGTCCGTTACCTCAAGGATGGTTCGATACCATCATATGAGTGTAACTCAGTCCATACTCATTACGCGGGCAAGACCTGCCAGTCGATGCGTGGTGATGAGATTGACGCGGCGGTCGCGCAGGCCCTCCTGGAAGCCATGCGGCCGGCTCAGCTCGAGGTCTCGATGGCCGCCTTCGATCAGGTCGCTGCCCAGGCCCGACAGCTCGATCGGCAGTGGCAACTGACCCTGGAACGTGCCCGATATGAGGCCGAGTTGGCTCGTCGCCGATTCGTCGCGGTAGAACCGGAGAACAGGCTGGTGGCGCGCACTCTGGAGCGGGAGTGGAATGAACGGTTAGCCGACATCGAACGCATGGAACGGGACGCAACGCTCCGCCCTCAATTAGCGAGCCGGTTGGTCGATCCCGAGGAGCGATGCCGGGTCCTGGCATTGGCTCAAGATCTCTCGAAGGTCTGGCACGCCCCGACGACGCCTCAGACCGCCCGCAAACAGTTGCTGGGATATTTGATCAAAGATGTGACTCTCTGTCGAGGAGAGACGCTCATCCAGGTAGCCATCCGCTGGCAGACCGAGGCTGCACGGTGCTCGAGGTTCCTCGCCCCAGCGCACCTACGAAGTGCGACGGACCGATCCGGTGGTCGTCGCTCGGGTCCGAGCCCTGGCATCGGAACACACCGACCGCCAGATCGCCGCCCTGCTGGATCAGGAGGGACTCCGATCCGGCACCAAGGGCTCGTTCACCGCGGATAAAGTGCAATGGATTCGATATAAACACTCGATTCCCAGCGGCTGCCCTGATGGGCCGGCCGCATGTCGCAGATGGCTATCGTGGGGATGGACGCTGTACGGCCCAAGTGGCGGCAGAGCGGCTGAACGTGACAGTCTCGACGATCGCCGCCTGGTGTCAATCCGGCCGCCTGGATGGCATTCAGGCGGTGCCCCACGGCCCCTGGTGGATTCGACTGACACCGGAGACCATCGCCGAGCTGCGCCAACCGGTCCGGCGCTGCTGGTCTCGGCGTTCCGGGAACTGACCGATCAAGATCCGACGGGGGTCAGGCTCTGGCCCCCAAATCCTCAACCCCCTTGTGAAGAGGTGCAGTATGCACGACAGATCGGAATCCCCAGGCCACGCCGCTTGCCGTTACTTTTAGGAATGTAGACCCGGCGGAGCGGTTGCGGTTGATAACCGTGCCGTCGCAGGGTGTTGAACGCAGCCGATTTGGCTTCCGGTGTGTTCCAGAGGACTCCATCCACACCGGGAGTCTTCGCACCCGAATTACTGACCACTCGTAAAATGGCCAGAGCCCGGCCACTGAACGAGTGCGTGAGCAGGTAAACCAGAGCCTTGACTTTATTCCACCTGCCCTGCGCAACAGCCTTCACGATACGCGCCTGGAGCCGACGAACTGTCTGCCAGACTTTCCTCCACTCAATGGAGTGCCAGTCGGGCGTCTGGTCGGGAGCCGCACCAGCAAGCATTGCTGCCGCCGACATGTCTGCTTGTCTCCCTTGGTCGGTTGGCCGAGGTTCTCTCGTGACGGAACACCCGAGGGAAGTCAGCCCGCTTTCGCGGCGAGGGAATGTCGTCCGTGGGCGGATTCACCCTTTATCCAGTCCCTTACAGAGTGGCTTTCGCTTTCTCCCTCATCCCTTCCCCGCTGTCTCATCAGCGTCCTTTGCAGTCCGCCTTCCCTCATGGGGAGGCAACGGGGTTAATTCGTTCATCTTCTGGATCACTCGGGGTTGAGGTCGTGCCTGTCGGCCGGTGGTGCATCATCCGCGATGGGAGATAGCAGAGCTCCCGTACCTGACCACATACCGTTTTGGTTCAAGCCTGACAGCATCTTTGGCTTGTCATTGATTACGACCTTTATCGGCACTTCACGTAGGTTGACCCTGTCCCGAACTGCTGGCTCCCGACCGCCGTGATGCTGGCAGTCGCCGGCTTGGCTCACGCGTTGCCGGCCGATCTGTGGGATCGAGGCTACGTTGTCCCCCAGGCTTCGGACGACGCCGTTGCCGGTGACGCCCGCTGGGGTAGCAGACCGATGGCGGAACATCGGGTAATGGCGAGAGTCCTCCTGAGCCATTCGCATTACAGATCCAGAAGACACAACGACTCGCAACCACACTGCAAGTATGCCGCAACTTGCGCCGATCTTGCCTCCGGAATTGGAGGAATCCCAAGTTTGCTTCCTCAATCATCGGAACGCGTATTTCACATCCTCTCTCGTCCGCGTAGCCTTCGCGACGACGAACTCCTATGAGATGATACCGATAGGGACCTACTCGTGCACCGCTGAGGCCGGGGGCCTCGCCGCGTTCATCAAGGAGCTTGATCAGCTCCTGGCGGGAAGCGTATCTCAAGGACCTAGCGGGGAACTTGCTGTGCCTGTATGGCGGGGAACACCAGTCGATTTCCACCCTTGAGGGCGAGGTCATGAGCAACGATTGGTTTGCGCGGCCGGTGCTGTTCGTGGCGGACATCGACAGATCTGTCGATTTCTACGTGAAGCGGCTAGGGTTTAGCCATCCATGGCGTTATGAGGAGGATGGAAAGGCTCTGGTCGCTCAGGTCGAGCGGCAGGGATGCGCGTTCATTCTGTCCTCGCAATGGCCCAAGAAGGTGGGCAAGGGCCTCATGTTCATCTCGCTCGATGTCGAAGTGCTCAATGCCTTGCGAGCGGAGCTGGAAGGAAGGGGAGTGGACGTGAAAGATGGTCACTGGGGTTACAGGCTCATGGTCATAGTGGACCCCGACCACAACGAGCTTTATTTCCCTTACCCGTCGGACGTTCAGCAAACATGAACCGGTCACAGCTAAAGGGGAACATATGTCGATCGCCGGCATCGTGGCGCAGTTGCGCACGACGGACATGTCTTCATCCATCCGCTTCTACACCGAGAAGCTGGGTCTCTCGGTAGAGTTCAAGTACCGAGATTTTTACACAGGCATCCGGGCTGGGAGTCAAATCTTCCACCTGAAACTTGTTGATGAAAAAGACCCTTCAATCCCTTATGTTGACGAAGGCGGGCACTTCCACCTCTACCTTGTGACTAACGGCATATCGGAATTCGCCGACCAGCTCAAGGCAAATAACGTCGAGTTGGTGAAGGACGTCCACGAGACGCCTTGGAATACCAGGGAGATCGTCATTCATGACGATCAAGGTCATACTTTGTATGTTGGCGAACCCCAGTAGCCAATAACCACCTCATTCAAGCCGATGCCGCTCCGCGGTGCTTTTGAAATCCGGCGTTACGGTCTATCGTGTCCGTCCGGCCAACCCCATCCTTGACGGCGGGGGCGACCCTCGGTATCGCGCGCGACTCGTTCGGGACCGCCTGACGGCCCACACCACGGTTCCGGCGCGCTGCTTCGACCGCGAGGGTTTGTCTCTCGGCCGGCTCAGTCAGCCTGGTCGCCCTCGACCATCGCGGCTGCCTCGCGCAACTCCTGCCAGCGGTCCGGCAGCAATTCCTCGATCCGGCGGGCGGGATGCGTGCTGATACGACGCAGCACATCGGTCAGGTAGGCCAACGGGTCAACCTTCAGGTTCTTGCACGTCGTGCAGAGACTCATCAAGATGGCCGCCGTCTTGCCCCCCGCCTTGCTGCCGGCAAATAACCAGTTCTTGCGGCCAAGGGCTATCGGCTTCATCGCCCGCTCGCTGGCGCCGTTGTCGATCTCCAGGAAGCCCGCTTCCAGATATCGCTCCAGGGCTCCCCAGTGATTTCGCGCGTAGCCGATCGCCTCGCCGATCGGACTCTTGGGCAAGACCCTTTGCTGATCCTCGTGGTCCAACCACTCCTTCAGCTTCTCCAGGATCGGCCGCGACTTCTCCTGCGCAGGGCGTGCCGTTGCGCGTTGTCCAGACCCTGCTCCCTGGCCTCTTCCTCGACTTTGTACAACAGGCTGATCCACGCCAAGGCTTGGTGGGCCCGTGGAGGATCGGTGGTCCTGGCTTCGTAGAACTTCCGCCGGGCGTGCATCCAGCAGCCGACTTCCTCGATCTTGCCGTCGGCGAACAGGGCGTCATATCCCGCATAGGCGTCGGCCTGCAGATAGCCCTCATATCCCTTGAGCATCTGCTGGGGTCCGTCGCCGCTGCGATCCTCGGTGAAGTGGTACACCGTGTAGGGATGCTGGCGATCCCCCAGGTAGACCCAGAGCCGGCCCACAAATTGGCCCACCACCGGGTCCAGCACGGTTACCGGCGTGTCATCGGTCTGGATCACTTTCGACAGCAAGATCAGTCGATGCATGAGCTTCCAGATGGGCTCCAGCAAACCGGCAGAGACGGCCATCCAGTCGCACGTCGTCTGCCGGGGCAGTTCCACCCCGTGACGGCGGAAGATCCCTTCCTGGCGGTACAGCGGCAGGTGGTCGGCGTACTTGCTGACGGCCACCTGAGCCAGCAGCCCCGGCCCGGGAAGCCCTTTCTCAATCGGCTCGGGCAAGCGCTCAGCGATGATGATGTTTCCCTCACAGCACTTGCACGCGTACTTGGGCCGCACGTGCTGAATCACGATCATGCTGGCCGGTACGTACTCAAGCTGCTCGCGGATCTCCTCGCCGATCTTGGTCCGCAGGGTGCCGCAGTCGGGACAGGGAAGTTGCTCAAGGGGGACGTCGTGGACCTCTCGCTTGCGCGGCAGGCCGGCGGGCAGCGGCTTGCGGCCATGACCATTCTTCTTGGCCGGGCTCGCCGGAGCCGGAGCTGGCGGTGTGTCGGCCGACGGCACGGTTTCCTGAGCCGTGGCTTCGCTTGCCGCCAGGATCTCGCGGGCGAAGAGCAAGAGCTGAGCGGGGTCGATCGTTTCGGTCTTGCGGCCGTACCGCTGGCGCAAGAGCTGTTCGAGCTGGTGCTGGAGCTTCTCGTTGAGGTGGGTCTGCTCGGCGAGCGACTCCAAGAGCTCGCGAATGAGCTGATGGCAAGCGTCAAGGTCGGGTGGCAGTTCGCCGAGTGTGGTCGTCATGCCAAGAGTACGGAGCGAACCCATCGTTGTGACAAGAGATTCTCAAAGAATTATAAAATGTGATCTCCGTTTCAAGAAGATGTGGCAGTCACGACAGACAGCACGAACCGCCTCTGCCTGCGAGCTCGACTCAGGTCGATGCCTTCGAGGATGGCGGCCATCTCGGCGGGCGTCACCTCGACGCGATTGCCCTTCGGTTCGGGGAAGCGGAAGACACCGCGTTCCAATCGCTTGGCCCAGATCGCCAGGCCGTCACGGTCCCAATATAGGATCTTCAGCCGGTCACCCCGGCGATTGCGGAACACGAAGAGATGACCGCAGAGAGGATCCTGGCCGATGACGGAGGTGGTCAAGGCGGCCAGACCATCAAAGCCGCGGCGCATGTCGGCCGGCGAACTGGCCAAGAAGATGCGGCACGGTGGGAGGGAAGTTGATCACGACCGCTGCTCCAGAACATCGAGGAGTTGGTGGAGGGTGGCCGGATCGAAGCCCGCGGAAACACGGAGGTGAGCGCGGTCGCTGAGGACCAGTTCCAGCGGGGCGGGCGGCTGAGCGACTTGATGATCAGAGATGGGCGCCAGGGATCGAGGACGGACATGGACCGGCAAGAAGTCGGGCGTATCGGCCTGGTTCGATGCAGAGGAAGGGGCTGGGGCGGGGCGGTCAGAGCGCGAGCGACGAGGAGGAAGTCCGGGACGGAGCCGATAGAGCCAATCGCGGAAGGAATGGATGGAGACGCAGCGGAGTCGGCAGAACTCGACGTGAGTCAGTCCCGAGCGGCGGAAATCGGCGAGAAGAGCCGACCAGTAGATTTCGCGGGACGACTGAGCCATGGCGGGGCCTCCGAGGATTCACGAACCGGCCCCATCATGACGAGCCTCCGCCACGCTTTGAAGATGCGGTTCACCGGACGGACACGGTCTATCGCCATCCAGTTCCCACATGCCCATCCGCCGCAACCCGGCCTGCCAACTCGGACACCGGCCAAAAAAAGTTCTAACGCTGCAAGTTGCCCCGTCTCGGCACTCATAGGCCTGACCACCGGTCGCGGCATGGGTATAATCGCTGCCAGCGGCGGGTGGCGGTCTACGTTGGACTGCTTCCTTTACGCCACGATCTCGGAGGCGATCATGAATGCGATTCTCTCAATGGCGTTGGTCCTCGGGGTATGCGGTCTGGCGGGCGCGGCGGACGAGAAAATGGTAGATCCGGTCGGGACATGGAAGTGCGAGTATGAGATCGGCGGGCAGCAGCGGACATCCACCTTGAAGATCAAAAAGGACGGTGACAAGCTCGCCGGGACGATGAGCTGGCCGGACCAGGACGAGACGAAGCTCAAGGACCTGAAACTGAAGGACGATACTTTGACATTCTCCGCCGAGCGGAAGTTGCCGGGGATGGATGACGGCATCATCGTCGAGTACAAGCTGAAGATTGACGGTGATAAGGTCAAGGGGAAGAGCGCGGCGGAATTCGGAGGCGAGAAGCGGGAATGGGATATCGAGGCGAAGAGAGAGAAGAAGGATAAGTAGTGGTCGCGAAGTCTCGAGGGTTCCGACGGCCGATGGACCAGGCGGGCCGAGGTGCCATCCTTTCTCCTCCCCAAAATGCGAGGTCGCCGCTGGGCGTCGGGTCCGATCGACCGAAGCAACCTCGGAGCAATCGACTTCGGTGTCGTCGGACCGAAGCGAGATAGTTCGGGGCGACTGGTCGCGGCTATAACTTCTTTTCGCCGGCGCCTGAGAGCTCAATCTCCTTCGCCGGGCCGCCCCGCGAAAGTTCGAATCCCGTCGCCAGTCGCTTCCGCAACCAGCGGCGGGATTTGAGTTTGTGAAACAGTCGGGGCGACAAGACACAGGTTACTCCGTTCGTTCATGCCTCTTTAGCTACCGCCGCGCTCCGCTCGGAGACCAGGCGGTTCATCTCTTCATTAGCCGGCCGGATCTCGAATGTCGTTCTCCACTTCATCCTCACCGCCGGGTGTTTCGACATCAGCGCGATGGCGTGGTTCAGGTCGCGGGCTTCCAGCAGCAGAATGCCGCCGAGCGTTTCCTTGGTCTCCACAAACGGACCATCGGTGACCTGGACCTCGCCATCCTTCATCCGGAGCGTGACTGCGTTACGGGCGGAATCGAGCGCTTCTCCCCCCAGGAAATGCCCGCCTCGCCGAAGTACATCGTCGTAGGCAAAGCATTCCTCCATCATTCTCTGCGCGTCTGCCTGCGGAATCTGAGCAAACGCCGCCTCGTCGAAGAACCCTAAACAGACGTATTTCATGCGACTCTCCGTTCAAGGACTGCCCTGCTGGATTTGCTCGGCCTTCACGCTGCCAAGCTCTCATTCATTATTTAAAACGGGCCAGGCCGTAACCGTCACGATCCCCCGAGCGGGCTTCCAGTTCTTTAACTTCCTCCAGCCGCTCGGGGGTGACCACCCCGGCAAAGTCCTCCGGTTCCATGAGCGGACGAATTTCGACGTCGGAGTCTTCGGTCGACGAGTTCGGGAATTTCTTCACCCAGTCAATCGCTTCTTGGAGTGAAGAGACCTTCCAGATCATGAACCCGGCGATGAGTTCCTTCGTCTCAGGGAATGGCCCGTCGGTGACGGTGCGATTTGAGCCGGAGAACCGAACACGGGCGCCGCGAGAACTTGGCGTCAGTCCCGTACCATCGAGCATGATTCCCGCATTGATCAATTCTTCGTTGAACTTGTCCATGGCCGCGAACATTTCGGGGTCCATCTCGCCCGCTTCCGACGCCGCTGACGCTCTGGCAATCACCATGACTTTCATGACGGAACTCCTGAACTTGGTGGATGGGAATGCGATGGAAGTCGGTCATTTTCCGACTTTCACCAGTAGTCAAACGAGAAACTCGCCAATCGACAACAATCTCCAAAATTTCGGCCAGAAATCTGTTGCCCACACATTTCGCACAAGAAATTGCGGTCGAGAATTAGATTTCGGACAGTCGCCGAGTCAAAAATCGCCGCTCGGGTTCCTGCCGGGCCAACGATAGTGCTCGCTCATACGAGTTCTTCGCGTCGGACATTTTTCCGGAGCGCCGGCACAACTCCGCTCGGGCCGCGTGGGCAAGGTGATAGTCCACCAAGTCCCCGCGTTCCAGAATCGCATCGATCAGGACCAGCCCCGCCTCCGGTCCGTCCCGCATCGCGACCGCGACGGCCCGATTGAGTTCGACGACCGGCGATGAATCGATTCGCTAGCAGTACGGAGTAAAGCACGACAATCTGATTCCAGTCCGTCTGGGCGGCGTTGGCGGCCTTGGCATGGACTGCTGAAATGGCCGCTTGGACGCGTGTACGCACCAAAACTCCGCGACCGAAGTGCTTGCTCGACCAGTGCCGTGCCCTCGGAGATCATTTTCTGGTCCCAACGGGAGCGGTCCTGCTCTTCAAGCAGAATGATTTCACCGTCCTGGGAAACACGTGCTTCCCTGCGCGATTCGTGGAGCAGCATCAAGGCCAGCAGCCCCTTGGCCTCCGGATCGGGAAGCAACTCGAGAAGTAACCGGCCCAGCCGAATGGCCTCGGCTGTGAGATCAACCCGTAAGAGCGAACCGCCCTGCGAGGCCGCATATCCTTCGTTGAACACCAAATAGATGGCGGAAAGTACCGCGTCCAGCCGTTCGGGCAGGTCCCCCAGAGACGGAACGACATAGGGAATTTGTTCATCACGAATCTTCGCCTTGCCGCGTACGATTCGCTGGGCCATCGTTGCCTTGGAAGTCAAGAACGCGTGGGCGATCTCCTCGGTCGTCAGTCCGCAGACCTCGCGAAGCGTGAGCGGCACCTGCAGCTTTGGGTCAATGGCGGGATGACAACAGGTGAAGATCAGACGCAATCGATCGTCTTCGATCTCCGTGGCGGCCCGGGCCGCATTTTCATCGGCCACTTCGTCTACTCGCGAAGCGATTTCGGGCTGAAGTGCCTTCAGGCGGCCTTGCCGACGAAGCGCATTGATCGCCTTGAATTTTCCCGTGGAGATCAACCACGCTCTCGGATTTGCCGGCACCCCATCTCGTTGCCAAATCTCCACGGCGGCTGCGTACGCCTCGTGCATGGCATCGTCCGCCAGATCAAAATCCTTCAGCAATCGGACGAGTGAAGCAAACACGCGACGCGAGTCGGAGCGGTAGAGATCGTCGATCCGGTCGCGGATCGTTACGGAGGCATCGAGTTTCATGTCGATCATTTCATGCCAGCTTGACCGCGTCCGCGGTCCGTATCGACATCGGTTCAGACGGCGAGATTTTACCTGATTCTATTCAGAATTTGAAATCCGCCGTCAGAACAACCACCCCCAAACAAAAGTTCAAATCCCGTCGCCGGTCGCATTCGCAACCAACGACGGGATTTGATGTTACACGGAGTCGGGGGCGACCGGAGTTGAACCCCGCGTGGCCGTCTACCTGCTGACCTACCCTGCTTCGGTCTGAGCGTGTACCTGAAACAGCGGGTCGGTACGGACCGTGCCTGTAAACCAGTCGGCCGGCCCTTTGCCGGAAGGCTGTGAGCCAATTCTCTTGATTTCCATTTTTCGAGTGCAATTCTCGTTGGTTTCCCTCAGCGACCGGTCATTTGTTCGAGCTTCTCGGGGTACCGAGCCCCTTGCACGGTAATTCTCGAGGCTGCGGTCTCGATCTCACCGAGGTCGTCGGCCGTGAGCTCCACGGAAACCGCCCCGATGTTCTCCTCCAGGCGGTGCAGCTTTGTTGTGCCCGGGATGGGGACAATCCAGGGCTTCTGGGCCAGCAGCCAGGCGAGTGCGATCTGGGCAGGTGTCGCCTTCTTCCGTGCGGCGATGTTGCCGAGCAAATCAACCAGGGCTTGATTCGCCTTCAGGGCCTCGGGCGTGAAGCGAGGCAGGGTGCTGCGGAAGTCGGAGCTGTCGAAGGTCACGCTCTCATCGATCTTGCCCGTGAGGAAGCCCTTGCCCAGCGGGCTGTACGGCACGAGGCCGATGCCGAGTTCCTCCAGCGTCGGCAACACCTCCGCCTCGGGGCGTCTCCACCACAGCGAGTATTCGCTCTGGAGTGCGGTGACCGGCTGGACGGCGTGCGCCCGACGAATCGTCTGCACACCTGCCTCGGAGAGGCCGAAGTGCTTGACCTTTCCCTCCTGAATCAGCTCCTTCACCGTCCCCGCCACGTCTTCGATGGGCACGTCGGGGTTGACACGGTGCTGATAGAACAGGTCGATGGCATCGACCCGGAGCCGCTTGAGCGAGACCTCCGCGGCTTGCTTGATGTGCTCCGGCCGACTGTTCAGACCCAACCAGCCCGGCGAGCCGTCGGGCTTGAGTTGGAACCCGAACTTGGTGGCAATCACCACCTGCGCGCGGAAGGGGGAGAGGGCCTCGCCCACAAGCTCTTCGTTTGTGAACGGGCCGTAGACCTCGGCGGTGTCGAAGAACGTGATGCCGCGCTCGACGGCCGCTCGAAGCAGCGAGACCATCTCCTGCTTGTCCTTGGGGGGGCCGTAAGAAAAGCTCATTCCCATGCAGCCGAGCCCGAGGGCCGAGACTTCCAGGTTGCTGTTTCCGAGTTTTCGTTTCTGCATTTCTTTCTCCTTCGGCGGGTCGAGGGAGGCCAACCCATGATCTCGCCTCCTGAACAGCGCTCACGCCTCCGACGCTGCCACGGCCAGCGCGGTTCCGGCCTCAGCCTCTTCCGACTCCGGCTCCGTGGCGGGCTGGCTCGGCAGCCACGCGGCACAGGCAAAGATGCCAAGCGTCAGCAGGAACATCTGAATATATACATCACGCAGGGCCCGGCCGAGGGCGGACTGCACAAGGACCAGTTGCTCAGGGCTGAGGATATCATGAGTTTCCGGACGGAGCGCGGCGCCAACGTCGATGCCGCTGGCTCCCACCGAGTTCAAAATGTAACCGAGCTCCCAGCCGAGCGCTCCGCCCAGGATGCCCACGCCAATCGCCCCGCCAATCGTGCGAAAGAAGATCGCGGCGCCCGTCGCCACGCCCCGCTGGCCCCACGTCACGGCGTGCTGGACAGACAGGATGAAGCTCAACGAGCACGGACCCATGCCCATGCCGACCACGACCAAGGCAGCCATGAACGCGAGCCGGGCCCATCCGGGAAAAGCCGCGCCGACGACCAGGCCCATCACGCCCAGGGCGATCAGGCCAGCGCCGACCATGCCCCCACCGCGGAACCCCCAGCGCACCACGGCCTTGGCCGCGATCGTCACGCTGATGGCCCATGATAAGAACAGCGGCGTCAGCGCCTGGCCGGCCTCCTTGGCGTTGCCGCCCAGCACGCCTTGCATGTAAAGCGGCACGTAAGTCTCAATGCCGAAGAGAATTCCGCCGATCAGGAAGCTGCCGATCACCGAGAATGCAATCACCGGCCGGATCATCAGGTCCATCGGCAAGATCGGGTCGGCCGCCCGACGTTCGCGGATCACGAATCCGACCAGAAGGACCACGGTCAATCCTGCCAGGAACAGGCTCGCTCCCAGGCCAAGGCTGGCTCCGTCGAGCACGATGAGCAAGAGGGCCGACAGCCCCGCGGTGAGCAGACCCGCCCCAGCAAAGTCGATCGGGGCGACCTCGCGGTGCTCGATCCGTTCGTGGACGTACCAGGCGAGCATGAAAATGGCCACGATGGCAAATGGCACGCTGACGAAGAACACCCAGCGCCAGCCGAGATTGACGGTCAGCCAGCCGCCCACCAGAGGCCCGGCGATGCTCGAGAGCCCCCAGACCGCGGCGAAAAGGCCCTGGATTTTAGCCCGTTCCTGGAGCGTGAACAGGTCTCCCAGCAGCGTCAGGACGATTGGGGAGACCGCTCCCGCGCCCAGGCCCTGGATCGTCCGCATCGCGATCAACTGGCCCATGACTCTGGCCGTGCCCGAGAGCATCGACCCGGCACTGAAGAGAACCAGGCCGAACAGCAAGACCCGCTTCCGGCCAAAGAGGTCGGCGAGCTTGCCATAAATGGGCGTGCTCACGGTCGCCGCCAGCAAGTAAGCCGAAACGACCCAGGGATAGATCTCAAAGCCCTTGAGCTGGGCGATGATCGTGGGCATGGCCGGTGAGACCACCAGTTGTTCCATCGCCGTGACGGTCATCGCCACCAGGAGCGCGGCGGTCACCATGCGCCGGCCCGGTATCAAGGGCCCGCTCGTGGATGCCTCGTTTTGATGCCCGTCCAGTTCCGCTACCGCTTGACCGTTACTACCCGGCTCCGCCATCGATGCCACTCCGTCTGCCCCTTGCTAGTCTTCCCCGGCGCACGCAGCATTCTACCCCCCGCGACAACCCCGACACGCCATAGGCCGCTCAGGATCGGAGTTCCTGGGAAACGACGCTGGTCCCGGTCAGGCGACATCGCCTTGCATGCATTCCCTCAACGATTCGCTTCGCCTAGCCAAACCGGCTGTGTGAACGCCCCGTTACAGGCGATGTCCCAGGCTTCCAGCCGCACCCAGTTACGGCCGGCCAGATCGACGTCAAGTTTGAGAGTCCGCTCTCCGAAGGGGCCCGTCTCCGTGAGGTCGATCCGCTGGCGATGCACGGAAGTGCCGTCGCCCGAAACAACCTCGGCGAACTGGAGCGGAAATGTAAAGCGCAATTCGGCTTGCAACTTTGCGGGACGGCCCGCCTTCAACGCCAGCCGGGAACCGCTTCGCTGTCCATCGACCGTGAATGAGGGGATCAGCACCTCGCCGGTCGTCACGAAGAACTTGCCGTCGCGCAGGCTGTCCAGGAGAGGCTGCCAATTTTCCTGAAATGCAGGCACGCGGTCGAGCTGAACGTAGTTGACGTTCATGTGCCCATAAAGCTCATGAGTATGGTCGAGCTTGAAGACATCGACTTCCCCGAGCACATACTTGCGCAGGCCCCAGTTCGCCATGTCGTCGAACAGGTCGAGCACGCGCCGGCCCAGGCGGTCGTGCGACAGGTCGGCCGGCATGGCCTTCCAGGCCGCGCCCAGCCAGCGGTCCGACAGGAAGAAATCCTCGTGGCGATAATAGTCTGGCGCCCAGCTTGAGGCCTTGATACGCGCATGGGCCGTCCAGGCAAGCCCTCGCTCCTGTTCCAGCAGCTTGAGCACGTCGGCCTGGTTGCCGACGTGATAGACCGGGCCGAACTCGGAGTCATCTTCGCGAAAGGGCTGGCCCGAATCGCGCTTCATCGTCCAGTAGACAGGCTTTGGGAACAAATACAGCCAGTGACCGGGGTGCATGCCAGGGCGGGTCAGTGCCTTACCCAGGTGAACGTTGGCCTCTTCGCCGGGCAGGAAGAGAATGTCCTGATCCGAAAGCCGCCGGCATTCATCGAACATCGACCGCATCTCGTCGAGTCGCACCCGGCCTGGATCCTGGGGATGGCCGTCACCGTGAAACTCGGCGAGGTGGACCATCTCGACCCCCATGTCCTTGAACATCTTGACGAAATCAGGCATCGACCGCGCGGTGCCTCGCGCCTTTTCCTGGAGGGCGGCCATGGCGATGGCCATGTGCCAGTGACTCGTAAGGGTGTGATACCCGGGCAGCTTCGGGAAGCGGTCGTGGTTCGTATATCGAAGCGTTTCGCCAATGGCTCGCTCGGCGTTCCCTCGGGTGATCAGGAAGAAAATCCCCAGGTGCTGCTCGCTGCCGGGCGGAGCGTTATACCATGGGACGAACGAGCCGCCCCCACGCTCGGTCTGGCGGATGCCGAAGCCAAACCTCGGATCGAGCCCCTGGCGATTGCGCCCATACCAGGCGGTCTGCTGGTTGTCGGTCAGGTCGCGCGGGTAATAAAACTGATGAGGTGGCGGGAAGCAAGCGATCGCCCCACTTTTCGTCTCGGCCACTATCGCCCGATGTTTCACCGCCAGCGGTCGGCCCAAGGTCCCGGCGTTGAGGTCGTCTTCCATGGTTTTGCCGTCGGGATCGATCCATACCAGGCGATTGGCCGGCGTCACGTTGCTGGCCAGCCCGCAGCCGTAGAGAAAAGCCGTTCGCTCCTGCTGCGTCTTGACCACGGCCTCCAGGTGAACCAGCCGCGCACCCGCGTAGACCGTGAGCTGCCATTCTCCCTGAAACGCCCCGATCGAGAGGTCTCCCAGCGCGACCGTGGCGCGACGGCCGTGAGAAAACACGCGCACTGCGCTTGAGATCAAGCCGTGATCGGTGCGACTGGGAAGGCCGCTGCGCGGGCGAGTCGAAGAACACATTGAATACGCTCATGCCCGGAGGCCGCCCCTCCGGTGCTCGTCGTTCGCCGACCAAGACGTAGGCGGTTGGATCAGCCTCCCGGATGATCGGCTGGAACGCCTCGCCCTGCTTGGCGGCAAGACCCATGGACTCGAAAAGCGGCTTCCCCGCGCCAAGATCCAGCACAACCTGTCCGACCTCGCCCCCTTCCATGGGCCATTCGATCTCGAGCCGCTCACCACCGGCGCGAACCATCACGCCACAATCCCGTCGATAGCCTGAGAGATCGATGGCGGTATCTCGAGCCAGGGCAGGCGCGCTGAGATGGCAGATGACAGAGGATGAAACGATGAAAAATGCGAGAGAGATCCGCGTCATGGCCGGTAGTCCTTGGTGCTGCGGGGCGTGAACTTCCAGGCGGCAGGCGCTATCGTAGCACAGATCAGGAAGCGCGAGGCTGTCCAGCGTCAGACTTGGCTTCACGAGGCATCAGTACAGCCAGCACGGCCGCCACTGCGAACAGAGCCAGAACGTCTCCCCACAGATGACCCATCGTGTGTTCGCCGCTAAACGACTGCACGGCCATCACCCCGCCATGCACGACGCTCGACCAGACGGTGAACCAGATGAGGCTCCGGTGCGCGAGGGGATTCCGGGCGGCAAGCATGAGGAAGACACCGAGTGTTGCGTAAATGGCGAGGATCATCTCAAGGTAGTATGAACGCCCCTCGGCATGCCACGACCAGCCGGAAGGCCAGACGATGGTGAGCGGCCAGATGCCGAACGTGAAGATGATCCCTACGAGTACCAGAGCGATGCGCAGATACTTCATGCGATCGGATTCAGTCATGGTTTTCTCCCTGGCTCATCAGAATTGTTAGCACTCCCGTGGGTGTCAGCAAAGCACCACCCTCTGTTCAGTCCGTGTCACTCCGGTGGGTCGCCTTTCGCTGCGCTCCGCTGACCCACCCTAGCAGACTGAATGGTTCAGCCCAGATGGTTCGAGGCTTCACCCGTATTGGTCGAGACCCGCACCATACCCTCGTCCATCAACAACCTCTTGACGACCCCGGACAATTCTTCATCCCGGGACCAGCGGAGTGGATTCCTACCCCAGCCGAACCCCATAATGAACCGCTTCTCTTCCACAGAATAGAATCCCGTCAATTCGACGGAGCCTTTATCACGACGCATTTGAAAGATGAAGCCCCGTTCGCAGCCTTCGCCATTGTCTGGCCCCGGCAACTCCTTCAAAGCGATTCCAGCTCGAGCCATCAGAGAAGGCAGTCGAGTTAACAGGTCGTCAGGACAGGTATAAATGACGCCCGATTCTGCCATCACGATCTCCTGGTACCCCTCGCCCCGAGATCAACATTCGGGTGCTTCGGCCGTGCCGAAGGTCGGGAGTCAAGTCTCGGCAGTATAGTTCATCCTGCACGCTCTCTGGCGCCCAGAGCGGCCAATGATCCCGCGGAGTCTCGAATCTCAGGGCACGTGCTGTTAATCATCCTGGCGGATCACCCTGTAGGGTGGGTCGAGCCGAATGCGAGGCCCACCGAGTTGCGGCATCGGCTCCAGCCATATAGTGGGTGCACAAACACTACTCCGGTGGGTCGCGTTTCGGTGCGCTTCACTAACGCAGCCTACCAGACTAGCAGGCTCGGAGCCTGAATCTATGAGTCTGGATTGACAACACCGGGCAAGACCGTAGCTTGTCCGAAGAAATCCATCCTCGCAGCCAGCACCTAGCCGATAACGGTGAACTGGTTACCTGGTCAGGACCAGGCGGCTTCGATCGAGAGGATGAGGCTCATGTCCAAATCGGTTGTTGGTCCGGCGGTCGATCCTATTCGTCTCGCCAATTGGGGTCCGATGGTCTTGGGAATCGTTTGCATCGGAATCAGCTTCTGGTTCGCAATCAGAACACTCATCAACCTCGATTTTCTTCTGGCCAACCACATGGACAGTTGGCCGATTCAGGTCATCATCGAAACTGGCATCGCCGTGATGCTGATGGTCTCCGGGTCTTGGAGTTTGTTGCGAGGTGCCTGGTTGAGCAGACGCCAGCGTAATCGGTGATATCTGGTGGGGCTCGCATTCCGTGGGGCCACCCTACGAGCTGATGGCCCTCGCTGCTCTCGACCCGCCCTGCAGGATAATCCGCGCGTCGCCGCCTGTGAGCCTGTAGGAATCGTTATCATAGGAACAAGCCGGACCTGCTTCACCAATCGAGGCGGGACCCGGAGAGATTCGCGTGTTTCTTGGTTTCGGTGACGACCAGCCACGGGAAGGACACGGCAATGGACACCCCGCTCATCGACAAGTTGCTTGAAACCGTCTGTGCTCAGGAAGCGAGCGAATTGCATCTAGCCGTCGGCAGCCAACCTGTCATCCACATCCACGGTCAGCTCCACACCCTGGCAACCAAGGTGCTCGATCCAGGCGACATCGTGTCGTTGATGAAGAGTATCACGCCCGAGCGGTGCCAGCAGGAGGTGCGAGACGTCGGTCGAACCGACTTCGGGTTCGCTTTCGCCGAAGAGGCGCGATTCCGCGTCGCGGTCTCCAAGGAGAGCGGCAACATCGGCTTGGTGCTCCACGCATCCCCACGGAAGTTCCATCAGAAACGCTAGGTGGGGAGACGCCTGATTGACCGCGCCGCGGACCACGAGCCGTGAATCTGTGAGGATCGCGATCGTGCGGGCGCGAATCGCGCGCCTGATCGCCGTAGTGCCGCGGGTCGTCAGCGTCTCACCGCCGCTGCCTGCGCGTTTCGGCTGGACCGGACGCGGTGGACGGTAGCGAGGGATCGGGGGGAGTGGGAGCGGACTGCCGGGTTCGCCGGTTCGCGGGGCGATTGGCGACTTCGGAGCCGGCTGGTTCGTCGTCGGATTCCACGAGCTCGACTCGAAAATCATCGAAGAATGCTTCTCCGTAGCCGGCCAGGCCCAGAGTGACGGTGAAATCCATGTCGGCGGGCGCCTTGCGGTAGAGCACCACACGGGAGTACTGGGCGATGGAATCCGAGGTGCGGTACTGGAACTGTTCGCCGCCGATGGAGTCTCGTACGATGATTCCGCCCATGCCCGGCGCGCTCGCGGCCGGCTTCTTCACCAGCACCGTGATCCGGATCAGGTTCTTGGCCTGGACCTTGATGGCGGGCGAGCGGACTGCGGCCACGGGGAAGTCGAAGAACTGCGGGGCCGTGGTGTCAAGATCGGCCGCGCTTGTCGATTCGACCCTCATTCGAATGACTCGATTTGTCTTGCTGCCATCGCGCGGAATCGTGGCCATCTTGGCCGTGATCCCATCGATCTGGTAGTTGACATTCTGCCAGCCCGCCTCGGTCATTGCCTCGGGGTCGTCAAAACTGCCGGTGGGAACGCGGTTGTCGCCGAACTTGAAGCCCGGCTTGCCACCGATCCAGTCGATCCAGAAGTACAGCTCCGGCAGCGTGTTGACCCCGACGCTGGGCGGGCACGAAACTGGTTTGAGAAGGAGCGGGATCTCCGGGAGCAATCTGGTCTTGAGGTCGTCCTCTTTCTTCTTCTTGACGTCCGCGCTCGAATACCTCTGGGGTTTCTGCTCGGGGTTGACTTTGGGGTACGAGTCGGTCGCGGCCTTGACGAAAGCCCCGTACCCCTTCAGCCAGTGCCCGTGCATCAGGATTCGGAGCGGGCGCTCGGCGCGCCGGGCCTCGGCCCAGGCCAGGGCAAAGTCCTCGCGTTCCCGGGCCTCGCGCGCGGCTTTGATGGAGGCGTCGGCCCTGGTCAGCAAGTCACGCTCGTCGGTGGGCCGGCTGACCATGCCGGCGTCGGACCGGCGCTTGAGATCCTCTGGAGTGAGCAGGTGCTGGCCGTCGGCCGCCAACCGGTCATTGATCTCGATGGCGACTTGATACATGAGCTCGGCCTGCTCGATCGCAAGCTGCACGGCCACCGGACGGGCCGGGGCGATCGCGGCCTGGACGCGTTCGACCAGCGACGTGTCGGTGGTGCAGAGAATCATGGCCGTCGTACTGAATTCCGGCAGCGTGATCTGGGTTCCATGCGGGAACGCGCATGTCGGTCAAGAACTTTCACTTCGCCGGGGCTGATCTCGTACGCCTGTGCGCTTTCCGGCAGGGCGGGCCGGATCAAGAGGTTATGAGACGCCATCTGGGGTGGTTGATACTGGGCGTAGGCGGCGTAGTCTGCCACCAGCAGCAGCGCGCCCTTGCGCTCGACGGAGATCGCCGAGGCAAGCAAGGTCGGCCGGGGCGGCAGCTCCTTCGTCGGCCGCATTCGATAGCCGACGGGAAAGCCGGGCGGAGGAATGTCGGGAGGATCGGGGTCAAAGACGTTGTACGTGGGAATCGGGTCTGCGCTGCGGGCGAGAATCGATTCAAACAGGTCGATCTCCTCGTTCAGGAAAGCCAGCTCGATCAGGTTGGCTTGGCCCGCGGGGCGTGTCAGGTCGGCGTCGCCCAGGAACCCGAGCCCGCGATAGCCGCAAGCCAGGGCCAGGTAAGTCATCAGGCGGATCTGCTCGGGCTGGACGCTGGGGCCGTCCCCAGGCGGGAGGCACGTCGTCACCCCAGATGTTCTCGCGCACGATCGGCGGGGCCGAGACCGGAATCCACGCCCAGTAGAGCGCACCGAGCTTGGAAAGCGCAGTCAGCCGCCGCCGCTGGTTGAGAAACGCCATGCTCTCCATGCAGCTCTTGCCCGGAAGCCCACAAGAGCGGCTGAATGCCGATCGTGTCGAGGTTGCCAAGCGCCCGGGCGAAGAGGGGCAAGTCGCCATCGACCTTCGCGGTTGTGAAGTGCGAGTACTCGGTCGGGAAGCTGGCGCATCTGCTCGATGAGCTTGCGGGTCCTGGTCAGCTCTGCGTCGCGGCGTCTTGAGCTCGCGCTTCCGGCCCAGGCCTTCGCCCAGCATCCAGAAGGCTACCTGATCCTTGTAGGGATAGGCTTGAGATTTGCTTGATGATCTCCTGGGGATCGGCTCCCGTTCGGAGCCCCGAGAGCTTGGGCATGAGCAGGAAATCCTTCTCGACGGCGGTCTTGAGCCGCGCGGGGTCGGCCGCGTGGTCGTCGGTCAGCAAGTCGAATCCATACTGGCGCAGCATGACGACGTCGGCCCCGGGCGCATCAATCGCGGTCGGCAGCCAGTCGTGGTAGCGATGATCGTCTTTGATGAACCTCCTCAGGCGATTGAGATCCAGCTTGACCGTGGGCAGGCTCGACCGCTGGCTCGCCGCGGCAGGGCTGTCCGAGCCCTGCTTGCGCTGGCTGGTTTGACCAGGCGCTCGCTTCGACCACTCGGCCACGATGTCAGCCGGCACCGGAGTGATCGACAGGTCGTCAAGGAAGACCTCGGAAGCGCCCGGACCTCCCATCAGGTTCACCACCAGACGCTCCAGGTAAGCCCCCTTCAAGCTCACCGGCCGCCGCGACGAGGCGCAAGAACCCTCGCCTGCCTCTCGATGCTGGGCAGCATGTTCGTCAGCTCGAGCCTTTGCCAGCGATCGACCCGATCGTAGATCGTCCCCGGGATCAAGACGAACGAGGGGGCCCGCGTCTCGGGATCAATGTCTTCCGGCAAAACCACCCGCGCATAGAGCTGAACGCCCACCCGGTTGGCCCGCACGTACAGAACCGCCTCGAGCCCGTCGGTCACCGTGATTCGCGGCAAGGCATAGCTGACGAAGAACTGGCTGCCCGCCTCGGCCTCGAAATCAAACCGCTCGGAGAGTTTACCCTCGTGGGCGGCTCGAACCGAGCGTTCCTGGGCGATCAGGTTGATGGTCGTGTCGGTATGTTCTCGTTCCCAGCAGACCTGCGCCGTCTCGAACCCGTCGCGCAAGCTCGCCGGGGGGCTCTTCGGCTCATCGCCAGCCCCCCTGGTGATCGATCCGGCCAGGACGAGCGTCCCCGCCGAAATCACGGTCGCAATCAAGCGCTGAATCTCGACCATCGGCTCGAGACCTCCGTGTGCTCGGGCCAACCTTACATCAATCTGCTACGGGAGATGGCGATCCTAGCCGGATGACCGGGAACCGGGAAGGGCAACTCGTACCAGCCCGCAGCATCATCCTGCCAATGTTCTGTATTCGGCAAAGTTTCTCTATTCCACGAAATTAGCCTGATCGCAGGACATTATCCAGATTCACATGGTACATTAAGGTAGCACCTTTTGGAGAGCTACCATGAGTCGGACGACGTGCCACGAGATGGGGGCGGGGGGGACCGCTCGCAACCGCGACCTGGTTCCGCCGAGCTGGTCGAGCTGAGGGAGAGAGTGGAAAGTCAACCGCCGCGGGTATGCGCGGAGCTCGCACCGTTAGTGGAAGAGGCGCTTGAACATGCGCGATTCCGCGCCAGCGTCGTGCTGCTCGCCAGAGACGCCCTGGAGCGGTTCCGTCTCGACCTCTCGATGCTCAAGTTCGACCTGGAAGCCACCCGCCGCGAGCGCGAGACGCTGAAGGCGCAGATTACGGGATTGATCGGGAATTATCCAGGACGGCATGGATGTGCTGTACGCGGAGATCCTGCGGTCGGCCGTCGTAACGCGTGGGCCGACGCGTCATAGGCGTTCTATTCCCCCGCTGCGGCGAGGACCCGATTCATTAATCGATCTGTCATGTACATTCCTGTCTGACGCAGAGGCTCGAGCAGCGGGCGAACCGAGCTGATCATCCCCAGTTGCTTGGCCACGAGGAGCAGGCCCAGAGTTCCCTGTGTCTGGATGCTCAGGGCCTGCGACACTGTCTGGCTGCCAGGTCGTCCAGAATGGCCATCGAGTCACGCTGCTCGAGGGCGACAGTGATCACGCCAGCCTCTCCGGCGTCCAAGCCCCACGGGAGTAAGGCCACCGGAATCGCGGGCGTTGACACGATCTGAATCCATGAGCTGTTCGCGACCGCCACGCGCGGCGGGATCGCTCGGGTCCGAGACTGCTGATTTCGACCCATGACGATGTCCGGCACGAGGACTGGCACTCCCGGTTCTTGAAGGACCTCAAGAAGCCCCACCCTGGTCAGGAAGATCAATGGCGAGGCGTTCACGACGCGCCTGGAGATCACGCTCTACGTCCTCCTTCATCTCATCAATATCCACCTGGGACGCCTCGATCTTCGCGTGAAAGAGAGCCTCGAGGAACTCCCTTCGTTTGAGACCCGCGATCTCCGCGGCTTTTCCTGGGAGACCAGCCCTTGGTGGTACCACTGAATGGCCGCTGCCAAGCGCATCTCGCGAGCAAAATCCTTTGGAGACTGGCGCAGAGCCGAGAACGCGTCGTCGGGAACCTCGATCGTGACGGTGGCCATGAAGTTAATCCTTCGTCTGTTGTCTCAAGGCGAGGCTGGCAAGGCTCCCAGGCAGCGAGGGCCCACCCGTCCTGGGTTCGAGTCTCTCTGATATCTAGCGTCAATTGTCCTCGAAGGCGTAGATTCGGGCCGGAATGCAGGCTACGCCACGAAGGACGCAAGAGACACGCCACATGCCGCGTTCACCTGGGCCTGGCCTGCGGCCCGCCTGCGAGCGACTCCAGCTTCTTCAATCGAGTCAAGGCGAAGGGATGGGCTCGATAGTGGTTGTCAAAGAGGGACGCGACCTCCCCTGATTGCGGCAGGCCGCGATCGGTCAGGAAGTCGTTGTCCTCGGCGTATTGTTGCCACTTCCGAATGAACGCCAGGCGCTCGCGAGGTGAGTAACCGAGTCTGCTGGAGTTGCTGCATAGCCCAGGCATCGGCATCGAAATCCATCTGCTCCGGGTAGTAGCCGCGAGGGAAGATCAGCAGGTAAAAGAGCGCCAGGGTTCCATAGGTTTGACGCAGATTCCGCACTCCAGGATCCTGGAGGCACTTCAGAGCGTGCCGGCGATCGACATGGTAAATCTCATGAGCCAGGGCGAACCGAAGAGCGTAGTCCTCATCCTCGCTGATCCAGTCCAGCAGTCGCCGCGTGACGTAGACATACCCACCCGGATGGGAAAAAGCATTGATGGCACTGGAATCGAGGATGATGAATTTGTAAACGATTCCCTTGCGCGAGACGGAAGTCAGGAGAGGCTCGGCGGCATCGACAAGCCTGCGCTCTCAGCGAACCGGTCTTCAGCCGTTGATTGAATCTGGGCAGCAAGACCATCTCGTTCAGTTGGCGGCCGAGTTCCATTTCCTGCTCGGCCGTAAGGTTCTCCAGGTCCCACGTCTTCTTGGCACGCGGCAGGCCAAAGAAAGGGTCGAGGTCTTCGAGTGTCGGTGCGACCGGTTTCGCCGTATCGGCCTTCGGCAGAGCCGGTTTCCGTGCCTCGGCCAGGGCGGGTTTCTCAGGCGCGGAGGGGGCTGACCGCTCGGCCGGTTCCGCTGGCGGAGAAGGCGGTGACGGGAGGGTTGCGTGCCTCGTCTGCTTGAGTTCGTCGGGATCGGCTTTGTTGAGGCTGCTTACGAAGGCGGCCGACAGGGCTACATAGAGACAGACGTGAGTTACGGCGAACACGTTTCTGGACATGAGCTCAGCTTTCAATTCCGCTTCAGTTCTTGCCGCCGTCGCCGGCCGCCCCGGTGACCTTGTCGTGATGAATCCTCAGCTTCGTGTACAGCTCGGGGTAGAGCTCTCTCTCTTCCTTGCTCTCGGCCACGGCGAATTGCAGGCTATGCTTGCGCATGAAGACTCTCAGGTCGTTTACAGTGGTTCCGTGGTACTGGTCAAGATCGACGAGGGCCAGTTGGAGCTTGTGTCGCTTGAGCATCTCGACCATCGAGTCGAGCTCTCTCAGGGTCGCCCTGCCCTCGATATATCGTGCATCGCCGGCATGAAGCCCCCTGACTTGCTCAAGCCGTTCTGACAGAGCCGAGACGGCCGACTTGAGCGTGTTGATTGCCGCGATCTGGGCGTTACTGTGCATGTGCTGATCCAAAACGAGGTCCAGTGCCCGCTCGTAGCGGCTTAGCTCCCTATCGAATTGCCTGTCCTGAAAAGCAGGCGGCCACTGCCCCTTGTGCTTGACCGTGAGGCGATACATCGAGAAGCTCTTGATCCCTTTCGCGGCCAGCTTGAACGGAATGCGCCTGACCTGGTCGGCCGACAGCGAGACGTTCGCGTAGCGATGAGTCGACTCCTGAAGAAGCCCCGCGTTCAACTGCTCGAGCACGTCGTTGAGCGCATTGCCCTTGTCCACATCGCGCGCCTCCGGGCTCTCCAGGATTCGCTTCTGCTCCTTGTTGTAAAGCTCCCTGTCCCTCTCGATCCTCGCCGCCCGGCGCTGGGCATTCTCGGCGGCTTCGTTCTTGAGCACCGAGGCGATGTACTCGTTGAGGCGAATGCCTGTATCGACGTTGATCGACGTCGCTTGCGCATCCAGCAGGTTGCCCATCCCGATCCCGTAGGCGGCCACGCCCACGCCACGAAGATAGTCACCTTGAGGAGTGGAGCCAGGACCCACGAAGACGGGCTGGGCCATGGTGGTTCTGGCTGTTGAGGCTAGAATGATGAGCGCCGCCAAGATCATTCGTGTCATGCGGTAAACTCCGAGTTGCAAAGCACAAGAGATGGTTTCATCTGTGTCTCGAAATAATGATTGTCGGCGTACGACTCTTAAATGCGTAAGGTTTCGTAGATCGGCGGCCAGGCTCAAGATCGTGACGACCGCGTGAATCAACTTTTCGGGGCTGGGCCGATCTCGAACACGTCCAGCTAGCCCGAAAGGTCTTCCTACACCAGTTCATTCGTATAGACATCGAAGCGGTTGAATTCCATGACGAGACTCGGAGAATTCATGTGTCTGTGTTCGATGCCACAGCGCCTGGGGCTGGAACGCGGTCCAAAACGGGCACTCGGCTCGATGATCCCCGGTCTTGATTTTACTTGTCTGAAACCCGCAGGCTTCTGATGAATAAAGTGCCTGTTTTCACGAAAACCCCGACGGCCCCAGTCTCCTTACAGTTGCACGCCGCGCCGTCTCGGCCCTGTTCGTTAACCCCTACACCTCCGTCCCGGTCTTCATTGATTGCAACCAGCACGGTGAAAAACTCCCCGGGCCTGAATGCCCGGCGAGGGCGGCCCCACTCGTCTTCCCTGAAGTCACCGCTCTTCATCCCAGCTCTTATTTTGCCATATTGTTCGAAGATCTTTGACGTGAGCCCTCCATACCAGCCGTTGTCCCCCAATCCGGCTCGAACCGCCAGAAATGCAATCGTGCCGGGCGAGGCGGTAAGCTCGACCTTGATGGAGGAAGCCCTAAAGTCCCCTCGTCGAGTCACTAGGAAGTTAAAGCTGCCGTCGTTTGGGCCGTGCACAACAACTTCGTCCTTGTCCATCACCACCAACTCCGGGACACCGATGTGCCAAAACCTGTTATCTCGTCTTGAGAGCGGGGGCTGGAACTGCCAGGTCGGTTCTTGATCGATGTCGACTCCCCGCTTCTTGGCGGCGGCTGGCTTCGTCTTGGAACCTTTGGCCATGACGGGGCTGTCTTCGATTTGATAGTCGAAGAACATCCCCTCGTGTTGCCAGCCGAGCGATTTGTGTTCGACAACAACTTTCTCATGGTTGAACACGACGGGGATCGTTCGCCATGGTTGATCCACGTCCAGTACGGAGGTCGATGCGGTACTTCGATTCACCTTGACAACGACCAATCCGCCTGGAGGGGGTCCTGGCAAGCTCTTCGCCCAGAGGGTCAGCCGACCAGAGGCTTTTTCGCTGATTTTGCTGAAGTCGATCCTCGCTGGAGTCTCACTGTCAACTGGGTGAGTGAAGATCACATGTTCCCTTCCATACGCTTTCGGTGCATAGGTCAGTTCGCCTTCCTTCCGAAGCTGAAGACTCGGCATCAAGCTACGATGAGCAGCCTCGTCAAATTGGATGCGGCTCACAACAAGCTCCTTGTCGAGCACGGCTCGGTCTTTCCGTGTCTCTGTCACAGGGGCGTTCCCTGTATCCCCGGCTTGGGTCTCCGTTGTTTTCACCTGCCCGTTCGAGTTCGTCGTCGCGGGGGCAGGCACCGATGACTCCGTCTCCGCGGCTCGGCGATCCCGTTCGCCAGGCGTCGAATCGCGCGCCGTCTGCTCCTTGCCACTTTCTGATTTGCTAACATTCCCACGCGAGCCGGTGTCGGCGATGATCTCGCACGCCGGGAGCGATCTCTTGAGTTCTTCCACGCCCGCGGAGGTGACCAATGTATTTTGTACTCGGAGTTTGTTGAGGCGCGTTAGAGTGCGTAGATGCACGAGTCCTGCGTCTGTCACATTGGTCCCACTCAGATTGAGATCTTCGAGCTGGGCCAGACCCTGAAGATACGCGAGCCCGGCATCGGTGGCTTGAGTCGAATCTAGCCAGAGTCCCTTCAAATTAGGCAAGTTCTTTAGATTCGCCAGACCTTTATCCGTCACTCGTGTGCCTCCCAGCATCAACCCTTCGAGTTGTGTCAAAGTTTGGACATTCGCCAGTCCAGCATCGGTCACTCGCGTGCCCCACAGTAAGAGTGACCGAAGCTTGGCGAGGCCGCGAAGACGCGCAATCCCGGCGTCCCCCACGCGAGTCCCCTCCAGCCAAAGTCCTTCCAGTTGTGTCAATCGCCCCAAGTGAATCATCCCGTCATCGGTCACACGCGAGTGCCCCAACAGCAAAAAGTTGAGCTGCGGCAGGGCGGCCTTCAGATGGGCGAGCCCGGCGTTGGTCACGCCGGTTCTTTCAAGGCGTAGGCCCCTGACCGTTGGCAAAACCGCCAGATGCACGAGCCCGGCGTCGGTCATGCCTGTGCCGTCCAGCCCGAGGTCGATCAGGTGCGGGAGATCCCGTAGTTGCGCGAGAGTCGGATCCGTTACGATGAATGCATCGGTCAGACGCACGTGCGTCAACTGCAAGGCGCCCGTTGGCAAGGTCTTCCCGGGCTCAACGGGCTGGTCGCGGCCGTTCACGCGGACCGTCACGGAGCCACCAAGCGACAACACCGTCTCCGCAGCTCGGCGATCTCTGTCGCCAGTCAGTGATTCTCGTGGACCTTGGTTTTTCCCGGCTTCCGATTTGGGAAGCACCTCAAGCTTAACTGGCAACTTCTCATGACCAGGCCTGGAATCGAGCGGAGTTTTGGCCTTACTGCTTTCCGATTTGGGTAACAATTCATACTCGATGCTCAAGTCCTCGTTGTCCCCGCGTCGGACGGTGAACTTCTTGGTCTTGAACCGGCCGTCGCGCCACCTGACAGCCAGGTCGTGTTCGTCGGCGCGGAGGGTGATCGATTCTCCCCAGGTCTTGATCTGGATCTCCTTACCATCGACCTTTACTTCCGGGTTCGGACCATCGACGATGATCTTGATGCGACCATAGTCGGTGATGATGTAGATGATCACACCCATCGCCATCAAGACGAATGACGAAGCGGCGGCGATCGACGGCCAGAACCACCGCGGCTTGTGCCTCGCTGGGCGCGGGGCAGGCGCGGGCGGGGCTTCGTAAGCCTCTGTCTCCTTGATGTCGATCAGGGTCTCCCACCTCGGCTCGGAACGAGGCGTAGCGGTAGCTCGACCGGAAGCTGGATTCGCGCTCGTCTGGGGCTGGGTCGGCGAAGTCCGGACCACGCCGGGTTCCTGCGTCGGTTCAACGCGTCCAACCTGCGACAGGTCGGGCTTGAGCGACCTGGAAACCACGCCGTCCTTTCTGAAGAACGGCTTGAGCGCCTCGGCCACCTCGGCTGGCGTCTGGTACCGCCGCTCCGGCTCCTTGGCCAGCATCTTCGCCACCACCGCGGCCAGCTCGGCAGGGACTTCGGGGCGGATGAAGTTCAAGGGCTTGGCGTCCATCGAGTGGTGTGCCTGAAGCAGCTCGTAAAGACTCGGGGCGTCGAACGGCGGGTGGCCGGCCAGAAGGCAGTAGAGCGTGCAGCCCAGGCTGTAGATGTCGGCCCGGATGTCGGCCTTCTGTGCGTTGACGCGTCTGCTCGGGGGCGACGTAATGGGGCGTGCCGAGCATCTGGCCTTCGTGGGTCAGACCGCCGTCGACGCGCGCCTTCGCTGGTCACCTTGGCCAGACCGAAGTCGAGGATCTTGATCACGGGCTTGTTGCCGTCGCGGGCGAGCATCAGGTTGCTGGGCTTGATGTCGCGATGGACCATGCCCCGCTCGTGGGCGTGCTGGAGACCGAGGGCCGCCTGGTACACGAAGTTGCAGGCGTGGGCCACCGGCAGCGGCCCGCTCTTCTCCACGAGCTTGGCCAGGTCGTAGCCCTCGACGTACTGCATCGAGAAGACGATGCTCTCGCCGACCTTCGTCGCCGAGTAGGCGGTGACGATATTGGGGTGATGAAGCTGCGCCGCCGAGCGGATCTCGCGGAGAAACCGCTCGAGCACGCCCTTGCGGTTCAGGAGGTGCGAGCTGACGACCTTGAGTACCTCCTTGCGTCCCATCATCCGGTTCTCGGCCAGATAGACGACGCCCATGCCGCCACGTCCCAGCTCGCGGAGGATCTGGTAGTCCGGATGCTCGGCCAGACCCGGCGGCATTGTGCTGGCAGGCGGAGGCGATGGCGTCCGTGAGTCTCCGTCCAGCTTCGACATCCCCGGCAGCGATGAGCCGACCGCAGGGATCGAGGCGGGCCTCGCCTGAGCCTCCTGGAGCCGACCCAGGAACGTGTCGGAGGTTAACTCCGCCACACGAACCCGGCACGAGTCGCACTCGGCCAGGTGCTTGGCGACCGCCTCGGACAGCATGTCATCGAGCTTGCCGAGGCCATACGACTGCAACGTCTGCTCACTCGGGTGCACTGCGGCGGGTGCGGCCATCTCGGGCTCCTTCGTCGAGCTGAGGAAAGGCAGATCATGCCACGGACGGAACGCCAACCGAATTGGACACGGAAGACAACGTGAAAATCAAATCCAACTCCCGTCCGTGGCTCTATCACCTTGAGTAGGCGGCCTTCCATCCGTGGCTGGCTACACCTTGAGCAGGAATCGCTGTTCGCCGATCTGGAACCGAACAACGGACTCGACCACGATCTGGGACCGGCGCAGCCAGAGGCCGTTCTGGGTGTGGTTGTGCTCCGCGTACCAGGAGCCGCTGGGCGCCCGGAACAGGCGGACGTGGCGCGGTTCGCAGAACGGGTCGTCGGGGCGGCCGATCGGGCAGGCCGGGTCGGAGCCGAGCCAGTACTCCGGCTGGACCAGGAGAATCCGGTTGCCGATCTCGTTGCCGACCAGCTCGGTAACCGCTGGAGGACGGAACGGGCTTAGGCTGCCGTCCCAGCCTTGTGTTTCGCCCGAAACCGCGCGGGTCGGCGAGCTGTCCACCCGTCGCGCCGGCGGCAGGTGCTTGTGGCGATTCGAAGCGATAGCGCCCGCTGCCGACCAGGAACTCGGCTCCATCGGCCAGTACCGTCCGGCTGATTCGCACGAACATCCCATGCGTGCTCTGAAGGTCGGTGACGACCCAACGATGGCTCCCGCCGATGGTCTGAAGCGTGATCTCAACGTGACGCGACGAAATTCGTCCGTCAATGGGAATTCTCAGGTCGCCCTCGGTGCGACCAATGACGAATCGTGAATCGCGGATGCGAATGACCTCGCCGTCCAGCTTGCCGTCGTCGCACACGGTCAGCATGGTGACCGGTGGACGGGCCGTGGGCCGAAACAGAGTCGGCGGCGGGCCTTTGCTCGGCGAGGGCGCTGCGGCAGGCTGATTGACAGACCTGCGGCAGTCTGGGCGTAACTCGCGCTTGAGAGTCGGAATCGCGCGGCGGAGCGTCTCATCGCTCTCGACCAGAGTGCCCGAGCGCTCCACGCGAAGCGTCGATGAGCCAGATTGAGAGACTGGAGGCATCGTGGAAATGTCCCGAGAGAAAAGGGGAATATCAACCACTCAAGAGAAAGGCCAGCAGCCGTGGAGACCTGACAGGAAAAAGGGAATTATCCCAGAAGCTCGCCGGCCTCTTCCCGTAATCTTTTAAGAATTCTCGACTTGGCCTGAATGACCGAATCAACTTTGATTCCCAGCTCCATGGCCACCTCGGCCGCCTTGTGGCCTTCGATGGCAAAACGACGGAAGGCTTCCCACGTGGCCGGCTGAAAATCGGGCTGGACGATGGCCAGAAGCTTCTGGAAGACGTGGCGGTCGTGGTCCAGGTCCCACTCGTGGGCGATTTCGCTGTTCGGCTCGGCGAGTTGATCAAGAAAGCCGTCGGCCTGGTCCAGCCCCGCCACGGGCCGGCGATGAATTTGCTTGCGTCGCGTCCGCACCTTGTTGACGGTGACTTGCCTGAGCCAGGCGCGAAAGGAGCCCTCGCGCTGGCGGTCGAACTTGGGAATCTCCCGGAACATGACCACGAAGACCTCCTGCGCCAGGTCGTCAATGTCGGCGTTCATTCCTGGGATGCGCCTGAGCCACCGCGTGATCAGCGGCAGGTAGATCTCCTGCAGCCGCCCCCAGTCGGAAGCCTCCGGCGGCGCGGCTTTGAGACGGTCCAGCAGGCTAACCGACGTCGTGGCCATGATCGGCTCCCCGTCCGGTCTCGGCGATTTGAGTAGTCAGCTTACTCGATCGCATGATGGAGTGCATCAAACAATCCAGCGACTTGCGTTTTTTTAGGACGAGTACCGAAAAAGAGAACGCCAATGCGCTCTGTCCAGACGCTTTTGACGCCTGTTCGAGGGAGCGGCCGGGTGCTCATGAAGGCTCAACTTGGTTTTGCGCGGCTTGTCTCTCACGCATGAACGACATACGATGAACGGTTGGCGGGTTCTTTCCTTGGTCGGCCTCTCCTGGCGGCGGGCCGCGAGTTGAATTTTCAGGATCTATCCCATGCGCGAAGCTGGCCTACGAAATCACCTTGCGGTTCTGTTCGCGTGGTTCGGGCTGTCGGCCCTGATGCTCTTTGCCGATCCTCTGCCGGCCGCTTTCGGCGCGGATGAGCCGCGCAAGCCGGCCCAGAAGGATAGCTCGCTCCGGGCCAAGCCCAAGGACGTGACGCTCACCGCCTCGGTCAAGCCGGCCGAGGCGAAACCCGGCGACACCGTGACGTTCGAGGTGACCGCCAAGCTCAAGCCCGGGTGGCACATCTACACGCAGGCAAAGACCCAGGAAGGCGACGGCCCACGGAATACGCTATTCGACTTGTTTGACACGGGTGGCCTGGAAGTCGTGGGCGACTGGAAAGCGTCGAAGAAGGCGGAATCGAAGGCGGAGCCGGCGTTCGACAACAAGGTTTTCGAGTACTTCGAGGACGACATTACCTGGAGCATCACGCTCAAGGTCCCGCCAGGAACCGCCGCGGGCAAGAAGACGATTCGCTGCCAGGCGAGCTACCAGATCTGCAACGCTCAGAGCTGCAGCTTCCCCGGCCGGTGGACGCTGCCCGACGCGACCGTGACGGTGAAATCCGATGACCAGACAGGCGCTGCGCCCTCGACAACACCGGCGGCTTCTCCATCGCAGGCGAAGACGGAAGCGCCCGCAGTCAGCGTGGCGGCTTCCAACGCCCCTTCACCCTACCCCGACAGCTCGGCGAGGATGCGACCCAAGGGCGTGACGCTCACGCCAGGCGCCGTGCCGTCCACGATTCATCTCGGTGAGTCGGTCGTCTACAAGGTCACCGCCAAGCTCGAGCCGGGTCTGCACATCTACGCTGTTGGCAAGGAAGACGAAGGCAAGCCCGGCCCGATTCCGACCACGTTGAACCTCTTCGACCATGCCGACTTCAAGATCACGGGCGACTGGAAACCCGACCGCCAGCCGGAAGCGAAGCCCGAGCCGGCGTTTGACAACCAGATCATTCAGTACTTTGAGAACGAGGTTACCTGGAGCATCACCCTGACTGCACCGCCAAACGGCCCTCTGGGAACGCGAATCTTACGGTGCCAGGCCGGCTACCAGGTCTGCACCGAGCGATCGTGCTTCCCGCCGGTCCGGTGGACGTTGCCCGACGTGACGGTGACCGTTCTTGCGAGTGGCGCGCCAGGTAGCCGGCAACGACGGGGCGCAGGCGGCCAAGGCTGTGGTGGCAGCCGTCGATTCCTCGTCCGGTGCTCCTCAGGCTCCGAAGACAACCGAGCCTGCGCCGGCTTCAATCCCAGCTCCTTCAGAAGCAAACGCGGAGACCAAAACCTCACCCACAGCCTCGCCCCCCGCGTCCTTATCCAAAGCCCCAGTAAGCGAGATTGCCCAGCGTGCACAACAAGGGTGGATCCCGTTTCTTCTGGCCTCGGCGCTAGGCGGGCTGTTTGCCCTTGTCATGCCTTGCGTGTGGCCAATGATTCCGATCACGGTCAACTTCTTCGTCAAGCAGGGGCAAGCCGGCAAAGGTGAAGGAAAGACAACCAGTTTGGCGATCGCCTATTGCCTGGCGATCATCGGCATCTTCACGGGGGTTGGGGTTTTCTTCTCGTTCTTCTTCTCGGCCTCGTTCCTGCAAAACCTGGCCAATAACCCGTGGCTCAACCTGGTTGTCGCGGCGCTCTTCCTTGCGTTTGGGCTCAGCCTGCTGGGTCTCTTCGAGATTCGCCTGCCCAACTTCCTGCTCAATGCTTCCTCGCGAGGTGAGAGCCGGGGCGGCCTGATCGGCGTGATCTTCATGGCGCTCACGCTCACGATCACGTCGTTCACGTGCACGTTTCCTGTCGTCGGCGGGCTGTTAGTGATGGCGGCGGGTGGGAACTTCCTCTACCCGATCGTCGGCCTGGCGACGTTCGCCTCGGTGCTGGCATTTCCCTTCTTGCTGCTGGCCTTGAGCCCGGGCTTGCTGGCGCGGATGCCTCGCAGCGGAGACTGGATGAACAGCGTCAAGGTGGTGGGAGGACTGGTGGAAATCGGCGCGGCGTTCAAGTTCTTGAACACGGCCGAGCTCGGTTACGTCACTCCCGAAAACGCCTGGTTCGATGCCAGCGTGGTGCTGACGAGCTGGATCGCGCTATCGGCCGTCTGCGGATTCTACCTGCTGGGCTTCTTCCGCACCGATCACGATTACGACGATGTCAAGGTCGGGCCAGGCCGCATGGTTTTCGGCACGCTCTTCCTGGGACTGGCTCTTTACATGGCCCCCGCGCTTTTTGGCCGGCCGCCGCAAAGCCTGGTCTGGGACCGGCTGATCGTCGGCATCCTGCCGCCTGATTCCTCGGAATTTAACCCGCCTGTCGCGGTGGCGGGCACGGGCGGCGAGGCCGGCGCATCGGCCCCCAGCGAGATGAGGGCGAGCTCGCCAGATCCCTCGGAGGCCCAGCGGCAGGAGAAAAAAATTCATGGCGTGCTATGGGGTATGAGCCTTGAACAGGCCCGTGAGCTAGCCGCCAAGGAGAAGCGGCCCATCCTGATCGACTTCACCGGGGTGAATTGCGCCAACTGCCGGCTGATGGAACAGCGCGTGCTGCCCCGTCCCGAAGTCGTCAATCTGCTCAAGCAATTCGTCACCGTCCAGCTCTACACCGACTATGTCCCCATCGCCTCGATCACCGCCGCCCAGCGCAAGCAGCTCGCCGAGCACAACCAGGAGACGCAGCTTGACCTCGCCCAGGAGGCGACCAACCCGTTCTACGTGGTCTTGACCCCTGACGGCAAAGAACCCGTCGCGTCCGTGGGGGGTTACAACGAGCCTCCCGTGTTCCTCAACTTCCTGACCAAGGCCCTGGAAAAAGCACGTGGGGGAATGAAAGTCGCCCAGGCCGCGCCGACGCGGTAACAAGATGGTCCCATGCCGGCCTCGGCGGAACAGGATCGCCAGATATCATCGTCCGATGTCTTGACAGTTGTAAGAGAATAATCCTACAATTGTCGTCGATGGCGAGTACCCCGGCGGTTGCTGGGGTTCGCACCTTCGTTGCGGAGAGGGGCAAGGGACACGATGGCAAGCCGACCGCGAGCGGGGTCGATAAGATCGGTCAGGTTCCTGTGCTGCCTGACAATGGCCACGGCCGTGGGCGCCTGGCTTGTGCCCGCGGTGGCGCGGGGGCGAAAACCGCCTTTGCCGGAGAGCAAACTCGAGTGGGCGTTCGTCGAACGCGACGACTTGCAGACCACGCTCTTGGCAGGTGGCGACCTGCAACCGGTCAAGGAGACGACCATCGACTGCCAGGTTGAGGACGTCACCGACTCTGAGGGCACCACGATCCTCACCGTGATCCCCAATGGATCGAGGGTCAAGAAGGGCGACGAGATTTGCCGGCTGGATTCCTCGGCAATCGAGGAGCTGGCGCGCCGAGAAGAGATCCAGGTCAGCCAGGCGCGGGCATCGTGGCTGCAGGCGAAGCTCACGGCCGAGACGGCAAAGATCGCCCTGCGCGAATATCAAGAGGGGCTAATCAAGCAGACGACCCAGGAGTTCCGGGGCAGGATCGCGCTGGGACGTTCGGATACTCAGCGCCAGGCGGATCGCGTGGCCTGGTCCGAACTCATGGAGGTCAAGGGGTACCTTTCCAGGAGCCAGCTACTCACCGAACGGCAAGCGCTTGCCAAGGCCCAGCACGAACTGCGAAAGGCCGAAGGCGAATTCGACCTCTTCCGCCGATTCGAGGTACCAAGAGAGATCCAGACGCTAAAAGGACAGATCGAGACGGCCGAGATCACGCAGCGCGTCGAGGCCGACCGGCTCAAGGCCGAGCAAGAGCAGCCTCGCCTATTATCGAGAGCAAATCAAGAACTGTGTTGTGCGTGCGCCGCACGACGGAGTGCTCGTGTACGCCCTTAGCAATCGTCGCTGGCGGCCGCTCGCGATCGAGCCGGGAACGAGAGTCTATCAGGATCAGACGATGTTCGTGTTGCCCGACCTGAGCCAGATGGACGTCGAGGTGTCGGTCCCCGAGTCGGTGGGGCCTCGCGTTCGCGTCGGCATGAAGGCGAACGTCGAGCTCACGTTGCTGGGCAACCAGGTGATCCCGGGACGCGTCGTGTCGGTTGACATGCTCTCGAGCACCGACTGGAGAGAGTGGGACGAGAGGGTGAGGCGCTTCCTCGTGCGGGTACGGCTGGATAAGATCCCCGCGAGCGCTCTTCCTTTCATGTCGGCCTCGGTGGAGTTTGATACGGGGCGGGTCAACGATGCGCTTGTGATTCCCGTCGAAGCGTTGGCTGTCGAACACGGGCGGCAATCGTGCTATGTGATGGGGGAACACGGGCTGGAAAAACGCCCCATCACGACGCGCCGGGCGAACAGAGACTTGCTGGAAGTGACCGGGGGCTTGAGCGAGGGCGAGCGGGTGGTCTTGCGGTCAAGCGACGCGGTTGGCCTTCCCGCTCGTGTCATCGCCGACGACCGGCCCGACAGCATCGTCAATGATCAGGAGCGAGCACGAAGAATTTCGGAATCCACTGTGCGAGCGGTGCCAGAGGCGTCTTGATACCGGCTCTGGTTGGACTTTGATCGGCCTCGTAGGTCGCTTAGCGGCTACCGCCATAGAGGCATGGCAGCCCTTGCTTCTGCCGGATGTGCTCGATCTGGAAAGGGTCGTTGACCGGGTACTGAGGCGCGAAACCCTGCAGGACGGCCGTGACATCCTGGGCAACCATCGTGGCCATGTTGCGCAAGCCTTCCTCGGTCTGCGCGGCACTGTGCGGAGTAAGCATCACATCGGGTCGGCCGATGAGCGGATGGCCCGGCGGCGGGGGCTCTTCGGCGAAGACGTCGGCCCCGTATCCCCATAGCCGGTGGGCGTCAAGCGCTTCGGCAACGGCCGCCTCGTCGACGACAGGACCGCGACTGGTGTTGATCAGGATCGTCTGCGATCGCATCAGAGCCAGGGCGGAACGATCGATCAACATGCGCGTCCCTTCATCGAGCGGAACGTGCAGAGTCACGTAGTCTGACGACTCGAGCAGCTCGCGAAAGCCAACCCGGCGCGCCCGGCGCGGAGCTCAACTTCCTCGGGCGCGGGCACGATGTCGTGGTAAAGCACTTTCATGCCGAAGCCGAGATGAGCAATCTCACCAACTCGCCGGCCTATCCGGCCAAAGCCGATGATGCCCAGCGTTTTGCCGGCGATCTCACGGCCTGTCAGGCTGGTTCGCGCATGGTAATTGCCGCGGGCTAGCTCGGCCATCATGGGCGGAAAATGCTTGGACAGCCCGATCATGAGGGCGAAGACATGCTCGCTGACGCTCTGCGTATTCGCACCCGGAGTATACACTACCTGGATCCCGCGCTCGGTTGCCGCGTCGACGTCGATCTGGTCGTATCCGACGCCGTGCCGGCCGACCACCTTGAGACTCTTGCCACGATCAAGCAGTGGACTGTCGATGACGCCCCCGGTCCGGATGATGAGGGCTTCCGCCCCCACCACCTCGCGCTCGAGCGTCTGCGGATCGCTGCCGCTGGCGAAGCGAACCTCGCCGATCTCGCGGAGCAAGCGAATACCCGATTCGTGCATCTTGTGGACCAGCAGAACGATAGGTGGGCTCAAACTCACACTCGGCATGGCGAACTCGTTTGGTTGCGGGGGGCAGATCCGGGTGGGGCATGGACGCTCGGACCGAGACTCACTCTGGGCTGACCGGCGTCGTCCCGTTTTTCGTAGGGTGGGTGCAACCCACCGGTCGCAAGGCTCTACCAGTTGGTGGGTTGCGCTTCGCTTACCCACCCTACAAGACTGACCGGGCTGGACTGACATCAGGCAGAGCACTGAGACTATTATAGGAATGACGCAGGCGCACCGCCCTTGGTTCGGCCGGAAATCCCGCGAAATCCGACGCGACGCTCCTCTGCAAATTTCCACTCATCACATGACCACAACAAAAAAAACCAGCCCTGCGCCTTTCTTTCCCATTCTAGCCGTCATGCTTCTGGCGATCGCCACACGAGGGGCGTCGATGATGGTTGGAAGCGGAAGCTTTGACGATCCCGATAATTACTTACCTCTGGCGCGGTCGATCGCCGCCGGTGATGGGCTGGCGCTCGGCGGCAGGCTAACGGCGTACCGGCCGCCGCTTTATCCGATCGTTCTGAGCCCTGTGTTGATGACGCTGGGCGACCGGGCGGCTCGCGGAATCGGGCTCCTCCACCTGGCGCTGGGAGCGGCGACCGCCGGTCTGACCGCCTGCGTGGCTCTCGCCTGGAACATGGGTTCTCGCCGCGCCTTTCTCGCAGCGGTGATCGTGGCCGTGGACCCTGTTCTGGTGTGGCAATCTCGGTTTGTGATGACCGAGACGCTCACCGCGTTCTTGCTTGTTGCAGCACTCGCGGCTCTGGCGTTTCCCGGCTGGCGAGGCGCCGTGCTGGGGGGTGCTTTTTCGGGCTGGGCGGGCTCTCACGGCCCAGCATGCTGGCGGGCGCGGTGCTTGCCGTCCTTGCCGCTCTTTTGGTGGCTCCGGGCACGCGACGCGAGCGTCTGATCCGCGGCGCGGCCATGGCGCTGGCGATGGGGGCGGCCCTGGCTCCCTGGGCGGCACGCAATGCCCTGATCTTCGGCGTCCCGGTCTGGACCACCACGCACGGCGGTTACACCCTGGCGCTGGCGAACAACGAGGTCTATTATCGCGATGTCTTGAACGGTTCACCGGGTGCGGTCTGGACCGGTGACGAGCAGTGGAGATGGTGGGATTCCGTCAATCGTGCCACCGCGGGCATGACCGAGCCCGAGGCCGACCGATTCCTCCGAAACACCGTCTGGAAGCTGCGTTGACCAGCCCGGCACGTTTCTTCGCGCCTGCCTGTCGCGCCTGGCAAGATTCTGGAGCCTGGCACCGGCGACTGCCGTGTACTCACCCGCAGTGCGCTGGGGGACCGCGCTCTGGACGGTTCCACTCTGGATCGCCTTGGTGCTGGGGCTGTTTCGCCGGCAACTCTGGCAGTGGCCGCAAGTGGCCGCGCCCCTCTGCGTGATTGGCTTGACCCTCGTCCACTCTCTTTACTGGACCGACCTCCGCATGCGAGCGCCGATCGTTCCGGCCATCGCCTTGATTGCTGCGGGAGCGAGCTTGCGTCTGGGTAACGCGAGGTCCGCCAGTCCTTATCGCAATGCCGAGTCAACCGCCAGATGAGCCTGATGAGCTTGCTGAGGTGCCACGCGACTCTCGGGACGCCGGATGAAAACCACCCAGCGCGACATCGAAAAGCTGATGCCCGTTGCCGCGACAATCCCCACCACGGCGGCCGCCAGCCGATGCCGGGCGAAGAACCCAACGTGCAGCGGCAGGTAGAGACTCAGGAAGAGACTGACGACGATGCCAAGCGCGTTGCCCAGCGCATAGGTAGCGAATTGGCGGGGAATCGAACCACGCCTGGCGTCGTTGAACGTGAGGCGTCGATTGAGGGCGAAGTTCCAGACCAGGGCGACCAGGATCGCGAGCCCTCTGGCCGTCGCGAGAGACCACGAGAAGCCGGCAACCGACGGGCCCGGCCAGAGGCGTGCGAAGAGGAGCTGGAAGAGAGCATACAGCGAGAGGTCAACGACCATCCCCGATGCCCCCACCATGCAAAACTGCACCAACCGCGAGAATGTGCCGAAACGGTGATCAAGCACCCGCTTTAACTGGCGCAGGTCATCAATGCGAATCGCCCCTGGGAGGATTCGATCGCCGGACCGGGTTGTCACGGGAACGTCGATGCGAGTCTGAAACGGCCCTGCCAGCAGGTCAAGCGCCAGGCGCGAGCCCCGTCTGGGACGGTCCGTGACCACCGGCGACCATGAACCCCGCCTGATCGCCATCAACCCGGAGAAGATGTCCCGCGAGCCGAGTGCCCCCTGCCCGAGCATGGCGATCCCAGCTCTGCAGTAAAGCCAATTCCGAGACCGCGCCGGAACGCCAATCGCCAGATCGGCCCTTGCGTGCCTGAGCGCCTGCACCACCTGTCCCAAAGCTTCCGGTGCATAATCACGCGACGGGTCCAGAACCACAACGATATCGCCAGTGGCGACTCGCATAGCTTCATGCAAGCATTCGAGCTGATTCTTGTCGTTCACGGGTAGGACGGTCAAGGAATCAGCCTTCGACGAACTCCATGGCGCGTCCGGCTTCGCCGGATAAGATCACCTCGACCGAGCCGATGCCCACCTGCTCTTCAAGTGCGCTGCCGGAACGACTCGATGTCAAGGTCCACCAGCGGGTTCCGGCAGGCAAGCGGGATTACCAGGCTGATTCGCGCCATGCAAGCAAAGCCTTTAGAGGGAGGAAGATCGGGAAACCTACCCACTGAGCATCGTTCTTTTGAGGATCGGAAAAGCTTTGGTGGGATCGAAGAGTTGAGTCTGAGGTTTGACACTCGCTGGTTCATCAATCGCCACGTCGCGGGTCCGTCATTCAAGAATAGTCCAAATAGCCGTAACTCGCAAGGAAACTGTCTCAATGATTGGTAAAGGCGGCACACGCAGCAATGTCCAACGGTTCATCAATCCATCCACCACCAAGTACCAGGTCGTCCTGGTAAACAGTAACAACCTGTCCGGGTGTGACGGCAGTCTGGGGGCTCTGGAAGACCACTCGGGCCTGTTGTTGCCCTGATGGCTGCACGGTGGCAGGCACGGCTTGATGACGTGCCCGAATCTGTGCCAGGCAGGTGACGGTTCCCTCGGGCGCGGGCCCTTGCCAGTTGAACCGCGAGGCGATGAGCCCGCACTTCTCGAGTGATTCTCGCGGACCGATCGTGACGGTGCGACTCGAGCGCTCGATCTGGACGACGTAGCGCGGGGTGCCCACCGCGATTCCCAGACCCCGGCGCTGGCCGATGGTGAATCCTTCGATGCCTGAATGCGTGCGCAGGACTTTACCTTCCTCGTCGATAAGCACCCCCGCGGTGTCACGCTCGGGACGGCGCTCTCGCACGAATTCCAGGTAATCGTCATCCGGAACGAAGCAGATTTCCTGGCTGTCCGGCTTGTCGTGCACGGGCAATTCATGTTCGCGGGCGATCCGCCGGATCTCCGGCTTGGGATACTCGCCTGCCGGAAAGAGGACGTGCGGCAGCAGCTCGGGCCGAAGCCCGAACAGAACGTACGATTGATCCTTGGCCCGGTCGTGAGCACGCGCGACCCTGAGCGTACCATCACCCGCCCGGGCGATCCGCGCATAATGGCCGGTGGCCACGAAATCGGCGCCCACCTGCTTGCCATAGGCCCACAACTTGCCGAACTTGAGCCAGATATTGCACATCACGCACGGATTCGGAGTTCGACCGGCCAGGTACTCGTCGGCAAAGTAATCTTTGATGCGACCGAACTCGCGCTCGAAATCAAGCGCATAGAAAGGGATATCGAGCTGGTCGGCCACGCGCTGTGCGTCCATCGCGTCGGTGGCGCTGCAGCAGGTCTTGGCCCGGCGCTCGGCATCATCGGCGTGAGCACCGGTCCGCATGAACAGGCCGATCACGTCGTAGCCTTGACTCTTGAGCAGATGAGCGGCCACCGAGCTATCAACCCCGCCGCTCATCGCCAGTACAACGCGCCTGCCCATGAGACCTCGTGAAAAGCCCGCGAATTGCCGGAATCCTCTGCCGGCACGGACGTGCCAGCCTGTTCATCCTATACCCGCATGGCGGCAGACGACAAGGGCGGGTGCGACGCCATGCACTCGACTCGACCCGATCACTTGCCTTTGGCGGCAGCGGCTTCCGGGACGGCCACGCGCGGCATCGAGTTGAATAGAGCCATGAGGTCGGCGATCTCCTGGAGGCTGAGCGGGTTGAGCAATCCCTCGGGCATCACCGATGTGGCCGACGCTTTCTGCTCGTCGATCTCCGACTTGGGGACGGTCGCCTTGGTGCCGTCGGGCAGCAAGCAGCACCAGGCTCGGTCCGTCGGCCACGATGGGCATACCGTTATAGAGCTTGCCGTCCTGCGTCGCCACCGTGATCGACTTGTACTGGTCGGAGATCACCTTGGAGGGAAGCACGATCGACTCGAGAATATCTGCCGGCTGAAACCGGCTGTTAAGCGTGGTCAGGTCTGGGCCAAGGCCGGCCCCCTTGTCACCGAATTTGTGGCAGTCCAGGCACCGGGCCTTGACGATCACCTCCTGGCCGCGTTTGGCCGATGCGGTCTTGGCCACGTTGCCCTTGAGGACGTTATTCACAAGCTCGGGCAAATCATACGATCCGCGTCCCTGTTCCCTCGGTGCGGCTCGAAAGCGAGGCCGTGGGGAAGCGGCGTCGGAAGACCTCTTCCCAGGCCGCGAGATCGCCCTCGAAGCTCTTCGATCCCGCCGGTTTCGGTTCGCCGGTCCACCGCGCGGCCAGATCGTTGAGCAGAGATCGGCTGGGTGGTCCGATTCTGCGCGCCATGCGGATCAGGTTTCCCAGGCCCTCGGCACCGGCAGGGCTGGTCTTGATCGCAAGCAGGGCTTTCGCGACCGTACGCATTGTGTTCGGGTCGCGAGACTCGAGCGCCTGGACAAAGATCGGCGAGTCCGCGTCAGCCGGATGGTCGGCCAATGCACGCGCAATCTGATCGCGGCGGATCGGGTCGAGCGCCAGGAGCTCGCGCAAAGCCGCGTGGGCCGGCACTTCCTCGCTCCGACCCAGCTTCTCGATGATCAGGCCTTTCAAGTCCTCAACATTCACGCCCGCGGCGGCTGTCTGAATGAGCCGCCGATAGAGCGACACGAAGTCCGAAACGACATTCCGGCTGATGAGCGATCGAGAGATCTCGAACCAGCACGCGGGTAGGAAAGGGGAACTTCTCGCCCTCTGCGAGCAGCTGCGTCGCGAGCAGTGGCATCGAGCGGAGCGATAAGTCCTGGATCATGTAATCAAGATATCCGGTGAAGCTGTAGCCCCCTTCCCAGCGGCTCGCCGTCTCGTACCAGGACCAGAGCTTCTGCCGGGTTTCAGCAGTCCAGCCCTGTTTGATGGCTCGCAGGCAATAGGCGTCGTGAATCTGCGCGGCGTGGTCGGGAACGCTGGCCTGATGAGCCAGGATCATCGGCACGGCTTTGGGTTCATCCAGAAACGCCAGCAGCCGCGCGATCTCACGGTTGGCCGGTGAATCGGTCGAGGTCGAGAACATCCCCAGCAACAAGGGACAAAGCTCGCCGGCAGCCGGCGCATTGGCCTTGCGCGGGCCGAGCAGAAATGTCAGCTCGATCAGGCGCAGCAGGTCTTGGGTGAGGGTCTGGTCAAGAGTCGCCTTGAGCAGATGTGTTTCCTTTTCAAGAAGGCTGTTCTGACCGGCCTCATCGAGCCGGGTGGCCCGGACCAGGGCGAGCATTCCCTCGACGCGCGCACGCGGGTCTTCCAGACCCAGGATGCGATCGCGGTGAGCGATTCAGATCCGCATGTTCGATCGCCACCCTGGCGGCGTACCGGATCCACCGATCCGGATCGGCCAGCAGCGGAAGCAGCCGGTCGACCGGGATCAGCGCGGCGGGTTGTTGCATCAAACCCTCGCAGGCGTGCCGCCTCACGAAGGAGTCGCGCATCGGCAAGCGCTCCTTCGAGCGCCCGCCGCACCGGCTCACCGGCTCGCAGGCCAAGCAGCAGGATGGCCCGGGCACGAACCTCGGCCTGTCGATCGCCTGATAGGTCAATGAGAAGCTGATCAGACGGTTGGGGCCCAAACTGGCACAAGAGCTCGAGGGCGCGAACGCGGTACCTGGGCAACTGGCCCGGGTCACGCGCCACGCGGTCCATGGCCTGGTCCCACGCGCCGGCATGCTGACGTCGGATCTCTTCGATCCTGCGGCGCGAGAAGCTGGACTGGGGCGAGTCAATCTCGATCGCCTCCATCCAGAAGACCTCCTCCCATGAGGGCTTCGTGCGCGGGCCGGTCCAGCTCACGCGGAAGAGCCCGCCTTGCGTACCCCGGCCGCCGGTCGTGAAGTAAACCGAGCCGTCAGGGCCGACCTCGATGTCGGTGCAGTTCAGCGGCTGGCCTGAAACGATCTCGTCGGCGGTGGCCTTGTAAGTCGCACCCTCACGAACCAGCTTGACGGCCAGGATCCGCCCCTGCGACCAGTCGCAGATGAGGAACCGGTCACGATAATCGTCGGGGAAATGGCTGGCCTGGTAGAAGGTCACGCCTGTCGGGCTGCCCCGCCCCACGTCGAACGTCGCCGGCAGGCTGTCGAAATAATACGCCGGCCACTTGCCCGACCCGTTCCGCCAGCCAAACTCGGCGCCGGGCGGACAATGATTGACCCGGACCGGCCGATACCAGGGCAGGCCGACGTCCCATTCCATGTCGCTGTCGAAGGTGAACAGCTCGCCGTCGCCGTTGAACGCGAAATCATATTCATTGCGGAACCCGGCGACCACTCGTTTCCAGCTTCGCCCGTCGTCGTCGCTGCGATAGATCTCGCCGCCCGGTGCCATGATGCCCGCCGCATGGCCGCGCGAGTCGTTGTAATGCGGCAGCAGCTCTCCCTCGTAGGCCACGTTCACGGGGCTCGCGGGATCGATCGGCGGTTTGAGGTGAGCATGATTGCCATTGTTGTAATAAAGCCGGCCATCGGGCCCCAGCATCACGGCGTGCGGCCCGTGCTCGCCCATGCCCCCTTTCGTGCCGCGGATCAGTTCGGCCTTGTCGAACACGCCGTCCTTGTCGGGGTCGTCGAGCCGATAGATCCCCGTCCCCTTGGGCCCGTCGCCCACGGCGTAGAGATGGTCGCGAATGAAGGAAAGCCCCTGGCAGTTCCGCATCTGGGTTGTGATCGGCTGCCGGCGGTCGTACCGGCCGTCCTTGTCGTCGTCGATCAACCGCGCGATCGGCCCCTGTTCGATCGACACGCATGGCTGACCCGCCGGATCGAACGTGAACGCGACCACCGAGCCCGTGACGGCAAGCTGGCGCGGCGGTCTCGATCTTGAAGCCATCGGGAACGCGAAACCGCTTCGCCAGATCCTCACCGCTGAAGACCAGGCGTCCCCAGGGCCCGCTGCCCAGGACTCCCAGGTCGACAGCCCTCGTCCAGCCGCTGTCGTCGAAGCCGACCTGCGTCCAACCCTCGCCGGGTGGAACCTGGCTGGCCGTCTTCCAGCTTCGGTCCGTCTGGATGGGCACCCCCTGCCCCAGCGGCAGCACGCCCCCGCTCACCAGGAAGCCCGCTGGCCCCGGCGCCTCGTTCGTGGCCTTGGCCGCCAGGACATGTTGTCCGATCGACAGCTTCGTCTCGACACTCTGCGATCGGTTCCAATCGTTCCCTTCGGCCACGAGCTTGCCGTCGAGATAAAGCGCGAACGAGTTATCTGCCGTGGCCTCGAGTGCCAGCCGCGACACTTCCTTGACCTCGAAACGCTTTCGAAAGTAACGTGTCTCGGCCGGGAACGAGTGCGACGCATTGCCCGAAGAATGCCAGATCCAGTGCGGCGCGGAAGCTTCTCGCTGAGCCCACACCCGCGCAGGCAAAAGGCCCATCGCCTGAAAAGTCAGGACACACGCGGTCAAAACCCGCGCTGACAACCGTGCCAGTCTCCCACTCACAAACATCCCGATCATGCATCCCTCCGCATATCCTTACCCAATAGCAACAGCCCGCCTGGCGTTCTCGACCTCAATCACTGCTCACTGCCCACTATTCCCTTCCCCGCCTCCGAGACGCTTTCTCATCGATCCCGCTGATGCCGAATCGGCGAGCGAGCTCGAGCTTCCACCTGTTGCCACTTCAGGTCGCGGAAGCCGAGCAGAACCATGGCGTGGAAGACCAGGTCGGCGACTTCCTTCACGAGGTGTTCTTCCCCCGCTTCGCCCGGCTCGTCTCCAGCCTCGACAACCTCCGCGGCCTCTTCAACGATCTTGGCGCCGATCTTCGCCACGCCGCCGTTCATCAAGCCCGCGACGTAGGACTTCCCCGTCCTGAGGACGAGCTTTGCGCTCGGCGATCACATCCATCAAGGCCGACATGATCGAGTGCTCCGCCATGAAGTCTCTGCCTCTCGCGTCCGGGAATAGCCCTGTAAACCTATTCGACCCCACAACGAGCGCAAAGCGCCGGGCCAATTGTTTTACAATAGAATAACGTTTGTTCCGCCGGCAGGGGAGTTTTTCTCGAGACGAAGGCGAGCGCTGGTGCCTCCTGACGACATCGAGCTTGAATTTGGCGTTGCCATCCCCGGCAAGATCTTGCCCGAGACGGAGTGGGCGCGCACGGCGATGAAGAGACTTCCGCCATCCGGGCCGCTCGACTGGACGGCGATCTTCGGCCGCGAGGCGCCGGTCGTGATCGACCTGGGCTGCGGCAATGGCCGCTACACGATCTCAAGCGCTCTGGCCCGGCCCGATCACGACCACTTCGCGATCGACCTGCTTCCCGTGGTGATCCGCTACGCGACCCGGCGCGCCAACCAGCGGGGCTTGCACAACGTTCGGTTCGCGGTCAAGGATGCTCAGACATTTCTGGCATCGTACGTGGCCCCGGCCTCCGCGACCGAGATCCACCTGTATCATCCCCAGCCCTACCACGATCACCGCAAGGCCCGCCAGCGGGTGATCACTCCCCGCTTCCTGGCTGATGTCTATCAGGCCCTTCCTCCAGGCGGGACGTTCGTCGTCCAGACCGACAACCCGGATTACTGGGATTACATGCGTAGGGTCATCCCCGCCTTCTTCGCTTTCGACCAACATGAGGGGCCTTGGGCCGACGCTCCCGAGGGCCGCACTCGCCGTGAGATCATCGCCCAACAGCGCGGCCTCAAGATCTTCCGCGGCCTGGGCACGCGCCGCGATGATCTCGATCGCGCCGCTGCACTCGCCGCGGCCGAATTACTCCCCGAGCCGAGGTTCAGGTCGCGTGGCCCGTGGTTCGAGCTCGACCGATGGGAAGCGGCGAACCCATGAAGCTATGCTGAAGCGGACACTATGGGACACTGTTAGGTTTTGACCAGTACCTGGAGTGCTATTGCACGGGGACCGATCTCGCACCGCTGGGACCCGACGTTCGCGCGTCATTCGCCTCGGCGTGGTCAAAGCCCGGCAGACCCTTGGACACAACATGAGTCGCCAGTGTCTTCAGAGTAGCAAACGGAGCACTCCCAAAGCGTGGCGCTGCTGCTTGTGGCGCTCGCCTGGTGTGGCTTTATCATCGGCACATCGAGCACGGTCATCCTGCCTCACGATTTTTTCGCCTGGATCGCCTCATGCGTCTTCACTGACGAGGCAACATTTCAGCGGTTCGTGGTTTTCTGGCGCTACAGTTGGTTCGCCATAGTCAAGGGCTGGCATGCCGTCGAATTCGCGCTCCTGTTCTCGTTCATCTGGGTATTGCTCATACGATTCTCGCGGTTCACGTCGCGGCGGAAGGTCCTACTTGCCGCTGCCTTGTGCACTCTGTTCGCGATCTCCGACGAATATCATCAAACGTTTGTACCGGGGCGCGGCGGCACATGGACCGACGTGGCGATCGATTGTGTCGGGATCGGCCTCGCGGTGATTATCGCGTGGATCATCGAGACGAGGTGGGAACGTCGCTGCCAGACTCGTTTACGACCGGGGGCGGCGGACTCACGAAACAGAAAAGGCCTCGCGATCGAGCGAGGCCGATTCTCGGAATCGTGAAGTAAACGAGCCGGATCCGCCGGGTATCTCGACCAGCGGCGGTCAGGCCCCGAAGGTGTAGCACGTCAGGTGGCGGCTCCGCCGAAGATGCGCAGCCTACCAGGAGCGCGACGACGAAAAGGACGGCGAAGATCAAGGCGAAGAACTTGGCGATGTTCGCGGAGACGTCGCTCAGGCCGTAGAACCCGAGGCCCGCGGCGATCAGGGCGATGACCGCGAACAGAATGGCCATGCGCAGCATGATGGTTTTCCTCTCGGAATGGCGTCGTCAACAGGGAACGGAATGGCCGCCGCTCGCCGCGCCCGAACTACGTAAGGCTCAGGCGCAACGAGCTCGACCGACAATGTTCGTTCGATATCTATGAACAGCGGTTGTTCGATGTCACCCGCCGAACGGTGCAGCCCCCCGCAGATCAATCAGGGCAAGCGCAACAGCGTTGCGAACGATAATGCAGCCGTTTGTTTACTCGGCCGGGCTTCGCATCAATAGTGACAGGGTAACTCTGCCCACAAAAAGCGGTTTTTCGGATGGCCGCTCTCACTCAGAACCACCGTCGCTGCGACGACGAGTGAGAGACTGCCCATGAACATCCCGGTCAGGACGCCAACGCCAAAAGCAACGGCCAGCCACTGCATGGGGTTGCGGACCACCACCTCGCGAGCGGACTGGTATCCCTCGTGGGCCTGGTCAGAGAACTGCCCGTAATGATCGCGCAGCCGGTGCGAAACCTCATTGGCGTACGAGCCGACCGTCTCCACGGCGGTGGAGATCGCGGAGCTGCCCTGCGAGGTCAACTGGTCGAGATACTTCTCGATCGCCTCGCGCGAGTCGCCAGTGCGCTGCTGGATACGGCCGACTAGCTGGTCGATGTTCCCACCGGACCATTTCAGGTCGTCGTCGCTCAACTGGCCCCAGCGCTTCTTGACTTCACCCTTGAGCTGGTTCCATTGGCCTTGCAGTCCCTGAACGTTGATCGCCATCTCTCTAGCCTCCTCAGCTAAGGTACACCGCGAGCCTTACCATCTCGCGGTGGTCTTCGGCGCCACCACGGGCTCAAACCATTTGAGCCCTTGATTTCCATGGTCGAGCACGAATCAGTCCACGCTCCACCGGCTCCGAAGAGTTTTTGGTATCCGTCGATGACGAACTCTTAAACTGCAACCTCTGTGCCAGAGAATAAGAAATCCCAAGAATCGAACGGTAGGTCATCGTCCCAACGTGAGGTGTTCGCATTTCTTTAGGGTGGGTAAGTGAAGCGCAACCCACCGTGTGATATGGACTTGCGACCGGTGGTTTGCACCCACCCTACGAAAGCCGACACGATGCCATCCGTCGGCTTCAGCGAGCTACCAAGCCAATGTTGCCGTTCCATTGAGTGCTGGTGCGAGAACCGGGCGAGACAACCGGCGATCGCGCGACTGTCTGCGCCAGATTGAGAAATGGGCACGCGCAGGGCGAGATACACCCGTCAGTGGGTCACAAGGTCGCCCTTCGCCACCGATCGTTTCATCAAGAAAACCAGCGCAACGGTCGCCAGGACTATCACCCAGAAGAGCCAGCAGGTATCGAGGTAAGCCATCACGCGGGCTTGCTCACTTACCATCCGCGAGAGCAGCCCGAGCACCGCTCATGTGCCACCACAGTGGAAGAGGCCCGTGGCATTATTGAGAACCAGCACCTTTCCACAACAAACCATCGGGTCTGACCCCCGAGGCACTCATCATCGCTATCTGTAAACCTTCACCCGGACAGCGCCTCGGTGATCCCTGCCCGACGCTGTCGAAGAGTGGCGCGGGGCTTTTTCTCAAGGTGCAGAAAAAATGGAAGTCGGAGCCTTGATCGTGCATGAATAGAGATAGCAGTACTTGGTGCCCGAGACGTATTGCAAACGAATCCGTGGGGACTGATCGCTTGACCAGCATGTCTCGACACATCCGCACGCTGCATGAAGTGGGAGTGGCGGCTGGACTGACGGACCAACAATTGCTCGATCGGTTCAACGGTCGTCGTCCTCAGGCGAGCGAGGTGGATACCGCGGCCGAGATGGCGTTTTCCGCGATCGTGGCTCGACACGGGCCGTTGGTGCTGGGCGTCTGTCAGCGCACGCCTGTCCGATCGGGGCGACGTTGAAGATGCTTTCCAGGCGACTTTTCTCGTCCTGGTCCGGAAGGCGGAATCGATCCGGGTTGAAGATTCACTGGGGCGATGGCTCTACGGGGTCGCCCGTCGCGTTGCGGCCCGGGCGCGGAAGGAAGCTCGGCAACGGATGGCGCGGACGGCACCGCTGAAAGAAGACCTGGCCGCCGAATCATCAAACGTCGCGGAGCGATTGGAACTCGCGGCAGTCCTCGATGAGGAACTGGCGCGGTTGCCGGTGAGATACCGGCTGCCTCTCATCATGTGCTACCTGGCCGGGCTGAGCAACGAGGAGGCGGCGCGGCGACTGGGGTGCCCTCTCGGGACGATCCAGAGCCGCCTGGCTCGAGGCCGAGATCGTCTCCGTGTCAGACTTCGAAGGCGCGGGATGGCTCCCTCGGTTGCAGTCACCTGGGCGTCCTCGACCTACCACGGCCTTCGGCCCGTCGTTCCGGATTCGCTGGCAAGCTTGGCCGTGCGTACCGCGGTTCGCCTCGGCGGGCGAAAGGCCTGGCGGAGTGGAATCGTCTCTACGTCGATCGCAGCGCTAAGTAAGGGTGTGATCCGTTCAATGACTCTCGACGTCGTCAGGTCGGCGACGATCATCCTGGTTGTCGTGGTGGTCGCATGCCTGGCAACGGCGAGGTCACTCGACGCGGTCACGGTCACAACGGGCTCGCCGATCGATCGAGCACGACGGCGAAATCGCCCGCTGAGGGCCCCGCAAGCGCAAACGCGGAAACGTTACTGGCAGATCCCTCAGTGCACCTGAGACCACTCGAGCCGTTCCTCGGCGATTGGGATTTCGGCGATCTCGACCAGCCCGATAAACCATTTCGGGCGTTCTTCGAGTGGAAGGGAAACCGGTCGGGAATGGCCTATCGGACATTCACGAGGAACGCCGACGATTGGATCGTGATGGGCACGGGAATGATCTTCTGGGATCCCGCCGCTCATGCGATCCGGGAGACGAGCTTCGATGAGTCGCCCAACCTCTTCCAGAATGGAATCTGGAAGCCAGCAGGTGACCGCCTGGTTGGTGAATTCGTGGACGATAACGGGAACGAATCGCGGAAAACGCACCTCACCATTCGCTTCGTCAACAAGGACACCATGGTGATGACGGGAGATCGGCAATTCGAGTTTAAAAGGTCCTCGAGGCGAGTCCATCAGCCAAGCGTCAGAGTCGGTTTGAGCGGCCCCTTCTCGCTCCACCTGGAAGAGCCCGATGCCAATCGGCCATCATTCGACTCGATGCCCGGTCGGCCGAAGAGACAGGTCGTCAGACTGAGGCAGCCGCAAGATCGAGAAAAGTCACCAACCGAGGATTTCTCCCCGTCGCCCCTGGCCTAGGGGTCAGCCCGCGCAACCGACGAAGCGCTGCAGGGGACCTCCGGGAAGCTCGCCCCCCTCGAGCGTTTGCTCGGCGAATGGGACGTTGGCGGTCCGAACCAACCTGAGAAGCCATTTCGAGTCGTTTTCGAGTGGAAGGGAAACCGTTCCTGCATGGTCTATCGATCGCTACAAAGGCAGGCGATTGCGTGGGTCTTGCTCGGCACGGGCATGATTTACTGGGATCCGGCCACTCGTGCCATTCGCGAGACGACGTTCGAGGAATCGACCCATCTGTTCCAGAATGGAACATGGAGGCCGCAGCAGGACCGGCTCGTTGGCGAGTTTGTCAACTACTGGGAGGGAGGAAGTCGGAGAAAAGCCCAATACGTCATCCGATTCGTCGATCGGGACACCATGAAGATGTCCGGCGCGCTGGAGTACGAGTTCAAGCGCTCGCGGCGGGGCATGGATCGTCCAAACGAGCGTGAGGGGTCCACGAGCCGATTCACTCCCCGCGCGGGCGAGGCCCGCGTCCAACGCTGACGACCACGGGCAGGCGCAGCGCCATTTATCAGCCGAGACCACGATCGGTGCGGGATGACTGCGCCCTCGGCCGCTTTGCGCGCTTGCTCCCACGAGTTCGATCGAGATGCCAAGTTTGCCACGAGGCATCAGAGTTCGCATCGCCTGGAGCTAATCATGGTGTTCACGAGATCCGGTTCCCAGGCTCAAGGTTGCTGGCCCAGGTGGCACGAGTGGCTCCTTGGTATCCTGTGTCTTTTAGCGGTCGCTCACCTCTTACATGAGAGATTGCTAAAATCATCCGTCGTACCCGCCATTGAGCAATTGAGGCACGGTGGAGAAGAGGATCGCGTCAACGCCTGTCAGGCGCTCGGGCAAGCCAGCGTGGAGGCTCTGGCTGCGATCCCCGACCTCGTCGTCGCCTCCAAGGACCCGAGTCCCGCGGTTCGCCTCCAGGCCATCGACACACTGAAACGAATCGGCTCTCGATCCGAGGTCGTTGTCTCGACGCTCAAGGATGCCTTGGACGACGAGCACCCTCCTGTCCGTGCCGAGGCCGCCCTCGCCCTGGGAATGCTCGGGAAAGACGCCAGTCTCGCTTCCACGGCCCTCAGGAATGCGGCTCCGTGACCCAAGCCCGGAGGTCCGAGCTGCTGCCGCGCTGGTCGTCGGCACGGTGGCTCGAGGAAATGAGGATGATGCATTGGCCCTGATGGAGGCTCTCGACGATGATGACGAGCGTGTGCGAAACGCGGCAGCTTCAGCCCTATCCAGGATCAAGGGTTTCGATGCGATTCTGCCGGAGCCCCGAATGTCGCCGACAGATGAATCGACCTCGAACAGTCTCACAACTCCCTTATCAAGTCCGCCATGACGTCGAGGTGATCCGACGGGCACATATTCTTGAGATTCACGTCAGGACGCGAGAATCCAGAACCGGCAGGCGCTACCAATGTCGACCGCATAGGCCGGCGTCAGATCGTTCGGTTCCCCGTGCGGTTCGCCCAGGGTCGGCTTGGCGATTGTCTTCTGGCCGGCACAACAATAAGCGGCTCATCGCGTCGAATACCCTCGGACCGTCCTGGAATTCGAGGTCGTGTTGAACGGAATTCTCAACGTTGGCAACGCGGGGGCTATGCTCGAGATGGATATGAATATGGCAAACCTACTTTACGCTGTCGTCGGCGGAGTGGTCCTGATCTCACTGGTCGCGATCATTGGTGGATTTCTGCAATGCCGGCGCGAGCGACTCCTCGATCACCGTGAGCGGATGAAGGCTCTGGAACTGGGTCGGGACGTCCCCGACAATGCGGCCACCGCCCGGATCAAGGCGGCGTTCGGGTTGCCTCAGGGCGATGACAAGGGAAATGGGGAATGGTCGCCCGCGCGGAAGTGCTTCTCGACGACCCTCTGGATTGCATTCTGGGGCTTCCTGGCGGCCGGACAGTCGGGGGCGGCAAATCACGGCGTCGCCATCGCCATCGCCGGATCAGTCGGGGCCGTCGGTGTCGCCGGCATGATCTGCGGCACCATCCTCGCCTACAGGCCACCCGCCGCACCCACGTACGATCCGATCTCCAAACCTGCCATCGAGAACGATGCGTTCGACGTCGTCTCCTGTCGGGGCTGAGTCCGAACAAGTTGATGACATCGTTCCCTGGTGAAGTGCAGAGAACCAGATTGTCGAACCTGATCTTACCGCCCTCTGATCGACAGGTCGAGGTGGTCGACAATGCGGGGGCATTCGGGCAGCGAGTTCAAGAACGTTCGGCCGTAGGGTTTGGTCAGGAGGCGCGGGTCGAGGATGACGACGATGCCCCGGTCTGTGCGGGTGCGGATCAGGCGGCCGAAGCCTTGCTTGAGCTTGATCACGGCTTCCGGGACCTGGTATTCGACGAAAGGGTTGCCGCCGCGCCGGCGGATGTCTTCCAGGCGGGCTTCGAGAAGAGGGTGGCTGGGGACGCTGAAGGGAAGGCGAACGATGATCACGTTGGAGAGCGCCTCGCCGGGCACATCGACCCCCTGCCAGAAGCTATCGGCGCCGAAGATGACGCTGTTGACGTCGGCCTTGAAGGCCTCGACCATCTTCGACCGCGGCAGGCCGTCGCTCTGTGCGTAGAGGGCGATGTTCCGCTCGGCCAGCCACGGGGTAAGTGCCCGGGCGGCGGCGTCGAGCATCTTGTAAGAGGTGAAGAGTACGAACGCCTTGCCGTGGGTCTGCTCGAGATAGTGGGCGATGGCCTGGATGGCCATCCGCTCGAAGTCCTGGGGCTGGTCGGAAGGGTCGGGCAGATTGCGCGGCAGGTGAATCTTCACCTGGTTGGGATAGTCGAATGGGCTGCCCAGTGCGTGGGTCTCGGCGGCGGTCACGCCGAGCCGCGTTTTCAGGAAGTCGAACCTGGGCGGCGAGCCCACGCACAGGGTCGCCGAGGTCAAGACGCAGGTGCGCACCTGATTGAACAATAACTTGCGCAAGCTCGCGCCACGTCGAGAGGGGCCGCGGCCAGATGAATCCGCCGGCGCGTTTTCTCTTCGAGCTCGATCCAGTAAACCTGATCCTCGGCGGTCTGGTGCATCCAGGTGGCGATCTGGCCGGATAAGGTGCGGCAGCGGTCGCGCGCGGCCGTCAGCTCGATGCGCTGCTCGGGTTTCTCGATGTCTTCCGCACCCCGATCGATGGCCGAGGCCAGCTTGTTGAGCTCCTCGCAGACATGATTGGGCCAGTCAATCTTGCGGCGGACCCGGCCGTTGGAGGACGAGTTCTGCCGGAGCTGCCAGTCGGCAACGTGGTCGAAGAAGTCTTCCGCGGCCATGCGCACGGCACCCACGTGGTCCATGGCCTCCTGAAGTTTATGAAACGAGAGCAAGCCTTTTCCGGACCGATCGTTGTACAGCCGCGCCAGAGTGAAATCGACGCCGATGTTGGAAACCTTCAGCCCCATATGCTCGGCGGCCACGGCCTCAAGCGTGTGAGCCTCGTCGAAGATGGCGACGTCGTATTCGGGAAGCAGGCCGAAGCCGGATTCGCGGAGGGCCAGGTCGGTCACGAAGAGCGCATGGTTGACGATCAGCAGGTTGGCCGTCCAGACGCGCCGGCGGGCCTTGAAGTAATAGCAATCCTTGTTCCACGGACAGTCGCGCCCCAGGCAGTTGCCACTGTCGCTCTGGACGGCGTCCCACACGCTGCCCAGGGGCCGGAAACTGAGGTCGGAACGTGTGCCATCGGTGGTTCGGGTGGCCCAGAGCTTGATATCGCCAAGCTGGTCGAACTCCTCCTGCTGCTGAAAGCTGCGCCATCTGGCGGGACACCGCGACATCTAATCGGCGCAGGCTGATGTAATTGGCGCGGCCCTTGACCAGGACGGCCGAGAATTCCTGCGGCATCACCGATCGCAGGAAAGGGATATCCTTCTGAAGCAACTGTTCCTGGAGCGCGATGGTGTGCGTCGAGACGACGACTTTTTTCTTCTGCTCGACGGCGGCCAGAATTGCGGGCACGAGATAGGCGAAGCTCTTGCCCACGCCTGTGCCGGCCTCGACGATCACGTGGCCCGGCCGCTCGATGGCGCGGGCGACGGCGTCGGCCATCTGAAGCTGCTGATCCCGCAGCTCGTACGCCGGCAGCCGGCGAGCCACAGCGCCGCCGGGTCCGAGGATCGAAGCAGGATCCAGTCGCGCCATGCGGTCGCTCGCTGTTCTTTTTCTGGTTGCTCAGGCTTCCAGGCAGGTGAAAAGGACGCTTGGAACGCCCGTCAGTTTTGGCCCACCAGGCCCTGGGCGGGGCTGGAGGCCGTCGCGTAGAGCTTCTTGCCGATCCGACCCGCGCCAGCCGCAAGCCAGCCGGCCTCCACGGCCAGGCGCATGGCACGCGCCATGCGCAACGGGTCGGCCGCGCCGGCGATGCCGGTGTTGAGCAAGACGCCGTCGCAACCGAGCTCCATGGCGATCGCCACATCGCTGGCGGTGCCCACGCCGGCATCGACGATCACCGGGTAATCGGAATCGCCGGCCTTCAAGTCTTCGAGAATGATGCGGATGTTGTTGGGATTGAGCACTCCCTGGCCGCTGCCGATGGGGCTGCCGGCCGGCATCACCGACGCCGCTCCCGCTTCCTTCAGACGGCGGGCCATGATCGGGTCGTCGCTCGTGTAGCAAAGAACCTGAAATCCCTCGTCGACCAGAACGCGGGTTGCCTCAAGCGTGGCGACAGGGTCGGGCAACAGAGTACGGGTGTCGGCCAGCACCTCGAGCTTGACCCAATCGGCCCCTGGATTGCCAAGGCCCAGGAGCAGCTCGCGTCCCAGCCGGGCTGTGCGAAGCGCCTCCTGGGCGGAGAAACAGCCGGCGGTATTCGGCAAGATCGTGTACCGGCCGGGGTCCAGGTAATCGAGCAGGTTCCGACCCTCGCGGTCGAATAGCCGTTCGCGCCGGACGGCCACCGTGACGACCTCGGCGCCGCTGGCCTCCAGGCACTGGCGCATCAACTCGAGGGTCTGGTACTTGCCCGTGCCGACGAAGAGGCGGCTGCGGACCGAGTGGCTGCCGATGGCGAGCGGTCTCGCGTCGAGCTCCATTGCCTGACTCGTCCCTCCGCCACCGACAAGCGTGACAATCTCGAGCACGTCTCCCGGGGCGACCGGCGTCTCCGGATGCCGGGCTCGTGAGACCAGGTCGCGATTGATTTCAACGGCCACGTGCTCGGGCTTCAGACCCAGATGACTCAGCAGCAAAGCGACCGTCAGCGGCTCGGGCACCTCACGCTGCTGACCGTTGAGTGTGATCTCCAAGGTCGTTCCCATCGTGGAAGGCCCGAGTATGAGGAAGGGAGGCCCCGAATGATTATTCCGGGCCGTGCCACAACGTCCGCTCGAACCGTCTTTTTTCGTCTGTCACTCGAGAAATCAGAAAATCAGTGATGACAGGATGTTTACTCTGCCACCATCAGAATCATCGTATCCCGGCCGGCGAGACAGGGTCAACCCCGCGAACTGAGTCGCGACGCGAAGCCGGAGGGCGAGCGGAAGTGAGGTTGAGCGAGGTGCAAGTACGATTCGAGCGCGGAGAGCTTCGCCGGTGGAATCCAAGCGCATCGACTCGCAGGCGAAGCCCAACTGGTGAAGGGTGCGAAGGACCAAAGGTGCAGCCGATGAGTGACCGGGACCGCGGCGAGAGGCGGCTCGGGTGGATAAAGCGGGCGTTCGCCGGCCGACGAACGCCCGCCCTTGCGCGCGGGGGCAACCACCGCGCCGCGGTACCGGTCAAGCACATCGGCTTACCATGAGTACGGAATAGCGTGAAATGCCCTTGATTCTGAAAAATCTTTCCTTATCATCATGATTGTAGTCAAGTGGGTCACGAAGGTACGAGCTTCGTGACCCTTCCTGGAGCGTCTTGCTCTCCTCCAGGCTGGCTATTCGATCGATCCCGTCATCACTCCCACCTGCCTGGCACACTTCTCCTAAGAGACTAGTCACCACTACTCGCGAACTGCGCCGCCGCGATGCGCCTCTTGTTTTTGATTGGCAAGACGTGCACCGGCCCTCTCCCGCCGAAGGCGGCTGGAAGTGGTGCGTCTCTTGCTCATACGTTGATCATCCGCATCCGCTGCATGGGCTCTTGGTGTGCGCCCACGCTCTCGTATTCTGCAATTCGCAGGAGACATCATTGATGGATACGTTCTCTGAACGACGGAATCGGACAGCCGGTTTTACCCTGATCGAGCTCTTGGTGGTGATTGCGATCATCGCGGTATTGATCTCGCTCTTGCTACCGGCCGTGCAAAGTGCACGCGAAGCCGCCCGCCGTGCGCAATGCATCAACAACCTCAAGCAACTCGGCATCGCCCTGTATAATTACAACGATGCTAACGGAGTTTTCCCGATCGCCAGCCAGCAGTTCGGGAGTTGGGACACCACATGCAGCTACTGGCCGGCCGGGCACTCCATGTTCACGGGGATCCTGCCTTACATCGAGCAATCGCCGATCTTCAACGCAGTAAATTTCACATTCGTCGCAAACGCCGACGCCGGATCGCCCGAGTATGGAGTCTTGCCCGGTCGGGCACAGGTGACGGCGCTTCAGACCACGATCAACACGTTCATTTGCCCCTCCGAACCCTCGGAAATGACGTATCGGAGCAACGACTTTCCCACGTCCCAAACTTCCTATTCGGCTGTTCTCGGCTATACAGACAGCGCCCGGTGGTGGCTTGGGTGCCCGACTCAGGTCCCGCCCGACGGAGTCTTTGGCTTGGCTTATAGCGCCCGCCTGAGCGCGATCACCGACGGCACGAGCAACACGATGTTCGTGGGTGAGGCAAGCCGGTTCAAGAATGAAGTCGACACCTGGTATAATTCGTGGTCGAGTGCACTCGATTGGCAATCGTCGATTAACGGAGTGACGCGCTTTGCGGCCTTCGCGACGACCGCACCGAGGCTTAATGCCAACCTTCAAATCCCGGACCCCACGCCGACTTTTACCGTCACCGGCGATGTCGATAGCTGGATCTACGACCCGGACCCCACCATCAACGCCATCAACGCTGGCCAGTTCGGGTTCCGCAGTCAGCACCCCGGCGGCGCCAACTTCCTCTTCGGCGATGGCAGCGTTCGCTTTCTCAAGGAAACGATGGACATGGGCAGTCCCAGGTATGCCGATCGCAACCCTGGAGTCTACCGCAAACTCAGCACCAAGGCCGGCGGCGAGGTGATCTCCGCCGACGCGTACTGAGCACATTCGGTCCCTTTCCAAGCATGTCCCATCACCTGCTGAAGGAGTCGAATCATTGGTGTCCCCACGTCTGCGACAAACTCTCGTGGCGCCGACGGCGCTCTTCCTTGCCGGTTGCATCCCGAGCTCCGGAGGGCCGTCAATACCACCGATCCCGAGCACTTCCGTGAACGAAGGCCGAGCCCTGTCGAGCCCGGCAAAGGTCGATGTACCAAAAAAGGGCAAGATATCGAGCTCGCGGTTCAGGTCAAAAGTGCCGATGTCTCCGAGAGCGCGACCGCAGGAAGCGGACTGATGACGTGATGTCACATTCCCAGCGTCCCCGATCGGGTGCACGAGACGCAACCGGCGGCGGCGATCGAATGCTGACGGTCACAAACCAGCCAACCCCCGCGTGTTCCGGCTGACATGAAAGTGGCAGAGTGCCAGCGCGCAGGCGTCGGCGACGTCGTGGGGCTCGGGAAGGCCGCCCAGGCCGAGCTCGGTCTGGATGGCGTGCTGGATCTGCGGCTTGGGGGCGCGACCGCTGCCGGTCAGCGTCTTTTTCACCCGGGCCGCGGCGTAGCCAAAGACGGGGATGCCGCGCGCGGCGGCCGCCAGGACGATCACACCGCGGGCGTGTGCCATCAAGATGGCCGTGCGCGGGTACTTGATGTGGCTGTGAACTTGCTCGAGAGCCACCGCGCCGGGGGGAAGTCGTCGAGCACCTGGCAGACTTGTTGGTGCAAGTAGGCCAGCCGTTGACCCATCGCGGCGCACTGGGCCGACGGCCTGATCACGCCCGCCTCCACAACATAAGGCCCCCGGCTGGACGGATCAACCACCGCGTACCCCGTCACATTCAAGCCCGGGTCGATCCCAACCACGCGCAGAGGGACAAGCCGCGATCCAGCGGCTGAAGCCTTGTTCACACGGTCGAGATCAGGTTCGGATTCACACGACCTGAGAGCCATCCGGCACCTCACTCCTTCCCTGGGTGGGCACGCGCTCCTCACGGCGGATTCATGAAAACCAACGAGTGTAGATTAAGCCACGTATTGACGGGTTGGCCGCGGCGTCCTCAGCAGAAGAATAAGATTAGGAAGAGGATTAAGAGTACGATTGTCGGTACGACGCAGTCTTCATTCCCTTCGTCATCGTGATCCTCTTCTTAATCTTACTCCTCCTCCGGCATTTTCTGTGGGCATCGACCCTTCCGTTTATGCTTGATCGACAACTGAGGGTCGGCTTGATACCAGGGCGATGCCAGCTTCGTACCGGCGTGCTCTACCGCACCGGGTCGATTCTCCAGCGCGTGCCGTCGGGCCGGTCTTCGAGCGTCACTCCCAGCGCGGTCAAGCGGTTGCGAACCTCATCTGCGAGCGCGAAATTTTTCTCCTTGCGCAGCCGGCCGCGGAGCTCGATCAAGAGCTCGAGCAATGGTGCGGTCAGACCGTCTGCGCTTGGTGCGCGCCGTACAAGGGGCCGGCGAAAGAGGCCCAGAATCCGGCTTAGCTCTCTGAGCACCACCATGCCCGATCGGTACTCCGCAAGCAGTGCCGCGGAGGGAGACCTGGTCAGGCCGTCGGCCGTCCGGTTGAGCGCGTGAACGATATCGAACAGCTCGCCCATCGCGCCGCCGGTATTGAAGTCGTCGTCCATCGCGTCCAGGAACCGTTGCCGGTGCTCGGCAATCTCCTTCATGAGCGCCGATTCACCGGGATCAAGATCAGCCCGCCGAACTGGTGCCTCGAGCTGGTCGAATCGCTCACCGGTCAGTTCTTCAAAACGCTCGAACGCCCGATAGAACGTTTGCAAGCCTCGCTCCAGCTCCTCGAGCCGGTTCGGACCGTAATCGATCGGGCGGCGATAATGGCTGGATAAGAGCAGCACCCGCAGCGTGTCTGGCTCATGAGCTTCGAGCAGGTCGCTCATGACGACGATGGTGGCGGGGTCGGACTTGGAGATCTTCTTCCCTTCCTTGGTCAAGAGCCCGTTGTGCAGCCAGTACGAGGCGAAGGGCTCGCCCGTGTACGATTCGGACTGGACAAGCTCGTTCTCGTGGTGGGGGAAGACCAGGTCGAGGCCGCCGCCGTGGATGTCGAAGTGGCGGCCCAGGTACTTCATGCTCATGGCCGAGCATTCGATGTGCCAGCCCGGCCGGCCCGGTCCCCAGGGGCTCTCCCACGACGGCTCGCCAGGCTTCGAGCTTTTCCAGAGCGCGAAATCGCCCGGGTTGCGCTTCAGCGACGAAGTTTCGATTCGCGCCGGCCATCAACTCTTCGGGATCGCGGTGGCTCAGCTTGCCATAATCCGCAGCCCGGGTGACGTCGAAGTAGACGTCTCCGCCAGACTCATAGGCAAATCCCTTGTCGATCAGGCCCTGGTTCATCGCGATGATCTCGGCGATGTGCTCGGTGGCCCGAGGCATCGCATCGATGCCATCGACCCCCAGGGCGGCGAGGCAAGCAAGGTAGTCTTTGGTCACCTGCTGGGCCAGCTCGCTCACCGTCGTTCCAGTGTTCTGTGCGGCGACGATCAGCTTGTCGTCGACGTCGGTGATGTTCACCACCCACGTCACATCGAATCCGAGGTAGCCGAGGTAGTTCTTGATCGTATCGAAGATGACCGGCCCGACCATGTGGCCGATGTGGCTCTTCGAGTAAACCGTCGGCCCGCAGACATACATTCCCACCTTGCCGGGAACCACCGTCTGGAACGGCTCCTTGGACTGGCTCAGGGTGTTGTAAACTCGCAGTGGCATGGTGCTAGGTCGTGCTCTTGGGGATGAGGAGAGGAGTACGTCAATCCTGCTTGATGGGCTCGATCAGGACCACGGCGTGGCAGGCGATGGCCTCGCCGCGGCCGACCGGGCCCACGTGTTCGCCGGTCTTGGCCTTGACGTTGATCGACGACTCGGTGACGCCGACCAGCCGCGCCAGGTTGGAGCGGATCGACTGCTTGTGGGGGCCGAGCTTCGGTTCCTGAGCATGAATGATCACGTCGCAGTTGACCGCTTGCCAGCCGCCGGAGCGAACCCGGGCGACAACCTCGGCCAGAAGCCGGGTGCTGTCCATGCCACGCCACCTCGGGTCGGTGTCGGGGTAGTGCTCGCCGATGTCACCCAGTCCGGCCGCGCCCAGCAAGGCGTCGGCCACGGCGTGGCAAACCACGTCGGCGTCGGAGTGCCCGGCCAGGCCACGCGGATGGTCAATGCGCAGGCCGCCCAGAATCAGGGCTCGGCCCTCCACCAGGCGATGCGTGTCGTGACCGATCCCTACCCGCAAACCGAGCCTCCACCTCCAGCAGATCGCTCTCGCATGAATCGCAAGGCAAGGAGCCGGACGGCCCCCGCTTGTCAACGCTCCGGGAAATCGTAGCGTGTTTGCCTGATTCTGCCTATCCCTGGTCACCTTCCGCCGTGCTTTCCCTTTTTTTGTGCAATCGCAAGAAAATTGGGAAGAATTGTTTCAAGACGTGACGTAGGTTAAAGAGCGAGGATCATGCATCAAACTCTGCCTGCGAACCAAAAGTCTTCTCTGCATCACGACTTAAGACGAACCTGAAGATTGGTGGTTGAAGCTGGCACTGTTCGTGCATAATCATTACATCGAGTTGCGGCCCGAGCATGGACGCCCCGAAGACAGGAACAAAGTCGAGGGGTTCTGAAAACTGCAAGGGATTCGCGGACGAGGCAGGTTTTTCAAACGCACGGAGGTTGCGATGTTGGTACTGAGCCGCAAGCTGAACGAGAAGATCGTGATCGATGGCGGAATCGTCGTGACAGTGGTGAAGATCGAGGGTGGCCAGGTGCGCATCGGCGTCGAGGCTCCCAGCCACATCAAGGTCTTCCGCGAGGAAATCCTCGGCAAATCGCACACGAATCGCACTGGCGAGGGGGCTATCCCGGCGCTCGTTTGAAAAAAAAACGTACGCGCTGCCTCCGAAAGTCCACCGGCCAACGCCTAGATCATAAGGCTGGGTGGAGAGATCGGGAATGCCAAAGAGCGATCGAGCGGAATCTTTCCTTTCTTCTCGACATCCAGCGAGGCTGGCATTAGCCTGACTTGGTTGACAGCCGAGGTTTTTCGGCCGGGAGACGCCGCTTCGAACCTATCGAGAGGAGTTCCTCCATGCATGATCGTCGGGACGAGAACCGCGATGAGTCCATCGAGGTCAACCGCCGCGGATTCCTGGAAGCCGGGGCCGGCACGCTGGCCGCCGCGGCGGTGCTAGGGAAAGTGAATGAAGCAGGAGCGCAAGAGAAGGTCCAGCCTCCTCCCACCGCGGCCATGCCCAAGCGGGTGCTGGGCCGAACCGGAGTCGAGGTGTCGATCCTGACCTTCGGAACGCTGCGAAACCCCGGGCTTGACCGCATGCTACGCATGGCCTGGGCCAGCGGCGTCACTTACATCGATACGGCGAAAAGCTACGGCTCGGAGCCGGCTGTTGGCAAGTGGATGAACGACAATCCCGGGCATTCGCAAGCAACTGTTCGTGGTCACGAAGGATCATCCCCATACACCGAAGGAGATGATCGCAAAGCTCGATGAGCGGCTCAAGAATCTCAAGACCGACTACGTCGACCTGATCTTCATCCACGGCCTGGGCGATCGAAACATCGATACCGAGATCGACTGGCCCAAGAGCAAGGAATTCAAGGAGACCGCCGAGGCCATCCGCAAGTCGGGCAAGGCCAAGTTCGTCGGCTTCTCGTGCCACCATGCCCGTCAGGCCGAGATTCTTCAGAACGCGGCGGCCGGCGGATTCGTCGACGTGATCATGGTGCGCAACAACCCCTGGCTGATGAAGGAAGCCCCCATGAGCCGGGCCCTCGACGCTTGCCACAAGGCGGGCATCGGCCTGGTGTCGATGAAGCAGCTCGCCGGCCACACCAAGCTCGACGACATCGCGGCCCGCTTGCCCGAGCTCAAGGAAAAGGGTCTCACCCCGTACCAGAGCCTGCTGCACGCGATCTGGACCGACGAGCGATTTTCGTCGGCGTGCGTCTCGATGCGAAACACCCAGCAGCTTCGCGAAAACTCCGATGCCGCGAAGGCGTTTCAGCCGATGAGCAAGGCCGAGATCGATCGCCTGCGCGACGCCTGCATCGCCGCCGGCCCCACCTTCTGCGCCGATTGCGACGGCCGGTGCAGCCGCGCCGCCGGCACCGAAGCCGAGCTCGGGAACCTGACTCGCTTCCTTACCTATCACGAGCACCACGGCGACCGCGCCGAGGCCCGCCGGCAGTATGCTGCGATGGCCGACAGCCGCACGCGACTGGCAAGGCGCCGACCTGGAAGCCGCCCGCGAAGCTTGCCCCAATAAGCTCGACTTCGCCACGCTCCTGCCCCGAGCCGACAAGACGCTGGCTTGATGTAAGCGAATGCTGGCTTATCTGAATGCAAAACCCATCGGCCGCTCGAACCGCGATACACGGTTTGAGCGGCCGCGTTTGCTTGGCGGTTCCGGAAAGAGTTGGCTTGCGATTTCGAAGCCTGACGCGTCGCTGGTCCGGTCTTCGACTGACCCTATAGAGTAAGAGGTCATTCGCTGGGAGGATCGGGGATGTCCCGCCTCATACGCATCCGGCCGAACGTCGAGCCCCTCGAGGGCAGAGCCCTGCTGTCGGACCTGGCGGTCACGGTGACGACCGACCAGCCCTCCTATCAAGTCGGCCAGCCCGTCCACATCACGGTGACCGAGACGAACGCGACCAACCATGACGTGACCGTGGCCGAGGGATGCGGCATCAACGACTTCTGGGCCACGCAGAATGGAGCGGAGCTGTGGCGGAAGTCGAAGGACGGCCCCCAGCCACTATGCCCCATCTTCCTCGGCGGGGTCCTGCACGCGCACCAGTCTCGCAGCTTCGACGCTCTGTGGAACGGCCACACGGATGAGGGGCCGCCCGGGACACCGACTGGGGTGGTTGAGGTCTTCGGCCGGGTTGACGGCGTGGCCTCCCCACCGGTGGCGATCCGGATCGAGCCACCGGCGGCCGTGAATCCTCTGGTCCTCACGGTGACGACTGACCACGAGCTCTACCGTCCTGGCCGGCGTGTCCACATCACCGTCACCGCAACGAACACCGGGAACGAGCCGGTCGCACTCGGCGTGGCTCACCCAAAGATCACCATCAGCCGCAACGGAGTCGTCGTGTGGCGACTCCGCAGTCAGGTCCACCCGCAGGTGGCCCGGCTTCTTCAACCGGGCCAGAATCGAAAGTTCGCGGTGGCATGGAAGGGCATGCCCAACGTCCCCGGTGTCCGGCTCAGGCCGAACGTCTACACCGTCCAGGTCGGGCTCGACGGCATGGTGGATGCGGCCACGATTCGGATCGCCAGGCGGTAGGTCAGGCCATCGATCGCCACAAACGGCCCTTCGCGAGACTCGGTCCTGGGCTATCCACGGGGACACGTGGATGAGGAACAGACGGCTTGGTAGCCCATCGGCAACGATGGCCTCGCCTCATCAAGACTCAAGGAAGGGACACAATGTCATCGTCGCCGCGACGGCCCTTCAACCTGCTGGACGCGATGGTTCTTCTTGCCGCGACGGCGGCCGGGTTCGCAATCGCCCGAGGGATGCCAGGCAAGTTGTGGGGTTCAAACACCGAGCCCTATGAGTCCGAGGTTCTGCTTCAGATTGCTCGTTGGACCGTTGTCTGCGTTCCTTTCCTCGCAGCCTGGACCATCGCCCTATTCTTACTCCCGTTCCTATCGCGACGACTTCGACCGAGCTTTATTGGCTTGCTCCACCAGCCGGGAGCAGCCGCTTGCACCGCCGCGGCGTTGGCCATAATCATCGAGACGGTCAATGTGATGGCATTATCACTCATGCACAGCAACCCGCTTTCCGTATACAAAGGCCCGGTATCACACGTGCTTCTTTTCACGCTGACCCACGACATGGTGTGCGAATTGGGTATGCCTGGACTCGCGGTGATAGTAGCTTGGTTGGTATTGGCGTCGAATGGCCGGTGGCAGCCCGAAACGAACTGGCTCGACCTCGCGGGGCGTTTGATGGGCTTGGTCTGGGTCGTCTTGATGGCATTTCGCCCTTGGCTCTCATCGATGCTGCACTCTTAGCGTTGTCTTTTATCCGTTTGGTACGGAAGGCCAAACTACGCCATCGTGGCAGGAATCGCGGACCTCGACATCCTGGTTGCGGAGCCCGCGACCGGCTGATAAGGTCGGGGTGACGGACAAATGTCGTTGAAGCCCATGATCGATCTGCCAGGAGCCTGACGATGGGAGCGAAGGTCGTTCTCGTGGCGTGTTTAGCTCTCGCCTCAACCACGGTGGCCGAGGGACTTGCGCAGGAGCCGCCGGCGCCCCCGGCAGGCGCGCCCGGGGCAGCGGGGGGCCCCGATGCGGGCCAGGGCACGTCGGCCGCCGCGGTGCGGCGTCTCGTGGAGCAGCTCCGCACGTATCCGGCCCGGCCCTCCGCGGCCGAGGTCCAGGCGAATCTCTACCTGGTCGATTCGGAGGGAGGCACGCCGATCCTGATCGCCAGCGAGCCTGAGCCCTGGCTTTCGGTCTGCGAGGCGCCGTGCTGGTCTCACGCCGGCGACCAGATCGTCTTCCACGCACGAACAGGCGTGCCGACAAACTCCATCAGTCGCGTGAAGGGCCTGGACCTCGTCGAAGGCCGGCTCCGCATCAAGGACCTGGGCAGCGGTGCCTGCCCGGAATTCTCCCCGACCGACGACCGGATCATCTTCCTCCTGCCTGTGGAGACCCCCGACGAGAATCAATTCGCCCCTCCCGACCTGACCGGCGGCGTCTGGATGATGCACTCCGACGGCGAGGGACGGCGGAAGCTCGCCGGCACGGGACGTCCCAGGTGGTCGCCCGACGGCCACCAGTTCCTGGTCGTCAATCCTGCCGAGCCGCGGGAAGTCACGGTCATCGACCACCGGGTCGGGGCCAAGAGCGGCGTCCTCGAGGTCCAGGGCGGCAAGATTTTCTCCATGCCCGCCTGGGCCGAGCCAGGGACAATCGTCGCGGCCCTCGGTACCGACTCCGCGGACCGGGTCGCACTTGTGAACGTGAGCGACCCCGAGAACGCGCTGGTGAAGGAGGTGCTTTGGAAGCGACGGGACGACCGGGGCCCGATGCCGTCCTACCCCGTTTATTCGCCAGCCACGCGGCGCTGCGTCTTCGTGGGCACCCGGGACGGGCGGTCCGTCCTGATGACGGTCGACCGGGGCACAAAGGCCGAAGCCCGGACGATCGAGGCGGCGCTGCCGACGAAGGGCTCGATCCGACACCTGGCCATCTCCCCCGACGGCAGCTATCTCGTCTTTGTAAGCGACGCCCGCGCGTCGCGGCCGGGCGCCCGTCGGCATTCGATCGACGCCCCGGCGATCAGCGGGATCACCATCGACGGCGACCTGAAGGACTGGCCGCCGGCCATCCCTCGCCACCCGATCCAGAACATGCTCAACCTTCCGGGGGGGTATGGACCGGGCAAGCGTCAGCACGCCTTCCTGAGCACGGACGCTAACCTGAGCGCCTGCTTCTCCGTGGCCTACGACCCCGAGACGCAGCTCATCTACCTGGCGATCATCGTCCGGGACGACGAGCTGTTCGTCGGCCGCGCTAGCCCGATGGACACCGACGCGATCGAGGTCTACGTCGATGGCCTGCACACGGACAAACAGTTCAAGACCTACGACTGGACCCAGCGCGAGACCATCGACGCGGGGAGTCTGCCCGTTCTGCAATACGTTGGCATTCCCGACCACACTGGCCCGGTCTATGGCGTCTTCCGCGCCGCTGGGAAGGAACGCCCGGTCGAGCAGAATCCGGTGCTCGCCTTTGGCGACATCACGAAGACGAAGACTCGCATGGCGTTTCGCCGCGAGGGCGACGTGACGACCTATGAATGGGCCCTCCAGGCCTTCGACCACTATCCCGACAAGCCCACGCGACTGATGCCCGGCGTGCAGATCGGCTTCGACCTCGTCGTCTGCGACCGAGACAAACCCGTGCAGACCCGCGAAGGCCTGGGCGAGGCCGCCGCGGACCGCACGTGCTGGATGTGCTGGGGCCCCACCTGGCGCAGCCCCAAGTTCACAGACCCAGGAAACCTGGGCGAGATCATCCTCGGCCGCCCTCCAACACCCTAGCTGGGCATGCCGAGCCAAGGACGACCGGCCTCTACGGCCGTCGACAGAAGAAGGAGACGCAGAGAATCCTCGAGCGGATTCGAGTTAATGATCGAGAAGATGCTTCCGGAATAGATCAGCAACGAATTTCCGGGTGCTCAGGGTTTCGAGCGGCGGATCGCCGTGTGATGCTCCAGGGATGAGTAGACAGTCGGCTCGGTATGGGAGCGCAGCAGCAGGTGGTACATCAGCTCAATCATGGCCACCTGGCACCGGGCTCGGGGCCTCGATACGATGGGGCGCCAGGTCGAGCTTGCACGCGGAGTACACCACCTGTGATTCATGTGGAGGTCGGGCGTGGCGATGGCGATGAAGAAGATCAATGAAAGCCTGCTGGTCCTGGCGGTCTTGATCGGTTTCTGCCTGCCTGTGGTCGCGCAACAACAACAGCCGAACGCAGCGGTCGAGGCGGCCGAGCGACTGGTCGAACAGATCCGGAAGAATCCGGTCGAGCCTTCGGCGGCCGCCGGACGGATCGGGCTCTACGTGATTGATGTTGCGAGCGGAGAGGCAACCCTGGCGGCCAGCGAGCCCGTGCCTGGTATCTGTCAATGCGGCTCCGCGGCCTGGTCGCGCGACGGCAAGCGGATCTACTTCGACGCCACGACCGGAGACAACGATCCGATGCGGCACCTCCGGACGCGGCTCAAGGTACTCGACCTCGAGGGCGGCCGGCCGAGGGTGACCGATCTCGGGCATGGCAACTGCCCGACTCCCTCGCCGGCCGGCGATCAGGTAATCTTTCTGATGAACCCGTCCAACGCCGCCGGCGCGGTACCAGGGCTCTGGATCATGAATTCCGACGGCACCGATCGCCGACGGCTCGAGGGCCACGGCCGTCCCAAGTGGTCGTACGACGGGCATCAATTCCTGGTCATCAATTTCGCCGAACCGCGAGAGGTGACCGTGATCGACGACCGGCCCGATCGGAAGAGCGGCTTCCTCAAGGTGCCCGACCGAAAGCTCTTCTCGCCACCGTCGTGGGCCGGCGAAGGGATCGTCGTGGCAATCACGGGCGAAGAGGCCGGCGACGCAGTGGTCCTCATCAACGTGAGCAACCCGGAAGAGGCGACCGTCAAGGAGACTCTCTGGAAGCTTGGTCAGGATCTGGACATCAAGGCTCTTTCACCGGTCTATTCCCCCGAGACGAACACGTGCGTCTTCGTCGGCGAGCAAGAAGGCAAAGGGCTGGCACTCTATTCCATCCAGCGGGGTAAGCCGGGGCCGCCCGGCGCCTGGAGGCGGACGGCTTCGATAACTTGCTTCAGAGCCTGAGCTTCTCTCCAGGCGGCCGCTTCGTGGCTTTCTCGAGCGACCGCCCCGACCGGCGCAAGGCGGTAAATCCCCCGGCCAGACGACGGCCGTAAGCCTCAAGACTTATCTTTCAACGGCCCAGACGCCCGGTCTTCCCAGCGTCTTACTTCAGCAACTCGTACAACACGGCCCCGCCTTTATCGGTCTTGTCTTTGAGCTTCCCACCCAGGGCTTTCATGTGGGGCGTCTTCCCATGGGCATCCAGAGCCTCCTTGCTGGCCCATTGCTCATAGAACATAAACTGAGTCGGGTCGGCCTTCGACTGGTGGAGATTGTAGCACAAGCAGCCGGGTTCCTTCCGGGTCGGCTCGACCAGGGAGAGTAGGGCCTGTTTCACCGCATCTTCCTGCCCCGGTTTGGCCTTCACCATGGCCGTGAGAATCACTACATCTTTCGGCACCTGGGCATCCCGCGCACCTTGAGCCGTCGCGTCACGATTCAATACGGACAGGCCCGCCAAAGTGGTCCCACTCGCCAGCAACGTGCGTCGGTTGATATCCATGATCGTTCGTCCCCAAGGACGTCAATTCGTTCGGGTTTCCGATGGGCTGAGCATACTTCGGGTCACGGTGGGCTGCAAGTTCCTGGCGTCAGGTTATACCAAAGCCTCGATGGACGCGGCGAAGGCTTGGTGACAGGCGCCAGCTCGGAGACCCGCGGCATTGAAATCGAACGATCGTCCTCGTACAACTGTAAGGATGGGTTCTGTTTGGAAGAGGTGTCACAATCTGAGCTCTCGGTTGGATGCGCGGCACCGGCAATTCGATCTCGTCGTTCCTCAGATTTCAGGACGGGAAACATCCATGTCACGTGTTCGTCGCCGGAGCATGACCCTGCTGGATAGCATTCTGCTTATCACCTCGGCAGCGGTCGGCATGGGAGCGTTTCAGTTCGCTCGCCGGACGTGGTTCAGGGGCTGGATCCAGATCGCGGACCACGGGCTTCCGGACATCAGCACCTGGTTCACCTTCGACCTCATCGTCACTTGCTGCGACATCACGGCATTTCTTATCCCGATAGTAGCGCCCTGGACGCTCTTGTTGATCGCGCTGAGAATGCGACCACCGCGGCCGAGGTGGCGGCGGATCTGGCGGCAGCCAGGGATGGCTGCCTGCCTCGCGGTGCTCGTTGGCTGGTGCTGGAGCGGCCTGGGGTTGCTTCTGGCTCTGGACGTCAGGTACGTGGCTCGCCCCAGACGGGCCATCACACCGGAAGAATGGGCGTATAAGTACCTGGGCGACGAGGTTTTCATGTACGTCGGCCTGGCCGTGGCGGCTATCTGGATCGTCCAGCTCGTCGGCGGTCAGTGGCGGCGATCGGTCGATTGGATTGACTTGATGGGACGGCTCGTGGGCATCCTTTGGATCGTGATCGGACTCGTGTGGACGCTGCGCGAATACATGAACTTCCTTTGAGAGCGGAAGAGCCCAGAGCTATGGCACCATGGCCAAGCTTAGCTTTCTCGCGGCTTCAGGTGAGAGGTATATCGTGGTCTTAGGCTCATAGATCAGATTGGCGTGCGCTTTCTTGTCGAAGTTATCAGGATCGAAATGAGCCACTTCTACCGAGAGCCGAACCAACTCTTGACCGTTCTCATCTAACGCCCCCTCGCAAACCTCAATTCTGCCAGTGGACGATCGGGGGGCTTCACCGAATTCACACGGGACGGTAACAGGACCGTCTTGCGGCTCAACGATGCCCTCGGTCATCTCTTTGACCTGGATCGCGGCTTCGTCGGCCGCCTTCACCAATTTCTCAGCTTTGCTGATGATGCCATCGAGCAGCTTCGGAAGTTTGGTGAACGCCTGAAGCTTCGTCTCTCTGGGACACGAGCCCCACGGGATCCGCTTTTGGGCCGTCATCTCGGAGTAGCCACCTCGGTCATCCTTGTCGCAGGTTTGCTGTAAGACATGGATGCGGTAGTTGCCTCCTACGCGACCAAATGCCAGGGACTGAAAGACGATGGAATCCCCATGTTCTGGGGCATCATCATCGGCACACGCAGGCCAGGAGGCAAAGGCATCCGACTGATCACTGATGCCGATGCTCAGCTCCTCGGTCAAGGTTTTCTCAATCTTTGCCACTATCTCACTGACCTCGTCAGAGACCGCATTAAGACGGGGGGCCACAGGCGCAGCGTGGACAGGCGGGTTCTTAGCACCTCAGTCATACTGTCCTCCTGGACTCGCCAGAGTCCGTTGGAAGCTGGCCCTCTCGGGCTGGTTGAGCCGCGATGCTCTCGCGACATCATCAGCCTCGCAAGTAAACGAGTGCTCGTCAAGCGAAGCGGCCGACGTTATGGACTGTATAACAGCCGCCGTTCCGGTGAGGACGTCGTGAGAGCGCTTCCACGACTCGTGGCCGGTCGTGATCGTGATGGCGCTGAACCGGAAGCTCCTGCCGCGCTACGTCGCCGGGCCGCGCGTCCACTTCGGGATCTCGATGGAGATCGACGTAACGGCCAACGCAAGCACGGACCAAGTTACTCGCCGCTAGTTCCCTCACAACCCTCAGCAGGTCTGGGATTCCTGCTGTGATGACGGGGACGACGCGGCTCATCTTGCACCATAATTGCATGAGGGGCTTTCCCGTTTGCGGGGACAGTCCGCGCTCTCTTTGGCAATTCGCTTGCATGCAATCAAATGGCCAGCCGCGACAGGCCAAACGATGAAGCTCCATCGTCAGCCCGCGCATGCGGGATCTTCCGGTCCTGTCGATCCCGCTGTTTCTCCGACTTGTCGCGGCTGGCTCTGGGGCAAAATCAAGGCGGATCGCAATTTGGACGCTGCGAAAGATCGCCAAAACAAACCCAACGTATCGCAACGCAACTCCTCGTAACTCCTCTCTGAGAATGAGTTACATCATCGTAGGATCGTAGATGAGAAATCGCCTGCAGATCAAACCCACTCTTCATGATTTCTTCACAGACGAGAGGCACACGATGAGGCGGCTGCGGTTCGCGCGTGTTGGCCGGGGAGTTCCTGGGAGAGTTCCTGAGAATGCAACAGCCGCATGGGATCGGTCCGAAGTTTCTCAGACGTGGAAGCAGCCTTGGCTTGCGCGTCAGACTTGTGGAGCTTTGATCTGCCGATCGAAAGTTCACGAGCCATCAGGAACCTCGTCCAGACGCGGAGCACCTCTTGGCGTGGCTTCCAGGCGGTGGTATACTCCGGAGTTCTGCTGATTCGAAACCTGCAACGCTGGATTTCAATCGATGTCAGGTTTTACAGGCGCCAAGTGATAAGTCTGGAAAAGGGAGAACTCGACTGTGGTGAAGTTACGGGTGCGGGCTGGCGAATCCATTCAGGAAGCGGTGCGCCGATTTCGCAAGCTGTGCGAGCGAAGCGGGCTGCGAAAAGAGATGAGGCGAAAGGCCTACTACGAAAAGCCGAGTGAAAGGCGCCGCCGCGAGGAACTGAAACGGCTACGCAAGGCGCGCCAGCACCAAACCTCGCGCGTTTGAGTTTGACTCCAGGCGCCTCTGAGCGCATACCGGATCGAGTCAGACGCGAACCTCGGCACTGGGAGCATCGATTCCCACATACCGCTGTCGGATGGGCTCCACCTCGCTGGCGAGGAACTCATCGACCTGTTGCGGAGCCCGGCCCACGAACTGGCTGGGTTCCATCAGCTTGTCGAAATCCAGGGGCGGGAAAGCCGGGTCGTGCCGCAGGAGTTCGATGAGGTCGTTTTCGGCTGCTCCTGCTTTCAATCGCTCGGCCGCGGCCAGGGAGTGTACCCTGATCCGCTCGTGGATTGTCTGGCGATCGCCCCCGGCGAGTGTGGCGGCCATGAGGAGGTTCTCGGTGGCCATGAAGGGCAACTGCTCTGCGACGTGGCGGCCGATCACCGCCGGGTGAACCACGAGGCCGGGCACGATGTTGCCGTAGAGATTCAGGACGGCGTCGACCCCCAGAAACGCCTGCGGTAGAACCAACCGCCGCACCGCACTGTCGTCGAGAGTGCGCTCGAGCCACTGGGTGGCGGCCGTCTGGCTGGCCGCCGCCGGAAGTGCCATGACAAATCGGGCCAGCGAACACATCCGCTCGGCCCGCATCGGGTTCCGCTTGTAGGCCATCGCCGAGGAACCAATTTGATCGGCCTCGAACGGCTCTTCGATTTCGCGCTGATGCGCGAGCAATCGCAGGTCCGTACCGAACCGATGGCCGCTCTCGGCTATCCCGGCCAGCGCGGCGATCACCTGGGAATCGATCTTTCGCGAGTACGTCTGGCCCGAGACCGGATACGTCTCAACGAATCCAAACGCGGCGGCCACCATGCGGTCGAGCGCCTCTACCTTGGCATCATCGCCGTTGAAGAGCGCAAGGAAGCTCGCCTGCGTGCCCGTTGTTCCCTTTACCCCCAGGAATTTCAAGTCGGTGATGCGCCGATCGATTTCGCCAAGATCAAGAATCAGCTCATGGCACCAGAGGGTCGCCCGCTTACCCACGGTCACGAGCTGCGCCGGCTGGAAATGGGTGTATCCCAGGCAAGGGAGGTGCCTCCAGCGGGCCGCGAAATCGGCGAACGCGAGGGTGGCAGCCACGAGCTGATCCCTAACGAGCTGAAGCGCCTCGCGGATCAGGATCAGGTCGGCGTTATCGGTCACATAACAACTCGTCGCCCCCAGGTGGATGATCGGTCGGGCCAGAGGCGCCGCGTCTCCCAGCGCGTGGATATGCGCCATCACATCGTGCCGGAATCGCCGCTCGTAACGCTCGGCCGCGGCAAAATCAATCGTCTCGACCTGCGCCCGCAACGCCTCGATCTGCTCTTCATTGATCTTCAGCCCAAGCGCTCGCTGCGCCTCTGCCAGCGCGACCCAGAGCCGCCGCCACATTGAGAACTTGCTTTGAGCCGACCATAGCCGTGCCATGTGCGGGCTGGCATATCGGCTAATCAAGGGATTCTCATAGCGTTCGTGTTCGTTCATGATATAATAGCGACTGGTGAGCAACCGGCGTTCGTGAAGAGTCGTCCGTTTTCAAATACCCCCCAGCGCGTGGGCGCGGGCCACGCGGGTGATGGCCAGATAGAAGGCGGCGGTTCGCATCGAGATCTTCTTGCGCTGGGCCAGGTCGTACATTTCGTGGAACGAAGCGACGAGCTTCTTTTCTTCTTCGAGCTGGATTTGCTCGAGCGGCCAGCGGAAATGCTGAAGGTTCTGAACCCATTCAAAATAGCTGACGATGACACCTCCCGCGTTGGCCAAGACATCGGGAACAACGGGGATGCCGCGGGCGTTGAACACCTCGTCGGCCTCGGGCCAGGTTGGGCTGTTGGCAGCCTCGACGATCAACTTGGCCTGGACCGTCTGGGCCATTTTCAGGTCGAACACTCCGCCCAGCGCGGCGGGAATCAGGACGTCTACGGGCGACATCAAGAGCTGATCGTTGGTCGCGGGGTCGCCCCCCTTGAAGCCCACAACCTTGCGGGCCATCGCCACATGGAGGTCGAGGTCGGGAATATCGAGGCCCGCTGGATTGATCACCGCGCCGTAGGCGTCCGAGATCGCCACGATCTTGCCACCCTGGCGGGCCAGGTTGCGGGCCGTGTAACTCCCGACGTTTCCATAACCTTGAATCGCGAACGTCGAGCCGGCGATGGTCTTGCCCATCCGCGCCAGGATTTCGCGGGTGACGATCGCCACTCCATAACCGGTGGCCGCCTCGCGTCCTTCCGAGCCGTGGAAGTCGACCGGCTTGCCCGTCACGCAGGCCGGGTTGAAACCCTCGAACTTACCATATTCATTCATGATCCAGGCCATCACGTGGGCATCCGTTCCCATGTCGGGCGCGGGAATATCCTTGAACGGCCCGATCACGTCGTGAATCTTCTCGGTGAACTTGCGGGTGAGGCGCTCCATCTCGGTGCGCGACAGCTTGTTCGGGTCACAATTGATGCCTCCCTTGGCACCGCCATAGGGCAGGTTGACGAGCGCTGTCTTCCAGGTCATCAGGCTGGCGAGCGAGCGGGCCTCGTCTTGATCGACCAGCGGATGATAGCGCAGCCCCCCCTTGTAGGGTCCGCGCGCGTTGTCATGCTGAACACGATAGCCGATGAAATTGCCGAGTTGCCCCGAGTCAAGCTCGATGACCACCTCGACTCGGACCTCGCGATCGGGGATGACCAGCAGAGTCCGAATGTTTTCGGAGAGGTCCAGGATCCTGGCGGCCTGATCAAAATAAAGGCTGGTGGCCTCGAAGGCTTGCATCGCGGCGGCATTCCCTGGATAACGGAAGAAAGAGAAGCGGTCAGGATTGGTGCACCCTCTCCCGATCGTAACGGACCACCCACCCCCTCGCAATGGCACTGGCGGCCGCCTTCCCGGTCGTGGCGGAGCGGACCCGTGTCCGACCGTCGCGGGCAAGTTCGGCCGGCGCCGCGGCGGCGGCAATCAGAATCCGGCGTTCAGGCCCGAGCGACGCTCCCACGCCTAGTGCGATCTCGCTCGGACTTTCTCCTGCGAAGGAACAACTCATGAAGTGCTGGCGGCTTGCAGACATCACCTACGGCCACGTCAAGTCGAGCGCCCCGTTCGAGGTTGCCGTGCTCCCTCTAGGCGCGACGGAACCCCACAACCTCCATCTGCCCTACGGCACCGATACGACGCAGGTGGAAGTCATCGGCGACCGAGCCTGTGCGATCGCCTCCGAACAGGGGGCTCGGGTGGTGCTCTTGCCGGCAATCCCGTACGGCACCGAAACCAACCAGATGAACTTCCCCCTGGCCATGAACCTCAACCCGAGTACGCTCGGCCGGGTAATCACCGACCTGGTGGAATCGCTTGCGACCCACGGCGTGCGCAAGGTGCTTCTGCTCAACGGCCACGGAGGCAACGACCTCAAGTGGCTCCTCCGCGAGCTGCACAGAACAACAACCGTGCATTTGTTCTTATGCAATTGGTACAAGGTGGCCGCCGACGGCTATGATTCGATTTTTGACCACAAGGACGATCATGCCGGCGAGATGGAGACCAGCATGGGCCTCGCTCATTTCCCCGAACTGGTGAATATGGAAGCAGCCGACGCCGGCTCGGTCCGGCCGAGCCGGTTCACGGCGGTCAACCAAGGGTGGATCGAACTGACCCGGCCCTGGCACCTGCTGACAACCAACTCGGGGTCGGGAGATCCCAGTGCCGCAACGGCAGCCAAGGGAGAGGCGATCACGCAGCGTGTCTGCCAGCGGATCGGCGATTTCCTGGCCGAACTGTCACGCAGCCCCGTCGACGAGAAGTTTCCTTTCTGAATTGCGGCGAATGACCCATGGTGGAGCACTCTGGAGACAAGTGATGAGATCGATATCACTACAATTCAAAGTGATTACAATTTTGGTTATTTCGCCGCTCTCAGTATGCTCATTGATTTCCGGATGCTCGAGCCCCGCCGGCAATGCACCGAAAACAGGGGAGCAGGCACCCACGGCCAGTGCGGCCGGTAATGAGGTCGGGAAGCGGACCCCGACCGAAAAGGTGCAAGAGTATGTTCTCAAGGGAGAGGTGCGGAAGGTGGAGAAGAAGGCGCGTGAGGTTACCTTGCGGCATGAGGCGATTCCGGGCTTCATGGAAGCGATGACGATGCCGTTCCACGTCGAGAACCCGGTGACCCTGGAAGACCTTCGTCCCGGCGACCAGGTCGAGGGGAAGTTGCGGGTAGAGCGAAAGAACGGTGAGATCAGCGACTATCAACTTCTTGACCTGACGGTTACCAAGCCGGCACTTGCTGAGCCCCTGGTTCTTGACCTGTCGGGGAAGTCGCCCGTGCTCCGCGCCCGGCCCAAGCGGCTGGAAAAGGGAGACCCTGTACCCGACTTCACGATGACTGGTCAGGATGGTAAGCCCTTCAAGCTTTCAGACTTGCGCGGACATGTGGTTGTGCTCACGTTTATTTATACACGCTGTCCCCTCCCTGATTTCTGCCCCCTCATGGATCGCAAATTCGCGGATCTTGCCCAGTCGATCGCCGCCCTCCCCGACCGAGCCAGGCAAGTCCGGCTGCTCTCGGTCTCGTTTGATCCGGATCATGACACGCCGGCAATCTTGCGCGAACATGCCCGCATTCGAGGCGCCTCGCCGCCGCTCTGGACGTTCGCCGTAGCTTCGCATGAGCAGTTGACACGGGTTACCGGCCCGCTCGGGCTCATCTATGGACCAGGGAAAAATGAAATCACCCATAATCTTTGCACGGCCGTCATCGACCAAGAGGGCAAACTGGCCCGCCTGGAGGTCGGAACCCAGAGAAACAAATGGACATCCGCCGACTTGCTTAAAACCCTCTACTCAATGCTTCCCAGCCTGTAAGAATAACTATGCGAACGTTCCTATTCCTGTCGATCGATCGTGTACGATTCGATGAAACCTCCATTCCTGCAAGTCTTTACGCCAGAATTGCATATCAGGAAGCGTCCATCTCCGAAGAGGTTCGTACTGCTCGATCCAACAAATTGACGGATCTAAGCTATTAAAGATTGCAAATCGTGGTTGACAATTGTTAGAGTAGCTTTAAGATGTTGACAACCAACCACGTTGAGATACGTTCGCGCAAAACTGTGATCGAGCCGTTGTCCGATCAGGACCGCCTGACGGTCAATTCATGTGTGCCTGCAATCGTGGATTGAAACGCCGGTCCAGGCTCTCGTGGAGCGATCTCGCAATCGTGTCTGGGCATCGACGGCTGGAGCGGCCGAGGCCGCACCGGGCGTGGTCTGCGCTGATCGGACGGCAGAGACGGGGCGCGGTGATTTTCTGCGTGCAGTGAAGCGCATCGTAAGCTGAGGAGAGCAGTCACATGGCAGTAACGAAGACCAGTCCCAAGACCGCGGCCGCCAAGCCGGCCGCCACCAAAACGAAGGCTTCCAAGGGAGCCGACCATCGATTTCAGCAGGCCAAACGGGCCTCGATTTTGCTCAAGCACGTGAGCGACCCTACCCGGCTGCAAGTCATCCTGATCCTGTCCGAGGGAGAGCGGCATGTCGGCGCCCTGTGCTCCCAGTTGAGCCAGAGCCAGCCGGCCGTCAGCCATCACCTGGCACTCTTGCGCCACGGCAATATCATCGCCCCTCGCCGCCAGGGCAAGAACAACTTCTACAGCCTGACCGACACCGGATCGGAGCTGGCGCGGGTTGTTAAAAACTTGATCGCCTGATCATATCCACGCTTCTCGTTTACCAGGCTTGACGCGAAAGGGATTGTTTCCCCACCCGGGAGACCATCCCTTTTTCCGTCGCCGCTCGGCCGGCAAGGCGCCGGCGCCCGGCCTCGATCTTGCTCGGGCTCACGCTTCGAATCAATATCGCCTTGTGCCCTCACGGCAAGATGCGTTGACCCAGCGCGGTGTTCAAACCGAGCATGCCACGGCGGTGCCGAACGGCCGTGTCGAGGTAAATTTTGACGTTGTCGTTGAAAGTTCGTTGCGCATCAAGGTAGCTGATCACGTTGGCTTCGCCTCGCTCGAACAGCTTGTACCGGTCGTTCTTCACAGTTTCCAGTGCGGGTATGATCTGCTGCCTGATCCGCCGCACGATCTCGCCGGACACCTCATACTCCCTGGCGGCCTGGACGACCTCAGTTACAACGCGTCGCTGGACTCCCTCGATCTCGATCTGAGACTGCGTGACGTTCAGCTTGGCTCGCTCGATGTTGCCCTGATTGCGATTGTAAAGCGGCAGCGGAAAAGTAATTCCCAGCGCCCACGACGTCGCGCTTTGCTTTCCAAACGGAGCGTTATTCTGAAACGTGTACGGTTGATAAAGTAAATAGGCGTCCTGGTATCGGTTGGCTAGCATGAGATTCACGCCCGATTCGGCCGTCTGCAGGCCCAGCCGGTAGCTCACGACGTCGGGCCGGCATGAAAGGGCGATGCGAACCATCTCGTCCAGAGGCGGCGGCGGCGGACCGCGATCCTGGATCGTTCCTCTGACTTCGAGCACCTCGGCGTCCGCCGGCGGCAGATTGAGCATCATCCCCAGCGTTCGCTTGGTCCGCCGCAGATTCTCTTCGGCGTCGAGCAGGCTGACCTCGGCGGTTTGCTTCTGCGCTATGACCTGGTTGACATCTGCGCGTGAATTGATGTCGAGCTTCTGGTAAAGCACCTCGGTCGCCCGGAGCAATCTCTCCAAGCCCGCCACACTGGCTCTCGTGTACCAGACCGTCTGCCGGGCCGCCAGCACGTCGATGAAGGCCGTGTAAAGGTTGTTGATTTCGAGGCGAACCACGTCCTGGTACTGGGCTTCGGTCACCTTGAGCGCACGCGTGGCGTAGTCGGTGCGGGCACGCCTCTTGTGAGAATAGTCAATCGGGTGAGATACGTTCAAATCATACTGTGTTGGCCCACCGGGGCGCCGGTCGTTGAACGAGCCGTACGGTATGAGCTGGCTGTCGGCGTACAGAATGGGGTTGGCGCGAGACTGGCCGTCAGGACGTCGGCGCGGGCCTGGGGGATCTCCATTCGCTTGGACCGCAAGTCATAGTTTTCTCGAACCAGCCGCTCGATGGCCTCGTCGAGCGTCAGTCCATCGGCCGGTCCTTCTTCGTCTTCCTTTGCGGGGAGATCCAAACTTCCATAGAGGGGAGCGCGGGGGGCCGGCAACGGCTGCGGCGCTGCGATCCCGCGCTGCCGGACCGTTATGCCCTCGGTGCCAGGAGTGGTGATCGCCGTTGGCACCCTGGGCATCGAGGGTCCGACCCTGCCGAGCAGCAAGTCGTCTCGGCCCGGCTGGTTACCCAGAATCATCGCCCCGGCCCCGGGCATCGGACCCAGCCTCGATTGCGACGAACCCGGCGTCATCGCTGGTCCCACGACAGCGGACGGCGTCGATTCGATCACAGGAGCCTGGCACAGCCCGCGCGACGGGGAAAAAACCGCACCCAGAGCCGTGCCAATCCACAGCAGTAGTCGGAGGCGTCGAGCCATCTGCTTACTCCTCAACAACACTCCGAATCGCCCCAGTCCATTGACCCTCACCACGCCCGGCTCGCACTGCTAGCCTTCTCACGGTTCTATCGGCTGGACCAAAGCCGCGAATGAATCCGAATTTACCGAAACCTCTTGTATTACCTTCGCTTCCTAAATATCCTGCAATCCACAAGGCCGGCATGATCGGAAAATTCGAAGCCTGCCCATCTCTTCACATCGACCGCGGAAAAAGGAGCTTTGACTGTCGGATCGACTGCCGTCAGGGTAAGCTCGGCTGATCCGGCTCCAAGAATTGGCATACGACGAGGATAGACTGGGAGACAATCAAGATGATCACGATCGGCCAGGGCAAGGTCAGGCAATGTTCGGGAGTGACCCGCCGCGATTTCCTGCGTGCAGGCGGCGTCGGGCTGGGCTCGATGGGGTTCTCGCTGGCCGAACTCGAGCGCGGGAACCGGCGCACTCCAGGCCAGACCGCGCGGTCATCCTGATCATGCTGGTGGGCGGTCCCAGCCAGCTTGAGACATGGGACCCCAAACCCGAAGCACCGGCGGAGGTCAGAGGGCCGTTTCGCTCGATCGCGACCAAGGTACCGGGCGTTCGGATCAGCGAGCACTTGCCCCGCCTGGCCGCAAGGTTGGATCGGCTGGCCCTTGTGCGGTCCGTTCATCACGACGAGGCGCCGATTCACGAGACCGGCCACCAGCTTCTCCAGACAGGGCGGCTCTGCGGACCGGGCGAGGAGCAGCCACACCTTGGCGCCGTGGCGGCCCGGATGATTGGTGCACGGGCCGAGCTGCCGCCGTTCATGGTGATTCCCGGTCCGATCACCAACACCGGGGTCAAGATCTCACACGGACAATCCGCGGGTTGGCTGGGATCTTCCTACGGACCCTTCCACCTGGCTGATGATCCCGCCTCGCCCGGCTTTGATGCCGGCCAGGCGCTCGACCGCGCTCGGCGATTCCTTGACCGGGCCGTGAATCGAACCGCGGCGTTTGGCCATTCGCTGGCCTCCCTGCACGAGCCGCTTCTCACCGCCAGGGCACGGCACGCGTTCGAGCTTGACGCCGAGTCCACCAGTACCCGCGACGCATACGGGCCAAGCACGTTTGGTCAAAGCTGCCTGCTGGCTCGCAGGCTTGTCGAATCGGGTGTTCGACTTGTTACTGTGAACATGTTCGAAAGCGTTTTCAACAAGGTGACCTGGGACTGTCACGGTTCCGAGCCTTTCAGCACGCTTGACGATTACGCAAGAGATTTGCTTCCCACCCTCGATCAGACACTCTCGGCGCTCCTGGACGACCTGTACTCACGAGGGTTGCTGGAATCAACGATGGTCGTTGCGACCGGAGAGTTCGGCCGCACGCCAAAACTGAATTGCGCGGGGGGCCGCGACCACTGGCCTGGCGTCTGGACGGCTCTTCTCGCCGGCGGCGGGGTGCAGGGCGGCCAGGTGGTCGGAGCCAGCGACGCCCACGCTGCCGCACCAGGAGACCGGCCAGTGACGCCCTTGGATCTGCTCGCCACAATGTCTCGCGGACTGGGAATTTCTCCCGGATCAAAGATGCAAAATGCCGCCGGTGAGCCCGTCGCCTGGCTGGACGGCGCAGAGTCGATCGACGAGTTGTTTTAACGGCCTCCCTCAATGCGACTGGCACAGCATGACCTGCGAACGTCGTCCGCTCGAGAGCCAGCTCACCGCGCGGCCTGGTTTCCTCCAGACTTGAACCCCGGCGCGGCGATGATGGTTCGCAGGGGCTTGCCGTCGGCTATGTTCCAGAGACGAACCTCGCCGTCCCAGCTTCCCGACGCCAGAGTCTTGCTATCGCGAGAGATGGCCAGCGCATAAACCCAGTCGGTGTGCCCTTGCAAGGTGCGAACCGACGCGCCGTTGTCTGCCTTGAAAATCCTGACAGATTTATCGCCACCGCAGGCTGCCAGCAGCTTGCCATCGGGCGAGTAGCAAACTTTGAAGACCGTACCGCCGAACCCGCGGACCTGGCGGACCTGCTTGGCCTCGCCATCCATGGTCCAGATGCGGATCATGTTGTCTTCGCCGCCGCTGGCGACCGTCTTGCCGTCCGGGCTGAACGCTACCGAATACACCGGCTGGGCATGATTCGTGAACGTTACCAGCGCTTCTTTCTTGTCGATATCAAAGACTTTGCACGTCTTGTCACGGCTGGCGGTGGCCAGTCGCTTGCCGTCGGGGCTGAAGGCGACGTCGAAAATCCAGTCGGCATGGTCCTCGACCTGGGCGAGCAGCTTGCCCGTGGCGGTCTCAAGAACCCGGACGACCCGATCCGCACCGGCGGTGGCGACGAGCTTGCCGTCCGGGCTGAAGACCGCGGCGAAAACGACGTCCTGGCTTTCGGCGAGGTCTCGCGCCGGCTTGCAAACGCCGTCGGGCTGCACGGTCCAGAGCCGGGCCAGGCCGTACTGGCCAGGGTCGCCGCCTGCGGTCGCCAGCCAGTGGCCGTCGGCGTTGTAGGAGATGCCATGGACACGCTCTGACAATCCTTGAATGCGGCCGTCGAGTGCGCCATCCGCCGTCTTCCACAAGGTGATTTCATGATAACCCGAGGCCGCCAACCGCTTCCCATCGGGGCAGAAGGCAAGCGCCGTGATCGGCACCGTCGTGGGATATGCCTGCGGCACGGTCACCACCTGGGTCTTGCGCAGCAGGAAAGTCCAGTCTTCCGCCGGGTTCGTGCCGTCGTACTTCGCCCCCTCGGCCACCCACGTTTCCAGCACCTTGCTCTCGTCGGCGAGCAGGGGATCGAGCTTATAAGGCATCCTCGGCTGAGCGTCGGGCTGGATCACGTCAATGAAATAGCTCTCCTCCGGCTTGCCCGGCACGAGCGTGATCCCTTCGCCCTGCTTGCCACCCTTGGCAAGCTGCGCGAACGTGGTCATCACATACTTGCTCTCTGATTTCTTGGGGTTATGACAGGCAATGCAGTTCCGCACCAGGATTGGCGCCACGTCTCGCATGAAGCTCTTCGGCTTGCTGGCGTTCTTGGCTGGCGTCTTCGAATCGTCGGCAGCGGTGGAAACGGAGACACCCGCGATCAAAATCAAGGCCAGGGCAGTTGCTCGTCCGATCGACGACATGAAGTTCATAGACTTGATCCTGGATTTGACGGTGACGACGGCAGTAATCACCTGGCCGGTAAGACCTTCACGGAAAGGGGCACTGGCGTGGTGGGATAGTCTTTCTTGTTCACTTTGTAGGCCGAAGTAAGGCGTGACTCGGCCGTGCTCGCGGCGGCCTTGGCGTCGGCCACGATCTTGACCGCGAAATCACTCGCTCCAGCGGCGACGGTCACGGCCGGGGCATTGAGCCCCGCGGGCAATCCCGTCAGCTTCACTGTCACGGGCTCGTTGAACGCCCCCTTGCGAAGCACCTTGCCTTTGACCTCGGCCGTCGCGCCCGGCTTGAGCTCGACGCTCTTGGCCGCCAGCGCGATCTCGGCAGGTGGGACGATGTTGAGCGAAACCGCGGGGATCGCAATCGTCTGGTCTCCACCGGCGAACGTCCCCTTCGTCTGGAAGGCGATCGTCACCAGGCCCAGCGGGGCTTCGACGGCGGTGTTGACAATGACCGATCCGGTGACCGCCTTGGCGGCGATCGAGGCAGCCGGCGGCGCTCAGCCCAGGCGGCAAGGGAAGCGCGGTGATCGCGAGAGCGGCGTCGGCACCTTTCGTTCGCACGACGGTGATCGGAATCGTTGCCGCGAATCCATGAGCGACTTCGAGTGGACCCTCAGGGCGCGGTGAGTGCCACGGCGGCCGGCAACGCCGCGGCGACCGCCAGCCCCCTCTGCGTCAAGCGATTGGTCGCGAGCGTCTCCTGCTTCGCGAAGACCAGGTGCTTGACCGCCTCGACCTCGATCGGGCCGTCGGGCGACTCGCCTCGACCCACCAGCTTGAGAAAGAGCGCCGGGATGGTTGCCGTCGGCGACGCCGAGATCGACAGCGCGCCCACCGTCTGCCCCGCGGCGATCGTGCCGGCTCGAACGGTCAAACCCGCGGGTGGGTCGGCCACGCTGAGGCGGACCGGCCCGCTGTAATTCTTTCGTACCAGCGTCACTCCCACCGCCGCCGCGCCCCCCCTGGGAATGCTCACCTGCGGCTCGTTCAGCTCCACCTCGAAAGTCGGAACAACCGGGGTGACGACAATCCGGTACGGGAAGCCAATGCCCCCTCGCCCTTCCAGGTCGCGCAAAGCGAGCGTGACCTGGCTGGTGCCGCCGGGAACCGTCAGGTCGAGGGAAGGGTCGGGGCTGACGAGCCCGGTGGCCGGCATCCCTTTCTTGGCCGTGCCCGGGATCGGTGTGTCATCGGCATTGGCGATCACGGAGCCCTTTTCACCTAGAACCTGCAAGACCCCGTCGAGCGCGGAGCCGAGCTCGGAGGCTTCCACCGAGACGTGCAGCCGCTGGCCCGCCGCGGCCGACACGACGAAACGGTCCTCGTCGCCCGGCGGGTCGATCCGGCCACTGAACACAACCGGGGCCACAGCGCGAACCGGCGCGGCCGCGGGATCGGCGGCCTCGCGCAGGTCGGGGAATGATTCGACCGAGAGGGGATGAAGCGACTCGACGTCCCTTACCGGCTCGAGCTGGGTTGGCATGCCGAGCATCGGGCAGTTGATCCTGGGCACGTGCAAGCTCGTGCCGCCCATGGGCTCGAGCGCAACCGCGGCAACCCTGACTCCGCCCAGCGTTCCCCCGCAGCTCCAGACCCACGGTCTCTCCCGCGCGGCCTCCCAGTGGATAGATCTCTTCTGCCATCGGCAAGGGCCCGATCAGCAATCGATAAACCGGCCGGCCGCCCCCCTGGTAACGCGAATCCGAGATCTCGACCACGTAGTCAGTGTCTTCGGGAAGCTCGGCCACCAGCCGCGCATCGGTAAGCAGCCCCGGCGAATCGTCCGCAGAGGCCACGAACCGCCGCGACGCGCCCGCCGTCGTCAGCCGGATCGACGGGTCAACGCCTGAACCAATCCGGGCGCACTGAGCGTCAATGACGATCCTCGTCCCCTTCTTGCCTGTAAACCTGTAATAATCAACATCATTGCCCGATGCTTGCCCCTCAACGATAAGCGGAACCGAGGCAAGCACCTGGGCCGTCTCGAACGTACTATTATCTTCCTTCTCATTCACCTGCGCAAGCTGGCCCACTGCGAAGAGGAAGGGATTCGACAATCCGCGCGTCGGTCTGCACCCGGATGGGATAAACTCCCACCGCGGTCTCGGGCGCGACGCTGACCTTGAACGTCCAGCTCCCCGCGCTGCTCCGCTTGGGGTCAACCGGCTCGACTCGGAAGCCAAACGGCGCGAACAGCCGGGGATTCTCCGCGAGATCACTCCCGCTGATCGTGACCTCGCTGCCAACCCCCCGCTGAACTCCCAGCGGCCTGATGTCCTTGATCTGCGGCGCACCGGCCTGCGCGGGCACGGTCGCGACCAGGGCCGCGCCCAAGACGATCGCCGTCCACCAGGCGATCCGGGTCGTCAATATGGTTCTCATGGATTCGCGTTTGCCCCCGGCGGCCTGCCCTGCCCCGTTGCGTTCAACACTTCTCTAACACAATTTCAACGTCGCATGCCAGCGCACGATTGTCAAGCACCGCAGCGTGTTGGGTTGTCGCTGCCCCACAAAATGGGGAGCCGAGTCCGAGCCGCGACCGCAAGGAAGCGGCAGCCGTCACGCCAACTCGTGCGGATCGGGTGCAAATCTCGCCGTGTGACATACTGTACAATCAGCGAACGTTGATGTGACGGTTTCGGTGCACCCATACGCACTCGGTTTTTGAACGGCCAGGCCGAGCATAGCTTGTGTCCGATCTCATGATGCTGCAATGTGTTGCCGAGCGAACATTCCCGCCTGCAAGCCGCGCCGAACATCCCGAAAAATGGCTACGTTCTCGTGCTCGTTCACGCAATCCGACCTCGGCCCAGTCGCGGAGCCGCCCATTCTCCCACGGCCGGCCCAGAGGCTCCTTCCCCAAGAGCGGCAGGATCTGGCAGTCCAGGTGCTTGCCGGAGTTCAACCTGTTTCCGACTTGGCCCGGGACTATGAGGTCAGCCGCAAGTTCCTCTACCAGCAAGCCGACACGCTGGTGAGCGCTGAGTCAGGCCTTCCCTCGCCAAGCGAAGAACGAGGATGTTCTCTTTCATCTTCCCGTCACCAAGGCGTGGCTGCGCCAATTGGTCCTGGGACTGGTGTTGGTTGGTCATGCCCCGTATCGGGCCGTCATCGAGCTTTTCCGCGACCTCTTGGACTGCCGCATCGCACTGGGCACGGTCCACAATATCGTGCGCAGTGCCGTGGAACCGGCTCGGGCCATCAGTGGGCGTGTTGACTTGGCTGGCGTTCGCATCGGAGCCCACGACGAGATCTTTCAAGCCGGCAAGCCGGTGCTCGTGGGTGTTGACACAGCCACGACCTATTGCTACCTGCTGAGCTTGGAGGAGCATCGCGATGCCGACACCTGGGGCGTCCGCCTGCTCGAGCTGGTTGATCAAGGTTTCAATCCCGAGCGACCGTCGCCGACGCCGGCACGATCTCGCGCGGGTCAAGCCGAGGCCCTTCCCAAGGTCCCCTGCCAAGGCGATGTGTTTCACATCGTCTGCGATCTGAAGAAGGTGGTCGGCTTCCTGGAGAACCGTGCCTATGCGCTTAGAGACCACCGAAAATGCGATGCCGGCGTGACCGGCTGCGGCGACGACGAAGCTGCTGCGCCGACCAGTGCACGGCGCAGCGCAGCGCTTGCGTTGCGCCCGCATCGCCAGCGATGAGCGGTGGCACTGGCCGAGGATGTGGCTTTGCTGGTCGGCTGGTTACGCCACGACATTCTCACGGTCGCCGGCCCGTGTTACACCGAGCGTTGCGACTGTATGATTTTGTCGTGGCCGAGTCGAAGGCCCGGGCCTCGAAGTGCCCCCACCGGATCGAGCCGATCTGCGGCGCTTTGGAGAACCAACGCGACGATCTGCTTGCCTTCGCACGCCGGCTCGATGAGGATCTGGAGCAACTCGGACAGGAGCTGCAAGATACCGCGGAACTCGCACGATGGGTGCTCAAAACGCAGTCGCGTGACGAGCGTGACCCCAGGCGTGGGCCGAGGAAGCGGCCCTGCGCAAGAGCTCCGGGGTCGGTTCCATGCGGTTCAGCTTGCCGTTGCTGCGCTGGCCGAGGAGACGGTCCGAGCGAGTTCGCTGGTGGAGAACCTCAATAGCCGCCTGCGAAGCTACTTTTTCCTCCGCCGACACCTAGGCCCGGACTATTTGGCCCTGCTGCCAGTTCTACCTCAACCACCGACGGCTGGAATGCAGTGATCGCCCCCAGCGCAAGGGGAAGACGCCGGCCGACTGCTGACAGGGCAGCCGCACCCGCATTGGCTGGAAATGCTCGGCTACACCCTCTTCCGCCGCGCCTGAGACAGCGTTGGGGCGCCGCGATGAGAACCTTGCATCGTCAAGGCACGTTCTTCGTCTACTGTTACCCAAAACGGAAATGGCAGTTTTGAGGGTGTTTTTCGAGCATCCGTACACCGGTGTAAACAGCGTGGGCAAGCGCGACATCGCCATCACCATGCGCGACTCGTCGTCGGCAATCCCCCCGTAGTCGCTCGCCTCTTCGCGATCCAAGAGCGGTCCGATGACACTCGACATTTCGCGGCACCCGCGGTTCACCCATTCGTCCTTACCTCCAGTTCATTATACATGACGCAGCCGGGTCCAGTTCGACTCCAAGGCCGCGGTGTTAACTGACGTCTCAGCAGGCCACGGCTCGCGAGCTAGAAGGATCCTCAGTCGGCGCCGCGGTTTCCTTTCAACGAGGGCCAGTGACTAGCCGGGCTGCTCGCAATCTGTACTCCCACTGCCTCCTGCTTTGCACGTTCGACACGAATCCCGAGCTTGCCACCAGTTGTATCGGAATTGACGGCATGTGACGCGGAAAGGCTCTGCGGTGCATGTCCCGTGTTCTCCCCTCGTCCCCGAGGCTGCCGCGGACGGGCAACGCTTGGACCCAATGGCACTACCGGGCCCCAGGGAGCTTAACCACAGAGGGCACAGAGATCACGGAGAAGAAGAAATTAAACATTAATATAACATATGAATAACCAAGTTATGCATTCCCTGTATTTTCTCTCTGTGATCTCTGTGCTCTCTGTGGTTGAGTCTCCGGACTGTGGTTGAGTCTCCGGGAGTGGATCAGTTGAGAGCACTGGCGACAGAGATCATATCTTACGCGCAAAGCCCGCGCGTGCCTTCTCCATATCAACGATTGACTCTTTCTCCATGCCAAGGGAGTCAAAGGGGTCAGGGAGCTCAAAGAGGTCAGAACTCAAGGAGCTCAAAGGGGTCAGAACTCATTGTCAATTCAGAGGAGCTCAAAGGGGTCAGAACTCATTGTCAATTCATTTAACACCCTTTTGAACTAACCGCTTCGCGGAGGTTCCCATGGCGACAGCTCACTCGGGAGACGAGGCCGTTCGCTCGTCGGTAGACTCTTTCTCGCCGCCCATGAAGGCCCTGTCATGGACCTTGCGTAATCCCACCCGGACCCGGATCTGCCGCGTCGAGTCGTCGGTCGCTCTCCGGCCGGCCCTCTGGCTCGAGGAGCCACCCGCGCTGCGGCATCCTCATTGATTGATTGACGCCCTCAGTCACGTACGGACCCCGTGGAAGGACTTGTTAGGGGCGAGGAGAACCTCGAGATCGGCTCCACGGAACTCGGCATCAAAGTATTGCAGGAAGCCGGCATGTCCGAGCAACGGACGGGGGAGTGCAACACCGTCGATGAAGCCGACGACCGCCGTCCACCGATATGTCTCAAGGACCCCGTCGCTGATCGGGATCTCCACCGGCGCGTAGCGGCATCGCAGAGGCGTGCGGGCTGCCAGGCCAATCGGTCGCTCTTCGGTGCCGGCAAGGTCCATTCCGAGGGCCGTCGCGATCCAATCGGGGAGCACAGTATCGTCGGCGCCGGTATCCAGGACGCTGATGCGCATCACGGAGCCGCCAGCTTGGGAGAACTGGACAGGCATCATGGGGCGAGGCCGCGCCAAGCTGCCTCCGAGCGCGGGCTGGGGCCGACGAGCGACTCCCACCATTGTAAGGGACCCTCATCCGGAGGTCTCCTGACCCCCTTGGAAAAGGAGGCCCCCGCCCGGGAAGTTGTCCTCGGCAGGGATGTCCTCGATCGATGTCTCGGCGGGGTCGTATCCCAGGGCCCTCACGGCGGCGAGGACCTTCAGAGGATCGGGATCGCTTGTCAGGATCCGTGTCCCATCGGGGCTCCAGGCCACATGCTGGCCGCTGTACCGTCCCAGCTCGTCGGCCGGGAACGCATTGCGATTCCTGACGAACTGCTCCAGCCTCATGGCAAGCCTCCGCGAGAACGAGAGAGTTACCTATCGATACCATCGAGGGTAGAAAGAGCTCCGGAAGGCGTCAATGGAAGCGTCGAAGAAGAGAATTGGTGTCAACAGAATTGGAAGCGAATTGGTCTCAGAACGATTTCCGGGCTCAAAGCGAGCCTCAGCGGCTCCGTCCCGACATCTTTTCTTGCCTCCCGATGCGCCTTCGCTTCCTCTTCGGCCCACCGATCGATCTCCGCTCCGTCGTGACCCCGCTGTCGAAATTCTTCATCCACAGGACCGACCACGTCGGCAAGCGCGAGCGGCGAGCGATCACATATTCAGAAACGGCACGGGAAGCATGAAGGCGTGCTGTTCGAAGAGGCTCCAGACGCCGCCCCACGAGGTGTACTGGGCGAGGACGACCACCAGGACATAGAAGAGGGTGACAGGGATGATGGCCAGGCGGCCGAGGCCCCGGACCAGCCAGTGGCGAGGGCGGTAACGCCGCCACGAACGGGCATAGGCCCAGCCCACCAGAAGATGAGCCGGGGCCAGAAAGATGACGAAGACGAGACTGGGCAGCCAGGCGGCCTCGCGCGGGATCATCTCGATCTTGAGCAGGTACAGCGGAACGGACGCGACAACCAGAACAAGCAGGGCGAAGGCGAACGCCCAGGGGGCGCGGCGAAAGCGCTCGCGCACGGCGCGGAGCGAAAACAGGTCGGAGAAACGTCCCTCATCGGCGTAGCGCACCTGAAGGAACGGAATCGACGGTGCCACGAGGGCCAGCAGGAAGGCGCCCACGAAACCCAGGAGTGGATAACGGCCGCTGGCGGCGATCAGGCTCGCCGGCACGGCCAGCCATGCCAGCGTGCCCACGAAACCCATGAGTCCAAGCCGGAAGTAATGAGGCAGCCGCAAGGAGGCCACGAAGTCCCAGAAACCGTCTCGAGCCTCGGCGTAAAATCCCCCTTGCCTGACCTTGCGAACGAGCCAGAACGGCGTGCCGAACGGCCAGAAGAAATGGCGCAGCCGGCCGCCGCGCGCCAGCGCCGTGACGATGTGCAAGAGCGTGAGCCAGGTCACAACGAGTAACGCGATCCGCCAGCCGTGCGCGACCGGCCCTCCGGGATCGATCAGCTCGGCCGAATGCGCCAGTGAGCCAGCCAGCCACAAGGGCAAGAGTGATAACGCGGTCCCCATCACCATGCCCCCCACTCGCGCGGCCGGACGCACTCCGATCAGACCGTCTCGCAACCGGCCGGATCGGGCCACACGAGCAGACGATTCCAGAAAATAACCCAGACTGAGGAACTGAGCCACCGGCAAGGCGGCCAGGATCGATAACCCGAGCACCAGCGAAATCAGCCCGAAAACTCCCTCCGCGACCCAGCCGACGCCGCGCGCAAGCTTGCCCGCGAAACGGCCGAGACGACGGCGACGGCTTTCCCGAGGGATGTCGCTCTGACTTTCAAGCGGCCCCTCGGCAACTTCCGGAACGAATTCGAGCACCGCGGTGTTTTCCATACCATCCATTACTCGCGAGACAGGAATGGAGTTTCAAGAGACATCCTGTCTCCATGGAATCATCGTGCCGTGGGCGCTTGACGGAGCCTGGCGTATTCGGCCTCTCTACCATAGCACAGGTAGGAAAGTGCCGGCCTCTTGCGAGTCCGTGATACGGGACGCTTCGGGAGGGAAAACGCCGGTGCTCCCGGCCCAAAAGTTGCACGCAAAGACGATTTGCGGCTCTGAGAGAATAGCCTCTCGAAAGGAGGCATGAGCGATGACAGGCAGACCCTACCGAGATCGCAGGGAGGCGGGTCGATATCTGGCCAAGAAGCTCGCCGACTATGCGGGCAGGCCCGACGTCCTCGTGCTGGCGCTGCCGCGTGGCGGCGTTCCGGTCGCCTACGAGGTGGCCCGAGCCCTGGTGGCGCCGCTCGACGTGTTTCTGGTGCGCAAGCTGGGCGTGCCGGGGCATGAAGAGCTGGCCATGGGCGCGATCGCCTCTGGCGGATTGGTCCGGCTCAATCAGGAGATGGTGCGAGCACTGGGAATTGGCTCGAATCTCATCAACGAGGTGATCTCGACCCAGCGCACCGAGCTCGAACGACGCGATCGGCAGTATCGCGGAGATCGTCCGCCGCCCGACGTGCGCGGCAAGACCGTCATTTTGATCGATGACGGGCTGGCCACCGGCGCCAGCATGCGCGCCGCTGTCGCAGCCCTGCGTCAACAACATCCCGACCGGATCGTCGTCGCCGTGCCGATCGCCGCGCCTTCGACATGCGCCGAGCTTGGGGAAGAAGTGGACGAGATCGTCTGCGCCCGCACGCCCGAGCCCTTCCGCGCAGTGGGCCTTTGGTACGAAGACTTCACACAGACGACCGACGAAGAGGTCCGCGATCTGCTCCGGCGGGCCAGAGAAGGACGTGATTCCGCGAGCCAGGCGGCATCGAGCCAGGCGCGATGAGCCGGCGCGGAAAGCGAGGAAGTCGGTGGTACACACGGGAGGGATGCACCGATGAACATACTCGCGCTCAACCCGGGTAGCGGCACACTCCGGTACAAGTTGCTGGTGATGTCGCCTGACAGCGGAAGGCCGCGGGACGCCGCAGTGCTCAAGGAGGGGAACATCGACCACGTGCATGGTGCCGCAATCGCCCGGGCGGCCGAGCGGGCCGTCGCCGAGTGCCTGCCTTTCGGCGTGGAGGCGATCGGCTATCGGGTTGTCCATGGCGGGGCCCGATTCGAGGGGCCGGCTCGGGTCACGCCAGAGGTGTTGGGCGCGATCCGCGAGTTGGCTGATCTTGCCCCGCTGCACAATCCGATCGACCTGGCGATCATCGAGGCCGCCACGGTTCGAGCACCTGGAGTACCGGGGGTCGCTGTGTTCGACACGGTCTTCCACCGAACCTTGCCCGAAGTGGCGTGGCACTACGCCTTGCCGGAGGAGGTCGGCGCATGCGCCGAGCTTCGGCGCTATGGCTTCCACGGCATCGCTCACCGCTACGTTGCCGACCGATTGCTCGAGTGCCTGAGGCGCGGAGCGGAAGGGAGCCGGTTCGTCCTCTGCCACCTGAGCGGCGGCGCGAGCATCTGTGCCTCGCGAGACGGCCGCAGCGTTGATACCAGCATGGGATTCACGCCGCTGGAGGGCCTCGTCATGAGCACACGATGCGGCGATGTTGATCCCGGTCTTGTGCTCCATCTGATCCGGCATAAGGGGATGACGCCGGACTCCGTACTGGAGTTACTCTACAAGAAGAGCGGGCTGCTGGGCCTGTCCGGCCAGAGCGACGATATCCGCGACCTGGAGCCCGCGGCGGTGCGCGGTGACAGGAGGGCGCGTCTGGCACTGGAGGTGCAGGCCTACCGCGTCCGGAAGTCGATCGGGGCCTATGCGGCCGCTCTGGGCGGCCTGGACGCCATCGCGCTTCGGGTGCGCTGGCCGAAAACTCGGCCGCTCTGCGTGGCCGCGTGCTCAGCAACCTGGAGTTCCTGGGAGTCAGCCTCGACGTCGATCGCAATCGCGCCGCCAGGCCCGACGCCCCGACTCAGATCAGCGCAGACGGCTCGGCTGTCCCGGTCTGGGTCGTCCCGGTGGACGAGGAGTGGCAGATCGCCCGTGAGGCCGTCGAGCTACTGAACGCAGGGAGATGATGATCATGGTGAACAAGGCATCGAGCCTTGGTCGCATTGCCAGGCCGATCAAGATCGCGATGGGCCCGGTCACGCTTGAAGGCGATCTGGCCATCCCGGAAGGGGCCCGCGGAATTGTGCTGTTCGCCCACGGCAGCGGCAGCAGCCGGCAGAGCCCGCGGAACCGCTTCGTGGCCGAGACGCTGGTTGACGGCGGGCTGGCAACGCTGCTTTTCGACCTGCTCACGGAAGAGGAGGAGTATCAAGAGCGGGTGACCCGCCATCTCCGCTTCGACATCGGCCTGCTGGCCCGGCGGCTCGTGGGCGCCACCGACTGGGTTATCCAGCAGCCAGAGGCGCGTGATCTGAAAGTCGGCTACTTCGGAGCCAGCACCGGTGGTGGGGCGGCGCTCGTGGCGGCGGCCGAGCGGCCGGAGGCCGTCGGCGCCGTGGTCTCTCGCGGAGGCAGGCCCGACCTGGCCGGTGAGGCGCTCGCTCACGTCCGCGCCCCCACGCTGCTGATCGTCGGCGGCGCCGATACGCAGGTCATCGCACTCAACCGCCAGGCGATGGCCCAGATGTCGGCGCCCGTCAAACTGGAGATCGTCGCAGGGGCCTCGCATCTGTTCGAGGAGCCCGGCACCCTTGAGAAAGTCGCGCGCCTGGCGCGGGAGTGGTTCGAGCACCACCTTGGGCGGACCGAGGGTGGCGCGGCTCCGAATGCGGGCGATCTCCCGCGCACCGGTTGAAGGGCCATGAGTTGCAGCAAGGCGAGGCGAGAAATCGGACTTTCCCCGACAGCAATTCCACCGAAATCAGTTAATCAGGGTGCCATGGGGTTGGCCGGGAAAGACAGGTCGAGGTCAAGCTCCTCGGCATCGCGCTGGAACGCCTGCGACTCGGGATTCTCGGACCACGGCGGCTTTTTCATGGCTCCCCGATGTACCAGGTCGGCCAGGGGAACATGGAACCGGTTCGTATGGTCCCACGCCGGTTCTTTCAGCGTCTCGCGTAGGCGGCTCAAGGCAGCGCGGGCTCGATCCCTCCGGCCCAGCCGATTTTCGGCCATTGATAGAAACGCGAGGTCCGCCGGATTCGATCCGGTCTGTGAGGCCCTGTTAATCTGATCGGCCTGCGCGAGCGACCTGATGGCGTCCTGGAACATGCCGAGGCGGTACTGCGCCACACCAAGGGTATTGAGAAAGCCGCCATGGTTCGGAATGAGCCCGCAGGCGGTTTCCGCCCTCCGCAAGGCAAGGCGATAGACGGCCTCATCGGCTCCCCTCTGTAGAAGCGCTACCCAACTGTGCCAGTTGAGCGCCGACGCGTCTTCGGGAAGGCTCTCCACCAGGGCGAGGGCCTCGCGTCGAACGGCTTCCCCGATGGTTGTGGTCGTATTGAGGTATGCCACGACGTCTGCTCGAAACATGGGACGGCCGAAGAGCGAGTCGATCAATCGCTCCGCCTCGTGCACCACCAGGCTTTTTCCGTAACGCTCCGCCAGGACGAGTGCGCTTTGTCGCACTTGATCGCTGAGCGTCGGGTCGCTACGAATGCGGGCGAGAACCTCGGCTTGGGCCAGGGGTTTGGCGAACAGGGTTTCGACCACGCCCCGGGCCTCGCGCAGCGCTTCCCTCTCCGGGGATAGCGTGGTCGCGTCCCAGAGCTTCACGGTGCCGTCCCAACTGCCTGTTGCGATGTGGCGGCCGTCGGAACTGAACGACACGCTCATGATTTGATCGGTATGACCGCGCAGGGTCAGCACTTCCTGACCGGTGATGACGTCCCAGAGCCGCACCGTCAAGTCGTCGCCGGCCGAGATAATGCGGCCGCCGTCGGGGCTGAACGACACGCCAAGTACCCCGGCGGAGTGGCCGCGAAGGACGAGCTTCTCCTCACCGGTGGCGGCATCCCAGAGCCTCACGGTGCGGTCGCCGCTAGCGGACGCAATACGCCGGCCGTCGGCGCTGAACGCGACATCGGTGACGAGTGACGAGTGGCCGCGGAGGGTGAATCGTTCCTGGCCGGTGCTGGCGTCCCAGAGCCTTACTGTGCTGTCTCTGCCCGCCGAGGCGATGCGGCCGCCGTCGGGGCTGAACGACACGTCCTCGACGGGCCCCGAGTGCCCGAGCAACGTGAGACGTTCCCGGCCTGTGGCCACGTCCCAGACCTTGAGGATCTGGTCAGCGCCGGCGGAGGCGATCTGGCGGCCATCGGGGCTATAAGCCACGCAGTACACGCGGTCCGAGTGTCCGCGCAGCGTTATAATCTCGCGCCCGGTGCTCGTGTCCCACACTTTCACCGTCTGGTCCTCGCTGGACGAGGCGATCTGGCGGCCGTCGGGGCTATACGCCACATCGGTGACGGAAGCCGTATGGCCGCGCAAGGCCATGATTTCCAGGCCCGTCGCCAGATCCAGGATCCTGACGGTACGGCCATCGCCGGCTGACGCGATGTGGCGGCCGTCGGGGCTGAACGCCACGTCATCCACCCGGCCAACGTAGGCGTCCAGGGTAGTGACCTCAAGCGCCCTGGTCACGTCCCACAGTTTCAAGGTCCGGTCATTGCTGACGGAGGCGAGTCGACGGCCGTCGGGACTGAAGGCAACGCCAAAGATGACATCCTCGTGTCCTCGCAAGGTGAGTTTCGCCTGGCCCGTGGAGACGTCCCAGACTTTCAATGTGCGGTCTGCGCTGGAGGAAGCGATGCGGCCGCCATCAGGGCTGAACGATACGCCCAGTACCCTGGCGGAGTGGCCGCGCAGGGTGACGATTTCCTGACCGGCCTCGGCGTCCCAGAGTTTCACGGTGCGGTCGCCGCCGGCAGAGGCCACACGACGTCCGTCGGGGCTGAAGGCCACATCCCAGATCGGCGCATCGTGTCCTTTGACAGTGAAAAGAAGCAGGCCGGTGTCGGCGTTCCACATTCTGACTTTGCCGTCCTCGCAACCCGACGCGATGCGCCGACCATCGGGGGAGAACGCCACACCCCAGACTGACCCGGAGTGCCCACTCAAGGTGACGAGGCTCCGGTCCGAGCCGGGCCTCCAGACTCTCACGGTGCCGTCGGCGCTGGCCGACGCGATCCGGCCATCGGCCGAAAATGTCACGCTCAGAACCCAGTAAGTATGACCACGCAGGGTCGATAGCTCATCGCCCGTACTGGCGTCCCAGAGCTTCACGGTACCGTCCATACCCGCCGAGGCGAGGTGGCGGCCGTCATGGCTATACGCGACGTCGAGCACGTTTGACGAGTGGCCGCGCAGGGTGTGCATGAGCTGTCCCGTGGCGGCATTCCAGAGCTTCACGGTACCATCCTCGCTGGCAGTCGCGATGCGCCCCCCATCGGGCGCGAACGCCACGCCCATGACGTTGTCGGTGTGGCCGCGAAGGGTGCGCAGGCCGAACTGGCAGAGCCGCTTCAGATAGTACCACTCGAAGCCGCGCAGATCGGGATCGTCCGAGCCTTTCGGCTCGTACTCTTGCAGGTTCTCGAGCGCCAGGTCCGTCTGCCCTTCCTGCCAGGCCTGCTGAGCCAGGGTCATCTTGGCGAGGTAAAGCCGGCGATCGCTGAGAAGTTTCTCGGCCCTGGCGCTGCGTCTCACGGTCGGCGCGGAGAGCCTCAGCGGTCGCGATCTGGGCCGCCGCGTTTGCACGCCGTGCCTGCTCATCAGCCTCTGCCGCGTAGGCGCGGGCATTGCCCGCGTTCAACTGCGACTGAATGGCAAACGTGGTTGCCGCAACCGTGCCCAGAATCAGCGCCGCCGCGATGCCTCCAATGAGGAAAGCCTCGAATCGATTCCGCTTGCACCATCGCCAGGCCCGCTCGACCCGCGGGACTCGCCGCGCCAGGATCGGGCGGCCTTCGATGAACCGCCTGAGGTCCTCGGCCAGTGCGGCCGCGGTGGCGTACCGCTGTCCCGGCTCGCGGGCGATCGCCTTGTTGATGATCGTCTCCAGGTCAGCCGGCACAGCCGCGATTTAACTTGCGCAGCGGTGGGGGTGCCTCCTGGGTCACCTGGTGGATCAGTTTCGTGTGATCCGCCTCGTCGAACGCGGGACGCAGAGTCAGCAATTCATAGAGCGTCAGACCGAGCGCGTAGATATCCGCTCGGGCATCACCATGGCCCTGGAACCGCTCCGGAGCGATGTACCGCATCGTGCCAACGACGTCGCCGGTGTGCGTCAGATCATCCGCGCCTATCCCCTTGGCCAGGCCGAAGTCCGCCACCCACACGTTGCCCTCGCGGTCGAGTAGCAGGTTTGAAGGCTTGATGTCGCGGTGGAGGATCCCCTGTCCGTGTGCATGTTCGAGCGCATCGGCCACCTGCACGCCGATGCGCGCCACGCTCTGGGCGAACCGGCGATTGGACTCCGAGAGGGACGAGACGTCGGTCACCGGGGAGGGCGTGACCGGGCTGGGCCAGACGGCGATCTGGCCCGAGATTCCCCATCCGCAGTCGGCGCGGGCCAGGGCAATGTGGCCGTCCCGGGTGATCGATCGCCGTTGCCTGTGCCTGGCCCCAGGCCTCCGGTTGCCAGCGACAGGGCGATCTCGACCGCCGATTGCTCACGTTGCGTCTTGGGGCCCTTGGGCACCCGCTCGGTCTTGTCGGCCCGCGCCTGTCGCAGTCGCCTGAGCTCTGCCAGCACCGAGTCCAGACCCTGGCCCTGGATGAGCTGCATGACGTAGAAATGTGTGCCTTCATGCTGACCTACTCCGAAGACCGGCACGATATTGGTGTGGTGCAGCCTCGCCGCGGACCGCGCCTCACGCTCGAACCGGCGGAGTTGCCGCTTATCGTTGATCGCGCCCGACGGCAAGACCTTGAGCGCCACGCGCCGTCCCAGCGACTCCTGCTCCGCCTCGTAGACGACCCCCATGCCGCCCCGGCCCAACTCGCGCAAGAGCCGGAATTCTCCCAGCCGGCCCACGGTGATACCGTTGATCATCTCTTCGCCGAGGGTGTTTGAGCCGGAGCGGTCGCCCGAGCCGCCCACCATGTCTTCCATCATCAGAAGCGCGGGGAAGAGTGCGAGGATCTCTTCGGCCAGTTCGGGATGCTTCTCGGCGTAATCCTCGGCCGTGGCCTGCTCGCCTCGCCGTCGCCGCTGGACAAATTCCTCGGCGAGGGCCTCGACCGGGTTGCGGCTGCCGCTGGAGGTTGACATCAAGCGCTTCTCTTCTACTGAGTCAATGACAGCGTCCGGGGAACAACGCAAGCTCTCGCGTAGCAGCTAGGGTTTTGTTTTAAGCCCGGGAACGGACATCAGGATCGACGTGATCCGCTTCAGTGCCCGGATGTAAGATTCGCTGGCCAGCGATCTGGAAATGGCCAGCACGGCGGCCGTCTCGTCATTGGAGAGTTTCTCGCAATGACGCAGCGTGAGGACCTCGCGGTCGATCGGGTCCATGGCATTGAGCGCCTCCTCCAGCAAAAGTTTCGCCTCGGCGCGGTCAGCGGCCTGGTCGTCCGGACCTCCGCCGTGGCCCAGCAGATGTGCCGCCAGCGACACCGATCTCGTTTCCGGCAACGCTCCTTGATAGAGCGAGATATCGCCGCGGATGTCCTGCCCGAGTCGCTCACGGTGGAGCGATGTCAACACCTCGCCCGTGATCTTGCGGAGCCAGAGAAAGGAATCAGCGGTCGAAGTCACGTCCAGCTCGGCTTGCCGCCGCATGGCTTCTCGCCGCACAGCCTCCAGAATACTGGTCGAGCTGACAACGCCGGAGAGCCGTCGGTCGAGCCGCAGCCGAACGGTGCGCCTGAGCCGCTCCTTGTGGCGCTCGAACACGGGATCGATGCGAGTATCAGTCTCACGGTGCGATGTGCTTGCCATGTTGATCGCCTTGCCCTCCAAGCGATTCGCCGCGCAGACAGTATATACGCGCTTGCGTGATATGAAAAGGAAGTGCCGCCACGCTCATCGCGGGCCCTGTCCTTCGCGGGAGTGCACTCTCGTTGAGCAGGAGTCACTGAACCCGGGTGCCATTGTGAGCAATCTGAGAGAGTGGGTGATGTCCCAGGATTGCGGAATGGCTTGTCGCCGCTCGCTGTCGCTGCTCTATCGCTGCTTTTGCAGGCGATCCCGGCCCGGGTGATGCTGGCAGCCGAACTGCTAGCCGGTCAGCATCCGCCGCTCTACCGATAGAACTTGGCAAACCCCCTCCGCCGGGCGGCTTCGCGGTGTCAGGCCCGGTAAACGGTTTTCGCGAGGCAACCATCAGATCGTTCGGGCGACCTGCTTGGCGGCTCTCTGGAGTGACGACACTGCCGCTCATGTGCGCCGACCTCGATGAGATCGTCTCCTCCTACCACCCCGCCAGCCGCCATGAGCGAAATGCGACCTGGTCGGAATCGAGCCCCCAGGGCCGATGGCGACCGTACGGGTATGACCAGCTCGCGCAGCGAGATAAGCTCAGCCTCGACATCTTCTGGCTCAAAGATGACAGCCTGGAAGACTCGGCCAACCTGGAAGACCCCGACGTGATCGCAGCCGAGATCGCCGAGGACCTTCGCGCGGCACTTGAAGAGTTTGAGCTGATCCTGGGAGACTTGAATTCTTGAGCGAGCGATTTTTCACCGCCGGCGGCTTCGCAGGGTCGGGCTCGATGAACCGTTCTCGGTGGAACCTTCAGCAACGGCATGAGAATCGACCATGACGCAAACGACCATCGCGATTCCACCATCTGTCACGGAAGGCGAGGCCAAATTGTATCTGGCCATGAAGCTGTTCGAGATCGGCCGCTTATCGTGTGGGCAGGCCGCGGAACTGGCGGGCTATTCCAAGCGTACCTTCATGGAATTGCTGGGCAAGCACGGCGTGGCAGTCATCGATTACCCCGCTAACGAGCTGCAGGACGACTTCAGCCATGCCTGACGGTCTCACCGTGTCTAACAGTAGCTGCCTGATCGCGCTGGAGGCTACCGGATCTCTTGGTATTCTCGAGGAGCTTTACGGCACGATCGCTGTCCCCGACGCCGTGTCCCATGAATGTGGCGGGGCATTGCCGGCTTGGGCGCAGATTTATTCCGTGCAGAATCAGCCACTCGTTCAGTCTCTGCGGCTGGATTTGGGCGCCGGGGAAGCGGAAGCGATCGCCTTGTCAATCGAGCACTCCGCGGCGAGGCTCAACCTGGACGACAAGAAAGCACGCAGGATTGCTCACGGTCTCAAATTGCCCGTGACAGGGACGCTCGCCGTTTTGCTGAAGGCGAAAGAACGAGGCATCCTTTCCAATGTGCGCGACGCCATTGACATGCTCATCACTGCCAACTTCCACGTCTCAGACGCACTCGTCCGGGAAGTCTTACGGCGTGCTGGGGAATGACAATGAGCCTACTGTCCGTCCTGGGGTAGATCCACAAGTTCCGGAGGATTTCGCAGGGTCGGAAGGCGTCTCGCCTCCGTCGTAGTGCCCGCCAACGTCTTGTTCGAAAGGCGGCGCGGGCGAAACTGAAGAGTTCGAGCTGATTCTGGAAGACTTGAGTTCTTGAGGCAGCTAGGATCAGCCCCGTCGAGGCCGCCGGCCGCGGTCGAGCAAGTCAGAGAGGCGGACGGCGAAGCCCGGCAAGACCGCACCGCCGTCGAGCGCCTGGTCCGCACGGACGAGGACCGACTTCTCGATGGTCGAAAAGACGCGGGCAGTGCGTTTCCTGGGATCGATCAGCCAGACCAGTAAGACGCCGGCGTCGAAGTATTCTCGCACCTTGCGGGCCATCTCCGGCTTGGTGTTCCCCTCGCTGAGCACTTCGACGGCCAGGTCGGGCGCCAGGTCAGGGATCGGCTCTCGGGGGCTTTCACGGCCAGGGAGCCTGTCCCAGGTGATGAACGACAGATCGGGAATCCGCACCAGGCCGGGAGCGATCCGCATCATGCCGTCGGCCCCTACGCAGATTCCCAGGTCGTTCTGATCGAGATAAGAACTGACCAGATATAAAAGCCTGCCGGCCACTCGCGACTCCTCGAACCCCATCGCTTTCTCCACCAGGGTGCCGTCAACCAGCTCGCAGAGACGGTTCTCTCGTTCCTCGGCCTCGATGACATCCTTCTCCGTGGCGGTGCCGGGCGGGGTGGAACCAGATCCGCTCCAGCGGGATTCCACCCAGCCGCCGCCGCAGGTCGGCCAGAGTCTTGATGTCGGGAGGAGCGACCGTCGCTTGAGACATAACGGACTTCCCCGCGGTTCCGGATACTTCGACGCATCTCGTCACTATTCTGACGCCTCGCGGTTTCCTCGGCAAGGGCGGCTTCGCGGGGTCGCGGCGGCTTCGCGGGGTCGGGCCCGTGAATGGAAGAGATATGGGTACAAAGCCTGGCCCTGATCGCCGGTCGTTACCATTTTGGGACGAATTGAAACGTCGCTGCCCATCGGCGGGTATTGTGCTAGGATCGAAGAGACTGTGATGCGGGGAGCTAGCGACATGAGGGTGCGCGATTTCGTGTTCGTGAGTGTGGTGCTGGGAGGCGGACTTGCGCTGGCACGGGGTGTCTTGAGACCCGCGAAGCTATCGCCGCCAAGGGCAGAGCAAGCGAGTGCCAGGCCCGCCCCTCTGGGCCCGATCGTCGAGCAGGTGAATGCCGCCGTGCGGAAACCATGGGCCGAGAGGGGGCTGCAACCCGCGCCCTCCGCACCAGAGCTTGCCGTGGTGCGGCGGCTCTCACTAGCGCTTACGGGCTCGATTCCGTCGCTGGAAGAGCTGCGCCAGTACGAGGCGCGGCCGCCTGAGGGGCGCATCGAAAGCTGGCTCGACGACCTCTTGCACGATCGCCGCGCGGCCGATTACCTGGCCGAGCGGTTCGCCCGTGCCCTGGTCGGCAATGAAGACGGTCCGTTTCTCGTTTTTCGCCGCCGCCGATTCAGCACGTGGCTCAGCGATGCCATCCTGGCGAACCGGCCATACGACGCCCTGGTACGAGACCTGATCGCCGACCAGGGCCTCTGGACCGACCATCCGGCGACCAACTTCGTGTCGGTCACGTACACCGAGGATACCAAGACGCCCGATCCCGAGCGGCTCGCCGCACGGGTCTCCCGGGCGTTCCTGGGTATCCGGCTCGATTGTGCCCAGTGCCACGACCACCCCTTCCAGCCCTGGAAACAGGCAGACTTTCGGGGCCTGGCCGCGTATTTCGGCGGGGTTTACTCGGGCCTGCGGGGCATTCGCGACCAGGAAAGCATGTACAAGCCGCTGGATCGCAAGACCAAACAGCCGACCGATGTCGAGCCCAGGGTGCCATTTCTGCCTGAGCTTGCTGTGAGCACGGGCCGGCCGCGCGAACAGCTTGCACATTGGATTGTCAACCCGGCTAACCCGAATCTTTCCCGTGCGACCGTGAACCGGATGTGGGCCTTGCTCTTCGGCCGGCCCTTGGTTGAGCCGGTTGACGATCTGCCCGTCGGAGGCGAGCTCCCCCCTGCCCTCGATTTGCTGGCGGCGGATTTCCGTACGCACGGATACGATCTTCATCGATTGGTGCGTGTGATCGCGGCCACCGAGCTCTTCAGGCTCGACAGCGCGGATGACGCGTCGATCGATTCGGCCGCGACGCGCGACGAAAACTGGGCCGCGTTTCCGCTGACTCGCCTGAGGCCCGAACAGGTTGCCGGCGCACTCTACCAGGCGGCGTCGCTGGCGACTCTGGGTCCGCAATCACCCTGGTTCGTCCGCTTCGCGCTCTACACCGGCCGCAATGATTTCGTTCGCCGCTACGGTGACACCGGCGAGGACGAATTCGCCGCCGCGTGCGGCACCATTCCCCAGCGCTTGCTGATGATGAATGGAGACCTCGTGCGCGAGAAGACCAAGAGCGACCTGTTCAACGCATCGAGGCGAATCGCCGACCTGGCGCCCGACGACGCCAAGGCCGTGGAGACCGCCTACTTGACCGTGCTCACCCGCCGGCCTACCCCCCTCGAGCTCAGCCACTTTGAGGGCCGCTTGAAAGGGACCAAGGGCCAGGAGCGGCAAGATCGGCTTACCGACCTGTTCTGGACCTTGCTGAACACGACGGAATTCTCGTGGAACCACTAGGCGCGAGGCGAGGAGCGACCCATGTCCTTCTGTCCCGGACCGATGATCGACCGCCGCGGTTTCCTGGCTCTGGCCGGGCTCTCCTGGCTGACTCCCGTCGGCCGGCTGCTGGCCCAGCAGGCCGAGCGCACTCACGAGCCGGCGCGGTCGCTGATCGTGCTCTGGCTTGCGGGCGGGCCCAGCCAGCTCGAGACCTTCGACCCTCATCCCGACAAGGCCATCGCCGGCGGCACGAAGGCGATCGCCACGGCGGTCAAGGGCATTCAGCTCGCCACGGGTTCGAGCAGCTTGCCGATCAGATGGGCTCGGTCGCGCTGGTCCGATCGATGATCAGCAAGGAGGGCGATCACGAACGCGGCACGTACATGATGAAAACGGGGTATCGCCCCGACCCCACGGTCGAGCATCCCTCCATCGGCGCGGTCTGCTGCCACGAGCTGCCCGTGGGCCGGACCGACATTCCCCGCCACATCTCGATCTTCTCCGGCCGCTGGCCCAGCCGCGGGTGGCTTCTTCGGCGGCGAGTTCGATGCCTTCCAGGCGGGCGACCCCAAGGGCAAGCTCTCCGATGTCACGGTCCAGGTGCCCTCGACTCGCGACGAGGCCCGGCTGCACGACCTGGAAATCGTCGAGCGCACGTTCGCGCGCGGCAGGCTGGCCCGGGTGCAATCGACCCTGCATCGCGAGACCCTCGCCCGCGCCCGCGTGATGATGACTTCCGAGCAGCTCAAGGCCTTCGACATCTCGCAAGAGCCGGCCACCGTGCTCGCCGGATACGGCGACAGCCCCTTCGGCCGCGGCTGCCTGGCGGCACGGCGGCTGATCGAAGTGGGCGTGCGCTGCGTCGAGGTGACGCTTGACGGCTGGGATTCTCACGTGAACAATCACGAGATCCACCGCAAGCTCGTGAAGGAACTCGATCCCGCCTTCGCCGCTCTCCTGCGTGACCTGAAGAGCCGCAAGCTGCTCGACCAGACCGTTGTCCTCTGCATGGGCGAATTCGGCCGGACCCCCAAGATCAACCCCTTCGGCGGCCGCGACCACTGGCCCACCGGCTTCAGCCTGGCCCTTGCCGGCGGCGGCCTACGCGGCGGCCAGGCGATCGGCCAGACCGACCCCGAGGGCACCAAGGATCCTGTCGCACCGACCACCGTCGAAGACGTCCACGCCACCGTACTCACAGCCCTTGGCCTTGACCCGGCCAAGGAAAACATCGCCCCGGTGACGACTCGGCCGATCAAGCTCAGCGCCGGCAGGCCGATCCGTGCGTTGATCGGGTGAGCTCGGCCTTCCCCGAGGCGGGCTTGACCGCGCGGGTGGGTAAAGACGCGTTTTCGCAGCATTGTCTGTTGTCCATGTTAAAGGTCGTTCTGGTCGAGTTGAGGGTCCTGTTTGGGTTTGTCGCAGAAGTGAGGGCAGCCCCAGTCCTCGAGGGGCCGCCTCTCCGCCGCGAGGTGCGGACAGCGCTCAGTGGCAGGCGTCCCGACGAAGCCATGGGAGACACCGCCAGCGTCATCGTAGGACCCCACAATCTCGCCTTGAGCGTTGATCGAGAAGATCCCGGTCAAGACTGAGCCGGGCACGTCGATCGTCGTGTAGAGGCCATTGCTCAAGACGAAGCCATGCTGGTTGCCGTCTCGCATCGAAGTAGAGTCCTACGATCTGGCCGGGGTTGTTGATCCCTTCGGCCACCGTGAGCATAGAATCCGGCACATCGAGCGTCGTGTAACTGGCCTTTGCTCCGCACAAAGCCGTGACGGTTGCCAGCGCTGTCCACATAGTCGCCCACGACCTCTCCATGGTCGTTGATCCCGATCCCACCGTGCCGAGCGGTGCCGCCGCGCCGGGCACGTCGAAGCTGGTGAAGACACCCTTGCTCCAGAGGAAGCCATGTCGTGTCTGGCTGGCATCGCGGTAGACTCCCACGACCTGGCCTTGCGCGTTGAGGAACTCGGCCTGCGTGCGGACTGAGCCGGGTGGATCGAGTTTGGTTAAGACTCCCTTCTTGCTTCGGAAATAGCCGTGGAACGTGCCGCCTGCATCAATGTAGATTCCCGAGATCTCGCCGCTCGGCGTTGATCCCGTTGACGCTGGTAAAAACCGCGCCGGGTACATCGATCTGAGTGAAGTCGCAGTTGCTCAGCACGAAGCCATGCGTGTTGCCGATAGTATCATCGAACTCTCCCGCAATCGCGTGCGGGCTATTCCCGTTGACGGCGGTCCGGGTCGAGCCCGGCACGTCGTAGGTGGTGAAGTGGTACTGTGCCCTCGCCGCCCCGGGAATCGCCAGGAACAGGCCCAGCGCCACGGTCGCGAACAGTCTCTGAGTCATCATCGTTGCACTCCTTCGTTGGGTGGTCATTGCCGGTAGACGCGGGAAACACTCCCGAGAATAGACCGGCGTGACGTTGTCGTGAGTCGCTCGATTTATCGGGAGGCCCATGGAGTGGTCCTCCCGCGTCTTCGTTGCCAGGAACTTCGCTGTCACCCATGGTGCGCAGACCGAGCGCCCGGGTGGTGAGCGCACTGCGTGAACGCAGAGCCTCGCCAGCCGCTTGTCAGTGGCTCAGGTGTCACCTGAGTATTCAAGGATGCTCAGGCGACGGGTTTCTTGGTTTAGCCGTGGCCTGTTCTCTTGTTGATTCCGGCCGCGGAAATCTCAAGCGTGGACGAAAATGTCGGGATAGGCGGTCGTGGCTTTATTGCCGGTCGGGGTACTGGCCACGAGAGTCAAAACGTTGCCATAGCTATAGATCCCACCTCCCTCGCCCAGCACGGTGCCGTTCGCCTGGTTGCTGGTGACCGTGCAACTCTGCAAGTTCACCGTACTATCGAAGGCATAGATCCCACCTCCCAGCGCCGTCGCGCCGTTCGCCTGGTTGCCGTTGACGGTGGAGTTGGTCATTGACAGAACACTATTCTTACTGGAGATCCCGCCGCCCAGGGCGGTCCCCGATGAGCTGGCGACGTTGCTGTTGATGAAGGAATCGGTGATCGTGACCGTGCCAGAAGTCGTGTCGATGCCGCCGCCCTCGGACGACGCCTGGTTGGTGATGATATTGCAGGAGGAGACATTCAGCGTGCCCTGATTGGCAATGCCGCCGCCGTCGACCGCGGAGTTGCCGCTGACGGTGCAATTGGTCAGCGTGGCCTTGCCCGCGCCTGAGTACTTGCCGTTGAAGAGACCGCCGCCACTGACGGCGGCGGAGTTGCCGCTGACGGTGCAGTCGGTCATGGTGGCCGTGCCTTTAGCATTGTTCGCCACGCCGCCGCCGCTGCCGGTGGCGATGTTGCCGCTGATCGTGCAGTTGTTCAGCGTGGCCTTCCCGGAGTAGTTGTACAGGCCGCCGCCGTTGACGGTGGCGGAGTTGTCACTGATGGTGCAGTAGTTCAGCGTGATCTTGCCCCCGTAGTTACACACGCCGCCGCCGGTGAAACCCGGAGTTGCCGCTGATGGTGCAGTCGGTCAACTTGGCCGTGCCGTAGGCGTTGTACACACCGCCGTTGGAATTGCCTGTTACGGTGCATTTGCTCAGAACGGCTTTGCCCTGCCAGTTGTAAACGCCGAGGCCGGAGTTGCCGCTCACGTTGGTGTTGGTCATGGTCAACGTGGCGTTGCTGCCGTCGTTATACACCCGCCTGCCGAAGTCTAAGTTGCCAGATGACGGTGCACTTATTGAGAGTGGCATTACCCTGCTCGTTGTAAATGCCGGCGCCGGAAAAGTGGCGGAGTTGCCGCTGACGGTGCAGTTGGTCAGCGTGGCCGCACCGTTGAGGTTGTACACACCGCCGCCGTTTTCCTTGGCAGTGTTTCCGGTGACGGTGCAGTTGGTCAGCGTGACCGTTCCGCCGAGGTTGTCCACGCCGCCGCCGTTGCTGCCGGCGCCGCTGGTGACGGCGCTGCCGCCGGTGATCGTCATTCCCGAGATCGACGCCGTCGACACCCCCGTCGACCTGGAACACCCGGCTCAGCCCGCCGCCGCTGACCGTCACGCCTGCCTTCGGGCCTGTGATCGTCACCGTCCCAGTCGTGTCGGTCAGCTCGAGCTGGGTGCCCGTCAGGGTGATCGTCTGCGGCGTCTTGAAGACCTTGCTGTCAAATGCGATGATTTCGGCGCCACCGGCCGAATTCGCCTGGCCGACCGCCCAGCGCAGGGTGCCGACGCTGCCGTTGTCGAGCGTGTTGGTGACGGTGAACGTCGACAGCAGCGTGCGGTCTTCGAGCGCCAGCACCGTCGGCTGCATCCGCCGCCGTCGCCGGGCCTCGACCGTCACCCGCCCGCCCCTCCGCTGATCTCTCGCCAAGTTGTGACTCATGGTTCCGTTGCTCCCTTGTTGATGAACGACCTCAAGTGAAGAACGTCTTCTTTCACGCCTTCACGAAAGCCTCGCGCGGTGCACTCCCGTTCCCGACCGATCTCGCCGCGCCACGGATCGTTACGGCCGGCGCCCGCAGCGCCGCTGACACGTCGGCCAGCGCCGCGTCGGGCACCACGAACGAATTCTCCAGCAATGTGTCGTCGTCGTTGATCAGGTCCGGGTACCGCCTGCCCGGCAGTCACCGTCACGGCGAAGACCTCTTGCACGGCGGTCTCGAACCGCAAGAGCGCGACCACCTGACCGACTCCGCAGGTCGATCACGCAGACGCCGCAGGTCCGCTTATCCTCGGCCAGCCGCTCGGTGATCGGGATGCCGCTGAAGACGGCGCTCTCGCGCACCTGCGACAGCCCGACGAAGGCGAGGTTGCCAGCGAAGTCGACCCCGCGAGTGAAGCCAGGCACTTCGGCGATTGGCTCGTACTTGCCGGTGTTCGGGTCGATGAACCCGAACGTCGCCCGTGCCCGACTCGCAGACCCAGAGCCGGCCGGCATACCACCGTGGCGAGTGGGGCATCGACAGCCCGCGAGTGATCACCTCGCCCGAGGCCACGTCCATCACGATGCCGCCCTTGGCCTTGTTCTCCCGCCAGCCGGCCGGCGCGTCGGTCTCGCCTAGCGCCGTGACGTAGCGCGGGCGGCCGTCGACCATCCCCAGGCCGTTCAGGTGGCAGCGGTCGGTGGGCTCCAGCGCACAGACAAATGGCGGCCGCCACCGCGGCGCGAAGCTGGCCGAGCCGTCGAGCGTGCAGAGGCAAGAGAACCGGGTGTTGACGACCCAGAGGGCGTCGCCGCGCCCCAGGCCATCTCATGGATCTGGATGTTGCCCGTGACGTGGCTGGAGCGGGGCAGGAAGCAGGCGTCGTGCCGGCCCGGCGGGTCGAGCTTGGCGGCACGGCCGGGACGTTGACGTACTCCCAGACCTGGAACTTGGTGCCGACGGCCAGCCGGTCGCCGGCCAAGGCCATGCCCATCGGAGCCTGGAAGGTGCGGAAGTGGGTGTTGAGGTGGTCGCCCTCGTCGCGGACCATCACCAGCTTGCCGGCCTGGTAGGTGGTGACGAGCAACGACGCGCCGAGCTGCCGCAAGAGCGCGGGGAAGTTCGTCGTGTGGACAGCCCGCAACGGCGCCGGGTCCTCCACCTTGGGGTGGTCAAGGTCCAGCGTCGGACTTGAGAGGGAATTTGGTGTCGTGATGATTATCTACCTTTCATGTTAAAACGGACATGCGCAGCCGGCCGCGGCGCGCAGACCGGGCGCCCGGCTGGTGAGGGCGCTGCATTGGGCAGCGTTCACTCTCCGCTTTGCTGCGAATCACATTCGAGGAAACCACGCGGGCCCCGGGCATTCCGGGACGACGCGTGCTGCGAGAAATCTTGCTCGAGGCGTCCGCGGTCAGTCCTTCTGCTTGTTCCCTTTCAGCATTGCGGTGGCCTCGGCACGGATGTGGGCAAGCTCTTACTTCCCGTCCGGAGAAGGCTGGGCTTTCTGACGGAGCGTCTTGATCAATGCCTGGAAATCAGCGCGGGAGCGCAGCGGACGGAGATCCGCGTCTTGCGCGTCAAGTCGGCCTCCCTGTATCCGCGATCGACGGCTTGTCGCAGTACCTCCATCGCCCTGTCGGAGTAACGGCGTGATTCATCGTTCGAAGCCTTGCCCGCGGCAGTAGCGGCGCGCCCGACGACATCGCCGTAGAGAGCGAGCACGCAGGCCAGCTGGTAGGTGAACAGGTTATCCTCGGTCGGCGATCCGCTCGCCGATGGCGATCGCCTCACGGAGCGAGATCGAGAGCTTCGGTTGTCTTCCCCTGCATTCGCGCGTGCCTTGCCAATCCCGCGAAGAATCAGGACGGAAGCGTAGAGATTTCTGACGTCATTGGGGTTCGTCCGTCGAACCGTCTCCACTTGATCGCGGGCCTTGGCGAGGGCCTTCAATCCGGCATCAATCTCGTCTGGTCGATGAGAATCGCCGAGCTCCGAGGCCTGAGTCGCCAGCATCCTCCGGAACTCGGTGACGGCCGGATTCTCGGCGACGACGCGGTCCATGATCTCCGACCGACTCCGCAAAGTATGGCCTGCTCTCCTTCCATCTACCCAGAAGCTTGAAGGAGCTGCGCCATGCGCCCGAGTGCTGATCGCCAGCGTGCAACGCAATTGCGGGTCTTCGGGGTGCTCCTCGACCAGAGCCCGCTGGATCGCGTTGGCCCGGCGCAATGAATCGAATGCCTCGAGCCATTAGTCCGTCGCGGTACAGGACCTCACCCAGATTGCTCAAGCTGAGCGCAAGGTCGATCCGATGCGACAACTGCTTCGGGAACTCCTCGGCGAGGCCCTCGCGAAGATCGATGGCCGCTCTTTGATGACGTACCGCCGCCTCCGAGTTTGCATGCTTCATTAGCTTGACGGAGAGGTAATGATGTGCGAAGGCCAGTTCGGCTCGAATAACTCGTCGCCCGGCTGGTCGCGATCGAGCTTGATTCAGCAGGGCGATGGAGCGTCTCGAACATGCCACGTGATCTCGTCTGTCCGGCCTTGACTGTCCTGGATCATCGCCATCCTGACGAGGCAGCGGCCTTGGCCGACCCGGTAAGACCGGTTCAAGGGCGGGAGGGTCGCTCTCGGCCAGCGACTCGTACATGTCCAAAGCCGTCTGAAATGCCTTCAGGGCCTCGTCCTTCGAACCGATCTGGTCGGTGATATCGCCGACGCGAAAAGTAGCCGCGGCCAGGTCGGCTCGAAGGACGGGGTCGTCACGATTCTGGCTCACGAAGTCCTCGTAGTATTTCAGGGCTGTGGTCAGCAGCTCCTTGCGGAGTGGTTGCAGGCCCGGGAGAGGTGACTTGAGCAGCCGGCTCTCGCTGATCGTCGTCAGGTAATCATCGACGGCGGAACGGGCGCGGGCCAGGTTGGCCTTTGCGTCTTCCTCCGCCTTGAATGCCCGGTCACGTTGATTTTGCGCCTCGCGACGTTGTGTGGCCTCGGCCGCGTAGGCCATGACCGCCTCCGCCCTCGCCTGATTGGCCGAACCGCCTGCCAGAGGCTGATCACCGTGGCCGCGACCAGCACGGCAACGAAAGCGCACGCCGTCGCTAAAGCCAGACGATACTTCTTGGCGAACTTGCTCAGTCGATAAGCCGCCGTCGGCGGGCAGGCCTGAACCGGCTCGTCGTTCAGATATCGCCGCAGGTCGGCGGCGAGGCCGTTGGCCGTCTCGTAGCGCCGGTTACGGTCCTTCTCCAGCGCCTTCATCACGATCCAGTCGAGCTCGCCCCGCATCAGCCCGCTCAGCTTCCGCGGCTCGATGTTGCGGCACGCCGCGATCGAGGGCAGCTCCTCGGTCGTCGAGAGCCGCATGCTCGGCCGGGGCGACTCCTCCTCGCGGATCATCCGCAGCATTTCCAGAATCGCCCCCTGCTTCAGCCGCTTGCGATCCAGCGGCGTCGAGCCGGTCAAGAGCTCGTAGAGGAGCACGCCCAGGCTGTAGATGTCGCTCCGGGTGTCGATGTCGAGCTGGTTCAGCTGGGCCTGCTCGGGGCTCATGTACTCCAGCGTGCCCACCACCGCGCCGAACTCGGTGTAGAGGGTCTGGTCGGTCAGGCGCGGTCCCGTCGCCTTGGCCACGCCGAAGTCGATGATCTTGGGGACCGGCTTGCCGTCGTAGAGGGCGATCAGGACGTTGGACGGCTTGATGTCGCGGTGGATGATTCCCTTCTGGTGAGCGTGCTGCACGGCCTGGCAGACCGGGATGGCCAGCTCGAGCCGCTCGCGCGTCGTCAGTCGGCGCTCGTCGCAGAACCTGGTGATCGGGATGCCCTTGACCAGCTCCATCACGAAGTAGGGCAGGCCGTGCTTCGGTGGTGCCGGCGTCGAAGACCTTGGCGATGTTGGGGTGGTCCATCAGCGCCAGGGCCTGCCGCTCGGCCCCGAACCGGGCCAGCACCTGCCGGCTGTCCATGCCGGCCTTGATGAGCTTGAGCGCCACCGTCCGCCGCACCGGCTGCGTCTGCTCGGCCATGTAGACCGTGCCCATGCCCCCCTCGCCGATCGGCTGAAGGAGCTTGTAAGGGCCGATGACGGCTGCCTGGGCCGTCCGTGAGTTGCGTCCGACCGCTCGATTTCCCATCGGGTCGATCCGCGCAGCCTTCGTTGTCGATCTGGCTCGGGCTGCATTCAGAGGTGGCGTCGGGGTTCACCGCCGGGCTGACCAGGAAGCTGTCCGGTGTTTCGTGGGAGCGTAGAAGTTCTTCCACGCGACGACGGCGGGCATCGTCCCCGGCAAGGCCTGTTCCAGGAAGGCGGGCCGTTCCCCGGTGGGCTTTTCCAGAGCCAAGTGGAAGAGGGTTTCGTCGCTCATCGAGGTTCTCCGGGCACCGACGCCGTGGTTTCCAGGAGCATTAGCGCATAACGGCCGGCGAAAGCATCATGGAATTCTGAGATTTCCAGAGATGATTGCGGGTTCACGCGGAACACTCGGTCCCGTTCGGAGGATTCGCACGGCAGACGCAGCGTGGCACTCGAGGCCTTCGCTAAGCCGTGTTTGTCCTACTTCTCGTTCACCCCCAGCAAGGCCGCGGCCTCGGCACGGAAGCGGATGAGTTCCTCATCCTTGGGCTGGTTCTTCTCCATCCATGGGACGGCCTTGTCGTACCAGGAGCGCGCTTGCGGCTTGTCGCCGAGTTGCCAGTGGGCCATGGCCAGGAAGAACCAGTCGTTGCTGTCGCCGCCTTTGCGGAGCTTCCATCGACTTCGTCAGGGCCTCGATCGCCGCCTTCCAGTCGCCCGCCCGGTAGTGGGCCACACCCAGCGTGTTCCAGATAGATTCCTTCCTTCGGCCCAGACTCGACGGCTTTCTTGGCCAGTTCGACGGCACGGCGCGTCTGTCGCGGAACTTCGGCGTCCGGGCATGTGGCCAGCAACCAGGCCGAGGTTGTTGGAGGCGACGGCTGACACCAGTTTCAATTCCAGGGCGCGGGACAGTGCGGCGACCGCCTGTTCCCAGCGGCCCATCTTCAGGAACCCATTACCCAAAGATCGAGCCCACTGATGCGGATCTGCTCTCGCAAGCCTCAGGGCCTGGGCGAAGTCGGCCTCAGCCTTCTGGGTGTGGCCCAAGCGGGCAGAAGGCCCGGCCCCGCGCCAGCCGGAGCTGGGGAGTGTCCAGCTTCAATTCCAGGGCGCGGGTCAGCGCGGCGGCCGCCTGTTCCCAGCGACCCATCTCCAGGAACGATTCACCGGAATGCGGCCAGGGCCACGGCCTCGCGGCGCGACAGGACCTCGGCCCGGCTCGCATCCAGGTCCCAGACCTTCACGGTCGAGTCGAAGCTCCCCGAGACGATCCGCCGGCCGTCGGGGCTGAACGCCAGGCTGTGTACTGCTGGCGCTGTGTCCCCGGAGGGTGAAGACGTCCTGACCCGTGGCTGTGTCCCAGAGCTTGATGGTCAGATCATCACTGCCGGTGGCGAGGCGGCGGCCGTCGGGGCTGAAGGCGACGCACCAGACCAGTTCGGTGTGTCCCTGAAGCTGGGCGAGCTCGCGGCCCGTCAAGGCATCCCAGACCCTCGCTTCACCGTGATGCTCGATAGTCGCCGCCGACCGAGGCGAGCTTCCGGCCGTCGGGACTGAAGGCGACACCTGTGGACCGGGGCTATGTGACCCTTGAGGGTGAGGAGCTCCTGACCGGTGGCGACGTCCCACAGCTTCACCGTCTTATCGTCACCGGCGGAAGCAAGTGTCTGGCCGTCGGGGCTGAATGCCACGGCGTAGGCCGCGGCCGAGTGCCCATGGAGGGTGTGAACTCTCCGCCCGGTCGTGGCATCCCACACCTTCACCGACCGGTCGTTATCGGCATACGCCAGAAGGTGACCGTCGGGGCTGAACGCCACGCTAGGCCACACGGCGATCTGAGTCCCCGTCAGCGTGAGGATCTTTCTCCCGGTGGTGGCATCCCAGATCCTCACGTCTTGGCTCAAAGCCGACGTGGCCAGCCGCCGGCCATCAGGGCTGAACGCAACCGCTCCGCGTCCACCACCACGTTCAAAGGACAGTAGTTCCTCGCCCGTGGCCGGGTCCCAGAGCTGGAGGATCGCCCTCCAAGCTCAGCTTGAGGCGACCGAGTGGCCATCAGGGCTGAAGGCCACGCCCCGGACTTGACCCGTGTATCTCCTGACGGTGAGCTGGAGATTCGGCGTCGCGAACCAGAGCTTGACCGTCTGATCCGAGCTCCCCGAGGCGATCTGGGTACCGTCGGGACTGAAGGCGACGCAGGCGACGGGGTGCTGGTGGCCGTGGAAGGCGGCCAGCTCGCCGCCGGAGGCCACCGACCACAGCTTCAGTCCGTTCCCGCTGGCCGAGACGATCCGCTGGCCGTCGGGGCTGAACGCCAGGCCGACGACGCAGGCCTCGTCGGCATAGGTCCGGAGCTCGGCGCCGGTGGCGCAATCCCAGAGCCGGACGGTCTTGTCCCAGCCTCCCGAGGCGAGGTAACGCCCGTCGGGGCTGAAGGCGACTGCGCAGACCACGCCCGTGTGCCCCGGGAGCGAGCGGACCAGCCTTCGGCTCGCCAGGTCCCAGACCTCCACTTGTCCCGCGCCAGCCAGTGCCACGTGTTTGCCGTCGGGGCTGAAGGCGACGCTGTAGACGCCGCTGTACGCGCCCGCGGCGGTGCTGGAATCCGATCGATGAGCACGTCTCCGGTTGCGGCGTCCCAGAGCTTCGCGTGACCGGGCCTACTGCCAGTCCATCACGATCGGAGTCCGCGTACCCCGCGATGATCCGCCGACTATCGGGACTGAAAGCCAGGCTGGATATCCCCAATGGGCCGGGATCGGTCTTGTGGAACCGCTCCTGGCCCGTGGCTGCATCCCACAGCGGTCAAAGTCCCCGCAGGGTCGACGGCGAGCGGGCGTGAGTCGGACTTCGATCGCCACGTCCTGCGGCTGAACTCCAACTGCGCCATGGCGCCACGGTGCGGACCCGACCCAGGTCGCCTGGCCGGCGGCGATCCAGCGGCCGTCGGGGCTGAACGCCACGGCGCGGATGCTGCCGGGGAGTCCACGATGGGCGAAGACTTCCCGGCCGGTCGCCACGTCCCGCACGACGAGATCGCCTGACTCGCCTCCCCGAAGTAGGACCGACCGCGGTAGTCACCGGACCCGGACGCGAGGTAACGGCCGTCGGGGCTGAAGGCCACGGCATTGACCGCCGGCCCGGGCTCGTGGAAGGTGTGCAGATCGAGGTGACACTGGCGGCTGACATAGTGCCCACTCCCAGCCGCGCAGGTCCTCGGGGCAACCGTCGAGGAGCTCCAGGGCCTGGGCCACGTTGTCGGCCTGGCACTCGCGATAGGCGCAGGTTGACGCGGTTGATGTAGTCCTGCCGCCGAGGTCTCCGCCCGCTCGCTGGCGGTCTTCTCATTCGCGACGGCGATACCCCGCTGGTCGTTCGCTCTCGCCGTCCGGGCCTGGAGCCGCTTCCTGGTTCTTCTCGCGGGTGATCAACACGTTGCTGACCGCCAGCATGCCCAACCCCCGCACAGCATCGCCATCGCGATCAGCCCGGCCGCGATCAGAGCCGACCTTGTTCCGCCGGGCGAACTTGCCGAAGCGATACCACGCCGACGGCGGGCACGCCTGCACCGGCTCGTCGTCCAGGTACCGCCGCAGGTCGGCCGCCAGGCCGTTGGCCGTCTCGTAGCGGCGGTTGCGGTCCTTCTCCAGCGCCTTCATCACGATCCAGTCGAGCTCGCCCCGCACCAGCCCGCTCAGCTTCCGCGGCTCGATGTTGCGGCACGCCGCGATCGACGGCAGCTCCTCGGTCGTCGCTAAGCCGCAGTGCTCGGCCGGGGCGACTCCTCCTCGCGGATCACCCGCAGCATTTCCAGAATCGCCCCCTGCTTCAGCCGCTTGCGATCCAGCGGCGTCGAGCCGGTCAAGAGCTCGTAGAGGAGCACGCCCAGGCTGTAGATGTCGCTGCGGGTGTCGATGTCGAGCTGGTTCAGCTGGGCCTGCTCGGGGCTCATGTACTCGAGCGTGCCGACCACCGCCCCGAACTCGGTGTACAAGCGTCTGGTCGGTCAGCCGCGGACCGGTCGCCTTGGCCACGCCGAAGTCGATGACCTTGGGCACCGGCTTGCCGTCGTAGAGCGCGATCAGGACGTTGGACGGCTTGAGGTCGCGGTGGATGATCCCCTTCTGGTGGGCGTGCTGCACGGCCTGGCAGACCGGGATGGCCAGCTCGAGCCGCTCGCGCGTCGTCAGCCGGCGCTCGTCGCAGAACTTGGTGATCGGGATGCCCTTGACCAGCTCCATCACGAAGTAGGGCAGGCCGTCGGTGGTGCCGGCGTCGAAGACCTTGGCGATGTTGGGGTGGTCCATCAGCGCCAGGGCCTGGCGCTCGGCCCCGAACCGGGCGAGCACCTGCCGGCTGTCCATGCCGGCCTTGATGAGCTTGAGCGCCACCATCCGCCGCACCGGCTCGGTCTGCTCGGCCATGTAGACCGTGCCCATGCCCCCCTCGCCGATCGGCTGGAGCAGCTTGTAGGGGCCGATGCGGCTGCCCGGGCCCTCGACAGTCGAGCGTCCGGCCGATCGATTCCTCATCCGGTCGATCCGGCGGCCTTGCGTCGGCAATCTGGCTGGGCTCGAATCGGTGGTCGCCTCCGGGTTCACCGCTGACCTGACCAGGAAGCTGTCCGGGGTCTCGTGGGAGCGAAGAAGGCTTCCACGCGATGACGGCGGGCGTCGTCACCCGCGCAGGCCTGCTCCAGGAAGGCGGGCCGCTCGGCGGCCGGCTTCTCCAGGCAAGGTGAAACAGGGTTTCGTCGCTCATCGATGGTTCTCCGGGCACCGACGCCGTGGTTTCCAGGAGCAATAGCGCAGAACGGCCGGCGAAAGCATCAAAAGAATTTGAAAATATCCTTTGAAGCCACGCAATTACCGGCCGCGGACCTCGTTTCGCAGCCAGGCCCTGGCGTAGGCCCAGTGGCGGTCGGCCGTGGCGGGCGAGATGTCAAGGACCTTCGCGGCCTGTTCGCCCGTGAGCCCGGCGAAGTAGCGCAGCTCGACCAGGCGAGCCTTGATCGGGTCGGCCTCGGCCAGCTTTCGCAGTGCCTCGTCGAGGGCCACGACTTCCACATCGATTTCCGGGGCAGCCACCGCGTCGAGCGGCTGCCGCTGGAGGCCTGCGCCGCGCTTCTGCGGCCCGCTTGCGGCGGGCGTTGTCGACCAGGATGCGGCGCATCGCCTGGGCCGCGGCGGCGAAGAAGTGTCCGCGGTCTTTCCAGCGTCGGGAGTCATCGTGACCGACCAGCCGCAGATAGGCCTCGTGGACCAGGGCCGTGGCGTCGAGCGTCTGCCCCGACGCCTCCCGGGCCAGCTTGTCCGCCGCCAGCCTGCGCAGCTCCTCGTAGACGAGCGGGAGCAATTGCTCGGCGGCCTGTGGGTCGCCCTGCTCGATCGCCGAGAGGATCCGGGTGACTTCGGTCATGGCGGACGGTCGTCCTTGGTCATCCGCATTCGCCACGGTGTCGATCAATCCCGAAACGCCGTCGTCCCGGCTCAGATCAAGCGAGAACACCCTGAACGCAAACGACCTCGACTCAGGATAAACCCGGCGACCGAAACATGATAGGCGGGCGTTAGGTTGACTCACCGCCTCCGCCGTAGGAGCCAGAAGAGTGACTGGACCTCATCGTGGATGTCGGGCGTGGCCCGGATGATCAACGTTGGCGGCATCGGCCACGGCACGATCGAATTGGGTGCCAAACTGCCCCCCTGCCGGGCTCTGCGCTGACGCCGCTGTTCCAGGGTCTTCCGCAGCTCGGCTTTGAATGCGGGGCTGGGGCCGCCCTGCTGGGCGACACAGGGCCGAGCCCAGGGCAGCAGGAGCGCCGCGAGAAAAGCGAATGCCAGGCGAATTTGCCATCTGAGCATCATGCAAAGCCCTCACTCGTTAACATCCTGTTGTGCGGACACTGTCTGTGATCGTCCATTTGATCGACGTCGAAATCAAGACGGTTGTTTTCATCCCCACTCGGGCCTCGGCTCGTAGTGCTTCAGCGGACATGAGACCGTATAATCGAGCCGCTCGAGCCATTCTTTGAATCCATGGTCCAAGGATCGATCTCACGTGCCAACCGCCGAAATCACCGAGCACAAGAATGTCTGTCATCTCGATTGTCCCGACACGTGCAGTATGCGAGTCACTGTTCGGGATGGCGTGGCCGTCGAGTCTCAAGGGAGACGCCGACCACCCCTTCACGCGCGGGTTTCTCTGCCAGAAGATGGCGCGGTATCTCGATCGGGTCTATAGCCCCGATCGATTGATGTTTCCCATGAAGCGGGTGGGCCCCAAAGGGGAAGGGAAATTCGAGAGGATCTCCTGGGATGAGGCTCTGGAAACGATCGTAAGGCGGTTTCAGACCATTGCCGGCTCGGCCGAGGGCCCCCAGGCCATTCTTCCCTACAGCTATTGCGGCACGATGGGCAAGCTTCAGTCAAGCAGTCTGGACCGCAGGTTTTTCCACCTCATGGGCGCATCGATGCTCGATCGAACCATCTGCGCTTCGGCCGGTTCGCTGGGCTATGAATACACGATGGGTCGTGGCCGGCTGGGCGCGGATCCATTGGCGGTGCCCCGGTGTAAGTTCATCGTCAACTGGGGCTCGAACACGGTCAACACCAACTCGCATCTCTGGAGCCTGATGATCGAGGCCAGGAAGAGGAACGGGGCGACGATTGTCACCGTCGACCCCTACAGGAGCCCGACGGCATGCCGCTCCGACTGGCACATCGCGGTCCGTCCCGGCACCGATGCGGCGCTCGCCTTGGGGCTCATGCACGTGATCTGGCGCGACGGGCTGGAGGACCAAGATTATCTCGTCAGAGCCACGACGGGGGCGGGGCTGTTGCGCGAGCGGGTGCTCGAGGAATATCCCCTGGAACGCGTCGAGTCGATCACGGGGGTCGACGGCAAGACCATCGAAGCGCTTGCCCACCGGCTGGCGCGCGAACAGCCTTCGCTCATCAGGCTTAATTACGGCATGCAGCGCCATCATGGCGGCGGCATGGCGGTGCGCACGATCGCGTGCCTGCCCGCGATCATCGGGTCCTGGCGCCACGCGGGGGGAGGCGCTCTGCTTTCCACCAGCGGCGCCTACGATTTCGCCATGGAACGGCTGACCCGGCCCGATCTCTCGCCGCCCGGCACGCGAATCATCAACATGAACGAGCTGGGCGAGGCCCTCGCTGGCGAGCTGCCCGGCTCGCCGGTGCGCGGCCCTTTACATCTACAACTGCAACCCGGCGGCCGTTGCCCCCAATCAGCACAAGGTGCTTGCCGGTCTCAGGCGCGACGACCTGTTCACGGTGGTCCACGAGCTGTTCGCCACCGATACGGCTGACTACGCCGACATCGTGCTCCCGGCCACGTCACAGCTCGAGCACGTCGACATCCACGGGTCGTACGGACATCATGAAGTGATGTACAACCCCCAGTCCATTGCGCCCCTGGGCGAGTGCCGGTCGAACAACGACGTCTTTCGCGCCCTGGCCGCGCGCTTGGGCTTCGAGCCAGCGCTCTTTCCCGACGATCGAACTCTGATTCGCGAAGTGCTCGATGGCGGCCCGACCGTGAGCGGAATCACCCTGGAGCGCCTCGAATCCGCGGGGTCGATAAGACTCAATATTCCCGAGTCTTTCGCTCCGTTCGCCGATGGCGTCTTCCCCACGCCCTCCGGCAAATGCGAGCTCTACTCCGAGCGCATGAAAGCCGCGGGGCTTGACCCCTTGCCGACCTACATCCCGCCGCACGAAGATCCTCAAACCCGCCCGCTGCTCGCGGCCAGGTATCCACTTCAGCTCTCTGAGCCCGCCTCGTCCACAGTTTCTCAACTCGACGTTCGCCAACTCGCCACGCCACCGCGCCGCCGCGGGTGAGCCGACGATCGAACTGGCGAATGAAGACGCAAGCCGTCGCGGCCTGAACGACGGCCAGTGGGCCATTGTCTTCAACGATCGGGGCACGTTCCATGCACGCGTCGCCCTGACGGGAAATGTCCGCCCGGGCGTGGCCGTCGCCACCGGCATTCACTGGAACAAGCTGTCGCCAGGCCGAGTCCAACGTGAACTCGACGACATCATCCGCGCTAACCGACATGGGGGGCGGGGCCACGTTTTTTGATAACCTGGTGGAGGTGAGGGCGCTGAATGGCGAGCCGCGTAATGGAGTCACTGATGACGATGCGAGAGGAGATTCAACTGCGGTTTCAGAGTAACCTTGGACGTGTGAGGAATGTCGTAGGTGTTTACACATCGGCTTACGAGAAACGAAAGGGACGTCGCGCGGTTCAGGAGTCCGACATCCTCCGCGCGGCGGTCGTGCTGCTGCATGCGACGCTCGAAGATCTCTTGCGTAGCCTGGCCGAATGGAAGTTGCCAACAGCCTCTCCGGAGTTCTTGTCCGAGATCCCTCTAGCAGGCACCAGGGGAAAGAAGAATCTTGGGTTACAGGAACTGGCAGGCTTTCGCGGTCAGCCCGTCGACGAGGTTATCGCGCTATCGGTGAGTGAATATCTGGAGAGGTCAAGTTACAATCATCCTGGGGATGTGAGAGCGGTTCTGATTAGCGTTGGCCTCGAGGAATCGATCGTGGATAGCGGTGCGAAGCATCTCGCGGCGATGATGGCCAGGCGGCACTGGATCGCCCACCGCGCCGATCGAAATCCGAAACGAGGAACGGGACATCACATAGCGAAATCTCTCTCTAACGCGGTAGTCGCTCGCTGGATCGAAACTGTGGAACGCTTCGGCATGAGCGTGCTCTCCAGGGTCTGACGTCAAATCCAATCGAGGTGTGCAAGATGGAATTCAGAGACAAAGTCAAGAAAGTCCTCGAAGAAATCGAGCTTCCTGGTCTGGAAGTCGAGATCGAGTCCGAGGAGTACGGGCGGGTCGTGGCCGAGGTTCTTTCACCGGCATTCGAGACGATGGACGAGTTTGATCGGCAGGGTCTGGTCTGGGGGAAGATTCTCGAGAGGCTCGACGACCAGGAGCAACGACGCGTCGAGTTCGTCCACACCACCGCACCCTCGGAAAGAGCGGAGGCAGCGAAGGACTGAATGTTGGGCCTAGACCACGGAAAACTCGATGACAACCCTCTTATCCCGACTCTTCCGCTCTTCCCGGCGGGCCGACCACCTGGCCTTCACGGTCTACACTCGTGCGCAGTGCTGTTGTTGCCACAAGGCCATCGACCTCTTGAAGGACGCCCAGAAGCGCCATGGGTTCACGATCGACGAGATCGACATCGACACCGATCCGGAGCTGGTGGCGAAGTACAACACCGAGGTGCCGGTGGTCGCGGTCAACGGCAAGGTTCGGTTCCGGGGCGTGGTGAACCCGAGCTTGCTGGAACGGCTCTTGATCGCCGAGGGCACGTAGAATGGCCTGGTTGATGCCCGAAGGATGCGTTCTGGGGATCTTCGGCAAGAAGCCCGAACTGGGCCAGGTGAAGACTCGCCTGGCTGTCGAGCTCGGCGCCGACGCCGCGTCCAAGGTTCACGAGGCGATGCTCTTCGATGTGCTCGAAACGTGGAGCTCCGAGGCGATCCTGGCGCCGGGCGGCCGGCGGGTCCTGGTGTATTCGCCGGCCGACGCCGGTCCCTGGTTCGACACCCGCGTGCCCGAGTGCTTTTCGCTTCAGCCCCAGGTCGAGGGTGACCTGGGCGCTCGGATGCGCGGTTTCTTCGAAGGCGAGTTTGAAGATGGCGCGACGCGGGTCGTGCTGATCGGTTCCGACTCCCCTACCCTCGACCCGACGATCGTGATCACCGCCTTCCTCTGCCTGGAAGGCCGCGACGTCGTGCTCGGCCCTTCGACCGACGGCGGCTACTACCTCGTCGGTGCACGCGGATCGGTCCCGCCTATCTTCGACGGCGTCACCTGGAGCAGCCCCGAGGTCCTGAGCCAGACGATCGACCGGCTCAAGGACACCGGGCTGTCACTGGCGGTGCTTCCCCCTTGGTACGACGTCGACACCCCCGAAAACTGGCGAATGCTCGCAGGCCACATCAGGGCCTTGCATCGGGCGGGAGTGAACCCGGCGTTGCCGCGGACGGAGGCTTTGATTCGCGGCGAGACGACCAGTTAGCGCCCTCCGCCCCCAGTCTGTTTGAGATCGATGCGTTGGCCGGCTCAGATCACGACCGGTTTCCCAAGCTGGCGCCGGACGGCGACCCACTGGCCGCAGTGCATCAAGGCGTGGGTGCCGGTCATGGCCAGGAGCGCGGCGACGGTCGGGGCCCATTCAGGGTATTTCTCGGGATCCGTCTTGTCGAGCTCGGACTCGGGAATCGCCTCGAGCACCGCGAGCGTTGCGTCACGCTGTTTCTTCCAGAGGTCCTGGTACTCGGCTCGCGACAGGAACTTCTTGGGGTCGTCGAGCGTGGTCGTCTCCTTCGTGTATGCGTCGTCGAACCCCGCCGGCAGTGGCGGGCTTGCTCCTGGCTTGATCTTCTCGATGAAGCTGCGTTCCGCGGAGATCAAGTGGCCAAGCTGCCAGGCAATGTGATTCATGCCCGGAACTGGGCGAATCAAGAGGTCCGCGTCGTCGAGGTCTTTGATATAGGCGTCGACGATGTAATCGCTCATGCCAATACTCAGGCGAAGCGCGTCTTTGGGGCTCATGCGTCGTCGTTCCTCGTGTCGTTCGGGTAAAGAAACAGAGTCATCGAGCGTTGGGCTCGTCACCGTGCCGAGGCTGTTCGGGGCGCTGGGTCGAGGGTGAAATCGGCAATGAAGAGCTGGCTGTTGCGGTCGGTTCCCCGGCTGTTTGAAGTCCACATGAGCTTCTTGCCATCGGGGCTGATGACGGGCAGACCGTCGAAGCCGTCGTGATAAGTGATTCTGGTCTCGGCGCCCGTGTCCACGTTCATCAGGTAGACTTCGTAATTGGAGTGGCCGTGGCGACTCGTCGAGTAGACGATGTGGGTGCAGTCGGGATGCCAGAACGGGCCCCAGTTCACAAACTCATTGCTGGTAAGTGCTCGCTCGGCGGTTCCCTCAGGGTTATTGACATAAAGCTGCAAGAGGTCGTTCCCATTGCGATCGCTGCGATAGATGATCCGCTTGCCGTCGGGCGAGAAGAACGGGCCGCCATCATAGCCTTTGGCCCGCACAACCGGCCGCGCGTTCTTGCCGTTGGAGTCCATGATATAGATATCGGCATCTCCATCGCGAAACGACGTGAAGATAATCTGCTTGCCGTCGGGCGAATAGCTTCCCTCCGCGTCGTATCCATCGGACGTGGTCAAGCGAACCAGGTTCTTGCTGTCCGCATCGGCCCTGAAGATGTCCATCCCGTCGGGAAAGCTCCAGCGGTAACGGCTGCCCGACCGAGAATACGCCGTGCCCGGCGCCTTGGGGCTGGGGTTCAGGTGGGTCGAGCCGAAGATGATCGACTTGCCATCAGGGTGGAAAAACGCGCACGTGCAAGCCCCGAGCCCGGTGCTGACCATGAGGGGCTTCGCGTCCGGGGCGAGGTCGGAGGTGAAGATTTGATACTCGTACTGGTTGGACTTGGGCGTCAGGAAAACGGATGTAGACAGGTTCGGCACGGCCTGAAAGATGATCGCCTTGCTGTCAGGACGAAAATAGCCCTCGCCGGCCCGGAAGAATCCAAACGTGGTCTGGCGGATGTTTTGAAGGTGCTTGGCCTCGAGCTTCGCCACTTCCTCGGCGGAAAGCGGTCGTTCCGGATGACCTGAAGGTGCTTGAGCCACCAGCGAGGCGGCCAGCAGCAGCGAAGATGCCAGCGACAACGACATCGGAATTTCTCCTCCCTAAGACCTCGGAATCAAGAGACTACCCCATGCATCTTCCCGAGGGCAACGAACCCGCCTAGTATAGGTCCTGAATATCAAGCCGCCAATGGCCGAGGGAGAGAACGGCCCTCGGGCGGCACGACAGGATGCAGGACCCGACGGTGAAAATCTACACGAAAACCGGGGACGAGGGAATCACGGGCCTGCTGGGCAACCGGCGCGTTCCCAAAGACGACCTGCGCATCGAAGCCTACGGGACGATCGATGAGCTCAACGCGGCCCTGGGTCTGGCCCGTGCATACGGGCTCGATCCGGCCGCCGACGTACTGGTCGGGCAGCTTCAAGACGAGCTCTTCTCCGTCGGCTCGGCCCTGGCCGACCCCGACCCGAACGGAAAATATCACAACGCCATCACGGCAGAGCATGCGACACGGTTGGAAAAGCTGATCGACGAACTGGAAACCGAGCTTGCGCCGCTGACGACCTTCATTCTTCCCGGCGGATCCATTGCGGCGGCTCAGATTCATCTGGCCCGGACGGTTTGCCGCCGCGCAGAGCGTCTGGTGGTGCGACTGGCGCGACAGTCCGACTCCAGCGTGCCAAGGGCACTCTTCGTCTACCTGAATCGACTCAGCGATCTGCTGTTCGTCCTGGCCCGCGTGGTCAATCATCGCGCCAGAGTCGCGGATATTCCCTGGAAAGGGCTCTGATTCCAGTTCCAGGAGGATCGGATGGCAATGGCGTCGGTGGCGACGGACAGCTCGCTACAGGGTAAGGTCGTTCTCATCACCGGGGGGCGTCGGGTGGGGTCGGAACTCGCCCCAATGCTTGCCGACCGCGGCGCCAACATCGCGATGACTTACCGATTCAGCCGGGCCGTCATCGAGCACACCCTCACCGACGTTCAGTCCAGAGGCGTGGAAGGAATGGCCGTGGCGCCGACCTCTCCGATCCAAACCAGGCCGCTAATGCAGTGTCCGAGGTCGTCGCGCGGTTCGGCCGCCTGGACGCACTTGTCAACATGGCCAGCGTTTACCGGCGAACTCCGCTGGCCACTCTGGACCCACACGACTTTGATGAGATGATCGCCGCCAACCTGGCCGCACCTTATCACACGGCAATCGCCGCCGCCAAGCAGATGCTGACTCAAGATGCTGACGACGGAATCAAGGGCAGAATCGTCAACATCGGAGACTGGGCCACCAATCGCCCGTACAAGGATTATCTCCCTTACCTCGTGGCCAAGGGGGGCCTGGCAACCCTGACGCTGGCCCTGGCCAAGGAGCTGGCCCCGCACGTTCCGGTCGCGATGATCCAGCCCGCCATGATCGACCCTCCGGCTGACTTCACCGAGGCCGAAATCCAGACCGTGATCGCTCAAACGCCACTCCGTCGCGTGGGCACTCCGGCAGACGTCAACCGCCTCATTCTCTACCTGCTCGAAGGAACCAGCTTCGTAACGGGCGTCTGTTACCGCGTTGACGGCGGCCGCTTTCTGGGACAGGACTCATGACACGGATTGATCGCGTGATGTAGGTGTCTGCTGCCGGCTTTCATACGTTGTGGCCCGGAGCGGCCGGCGGTTAAACTGGTTGCAGTCGAGATTCGGAGGACGGAGCCTCCTCCTACGATGAACGCCGTCGATCGCGGTTATTTCTTGGTAGGAGGGGGCCGACCCCACTCGCGGGGCTACACCCGTCCCCAACCTCGTGGCCCTACGCAATGCGACGACAGGAAGGAACGATCATGAGACTCATCACCGCGTCTCTGCTGGCGCTTGTGATCCTGTTTTCCGCGGCAGCGATGCTGCTCGCGTGGAAAGGCGGCGTCGTGGCAGAGGAGACGAGTGCTGATTTCAGTGGCACCTGGAAGCTCGTGGTGCTTGCATTCGGGGAGGACGAGTTCGCCATCCTTGACGTCGCTCAGAATCAGGGCAAACCAAGGGCGTTTGTGACGAGCACGCGGGTGAGGTTCCTGGGGCAGTCCGAGAACGTGACGGTCGAGTCACTGGCAATCAGGGACGACGCCATCTCGTTCGAGCTCAAGGGGCCCGGTGGTGTGAACCGGTTCGAGGGCAAGCTTGCGAGGGATGAGGGCAATGCCGGCAAGGTTCTGGGAAGCTTCACTTTTCAGGGCGAGGTTCATCCCGCGCGGCTCGAGAAGACCGCCAGCAGGCAGGTCGGCGACATGAAGCGCAGCGAGCTGGTTCCGGCTTTTCTCGCGACCAGAGGTGTCGAGGATCCCAAGTCCAAGATCCAGAAGCTGCAAGACGGCCTCAAGAAGTACGCCGGTAGTCCCACCAACTATCTCTATCTACACCGAGATTCTGGCGACCGCGGAGGCGGCCGGGCTCCATGCCGACGAGGTTGGTGAGCTGATCAAGAGCTGGCGCGCGGAAGCAGAGCCTTATGGTCCGGCCTGGCTCGGTGAAGTTCGGCTCAAGGCACTGAAGGCATTGGGCCTCGCCAAACCTTATGCCGACATCTCTCTGCAACTGGCGCAGGAGACCGACAAGGATCTCGGCCTCACCGCCAACCTCGACCGCAGGGCCGCCGTCGCGGGGATGCTCGCGTATGCAGCCAAGCTGGCAGGCAAAGCCGACATCGCCAAAGAAGCCGAAGCTCGCGCCGCTGCGCTCGAAAGCCAGATCGATCAGGAGTATCTGAAAAAAGTGCCGCCGTTCCATCCCGAGGCGTTCGCCGGCCGCAAGAACTCAAAGGCCGATTCCGTGGTCCTCATCGAGCTGTTCACCGGCGCGCAATGCCCCCCGTGCGTGGGCGTGGATGTCGCCTTCGACGCCTTGCTCCAAACCTACAAACCGACCGAGGTGATCGGCTTGCAGCACCACCTCCATATCCCCCGGCCCGATCCCTTGTCCAATAAGGACACTGAGGCACGGTCAGAATACTTCGGCGACGAGGTGCGGCGGTACTCCCACGATCCTCTTCAACGGTCAGACAGACGCCGAGGGGGGCGCCACAATGGCTGACTCCGAAGCCAAGTACAAGCAATTCCGTGAAGTTATCGAGAGGCAGCTCGAGAGCAAGAAGGGCGGCGAGATCAAGCTATCGGCCAGCCAGTCCGGCGACGAGATCACCATCCACGCCCAGGCCACACTGGTCAATAAAGCCGAGCCTGCGCAATCCCGGCCCCGGCTCCGGCTGGCCTTGACCGAGAAAGCCATACGCTATGTCGGCACCAACAAGCTGCGGTTTCACCACCAGGTCGTCAGGAGTTTCCCAGGCGGGCTCGAAGGCAAGGATCTCTCTTCCGGCCAAGGCCAGCTCGACGTCAAGCTCAGCCTCCTGGCGCTGAAGCGAGATATCGAGACCTATCTCAGCGACTTCGCCAAGCAGCATCCTTTTCCCACCCCGCTGCCCGAAGTCGCGCTCGAAAACCTGTCGGTCGTCGCGTTCGTGCAAGACGACGCCAACAAGCACGTCCTGCACGCGGTCTCGGTGCCGGTCGAGAAGGCCAAGCCGTGAGGACGGTCCGGACACCAGCCGTCTCACCCGCCCAGACGATTTGGGGGCGGGTGTTTTTTTTCCACCAATGAGGGAATCGCCTTTCGGGGAACGGCCGCGAATCTTTACTGACATAGATAGGGCACGCGCGGCGTGCCGCGGGCCTATCGCTTCGGGCGAAAGCACAGTTGACGAGCCGGCCTGAATCCATCCGTCAGTCGGCAATGCCGCCTCGAGGGTTCCCCCTCATGACGACCCGCGATCCCGATGATGCCGGCCGGGACGCCGATGACTTTCGCGCTTCCGACCCCCGGATTCGTGAGCAGGCCGCCCGGCGGATCTGGCAGCGCTTTGAACCACGCTTGCTCGGGGCGGCCACGCACCGGCTCGACCCCAAAACGGTTCTCGCAGGTGAGTGCGACAAGGTCCAAAGCATGTTTAAAACTTTTGTCAACTTCTCGCACGGCGCGGACTGCCCTTTCCCCGCCAGCCGTGACGACGCCTGGAAGTTCTTGGTCTGGATGGCCATGACCGGGGTCGCAAGCGCGTTCCATGAGCGAGAGACATTGCGCGGTGACGCTGGAAGGCAGGAATCGGGTGGGCCGGGCGACGGTTCCGATCACGAGCTCTGGCGCTTGATGGCCGATCTGCAGGCTCGCGCTGAACTCGAGGTCGAAGAGGCCGCCATCCCTCGTGCGCACTTTGAACGGCTGCTCCGCCGGCTTCCGGAAGACCTGCTGCAAATCTTCGTCTGGAAGCTGGAAAACCGTACCAATAGCGAAGTCGCCAGGCTGATCAACCGCACGCAACGAACCGTCGAGCTCAAGTTGAAGATTCTCCGCAAGACCCTGGTCTGGCTCGTCATTCCTGATTCGATGCCGCACCAAGCGTAGCCGGCGGCAGAACCGGCAAGACAATCTGCGACGGATAATTCGCATCATGATAGACTGTATTATCCGCCTTGACCAGCCGGCGGTAGTCGCCCAGGGGATCGCCGGTGTTCGGGTTCACGTCGAACCGGGGGTAGTTGCTGCTCGACACATCGAGCCTGATCCGATGTCCTTTCTTGAAGATGTTGGCGGTGGGGTAGAGTGTGATGGTGATCGGCACAACCTCGCCGGGCCGGAGAAAGGCCGCCTGATGGTCGAGACCCTCGCGATAGCGAGTGCGTAATATCGAGTCGCCGATGTTCAGATCGAAGCCGAGTGGGTAACTTGCGTTGGGCGGGATCTCGTCGATCAGCTTGGCCGTGAAGTCGGTGTCCGGCGCGGTCGAGCTGACCCAGAGCTTGACCACGACCGTGCCGGTAACCTCGGTGTCCGCTTCGAGCGGCCCGGTGCGGAAGACCAGAACGTCCCGGCGCTCGGAAAGGGGCAGGCGATTGCCGGCCGCGTGCGTGTCTTCGCGCGGCCGCTGGTCGTAACCGCCAGAGGTCATCAGCCCCTGGTTTGAGGAAATGTTGCCGCCGATGGTCGGCACGGGATGGTTCGGGTCGAACGTGAAGGTGGTGTAGCCGGCAGCCGGCGAGGGAGCACTCGCCAGCGACCCGCCCTGCTGGAGATAAAAAGCGACCGGCCTGGCCCGCGCGATCGGCCACTCTCGCTCGGCCCGCCAGACGCCGCCATGCTGGAGCTTGCCCGCGGCCGAGCGCCGGTCGTCGCCAGTCCCCATGATGTACAACATGATGGGCGGATCATCGTCCACGCCGTTCTTCATCCCGCGCATCCAGCGGTCGTACCACCGCAGGCGATAGGCCGGAAGATCGATCGCGGCCTCGGCGGTGAACTCGACCTCGCCAGAGACCTTTGATCCCTGTGACCCGTGAACCCAGGGACCGATCAGGAGCCGTTGCGGTGATTTCTTGGCTCTCGACAGCTCCTCGTAATTCATGGTGACCTGGCGAGTCCACGAGTCGTACCAGCCGGTGATGTGCTGTACCGGGACGTCGGCGTAATCTGCCAGGTGATCGACGACCGACATCCCCTTGATGTGCCAGAACGGCGATTCGGGTCCGCTGCGGAGCGCCTCGACCAGCCAGGCCTCGTACTCGGGAAGTACCTTCAGCGGCGTCATCCCCTGGCGGAACGGCAGGCTGTCGGCGTGCTGGCGAATTCGCAGGCCGTTCTCGACGAGCGCCATGCGGAGGGCCTGATTGCCGAGCGCCTGTTTACTGTTGGGAGCGCCAGTCTGGAAAATCCAGTTCATGAATCGCAGCTCGAACGCGCCCCCGTGCCGCATACCGCTGACGCCGCAATTCGAAAGGGCGTCGACGGGCACCATGGTGGTCAGGTGCGGCGGGTTCATCTCGGCCAATGCGTGCTGGGTACCTCCGGGATAGCTGGTGCCGAAGGTGCCGACCTTGCCGTCGGACCAGCCCTGCGCGGCGATCCACTCGACGACGTCGTAGCCATCGGCCGGGTCATCCACGAGACCATGCCATGTTCCCTCACTGGCATACCGCCCGCGCACGTCATTGGCGACCACGACGTAACCTCGCTCGGCGTAATACTTACCTTCGGCCGCGGCGCCGTTCTTGTCGTAGGGTGTTCGCGTGAGCAAAGCGGGAAAGCGGCCCTCCGCGGCCTTGCCGTCCTTTGCCGGGCGGTAAAGATCGGCTGCCAGGTGAACACCGTCGCGCATGGGAATCAACACCTTCTTCTCGACGACCACGCCGAACTCGGCAGGACGTTTGCTAACCGCAGGTTGCGCCTGGCAATGCAAGAAAAGAGGATGAGGAACGCAGTGCCGATCAACCAATCAAGTTTCGATCGTTTCCGCATCGGTGCGTCGCTCCGTGTTTCGATGAGAACCGCAGGGCATGCCATGAAAAAAGAGACTCCGGCCAACGAGCTTGATTGTCTGAGGTGGACACGGCAATGCAACAGGGCGACGGTGAATAAATCTGTTTTTCAATCGAAGACCCCATGAATGTGCTGGGCGACTGACTTGAACGCGGCGCGACCCACAAGGGGTACTTTCCTCGGCGTTCGACCGCGAACCCGGCTGGGGTCAGGGATCATGATGAGCTTCGCGTCCAACGACTGAGTTTTATGAGGGCTGGTCTCATGAAGAAGACGAACGCGGCGGTGATGTGCCTGCTCTTTCTGACCGGTGGGCATGAACTGCGTTCGGCGACCGGCCCAGCGCCCGCGGGCGAGCGGTCGGTTTCCCCATCGAACTCGCCCGCCGACTGGCCGATGTACAACCACGACCTGGCCGGCTGGCGCTTCAATCCCGCCGAGAAAACGCTCGGCCCTGCCAACGTCGGCAAGCTCGTCGAGAAATGGCGATTCCCCGCCGCGGACTCCAAGGAGACCATCGGCGTCGTTCACGCCACGCCCACCGTGGTCGCCGGGGAGGTCTACTTCGGCACCGCCACGTTCCCGGCCTTCTACAAGCTGGCGCCCGATGGCAAGCTCCGCTGGGTGTACCGCAATCCCGTCCGCAAGGCCGTGCTGCCGCCGACGGACGGTGCGCCCATTACCGAAAAGCTGCGCGGCCGCGGCATCGGACGCGGGGATCTTTTCCTCCGCGCTGGTCGCGGACGGGGCCGTGTACTTCGCGGACACCGGCGGCTGGATGTACTGCCTCGATGCCGCGCACCGGAGCCGAGCGCTGGAAGGTCGAACAGCCGCGCGTCCAGCGTTCCCCGGCGCCCACTGGAACAACCTGTTCATGGCCTCGCCGATCATGGCCGACGGCAAGGTCGTGTTCGGCGGCGGCACGCTGGAGCAACTCTTACGCGCGGCACCGCGATGTACGCCGGCAGCACCGGCCGCGGCTTCCTCGTCGCGCTCGACCCGAGGACCGGCAAGGTGATCTGGAAGCACGACGTCGGCCCGAAGCCGGAGAAGCTCGATCCGCCGGTCGTCGTGGAAAGCTCCTGGGGCAAGTACAAGTTCGAGTACGGTCCCGCGACGAGCAGCGTCTGGTCCACGCCGTCGTACGATCCCGAAACCAACACGCTGTTCTTCGGCACGGACGTGAACACTGCGCCGCGGCAGCCGACGCCCGACAACCCTGCCCTCCACACGGAGGACTCCTGCGCGATCGCCGCGCTCGACGCCGCGACCGGCAAGCGCAAGTGGAGCACGCAGATCAATCCCGGCGACATGTGGACCAACTCGATGCGCGCCTACGACCCGAAGACCGGGCTCTACAAGGACCAGTCGATCGGCGACACGCCGAAGATCTTCACCATCGACGTGGACGGCAAGCCGACCAAGGTCGTCGGCGCCGGCTGCAAGAACGGCGGCTTCTACGTCCTGCGGGCCGACAACGGCAAGCTCGTCAGGCACACGCCGGTCTACACCGGGCCCGCCGACGCATCCCCCGGCGAAGCACGACCCGCGAGTGCTGGCCCTCCCCAGCCCCATCGGCGGCTTGCAGTCCGGCTGCGCCACCGATGGCCGCACCATCTTCACCAACGGCATCGACGCCGTGCGGCTGGCCACGCAAGCCAGCCCTTTCGCGCCAGGGTCAAGTGCCGACGGGAGGCCGCGTCACGGCGACTTCGGTCGACCTCGCGACCGAACGCTGGCGGCACGAGCGTCCCAAGATCCCCGAGATGGGCGGCACACCGGGCAAGCCGATGTACCGCGACGTCGGCGACATCGTCGGCTCGGGCATCGCGGTGGGCAACGGCGTGGCGTACTTCACCGCCGTCGGCAGCGGCAAGCTCATCGCCCTCGACGCCGCGACCGGCGCGGTGCTCAAGGAGATCGACCTCGGGCCGGTGTTCGCCGGGCCGTCGCTCTCGCGCGGCCGGGTGTACGTCGGCGGCGGCAACACGCTCTTCACTCCCAGCGAGTTCGAGTGCTTCTTCCCCAAGAAGTACACCGGCAGCGTCCGGTGCTTCGGCTTGCCGGGCGAGGACGAGGTCGACAAGCTCGCCAGAGGCGAGAACTGACCAGCCCACCCGGATCGATTCGTCCGCTTTCCCAGGGAGTGCCAATGTCTCCGACCCAACGGTTCGCGTGGGCCGTGCTGACCCTCTCGCTGGCTTCGTCTGGAGCTTCCGCGCAGGAAAGCCAGCCGGAATTCAAAGTTCCCGACGACGTCACCTTCCGCACCGCCGACATCATGAGCGAAGGCACGCGAATGGCCGCGGAGGTTTTCGCCCCGAAGGCCCCGACGCGCGCGAAGCTTCCGACGATCGTCATGAGCCACGGCTGGGGAGGCACCGCGGCGGCCCTTCGCCCTGACGCCGTGGCCTTCGCCCGGGCCGGATACCTGGTCGATCACCTTCGACTATCGCGGCTGGGGCAAGAGCGACTCCCGGCTGATCCTGGCGGGCAACAAGCCCGAGAAGAAGGACGGCAAGCTGGTCGCCGAAGTCAGGGAGGTGCGCGAGGTCGTCGACCCGATCGACCAGACGACCGACATCCTGAACGCGATCCACTGGGTGGCCGGCGACAAGCAGTGCGATCCCGAACGCATCGGGATCTGGGGCTCGTCGTTACTCGGGCGGCCACGTCGTCTACGTCGCGGCCCGCGACCCGCGAGTGAAGGCGTTCGTCAGCCAGGTCGGCTCGATGGACTGGCGCTGGGCCATCGCGAACCCCCAGATGCGAGCCTACACGTTCAGCCAGGGCGACCGCCCGCACTCACGGCCAGATCGGTTATCCCCGAGCCCCGGCGAGAAATTCGGCACGCCTGACCGGCGCGCCAGTCATCGAGAAGCTCGCGGTCATACGCCCCGATCGAGGACATCGGCCGTTGCAAGGACTGTGCCAAGCTGTTCATCATCGCCGAGAACGAGGAACTCTTCGACAACAAGGACCACGCGATCCTGGCCTTCGAGCGGGCCACGGGGGTCAAGAAGCTCGTGACCGTCAAGGGCATCAAGCACTACGGGATCTACAACGAGGCCCGAAAACAGGCCCAGGACGAGGCGATCGCCTGGTTCGACGAGCATCTGAAACCGTAGCGACCCGGACCCACAACCAACTGTAGGGTGGGTCGAGCGCAGCGAGGCCCACCAAATCGGTCTCGGTGGGCCTACGGCAAGGCCTCTCCTCGACCCCACAGCCAGTTGTGAAATAGGACCACTTAACGGCCGCGAGCGGTTCCTGTATCCTAATTGAAGACCGGCAGTCATCCGCGGACCGACACCGGGCGTGCAACTCTCGGTTCGTCTGACCCTTTCTGAGCAGCTCACTTGCGATGGCTCGCCGTCCGATCCGCAAGCAGGGTTCCCCAGCTCGCGGGCGGAGTAAGGGCACTCGGCTCAGAACGGAACCGGCCGCGCCGATATCGCCGGAGGAGGGACTACCGCTGGAGGCGGGGAACCCAGTTGCCAGAGCTTGATCTCGCCGCTTTCGTCGTCGATCCCGCCGGCGGAGATGAAGGTCTGGTCCTGGCCCGAGAAGCCGACGGACTCGACCCGGCGCGTGTGCCCCTTCAGGTCGGCGATCAGACGACCGGTGGAAAGGTCCCAGAGCTTGACTTCACCTTCCGAGTCGTACCGGCCTCCGCCGGAAGCCAGCATTCTTCCGTTCGGCGAGAAGGCGAGATTCAAGATGTTGAAGCGGCTGCCCCGGAGAACCGCGATCTCCTTTCGGGAGGCCCAGTCCCAGATCCTTATCTGGCTGTCGCTGCCATCGTCCTGCGCCGCGGTGTTGGCGGCCAGTGACTTGCCGTCCGGGGAGATGGCCACGCAATTCGGCCCGGTCCCATCGAGCACGAACGGTGATCCGATCGCTTCACCGGTCCGTGCATCCCAGATCCTGACGGTCTTGTCAAAGCCGGAGGAGGCGAGTGCGTGGCCGTCAGGGTGAAACGCGATCGTCCGGACGGCTTCCTCGTGTCCGACGCAGGTCTTCCGCCCCTGGCCCGTGGCCACGTCCCAGAGTGTGATCGCCTGATCTCTGCCACCGCTGGCCAGCGTCTTACCATCGGGTGAGAAGGCAACGGCGAACATGGTTCGGTCGTCCTGCTTGAGGCTGAATCGCGGACGTCCCGAGCCGACGTCCCAGAGCTTGACTTCGCCCGTTCCGTCGTCTTCCCAGTCACCGCCCGCGGAGGCCAGTGCCTTCCCATCGGGAGAGAACGCCACGCTCCAGACTCGCTTCACATGACCTTCGAGCAATGCCCGAACCCGCCATGTGTTTGAAGACAGGAGCACGATCGTTCCATCGTCACATGCGAGAGCCAGGGTCCGCCCGTCGGGAGAAAAGACCGCGCTGAAGACAGGCCCGTGCGACGAGGGCCACGCAGTGGAGCTGTCGCTCACGGGAAGGGGGCGAAGGCTCTCAAGTACGGATCGGGGACGTGTAATCTCTGGAATCGCCGGCGCGGGCGTCCCGGCGCTCGGGCGGAACGCTGCGGCCGCCGGCGCGGCGCCGCTGCTTACATAGGGTTCTCCGGGTGGCTTCAAAGCGCGGTCCAGCGTCCATTCAAATTGAGACAATCGAGCCTGAAGATGATCGATCTGATCCCTGAGCTGACGTTCCCGCGATTGCGTGTCTGACCCAGCGCGCAAGGTCGGCTCAGGCGCTGGCGAGGCTTGGGTTCCGGTTCCCGAAGTGGCCGCTGGAGGCTCGCCCTCGCGGCTGATCGTCACGATTTCCTTGTCTCCCCGCTTGATCGACGACGAATTTCTGGAGCAGGGCTACACCGTCCTTGATGGCAACAACCTGATGCCTGCCTGGGCGATAGCGGAACTCCTGCGGCCCTGTGCCCGTGAGCACGAGTTCCTCACCATCGACTCTCAGCTTGACGTCGGGATCATCGACCTGGACCGCCAGAATCCCTTCCGTCGTTCTGATCCGAAAAACGGTCTTCACCAGCGACTCGAGCGCGGGTAGACCGCCTGCCCGCGCGGCCCCCAGCCCGATGGTGACAATCATCAACAGGAGTGCGGCGGCCGCCACGGTCATCCGGTTGAAGAGGACTGGTTTTCGCGGCTCCTCGAAGGATACGGCCAGTTCAGGCTGGCGGAGCAAGCTCAGGTGGCGGCCGAGTAGCTCAGCAACTTCCGCGGCCGTGGAGTAGCGAGCGCGCGGGTCCTTGGCATGCAGCCTGGCGATGATCGCGGCCAGCCAGTCGGGAACCTGGGGATTGACCTCGCGCAACGGGCGAGGCACCTGCTCACAGATCCGCCGCAGCACGGCCATGGTTGTCTCGGCACGGAACGGCGGCCGTCCGGCGCACATTGCGTAGAGTACGCTTCCCAGGCTGAAAAGGTCTGACCGAAAGGTCACGCCGTCTCCATTGGCCTGCTCGGGCGCCATGTACTGGGGGGTGCCGGCCAGCACTCCGCTCTGAGTCACGCTCGCGTCGTCGGCAGCCCGAGCCAGTCCGAAGTCGGTCAGCTTGACTCTTTCAACCCCGTGTTCCAGCAGGATGTTCGACGGCTTGACATCGCGATGCACCAGGCCCTGCGCATGAGCAGCGGCCAGCCCGGCGGCGGCTTGCATGCCGATCCGCAAGACGTCTTCGACCTCCAGCGGCCCGTCGCGGTCGATCCGTTCCTGGAGCGAGTGCCCCGGCACGTGCTGCATGACGAGATACGGCAGCCCGTGCCATGTATTCACGGCGTGGATGGCAACGACATGCTCGTGGACGACGGCAGCCGCGGCAGCGCGCCTCGCGAGCAAACCGACGGCGTGCCGCGCCGCTGGCGGCCAGTTGCGGCGCCAGCACCTTCAGAGCCACCGCGCGGTCCAGGGCCGAGTCAAAGGCCTTGAGCACGATGCCCATTCCACCTTGCCCGATCACCGAGAGCACCTCATAAGGTCCGAGCCGGCCCAGCGACCTGGGATCGTCGGAAGGTGCCAGGAAGTCGAGCCAGACATCTCCTCCGCTGGCTGCCTTCGAGGGACCGAGATGCGCATCCCCGTAGTGATGAGCCGTATTGTCGGATTCCAGTTCGGCCGCGGGGCCCAGGTCGGCAGGAACAAACAGGCGGGCCTCCTCCCACCACCCGGTGTCCGCCAAGAGCCTTTCGATCACCCCCGAACAAGCCTCGCACGATTCCAGGTGAAGCTCCAGTTCCGCCTTTTCGGCCTCGGAGAGGCCGTCGTTCAGCAAGAGGCGAATTCGAGACGGATCGACGATGTGGCATCGCGCGCTCATTCGTTGTCCCCTGGTTCCCAGACCAACTTACCTTCCGCGTGGAGAATCAACCGGCGCAGCCGGGTCATGACCTGACTCTTGCAATGGTAGACGGTGCCGATCGTCGTGCCCAAGGCCTCCGCCACATCCTTGGCTCGTCTGCCTTCCATACCGGCCATCCAGAACTCCTTCCACGACATCTCGGAGACCTGGACACGCACCCGCTCGGCCGCCCACGTGAAGACCCGTCGCTTGTACTCGAATTCATAAACTTCAGCGTCGTCCTCCGACGGGGCGGGCTGTGCATCCAGCAGGCGAACCATGTCCGTGCTTCCCGCACCTTGCGGATGACGGCGCAGACTCTCCAGCGAATCGAGGATCGCATTACGCGCGATGCGTGAGAGCCAACCCCGAAACGAGCCCTTTGACGGATCGGGATCGTACCGCTCGATCGCTCGAGCCACCGTGCCGAAGACCTCTTGAACCAGGTCTGCCAGATCGGCCTCCTGCAAGCCCGCTCGACGCGCCAGTCGATGAATGAGCGGGGTATAGATCTCGACGAACTCGACCCACGCGAGCTCGTCGCCTGAATCTCGAAGTCGAAACAGCAGGCTTGGGCTCGTGACCGGCGGATCGCTCATCGCTGCTTTCCCGACCTCCGCGTTCCCATGAGGCAGAGCTATCCATCCAAGCATAGGTTCGGCTCGATCGAGCGAGCGCGAAGACCGTCCACGGAATACACCGGCCGAGGCGTGGAACCTGAGTAAGAATTCGCGAATGGAGGCGGGATATTCGAGGCTGAGTGATCAGGACCGCTGTCTGATCCACCGCCATCGGACAGGTCCTCGGTCACTTTGGCCAGTTCCCAGAGCCGAATCTCGGTGTCATTGCCGGTCGCCAGCAGCGTTCGGCCGTCCGGTGAGAATGCGATGTTTCTGAGAACGCATGACCGTCCGTCCAGATACATTCGCTGGCGCCCCGTCGCTACCTCCCAGAGTCTCAGCATGCCGTCACCTCCCCCGCTGGCCAGGGTCTTGCCATCGGGTGAAAACGCAACCGCGTTGGTCGCCTGTACATTCCCCTTGATGAGATGAACCAGCCGCCCGGTACACGCGTCCCAGAGCTTGACTTGCGGACCGGCTGTGCCGGTTGATGCCAGCAACGTACCGTCGGGCGAGAATGCGACCGAGAACACGGGGCCGAGCGCTCCTTCAAGACGTAGCGTTGTTTCACCGGTAGCGACGTCCCAGAGGGAGATGTTTCCATCCTTGCCGCCGCCAGCCAACGTCCGGCCGTCTGGTGAAAACCCAACGGACAGTGAGACCGAAGGACTGGTGAGGACACGCAAGGTCTTACCCAGAACGGGGTCACAGAGCACGGCCTTGCCCTCGTCGAATGACGTCGCGGCGAGTATGCGACCGGCCGGCGAGAATGCGACCGCCCTCACCTTGGTGATGGGCGGCGCTCACCCTCAGTTCTTTGCATCCTGCCCGCAGATCAAGCAGCACGATCCCGGGCTCGGTCCCTCCGATCGCCAGGTACTGGCCGTCGGGAGAGAAAGACAGCGACCAGGCAGGATGGCCTCTTTTCGAGTAAATATAGGTGCGGACCGACTGCCAATCGCCCATATCTCGAAGCATCACGAGCCCATGCGAGTCGCATGAAGCCATGGTCTTCCCATCGGGCGAAATCGCTAGCGACATGGTCAGATCCTTCAGTGCCCCTTGAACCAAACGCATGGGAACATCCCGGGGCGCGGGTTCCGACTCTTCGATCCAGACCGCCGCGATCGCTGCCGCGACAACCAAGCAAACGAGGTCCCTATGGACGATGGAGCCCCTCACAGATCCGGCGACGGACTTACGGCAGCCTCGTTCAGGCTCCGTGCTCCACTTCCCTGTATCACGAACGATCGTTCGCATCGGATCGCTTCCTCTCTCTCGACGCGGCCTGACAAAACGTTGATCAAGCCTGGGTTCCCCGATGTTTCGTTTCCCTGAAAGCCGCAAAAACCGTCCGGTGTATTACACGGCCGAATCTGCTTTTTCTGAGTGAGGTGCCGAAAGAATTCGGTCATGCCGCACGGTTACTTACTTAGGCAAGAGTCGCGACAACCCTCGAGCAAGCCGCGCAAAAGCGTGCATAGCCTATGTAACGGACGAGCGGTTAGGATGTCCCCGGGCGTTGGAACACTCTGAATCTGGGAGAAGCCTCGTGGATGAAACGGTGCAAGGGGCTGCCGCGAAGCTCAAACCGGTAGTCGCCGTGATCTCGCCGGATGAGGATGCTCTGGTTCTCGAACTTGACAGCCCGCTTGCCACGCTCGAACGGGTAGGCGGCAAGGGAGCGTCACTGGCGCGCCTGGCGGCGGCCGGCCTTCCCGTGCCGCCTGGTTTTCACATCACAACCGCTGCCTATCGCCGGTTTGTGACTGAGAATCATCTAAACGAGCCAATTCTCGCCGCCGCGGACGGTGCCAGGGTCGAAGACCCCAGCTCGCTCGAACGAGCCAGCGAGCAGATCCAATCGCTCTTCGCCGGGGGCACGATGCCGGCCGATCTCGCGGCACTCTGCCGCCAGTGGCATGGCCGCCTGGGATCGGATGATCCCGCCGTCGCGGTTCGATCCTCGGCCACGGCAGAGGACCTCCCCGAGATGTCCTTCGCCGGACAGCAGGAAACGTATCTCAATGTGCGCGGCGACCATGTTCTGGATGCCGTCGTGCGGTGCTGGGCCTCGCTCTGGACAGCGCGCGCGCTCGGCTACCGGGCGCGGCTGGGAATTCGCCCGGCCGAGGTCGCGATCGCTGTCGTTGTGCAAGAACTCGTACCCGCGGACGTTGCGGGCGTTCTCTTCACCGCGAATCCTCTCACCGGCGCCAGAGACCAGGTGGTGATCAATGCGGCGTGGGGGCTCGGTGAAGCGATTGTCGGCGGCAAGGTGACACCCGACACGTACGTCGTCAACCGGCGAACATTCACAATCGAATCGCGCGTGATCGCGGACAAGGAAGTGATGACCGCGAGGTCGTCCGCGGGGACCCACGAAGAAGCCGTCCCCGACGAACGGCGCAAACAACCCGCGCTCGAGCCGGCGCAGATGATCGAGCTGGCGCGCCTCGGCGATCGGATCGAGCAACTTTTCAACATCCCGGTAGACATCGAATGGGCCGTTGCCGCAGGTCGCTTCTTCATCCTCCAGGCGAGGCCCATCACCGCGCTGCCGAAACCGCGCGCGACACTTGACTGGACCCTCCCCATTCCGAAGGGAAGGTACGCCCGATCGAGCGTCATCGAATTGCTGCCCGACCCACTCTCGCCGCTGTTCGCTTCACTCGCCTTGCCGGCGTGGAATGCGGCCTATCGAGGCATGGCACGGATGCTCGGCCTCGAACGAGCATTCGCCGAGAGCTTCGTCGTGACCATCAACGATTACGCGTATTATGATTCCAGTAACTTCGTCGGGTTGAAAATGCTGGTGGCTTTGCCGCGAGTGTTCTACCGCGGGTTCGGCTGGATACGCAGGGCACGGCAGCGCTGGGCCGACGAGGCCCGACCGCGATACGCCGCTGTCGTCGCCGCCTGGGCGGCAAGGGACATGCGCGGCACGCCCGCGATTCAACTTGTGAGCGGGGCGAGCGAGATCGCGTTCGCGGCGGCCGAACACTATTTGACCATCCAGAGCGGCATCCTGCCCGCCGCGTACATGAGTGAGACGCTCTTCGGTGCTTTCTACACCAAGCTCATCAAGCGCAAGAATGAGCCGCCCCCGCTTGCGTTCCTGCTCGGCTACGACAGCGCGCCGATTCTGGCCGAGAAATCGCTGTACGACATCGCGACGTGGGCACGCACGCATCCGGAACTCGCCGGTTACCTGACGGGCACATCAGGTTCGGCGATCGCCGGCGCCTTTCGGCAGGATTCCAGTCCCATCTCCGATGCGGCAACCTGGCTCGAGTTCCGTGATCGGCTGGCGGAGCACCTCGACCGCTTCGGACATGCCATTTACGATCTGGACTTCGCCAAGAGCCTGGCGGCGGAAGAGCCGGCGCCCCTGCTGGAGACGCTCCGGTTCTTTCTCACTGGTCAGGCGCGCAGCCCGCACGAGCGGCAAGCAACGGCCGCGGCCGCTCGCGAGCAGGCGACCGAGATGATCCTCAGTCGCGTTGGAGGGCTACGGAGGCGCTGGTTCACGCGGCTCTTGCGATGGGCGCAAGGCTATGCTCCGCTCCGCGAAGACGCACTGGCGGATGTGGGCCTGGGCTGGCCGCTCTTGCGCCGGATGATGCGCGAGGGCGGGCGGCGCCTGGCGGCGGCCGGCTCGCTCTCGTCGGATGACGACGTCTTCTGGCTCAGGCTCGACGAACTCGAACCCGCAGCGCAGGCGCTCGATTCGAATCAACCCGCGGGGAATCATGAGGACGTCGTCCGTGAGCGCCGTGAAAAGTGGCAACTCGAGCGCACCGTCACGCCGCCCGTGGTCTTACCCATCAAGGGGGGCGCTCGCTTCATGGGCATTGACTTCACGCGCTGGATGCCCGCCTTCACCGATCAGCCGGCGGGCGACACGTTCAAGGGCATTGGTGCCAGCCCGGGGCGAGTTACGGGCATGGCCCGCGTGATCAACGGTCCCGACGAATTTGACAAGATGCACCAGGGAGAAATCCTGGTCGCCAAGATCACCACCCCCGCCTGGACCCCGCTCTTCGCGCTGGCGGCCGGCATCGTGACTGACGTGGGCGGTCCGCTGAGCCACGGTTCCATCGTCGCCCGTGAATACCAGATCCCCGCCGTACTGGGAACCGGCGTGGCCACCGAGCGTCTGCAAAACGGCCAGCGCATCACCGTCGACGGCGACGCCGGGGTGGTGAAGATCGGCGGCTGAACGTTCAGGCTGTCTCGTCGATTCAGGGCAGGATCAGGTCTTTCGCTGCTGGCCGTCGGGTCTGGTACCTGGCATCGAACACCAGGAAAAACCCGATCAGAATGACGAGCACGGCCGGTGATAGCATCATCATCCATCTTGTGCGCAAGTGACTCTGCGGAGTTTTCGAGGCAGAGGCCGGGTCAACCACTTCGACTCTCGGCGCGCCTTTCTGAGACTCGAAGTTGAGCTGCTCCAACTTCCGTATCACGCTGTCTCTCATGCTGTGGAGACTGGCAAGCTCGTCACGAACGAATGAGATTTTAAGCTCATCAGCACGTGTCTGCGAGTGAGACACGCCGGCTTCCTCGGTTCGGGGCTTTTCCGCTTTTTCAGAGGACCTCGAGGCCCGGTGATCGATTCCTTCCGCTAACGCGAGCATCTGATCCTGCTTCTCACGAATGTCCTCGCTGAGCTTCTTCAGATAGCTCTCGAAGTTCGTTCTCAATACCCCATTCATGCCAACGCTGAATTCTTTGTTCTGCTGTTCAAAAGCGGACACGACCTGGTTGACAACCTCGGCGGCCTCGATCGCGCTGGGTGAGTTGAATGTAACCTGAATCAAGAAAGTCCCGGGGATCACATTGACTTCCAACCGCTTGCGAACTTCGGCCATGGGGTCAGCGGCGTCTTTGACGATGGGAAAGCTCTTGGGATAGCGTGGAAGCCTGGTCACATACGCCATTGCCGGCTCGAGCACGCGATTACTGAGAATCAGGGCGCGCTGCGTCTCGAGATACTGTCCGAAACCCTCGCTCGTGTCACCCTTCGCTGATGGTCCGAAAAGGTCGGGGCTCGGCTCGATCCGGATCGTGCACGACGACTCGTACATTGGCTCGATCAGCCAGTGAACCAGATACGTGGCAGGTATGGAAATGGCCAGCCAGAGCAGGAGGATTCTCGGCAAGCGACGTACGAGGCGGCCAATAATGCCCGGCGAGCCGACTTGCGAGGGCTTGCCGGAGTGTCCCGGCGGCGACTTCGATTCATCGTATTGAAAGTCTGGGTCGAATCCGCCACTGGTGCCCATGAGAGCCTCCGAGGCCAGGAAAAAAACGGGTCGGAATGAATGAACGACATTTCCGGCCCACTCGAGGCGATTCCGCGATTTCCTATTACTGCCAAGCGTTAGCCCAGCAGCTCATCAACCCGCGGCAGAAGCCTGGCGAAATCAAGGTGGTTGGGGCAGGCCTGGCGGGCGGCCTCGAGGTCGGCGCCTTGCCACTGGCGAGCCGCGGCGCCGAGCTTGCCGTACAGCCGCCGGGCTTCGGCCTTGTAGCCGTGGTGTTCGTGGTAGGTGAGGAACCTCGTCAGGTTGCCGAGCTCGGCTTCGGTGCCGCCGGCCCGGCCGCACCGGCCATCGCACGAAGCGCACATCGTGGGGCCGGCGGCGATGCAGGCGTCGCGCAGACGGTTGATCTCTGTCGTGCTCATTGGCGCGAACGAGCTGGCCGCGGCGGCGTTTTCGCGAATCTGGTCGGTGTTGCGCATCGACACACAGCACGAGGCGAACCGATCATCGCTCCAGATCGCCTGCAGTAATCCCTGGTAGGGCGTGAGCCCTTTGGCGGCGAGCTCGGGATACTCCGTGGCAATGGCGTTCAGATTCATGTTGCCGGCCACTTGCTTCATCGAGATCAACCCGATGCCCCGCTTGTAGCAAGCGTCGAGCGCGCGATTCATGTTGTCTTCCATGGCGATCCAGGGGTTGTTCTGCACCATGATCGCGTCGACAAACCCTCCCTGCGCCGCGGCCTGAAGCAGCAAGTCCCTGCGCGGGTGATGCGTCGAGAAGCCGACATATTTTGCCTTGCCCGACTTGCGAATCGCGTCGGCGACCTGCTTGAACTCCTGGCTGTTGGGCCACTGCAGCTCGTACTCGAAATTGGTGTCGCCCAGCGCGTGGACAAAGAAGAGGTCAACATGATCGGTCTGGAGCGCCGCCAGCCGCTGATCGAGCTGCGCGATGAGCTGGCGGGGTGTTTGAGGCTCGTCCTTGGTGGCCAGGAAGAGGTCGTGGCGGGCGCCCGGCATCGCTTGCAACCAGCGCGCGATCATCGGCTCGGAGCCGTAGCTCTTGGCCGTGTCAAAATAGCGGACGCCATTGGCCCAGGCGAAGCGGAGCAGCCGGTCGCCGCCCGGGCTCTGCCAGGTGCCAAGATTGAGGATGGTGACCTGAGCGCCCGTACGGCCGAGGGCCCGCTTGGGCAGCTCAGCCGGTTGAGTTGTCCTGGGCGCGTCCTGTGCGGCAGCAGGCGGCCCATCTCCGAGCGCGGCTCCGGCGGCAATCGCGCCGGCACTTGCACCAAGAAAGCCGCGGCGGTCCATCCGGCCGGTCGATTCTCCCCATGTTTCGCTCATCCGGCTTCTCCTCGCTGTCGTGCGACAGGTGATGTGACGTGGAGTGCGCAATCCGTTCCGGCGTCAAGAAGCAGCCTCCAAAGCTAATCGGCGCCGGCAGCGTTGTCGAGGGAATTCGGCGCACTTTGCAGCGGCATGTCGGCATTGACAGGCTGCTCGATCAACCTTGGCGGGCATGCCAGGCGGCAAGCACCTCGGCTTCCTGCACCGGCGAAATCGTGAACTTGGCCGACTTGAGACGTGATGCCGGAACGGTGGCCCACCAGGTTTGCGTGTCACGAACGGTGACGGCGAGCGGACGGTAGGTGAGCCCCGCGGCCTGGGCACGCTCGTGCCGGATCGACATCATTCCGTCGTCGTTGCCCTTGAGCATCGCCCAGGGAATTGCTTCTTCGATGTGATGTTTCGAGAGGAACGCGTAGTCGTCTACCCAGGTGAACCTGGCGCTCGAACCAAGCGCCGCACGCGCCTGTTCGAGGAATGCGGGCATCGTCATCGTGTCTTGCGGCCCGACGACGTTGTACACTCCTCCCCGACCATCTTCCTGGAGATGAACCATGAACTCTGCGAGATCGCGTACGTCGATGAACTGCACGGGGTCGTTGCGCCGGCCTGGAGCCAGCACCTCACCGCCGCGAGCGAGGCGCTGGGGCCAGTATGGAAAGCGGTCGGTTGTATCGCCGGGACCTACGATATAGGTCGGACGCACGATCAAGGCGTGGTCGCCGAACGCGTCTTGCACAACACGCTCGCATTTCGCCTTGGCGACACCAAACGCCGCCGATTCATCCTTGGGATCGTCCGCGATCATCCGCACCGAATGCGTCTCGTCAAGGCCCCGCAAAAGGTAGGGATAATAGACGCCGGTTGAGGATGTGAAGAGGTAACGGCCCACGTTTCCCTTCAAGAGCGCCGTCGAGAGACGGACCCAGTTCGGATTGGTCGCCGAGTCGTCCACGACGGCGTCCCACTTCTTCCCCTCCAGCGATTTCAGGTCCCCGTTGCGGTCTCCTTTCAGTCGGACAACGCTGGCGGGAAGCTCAGCGTCGCGGCGGCCGCGCGTGAAGATCGTGACGCGGTGGCCGCGCGCGACGGCATAGCGCACCAGATGCGGTCCGATGAATCCGGTGCCGCCCAGCACTAGCAGGTCCAGCGGCGCGGACGCGCGCGGCGTTCCATCGCTGAGCGCAGAGGCCCGCACGCTCCTCGCATTGCCGCCGAACAGCATTGCTCCTCCACCGGCGGCTAACGCTTGCAGGAAACGACGACGGGTCGTCCCAGGACAGCAAGGACGATGGAATCGCGAATCGTGTGTGGACATTTCAACCTCGCGGGCCGGCTCGCTCAAACGGAAGACATTACCTGAAGGAGAACCCCTCCGTCACAAGGGCGGCTCCGCTGGGTCGCGAAGGGCGCTCACTTCCGCGTTGCCGCTGCGACCGGACCAACGACGGTGGAGAGTGACGCCGATGACCAGCACAGCTCCGCCCAGCAGGTATCCTCCCACTACATCACTGATCCAGTGTGCCCCGAGATAAACGCGCACCGGGCCAACCAGGAGCACCAGCCCAGCTAGCACGAAGAGAAGCAGCCAGCTCAGCGCTCGGGGCTTCAAGCGAGTCGCAGCGAGGAAACCGAGAAAGCCAAAGAAGACTGTATAGTGAACCGTATGGCCCGACGGGAAGCTGGGGAATCCTTCGATTTCTTGCGGGTCGATCCGGAGCTGAATCAACTCCGTGCTGGGCCGTGGTCGCTTGACGAGCTCGCCGCTGAGCGCAGCACAGAGCCTGCCCCACCACGGCAACAGCGATGAGCATTGCTGCCTCCTGCCGTGCTCGAAGGGCCACAAGCAGGAGGCCGGTGCCGGCGACGAGCAAGAACGCCTGGCGCAGGTCGTTGTCCGCCAGGCAGACGCCGCGGAGCAGGCTCTCGAGCCCGAACCAGGAGATCCCTTGAACCGAGTGGGAAATGGCGAGGTCCCAGTCGAAGTAGGGTTGTTCCGCCAGGTAAATGGCCACCCCCAGGAGCGAGAACAGCCCCAGCGCGATCGCGGGAAAGATCCACCCCAGATGCTTCGCGCGCCTGGGCGGCGCTCCACTTGCTTTTGCTTGTTGCCCTGAGTCGGAACGCGTGACGGAGTTGTTCATCGAATGCTCCCGGCGGAAACTCACAGCCTCCAAAGCTTATCAGCGACGCGGAGCGTGTCGAGAAGAATCTGCGATCTTTGTGAACAGGGTGGTGGGCGCTAGAGCCTGGCGAAATTGGCGTACATCGCCAGACCGACCTGCTGGCTCTTCTCGGGATGGAACTGGCATGCCATGAGGTTGTCGCGCCAGACCAGGGAGGCGAAAGGATCGGGGTAATCAGTCTCCGCGGCGATGTCGGTAGGTCGCTCGGGCATGGCGTGGTAAGAGTGCACGAAGTAGACCGACGGCTCGGGTCCGAGTCCGTTCAACAGGGGCACGGGCTGGCGAATCCGCAGTGTGTTCCAGCCCATGTGAGGAACCTTGAGGCCAGGCCGATCGGCGAATCGGACCACCCGGCCCGGAAGCAGCCCCAGGCCCGCGTGTTCGCCGTCTTCAAGACTCTCGTCGAATAGGAGCTGAAGGCCAAGGCAGACGCCCAGGCAAGGCTTGCCCGCCCTCACCGCCTCGATGAACGCCTCGTCCAGACCCGTCCGGCGCAGCTCAGCCATGGCGTCGGCGAAGGCACCTACACCGGGCAAGATGACGTGCGACGCCCGCCGAACCTCGTCAGGATCAGCACTCACCTTCGCGCTGTGCCCGACCGCCTCGATGGCTTTCTGCACGCTGCGGAGATTGCCCATCCCGTAGTCGATGATCACGATCATGCCGATGTCTTTCGTTGGTTCCTTGCCCACCCGCAGGATCGTACCATTCGCCCTGCCGCCTGGCAATTGATCGCGACGAGAGCTTTCGCACGAGGTAGCCCTGGTGTTATATCAGATGTCGCGAACCAGGCGTGGGTTCGCCGCGCCGCACGAGATCGTCACCTCGCAGTGACGCTCTGGCGACTGGTTGCCACCGGTTCAGCACTTGGCTAGCGCTCGCGAACGGGGACCGATCCAGCGAGGCCCGTGGCACTGCGATGGCACACAGCTACCGATTCCTCCCAGATCCCCTCGCAATCTAGCAAGGTCGCCGTTCGACGTTCCCGCGACGCTCGTACCGACATTGAGAGCAAGTCGGCTTGACGGAGCGGTGGGCCATGGGGCCAGCACGGGCGTTCTGTCTTGCGGAGTGGCGGGTCGGATCGCTCCTTTGCGGTGATAGGGAGGACGGGCCTGTTTTGCTTGTGGTGAACGGCTCACTGCGCTGTCCTTAACAGGTCATCGATGATGACCCGTTCCGGGAGCGATCGGACACGGATGGCTCGTTTTTCCCGGAGCTGTCCGTCCGATTGCCGCGCCGAAGTGGATATGGGACGTAGGGGAACACACCAAGGAGACGCACCAGGAGCCGATGATGCACCACCTCATGATGAACCTTCCTCTGGTTGGTACGCTCGGAATGGCCGCATTGCTGGCTGGGCCGCTGGCCCGCCTGCCGATCGACCTGGGGGCTTGGTTGCTCGAACGTTGGCTCGGTGGACGCGCGAGCTAAACACCGCTGGCCATACTCCAGTACGTGAGCACGGTCAGCGCCTCGACCTCGACGTTGCTGGCCGTTTCAGTGCGCCGGTCTGAACTGGCGATCGATAATGACCCGCCGGCCGGGAATCTCCCCCCCGCCGATCGATCCGCATCGTCCACACCGCCAGCCCGTTCTCATCCCCCGTCCGGCAGTGAGCTTCGTCGATGGGCATTGCCCATTCGCCCGCCTTCGGCTTCGCGGGGTCAAACCTGACCCCGCCAAGACCGACCAAGGTTCGCGACCAGGCAAGAGATCGGCGGTTCGCGTCTGTCATTTCGCGGCTGGCGGCCACCGCTCGAACGCGTAGCCGCTGCCAGCGGATTGGGTCCGGTGGCCGCGGGCTGCCAGAGTCTTCACGGGGTCAAGAGGCTTGGCAGGGTCAGACAGCCTCATCCTGGTGTGGTCCGTATTGCACGGTCGGGAGTCCGATCGTGAGAACACAAGGCCGCTCGAGTGAGTAGCCGTGAACGGACGGCTGCCTGTGCCGAAAGTTTGCTGGCTACCGCCCCTCCGTTGCCGTCTATCTGGGGCACTGACAATCCTGATTACTGGATCACCCTCTGCGATTTTCTGTCGCGCCTTGGCGTGGGCCAGGTCTTGGCCCGAAAGCGAACCCAAATCTTCGCGGTGCCCCATATACGCGTGCTCGCAGGCCGGACGAACGCGTCAGGCGGGATCGGCCGATCGGGACGACTTTGCCGGTCGATCGCGGCTGCCGCATCAGCGCTTGGTTGGCGCTCGCGGATCAGGACCGGTGGCGACGGGCTGCCATCGGAGTTGATCGTCATTGAAGCGGAAATCCGCGTGGTCGTCGGGAAAAGTCGCGCGGTGGGATGGGGTGCCAGGGGAACGGAACGAGATCGTTCCCTCGGTCTCGCTTTCATGCTCGGAGGCTGAGGGAAGGTTGTCAAGATCGCCATCGCCTCGGATACTGGCGGCCGGCGGTTTGCGCGGTTTTCTCGTGGTTCGACCAGCCGGAAGGGTCCTCACCCGGCCACGATCCTCGTCCGAGCCGACGGCACGTGAATCTCGACCTCGAGCGCCCATGCGCGTGTCGGCTTCGAGCCCACGATCCCGCAATAGGTTGCGTGCGTCATCCAGTCGCGCAGCGAGGTCTCCGTTGTGAATCTGCTCCTGAACCAGGCGGTCCTCGACGGTCCGATGCTCTTCTTCGAGCTGGGCAACCTTGGTCTTGAGCTGCTCATTCTCGAACTGCAAATGGCTGAGCGTGGTTTTGAGCTGGCCCACCGAAGATCCGCCGGTCAGTACGCTCTCTCGCCCCGCGCAACCGGCAATCGACGCCAGGCTCACCATCAGCAGCAGACAGGCAAAATGGGAACGACCGCTCGGGGCAAATCGCGCTCGTTCCCAGTCCATGGATGCCGAAGCCCCGCGATTGCTGGATGAGGGTTGTGGCGAAAGGGAAATCAGCCGCAGCTCTTGCTCCGGTTCCATCGATCACCCCCCCAACCCCCCCTTCGCAAGGGGGGGAGAATAAGGTCGCTCGCCACTTCCTTTCCCCCCCTTGCGAAGGGGGGGTTGGGGGGGGTGCATTCAGCGCGTGTGGAGATTGCGCAAGAGGAGGCACGGTTTTCCGATGGCTGGGGGACACGGGTTCAGAACATACCGACATCAAACCTTTCGTCCGTTTGAGGGTCGCGTATTTCGTGAATCCTGACCTGGCGTGCGAATCTGGGCGACGGTTCGTCAGCTTGACCAGTTCGTACCGGAGAATCCATCGGTTGTCTTGGCTGCGTAGTCGGGCGGGGGGCGGTCTTCGACGACGGCATTCGTGGATTGCGGCTCCGGCTGGCCCTGGGGCCGCCGGATTTTGCGCATGGTCATGACCAAGGTCATGACCAGGAAGGTGAGCAGCGAGCCGACCAGGACGCTCATGAGGATCACCACGCCGAGGCTGCTGCTCAGATGTCCCAGCCGAAACGGGAACGCCACCGTGACGGCCGCGTCATTGGCCCAGACAAACCAGAGAATGAGCCCGAGCAAGACGGCCGAGCCGATCAGCCGGCGGTAAACCCAGAAGTTGCGCAGGATCGACGGTCTGCGCCGCTTGTATTGATAAGCCATGATTGAACTCCGTTCTGATGGCGTAGGCGGGAAGGACCGTAGTGCAGGCGCGGTCGGTCAATCAGTTGAATCCCACGTTAACGCCCAGCGTCCACCAGAACAACGAGCGAAGCGTGCCAAAGAAGTCATGAGCCCATGCCGGCCAGAGCCAGTGCCACGACAGAACAGCACGACGGCCCCCATGCTCAGGTAGGGTCCAAAAGGGAGTTCGCGATCGGCGGTCGATAATTTCTGCCCGCGGGCCCATTTCTTGAAGTAAACGACCAGCTTCCAGAATGCATGAGCCAGGCCGAAGAAGGCACCGGAGAAGAAAGTCAGCACGGCCACCTGCCATCCCAGGAAGGCGCCGATCATGCCCATCAGGGTCACATCGCCGAAGCCCATGGCCTCTCGTCGCAAGGCGGCCGAGCCGGCGACGCGGACGAACTGGGTCAGCCCGGCGCCCACCGCGAGACCGAGCAGCCCCACCGCGAAGCCGCCAGCCGGCGTTGTGGCGAAAGCCGGCTCGGGCCGCACATGAGGAAAGATCGTGCCCAGGGTGATCCCCGCGAACATCCCGGTCATCGTGATCGCGTCGGGAATGATGAAGAGGTCGTAATCAATGAAGGTGGCCGCCACGAGCAGAGCCACCAGGATCGCATGATAGCCTAGCGTCAAGAGCGGCCAGCCGATCTCAAATCCAAACCTGCCGCGCGGGCCGAGAACCACATCGACATAATAAGCGGCCAGGAACAGCAGCCCGACCAGGAGCTCGACAAGCGGGTAACGCATGGAGATGGGTGCGCCGCAGTTGCGGCACTCGCCCCGCAGGGCCAGCCAGCCCAGGACAGGCACGTTGTCGCGCACGGCGATGGAATTCCAGCACTTGGGGCACCGCGAGCCCGGCCAGATCACGCTCTTTTCCCAGGGTATCCGGTAGATGCAAACATTGAGAAAACTGCCGACCACGGTGCCCACGATGAAGACGCCGATGCCCAGCACGATCAAGACCGGGCCCATGTTGATCACAACGCGAACTCCTTCCGGGTGCGTGGACGCCCTTCAATTCAAGGGTTCCAGAGGGCCAGAACCTGCTCGGCCACTTCGCCGGGCGTTTTGCCCTGGGTGTCAACGGCGGCATCGGCCACTGCTTCATAGAGTGCCTGTCGCGCATGGTAAACCTGGGCGATCTCGGCGATCGTGCCCGCGGCGGTCAGCGAGGGGCGTGAGGCAGCCGAGGCCTGGTCGCCCTCGATTCGCCGCGCGAGCTCGGCGGGCTCGGCGCACAGCCAGACGACGAGACCGAACCTTGCCAGAAGACGCGGTTCGACGGCCGGAGGATCGCCCCTCCCCCCGTAGCCAGAATCGCGTCCGGGAAGGACAAGGTCAACTCCACGAGCGTCCGCTCCTCCCAGTCTCTGAAAGCTGGCTCACCGCATTCGGAGAAGATCGACGAGATCGATCTTCCCGCGCGAGCCTCGATCTCGATGTCGGCGTCGCGGAACGGGCGGCCCAGACGATCGGCCAGCATCCGGCCGACCGTGGATTTGCCCGTGCCCCGGTAACCGATCAAGGCCAGGCCCGCACCGCGCCTCGGGCGGTGATGGGGGTCAAAGTGGTTCATCATTCGTCGCGGATCGGCCCGAGCTTTCGTTTGAGCGCGGCGGCCATCACCTCGATCGGTGCGTCCTGGCCCGTATAGATTTGGAACTGCAGCGCCGCCTGCCGGAGGAACATGTCGACGCCGGTGACGGTTTTGGCCTGGCGTTCCCGCGCCAGCTTGAGAAGCATCGTGTTCTCGGGATGGTACACCACATCGAACACGACGATCCCAGCCCTCGAAAAAGCCGCCGGGGGCAGAGGCGTGTCGTCGAGGTGAGGATGCATACCGACCGGCGTGCAGTTCACGATCACATCAGCAATCGACGTGGCACGCTGAGACCATGTGACCATCCGGCAGCCAACTTCCTCGGCCAGCTCGGTGGCGCGCTCGTCGTGGCGGCTCGTGATCGTCAGGCTGGCGCCCCGGCGTGCGAGGCCAAAGGCGATCGACCGTGCCACTCCGCCTGCGCCCAGGATCAGCACCTGCTTGTCGAGCAACGGGCTTGCTTCATCGCTGCCCGGATGGCCTCCCATGACGGTTTCAATCGAATCCATGGCCGCGCGATAGTCGGTGTTGTAACCGATCCGTCGTCCATCGGCCTCGATCACCACCGTGTTGCACGATCCGGTTCGCTCGACGGCGCCTTCCTTCTGCTGAAGCAGCGGCACAATCGCTTGTTTGTGGGGGATGGTCACACTGCACCCTTTGATCTCCAGCCACATGAGCTCTCGGAAGAACGTTTCGAGCTCGCTGCTGGGGACGAGGAAAGGCACCATGACCTTGTTCATACCCAGGTGGCGGAATGCCGCGTTATGGATCGCCGGACTCAGGCTCTGCCCGATCGGGTCGCCGATGACACCGTAAACCTCGGTCTTGGCGTCGATCGCGTTGAAAAGGTGGTCCTTCTTGAGCACTGGATACTGGAGCATCCCCGCGGCGAAGATGCGCTCGGGATTGAAGCCCGCGTAAGTGAACGGAGCGCCGAACTTGGCACCCAGAATGCGGGTGAAGACGCCGATCTCTCCCATGGCGATGGGAATCGTGGGAAACTTGCCGGTGACCCCCAGGTGGAGGATTCGCGAGGCCTCGGCCAGCGTGGAGGCCGTCGTGGCGACCTTGACGATATCCGGGTCCATCTCCTCGCACTTCTCGGCGATGTCCTGGATGTCAACGGGTGTCGTTTTCATGTTGTGATAGCTGACGATCCGCTTGGTCTTGCCGAACCGGCGGATCTTGGAAGCGATGTCCATCTCGAGGTCGACATAATCGACCCCCAGGGCGACGGCTTCGCGCAAGAGCTGCTGCCGCTTCTCTTCGTTGCCCCGCCAGAGACCGCCGTCGATGCCACGCCGGATCGTGAAGACCACAGGCGTGGGACGGTCCTTGAGAATCCGCTTGAGGTCGGGATCCCGGCGCAGGCAGTCGATTCGCAACTCCACCAGGTCAACGCCCGCCTTGGCGGCGTCATCCCACTCCTCGGCCAGCGAGGCATGCCTTCCGCGCCCGATCGTTACACAGATCATCGCCACCTAGCCCTCGCTACAGTGTACCGCCCCGCCAGGACTGCACCGGACTTGACTGGACTGGACCACGACCGCCTTCGTCATTGCTCAGGAATCATGAAGATTGTACGGCAACTCGATCATGCGATGAAAGGGGGAGATCGTGGATCCATCGGGCAAGGCGTGAAGATCGGTATTGATTCGGCAGCCAAGAATCTCACCTGATTCACGCCCCAAGACTTAACCACAGAGGGCACAGAGACCACGGAGAAAATCCAGAGAACGCATCAAGAAACATTGAATTTATTGCGTTGAATTCTCTCTGTTTTCTCCTTCTCCGTGCTCTCTGAGCTCTCTGTGGTTGAACTCCCCGTTCGCACGTACAACCACCCCTTCGATGCAGGACACGGCCTTGGGGCAACACGCTCTTCTGTGCGTAGGTTACGTGCCGGGCTAATAACTGGCAGGCACGACCCGGCCGCTTCCCCTCAGATTCTGCCAAACTGCTTCTCGAGCTCGGCCTTCGTGAAGACGAGCGCCGTGGGCCGGCCGTGCGGACAATGGTGCGAGTCGGCCACGAGATGCCTGCGCTCGAGCAGGGCGGCAATCTCGGCGGGATTCAACTTGTCCCCTGCTTTCACGGCCGCCTTGCAGGCCATCATGTGCAGCAGGCTGGCCACCAGGCCGTCGCGGGTGGGAGGAATCGGTTGCGTGTGCAAATGCTCGGCCAGGTCTCGCACCAGGCGCTCGGGTGGAAGGTGAGTGAGCATGACGGGCATGCTCCGAACCAGCACCGTGTCGCCACCGAACGCCTCGACCTCCAGGCCAAGCTCGGCGAGCATCTCGCGCTTTTCGAGCACGCAGGCCGCCTCGTCGGCCGCCAGATGAACCGGCTCGGGAACCAGCATGCCTTGTGATTCTGCCTTGCCGGCGGTCACTCGCTGGCGCAGCTCCTCATACAGGATCCGCTCGTGCAGCGCGTGCTGGTCGATGACCATCATGCCGTCGCTGGTCTCGGCGATCAGGTAGCTGTCGTGAACCTGGATGGCCTTGTACGGCTCGTTGCCCTGGCTTGCTGCCGGGATCGAATGCCCTGCTGACGACAGCTCGCTCCGGCCGGGGAGCGCGGAAGTGGAAAGGGATTCTAGATTCTCTCGAGTCGAGGTTTGTGCCGCGGCCGGGCGGCCCCCAAACTCATTGAAGTCGTCTCCAGGGGAGAACTCGAACCGGCCGGGTAAGGAACGCGACCATTCCGGCGGTAGGGCCCGGCCGATCGATTCGGGAATCTCCCGGGTCTGGCCCTGCTCGCCTGGCCCGAACCACGACGCCACTGATTGGCGGTCGGGTGCGCTGGTGGAAAGCTCGAGCGGCCTCGCGCCGTTGGACGTGGCCGCGGCCGCGGGAATCCCGGTCGAATCGTCGTTCCAGATGTTCTGGGCCGGATGGTCTTGTGCCGCCTGCAATCGGGAGTGCAGGTCGCTCGAGAGGAACGTCTGGCGAAGGGTTGACAGCAGGTGGCTGTAGACGCGCTGGGGATCGCGGAAGCGAACTTCGATCTTGGTCGGGTGAACGTTGACGTCGACTTCCTCGGGCGGGACTTCGAGGTTGAGAAACGCCACCGGGTTGCGACCCACCATCAAGAGCCCGCGATAGGCCTCGCTGAGCGCGTGGGAGAGCGACCGGTCGCGAACGTAACGGCCCCCCAGGAAAAGGAACTGGTTCTTGTTGCTCGACCGGCTTTGCGACGGGTGCGCCACGTATCCCCAGAGATGCAGGTTGTCGAGCCGGCCTTCGATCCAGAGCAGCGATTCCGCGAGCTCGCGACCGAAGAAGATGGCGATCCGCTCGCGCATGCCGGTCACCGGCGGCAGGTCGTGGACGATCTTGCCTCCCGAGCGAAACGTGAGGTGAACCTGCGGATGCGCCAGGGCGATCCGCGCGAAGGCCTCCGAAACGTGGCCGGCCTCGGTGCTGTCTGACTTCAGGAACGTTCGCCGCACGGGAGTGTTAAAGAAGAGGTTGCGCACTTCCATGACGGTGCCGCGCGGGCATCCACAGCTCTTGATCGGGCCGGCAACTCCCGCTTCGATCTGGAGCTCGGCGCCCTCGGCCGCATCGGCCGCGCGGCTCTGGCAGCGCACCTTGGAAACTTCGGCGATGGCCGCCAGGGCCTCACCCCGGAAGCCCAGCGTGCGCACTTTGTACAGATCTTCGACATCGGCCAGCTTGCTGGTGGCATGGGGTTGAAACGCGAGGTCCATGTCTTCGGCGGCCATGCCCACGCCGTTGTCGGCGATGCGAACCAGGTCTTTCCCCCCACGCTCGACGCTCACATCCACCCGCGTCGCGCCGCGTCAACGGCGTTTTCCAGCAGCTCCTTGACCACGCTGGCCGGCCGCTCCACAACCTCGCCCGCGGCGATCTGGTTGATGACCGACGGCGGTAAATGGCGAATGACACCCATGGCCCTCGACTCCTCACCCGGCGTGAAACGTTCTCCTCTATTCTACCTGCTGATCTTGCGTACAGAAAGAGAGAACTCGGGTGCGAAGGGACTCCGCGGACGGCTTGTTCGCGGTCTGCGGCTTCCGCGAGTACCCGAAGAGAGTGGCGGTCTCACCCCGCGCCGTATTCCTTGAGCTTGCGATAGAGCGTTCGCTCGCCGATGCCCAGGATCGCGCGGCTTCTTCGCGATTGCCGTTTGTCACCTTGAGCGTCTGCATGATGTAGTGCCGCTCGATCTCCTCGAGCGATTTGCCGACGAGGTGATCGGCGCCGCCGGACCGTTCGGCTGGGGCGTTCGTTGAGATGGCCTGGAGGTCCTCGTTCAGGTCATCGACATCGAGTACGCCGTCGGAGTCGGTGACGACCATGCTTTCGATCACGTTCCTGAGCTCACGCACGTTGCCCGGCCAGTTGTACTGGCGAAGGCGCGCCGCGCGGCGGCCGTGATCGAGGAAACCTTCTTGTCGTGCGAGGTGGTAAATTCCTTGAGGAAATGATCGATCAGAAGATCAATATCCTCCCGGCGCTCACGCAGGGGAGGCATCCTGATGCTGACCACCTTCAGGCGATGGTAGAGGTCCTGGCGGAAGTCGCCGCGGGCGATGGCGTCCGACAGGTCGCGGTTGGTGGCCGAGATAAGCCGCACGTTGACCTTGATCGGTTCGTTGGTGCCAACCCTGACGATCTCGCCATTTTCCAGGCGCGCAAGAGCTTGACCTGGGTGCCCAGGGGGATATCGCCCACCTCATCGAGAAAGAGCGTGCCGCCGTTGGCATGCTCGAACCAGCCTTTGCGCTCGCGGTCGGCCCCGGTGAACGCCCCCTTCACGTGGCCGAAGAGCTCGCTTTCCAGGATGTTGTCGGAAAGCGCCGCGCAATTGAGAGTGACGAACGGCTTGGACCGCCGGGGGCTGTTGTTATGGATGGCCTTGGCCACGAGCTCCTTGCCCGTGCCACTCTCGCCGGTGATCAGGACCGAGGCCGAGGTGGGTGCGATCTGGCGCAGCCGGGCGACGATCGTGTGCATGGCCTGCGAATTGCCGATCACCCCCTCGAAGCCGAACCTCTCGTTGAGCTGCCTCTGCAGCTCGATGTTCGAACGCGCCACGCGCTGCGACTGCGAGGCTTTGTCAACGCGCATGCGCAGCTCCCCGATATCGAGTGGCTTGGTCAAGTAGGTGGTCGCGCCGGCCTGCATGGCCGTGACCGCCGTCTTGATGGTGCCATGACCCGTGAGAATCACGACCTCGGCGTCGGGCAGCTCACGCCTGGCCTTGGCCAGGATCTCCAGGCCGCCGACCCCGTCCATGATCAGGTCGGTGATGATGATGTCGAACGTCTGCTCCTCGATCAGGCGCAGCCCCTCGCGCCCGCTCGTGGCCACGACGCACTCGTAGCCGACTCGCTCGAGGCTCTCGGCCACGGCCTCGGCGTGAGGTTCATCGTCATCGACCACCAAGACGCGGATCTGCTGGTCCATTCTAGTTGCTAAGAGCAAGCCTCTCCGCTGGCGGGGTTTGGTGCGTAGGGTCTTGAGACGTCTCGATTCGGCTCATATTCTTGATCGTGATGGTCGGATCTTTGCTCGCGGGTGGGATGGCCATATTGTTCTCGACCATCACTTGCACGAACTCTTGCATGCCCCATTTCGCCTGGAAGAGGCAATCCTCCACCGAGTGGCCGATTCCCGTGAATCCCTCGAGATCGGGCGAGTAGAAGCCGAAGAAGTCGGGTTCTTCCGTAGCTTCGATGATCAGGCTGTATGGCAACTCAATCACCGGCTCGCCCCCGACTTTACAATATTCTATTATACCGTCCGTCAGTGCTGCCGGGGCTCGGAGTGAGGCGTTACCGGAAAACGCAGCGAGAACCGCGAACCCTTGCCCGGCACACTCTGCACGTCGATCGCGCCGCCGTGGGCTTCGACGATCTTCCGCGTCGTGGGCAGGCCGAGGCCGCTTCCGCCAGGTCGGGTGGAGTAGAAGGGATCGAAGATCCTGGCGCGGACGTCGGCGTCCATGCCGGCCCCGGTGTCGATCACGTCGAGCACGAGCGGACCCGTTTTCCAGGCGAGTGGTCAGGATGAGCTCGCCGCCCTCGGTCATGGCATGCTCGGCGTTGAGCATGAGGTTCAAGAGAGCCTGCTTGAACAGGTCGGCGTCCATCAGTAGCCGAGGAAGGTCCGGGGCGAAATGGGTGCGGACCACGATGCCCTGCGTCGATGCCTGCGGCTCGTAGAAGTCGCACATCTCCTCGACCAGATTGTTCAAGTCGGTCGGGGCCAGCTTGAGCTCCTGCAACCGGGCGAACCGTAGGAAGTTCTCAAGGATGTCGTAAAGGCGCTGGGCCTCGCGCTTGAGCCGGTCAATGCGTTGCAGAACGCGGCGGTCGCGCGGGGTCTCCGCCCGTGGAAGTCCTCGGCCAGCAAATCGAGGTTGAGCGACAACGTTGACAGGGGATTGCGAATCTCGTGGGCAAGCCCGCCGGCAAGCTGAGAAATCTCCGCGTACTGGGCGCGGAGCCGCTTGGTGACCTCGGGCTCGCCATGTTCCTGCGCAGGGTCGGTGGCGCCTGGAGCCGGAGCCTGGACCGAGGGAGGAGCGATCTCCGCCGAAGAGGTCTTCGGGGGAGCATCGGCAACAGAGCCTGCCGTGGTATTCGCCATGGGATCAATGGAGAAGAACGAGGACGTTCGAGCCGAGGGGCGGCACATGTTCCTGCCGGAACGAAGTTTGACGCCGCCCGCTTCTTCTACCTCGCCGGGCCGGGCCGCGCCAGGCTTGTCAGGGGCGCGAGGGCCCTCGTGGCGGGCCGCCGCGGTCACGGTCTCTATCACCGCCGCCATAGCCTCGGTCGCGTCCGCCATACGCCGGGTGGCCGTCGCGGCGGGGACGAGGGTCCTCCGCGTGCCGGATACCGCTCGCCGCCTGCCTCCACCACCGCCGCCCCCGCCCTGCGGCCGGGTGCGCGAGGCGAATTCGTCAGGTTGCCCGCGCTCGGCAAGCGCGGCCTTGCGAGACAGTTTGACCCGGTCTTGATCGTCAACCGCGATGGCCTTGACGAGCATCGGATCGCCCACGCGGCAAATCTCCGTCACGCTCGAGACATAACCGTCGGACAGCTCGCTGATATGAACCAGGCCGTCCTTGCCGGGCAGAATCTCCACGAAGGCGCCGAACTCCTTGATGGAAGTGACCCGGCCCTCGTAGATCCGGCCGATCTGCACTCCCTCGGTCATGGCCACGATCTTGTCGCGGGCGGCCTCGGCCCCCGCGGCGTCCGCGCTGCTCAGGGTGACCACGCCGGTGTCTTCGATATCGATCTTGGCGCCGGTCTCGTCTTGCAGGCGGCGAATCGTCTTGCCGCCAGGTCCGATGATCAGCCCGATCTTTTCGGGATTGATCTGGATCTGGATCAACCGCGGGGCGTTGGCCGAGATCTCCTCGCGCGGGCGCTTGATGGAGCGGAGCATGGCGCGCAGGATCTCGAGGCGGGCCTCGTGAGCCTGCTCGAGAGTCTCGCGAACGATTTCCTCGCTGATTCCCTTGTTCTTGAGGTCGAGCTGGATGCCCGTCACCCCGCGCTGGGTGCCGGCGACCTTGAAGTCCATGTCGCCGAAGTGGTCCTCATCGCCGATGATGTCGGTCAGCAGGATGTGCCGGCCGCTGGACTCGTCCTGCACCAGACCGATGGAGATCCCCCCCACCGGGTCGGTGATCGGCACGCCCGCGTCCATCAGGCTGAGCGTGGCGCCGCAGACCGAGGCCATCGAGCTCGAGCCATTCGATTCGAGGATGTCGGAGATCACCCTGATCGTGTAGGGGAACCGCGCGGGAGGCGGCAAGATGGAGGCGACGGACCGCTCGGCGAGCGCTCCATGGCCGATCTCGCGGCGGCCGGGCCCGCGGATGGGCCGGATCTCGCCCACCGCGAACGGGGGCATGTTGTAGTCAAGCATGAACTTCTTGCTGTACTCGTCCATGATGCCGTCGACGCGCTGTTCGTCGGCGCCGGTGCCCAGCACGGTTGTCACCAGGGCCTGGGTCTCCCCGCGCTGGAAGAGGGCCGAGCCGTGCGCCCGCGGCAAGATCCCCACCTCGCACTTGATGGCCCGCAGATCGCGCGGGTCCGCGGCCGTCGGGCCGCTTGCCGTCAAGGATCAGCTCGCGAACCACGCGCTCCTCGACGGCCGAGAACGCCGCCTTGATCCGTCCCGGTGTCACGGCCTCCCCGGCCGGCGCCTGGCCGCCTTGTCCCTCGCCCTGGCCCTCGCCCGTCTGCGGCGCGGCGATGGTGAACGCCTCTCCTTCCGGCGGGCACAGCTCCTTGATGATGGTCTCTTGCAGCCCTTTGGTGGCGCCGTTGCGCTCTTGCTTCATGCCGATCTGCTTGGCCGTCTTGAGGCGGTCGCCATACCGGTCGTAGAGAACCTGTCGCAGAGGATCCGGCGGCGTTTCGACGACGTCGGGCAGCGGCATCCCCACGGCTTCGAGCAGGTCGAACTGCAGCGCGATGATCTCTTGATTGAGGCGATGGGCCTCCATGATTGCGTCGGCCATCTCGGGCTCGGGCAGCTCCTCGCCGAACCCCTCGATCATCACGATGGCCTTCTGGGTGCTGGCAACGACCAGGTCGAGGTCGCTCTGCTCGAGTTCCTGGACGGTGGGAAACGGGACGAGCTGGCCGTCGACCCGGGCCAGCCGGACCGCCCCGATGGGTCCCAGAAACGGAGTCTTGGCCAGGAGCAGCGAGGCCGAGGCGCCAATCATCGAGGGGACGTCCGGATCGTTGATGCGATCGGCCGAGATCGGCCCCGCCTGGATCTGCACCTCTTCGCGGTACCACTCGGGAAAGAGCGGGCGGATCGGCCGGTCGATCAGGCGGGCGGTCAAGATTTCCTTGTTGGTGGGCCGCCCTTCGCGCTTGATAAAGCCGCCAGGAAACTTGCCCGCGGCGTAGGTCTTCTCACGGTAGTCGACCGTGAGCGGGAAGAAGTCTAGGCCCTCCCGGCCCGGGGCGGCCATGCAGGTCACCAGCGACATGGTGTCGCCGATCCGCACGATCACAGACCCGCTGGCCTGCTTGGCCAGCCGGCCGGTTTCCAGACTGATCTGCTTCTCACCGATGGTTCGTTCAACGATCTTGCGTGACGATGGAGTGCTCGACATGGAAAACTACCTGCGAGGCCGCGTTGTCGCGGTGCGAGAAAAAAAATAGAAGAAGGTATAGCGTGGCTACAGTGCTCGGCGAGCCGCTGCAAACAGCTCGCAACGCGTTTCGGGGCCAGCCGCCGGCTCAGGCTGATCATCCGAACTGGATCTGGGCCGTCCCCTGGCTCGCGAACCTTGTCCGACTCCGGTTGTCTACCGAGGGAACGCCAGCTTCTGAGCAACAGTCGGATCGCTTCAACCGCATGAGAGCAGCCACTTTTCGTGTGGCAAGCGTTCTCGGCGGGAGCGAAGCGATTCCCCTCTTGGAATCGAGATCTCCGGCCAGTAAGTGGCGGGTGGCGGGAGATTGCCCCGTCCCTGCGGCCGGCCGACCCCGGATCACTTGCGGATTCCCAGGCGACTGATCACCTCAAGGTATTTTTTCCGGTGGTGCAGCCGCAAGTACTTGAGCAAGCCCGACCGCTTGGAGACCATCATGAGCAGTCCGCGTCGGCTGGCATGGTCCTTGCTGTGGGTCTTGAAATGATCGGTCAAATCATTGATGCGGGCCGTGAGGAGGGCAATTTGCACCTCGGGAGACCCTGTATCTTGCTCACCCCGACCAAAAGACCCGATGAGCTCCGTCTTTTTCTCCTTCGTGATCGACATCTCTCTCCCCACGACCGCGGCTCCCCCTGGGAAGCCGTACTTGTGAATTCTTCAAACCTTTAGGATTACAAGAATAGGCAAACGTGCGACGGAATTCAATCCCTCCTCCCCGGTTCCTGATCCCGTGATATCATCCGCGGAGTTGGCGGACATCGGGTCATGTGAGGTACCCTCACTTGCCGGGCGATAGGAACGCCCCAGCGTGCCGGGCCGGGTTGAAGAGTTCGCCGGCTGCGCGGCGGAGGTCCCGTTCGGTGAGGGCGTCGAACGCACGTTTGAGCTTGAGCGAATCGATCCCCAATTGCTCCCGCCGGGCCAGGGAGAGCGCCACACCGTACGGGTTCTGGGCGAGGGCGAAATCCGGGAGGTCGGCCGTTCCCAGGAAGAGCGCGAAGATCTGGCGGGCCGACGCGCGCTCGTCGTCCCGGAGCTGCGGCGCGATCGTGTCGGCGACAAACGACTCCAGGCGCGCGATGGCCCGCGGGGCCGTTTCACCCGGCTCCGCCATGGCGCTCACGGCCAGCACGGCAGGGTCTTCCAGCAAGGGGAAGTAGATCGAGGGTTGGCCATCCTCCCCGCCACCGCCGGGCTGGGCCGAAGCCGCCCAGAACCGGGCTACCAGCACGAGGAACGGCAGCATAAAGCTCACTTCCGGGCTCGGGCGCGGCGTAGGCGAGGCAGGCCACGGGCTCGGCCTGAGGCTGAAGGGATCTGACGGCCAGCTCGCGCACCGCCCCGGCGTTCGGCGAACCGGGCTCGCCCGGTTTGGGAACCTCTTCTCCGGGCTCCAGCTTGGCGAAGTGGGCCGTCACCGCCTGGCGCGCCGCGGCCTCGTCCAGGGCACCGGCCAGGACGAGGATCGCGTTCCTGGGCTTGTAATATCGCTTCCAGTGCACCCGGACCTCGTCAAGCGTGATGGCCTTGACCTGTTCGGGCAGGCCCCCCTTTCGTCCTCCTTGAGGTGTCGGCCGGATCAGCTCGCGGGCGACGTTGACGGCCCCCAGGGTAGGGATGCCGGCCGAACATGTTGGAGAGCTCGTCGAGCAGGCGCGGCTTCTCGCGATCGAGGTCGGCGGCCGTGATGCGAAGGTCGCCCATGCGGGCCGCCGCCTCCGCCAGCTCCTTCTCCAGGTCTCCCTTGGGGAAAACGGTGGCGAACACCGTGTAGCGGTCGCCGGTCTGCGCGTTGCAGCCCGCGCGGTAGCGCTGGAAGAAGGCCTCGGCGGTGCGCGCCGGGACGGCGCCCGCCGCTGCGGTGACGTAGAGATGCTCCACCAGGTGGGCGAGCCCGGATCGGCCCTCGGGATCGTGATCGCCACCGAGCTTGTAGAGCACCAGGAGCGCCACGTTGCCCGCTCCCTGGATGGGACGGATCTTCACCGTCAGGCCGTTGTCGAGCGAGAACTTCACCGCTGCCGCCGGTTTCGCGTCCGGTGCCCGTTCCGCATCCGCGCCGGCGCCGGCGAGTTGCTGGAGGACCTGCCGCTGACCCATCACGGTGAACGCGAATCGCGTGAACGGGTGATCGAGGAGGACGGCCCGGGCCGCCTCGTCGTTGGCGTGGCGGGCGCGGGCCGTCGCCGCCGACGGCGTAGTCGCGGGCAATCGCCGCTCCGCCCATGCGCCGCGTGTCCGGCGAACGCACCGCCGCCACAGGCGATGTCCCAGCCGATCGCCAGTCCGCCAGCCGATCGCCAGCCGACCGCTCCGCCGCCAATCGCGTAGACGCCGGCGCCAAGCCCGCCGATTCCGAGGACTCCCAGCCCGATGCCGCCAAATGCGACCAGGCCCAGCGCCAGCCCGCCGAAGCTCACGACGCCGAAGGCGCGGCCGCCCAGTGCGACCAATCCGCGGGCCGTCGAGCCCATCGCCAGCAGGATGCCTCGGGCGTCGTCGCCGATCGCGATCCAGCCGCGAGCGACCCGCCGCCCGCCCTCGGGGGCCGACGAGCCGGCGGTCTTGCCGCTTCCCGGCGGCAGCGGAGCGCTCGAGGTTGATGTCGATCAGCGGCAGCCCGAGGAGTGTCGCTTCGCTCCGGTAGACCCGGTCGCCTATCCGTGTGGCCATCGCGGTCCAGCCGGCGCAGTGCCGTGTCGTTGACGAAGTCGTCCGGATCAGACATCGCGCGGATGCGCTCGACCTCGCGGGCCAGGCGGACGCACTCGATGGCGATGTACGCCGAGAACGCGACCATCCAGCCGCCCCAGGCGATCAAGTAGCTGGGCTTGCCGGCGAACGCGTAGATCAAACCGAACAAGGCGGCCATGAAGACAACGGAGACCAGCAGCATGCGCCATCCGGCGCGGAGGATCGCATCGCGCTCGCGGCGGGTGGGCGCGGCCTGGGCCGGGACCCAGGTGCCAAGCCATCCGCCCAGCAGGCCGCCGAGTGTTCCCAGAAGACTCCCGAGCCCGCCACCCGCAGCGCCTGCTCCGGCGGCCGCCTTCCACGCTCCTGCGCCCGCACTGGCCCCGCGCCGACCCCAGCCAGGGCCGTCTTGGCGCCAGCCGCATTCGCGGCCAGGCCGGCCATGACGGCCACGGTGAACCGGCGCCCCGGCCGGCTGCGCCGCAGACCGCCCTCGACCAGCTCGGCCACCTGCTCCCGCAGCATCCCACGCCCGCGGGAGAGCCGCTGCTTGACGGCGTCCTCGCTCAGGACAAGTGCCCCGGCGACCTCGGCCACCGACCGGTCCTCGCGGTAGAACAGGATCAAGGGCTCGCGATACGCCTCGGGGATTCGTTCCAGCGCCTGCCAGACGAGGGACTCCTCCTCCCGCGAGACCGCTTCCTCGGCGGGGCCCGGCTCGTCGGTGGATAACTCGCTCAGGACGTCCTGCGTCTCGGCGGATTCGACCGGCCGCGACGCCTTGCGCCGGGCGTTCTTCGCGAGGTTCCGCGCAATGCCGCACAGCCAGGCCTTGAGGCGGTCCGGCTGCTCGAGTGACGACCGCTGCCGCCACGCCGTCCAGAAGGTCTCCTGGGCCACGTCCTCGCTGAGCGCCAGGTCGCCGCAGGCACTATACGCCACCGAACATACCAGCGATTGGTACCGCCGGACCAGGACCTCGAACGCCGATGCGCTCCCCCGACACACGAGCTGCCACAGGCTGGAATCCGACTCGGATGCGTCTTCGGTCCGCTGCGTTGTCTTCATCATGTACCTCTGCCCTTATCTTGGCGACCTCCTCGGGCGTTGCCAATCGGCAGGCCCTCGTCTCAACAGAGTGGCGCCTGGTAGGGCAAAGGTGACAAGAAAACGCTCCCGACTCACAAGGGAAATGTGCTGATCCTGGGGCGAAGCACCGACTGCATCACATCCCTCTTCAGGGAGCTCAGAACAGTTCGGCGATCGGCCTGCCGTGCTCGACGATGGCCCGAGGGCGGCCGGTCGCATCGAGATAGGTGGCATCGAGCGGCACGCCCATGTGCTGGTAGATCGTCGCCGCCAGGTCGCCCGGCGTCACCGGCCGATCCTTGATGTGGCCGCCGTCGGCCTCGGTCGCGCCGATCACCTGCCCGTGCCGCAGACCGCCGCCGGCCAGCGCCATCGACATCACCACCGGCCAGTGATTCCGCCCGTCGGTGCTGCCCTGGGTGCCCATCATCGGCGTGCGGCCGAATTCGCCCATCGCCAGCACCAGCACGTCGTCCAGCAGGCCCCGCTCTTCCAGGTCGGAAACCAGCGTGGTGATCAGGTGGTCGAAGAGCGGCAGCAGCGGCTTGAGGCCCTTGCTGATGCCGCCATAGGGCGGGATGTTGTCGCCGTGATTGTCCCAGGTGCCCGAGGCCGGGTGGTAGCTCAGGTCGATGGTGACGAAGGCGACGCCCGCTTCGACCAGCCGCCGGGCCAGGAGCGCCTGCTGGCACCACAGGTGCTTGCCATAGCGGTCGCGCACCGCCGCCGGCTCCCGCGAGAGGTCGAACGCCGCCTGAGACCGGCGGCCGACCAGCAACTCCACCGCCTGCTGGCCAAAGCGGTCCATGGCCTCGATGGCCTCCGAGCGGTCGATCTTCCGGCGCAGCGTGTCGAGGTCCGCCAGCAGTGCGCCGCGGTCCAGTGAGCCGCTCCTGAGTCAAGCCTCCGCGGCAGCCGGAAGAAGTCGGCCCCGGTGGTTCGGCCGGTGTCCACGCCGACATTCGTGTAGATCGGCAGCTTCGCCGCCCGGTTGGCGATGAACGGGTCGTACCGCTGGCCCAGGTAGCCGGCGTAGGCGATGTGGGTGCGGGATGTCTGGAACGCCACGTAGGGCGGCAGGCCGGGCCGGTTCGCCCCGTGGTACTTGGCGACCACCGAGCCGATCGCCGGGTACATTTCCCCGCTGGGGTTGATGCGTGGGGCGGCGTCGAGGTTGCCGGTCTGGAAGACCTTGTTCGGCTCGTGGTTGCTGTGCCGGGCGTCCACCGAGCGGATGATCGTGAACCGGTCGAGCATCGCCGCCTGCTTCGGCAGGTGCTCGCAGAACAGGACGCCGGGCAGCTTGCGTGGGGATGACGCCGAACGGACCACGGTTCTGGAGCGGGCGGTCGGGCTTGGGGTCCCAGGTGTCGATCTGGCTGGGGCCGCCAGCCATCCAGAGCAGGATGACGGCCTTGCTGCCCCCGATCGGCCGGCCGGCCTCCGCGGCGCTGGCCCGGTGACGGAGCAGGCCCGGCAGGCTCAGCCCGGCCAGGCCCGCCAGGCTGGCCTTGATCAGGTTGCGGCGGCTGGCGACAACCAGGCCCTCCCGCTCCAGCGGGTTGAGGTCGGCGAAGGCGTGCCGGTGATTGTGTTGCTTTTCGTTCTGGTCGCTCATGTGCCAGCCCTTGCACGATGCATTGTACTGATCCCACCGCTTGGCGTACACTACGGTCCTGCGCACGATAAGCTCCATTCGTCCTCGTCTCTGCTTCTGGACCAAAACAGATGAACTGGCAAGACCATCAACTTGATGTGAAATCGATGTTGGAACGGGCACGCAAAGCAGGTCTGATCTTTCTCGGTCTTGCCGTCTGTGCGACCATGGTCTTCGCCGAGGACAGCAAGCACGTCCCTCCCGACGGCTGGACAACCTCTGCACCGCGACAGGAACTTCGACCGAAGTTCTCGTTTCACGCCCACGGTGGCCGCGATGGCAAGGGAGGCTTCGTCATCGAGGCGGGTGAGCGCGAGGGACTTGATGGATGGTGGACGAAGCCACTTGCGGTGAAAGGAGGCTCTTATTACCACTTTCATGCCGCACGCAAGGTTGACCATGTGCCGTTGCCTCGTCAAAGCGCGGTCGTGCGGATCGTCTGGCAGGACGAGAGCGGGCATCCTGTGTCGCTCGACGCCCCCGCCGTGACTGGCTACTTGAAGGGATGGACACCGACGGCCGAGCCGGAATACCCGACGGACAAGCAAACCGATGCGGCGGGTTGGACGGAGGTCTCCGATACGTACCACGCGCCTTCGAAGGCGACCCGGGCTGTGATCGAGCTTCATCTCCAGTGGGCTCCGCCAGGCGGACGAATCGAATGGAGCGAGGTCTCATTCGAGCAGATCTCTCCAGCCTCGGGCCGCAAGGTGCGGCTGGCCGCCGCTCATTTTCGACCGAGCGGCAAGTCACCGCAGGCCAATCGCGAAGAGGCAGCGCCTCTGATCGCCGAAGCCGCGAAGCAAAAAGCGGATCTCATCGTGCTCGGCGAAACGCTGCCTTATTACCACGTTGGCAAGAGCCCCGTCGAGACTGCCGAGCCGGTGCCCGGTCCGTCAACCGACTACTTCGGCGCTCTTGCCAGGAAGCACGATCTTTACATCGTGCTCAGCGTCTTCGAGCGCGACGGCCACCTCGTTTACAACACGGCCGTGGCGCTGGGGCCGGACGGAAAGCTCGTGGGCAAGTATCGCAAGGTGTGTCTGCCGCGCGGCGAAGTCGCGTCCGGCGTCGCTCCTGGCCATGAGTATCCGGTCTTTGACACGCGGTTCGGCAAGCTCGGGATCATGGTCTGCTACGACGGCTTCTTTCCCGAAGTCGCTCGCGAACTTTCCAATCGAGGTGCCGAGGTCATCGCCTGGCCGGTCTGGGGCTGTAATCCGGCTCTCGCCAGTGCCCGCGCATGTGAGAACCACGTCTATCTCGTGAGCAGCACTTACGAGGACATCTCCCGCAACTGGATGCTCACCGCGGTTTATGGCCACGATGGTCAACCGATTGCTCGCGCTGAGAAGTGGGGCACGATCATCGTCTCCGAGGTCGACCTCGACCAGCGCCTTCAATGGAACAGCCTCGGCGACTTCAAAGCCGAGTTGCCCAGGCATCGACCGCCGGGGAATTCGGATCGGGGCAGCGACTGACCCTGCGACTCTCGGAATGAAAGGACTGCCAGTCTCAGTACCGCCTTCGTTAAAATCCCAACCGGAATCAGTGATCGACATGCGCCAGAACGTAGTAATCTTCAGCGACGGCGTGAACGAAGACTGCCTCGATTTCAGGGCTGCTCCATCGATGGGATCGCACTCGCGGCCGCACACCGTGGTCGCTCCTCCGCATGAGCCCGGAACCGCTTACCGAGCTCGATCCAGCCTACCGACCCAGTGAGGCCGCCTGATAAGATCAAACATGTATCGATTTTTCGAGTCTGTTCAGTAGACGTAGTGGTCGATTCTGGGGTACAATTCGCGGCTCCCGCTAGATCGTTCCGTTCCACGAGCCCAATGCTAAGTTCGATTGGGTCTAGGCCGGAGCGAGCATGGTGGCCGACAGATCAATGGGACATCCAAGGCCCGCAGCCTAACATTCTGAGCGCCGCCAGGTTCTGCCATGAGAGTCTTGATTGTTTTTTCTGATCCGCCCGGGCAGGCAGCCCTCCGCCTGGACAAGGAAGATCGGCTCATCGCTCAAATGGCACGCCAGTACTCCGATTCCGTGTCCGTGGAGCGGCAACACGCTAGCCAGATCGACGATATTCATGCCTTGATCACCAAGGGGACATACGATGTCATCCAGTTCTCCGGTCACGGCAGCCCCGATGGGATCTTCCTGGAGAAGTCGGACTTGGCCGCATTCGGGCGCGTGAGTTACGCTCGGGACTTCGTCGCTCCGGGGGCGGTCCAGGGCCAAGCTCCCGAGAACTTGGGCTCGGGTGAACTCGTCAGCCCGCAGAGATTGCTTAGTCTCCTGGACCTGGCCAGCAAAAGTCCGCTGGTTGTCATCCTCCTCTGCTGCTATTCCGGGAGCTCGATCCCACTCCTGGCGAATGCGGCCCCCTTCGTGATCACGTCTCGCTCGGCCGTAGACGATGCGGCCTGCATTCTTTTCATCTCAGGGTTTTACGACAGCCTCTTCTCGCACCACCCAGTACAGCGGTCGTACGAGCACGCCCTGTCGCTACTCAAGGCGAGGGGATTCGATTCGGACTGCTTCCGTCTCTCCCGGCGCTCCTTGATCAAGCGGGCCAATGGCCTGTTTGTAGAAAGCAATCCAGACCCGTACCGAGACAGCATTCTGGTCAATCTCGACGCGGTTGCCAGCCGTCTCGGCAGCTTCGGCATGAGCGAGGAAGAACTGTGCCATCTGCTGGCCCGAAAGCTCCGGGTTCATTCCTGGATCTTCGACGGAGCCAACGACCGGGCCGTGATCCCGGTCGGCCGCCTCCTCTTCGGTGAGTTTACCTGGCAAAACGCCAAGGACGTGGTACTCTGCACCCGGCTCATGAAACTCCGGGCCGACATTCCTCGCAGCCATTGGGAACTTTGGTTGACAGTGCTGACCTCCTACAACGACTTAGCCGCCAGCGAGTATCGCAGTTTACCCAAGCCGGCTGACCCCTCCAGCCGGCCCAAGCTCGAGGACGCTGTCCGCGTGTTCCAGCATCATGTCGCCAAGTACTTCCGACCACTACTTAGCACGATCGAGAAACTGGGCTTCGACAGCGTCGTACCTCACGTCGAGATGGCCATCGCCGCCATCGACAAAGCCGAGGATCAACTGGCGATGAGCCGATATCCCCAGCTGGTTCAGTCTCTTGAGACTGCACTGACCAACTTCCACGAGGTCGCGACGGGGCTCCAACCGCCAGAGGAGACGACCTCATCCCCCAGTCCGAGTTCCTAAAGCGACCGAGAGCGTCATGGCGGTGTATCACTTTTCGGAAAACCTGAAGCCCTGGCTCCTCGATCAAGCGATCTTCGCGTCTAACATTGCTGCCCCGAATAAGGCAAAGGCGATTGAACTGATGGTGCGCATGCTGCTGGAACGCCGGGGCTACACTCACGACGAGATGAAGAACGTAGCCTTGGAGATGCTCCGCCGGGAAGAATTAGGCACTACCGGGGTCGGCATGGGCTTCGCGTATCCCCACACGGCAAGCGAGACAGTCACGGACGTCGAGTTCGGATGGTTCTCCTTTTGTCCACCACTTGATTTCAATTCCCTCGATGGAGACGCAGTGTCTTTCGTCTGTTGCGGAATTTTCCCTCGAAGCAGACCTGGTGACAAATTGCGGACGCATGAGGCAGTGAGTCAACTCGTATTCGATCTACTGCGTGAGGCAGACATGTCTGGCTGGAAAGCCTTGGATAAGCTTTTCAACCGGATCATGACATGTGGCGGCACTCTCGAATTGTGATGAGGTCCGATCGAAGGAAAACGGCAGACGTCGCGCGTTTCGCTCAAGCGGAGTCTGGTGGCTTTAGAGACCCATAAGTTCCCAGGTGAATTCCCAAAGCTGCGGCCCCGTCAATACGAGGTGAATCGCTCACGCCAAGACCGGCTTGACGACCGTTCCATGGACGTCGGTCAGACGGTAATGGCGGCCCTGGAACTTGTAGGTGAGACGGGTGTGGTCGATTCCCAGGCAGTAGAGAATCGTGGCGTGCAGGTCGTGAACGTGCACCGGGTTCTCGACGATGTTGTAACTGAAATCGTCGGTGCGGCCAAAAGAGATACCCCGTCGGATCCCACCCCCGGCTAGCCATATCGTGAAACAGCGGGGATGGTGGTCGCGGCCGTAATCCTGGGAGGTCAGAGGTCCCTGGCAGTAAACGGTGCGGCCAAACTCGCCGCCCCAGATCACCAGGGTGTCGGCAAGCAGCCCTCGCGCTTTCAAGTCGGTGATCAGCCCGGCGGAGGGCTGGTCAGTGTCGCGGCACTGACCGGCGATCTGCGTTGGGAGATGGACGTGCTGGTCCCAGCCGCGATGAAAGAGCTGGATGAACCGCACCCCGCGCTCCGCTAGCCGGCGCGCCAGCAGGCAATTGGCCGCGAACGTCCCCGGCTTGCGGACCTCGGGTCCGTAGAGCTGGTCGATCGAGGCCGGTTCGGTCGACAGGTCTGTGAGTTCGGGTACCGAGGCTTGCATCCGCGAGGCCAGCTCGTACTGAGCAATCCGGGTCATGATCTCGGGGTCACCGACCTCGCGATGCTTGATCTCGTTCAGGTGCGCCAGGTCGTCGAGCATTCTCCGACGCCCGGCGGTGTCGATTCCCGGCGGATTCGAGAGGAAGAGGACCGGGTCGCCGGAGGCGCGGAACTTGATTCCCTGGTACCTGGTGGGCAGAAACCCGCTGCCCCAGAGCCGGTCGTAGAGGGGTTGATCGTTGGGGTTGCCGGTCCCCTTCGATACCAGGACGACGAAGGCGGGAAGATCCTGGCTCTCGCTTCCCAGTCCGTAGGCCAGCCACGACCCGATACTGGGCCGCCCCGCGAGCTGGGCCCCGGTCTGGAAGAATGTGACCGCCGGGTCGTGGTTGATCGCCTCGGTGTGCATCGACTTGATGAAACACAGGTCGGCCGCCACCTTGGCCGTGTGCGGCAAGAGCTCGCTCACGGTCGCACCGTGGCGGCCATGGTTCGCGAACCGGAACCGGCTGGCAGCGACAGGGAATCGGTCCTGCCGCGAGGTCATGCCGGTCAGCCGCTGGCCCTGGCGGATCGAGTCTGGCAGGTCGGTTCCACTCAGCCGCTCGAGCAGCGGCTTGTGATCGAAAAGCTCCATCTGCGAGGGTGCGCCCGACTGGAAGAGGTAAATCACCCGCCTGGCGCGCGGGGCGAAGTTGGGGAACCCACCCGGCTCGGCGTCGGAACTCGCCCGGGCCAGTGCTCCCCCATCGAGCAGCGACGCAAGTGCCAGCGATCCTAACCCGAGGCTGGATTGCCGCAGGAACCTTGCTCGAGAGATCAGCGCGTGACTCTGATTCCACGGGTCCATGAACCGGCTCATTCCTTGGTGAGGGCCTCGTCGAGGTTGAGGATCGTCTGGGTGATCACGGCCATCGCGGCCAGGTCGGCCGCCTCGCAGGCGCAGTCGGCGGGATGCTCGCCCCGATTGACCAGTGCTCGGGCAGACTCGGGTCGACTCCGAAATCGGAGCCGGTGATCGCGGAATCCAGCCGCGAGAACCGCCAGCTCGTCGGGAGTGGGCGGCCGCCCGGTCGCACTGCGAAACGCCCATGACATTTTTTCTTCGAGGCTCTTGCCGCCTTCGTGGATGACCCGCGTTGCCAGAGCTTGCGCGGCCTCGACGAAGGTGGGGTCATTCATCATGACCAGCGCCTGGAGCGGGGTATTGGTTCGCGATTCGCGGACCGTGCAGGTCTCTCGTCCCGAAGCGTCGAAGGCCGCCAGCGAGGGAGGAGCCACGGTTCGCTTCCAGAAGGTGTAGAGTCCGCGGCGGTACAGCGCGGGTCCTTGATCCTGAACGTAGCTGGCATCCCCCAGCTCGCTCCAGAGCCCGGGCGGTTGATAGGGCTTGACGGAGGGACCGCCGAGCCGCTCAACCAGCAGACCGGAAACGGCCAGAGCCTCATCCCGGATCATCTCGGCGCTCAAGCGAAGCCGTGGTCCTCGGGCGAGCAGACGATTCTCCGGGTCGCGGTCGAGCAGCTCCCGGGACACTCGCGACGACTGGCGATAGCACGCGCTCGTGACGATGATCCGGATCAAGGACTTGACGTCCCAGCCCGAGCGAACCAACTCGGTCGCCAGCCAGTCGAGCAGCTCGGGATGACTCGGCCGCTCTCCCTGGGAGCCAAAGTCCTCGACCGTCTTGACCAGGCCGGTACCAAAAAACATTTGCCAGAGGCGATTGGCCTCGACCCGGGCCGTCAAGGGATTCGCAGGATCGACAAGCCACTTCGCCAGCCCCAAACGATTCAAGGGCGCCCGCGACGGCCATGGAGAAAGACAGCCGGGAACTCCCGGCTCGACCTTTTCGCCAGGGCGATCATACTGGCCGCGAAGCAGGACGTGGGTTGCCCGAGGCTTGGGTAGCTCGCACATCACCATTGTCGTCGGCAGGTGATCCACGAGCGCCCGTTTCTGATCCTCGAGCGCAAGGACCTGCTTCCGGGCCTGCTGGAACCTCACGGCAGCAGGGGTCTCAAGAAACGCGAGCTGGAGCTTGTAAGCCTGCGCCGGGGATCGACGCGCCGGGGGCATCGCGGCGATCGTCGCCAGTGAATCAGGGGCCGCCAGGACCGCGATCTCCTGAGCCGAAAGCACATCATCATGGATCCGGACGTCGTCGATCGCGCCATGATAGCGGCTGTTGCTGCCCCCGCCTGCTCCGATCCGAAACGGGTTCTTGCTCAGGAACGTCTGGTTCAGCTCGTCCAGCAGCACCTCGAGGGCAACCGGCCGCCCGTCGAGGTAAATGGTCACTCCCGCCGCCTTGCGGCTGCCGTCATAACAGACCGCCAGGTGCGTCCATCGGCCGGGCGCGACGAGCACAGCCGACCGAACCCGGATCGCGTCATCGAGCCAGCGCTTGATGAGGTTGACATGAATCCGGCCCTCGAGCAATTCCACGCAATAACCATCTCCCTGAGGCTCATCAAGCATCCTCGAGAAGATCGTGCCTCCCCGCGCTTGCCCGTCGTCCGGCCGGATCCAGCCGGCGAGCGTGAAGCGATCGAGGAAGCCAAACGCGCCGACATCACCGGCCTCGAGACCTCGAACCCCATCGAGTACGATCGCTTGACCGACGGGCCCCTCGGCGAATCGCTCCGGGGGACGCTTGGTCTCCTCGATCACGAGTGGAGCGCTCGTCGGCGAAGCTTCGCTGGCGCCTGTGAATGCAAACCGGGCAAGAAGATGCTCCTGAAACGTCCAGTCAGTGTTAGTTCCGGAGGCGGCCGTCGGCTCCCACCTTGCCTGTGCCGACTTACGCTCCGCGGACATCGCCTGGTCGTGGGCTCGGGCCGCCTGCAAGCGAGCGTCGAGCGCCGCGAGTTGCTCTTGCTGGGCCCGGGTGGGCGACAGAAGAAAAGGCGGGGAATTTCCATACTTCAAGGCCCTGCCCTGTTCCGGCACGTTGTTGAAGAAGGCGAAGAGCCGGTAAAAGTCGGTCTGCGAGATCGGATCGAACTTATGATTGTGACAGCGGGCGCAGCCCACGGTCAGGCCCAGCCAGACGGTCGAGGTTGTCTCCACACGATCGACGACGTATTCGACCGCGTACTCCTCCGGGATGATCCCGCCCTCGGAGTTGCCTCGGTGGTTGCGGTTGAAACCGGTGGCAATCCGCTGGTCGAGCGTCGCGCCGGGGAGCAGGTCGCCGGCAAGCTGCTCGATCGTGAACGCGTCGAACGGTATGTTGCGGTTATACGCGTCGATCACCCAGTCGCGCCATCGCCACATCTCGCGATCGCCATCGGTTTGATAGCCGCTGGTGTCGGCGTAGCGCGCGGCATTCAACCAGCGGCTCGCCATCCGCTCGCCAAACCGGGGCGATGCAAGCAGGCGATTGACCACCCGGTCGTATGCGTCCGGGGAGGGATCGCGAGCGAACACATCGACCTCGGCCAGCGTGGGCGGCAGGCCCGTGAGATCGAGCGTGAGGCGGCGAATCAGGCTGTGACGGGCGGCTTCGGGTGAAGGTGCGAGCTGCTCGCCATCGAGTCGGCCCAGGACGAATTCGTCGATCGGATTACGGACCCAGGTCCTGTTCTTGACAGGCGGAGCCGGCAGCCGCCTGGGAGTGGCGAATGACCAGTGTCCCTGCCACTTCGCTCCCTGGCTGATCCAGTCGCCAATCAAGCGGATCTGCGCGGGGGTCAGCGGCTTGCCGGCCGCCGGTGGCGGCATCTGCTCGTCCGGGTCGGTCGAGCTGATCCTGTGAAAGAGCTCGCTGGCATCTCGGTCCCCCGGGACGATCACCGGCTCCCCGTCCCTGGTGCTTCGAGCGTTAGGATCGACGTCGAGCCTGAGCTTTCCTTTCCGCTTCGCCGTGTCCGGCCCATGGCACTGAAAGCAATGATCCGACAGGATCGGCCGGATCCGCTGGTCGAAGCTGATTGTGGACCGACTCTCGGGAGGCGCGGCCGCCGCCGATTGACCCGCCAGGCCAAGCGCCAGAATCCAGAGCCCTTGTGTCAATGGCTTGCGGGCATTCATCGTGGCCGTCCAGCGTTCAAGAAAGCGACCGAGTGCATGGCCTCCGTGGTGGCGAGTCGGCGGCGGGCCTCGGCGCTGTGAAGGTGCTTTATCTTAAACCATGAGGTGAGGATGAGCCAAGTTGTCAAGCGTCGCACGCCAGACTCGTGACTGGTGAAAGGCGCCAGAGGAGTGACCGACAACCCTGGGGCAACGATTCCAGCGCACGCAGCAAGATCGCCGGCGGATCGACGGAAGCCAGTTCGGCCCGCCCAAGCCGCCGCGGTGCACGAGAGCGAACGGGCTCTTGCCCGGTCGGCTCAGCCTCCGTCCCGAGCAACCTGGCGAAGAGGCTGTCGGCCGGCTTGACGTGGCTCATGCCGAAGAGCCTGGGAGCATCCTGCATCCGCTTGGCCAACTTGGCCTCCCGAGGGATATCCGCGCGGCTCCACATCGACCTTCGGCCTCGGGCGTCGTGGGAAAGCGAGGTCGATCGAGGGGACGGCTCGAAGAATTCCCATAGTGAATATAAAAATGGCACGCCCTTTGCAAAACGGGCGCTTCGCTTCGTTTCTTTCCCCGTACGGTCCAGGTAAGAGGGAGTCAAGTTATGACGACAGCGACAGCCATTCGAACCCACATTGCTTACGCGCTCAGCGATGGCCGCCATACGGACGATGCGGTTGTTGAATTCCTGAGCCATGATATCGATGGCCCCTACCAGGCATGCGAGTTGAGCGAACATGTTGGAGCCTGCTACGATGCGGAAAACGTGGCTCTACAGGCGTCTGAGAAAGGCGCGGCCGTCGCCTCCGCGTTGACGCTCGATGATTTCGGAGGCCGGAGCGACGCACTGGGTGGTTAGTGCCTGGTCAACTCAAAGCGATGCTTCGCAGACTTGTGGCACGGGGGGTTCGCTCGAACTTCACGGCTCATGTTCATTTCTTACGTCTGACGAGGCAATTCGGCTTGGCCGTCGATTTCGCCCGCACGGCGAGGTTGTCTACGAGGAAATTTGTGCAAGAGCCTCTTGAACAATTTGCAGATCGGACCACGCTTCAGCGAGCGCCTGCACGCATCTGACGGTGCAAATTGGGCGGCTGGCCAGCTCGGGGTAGAAACGGCGATGGGTGCCGGGCAACGGGTCGCTCTCCCTTGGCGTAAGAAGATCTGGCGGGATTGTCAGCCGATCATCACCAAGGGATAAAATGGTTTCGCTGGATTGAGGTCGAGGATACGCGCCTGCAACCTTCTCTGAAGAACAGGGGCCTCAAAGTCACCTTCCCCCCTGCTGGTCGAGACATTGGGTTCACGGCAGCTTGAGCAGAACGGGAAATCCCTCTTGCGTCTAGTGATTATCATACATCAGGATTTTGCCGCGGCTTGCCACTGGCACGTCGTCACTGAACATGCGTCTGCAATGGATGTTTTTTCTTTATCTCCCTTGACGGCCTCCATGTCCTTTTTTCGATACTGAATCTGCGCCTCCCGAGGATCGGCACCTTCTCGAGAATCCCGGTGCCGGGATGAGTCGTCAAGGTCGAGGATTTGGTCCGATTCAAGGAGATCACAGATGAGCATTGAGAGACGACGGACGAAGCGTCTTGCGCTGAGTATCGAATCGCTGGAAGGACGCGTGGTGTTGTCAACGTCGTACGTCGCGGGGGCCACACTTCCGGCGGCGCTCGTGAAGGGAGGCACGTACCTGAACCTTCAGGGCTCGGGCCAGGGCACGTTCAAGCAGCACGGCTTTCTGCCCGCGGACATCCCTACGACCGACGTGTTCAAGGGGACGGCCCACTTCAGCCGCCTTGGCACGGTCAAGGTGTCTGGCTCTCTGATCGGCACCGGGTTCATCACCCAGGGGCGCGCCACCGGCACCATCAATCTCTCGAACGCGCGCGGGAGCGTGACCTTGGCCCTCACCGGGCCGTCCGAAGGCGGGTTCCTGGCGCCGGGATCGGGCACCTACACCTTCGCCGTCAAGAGCGGCACCGGGGCGTTCGCCCACGCCATCGGTACCGGCCAGGTCGACATCGCGCTCGGCTCGAACATCTTCAAGATGAGCTTCCAGAGCGCCCCGAACCGGTACTGAGTCGCTCGGCGGCCTTGTCTACTTGGGATCGCCCCACGGCCGCAGGTTTCATTGCGGATGTGCGATGGGCCGGGCGTGGGGCCCGATAGCTCGCAGTGAATCAGCGCCACCATCTTTACGGTGCTCTGGCGCTGAGCCTCGAAAGCTCCGGAAGCCCCCATGAAAACCGGCCTGTCCAGAGTCAAGATCCAGCGACATGTCCTATGAAGCACCTCGGTCGTGCCTCATAATGAACCCATCGGGAGTATGAACCGAATCGACTCTACAGCTTCGCAAGCGGGAACAACGACATGAGATTCGCCATTATCTCTTCACTGTTCGTCGTGGTATGGGGCGGCTCGCTCGTGGCTCAGGATCAGCGGCCGGGTACTGCCGCGGGAAGTTACCGCCGGACAAGTCCGCAGGAGCCGCTGGCCAGGGCGCTCTCGCTGAAGAAGTCGGCCGAGCTTCTCGATACCGTGGCCGTGGAGTGGACCCGGCAGCGAAAGTGCGGCACTTGCCACACGAATTACCCGTATCTCATGGCACGGCCGGCCTTGAAGGAATTCTCGTCGCCGGCGATGGCCGAGGTGCGCGGGTTCTTCGAGAACAGGGTGGCTCATTGGGATGATCCGAGCAAGGAATCAAAGCCCCGCTGGGACACCGAGGTCGTGGCCACGGCCACGGCACTGGCAATCAATGACTCAGCCACGACCCGGACGCTTCACCCCCTCACCCGCCGCGCACTCGACCGGATGTGGACGATTCAGAAACCCGATGGCGGTTGGGATTGGCTGAAGTGCGACTGGCCCCCTTACGAACATGACGATTACTACGGGGCAATCGTCGCGGCCCTCGGCGCCGGCCACGCCCCAGGCGACTATTCCAGAAGCCAGTCCGCCGAGCGCGGTCTGGACAGGCTCCGAACTTACTTTCAGAAGAACCCCGCCCCCGACCTGCACCACCAGACGATGCTCCTCTGGGCCTCGACACGGCTCGACGGCCTGATGGACGTTGCTCGGAAGGAAGCGACCATCCAGAAGCTCCGCCAGCTACAGCGGAGTGACGGCGGCTGGAACTTGCCTTCGCTGGGCCACTGGAAACGCCACGACGGCACGGCGAACGACCCCAGTTCCGCCAGCGACGGCTATGCGACCGGCCTGGTGGTTTTCGTGCTCCGGCAAGCTGATGTTCCGGCCACCGATCCGACGATCACGCGCGGAGTCGCATGGCTGAAGGCCAACCAGCGCGCTTCGGGACGCTGGTTCACCCGATCGCTCAGTAATGACAAGGCCCACTACATCGCCAATGCGGGAACCGGTTTTGCCGTGATGGCGTTGCGGGCTTGTGGAATCTCGGAGGACCGAAGTGCGTCCCAGCCAACTCCCGGGACGAGCCAGGCCGGCGTGAGGGTCAGCTTTGACAAGGGCAATGGCGTGAAGCCAGACGGATCTCCCGAGATCGCCGGTCGATGAGCCACCGCCGCGGCTTGCAGAGAAGCAGCCACACTCGTGGCTCTCGGCTGCTTCACGTGGACAGGCCGCGATTTGAGTTTAACTCGTAGCTCGGCTTGTCCCCATAAGCCCGTGAACGTAGCTAGAAGTGATTTCTCCTTCCTTGTCTATCACATAGACTATTGTGCCATCCGGAAATTCAATATCGGAGAAGAATTCCTTTGGATAATCAGGCTGGAGATTCTTGACGTCAATGTCCCACTCCCTGTAATTGCTTATTTTTCTGATATTATCTTCAGTTTGATAGTTCATATCATAAACATCAACCCGCAATCTCACTGGAACCCAGATACCTCGGGAAAATTCGCGAAAGCTGTCCAACCTGCTGATTTCTAGCGGTGGGTATTTGCCCATCCATCCGCCTGGGTAGAATTCGGTCCTCATGGGCAGATAGTTTCTGTCAGGGCAAATCCAAATGATTCTCATGTTTGTCGTCGGGGTAGAGGTGCCAGATGACTTGAACTCACAGCGGACCTTGTGGCATTTCAAATCATCTTCAGTGTCGTCGCCCACATACTCTACCCTCACGCCACCTGGACTATAGAGAGGGGATTTGACACCAGGCGCGCCTTGTAGAAAGACTGAAAGAGGGAAACCGACGAATGCATTATCGGCGAGAAGAGCCGTGTGCGGGGAAAACAACTGCCATGAAGCCTTTGGGGGACCCTCCCTGATATTTGCGATGGAATCGGCTCTGGCACGTGTCTTGATTCCATCGTAGGCCTGCACTGTGGTTGTTCTCACTATGTCCCCCCCAACCAGCGTCATATCATCCGTTTCGCTTTGGTATAGCATCTCACCCTGATAGATGAGTCTTACAGTAGTCGTCGATACTTTGACATCATTGGAGTCCACGTTCTTGGCGTCTTGAAGTACATAGCTTTTCGTGGTTTCAAACTCGACGTTCTTGTACAGTTCCTCATTTGCGGCAACCTTTTCGATAATGCTATTCAACATGCTAGATTGATCCCGGCTCTCGATTGAGCCAAAAAGGACTGTGCGCATGCTTCGAAAGGTCAGCCAGTGGCGTCCATTCCCGGCAAACGACGCTATCATCCGCCCATCAACCGGATACGCACCCCTTGAACCCGTTATTATTTGCGTCCTGGGCTGGGACGATGCCACGGTCCTTCACTGCGATTGCCCGTCCAGGACCACGAGGGTCGGGGGCGACGCGAGCTGCTCGTAGTCGCGCTGGACCTGTCGGTACTGCATCTCCAAGGTACGGTTCTCGTTCTCGGCGCTGTATAGCTCGGAGCGAAGTGGCTGGGCATCCTCGGCGGGCGGCTTGACCGGCTCGGCGGCGGGCAAGGCCTGGAGCCGGGCCCCGAGCGCGGCGACGTCTACCTCGAGGTTGACCAGCTCGTCACGGATGTTTCGCGACGGCGAGGAAGATGGCTTACTGGCCCACTCGGCCAACCGCACCCGGGCTTCGGCCAGGTCGGCCCGGGCGCGGAGAAGCTCCACCGGGTCGGCCTTTCCTTGCCCGCCCGCCTTCTCCAGCCCCGCGACGAGCGCCTCGCGCGCGGCGACCAGCCCTCGGAGGGCGTTGCCCACTTCGTCACCTTGGGCCGCAACCCGGGGCAGGATCTCCTTGATCGCCTGGAGGCGCGGCGCTTGACGGTCAGCTCCGACTCGACCTGTCGGCGCTGATTCGCGACGGAGTCGTATGCGGCCACTCGGAAGCCGCTGCTCGCCTCAGCGTCGCGGAGTCGCTTCCGGAGACTCTCGATGGACGCTCGCAGCTCGGCCCGACGCTTTTCGAGCTCGTCGAGATGCGCCTTGATCTCCTGGCGGCGGGGCTCCACTGACTGGCTCACGACGGCCTTTGCCCGGTTGATGAGCTCGCGGAGGAGCACTGCGGCGGGCCCGGCCTGCTTCAATTTGTTCGGGCCGGGATTGACGCTCACCGAGAGCTTCATCGCCTGCGCCCCGCCTGCGTGACCTCGATCCGTACCACCTTGGGCCATTCGCGCGGCCCGAGCCTGAGGCGCCGACTTAGAGACTGTCCCATAAGTGGGATTATGCTGCATTGCGATAGTGGAATTCGGGCTCGGTATGGGAGGGCCGCAGCCGGTGGAACATCAACTGAATCATGGCCAGCTTGATGAACGATTCCGACGACAGGACGCTCTTCTCCCGGTCCTTGCTCAGGCGACGGCAGTTGACCAGCCAGGCGAAGGTCCGCTCGACCGTCCAGCGGATCGGCAGCTTCACCCAGCCCCGCTTCCCTTCGGGCCGGCGCACGATCGACAGGTCCCAAGCAGCGTTCTCCTCGACCCACTCGTAGAGCTTGAAGTTGTGATACTTCGAATCGGCGAACATCCGCTCCACCTTGCCCATCGGCTGGCCCTCCAGCCGGGCGAACAGCGCCGGGGCCGCGGCCGCGTCGTCGACCGAGGCGGCCGTCACCAGGACGGCCAGCAGCAACCCCATGCTGTCCACGACGATATGACGCTTTCGGCCATCGACATTCTTGGCGTTGTCGCGGCCCCGTTGCTCGCCGCCGGAGGTGGTGTCGATCGACTGACTGTCGACGCTCGCCGAGGTGCGGGGGTGGTAGGGCTTCTCCATGGAGCGGACCTTGCGGCGAAGCCGGTCGTGGATCCGGTCCAAGGTCCCATCTCGTCGCCACTGGTCGAAGTAACGCCAGACGGTGCTCTTGGGCGGGAAATCCACAGGCAGGTATCGCCATTGGCAGCCGGTGCGGACGATATAGAGGACGGCGTCGAGGACGTCCCGCATGTCCGTCTTGCGGGGCCGACCGCCGCCGGGCTCGGGGGGATGTGGGGCTCGATAAGGGCCCACTGGGCGTCGGTGACCTCACTGGGGTAATGATTCATTCTCATACCATGACTACGCTTGTCACGCCCCGTTTGTTCCCCTTATGGGACAGACTCTTAGTGACTGTCCATAAGTGGTTCAAGCTGCATGGCGATAGTGGAATTGGGTGTTCGCATGGGGAGGGGCGGAGCCGGTGAAACATCAATTGGATCATGGCCAGCTTGATGAACGATTCTGATGACAGGACGCTCTTCTGCGGTGCTTGCTCAAACGACGACAGTTGCCCAGCCAGGCGAAGGTCCGCTCGACCGTCCAGCGGATCGGCAGCTTCACCCAGCCCCGCTTCCCCTCGGGCCGGCGCACGATCGACAAGTCCCAGGCGGCGTTCTCCTCGACCCACTCGTAGAGCTTGAAGTTGTGAGTACTTCGCATTGGCGTACATCCGTACGACTTTGCCGATCGGCTGGCCGTCGAGCCGGGCGAACAGCGCCGGGGCCGCGGCCGCGTCGTTACCGAGGCGGCCGTCACCAGGACGGCCAGTAGCAACCCCATGCTGTCCACGACGATATGACGCTTACGACCGTCGACGTTCTTGGCGTTGTCGCGGCCCCGTTGCTCGCCGCCGGAGGTGGTGTCGATCGACTGACTATCGACGCTCGCCGAGGTGCGGGGGTGGTAGGGCTTCTCCATGGAGCGGACCTTGCGGCGAAGCCGGTCGTGGATCCGGTCCAAGGTCCCATCTCGTCGCCACTGGTCGAAGTAACGCCAGACGGTGCTCTTGGGTGGGAAATCTACAGGTAGGTATCGCCATTGGCAGCCGGTGCGGACGATATAGAGGACGGCGTCGAGGACGTCCCGCATGTCCGTCTTGCGGGGCCGCCCGCCGCCGGGTTCGACAGGGATGTGGGGCTCGATTAGGGCCCACTGGGCGTCAGTGACGTCACTGGGATAATGGTTCATTCTCATACCATTAATACGCCTGTCACACCCCGTTTGTTCCCCTTATGGGACAGACTCTTAGCCGCCGGGTCGATCAAGCCGGTCGTGGTCATGGCTATGGTCAGCGCGGGGAGGTCAGCCAGCCCACTGGCGACGACACTTGATGAGCCTGAACCCGTATACCGCGTACCCCTGCGCAACATCAGGACACACGAGGACCGATCGATGTCTTTGGACGAATCATCGACGGCCAGCGAGCCGGCGGTCGTTCCTGAGGTTCGCTGCGCCGTCGCCTGGCCGGCGGCCCCGACAACGATCGTTGCCGCGAGAACCGCGGCGAGCCACCGAACAGCGCCTGCAGGCATCGCCAAGCTGTCACCTTTTGCTCGTGCGGACGTCGGAGAACCCGCCGCAGCACGGGACCGACGAATACGTGATCGGAGTGCCACTCGCCCCCGCCGTGCCACGGAACGGAATCGTCGGGAGTCTCCCCCAGTTTATTATGGCGCGAGGGGCTTGGGCAGATCCAGAGACAACAAGATCGAACGGGGGTCTGGTGCCGAACTTCAACCTGAGTCAAGTGTCCGCGCTGAACACCTGGATGCAAATGCGCCCGACTCTACCGCGCAGACTCGGCCCGGGTCTCCGTTACGACGCGGAAGATCAACTGACGCTCGCGGACGGTGGCTCCCTTGGCGATTCCAGGGGCAAGGATCAACTCGCCGTCGGCCGGCGCAGTGATCGTGCAATGAGCGACGTCGCGTTCAAGGTGCGTGGTCTTTGTCTTTTCCAGGTCCCAGGTCGCCTTCTTCGCCAGCATGTCGGCACGAGCCTTCTCGATCTCGCTCTTCAGCTCCTTGGTCGTCTTTTCCTTTGTGTATTTCTGGAGCACGTTTCTCTTCTTGGCCGCTTGCTCAACCGCGGATACAGCCTTTTGAAGCCCGATATCTTCGGCGGCCACCTGACCTTTCGTGAGGTAGCCCTTGGCTTCCATCCGATCGGCCCACTCCAGCTTGTCGATCGCACGGGTCAGATCCGAGACCGCGAGCCTGAGCTCGCCCATGATGGTAGCCATGTCCTGCCTGAAGACCCCTTCCGTGTACTCCTTGATGGCGATCTCGGCGATCTCGAGCGTCGACCTGGCGTTCTGGTAGCGGGCCTCGGCCCGTTGTGTGGCGATTTTCTGGTTGGTCAGTTGGTCCCTGATCCGGGCCGAATCGAGCTCGCAGACGAGTTGGCCTTTCTTCACCTTTTCGTTGGCGGGAAGGATCGAGAGGATCCTGGTCTCGCCGGGGACCGGGTTGTAGTTGTCGAAGCTCACTGATCGAACCACCTGGGCGCGATCGGCGCGGTCGTCAGGTCGCGATGCGGGCGGGGCATCGCCCTGGCCTTGTCCGGCATGAACGGCCGCAACCCTCGCGCCGGTGGCGAGTAAGGTGCCGGCGACCAGGACGACGGCGGCGACGGTTTTGAGCTGGGTCCAGAGCATGGTTTGTAAGACTCCTTCACAGAGGACGACGGCCTGGGCCGAGATGACGGCACCCGTGTTCGCGGCACGAATCGCCGCGAACCGCGCCGCGGCTTGAATGGTGGAGTAAACGAGCGCCGCGGGCACCGATGCCGCGGCGTCGCGGGCCAGCATTGCGGTCAGCGCCCCGGCCAACGGGACGACACCCCGCCGGACCAGGCGGGCTCGGAGTCGTTCCCGGCCTCGAGCCAGCCGGCTGCGGACCGTCCCGACGGGGCAGCCCAGTCGCAGGGCCGCCTCTTCGTGTGACAGCCCTTCGAGGTAGCAAAGCACGATCGGTGTGCGGTATCGTTCCGGGAGGCGGCGGAGCTCTTCGTGGAGCACCGCGCCGAGGTCATGTGCGTCCCCATCCTCTGCCGGTGCCTCATCCGTCTGGCTCTCGGCGTACTGCTGCTCGTGGCGATGGCGCCGCGACGACGCGGCCCGGGCGTCGAGCGCCACACGCGAAGCAACCCCGAACAGCCAGTTACCGACCGAGTTCGGGTCGCGGAGCGAGCCGGCCTTGCGCACCAGGACCAGCCAGGTGGCCTGGAACGCGTCCTGCGCATCGTGCTCGTCGTGCAGGACGCGTCGGCAAACGCGCCAGACCATGGGCCCGTGCCGCGCCACCAGCGCGGCGAAGGCCAGTTCGGCCACCTCTCCTTGCAGCGTTGCGAACCGTTCCAGAAGCGGGCCATCGCCCAGCCCCGCGAACGTCCCCACGCTATACAGGGACTGGATCTGACGTAGCCCGGAACCTCGAACACCCTTCAGCATGTCCATGCCCCTCTCTACCATGTACTGGGCTGAGGGTTCCCTTCCAATCCCTCTTGTTCAGATTATCGCTCAGATTGCTGTTGAGAAGCCCATTGCCTCGGACGTCGGTTCCTGAAATCCTGGAACGTGCGAATTGCCATCGGGCGTGTGTCATTTGGTATATGACATCTCCCTTCCGAACCCCAGACTCGAGGCCATCGACGAGCCATGCCCGGATACTTCAAGGGACAGCCCACCGAATACGTCATCAAGTACAGCTCGGGGCGGATCGTCAGCGAGGGACAGGGCCTGGCGTTCTTCTACCTCAAGTACAACACCCAGGTCGTGGCCGTGCCGACCAGCAGCATGGACGCCAACCTGGTGTTCAACGAGGTGACCAGCAATTTCCAGGCGGTGACCATCCAGGGCCAGTTCACCTACCGAATCCACGAACCCCAAGCGGGCGGCCGAGCTGCTGAACTTCACGATGGACCCTGCCACGCACAAGCATCTCTCCAACGACCCCGACCGGCTGGCGCAGCGGATCACCAACATGATCCAGATGGAGACCCGGACCGAGATCCAGAAGCGGTCGCTCGAAGAGGTCCTGTCGCAGTACGAGACGATCGCGGCGCGAGCGTCCAGGAGCGGATCAAGAATTCGGCCCTGCTCGATCCGCTGGGGGCCGAGCTTCTGAGCGTCTATTTCGTCGCGGCCAAGCCGACGCCCGAGGTCGCCAAGGCGCTCGAGGCCGAGTATCGCGAGACCCTCCTGCGCAAGGCCGACATGGCCATCTCGGCCCGCCGCGCCGCGGCCGTCGAGGAGGAGCGCAAGATCAAGGAAAACGAGCTCAACACCGAGATCACCCTCGAGGAGCAGCGCCGGCAGCTCATCGACCTGCAAGGCGAGCAACGAGCTTCACGAGGCCACCAACCGGGGCAAGGCCGCCGAGGAAGAGGCGCGCTATCGCACCAGGGCCAAGCAGATGGAGCTCGAGCTCTATGCCGCGATCGATCCCCGAAAGGTCCTCGCCCTGGCCATGACCGAGCTGGGCCAGAATGCCGGCCGGATCGGCAACCTGACCATCACCTCCGAGATCCTGGCCGCCCTGCTCGACGGCCGCGCCGGCGAGGAATCCACGACTTCGCGCCAATCGGAGTGAACGGCTCATGCCCGCGCGCGACAAGCTCGTGGTCGTCACCCGCAAGACGGCCCTGGAAGAGCTGGTCGAGCGGTTCAACACCCGCGACCAGGCCCGCTTCTACATCGAGCACATGGGCGGAAACTTCCAGGACTATCAGGACGCCCACGACGCCTATCATGCCGCGATCGACGCTCCTCCGCGAAGCCATGCCCCGCGGCATCCGCACGCAATGGATCGAGCGGGCCTTCTTGCCGACGTTCACGTTCGGCGAGTCCGACGTCGTCGTCGTCCTGGGCCAGGACGGTCTGGTCGTCAACACGGCCAAGTATCTCGACGGCCAGCCGGTCGTGGCGCTCAACCCCGACCCGCGGCGGATCGACGGGGTGTTGCTGCCCTTTCGACGTTCGCGACGCGAACCGGGCCATCACCCTGGCACGTCGGCCGATACGCCGGCCTGGACCGAGGTGACCATGGCCCAGGCCGAGCTCAACGACGGCCAGCGGCTGCTGGCGGTCAACGACCTGTTCATCGGCGCGAAACCCACGTCTCGGCCCGTTATCGTCTTCGCTACAAGGACCGCGAGGAGGACCAGTCCTCCAGCGGCCTGATCGTCTCCACCGGCGCCGGCTCGACCGGGTGGTATCGTTCGATCCTGACCGGCGCCGCCGGGATCGTACACGAATTCTGCGAACGGGCCGCGTGTCCTGGCTGTCCGCGACCGCTACTCGTTCGACTGGGACACGCGGCGACTTGGTCTTCAGCGTCCGCGAGCCGTTCGTGAGCAAGACCTCCGGCGCCGAGATCGTACACGGCACGATCACCGAGAGCCGTCCTCTCGACGATCGTCTCGCACATGCCCCAGAACGGCGTCATCTTCAGCGACGGCGTCGAGGAAGACCGCCTCGACTTCAACAGCGGCTCCATCGCCCGCATCGGCCTGGCCGACCGCACCTTGCGCCTGGTCATCCCTCCGCCTGCGACCACCAAATCACGCCGGTGAGGTCAAACGGATCAGGAATGATCCTTCGGATGCCCACATTGCGCGGACGTTCGCAGTTCGGCTGGGTTAATCGTTGCCGCCCCCGTTCGGAGTCGAAAATGGCTTGCCCTCACCCCCTGCAGACTCCGGATCCTTTGTAAGTTTCGCCTTCTTGATGCCTGCAATGACCTGATCCAGCGTCTCCCCGTCGAATAGCGTGTCTCGCTCCGACGTGTAGTCTCCATGGCCGGTCGTGAACTGATTGAGAAACCGGACCGTGTCGACGGCCCCAAGTTCTCGGCACAGGATCTCGATGGCCCGCTGGGAAACCTCGGCGAGTGGCTTGTTCTTTACGGTCATGCCCCAAGCTCCTCCTCGACCAGAATCCGGAGTTGTGTCTTGTCGTCGAGCGGTGCTGGATGCTGCACATGTCGAGGTAGATCAGCATAGGTACAATTTACCGTGCTTGGTTGTGGCCAGCAACTCCGGCTGGCGTGAAGTTCATCAATGATGCTCGAGCATTGACGATCGCATCGTCAGGTCTGAGTGGGACACTGCTCGGCCCGCGTCGTCCCCTGTAGCCTTCTCGTTATTGCCGCTCGGCCATCGTGTCGTTAAGAATGAAGACTGTCCGGCGGTTCCGTAACCCACCCGTTCCGCGAGGCTTTCCGGGCATTCCTGGGGACGGCCACCGAGCAGGAGTATTTGCCATGCGCGTGATATCCGGACGCACACTCCTCATCGTGGTGATTGCCGCGTCATGGGTAGGCGAGGCACCGGCTCAGCAGGCGAGAAAGAGAACGGCCAACCGGGCCGCGAGCCGTGTGGAGGCGGATCGGCCGCCGGCCCGAGGCTTCGCCGTGCTGGCGGCCCGGTTCGGCACCGACGAGCGATGGTTCGACATCACCCAGCTCATCCGCGCCAAGATCTCAAACAGCCGCATGGACGATAAGCCGGAACAGTTGCCCGACCCGGCGAACGGGACCCATAAAGTGCTGGTGATCGTCTACTCGCTCGATGGCAAGGTCGGACTTTCCCTCACCCGCGACGACCAGCCCCTTGTGCTGCCTCTCGGCGAGAAAGGAGCCACGCACGCGGTCCCGCGAACAGGATTCGCGGTACTCGCGGCGAAGTTCGGCCATGACGACAAGTGGGTCGATGTCACCGACCCGCTCCGCGGCCGGACCAAAGGCGGCAGCCTGGAGCTCATTAACCCGTCGAGCGGCGAGCTGCCCGACCCGATCTTCGGCGTGCACAAGGCCCTGGTGATCGCCTACGCCCATAACGGCAGGATCGGTCTTTGGACCCGACGCGACGACCGCGCGGTCTCGCTGCCTGAGGCAAAGACCGCCGGCAGCGAGTCGGCATCGACGGAACCGACACAGGACGATCTGGACTACTTGAAGCCCAGGGCCGAAGAGGTCAAGGATCTCGGGATAGCCGGCCTCCCCAAGTTGGAGAAGCTCGACCTCACCGACAAGTACATTGACGGCCCGGGGCTGGTCCACCTGCGCGGTCTCAAAGGCCTGCGGACCCTGTCTCTCCAGGGCACGCAGGTGGATGACGCGGGTCTGAAGAATCTTGCCGGCCTGACCGATCTCCGCTCCCTGAACCTGAGAAAAACACCGATTGGCGATGCCGGCATGGAGAGCGTTGCCAAGCTCGTGGGATTGAAGGAGCTGTACATCGACCAGACCAAGGTCACCAGTTCGGGGTTTGCCCGGCTCGGCAAACTCAAGGACCTCGAGACCCTGACCCTCTACGGAACCGGTGTGGGAGACGCTGGCCTTCCTGTTACCAAGAACATGCCGAAGATTCGGATTCTGAATATCGGCAAGTTCGTGAACCAGGACGGAGATGCCATCACCGACGCGGGCATGGCCGCGGTTCGAAGACTCTCACGGCTCGAGAATCTCAACCTGTGGGGTGCCTCGGTTGGCGACGCTGGGCTCGCCCGGCTGAGCGGATTGCCGGAGCTTGCCGACCTTGACATTTCCCAGACCAACATCACCGACGCGGGACTCGCGGTCCTCACGACTTTCCCGAAGCTCCGCCGTCTCCGCATCACCCAGACTTCCATCGGCGACGCCGGCATGGCTCATCTTCAGGGACTCCGTTCCTTGCGAGAGCTCGATCTCGGCCACACGCAGGCGGGTGACGCGGGCCTCGCCCCGGTGGGCACGTTGAGCGGTCTCGAATCCCTGATCTTGACGAAGACCCCCGTCAGCGACGTCGGTCTGTTTCATCTCCGGGGGCTGACGAACCTCACGAACCTCTCCCTTCCCGATACCCACGTTGTCGGCCCCGGACTGGTTCACCTCAAGGCGCTCACCAAGCTGAAACGGCTCAACCTGTACGCGACCCACGTCGACGACGCCTCGCTCGTTGCCCTCGAGCCTCTCGTCTCCCTCGAACAGCTTTACCTCTGCAACGACAAGATCACCGACGCCGGAATCGTCCACATCAAGCGCTTACGCAGACTCCATTACCTTCATCTCGCCCTGACCAAGATCACCGACGCCGGGATCGAAGACCTGAAGCGGACCTTCCCCGGCCTTGAGGTTGACGTGGAGCGCTAGTGAGGCGGCGATATGGGGCGACGCCCGAACGATGATCTTCCCGCGCGACCCAGGCAGCGGTCGAAGGAGGCGAGAGTCGCGACGAGGAGCGACACGGAAACGGCGGCGTAGGCAAAGATCCAGAACAGGCACCAGCCAGCACGCGTTTGCCAATCGGCAACTGACGACTCTCGGATCGAGTTGGTGAGCAGAGCAACGCCCAGAAACGGGCTCGCGGAGGCCAGGCCGAGGGAGAGTTCGTTGGCGCAAAGAGGAGCAAGACGAAGGGAATCCAGGCCACGGTCATGAGCACGGAGGCGGCGACAGAGAGGATCAAAGCGCGTTCGATGCGGGCGGACCAGGTGGCCAGAGCGATCCCCAGGCTGGTGATCGCCGCACCCTGAACCAAGACGGTCCCGAGCACGAGCGGCACGCCACGCCAGCGGCCGCTCTGTACCGCGTGGGCCATAGCCACGAGCGTTGGCAGCAGGGCCATGACGAAGACTCCGCGATAGCAGGCGCACCACTTGCTGAGCACGAGGCTACTGGTTGACAGCGGTGTCGTCAGGAGCACTTCGAGACTGCCACGCGACCGTTCCTCGGCCAGCGCCGCGGGAGACACAATGCTCAGGAGCACCAGGCCGACCACCGTCTGAAACCCGTTGAAGGGGCCCGTCCATGCCCAACGCCGGGTCCCCGACTCGGTGGCAGCACTGATTGCCAGGGCGGTGAAAAGAATGGCCCCGACGACGTAGACTGCCCAGAGGAGACCGATCCATCGCGTCGGCGTGCGGAGACGGCATTCCCGCCAGAAGAGGGGATAGGCGTCAAGGCTCACGAGCGAGAGTCGAGGCGGGCGCGGGAGCGACCATCGCCGCCGAATCGAACTGGAATCTCCGAGCGTCGCGGGCGAGAGACGCCAGCAGCCCAAGGCCGTCAGTGCCGTTGCAATGGCGAGCGTGCTTGCGAGGAAGAGCCAGCCGTCCTCCTGGTGATACGACGACGGGCTCATCGTCGCCTGGAGGGCAAGCCCGTAGGGATTGATGGCCAGTGAGGCGCCCGTGGAGCCGGCGGGGATGAAGCGGCCAATCGATGTAAGCTGGATCGCGATCAGGATCGGATATCCCAGCACCCAACCGATAAGGACCACGTAGGTGGCCATGAGAGCTTCGTGAAGGCGCCGCGCTCGATCGAGAAGACCAGGGCGAGGGCGCAGCCGAGCACTGCGCACCCCACCGTGACAAGCTCGAGCCGCACGAGCGCCTGGGGCGGTATTCCGCCGAGGTGAGAGCCCAGGGCTAGCACCGGGATCACGCACATCGCGGCTCCCAGCACGGTGAGCAGCCGGGCGCAGAGGGTGCCGACAACGATCTGTCGCGGGCTGACCCCGGAGATCATCATCAGCCCCAATTGACCTCGAACCATCCGCGAGCAGAACGCCCCGGCCGTCGCCGCGGGTGCCGCGAAGAGCACCATCGACACCTGGCCGACCGCGACGACGGCGAAAAACCATTCCCCCGCCTTCGCCATCTGATCAACCCGGCTGAATTCCAGCCGCGAGACGCGGGCCCACCAGACCGCTCCCAGCCCGAACAAGAGCGATGCGACCACCATCGACCGTGCCGCGTAGAACCACAAGTTTCGCGCGGCCCGCCGCTCTTCCCACCAGAATACCGGCCCGAACTCCATCCGGCTCCTCCCCACCAGGCCGATCCCACGTCGCCTTCCAGACCTGGATCAGGATGCTAGGCTGAACTTACTTTGTCTCGCAAAGTATAGTGTGGGAAGATAACGAGAGAACGCCTTGCCAGTCAAGAGCGGCACCTTCATTTGGCATGGAGTGCGTGCCATTTCCTCCGAGCGTAGGCAAGAGGCGGGAGGCAATGAGCGAGACATCGTTCCTTTTCAGTCCGCGATATCATCATTCCAGTGTCATCAGGTACGCGAAGAGGTCGTGCAGCTCCTTGACAGACAACATCTCCGGCAGGTTTTCGGGCATCAGCGATTTCGTCATGACTTTGACTTCCTCGAGATCGCGCTTGAGGAACGAGTGGAAGCGGCCGTTCTCCTCGCGGAGCTGGATGTTGAAGTTAGTCTCGTTGATACGCAGGCCCGTGATGACTTTGCCCTCTTTCGTTGCAACGACGACCGCCTCGAATTCGGGAGCGATCTCCTTGGAAGGCTGGACGATCGATTCCATGACGAACTCGGCAGCGCGACGGCTGGCAATGCGATCCAGGCTGGGTCCGATCCGGCCTCCATCGCCCCCGATGCTGTGGCATTTCACGCACTGGGCCTTGGACTTGAGGTCGAAGAAGAGCTTTCGCCCCGCCCCGGGATCGCCGCTCAGGTAGGGCTTCCAGGTCGTCTCGGAAGGAGATCGGGCCAGGCTGCGGATATAAGTAATGAGCTTCTTTACCTGCTCTGGCTTGAGAGCATCACCCAGTTTCTTCATGGTCGTCTTGGGCACACCATTTGTAATGACGTGGGCGATGTCGTCATCAGTGCCACCGTGAATCCAGCGATTGTCGGTCAGGTCGGGTCCCTTGCCGCCGCGACCAGCACCGCCGTGACAGCCACTGCATAAGCCGCGAAAGAGTGCCTGGCCCTCCGCCAGCGCCGCCGCCGCATCCTGGGTCGCGGCCGCAGGCTCGGGACCTCTCGCCCGGGCCGCCACGACAGCGGCCCAGCACAACAAAGCGGCAGTCAAAACGGCCCATCGGAAAGAGCGTTTTTCACGCACTGGTCGCTTCACGGTCGCGGCTCTTTCTTGCGATCAGGGACCACAACCGAATCGAAAGGGATGTGCCAGCGGGCGAAGACCTGCGCCAGGCGGCCCGAGCGATCGAGCTCATCCCAGGCGCGGTCGATGGCTTCCTTGAGATCGCCGTCCGCCTTGCGTACCGCCGCGCTGATGGGGAAGGAATCCGTGGACGCTCCTGTCGGATGGAACTCCAGTTTCCCTGGCCAGTGCTGCTCCGCGAGCCACGGGCCCCGCGTCGAGATCACATAGCCAGCCTTGACTCGTCCCGAGGCGACGGCTTCGAGGACGGCTTCGGTGCTGGGATAGGGCCGCGGCGTCCGCCCTTTCAGCCCCCGCACCGCGACACCTTCCTCCACGGCCACAGGCTCCTCCGCCGCGGGACGTCCTTCGCCAGCTCGCGTCACGACCAGATATTTGGCGACATAATAGGGCCGGGAATAGAGCACCCGCTGGCCGAACCGATCGTCGGGCATGACTCCCAGGATCACGTCGCAAAGCTGCTTCGCCGCCAGTTTCGAGGGATAGGAATCGTGCGCGGAGTAGGCCCAGTAGACCCGCAACGTGACGCCCAGTTGCTCGGCGAGCAGGCCGGCGATTTCGAGGTCCAGCCCTGCCGGCCTGGGATGGGCCGTCGAAAATGGCAGGTTGTTCTGATCCAGCCCCACAACAAGCTCTCCTGCCGAGCGAACTCGGGCCAGTCCTGAGTACGGGTGCTTGGAGGTCGCGATTTTTTGCATCTTGGATTCAGGACCGCGGTTGGCAACTCCGTGGTGAATAGGTTGCTCAGCGCTCCCCTGGGCATCGGCGGCTCGTTCGGTGAAGGGGGCGAAGAAGGGCACGTGGTAACGGGCCAGGGTGCGGGCGACCGTTCCGTCTGAGATCAAACTTTCCAGAGCCGCGTCGACATGGCGCTTCAGCTCGTCGTTGCCGACGCCCATGGCGATCGCGATATTCCAGTGGTCTTCGGGCACGTACTCCGGGACGATCTCCAGTTTGAACTCCGGAGAGACGTGCAGGGTCCAGCCCACGTTGGCCCAGAGATACGCGGCGTCAATGTCTCCGTCACTCAAGGCCTTGAGCGTGGCCAGTTGGTTGCGAAACAAGCGCCGCAGGTAGCCCCGCTGTCGAAGGCTGTAATCAGCGACCGAGCCGGCCTCGGCTCCTAGTCGTTGAGCTTTGGCTCCTTTCAGCTCCGCCAGCGATTGGACGCGAGGACCATCCTTGCGCCGGACGAGCACATAGCCTGTCCCGTAGTAAGGCCGCGAGTAGAGGACCTTCCCCGCCAGCTCCTCTTCATCCGCGACGATGTTGGCCGCGACGGCTTCCCCGAACACGAGGTCGCACTGCTGCGCCAGGAGTTGCCCCACCGCGGTGTTTCGCTGAACATCGAGCCAATCAATGCGTAGCTTGACCTGAAGTTTTTCGGCCAGAGCACGTGCCAGCTCCACGTCGAAACCCGGCCGATCCTCCCTGGCGCTGGAATAGGGCAAGTTGGCGGGGTCCATGCTCACGACCAGCTCTCCCCGAGCGCGGATACGCGGCCAGCGATCGGAGGTTGCCGGCCGCGCGGCGGACGCCGTGAATGGCGGACGCAATGGCACCCCATGCTCCGCATAGATCTTTCGCAGCTCGCCCGTCTCGGCAAGCTGAGCCAGGGCCCGGTTCAGCTTCACAAGGAGCTCCGAATCGCGGCGCGAACGGCCAGGGCCATGTTCCAGTGCTCGCGAGGAACATACTCGGTCACGAGCCGCAGACCTCGCTCGAGCTGGGGGTGCCCGTGCAGGTACCAGGCCGCGAAATCGGCGTCAACGAAAGCGGCGTCCAGCGACGCGGCACCGAAACCGTTCAGCAACTCTTCACGCGTCTTGAAGCGGATCACCGTATGGTCTTTTTCCGCGAGGGCCACCGTGCCCGTCACGATCCCGACCCGCCTGGCGCGAAGATCGGTCAGAGAGCGAACGTTTTGGTGCTGCGTGCCAGACGGTACCACCAGCCCAAATTGTGCGCCGGCATAGGGCACGCTCCAGCCCACGTCGCGCGGCCCGGAGTCCTGGGGCTGGCCGACGACCATGTCGCACCGGCCTTCGGGCAGGCAATGCCAGCTACACTCGGCGCTGGCACACCAGTGGAACTCGACCGTTCGCCCCAGGATGCGCGCCACTCGCTGCGCCACGGCGACATCGAGACCCTGCGGCGTACCGTCAGGTGCCTTGCCGGTGCGAGGCATCGCGGCCGGCACGGCGCAGACGGTCAGGGTCTTCTGCCCGGAGGCAGCACTCACCCTTGACGTCGTCGCCCCGACGCAAAGCGAGACCAGAACACCATACGTCAACAGGAACGCACAGACTCGGCACCAATAAGATTTCATCCTGCATTCTCTGGCAGTGCAAAGACGAAGAGAGTATTTCCGCGGCGCGCGTTACGCAGCCAGGGGGCTCCGTCACCCGCGAAGCCGGCCGTCCATCCTCCCCAGCCCACGGACACCGCGATGTACTGCCGGCCGTCGAGGCTGTAGGTGATGGGGCCGGAGTGGTGTCCCGAGCCGCACTGGAAATTCCACAGGGCCTTGCCTGTCTGGGAGTCGTACGCCGTGAAGAACCCTTCGGCATCGCCCGTGAACACGAGACCGCCGCCGGTCGCCAGCACACCGGCCACCATGGGCGAGCGCGCGGCCACGTCCCACTTGATCTTGCCGGTCGTCACATCGATGGCCTTGAAGGAGCCCGAGGCCTGGTTATCGATCAGCGTCAGCGAGCTGCCCCAGTAAGGCTGTCCCTTGATGAAGAAGGCCTTGCCCGAGGTGAACTTGGCGCAGTTGTTGATCACGGGCACGAACGCGGTGCTCGTCACCGGATCGAACGCGAGCGGGTTCCACTCCTTGCCGCCCGCCGCCCCGGGACAAACGCGCACTCCCGCCGCGGTGGGCAGAGCCGCCGGGTTCACGAACGGCCGGCCCGTCTTGGGATCGAGACCATCGGCCCCCTTGGTCCGGTCGGTCCAGGTCACCTCGCAGAATGGCTTGCCATAAAGGAACTCACCGGTTTCTCGATTCAGGCAGTAAAAGTAGCCGTTCCGATGTGCCTGGATCAGCGCCTTGACGGGTTTGCCCTCCCTGGTGATGTCGACCAAAACCGGCTCGTTCACTCCGTCATAATCCCAGACATCGTGGGGACTGTTCTGGAAATGCCACTTGTACGAACCGTCGTCCGGGTTGAGTGCCAGGATTGAGCATGTGTAAAGGTTATCGCCTTTTCGTACGTCGCCGTTGAAGTCGGGCGAGGGGTTGCCGATCCCCCAGTAAAGGGTGTTGAGCTCGGGGTCGTAGGTGCCGGTGACCCAGGCCGAGCCGCCTCCGGTCAGCCAGGAATTGCCCTCCCAGGTTGCCAGTGCCTTGCGGGCATGCTCGGATTTGTCTTCGGCGCTGGGAACGGTATAAAACCGCCAGAGGCGTTTACCCGTCTTCACGTCGTAGGCATCAATGAATCCTCGGATGCCGTACTCCGCACCGCTGATGCCGATGATCACCTTGTCTTTGACCACCAGCGGAGCCACCGTCGCGCTGTAGGCCATCTTGTAGATGTCGCCGATCTCCTTGCCGTCCTCGCCGCGGACGGTGATCGGAGTGTCCCAGACCTCTTCGCCGGTGTTGCGGTCGAGGCAAACCAGGTGGGCGTCGAGCGTCGCCATGTAGAGGCGGTTGCCCCAGGCCGCGAATCCCCGATTGACGGCATCGCAGCAGAGCGCCAGGTTCTCGGGCAGCGATTTCTGATAGTGCCAGAGCTGGGAGCCGGTCTTGCAATCGACAGCGTAGGCGTGATTCCAGGGCGTCGTCAGATACATGATGCCGTCGATGACCAGCGGCGAGCACTCGAAGCCGTCGAGCACTCCCGTCTGGAACGTCCAGACCGGAACCAGTCGGGATACGTTCTTGGTGTTGATTTGCTTCAAAGCACTGTAGCGATGAGCGTTGTAGGTGCGGCCGTACATGAGCCAGTTGCCATCGTTGGCCCCAGCCTTCAAGAGGTCATCGTTATCGACGTCCCCGACCGGTTCGCCCGCCGGCTGCTCGAGCCGCGGCCGCCGGCTCGAGGGCACGCAGCCTCCACGCCCCAGCACCAGCCAGGAGACAAGCCCCAGCATCGTGATCAAACAGATCGCGTGTGTAAATGGTCGAACGAGAGCATGAAAAAGACGGTGTCGTGCGCTCACGGCGGCTACCTCGCTTCTCTCCAGAAGAGCCTGCGGCAAAGTGAAGAATGCGCAGTCGAGAGTCTCGCGGCGTCTTCAAAAGCGTTGGGGAATCCAGGATCGCGACAAGAGAATCACAGGCCGACCCAGCGTAGCGCGGTTTTCAGATGCGTCGCCGATCGGCCATACCAACCCGAAGCGTCAGCGAGGGGATCGCCAGGAGAATCCTCGCTAACGCTTCGGGTTAGTATGAGTGGACATCGCTGCTGCCCCGTGCGCAACCTCTGTGTGAACCGCGCTACGGCCATCATACTGGTGCCCTCCGCTCAGTCAAGCATCTCCAGAGGCCCCTGCCCCATCTGATGAGTCCGCCATCTCCCCTCTCAGTCGCCATTGCTCGATCGCTCCCGATTCTGTATAGAATGCCAACGCGGACATCTCTTTGCCTGTTGGCATGAATGCAGGCGATTCGCCGCCGCGATTTCACCTCGACTCTCGCCGTCGCCCCTCTCAACCCGCTCTGCGGCGAGCTTACGAGGACACTACAGTCCAAGGGAACGGATGCCATGACGCACGAACGCGTGGCCCTTGCGTGGCAGCACCATTGCGAAGGAGCGTATCCCGAGGTCGAAACGCTATGCCGGGAGATCCTGCGTGAGGATCCCGTAAATGTGGGAGCCTGGCGATTGCTGGGAGAGGCCTGCCTGTTCCAGTGCCTGTACAAGGACGCGGTCGAAGCCTACCGCCAGGCGCGGCGGCGTATCCAGCTCGCCCCCGGAGACCTCAACAACCTGGGCGTGGCCCTCGCGGCCCAGGACTCGCCCGCGGAGGCAGAGGAGGTCTATCGCGAGGCGCTTGGCGCTCGAGCCTGAATACTCGCGGTGCCTGAACAACCTGGGCGTCGTCCTGTTCAAGCAAGGAAAACTCGATGAGGCGGCAGCTTGCTATCGCCGCGCACTGAAGGCCAATCCCGACGAGCCTCGTGCCTATGATGAACTCGCTCATGTGCTGATCAAGGCGGGGAAGACAGACGAGCTCTTCGACTTCCTGCACGAGGCCTTGCGCTCGAACCCGAACCGCGCCGAAGCCCACCACGCTACGGGACTGGTACAGGCCGCGCGCCGTGAGTGGGACGAGGCGGTACGGAGTCATCGCCAGGCCCTGGAGCTCCGACCACAATACGCCGAGGCGGCCTGCGACCTCGGCAGTGCCCTCCTCGAGCTGGACCGAGTCGACGAGGCAGTCGTCAGCTTCCGGCACGCCATCGAGCTGAATCCAGGCCTGGCGGAGAGTCACAACAACCTGGGTACCGCACTGGCGCGGCAATGCAAGCCGCAGGAAGCCCTGGGCTGCTTCGAGGAGGCCTTGAGGTTGCAGCCCGATTACACCGAGTGTCGGGTCAACCGCGCCGCGACCTTGCTCATGCTGGGCGATTACGAGCGGGGCTGGGTCGATTTCGAGTGGCGCTGGCGGGGGACCGACTTCGCCAGGCAGATGGTGAAGCCGCTCTGGGACGGGAGCCCGCTCGACGGCCGCACAATCCTCCTGGTCGCCGAGCAGGGAGTGGGCGACACCTTGCAATTCATCCGCTATGCGGCTCTCGTCAAGGAGCGAGGCGGGACCGTGATCGTCGCCTGCCAGAAGGCGTTGCTGCCGCTCCTGGAGTCGTGCCCGGGCATCGACCAGCTTGCGGCCCATGATGAGATCCGGGCCGATTTCGACGTGTATGCTCCCTTCATGAGCCTGCCGCGGATCCTGGGCACGACGCTCGACACCGTCCCCGCGACTGTCCCCTATCTGCACGCGCGTCCCGACCTGGTGGAGTTCTGGCGCCGGGAGCTTCGTCCCCTGGGGCGGTTCCTGGTCGGCATCGCCTGGCAAGGTAGTCCCAAGTACGGCCGCGACCACCTCCGCTCCTTCCGCCTGGCCGAGCTCGAGCCGCTGGCCCGTTTGCCGGGCGTCACTCTCATCAGCCTCCAGAAAGGGCCGGGAGCCGAGCAGGTTCGCGACGTGTCTGATCGGTTCCCGATCGTCAACTTCACCGATCGAATCGATCGCGAGGCCGGGCCGTTCATGGATACCGCGGCCATCGTGAAGAACCTCGACCTGGTGATCGGCTGCGACTCGGCCCTCGTGCATCTGGCCGGTGCGCTGGGTGCCTCGGTCTGGGTCGCACACACGTTCTTCAGCGACTGGCGGTGGATGCTGGAGCGCGAGGACAGCCCCTGGTATCCCACCGCCCGGCTCTTCCGCCAGACACGTCTGGGCGACTGGGAGGGCGTGTTCTCCCGGATGGCCGAGGCGCTCTCCGACCGGCTGGAAGCGCGGCCGAAGATTGCGTCGGTGCCGATCGAGGTCGCGCCGGTGAGCTGCTGGACAAGATCACCATCCTGGAGATCAAGAGCGAGCGTATCAATGACCCGGCCAAGCTCCCGAACATCCGCCGCGAGATGGCTGTCCTGGCCGAGGCACGCGACAGAACAATCCCCTGGTCCCACAAGTTAGATCAGATGATCCTTGAACTCAAGGCGATCAACACGGCCATCTGGGAGGTTGAGGACGAGATCCGGGAGTTCGAGCGTGCGGCAGGAGTTCGGGCACCGATTCGTCGACCTCGCCCGGTCCGTCTATCGCAACAACGATCGGCGCGCCGCGATCAAGCGGCGGATCAACGAATGGCTGGGCTCGGCAATCCTCGAGGAGAAGGGATACCGGGCGTACCAGCAGTCGCGGCACAACGCGGCGTAGGCAGAAATCGATTGATACCCGCCGCTGAACCTCCGGGGAAACCACTGCCAATCTCTTACCGAACAGTCCTTCGGTCATCGCAGCGAGGCCCACCGGTTCAGTCCACCGCACTCCGGTGGGTCGCGTTTCGCTCAGCTCCCACTGACCCACCCTACCAAGCTGTTGAAGATCAGGCCTGCCGTAAGGCCGAGCAGCCCTCCCACGAGTGCGCCACAAGCGGACCGAAGAGGAATGCGCCGAGAACTTCAAGGCCGCATCCGGCTTCACCCGGTCCCGGCGGTTCCGGCAAGAATAACCAAACGGCTATTGGCCCGCCCAGGGCTGCCCCGGATGCGGTCAGATATGCCACGCGGATAAGGCGTTCGGTCGGGCCTTCATCGGAAGGCTGCTCATGGACCGAGGGAACACTGGCGGGGCCGTTTAAATCCCGCAGAAGCTCATCAGGATAGCTGGGAAGTAGATCGGTCACCCACTGACTGCGGTCCCTGTCCCAGACCCGCCAATTCCCAGCGGCGACCATACGAGCCGTGTATAGGGTAGGGCCTGCATTCATGGCTCGCCTTTTGCAGTGAGGATTGCTACTAGAGCAAATTCCCAAAGTATCGGCAAGAGTCGGGCGAACCTGGCGCACACTTATACTGGAGGCGTGTCGCCTCCGGCTCCTTGAAAAGTCGGTATCGGGAATGGCGGGCGGTGCATGGGGCCTCCGTGGCGGCGGGGTGATCGCGCTGGTGGTGACGGGATTGACGATTGTGCTGGTTGTGCGCGATTGCCCCGCCGTGGCGAGTGCGTCAAAGATACCAAGACGTTTGAATGTGTCGAATCTACGGAACATTTCGGTGGCAGCTCCAGCCGATTTACGCGTTAGCTGCTGACCTCTGCGTGCGGCACGACCGGCCCGAAAGAGAAAAGGTCGATAACGAAGCCAAATCGCTGTGGACGCAAGGTCAAAGATATCTGGGCTTTAGAATCAATTTCGCGGCGATGGGTCCGGGAAAACGAAGCCAACAATCCGGGCAGGTCCTGGGTTGTCTCTCACCGGGCAATCGTGGGCTTACCCTCGGTTGGCCTTCATCGCCGCGATCCCGGCTCCCCATGTGTGCTGGTGAACGCTGCCTTTCCAGCGGCTCGGCATCGTGATGCGGCCGCCGGGGCCGATGGGAATTGCCGACAGGGCGATGATCAGGGCCAGAGTCAGGAATAAGACTTTGCGGAAACGGACGGGATGCTTGAGGACGCCCTCGTGATCGGATGTGGTCGGCCAGGCTGGAAGGAACAGGAGGAGTACCGCCAGAATGGCGCCCGCGGCCGAGATGGAGAGGCCCAGCGTGAACCCAGCCGGCTGGTAGGTGAAAACCACCGTGTGCTTGCCCGCCGGTAAGGCGACCGCGCGGAAGGCGACGTAGGCCGGACGGATCGGTACGCTCTGGCCGTCGAGGTTGGCGCTCCAGCCTGGATCAAACGTATCGGCCAGGAGCAGGTAAGCGGGAGCAGCCGCCTCGGTCTGGACGACGACACGTTCGGGAAGGTCGGCGACGATCTTCGCCGAGCCCGAGACCACGGCGTCCTCAGGGATCGGCCGGGACGGGTCTTCGACGATTAGTCGATCCCTCGTCTCGGCGCCGACTCGCTCGAGGGCCGCGACGGCGTCGGCGTGATCCTCGGCGTAGACCGGTCGCCCCATCAAACGCGAGTCGTGGAAGGACTCGTGTTGTTGCGATGAATGAAACCGGCACCCACCGGGAAGTTGGGTGGGAAGCGGTGCTTCGTGTTCCGCCCCGTGACCACGTGGCTGACGCTCTCGATATCGAGCCGGCCGCTTGCTGACGTGATCGAAGTAGTCGAGCAGCCGCTTCGAGATCATCGGCGTCTTGCCGGCCGAGCCCGACAGGCCCCAGGCGGCGGGCAGGCTCCAGTCCAGCGGATCACGCGCGGGCAGAAAATCGATCCGCTCCGAGGCGTAGCCCGGCTCCCCCGAGTGTTTGTCGGCGATTCCGAAGACCCTGATGAGGTCTGGGTTCGGCCTTGAGGACCCGCACCGTCTCCGGCGGCGAGGTCCAGTAAGCCGGTGAGACCGTTGGGGCATCCTTGAGGTGGGCCGTCGCCAGATCAACCAGAACCAGGAAGGGAAGCAACGCCGCAAGCCTGCGTTTGCGACAGGCATCGGTCGTCCGGGCGGCCCACCACATCGCGGCAAAACCCAGCACGACGATGAGTCGCCGTGCGGGCCGTTGCGATCGTCAGCTCCTGGCCCAGCCACCGATAGCGAGCCAGGTGATACGCGTGCGCCCAGCGCTTGGGCTGGGTCCAGACTGGATTATAGATATAAAGCATGATCGGGATCGAGACGAGGATCAGGGTCAGGGCCAGCCCCAGGGCGTATCGCAGCCGGACTGGCCCCGGCCGGCCCAGCCGGTCAACGCCCGCGGCGGCCAGCGCAGCGACCGCCAGGGAAACCCAGAGGTGAAACCGGACCGGCTCTCGCGAGCTGCCCAGAACAGGTATCTGGTGGGCGTGGTCGAACAGGAACGTGAACTTGCCTAGCATCAAGCACGCCGCCGATGGCCGCCAGCAGCACCCAGAAGTTGGTCCAGCGATCGTTCAAACCTGGCCCCCCTGCCCCGATGACGGCGAGTGCCAGACCAAGCAGGCCGAGGTAGGCGTTCATCTCATGGTAAGGGTAAAAGCCGTGCATCCAGTCGGTGTCTCGGGCGCGCGTGCCGTAGGCCTCCCGCACCACCAGGGCGGGAAGCAACTCCGGATGCCACGAGCCATAGGCGAGCGTCGTCGTGACTGAGCCCCCCGGCGCGAGGCGAGCGGTCCAGCAGCTCCTTGGAAGGAACCCATTGAACGGCCGAGAGCAAAACGCCCAGCACAACGAGGCCGGCGGCCATCGCAAGGGGTCGCCAACGGGGATAGCCCGGAGGTTCAGTGAGGGCGCGGAAAACGCCGTAGAGACCGACAATCCCCGAGGTGAGCAGAACGTCTTGCAAGTGACCCGCGAACACCTGGCAGGCCAGCGCAATCGCTCCGACGACCACGCCCCGCCACCGGCCGGTTTCCCACGACCACTCCAGCCCCCAGATCACGAAGGGAACGCTGGCCAGAGCGTTGATCATGCTGGTGTGCACCAGGTGCGCCAGGTGTAGCCGCCCAGCCCGAAGAGGGCGGCACCGGTCAGTGCGCCCGCCGGGCGAACGTGGCGCCGCAGCCAGCCGTAGGTTCCCAGCTCCCGTCAGCCAGATCGAGAGCACGGTGTCAAGGTTGAACGCCTTCCAGGTCTCCATCCAGGGATAAAAAGGTACTTGAACGGGTGGAGATAGCCAGCCTGGCTTTCGCTGTAAAGCGGCATGCCGCAGTAAAGCCAGGGGCACCAGCGCGAGAACCGGCCCGCCCGCAGCTCCTCGGCGAAGAAGAATCGGTAAGGATAATTGATCTCAGTGATGTCGAAGTAAAAAAGCGCCCTTGAGGCTGACGACGTCCCAGAAGAGCCAGCCCACGGCCGCCGTCCAGACTAGAAGGGCGAACAGGTCTGCCCAGCCCCACCGCTTGCGTGGATACCAGGTCTGGCCGTGATCGACATCACCTTGAGTCTCTGGCACACTGACTCCTTCATGACGGAATCGAGCCGGCTGATCGAAACGAGCGGCCTTATCAGAACGCAGTCGAAGGGGGCAACGGCGTGGGCCAGAAGACGATGAAGAGCCCTCTGTCGCGGAACAGAATTCTACCCCCCTGCCGCAGTGCCTGGTTCAAGAAATACTGTCCTTCGGGCGACGATCGCAGCACCAGAATCTGCGGCCGGCCACCGGGGCATTCCACCTGCCACCCGGGAAACCGGTCGGGAAAGACCGGCAGCGGAACGCCGCGTAACCCGGCCCTCGGTCAGGAACGAGAGCCGGTAGACATCCCAGTAACCGCCCTGGATCCAGCGAACGTCGGGGCGTTCTTCAAGCCAGGCGAGTGCCGCGTCGTCGAGCCGCCGGCGGACCGGGACGCACCGCTCGTCGAGCCACCCCAATCGACGATACCATGCGATCGCGTCGATCGTGAACAGGACCGCCAGCGCGATGGCAAACAGACTCGCGGCCTGCAGACCCGGCCCGCGACCAGGCTGACACGACTGCATGACACAGCCGAGCCCGATTGACCATGGCAAGAGCAACAACACCAGGTAACGGTAATTGTCGGAATTGAAGATGTTGCGGTTCACCAGAAACCCGACCACGACGAGCAGGGAAGATGTCAGGATACCGGCCGTGATCAGCCTCTGGCTGCGGTCGGGGCTCGACCGCGCGAGCCCAGCGAGAGAGTGGAGCGCCGCGATGAACCCGCCAAGAGCCAGGACCGTGAGGGCCAGGGCCGGCCAACCGAAACCCAGTGTTGCCTGCCGGCACTCCGTTGCAGCGGTGCGGCCGAGCCGAGGAGGGCGGGGTCCGGGTCGGCTTCAAGGCGGGGCAGCCGGTGACCGGCGATCAGACGGGGAAGGCAGTCAAGCGTCAAGATCTTCACGTGCTCGGCCAGCAGGCGCGGCTCGAGGCTCCAGGAGAACTGATCGGCGTAAGCGTCATGAGGATCAACCAGCTTGCCGATCCATCGGGGCGAGCGCCCGCGCAGAGGCCCATCGCCAGAGCCAGGACCATCGAAAAACCATGGGACACCCGGCCTGGCCGGTCGGGAGCGACGTCTGCTCGAGCGCGGTCTTCAGACGCATCTCGCCCGCCCGACCGACCCCCCCTCGCCCCCCCCTTCGCAAGGGGGGGAAAGGGAATGGCGAGCGACCCGATTCTCCCCCCCTTGCGAAGGGGGGGTTGGGGGGGTGGTCACGGCATGATCACCCGCCTCGGCTGTCCCCTTTGCGAAGGCGGGGGTGGTCTTTGGCGGAGGCCTTCGCGCGTACGCAAGCCGCGCGAAAACCGCGCTCGACTCGCCTCCGCCCTGCTTGACTGCGAGCCAGGCGGCGGCCAGCCCGGCGCAGAGCATTCCCGCCAGCGTCATCAGAAACATCGAGTCGAGGTAAATGCCAAGTCCGCACCAGAGACCCAGCAGAGCCAGTCGGGCCGGCCCCGGACGCACCAATACCCAGATGCAGCAGCAGCCAGGCCGCCGCGCTCCAGGCCAGCACCGGCAGATGGCCGCCGGTGATCCGGCCCGAGAGCCAGAGAGTGCCCGTCGAGGCGAAGCACAAGGGCACCAGGCTCCAGGCCGCCACGGCGCGGCCGTAAACGCGCCAGGCCAGCGCGAACGTCGTCAGCAGCACCAAGACATAAGCGACGGTGCCCCCGCTCACGAGCGTCATCGCATTGGCGCCCCAGAGCCGGGCTTGAACCCAGCTCAGCAGCACGGGGCAATTCCCATGTGGGGTGTTCCCGGGTAATGCCACCGCCAGCGGCCTTGCACGGCCTGCAAGAGCGTCAGCCCGTCGACGGCCAGGTCGCTGTCGAGGTGAACGGTGGCGTTGACGATCAGCGGCACGCGAATCGCCACGCTCCAGCAAACCGCGGCGACCAGGCAAAACCATGGACCCAGGTGAGACCATCGCTTGGCAGTCGTCGTTCCAGGCTCGGCAGAGGCATTCATCAAGTGGCTGCAAGGGGGCTGGATTCCGGCGGACGTGCTGCTCAAAGGAAGAAGTCAGCGACTGGACAACGGAAGCCCGGAAGCTCGGGCAGGTTCTCGATCACCGCGTCGTGCTCCAAAACCTCCGGCGGCTCGTCGGTCGAGCGATAGATGGCGACCGCCTTTTTCTTGGGATAGACGACCCAGACGAGCAGAACGCCAGAGGCGAGATATTCGGCGACCTTGTTGAGGATTTCCCCTCGCCGATCGCCCGGCGAAACCACCTCGACCGCCAGTTCGGCTGGACCGGCGGAAGTTTCCAGCCTACCTGGGATCGCGGCCAGCGATCATGGCTGTAAAAGGAAACATCGGCCCCGCGCACAGTGTCGGGGCCGCGCTCGGTCACCACGGCGGAATCATTGGACAAGGCATAACCGTAACCCGTCTGTCGGCCGTACTTCGCGAGAACAAACGCGACATTGACACAGATCACGCCATGTTCAGGCATCGGTGGCGGCAACTGGATAACCTCCCCACGCACGAGCTCGAAGTTTCCGTCGCCGAGATCGGCGGCCATGAACTCCTCGGCCGTGAGCAGCTTCGTCGTGACGTCGGTCGCCATGCTCGGGCTCCTATCATCTCAACCGCTCCGTGATCGTTTCAGACCGCTGCCGCCATGGCCTCGAGCTGCACGACCGAGCGGTTCTGCTCCTTGGCCAGGTAATCGCGGCCATACTTGATGTGGATGTGGTCCCAGGGGAGGATCTCCTCGACCGGCCGCTCGCGCTGGCTGTAGAAGGGGACGTCGATGCCCAGGTCTTCAAACGTCTTCCACCAGAGCCGAGGATCAAAGTATTCGCCCCAGGCGTCGAGCCGGGCACCTCTGCGCCAGGCTTCCTCAACCGCGACGGCGACCCGCCGATCGCCCCGCGTAAGGATGCCCTCGAGCAGGCTGCACTCGACGCCGTGGCATTTCACCGTGACGCTGCGAAGCTTGACCCGCGAGCGCAGATACCGGTGGGCCCAGTGAAAATAGTCACGCGGCTTCATGCCGTTCCACTGATAGGGCGTGTGGGGCTTGGGCACGAAGTTGGATACGCTGGCCGTAACCTCGGCGTACCGGCCCGTGACCTCCTTGCCGATCCGGGCGATCGTCTCGGCCATTTCAATGATGCCGTCGAGGTCAGCGGTACGCTCGCCGGGCAGGCCGCACATGAAGTAGAGCTTGACCTTGCGCCAGCCACGGCGAAACGCCTCGGCACAGCCTTCATAAAGATCATTGTTGTCGATGGGTTTGCGGATTTGCTCACGCATGTCGTCTCTCGCGACTTCGGGCGCCAGCGTCAGGCCGCTGCGCCGGCCTTCCTGGAGCAACGCGGGGATCTTTTTCAGCGTCTCGGTGATTCTCAGGCTGGGCAACGAGATCTTCACCCCCAGCGGCGTGAAGACCTCGCTCATTCGCGTCACCAGCTCTTCGAAGTGGGGGTAGTCGCTGGTCGACAGCGAAAGCAGGCTGATCTCATCGTAGCCCGTGTTCTGATAGCTCTCGAGCGCGGCCTGCACGATCGTCTCGACCGTGCGATAACGCAAGGGCCGCTTGATCACCGTGCTCTGGCAGAACCGGCACTGCCACGGGCACCCGCGCATGATCTCGATGGCGATCCGGTCGTGCGCGGTCTCCACGAAAGGCACGATCGGCCGCATGGGCAGCGGCGTCCCTTCGAGGTCGGCGGATCACGCACGGCCGGATGGACTCGGGTACATCATCTCGCAGCCGCTGAATGTCGATAACCGTGCCGTCTTCGCCGTAGATCGGCCGGTAGAACCGCGGGACATAGGCCCAGCTCACGCTGGCGGCGATCCTGGCCAGCTTTTCCTCGCGCGACAGGCCCGAGCCTTTGAGATCTCGCCACATATCGCAAACGACCGGCAAGCTTGGCTCGCCATCGCCGATCACGAACAGGTCGATGAAAGGCGCCAGCAGCTCCGGGTTTTGCCCGCCCGGCCCGCCGGCGATCACCAGCGTGTCGTCGTCGGCCCGATCCTCGGCGTGGAGCGGGATTCCACCCAGGTCAAGCATCGTCAGCACGTTGGTGTAACAGATCTCGTACTGGAGCGAGAACCCGATGACGTCGAACTGATTGAGCGGGGTGAAGGTCTCGAGGCTGTAAAGCGGCAAGTTCCGTTCGCGCAGGGCAGCCTCGAAATCGGGCAGCGGCGTGAACACCCGCTCGCAGGCCCAATCGAGGGCGTTCATCAGGCTATAAAGCACCTGCAGCCCGTGATGGCTCATGCCGAGGGCATAGGTGTCGGGAAACGCCAGGCAAACCTTGCCTCGCACGCCCCGATGATCTTTCACGATGCTGTTCAGCTCGCCCCCAACGTACTGCGCGGGGGTACGTACCCTGGGTAGGACCGATGAAATCACAGCGTCCTTGAGAGCTTGATTGAGCATCAATGTGCCGTTTCTACTGAAACCACCGAACTCGTCGCCGCCCAGGTGAACCGCTCCGCTCAAAGGTGCGGTCGCCCAACCACAAGACCCGCCGACATGGCCGCGGCGACATGATACAACAGTATCTTACCGGGATGCCATTTTCCTGAATAGTCGGCACGATGTTCGCGTTCAGGAGGTTTGCCTGGGGAAAGGACTGAACGACCATGCCCTCGCGCCAGATCCGGCCCCGAGTGGCCATCACAATGGGAGACGTCGCGGGCATCGGCCCTGAAGTGATCGCCCGCGCCTGGTCCGACCCGGTTCTGCACGACCTCTGCGAGCCCTTCGTCGTCGGCGATCCCGATGTCTTGCGCAAGGCACTCGACCTGGTATCGAGCGGCGCCTGGGTCGAGGACATCGATCGGCCCGAGGATGCCAGGCCCGCACTCGAGACCGTTCCCTGCCTCGATCCCAGAGCCGATCGCGGCGAGGGCTTCGTTGATTGACGTGCCGGCGGGCCAGGTTGACGCCAGGGCCGGACGCGGGGCTTACGAATTCTTGATCGCCGCGATCGACCAGGCGATGGAGCGACGGATCGACGCGATCACCACCTTGCCGCTCAACAAAGAGGCGCTGCGTCTGGCGGGATATCAGCCAGCCCGGGCATACCGAGATCCTGGCCCAGCGATGCGGCGCGGCGGATCACGCCATGATGCTCTACCTGGCAACAAATCCAGGTGACGTCAGCCCTCGCCAGAACGACGGAGTCTCGCCCCGGGCTGGGCGTCGTTCATGTGACGTTGCACGTCGCCCTGCGTCAAGTCTTCGAGCTTCTGAACATGGACGCGGTCGCCTCCAAGATCCGGCTGGCCGATCAGTCGATGCGGCCGCTGCTCTTCGGCCGCCAGCCGCGGATCGCAGTCTCGTCGCTCAACCCCCACGCGGGCGAGCACGGGCTCTTCGGCGACGAAGAGATTCGCATCATCCGGCCCGCGGTCGAGATGATGGCTGCCCAGGGATTCGATGTCGAAGGACCTTTTCCGAACGACACCCTGTACCATCACGCTCTGGCCGGGGCCTTCGACGCGGTGGTTGCCATGTATCACGACCAGGGCCACATCGCGCTCAAGACTGCCGGTTTCCGCCGCGCGGTGAACGTCACGCTGGGCTTGCCCATCGTGCGGACCAGCGTGGCCCACGGCACGGCGTTTGACATCGCCTGGAAAGGGCTCGCCGACCCGTCAAGCCTGATCGAGGCCGTACGCGTGGCTGGCGCGGATCGTGGCCGGACGGGTGAGCACAGCCGATACCACGGCGCCGCTTGATCGCCCCGAGTCGGAGCCATTGCCACCGCCCCATGGCACTCTCAGAGAACGGGGGAGCACGCTTGGATCCCGACACGCCCAAACCATTGCAGCGCTTGCAACCGATCGCTCATCGCTGGCCCACGCCGTCCGCCGGCCATCCCAGGCATAGAGCCCTAGCCCGAAAGACCTGAGCAAGTCGAACGTCTGCTCCTGGCGACACCCGGCCCGCTCGCACCAATCTGCTTCACATTCGAACATAACAACCATATTGGGGTTGGCGGCGAGGAAACTTCCGCGCTCCGAGGAACATACGATACTCGCCCCCTTCAATGTCCACCTTGAGGAAATCGACGTTGTCGACCCCGGTTTTCTCGGCCCAGCAATCGAGCGTGGTCACTGGAACGATTTCGTCCCGGCCAGAGTCGGCGGGGGGCGCGGTGTGCGACGAAGCACGGAGGTAGCGGTATGCGTCGCCGTAGCCCGCGTCGCTCGTAAGTCGCAACGATGCGTTGGCGACGTCGCTGAGCCCGATCCGAAACACGTGGACGCTACCACAATCATTGAGCGCAAGGTTCCGCTCCAGCCTCGCCCCGGTCTCACTCGACGGCTCGAAGGCAAACACCTGACCCGAATCGCCCACAAGCCTCCTGGCGAGGATCGAGTAGAGACCGATATTCGCCCCGACATCGATGACTCGCATGCTAGGCTTGAGAAACGCCGCGACCAGCGAGAACTCGGTGTTTTCGAATAGCCACGGGAACGCGAGGAACTCGGCGATCTCACCCTCAGGATAGAGCCGAAGAACAATTTCTCCGGGGAGGCGATAAGTCACCGGGTCGCGGCCGGGGTGGCGGGTGTGGTAGAGCAAGTGGATTCCCAACCGGACTCCCTTGCCAATGAACGAGTGGCGGATACGGGAGGTAAGGCTCATCGGAAGTCCTGTCGTGGGGGCCGGCGCCGTTGATAGACTCGAAAATTCGGGCTGGACCAGGCCAGTTCGCAGCCGTCCAGGGCTTCGACAAATTCGGGCCATTGTTCGAGGAAAAGCATGTGGTTGGTCCTGTCCCGGATCACAATCACCTTGGCGGAAGCTACCTGATCCAGCTTGCGTTCGAGCTCAGAGGCTAAAGGAATGCCGCGGCAGATGAAGACGTTTTCCGGGCGAGCAAATCCCGGCACAAGCAGTTCAACGCAGCCCCCCTGCGTGGTCAGCATCGAACCAGGCTGGTCTCCCATGATCTCACGAACTCGGTGCCACTCTTCACGCTCGTCGGCATTGGCCCAGAGCCACGCGGTATCCGCCGTGGGCCGGTAATTCCGCCAGCCGTAACGGACAGAGCCCAGCAAGTACCTGTCACTCACCAGGGCCGCGGCCACGATCAAGAGAACGACCATGGCCGCACGGCCGCCTCTTCTCGCCAGACTTGCCAGGCCGATGATCAGGATATAGTAATAATATGTCCACGACATCCAGGCCGCGTAAAAGGTTGTCAGGAACGTCAGGTGCATGATGCCGCAGCAGGCAACAATCTCGTCGCCGAAATCTTCCGTGGCTGGTGAGCGGCGTGCCAGCCGCAGGACTGCGGCGGCGGCGGCAGCGGCCAGGACCACCGTGCCGGCCAGGTAGTGTCCTGCAGGTGATCGCAGGTAGTAGGCCGGCCAGACGTTCTCCGGAAGCCAGAACCTCCGGCCGATCCCGCGGAAGAACCCGTAGTTCATGTACCGGTAATTGGCGGCCCCGGCCAGGGGGAGCAATGTGTTGACGACCGGCTTGGCGCCGAACCAGCACCCGCAAAGTGCCAGGAGTATGACCCCGATCGCGGCCGCGGGGGCCAGCGCCCGGACGACGCCGCGAACACCACCAGCCCACTCGTGGCGGATGATCAGTAGCACAAGCAAGAGCCCGTACACGTAAGCCATTACGGGCTTTGCGAACAGGCAGGCTGTGAGCAGGGCGAGGGCCCGCGGTCGGCGGCCTGAAGCGTGCACGGCGACGGCATGGCAGATAAGAGTTGCCTCGAAGGCGTGCGCCAGGTTGATGTACGAGTAGAGCGCCGCCCAAGGCATCGTGGCGACCACGAGCGCGACCCCTGTTGGGCCCGCCTTCAGTGCTGCGAGGCAGCGGGCCAAGCCCCAGGCAATCAGCAGGTTGACGATCACCATCATCGCCGCATAGGCAACAGGTGTCGCCCCCAGCAGACCGAACCAGAACCGGCCGATCAGCAGGGGGAGGAGACCATAGGTGTAGCCGAAATCAACGGTGGGCACCAAACCGCGGTCGAGCAACGTCTGGACCGACAGGTTAGCCCCTTGGTCCATGAAAGCGAACGTCGTCCAATCCAGACTCCCGGGCAACTGCAAGAGGGCGAGGACAATCGCCTCGGACAGGAACAAAATGCTGAGTGTGCGGACCCCGAAACGAGACCGCCCACGGTCTGTCTGTGTCGGCCGTGATTGCTCGGGATCAACACTGTCGTCCGTCATTCACGAAAGTCCTTGCGGGAGAGCCATCAAGGCTTCAGCCGCTCTGCCCGAAGACGCTGAGGTTCGAGGTTATTAGCAGGATGCCGGGCCCGACCATCAGTCACACGCTGGGTCGTCAGTCGTTGCCACCGCGATGGGGACCTGGTCGGCCGGTTCGGGCGATGCCTTGCCCGGTAGAGGTCTGAACCCAAACCGCGACTGCCATACCATCTTCCCCAGAACTCGGATGTAACCGATACCGTTTTTCAGGAGCGAGAAGCTTGATTGCCCCATCTCCGGGGTCCGGTTAATCCAAGAGATCGAGGAGACATGGGTCGGGTATCCCATAAGCAGCGGCTTCAGCCCGGTCTCGGCGTTGGCGGCGAACCATGGGGACTCGATCTCCAACTGATCGACGACGTCGCGGCGCAGCAGCTTGAGGTTGTTAGTCACGTCGCGGAGACGACGGCGGAACAGAATTGACAGGAGGATGTGGAAGCTTCGGTTGCAAAAGATCTTCTGAAGCGGATAGTTGATCAATACGCTGTACCTCGAGAAGCGGCTGCCGAGCACCACCGCCGAGCCTCTCGCCGCCGCATCGAACATGTCGCGGAGCTCGGGTAGGATGTGCAGGAAGTCGCAGTCCATGAGCAGGACGTACCGGCCGGTCGTGGCGGCCAATCCGTCTCGCAAGGCTCGGCCCACTCCGTTGGGTGGGGTACGAAAAACCGGGCGGACTCGCGGCTCGTGAGCGGCCAGTTCACGCATCACCTCGCGGGTCCGGTCCTTGCTGTTATCATCAACCAGAACGATCTCGTCGATGTACTCGCCGTAGTGCTGGAGCAAGCCCTCGACCAGCGGGCCGACGTTCATCTCCTCGTTATAGCAGGGCACGACTACCGAGACCGCTCCGTGCAGGGCAGCGTGCTCGGTCATCTTGACGGCTGGACGGGGTAGAGATCGGGGCGGCTTCTGACCGTAGAGGAAGATTGCCCCGGCGAACCGCCGGATCACTGGAGTATTCTCCAGGATCAACGTCAGGTTGCGAAGCACGATCATCATCCAGCGCGGGATGGGCCAGTACAGGAAGTCATAACAGGTTGCCCCGATGGAGACAAAGCCGATCTCCGAGAGCAACTCGTAAAGCTGGATCTGATTGGGCAGCGCCGCTCGTCACCCCGTCGCAGAAACGGCAGCACGCGAGAAAGCTGCCGTCGGAGCCAGTAGATGGGGTTCCACGGGTTTGCCTCGAAGAACAGCAATCGTCCACCGGGTTTGAGCAGGGAGTAGACTTCGCGGAGGAGAGCCGGACCGTGCTTCAGATCCAGGAGATTGGTTGCCACGACGTAGTCGAACTGGCGCCCGGCCAAGGGCCCGGGCAGGTCGTGGAGCGCCACCATCTCGACGGGGGCCTCGGTTGCCGCGGCAAGCCGCGAGTCTGGTGGATCAACGAACGTCGCGGCGGTGATCGGGCACTCGCCCCGCGTCACCCTGACGAGCGCCTTCGTCAGGTTGCCGGCGCCGGCCCCGAGCTCGAGGAGGGTCTCTCCAGGAAGCAGGTGGAACATGTGGCGGACCGTGTTCGCACGCCACGCGGTTCTCAGGTCGTTGAGCGGGTCGCGGCGGCTCCAGTAATGAATGGAAGCCTGTTCCCTGGAAGCAACCGCGTCGAGCCCCGGAAGGCGGGCCGCTCTCGGAGGCGGGATGAAGGGGTACGGCTTGGACTCTTCCTCTGGCATCAACATGTCTCCCCAGATCGATTCTCGAAACCGGCACCGCTGTCCCGGGCTGGGGCGTGGAGGTTCGCCGATCAGGATTATAAGGCGGCACCGGCGGACCGGGCAACCGCACGAGGCCTGCGCCGGCCAAGATCAGTGTTCGACGCTCGTATCCTGTGATTTCAACAAGGCATACATCTCATCGACGATATCGCCGAGATCGTGCGTCAGGTGCCAGTCCGAGTAGTGGCTGCGAAACTTGGCCATGTCTGTGATATAGCAGATATGATCGCCCACCCGCGGCGTTTCCTCATAGCGAGTCGCCACGGGTCGGCCGGTAAGCTGGCCAAAGCGGTCGAGCAGCTCCAGGATCGATGCCGCGTTGCCACGGCCACCACCCAGGTTATAAACCTCACCAGGTCTCGGGTCCCGGTAAAAGGCTTCGAATGCCCTGATCACGTCCTCACTGTGGATCTGATCGCGGACTTGCTTGCCCTTGTAACCGATAATCGTGTAAGTCTCGCCCCGCACAGCCGTCTTCGCCAGGTAGGACAGGAACCCGTGAAGCTGGACGCCGCTGTGGTGCGGCCCGGTCAGGCAGCCGCCTCGGAAAACTCCAGTCTTCAACCCGAAGTAACGGCCGTACTCCTGGGTCATCACGTCGCCGGCCAGCTTGCTCACCCCGAACAGGCTGTGGGTGCACTGGTCGACGCGGCAGGTCTCGTTGACTCCCTCCCGATCCTCGGGACGGGCATAGTCGTAGCGGGTTGGCAGCTCGACCATGGGCACCTCGTTGGGTGCATCACCATAAACCTTATTGGTGCTCATGAGGATGAATACGGCGTCGGGAGAGTGCCAACGGGCCGCTTCCAGGAGATTGAGCGTACCCGTGGCGTTGACCTCGAAATCATCGAACGGACGCGACTTGGCCAGATCGTGCGAGGGCTGAGCGGCGCAGTGGATGATCAGGTCGGGGGTAGTGTCCGCGATCACTCGGTCCATTGCGCCACGGTTGCGGATGTCGAGGGTGTGGTGCTCGAAGCGTAAGCAAGTTGCCTGGAGGCGGCGGAGATTCCAGTTGGTGTCTCCTCCCGGGCCGAAGAAGTCGGCGCGCATGTTGTTATCGACTCCGAAGACCTGCGCCTTCCGATGGTCGAAGTAGGCAACTGCCTCTGATCCGATCAAACCACTGCTGCCAGTGACCAAGACTCTCATCAGGGGACGCTCTCTCGTTGTGTCTGCGTGTAGAGCCCGCTATCGATGAAGGGGCGAGCTCTGATAAACACCAGACCAGGTCCCCGAGGCGGTTTCATCGCGGGCTAAGCTGTACTGAGAACATAAGGGATATCACCCGCCTCAGCAACCCCGGGAGCGGCTGTGTGGAGTTCGCGAAACGCCTTGTGGTCCTCCGTACGGACCTCACCAGGCCACAGTCGCGGACGGCCGTGCACATTTCCAGGACGTTCTCCGTAGCCGCCGACCCAGGCGCGGCGTCGGGCTCTGGCCGTGCTGTGAGCCACTTGAGGTCAATAATCTGCACCTGCTCTAAAGTCGCATCAACTCGACCTCGACCCAGCCCGTCTCGATCGTTCCCGGCCAGATCGAGCGGACCTCCGGTTCGGTCCAGCCCAGGTCGGGGTCGGCTTCCAGGATGGCGCGCAAAGGGCGCATGCCAGGCCGATCGATGGCCTCCGCAGGCACCGGCTCGATCGGGCCGAGGTCATAACGGGCCGGCACCTGCGATTGGCCCGCGTCCTGCGAGCGGCTTGTTCCCTGCCCGCTGAGGATAATCCGGCCGGCGCGGAACCGGCCGGCGATACCGTCAATCTCCAGGAAAAGGCGATGAGCAAGGTCGCAGGGCAGCGGCGCACACACGACGACCTGGGGCGGATTGCGAATCGCCATCTCGCGGCTGACTGCCAGGAACCGCACAGGCTGCTCTTCGCCTGGGCCTTGAGTTTCCAGGCGAATCGCCCTGGCCATCATCTCGCCCCGAGCGTCGTCGGGCAGAGCCAGCAACGAGCCGGGCTCGAGCCGGGGATCGAACTCGAAGTTGAATGGGATGTGCGGTAGTTCGATCTGCCAGGCTTCGGTCAGGCCGACCGTGCGCACCTTGGTTTGCAGGGCAAGCCGGTGCGGCCCGCTGGTCTCGAAGTCGCCGGGGACGATTTGAACGTCGAGCCGGCCGGGGCCCGCGGTCCACGGTGAAAACTCCTCGAGCGCCGCACGCCGTGCGCCGATCAGCCGGTGCGACCATTCGAGGTTCGCCGGCTTCACGCCGGGATCGTCTGCGCTCTCACTCAAGAAAGGAAGGCCGTAGATCACCGTGATCGGAATCTCGGTTCGAATGGCCCGGGGATAGCGCCTGCGTGCGTTCCAGGTCACCGCGTAGCCCCTGCGCACGAGTGCTTGCTCTTCCTCGGCGATGAGCTGATCCTGCGCCCAGAGCGACGCGATTGCGCGGCCGGCGGCGTCGCGGTGTGCTGCCGCAGGCGATTCACCGAAGATCCGAAACAGGTCGTGCAACCCAGCCCGTCCAAACGCGGCGACGGCCCTGATCTCCGCCGGGCTCACGTCTTTCTCCGCAAGCCGGGCCACGGCCTTGCGCGCCGCAGCGCCTGGAGCAGCCGGCGTCCCCCGCCGATTGACACCACCGCGCCCAGGATCACCAGCACGGCGGTTCGCGGCTCGCTCAGCCAGTTCCGGCCCTCTTGAGAGGCCTTCGGTTGACGGCCCGGGCTCTGGCTCGGACCCGGGCTCGATTTCCGTGAAGCGTCTGCGCTGTCAGAGATCGCGCCCGTCGTCTTGTTCGCCTGCCGCATAGGGCGGTTCGCCTCGAAGAGAAGTCTTCTCAAAGCCTGGTGCGCGGACGCGAGGGTGAGCTGCCATGCGACTTCGAACCCGACTCGGGCTTGGGCCCCGGTCGAACCGCGGGGGCTTCGCCAGGTTTCTGCGCCGGGTTCTCCGGCATCTCTTCGATGATCGTCGGCTTGCGCACATGCGCTCCCTCGGGACCGACAAGACCCATCACCTCACGCAGCTCGTCGATCGCATCTTGAACGTCGTGGACATCGCGATGCAGCTCGTGCAGCTCGGCCACCACCCGTTCCACCGGGTCGTCCGAGCCTTCTTTATCGGAGAGGACGAGTAAATTGTCTTCGGCAACCACGCGATAGGTCAGACCAACCTGGTCCAGCAGCAGCCTGAGACCGGTTTTCAGCCTGACCCCTTCCAGTTCGAGCGTCACCGTGTCTTCGGGCTCGATCTCCAGCCGGTCGAGCGCCGCCAGGTCGAGCACGACGGCAGCGCCCAGGTCGCGGGCCAGCCGTTCCTTGACGTCAGTGAGCGACGTCGGCCGGCCGAAGCGGAAATGGTAAGGCTTCTGAAGCGCGTCTTGCACCGATGCCGCCGGCCTGGCGGTTCGTTCGTCCAGAGCCCGCGGGGCCACGGCGCCATCGACCGCAGTTTTACGCTCGCCCTGGGCGAGCAAGGGCCAATGGGTCGCCAGAGCCAGTCCGGCGGCCAGGCCGAGGGAAACAAAGAGTAGGTTCCGACGAGTCATGCGCCACTCCTTCGAGACGTCGCGGCAATCCCAACACAAAGCGACCTGGGCAGCCTCCCTTTCAGGGAGGTATTGTACCCACCCGTCGAAAAACCAACCAGCGAGCCTGGTTGACGAACCCTCAATCGACTCACGCGACCTTGCCGTCGCGCAGAGCCGCCTCGATCGCTTCGTCGTCGGGAAACCCGAATTCAACCCGGTCGAGAACCAGGGCCGCGGCGGCCGATGCCCGCAGCATGGCGTATCTCATCAAGTTCTCGTCTGCGACCGCCGACGCCGGATTCCAGCCTTCGGAAAGCAAAGTCTTCACCAGGCAAGCCGCGAACGCCTCCCCCGCACGGTTGGTGTCTCGCGGGGGATGCGCGCGAGGAAACGCGGGGAGTCGAATGGTCCCTGGTTCGCCCTGCGGAGTGGTGAACCGGGCCGACGAACCGGCTGGACCCTCGGTCACTACCAGAATCGAGAGCCTCCACGCCACTTCTTCCCTGTCCTCGAGAGCCTCCCATTCGCGGCGGTTGCAAGAGAGTACGTCGATCGAGCTGGCGAAAGCCGACACGGGGTGATCTCGATCCAGCATGCTCCGCATCGAGGGAGCAAAGAACCGGCAACACGCACCGGGCGCTGAGAGTACCAACGCCGCCAGTCGATTGGGCAGCGCCGCGGCAACCCGCAAGTCGCAGGGTGCCGAGGCGAGATTCTCAAGCGCGCCGGTCTGGAGGGCCGCATGGCAGCCACGGAAACCGATCGCCAGCTTATCCCCGTGCTCGGCGCTTGTCAAAAGCAGCGTCCAGTCGGCCGCATGATCCGCGATCCTGATCGGCCGGTGGTCGATGCCGTATCGGGCCAGCAGATCGATGATCGTCTGGCTGGCCGGGTCGTCGTCTGGCCCGAGCGCGCTCCACAGCGTTCCTCGCAAAGCCGCCGCGTAACCCGCACCCATGCCTCCCAGGTCGTCATGCCAGGACAGGCCGCGGATCAGAGCGCACGACAAATGCTTCTGCAAGAAGATTGCCGCTCAGCTTGATCCTGCCAGAGGGCCCTGGCCAGCCGCCAGGCGGGTCGATAGAGATCGAGCTGCCAGAGGCGTCTGCCAGCACCAAGCCTGAGCCGTCTCCGTTCCCGAGCAGCCCGTCAACGCTCTGATCGATGGTCTTCCCCAGCGCCGGGTCAACCAGCGGTCCGTGGACCTTGAGCACCCGATCCAGGTAAGCCGGCCCAAAGACGTTCACGCTAAGGTTCATGGCGCATCACCTGAAGAACACGGTTTGTGCCAGGCTTCCGCTTTCCGATCCGCAAAAACTCAATTGTTGCGGGATCTCATGCGCTGCGCTGTGATCACGCCGCCAGGATCGTTGATCCTGCGCAGCATGGCTCGACGACAGCCGCCCATGAAGTAGACTAACACCCATCTGATCGGGACACGACGATGTCGGCGGCTGCTCCACGTCCGGAACAGTTGGACCAGTACTCGTCGTCGCGGAGAAGTCCGGGGAGTCTCTGCGCAGTGGCAACACTCTTACTGTGCTTACCCCCGCTTACCTGGATCGCCACCGGCCTTCTGGCTGGCTGGCTGGCCGCCCACCGCGGCAAGTCGTGGTACCGGGGCTTCGCACTCGGGTTCTTCTTCAGTATCGCCGGTGTGGCGCTGGCGTCGCTCCCGCCCATGAGCCTCAGCACACAGCGTCGGCAAGGGGATCAACCTGGTCCCGGCCAAGGCGACGCGTAAAGGCATCTCGATCCAGCATACTCCAACAGGCCGGCCAAACTCTGTCCGATCGCTGGGCGGCCTGATCGCCAAGTCCATCAGCGGCCTCTGACTCGGATACCACAACCGCATTCCTGGCGATTACAATTGTCCTGAGGGGCCGCAACCGGCTCGGCGCCGCCGAGGGAACGAAACGCGCGTCATTTGTGAATGAGTCGCAGGCATGGCAACAAAGTCACAGCCCGCAACGTCGAAGGCGTCCCGGCCTTTCCGAGGGCTCGATAGTGGCCCGGGCCGACGGCTGGCCATCGGGGTGTCGCTCGGATTGATCGCCCTCGTCGGCGTGACGATCTGGCGGACGGGGAATCTGGATGGACTGCCCGACGTCGGCGATCCGTTCGATGTGGCCGAGGCGCGGCGACCCATCGAGATTCCTGAGGCCGACAACGCCTTTGTTGCCTATGCGGCAGCTCACAAGCTGCTGGACCCGACGAATGCGATGGACGAGGCGAAGTGGGTATCGCTTTTTGAAGCCGTGCGAGACGACGAAATCAAGCGGTTGACCTGGTCGTCGGCCCCCCTGGGACTACGCGAGTACCTGGAGGCCAAACGTGCGGCGCTGGAGATCTGGCGCGAGGGGAGTTGGCGTCGCGATGGATTCTATTATCAACCCAGTCGGTTGTCTATCGACAGTGGGATGTACCTCATCTCGGATGCAAACGTCTTCGCCGGAATGGCGGCGCTCGAGGGTTCGCGCCTCGAGGAGGCCGGTGCGCGAGACGAAGCCTGGAACTGGTACCTTGCGATGCTTCGATGCAGTCGGCTCATTGGGCGGCACGGAGTACTCGTTCAACGGCGAGACGGTGCATGGGTCCACTCCCTGGCCGCCCGTTGCATCCTTCGATGGGCGGCCGACCCGCGCCTCGGGGCCGAACAGATCGGCCGGGCACTGCACGACACTCTGGAAGCCGATGCTCTGACCCCGCCGGTTTCCGACGCGATCAAGCTGGAGTATCTGTCGTGCCTGAAGCCCGTCGAGGACATGAAGAGCTTCGAGGGGACGATGCGCTCCTTCGGTCGAATGGTGCCCTTGCTTGGGGGCCGGCAACTGAGCGTGCTGGACGCGTTCGCGCCGCGGTTCGTGCGGTCGCACTTTCTACGAATCCGCCTCAGTGCCAGCAACGAGCTGGAGCGGAGCCGGCGCACGTTCCGATTGCTGTACGCCAACTGGCTGGCGCAAGCAGACCGGCCGGCCGATCGTCGGGCTCCCCTGGCCATACGAAAACCGATCTGGATTTATGCCGCCGACCCGTCCGCGCCCGCCGCAGCCCGCGCCGTGAGTCCGGAATTCCTGGCCAGGGCACTCGACCGGATCGAACTCGGTTTCTTGTTCGGCCAGGCTTCTGACCCAAGCGACCCGCCCTGGGAAGGCAACGGTGAGCTGGCCCGGGAGCGTCGGCATCGCTCAATTCTGATTGTCCGGCTGGCGGCCGAGCTCTACCGCCGCGAACATGGTGGGGCCCCGGCGTCGGCCGGCGCACTGGTGGGACCGATCCTCAAAGAACTGCCCGAGGGCATCGCGCCGGCTGCGCCGATCCCTGTCGGTCTGGAGTGAGAGTCGGTTCCGGGGCAATGCAGAGGCTTCATCTGCCGGGTACTCCCGGCCACGGCGTCGCGTCCCAAATCTTGACTTCCAGTGGCCTTGTGGGAGAAGACAACTGCGCAACCGAAAGCATCCGATCGCCGCCCGGCAGGAACGCGATTCCTCGCGAAAGCGTGCGGCCGGCGTGCCCCTTGAGCACGAGGAGCTGCCGCCCCGTGACGGCATCCCAGAGTCCCACTTCGGCCGTCTGTGCGATCGAACCGATCCAGGCCGCTATCCGGGTACCGTCGGGGCTGAATGTGACGCCCGTAAAGGCCTGGCCCAGTTTCCGGATCTTGCCCGACGCGACGTCGCACACGATGAGCTCACCCGTTGTGTACCTATCGCCGATGGTGGCCGCGATCCGGAGTCCGTCGGGACTGAACGCGATGCTGTCCGCGCCGCTGCTTGGTCCCTTGCAGTTGGCACGCTCCGCACCAGTCAAGGCGTCCCACACGCGAATCCGCGAGGACAGCCCGGCCGTTAGTCGCTTTCCACCGGAATCGAACGCCAGGGCTGTGGAACGAGGCTCGGTGGAGGGAGTTGAAACGGACCACAATTGTCGGCCGGAGGCGATGTCCCACACTCGGGTTTCCATTCGTAATGAGTCGATCTTCGTACCCACGCCGACCGCAGCCGCCACGCGCGTGCCGTCAGGGCTGAGCGCGACACCCCAGAAACCGATGCCCTCTTCGTCAAGGTTGAACAGCTCCTTGCCATCCGGATCCCAGACAGTCAGGCCGCCCCGAGAGGCGTGAAACAGGTTGGCCGTGGCATAAGCCAGCCGGTCTCCGCGGGCACTCCAGTCCAGCGAGCGCGAGTGAAACGCCTCGTTCTCGCGGGCCGTGGATCTCTTGAGCGAGACGAGCAGGCGGCCAGTCGAGTCCCAGACCGTGACGCCCGTCGAGGTACCCGAGGAACTCTTGCGGGTCACAGTCGCAATGCGCCGGGCGTCTGGACTCACGGCCGACTCGTACGTTGGGTCTTCGGGGTTCAGAGTCAGTGCGCTGGCCCCGGCCGGCGCGTCCCAGACCTTGAGCGTGCCGTATTCATCGGCCGACAGAAGGTTCCGGCCATCGTGGCTGAAAGCGACCGCAGTGACTGTGCCCAGGTGCCCCTGGTAGAGCGCGAGTTCCTTGCCGTCGGCAGCGTCCCAGACACCCACCTGGAAGCTGCTCAGAGCGCATGCAATGCGGCGGCTATCGGAACTGAAAGCCGCTTGAGGCCTGTTGGATCGGGACTGCTCGTGGATGGTGAATCGTGATCGTCCTGTCTTCAAATCCCAAACTTGCAGCTCACTGCCGGCCGGAGACGTCTCACCAACGGCCGCCAGCGCTTGACCGTCGGGACTGATGGTCAGCCAGATCATCGACTCCCCTGCAGAGATGGCCGTTGGAAACGTGCCGACGAGTCAACCGCTCTCGACCTCCCAGACCTTGATCTCGCTCACGAGACGATTGCCGGCCGCTTGCAATGCGGTCGCAATCCGGGTGCCGTCGGGGCTGAACGCGGGGCGCTGGTAGCGTGCTATGAGTCCCGGGATCACCTGCATTTCTTTGCCCGTCTGCGCGTCCCAAAGGTGCAGCGTCCCAGAGGGAAAGGGCTTGTCGGCCGACCCATGAGGACGGATGACAGCCGCGAGCTTCCTGCCGTCCGGGCTTAGCGCAACGGTCCCGGGGTCCCCTTTCAGGTCCTTGATAGTCAAGAGTCTCTTGCCGGTGGTCCCGTCGGCAATGATCACATGATGCTCATGTGTGTAGGGGCCGACCGACTCGTACTTGGTTACCAGCCCGGCCGCAAGGCGCGAACCGTCGGCACTCAGGCTGTTCATCCCACCACCCCCCTCGTATTCGGAAACGTTCACTGAGGAAACCTCCTTGCCGCTGGCCGTGTCCCAGACCCTGTACGAAAAGGGGAGGCGCGTGCCTTCGGCCCAGAAGATTGAGGCGATGCAAGTGCCTTCGGCACTGAAGGATGTGAAGAGGCCCAGGCCATTGATGTTGAGCGTACGCACGTCCTGATGGCACTGCCGCATCCAGTAGTTCCACTCGAACCCGCAGAGGTCTGGGTTATCGGCCTTCTCCTGATTCAGCAGCTTGAGGACCTCGCCGACCCGTCCTCCCTCCCAGGCCGCCTGCACCAGGCCCATGTCGGCGGCGTAGAGCGTGCGGCGGAGCTTCTCACGAGCGGCTTCGGCTTCGTTGCGCTTCATGGTTGCCTCGTCGCGCTGGTCAACAGCGGCTCGCTCTGCCAGCACGGCGGCTTGCTGGGCGTGCGTGGCGATCCGTTCGGCTCGCGTGGCCCGCACGGCCTGCCAGACGCTCAGCGCCGTGCCGAGAAGCAGGGCCGCGGCGACGATTCCGGTGGTCGTCAGGGCGACCTTGTGCCGCCTGGCTAGCTTGCGGAACCGGTACAACGCCGACGGGGGACGCGCTTCGACCGGCTCTTCCGCCAGGAACCGGCGCACGTCGGCCGCGAAGCTGCTCGCCGTCTCATAACGCCGACGCCTATCCTTCTCGAGTGCCTTCATGACGATCCAGTCGAGGTCACCCTTCACCAGGGCCGACAACTTGGCTGGCTCGGTCTTGCGCTGAGCGGAGACCTTCGAGATCGTGTCCCCCAATGTGCTCAGGCGAGTGCTGGGCCGGGGCGGCTCCTCTTCCTTGATGATCCGTCGAATCTCATCGTAGGCCGCGGTCGCAAACCGCTTCTTGTCGAACGGCGTCGTGCCGGTGAGCAGCTCATAGAGCAGCACGCCGAGGCTGTAGACGTCGCTCCGGATGTCAACGTCGAGCGCGTTGATCTCGGCCTGTTCCGGGCTCATGTAGAGCGGCGTGCCGATCATCTGCGCGAACCGGGTGTAGACGGTCTTGTCGGTCAATTGCTGGCCGATCGCCTTGGCCACGCCGAAATCGATCACCTTGACGACGGGCACGCCGTCGTGCGGGGCGACCAGGATATTCGACGGCTTCAGGTCGCGGTGGATGATCCCCTTGCCGTGGGCGTGCTGGACCGCCTGGCACACCGAGAGGAACAGGTCCAGACGCTCCCGGGTCGTGAGCTGCTGCTGGTCGCAGTACTCGACGATCGGGATGCCCTTGACCAGCTCCATGACGAAGTAGGGCAGGCCGCTCTCCGTCGCGCCGGCGTCGAAGCACCCGGGCGATGTTGGGGTGGTCCATCAGCGCGAGTGCCTGCCGCTCGGCCTCGAAGCGGGCGATGACGTCGCGCGTGTCCATTCCCGGCTTGATGATCTTCAGCGCGACCTTGCGGCGCACGGGATGCTGTTGCTCGGCGACGAACACGAGGCCCATGCCCCCCTCGCCGATCTGCTCCATCAGCTTGTAGGGGCCGATCACCGTGCCGGGTCGTTCGGTGATTGTCTCGTAATCCTCGGTCGCATCCGCGGCAAGCGGCCGGCCCATGAATGCGCCGGCTTTGCCGTGATACCTGAGCAGGCCTTCGATCTCGGCCCGCAGGCCAGCGTCGTGCCGCACGCCTCATCGAGGAATGCGGCGCGAGCCGCGGGGGACGCGATCTCCAGGGCGCGACCAAATATCGATTTCGCGTCGGGCGGCGTCGTCTTCATCGGCCTGTCTCCGTTTGGGGTGGCTCTACCCTCAATGCGACGTGCCGGGTCGGAGACTGCACGAAAAAGGGAAAATCAGTCCTGGCCATGTTCCGGACGGGCTTCGCCCTCCAGGCAGCGGAACAGCCAGGCCCGAGCGTAGGCCCAGACGGAATAAGCCTTTCGCACAGACACGCCGAGAACGACCGCCGCCTGATCGATCGTCAGGCCTGCAAAATAGTGCAGCTTGACCAGCTCCGCGGCCTGGGCATCGGCGGCGGCAAGCCTTTCCAGGGCTTCATCGACCGCGAGGACGTCTTCGAGCGGGATGGGCATCACTGGGCCATCGGCGGGTAGCTCGACCCGCCGGAGACGCGCCCCCGTGCCGGAGCCGCTTCTTACGGCGAGCCGCCTCGACGAGGATCCGGCGCATCGCTTCGGCCGCCGCGGCGAAGAAGTGTCCGCGGTTCTCCCAGCGCTGGTCATCCGCGGGGCCGACGAGCCGCAGGTAGGCCTCGTGCACCAGCGCCGTGGCCTGGAGCGTCTGGCCGGGCTTCTCCCGCGCCAGGCGCTGAGCGGCCAGCTTCCTGCAGCTCGTCGTAGACCAGAGGCAGGAGTTGCTCGGACGCCCCGGGCTTACCCTGTTCAATGGCGGAGAGGATGCGCGTCACGTCCGTCATCGACAAAGCCCCGACAGCCTCCCTGGTGGCGATCCCGACACAGGCCCGAGCGGCATCGCCCGGTGCGGCCCCATGCCGGCCGGCATCCCATGGGAGCAACGTAACAACAGCTTAATCCGCCTCCTCCACAAAGGATAGCGGTCCGACCCATCGATGGCGACATTCATCAGCACGATGGTGGGGAGGAGGCATGCGAGACGGGAGTACGATGATGCCTCGAACCTCGGCCGCCGTATCGCCCTTCATCGGATCTTGATTATACTGGTTAACGGAGTTGCAAGCCGTCAGTTGCCAACCGAGGATCGCATTTGGCATCGGCGATTTGGCATTCGTCATCTGGCATATGCCATCGGCCTGCGCCATCGAGGAGTCATCGATTGTCAACGGATCTCGAATCAAGCGTGGAGTCGCTCGACCACCCGGTGGACAACGCGCCGGTCCGGTCGCTCCAACACAAGGGGCTGACGGTCGAGGGGTACTCACGCGCTGCGGTGCAAACTTACTGGCGGGTGCCCGAGCTGAAACTGGGCTTCGACCTGGGTGCCCTGCCCTGGTCATTCATGACCACGCCCAACTGGTTTGTGTCGCACACGCATCTCGACCACATTTCGGCCTTGCCGGTTCTGGTGGCTCGCAGGCGGATGCTCAAGATGGAGCCGCCCACGATTTACTTGCCGGCCGAGTCAGTCGATGGCGTGAGAGATCTCCTGCGCGGTGCAGCGGCTGGACCGGGGACGGACGCCCGCCGAACTGGTTGGGGTCGTGCCCGGCGATGAGATCGAACTGTCGCGTGAGCTGGTGGTGAAGGCCTTCTCCACGCGGCATACCATTCCGTCGCTGGGCTTTCTGGTATGGGAAAGGCGCAAGAAGCTCAAGCCCGAGTACCACAGCCTGACCGGTGACCAGATTCGCGATCTGCGGCTGGCGGGTGCCGAGGTCTCGGCCGAGGTCCGATTGCCCAGGGTCGCCTACCTGGGAGACACCGCCCCAGAGGGCATTGACGTTTTCCCCGAGATCTATCAGGCCCAGATCCTGATCCTGGAGCTGCACATTCGTCGCGCCCAACGAGCGCCCATCGCTGATCCACAAGTTCGGACACACCCATCTCGACGACCTGCTGGCCCGAGCAGACCGGTTCGAGAACGAAGTCATCATCGCCTCGCATTTCAGCACCCGGCTCCACCCCGACCAGATCCAGCGGACCATCGAGCGGCGGCTGCCGGCATCACTTCGCGGCCGGTTCAAGATCTGGCTGTGAGAGTCCAAACGGGCCTGTCCAGGTCCACCGCACACCTCGGCCGGCCATGCCCGCACTTGGCGATCACACCGTTTTTCCTAGATATAAACACGCTTATTGTAGATATACCATTCGAGAAGCAAGACCGCCAGCACGGCGCCTGCCAGATACTTCCACCAATCGCGGGTGACATCCCTGGACTGCTGCGTACCGACGACGGAGTTGTAGCCGATCTTGATCTTGTAGGCTTCGGCCTGGCTTTCGGGCACGCCCGCGGGAACCAGGCCGCGGGGGGCCAAGTCGCTCTCACGGAAGTCGAACAGATTGACGGCGAACGGCAAGACGCCGGACGGGCTCCAGCGCGCATGGTAAAGTCCGGTCGTCGCGGCTTGGTTGTAGATATAGGTTCCCTGAGCAGAGCGCTTGAGGGACTCGACCGATCGGGCGTCGGCCGAGGTAACCTGGACGTCCTTGCCCGCGGCTTCCACCCGCAAGACGACGGGCCTGGACGGTGAGGAAAGCTCCTCGCCGGCACCCTCTCTCACGTTGCCCATCGCTTGCATGCTGTTGAGCAAGAAGAGGGGGAAGCTGATGTACCGGAACCACGTGGTATTCGGGGTTGCTCCATCCAGGAGCGGAAACATCACCACGGCATCGGTATACCCCTCGCGCGCGGAGACGAAGGCGAGCGATCCCTTATCGCTCTCGATCAGCGACGTGGCGCCCGGGGAGGCTCGATCACGTTGGCCTTGGCCACGAAGACCAGTCTGAGGTCGCGAATGTACTGCATCAGCGGGTGCGAGATGTTCCAGTCCAGGATGACGGGCTGCTCGATCGCCTTGGGCTTGGCGTATGCCGGCCCGGGCGGCAGCGCTCCGAAGTAAAGGGTATTGGCCTCGGGCGGGGCCTCTGGGCTGACGCCGTCGTAAAGGATCAGGTCGAACCGTCCGCCCCTGATCTCGGCGGCCAGTGGCTCGGCCTTGGCTTCCTCCATGGTGGCAATGCGCACGTCGGTGCGCTCGGCGGCGGTCGGCGTGTTGAAGGCGTCCAGCAAGTAGCGATTGCCCGGCGTGATTGCCAGCACCTGAGCCTTGCGGGCGTTGCCGACGATGGCGAATGCGTGGTTGTCAACTTCGAGGGCGTCCTTGAGGTTCAGCCGCACCTCGAGCTCAGCCAGGCCGGTGTCGGGCAGGTCGAACTTGAAGGATTGATCGTTGCGGGGCGGAAGCTGAAGCGTGATGGCGTCGATGAGCTCACCTTCCTGGCCGGGCTTGTCGGCGGCATGACGATAGAGCTGAGCCTCGGTTTCGACGCTCTCGGCGCGGAAGTTGTGCACCCGGCCGAAGAGCTGGTAAACGTCGGGCTTCTCGTCGTTGACTCGAGCTTGAAGGGCGACGATCCCCACGTTGTCGCTGGGATTTTGCAGCTTGGCCTTGGCATCGGCGTCCGGGGCACCCTCGGCCGGGGGGGCATAAGGAGGCGGAGGAGGACCGATCACCACGACTTCGCCATCGAGGTTGCCCAGGCTGAAGCCCTCAACGTCCGGGAACCCGCCGTCGGTGTAAACGTAGAGTTTTGGTGTGACCAGCGCCGAGTGGCGACCACGCCCTCGCCAATCTGCTTCGAGGGATTGGCCAACCCCGCCGCGACCTGAAGCGCCTTGCGCAGCGAGGTCGTCGACTGGGTCGGTTGGATGGCGTCAATCCGCTGCAGCAGGGCCCGCGTGTCTCCCGTGTAGTTCGACACCACCCGGGCCGTTTCCGCGAACGAGACGACCATGGCAAGGTCATCGCCGCTCATCGTCCTGACGACCTTCCTGGCTTCTTCCTTGGCCTTGGCGAGCCGGCTGGGCGGCACATCCGTGGCGCTCATGCTGGCCGAGTTGTCGATCAAGAGAACGTACCGTTGTCCCTGTCCGCTGGACCCCTTGATGCGCGGGCCGGCCAGAGCCAGCATGGCCAGGGCCACGGCCAGCAACTGGAGAAAGAGCAGCAGGTTGCGCCTGAGACGCTGGAACAGGCTATTGACGTGCAGATCTTCAAGACTTTTGCGCCAGAGCAGGGTGCTGGAAACATTCACCGGCCGGCGCTTCAGCTTGAGGAAATAAAGCGCGATGATTCCGACCGGCACCCCGGCCAGCACGACCCACCGCATCGCGCCCAGCGGTGAGCTGAACTCGATCGGCATGCTCAGCGAACCCAGCCGGCTGAAAATGTTCCAGTTCATGTCCTGTCGCCCCCAGCAAGAACCCTCAGAGCTCAAGATCGCGGCTGGCCACGCCGGGTTTTTCACCTTTGCGCCTGCGTATCATCATATAACACACGTAACCGACAACGAGCGCCGCGACGCCGAAGAAGATTCTGGGATCGGTGACGGTCCAGCCGCTCATTTGACCAGCCCCCGCTCGCGCAGATAGTTCATGATCAGCTTGTCGAAGGGATACTGATTGGTGGTGAAGATGTACATGATCCCGCGTTTGGTGCACCATTCCTTGAGGCCGCCGACGAACGCGTTCAGGTTGTCCTTGTATCGCTTGAGCAGCGGAGCGCTCATGGTGATCTCGGCGATTTCATCATCCTCTACGTCCACGAGACGCAGGTCTCCCACGAGCTCGGGCGTGACTTCCTCCTGGCTGAGCAGATGAATCACGTAGATGTCCATATTCCGCGCCAGCAGGTAGCGAAGGGCGTCTTCGTAGCCGTGCTTGTCCAGAAAGTCGGAGATGACAACCACCACGCCCTTGCCCGCGTGGCGAATGGCGAACTCGCGCGCCGCGGCCTTGAGGTCGCTTTCGCCCGAGGCTCCCAGGTGCTCGAGATATTGAATCACCCGCCACATCTGCGAGCGGCCCCGCACGCTGGGAATCCCCTTGTCGAGCTTGGAGGCGAACGTGTCGAGGATCACCCGGTCGTGGTTGACCAGCCCGATGAACGCGAGCGCCGCGGCGACCTGCTTGGCGTAATGCAGCTTGGTCGGCGTGCCGAAGTTCATCGACAGGCTTGTGTCCAAGAGCGTGTAGACGTGCAGGTCTTCCTCTTCCAGAAACAGCTTCAAGAACAGCTTGTCGAGCCGGCCGTAAACGTTCCAGTCGATGTGCCTGAGGTCGTCTCCTACCGAGTAGTTACGGTGCTCGGCAAACTCGACGGAAGACCCGCGCCGCTTGCTTTTGCGTTCGCCCTTCATCCGGCCCATGATGATCTTGCGGCTGACCAGCTCGAGTTGCTCGAGCTTGTGCATGAACTCGGGGTCGAGCAAGGGCGTGGCGGAGGCAGTCGGGGGGTTGGAAGCAGGTGCCATGGCGGCCATCAGCAAACCTCATCTCGGCGAGTTCGGGTCGGAACTCGGGTGACACACCGGCTTGTCCAGCTCCTATCCCAGACGGTCGGAAATCCAGAACAGGCAGAGCATCAAGGAGACCGCCAGCCCCAGGCCGACGATCCAGGGAACGAGCGCCGCCAGAAAGATCGTCCAGCGCAGCTTCAGGCTCACGGGAGGGCAGCGGTGCAGGAAGCCAAGCGCGGTGAACCAGCTCTCCAGGATCACGAGCGCCCCGGCACCGGCGGATATCAGGGCGAGCCCGGGTTCGTTACGCCAGGCGATGACCGCGATGAGCAAGAGCCCCCCGCAAAGAGCCGCCAGGCAAGCCAGATCGTTGCGGGTGAAGACCAGGCGCTCCGACCTGGGCGGGTCCAGGTCAACCTTCGGTACGGGGGGTGGATCGTAGATGTCGTGCATGGCAGAGATCCTGAACCGGGCTCAGGCCACGGCCGCGACGCGCTCTTCAGACTTCTCGGGCACGGATTCAAGCACCTTGAGCAAGACCTCATCCGGGTCGATACCCTCGGCCTGGGCCTCGAAATTCAGCAACACGCGATGCCGTAAGCCGGGCAGGTAAACCCGCCGCAAATCTTCGAACGAGACGTTGAAGCGGCCATCGAGCAGGGCTCGCACCTTGGCGCCGAGCACCAGGGTCTGAACGCCGCGTGGGCTTGATCCCCAGCGGATGTATTGATTGGTGGCCGGCGCGGCGAACGGCCCCTGGGGATGAGTGGCCAGGGCCAGCCGGATCGCGTAATCTTGCACGTGAGGAGCGATGATCACCTCGCGCACCAGCTCCTGGAAACGGATCAAGGTTTCGCCGTCCATGACCTTCTCCGCCCTGGGACGCTCGCCCCGGGTGGTGCGTTCGAGAATCGTGCCGAGCTCTTCACGGGTCGAGTAGCCGACGATCAACTTGAACAGAAAGCGGTCGAGCTGGGCCTCGGGCAGCGGATACGTGCCCTCTTGCTCGATCGGGTTCTGGGTGGCCATCACGAAGAAGGGCTCCTTGAGCCGGTGGACGTGGCCGCCGATGGTGACGGAGTGCTCCTGCATTGCCTCCAGCAGGGCCGACTGGGTCTTGGGCGTGGCCCGGTTGATCTCGTCGGCCAGCACGATCTGGGAAAAAATCGGCCCGGACTGAAACTCGAACGCGCGGCGGCCGTCGGGCCCTTCCATCACGATGTTCGTGCCGATTATGTCGGCCGGCATCAGGTCGGGTGTGAACTGGATGCGGTTGAAGTCGAGGTCGAGCACATCGGCAAGCGTGCGGACGAGGAGCGTCTTGCCCAGGCCAGGCACACCCTCGAGCAGGGCATGGCCGCCGATGAAGAGGCATGTCAGGATGCCGTGGACGATCTCATCGTGGCCCACGATCACCTTGCCGATCTCGGACTTTACCTGGTTGTACCGCGTGCGGAAATCCTCGGCGCGGGCTTCCATCGACGGGATCGTGTCTTGGGCCATCGGCCTGGGTCCTTTCTTTGCTTGTCCTTGGCGAATTGGGTGACTTGCTTCAAAGTGAATGAACAACGCGCCGGCTGGGCTCACGATTCAGACTTGGGATCGCGTTTCTCCTTGTCTTTCTCGCGTTCTTCCCAGACCCGCTGCTTGGCCTTGAGCAGGCGATTGGTATAGCTGGCCTCCTCTGGCGCCGAGCCTCGGGCGCCAGGCCGCCGCCTGCAGGCGCGGCCGGCCGGGCGATCCGTGCGCGATCTACGGCCTGGCCGCCCTCGAGCAGCGGCTCGCCGATCGGGCCGGCGGCCGGCCGGGCCTCTTGCGCCGGTGTCGGCGCCATCGTCTCGAACCGGGACGCGAAGCGAGAACGATCGAGCTGTTCGTCAACCTCGGCCTTGCGGGTCTTGAGCTGGTCCAGAAACGCGCTGCTCTTGACCACGTCCTGGCCACGCAACTTCTTCCATTCGTTGGCCATGGCCAGCTTGATCCGGTCCATATCGGGGGCGATCCTGCGGACGGCCACATCGCCCAGGAACATGCAGGCCGCCAGCCAGAGCAAGAGCGGCCAGAGGGGGGCGAATGACTTTGGGTTGATCAGGCCGGCGTCGCGGCGGAAGTGGTCGGCCGCGTCGACGGTGCGGGGCAAGTCGATGCGGCCGTCGTTTGTGGACTTCCAGGTCCCGATCTGGCCATCGGTGAGGCTGGCCAGTGTCTCCAGGGTGGTCGGGTTCGATCGCAGCTCTCGATACTCGTCGGAATACGGGACGGAGATACCGGTCGAGATCAAACCCTGCGTTTTGTCCGGGCCTCGGTAGCCAAGGTTGACGAAGTAGTTGCCGCTTCCCTCGGCATTTTCGACCGTTGCTTCATACCGACCCGGCGACGTCTGCACCAGCTCGACCGTCAACGGCTTGAAGTTAGGATCGACGACGTTTCCCTGGATCTGCAAGAAGTTGAGGAACTGGTTGTCCTTGTCGAGCGCATCGACAATGATCTTCAGCCGTCCCTCGTCGCGGCGCACGTTGAGTGTCAGGTTGCCGTGCTCGGCCGGCCGCAACGACCACCGCACCACTTGCGACCAGAATGCCGCGTAGCTCTGCCAGTCGGGCCAGCTCTTGGCCCACCGGCGGCCGGCGTCGGAGGTGAACGCGACCGACCGGCCCAGCCCATACGTCCAGTGGGCGAGAACCGGGTTGACCTGGCCGGTCGGCAACGGCGATAAGATCGGCGCCTCGACCAGCTCGTTCTCCTTGAGCGAGGTTAATACCAGTCCCGTGATCGGCGGCAGCTCGTCGGAGAGCCCCATGACCGGCTCGGTGATCGGACTGTTGATCCGGGGCGACCATGGCGTCTGCTGCTCGAAGATCAAGGGGCGTGAAATCGTCCGTGCTTCCTTTTGATAGATTCGCGGCAGGGCCCTGGGGTTGGTCACGTTGTAAAACCGCCCCTTGGTCCGCAGCGCCAGGTTGCGCATCACCTGCACCGCGTGGCTGTCATTGCCGTGGGCCGCGGTCAAGACCGCCGTCACCGTGACCTTGCTCTGGATCAACTGGCTGATCACCCCGCTGGTGGGATCGGTCGGATCGCCGTCGCTGATGATCACGATGTGCTTCGTCATCGCGTCCCTGACGGCGTTGAGCCCCCTCATGGCCATGAGCAGCGAGGGGTCGAAATCGGGCATGTCGCCCGGGGTCATGCGGTCGATTGCCCGAAGCATGCTGCTGCGGCCGGAGCCGATCGGCCGCAGGGTGAAGAGCCAGGCCTCTTGCCCTTCCCAGTGCAGCATCCCCGCATAGTCATAGCTGGAAAGCGCGTTGATGGCCGCCTTGGCCACCACCTTCTGCCAGTAGTTCCCCTCGGCGATCTCGCTGGCGTGCATGACCAGCACCATGGCCCCGATGCCCTGCACCTTGAGCGCCTTGATCTGCATGTCGACCGGCAGGGCTTTTTCCACCGGGGTGTTCATCCAGCCCCCGGCGCCGAAGCTGTCTCGCCCGCCCAGCATGATCAGGCCCGCCCCCATGTCATGGCAATTGGAGGCGAGAAGCTGGTGCTGAGCTTCGGTAAAGGCTTCCTTGGGCACATTGGCCAGGATCACCGCGTCATAGGGCTGAAGCTGGGCCAGGTCAGTTGGCAAGGGATCTCCGCCCACGCCGCCGGAACCGTCGATCCGGGCGCGAGCAGGGATTTGACCACGATCTTCTTCTCCTGCAGTGCCTTGACCAGCTCGGCGTGCTCTCCCCGCGAGCCCTCGATCAAGAGAACCTGGGCCTCGCCCCTGGCGTGGGTGAACCCCTCGGCCACATTGTTGATCGACCGCTTGTCGCCGCTCCCCTTATCCGGAATGAACTCCGCCGTGAATGTATAGAAATTTGTATCTGTGATGAGCTGCTTGCGGGTGAACACGTTGATCCCGCGCTGGAGCTCCACCGGTTCGGGCTTCTCGTTGCCTGCCGCAGCGGCCCGGTAGTTCTCAGACTTCTGGAAGATCTGGAGCGTGCCCGTCGTGGGCTCGCTGGCGCGGATCACCACGTCGATGTTGACCCGCTCGCCCTTCTTGACATCGGGCGGGATCTTCACCTTCTCGACCAGGACCTCGTGATCGTATCGATAGTCGATGGGCAGGACGTTGACCTGGACGCCCAGCGACTTGGCGGCCAGGGCCTGCTCGAGCAGGTTGCCCCGGTTCTCGTTGCCGTCGGAAAGGACCACGACGCGCCGGGCCGTATCCTCGGGGAAGGCGGCCAGGGCCAGCTTGAGCGCAGCGCCCAGATCGGTGTTCTCGGGGTCGATCGTGCTTTCAATCCCCAGCAAGTTCAGCTCGCTGGGGGCCGGCGGAACCTCGACCCGGGGCCCCTTGCCGAAGACGATTACCCCGGCCATGTCATCCTTGCGGCGCTTTCTCGACGCCTCGGTGACGTAGTCGAGCGAGGCCTTCTGCTGGTCGCGGGGCACGCTATTGGACGCATCGACGAGAAACATCGTCGTCAGCCGTTCCGACCGCCGCACCGTTTGCACCTCGGCCAAGGCCAGCACGATGAGCGCGATCACGGCGATCCGAAAGCCGATCGCCAGCGCCCTGCGAACCGTGCCCAGCCCGGCCAGGCTGCGGAAGCTCATCCACACCAGGGGCGGAACCACCAGCGGCAGCAAGATCAGCCACCACGGCTGACCGAACGTGATCGACAGGTTTCCTACCATCGTCACCTCCGCCCTAGAAGGGGTTCATGCAAAGACGGACGGGGGGAGTTTCACGCAAAGACGCAAAGATAAGACGCGAAGACGCAAAGAATACAAATGCAAGGAATGGCATTCTTTCAGCATTATTGATATTCATGAGTTATTCCTGTAGATCTGCGCCCTGCCCCGGCGCCGCAGTATTCCCAAATCTTAAACCTTTGCGTCTTTGCGTCCTTCTTTGCGTCTTTGCGTGAAACGCTTGAATATAGTCTTCGAGTCCTAAAGCCGAAACCGTTGCACGCGGTGGTTGTTGGAATCAATGACCGAGACTTCTCCGCGGTGATCGACGGCCAGAGCCCAGGGGTTGTACAGTTCTCCCGGCCCGCGGCCGGCGCGGCCCCAGGTTCCCAGCGGCTTGCCTTCAAGCGTGAATTTCTGGACCCGATGGTTGCCGTACTCGCAGACATAAAGGCAATGATCCGGTCCGATCGCGAGGTCATACGGATAGCTCATCTCGCCCGGTGCGGCACCGCGGGCGCCCCAGAGCCGGAGCAGCTTACCCTGCGTGTCAAAAACCTGAATGCGGTGATTGCAGCTATCCGCGACATAAAGCTGGTCTTTCTCGTCGATCGCAAGCGCTCGCGGCCGCAGGAATTCGCCCGGCTCGTAGCCGTGGCCGCCCCACTCGCGCAGCCATTTCCCCTGGGGGGAGAAGACCTGGATGCGATCGTTTTCGCCGTACTCCGCGACGTAAAAGTTGCCGTCGTGGTCAATGAGCACGTCGGTGGGGTAGCCAAATCGACCAGGCGTCGTTCCTTGCACGCCGTCGCCAATCTGGAAGAGCAGCTCTCCGCTCCCGGAGTAAACGAGCACCCGGTAGAAATGCGTGTCGGCCACAAGCAGTCGGCCGTCACGGTCAATTGTCAGGCCGCTTGGCCCATCGACGTTGAAATCGGGCGTTCGCCAGCCGCGGATGTAGCCGCCGTCACGATCAAATACCTGAATCCGATCCGTCAGGTCGGCGAGGTAAAGATGATCCTGGGCGTCGAACGCGGCGACCCTCGGCTTGTGCAGCCAGCCTGGCTTGGTGCCGTGCACCCCCCAGACGAGGTCGGGCGTCGACCCGTCTTTGATGTCGCAACCTGCCTGGACGAGTGACAAGCAGACCGCAGCCAGAGTGCAACCGGCGCGCGTGATCCCACATATTCTCGACCACGGCCAACTGTTCACGTCATGCTGCCTCAGACACGAGACATCCAGGATTGGGAACTTGCCGAACCTTCCCATAGAATGTACAGGTGCATGACCCTCGGACGCAAGTCCTAGGCAGTCCAATTTACGAAATCCTTCGTAGATCAAGGCGCAAGATCGCATGGCCGAGTGGGTTCACGTAGGCCGGTTCGATGAGATTGGGAGTGGCCGTGGTCGGCGGGTGGAGATCCTCGGCTTGCACCTGGCCGTGTTTCGCACCGGGGATGCGGTTGCCGCTCTCTCGGACCGTTGCCCTCACGCGGGGGGATATCTTGGAGACGGATGGATTGAGGAAGGCGAGGTCGTCTGCCCGCTCCACCGCTGGCGGTTCCGACTGCGTGACGGACGCTGCTCGACGATGCGAGGTGAGGGCGTGCACCGGTTCCCGGCGGAACTCAGAGGGGAGGACGTGTGGGTTTACGTTTAACAAGCGCTCGGCACAAGGTTGTTGCCAGGCTGACGGTCATTCGGAATCGATGATGATTCCCTGGTCTCGCAACTTGGTGCGCTCGGCGGAGGTGAGCCGGAGGCCGGACAAAGCGACGACGGTCTCGTTCAAACGTTCGGCATTCCGTTTCAGCACCGCCATGACCCGGTCGGCCGATTCTGGGTCGGTGCAACGAATGATGGTTCGTGTCGACGTCCGAACGTGTCGCACCCAGCGGCACCAATCCTGAACCTGGCGGAGGACGTTGGGCGGTACTTCGTTGCTGGCCAGGCGCTGAAGGCGCTCGACGAGCTCGGCCGGCTTCAGTCCCGCGGCGACGGCCTTGACGACCGATTCCCGGGTCAGTTTCAAAATCAAGGCGCCCGAGCCGGAGGATCGTTTTGTGCGCTCGCAGAACGGGGCAAGCTGGGCGGCCGGCGCCGGGTTGAGCCCGATGATCACGACGCTGAAATCGGGCTGAACGACAACGCGAGACTCCTTCGGGATCGCGGCGGCCATCTCGCCCGTCGCGACCGGACGGCCGAAATAGGCGTCAAGCCGGGGCAAGCGCGACGAGCAGAGAGTCTGTCTCATCGATCGCCGCCTGGAGGCAGCCCAGCGGTAGCAACCGCTTCCGAATGAAGGTGTCAAGGAACTGGCGGGCCACTTCTTCTCGCCGTTCGGCCAGCGGCGGGATCGATCGGCCGGCGTCGTAGACGCTGACTTGCCTCTGGTCCAGCCCGATCAGGAGCGGATTATGCTCCTCGAAGACGAGATGATCGAGGACGCTGTCGTGCCGGTAGAACGTACCAAGCGAGAGCGACTGGAAGCCCTGATAGACAATCTCCCGCAGAGCCTGGAAGTCTTCGGGCTTGGTCTGCCAGTAGGGTCTCGACCCTCCTTTCTCCGGAGACTTGATGACAACGATTTGAGAGCCCAGGAACCGGAAGTCGTTTCTGCCGTAAGTATCCCACAAGTCGATCCCCGCGATGTAGTTGCCGAGCGAGGGGCCTGGGGTCGTGGGAGATGCGAGTGTTCGCAGGACTCCGAAGACGCGTTCGTACTGCTTGTCCGGATCGGCCGCGAGCCACTCGTTACCTTGCGAGGTGATCTCGAGCAGGAACTGGTTTCGACTCATGGTTTCCTTGACGAACGCGAGCCCTCGGGCCCAATCGAGTGCCTTGACCAGACGCTCTTCCACCGGCAACCCGAGTGCCCGAGCCGCCCACACCGGTATCGCTGGCATGGACTCGACGAACCGATTGACTTCCTTCTGGAAGAGGGCCTTGTCGCGGCGCAGCCTGGGCGGCTCGCTGGCGATCTCGAGGAGAGTCGCGCGAAGGTCTTCGACGATCAGGCTCTCATGTGGTCCCAGATCTCTGGGAGTCGCGCATTCCACAAGTGGCGGCCGCTGCCGAGGAAGAAGGAGCGCGACCAGGCTCTTATGGACCGCGGGAAGCAGGCCCACCAGAATGTCTCGGGTTTGAGGGTGCAGGTCTTCAAAGACTGCCAGATACGAGATCAAACCATTAAGCGCAGCGCGTCTCGTTTCGGGGGCGATGTCGGGCGCCAGCTCGGGCAGCCTGGCCAGTGGGACCGGTTCGCCGGCGTCTTGCAACAGTTTGACGATTTTTGTCATGGCAGGGTCGTTGAGCAGGCCAGCAACCCAGCCCGGCCAGCGATGGTTGTTGACGTAGAGACGCAGCAAGTCCGCGATTGCAAGGTAGTCCTGGACACCGGCCTGGCGCAGCACCTTTTGCAAGGCACCCGACGCCTCGGTGACGTAGAAGCAACGATCGAAGTACTTCGAAAGCGTGCCGGCGGAGTTCGTTGTGAGCAACCGGTACTTGTCAATGGTCCGCAACCTGGTTGCAAAATCGGCCGCCCCCTTCACTGGCAAAACCTGGTCTTTTGGGCCCAGTAGAGTGGCCGAGCGGAGCTCCACCAGGCCGGCCTCGACGAGTTCCCGCACCAGTTCGGCGCAAGAGTGCTGGCCGAAACCGTCGCTCGAGTGCGAGTGCGGTCCTGCCGTGCCCCGACAGTCGCGCCCTTGACCTCATCGAGGTAAGCGCTCTCGTGCCCTGGGTGAAAGCGCATGCCACCTGGCATCCCAGGCGGGGAGCCCCTCGCGGCGAAATGCCTTTTCGTCAAACCCGCGTACCTCGATGGCGCGCGGGGAACTCCACAGGTTGAATCGCATGATGGGAAATCTCGATCACGAACTTGCTATCGACAACATGTTCATCATGCAGTGAACTCGCTCCCCTTTCCATGATCTGATAGTCTTGGAATCATAGATTGGAAAACAAGATACGGCGGGTCCGAGAGGATGCTCTGGCACATCGCGCGAGGAGACCAGGCCCATGGCGACGGAAGAGGAACGGAAGCGGGCTTACAAGGCGTTCAAGAAGCGGCTCAAGCTGGCGCGCCTGGATGATCATTCAGGCCTTAGCCCAGGCTCCAAGACCTCCCAGATCGGCGGCATCACCCCGCCCGCCGGCCACCCCAGCGGAGTCTGGGATGAGCTGGTCGCGCTGGGTAAATTGCGGCACGAAGGTCATGGTATCTACTCGCTGGCCGGTGAGCTCTGAGGGTTCGAGAAGCCTCGCCGCGAGCCAAGTGCCTCATGGCGCCTGGCGGTGAACCAGCTCCTGGAATGGGCCGGGCTCGGTGATCAACTGGCGATACTGGCCTGACTGGACCACTCTCCCTTTCTTGATGACGTAGATGCGGTCGGCGTTCATGACGGTGGCCAGGCGGTGGGCGATCACCAGGCGGGTGATGCCCTTTAGCTCGCGGGTGATGCTCTCGGTGACGACGGCCTGGGTCGTGTTGTCCAGGGCGCTTGTGGCTTCGTCGAACATCAGGATGCGTGGGCGTCGCACAACGGCCCGAGCGATTAAGAGCCGCTGACGCTGACCGCCGGCGAGGTTGCCCCCTCCTTCACCGACCAGTGTGTGCATCCCCATCGGCATGAGGCGGATGTCTTCATCGAGGCCGGCCAGCCGCGCGGCGTTCCAGGCGTCTTCCATGGTGAGGGTCGAGTCGAAGCCGACGATGTTGCTGAAGATGTCGCCGGGCATGAGCTCGGCATGCTGGAGGACGACGCCGATCTGGCGCCGGACCTCGCGGGGATCAAGGGTCACGAGCTCGCGCCCGTCGTAGGTGACCGTGCCGGAGTTGGGCGTCTCGAAGCCAAGCAAGAGCCGCATGATCGTCGATTTCCCGGAGCCCGACGCGCCGACGATGGCGACGAACTCACCAGGCCGGGCCTGGAGGCTCACGTCGTCCAGCACCTTGGCTCCCTCATCCTGTCCGGGATAACGGAATGAGACGCCGCCCAGCGCCAGGCCGCCGCCGAGCCGGATGGGCTCGATCACGGCCGCGGGGAATTCGGGGATTGCTTCCAGGATGGGTCGTACGCGAGCGTAAAGCGGCGGCAGATCGAGTAGTCCCGTCAGGGTAAAGCCCACAGCCAGCACGGCGGCGACCAGGTTGGCAAGCGCGGTAGAAAACGCGAGAAAATCACCCGGGCTCAGGCGGTTGGGATCGAGATAGATCGTCCCCAGGTAAATGATCATCGCGATCACGATCGGGTAGACCGAGAAGAAGCGATGCAGGCGATTGGAGTCCCGGCGCACCTTGATCATGACCGAGAGCTGGTCGGCGTAGCGCTCCGCCCAATGCGCGAAGGCCCGGTTCTCGGCCCCCGCCGTCCGCAACTTGGTGATCCCGCCCACCACCTCGAGCAGAAAGCCGATGATCGATCCTTCGATCCTGCGGATGCTGGCTTCATTTCGAAGCTGGCATGCCAGCAGCATCGCGCTGACCGCCGCCATGATTCCCAAGAGCGCCAGGGCCGCGGCGGCCAGCCGCCAGCTATACCAGAACAGAAGGCCAACATTGCAGATCGACACCAGGCCCGTGACCAGGGTGACCATGACGGCGCTCGAGGCCTTCTTGAAGATCAGGCTCAGGCCCATGGCCCGCAGCGCCAGATCGCCCGCGGCGAATCCACTGAAGAACCGGCTCGGCAGCCTGAGCAAACGATCCCAGATGGCGGGTACTACCGCCGGCACGATCTTTCCCTCCATGCGCAAGAGGGTCAATCCCTCGATGATCTGAAAGATGCCCGCCGAGACGGCAAGGCCCGTCAGGAAAAGACAGAGGCTCAACAGCCGCGCCATTCCCGTGACTGGCAGGCCGACCTCTGGGATCACCTGATCGACCAGGACCCCCGACGCCACCGGCACGGCGAGGCCGAGCAGGCCGGCAAGCGCGGCAAGCAGCAGCACCAGACGCAGCTCACGCCTGACCGCTGGGAGACTGAATTGAACGAGATCGAGCATCTTGAGACGCTGATCGGGGAGCGTCCGGTAAAACATCCAGGCGACGGGCGCGACGCAAGAGACCGCGCGGTCCAGGGTGGAGCGCCGACGGTTGGCGACGGGGTCGAAGACATCGTAGCCCGGCGAGAGGAAAGGGCCGCGTGTCACGCGGGGAATCAGAGCCACCGGCCGGTTTGTCTCGTCGGCAAGCCGGGCCAGGAGCGGTTCGCCACAGCGCCGGTTCCGCCAATCCTGAGGCAGGGAAACCTGGCGAACGTGAAAGCCGGACGCCCGCGCGATCGCTTCGAGCGTGACCTCTTCGGCGGTGCCGCTTTCCTCGAAGCTATTGCGGGGTTGGCGAACTTCGATCCCCAGGTCGCGGCCGACGGCGCGGCAGGCCGCGAGCAGGGCATCAACGGAGGATGGCCCGGGTGGAGCCGCGCACTCGTTCGCCACCGCCGCAAGCCGCGCCGAGAAACGCTCCACGAGCGACCGCTCGCCCGCGACGGTTGACTCTAGCTCTCGAGAACGCTCCTGGATTTCCCGTTCCAGGGCGCGCCCAATGTCGTCGAGAACAGCCCGGTGAAAATCCATCAGTCCCGCCCATGGGTCTCCCGAGACAACCAGGCTCAGCGTCTCGCGGGCGGACACCTGGCAGTGCGCCGTGGTTGTCAGCCAGAGATGCTCGGTGACGGGGAAGCGGGCGCGCAGCTCGTTGACGGGCAACGGGGTCTCGTCCAGGAAGAGCGAGGCGCCTTCGAGATGACGAACCCAGGCGACTCCCTGGCGGATTCCAAACCTGGTCCCCGGCGGCAGCTCGAGTGGCAGCCGCGAGTGACGGTTGCAGCTCATGAAGATCTGGACGAGGCATGTGCAGAGTCAGGGCGCGGCTGACCCTGAGAACCCAGTCGTCGATCACGAGGGCCACCTGCTCGGCCAGGCTGTCGTCGAAGCTGAGCCGCATCAGGTCTCCCCGGGCGAATTTGAGGAGCCGCGGCCCCTACGCCAACGGCCAGAAGGCCGCCGCCGGTGCGACCCCTGACACCGCTGATAGCGAAGATCGAGCCGCCCTCTTCGACCCGGCAAAGATGGCGCCTGCGGCCCGGCTCACCGCCTGGTCCCGGCAGTGTGAAGAAGACGTCAACCTGCCCGCCCATCACCCACCAGACGGCCTCCGGATCGTCCAGCGGCAAGGGACGATTGCCGACACTCTCCTCGGCTTGGCTGTAGGGCGAGAGCTCATCAATCAGGAACGCGGGCGGCAGCCGGTCGCCGTCGGCCAGAGCAGGCGCCTCATAGGCTGGCGCAGCGAAGACACTGCTCCCGTGAGCGGCATTTCCCAGAGAGCCTTCCCCGGCCATGGAAAACACCGACCTGCCTCGATCTGGTTGCGACACCGACCGTCGCTCTATGGCCGGCAGCCCGGCAGGGCGCTCTTGCATTGCCTGCCCGGCGACCAGGCGTGCGTATTCGCCCTCCGGTTGCCGCATCAGTTGCTCATGAGTGCCAACCTGAATCGCACGACCCGCGCACAACACGATGATGCAATCGCAATCGCGGATTGTACTCAGGCGGTGAGCAATGAACAGGCAGGTGCATCCGCGGCGCCTGAGATAGTCATCGACCAGGGCCTCGGTCTTGGGGTCCAGCGCGCTTGTGGCCTCGTCCAGCACCAGCAAGCTCGGATCGCGCACCAGCGACCGGGCGATCTCCAGGCGTTGCCGCTGACCGCCGGAAAAATTCCTGGCTCCCTCCGCCACGAACGCGTCGTAACCCCCCAGGCGCCGCAGCAGATCTTGATGGATCGCGGCCCCCAGGCCCGCCTGGATCAGTCGACTGCTCGGAACGTGCTCGTCCCAGAGGGTCAGGTTGTCTCGCACGGTTCCCTGGAACATGGCGATCCGCTCATCGATCAGGGCGACCGAGCTGACGAAGACCTCGCGCGGGATCTCACGGATCGGTTTGCCATCGTGCAGGACCTCGCCGCTCCACGGCTGGTAAAGACCCGTGATCAGGCGGGCTAGCGTCAACTTGCCGCTGCCCGACGGGCCGACGAGAGCAATTCGCTGGCCGGGATGGACGATCAGCGAGAATTCCTTGATGATCGGCTCCTCAACCGTGCGGTTGTAGCCAAAGGTGACGGCGCGAAGTTCGAGGCGGCCACTAAGCCGCGGTATGTTGGCGCGCGTCTCCTCGGCGTTCATTTCGCCGTCCGTCCGCGGCGAAGCGGGCCGGGGCTCGAGCACGGGATCGATCTTGTGATGGCGCACATCGTCGATGCGGTCCAGGTCGGCCCGCAGCTCTTGAACCTCGGTGCCCAGGCGGGCGAGATCGCGGAAGGGTTGGTTGAAGCCGACGAGTAACGTCTGAATCGCCACGAGCGCTCCGATCGTCAGGCTGCCCGTGGCCACCTCGTGTCCCCCCAGTCCCAGAACCACAATCGTGGTCAGCGTCGCGAGCAGAGGAGGAAATGCAACCAGGATCGTGTCATAAACCCCGAGCCGCTGCTCGGCGCTGACCACTCTTGCCTGATCACCGGTCCAGCGGACCATCAGATCCGACTCCGAACCCGTGGCTTTGATGGTCTCGATGATCTGGATGGCCCAGACGACGCCAGCCGCCAGGCGGCCGCGGATCTGTTCGATGGCTCGATTCTGATCCACCCGCCAGCGGCTGAACGAGCGGAGAACGATCAGGTTCAGGCTACCGACCGCCACACCCACGACCGTGAGGAGTCGGTCGAACTGGAGCATTGCGGCCACGAAGACGACGAGCGTCAGCAGGCTGACCACCGTGGTGGCGAGCTCGCCGGAGATCAGGCGGGCAACTCGCCCGGCGCTCATGATCCGGCTGACGATGTCGCCGGCGAATCGTTGCTGATAAAAGCTGAGCGGAAGCTCGAGAACATGCTTGAGGAATCGCACGGACTCGGAAAGGGCCAGGCGGATCTCCAGGCGGGTGAGATGAGCCTGCTGAAGACTCACCGCAGCCAGCCTGACCAGGGCGGTCAGGCCCATGGCAATCAGCACGGGCTTGAGCCAGTCTCGACGTCCTTGAATGAGAATCTCATCGAAGAACACGCGCTGAAAGGAGGCAGACAGCAGTGTCGGGATCAGCAAGGCCAGGCCGGCGAGGACGACGAACCAGAGCGCTCTTTTCGACGAGGCTAGCCGCTTGACCAGGCTCAGGATGGTGCTGGGCCGGCCGCCTTGCTTCACGAATTGAGGGCCGGGAGAGAACGTGAAGGCGATGCCGCTGTAGCACCTGGCGAATTCCTCGCGGCTCACCGTCCGTCGGCCGCTGGCCGGGTCATTGAGGTAAACCTTGCCTCGACCAAAGCCCTCGACTACCAGGAAGTGGTTCCATTGCCAGAGCACCATGAGCGGCGGTTGCTTCGTTACCAGGCCGTCGGCCGGCTTGCGAAACGCCTGGGTTTCCAGACCATACCGCTTGGCGGCCTCTTTGATGTAAAGCGCGTTGCTCCCGTCTCGCGAAACACCGCAATCGACGCGAAGAGTGTCCAGCGGCACATGCCGGCCGTGGTACTCGAGGATGATCCCTAGAGCAGCCGCGCCGCACTCCGCGCTTTCCATCTGAAGCACCGTCGGTGTTTTCACCGGCCGGTACTTCGCTCCACCCAAACTCGGCATGCCTGAACCCTACCCGACCTGGCTGAAGTGGGTGCCCAAAAAAGCGACGCAAGAGCGACGCCATTTGAGGCCATACCATCATAATCGATCGCTCCCTCACTTAACTTCATCCATCATCCCAATGAAGAGATTTCTTTCTCCGGCATGAGTGCGTTTGTTCCAAGCGACCAATGAACCTTTCTGTGTCAGCGGCAATCAATTTCAATTCGCAAGTTTGCTTGTGCCGCAGTGCTTGAGCCATTCCTGATGTCATTCGCCCTAGATTCACGATTGCCTCAAAGCGCAGGGGAGCAATCGACCCATCGCGGCAGGGTCAAGTTCAAGATTCTTAATGGACCTGACCGGCAGGTGCGTAATTTCCATGTCAGTGCAGGGAAACCGCATTCTCAATACATCTCAGCAGTCTCGTGATACTCCTGCCGAGTCGGGCGGGCATGGTGCCGCGCGGGCTCATGGAACAAGGGGTATCCCTTCCTACGTACCATTCGCTCCGTTTCTACGGGCTGCACGACGTTTCGGCACGACGCATGCGTAAGATCCACTCTTGTCCAGAAAGATGAACGAGGCCCATCTTTCAGGGAAACGGAACAGGCAAGTCGTGATCAATACCCGCCGCAGCCGAATGTCGGCCTACGTACGCGGTGCGCGCCGGGGGCTAGAACAACTTATGAGGTGAGCAACATGAGAACTCCGAGGAAAAATCGCACGGCATTCCGCCCGTCTCTGAACGATATCTGCCTTGAAGAGCGCGTTGTACTCAACGGTGGAGCGGGAAGCTCCGCCCAGGTTGCTGCGTTCGCGGCGGCGACGAATTCGAGCACCCAAGCACCACAAACCGCCGCTGACATCCTGAAAACGCGGCGTGATCTCTTCCGGGCCTACCACACTCAATTCTTGAATACCGAGAATGCCGCCAAGCAGATTCTCAACTATCAAATTGACCAGATGTACGCTAACGGCAAGCCCTCGGCGAACGACTTCGCCAACCTCCAAGCGCTGGTCAACGGCTTGACCGATGCTTCCACCTTCCAACTTTCGGGTCAACTGGCACTGCTGCCCGCCGCCACTGACAAACTGGTTGCCAACGTTCAGAAGGGAATGCTTGCCGACAGCGGCAGAAGTCTGGTCCAGCGGCTCAACGCAATCATCGGCACCGCCCGCCTCAACAGCTCAGCGGGCCGCCTGAAGGCCGCGATCAACCGGACGATAACCGCCTACACGAAGCTGGCGAATCGCCAGTTCATCAACTACCTGAACACAACCCCGATCAACAGGCTGTCGGTGGATTCGACGACCAGCCAGCGGATTCCCGGTTCAGCAGTTCATGGCACAACAGGTCATTACACAGTACGGGGCTTCGCTCGCAGCGCTGGCCAAGGCCTTCCCGACCGTCGCCAACGGGACGATCGTGAGCAACGGAGTGATCTCAACAGATCCAGCCGTCCAGCAGGCGTTTGCCACGCAGCTCCAATCCGCAATCAACACTGTCAACTTCCAGCTCGCAAGCAACCTGTCCGTCTTCAAGGGCGCCAGCCAGGCCCTCGGTTCACAGCTCCAGCAAGCCATCTTTGGTAGCGGCCAGTCCGGTACAGGAACCACCGGCACCGGAACCGCTGGCACCGCAACCACTGGCACGGGCAACACCGGCACCGGAGCCACGGGAACGGTAAGTGCTGCTGCCCTTCCCGCCCTGGGCGTAGGCACAGGAACCACGGGAATCGGCGGCCTTGCTGGCACGACACCCACGAGCCTGTTCAGCGCTCTCTCCGCCATTCCTACGACGAGCACCTCAGCGTTCTTCCCCGCCGTGAACTCGGCTTTCAACAGCACGTTCCAGAATGTGTCCGGCATGCTGGGAAACTTTTTCAATCTGCCGACGGCGACTGGAACTACGACCGGGTTGCCAATTGACATCCAGCCCAGCATTGGTGGGCCGGTCTTCTTCGGTTTCGGCAACGGGTTCAACAACGGGTTTGGCAGCGGCTTCATCGGCTTCGGCCAGACTCCCGCCGGCCAGAATAACTTCTTCGGCAACACTGCCTTCAATAACGGGTTCTCTGCCCTTACTACCGCACAGAACCAGTTATTCGGGTTCAATCCGGCCAACTTCACCGGCTTTGGTGGGTCGAGTGCCCTCACCGGAACCGGTATCGGAACCGGCACGGGCACAATCGGCACCGGTACCACCGGCACGGGCCTCACTGGACTCGGCACTAGCACCGGTGTAACGGGGATCGGGTCAACGGGAACCGGCATCGGCATCGGCGCGGGGAGCACCGGACTCGGGACTGGAACCACGGGACTTGGCACCGGCACGGGCCTCACGGGGCTCGGGGCGACGGGCACCGGCCTCACGGGGCTCGGGTCGATGGGCACCGGCCTCTCTGGATTCGGATCCTCAGGAACCGGGTTTGGCATCGGCGCGGGGAGCGTCGGTATCGGCGGTAGTGGAACTGGCCTGGGCACGATTGGCTCGACTACCGGCACCACCGGCGTGGGCGGCTTGGGCAGTGGCACAATCGGTGGTGGCACGACCGGAACCAGCACCGGCATCGGATCGGGCGGCGTGATCGGTGGTTCGGGGACCGGTATCGGCGGTCTGGGCGGCGTTGGCGGTGTTGGTGGTACCGGTGGCACGGGAACCGGCGGCATCGGCGGCGGTGGCACCGCCACGGTCGGAGGTACCGGCGGCATCACCGGCATTGGCGGAACGGGCACCGGTCTCTAGTCCGCGGTGACCCGCCGCTCTACGCTCGGAAGTTCTCGAATCGCCTCCGGCCCCGTTTCACTACGGGGCTGGAGGTTTTTTCGTGGGTACTCGGCCCCGAACCATGGAGAAGCGGATTTCAGGACTCGCTTCCGCCTCTGGATCTTACGGTCTGGCCAGGGCTTCAGTTCTCAATCGTAACCCAGCAGCTTCTTGGTCCAGGGAATCACCAGGCTGATCAGGGGCTGTTGTTCGACGACGATGGCAACCTCGCACATCGTGCCCGTCTTCAGGGGCTGGTCGAAACCGGAGCGGGAGGACCAGTGAAAGCGGTTTCCTCGAGGCGGGACTGCCCCTTGGACCGTAAGCTGGGGGTCTTTGGGCGACCTGGGTTTGAGCTTGACGTGTACCCGGAGCAACACGCCGGGTGCGTACTTCTTCGTGAATGCCTCGACGAGATCCGGATGCTGAATTGCCGCATCCATGGCCAGGCGGGTGGCGGGCATTTCCGACACGGTAACGACGCAGCCGTGAATATACCCGTGCTCTTCTCGCTTGATCGTTGCCGGGCTGACCTCAACGAAGTCGCCCTCGTCGATCTTTTTCCCCTCGCCGGCCGGCACGAACACGATCGACTCGTACGGGTGTTCGGTATCGTCGTCGGTGCCCGGATCGGTCTTGGGTGAGGAGAGCAAAACAATCGGGGCGCCTTTGCGCACGAATTCGTCGGCGGCCGAGAGGATCTGGGTGACCGTTCCCTGCACATGCGCCACGATCTGAGAGGTACGATGCAGCTTCTCATGGTCGAGCGCGAGTCGGGTCTCCTGCTTGCTGATCTCAAGCCGCCGCTGGAGCCGAGCCCGCTTACGGAGGTTTTCCGAGGTGAGTTGCGTCAACCGGAGCTCGGCGAGCCTGGAATAACCATTGTTGAGATCATTCTGAATGGTGTACTTCTGCTGAAGGTCCTTGAGGTAGTCAGTATTGCTGAGACTTCTGACCGAACGCAGCCGGAGCGCTCCATCGACGATTTTCTCGGCGACGCCGAGGCCGTCAGCAGAATTTTGAATGCTCTTGGAGATCGACGTTTGCAGGTGGGCGATCGCTTGATCCTGGGTCTGGCTCTCATCGGCCTCGAACTCCGTGAGCCGAATGTGTTCACGCCGCAGCTCCTGCAACCTTGCCTCGGTCTCGCAAATAGCCGCCTTGAGGTCATCCTGAGAGATGGCTCCAATGTCCGTTCCGGCTCGGACCGTGGCTCCTAGGCCAACGTGAAGCTTCTCGAGGCGGCCAGTGCCGGGCGCTCTGACCTGCGAGAGCCGGTCGTGCTGGATCAGCAAGATGCCTTCACCGACGACCTTCTTGGGCACTGGATAAAGGACGGCGAAGATGACCGCGCCTGCGCAGAGAGCGAACAGCGCCGAGAGGGCAATCCAGCCGTGGATCGTCGTCACCTCGATCAGTGTATCCAGGCGCTCAAAAAAGACCGCCGATGTCTCCATCGGTGGTCCGGTCGGGGCCGAGTTGGAGCCGCTCATGATCGCTCTTCGTCTCCACTTACGCGACGAATTCCAGCCGTTTTAAATGGCAGTCGAGTGCGATCTTCCAAGTCTGATCAACCCTGACGGTCATGCGAATGGAGGGACTCCCTAGCTCCAGCTCACCTACCCGTCGTTGGGAAGGCGATGGTTTCGATCGTCCACGTGCGGCGAAACGGATCGCCGCCGGGGCTTCCCCGATAGCGAATGGAATCAGCTTCTAGGAGGAGGAGGAGGTTTCACAGCTGTTCCTCCCGAGATCTTCCGGAGCTCCTCCGCGGAAAGGTGGACGGTCTCGGAGGTCTTCGTCTCCGGCTTGCTCTCTGGCTTGGTCTCTGGCTTGTCGGTTTTCTTTTCGGCCATGATTGGCTCCTTTGGAAACGTTGGTCTGTCTCTTCCCTGGATCATACGATGCACCAAGCCTAAACCTTACACCGATGTTTGGCATTTCGCCAGTTTTTTGATTCCAACGGCGACCTACCCAGGTGAGTCTGGACCCACACGGGGTAGGCAACATCACCCCGGCTCGCCGAACGGACGGGAAGGAAACGCTCTGTCGAAGAGAAGGATCTTGATGTCGTCGCGCTCCAGGAGCGGACGGAAACTGCGATTCTTGAAGATTCTGTCCAGGTCGCTGAAGCCGCGGTCGAGCGCCATGCGGAGAGCCGTTGCGGCCTGCTCGCGATCAAGCTCCCGAACGCGCTGACCAGCCGCGGAAAGTGGCTTGAGACCAAATCCGATCAGATCCGCTCGACTGGCGAGCGTGGCGGCGAACGCGACGAGATTGTCGACCGGCTCACGATCCCACAAGGATTCCCTCTCATGATCCAGCCGGTCCGCTTCTTCCTTGTTCTTGCCAATCCGCACGATCCTGGCGTGGTCCCAGAGGGCCTCTGATACACTTTCACGCTCCCCAATCCCGCCTGGCGTGGGATTCTGAGAAGACCACAGCTTGGCGTCTCGTTCCAGCAAGGTCCTCGCTTCCTCTAAACTGTTCAGGTCCATGAGTGTCTTGGCCTCACGGTCGGTATATTCGGTGACTTTAGCGCGGAGCGAGGCGCCAGTGGGAACCTTTTCCTGCCAGCCTTCCACGATGCCGCGCGCCTCCTGATAAAGCTTCATGGCGTCGGCGAACTTACCATCGAGCCGTTTGATGTCTCCTATCGTTCCGAGCACCTTGACGAGGGCCAGGGCATCCTCCAGACTGTCCGCATGAGCGGCCACAAGCTCTCGCCGCACTCCGACGGCCTCGAGGTAAGATGTCAAACCCTCGTCGACGCGACCAAGGTTGAACGAACTGCTCTCCCAGATTTGAAAGGTCCAGGCAGAGCGCTCGCTTGATATCGCTTTGATCCTGGGAATGGAGCAGAACAAATCGGTCCTCATCAATGGCGTTTCGGAAGTCGTCGATCGCCTGCGCGTTTTGCCTCAGGTCATCATGGAGGACGCCGATCGTAGTCCAGGCCCTTCCCAGCTCGATGTGCGGTCCCACGTTCTCCGGCTCGGCCTTCTCCAGTCGCTGGAAAACCTCAAGGGATTTCCTGAGCAAGGAAAATGCCTCCTCGTCGTGGTTAACCTGGTGCAGGAGCGAGGCCATCACGACATATACTGTACCGAGGTCTGCCTGGAACTTCCTGACTGAAGGATGTGTCTCGACCATCCGCGACCAATGCTTGCGTGCCTCCTCGTAGGAGTCGAGTGCGGACTGTGGCTTCCCTTGCGCCATGTAAGTGAGAGCGATGTTGAAGTAGCTATAGGCGAGCAAGTTCTGAAGATCGAGCGGCTTGGGCCCGTCGTTTACCTGCTCGAGTAGCTCCAGGCATAACTTCTGGAACTCGCGGTAAGTCCGCAGTGCTGCGGAGTAGTCCTTCATTTGATAGTAGACGTACCCGATGCGGTTGATGATCTCCGCGAGGCTCTTCTTGTAGCCGCTCTGGTTGGGAAATCTGCTGACCAGCTTTTCCTGACGGTCTCTGGCCATCTGGAGGATCTCCAGGGCTTCCGAGGTCTGGTCGCGCCTTACATGGCAATCCCCGATCTCCGAGTAACATTCCGCGAGACTCGCCGAGAAGCCGGCATCGAGGGGCTTCTGGAAAGTCAGGTCTTCTCGGATCTGGCGAGCGAGCTGGAGCCAATTCAAGGCTTCCTGAAGGCCATCGATCTTCTTGAGCTTGGAGATCGCGACGTAGGAGTCGGCGAGCCTGGCTTTGAACTCGAGATGATCGGGATTGGCCGCGACCAGCGGCTCCCAGATTTCCACCGCCGACTGGAATGCCGCCAGTGCTTCCCGGGCGGGACCGACAACCTGGGTGATCTCGCCGACACGAAGGAAGGCTGTGGCGAGCTGCGCGCGAAGTCGGGGATCATTGCGCCTCTGGCTCACGAACTTCTCGTAGTACCTCAGAGCCGTGGTGAGCAACTCCTGGCGGAGAGTGCGGATATCGAGCGAATCCTGTTCTTTCAGTAGCGTGTTTTCGCTGACGTTCGTGAGGTACTCTTCCACCGCCTGCTGGGCCATATTGAAATTGGTCTCGGCCTCCATGCGGGCCTCGGCTTCACTATGTCGCAAGCCTTCAACCACGAACACCGCGACCGTCGCAACCATCGTGATTCCCACGAGGGCCACTGCCGCAGCCTGGGTCCAGGCGCGATGGCGCCGCAACCACCGGGAAAGCTTCTGAACCCGTGTCTCGGCATAGGCGGTGACGGGCTCGTCGGCTAGCCAGTGCTCCAGATCGAGCGCGAGCTCTCGTGCCGACTCGTATCTGCTTTCCGGCTTGAGTGCCATGGCCTTCAGGCAGATCGCCTCGAGTGCCGGAGGGATCGTGGCCAATAAAGACCGCGGTGGCGTGAGCTGGCCCTCCTTGACCTTGGCGACGATCTTGAGGGCCTTTTCCCCTTGATAGGGCGACGTGCCGGTGAGCAATTCGTAGAGTGTGGCTCCCAGGCTGTAAACGTCGCTGGCCGGCCCGATCTCCTCAAGTGCGCCGCGCGCCTGCTCGGGGCTCATGTACGATGGCGTGCCGATCGTCGTGCCGGGCTGAGTTTCTCCGGAGGTCGCCGTGGCCGGCGACGTGAGTTCGGGATCAAGCTCTTGGGCCTCGTCTGGTCGGTCGGCTGTGGGTGCGATCGGGCTCTTGCCAACCACCTTGGCGATTCCCCAATCAACAACCAGCGTCTCGCCGAAAGGACCGAGCATGATGTTTCCCGGCTTCAGGTCGCGATGGATGACGCCACGACTATGCGCGTATTCCATGGCGTCGCAAACGTCGAGGAACCGCCTGAGCAATTGCTGAAACTCGACGCCCCATGCCGCCCGGACGTGCCTCCTCCGCTTTGCCGTCGGCGCTGCCATTCGATGTCGATGAAAGTGCTTGATGGCCACCGCAAGGCTCTCGCCATGGATGAACCTCATGGCGTAATAGGGGCGCCCTCAGCGTCGCGCCCCAAACTGTAAACCGGTACGATTCCGGGATGCTCAAGACTGCCAGTGACCTCCGCCTCGAGGAGAAACCGCGCCCGTTGATCATCCCGCTCGGCGTACTGGGGTTGAATCTCCTTGAGGGCGACCAGGCGCTGGAGCTCGCGGTCCCGGGCCATCCAGACCTGACCAATACCCCCTTTGGCATGCGGACGGATGCGCTCGAACCGATCTTCCGAGCCGAAACTCGGGGCATCACGCCGTTCCCCCGGCCTGGGCTCAACGCCATGCGTGTCCCCAATCGTCGGTGCCGCGGCCTGAGTGACTGATCCCCCCAGCGTTGATCCGGGCGCGATCGAGGCGATCTCGGTAAGCAAGTCTTGCGTCAATGCATGCGCGTTGCAGGCGTCAAGGCTTGCCCGAATGTCTCCGTTGTGATCGTGCAGATGAGCAGATACCAGGCGCTGCAGCGCCTCAAGGTGACCCTCGTCAAGGATGCCATGGTCTCTGAGCAACGCCGAGATCGGACGATCGGGGTTCTTTGACCACTCCGTAAACACGCTGCGCAGAACATCGCCGCTTGCCGAGCCGGTGCGCAAGGCCAACACTGCAAGCAACAGGTCGTGGTTGATGTCAGCCACTTGAGTTCGTTCAACTCCCCGACCAAGTTCCGCGACTTCCCTTTTTCACAATTGTTGTTGTGAAAAAGGCGAAAATTGGGCACAACTGAGTGGACTGCGCGTCCACCTAGCCTTACAATGATAACGTAAATGGGCCATGCGATGTCATTCCTGGCCGATTTGTCTTCTGCCAGCGAGGCTGACGATGCCGGATGAGGCTTTCGGGATTCCTGAACCATCGGACAAGGAATTGCTCGATTACATCCGTCGTCGTGGGCCGCTGACGGTCGTCGAAATGGGTGAGTTGCTGGGAGTGACCGGAACAGCGGTGCGTAACCGGCTGGCGCGGCTGGTGGCGACGGGACTGGTCGAGCGCCAGACCGAACACGGCGGGCGGGGACGGCCCAAGCACAGATATCAGGTGAGCGCCCTGGCGCACAAGCGGCTGGGCCAGAATTATGCAGAGCTCGCTTTGGCGCTGTGGGAAGAGATGATGACCGCAGTGGCCGACCGCAGGCTGCGGCGAACCTTGTTCACCCGGCTCACCGATCGGCTGGCCGATGTGTACCGCGCCAGGGTCACGGGGCCGGAATGGGAAGGGCGTCTGGTCCAGCTCACCGCCGTCTTGCACGACCGCGGAGTCGAGGCCGAGGTTGCACAAGATGATGCCGGGTTGGCCCCGATCTTACGCCAGCATTCTTGTCCTTATTACGAGCTCGCCGAGGTTGATCGCGCCATCTGCGCTCTCGAGCGGAAGATGTTCGAGAAGGTTCTGGGCCGCGGCCTGAGGCTTAGCCAGTGCCGTCTCGACGGCGATCGGTCTTGTGACTTCCAGGCCAAGCCCGCGCCGCTGGTCCATGCCGGTCCCGCCCGCGCGGGATAACCGGCCCCGATACGGCTTCAGGAACTGGAAACCGTTGAAATCGAAATCGTGTTGTCCCTCGGGCGGTGAACCGCCTGCTCTACCCACCTGCACCACGAAAGCCGACCTCAAGAAGGCACGAGAGTGATGACCAAGGAACTTCGCATTGAGAATCTGCGTGTGGCCATCGACGGCAAGGAAATCCTTCGCGGGGTCGACTTGAACATCCGTCAAGGAGAGGTTCATGCCCTCATGGGGCCGAACGGCTCGGGCAAGAGCACGCTCAGCTATGCTCTTATGGGGCACCCCAACTACGAGGTGACTGGAGGCACCGTGACCTTGGACGGTCGCGACATCCTGGCCATGGAGCCCGACGAACGAGCCAAGGCGGGGCTGTTCCTGGCGTTTCAGTATCCCACCTCCATTCCCGGAGTGACCGTCGCCAACTTCCTGCGCCACGCGGTGACCAACGTGCGCAATCCTGACCGCAAGGAGGGCGAGGACCTGATCCCGATGCGTGATTTCCGCAAGGAAATACGAGATCAGATGAACGAGCTGGGCATGGATCACGAGTTCGCCCGCCGCTACTTGAACGAAGGCTTCTCCGGCGGTGAGAAGAAGCGAGCCGAGATCCTGCAACTGGCGATGCTTCGGCCGGCCTTCGCCATCCTCGACGAGACCGACAGCGGCCTGGACATCGACGCTGTCCGGATCGTCTCCGAGGGGGTCAATCGCGTCGCCGCCAGGAACGCGACCGGCGTTCTCGTCATCACGCATTACGAGCGCATTCTTACCTACATCAAACCGCAGTTCGTGCACATCCTCTTCGGCGGCCAGATTGTCGAGAACGGCGGACCCGAGCTCGTCAAGCTGCTGGAGAGCCAGGGCTACGATTGGGTCCGCGAGAAGTACCCCGAGGCGGCGCGCGATGAAGAGGCCCTCGAGGAAGCGGCCAAGAAACAGCAGCTCCAAGGCGCCGGCCAGACGTCGTTTTGAACCCGCCCAGCGCCGGAGCCCGGCTAGCCTCATGACAAAGCGTACACCAACCCGACCCGCGAGCGAGGGATTCTCGAGGATCAGAAAGGAACACTGACCATGGCAACCGACTTGAACCTGCAGGTGGCAGGCATCAATGAAGACTACAAGTATGGGTTCCGCGACTCGGACGATCATTACGCCTTCAAGAGCGGCAAAGGCCTCTCGAGCGACGTGGTTAACCAGATTTCCGAGATGAAGAGCGAGCCGGCCTGGATGCGCGACTTCCGGCTCAAGGCGCTCGACGCCTTCGGCAAGAAGCCGACTCCGACCTGGGGCGGCGACCTCTCCCAACTCAATTTTGACGATATTCACTATTACATGAAGGCGGCCGATCGCCAGGGCAAGTCGTGGGACGACGTGCCAGCCGAGATCAAGAACACTTTCGACAAGCTGGGCATCCCCGAGGCCGAGCGCAAGTTCCTGGCCGGCGTGGGTGCGCAGTATGAGTCGGAAGTCGTCTACCACAGCCTGCGCGAAGACCTCCAGAAGAAGGGGGTCATCTTCGTCGATACCGATACGGCGCTGCGCGAGCATCCTGACCTGGTCAAGGAGTATCTCGGCACCGTGATCCCGATCCAGGACAACAAGTTCGCCGCGCTCAATTCGGCGGTCTGGAGCGGCGGCTCGTTCGTCTACGTGCCGGCCGGGGTCAAGGTCGATATCCCCTTGCAGGCTTACTTCCGGATCAACGCCGAAAACATGGGCCAGTTCGAGCGCACGCTGATCATCGTCGAGGAGGGAGGCGCAGATCCACTACGTCGAAGGGTGCACCGCCCCCATGTACTCGAGCGAGAGCCTGCACTCGGCGGTGGTCGAGATCATCGTCAAGAAGGGAGGACGGTGCCGGTACACGACGATCCAGAACTGGGCCAATAACATCTACAACCTCGTGACCAAGCGGGCCGTCGCCCACGAGGACGCCCTCATGGAATGGGTCGACGGCAACCTGGGCAGCAGGCTGACCATGAAGTACCCGGCCGTCTACATGGTGGGCAAGGGCGCCCGGGGCGAGATTCTGTCGATCGCGTTCGCCGGCAAGGGCCAGCACCAGGACGCCGGCGGCAAGGTCGTTCACGCCGCGCCTTATACGAGCTCGCGGATCATCTCCAAGAGTATCAGCAAGAATGGCGGGCGAGCCAGCTACCGCGGCCTGCTGAAGGTGGCCGATGGTGCCAAGGGCTCCCGGTCCAACGTCGTCTGCGACGCCCTGATCCTCGATCCGGCCAGCCGGTCCGACACCTATCCCTACATCGAAATCGATGAAGACGACGTCAAGATCGGCCACGAGGCCAGCGTGTCTAAAATCGGCGAGGAGCAGCTCTTCTACCTGATGAGCCGCGGCCTCTCCGAAGCCGAAGCCTCAACTTTGATCGTCAGCGGCTTCATCGAGCCCCTGGTCAAGGAACTCCCCATGGAGTACGCCGTCGAGATGAACAAGTTGATCCAGCTTCAGATGGAGGGGTCGGTAGGCTAAACATCTTCACGAGCGAGCATACATTCCGGTCAAGGCGGCCTCTGTGGGTCGCCTTGTTTTCGGGAGATTCCTATGGCTGATGCTGCCTTGAAGGCCAAGATCAAGGATTCGCTAAAACGTACATACTTTGATGGTTCGGATGATGCGATTTATGTCTCCGATTCCGATGAGTGTGACGAGCACATCCACGTTGTGGTTGTGAGTCCGAAGTTTCAGGGCAAGGGGCTTGGGGAGAAGACGGATCTGATACTTTCTCAACTGTTTCAGACACTGCCGGAAGACGAGTGGGGAAAGGTTACGCTGTCGATAGGCGTGAGCCCCGAGGAATTGAAGGCGATCTGACCTGCGCCACGCTGGTCGTCCACGAGCGACCGATCAAAACGACAGACGATTGGGCTGGATTAATAATCTGCCCCGCTCACACATACCCGAGTTTCACCTACCGATGACCAACGCACCACGACGACAGTTTCGACCGGCGGTTTCACGGAATCCGCCTTCGAGGCCTTCCTTGCAAGCCGCGACGAACCTGCGTGGCTGATCGACCGGCGGCGGCAGGCGTTCGCCCGGTTTCAGGCGTTCGCCTGGCCCAGCGCGCGAGAGAGGAATGGCGGCGCACCGACATCCGGGCCCTCAAGCTCGACGCCTTCGCGCCCCCCTGCCCCGATGAACCCGCCAGCGACGCCCGTGCCGCGTTTGATGGGCTCTGGAACAACCTGAGCTCGCACTACGCCACCGGAATTGAACACGTCAACGGCGCGGCGGTGCGTCACGTGGACTCCAGCCAGACTGGCGGAGCGGTTTTCCTCGACCTCGGGCAGGCCGTCAAGAGCCATCCCGATCTTCTCAAACGCTACTTGCTGACCGACGTCGTCAAACCCGCCGACGATGTCTTCGCCGCGTTGCACGCCGCGTTCTGGACCGGCGGCACGCTGCTGTATGTGCCCAGGGGCGTCAAGGTTGAGGCGCCGCTGTTCAGCCTGGTCGGATTGGCTCATGACGGCCAAGCCGATTTCAGCCATACCCTGGTCGTGCTTGAAGAGGGTGCCGAGGCAACCCTGGTCCGCGAAACGGCCTCCGCGGGGCGAGGCGAAAAACCGGGGCTGCACGTCGGCGCCCTGGAAGTGGTGCAAGGCCAAGGCTCCCGGCTACGGCTGGTGAACATTCAGAACTGGGATTCGGCCACCTGGCACTTCAGCCGCGAGCGCGTCATGATCGGCCGCGACGCGGTCCTCCAGTGGACGGTTGGCGCACTCGGTTCCAGGCTGGCCAAGGTCAACCAGGAGGTCGCACTGGCCGGTCAGGGCGCCAGTGCCCAGGTCAACGGGGTCATGTTCACCACGGGCCGCCAGCACCTGGCGTATTTCACGCGGCAAGACCACATCGCGCCGCACACCACCAGCGACTTGCTGTATAAAGGGGGTCTCAAGGGCCGGTCGCGAATCGTCTGGAAAGGCATGATTCGCGTCGAGAAAGACGCCCAACGCACCGACGCCTACCAGAAGAATGACAACCTCGTGCTTTCGGAATCCGCTCGCGCTGACTCGATTCCCGGACTGGAGATCGAGGCCAATGACGTGCGCTGCACTCATGGCGCGACCGCGGGGCGGGTTGACGAGGAAATGATCTTTTACTCGCAGGCCAGGGCCATCCCCCGCGAAACGGCCGTTCGCCTGATCGTCGAAGGCTTCTTCGCCAACGTGTACGACCGGATCACCGTTGAGCCGGTGCAAGAAACCTTGCGGCAGGCCGTGGCGGCCAAGCTCGGTAACAACGACTGAGAACACCCGATCAAACCGGCAGGGATTCCCGAGTTCCCCGAACCGCGACAAGAGGAGCCCGCACTGATGTCCGAACCCTATGCACACCCTGAAGCCCTGGTCTCCGCCGAATGGGTCCAGGAACATCTCAGAGACCCCAAGGTCCGCATCGTGGAGAGCGATGAAGACTATCTTCTCTACGACCTGGGCCATATCCCGGCGCTGTCCGGATCGACTGGCAGGGTGACCTTCAGGACGAGATCATCCGCGATTACATCAATGCCGATAAATTCGCGGCACTCTGCAGTCGCAACGGCATCGCGAACGATACCACCGTCGTGTTCTATGGCGACAAGTCGAACTGGTGGGCGTGCTACGCCTTCTGGGCGTTCACGCTTTTCGGACACAAGAACTGCAAGGTCATGAACGGCGGCCGCAAGTTCTGGATGGACCAGGGGCTGCCGGTTTCCCGCGAGATTCCCCGCTATCCTTCGACCAAATACGTCGTGACCGCGGATAATGAAGCCAAGATCCGGGCGTTCCGCGACGATGTGCTGGCGCATCTGGCGGCCAATCGCCCGCTCATCGATGTCCGCAGCCCCAAGGAGTTCACCGGCGAACTGCTCCACATGGAAGATTATCCCCAGGAAGGCTCGCTCCGCGGCGGCCACATCCCGGGAGCCAAGAACGTTCCCTGGGCTCGAGCGGTTAACGACGATGGTACGTTCAAGTCGGTGCCGGAGCTGAAGGCGATTTACGAGAGCGAGATCGGGCTTGCGCCCTCGGATGACGTCATTGCCTATTGCCGGATTGGCGAACGCTCCAGCCTGACCTGGTTCGTCCTGACCTATCTGCTCGGTTACCCCCGGGTTCGAAATTACGATGGTTCGTGGACCGAATGGGGCAACCTGGTTCGTGTGCCGGTTGCCAAGGGGGCGTGACGCATTGTCGACCGCACGGTGCGGTACAGTGCATCATGAGGGAAGTTTCCATGTCGATGCCCGGCCGCGGACAGGACGAGCCGGGCGCGGCGCTGGTTTCTCGCCGAGGTAGACATGCCGGCCGCACTCGAAGCCATCGTCACCGAATTGAGCGAATCCGACCGTCAGGAACGAATTGACCTGCTGATCGATTTCGCCAAGAATTTGCCTCCGTTGCCTGAGCATCTGGCGGCCCGCAAGGACGCCTCTCATCGCGTCGAGGAGTGCCAGTCGCCGGTGTATCTCTTCGTCGAGATCGACGGCGACCGCGTCTCGCTCCATGCCGATGCGCCGATCGAGGCGCCGACAGTGCGCGGATTCGTTTCGCTCTTGCTCGAGGGCCTCAAGGGCGCCACCGTGGAGGAAGTGCTCATGGTCCCCGGCGACCTCGTAGGCCGTTGCGGTCTTCAGGAGGTTCTGGGCATGCTCAGGGTGCGCGGCCTCACGGGCGTGCTGCGGCGCATCAAGGCAGACGTGACACGGGCGGCGGCTGCGTCGGCACGCGCCGAGACTTCACCGCAGGTCGCCGATCAGCAAAAAAGTTCATGAGCTGACCGAGTGCGCAAGCCAAGCCGCACTCTGTCGCGACGCGATGACCAAGGGTCGAGGCCGATGCCAGTTCGTTCTCAGGTCGATCCCAGAGAGGAAGCATGCGATGCCGGAACGGATCAAGGTTGCACGAGCGTCGGACCTGCCTCCAGGCGGCAAGAAGCTCGTGGAGGTCGACGACCGAGCCGTCGCACTGTTCAACGTCGACGGTACGTTTTATGCCATCGATGATCTGTGTACTCACGACGGCGGACCTCTGGCCGAGGGTGATCTGGACGGCTGCCAGATCGAGTGTCCGCGGCATGGGGCCCGCTTCGACGTCCGAACCGGCAAGGCACTCTCGATGCCGGCCATCGAGCCCGTACCGACTCACCAAGTTCACGTCGAGGGTGACGACGTCTTCATCGAGATCCGCGACTGAATTGCTCCGCATTGCACTCGAATCCCGGCGGCTTCACCCGGAGACCTTCTCATGATCGACCAAGAAACGCTCGTGTCGGCGCTAAAAACCGTCAAGGACCCGGAGCTGAACGTGAATGTCGTTGATCTGGGTCTGGTCTATTCCATTCAAACTCGCGATGCCGAGGTTGAGGTGGAGATGACGCTCACCTCGCCGGCTTGCCCGGCCGGTCCCGAAATCCTTCGCGGCGCCGTGACGGCTCTTGAAAAAGTGGAAGGCGTTACCAAGGCCAATGTCAAGCTGGTCATGTCGCCTCCCTGGTCTCCCGACCGCATGACCGACGCCGCGCGTGACGAGCTCGGCTTTTTCTGAACGGAGCCCCGAGCCCCGGCGGATGCCGGACCGGGCGCAAGCAAGCTCAACATTGTGCATGCTCACGACCAAACTCGGCACGAAAAGGGCCGAGCTGGCTGTTTCTGTCCGTCTTGGCTCGATAATCTCTAAGAAGACTGAATTTCGAAGACGTTTCGTTTTAATAACACGTATCCCTGATTTCCTCCTAGCACCCACCCATTTGTTGTCTTTGCCCAACATTTTCTCGACCTTTTCACCGTCCCTTTTCACGACTCGTGACTTCGACCAAACTTTGTGCTAACTTGATCCGGCGACGGGCTGGTGATTGGAAGTGAAATAGGCTAAATAAGACCGCGGATGTTCGTGCGCTCCTGGTCCGATGCACGGGTGCTCCGGTCGTTCCGGCTTTTTCCCTCACCAACATAACGTGAAACTTTCAGTCGGATCCGGGAGGTTCCCGATCGCGGGATCGAGCGCCGTGGCTCGCAAAAAGACCCCAAAACTTCGTGTCAACGTCAAGGCATCGCTATCGCGCCGTCTCAGAGAGATTCGCCAGGAGCTCTTTGGCGATCACGGTGGGCCCGAGCTGGCCCGCCGACTCAGTCTGCCTGCGCGAACCTGGTACAACTATGAAACGGGTGTAACCGTTCCAGCCGAAGTGCTGCTCGGATTCATCGAGCAGACCGGCGCGAATCCGATGTATCTGATCACCGGTGAAGGTCCCAAGTATCGCCGCACCAACGACGAGCGGCTGTTGTCTGAGCTCAGCCCCGTGGAGTTGATTCGCCGCGGCCTGGAGAAGCTGGAACGCTCGGCCAGCGACGTCGTGATCATGACGGCGGAGAACCTGCCTTCCGAGGTGGCGCCGGATTTCGCGGCGGTCGGCCTTTATCCCCTTGCCGATATCGGTAAGCCCGCGCTCGACTCCTCGAGGGTTGAGGGGTATATCATGGCCTACCGGCATTGGCTGCCGAATCCAGCCGAGACGATCGGGGCGCGCTTGGTTGACGACTCGATGAACCCGATTTTGCCGGCCGGTTCGATCGTCGCCATCGATCGCTCCATGACCGATCCTCAATTGCTCCATGGTCGGATCGTCGCCGCCAGGCCCGAATCGGAGCCGGTGATCCGCTGGCTCGAGATCAGCGGGCGGCATATGATCCTTCGCCCCAATCAGCAGAGCCGCGAGTTCCCCCTGGTGCCCGTCGATCTTGAAGACATGGGCTCATCGATCATCATCGGCCAGGTTGTCTGGTCATGGAGCCGGTTCAGCAACGCTTGAGCGGCCTGGCTGCGAACATTCGACTCTGCGGGCTGAGATCTCCAGGGCCCCCAGTGCGGAGGCCGCCTCGGCGAGCCCGTCGTCCAGGGGAGTGACAGCTCCGGAGTGAAATCGCGCCAGCCAGCGTGCATACAGCGCTCGCAGCGGTTCTCGCCCACCCACCCATACGGGCCGCGCATTGCCGACGAGGATCGGGTGGGATGACATCTGGCGAACATCGTCCATCAGCACGGCCCCAATCCAGAACCCCGCGCTCTTCCGCGTTCAGTGTCTCCGTGAGCGCGGCGATCCGCACCAGGAACGCCGCCCTTCCCAAGCCGTGGCCGAGCGCGGCGCGGGCGCCGGCTTCCGTCGCCTCGAAATCAAGCTGATCGGGAAGTTCCGGCGGCAGACTGGCCGCGATCAGCGTCTGCCGTGCTACGGCTGCCAGCAATTCACCCGCCAGGCTCGTATGGCTACGCGTGATCCGGCCCAGCCGATCAACCTCGACAAGCTTCGTGTGCGAGCCCGGCCAGACAAACACGTGCTCGGTTTCGCCGACGCGAAGTGATCCCTGGCGCTCGAGCCAGTACAGCGCGCCGAGCGTTTCGCATTCCTCTCCACGCATGACGTCCGCCCACATCCAGCCGTCGGGCCCTTCATGAGCCGGCGTTTTCAGTCCTGGAACGAATGCGATCGGTACGTCAGCGATCTCTGGAATCGACAGGACTACGACTTGCGCCGCCAGGTCTTCGAGGCCCGCGGGCGCCAGCACGTGAGGAACAGTGACCAAGCCCATTTCGGAGGTGAGCATACCGGCCGCGGCGATGAGGACGGGCCGAACCAGCCCGGTTTGCCCGCCTTCTGAGTCGGCGACGGCTGCGGATACCTCGGCAATGGCCCCGGCAACCGCCGTGCGAAGTCCCTGGCGCAGGTCGTCGGCATGCACGGCAGTCCCCTTGACAACCCGGGCTTCCACTTCCCGCCCTTCGTTCACCACGACGTCGCGAACGCCAATCGCTCGCCGCGCAGTGGCGACGACTCGCCCCTCATGCACCAGCCTGGCCCGGGTGTTTGTCGTCCCGCCATCGACGGCGACCGCCCAGCTTCCCGACTCTCGCGCACGTGGCTCGACTTGGACGTTGCTCATGTTTATTGCTTTTTTCTTGCCTTCGCGCGCGGCGAAAGCGATGTTGAGCAATGGGAGACTCTCGCCGGTCTCTGACGAGCGCCGCGCGGCGACACGAGTCCGGCAGACGAGCTGAACCTATAGACGTCGATTTCCAGCACCCGAACCCAAGTTAAACCATTTCAGCCATGGCGCCACCACGCGTTTCGGCATTCAAGCCGGACCAGCTCTGGCAGCATGCGCGCGAGCCGATGTTCTGGCTCGATCAAGAGCTGCGCATCGCCTGGGTCAATCACGCATGGGAGGTGCTCACGGGGCAAACGGCCGAATCCATCGTGGGTCAGAAGTGTGCTTCCCACAGTCCCTCGCAAGCCGGCGAGCCCGCCGACCTGGCCGCGAGTTTCGCGCCGCCTCCAGAGGCAGTAGCCGGCTGCCCTGCCGCCAGCACAACCCTGATCCTCGCTTCCAGCGGCGAACGGCTCTGGCGCAAGGTCGAGTTCTGGCCGCTTGACGACCAGAGCGGCGCGCTCATCGGCTTGCTGGGCCTGGTTCGCGACGCCGAGATCCCCGCCGGCGCACCCGATTCACAGGCTCATGAGCTTCGCGTTCAGCTCATGCGGCTGCGAGATCAGCTCCATCGCAGGTTCGGCTTCGAGTCGCTGATCGGAGCGGGGCCAGCTCATCGGCGGCTCCTCGAACAAGTTCGACTGGCTGCTGCAAGCGCTATTCCCGTGCTCATCGTGGGCGAGCCCGGCACGGGCAAGCGAATGGTGGCGCGGACCATTCATCAATTGGGAGCCAATCGCAACAAGCCACTGGTGCCTCTTGATTGCGAGGCACTTCCCTTCGACATGCTCGAAGGCGAATTGTTCGCACGGGGGCGGAAGGCCGACGCCGAGACCGACGGGCACGACTCGCTTCAAACCCAATCCCAGACACGCCTGTCGTTTGCAGACGGCACGAGCCTGCTGCTGCGCAACATTCTTGCCTTGCCCCGCGACCTGCAAACCCGGCTTACCGGATCTCTCGACGGCCGCGTGCGCCTGATCGGCACGGCCGCGGGCGATCCCGAGGCAGCTCTCGAGCATGAGCAGCTTCACCCCGATTTTTATTATGCGATGACCGCGCTCTTGCTTCGCACTCGAGCCGCTACGGAGGCGCAGAGCGGAGCTTCCGCTGCTGGCTCAGCACTTCTTGGAGCGGTGCAATGAGCGCGCTTGCGCGGTGCGGAGGCTTCACGCCGCAGGCCGCCCTCGCGCTCGAATCTTACGACTGGCCCGGCAACTTGCGCGAACTCGCCCGCGTGATCGAGGTCGCATTCGTTCAGTCGCATGCATCGACAGGCTCAAGGCGCGACGCTCATCGGCGTCGAGCATCTGCCTGCCTCGATCCGGGGCAGCCTTGGCGCCGGCTATCTGGCTCCGCCGCGGAACCCCATCAAGCCACTTGACGAACTCCTGACCGAAATCGAGCGGCGGCTGATCGAAACCGCCCTGGCCAAGGCCCGCCAGAACAAGTCACGCGCCGCCGAGCTGCTGGGGATCTCACGCCCCCGTCTCTACCGCCGAATCAAAGAGCTTAACCTCCCCGACGACTCCGAGCCCGAAGCCGAGCCCGGCCTCACCACCATGCCTGCCGCCCCCTGACTCGACCACGCGAAGGGCCACCACGAATTGGCCTGCATCAGCTTCTCTCTCTCTTCGTGTATTTCGTGGTTAACTCCTCTCATAATTAATTCAAATTCTCATATGTTTTTGGTTCTTCTTGAAGGAGTCGCCTTCCTGGATTTGGCGAGTTTTGCTAGTTTTCGTCGGTTCGTGTTTTCATGCCGGGTCGGTGTGGTTCATTGATGCACGGAAGCGAGACCTGCCCATGCGGATCTTCATCTCGGCCGGAGAGCCTAGCGGCGATCTGCATGCCGCCAATCTGATTCATGCGCTTCGGGCCCGCATGCCCGATGCTCGGTTCATCGGTTATGGCGGTCCCAGGATGGCGGAGGCCGGCGCTACGTTGCTCTATCCGCTGGTCAATCTCGCGGTGATGTGGTTCCTGAACGTGCTGCTGAACATCATCACGTTCATCAGCCTGGTTTTCCGGGCGGATCGCTTCTTTCGCGACGATAAGCCCGACGCGGTGATCCTGGTCGATTATCCGGGTCTCCACTGGTGGATCGCCAGACGTGCCAGGGCGCACGGCGTTCCGGTGTTTTACTACGTTCCTCCCCAGATCTGGGCCTGGGCAGGATGGCGGGTGAGCAAGGTTCGTAAATTCGTTGACCTCGTTCTGTGCAGCCTGCCGTTTGAGCCGGCCTGGTACAAAGAGCGCGGTGTTTCCCAGGCCGTGTACGTCGGCCACCCCTATTTCGACGAGCTCACCGAGCAAGAGCTCGATGAGGAGTTCCTGGCCCAGCAGTCGGGCAGGAAAACTCCTCTCCTTCTCATCTTGCCTGGCTCACGGACCCAGGAGTTGACGCGCAACCTGCCGATCATGATCCGAGCCGCCGCTAAGCTGGCCCGGCGCCGGCCCCACACGCGGTTCGCCGTGGCGTGCCTTCACGATCGCCACAAAGCGCTGGCCGAACACATCATCAAGACGAACGTGCCAATCAAGGGCGGCCGGCCTGACCCGATCATTGACGTTTACTCCGCGCGTACTCCCGAGCTGATCCGGCTTGCCGACGTTGCCTGGTCGGTGTCGGGCTCGGTCAGCCTCGAGCCTGATGATGGAAGCCTTGCCCACGGTGATCCTCTACAAGCTGAACCGCTTCGATCTTTTGATCGCGCGGCCGTTCATCAAGGCCAAGTACATCACGCTTGTCAATTTGCTGGCCGACGCCGAGCTCATGCCCGAATACCTCACCGAGCACGACGTCTCGGACGAGCTGGCCGGCTGGGCCAGCACCTGGCTTGACGATCCGACGGCCCGAGCCCGGGCGACCGCCAATCTGGCTGCGCTGCGTCATCAGGTCGCCCAGCCCGGCGCCTCCGGCCGCGCCGCCCTTCAGATCGAAAACTGGCTCATTGCCCACTCACGGCACGGCACACCCACCGCCGCACAGGCGCCTCTTTACCGCGGCCCCCACGACCAGATAACGCGTGAGGAATCGGGTGTCAAAGAGTCGGACGAGGCAAGCCATTGACCACCATATCTTGATCCGGCGCGAGATTCGGTCGCATCCTATTCATGATGCGCCCGTTGTCAAAGACACGGTCCGCCCCAGATGCTCGGCCATGGTTCGGACCTGACCGAGCAACCGGTCGAAGGCAATGAAGTCGAGCGTCTGCGCGCCGTCGGAGAGGGCCTTGTCGGGATCGGGGTGGACTTCGATGAGCAGTCCGTGGGCGCCGGCGGCGAGAGCGGCCAATGCCATGGGCGGAACGTAGTCGCGCTTGCCGGTGCCGTGGCTGGGATCGACGAAGACCGGCAAGTGCGAAAGCTGCTTGACGGGGGGGATCACCGACAGGTCCAGCGTATTGCGGCTGTGGTCCGAGAATGTGCGTACGCCACGCTCGCAGAGGATCACCTCGTAGTTCCCGCCCGAGAGGATGTACTCGGCAGACATCAGCCATTCTTCCAGAGTGGCCGACAACCCTCGTTTCAGCAGCACCGGCTTCCGCGCCCGCGAGACCCGCCGCAGCAGGCTGTAGTTCTGCATGTTGCGAGTGCCAATCTGGATCACGTCGGCGACTTCCTCGACGGCATCGGCATGCTCGGTGTCCATCAGCTCGGTGACGATCGCGATCCCCGTTTTTTCGCGCACTCTGCTCAGGATCTCCAGGCCTTTCAAGCCCAGGCCCTGAAATGCGTATGGGCTCGTCCGCGGCTTGAATGCGCCGCGCGCAAGAACCTCACCCCGCGAGCCATCAGCCAATCGGCCGTACGGAGGATCATCGACTCATCCTCGACCGAGCACGGGCCGGCCATGATCGTGAAATGGCACCCGCCGATCTTGCCGTTCGGCAACGTGATCTCGGTGTCGTGCGCATGCATCTCACGGCTGGCGAGCTTGTAGGGCTTGGTAACGCGAATGAGCTCGAGGACGCCGGGCAGCACCTCGAGCGGCCGCGAGTCAACCTCACTCGTGTTGCCCGTGATGCAGATCGCCGTCCGCGTGGGACCGGGCATGGCGTGCGGCGTCAGGCCCATGGCGAGAATCGTTTCCAGCACTCGGTCAACCTGGCTGGACGTGGCATGGCTCTGCATCACAACGAGCATGGGCAGACTATCCGCGGGGCTGGGCTGATTGGTGGGCCTCCAGAACCATTCGAAGATACGACCGCGGTTCAACTTCCGTCAAACCTAGCTCAGCAGCCAGGGCCAGGACGGCCGACTGGGCCCGGTCCAGGTCGGCCTCTGCGGCGGCAAAAGCCTCGATTTCGACGAACTCCCCCAGGCCTTCGGCCAGGTCGAGGGCGATCTCGAGTTCGATGCCCTGGAAGGTCATCCGGAACGTCTCGCGCCGCTTTCGGATCGTCGCGACCGGCCGGAATCCCAGGTTCTCGAAGAGCCGGTGCAGCTTTTCGACCGGCTCGTTCCCCGCCTGGAATGGGATCTCGATCTCTTCCCGGGTCTTGGTTGGACCCGACCTGCGCGGTCCCTTGTAGGTGATCCGGTTCTCGTCGCCCAGCCGGCGAATGCGAAAGGCCTCGTTGGTCTGGGCGAAGTCGCGCGCGGGATGACTGAGATAGGTATCTTCCTGGTTAACAGTCTCCCCCGCCACGGCCCCCATCTCGAGAAGCTGAAGGGCGACGTGGTGGTGATCGATCGCGCGGTACTTCACTTCGACTTCAAAGCTCATCCAGTCAGCGTACGAGCCAGACACCCCAGGGTCAACGATAACTTGCGAATGAGGAATCCAAGAAAAAGCATGGGGGCTGACGTGTTCCGCGCCGCAACGTCGCATGAAAGGGAGACGGGTGATTTACCGGGACAGGTTAAGTATCCGCTGCTACTGAACGGAGAATGATATGCAGACCATGACCACGGAACTCGAGCAGTTGATGGGCAAGGTCATCGGGGACCTGGGCGGCACGGCCAACGCGGCGCTCGTGATCGTTGGCGACCGGCTCGGGTTATATCGGACACTCGCCGCGGTCGGCCCCGCGAGCTCTTACGAACTGGCCCGAAAGACCGGCACGCACGAGCGATACATCCGCGAATGGCTCTGCGCCCAGGCGGCCTCGGGCTACGTTGACTACGACCCGGCCACCAGGTGGTTCAGCATGTCCCGCGAGCAGGCCATGCTCTTCGCCGATGAGAACAGCCCTGTGTACATGGCCGGGGGTTTCTTCGCCGCGGCGGCGGCCATCAACGACGAAAGACACCTGGCGGAGGCGTTTCGGACGGGGCGTGGGGTCGCATGGAGCGATCACCACGACTGCCTCTTCTGTGGGACGGAGAAGTTCTTCCGCCCGTCCTATGCCGGCAATCTCCTCCAGGCGTGGATACCCTCGCTCGGGGACATGCACGCGAGGCTCCAGGCCGGGGGAACCGTGGCCGATCTCGGCTGCGGGCACGGTTGCTCCACCCTCTTGATGGCGAAGGCCTATCCGTCCTCCTCGTTCGTCGGCTTCGACAACCACGTCTCGTCGATCGAGCGCGCCCGCGGGCTGGCGGCCGAGCAAGGACTACCTAACGTACGCTTCGAGGTCGCGACGGCGCAAGACTTCACAAGTCTCCATGGAGATGGCTATGACCTGGTCGCTATCTTCGACGCCCTTCATGACATGGGCGACCCGCGCGGCGCCGCCCGTCGGGTGCGAGAGATGTTGAAAGCTGACGGGACGTGGATGATCGTCGAGCCGGCCGCGAGCGACCGGCTGGAGGAGAACCTCAACCCGGTGGGCCGGGTGTTCTACGCCCTCTCCACGGCCGTCTGCGTCCCCTCGGCCTTGAGCCAGCAAGGTGGCGAATCGCTCGGGGCTCAGGCGGGACCCGCCGCGCTTGAGGACGTGGTCAGCCGCGGCGGCTTCTCGCGATTCCGGATCGCCACGAAGACCCCGTTCAACCTCGTGATCGAGGCCAAGCCATAGCCATCAGAAAATAAGTTCCGCCTCCGATCACGAGCTCATCGAACGTCTGGGGGGTTGATCTCCGTCTACTCCTCGCTCGGTCCCTCTGGCTCTTGCTTTTCTTCGCTTCGTCAATTATAAGAGACGAGTGACAATTTTAATTGACGAACCAGGTACCCAGATTGCTCGCCGCGTCCGCCTCGAGCGGGACATGCGGGGCTGGTCGCTCGCGGACCTCGCGGAACGGTCGGGCGTCTCCAAGGCGACGATCAGCAAGATCGAACGTCAGGAGGTGAGCCCGACCGCCGTGGTCCTCGTGCGGCTGGCTGGCGCTTTCGATCTGACTCTTGCGGGCTTGCTCTTGCGCGCGGAGGGCGAGGGGAAACGGCTGTCCCGGGCGGCCGAACAGCCACTCTGGAGCGACCCTGAGACGGGCTATCTGCGCAAGCAGGTGTTTTGCCGGCCTGATCATCCCCTGGAGATCGTCCAGGTTGAGCTACCGGCCGGAAAGCGCGTCGTACTGCCGGCCTCATCCTACGCGCATATTCGTCAGGCCATCTGGGTGCAGACGGGCGAGCTCGTCATTGTCGAGGGCGGCGAACGGCATCTCTTGAGCGCCGGCGACTGCCTGGGATTCGGTCCGCCATCCGAGGTGACGCTTGCTAACGAAACGACCGCGCCCTGTGCCTATATCGTTGTCCTCGCTCGGAGCTAGCTGTCATGCCGGAGATCAGAATCGCACCCCTCCATGACTCACCTCCGATTCGCCGGATGCTGAGCGAGATCCTCGTCGAGGTGGTGGCGAACGGCGGGTCGGTTCACTTCATGCACCCGCTGCCGCTTGAGGTGGCAGAGGCCTTCTGGGAGCGCTCGCTGACTTCCGCTGCTCGGGGCGAACGGATCATGCTGGGCGCCTTCGACGGCGAGCACTTGGTCGGGACGGTCACGCTACTGCTCGACTGCCCGCCCAACCAGCCGCACCGGGCCGAAATCGGCAAGCTGATGACCCGAGTCAGCCATCGGCGTCGAGGCGTGGCCAAAGCCCTCATGGAAGCTGCTGAGCGTCTGGCCATCGATAAGTCGCGAACCCTTCTTGTGCTCGACACAGCGGCCGACGGAGGTGCCTCCGCGCTCTATGAGGGCCTGGGGTACACACTGGCCGGCGTGATACCAGACTATGCTTTCAAGCCTCACGGAGGGCTGACGGCGACCATGATCTACTGGAAGCGGTCCGGTGAGAAATCCTAGCCAGTCGGTGGCTGGCGACTCATTACCAATGATGCGAGATGGACGGGATTGCGCTCCAGCAGGTCAGGTTTTTTCCATGACCCAGGTGAGTCGGCGCGACGCGAATACGCTCAGGAGCACCCCGGCCGCCAGCAGGCCCAGGGACGATGGCTCGGGAACCGCGGCAGCCGATGGCAGGAAGTCGGTCGCGTTATTCAGGTTGCCGACGCTTACCGAGAAATCTCCGGTGTCGAGTACTGCGATCTGATTACTCGAGAAGTCCGACAGAGGTATTGAGAGAACCAGTGTGCTCGGTACCGATCCAGCCTGGTTCATGTACGTCACAGGTATAGTATCGATGGGAGTAAATCCATTTGTCGATACGTGGTTGACCAGACCAGGAACCCCATGCAAGGGATCGCCTTCACTGCTCAGATTGATGAAGGCGTTGACTCCCTGAGTACCGGGCGAATACTGTCCGAAGCCGGGCTCGAATCCGTTGGAATCCAGGAACGCACCAGTGACACCGGTCGCGAGGTTCTTGTCGGTATCGAGGTTAATGAATCCATAGACCGCGTCATTGTTACCGGAGGAGGGACCCTCGATGGTCGGTCCTGCGAAGGTGAGTGTAAACGTAAAGTTGGTCCCGTCATTGGTACCGGTAATCGACTGTAACGTGATCGCCGGCCCTGGGGCGCCCGGGAGTGCTGAGGAGTTGTGCGAATATGTGAGACTGCCGGCGTTCAGCGCGGGCGTGCCGACAAGAACCGCGGCGATGACGAGAATCAAATGCCAGAGATATTTTGTTCGCATTACGCGTACCTCACGGTTGAATGAAGAGCCTTCTTGTTCTCTCCTGGGCTCGGAGAATCGTGTCGTGGTCGGCTTGTGTGAAACGAAGCTGTCCATCTGGCGGTGTTTTGTTCGCTGCTCGGTCCGTCCTGGCTTGGATTGGCTCGGGCTGGCGGCTCGTGCTCCTGAATCCTCATTGTGCCGCATGATGTTTTCCGATCGTCTTGTTGCTGGAAATTCGCTCGCGGGCAATGCGTCCGATGAGCGATTCGCGAACGGGCTGATGCTTCATCGCGACCTTGCGGGAATGGTGCTTGGATAAGCGCAGAGACTTCTTGGTAGCAGACTCATGAGCAACCTTGGAGTCCGAGGAATCCGGCAAGTATTTGACCGTGATTGCCTGGACGGGTGGAGACAGTACTTTCACACCGGTGACGAGAGCCGAGGAGGAGCCTGTCGCGCTTGGTCCCGGAGATGAAGATGAAGCGGGTTGACTCGGCCCGGTAGCGGTTGTCTGCACGGCTGGAGCCAGTGGCGCCGCGGTCACGGAGGGAGTTGACTCCAGATCCGAAGGCGAAATCGAGGGTGACGAAGCCTGGACCGTCGTGGTTGTGTTCGAACCGAGGTCGCCGGGCATTTGAGTCATCGCCGGAGTGGGGGCACCCTGGGCCGGTGCGTCCATCTGGGCCGGTGCGTCCATGCTCATGCTGGGCACGAGGAGCACGGCATCGGCCAGGATATCGCCATTCGCCCCGCTCGCACTCAGTGACACCGTGATCCTGCCGTTGGTGACGGTGAACGTACCCAGCATGGACCACGCCACACCGCCGTATTGGCCGCCGCTGGACGCGATTTGCTGGTTCTCCTCGGCCGATCCCAGCTTGGCAAAGCCGTCATAGATTGAGTAAGTAGCATTCGTTGCGTTCGACGCTCCGCCCGTCCAGGTTGACCACAAGTCATAAGTTCCCGCAGGGACGTTGAGCAACCAGCGAGCGCTCGCCGTGCTCGACCTCTCGGGATCAGCACTCGCGTGAGCGCCATTGAAACCGCCTGTAGCGGTGGTCCAGAGACCGTACTGGTAATAGCCAGCCTGGCTATTGTCGCGTACCGCGGCCGGGTTCAGCTCCCTAGCCGCGACGGTGAGGACGGTCGAGCCGGTAATCCCGTCGAGCGATGCGCTGATCGTGGACGTGCCATCGTTTACCGCCGTCGCCAGGCCCTGCGTGCCCGGAGAATTGGAGATCGTGGCTATCGACGTGTCGGAAGAGACCCAGGTTACCTGACTGGTCAAGTCAACAGTCGACTCATCAGAGTACAAACCCATGGCCATGAAAGACTCGGTCTGACCCTTCGGCACGGTAGGTCTGTCTGGACTGATCATGATCATTTCGAGGACTACCGGCGTCACCGTGAGTACGGTCGAGCCGCTTACGCCGTCGAGTGTGGCACTGACCGTAGAGGTACCCGTCGACACGGCCGTCGCGAGACCGCCGCTGGAGATGGTAGCGACGGAGGTCGTGGCCGACGCCCACGTCACCTGGCTGGTCAGATTCTGGGTCGAGTTGTCAGAGTAGGTGCCCGTGGCCGTGAACTGCTGAGTCTCTCCCTTGGGAACGCTGGGGTTGGCAGGCGTCACTGCGATCGACTGCAAAGTCGGAGCGTTCTGGACGGTAATCGTCCCCGACATGCCGCCGGCCGTTCCGTTGCCATTGTCAAAGCCGTGAACCTGACAGTAATACGCGAATGAGCCCACTTGCGTGAATGTGTGATCAAACGTAAATCCGCTGTTGTGAATACCTGAATCCCGTTGTTCCGCGATGCCTGCCACCGAGGTCGTGCTGTGGAAGTTTGAGTCCCACACCCAGTGAACGGTGTCACCCACATTGATCGTCAAGGCACTCGGCTGGAAGGCGAAGTTGACCAAGTCGACAGTGAAGGTCGCCAGAAGGGTTCGGTCCTCCTAGGCCTCACCCCGCAGGTGACAGGTCGGCTTGAACCTGCGCGACTTGCGTCTCAGCCGCTGTGTCGATGTTTCCGAGCCCCCACGCGCCCGCTTTCCGAGAACAGTCCAAGACATAAGCCTATCCTTGTGTGTAACTCAACCACGGACCGGTGGGAGGGCTCAGTGCGCTGTCTCGGGCAGGCCGTGTGATGGCACCGCGCCGAAAGCTCCGGTACACCGAGCGGGACAAGTCGTTGACGGCAATGCGCATTGTCTCGATCAACGTGCGACGCTCCGCGCTCTGTACGTAGTTCGAAATCCCAGAAGTCATCCACGTCCACGCCAGCCAGTTGGCCGATGGAGCTAGTGCCTCATCCACTCTTAATCTTCGGGTACAGCCGCTTCAGTTTTGTTCGGGCGTCGTCGATCTTAAATTGCCAGTCCACGCCGCGTTGTTTGGCGTTGGTCTTGTCGGCCCAGATCCCAATCTCAGCTTGCAGCAGCGGCAGTTCTCCAATGCGCCGGCCGCTCAGGCATTGGCTCGTCAGGCAACTCAATTCGCATTCGGCGATGTTCAGCCAACTGCCGTGTTTGGGCGTGTAGCAAAAGTTGATCCGCTTGATATACCCCCGCGCTTGCTCGGGTGGGAAGGCCGTGTAGAATGCCCCTTTCGTGTGCGTGTTGAGATTGTCGCACACGAGCGTCACCTTCGCGCAAGCAGCGTAACGCGTGTCCAACAATTGGGCCACTTCGATCGCCCAGTCGACCTTGGTCCGATGCTCACGGGCGGTTGCCTGTCGAAAGCCCGACAGCGGTTCGGCGAACATGAAAATGCTCGCGGTGCCGTTGCGTTCGTATTCGTAATCGACCCGCTCCGCATGCTTGCTCGTCGCGGCGATCGGCACCTTCGTTTCCTTCAGCAATTGCACCGGTTGCTCGTCCATGCAGAGCACCGGTTGCTGGGGATCATACGCTTCCGCATAAGTCTCGAGCACGTTTTCCATGTCGGCCACGAACTCGGCATCCTGGTCCGGCGGAATCACCCAGTACTCGATCTTGCGCTTAGTCATGCCATTTTTTTTAGCGTCTTGCGAACCGTCTCCGCGCAGATCGAAGGGACCACTTCCAACACCACCAACTCATCGGCCAACAACTGCAACGACCACCGGCCATACCCCGCCGGTGGCTTCCCCAACCGCATGGCGATCAGTTTCGCTTCGCCCACACCATCGAGTTTGTGTGGCGTCGGCGGCATCGCACGTTTCTTGCGTTCCAACGCGGCGTCAAAGCCCGCCGTGACCAATCGCTCACGAAGATTCTCCACCGTCCGCACTGAGCAACCATATGCCTCCGCGATCTTCGCATCCGGCCATCCCGGCCCGTCCGTATCCGCCTTGAGCATGATCTGGGCCCGTTTCACTTTCTCCGACGTGCCCTTGAGCCGCTTGACGATATCCTGGCACACGCTACGTTCACCATCCGACAGCCGGACGATATACTTCTTGTTCATGGGACACCTCCTTGTGCCTCGAAGTGTCCCTGAACCAGCGGGCGTTGCCAAGCCGAAGATTTAGCGTGGATGAGGCACTAGATCATCTCGACACGATGACACCGCGCGTAAAGCGAAACGAACGCCCATCGTGGATGGTTCGGCTGCTCGATCTCCGGTCGGGATAGATGCCGCTTGGTCTCCGTGGCGCGTGCGAATAGAAGAATGCGCAGGGGGATGGAACGATGGCGTGCGAGTCCATCCTCCTGTGCAATTTGACTCAGATGCGCGTTCTTCGTGGGAAGAGACCAGAACCGGACTATCGGTTACGACTTTTTCCTGGCGCTCGCCAGTTGGTGCGCGACGAGAGGAGGACTGCGCAAGATAGAGAGTAGTGACTTTCCCGCTCCCGATCGATTAAAAAACGCACGATGGACCCCCCCATAGTACCAGTATGGAGAGACACCGTGCGTCACACCAACGACCTCAAGACTACCATCGCCGTCGGCCCCGTCAACTGCGTCGATCAGATGCTCTCGCTCGAACTGGGGTTGGAGATGGCCTTGCCCATGCCCAATCAAGACGAGCACCTCCCCGACCAGATCGAAGCGTTCGTTCATCAGGCCGGTCTCGAAATCCATGCCGGCTCTTCCAAGTTCTCATGGAGAAGGCCGACCACGAACTGGTCCTTTTGCACCGGCACGGCGACGGTGACGCCGGCATCCAGCTCCGGGGAACACGCCCTTTCACCTTCAAAACGATTTTCGGCGAGGTCACTGTTCAGCGGTTGCGAGTCAGCCACAATCACGACGGCACGATGGAGCTACCCTCAGCGCTCGCCTGGAACACGTCCCACCAACTCCACATCACCCAGAATCTCCGCGATGCGGTCTGTGATCAGATGAGTGATCAATCCGCGGGGAAGAGCCGCGCCGACGTCTGCCAGGGTGCTGGGGACGAGAATCTGCTGGGCGCAGCACGATTATCGACATCGTGCATCAGGAGGGCGGACAACTGATCGCCGCGCAACGCCAGCGCGCCGAAGCGATCCTGAACGGCGCGTCCGAGGGCGCAGCAGGCCTTGCTTGGCCCTGCCGCGGCCGACCCCGACGCCGTGACAGGGTTAGTCGATGACGACCCGCCATTCGACCAGTCAGAAGAAGCCCAGGCTGAGTGGGAACAGACCCAGGCCGAATGGGTGGCGACGGGCTTTCCCGGGTGTGATCCAGCGTTCCCGGTGGCCCAGGACAAACCCCGCATGGGAGACGAGGGATTCGTGATCGTTGAGCCCGACGAGGTCAAAACCAAGGCCCAACGGTTGACGGGCCGCAAGGAGGTGTGGACGTACACGGCGGTGGTGCTGGTAGCCGGGTTGCGGTACGCGCTGGCGGAAGCGACGACGGAGGGTCTGTGGCTCCAAGTCTCGGCGCTACTGCTGGAGTTGGGGGTCCTCAGCGGCGAGCGTCGGTTACTGGTTCTGGGCGATGGCGCCGCGTGGATCCGTACTTGGTTCGAGAGCCTGGGGATTTCGCCCAAGGCGATGATCGTGTGTTGGTGGCATCTTCGGAAACGCTGTTATGAACAGATGAGTTCCGCGGGGGGTCCAAAGGATCGTCGCCGTGCGTTCGAGAAGGAATTGCTGGGGCAGTTGTGGGAAGGAAAGGTGGATGCCGCGATCGAACTTCTGAACGGGGCATTGGAATGGGTGAGAAACCCCGCGGCGGTGAACGAATTGATCGGATACCTGGAGAAGCGGCGCGAGTACATCCCCGACTACCAAGAACGACAACGTGCGGGATTGTGGATCGCCAGCAGCGCGTGGAGAAGTTCAACGACTGGGCGGTTTCAGGCCGCTGCAAGCATCAAGGGATGAGTTGGTCGCCAGCGGGCGTGTTGGCCTTGGCCGCATTGGAAGCCGCGCGACGCAACGGTGAACTCGACGGCTGGCGTCAGGATCGTGCGCTGCCGGAGCGAGCATTGCCAAAACCAGCTCGCAAGGCCGCTTGATTGTCGAACCGACGCACCGACTAGCGAGCGCCAGGGACTTTTTTCAGTATTCCAGGAAAGTTCGGGTGATAAGCGATCCTGTTGCGCCTGCATTGTGGGACGCAACGGATCGGGTGGGAGTGTCAAGTGTCGAATCGCTCGAGAGAGGGGCGGGGTGGAGGGTGTCCGTCTCCCTGTTTTGCCGATCGAGAGAAACGGTGGACAGAGCCCCCGCGACGGAATGCGTTGCTCCTGCGCGACCCGAGCGAGATCTCGGCGTGAACCAGTGAATCGAACCGAATGCACGAGGCCGGGGTTTACAACGCCGCCCGGCCTCCATCAATTCCCTCACCCGATGTTAACTCAGGGTGATCTTCTTCCGCGTGAGCAGCGCAACGCTGTTTCCGCCGGCCTGTCCATTATGGTCGCCGTCGATCAGCCGGCTAAAGCTGTCTTGCAGGCCCGATGGCGAGAGCCCATTAACGCGGAACTGAACGGTCTTCGTCAGAGCGAAGGCCTTCTTGGGCGTGAGCCTTACGACACTGTTCGATCCCTGAATTACAGCCGACTTGATCTTGATGATCCCGGCATTTTTGGCGTCGAACGAGTTCTTCTTGCCAGCCGTAGCGAGCCGGTAAGTCGACGCCAGATCGGCCTGCGCGCCATTCACCGCGCCACTGAACGTGACGATGATGCTGGTCACCAGGTGCCGCTTGTTTTGCACCAACTGGACATTTGTCATCGTCACGAGTGGGCCGTTGACCGTGAGCAGCATCGACCCGCTCATACCATTGAGCGCAGCGGAGATCGTCGATGTCCCCGGAGCCACGGCAGTTGCCAGGCCTCCAGCGGAAATGGTGGCCACCGCGGTGTTGGCCGAGGCCCAGGTCACCTGGTTGGTCAGGTCCTGGGTCGAGTTGTCGGAGTACATGCCCATGGCCATGAACTGCTCAGTCTGGCCCGGGAGCAGGGTAGGATTGACCGGGGTCACCATGATCATCTCGAGGGCCACGGGCGTGACGGTCAGCGTCGTCGAGCTTGTCACACCCCCAATAGAGGCGCTGATCGTGGACGTTCCCTGCGTAACGCCGGTCGCCAGGCCCTGCAATCCCGCGGCATTGGAGACCGTGGCCACCGCGGGGTCGGACGAAGTCCAGTTCACGAGGCTGGTGATGTCCTGCGTCGTGTTGTTAGAGAATGTCCCCTTGGCCGTGAATGGCTCGACGAGCCCCGCCGCGATGCTGGGGTTGGCGGGCGAGACGACGATCGACTGGAGGGTCGCGGGAGGAGTGACCGTCAGCACTGTTGAGCCGGTGGTGGCACCCAGCGTCGCGGAAATCGTCGAATTTCCCGCGGCCACGCCAGTCGCCAGCCCCGACGCGTTGATGGTGGCGACGGCCGTTGTGGCCGAAGCCCAGGTCACCTGGCTGGTGATGTTCTGCGTGGTGTTATCGGAGAAAGTACCCGTGGCCGTGAACTGCTCGGTGGTCCCTGCCACAATGCTGGGGTTAGCGGGTGTCACTGCGATCGACTGCAAGGTGGCCGTCGCGGGCATCACGGTGATTGTCCCTGACATGGCCGCCGTCCAGCCCGTTGAACCGTGCAGAAGTAAGTGAACGTACCCGCGTTGTTGAAGGTGTGGTCAAATGTGAAACCCGTACTGTGAACTCCGGAGTCCCAGGATTCCGCCTGTCCCTGCCACCGAGGTCGTGCTGTGAAAATCAGTATCCTTGACCCAGTGGACGGTGTCTCCCAGGTGGATGGTCGGGTGACGATCGGCTGGCCCGCAGGGTTTGTGCTGAAATCGAAGTTGATAATATGAACGGTGACAGATGGCCAGGAGCGCGCGGGCTTCCAGAAACTCCGCTCCAGGCGGAAGGATCGAATCTGGACCTGCGATCCTTACGGCGAGGTTCTCGCGCGACGGTGGCCGGAGCGTGACTCGGCGCTATGCCAAAGAGAGATCTCAACATGAGATAATCCTCATTATTGCTTTGATGAAAGAAAAGAGACGGAAAAACGTTGCTGACCGTGGGGAAAGAGAACGAGTACCGCATTCCTGGCAGGAAGGGGGCAGGCCAGCCGACTCTTGACCAGCGACGGAAGCCGGGATCAAGCGGCATGATCTGCCATGGAGAAAACCGGGAACTTAATAATCACTATCCGATACAACCTCGCTCCCTGCGCGTCGCCAGAGCCTGGAACAATGACAAGGGGCGCCGGGATTTGATCAGCCGCACGGAGCCATCGGCGTACAAGAACATGGCGCCGCCTGGATGCAGGGACCAGAACTGGTCGGCATGAGCCGGAATCGCATTCGGCCCGTCGATCTCTCCGGTGTGGGCGACGACAAGGGCGTCACCCCCCTCGGGATCCAGGCCCTCCTCAGACTGCAAGCCTGTGATCGGCACGGCGGCCCCGGTCACCGCCCCAGTCCAGGTTGCGCGCGACAGGTTTTGACTTCGCTCTCCCACGGCAATCGTGCTGCTCGTGCCGTCGAGATAATCACGCAGGCTGACTGCTTTGTTGCGGAAAAAACTGCCATTGCCGAAGTCGCGGCCGGGAAAGTCCGAGGGGTCGCCCGTGCCGAATACACCTACGTAGTTCGACGAGGAGACGTCACAGATCGGGGTTCCCAGCGAGGTTGAGGAGGTCGTGGCGTCCACGACCGTGAATGTCGGCTGGAGGTAGGCATCGGTCGGGCAACAGCAGATGTTGAGCGTGGTCCGTCGCGCCGTCAAATTGTCGGGGCTCTCGACCGATCGGTTCACATTGATCGAACTGTAGAGCGCCGACTGTTCGCAATACGCGAGACTGAGTGCCGCCCAGCACCAACCGGGCCCGGCGTTCTCTCCCGAGCTGTCGGGGCGAGAGATCCAACCGGGCGGGAAGGTGTTCAGGGACTCATGGTAATTGTGCAGCGCGATGCCGATCTGCTTGAGGTTGTTCGAGCACTGGATGCGACGCGCGGACTCACGCGCTGCCTGCACGGCGGGTAAAAGCAACGAGATCAGCACGGCGATGATCGCGATGACGACCAGGAGCTCGATCAAGGTGAATCCCCGGCCCGAGCGAAACCAGTGCATGATCCTCCTCCAGAATAAACTCGATCCGCGAGACCCGAACGGAGTCGGAAGAGACGACGCGACTCGAGAGATCAACGCGAGTGCATAGATCAGTCGGCCTCTGTCGCGGAGCGGCCATGAACAGTCAGCTCAGGCCATGCGTCCTGCTTGATTTGTTCATAAGCCATGTCCCATTCGCCATGCCATGGTTACGAGCACCGCCAGAGGAATGGGGCTCTCGACGGACTCCAGCTAGAGAGTGCCCTGAATCCCGGACGCGGTTCGGAGTTTCTGGAAAAAACGCTTGAATCAGTCTCGGTCGATGCGAAGGAGACTCGAAAACCACTCGACCCGGATAAATCCCTCGGACACTTGAGACATAAAAGCAGCAGATGTCGGATCGAAGAACTTTCAAAAAGATGGCCGGATTTGTGTAACCAGCCGACTAGACCGAGGCTCTCTCCAAAAGAGAGGGTCTGCATATATTCCGTGTCATTCTCTGCGCCCGGATCTGAATGGGTCACCACATCGAGTTGGATGACCCCAGACCCTCTCTATTCCTCCCAGGCTCATAGGCGTGGGATGGGTTCCAGGAACACCTCCCCGCCTCATCCCCGTTCCAGATTCGCACCCGAAAAAATGGCTTCCTCGACCTTCGAGATCCCGATAGAGGATGCATACCCTCCGGAGGAACGTCTTGCTTGTGATTCAAAAAGTGAACAAAATAACAGGAACTTTGAGATGAGCTGGTCTGCACATGGCGACGACTCACGCCGGCCAATTCGGCTCGGGTCTCTGCTGAGGAGGGTCGAAATGCTGGAAGACCGGTGCTTCTGGCTGATGGGATCACACCGCTCGGGGGTCCGCCCATCTCTGCTTTGGTGGGCGTTCCGATCACCGATGCGGTCTTCGCAACTTATTCAGTCTCTGACCCGTCGGGTGAACCTGGTGACCAATGGCGGGCACACATAAGTTTTGGAGACGGGCAAGACGACGGGCCAGTGATCCCGGTTCAGAAGGGTTCGGCATTCGAGTTCATCGACACCCATACGTACAATTCGCCGGGAACGTACACCGTCACTGTCATGATCGCGCTGCCAGGTTCGCATACCCCGAATGACAACATCGTCAAGACGCAAGTCAACGTGACGGCGACAGTGCCCATTCCCACTCCGACACCAACCCCGCCCCCGCCTGCCTCGCAATTCAAGGCGTCGGGTCTGAGGATCAGAGCGAGGACTGGTCAGCAGTTCAATGGGAACGTTGCCCTTTTCGGCGATCCGCACACACGGTCGCAGGATTTCAAGGCTGTCGTCGATTGGGGTGATGGGTCCCCGTCAAGTCCTGGCCGGGTCCGCACTCGGGGATCAGGTCGCTTCGCGGTCAGCGATATTCATCGATACATCAAGCCCGGGATCTACCATGTCACGGTAACGATCCAGGATATGGCTGGCCGGGAAATCGCCGCCGGCAGTTCGGCGCGTGTGCTCAAGAAGTAACAAGGAGTGACTGATGGTGAAGAAGAGACGGCGGGAATCCACGATTGAGGCGGCCAGGTTAGTGCGCGATGTGCGGCCAAATCGGCGCGAGAAAAACGATTCTCATGATCCTCGGAGATCCGATAGAGAATTGGAGGATTCTGGATGTTCCCCTCGCGGAGTCTGGGCGAGATAGAGGGCAAGACAAGGCAAAGGGGTTGATATGAAAGTCCCGATGAGCTGGCTACCAGGTGCTTGCAGGCAGCAGCGTCGGATACGAAGGCGCCAACCCTCCGCACTCGTCGAGACCCTGGAAACCCGCGCGCTCTTGACGACCGTTACGGTTCACGTTGTGAATTTCGCCTTCACCCCCGACCCTGTAACCATCAACGTTGGCGATACGGTCCACTGGGTGTGGGATACCCCCAACCACAGCACGACTTCGGTTGCAGGCAGCGCGGAATCCTGGGATTCGGGTATCCATGATGTCGGGTTCACCTTCGATCATAAGTTCACCCACGCTGGCACATTCGTTTATTATTGTGTGGTCCACGGGTCCGACAACGGTAACGGCACGGCCAGTGGAATGGCCGGGACAATCAAGGTACAGGCAACCGGCACCCTCACCTCGATCACTCTGATGCCCCCCAATCCGAGCATCGCGGTCGGAGCCACCGAGCAGTTCATGGCCATGGGTGTCTTGTCCGACGGTACGACCCAGGACGTTACGAGCCAGGCCACCTGGGCTTCGGCCAGTTCTTCGGTGGCGACGATCTCCAATGCCTCGGGCTCGAGGGGACTGGCTACTGGCGTGGCAGCGGGCACCTCCTCCATCACCGCCACTCTCAACGGCGTCACCGGCTCCACAACGCTTACAGTGGGCGGAACTCCGACACCTCCACTGCCTTCGTCGATCGGGCGCTTCAAATCGAGCGGCCTGAAAATGCAGGCAAGGGTGGACAAGACCTATCACGGCTACGTTGCCTATTTCCAGGAGCCGCACACTTCACCCCAGAACTTCCATGCCGCTATCGACTGGGGAGACAACTCGAAGAAGGACCCTGGTCATGTCCATGGTCGAGGCAACGGTACGTTCGCGATCATCGGCCAGCATCGTTATGTTCGCCACGGAGTTTTCGACATCACGGTCACCATCCGCGATTCCGCGTTCCGGAAAATCGCCACCCGGAGTCTGGTGCGAGTTGTTCCATGAGTCGCTGCACCGACCGACCATGCCCCTTCGTGGGCGCCACCACCTGAGGACATACAACCGCTTCGAGTCTGTTTGACAACATGGAGCGTGAGTTTCGATGGCCCGCACACTTTCTTGCACAGTGATGCTCCGATCGGTGAGTCAGACCATCCTGGCTTTCTCTGTCCTGGTGTGTCCGCCGGCACTCGCCTGGTACCAGGCAGTTGAAACAGTTGCAATCGGCAAGGACATCGAGCAGGGCGGGTCCCCAGCTCATAATCAGGTCAGTCGGCCAGAACGCGCCCTTCCGGCCCCTGACCGAACCAAGGCCGAAGCATCGAGGCCGCGCTCCGCGGAACCTGCCAAGATCAAGACCAACAAGGCAAGAGTCTTTCAGGTCTACAGGGACTCGTGCATCGAATGTCACGATGGCGACGGGCGAGGCGAGTCTAACCGTGATATCTATCGCAACATTCCCGATTTCACGAACCCAGCGTGGCAATCCTCAAGAACCGACGGCCAATTGAGCCACTCCATACTCGAGGGCAAAGGCAAGTCGATGCCGACGATGAAAGACAAGGTAGGCTCGCTCGGAGTTTTGCAGGTGGTGGCACTCGTGCGGGAATTCCGGGGAGGAAAGCTCGTCATCGAGGACAATGAGGTTCGACCGCCCGCTTCCGAGCCGATGTCCACCGCTCCGGTCGTCTCACACGCGAGCCCCCGGGTAGGCGATGTCCTGGCCACCCCCAAGATGAATCGGACCGACCACAAGGGGAACGTTCTGTTCCAACAATTCTGCGTGAGATGCCATGCGGCCGATGGCAAGGGAGCTCGAGTCAGACAGACCATGCCCACCATCCCCGACTTCACCCTACATACGTGGCAAGAGGGCCGAAGTGATCCTCAGTTGCTCATCAGCGTGCTCGACGGCAAAGGAACCCGGATGCCGCCGTTTCGGGACAAACTGACCCGTGACCAGGCTCGAGACCTGGTCGCCGTGGCGAGATCCTTTGACGTGGAGCGACGTCCACCAGCCGAAACGGCCTCGGACCTTTTCGAGACACGATTTCGTCAGCTCGAGCAAGAATTCGACCGTCTGCGAAAGCAAAGCAAGGCTCTGTCGTCGTCCACCCCGTCGTCCGGATCGAGCACGCATGCGCCTCCTGCTTCACCCTCTGCGGACCATTGAGGTTCTCACTCGATTGGTGCGGGAAGTCCCGGGGCCGGCAGTGGAGCCGTCATGGCAGGCCCAGGCGTGGGAAGAGGCGAACCCGAGGGTGCCGTCTGGCTGGGCTGCCATGGGCCAGCCCCCGGTGGCGGCGGTATCGCGCTCGGGGTCGAATCCTCCTCCTTACGACGCAATTCGGAGATCGGTTGCGAGAAGACAAGCCTTTTCGGTGAGGGTCGCACGGCTGGAGTCGGCGGGCCGACATCGTCCCAGCGTCTCACGAAATGAATGATCTGACGATATTCTTTCCCAGTGAGATACGCCTGATCGCGCATGTGTGCGACCGCCACTTGATAGTTACTGAAGGGACGTTCGCCGAGCGGGCGGGCGTTGTGGCAGGAGCCGCAATAGAGCTGGAAGAGCCGACCACCGGCCACGCAATCGTCCTCGGCCACTGGGTGCGGTCGAGGCGGGTCGACGGGCACTTCTCCCCTGAGGCTATAGTTCCGGCTGATGGTATGTGGCGAGGGCGTCTCGCAGCCCGCGGCGAGAGCAAAGGCCATGACAACCATACCCCACCGCCAGTGCAGGACGGCCCACTGTATGACCCGGTTCATCGCCTTCGCCTCCTTCCCGCTCAGAAGCCCCAAACAACTTGACCGATGAACCCGTTGTCCTTCAAAGAGGGCACGCCAAGCTCATCGTAGATTTCGTAGGCGAACTTGAACGCCAGCGAAGGATAGAACCAATAGTTGAAGCCCATCGTGTAGCGGTTCCGGTCCAGCGGCTGGCGGGCGAGAGTCGTGCCGAGGCCGCCGAAATTGATGCCGGTCTGTTGCAGGTTTATTCCATTGAACTGGACATGGTCGAAACGAAGCACCGTCTCGAGTTTTTGCAGGATCGGATGGATGCTGTCATATTGGCGATGGGCCAGTTGAACATACATGCCTTGCCGGTGGATCGGCTGGGCGGGAGTCTCCTGGTCCGTGTTCGCGAACTCGAATCGCGCATCCCAGTTGCCCCGGTGCCAGCTCACGTCCACGTCCCAGAGATTCAAGTTATGGCCCGCCTGGTCATAAGCCTGGTTGGCCAGGCCTGAAAGCCCAGCGATCAAGCCCATCTTCGGAACCGACAGCCCGACCCGGCCGCCATACGCCTTGGCGCCATTCACGTCATTGATTGAGTCAGTGAAGTTGTTCAGATTTGAATAAATGCTAGGCTGCAAGTTTGAGCCGGTTACCGAGAGCCCGTTGGCAATGAAGCCGGTGTATTCGAGCTTCAAGGGTAAGTCGGCCAGGTATCTTGCTCCGCGCAGTTGCACGCCATCAAAGGAGAGCAACTGGGGGTAAACCTGGTTGAACATGAGTGGAGGGTCGGGTGTCTTGATCACCCAGTTGAGGCGAAGCCGCTCGTTGAAAAAACCGAGCGGCGAATAGAATCGACCCGCGACTAACGTGAGGTTGTCGTTGATGAACCACTCGGCCTGAGCCCGCCAGAGCTGTACCCCGTTGACCTGCAGGGCCGCGTTCGCACTCATCAGCCAGCGCTCATTCAAAAGCAGGTACGGACGGAGTTCGAGCGATTGATCGCGGAAGCTGCTGTTCTGATGATTGAAGGCGTAGAACGATACAGCCGTGCTGCCATAGATGGAGAGGGGCGATTCATTGTTCCGGGTCGGGCTGAAGAGGCTCTCGGAGGGGTGCCGGAAGCGACGGGCCGGCCTGAATCTGCGCATCGAGTTGCTCAGCGATCTGATCGTGAGCCTGTGCGAGCTCCTTATCGCGCTGCGCTCCTCGTAAGATGCTCGCCTCCTGGGTGGCTACCTGCTCCTGCAGCTTATCAACCACCGCTCCAGAGGCAGGCTGCTTCTTCGAGCTGCTCGGCGAGCAGTTGCGTCATTTTGAGAAGCACGTCGATTTGCTTCTGCTGCAAATCGACTTGCTCTTTAAGACGGTCGATCTCCTGTCCGCCGCCGGTCCTGGGCTGGGCCTGTCGGAGCTCCTTGAACTCTCGCACAACGCCGTCCAGGTCCTTCTTTGCCGGCGGATTACCCGGCGTCTTCGTATCACCGTTTTCAAGAGCTTGGGGATGAACAGGAAGCGAGCTCTGGCCCTGTACCGCTCGTGCGTAAAAAGATGCCGCAATCACAATGATGATGAGAGTGAAGATTGGTCTGGTCGCCAAGATATGGACTCCGTTCGTACGTGCCCATGATGACCGGGTGGCTGACTGACCCACGCGTTATTGTGATGGGAATGACCTGCCCCGGAGACGGCGCGCTGACTCGAACCTGCATGGAGGCTAGGTCAAGCGCTTGAGTCAGACCAGACGGAGAGACTGATCGGGTACGTTTTGGAAGACGGGTACCTTCGCGACGGATCAAGACGACGTGGAGATTTATCGGTTGGAGCCGAAGGCGGGATCACGTAAAAATTGACGATCTTGGCGATTTTATCGATGAATCGGGTCGAGGTATCAAGGGCTGGCTCGTGGGTCAGTATCTGCGGCCGCCAGGTTCCGCTGGCAGTCACTGACAAGAAGACAAACCTGGAGTGTGGCGCATACGCGGAAGGTGCCTATTCCCCGGTGATGGGCAAATTCGGGACTGTTATTGGTGTCGGTTCTGTTTGCAGAGGACAGAACCGACACCTCTTGAGCCGGCCGCTCGCAATCACCCGGCCATCGCACGACGACGACGCACGAGTGCAACGCCGAATACTCCTACACTACCGAGTGAAAGCATAATCATGCTGCCGGGTTCCGGAACGATGGATCCGGACAGCGAGAAGGTCGCATTGAATGTTGGCGCCGGGCTTCCCCCCACGATGTCGGTCCCGACCCGCAGCCAGTCCGGAGCCAGGTTTTCGTTGCGAATCCATTCCTGGAGATCGGTAGAGCCGGCAGGGAAAGGGGTCCCGGGAGAGACGATCGGCCTAGGGGCAGAGAGCCAGAAGAAATCGCCACTGGTAGACAATTCCACTTGCGGGACAAAGAAGTAATGGTCGGCCGGCAGGTCGAACGGCTTCGTGAAGACCACGTTGAACTCGACTTCCTGCCCAGTGACAGAACCGTCGCCGCCGGTGTGGAAGCCGGGACTGGGATGAATCCCGTTGAGGACCGAGTTGGCTGCGGTGAAGGACGACTGGATGATCCCCGGCGTGAATGTCAGGGTGTGCGTAGAGGCACTCCGGTCGTCGAGTTCGACATCGGACGGCGAGTTGACCCGCGTGGGCACCTGACCCGTGCTGAATGTCGGCGGCCCAGACGTGCGGCCCACGTCCGAGTCCTTGGGGAAGACGCGATAGATCTCGATGCGGACATCGACAACGTCCGACAGCGAGGCGCCCGTAGGCAGGAGGCCAGTGAACGTGGCGCTCGTGAGGCTCGTCTCTTTGGTCAAGACGAAGTCATCGGCCGACTCGATCTCGAGCTTGCCGGCCGATCCCGGTCGCGAGGCCGTGGCCATCTTGCCATCGGGGTTGCCTGTGCTGAAGAAGAAGCTGCTGCCGGCGTGTGCAGGGCCGGTAAATGAGCACGCGCAGAGCGTGACTGCCGCAATCCAGAGCTTCGCATGCATCAGTTCATCCTTTCAATCCAGAGTGGTGGAACAAGGCGCTCCTGCTACGATCCAGGTCGTGTAGCCCGGGATGACTCGATTTGTCAAGACGCAATCAGGAGTGGACGGTTTACACGCGCAAAGTTTCGGTTCGGCACGAAGATCGCGAAAAAGCCCCATCAGCGGACAAGAAAATGGAAAAAACCCGAGTTGCGCAGATGAGTAGGTGAAGTAAACGGTTGGCCGATGGTAAAATTCGCGAATCTCGCCACTGCGACAACTGGGGCTCGGACATGGTCGAGGCGCCTCCATTCGAAGAGCTGATCCGACGCGTACGGGCCGGCGATCAAGACGCGGCTGCCGTGCTCGTGAAACGCTATGAGCCGGCGATCCGCCGCGCCGTTCACTTTCGGCTGGCCGACGCCCGGCTCGGGACCGTTCTGGACTCGATGGATATTTGCCAGTCAGTCCTGGCCAGCTTCTTCATCCGTGTTGCCACCGGCCAGTTCCAGTTAGAAACCCCCGAACAGTTGCTGAAACTCCTCACCGTCATGGCCCGCAACAAATTGACCAGCCAGGCGCGGCGGCAACATGCCCAGCGGCGTGATACTCGCCGCGTCAACTCCGGCAACCCGGATGACGTCCGCTGCGTCGCCTCCAGTCAGAATCCAAGCATGGAGGTCGCCGCGCGAGACCTGCTGCAGGAAGTCCACCGCAGACTCTCACCTCAGGAGCGGCAGATTCTCGAATTGAAAAACCATGGTTTCGACTGGGCTGCCATCGCCTCGGAACTCGGAGGCAGTGCGGACGCCCTGCGCAGGAAGCTCTCTCGAGCCCTCGATCGGGTGGCGGAGCAACTCGGCCTGGACGCCACGTCATGAGAAAATCCGACAACGACGTCTCATCGCCAGATCCCTTGACAGAGGACAATCTGCTCGAGACGCAAGCCGACGCGACACTGCTGGATCTGATGCTCATGCACCAGCGCCAGGCCTGGCGCCGCGGCGAGCGCTTCTGGTGGAGACCTACCTCGCGCAACAGCCTGAGCTCAGGGCCGACACTCAGGCAGTCCTCGACATGATCTACAATGAGGTCTTGCTTCGGGAAGAGGCCGGCGAATGGCCGCAGCTCGAAGAGTACCTGCCTCGATTCGCAGAGCTGGCAGACGAGCTCAGGCTTCAATTCGAGGTCGAGATGGCAATCCACAACGAGTCGTCTGTCATTGACGCAGACCACTTGACCGTTGTAGGGAGGCCCTCGAAAGTCAGGCCCACGAGCGCTCCGGTCATTCCGGGGTACGAGATTCTCGGGGAGCTAGGCCGGGGTGGCATGGGGGTTGTCTACAAGGCCCGTCAACTGCCGCTAAACCGAGTTGTCGCGCTCAAGATGATCCTTGCCGGCGACCACGCCCCCCAAGAATCGGCACGCCGCTTCTTTGCTGAAGCCGAGTCGATTGCGGATCCACCACCCGCACATCGTCCAGATTTTTTCCTTCGGCGATTTCGACGGCCGTCCGTTTTTCGCGATGGAGTACATCGATGGAGGAAGCCTGGCGGACCGGCTCGACGGCACTCCCCGCCCGCAAAAGATTCGGCCCGGCTGGTCGAGACACTTGCCCGAGCGATCCACGAGGCACACCAGATGGGGATCATCCATCGTGACCTCAAGCCAGCCAACATCCTGCTCACCACCGACGGCATCCCCAAGATCGCCGACTTCGGCCTGGCCAAGTGTCTGGACGAGAGACGGCTCTGTCGCGAACCCAGACGATCGTCGGCTCGCCGAGCTACATGGCGCCGGAGCAAACCGGCAACAGCGCCACGGGCGTGGGCCCCTCGGCCGACGTCTACTCACTGGGAGCGATCATCTATGAGCTGGTCACCGGACGGCCGCCTTTTCAGGCCGCGACGGTTCTCGAAACCCTCGAGCAAGTTCGTTCGGACGAGCCGATCGCACCGGGCCGACTGCAACCGAAACTGCCACGCGACCTGGTCACGATCTGCTTGAAATGCCTCGAGAAGATTCCGGCGCGCCGCTACGCGTCGGCTGCCGAACTGGCCGAAGACTTACGACGATTCGAGCTCGGCCTGACAATCCATGCCCGGCCAGTGGGCGCCCATGAGCGATTGTGGCGCTGGTGCCGTCGAGAGCCTGCCATCGCGGCCCTGGCACTGGCCCTGATCGCGGGCCTGGTCGGGGTTGCGACGCAGTGGTGGCGAGCCGAGTCGCACCTCAAGGAGGCCGTCTACCAGCGCGGCCTTGCCGAAGAAAACTTGAGCCGAGAGCTGGAAGCCAACGGCAAACTGCTGGTCGCCAAGGATCACGAGGCCAAGGCGCATCGGCTGGCGGAGAAACGACTTGATGAAGCAATGAAGACCATCGGGCAGTTTGGACGGATGACAAACGATCCCGCGTTGATGCGAGACCCTAACTGGGAGGGTCTTCGCGGTAGGTTATTGAAAACGGTACTGGGATTCTACCGGGAAATTCAGGCTTCTCTTGAGGAAGACGCCTCGCCGGAGGCGCGATCCCAGCTCTCGGAAGCCTACGATCGCGTCGCCTCCATCTCGTGGGAGCTCGGGCTGAACGACGAGGCTCTCGCGGCATACAGGCGGGCCCTCGCGCTGGTCGAGCGGCTGGTCGCCGACGCTCCGTCGGCACCAGAAAACCGGGCCGCACTTGCCAGGTGCCTCACGAGAATAGGTTTCACCTTGAGGACGCGAAGTAGTCCGGCCGAGGCTTTGCAGCCCTATCAGCAGGCGCTGGCGATTCAAGAGCGGCTCGCACTCGAATACCCCGCCGAGCCTCGCTACCAGGAGGCACTTTCCTGGACCCTCTCGAACCTTGGCGTCATCCAGCGGGAGCTCGGCCGACCGGCAGACGCGATTCGCTTCCATCGACAAGCCATCGAGATTCATGAAAACCTGG
>CAWFAF010000062.1:0-281902 GCA_963813575.1 uncultured Planctomycetaceae bacterium
CGATAGGGTTGGACCCCCCGTTTCATCCCGAGCGTGTCGCCCGTCGGATGGTACTTGCTATCCTCGCCCTTCACCATCCACCTGTGGCCAAGATACGGGGCAATGAGCACGACGTCCTTTCCCGAGTCTTCGCAAGCCTTGCTCACGTTCTCGCGCAGCATGGGATCCAGGTCTTTGCTCGGGGAAAAAATGTTCTTGTGATCGGTGACATAAAACCCATGCAGCCAGAGGAGCACGTTTAACTCAGTGGCTTTGGGGTTGTGTTTTGCAGGAATATAGACGGCCGTTGGGTTATAGCCATCCGAGCGTTTTGTGCAGTCTGTTTTGTTGTCCGTGGATTCGGAAAACAGTGTATGATCGCCGGCGGCGATATGTACTTTCGGGTCTTCTTTAAGTTGGCAGGCACTCATGCTATTCTCCATTCGATGCACGGACGAATAGGTCAGCGACTCTCTCGCGAATTAGAGGCCGGGATACCCCCTTCCGACCCGGTCGCTCGATTTCCCGCGACCGGTTGACCGGCGTGGCGGGCGTGGCAGTCAGTCCACTTCATATCAGGAAGCAAGCGTAAATCCCGAAGAGCAATGCAAGAAACTTGGCCATCGCGAATCATCCTCGTGCATTACTGCCAGCTCGGCAAATGGTGACTGATTGGCTCCGCGAAAAGAGAAGGGCGGGAAGGGAGCACTCCCCGGGCCGTTTCAATGGCACGGCGGGCGCCCTTCGACAAGCAACGCAGCGGGCTAAGCCGATCACCACCCACAATGCTCGGCGCCTTAACCGGAAGTGATTCCATTCGTTTACGACCGGAATTTTCTTGACTGAATTTGCCACGACTGTACCGTTGTTCCAGCACATTTCTCCTCTGGAGATAAACGATGAGACGAACGAATTGCGTTGCGGTCGCAGGATTGATTTGGGTTCTTCTCTCTCCGACCCAATTGCTAGCGGGAGAAGCCGGCAACGACAGGTCCAAGCAGGACGAGTTGGCCCGGCTTCAAGGCACCTGGCAGTTGCTCTATGCCGAGACTAATGGCTCGGCCGCTACAGCCAAGGTGGTCCGGACGGTTCGGGTCGAGATCAAGGGAAACCACCACTCGGTTTACATTGCAGACAAGCCAGTCGCGCACGACGTGAGCTTCGACATCGACCCCACGGTCTCGCCCAGGACCACGGATGACACGATCAACGAAGGGGTGGATAAGGGCAAGCAGATCCACGGGATCTATCAGCTCGACGGCGATACGCTCATTTCGTGCGTGGCCAAGGTCGGCAACGATCGGCCCAAGGAGTTTGCCGCGGACAAAGGTTCCGGGCACACGCTCCGAGTGTTCATGAAAGTGAAATCTGACGATGACGCCCGGGCAAACGCCATCAGGGATGAGTACATTCACTTTGGGGGAACGTGGCGGTTCGCTCTGATGGAGATGGAAGGCCTGGAATATCCGAAGAAATCACTTGCGGATTCTCGTCTGGTCATTCAAGGGAATCGATTCCTGTCCAGGTCGCCTCGAGGCGTGGTTCCTGGCGTGTTCAAGGTCAACCCGACCGTCAAGCCCAAAACGATCAATATCAGCTTCGCCGATCCTGCGATGAAAGATACCCTCCTGGGCATTTACGAACTGACCGACGATACCTACAAGGTCTCGATCGGCATGCCCGGCAAGCCTCGGCCGACCAGCTTCACGAGCAAGCCAGGATCGGGAAATGGCTTTCAGATTCTCAAGCGTGACGACAAGATTAGTCCTTGAGAGCGGACCGAGGGAGACAGGGGCCGATGGGCTGACCCGGAGACCGATACCCAGATGGTTGGCTTCACTCAACTCACGCCGATGTTGCAGACCGTGGATGTCGGCAGGGCCATCGAGTTTTACACACGCGTCCTGGGATTTTCGCTGACCGGTGTCTGGCCCGAGGAGACGCCCGTCTGGTGCAGCCTCGAGCGCGGCGGCGCCCGGATCATGTTCATGACGAATGATCATCTGAAAGACCCTCAGATGACCGGGACGCTCTACATTCAGACAACCGACGTGATGTCCCTCTACAAGCAGCTCGCCGGGCAGGTCGAGGTGGTTTGGGGACCCGAAATCTACGAGTACGGCATGCACGAGTTCGCCATCAAGGATTGCAATGGCTACACCCTTAGTTTCGGTCAACCGGTCGATATGGAGCCGGCCGCGAAGGAGATTAACAATCCCGCTTGAATGTTCTAACGCAACGACATGGGGAACCTTTTACGTGTCAAGCGTCCGGTTATCGATCCTGGCTCGGCTGCGCCGATGTTTCCTGGCGGTCATTGCGCTCTTGACCATGAGCCCGTGTTGCTTTTGCCGGGCGCAATGGGAACTTCAACGGAGCGGCACCAAGGTTCGCTTACGAGGCGTGTGCGCCGTCAGCCCTCAAGTCGCCTGGGCCAGCGGTGCGCGGGGAAGTGTTCTGCGCACCGTCGATGGCGGGGCGACCTGGCGGTCGCTCACCGTTCCGGGTGCTGAGAATCTTGATTTTCGCGATGTTCACGCCGCCACAGATCAAACGGCCCACGTCCTTTCTATTGGCGCGGGGGAACTCTCGCGAATCTACCAGTCAACTGATGCCGGCGCGAACCTGGACCCGGTCGTTTCAGAACGACGACCCCAAGGGCTTTGTCGACGCGATCGCTTACTGGACAGAGCGCAAGCGGCCTCGCACAGGGCGACCCGATCGATGGCCGGTTCTTGATTCTCGCAACGGATGACGGCGGCAAGTCGTGGAACCGCGTCATGGCCAGCGTCATGCCGCCGGCCTTGCCGGGCGAGGGAGCGTTTGCGGCCAGCGGAACGTGCCTGGTGGTCCAGGGAGATCGAAGCGCCTGGTTCGGCACTGGCGGAGCGGCTGTCGCCAGGGTTTTTCGGTTGAACGGAACGCGGCCGAGCCTGGTCCGCGCACGAGACCCCGATCCAGGCCGGTTCGCCGAGCGCGGGTGTCTTCTCGATCTCGTTTCGTGACGATCGTCACGGCGTGGCCGTAGGGGGTGATTACCGGCTGCCCGGCAAGTCCGACCGGACTCTGGCCCTGACCAGCGATGGCGGCCAGACCTGCGCCTTCCCCGGGGTTCGACTCCATTCGGATTTCGTTCGGCCGTCGTCTTTGTGCCTGGCTCGCATCCTTCGGCGCTCGTCGCGGTTGGCCCCACGGGATCTGACCTCTCGACCGACGACGGGGAAACCTGGCGGTCGCTGGGCTCGATGGGGTTTCACGCCGTCGCCTTCGCCGGCCCCCGATCCGGTTGGGCTGTGGGCGAGGACGGCACGATCGCTCGCTTCACGGGCGATCTCGGGTCAGCACCCTGACGGCACGGCAGCACCGGGCTTGGAATGACCGGTCAACAGAAATAAATGGACTCGGTTCTCGGCACTATGGCACCTCAATTGCACGTAAATTCGCGTTCAGAAATCGCGTCACGCGACGTCTCGGGAGCAAAGAAGCGTTTCTCGCAAGGGGAAATCTCGGGGGAAGCTTTTCTCGAAGGTCCGGAGGCGGGACGTGCCGGATTGCGGAGGATCCGATGGAGACACCCGATCGCCATCGCATCCTCGTGGTGGACGATAACGTTAACGCCGCGAGGAGCATGTCGCGAGTCCTGACATTGCTCTACGGGCAGGATGTGCAGGTCGCCTATGACGGCCCGTCAGCCTTGGCGTCGGTCGAGAGCTTTCGCCCCGAGATCGTGTTTCTGGACATCGGCCTGCCGGGCATGAGCGGCCTCGACGTGGCAGCGAGCATGCGCGAGCAAGCCTGGCACGAGCTGCGTTTGCTTGTGGCAGTCACCGGCTGGGGCCAGGAAAAAGACCGCCAGAAGACACGCGAAGCAGGCTTCGATCTCCATCTTGTCAAGCCAGTCAAGCCGGAGATGATCAGAGACGTACTCCTTGGAAAGATTCCCTCCGCGCACTGATTCCTCGGCCCGCCGCGTTCTCAGGACAATTCATGCTTGAGCTTGGAGAGCGCCTTGCGCTCCTGCTGGATCTCATACATCGTGTGAAGCACACGCCGCGACTGAAGCGGGCAAAATGCGTCTGACCAGCGTGGCGCTGCGAACCATGCGAGCAGCCCTGCGCCTGCCATCGAGAACAAGAACCGACGGCGGGGAGCCGGGCCGTCTTGCCCGAAGGCACCGAGTAAAAGTGCGACGTGTGGCTCTCGGCCAGCCTGCTGCGCGGCGAGTTCGCGATCGATCTCCTTCAATCGCGCCTCGATCGCAACTGGCCCGAGGGCCGCGTGAATGGCAACACTTGCTTCAACCTTCCGGGCCGTCGCCGCCCTGACTGCCAGAGATGTGCGCGCAACGTCCTCATCGACGGTTAAGAACCGCATGGATTCGTCTCCCACTCAGGAACGAAACATCCTTGAAGTTCTGCGTCGTCCTGACGCCACGTCTCATGGGGCAAATTGCATGCCAGCCGATCGACGGGAAGGTGAAGCGAGAAGTGCCCTCGGTGGTGAGCCGTCCTGGCTACATCACGACTTGACCCCGTCCGGGAAATCGGGCTCGATGAAGAGCACCATCGTTTCCTGGCAGCACTTCGGCCAGCCGGTTCGCATATAGTTGAGGAGATCAACCGGCGAGCACCCAATGTCCTTGCCGCACTTGCTGCACCGCAAGAACCTGATGCGGCCGTCATCGCGCGCTCGGGCCGGCTGTCAATGTTCATTACAAATTGGCTCCGCCTCCCTGTGTACGTATCGAGCCTCGTACTCGAATCCTGGCCGCTGGATCAGAGGGTCAGGCAGCCGGCTTGTCTTCCGGGCAGAGAGTCAGGTTCAGCGCATCGGCCAGCTTATCGACCGTGGCAAGCGTGAGTCCGCGCTCTTCGTTGAGGAACCGCTGAACAGCGTCCACCGAGACCCCGGACGACTTCGCCGCGGCATACGCGGTCAAATGCCGCTCGTGAATCGTCTTGCGCAACACCTTGCTGATGGGTGCCCGCTGGGTTGTCTTCTTCCTGGTTTTTCTCATGTTCTGCACTCTTTCTGGGGATATCCGGGCCAGCGGCCAGCGAAATGAGCAAGAGATGTGCCAACTGGCGGATAATCCAAACGGCGGATGCGCCAGATGGCGACAGCCGACGTAGATTGACCGGCCTGGCTTATGCTTCGGAGTGGATCGCTGGTTTCGCGGTGAGCAGCCAGGCTACTCACGCTCATCGAAGCGACGAGCGACCCAGCCGGTCAGAGCGTCCAGGGCCGCCTCGGCATCCGGACCATCGGCCTCTAGCTCGAGCCGTGAGCCGCACTGGGCGGCGAGCGTCGTCAGGTCGAGGATACTCTTTCCGCTCGCATCGCGACCGCCGCAGGCAACCGGGATGGCTGTCCCCCGGTAGACCAGGCTCAACGACAAGACGGTCAGCCGGTCGGCCAGGGTGGTCGCATCCAGCGCCAAGGCGACCCGCGGCCCGGCCAGTTCTTGAGGATCCAAGCCAACAAGGGCGCGAAACAGGTAGTGACGTCGAGCTCGCGGCGGTGGTTTCCGGCTTTGTCCGAGGCCGGTTTGTACCATTCCCGGAGCCGTTGACCGACGGTGTTGTAGCGGCGGCCGATCCGGGGACTCCAAATATTGGCGACAGCCGACAAGGTGCAGCAGTGGGCCAGCACGATGCCGAAGCTCCAAAGGGCCAAGACAGTGGCTTGCGGCTTGCTCAGATGGGGGAACTGAGTAGCGACCTCGTTTCTAATGCGCCTCGTCGGCGATTCGCTTTTCGTAGGCGGCGAAGTCCATCAGGTCGGCAGTGTCCGACGGATCGTCGATTCGCAGCTTGATCAGCCAGCCTTTTTCATAAGGATCGTCGGCCAGGAGCTGAACGTTATTCGCCACATCGCTATTGACCTCGACCACCTCGCCGCCGATGGGTGCGTACAGGTCGCTCACTGCCTTCACGCTCTCGATCTCGCCAAAACTCTTCCCCGGCACGAGTTGGGTGCCCACCGAGGGGAGCTCGATCATGATCAGATCGGTAAGCTGGTCAACGGCAAATCGGGAAATGCCCACTGTCGCAGTCGAACCGTCGATGCGCACCCACTCGTGAGTTGGCGAATAACGAAGCTGAGAAGGGTCCATGGCGATGATTCCTTGAAGTTGATGGGGCGGAGAAGGGCGGAGAATCAGTTCACCCGAAGACTCAAGTGTCTGCGGAACGCCGATAAAACGGCAGCTCGACGACGGTTGCTTCCTCGCGATGGCCGCGAACGTCGACCTGGAGCGACGTGCCCAGCCGAGCGGACTCAGGCACAACGAGTGCCATGGCAAGCGCGGCCTGCAACGTGGGCGAGAACGTACCCGAGGTTACCGCGCCGACCGTCACCTCGCCGCTCATCACGGCGGAGCCCTGCCTGGCGATGCGCTTGCCCTCCAGCCGTAAGCCGATTCGCGTTTGCCCAGGATTCTTCTTGAAGGTGCGAAGCGCTTCGCGGCCCACGAACTGGCCCTTTTCGAGCTTGACGGCCCAGCCGACACCGGCGGCGTAAGGGTTGACCGTCTCGGACAGTTCGTGGCCGTAAAGCGGCATCGCGGCTTCGAACCGGAGCGTATCGCGCGCGCCGAGCCCGCAAGGAAGGATGCCGTGCGGCCGGCCCGATTCGACGATCGCATTCCAGACGCGCTCCGCCTGGCTCGATCCCACGATCACCTCGTATCCATCTTCTCCGGTGTATCCGGTGCGGCTGACCACAGAGGTCACATCTCCCAGCAGCAGTCCCATCGTCAGATGGTAATACCTCACTGGTTCAAGCGGCTGATCGAAGAGCGGCTGCAAGGTATCGAGCGCCGCCGGCCCTTGCACCGCAATCATGGCCGTGGACTGGGTCCGATCGTGGAAGTTGCCTTCGGCACTGCCGCGGTGCCGCTCGAGCTGGGCGAGCACATTGGGCCGGTTAGACGCGTTGCAAACCACGTAGTAACCAAACTGGTGGCGATAGACCAGGATATCGTCGATCAGCCCCCCCTGCTCGTTCGCCATGAGACTGTACTGAATCTGGTTGAGGGCCAGCCGGGCGGCGTCGTTGGTGGTGACGCGCTGGATCCAGTCGAGCATTCCCGGCCCGTCGAATGTGAGCCGTCCCATGTGGCTGATATCGAAGACGCCCACCCGCTGCCGCACCGCCCGGTGCTCGTCGATGATCGTCGAGTATTGCACGGGCATGAGCCAGCCGCCGAACTCGACCATCCGCCCTCCGTGGGCTTGGTGCCAGTCGCAGAGCGGAGTCTTGAGCAAGGTCGAGTCGGCCATGAACCTGTCCCTTGGAGCGACTTTGGGCGGCTTGGGGATCGTAAGCGGCCATTCTAGCCGACGGATTCGTGTTGGAACAACAACGGCGTACCCTGACGGAGGCGCATGCTCTGTGCGCAGCGGCGACCTGGCGACCTGTTCGATGCATTGCTTGCCTCGCGCCCGAGCCTTTACGCGGGCGTCTCCCGCAACCTCCGCAGCTCCTCCAGCGCCGCCGAGTCGCCCGCCAGGACCTGATGAGCGGCGGGTTGAATAACCACTGCGGCCGCAATCACAGCCACCGCAGCCGCAACCAAGAGACATCTGTAACGCATGTTAACCCCCGAAATCCTGCGTGATCGGTTTTGGGCCGTAGCTAGTGCCCGTCGGAAAACGTGTTCCAATCTTTGTGACTTCGTATCGAGGGTCGGCGACCTGACCGTTTTCAGATCGGATCCGAGCATGGCTTCTCAGGCTGAGACCCAATCCCGCCCGCTGATGACCGATCCGACCAAGCGCAAGACGTACCCTCCCCGCACCGCCGGGGCAACCAGGTGGTTCAACCATTGCTCGGAGTCGCTCCCAGCGACTCAGGCCGCCGACCGGCCGCGCCGCGACCGGCCCGCCTCACTCTTGGGAGCCTCACGGTCGATCAACAGCTTGCCCAGCACGTGAAGATTCCGGCCCAACATCCCCAACCCCACGTAGCGGCAGTAGCCCCCGAAGCTCCGGTCCCGGCACCGCTCCAAGCCGTTGCCCGACTGCAAAGCGCCGATCGCCGACTCCACCCCCGGATGACGCCGCCGCGCACGCCGGAATGCCACCGTCGCCGCACGCTCCTGACGCTCGGCCTGGACATGGCCCTTCGTCGCCAGACACGGCTGCGACACCAACTCGGCCAAGCCGCGTTGATTCGCAGGGGAGTGAAACCCGCGATCGAACGACGCGCTGCGGATGCGACCGCCGAGTCGGCCTTGCACCTGACGCATCTGTTCGACCACGACCTCGCTGTCCTCGGCCCCGTGCGGAAGGATCGCGTATTGGCACACGAAGCCGGCACCATCCTCGATGACCAGCACGCGGTGGCCGAACTCGACGGGTTGGGGCACCTTGCCACGCTTGATCAACTGAGTCTGTGGCTCGAACACGCTGAAGAGCTTCTCGGCGTTGGGTACCGACTCCTCGGCGAGCACGCGGCGACGAGCCTGGTCACAGGCCTGAATCGTCATATTCACGAAGTCGAGCAGCTTCGCCCTGAGCCGCTCGATCGTCCGGGTCGCCGGGCCCGGGCTGATCGGCAGGCACGCCGGGTCGAGCAACTGCGCCGCCCGCGCGAGGATCCGGTCGGCCGTCTCGAGCACGGCCCGGTAGGCGTCCCGGAGCCGCTTACGGTAGTCACGCCCCTTGCTCGCGGCGGTCCGGTTGATGGTGCGGAGTTGCTGCTTCAGCGAGCGGAGCAGGTGCTTGTACTGCCTCCAGCCGCTCTGGCCCAGCAGGCCGGCCAGGCGTCGAGCCGTCGCGATGATCGTGCGAAGGCCGTCGCCGATGAGGCTCGAATCGGTGGGGTAGTGGACGTCGGTTTTCACCACGAACGAGTCGCCCCGGACCGTCTCGGCCGCCTCGGGAGCGAGCCGATGTCCCTCGGAGACGATCAGGTGGTTGAGCCGCTCGATGGTGTCCGGCGACAGCAGGCAGATGTTGTCGCGGAGGCATCGCCAGTCGAACGTTTGGTCGTCGCACCAGCCGTCGATGCCCATGATGCGGCGCAGGGAACGATGCTCCTCGGCGAGGTTCTGGAGCCGGTCGTAGTCGAGGTCACAGCCGAGCCGGACGGCGCCAGGACGAGGATCGACCAGTAATCCATCCCCGGTCGTCCCTGGTCGGCACGAGTGGTCCCGTTGACATCCTGGGCGACGGCGTCGAGCAATTCGGCGCGAAGTACGGGGCAGGCATAGATGTGCTGGAGGGCCCGGAGGATGGGGATGATCTCGTCACGGCATTCGGTGTTGAGGCGGACATCGGGGATACCCGGGCAATCAAGCCGGAGTTGGGGATCGAAGGGGCGTCGCATGGGTTAGTGCCTCGAAGAATGCCTGGCTCGGGGCCGACAATCGGCTGTATTCAGAGTATTCTGTCACCAACCACGCCAATCTTCGAGAAGCAATTTGATGAGAAACCCAGGAATAGAAGCTCCAAAGACGTTTTCCGACGCCCACTAGCTAGCCTTTTCGGGGGGATTTGGCAAGGCCAAGCCTGTCGCGCGTAAGGTGGACTCGCGGAGGACGAAGCCGACCAGGCCGAGGACTTGGCTTTCCCGTAGTCGGGGAGCGGCGCCGGTGCCGCCGAGGCTGAACCTCTGGAGGTTGGTCAGGCCCTTCAGGTGCACCAGATCGGCGTCGGTTACCCGTGCCTTGTCGAGGAAGAGCAACGCGAGATTGGTCAGACCCTCGGCATCCTCCCGATCATCCCGCAAGTTATGGGATAACTCCCGGCCCGTCAAACCATCGCCGGTGGCGGTGCCCCCCAATCCACGAGGGGCGAGTTTGTAACGCCGGCGGGGAAGGAAGAGAGAGGACATGCATCGCGCGATCCCCTCGTTGACGTGGAGCATTGCGCCGTCTGAGATTGTATTGATCTCGTAAGGCGCTTGCTTGCTGAGACATCGGTCGAGGCCTCGTCTTCTGACGCGAATCGGAGCCGGTTTCATCATGTATCATTAGACTGAGGTAGGAATGAATCGGCGAACTGCGGGTGCCGCGACATTCCGGGTGTCATCAGACCGCTCTCGGAAGGTGCAGAGGTGAGCGACGACGAGGGATCGCAGACGACGAGTTGCTCATGTTGATGTCGCGGTTCCCCACGCCGTTTACAGTCGAGTAGCGGAGGGGCGGTGTAACCCGCCGCCTCCGCCCTCTTCAAACCGGACATGAAGATTTCCCTCATCCGGCTTGCCCGGACCCGTTCGCTCCGAGGCATGCACTGGTGTCCCAGCTTGGCCGCAGAGCTAGGCTCAGCTCAGGCAGGAGGTGTGATTCCGTAATCGGGTTTCCCCAAGCGGTCCTCCGTCCCTCTTCCGGCCCATGAGTCCGGCAGGGGCCCTTCGCTCCACGGGAATTACCCCGCTTCCTCGCTACTATGGCCCCCTCCGACTCCCGACTCGGCCGACAGGCGGTTATGGTTTCCCGTCCGTCGTTGATCCGGATCCCGGATCACCAGGTCGGGTCTCTCAGGTTCCCGTGTTGATCTTTCGACGCCTGCTGTCCCGTATCACCCCGGAGGACCCGCCCGTTGCATCTGCTCGTTGCTTCCCGGGCGGCATCGGGCTTCACCACACTAGAAAGGCTGGCCATCCCCATTGTAGTATTTCGAGGCCGAAAGGGTTCGCTTGCGCTACGGCTGACGTCTTCGCGTTCCCGGGCTCCGACGACGAGGTTACCCCAGTCGCCGCCGAGTCGGCTTCATGGTGAACGAGCAAGTACCATGGTCAGTACCTTTCAACTGACAAGATCAACCGAGCTTTGCCTGACGCACCCGGTGTACGGATGCTCGAAAACCATCCCCAAAACTGCCACTTCCGCCACTTTTCAGGATGTTCGGCGCACCTCCCAGGCGGGAAGACTCACTTCACAACCATTTACAACACCATGAGATCGGACATGACGAGTGCTCGGCAGAGTATCCCAAAACCGAGTGGGTATAGGTGCACCGGAAGTGCCATATCAACTTCTGCTGATTGTTCACTGTTCCACCTGGCTCACAACAGCACCAGAGCCGCGCGTGCGCTACGCAGCCCTCGATTGACGGGCAAAGATAGACGCACTGCCGATCACCACGGCGAATCCTGGGGGAGTAAGATTAGGAAGAAGATTAGGATTAGGATTGGGAGCAGAATGACGATTGGGCCGTTCACAGCGCCGAAAGGGCGTCATCCCCCCGCGCGGCGACGGAGCATCTGGCCCACCTGCACAAGCCATTCCTGGCCTGGCATTCCGTACGGCCGGAATTTTTCCAGGCGGTTTTGCTCTTCGCTGGCGAAAAGGGCGCGGTTGCGGCCGAGCTTGCTGGCGGCCGGTGAATCGAGCAGGGCGCCGCTGTCGTTGGGGCTCATCTGGAAGAGCACGCGCATCTCGAATTCGCGAAGCTGCTGATGGGTGAAGTAGCGATTCAGATTGTTCACGGTATCGCACCAGATGATCAGGTGAACGCCCAGCGGTGGACCGTCGCGGAGGATCATGTCAATCTGGTCGGGGGGGGTGGCGTCTTCCTCGCGCTTCGAGAAGCCGAAGTCGTCCTCGCGGCGTCTCAGATCGCGCAAGCGGGGAAGGTCGTGGATGAACAGGAACAGCTCGGGGCCGTCGGGGGCATCGGGCTCGTGGCGCTGTTTCACAAGGGCCGCCACCTCCGCCAACGTCGGGACGACGCTACGCCAGCCGCCCACGTTCGCGCTATGCGGCAGGATGGAGGCGATGCGGGCGATGGCGCCCGAATGAGGATGGTCTTCCGGTGTGCCGTCCAGCAGGTAGAAACGCGCACCCGAGCGGAGCTGATCCGAAGCCGCCGGGGGAAACTGGGCGGCCAGGCTGAGGATCGCCGCGGCCGTGACACCCAGAGCCGCCTCATCGTTCTGACCCACGATGAGGAGATTGTTGCCACCCTGGCGGCGGAAGAGGGCCGAAGTCGGGTCTTTGATGGCGACAGCATCGCCCAGCCAGGCATGAGCCGAACGGGGAGACTCGGGCCAGGTCGAGGCTTCGAGTTGCTCGCGAAGAATGGGATTGCGCCGCAGGTCGGCCGGCGTGTCGCCTTCGAAGACAATCGGGGTGCGGGCGAGGATCGGCTTGCGGTTCTGGCCCATGTCGCGCAGTTGCCGCAGGTAGTCTTCGCGCTTCTCGTCGGAAAGCCATACCACCTGAAAGAAGTGGTTCCCCTCGGGTGCGCCGTTGGCGTCGTTGTAGATGGCCTCGCCGGGCCGCGACAGCCATTTGGCGGCAAGGTTGTTCTCGGCAAGGATCAAGAGCGAATCGACCTCGCTGCACTGAAGCGCAATCCGCACGGCCATCTGGCCGAGGGTGCTCCGCGCCAGGGTGAACGCGCCGCCCAAGCTCTGCGAGCCAAGGTGCACATGCACGCCGAAAGCGCGGCCCTGGCGGACAAGGCGATCGAGCAGCAGTGCGGCTTCCTGAGCCAGCTTGTCTTCCTCGACGAAGAACTCCTGAAACTCGTCGACCACGAGCAAGATCCGCGGCAAGGGGGGAGTGCCCGGCGCGTTGCGGTAACCGTTCAGATCCTGCACGCCGGCATCGCGAAACTTGTCGGCCCGCAGCCGCATCTCGACGTCGAGCCGCTGCAAGACGCTGATGCCGAATTCGCGCTCGCTTTCGATGGCCACCACGCTGGCGTGAGGCAGCTCGAACGTGGCGTAAACCTTGAACTCGACCCCTTTCTTGAAGTCGATGAGGTAGAGGTCGATCTCGTCGGGGCTGTAGTTGAGTGCCAGGTTGGTGATCAGGGCATGCATCAGGGTCGATTTGCCCGATCCGGTCCGGCCGGCGATAAGCACGTGCTGAGAGGTTCCCTGGCCCAGCGCCAGGTGCTGTCGCTTGGTCGCGCCCGCCTTGCCCAGAGCGATATCGATTCCCGAGCGGCTGTCGCAGGTCCACCAGCGTTCCGGCGGAGGCGCGATGAACTCGAAGGGAACCTCGACGCGCCTGGCGTCCCTGGCTGCCGCGCCGACCTTCTGGATTTGCCGGGTGGCAAACTCGGCCGGCGGCGGTGGGTCCAGTGAAAGCGGCAAGCGACCGAAGTCGGGATCGTCCCACGCCAGGCGGCCGTCGCGCCAGGTCAGTTGGCGCAATAAGGCCGAAGGTCGTCGAGCCGGAAACCCGAGGGCATCGCCTTCGTCGTGTCGGCGGCGACGAGCACCAGGACGCCGCAGGGCGTGCCACCGGCGGTAATCGCGGCCAGCCGGGCGGCGGCTTTCTCATCGAGCTTGCTGGGAAAGTCGGCGACGACCAGCACGCGGTAAGGCTCGGCCACTTCGCCTGCCACCGCGTTGTAGGCTTCGATCGTGGCGTACTCGTTGCGAAGGTACTTCTGGGTGACCGTCTCCATGTGGTTTTCCAGGTCGGCCAGGCGATCCTCGATCTGGCGCGGGTCTGTCCAGACCTGGTTTGACACCAGTGCCGGATCGAAGTCGGCCAGGTGCATGAAGGCGCCGAAGTTGCGGCCGATCCCGATGGGATCGACGATCGTGAACCGCACCATTCCCGGCGGCAGGCTGGTCAAGATCCGGAACATCGCCGCCTGGAGGATGCCCAGGGCCGCCGTTCGGCCTTCGGGAGGAGCCTCGATCAGCAGGTTCGCCCAGGCGGGAAAGGTTCGCAGCGCGGGGAATTCAAACCGGGTGTCCAGGCCATCCATCAGGCGAGAGTCGGAGGAGACGCCGCCAGGCAGCGCGGCGAGGTCGACCGAGACCGTACCCAGGCGGACCACCGGCGGAATGACCTTCGGCAAGGGGCGATCCATCCACGAGAGGTCGTCCCAGGCTGGGCCAAGCTCGTCGATCTGCCGCCAGATCGCGGCGAGCTCGGCCCTCACGTGAGTCATCCCCTTTCGCCACCGCTCGGCCAGCGCATTCCACCTGGTTTCGTGGCGCGTCTGGATCTGCTGCTTCAGTGCCTGGTATTCCTGATCGAGCTGGCCCAGATAGCGCTGCGACTGAACGGGGATCTCGGCCATCTTTGCCTCGTGGACGTCGATCGCCTCGCGCATTTCACGGGCCTGGTTGGTCTGGACCTCGACCATCTGGCGAGCATAGGTTTCGTTGATCTCGCGCAGCCGTTCGTCGCGCACGCTCTCGCCGTTGGAAATCGCACGAGCGTGGTTCTCCTTGGCCCGTTTCACATCCTCTTCGTGACGTGCAGTGAGGCGTTTGCGCTCGGCATCGAGCTTGGCGCTGGCCTTGGCCGCGACAATAGGCGTTCAGCGCATCGACGTCGGCAAGCGACTGCATCAGAGGATTGTAAAGCCGCTCGGTCTGCACCTTGGAAAGCTGCACGAGCCAGGTGCGAAGCAAGCCGCCCAGAGCCAGCCCAGTGATCGCGCCGCCGGCGAGCACGGCTGGGCTGTGCGTCGAACCAGATCGCCAGCCCCAGAGCGATCGGCAAGGTGAAGCAGAAGACCCAGGCCTCGCGCGCTCCCATCATCGTCTTGGGAATGATGAGGCCCTCGAGGATCTTGAGCGGACCTTCCATGCGGGTCAGGCGGTTCAAGATCTCATCGACCGGGTCTTCAAACTTGGAATACGACTCGCGTGCGGGAGCAGCCGGGTCAGGATTGAGCTTGAATTTGCGGTAGAGGGCAGCCAGCGTGGCCAGCCGATGGCGGTAGCCATCGGCGATCGCCACCGAATCAATCAGCGGCTTCATGGCCGCGGCGTGCTCGGCCGCGGCCTTTTTCTGGCCTGACTCGAGCATCGTCGCCGCTTCGTTCTTCGCCCGATTCAGTTCGACCTTGGCGTTCTCGCGCACACCATCGAACTCACTGGCGATCCGCCTGCTGACCGCGGCGAATTCGGCCTTGGCCCTGGCCTCGCCCTTGAGCGCGGCGTCGATGATCGACCGTCGCCGCTGCTCGTCGGCGACGCGTGCTTCCTGATCGGCCGTGGCGTACTTGGCGATCAGCCCCTGTCGCGTTTTGGCGTATTCGGCGTCAACCTTGGCGTCGTTCGAGACGCGCGCCTGAGTCGCCGCGGCCTCGGCCTTGGCGCGCTCGTCGACCAGGCGAAACAGTTCCTGGAGTACGACACGTTCGCGAACCAGAACTTCTGGCTCTGCAGGCAATGAGACGGGGACATGAACGGCCTGGCCGGCGGCGGCCGAGGGCGTTTCGCGCAGCGAGGTCGACGTGCTCACAGTGTCTCACTCCGGTCGGAACAGTCGCGACGAACATGGTCGAGCACATCGGCCAGCTTCTGCATTCCGATGACAGCCGCGTCCACGGCGGGATCAAGTGGACCGAGATATCGCTCCTCAAATCTGGCTCGGACCGAATCATTCCAGGTTGACTCGGTGATCAGCCACTGCTCGCGCAAGGCACGAATGCTCTGTTTTAATCGATTCGACCCAGCCATGACTCTTGCGTTCGGCATACGTGGTCACCTTCGTGAATCATCTTCCGCAACGGTTGCCTCGCTCCCAGGCGAAGCCTCCTGGGTGCTAGGCTCTGGTGGTGGAGGCGGGTCTCCAGCGGCGTCTTCCTCATCGAGAGTCCTGGCCGCGATCGTCTCCCATTCGGCGGGGGTCATCCGCGACGAAGCGGCTGATGACCCCGTTGCCGCCACGGTTCCCAGTCCCGAGGGCGGTGCGAGCTGGAGATACGCCTCGAGCGCATCGATGAGGCGCGACAGCAGAGTTCACGGCGCGGGGTACGTCTGTGGCGGCCAGTTCCTTGATGCGCTGAATGCTGCCGTGGTACTCGAGCACGGCCTGCTGAAAGAGCGGCTGCCACTTGCGAACCATCGTGAGCCGCTTCTCGGCCTCTTGCAGGCTGGCTTCCGCTTTCCGGAGGATCTCCATCGGTTCGCTCATCGACGGCGAGTAATCGGGCTTTTTTTGAAGCTGACGGCGGAATACTTCAGACTTCGCCGCGGTCACCTGCTCGCGCCTGCGCTTGATCTGCTCTTGCCAGTAAACGGGGCGGTCCTGCAGCAGCCACTGGCTGGTCCGGCGGACCTCCGCCTCGACGGCACCCAGGGCCGCGAGTGTGTCTTCTTCGTAAAGTGCCAGGGCAACCCGAAAGTCCTTGAGCGCGTCGATCGACCGAACGTCGGCTTGAGAGCTCATCGATCTCGCTCCCCGGAGAGCCAGCAAGCACGACCTCTGCTGACAAAGCTTCCACATGCCTGCATGGACAAGCGTATCAGACCGAGGCAAGGCTGTAAAGCAGTCGGCTCGGCAGAATGATGCTTGAAGAATGATCCCGGCAGTACTGGAAAGCTTGTGAGCAACCCCGAGATTCGCTAACTTGTCTCTTCCACCTTCATTCACGCTGGAGTGACAGAGCCGACCGTGCAACAACCTAGCGAGCCAAAGACTGCCGAGGGCGGCCTGCGGGCCGAGTACGAGCGCCGTCTGGACGAGCGGCAGAAGGCGCATCAGAGGTGGTTCTGGCTCGAAGAACGGGTTTCCGACTTCCGGCTGGCCATTTTTTGCACCGGGCTCATGCTCGGGTTCTTCATCTACTGGATCCACTGGCCGAGCGCCTACTGGCTGGCCTTGCCGCTCACGGTCTTCGTCGTTCTGGTACTGGTTCACGAACCACTCCGCCGCCTCAGCGGTCGAGCCGCCCGGGCCATGCAGTTCTATGCCAAGGGCCTGGCGCGGCTGGATGACCGCTGGGCCGGTGCCGGCGTGGACGGCCTGGCTTATCTGGATGTCGATCACCCCTACGCGGCCGATCTCGATCTCTTTGGCAAGGGCTCGCTCTTCGAGCGTCTTTGCACGGCGCGAACGCGCGCTGGCGAAGAGGCACTCGCGGCATGGCTCTTGTCGCCCGCTGCGCCCGAGACCATCCACGAGCGGCACGCGGCGATCAACGAGCTGCGCCCCCGGCTCGACCTCAGGGAGGATCTCGAGCTGCTCGGCTCCGACGTACGCTCGGGCATCGATCCCGTGGCCCTCGCGCAGTGGGGAAAAGCCCCACGCGTCTTTTCGAGCATCGGCTTGCGTATCGTCGCCTTTCTGTTGGCCTTGCTGGGCTCCGCCGCGGTGATCGGCTGGGCTTTTTTCGAGACGGGATCGCTTCCTCTGATCGGAGTGCTGGCTCTCGAGGGTGCCTTCGCCCTGGCGCTGGCCGGCCGCGTCCGCCGCGTCCTGACGGCCATCGACGAGCGCGCGCATGACCTTGTTCTCCTGGCCGACCTGCTCGATCGCCTGGAGCGCGAGCCGCTCGAATCGGCCTTGCTCCGCAGGCTTCGCCAGTCGCTCGAAACGCAAGGGCATCCCGCCTCCACAGAGATCCGCCGCCTGGCCCGGCTCTTGCACTTGCGGGACACGCAGAAAAACCAGTTCTTCATGCCGTTTGCCGCCGTGTGGCTCTGGACGACGCAGCTCGCCATGGCCATCGACGCCTGGCGCGGCGGATCAGGGGCCGGCCATCGGCGGTTGGCTCAAGGCGGTGGGCGAGTTCGAGGCGTTGTGCGCACTTGCAAGCTACTCCGCCGAAAACCCGGCCGACCCGTTTCCCGAGATCTTGACCGGCCAGGCACGATTCGACGCCGTTGGCCTGGGCCATCCGCTCATCGCCTCCGAGCAGTGCGTGCGCAACGATGTCAGTCTGGGCGATCCGGTTCGAGCGCTCGTGGTCAGCGGCTCGAATATGTCGGGCAAAAGTACTCTCTTGCGCTCGGTCGGCGTGGCGGCCGTGATGGCCCTGGCCGGCGCACCGGTGCGGGCCACGAGCGTTGCGGCTCACTCCGCTGGCCGTCGGGGCGACGCTTCGCGTTCAGGATTCGCTCCAGGCCGGCAAGTCGCGCTTCTATGCCGAGATCACCCGCGTCCGACAGCTCGTCGACCTGTCTCGCGGCCCGCTGCCGCTGCTTTTCCTGTTCGATGAGCTTTTCCACGGTACCAACTCGCACGACCGCCGCACGGGCGCCGAGTCGGTGCTTCGGGGCTTGCTCGACCGCGGCTCGATCGGCCTGATCACCACGCACGACCTCGCCCTCGCCGAGATCGTCTCGGCCCTTGGCCCGGTCTCCGTGAACGTCCATTTCGCCGACCATTTCGAGAACGGCGAGATGCGGTTCGACTACCGCATGCGTCCCGGCGTCGTCGAGCACTCCAACGCCCTGGCGCTGATGAGAGCGGTGGGGCTGGAGGTGTGACCTCTGTCAAACCCCTTCGGCCTGTGGTTCCCCACCCGAAACCCGCCTCGCCGCGGTGTGATCGTCCGCTTTGCCGACGCGGATCAACGCATCGCGTGGTGTTTTCCCCGGAAGTTCAAGGATTCTGTCTCCAGCAGATGGTCAACGGCCGCTGTGTGTAATACCGCCTTGGCGTGCAACCGCGAAGTATGAATGCCGGCCGGCCGCGGGCTCGCTGCGTGAACGAGACCGAGTGTCGGCAGCTTCCTCGCCCTTCCCACCAGGTTTCTTCGTCTGATCGTCGTCACGTAGTTGCTCCCAATCTGTCCCGGGCCCGCTCCTTCCATCGCTACTTTCGAGGGATTCATCAGCCCGGAGGGGGCCGCGCCATTGACCGTCAGCAGGAAGCTCTGGTGAATGTTCAATCGCTCTGCCGGTACAAGCGTTACAGTGTCGGTAGCCGGGTCGTAGATGGCCGAGGCGACCGCGATCTGGTGGCCATTGGGTCCAAGGATCTGATAATTCTCGGGGTTCTGAGCCGATGTCGGGTCGAGTGGGCCGTTGAAGCTGAGGAGCACGTACGTCGGCTGGAGGTGGAACCCATAGCGCTTCATGGACGTCACTTGCGGGCCGGCCGTCGAGATGACCAGCGACGCCCCGCTGGTCGAGACAGTTCCACTGCCGGAATACACGGCATTGAAAGTGTGAACTCCCGAGGAGAGCGACGAGATGCTCAGGCTCGCGACCCCGTTCGACAACGGCGCGGTCCCGAGGAGCGTGGTTCCATCGTAGAAGGAGACTGTTCCGACGATGGGCGGGTTGCCCGGCGAGGTCGTAACGACACTGGCCGCGAGTGTCGTTCCCTGGGCCGTGGTCGCGGCGGTCAACGTGACGCTCGTCACGGCCGAGACCACCTGGACCGAAACCGGGACCTGGGTGGAGACGGCGGAGTAGTTGGCATCGCCCGAGTAGACTGCCGTGTTGATGTGGCCGCCGATGCCCAGCGACGACGTCGGCAGGCTGGACGTCCCGGAGACGACCAAGGGGGCGGCGGGGGAGCCGGCACCGGGAAGTCCGGCGGCGCTCGCGGTGATCAGCGGCTTTGTTCCCAGGTACGTGTTCCCGTCATAGAAGGCGACCGTCCCGGTCATGGGGGCCGAACCCGCGGCGGTTGATGAGAAGGTCGCGGTGAGCGTCACATCCTGCCCGAAGAAGCTCTGCGGCAGCGAGGAAACGATGGAGCCGGAGTTTGCCTGAGCCTTGACTGTCAGGGGGTAGCTCTGGCTGGCCATGCCGCCGTCACCGTCGGTCACCGTCACGTTCACCATGTACGGCAAGCCGGCGGCGGTTGTCGGGGTCCCACTCAGCAGGCCCAGGGCGGTCAGCGATAGCCCGTCAGGGAGTCCGGTAGCCGTGAAGCTGTAGCCGGAGCCCGAGCCGCCCGAGGCCGTGAGCTGCTGGCTAAACGCGACGTTCGCTGTCGCCACCGGCAGGTTTGTCGGATTGACGGTTATGGCTGGGTTGATGATCAGCGTACCGGCAACATAGTGAATACTGTAGTCCGTACCGACCGCGCCGCTGGCGGTGATCGGGTAGGTGCCGACGGCGCTGCCGGCGGTGGCCGTGGTCGTGATCGTGGGCAGGGTGGTCAGGCTGGCGGAGGTGTCACCGTTGACGAAACCCGTGTACGTGGCCGTCAAGGTCGGCAGCGCGGCACTGTAGACCTTGGACTTGCTATCGGCGGTGATGGTCAGCGGTGCGGTAGTAACGGTGAGGCTCCCGGCCACATCGCTGATGCTGTAGTTTGGATCGACCGCTCCGCTTGCGGTGATGGAGTAGGGGCTACCCGAAACGTGGCTGGTGGCGTCTGCCGTGGTGCTCAGCGTCGGCCTGGTGGTCAGGCTGGCCGGGTCGTCGGTATAGAGGAAGCCTGTATATGTGGCCGTCAAGGTGGGCAGCGTGGCGCCGTAGAACTTGGCCTTGTCGTCGGCGGTGACCGTCAGCGCCGCTTGCGAGACGGTGAGGGTTCCTGGCACATTCGTGATCGCGTAGTTGCTTGCCGCTCCGCCGCTGGGCGTGATCGGGTGCGTGCCCGCCGTGGCCGCCGCGCCGGTCGCGGTGGAGAGCGATACGCCGGTGATCACCGTGTAGGCGTCAGAGTAGAAGAGAGTGCCGCTGGGCGTGTAGGTGAGTGCGGATCCGCCGCGCCATAGACCTTGGCCTTGTCGTCGGCGGTGACCGTCGACGCCGCCTGGGAGACGGTGAGAGTGCCGTTGGCGTCGGTGATGGCGTAATTGGTTGCCTCTCCGCCGGTGGCGGTGATGGTGTGCGTGCCCGCCGTGGCCACCGCGCCAGTCGCGGTGGAGAGCGAGACGCCCGTAACGACCGACGTGGGATCATTGTAGAAGAGGGTGCCGAGCGTGTAGGTGAGTGCGGGATCGGCCCCGCCATAGACCTTGGCCTTGTCGTCGGCGGTGACCGTCAGCGCCGCCTGGGAGACGGTGAGAGTGCCGTTGGCGTCGGTGATGGCGTAATTGGTTGCCTCTCCGCCGGTGGCGGTGATGGTGTGCGTGCCCGCCGTGGCCGCCGCGCCGGTCGCGGTGGAGAGCGATACGCCGGTGACGACCGAGGTGGGGTCATTGTTTTGCAGTCCAGTCACCGTGTAGGTCAGCGTCGGGTCCGCCGCGCCGTACACCTTGGTCTTGTCAACGGCGGTGACATTCAGCGGAGCCTGGTTGACCGTCTGGGTCAAGAAAGCCGAGGTACTGTCCACAAAAATCCCGGTTGCCGTGTAGACTACGTAGATCCTATGAACTCCCGCGGCGAGTGTCGTGGTGGTAAACGTCGATGTCGCGGTGGTGCCGGTGCCGTCAAGGGGTGATCCGGTCCCGAGTGAGGTCGAGGCGTCAAAGAATTCGACACTGCCGGTCGGGACGCCTCCACTGCTACTGGTGTTGGTGACGGTGGCCGTGAAGGTGACGGATTGACCGTAGGTCAACGGGTTGAGTGACGAACCGATGGAGGTGGACGTGGAGGACGAGGCGCTGAAGGTGTAAAACGGCCCGACAATCGGGTTGAAAGTCGTGCCGTCATCGGACGTGGAGTCGTACAGTTGATTGTCGAAGCCGTCCAAGATCCCGGAGCGGCTGTAGAGGTGGAGGCCCAGGGTGCCGGTGACGCCGGTGGTCACAGGCACGGTCCAGGTGATGCCGCCGTCACTTGTGGTGGGCGTACCGATGACGGCGCCGGCCGTGCCTGTGCCCGTGAGGACGAAGTTACCGGCCGCCACGCCGCTGACCGCCTCGCTGAATGTGATCGTGAAATGGACCGTGGCGGCATTGGTGGGATTCGGGTCGGCCAGAACGAACGTCAACACCACGGGTGCGGCTTCAATCGTGCCGGTGGCGGGGTGGCTGCCCAGGACCGCGGGCGTGTTCAGCAGCACCGAAACCGTGTTAGAGACCTGGTTGGCGACGAGGAGGTCGGGCCGGCCGTCGCCGTTCACGTCTGCCGCCACCACCGAAACGGGAATATTGCCGGTGGCGAAGGTCTGCTGGGCGGCGAAGTTCAAAGTCGTGGCGCCCGGTGCCGTCGTGTTCAGCAGCACCGACACCGTGTTGTCGTCCAGGTTGGCGACGATAAGGTCGGGCAGGCCGTCGCCGTTCACGTCCGCCGCCGACACCGAACTGGGAGTGAGGCCGGTGGCGAAGGTCTGCTGCGTCGGGAAGCTGGGGTGGTGGTGCCCGGTGCCGTCGCGTTTAGCAGCACCGACACCGTGTTGTCGCCTTGGTTGGCGACGATAAGGTCGGGCAGGCCGTCGCCGTTCACGTCTGCCACCGCCACCGAATAGGGCTGGCTGCCGGTGGCGAAGGTCTGCTGGGTGGCGAAGCTGGGGGGGCTGGCGCCCGGCGCCGTCGTGTTCAGCAGCACCGACACCGTGTTGTCGTCCTGGTTGGCGACGATGAGGTCGGGCGGCCGTCGCCGTTCACGTCCGCCACCGCCGCCGAATTGGAATAGTGATTGTTACCGGTGGCGAAGTCTTGGTGGGTGGCGAAGTTGAGCGTGGTAGCGCCCGGCGCCGTATTGTTCAGTAGAACCGACACCTCGCCGGGTGTAGGTGGACCTGGAGGTATCTCGCCTAGGCCAAGTTGTCAACGATGAGGTCGGGCAGGCCGTCGCCGTTCACGTCCGCCACCGCCACCGAACGGGGCTGAGCTCCCGTGTCGAAGGTCTGCTGGGTGGCGAAGCTGGGGGCACTGGCGCCCGGTGCCGTCGTGTTCAGCAGCACTGACACCGTGTTGCCGCCCTGTTGGCGACGATGAGGTCGGGCAGGCCGTCGCCGTTCACGTCCGCCGTTGTCACCGAAGCGGGAAAACCGCCGGTGGCGAAGGTCTGCTGGGTGGCGAAGCTGGGGGCGTGGCGCCCGGTGCCGTCGTGTTCAGCAGCACCGACACCGTGCGGGAACCATCGTTGGCGACGATGAGGTCGGGCGGCCGTCGCCGTTCACGTCCGCCACCGCCACCGAAATAGGAGTGCGGCCGGTTGCCGGCGTGGCGGCCTGGGCGGGAAAGGCTCCGGCACGCCGGACGCCGTTGCCTCGGCGTGGGATGTCGTGTTCATTAGCACCGACACCGTGGTCGGAGCCAGTGTTGGCGACGATGAGGTCGGGCCGGCCGTCACCGTTCACGTCCGCCGACGCTAACGAACGGGATTGGGTGCCGGTGGCGAAGGTCTGCTGGTCGGCGAAGCTGAGTGTGGTGGCGCCCGGCGCCGTCTTGTTCAGCAGCACCGACACCGAGTTCGGTCGGCTATAGTTGCGCGACGATGAGGTCGGGCCGGCCATCGCCGTTCACGTCCGCCGCCACCACCGAACTGGGATAGATGCCTGTGGCGAAGGTCTGCTGGGTGGCGAAGCTGGGGATGGTGGCGCCCGGCGCCGTCGTGTTCAGCAGCACCGACACCGTGTTGGAGACGAGGTTGGCGACGATGAGGTCGGGCCGGCCGTCGCCGTTCACATCCGCCGCCGACACTGAGACGGGATAGCTGCCGGTGGCGAAGGTCTGCTGGCCGGCAAAGCTGGGGGTGGTGGCGCCCGGTGCCGTCGTGTTCAGCAGCACCGACACCGAGTAGGAGGTGGAGTGGGAGTTTGCGACGAGGATGTCGGGCTTGCCGTCACCATTCAGGTCCGCCACCGAAACAGACGAGGGATGCCTGCCGGTGTCGAAGGTCTGCTGGGTGGCGAAGCTGAGGGTGGTGGCGCCCGGTGCCGTCGTGTTGAGCAGCACCGACACCGTGTCGGGGATGGTGCCAGAGTTTGCGACGAGGATGTCGGGCTTGCCGTCACCATTCAGGTCCGCCACCGCCATCGATCGGGGATTGGTGCCGGTGGCGAAGGTCTGCTGGGCGGCGAAGCTGGGGGTGGTTGCACCCGGTGTCATGGTGTTCAGAAGAACCGAGACCCTGTTGGAGCCGTAGGTGGCGACAATGAGGTCGGGCTTTCCGTCGCCGTTCAAATCTGCCGCCACCACCGAACGGGGATCGCTGCCGCTGCCTGTGGTGAAGGCCCGCTGGTCGGCGAAGCTGGGGCTGGCGCACCCGGTACCGTCGTGTTGAGCAGCACCGACACGGTGTTGTCGTATCTGTTGGCGGTGATGAGGTCGGGCAGGCCGTCGCCGTTGACGTCCGCCACCACCACCGCACGGGGCCCGCTGCCGGTGGCGAAGGCCTGCTGGCCAGCGAAGGTTGCCGGCGGCCCGAAGGTGTCAACCACCCCCGTCAAGTCAACCGCGAACGTCCGCGTGGCCTCAGGGAAATTGTTCGACAGGATCGTCAGCGGTATGGTAGCCGTCGTCTGGCCCGAGGCGAAGTGCAAGACCCCCGTCGGGGCGGACGACGTGTAGTTCGTGCCGCTGTGGGCCGTGCCATCGGTGACGGCATAGCCCACATCGACCACCGGCGTCATGTCGCCACTGCGCGTGACCGCGAACCCGGCGGCACCGGCCGCCAGGTTGAACGTGGCGTCGCCGACGGACAGTGTCAACGCCAGCAGCATGCCGCTCTTCCAGCGCTCAAGAAACAAGGGACGAAGCGCGCCCGACGCCCGCTCGAACGCCGCGAACTGCGTCTCTGTGATTGAAGAACGCCCATGAACTAACCCCCCGCGCTCGACTCCGAGCGCTTGGCCAGGACAAGCTCAAGCAAACTTGTCCCTGTATGACCCCAGGTACCGCACACTCTTGCAACGAGGCGGAAATCTCTCGGAAAGGCGAGCGTCCGCGCGAGCTGCTCGATCCTCGGGGCTCGGCGGGAGCGTCGCGCTCTTGACCTCGCGTTCTCATCTCGCGGATGCTCTGCAAGGAAGTAATCTAGAGCGCGTTAATTAATAAAAATGATCAATAATTGGCATAACAATTGCAGGATCGTGAACGAATTCCCTTGGAATTCTGAGACGAGATCGCCCCAGAAGCGCGGCAGAAAGACTGCGGAGATTCCTTTACCAGGCGTCTTCCCGGAGCGTAGACTCTGGCCAAAGGTCTGAACTGGTGTCCCTTTGGTCGAGAAATCCCGATGAGCCCTGTGAACGAGCCGTCACCCGTTGACGCCGCATCCAAGGACGAGCCCTGGCTCGAAGTGACCGGCTCGCCGCACCTCGCCGCCTGGCTGGCCGAGCAAAAGGTGAGCCTGGCGTTCACGACCTACCAGACCGGTAAGCTGTTTCTTCTCGGCTGTGGGCCCGAAGGCCGTCTCTCCGTTTTCGAGCGGACCTTCAATCGCGCCATGGGTCTGTGGGCGGATGGCCAGACACTCTGGCTGAGCACCGTGTATCAGCTCTGGCGCATGGAGAACCTGCTGCGGCCCGGAGTGCTTCATGAAGGTTTCGATCGCCTTTATGTCCCCAAGGTCGGATACACGACCGGCGACCTAGACATCCATGACGTCGCCGTCAACGGCGACGGCCGCGTCATCTTCGTCGCCACCGGCTTTGGGTGCATCGCCACGATTTCGGATCATTCCAGCTTCACGCCTCTCTGGCGGCCGCCGTTCCTCAGCAAACAGGCGGCCGAGGATCGCTGCCACTTCAACGGCCTCGCACTGGTGGACGGCCGGCCCCGCTACGTCACGACGGTCAGCACGAGCGACGTGATTGACGGTTGGCGCGACCGGCGCCGCGACGGTGGCGTGGTCCTGGATATTACGGACGGCCGGGTGGTCGCCACCGGGCTATCGATGCCGCACTCGCCGCGCTGGTATCGGGGCTAATATTCCCGGGACGGCTCTGGCTACACAACTCGGGCCCGGCCAGTTCGGCAGTCTCGATCCGGACAGAGGCACTTTCGAGCCGCTCACGTTTTGTCCCGGCTACTTGCGCGGCCTCGCGTTCGTGGGTGATTACGCGGTCGTCGGATTGTCCCAACCCCGCCACGACAAGACGTTCGGCGGCCTGGCACTCGAGACTGAGCTAGCGAGCGCGGCTCTGATGCCCGCTGCGGACTCATGATCGTCGATCTGAGAAGTGGCGATATCGCCCACTGGTTGCGGGTCGAAGGCATGGTGCGCGAACTCTATGACGTCGCCGTGCTCCCCGATGTCCGCCGACCCATGGTGCTCGGCTTCAAGACCGACGAGATTCAGAAGACCATCGCGATTGGCGACGATGGGGCTCTTTGAAGATCTACACTGGGAGCGGTGGAGCTGGAGGCATGTCCTGCGACAGGCTCGGTGGCACACGGCGAGGAACCGACCACGCCAACTAGGGCTTTCGCCTGGACCAGTAGCCAGGGCGCCGCTTTTGATGTGCGACAGCGGCGATCCAGATCATCTCGTCGAGCACGGCGTAATGAACCGTGTAGGGAAACCTCGCGAGACGCCGCTTGCGGGGCTGGCGGTCGATGGTCTCTGGGTGAGCTTCTACATTCTGTTGAATCCACACGGTGGCCGCGTCAAACTCCCGCAGGAATTCGCGGCCCAGACCATCGCGCTGAGACTCGTAATACGTGGCGGCGGAACGAAGCTCGGCTTCGGCGTCGGAGTGGATCGTCAGCGGCTTCACGAAAGTTCCTCGCGAAGCTCCTTCAGCACTTCCTCTAGAGGACGTCCTTTTGCCGTGCCGGACCGAATCTCGGCCACTCGCTTCGATACTTCGGCTTCCCAGAGGCTATCCGCTTCGTCGTCCTGGGGCTCGAGGGAAATCAACAGAAAATGCGCTAATTCGGCCCGTTCATCATCGGGGAGCGCGCCTAACCGGTCTTTCCATTGCTCCACCGCGGACGTCATGGGTTCCAGCACCGTCGTTTGGATACTGTGCTCTTCGGACACGCCATCTTCACTTATACATCCAGCTTCGTCAATCGCCCCGTGCTGTCGCCCAGGCTGTCGATGCTCGACGCCCATGCGGTCGAGCATCGAGAGGTAGAGGTTGTTGAGCGGCTGCGGCGAGTACTTGATGTGCCGGCCGGGCTTGATCGTGCCGCCGCCCTTGCCGGCCAGGAGGATCGGCAGGTCGTCGTGGTTGTGGCGGTTGCCGTCGCTGATGCCGCTGCCGTAGACGATCATCGCGTTGTCGAGGAGCGAGTGCTCGCCTTCGCGGATCGCCTTGAGCTTGCCCAGCAGGTAGGCGAACTGCTCGATGTGGAAGCGGTTGATCTTCCGGATCTTCGCGTGCTTCTTGGGGTCGCTGCCGTGGTGCGAGAGGTCGTGGTGGCCCTCGGGGACGCCGATCGAGGGGTAGGGGCGGGTTGCTCCCTCGTTGGCGTACATGAAGGTGCAGATGCGGGTCGTGTCGGTCTGGAAGGCCAGGGCCATGAGGTCGAACATCAGGCGGACGTGCTCGCGATAGTCCTTGGGAATGCCGGCTGGGACGGTCGAAGCCCGGGGGAAGGTCGCGCCAGGACGTGTCGGCCCGGGCGATCCGCTGCTCGATCTCGCGGACGCGAGGTCAGGTATTCGTCGAGCTTGCGGCGGTCGTTCATGCCGAGCCGGCCGCGAAGCTGCTGGGCGTCGTCGAGGGCGAAGTCGAGGATGCTCTTCTGGTAGAGCTCGCGCTTGCGGCGATCGGCGCTCGAGTCCGGTCGTGCCTCGGCCGGCGAAGAGGCGGTCGAAGACCGAGCCGGGGGTTGATCTCCTTGGCCATCGGCGTGTTGGCCGACCGCCAGGAGATGTTCGAGGAATAGGCGCAACTATAGCCCGAGTCGCAGTTGCCCGACTGGCCGCCGCGCTCGATGCCCAGCTCCAGCGAGGGCAGCCGCGTCTGGCCGCCGATCTTCTGGGCGGCGACCTGGTCGACCGAGATCCCCGCGTGGATGTTGGCGCCGTCGGTCTTGAGCGGATGGATCCGGTCAGGAAGCAGGAGAGCGACCGGGCGTGGTCGCCGCCGCCGTCGCCGAGCGCCTCGGCGTTGTGCTGGGCCAGGCCCGGTGAGGACCAGCAGATCGTCCCGGAACGGCTTCAAGGGCTCGAGAGTCGACGGCAGCGTGAATCCGGTCCCTTCTTCCTTGGGCCTCCAGTCGGCCATGTGCACGCCGTTGGGAACGTAGAGGAAAGCCATCCGCCTGGACTCGGCCCGACGTGGTGCCGGGTGGACTGGCCAGAGCGGCGGCTGGCGCCATCGCCTCCAGCCAGGGCAGGGCGATGGCCGTGCCTACCCCTCTCAGGACCGTGCGGCGGGAAAGTCTCGGGGCCTTCGGTCATGGTCGTTCCCTTGTCATCGGGTCAAGGATTCGTAACGGCTCAACCGCGCCGCTTCAGGAACGGGTCGCTCTCTGACGATCTCCAGCACCAGCCGGCGGAACCGGTACTGGTCGGCTGCGACGGCATCGACGATCTTGTCGACGGCACAGATGTCGTCGTCTTCCAGCCCTCGGCCCAGGGCGTAGGTCAGCAGCTTCTCGGTCAGGCAGCGGGTGAACTCGCGCTTGCGCGTCTTGAGGATCGCCTTCAGCTCGCCCGGGCCCGCGGAACGATTCGCCGGAGGGGAGCTTGCCCGAGGCGTCGACCGGCGAATCGCCCTCCTTGTCGCGCCAGGCGCCGATGGCGTCGTAGTTCTCCAGGCCGAAGCCCGGCGGATCGAGCCGGCTGTGGCACGACGCGCAGCTCGGGTTGGCCCGGTGCTGCTCCATCCGCTGGCGGAGCGTGCCAGCCAGCTTTTCGCCTTGCTCGCTCTCGAGCTCGGGCACATTCGGCGGCGGCGGCGGCGGAGGCGTGCCCAGGATCTGCTCGAGCACCCACTTGCCCCGCTTCACCGGCGAGGTCCGCGTCGGGATTCGAGGTCACCGTCAGGATGCTGGCCTGCGTGATCAAGCCCCCGCGCTGTCTTCCCGTGAGCTGGACCCGGCGGAACTCCTCGCCCGTGACGCCCGGGATGCCGTAGTGCCGGGCCAGCCGCTCGTTCAGGAACGTGTAGTCGCAGTCGAGGAAGTCGAGGATGCTGCGATCGTCTCGCATCACCGACGCGAAGAACAGCTCCGACTCCTTCTGCATCGCCTCGCGCAGCGGCTCGTCGAAGGCGGGGAACATGGTCGAGTCCGGGTTGACAGCCGACAGGTTGCGAAGCTGGAGCCACTGGCCGGCGAAGTTCTCGACGAGCGCCTGGGCCTTGGGATCGCTGAGCATCCGCGACACCTGCCTGGTCAGCGTCTCGGGAGTGTGCAAGCTTGTTCTCGGCAGCCAGCCTGAAGAGCTCGTCGTCGGGCATGGTGCTCCAGAGGAAGTAAGACAGCCGCGAGGCGAGCTCGAAATCATTGAGTGGAATCGAACCCGGCGGCCGAGCAAGGCTTGCCAAAGCCGCGACGCCTGCCGCGATTGAGCTCGACCCGGAAGAGGAACTGGGGCGAGACCAGGACCGCCTGGACGGCAAGCTGGATGCCCCGCTCGAAGCCGTCGCCGTTCTCGCGGGCCAGGTCGACGAACCGGAGCAGCCTGGCCAGCTCGCCGCCGGTCACCGGCCGGCGATAGGCCCGGGTCGCGAACTTGCGCACGACCTCGGTGGCACAGTCTTGCCATTCTTCCGGTCTGGTGGGCGTGCGGAAGATGATCTTGCGATGGCTTTCCGGCAGGGGATCTCCCTTCACATAGAGCGGCCCCTCAACTTCGATGCTTTCCACGACCAGGTTGCGGTCGCGTTTCTGGGGATCGGTCTCGTCGGGACTGTAAAAGTCGTTGAGAAACGCCACCGACACGCGGCGGTCGCCGCCGAGAATCCTTTGCCTGATCTCGTACGTCCTGGGCGCGTTCACGGTCACTGCCACGTCGAACGTCTCGAGCGGCTTGCCGTCGATCAAGACCGCCATCCGGACCGGCTCGGTGCCCGCCTGCTCACCGTAAGCCCGCACGCGGAGCAAATACGTTCCGTCGCGAGGGAACGAGTGCTGCACAGTAATCTCGCCCGCGGAGGTCAAGATCCGCGCGTCTTCGCCGTGCGGCTGACCCCCGGCCGACGCGCTCAGGTTATGGGCGTCCCAGCTCTTGATCGGCCCACGCGCGGATTCGCCCGCCATGATGGCCAGCTCGGCGATGTCTTCGGCTGCCGCCAGGTACTTCTCCATCAGCAATGGGGGCAGGGTCAAGACGTCGCCGATGTTGTCGAAGCCGTAGCCGACGTCGTCGGAGGGGAAGTCATCGGCAGGACGGAAGTCGACCTCCACCAGATCACGAATCGTGTTGTTGTATTCCACGCGATTCAAGCGTCTGATCACGACGCGTCCCGGATCGGCCGCTTTCTGGCAATCGACCTTGCCTGCCTGGCTCTCGATCCACTTCAACAGGCAGTCCACTTGCTCCTGCGCCGGTTGGGGCCTGCCGTCGGGAGGCATCAACCCTCCCTCGACACTCTCCCGTACCTTCATCCATGTCTTACGGTTCGCCGCTCCACTCGCCTCCTCTAGCAGCGCCGCGAGGTTCAAACCGGCCTTGGGTTTCGATGTGCCATGGCAATCCGTGCAGTATTTCGCGAGCAATGGTCGAACCGATGACGCGAACAAGCTCGCACGCTCGGTCCCCGAAATCGCTTCCGTGCCTTTCCTTGGCGGTTTCTCGTCGGCCTGTGCGAAAGAGTGCAGTTCCAGAGGTGAAAAAAGAATGATCAGACCGAAGAGGACGCTAACCTTGCGAATCCCATGCATAGAGGGTCTCCAGCCCCGGCGAGACGGTACGGGCAGACTTCTAATCATATCAAACATAGGCCCCGTCGGCGAGAGGAGGTGGGGCGTCTGCCTATGGAATCAAACAACGCGGGAACAGGTGCGAATCGCGCGCCAACCACATATTCAATCCGGGAGATCACGCCCTCGACAACGCACCCATGCTCGAATCGATTTCAATAGTGGGATTCCTGCGCGAGCACGTTGATTGTAAAGAAAATGTGAAGAATGGGGTTTGTTTTACACACTTTTTCCCGCCCCATGTGTTTTCTTGGCGACTCAGACCGGGAAAGAAAGCTGGTGAACTGGCCGACCATTCGCCGACATAGGTGTAGATTCTGTGTTGCTCGCGGCAAAGTATTTGTTGACTCGATGTTAAACCGCAATAATATTAGCGTAGATGATCCAGGACGGAGCAAGTCTCAAGCCGCGCAACGTCGATGAGGACGCTCTGACCATTTCGCCATCCGATCACGGTCAACCGGCCTCATGGGTGTGACAGATTCACGGGCTACGTGATATCGCGTTCACGCCCCGAAAGCGCGTGCTACCTCTCAGTTGCTCGGTCACCTCCGGGTCCTGACGTCTCAGCCCCACTCCATGCAAGGAGATTCCGCGCCATGCGACACGCGCCATTTCATCGCACCTCGGTGCAGTTCTGGCTGGCTGCCTTCTTCATTGGTCTGTCCACATGCACCCCATCCTGGGCGGGTGAGCCGGACCCGAAGACTTACTGGGATGTCAAGGATCTGCGGCCGGGAATGAAAGGCGTGGGAAAGACCGTCATGGTCGGAACCAAGCTCGAGGAGTTTGGTGCCGAGGTTCTGGGCGTGATGCGCGACGTGAGCCCGGGTCGCGACATGGTTCTCTGCAGGTTGACCGGCTGCAACCTGGAACATGCCGGCATCATCCAGGGGATGAGCGGCAGCCCGATTTACATTGACGGTAAGCTCGTGGGCGCGGTGGCCTTCGCCTGGGAATTCGCCAAGGACCCCATCGCCGGGGTGACACCGTTTCAGCAGATGGTCCAGTACGTGCGGGCCAACGACCGGCGGATCGCGGCCGAGGCCAAGGACCGCGCGGCCGAGGAGATTTCTCAGGAGGCGCGGGCCTTGATCGTTCCCGAGCTGGACAGCCTTGCCGCGGCCGAGGCCTCGCCAGGCTCGGGCTCGAGTGCGGCGCCCTTGCCGGTTGCCGGCGGGGCGGTGGCCGGCATGACCAGGATCGTGACTCCGCTGGCGGCGACCGGCTTTAGCTCGCGCGCCTTATCGCTCCTGGAATCTCGCCTGCGGCCCCTGGGCATGGCGCCCATGGCCGGCGGCGCGGCACCAGAGCACGTGCGGCGCGAGCAGGCGCACCGCAAGCTCGAGCCCGGCGCTCCCCTGAGCATCGCCATGGTGATGGGCGATTTCGACCTTTCGGGCATCGGCACGGTGACACACGTCGAGGGCAATCGGGTCTACGGGTTCGGCCATCCCATGTTCAGCCTGGGCTCGTGCGAGATGCCGATGATGACCGGCTATATCCACACCGTGTATCCTCGCGCCAGCGTGAGCATGAAGATGGGCTCGCCACTGGAGGTTGTGGGCGTCCTGGACACCGATGTGAGTACGGGTGTCGCCGGCCGCGTCGGACCAAAGCCGGACATGCTTCCGCTTAGCGTTCGCGTCAAGACGGGCCGATACGCCGACTCGCACGTCTACAAAGTTCAGATGATCCGCGAGCCGGCGCTGTTGTCTTCGCTGCTCATGGCCGTGCTGACGAGCGCGATCGACACCGAGGGAAATCTGCCGGAAGAATTGACGGCTCGCCTGACCGCGAGCTTCAAGCTGGTGGGTCACGAACCAATCACGGTGCGCGACACATTCAGCGGCCCGCGCTATACCGGTCCCATGGGGGCCGCGGCTCTCTTCAGTCCGGTCGCCGCGATCGCCAACATGCTGGTTCGCAACCCCATGGCGCCGGTGCGGATCGAGGCCATCGAGTGCGATGTCGAGATCGAGCCCGGCCGGAAAGTCGCGGCGATCGAGTCGGTCAGACTCCTTTCCGACACGATCGAGCCGGGCCAGAACCTCAAGGCGTTCGTCACACTCAAGCCCTTCAAGGGCGAGCGCCAGTTTGTCGAGATCGTGGTGCCGATCCCGCGAGATTTTCCCGAGGGGACACATGAGGCGTTCTTCAGCGACATGAGCGGCAGCATCCGCCGCCGGTTCCGTAACGAGCCTCCCCTGGCGGAGCCACGCGACCTGGCCACGTTCATGAGCGCCATCCGCATGCAAACCGAGCCCAAGCGCACCTCGATCTTCGCGCACATCGCATCTCCGAACCGTGGAGTAGCCGTCCAGGGACAGGAATTACCAAATCTTCCTGGGAGCGTCCGCGCCGTGTTTGCCTCCAAAAAGGAGATCCCCGCCCAGCCCATCCGGTCTGACTTGACGGCAATCGCCAGCACGCCCTGGGTGGTGGAGGGCTCTCAGTCGCTGCGGTTCACGGTGGTCAAGGATGCCGGGCTCTCGTTATCGTTGAAGTGACGGGACTCTGGCCCGAGCTCAACGTGAAACGAGGCGAGGACGACATGCAAGCAAGTGCGCGACCGCGACGGAGAGCGTTCCACGGGCTCGTGGTGAGGATGACGGCGCTTCTCATCGGTGTGAGTTTGAGTTTCTTGGCACTCGAGCCGGCACAGGCGAAGCTGGAGATCTGGCGGCAGGAGGGAGCGGCCGCGTTCTCGAAGTATCACCGTGAGCGCGTGGTGGTCTCTGACCAGGGGCGAGTGCGTCTTGGGCAGGCGCTGAAGACCACTGGCAAATTGCCGGCCGAGCGGGTCTGGGATCTGTCCCGGAGCAATGACGGAAGTCTCTTCGCGGCCACCGGAGATCTGGGCAAGGTCTTTCGCCAGGCGGGCAAGGCACAGGCCGGGGCGGAATGGACGGTGGTGCTCGACGCGGCCGACACACAGGCCCTGTGCCTGGCCGCCACGTCCGAAGGCAAGGTGTTCGTGGGCACCGGGCCCAGCGGGCAGGTCATTGAGGTTACCGGCCGCGGCCATCCCGCGTCGAAACCCGACCCCAAGGTTCAGTACATCTGGGACCTTACCGCCGACGCTGAGGGCAGTCTGTACGCAGCCACGGGACCGAACGGCCAGCTCTGGAAGCGCGCTCGCGACGGTAAGTGGTCGCTGCTGCTGGACAGTAAGGCAGCTCACTTGCTGAGTGTGGCGGTGGCCGCCGATGGAACGGTTTATGCCGGCAGCGATGGCGAGGGCTTGATCTATCGAGTAAGCCGCCAGGGCAAGACGTCGGTGCTCTACGACGCGGCTCAATCGGATGTTCGAACGCTTCTCGTCGCACCCGGCGGCTCGCTCTATGCCGGCACGGCCGCCGAGGCCGGGGGCGGAACGAGTCCGGGTCGTGGTCCCTCACTTTTCTCTCGGGGAAGCCACGAGAGCGACCAGGCGGCTTTCGACCGGGATCAATCCGGCGTCGTCCAGAGCTTGCCGAGCCGGCCGGGGCGGCCTCGAATCATCACGGTGCAAGCGAGCCAGCCACCGCCGCGCACCAGGCCGCCTGCCCCTCGTTCTCCTGCCGCCGGATCAGCCGCGCCTAAACCCGTTTCGCCGGGCGACAACGCGGTCTACCATCTGGAGCCCGACGGTGCGGTTCGTGAGGTTTTTCGCGCCAAGGCACTCATCTTCGCTCTCGCCTGGTCGGAGGATCGGCTGCTCGTCGGCACCGGCCCGGAAGGCGAGCTCTACGAGGTGCGCGACCGGGGGGCCGAGAGCACGCCGCTGGCGAAGCTGGACAACGGCCAGGTTCTCTCGCTATTGGCCGAACCGAGCGGCGAAATCCTCCTGGGCACGGGCGATCCGGGCTCGGTGGAGAAGCTGTCATCCGGCTTTGTGCGCGAAGGAGAACTGGTCTCCGAGGTGCACGACGCCAAGCTCCCCTGCCGATTCGGGTCGCTGAGCTGGAGGGCAGACGTGCCGGCCGGCACATCGATCGCGCTGCGAGTGCGCACGGGCAACGTGCGCGAGCCCGATGAGACCTGGTCAAGCTGGTCGTCCCCGCAAACCGATCCGAAATCGGCGCGGGCCGATTCGCCGCCGGGCCGTTTCGTCCAGTACAAAGTGAGCCTGGCGACCGGTAACCCCGAGCACACTCCCGAACTTACCAGTGTGGCACTTTCGTACCGTTCCGCCAACGTCGCCCCGGAGATCAACCGGCTTGACATCCCCGACGTCAGTGCAGGCGACGGCGCGGTGAAACAGACCCGGCTGAGCCTGAGGTGGGACGTCTCTGATCCCAACGATGACGAACTCAGCTACGTCGTCCAGGTTCGCAAGGAAGGCTGGCCAAGCTGGATCGCTATCACCGAGACGCCGATCACCGAGAAGTCCTTCTCCTGGGACACCACGGCGTTTCCTTCCGGTCATTACCGCCTGCGTCTCTTGGCCAGCGACCGGCCGTCCAACAGTCCCGGCGACGCCCTTTCGCGCGATCGCGAGAGCCCGTCATTCATCATCGATCACGAAGCGCCTGGAGTGACCGTCACGCCTCGAGGGAAGCAAGCGATCATCGTGCTCGACGACGGCCTGACTCGCGTCGTGAAAGCCGACTATGCGCTCGACGGCGGTCCCTGGACACCCCTCTTCCCCGACGATGGGCTCTTCGATACCTTGCGCGAGCAGGTCACGTTGGCCTTGCCTGACCTCAAACCCGGCGCCCACTTGCTGATGGTCCGCGCCACCGACGCCGCGGGGAACGTTGGGTCCGGTGATGCTCTCTTCGTGACAAAGGATTGAGCCATGAGCCGGATCGAGAAAGCGCAGGCGCATTGTCGCGCCGGCTATACCGCCGTCGACGTCCTGGTGGTGCTGCTGCTGATCGGCATCGTCTTCTTCTTCCTGCTTATGGCGATGCCTCGCGGCCGGGAAGCGGCGCGGCTGGCGGGCTGCCAGAAGAACCTGGCCCAGATCGGCCTGGCCCTGGGGCTCTACGATCAGACTCCAGGGCTGCCTACCGACGATCGGCGAACCCGTCCCGATCGAGCCGCGCGCCACCTCCGGCAGCTCCGGGCCTCTGCGGATCATGGTGGAAACGTTCGGCATGACCGATTTCGCGGCGCTGACTCCCGGCGAAGCGACATCCGCGACATCCCGGGCCGGCGGCGCCGAGATCTGGGTACCGGGATTCGTTTGCAGGAGCGACGCCAACGCGACATCGGGTCTTTTCCGCGCCGGTGAGCTACCGCGGCACCACCGGAGACGACCCTCGAGGCACGAGCGGCGCCTTTGCGCCAGGCCGCCGGATCAGCCTGGCCGATGTGGAGAAACGCGACGGCACAAGCTTCACCGCGGCCTTCTGCGAGCGCCTGGTGGGGGATAACGTCGCGGGCAAGATCGCGCCCTGGAACTATGCGGTGGTCGACGGGCCGTTGCCTCCGCAGGGCTGCACGCTCGCCTCACTTGAAACGACTCGGGCCCGCTGGCACGGCGACGCCGGCTCCTCTTGGTGGCTTGCCGATTATCGTTCCACCCTGTACAACCACGCCCTGCCGCCAAACGCCGCGATCTCTTGCGTGTCGAGCCGTGGCGAGACGGCCTTCATGGGAGCTTCCAGCGGCCACGTGAAAGGAGTCAACCTGCTGATGCTTGATGGTTCGGTCAAGCTGGTCGTGCCGACGATCGAACCCAGGGTCTGGAAAGAGTTCGCGGCAGTCTCCAGTGTTGAGGAACCTGCGAAGAGCCCCGGCCAATGACCGCCGCGAGCGCATCGCGGCACTGGGTGGCAAGGTCTCTCGACCTTGCCACAACAGTTGCTTAACTCAATGAATGATGTGTTATGATTTTGCCCTCTCCCCTTGCGGGAGAGGGTAGGGAGAGGGGTGATGATGGCTGGCCTCCTCCGCAAACAAGGCGATTGGTCGAGCCGTACCCCCCTCTCCCCGACCCTCTCCCGCGAGGGGAGAGGGAGTCAGGAATGCCCACGTTGGGCGCGGGTCTCTGATCCTGCCCTCTCCACGTTGGGCGGGTCTCTGACCCCGCCCTCTCCACGTTGGGCGGGTCTCTGACCCCGCCCCTTACTCGGATAGCTTCATGCGTCATCCCGTACTCATGTTTGACTTCGGCAACGTGGTGGGCTTCTACGACCATTCGCTGACGCGAAAACGGTTCGCCGCGCGGCTGGACATCACGGCCGAACAGCTCGAGGCCAGGATGATGGCACTGGGCATCCCCGAGCTGGCCCGCCAGTTCGAGCTGGGCAAGATCTTGCCCGAGGAATTCGCTCGCACCGTGATGAACCTGGCCGGGCTCGAGATGTCCTTCGACGAGTTCGATCTCGCCTGGGTTGATATCTTTACACCCAACGAGCCGGTCGCCCGGCTGATCACCGCGCTGAAGCAGCAAGGTTACACGCTCGTGCTCGGCTCCAACACCAACATTCTCCACGCCCGGTTCTACCGCAGGCAGTTTCGCGATGTGCTCGATCATTTTGATCACTTCATCTTCTCATGCGATGTGAGAGAGATGAAACCTGACCGAGCCTTCTTCGCGGCCTGTCTGGACGCCGTTGCCGCTCCATCGGGCTCGTGCGTTTTCATCGACGACGCTCTGGCGAACGTGCAAGGAGCATGCGCCGCTGGCATGGTGGGCCTGCATTATCGAGACACGCCAACCTTGATCGCGGACTTACGGTCGCTTGGCATCGAGATCCCCGCCGACCAGGCATGACTTCGCGCCGCAAGCGGCAAGGTCCAGGAATCGGACCAGGCTGTCGGCCGCGGGCAGCAGCCCCAGCCGCCGCGCGGCGTGAAGGGCCCAGATAATGAAACCGTCACTCGGATCAAAATAAAGGCGATGGATCGCCCGCTCTACCTTCGATCCTCGCCGCATGGCAAACTCTTCGGCGGGAAGCTGAAACAAGGTATGAATCTGGAAGCTCGTGCAGCCCCGCAGCGCGTATTCGACCGCCAGCCGGCCCGATGAGACATCACCTGTCGCGCTGATCTCCAGGGGCTCTCCGCCGATCTCGCCCCGCGCTTGCGCACCGCGCAGTGCGGTCAGCATGCGAAGATTGCGGTCGCTCAGATCAGGACCGCCGTACGCAACGCCCTGAACTCCATCGAACACCCGCTCGGGATCGAAGAGCCGGTTCGCGTAGATCAGGAAGTCGGGACGGTCGGCGTCGTGAACCGTGCGCAGGAGAGCGAGCTGAAAATCATCGTCATCAAGGCTGTTGAACAACTTCAGCCCCAGGCGCACCTGCCCCGGCGCGGCAGACCTGATGAGTTCCGGCACGCACTCTAGCCAGCCGAGCACCGTCGCACGCGCCGCGGCCAGGTCAGAGCCGGCGAGCGTGGGGGAGAAGTCTTTTTCCAGGATCAGTGGCAGCGACTTGCCCGCCTGCAACCAGGCTTGAACGAGAGCAGTAGTCGTATGCTGATATTCTTCAACCCGCCAATGTGTCTCGCCGACTCCGGGAAGGTGGTACTTCACGGATGGCACCACCAGCATGCCGTTTGAGTGGCCGAGTGCGACTCCCTCACGAACAAGCCTCAGGTAATCGTCAAACGACTGCCACCATCCCCTGCCCCGCCAGGTGATCGTCCAGCCGCGCGCCCCGGTTCGACGGCTGGTGATCGGCTCGGCCACCATCCTCGATTCCTTGATGGCCCACGCGGCCATCGCTTGCTCGCCCGCGGGGTCCTGGGCGATCACGGTCTTCAGGACCACGAAGCCTAGTCCCTCCAGGGCGGCCTCCTCGACCTGGGCCACATTGAGCGAAAGCTGACCGGAGGCCTTGCCCCAAGGGTTGCGCAGAAGAGTGCTGCCATACGAGCCGCTCATGTCCAGTCCGTAGGCGGACACGACGTAGGATTCCAGATCCCTGGGCAGGCCCGAACGGGCAAACCGGTCGTGGTCCTCGCTCACTTTCCGGACCAGGTCCGCGGGCACAGCAGGCTCCCCGGTGAGCAAGTGCGGTCTTGAACTCTGATTGCTCAGGGTCACGGCTGCCTCCCCTCCTCGAGCTGGATGCGTTGGACGCACTCCCCGATCGCCTCGAATTCCGAGGCGTCGAGTCTAGGCCCCCAGGGGTCGTGAGCCGCTTCGATCGGGATCACGCCTTGATGCACGAGGCACCAGAGCATCCTCTGGATGTATCCTTCCATGGGAGGGAGAAACGTATGCTGGGCCAGGTCATCCACGATCCGGCTCAAATTCATGAATTCATCCGTTCGCCTTTCCTGATGCGTCTTCAAGAGTTTGCTCTGAAGCGCCGTGCACGCCGCGCCCATGCCAACGAGCGCCGCTTCACCACCGCACATCAGACTGTACCCGAAGAAACGGTCCTCCCCCGTGATCAGAACCTTATCGGGAGCCTGTCGCCGGATCAGCCGCGCTACATCCTGGAACGTCATCACACTATCAAGTGTCGCAACCTTGATTCCGAGCACCTCCGGCTTGGCCAGGAGTTGGGCCAGCAATTCCGGTCCGTACGATACGCCACCGGCCGCTTCGTAAAGGTAGAACAGGATGAGCGGCAGGCCAGCCTCGGCAATAGCGGTGTGATAATCCAGCACGAGTTCGTCAAGATCTCGCCGGCCGCGAAAGGCCGCGGGCGGATGTACAAGCAAAGCATCAGCACCCAGATCAGACGCTTGACGAGCCATGGTTCGCGCTGTCATTATCATTTGACCAGGTTCGGCCGACTGCTGCGAGCATCCAGCGGCCGCGATCAGGAATCGTGGAGCAGGGAGTGCTTTCCTCCATGCGGCCAGCACAAAGGCGCGCTCGTCATCACTCAGGCGTAGTCCACGACCGGTGTGCGCCCAAGCGGCGACCCCCCCGATAGGCTGACTCGCCATCCATGCCACGTATTGCTCATGAGCTGGCGTGTGAATCGCGCGTGCCATTGTGAACGGTACGGGCACGGCCGGTATCAACGATCCACGCAATTGATAGGAATGGAGCATGGATAAACCTGTGAGTCAATAGTGCCGAGTGGAGAGCGGCCGGAAGGAACGACCGCATCACCCATCGTAATGCGTGCACCCGTATCTTCACCAGTCACTCGCCATTGCCAGGAAAACAGCCTAAAGAGCGGGCTCCGGTTTGACTTCTTGAATCCAGAGGCCAGACTCGTATTGACTCAATGTCCCGCGTCGCGCGGGCCCCGGAATTCGTCAGTCCAACCCACCTCGCTCCCACTTCCCTCGAATTCTTTAAAAAAGGGCCTTGACGAACGGAATCTCAATGGTAATAGTTAAGTGCGTGCATGGAGCCAACCACACATACAACTACAAAACTTGGCTCGGCCGCGGTTCTCGCCGATCAGGCGAGGGCCATGGAGCGGCGGCAGGGGCAAGAATTCGCGTAGCAGGGCGGATGTCGGCCCGTGAGTGTTCGAGAAGAACGGGGCCGGCGGTGATCCAGCCGTGAAGTCACGAATCGGTTGATCATCACGTCAGCGTACAAGGGGTTTTTCGAAGGACCGTCGCATTGGCCTTGGAGTGAGGCGTTTGCTTGGGTGTGTCTACCGGCTGTCCGACGTCATGAAGGGGTGCGTTCGCCCCGGCGCCGGGCGGCCAGACGAGGACTGACAAGTCATCTTGATCGAGGAGAATTCCGACCTCCTTGCGGAAACGCGGGTTCAAGCGCGTTACGATCGGAGCGACGGAACTCCAAGCTAACCGGGGAGTTTGTCGATGGGAAGCTTCAAGGCAAACGGTGGGGAACAAGGGCCCAATCGGCGCCGTGCTCAAAAACAAGCCAAGCGGCGGAACTCCCCGAGGCTGGAGTCGCTCGAGAACCGGCTGCTCTTGACCGGCGGCGACGGGGGGAACCCCGTGTGGAAGCCGAGCTCAACGAATCTGGCCGACGTCCAGAACGGCCCCATGGCCAACCTGGGCGGCGACCTGATCAAGGTTTACGAGACCTACATTCATTCCGGCGGCAATGCCTCCAAGCTGCCGGCCGAGTTCCCCCTCTTGCAGTTCAAGGGGAGCAATGTCTTCATCGGCGTCAACGACGGCGGCGGAGACTTCAACGGCCTTCACCACGGCGCTCACCAACCTCGGCATGCAGACTGTGAGCACCAGCGCGCTTGTACGGGCTGGACGAAGGCTACATGCCGATCACGCAGTTGCCGGCCGTCGCCCAGATGCCGCAGACGATGAGCGGCCACCCGATGTACAAGCCCGAGTTCAGCTTTTCAGGGCACGGCGAACAACGAGGCGGAGACAGCAACCTTCTCCAACGTCGCCCGCCAGCAGTTCGGCGTCGATGGAACTGGCGTGACCGTGGGCGTGCTCTCCGACAGCGTCAACCAGTACCCGACCACCGGAACGGGCATCTCCGCGTCGGTCGCCTCGGGAGACCTGCCGAGCAACCCGCCGGTCAACGTGCTCCAGGATGGCCCTGCCGGCTCGACCGACGAAGGCCGGGCGATGCTCGAAAACATTTACGACATCGCCCCCGGCGCAGGCCTCGCCTTCGCGACAGCCGACGGCGGCGATCTCGCCTTCGCCAACAACATCAAGGCCCTGGCAACTACCGCCAAGGCGAACATCATCTCGATGACGTCGGTTACCCCGATGAGCCATTGTTCCAGGACGGCATCATCGCCCAGGCCGTCGACACGGTCGTCGGCCAGGGAGTCACTTATTTCAGCTCGGCCCGCAACGACGAGCAACCACGGCTATCTTTCCAGACTTCCGCGGCAGCGACCGGAACGGTCGGCTCGCCTCGGCTCGGGCACGTTCCAGAACTTCGACGGCAGCGGCCTCTCGACGACGCTGCAACTGCCGATCACTGTCAACGTCGCCAACACGACCATCATCTTCCAGTTCGACCAGCCGTTCAACACTCAGCAGCCGGCCGGCTCGCCCAACGTGGTCACCTCGCAGGTGAACTTCTACGTGCTCGATTCCACAGGCGCCATCGTGGCCTCGGGCACCAACGACAATACGGCTACGCAGGAACCGATCCAGGTCGTGACCGTGCCCACTGCGGGCAGCTACACCGTGGCCATCCAGGTGATCAAGGGCCCCAATCCCGGCCACGTCGAGTTCATGCAGTTCGGCCAGCAGTCGACCAACGACATGATCGTCTCGCAGCAATTCGGCTCGGCCGGCGGCACATTTCTATCCCACCACGGCCGGCCACAACTCGGCCCAGGCTACGATCGGCGTTGGTGCAGTGCCCTGGTGGGCGCCGGCTCCTTATCTGGCCAGAACCCACTCCAGTCCGAGCCCTTCAGCTCAGCCGGGCCGGCGATCATCGTGCGCAATCCCGACGGCTCGCTGATGACCAACCCGGTCACGGTGCAGAACCCGACGATCACCGCGCCCGACGGCGGCAACACGTCGTTCTTCGAGCCCGGCAATATCATCAACACCAGCAACGATCCACCCTTCGTGCCGGGCCAGCCCTCGACGCCCACGAACCTGTCTCAGGACCTGCCCAGCTTCTTCGGCACCTCGTCGGCCGCGCCCAACGCCGCGGCCGTGGCCGCCCTCATGAAGCAGCGGGTGCCAACGGCCACGCCCGCGGATATCCGGGCTGGCCTGATCGCCTCGGCCACGCCTATGAACGGCACCGCCAGGGCGTGTGGGACCCGACCGCCGGCTTTGGCAATATCAACGCCATCCAGGCCATCAACGCGGTCGACGTGCTGCGCGTGGCGTCGACCAACCCCGCCAACGGCTCGGTCGTCACCGTGACGCCAGGTGCGATCTCGGTCACCTTCAACAAGCCCATCAATTTCGCGACCGTGATCGCCGACCCCAATCCGGCCGACATCCTCACCTTCGTCACCACGCCGCCGGGTGTGACGGTCATCCTCGGTAAGCCGGTCCCCGTCGGCGACCCTAACTTCCCAACCACCATCCAGTTCCCTTTCAGCTTCAGCAAGCCGACGGGAACGGTGGCCAACGGCAATTACACATTCACGGTGCAGAGCCCGCCGGCCCCCTTCGGACCGATCACGTCCAAGGACGGCAAGGCCTTGGTTCCAGGCGCGCCGATCTCGTTCACACTCAACGACAAGACCGCGCCCGAGGTCGCCTCGACGTCGGTCTTCTCGCGGCAGATCACCATCACCTTCACCAAAGCGATCGACCCCGGCACGATCACCCTGGCCAACTTCTACGTCCAGCGAGCCGGCGGGGTGCCCTTTGTGAACCCCCCCACTCCGACCACCAACACCAACCTCAATAGCGATCCCCGCGCCAGGATCAGCTCTGCGCTGAACAGTGCGGGCCAGACCGTGGTCACGCTGGATTACAGCGGCCTGCCCCAGACCGAGATGCCCAGCGATGACTACCGCATCATCATCAACAGCGCCGCCGTCACCGATCTGGTTGGCAACGAGCTCGACGGCGCCTTCAGCGGCTCGTTCCCATCGGGCGACGGCGTGCCCGGCAGCATATTCATCCAGGACCTCGGTCCTCAGACGCTGCAAGCACCCGTGCTCACGACCTTCCAGATGACCGCGCAGACAGACACAGGGATTCCGGGCGACCAGAACACCCGGCTGACCCAACCGGTCTTCATCGGCCAAGTCTTCAGCAGCTTCCCGGGCACGGTCGCCAACCTTCAAGTGCTGATCGAGTTCAACGGCCTCCACCCTGAGCTGGGCGGCGGCTTTGACTTGAATGTCGGCGGTGGCGGCCGGGGTTCGGTCGGGACCTTTGACGTCGCCGTGACCACCGACAACACCGGCAAGTTCATCGTAACCGCGCCTCCGCTCCCGGAGGGCTTCCAGCGGGCCCAGATCGTGGTGATCGGCCAGGCCGATCAGCCCCCGCTTCCCGGCTTCTCATCGGCCCAGGAGCACGCCTTCCGGACCGACCAGTCGCATCCGTTCATTACCGTGGCTTCCCTGGCGAATAATTCAACCATCAACCAGCTTCAAACTCTCACGCTCCAGACGGCCGATATCTCCGTAATACCGCCGGCGCCCTTCACCTACCTGGGAACTCCCGCGCCGGTGCTCTTCCCTGCGATCGACCCCACAAGCGCCTCGAATGTGAGCAATTACACGCTGACCCTGCTCAACCCCAACGGCACGACAACCGACGAGTCGCAGTTCATCACGTCCGCGGTCTTCACCGCCGCTCCGCCCCTTCTGGATTCGACGGGGAACTTCATCTTCGCTTACGCCGGGGCCATCAACCTGACGTTCGGCCCCGGCCTGCCGGCGGGCAATTACGTATTCACGGCGCACACGGCCGGAGGAAACATCCCGGGCCTCACCGACGCCGCTGGTAACCCGCTGGCTTCGTCCTTCAACATCAACTTCGCCATCCAATCGCAGCCGGTCTTCGTCACCAACCTGGCGATGGAAAGTTCGTACAGCAACAACGGCTCGACGGCCATCGGCGGCCCGCGCTCGTACTACGAGCTTCCCTCGAGCCGACCCCAACTACGTCGCCCGCGCCGCGGCGCCCCCCAAGGCGTTCGTTATCGACCTTTCCAACCCCGTTCCCTTCGCCAACGGCAGCGGACCGATCAACTATTCCCAGAACGTGCAGCTCATCGGGTCGGCCGACACCTTCGGCGGCACTGCCGACGGCAACTTCGGCACCCTGGGCGAGAGCGGCCTGGGCAGCACGGGCACTGGGTTCTCGATCGTCCCGAACACGACGGTCGCCCTGTACAGCTTGAACCCCGCCACCGGGCAGTGGAGTCAGGTCACAACGGCGGGCGGCAGCGGCACGCGTCTGGTCCTCACCTACAACGCCGCGACCCCCTTGCCGGCCGACTACTACCGTTTGTACATGCCCAATCAGGACAGCACGGCGCATCGGTGGGACCGACACGCGGATCTTCGACATTTATGGCAACCAGTTCGACGGCGAGTTCCTGGGCAACCCCACCTCGACGCTCTACCACCGAGTTCCCCAGCCAGTTTCCGAACCCGCAGTTCCAGTTCCAGGGGATCATGAATTACGAAGACCTGCTCTCGAGCGGCACTTATCGCTCGGGCATGTCGGGCGACGGCGTGGCCGGCGGCGCGTTCACGACCGGCTTCGTGGTTGTGCCCAATGGCAACATCGTCTATGCACGTCCCGACTACGTGGAAGACCCCCTGCTCTCCTCCACCATTCCCGACGGCAGCATGGCCAAGCCTTACTCGACCCTGGCGCCTGAGGGAGATCCCAGCACGGCCCCGCCGAACCCGAACCACGACCCCAATGGCGGCCTCAACAGCAGCCAGTTCTTCCTGTCGGGGTTCAACTCGAATTTCGACCGCAACGGCAACGGCCGGTTCGACCGCTCGGCGCTCTATGCGGCCTCGCAACTGGCGTTCAACGGCCCGGTGGTCGTGGTGGCCTTGCCGGGCACGCCCCAGCGTGATCCCATCACCGGCAACATCACACAGCAGACTTTCGTGCTCCAGGCGCCCGCGGGCTCCAATCCCGTGATCAACAACGCCAGCACGTCGGTGCCATTCGACACCACTCTGGTCTTCGCCCCCGGCTCCACGCTCAAGTCGCAGAACGCGTCGCTCTTCGTGCAAAACCAGGGTAGCGCGCTGGAAGTTTTAGGCCAGGCGACCTCGACCCAGCGGGTCAATTTCACGTCGTACAACGACGCCAGCATCGGTGGCGCTTCCAATGGCAACCCGGTGACCACGCCGCGAGCCGGCGACTGGGGCGGTATCGTATTCCGGAGCTACGACCAGGCCGCTCAGCCCACGGTCAAGTTCCCGGTCGACGTCACCCTGACGGGCATCAACGGCAACGCGATCGCCGGAGCCGACGACGTGATGTCGTCGATCAACTTCGCCATCATTCAGTATGCCGGCGGGGCGGTGCCGCAAAGCTCGAGCAACTTCTTCAGCGCCATCACCCTGCGCAATGCCAGGCCGGCGATCACCAACGACAACATCGCCAACAACGGCGGGTCGGGCGGCCTGCAGGCCGCGATCGGCGCCGACATGAATTCGTTCCGCGAGGACGACATCACCCGCGGCCCGGTGATCCGCCGCGCAACCGTCATCAACAACAGCTTGAACGGCGTCTGGCTGCTGGCCGAGAACAGCGGCGTCATCGAGCCGACCAACGCCGTTCCCCTGCCCGACAACCCCTCGAGCCTGGGCGGCTCTCAGAACTATACCTTCTTCGAGCCCCTGCCCATCGTGGCGCTGGCCGTGATCACGGTCGGCCAGGAGCTGCTCGAGAATACCGGCGGCAACACCCGGTCCATCACCAACCGGCTCTACATCCAGCCGGGAAGCATGATCAAGATCAACAAGGGAGCGGGCATCCAGGTCGTCACCCCGGGCGCCAGTCTCAACGTCGGCTCCCGGTCTTACATTAACGGCTTCGACCTGGACAGCAATTACGGACCCGGTAGCCCCGGCTTCGTGGCCGAGAGCGCAAACGACCCTCAGGTGCTCTTCACCTCGATCTTCGACGACAACGCCATCACCACTCTGGTGCCCACCCCCATCAACGTGACGGGAGAAACCACCACCCCGACCCTCGGCTTCAGCATGTGGGGAAGTGTGGGGATCGACGCGGGCGCCGTCGCCGTCATCAACCATGCCAAGTTCAGCTATGGCGGCGGCCTTTTGCACACGGCGAACTTCTCGATACCGTCGCAGTCGGTGCTGACGTTCGCGACCGGGTTCAGCTCTCGAGGCACGCACGTCTACATCACTAACAACGACTTCATCCAGAACTTCGACTCGGCGATGCAGATCGACCCCAACGGCCTGCTGGCCGGCGACCCGATACACCCTCTGGCGTCGGGCCATCCGTTCTTCCGCGGCAACGTGATGCAGGGTAACGGCATCGACGGCTTGGGCGTCGTCACTTCCCGTGTGTACATCACGAGCAACCCGGGGGGGAGCTACATCGGACCCGTCGAGGCCATCTTTGCACCCGGCGGTTCAAATCAGACGCGTCAGCACGGTCTGGGATTCCACCGACCTGACCTACGTTCTTCGCGGCACGATCATCCTGACCGGTGCTTCTGGATTCTTCGGATCGGACACCGCCCCCGTGCCCGACTTGAACGTATACGGCCCTGAACCGAGGCCGGTGCAATCGCTGACGATCCAGAGCGCCCTGCCGGGCACAGTGCTGGCCGACGGCTCGATCATTCCCAGCCCGGGCCAGTCGGTCGTCGTCAAGCTCTTGAGCGATACGACGCCCAACGGCTCCGGCTCGCTCGCCCAGTTCGGCTCGACGGGTGCCGCCGCCGGTGCCTGGTCGGCAGACACCAGCGGCGGTGCTGGGTTCATCGTCGGCGTGGACGACGCGGTCGATCCCACCGCCAGCCCGCTCGTCGATCCGGGAGCTTACACGCAGCTTCGCATCCTGGGCATCCCTGGCAATCAGACGACCGGTCAGCAGCGCGTGCCGGTCATCTTGACCTCGCTTCGCGACGACACGATCGGCGTCACGGCCCGGGGCGTGACGATGAACAACATCTTCAACTCCTGGCCCAATCAGAATAACCGCGTTACGGGGCCGAACAACATCGGCGGTACTCCCTGGTACGCGGGCCAAACTTTGACCACGCCCGCGCCCGGCGATGGCGGCTATATCTACATCGGCGGCAACTCGCTGACCGACTACAACCTGACCGACCCCCGCGACGGCAGCCTGATCGACAACGCCAATATCTCCTTCATGACGTCGATCCAGATCCAGGGCGGCGGCATCATTGACAACGTCAATGCCAGCGGTACGCCGGGCGCGCCGGTGATCGGCGGCTGGCTGGGTCAGAAGTCCGGCTACGGGCCCGAAGGCTTCTTCGGCGGCGGTTTCCCCGGCGCTCCGGTGAATCAGCTCAACTCGGCGATGGCGATGACCATCTCCAACTCCACACTGGCCAACTTCCAGGACGCCGCGGTCTTCACCCATCCCGACTCCGGCAATGCCCTGTATCGAGACTGGACCGGCCAGACCAGCAACGCCACCCCTCCGCCCATCTTGAGAAGCGGCCTGAAGGGCCAGGCCGTCGACCTGTACATGTACAACGACACCATCTACAACACGATGGTCAGCCCGCTGAGCAACCAGTTCGCCGTCGGCGTCCAGGTCAACGCCGAGAGCTCGGCTGACACCAGCGGCGAAAGCCCGATGATGGCCACCATCATCAATTCGACGTTCAATCAGACCAGTCACGCTATCCGGACCACCTCTCCTGCGTTCAACGGGACGAACGCGAATTCCCATGTCAACCTGCTGGCGATGAACGACATCTTCGCCAACTCGACGAACTTCGCCGTCGCACTCGTCGGGCAGGCTGGTACGAACGCCTCGATCGGCACCAACGGCTTCAGCCAGATCCAGTACAGCCTCTTCTTCAATAACGTCAACAACAACAACAACGACCTGCCCACCGCGAACCCCGCCGACGTGATCTGGAATACGAACGTCGGTGACTTCGAGGGCAACGTGGCGCCGATCTTCGGCGATCCCAGGTTCATCGACCCCGCTCACGGCAACTTCGGTCTCCAGGCGAACTCGGCGGCCATCGACGCGGCCCGCAGTGAGATCGGGCCGCTTCCCGCGGGTGATATGATCTACCCGACCGTCAACCAGCAGCTCGACAGCACCGGCGGCATCCGCACCGACCCCACCACCCTGCCCTTCGGGGAGACCCCAGGCCGCAGCGACCTCTTCGGCGGCGACATCAACGAGGACGATCCGCGCAAGATCGTCACCTTGCCGGGTTCGGGCAGCTACGCCTTCCAGGACGAGTGGGTGCCTACCCTCTCGACCGACCCCAGCGGCATTACTGGCCCAGCCACGGCACCGGGAACGTATTCTTACGTGCCGATCAGTGGTCAGCGCGACTCGCTCGGCTTCATTCGCATCGATGATGCCGGCGTGCCCAACACCGGCTTCGGCAAGAGCCCATTCCAGGACATCGGCGCCTCCGAATATGTGAACCTGCATCCGCCCGAGGTCACGGCCGTCACCGCGAACCTGGTGAACCAGCCGGCTCCGGTCAACTTTTACGCGGTCGGCGGCAAGTCGGGCGCCAACCAGACGCCGCAGACCATCAACGTCACCTTCATCGAGCCCGATCGATCCCAACTCGATCAATGCCACCACGGTGCAGCTCGAGGAGCTGGGCGTCAGCGGTGCCGTTCCCGGGCCCACGTTCATCAGCCTCGCGGGCAAGCTGTCTTACATCAGCGCGACCAACACGCTGGTGATCAACCTGGGCGGCAGCGGGCTCACGCTCCCGACCGACGCCTACCGGATCATCGTGCAGGGCAGCGGCTCGCAGGTGCTGTCCAGCCCGCAGGGCATCGCCCTTGACGGCGAGAACCTGACCAACAACAACGACCCCAATTCGGGCGTTCAGCTTCCGCTCCCCTCTGGCGACGGCTATCCGGGCGGCAACTTCTACGACAACTTCATCATCAACACCACGCCGCCGATCGTCACCAAGGGAACATTCCAGCTTGATCCTACCAGCGACAGCAATATCGTGGGAGACTTCGTCACCTTCACGAACTCGCCGAGCTTTATCGGGTCAATCACCGAGCCCAATCCGGTGCTTGTGCCTCTGGCCGGCCAGACCGCGATCGTCGATATCGGCATCGCCGCACGAGATGCGAACGGCGTTCTGGTCGACTACTTCGACCCCGCCTCGACTCCGTCGTTCTTGCTGCCCTACCTCCGGCCTAATGCCGGTACTTCGCTCACCGACGTCAACGGCAATTTCGTCGTCAGCGTCGGAATCGATGGAGCGGGGACGGGTATTGTCACCAACACCAACCCCCTGCTCGACTCGCCCTATAGCGTCGGCTCCAGCGGCAAGCTGACCCCCTTGCCCGGCACCGTGAACGGGTTCTACGTGGCCCGGGCCCGGGTCATCGACCAGAGCGGCAACTCGTCGAACCCCGGCGATCCCAACTCCATGGCCAACTTCGTGGTCGATACGGTCAACCCCACGGTCACGGTGACCAGCCCGACGCCCAACAGCGTGATCACCACGCCATCCGGTCCGCAGGTGTTCACGGTGCAGACCAGCGAGAACATGGACCTGACCCACTTTACAACCAGTCAAATCCAGCTTCTCCAGTCGGCCCCCAACGGCAGCTTCACCGGCACGGGCGTGACCACGATCCCGATCAATTCCAACATCTCGGTGCTCTTCCAGGACGCCACGGCCAATGGCGGCACCGGCCTCGGCCAAGGGCGTGAGCAGATCACGTTCCAGACGCAAAACACGCTCCCCAATGGACTCTATCAACTGACCCTGGTGGGCAGCGGCGGCAACGCCATCCGAGACATCGCCGGCAACACGCCGGCCGGCGGCGACATCGTTGTCCAGTTCGCCGTCTTCAATCCCAACAACATCACCGGCGTCTTCGTCGGCCCGGCGTCGCTTCGTCACCGACACGACCAAGCCGGTCGGCGACCGCGCCAACCCATTCCCGACGATCACCGCCGCCCTCGCTGCCGCCACGGTCGGCGAGCGGCTGGAGGTTCTGCCAGGCGTCTATACCGAGCAGATCATTCTCCAGCCCTTCGTCAGCCTGGTCTCGGCCGACCCGACGAGCACCAACACCAACTTCGTCGCCGGGCAACGCCCTGAACACGATCATCCGCGCTCCAGCGACGGCCGGCGCGACCTCGAACGTCACGGTCTCGGCGACTCGACCTGCCCGCGTTCGCCAGTACCGGGACGTCGAACTTCGTGTTCCAGACGGAGATCGCCGGCTTCACCATCGCCTCGCCGCTGGTCGGAGACCCGGCCCTCGGGTCGATCAACCCCGAGCGCGATCGGCCTCCTGGTCCATCAATTCCAACATCCTGATCGACAAGGACTACTTCATCGATGCGGGCAACGGAATCTGGGTCATCACGTCCGGCGCGTACCTCACTGGCCCCCCAGATCATCAACAACGGGATGATCGGCAACATCAACGGTCTCGTGATCAACGACGCCGGCGGCTCGAACGCCGCGAGCGTGACGAACGTCATCAACAACACGTTCGCGTTCAATACCAACGGCGTCCTCGCCATCAACACCGACGCCACCAGCTCCGAGCAAGCCTACATCGCCAATAACATCTTCTGGCAGAACCATGACCAGTCGCTCACCCGGTTCGGCTGGGGCGTGACCTCGACGGTTTCCAACAAGCTGCTCCTGAACAACAACATGTTCTCGGGCAACGGGCAAAGCGATCTCACGCCCAGCGGCGCGGCGAACAACATCGGCAACGGGTTCAATCCGCTGTTGCTGGGCCCCACCGCCGCGGACGCCGCAGCCAACCTGGGTAACTACACCGGATATCCCGCCTTCGTCGCCCCGCGTGACCCGCGGCCCGGATCGGACGGACCGGCCACGTTCCTGCGTGACGCCAACTTCGGGCTGAGCGGAACCTCGGCCGCCATCAACAACGGTCTGGCCAGCGTGGCGCCCAACACCGACTTCCTGGGCAACCCCGCCAACCCCAATCCGACCACGGCGGGCTTCCACCTGCCGGGATTCGGTCCCCGCGACGTCGGCGCTTTCGAGTTCGAGCCCATCGGTACTTCGGGAACGAGGGCGGTCGGCGGTGCCTTCCGCGTGGTGACCACCTCACTGGTCCCCAATGGCACCGGAGTCGCCAATGGCAGCACGCTTTACGTCTCCCCAGTGCCCAATACGGTGGTGGTGAACTTCTCCAACCCGGTCAATGAGGCCACCGTCAAGGCGACCGACCTGGTGCTTTCGGGCACGGATATCAACCCGCTCAACCCCGTCAAGGCGATGAGCATCACCTGGCTGGACAACCACACGGCCCAGTTCAACCTCTCGGGGCAGTTCAATCCCCTGGGCACGATCAACGTCGTGCTCAAGACCGACGCAATCAAGAATCTGGACGGAAGCTCGCTTCCGACTTACTCTGATTACGTAGTGCTGAACAGCCTCACGCCGGCGCACGACACCGACTCCCACGCCGACACCGACTCCGACGCCGACGCCGACTCCCACGCCGGCCCCGGCACCCTCGCCCGCACTGCCGCCGCCGGTCACTCCGCCGCCGGCCAAGCCGCCAACCAAGGTAAAGGGCCCCGTCAAGGTGAAGGTCCCCGTCAAGGTGAAGCACCCGAAGCCTCACCCGGTGCCCACCAAGCACCATGTGCCCCAGCCACAAGACTCACAAGCCGACACCACGCCCCGCACAAGGCCGCGGTGGCCCTGCCCACCCGCAAGCTGCCGGCTCTGCCGGCCAAGAAGCACAAGCACGCCTGATCGCCCCGGCACATCTTCCTGGCCCATCAAGCCGATGGGCCAGGAAGGAGCCGGATCGACAGGTTGACATAAGCGCGGAACGGGCGGCCTGAAACATGGGCCGCCTGTTCTTTTTCAAGGGGTTCCGGAGCATCGGTCGGGGACCGATTTTCCGCCCTCTTCGGTCTTGGGCACAGCCGCGAGAGCGGCCAGCCGGGCGCAAAGAAAACCCCGGCGGCCATTCCGGGGTCTCAAGTCACCTGCTCGCGGCACACGCGATTTTCAACCTCCCGGGCGCAAACCGAAACTCACTTCTTCTTCCGCGACTTGTCGCAGGATTCGCCTTCGAGAGCATCTTTCTTTTCGGTGATCACCGGGCAGAGAGGAGATTGCTCGGCGTTCAGCGCGGTGAAATCCTTCCACTCCTCAGGAAGGTTGTCCTCATGGAAGATTGCCTCCACGGGACATTCCGGCACGCAGGCCTCACAGTCGATGCACTCATCCGGATGGATGTAGAGCATCTGGGCCCCTTCGTAGAAACAATCGACCGGGCAGACAACCACGCAGTCGGTGTACTTGCAGTCGAAGCAAGGCTCGGCGACGATGTGAGCCATTCGTGACTCCTTTAGCTGACCTGATTTCTCGTACTGATTCGATTGCGATCGCGACCCAGCGAGGGCTTGGCAGGGGTCCCCCCACCCGATGATGCAACATCTTAGACGGGTGGGGCGGGACGGTCAAGGGACCGCGAAACATCCGTCAAGTTCCACAAGCCTGGCGGTCTACTTGTCTTTTCGTTTGGCACTCTTGATGTAGATGGGCGTGACGGGAACGTTTTCGTAGCCGCCACGAGTCGTCGTGCTCACCTCGGCAATGGCGTCAACCACATCCATGCCCTCGATGACCTTGCCGAAGACGGCATAACCCCCGCGGTTCGGATAATCGAGATCGGGATTGTCTCTGTGGTTGATGAAGAACTGGCAACGTGGCCGAGTTGGGATTGTTCAGTCGTGCCATGGCGATCGTGCCGCGCTTGTTCGAAAGCCCGTTGTCAGACTCGTTCTTGATCGGGGGTCGCTTGCCTTTCTCTTTCTCTTGCATCTGATCGGTCATCCCGCCCCCCTGGATCATGAACTTGGGGATGACGCGGTGGAAGATCAGGTTGTCGTAGAACCCGTCGTCAACATACTTGAGAAAGTTTTCAACGGTGATCGGGGCTTTGTCCGGGTAGAGTTCCAAGGTGATCGGCCCCTTGGAAGTATCGAGCACAACCGTCGGATGCTGCTCCTGGCCCTGCGCGGCGATCACGCCCAGTGAAAGACACGCTCCCAGACCAAGAATCACAGAGTGAGAACAAGGTGATCGAAGTCATGGATCGTCCTGTTGGCATAGCTTCCTGAATCTCCTGTGAGGCGAACCATCGAGGAACGCCGGAGAGGGGCCGTTTCCCGCTCTCCTGCCAGATCTGCAACGCAGACTGAAGGTTAGGGTAGCACGTCGAAGCCGGTCCTGTCGAGCGGGTTGGCCGGTTCGGCGGCCAAGGCGCCTCTCGAGGCGGGTATCGCCACGCCGACCAAACCGCGTCGAGGTCAGGAGTCCTCGACACCACACTGCATCAACCCGTTGGGTGCGGGTCTCACGATCCGCCCTGGTCGAGCCCTGACCATGTCCATGTACGACTTCAATTGGCCTTCATCGGTTGGCCCAGCTTCCTGATCAGGAGTTCGGCGTCGCGGGCCATGTCCGGGCTGAGCTGGTCTCGGCCAGCCAGAGCCTTCGCGAGATGAAGCTTCGCCCGCGCGCCACGACTGCGGTCGGTCGCGATCAGCTTGCCGAAATGATAATTCAGCACCGGGTGTTCCGGCGTCTTCTTGAGTCCCTTGAGATAAGACTGTTCCGCGTCATCGGCGCGACCCACGGTCTCCTGGATGTTCCCGAGCGTGTCGAAAAACTCGCCGGGCAGAAGGGAGTGATCGGCGAGTTTGAGTACCTCCTTCATCACCTCGAGGGCTTCCTGGCTGCGTTCGAGGTACTTGTGCAAGACCCATGCCTTGTTGTTAACGGCCTCGATCTGGCCCGGTTGCATCTTGAGGACCTTGTTGTACTCATCTACCGCCCGCACGAACAAGGGTCGGGCACGAGTGCGGTCGGGCTGGCCTTCCGCCAGCGAGAGCAGCAGGTCGCCAAGATTGAGGTGAGCCACGACGGAGTCAAGCATAAGAACGGCCTTCTCCGAGAGCGGCAGGGCAAGGTCGAATCTGGCCGGCCTTGTGAAAGCCGACGGCGGCCGCGAGGATGAGGGAACCCTTGGGGTCGCGGCCGGCGACTTCGGCCGCCACGCGTCTGGCCTCCTCGATATCGCTCGGGCTTGGGCTCTCGCCGCCAGGTCCCCGGCCGGCAAGAAGTCCGACGAGCTTGGCCACCGCGGTGTTATCTTGCGGGTTCACCTTCAGGTGCGCTCGAGAGCCTGGATCGCCGCCGGCCTTCGGCCGCGCTTGAGCTCGATTTCGGCCAGCTCATGATAAGCATCAACGAACGCGGGCGCCGCCGCGATCGCCGACTCGAGCCGGGCCACCGCCGACTGCCGAGAGGCGTCCTTTTCCGCGTCGGAGCCTCCGGATTCGGCAAGCGCGCGGGCCTCGAGCAAGATGGCGTCGGGGCGATCCTTGTCGGTGTCGAGCACGAGCTTGGTTTGCTCGAGAGCCGCGTCAAATTCACCAAGCTTGATCAGCTCTTGGGCCAGCAGCACGCGGACATCCGGCTGCCGTGGGTTCCGGGCCAGTGACTCGCCGTATGCCCTGGCCACCTCGCGCGTTTTTTCCTGCCTGGCATAGATCCGGGCGCGGAGCATCGGCCCCATGGTGGACGACTTGGAGATCTTGTCGATCTCTTCGGTGATGGCGATCGCCCGCGTCAAGTCGCCGCCGCGCGCCACCAGGTCGCACTCGGCCTGAAGGAACGTGAGGTTGGTCGGAAAGCGCTTGCGATAGTCGCGAATCATGGTGACCGCCTTCTCGTCGAGCGCTCGCTGCTTGTCGGCACGCCCTTGCGCGGCGGCCTGCGCCGCTTCAAGCGAAATGATCTGGACCAGGGCCGCCGCCAGGTTCATGTCGTCGGGCGCTTCTCGCACCAGCTCGGCGAGCTCGTGCTCGGCCTTCTCGTATTCTTTTTGTTCGCGCAGCACGTCAATCAAGCGTTCGCCGGAATGGACCCTTGGGATCAGCCTTGGCCTTGGCTTCCATGAACGCCAGAGCACCCCGGTTATCGCCTGTGGAGGTGAGCAGGAGATACTCGGCCTGAACGAGCTCGATCGATTGCGGCTGGACGGCCAGACCTTGCTCGAGCACGGCCTGGGCCCGCTTGTTCGCCGTCGCCAAGGGCGGCATCTCGTTCTCGACCACCGCGAGCATGAGGTAGAACACGGCCGGCGGCTTTCTGAGACCTCTGGCCCGTCAGCTCGATTCCCTTCCGCAAGAGGCCAGCCGCCTCGTCGAATTTCCGGGCCTTGAGGCAGATGAACGAGCGCATCACCACCGCGCCTGGGTTCTTGGGATTGACCTTGAGCACGTAATCGAGCAGAGCGAGTGCCGTTGCTTTCGTCCTTGTGCTGCCGGTAGAGATTGGCCCCGCGCACCCGCTCGTCGTCGGACGGGGGGTTCTTGGTGTCGTTCAGAATCGCCGCCAGCTCGCGTCTGGCCACCGGCCACTGCCCCTTGGCCACATAAGCCGTGATGAGCTGCCAGCGATCGCTCCGGCTCAGCGTGCCGGACTGGCTGTTTCGTTTCAGCTCCTCGAAGCGGCGAATGGCATCGTCGAGGTTGCCGGTCTGCAGCGACAGGTTGGCAAGCGCCGACTGCGCGGCTGACATCAAGCTCACGCCGGTGTCCACCTCCTTGGTGGGCCGGTTCCTCACAAGCTCTTCGAGCGCCTTGGCAGCCTCGGGAACCGAGCCGGTCCGGCTGTCGAGCTGGGCCTTCCAGAACTGGACGATCTTGTTGTCGGGGTCTCGTTTGAGGGCCCCGTTGAAGTGCTCGAGCGCTGCGGCCATGTTGCCCCGCTTGAGTGCGAGCTGGCCGTCCAGAATCTCACCGATGGCCGCCTCTTTCCACCGCGACTGAACCTTGGCGATCGTGGCGCCGGGCCGATTCCAGATCGTCGGCGTCCAGCTCGAGTTGTGCAAGCTGCACCAGGGGCGAAGAGTTGTCGGACCGCTCGGCAAGGTCCGCCAGGATCGCGCGGGCGTCTTTGGGACGTTTGAGCGGGTCGGCCAGGATCTGGGCTCGCATCATGGTGAGGGTGACGTTGTCCGGGTCGCCGGCCAGGTACTCCTTGAGAACTCGATCAGCCTCCTCAGGCTTGCCGTCTCGGTTGGCGATGGCCGCCTCCAGACCGGCGAGCTCGGCCGACTTGGGATAGCGAGTACGGGCCTCGCGCAGCAGCTTCCAGGCCTCGGCCTTCTTGCCTTGCTCTTCGAAAGTCAGCACGGCGAGGTTCTCGGCCGAGGGCCCCCCCTGCCCCTTGGCGCGCAACTGGTCGATTCGCGCCAGGGCGCTGTCATACCGGCCAAGCTGCACATCGATCTGGGCCTGCCGAAGGGCGACTGCTGGGCCCGCAACCTGTCCCGAGTTACTGGCCTTCTCGAATTCTTGGGCCGCGCCGCTCCAGGTCGCCAGGAGCGCGCCTCGCCTGGCAAATCTCGCCGCGCATCTCGTGCAGTGTTCCACCCAGATCTGCGGGCAGCGTTCCCAGCTCGAGCTGTCGGAACAGCGCCTCGACGATCGGCTCGGCTTCCTCGGGATAGCCCGCCTGAAGGATCGTCCACGCGGCCCAGAACTGGTACTGAGGATCGAGGTTGCCTTGCCTTAGAGCCGTCTGCAAGTACTGGCGGCCCAAGCTCTGCTCCTGGCAGAGCACCAGGGCCACGCCATAACGCGCCTGGGCTTCGGCCAGCCAGGAGAGCTGCTCGGCGGCCTGCTTCAGGTGACTCAGGGCACTGGCCCGCAACTTGGGCTCCGACAGTCGGACGGGTTCATTCTTCTCGCCCGCGCGTGACACGGCGCGAACCAGACCTGATTGCTCCAGGTCGATCGCGCCCTGAAAGAGATGCCCCATCCCCTGGAAGCGCGGCTCGGAACACGCGAGCAAAGGCTGCACATGAGGCGCGGCCTTCTGAAACCTGGCATTGTCATCTTGCTTGGAGAGGCGCCATCTCGACTGCCACGGCATGAAGCCCCATGACTGTGTTTTGATTGGCTGGCTTCGACGCCGCCGGCAGGTGCAGCGCCTCCTCGATAACCTGCAAGCAGTGATCTCGCTGCTGCCGGAACCGAAGATGATCGGCATAGGTCAGATAGAGCGGGAGATCGACTTTCTGGCTGGAGTGCAGGGCCTGCTGAAAGATCGCCTCCAGATCGGTCTCGATCGCATCGGCCAGCAACTCGATCGCGCGATCGCCCGTTTTTTTCCCTTTCGACGAACGAGCAGCGAGCGTGCGCTGGGTCTGTTCGAGAACCTGGCTCAGCCGGGTGACCTGGCCTGGGTCGATGTCTGGGACGGCGGTCAATTCCTTGACGTGAGCCAGCAGCCTATTGACCTGATCAACTAGCCTCGACGTTTCACTCTGCCTCTGGATCTGGACCTGGCACTGAATGTCGAGCGCCTCGAGCCGGACGCGGGCGATGCGGTCGATCATGTCGGCTCCCGGCGCAGCGCGGCAGAACGCCCCTCGTGCATTGCCTCGTCGCGTCCCCGATCGTCTCCGGTGGCCTGCGCGAGTTTGGCCCGGACGAGCGCCCGCCTGATGGCCGGCGCATTGTGATCGTCCAGGACCTTGAGATGCCGTTTGACGTCCGGCACGTTGGGAGACCGCGTCTCGAGATCCTCGGTGGCGAGCACGTAATGCGCATCGGTGTTGTCGGCATCGACCTTGAGCGCTTCGCGCGCCCACTGGAGCGACTCGGCGGTGTTATCCTGGGCCATGGCGATCTCGAGCAGTTGCAATTTTGGCCCCTTGGCGTTCTTGTCGAATTTCACCGCCTTGCCGAGGTGCTCGATACGTTTTGCGTGTAGCATCTCCTGACGGTCGGCCGTCGCGGTCTTGCCCCATTCTCGATAGAGGTTGGCGAACTCCTCATGGATCGATGCGTTCTTGGCTTCGAATTGGAGTGCCTGCTCGTAATGGATCTCAGCATTCTCGAACCGGCCGGCGGCGGCCTCGGCACGGGCCTGTTTCAAAACGCCTTGAGCCGACTTCGGCACGAGGGTCCAAGCCATCGCAATCACGCCGAGCACGGCGACCACGAAAAAGAGCCCCGACAGAATGAAAAGCGGTTTCCAGCGAACGGTCATCGGGCGTTACTCCTTCAGCTCGAGTTGCCGTGCCGCGCCGCGCATCTTGATTAACTCCGCGCAAGTGAGCCATCCGGGCCCTGTGGCGGACCAAAGGCGGGCGACGTTGGAAATCCAGAGGAGACCTTGAGAGCACTGCTCTCGGATCAAGCAAAAAAAAGACGCGTGAACTGCCTGGGATGGGACGTCCGGAGGAAGCAGGCCAGCGTTTGTGTGGGTGGGACGGGGCAAGACCATCTGCCCTGATACCTCAAAGAGGTCGCATTCCATTGCCGTTAATCCCAGAATCCGGGCGCTTCATACCATAGAATCTCCCTCCAAAGACATCAAGCGCAATATTCGCGGTTTGTCGCCTCGACGCCACACCGCCTGTGGTCTCCTTGAACTTTGATGAGTGAGCTGTTCTAGTAGTAGCCGCGTGATTCGAGCGAGCCTGGGCTGTGAAATCGATCCCGAAGCGAGCCTCGATGGTTAGGGTTGCTGTCGATGCCTGAAGATGTCGTCGCCGCCGAGCCTGCGCCAGTCGTGCTGCTCAGGACATCGCAACCGCTCACCAAGGCCGACCCCCATGGCGCGTTCCTCCGCACGAAAAACTTCTCCGCGCTCAACGGGGTGCGCTGTCTTTGCTGCCTGGGGGTCATCAAGGAGCACGTGGGATGGGAGATTGCCGGGCCGCGTCTGATCAACGTTGGCTGGCTCGGAGTGGATCTGTTCTTCGTCATCAGCGGCTTCTTGATCGTGACCCTCCTCATTCGCGAGCGTGAGCGGCGCGGAACCGTCAGCCTCGGGAAGTTCTACGCCCGGCGCTCGCTCAGGATCTTCCCGATCTACTACCTCTTGATCTTCACGGTCTTCTTCTTTTATCTGGCCGCGAGTCCCTGGCGACCGGGCGGCCTGCGTTATTACCTTTTCGCTTTCCCCGTCCTGCTCACTTACACCCAGGACTTCATTCGTGCCCCTCTGGGAACCTTCGCTCCCACGTGGTCGCTAGCGATGGAAGAGCAGTTTTACCTGTTTTGGCCGACCGTCGAGAGATTTGCGTTGTTGCCATTGCGCTGGGTGATACTTGCGGTCATGCTGGTTCTGAACCTGGGGTTGAGCTTGGGCGTGTTCAACGGGCTGATCACCCGGATGTATGGCGACTCCACGCCGCTGCAGATGTCGCTCTGGACGATCACGTTCACGCCCATTCTGCTGGGAGTGTTACTCGCGTATCTGCTGAACGACCGGAGATCGTTTGACGTGCTATACCGAGCTGTGGGGTATCGATGGTCGCCGTTCCTCTTTCTCGGTCTCTTGGTTGCGACGTGTGACGTCGCGCCTGACCTTACCAAGGGGTGGGCAAGGTCGGTGGTGCACCTGAACTTCATGCTGCTACTCAGCCTCGCTGGTGGTCCGAGAAGATCATTTCGGCCGCCCCTTTCTGACAATGCCCCTGATCGCCCGGCTGGGCGTGATCAGTTACGGTATTTATCTCTACCACAATTTCATCATTGATTTCCTCAAACTTGGCCGGAACTACTTCCATCTCGGGGCGATGAACGGGTCCTTGCTGTTTGTCGTGGTCACAGTTGCGACCGTCGCTGTGGCGGAGGGCAGTTATCGGTTTATCGAGCAACCACTTTTGCGGATCAAGACGAAATTCCAAAGCTGATCGGCCGACCCCGAGTTATCCCTGACGGCTGGATTCCCGTTCCACACAGCGATCTTCTCCGGAGTTCCGACATGCCAAGACCCGACACGTCCGAATATGCAGACCCGTATCGCGCTTACGTGGCCCTCGCGCGGGAAGAGGACATCGTGCCGGCGATGAGATCGCAGCTCGTCGATGAATTTGCGCTCCTCAAGACTGCGCCGGAAGACGAGTTTTCACGTCGCCACCCGCCGTACACCTGGAGCATCAAGCAGGTCGTCGGCCATTTGATCGATGCGGAGCGCATCTTCGGCTGCCGCGCCCTTCGGTTCGCCCGCGGCGATGCGACGCCTGTGCCCGGTTTTGACGAGAACCCCTATGTCGAGCTCGGCGAGTTTGACCGACGATCTCCCGCAGATCTGCTGGCCGAGCTCGACACTGTCAGGTATTCTCACCTATTCCTCTTTGAGAACCTGAGCGATGAGGCCTGGAAAAGACGAGGCGTCGCGAGCGGCCACGAAGTCACTGTTCGCGCTCTGGCCTACATCATGGTCGGCCACGTCAGACATCATCTGGCCATCGTCCGCAAGCGGCTGTCTCTTGCCTGATCGGGAGTCACGGCAATGATGCAAAATCCAGGTGCCAGCGCCATCGAAATCCGTCCCGAGGAGCTTACGTCCGAAGCGGCCAGCTCGCTGATAGGCGACCTCAACGCCGAGCTTTTGCAGACCTATCCCGAGCCGGGCGCGACTCACTTCCGGCTTGATCCGGATGAGGTCGGGCCGGGTCGAGGTATGTTCTTGGTGGCTTATGAAGATGAACGGCCCGTGGCCTGCGGCGCCGTCCGGCGAATCGACGAGGATGCCGGCGAGTTGAAGCGGATGTACGTGGCCCCCTCGTTCCGTCGTCGAGGAATCTCTCGGCTATTGCTCGAGGCGCTCGAGGCCGAAGCTCGTCGCCTTGGTGCCACGCGTCTCGTACTCGAAACGGGAACACGCCAGCAAGCGGCTCTCGCGCTTTATGCTTTAGCCGGCTTCAAAAGCATCCCACCTTATGGTGAGTACGTCCGCTCCCCACTCAGTGTGTGCTTGGGGAAAGATCTTGAGACCGACCGGCCGGCACGTTGAGGAAAAAGCAGGGCGTGCCGGCACTTGTCGTATTGGCTGCCCCAAGCGAAAAGACCGCATTGATTTCATCGTCGCGAGGTCGACTCGGCCGACGCCGACAGAAACGCTTCGCGGTGGGCCGGATCAGGGAACCAGTAGCGGCGCCCTTCGCGGGTCAAGTCGAAGCGGGGGTCGCCAGGGATACGCTCGCCGCTCTCCGCCAGGCAGTGGGGGCAGAGACCTTCCTCGGCGACGTCCACGGCGGCGTAGCGATCGGGCGATGAGAAGAACTGCTTACGGTCGGCGTCGGTTGCGCACAAGTAAAGACGGCCCTGGTACAGGACGCCGAACTTCGGGTTACCCGGTTGCCGTTTTCCAAGCTCGACCTGGGTCACCGGGCAGTTGCCGTTATTGACCGGGACGAACCGTTCGGGGTCGCGGCGAAAGACGTTGAAGGTCAGCATGTTGGCGAAGCGGTAGAGCCTGCCTTCATGCGTCACAGTGTATTCGGCCTGCCCCTGCACGAGCTTCCGGTTGGATACCAGGCTGACCGGACAATAGCCCGACAGTGCGACGTGGGTTTCGGTCTTGGTCGTTGATTTGGAATTCGGCTCACGTCCCTCTTCGCCCCGCTCTGAAGACTTTGCCGAGGCAGTTTGCCGATTCCGTTCTTGCTCGGTCGTGTGCCGCACCTTGGCTTCGCGCAACAGGTCGCCAAGCTCATCGGGACCGAGATAGCCCTGGCGAATCACGAAGACCTCCCGTGAGGGGCCAAGGATCACAGTGGCCGGCAGCCCGGAGAGGCCAAAACCAAGAGCCAGCTCTTCATTAACGTCAGCCCGAAGCTTGAGGGGTACGAAAGACCGCTCGGCGTGGGCGCGAACGGCGGGATGAGGAAACGAGTCTTGCTCCATCCGGGTACAGTTCGGGCACCAAGGGCCGGTGAACTGGATCCAGATCAACTGGTTTCCCGTTTTCGCTTCGTCAACGGCACGCGCGTAATCCGTGCGCCACGTGATGAGCCCGGGTTCGGCTCCGGCTTCGGGATCGCCATCCGAGGCCCGAACGGAAACCTGTGCACTTCCCAGGAACAGAAGAACAAGCGGCACACCGGCGCTGAACCGGCGCGCACAAGGTAGGTTAAGCCACATCGTGCATCTCCCTCAATCGTCGGCGATTATGTGTTGTAGTGATTGAGTGTGCGTCCGAGAATAGGACGCACTCCATCCGTGGAGATGCCACCCTGCGAGGTCGAGCGGTGCCAGGCCATTGGCATGCGCGGGAACCTTTCGGTCCAGGCAAGGTATCGGCCCTGAAGATGCCCAACTTCAATGGCGACGGCCGGAATGTACACGGCCCGAACCTTTCGTCGGAGCATCGGATAGAAACGATCGAGATGGTGCAATCGGAATCGAGGAGGCTGTGCGGCGGACAAGCCGTCAGGATCGTCTGGGAGTGCCTCGAGCCCGATCGGCAGAGCCGCGGCGCAGCGCCAGCGGGGGCTGAAGCAGCTCGGTCAGAATCGCGATTTCGCGCAGCTTTCCGGGCGAGCCTAGCATTTTGCGGATGTCAACACCAGTCAAGCTCGGGCGGCTGTCGCCCGAGTGTACCCTGTTTATGTCCGGTATTGCCGTGGCCTGAGACAGAGTACTCGACAGCCCGGTGAGAGGCGCGTTCAGTGGCGTGATCTCGAGCGGCTTGGTCTTTTGCAAGGCCAGCGACTGCGTGACCATATTCGAGAGTGCCCGGTATGTCTCCGGCTCGCCCCGGTTCTGAGCTGCCGCCGGGGCATTGCCGGCGCCGCCCCGTCCTTTGGCTCCCCGGCGCGATCGAGCACCGCGCGTGGGTCGAGATCCGGCTGAGGCTTGCCCAGAAGCCGAGGGTGCCGCCGCCGGCTGGTTTCGCGCCGGCCCCCGACCAGAAATCGTCTCGATGTACACGATCGCGTCGTCGGCGCTGGAGGGCGGGCGCTGGGGTGATCGATCGCGTGCCGGGGTGGAACGATTCGAACGCACGCCTGGGCGGGAGCGCCTCGGGCGATAATCCGGCCCCTGCGCCCGGCCCTGAAGCGGGGCGGATGCCGGCCGCGGTGCCGCCTGCCCGGGGATGCGATTGCCGGCGCCCGTGCCGGGGCCGGTCCTGACTGGTCCCGGTCCCAGGCCCGTTCCCGGCGCACGGCCCGGCCGTGGTGGCAAGGGCTGGCCGTCTCGATTCAGAATCGAAGTCAGCGCCCAGATCGCCAGGAACAACAACGGGACGATGAATGGAATGAGGGTATCAATTCTCATATCTAGCCAGACCGCTTTCCCGGTTATTGTCCCGTGGCGACCACCGGCTCCCGCCTCGCATTGCTGGTACCGGCGATCGAATTTCGCATCTCGGTATCGGCTTGCACGTTGCGCAGGTTGTAGTAATCAACGACCCCCATGTTCCCTTTGCGAAAAGCATCGGCGATCGCCATCGGGATCTCGGCTTCGGAGAGCACGACCTTGGCCCGGTTTTCTTGCACGTGGGCCATCATCTCCTGCTCCTTGGCCACGGCGAAGGCCCGCCGCTCCTCGGCCTTGGCCCGGGCCACTCGCGTGTCGGCCTCGGCTTGCAAGGCCTCAAGGTTGGCCCCCACATTGTCTCCGACGTCAATGTCGGCAATGTCGATCGACAGGATCTCATAGGCCGTTCCCGCATCCAATCCCTTTTCCAGCACGCGCTTGGAAATGGAGTCGGGCTTTTCCAGCACCATCTTGTGCGTGTCGGCCGAGCCTATGGCATTGACGATACCCTCCCCGACGCGGGCGATGATCGTTTCATCGGTAGCGCCGCCAACCAGCCGGTCGAGGTTCGTCCGCACCGTCACCTTCGCCTTGACCTTGAGCTGAATGCCGTTCTTGGCGACCCCGTCGATCGTCAGCCGGCCCTGGGACGGATCAGGACACTGGATCACCTTGGGATTGACGCTCGTCTGCACGGCTTCGAGCACGTTTCTGCCAGCCAGGTCGATCGCCGCTGCTCGCTTGTAAGAGAGCGGAATATCTGCCCGGTTAGCGGCGATCAAGGCCCGCACCACGTTGGGAACGTTGCCGCCGGCAAGGTAATGGGCCTCCAGCGCACGGGTCGTCACGCCGTCTTTCTCCGACAGGCCCGCCTGATAGGCCATGATCTTCGACCGCACGATAATGTTCGGATTCACCTTGCGAAACGACATCCCTACCAGCTCCCAGATGCTCACGTTGGCCTGGGTCATCTTGGCCTGGATCCAGAGGTTGAAATACTTCGCCAGGAAGATACACGCCATGAGCGCAATCAGGCCGATGGCGATGATCATGAACCAGACGTAAGTTGACCACGGCGACGTGGGAGGCCCATTCACCTGGGCGAAAAATACGGGCAAGGTGGCGATCATGGAGCATCCTCGGTGATGGTAACCGCGACAGCGGTTCGTGATATCGTGGAAGGACCCGTGTCGGGCCCTGGTTCAACGAGCGTGACTTGGTCATTGTCAACAGGCCTGACAGCGGGATCAAGCAGGCCCCGAACAATCAGTTGACCCGATCGGACTTTCATGACCCGAACTGGCGTGCCCGCCGGCAGATACCCCTCCTCGGCAAGGCTTCCCAGCCGCCGCCCGTCAATCTCGACGGTCCCCGAGGGACGCAGAGGCGTGAGCGTTTGCCCCTCGAGGCCCACCAGGCGTTCGAGATGGTGCTCGGCGTGCGAGACTTCGATCTCCTCGCTGCTAGGGGGAGCCAGGAAGAACTTTCGCCCCAGCGGTGAGCGCGACCAGAGCGAGAAGGCCGCCGCTGCGGTGATCGGCAAGGCCACGAGGTCCACCAGCATGAACGTCGCGCCCATGCCCAGTGATTGGCTGAAGGCATACCACAAGCTCAGAGCCAGGCATAAAAGAGAGCATAGGCCAATCATCCCACCCGAAGGAATGAACACCTCGACCAGGAGGAGCAGTAGCCCAAGGGCGAGAAAGAGCGAAGGCCAGAACAAGACGCTCATCAAACCCTCCTCTCCTCGCATTCTGAAAAGGTTGCCATGCCGTCGGCCGGTTCCGCATGCTCGAAGGAGGCCCGGCGCCATTCCCCGCTTACATATAGCTTAATCGATCCAGCTTGCCGGCCGCCAATGAGAATCGCCGGCCGCATGTAAGAATTTGCCGCAACCGGTCAATTTGACGGCTTGCCTCCGCTGCGAGTCTGCTCGACGAACTGCTCGGTCGCGTCGTCGATGGACCGGCCGTGCCGGCCATTGGGCGCGTGAACGTACACGGCGCGCGGGTCGATCAGGGCTCGATGCTCGGGAGGCGGCGACATCTCGTAGCGAACCGGCTGCTGGTGATCGAGTAACTGAAGTCTGGGGTTGTAAATGCTGTTGAACTTCCAGAGCATCTTGACCGTGTTGGTCTGGCCGCGGGCCAGGTTGCGGGCGAGGATTCCGGCCAGCGAGCGCACGGCCCGCCAGCCCAGGTGCTTACGATTCAAGACTTGCTGCGTCCTGACGAGCTCTTCATAAAACTCGGCCAGCGGAAGCTGCGTGGGCAGCACGGCATGCTGGATATCGAACAGCCGGTAGTCGCGCGTGGTCAGCCGGCGAGATTCGGTGAGCCAGCTCTCGGTGCCCGGGTAAGGCGTATTCACGCTGATGTTGACGATCTCGGGAATCTCCAGGCACCACTGCCTGATGACGTCGAACTGACGGCGGTCCCAGCTTGGGTCGGCAATCAGGTTGATGGCCACCATGATCCCTAGCGACCGGGCGAACTCGAGCGCCTCGAAATTGCGCGAGACCGTCACGCGCTTGCGGTGCTTCTTGAGCCCCTCCTCGTCGATCGCCTCGACGCCCAGGAACATGTATCGCAGCCCGATCTCCTTCCAGAACCGGAAGACCTCCTTGTTCCGCAAGAGCACGTCCCCTCGCGTCTCAAGATAGTACTGTTTCTTGATCCCGCGACTAGCGATCGCCTGGCCGATGGCCATGCCATGCTCGGCCTGGATGAACGCCACGTCATCGACGATGAAGACGCCCGGCTCGCGGATCGACGCCAGCTCGTCCACGGCCGCCTCGGCCGACTTGACGCGGTAGCTGCGTCCGTGAAAGGTCCACGCGCTGCAGAATGAGCAATCCCAGGGACATCCCCGGCTGAACTCGATTGACGCGCAAGGGTCAAGCACGCCGATGAAATACTTGCGGCGGCGGCGCAATAGGTCACGGGCGGGGCGAAGATCTTCGAGGTTACGGCTGAACGAGGGAGACGGGCCGACTCCCGCCTGCGTGACAGCACCCGGTACCTCCAGCTGCGCCAGCGGATCGCGATCGAAGGCCACGCGCACCAGTCGGGCGACCGAAGATTCGGCCTCCCCCTTGAGCACGCAGTCGATCGATCCCCCGGCGTGATCGAGCAGCTCGGCCGCGACGAACGAGGCGCTGTGCCCGCCCACGAGCACGAACGTCCCGGGGCATTGCATCTTGGTAGCCTTGGCCAGGTCGATCACCTCGGGGATATTCGCCAGATAGTTCACCGAGAAGGCCACAACCTCGGGCCGCCACTCTCGAACCTGGCGAAGGAAATCGCCATGACCCTCGACCTGCAAATCGATCAGGCGCACCTCATGCCCCTCGCGCCTCAGCTCGGCGGCGATGAGCTCGATGCCCAGTGGCTCCAGTCTCAGGAAGATCTTTGTATAAAGAAGCGCGCTGGGATGGACGGCGAGAATTCTCATAGGCGAATCATGATCGGACAGGGGAATCGGCGTTACATTCGGGATAGCCCTTATAGCAGGAAAACGCAACCCATGCCAGCGCCTTAGGGTGCCGCTCTGGATTTTGGAACTGAAGTCAGTTGATTTCCCAGAACGCCTGCCACTCGGGCCCGGCTGCCAATGCGCCGAGTTCTACAAACGGCCCGACATGCTCCACCTTCCAGCGTGCTCCGGTTTGTTTCACTCGCTTGTTGACCAGCTGCTTGATGGACCCCTCCACCAGTCCGCTGCCGATCGACTGGCCCCGGCGCAGCCGCAGGGCGTAGTTGAGGCGACATTGGTGGCCAGCGAAGTAGTTCAGGACCCCACCCAAGGCGGCCCCATCGCCGCCCACCATTCCAGCGGCGGTCAGCTCCCCGATCCACTCGACCACGCCGCAATACCCGTCGCCCAAGAGCCGCTGCTTGCCCTTCTCTGTCTGCTCCTTGGCCGCCTCGCTCCCCTGGCCGCATACCGCCTTGGCTCCGTCCGCTAAATACTCGGCCCCGTGCCAGATATCCAACAGTTCCTCGGCACCTGCAAAGTGCCGCGCCGACAAGTTCCATACCCACTCCGCGCCGTCGCCCAGCACACTCAGTTCCTCCGGGGTGGTCAGTTCCAGGCGGTCCGCTTCCCTGGCGCAGTGCTGGCCGAATTGGCTCGCCTCCTCCACGGCGGCCACCACCGAGCGCACTGTCGGCGCGGGCAGGTCGCGTTCGTCCCATTGCTCAGCCGTCGTTGGGTTGCCACGTGGTCGGCGGTCGAACACAGCCAGTTTGACGTCGCGCCAGCCCCCCAACGTGTTGACCTTACCCGCGTCGATCTGCAACTCCAAATCCCCCCCGGCTTGGGCGAAAGCTTGGGCTGTGGCTCGTTGCTCGCGGGTGTCGCTAGCCGCCGCCGCGGTGGCGTGGCAGAGGCGGCGAATGGTATTATCGTCGAGATTCCAGCCCGCCACCTCGGCGAGCGGCCCGTTGGGCTCGAGTGAACGATTGTTGGACGCCCAGCAGGCAGGCCATACGACAGGCTCCGCGCGTCACATAACCTTCCACGCCCAAGATGCGATCGGCACCAAAGTCGCCTTGCTTGCAAACCGGACAGAGGAAATAAATTCGTTCCAAGGTAACGAGACCGACGGCTGTCAGGACCGTACGCGTGTGCCGGCCCTTGGAGTAGCCGGAGTGCGCCTCGGGGCACAGGCGGGCCGCCCCCCTTTTTGCTCGCTGAGCCCGATTCGGCTTTGAAGCGCCGCGGCGAGCGTCGAGCGAAGCAGGTCTCGACCGTCGCTGAGTGCCAGCTTCTCGCAGGCCTCGAGCACGGTACCACTGGGAGCATCCTGGGCAACTTGGCGAAGTTGGCTGACGTAGGCGATGGCCTGCTCCAACGCAATCCGATGGGACGGGTCGTGATACTCGATGGTCAGCGTAGGCATCCGGGAACCTCCTTGCTCTTGTGCTTCTAAACTTCCCCGACTTGCTCCATATAATCTCTCCTGACTCCAAAATCCAGAGGAGCACCCAGCGCCTTAAATGCGTTGCATCCGGCTTGCAAGTCTTTACGGGATTTCGGGATGCCGTCTCACGCCTTGCAACCGGAAAACTCTGCCCAAACTCCGTGGACGTCCACTTAAATCTATTCGTATAAACGCTTGCATCGTTCTTAGCTACTGCAAGCCCGCCACGGTCTGGCGGCGTTGTGAAGGCACGAGCCCTGGTTCTGTGAAGGAACGACGAAGAGTAGCTTTGGATTTCTGGGTATTCATCTACACGAATGATGCAAGTTATTATAGAAACGTAATTTACGTCCGCGGACCGTAACATCTCAATAATCTGTGGCAGGTGCCGGTTTTCAAGGCGCGCAACGGTGACCTAGGCGGTCAAGCTGCGAGGCTGACCACGCTATCCAGGGTTCGCCCTGTTCATGCCCCCTCAGCCCAGCAGGGCCGATTTCTTGTTGGGCCACATTTCTTCTCCCTTTCGACGGATTAACTCTGCCAAGGGAGGGATCTGCCCGCGGCCGCGCAACCGATCCTGAAGGTATTCCCAGAAGTTCACGCCCAGACGCCGACAGGTTTTCTTCAGACTCGCGAACGTGTCTCGCGCTCGACGCCCCGACTCACTCCGTGTGCTGCCGCTGATCTTCCGTTTCTTGACGTAGTCCCGCATGTGACCTTCGCTGAGGTTGTTATGCAAGGGCACCTCGGGTCGATCTAACACCCGCAGCAGGTCAGCCCGCTTCTCCGTCATCCCCTTCAGGACGGTGTCCACGCTGGGAAAGTTGGTCCGTTTTGCGCATAACTCATCGAACCGCGACTTCCAGAATCGGCCGTTGGGCCTCTGCCGGCTCCAAGCGATACCCTTTGAGGTCTTGGTAAAGCTCCCAGATCCGCTCCCGCACCGCCTCGATGGCCGCTCGGTGTTCTTCGCTATAGGGCACCATCCGCGTCAAAGGCCGTTCCGCATGAATCCAGCAGGCGATGTGGACCAAGACGTCGAATTGTCCCGCTCCGTCGCTGAGGATCCCCACTCACTTGAGACCCCATGAGCGATCAGGCTGCCCAGCAACGCCCCCTCACTGGCAATGCGAATGTGCCGCTCAGCCGTGATGCCTAGCTCCAGCAACCGGGCGTGCCATTCCGTGGCAACACCGAACAGGTAGGGACCTTGGCGAAGCTTCTCCACCACGGCCGCTGCCAGCTTCTGCTCTTCCCAGTAGTTCACCGCGATCCATTGATCACATAGTCCGTATGGGGCCGACGGAGGAGCTCCAGGAAGTTGAGCCGGCTCTTGCTGTTGGTGCTCTCAAAGCTAGCGAGTGGGCGTCGGAAAACGTCTTTGGAGCTTCTATTCCTGGGTTTCTCATCAAATTGCTTCTCGAAGATTGGCGTGGTTGGTGACAGAATACTCTGAATACAGCCGATTGTCGGCCCCGAGCCAGGCATTCTTCGAGGCACTAACCCATGCGACGCCCCTTCGATCCCCAACTCCGGCTTGATTGCCCGGGTATCCCCGATGTCCGCCTCAACACCGAATGCCGTGACGAGATCATCCCCATCCTCCGGGCCCTCCAGCACATCTATGCCTGCCCCGTACTTCGCGCCGAATTGCTCGACGCCGTCGCCCAGGATGTCAACGGGACCACTCGTGCCGACCAGGGACGACCGGGGATGGATTACTGGTCGATCCTCGTCCTGGGCGCCGTCCGGCTCGGCTGTGACCTCGACTACGACCGGCTCCAGAACCTCGCCGAGGAGCATCGTTCCCTGCGCCGCATCATGGGCATCGACGGCTGGTGCGACGACCAAACGTTCGACTGGCGATGCCTCCGCGACAACATCTGCCTGCTGTCGCCGGACACCATCGAGCGGCTCAACCACCTGATCGTCTCCGAGGGACATCGGCTCGCTCCCGAGGCGGCCGAGACGGTCCGGGGCGACTCGTTCGTGGTGAAAACCGACGTCCACTACCCCACCGATTCGAGCCTCATCGGCGACGGCCTTCGCACGATCATCGCGACGGCTCGACGCCTGGCCGGCCTGCTGGGCCAGAGCGGCTGGAGGCAGTACAAGCACCTGCTCCGCTCGCTGAAGCAGCAACTCCGCACCATCAACCGGACCGCCGCGAGCAAGGGGCGTGACTACCGTAAGCGGCTCCGGGACGCCTACCGGGCCGTGCTCGAGACGGCCGACCGGATCCTCGCGCGGGCGGCGCAGTTGCTCGACCCGGCGTGCCTGCCGATCAGCCCGGGCCCGGCGACCCGGACGATCGAGCGGCTCAGGGCGAAGCTGCTCGACTTCGTGAATATGACGATTCAGGCCTGTGACCAGGCTCGTCGCCGCGTGCTCGCCGAGGAGTCGGTACCCAACGCCGAGAAGCTCTTCAGCGTGTTCGAGCCACAGACTCAGTTGATCAAGCGTGGCAAGGTGCCCCAACCCGTCGAGTTCGGCCACCGCGTGCTGGTCATCGAGGATGGTGCCGGCTTCGTGTGCCAATACGCGATCCTTCCGCACGGGGCCGAGGACAGCGAGGTCGTGGTCGAACAGATGCGTCAGGTGCAAGGCCGACTCGGCGGTCGCATCCGCAGCGCGTCGTTCGATCGCGGGTTTCACTCCCCTGCGAATCAACGCGGCTTGGCCGAGTTGGTGTCGCAGCCGTGCCTGGCGACGAAGGGCCATGTCCAGGCCGAGCGTCAGGAGCGTGCGGCGACGGTGGCATTCCGGCGTGCGCGGCGGCGTCATCCGGGGGTGGAGTCGGCGATCGGCGCTTTGCAGTCGGGCAACGGCTTGGAGCGGTGCCGGGACCGGAGCTTCGGGGGCTACTGCCGCTACGTGGGGTTGGGGATGTTGGGCCGGAATCTTCACGTGCTGGGCAAGCTGTTGATCGACCGTGAGGCTCCCAAGAGTGAGGCGGGCCGGTCGCGGCGCGGCCGGTCGGCGGCCTGAGTCGCTGGGAGCGACTCCGAGCAATGGTTGAACCACCTGGTTGCCCCGGCGGTGCGGGGAGGGTACGTCTTGCGCTTGGTCGGATCGGTCATCAGCGGGCGGGATTGGGTCTCAGCCTGAGAAGCCATGCTCGGATCCGATCTGAAAACGGTCAGGTCGCCGACCCTCGATACGAAGTCACAAAGATTGGAACACGTTTTCCGACGGGCACTAGCGAAGAGGTCGTTGCCGATTTGAGTGCAGTAGCCGTTGCGCCCCTTGTGCCGAGCCCCGGTGTCGTCCACTTGCACATAGGGCGAGACCTCCAGGGCAGCCGGCAACAACTGGTCTTTCTCTTGGTGGAACGCTTCCTTCTGCTCGGTCAAGATGCGGCTCAGCTGGCCCATCGAGATATCGATGCCAAATTGGTCCAACTGTTCCCACAGCAAGGGCTGGGTGACGTGCTGATGGTGATATTGGTGGACGATGAAGCCGATCAGATTGGGTCCGAAGTGACTGCCGGGGATCACCTCAGGCGGCAAAGGGGCGGTCAATGTGTGGCCATCGGGAGCCTGCCAGCGTTCGCGGCGATAGAGGATGACACGGGGCTCGATGACGAGTTCCTGGACAATGTATTCCTCGTAGCCCTTGAAGGTCAACCTGGGCGGCTTGTCAACGAGGGGAATGACTTTCTCGTCGGTGATGATCAACTGGGCCGTCTTGGACCTTTTCTCCGACCCAGGTCGCTTGCGACCAGGAACGGGGGGCTTTCGTGGAGGCGTTTCAAGGCAACTGGGAGCGATCACGGGGCGCGTTTTCAGGCCCTTGAGCCGGGCGATTTCGTCTTCGAGTTGCTGGAGGCGCTCCTGCTGGGCAGAAATGATCGCCAGCAGCTGTCGCACCAGAGGCGTGTCGTCGGCTTCGGATATCTCAGGCACCGTCCATGTCATGGCCAGATTCTACCAGCTGGCTGTTCACTTTGCCCGGACTTATTGAGGTGTTACGAGAGGGCGAATTAAAAACTGGCCGCCCATTGGGTTACAGCTATTTCAACGGTATTGGGGCTAGACCCGGCCTGCAAAGAAGGGATGTGGGCGTTTGATCTCAGGCAGCACGAAGAGCTGTGACCCGGCTTTGAACCAGGCCATATTCCGAGATTTTTTCCTTTTTCGCGTCAGGTCTTGCCCAGCCGCGGCCTTTCTTTGGTAGAGTCTGGCCCAAAGAAGACCGGGCCGATCCGAACCGGGGGATTTCCTCTATGGATGCCCATTCCTCTCCTCATCCGACCTCTGAAACCTTGCAGGCCTATGGCCTGGGCACTCTCGACGACGACTCGGTCGAGGCGGTCAGCAAGCACCTTGAGGACTGCTCCGACTGCCGGCGCCAGGTGGCCGAGATGGCACCCGACACCTTCCTCGCCCGGCTCCGCAAGGCTCAGGAAGTACCGGCGACCTCGGCGCCTCCTGGTGCCTCGAATCGTCCACCGGCCGGCCCGCCGGCGCAACCTGCCGATACCCGGCCGGAAACGACCGTGGTCGATGATGCGACGGTTGATCGATCTTTGCCTCCGTACATGTCTTCGCCGGGCCGCGTCGAGGCGACATCCGCTGTCCAGAATGGCGCGAGCGGTCGTGCACTTGAACCCGGTACCTGCATCGGTTACTTCGGCGATTACGAGCTACAAAAAGTGCTGGGCGAAGGGGGCATGGGCATCGTCTACAAGGCCCGCCAGCTCAGCCTGAACCGCTCGGTGGCTCTGAAGTTGATCCGGGCCGCGCGGTTCGCCTCGGCCGATGAGGTTCGCCGGTTCCAGAACGAGGCCGAGACCGTCGCCCGGCTTGACCACCCCCACATCGTGCCCTTCTTCGAGGTCGGCCGGTTCGAAGACCAGCATTATTTCAGCATGAAACTGGTCGCCGGTGAAAGCCTCGACAAGAGGCTGAAGGACTTCGTCGCCGACCCTCGCCGCGCGGCCCGGCTGTTGGCGATCGCCGCTGGCGCGGTTCACCACGCCCACCAGCGCGGCATCCTCCACCGTGACCTTAAGCCGGCGAACATTCTGGTCGACGCAGAGGGAGCGCCCCACGTCACCGACTTCGGTCTGGCCAAGCGAGTCGAAGGCGACAGCGAGCTGACCCACTCCGGCGCGATCATGGGCACGCCAGCCTACATGGCCCCCGAGCAAGCCTCCGGCAAGCGCGGGGTCGTGACGACGGCGACTGATGTTTATGGCCTGGGCGCGATCCTCTACGCCCTCTTGACCGGCCGGGCCCCGTTCGGCGGAGCAACGGTCCCCGAAACGCTGGAGCAAGTTCGCGACCGTCCGCCTGAATCGCCGCGGAAGCTCACTCTGCGGGTGCCGCGGGACTTGGAAGTCATCTGCCTGAAGTGCCTCGAAAAAGACCCTCGCCACCGCTACGCCAGCGCCGATGCACTCACTGAGGACTTGAAGCGCTGGCTGTCTGGCGAGCCGATCGCAGCTCGGCAGGTGCGTAGTCCAGCGCGATTATGGATGTGGTGCCGGCGCAATCGAGTCGTGGCCGGTGCAGGTGGGATAGTGGCGGCTTCGCTGGTAGCACTGGCAGCCGTTTCACTCCTTTATGCCAGGCAACAAGAACATCATGCAACAGAACAAGCCGCGGCAGCCGCAAACCTGAAGGACGCACTGGCACAATCAAACCTTCGACGGGCCATGCTTAACTTCGAGCGCGGCCGAACCGCTTGCGATCAGGGGCAGGTCGGTCCCGGCTTGCTTTGGTTCGTTGAAAGCTTGCGTGCCGCGAACGATGCGGGCAACTCCGACTGGAAAAATGCAGCCCTGGTTAACCTCTCCGCTTGGCAGAGTCACCACACCAGTCTCGTGCGAGTAATCGCTCATGTTGACGACGTCATCACCGCCGGTTGGAGCCCCGACGGCAAATTCTTCGTTACCGGAAGTGATGACCATACGGCGCAGGCTTTGGGACGCCGCCACTGGTCAGCCTATCGGCAAGCCCCTGGTGCATCAAGCCCCAGTCGTGGTTGTGGCTTTCAGCCCGGATGGCAGGTCCATCCTTACCGGCAGCGTAGACAAAACCGCGCGGCTCTGGGATGCCGCCACCGGCCTGCCCATCGGCAAGCCAATGGTGCATCAAGGATCAGTCGTGGCCGCAGCGTTTAGCCCCGACGGCAAGAACATACTCACCAGCGGCCGAGACAGAATCGAGCGGCTCTGGGACACCGCCACCGGCCTGCCCATCGGCAAGCCGCTCGAATTCCAAGGCGGCGTCCATGCCCTTGCGTTTAGCCCCGACGGCAAAAACATCCTCACCGCCAGCGAAGACAGGACGGCGCGGCTTTGGGACGCCGTCACTGGTCAGCCCATCAGTAGAGCCCTTGTACATCAGGGCGCAGTCGTTACCGTAGCGTTCAGCCCTGATGGCAAGACCGTGCTCACCGGGAGTACTGGCGGGACCGCGCGGCTCTGGGATGTCGCCACCGGTCAGCCCATCGGCAAGCCAATGGAGCATCAAGGCCCTGACCTGGCCGTGGTGGCCTTCAGCCCCGACGGCAAAACGATCCTCACCGCCAGCGTGGACGGGTCGGAATGGCTTTGGGAAGCCCCAGCGCACCTCCCGGACAACGTCCCGCGACTCGCCGCTTGGGTGGAGACGTTGACCGGACTTGAACTGGATGAGCAAGGTGCAATCCATGTCCTCGAACCTTCTGCCTGGCGGCAGCGCCGCGACCGGCTCGAGCAACTGGGGGGCCCACCACCGGCGGCTTCCACGCGATTGCTCGACCCCATTCTGTACGGCCCCGACCCAATCGCAAGGGTCCGCGCATTGAGGGAGTTGAAACGCTGGACAGAGGCCGAGGAAGCCGTCGATGAGATCGTCCGCGCACGACCACTCAAGCAAATTGCCTTCATTGCCGGGGACAGCCCGTTTATCCTGGATTCTTCCCTGGCCAGTTCCCAGCCGGAGAGGGCTGCTGCATACTTCGCGAAGGCGTTAGAGGGCGTGCCGGAGGACCGCAGTTACGATTCGCCTCGCAGCTTGTTGATCCTGGAAATGGCGCGCTGGGCCCGAGCTTACGACAAGCTCTTGGAATTGCGTCCGAACGACGGTCACCTCTGGACAGGCCGTGGACGATACTACGCATTGCGAAGCCGGTGGGACCAGGCCGCCGCCGACTTCGCACATGGCATCAAGTATGCCCCGCCCGAGAGCGAGGAGTGGTTCGAGCATGCGTGCCTCCGGTTGATCGTGGGGGACAAAAAGGGCTATCGAGCTTTCGTCCGAGAAATGCGGAGGCGTGAAGGACAGACCAACAATCCCCTGGTGGCCTACATCCTGGCTCGCAGCTGCATTCAGGATCCTGATCCCGTAGTAGAACCAGAGCAGGTGATTCGGTGGGCGAACCAAGCCGTGGAGCGCGATCCCCTTCCTTGGTACCTCCATGCGCTCGGCGCCGCCTATTACCGTGCTGGCCAGCTCGACGAGGCGATCAAGTGGCTAGAGGAGTCGAATGACGGCTATTCCAAGATCGGAATCGAGGACTATAAGTTGCAGAACCGGCTCGTACGGGCGATGGCCTATCAGCGCCTGGGCCACCAGCAACATGCACGTACATTGCTGGGGGAGGTAAATGGGTCATGGGCGCAGCGTAGAGGCCTCGAGGATCGACGGGGCTGTCTCGTTGCACTCGACTGACTGGCTGCCCTTACAACTGCTCCGCCGTGAGGCCGAGGCTGTGATCCTCTACGACCCGATCTTCCCGGCCGACCCGTTCGCGCACTGACCGGATTGATCGAGGGGGAGAACATTGCTCTCATTACGCTACCGTAGTGTTTCCCAAACCTAGGCCAAAACCCCACACTCGGAAGGATCTCCCTCAAGCTTCGGGAAAGATCGACATAATCGGATCGACTGAATGGTCTCGCTGGTCGGTCCCGCACTCCCAGGCCGAAACCGTTTTTTTTCTCGGGACTGAAGTGATGCATTCCGACATGCCTTTGGTATAGACTATTCAGTCGAAACCCTGAGCCGGTTGGCAGCCAGGCGCCACTCCGAGTTTCTGCAGGATCGACCTTGCTTCAGGAACCCGCCTTGGCAGCGGGTTCCGGGGCGAGACGCGTTCGGGACATCGAGAAACCCGAGTTGAACGGGAACTCATCAAATGCCCGCGCCAATGTCCACTCACCCGACCGACCAGGCGCTGCAATCATTCGCCGCTGGCCAGCTCGAGCCCGCCAGGGCCAAGCCGCTCCGCGCACATCTCGATTCGTGCGCAGCCTGCACGGCGAAGGTGAACGAGCTTTCGGCCGAGCGTGGAGGTTTTCTCAAGACTACCTCGGGAGCTCGTTCCGAGACGCCCCCTCCCGGCGGCTCGTCGATCGAGCTCGAGACCAAGGCGCAAACAGAGGGAATAGCGGATTCACCTCCAGCGCCTGATGACCTGCCGTCGGGGCTGGCTAATCATCCGGACTACAAGATCGTCCGCGAGCTGGGGCGGGGCGGGATGGGCGTCGTCTACCTGGCCCACAACACGCTGATGGGCAGGGATGAAGTGCTCAAGGTGATGGGCCGGAACATCATCGAGAAGCCAGGCGTGCTGGAGCGTTTCCTCCGCGAGATCCGGGCCGTGGCGCAGGCTGCGACACGCCAACATCGTCACCGCGTACTCGGCGTTTCGGCTGGGAGACAGCATCGTCTTCGCGATGGAGTATGTCAACGGCTACGACCTGTCCAAGCTGGTCAAGTCGAAGGGACCGCTGCCGGTCGCTCACGCCTGCAACTTCGTCTATCAGGCCGCGCTGGGATTGCAGCACGCGAGCGAAGAGGGGATGGTTCACCGGGACATCAAACCGGGCAACCTGATGCTGGCTCGCAAGGCGGATCGGCCGGTGATCAAGGTGCTCGACTTCGGCCTGGCCAAGGCCACGCGCGAGCAGGCCCTGGACACCGAGCTGACCCGCGAAGGTCAGATGCTGGGCACTCCGGACTACATCGCTCCCGAACAGACTCTTGACGCCCAGAAGGCAGATATCCGCGCCGATATCTATAGCCTGGGTTGCACGCTGTATTACCTTCTGGCCGGGAGTCCACCCTTCAAGGGAACCAGCCTCTTCGAGGTTCTTCAATCGCATCATTCGGTTCAGGCCAAGCCGCTCTCCGCGGTGCGGCGGGACGTGCCGGCCGAACTCGCGGCGGTCGTGGCCAAGATGATGGCGAAGGCACCCGAGCAGCGATACCAGACCCCGGCCGAGGTAGCCAAGGCTCTCGTGCCCTTCTTCAAGGCAGGAAAAGCGCCTGCTCCAGAACCCAAGAATGAGCGGCCTCCGGCCCCGGCCACGACGCTCATCGAGGGTGCGGGAGTTCTCGGTGTGATCCAGATCGCCGAAAAACCATCGGTAGCCGCCGTGGCGACGGCGGCCGCCGTCGCCGCCAAACCGCCGATTCTGAAAGAAGCCGTTGCCGTGGTGAGTGCTCGTCGGCCACCCTGGATGTTGCCGGCCCTGGCCGGAGGCGTCTTGCTGGTCGGTCTCGTCTCGGTATGGGCACTTGGCATCTTCAGCCCCAAGGACAGTGCACGGCCCGATCCAGCCGCGACGAAGAGCCCGTCGGGCGCGGGGGCGCTGGCCCGCGCCATACCTCCGCCGCCGCCGGTGCCGCCCCAGCTTGCTCCCAATCCGGCCATCAGCAGGTCGAGCGCGGAAGTGCGCGGACCAGAGCCGAGCAAACGTGCCGGCTCGCCCCTGGAAGAGCTCGCTGCAAACAGCGCGGCGACGAACACCCGCGATATCGTCCCACGCCCGGCACCAGGCTCGAACCGCGGGGCCAACCGGCCGGTCAATAATCCGCCTCCAGCACCGCCTGAACCACTCATGCCTCCGGAGGCGGCAGCCGCCAAGGGAAGCCTGGTCACCACGCAGCTTATCGAGAGGGGCACGCCCGTCCAGTTGATGCAACATGCGATCAATAACCTCAAAGACATGCGATTCGGCAAGAACCGCCAGAAAGACGCGATCCGCGACCGGGCGATCAAGGCTCTCGAGGAATCGATCAAGATCGCGATCGTGGGAAAAGTGCCGAATCCCCGCCAGAGAGTGATCGAGCATCTGAGAGCGATCGAGAGGGGGCTTCTGGAGCTCGAAGCCAATACGATGAACCCGGAAGGCAAACGTCGATTCGATCGCGTGAACGAGCTGATCAATCTGGCGATCACCAGGCTGAGGGGAGAACGCCCCGCCGTGCCGCCTCGTCAGCCCGCAAGGCTGGCCGAGGGCCCTGGTGCCCCCAAGGCAGGCCCCGGCGCGGCGGCGCAGAATCTGGATTTCAGGCGACTGGCCGTCCACGAGGGTCCCTTCCGGTTGGTTGCACCTGACGGGTCCGCTCCCGGTCCGTTCTGGCCGGAGCTGGGTCCAGCCAACACGGACGGCTGGCAGATTGGCGACCCGGCCGCGATCAAGATGACGCCGAAAGAGCTGATGCTCTGGAGCCGTCCCGGTGGAAATCTGCTGCTGACCCGCAAGAACGATTTCAAGAAATACTCGATCAGCGTGAGACTCGCCGTGACCGAAAGCACGGAAGCGTTCCTCGCGCTGCGGGCACGGCCGGGAACGGATGGCTGGCACGCGGTCACGGCACGGATCATCGCCCAGGGGGGCAAGGTTCGGACAGGGGTTTGTTCGACCGACTTCAAGAACGCGGAAAACGCCGCGAGCACCGTCGAAAACCCAACGGGAAAAACTTTCATGATGAGCTTGGTCATGAACGAGAGAGGTGCCACGCACCTGAGTGTGGGCGGCAGAGAGACTTCCGCCATCACCAGCGACCCGCCCGCCCCGGACGAGCCGACGGGCGCGGCCGGTCTCTTCATCAAGTCAGGCAAGGTGTTGATCGAGAGCCTCTCGATCAATGAGAAATGATCCCAAGAAGCAAGTTCGCTCTATTCTCGTGTTGCGGCATCATTCTTTTGGCACGGAGAGTTAGGAGGAGTGACTATGGTTGGACGGCGAATCGTGGCGGCTCTGTTCTTGTCGGCCACGCTGGGTGTAACAATGGCACGGGCTCAGGAGCCCGTCAACGTGCTGGCCAAGAACGGCCTGACGAAGTCGGGAACGTGTTTCGTGATCGCGTCGGAACAGCCGGTGATGCAAAAGCTCTACAATCTGCGACCGGTGATGGATCAGATGGAACAGAAGTACATGGCCCTCGCGGCGATCTATCAAAACGAATATGAATACCACGCGCTCAAGGATTATCAGATCCAGGTCGAGGCTCACTTGAGTGACGTCAGGCGCCAGGTCAATGCCATGTCGCCGCGCACGCCGCAGGACAGACAGGTGAAAGCGGAGGCGCAGCAATATCAGAGGTCCGTTGAACAGGAGCTACGTGCCACCAACACCCAGGTCGAGCGGAGGAGAAGCCTGCTGGTCGGCCCGGCGGAGAAATCGAAAGCTGAGCGCGATTTCAAAGGCCGCCGCGACGCCTTCGTAAAAGCCAAGGGCGAAATGTGGCCGATGGTGGACGAGACCATGAAGCAATACGATCAACTGAAAGAGAATGACTCCGTCAAGAACGCCCTGAGAGCGTATAATCAAGAAGTCAAGGCGCACCTCAAGCTCGGCCCCTCCGACAAATTCACGAAAAGTGCCAAGCAAGTGATCGCCTACGAGCGAAATTTCTCGCCGGAGACAGCGTCCCAGCCCAAGAAGATGCCCAAGCGGAAGGGCCTGGCGATGAAGAAAAAGTGATCGTTCTGGACCCGAGGGGGGTGGGCCGGTCATTGATCGCACGCGAGCAGCGGACTCCACGTTCTGGGGCACGGATGCCCGGCACGATCCCAGGTACAATCCCCATGGCTCAACCACCCAGACCAGGTCAGCCGAATCCTCAGACGGAACGGTTTGGAACTTTGATCGAGAATCCAGCCAATCTGCCGGGTCGCCAGCCGCCTCGTTCCCAGCCGGCGGAGCGGTCAGGCACGTTGATCGAGACCGACGAAGAGGTTCGCGAGGCGCTCCTGTCCGGCCTCAAAGGACAGCCGCAAAATCCACCCGCCGCGGCTGGCCCGGTCACTGCATCGAAGCTCAACGTTGGTCCCGTCGCCGCCGTTTTCCGTCCCACGGTTCGATCGCCGGTCGCCGTGCTGACCGTGTATGACGACGGCAAGCTCGATGGTGAGGTGATTCGGATTCGATCTCCTCGGTTCGTGATCGGGCGGACCGAGGGGGATCTCAAGATACCCATCGACGGCCGGATGTCGTCACGCCACGTCGAGATCACGCTGCAAGCGGCCGGCGGAGTGAACCGGTGGGTGGTCACCGATCTTCAGAGCACGCACGGGATGTTCGTGCGCGTCAGCCGTACCGTCCTGGCCGATCGCGCCGAGTTCCTGGTCGGCAATGGCCGATATCGGTTCGACTCGCCACAATCCCAGGCCGACACCGAGGCGACCATCCAGTATGAAGCAAATCCCAAGTTGTCGGGTGAGACTCAAGGATGGGCCGACGGCGCCAGTCCGTTCCGCCCGCCGGCTGTAACCGAACTGGTGGGCAACGAGATCGGCAACCGTATGCTCCTGATCAAGCCCGAATACTGGATCGGCGCCGACGTCACGTGCCCAATTTGCCGCTCCGACGACCCCTTCTGCGAGCCTCGCCACGTTCGCCTCTTTCGGGCTCAAGGCGGCTCCTGGTACGCCGAGCACAACAAGACCCAGAACGGACTATGGCTGCGCATGTCTCAGATCGTGGTCGATTCCGTCGTCCGGTTTCAAACGGGCGAACAACGTTTTCAGCTCAAAGTCTTGTAACGTCGAGACGGGATTTCGCTCGCCAGTATGGCTCATCCGGTCGGAAAACGTCGAGTGGGGAGATTCCACATGTCACGAACGAGTCTTGCCGCCTTTCTCATCCTGACCTCGGCTGCCTTGCCCGCGCAGGCGCAATTCAACTTCGTGGGGCCGGGCTCGACGGTGCAGGGAGACTACCTGCGCGGTATGGGTGCCGCCGCTTTTGGCATGGGCATTTACAACCATCAAACCGCGATCGCCGAGTCGATCAACGCCGACACTATGATGCGTGTTAATGAATATATTTATCAATCTTTGATGCATGAAAACCAGCTCAACTCCGAGTACCGCGCGATGATCTTCAAGAAACACAAGGAAGAGTACGACAAGTTTCAGCAGCGGATCAAAGAGAACCCCGAGGCACGCGACGTAGACAAAGGAACGGCTCTGAACGCGGTTCTTCGAACAGATCAACGACCCCAGGATCCAGGAGTCGTCTTCCCGGGCGGTCGCGGTTCCGCTCTCGGTCGACGAGGTCAGGCGAATTCCGTTCAAGCTCGGCTCGAAGGGAGTGATGAGGTTCTCGATCGCCCGGCTCACGGCCAAGGGCAAAGGGAAGTGGCCGGTGGCTTTCCAGGATAATCAGTTCGATCACGTCCGGCGCGACTTCGAACGAGCGCTCGACAACGCGCTTGAGCAGCAGTACAAGGGCGCCATGCAGCTCTCGGCGATCGAGGCCCTCCAGAAAGCCGTTGATAACCTCCAAGACACGCTGGAGAAAGTCGTGGGTAAGATCGCCGACAAACTCTATATTGAGGCCCGTACACGAATCAAGGAGATGAGAGCCACGGTCGAGATGCTCAAGGTGCACGCGGTTGAGAGCGCCTGGGCGAGCTTGACCGCTACGCAGGAACCACTGTTGACGATCTGCGCCGTTTCATGCGCAAGCACAACCTCCAGTTCGCCGATGCCGACAACCCGGAGGAGAAAGAGCTTTTCCCCGAGCTTTATGCCAAGCTTGTCGCGCAGAAAGACAAGGTCTCGGTCGGTCTGCCGGCACGCGACGACCAGCCCAATAACTGAATCGGCGAGGAACCTTCATGGCCAGGAACTCGATCGCGGCGGTCATCGCTTGTGTTTACGTGGCGGCTTCGGCATGGCTGGTAAGCGTCACGGGTCAGGCACATCGAAACGCCTTGCGGCAGGCAGACCTTGCGGTAAGCTCCGTAACGGATACCCCCACCGTGCGTGTGGACTCCCGCAGCGCTCGAAGCCAAATTGAGGAGGCGCCGAAGTCTCCGCCCCCTCCACCCCTGGTGAAAAAGGAACCCGCGCAGCTTGCTGATCGGGTGGTGCCGAAGCCTCCGCCGCCGAGCCTCCAGGTCCAAGCGTGGCAGCCCCGGCGCCCGAGCCTCATCCCACCAAGGCGGCTGAGAAGCCCGCGCCGGCCGGCACCGCCGCGACCGGTGGCGCAGGAACCGTGAAGCTTGACGCCATCTGGGAATCGCCGATGGTGAAGCGAAAATGGGATCTCTCGCACTTGAGCGCACAAGACGAAATGCGCCTGGGCGCTGAGCTCAACGGCCTGATCATGCATTTCAACCGGCGGGTACAAGGCGGGTCGTCACTGGAGCGGGTCGAAACAGCAGCCAGGCCAATCCTGGCGAACAGGTCCAGAAAAGACATTGATTATACCTTCACTATTCTCGATTCCGACGCCGTCAATGCGTTTTCTCATCCTGGCGGCTATATCTACGTCTCTCGAGGCCTCTTCCCCTTTCTGGGCGAGGACGAGGAGGCGGCCCTCCAGTTCGCTCTTGCCCATGAAATCGCCCACGTCAACCTGCGCCACGCGATCCAGTGTCTTCAAGACCCGGACTTGAAGACGATGAACATGGGCACGTTGCAGCAGATCTACGCCTTGATCCTGCCGTTGGGCTACATGGACAAACAGGAGTACGCGGCTGACCGCTGGGCCTACCAGCAGCTCATCCGGCTAGACCACACGCCGTATGAGGCTCTCAAGTTTCTGCGCAAGCTCAAGGGTTATGCCGAGGCGCATGAGTTCAACGATGGACGAGCACCCTACCAGCCCGGCCAGCGCACTTCACCAGTTGACAATCATTATCGCGGGCACACCGCCATCTGGCGTCGTCTCAACGAGCTGGAGGCGGCCACAAATCCGGCTTCGACGAAACCGAAATGAAGACGACCACACCCACAAGCCCGATCAGCATGGTGACGAGGGCCAAGGCGTCGGCCTTCACCCCCATGCGGTCGGAAACGGCCGGGAAGAACTCCTCAGCGACATCGCGACCGGCGACCGTGTCGGATTCTGGAGCAGAGATGGTCACCGGCTGCTGATACGATTCGAGCAAGAGCAAACCCTCGAACGTCCAACGCGTCGGCACGAAACCGGAAAGCACCCTGATCACCGGTTGAAATTGGTGAAGCGGCTTCAACTGTCCGCCCAGCAGTCCCAGCGGGACGAGCACGAGCACGAGCAGTGCCCCGACGACCACAGGCCGAGGCGTCAGGCCGACGATCAGCAATCCCAGGCAAAGCCCTATGGCCGAGTCCAGGAACAGGAAAGTGACCGAGGGAACCGGCGGCGCCTGGATACTCGAGCCGACGGCGACGATGAACCAGAGCAGGAAGCACTGAACCAGGCAGAGGTCAGCCAGGACGATCAGGCGTGAGACCAGAGATGAGCTCTGAGAAAGCCGAGACGAAGAACGCAACCACCCGGCAGGCACGAGGTTTCCAAGAGCCGCGTTGGACAGCCCGAACCAGACAGCGGCAAGGCCGAGCCAGAACAGCGTTGGAGCCGGAAAACCGGCGGTGAGTTGCGACCTGATCAGGATCGCCGCCACGGCGGCCTGGGCAACGAGTGCCACGAGACGCCAAGGATGGCCCAGGATCGCCGCGATCTCGGAATTGGCTTGGGCCGCCGAGGGCGATGCCGCGCTCGGCATTGCAGCCCCCTGGACCGCCACCGCAGGCGGAGGACTGCTCGGTTCCTGCCGTACTTGCAGCTTATCCTGGCTCCAGGATGCCGGATCCAGGGCCAGTGTGTACGATCCCAGGCCGATCACGTCGGCGGGCCAGAGCTCGATCGGTCGATCAAGGCGATGACCGTTCACGAACGTTCCATTGGAGGATCCAAGGTCCTCGATGAGCAGGCGGTCGGCGGCCCGGAAGAGACGTGCATGGCGAGACGAGATCATGGGAAGGTCGATTACATGGTCGCAGCCGTTGGTCCGGCCGATCACCATCTCAGCGCCTTTGAGCGTCACAACTGGGACTGGTTCGGGTCCGAGCAAGATCCGCACTTGGTCGAGAGCCAGGGCATGGCTTCCCAGGTGAAGCGTGTCGGAGGCGGCGAGCCTGGTCGTGACATGGCCAGCCACGCGCTCACCATTGAGGTAGGTGCCGTTAGTCGAGCCCAGGTCTTCCAGAATGAAGCTTGCCCCGTCCCGCGTCAGCCGGCAGTGACGCCCGGAGACCGAAGGGACATTCACGACCAGGTCGCAATCGGGCCTGGACCCAATGGTTACGGTGCGCGGCATGAGAGGATAACCCTTGGCGGCAGTTGTGTACGGGGAAGACAACCGATCGTCTTCGCCCGCAATGCAAGCTGCCAAGCGCATCTTAACGGTCGGAGCACTCGTCCGAAATTCCCTGCCCGGCGGGACGCAGCGATTCTTCAGCGCCTCGTGCTTGAGAAGGAGATTTGATCGGCCTCCTCATGCGATGGAAGCTCTTGCAACCCATCGTCGGGAATGGTGGCGATCTGAACGAACGTCAAGGGACCGGGAATCAGGCCCGGCTGCTCGAGTACAAGTAACCCGTAAGGAGAACGAAAGTTGATGCGAGGAGGCCGGTCGGTGTCGGTGCGAGCGAGGCGACCGTGCACGATCACCCCCGAGGTGGCCACTCGTACAAGAGGACGATCGGTTCCCTGGCGATGGCGAATCCTGGCCAGAACGGCCTGGCATTGATCAAAAGTCATCGTAAAACCTTCCTGGCCTGCACCGAACCGGGCTCCGTCTGATCGCGTGCAACAGAGTGCGAGCCGTGCGTCTTGGAGGCCGGCCCTGGCCCTCGTGAGTCAGACATTCTGCACGGCCTGGTTCGTGTGAGCGAATGATTTTGGGAATCGGAGCATGCGGGTCAAGTCCGAGACAATCAGTTCATGACGATCCAGGTTGACCGGGTGACACATTTATGCCAAAACTCCGTCGCTCCGGGTGTCGATACAATTTTACTACGCGAATCTGGCCGCATTGGCTAATACGGTTGAAAAAAAATTAAGCTCTTGGATGAGGAGCCGGGGATGGGCATGGAGTCGCCCCAGTCGCAAGCCGTCCGCGCCGGTCTGGTTCCCCACCGCTGGACGCGTATTCAAGAGCCTGACGGCGAGTCGGTGGTGGCCGCGTTCGAGACGGTAATTGCCGGCGGCGGCCCCGCGGGACTGACTGGCGCATACGAGCTTTCCAAGCACGGCCGGGCCTGCGTGGTGCTCGAAGCAGACCCCCGCCTGGTGGGCGGCATCAGTCGGACCGACGAATACAAGGGATTCCGCTTCGACATCGGCGGGCACCGATTCTTCTCCAAGAGCAGCGAGATTCGTGCCCTCTGGAGCGAGATCCTGGGAGACAACTTCATCACCCGCTCGCGGCTGAGCCGGATCTATTACAATCGCCGGTTCTTCCATTACCCCCTCAAGCCGGTTGACGCGCTCTGGAAGCTTGGTCCCTGGCGGTCGGCACGCATCCTGCTAAGTTACCTCAAGGCACGCGCCCGGCCCATCCGGCCCGAACGCACCTTCGAAGACTGGGTTGTCAATCGGTTCGGACGCGAGCTCTTCGAGATCTTTTTCAAGTCGTACACCGAGAAACTCTGGGGCATGCCGACCAGCGCGATCTCGGCCGACTGGGCGGCGCAGCGGATCAAGGGCCTGAATCTGACGCGAGCGGTTTTGAGCGCGCTCCTGGGCGGGCCGGGCTCGCGCAAGGGTGAGGTGATCAAAACCCTGATCGACGAGTTTCAGTATCCGAAATTGGGTCCGGGGCAGATGTGGGAGAAAGCGCGCGATCGGATTCGCGAGCAAGGAGGCGTGGTCCGGATGGGCCAGAAGGTGATCCGGGTCGAGCATGACGGCAGCGCGGTCACGGCATTTCTGGCTCGAGATGCGGAAGGACACAAGACGCGGTACCTGGGCAGCCATTTCCTGTCAACAATGCCGGTTCGAGAGCTGATCGAGGCCATGGACCCGCAGGCGCCCGCCGAGGTCCTCGCCGCGGCCAGGGCTCTCAATTACCGAGATTTCCTCACGGTCGTCCTGATCGTCGATCGCGCCGAGACCTTTCCAGACACCTGGATCTATATCCACGAGCCCGATGTGAAGGTCGGTCGCGTGCAGAACTTCAAGAACTGGTCTCCCGACCTGGTTCCCGATCCTTCCAAATCGAGCCTGGGGCTCGAGTACTTTTGCTTCGAGGGAGATCGAGCTCTGGAACATGGCCGACTCCGAGCTTCTTCGAGCTTGGGCAAGCGGGAGATCGACGCGATCGGTCTCGTCGCGGCGTCCGAAGTGGTCGATGGCTGCGTGGTTCGCATGCCCAAGGCATACCCGGTCTATGACGATGATTACCAGGCGCATCTCATGGTTGTACGTCGCTGGCTGGCCACCCTTCCTAACCTCGAGCTCGCCGGCCGCAACGGAATGCACAAGTACAACAATCAGGATCATTCCATGATGACCGCGCTCCTGGCCGCCCGGAACATCATGGGTGTAGGCCAGTACGACACCTGGAAAGTCAACACCGACGCCGAGTACCACGAGGAGGGGGCGAACCCGGAGCGGCAACGCAGGGGAGACTGGTTCCCCGCAGGGTTGACGCGGCTTGAGGACGTGCGAGCCGGCCTCGACAAGCCACGCTACCGCCTCATCCTAAAATTTCTTCAGAGCCGTTTCTTCATCGGCATAAATGTCGAACAAACGATCGAACTGGCTCACCTTGAACGCGTCCATGACCGGCGGACGCAAGGCGCACAGCCGCACTTTCCCCTTGAGCTCCTGCATCTTGCGATGTAGGCGCACGCAGCTGCGCCAAGCATGGCGCTCGACATGTAGCCGGCATTGTAGAGATTGAGAACGACCTTGGTGTACTTCTTGGTGTCGATCACGTCGAAGAGCTCTTTGGCGAGTCCATCAACCTTGTCACCCTCCATCATGGCCGCCGACTCGAGAAATGTGATCACGGCGACGCCGTCGACCATCTTGACAGCCAGGTACTGGTAGCCAGGTTTTGCGAGTGGCATGGGAATGGCTCCGTCTCTATAACTGTTTCATCCGCGTTCGGCAAAATCTTCAACATCAAGAGCATAGAACGCCGGTCTGCACCTGTTCACGGTCTCACGGAGCCGATGCGGGAACATCATCAGTATAACGCAGGCCGGCTCGATTGCCTACGACCAACCTGCACTCCGTCATTGCATGATTGGATGGCATCAGGCGTAGGACGCGATGAGGCGGTCCGAAGCCGTAGTCAAGCAGGCGGAGGCCCGGGTCCGGACTTCGAGGGTAAGCGTTCTTGGATCCTGACAAGATTGGTGAGAATTTTTTTACCAATCGCCATCCGCCGTGGGCTTCCTTACAATAGGATGTTTTATGGGACAAGGACTGGCACTCCCGCAAACTGGGAGAATCACCTCCTCGTCATCGTACCGAGGGATTTGATCTTATGTCAACCTCCACTCCACTGGAACCGTCTCCTGTCCGGCCGATGAAAGGTCCGGATGAAACGAAACCCGTGACCTCCAGGAAATCTCGCAGTGGTTGGATCTTGGCGTTGCTTGCCACTCTGGCGATCGTTGGGGCCGGGGGCTTCTACGCCGCCCGTTCCGGCAAGGGGCAGGCTCACGACCAGCACCAGCAGGGCAGTGCCGAGGGAACGACAGAATCGACACATGCTGGGACCACCGTCCAGGTCGTCAAGCCAAAGATGGGAGGCGTGGAACACACGACCTACGAGCCAGGGACAGTGCGTTCTTTCGAATTCGCGCCCCTTTATACCAAGGTCTCCGGATACTTGAAAGAACTGCTGGTCGACCGGGGCGACCGGGTCAAGGTAGGGCAGCTCCTGGCCAAGATTTATGATCCCGAGCTTGATGTCGCGGTGCTCCAGGCCCAGGCCTCGCTGGAGCACGCCCAGGCCATGGTCACGCAGTCGGAAGCGAAGCTCAAGACCGCGCTGGCGGGAGTGCAGGCGGCCGAGGCCCAGGAAACCTCCGCCAAAGCCAAGCTGGATGAAGCCGTCGCGCAGCGTACCTACCGGAAGAGGGCGCTGGATCGCGTCACCGATCTGGCGGGTCGTAACGCCGTTGAACAGAAGCTCGTGGATGAGTCAGAGGATCAGTATATGTCTTCTCTTGCATCCGAGCTCGCGGCGCAGGCGGGAATCAAGACGGCCGAAGCCCAGTACGCTGAGGCCACCGCGGCTGTTGAGCTTGCCAAGGCCGACATCGTCACGGCCAAGTCCGAGGTCGCTGTCGCGCGGGCAAACCTCGATAAATCGAAGGTCATGGTCGACTATACTCGCATTGAATCGCCTTATGACGGGGTGGTCACCCAGCGTGGTGACGGAGTTCATAAGGGAGCGTTCGTCCGCTCGGCAACGGAGGGCAACCAGGAACCACTCTTGACCGTGGCCCGAACCGACCTGATGCGTATGATTGTCCAGGTGCCCGATCGCGACGTTCCGTTCGTGGATCCCGGCGATCCGGCGATCATCAAGCTCGACTCCCTTCCGGACCGGGTCTTCACCGGGAAAGTTAGTCGCATTGCAGAGGCCGAGGACGACAAGGACCGTGCCATGCGTGTTGAGATCGACATGGTCAACGATGCCAAGTCTTTCGCGACGGAATGTACGGTCGTGTCACGATCGTGCTGGAACCGCCGACGAAGAACCTGACCATCCCCTCCCCCGCAGTGATCGAGCAGAACTCCAAGGGTGAAGGTGCGGTCTACGTCGTCCGTGACGGCAAGATTCATCGCACTCCCATCAAGATCGGCAAGGACAATGGGCTGAACGTTGAAGTTCTTTCGGGCCTCACGGCGGACGATCAGGTCGTGGTGCGCAGCGGTCCAGTCTCGGAGGGGAGTGCCGTTCAAGTCGAAGAACTCGACCAGAAGCCTGCCGAGTCCGAGGAGGCACACCATTGACCGACGATCTGGAATCGCCATCATCCGATGGGACTCATCGGACTCGGTCTTCAGTTTCCGGCGCTCCCCTACCGAAGAGACCTAGAGATCGGTAGGGAAACGGCAGGCTACCGGTCCGTTCACGGGCAAGGAGGATCTACGATGGCGAGGACGGATTCGCGGCGGGCGGAATTCGGGATCGAGTTCCTCGAAGAACGAATTGCCCTCAGTGCCGGCACATTGCCCACCGTGATCAATACCAGCCAAGGGTCCGTGGCCCGGCCAAACTCCGTCAATCGGACATCCGCCCAGATTCGGTCCACCTACATACCACCGCAGAAGCATGCCTCGATCTTCGGTCTCTTCGTCAGGCCGACGGCGTCGAGCAGCTTGGTGCCGAGAGTCATCCGGCCCAGGGCAACCAGGGCAAGCCGTTGCCCCTTCGGTTGGGCAGGTCCGCCAGACCAGGCCATCATGACCTCACGGTGGCATTCGCCAAGGCTTCGCAAGCCGGAGTCCTGACGGCCGGAGTGACCGGATCACTCCAGACCACGGGAACTTACGAAATCCAGACCACTCTGCCCGGCGATCTCAACGGAGACGGAAAGGTAGATCTTGCCGACCTGGAGATCTTCGCACCCGCCTACAACACCACATTGGGGCAGGCTAAGTATAACCCTGCTGCCGACTTCAATCAGAACGGAGTGATCAACCTTTACGACGCCAAGGTGATCTTGCACAACATGGCTCCGCTGACTCCCAAGATCCCTTTGCATGTCAGAATCCATCTCGCTCCGAGCGACCAGGTCCCCTACAAGGGCACCGACAATTCGGGCGGAGTTACGGCGAAGCGAGTCGTGACCGTGGTCGGCTACACGACCCCAGGCAGTCTCGTGTTCGAGGACACCAACGTCAAGCGGCAGAACCTCGTCGGCACGACCCAGAACTACACCTGGCACGGTCCCGCCCATGTGGCCGGACGCAAACGGTTTCTTCTCGTTTCAGGTGACCAACAAGGAAGGCCTGAACAACAACGATTTCCTGATCATTGACCCCTATCTCCAGCAGACGATCATCGACCTGCCGATCGTCTGGACCCTGTTCGCATCCGGAAAAGTCAGTTGATCCCGAGGCGTTGTCCACTTATCCAACGCAGGCCCCGCGGCCAGTGTCCTCTCCGAGCGGTCGTCAGTGCGATGGGACGATCGGCGAGCGAATTGGCGTGGCGATCGGCGGCGGGATGTTTGGTGCAGCCTCCGGTCCCACGAGGGGGGGCGGCGATCCCATTGCCACGAAGAGCCTGAACTGGGCCTGGTCGTAGGCGACGATCGCCTTGATCAGGTTGATGCGCGCCCGGGCCAGCAAGTTCTGGCTGTTCAACACCTCGATCGGCAGGGCGAGGTTCTGGCGAACCGCGGCGAGGTCTTCCTTGAAGCCATTCTCGGATGTCTGAAGCTCGATCCTGGCCACGTCGATCTGCGTCCGGGCTGCCTTGGCGTCGGCCCTGGCAGATGCGATCTGGCGGCGGATTCGGTTGACCATCATAGATCTCGCCGCGCTTGCCTCGCCTACCTGCGCCATGCGGCGACGCTGGAGGTTGAGGTTGCCGAGGCCCAGGTTCTGGAGTGTCCAGTAGATGACGATGTCGAAATCGGTACGGCCGCCGAAATGAGCGATGTCCGGGGGTCGAAGGTTGCTGCCGCCGCCGAAGGCACCGCCACTGAAGCCGAGCCAGAGGTTGGGCAGCAGGGGACGGGCTCTCTCTTCCTGGTACTTGTACTCGAGCTCGGCGATCCGGGCGGCCGTCGACCCCATCTCGGGGCGCCTTTGCAGGGCTTCGGCCAGCAGCTCCTCGTCGGGTCGGTTGTAGTCGATCAGGTCGATGGGTGCCATCGGTCCGCCGGAAAGCGGTCGCAGCCGGACGGCCGGATCGAGATTCAGATGGCGGGCAAGCCGGGCGGAGCTCACAGCCACCTCTTCCTCGGCTTTCTGAACTTCCCTGAGGAAGAGCTTCCACTCTGCCTCCGCACGGCGTGCGTTGGCGGGCCTCCCCTCACCAGCCGCCGCGAAATCCCTGGTGATTTTGACGACCTCCTGAACCTGCATCTCGGAGAGACGATAGGCTTCCAGGGCAGCCTGGGCCCCGAGCAGGTCAAGATGTCGAAGCGCCACCTCCAGGAGGATATCATTGTTGACCGCCATGGCCTCGAATCGCGAGCCATTCACTCGCTGACGGGCTGCCAGAGGCTCGTAGAGTGCTTCGGTGATCGCGCTGTCGATCAACACCGCCGGAATGCCGACCGTGAAGGCGGCCTCGACCCCGGCACCACCGCCGAAGTAGATGGCTTGCCGCGAGATCCTCAGCATGGTGCCGGCCGACCTCTGAATGTTGCCGGCGTGGCCATCGTAGTTGCCACCGGCGTTGAGCGACGGAAGCAGAAGGACACGAGCTTGCTTTTGGAGGGCCAGGGCCTCGAGAATACCGGCACGTGCGAGGGCGATTTCAGGATTCTGTCCCACCGCAAGCTGCAAGGCCGTTGAGAGGTCGACCGGGTACTCGGAACGCGAAGGGGGGATGACGGAGTCCGCGGGATGACTGTCTTTCGAAAGTCCGGTCAGATCCGCCATCATGCCCGCCGGAGGAAGGTCCGAATTCAGAGTGGCTTGGTGGCCTGCCTGAGTGATGCTGGAATCCGCCCTGGCGTTCTCGCTCCCTGTCTTGACGGAGCGTCCGGAGGGGAGAGCACCTGGCGGATCGCCCACCCGCCTGGTGAGGCGAACCGGCCGATCGTGAGACGATGTCAGGCCCGACCCCGAGGCATCGACGGGCAGCCTGGGTGCAAGGAGCGTGGCGGTTGATGGACTCCGTTGCGTGGTTCCGTCTGTCGCAGGCCAGTCCATCTTCAGGTTGCGCAGCCGGAACAGAGGCTTACCAGTAGCATCAGAACCGCGGACAGGGGGTGGTTCGGCTTCTGTCGGGCCCGCTTGAGCCTCGCACGGTCCAGCGATCGCATGAAAGCATCCTTTCTTCAGCGAAAAGGCGGACGAGGTGCTCAGCGTCCGGCGACCGGCCCGCCATTCATCCCGACTGCCGGCAACCGGGGCCAGATCGGGGATGGGCCGGGGGATCATCCGTCCCACCTGCATGGGGCGCCGGCCGCCGCGCTGGTCGGTACGGGGAGGATTGATCGTGGAGGAAACCGGTCGCGGAGGCTGTCCTCCCGGCTCGGGCTGAGGTGCAGGAGCGTTCCCCGGCCGCGCTGGAATGCCAGACGGGCTGATCCCCTGGGTGGGAACGGGTCGGGCCAGCACGTCAGCCGGGGGCTGTCCTAGTGCGACGTAGAGCTCGAACTGGGAGCGATCGTAGTCGACGATGCTGTCCAGGTAGTCATACCGTGACTGGGCCAGGAGGCGAAAGCTGTTCAAGAGCTCGATGGGCAGGACTTCTCGTTGCGCTCGCGCGAGAGTTCGATCGTAGTCCTCGCGGAGCGCCTCCCGCCCAGCCTCGACCGCTTGCTCGCTGGCCGTGATCTGGGCGAATCGGGCATGAGACTTGGCATAAGCCTCAGCGACCTCGGCGCGGACCAGATTCAACACCCTGATCTGCTCGAACCGGGCCATCTGGAGGTGGGCGTCGGCCAGCCGGATCATCGCGACGTTGCCGACTCCGAAATTCCGCAGGGTCCAGTAGGCGATCACGTCAAAATCCGACCTTCCGCCGAAGCCTCCGAAGATGGGGCGGACGAGGTTGCTTCCGCCGCCGAACACACCCGCGCTGAAGCCGGCGATCACGGTGGGAGAGAACGGCAGTACCTTTGAACCCTCGAGGGAGATCATCGCCTCCGCGATCATGGCCCGCTGAGCTCGGAGCTCGGGGCGATTGAGGAGGCCGACCGCGATCAGCTCGGCGACGGCCATGGGGGGCGGAACGATCGGGTGAGGCACCACGAAGGCGTCGGTTGGATGGAGGCGAATCGAAGGGTCGAGGTTGAGCAACTCGCAGAGTTGCGCGGAGGCTCGCAGGATATCGCCCTCGGCCCCCATGAGGAGGGCCTCGCGCTTGGCCAGTTCGGTTGCCGCTCGATTGGCGTCGGCGACACGCCCCGCCCCGGTGGTGGCGTATTCGGCAGTCAGCCGCGCGATTTCCCGGGCCTCGTCTCTTGCCTGGACGGAGATGGCCCTGTGTCCTTCGGCCCGCAGCAATTCGCTGTATGCAAGCGTGACGTCCAGGAACATCTGGTTGCGAACGGCAATCGAAATTGCCTCCTTGGCCATCCGGTTTTGCCGACTGGCGAGGTAGGTAAAATAGACGTCCGCGAGATTGTAGGAAATCAATACGCCCGGAATGTGGATCGTCCCGGCCGCGACCACGTTGGCACCTGATCCCACGTAGAGAGCACTTCGGTTGAGCGAGAGGATGTTACCATTGGACTGCTGGATCGGACCGTTGTGCAGGTCGTAGTTGGTACCGAAATTGAGCGACGGCAAGAACTGTGCGGCCGCCAGCTGCTGAAGGGCTGAGGCTTCGACCACACGCTGGCGGGCCAGCATGAGCTCCGGATTCTGAACACCCGCCAGCCTCAAGGCTGTCCCGAGATCGATCGGTTGGACTTCTGTCCGGAGGATTGTCTCTGGAGCGGGCGGGATCGACGGCGGAATCGACCCTCTGCTCGGGACTCTTTCCCCGCCTCGCAGAGGCAGCGCCTCGGGAGGCTTCTGCTCCCGCTCGACCTGCGGATCATCGCCGACCGCAGGCTGGGTGAGCGAAAGAATCGCGCACGACATGATCAGCAGAACGAGGCGAGCGGCTCGATGAGAGCCAAAACCATCCATGGCAGCCTCCGGGCGTCTGAACCTCGCGCATTCCCAGCACGCTACTTTGACCATTGTCACGGTCCATCATCGGCACACGTTTATTCCCGACTTGATGGATTTGTCGCGCAGAACGGATCGAGCAAGCAGATGTCATTGCGACCTGTGCGCGAACGACCAGCGTGACGGTCACAACAATGGCGACATTCAGCTTTCGCCTCCCGCCACTTGCGGGAAAAATACCGCGCAGGCCGACTTTAGCGGAGGGGCGAAGTGGGCACCGACCGATAGAGAGTTGCAACCCAAAGCGGGCCTTTGACATTCACTGGCGGGAAGAGACGCAGACATATCGCGACTGTACCGTGAAACAGGGATGGCGGGTGACGCCATCCCTGTTTCTTGACCGCTGGATTTTCAGTCGCCGCTTCGCACCTTAAGCCTGCTGGTCATTAAGGCATTGCGTGCTGCTGCTCCGCCGCCCTTCTGTGGATGTTCCGCTCGGCCGTCTTACCTGTAAGCGTCGGGTCTGGATCGTCCTCGTTCGTGACCCGCTGGATTCGACCGAGTTCGGCCAGCGCGATTCGGTACTCGGCGAAGCTGGCAGGCCCTTGTCTCGCACCCAGCGAAAGTGTGGTAGGGCTGCCTCATTCCGGCCCGAGAGCGTGTCGTGCAGGCCAACGAAGCAGTGGATCTCGGTCATCTTGGCGGCATCGCCTGCCGACGAGAGTAAGGCTTGCTCGTTGATCTCGCCGCGTAGAAACCTGATGAGCTGGTAGGTCCACTGCCGCGAATCCGCCCGGATCGCAGCTTCGTCCAGGAATCGCTTGGCCTCATTCGTCTGGCCGTTCCTCTTGGCGGCGAAATGGCCGATCACTGCGGTGTGAAGCGCGAGTTCATGGTTCCAGCCGGTCTGATCCAGGATCCGTCGGGCCTCGGTCGCGGTATCGCCCCGGTGGGCGTCGAGGTAGGCGACCAGCCGGTTGTACTGGGTCCAGGTGTCCCGGGGGTTAATGTGCAGGGCACGATTGAAATCGTCGATAGCCCGCTCGTACTGACTCTTCGCGCGCCAGGCGATGCCCCGATTGGTGTAGGTTCGAGCCCGCTGCGGGTCGATCTCAATCGCGTGGTCGAAGTCTTCGACGGCCCGATCGAACTCTTTCTTCGCGGTCAAAACGATTCCGCGATTGTTAAGCTCTCACAAACCTGGGCCTGAAACTGAGCGCCTGGTTGAAGTCTTCCAGGGCCTTATCGTAGTCGCGTTTGGCCTGCCAGGCCCAGCCCCGGTCGTTGTACGCGTACGCGTCTTTGGGGTCGAGCTCGAGAGCCGCGAGTAATCGGTGATCGCCTTGTCAAAATCTCTCAAGGCGAACCAGGCCATGCCGCGATTCGTGTAGGCATCTTCAAATTTTGGATTGATCTCAAGGGCCTGGGTGTAGTCGCTGATCGCCTTCACATAGTCGTGCTTGCTATAGAGAGCCCAACCCCGGAGATTGAAGTTCCGGGCGTCCCTGGGGTCAAGCCGGATTGCGTGGTTGAAGTCAGCGATGGCTTTGTCGTGTTCGCCTTTGTCGATCCAGACGATACCCCGGTTGACATAAGTCAACTTGTAGGAGGGATCAAGCTTGATCGCCTCGGTATAGTCGGAGATGGCCTTGTCATATTCTTTCTTGTCTTTCCAGAGGATTCCCCGCCAGTTGTAAACCCATGCATGAGTTGGGTCGAGCCGGATGGCTTCATCGATATCGCCCAAGGCGATCTCCAACTCGTTCTTGGATTCCCATACCTTGGGCGAAGCACGTAGAAGAAGGGATCGCCGGGTCGAGCACGAATCTCGTCGGTGAAGAAAGCGATCGCCTGGTCCAGAGGAACCACATCCTCCGCGCGAGCCCATCCACTGAGGTCGCCATGCTCGGCCCGTAGCCAGAGCCATGAATCGTTCTCCTTCTCGACCGAGTAGAGCTCGATCAACCCCTTACGGTCAGTGATTTTGGTTCCGACTCGAAGCTCGAAGTCGCTGTATTTTTGGATGACTCTCTTGCCGACCCATGACTCTGCCGCCAGGGCAGGACGACTCGCACCCGACCCCAGGATCAGGGCCGCCAGCAGCACCCAGTTCGTCTTCCACAACCAATGCATGACTCGACTTCTGTCCATTTTGCTCGCACGTCTCTCCAGGGGCGATATCCACGCCGACATGAAACAATCCTCCCAAAGGTCGGATGCAGTTCCTGTTCGATAGGAACTTAAGATTATTATTCCGAATCATGCAAGGGCAAGCGAAAAGCCATCGTGAATTTTAATAAGGGATTGGCCGGCCGATGACGCAAGCGGCCGCTTGATCCCATCAAAAAGTCGAATCAGGTTGGAAACGGCTGACAGATCGCGGTGAGGCGAATACACCAGACACTTCTTACGAAGTTCCGGTCAGAATGGTTCTCTGCATCGCACCGCCAAGGCCCTTTCATTCCGCGCAATCCGAAAAACCCTCCATTTCGCTCTCGAACAGGCCGATATCTCATCCTGTCGTTCCATTGGTCTTGGACTTCCGCGCCTCGTCCATGCAGCATTTCCTTCGGTATCTGAGCGCCGAGCAGAGTCGAATGCCCCGTACCAGTCCGGGTGGCAAGCGATGTTGAGGTGTGCTTTATGGCCTTCCAGCAAAGGAAGCGGTCAGCCGATGGCCTTCATTGCTTGCGCTCGGTGTTGCGTCGATACATAATGTATGCATGCCGCTAAGCGTGGCGCCTCGCGCGGCCGATCCGCCGCAGAACGCTCCTGCAACTTCGGCGCCTCGTGAGCCCGCACAAGTGGAGCTCGAAGCTCGACTGCGGAAGATGGAGGAGAGCCTCCGCCGCATGGAGGAAGCCAATACCAAGATTCAGAGTCAGTACGATTCGTTGCGGCGGAAGTACGATGAGATGTCGAAGCGAAACGCCACTGATGCGAGCAAGCCATCGGGCGCGAGTACTGCGGGGCGGACGCGGGTGGCCAGCCGGGTGGGCGCGGTGGAAACCCAGGAGCCCCCGGCCAGCGAATCCAACCGGGGGATGGGCGCCGAAGGCATGGGAGGACGTTCGGCACCCGGAGGGCTAGGTTCGCCGGGCGTGGAAGGCGTCGAGGGGCGTGCTCTGGCGACGCCAGCCGGCGGACCGCCGACAACGGTGCCGGGACCCGGTGGAACAATGGTCGCCTCGACAACGGGCGAGAGCCGCCGCGCCGTTCAGGGCATTGGTGCCCAGGGAACGGAGGGTCGCGTCTTCGCGCCCGAGAGCGCGGCGAGGTGAAGAGAAGGTCCGAGGAAAGCACCGCCAAGGTCAGTTTGCCGAGGGCCTGGAGCTTTCATCTCCCGACGAGGAATTCAAGCTCACGTTTCACAACCTGACTCAGGCCGAGTATCGCGGGTTTCCCACGGCCAGCAGGGACTGCTGCACTCCCCAGTTCTTCATTCCTCGCCAGCGCTGGTACTTCACCGGGCGGGTCACACGAAATGTCGAGTTTTACACCGTAATCAACCGCGGCTATGGTCCGCTCGACATTGCTCGATGCCTTCATCAGTTACCGCATCGACGAACGTTTCCGCATTGCGCCGGGCGAATGAAGACCCCCTACCTGTACGAGTATTATTCGATCGCCGAAGGTGACTTGATCGCGCCGGAACGGTCAATATACGCGGGTAACTTTGCGACGAACCGGCAAATGGGCGTGATGGCCCTGGGTGAGCTCTATCAAGGCCGGCTGGGATATGCGACGGGGATCTACAACGGTCCCCGGCGGTCGTTTCAAGACACAACGCCGCAAAGACTGTCATCGGTTACATCAATTCCCGACCGTTCCTCAAGTCGGAAAGCCTCAAAGCCCTCAATTACTGCAAATCGGCGGGTCATTCTCCGTCGGTTACCAGAACGATCCCATCGTGCCCACAGGCGTTCCGGACCGCCAACGACGAAACCACTGCTCGCAGGCGGCCGACAACGCTCTCCCCCACCTTCCTGTCGCTGAACAACAATGTCGTTGAGCAGGGCGAGCGCAACCAATGGGCTGGCCACATGTGTGGTACTACAAGAGCCTGAGCCTGCTCACCGAGTATGGCGGGGGCGTGGCCGGATACTCCTACGAGCAGCAAGAACTCGACCTATATTCCCTACAACGGATATTTCGTTCAGGCGACCTATTTCCTCACGGGCGAAGAACTCACCCGGCGCGTCAGCGTGGTCAAGCCGAAGCGTGACTTCAGCCTGGCCAAGGGCAAGAGGGTCCTGGGGCCATCGAGTCCACGGCCGTTTCAGCACGCTCGAGATTTGGCAAAGAAGTCTTCACCGCGGGTTTCGCCGACCCGAACTGTGTGGCAAATCATGTCTGGGCGACGGACATCGGTTTGAACTGGTACCTGAACTTCTACACCAAGCTCTATCTCGACTGGCAGCACTCCGAATTCGGCAGTCCCGTGGTGATCGGACCGAACCATTTCGGTCCACCCGGGACCTGTTCTGGCTGCGGTTCCAGGTGTTCTTCTGAGGCACGATGGCTCCTTGGCCACGGCGTTGCCGGAATCGAGACCTACAATACGACTGGTCCAAGAGGGCCTTCAAGTCCGATGGCTTGATCGGGCAGGTCAGGCGGGATCGCTCACCCTTGCCTCTTCAGAAAGCAACCAACCCAGAATGCAAGTGTATGAGCGAGCGTCCATCGCTGATCGTGGTGCCGAGCTTCGGTCCTGCAGAGAATTAAAACCGATAAAGAAACGTGAGAAATCTCCGATCGGACCAGCCATCACCCGTTGACGGCCTTCGGTCGGTTCATAGAATCTCGTTAAACCATTCCTGCTCATGAGAACCCATTTCCTCACCGGAGGAATGGTCGATTCAGGGCCACGTCCATCATGGCATTCCGAGCATCTCGAGCCTTGTTGATTTCGCTCTTGCTTGTTCCTTTCTCCCTCCAGTCTGCCGGGGTGTCTCACCTTCTTTCCTCAGACCAGGCCCGTTCCCGATCGGCTGATGCAAAGCCGCCGCGCCGACACTCATGCTCGACTGCGGGAAAACCCGGGCGATGAGTGTCACGCTTGCCCAACGAATCGATGAGCGGAGGTCCAGCCGATCCCGGTCCATCAGTACCCAACGGCGGGTTTCTTCCTTACTCCTGATTGCCCGCGACAGCAGGGGTCGGCCGACTCGATCAACTCCCCTCGCGGATTGTGCCTGCGCTGCTAGGCCCTTCGTCGGCCCGATTCCCGGGACTTGCTCCCGGGCCTCGAGGCCGCGAAACAGCGGGTTTTAGCCAGGCCAGGTCTCTATTAGGGTGAGTAGTTCCATGAACGGACTGATACGCGCTTCGTTGAAGAATCCTTACGCCGTGACAGTCATGGCGCTCACGATGGTCGTCTTGGGCGGGCTCTGCGCACACTAATCCCGATCGACATCTTACCTGTGTTCAAGAGTCCCGCCGTGCAGACTCTGACATTTTACGGAGGCATGCCCGCCGCGAGCATCTCCCACGACATCACCAACCGGATGGAACGATGGACGGGCCAGGCCTCGGGAACGGCCCGCCAGGAGTCCCGATCGATCATCGGGGCCAGCATTGTTCGTAACTACTTTCAGGGTGATGTCGATCCCAACGGAGCTCTGACCCAGGTCAACTCGCTGGCACTCGCGGCGATTCCCAACTTGCCACCAGGGACTTTGCCCCCAGTTGTGCTCCCATTCGATCCGACCAGCACGACTCCAGTTGGGATCGTCGCCCTGGACAGCTCGGACCCGAGTACCAATGAGTCGATCCTTTATGATATCGGCCGTTACGAGGTCCGCAATTTCCTCATGGGTATCCAGGGGGCAATTGCGCCGGTTGTCTATGGCGGCAAGATCCGAGCCGTGATGGTCTATCTCGACCGTCAGAAGATGCAGTCACGCGGATTGGCTCCGGTCGACGTCATGAGGGCCGTTGACGCTTCGAACGTGTTCCTGCCCACTGGTGACGCCAAGTTCGGCGACACCGATTACGCCATCGACTCCAACTCGATGTACGAGCAACCCGATGACATGAGACTGATTCCCTTGCGGACCCAGCACGGGAATGCGGCTTATCTCGGAGACGTGGCCACGCCCCAGGATGCATCTTTCATTCAGACCAACGTGGTCCGGGTTAATGGCCGGCGGGAGGTTTACATACCGGTCTTTCGACAGCTTGGGGCCAGCACGCTGAAGGTCATCGAGAGAATCCGCAACACACTCAAGGAGATGGAGTCCAAGCTCAGCCGTCCCGGGATCAACCTCCAGTTGGTCATGGATCAGTCGTTCTACGTCAGGAAATCGATCGAGAGCCTGATCACCGAGGGGGTACTGGGGGCCATTCTCTGCTCGCTGGTGATCCTGGTGTTTCTGGGTGAGTGGCGGATGACCATGATTGCCATCCTTACGCTGCCCCTCTCGGTCTGCTGTGCGCTGGCCGGTCTCTACTTCTCGGGAAACACCATCAACGTGATGACACTGGCGGGCATGTCTCTGGCCATCGGGCCAATGGTGGACAGTGCGATCATCTGCCTCGAGAACACGCATCGTCATCTGGGAATGGGACGTCACGCCGGAGGAAGCGGCGTTTCTCGGTGCGAGCGAGGTGGCCATGCCGGAACTCGTCGCCAGCCTGTGCACCTTGCTTGTTCTCTCGCCCCTGGCGCTCATGCCGGGGCAGGGACAGTTCCTCTACCGTCCCATGGCCCTCGCCGTGACCTTCGCGATGGTCGCGGCTTACCTCCTCTCGCGGACCTTTGTTCCGGCTCGCTCAGCGGGCTGGCTGAAATCCCACGGCAATCACGGCCATGCCCCGAGCCATGGCGATCTTGAGCTCGGGCACGGGCGACACGAGACCTTCACCCTCGAGAATGGGCATCCCACCACGGGACGGCGAGGCCTCATCAGCCGAGCGTTCGCTCGCTGGGAAGGGATGATCGATGCGGCCATCCGGTGGTACACACGCCTGCTCGACCGGGTCTTGAATTTCCGGATCGCGGTCGTTCTCGGCGCCGTGGTCTTGCTTGCTGGGGTCTTGCTTGGACTGGGAACTCAACTCCGTCGCGAGTTCTTTCCCGAGGTGGACGCCGGGGCGTTCGAGATTTACGTGCGCGCCCCCAGCGGCACCAGGATCGAAGTGACTGAAAAGCGGGTGGCGGCGGTCGAGGAATTCATCCGCAAGACCATCCCCGAGCATGATCTGCAACTTTACATCTCCGAGCTAGGGGTCACTCCCGACTGGTCGGCGGCCTACACGCCCAACTCGGGACCGATGGATTCCGTCGTCAAGGTCCAGCTCACGAACGAGCGATCTCGTTCCGCCCAGGAGTACGTCCAGCTGCTCAGACAGGGGCTCGGTAGCGACAAGAGCTTCTCCGACCTGGAATTCGCCTTCGACGCCGGCGGGATGATCCGAGGCGCCATGAACGAGGGGAAATCAACGCCCATCAATATCCGGGTCACAGGCAAGGATCAGGTCACCGCATACAAGATTGCCAACGCGATCAAGGACCGAGTGGTGACGATCGACGGCGTGGTCGACTCCCGGGTGATTCAGCGACTTAATTATCCTGAGTACTACGTCACGGTCGACAGGGCCAAAGCAGCCGACCTGGGATTGACGCAAGTCGACGTCATGCAGAACGTCGTGGCCGCCTTCAATTCCAGCATCCAGTTCAACAAGAAGAACTTCTGGATCGACCCGGTCACTCACAACCAGTACTACGTGGGGGTCTCCTATCCCGAGGAGGATATCAAGTCGATCGAGACGCTGCTGGACATCCCCATCACCAGTCCCAAGCAGCGGCAGCCGATCAACTTGCGAAGTCTCGTCACACTGACCAGGACGAACGTTCCGACGGAGGTCAAGCACTACAACATCCAGCCCACGATCGAGCTCACCATGGGGGTTCAGGGCCGCGACCTCGGGCACGTTTCCGACGATGTCGTGAAGGTCCTCGGTGATTTTGGCGTCCCCCACGAGCTCGAAGCGAGCACCTGGGTCGCCTTCGATCCCTCTTCCTCCGCCAAGTCGCTGCTCAAGGGCACAAAGATCGTGCTCAGCGGTGAGTACGAACGAATGCAGCAGACCTTCCGCAACCTGGGGCTCGGCCTGCTTTTGGCCACTCTACTGATCTATTTCCTCATGGTGGCTCTGTTCAAGTCGTACCTCACCCCGCTGGTCATCTTGTTCGCCGTGCCCATCGGATTGATCGGCGTGGTCACGATGCTCTTCCTGACCGGGACCGCGATCAGCGTGCAGTCGCTGCTGGGCGTGATCTTCATGGTCGGCATCGTGGTGTCGAACACGGTGCTGCTGGTGGACTTCGCCCAGAATCTCCGTACCGACGAGGGGTTGTCCCCGCACGAGGCTATCCGCAAGGCCGCCTCAATCCGGGTCCGGCCGGTGGTCATGACGGCCCTGGCAGCGTTCTTCGCGCTGGTGCCAATGGCCTTGGCGGTGGAGCGTGGAAGCGAGGCCAACGCACCGCTGGGCCGCGCCGTCATCGGCGGCCTCTTGGCGGGTTTGCTCACGACGCTTGTTCGTCGTCCCGTCCCTGTATTCGCTGGTGGTGAAGGATGCGGCCGACGCCCCGTTCCGACGCGAAATGACAGACGAGACCGCCCCTGAGCCCGCGGTCGAAGAAGGCGATTGAATCGAACAGGTCGAGCAGGGCAGGGATTCGCGTATACCGATCCCTGTGCCTTCTCCGTTACTCGCCCTGGAACCAAGCCTGGGAGTTTTTCCATGGAAATACCCATACGAATCGCCATCTCGGGCGCAGGCGGACGAATCGCCTATGCATTGATGTTTCGACTCGCCGCGGGAGGCATGTTCGGAGCCGAACAGCGCTATCTCTCTCAGCCTTCTCGACCTTCCCCAGTCGTTCCCGCGGCTCGAAGCCCGTGAGATGGAGCTGAGGGATTGTGCATTCCCCCTGCTGCCAGAGCTGCGCATTGGCACCGACCCGCGATAGATGTTCGAGGGGGCGGACTGGGTGATCCTGCTGGGTGGGTCTACCTATCGGCCGGACGTGCAAAGCGGGCTCGATCTGCTGCGCGAAAACGGCCCCGTGATGGTGGATCACGGCCGTGCCATCAATCACTCGGCACCCACGGCCAGGGTCCTCGTCGTGACCAATCCATGCAATACCAACTGTCTGATCGCCAAGTCGCACGCCCCGGATGTACCGGCGGACCACTGGTTTGCTCTGAATCGTCTGGGACGCATGCAGGCCACGGCCATGCTGGCCGAGAAAGCCAGGGTGTCCGTGTCCCAGGTAAGCCGGGTCACTGTATGGGGCAATTCTAGTGAAACCGCTTACATTGATGTCAGCAACGCATGGATCGGTGAGCATCACGCCCTGGAAGTCATCAACGATCGAAAATGGGTCCGGGAAGTGCTCCTGCCTCGTCTGGCGGAGCGGAGCCACCAGGCCATGAAGCTGGGCGATGCCTCCTCCCGCCGGAACCGTGGCGCAGGCCATTCTGGGGACTATTCGGTCGATTTTGATCCCTACTCCCTTCGAACGGTGGTTCAATGCCTGCGTCGTTTCAGATGGGAGCTACGGAGTCCCTCGCGGATTGATCTTCGGCTTCCCACTGATCACACGCGACGGTAGTTCCTGGACGATCGCTCAAGGCCATTACCTCGACGCGGAGGCGCAGGATCGACTCGCTCAGAATATCGCCGAGCTCGAGCTCGAAGCCGCCTCGGTTTCCCACCTGCTCGGGACCGCCTGATCACGATGCTTGGTGGATCAAGGCGGCACGAACGGATCAGGATTCTCCATCTCACTTTCAGGTGCGACCAACCTCTGGCTCAATCGCCAGGGCCGGCGCGTTCTCCTTCACGGTCCCTTGCGCGCCCGAACAGCCGAAGAAGAAGATTTAATTTGAAAGATCTTCATGAAGGATGTACTGTGAGCGGAGTTGTGCGAGACCCAGGTCTGAGCTGCGAGCGAATCCCTAATTGGTCCGTTCTCTGCGGGGGGGGGATGTTGGCGAAAATCATGAGTTGCCCTCTTGAACCCCGTCAGGGCGACTGGACGGTCGGGCTTGCATCCGCCGAGAGTGTGGATACATAAGGGGATTTCACTAGAACTCCATTCGATGCGAGAGACCGAAGGCTTACCCCCAAGGGACTTTCAGTCTCGCATGGCTTCCCGGATGCTCCCTCGGGCCTGATGCCCTTCCCTTCCGCTGAACATCAATCCGCCGTCTCGCTCATCTCCAACAGAGTTTCGAAAGCACACCCGCGATGAACAAGTGAAAAAGACAACGGGAGCATCGATTGCAGAACGAACTGGGGAGTACGCCTTGATGTAAACCAATGGCCGACCTCGTCCGGAGCGGATATACGGAACGACGGCTCGCTCGGCAACCGTGAGCGAGTCGCTCCCCTGGTACTCTACTCGATCCCAGGCGTTCGGCAAGGAGAGTGATCTCATGCTCGCTTTTATCCGGGGGTCGCTCAAGAACCCAGCCGCGGTGACGGTCATGGCGCTGACCTTCGTCGTCCTGGGGGTGCTCTGCTTCAATCTCATACCGGTTGACATCCTGCCGGTATTCAAGAGTCCTGCGGTCCAAACCCTGACGTTCTACGGAGGAATGCCTGCAGCAAGTATTGCTCATGACATCACCAATCGCATGGAGCGCTGGACTGGCCAGGCTTCCGGGACCGCCCGGCAGGATTCGCGGTCCATCATCGGGGCCAGTATCGTCAGGAACTACTTCCAGGGAGACGTTGATCCCAACGGGGCGCTGACGCAGGTCAACTCGCTGGCTCTGGCCGCGATCCCCAATCTGCCGCCAGGAACCTTGCCGCCGGTGGTCCTCCCTTTCGATCCCACAAGCACCACTCCCGTGGGGATCGTGACCGTCGACAGCCAGGATCCAAAGAATACGGAGTCGATTCTGTACGACGTGGGCCGGTACGAGGTTCGCAACTTCATCATGGGGATCCAGGGGGCCATTGCTCCGGTGGTTTATGGCGGCAGGATTCGCGCCGTCATGGTCTACCTCGATCGCCAGAAGATGCAGTCTCGTGGTCTCGGCCCGGTTGATGTCATGAAGGCGCTGGATGCTTCCAACGTGTTCCTGCCGACCGGCGATGCCAAGTTTGGAGATACCGACTACGCGATCGACTCCAACTCGATGTTCGAGCAGCCCGACGATATGAAATTGATTCCGCTGCGGAGCGTCCAGGGGAACGCAGCCTATCTGGGAGACGTGGGGACGCCGAAGGACGCTCATTCATCCAGACCAACGTGGTTCGCGTCAACGGCCGGCGCGAGGTCTACATTCCGGTTTACCGGCAACTCGGCGCGAGCACCCTGCGGGTGATCGAGAAGCTCCAGGTCGAGCCTGGGAGAGATGGAGGCGAGGTTAAGCCGGCCCGGGATCAGCCTGAACCTCGTGATGGACCAGTCGTTCTACGTGCGGAAGTCGATCGAGAGTCTGGTTCAAGAGGGGGTCCTGGGAGCAATCCTCTGTTCGCTGGTCATTCTGATTTTCCTGGGCCAGTGGCGAATGACGGCGATCGCGATTCTCACGTTGCCGCTCTCGGTTTGTGCGGCGGTCGTCGGCCTCTACTTCACGGGGAACACGATCAATGTGATGACCCTGGCGGGAATGTCCCTGGCGATCGGCCCGATGATCGACATCGCGATCGTCTGTCTCGAGAACATCCATCGCCATCTGAGCATGGGGGTCGAAGCTGGCGAAGCGGCGCTTCTGGGCTCCAGCGAGGTGGCGACGCCGATCCTGGTGGCCAGCCTCTGTACCTTGCTGGTCCTCTCTCCGCTGGCGCTCATGCCAGGTCAGGGTCAGTTCCTCTTCCGGCCGATGGCGATGGCGGTGACGTTTTCGATGGTTGCAACCTACTTCCTATCGTGGACTTTCGTGCCGTCCCGGGCGGCAGGCTGGTTGCGGTCTCAGCACGATCACCCTGGTCACGAAGCAGAGCCTCTTCTTCCCGGCCACGGGAAATCCGGCGCAGGAGGTTGGTCTGACCGCGAAGACTGAAGCCCGCGGAGGCGCGGGGTTTGCTCATCGGGTCTTCGACTCCCTGGAAAGGATCATCGGAGCAGGAATCATCGCCTATTGCCGCTTCCTTGACCGGGTGATGAACCACCGGCTCAAAGTGGTCTTGGGGGCCGTCGCCCTGCTCGCAGCGGTCCTTGGCTGTTGGGACCCGGCTTCGCCGCGAGTTCTTTCCCGAGGTTGATGCCGGGACCTTCGAGGTCTATGTCCGTGCTCCCAGCGGGATGCGGATCGAGCGTACCGAAGAGCGGATCGCGGTTGTCGAGGAACTGATCCGCAAGAGTATTCGCGGGAAGATCTGCAACTGATCATCTCCGAGATCGGAGTGACGCCAGACTGGTCGGCGGCCTACACACCCAATGCCGGCCCGATGGATGCCGTGGTCAAGGTCCAGCTCACGCCGGAACGATCCCGCTCCGCCCAGGAGTATGTACATGTCCTCCGGCAGATGTTCAACAGCTCCGGGGATTGTTCCGACCTGGAGTTCTCCTTCGATGCCGGAGGCATGATTCGGGGAGCGATGAACGAGGGAAAGTCCACTCCGATCAACATTCGAGTCACGGGAAAGAACCAGGAGCTTGCTCATCAAGATCGCCAGCGCGATCAAGGCGAAGGTCGAGAACGTCGACGGCGTGGTGGACAGCTCGGATCAATCAGCGTCTGAATTACCCGCAATTCGTCATCACAGTCGACCGATCCAAGTCAGCCGACCTGGGATTGACGCAGGTCGATGTCATGCAGAACGTGATCGCCGCGTTCAATTCGAGCATCCAGTTCAACAAGAAGAATTTCTGGATCGACCCGGTCACTCATAACCAATACTATGTGGGCGTACAGTATGCCGAAGGGGACATCGGGTCGATCGAGACCCTGCTGGACATACCCATTACGAGTACCGTTCGACCCAAACCGATCAGTTTGCGGAGCCTGGTGACGATCGCCAGGTCCACCGTCCCGACCGAGGTCAAGCACTACAATATTCAGCCGACGATCGAGCTGACGATGGGGGTCCAGGGTCGCGACCTGGGGCACGTCTCCGACGACATCGTGCGAATCCTTAATGGGTTCGGTTCGTCTCACGAGTTCGAGGAGAGCACCTGGACTGCGTATGACCCCTCGTCTCGCACCGGAAGGTTCTGGCAGGCACGAAGATCGTGCTCAGCGGCGAGTATGGTAGAATGCAACAGACGTTCCGCAACTTGGCCCTTGGCCTGATCCTCGCCACGACCTTGATCTATTTCCTGATGGTCGCCCTGTTCAGGTCGTACCTGACTCCGCTGGTGATCTTGTTCTCGGTGCCCATCGGCCTGATCGGCGTCATCGTCGTGCTCTATCTCACGGGAACTGCGCTGAGCGTTCAGTCGTTGCTGGGAGTGATCTTCATGGTGGGCATCGTGGTCTCGAACACAGTCTTGCTGGTCGATTTCGCCCAGAACCTGCGAGTCGATGAGGGCCTGACACCGGATCAGGCGATTCGCAAGGCTGCGTCGATCCGTGTTCGACCGTGGTCATGACGGCCCTGGCGGCCTTCTTCGCCTTGGTGCCGATGGCCTTGGCCGTCGAACGAGGCAGCGAGGCCAACGCCCCCCTGGGGCGAGCGGTCATTGGAGGCTTACTGGCGGGAATGGTAACGACGCTCCTGGTCGTTCCGTCGCTCTATTCGCTGGTGGTGAAGGACGCCGCCGACCGACCCTTTCCGCCGTCAGTTGACGTCCGAAACGGCCGCTGAGCCAGTTCCCCGAGAACGTGACTGACTCGACGAGTCGAGCAAAACATGGATTCGCGTGCATCGAGCCACGTGCCTGCTCCATTACCGGCCCTCCGATCAAGGCCCAGGAGTCTGCCATGGAAACACCCATTCGTATCGCGATCTCCGGCGCAGCCGGACGTGTCGGTTACTCACTCGTCTTTCGAATCGCCTCGGGAGGAATGTTCGGCGCCGAGCAGCACGTCGCCCTTAGCCTCCTGGAGCTGCCAGAGGCGATGAAACGTCTCAACGCCTGTGCCATGGAGTTGACGGACTGTAGCTTTCCCCTGCTCTCCAGCCTGCGAATTGGGACCGATCCGAAGCGAGATGTTCCAGGACGCCGATTGGGTCATCCTCTTGGGGGGGAAACCTTACACCAACGAATTCGCAACCCGCTCGACCTGCTTCGCGCGAATGCTCCCGTCATGGTTGGTCACGGTCGGGCAATCAACCACTCGGCCCCAACCGCCAGGGTTCTCGTCGTGACCAATCCTTGCAACACGAATTGTTTGATCGCCAAGTCGCATGCTCAGGACGTTCCTTCCGAGCACTGGTTCGCATTGAATCGGTTGGCCCGAATGCGGGCGACGGCCCAGATCGCCGAGAAGGCTGGCGTGCCAGTGGGCCAGGTCACGCGGGTGACGGTCTGGGGAAACTACACGTGCGACTGCGTACATTGATGTGAAGAACGCCTGGATCGGTGACCACCACGCCCTTGAGGTGCTCGACGATCCAGATTGGGTCCATAAAGTTCTCGAGCCGACCGTCGCCAACCGGACCAGGGATATCATGACTCTCTGCGGTTCTTCTCCCGCGGGCAGCGTGGCCCAGGCGATTCTCGGGACAATCCGATCGATCACCTCGCCAACACCCTTCACGCGGTGGTTCGGCGCCGGAGTCGTCTCGGACGGCAGTTATGGCGTCCCGCGAGGACTCATCTTCGGGTTTCCGCTGATCACACAGGATGGACGAACCTGGTCAATCGTCCCCAACCATTACATCGATTCGCATGCCCAGCATCGGATCGCCCAGAACATCGCGGAACTCGAGCTCGAAGCCGCTTCCGTCTCGCACCTGATGGGGACACGCATAAGCGGCACCGCAGAGCGACTGATTCGCTGTTTCCGCAGCAGTGAATCACTCATTTTGGCTTAGCGAAGGCACCCGGATCGATTGAGATTATCGCTCCATCGGCAAGGTTCGGGCCTGGGTTGGCGACGACCGAGTCTCCCTCCTTCAGCCCTTCGAGTACCTCCACGCGATCACCGCTTTCTTCACCAAGCTTGATCGCCGTGCGCCTGGCGCGCCCGTCAACGATGCGATAACAGGCGGCTTGACCGCCCTACGTTCTGGCTCGATGACGGCCGACGCGGGGATCGAAAGCACGCCGCGCCGGTCCTGGAGAAAGATGGTCACCCTGCCGTATTGCCCGGAGCGCAAGCGGCCATCGGCGTTATTCAGATCGATCTCCGCCCGTTGTGTCCGCGTTCCAATGTCTTCCGCAAGTGAAGTACGGGCGATGACGCCATGGTAGACCCGATTTCGGTTTGCCAGGGCATCGAACTTGATGATCGCCCGGTCGCCCTTATCCAGGTAAGGCGAGTCCGGATCGGGCACCTCGACGACCACACGCATCTTCCCGGTCTCGCTGACGGTCAAGAGCGGCGCGGAATTCGGGGCATCCCCCGACCTCACGAAGTCTCCCAGGTGATAGCCGCGCTTGGTCACGATGCCGTTCCAGGGAGAGAACACCTTGGTTGAACTCACACCGATCTGCGCTTTCCGGAGGTCCGCCTCGGCTCCGTGGAGTGTGGCTTCCGCCTCGGTAACCGTGGATCTGACCGCCTCCAGATTTGCGTTGCCTTCCTGGACGGCGGCTCTTGCCGAGACGACCTGGGTCTTGGCCTCGGCAAGATCGGCCCTGCCCTCCGCGACACGATCTTCGAGCCTCGTCGACCAGGCGCGTTTCCACGGCATTTCTGGCGGCGAGGTCCTTGATCCGTTTGAGCGAATTCTCGCGGAATTTCACTGACGAACTGGCACGATCCAACCTGGCGATGGTCGTCTGGGTCTTGGCGTTCTCAACCTCGATGGACGCCTGCGCGAGCTGGACGGCGGCTTTCGCCTTGACCAGGCGGGCCCTGGCCTGCTCAACCACGGCCTGGGCTTTTTCGACTTCCGCCTCGAGCTCGGGCGCCTCGACCTGGGCGAGAAGCTGCCCCTTCTTCACGGTGTCTCCGATGTCGACGTTGAGGGCTTTCAGGTAACCGGAAACCCTGGGAGAGAGGTTGGCCCACTCGAACGCCTCCACGGTACCCGGCTGGTTCGTCGTGCGCTGAAAATCAGTCCGGGCAACGGCCTGTACGACGACCTCTTGGCTCTTGCCTGAAGGCGGGGGCGTGCCGCCGGCCTGGCTCGATCGAGCCGATCGTGAGAATGCGGCCACAAGAATCGCCGACGCCAGGAACAGGCAGAGAACCGTCGAGACACAAGCGGTGAGGGTTTTCAGTCTGGTGAGAAACATGGCTCTGAGGACTCCGTGTACGAGAGCGACAATCGAAGCTGAGACGCCAACCGCGCCGCCTGCTGCGAAGCTGATCGCGGCTTGCGCGGTTTGCTCGGCGAGTTGACTGGACAGAGCGGCTCGGGTTTCCGCGTGCATCCACGCCGCGATCACGGCCGGCGCCAGTCCCCGGCGGACCAGCGGCCCGCGCAACCTTTCTCGGGCGCGTGCGAGCCGCGTCTTGACCGTGCCGACTGGCAATCGAAGATGGCCTGCAGCTTCCTCATGGGTCATCCCCTCGAGGTAGCACAAGACGACCGGAGCACGGTATTTTTCCGGCAATCGAGCGATCTCGTCCTGGATCTCCGGCATCAGCTCTGCCGGGCCGGCGAACGCGGAAGGGAGGCCGGCGATCAGGGCCGGATCGTTTTGTTCCAGCGCCGCGCGCCGGCAAGACTGGGCCCTGGCCCGAATCGAGACCCGGCGCGCGACGCCGAAGAGCCAGCTCGCGACCGATTCACGATTCTGAATGGTGCCCGCTTTTCGAGCCAGGATCAGGAATGTAGCCTGGAACGCATCCTCCGCGGAATGGGTATCGTGAAGGACGCTGAGGCAGACCCGAAGCACCATGGGACCGTGGCGCTCTACCAGGGCCGTGAAAGCGGCGTTTGCGGAGTCCTGGGATCGGCCCAGGAACCGTTCGAGGAGCTGGCTGTCAGACTGTGATCCGGTGGCTCCCGCGCTGAAGAGCGTTCGGAAGCCGCGCGTGAGGTTCGTGAACTCATGCAGGCGCACGGCCCGACTCCCAATGACAAGAGGCTACAGCCCGGTAGAGACACGCAGCAGCGATTAGCGTTTCACTTTTCTTTCGAAAAGACGTCACTCAAGAAAAAACCGCTGAGATCAGGTGTGGAATAGAGGTCTTCTTCAGCCGACTGCCTCCCAAATCGTGAGAAAACCATGCTCGCGACACTTCTCGCACTTGCACTGGGATTGACGCCTGACGTTGCGGCTGACGTTGTCCTTTTCAATGGCCAGAATCTCGATGGCTGGGTTGCCGAGGGAGTCAGCGAATACGTCAAGGATGACCGAACGCAGCCCGTCTGGTCCGTCGCGGGCGGCAAGATCGTATGCACTGGCAAGGGCTTCGGTTTTCTGAGATACGATCGCCGCGAATTCGACGATTTCATTCTGCACGTCGAGTTTCGCATGGAAAAGGGGTGCAACAGCGGGATCGGCGTCCGTACGCGACCATTCGACTCCGCCAGGTCGCGGGCCACGCGGCCGTCACTCTACAGCTACGAGATCCAGTTGATCAACGACGCGGGCAAACCGCCCACCATCCACTCCAGCGGTTCGCTGTATCGTTACGTCGCCCCGGTCAGAAGCGCAATCAAACCGGCGGGGCAGTGGAACTGTATCGAGGTGGAGTGCGCTGGTACCCGAATCAAGGTGACTCTCAACGGAGAGATAATCGTCGAGATTGACCAGCGGCAGATCCCCTCGCTTCGTGAGAAGCCGAAGAAGGGCTATGTTTGCCTTCAGAATCATGGCGGCAACATTGCCTTTCGAGCCGTGAGGATCCGGGAAATTGCTCGAACGGCGCCGTCACGCGGTTTACGATAGGATCGATGACGCTTTGAGGATCGTGGAAACGCCATCCGTCTCTGATCTCCATTCGCCATGAGCCCAGCCATGGCGACCGCCCGAATCATCTGCGGATTTGACACATTCGCGTGTCTACGCACAACTGGCTCATTTGCCGGGGCGAGGCAGTCACTCACAATTCATACGATCGATTCGTTCAATGTCATTGGCGCGACCACCCCGCCGCGACAGCGGCCACACGAGCCGCCCGTCTTCCCGAAGCCGAATTGCCAAAGGCCGGAAGCAACACTCCTCCAGCATAAACCTGAGCCACGCTCGCCCTCGATTGACCGTTTCTTCGGGAATCTGCTCATCATTCAGATGAACTGGCGGTAGCCTCGCGATGCTCTTCCCCCCTGCGTCGTAAGCCACCCAATCCTTACGATGAACCCGCCGCGCGCGGCTCCCGCCTGCAAGCCTCACCCGACAGACGGATGCACGATGACGTGTCAATCGAGCCGAGGGCGGATCGCGATGCCTGTTCTTCCCCTTGTTGCTCGAATTCTCCACTTCTCTTGTAAGATTTCGGTGGACCATTTGAGATTTACTTAGGGAGGATTCATTGGCAGCCGTTCCGCCAACCCGTACGAGCCTGCTGGTCCGTCTCAAGGCGCCACGCGACGAGCGGGCGTGGATCGAGTTCGTAGAGATCTACGAGCCGTTGATCCATAGCCTCGCCCGTGCCAAGGGCGTGCAAGAGGCCGACGCGGACGACCTGGCACAGGACGTCTTCCGCACGGTCGCCGACGCGATCGAGCGATGGGACCCCGACCCCGCCAAGGGCTCGTTCCGTTCGTGGCTCTCGCTGGTCGCTCGCAACCTGATCGTCAACCTCCTGTCCGCCCGCCGGCGACAGACCGCCAGCTTCGGAGCGGGAGGCACCGAAATGGTCGAGCTCCTGAAGGCCCAGCCCGCGGGCGATCTCGACTCCGCCCTCTTTGACATTGAGTACCGCCGCCAGATCTTTGCCAGAGCGACACAGTGTGCACGCGTGCACTTTCAAGAAACCACCTGGTTGGCCTTCTGGCGGACCGCCGTCGAGGGTCGGGACCTCTCCGCAGTGGCTGCAGAACTGGGCCTGACGGCCGGAGCCCTGTACGTTGCTCGCAGCCGGGTCATGGCGCGCATCAGGCAAGAGGTCGATCGGATCGAGGAGAACATGAGCCTCGGCTGACCAAGGAAGCACGATCGAGCATGTTTTCGCGCCGGGTTTGGCTGTTTTCGTGCCAGGAGTTACCTCTTGAACTCTTTTTTGAGCTTCCTCGCGCTTTTCCCGGAGACTCGACATGTCGAACTGCCCCAGTCCGGATCGGCTGCATCGCCTGCTGAGGGACGATCCGTCCGAGATTGACCAGACGGAGACCGAGGTTATCGCGCACCTCGAAACCTGCCGGGAGTGCCGCGGCGTTCTCGACCGGCTGGCGGCACGGAGCGGCCTCTGGGACGACCTGGCGCTGTTTCGCGACAATTTGCCTGGCCCGTCTCCGGGCGAATGGACGAAGAGACTCGAGGAAGTGCCGCCGGAAGATGATGACATCCTCGTTCGCCTGTTCGAGCCCCCCGATCAATCGGGACATCTGGGCAAGCTCGGCACGTATGACGTCCTTCGCATGATCGGCCGAGGTGGCATGGGCATCGTGTTCCTGGCCCGGGACCGGGCCCTCGACCGACTGGTCGCGATCAAGCTTCTGACCCCTGGCATGGCCGCAACCGGCACCGCACGGCGCCGCTTCGCGAGAGAGGCGAAGGCCGCGGCCGCCGTGGTCCACGAGCACGTTGTCACGATCCACGCCGTGGACACCTTGCCTCAGGGCGTCCCCTACCTCGTCATGCAATATATCGCCGGCAAGTCGGTCCAGGAACTGATCGATCGGGGCAATGCTCCCGAGCTGGCAGAGATCCTCCGGATCGGTACCCAGGCTGCCGGCGGCCTGGCCGCGGCCCACGCGCAGGGGCTGATCCACCGCGACATCAAGCCCGCCAACATCCTGCTGGAGAACGGCGTCGAACGGGTCAAGATCACCGACTTCGGACTGGCCCGCGCTGTGGACGACGACACGGTTTCTCATCCGGGCGTGGTGGGCGGGACGCCGCAGTACATGTCTCCCGAGCAGGCCAGCGGCGAGCCGATCGATCATCGGACGGATCTGTTCAGCCTGGGCAGCGTTCTCTACGCCCTCTGCACGGGCCAGGCCCCGTTTCGGGGCCATACCAGCATGGCCACTCTCAGGTGCGTCTGCGAGCAGACGCCGCAGCCTATCCGGGCGATCAATCCCGAGATCCCGTTCTGGCTGGTGAAGATCATCGAGAGGCTGCACGCCAAGGACCCGGCCGACCGCTTCGACTCGGCGGCCGAGGTGGCCGACCTGCTGGGCCGCTGCCTGGCCCATGTCCAGCAGCCAGCAGGCGTGCCGTTGCCGGCCGAGCTTCTTCCAGTGCGCAACCGCAGAGCGATCGCTGTCTGCGGGGCATTCCCGGTCTGCCTCATACTGGCGGGACTGTTGAGTTTCCCCGGAGTCCGCGCGGCTGCAGGTCAGGCCGCCAACTACGTGGCCACCGTGCTCAGGCTCAAAACGCCCGAGGGAACCCTGGTGGTCCAAACTGATGATCCCAACATGGGCATCAAGCTCGACGGCTCCGAACTTGTGGTGACGGGCGCGGGGGTCAAGGAGCTGAGGCTCTCGGTAGGCCAACACAGCGTCCAGGCCGTCAAGCAAGGCAGGATCCTCCGCGACGAGCTGGTGACGATCAGCCGGGGCGGAAGGACAGTCCTCACTGTGCACCGAGAGGCGGATACCTCTGCGCCGCCCCGGTCAACGGCCGGCGCCGTCGTTCCTCCTCCAATGCCGCTGCCGATCGTGTCCGTCGACCCCGCCGAAGAGGTCCACCGCATGGCCGAGATCTTGAGGCGTCATCCTCCAGAGCCATTGAATCCGAGCAACGGGACGAAGATCTTTATGCGGGACCTCGCCGCCGGATGGACCATGATGATCGCAGACACATCTGTGACGGGGCTGCCGTTCGCCGAACAGCCCGATTGGTCGCACGACGGCCGGCGCATCCTCTTCCGTGCCAAGCCGACGGCGCAGGGGCCTTCGAGGATGATCATCCTGGAGGGCCGCGATGGCCTACCGCACCTTCGCGACGTCGGCTCGGGGGACAGCCCGAGGTTCTCGCCGGACGATCGGAGCATCGCCTTCGTGCTCTTCCCCGGGGACCCGTCCGGCGAGCCGGAAGGGGTTTGGCTGATGGACGCCAACGGCACGAACCGGAGGCGGCTCTGCGAGCTCGCCGCTCCGTTCTGGTCACCCGATGAGGCTCAAATCCTCTTGAACGGCATGCTGTCCCACACGATCTCAAAGATCTTTGACTTTGAGACGAAGCGGACGACCCGCATCGACGTCCCGGGACAGTCGATCTTCTCCTGGCCGAGATGGGCGGCGCCTGGCCAGATCGTGGCCTGCATCGGCGGAGGGGTCGTGCCGGACTCCATCGTGATCCTGGACGTCAGCCGGCCCGAGGAAGCGAAGGTGGTGCGAACGCTCTGGAATCGTAGTGTGGCGTCTAATGTATTCGCACGCTGGCCTGTGCTCACGTCACCTTCTGGAGATCTCTTCTTCGTCGGCGAGGAACTGAACACCCGCACCTTGTTCGCCCTGGCGCAACACGTCCCCGGGCAGGGCCGCCTTACCGCGCTCGAAATCGGCGGTCCAAAGCTGAGCGGCCTCAGCTTGTCTCCCGACCATCGGTATCTGCTCTTCGCTTCCGACTGGCTGGGCAGTGACCCGCGACAGGCGGCTGCGGTATCGACCGGGAACCAATCCAAGCCGGCAGTTAACCGGCCGGCCCAGTGACGTCGAGCTGAGACCGGTTCCAAAGGGGCTGGCGGGCTGGCCCATTGTCCTGCTGGCCCTGCGGCTGCGGGTACGTCAAACTTGCCGACCCCTCGTCCCGATACCCGCCTGGGGTGCCGGCGAAGGTCCCCGGCCATCGACGTCACTGGCGCGTCGAATTCGTGCCGTGCTGCGGAACGTGGATCACGATTCGAACGGGCGAGCCGGCATCGGGAACACGCTGGGAAGGAGCGTCGCACTTTCGGGCGGCCCGGTTTCCCGCGTGCGATCGGTCCCGCGCCTGGCGGTCGTGGCGTCGGGACGGCCGAATGCGGACTTGCGACCTGGCTTTGATACCCCCGATTCTCGTGCACAGAATTCCGGAACAAGGGGAGGCGACATATGAGAAGCGACACAAGCGCCTCCGGCCCGATCCACAGGGCCGCCGAGGGGGGTCGAAGCAATGTTGACGAGACGACGTACCCCGTGAAGTTGTCCCTTCTGCCGAGAATGATGCCGCTGTACTTGCTCGCCTCGATCGGCGCGGTCTGTTATTTCACCGATGAAGACGCGGAAAGACAGGCCGCCTCCTTACGAGGCGTACTCGAAAACCCGGCGCCAATCCACAGGATTGCGATCACAAGCTACGGCACGATTCTGGCCACCAGCGACGCAGCAGGTATCGTTCGGCTGTGGCACCCCGAAAGCCGGCGAACGCGGGTCCTGCCAGGTGAGCGGGCCCATGCGTTGTGTCTCGCCTTCGCACCGGACGGGACAACCTTGGCGGTCGGCGACGCAAAGTCAAAAATTTCCATCTGGGACGTGGCCTCGGGCGAGAAGAAGTGGAGCTTTGCCGAGCACTCTGGCTGGGTGGGAGCAGTTGCGTTCAGCCCGGACGGTACGACCTTGGCCTCGGGAGGCGGTGACAAGTGCGTCTACCTCTGGGACCTTGCCAGCCGACGATTGAAAGCGCGCCTCGATGGGCCTACCGACGCAGTGACGGCGGTCGCGTTTGCACCCGACGGCCGGACTCTGGTGTCGGGTAGTCAGGACGGCTCGATCCGGTGTTGGGATGGTGCCACGAGCCACTTGCGCTGGCTGATCCCGCCCCCCGTGGATCGGCCCGCTTTGACCGTCTTCTGCTTGCGGTTCTCAGCCGACCGAAAGGTCCTCGCATCTACCTCCCGTCTCGATCCGTGCGTGCGACTCAGGGACCCGGCGACGGGCCAAGAATCCGCCTGTCTGTGCGGGCCCGCGGAATCGATGATCTCGATGGACTTTGCAGCCGACGGCGCGAGCTTGGTCACCGGTGATAGTCGGGGGGATCTCACGCTCTGGGATCTGGAATCGCGTAGTCCGCGCCACTCGTGGAAGGGCCATGGTGACTGGGTCCATGCAGTCGCCTTCTTCGCCGATGGCCAAACACTGGCCTCGGCCGGTGATCAGACGGTCAAACTTTGGGAGATGCCCATGGATGACAGGGATCGACACGGAACGGTGGGTTTTCGATTCCGATCGAAGTCTCTCGCGGGGACAACTGAATCCACCGGCACGGCCGACCCGCGCCGGCGGGTGCCGCGCCCGGCGCTCGGTCTGCGCCAGATGACGGTCTACTCCGGTGTTTCGCGGACCATTACGGGCAGGAAACCGTGGATCCCGACCTGTCCGCGATGACCCCGGCGCCATCGGCCTCCCCGGGAGGTGGAAACGGGGACGATGTGGCAACGAGGACGCGATCAGTTTGACGCGAGGAACAATTTTAGCGACGTACCCGCTTCCGCCCCTTGACCTGTCACCTGCGCACTCTAACCAGATGATTCGCGGAGAAGAGTTCCTCGGCGAGATCATCCAGCTGTAAGCCCTGTGCTGATGTGCTGAACGTGGCGAAGCAGGATTTCCAGATCGCCCCTGGTAAGGCCCAGAACCCGGGCGATCTCGCGTTCATCCGCTCGTGCTCGAAGCAAGGGAACGACCAGCTCGGCATGACGCCGTAGACTCTCCGGGAGCTCGGGTTGCGGGGTAAAACGGCGGTGGGCGTGCCACGGATCGCCAAGACTGACGAAACCGGGATCGAGCCAGAACTCCCTGCCGCCGTGGCGCAAGAGCGCGAGGAACCACTCTTCGAAGCTACGTGCGATGATTCGGGGGATGCTCCGGGTGTGCTCGTCGCCGGAGCTGAAGACGGGATTGCCACCGCCCGGCCAGCGATAGGCCAGGTCAATGCAAATGGTCTCGATGTTGGGATTTCCCAGCTCGAACCAGCTTTCGGGTTGAACCAGCAGATCGTGCATCCGCGAGAAGACGATCATGGGACCGATGGCCGAAATCGGATGGATCAAGGGGCCCTGAAGATAGAGACCATTGGAGAGCATCAGCCAGGCCCGCAGGCCGGAGGGCAGGCGAAAGCCGTGCCGGTGCTCCCAGCCCGCGATCAGACGAGGATCGGCACCTGGCCGGCACGGATCAGCCGCCCCGCCGAACCCGGCTTCCATCAGCTCCGGGCTCGGCGCCAGACCCTCATCGATTCCACCCCAGGCCATCCAGCAAGTCACCAGCTCCCGGAGCTGGCCACCCATCGCCTCTCCCTTCACACCGAAGACCCGATCCGATCGGCCGTCATGACCTGACCGAACAAGGTCACGGCGCTGGCGTCCTCGATCCGAAGCCTGACCATCTGACCCACCAGCCGCTCGTGCCCCGCGAAGACCGCGATCCGATCACACGGCGTACGACCCGTCAATTGCTCGAAACCCTGCCAGCCCTCGCGCCGCGCGCTAGAGCGGCTTGGCCCTTCCACCAGCACGGTCATCTCGCGGCCGATCAAGCGCCGGTTGTCTTCCAGGCTGATCGCCGTCTGAACCGCCAGCAGATCGTTATTGCGCCGCTTCTTGACCTCTTCGGGCACATCGTCGGCAAAGAGCGAATCCGCCTTTGTCCCGGTCCGGGCGCTGTACTTGAAGATGAAGCTGTTCTTGAACCGGGCCCGCTCGACCAGGCTGACGGTGCGCTCGAACGACTCTTCGGTCTCGCCACAGAATCCCACGATGAAGTCGCTCGAGACCGCGACACCGGGGACCGTCTGTCGCAACCGGGCCAGCATATCCTCATAAAAGGATACTGTGTACATTCGCTTCATCCGGGTGAGCATCAGGTCACAGCCGCTTTGCGCGGGGACGTGGACGTAACGCGAGACTTTGGGCAGATCACGGATGGCCTCGAGCAGATCGTCGGTCATGTCGTTGGGGAAGCTGGTGATGAACTTGATCCGCTCGATGGAGGCGAGGTCATGAATCTGGGCCAGCAGGCCGGAGAGCCGGGTGGTCCGGCCGTCCGGCTCCCGGAACTTGTAACTGTTGACGGTTTGGCCCAGCAGGGTGATCTCCGTGACTCCCTGGCCAGCAAGCAGGCGCACCTCTTCCAGGACCGCGCCGGGGGGACGGCTTTGCTCGGGACCGCGAACCGAGGGGACGACGCAATAGGTGCAGAACTTGTCGCAGCCCATCATGACCCGGACGAACGCTTGAAACGGGCTGGGCCTCATGGCCGGCTCGCGGTCGGCGTCGTAACCCTCAAAGCTGGCGGTGATCGACTCCCGCGAGCCGGCGCTTTGCGCCAGGCTGACCGCCATCCGCGGCACGCCGTCTTCCTTGGCCTGGCAAAGCAATTCCGGTACTCGTCCAAGCTGACCAGGGCCCACGACCACATCGACGTGAGGCGCACGCCTAAGGATCTGGCCCTGGTCTTTCTGCGCCATGCATCCCAGCACGCCGATCGAAACCTCGGGCTTGCGCCGCTTGAGGTGCTTGATCCTGCCCAGGGCACTGTAAATCTTGTCTTCGGCGTGCTGTCGCACCGAGCACGTGTTGTAGAGGATCGTATCGGCCGCCTCGATGTCGTCGGTCAGCTCGTAGCCCTCCTGGCGCAACCGGGCAATGACCAGCTCGCTGTCCAGCACGTTCATCTGGCAGCCGACCGTCTCGATATAGACTTTCTTGCGTGGTTCCAGGCTCGGCTCACCGGCCATCGCCGCGACTCCCCGGCGCTGCTCGATCGCCGTCAGATTGATATTGATAAAAGCCTGCTTGCATCAGGCTTAGCAAACATATCACCCTCAGTTCGCCCTTCTACCGACAGGTCACTGATTCTACCAGCGGCCTTCACGGAAGGGAATCAGTCTTCTTCACTGCGACCCGTAATTGCCTCGCTCCTCGGCCTTGGGGCGCAAGGCGGCCCTATCGGCCTTACCGATGTTATCCAGTTGAAGGGCACCCCTCCTGATAGTCCAAACAGATTATACAGAATGAACAGTATGAACTTCTCGAAGATTATCGTCAGCGACAAGAATCGCCCTTGAACCGCTCCAGCGAGCACTATGAATCTCCTGCCACTCGCGCAAGAATGATCAACGATTCCTTAGAATCTCACAAGGGCCTTTGTCCCCATGGTCACGGATTGGCTCCGTTTTCGATTGGCTCACAGCGGAGATTTCCTGGAGATTTAACCCGGGTGAGGTCATGATCGCGACACGACAACCCAGGGACCGTCATCGTGTTTTCACGCGGCGATCCTTCTCCCGAGGCACGTTGCTGGGTTCGCTGCTCTGTTACATGTTCGGCGAGGGAGCGACCCTTCGGGCCGCGGCGCGCCAGCAGCAAAAGCGATACGACCTTCTCATCAAGGGTGGGCGGGTGGTCGACCCGTCGCAGGACCTGTCTGCTGCCCGCGACGTTGCCATCCTCGGCCGCTCCATCGCTCGGGTGGCGGCCGATATTCCCCAGGACGATGCACGGCATGTCCTCGACGTCCGTGGCATGGTGGTGACGCCGGGCCTGATCGATGTGCACGTTCACGTCTACGATGGGGTGGCCCCGCTCGCCATCCCGGCCGATCCCAACTGCGTCGCCAAGGGGGTGACCACCGTTCTCGATGCCGGCTCCGCCGGCGCGAACACGTTTCCAGGCTTCCGCAAGTACGTCATCGACGTTGCCCAGACTCGAGTCCGGGCGCTGCTCAATATCTCCGTCGTCGGCCAGTCAACCCATTCGCCGGACAATCCCCATGGTGAGCTGCTGGACCTGAGGTACGCCAATCCCGGACTGGCGGTGCGGACCATCGAGCGTCATCGCGACGTGATCCTGGGCATCAAGATTCGCCTGTCGCGCGACATCGCGGGCGACAACGACCTCAAGGCCCTCCACCTGGCGCGGGAGGCCTCCGAGGCCGTGAAACTGCCGATGATGGTGCACATCGGCGACACGCACACCCCGCTGCCGGACATTCTCCCCGTGCTCCGCGCTGGTGACGTCATCACTCACTGTTTCCACGGGCGCGAAGGCGGCATCTTGGACGACAAAGGACGGGTCTTACCCGCTGTGCGCACGGCCGTCGGACGCGGAGTGCATCTTGACGTCGGCCACGGCGCCGGCAGCTTCGCGTTTGATGTGGCCGAAAAGGCCCTCACCCAGGACCTGCTGCCCGGAACCATCTCGAGCGATCTGCACCAGTTCAACATCCACGGCCCCGTGTTCGACCTGGCCACGACGCTCTCGAAATTCCTGCTCCTCGGGTTGACGCTGGAGCAGGTGATCGCGCGGGTGACAACCCACCCCGCAAAGACGTTCGGCTTCGCGGCCGGTCTGGGCACGCTCCGCGAGGGCGCCGAGGCCGATGTCTCGGTATTCGCGCTCCAGGAAGGGGATTTTACCTTCACAGACTCGCTTGGTAGGCGCCGCATCGGACACCGCAAACTGAGCCCGGTCGCGACCGTCAAATCCGGACGACTCTACGGCTCAACCTCGATCCCCGTGCCCGGATCGGAGTAGCAGCTCGGTCGGTGTCGCGGCGGAGATTCTCGCCGGGCGCGGGTTCCCATTTGCAAGGAGTGAAGCGATGCGACATTCAATCCGGACTCGTGGCCCTCGAACCAGAATTGCTGCCGCGCTTGGAATGGCCACCATCCTCTGGGCGACAGCGGCCGAGGGCATTGCTGGCGATTCGGTCGACGAGGCGGCCAGCGTGCTTTTTCGCGAGGGCTTCGATGACGCCCGGTTACTCGAGCGAGGCTGGTACGACGGCCGCAGCTTCGCAATCTCTCGTCAAGGTCCCCAGGCCGGCAGCGGCTGCATCGAGTACCACTGGAAGCCAGGCACAACCACCCCGGAGGGTTCAGCCCTGCGCAGGCTATTCGAGCCGACGGACACGGTTTATGTACGCTTTTTCATCAAGCTGTCGCCAGGATGGGGCTGGACAAATCGCTCTTATCATCCTCATCTGATGCATTTCATGACGACCGAGAATCAAAAGTACCATGGACCCGGCCGCCAGCCGCCTGACCGTGTACATCGAGCCGCAGGAGGGAAAACTGCGACTCGCGGCCCAGGACATCGAGAATCGGGACTCCCGGCACGGGCTCACCCAAGGCCCGCTGCGGGGCGGATACAACGGCACGTTCCACGACAGCAAGGACTCGCTGTTCAGCGACGACAAGTGGCATTGCGTCGAGGCCATGTTTCGCCTGAATACCCTCGATCTCAAGCGCGATCGTCCCAACGCGGATGGCATCGTGCGCGCCTGGTTCGACGGCAGGGTAGTGATCGATCGCACCGACGTGATCCTTCGTTCGACGGATTTCCCGAACATGAAGTTCAACCAATTCCTGCTCGCCCCCTACTTCGGGCCGGGTCTATTGCCCCACGAGCAGACTCTTTGGATCGACGAGCTGACCGTGGGGACCGGGCGCCTCGGTTCAACGGTGGCCCAGACGACGTCGCGGAATGGCAAGTTGACAATGCGCGTGGCCGCTGCCCAGCCCAGGAACCGGACAATCGACTTTCGATTGAAGCCCACCGAGGTCCTGGCCAAGGTCGACCAGTCGCTCATGGAACTGGAACAACTCGTGAACAGGGCCGGAGCCGCCGGCTGCGACGCAGTCGCTCTCCCGGAAGACACGCTTGGCCTGCTCAGGTGGGAGGCGGCGAACCACGAGTCTCTGGACACCGTGCTCATCGAGGCCGTGAATCGAATGCTCGACCGGCTCGGCAAAGCGGCGGCGGCCCACCGCATGTACCTGGTCGTATGCAACGACGTCATAGAGAAAGACGGCCGCACTTACAACACGTCGTTTCTGCTTGGTCGTGATGGCAAGGAGATCGGCCGTTATCACAAGGTCAACCTGCCGCTGACCGAGCAAGGTCGCTCGAGAGGCCAGACGTTCCCCGTATTCCCCACGCCGGACCTCGGAACCGTTGGCATGCTGATCTGCTACGACATGGTCTTTCCCGAGGCGACGCGGTGCCTGGCGCTGGCCGGAGCAGACCTGGTCTTCCATCCCACGCTCGGCGGTGCGGCCATTGGCGACGATGACATCAGCCTGGCTGCCTTCCGCACGCGGGCCGTGGACAACTTTATCTATCTTGTCGTAGCCATGCGCGGCCACGGCAGCATGGTCATCTCGCCGCGGGGCAAGATCCTCGCCACAGCCAACGAACCCGATGGATTGGCCATCGCCGACATCGACCCGTTCGGCGGGCGCGAGGGCGGAGACGCCTACAACACCCAGCGCGACATGCCGCGGCCGCCTGTTCCGCGAACGGGTTCCCCAGGCTTACGGCATCCTCACCGACCCTGACTCCGCCCGTGCTTGCCAAGGTGCCGTCGAACGTGACCACGGACGAGGCCATCCGTATCCATTCCACCGTGCTGACCAGCGGCGAGGAGAGGTTCAACCAAGCCGAGGCCCTTGCGCGGGCGGGCAAGACCAAAGAGGCGATCGACCTCTTCGAGCGCCTCTGCGAGGAATGCCGTACCTCCTGGATTGACCGGATGGGTCAAGAGCGGCTGCGGAAGCTCCACGCTCCGGAAACGACACGAGCCCCGAAAGGCCCGTAATCGACGGTGAGACAGGCAGAGACCATCGCTACCGTCTTGATGGAGTCGTCGACGTGCCGGAAATCAAAGGTCGCGGCTGCCAGTGCGGCCACATGGCGGCGTGGCCTTTGCCGAGCGCAGTGAGCCGGTGCTCGGAACGATCCGCCGAGGCTCATGACGTAGAGCTGCCGGATGCCGCTTCGCGCTTCGATCCGTAGGCCAGCCAGCGTCCGTCTGGTGAGGGCGTGGGGTGGTAGTGCAGCGAGCCTTCAGCGGTCCGCGTCAGGCGCTCGCTCTGGCCGTCGAGCGAGACGCGGAACAGCTCGACGCTCGGTGCCGACGCTGGCCGTGTAATAGACCGACTTGCCATCGGCCGACCACGCGGGGATGTCGCTGCTGCCGCCGTGGAAGTCGGGCACGTCGAGGAACTCGATCACACCGCGATAGCCGCCGCGATCGGCGAGCTTGCGCAGGCCGGTGCCGTCGGCCGCCACGACGTACGGGTGACAGTTGTAGTGCTCACCCGCGACGAAGAGCAAGTGTTTGCCGTCCGGAGACCACTGGGGAGCGAAGTTGAACGGCTGACCCGTCGGGATCAAGCGGGCATTCGTGCCGTCGGCATCGGCGACGTAGACCTGGTAGCTCTTGTGGTACGCGATCCGCCGGCCATCAGGCGAGGCACTGAAGCCATAGGCGAACTCTTTCGAGTCCTTGGTCAAGTCGCGCTTGTTCTTGCCGTCCCGGTCCATGCGAAAGGGATGCGAGTCGCCGTCGACGATCGCCTGGAAGCCGAGCTTCGTCGGGTCGTTCGGCCAGAAGAAGAGGCCGGTGTTGTGAAAGCTGACGCGATCGACGTCCGTGAGGTTCTGGGCCTTGCCGGTTGCAAGGTCGAGGAGATACATGTCGTAGAGCCAACCTTCGGCATTGTAGCGGAACGTTTTGTGCTCTTCCTCCCAGCGGCCGTTCTCGGGGCTCTCCCATCCTCGCCCGATGATCGCGAGTTTTCCGTCCGGCGACCAGCCGGCGAACTGGGTCCAGGCGTCCGATTCGCGGAACCAGGTTTTCAGCCAGCACTCGCCGGCCCGTGCCGTCCATCGCAGTGACGACCGCGCGCATCGTGGCCACGTTCGCGTGCCGGCCGCCCGGTAGGTCCGTGCGGAATTCGGTGTAGCCGATCAGAGGCTGAGGTGGCGAGTTCTTCTCATCGGCGTGTGCGGCCGGCGTCAGCAAGAGGAGGGTGAGCAGGCCGCCATGCAGCATCGGGGATATTGGTTTCATTTGCGAACTCCTCTCGCTATCCTTACCCAACGTGTCACAACCGAAGGTCGATTCTCGTCAATCCCGCACCTCATGCGAGCGAACACACCTTTGATCGTAACCGACTCTGGTCAATGCCAAGACAAGGAAATCCGACGATGGACGAGAACTGGGAAAATACGACAAAGCCGTCACAGATCATGCGCGAGGTACTGGTCATTCCCAAGCCGGGACTTGGGATGCTGGCGCTGTTCCTGGTAGGGATGGTCCTGGCCGGAGTGATGTTTCTGTTTGGAGCAGGATGGGGTAACCCACTGCTCATCATACTGGGCATTCTCTCCGGAATCGTCTCCTTGTTCGGCCTGATCGGGCTGTTCACGGTCAGCCCGAACGAGGCGAAGGTCCTCCAGCTTTTCGGCAACTACATGGGCACGGTGCGCGAACCGGGCCTGAGGTGGGTCAACCCGTTCTTCACCAAGCGGGGCCTCTCGCTGCGGGTGCGAAACTTCGAAAGCGAGCGGCTCAAGGTCAACGACCTCGCCGGCAACCCGATCGAGATCGCGGCCGTGGTTGTCTGGAGAGTCGTGGACACGGCCGAGGCGCTCTTCCACGTGGACAACTATGACAATTTCGTTCATGTCCAGAGCGAGTCGGCCCTGCGCAACATGGCACTCAGCTATCCCTACGACGCTCACGTCGACGGCAAGATCTCGCTGCGCAGCCACACGGCCGAAGTTGCCGAGCATCTCAAGACCGAGATCCAGGAGCGACTCTCGCAGGCCGGCGTTGAAGTTCTCGAGGCTCGGATCAGCCACCTGGCCTACGCCCCCGAGATCGCCCACGCCATGCTCCAGCGCCAGCAAGCCAGCGCGGTGGTTGCTGCCCGTCAGACGATCGTCGAGGGAGCCGTCGGCATGGTGGAGATGGCGCTGCAAATGCTCTCGCACCAGAACATCGTCGAGCTCGACAACGAGAAGAAAGCGGCGATGATCAGCAACCTATTGGTCGTCCTCTGCTCCGAGCGCGGCACCCAGCCGATCGTGAGCGCCGGCAAGGCGAGCTGAATGGGTGGTCTGCTGGAGAATCTAATCTCACGTCCAAGCGCGGCAAGCAAGTAAGCTGGTGGGCCTCGGATTCTGCTCGACCCACCCTGCGAGCTATCTCACGTCGAAGTGCGGCAAGCAGGAATCGAACCTACGGTGGGTTTTCCCCGATAGCACCGCCAAGTGCTCCCCAGACCTCCGGTCGCCGCTTTGGTGGCGTTCCAGAGCAATTATAGGACGAAAAAGTGGCATTCGATCTCACCGATCGGGGCGGTTGCTGGAGAAGATGATGAAGCGGCCGTCGGGGGAGTAGGCGAGGTCCGTGATCAGGTTGTCGGTCGGCCCTGGCTCGAGCCGTTTGGGCTCGGTGGACTTTCCGGGCTCGATGGAGTAAAGCGCCATCCCCTTGGCGTCTTCGCCCACGAAGATACATCGGCGGGTCGCAGGCGCATAGATGGGCTCGTAGGGCTTCAGGTCTGGACCGCTGGTTTTTTTCCAGAGGATTTCCCTGATCTTGGCTTCCTCTGGGTCAGCCACATCGACCAGGGCGATCGTGTCGGCGGCCTCGGCACCGATCGCGGCGATGATCGTGCCCTCGCCGGCCCAGGAAGGAATCGAAAAAATCTTCTGGTCGGGGATCTTGAGAACGCCGCTCTTGGTGTTCGGGCGGTCATCGATCAGCGTCACTTCGTAAGGATTTGTGAAACTGATGAGCAGGAACTGGTGGCCGCCGGGCGACCACCGCGGTCTGCCGTAACCGCCCAGGAAGCGCCTGTCTGAGCCATCAGCCTGCATGACGTAGACACCGACCTCGGCGCCTGGCACCTGGTTTGGATTGAGCAAGAAGATGATGCGATCGCCGGCTGGCGAAAAGGTCGGGCAATTGCCTGGGCCCAGGTCCTTCGCCACCAGTCGTCCCCCGGCCATGCTGATCTTTTTGATCCGAGTATGGGGCAAATCCTTCACAGGCTGGGCGTCAAAGATGATCTGCCTGCCGTCTTGCGACCACGATGCAGACCCGCACTGGTCCAGGCCCGGACCCGGCTCGGCGGCCACAAGCGTCGTCTTCTTGGACGCGAGATCGAGGAAATACAGGCTCATCCGGTTCTTCGAGGCCGCGGGCTTGGGAGGATTCTGCTTGAGCTCATCGATCAGCGAGATCCCTGCCTTGCCATTCGCTTCCGCGCCCTCGCCGCCGGCCCGGGTGATCAGGCCGAACCACACAGCCTGGTCGGTCTTGGGTGCGAGCGACCGCACCGAGCCGTCGCACAAGAGAGCATTTGGCCCTGCCGCGTGGTCGGCCCCGGTATAGACCTTGTGGGCCAGCGGATCCTTGCCATCGTAGTCAGGCTGTGTGTGAACGTCGAATTCGCTGCCGCCCCAGCCGCCGACCGCCCAGCCAAAACTGTCTCGTTTCTCGACCATCGCCAGGGTGTTGGACGTGCCGTCGAGAATGTCTTGCACGCGAACGACCCTGGCCCGCGGCTGACCGTCGGCCGATTTTTCGCGCCCGTCGGCGTTGATCACGGTCATCATCACGCCCTGATAGGTATCGTGCTGCTTGACGAACTCTTCACCCCAGGGGCCGCGGCCGCCCCCCCAGTTGGCACCGAAGTGAGCCCGGGCGAAGCTCGAACGACTCTCGGGATAACGAATCTCGCTGGCCGGAACGTTCTCAACCCGGGCGTTGTCAGGGCAGAGAAACGGCTCCACCCTGCTCTGAACAGCCGTCGTATTGGCGTCGTGCCAGTTCTCGAGGTTGAAATTGTAAGTATTGTAGAGCGGTGCCTGTTCCATGTAGGGCAAGAGGGCGGCAAACACGGTGTGCCCGATGCCGTGACCCTCGCCCCAGCACTGACTCATGGGGAAGCAGTCGTTGGCGGAGTGGTAGTTGTGCAAGGCCAGCCCAAGCTGCTTCAGATGGTTCACGCAGCTCGCCTGCCGAGCCGCCGCCCGCGCGGAATGGAGAGCCGGCAAGAGCAAAAGCACCATCATGCCAACGATACCGATCGAGACCAGCAACTCGACCAGCGTGATTCCCCTCGAATGGTCGCGATGCATCGGATCCCCCCGGGCTTTGATAATCCTTGATCAAGTCGTTCCACTGATCAAAGCTTATGAGCCTTCGCCAGGCGAGGAAAGACTTTCGAGGCGGACGAGTCTTCCCAAGCAGTGAGCACGACGTCGCGGCCATTCTCGACGGTGAAGGTTTCTTCGTAAAGGAGCTGCCCACCGCGCATCATCCGAAGCTCGTGCCGGCCGGGACGAAGCTGGCAAACAATCACGTCCTTCAAAGCGGATTTGATCCAGAAAGCTTCCTCGTCAACCAAAACCTCCACATCGTCGGCCGCAACATGAATGAATACCTCGGATTCCGCGAAACCGGCGTGATCAGCCGTCTCCCAGAGGACAACCACGCTCAAAATGAGCGCGCCCAGGCATTTCGCAACCCCGGTCAAGAGACTTGAGTTGATCATCGCGGAACTCACTTTCTGTCTCGGAAAAGGAACCTGTCGCGGAGAGCTCATTCACCCACTAAATCCCTGGAAAGCCAGGGTTTCCGGCTCCATACGACAAATGCAAGAGAATGGTCTGACAATTGTCAATGGCTCTCATCCACTCGCCCTGTCGTTTTCTGGCTTGGCACTGCCGAAGTTGTCAAAGCTCTATCAAGGTGTACGCCGGGAACCGAGCTTCCTTTCCCGCACGATGGAGTACCAAATAGCAATCAATGCAACCGGCGCACCCAGCAAGTTCCGGGCGTGGGGGAACCCGCGACCCGCGTCGATCTGGTGAAACACGGAAGAAAAGGCCGGGGAGCGTGACTGTCAGGGCTTGTCTTCCAGCGTCAATTCGCCGAGCTGTCCAGCATCAAAGCCTTTGAAACTGACCGGTGGAGCGCCCCAGGTGTAAAAGTAGGGGCGGCTGCGATTGGAATCACGATCGACAACGGCGACCTCCAGTCCCAGGATCTTGCCGCGCTCGAGCCGGGTGGGACGATCGGGGTAATGATCGAACGGCTGAACGGCCCATTCATAGGTTGTGACTTCGCCTTCGCGACGGTAGCGCATCCGGGTCGATGACTTCGAGATCTTGCCATACATGAGCGCGGGGTTACCGCCTCCGGGATTAGCATAGGCCGGCCCAACGCCTGGTATCGCCACATACTGCACGACGGGCAGATCAGTAGCAGATAGACCCTTCTTCGTCTGGGGAGTCGTAGAATCGCCATACACTCGCTCGGACATCAGGCCGTCAATGTAGATTTCGACAGAATCGGTGTGGATGACGTCCTTGTTATCGACGACCAGATCCTTGTCGTGCACGACGACGGCCATGTAAATCAGCCCCTTTTCGAGGTTGTGACCGGTCATGAAAAAGGCACCCGGGTCGTCTGCCGGCGCGTTTTTTCGGATGTCGTAGTCCTTATTATTTCGAAGGCGGTTCCGGATCGGGTACTTGGTCAAGTCTGCGGGCCAATCGTCGAGGCGGCCGTCGATGGAGATTCCCGCCAGGGGAAAAGCACGTGCGTGGGGAGTTCTACGCGCGGGTGTTGACGCTACGGACGCGGTGCTCGGGGACGGTGAAGCCGAAGAAAGAGCCGGAGACTGTTTGACGGGCAATCGAGGCTCAGAGGTCAATCCTGGCCGAGCAATTTCGCCGACTTGTGTTCCACGCGCTTGATAGGCATCTGTCATCAGGAGCGATGCCCCCCCGCAGATGGTGAGGCAGAGGGTGGCCATCCCGGCCCAAACGGACGAGACCGGCTTGAACGCGAAGGTGTGTAGCAGCCAGTCTGGCCAGGCGGAGCGTTTCGCGACCGCGACCGTGGACGGCTTGAACGCAGCCCGTGTGGTGGACGCCACGAGCGAGACCAAGCTGGCTCTGGCCTCGGAGGAGAGGAGAAGTCCCGCAAGCACACTGCCGGCAGGCGCCAGGCCGCGCCTGGTCAGGCGCTCTCGAAGCCGGTCGCGGGCACGCGACAGCCGGCTCTCGACGGTGCCGACCGGGCAGCCTAGCCGCTCGGCCGCTTCGTGGTGCCTCATGCCCTCGAGATGGCACAAGATCAAAGGAAGTCGGTACCGTTCGGGAAGCCTCTTGATCTCTTCATCGATCACCGCCCGCAGCTCGGCCTGAGCGTGATCGCAGACCCCCTGAACCACGTCGGGAACGACACGGCTTTCCACAACCCTACGTCTGGCCGATTCGGCCTTGGCTTTGCGCAACTCGTTGAGCGACACCGTACAACCAGCTCGTCACCTGATCGCGGTCGCGCAGCGTTCCGGCTTTCTTCACGAGCACCAGAAAGGTCGCCTGAAAAGCATCCTCCGCGGCATGAGGATCGTCAAGAATGCGCCGGCAAACACCCAGAACCATCGGGCCATGCCTGATCACGAGGGCTCGAAACGCGGCCTCCCTCGCTTCGCCATCGCCAAGCGACTCCGTCATTAACTGACCGTCCGTCCACGATCCCATCGATCCGTCACGGAAGAGCGCCTGAAGGTCCCGCGCGGTGGTCGGCTTGAGTCGAAACGGCATGGGCTTGAGTCTCCGGCTCCGCGGTTGGCCTGCTGCACCTTCATACTGCCCGGAGGCCGCGGTTTCCTTCCATCAATTCTTTCGGAGACAGACCCTTTTTATCGCGAGACCACGAAGACCGCCTAAAGAAGCGTTCCCCGCAGAATCACGATGGCGACCGTGAAATAAATGACCAGGCCGGTCACGTCAACCAGCGTGGCGACGAAGGGGGCCGAAGAGGTGGCCGGGTCGAGTCCCATCCGTTTCAAGAAGAAGGGAAGCATTGATCCGGTAAGCGTGCCCCAAAGGACGATGCCGAGGAGTGAAAAGGCCACGGTCAGGCCGACGAGCAACCAGTGCTCGCCATAGAGGTTGGAAACCGAGCTCCAGACGGCGATTCGCAGGAAGCCGATAGTCCCCAGGATGGTTCCCAGCATGAGCCCCGAAAGAACCTCTCGGCGCATCACACGCAGCCAATCGCTTAGCTTGACCTCGCCCAGTGCCAGTGCGCGGATGATAAGCGTCGCGGCCTGCGAACCCGAGTTGCCGCCGCTGGAGATAATGAGGGGGACGAACAGTGCCAGAACGACGGCCTTGGCGATCTCGGCCTCGAAGTAGCCCATCGCGGTCGCGGTGAACATTTCACCCACGAACAGGATCACCAGCCAGGTGGCACGCTTGCGCACCATCTCCAGCAGCGACGTACTCATGTAGGGCTCGTCCAGAGCTTCCAGACCACCGAACCTTTGGATCTCACGGGTAGCCTCCTCCTCGGCAACGTCGATCACGTCGTCGAGGGTCACGATTCCGACCAGGCGGCCGTGGCTATCCACGACGGGGAGGACCGAGCGGTCGTACTTGCGAAAGATCTCGACCGCCGTTTTCTTGTCGTCCGACGCGTTCAGGCTGATGAACCGGTTGTCGCAGATGTCGACCACGTGGGTATGCAGCGGCGTGAGCAGGACCTCGCGGATGCGGAGATCATCGATCAAGCGATTGTTGGCGTCGGTCACGTACACGACGTTCAGCGTTTCACTGTCGCGTCCGTGGGTGCGCACGTGATCGAGTACGTGGCGGATGGTCCAGTCCTTGCGGACGGAGACGTAGTCCGGAGTCATCAACCTGCCGACGCTGTCTTCACCATACATGAGCAGCGACCGCGCCACGGCACGCTGTTCAGGATCGAGCAGGGCGAGCAACCGTTCGGCCTGGTCGGACGAGAGTTCAGCCAGAAGCGCCGTGCGGTCGTCGGGCGCCATCTCATTGAGGATGATGGCAGATTCGGGATCGGAAACCGCGGCCAGGACTGTGAGCTGGGTTTCCAGGTCCAGGTATTCGAACGCCTGGGCAGCCAGCCTGGGCTCGAGCAAACGCAGGACCTTGACCTTCTCGTCGGGCTCGAGCTTGGAGACCACCTCGCCGAGGTCGGGCGCGAGCCAGTTATTCACGACGTCGCGCAATGTGGCATCTTCGCCGGCTTCGATCAGCTCTCGGATCTCAGGAAGAACCAGCTTGCCGAGCATCGGATCACCGCGAATCACTTGAACCTCGATGCGGAGGCGTTCACGCGAGGAATCGTTATGGCAGATGTGGCGACGAGTCGCAAGAGGCGGACTCTACGAATGAGAGGAGTTCAGCGAATCGTGCACGGCTCTATCGCTTCCGTGCCGGGCGCCACATGGGTCGTGGCCTGAGATGCTCCGCCGGTTGATGCCTTCTGAGCCAGCGACAGCCGGACCACGAACTCGCTCCCTTTTCCTGGTCCCTCGCTGTGGGCGGTGACACTTCCCCCGTGCATCTCGGTAAGCCGCTTGACGAGAGTGAGTCCGATCCCGAGGCCGCCTTCAGAGCGTGCCAGAGAACGGTCGCCCTGTGAAAAGAGATCAAACATTTCGGCGATCTTCTCCGGCGGAATCCCGACCCCGGTGTCGCGAATCTTGATCAGGAAATGGGTTCCAGATTTCTCTGCCGTGAGCCGGATGTGGCCGCCGGCTGGCGTGTATTTCGCCGCGTTGGTCAGCAGGTTGACGATAATCTGTTCGACCCGAGTCGCGTCGCCCATGATTGGCGGGGTGACCGATGGCATCACGAGCTCGAAATGATGCTCGCGCTCGACGATGAGCGGTCTGACGGACTCGATGGCTTGCTTGATGATCACTTCGGCGTCCAGCAGCTCGTGCCGCAGCTCGATCTTGCCGTGGATGATGCGAGAGACGTCGAGCAGGTCGTTGACGAGCCGACTTAGATGCTTGATCTGCCGCTGGATGATCTCCTGGCTCCAGCGCAGGTCCTCTCCCGAAATCTGGGGATGCTGTCCAAGATCCACCGCGCTGGTGATGGCAGAGATCGGGTTTCGAAGCTCGTGGGCGAGCATTGCGAGGAACTCGTCCTTGCGGCGATCGGCATCGCGCAGAGCAACCTCCATCCGCTTGAGTTCGGTGACGTCGCGGGAGACAACAAGCAGTTGCACCGGCGTGTTTTGGGCGTCGAGGATCGGTGTGATCATCACGTCCCACCACTTGGGCGTGTGGGTCTTCTGAGTGGAAAGGTACCCCTGGAACCTGCCGACGCCACCCGCTGTCGCGGCGTCGATGGCTCGTCGGGCTGCCTCCTGTTCCTCGACCTGCCACAGCTCGGTCCAGGCGGCGTGCTGGAGTGCCGCGGTCTCCTCAATCTCAAGGGCGGCGAGTCCAGCATCATTCATCGATAAGACGGTGCCATCGAGGGCGAGCACGATGACGCGGTCTTGAGTGCTGTCGAGGATTCGTCTCCGGAATTCTTCGCTTTTCCGGAGTTCTTCTTCGGCTTGCTTGCGTTCGGTCATGTCGGTGAAGAGGTCGAGTGCACCTCGAAAGTTCCCTCGGTCATCGCTGAGAGAGCGAGCCGACATGATTGTCCAGACCTCCCGCCCGTCCCTGGCGCGGAAGCGTACGTCGGCCTACTCACTGATACCGGCCCGCCGATTCTCGAACAATTCGCGAACCCGGGTCTGGTCGGCATCGAACAAGAAATCCCACTTCGTGCGGCTTAGCATCTCCCCGGGTTCGTAGCCGAGCATCGCAGCCATGCGCTGATTGACGAACGTGATGCGCACCTCGGCGTCGAGGATCCAGATGCCCTCATTTGCCGTCTCCACCATGCCGCGGAACTTCTCCTCGCTCTTGCGAAGCTCTCCCTCGATTCGCCTCTGCTCGGTGACGTCGCGTTGTGTTCCCCAGGCTCGGACAAGGCTGCCGTCAATGACGAAGCCAACGAGGCTATTCAGAAAGCACTTAGGATTGCCGTCGCGATCGAGCTCGTGAGACTCCACCCCATCCAGGCGGTAGCCGCCGCGGATGAAGTTCCGGAGGAATTCGATGTTGTGCGGGTCGGACTGCGGGAGGAGATTACCGAGCCGGGAGCCGACGATCTCCGCCGCCGAAGAAAACCCGTACATTCGAGCCATGGCGTCGTTGCACTCGGCGAGGTAGCCATGGCGGTACACATTCTCGATCTGCTCATCTTCCGGCAGGGCGGTTGAGATCGGCTGGGCCACCTCGCACCGCCAGATGCCCTCGGAACTCTTCTGGATGAACGTTCGATACCGCTCTTCGCTCCGCAGCAGGGCCTCCTCAGCCCTCTTGCGCTCGGTGATATCGATATTAATGCCCACCATCTGCGCGGGGCCATTCTGGTCGTCGTGGAAGACCCGCCCCCGCGCGACGATCCATCGAACTTCGCCGTTGGGACGGACCGTTCGGAACTCCGTGTCCAGTGGTCGCCTTCGCTTGACGGCCAGAGCAGCTTCGGCAAGGGCGCGCGGACGATCCTCGGGATGAATCGACCGCTTCCAATTCTCGTATCCGCCGTCAAAGCCGCCAGCAGGTAGGCCAACGAGTCGCTCTTCCGATGCCGGCGCCGTTTCCTCGTCAGTGCGCAGGTTCCAGGCGAAGGAACCAGCTTGAGCGGCTTCCTGCGCGAGCTGGAGCGTCTCGCGACTGAGAGAGAGTGCCTCCTCCGCCGACCTTTTCTCGATGAACTGGCCGATCTGCCGGCCGATGGCGGTTGTCATTTCAAGGAGGTCCTCGTCCGGCGGGCGAATCCCGCGAACGAAGAACTCCATCACGCCGCAGACTTCTCCACCAAGAAACACCGGCACGGCGAGAACGCCCTGGCATCCCTCCCTGGTTGCCGGTTTCCTCTGCGCAGAGTGGTTTTCATCGGTGACGTCCTGCATCCAGAGTGGTTTCGCCGCGGTCCAGACGGCCCCTGAGAGCCCCACTCCCCGCGCGCCACCGTTGCCCGCGGGTCACGGCTCCCTGCTCGGGCATTCTGAACGATGGGTCGGAGCAGACCTCGATGAGCCGAAGGACCCCTTCGTTTTCCTCAGCAACCCAGAATGCGGCGGCGTCCCACTCCAGCTCGGTTCGAACGCATTCAAGCACCAGATGCAACGCTTCTTCCCTGGTCCCGGCTTCTGCCAGGATCCGCGCGGCCGCATACTGGGCCGCCGCTCGTCGTCCGGCCCACCGTCCTTCAGAGACCGCCGCGGCCAGGAACATGCCGGTTACCGCAACAACAGCCATGAAAAGCTGGATCAAGACGAGACTCTCGTTAATCTGCTCTCGTGCAAAAGGACCAAGTCCACGAACGGTGCCCCAGATAGCGATGGCGGAGGCGAGGAAGGTCACTGCCGCCGAACCAAGTGAGCCGAAACGAAGAGCCGCCCAGATGACGAATGGGAAGACGGCATACGCAAGATCATGTGCAATGCCGCCCGATGCTGGACCGCTGAAGACTTTGTACGAGAGGAAGGCGAGCAGCCCAGCCAACGTGACTGCTTCGATGCCGCGCGGTGAGCCCCACAGGCTCCGGCGTCTCGTCATGAGGGTGAGCAACGTGAGCAATAGCGGAGCGACGACGAGGTCGCTGGTCGCGTCCCCGAGCCACCAAACCTTCCAGAGTTGAATATACGACACCCAGGGCTGTATATTCGCGAGGCAGAGACTCGCGACGCCCAGGGTCGCACTGACCATGGTGCTAAGCCCCGCCCCGAGAAAAATCAGGGAGAAGACATCTTTCTGCCTATGGAGTGCTGGGTTGAAGTGGACAAAGTGCTGGAGCAACCAGGCCCCACAAAAGCGCTTCCAGCGTATTTCCGACTGCAATGCCGATCGCAGCCGTCATCGGTGCACTCGTCGTCGCGTTGGCCAGGAAGGCGCCAAGCGCGATTCCGGGCCACACACGGGGGCCGAACACGAGGACGGAGGCGAGAGAAATACCGCTCGGGGGCCAGACGACCGTCACCTGCTCAGCAACGACAGCCAGTGTCAGTCCCAGCTTCGCCGCCCCGAAATAGACTACTGCAAGTCCGACTATGAGCGCCCACCGTGGTCCGGAGCCGAGCCAACCGACAAGGATCGCAGTTCGACCGGAGTTGTGGGATCATGGCGCCGTTCTGGCAGAGGAAATGTTCGGCTCAAAACCCATTGCTGGGCGATCTTGTATCTGGCGACTTCGGTCGAGTCTTGTCGATGACCGGAATTCACAGCACGCTGATCTCGCCACAGAGATGGCAGCGATTGGCCAGGTCTCGGGTTCGCCAAGAAGGCTGCTTGTGTAGTATAACTTGCCAGGTCCAAAAGGCGAATCACCAGAGAGCGACTCGTTCGCCATCGCCAGAGCCCGCTCGGGAGCCTACCGACGCTCCATTTCAGTCAACAGGCTGATCGACTGCCAGATCGTCCTGTTCCGAAATCGTCGGGATCGAATCCGTCGTCAAGTTCGGCCGTGCCCCCGTCCGGCAAGCTCTTGAGATAGGTCCCGACCAGCACGTCCTCCGATGCGGGATGGGTTCCGCGCTCGCGATGATAGAGTTCTCCGGCTAGAAGCAGGAGCAGGTCTCGATACCCGCGCTGTTCCGTCAGGCGAACGGCAGGCAAGGGCGATTGCTCGAAATACTGCCTGGCATCGTTGGTCGTGAACAGCCACCTTGACAATTCGCCAGGTGAGAGCACGCGAGCCTTCGCCGGTGAGCCGGGGCCGACTGGGTAAAACAAGACGCTGCCGTTCCGATTCCGGACGTGGAACTTCACTCGCAGGGCCGGCTTGTGTTGTCGTGGGTCTGGGTTCTTCACCCGCGCCAGCCAGTTGGCAAAGATCAATCGAATGACGCGGCGGCTGCGTTCGGGCTCGCGGGCGAACCAGTGCTTGGCTTCGTAGAGATGAATCGCCATATCCATTGGCAACTGTAGATCTCCCAGCCGATAAGCCACCCCACCCTCGAACCCATCAGCAGGGGGAGGCGACCGGCCCGTCCAGGAATTGCATCAGGTCCAGATACTCGGTCCTGAGCGTGTTTTCATCCCACTCGGATCGGGGCTGGCTCGCGACCGCCTCATCCAGGGCGCCACCGAAGCTGTGGGATCGTGGTTTTCGGATCGGCAGCCCACGTCAGAAGCCGTTGCCTCAGAGCGGCGTGTACCCCATTCGACTGAGCACGCCAGCCCAGTTGCCCTCGACGCCTGAGGTGGGTCGTCATGCGCAGCACTGACCGATAGCACTGCCAGGCGCCCGCCATATCACCGCTCTCGGCACGTCTGCTACCCTCGAGGAGCGCGACCGTGAACAGGCCGCGTTGCAGCATCGGGTAGTTCTGCCAGTATTGCTGGCCGGCCGGATGCCAGACCCCGTCGGCTTGATCGGCTCCCTGTTGAAAGAACTCGAGCGCTGGCAGATTCGCCGTTACCCATGCGCGGAGCCTTGGGTCGGCCCGCAACCACTCGACCGTCTGAGCAGTGGAGTAAACGCCTTGCGGCAAGACAGGCATTTGGATGAGCTTTTGCTGCGCCCGCAGAAGAAAGTGCAGGGCATTCTGGTCGTCGTTAATCTTGAAATCGTGGCTCGCGTCTCATCGAACGGGTCGCCGATGTCGGGAAGCCCGTTCAGACAGGTCAACCAGCGGATTGCGAGAACGCCAGCCCCAACCGCCAGGCAGATCACCAGTACGAGGCTGACGCGCAAGAGTTGGCGGAGCCGCTTGCGCAACAATTGGCGGAGTTTCTGCGACGGAGGGCTCGAACGCTGCTCTCGAGGACGTGGGACTCTCGTTTTGGACGGACATGACAAAACGTTCTCCAGGCGAGGCGAGCTCGTGTGCCGGACGCTCATGCCATCCTAACCACAGGGCAATGCGCGGACAACTACAACTGTCGGAGAAACAATTGAGGACGGCGGAAGCGTGAAACCGGTCCGGCTCGAGGGGCGCGTCGAGCACTCGAGCCAGAACCCGGGTGACCTTCTCAGGCCGTCGCGGCGTCGAGCGGGCTGCGCCAGATGGGCTGGACAGGGAAGAGGACGCGGGCGGCGTCGAGCGCGGTGGCGGTTGAGGCGGCGAAACCTTCCTCGTTAGCCGCATCGTCGATTCCTGTGTGGCCCATCATCAAGCGAACGAGCGTTGAAGGGGGTAGCGTGAGGTGGCGACGGCTGAGCTTGTCGGGTTCGACCCGCGACGACTTCGCCTCGATGTGGATCAGCCAGCGCCCCGCGTCGGTGGTGATGCCGATCTCCAGTGGCAAGGCGCAGCCAGCGGCATGCGGCACGGCGGGTGAATTCCGGAAGGGCCGCCTTGAGGAATTGCCCAAGGTCGGGAATATGGTACATCGATGCCGAGCCATCGATGATTTCCTGATCGAACAGCCGGCCCGATCCGCTCAAAACCGCCTCGATGGCGGGATGACCAATCGGCGCGTGCACGGTCACCTGGGGATAAGCGCGTTCGAGGGCCTCTGCGCGCACCCTGCCCAGCAGGGCGCGCAGGGCCTGGGGGTGGGCGGGGTCCGACGCGATCTCAAGAACGCGGTGGTCCTTCACAAACGCGTAGCCGCGAACTGTCTCTCCCTGGCAGGCCACCCAGATCACATGGGCGTATTTCCGCCCGATCAGCCACCGCCAGTATTCTTCAGACCGCTTCACGGTGCCGGTAACCCGGTCGAACTGCATCTCGTAGAGCGACATCAGGTCGCCGAGCTCAACCTGGCGCCAGGGACGGACATGCCAGAACCCCCCCCGCCCTTCCACCACGCCGTCGCTGACTTGCGGCAAGTTCCGGCTGAGAGTTTGCACATAGGTCTGCCGGCCGCAAACTCCCCAGCCGAGCGGCCGATAGAACTGAGGCATGCCGGTCGTCGAGCGCCTGGACCACATGACCGGTCGCGCGCGCCCGCTCATCGGCCAGGCGCATCAGGTTTTGTGCGAACCCCAAGCCGCGAAACTCGGGCAAGGTGCCCACCCACATGACGCCGTTCAGCGGAAGAGTCGCGCACCCGAACCGGATTTCTCGCTCGGTAAGGTGTACGTGGCTGACCACCCGTCCATCCACCTTCGCCACCAGCCGCTGCTCGGGAAGATAGGCGGGGTCGTTCAAAGCACCCAGAAATGATTCACGATCCGGCCCATGGAACACATGCAAGAGCGTCTGGTAGACGGCTTCGTGGTCAGCCTCGGTGCCGAGGCTGTACTCGACCGAGCCGCGGCGGAATGGCAACCGGATCGCCGACGAGTGGGCTTTCATCGGATCGACCATTTTCCGGACGCGCCGCGCGGGGCGGGGACTGTCAGCCGAAGACCAGGGAGATCCAACGCTACTCATCACGCGACGCCTTGTTTCTCATTGTACGGGCTGGAGTGATCGGCCGCCTCAAAAACATGACCCCAATTGCCAATTTGGAGTCAGACTTTGCGGGCTCTGACGCCACTCCAGAGCAACCCGGTACCCGCCTATGCCAGGTCCGGCACAAAAACGATCGTTTCGGCCATCCGCAAGAACGCTCAGGCTTCCAGGCTGCGCTCCAGACCTATCATTATATCACGCAACCTATGTGCCGAATGGACGACGAAGGGATATTCGCGGCTGCGGACCACCCGGTTCCAATCCAGATCGACCAAGGCTTGTCCTTTTTGCGCTTCGAGCAACCGGATTTGCGGTCTCACGTAGGGTTCGAGAGCCTGGTTGATGGCACGAATCTTTCGAAAGCGGCTGACTCTCTGGCCACGCGTCGAGACGTCCGCACCCACAGCTTCTTGTTTGGCCCTGATTAAATTACGAGCCTCGGGAGCAATCGGTTCGCTCAGCGCCCGGTCCGGGTTGTACAAAAGATCGCGCAACCCGCGATCAATGGATGCAAGCGATGATGAAGCGGACGGGTGGTCGGCAAGGCCGAGCCAAAGTGTCATGGACAAGGTCAGAAAGCCCGGCGGCTCGATTCCGAAGAAACGGCGGGCGATGCTGTCACCTAGCTCGTCATACTTGGCCCCACCGATTCCGTGGAGGAAGAGGTCTCCCAGCAGATAGCGGGCAAACATGGTTGTCGTCAGGGCACGTGTCCGCAAGCGAACCGAGCGCGAGCCCAGTTCGCGGAGGCGTTCCACCGCGCAGCAGGCCTCGCGATCGGGCGACAGTGGGAGTTCGATGAGCGGATCATCTTCTCCGGCGATCCGCAAGAGCATGGTCCGGGGTCCTTGCTTCACCAGCAAAGGACGGCGCCGCGGCTGGCCCCTTCGCCAGACCCAGAATGGCGCCTCGCGCCACTCGCCCTGCATCGCCAGGGCCGCGACGGGATGGTTCTTGCTGCGAATCCCGTACAGCGCCCGGTACTGCGTCAGCATTTGGTTGTGGATTTCCTGGAATTTCGGCAGTTGAGCCAGCAGGTGGCAGGCAAACCAGAAAAAGCCCTCGGACTGACACACATGGCTCAAGGGTATCTCGAGATTGCAGGCACCCCACGAGGCCTCGATCTCATGGCGAGCGAGAGCCAGCCTGAGCCCGAGCTGGAACCCTGGCATCACGCCTCCGCACAGCGCGGGGCCAGTAATCGACGAGGATCGGGTCGGCGATGCTTCGCCCCAGAACCCGCAGCGACCCGCGTCACCGAACGATGCGAAAACCTCTTCGTCATGCACGGGCAGGTCTTCGAATGGGGCTTCGCCGGTCCAATGATCGAAGTCAACCCGGACGATCCTGGCCTTCTCACCGGCGATCTGGGGAACGCGAACCCAGGACGACTTGGGGATATCGTTATCGACGATCAGGTTCAGCCCCAAGCCGCCATGGGCCTTGGCCAGCGCGGCTGTGGCGAAGTTCTTCACCCAGACGCCCGGATGAAACAGCTCCGGCTGGTGGCCTGTCACAACCAGCGGGGTCGTTGATGTGCTTCGGGCTTTACGGCATTCGGGAACGTCAACGCCGTGTGACGGTCAGGAACTGCCTGGAGCGCGGCGATGACCTCTTGATGCACCTGCGCTCGCAGTCGGCCCGCCCGGCGGCCCTGGAAATCGTGATCCCAGACGGCCAGGCGATGGGCGGTCTGGCTAAACTGGGCGGCCACCTGGTCCAGTGGAGGCACCGCCAGCAGGGCGCCATCGGCCGAGGGAGCCCGCAGGCGGTGGTCTTTCATGCCGAACACCCTTCGGCCACTTCCAGGCCCGCCGTGCAGAGCGCATCCTGGAACACCTGGCGATAATGGGCCAGCCGGTAGGTCGAATCGTCAAGCGAGCCGCCAAACGCTCGATTCTCGTCGAGATAGATGAGCGGTACCGCCGCTTCGACGATCTTCAAGCCGTGCTGGACCGCCTGCACCCACACCTGCAACGGCATGGCGTAACCATTGTCGGTGATCTCGAAGCGCTCGAGTGCAGACCGCCTGTATGCCTTGAAGCCGCAGAAGGCGTCCGTGAGGTGCAGACCCAGGCACTCGTTCAGCCAGCGCGTTACTTCGACATTGATCCGCCGTCGCTCCTCGGGAGGCTTCTGGCCCGGGTCGAAAACGCGCAGGTAGCGGCTGCCCGAGACGATGTCGGCCTCGTCCAGCCGGCTGGCCAGCTCGGGGATCAATGAAGGCTCGTGCTGTCCGTCGCAATCGAGGGTTACCAGCCCTTCGAAATCCGTGTTCCAGTGTGTGTTTGAAAGCCGACCGCAGGCCCGCCCCGTAACCAAGGTTCTTGGGGTGCCGGATGACCTTGATCGCAGGAAACTGGGCAAGGAGCGACGGGAGTTTGATCGGTCGAGCCGTCATCGACGACAAGGATGTGCTGGGCGTACCGCGAGACTTCTCGGAGTACATCCTCCAGGTACTTCTCTTCGTTATGAACGGGGATGGCTACGAGAAGTTTCATCGGGCAGTTAAGTCGCGTAGAGGTTTCGGCTTATCGAGCCTGCGGCCATGAGCACGATGCGTTCACAAGACCTACGCATTCTAGGTCGGGTCGATTCGAAGTCAACGTTCGTGAGGCCTCGCGAGGATGACGCCCTGCCGATCCCCCTTGACCCGATCACCAAGTGGCACCTAGCATAAGGTTTCGATTCGCGCTCGACCGTGTTCGAGTTCGGCGCTTCATTCCATGCTCTTCTTCCTGCTCATACCGGCTCATTCTGATGACACAACCTGAAGAATCTCCACCAGTTCCGGAAGCAAAAACCAGCTCCAGCGCGGCCGTGGACGAGGCACCCGCCGCCGTGGTGCCCGAAGTCGATGCCGAGCCCGAGGTCGAACCGCCGCAGCCCTGGACGGCCGAGCGGGTCTCGGAGTGGAACGCCTATTACGATGTCTACGTGTTCCTCTCCGTGCTCTTGCTCACGTTCGTGGTCGCGGCTGTGCGCATCAACAGTTCCAACTTCTGGACCCACCTGAAAACCGGGGAGCTGATCGCCGCGCAGGTCTGCCCCGATCGTCGCCGACCCGTTCAGCTACACGATTCCTGGTGCGCAGATGGGTGGACATCCCGTGGCTTTTTCAGTGGAGCCACGCGGCCGTTTACAAGTTCGTGAACGACCTGGTTCCCGCCGACCAAACCGACCCGACCGCGAATCGGGGCGCGGCCGAGCAGATCGCCGTGGGCACGCTCATCGCGCTCAACGCCCTGGCCCGGTTGCTGACGGCCTGGATCTTGATGAAGATTCGCCGGCCGGGGCCCGGCTTGTGGTGGTCGGCGGTGTGCGCGGCCATCGCCCTGGGCGCGATTCTTGGACCGTTCGGCGTTGTGCTCGGCGGCCTCGCCGGTCCTGGGTTCGTCGGCCCGATGACCTGGGGCTTGCTCTTCATGGCGATCGAGATGCTCCTGCTGCACAGGGCCTACAACGAGGGCCGGCGCCGGGCGCTCTATGGGCTTGTCCCTCTTTTCTTGCTGTGGGCGAACGTCGATGAGTCGTTCTTCACGGGCCTGCTCATCCTGGCGGCGGCGGCGATCGGCCGCATCCTGGACGGCGCCGATGGCCGAGGCGCTGATCGAGCCGGCTTCGTCGGCCGAGCCGCAGCCGGATCAGGCGGCCGCCGAACGCTCTGAACGCCCCCGCGTCAGGCCCGTCGGCCTGATGGCCGGCCTGGTGATGCTGCTCATTTGCGCCGCGGCTTCCCTGGCCAATCCTTCGCGCATCGCATTTACCTCGCCGTGTTGAACCCGATCTATCAGCTCTTTGCCCCGGCGTCCGACTTCATCACGTTTGACCAGCTTTCCTATTTCGGCAAAGGCATCCGCCAGCAGGCTCCGGCCGACTGGTACTGGTGGACGGTCTCCTACTTGCTGATGGTGGCCCTGGGACTGGCATCGTTCCTCCTGAACGCGCGCCGGTTCTGCCTGGAGCCGGTTCCTGCCCTTCGCGCTACTGGCGGCGTGCTGGGGCGTTTTCGTGCGGTATGGGCCCGAGTTCGCTGTCGTCTTCGCGCCGACCGTCGCACTTAACGGGCAGGAATGGTATCAGGATCGGTTCGGCACTCGGGGCCGGCTGGGCGCCGGCTGGACGTTCTGGTCAACGGGGGGGCGGCTGGTCACGCTCTTCGCATCTTTTTCTTCGTGGCCGTGGCCATCACGGGCGTATGGAAAGGGCCCGACGAGCCGCGGTTCGGCTTCGGTTTCGATCCCAACGAGTTTCCCTTCGAGGCCGCCGAGTTCCTGGCCCGCAGAGAAGACATCAAGGGAAACATCCTCAATACCACGCTCGCCCAGGGCGACGCTCTGATCTGGAGGGCTTACCCCTCGCGCAAGACCTTCCTCGACGGCCGCTCCAACCTGTTTCCCCGCGAGCTGCTTGACGAGCATCATCAGCGTGCGGAATGCGCTGGTCGCCGACGACGTGGAAGCGTGGAAGGCCGAGCTCGACAAGTACGGCATCAGCGCCGTGATGATCGATTCCGCGGCGTGCCGCCAGGACCTACTTTCGGCTCATGCAGAGCCCGAACTGGATCCCGTTCTACGACGACGGCCGGGTCGTGATGTTCGGCCGGTCTGACGCCGCGGAGCCCGACCTGACGCGCCTTCAAGAACAACCGTCTCGATCCCGAGCTGAAGGCCTACAAGCTCGCGCAGCCGATTCCCTCGGCCGATCGGCCGCCTACTCCCACTTCGTGGATCGACGACATCTTCCGCAACCGCTTGCTCGGGCGTCCGCAGTCGCACACGAACGCGGCCGGAAGGTGGCTGCAAGGGGCCGACGTCGACGTCGACCAGCCCGGCATTCCTGACCCGGCGCGGTGCTTGCTGGCCATCCGCGAAGCACGCACTGCGCTGGCCAAGAACCCCGACGACTGGCTTGCCTACCGGCTGCTGGAGGTGGCCTATCGCTACCTCACACTGCAAGAGACGGCCATCCTGGGCGGCCTGCCGCTCACGCCCGAGAACCAGGACCGCATCAGCAGGCTCACGCCCAACATCGACATCCTGAACACCCGGTTCAAGCAGCGAGTCACCGCGCTTAACTACGCGATCGCCACCACGCCTCCGCCCAAGAGCCCTGAGGCCCGGCGCGAGCTGCAGAACCTGAACATCGAGCTTTATAACCTCTATCTCCAGGCCGGTTTCCTCGACCTGGCACGCGACCGGCTGCAGCTTGCCATCGATTCCAGCGACCCCAGCGATTTTCAACCCCAGCAGAAGGCGCAGTACCAGCAGATGCTCGACCAGCTCAACCAGCGCGTCAAGCAGATTGAAGAGGGCATGATGGATCTTCAGGTCGAACGCCAGGCAGGTCCGATCGAGAAGGCCGCCTACGCCCGCGGCCAGGGCGCCCCAGGGCTGGCCATCGACCGAGCTCGAGGAGGCCGACCGAGGCAATATCAGCCCGGTGATCGTCAAGCCGCAACTCATCGACCTTTACTGCAACACCGGCCAGCCCGACAAGGCGCTGGAGCTGATCTCCATGGCGGCCAGTGAAGACCCCAACCTGGGAACCGAGCCTGGAATGTCATTCATGAGGCAAGGGCAGGTCTTCCAGTTGCTGGGCAACTACCTATCGGCCGCTTCGCTCTGGCGGGAGCGGGCGATCCCCAGGCTAAGGTACGATCGCAGCATGCGGGCCCTGACGGCGGCTCAGGGCACCGGCAGGGGCGAGATGATCCCGGCCGTGAACACGGAAGAGAGCATCCCGGCTCTTCTGACCCGGCAAGGTTATTGGGAATTCGAGCTCGGCCTCTGCCTGCTGGAGTCCGGTGCGCCGGACCGTGCGGCCGAACATTTCACCAAGGCCCTGGAAATCGTTCCCGACATCGCGTCCAGGCCGCTTATCGCCTATTACCTCGGCAAGATGGGCCGGCCAGTACCCGCTCTTCCGGGCAAGGCCACAGGTACCGCCGCACCAACGCCCAAGCCCCTTGATCAACTGCTCGGCAGCGGTGTCACGACCACTCCCTCGCAGCCGCCCAGCCCGAACCCGGCGGAGACACCAAAAAAGCCGTGACCGGCCACTCAAGCGACTGGCCCCGAGCCGCCTAAAGGGCAAGGCGAGCACGGCCGGTCACTCAGCATCGCCCACCCCCCTCTAAGGCGTAGCTCCTCGGAAGGGTTCATGCCGCGTCCACCCCCCTACCCCCTTGCAAGGGGGGGACGATTGCTTGCAGGCATTTTTTCCCCCTTGCAAAGGGGGGGTGGGGGGGGTGATCAGGCAGGACGAACCGGCCGTCGCTGTCCCATTTCGAAAAGGGGGCTGGCTCAAAGACGGGGGTGGATGTCGCGGCGGGCATAGGAAGGGGCTCCTGCACACGCGCACTCGCGAAAGCGTGTTATTTCCGATCTGGCTTGTCCACGATCAGCACCACGTTGTCAACCCGGCAGACGACATCCTGAAAATCATCGTTCGTGGAATACTCCCAACCGATGATGTAGCTATTCGGCACGTCCTTGCCGGTGGCCTTGTCTCGGTTGGGGTAAATCATCGCCTTGTACGGCTGCTTGGCCAGGCGGTGATTCACCCGCGCGACGACCCCAGGCTGCGTGAAGACGCCGCCGTCGGCAAGCCCGTCATTGGAGACGAAAAGGCCAAAAGGCTGATCACCAGGGTCGAACGTCGTCTTTGATCCAGCCTCCAGCGGCGGCGGCAAGTTCTTGCCGGTATTGAGGTCGTCGGCCGTGTTCCTGAAGACATAGCTCCAGAGCGGTGTCTCCCGGGGGGCGTCTTGTGCCGCTCTGGGCACGTACCATCCTCCCCGGTTGCGCGTCGGCAGTCCCAGAGCGATGACCGGCACATACGTCACCGGCCCGGCGCTTGCCTTGCGGAAGAGCCCTGGCGTTTGCTCGGCCGTTGCTACGACCGGGTTGAGCAGGTCGTCGAACATCGAAAGACCATGGCGCTGGGCCAGAATGTCCTTCCAGTCGGGCTCGTTCGCACCCGGTGCGACCTTGGGTTGATGAGCCGTCTGACCCAGGGCAATCGCCGCGGCGAGGCACACGATGGACGCCAGAGCCGGAAGCCGGCGCAATGGTCGACAGGCATGACGCCAGTTCAAATCAAGCATGATGATCCCCGACGGTTTGAGTTTCGTGAGACTGGTTGGATTCAGGCGGCATCGTCCCCTTTTTCGTAGCGGGGTTCCACACGCATTGCGTGCCCGGCCACCCCCCCCCAACCCCCCCTTTGCAAGGGGTGGAAAGGGAACGGCGTGCAACCCTATTTTCCCCCCCTTGCAAAGGGGGGGTCGGGGGGGTGCTTTGGGGACGCCATCGAGAGCCACTCTATCAATCGCCTGGCGGACAACCAAGTGGTTCGATGATGTCTGCGGCCGTAAGGCCCTCTTGCGTTTGTCGAGCGCCGGGACGGAGTGCGCAGAATACTGAAAGCAGGACGGTCGTTGCCAACCCGGCCAGCGTGAGAATTCCCCCGATCCGGAACGACGCCGGGTCGAACGTGTAGACGAGATGATAGGTCCCCGCCTCGACCGCCGCGCCCCGCATGACGCGATTGACCTTGTACACCGGCGCGGGCTTGCCGTCGATCGTGAGCTTCCAGCCGGGATAAGCAAAGTCGGCGAGCACCACGATCCCGGGCGAGTCGAGCGTCACATCGAGCTCAACGCGCTGCGGACCAGGATAAGTGACCTTGACCTTCTCGCTCTGCCTGGGCCGTTCTCCTCCCAGGAATTTTCCGAGGGCAAGCCTCTCCTTGTCTGCGATCCAAACCATTCGGTGCGGGTCGTACACGGGAAGAGTTGGATCGTGCCAGATCGGGTCGTCACCATAGATGATTTCTTGCATCGGTCCGCTGCGCTCGGCGCGGGTCAGGCCGTCCATCGGTGGCAATCCCTTCGCGTCATGAACCACCCAGGCGCGGGGAAACGTCTGGCGATTGCGGCGGATCTGATAGTCGTGCGTCTGGACCCAGTCCTTGAAATCCGCCTCCCCATCGGGTCCTTGGAAGCGGTCGGGCCGTGGATAGATTTCTTCCGTCGCGTGCAGAAACGAGGCGTATCCTCGAGATTCGTCGAGCCAGTTGTGAGGATACTTGGGAAGGATGAAGTAGCGGGTGTTCCACATATCGTAACTGCGGCGGGGGAAGCAGACGACTTCTTCCCCGGCCGCGATGCCCAGGTTGGCGCGGTCTCGCCCCAAACCTTGCGCGGGAACCCGCCAAAGAACCACTCGTAATCGTAGATCTCGGCGACGCCGATCGTATGCGTGTAATTGACGCCCAGGGTGATTCCATACTTGGGCTGGATCGTTTCGCGTTCCCACGTCACGAAGTCGCCGACGCGGTCGGCTGATTCTTCCGAGTACCAGCGAGGCGGGCTCCATTGCGGCATCCGGTGGATGCGGAACGGTCCGGAGGCGGGGTTGGCGGCTTCCGCCTCCCTGATGATGCGCACCACGTTCGGCTCGGTTTCCATGAGCGACTGCGGCACGGTGATCACGTACCGGGCATTCGCCACCGCGAGGTCGGCCGTGACGCAGATGAGTGCGAGCGAACCCGCCAGCAAACGTCGCTTGCCGGCGAGCGGAATGATTGCCAGGGCCGCGGCCAGGACCAGCGTGCTGTGAACCAGGCTTCGCGTCAGCTCGGTGAAGGCCGCTTTCGCGTTCATCGGCCCAAAGCTCGACACTCCCGTTCCCGCAGCGAACGAGTTCAGAAGTGTCTGGCGCTGGACGAGCGCGGCCGTCAGAAGGCCAAGGCTCGCCAGCAGCAAAACGACAGTCAGAGCCAGCACGCCACGCTTCCGACCGCCTGCCAGTGCGTCCCAGCCCATTCCGGCCAGGGCGGCGAGCCCGAAGGCCGAAAAGGTCAGTAGTTTGGCGGGGAAGCGAAACTGGCGAAAGCCGGGCAGCAAGGTCGTCATCAACCAGTAGACGCCGCCGTCTCCATCGCGCAGATAACGATCGAGGCGGATTGGCGTTACCTCGTTGGTATCAAGCGGGCCGATGTCGGGAACCTTGATCTTCGCCGTCGCGGCGAGCACGCGTGCCGCCCAGATCGGACTCGTGTACTGGCCCAGGCTTCCCACAAAACTGACGAGGACGATCGCCGACAGCCACACTCGAAGCGCCGGCGCTCTGCGGAACGCCATGGCACCGGCAGCGAGCACCAGGCTCAGGCAGCCGAGGTAGAGCGAGGGCACCCAGATCTTCTGGCGGATGCCGGGAAGGCGAAACGCCTCGATCCAGTAGGCGTTGCGTCCGAACGAGGTGCCGAAGACGCTGGGCCAGACGAGCTCTGCCAGCCGGAACGGCTCGACACTGAACGGATAGATGTCGTGCGGTCCCTCGCCCGCGGCCCGCGACGTTTGCTGGGTGAACTCGAGCACAGGCAGAAGCTGTGCCGCGGCCAGTGCGCCCGCCAGCATGGCCGATCCAGCCAGGCCCAGGAGCACCACGACCAGCGGCGAGTGCCAGCCTCGGCCACGCCACCAAAGAAGCATCCAGAGACCTATGGCGCCCCAGAACCCAAGAACTACCATGGGAGCGTACAGCATCCACCGGAGTGCCGGCGGCGGGTAGACGGGACCTCTCAAGCTCGGGAATTTCTCGGCGCCCACAGCGCGCCGCCAATCCAGCAAAGGAGTGCCACAATGACGACGATAGCCAGCCAGAAGAAACGAGCGCGGGTCCTCGTCTCCTGAATGCCCGCGCCTTCCGCTCGACGCCTCTGTCGCGACCGCGCCCACGCCAGTCCCAGCGCGTACCCCCCACCGCAAAGCCCCAACAAATAGGCCGATTGCGGATCTCCGCCCAGCGTCTGCAGTGCCAGGACCACGGCCAGGCCCGGCAATGCCATCAGGCTGCCGCCACGAATCCAGCGGTCTACCGCCAGAAAGCCGAGCGGCAGCCAGGCCGCACCCACGAGATAAATGATATTGCAGTACTGGAACAACACTGGTGCGCCAAACGCGTAGGACATGGCCGCGATGGCCGATCCCACCCAGCTTGTACCCCAGGACCGCATCGCCACCAGCATTGCAACGAGGGCCAGAACCAAGTGGGCCACGACATACAAGCGCGCCGCCAGCGGATAGGGAAGCACGGCGAAGATCGCCTTCCCCGGATAAAGCACTGCCGCGGTGGGATTGCCCAGAAGCGGCATGCCGGCATTTTCCTCCGGCTCCCAAAGCGGCCATCGGCCCGCGTTCCACTCCTGCTGAACACGCTCGTAAAGCGGGTAATAAAAATGCCCCGCGTCGCGGTAAGCGAACTGCCTGCCACGGAAAACGCACTCCCCGAAACAGGCGATGATGAGGGCCGCGAAACAGCCGACAATGAGAAAAAAAATAAGCGCTCGCTCACGATTCATGCCGTTCTCCCGGTGGATGATAAATGGCAAAAAGAGCGAAGTCGCCGGCCGAGCGAAAAAACAAAAGAATAAGACCGAACGATCGATCAACCTCGACCGCCGCACTCTCCGCTCTCGTCGGTTCATCGTATCATGAGCCGCTGGCGGCGAGGCAGAGCAGGATCGAGGATCGCGATGTAGGGCCAACCCTCAAATGATGCGGTGGGCCGACTGCGCCGTCGCCTATGGAGAAGGGGAGAAGCACCAAGAACGACGCGGGAGCCGGAAAACCTCAATAGGCGTCCGTCGAGATCGCTTCTCCACCGGCCCGCGTGGACAGGGCGCGCCAGACGGTGAGATCGACGGAATTCTTGGCGTAGGCGACGTGGGCGTCGCAGTACAGGGTATTGACGCCTTGAGGGTGCAGGCTGCGGGCGGCTTTCCAGCCGGGGTTGTGGTAGGTGATGCAGTCGAGTGACAGGGAATTGGGGGCGGCATGGTGATTGTACAGGGTGTTGAGATAATCACCGTCCCACCAGCCGGCTCCCTTGTTGAGGAGCCAGCCAGCCGGGGCGCTGGCGCAGGCAAGGTCGGTCAAGGGACCGGCGGCCAGGCGGGCGAAAGCACGGGCCGTCGGCGAGGGGACCGGAACGGGCGTCGTCTGGCTGTAAGGACCGGCGATGCCGAGCAGTTGCTCGGAAGCCGCCGCCGTTGTGCTTGAGCCGTCCGTGATATTGGCGAGAGAACACGCGGGACCGAGGATGAACGCGCCGTTGGCACCCGTGGCGTCGCCGCCGGGTGTGCCATCGCCGGTGCAGAAGACATAGTTGGTGGGCCCTGACTCGGCTAAAGGAGCGGCAGCTCCGTCGCTCGGGCAGGCAAATAGCGCGATACGCGTCGCCATCGCCGTCGCGTTCGCAGGATAGAAGGGCCAGAATGGCGAGCCGCCGCCGGACGGGCGATAGGCCACGGGATAGTCAAAGTTCAGCGCATTGAACACATTGGCCTGTTCCATGTAAGGCGCCATCTGGGCCAGCGCGGACCAGCGGTATTGCAGAGGGGACGTGGTCGGTGGCGCCGGGAAGCTCGGATACAGGAAACCGACCGGAAAACTCCCCGTGGCGGCGTGATAACTGTGCAAGGCGATCCCGATTTGCTTGAGGTTGTTAGCGCACTGGATCCGCCTCGCTGCCTCGCGAGCTGCTTGCACGGCGGGCAAGAGCAGCGAGATCAACACGGCGATGATCGCGATGACCACCAGCAGCTCGATGAGCGTGAAGCCGCGACCTTTATTCGACGGTTTCTTCATCAACGGGCTCCACGGTTCGTTTCCATGTTTGATGCCCCAGCGCAAGGCGGATCAGACGGCCGTCTCGGTGGATCGAGCTCCCATTGTAAGAAGTTGCACCGCTGGGCGCAATGGCAGGATCCCAATTTCAAGGATGGCGTGTCGCTTCCTTGCCGAGCTGGGTGAGATTCAGGCCGGGAGCCGCTGGGTCTGCCGCCGGAGGCATGCTGGAGATGGCCGCGGCCACATCCCAGAGGCGCAGACAGCCGTCGGTGCCGCCGGTGGCGAAGTACCGGCCGTCGCGCGAGAAGGCAACAGATTGCAAGCTTCGCTGACTTGCCACCACCGGAGCGAGCTCGCGCCCTTCCGCGACCGACCAGAGTACGGCGGTCCCATCGCCTCGGGCCAGCGCTAGAATTGCTCCGTCGGGTGAGAAGCCAAGTGCCCGACAGCCCGAGTCGGTGCGGGGCAAGCTGCCGCGGCTTTCACCGCCAGTCGCGGTCCAGAGCCGGACCTCGCATTCCAGGTAGCTCGCGGTCGCAAGCAGAGCTCCATCCGGTGAGAATCTGACGACGGTGGCCGCGTGGCCAGGCGCGTGCGCGCGAAAGGTCAGTCGTTCCTTGCCTTCGGCCACGCTCCAGAGTTTCACCAGGCCTTCTGTATCCGCCGAGGCAAGTACCGAATCATCGGCTGAAAAATCAACAGAATTGACACCCCCGCGGTGGCCGCTCAACACGGCCAGCCTGCGCTTGCTGGGCCAGTGCCAGAGTGAGAGCGAGCCTTTCGTCCCTCCCACGGCCAGCAGCGAGCCGCCATGGGAAAACGCGACGTGGGCGGCTCGCAAGCCGGGCTCCGAGGTGAGCGGATCGAGCATCCGGCTCGATGCCAGGTCGAAAAACCTCACCGACCCGCTCCCCGCAACCGCGAGGATATGTCCGTGGGGTGCGAAAGCGACCGACTGGGCCGAGCTCGTCGGCCCCCGCGCAACCATATTCCGCTGTCCGCTCGCCAGGTTCTTGACCCAGACTTCACCCGCCACCGTTGCTGAAGCCAGATACGTGTCGTGGGCCGAGAACGCCAGCGACCAGACGGGCGAATCGTGATCGACGCGCGCTGCCTGTGCATGAGGCGTCCCCTGCGCATCCGGCGATGCGTCAGCGTTGTCATCAGCCGGGCTCACCAAGCCGATGATCATCGCCTGCGCCACCACGATCAACAGCGGGCCGCCCAGCGCCGCGAGCCAGCCTGGGCCAGACTTGCTTCGGGTTCCTGCTTGCAACATATTTAATCCTTGGCCTGCACATCCCGGACGGTGAACCCCACTGATCTCGCGATCAGCCTGAAGTCCCGCTCTCTACGAAGGAATTCGGAAAACGGCGTCAAACGTTACGACCGTGGACATTTTTTTTCCGATACACGTCATCCTGCGCGACCAGCGCTTGGCGGCCAGAGCCGATCAAGAGGGACGTGGAGGACTCGTCTGGGCGATCGAGCTTCTGGCCTGCTCGAGCAGCAAATCGACCTGGGACCAAAGGTTCTTGATCAGCCGCCGTTCGTCTTCGGCAAGCGAGGCGGTTTCCTCATGGTCGCGGACCGCCGCGAGTGCTGGGTCGATTTGCCAGCATCCCAGACGTTTGGGAATCTCGGCGCGCTCGCGGAGCGAGCCGTTCTCGAGTAGACCAGCCACGGCCGTGAGTTCGGCGTTCAGCCAATCAAGAGCCTGCCCGCGCAGCCGCTTTGCCTCGCTCGCCTCGGCGGCAGGCTCATCGTTGTTCCGGCCGCGACCGGCAAGCGCCGCCGCACACGCGGCCTGAAGGCGGTTCTCCGCACCCGGTTCATCGGCGAGGGCCGGCCGGGCAGCAAAGGCTTCCGACCAGAGCCGGGCCGAGGCTGCGTTTTGCTGCTTGTAAAAGCAAAGCTGAGCAAATTCGGCGGACTCACGGGCATCGGCTGGACGCGACTCGCCGCGCAGCACGCCTGGCAGCCGCGCCTCCAGCACGATCATGCGCTCGGCTTTGCCCAGGGCGGCGGCCGGGTCGAGGTTGTGATCGAGCGGGTGCATGCCGTGCTCACCCTGGCTGATGGCCTGCTGGGCTGCAACGAAATCGCCCCGCGCGATCAGGCGCGAGCCAGCCCGACACGGGCGGGAGGGAACCGGGGATCCTTGCCAAGTGCGTCTCGGAAAGCTCGGGCGGCCTCGTCTGCTCGGCCCGCGCCCAGGAGTGTGAAGCCAAGGGCATTGTGAGCGATGGCGAAAAAAGGCTTCTGACGCACGGCCTCGCGGCGCTCTCGGATGGCCGCTTCCCAGTCGCCGGAGTCTGCCTGAGCGCTGGCGATGAGGTCGCTTACCATCCAGTCGCCAGGCTTCAATCTTCTGGCCTTGTCAAACTGAACCTCGGCTTCCTGAACATCTCCCGACTTGAGCAGCACCGCGCCGAGCAGGCCGTGAGCATGGGCGTCCTCGGGCCGAACCGCGATCAGGCGGCGGAACGTGTCGGTCGCTTCCATGACTTGCCCACTCTGACTCAGCGCTTTGCCCAGGCTGGAAAGTGCAAGCTCGCTCCGCGGGCGAATACCGACCGCCACGCCGAAGAAGCGGACGGCTTCCTCGGGTTGTCCGGAGTGCATCAGCTCGCGGCCAAGGTCGGTGTTGACCCAGAAATCGTCTGGGTGAGCCCGCTGGGTGCGCCGCAAGAGTGCGATGGCCGTCTCGCGCCGGCCCAACCACGCAAGATCGAATGCCAGACGGGTCACGCTGGCCTCGGGAAGCCGGTCCGGGTCGGCCGTGGCAGCCAGGCGCTCAAGGGCGTCGAGCTTCCGGTTCGGGTCGGCCTTCGGCTGGGAGAGTGTATCACGAAGCCGGTTTCGCCAGGGATCCGGGTCGGCCGCCTTGGCGACCGCAACCAGCCGTTTGGCTCCGGCCGAATTCCTCATCCATGGCCCGCGACGCAGAAAGGCCCACTGGTCCAGCGCATTGGCAAGCTCGGGCGCAACCGGGCTGGCAGCCAGGATCGCACCAGCCTCGCCCGGGTCGAGCGTGTCGAGATCGACCCCATAACCGCGAAACGCCGCCGCGTACTCGGCATCTGCCTTTTGCCAGTCTTGATGAACGCCCAGATCGTTGTGCACGCCGGCGAGCCGCTCAACCATGTGCCGGTCTTTCTCGGCCGCCTCAGCCTCTGCTTTTTCGCGCTCGATGCCCTTCAGCACTGCCCGGACGCGGCTGCGTAGCTCTTGACTCACCTCACCCCGCGCCACCAGCGCCTCGGCCCGTCGGGCCGCCTCGATGGCGCGCACCCACGGAGTGGGATCATCGCCGGCCGCCAGTCGGGCCAGGTCGCGGTTCCTCTCGGCCTCGTCCAGGGAGCTGTTGACATCGATGCCCTGCACCTCGATGCGCCTCAGCCGCTCGCGGCTCACCCACACCCATGCTCCTGCCCCGAGCAAGCCGAACACAAGCACCGACGCGGCCAGTGCGACGGCCAGGACCCGTCTCTTCCGTTCCTCGGCGGCGAGCGTCTCTGCCCTGGCCTGCGCCAGGCCTGCTTCCCGCAGTCGGTGCTCCGCGCCGGCAAGATGGGCCGAGAGCGCGGCCAGGACCATACCTGCATCTCGCGGCCGGTCCTTCGGGGCCTGAGCCAGACAAGATTTCGCCAGGGCGACCAATTCCGCGTCGGCGCCGCACTCGTCCAGCCGGTTCAAGGCGTCTTCCAGATCGGCGCGCTGGGCCATGCGGTGGACGTCGGCGCCGGTCTTGCCCGTGTAGGGGGGCTGGCCGCTCAGGATCTCGCAGAGGATCGAGCCCAGGCCAAAAACGTCCGCCCGCTCATCGACCGTGTCGAGCTCACCGCGGGCTTGTTCGGGCGCCATGTAGGCGGGCGTTCCCAGCACCGAGCCGGCGTGCGACTCATCGGCCAGGGAGCGGGCGCGAATGGTCCGGATGGCCGTCGCGCCATTGCGTTCCCGCCGCGCTCTCAGCTCGTCGGCGACACCCCCCTGGTCAAGCACCTTGGCCAGCCCCCAGTCCATCACCTGCACCTCGCCGAAGGAGCCGACCATCACGTTCGAGGGCTTCAGGTCGCGGTGAACCACCCCGCGAGAGTGCGCGTAGGCCATCGTCTGGCAAACTTGCTCGAAGATCGAGATGAACCGCGGCCGGTCGTCGTCCGGGCTCCTGCGCGAGTCCAAGAGCGCAGCCAGGGTGCGCCCGCGCACCAGCTTCATCGCAATGTAGAGCCGCCCGTCGGGAAAACGGCCCAGCTCGTAGACCGGAACGATCCCCGGATGCTGGAGCTGGCCGCCGATCTGGGCCTCCTCGACAAACCGTCGGACGATCTCGGGAACGTCGCGGTGCTCTTCGAGAATCACCTTGATGGCGAGATCTCTGCCAAGGTCGATGTCGCGTCCTTCGAGAATCGCACCCATACCGCCTCTGGCCACCTCGCCAACAAGCTGGTAGCGAACGGCACAGCCGGAGAGATCTGGCATCTCTCGAGAGCCGGGGACCACCAGCCTGACCTCGGACGGGGCGTCGCGCAGGAGGACACGCGGCACGGGACCGATCGACTCGTCGAGAGTCGTGAGAACGCCCGATACCGCCGCCAGTCCGGCCGCGGAATGAGCCGCGATTCTTGGGTTCTGACGGCTGCCGTTTGGTGGACCAGTCGTGCGCCCCGCGTTATCCGCAGCCCTCGCAGGCGGTGACTGCTCGGCGCGTAGACCAAGGCGGAGCAGGCAATGGGGACACAGGCCCGCCGGTGAATTTGGCGGTTGAGGCGAGCCGCAGTCGGGACAGAAGTCACGTGCTGTCATTACCGAAAGTTTCGCGAGACGCGATTCCTCGCTGGGGTCTTGTTCTTGGTCTAACCTGCGAGCGTCCTGTTGATTGTTGGGGTAAAGCCAGAGATTGTTACGGGACTCCGGAGATCTGACTTACTTTTGCAGTGCTTTGAAGAGCGAACGGATTTCGTCGTCGATCTGATCGGGGTCATCGACGGTGGCGGCGATCTCCTGCCGAAGCAGGATGCCGTATCTGCCGCGAAGGCGATGGACGGCGACTCGAACCGCGCCCTCGCTGGTTGCCAGCCGGAGAGCGATCGTCGCGTACGAATCAGGCTGGGAGGCGCCGGTGAGCACGAGGCGAAGCTCGTCGAAAATCGCGGCTCGCCCAGCGGCATCGTACTCACTTCGAAGCTGGTCGAAGACCCGACCCAGCAGTGTGAGTGCCCAGGTCTGGTCGAAGATCCGCTCTGGAGTCAGCTCGTGAGACGGCTCGCGAGAATATCTTCCCTCGGCATCGCTGACGTCGATCGACCAGGCGGTCTTGCCGCCGCCCCGCTTTCGTGCACCCGCCCGCTCGCGCTCGCCGGAAAGATGTCGGGCGCAGACAATTCGTAGAAAACCGCGGAACCGGCCCCGCTCGGGGTCGGCTTTGGCCAGCAAGTCTCGCTCCAGGACGTAGGCGAAGAAATCCTGGGTCAAGTCCTGGGCTTGCTCGGGAGGATGTCCTTTGCGCCTGACGTAAGCGTAGATGGGATACCAGTACGACTCGCACAGATTCGTGAGGGCCTCCAAGGCCTCTGGCGCGTCTGGCTTTCCAGCCGCGAGCACGCGGCTCCAATGCGTCGAGGGGAAACACCCGGGGGACGATCGAGCTGGCAAGATTGGCGGCATGATTGTCTACTCGAAGGCGAACTGGCTTCTCCGTAATACGATGAGAGCCCACCATTGATCATAGGGACCTAGTACCGGAATCGTGCTCCCGTTCGTCGGCTGGCCTCACGATTCGGTCTCATGCGTGCATCACTGCAAAGACAAGCCGACTGCGAGGGGGCTTCCTTTACGAGCGTCATCAGCCGGAACCAAGGCGGATGATCTGGCCACAAAAGTTGGAGTCTGGTAGCCTGCCGGCGAATTCGCGAGGAGCCCGTAGGTGTCCCACTCATCGAGACGACCAGGAGCCTCCAGGCTCGGGGCCCGTTGCACGGAGGATGATTGTCCATGCCACGCTTGCTGACGATCACGGCGGCCCAGGTCCTTGGGGTCTGGGCGATCGGTGTTTCCGCGTCAATGGCCCAGGAGCCCGCGCCCCGAAATGAGCCCGCTCCGCGAGCCGAGCAGCGCGGCGCGCCGCCAGCCAGAGAGGCCGCGGCAAAGCAGGCCGCCGACCCGGCCATGATGAACTGGCTTTTGAAGGAGTGGGAGAAACAGAGCAAGCTGCTGAAATCGCTCGACGTCGCGATCTTGAGAATTGACGATTCCCCGGCGTGGGGCGACAAGGACTATTACCAGGGCCGGGCCTTGTTCAAAGCGCCCAACCTCGCATTTATTGACTTCAACAAGATCGAGCAAGACGCGAACAAGAATCTCGTCAAGGATCCCAAGGATCCCGCCGGCAAGAAGTTCCTCACTACCCCGTACGAGCGGATCATCTGCACGGGGACCGAGGTCTGGCAATATCGCAGCGACGTTCAGCAAGTCGTCATCTTTCCGCTCGAGAAGGACGAGCGACAGAAGGCCATCGAGGAGGGACCGCTCCCCTTCCTGTTCAACATGCGGGCCGATGACGCCCGCAAGCGATACCAGATGGCCATCATCAGCAAGGACGCCAAGTCTTATGGAGTCAGCATCAAGCCCAAGCTCGATGTCGATATGCAAAGTTTCAGCTTGGCCGTCGTCAACCTCGACAAGAACTTTCTGCTGCCGATCCGGATCGTGATGAGATCTCCAGACGGCAAGAGCACCAAAGACTTCCGCCTGGGACCGATGACCCCCAACGCAAGGGTGAACGACAAGAACTTCGAGGGCAAGCCCCTGGGTCCACCCTGGAAAGTCATCCGAAACCCAGCGGGTGTGGACCGTCCCCGCGGAGGAAATCTGCGCGGCAGAGATGACGGGCCGCCTGAACCCGCTGCGGCGCGTCTCGCTCCCGGCCAGGGAGCCCAGAGGCGCTAGCATTCGATTCCACCGTTCACGCAAATCGCCGATGATGCGTTCGATTCTTCTGGTCGCTGATGACGCGGCGAAGCCGCGGACCTGTTGCAGGATTGCAGTCACGGGGTGGCGGTTTGACGGACCATGCCGGTGACTCTATAATCTGCATGGTCGGCGCCTCGGCAGGGACTTATCCGGGCCTTGATCGCATGATCCCGGAATCGGTCGGATCTGGCTTGTTCGTAACCCGGGAGCCAGCGTCTTGACACCTGGTCTGGAGAAGGCTTGGATTCCAAGGGGCGACCGAGACTCGGAGGGAGTCCGACTTCCATGATTGGCCCCAGTTTCAAGCGTCATGGATTGGCGGCATGGCTTTTTCTGGCGATCACTGGCATTGCTGGTCCCGCCGCCGTGGCGCAGACGACCGCCGCTACCGAGTCGTCTCCTGGACAGTTCTTCACGATCACCGAACCGATCACCAACGAAACCATCCAGCACATCCGGGCCGCGACCCGGCAGCTCGTCGAACAAGAGCGCTGCCGAGATCAAAGGAAAAAGTCCGATCCTCGTGTTTGAGTTTCTGGCGGGCGAGACGGCACCAGGAACCAGCGAACTGGGAACTTCGTACGACCTGGCTAACCTGATTTCCAAGGAGCTGGGCGGCGCCAAGTTGACAGTGGCCTACGTACCTCAGCCGCTTAAAGGGTATGCCGTGCTGCCGGTGGTCGCCTGCCGGGAGATCGTCATGGGCTCCGGCGCGACCTTGGGCCCGATCACCCCCGAGAACCATTCGTTCGACCCGGCGTTTCGCGAACCGGTGCGCTTCCTGGCCCTGCGCGCCACGCGTGACCCAGACCTGCTTCTTGGCATGCTCGATCGCGAGGCCGACCTGCGACTGATCCGCACGGCTGACAAAGCGCTCCACTATGTGCTTGCCGACAACCTGGGCGAGTTCCGCAAAACCAACCAGGTGATCGAGGAACAACCCGCCTGGGAGGGCGGCCAGCGCGGAGTCTTGACGGCCCAGCGCGCCCGCGCGGAAGGATTTTGCAAGGCAATCGCCGAGAATCCGGTCAACGTGGCCCATATCTATCAGATCGGCGGTCAATCCTCGGTCGAAGACCCCACGCTCGGCCAGGCCGTCCGGCCAATCTGGATCAAGCTCAACGGATTGCTTGACACTGTCAAGGTCGGCTATCTCGCCCGGCGGATCGAACAAGCTCGCCAGGAGAAGGTGAATCTCGTCTTCTTCCAGATCGACAGCCAGGGAGGCCTGGACTCGGTGGCCGACAGCATCGCCGACCTGATCGGCGGAATCAAGGACATGAAGACGGTGGCCTATATTGACGACCGGGCGCTGGGCGTGGCCGCGCTACTGCCCCTGGCCTGCCGAGACATCGTCTTCAAGAAATCCGCCCGCATGGGCGATGTACGACAGATCATCACCGGGCGGAACGGCCAGCTCCAGGATCTGAGCGATGCCCAGGTCAAGATCCTGACCAAGAAGGCGTCGTTCCTGGCCCGCACCAAGGGGCATCCGGAGTCGGTCGCCCAGGCCATGGTTGACCCTGCGGCCGAGATCGTCGAGGCGCGCGACCAGCAAACCGGGGGCGTGCGGCTGATGCTGCGCGAGGAGGCTGAAGCGGACCGGGCACGGTTCCAGGGTGTGCGCCTGCGCAAGGAATCGGGGCACAACCTTACGATCACCGGCGATGAGGCCGCCTCGTTCGGGCTGGGCCAAGTGGTGGTTAACGAAGAGGAGCTGAAGGGTCTTTATGGCCTGCGTGGCAAGATGATCCGCGTGGACGGTCCTGGCTGGGTCGATTCGCTGGTGACGGTTCTGACCGATCCCTACGTGAGCTGGCTGCTCTTGTTCGTCGGCCTGTTCATGCTGGTGATCGAGCTCAAGCTGCCCGGCATTGGCCTGCCCGCCATCACCTCGGCCCTGGCGTTCTTGCTCTTCTTCTGGAGCCACTACCTGAGCGGCACCGCCGACCAGCTCGAGATCATCCTTTTCCTGGTCGGCATGGTCTGCCTGGCGCTCGAGCTCTTCGTCTTTCCCGGCTTCGGCGTCTTCGGCATGACGGGCATCATGCTGATGCTGGCGAGCATCGTGATGGCCAGCCACACCTTCGTCTGGCCGACCCAGGAATACGAATATCGCGAGATGGGCTATACGCTCCTGCAACTGACCCTCGCTCTCGTGGCGGTAACCGGCGGCGCCGTGGTGCTGGCCCGCTACTTTCCATCACTGCCCCTGTTCAACCGCCTGATCCTCAAGCCCGAGCCCTGGACGGGCGTCGAAACCGCCGACCCCATGACCAAGCCCGCCTTCGAGGGCTATGAATCCCTGGCCTTCCTGGTTGGCGAAACCGGCCGCACGACGTCTCCCCTGCGGCCGACCGGCAAGGCGCGTTTCGGCAACATGCTCCTCGACGTCACGGCCGACGGCTTTTACGTCGAGCCCGATTCCTTGGTCGAAGTGATCGACGTGCAAGGGACACGCGTGATCGTCAAGAAGCTGGTGTGAGTCCCTTCAAAAGCACAAGCCCCTTTGAGACGGCGATCTACTAGGCCGTACGTAGCAAAACGAGACGGTTTAGTGCGGCACCCCTTTCAAGCAATTGGTGGGAGTCGCTTGCCGAGCCACTTCCGCACCAGGCCGAAGTCGCTAAGATCGACCACGCCGTCACCGTTGATGTCGCCGAAGATCGTCGGCACGGCTCCCAGGTAGCCGATGATCTGGTTGCGGATCAGGACTGCGTCCTGCGCGTTGACCACGCCGTCGTCGTTCACGTCGCCGGGCAGAACGTCGAGGCGGCGCGTGAAGCGCGCGATGATCGCATTGCCGATGGTGATGGTCACCCGGTCGGCCGTGTTGATCGGCTGGGCCAGGGTAATGATGAAGGTCGTGCCCGAGCCGGAGATCGTGACCGGCCCGTAGCTGGTGCCGCTGGCGCTGGTGACCCTGACGTCACCCGCGACGAACGTCGCGGGCTGGGTGAGGTTGATCGTCAACTGGTTGATGCCCAGCCAGGGCATGTCGGCATTGCGGCCGGCCGGCAGAAGCCGCAGGCCGTCGCTGGCCGTCTGGAGCGCGGTGGTTTGCGATCCCCACCCGATTGAGACTTCACCGGTGACGTAGCTTTGAACTTCGTAGGCGCCGATGTCCACCGTGCCGTTGGCGATGCGCGGGAACCCGGTGCCTCGCTGGTCGGTCGCGAGCGGGTTACCTTGGGAATCGACGGCCAGGCTGTTGCTGCCGGCATCGATGGCGGGGCTGCCGGACACGAGGGCGATGGTCTGCGTCGGTCCGCCGTTGTCGGCCAGCGTGCCCAGACCCGGGTCAGCGACGCCGACCTGATTGCCATCGATGCCATCAATCAGACCACCGGAGCCGCCCGTGCCGATAAGATTGTAGGCGCCGGATAACGAACCGAAGTTGTCGATGTCATCGCTGTTCAGCGCGACGATCGTGTTGTTCATGGTGACCGGGCCGGATTGAATTCCGACCCCGCCGCCATAGGTGAGGGCTGGGGAACCGGGATTTCCGTAGCCTATCAGAGGCCCACCAGAAGGTAGCTCGTAGAGTCCTCCGTTTCCGCCACCGAGGCCGCCAGAGGAGGAGTTGTCCACGATGGTGTTATTCACGATCGTCGCGGAGGTCGATCCTGCTGCGACGGCAATCCCGCCGCCGAGGCTTGTGCCGCCAGAGCCGTTACTGACACTCGAGACGAGGATCGAACCCGGAGGAGGGCTGCCTTCTAAGAAATCGAAACGCGTGAACCCGTCGCCCCCCGTCCCACCGATAGCATTATTGTTGGCGATCGTGTCGTTCACGAAGACGAACGAACCTGAGGAACCGCCGAGATAGACGCCACCGCCATCCGCTTCCCCACCATCTCCTCCAAAGAATTGAGAGACCACGCCAATGCCAGGGTAGTAGACGCACCACACCCCGCCGCCAACGCCTCCCACGACATTGTTGCCCGAGATGGTCGCGGCAGTGATCGATGCGGCTTCATCGGCGAGATAGATACCCCCTCCCATCGCAGGCCCTCCGGGTGCGAAGACGGGACCTACAAGAGCGTTCCACACCGTCTCCCCGCCACTATGACCACCGAGAGCGCTGTTCCCCGAGATGGTCACATCAGTGATCGTTGCCGTTCCGTTTGCGAGATAGATCCCTCCTCCTAGAGCAGACCCTCCTGGCGCTACTCCCGGATTAAGATCTCCCCAGAGATCGCCATAGGCATTAACAGAGCCTCCCAAGGCGCTGTTGCCGGAGATCGTCACATCCGTGATCGTCGCGTTTGCATTTGCGAGGTAAATCCCGCCTCCCAGCGCATATCCTCCCCCGAGGGAGAAGTAGTCACTGTCAGCACCGCTGACAGAATTACCCTGAATCGTGCTATCTGTGAGCTGGAGCGATCCAGAGTCGATGTAAACACCGCCTCCCATGCCGTCGCCCGACCTGAAGGGGTTGGCGTATTGGTCGATAGCTTGATCCTGATTTGCGGTGATGGAGCAGCCGACGATCATCGTCGTCCCTGAACTCTGGATGCCGCCGCCGGTGGATGTGGATGTGTTCCCAGAGAGTGGGAGTTGACCAGGATCAACACACCACCTTCGTTGTATATGCCGCCGCCTGAGCCAGCATACCAGGGGCCTCCTGCTGAGTTGTTCGAGATGGTGGAGTTGATGACTGTCAGCGTGCCAGCGCTGTAGATGCCGCCGCCATCGATGCCGAAGAAGAGATCGGCGTAGGCCGAGTTGTGGGCGATGGTGGAGTTGATGACCGTCAGGGTGCCGGCATTGTCGATCCCTCCTCCACGGTCGGTCGAGCCGCCCGTGATCGTGAGACCGACCAGGTTGACCTGAACGTCGGCGTCCACCGTGAAGATGCTAAAACCGGGGGTCCCCTCGGCGTTGCGGCGGGCTACGGTCAGGTCCGTCGCGCCTGGGCCGGCGATGTTGGTCAACCCGGTGGTGTTGCTCAGGTCCGGCAGGGCCGAGTTGAGCGTGATTGTGCCCGTGACCGAGAAAGTGATGGTGTTGTCGCCCGGCATCTGATCGGCCTGGGTGATCACATAGCGCAGATCGCCAGACTGGCCCGAGCCGGTGCCCGAGTCGTACAGGCTATTGACGGTCCACATCGTCAACAGAAGCGCCCGGTCTTCCAGCGCTTCGACGTCGAACCTCCGTCGCGGGCGATGATGACCTGGCCTGCAGGCCGGGAATCTGCACGCACGGCGTGCCAGCCAGTTCTCCGATGATCGAGTTGTGCCAAACATCGTAGGTGTCTCCTTATGCTTCTTTACCCTCCAGCCCATTGTTCTCTTGACTTGCTCGCTGAGAAGCACAGTCCGTCATCGATCTTCAGTGCTCCCAGGAAAGTCGCATTGCCTGCGGCTAGATCGTCAGAAATGCGTACCCAGCCGCTTTCGCACCGCCGTGAAGTCGTTGATGTCAACCACCCCATCGCCGTTGATGTCGCCGAAGATCGTCGGCACGGCTCCCAGATAGCCGATCATCTGGTTGCGTACCAACACCGTGTCCTGGGCGCTCACGACACCGTCGTCGTTCACATCGCCCGGCAGTACGTCGAGGCGGCATGTGAAGCTGGCGATGAGCGTGTTGCCGATGGTGATTGTCACTCGGTCGGCCGTATCGATTGGATTGGCCCATGTAATCGTATAGCTCGTTCCCGAGCCCGTGACGGTGATAAGCCCGTAGTCGATACCGTTGGCGCTGCTGATGGAGATGTCGGACGCTGTCAGAGTCTCGGCCTGGCTGAGAGCGATCTGCAAGTGCTGGATGCCCAGCCAGGGCATGTCCGTGTTACGGCCCAGCGGCAGCAGTCGCAGACCGTCGGAGGCGGTTTGGAGCGCGGCGGTTTGCGAACTCCAGCCGACCGAGACCGCGCCGGTGATGTAGCTTTGGACTTCGTAGGCGCCGATGTCCACCGTGCCGTTGGCGTTGCGCGAGAACCCCGCGCCCCGCTGGTCGGTCGTGAGTGGGTTACCCTGGGAATCGAGGGCCAGGTCGTTCCTGCCGGCATCGATGGCCGGGCTGCCGGTCACCAGGGCGATGGTCTGGGTGGGTCCGCCGTTGTTCTGCAGTCCGTTGAGGTCCAGGCCCGGGTCGGCGACGCCAACCTTGTTACCATCGACGCCATCGACGAGACCACTATTGCCGCCGGTGCCGATCAGGTTGTAGGCGCCGGACACGGAGCCGGAACCGTAGGTTCCGATGTCGTCACTGTTCAATGCGACGATCGTGTTGTTGAGCGTTAGAGTGCCCACATTGAGGATTCCGCCGCCGAAGCCGATGTTGTAGGCGATGGTGGAGTTGGTGACCGTCACCGTGCCACCGCCGTACACGCCGCCGCCAACGCCATCGGTCGAGTTGTAGGCGATGGTGGAGTTGGTGACCGTCACCGTGCCGTTGTTGTCGATGCCGCCGCCAATGCCGTAGCCGAAGGGATTGTCGGCGCAGGCCGCGTTGTAGGCGAGGCTGGAGTTGATAACCGTCAGCGTGCCATCGTTGCCGATGCCGCCGCCATAGCCGTTGCCGTAGTCGTAGTAGCCGTAGTCGTTCCATGCGTAGTAGGAGGAGCTGGCCCTGTTGCCTCCGATGGTGGAGTCGATGACCGTCAGCGTGCCAGAGTTGTAGATGCCGCCGCCCGAAGCGTTCCCGCCGGAGGAGCTGGCCGAGTTGCCCGCGATGGTGGAGGTGATGATCGTCAGCGTGCCATCGTTGCCGATGCCGCCGCCGAGCGTGCTCGCCGAATTCTCCGAGATGGTGGAGTTGGTAACAGTCAGCGTGCCATCGTTGTCAATGCCGCCTCCATTTGACGTGGCCGAGTTACCGACGATCGTCGAGTTGGTGACGGTCAGGGTGCCGTTGGTGTAGATGCCGCCGCCGTATCCGGGAAAGAACCCGTGAACCGAGTTGCCGGTGATGGTCGAGTCGCTGATTGTGGTTGTGCCATGGTTGTCAATGCCGCCTCCACTCATGGCCGAGTTAGCGACGACCGTCGAATTGGTAACCGTCAGAGTGCCGCTGTTGTAGAAGCCCCCGCCATAGCTGGCGCCGACGATACTGTCGATGGCCGAGTTGCTGTCGATCGTGGAGTTGCTAACCGTCAGGGCGGCGGTGTTGTAGATGCCCCCGCCTCTCGCGCCGATAATGGAGTCGGGCGCAGTCGTGAGGTTATCGGAAATCGTGCAGTTCGCGATGGTCATCATCCCCTCGTTTCCGAGGCCACCGCCGATGCCCGGATAGGGCGCCTTGCCGAAATAGCCGGACGCTGAGTTGCCCATGATCGAGCAGCCGGTGGCGGTCGTCGTTCCAGAGTTGTAGATGCCGCCAAAGGCGTCGGCCGAGTTATAGTCAATGGTGGTGTTGGAGACGGTCAGCGTGCCCCCATTGTCGATGCCGCCGCCCTCGAAGGCGGCCGAGTTGCCTGAGACGGAGGAGCTGGTGACCGTGAGCGTTCCGCCTCCGTTCCAGATGCCGCCACCGCGAGAAAAATGCCAGTCGCCCGAGTTATTGTCGATGGTGGAGTTGGTGACCGTGAGCGTTCCACCTCCGTTCCAGATGCCGCCGCCGTAGCCCGGCCCGTCCACCGAGTTATTGTCGATGGTGGAATTGGTGACCGTGAGCGTTCCGCTTCCGTTCCAGATGCCGCCGCCACCGCCACCGTTGTTGATGAGTACCACGGCCGAGTTCTTGTCGATGACGGTGTTGGAGATAGTCAGCGTGCCATCGTTCCAGATGCCGCCGCCATCGTCTCCGCTGACAGAGCCCCCCGTGACCGTGAGGGCGACGAGTTTGACATCGGCACCTCGATCGACCGTGAGAATGCGAAAATCGGGCGTTCCCGAGGCGCTGTTGCGCGCCACACTTAGGCTTTCCGCTCCCGGCCCTTCGATGTCCGTGAAGCCGGTGGTGTTGTTCAGCTCCGGCAGGGCCGATTTGAGCCAGATCGTGCCCGTGACCGAGAAGTTGATGATGTTGTCGCCTGTCGCCTGGTCGGCCTGGGTGATGACGTAGCGCAGGTCGCCCGACTGGCCCGAGCCGGTGCCCGCGTCGCCCAGGCTGTCGACGGTCCACAGGGTTGACAGGAGCGCCCGGTCTTCCAGGGCCTCGACGCTCAACCTCCATCGTCGGTGATGATGACGTGGCCGGGACGCCGGGGCGTGGCCCGCGCGGCGGCCGAACAGGCTTGTGGGTGATCGATGGATGTCCAACATGATGGCCCTCGTATTCGGGTTCTGGAACCTGATTTCTTATCGATTTGATGGCACATGAGCACTTTCTCGATTTGATCGCTAGCGACCATCCCGTCTCCTTGTCTCCCGGACGAGCACACTGAGGCCCGATCTGGCCTTCAGGCGCGTCGAAACGGACGAAGAACGCCAGAAGCTTCGCGATCCCAATCATCCCGGATGTCAAACGCGTCGCTCTGCGGCGTAAGCTCCCCCTCGCGGCAGCAAACTTCCACTGACAGCTTGTGGGCTGAGGGGCGAGGAGGAAGGGTTCATCCCTGGACGGGTCGGTCGCCGTCGATCCCAGGCGGGACGGTTGTGCCATCCATGAAAAAGACCCCGTCGGTGCTCGTCGCACCGCGGGGCCACCGTGGCTCGGCTCGCCGTCCCATCACGAGGCGGCGAGAATATCTTCATTCTTTATGATTGTCGATCCAGCAAGACCGGTCAAGAGGTTGGCCGGAAGATTGCAGATTCATGGGTCCAAGTTCAAGGAGTCATTCGAAGGAGCACTTGCTTTAACTGGCGATCTGCAGTCCAGCCTCAATCGTCCTGGCTCGTCGCTGACAGGGGTCGATTCCGGGCTGTCTCTTTGATAGAGTATTCTTTTACCTGCCCTGTACGAACGTCTCAAAGGGACAGCGATGGCCAAGCACATCTTCGTGACGGGCGGCGTGGTCAGCTCGCTCGGCAAGGGTTTGACGTGCGCCTCGATCGGCATGATCCTGGAGCAGCGCGGGCTGCGCGTGCGGCTCCAGAAGTTCGATCCCTACATCAACGTTGATCCGGGGACCATGAGTCCGTACCAGCACGGCGAGGTTTACGTTCTCGACGACGGCTCCGAGACCGACCTCGACCTGGGCCACTACGAGCGGTTCACCCACGCCCCCTTGACCAGAGACTGCAATTACACGACGGGGAAGATCTACCTGTCGGTAATTCAGAAAGAGCGTGAGGGGTGTTACTACGAGGGGAAGACCGTGCAGGTGATCCCCCATGTCACCGATGAGATCAAGGCGGCCATTCACCGCCTCGCGGCCGACGACGTGGACGTGGTGATCACCGAGATCGGCGGCACGGTGGGCGACATCGAAGGCTTGCCGTTTCTGGAGGCGATCCGCCAGTTCGCCCTCGATGTCGGTCGAGAAAACTGCGTTTACATTCACCTCACGCTGGTTCCGTATCTCAAGGCGGCAGCCGAGCTCAAGACGAAGCCCACGCAGCACTCGGTCGGCGCCTTGCGGCAGATCGGCATCCAGCCGGATATCCTGATCTGCCGCACCGAGGTGCCCATCGCGTCGGACGACAAGGACAAGATCGCCCTTTTCTGCAACGTCGAACGCAAGGCGGTGATCGAGGAACGAGACAAGCAGTTCAGCATCTACGAGGTCCCCTTGAGCCTGGTCAAGCACGGCCTCGACGACATCCTGGTCAAGCGGCTGGGACTGAGAGCGGGTGCGCTCGATCTGTCGCAATGGAGCGAAATGGTTGGGCGGATCATGCACCCCAAGCACGAGGCCCGGATCGCGGTGGTGGGCAAGTACATGAAGCATCGAGACTCGTACAAGTCGGTCTACGAGTCGCTCGATCACGCGGGCATCGCTCATCGCGCTCGAGTGCTGGTGGTGCCGATCGAGGCCGAGGAAGTCAGTAACCGGGGAGCTGAGGCTCTGCTCGGAGGAGTCAACGGCATCCTGGTCCCCGGCGGTTTCGGCATGCGTGGAATCGAGGGGAAAATCGAAGCGATCCGCTTCGCGCGGACGCGCCAGGTGCCTTACTTCGGCATCTGCCTGGGCATGCAATGCGCGGTGGTCGAGTTTGCTCGTAGCGTGCTGGGCTTGCAAGAAGCCAACAGCACCGAGTTTGACAAGACCACCGACCATCCCGTGATCGGCCTGATGGAAGACCAGCGCTCCGTCAGCCATGCGCGGCGGCACCATGCGCCTGGGAGCCTGGCCCTGCATGCTCGCGCCGGACCGCCTGGCCCGCGGGGCTTACGGTGTGGAAAGGATCAGCGAACGGCATCGTCATCGGTATGAATTTAACAATGATTATCGCAAGCGATTCGACGAGCATGGCCTGGTCGCTGCCGGAACCAGCCCGGACGGCACGATCGTCGAAATCGTCGAGCTGCTGCACCATCCCTGGTTCCTGGCCGTGCAGTTCCACCCGGAATTCAAGTCCAAGCCGACCAGGGCGCATCCGCTCTTTCGCGATTTCGTGGGCGCTGCACTTCAGAAGCGAGGGATATCCCTGTCATGACTGGCACGCCGGGGGAAGCTCCGCGCGGTGAGCCGTTCGCGATCGAACATGGCCAGGAACGGGCGAACCTTTGATGTTGATCACGGCCCGGCACTACGAAAATTCGCGTTGGGTGGAGCTAGAGCTCGCGGATGGGGCCATCCGGACCGTTCGCGCCGGACGAGGTCCTGATGAAATTACCCCGACCGACCCTTGGGTCGCACCAGCCTTCTACGACATCCAGCTCAACGGCCGCTGGGGCTTTTCGTTTTCGAGCCCGGAGCTCACGGTCGAGCAGGTCATGGCGATCGTGCGTGCCCAAGGCGCACTGGGCACGGCGCGCCTGTGTCCTACTTTGATCTCGGCCCCCGCGGAAGACATGCGGCACGGGGTGAGCCTCATCGCGGCGGCCTGCGATCAAAGCCACGAAATCTCCAAAATGGTTCTGGGCATCCACCTCGAGGGACCGTTCCTGTCGGATCGCGAGGGGTATCGAGGGGCTCATCCTCTGGATGCCTTGCGCGATCCCGACTGGGGCCTGTTCCGGGAGCTGCAAGCCGCCTCCGGCAACCGGATCATTTTGTTAACCATGGCGCCGGAACGCCGCGGCGCGGTCGAGTTCATCGCCAGGGCCGCCGAGTCGGGAGTGATGGTCGCTCTGGGCCACACGGCCGCCGACGGTGAGACGATCGACCGAGCCGTCCGAGCCGGAGCCCGCTTGAGCACGCACCTGGGCAATGGCATCGCCGCGCAACTTCCGCGCCACCCCAACCCGATCTGGCACCAGGCCGCCCATGATGAGCTGTTCGCTTCGCTGATTGCCGACGGCCATCATCTCGATCGAGCGACGCTCCGCGTCCTGGCCCGGGCCAAGGGTTTGGCAAACGTGATCTTGATCAGCGACGCCAGCCCACTTGCCGGCTTGCCGGCGGGTACCTACGGCGACTGGGCCGTCGATCCCTCAGGCAAGGTCGTGGTGGCCGGGAACTCCTTACCTGGCCGGGTCGAACCAGGGGCTCGAGACCGGTCTCCAAACGCTGATGTCTGCCGTTCCGTGCTCAGTCGCCGAGGCGATCTCGACGGTCACAAGCAACCCAGCTCGCCTACTTGGCCTGCGCTGGATGCCGTTCGAGCCTGGAGAGCCCGCCAACCTGGTGGTGTTTCACCGGCCCGACTTGACGGGATTCCTCGTGCAAAAGACGTGCGTGGACGGCGTCTGGCAGGAGGCTGCGGATTGAATGGGCCGTCGCACTGGACGCAGACGTCGTAGTCTTGGGTCCGGCTTCAACATTCATCGGCCATCCCATCATCAGCAGCAAAAGACCAGCATACCCGATGCATCTTTTCATGGTGCGAACCTCGTTAGTGGGGGCGCGTCACCCCGACGCGACCCATTCTGGCATGCCCAATAGAAGTGTAGTTCGCGTGCATCGGAAGTTGACAAAAAACCGCGTGACAGCGGAAGTGATCCCCTTCCACGCGGTCCAGATGATGTAAGGGCGTCCTGAAGTAGGGACAGCCGCGTACCCCGTCCCCTTGAGTCCGACGCGGCTGTTGTGGCATGGTCCCCTGACCTTGCCACGATTCGGCGGCCGTACCCGCCTTCGGCCTTAGACGCTCTCGGCGGGATCTTTGCCGTTAACCCAGTCTCCCTCGAGCTTCTGGTAGCTCTTGGGCTCCAGCAGCGAGCCGGTGTCGCCGGCTTTCCAGCCGATCACCTGGTTCGGCTTGCCGCGCAGCTTGCTGCGCTCTTCCCAGCGAGCCGCCCACGAGCTATCGGCCTCGACAACCTGGCCGTTCTCCTTGTTGAAGAAGAGGGCCTTGCCTTCGCGGTACGACTGCACACCCATGTTGACCGTGGTGATCGCGGCGTAGCCGAGCTCAGCCGGGCAGAGGGTATCCGGGTTGCGAGAGCGCATGCACTCGATGTAATGTTCCCACAGGCTCCGTGTATCCTCGCGGGGCTGATCGGGTCGGAACCTGTCCCCTCCGTCGCCTTGATTGGTGCCTGGAGGCGCTGGCTTGCCTTCGAGCTTTTGCTGCATCACGGAAAAGCCGTCACGCGGATGAGGCTCGAAGCGGATCGTCGCGGTATGGCCGCGGATCACCTCGGGTAGCTGGGTATCGTTGCACATTGTGGCCGAAATGAGGACCTGGCAGCCCTCGTCATAATCGGCAACGACAGTCGCCATGTCGGGCACGTCACGGCCGTCGTATTCGAGATAAAGACCGCCCGCTCCCACGACGCGCCGGGGGAACCGCACGCCCATCGCCTGGATCAGGTGGGTGAGCTGGTGCACGAAGAGGTCGGTGTACATGCCGCCGCCGAAGTCCCAGTAGCAGCGCCACTGCGCGTACTTGGCCCGGTTGAAGGGCATGTCAGGGGCCAGCCCGAATTCGGTTCCCAGGAACATCTTCCAGTCAACGGTCTTGGGGTTCATGTCCTTGGACAGGCCGTAATACCGCCACTGGCCTTCATTGCTGTTGCGGTAATAGCTGGTCTGGCCCTGCATGACGTGGCCGATCTTGCCCTCGGTGATCATCTGGTTGGCCATCTTCCAGCGCGGGTCGGCGGTCAACTGGACGCCCACCGTGAAGACCCGATTGGTCTTCTTCACCGTCTCGGCAACCCGGCGTGCCTCATCGATGGTGTGGGTCATCGGCTTTTCGCAGTAGACGTCCTTGCCGGCTTCCATGGCGTCGATCGACATCCGGGCGTGCCAGTGGTCCGGCGTGGCGATCAAGAAGCAGTCGATGTCCTTGCACTCCAGCAGGCGGCGGTAATCCTTGGTGATCCGGTCCTTGTCCTTGCCTTGAGGATCGAGACCGCACCGCTTGGCCGAGTAGTAAAGGCCGCGCTTGATGCTGTCGTTGCCGTCCCAGACGTCGCACAGTCCAATGATGTCAACGCCCTTGGACTCGTCTTTGAGGTGGCCCAAGATCCGAATGTGCTCCTGGGCGCGGCCACCAGGGCCCAGGATGCCGATGTTGATGCGCTCGATTGGCGCCCTTGACGCCGCCGATGGCCGGATGGGGAAACGCGCTGGCGGCCACGGCCGCTCCGGTCGCAGCGCCCGCCGTTTCCAGAAAAAGACGACGGCTCACCATGGGTTTGTCTTTCATCGGTTGACACTCCGGGGTGATCGGAAAATAGTTCACAAGCTGTTCGAGTGGGTGGTCAGCGTCAATCGGCCTGCCCAAGAGGCCCGGGGCGGGTTCAAGCGAGACTTCCGTGGCCATCCGAAATCGAAGCCAGGAGACCTGTCCAAACTAACGGCGCGCACGAGGTTCAGTCAATGAGTGACCGCCGTCCCCGGACGTCGCGAGCGTTTACTTACTCCGGCCCAGCGAGTCTCGATTTTCTTGGCCAAATTGGCCGCCGACCCAGATCATGCCGCTCGCTGGCACGCGGCTTGCTGACATCGCTGCGACCCGGAAGCCGGGGATGACAGTGCGATCCTCGCCGACGCCGCAAGTCTGGGTCGATGACTCGATCAGAGAGCGTGGAATGATTGCTCATGGAGAGAGAGGATTCTCGATGATCCGTTACGAGAAACGCCGCTGGGCATCGCATCTCTTCGACATCCGCGGATCGATGTCGCTGGAGATTGTCGGGCGCGTCTCGGCTTGTGTGCTCTGGTCGCTCATCGTGGTGACCGCTCACCACTTTTATCGCGGCCTGGCTGTCCCCGCCACGGCTCATACGCTGGTCGGAGCGGCGCTTGGCCTCTTGCTGGTATTTCGGACCAATGCTTCATACGACCGCTACTGGGAAGGACGACGACAATGGGGCGCGATCATCAACGAATCGCGCAACCTGGGCCGAATGTCCCGTGTCTACCTGAACCAGGGCGCACCCGACCTGGCGCGGCGCATCGGGCTGTGGACGATGGCCTTCGCCCACGCCGTGGCCAACCGTCTGCGTGACGGTGACGGCTTGGGACCCGCCGGCGATCTGCTGCCGCCCCTGGAAACTCACGCTGCGCTGGCGGCTGGAAACACACCGATGGCCGCAGCCGCCAGGATGACCGAGGCGCTTGTCCAGGCGCGCGACCGGGGCGTGATCAGTGACTTCCTGATGGGTGGCATCGATCACAACATCCAGCAACTGGTCGACTATTACGGAAGTTGCGAACGGATTCGCAAGACGCCTCTGCCGTTCGTCTATGTCGTTCACCTCCGGCGCAGCCCTGATCCTGTACTGCTTCTCCCTGCCGTTCGCCATCGTGTCCCTTTATGGTTGGTGGACGGTGCTGGTCACGCTCTTGATTGCCTACACGCTCTTCGGCATCGAGGAAATCGGCGTCGAGGTCGAGAACCCATTCGGGTACGACGCCAACGATCTCCCCTTACGCCAGTTCTGCCAGACCATCGACATGGATCTGACCGAACTGCTCGGGCTCGTACCCATTGCCGCCGTGGTTGCCGACCCAGCCCCCCATAATGAGAGCGAGGCCATCGCCACCGACGCGACGAACTCCAGCCTGCTCTCATCAACCCCCGTCTGAGTTGATCCGTCATCACGTAAGTCTCAGGGCGACTGCGGTTTCCCGCAAGGTCGCGGGATCGCGCGGGTGCATCTTGCGAGACGACGTTTGACAGATTCGAGATCCATCCTCAGAATAGAGAGCAAGCCAGCGAGCAAGCGTGACGGAACGGGTGGCTTGATGCCTTCAGCGGGATTGGCACAACTTCGGTTCTTTAATAGGCATCGACAGATTGAGGAACAGCCGATTTCGGATTCAAAGCCCAGAATTTGATGAAACAGTTCGTGAGGGAATCCCGAATCGCGGCCTCGCCCCAAGCAGTGTTCGCATTTCACGAGAGCCCAGACGCCTTGGAGCGGCTGATCCCGCCCTGGGAGAATGTGAAATTGGTGGCAGCGTCGGGCTCTTTGAAACCTGGAGCGCGTGTGGTTCTAAGAAGTAGACGGGGGCCGTTTTCCTGGAACTGGGTGGCCGAGCACACGGAGTATGAGCCGGGACGAATGTTTGCCGACCGGCAGGTTCATGGACCTTTCTCCTACTGGTACCACCGTCATTTCTTTCTGGATGACGGACAGGGAGGAACGATTCTTCGCGACGTGGTCAACTACCGGCTGCCCCTGGGTAGGCTGGGAGAGCGACTGGGACAGAGCTTTGTGGAATCGAGAATGAGGAAAATGTTTGATTACCGGCATCGAGTAACCAAACAGTTGGTGGAGTCTGGCGAATACACGCCGGTAGGCAAGGTTCGTCCTGCGCCCGGATCATGACCCTGATTGCTGAGGGCCGCCTCGTGGGCGGCCTGTCGTTCAAGTCGATACGCAGGGTTCCGAGGCCTGGCGTGAGTTCCCGACATTTCCCGGAAACCGCACCGCATCTTGCGGTTTCCCAGACGTCTTACCACTGGTAAAATGAACCACTTCCATTGAGGCGAGGAAAGCGGAGGAACCGCTGGGCCTCGCCGTCGAGAGTGACGCAACGGCAAGAGAAGGTACGGCAAAGACAAACAGGCACCTGGCGATTCCCATCATGCCGCGCACAATTCTGTGTCAACAATGTGGTCTTGTCTTGAACCTGCCGGACAGCATCAGGGCGGGAAAGCGCATGAAGTGCCCGAAATGCGCCCACAGGTTCGAAGTCTCCCAGGCCGACGCCAGCTCCGCATCTACCTTTCCGGGCGATGCCGACGCGGCCACGGCCTCCTCGTACGAAATCAGAAATCGACCGCCAAGCCAGGATGATCTGCCTGTTTCCGCGGGCGGGGGCGATCTGCGCGATCTCTTCGATCTGCCGATGGGCACCGGGACGTCGATCGAGAAATCAGCCGCCTCGGCGCGGACCGCGGCGGTGAGCGATGCGGAGGCGCTCTTCCAGGACGACCCGGCCCTCAGGCGCAAGAAAACAGGGGCCGAAGCCCGAGCGAGGACCCGCAGATGCACCCAGTGCGGCGGGGCCGTGCCCATGGGCATGTCGATCTGCGTCGCCTGCGGGGTCGACCAGGAAACGGGAATGCGCGTCGGCCTCGAAGACGATTTCGCCCCACCGCCGCCACCGCCCGCGACGGGTCCTCCGCTCCACATTGCGATTACTGGCTTCCTCTGCGGCCTGGCCTCCTCTCTCCTTCTTATCTATGCACTCATCCTATCGATCCGCGGCGAGCCGGGCGCGACGCAATATGGGTGGCTCTGCCTGGCCTTGGTCTCCGCCTTTGGCATCTATGGCGCGATCCAGTTCTACATCGGCAGGTCAACCAAGTACCTGTTGCTTGCGCTTTCCCTCGGCGTTCTCGTTGACCTGGCGGCACTCATCGCGTTGCCCATCTATCAGGCGTACTTCGAGGACCGGGAACGAGTTGTGATCAACCGCGGACCCGTCAATCCGGGTGCTGAACGTGCCAATCGACCAGGAGGACGTGCTGATCAAGCCGACGGTCGAGCGGATGGACCAGTCGAAGATCAATCTCGGTCTCACCCTGATTGCGATCTACGTCGGTCTGTCGGTCTATCTGATGTCGCCCCTCGTGAAGCGCTACTTCATACGTCAGGCCGCACTGACAAACGTGCCGCTCGCGTGAACCGACACTTCGATTAACCGTCAGTTCGACTCGGTATCTTGGCCGGGGCATGAACACCTCATCGTCCTCCCTGCCCATAATGTGCTTGTTCAGCATCGGCTAACTTCATCTCCCGGACGCTGATCCATCCACTGCGCCGAGGCCCGGACCAGATCCATCCAAAACCCGCCGTTTTTCTCCGGACCAATGTCTCAAATCTTGACCCGGAAGCGATTCCTCAAGCAGGTACGATCGCCTTGGTTCGCTCGCATAGAACGATTTGGCCAATGCTCGCACGCTTTCGTCAGCAAAGAGTCGCCAGTGCCCAGGTCGAGCGTGACCGCTGTGAACTGTGATCCGACCACTTGAGCATCGAGAGGAGACAAGGGAATGAGGATCTTGCACGCGTGCTTCTTTTCGGGACTTGCCTCTGAGTGCAAGCCTATGTATGGTGTCTCCGGCCCGCGCCGCGGGGATCACCATCATCAACAACACCAACTTCGGCGGTTTCAACTTCACCAATTTCGACGGCCCAACACCGGGCACGAACGCCGGAGCGGGCACGAACATGAACGGCATCTCGAACTCGGGCACTGCCGTCGGGTTCACGATTGACAATGCCGGGAATCTGTCGAACTTCACCACGAATCCGCTGATTTCCACGAACGCCAACGTGCTGCCCATTACCGGCACGACGACCGCCATGGCGTTCGGGGTCAACTCCGCCGGCACGGTGGTGGGTACCGACGGCAACGGCAACGCATTCACTTTGGTCGGCGGCACGCAGACCAATTTCATCCCGCTGGGCGGGACTTCGGCGGCCGCGTTCGGGATCAACGACAAGGGCACGATCGTCGGCCAGTACACGAACGCGACGGCCACTCCGGGGTTCATCCAGACCGGCCCTAGCACGTTCATCACGATCAATGCCCCCTCCGGGCCGAATACCGTCAACGCCCAAGGCATCAACAACAACGGGCTGGTCGTGGGCTTCTACGTCGGCACCGACGGGCAGGTCCACGGGTTCATGGCCAACCAGGCTTCCGCGGTGGGTGGCATGCTCACCGGCACTCCGATCACTGACCCCACCATTCCGCCCGTCGCCGGCGAGCCCGGTGCCACGTTCGTGTTCTCGCAGGTTCTCGGGCATCAACGATCAGGGCATCGCAGTGGGCTACTATGGTGATTCCACCACCAGTCAGCACGGCTTCATCTACGACACCCACACCGGCAAGTACACTTTCCTTGACGACCCCAACGTCGCGTTTTCTAACGGCGTGGAAGTCACGCAGATCACGGGGATCAACAACTTCGGCGAGATCACGGGGTTTTACTCCGACGCCAACGGAGTCTTCCACGGCTTTGTCGCGGCCGTTCCCGAGCCGAGCTCGGTCGTGATGCTAGGGATTGGCCTGGTCGGCAGCGTGGCCGTCGCTCGCCGACGGATGAGGCGGCCGGCCTGATCGTCGAAGCCTGAGATCCCGAGCTTCGCGTCACCTCGCAACCGGCTTTCCGCGGGTGCGAGGTTTTTCACGCCAGAATCTGCTTGACGACGCGCCCGTGCACGTCGGTCAGCCGGAAGTCGCGGCCCTGGAATTTGTAGGTGAGCTTGGTGTGGTCGATGCCCAGCAGGTGCAGGATCGTCGCGTTCAGGTCGTAGACTTCGACCGGGTCCTTGACGATGTTGTAGGAGAAGTCGTCGGTCTCGCCAAGAGTCATGCCCGGCTTGATGCCGCCGCCGGCGAGCCAGATCGTGAAGCAGCGGGGGTGGTGGTCGCGGCCGTAATTGGTGGCCGTGAGCGTGCCTTGTGAATAGATCGTGCGGCCGAACTCGCCGCCCCAGATGACCAGTGTGTCATCCAGCAGCCCGCGCTGCTTCAGATCGTGGATCAAGTGCGGCCGAGGGCTGGTCGGTGTCCTGGCACTGGGTGCGGATCTGGCTGGGCAGGTTGCTGTGCTGGTCCCAGCCCATGTGATAAAGCTGGATGAACCGCACTCCGCGCTCCGCCAGCCGGCGGGCCAGCAGGCAGTTGGCGGCGTAACTGCCGGGCTTGTGCACGTCTGGGCCGTAGAGATCGAGGATCGACGCGGGCTCGCTGGAGAGGTCGGTCAGCTCGGGGACCGACGATTGCATCCGGTAGGCCAGCTCGTACTGGCTGACGCGGGTAAGGATCTCGGGATCGCCGGTTTCCTCGTGGTGCAGACCTGGTTCGAGCGCGCCGAGCTCGTCGAGCATCTGTCGCCGTGTCGCGTTCGAGCAGCCGGCGGGGTTGGCAAGATAAAGCACGGGCTCCTTGCCGCCGCGCAGCTTCACGCCCTGGTAGCGGGTCGGCAGGAAGCCGCAACCCCACAGGCGGTCGTAAAGGGGCTGGTCGGTCCGGCCGCGCGAGAGCAAGACCACGAACGCCGGCAGGTCCTGGTTCATGCTGCCCAGCCCGTACGCGACCCAGGCGCCCATGCTGGGCCGGCCCGCGAGCTGCGAGCCGGTCTGCACGAACGTGATCGCCGGGTCGTGGTTGATCGCCTCGGTCTGCATCGAGCTTGATGATGCAGATGTCGTCGGCGATGCCCGCCGTGTGGGGCAGCAGCTCGCTCAGCCAGGCGCCTGCTCTGTCCGTGCGGGCGAACCTGAAGATCGACGGAGCGACCGGCAAGTTCTTCTGGCCGGAGGTCATCGTCGTGATGCGCTGGCCCATGCGAACCGAGTCGGGCAGCTCGATCCCGCGCTGGTCGAGAATCGCGGGCTTGTCGATCGAAGAGGTCGATCTGCGACGGCGCGCCTGACTGAAAGAGATAGATCACGCGCTTGGCCTTGGGTGGGAAATGCGGCAGGCCCGCCAGGCACCCTTCCGCAGCGGCCACCGCCTGGCCTGGCGTATCGGCGGCTGGCGTCGTCCCGACCGAGCAGCGACCCAGCGCGATCGATCCCAGGCCGAGGCCGGAGCGACCAAGAAAGTGCCGGCGGTTCAACTGCTGGACGATTTGAAGGTCGTTCACGAGCAGGCTCTCGAGTGAGCGGCTGGCGGCTCGGTCTGTCATTCATTCCCGCGTGATGGTCTCGTCCAGGTTCAAGATGACGCTGCCGGCGGCGGTGTATGCGGCGAGGTCGATGGGTTCGATCTTGGGGTCACCGGGTTTTCGCCATGGCGCGATCCACTGGGTCGCGAGTTCGGCTGTCGCGCGGAAGGCTGTGATATCGTTCCAGCCCGCGCGCAGGACGACTCGAGCTCGGCGATCGCCGGCATTCGCGGTCGCGCGGCGGAACGCGTAGCCGATTCGTGCCTCGGCGGTGCTGCCTCCTTCGTCATCATGAGCTTGGCGAGGTGCGTGGCGGCTTCAACGTAGGTGACGTCATTGAGCAGCTCGAGTGCTTGAAGCGGCGTGTTGGTGCGAGGGCGCTTGACCTGGCAGATTTCGCGGCTGGGGGCGTCGAACGTCGCCATGGCCGGATGGGGGACGGTGCGCTTGCGATAGACGTAGAGGCTGCGGCGGTAGAGATGCGGCCCCCTGTCTTGAACATACTTCCCTTCGCCCGCGCCGCCGGCCAGCTCTTCCCAGAGACCGGCCGGCTGATACGGTTTGACAGAGGGTCCGCCCAGTCTGGACGAGCAGCAGTCCGGCGATCGCCAGGGCATTGTCGCGCACGAGCTCGGCCGGCAGCCGGAACCGCGGGCCACGCGATAGCAGGCGGTTTTCCGGGTCGTGCTCGTGCAGATCGACGGCGGTGCGCTGTGAAGACTGGCGAAACGTCGCACTGGTGACGATCAGCCGGTGCAGCGCTTTCTGGTCCCAGCCCGAGGCGGATGAACTCGGTCGCCAGCCAATCGAGCAGCTCGGGGTGCGACGGCGGCTCGCTCTGGAGGCCGAAGTTCTCGGCAGTCTTGACCAGGCCGATTCCGAAATGCTGTTGCCAGAGCCGGTTCACGGCCACGCGGGCGGTGAGCGGATTCTCCGGCCGAGACCAGCCAGCGCGCCAGGCCAAGGCGGTTGGCGGGCACCTTTTCGGGCATGCGGCGTCAAGCAGCCGGGAACGCCCGGCTCGACCTGCTGGCTGGTGTCGGGCATGTCGTATCGGCCACGCTTGAGCACATAGGTCGGCGGCGGCGTTTTCAGGTCTTCCATCACCATCACGCGTGGGAATCGCCTTCTGAGTACTCCTCCTTCTGCCTTCGCGAGCTTCTCGCATTTCCTTCTTGTCCGTCCGCGTCTTGGTCGACGGCGATCAGGCCGGTCCAGCCTCGCAAGCTCTTTCTGTTCGTTCTCGGTTGGCAGCGGCAACAAGCGGCGGCACGTTGCCGCGCGTCTCGGTGTAAACACCTTTCTCGTTGACGCTGTTGAAGAAGGCGAGGAACTGGTAAAACTCCTGTCTGCGAGATCGGGTCGAACTTGTGGTCGTGGCAGCGGGCGCAGCCCATGGTCAGGCCGAGGAAAACGGTGGCCGTCGTTTCGACGCGGTCGACGGCGTTCTCGATCCGCCATTCCTCGTCGATCGAGCCGGCCTCGGTGACCGTGCGGTTGTTGCGGTTGAAGCCGGTGGCGATCCTTTGTTCGAGCGTGGCGCCTGGCAGAAGATCGCCGGCCATCTGGTCGGTGACGAACTGATCAAACGGCTCGTTGCGGTTGAACGCCGCGATCACCCAGTCGCGCCAGGGCCACATGGTGCGGGCGAAATCGTTCTGGTAGCCGTTGGTATCGGCGTAGCGGGCGCCATCGAGCCAGTCCATGGCCATCCGCTCGCCGTAGTGAGGCGAGGCCAGCAGCCGATCGACGAGCTCTTCATAGGCTCTGGGAGATGTGTTCGCGGCGAACGCGTCGACTTCGTCGGGTGTCGGCGGCAGACCCGTCAGATCGAGACTCAGCCGGCGAATCAACGTGGCGCGATCGGCCTCGGGCGACGGCTTCAACTTCTCGGTCTCGAGCCGGGCCAGAACGAAACGGTCGATCGGGTTGCGGGCCCAGCCCGAATCGTGCACCGAGGGCGGCGCGACCGTCGAACGGGCGGTTCGAAAGCCCAGTGCTTTCCCCACCTGGCACCCTGATCGACCCATCGTTTAAGTAGGTCTTTCTGGGATTCGCTGAGCTTGCGTTCCCGACTTCGGCGGCGGCATCGCCTCGTCGGCGTCCATACTCGAAGACGCGCCGGATCAGCTCGCTCTCCGCGCTCTTGCCGGGCACGATGATCGGTTCATTCGTCCGCAGGGCGCTCTGCTTGTCATCAAGGCGGAGGTCGGCCTTGCGCGTTTTGGCATCGGGCCCGTGGCAGAGGAAGCAGTTCTGCGAGAGGATCGGCAAGACGTCGCGACTGAAGTCAACCGAGCCGGCGTCTCCGGCCCGGCCGGAAGCGGGGAAAAGCCAGGCGATCATCGTCACAATCTGGGCGATCACGCATGGGCCGAACAGTGGCGCGGTCGGGAGACCCTTGCCACGCGCGGTGCATCTCGGTGACGAGGCAGATCCGATTGCATTCGCTCCTCTGGGGCGGGCATGCGGGGCGGGTTGGAACCTTCAACAAGATTATCGCTTTTACCGAGCTTGGGAAACAAGCGCTCGTACCTCAACCCCCAGCACTCTGTCGTTTCGCCCGCACGCGGCGAGCGAAGCGGTTGACGCTAATGACGTGCCTCTTATGGATGTCGGTTCGGGTCATCCACCGGCAGGCCCTCGGCGGTGGCGGCGGCGTTCAGTTCCTGGTCGGCGGAGATCAGGGTGATGCCGGACAGGCCCAGGGCAAGCCGGCGGCCCTGAACCTCCCTGCGACGGCGAGCTGCACCGAGTCATAGGCCCGCAGCCCGTGGCTTTCAGCAAGGGTTTCGGCGTCGGCCAGCAGGGCGGGCGTGACCTCGACGATGTTGTACTGGTGGGCTGCGTCGTGGCGGAACTGGGCGAGAATGGCCGGGGCGGACACTCCGGCGAGCATGCCACCGCGGCTGCGACGAGCGATGGCGGCGGTGACCTCGACTCGCGCGATACGGGCCAGGAAAATCTCGTGGGCCGCCACGGGATCGGCCAAGGCCTGGACCCAGGCGCTGCCGATCTCCGGCATGTACCGCTTGACAATGCCGCTGGCATCGCAGAAATACGCAGCCATCATCGCCGCTCGCGGATGATCGTTTCCGAAAGCGGCTCGCCCTCGATGGCGACCGGCTGGAGCACTGGCCGGGTTCCAGGATCGGCGGCGGTGGGCAGGCTGGTCATGAGGCCGGAGTCAAGCAAGTGCCGCTTGAACTCGGCCTCGGTAGGTGGCCTGCGGACCGTCGATTCCTGCTCGTGCTCGGCTTGGCGGAAACGCCGGACGGCCTCGGCGATCGCCTCGTCCGGCGAGGCGAAGCGTCCGCACTGCACCTGGCTGTGGACGTAGCGTTCGACGTCTTCGGGTAACTGGATCGTCATCGCCCGGTATCTCCTCTGAAATTCAGTTTAGCACAGGGGGCTTCTCGAGATCAGACCCTTTTCCAGGGCTTCTTGGGGTCATGCTGAACGGCGTCGGGTCCGTGGGAGAGGAAACGGTTCTGCCGCCGGCGCTCTGTCGCTTCGCCTGCACGCGGCGGCCTCCCCATCGTCGCCCCCATGGGGCTGAAGATCCCGGTCAAGTCGCCCATGGATCAAATCCGAGCCAGGCCGCATTGCCCGGCGAGTCGGCGGCCGAGCCCATCTTGCGGCAAAATCTAGCAAGAAACCCTTTAGCTTTTATGCGTCGACGGCATCGGGGATGGAAGCCGCATCCGCGATGTCTGATCCGATACAGGCCACGAGGGTCTTGGACAGGAGGGCCACCAGTTTCTCACCGGATGCGTCCGCGAACGCCTTGGGGCGGAGCACGTCGTGCAGGATCGCGAACCCCGTGAGGAGCGCGACGATCATGGCAGCTCGGACCGCCGCGTCGTCGCCGCCGATCTGCTCGGCGAGGAGCCGAAGCTCGGTGCGGTTGAGGTCTCGCCGGAACAGCTCGACCGCGTGGGGCTCCGTGGCGGAATGCAGCATGAGCAGAATCGGCGTCCGCACCCGGTCCGGAGCGCCCTCCTGCCCGTACACCATGACCCGGGCGAGATGGTCGGCCAGATCGCCCCGCTTGTCCGGGAGCAGGTGCTTGATGTCGAAGGTGCGCTCGATCACCTCGGAGAAGAGCCCCTCCTTGGAGCCGAAGTAGCGGTTGACCAGCGCGGCGGTCACCCCGGCGTCGGCGGCGATCTCGCGGACCCCGGCGCGCTCGTAGCCCTGCGTGGCGAAGCGGCGGGTGGCCGCCTCGAGGATGGCCTGGCGGGTGGCGGCGGCATCGCGCCGCCGTCTCGGGCTGGTACTGGCTCGACGCTCCGGCATGTCTCGACCTCCTTCGAATCTTTTTTTCCTATTCCAAGTAAACCGCTGTTGACTTAAAAAGTCAATTGCGATAGGATGAAGCAGTTGCTCGTGACGGGCAATATTGCGGAAGTGGTTAAGGCGGCCACGTCATGCACCCCCAGGTGTGCGACGCGGCCTTTTTCTTTTCGAATCCGAGAATCGGTGCGGGAATGGACCGCGACCAGCGAGGGCTACCATCATGGTTAAGACACACGCGTCGAGCTTCCGCAAGCCTCCGCTCGCGTTACTGGAGGCAGGGTCGGAATACCTGGTTGACTCGGTCGAGCGCGCTATCCTGTTCTGGGACGTGATGCGCAAGCGCGGTGACCTCTTTCTGGAGAATTTCTCCAAGGGCGAACCGCCGGTCTTGATCTTCGGCTATGACGTCCTCATGGATGGCCGCAAGCTGGAGCACCCGTGCAACTATGCCCTGATGCAGGTCAAGCCGCCAGAAGGGATGGCGATCGATCCCACGAAGCGCCCCGTCGTCGTCGTGGACCCTCGAGCTGGCCAGGGTCCCGGAGTCGGTGGGTTCAAGCTCGATTCCGAGATCGGATTCGCCTTCCGGGCCGGGCACCCGGTCTACTTCATCGGGTTTTACCCGGAGCCGGTCCCGGGCCAGACCCTGGAGGACATCGGGGAGGCGGAGTCCCGGTTCCTCGAGGAGGTCATCCGCCGGCACCCTGGGGCCGGCAAGAAGCCATTTGTCATCGGCAACTGCCAGGCCGGCTGGGCAGTCGCGGGGCTAGCCGCAGTCCGGCCCGAGTTGACCGGCCCCGTCGCGTTCATCGGTGCGCCACTCTCCTACTGGGCGGGAGCCGATAGCCAGAACCCGATGCGCTACAACGGTGGAATCTTCGGCGGCACCTGGCCGGGGAGCCTGCTGGCCGACCTGGGCGGCGGGATCATCGACGGCGCCTGGTTCGTGCAGAACTTCGAGCACCTCGACCCGGCCAACACGTTCTGGAAGAAACCCTACGACCTCTACTGCCGGGTCGACACCAACGAGCAGCGATTCCTCGACTTCGAGCGCTGGTGGGGCGGTTTCTACCTCATGGGCAAGAAGGAGTTCAAGCAGATCGTCGACAACCTGTTCGCCAGCAACCGGCTGGCCCGGGGGATCAAGACGCCGAGGGGGCAGAAAATCGACCTCAAGAACATCACGTCGCCGGTGGTTGTGTTTGCCTCTTGGGGCGACAACATCTCGCCGCCCCAGCAGGCGCTCAACTGGATCGAGGACGTCTACGGCCACGAGGACCGGATCGTCGCCATGGGCCGCGTGATCGTGTACCTGCTCGCGGAAGATGTGGGGCACCTGAGCATCTTCGTCGGAGGCCGGGTCGCGCAGAAGGAGCATCGCGAGCTGATCGGCGTGATGGACATGCTCGACGACCTGCCCCCCGGCCTGTATGAGATGGTCATCGAGCAGCGGCCCAGGCACGCAGACGCCCTGGACATCGACCGGGATACATACACCGTGCGCTTCGAGACGCGAACCGTGGACGACATCCGCGCGCTCAACCCCGACCGCCGCAGCGGAGAGTCGTTGTTCAGCACCGTCAGTGAGGTTTCCGAGATCACTGACCGGCTTTACGAATCGCTGTTCGGCCCGGTCGTGCGTGCCATGTCAAACGAGACCACGGCGCGACTCTTGCGATTGCTGCACCCGATGCGGGTCCGGCAGTACCTGGTCTCGGGTCTCAACCCGTCGCTCGCGGCGCTGCCGGTAATCGCCGAGCAAGTGCGGCAGCACCGGCATCCGGCCTCCGAGGACAACGACTTCCTGGGACTCGAGCACGCCGTCTCGAAGCAGATTGTCGGCGCCCTGAACTACTATCGCGACCTGCGCGATTCCTGGGTCGAGCAGACGGTCAAGCTCGCCTTCGGCCCGTTGGGCTTTGGAGCCTTCTTCCCACCCAAGCCGATGCCTGAGGTCCAGGCCGAGAAGGCGGCCGAGGAGCAGGCGAAGGCGGAGCTCGCCGCCCTGCGGGGCGAGCTCGAGCGGGGCGGCTTCCCCGAGGCGGTCGCCCGGATGCTGATCGCCGTGATGAAGAGGCGAGGCGCCATCGACCGCCGCTCGTTCCTGATTGCCCATGAAATCAGCGAGCAACAGCCCGGCCTGCCCCCGCTCTCCGAGGCCGACATGCACTCCCTGGTGGCCAAACAGGCATTGCTCATGCAGCTTGAGCCGGAAGCCGCGCTGAAGGCACTGCCCCGGCTGCTGCCATCGCAGGCCGACCGCAAGCTGGCCGTCGCGCTCGTGGCGAGGGTCATGATGGTGGAGCCAGCGCTATCCGACCCCGACTCGCCCGCGGCGAAGATGGTCCAGAAATACCTCGACCTCGATCCGGATTGGCACCTGACCCCGGCCCTGGTGGTGCAAGGGGGGAAGTCATGAGCGGAGACTATCTGGAAAACCGGACCTTCGACGAGATCAAGCTCGGCGACTCCGCCAGCCTCGTCCGCACCCTGACCAAGGATGACATCAGCATCTTCGCCGCGATGTCGGGAGATGTGAACCCGGCCCACATGGACGAGGAGTACGCCCGGAGTGACATGTTCCACAAGATCATCGCCCACGGGATGTGGGGCGCGTCGCTCATCTCCGCTCTCCTGGGGACGAAGCTTCCCGGCCCCGGCGCCATCTATGCTGGGCAGACGCTGAGCTTCCGGGGGCCCGTCGCGCTGGGCGACCGCATCACCGTGACGGTCACGGCGAAGGAGAAGGACTCCGAGAAGCACCGCATCACCTTCGATTGCGCGTGTACGAACCAGAAGGGACAGGCTGTCATCACCGGCACCGCCGTGGTGCTGGCCCCGACGGAGAAGGTGAGGCGTCCGCGCGTCATCCTTCCCCAGGTCCACGTCCACGACCCCGGGGCACGCTTCCGGCAGCTCATCGACCTCGTCAAGGGATTGAAGCCGATCCGCACGGCGGTTGTGCACCCGGTTGACCGGAACTCGCTCCTGGGCGCGAATCGACGCCGCCCAGGCCAGCCTGATCATCCCCGTCCTGGTCGGCCCCGAGGCGAAGATCCGGGCGGCCGCGGAGGAGGCCGATGTTGATCTTTCGCTGTACGAACTGGTCGCCTGCGAGCACAGCACGGCGGCGGCGGTGGCCGCGGTGGCGCTGGCCCGTGGCGGCAAGGTCGAGGCGCTGATGAAGGGAAGCTTGCACACGGACGAACTGATGCACGAGGTCGTCGCCAAGGACACCGGCCTACGCACGGCCCGCCGGATGAGCCACGTCTTCGCGCTGGACGTCCCCGCGTATCCGCGCCCCTTGTTCCTCACGGACGCCGCGATCAACGTTGAACCGGACCTGGACGCCAAGCGCGACATCGTGCAGAACGCCATCGACATGACCCGGGCCCTGGGCATCGAGACTCCCAAGGTCGCCATCCTCTCCTTCGTCGAGACGGTTGACCCGAAATTCCGCTCGACGATGGATGCGGCCGCCCTCTGCAAGATGGCCGACCGCAAGCAGATCACCGGTGGAGTGGTCGATGGCCCGCTCGCCTTCGACAACGCCGTCTCGGAAGAAGCGGCACGGGCCAAGGGCATCAACTCCGCGGTGGCGGGCCGTGCCGACATCCTCGTCGTGCCCGACATCGAGGCGGGCAACATGCTCGCCAAGCAGCTCGAATACATGGCCGAGGCCCAGGGGGCGGGCATGGTGCTCGGCGCGGGTGCCGATCGCCCTGACCAGCCGCGCGGACAAGCCAATGCCCAGGATGGCGTCCTGCGCGATCGCCCTGCTCCTGGCACGCAAGTCGAAAGGGATACGGACATGACGCCTGTCATCCCGGTGCTCAACGCCGGCTCCTCCAGCGTCAAGTTCTCGGTCTTCGCGGTCGCCGGGGACGGCCTTCGACTGCTCTTCCACGGGGCACTCGACGGGATCGGGACCGCGCCCCATTTCTCCGCCGGGACGCGGCCGGTGCGACGACGGCCGAGGAACGACTGCCTCTCGCGATGATCGCGACCCAGGAAGACGCCGTGCATTTTCTTTTCGGCTGGGTGAAGGCCCATAGCGCGGGCCTGGACCCGATCGCCGTCGGCCACCGTGTCGTCCACGGCGGGCCGATTTACGCCGAGCCGGTCATCGTGGATGACCGGGCACTCGAGGACCTGACCAGCTTCGAGCCGCTCGCCCCCGCGCACCAGCCTCACAACCTCGCCCCGATCCGCGCCCTGGCGAAGGCACTCCCCGGCTTGCCCCAGGTGGCCTGCTTCGATACGGCCTTCCACCGCACGGCGCCGCTGGTCGCCGAGCTGTACGCACTGCCGCGCAAGTTCTTCGATGCCGGCGTGCGCCGATATGGTTTCCACGGCCTGTCGTTCGAGTACATCGTCCAGGCATTTGCGGAGCTAGACCCCGTCGCCGCCATGGGACGGTTGGTCGTCGCCCACCTGGGCAACGGCTGCAGCATGGCCGCCATCCGCGATGGCAAGAGCCTGGGCAACACGATGGGCTTCACCGGGCTTGACGGGCTGACCATGGGGACCCGTTGCGGCCAGATCGATCCCGGAGTGCTGATCTACCTGATGCAGCAGCGTGGCCTGAGCATCGACCAGGTCGAGGACCTGTTGTACCAACCGCTCCGGCCTGAAGGGCCTCTCCGGGGTCTCCAACGATATGCGAGACCTGCTGGAGAGCGACCAGCCCGACGCGCGGCTGGCCGTTGACCATTTCGTCTACCGGGTCGGACGCGAGCTGGGCTCGCTGACCGCGGCGCTCGGGGGCCTGGACGCGCTCGTGTTCACCGCCGGCATTGGAGAGCACTCCGCCGAGATCCTGCGGCGGGTCTGCCGCGACGCGAGCTGGCTGGGCATCACGCTGGACGACGAGGCCAACCGCGGGGGTGGCCCGCGGATTTCCAAGGAAGGGTGTTCCCCTTCCGCCTGGGTCATCCCGACCGACGAAGAACTGATGATCGCCCGACACACCCTCCGGCTCCTCGGGGGCGAGTCCGGCGCGGCAAAGAAAGGAGAGTACGCACGATGATCTCACGATTAGACGGCACGCTCGAGGGCCGCAAGGGGCTGGTGCTCGGGATCGCCAACGCCCACTCGATCGCCTACGGCTGCGCCAGGGCCTTTCGGGCACTGGGAGCCGAGCTGGCAGTCACCTATCTCAATGACAAGGCAAGACCCTACGTCGAGCCTCTCGCACAAGAGCTCCAGGCCCCCATCTTCCTGCCCTGCGACGTGCAGGACGACGCGCAGGTGGACGGCCTGTTCGCGGCGATTCAGGAGCGTTGGGGCCGGCTCGACTTCGCCCTGCACGCCGTTGCCTTCGCGCCAAGCCGGACCTCCAGGGCCGGCTGACCGATTCATCGCGCGAGGGATTCTTGATGGCGATGGACGTCTCCTGCCACTCGTTCATTCGGCTGGCGCGGCGCGCGGAGCCGCTGATGACCGACGGCGGGGCACTCTTGACGCTCAGCTTCGCCGGCGCCGAGAGGGTGGTCCAGAACTACGACCTGATGGGCCCGGTCAAGGCGGCGCTGGAGTGCGCAGTGCGGTACCTGGCCTACGAGCTGGGTCCGAAAGGCATCCGCGTGCATGCCATCTCCCCGGGCCCAATCCACACCCGCGCGGCCTCCGGACTGAAGGACTTCGACGCGATCGTCCTTGATGAGCAGCGCAAGGCACCCCTCGGCCGCCTGGCCGAGATCGACGACGTGGGCGCGATGGCCGCCTACCTGGCAAGCCCGGCGGCGCGCGCGATCACCGGGATGACCATCTACGTGGATGGCGGATATCACATCATGGGCTGACGACGCATCGACGATGCTGAAGGATTACCATGAAAACAGCACAGCATCTGGATGAATTGGTTGCCCTGATTCCCGATGGGGCGACCCTCATGATCGGGGGATTCTTCGGGGTCGGCTCACCGCATCGCCTGATCCAGGGGCTCGCCTCCTCCGGGCGCAAGGAGCTCGTGGTCATTACCAACGATACCGCCTATCCCGGTCGTGGCATCGGCAAGTTGATCGAGGCCCACGCGGTGAAACGCCTGGTTGCCTCCCATATCGGGGCCAATCCGGAAACACAGCGGCAGATGCTCGCCGGGGAACTCGAGGTCGAACTCGTGCCCCAGGGGACGCTTGCCGAGAGGATCCGCGCGGGCGGCTCTGGGCTGGGAGGCGTCTTGACCAGGACCGGTCTAGGGACGGTCGTCGAGCGAGACAAACTCACGGTCAAGGTTGATGGGCAAACCTGGCTGCTAGAGAAGCCGCTCCGCGCTGACTTCGCGCTTGTCAATGCCTGGCAGGCCGACTACCTCGGCAACCTCACGTACCAGCTCACGGCGCAAAACTTCAACCCGGTGATGGCGATGGCAGCCGCGACCGTCATCGTCGAGGCTGATGAAATCGTCCCCGTCGGCACCATCCCGCCGGACTCGGTCCGGACGCCCGGGACTCTTGTCGATCATCTACTGGAGCGCCCTCATGATCATGTCACCCAAGGAGATCATCGCCCGCAGGGTCGCGAAGGAGGTGCGGCCTGGCTCGATCGTGAACCTCGGCATCGGCCTGCCGACATTAGTGGCATCCTGCATGCCGCCGGGAGTGATCGCCTACTTCCTCACGGAGAACGGCCTGATCGGCATCGGTGCGCCGCCCCCACCAGGGATGGAGACCCCGGACCTCACCAATGCCGGGAATGAATATGTCACGGCGGTCCCCGGCGCATCCAGTCTCGACAGCACCCTCGCGTTCTGCCTGATCCGGGGCGGGCACCTCGACCTGACCGTCCTCGGCGGCCTTCAGGTTGACGGGCGGGGGTGCCTGGCCAACTGGATGGTCCCAGGGAAGCTCGTGCCGGGGATGGGCGGGGCGATGGATCTCGTCAACGGCGCCCGGCGCGTGATCGTCGCCATGATCCACACCGCCAAGGGGGTGGCGAAGATCGTCGAGGAGTGCACGATGCCTCTCACTTCCATCCGCCCGGTGAACCTGGTGGTCACCGAGATGGCCGTGATCGAGCCGACCGCCGAGGGGCTCGTGCTGCGCAAGCGCGCGCCGGGGGTCTCGGTCGCCGACGTCGTCGGCGCAACAGCCGCCACACTGATCATCCCGGCGACCGTCCCGGAGTATATCCTGTCATGAACATCGAGGAACAAAGCCATGTCGCGATTAGACGGTAAGCTCGCCATCGTTACCGGTTCTGCCAGCGGGATCGGCAGGCAGATCGCAGTCCGGTTCGCGCGAGGGGGCGAAGGTCGCCGTCGCCGACCTCGATCTGGGCCGGGCCCAGGAGGTCGCGAGCGAGATCACGTTCGGCGGCGGCATCGCGACGGCGGTCGCGATGGACGTCGCCGACGAGGTACAGGTCAAGGCCGGCGTGGACGAGGTCGCCGCTCGATTCGGCGGCATCGACATCCTGGTCAGCAACGCCGGGATCCAGCACATCGCCCCGCTCGTCAACCTCCGCTCGGCGACTGGCGGAAGATGCTGGCCGTGCACCTCGACGGTGCTTTTCTCACCACCCAGGCCTGTCTTCGACACATGATCCGACAGGGCCGGGGCGGTAGCGTCGTTTACATCGGTTCGGTCCACTCGGTCGAGGCCTCTCCCCTGAAGGCACCCTACGTCACGGCGAAGCACGGCCTGATCGGGCTCGCCCGGCTGGTCGCCAAGGAAGGGGCCGTTCACGGCATCCGGGCCAACGTGATCTGCCCGGGCTTCGTCCGCACGCCCATTGGTCGATCGGCAAATCCCGGAACAGGCCAGGGAACTGGGCCTGACCGAGGACCAGGTCGTCAAGAAGGTCATGCTGAGGGAGACGGTCAACGGCGAGTTCACGACGGCGGAGGACATCGCGGAGGTGGCCGTCTTCTTCGCCGCATTCCCCTCGCTGGCATTGACCGGGCAATCGCTCATCGTGAGCCACGGGTGGCACATGCAGTGACGCACGACCGCTCGGCGCCTAGAATCGTCTGTCTGCTTCATCGACGTCAGGTTTTCGAGGCCATCATGATCAGCACCCAATACACCACGGAAGACTTGAAGAAGCTCCCGCTCCGGGCCATCGTCGCCTTCGCGGCGCGGTGCGCGAAGAGGGTCGAGCCGTTCGCCCAATTCGCCGCGGGCCACCCGCAACAAGAGGCCCGTCGCGTGGCCGTCGACGATGCCATCCGGATTGCCGAGGAGGTCTCGAGGGGCTCGGCCTGCGCCTCCATCGATCCGGTGGTCCAGGCCCTCGAATCGACTCGAGCCATCTCGGGCGTCGGGATCGGGTGCGAGAGCGCCGCGTCGGCGGCCGCGGCCGCCGCCCGTACCGCGGCAACCGTCTGGCTCATGCTCAACCCCGGGGAGAGCGATCGAGACGCAGACCGATGGACGCATACGCCCGAGGCTCGCAGCTATCGCTCCCATCTGGGGAACGTGACGGCCGACATCGTCGCGCTGGACGCCTTCACGGTCGCGGTCGAGGCGGCCAACGCGGTCGCCTTTGACGACACCTTCATGCGCGGGGCCATCCGGGATTATGAGAGGCTCCTCGGCCTCCATCTGGGCGCCTATCCCCAGGCCGGACCGCCTATCGACCCCTCGCCCGATGGCCCGCTCGGGCCGCTGTAAGCGTTCACGGGCCGGGGGTGACAGGTGTATAGCGATGAACCGAGGTCTGAGCACTATCCGGGGCTAACCTGCGCCGTAGAATCGCCGGAAGACCCGAGAGATGACCGGGCCGGGGGGCGGGAGTCCGCCCCGGAGGGCGGGGGCACGGCCCCGGGAGGGCCCGCGGAGTCGGCGAGCTGTTCCCCGGCGGGCACGGACCCCACCTGGCGGGCACTTCGGAGTGGAGGGCCCGACCTCCTGCACTCATTGACCCGCGTCTTGGCGCCAAGATTGAATAGAGTGCACAGGGACCTCAAATCGGCCAAACCTCCGCAGACTGGGCATGGGATTTTCTTATGGATGTCCATGTAAGGCGATTGCCGATCCAATTGCTCCCGGATGCAAAGCGGGTCATCACTCGTTACTTTGGCCTGGGAGAGGAAAATCGGGTCCGGGATGTCGTCGGGCGCATACTCGCCGTTCCCGAGCCAACGGTCGCGGCTCTCGTTGCCAACCTCGAGCGCGATTTCCGGCCGATCCACCCGGACATTGACGCAGTATTCCTCGAGCACTACGAGGCCGTCAAGCATCACATTTCGATCGATGGGCCGATCAGCGACGCACGACGGAGGTACATCGGCGCCTGCTTTACAATGGAGTATGCGATCGAGTCGGCGGCCTTGTTCAATCCGTCCATGGCTCCAGCCATCGAGCTTGACCAAGCCAACGTGCCGCCTGGTTCGGTCCGCTACGTCATGAGTCTGTGCGCAACCGGTGAGGGGCACATCTCATCGATTGTCTTCAGACGGGGCCTGATTGATGCGAATGGCAACGTCAGCGTTGAAGCACCCGGCCGGTACAGCCGGCCGCTCCGGGCGATCGTTCCGGCCCATTTCGAAAAGGCTGACTTCATCCAGCAATTACAATCGCTCCACGCGTGGACCGAACACGCCCGGGCTTCGCTTGCCCTGCTCGGCGACCAATTCAGCCGGACTGATCTCTCAGGGGCGATCGACGAAACCCGTAGACGGTCCGGCGTCTCCGGCGTATCGGAAGAATCAAACGACGCGTTGCTGGCGTTGAGCCAGGCGAACTACCGGCTCGCGGTTCCCGATGGCGCAGACATTTCCGAGGTGGTCATCTTCCCGTATTCCGACAACGAAAGGCGCGGGATTGAGGACCTGCGTCTCGTCCGCTTCGCCGGCGAGGACGGGTCGTTTCGTTACTACGGCACCTATACGGCGTACAACGGCTTTCAAATCTTTCCCCACCTCCTAGAGTACCCGGGCGGACAATACGTCGAGATTCACATGCTCACCGGGCGCTGTGCGACGAACAAGGGTATGGCCCTGTTTCCGCGAACGATCCGCGGCCGGTACGCGATGGTCGCACGGTTGGACAACGAAAACCTCTACTACATGGAGTCGGATCATGTGTGCCTCTGGAATGAGGCCCGCCTGCTGCTTGCGCCGAAATACCCGTGGGAGGTGATCCAGATCGGCAACTGCGGTGCACCGCTTGAAACCGAGGCCGGGTGGCTGCTGTTGACTCACGGCGTTGGCCCGATGCGCCGAATACTGCATCGGCGCAGCCCTGCTTGACCTGGATAACCCCTGCCGGGTGATCGGGCAAACTAGCCAGCCCTTGCTCATTCCGACCGGAAGCGAGCGGTTCGGTTATGTTCCCAACGTCGTGTATTCGTGCGGAGGGATGATCCATCAGGGCATGTTGGTACTCCCGTACGCGGCCAGCGACTTGGCGACAAGCATCGCCGTCATTGATCTGGAGGAGCTACTGGCCGCGCTCGTACCGCCGCCACGCGACCGCTAAAGCAAGGGGTGATCGGCCACAGGAACGCATGGCACGTTCCTCAGGCAGCGCCTGGCAAACCGGCTGCCCGGCCTGCAGCCTCTCATCACCAACGACCGCTCCGGGCGACGCCACGATCTAACGGCGGGTGTAACCACCGCTGGTCAACCCGGAGAACATGGCGACCCCATGCTGCGTTGTCATCTTCGCGGATATGTCGGCGCGAAGCGACGCTGAAATGAGGGCGCGAATTCAGACCTCCTCGAAGGGGGAACCCCCCGCTCGAAGGGAGGTCCCCGTCGTCAACTCACCTGCCGCCGAGTCCGCTAGCCCCCAGCGGCGGTCGGAGGAGCAGCGGGTCCGCCCCTTTTTCTGATGCGCATCTGTACGCCTGTCACCCTCGGCCCGTGAACGGTTACCCTGCTGCCGCCGCAGAACGCCACGGGCAACTTCGTGAAGATCGTCCAGCGGCTCCCGGTGCGGATCGAGCCGACCGACTACGACCCGGAGAAGGCCCCGTTGTTCGTCGGCCTCTCGGTGGTCCCCTACGTGCACTACAAGGAGCGTCCCACCGGGCCGCACGCCGGTGATGTCCTGCAACCGCTTCGCCCGCTGCCGCAAGGCCCCGACGTGCGCAGCGTCGGGAAGACCTTGCAACCCGCGGCCCCCCTTGCCCATGGCCGCAGCGGCCCCTGATGGATGAAGGATCAGACAGGCGTGGTCCTCGATTCATCCTTCACGCTCGACGATCCCGGAGGAGCCCCCGTATGAGCAGCGTGGCCCTTGCCCCGACCGCGGTCAGCCGTCCGGCGGTCAATCCCTGGCTCGTCGCCGTAGCCGTGGTCGTGCCCACGTTCATGGAGATCCTGGACACCTCTATCGCCACGAGTTCGCTGCGGTATAATACCGCGGGTGGCATGTCGGCGTCGATGGTCGACAGCGATGGGGTCATGGCCAGTTACCTGGCGGCCAACGCCATCATCCTGCCGATCACGGGCTGGCTCTCGGCCCATTTTTTTTTCGCTCCAAGTAAACCACTGTTAACTTCGAAGGTCGAGCGCCTTACGATTGAGTCAACGGCGGTTTACTTCGCCGTTCGCGGCGGGCCGGAGCGGGGTGCCGGGCTGCTTCAGCGCGTTCTTCCGGGCCCTGCCCCGCAACCTTGATGGCACCGCCCGCCGGCCGATCGGGCCGCTCCAGGCACGGTTGATGACACGCGCAAGGGGGAACATCAACATGGAAAGCACGGCTAATCGAAGCTCGGAAACCCAAATCGAGGCAAGTCCGACTCCTGCCGGGGCTGCGCCGGCTGAAGCGCGGGATGGCTCACCTTCGCCACCGGCCGATGGAGCTGCCCCTCCGGACCACCGGGCCACGGACACGGCAACCGATGCCTCTCCTGCCACGCCGCCCCCTGCGGCCGGGGCGCCGTCACACCCCCGGCGAAGATGGCTGCTGTGGGCGGGGGCCGTGGCCGGCCTGGCGGTCGCAGGATATCTCCTGGTTCCGGCGGTGGAGACGGCGCTGAACACGGTCTCCACGGATGATGCCTACGTCAACGGGCACGTGACGCTCGTGGCGCCACGGGTGCCCGGCCAGGTGGCCCGGGTCCTGGTCAATGACAACAACCGCGTGAAGAAGGGGGCATTGCTGGTGCAGCTCGACAAGGAGCCGTACCAGGTGCAGGTCGACATCAAGAAAGCGGGCGTGGTCAGCGCCGAGGCCGATCTCAAGGCCGCCGAGGCTCAGGTCCGCGCCATCCTGGGACAGGCCCGCAGCCTGAGGTGGAAGCTCCAGCGGACGATGGAAGACGTCGACGACAAGGTCGCCCTCCTGGCCGCACGCGTGGCGGCCCTGAAGAGCAAGGAGGCGTCCCTCGATCGCGCACAGGCCGATTTCATGCGCGCCGACGCACTCTTCGCCCGCCACGCCATCTCGCGGGAGGAATACGATCAACGCCGCGAGTCCAAGAGGACGGCCGAAGCCGCGGCCAAGCAGGCCCTCGAAGAAGTCTCTGAGGCGCGGGTCGCCCTCGGCCTGCTGCCGCGCCCGGTGAAGGGAGAGCTGTCCGACGTCCCGAGCGACCTCAACCAGACTTTTTCCGGCGTCCGCGAGGCGCTGGCCGCGCTGGTCCAGGCCCTGGCGCAGGTGGGCCTGACCCCGCCCTCCATGGACCGGACGCCCAGAGAGGCACTCGACGACTTCATCCGCCGCGACAGGGAGGGGAACATCGATCGGATCCTGGAGCAACTCGTGCCCGAGGCGCCGCCGGTCCGACAGGCCGAGGCCAAACTCCTCCAGGCCCGGCGTGACCTCGCCCAAGCGGAGCTGAACCTCCGCTACTGCGACGTCCTCAGCGAGATCGACGGCGTCGTGACCAGCAAGAACGTCAACCCCGGCAACAACGTCCAGGCCGGACAAGCCCTCATGGCCGTCCGCTCGATCACCGAGATCTGGATCGACGCGAACTTCAAGGAGACCCAGCTCGCCGACCTGCGGATCGGCCAGCGGGTGCGGTGCGAGGTGGACATGTACGGGGGCCGTAGGGAGTACGAGGGCCGCATCACCGGCTTTACCATGGGGACCGGCCAGACCCTCTCGCTGCTGCCGCCGCAGAACGCCACAGGGAACTTCGTGAAGATCGTCCAGCGGCTGCCGGTGCGGATCGAGCTGACCGACTACGACCCGGACAAGGCCCCCCTGTTCGTGGGCCTCTCGGTCACCCCCTACGTGTACTACAAGGAGCCCCCCTCGGGGCTGCACGCCGGGCAGGTCCTGCAGCCGCTCCGCCCGCTCCCGCAGGGCCCCACCGCGCCCATCCCCGGGGAGCCCTCGCAAGCGGTGGCACCCCCCAACCATGGCCGCCTTTGATGGATGAAGGATCAGACAGAAGTGATTTCCGATTCATCCTTCGCCGTCAATCATCCCGGAAGAGCCTTGTCATGAGCAGCGTGGCACTCGCCCCGACAGCGGTCGGCCGCCCGGCGGTGAACCCCTGGTTCGTCGCCACGGCCGTGGTCGTGCCCACGTTCATGGAGATCCTGGACACCACGATCGCCACCGCCTCGATGCGCGTACATCGCCGGCGGCCTGTCGGCGACGATGAACGACAGCGACTGGGTCATGACCAGCTACCTGGCGGCCAACGCCACCATCCTGCCGATCACGGGCTGGCTCTCGGCCCGCCTGGGCCGCCGCAGGTACTTCCTCCTCTCCATCGCCGTCTTCACCGCCGCCTCGGTGCTCTGCGGCCTGGCCACGAGCCTCGAGCAGTTGATCCTCTTCCGGGTGATCCAGGGCATCGCCGGCGGCGGGCTCCAGCCCGCCAGCCAGGGGATCCTGCTCGACGGCTTCCCGCCCGAGAAGCAGGGCACGGCCATGACGATGTTCGGCGTGGCGGGGCTGACCGCTCCGGTCATCGGCCCAACGCTGGGCGGCTACATCACGGTCAACTACAACTGGCGCTGGATCTTCCTCATCAACCTCCCGATCGGCGTTCTCGGCTACCTGATGTGCCACTTCGCGGTCGAGGACCCCGAATACCTCAAGAAGGAGCGGGCGGAGCTGAGTCGCCGGCCGCTCAACTTCGACTACATCGGCCTGGGGCTGCTCGCCCTGGCGATGAGTTGCTGGGAGATTATGCTCAGCAAGGGGCAGGAGTGGGACTGGTACAACGACCCCTTCTGGAAGGTCCAGACGCTGTTCATCCTGTTCGTCCTCTGCCTTGGTTTTCTGGTCTTCCGGGAGCTGAGGATCGCCAACCCGGTGGTCAACTTCCGGCCGCTGGGCGAACGCAACCTCGCGGCCTGCAGCATCATCATCTTCTGTGCCTACGGTGTCCTCTACGGCGCCAGCGTGATCCTGCCTTCCCTGCTCCAGTCGTTGTTCGGCTACGACGCCTTCGTCTCCGGGTTGGTGATGTCGCCCTCCGGCGTCTTCTCCATCCTGATGATGCTCGTCGTCGGCGTCCTCATCGGCCGGGGCACTGACGCCCGCTGGCTGATCGCCGGGGGCCTGCTGGTCATGGCGGCCGGGAACTACTGGATGGCGCGGATGAACCTGTACATCAGCCCAGGACAGGTGGTCTGGCCGCGGGTGGTGTTGATCTGTGGCCTGTCGATGCTCTTCGCCCCCATCAACGTGGCGGCCTTTCGATACACCCCCCAGCACCTGCGCGGGGCGGCGGTCGGCCTGTTTGCCCTGCTCCGCAACGAGGGGGGCAGCGTCGGCATGTCGATCGGCAAGATCATCGAGCAAAGGCGCGAGCAATTTCACCTGGCACGCGTGGGCGAGAACCTCGGCCCGCTGAACACTCAGGTGCAGACCTTCTTCAATCAAGGTCAAGGCTACTTCATGCAGCAGACGGGCGATCCGGCCCGGTCGCGGCAGATGACCTTGCAGACGCTGGACAATCTCCGCCAGCAGCAGGCCGCGTCCCTGGCCTTCTTCGACGTCTTCTGGCTGTTCGCCGTCGTGAGCTTGGGACTCGTGCTCCTCGTCCTCCTGATGAAGCGCTCCGTTGCCGAGAAGGGGGAGCTCATTGGTGGCGAGTAGGCAGGAGGGCATGGGAGTCAATCGTCGTAAGTGTACCCGTTCACGGGTCGAGGGTGACACGCGCACAGCAATCATGAACATTTTGTTCCTTGACGCCGGTTCCAGAATCCATGAATTCGACCATCATCACGGCAATCGCGGCGGCTTGTGGGTCCCTGATGGGCGCCGCGGCCACCATCGTCACCACCTGGATCACGCAGCGTACGCAGATGGTCCACGCCCAGAGGGAAGCAAAGCTTCGCGAACGCCAGACGCTGTACAGCGAATTCATTACGGAGGCTTCGCGCCTGACCATCGAGGCGTTAAGCCATTCGTTGGAAAAACCCGACACGTTCGTGGCGCTCTACGCCATCCTCAGCCGCATTCGGCTCGTTGCTGCGGATTCGGTCCTGGACGCGGCCGAAGCGTGCTGTCGCCAACTCGTTGACCTCTACGCCAAGCCGAACATGACGGTCGAACAAATCCGCCTCGCTTTCGAACGGGATCGACTCGACCCGATCAGGGATTTCAGCGTCGCCTGCCGGAACGAGCTTCTTGAAATTGCCGGTGGCGGCCAACGTCGATAACGGGCTGAGGGTCGATCTGAAGATAAGAATTGGCGGGGTGTGTACTTACGATTGATCTTTTCGTGAGGGTTGTAGCGCAAGAAACGCCGTTCTTCGCGATGATGGGTGGGTACCACCCACACCCTTCAAGGAAGAACGGCGATGAAAGCAGCAAGGAAGCTGCAGAGATTGCAGCAACCCGCGTCGTTGATCGAGTTCGTGCGACAGTTTCTCACGCCGCGGGTTTGGAAGCAAGCCCGACAATGTGTCGCCGATCGGCGCTCTAAGCCGCGATGGGACTTGCAGCCTCTGGTACTGGTTCTCCTGGCGATGACCTGGGCTGCTGGCGACGCAGAGTCCGAGCGGTTCGTGGCGGCACGCGGGTTTTACGTGGCGTGCTACGAAGGCCGCAAACGTCCCGGTGAGACGCTGGTCGGGTTTCAAAAGGCATTGACTCGCTTGCCCGTGCGGCAGCTCTGGCGCTGGCTCAGGGCGTCCGCGACGAAATCCGACGTCGTTATGCCGAGCGCCTTATGATCGGCGGCTTTGTGCCGATGGGCTGCGACGGGTTGCGCATCGAGTGCCCGCGGTCGGCCGAACTGGAAGCCCGCATGGGCAAAGGAAGCAGCGAGGCATCGGCCCCGACCGCCTGGGTTACGGCCTTCGTTCACCTCGGATCAGGGCTGCTGTGGTCCTGGCGGATTGGCAAGGGAACCGCTGACGAACGGCTGCACTTGCGACAGATGTTATCCCTCCTGCCTGCGGAGGCCCTGGTCGTGGCCGATGCGGCCTATATGGGCTATGAACTGGCCCGCGCGATCCTCGAGCACAAGCAGTCGTTTCTGCTGCGGATGTCGTCGAAGGTTCGCCTGTACGCGCTGGATGAAACTCCCATCGAGCAATGGCAAGAAGGCCTGGTCTACTACTGGCCGGAAACCATCCAGAAGCAACAGCAGCCACCGCTCATGTGTCGGCTGATTCGTGTCCAGGCCAAGGGGCAGACCAAACACGATGTCTGGCTCTTGACCAACGTCCTCAGTCCGCAACGGCTCCCGGCGAAAACGGCGGCCAAATTCTATCGCTGGAGATGGCGCAACGAGGGCCTCTTCAGAACTTATAAACGGACGCTCAAGAAAGTCAAACTTGCCAGCCGCACGGTCCGGCTCATTCATCGTGAACTGGAGGGATCTTTGCTGGCTCTGCAGATCCTGCCTGGTGACACAGTTCTATTGCACGCAGGCTGGTCTTTGAGGTACAGGATGTGGAGGTCACAAGTCGCTTTCTGCCTTGAGGATGCTTCTATGGAGCCGCGTCATGGACGACCTCTCTCGATTCTGCTGCCTCAATTCCCAGTGTCCCGACCACGGCAAGCGAGGGGCGGGAAATCTGAGCGTGACCAGCCGATATGGTCCCGAGAAGGTCCGCTGCATGCTCCGTTGCCGCACCTGCAAGGCCCGCTTCTCCGAGCGCAAGGGAACGGTTTTCTTCGGCGCCCGGCTCTCGCCCGAGAAGGTCGAAGCGGTGTTGGAGCACGTCGCCGAGGGGTGTGGCGTCCGCCAGACCGGGCGGCTCTGCAAAGTGAACCGCAACACGGTCGGTCGCTACAGCCGACTGGCCGGAGAGCACGCCCGCGACCTTCACGACGAACTGGTCGTGCTTTCCCCCCTAACGCGCGAGGTCCAGTTCGACGAGAAGTGGGCCTTCGTGGCCAAGAAGGAGAAGAATTGCGATCCCACTGATCCGGCGGATGACCACAAGGGAGATACCTGGGACCATGTGGCGTTCGATCCCGAGAGTCGGTTGGTCGTGAGCGTTGTGCCCGGCGAACGTTCGGCCGCGAACGTCGCGGCCGTGGTCCAGGACTTCCGGCGACGCACAGGGGGCCGAGTGATGAACCTGATCACGACCGACGGCTACTCGGCTTATGAGGAAGCCATCCTGGACGCCTACGGGGAGACGGTCACGCCGCCTCGTACCGGCAAGCGTGGGCGTCCCAAAGCCGCGTACAAGGTCGCGCCGAAGGATCTGAACTATGCCGTCGTGGAGAAGACACGTGAAAAGGGCCGTGTGGTCAAGATCGTCACGCGGGTAGTCTTCGGCACGATGGCAACTGTGATGGCGGCCTTGGGGATGTTGCGCGTCAGCAAGGCGATCAACACGGCCTTCGTGGAGCGTGAGAACGGTACGGACCGACACCGCAACGCGCGGAAGGTCCGCAAGACGTACCGATTCTCGAAAGACTGGCGTTATCATGAGGCAGTCACGTACTTGACGCTCTATGTTTACAACTTCTGCTGGCCGGTGCGAACACTCGGGGTCAAAGACGATCAGGGGCGTTGGCAGATGCAGAGCCCGGCGATGGCGGCGGGACTGGCGGATCACGTCTGGTCAATCTCCGAATGGCTGTCGTTCCCAGCCGTGCGACGTTGTTAGGCCACGAGGGATCCTGCTGGCACACGCCGACCTGGCACTCCGACCAGAGGGCACGATCGGAGAACTGGCCGTGAGCCCACGGAAGGTGCTGATCGAAATCCGCCAGGAGATCGCCGGCGGCGCGCACCCTCACCGTCGGACGACCACTTACCGCCGCCGGCTGGAAACGTGCCGCGTCGAGACGCGCCGTCAGCGCAGTCCCAAGGCGAGTCGTGAATGGCCACGTCGTAAGGCCCACCGACCTCCCGGGGCCCCGATTTTCCTCACGATGAAGGAAGACCAGAAAGCCTTACTGGAAAGGAACATCCACGCCAGATGACGGACTACTTGTTATCGACGTTGGGTGGCGGCTGATGACGGCCCTGGTCGAGGTCGTCGTCTAGACGGCCCACACGACGAAAGGACTGCGCGCACTGGTCGGGTCCTGTTATGCCGGATCCATCAAGTTTACGAGGCTTGACGACGATATCTCTTGTGGGATGGCCGGGGATGACTTGCTCCTTTGCCGAGGGGCTGTCCATTCTTTCGGGCTCGAGGGAGATCCATGGATGCACGGCCTCAAAACGCGTCGATCTGTGCCATCGCACCCTACAGGCGTTCGTCCTTCTGAGTGTCTGCTGTGCAGTCAGCGGCTGCGTGGGACCGAGTGCCATCCGCTACACTCGCATCCGCTATAATGAGGTTTTTCGAGACACCAACGACCAGCAGCTTCTGCTCAACATCGTGCGCTTGCGCTATGCAGATTCACCAGTGGTCATCGACTTGCCCAGCATTACCAGCCAGTTCGAGGCGGCAGGCCGAGGCAATTATCTTGGCGGCACGGGCAACACATTTCCCGGTCACACGAATCTGGGATTGGGAGAGCTTTCTCTTCGAGACACGCCCACGTTGAGCTACCACCCCAGAGAAGGAAGGGAGATGGCCAAGGCGATGTTGACACCTCTCTCGGCCGACCTGTTCATGGTCGTGAACGTCGGCGCCGACATCGAGCAACTCCTCTTAATGACCATGAACGAGATCAATGATGTCGCCAATGCCTCGGGAGCGACCGTTTTGGCTCCGAAGGAGCCGAGCGACAATGCGGAGTTTCGCAGGGGAATCCAACTGCTTTCATGGCTCCACGAGCGAGACGGAACCGAGCTGGCGTTCGAGACCAACGAGGATTCCGAGCTCTCATCTGACCCAGTGGACAAGAGCGCAATCCAAGGACGCGATCTCCTGAACGCCGCAAAGGACGGATATGTATACCGAACGCAGGGAGAGGGCCAGGCGACGCTACTTAAACGCGAGAAGCAATTGATCCTTCGAGTTCGTCCTGCTTACGTTGGTTCCCCCGAGATGGAGGAGGCGGCGCGGATTTTTCGCCTGGCTCCGGGAATGACCAAGTATAAGGTCAAGTCAGAGCTGTCCGGCAAGGCCGAACACAAACTACCCAGCGCACTCGGCAACGACACCGTCTATCTCAATTTGCGTTCCGTTATGCAGATCATGATTTTTCTCTCCAAGGGGGTGTGCGTCCCGGAAGAACACGTGCGGTCGCGCGTTGCGCCTGTGACACCTGGCCCGGACGGACTGCCTTTCGATTGGACCCGTGTCACTGCCGGCCATTTCTTTGTTTGCTCCCAGAAACACCGCCCGCGAGCGGCGGAAGTTGCCGTTCAGTACCGTGGCTACTGGTTCTACATCTCTCAGCAAGACGTGGCGTCCCGGGCAATGCTCGCAATACTCGAGACATTCTTCGCGCTCCAAGAGTCAGACGGAAGGCACGCTGGCCCGCTGCTGACACTCCCGGTCGGCGGGTGAGAATTCCCGGGCGAGCGCATCAATGATCGAGGTGCTCATCTACAGACTGAAATCGCACTGCCCTCGAAGAGACGAGAGGCTGGCATCACGTGGCCCTCACTCCGGGCAACGACAAAGGAAACAGTTCCGCCCCGGGATCCGTTGTGGCGGCACAACATCGATCGGGTAGCGATCCAGTCCCAGCCGCGGGATCAGCCAGGAATTGTCGTAGGCCGCCTGGTCGAAAGGACTCCGGATCATAAGCTGCCGCGCGAGGAAGCGGCTGGCCGGCTTGCCGATGCGGATCAGCGGGTAGTGCCCGCGGCCGAAATCCGGATCGACGGCCGCGACGGCGTGGATGCAGTCGCTGATGAGCAGGTTCCCCGGCGTGCTGATCGCCCGATACTGCGGGGCGCCGCTGGCGATGACCTGGAGGACCCAGAGCGACCGGTCATAGATCTTTTTCTCGGTGACGAAGGGCCCCCACATCGTGATGTCCTCGCGGTTGGAGCGGACGACGTCGAGTGTCTGGTACAGGTCGAGGTTCACTCCCGGCTCGGGCCAGGGTCGCCAGACGTGGAGGTCCAGCGACCGGGGCAACCAGCTGATCGTGTGGACCTGGATCGCATAATTCCTTGGGTCGGGCCCCTCGCCGACGGCCCGGACGAACGTTGCCCAGGTGTGGGTGTATCGGAGGTTCTTCGGGCTGGACTGAGACCCGAAAATCAGCACGTAGTAGAACTCCCCGCCCCAGGCTGTCCTCCCCGCCGACAAGAGTATGAGGGAGAAAAGGGCGATGACGTATACCCCGATCCTTTTACCCATCGCCCGGCCCCTCTGTCCCACAAAGCCGTTCCGTGGATCGCCCCAATTCTTGTTCCGGACCCGCTCGCGCCGGCTACGGGATCAGGCCGGTTCCGCTCCCGGCGAACCTCGTGCGAATTCCGTAACCGCGTGATCCACAGGCTTGATCGGCGCCGTCCATTGCACAAGTATACCTGGTGATTCAGGACAAGAGCGAATGGCGGCCTAAACGGCAGCGATCACGAAAACAACCACCCGGCGACTGCGGCCGAAGCTGCACGCCTCCGATCAATCATGAGCTGCTGCCGAGCGTTAGTGGACGCCGCACGTAAATTCGACCGTGGCGGGGCTTCGCGATCGAACTGCGAGCAAGTAATGGCCGCGAACCCTGGGGACCTTCCTGTGGTTATCGTTGCAGATTTCCTTCACTTTGCAGCCCGAGGAGTCCGAAGAACCCCATCATGCGGGGCCCCCGGAGCCACGAGCAACCCGATGCTCCGGGTTCGGTGACGAACCCGCGGTAACTCACTCCTTGAGTCGGTGGTGAGAGCGCCCTCTCGTTTCGCGGCTTTCCCGACGACCGGACTCATGAGGTGCGCTGTGATCCTTGACGGAGTCCGTCCACCGTGCGACGCCCGACGCCCCCTTGCCGCGTTGCTCCCCGGCCGGCGGCTCGCGTTCGCAATCGCGCTTGCCTCGGTCTTCTCGGCCAGCGCGGCCCGTACGCGCGAGGCGCGGGTGCACCGTGCCGCGCGCGACGCGGGCGATCGGTTCGCAACGCGCCTCGGGGTGAGCGGATGTGCGAGAAGCGTGCTCTCACGATACGGGCTTATCCGGGGGGCGAGGGTGGACCCGGCGGATGCCGCAGCGCGGCTGGAAGCCGCACTCGCTTCTGATCCCGGCGGCGAGGCAGACGGACCGCTCGCCTTGGCCGAGCTCTGGTATCGCGCGGCCTTGAGGCAGCCGCACCACGCCCCGGCTTCGGCGGTTGCCTACCTGCGCGCGGCGGCCGCAGCCGCGTCGCTGGCGCTGGCCGGACCCGACGCGGAGTGCTGCGACCGTGCAGTTGAGATCCACAATGCCGCCGTGGCCCGGCTCGTCCGGGTCGCGCAGGACGAACGCCTTTCCGGCGGTAAGTGCTGGTCGCTGACGTTGGCCGGGCTCGGGGTATCGGCGGTAGGTGCCGATCCGTTCGTTGACCCCGGGCGATTCGCCGCCCTGGTGATGGCCGACGACGTGCGGGTCTCGGGGGTGCGTTCCTTGTTCCGGACATGCGGCCTGGGAGTTCCGGTCGTCGGCACGCGATGCGTTGACCGAGGCCACCCGACAGAGACGGACGAGCGGTTCTTCCCGACTCGGTTCCGGATTGCGGCCACCGTTCTGGCCGCGCCCGGCGGCGGGCTCGCAGGCGGGGCGTACCGGCTGTCGCCGCTCGAACTGGTCTTCTACGACCCGTTCCGGGGCGACTCCGCGTTGGCTGGCGGGCGTGCCCTGCCGCTGGCGGCCGACCGCACAACGCACCTGGCGCTGCAGGCGTCGCAGGAACGGCTCCCGTCCCAGGCGATCCGCGGCGTGATCGCTTCGGAGTTCGGACCCGAGATCGAGCCGGGCCTGTATCTGCTCCGCCCTTACGCGCCGGCGAAGATCCCCGTTGTGTTCGTCCACGGCCTTGCCTCGAGCCCAGTGGCGTTCCTGCAGGCGATCAATGAGTTCCAGAACGACCACGCGGTCTCGGCCCGTTACCAGTTCTGGGTCTTCATCTACCCGACCGGCCAGCCGATCGTGGAATCGGCCATGCGGTTGCGAGAGGAGTTGGGCCGGGCCCAGGCGACGTACGGGGCCGATCCGTCCTTTCACCGGATGGTCATCGTCGGGCATAGCATGGGCGGCATCCTCGCCCACATGGTCGTGTCGGACTCCGCCCGGGACGTCTGGGACAGCGCCATAAGCGTGCCACCCGAGGCGTTAAGTGCCTCGCCCGCAACGCGCGCCGCGGTCGACCAGTTCCTGTTCTTCCACCCACTGCCGTGCGTGCGTCGAGTCATTTTCATCGCCACCCCCCATCGGGGAAGCCGGCTCGCGAACAACATGGTCGGAGTCTTCTTCGGCGGCCTGGTCCGGCCGTCTGCCGAACAGACCGCGCACGTTGACGAGCTCAGGCGCTGAACGGTCCCGCGGTGATCAGGGATGAGAACTTCCAGGGTCGGTCGATCAACGCGATCGGCAACCTCCGCGTCAACAGCCCGCTCTTGCAGGCCATCGGCCGGCTGCCGGTAGCTCCCGGGGTGCCGTACCACACCATCGCCTTCCAATTCGCCGGCCACGCCCCCGGCGACTTGCTCGTCCCGCTCTCGAGCGCTCACCTGGACGGGGCTGCGTCGGAGGCCATCTTCCCGGGCTTTCATGGCTCGGAACAGAGCCCAGCCGCCCTGGGTGAGGTCCGCCGCATTCTGCTGGAACACCTTGCCGGTCCCTGAATGACCAGGCCACTGCCGTCGCGCCGTACTCCAGGAGGTAGATATTGCGCCCGCCTTCGGTTACTTGTGTGAGCACTAAGTCGTTCGGCCGGCGCCGGTCCCGGCGTGGATTCCGCAAATTCCATGGCCGCGTGAGCCGCAGGCTTGCTCGGCGCATTCCATTCCGTAAGTATAGCTGATGATTTTGGACGAGATCGAGAGGGGCCAACGGGGGACGCGATGATGTGGTCTTTCGCCTGGCAAAATCTGATCACGCGGCCATCGCGCACGGCCCTGGCCGTCGTCGGGTTGACGATCCCGATCCTTGCGTTCCTCGGGCTGTTCAGCATCTCCCGGGGGATTCGCGACCTGGTCGGCGGCACGCTCGTCACGATGCAGGGGCTGCTGGTCCTGCGCGAGAATTCGCCGAGCCCGGTGTTCAGCGACCTGCCCGCGGATATGGCCAAGACCCTGCGGAGGATTCCGGGCGTGCGCGTCGTCGCGCCCGAGGTCTGGAAGATCGCCCCGCCGATCGACGGCAAGGGCGGCCTGGGAGCCGCCGCGATCGGTCTCCTGGGCCGGCCCCGCGAATCGGGGGTAAAGAACCTCGCCAAGATGGTCATGATCGAGGGACAGGACCTCCCCGAGCACCTCAAGCTCAAGGGCGCGGTGTTCGCAATGTCGATCTTGCCGAAGGAGCGCGGCGGGGGACGGTTCCTCGACCTGGGGGACATCGGTCGGCAACAACGTCGTGATCAGCACGAGGATCGCTCGCGACTACCCGAACGCCGACGGCACCGCCAAGAAGGTCGGCCAGACGATCCGGATCGGGACAGAGGACTTCACCATCGTCGGCCTCTACGACACAGGGTCTCTCGTCACCGACGTGACGATCGTCATGGAGATCGGCGTGGCGCGGCGGCTGCTCAAGGTGGCGGATGAGGCGGTCTCGACGTTCGCCGTGGAGCCGATCCAGATCGCCGACACCGACGCGCTGGCCGACCGCATCGAGGCCGCCCTGCCGGGGGTGGTCGCGCAGCGAATCAGCCAGTTCAGCCTCACGGTCAGCGGGATCATGGGGAAGCTCGACCTCTTCCTGCTCGCGGCGGTCGGCCTGGCCCTGCTGGTCGGCGGGGTGGGCATCGCGAACACGATGCTGATGAGCACCTACGAGCGATTCGTCGAATTCGGCGTCATGCGCAGCAACGGCTGGACGAGGAGGAACATCCTCGTCCTGATCGTGACCGAGAGCGGGCTGCTGGGCCTCCTCTCCGGCGCGGTCGCTTCCGCGGTGGCGGTCGCCGCCGTGCTCGTCGCGAATCGACTGATGTCCGGCTTCGAGCTCGAGCTGGGGCCCGGGCTCGTCGCGGCCAGCCTGGCCGCCGCGGTGGCGGTCGCGGTCCTCTCCGGGCTCTACCCGGCCTGGAAGGCCTCGACGATGACGCCGATGGACGCCATTCGCCGCGGCGGGATCAACTGAACCGAGTTGCCCAGCTATCGACGAATCCGGAGGGGTCCCGTGATCGAAGCCATCGACGTCCACAAGTCGTTCAACGCCGGCGAGGAGACCGTGGAGGCCCTGCGCGGGGTGATCGTTCCGGCTCCCCCGCGAATCGTGCACCTTCATCGTCGGCCCGTCGGGCTCGGGCAAGAGCACGCTGCTGTACCTGATCGGTGCCCTCGACCGCCCGACCTCGGGCACGATCCGGGTCGAGGGCCGGGACATCACCGCGATGACCGAGGCCGAGCAGGACGCCTACCGGCGCGATCGGGTCGGATTCGTCTACCAGTCCTTCAACCTGATCGGCAATCTCTCGGCGGTCGGCAACGTGCTCCTCCCTTACATCCCGCTCGGCGTCACGCCCGGACCTGCGGGCGAAGGCGGAGGGGCTCCTGAGGCAGGTCGGGATGGGCGACCGCCTGAACCACCGGCCCGCCCAGCTCTCGGGCGGACAGCAGCAGCGCGTGGCGGTGGCCCGGGCGTTGATCAAGGACCCGGTGCTCATCCTCGCCGACGAGCCGACCGGCAACCTCGATCGGGCGGGCGGCGACGAGATCATCCGGCTCCTGCGCGAGCCGCGGAAGACCCTGGTGATCGTGACCCACGACCGCCGCTTCATCACCCCGAGCGACATCGTCCTGGAGATCGAGGACGGCCGGGTCAGCGGGGAAAAGGCGCGTCACGGTTCATGGCCGCGGAGGCATGAGCACCCGGGCCGCCTGCGAATCCGGTGGTCCCGGTGGATTCCATGTCTGAAAGTTGAGTGTCGTGATGAGAACGCGGATCCGAAACATCTTGATCTGCACCCTGGCCGGCTTCTCTCACCCGTTCGCCGCGACCGAATCGCCGGGCTGGATTTGGTCGACTGGCACGATCGCAGCCGATGCAGCGACTGTGAGAGCGGAACCCAGGCGCGTTGCCCAAGGATCTGGTTTGATGCGTGTGGGGTGATTCAGCCTTCTCGCCGGCGGTCCGGCCTCGACTGGCAGGCAATTCCAAAGCGGTCGCACCTCAACCCCCGGCGCTCTCTCGCTTTGCCTGCACGCGGCGCGCGAAGCGATCGACGTCGATGACGCGCCTCTTGTGGATGCCGCGGGCGATCGTCTCGGTGCCGTCATGTGCCTCGACCTGGAAGGTGATGACCAGGCCGCTGACGTGGATCACACGCGCCTTGCACGTCACGGTGAACCCCTCCGGCGCAGGGGCCAGATGCTCGACCTCGACCGAAGTGCCCACACTTCGCTCGTGATCCTCGAGGCAGCTTGCCAGAGCGTCACGCGCGGCGTATTCGAGATGCGCGATCAACCAGGGGGTCGCCAGGACCGCTGGCATTCGACCATCCACGAAGCTGATCCGGTTCTCCGGGCCTACCGTGATCACCTGCTCTCCACTCAAGCCGATTCGAGGAATCTGCCGCATGGCAACCCCTTTTTGAGCATTTGACGTCCAGCGTGGACTGCCGGTCTGGAAGAACGACGTATCCCTCCGCCCTTGATCTTCTCCGAAGGGACGAGGTCTGTCATCCTCGACACCCATGGTCATGTCGCTTAAACGGCTAGCTGTCCGCAAGCGCTCTGATCAAAAGCGAAAAGGCTTGCCGTTCGAGACGTGCAAGCCTTTCGATTTCGGGCAATCGGCGTACGGTTTGCGCAAGGAAACGCGCTACTTCCTGGCCCTTCGCTTGGACTTCGCGGGTGCGGCTGCGACGCCAGTCTTCTGGCGCAGCTCATCGATCTTCATCGAGGCTTCGGCCTTGGTGAGATCATCGGTGACTTCCTCGCCAGCTTTGCGGGCAAGCGTATGGAGATACGAGTCTTGCGCGCCAGTCATCGGCTCGTCGCCGGTGGTCCATTCGGCCGGGTCCTTGACCGTGCCATTATCGATGTCGGAATCCTTGTGAGTGCTCATCGTGAAACCTCGCCCTTGGGCTCAAATCCAGATCACGCCGAGCCCCGCCTCCCCCGAGGCGGTAGGACGTCGGCATCCGTGGACAAAAGTATAGCAACTGGCGTGCCGGGCGGTGTTAGAGGACTCGTCCTACAAGCGGAAATCTCTCCTTACTCTGCTCCTTCTTGACCCTCGTGCTCCGGATAACGATAATGATTATTGATTCGCGGAGATTGTGAGGTCCGCTTCGGCTCGAGGAAGTTGGCTCGAACAGTCAACCGCGTGTTGTGTATTGTGTTTCGCACTGCGAGCGTTCCGGCTCTCGGTTGCAAACGAGGCTGTCAAAACGCTCCTAGATACTGAGATCTAAAGAAATGGCAGCAGCCTCCCTTGCCGGCAAGCCGCGTAAAGTAATCCCCAAAATCTTGGCAGTGATCCACGCTGACGGTTGCACCGGGTGTGAAGCGTGCGTGGAAGTTTGCCCGGTTGACTGCATCTACAAGGTTAGTCCTGGGGAATATCCGGGCCTGCAGGCTTTCTGTGATATCGATCTCGATCGCTGCATCGGCTGCAAGCACTGCGCAGGTTTGCCCCTGGGACGCGATCGACATGGTCAACACGATTGATGTCGCCTATCACGTGGCGGTGAAGGGCGGCCCTCCCGAGTACATCGACGAAAACTGGGACGAACTCGTCAACCAAGCTCATCGCAACGCCGAAGGTTTGCTGACCAAGAAGAAGTGATCGGGCTTCTCACGCAAGCGGCGTGAAGTCCCTCCTTCGAACTCCTACCTGTTAGACGTTGAACGTTGACTCAGTAATGGTGCCGGCTGCGCACCTCGATCGCGTGCTGCGCAAGCGTGGGCGTGCATCGGGACTCACCGGCGAACTCATGACCGGAGACTATGGATGCCTCGCTTCAAGAGATGCCTGACTCTTTGGGTGCCTTGCCTGGTGCTCCTTGGCGGCCTGGGAACCTGGGCCTCAAGAATCGTTTTCACGGCCGCGGTTGCTCAGCAAGAGCCGCACAAGCCCCCGGAGGAAGATCCGACCAGTCCCGCCGATTATCTCTGGCAGCCCGCCAAGCGGGAGCTCATCAAGGATGAACCCCTCCAGGTGGCCGTGCCCAAGGGCCTTCAGCCGCTTTTCCCCAAGCTGGTCGTGCCGATTGCAAACCCAATTACCAAGGGTAAGTACGAGCTGGGCAGCCAACTTTATTTCGACCCGCGAATCTCGCTCGACGGCACGGTGAGTTGCGCGACCTGCCACAACCCAGCCAAGGGATGGACCGACGGCGCGCCGGTATCCGCCGGTATCAAGGGGCAAACGGGCAACCGTAGCGCTCCATCCGTGATCAACACGGCATACGGCAAGACGATGTTCTGGGACGGCCGCGCTCCCTCACTGGAAGACCAAGCCCAAGGTCCGATGGTCAACCCGATCGAGATGGGCCAGCAGAAACACCAGCAGATCGTGGATCGGCTGCGTGCCATACCGGGATACCGCGAGCAGTTCGAGAAGGTTTTCGGCACCAACGTCACGCTTGACGGCATGGCCAAGGCAATCGCCACATTCGAGCGAGTGGCCGCCCTGTCGGGCAACTCGCGCTACGACAAATACAACGCGGGCGACCTGAACGCCCTTTCCGAGAGCGAAAAGCGGGGCATGGTCCTCTTCGGCTTGCGGCTGAGCACCGATGACGAGTTCAAGCCCGGCGTCGAGCTTCAAAAGGGCAAGTGCACCATCTGCCATGTGGGGGCCAACTTCACCGACGAGGGGTTCCATAACCTGGGCATCGGCTGGAACGAGAAGACCAAGAAGCACGCCGACGTCGGCCGCTGGGCACCGGTGCCAATCGGCAACAAGACGGACGTCGATCTGGGTTCCTTCAAAACTCCGAGCGTCCGCGACATCGAGCTGACGGGTCCGTACATGCACGACGGCAGCCTCAAGACTCTGGAAGACGTGGTCGAGCACTACGACAAGGGCGGCACCCCGAATCCCTCTCTTGATGTTGACATGAAGCCGCTCAAGCTCACGAAGCAAGAGTCTGCTGACCTTGTCGCCTTCATGAAGGCGCTCACCGGTGAGCACAAGAGCCTGGAAGAACTGTTGCCGACGCTACCCGCAGGCCCAGGCGGGAATGCCCCCGACGCGCGCGCGGCGCTGACTCCGCCGGCGAAGACGCCGACCACGGCTTTCCATCCCGTGCCCGGCCGCTAGAGGTGGCCGCGAAAGCTCGTTTCCAGAACAGCGTGGCGGCAGTCTCGCCGCTACGCGGTCTGGATGCTCGCCAACGCATGGATTCTGGCCTCCGGTCCTGACTCATTTTCATGCGGCGACGCTTGCGGAACGTGCGTTCGCCTTTGAAACGCGTTTGACAGATTTGGCAGCGCAATTGAAAGAAACTCCATCGAGGCCGCGACTTGCAAATCAGAATAGGAATGGAACAGAATTTGCTCCTCGTACTCTCAAAGCAAGCACCACAACCGCTCTCACGCTGGCTTTGATGGTTCTCCGGGCTGTTCCGCCCGGTTTTTCGAGGAGGGAGTTCGCCATGCGACCCCAACCGATCCGCGAAATTGCCCCACCCGCCTGGCCGCTTCCGCTGGTGGCCAATCCGCCCAAAGGTCCGCGCCGGTCGGCTTGACCTTGCTGAGGTGGCGGTGGAAAATAGGATAACGCACGCGGCGATGCGGCGTTCTCTCGTTTTCACCCGCCAAGCGGCTTCCCGGACGACTCATGGCGACCCTCGACCGACCCCTGCTTCGCCCCCTGTCTGCGCAGCGAATGGATCATCAGGGGCAGTCGTTTGCGGTATTGCAAGACCCGCTGGGAGTCTTCGCGAGTCCTATTCTGCTGGCCCTTGACACCTTTGTGCATGTCTGCCGGCATTTTGATGGTCGAAACTCGCTCGCGGATATCCTGACGCGGGTCGAACAGGAAACCGGGCAGTTGATTTCGCGCGAGGCGCTGGAACGGCTGGTGACCGAGCTTGATCAGGCGATGGTGCTCGAAGGACCGGCATTCGATCAGTTTCGCGAATCGTTCCGGCAGGCGATGGTGCGGCCCGCGGCGCTTGCGGGTCGATCCTATACCGCAGGTGATGCGGCGCTGCGAACTCAGCTCGCGCAGTATTTCGCCAGCGACAGGGGGGCGGGCCAGCCGCCCAGGCGAACCCACCGGGCGTCACGACGGCTTCGCGGCGTCCTGTCTCCGCATATCGATTACAACCGGGGCGGCCCTGTCTACACGTGGTCGTACCAGCAGATTCTTGAACAGTCTGATATCGATACGTTCATCATCCTGGGCGTCGCTCATCAGTTCTGTCGTCGCCGCTTCGTGCTCACGCTCAAGGACTTCGAGACGCCGCTGGGCACCGTCCCGACCAATCGAGACTATGTACGAAGGATTGCCGCGACCGCCGGCAACGAATTCTTCGATGATGAGTTAGTGCACCGCGCCGAGCATTCCATCGAGTTTCAGGCGGTGTTCCTCCAGTACTTGCTGGGCCAGGAGCGAGCCTTCTCGATCGTGCCGATCCTGGTAGGCTCATTCCAGGACCTTCTGGCGCGGGGCATCGATCCGATCGACGACCCGGATGTCCGCCGGTTCGTCGAATCGCTCCGCACGGCCGAGCGCTCGAGCCGGCAGAACGTGGCCTATATCGGCGGCATCGATCTTTGCCATGTCGGACCCGAATTCGGTGATGCCAACCCGGTCGACTCCGGCCTTCAAGAGACGGTCCGGCGCTTCGACCATGAGATGCTGAATCATGCGGCGTCGGGTGATCCTTCCGCGTGGTTTCAAACGGCCGCCGACGTCTCCAATCGCTGGCGAGTCTGCGGACTGGCCGCCACTTACACCATGCTGCACGCGATGGGGCCCGCACAGGGCCGCCTGCTACGATACGAACAGGCGGTGGACGATCGCCGTACCTGCTGCGTCAGCTTCGCCAGCATGGTCTTTCACTCTCCCGAGCCCGCGGACGACGAGAACTGCAATCCCAATGACGCCCTCAGAGCCTCTTGACGATCGTGCTTCGTCGAACGTCGCCCACGCAGCCCCGGAGGTTCCGCGTTGCCCACCGCCAGCCAACGTGCGCGCGGAAGTGCGGCGATACGATCGTGAAGCCAGGGTCGAGTGCTGGCAGGGACCGCGCTACCGGATGACCTACCGCGTGCTGGGCGAAGGGCCTCCCCTGCTCTGGGTACCGGGAATTGCCTCGACCTATCGAAGCTATGCTCTGGTGCTCAATCGCCTTGCGGAACGGTTTGAGACGATCCAGTATGAATTTCCCGGTGAGCAGCCCGATGATGGAGCTCGCCTGAGGGGCATCAGCCACGATCACCTCGTTGACGACCTGTTCGGCCTTATCGAGCACTTGCGTCTCGGGCGGGCCTTCCTGGTGGGCCTCTCGTTTGGTTCAACCATCGTTCTCAAAGCCGCGCACCGAGAACCGCGGCGATTCCCCCGCTCGGTGGTGCAAGGCGCCTTCGCACGCCGCCAGTTCACCCCGGCCGAACGCATGGCACTCTTTCTGGGCAGGCGATTCCCCGGCACCGTATCGCGGCTTCCTCTTCGTGAGACGGTCCTCACCTACAATAGCAAAATGGATTTCCCCAGCCTCCTTGCGGACCGCTGGAGCTTCTACGTCGAGCAGAACGGGCTAACCCCCATCAGGGCGCTAGCGCATCGCACGTCACTGTTAACGCGGCTGGATGTGCGGCCCATTCTGCCGCAGATACCCGCCGACATCCTCCTGGTGCAAGGACGAGAAGACCGCATCGTGCCGCAGCGGTATTTCGAGGAGCTCAAAGCCGCTTTGCCGGGGGGCGAGAGTGTGATCATGCCTACAGTCGGCCATATCCCCCACCTGACTCATGCCGAGCCACTGGCTCAACTGATCGGCGAGTGGCTCTTGCCCTGCAATCCGGCAGGCTGCCCAGGAGAGAGAGCGCAGCCGGACGATTCGCGCCCGAGCGCTGCTCCGCCCCAACAGGCTATCTGATCCGCTGATTATTCATTTCCAGGTCGTCGGTTGCTTCATTTATTGAGCTTGTTAAAGCCTGCATGAGGTCATTACTGTTGAATCAAAGCAGCGCCCTGCGCGCAAGCCGCTTGCAAAGTTGCCGGCTCGCGTCAAAAATCAACGCAAGAGGACTCACGTCCACACTCCCGAACTCAACATCGAACCACGCAATCATGCCATCGGAGGCTGCATTTGATGAAACCCATAGTTCAGCCGGGGTCGGCGTCAGCGTTGACAGCTCATGACTCGCGGAAGGGGGGAAAGGGTGTCCCAGGCCGAAGAACTCGTGCAACGCGATGCTCTTCGGTCGAGCAGTTGGAGTCGCGCTGCCTACTCTCGACGGTAACCGAATTCCCCGCCCTGCCATCGGGCTTCGCGGGCGACATGACCTCGGCCGCTGGCAAGCTGTGGTTCACTGTTCAGAGTCCAAGTGCGATCGGCATGCTGGACCCGTCTGATCCCACTCACACACCCCACTTGTACAGCGCGGGCATCGGCGGTATTCCCGTAGACATCACCACAGGTCCCGACGGCAACGTTTGGTTTACCGAGCCAAAGAGCCATGCCATCGGCATGATTAACACGACGAGTCATCTTATCACGATTTACAACTCCGCTGATGGGTTGCCGGCCAACGCCGAGCCCCAGGGGATCACGAGTGGAAAAGACGCTACCGGCAAGCCGGTTCTCTGGTTCACCGACACGATCACCAACGCCTCTCTGGGCTCGCTAGGGAGAATTGACCCGGCAGACCCAACTCATATCCCCGCCGAGATTCCGATCCCAGCCACCAACATCGGCTTCTACAAGTACAACAAGTCAAAAATCGTGTCGGACCCGGCTACGGGCAACCTGTGGTTCTCTGAGGTTAAACTGGACATCAACAGCAACGCCACCAAAACGGCCATCGGCCGTTACAACCCGCAAACCAATACATGGACGGAATGGGCGTTGACCAGCCCCGTTGGTCAACAGCCACTAAGCCTGATCATTGGACCGGGGGGCAACCCCTGGTTCAGTGAAATCGTGCCGGCCGCGGGCGGAGGCACCGCCTCCTCACAACTCGGTATGGTCGACCCGGCCAACCCGACGGCCTTCGAAGTCACCCGTTCCGACGCCAGCGGGCGGCACGGTGCCCATTCCCTTCAGGATCACGGCCGGGGCAGACGGTACAATCTGGTTCACTGATCAAGCCAACGCGGCGATTGGACAGTACCACCCGATCCCGCCGACTTCTTTTACGTCACTGCCAATCCGCAGTTCGAGCGCTTCCCAAGGCCGCAGGCCTTCGGGATCACGAACGGACCCGACGGCAACGTCTGGTTCACGGTCGGTAGCGACGCGGCTGGTCACAGCGACCTCGGCGCGGTTTCCCATGCCACGCATCTTGTGATCCCCGGGCCGTCGCAGCCGCCGGCGACAGTCAAGGCCGGTGAATCATTTAGTGTGACCGCCGTCGCCGTGGACAGTTTCGGTAATCCTGATCCCGGTTACAGCGGCACCGCCACGCTCAGTCTTGCCCCGAGCGGCAGCGTTGACGGCACGTCCAGTGCGGTGGCGTCGGGCGGATCCTTTAGCTTCCCCTCCGTGATCGTCAATAGTTCGGGCACGTATACGTTGGGGCTAACCGCCCCTGGCCTGCCATCAGCGACCAGCACCAGTTTCACAGTGACAGGCACCAGCAACACCGGGGCTACTCAGCTCCTCGTCACGCCTTCAACCGAGCCGCCTTCATCCCTCGCCGCCGGAAGCGCGATCAATGTCAGCGTCTTCGCAGCGAACGCCGCGGGTGCGGTCGATACGAACTACAACGGCACGGTGACTGTAAGTTTGAGTCCCGGCGGTGCAGTCCTGGGAACGGCGACGGCTTCAGCGGGACACGCGTCGTTTTCTGGGCTGACTGTCAATAGCGCGGGTACGTATCAGCTCGTGTTCTCCGCCAGCGGACTGACCGGCACGGCGACGACCCCGTTCGCGGTGACCGGTTCCGGCACTGGGGCGGTGGTGGTGGCGGCGGTGGTGGCGGCGGTGGCGGTGGTGCGGCGGTGGCCCCGTACCAACGCCGGTGATCATCGGCGAGACGCCGATCTTCACGCAGAAACACAACAAGAAAGGCAAGCCCATTGGGCGGAAGGTGCTCACCGGCTTCCAGCTCAACTTCAGCGAGGCGATGAACGCGAGCACCGCCGGGAACTCGGGGAATTACATCGTCGATATCAATGTTCTGAAACGCGTCAAGCGCAAGCGCGTCACCGTACTGCAGACGGTGCGCTTCACGACAAGCATGGTATCAAGTACCTCGGTGCAACTCCTCACCGGCAACCAGAAGTTCCTGAAGGGGGGCAAGGTCATCCTGAGCTCCTCGCCGCCCGGCGGCATCAGCAGCGCCGCCGGCGCCTTGCTTGACAGCAGCTACGACACGTTCACGATCCTGGCCGGCGGCAAAGGAATCACACGAGGCTGACCACCGCAGACAGCCAAGGAGCGCTGGAATTCTCGATGAGAGCTGCCCGAATGCCTGGCTGATTAGTGATCGTATTGACGCCAACGGCGGGGTAAGTGTCCGTATCCCCGCCGTTGGCATCTGTCTCCAGGCGCCGCGAGATCTCGGATTCGTCAAGGCCATCACGCCTGAGCCGTTGGCGAAGCGAGCCCGGGGGGATTACAATCGGGGCTAGTGAATCGCTACTGCGGCGATGGAAAAGGCCTTGATTTCCCTTCAGGAACGCTGATGGCAAATCCCGCGCGGTCCAAACTGGTCATTCTGGGCATCGGGGACGACGGCCTGGCTGGCCTTACCGACTCTGCTCGCCGCGTGCTGGCGACATCCGACCTGATACTCGGGGCGGCTTCGATCGTGAGCCTGCTCGCGGATCTACCGGCGCGGAAAGTCGTTCTCGATCCCGACATGACCGAGGCTCTGCGCCAGGTCAGAGAAGCGCTTGGAGCGCGAAATCCCGTTCTGGCCAGTAGCGGAGACCCTCTTTTCTACGGCGTGGCGCGCTACCTTTGCGACCGGCTGGGGAAAGAGAGCTTCGAGGTTCTGCCCCACGTCAGCAGCATGCAACTGGCCTTCGCGAGAGTCAAGGAGAGCTGGGAAGACGCCTACTTGACCAACCTGGCAGGCCGCCCGATCGAAGCGGTGATCGATCGGATTCGCACGGCCGAGAAGGTGGGCCTCTTCTCGAGTGACGAGTTTCCGCCGGCGAGGCTGGCGCGGAGCTCCTGGACCGGGGCATCGACTACTTCCGGGCCTTCGTCTGCGAGAACCTGGGCTCGCCGGACGAGCGAGTGACGCAGGCCGAACTCGCCGAGCTGGCGGCAATGGACTTCAACCCGCTCAACGTTCTGATCCTGGTTCGCAAGCCGAATCGACCGGACCGCGCCAGCCGGGCGAGCCGCCACCGCCTCTTCGGCAACCCTGATGACGCCTTCAGCCAGACTCTGCCCAAGCGAGGCCTGATCACCCAGGCGGAGGTGCGCGCCATCGCGCTGGCCCAACTTGATATTCGCGCCACCAGCACCGTCTGGGACATCGGGGCCGGCTCGGGCTCGGTGGCCATCGAGGCGGCGCAGCTCGCTCACCTGGGAACGGTCTACGCCATCGAGCCCGAGCCGGCCGACGTGGTTCTCATTCAATCCAACGCCGACTCGTTTGGCGTTCCCAATGTGAAAACGGTTCTCGGCCGGGCGCCTGAAGTGCTGGCGGCCTTGCCCGAGCCCGACGCGGTGTTCGTGGGTGGCACCGGCAGACAGGCCGATCAGGTCCTGAGCGTAGCTTATCACCGGCTCTGCGCGGTGGAAGCCTGGCGATGAGCGTCGCGACGATCGAGGGGCTGGCCTCGGCCTACCACGCGCTCAAAGCCCTGGCGGGGCAAGTCAGGGTGTGGAACGTGTCGATCGCGCGTGGAATCGAGCAGATGGACCGCCTGCGGTTCGAGGCGGTGGCGCCGACATTTCTGCTGGCGGTGAGCAAGCGGGAACAAGCCGATGACTAGAGCACCAGGGCGGCTATCCGCTGCACGCTCAATCCGGAGTTTTTCCAGATGACAGCCCGATCACCGGGTGCGAGCCACCCTTCGAAAAAAGGAAAAGTGGTCTATTGAGTCTGCTTTCGAACGACCTATCATCTACTATCGGCGGGGTTCGGCCCAGGACTCCCTGGCAACGCCGTGCCGCCGCCAGGATTCGCCGCAGAGGCAATGGCAGGCGCCGGGCGGCAAGCTCGTTCTCCGGAGAACGGGCACGGCCAAAGGCGAGGCTGAGCGGCCGGTATGAGAGGTGCGGGATCGCATGACCGAGTCCGGTGACCTGGAACTCGATTTGCTGGCCGTTGGCGCTCATCCCGACGATGTCGAAATCGCCTGCGGCGGCACGCTGGCCCGACTGGTGCGCAAGGGCTACAGCGTGGGCATCATTGACCTGACCGACGGCGAGCCGACGCCCCATTCACCCGGGCCGGACGTCAGGCTGGAAGAGGCACGTCAGGCCGCGGAAACGCTCGGAGTCGCCATGCGACTGAACCTCAACTTGCCCAACCGCCGGCTGTTCGATTCGTTCGAGGCGCGGGTGGCCCTGGCCAAGGCCTTCCGAAAGTTCAAGCCCAAGGTCGTGCTCGGATTCGGCGGCAAGACGGTACTGGCCTCGCCTGACCACTACCAGGCAATGCTCATCACCGACGCCGCGGTCTTTTACAGCCGCCTCACCAAGTGGGACGAGCACTTCGACGGGCTGATCCCTCATGTGATCTCGAACCAACTCAGTTTTCCAATCGCGCTACATGGGTTAGACTTGCCTGAAGCGTCCGGGTATGTCGTGGCCGATATCGGAGCCACTCTGGAAGTGAAGCTGCAAGCGATTCGCGCCTACCAGACTCAGTTTCCCGCCAGCAAGGCGGGAATCTTTCGTGCCGTGGAGACGATGAATCGTTATCACGGTCTGACTGCGGGATTCGAAGCGGGGGAACTCTTCCTGACGTATCGCTCGGTGGGCGTCGATGATCTGATGCGATGGGCCAGTCCGGCGCACGCTCGCGATTAACGGGCTCCGCGGCGCTTGATTGACGCGGTTCGCGGTTTCCGCAAGCTCGAAAGCTATCGAGGATGACAAGCCCGAAATGCCGAGAACTCTTGAAACAACCGAATCGCGGTCCGCTCCAAGCGAGCGATCGCGGTTGCTCCCGTTGCCGGTGTTTGGCCCGATAAAAAAAAGGCGGTCGTGGTGAGCCTTTCAGCGCAATTCAAATCTTGGTGGAAGAGGTTCTTGAGCCAGCACACGGCGGGGAAAGACCAGGATGCGACCGACGAGTTTGCCACCTTGTCGTCGATCACGCTCTTGCCCGGCCAGTTGAAATTGAAAGTCGGCGTCGTCTCGGTCCGGGGCAATTATCGCGAGCACAACGAAGACAATTATTACGTGCCCGGCCGCCGGCCCGGCCTGCTCTCGGAAGGAAGCAGCGTCATGACGGTCGGCGGCGCGAGCGGGGCCGCCAGGGCAGGCGGCGGAGGTGACGCCCCGCCGGCCGGCGACGCCATGACCTACGAGCCCTCCAACCTGTTCATCGTGGCCGACGGCATGGGAGGTCAGCAGGCCGGCGAACAGGCCAGCCTCATGGCCGTCGACCTGATCCCCAAGGCCATTGCCAAGCGGCTCACTCCCGACCAGAACGAATCACGATACATTCAAGAGGCCATCCGCGAGGCCGTTGCCGAGGTCAACCAGGAGATCCTGGGGAGCTCTGGTGCGTTCACGGAATTTTCCAACATGGGCACCACCGTCGTGCTCGCTCAGTTTCGCAACGATCGAGCCTACGTCGCAGGCATCGGAGATTCTCGCGCCTACCGGCTCCGCGACGGCAAGCTCGAGCAGTTAACCAAGGACCACTCGCTGGCCGATGCGCTGCTCGATGCCGGCACGATCACCAAGGAAGAGCTTCCCAACCACAAATTCAAGAATGTCTTATATCTTTATCTGGGCAGCAAGGACGCGCAGCGGACCCGAGGATTTCCGCGTTCTCGACGTTCGGCCGGGCGACCGCTTTCTGCTGGCTAGCGACGGACTTACAGGCGTCGTTCCCGACGAGTCGCTGGCCAGGGTTCTGGGCTCGGTCGATGACCCTCAACAGGCCGCGGTTATTCTCAAGGACATGGCCCTGGAAAACGACTCGAAAGATAACGTAACCTGCTTGATCATTCATGTAATTGCGCTCCACGCTCCGCCTCTGGTCGCACCCTGAGCTCGGGCCGGCGAAATCGCGGTCGGCGTGATCCACTCCGGCCCTGTGGCCTGTCCTGTCCGCGCCCTGGACACGGCCTCCTGTTACTGCCCGCCGTGAGCCGCGCACGCACCACGCATGAAACCGGGAGGTGCGAGCGTGGCGAGTCGCGTCGGACGATCGGTTGGCCGAGATGTGACTTGAATCGGCCGCCGCGTGTCTCGAGTTCGGAAACCACGCCGTCCTCTTGCGATCGGAAAAATGCTCGAACTCGACCCCTTTGTTGACGCCGTCGTCAGGTCCGGCCTCGTGCCCGAGGACGAACTGGCGCGAGTTCGCGCCAGTGTCGCGCCACAACCCTCAAGCGACGCCTCGCTGCGCCTGGCTCGACTCCTGGTCCAGCAGGGTTTGCTCACGGTTTATCAGGCGCGCAAGCTTCTTGTCGGTACCACGCGGGGGTTCTTTCTGGGCGGACACAGGATCTTGAGCCCCCTGGGAGAGGGAGGAATGGGAAAGGTTTTCCTCGCCGTCAACGAGGAGACTTTCGCCAAGGTCGCCATCAAGGTCCTGCCGCCCAAGAAAATGCTCGAAGAAGCGAACAGCCTCCTGCGTTTCCGCCGCGAGATGGAACTCTCCCAGCGCTGCGTTCATCCTAACGTTGCGCGGACGATCGCCGTGGGCAACGACGGAGACGTCTACTTCATGGTCCTGGAATACATACCCGGCATGAGCCTCTTCGAGATGGTACGCAGCGAGAAGTACGGCCCGCTCCGCGTGACCGACGCGGCCCGTCTCTTCCTGAAGGTCTTGGACGGCCTGGATGCCGCCCATCGAGCTGGATTGGTGCATCGCGACATCAAGCCCTCGAACATCATGATCACGCCCGACGGCAACGCCAAGATCCTTGACCTGGGGCTTGCCCGGGCGCTGGGCGAAGAGGGAGGGCTCACCCGGGCCAACACGGTGCTGGGAACGCTTGACTACGCCAGCCCGGAGCAGCTCAGCGACGCTTCGAAGGCCGATGCTCGAAGCGACATGTACAGCGTGGGCTGCACTCTCTACTTCGCGCTTTCGGGCAGTCCGCCATTCGAGGGGGGAGACGCGATCAACAAGATCTTCAAGCAGCGGATGGACGATCCCGAGCCGCTGGAGAAAGTAGCGCCCGGAGTGCCCGCGGCGTTCGCCGCCATCGTTCGCAAGCTAATGTCCAAGAAGCCCGCCGAGCGCTACCAGACTTGCGCTGAGCTGAAGTCCGACCTGGCGCGGTGGACCGACCCGGCCCGGCTCCGCGCGATCCAGGGCGCCGAAGCCGAAGCGGCTCGGTCATTTCGTCCCCCGCTTCCGTCCCTGGTCGACGAAGACCTGCGACTCCTCGGTGCTTCCGACGAGACCGACGCGAGCGTTCTCTCGCTCCGCGACCTGGGAGATCCGGAGCCTTCCGTCGCACCCCGCCACAGGGTGCCGCTGCCGCCCTTGCGAGCGGCACTCCGTCCTCGTCTGGAAGAGACCGTTGTCCGGCGATCGTCGTCCAGCGGCGACGGGCGCTGGCTGCTCCATTTCACCCTCATCGCCCTGGGCCTGGGCCTGGTCGCCATCCTGACCATCGCGCTACTTTCGCGCAATTAGAGCCGGGCGAGGGCCACCGAAGGTCGCAGCCGGAGGGCGAGCGATTCGCAATAGTGATGCGGGCTGCTCAGGTTCCGTCACCGGCGCCACATCCCACAGGCTTACCAGACCATTCGTCGCCCCAGTGGCGAGCATACAGCCGTCACCGGAAAGTGCTAACGACTCGAGCCCTCTTGCCGGGGATTGCACGGCCGCGAGTTCCCGGTTCCGGGCGAGATCCCACAGCCGGACCGATCCGCCCTTTTCAGCCATGGCCAGCATCGTACCGTCACTGGAGATCGCCAGCGCGGTCGCACCAAGTGCCGACACGGTAATCGTTCCTCGCTGCCGACCGCTTCGCCTGTCCCACAACTTCACAGCGCGATCGAGAAAGCAAGAGGTGGCCAGCAAGTCGCTAGACGGCGAGAGAGCCACGGCCGTCACCGTTGGCTGACCAGACGACCGCGCCTTGAGGCTTGTGGTGAGCCGTTTGTCGGCAACGTTCCATACATTCACCACGCCCGCGGAGTCGCCCGACGCGAGCAATGAGCCACCTGGAGCGAAAGCCAGCGCGCTGACGGTTGCCTGATGTCCGGTCAAGACGCCCAGACGCTTACGCTGGACCCAGTCCCAGAGCGACAGCACACCCTCACGTCCGGCCACGGCCACGACCGCGCCGCGATCGGGGAAGGCAATGTGCTGAATGCCAGTTTGCGGACTGAGATCGAGCGGGCGCATCTCCTCGCCGCGTTGCACGTTCCACATCCGGACGAACCTCCCTGCCTCACTTCCGGCAACAGCCAAGACCTGTCCGTCGGGCGAAAAAGCAACCGAGCGGGCCGAGCTCTGGGGACCATTCTGGAGCATGCTTGCCCGCCCCGTCGACACCTCTTGGAGCCAGACTTCGCCGGGGATCGAGGCGGATGCCAGGTAGCGACCGCCGGGTGAGAAGGCAAGCGACCAGACAGGAGCGCCGTGGGAATCGCCCGGCCGGCCCTCGAGCGGCCGGTCGCTGCGCGGGTTGCTTCTCGGGTTCGGTCCGGGACTCGATTCCCCAGAGAGCGGCGATGATGCCCGCGAGCAGCACGACCCGGGGAGCGAGGCTGCCTATTAGTCGGCGGGCTATGTTCGTCGTGGACCTGTGATTGGTCATGAGCGTTCCTTAATCACGAGGGCCGGTTTGGCCCGACTCGTCGCGGTCCCTAGGTTTGCTTGCGAAAAGCGCGCGAACCGCCCCTGCGTTTGACCCGGAGATTCCCAGGTCGAACGTGGACTGGCAATGCGTCTTTCACATCGGTATGGTAACGACATCAATGGATCAGCTTGATCCAAATGAATCGTGGCCCCAGGTTCCCGCGCGCTTTCTTTTGAATCATGCGTCAAACATCTACCGACGATCCCCGAATTCCTTAGGCCATAAGGTTAATGTCAAGAATCGGAGGGGATGCGCCGGTACAGGCGCAGAGTTCAGTACGGTTCACGCCCGTGTGCGCGGCGCCGCCGGAATTCCAGGAGCGCCTCGAGGCCTGGGCTGGGGTCATTCCCCAGAGTCGGCGGCGTCGGCCGCCTTTTCGGGAAGGATTGGTGTGGCCAAGTGTCGTCGTTTCGAGGCCGGTCTTGCGGATCAGCTCGCTCAAGCTCTTGACACTGATCCCACCCGCCCGCTCGGCGATCTCCTCGGGAGTGTGAAGATGCTCCAGTTTGGGGCCGACTACATCCTGATTGTCGTCCTTCAACGTGCAAACTCCCCTTGAGCTCGTATCCTTGGGCTCAATGGCGCGCTCGGGCACCTACGACACGCAAGGCGATCGAGGGCGCGCCGCCCTACTTCCCTGCGCTCGAATCCGGCGCCTGGATTGTCGCGCAGCCTTAGCATTGCAAACCTTAGTCGACATGAGCGTCATCCCGAGGGATTCTGGCACTCTCTGACTGAAAAGTTCTTCGAGGCGCTCGGCGAACTGTGCCTTCGTTCCGGACTCGTCAGCCTCGATCGCGGCCACTACAGCCGCACTCACTCTCAGTCATTCGCATGCCAGGACGAATTGTTTAAGAATTGAGATCATATTCGCGAATCTTGTCGAAGAGGTGGCGACGGCTGATTCCCAGGCGCTCGGCCGTCCTTGTCCGGTTGCCGCCGCAGGCTCGAAGGGCCCGCTCGATGGCCCGCCGTTCTACCTCGGCCAGAAGTGCGGGTAACGGCAATGGCTCGGCAGCAGTCGCCGGCCTCTTGCTGCGCTGGCTCGGCCGCCAGTTCGACGTCGAGATGCTCAGGCAGAATCGCCCGGCCGCGCGAGGCGATGGCGGCACGAGCCAGGGCGTTTTCCAGTTGCCTGACGTTTCCCGGCCAAGGCCGCTGCCGCAAGGCTGGCAGTACCTCGGAGGCGAGGTTAAGCTCACGCCAGCCATGCCTCCGCTCGAGGCGGCGGAGGATGTACCTGGCCAGAGGCTCGATGTCCTCGGCACGGTCACGTAACGGCGGAATGGCGATCTGGACGACGTTCAGGCGGTAGAACAGGTCCTCGCGAAATCGACCTTCGACAACTTCCCTGGACAGTTCGCGGTGTGTGGCCGAGATCACGCGCGCGTCGGTACGAAGCGTCTCGGTCCCGCCCACGAGCTCGTATTCATGCTGCTGTAGCACGCGGAGAATCTTGGCCTGGGCCGGGAGGGGAAGCTCGGCGACCTCATCCAGCAAGATCGTCCCGCCCGCCGCGCGTTCAAATCGCCCTGGCTTGCGCCGATCCGCCCCGGTGAATGCCCCTTTCTCGTGACCGAACAGCTCGCTTTCAACCAATCCCTCCGGCAATGCCCCGCAGTTGACGCGAACGAACGGGCCGCTGGCTCGAGACGAGTGCCTGTGGATCGCGGCGGCGACCAGCTCCTTACCGGTGCCGCTCTCGCCGACGATCAGGACCGGAGCGTCGTTCGCAGCGACCAATCCAATCAGTTTGAATACCTCACGCATCGCGGCGCTCTGGCCGATCAGCTCGGGCTCCTGGCCGTCGTCTTCGGGTGCGGCTGCGAGACCCTCTGACTCCGGCCGAGCCCGCAGAGCCTTGACCTCAAAGGCCAGGGCACGTTGCCGTAGGGCCCGCTTGAGCGTGAGCAGCACCTCGTCCAGGTCGAACGGCTTACTCAGATAGTCGTATGCGCCTCGCCTCATGGCCTCGATGGCAGCGGCCGAGCCCCCAAGCGCGGTGACCACAATCACCGGCAATTCGGCCAGGAGCGGCTCGATCTCGGCAAGTACCGCCAGTCCATCTCGACCGGGCATCTTCAGATCCAGGAGCACGGCGTCGGGTTCCTTGTCGCGCATGCACTCCAGCGCCTCATCGCCGTTGGCCGCTTCCAGGGTAAAATAGCCTTCCGATTGAAGCAGCTTTACGAGATTGCGGCGGATCGTTCGATCATCGTCAGCCACAAGAACCGTAGCGGGCAACGGCATCACTGAGGTTCTCCGTTGAGATGAGCCGGAGAGACCGGCAAGACGATCGTGAAGGACGCGCCCGGCCCGTCGGGCCGGTTGGCGGCCCGAAGGTCGCCGCGATGAGCCAGCGCGATTTCGCGGGCAATTGCCAGACCCAATCCGGTGCCCTCTGCCTTGGTCGTGAAGAAGGGCTCGAAGAGATGGCCCGTTACCTCGGGAGCAAGCCCCGGACCAGTATCGTCCACCGAGGCCAGAACGAACTGCCTTGACGGGTCGAACCGGGTTGACAGGCGAAGCGTGCCGCCTGCCGCCATGGCCTGGACCGCGTTGGTTGTCAGGTTGCGAAAAACCTGAAGCAGGGCCGACCGCGCCAGGGCCACCGGCGGCAGATCGGTCTGGAAGTTGACCTCGACTCTGACAGCCTTCAACTCCGCGGACCCCTCGGCCAGCCGGGCGGCCTCGGCGACCACGGCGTTGAGGTCTCCAGGAACGAGATCTTGAGCGTCGGCCCGCGAGAACTGGAGGAGCCGGGAAACAATTTCCTCCAGCCGATCAACCTCGTGGACCAGACCTCCGAGCGACTCGTCGTCGAGCCCGACGACCCCGCGCTGCCAGAGTTGGGCCGTCGAGCGGATACCCGCCAGCGGATTGCGAACCTCGTGCGCGACGCCAGCCAGCAATTTGCCGAGGGCCGCCAGGCGCTCACTGCGCCTCAGTTCAATCTGCAGCCTGTTCCGCTCAGACGCCTGCCGCCGGACTGTTCGCGCCAGCCCCGCCGTCAGCGCCAGGGCCAGCGCGATGCCGCCCAGCGCCAGGCCCGCGGCCAGCCGGTAGCCCTGGAGCGACCGGTCGACGAACAGAGGATCGACCAGTCGGGTCAGCACCCAGGTGGCCCCAGCCACGTGCCCGCGCACAATGAGCGGTTCGGTGCGAATCGCCACCGTGACAGGACTATCGCCTTCGAGCCCACCAATCGAGTAGAGTTTCTGTTGCTTACGAATCGCGGCATCAACTTGAATGTCGATGAGATCGGTCTCCAGCGGGGGCAGAAGACCGACGAACCCTCGGATCCTTTGCACGAAGTAGCCCCCTTCAACTCCCTCACGGCCGGCGAGCGCCCGAGTGACCTGGGCGGAAAGCTCTCGATCGAGCTTGGTTCGGGAGGTCTCCTCGGGAAAGTCGGGAAACTCGCCCACACGGGTCATGATTTCCTTGCCGCGATCGGCGAGCTCTGCGCCCGCCTGGTCCAGGAGTGCCTTCGCATCCGCTCGCCGCCGCTCTCGGGCCACCACCAGAGCGCCAGTCGTCCAGAGCGCCAGCAGCGCGGCCACGAACAGGGCGGCCACGATGCCGACCTGCACTCCTACCGGTAAGCGAAGTTGGCGCGGAGGAACTGGCATCAATAGGCCCTGGCCGCCTGGCTTGACCATACACCGACCTGTAGCGGGCAATCCCGCAAATGTTGCGCCGCGCTTCTTGCTGATCATCGGGCATGGTCGCATCTTCGTCGAATCACGGCAATGGTCACGTGATGGTTTCGTTCCGAGCGAGTGCGGATCTCGTTGAACTGAGCGCAGAAGCCCCGCGCTGTGAGGGATTCGTGCCCACTTGCTGGATCACGTCATGCGGCGCCAGGCACTGGGTACGATCCCCCCAAAGGCGGGGAGATCGTGCCCGGTCGGGGAGCCGAAACTCGCGAAAAACGCGGGAATTCGGCCGTTCTTCGTGATGGCATCCCGTGTGCTTTGGATTCGGGGCGACAGCCCGCGGCGATCGCGGGCAGAGGGACTGACCTGAAACACAACATTGCTTTGAGAGGAGATTGAGCATGCTCAAGCCATTGGCCACACTCATGACCCTGGTCATCGGCCTGGGACTGTCGGCCTTCTTGCCGGCACAGCCGCCCGGTCCCGAGCGAGGACCGCTGCCCAAGGCGAAAGGGAAGGAGCAAGCGAAGAAAAAAGGTGCGCCTGGCCCCAGGGGAGATTTGACGAAAGCCTACAATCTGCTTCGCCGTCTTCGCGCTCAGGACAATGCGGCGGGCCGGCCCGAGGAGCGGATCCGCGACTGGACCGAGCGCGCAAGCAGATACTATCGCGACGGCCTGAAGGCCTTCGATGACGGCGATGACTTCCTTGCCCACGAGTACGGGGCAATCGCCCACGACCTGGCGCGGGCCAGCGACCATGCCCAGAGCGCGGCCCTGCTGGACCGCCGCGAAAATGACCTGCCACCGCCGCCGGCCGGGCCGGGTGGCGATGACTCAGCCGAGCGAGATCGCCGCGACCTTCAGCGGGCGTTCGATCGGATCACCGAACTGGACGGCAGCGAGCCCGCCGCCGGTTCTGAATTCTATTTGAAAGCGGCTCGAGATCTGTACCGGGCCGCGCGCCGCGATCTCGAAGCCGGCCGCGAAGACCGGGGCGGCGAGCTTGCCCGAGCAGCCGAGGCGATGACTCATGTAACCGAGCATCTGGGCCACGTAGCCGGCGGGGTACGCGGCAGCCGCGGCCTGCTTGGTTTCCGCTCCCGCGGCCGCGACGAACCCCCGCCGCCGCCGGCAGCTGATGACGAACCGAAAGCCAGGCTTAAAGCCAGACGCAATCTCGGCCGAGATTCAGAACTGCCGCCACCCTTGCCCAGATGAATGCCGTCGTCATGAAAACACAGGCCGGGCCCGGTGTCGACCGTCAGGAGCCCGGCCGTCAATCAGCCACTTACAGCGTGAGAGATCAGCATGAACTGGCGCAATCGTATCGGACTTTACGGATCTTATTTCCTGGGAATGGCGGCGATTGGCTTCACCTTGCCCTATTTGCCGCTTTACATGAGCGAGAAAGGCCTGTCGGACCGAGCCATCGGCATCGTCTCGACGCTGGCGGCGGTTTCGGGTCTGGCACAGTTTCCGGTCGGGCTCTGGTCTGACCGGATTGGCTGGAGGAAACCTTTCCTGGTCGTTGCCCTGGCGGTGACGGCCCTCGCCACGTTGCTCTTGCGCGGAGCGCAAGGTCTCTTCTGGGTGAGTTTCCTCGTCATCCTGTTCGCTGAAAACGGCATCTGTCGCGCCGTGGTCGAGAGCCTTTCGGCGCAGAGGCCGCGGCCCTGGCACCGCCCGGAGCCGTCGGCGCGGCGCTCGGAGCCATTCGCTTCTGGAAACCCATTGGGATTATTCTCGTAGCCCTCACGGGTAGCTGGATCACAGAGCAGTATGGCGTGGGGGCGATGCTGCCTCTTCTGGCCGTGGTTCAAGCTCTGGCCGTTGGGTTCGCTCTCCTGATCCACGAACCGGAACAGCAAGCCATGCCGCATCATTCCGCTGCAGAGCGGAATCGCGAACCGGGCACGCGGTACGCCGGGTCCAAGGCTGTCGCCGCCTGGCTGCCCAGGGATGCGGGACTGTGGGCCTTCGTGGTCGCCATGATTCTTTATCACGCCGCCAATGCTCCTGGGGGCGTCTATCTCGGCCTCTTTCTCAAGCGCGATCTGCACGCACCTGAGCGGTTGCTCGCTTATGCCTTCGCGGTCAGCATGGTCGCCTGGATGCTCGTGGTCTGGCCCGCCGGCTGGCTTGCCGACCGCTGGGGCAGGAAGCCTCTCTTGATCGTGGGCTGGGCTGTCATGGCAACGCGGCTGGCGCTCGTGGCCCTGGTTCAAACCCCCTGGCTGGCCGTGGCCAACCAGATGCTTGACGGCCTGGGCAACGGCCTGTTCGCGGTGATCGCCGGCGCCTGGGTGACCGACCGCCTGGCCGACCCGAGGCGGTCGGGTGAGGCGCAGGTGATCGTCGGCTCGTGCCTCGTGTTCGGCTCGGCGATCGGCCCGGCCGTCTCGAGTGTGCTGGTCGAACCGCTGGGCTACCGCGGGCTTTTCTGGATGCTCGCCGGCGTGGGAGCGATGGCCACGGCCCTGGTAGTTTTCTTCGTCCCCGAAACTCTCGAGCGAGGCGAGGAGTTGGCAGGGGACAACGCGTTGGGACCAATGGCCACGACTTCCGACCTGTCGACAAGTCCCTGAGCTACGCGTCGTGCGGCGTCGCCGTGAAAGCACCCCCAGCCGAGGAACCCTGGACCGTGACAACGAATCAAGCCTCGATCTTCCTGGTCTCGACGATCTTCGGCCTGACCTATCTGGCACTCGCCCTGGGCAAGGTTCCCGGCCTGCTTACCAACCGCGCGGGGATCTCGCTGATTGGCGCCGCGGCCATGCTTGCCTGTGGCGTGCTGCCCTTGAGAGAGGCCGCCAAGGCGGTCAACTATGAGACCATCGTCTTGCTCTTCGGCATGATGGTCGTGGTGGCTTACCTGCGACTGGCCGGGTTCTTCGCCCTGGCGACTGATTGGATCGCCATGCGCTTTCTCCGGTCCGTTCGCCCTGCTCGCGGTCGTCATCGCCGTCTCGGGAGTGCTATCGGCGTTCCTGGTCAACGACGTGGTCTGCGTGGCCCTCACGCCCCTGGTGCTGCACCTCTGCCAGCGGCTCAAGAAGCCCCCGATCCCCTACCTGGTCGGCCTGGCCACGGCCTCGAATATCGGCTCGGTGGCCACGATCACGGGCAATCCCCAGAACATCATGATAGGCTCGCTCTCTCATATTTCTTACCTTCAGTTCGCGGCTGTGCTGGCACCCGTGGCCGCGATCGGCCTTGTCTTGAATCTGTTCGTCGTCGCGCTGGTTTATCGCAGCACACTGACCGAGCCGGTCGAAGTCCCGACGGAAGACGCCACACCAGCTCGGCCTCGCGTTCATCGTCGGCTCCTGATCAAGAGCCTGGCCGTCGCCCTTGTCACCGTGGGACTCTTCTTCGCGGGCCAGCCAATCGCCCTTGTCGCTCTGGTGGCATCGGGTGTGCTCTTGCTCGATCGGGTCCGTCCCGAGAAAGTCTTCGGGGCGGTTGATTGGCCGCTGCTTGTCATGTTTTCCGGGCTCTTCATCATCGTCCACGCCTTCGAGGTCCACGTGGTAAGGACGTGGGGCCTCGAGCAGTGGCACGCCTTGCTCGATTCCCCCGTGGTCCTGGTCAGCGGCCTTTCGGTGCTGCTCTCGAACCTGGTGTCGAATGTACCGGCGGTGCTTCTGTTCAAGCCGCTCATGGACGTGATGCCGCAGAAAGAGCTGGCATGGCTGGCGCTCGCGATGTCAAGCACGCTGGCCGGCAACCTGACCGTGCTTGGCTCGGTTGCCAACCTGATCGTTGTCGAGAGCGCCGCCGCGCCGGTACCGAGCTCAGCTTCCTTGAATACCTCAAGGTGGGCGTTCCGCTCACGCTGCTGACGACCCTTGCCGGAATCGCCTGGCTCTCGCTGGTTGCCTATTGAATCCCGGTCGCCGCCCGAAGCGCAAGTTTTGGAGTGGATCATGTTGAATGACGAGATGATCAAACCCTCGCGGAGAAGCCTGTTAGCGCTTGACGCACTCTATTTCGTGCTGTCCGACGTGCGAGGCGGGCTCAAGCCGTTCCTGGCCGTTTATCTCGCGGCGGCCCACCACTGGGACCCTTCCAGGATCGGCATGGCGATGGGCGTGATGGGAATCGCCGAGCTGGCCGCCCAGACTCCCTGCGGCGCTTTGACCGACGCCGCGCGCGACAAACGCGTGGTGATCGTGCTGGCCTTCCTGCTCGTCGGAGCCGGGTCGGTGGCCATGGTCGTCTGGCCGACGGCCTCGGTGATCCTCTTATCACAGGCGATCATCGGCGCGGCCGGGTCGATCTTCGGCCCGGCGCTGGCTGCGGTCAGCTTGGGGCTGGTGGGCCATGAGGGGATAGCGCGAAGGATGGGACGCAACCAGGCGCTCGACCATTCCGGCAACGTCGCCGCCGCCGCGCTGGCTGGATTGGTGGGAGACACGATCGGTTATGGCGGAATCTTCGTCGTGTCGGCTTGCATGTGCCTGGCAGGCGCGATCGCGACAACCTTGATCCGCGGCAGTGACATCGACTCTACCGGCGCTCGCGGCGGTGAGGTTGTCGAGCCCGAGAGCGCCACGCCCACAGCGCGAGCGACACAGACACAGGTCACGGGCGTCAGGCAGCTCCTGAGCGATCGTCGCCTGATGGCGTTCGCCGTGTCGGTCGTCTTGTTCCACTTGGCCAACGCGGCGATGCTGCCCTTGGTCGGGCAGAAGCTTGCCGCGGGATCCGACTCCCACGCTGCCGGCTCGATGGCTTCGGCGATCATCGCGGCCCAGCTCGTGATGATCCCGGTCGCCCTCGCTGCCAGCCGGCTTGCGGAGACCTGGGGACGGAAGCCGGTCTTCCTGATCGGCTTCCTGGTTCTGCCCGTGCGGGGCTTGCTATACACGCTGAGTGCCAATGCCTCGTACCTGGTCGCGGTTCAACTTCTGGACGGTATCGGGGCGGGCATCTTCGGAGTCGTCGGCGTGCTGATGATCGCCGACCTCACGCGCGGCACCGGGCGGTTCAGCTTCATGCAAGGGGCGCTCGCCACGGCGACGGGCCTGGGCGCGGCTCTGAGCAACGTCGTTACCGGCGCCGTGGTTCAATGGGCGGGCTTCGACGTCGGCTTCCTCGTGCTCGCGATGATTGCCGCGGTCGCCTTGTTTTATTTTGCCTTCGCCGTACCCGAGACCCGCCCGTCGCCCAGAACCATGCTTCCTGGCACGCGGGCGGCCTCGTTTTCCACGAATTAAAGGGATTCATCCATGCCGATGCAAACCGATCCCCCCATCGTAGTTGTCGTCCCCGGCGACCTGCACCTGACCGAGTCCGGCGCGAAAACGTTCGGGTCGCACGCTGGGCCGTGGGCGAGATCAACAACCTGATCCGGCCTGCTTTCGTGCAGTTCATTGGCGACAACGTGCAAGACGCGACCGAGGACCAATTTGGGCTCTTCAACGACATCCGCCGCTCGCTCGACGTTCCCCATTTCGCCTTGGTCGGCGATTACGACGTGAAGGACGATCCCGGCGCGGCAGGCTTTCGCCGTCACGTCGGCGATCCGTACGGCTCTCTGTCCCTTGGTGGGTTCCGATTCATCCGGCTGAACACGCAGGAGTTTCGTCCCGTGGGTCTCTCGGCCGAGCAGATTCGCTGGTTTGGCGACGAAGCTGACCAGGCTCTTGCCCTGGGTGAGCGGGTCGTCGTCTTCCAGCACAATTATCCTTACCAGATCTGGGAGGACTTCGCTGGGCCGGGCATCGACGACTGGCGCGATCGTCCAGACGAGGCGAATCGAGGCGATCGTCTGCGGCCACACCCACTACTGGCAAGTCGCCAACGATGGGCGCAACGTGTCGCTCGCAACTCGGTCGATCGGCGATCCGGAGGGAGGCCCGCCAGGTTACACGATTCTTTACGTTCGCGGCGATGACCTGGCCCTGGCATTTCGTCCTGTCAACGAGTCCGGTCCGGTCGTCATGATCACCCACCCGCGCGATCGCCTGCTGGCAACTTCCTCTCGCCACATCGTTAGAGGCTCAGATCGAATCCTCGTTCGGGCCTGGCCCGACGCGGAAATCTCGGGCGTTCGTTGCCGGATCGACGACGGAGACTGGAGTGAGCTACAACCGCTGGACGACGGCCACTGGACCGGTCCCCTGCCCGGAGAGCAGTTAGACAAGGGCGAGCACTCGCTCGAGGTGATAGGGGCTGCACCGGGGCAGAGTCGGGGCCAGCAGCACATCTCGTTCATGGTCGACCCCACGGGGCGGTACACGGCTTTTCCGGAGACGCGGCCGGTGGTGCGCCAAACGCGCTTCTGTTGAGATTATGAGTCGGCGCGATGAACGGGTGCCTTATCACACCCCCGCCGATCAGCGCGTCATTTCCGCCCCGAGGAGGGGCAGAGCCGGGTCGAGGTCTTCCAGTCAAGAGTGCGCGAGTTTTGTGAACCTGGTCGAGAGTGGTGCTGCGAACCGCTCGGCGCGGTATGCTCAGAGAGTGACGGTGCCGATCGTATCGCTGTTGCGAGGCTCGCGAGAGAACTTCTTGCGACAGCAGGCCACGATCGTGCTCGCCAAGTACTATCCGTCGGGGCGCGGGCGGTCCAGTCGCTCCGGATGGCTCTGAAGAGTGACGTCGCCGACGTGCGCGAGCGGGCCGCATTCTTGCTCGGCACCATCGGCCCTGTGGCGCGGCCCGCGCTGGCGGACCTGTCCGCCCTGATTCGACAGCATCCGGACTCCTGCTTACAGCGATTTGCCGCCGAAGCGACGAGACGAATCGATGTCGATTAGACCTGTCTACTGTGATGTATTGACAATAACTCGCGCTACAACTGCTCGAAGAGCCGTGCCCGGACGAACAACCTACGGAGCACCCTCGCGTTTGCACGCGATCGAGATGTAACTCACTGCCTGTTCCGCCCGCGCCCGCACGGCTGGGTCGTGCTCGATTGCAATCAGGGCTTGAAGAGACGGCACGGTCTCCTTGGCCGTGGCGCCAAGGTCGCCCAAGGTCACACAGGCGAGCTCGCGGATCTCCGGAAATCGATTCTTCAGGGCCGCCGTGATTGCCAAGGTGGTGGCGCGGACAAGTCGCTTTGAATGAGACGGAACTGAACCTCGATCGAGTACGACGTCGCGAAGCACGCTCATTGCCTTGCCGTGCACCTCTTGGTCATCGTCGTTGGTCGCGGCCGTGAGGGTTGGCAAGAGGCTTTCAACAACATCCTCGGGTAAGAGGTAGATGAGTACGTGGGTCCTGGTCGCAACGTCTTTGGCCTGTAGCTTTACGTTCACTGCTGCGATGGCGGAGGGCCAGGTGCCATGGAGCGGGCTCGCGTGGTCTCGAGGCGGCGTGCCCTGTTCACGCTGGCAGTATCCCAGAATGGGAAGGAGCAACTCGTTCGGTGGCTCCTCCAGGAGCGTGAGAAGCGCGTACAGCCGGACCATGGGTTCCTCCTCTTTCACGATTTCCACAAGCTGCGGCACAGCCTCCCGCAGAGCCTTTGGCAGCGGCAGATCCTCTTGGCCGAAGGCGCAAATCAGCCTGCACAAGAGGGAAACGATCACTCCTCGTGTTCTCGGGTCGTACTGCTTGGCCGCGAAAACCAGGGTCGGCACGGCCGATTCGAGCACGGAGTCCATCGAGGTCTCGGTTTCCGAGCGCTGGCCCCAACCCCAATCAAGAGAACTGATGGCGGTCCGAGTTTCTTCACGCGTGCTGGGATCGGCAAGCGCCCGGCACAAAGCGGGAACGGCGTCGGGATGCCTGAGGCCAATCTGCCCTAACATCCGGATCGCCGTGATCCGAACGCTCGCGTCGTGATCGCCGGCGGCCTGGAGCAAAAGCGACATGAGCGACAACGGGGTGGGCGATCCGAGGCCCCGGACAGCCGCCTTGCGCAGTCTCGGAATCAGGGTCACTCATGGCCTCCAGCCTCGCCCTCGCGACCCGGTCGGATTTCGGCTCGATCGCCACCAGGGCACTCAGGATCGCTCTTCTTACCGAGGGTGCCGGGTCGCGTTTCAATTTCTCAAGCAAGATTGGGACATAATGTGTGGACATGATTGACTGATTCCCGATGACAGCCGCCGTCTCGATCCGCCGGTCTGGATCGGGATCGGTCATCGCCTCCGCAAGGATGGAGTTCGCGTCGTCGGAATCGATCAAGCAAACAACGCGAATGGCCCGACCGCGTAGGCCTGACTGATCGTCTCGAATGATTCGTGCAAGTGTCATCGTGGCGGGGGCGGCGTCCCGTCCGAACCAGGCGAGAGTGTCGGCCGCCGCCTCGCGGACGCGGCTGTCAGGGTCGTCCAGAGTTTCGGCCAGTGGCAAGACCGCAAACTTGAGTCCCGCTCCACCAAGCCGCAGCACTCCCAGTTCCAGCGCCGCGTCCAGCGCGCTCGTTGGCCCTGTCACTTCGAAGAGACCGGATCAGCGGCCGGTACGGTGCATTTTCCCATTGATCCCTGACGATCCCCGCGAAAAGTACGCACCCTCCAATCAGCCCGGCAACCATCGATCATCGAGGAAACGACCTTCTTCATCATCACGATCCCCCATCCGTCCATTATGCCGGCCCGCCCTCCAGTACGATTCTCAAAAAGACATAAAGATTACCGGAAATTCCGGCGCATGAACTTCTGTACAAAACGCGCTTGTCGCGGGCGGTCTTCAGCGTAAGAATCTAAGAGCCGATACAAGCGATCAGATCCGCGATGGTATCCCGACGAGGTGGTTACTCTCTGATGTCCGTCTCAGCCCTTTCCGACCAGATCCTCGATCACTTCCTGCCGCCGGTCGCTGCCTGGTTTCGCGAGACATTGGGACAGCCGACACCGCCCCAGCGGATGGGTTGGCCAGTGATCGCCGCAGGGCAGAACACGCTCATTGTGGCACCCACAGGGTCGGGCAAGACGCTGGCGGCCTTTCTGGCGGCGCTCGATCTGCTCTGGAAAACTCCGCGCCAGAACGATGGGGTACGCATCCTCTATGTTTCGCCCCTCAAGGCGCTCAATGAAGACATCAGGCGTAACCTCGACATCCCCCTCGACGGCATCCTCGAGCGGTCGCAACTGATGGGAGCCGGCCTGAAGCCGCTTCATGTGGCCGTGCGCAGCGGCGACACACCGGCCCGCGACCGCGCCCGGATCGTGCGCAAGCCGCCGGACATCCTGATCACCACGCCCGAATCGCTGCACCTGATGCTCACGAGCCAGGCCCGCCAGGTCCTGCGCGGAGTCTCGCACGTCATCGTCGATGAGATTCACTCGGTCTGCGGCAACAAGCGAGGCGTCTTTCTGGCTCTGCTGCTGGAGCGGCTGGAAGCCATCTCTCGAAACTCGTTCTTGCGGGTGGGACTGTCGGCGACCCAGCGTCCGCTCGACCTCGTGGCGCGCTACCTGGGAGGGCAGAAGCTTGTCGGGCGAAGACCCGATGAACGGCGGTTCGAACCTCGGCCCGTCACGATCATCGACGCAGGCCGGCGCAAGGATCTGGACCTCGAGGTGATCTGGCCGGGCGGCGACGATAGCCGCTTTCTCGGTCCGCCAGGCACGATCTGGCCGGCGATCGAGGAGCGCATCCTGAGCTTGACGAAGACGCATCGCTCAACCTTGATCTTCGCCAATAACCGCCGGACCGTCGAGCGCCTCACAGCCCACCTCAACGAGATGTCCGGGAATGGCGAACCCCCCGCGGAAGACCAGGAATCGAAACCAGACTCCTTCCGCGCTCATCACGGCAGCCTGAGTCTTGAAGAACGGCGCGGTACCGAAGTGGAGCTCAAGCAAGGCGGTTTGAGAGGGGTGATTTCGACTGCGTCACTGGAGCTGGGAATCGACATGGGAGATGTTGACCTTGTTTGCCAGGTCGAGTCTCCCGGCAATGTGGCCCGGGGGTTGCAGCGAGTGGGCCGAGCCGGGCATGTCGTTCACGGCGTGAGCAAGGGGCGATTGATCGCCAAGACGCCCGCCGATCTGCTGGAAACCGCGGCCCTTGCGCGTGCGATGCTGCAAGGAAATATCGAGCCTCTTCGCGTTCCGCACGGCTGCCTCGATGTCCTGGCGCAGCAGGTCGTGGCCTGCGTGGCGATGGACCGTTGGGATGTGCCCGAACTGTTCGACATGGTGCGAGGCGCTTATCCGTTCATCGATCTTCCCGCCGAGGTCTTCGAGCGCGTGCTCTGCCTGGTTTCGGGCCGCTATCCCACTGTCTCGCTCCGCGACCTGCGGGCCAGGATCGCCTGGGACCGCATCCACAATCGCCTGGCGGCGCTGCCGGGCTCGGCGCGGCTTGCCTTGATCGGAGGCGGAACGATTCCCGATACGGGGCAGTATCCCGTTTTCCTGGGCGAGGAAGGTCCGCGGCTGGGCGAGCTGGACGAAGAGTTTGTGTTCGAGCGCCGGGTCGGAGAAAGTTTCGCGCTGGGCAACAGCACCTGGCGCATCGAGGTGATCGATACGCACAAGGTAGTGGTCAGCCCCGCCGAGGGCAACACCGCGGTCATGCCGTTCTGCGCGGGGAGGAGCGCCCCGGTCGGCCGAGCTGGGCGAGGCCGTCGGTGCTCTTTGCCGTGAGATCGCCGGCCGGCTGGGTGATCCCGAATTGCCCGGCTGGCTCGAGCGAGAGTGCCGGCTCGAGCCGCGTGCCGCGCGGCATCTGCTCGTCGTACGTCGCCCGCCAGGAGCGCCTGGCCGGCGTTGTTCCCGATGACCGCACGATCCTGGTCGAGACCTTCACCGATCCGGCCGGAGAGCTTGGCCTGGCGGTTCTTTCACCGTTTGGCGGCAAATTTCACCAGGCACTCAAGATCGCCCTCCTGGGCCGGATCAGAGAGCGGTTCGGCCTGAATGCGTCTTGCCTGCATGGCGACGACGGGCTACTGATCCGCTTGCCGCAGATGGAGGAAATCCCGCTCGATTTGCTCTCCGGCCTGAGCGCCGATGAAGCCGAACGGCTGATCCGGCTGGAGCTGCCCGCGACCGCGCTCTACGGGCTCAGGTTCCGCCAGAACGCGGCCCGCGCGCTGCTCATGCCCCGACCCGATCCCTCGAAGCGAACGCCGCTCTGGCTCCAGAGGCTGCGCGCCAAGGACTTGCTTCAGGTCGTCGGCAAATTCGCCGATTTTCCAATCGTCGTGGAAACGTTCCGGGAGTGCCTCGATTCCGATCTTGAGCTGCCGCGCCTGCGCGCCTGCTCGACGCGATTGGCCAGGGCGCGATTCGAGTGGTCACACGCCAGGGCGAGATCGCTTCGCCGTTCGCCTCGGAGCTGATCTTCCAGTTCACCCCGAGCTACCTCTACGAGTGGGACGAGCCGCGCCGGGGTGACCTGCCCGCGGGCGGACCGGCCGTGGACGAAGCCCTGCTCGAGCCGCTGCTGCAAGGCTCGGCCGCCGGCCGATGGCTCGATCCCCAGGCGGTGGGGCGAGTCGAGGCCCGGCTCCGCAGGCGCAGCCTGGCACCACGCACGGCCGAGGAAATGGCCGAGTCGCTGCGCGAGCTGGGCGACCTGACGCCTTCGGAGCTGTTCGGTCCCATGGAGGCACAGCTCAAACTGCTCGAAGACCAGGGCCGCGCGGCCCAGATCATGCTGGACGGCACGCCGGTGCCGAAGCGGTGGATCCTGGCCGAGGAGCAAGACCTCTATCGTCGGGCCTTCGAGCCCGAGTCATCCCATGAGCCAGACGCCGCCGCGACCGAGACGATCGTCAGGCGGTACCTGCGCACCCACGCCCTGATTGGCCTGGCCGAACTCATGCGCAGGTACGTGATCGCACCCGAGCTTGCCACCGAGCTGCTGGAGCGCTGGGTCGAAAGCGGTGGCGTGATCCGGCTGGCGCCGTCGGACGATGAGTCAGAGCCGCGCTGGGCTGACCGCGACAACCTGACCGACATCCAGCGTCTGAGCGTCGCGATCCGCCGCCGCGAGAGTATCGCGGTGATCCCCGAGGTTTTCGCCGATTTTCTGGTGCGACGGCATGGTCTTTATCCGACTGCACAACCCGAGGGGACGGCCGCGATCGAGAGAGTCCTCGACCAGCTTCGCGGCTTCGCGGCCACCGCCGCGTTCTGGGAAAGCGAGATTCTGCCCCGCCGGGTGCGCCATTACCGACCCGCCTGGCTTGATGAGCTGCTCGCGACAGGGACGTGGCTCTGGCGTGCGGCCCGCGATGGCCGGGACGAGCCGCTCGTGGCCCTGGTTCCGCGTGACTTTGCGGGAGACTGGCCGGTTTGCCTCGATGCGGGCGCGGTTGGCGACGACGAGCGCACGGCGCTCGATGCGCTCGGCACGCCGGGGCGCCTCGTTCACGGCCGACCTCGCCCGGTTCTCGGGCCTCGAGCCGACGCGACTTCGTGGAGCCCTTCAGCAGCTCTTATCCCGGGGGCTGGTCACGAACGACCGTTTCGAGCCGCTTCGCCCCGGCGCACTCGAAATGATGAACGCGCTGGTGGAAGCCGGCGCCAGCCGGTCGGCCGGCTTCCCGCGCGTGCGGCCGCGCCGATCGAACCCGGGACGGCCGGAGGGGCGATGGTCGCTCTTGGAGCCGCCCGCCGGGGACGAAGAGAGCCAGCGGCTGGCATGGACGAGCGCCCTCCTGGGCCGGTACGGAATCGTGACGCGTGAGCTGGCTCGAGCTCGATCCCTGGCGCCCTCGTGGGCCGACCTGGTGCCCTGGCTGGCGCGGAGCCGAGCTGCGTGGTGAGCTGCGCCGGGGCTATTTCGTCGAAGGTTTCTCAGGCGTCCAGTACGCCACGCAAGAAGCGTCCGATGAGCTGGCCCGGCTGGCCGGCACAGTCATGCCGGCTTCCGAAGACGTCTTGCTCGCCGCGGCCGACCCGGCCAACCTGTACGGCAGCGGTGCGCCGCTGGATATCCCGCTGCTCGAAGGCGGCACAGCGCGGTTGAGCCGGATCGCTGGCAATTATCTCGTGCTGCGCGGCGGCCGCCCGGTTCTGGTCATCGAAGCATACGGCAAGCGCCTGACCGGCCTTGCCTCGGCGTCGCAAGCGGAGATCGTGTCTGCACTGACCCGGCTTTTGGAACTCGCCAGGGCCAGGCGGCATGTACTCAAGGTGGAAACCTATAACGGCGAACCCGCGATCAGCAGCCCGGCGACCCGCCGCCTCGCCGAGCTTGGATTCGTTCGTGATTATCCCGGCATGGCGTTCTATGCGGCGTGGGCATCCGTGTAAGGAGTAATCCCTTGCCAATCCACGACTGGACGCGTGTGACCGAGGGCATTTTCCACCATTTTCACCTCGGGTGGATCGGCGATCTGTCGCGGACCTTGAACCGTGGGTTATTGCCGTCCGGTTATTATGCCCTCGCGGAACGATTCGACGGTGGATTCGGCCCAGACGTTTTGAGCCTGCAACAGCCAGACCGCGGCACTGCCGCCAAGGGTCCGTATCTCGCATCGGTCGTGATCCGGCATGCGAGCAATCACCAGATTATCGCGATGCTCGAAGTGGTCTCGCCGGGAAACAAGAACAGTCGCCACGCCCTCCGCGCACTCGTCGAAAAGGCCGTGAATGTGCTCCGTGCAGGAATTCACCTGATGGTCGTGGACCTTTTCCCTCCGGGTCCTCGTGATCCCCAGGGCATCCACAAGGCGATCTGGGATGAATTCATCGACAACGATTTTCGCTTGTTCCCGGAAGGTTCTCTCACGCTCGCCTCGTACATCGGCGGAGCAATTCCCGAGGCGTTTGTCGAATTGGTCTCCGTGGGCGCTCCGCTGCCCGACATGCCTATGTTTCTTTCACCCGAGTTTTACGTTCACCTCCCCCTCGAACAAACCTACGAGTCAGCCTGGGAAGCCGTTCCATCCTTCTGGCGCGAGGTGCTTTCGTCGGACCCACCGGCCTGACTTTGCCTCTCATGCACGCGAAAGGCCGGACGTTTCGCTCCCCTTGAAGATTTGGTGTGCCGGCGTGACTTCGCAGCCGTCTTGAATTACGATTCTTGTAAGGGCCTCGTACGCGAAAGACCGGGCGGGCCCGGGAGGATCAGCCGACCATCCCTGCTTCGGCTCAAGTCCGTCGCGGTAGATTCTTCCTGACATGGAATAAGCTCTCTTGATCGTGATGCTCGCCGGCCAGGGTCAACGGTGGCGAGAGATTCCGGATCGGCACTGGACCGGGCCTTGTGAGTCGCCTCTGGAACCTCCTGATGGAATCCGCCTCGAATCTGAATTGTTCTGAAGACCAAACGATCTACGACTGCATCGTGATCAGCGACTTGCACTTAGGCAGCGACGTCTGCCAGGCGAGGCTGCTCGAGGAGTTCTTGATCTGGGCGGTCGAACACTGCCGCGAGCTGGTGATCAACGGCGATATCTTCGACGACCTCAATTTCAAGCGGCTGACCAAGAGGCATTTCGCCTGCTTGAAGGTCATCCGCCGCAACTCCGACCGCGACGATTTTCGCCTGGTGTGGGTGCGTGGCAATCACGACGGCCCCGCCGATATCATCAGCCACATCGTGGGCGTCGATATCCTGGACGAATACGTTCACGACAACGGCGAGATCCAGCTCCTGATCCTGCACGGCGATCAGTTTGATACGATCGTCACGAGTTACCCCTGGCTCACCGAGCTGGCCTGCGGCATTTTCTACTTCATTCAAAAATGGATGCCGCACCGGACCGCGCGCTGGGTCAGGCGCATCACCAAGCGGTTTCAACGCAACAGCCAGCTCATCGAGCGGAGGGCTTCCGAGTACGCCCAGAGTCGTGGATTCCGCTTCGTCACCTGCGGCCACACCCATATCGCGATGCAGGCCGAGCACGACGGCGTTCTTTACATCAACAGCGGCACCTGGACCGAAGCCCCCCCCTGCCCTTTCGTTGTTGTGCACGGCGACCACGTTCACCTCGAATTCTGGCCCATCCCGCAGCTCGAGACACAACCAGAAAGCCCCGAGCGCACCGCAGCCGGCGCCGATGAAGTTCACCCGTCACTGCCGGCGATGGGTTAAATCGTCAGCCGCCGGAAGACTCGTGAGCGTCACGCCACACTTGGTCTTGCTATTCCTCTATTCCCGCACGATCAGATCCGCCCTGCGCACCGAGAAGCAGTCGTCGCCGGAGAAGACCAGGTAGAGCGTCTTCCCATCGGCACTCATCCACTTCGTGGGCAGGCTGCACGTCTCTCCGGGCCCGACATCCCATTCCTCGGTGAAGTACACCGTCGTCCACGGTCCCCACGGCTCGGGGGCATCGTAGATCCCAAAACCTCCACGGAATCGAGCGTCCCCACCTGGCAAGGTCTGGCACCAGAAATACCGCTTCAGCCCTGCACTGTAACTGACTGCCGAGCGGCAACATCTCCCCGGATCTCTGAAGACCGCCCCGCGGTCGGCGACGTTTCTGGTCCAGAGCGGAGCTCCGTTCACGTCCAAACCCTTGAGGAACTCGTAGGCTCCGCGTTCGTTTATCCGGCCCTTGGGCACTCTAGCCAGGACCATGCGGTCGGCGGCTCGATAGGCGCTGTCGCCGTCCGGAGAGTAGATGTAAACATAACCATCCCTGGCTCCGGCGTAGTCTTTGCCGAAGTTCAGGAACGTCGGGCAGCCGAAGCTCGTCTCGAACCGCCATTGGCTCCAGAACCATGACTTTGCATGGTCGGACGACCAGGCCAACTGGGTGTTGCCCGCGTTCCTGACCCACATGTAAAGAACGCCGTCGACCATGAGCATCCCGCTCGCCTTCTGGCCCCTGGCACCTTCGCCCTTCCGCTCTCCGGTCGACGAGCGAATGTTGATCCCGCTAAAGCCGTCGGGCGGTCCGATAACCCTCGCGACGCCCAGGCTGAGCTTGTCGGGAACAGGAGGCTCGAAGCCTTGGCCATCACCGTAGGCGGTGTACAGGGCATCGTCATCGGCCCAGGTGAGAGGCCATGTATCACTGCCCTTGGCCTGGCGGATGATTGACTCCTTCGAGGCCCAGCGAACTTCCCGGATGACCGGGCTCGGGGGATGGGATGTTTTGCGGGACGTCGAAACCGCCTGCACCACTGGGGCAACCACAAACTGGTCCAGGCCCTCCTCGAAGCCTAGCGTCGGGTCGAGTTGGCGGCCGTTACGGACGACGATGAGGTCGAGGCTGGGGACGACCAGGAGCAATTGCTGACCGGCGCCGGCACCTCCGAACGCATCCTCGGGGGCAGATTTCCAGAGCTTGGTGCCGCCGGCAACGCGATTCACCCACCACCCCAACCCCGAATGGCCCGGCAGGCCACTGTGTTTCGTGGCCGTCTCGATAACTGCTGGGGAGAGCAATCGACTTCCCTCCCAGTTGCCCTTGTGCAGCATGAACCGACCGACCCTGGCCACCGCGTTCGGGCTGTACGAGCCACCGCCCCAGGTCGCCACCAGGGGCAGGCCGTCCACGGTCACCGTGGTGTTATAGCCCACCGACCATTCCGCATCGGGCACGCCCAGCGGTCTCATGATGCGATGGCGCAGGAGCGAGCGGAGATCGTTGTCATCCGTCCCTCGGAGACTGGCCGTCACGCAATAGCCAAGCATCGCCATGCCCGGGTTGCTGTAGCGCTCGTTTTTGCCGGGCTCTTCCAGAACGGGTGCGGTATCCCTCGCGAGGGTGAAGGGGTCGTGGGGTGGGGGCAAACGCTTCCAGAAGTCACCCTTCCAGCCAGCCAGGCGATCGTGCGGGGTGCCGTCGGCCTCGGCGTCCTCGATCCCCGAGGTGTGGGTGGCGAGGTGCCGGACCTTGATATCGCGCCGCATAGGGTCATCACTCCACTGCGGCACGAACCGGCGAGCCGGGTCGTCGGGACTGATGCGACCGTCGTACATCGCAACCATCAGGCCGAGTCCGCCCACGAGTGCCTTGGCCATCGATGCCGTGTAATGCGGCTTCGTCCTGCTCTGGCCGGGGGCATACCGCTCGAAGACGAGTCGGTCGTGGCGAATCACGAGCAGTGCGTCGGTCTGGCGGTCCTTGAGAACGGTCCAGGCCGATTCGAGTGCGGTGGAGCTCATCCCCTGGCTCTCGGGGGATGAAGTGGTCCAGTCCCACGATTTTCTCGGCGGAGGGTCTTCGGCCCGCTACGGTGACCGTTGTCGCGCACCAGAGACAGGCGGCCAGCGCCACAAGGTCAGTTCGTCCCAAGCTCCTTGGCGATCTCGACATGTCAGATTGACTCACCGGCAAATGTTCAACCGATTTCGCACGAAACTCCAGTCAGAGGCGGTTCGTAAAACTGACAGGCAGACGAGAATGACCAGGAGAAGGGTTATCACGACCAGGCCGACAAGGTCTCGCTCGTCGTCACGGCTTGACACGGAGTGGCGGACCACGAGACCCAGGATCAACACCGGGATCGCCAGAATCGAGAACACTCCGAGACTGAGGAAGACGCTCCCCCAGTCCTGACGGCGTGCCGCGCTCGACACGATCGAGACTACGAGGGCGAGGAAAGCCATTGCGATCATGAAGCCACCGAGGCCGAATCGGGGAACAGACCTCTGTGCATCATCGCTGAGGCGATCCGCCATCAGAATCCTCCGCCTGCGCTGCATGGGCATGGATTGGACTTTGGTCTTTGTCGGCTGGTACCGATCACGATCTCAAATCGGAACCAGACGCCGAACAGTCCCGCCGAGCACGTTCCTCTCCACGTCCTTGGAGAGCTTCAAGAGCCGGATCTTGTGGATTTCCACCCGGGAATCTCCGTCGGGTCCATCGCTGCCGAAGATCAGCTTATTCGGAATCTCCCTGGCGGCCATTTCCAGATACCGCCAGAGGATCACGCTGGAGGTCTCCAGGTAGACGTTGGGATAACGCTTTGCGACATCGATCGCCGCCAGGTGCTCGGACCAGTTCTGAGATGAAAAGCTGCCCAGGTGCGCCATGATGAACGTGATTTGGGGGTAGGCGGAAGCGATCATGTGAAAGTCGGCGACCTTGGGCGGGTGGAAGAGGACCGAGATCTTCAGGCTGGCCACCACATCCAACATCTCACGAGTTGGCGGCTTGTGAAGTTTCAGCCCCTTTAGCCCCAATTCCCGGACTTCTCGGGTCAGCAGCCGCTCAATCTTCCCCGCCTCGCCGACCGGGTCGTGCTTGGCGAAGCCAACGAACTTGCCCGGATACCGTTCCACGATCCGGGCGATCTCCTCGTTCGCCTTCTGGTAAGTGGGGTTCTCGATCGGGAAGATGATGGTCTTGTCGATGCCGGCTTCCTCGGCATGGCGCAAGATGACTTCCGGGTCGTTGAAGGTGCTCCACGGAGCACTCAGCGCCTGCCCATGACCGGCGTGTCCGTGGGCGTCGATCACCAGGTCTGGCTTCCGCGTGTCGTCAGGCGGCGCACCCAGCACGGAACCGGACAAGGGAAGCGGCGCCTCCGAGTGCAAGCCCGCTTGAAAGGAAATGACGTCGGTGCATGTTCGAGCCTCATGAAACCGGTGGAACGTCGAACTCCGAGTCGCTGTCGCTACGCACGGCCATTGATCTCCCGCAGGGGACCGGCGAATCAACTCGTCCGGGGCTCTCATTCTACCAATGAATGATGGAGGACGGTCAGCAGGTCACTGCCCCTCTTGGGTTCCCGGAGAGTGGAACCAACAAGCATGATGATCGAATCTACTCAACGAGCGGATCATCGCCGTATCGCAGACGGGTGGCTCCTGTTCGCGACCCGAGGCCTCCGGATGTTCGCCTATGGCGCGCTCTCCGTGGTGCTGGTGCTGTACCTCAAGGCGCTGGGACTGACGGAAGGACAGATTGGTCTCTTGCTGACCATGACGCTCCTGGGCGACACGGTCATTTCCCTGTGGATCACCACGGCCGCGGATCGCAACGGGCGGCGGCGGATGCTGATCCTCGGGGCGCTGCTCATGGCGCTGGTTGGCGGCGTGTTCGCGACGACCAGAAACCTGGTCCTGCTGGTCATTGTCGCCACGATCGGCGTGCTCAGCCCCGCCGACAAGGAAGTCGGACCGTTCCTCTCGATCGAGCAAGCGGCGCTCGCTCAGACAGTTCCCGATGAGCGACGTACGGCCGTCTTCGCCTGGTACAACCTCGCCGGCTCTCTGACAGCGGCGCTGGGGGCGCTGATCGGGCGGATTCGTCTGTCGGCACTTCCTGCGAGCCGGGATGACGGGCGCCGACGTGTATCGACCCGTGGTCGTCGCCTACGGCGTGGTCGGGCTGCTGCTGGCGGCGGGCTTCGCCGGCTTGAGCCCTGCCGCCGAGTCGCCTGGGACAGGCAGCGCCCTTCATCGATCGTCGTGGCTGGGTCTGCATCGATCTCGTGGCGTCATCCTGCGGCTGTCGGCCTTGTTCGCCCTCGATGCGTTCGGGGGCGGCTTCATCCTTCAGAGCATCGTCGCGTACTGGTTCTACTTGCGCTTCCGTCTCGACCCTGCGACCCTGGGAAGCATCTTCTTCTTCGCGAACCTGCTGGCCGCGACGTCGGCACTCGGCGCAGCGCGCCTGGCGAGGCGGTTCGGGCTGATCAACACGATGGTCTTCACCCACCTGCCGTCGAATGTGCTGCTGCTCATGGTCCCGCTGATGCCGAGCCTCACGCTCGCCGTCGCTCTGCTGCTGGTGCGGTTCTCCATCTCCCAGATGGACGTGCCGACCCGCCAGTCCTATACGATGGCCGTGGTCCGACCGGAGGAACGGTCTGCCGCGGCGGGGATCACCACCGTGGCTCGCTCGATCGGCGCGGCAATCTCGCCGGCCCTGGCCGGTTATTGCCTGGCACATCCCCGGCTCGTGAGCGTGCCGTTCTTCGTCGCTGGGAGTGTGAAGATAGTGTACGATCTCCTGCTCTACCGGGCATTCGTGTCGCACGAGCCCGGCAGCAAAGCCAAGAGCGAGATCTGACCTCGCCACGAGAACGTGCAATACGGGACACTCTGATCCCAGCCCGATGGGCCGAATTGGGGCCGCATTTCTCTCCTTGGCATGTCTCTTGCGGCAGCAAGCATCTCCATGTGAAATGCGCTGGGCGGCGAGCCTGCCATTCGCAGACGCTGCATACTCATCGTGGCACATGTCCACTCAGGAGGATCCGATCATGCAACTCGACATCGCCGAAACGCTGGTTGAAGACTTCGAGCGAGGCGTCTTGTCCCGCCGCCAGCTTGCTTCCCGCTTGATGGGACTCGGAGCGGCCCTGGGCGTGATGGCCCGTATGGCTCAGGCAAGCGAGAAGCAGAGCCATACCTTCCAGGCCACGGGTCTGTCGCACGTCGCCCTGAATGTCAGCAGCGTGCCCCGGTCGCGAGACTTCTACATTAAACACCTGGGACTGAAGGTCATCCGGGAAGATGGCGAGGACAACTGCTTCCTGGGTAATGGTGATAGTTTCTTCTTGACGCTGTTCAAGGGCGATCGGCCCGGCCTCAACCATTATTGCTACGCCATCCGTGACTACGCGGTCGAGCAAGCCGAAGAGAAGTTGAAAGCGGCCGGCCTGAAACCCCGACGGGAGGGGAATCGAATCTACTTTCCCGACCCCGACGGGATCGAGGTGCAAGTCGCTGGTTCGTGAGTCTTGAATCGCGTCTAGCCGAGAACGGCGGTGTGCCGTTCTCGTTTCCAGCCGCCAGGCATCGCCGCACCTTAGATCCGCTCAAGGTCTTCGATCGTCCGCTCGTTCACGACATTTCCGGTGTTCAGGGTCGTTGCTGGTTCGAAGAGCAGAACATGGGCTTCCTCTTCAGCAACGGGTCGGTGCTCGACGGTTCTGGGGACGATCGAGAAACTCACCCTCCTCGAGCCAGACCTGGCGGTCTCGGAACTCCATGCGGAATCGCCCCTTCACGACCAGGAACAGTTCGTCCTCGTGCTCGTGATGGTGCCAGACAAACTCGCCCTGGAACTTTACCAGCTTGAGGTACTGCCCGTTCAACTCGCCGACGATCTTCGGGCTCCAGTAATCACGAAAACGGGCGAGCCTCTCAACCAGATTCACTTTGTCCACGATTGTTTCCCTATGGCCTGTCCGGCCAATTCGTGCTACCCGATCGGGGCCAGGTCGGGATCGACCCAACCTCTCCTCGCCTCGTCGGAGAGCAAACGCTCTTTGGAATAGAACCGCAGCAAGTAGTTCTTCTCACCGCACTCTTGCAGCAACTCCGCGGCAAGCACGGAGTCGGGAAGAGCGCGATCTCTCATTCTCAGCAGCCTTTCGATCACGGCGATCCAGGCCCTGGTGATCGTCTCATGGTAGCCGGTAAGGTTCCCCTTGGCTTCGTTATACCGCTGAATACCATCCCGGATAAGAGTGGTCGCCTGGTCTCTGCGATGACGCCTTACATACCAGAGGGCCATGATCAGATGTCGGCCGTGGGTCCACTCCGACCTGGGTAGCGAACAATCCTCGAACGCCCGGATAAACGACTCGATTTCGGGGTCCGTCACGCTCGCCTCCCGGCCGGGTGAGATCTTCGAGGTCTTCGTCCTTCGTTTGTCCTGCGAGCCATCGACGCCCGGACACCGGGCAGGCTGGTCGGGTTCGTTATCAGAACCCCGGATGATCCAAGTGACGCCAACCTTGCCAGAATCTCGAACTTGGGTACGAGACTCGCTATCGTGCGGTTTTGCGGCAACAATCGAACGTGAGTTTACGTTAACCCAAGCTCCGGCGCGTGTCGAATCGTGGCGTTCTTGATAGAATAATACCGGCCGTGGATGATTGCTCGGCACCGGCGGGGCGTCTCAGCCGCCAGGGTGTGGCGGAAGGTTGAGCTTGGCCCCAGGCGCGTGGAGGATGTTCGATTGGCCGCGACCCGGACGGAAAGCGATTCGATGGGCGAGATGGAGGTCCCGGCCGAGGCTTATTATGGGGCCCAGACGCAGCGCGCGGCGCGGAACTTTCAGATCAGTAATCTTCGTTTTCCGCGTGAGTTCATCCGGGCCATGGGCCTGATCAAGAAGGCCGCGGCGCGGGTGAACATGGATCTGGGTCTGCTCGATCCCGCGCTGGGAGCGCCGATCGTTCGTGCGGCGCAGGCGGTGGCCGAGGGCAAGCACGACGACCAGTTCGTGCTCGATGTCTTCCAGACCGGGAGCGGCACGTCAACGAACATGAACACCAATGAGGTGATCGCCGGAATCGCCAATGAGCGGTTGGGCGGAGCGCGGGGAGGTCGATCTCCGGTTCATCCCAACGACGCGGTAAACATGGGGCAGTCTTCCAACGACGTGATCCCCACGGCCATCCACCTGGCGGCGCTGGAACGCATCCAGCGGCATCTCATCCCGTCGCTGGCCGGTCTTCAAGAGCGGCTGGCCGAGCGGGCCGCTACGTTCGACCCGGTGGTCAAGATCGGCCGCACTCACCTGCAAGACGCGGTGCCGATCCGGCTGGGGCAGGAGTTCTCGGGCTACGCCGCGGCCGTTGCGCACGGGATCCGCCGCATGGAGCAGGCCACGGTGTCGCTTGCCGAGCTGCCTATTGGCGGCACGGCCGTGGGCACGGGAATCAACACGCATCGTGAATTCACCGAGCGCATGGCTGCCGCGCTGTCCGAGGAGACGGGGCTCTCGGTTCAGCCGGCGTCGAACGCTTTCGAGAGTATGGCCCAGCGGGACGCCGCGGTCGATGCTTCCGGCGCGCTCAAGACGGTGGCCGTCAGCCTCTCGTGCATTGCCAACAACATCAGGCTTCTGGGCAGCGGCCCGCGCTGCGGGATCGGCGAGATCAAGATTCCCGAGCTTCAGCCCGGCAGCTCGATCATGCCCGGCAAGGTGAACCCGGTGATCCCGGAGGCAGTCATGATGGTTGCCGCCCAGGTCGTGGGCAACGATGCCACGATCACCTGGGCCAATGCGCTGGGGTCCAATTTTGATCTCAACGTCATGATGCCGGTCATCGCCTATAATCTGCTGCAATCGATCGACTTGCTCTCGGCAGCGGCCGAACACCTGGCCGCCAAGTGTATCGACGCGGAACGCTTCCTGGCGGGCCAGAAAGCCGTGACCGTGCGGCGCGTCGAGGCCGACCAAGAGCGGTGCCGACAGCTCATCGAAAAGAGCCTGGCGATGAGTACCGCACTCGCGCCCCGAATTGGTTATGATAATGCGGCTGCAATCTCCAAGAGCGCCTACCGGCAGGGGAAAACGATACGAGAGGTTGCGATGGATCTGGTGGGCCTGGCGCCGGAGGAGGCCGCAGCCCGCCTGGGTCCGCCGTCCTCGGCCGATCTGCTGAAGAAAAGGGGAGGGTTCCCCACCCGCGAAGAGATCGATCAACTTCTTGACCCGCGTGCGCAGACGATTCGAGGGACTGGCAGCGAGGGATCGAGCGGATGAACGAGCATGGAGAAGTCACCCTGGAAACCGACCACCTCGAAGAGGTGATTGACACGCCGTCACCCGGCCAGCCGGTCGTCGTGATCCAGTACCGGACGCGAGGCTTGCCCTGGTATGTGATCTTGCCAGCGTTCGCAATCGTGGCCTTCGTCGCCGCGGCGGCCTCTTACAGCTTTGTCACGTCGCGGGCGCAGCCCATATCCCTTTTCTGGCCCTCCGGGCGGTCCCGTGGTTCAGTCGCCATCATCCGCCACTGCCGGCCTGTCCGATCGGCCAGGCTTGACAACCTTACCCTCGCCGGCCGTGCTGGCGGCCGATCTGTCTACTGGACCGCTTTCACTCAATACGCAGCCGGTCGGGCCCAGCCCAACGCCCCCCACGAAAGTCACGCAGCAGACCGCGAAAACCGCGGAGCCGGCGCCTGCTCCCACCAAAGCTCAAACGCCTTTGCTCGCCTCGAACACGGCCACTCTCGCTGCACCGACGAAGACCGCCGCGCCGCCGGTCGCCGCCCGTTGCCGGCGGCAACGCCACTCAAACTGCCGTGGCCCCAACACCCAACCCGGCCTCAAGACCTGCCGTCAGGAGCCCGATCACTGTCGGCTTCTCCATCCCGGCCAACGGCGAGAGCCCTTTTGACGCCCTGCCGATTTCTCCCAAGTCACCGGGTTTACCGCTCGCCGACGAACGGCAGGATCTCTCTACCGAACGGGCGCTCGCCGACGCGGTCGAGCCCGACCAGAAACCGACGCCATCCCTGAAAGAGCTAAACGAACAGCTCCAGGCCGAGGCGGCCAAGAAGAAGGCCGAGATCAATCAGCTTCGCGATGTGAAAGACCAGGCCCGCAGCCAGGTCGATGCTGAGTCGCAGGCTCGCGTCGATGACGAACGAGGCACGTTTCACGATCAGCTCAGCGAGATCGTGCACGCGCGAAGCAGCAAGGCCGGCAAGCAGATCGATGAGCTTTGCAATCAGTACGGCCGGGCCTACGATACCGAACTCAGGGCCAAGGTGACCTACCATCTGGCGCATATGCCCGGCAGGACCTCGCGCGAGGCCAAGGTCAGGTTCTTGCGCGACGTGGGGGTTCCCGAGCCCGCCATCCTTGACTTCCTGGCCAATGAGCTCCCATCGTTACATCAACTCGCGAAACGGGCCGCGAGACTCCAATGAAGTTCGTGTCAACGCGGCCAGGATGTTATTGAGCTTCAAGTTGTCCAAGGCTTCAGGCGGCACTCCCAAAACGATGATTCCGCTCATGAAGGGTCCAGCTCGACGATGAATCCGCTCATGAAGGGTCCGGCTCGATCTTGCCTTCCGGCGGTCTCACGCGGCAGAGCCGCGGGGCGAACACATTAGGATCCATATTTCGTGTTGTCGGGGGAAGATTTGAGTTTGCCCTCGTATCCGATCACATTTCGACAAGGTCTGCCCATGCGCTTCTCGCCTTGCTTGCTCGTGCTTGCGATCGTGTGTCCTGCCCTCCGGCCTGCCCCCATCCGTGCTGACGATGCCGGCGACAAGGTCAAGGCGGGTGCCAGACTACTAGAGGACGGCGACCGCCTGGCCGATGACGGCAAGCCCAGTGAAGCGGTCATTCGGTACAAGAGCGCCTACGAGCAGCTTCTCCCCCGGCTCCGGCAGATTCCGTTCAAGCATGAGGTGAAACGAGACGTCACCAAGCGAGAGCAGACTCAAGGCGATGCTGCTCAAGGAGTTCGACGAGGACATGACTCCCCAGGAGTTCCGCGCCAACGAGATGGCGATGAAAGCCTTCGGGCTCGTGCCCCGGACACTTGACCTCAAGCCTCTGCTGGTGCAGGTCTATTCGGAAGAGATCGCCGCTTTCTATGATCCCAAGACCAAGACGATGCATCTGATCGAGGAGCCCGAATCGAAGTCGAAAGCCCAACCCTCGTTTTTTGAACGACTCCTGGGAAAGAAGCCGGGGTTCGATAAGGACGAGAACAAGACGGTCATCGCTCACGAATTAACCCATGCGCTTTCCGATCAGCATTACGACCTTGACGCCCTGCACAAGGCGGCCAAGCACGATGACGATCGGTCGCTGGCCGTCTCCGCCTTGATCGAAGGCGAGGCGACCCTGGCAATGATGGGTGCACAGATGGAGGACTGGGACGGTTCGAAGATCACCAAGCTGCCCGCCGACGACCTGGACCGGGGCCTGAGCTTCATCAGCCCCTTCTTGACGATGATGGGCGCGGGCAAGAGCCTGCGCCAGGCGCCGCCGATCATCTCCGAGTCGATGATTTTTCCTTACCTGCGGGGCATGGTCTTCTGCGCCAAGCTAACCAACAAGGGGGGCTGGAAGGCCGTAGATGAGGCCTACAAAAACCCGCCCGCCTCCACCGAGCAAATCCTTCACCCCGAGAAGTACAAGACCAAGCCCGATCTGCCGATGGTCCTCGACCTTGGCGAGCTGAAACCGGGAGACGGCTGGAAGGAACTCGGCAGAAATGTCCTGGGCGAGCTGCAAACGGCGATCATGCTGGGGAGGCAAGGGCCCAAGGCGGCGGCCGGCTGGGATGGCGACCGTTATGCCGTTTTCGAGGGCCGCGAAGGCAAGCTAGGCCTTGTCTGGCTCTCGACCTGGGACAGCGAGGACGACGCGCGCGAGTTCGCGCGAGCCTACACGCCCTACCAGACCAAGCGCATGGGAAAAGACGCATTCCAGCCCGAGAAGATCCCCGACTCGCTCTGGCGCTGCCAGGACGATGTCTGCCGGGTTGTCGAGCGGCGCGGGGCCGACGTGGCTGTCATCGAAGGGTTTCCGCCGGCTGCGACCGGCGCCTTGCTCGAAGCCGCCTTCCAGGCCAAGAAAACCGAGTTTTCGCCACACGATCCAACCCCTCTGGACCGCAAACCCGCCAAGAAGTAAAACGCCGGAGACTGGTCGCACCCAAGACGATTTTCGGGGAACGGAGCGATGAGCCGATTGTCTGGAGGTCTCTGCCTCGCCTTGCTTTTCTCAGTTCTTTCGCTTGGTGTTCTGGCCATGCCCGGCAGCGGCCAGGATCCGTTTCAGGCTCAGCCCGAACCTGAATCGGCACCCAAGGATCAGGCCGCCAGGAGCAAGGATGCCGCGACCAAGACCAAGGAGCCAGACCATGTGTACAAGACCAATGAAGAGTGGCAAAAGCTTTTGAGCTACGACCAGTTCATGGTCACCCGCATGAAGGCCACGGAGCCGGCCTTCTCGGGCAAGTATTCTCACGGCCATTTCAAAGGAACGTTCGTGTGCGTCTGCTGCGGTGCCAGGCTGTTTGACTCCAGGACCAAGTTCGAATCGGGCACCGGCTGGCCCAGCTTCTGGAAGCCGGTCTCGATGGCCGCGATCGAGACCGCCCGCGACACCAGCGATCCCGCGGAAGTCCGGGTCGAAGTCGCGTGCCGCCGCTGCGGCGCTCACCTCGGGCACGTCTTCGACGACGGACCAGCGCCCACGGGCCTGCGTTTCTGCATCAATTCGGTCGCCATCCGTCTCGATTCCGAGAAAGCGACCAGGACCACCACCCGATCCACCACGAAGAGGGCCCCGCGTACGCAGCCCATGAAATCTACGCGGAAGGCGGCGCCTACCACAAAAAGCAGCGCCGCCAAGCAAACTCCGAAGTCGTAGAGGAGAGGTGAAGTGCTGCTCGCCCGGATCGTGCCAGCGTCCGCCTAACGAGTTCTGGGGTCCACATGCGCCTTGATCCAGTCGATCAAGTCACGCGCGTACGGAGTGGGGTCGGCCTCGAACTCGAGCGTGTGGTGGCCTTCGGGGTACTCGATGACCCGACGATCGGTGGAGGCCAGGCGCTGAAAATAGGCGAGCGTGCGCGCGTTATCGACGATCCGGTCCTGGCCGGCAAGCATCATCAGGGCGGGCTGAACCACTTTGGCGGGGCGCGCTTGAGCATCTGGTCGATGAAGAAACTCGCGGCGAGGAGCCCGGCGGTCCCCTGCCGCAGGCTGAAGGGATCGGCGGCGATGAAGGCCTGGGCTTGGGGATTCACGGTGAAGAGTGCCGGATCAGACAGGGGGATCGGGAACAGCTTGCGGCGGTTGGTGAGCATTGCCCAGGCGATCTGCAGCTTCTCGCGGAACGAGACGCCGACCCGGGGTAAGAGTCCCGGACAGACGAGCGCAATGCCGTCGATCAGCTCGGGATGCTTGGCCGCGGTAATCAGCGCGATCTTGCCACCCCAGCTTATGCCGGCAAGAGTGATCGGAACCGAAGGGTGCTCATTGCGGATGGATTGCAACCATTCGGTGATATCACTCACGAGCCGGCGGCCTGAAGAGGCATGGCCACGATCGCGTTGGTTGGGGCCGGAACCGCGGCGGTCGGGAAACGAAGCCTGATAACCTGCCTCGGCCAGCGTTCGACCGAGTGAAAGATACCAGCCGGAATGGCTCTGGACACCGTGCAACACGACGACCTGACCCTTGAGCGGCGGCGCGGCCGGCCAGACGGCCACGTGGAACGGATAACCGTCGGACGCGACAAAGGTGCGGTCTTCCGGCCTCATTTCAGTCATAACAAATTTCACGTTGCTCGGTCGTCATTGCTTCGAGGGCCGCGTGATCGACGTCGATTCCCAGGCCGGGACCACGGAGGGGCTTGGCCTTACCGCCAGGTCCGAAGGTGATGTCGTCGCGAGTCACGTTTGAACGCAGGATGTGCCTGTCGTACGAACCCTCAACATAACTGAGCCCCTGCACCCGGCTGGCGAGGTGGCGGCCAGCCGCCGAGAGAATCGCCGTCTCGCCAGGATGGCAGCCGAGCTGGAGCCCCAGGCCCGACCGCTGGGCCAGGCCAATGATGCGCAGCGATGGGAAGATCCCACCGCATTTGGAGAGCCGGACGTTGAGCATGTCGGCCAGGCCGAGGTTTCTGGCTCGGATGGCGTCGGGATAGCCGCACAGTGACTCGTCAAGCATCACCGGCATTCCCAGCCGGGGCCGCAAGTCGGCCAGGGCGTCAGCCTCTCCATGCGGAACAGGCTGTTCCAGCACCGATATGCCAAACTTTCGCAGCGGGGCAACCCGCTCCAGCAGCTCATCCGCGGACCAGGCCTCGTTGGCGTCGAGCCTCAGGTCCATGCGCGAGCCAAGAATGCGCCTGATCCACTTGAGTCGGCCAACGTCGTCCTGTCCGGCCACGCCCACCTTGGCCTTCACGTCGCGAAAGAAGTAGAGCCGAAACTTGATGGCCGAAATCAGCTCCTTGCGCCTGGACTCGGCGGTGATCGCCGCCGAATACCGAACCGTGCGGGGCGAGGAGTGCCGTCTTAGCCCTGGCACTTCCGCCAGCTCGACCGCTCGGCCCGCCGGCTCGCCGAAGGCACGGCCATAGGCGTCGAGCAGGGCAAGCTCGAGCGCACACCGGGCGGAATTGCCCGCCATGCCGCGCGGGTCTGTCTCCGTCTCCGGAAGAACAAGTGATTCCAGGCGCCTGACCAGGTCGGCGAAGTCGGCCGGTCGGCCAATGATCCCGGCCCAATCGTCCCGACCCAGGATCTCGAACGTGGAATCAACGGTTTCGCCCGTAACGTACGAGTCGCGGTACACCCTCGCCATAGCCAACTTGCCCGCATGCAAGCTCAACGCGGACCACAAGATTTTCACTTTCGACGCGAGTATGCGACGCGTGTTTGACGATCTTCTTGAGGGGAACGATGACGCGGAAAAGGCCGATTCGTCTGATGTTCATGCCTGCGCGTCTTGCATTGGAGATCCGAGCAACCTCGAGTGGTTGAGCTTCGCTCACGGCACCCAACTCTTCTCCCGCGTTCGCCATCATGATCTGTCACCTTTTCCGTGATGCCATGACGCCATCTCTACATTTCGGCATCTCGGGCTTGGCTCATGAAGGGTTCATTCGTCGTCCTCGCCTGGTTCCGGGAATTCGACCTTGGCGTAGATCTCCTTCAAGGGCATGTCGCAGTCGATCGAGACCAGGTGGAGCGTGTCTTCAAGGTTGTCAAGCGCGGTATAGATCCAGTTCTCCCCGTCTCGAGCAAATTTCTCGACGAGCACCTCGCTCTGGCTGATGAGAACATACTCGCGGAGCGATTTCAGACGCCGGTAGCCCGTGAATTTGCGGCTGCGGTCTTTCGATTCGGTCGACGGCGATAGGACCTCGACGATCAGCGTGGGGTTGAGCAGCGTGTCGAATTCGCCGTCCTGAAATTCGGGCGGGCCACAAACCGCCGTGACGTCCGGATACGTGTATTGCCTCTTTGGACCGATCCAGACGCGCATGTCGGCCGTGTACACTTCGCAAGGGCGGTTTTCCAGCAGGTTACCAATCTTGCGGTAGAGGTTACCGGCAATCAGGTTGTGCTCGCGCGACGCGCCTGACATGGCCTCGATCAAGCCGTTGTCGAATTCGCTCTTGAACTCGGCCTTCCGCTCGAGCGCCAGGTACTGCTCGGGCGTGAAACGCGGAATGTTTCTCCTTGTGGCCGATGACATGGCAGGTCCTTTCGGTTCAGGCCGCGGGAAAGGGAATCTCGATAGTCCGGCCAGGGTATGGCCTTCTCTTTCCCATGCTACCGTCCCTGGCGAGCCCACGCCGCGCGAATGTCAACGATCGAGAACCGACCATCACGACCCAACCGGTCCCAGGAAAAATGCCAGCCCAATCGCCGCGAGGACGACACCGCTCGCCAGTCCCAGTCGAACTTCCCACGTCTTGGCGCGAGTCTCATCGATCACGGCCGACTTGAGCCGGGACGCGACAAGTCCGACGGCTACCAGAACGCCGGCCATACCGATTCCAAAGGCCAGCACGACAATAACGCCCGTGCCCAGCCGGCCGAGCGCCGCTGAAAGAACAACCAGGCCAACGGCGTCCCAGCAGGGGACGAGACCTCCGGCTATGCCCAGGCCAATCAGGGCGGTGAGAGAGAGAGAACCCGACTCGACTTCCTGTCGATGCCTATGTCCGCCCGAGTTTCCCAGGTACTGGCCGATCCTCCAGAAGCCACCGGCCGCGATGGCGAAACCCGCGAACTGGACCAGGCCCTGGTGCAACCCGCTCACCCGGCTGGCACCCGTCCACCAGAGGATCGCGGCGATGAGCAGAACGCTCCCAGTGTGCGTAAACGTCGTCACCAGCCCAAGCAAGGCGGGATGGTACCAGCGGGCTTCCGGCCCGAGGGCGATCGCCGAAACCAGGGTCTTGCCGTGGCCTGGCTGGATCGCGTGGATCGAGCCCAGGCTCGCGGCGATCAACATCAAGCCCAGCCAGGAGCCAGCGGAGCCGCGATCGAGCAAGCGCGAAAGCTGGCTGGAGCTCGAATAGGTATCCGGACGGCTCGCCTGACTGGTGTTGATCGTGATCGGATTGTTTTCTCGCTTGCCCCGAGGTTCGCCCAACGATGGGCCGCGAAAGGTGACTTCGACCTGTTTGGTTCGTCTTTCCTCCAGGTCGCTCAACTGCCAGACTGGGCGAATCGGGATGTCGGCGACATCAGGGGGCAGATCGTCGCCTTCAACCACAATGCCATCGCGGCCCCTGATCGCCAGGCGGCTGGTCCCTTCGCTCGAGACGTAGTTGGTGTCGTGAACCGTCAGCCGGCCTCGATCGGGCAGCATCGCCTCAAAATGAAATGTCAAGCGAGGGTGCTCCTCCACGGCGATCTCGAAGCCTCGCACCTGGAGCGGCACGGACTTGCCGTCGCAAGCAACCAGAAATCCCTTGGCGTCCAGCGGACCTGTGACTTCGCCGTAGCGCTGAAACCAGCCGGAGCGGTCGCCTCCAGGCAACGAGCCCACGAGGGTTCGAAGCTCTTGCGTCAAGGTGAGCTCGGAGAGGCTCACTTCGTAATCGATCACGAGCTTCCCTGGAACGAGCGTCGCCTGGGCCGACCGGTCAACGCGCTCGTTGGGGATGTCATGAGCCACCGCAGGCGACGGTGCGACCGCCACGATGAGAAACACACCGATCCCCGCGGTCAGCAATCGCGCGCCAAGGGGGCCGAATCGTGGGGCGATCAGTTGGCGTAGTATTTTTGAAGCGCCTTGGTCACGACGTAGATCACCACGTGCTTGGACACAGGTTTGGCCAGCACGCAAAAGGCATGCTCTGAAAGTGCGCGGCGAAGGAGGTTTTCATCGCGATCGGCCGAGATCAGGATCGCCGGAATGACGCCTTTGATCTGGCGGACGATGGCGATCGTCTCCAACCCCGAAAGGCGGGGTAGGTGCATGTCCATGAGGGCAAGGTGAACGTCATGGTCCTGGATGATGTCGATCGCCTCTTCACCGCTCTCGGCCAGGTACGTGCGGTATCCAGCGGGTTCGAAAACCTCTCGGAGGGCTTCCCGCGCGGCCGGGTCATCGTCGGTGATGAGTATCGAGTAGGACTGGTCCAAAAGCATCGATTGCGGACTCACGCTTCGCCGATCACGTTTAAAGATCCGCGTGATCTGAACGGATCATCGTCTCTCTGGCCGGGCGCGGTCAGTCGCACGGCCTTCGTCAACATGATCATGCGGGATCGCGGCACCAAACTAGCGAATTCTATGCAACCCTCGGGCCGGAACCGCGAGAGGTGTAGGGTCCATCTGAATCAATTGTAGCAACTCTTTGCAAGTCTTGTCCTTACCTGACAACGAAAAAGCAGCGTAGTCCTTTTCAGGCTCGTTTCGGACTTGCCTATTTTTCCGTCAATTTGGCAGTCAGCGTGTCGTGGTCGGGCCTCCGCCCGCCTCCGCGGGAGTTGCCGCCGTGCGTGCGAGCCGGGACAGCCAGCTCTTCGACTCACCCCACCGCTTGTCAGGATCGAAGGCGGCAACATCCGCCAGCTCCGACAGGTTCGCCTTCAGGTTCTTGTAGGTGTATCGCTCGATCAGTTCTCCCCCGGAGGAGCGGAACGCAACGACGACGGCGGGCATGAGCGTCTCGATGTCGAGGTACACCTGCCAGGTTTCCCCTTGTGGACTCACCCGCTCGAGAAGGTGGCAAGCCCGGTCCGCTCCCTTGGCCTGCTTGATCCCTTTGTACTCTAGCTTGCCAGACCCGGGTGAGGTTGCGGATTGACGCGTTTCCCGGGCGGCGAGGTTTTGAAAGATCGTATCAAAGCCTGCTTCGGTAATGGGGTGCCTGCTGTTCCGCAATGCCAGTGGACTATCGACCGGGATGGACATACGGGAGATCGGCAGCGCCGAGTTGCCCATATTCACGTACATCATGCGTTCGTTGACAGCCGAGGAGTAGATGACCTCACGTCCCTTGCTGGGTCCGTCGACCCATTCCAGCCGGACGGCCCGGGGATTGCGGCGAATGCTGAGAAGTGCTTCTTCCTCAGCCTGAAGCTTGCCGCCCACCCGCTCAACTCGTGTGATCTTGACCTGGTACGTCAACATGGCTTCGAGCCGAGATCTTGCCTTCGCCAAGACAGCACGAACCGTGTCTTCCGCGGATGCCGGCACGGGTTTCCGACCAGCGGCTGGTTTTGGCTTATCCGCATCCTCTGCTCCTAACCCTCGAGCACCCGCTCCGCGTGTCGTTCTCTCAGGAACCCGGTATGCGACCTGATCAGCCGTGGGCTCCCTGTCCTCATCAGGACGGTGCCAGTTCGTCTTCGCTCCCATGGCCAGAGACGGCCCCCCCGGGCGCCGAACATCTTTCAGCGTGGGCAGCGTTTCGGGCCGGCCAAGCGTGACACGAAGGGCCGTGTCGGCCGATCTGCCGGTGCCTCGACCGCGGGCCATACTCAAGGTCGAAGCAGGTTTTTCGTCATTCTCGGCGCTCGGGCTTGCAGTGCCTTGCTTCGTTTTGTCTTTGGGCGTCTGATCTGGTCTCGTGGCACCACCCGGGGACGACGCTGCTTTGGCCGATGGAGCACGGGCTGCCATGCTCTCCGCGTAGAGGTCGTATCCCGGCGTCTCGACGGGATAACTGGAACGGTTCCAGAACTGGCCCAGCAGGCTGCCTCGAGACTCACCCAGGGAGCTCCACGCGGCACAGCCGCTCGACATCAGCCACCCGGCCATCGCACACGCGAAGGTAGCAATTCTGAATCGTCGCATTGGCCAGTGGGCGGAGTCCATCGCCAACCTCATGATTTCCTGCTCCCCCTTCATGGGGATACGCCGGTCCCCTTACCCCGGACCGGCACTCCGTAAGTCGTCCTTGGGTCCTGACCATTTCTCCCGTGCTCACTGCTTGCAGCTATATATGCAAGCAATATTCCTGGCAAAAGACATGAACGGGCACCAACTAGGTGTCGCATACCAGAAAAGGGCCCACCCGGCAAGCCGAACCGGTAGTGCCGACCCGATCACCATTGACCCGCTCAAGGCGAGCGCGATTCATTTGCTCACAGGATCGAGGAGCTGAAACGAGCCGATGGCGCCAGGGTCGGGGATCAGATGCGGCTGCTTGTATTGTTCGACTGTTCCGCCGCTTTGAGCCAACCGGCGCTTCTGAAATTCGGCCCACGAGCCGTCGGGGATGGGGATGGTACGAACTGGGCCGAGTCTACGGGTGTCTCGCTTGTTAGCGTATTCCATGTTGTGGGCTCGCAACTCCAGGTCGGCGGCCGAGGCCAGAAGTGCCCGGGAGTCTGGACCGGCAAGGTCGCTTGATTCCACCAGGAGCGAGTAATGGGGAGGCTCTTCCCAGGTGGGGAGTAGCAGGTACGACCTCAAACGAAGGTTCGTTCGCCGCTGCGCGGCTTCCACGGCGGCAATGACCTGATGCTCCGACAGCTTTTCGCCGGTCAGGCTGGAAAAATGAGCCCCCTTGTTGAGAAACTCGATCACCGGGGCACGGCCGTGGAATCCCACACAGCGGACCAGGTCGTGGATGTTGTATCGGTAAAGGCCGCCCGCGGTGGTCAGCACGATGAAGTAGTTTTGCCCCTCGACCAGATCGATGGCCTCGACGGTTTGGGGCGTCTCGTGGTCGGCCTCATTTTCGGGGATGAACTCGAAATAGTGGTGGCGGATGTCGAGGATGCCGGCGGGCGTGCCGTCCTCGACGGGGATAGTCATGCGACCCTCCGAGGCGATCAGACCGACATCACGTACCGGCTTGTCGCCGAAGAACTCAGGATAGCCGCGGAGGTAGGCCTTCATCGTTCCACCCATCCAGTTCGACAGGAACTGGAGATCGGGCCAGTAATCCTTGGGCAGCAACCTGCCCGTCTCGGCTCACGATCTGCTCGAGCCGCCGGGCCGTCGTCTTGCGGCGAATCCGAGTGCGGAACCGGAGCTGGCGGCGAATCTCCTCGGCGATCTGCCATTTCCGGTCGATCGTGCCGTCGTACAGGTCGCGGATCAGAGTCTCTTTCTCGCGGTCGCCCAGCCTGGCCATGGCCAGCAATGTGCTTGGATTGGCGGCGATCGCAGTGCCCAGGTCTCGATAGACCGAGAAGCGGAGCGCAACGTAATACTTCGACTCGATATCCTTGATCCGCGATCCGCAGGCTGGCATGCAATACGTGGTGCGGACCAACGGGTTCTGCATTGAGGCGGTCAGTCCGGTGATGGCCCCGCACGGAATACCGGCGGGCGTGAAGCTCTCGCGCCAGTCGCTGGCGATCTGCAGGATCGGCCGCAGCCCGTTCACGATCATGTCGGGATGGGCATCGAACGCCAGGATGCCCCAGATCAACCAGCCCTCGCGATAATCGCTCAGCGATTCACGCGTCACGGGAATCGTCTTGGGGCGGTTGGTCGTGCCCGAAGTCATGGCGAACATCGAGCACTTCAGAGCCGGCGCCGAAGAGTGCCTGGCGGTCGCCTTGACGTACCTTGTCGATGTAGGGCTCAAGGCGGTCGTAGCGCCGATCGGCACCTGGCGGCGGAAATCGGCCGGGGTTCGGATCTGGTGGAAGTGGTGATCGCGGCCGAACTGGCTATCGGCGTGGCGCGCGACCCGATCCATGAGCAGCCGCCGCTGGACGTCACCGGCATGGGCGGTCTGGGCCAGAAACTCCTGCGCCAGCCGCCGCGCGCGGTTGGCGACCGGCGCCCGAACATTTTCTTGAGAGCTTGGAGCATGAACGGACTCGACAGCGAGAGAGCGTCTGTGGCATCGTCCCAATTCTGTAGGGTGGGTCGAGTCCCGCGCCAGGGCGAGGCCCACCTACCTGACGCCTTCGTCTGCACTCAATCGGTAGGCCTCGCTGCGCTCGACCCACCCTACGACGACGATACCGCCTCAGCCCGAGACTGAAGCGGTCGCCTTGGTCAGAAGTTTCACCGGCTCCAGCGAGAAGCCAGGCTTCTCGGTGAACTCGTGCCGACTGGCCGGCGTTTCGGCCACGGTCGACTCGATGGCCTGGCGCGGGCCGAACCGATGGAGGAAGCTCGTGACCCGGGCCGCGTAGTCCTCCGGCTGGCATTCCCGGCACCGGTTGTGTTTGGCACCAGGGACGAGCCACATCTCCTTGGGCTCGCGGCCATGGCCAAAGAGGGCTTGAGCGATGTCGGGACCGATGTAAGCGTCTTTCTGGCCATGGATCATCAGCCAGGGACGCGGCGACAAACGTGAAGCAGCCCGCTCGACGTCGGGGAACCGGCAGTTGAGCCGCTCCTCCGACCGTCGCCGGCTGACCCAGCACAAGAACTTGTAAACCCAGACCGGAACCAAAGCCAGGAAGAGCGCGCTCTTCACGTAAATCTCGGCCCAGCGAAGGATGTACGCGGTCATCGTGCCGCGGGTGGGAAAGGCCCCGTCGGTAACCACACCCCAGACGTCTGGAATCCGCGCTGCCACGAGCAACGCCGTGCTTCCGCCCCTGCTGACTCCGAAGAGCCCGAAACCGGCCGGGTCATGGTCGTGGCGCGTGCGGAGGTAGTCGAGCGCGGCATTCAGATCGGACACTTCGTGATCGGTGACCCATTGCAACGGCGTGTAATTCGAGTCGGTCGCGCTGGTGCCATGGTTGCGAAAATCAAAAGAGAAAACGTCGTACCCTTGGTCCCGCAAGGGGTCCAGGTAGGGATAATAGCTGAAGCGGTCGCTCAGAAATTCATGGCAGAAGACCAAAAGCCCCGCGCGTTCGTCGGTGCGCCGGTGAAAATAGCTGCCGCGCGAGCACCAGACCATCCTGGGCCCGAAACATCACCGGTTCTCCCAGCTCCGACGGAGTGACGCGCAGCGGCATGAAGAGCGGCCGCTCCTCGAAGATCCGGGTGATGAACCGCCCGTAGCGAATCACGAGATAAAACAAGAAGGCCGCCAAGACCGACAGAGACGCAAAAAGGCTCAGAACAAAGAGGTCGAGCAAGCTGAACACGCCTGTCACTGGAGGACTCCTGATCGCATGGCCGGCCACACCTCAACTCGCCGGGTCTCTCATTGCCGCGGTCGGCGGGCAATGAGGAAGCCATGGGAGCCGGGTCGGCTCAACAACCGTCAATCGATGTAGCGTCTGAGGATGAGCGTAATGTTTTGGCCGCCGAATCCAAAGCTGTTCGAAAGCGCGATATTCACTTCTTTGCGACGGGCGACGTGGGGAATGTAATCCAGGTCGCAATCCGTGCCGGGATGATCGAGATTCACCGTCGGAGGCAAGACACCGTCTCGCAAGGTTAGCAAGCAGACGATCGCCTCGACGCTTCCCGCCGCCGCGATCAGGTGGCCCATCATGCTCTTGGTGCTGGAGATCGGCACGCGGTAGGCGGCGTCGCCGAAAACCCGCTTGATCGCCAGGGTCTCGACCGAATCGTTGACGGCGGTGCTGGTTCCATGCGCGTTGATATAGTCGATGTCCTCGGGAACGAGCTTCGCGCCTTCGAGCGCTTCACGCATGCAGGCGATTGCGCCTCGCCCCTCGTCATGGCTGTCGGTGATGCGGAACGCATCGGCGGTGGAGCCGTAACCCACGATCTCGCCGTAGATCCTGGCTCGACGCGACCGTGCGTGTTCGAGCTCTTCCAGAATCAACATGCCTGCCCCTTCACCCAGGATGAAGCCATCGCGATCGCGGTCGAACGGGCGGCTGGCCCGGGCCGGATCGTCATTTCGCGTCGACAGGGCGGTCAGGAGGATGAAGCCGGTGACGCCGAACGGGTGGATCATGCTATGCGTGCCGCCAGAAAGGACAACGTCGGCGCAATCGCCGCGGATCATCTCGTAAGCTTCACCAATGGCTTGCGAGCTTGCCGCGCAGGCGGTCAGGCAATTCGCGTTCAGCCCCTTGGCACCGAAGACATTGGCCAGATGCGCCGCGGGTGTGCCGGGCTCTTGTTCGGCCTCACAAATCGGATGAAGTTCTTCAAGTCCGAGCCGGGTGAACTCCGCGGTCGACACTTTATTCTGATGCGACGTCTTGTAAACGAGCTTGACGAAGCGAGGGAAGTCTTGCTGGCCCTCGCCGGCGCCCAGGTACACACCGAACCGGCTTCGATCCAGATCGGGATTCGTCTCGAAGAGGCCCGAGTCGTCGAGTGCCATCTGGGCCGCAGCCAGGGCAAATCGGCTGTTGCGCGAATGGTCCGCCCAGCGTTCGGCATCCTGGCGGTAATCCTCCAACCGAAAACCCTTCACCTCGGCGGCGATCCGCGTGGAAAAGGTGCGCGCGTCGAAGAGCGAGATGGGTCCCACGCCGCTTCTGCCTTCCAGGAGCGCCGACCAGGTCGATTCGAGGTCGCGGCCAACCGGCGTGACCATTCCCATTCCCGTAACTACGACGCGTCGCATGCGGCTGTTTCCTCGAAGCTTGTGACGCCCGGGGTGGAGGCGTTCACTTCCTCTGATCTCTTCCATTGGCTCAGGCCTCGGATTCCGGCGGGTAACCCCGCAAAACAAGGGCGGAGGCCTGGCCGTTAGCCGTGATATTGGTGTTCACGAAGATGCTGTTCCGGGTAGGGCGGGGGGACCGCGCGACCACGTCTAGTGCGCATTTCGGGTCGGGATCGTCGCAGTTGAGCGTGGGTGGAATGAAACCGCGGTTCACGCCGATCAGGCTGGCGATCAGTTCCACGGCGCCGCATCCGGAGGCCAGCGAGCCCATGTGGCCCTTGAGGGCCGTCACCGGCGGTGGGCTGGCACCGAAGACTCGGTGGAAGGCGCGGGCCTCGGCCAGATCACCGACCTTTGATCCCGAGCCGTGGGCGTTCACGTGACCGACTTCGGTCGGAGCCAAGCCCGCTTCCCGCAGCGCCGCGCTGACCGCAATCGCGGTGCCGCTTCCATGCGGATCAAGGCCACCCGAGGGCATGGCATCGCATCCCGAGCCCGCCCCCAGAATTTCGCCGTGGATTCTGGCTCCCCGACGCAGGGCGTGATCGCGCTCTTCCAGGATCAAGATCCCCGCCCCCTCGCCCGGTACCACGCCGTCGCGCCGCAGGTCGAACGGGCGACAGGCCCCCGCGGGGTCGCCCGTCCACCGCGACATGGTATGATGCAGGGAAAGCCGCACGAAGCTCAGGGGATGGATCTTGGAATCGGCGCCGCCGGCAATCATCATGTCGGCCTTACCCCTGGCGATGATCCGCGCGGCCTCGGCGATGGCCAGGTTCGACGATGCGTCCCCCTCGGTGATGGTGTTGCTCGGGCCCTGACAATCCATGAGGATCGAGATGTGACAGGCCAGCATATTGGGCAGGTACTTGAGCAGCCAGATCGGCTCGATCATGCCAATCGATTCCCGCCCCCAGGTCTGGAAGTCAAATTCGCCGGTCGCCGACGACGCCTGCGCGATGGCCGGTGCCAGCTCGTCGAGCTCGGTGGAGATCAGGCCCGCCCCAGGTCGATGCCGATCCGGGTGGGGTCGTAGCCGCCGGCGTCGAGCCCGGCATCGACCATGGAGAGCTGGGCAGCCGCGACGCAGAGCTGAATGTCGCGAGCCATGTATTTCCGGCTTTTTCTCAGATCCTTGAAGAATCTGGCCTTGGCCAGGGCTGGGCTCTTGAGGAAGTCAAAATCTCGGATCTCCGCCCCGACATTGTTGGGAAGGCCCTCGATCGAAAAGGCCGTGACGGGGCGCACGCGCCCTGCGCTTCCACCAGGGAAGTCCAGAATCGGTCCAGGGTATCACCCAGAGGAGTGACCAAGCCCAGACCGGTAATGACCACGCGGCGTTCGGAACCAAGCATGTATGACTCGTTGATCTCCGCCTGACCAAGCCTTGAACCGTATCTCACTCAGGTCTCTTGATCGGGCCGCCTCACTATTATGACGCCTGGCAAGGCTTGAGGGGCCATAAAGTCGGCCTGAGCCACATATTTTTCGTCAAGCCCCAACATTCGCAAAGCATGCCGCCTTGGAATTGGACCTGGCTCTTCAATGACTGCCAGGGGACTCGTGGGACTGGCCATTATTCGACTCCGCATCCTTGGAAGCCGCCTGATCGCGCTCTCGGGCGCGCTCCTGTGCCTTGGCAAGATCGAGCACGCTGAGTAGCTGCTGTGTGAAGACGAAATTCTTGGGACCGAAAATCTGGTTGGCGCGCGAGTTGTCCAGATGGGCAAAGACGATCTCGGCGTCGACGAGCAATTCTCCGTCGAGGAAGGCCTTTGCCTCAACAACGGCCCCTTCGCTTCTCAGGTCCGTGAGCGTCACCTCGTAAATCAACTGATCGCCCGCGCAAGCGACGCCCAGGAAGTCAGCGCGAGGGATCTTGGCAAGAACTACCTTCTCAGCGAAACCTCCCGCTTCGCCGACCAGGATGCCGCCTGTCTGGGCAAGCCCCTCGATGATCAGGGACGCCGGCATCACGGGATAACCAGGAAAGTGATCGTGGAGGTGCTCTTCGGCCAGCGTGAGGTTCTTGATCGCCCTCGCGAACTGCCCGCTGCGGAACTCCAGGAACTTGTCGATCCAGATCCAACGCATCGGCGGGGCAGCTCACCACAAAAAGACAAGAAGGGAACGCCAGAACCTGGACAACCATGCAGAAATCTGACAGATCGGAGCAGAACGGCACCGAGCGCCACGAATCAGGCGTGGCACCCCGGGGCCATCATGTCCGCCTCCGGCATCAAAATTGATGCTGCCGACGGGCTTGGCCGCCCGTTCAGGCCGTCAGCTTGCTCTGAACATATTGAACCAGCATGTCGACGGTGTAAAGATCTCCGATCTTTTCCACGTCCGGGTCCGCCTCCAGCCTGCTCAGGTCGGCATAGGGCAATCGCGACTTCAGTTCCTCGATTCCTTTGCTCGTGAGCTTGCCCGAGGCAACCCACTCGGGATCGGCAACCAGATTCTCGGGGAACAATTCACCCCGTGGAATCTTGATTCCGAAATTCCGCTCCAGTCGGAAAACGATGTCCAGAAAATCGATTGATTCGGCGCCCAGGTCCCCTTGGAGGGTCGCTCCGCGGGTCACGTCTTCCTCGTCCACCCCAAGAGCATCAACCAAGGTTGCTTGGACCTTGTCAAAAATTTCATCGTAAGTAGGCATATCATCCTCAGGATTAAAGGGATTGCCGCTCATCCCCATTCCAGACCGACCGGCGGGGCGCCGAAGATCAAGTCGGCTCACTTAATCGTCGGCCAATTCGAGCGCTGAACTTCAAAAGTGAGAGAATCGTTCGGGTAGGATGTTTCGGCGCACCTGCCAATCGTCAATGGAGGCCCCCACGGGGAGGGCCGGACAGACGGCCGATATCTTGATGCAAATCGAAAAACCTTGCAACATCATAAGGGAGGATTCAAGGGTGGGGCTGACCGGCGGGTGGAAAATCGGGTCCGAAAGCCACGCCTGATACCGGTGACGGCGGCGTGCTGATCAAGCTTCTGCGAACCATGGGTCAGGTAGGAATACGTTAACCGAGCGAGGCTTCTTGGCTCTCAGGCGTTGAGCTTGACCTCCTGGGCGTGTGGCATCCGAGCAATCGCTCGGGCGCCGACTGAGCCTTTTCTGAGCGTGGCGTAAAGCTCGCGAAGGCCGGCCACGATCCGGGCGTCAGTAGTGTGAAGATCGGGATTTCGGTCGCGTAAATTGTATCGCATCAAGGTGATGCGTCCCTTAACCATCTCTTGACCGTCGATCACGCCCACGCCCTTGAAAGCAGCGTTTCGATCATCGTGGCTGATCAGGTTGACCCTCAGCTCAAGCTGGCGGCCGGGCTCCACGAAACTCCCATATTTTATCGTCTTTGCTTGCTTGAGGACAATGATGCTATGGGCAAAGTCTTCCATGTCACGAAGCAGCCAGGCACCCGCCTGGGTCAGCGCCTCGAGCATCAATACTCCAGGCATGACAGGAAACCCTGGAAAATGATCGCTCAGGTATTCCTCGGCCAAGGACAGATTTTTCACGGCTGTGAGGGAATCGCCAGGTTGCACGTCGAGAATCCTGTCGATCAGCACAAAACGCATGGATGCTCCCGAAGTTCAGTTCCGCGATCCGAATGGATGAAAGGGAGTCCGTCGTTTCTCCCCCTGAGCCGGCTCGATCCCTAGCTCAAGAAAGCTAAAGATAAGATAACCCATCAAGCGACTGTGTTTCAAGTCCTTGGTGGGCCGGGCTCACCCGCTTATCTCGCCGCGGACGGTTGACCTTAAACTTACAACCTCCACCCGCCCGGTCAAACGATGCCGGTCGAAATGAGCGCCCATAACCGGCCTCAGCCGATATCGTTGGCCTCGCGCATTGCTGGTGAAGTCCCGGGTTTCGGGACTTACGGGACCACAGATTCTACTAGCGACTTCTCGTTGGCGACTATATAGTACAGTCGGTGGTGTGGTGCAATGGAGTTGTTTTGACCGCTTACAAACTCGGTACGTCGGCCGACACTCGCCATCATGACGCAACTGCGTCTCATGGCCGTCGGCGGGCTCGGGTTTCTCGAGAGCTTCCCCGCGTCACCGGCTTGGCCCGAGCTTCTTGAGGAAGCCAATCCCATGCAGCCAGCCCTTCTCGGCCTCTTCCACCTCCTGACCGCACAGATCGTGGCATCATGCTTGCATTCGCCACTTTCGTGGTCGCCCGACGGCAATTGGCTTGTATTCACGGTAGCGCAGCGGTCTGATCCCGCGGCGTCCGGAGCAGCATCGGCCTTTGACCCGCTGGTGGAGCCGGGGGCGATCTCGACCGATGGCGTCCAGGGGCCGGCTGACTCTTCCTTGAGATATCGGATCTGGGCCGCCGAGCGAGCGACAGCCAATTCGGTCCTGGTCGAGGAATCACTTTATCCTCTTTCCGCTCCGGTCTGGGGCCCTGACGGGCATACGCTCGCTTACGGTCGATTCATCCCCCACTCGCCCGCGACCGGCCTCTTGCCGGTCCGAGGCCGTTACGAGCTGGTCGTTCAGGAAGCGCTCGATCGAAGGCGCGTGATCGCCACATTTGACAATCTTGAGCTCCAGGTCGATGAGCTGTCCACACTTCCCGAGCTCGAGGCCGCCTGGAGCCCCGATGGCGAGTATCTTGCCGTCCCACGGCCAGGCCGCACGCCCGCCATCGCGATCGTCCGGGCTGATCGCGGCTCGGTTCAGAAAATGATCGCTGCCGCTAGCCGGCCAGCGTGGTCGCCCGACGGATCGAGGCTGGCTTACCTCCTGCCCGGCCGGAGTGGACCCTTCGAACCAGCTTGTCCAGGTTGTGGGGCGTGACTTCCGGCAGCGCCCCGCGCTCATTGAACTGAGCCAGGTGAATGGCCCTCCCGTGTGGAGCATGGACCGTCAATCGCTACTGGTCGTCTGCCGAAGAGTGATGTCTCGGGGCCGCGAACTCGAGGTAATGCGGATCGCAATCGACTCGGGAGAGCCGTCTCGAGCACTTCCGATCACCATTCTACCCCCCGAGAATCTGATCGCCGGCAGGATGTTTAGCCTGGAGACGGACTATCGTGGTCCATCTCACGGGAACCGCGTATCAATCGGATTCGACCGCGAGCAAGAGCAATGCGTCTTCGCGACCGACGTCCGTGGTCAAGATCCGGTGCTCTGCGTGGCCAACGTCGGCCGAGGGGCCATCCTCAGACGCTTTCATCCACTGGACATCACGATTCGCATGGGCGACCTGGCCCTCGCGCCCGACGGCCAGACGGTCGCGGTCCGCATGAATTCCGCGGGCACGGCTGCGCCCCCGCTGCTCTGCGACCTGGGCACCGAGGCGGTGAGGTTCATCGTCCCTGACGCGTCGATCCGACGGGAATGGGCTCTTACGCTTGCGCATGCGGCACAGTCGCTTTTGCAGGCGGGGCTCCAGGAACCGACGGTCGATGGCCGGCGGGTTCAACGAGCCACATTACTGCCGGTCCGCGGGGAGATTCCAGAGCACAGTCCCCTGATCAGCCGCATCCGGCATCTCGGCAAGGTCGGGCGAGGCTTGCTCGACCAGCCACTCGGCCAGCAAAGCACGCCGGCCGGCGAAGATTCGGGTCTTGATGAGGCCCTGGACGAATACCGGCTCTTTTTCGATTATCTGCGCGAAGATTACACCTCGGCTGAGGCCGACCTGGAGGCCCTGGAGCCTCGGGCCTCAACCGCGGACCGCCGGCTCCTGATCGTGAGCCTGCGCGCCCAGATTCTGCAGGCCCAGGGCCAGCTATACAGGGCCAAGCCGATCGTCGACTATCTCATCCGGCTGCAAGGCACTCAGCCGCGGCAAATCGAAGACACACCTCTGGGTCCGGTGTCCTCACAGCCGGCGGATCCCCGGTGTCTTTGGCCCACGTATCTATCTCAGTTCATGACCCCCAACAGGACGTGGACAGGCGGCAACCCCGGCGAAGAGGCCGACAACACCCGCCCCTTTCCCCACCGGATCGTGCCCGGAGGTCCCGCCTTCGGCCCTGATCTCCTGCCCCGAATCCCTGACCGGTTCGGCGTCCCGGGCTTCGACCCTCGGCGGATGGGTGGCGGTCCCTTCCGCCCCGACCACCAACCCGGCTTCTTTCCGCCACCGGCACCACCCCGGCCCGTCGACACGGCCGTGCCCCGCAGGCGCGGCCCAATGACCAATCGGTAGGCTGAGGCCTAAAAAATCGTAAGCAGCACAAGCCGGGCCGACTGGACCAGGCTCGCCCGTTCACCAGGGGTGATCTTCCCGCGAGCGACGATGCCTTCCAGCGTCGTCAGCGTGCTGTTCATGAGATAGAGCTGAGCGGTGCCCAGCCGAAGAGTTTCGCGGTGCTTGATCAATTCGCGGATCACGTCGCGAATGGTCAACGCCTCGGTGAACGGGTGGTCGGCGGTCGGCAGCCAGCGGGGTACTTCCGCGGCGCTTGCGGCCGTCTCTGCAACCCTGTGAATCACACGGCTAATCGACGTCAGCTTGGGATAATCGAGCGTCTCCGGCCTGTCCTCTGGGGAATGATACAGCGGGTTCTCGCCCGTGCTGAAGAAGAGGAACGGAACCTGCCTGCTCCGGAACGGACCGTAATCGCTGCGATTCAGCACAAGCAAATCCGAACCCAGAAGCCCGATATCCAGGGAGCGGCCCTCGGCCGCCTTGGCGATCCAGGGCCGCAGGCCCGGCGCAGTGCTCGGTGCCCATGACAAACACGTGTTGCCGGCAAATTCCTGCGAGCGAGCGGCCGATCATGTCGGCGGTGATGAAGAGCACAATCCTGGAGAGCGGCACCGGCGGATGAGCCACGAAATAGCGCGAGCCGAACAACCCAACCTCTTCGAGATCGAATCCGATAAACATGACGCTACGCTTTGGTTTCTGAGCCGAGGCCGCCAGCGAGCGGGCCGTCTCGATCATCATGGCTACGCCAGAAGCATTGTCGTCCGCGCCAGGATAAAGCACCCCGTTCCTGACGCCGAGGTGATCATAATGGGCCGACACGATCACCCATTCTTCGCGCAAGGCCGGGTCGGCCCCGCGCAAGATGGCTCCCACGTTGCGTCCTTGCACGCGCGGTGGCTGAGCAGTCGCGGCGGGTATCTCCTGTACGAACTGGCCCTGAAACAGAGGCTCGAGCTTGAGCCGGCGAAATTCGTCGATGAGAAAGGCCGCGGCCTTTCGACCCCCCTCGCCTCGCCTGCCCTCCATCTCTGGCGAGCAAAGGGTTTTCACCACGGCCTCGAGCCGGTCTTGTTCCGGCTGAGCCGACGTTTGGGCCAGGCCGGCACCTGCGCTCCGAGCGCCACCGCGATGAGGGTGCCGATCAAGAGCGTGTGGGATAGCCGCCCTCCGCCGGCCGATCGCGGCCTGGTAGGGCCAGGCCCGGCGCGACGAGTGTCGGGGACGATTGTCATCCGCGGGAAATCAGGCACTTCGCAGCCAATCGGTTCATCAGGCATAACCGGTCTCGGGAGGGGAAAAAAAATCCGTGAGAATCCCGCGCGAGCTCGAATCGTGTGGCATGTTTTCCTCGGTTTGGGAATGGCTTCCCTACATGGAGGTGGAACGTGTCGCGAGGCTCAACGATCAAGGCACTGACCCTGGCCGCGGCTCTCCTCGGCTTCGGCGGGGTGAACTCGGCACAGGCGCAAGACTGGACGGATTACTTGCACTGGCCGTACGTGCCCCCTCAAGTTCCGGGCAACGGGTTCGAGTACAACGGGCTCTATGACGGGTGGTATCGCTACCCCCGCGAACAACGAATCGTTCCTCAGATTCAGGGCCCTTATTATCGAAACTACTACGGCGGATACCGCGTCTTTGGTATGTTCCGCCATCCTCACGGCTGGCACGACTGGGACAAGAAGAAATTCTACCAGGGCTCGCACTTCGTCCTCGACGTCTTCTGATACTCGCGCCACGAGGTTCATCGTCTGAGTGCTCCCGAGAGATTGCCCCGGCCTCCCTTCCCCACGGGAGTCGCCGGGGCGATCTCCGCACCCTGACTTATGAGCGCGTCTTACATGAGGGTCGAAGCCGATGGAGTCATCCTAGCAGGGCACTCCGTTTCGCGTCGACGCTCCTTCGGCATTGAGGCCATCGCTTCCGTTCACTGCCCGAACCGCTCCAGCATCGCCGTCGCCTCGGGGTCGGCGGGCATTCCTCAAAGACCCTGGCCCACAGCCTCAAGGAGGAGAGGAGACGAAGAGGAAAGGAAGAGGAAAGGACAGGCATCTCAATCTTGCTTCGCACGGCGTCTACTGGTTTACTCGCTCGACGATGATGCCATAATCCTGGCACGCAGCCTCCAGCTCTTCAAGGAACTCCGGATGCGCAACCTCCACGACCAGCGGTTCCTCCGAGGAGTGAAGCCATGCGAAAAGCCTCATGGCGGCTTGGATCGCGCCGCCGGGGACTGTGTCCGAGACTTGCGAAAGCCGTTGAGCAAGAATGGCACAGCGGCCGCGTGGCGCCTGGTTTGCGTAAAGCCTAATCAACACCACTGTTCCTCTCTCTTTTGACACAACGCGGTTCCAACATCCGTTAGTTGTGGTTTGCCCCAGGCACGCCCGGGTCACTGACCTCGACGGATGTGGCAAGGTCGGGAGACCGTGCCACAACAGGGCGCCCCAGATCGGCCCGGAACCTCTACGAGGGCAGGACAAACCCCGCGCGCACCTCATCGAGCGTTGTCTCCCGTTCATAGTCGAGGACTCCGGCCGTGAGCAGGCGGCAATCCGCCCCGCGCGCAGCCAGCATCTCCAACAACTCGCGCCTCGACAACGCAGCGCCGCCGGACGGATCGAGATAACTGTGGGTCGAGGCGAAGGGCAGGCGTATGGGATGCCCTTGGGATCAGTTGCCAGTTGCCAGTTGCTGGTTGTCAGTTGCCAGTGGGATCGAACGTGTCGAAGCGGGACGAGAGTTCGCCACTCGGTCATCGGGATCATGTACAGATCGTCGAAGAAACCGCAAGAGGTCGGCGGATCTGGCGCATGATTATGGTGCAGGAGTGCCGACTTCGGCTCGTTGGCAATTCGGCTTCGGTAAGGCTGGGCGGCCTGTGTGGCCGCCGCTGCGGCGGGGTGATCGCGCCCCTTGGCAACGAGGGATCGAAAGTATTGGTTCTGAGCAATTGCCCCGCCACGGCGAATGAAACAGTTGTGCGCAGATTGCTGATTGTGTCAAATCCGCGAAAGAGGTCGGCAGTCGCTCGGGCTGAGCTTGGCGTGGGCGGCTCTCCTCAAGTGGCGATGGGATCGTCCGAGGAAGAAAAAGGCGCCAAAACAAACCCACCGATGACACGCGTAAACTGTTATGCGATCGTCGCAACAGCTTGATGAACAAGGGTTTGAGTGCGCGGCGAAGCACCAGAGGCGTGAAGCCGAAGCCAACTTCGGCGGTGGCTTCACGAGCGATGCGGCTCGACAAGAGACCGATCGCGATGAGTGGCACGCTCAAAGAGCGTGGGTAGCCGAGGTTGCCCGCACAACGCGCGGACGGGGAGCGTAATCGGCAGGCGCAGGGCCCCCCGCATCCGCAGAGCATCATCGACCCGAAAGAAAAGCTAGCCCAGATCGCGGACAATTTGATAATAGGCTTCCGCGGCTTGCCGCACCTGGTCGAGCTCGATCCATTCGTCCTTGGTGTGTGCTTGCGCAATGTCTCCGGGACCGAAAACCACGCATGGCATGCCAAGGGCGCCAAGCGGTCCGGCGTCGGTGCCGTAGGGCACGCCGACCACGTCTGGCTCGCGACCCGTCGCGGCCTTGACGGCGCCTTTGAGCGGTCCCACCCATTCCCCGAGGTTCGGCGCCAGTGGTGGCATGACAGTCCACGGGTCGGCAAACTCGATCCCTTCCAGGCTTCCCAGCCGCTCGATGAGGAACTTCCGCGTCTGCTCGATGCGCCTGTGCTGGACTTTCGCCCGGGATCAGCCGGCGATCGACTTCGATCTCACACCAGTCGGGAACCACGTTGACGCTCTGCCCCCCCTCGATCCGGCCCACCGAGAGGGTGGGCGGCCCCAGAATCGGGTCGGAGGCACTCTGGCAGAGGACGCCGGCATACTCGGCAAGTTTGACGAGCACCCGGCCCATCCGGTAGATGGCGTTGACTCCGAGATCAGGCGTCGAGCTGTGGCAGGCCACGCCCCGCGTGCGAATCTTCCAGCGCAGGGCGCCCTTGTGGCAATGAACCAGGTCAAGGCCTGAAGGCTCGGCGACAACCGCAAGATCGGCGCCCAGGCCCGTTTCCGCCAGCCGCGAAGAGCCGGTATGGGTAAACTCCTCATCAACGGTGCATGCCAGGATCACCGATGCCGCGCCCGTCGGCCGCTCGCGGCAAAGCCGGGCCAAGGCCATGAGCATGGCCGCCATGGATCCTTTCACGTCACACGATCCCCGGCCGTACAACCGTCCTTCATGGACTCGCGGTCGGAAGGGATCGATCGTCATCCCATCGGTCGGCACCGTGTCCTGGTGAACGTCGAAAAGAAGGGTTCGCCCCGAGTTCGAAGATTGGAACTCGGCCAGCAGGTTATCTCGGCCGGGAGCAATCGTCTGCCGGCGACAGGCAATGCCTCGCTCGGCGAACCACGCCTCCAGATAATGGCTCAGGCGGGTCTCTAGCAGATCCGGACCTGTTAGCGCGCGACCCATGGGATTGACGCTTGGAATCGATACCAGGTCGCACAGCAGGCGGGTCAGGTCGTCCACGAGACCGGCTCCCCTCTTTGTCTTACTTGACCCGTTCCAGATACTCGCCCGTTCGGGTGTCGATACGGATCTTCTCGCCGGGCTTGATGAACGGGGGCACGTCGACCTTCAGCCCCGTCTCCATCGTCGCTTCCTTGTACTGATTGGTGGCCGTCGCGCCCGCGAGCGCCGGCGGGGTGTCGGAAACGGTCAGCTCGACGGAATCGGGAATCTCGATCGACACCGGCTTGTCGGCGATGTACTTGACCATCACCCTGCTGTTGGGTAGCAGGTATTGCATGGACGTGCCGATGATGTCTTCCGAGAAATGGAGCTGGTCGTACGTCTCGGTATCCATGAACACGTGCTCGTCGCCTGACGAGTAAAGGTATTCATATTCTTTGGTTTCGACGTAGGGGACCTCGATCTGATCGACCGACCGCAAGCGCTTATCGATGAGGGCGCCGCTGTTCATGTTGCGCAGCTTGGTCTGAACCATGGCCCGAAGGTTGCCGGGCGTGTGGTGGGCGAAATCGACGACCACGTAATTAATGCCCTCCATCGTGATCACCATTCCCCGGCGGATTTCGGTCGCTTTGAGCATCATGATGGTTTCGTCTCTCCCGGAACGCTGTTGATATATAACAAGTTGTAAATGTTCGTCTCAGCTTGTCCTGGCAGGGCCCTGCCTTGAGGCCGATGGCAAGGAAAAGGCCTGGCGTCGGGGGGCGATCTCGTCGGTGGAAGAAGAACACTGCCTGGCAGGATTGGCCCGAGGCGTCTGTCTCCGGCAGGCACGCCCACCGGCCGGTTCGCCACGTCGCCTCCTCAAATCTACTCGGATTGGCTCATCCTGCCTAGGCGTCTCAAGCTGGGGCGATGACCGGTGTCTCGCTTCCGGATCACCCCCGCCGATCGAGGCAGCCATCATCTCTTCAGACTTTCCAGGTAGGTGATCAGGTCAGTAAGTTCAATCGCCGTGAGCCCATGCACGGCGCTCTGGATCGTTCGATGAGCGATTCCGATCCTTGCCGGCGGCTCCAGCACTGATCGAATCAGCTCGACCTTCTGGTATTTCCGGCCCACTCCAGAGAGATCCAGGCCGGGATTCGCCGACCGCGCCCTCCCGCCTGGTGACAGCGGGCGCAGGCGATGGCCTGATTCTCGAAGAAGAGGGTTTCTCCCTTGCGTGCGTCGCCAGAATGACCGAGGACGAAGTGGCGCAGGTCTTCCGTGGCCGATGTGGCCACGGCCGCCGCGTGATTGCGATCGCTCTCGCCAGTGGTGCGAACCAGTTGGGGATCAGCCTGATTGATCACGAGCAGGGCGGTCCGACCCGCCCGGCTGAGCGATGGGTCGGAGTCCTCCGCCGCGTGCCGATAAATGGCGACCGCTCGCGGGTCTGGCATCAAGCAAAGGGCGGCGATCGCCTGGGGGCGAAGCTCGGCCTCTGGCTGGGCAGCGAGATCGATCAGTTTCGGAATCGCCTCACGAAGCTTCATGGCCCCAACGGCCATCACAGCGGCCAGACGAACATCGGCCGCCTTGTCGTCGAACCGGGCGAGGATCAGCGTTTTGATGTCTGAGGCGATAACCTTCTTGACGTTCAAGCTCAGAAGCGCCGCGGCGCGAACGGCAGGCGAATCATGTTCGAGAAAGCCCGCGACATCATTGGAAGGGATGATGCCGTCCCGCGCCAGGGCCGGCAGGGCGCGGGCGACCAGGGTGTCGGGTGCTTTGGGGTCATAGAGCACGGTCAACCGGGCCCGCAAGACATTTGCCCCGCGCTGGCGGGCCAGGGCGTCGAGCGCGGCGGCACGTACCGGCTCGGCGCGGGCCGGGTCGACCACCACACTCGAGAGCAATTGAACCGACGGCGCATCGTTCATGAGGCCCAACGCCTCGACCAGCGCCTCCTGGTTGCTCGCGTCACTTTCGGACGTGAAGCCCGCTCGTAAGATCGGCGAGGCGACCGGCCCCGCCTGCCCGAGCGCGATGATCGAAGGGAATCGGACCGAGCGATCGTGGTCCGCCAGGCCAATTCGCAGCCCCTCGAGAACGGTCTTCGATCCCTGGACCGACCAGATCTTCGTCTTCTGAGGGAACGGGCGGGCCAACGGGTCCGGCCCGTACCACCCACCCGGCCAGTTGGGATAGGCCCGGTACTGCCCCGCCAGGTTGGCGACGATTCGCGCCCGGACGCCAGCCTCTGGCGTTCGACCCAGCGCTTCGACCAGGGCTTGCACCACCGGCACTGACCACGATTCGTCGGCCAGGAGGAGCGCCGCTTCACACCGCTTGGGATCGATCAATGCAGCCAGGAGAGCCTCTTTCGTGGGATAGCCGAGCCGCCGGACGGCCTGCCGCTTGGCCCAGGCGGCGAACCGATCCGAATCGCTGAGGGCGGCTAGCAGAGCGTCCTTCGCAGTGGCATCGCCGATCTTGCCCATCGCGATGGCTGCTTCGCGACGCACGACGGCGTCGCGATCGGTGAGCAGCGGAGTCAGCTTGCTGAGCGCTGTTCGATCGGCACGGACCCCCGCACTGCGAGCCGCCTGAAGCCGCACCGCGGGCGATGGATCATTGAGCGCTTCCCGGATGGCCGACCGGGCCGCGGGCGAGCCGATGGCGTCGAGCGCCCAGAGCGTATGCAGCCGCCCTGTCTCCGGCGTCCTGGTTCGCAGCCGCGTGATCAGAACTTCGCCAGCACCATCTCCCTGCCCCGCGACGATGTGCTGCGATTCGAGCCGAACAGAGAGTGCTGGATGGTCCAGCGCCGAGATCCGAGCCGCCAGGTCGTTGGCCTGCGGCCGCGGAGCCGGAATGGTTCGGTCGTCGCCCGTATACGAGAGTCGATAGAGCCTACCGCCTTGTATTCCCTGGCCCGGGCCGCCGTCGCCGCCTCGGTCAACCAGCCAGAAGCCGGTGCCATCGGCGGTCACGGCCAGCGCAAACGGGCGAAAATCTGCGACGGGCCCCTTCGTGACGATCGTGGACCGTCGCGCGACCGTGAAAGTTGCCCCCGATTTCCGCAGCTCGTAGCGCATGACGGCCTGCAAGCCCCGGTCACAAAAGAACAAGTTGCCGCGATAACTCGGTGGCAAACCGTCCTCGTTGTAACACAATCCCTGGGCCGCGATCCCTTCCTCGCTCGCGCTCGATCATCGGCAATGCGCGGAAAGGAGCCGACAGAAACTGGTAGGGATATCCATAATGGCCGTCCACAATATGATGGGCAAGATGATTGAGCCATCGCTTGCTTTCATCAGCATCGCCAGAAGTGAAGATCTCGTCATTTGCACTCAGGGCGACGGAACGCGGACTTCTCGCACCGGTTGAACACGACCTCCAGGTCAGACCCATCGGGCCGGATGCGGATGACGCCGCCGCGGAACCGCATTGCGTGGTCGTCTCCACCCGTGCCAAGAGGAGAGCCTCGATCGCTGATGGCCAGGTAAAGATAGCCATCCATCCCCAGCTTGATCCCACCGGCGACGTGATCATCCCATCCGCCCGGACCGGAAACCGCGGGCCCCAGTGCCGCGCTCAGGTCAACGCGCTGATCGGCGCGGCCGTCGCCATCGGTGTCGCGTAAGGCAGAGAGGTACGGCGCGTGCACCACATAGAGCACGCCGTCTGCCCATTCGAGCCCTCTCACGTTCCCAAGATGGTCGGCGAAGATCGCAATCTTGCCACCCTTCATCGCCACGACCGAGCCGCCGGAACTCGTGGTTTGACCACGCTCATGCAGCGCGTCTTGACCGAGGTACACTGTGCCGTCCGGCGCGGCGACGACGGCCGAGGGGCAGCGAATTCTCGGAGACTCTGCTTCGAGCTGAATCGTCCAGCCGGGCGCGAGCTCGGGAAGCTTCGATCGGTCAGCCGATGCGCCATCGGCCCCGTGGGCAAAAAGCAGAAAAGCAAACACGAGAACGAGGCAGCCACGCATGGCCACGAACCCTCCTTGGTCGGCTCGACGGAATCGCACCCATTGCCTGAAGCGTGCGCCGCGTCCTGGTAGATCCCTGGTCAACCAGCAGTCAGTCAGTCAGAATGATTCCTGATGATCCGGGCGGCGCATCTTACCGCTCTTTCCGATTTCGCTCAACGTGAACACGATCCCGCGGATTGCTCGATTGCTCCGAGACGCAGCCCGATTCGTATTCGTTCTCGTGAACCTGATAAGAGGAGTTGCCACAGTGTCGTCGCCTTCCGCCCTGGCTCCCAAAGAATCGAATGAAACGGCACAGTCTTCTCACGCCGCGATGGATCCTGCCAAGAACCCTTCCTATCCTCAGCGAGTGCATCTCGCCGAACGAAAGCCGCTGGAGGAGAAGTTCCGCGCCTGGGACGAGAAGATTGCAGAGGTCGTCCGCAAGCTCGCCGCGATGGGAAGCCATCCGAAGCGCGACACCTACGAGCGTCTCTACCACCAGATGCAAGGAGCGCGCGACCAGATGGCCGAGGCCGTGCGACGGATGCCGCTGGAAACAGGCACCCTGTACGACGAAGACCGGGAGCGGTTGAAGAGCGCAGAAGCCGCGCTCTTCCGCCTTATCCAGCGGTGGGAGGCGGCCGGCTAGGGGCTCAGCCTCTTCACGGGGTCGATGCGCGGTTGATCGCATCCAGGCTGGTAACACCGATCTTCCCGAGCGGAGCGCCACCGGCCAGTTCCTTGGCGCCCTGCTCGTATTGCCGCATGATCGTCAAGCGCTCCTCGGGATCGTAGCGGATAAATGCAGCCCGCACGTAGAAGAACGCCGACCGTTTGCAGACCTCGGCCCAGCGGTTGGCATCAAGACCGAAGATCTTCTTACACTCGGCGAGATCGATCGTGGGGACGGGAACCGATTTGGGCCAACCGAGAGCGCCGTGGCTCTGAAGCTGAACCAGGATGTCGTGCGCCAGGGCGGCCTGGCCCAGCAAACTGAGATGCTGAGCGTCGTGGAAGACATGATCGTCAAGAATCCCATCAGGGCTGATCGCTTCGAGGACTCGCGGCGCGTCGATGAGCAATCCATCATGACGTGCGGCCGCCGAGCGCACCAGGTCCTGAAAATCGGTCGGGCAGCGCATGGGAAGGCCGTCAAGATCGCGCGCTTGGCGAAAATGGAGGCGAGCCTCGTCGAGCACGCCGGTGCTCCGGAGAGCCTGGGCGAGACGGAAGTGCGTCTCTGCAAATTCGGGATGACTACGTAGCAAACTGGAATAGGCCGCAATGGCCGATCGAGGATCACTCGAGTCGAGCGCTCGGGCCGCGAGAAAGTCTCGCGCAAACTGTTCCCGCGCGGACTGATCCATCGATCCTGCAAGGACGGACCGGCTCGGTTCGAACGCACCATCGTTTGACGGCGGCACGATCAGGATCGGCAAGGCGTCAATGCGCCGGCACCAGGCCGCCAAGGGCGTCCATCCGCCTGCCCGTAATCTTCTCTCAGAAATGCGTATTCCTCGGACGTGCACGTGGGATGATCGACCAGCTCGCGAGTCGCCCGGGCCGGGGGCGGCATTTCACCGCGAAACCGATCAAGCGCTTCCAGGATCAATCTCCCCGTGGATGTCGCTCGCCGAACGAGCGCGATCAGCGCAAGCCGGCTCCTTGGCCCCTCCTCCACATAGTGCCGGACGTTCCTTGACCATCCGTAACGAGTCTGAAATTCGTTATGCCCCGAAAAGACCATGACCAGATCCGGCCGGCGTTTCAGCTCGTACAGCAGCAATACCGACTGTTCGAGACAAAAGCCTCCCTCGGCCAGGATTTCAACATGAAACCTGGTCTCCGGAAACACACGCTGAAGCTGCCAGGCCACGATCTGCCCGACCGACACCCAGGGATGGTACGGCTCTCCCCGCGCACTCGACTCACCAACCACGGCGATCGAGACTTCACGGTTCGAGGCGAGCCGGGCGGCGGCCTCCGGCCTTGGCGTGGCCGGGCGGCACGGCCACGGTCCAGTCGTGCTTGACGTTTCTTGAAGAGCCGTTCGCGAACTGGGTGGGCAGATCGGCAAGGCGTGACCTGCGCCGCAGTGTTATGGCCGAGCCGGCCTCCATCAGTCCCAGGCCAAGGAGACCACTGAGACACAGCAGCGCCCATCGGCCCGCGCGGGTTCGACGCGACCGGTGACCCGGCCCCAGCGAGCGAGAGACGACCGCCAGCGACATCACCGAACCCAGCGCGAACGAAGGAACCGCCAGAATGTAAAGCACCAGCAAGGCTTGAAAGAATCCAATCGAGGCACCGCGCACCAGCCAGCGTGGCGTGACCACGATCAACCAGGGCACGCCCACCAGCCAGCCCACCCAGGCCAGGGTCAGTCCTATCGCCAGGACGACGAGAAAGACAAGCCGCCTGATCGGCGTGTACGCACGAGTGGCGCGAGCGGTCTCCGGGTTCGCGTTCGATCCAGTCTCCATGATGCGCGGGCACCTCGACCAATGGGACAAGGCTTCAACACTGTCAGGTCATGATAACCAGCGCGGGAATCCATGCGCCACTCCCCCGCTTCTCTTCAACCGGCCAGCAGCCCTGTAGCGCGAACCCGTGCGGGTCGGGTCTCATGGTGAGCAACGTGGGATAGAGTACAATCAGCGGAAATTGATATGGCAGTTTCGGTGCACCTATACCCACTCGGTTCTGGGATGGCCCGATCGAGTCCACGGGATCATGTCCGATCTCATGATGCTGTAACGTGTTGCCGTGCGAGCATTGCCGCCTGCAAGCCGCGCCGGAGGTCCCGAAAAATGGCGGAAATGGCAGTTTTGAGGGCGTTTTCCGAGCATCTGTACACTGTGGTGCGTCAGGCAAAGCTCGGTTGATCTTGTCAGTTGAAAGGTACTGACCATGGAAATTGCTCGTTCACCATGAAGCCGACTCGGCGGCGACTGGGGTGACCTCGTCGTCGGAGCCCGGGAACGCGAAGACGTCAGCCGTAGCGCAAGCGAACCCTTTCGGCCTCGAAATACTACAATGGGGATGGCCAGCCTTTCTAGTGTGGTGAAGCCCGATGCCGCCCGGGAAGCAACGAGCAGATGCAACGGGCGGGTCCTCCGGGGTGATACGGGACAGCAGGCGTCGAAAGATCAACACGGGAACCTGAGAGACCCGGCTTGGTGATCCGGGATCCGGATCAACGACGGACGGGAAACCATAACTGCCTGTCGGCCGAGTCGGGAGTCGGAGGGGGCCATAGTAGCGAGGAAGCGGGGTAATTCCCGTGGAGCGAAGGGCCCCTGCCGGACTCATGGGCCGGAAGAGGGACGGAGGACCGCTTGGGGAAACCCGATTACGGAATCACACCTCCTGCCTGAGCTGAGCTCTAGCTCTGCGGCCAAGCTGGGACACCAGTGCATGCCTCGGAGCGAACGGGTCCGGGCAAGCCGGATGAGGGAAATCTTCATGTCCGGTTTGAAGAGGGCGGAGGCGGCGGGTTACACCGCCCCTCCGCTACTCGACTAAACGGCGTGGGGAGGCCCGAGATCAATCCCGGCGGCCGGGATGCCTCGTCGTCTGCAACCCCCTGTCGTCGCTCACCTCTCGCCTTCCAAGAGTGGTCCGATGGCCCCTTGGACCGCCGAAATGATCGCCGAAAGTGTGACATTTCGTG
>CAWFAF010000063.1:0-457555 GCA_963813575.1 uncultured Planctomycetaceae bacterium
TGTGCGGAAGACCCATCATGTTAAGCAGTCATCGCCGTCTTCTCAATGTCACCGCGCCGCCGCGGCGAAAGTCGCGGGATACCCGGCGGTGTCAAAACCCCTTGAACGGCGAGCGAACGCCCGGAAAAGAACCGCTGCCCCATGCAGGATATTCAGCGCCACCGTCACGACCTGGCTTCCTCGGGTTGTTCCAGGAACGACCCGCGAACCCACTGGTTGAACGCGGCCATGGCCGGGCCGCACCAGATCTGGTAGTCGACCGTTCGCGAGGGCTCGCCGGCGTTCGCCCAGCTTGACGATTGCCCCAGATACCATCGGAACACCAGTGCCATCTTGTGCTTGGGATCACGATTGCCGCGCTCGACCTGGCTCGGGATCTCGGTTCGAGAAATAGTCGCGGGTTTGTTCCCAGATCGTTTCGAGAGGGCGCGGAAGAAGGTTTTCTCGAGTATCTGCCGGTCTGTCGTCCGGAATCTGCTCGAGCCGGTCGTACGTCCGATAGAGTTCATAAAGCTTCGCGGCGCGCATGGCAAACATGGTTCCACGCTTCAGCACCTGAACCTTCACGCCCATCTCGAACATGTCGGCCGCCGGTGCCATGGCGATATCGGCCTGCCGTGCCTGGGCCAGCATCTGCCTCACCGCGTCCGAGGTTCCAGCCTCCACGCATGATTGATTCACGGAGCCTGTGACCAGGTAGGTCGCCCCCATCTCCAGCGCGGCGGCCGCCGACCACGGGGTCGAAATGCCCCCGGCCGCGCCCACCCGCAGGCGGCGATCGTAGCCAAACCGCATTTGCATCTCGTCACGCAGGGCCAGCATGGTGGGAAGCAGGACGATGGCGGGCTGGTTGTCGGTGTGGCCGCCCGAGTCGGCCTCGGCCGTGAGGTCTTCGGCCACGGGAATCGCGCGCGGCCAGCGCGGCTTGCTCGGCGGTCAACTCGCCTCGCTCGACCAGCGCGGCGAGCATCCGCTCCGGCGGCGGAGCGAGAAACTTGGAGGCGACCTCGATTCTTGACACCTTGGCGATGACCCGGTTCGGCGTGTCGATCTTGCCGCGGGAGTCACATGAATGCCCGCAACACGATAGCGGACGACGGGAAGCGTCAGATCCAGGAACGCCGAAGCCTCGACGAGACGAATGCCCCGTCGGAGATAGAGATCGACGATGGCTGATTCGAGCGCGGGCTCGCTCGGGCTGTGAATCAGGTTGAAGCCAAATGGAAGCTCGTCGCCCAAGCTGTGCTGGATCCGGCCGATGGCCCGCTCCACCTGTCCAAGGGAAGGCCCGCCGCGCCAAAAATGCCCAGCATGCCCCCCCTGCCCATGGCTTCGACAATTTCCACCGAGCCGATGCCGTTGGCCATCGCGCCAGACATGCAGGCGAGACGCGTTTTGTGCAGCGAGCGGAATGACGGATCGCCCAGATTCTCGAGCGGACAGGCCGGCACAAAGGCTTTCGGGCGATCGTCTTGCGGCGCGGTGCGGCTCGGTTGGCCAACCCGGATGCAGCGTGGGAACTCCACCACGATCGAACACCAAGAGCGGCTCGCGCACTTCGCCGAGGGCCCGGTCGAGGTCTTCTTCGAATGTCAACGCCCTAGCAGAGACCACGAAGCAACTCCACGTTTGTCGTTCGAACCGACGGATAGAGGCCGTGCCAGACCGAGGATGCCAGGCACTCTCGCGAGTCGTTGAAAGACCCAGCAGGTATACCAGCAAGCTTGCTCGCGAGATAGAGGTTCGCGATCACGATGACTGGCCATGCAAGTTCAACGTGACGCGAGCTGTCAGCTTTCTCGCTGGTACGGGTGCATGTCCAGAGGCTGATCCCGGAGCCGCAGTGCGGCACTCAGCCTCCTGCACTGCAAGCCCCGCACGATCGCTGCCTGGCTCGCTCATCGTAGTTTAACTTCGTCACGCCGCCCAGCGACTCAGGGTTCGGCATCATGGTACAATGGGAAACTTACGAAGAAAAGACAGCTTTGCTGGCCCAGGGGACTCGCAGCCCTGGGTTGAACGCCGCGATTCGGACACGAAGAACCCGCAACATCTGGAGCGCGAGGTGTTCCTTCCTCTTAACCAAACCGCGGGAGAATCATCGCGGCCATGCGTGCGGGATCTTGTATCCTTTGACTCGCCATCCAGTCGTCCTCACGACCGATCGCTGACCGGCCGGTTTCACCGCCGATCAACTCACCATGGCGGCGGCGGGCTGCCGATGAGCAGAGCCTCATGTCAACGGCCTCGAATCGTACGGCGGCTTCCTCCAGCAGGAGGACCGACCGCGCGGGATCGCCGCGGAGCGCGGCCAGCGCGCCTTCGATCACGCGCGCGTAGGCCGCGGGGCAGGGCATGCCCTCGCGCTCCAGCCGACAGGCGTCGCGGTTGGCCTCGGCCATCAGCGAACGCGGCTTCGGCCGGGCGGGATCTCATTAATTCCATGGCCGCAGCCACAGCCGCCCGGGCCCGGAGGAAGCACATCGACGTACGGATGAACTGGACCCGCAGCAGGAGCGAACGTCGAAGTGCCGGCCAGGACCGGCGGATCAGGTCCCAGGCCGTTTCACCCGCACCACAGTAGAGCTCGATCTGGACGGCCGCCCAGAGAGCGTCGTTGTGCTGAACGTGGTACCCCTGGTATGACCACCTGGACATGGTCTCGCGTAGCTCGGCTCGCGCCGTGCCTGGGTCGTCTGCCGCGAGCCGCACGATTGACATCAGGTACGAGCTCAGGTTCATCGCCGCGTAGAGGTCGCCGCGCTCGACGGCCTGTGCGCGGAGGATGGGCCAGCACGGGAAAGCTCCGCGACCTCGCCCTGGTGGCTGAGGCCCCACAGGGAAAAGGCATTGGCGGTGTTACGCTCCCAGGCAACGCCCGTGCAATGGTCGCGAAAGACGGTTTCCGCTCGATCGCATTCCTCCTGCGCCGTCCGCCACCGGCCCTCGAGGTATGCGTAACTCCTCGCGCCAGGGTCACCATGCCCTGGGCATAGGGGTGCTCGACGCGGCGCGCCAGATTATCCGCCATCTCGAGGAGCCGCTCCGTCGTCTTGCGATTCGAGCCGCCAGTCGATGCGGCGTGGGCTGCTTCCATCGCCAGGGCACGGGCGATCCTCGAGGGCTCGCCTGCGTTCAGTGATAGGAGCAGTCCACGCGCCTGGAAGTCTGCCCCTCGGATCGTGTCCACCACACTCAGGCCTACGGCGGCCGACCAGCAGACGTCAACCTGGGTCAGGACTGTTTCAGCGATTTCACTGGGGTCGCGCTCGCGAAAACCCAGGCCCCTGAGGCGCAGCCGTCCCCTCTGCCACAGCAGCGATAACAACGATCGCCGCGGTGTGCTCGGCAGCGCCATGTGCACCGTCGCAAGTACTGTTTGTAGCGTGGCGAGCCCTTCGTCGATGTGCCCACTGATCAGGAACTGCATTGCTGAGCGGCGCTGTAAATCGAGTGCTTCCGCGACTGTTGCGCCGGGCACGGCCGCCAGGTAGGCGAGCGCAGCTTCGGCCCCGCGACCTGCGTTGGCCAAGGCATCGCCGAGGCGCAGCACTGAGAGCCCGGTCAAGTCCGGGCTTTCCCGTCCCGAGCTCCAATGCGCAGCGGTACAAACTCGCTGCTCGTTCGAAGGCCAGGGCTTGGGCTGCCTGATCCGCGGCCTGCGCGAAGTACTCGACTGCCCGCTCCGGTAATTCAGCACCCAGGAAATGCACACCGAGGACTTCGGGATCCGTTTGCCCCGCGGCCTCCAGGACGAGGGCGAGCCGGTGATGATGCTCTCGCGACACCTCCGGCTCCAGGTGGGCCACCACGGTCTCGCGTACCCTGTCGTGGTAGGTCTCGACCTCGTCGCTCTCGGCCCGCCCCGTGCTGCGGATCAGCCGCCCGGCCCGCAACAGTGCTAACGACGTGCGCTCATCCTGCGCTTGTTCAACACACCGGGAGAGTTCTTCAAGCCGAAGCGGACGACCCGAGACCGCGATCAATTCCAGTAAGCGACGCGCCTCGGCCGGCAGTTGGCGGATCCTTGACCAGAGCACCGCATCCAGCGCCAGTTTGCTCGACCTTGAACCCCTATCCGGAGTGTCGCCTCCAGTGGGGGACAACTCCAGTCCTACGGGCATCTTGCCCCCTTGCACGTGTCGCACCAGCTCGGCGACGAAGAAGGGATTGCCCCGCGACTCTCGGACGATGGCATCGAGCAGGCTCTGCCGACTGGCCGATTCGCTCAGGTCGGACTCCCCGAGCAGGGCCTGCGCCACGGCCTGCGCTTCATCGTGTGCTAGCGGTTCCAGTTCAAGCTCGCGATAAACCACGCCTGATCCGCGGTAGGCTCCATGATCTTCGTCGGTAGCCCCGCCCAGGACCTGTGCCTTCGAAAGCGCCTGAAGAAACGGGCTGGTCACGCGGTCTTCGCTACGATAAGTCGCCAGAAACAAGAGCACCGGAGCATCGGGGGGACGGAGCAATTCGATCAGCAAGGCCGCGCTGTCAACATCACCCCATTGCACGTCGTCGATCGCGAGGATCAGCGGTTTCCAGTCGCCCATCCGAGCCAGGAGTTCGCGCAAGGCAGCGAATGCCCGGCGGCGCAGCTCCTGCGGATCGGGAGCTTCCAATCCACGACGTTGGCCCTGGGCCACTGCCTCGACTCTTCGCAAACAGGGGAAAACGCGCGCCAGCGACCCCACGTCGCGCGGTAGCAGGGCCGCGGCTTCCAGTTGTGGGAGCCGGCCCAAATAATGGCCCAGCGAGTCGATCAAGCTATCGAGAGCCTTGTACGGAACGGACTCGCGTTCATAGCAGCGGCCAGCCAGGACAACGGCATCACCACGCTCGATCTGCTCGTCCAGGAAGCTCTGGAGCAGCGCGGTCTTTCCTGCCCCCGACGACCCATGCAGGTACACAACGACGGGCCGGCCCCGGCGCATGTCATCGAGCGCCGACTGCAATGCGGCCCGATGATGCCGGCGGCCGACGAGGGTCATCCTCTGGCCTGACGTCGAGGGAGAGGCGGTCAGATGGACCCCTGGCTTGCCCGACCCCCGTTCATCGGTTTCACCCAGACTCCCCAGCCGACGCAGGATCTCGGACCCGGACGGACGATCCTCCGGCATTCGCTTCAAGAGTTGAGCGCATAACGCGTTCAAATCCTCGGGCACGTCCGGTACCAGCTCGATGGGCTCCGGAGGATCGTACCGTTCTTTATTCAGCAGCACCGTGATCGAGCCGCCCAGGAATGGCAGCCTGCCGGTCAAGGCCTCGAAAAGCATCACGCCAACGCTGTACCAATCGCTCGCAGGCGAGACCGGCCGGTTCGAGGCTTGCTCGGGGGCCATGTACGCCACCGTCCCAACGAGATGCTCTTCCGTGCTGAGGTGCTGCCCGTCTTGGTCCTGCTCAGCGGCCAGGCCGAAGTCGAGCAATACAACCCGTCCGTCGCGAGTCACGATCACATTCGAGGGCTTGATGTCGCGGTGTAGCTTGCCCGCCGCGTGCAGCGACTGGATGCCATCGGCCAGTTGTCGCAGTGCTCCGCGGAGCCTGGTGAGCTGGCTGGGAGCGATTGTACGCTCCGCGGGTGTGACTTCTGATGCGAACACATTCGACGGCGATGGCTTCGGCGGTTGCGCTTCCCAAGCAGGTATCACTTCGGTCTCGGTCCGAGCCACGATGTCGCCCGCCTCGATCCGGGATGTTTGCGGGATGGAGCTTGTCGCAGCCTCGGTCCTCACATGCCGAAGAAAATCGACCCCATCAAGGAGTTCCATCGTGAGGAACCAGTTTCGTCCGTCGCAGATCAGCTCGTAGAGGGTGATCAGATTGGGATGGGCGACATCAAGTAAGGTGCGGAATTCGTGCTTGAACCGCAGCAAAGCGATCGCCCCGACGCGATTCATGGTCTTGAGCGCGACGAGACGGCCGCTCTTGCGGTCGAGCGCGCGGTAAACGACTCCCATTCCACCGCTGCCCAGCACACCCAGAATGTCATAGCCTTCAACGCGGGGCCAACTCGTGTCGGGGGTCGCTGCAACCCTGTCGACCGCGACCTTCGGGGTTTCGGCACCCGCCCTGGTACCGAGATCGGATCGATGACCGCCGGCTGGCCGGAACTTGGTGTGCGGCGGGCTGGCTGCGGATTCGTCGATCACCAGGCCTCTCGAGGGCTCTGACGAGCCTCTATCGATCGTGGAGAGCGTCAGCGTGACGGAGTGGTTCGATCGCAGGGCTTCATGCACCTCGAACTGGACTCGAAGTGCCTCGGCATGCCCCGGGAAGCGGTCGAGGTATTCGCCGAGCTGGGGAGATTCGCCATCCTCCTCGCGGAGGAGGACCTCGTTGTATATCAGATCGAGAAGATCAGCGGGATTAACTGATTTTGGCGCGAGCTTTCGAATATAGGATTCGGCCGTCATTCGTTCTCCGTGCCGCCATCGCTCACGATGGTCCTGGATAAGGTGGCTCGGACCAGGCGGGACAGCCACCAAGGATACATCCTGGCCCGTGGCAGTGGGACCAGAGGTCACGGTTGATTGGCGACGGTGGCCCATGCTCATGCGGTGGACTGGTCCAATTCCAGTTCTTGAGCAACGCGGTCGATGGCGCGCTCCAGGCGCTTCCGAACCGCCTCCGGACTTGTGCCCTGCTCAGCGGCAATCTCGGCCCAGCCGTAGCCCTGTTGGCGCCGTTCCAGGAGCACGAACTCCTCGGGCGAGAATCGCTGGCGGGCCTTCTCCAAGAGTTCTCGCGCGGAAAGCACGCGGCTTGGCGTAGGGCCGGACCCGGCCAGACGCTCGATCTTGCCTTCCGCCGGCGTGCTGTCGCCAATACCGGCATCACCGGCCGCCTCGACCCGGCGAAAATCACGACGAGCGGCGCCCAGTCCCCTGGCCTGGTTGACAAGCTTATTTCGCGTCATCGTGGCCAATAGCTTCAGGAGTTGCTCCGGGGTCTGCAGCTCAAATTGTCCCAGCGCAGTGCGGACAAAGAAGCTGGCGAGCACCGACTGGCAAATGTCCGTCGAGTCGAGGAGCCGGTTCAGCCGCTTGTCCACTAGCCGCACCCGCGCGGCTCGTCGGATGGCCGGCTCGTAGCGCTGTACCAGTTCTGCAGCCGCCTGCTCGTCCCCGTCTCGAACACGCCGGATCAAGTTGTGGAAGCTCTCGTTCCCCGAACCCGAATCCACCATCGTTCTCGAAGCCTCTGATTCCCGACCGAGTCCAGGCGATGAACTGATTCAGCACGACCTATGTCAGTACGGTAACCGCCTGGGCTGTGTCGGTGAGCCCTCATTCTAATGCCTCATCCTCGCGATCCACCACTATTCCGACGGAGCCGCCCGAAAATAACGCCGCCGTCGTGTCCGGTCAGACTTGGGAAGGTGATAACCCAGCGAGGGGCATCAAAAGGCCCCGAGACGGACGCAAAAGATCGACCACGCAAGGCTTAACTCAGGAAAAGAAGGTGCACGATGAACGCAAAGAGAAGCATCAAATTGGCGGCGTTGGCTACGGTCATGATCCTCGGTGGTCTGATGGCCACGGGGAGCCAAGTGGCAGTGGCCGGGGGTTCGGGACGAGGCCCCGGGGTTCACCATGGCGGGTTTCGGGGATATGGCTCGGGGTATCGCGGTCCAGTTTACCGTCCCGGCTGGGGCTACCGATCTGGCGGGCACTACGGCGGGTGGTATCGACCTTACTCGTACGGCTGGCCGTACCGGCCGTTCCCTCGGCCTTACCCCTATCCGTTCCCCGTTGCCTCCCCCGGCGGCGGTTTCCCGTATGTCCTGGGATTCTGACAAGTTCGATCACTAGCCCGTCGCCCAGGGACCGGCGACGTCTGGGCACGCAAAATGGGGACGTCACTGTCGCTTGGGTTCCATTTATCAAGCATCAGTGATGTCCTCTTGTCTGTCACAACGTGATCAAATGTATAATATTGGCGAATTAACTCTTTTTCGTCCCTGTGTTCGGTATGCTGGTCTACCACAATAAACCTTGTACTGGCGGCGCAGAGTAGATACACGCCCAAGGTGGCGCGGCTTTTTTTCCTGTTACCGGAAAGTCGTCGCGCCGTTGAAATAGTTCAACATCAATTCGGTTCTTACTGTGATATCATGATCAGTCATTGTTGTGCGGGGAGATGGTTCGTCAAGCCAAGTCAAACGACGATCTCGCAGCCGTTTCAGGGAAACTACGGACCTAGAGAGATCAAGACCTTTCTTTTCGAAACGATGACGTTGATGTAGTGCACGGCCCCAAGGCCCAGCAGCTACCTGATGCTCATGCAGGCAACGTGTTGCAATTCCCTGCGCCTGCATGGACCGAAACCAGTTTCTTAAGTGAGCGGGCACCGTTTCTATTTTCTTTCAAGGGGGTGTTTGATGTTCGGTTACGCTGTTCGACGAAAAAACGGCAAGCGATCGATGTCGCGGTTTCAGCCGAGGCTCCAGATGCTTGAAGACCGCGTGGTGTTGTCGACATTCCGGGTCAATACGATCCTCGACACGGTGGCCGTGAACCTGAAAAACGGCAAGGACTCCACCGGCCATATCTCCTTGCGATCGGCCATACAGGCAGCGGATTCGCGAGGAGGCTCCAACACGATCATCCTTCCGAGCGGCACATTCACGCTGACGATCGCCGGTGCCGGAGAGGACGCCAGCGCGACCGGAGACCTCGATATCACGCGCAATCTGACCATCAAGGGGAAGGGTTCCGCCAGCACCATTATTGATGGTAATAGTCTCGATCGAGTCTTCCAGGTCCTCAGTGGTAAGGTGTCAATCTCACAGGTGACGATTCAGCATGGCCTCGCCTCTGGCACGGGGGGTGGGATTTTGAACTCCGGAGGCAAGCTGACGCTCTCATCGGTGGCCGTCGTGAACAATATCGCGGCCGGGAATAACGGGACCGCAGGCGCGAACGGCCTGAGCGGCGGCCAGTCCGGAGGAGCCGGAGGAAATGGCTCGGCCGGGACGGACGGCCAAGGAGGTGGCATCTTCAATGCGGCCGGGTCGCTTAGCATCTCCAACAGCACGATTGCATCTAACCAGGCCATCGGTGGCGACGGTGGTGCCGGTGGCGACGGCGGTTCCGCTCAGGGCGTTGGTGGTGCCGCCGGCACGGACAGCCACCCCCAGGGCGTGGGTGGCGCAGGTGGCGTGGGTGGCGCAGGGGGTCTGGGAATCGGCGGGGGAATCTCTAACGCAGCCGGCGCGAGCCTGTCGGTTTCGGGTACGACGGTCTCGGCCAACAATGCCACAGGCGGCAAGGGGGGCGCAGGCGGTGCCGGCGGCTTCGGCGTAGGGGGGGGCGGCGGCAACAGCGTCGGCGAACGGCAAGGGCGGCAACGGCGGGGACGGCGGCGGCGGTGCAGGCGGTGCGGGCGGCGCGGGCGGGACTGGCCAGGGCGGCGGTCTGTTCAACCTCGGCGCCGTCACGCTCAGCGGCGGTGCCAGTACATTCTCGGCCAACCAGGCCAACGGCGGCTTCGGCGGTAAGGGCGGCCAGGGTGGCAACGGCAACGGCGCCGTGGGCGGCAACGGTTCTCTCGGGGCAACGGCGGCGAAGGTGGTGCCGCCGGCGGCGGCGCCGGCGGCCAGGGCGGCAAGGCCGGTGACGGTGTTGGCGGCGGTGTCTTCTAACGGCGGCGGCGGGACGTTTACCAGCACCGCCGCCGTCACCTTCTCGACCAACAAGGCAAATGGTGGACGGGGGGGCAACGGCGGATTGGCCGGGGTGCGCCGTAGGGGCCACCGGCGGCATTGGTACGGCGCCTCTCGGCATCGGCGGGCCCGGTGGTTTCGCCAACACCTCCCCCGGCCCTGCCGGCGGCGGTGGCGGCCTGGGCGGCGCTGGCACCGGCGGCGGGCTGTTCAACGCCACTGGCGGCACAGTCACGTTCAAAGCACAGAAACCATCCAAGCCTCCGGCCGCCAGCACGTTCACAGGCAATCAGGCCAATGGCGGCGGCGGTGGGGACGGCGGTCAGGGTGGCTTCGGATTCGGAGCCAGCGGCGGCCAGACAAGCCCAACGGGTCGCGGTGGCGACGGCGGCTTCGGCGTAGGAGGGAATGGGGGAACGGGAGGCGGGGCCGGCGCTGGGGTCGGCGGCGGGCTGGACAATGGCGGCACCGCGTCCTTCACGGGTATCACCGTGAACTTCACCAATAACCAGGCCAATGGCGGTATCGGCGGCATGGGCGGGCGTGGCGGCTTCGGTCAAGGCGGCAGCGGAGGCAACGGCGGGCTCGGCGGTTCCGGCGCGACCGGCAAAGGCGGCGATGGCGGAAACGGCGGCGTCGGCGGTTCGGGTCTGGGTGGCGGCATCTTCAACCAGACGACCGGCACCCTGACCATCCAGCCCAGGCTGGTGCGAAGAAGGGTTCCAAGCAGTCCAAGGCCACTGATACCATCACGGGCAACCAGGCCAACCGGGGGCTGGGAGGCGCCGGTTGGGCTCGGGGGAGGAGTGCAGGCCGGGCCGGGAGGAACTCCGGGCGGCTTCCCAGGCTCAGCCTTCCCCGGCACCGCCGGCACCGCCGGTGTCGCTGGCGTGGGCGTGGGCGGTGGACTCGACCTGCTCCCCGGCGGCACGGTCGTCATCGACGACACGACCATCACCGGCAACCAGGCCTCAACCAATGACACCGACGTGTCCGGCACATTTACGACGTGACGGTTAACCCTGGACAGTCCGGGAGGCCCCAACTCCAAGGTCGCGGAGGATCGCTTGAAGACTGGCATTGAGTCAACGAGAGCCTGCCTTGCCCGTGCCTCGGCACCCCGGATCATAGTAGTTCATCCCAGTTCCTTGATGTCGGTTCTGTTTTCGTTGAAAACAGAACCGACTTTCATTATGTCATCATCATACCTAATGCCTCGAGGGTAGCCGTTCACGGCCTCGACGTTCGGAGATAGCCGGTCTGGTCTCTCACCTAGTCTGAACAAGGTGATTTTTAGTAGACGGTGCGATTTATAGAAAAAGCTCGAAAACCCCTCTGTTTTTTTGGAATAATGGAGGTAGAAACACATCCTCACTATTCCAGAAAAAGGGGGCTTTCGAGTGAGCGTACTTCTCCGAAAAAAGCGTGCGGCACGCAAGAAGAGATTTTTCCAGGAAGGGCGACGGCGAATTAAGAAACGACTCGACAATTCGCCCGGTCCCGAGCGGCCTGTACCTATGATGACGGCGAGCAATATCCACTACGAACACGCTGATCGTGTCCGTGGCCTCAGTGCTGGCGGCATCGGTGCCATTCTCCTCTTGGCTCAGAAACTCGACCTCGTCCAGGATATTGACCGCGACCTTCGGCTGCTCAAACGGCATCAACGTACCACGAATCCGACTATGTCCTGAACATCGCCTTCAACATCCTCGCTGGCGGCCAGTGCATCGAACACCTCGAACTGCGGCGCAACGATGAGGTCTACCTCGATGCGCTGGGAGCCCAACGAATCTCTGACGCGACCACCGAGGGGGACTTCTGCCGCCGTTTCACCGAGCGCGACGTCCTCACCTTGATGGACACCATCAATCAATCCCGGCTCCGAGTCTGGGCTCAGCAGCCTGAGGAGTTCTTCCAGGAGGCGATCGTGAGCACCGATGGAACTATCGTGCGCAGCGAGGCCGAGTGCAAACAGGGGATGGACTTCGCCTACAACGGCCAATATGGTTATCACCGCTCTTGATCTCGCTGGCCAACACCGCCGAACCGTTGTTCCTGTTCAATCGCAGCGGCAACCGCCCCTCCCAGGAGTATGGCGGACGTCTTCTTGGACAAAGCCGTCACACTTTGCCGCCGGGCGGGCTTCCGCAAGATCCTGCTCCGGGGGGACACCAAGTTCGCCCAGACCAAGCACCTGGATCGCTGGGACAGGGCGGGCGACATTCGTTTCGTCTTCGGTTACGAGGCCTACGATTCTCTCAAGGACAGAGCCGACGAATTGCCGGCGGGCGGCTACCGACTGCTGAAACGGCCGCCCCGATACCAGATCAAAACCTCAGCCCGCGAGAAGCCCCCGCGAGTCAAACAAGAGATCGTCCGGGAGCGCGAATATGAATAGAGTGAGCTGCTCGAGGAGCGAGTCGCCGAGTTTCGGTACCAGCCTGTCGCTTGCCGACAGAGTTATCGGATGATCGTGCTTCGCAAGCGGTTGGGAATCGACAAGGGGCAGTTGCGACTGTTCAAGGAATACCGCTACTTCTTTTACATTACCAACGATCGCCAGATGACCGCCGAGGAGGTTGTCTTCTGCGCCAACGATCGTTGCGAGCAGGAAAACTTGATCGCCCACTGAAAAGCGGTGTTCGCGCTTTGACCACGCCTGTGGACGACCTGGTCAGCAACTGGGCGTACATGGTAATGGGATCGCTGGCGTGGAGCCTGAAGGCCTGAAGCGCTCTGCTGGTTCCGGTATCGCCGCGGCACCGGGCCAAACACGAGGCGGAAAAACGAACGTTGCTGCGGATGGAGTTCGCGACGTACTGCGCGGCGTTCATCCAGATGCCATGCCAGATCGTGCGGACGGGACGGCGGCTGGTTTATCGGTTGCTGTCGTGGAATCCATGGCAAGGCGTCTTCCTCCGACTGGTCGAGCGGCTTCATGAGTGCTGGCAGTGTTGAACCGATCGATAACTGAAGATGAGGATCCGGTTGCCCCGATCCCCGTGGGCCATCGAACAAAGAAAGCAGGTGTGTCATGCTCAAGCGAAATGCGGGACGGCAGGACGGGGCCAAATCCCCCGAATGGTAGAAGGTACGTCTCGTTCTTATACATTTGATGAAATGATTGGTACACGGTCGCCTTTTTTTATCACGCTTGTTTTGGGCCTAGTCGGACTCGGTGCCGATGTGCCTTCGAGGGCCGAGCAAGCCAAGGCCGCCAGGGATGAACCTGGAGGGACGATCCATGACCTAACTTCGTCTGATCCCGAGCGGGCCCAAGAGGGCCATGTCTCGATCGACGTGCAAGGGAGTGTGATTCGGGATGCCGGGTTCGTGGATGGATTTCGGGGCGAGGCCCAGAACATCTGGCTCGCGCCGTCGGTCCTCGCCAAGGGGCCATTCGCCAGGGGCCGCTATCGCCTCGCGGTCCGCGACTCGACGGTGGAGAAGGCCGTCAAGGGCGGCATCGCCGTTGGCAACGCAGGCTCGGATTTCAAGATCGGACCCGATAAGAGTCTGTCCCATAAGGGGAACAATCGGGGTGTGACAGGCGTAGAAATGGTATGAGAACGCACCATTACCCCAGCGACGTCACCGACGCCCAGTGGGCCCTGATCGAGCCCCACATCCCGCCCGAACCCGGCGGCGGGCGGCCCCGCAAGACCGACATGCGGGACGTCCTCGACGCCATCCTCTACATCCTCCGCACCGGCTGCCAGTGGCGATACCTGCCCGGCGACTTCCCGCCCAAGAGCACCGTCTGGCGGTACTTCGACCAGTGGCGGCGCGACGGGACCCTGGACACGATCCACGACCGGCTCCGCCGCAAGGTCCGCACGGCGGAGAAGCCCTACCACCCCCGCACCTCCGCGAGCGTCGACAGCCAGTCGGTCGACACGACCTCCGGGGGCGAGCAGCGGGGCCGCGACAACGCCAAGAACGTCGACGGCCGGAAGCGCCATATCGTCGTGGACAGCATGGGGTTGCTGCTGGCCGTCCTGGTGACGGCCGCCTCCGTCGACGACGCGGCGGCGGCCCCGGCGTTGTTCGCCCGGCTGGACGGCCAGCCGATGGGCAAGGTCGTGCGGATGTACGCCGACTCGAAGTACCACAACTTCAAGCTCTACGAGTGGGTCGAGGAGAACGCCGCCTGGGACCTGTCGATCGTGCGCCGGCCCGAAGGGGTGCGAGGGCTGGGTGAAGCTGCCGATCCGGTGGACGGTCGAGCGGACGTTCGCCTGGCTGGGCCGCTGCCGCCGCCTGAGCAAGGACCGGGAGAAGAGCGTCCTGTCGTCGGAGTCGTTCATCAAGCTGGCGATGATCCAGTTGATGCTCCACCGGCTCCAGCCCTCCGATGCGGACGCCGAGTTCCACTACCGCAATGCAGCTTGAACCGACCTTATGGGACAGTCTCTAAGAGTGAGTACGAGGTCCGGCTGCACGACAATACGGTCCGGGACAACGGCGGCTCCGAGATCGCCATCGCCGCGGCGAGGGCCCGCCTGGATGCCCGGCGGAACTTCTGGGGTACTCCATCGGGGGTCGCCGTCGGCCGCGTCGTAGTGCTCGACGAGGCGCAGCGATCACGAGCTCGATGCTTCGGAGCCGCTCGCACGGCTAGCGAAGCGGTTGAGATCTCGGTAGTGTGCGAGGTGGGGATCTTGGAAGTCGGTCGGACTCGATCAATGAACCCGTCACCTGGCATCTCACCAGTGAACCTGACCCGGTTGGTTACAGCAAGGAGCTAACAGTGAGGGCCATGGACCGCCCCGGATCAACCTGCGCCACAGCACGGCGTGCCGAAGTCAACTTTGCCGCGTAGCAGTCCGCACGGCCTGGGTGCGTCATGCGGCCTCGAGCGTGCTCGGAGGGTGAGCCCTATGGGCCCGATCGGCGTGGAGTTGCTCGAAAAGCCGCAGAATCACTGCCCGGAGCGACCGCGATCCGCCAGGAGCTCGCGGACCCGCGGCAACTGGACCAGGTCACAAATGAGTCGTGCGGGTAACTCTTTGTAACTGCGGCGTAGCTCTCCGACAGCGAAGACGGCCAGTTCAAGATCACCCCGCAAGCTAAGGCGGCTACCCTGTGAAGAAGCAGCTTCTCGGTCGCACTCTATTTCGGGGCCGAAGACCTTCTCAAGCAAGGGGGAGGCCCACACGCCCTGGCGTTCGTTCCCGGGTAAGTAGACGCGCTGTTCGAGTGTGATCGGCTGCTTCAGTACCAGCCCCGTACCGTACGGGATCGCCAAGGCGGTCAGAGGATAGCGAGTCAGATGCTCCCAGTCGCCGATTCGCACCGGCTGGGAAAGAACCAAGCCTTGCGATCGGAATGCGTTCTCGGTCAGCTCGACGCAGTAAAGCGCGGCATCGTCCAGGTGAAACCCGTAGTCGAATGGCACCTGCTGCTCGAATTTGCGCGGCAGTAGCCGATCATGCCAGGGATATGATGGCGTAGCTCGGGCTTGAGCCGCTTGACTCCCAAGCCTCCGACGCAGTCTAGCATCCAGACCTCGAATGGCTGACGCTGAACCCCGGAGGACGAACAATCGTAAACCACGGGAGAGCCATCCTCGACCGCAACAATTCCGGTATGTGAGAACGGGCTTCCCGTGGCTTTGGCGATGAACTGGCTGAGTGGAAAGATGCCCCGCAAGGTCCTGGCATCACCGAGCCGGAAGACGATATCTCCCTCTCGCAGCATGCCGGAGCCCCACGAGCCCCAACGCTTCATCGCAGCGCTGGTGGGTAGAGGCGGAAGCTGTCCCATCAAGCGGGCACGGGTCGCGGCTGGACCCCAGTAATTTCCCGTCCACCTGGGCGGTTTCATCCAGTCGGTCGCTTCCGCCGCCCCTTGGTCATAGTGCAATAGCGCGATCGTCCAGCAACAGAACCAGATCACGGGAAATCTCCAGGTACAGCTCGGGGTATGTTCGCATCGGACTGGACCGAGACCCAGCCCTCCCACCAGGCATATCAGCATCGCGGGGGCGACAGGACGCGGTGGCTCGATTTTTCCGAACTGGTCCGTCCGATTGCCGTGGCGAAGTGGATATGGGGTGTAGGGCAACACGCCACAGAAATGAACTGGGAGACGACAATGTACCACCTGATGATGAACCTGCCCATGGTCGGGACACTGGGAGTTGCCGCGATGCTGGCCGGACCGCTGGCCCGCTTGCCGATCGATATCGGGGCCTGGGTGCTCGAACGCTCGCTTAGTGGACGCCTGGCTGAGCCCTCCACCGGGGGCTTCCGTGGTCAGAACGATTAACGATTCACATCGTTCCAAGCGCGATCTACGACGGGGCATCTCTAGCGGATGGATCGACCTTCAGCCACCTCCCGCGAGGGAATCAGTCCGTATCGTGCTGCGGTCAGAGACGGCGAATTCGAAAAAAACCGGAATCATCGCGAACTTTGCACGTCATTCGTACGTCTATTCATCTACAACGTGGATGTAACATCGCTTGGCTGTCTCCCGACCCATTGAGGGAAAGATGACTCTTGATCAGATAGGTGAGCAATCCACGGAAGCCGAACGCGTGGCCAAGGCGACGTGGACGGCGGTCGTATTCCCATTGCGAACTTGACGCCAGACTTGATTCAGACACTTGTCTTTCAAGGCCGGGCGGCGAAGATCGCTCGGCCTTTTTCGTTGGTTTCACAGCCGACATCCGAGGCACGCGTGCCGAATCGACGGAGGATACATACTTTGTACGAGAGGACCAGTACCGCCAGCTTGGCTGGCGGGTATGAAGCTATGAAGATACGAAGAACCCGAGAGGTAGGCTTTGAAGTAGCCATCCTTTAAAGAGTGTGTAACAACTCATCGGCGGAGCGCTTCAAGGTGACGAACGCACTGCTCTATCAACTTGCACGCAGGCCGTCGGTCTTCAAAGCCCTGGCCGTCGATGGCGGAAACAGGCTCGCACCCGACCGCAGGAGCTTACAAACGGTCTCAACCGGTGCTCGCACCGGTTTGTAGGTTCGATTCCTACATCCTCGACTCACCCCAAAAAGGTGAGAGAGCGAAAGTCGCTCCTGGAACTTGTTCGAGCTTGCTCTTTTTGAGAACCTGTGGACACGAGGAGAGTAACAATGGCGCTGTGTGAGGGAACAAATCATGGCCGAGCATGAACACGGCGTGAGCGTCGTCCACATTCGGTTCGACGGCCGAAGCCTTGACATCCCGCAGGGAGACCTGGATGTCGGCGCGGCATCGAGCGATAACGAAATCAAGCGCGCACTGGCCCGCCACCTGGAGGTGCCGGAAGTGAAACTGCGCGATTATGTCATCGACCGACACGACACTGGCAACTTGACAGTTCGCCCCGAGGCCGTGTTTGGCTGACGGTTGAAACAACCCGTACCCAACGGCACGAGCGTACAAACCTTTGGCAGGTAGTGGTCGTGGGTTCGAGTCCCACCCCCCAGATTCGACCTGGGGGTAGCTCAGTGGTAGAGCACTAAAAAACCGCTTATGCGACTCGTACGGGTTTTCTGACTCTTGCTTGCGCCCGACTTGAGAAGCATACAAACCTGACTATGACGGTCCTAAGGTAGCAAACTCGGGCGACCGAGCTAGCGACTGCAAACCGGTTCTCTCGTAGAGCCGATTGCATGCCCACTGCCGGTCTTCAGACCGGTAAGAGCGGCCGAGGCTACTCGCTTCTCTGACTTGCGTGAAGCAGATTTTTCCGATGGAGTTTACGCCATGGCTACGACACACGCAAATCGCGAGCAGGACCTGCGCCTGGAACTCCTGAACTCGCTGTTGACGACTCCACACCGCGAGCTGGCGAAGATCCGGCCGGTCCACCAGGACATGGTGGCGAAGGACCCGCGCTTCTACGTTCGCCTGAGCGCCTGGTACGCCGACCACGGCGACGTGCGCGACCACAAGGAAATGTTCATCATCACACTGATCCTCAGCGAATTCGAGGGGCATCGTGACGTCGGCCTGGCGATGCTGCGCGGCCTTCCGCCTTACGAGGTCCTGCGCGTGCTCGATTTCATCCACGGCCGCAAGAAGACGAAGAAGGTGCGCGCCGAGGTGAAGGACAAGAGCGAGCGACGCAAGAAGCCGTCAAAGGCTGAGGCTGAGGCATCAGTGCAGACAGTGGTGGAGGAGTTCGGCCTGTTCCGCAATCCGCCGCGGCGCTCGAAGACGGAAATCACGCGCTACCTGCGCGAGCGCGAGGCTGACGCCGATTGGTTCGACGGCAGCGTACTGGTGGCCCGCAAGGCGATCAAGCGGCTCTACGCTCTGCTGCACGTCAAGCCAGGTGAGCGGGCGCAGCAGATCCTGTTCGATGAGAATCCGCCGGCCGACAGCCGCCTGGCCGCGCTCAAGAAACTGGCGCGGGCCCAGACTCCGGTCGAGCAGGCTCAGGCGATCATCGAGCATCATATCCCGTACCGCGTGGCGGCCACGGTGGTGAAGCAGATGACGCCGACCGTCTTGCTGGCGCTGATCGAAGTGATGAGCCCGCAGGAGTTGATCAACAACCTCGCCGCCCTGAAGCGCCGCGGTGCCATGGATAACCCGGATCTGAAGTCGCTGATCGAGCAGAAGCTCGAGGCGGCCAAGACCGGTACGCGGGTGAGCGCGCTTCAAGGCCGAGGAGGCGCTGAAGTCGGCCGATTTGTCGGCCGATGTTCGCAAGAAGCTGGAGCAGGTGGCCGACACGCAGGTGAAAGCCAAGGGCCGGATTGCCCGGCCGACTGCGCTGTTCATCGACAAGTCCGGCTCGATGGAGCTGGCGATCGAGCTGGGCAAGCGCCTCGGTTCGCTGATCTCGGCGATCTGCGAGAAGGAGTTGTACGTTTACGCGTTCGACACGATGGCCTATCCCATCGAGCGTGCCGGGGACGACCTGGCGTCGTGGGAGAAGGCACTGAAGGGCATCACCGCCGGCGGTGGAACGTCCTGCGGCGTGCCGCTCGAATTGATGACGCGCAAGCGGCAATACGTCGAGCAGATCATCGTCGTCACGGACGAGGGGGAGAACACGGCGCCGTTGTTCGTCGATGCGCTCTCGAAGTACCGCGAGACGGTCAAGGCTGACCCGAACGTCTGCTTCGTGCGCACGCCCGGCGCCGTCACGCAACTCGAGGACCAGTGCCGGCAGAAGGGCGTATTGTGCGATGCGTTTCAGTTCACGGGCGACTACTACGCGCTGCCGAACCTGGTGCCGCTCTTGTCGCGTCCGTCGAAGCTGGAATTGCTCATGGAAATCATGGATTACCCGCTTCCCCAGCGGAAGCCCGCGTAGTACCATCAGAATCACCGGGGTCGGCTGCCCGACCGCATGAGCATACAAACCACGACCTTTAGCAGTGATACTGCAAAGGACCGGCAATCAAGCTCGTGGAACTTGCAGCCGTTCCCGGTATACCCTGTCTTGTCATGGCGAAATCGAGAGCTGTCACCGATGCCCTGAAGCGCCTTGCCGCCGCCGAGGAGCAGTTCCTTTCCAGCGAATTTCTCTCCCCGGTGATTCGCGGCAGACAGGTCCTGGTACGAATCGCTGGCGTCATCTGTGCGCTGCGAATTGGGCCGGCGGACTTCGAAGGGTGGGGCGTTTTTCGGCCCGCCTCCCATTCCGATGCAGTGCTCGTTCGCCAGGCAACGCTGGCCGAGCGGCAGCGCTATCTCGACCTCTTTCCACGCGTCCGGCTCATTCTGGCGGATCGGTGCGAGGAACAATGGCTGGCCCTGCCTGCACATCGGGCTGATTCACGTTTCCAGATTGAGGGGATGATTCCCGTCGAGCTGGTCGAGGAGGCCCAGCTCTTCGATGTGATCGAGGCGCGTTTCGACGGCACGCGGTTCTGGTTTGCCGGCCAAGATTCGCGCTTCGACCCGGCCATGGCGAGTTATCTCCGCAAGGAGCTCGGGTTGCTGACGCCTCCGGAAAAGCTGCATCGCTCTGGTCTGACGGCCGAGGAACGCGCTGCTTATGCGCTCAGCTATTGGCCCCGCTACGAGGCGACGGAGGAAGCGCGGCAGAGCCGTGAAGAACGGCGATTGCGTAGGGCGCTTGGGCACGCCGGCGCGGAACTCGAGAGTTATGTCGAACGGCATGATGTGTACACGGTGACCTACTACGTTGACGGGCAGCGGCACGTGTCGGCTGTCGCGAAGAAGGACCTGTCCGTGCAGGTTGCCGGCATTTGTTTGAGCGGCGAGGATCAGCACTTCGACCTGCAAAGCCTGGTTGGCGTCATCCGCGAGGCTCAGGGTGGAGGCGGACTGGTTCGCGTCGGGCACGAGAATCGCGGCATGCCGGAGGATCAATATTGGCACGTGCATCCGCGACAATAATCCAGGTTGTCGAACAATGCTGGACATTGCTTGGAAAGCGTCGTGGCCGAATCTGGTTGTGCCGACGAGTGCACCCCTCGAGCGGCGAGCGGGCCGGCGTGCGCTTCGATGGTGCGTGGGTCATGAATCGCGAGGAAAAGCATGGCGACGTCGTTGGCTTCTTGCACAGCCATCCGGATGGCCCGGCGGCGCCCAGCAACCGCGATGTGCGGACCATGCGCGCCTGGTGCGGGGCCTTCGGCAAGCCGCTTTTGTGCTTGATTGCGAGCCCCGCAGGAGTATCCGGCTGCCGTTTCGACGACGACCGGTCGGCGGGCCAAGCGCTGGGCATCGTCGAAATGTTTCCTCGCGGCGTATTGATCGGAGTGGATGCCGATGGCTGACAAGTTCCATCACGAAGCGATTTACCGCGGAAGCGAGCAGCTCGCCAAGCTGGCGGACCAGCACCTGACTATTTGCGGAGCCGGGCGCTCGGCTCCCACCTGGCCGACAACCTGGCCCGTCAGGGCTTTCGGCAATTGCGCGTGATTGATCGTGACCGCGTGGAGGAACACAACGTCGGCACGCAGCTTTACGGCGAGTCGGACGTGGGGGCATGGAAGGTCGAAGTGCTGCGCCAGCGACTCTTCCGCGCGACCGGCGTTGAGATCGACGCGCTTCGCAAAGAGCTTCGCGACCGCACGGCACGGTCTCTCCTGCAAAATGGCGGGCTCGTCATCGATACGTTCGACAACTCCACCTCGCGCCGACTGGTACAGGAGCACTGCCGCGCTTTGGCATTGCCTTGCCTGCATGTCGGACTTTATTCCGATTATGGCGAGGTCATCTGGGACGATCAGTATCGCGTGCCGCGCGATGTAGCCGGCGATGTTTGCGATTATCCACTGGCCCGCAACCTGGTACTGCTGGTTGTTGCAGTCGCCTCGGAGACACTGGTCCGGTTCGCGTTGTTAAACATACGGAACGACTGCTCGGTGACTCTTCGTGATTTCGCGATCCGGCCCTTGGAAAGGGTTTTGATAGGGCCACGGTGAACGTACGCCCAGGATTCGTGGGATACTCTGAAGCCCGGAATCGAACGCCATCAAGAGGTTTTATGTCGGGGTTTGGTGCAGCGCATGTGGTATGTTCAGTTCTTTCAATGGTGCGAAGGTAGGCCGCGGGCCAATGGCTGCGGAGCTATCCTCTCGAGTCGTTGGCCACCCCCAGTATAATGAGGGATGGCAAAATAGTCGTGTCACATCTCCAACACCGACCCGAAGACGGTAAGGTGGAGCGGTGGAGAGAATCGTTGGGTGCTCACACCTCGGCTCGCCGCGCGGGCCAACCCTATCTTAGGAGATCTTGAGCCTCCGGAGGCGAGACAAGGGGTGCCTGCCGCATCCAACACAGCAAGACCAACCACGCGGGACATTTGGCCTGGGCTACGGCCAGGTCATTCGCATTTCAGGAGGACGGTGTCATGGCTCAGTACGAGTTCAAAGCAGAATTCAGCAACCAACGACCAATCGTCAATGGCTTTACCGGATTCGCGGAAAAAGACGATGCCCCGATCAAGAACACCGCCGTGTACCTGCCACCGAATCATGCATTTCACAATGGCAAGATTAACGTCGTCCTTTGGTTTCACGGGTTTTACGTTGAAGACGTCCGAGACCTTGTCCAACCGGTCAACACCGGCATGGAGATGAATCTGCGGGACAGCGTTCGCAATTCGAACAAGGACGCCGTCCTGATCGCCCCGTGGCTCGGCCTCAAGACCAGCAGCGCCACGGGAAGCCTTTCCCTGGGCTCCCTGGGCGAAGGGACCGGCTGCCAGACCTATCTCGATCAAGTCGTCAACGGGCTGCTTCGCTTTCGGAAAGCGATGTCCAAGGATGCGTCTACTGTCCTCGAAATCGGCAATCTCATCATCGCAGGTCATTCCGCCGGCGGTGCCCTGATGAAAGACGCCTCGAAACATCTGGGAACGTACAAGGATAAAGTCAAAGAGTACTGGGGCTTTGACTGTTTCTATGACAACGGATATAGCGCCTGGCTGCGGGACAATCCCAAGCAGGACAAGGTGTTTTATTTCGGCAACGGGAGCGGCGCTCACGGCTACTACGCGTTCAACTTGATGAAAGAGGTGTACGGAACCCTGAAGCAGCCCGTTCCGCCCAGCAGGCAGATTCCTAATATGTACCTGGCGCCTGCTGTCGATAAGGTTTTCACCGCCGACGACAATTATGCGTTTGAACCGATTGAGGACCCCAACGATTGGGGCACTCGCCGGAATCCATATTCGGATGTTCGCAGGGCAACGGATCCTTACCTCAAGAATCAGGATCAGGGGGAATACTGGTCGAAGATTCTCCCTAAACTGACCGAGCATTTCCAAGTGGTCCGCGACCTGCTCGGCCCGCGCATCCAGCAATCCAAGTGGCTTTGAGCCAACGGTTGTTCGCAGACCAATCAGAAGGCACTGTCAGGTTGGTGGGGACGTTCATCCTTCACGCGCTCGGCCCGGGTCGGCGACACGAAACCCGTCAGATCTCTCCCCGGTGAGTGGGTCCGCCTAACCTGGCCATTCGCCAACGCGCGTCGGTCACATCGACCGAATCGTCGATGGGCATGTGAAACCGAATCGGCCCTGCCGAAAAAATCAAATCGCCGTCTTCTCACCCCGTCTATCGAACTCCCGAGCAGGAGCTCTTCGTTACATCCAGAGACGATGATTTCCAAATACCACCGGCTCTGGCGGTGGGGCCTGATACGGGCTGTTTTACCGGCTGGGAAGGTCGGAAGCTTCGAACCGGGTGGAGACAGCCTCCGGACGACGCTCTGGTTTTCGTGGCCGCGATGTCTGTGTACTGACCGCGGTATCAGTTAAGGTCCCGTACTCATCCTTGAAAAAGATCAGCCTTCCTTCGGAATTCGCGCACGGTTAGACTCGGAACGTCGCTTCTTAAGATTGGAGTGTCAGGCCCTCGAGGGCCAACCACCCATCAATGCGATCATCCTGAGCATCTCTACTGTTCTCGGGACAGGTCAATTCGCCGCACGGTTTTGGGCCGATCATACGGATAGGCCCGAGACGGGTGCTTTGTTTTGAGTGCTTCAGGATGATGCACTCGGCTGAGACCACCCGGATTTGCAGAGTTCATCGGATACGAATCCGTGCCCACTCAGACGGCGATTTAGTGCCTCGCAGGCGGTCAGGAGGATCGCGAAATGACGACCCTGGGATGGAACCGAGATGGTGGGTCGCTCGACCTTTTGCGGCGGCTCTCAGGATTCTGGCGTAGAGAGAACTCCATCACGATGCCCGATTCGCCAGGTGCCGCGCTGGTGCTTGCAATCTGGTTCGGCCTGGTGACGGGTTTGCTTGAGCTGGCCTCGATTCACGCGAGAAACCACTTCTCGGGCTGGTCCTCGCTCAGTGCTTTGCAGATCAGCCGGCACTTTCCGTGGATGATTCCGGTCGCCAATCTGATCATCTTTCTGACTTGTGGCCTGCTTTTCGGAGTGCTGGGTAAAGTCTGTCCACGGCTCAAGTCTCGACCGGGCATTCTCTTTCTCTGCTTCCTTGCTTCCCTCGCTCTGTTCTTGATGATCCCCGGACTTTATACGAGCGCATGCTTGGCCCTTGCGGCAGGCTTGTCAGGGTGGACGTCGCTTTGGATCCGGAGGCACTCCAGACGGTTCGGTGTCCTCGTCGTCACTAGCCTACCCTTGTTGCTGCTGGCAACGGTCCTGCTGGTGGGATGGCACGGGTGTATGGTCGCCATCGAAGAACGATGGGCTGTCTCGGCGTTGCCTCGGGCGAAGCCCGGCGTGCCGAACGTCCTGCTGCTGGTGATGGACACCGTGCGCGCGGATCGTCTTAGCCTCCATGGCTACGAACGTGAGACCACACCCAACCTGGTCCGGTTGTCGCGCAAAGGCGTCCGCTTCGATCAGGCTCGATCCACGGCCCCCTGGACACTTCCGTCACACGCAAGCATGTTCACGGGAAGATGGCCGCACCAGACGGGTGTGAGCGAAGATCGTCCCCTGGACGCAACTCATCCGACGCTTGCCGAGTTCCTCACCGATCGCGGCCATCTGACGGCGGGTTTCGTGGGCAACACCTATTATTGCAATTCCTGGTTTGGACTGGGCCGGGGCTTTGCACATTACGAAGACTTTTACGATGAAGATCTCGCCGTATCGATCACCGAGACTCTGCGCTGCTCGGCGCTCGGCAGGTGCCTTCTCCGCATCGCGAGCCTTCCACTGGGTGTCGAGCGGCGTCGCAAGGATGCCGCGTCTGTCAGTCACGATTTTGTTGACTGGCTATCCGAACAGGACCGAGGGCGGCCATTCTTCGCCTTCCTGAATTTCTTCGACGCCCACACCCCGTATCTCTTGCCCGCGGGTGCTGAGCCTCGGTTCGGGCCTCGCGTGCAAGACCCCGCCGACATCGCCATGCTCCATAACTGGAACAATCGACCAAAAAAGAACGTGCCGGAAAGACTCGCCAGTCTGGCCTCCGATTCGTACGACGACTGCATCGCATACGTCGATTCCGAAATCGGCAAGCTTCTTGACGAGCTTGAAAGGCGCTCCTGGCTTGACAACACCCTGATCATCATCACCTCCGACCATGGCGAGCATCTGGGTGAGCACGGTCTCTTCGGCCACGGCAAGAGCCTCTACAGCCAGGAGCTCCATGTGCCGCTGGTGATCATCCCACCTGGAGGATTGGTGAACGGCCGGACTGTAAGTGCTCCCGTCACTCTACGCGACCTGCCAGCCACTGTTGCCGACGTGCTTGGATATCAGAGCGATTCACCGTTTCGGGGTAGGTCGCTCGCTCGTTACTGGCAGTCGAGTGTCAGTGGCGATCAGGGGCAGGCCACGGCTGTTTTCAGCGAAGTCGCACTCCGGGACACGGTGTCGAGGAACCAGCGCCGACCTCCTGCCTGGCGAGGACCGATGAAGTCTATTGTGTCCGACGGCAAGTCGTATATCCGCAACGCCGATGGCCGTGAAGAGATCTATGATGTTTTCACCGACCCGGCGGAGTTACAAGACCTGGCGGGACGCAGCGGGTTCGATCGACTCGTCCAGCAGTTGCGTACCGCTCTCGAGTCCATCACCACGTCGAACTCGCAGCCTGGCGGATAAACGCCCAGTCCAGTCCAGAGCTCGAATCCACCGTGCCGATCGTTGACACTCCCGTCGCGGGGCTGCAAGATAAATCCGTGGTGACGACCGGCAAGACGCGTTCGAGTTCTTTCCTTGTCAGGTCGTATCATCAAGCCAACTGAGAGTTTGGAGGAAAGCGAATCATGGCGAGTGCCCAACCCCATCCCCCCACCGGCGGCGAAACGATCACAATCGCTGGCGGCAAGCTCAACGTGCCCGACCGGCCAGTTGTTCCGTATATCGAGGGGGATGGCACGGGACCGGACATCTGGCGCGCCAGCGTGCGGGTTTTCGATGCGGCCGTCCGCAAGGCCTACGGCGCCAAGCGCGAGGTCAAGTGGATGGAGGTCTATGCGGGCGAGAAAGCACACACCCTGTTCTCGACCTGGCTGCCCGATGAAACGGTTGCGGCCTTTCGCAAGTACCTTGTCGGTATCAAAGGGCCGCTGACCACGCCCGTCGGCGGCGGTATCCGGTCGCTCAACGTGGCGCTGCGGCAGTTGCTCGATCTGTATGTCTGCTTGCGCCCGGTTCGCTGGTTCACCGGAGTGCCTTCGCCGGTCAAGCGGCCCGAAAACGTGGACATGGTGATCTTCCGGGAGAACACCGAAGACGTGTACGCGGGAATCGAATTCGAGGCCGGGTCGGAAGACGCCAGGAAGCTCGTCGCGTTCCTGAACGACAATTTCCCCAGCATGTACCGGAAGATCCGCTTCCCCGAATCCGTCGCGGTTGGCGTCAAGCCCATCTCGCGGGAGGGCAGCGAGCGGCTGATCCGGGCGGCCATCGATTACGCCGTCACGAACAAGCGGAAGAGTGTGACGCTGGTACACAAGGGCAACATCATGAAGTTCACCGAGGGGGCGTTTCGAAACTACGGATATGAGCTGGCGGAACGAGAATTTCCCGAGCAAACGTACACCTGGAGCCAGTGGGAGCGCACCAAGGCCAAGAAGGGCGAGACCGAGGCCAACACCGAGCAGAAAGCGGCCTTGGCCGGGGGCAAGATCTTGATCAAGGACGCCATCGCCGACATCACCTTGCAGCAGGTGCTCACGCGGCCGACCGAGTTCGACGTGATCGCCACGCCCAACCTCAACGGCGACTACCTCTCCGATGCACTGGCCGCGCAGGTTGGCGGAATTGGGATCGCACCGGGCGGCAACATCAACTATGTGACGGGCCACGCCGTGTTCGAGGCGACCCATGGCACTGCCCCCAAGTATGCCAATCTCGACCAGGTAAACCCCGGGTCGGTCATCCTCTCCGGTGAGATGATGTTTCGCTACATGGGCTGGACCGAGGCCGCCGACCTCATCATCAAGGGAATGGACCAGGCGATCGCTGCCAAGACAGTCACCTATGATTTCGCTCGCCTGATGGAGGGCGCCCGCGAAGTGAAATGTAGCGAATTCGGCAGTGCCGTGATCGATGGCATGGGCGCTGCGTGAAAAAAGACGGCACGCCCACTGCTTCAGGATCGTGGTGCGCGCGGAGTGCGCGGAATCACTCATTGATACGTTAATTTTCTTGAATGAAGGAATTTGAGGCTGGATTGCCCGCCTTCACCCGCTTATCTTACTCAAGTAACTTGTTGATAAAAGTCTGCGCTGAGCCAGAGTGATGTGTAGACATCCATCATAGAAACTGCTTCTGGGGAGATTTCATGGCGATGAGCAACAGTCAATCAGGCCGCCGAGTGCGTCGGGCGGTGCTGGCTCTGGAGATGATCGAAGAGCGGATCCTGCTCTCCCATGGCGTGATCCCAGGCCCGCGCACAGCCACAGCCGAGACGGTGCTCATCAAAGCGGCCAGGCGGCAACGACTGCAGCTCTCCGGCAACTTATCGGGCGGCTTCTCGTACCAGACCGCCGATGGACTCAACTATCTCATCACGGTCCATGCCCAAGGCGGTTCCGGCAACCGCAAGGTCGGTCACCTTGCGATCCAGACGTCGTTTCCAGCAACGGTTGCCTTCATCACCAGCGTCGCCTCGAACAAGTCCACCGTACCCGGGCTGACGTTCCAGCTCACCGCCCCACATGGGTCAATGACGGCCAATGGCTCGCTCAACATCGCACCCAAATCGAAACGCTCGCCGTTCAAGATCACGGCAACCATCAGCGACGGCACGGGTCAATTCGCGGGCGCAACGGGAAACCTCACCATTCAGGGCACAAAGTTCTCGCTGGCCAGCAAGGTGCTCAAAGGCAAGCTTCGCGGCACGATCGTGATGAGATCCTGAGTCGCGGGCCTTGCCTCAGACCCCGTTGGTTCCGTGGCACGCCCGACCAGTTACGCGTCGATCGCGCTTGGCAGCGTGTCACGAACTCGAAAATGAGGCGCGGGGATGGTGGGGATCGACTCGGGCGAGATTCCTTCACTGAGCAGGAAGGGAGCCGGGCCGCGATACACCTTCTGGGCGATGGCCTGTAGCCCGGCGCGAGTGAGGAGGTCTCGAAATCGTCGGGCCGATGCGTGGTGAACCTCGCCTTCGCGAAACGCGACGCAGACATCATAGATGAACCAACCCCATGGCGCATCGCGATATCCGTCGATGATCAAGAGCCGGCCGCCGGGCCGGAGCACGCGATGCATCTCGACGACCGCCCGATCCTGTCTGGGATAATGATGGAAGCTATTGGCGCAGGTGACGAAGTCGAAACTCCCCGTGGCGAAAGGGAGCCGCTCGCTGTCTCCCTGGACAGGTAGTACCTGGCCTGCGAGGCGCCGCCAGCGTGGGCGACCCTTCGCAAGCATCCCCGATACAAGATCAACTCCCCAGACCTGTGCCTGCGGCAAGGCTTCCCTGATGCGCCCGGCGAACTGACCCGTGCCGCAGCCCACGTCGAGGACACGGAACGGCCGGCTACCCGCGACCGCCCCGATGCGCTTGATCAGGACGCGATGCGACGGGCCGAAGAGCATCCACTGGAGCACGGACCGATCGTAACTGGCACTCCAGCGGGCGAATTCTTCGGACGCTTGCTCTTTGTGGTATCCCACCTTCGGCCTCCTTGCCCTTTGCTCCCATGCGACCAGGATGTGCTTGACGCGTCTGAAACTTGTTTCTACCCCGTGCACGACGATCGAACAACCCTGTTTGCCCGCGGATTTCCTGCGGTCGGGGAACCAGCGCCAGGGGTTGAAAGCGGGCAGACCGCTCCTTACGATCAAAGAACCGATGATTAAAGTGCTCATCGGTCAAGGCTTAGGCTCCCGCGCTTGGACCAACTCGTGCGACAGCGACCCATCTATCTTGACAATCACGCAACTACTCGCGTTGATCCTCGTGTCCTCGAGGTGATGCTGCCTTACTTCACGGAAATCTACGGGAATGCCGCAAGTGTTTCGCACCGGTTTGGCTGGGAGGCCGCCGACGCGGTCGACCGGGCCCGCGAGCAGGTAGCCGTGGCGATCGGGGCCGAAGCGCGAGAGATAGTTTTCACCTCGGGGGCGACGGAATCGAATAACCTGGCCATCAAAGGCGCGGCACAGGCCCTGCGCCGCAAGGGAAACCACCTGGTGACAGCGGCCGCCGAGCACAAGGCGGTGCTCGACACGATGAAGCGGTTGGCGACCGAGGGATGGGATGTGACCATTGTCGGCTGCGACGAGACGGGGCGAGTCTCGACCGAGTTGATCGAAGCGGCGATCACTGATCAGACCGTGCTGGTTTCCATCATGGCGGCCAATAATGAAGTCGGCACGCTCAACCCGATCGGCGAGATCGGCCGCCTGTGCCACGAGCGCGGGGTGATCTTTCACACCGACGCCGCTCAGGCCGTGGGCAAGGTTCCGCTCAACGTGCTGTCGGACCAGGTTGATCTGCTCAGTATCTCGGGACATAAGGTCTACGGCCCCAAAGGCATCGGCGCATTGTACGTACGGCGAAGGGAGCCGCAGGTGCGGCTTCGCGCCCAGATGGACGGCGGCGGCCATGAGCGCGGGCTGCGAAGTGGAACGTTGCCCGTGCCGCTGGTTGTGGGGCTAGGGGCTGCTGTCGAACAGGCCGTTCAGGAGCAGCCTGAAGAGTCGCTTCGTTTGCACGACTTGCGTGACCGGCTGCACTCGGACATCGCCCTGCGCGTCACCGACATCGTGCTCAACGGCCATCCCACCGAGCGTTTGCCGGGGAATCTCAACCTCAGCTTCGCTTACGTGGACGGTGAAGCCTTGATGATGGCGATGCGCGACGTCGCCGTCAGCTCTGGTGCGGCCTGCACCGCGGCCGATCCCGAGCCCAGCCACGTACTTCGGGCAATGGGGTTGGACGAAGAGATGGCGAGAGCCAGCCTTCGATTCGGCCTGGGCCGATTCACCACGGAGGAGGAAATTGAGTTCACCGCCCTGGCCGTCGCCGAGGCGGTCAGCCGCCTGCGGGCGCATAGCACGGCCTGGACGACTCAAAATCGGTGCTGACTATTTGACCGAACGTTATGATATGGTATGGGGAGTGATCTTGACTGGGAACCATGACCGAGTTCGGAAATCGATTACATAGAAGGAGACGACCTCATGGGTGTGACCCTGACCGAAAAAGCCGCGGGTGAAGTGAAGAAGATCATCGACGAGCAGAGCCTTCCCGAAGGAACCGTCCTGCGCGTCGGCGTGCAGGGTGGAGGATGCAGCGGCTTCTCTTACAGCCTCAACTTTGACACCGCGACCTCCGAGCGCGACCGCGTGGTCGAGGTTCACGGCATCAAGCTGGCCGTCGAGAAGAAGTTCGACCCCTACCTGGACGGTACGGTCGTAGATTTCTATGACGGCCTGGAAAAACGCGGGTTTGTTTTCAACAATCCCAACGTGGTCAAAAGCTGCGGCTGCGGATCCTCGTTCCAGGTCTGATCCGGACCGGCGAGATGGGAAGCGATGGTGAAGGGAAGAAATCGCGCAGGTGCGCCGTTCACCTCACCATCGCCAATCTTTTTGCAGGTCGCCGTTGACGACGCAACCAGCCGGCCACCGATTGTGGTAGAGCTCGACGACGGTCTCGGCCGCGAGCTGCGCCATGTCGCTCATCGACTGGTGGTCGGTGCCTGCAATGTGGGGGCTCGCAACCACTCCGGGCAACCCCAGCAGCGGATTCCCCGGCTCGGGCGGCTCATGGTTGAACACGTCGAGCCCGGCGCCCGCGGTGTGCCCCGAGATGAGGCTCTCTCTCAAGTCGGCCTCGACCACCAGCCCGCCGCGAGCCGTGTTCAAGAGCAGCGAGCCTGGCCGCATCCGCGCCAGGAAATCCCTATCGACCATCCCCCGCGTCTCCGCGGTCAGGGGGACGTGCAAGCTGACCACGTCGGCCTGCGCAAGCAAGTCGCCGAGCGAAACCCGGGTGACCTGGTATTGCTCGTCGAATGTGGCGACGACGAACGGGTCGTACGCGAGGATTTTCATGCCAAACGCCCGTGCGCGAACGGCCACAGCCTGACCGATCCTTCCCAGGCCGATCAGACCGAGCGTCTTACCGCGAACCGGGGCGACCAGCCTGCGGTCCCAACCTCCTGAGTGGATGGTCTGACTGTTGGCAACGATGTTCCGGCATAAGGCCAGAAGCAGCGCGAACGTCTGTTCGGCAACGCTGTCCTGGTTGGTGCCCGGCGTGATCGTCACCGCCACGCGATGCGCCGAGGCCGCCGCGAGGTCGATCAGGTCGTAGCCGACCCCCGTCCTGGCGATGACCCTGAGCCGCGGCGCGATCTCAAACATCTCCGCCGTCATTCGCTCACCGCCGGCCAGGAACGCATCGGCTCGGGGCAGATAGTCTCGAAGCTGTCCGGGCGAGAGCGCGAAATCTCCCTCCGGGTCGATGAGGTCGAACCCGGCCTGGGCCAGGACCGTGCGGAACCGGCCGGGCTGGTTACGCAGCAAGTAGGGACCGATCAGGGCGCTGGGCATGGGCGAATCAACCTGGTTGAACCCACGATCAAGACTTTGATTTCGCGGCCGCGGCGGCTTCGGCCTTGGCTTTCTTGGTCGCCACCTTGACGGCCTTGCGCTCGGCCTTGGCGGCTTTGGCCTGGGTGGCCGCGGCGCCGCTGCTGAAGCGCTCCTTGAGCCGCACAGCCTTGCCCGAGCGATTGCGCAGGTAGTACAGCTTGGCCCGCCGCACCTTACCTGACCGCTTGACCACGACATCGGCGATCCTCGGCGAATGAAGGGGGAACTTCCGTTCCACACCCTCGCCCTGCACGATTCGCCGAACCACGAACATCTCGCGGGTGCCGCTTCCCGAACGAGCGATCACGACGCCGTTGTAAACCTGGATGCGCTCTTTGTCGCCTTCGAGAATTCGCACGTGAACGTCAACCGTGTCGCCGATTTCAAATTTGGGCACGGCCGTCTTCAGGCTGGTTTCTTCAACCACGGTCAATAATCGGTTTTGCATAGCGATTTCCTTTTCCCTCAAAAGGCCTCGTGAAGCTTCAGCGCCGATGCTCTCTGCGCCAGCGTGCGATGGCGGCGTGGTCGCCGCTCAGCAAGATGTCGGGCACCGCCTTTTCCCGGTACATTCGGGGGCGGGTATACTGCGGATACTCCAGGCCTCCGTCGGGGCCGAATGACTCATCAATCGCGCTTCGCTCATCTCCCAGGACGCCGGGTACCAGGCGGACCACCGCGTCGATCACCACCATGGCAGCGACCTCGCCGCCGGAGAGCACGAAGTCGCCGACGGAGAGAAGCTCGGGCTCCAGTAACTCGATGATCCTTTCGTCAAAACCTTCATAACGGCCGCAGAGCAGAATCAAACGCTCCCGGCCTGCCAGCTCGGCGACCCGGCCCTGGTCGAGTCTGGGCCCTTGGGGAGAAAGCAGCACAAGGGTTCCGGGAGGCTCGGTCAGGGCCCTCACGGCCTCGGCCGCGGCCACGACCGGAGGCGCCATGAGAACCATTCCCGGCCCTCCCCCGAACGGCCGGTCATCTACCTGTTTGTGCCTGCCGGGGGCCCAGTCACGCAGGTTCCAGCGCTCGATGGACACCAGGTTCTTGTCGATCGCCCGCTTGACAATGCTCTGGCCCAGGAATCCGTCGAACAGACTGGGAAAGAGGGTCAGCACATCGATCCGGTAGGGCGGCGCGGACATGGTGGTCCACTTCGGGTCAGGGCGTTTGCGGTGCGACCGCGGTCGCTGGAGCCTCCGAGGTAGCGCTCGGCGCCGGCTTAGGCAACTGCCAGGGCTCGCCGGGCGCGGGCTTCTTGACGCCGTGCCGTTTCAACAGGGCCTGAACCTTCTCGGATGGCTGCGCGCCTACGCCCAGCCAGTACCTGATCCGGTCCACGTTAAGCACGGTCTGGGTCTCGGCATTGCGAGACATCGGGTCGTAATGCCCAAGCTCCTCGATGGATCGGCCGTCGCGCGGCTTCCGGGAGTCCATGGCGCAAATCCTGAAGAACGGCCGGTGCCGGCGTCCCATCGATTTCATTCTCAGTCGAACCACTCGCATTCTCCTCTGCTTCGCTTCAGGGATGGTATCTCCACTCGTACTTCCAGTCTGGTATTTCTATCAAGGCTGGACAAGGCCGGCGGGCTCTGCCGTGCTTCGTCGGAGCGTCCGTGAACCAGGCCGCGCCGAACCTTGCGGCGTTTTTTTGTGGCACTAGGCGGTGGGCCGGTTTCGGTCCTCTCGGCGTTTCTTGCGCTCTTCCTTTTCTCGTTGCTTGCGCAGCTTCTCGCGCTCCTTGGTCGAGAGCCGCTTGCCCGTGCCCACCTTCGGCGCATACAGCCGCGCTCCCGGGTTGCTGGCCGCGGCCCGCCCCAGGCCGGTGAGCGCCCGCAGCTTGTCCATCATGCTCATCTGGGCCATCGACTTGACAAAGGCGGCCATGGCGTCGAACTGCTTGACCAGTCCCGAGACGTCCGACGGGTCAACGCCCGCGCCCATGGCGATCCGCCGCCGCCGCGACATGTCGATCAGATCGGGCCGGCTGCGCTCGGCCGGCGTCATGCTATCGATGATGCCCTGGATTCGTTGAACCTCGCCGTCCGCGTCGATCTCCTCCAGGTTGGGCGACATCTGGTTCAGGCCCGGGATCTTGCTCATCAGGTCGCGAACCGACCCCATCTTCTTCATCTGCACGATCTGCTGGCGGAAGTCATCGAGGTCGAATTTCCCCTTGGCCAGCTTTTCCTGCTGACGCTTGGCCTCCTCGGCGTCCATGGCCTGCTGGGCAGACTCGACCAGGCCGACGATGTCTCCCATGCCCAGCATCTGGCCGACCAGCCGTTCCGGGTCGAACGGCTCGAGACGATCAAGCTTCTCACCTTTGCCGACGAACTTGACAGGAACTCCGGTGACCTTCCGCACGGAAAGCGCCGCGCCGCCGCGGGCGTCGCCGTCGAGCTTGGTCAGGATCACGCCGTCGAGCTCGAGCGCCTTGTTGAACGCCTCGGCTGAAGCCACCGCGTCCTGGCCCGTCATGGCGTCGCAGACGAAGAAGACCTGATGCGGCTTGACCTTCTTTTCGATCTGCACAAGCTCGCCCATGAGCTCGTCGTTAACGTGCAACCGGCCGGCCGTGTCCAGAATCAGCGTGTCGCAACCCTGCCGGTTGGCTTCTGCCAGGGCCTCCTGGCAAACCCGGATGGGATCGGAATTGGCCTGGCTGAAGACGGGAACACCCACCTGCCCGCCAATGACCTTGAGCTGCTCGATCGCGGCCGGCCGTTGCAAGTCGGCTGCGACCAGCATGGGTTTGCGCCCTGGCTGGCCAGCAGCCGCGCCAGCTTGCCGGTGGTCGTTGTCTTGCCCGAACCCTGCAACCCGCAAAGCATGAGCACGGTCGGACCGGCCTTCTCGAACCGGATCGAGGGATCGACCGGCCCCATCAGCTCGATCAGCTCGTCATGCACGATCTTGACGATCTGCTGCTCGGGTCGAACCGCCTTGACGAGCTGCGTACCGGTCGCCTTGTCGGTGATCCGGTCCATGAACTCCTGCACGACCTTGAAATTGACGTCAGCTTCCAGAAGAGCCGTCCGGACTTCGCGCAGGCCCTCCTTCATGTTGGCTTCGGTCAGCACACCGCTAACACGAAACCGCCGAAAGGCAGTGCCAAGCCGCTTTTGGAGATCGTCGAACATAGAAAATCAGACCCGGGTCACCAAAGTTTGCGAATCAACAAGTATACCCAGGGTGCAGATTCATGGCAACGTGTCGTCATGCGATGAGTGGCGATGACTGAGGAGTTTTTCGGATTGACGAGCATGCTAGTCGAAACTATAATTTCAATTAGGCCTGTCAACGGAGACATAGGGGATGACCGGGCCAAGCAGTCTCAGCCGCGGGGTATGTATCGCAACTGCACTGGCAGTGCTGGCGGGGATGGTTTTGCCCTTGCGGCTCGACCTCGCCGCCACCCTTGGCCATTCCAACCGTCACACCGCTCCCCCAGTCCACTCGAGACTCCATCTGATCAAAGCCGTCCGGATGGAACAGAGGATGGCGAGACCGGCCAAGCGCGTGTTCAGGCTCACCCCGTCCGAATGGCGGTTCCCCACATCCGCTGGTTCTTTCGAGCGTAATCCGGCCGCGCCACGCCTGATGTCGGCGCTACCTCCTCTCCGATGTTAGGTCGGCACAAGACCCCGGCGCAAAAAGTGTGCCTCTCGACTGTCCCGATGTCCTAAGATCTGTTAAGGATAGGTGGCTTTGTCGAGTTCTTGATTCGACTCTCCCGAGGGAAATAGTACTCTCGGGCTGTGTTACTCGCCGATCCGCTGGGGACAGAACCAATTACGCCATTCCTGCATGCGATCGCGGTTTTCGGCTCTCCTTGCCGAAGGGTCATGATCGTCTAACGACGCCATCCGATCGACTCCACGTTTGTACGAGGTTCCGGACGCCCGCCCGCAGCTCAGCGCACCGAATTCGCGGGGCGTGGAAGCGATCAAGGTTGATAGATCAAACAAGGTGAATCCCACGGGAGGGGGGCGAAGATGTCCCCCTCAACTCCATCGACGGAAGGGAACGCGCCGACCAGGGCCCACGGGCTTCTCCGTGATCGATCCGCCGAGAGCGCGGCATGACGGACCCTTCAGGTCACGCGCCGGAGACCACTCTATGAATCCCATCGGCTTCCTCAGACGGCGACCCGTCACAACCCTTATGCTGGTCGTCGCGCTTCTCGGTGGCGGCATCGTGTTGTTGTCGAAGATTCAGCCCGATATCTACCCGCTCAACACGGCTAGGATTCGCGCATACATGGGTCACATCGACACTCGCACCAACCAGATTAAGAGGTACGTCGTCAACCAGTACGAGTCATATTTTCACACGCTCGAGGAGAAACCCGACCCGGAGAGCCAGACGATCATCGTCACCAGCCCTCTGGCCAAGGATGTCACCATTACCCAGCAATATGTCTGCCAGATTCACTCGCGGCGGCACATCGATGTCCGCGCCCTGGAGGACGGGTATCTCGAGGCGATCAAGGTCCAGGAGGGCCAGGCGGTGAAACAGGGCGACGTGATGTTCACGCTCGTACCAACTCTTTACCAGGCAAAGCTGGACGCCGAGTTGGCCATGAAAGACCTCGCGCAATTGGAGTTGAATAACACCAGGAGGTTGGCCGCCAAGAATGCCGTCTCTGCGAATGAGGTGAAGCTGTACGAGGCCAAACTGGCACAGGCCCAGGCCAAGGCGAAGCAGGAGGAGGCGGAACTGTATTTCACCATCTACCGGGCGCCTTTCGACGGTATCATGAACCGTTTACGTGAGCAGAAAGGAAGCCTGGTCGAGAAGGGGGACATCCTCACGACTCTGTCCGACAACAGCGTGATGTGGGTCTACTTCAACGTCCCTGAGGCCCGCTACCTCGAATACGAGGCCGTCCAAGGTAAGCGTGATCTGGAACATCCGGGAAAGCTCAAACTCGAGGATTCGCGAATCGAGCTCGTGCTCGCGGACGGGAGCACGTTTAACCAGACCGCCGGCGACGTCCTCACCGTCGAGGGTAGTTTCGACAACCAGACCGGAAACATCTCCTTCCGCGCCGATTTTCCGAACCCCGATGGCCTGCTGCGCCATGGTCAGACCGGCGACGTGTTGATCCACCGCGCCTTGCATCACGCCCTCGTCATCCCGCTGCGGGCCACGTTCGAGGTTCTCGACAGGCGGTACGTTTACGTCGTCGGCGAGGATCATGTGGTGCATCAGCGTCTGATCACCATCCAGCACGAATTGGAGGACGTCTTCGTGATCAAAAAGGGGCTTGATGCGGACGACAGGATCGTGCTCGAGGGGGTCCGGCAGGTTCAGGATGGCCAGAAAGTGGAATACGAGACTCGTGCCCCGGAAGTGGCGCTGAGAAATCAGAAATACCATGCGGAATAACATTCGCTTCACGTCACGAAACGGAACCTAACCGGATCGTCTCAGAACCATGTTCACGAAGATCCTCTATCGGCCGGCACTGGCGATCGTCATCTCGATCATCATCATGTTCCTCGGAGGACTGGGGATCGCAACGCTACCGACTTCCCAGTTTCCCGACGTCGCACCGCCGACTGTTCAGGTCGCCATCGCTTATCCCGGTGCCAGTGCCAATGTTCTGGTCGATTCGGTCCTGATTCCGTTGGAGCAATCCATTAACGGCGTCCAGAACATGCGTTACATGGTCTCCGACGCCACAAGTGCCGGGGAAGCAACGATCCGGATCTTCTTCAAGCCAGGCACGAACCCAGACATCAATGTCGTGAACGTGCAAAACCGGGTCAACATCATGATGAACCGGCTTCCGCCACTGGTGCAGCGGGAGGGGATCCTCGTCAGCCAGGTCGTGCCGAGCATGCTGATGTATGTGAACATTTACAGCACGGACCCAAACGCCGATCAGAAGACCCTTTACAATTTCGCCAACGTCAACGTCATGCCCGTGCTCAAGCGGATCGAGGGCATGGGTATCCCCAGGAACCTCGGCAACCGCTCCTTCGCGATGCGGATCTGGCTGAACCCCGACCGCATGCGCGCCTACGCGATATCCGCTGAGGATATCATGAAGGCCGTCGCGGAACAGAGTGTGATCGGTTCGCCCGGACGACTCGGCCAGGCTACGGGCAGGACGTCGCAATCACGCGAATACGTCTTGACCTATATCGGGCGCTATAACAAGCCGGAGCAGTACGCGAACATCGTTCTGAGAGCGAGCCCCAACGGCGAGATCCTGCACCTCAAGGACGTCGCCGAGGTCGAACTGGGCTCCGAGTTCTTCGACGTTTACTCGGACATCAACGGTCATCCCGCGGCGTCCATCATTCTCAAGCAAAGCCCCGGCTCCAACGCCGCCGCGGTCATCAAGGAAATCAAGAGCGAACTCGAGCAGATCAAGAAGGAGACCTTCCCTCCTGGCATGGACTACGAACTCGCCTACGACGTTTCCCGCTTTCTGGACGCCTCTATCGACAAGGTGCTGCATACCCTGCTGGAGGCGTTTATCTTGGTGTCTCTGGTGGTCTACCTGTTCCTCGGTGATTTACGGTCCACCCTGATCCCGACCCTCGCGGTCCCGGTGTCGCTGGTCGGGACCTTCTTTGTCTTGAAGTTGATGGGTCTATCGATCAATCTGATCACGCTCTTCGGGCTGGTGCTGGCGATCGGCATCGTGGTGGACAACGCGATTGTGGTGGTCGAGGCGGTCCATGCCAAGATGGCCGCGAAACAGCTTTCGCCCTATAGGGCGGCTATGGACGTTCTTCACGAGATCAGCGGCGCGATCATCGCCATCACCCTGGTGATGACGGCCGTCTTCCTTCCGGTGACGTTCATTCCCGGGCCGGTGGGCCAGTTCTACCGCCAGTTCGGCATCACGATGGCAACGTCCATCGTTCTCTCCGGCCTGGTGGCCCTGACGCTGACGCCCGTGCTCTGTGCGATGATTCTCAAGCCCCACACTCACACTCACGAGGGCCCTGCGAAAAAGCGGTTCGAACCAAAGCTCATTCTACTGTATGTCCTTGGCGGATTGCCGATCCTGGGGCTAATCACTTATCTGGCGTATTATTTGTGGGGGCCGGTTGGCTTCCTGTTCCCTCTTCTTCCCTTTGTTCAGAAAGATTTTGACCGGCTCGTCGAGAAGGTCACGGGGGGTTACGCCAGGATCCTACACCAGATCGTCACGCGCCGCACGCTGACCATGGCCGTCGTCGGGGGCTTTGCCTTCGGCATCGTTTACGTCAACACGCGGCTACCGTCGGGCTTCATTCCGGGCGAGGACCAGGGCATTATCTACGCGGTCCTCCAGACGCCGCCGGGCTCCACGCTCGAGTACACCAACGCCAAGTCCCAGGAACTCGAGGCGATCGCCAAGATGATCAAGGAGGTCACATCGGTCACATCGTTGGCCGGTTACGAGGTGCTGACTGAAGGCCGCGGCTCGAACGCGGGAACCTGCATCATCAACCTGAAGGATTGGTCCAACCGCAAGCGGACCGCGCCAGATCATTGCCGATCTGGAGGAAAAATGCCGTCGGATGACCAACGTCAAGCTTGAGTTCTATGAGCCCCCCGCGGTCCCTGGCTTTGGCGCGGCCGGGGGGTTCTCCGTGCGGCTCCTCGACAAGACGAACACGTCCGACTACCAGCGACTTGGAGAGGTCACTGACAAGTTCATGGCCGCCCTATCCAAGCGCAAGGAGCTGAGGAACCTGTTCACCTTCTATACCGCCGACTACCCGCAATACGAACTGATCCTCAACAACGACGTGGCCATGCAGAAGGGCGTGTCGATCGGCAAGGCGCTGGACAACCTGAACATCCTCATTGGCAGTACTTACGAACAGGGCTTCATTCTCTTCAACCAGTTCTTCAAGGTCTACGTCCAGGCGTTGCCGGAGTTCCGGCGGTTCCCAGAGGACCTGGGCAACATGTTCGTCAAGAACGAGAGCGGGCACATGGTCCCCTACTCCTCGTTCATGAAGCTCGAAAAGAAGCAGGGCTTGAACGAAATTACTCGATATAACCTGTATCCGTCCGCTGCCATTCAAGGTGCTCCCGCGCCCGGCTTCAGCAGCGGTCAGGCCATCAAGGCGATCCAAGAGGTTGCCGCCCACACCCTACCACACGGTTACGGCGTCGGCTGGGAAGGGCTCTCCTACGACGAGGCGAAAAAGGGGAACGAGGCCATCTATGTCTTCCTGATCGTCGTTGCGTTCGTCTATCTGGTTCTGGTCGGGCAATACGAGAGCTTCATCCTGCCGCTGGTCGTGATCCTGTCGCTACCGGTTGGGCTTTTCGGTTCCTTCTTTTTCCTTCAGGCCATGGGTTTGGCTAACGACGTGTACTCCCAGATTGGTCTGGTCATGCTGGTCGGTCTGCTCGGCAAGAACGCGATCTTGATCGTGGAATTCGCGGTCCAACGGCGAATGGAGGGCGTGCCTCTCAAGGAGGCGGCTATCGAAGGCGCAAAACAGCGCTTCCGGCCGATTCAGATGACCTCCTTCGCCTTCATCGCTGGTCTCATTCCGTTGGTCTCTGCCACCGGCGCTGGGGCGATCGGAAACCGCACCATTGGCAGCACGGGGGCCGGCGGCATGCTTTTGGGCACTGTGATTGGAGTCCTGATCATTCCCGGCCTTTATTACGTCTTCGGTCTGATGGCCGACGGGCGCAAACTCCTCGGGCACGAGGTGCAAGAACCTCTCACCGAGATTCCCGAACACAACCCAGTAGAAATAGACGAAGGCGAGGCCTGACCCCGCGAAGCCCCGGGCTGTCGAACATGTCAGTGATATCATCGAAGAGAACGGCTGGCTTTCCACGATGTCATCTGGCGAATCGGGCAGCTCGGTTGAATCTTCACCATGTTCCGTTCAGCCGTGATGGGCGCCGGCCATCGTCATGGATGAGCAGGCAACTGCCTCATGCGATGACGTCCTGGCGGAGCGATTGCAACCATGAGAATATTGGCTTGGGTGCCTGATCGGCCCCGAACAGACCGGCGTGCGGGTAGACGTGCGGCAGCGCATCGCTGGCCTCCAGCCAGGTGACCGAACGAACGAACGGCTTCGCAACAGCCAGGGCCACCCAGCGCACACCCCAGTTTGATTGCATCACCTCATCGGGTGGGGACGGCCACTGGGCGGCATCGACCTGGATTGTGGGATCGGCGCCGGGGTCTGGCCCCGCCGCCGACGGAATTGCCATGAAGAGGTGCAGGGGCACGTTCAAGAGCGAGTAAAGATCAAGGAGCTTGGAGAACTCGAACAGGTCGCGCAGGTGGCTTCCTGGGCTGGAATACCCCGGGGCGATTTCGATGCCGATGCTCGTGATCCCCAGGTCGGACCGCAGCAAGTAATCACAAAGGTGAAGCGGTCCGAGCTGGAAGTGGCTAGAGCTCATCCATTCGGCCCACGGCCGGTCGACGCCAATGCTAAGCTGCACGGAGGGATCGGCCTGGCGGGCTACCTGCACGGCACGGGCCGTGATCCGGATCTGCTCCTCTTCGGAAAGTCCCAGAACCTCCTGCGAGGCCGCGCGGTGGACCACGTGCCAGAGGGGCACCTTGCCGCGGTAGCGGGTGACCACCTGGCGCACGAAATCGGTCACGAACCCAGTGATCGTCTCCTGATCGCCCTCCCAGAGCCAGATCCAGTCGGGCAAGGCGGCGGGGCGAAACTCGATCAGTGGTCCGGCCTCGATGTTGAGCCGGTTGCGACGGCACCAGGAGAGCTTGGCGTCAAGCAAATCCCACCGATATTTCCCTTCGGAAGGGACGATATGCTTCCACGAGACGCCGACCTGGGCGGCGTTGAAAGCCGACGACCACTGGGATGCGAGGGGGAGTTTATCCGGCTCGGTGGTCAGCATGCAGCCCAGGTTCGTGGAGAGTTTCCCCGTGGCCGCCAGACGGTTCTGAAGGATCTGGGAGAGGTAGGCCTCCGTGAGCAATTCGCCGGCCTGAATCGACGCCTCCAGGCTTGCCTGCGCGGCTTTCACACAAGTTTCCGGGTTGTCGCTGGACATGGCCGCTTCAATGAAGGCCGAACGCGCCACGGCCAGCACTGCCTCAAGCTCGGGCGAGACGCGCAGGCCCATTTGAACCCAGTCGGCCATCTGATTGCGAACGTCGTTGAGCTTTCCCCGCGCAGCTCAAGGGCCAGCACGTACGGCAACGACCTTTCCGCCAGCGTGGCCGTACCCACGATCAGCGAACCATACCCTGATAGCGGCCAGGGCACGAAGAGCCGGCCGCTCTCGCTTGTCTCGCGAAAACAGGTCATCAGGCCATTGCGGAACTCGACGCTGAGTCAACCGGGAGTTCTATCCAGGCCAGTGATATAGGCCTTGCGAAAACCTGGAAGCCGACGCGCCAGGTCATTCGAGGGCAATTGAAACTTGAGAACCCCCATGCCTTGATTCCATCCCGAACCGCGGGTACACGATCGCGCGGATCGCGACGTGGGACTCTCGGTTAACCGCTCATGCAAAATGCCACAGGGAGATCAGGACAGACCGTGTTGATAGAAGCCGTTTTCGGTCGCCGGCATGCCCTCGAGACACCGGCCCCTCCCCTCAACCCCGTCCCCCTGTAAGAAACCTCGATCTTAACACAAGGCCATAGAGTAACGTAAGTGTGAATCCCTGACCATAGAAAGGGGTTTGCGGATCATGGAGGGTCGGTGCCTATCAGACCACGCCTTGCTGTGGAGGGCGCTTAAGGTTGGACGCCGAGGCACAAATACGTGGTGTGCCCCTGAACTGCCTGCCGTTTCGGCGAATCGCCTCCATCTGGAGCAGAATCGTGTTTTACCCGGGTATGTCTGGGATCGCCTCGTTTCTTGCCATACTGACGCTCACCGTCCTACCAAGCGAGAGGTGCCTGACTGTCACCGACGAGAAAAAGGCGCGTTGGGAAGAGATTGTAGTCGAGGAAGTGAACTTTCAGGATGGAGCCCATTTGCTCTCAGGTTTAATCTACCGCCCCCAAGACGCGGGAACATACCCGGCGATCGCCATGATCCTTGGCTCAGACCGCCAGGATCGAGACTTCGGCGGCGCGGGTCCGACCCTTGGGCGGCACTTTGCGCGAGCCGGCTTCGCATGCCTTTTCTGGGACAAACCCGGCGTCGGGCGGTCAACCGGCGACTTCAACGGTCAATCACTCCGAGATCGAGCGCGCGAGGCGCTAGCGGCGGTCCGATTCCTCGGCGGCCGAAATGACATCCGGCGCGACCGGATCGGCCTGTGGGGCCATAGCCAGGGGGGCATCGTGGCTCCGCTCGCGGCATCTCTGTCGCCAGAGGTAGCGTTCCTGATCGAGGTTGCCGGCTGGCAAGGACCCGCGTGGAAGCAAGACCCGGTCCGCGTCGAAGCCGAGTTGCGGGCGGATGGTTTCCCCGAGGCCGATATCGAGCGCGCGGTGAGTTTCGCCCGGCTGCGAATGAATATGATCCTCGGGAATCGTCCTTACAAAGAGCTGGAGGACGCCCAGAATGCGGTGAAGCTGTTCCCATGGTTCCAGGCGGTCCACTTCTGCGACCGCGTCCGTTTTGACTCGGCGCGGCTGAGCGTCGGCGAAGACTCGACGCCATGGTGGTCGCGGGTGCGATGTCCAGTTCTCGTGATCTATGGCGATCGCGACGAGTCGAGCCGTCCGCCCCTACCTCTGATTGCGATCATCCGGAGCGGGACTCGAGGCTGCGGGAAATCGAGATCTGACCGTGCGGGTGTTCCCGGATGCTGACCACATGCTCCGGCACGCACGGCCAGCCAGTCGCCTTGCGGGCGATGTTCGAGCAAGAGATCAATCGAAGGAAGACGAACTCGATTTCGCGACCGGTTACCTGCAAACTATGTCCGAATGGCTCGCGAAGACCGCGAGCGCGGCAGGCGAGCGCCGATGATGGGCATCCCTCACTCGGTATCAATCTGGATGTACGCATCCGGCAAGGCAACTCTCAGCAAGTCCAGCACTCGCGGAAGTGACGCTCGTTTCGCGCAGGTCGATCCAGTTCAACCGGCCGCATCGGGTGAGGTGCGAAGCTCCGGCTTCGGTAACCTGGGTGCTCCTGAGGCACAGTCTTCTCAGGGCCTTGAGCTCTGTCAGGTGCGGCAACCCGGCGTCGGTCACATTAGCCCCAGCTAGGCTCAGTTCGCGAAGCTGATGGAATTGCGGCAGCACCGCGAGAAGTTGATCGGTGGCGCGTCCCCTGCGATGCACTTGTCCGGAGTCATCAACCAGGTAGGAATCGAGGTCGATGCTGACAACGGGCCTACCCCGAACATCATCATCCCGCGCGTAGATTCCTCCAGCCTGACGAATCACCTCAAGAGCGCGATTGAGCGCTATCGTCTGGTAAAGGTCGGTGCTCAACTGCACGCTGATTACCGCGAGCAGTCCGACGCACGCGGCTCGGTACCACCAGTGAACGAAGAGTTCACGCGCCCAGGTGCAGGCAGACGAGCACCTGGAGTCGATACCAGCCGGGTTCATGTTTCCTCGAGTTCGGTATCTCGTTCAAGGAGGGGGGGATGTCGAGGCGGCGACCTCTGATAGGAATTCTATCTGCCCACTCGAGTGTAAAGCTCCGGCTTGCGGCCGCGGAATCCGGAGCGTCTCCTCATGACCAGCCGCTAGCGCCGCCCGTTCTGAAGTCGTCCACGAAAAAAACATATCGTGATAGAGACGATCGCAATTCATTCGCATTTCAAGTATATAGTGCATGGACTGGGAACCGAGCTGACGCAACGATGCGAGCCTCAAGGCGGGTTTCTGCGCCGGGGTTTCCTTGTTCCGCCTCATGGGCCGTTGCCAACACGGAGACGTGTGCCGATGTCCGCTTCGGAAGTGCGATCCGAGATCGTGATGGAGCTCGCCGAGGAGTTTCTCGAGCGGTATCGCAAGGGCGAGCGGCCGGGGCTCAAGGAGTATGCCGATCGTCATCCCGAACTGGCTGGCGAGATTCGCGATGTTTTCCCGGCCATGGCGATGATGGAAAACATCGCGATCCAGGATGACTCGCTGATCGGAGAGGAGACCGAGTCCCTGGGAAGTGAGAGGCCCGATGCCAGGGTGTTGGAACAACTCGGCGATTTCCGCATCATCCGCGAGGTCGGTCATGGCGGGATGGGAGTGGTCTACGCGGCCGAGCAAGTGTCGCTGGGCCGCCAGGTCGCGCTCAAGGTGCTGTCCTCGCAGTTGATCCGCGATTCCAAGCAGCGTCGCCGGTTCGAGCGCGAGGCCAAGGCGGCCGCGAAGCTGCATCACACCAACATCGTTCCCGTTTTCGGTGTCGGCGAGCATGAGGGCTCGGCCTACTACGTGATGCAGTACATCCAGGGCCTGGGCCTTGACCAGGTCATCGAGGAGCTGCAGCGGATGCGATCCAGGAGGCAAGGGGAGCGCCGACGCCCCAGCCGTGCCGAAGTCCGCCGCAATCCGGGGTGGCCTCTCGGTCGCCGACATGGCCCACTCGCTCCTTGCGGGGCGGTTCAACCCTGGGAACGACGACAAGACACCCACGGGAACCGAGACTCGCAGCCACCCTGGCCATGACTCCTTCGGGCGGACACGCGTTCTCGGCCAACGACAGGACCGAAGGAGCCCCACCGCTTGCCCGCGACAAGAAGCAGCTCCCAGCCTCAGCCTCGGCCCGTGCTTCGCGCTCCGCGGTCGTTCTTCCCGGAGCAAGCTCGGACGGAGCGTCGAGCCGGTCTGGTTCGACAACCTACTGGCAGAGTGTGGCGCAAATCGGCGTGCAGGTGGCTGACGCCCTCGAATATGCCCACAGGCAGGGTGTTCTGCACCGCGATATCAAACCGTCAAACCTGCTGCTGGACGGTCGCGGCACCGTCTGGGTCACCGATTTTGGCCTGGCCAAGACCGATGACCAGCAGAACCTCACGAACACCGGAGATATCCTGGGCACCCTCCGCTACATGCCGCCGGAAGCCTTCGAGGGCAAGTACGACGCCCGAGGCGACGTCTACGCCCTGGGTTTAACGTTGTATGAGCTCCTCGCCTTGCGGCCGGCCTTTGACGACAAGGACCGACACCGGCTGGTCAAACGGGTCATGCACGAGTCGCCTGAGCGGCTCGAGCAGCTCAATCGCGAGATCCCACGCGACCTGGTCACGATTGTCCATAAGGCGATTGCCAGAGAGCCGGACCATCGATACCTCGATGCCGAGGCGATGGGAAAAGACCTGGGCCGGTTCCTCGAAGGCCGGCCCATCCTGCGCGCAGGGTATCGGCCAGGGAGCGAACCTGGCGGTGGTGCCGGCGGAACCCGGTGATCGCCGGGATGATGGTGATGATGATGGTGGCCCTTGCCGGGGTGTTGGGACTCTGGCTCAGGAGCGAGCACCTGCTGGCGCTCACCCGCCGCCAGGCGGTGGGCCTCCAGCTCGACCAGGCCATTGCCCTCTGCGAACAGGGATACGTGGACCGAGGCCTGCTCGCCATGGCAGGGCAACTCCAGGAATACGGCACGAGCCCGCCCGCCGAGCAGCATGCCATCCGGGCGAACCTCGCTTCGTGGTCAACGCGGTTGATCGCGCCGGAAATGCTTGCGGCCAGGATCGCGATTGGTGGTTTGGTCCCCGGTACCCAGGGTAAGCTGTTCGCGACCGTCGGTGAGGATAGCCATCCCCAGGTCTGGGACCTGGCCACGGGGAAGCCTGTGGGCAACGAGTTCGAGCCAATCGGACCCGTTCGGAAGGCCTCGCCGGGGGCGATTCCAGACAAACCGTACCTCTGGTTCTCCGATGACGGAAAAGTCCTGATCGCCCGGGGCGGCGACGGGTGGTGCCGGTTGTGGAACGTCGACACCGGTCGTCTGCTGGGCCCACCGATCGACGCGGGAACTGCTATGGGTCGTCTGCTCGACTGCGGGAGCTGCTTCGACGTTCGAGTTGAGCGAAGATTATCGGCTGCTCACGACGCTTCTCGACAATGCTGTCAAGCGCTGGGACGTCAAGACCGGGAAGTCGGTGACATCCCCCTGGCGACCGGAACTGTATCCAGGTGCATCGATCGCCGTGTTCTACCCGCACCGGGTTGTCACCAGGGACAAGGATGGGGCCTATCGGTTGTTCGACCTGGACTCGGGACAGATGATCGGCCGGCCCATGCCAACTGCGACCAGGAGTTTCTTTAACGAGGTCAAGGAAATCAAAGCTTTATGCCTCTGGGAGCAGACCGATCAGGAAAGATGGATCCAAGGGTGGAGCTTGGTGACGGGAGAACCTCTCGGGCCGCGCTGGTCGGCGAAGGGCAAGACAGGAGAATTGGGGCATGTCCCGATCGGCTCGAATCTGCTGTTTGTTGCTGGAGACACGATCGCCGTCCGCGATCTCGCGAACGGGAAACAGCAAGGCGAGGCAATCAAGACCAATGGCCCAGTTACACAACTGACTGTCCTCCCCAATCAGAGATTGCTTGTTCGGACCGCCGGGAGAGGTGCAGATCTGGGATCTTCCCACACGGCGGATGATCGCCAAAGGACCGAAGATCGACGATCGTTTCTACTACTCTGCCGCTAGCTCGGACGCGAAACGGGTGGTGCTCTTACGTTTCGTCAGGACTGGCGGTGAAACCATCACACTCCTGGAACTCTGGGACCTGACAACTGCCAATCGACTGCTCTCCTTGGGCCAAGAGAGGAAAATCGATCTGGAGCAGATTGCCCTGGATCCCTCCGGCACGAGCCTGACTTACATCTCGAAAGACCATAAGCTGAATCGCTGCGATCTGTCCCGATCGGTCCCGGATCACCCATTGCTGGACGACGCCGGAGTTTCGGCCTTGATCGCGAACAACACGCCCGTAACGCTTCGCTATCAGGTGAGGCCCGGCAACGAGGAACTGACTATCCTGGATGTGGTGGACAACGAGACACTGAGTCCGGCCGGTCCATCTTTGCTCTTGGACGCACCCGCCAAGGTTTACGTCTGCAGCCCCCGCAACGACCTGATTCTCACTGGGTGTGAGGATGGCTCTGCGCACCTCTGGTCGCCGACCACGGCAGCGCAGGTCGGTATTGTGATGCGGCACCCCAAGGCGGTCACGAGCGCAAGCTTCGCTCCCGACGGCCGGATCATGGCGACCAGTTCAGGCCGCACGGCTCGGCTCTGGGACGTGTATCTCTGTCGGCCCATCGGGCCCCCCATGGAACACCCCGCCGACATCAAAGGCGTCTACTTCAGCGCCGACGGCCACTGGCTTCTGGTGAAATGCGATGCGCAGGGTGCCTATCGCTGGCCGGTGCCGTCTCCCATGGAAGGCAATGCGGATCGCGTGCTCGACCGAGTGAGGGAAATGACCCGCTAGTTCGATCATCAACCACCCGGAGCTTCGAAGAGGACAATGACCGAGCCGACGACAGACTTGAGTGACGAGGAAGGCGTGCTGCTCCGCCGCGCCGCCACTGGAGATCAACAGGCCCTCCACGCGCTTTTCTCCCAACATCGCGAGCGGCTCAAGCGAATGGTGCACCTGCGACTGAGCCGACGGCTTTCAGGACGGGTGGACGACTCGGACGTACTTCAAGAGTCGTTTCTCGATGTCTCGAGACGACTGGGCGAATACATCGAGAATCCCGCGACACCCTTCTTCCTCTGGCTCCGGAATATGACCGCCTTGAAGCTCGCCGAGGTCCATCGCCGCCACCTGGGCACTCAACTTCGCGACGCGGATCGCGAGGTCACCCTGCACCGTGGCGGCCTTCCCATGGCCGACAGTGTTTCCTTGGCGGCGCAGCTTCTGGGCAAGCTCACGGCTCCGTCACAGGCGGCGATCAAGGCCGAGACCAGGTTGATGGTCCAGGAGGCGCTCAACAGCATGGACCCGATCGACCGGGAGGTGCTCGCGCTCAAGCATTTTGAACAGCTCAGCACGACCGAGATCGCGGAGGTCCTGGGTCTCTCCAAGGCAGGCGCAGGTAGCAGGTACCTGAGGGCAATCAAACGCCTGCGCGAGATCCTCGAAAAGATTCCCGGATTCGAGGCCTTCTGACGGCTTTCGCGTCCAGAAAAAGCTCTGACCGGGCACCGAGCTCGATGCCCGGCCAGGCGGGGTCAATCTTCCTCGGGCTGGTTCTGGAGGATCAGCTCGGCCTTGAGCTGATCGGCGCCCGCGGCGGCAACCGGTTCCCCTTCCTTGAGGCCGGACTTGACGACTACCCGCCCACCCGCCTCGCGGCCGGCCTGGATGGGGCGGAAGACGAACGACCGATGGTCGGCGGCGGCCGCGGTCGAGGACGAAGTCGGAACGAACACCCCGGTCTTGCCCTCGATCTCGACAACGGCGCTTTGCGAGACGGTCAGCGCCCGCTCGGTGACCGGGCTGTCCAGCAGGATGCGCACGAACATTCCTGGCTTGAGCAGACCCTCACGATTGTCGGCCTGGGCCAGGATCGGAACCGTTCGGGTCTGGGGATCGACCATTGCGCCCACCGAGAGCAAGGACGCGGAAAACACTTGACCGGGATAGGCCGTGGCGGTGAGCCGGATCGCGCCCCCCTTGATCAAGGGAACCTTGGCAAGGTCAGACTCGGCGATATTGGCGGTCACCCAGACGGTCCTCAAGTCGGCCAGCACGAACAGCATGTCGTTGGGGTCGGCCTTCTGGCTGAATACCGCGTTCCTGAGGGTGATGGTGCCGTCGAATGAAGCATTGATCCTATACATCATCACGTCCTCATTGGTCGCCAGGTCATCGGCCTTGCCTGCGTGATCAAGCAAGTCTCGAATGTTCTCCGAGACGCCCAGAATTCGCAATCGCTGTGCGGCGTCGATAACGTCGGATTCGGACCGGCGGACGCGCTGGTCGGCCAGCCGCTTCTCCTGCGGGGCGTCAAACTTGACCTGTTCAATCGCCGAATAGAGCTTCGCCTGCATCCCCTGGCGCGTGTGCAAGGCCAGGAACGCCAGGTGCTCGCCGATGACGTCTTCCTTCCGCAGCCCCGCGGTTTTCTCTTCTTCATGTGATGCGATATCGAACTCGGCGTAGGTTTGCAGCAGCGTGGCCCGGTAAGAGCCCAGCGGCTTGTCGGCGAATTCTTTCTCGATCGCGGCAGGATCGGTTCCCTTGCGGATCTCCGGGATCAGAAGCGCGACATTGGCCGCGATTTGCGACTTCCACTGGGCCTCGATTCGCGCCGTGTTGAGCTCGCGCTGCCTGGCTCGCAGGTTGAGCCTCGCCGTACCGATATCGGGACTTTCAAGCGTGACCAGCGGGTCACCGCGCTTCACGGTTTGGCCCTGCATCACATGAACGTCTCGGACCACGCCGGAGGCACGAGGCCGGACCTCCAGCCGCCGATCAGAGTTTACCTCGATGCGGCCGGGCACGCCCAGCTCTGTCTTCAGCAGGTCAAACCTTGCCGGCTCGGTCGTCACCTTCGCCGCCTTGAGCTTGGACTCGCTGAGCGAGACGGTGTTGGTTGAGCTGGATGTCGGCGCACCTTTCGCACCGCTTCCTGCTGCGCCTCGGCGATAACGGCGCTGGGCCGCGGCCGCAGCCCGGCTCTTGCCGATGAAGTCGAAGGCCAGGTGAGCGGCCAGGATCGCCAGGCACAAGCCCATGCCCAGCCAGGGCAATGACATCTTGATCACGTTTCGATATCTCGATGGTTGCGAGAGCGCAATAGACATGAATGTAGACTCCGGGCGATCACTCGATCAGCAAGCCGTCTGGGAAAGAGACGCGCGTGCGCGGCTCCCGATGGTTTTCGTTTCCGCGGAGAGAGCCCGATTCGGTGGACCACGGGCCTGGGTGTCAGGCGCGGAAGCAGGCCCACGAAAAGTCAGGCAGACAGCCTGGGGCGCTCACTTTGGCCTTCGGATGAGGCGTGGTGGTCAGTGGCTCTGACCGCGGCTCGATGGGGGCAACGGTGGACTCAGCAATTCGAGCGCTGGAACAAACCGATCAACCCAGCGCGCGGACCAACCCCCAGTTGCATGCTCGATGCCCGCATCGCTGCAAGAGGGGGCGGCGCCGGGACCGGAGAAGTCAAGCCGACGGACGGGGCGAGGAGTGAGAGACCCGTTGCGATACTCGGGAATGCGCGGCCACGTGTCTCCGTGGCAATCGCGGGGCGTGCATTCCAGTCTGGTTCGAGGCAATCGGCCAGGTAGGCGTGAAGGGTGTGGCCCGGAGCGGGAGTGTTCTGGTCGTCGCCGGCTGGCGACCGGTCACCGTCTTGAGACTGGGGCACGAACCAGTGCCAGTGCAGCATCGCGACGTCGTCGTTCTGGCTGGCCTTGGGATGCCACCTGAGCAGGTGATCATGATGAGGGCAAACCTCACCCTTACCATCGTGGTGGCGAACGTTGTGAAAATCCGCCTGGGGAAGTGGCACGCGGAAGAGCCCCAGAGCCAGGAGGAGGACCCCGAATCTTCGCAAGCCAGCTTGTGCCAACGGCCGCCGCAAGGTCACGCCCAGGCCTCGCTCGAAAAAAGACTGACCAGCACCTCGATCAATGAATTATTATGGTCCCGCATCGCCCGCCGGTCAAGCGGCCGCACAGGCGTTCCAGCGATCTCTCCCCTGCCCTGCCAACATGGCCGGCCGGGGATCCCGGGGAGGCCAAGCGAGCTATTCTCATGGACGTGTTTGACGACGCCGGTTTCGCTGGCCGCTCGTTGCTTGTGACCGACTTCGACGGCACGATGACCCGGCATGATTTCTACAAACTGGCCGCGGAGTCGCTCTTGCCGGCCGATCTGCCGGATTACTGGGCCGCTTATCGAGCCAGGCGGATCACCCATTTCCAGGCCCTCCAGGCTATCTTCGCCTCGATTCGGACCGATCTCGCGACCGTGCGAGCCGTGGTCGACCGCATGGAGCTTGATCCCGACCTGCCAAGGGCCGTGGGCCAGCTTCGACTGGCCGACTGGAGCGTGGCTGTCGCGTCAGCGGGCTGTTCCTGGTACATCCGAATCCTGCTCGACCGGGCCGGCGTGGAGCTTCCCGTCTGGGCCAACCCCGGCCAGTTCGTGCCCGGCCGCGGCCTGCTCATGGAACTGCCTCCTGAAGGACCTTTCTTCTCGTCAAACCTGGGCATCGACAAAGCCGCCCTTGTGCGCGAGGGCCTGGCTCGTGGCAAGCGCGTCGCCTTCGCCGGCGACGGCTATCCGGACCTGGACGCCGCTCGCCTCGTTCCCGCCGAATTGCGATTCGCGCGCGGAGACCTGTGCGCGGGTGCTGGGCAAGGAGGGGCTGCGTTTTCAGGGTTATGATCGGTGGTCGGAGATCGCGAACCGATTGTGTCAGACCAGGCCGCGTGCGACGGAGTAACCTCAGTGGCGAGATTCAACGGCTGCCAAGGATCGGTCCATGGGAAAGCGGTCGGAACTTGCGGGAACGACAGCCGATTGAAGGGCTTCTTCCTTGACGCAGCTCACAATTCATTGCAGCATCATGAGAGGTACGCAAGAAGGAAATCCTCGGTCCCGGACTGCCGATCGCTTCCGGCAATCTCTAATACGCACGGAGTTCATGGCGATGAGACTTCCGGCTCTCTCGATTGGTGCAAGTCGAACCAAAGCGACTCTCAGTTCGACTTCAGGTATCAGGAGTTCGGCTGTCCCGGCTATCGGGGAATGCGGAGGGCCCTGCCGTCCCGGAAAAGTATGCAATGTGGGTTCAGGTTGTACCTGCCAGTGCTCGGGCACACACCTGCATTCGATTCCTTCTCTCTCTTCAAACGACGGAAAATACAGCCAGGATTTCCATCTGCAATCCAACACCGGATGCCAGTGTCTTGCGCGGTGATCGCCCCAGACTCGACCGATCTCGAGGATCATGGGAATCCGCCGTACAAGCGCTCTCTCGGGCCTGATCGTGGCGAGCGGCATACGCCTGTCAAGCTCATTGCTGGTCCAGGGAGCTGTTTCCTCCCTTCGCGCTAGTTCCCCAAAGCTTGATGCCCTCGTCATCTCCCGTTGCGAGTTGCTCGCCGTCGGGCCGGAAAGCCACCGACCAGACTGTACCCCGATGATCGCCCAGCGTCAGAAGCTCGTAACCTCGTACCGTTTCCCAGACCCTTACTGTGCGGTCCGCCCCAGCCGAAGCGAGGCGAGATCCATCCGGGGTGAATGACAGGTCGGTAGCGTCGGCGGCATGGCCCTCGAGTGACAGGTGAAGCCTGCCCGAAGGAAAATCCCGGATCGCGATCGTGCCTGAGCCGCTGGCGGAAGCGAGACGGTTCCCGTCCGGGCTAAACGCGATGCACCAGATCGGTACGCTGCTCACGGGAAGAAACGACGATAAGCGAGACGATTCCAGGTCGCATAGCTCAATCGCGCCATTGACTCCTGAAATGGCAATCCGCTTGCCGTCTGGTTTGAAGGCAATCGAAGTCACCTGCAGTGTGTTGACGGCGAAAGTACGGGCGAGCTGTCCCTCGAACGTGTTCCAGACCCGAACCTCGCGATCATCACCCGCCGACGCCAGCCACTTGCCGTCCGGACTGAAACTGATGCTGGACACTCGGCTGGGGTGGCCTCGAAGCGTCACAGGAGGGTCGTCCCGATGTCCCGACCACAAGATGATCTTCCCGTCCTGTCCCGATGAAGCAATCCCACCGTTGATTGGCCAGAATCGCACGTCGAGTGCCGCCCCGGTGTGGGCTTTCGTCGAGGAGATGAGTGCTCCCGTTCGCACGTCCCATAACTCGACCGAACCATCGTCGCGCGCTGCGGCCATCCGAAGACCATCGGCGCTGTAGCGAACGTGATAGGCAGACCCCGACTGCCCTGAAAAGACGCGAGTCTGCGTGTCCTGGTCCGGATCCCAGAGCTTGGCCACGAGGTCGAGTCCGCCGGCCGAGGCGATCTTCCGCGATCGGGTGCTGGACGCAAGATCAAGAACTGGCCGCGAATGGCCTCTCAACGCCCGGACCATTCGTCGCGTGGCCACGTTCCAGATACGGATCAGGCCGTCTACGCTGCCCGAGACCAGGACGTCGCCCTCAGAGCTGAACGTCACGCACCAGATCGCACTATTCACTCTGGGAAACGACCCAACGAGTTCTCCGTTGGCGACGACCCACAACTTCATGACTCCGTCAGTCCCCGCCGTGGCCAGGTGCACTCCATCGGGACTGACACGCGATTTGTTGAATCTCCACGGTGTGAGCGGGAATGTCGCGCACCATCTTGCCCGAGCTTATGTTCCAGAGCTTGACATGCCCCTCTTCACCAGCCGAAGCCAGCAAGCCGTCCTTGGGGCAGAAGCTCAGGTCAAAGACAGGCCTGGTGTGTCCAACCAGCTTGCGGAGGTGCTTTCCTGTCTCGACATCCCAGAGGCTGACGGTCCGATCCACTTCCGCCGTTGCGAGAACCTTCCCATCAGGACTGAACGACACGTCGAAAGTTCGGGGTGGAAGTGAAGGGATCTGGTGCAGCACCTTCCTTGTCCGAGTATCCCAGATGACAACGGGGCCCGCGCCACCCGCGGCTGCAATACGAATGCCATCGGGATGATACGCGACACGACGAATCCTCGGGTTGGGTCCCTGGAGAGAGTCTCTTATTCGGCCGGTTGCCACGTCCCACAGGCGGACTGTCCGATCATCACCGCCAGTCGCGACAGTCGTCGCGTCGGGGCTGAAGGCCACCGCCCAGACCGCCTCAGTATGCCCGGCCAGATCGAGCCCCGTGCTTCGGCAGAGGCCGTCAAGATAGCGCCACTCGAAGCCCCGGAGATCGGTGTCTCCCGCACGTGGGAGCAATTCGGCGAGCAGTGTGCGCACCCGCCAGACATTGCCGTTCTCATAGTCTCGGGAAGCGAGATTGATCACGGCGGCGTAAGCTTCTCGGCGAAAGAGGTCGGCATTACGCAGCGACAGCATGAGTGCATTCTCTGCCCGTCTCCACTGCGAGAGGACGCCCATGATGCCGAGTGTGACCGCCAGGAACAGAAACATGCTCAAGGCCGCGATGGCAGGCCTGCGGCGCGCCCACTTGAGGGCGCGCTCGGACGAGGAGACCGGCCGAGCGAGGATCGGCTGGCCTTCCAGCCAGCGGTTCAGGTCTTCACGCAGCGCCGCGGCCGACGCGTAGCGGCGCTCGGGTGACTTGTGCAGGCACGTCAGGCAAATCGTCTCGAGATCACGGGGCAGGCCCGGACGCAGCTTGCGAGGAGCGACTGGCTCATCCTCGATCACCTGGCGAATTGTTAAGGCCGGAGTCTCGGCCCGGAACGGAGGGCGGCCGACCAGCAAGGAGTAGAGAATGGCGCCCAGGCCGTAGATGTCGGTGGCCGGACCCATGGCTGAGAGTCGCCCCTCCGCTTGCTCCGGAGACATGTACGGCGGTGAGCCGAGGGGATGACCGCTCTGGGTCTGGTCAGCAGGTTGATCCATCAGCCGGGCGAGGCCGAAATCCGTGATGCGGGGAACGATCGAGGCGGGATCTACCCGGTCCTCGGCCGTCAAACCGGGCCTGAGGGACGATCGAGCAGGCGAAGCCGATCGCTGCAAGAGCACGTTGCTCGGCTTCAAGTCGCGATGGAGAATCCCCTGCTCGTGCAGGTGCTCCACTCCCTGCGCCAGGCCAAGCATCAGACGCGCTGCCAGTCGGGGAGCGATCGCCGTGTGCTGCCGAGCGATCCAGCCTGACAGCGAGCCGTCGCGACAGTAGGCCGAGGCAATGAAGAGCCCCATGGACGGGTCGGGCCCAAGCTCGCCCACGTCGTAAATGGGAACGATGTTGGGATGATCGAGCCTGGCCGCGGCCTGGGCCTCGACCAGGAATCGCCTCTTGAGCTCTGGCGAGGCAAGGATCTCGAGCCTCGGCAGCTTGAGCGCGACCAGTCGGCTCAGGGTCGGGTCTCGGGCCAGGTAAACGATGCCGAACCCCCCCTGCCCCAGTTCTCTGAGGATGGTAAATCGACCGATTTTGCGCGGCCCGAGCATGTCCTTTTCCTGAGCCGTTTCGCGTCCCGCGGGCGTCGGACCGTGAGCCTCCGTGCCGCGCTGCGGAGCCGGGCTTTGCATCACGGCCCACGTGTCAGGATCAGGTTCAGATCCGGCTGCTGGCGTGGCCGGCACCGGTTCTGACGGACCACCTGCGCGAGACCAGGCGAGCTTCAGCAATTGCAAGCAGTCGCGAGCACGGTCGAGCCGCGATAGGAAGAGTGGGGTCGAGCCCGCCTCGCTCCCGGTGAAACTCTGGCTGGGAGCCAGGCCGCTTCCGCCAATCTCGTCTTCATCGGCCAGCAAGGCGGCAAGCAGGTCGAGCAGGGTCTCGGGATCGCACGCGGACTCGCCGTCGGCCAGCCGGCCCCGCGTCTCGGAAGGAACTCCGTCCAGAACAGGAGGTTCGCCCTGCTTGTTCATCGCAGTGGTTTCCGGCTGAGGCATCGGAATCATGACCGAGGCGGAGCTGCATGCCTGCCGGCGATCGAATCTTCCGAGGGCGGAACGAGGTCATCCATCGCGTGCCTCAGTCGCTCGATGGCTCTGAACCACGCCTTGCGGGCGGCCACCGGCGAGACCGACAGCCGGCGCCCGATTTCCTCGAATGTCAATTCTTCCTTCTGACGCCACTCGAGCAGGATGCGATCTCGATCGTCGATCCGCTGGATCGCGATCTTCAAGATCTCGGTCATTTCACGACGTGAAGCCCTGCTGCTGGGTGGAGTTACATCGTCCGGCACGAGGCCGAGCAGATCGCCGTCCTCGTCTCCCTGGGCGACTTCACGGCCGGCACCGCCCCGCTTCGCCGCCTGATAGCCCCGTCGAAAATGCGCGGAGGCGTTGCGGAGAATTCCCTTCAACCAGGCCAGAAGTTCCCCTTCAGTGCACCCGTCAAACCTGGGAAATTGCTTCTGCGCAATCAAGAACGTTTCCTGAACCAGATCTGAAGCGCCCCCCTTGGCCCGAAGTTCGGGGGGCAACTCGTGCGTAGCGACCAGTAACAAGTAATTGCGGCACGTTTGCAGTAGCTGGCCGAGTGGCTCGGGCGAGCCCGCCTTGGCTGCCTGGATCAGGCTGCGAAACTCCTCTCGCACGTCCGCGTCGCCGGCCGCCACCGGGCCGTCGAGATTCTCTGCCATGGCTCGCTGCTCTCTCGAAGGCGACCAGAAACAAGGGACAAGCAAAACGCCCTCGGCGGCGCTCTTTTGAAATGATTTTCCGTCTTTCGGTTCTTTTTGCAAGCAGAAAGGGGAAAGAGGGGTTTCGAGGTTTTGAGGAGCAAGAACGACGATGAGCCGTGCGAGCTGAAAACTCAGATCGAAAGCAGGCCACTTACATTCGGGCCAGCCCGCACACAAACTGCTGACTCGGGCAACTTCATCGCCATGCTGGTCCTGTGCTGGACCAGGGGAGCACCTCGGCCCTGTAGATCCCTGCGCCGGCCCCGTTTCTCACGGGCCGGCGGCGCCGTCGGTCCGGGCACGTGGCCGGCCAGTCGTGTGACTTCGTGATCGCTCTGGCAATGGGCTCCGCCCGGCCCTTCCATCCCTGCGCACCCTCAATGCCGACCTTGCCAAGGCCATCAGCTCAATCCCGGATAACCGACGCGACGGACTCTGGGACGAGGTCAAGGCCGAGATGTCCCGGATGCAGTCGGACATCAACTCCGGAGTGAGCACCCCGGTCATCAGCACCGATCAGCGCGTCGAGGCTGATGTCGGCTCGTTCGTCCAGGGCGAGGTGTCCAGCAATGTGATCCGGCTGCGATGACGTGAAACCAAGCCAGGCGAGGACCGTGGCGGCCCCTAGTGTCAATCTCCGGGCCGCCGCGAATGAACCCTCAATGTCACGCTTTTCGAGGCATTGGACGAGGAGTGAGCTTGACATTTCGCGGAAGATCCGGAGATTGTCCTGCATCGAGGAAGGATTCCAAGCGGACCGCCAGGTCAAAGGCATAAGGAAATGTCCTCCCAGCCTGAGAATGCCAGGAATGCGGCGCTGGTTGCCGTGGCGGCAATGGCCGTGGTTCTGTGCGTCGGCCGCGCATGCGGCGGTGAGGACCGGCCCGAAAGTCCTCCGTCCAAAGGACCGGCGGTGGCCGATGCCGCGTATCCGCACCGTGCGGTCAGGCGATTCGAACTGGGCGACGGGCCCCGCTCGTACTGGCTGTTCGAGCCGGCGGACCCGAAGCCGGAGCGTGCCGCGGTGCTTGTCTTCCTTCATGGCTGGTTCGCGGTCAACCCGGCCTTTTATGGTGCATGGATCGACCACCTGGTTCGTAGCGGGCACACCGTGGTCTTTCCGCGCTATCAGAACGACGTAGGCACCCTGCCACGCGAGTTTCTACCCAACGCCATGGCGGCGATTCGTGATGCCCTTGGCGTGCTGGAAACTGGAGTGAAGCATGTTCGACCCGATCCGCCCAGGTTTGTCTTGATCGGCCACTCGGCAGGTGGAAACCTCGCTGCTCAGATTGCGGCGGTTGCACCAGACCCTCATTCGGGCGTTCCCCAGCCTAAAGCCGTCATTGCCCTCATGCCCGGTGAGGTCGTCCCCTGCCGCGAGCCCAGCCTGGATCGGATTCCTGCCTCGACACTTCTGCTCGTCGCCGTCGGTGAAGATGATCTGCTCGTGGGTGACTTGCGCGGCCGGCAGATCTTTACCCAGACCAGCACGGTCCCACGTCGCCGCAAGCGATACATGGTCTTCCGTTCCGACCGGCACGGCTTTCCACCGATCGTTGCCGAGCACACGGCTCCCACGGGAGCCAACCGGCAGGCTCGACACTGGCGAAGGTCTCTTTCGGACGTTTCAGTTGAGTCTCGGCGAAGTGAACGCCATGGACCGAGCCGGATTCTGGCGGATCACGCGACGCAACCCTCCAGACGGCCTTCGCCGGCAAGACGCTTCGATGAGGCCATACTCGACGAGGCACGATTCACCCACCTGGGCTACTGGACCGACGGACGCAAGGTCACGCCGCCACTCATCAGCGACAATCTCACATCGGTTCCTCGCGTCACGCTGCCCAACGGCATTCGCGTCATTCCCTGGGAAATACCCACCACTCTGGGCGACTCCTCAAAGGCAAACCCCGTCACGCGGGTCCGCTAGATCGCCGGTGGCGCACCTCGGCCGGCAAGCCAGCGAGTTTCCAAGGGCCTGGCCGGTTAGCGAAGCTCTTTCGATTACGGCCCTCTGAACCGGTCGATGCCATCTCTCGTGAGGATCGCGGCCGGGCCGTGTGCTCGGGCTCATTCTGACTGGCCGATGATCCGATACGATGGAAGGATCATCACGCCTGGCCAGGAGGCCTTGAAGAATCATGGCAAGCCAGAACGAGTCGCGAGCAGCCACATCCCTCCTGCCGCCGGTCCGGTCAGCCCCAAGCGCCGCAGCCGCGCAGCCGACGCCAGTGCCCGGTCTCGCGGAAGATCGGGGCAGCCGAGACCAGATCGACATCCTGCGGCGGCAAATCGTTGCTCTACAGAGGATCAGTAGCCTGGGCGTGCTGGCGGGGGAGTCTTCCACGAGCTGAACAATGCGCTGACGCCGATCCTCAACTACGCGAAGCTCGGCTTGCGCAACGCCGATCCCGCCTACCGCGAACGAGCGCTTGCGCGCATCCTCGAGGCTTCGCAGCGGGCCACGGCCATCACCGGGGGGATGCTCGGCCTGTCTCGACCGGGTCGGAACCCGAACCATCGAGAGCCGGTTGACCTCAATCGGCTGGCGGAGGAAGTGGTTCTTCTGGTGAGCAAAGACCTGGCGCGCAACAAGGTCCGGCTCGAAGTGGAGCTGATGGCGCGACCGTTCGCGCGGGTGAACGCCGCTCAGATCCAGCAAGTCTTGATCAACCTGCTGATCAACGCCCGCCAGGCGATGCCCAGCGGCGGGGTGGTGCGACTGAGGGTAGCCCCGGACGCCTCGGGCCGACTGGCCGAGCTGAGCGTAATCGATCACGGCGTGGGGATCGCCCCTGAAAACCTCAGGCGCATCTTCGAGCCCTTCTTCTCCACCAAGACAGGCCCCGACGCCTCAGGGTTGGGAGGCACCGGCCTGGGCCTCTCCGTCTGCCGCGACATCGTCGAAGCTCACCACGGACGCCTCCGCGCCGAGAGCCGATTGGGCCAGGGCTCGACCTTCACCCTGATCCTCCCCGCCTGCTCACCTCCGGCCGGAGTCGCGGCGTAACCGGGCGCGACGTGAGGCAGGGGCCTTCCGCCCACCCGATCTTGGCCCCAAGCCCGGTCCCGGCACGGTCGCTCCCGGTACCTGAGCCAGCCCAGTTGACACATTACCAGTGCCATTCCGGTTACACTATGCGATCCGTATCAGTTCAGGCCCTCTCTCGCGGCCCGAGGGTCCTGCCGCCTCTCTCCGTGCGTGACCACTGGAGCTCTCCCATGAATCGCATCGACTGTTCGCCTTTCACGAGGATCATGATCATCGTTGGCTTCGGCCTCTTACTGTCGTCAGCGGGCCTGCCTTCCGCGGCTCAGCAAGCAAAGAAGGAGACGGGATCGAAGAAGGCGAGGTCGCAGCTCGACGGGGCATGGCGGCTGGTCAGCGCGAACGACCCGGCCAGCGGCCGGATGCGCAGCATCCCCGCCGGAATCGAGATGACGAAGCTGATTGTCGATGGCCGTTACGTCTGGACGGTTGTGCAGAACGGGACCGTGGTCTCAGGCGCGGGAGGCAGCTATACCGTGGCTGGTGATAAGTACACCGAGAAGGTGACTTACGGCATGACCGACCGCCAGCAGCCGATGGTCGGCAGGAGCTTCACGTTTACCTGGAAGTTCGAAGGAGGCAAGTGGCACCACAAGGGAGTGCTGAAAATCGAGGGAGCCCAGCAGGAGATCGACGAGATCTGGGAACGCGTTCCGTGAGTCTTCTTTTTGCCTCGTCTGTTCCCATTTTCTGCCAGGATCGCGAAACTGGTGGATAGCTCTGTTCGACTCGAGGCACTACCAGGCGAGACGGAGGAACAGACCTAGACGTGGGGAGAGTTGACGAATGGCCAGCGGATTGACCGGCGCGTTGCAACGAGACATGGGAGCCGCTGTTCGACGCCGGCAGCATGACGGGGCTTACTGATCGGGACCTGATCGAACGGTTCTCCGGCCCGCGCAACCGCGGCGGCGGAGGCGGCCTTTGAGGTTCTGGTCACCCGGCATGGGCCGATGGTGCTGCGGGTTTGCCGTAATGTGCTACGAGATCTGGACGATGCGCAAGATGCGTTTCAGGCCACGTTCATCGTCCTGGTCAAGCAGCGTGGGGCGATCCGCAAGCTGGATTCGGTGGGAAGCTGGCTGTACGGGGTGGCGTCGCGAGTCGCGGCGCGGGCACGGGTTGATGCGGCACGCCGTCGCAAGGCGGAAGAGCGCGGCATCAGGCTGGCGCCTGAGTCGGTCATGCCGGCTGCGGGAGTCGAAGAGACGGATCTCGACGCCTTCGGGCCGATCGTTCAGCAGGAGGTGAACCGCCTTCCCGAAAAATACCGCTCGGTGGTTGTGCTCTGCTTCTGGGAGGGCATGACCCACGAGCAAGCAGCCAGCCAGCTTGGCTGTCCGCTGGGGACGGTCCGCAGCCGCATGGCACGGGCGCGAGACCTCTTGCGGCGGCGCCTGGCCCGGCGGGGCATCGCGATGACGACGGGAGCCATCGCAGCTTTGCTCGACCCCGCGGGCGTATCGGCCGCGGTTCGTTTGGCGTCACTCTCACCCACTCTGGTCCGTTCCTCGGTCCAGGCCGCGATGCAAGTCGCGGCAGGCAAGGCGTCCACCGAGGTGGTCTCGGCAGGCGCAGCCCTCCTGGTCCGACGAGTGCTCTGGAGTATGACGATGATGAAGCTCAAGAATCTTGCGGCGGTTTTGGCGGTGGGTGGTTTGTTTGTGCTGGGAGCGAGTTTGGCGGCACAGCAGCCTCGGCACAATGCACGACAGGCCGTGCGGAACCGTGAATACAAGGCCGTCACGGAAGAGGCGAAAAAACCGGCTGCCGTGATGCGCGCCAACTTGGTCCACGTGGTGGAACCCCCTGATTTGCTGCTGGTCGAGGTGCTCGAGGCCCTTCCCGGCCGGCCCATTTCCGGCGAGCGGCTGGTCCGGCCCGACGGCACTATCAGCCTGGGCTACTATGGAGACGTTGAAGTCGCCGGACTGACGCTCCCGGAAGTTAAGGAGAAGATCGTCCTGCACCTGAGGAAGTATCTCAACGACGAGGTGCTCGGACTGGAAAACATCAATCCCGAGACCGGAAAACCCCGGCAAGACAGCTCGGGCCAGCCATGCAAGATCGATCCCAAGGACACCGATCGGGTTTTCGTCAACGTCTCCGCCTATAACAGCAGGAATTATTACATCGAGGGCGAGGTCGTCTCGCCGGGCCGTTTTCCCATCACCGGGTCGGATCGAGTCCTGGATGTGATCCATTATGCCGGCGGTCTGTTGCCCTGGGCCGATCAAGCCAAGATCCAATTGATTCGCAGCTTCCCCAAGGGGAGTCCAGTCCAGGTCCTTCCCATCAACTATCATGAGATTGCGATGGGAACCGACTCGTCCACCAATTATGAGATCTTGCCGTATGACCGCATCGTCGTCCCGCGTGATCCTTCGATCTCGAAGCCCCTGCCTTCGGCGCCGGAGGTCAACGACAAAAACCTCAGATGAGAGCAATGGGAATGTCGAGCGGGATGTTCATTTCAACAGGAAGGCCCCTACTCAATCCGATCCCACAAGCGCAAGTCAGCGAGTCCTCGAACGGCGTCTCGATGAGATGGAGAAGAAGCTCGACGCGATCCTCAGGAAGCTGGGTGATCAGAAGCGGTGAGGGCTCTTCTCGACAAAGCCCTGGCCTCGGCCACGGCACGACCCGCGAAGGCGCTCCAGCGCCAAGGCTTCCTCGATTCGCAGCAACCGATTGTACTTGGCCAGCCGCTCGGAGCGTGCCACGGAGCCGATCTTGATCTGCCCGGCGGCCGTCGCCACGGCCAGATCGGCAATCGTGGAATCCTCAGTCTCGCCCGAGCGGGCAGAGACAACCGGGCGGTAACCATGCTGCCGGGCCATGAGCAAGGCGTCGAGAGTCTCGGTCAACGTGCCCACCTGATTGACTTTGATCAGGATCGCGTTGGCCGCCTTCTTTTTGATCCCTTCTTCCAGGCGTTCGGTCTGGGTCGCGAAAAAGTCGTCACCGATGAGCTGGCACCCTGGAACCGAGTTTCTTTGTAAGGGCAATCCAGCCGTCCCAGTCGTCTTCGGCCAGGCCGTCCTCGATCGAAACGATCGGATAGCGACTCATCCAATCGGCAAGCAGCTCGACCATTCCATTACTGTCGAGCACCATGTTGCCTGTCGCGGTCAACTTATAAGAATTCGTGGAAGGATCAAAAAAGTGACTCGAGGCGATATCGATCGCGATCGCCACGTCGCGGCCGGGCTCCAATCCACAGGCGAGCATCGCGTCGACGACGATTTCGAGGGCATGCTCATTATCGCGCAGCTTGGGGCCATAACCTCCTTCGTCGCCAACCAGGGCCGCTTCGAGCCCGCGCTTCAGTGATGACGGCTCCCACTGCTCGATACATCGCGACGCTCATCTCCAGAGCCTGGCTATAACTCTCGGCCCCAACCGGCATGATGAGCACGTCCTGGATGTCGAGGTTGCGGCCGGCGTGCAGGCCTCCGGAAATCATGTTGACCATGGGTAGAGGCAGCTCGGGGGAGGTGGCAACCCGGTCGTATTGCTTGGTGGCAACCCAATCCTGCCAGAGCCGGTTGAGGTGGACGAATAGCTCCTCGCCACGCGCGGCGGCTGCGGCGTGGGCGACGGCCAATGAGACGCCGAGAAGCGCATTGGCCCCCAAACGGCTCTTGTTGGGCGTGCCGTCGAGCTCGATCAGCCGGGCGTCGATGGCCCGCTGATCGTCCAGGTCCATGCCGACCACGGCCGGCGCGATGGCTGTCATCACGTTGCCAACAGCCCTGAGCACGCCAAGCCCACCATAACGTGGGTTGTCGGCGTCGCGGAGCTCGATGGCTTCGTGCCGGCCGGTGCTGGCTCCCGATGGTACGATGGCACGGCCGACCGCGCCGCTGGAGGCGATGGCGTCAACCTCGATGGTCGGCCGGCCACGTGAGTCGAGCACCTGGCGGGCCTTCAAAGCCTTGAGAGTGGACATGCTGCAACCTCATTTGGTGCGGACCGGTCAGTTCTGCGATCGAAGCTGATTCACAACGAGCCCTCGCATTTGCTCCCAGGTCTGCGGGCAACCTTTCAGTGCCTCGATGGCCAGCCGCCGCGCGATGTCTTGCGTCTCGCGATCCAGATACTCTACCGGGCTCTTGCCATCGACCCTGGCCAGCATGCAAGCCGCCGTATGCGCGATGGCGCGCGGCACCAGGTCGGCGGGCCGCCATGTTCCGGCCTCGACCCGGTCGAGATAGGCCGTCCAGAAGCAGTTCGTCAGGCTCGAGGTACCGAGGTGCACTTCCAGGAACCAGCCTCTCGAGGTGGATCGCCTTGAGCAGCAGGTGGGTGAGAAAGAAGCCCAGATCAAAGGCCGCGTCGCCGCAATGAGCGCATTCGAAATCGAGCAAGACGAGTCCCTCGCGATGGACCAGGATGTTCTTGGGACTGAAGTCGCCCAGCACGAGCGTGCGTTCCGCCGGGCTGATGTCCATCGAGGCGATCAACTCCTCGATCCGCGAAGCAATGTCGGGATGAGCCTGGGCGGTGGTGCGATAGTAAGGGTCGATCCGCAGCTCATCGAAGAGCGAGGTATCGGCAAGGGTCTGGCGCAAGGCGGGGTGCCGCAGGCCCTCGGCATGAATGGTTCCCAGTGCGGTTCCCAACCGCGCGGCGATGCTGGGATCGGCCTTGCCTCCCATGAGCAACGTCTTCCAGGTCACCGAATCAACCGGAGCACACGTCATAGCAAAAAGGTAGTTGGGACGGTCTTCAAAGAGGACCGCTGGGACCATGCCGGCGGGCAGGATGGCGGCAAGCACATCGAGCGCGGCACGCTCGGCCCAGATGCGGTCGAGCCGCGCGTGCCACTCCATCGCGACGCGCAGTCGCTCGCGACACTGCTTGATCACGATGGGAGGCCGTCCGGCAACTTGACGCGCAAGACAACGTTCGAAACTCCGCCGGTCAACTCCTTGACTACAATGGCCGCGTCCCTGGGCGCCCTGCCGGTTTCGCGAAGATAAAGAGCGGTATTTTCCGCGTTCAGTTCCCGCATGCAGGGGAGTTCCGTCGCGTGGTAGGCGGCAGGACCGAGGGCCACTTTGAATTCAAATTCAAAGGAGGGTTTCTAGCAAGAGCTTGAGCTTGCGGAGCTCGACCTCGCGATCGAATGGGTTCTCGGGGCGATCGATGATGGCGACCGTCAGCGCGCGCGTGTAGCCATACCGTTGAAGCTGCGAGACGACACGAGCGTATTCAATCTGACCCTGGCCGACGCGGACCTGGAACTCACCAGGGTTCTTGCCGGTATCGCGAAGGTGAACGTTCTGCACATAAGGGTAAACGGCGTCGAATTCCGGCTCCTTGTGCGGGCCCTGAATGTAGTGGCTGGGATCGAGAGTCAGCCCCAGTCCAGGAATGGTCTTGCAAAGCTGAATCGCGACCTGGGGGTCTCCACAAAGGCTATCGGCGGTCGTGAGCAAGGTCAGTACCAGTCCGCCTCGCATGGCGGTGGAGACGAGCGATGACAGTCTTTTGACTTCCTGTTCCAGCGGTGTGCCCAAGGGACGCGCCGGGCATGGTGAGTACGGCAACGCTCTGCGCCTTGGCAAAGCGGCAAAGGGCCTCGAAACGGCGGTGCGAAGCCGGATCGGACCAGTCGACCGGACCGAAGTCGAGATGGATGGATGAGGGAGACAGACTGGGACCGTGACGGACCCGTTGCATGGCGCCTTCGGGATCGTCGGCCACCTCGGATGGACGGAGGTGCTGGCCGTCTTCCACGATCGCCAGCTCGAACTTGTCGAATTCGAGTTCCGCGATCAGACGAAGGGCCTTTTCCAGCGGCTCCCTCGCGAAGCAGAGTGTGCTGCAAGCGACGAACACCCGACCCCTCCTCTCCTTCCCCGCGGACGAAACCGTTCTGCAACTGGCATCCATATCCGAAAAGGGATCGAGGGCGAAGCCCCCTCCAGACACGAGCAAGAATGGATCTTGCGCGTGGCAAATCGATCTTACCTCAGCCTGCGGTCAGGCGATAGGGCAGAAGCCGCGGCAGGCCCGGCGGTGCTGGGGCTGGCGGTCTCGGAAAGCTGCGCTGGATGGGCCTGTCGAGTCGCGGCCAGCACGCTGGGATGGCGTGCCCAGTGCGAGCTCGAAAGGCGGGCGAACTCGGCGTAATGTTGCGCTCGATAGGCTTGCAAAGCAGCCAGGAGCGTCCGCTGGGCATTGAGGCGAACAGCCTTGGGAGTGGGCTCACCCAGTACGCGAAGGTCGTCGATCCAGACGGTGCCCGGAGTCAGCATTTCAAACCGCAGCCGCGCCGAATCGAGCCCGCCAGCCGGCAAGTCCGAGGCGCGTACCGCCCTGGCTTCCCACGCCGCTCCGACGGCAAGCTCCGAGCGGCGCAGGTAGGGCTGGCCGCCGGCCTCGCCTTCAATCCAGACGCAGACTCGGGACTCTGCCGAAGCGCGGAAGAAAGCCTGGATGAACATGCTCGAAGCATTGTTGGGAACGAAGCTGCCGCTGAGCGCCGAGGCCGGCGGCGCCGCGGCCGTGAGTCTCAGGCTGCCGTGGCCCGAATGGGGATTGGACGGGTCGATGGCGATGGTGCATCTCGGTCCCCCTTCCAGCCGCCACCCGCCAGCGTCCAGGCCCGGATCGGCGGAGGAAGCCGTTCGTGGATCGGTGGTGCGTGTTTGCTGAATAGGCGGCCTGGGATCGGGCTCGAAACCCGAGTTGGGCGGCTCTCCAAGCCCTCCCGCTGATCCCCGGTTCAGGCGCGCAAGCTGGTTTGAAAGTTCGTGATACCGCGCCTCCATACTTGTCAGTACGGCCTCCGAGGGATAGGGCGTCAGGCCGGCGAGTTGAACCCGGGGCGCGCCGATGCGAATCGCCGAAACACCAAAGGGGAGCAGGTCGATCACAAGCTGGCGGCCCCCCGCCACGGGCTGGGGCGCCAGGCGTAGGTTCCGTCCCAGGTCTTCGACGGCCGGCGCGCCTGGCGCGTCGATCACTCCCGACAGGCGGATGGGGTAAGGTGTATCATTAGCGATCGCCAGGTATGTCTGCGACTGGTCGCTCAGACTGCGCACGGAAACGCCGTGGTCCTGATGATCGCCGGTCGAGGCACCGGGCAGGGCCTGCCAGGCGGGAAGACAGCGCATGACCGTCGTGAACCGCCTCAGCCGGTCTTCGTGGCCGGCGACGGCCGGCGCTGCCAGAATCACCCACTGAGCATCGAACGCCGCCAGCGCAGTGCTCGAGCGGCTCGTCGGCCGCGGCCCCATCACCTAATGGTAAAGTCGCCAGCATCAAAGGAAGGTGGGGGCTCTCGTCGGCGGCGCCGCCGGAACCACGCCTGGGTCCCTCGATCGACTCGGGTGCCAGAGCACCTGCCCCGGGTATCGTCGAGCCGGGGGACTCGGCGAGACCCCGGGTCGTCGGGCTCGCCGGCTCCGCGCCCATGGTCAAGAGAATTCCACGATCGCGCCGGGTCGCAACCTTTGCGTCCAGGTCCGGGCTGGTTGCCAGGTCACGCGCGAGTGGGTCGGTGGAAAGCTCGACTCCTCGCAAGATGATGGGAGCACCGGGGCCCGATGGCCACGCTTCCAGGTCGAGCCCAACACTCCGCCATGCCTGACTCGGTGCCAGGCCGGCCAGATCGACGCGCCGGGCCTCGGCGCCTGCCGCTCCGCCATGGAGACCTGGCGTCGCCAGGGCGAGTACGGCGCCGGGCGACGCGGCGCGGGCCGCGTCGGCCAGCTCGGCATAGAGAGCGGCGATCGCGCGGGAACGCCAGGTCAGCCAGGGCATACGTCCCACCCCGGCGAGGTACTTCGCCCGCGCGGTGAAACGGTTGGGGTCGGTGGTCGTCAGGCCGGGCAGCCCCTCCACGATCTCGGGTCCGAACGTCTCCTGCACAAACCGGCCGTAGGTCGCGTCATCCATGCCGGTATCAGGAGTTCCCAGGAGCGTGGGGCCACGACCAAGCTGGATCAGGAGGCCCGTCAAGGCTAAGCCTTGGCCCCGCCGCTGCAGCGCGAGTTCGACGCGGCGTTTCATCGCCTTACGGACCTCGGGGTGCAGCGGATGATACGCGGGTCCGTCGGCCAGGCCCCGGCGGTCCACGCGCACCAGCCCCGTTTGAAGAGCCTCTACCGAGTCGGGGGGAGGCAGACCGGGAAGTGCGTCCCTGTCTTGCAGATCGAGCTCGAGCCAGGCGCTGCTACCCTCCCGTCCCAGCAGTCTGAGCACGAGCTCGAGCCGATCGGGTCCGGTCGAGTCTTCGGCCACTTGGCCGCGAAGGGCGCGGCGGACCGTGCGATCGGCAAGCCGCTCAGAGAGAACAACCAGCGACGCGCCGGAACAGCTCGCGTAACCGACAAGATTGCGCGCGGCGGCCAGATTATCGTTCAAGCCCGGCTCACCGCCGCTGCCGCCGAACCGGTCCAGGGCGTTCGCGCCGGTCAGGTACAGACCGACAGTCCGTGTTTCGGGCGTGTTCGGCGTCCGGACCACCGGCGGGGCCGGCAGGACATCCAGCTCCGTCAGTCTGGCGCTACCCAACCGCACCGAGGCCGAGGGATTACGGTTGAGCACAATGAGCAAAGGTTCGGCGGTATCCGGCCAGACCAGCCACGAAAAAGTCACCGCGGGGCCTTCCTTCAAGATCGGAGGCCCAGATGCACAGGCGTCAAGCAGAACTCGCGGCCGCTTGCCTCCTGCACCCGAATCGACGACCGCGACGCCCAGCGACGTCGGATCGCCGGCAGTCACTGTGAGCGACAGGCGGTGTGGCTTGCTGGGATGACGAGCACGCAGCGAGGCGGCCGACCAGGCCAACCCGGCATCATCGGCAGGTGCCAGATTGGCCGCCTCGGCCACCGGCCGGCTGATGAGGTTCTTGAGCCGCTCGTGCTCCCGTTCGCGCTCTTTTCGGCCGGCATCAAAGATCACTTCCGGCGGAACCTTCCAGGTGGTGCGGCCAGGGTCCGCTGCAGGCGAACGGCCCCATGCCGAGAAACGAGAAGGCCGAATTCGCCCGAGGTCCAGGGAGTCAACCTCGGTCTCGCGACCCTGCCCATTGGGACCTGTTGCGACAAGAGGCGCGGCAGCCTGGTTACGCGGCGAAACAACCGCCAGTACCAGCCGCCGCGTTGCCGAGCTTACAACCTGAGGCGTTTTCGCGCCGTCGAATCAGCCGGCCCAACCGGCTGCTCTCACTGCGCACCAGCGGGCTCCCACGACGCGTGAATCTCGAGAACATAGACCCCTTCCGCCGCGGGTGCTTCGAGCTGCCAGGTACGGCCCATCGGGTCCGGCCGATTGGCGGCGACCACCTCACGCTGATCGGTCCGCCAGAGCGCCTCTACGCCCCCCATCGGCCTGAGCACGGCCGTGGTTCGCACCGTGACTTCAGCCGTCTCTGGCCAGAGAATGTTGTACCGCACCGAAACAGGCAAAGTCGCCAGAGCGCCACCATGCCTTGCTCTGCCGCCCCACCGAGGTCGACGATCAGCGAATCCCAGGGTAGGCGTTCCACACTCACGACGAGCGCTGATTGATCGGGAGTGCGCTGCGGTCGCTCGAGAACCGCTGCCACGGGAATGCGAACCAACCGACTGTCGCGCCGCACGATGAGGTCGGCACCCAGGGTGGCCTCGACCCGTGCGCGCACGCGACCGGCCGTTGCGGTGCCCAACGGCCAGCTTCCATCGGCTGCCGGCTCAACCTTGCTCGCACCTGGCAAAGATTCCGGCGCGGGCCAGGGAACTACGTCCGAGACACGTCCTTCGGTCACTGCCAGACTGACAACCCTGCCCGACCGCTCTCCCTCGTTTCCAGCTCGCTCCGCCGGATCGACGGTTGCTAGCGACCAGCTCAGCTCGATGGTGATCCCCACCAGCTCTTCAGAGCCTGCAGCGGCTGCCGGCCTCTTGTTGTCATTGCGCACGGCGCGAGACGGGATTCCGATCAGGAACACCATCAGCAACAAAAGGACTTCGCGCCTTCCCTTGCGCATGAGCCCGGCAACGCCTTTCCGCTCCCACGGGTTTCACAACTCGATCTGCTCACCAGCATCCATGCCGGTTCAACCAGACCAATGATCCCGTCCGATACTCCTGCTCAAGGCGCAGAACGCGGCACGAGCCGGAGAGAAGAGTTGATACTGAATTCGAGATCGTCCAGACGGGCGGCTCACTTCAACCAAAAATCGGCGAATCCCGCAAGGTCGATCTGAGCTCATTCGCCCCTCCGAACGGGATTGACCCGGACCTGGCTTCACCGTAAGGTTCGTTCGCCTGTCGGGTTCGACTGCCGGCTTAGTGGTCCTGTTTCATGATGGCCTATGGGGTTGATGTTTGGCCTTGCCGTAGTGAGGCCCACCGAGCCGATTTGGCGGGCCTCGCTACGCTCGACCCACCCTACCGTTGATTGTGAAACAGACCACCTAACCGCGGCGGAGAACTGGTCACACACGGTCGTCCAAAGAAAACGCCACCGATCAGCCCACCCCAGGAAGGGGATCTTTCGCCATGCGGCGCAGGGCCTCGATCGTCCCCTGGTGCCTCTCGCTCATCCTGCTTTCCCTCGGTGGCGGGTGTAGCTGGCCCGGTGCGCAGGGGATCATTGCAGGAACTTCCCACGCGGGAACAGGCCACGCAGGCTCAGCAGATCAGCGAACGGGCGCAGGAAGCCTTCGATCGCGGCGACTTCGAACAGGCCAGGATGGAGCTGCTTCAGCTCGTGGCGCTCTCTCCCGCGCGGCCGAGGCGCACCAGCGGCTGGGGAAGGTTCTCGAGCTCGAAGGAAGGCTCACCGAAGCCGACGCCTGCTTCCGAAGGGCGCTCGAGCTCGACGCAGATTATACCGACGCGTTGATCGGGCTCGGCAATATCGAGGCCGCGCGGGGAGACTTGCCATCGGCCCTCAAGCGGTACGAGGCGGCGATCGAGATCGAGCCCCACGACGCCGAGGCTCACTTCGCCCGCGGCCAGACGCTGGAAGCGATAGGCAAGACCGACGACGCCCTGGCGGCCTACTTCCGCACGCTTGAATTCAATCCCCTGCGGGCCCAGGTCAACCACCGCATTGGTGCGATTCAACTGGGGCGGAACCAGCCCGACCAGGCGCTTGCGCGGCTTGACCAGGCCGTTGACATCGATGGCGCTGACGGTGAGCTGAGACTGCTTCGAGGCCGGGCGCGACCTGGCCCTGAGGCACCTCCCCGAGGCCGTCGCCGATTTCCGGGCCGCGGCCATTCGCCTTCCCGACCGGCCCGACGTTTATTTTCGGCTTGCGGTGGCGCTCGAAGCCGCCCACCAGAAGGCTGACGCCCTTCAAGCCGCCGAGCAGGCACTCCGCCTGGCCCCCGACTACGCCGACGCAAGAGACCTATCGCGGCGGCTGCGTTGATGATGTTCTCGGTTTCAACGTCGAGCCGCCAGGGCCGCCGCCACGTTCACCTTGAACCCATCCAGCAGACGAGACGTCGCTTCCACGCCCTCGGCGAACTCGCCGTGAAGAACGTAGGTTGGGCCGTCGAGACAGAGCACGGTGATCCGCTTGAGCCGCGGATCGACGATCCAGTATTCCGGGATCCCCGCCTGGGCGTATTCCTGCCTCTTGGTCTCCAGATCGCGCCGGCGGTCATCGTCACTGACCACCTCCATGACGAGATCCGCGCCGGCGGAGAACTGTTCGCCCATTTGAGGCTCTTTCCCTCTGCCAATGAAGATCACGTCCGGCTCGCGGTATTTGCCAGGGCGAACCTGCACCCTGTACCCAGCGACTAGCACGCTGCCGAGCTCTTGGGCTGAGACGTGGGCCTTGAGCGCCTCGTAGAGGAACAACATGATCAACTGATGAGAGAGTGTCGGCATTGTCAAGAATTCCAAACAGCCGTCCGAGTATTCCACGAGGCGGTTGGTATTCAGCGCCAGGTATTCATCTTCGCTCCACTGTCCCTGGTTGGGGAAAAGCGTGGCGATTTCCCACGTCGGACCAAGTTCGAGTTCTCGATTTGGGATCGTCTCGCTCATGATTGTCTCCTCATCGTTCCGAACCTCATGGGAGTGAAGTGCCATGGGGCGAAGCATGTCTGGACGCGTCAAGGCCGTGAATCTTCGGCCACGACGGGATTGCGCAGCACGCCCAGGTGATCGATCTCGACCTCGACGACGTCGCCCGGCTTGAGCCAGACCGGCGGCTTGCGGGCCATGCCCACGCCGGGCGGCGTGCCGGTGAAGATCAGGTCGCCTGGCTCCAGCGTCATGATCTGAGAAAGATAGGCGATCAGCTCGTCGACCCTGAAGATGAGCTGCTTGGTGTTCGAGTCTTGCATCGTCTGGCCATTCAGTCGCAGCCGAATGCCCAGGTCATGAGGGTCCGGCACTTCATCGGGCGTGACCAGGTCCGGGCCGGTGGGGGCAAAGGTGTCGAACGTCTTGCCGGCCATCCACTGCTTGGCGGGCTTGTTGAGCTGCCAGTCTCGCGCGGAAACGTCGTGACCGACGGTGTAGCCGCCAACATGATTCCAGGCCTGCTGCCTGGAGAGATGTCTGCCGCCGCGGCCGATGACCACAACGAGCTCGGCCTCGTAGTCAATCTCGTTGCTCACCCGGGGCAAAACGATCGGCTGGAGATGCCCGATCAGGGCGGTCGGATACTTGCTGAAAAGGACCGGCTCGGGCGGAGCCGGGACGCCGCTCTCGGCGGCATGGTCGCGATAATTCAGACCGATGCAAATGATCTTGCGAGGGTCGGGAACCGGCGGCAGCAGTCGCGCCTGGGCCGGCTCGTAGGCCACGCTACCCCGGCGCAAGGCCGACCAGGCCCGCGCCTGACCCTCTGAGCTCATGGCCAGCAATTCTCGAACGCTTGCGGGCATCTCCGGGTCGGCGGCCAGCAGGTCAACATACTTGCCGTCGAACGCTCCACAAACCCGCGGACCCTGATCGGTGGCGACAGTCACCCAGCGCACGTTGTTCCTCCTTCATCGGTTGATGGTTCCGGGGGCGCCGGTTCTCATCTCGAACGGCCATGCGGCACCGTATCAGTGTACCGCAAGGCGGTCCGTCAGAGCACCAACCGGGCGGCGTCTCGGTCGAGGTAAAGCGTCGCACTGGGGTGCCGGCGCAAGGCGGTTGCCGGGCAACCTTCGCCGATCGGTCCACGCAACGTGGCCAGAACCGCGTTGGCCTTGCGCGGGCCGGGGACGATTACCGACACAATGGAAGCTCTCAGCAAGGCGGGAATGGTCAGCGTGTAGGCGTGAGTCGGAATCTCGCTCATGTCATCGAAGCAGCCGTCGTGCAGTTGCTGGCTTCGGCACGCCTGGTCGAGGCGGACGACCTTGACCAGGACCGGGTCGAGAAAATCGGCGACAGGTGGATCGTTGAAAGCAAGGTGCCCGTTTTCGCCGATGCCGGCACAGACAATGTCGGCAGACTCGGCCAGGAGCAGATTCTCATACTCCAGGCAAGTCTCGAGCGGCCGATTGGCTTGCTCGCCGGGGATCAGGCGCAACTGATCCTGCTCCAATCCGACCAGGCGGAAGAGGCGCTCCTGGAGATAGCGCCGGAACGATGCGGGGTGGTCGGCTCGCATCCCCAGGTATTCATCCATGTGAAAGGCCACAACCCGCGACCAGTCGATTTCCTTGCTGGCGACCAGCCCGGCGAGGAACTCATTCTGACTGGGAGCCGCGGCGAACACGACTCGCGCTGGCCCGACCGCCTGCTGCCGCTCGCGGATGGCTAGCGCGACCGCCTGCGCCGCGGCCCTGCCGGCCAGGGCTCGATCCTCGTACACATGCACCTTTAGTGAATCAATGGTGAAACGGGCAATCGGATCGAGATCGGCAACTGCCATGGACGCGATCCCCGGTGGCTTCCTGGATCATCAAGAGAGACCTCGGTCGAGCGGGCGCCACGGGGCGCCCATCGAGAAGAGTATCCGAATTGAGAGTCCCTTGCCACCGCTTGCTCCCCGGGGGGGCCGCCATGATGTCGTGAGCCACCGATCACGTTAACATCAGGCCGTGAGGCGCGGCTGGTTGAGGATCTCTCGAGCCCGGTGTGGTTCGCAGGTGCTCACAAAGACGCTGGCACTCATGCAGGTCGCCCAGCATCGACTCGGCGAGGAAGTGCTGGGTGTTGCCGTCGCTGGCCCACTGAAGCTGGTCATGACAACGCGACATGTGGTCGATCAGGTCCTTCATCCAGAGCAATGTGTGCCGTCGGGTTCTCATCGTGGATCATCCCTCAATGGATCATGTAAAGACACGCCGAGCCCCATCGGGGTGGCTTTCGCGCTGGCTCGCCTTACGAGCCGGAGTCTCGGACCGGGCTTCCTCTCCCCGGCGACTGGAGAGATCAGATCGCAAAGCCCATGCCAGCTTGAGCCTTGAGGAAGGCCCGCATCCTGAACTCGTTCCATGGCAAAAACTTGAAGAAAACTTGCCAATTCTCGAAATCTGTTCCCGCGGTAACCTCGCCTGTAAGAATTACACGGCCTAAAGCCGTCCGGATACGCCTTCTCCTGGACTCGGTTTCGTTCTAGACTGAATGGCGATCCAAAGGGGTGGGGCCGCGGAGAAACGCCCATGTCGGCGCTCAAGTCATTCTCGAGCTCGTCATCGGAGTCAGAACAGAAGGGAACGGGCACGGTGCGGCCCTGGCCGTGGTCGGTCGTGCGCTGGTTCCTGGGCCAGAACGACGAGGATCGAGTACTCGAGACTTCCCCGCGCTCGGTCGCGCGGTTCCAGAACATTTGCATCAGCCGCGAGACCGGCGCCGGCGCGGGAGCCGTCGCCCGCATGGTGGGACAGCGGCTGGGCTGGAAAGTCTTCGACCAGGAGCTGCTCGAGGCCATCGCGCATCGCATGGAGCTGCCCATCGACGACGTTCGCGCCTTCGACGAGCTTGCCCCCAGCGTCGTGCAAGACTGGCTGCTGCCCCTGCGCGAGGAGCACTACGCTCCTCAAGAAGCGTATCTTGACCATCTGGCGAAGTTGATCGAGGCGATCGGTCGGGCCGGTGAGTCGATCCTGGTCGGCCGAGGAGCGGGCTTCATGCTGCCTCGTGAGACCACGCTTTCCGTGCGGATCATCGCTCCATTGCGCGTGCGGGCCTTACGTCTGGCGGAAAGGATGGGCGTCTCGGTGCGCACCGCGCGCCGCGCCGCCAGAGATCTCGATCGCCGCCGCGCGCAGTTCGATCGCACCATGCACCGGATGAACTCCGCCGATCCGCACAACTTCGACATGGTCCTCGATTCTCACAGCCTGAGCGTCGAGATCACCGCCGAAGTTATCGTCAGAGCCGTGGAAGCCGGCCGTCCCGACGCCTCAAGAGCTGGCACCGTGCCCTCCGGCGGCGCCTGGAATCGTAGTGCCAGCCAGCCCGAGCCGGCCCCGGACACGAGGGACCATCCCATCGCCGCCCCTCCGGAAGCGTTTTCCGCCTGAAGTCGATCCACAACGAGAGATCGAGCTTGGATGATCACTCAAGCTAGGCCGATTGGTTCGGTTTGAGCGCGGCCAGCTCGTGGCTGATCACGTAATTTCCTACCTGAGTGCCAAGGGCCAGGCCCGCCGTGTTGTCAAATATGTAATGGATGCCGCCATAGATCCGGCTCATGCCCGCTTCCTGAGCGGCCTGGTCGAAGCCGGCGTAGTGGCGGGGCGTCAGGTTCAGTGTGGGATCGCCAGTGTCGGTAAACGCGACGTTCGTTCCGTAGATCGAGTCGAGCACCGCCGCCGCCGCGGCGCTGAAGCTGCTGTGGCCCGAGACGTAAGACGGGAACGGCGGCGTGGCCCAGAGCGGCGTCCAGGTGGGATCGGCCGTGACCAGCGGGTTGAGGCCGGCATCACCCGCGCGGATCGCCGTAACCGGCCGCCAGTAGTCATAGGTGTACTTGACGTTCCAGCAGGCGATCCCGGCGTCGGCGAGTGCCATGTTTAGCAAGGCGAATGTCCGCGCCGTATTCTCGAGACTGGTATTCTTTCCGGCGGCCACAATCTCGGTGATCTGGTTCCAGTGCCCGGACGGATCGAAGGTATGCCCGGTCTGGTCTGACCAGAAAGCGGCGATGGCCGTCTGCTCGGCGGTGCGAGTCGTGCTGTTGGTGCCGCCGATCGCTTCAACCTGGTTGTAGGCCGCGGCATACTCGGGCGAGGTGATTGCCGGTGGGGCCGGCACTTGAAACTGTCCGCCGCTAGTGAGCGCGAAAGGAGTCACCTGGCCCCACTGCGGGTCGATGGGTGGGGCGTACTTCGGTGGCGTGGGCACCCAGACCCCAGGTCCGGGGGTGGGATTGTAGACCGTGTTGGTCGCTGAGCCGTCATTGGCGCGGAGAGCGAGAATCTGCGTCGCCACCGAGGCACCCAGCGCAATGCCCTGGGCCTTCGCGCGGCCGGCAGGAATCGCGGCGAGCGAGGTTGCCAGCTCGGCGCCGAGTATCGGCTTCTGGCTCGGGAACAAGCCCACGAGCGCCGTGTACGCCGCCGACGCCGCGGCGGCATCAGCCGAAGCCGTGCGCGGAGCCTTGACCGCGATGTCATAGGAGGCGTACCTGGGATTGATGGCATTGACCGCGTCAAACACCGAAATCCCCAGGATCGCAAGCTGGCGCGCCGAGTCGGGCGGAGGCGACTGCACGTTGCGAATCATTTGCAAGGCCAACGAGTTCCAGACGATCACCTCGTTGCCGCGAGTGAGGGACATGCTGGCCGAGGAATGGGCGCCGTCGGTGCTGGTTGCCCTGACGGTCATCGTCGTCGTCCCCTTCGCGCATAAGATATGAAAGCTGTAGTGACCCTGCGCGTTGGCCTTCGTTCTGGCGATGGGCACCATTTTGCCCTTGGCCGTCGAGTGCGCGAGGACCACTCTCGCTCCCGCGGCGGTCCGGCCCGACAGCGCGACCCTTGGCTTGAGAATGGCGACGTAGTCGCCCGCCGGGTTTGATCGCGGAGCGAGCTGAATTGTGATCGGCAACGGCGACGCCGACAAGTGCACGCTGCTCGCCGGGAACTTCGGCCTGCTGGACGAAAGAAGCTCACGTGCTTCCAACCGTTCGACGCACACTCGGTATCGCCTGCTCTTGAAACCTGTTGAATTCATGGTAGCTGCTCATGGGTGGAGGGCGGAAAGGAAGCCAGCGGATTCAACGACGGCCCGCGCCGATGCAACTGACAAAGTCCAACGCAATTATGCACGCAACGTGCTGCGACTATGTTATTAATTGTTGTCGTCAGTAGCGCCGCGAGGCATCACGAACTCAAGTCAAAACGAGGGCACGATCCGTAACTCTGTGTGAGCTCGGAGGTTGGGACATCGACGGGATGCCTGGATCATCGTTACTTGGGTCGTCGTTTCTGGACGAAGACTATCAGAAGGGTGGGTCAATTCAAGCCAATGTTGACGAGTTTATACATTGGAAGGATGCATTGCCTTAAGGATGCAATTTCAGGATGGCCAGGTCTTCCCCGTCGAGAGCTAGTTCGATGGTGCGGTTCTTCCAGGACACCTCTCTGCCAGTGACAAGCTCGCGACTGGTTGTGGGAGCATCATGTTCCAGAATGATGGTCGCCGTGCGGCGATGGGTGCTATCGTTGAACACAGTCAGGTAACGCTGGGGGCCGTCACCGAATCGTTCGATGTGCATATTTTCATCGCTCGAGCGAGCCAGGGTGATCGGCTCCCAGCCGGCCTGGGCGACACGCTTGCACAGGGGCACATACTTTCGGAACAGCGGCCGGTCGCGGTCATAGAGCTCTGGCCGGGTGAAGTAGTGTCCTTCGGCGGCGTTGTGGCTGAAAAAACCCGGAAAGAAACCGTAGGCCAGCGACCGCTTGAAGTACTTTTCGACCAGTGCCTGGGGAAAGGCGTCGAAGTCGGTATTCATGAGGAAGCAATACGGTTTACCCTTGCAGAGCGCCCGGCGATAGAAAAGGTCTTCATCGGCCATGGGCTGCCACTTGCCCTGGCCGTTCCAATCCGTTTCGGTGCCCATCACATCAAGCCACGGGGCCAGCCAGCAGAGCCGATCGGGCGTCGAGTTGGCCATCATCAGCTTGCCCATGCCGTGCGTGTCGGCAGCGACACCTCGCACGTATTCGAAGGCGATCAGCCCTCGAAAGATGGCGGGGCGGTGTGTATCTTGCGAGAAAACCAGGGGTGTTCCGGCGGCGGCGAAGTGGTCGCGGCGAAAGTCGAGCTCATCGGTCACGTAGCCCTCGCTGGAATCAATGTACTCGCCGTCGAGCTCTCCCTTGCGGCCGGGACCGTAGAGCCGGTCCTTCAGCCTGGTACTCCACTTGGTCTTGAAGTCGGTCATTTCGCCCGGGATTCCCGGCATCGAGTTCATGCTCCAGACGGCCCCATGGTTCCAGGGAGCTTCAATGAACCGCGCCGCGTACTGGCCGAGCGAGTTCTCGTATCCACTCGACAGAAGAGCGCGGGCCGGTCGTTTCCCTTGTTCGGCAAGTCTTTTCGCTTCTCCAAGCGCAGCGTCAATTGTCCGCGCCATGCCCTTGGGCATCGGCATCCACCAGGTCAGAGGCTCTGTGTAGTGAAACGTCAAGATTCCGTGCTCGTCGTCCCAGGCCGTCTCGTCGTTTCCCTCCTTGAATCGGAAGCCGAAATCTTCCCATCCCGGCACCCGGCTGATCCGGGCGAACGGCATCCATAAGCCCTGCTCGGCGACCCGGCGTTCGAAGGCCTGGGGAAAGAGCCGGTAATACTCGGCGAGCGCAGCGCGAAAGCCCCATTCGGGCGCGAAATCGAAGCGGCAGAATCGGACTGTGGCCGCCGGTCTCTCGGGGGTCAGACCAAGATCATAGGCGATCCAGAGCTCACCGGTTCCGGCGTGATAGCCGATCCGGTAAAACGCCGGATGGGCCATGTCGATCGCCAGCGCCAGCCCAGTTTTCTGGCCGTCGCCGGCAACAGCCCCCAGGGGGTAAGACGACAGCCGGCCACTTGACCCGGCGTGAAACGACGTGGCATGAACATACTCGCGGCCCGGCTCGACAGCGACTCTTAGGCGCGGACCGTCAAGCCAGTGAAGGCCCGCTGCCGCAACGGGTATCGCATACACGAGTGTGATCGCCCGGTCCTTGCCGGTCGTGTCTTTGATCGTGACATCAAACCAGGTGGCTCCCGTTTGTTCCGTCTTGCCCGCCTCGAGCTGCAGCCCCAGCGCACTTCCCTGCCGCTCGATACGCACGAAATCACCCCCAGCGGCCACGTCGCGCAGCTGAAAGCCCTCGCCCGCGCCGGCGCGTGCGACGACCGGCACGCCATCGAAGACCACACCGCCCCGCGGAGCCGCGACCTCGCGGAGTTCGGGTTCACGAAAGCTCGCCTGTCCTGCATGATCACGCAAAAGTATGTTAAACGTGAGCACTTTGATCGGCCGATCGGGGAAGATTTCCACTCGCGCTTGCTGCCAGTCGTGCGTGCCGGCATTGAAGCTTGCCGATTGTCCCCATTTCTTGGTGTCATCGCTGAAGGTGAGATCAATCCAGACCGAATAGTCCATGTCTGCGGTTCCGGAAACCGCGGCGGCCTTGCTCCACGCCGAGGCGACGACCGGGCGAGCGTTCGTTTGGTTCAGACTCACCCGCTGCGAAACCCCGCGACGGCCCGCCGAATCGGTTCCGTTATCGCACAGGAATTCGTTCCCGTGCCGCTGGAATCCTTGCTCGAACGGCTGCCAGTTTTCCGGCTTGAGCATGTTTTCGCCTGGATTCTCGGGCCGCACCACGGCCTTGACCACAGCTCCGCTGCCCGTCGCGATGCCGGGGCCGTTTTCGTCCTCGACGGACGAGGCGGCACCTCCAACCTGTATAGCCGAGACGATGACCAGGACAGTTGACCAACTGTTTTTGTGAACCATATCGCTGCTCTGAGCGGGGCTGTGGCGTGGGGTGCGTTTTCAAGGCTTGCCTCAATGATGATGGCCTTCATCTTACGCCAATCCTGGTGCGTAGAGAACCCAGCCGTATGGACATGGTGTGATCTTTTTACCCAGGGGCAACACGGCCCACAGGCGATTGGCACCTCTGCCGCCGACCGGAAGCTCAGGGTTAATACCACGAAATGCTCTTGCCGCGAATGTTCGCGATGAGTATATTCGGCGACGGATATTCGAAGACGGAGAACCTTGAATGAAGCAGACGCAGGGACCATCGAACCCACTCGCACTTGCCGTACTCGTGCTCTTGTTCGAGCGGCCGATGCACCCTTACGAGATGGGGGCGACGCTGAAAATGCGGCGCATGGAGAAGAGCATCAAGTTCCGCTACGGGTCCTTGTACACCGTGATCGAAGGGCTCCTGAAGGAGGGATGGATTGCCGCCAAGGAGACGGTTCGCGACGGGCGCAGGCCGGAACGGACGATCTACGAGATCACACCCGACGGACTGACGCGGATGCGCACCTGGCTGCGCGAAATGCTCGGGGCTCCGGTCAAAGAGTATCCCCAGTTCGAGGCGGCGCTCTCTTTCCTGCCGGCCATTCCACCAGTCGAGGCGGTCACCCTGCTCGAAGGACGATCACAGAGGCTGGGTGCGATCGCCGAGGAAATCCGAGCCGTCATCGAGGTAGTGTCGAAAACCGTCGAGCCGCTCTTCCTGGTCGAGAACGAGTATCGACTGGCGGCCGTCGAGGCCGAGCGGCAATTCGTCGAAGGCCTGCTCCGGCGGATCGCGGACGACGAAGCTTACACGCGGGCCTGGAAAGGATTTCACCAGGCCGGCCGGAATCAACCCAACTCCGGTTCGTGACGCGAGAGCCGCGACGAACGTCGCCGCGGCCGCGAGAGGCAATCCTGGCGACCCTCAAGGAGTCTGACTCATGAAACTCAATCACCTCAACCTCGCCGTGCCCAACGTCTCCGAGACGCGTGGATTCTTCGAGACCTATTTCGGGTTCCGCTGCGTCGTGAACCGGGGCCAGGACACACTCGCCGTGCTGGTCGGCGACGACGGGTTCGTCCTTGCCTTGAGCAACTTCGACAAGGTGACCTCGGTCGAATACCCCGGCGCCTTCCACATTGGCTTCATGCAAGACTCTCGCGAGCGGGTGGACGAGATCTACGACCGCCTGAAGGCCGGCGGCTTCACCGCGGAGCCACCCAGAGAATTCCATGGCGCCTGGACGTTTTACTTTCGCGCCCCCGGCGACTTCGTCGTCGAGGTGGGACACCAGCACACTTGACGGTTGCGGGCAGTAGACCCTCGCCCAAGATGAGTCTCCGAGACACGCTGCCGGATTGCCTCGTTTGACAAACGTCGTTGCTCGGGCCGGCTGCAACTGCTACGCTGTGATTTCGGTGAGACCGGGGCCATAGCTGGGATCTCTCGAAATGACGCAACGTACAGCCCTCGAACGCAGCTTTCCGACATTCGTCCAGATGGCGAGACCCTTCCGCTGGTTCTTCAAGAGCCGGCGGCGGGTCTGGGCCTCGATCGCGATCCCGCTCCTGACCCTGGTGGCCATTCCCGTCTGGTGGTCGCTCCAGCTTGTCGGTCTGCCCGACGTCGGCGATCCCTTCGACTTCGAGTCTTTCCGGGCGACTTCGATCCCAGACGAGCGAAATGCAATCCTGCTGTACCAACGGGCCGCGGCCATCGTGAAACCGCTCACATCGGACAGCAAGCTGGCGGGCCAGACGAACAAGTTGGATCTGCGCTGGTCTGCGGCCGGTCCCGAGGCACAACACTGGGTGGAAGCCAATCGTGAAGCCCTGGCCATCTATCGCCAGGCGGCCGAGAAGCCCGACGCCCTCGATCCACCGCCTGATTCGTCTGGACGCCTTCCTCGAATTCTTGGGGTGGCGCCATTGCAGCGTCTTGTGCTGCTTGAGGCCTCACGACTGGAGGAACAGGGCGATATGGCGGGCGCCTGGGCCTGGTATCGTTCCTATCTCCGCACGATCCACCTGGTTCGACATCGCGGCCACCTCTACAGACGGCACGAGGCCCGGATGTGGCACAAAATGCTGCTTGATCGATTGTCCGGATGGACCGCTGCCGCGCGGACGACCCCCGCAGCTCCACCAGGCTCTCGATGACGTAATCGCGTGCGAGGCCATTGTCCCATCGGATTCTCATGCACTGAAGAGCGATTATTTCTTGCTGGCTCCGCTCTTCGAAGCCCAGAATCCTACAGGTCGCGGGATGCCGCCCGCGTGGCTGATCTCTCTAGCATCCAGGCCAAGCACGAGGCTGCTGGCAGCAATCTTGACCCCCGAGCACATCCAATCGATCTCCGCCGCCTGGATGTTCTGGCGAAGCGAACCCGAACGAAGCCGGCGCGTGCTGCGACTGGTCACGGCCAACCGGCTGGCGTATTACGACCTGCCTCCCGATCAGCGGCCGAAACCTGATCCCAACGTTTCCTCCTGCGATATTTTCTCCTTTGGTCCCGAGGCAGCCGCCGGCGCCCGCGTCATGTCAGCCGAAGCGCTCGGAGGCTGGCTCGATTCCACCTATGAGCCCCGCTTACTGATCGACTTCGTGAACCTCAACGGGATCCGCACCAGCGAGACCGCGAACCACTACGCCCTCGTGATTCTGCTGGCCACCGAGCTCTATCGCCGCGACAATCGTCGCGATCCCGAGTCGCCCCAGGAGCTTGTCGGTCCCTACCTCAAACGCTTGCCCAGAGAATTCCCCGACGACGATTACCCCAAGGATATGATTGTGGACGAGTGAGCATCGCTTGAGCATCCGGGAGGAGCTGACCTCCGCTGTGCCCTACTCCCGCATCCTCGGGCCCGGATAGAATGAGTCGAAGGTGCGCGCTACCCACCTCCTCGGTTGATCGTCGTCCAAGCGGTCACGGGCCGTGCCGGGCAGACTGCAAGTGCAGCCTGCACATGAGGATCTGGGTAGACTCGCCACGTGAGGGAGAAACGTACTGATGGGCCAGCCACACTCCGCATCGGCCGCCCGACATTCAGGACCGGCCAACCGGCTGGCCGGTGAGACCAGTCCCTACCTGCTGCAACATGCACATAACCCGGTTGACTGGTTTCCCTGGGGGCCGGAGGCGCTGGCGCGGGCGAAGGCCGAGAACAAGCCAATTTTCCTGTCGATCGGCTACTCAGCCTGCCACTGGTGCCATGTGATGGAGCGCGAGAGCTTCGAGAATCCGGAAATCGCCAGCCTGATGAATGAGCACTTCGTGAATATCAAGGTCAACCGGGAAGAGCGCCCGGACCTCGACCAGATTTACATGAACGCGGTTCAGGCGATGACCGGACACGGGGGCTGGCCGATGTCGGTGTTTCTTACGCCTGGCCTCGAGCCCTTCTACGGCGGCACGTATTTCCCGCCCAGCGACTCGCGGGGCATGCCAGGTTTTCCTCGCGTCTTGCTCGGCGTCCACCGCGCATGGGACGAGCGGCGCGACGAGATCGTTAGCTCGGCCGCCGAGATGACGCAGCGGCTGCAAGCGATGAGCGATGTCTCGGGCCCACCGGGCGAAGCAGCATACAGCACCCGCCATCTCGACCAGGCCGCCAAGATGATCATGAAGAGCTTCGACCCGCTCCATGGCGGGTTCGGCCAGGCGCCCAAGTTTCCCCACCCCATGGACCTGAAGGTACTGCTCAGGCAGTACGTGCGCACCGGAACAGATCATGCGCTGCACGTGGTCAGGCACACACTCGACAAGATGGCAAGGGGTGGCATCTACGACCATCTCGGTGGCGGCTTCGCCCGCTATTCGACCGACGAACGATGGCTGGCGCCTCACTTCGAAAAGATGCTCTACGATAACGCCCTTCTGGCCGGGGTCTACATCGAGGCCTTTCAACTGACGGGAGATGCAAGCTTCGGTCAGGTTCGCGCGAGACGCTCGATTACATCCTCACGCGCATGACGGGCGACGAAGGTGGGTTTTTCTCAACCGAGGACGCCGACAGCGAGGGGGAAGAAGGAAAGTACTACGTCTGGTCGCTGGCGGAGATCAACCAGATTCTGGGTGCCGAGAAGGCGAAGACATTTTGTTATGTTTATGACGTCACGGAGCCGGGCAACTGGGAGGGCAAGAACATCCTCAACTTGCCCCGCCCGCTCAACCAGGCGGCCAAGCTGCTGGCACGCGACGAGGAAGAGCTGCGCCGTGAGCTCGCCGCCAGCCGCGCCATCTTGCTGGCCGAACGGCAGAATCGCGTTCCGCCCGGCAAGGACACCAAGGTTCTCGTCTCGTGGAACGGCCTCATGATCGCCGCGCTGGCCCCGGCCGGTCGCGCGCTCAAGGACCCGTGCTACCTGTCAGCCGCGGAAAGCGCGGCGGAATTCATCCTCGATCGGATGCGCGGAGACGACGGCCGCTTGCTGCACACCTTCAAGGACGGCGTGGCCAAGCTGAATGCCTACCTCGATGATTACGCCAACCTCATCGACGGCCTCACCCGGCTGTATGAGGCCACCGGCGAGCCTCGTTGGATCAATTCCGCGCTCGACCTCTCGCGGATCATGATCGACGAATTCGCGGATACCGAGCGCGGGGGGTTCTTCTACACGGGCAAGAGCCATGAAGAGCTGATCGCCCGCCAGAAAGACATCTACGACAACGCGACCCCATCGGGCAACGGCATGGCCGCCACGGCGCTGCTCCGGCTGGGAGCGATCGCGGGCCGCGACGACCTGTCATCGCTTGGCTGCCGGGCGTCGAGGCGATCCGGGTTGTGATCGAGAATGCCCCATCGGCGGCCGGTCAGAGCCTGATCGCGCTCGATTTCGACCTGGCCGCTGTGCTTGAACTGGCGGTCATCTCGGGAGTCGATCCGGCCGAGTTCCGCACAGCCCTCGAAACCATCTTCGCCAGGTTCCTTCCCCACGCCGTCGTGGCGCCGGCAACGCCCGCCCAGGCCGCGTCGCTCACCGGCCGTGTTCCCCTGCTGGCCGAGCGCACGGCTCGTGACGGCAAAGTGACAACCTATATTTGCCAGAATTACACCTGCCAGGAACCCGTCGTCGGGCTGGAAAAGTTGGCCGATGCGCTCAATGGGTTGGGAACCGCGCAGCGATCTCGATCGTAACCGCGATCTTGATTCGAGATGCTATTACCGAGAAGTTCAACCACAAAGAGCACGAAGGACACAAAGAACTCGAAGACGGATTGAATTCAATCACAACTGTCCGGCTATAAGTCGAACAAGCTCAACTGATTAGAGAAAGGCGGCTCTGGATCTTGCGGTTTTGACTCGCTCAACACACTAAAAATGGGGGTTTTCTCGAAAAGTGTCAGGCTGAGAATTTGCAAAATTTCCCTGGCGCTCGCCAGTTGGTGCGCGACGAGAGGAGGACTGCGCAAGATAGAGAGTAGTGACTTTCCCGCTCCCGATCGATTAAAAAACGCACGATGGACCCCCCCATAGTACCAGTATGGAGAGACACCGTGCGTCACACCAACGACCTCAAGACTACCATCGCCGTCGGCCCCGTCAACTGCGTCGATCAGATGCTCTCGCTCGAACTGGGGTTGGAGATGGCCTTGCCCATGCCCAATCAAGACGAGCACCTCCCCGACCAGATCGAAGCGTTCGTTCATCAGGCCGGTCTCGAAATCCAGCGCCGGCTCTTCCAAGTTCTCATGGAGAAGGCCGACCACGAACTGGTCCTTTTGCACCGGCACGGCGACGGTGACGCCGGCATCCAGCTCCGGGGAACACGCCCTTTCACCTTCAAAACGATTTTCGGCGAGGTCACTGTTCAGCGGTTGCGAGTCAGCCACAATCACGACGGCACGATGGAGCTACCCTCAGCGCTCGCCTGGAACACGTCCCACCAACTCCACATCACCCAGAATCTCCGCGATGCGGTCTGTGATCAGATGAGTGATCAATCCGCGGGGAAGAGCCGCGCCGACGTCTGCCAGGGTGCTGGGGACGAGAATCTGCTGGGCGCAGCACGATTATCGACATCGTGCATCAGGAGGGCGGACAACTGATCGCCGCGCAACGCCAGCGCGCCCAAGCGATCCTGAACGGCGCGTCCGAGGCGCAGCAGGCCTTGCTTGGCCCTGCCGCGGCCGACCCCGACGCCGTGACAGGGTTAGTCGATGACGACCCGCCATTCGACCAGTCAGAAGAAGCCCAGGCTGAGTGGGAACAGACCCAGGCCGAATGGGTGGCGACGGGCTTTCCCGGGTGTGATCCAGCGTTCCCGGTGGCCCAGGACAAACCCCGCATGGGAGACGAGGGATTCGTGATCGTTGAGCCCGACGAGGTCAAAACCAAGGCCCAACGGTTGACGGGCCGCAAGGAGGTGTGGACGTACACGGCGGTGGTGCTGGTAGCCGGGTTGCGGTACGCGCTGGCGGAAGCGACGACGGAGGGTCTGTGGCTCCAAGTCTCGGCGCTACTGCTGGAGTTGGGGGTCCTCAGCGGCGAGCGTCGGTTACTGGTTCTGGGCGATGGCGCCGCGTGGATCCGTACTTGGTTCGAGAGCCTGGGGATTTCGCCCAAGGCGATGATCGTGTGTTGGTGGCATCTTCGGAAACGCTGTTATGAACAGATGAGTTCCGCGGGGGGTCCAAAGGATCGTCGCCGTGCGTTCGAGAAGGAATTGCTGGGGCAGTTGTGGGAAGGAAAGGTGGATGCCGCGATCGAACTTCTGAACGGGGCATTGGAATGGGTGAGAAACCCCGCGGCGGTGAACGAATTGATCGGATACCTGGAGAAGCGGCGCGAGTACATCCCCGACTACCAAGAACGACAACGTGCGGGATTGTGGATCGCCAGCACGCGCGTGGAGAAGTTCAACGACTGGGCGGTTTCAGGCCGCTGCAAGCATCAAGGGATGAGTTGGTCGCCAGCGGGCGTGTTGGCCTTGGCCGCATTGGAAGCCGCGCGACGCAACGGTGAACTCGACGGCTGGCGTCAGGATCGTGCGCTGCCGGAGCGAGCATTGCCAAAACCAGACTCGCAAGGCCGCTTGATTGTCGAACCGACGCACCGACTAGCGAGCGCCAGGAAAATTTCGCTGAGGCTGCGTTCGAGCCGGAGTTCCTTCTTGATGATGGCCACGAGCACGTAAACGCTGATCGCGATCCACACTTGAATTCTTACCGCGTTGTCGCTCGTTCCGTAAAAGGCTTTGATATGCAAGTTCTGTTTGATCCATTTGAAAAACAGCTCGACTTGCCATCGACATTTGTAAAGTTTTGCAATCGTCAACGCAGGCAGAGAGAAGTTGTTGGTCAGGAACACAAACCTCCGGTCGTTCTCGGCGTCGTAGAACACGACGCGACGCAGGGGGTCGGGGTGAAGCCGCGACGTCTTCGGGCCCACCAGCACGATCGTCTGGTCGCTCCGAAGTCCTGTCGTCTTGTTAACCCGCCGACGGGCTCGGCGGGTGAAGTCGAGGCCACGTTTGGCTCGTGTCACGAAGAACGCCGAAGACGTCGTGAACCGATGAAGACGTCGAAAATCGACATAGCCTCGGTCCAGCACATAAAATGCGCCGGGCTCGATTGGCAGATGATCGAGAACTGTCACATCGTGGGTTTTGCCGTGGGTAATCCGCACGAAAGTGGGAATGTTGCCGTGCAGATCCAGAAGAGTGTGCAGCTTTACGGCCCCTTTGCGACGACGGAACCGCGCCCAAGGGAACAGACTCAGACAGAGGTCGATCGTGGTACTGTCGAGGGCATAGACAGTCTGCTCCAACTCCACGCCGAAGGGTTCGTCGGCGTAAAGTTTCCGCGCTCGACCGATCAACACTTGAGCGAACTCGGCAAAGATCCGCCAGTCGTGAGCGCGGTTGGCATCGGCCAATGTGCTCCGCGAGACCTTGCCGCGGAAGCCCGCATGGTAGAGCTTGGGCTCGAGGGCCCGCAGACACGTCTCGATGTCGCGCAGGCTTTCGCGAAAGGTCAGCTGTGCGAACGCCAAGCAGAGAAACTGGTCGCGACACGAGAAGCCGCGTGGGCGACGGTCTCCACCGTATCGCCTCACGCACGCGTCGAAATCGTGTCGTGGAACGAAGTCCATGAATTGAGCGAACACGAGCTTCCCCGGGTCCATGCGTCATTCTCCACCGCTTGGGATGCATCCCCGAGGGTAGATTCTGACGGCCCGAGCTGATATCGTGAGCGCTCATTTATTGAGATAATCTATTTGGATATAGAAACTTGCGGCAAATTCCAGAACCGTTAGCCGGACAGTTGTGGAATTCAATAGACAATCCGGTGGATGCCATCCTTAAGCATAGGAACGCGGAAATTGATCAACAAGCCAAGTCGCAACCGGGTCGCCTTGAGATACGAGATCAATTGAGCTTCATGGATAGGAAGGATCGATTCGACGGCTTTGAGCTCTACGATGATCCGTCCTCCGACGAGCAGGTCCAGCCGTTGACCCGAGATTTCAATGTCTTTGTAGCGTACCAGAATACTCCTTTCCCGCTCGACGCTCAGGCCGGATGTTCTCAACTCGTGCTCCATTGCCTGTTCGTAAATCGATTCGAGGAATCCTGGTCCGAGGTGCCTGTGGACCTCGATGGCCGCGCCGATCACACGGTGAGCCAAACCTTCGTCGCTCTCATCGATCGGCTCCCAGTTCATGTCTTCCCCTTTGTGATCTTTGTGTTCTTTGTGGTTCAACGATACGCCGCCTCTTGCCGAACTCCACGCCAGGATAGGTCCCACCATTATGCGTGCAGTATAGTACGCAACTCCTGCGAGAATCCGGACTTCCTCGTGCCCCGGAGATGCGAGTAGGCTGCATTGCTCCCTTGCGCGTAGGCCCTCGCAGGCCAATCTCCCCGGCTTCGCTTGCCACTCTCGTAAACCGTTGACTACACTTGAGTATCGAGAACCGGCCGCCACCGCGGTGGGGCCAGAAAACATCACCCGGCCAGGAGGCCGGGCAAGCGGAGGAGGAGTCGGCGATGTCGAGACGCAACGTGCTTGCTCTGGCGATGATCGGCGCGGTCAGCCTGTTTTGCTGGCAAGCGACGCAGGGAGCCAAACCCAGGGACGAGATGCTCGAGCTGTACGGGCTCTTCGTCGATGCGGTCGAGAAGGTTGAGGCCAACTACGTGCGGCCCGTCTCGCGCCGGGAATTGCTCGAAAGTGCCCTCGAAGGCATGCTCCAGAACCTGGACCCGCACTCCTCGTTCATCAACACCAGCGAGTGGAAGCAGTTTCGCAAGCAGATCGAAGGCAAGTTTGGCGGGATCGGCATCCAGGTTGGGATCGATCCGGAAACGGCACGCTTGCGTGTGATTGCTCCCATGGTGGGAACTCCAGCCTACGAGGCCGGCGTTCTGGCGGGCGACCAGATCATGGACATCGACGGCACATCAACCGAGGGCATGAGCCCGGACAAGGCTGCCGACGTGCTAGCCGGCAGGCCCGGAACCGACGTCAAGTTGAACGTGCTTCATGAAGGCACCGAGCAAGGCGAGACCGTGACGATCACGCGGGCGTTTATCGAGGTGCCCAGCGTGCTGGGCGATCATCGCAAGCCCGACGATCAGTGGGATTTCATGCTCGACAAGGATAAGAAGATCGGCTACGTCCGCGTTACCGGCTTCATCCAGAACACCGCCGACGAGCTGCGCAAGGCACTCGACCAGCTTCGAGAAGAGGGCGCCAAGGGTCTGATCCTTGACCTCCGCGACAACCCCGGCGGCTTGCTGAGCGCGGCGGTCGAGATTTCCGACATGTTCATGGACAATGCAGGAAAGAAAGATGGCAAGATCGTCAGCACCGAAGGGCGAAACACCATTCCCAAGGAGTACCGGGCTCAGAAAGATAGCCCTTACGAAGACCTGCCGCTGGTGGTTTTGATCAACCAGAACTCAGCATCAGCCTCCGAGATCGTCGCGGCCGCGCTCGAAGACAATGACCGGGCGACGGTGATCGGCCAGCGGTCTTACGGCAAAGGCTCGGTGCAGAACATTCTCGAGCTCGAAGACGGCAGTAGCGTGCTCAAGCTGACGGTGGCGAGCTATCACCGCCCCAACGGAGACAACATCCACCGGTTCCGCGACTCCAAGCCCACCGACAAATGGGGCGTCTCACCCAGCCCGGGCATGGAGGTCAAGCTTTCGCCCAGCGAATACGTGAGATGGTACGTTGGCAGGCGCGATCGCGACCTGAAGTCATCCGCCAAGGGACGCAGCAACAAGCCGGCCGCGACCAAGGCCGAGGCCGACAAGGAGAAGGACAAAGACAAAGAGAAGGCGAATTCCAAGGATCAGGAGAAAGGCAAGTCAGAGGCCAAGACCAAGACCGCTGACAAGCCCAAGGCCCGCCCGTCTCGCGGGAGCGGCGGGCCGTTTGTTGAACAAGGCGCTGGACAAGGCCTTGGAGGTGATGAAGGCCAAGCTGGCGGGAGACTCCAAGGCCAAGGCGGCCTGAGCTGATGAGCCCCTCTCGCCTCGTCTTCCTGGCCATCGAGACCACCTGCGACGAGACCGGGGCGGCGGTGCTGGAGGGGCCGCGGCCCCCGGCTACAGGCGTGCCGAGGGTCCTTTCCAGCGTCGTGGCCTCGCAGGTGGGGCTGCACAGGCGCTTTGGCGGTGTGGTGCCCGAGATCGCCTCTCGGGCCCATGTCAGCCAGGTCTTGCCGATGATCGATGAGGCGATCCGGCGCGCGGGCATCTCGCTTGCCGACCTCGGTGCCGTCGCCGTCGCCACCCGGCCGGGATTGGTCGGTGCCCTGGTCGTCGGCCTCACGGCGGCCAAGACGCTGGCCCTGGTCCTGGATGTTCCCCTGATCGCCGTCGATCACCTCGAGGGACATCTTTACGCCTGCCAGCTTGCTTTTCCGGACAGCCAGGTTTACCCGTGCGTGGGCCTGGTGGTCTCGGGTGGGCACACCAGCCTTTACGCGTGTCGCGGTCCGCTCGAGTGCGAATTTCTGGGCGGGACCACCGACGATGCGGCGGGCGAGGCGTTCGACAAGGTGGCCAGCCTCTTGCAACTAGGCTATCCCGGCGGTCCCGAGATCGAGCGCGTGGCGCAGGCTGGCAATGCTCGGGCTTTTGCGTTTCCTCGTTCCTTCCTGCACGATCCGCGTCTGGCGTTCAGCTTCTCGGGGCTGAAGACGGCCGTGCTTTACGCCATCCGGGGTCCCAACGAAGAACGAGGCGCTGTTTCGCCGCCGCCCGCCATGGTCGCCGACCTGGCGGCAAGCTTTCAGGAGGCGGTCGTCAACGTCCTCGTGGCCAAGACTCGTCAGGCTCTACAGCAAACCGGCATGAAGCGGTTGGGAGTCGGGGGCGGTGTCGCGGCGAACGGCTGTTTACGTGATCGGCTCACCTCGATGGCCGCCGAGCTTGATGTCGAGCTATTCGTTCCTCCCATGTCGCTTTGCACCGACAACGCCGCGATGGCGGGCATCGCCCTGGCCAAGCTGGCGGCCGGTCAGACGGCCACGCTTGACATCGACGTGACGGCCGGGCTGGTGCGGCCGGGCCGAGGAAAATAGGGCGAAGCGAGTCGCGCCGCTTTTCTCGCGACCGATCTTGTCGCTGCTTTTTCCAATAAATTGGCCGTGCTGGCGGGTCTCTTCTATGGACGTGCCGCGGCCTGATCCGCTCTGGCACCTGAACCCGGTTCGGAGCGGCGATGGACGGACTGGCCGCAAGATTAGCTGGCGGTGACCCGGTGGCGTTCGCCGAGCTCTACGACGCTTGCGCCGATCGGTTGCACCTCTACCTGGTTGCCCGGTTAGGGTCGCGTGCGGACGCCGACGACGTACTTCAGGAAACGTTTGCCCACCTGGCCCGTACCAGGAGGAAACTGGCGGTTGTCGAAAACCTCGTGGCTTACGTCTTCGCCGCCGCGCAAAACGAGGCCAACCGCCTTGCCAGCCGGCGAGCCAGAGAAGTTAAGCATCGGCTGGAGCTGACGCCGGAAGCCCTTTTCCAGGAGGCGGGGTGTGAGGAGACTCAAGATCGCGAAAATGCGGAATGGGTGACCGCCTCGCTTGCGAGGCTGAGCCCCGAGTATCGAGAAATCATCGTGCTCAAGGTTTACGCGGATCTGACCTTTCGAGAGATCAGCGCAGTCACGGGCCTGCCTCAGGGCACGGTCGCGACGCGTTACCGTTCAGCCCTGGAGCAGTTGCGTGGGCAAATGGTGAGGGATCGGGAATGAACGACGACATCGACATCGAGAATCGCCTGGCCCGCGTGACGCCCCGAGGCGCACCGCCCGAGCTGCGCCTCAAGTCCTGGCCGCCGTGGCAAGCGAGCTGAACACCGAGACCTCGCACCCGGCCCACACGTCTCCATTGGTCTTCTCGCTTCGGCGGCCGCCGTGCTCGTCGGCCTGGCACTCAACGTCTGGGTGAACGCCGAGCTCGATCGCCGGCTCGCGATCGTGCTTGGCCCACCCCCTGTTCCGGGGCAGCTCGCCGACATCGCGGCCGAGATTGCTCACGTCACGAATCCTGCTGTCGGCCAGTGGGCTTACCAGCGGCTCGCGGTGGTCGAACGGCACGGCGACGACGCTTATCAGTACGCCAGCCGGCTCCAGGAGATGGTCCAGCAGCTTACCTCTGACCTCGGGGAAACCGTCGATGAAGCGACTCAGAAAGATCCTCGCATGGATCGCGATCGGCACGGTAGCCGCGATCGCCGTCCTGCTGCTGCTCAACGCCTACTTCGTCTGGAGCACCGGAACACGGCTTGAGCGCCGGCTTGCCGAGCTGCGCAAGGCCGGTGATCCGGTTCAGATTGAAGACCTGGCTCGCGAGCCGATACCGCCCGAAAAGAATGCCGATGTCTTTCTCCGTCGCGCGGCCGCGGACCTGGACTCGATCCAGAAGGAGCTCCTGTCGCTCTATCCCAAGATGGGTTACCCGACGGCAGAAGTGCTGGCAGCCGACCAGAAGAAGCTCGACACGATCTTCGCCTCCTATCCCCGCGTGATGCCCCTTCTGGAACAGGCGGCCGCATGTCCCGACGATGATCCCCAGCTCGATTACAGCGTGCTCCCTTCACGTTTTCTTCAGCCCTACATGGACCACGCGACCAAACATCGCCTGCTCGCTCGCGTCTTGAAGGTCGCGCTGCGCGCTGCTGCTCTCCCAGGGCCGCAGCGATGAGGCCATCGCCAATCAGGTGCTCTTGTTGCGGCTCACCCGTCACTGGCGGCGCGAGCCCTTGCTGTTCGCATACCTGGTGACCGCCGTTTGCGAACAATCGGCCATGGAAGGGGTCAACCAGGTGTTGCAAAAAGGTCCGGTTTCTCCGGCCGTGCGCCACGGCACTCGATGCGGAACTTGCCCTTCACGACAGTCTGGACGGGCTAAGCCTGGGCCCTGAAGAGCGAACGTGCCTTCTCGTTGTCATCGACTCGGGAAATGCCCAGCACGAGCTTCTGGCTCACGCGGGGGTTCGCGAATGATTTGATGTTGCGGCTGATCGATCTCTACGATCGGTTCCTGGAAGAGGCGTCGCTGCCGTACTCGGTGGTCGTTTCCGAGGAGAACACGAAGGCCCGACCGGGTGGCGGCCCGAACCCCTACGGAGCGCTCGTGACGCTGCTCAAGCCTGGTTTGGCGGCGGTGCGAGAACCGGCCGAACGCGTACTGCGCGATGTCGCGCTGCCTGCGGGTTCTGAACGCGCTGCAGGCCCGGCCGCCTTGGAGAAGGTGACGCTGCCCCCAAGCTTGTCCGACCTCGGCCTGCCGGCGGCGGTCACGACCGACCCCTTTGACGGTCAACCCCTGCGCACGAAGCAGCTTCCCGAAGGCTGGATCGTCTACTCGGTGGGCGGCAACCTTGTCGATGACGGCGGCAAGCTCGACGGCAAAACCGACATCGGCGCGGGCCCGGCCAGGCTCGAACATGGTCACGGTCATTAGCGCTGCTTCCGAGTGAGTTGCTCGCGCCTACTCACATTGACTTACTCGTTTGATGAGTAGGCATTGGTCAACTCGTCAAGCCATGGATTGAAGGTACAGCAGCAAGCTGGTGGGCCTCGCATTCCGCTCGACCAACCCTGCAAAACTTGGTCTTCGTATCATCCCTGATACGCTTTTTCGCCGCTGGGGCGAGTATGCCAGCCGCCGTCTTCGCCGATTTCCAGGACCGTGTCGTGATACTTGCCCAGGTCTTGCTCATCGCCCACAGTCAGGTAATTGATTGACGATTCGCCGAGCCGGCGGTATAGCAGATCGACCTGCTCCGGGCTCATAGACTCGTGCACTTTGTTCAGGAACACGAACTGTGGCCGGGCGAGCAACAGGCGTGCGACCTTTAATAGCTGCTGTTCGTGCGGCAAGAACTCCGTCGCGGGGTCGTGATGTTTATCCCACCCGCCAACCCGCTCCAGTACCGGATCAAGGCCGACATCCCGCAGCGCACCGTTGAGCCGGTCTTCGCTGAATTCTGTTCCAGGAGCGAAGGAAGAGAGCCTCTGACGTAACGTGCCCCGCGCCAGAACGGGCTGCTGGGATAAGAAAACCATCCGCTCCTGGCGGGGACGAATGATCCGCCCTTCGCCTTCTTCCCATACCCTGGCTGTCGCCATGAAGAGCGCATTCTTGGCCGCGTCGTTGGGCCCGACGACGAGCAGGTTCTTGCCGCGCGGCAGCGACAGCGACAGATCGCGGACCAGCGGCTGGCGACTCTTGGGGGCCTCGAGGGTGAGGTTCTCGAACGCCACCCGGTGCTCGTCCTCGGCAACTTCGAGCGCCGATTCCGAGGGAACGCACGCCTGGTCGATCGCTTCCCAGATCGTGTTCAGCCGCTCGTTGACCGCGGCGAACGATGACAGGGCCTCGAACTGGGTGACGATCAATGAGAACGCGCCGATCACCTGGGAGAAGGCCATCGCCGACTGCGTCACCACCCCGAACTCGACCTTCCCTTGAAGATACAACGGCGCGACCACCAGGAGCGGGACGAGCTGGATCAGGTAGTTATAGCCAACAGTCACGAAACCCAGGTTCCTGGTCACTGAAATGATGAACTTAGTGTTCTCAACCACGGCCCTCAGGCGTTCGTGCAGCCGCTCCTTCATCGATTGCACGGCGCCCGTAACAACGACACTCTGGGATTGATCGCGCACCTGGATGAGGGCGTAGCGCAGGTCGGCCTCCTTCTTGAGCTGAAGGTTGTTCAGCCGCACAAGCCTCCGCCCCATGAAGATTGCCGAGAGCGAGCCCACTGCCGAATAAACGAATGCAACGACGACGAGCCACGGTGTGATCGACCAGAGCACGCCCAGAAAGGCGACCGAGGTGAGCGTCGAATTCAGGGTCAAGATGAAAAACGAAAGCGTCGTCTGGGTGTACGACTTCGCATCCTCGGTGATTCGCTCGTCGGGATTGTCGATTTCTTCACGGGCACCCAGGCGAAAGCAAGCGTGATCGGAGAGATAGCGGTCGATCAGAGTTCCCGTCAGCCAGGCTCTCCAGAGGATGCGAAGCCGCTCTTCCGAGAAGCGGGAGAACACCGCGGTAACGGTCGAGCAAGCGAAGACGCCCAGGTATAAAAGCGCGTACGTGGAGTATCTTCTCGGATGGCGGTCGGCAATCGCCGTCATGAAATCGCGGCCCACATAGCTGTTCACAACGTTGAGGCCGTTCATCAGCAGCAAGAGCGAGATCAGCAATGCGGCCCACAGGATCGCCCGGTTGCGTACTTCGGAGGAGAAGAAAAGCCGGAGGATCTCGAACAGACGGAACCACGCCGGGCGCTTTGACGAGTTTTGGCGCGGGAACTGGTGCGGCCTGCCCCGCTACGCCGTCCACGGACTCTGGCCTTGGCTCCATGAAGCGACGTGGCGTCAGAGCCAGCCTCCCGAAAAGCCAGCCCGGCGCAGCCCGGTGACGAAGGCGGGGCATCGCTTCATGATGTTCCAGATCAGCTCTGACTGGTAATTGGCGATCGCCAGCGCGATCGGCCCCTGGTCAACGCCGAAGCGATAGGGCGACACCCAGCCGTACTCGCTCCCTTCGACGGGAAAGGTGCGGTTGAAGCTCGCCCGGAAGCCGAATTCGTCAGACATCCCCCAGTTCATGTTCTCGAAATGCGCGATCGTCGGCCGCACGATCTCAGGCGCGAAGGGCAGCGATGCGATCACTGCCCAGGGCGCGATCGTGCCGTCATCAGGTCCGAAGGGAACGCCCCGGGCCTCGTAATCGAAGAACTGCCGCACGATGCCCTTGACCTTGAGCGTTGCCGGACCGGGCCCGTCGCACGCCGTGATGCCCCAGCAGTGCCGGCTGTAGCCTTCGAACTCGAGCGGGTTGTGAATCGCGTAGGCCTGCTGCACCAGCGTCGCGCGGCGGCTGTTCTCGAAATAGTCGATGCCTCGCTCGCGCATGTACGAATCCTGGATCCCGCGAAAGTCGATCCACAAGTGCGAAAGCTGATGAGTGAACAAGGGCCCCGAGTAAAGGTACTCGATGTCGTAGATCCGCTTCCAGTGATACGATCGCCGCGTAGGCTGGAAAGCTCTCCTCGGGCAGTGGAAACGTAGGCGAGCCGAGTCCGAGCACGTAGAGCAGGATCGCCTCGTCATAGCCGGTATACCGGTAGGGCAAGAAACCGCTCTCGGGTCTCCAGCCATGCGTTACGGTCGGCCCGCCGTCGCTGGCCCAGATCCAATCGGCCCGACGATAGAGGAACTCGACCAGAGAGCGGATCTCGGCCTCTTGCTCCGTGTCTCGATCGAAGTAGGCGGCGCACGTCAACATGCCCGCGAACAGAAAGGCGGAATCAATGGTGGATAGCTCACATTGCCAGACCCGCCGGCCCGACTGCATGTCGAGGAAGTGATAGTAAAAGCCCTTGTAACCGGTCGCGTCGGGCTCGGGCCCTTGCGGGCTCTGGTGGAAAAATCGCAAGATGATCAGCACCCGCCGTGCGATCTCCTCACGAGACAGGTTGCGTTGTTCGACCACGACCGGCGCCGTGGCAAGCGCCATGCCGACCGCCGTGATGCTTGATGGCGATCCAGGTGCCGACTTGTCTGCCACCAAGCCGTTTTGGCGATTTGTCTCGCGCAAGTAGTACTCGAGCGAGACCCACTGAAGTGCCTCCCACCAAGGGTCGGAATCGACGATCGGCTGTGATCGCCTCTCGCCCCGATCTGGCATGCTGAAAATCCCCCAAATCCACGGCCGATTCGCTCACCGACGACTCAAGCAATGCCTCCTAAATCATGATCGGGCCGATAAAGTTGATGCCATCCCGTATTCTTCGTCTTTAATGGCGAAGATCCGCAGGAATTCCAGCAATTCAGGATCCGGAGCCTCTGATCACGACCTTCAGGGACGTAGTTCAGGATGAGAAGCTTGAAGTAGACCGAGACTTTGAGCAGACGGACGCTCTCAAGCATCAGATCCAAGAAATCCATGGAATTCTGCCGGCCAGACCTTGACTGAATCACTAATCAGGAATATAGTTTGTCAATCGCACACGAATGTCAGAGTCATAGGCAACGTGCTTCAGTCATAGGGAGTGAGAAATGGAAGTTGCGACGATCACGCCGAGGGAGCTGGAGGCGATTTGTCGGCGGGGGAGCCCGGTCGACCTCATCGACGTGCGAACCCCTGTCGAGTATCAAGAGGTGCATGCCGAGCCCGCGCGACTTGTGCCGCTTGACCGACTGGACCCGAAGGCGTTCATGGAGGCGCGCAACGGCACGAAAAGCGATCCCGTCTACATCATTTGCCGCTCGGGAAGTCGAGCCAGGGAGGCGTGCGAGAAGTTCGTCGCCGCTGGCTACACCAATGTTGTCAGTGTCGAAGGCGGTACCCTGGAGTGGGCAAGAGCCGGCCTGCCCGTCATTCGAGGCGGCAGGGTGATCTCGCTCGAGCGCCAGGTGCGCATCGCCGCGGGATCGCTTGTGGTGCTAGGCACGGCGCTCGGGGCGTTCGTGCATCCGGGCTTCCTTGGGCTCGCGGCGTTCGTGGGCGCGGGCCTGGTCTTCGCCGGAATCACCGACACCTGCGGCATGGGGTTGCTGCTGGCCCGGATGCCCTGGAATCGTGTCGAGTCGACCGGAAGCTGTCCTTCTCTACCAAAGGCTTGAACATGAAACTGCTCATCGTTGGGGGCGTGGCGGGTGGTGCGTCGGCGGCCACCCGTGCGCGCCGTCTGTCAGAAGACGCGCAGATCGTTCTGTTCGAGCGAGGGCCGGACGTGTCGTTCGCGAACTGCGGGCTGCCGTATTACATCGGCGGAGAGATCAGTGAGCGGAGCAAGCTGCTGGTCGTCAAGCCGGAGCTACTGCACTCCCGATTCCGTATCGACGTGCGGGTCCGATCCGGCGGTCGAGTCCATCGATCGCTCCGCAAAGACCGTCCGTGTCCGCGACCTCGCTTCGGGCCACGAGTACGACGAGTCGTACGACAAGCTCGTTCTCGCCCCGGCGCAGCGCCCTTGCGGCCGCCGATTCCGGGTATCGAGCTAGCCGGCATCTTCACGCTCCGAAACCTGCAAGACATGGACCGGATCAAGGAGCAGGTGGAGCAAGGGGTCAGGCAGGCGGTCGTGGTGGGGGCGGGGTTTATCGGGCTCGAGCTGGTCGAGAATCTCGTCCGTCGTGGCGTCGCAACCACGGTGGTCGAGCTGCAAGACCAGGTGCTGCCCCCATTCGACAAGGAAATGACGACCCCACTCGTGGAACATCTGGCATCCAAGGGCGTTTCACGTTCGGCTCGGTGATTCCGCGGAGGCATTCGAGCCGGGCCCCGATGGACTGACGGTCGTGTTGAAGTCGGGGATTCGGCTGCCCGCTCAACTGGTCGTCCTGGGGATCGGGGTTCGTCCCGAAAACAAGCTGGCTACCCTAGCCGGACTGGAAATCGGATCTCGAGGCGGTATCAAGGTCAATGGACACCTTCAAACCAGCGACCCCGATATCTATGCGGTTGGAGACGTCATCGAAGTCAATGATTTCGTGACCGGCCACCCGGCGCAGGTGCCGCTGGCCGGGCCTGCCAACCGCCAGGGCCGTATCGCCGCGGATCACATCTTCGGGCGCCGTTCCCGCTACCGCGGAACACAAGGGACGGCCATCGTTCGCGTCTTCGACCGCACGGCGGCGATGACCGGGGCTTCGGAAAAGGTTCTGCGTCAAGGCAACCGAGCGTACCGCAAGGTCTACGTTCATCCCATGAATCACGCCGGTTATTTCCCGGGCGCGGAGGCGATGACCCTCAAGCTGCTCTTCGACCCGAACACGGCCAAGGTCCTGGGAGCGCAGGCCGTGGGTGGGGCCGGAGTGGACAAGCGGATCGACGTGCTGGCGATGGCCATCCAGGCGGGGATGACTGTCTTCGACCTGGAAGAAGCGGAACTGGCCTACGCGCCGCAATACGGCTCGGCCAAGGATCCCATCAACATGGCCGGCTTCGTGGCTGCCGGTTTCATTCGGGGAGATCACCCCCAGCTCGATGTGGAAGCCGTCATGAATCCTGCGAACGGCCAGCGTCCGTTCATTCTGGACGTACGCACGCCGCAAGAGTTTTCCGCAGGCCACATCCCTGCGCGGTCAATATCCCGGTGGATGAACTTCGACCCCGTCTTGGAGAACTTCCCCGGGGCAAGGCAATCGCCGCGTATTGCCAGGTCGGCCAGCGCGGCTACCTGGCGACCCGCATCTTGCTGCAAGCAGGTTTCCCTGCCGCCAACATCGGCGGTGGGTACAAGACGTATCAGCTCCACCGTCCGGAGCACCAAGGGAGAACAGGCTCTTGGCCCCAGAAGTAAGACGTTTTGCTCTGACGGCCGGCCAAGTGGCAAGGTCGGGAGACCTTGCCACGACCACGTGGGGAGGCCTTGCCTTAACCATGTCGGTCACGAGGATTCCAGGAAGAGACTTCCGTCCAGTTCCGGAACGCCCGCACTCGCGGTCGTTCAATCAGCTTGGCGTCCTGCGCCTTGTTGTGATGCTGCTGTTCACAGCCGGGTGGATCGCCTGGCTCACTTGAAAGGCACGCTGCTGCCTGTCAAGCAGTGGCGGCGGTTCACTGCCTGGGCTTGTGTCGGGGGGATGGTTGCCGTGGCGTGGGATGAGTGTAGCAATGGGACGCTGGCGCAAGAGGTGCATGGACTCGGTTCCTTGGTGAAGATTGCGAGTGTAGGTCCGGACAACGGTGTCTGAGTCTTCCTTGCTTCCGCACAAAGGCCCACAATGTTTGTTAGAATTGCCCAGGTTGACGTGGCTCTCAGGCAGGCTACCAGGAGTGTCCATTGGCGACCAAGCTCCTGGCGAGCCGCCGACTTTGCATCCTCTGGAACTGAACCACGCCCATGAGCAACCAACCGAACTGGGACCTTATTGCTGGCATCGTCCTGGACGCCGTGGGGACTTTAATCAAACCGGTGCCTTCCGTTGCGGACGTCTACACGGAAGCGGCCGCGCGGCAAGGAGTTAGGTTAAATAGGGAAGATGTGCGGTCTCGGTTCCATCAGCACTTTCAAAGTGAAGAAGTTAGGGGAAATAGAGGGATCCACTCTACCGACGAAGCGACGGAAATCTGGCGCTGGCGGAGGATCGTGGCGAAAGCGTTGCCTGAGGTCCCGGATCAGGGGCTGGTTTTCGCGGAATTGTGGGAGCACTTTGGGCGGCCTGAATCCTGGCGATGTTTTCCGGACGTGGCCCCGGCCCTACGGGCGATTCACGCAGCCGGGATTGCCGTGTGCGTGGGCTCGAATTTTGACAGCCGCCTGCGCCAGGTGGTGCTGGGCTTGCCCGAATTGGGGTGGGCTGCTACTGCGCTGGTGATCTCGTCGGAAGTGGGCTTCCGCAAGCCACATCCGGCCTTTTTTCAGGCGGCATGCGAGCGTCTGAACCTGCCGGCCCGGCGGGTTCTGTGCGTGGGCGACGACCTTGAAAACGACGTCCTCGGGGCGATTCGCGCGGGACTTTCAGCCGTGCTGCTGGATCGAGGTGCCAATCGTCCCGAACAGTATCCTCACGTGCCAGACCTGACGGCCCTTCTCGAGTCTCGACTGGCGGAAGCCTGAAGTTTCCCGGACCACTCTGACGATGGAGAGACCAGGAATTCATTCCGGGGCAGCCGCGCGAACCACCGCGCCGACGGAGGGTTTTTCGACAGGGCTCGACTCGACTGTTCGTCTTGCCTGACTTGCCGACTTGGATTACATTCCGCGCCGGTCAGGAAGGCCCTTCGATGAGACGCAAGCGCGATGGCAATCGATTCCAGGCCGGTCTGGGCTGGGGTTGGTGCGCAGGATACGGGAAACCCGGTCCATGTCTGCTCCTTTCAGGGAAGAAAGGAAATCGCCCGTGGTCGCTACGGTCGAACAGCTTGCGGCCTTGGTACGCGGTCGTCTCGTAGGTGATGGAACCGTGCCGATCCACTCGGCGCGGCCGGTTGCCGAGGCCGGGCCAGGAGACATCACCTTCATCGAGAACGAGCGGTTCGCCAAGTTCCTGAGAACCTCGCCCGCATCGGCCGCGATCGTCGGGACCTCACTTCAACCGCCATAGTCCCGCGGTGAAAGAAGACCTCACCGTCATCGAAGTGGATGACCCCATCTCGGCGTTCGTCACCGTCCGCAAGCACCTTTCCGGCGATCAGAAACCGCGCTGGACGGGTGTCCATCCTCAAGCGTGGGTCGCCCCGACGGCGCAGATCGGCAAGAACGTGGCCGTGTATCCCTTCGCCTACGTTGGAGACGGAGCGAGGATTGGTGACGACACTACGCTCCATCCCGGCGCAGTGGTTGGCGACCGCTGCCAGCTTGGTGAAGGCTGCACGATCCATCCTAACGCCGTTCTCTATGCCGACGTGGTGCTGCAAGACCGGGTCGAAGTCCATGCGGGAACGGTTCTGGGCGGCGACGGCTTCGGCTATCGCCAGGTCGATGGCCGGCACGTCAAGATTCCCCACACTGGCCGGCTCGAGGTGGGCAGCGACGTCGAGATTGGCGCCAACTGCACCATCGACCGCGCCACGTTCGAGGCGACGCGAATCGGAGAAGGAACCAAGATCGACAACCTTGTCATGATCGGACACAACAACCAGATTGGCCGGCACAACCTGTTGTGCGGGCAGGTTGGCATCGCGGGAAGCTGTAAAACGGGCGATCATGTGGTCATGGCCGGCCAGGCTGGGATCAAGGACAACACTCAGATTGGCGACGGCGTGATCGTCGGTGCCCAGGCAGGCGTGCACCGAGCCGTGCCCAGCGGTCAACACGTCCTCGGCTCGCCGGCCGTGCCCGGTCCGCGAGCAGAAGCGGATTTTCCAGATGATCGCGCGATTGCCGGAAATGCATCGCAAGCTGCGGGCACTTGCCGACCAGATCGACCTGCTCATGGCCGGCGTGAAACCGCAGGCCCCAGAAGGTGGAACTCCGAGTGAGCACGGGGTCGACGGAACCGAGAATGTCGCGGACGACCCCACGGGGTATTGAGCTTTCCAGGTTGGGCTCAAACGCGTCGGACGGAAGTTGACCGGACTCCAGGAGAGAGGCGTGCCGCTTTCATTCACGAGACTTGCCAGGAGCCGTCAAGCTCACGCGGGCATCGGCCATGAAGCGCGCGGTTTGCTCTCCTCAGGCGGTCACGACTTGCGGCTCGATCAGGGTCGAGGCCAGGCCGAGATGATCGGTTTGCTGGCCGGGAGCGGCCGCTTTCCGATTCTTTTCGCCGAGGCGGCCCAGCGGCAAGGCCTGCACGTCGCCTGTGTCGCCATCAAGTACGAAGCTCCGGACGAGCTGCGCAGCCTGTGCGCCGCGTTCGAGATCGTTGGCGTCGCCAGGATGGGCGGTATGATCCGCGCTTTTCGCAGCCAGGGGGTCCGGCGAATCGTGATGGCCGGCAAGGTGACCAAGAACGTGATCTACACACCCTGGCGCACGGTCCAGCTTTGCCCGGACCTCAGAACGCTCCAGTGGTGGTATCGCCGCTCGCGCACCGACAATCGTGACGACTCGCTCTTGTTATCCGTCATCGACGAATTCAAGCGTGACGGAATGACGTTCGTATCGGCCCTTGAGTTCTGTCCGGAGCTACTCGTGAACGAGGGAATTCTCACTCGCCGGGCGCCCTCGGCGGCGGAGCGAAAAGACATTGAGTTCGGTTGGGTGATGGCCAAGGAGATGGGCCGGCTGGACGTTGGCCAATCGGTGGCGATCAAGGAGAAGGCCACCCTCGCTGTTGAAGCGATCGAGGGAACTGACCGCTGCATCGAGCGCGCGGGACAGCTTTGCCGCGCCGGTGGATGGACGCTGGTCAAGGTGGCCAAGCCCCAGCAGGACATGCGGTTCGACGTGCCCACCATCGGCGTGACCACCATCGAAAACCTGCACCAGGCAGGCGCCCGCGTTCTGGCGATCGAGGCCGACAAGACCATCGTGATCGACCAGCCCGATGTCGTGGCTCTGGCCGACCGCTACGGCATGTCGATCATCGCCGTGCACGACGGCTGGGCGGCGTGAGCCGTCAGGCGGAAGTGGCCTCCGATCCGGACCGGTTAGCTTCGTCGCCGGCTGCGATCAACCGCTGCCGTTCGCTCTGGAACCGAGCGAGCTCGGCGAGATAGGCATTGGCGCGGCGTTCCAGCTTCTTGAAGCCGAGCCACGAGAAAGCAATCACGGGCCCGAACAGAATGACCACCACAAGCGTGCCAATATCGGGCCTGCCAAAGGCGGTGAATAACCCAAGAAACATGACGGCGATGATCGCGGGAACCGCCGTGAGTGCCCAGGTCACGCGCCGATAACGGGCTAGCTGCTCGTCCAGCGGCTCAACCCCCAGTCGAAGCCGCCCCAGTCTGCGCCGCCATTCTTGCTCACGCGCCCGCCATCGCGTCTCGACCTCGTTCAGCTCGTGAGACACATTCATTTCCATCAGCGACCTCTTCGTGCTCAAAAGCCCTGGCCTGCAATGGGCTTATCGCCTCGTCACGACGCTATTCTAGACCTCTGGACTGCCAACGTAAACGAGCGCTCGCGTCAGAGCGGCGAGGGGTCCATGACGCCGGAATCTCGATTCAAGATCCATGCGAGCAACGGCTTGCGATATCCTTGAGAAAAAGTGTATTGCGCGGGCCAGTCGCTGCATGTTAAGGGTGGAGCGAATGGCTCCGGTCAATGTGCCGCCCAGGATTTGAAACATGGCAACAGGACAATCAAAGCCGCTCGCCCAGCAACTGGACCGGCTCTGGAATTCGGGGACCGTCTCGGGGCTGAGTGATGCGGAGTTGCTCAGGCGGTACAACGGCTCGAAAGACCAGGCTGCGGAACAGGCCTTCGAGGCGCTACTCAACCGGCACGGTTCGATGGTGATGGGGGTTTGCCGGCACATTCTCAGGCAAGCCCAAGATGTTGACGACGCCTTTCAGGCAACGTTCTTGATCCTGATCCGGAAATCTCACTCGATCCGGGTTGACACCTCGCTGGCTCCCTGGCTCTACGGAGTGGCTTATCGGACGGCAACCCGCGTCAGGGCGAATGCGTCGCGTCGGCTTCCCGATCAACCCCAAGACGTGGAAGCCGCGCCTGTTGAGCCGATGGGGGAAGTGCTTGGGTGGGAAATCCGGCCGATGCTTCACGAGGAGCTGAACCGGCTTCCCGAAAAGTACCGCGCTCCGATCGTCCTCTGCCACCTGGAAGGCAAAAGCTACGAAGAGGCCGCACAGATGCTCGACTGGCCGGTCGGCACTGTCAGCGGCCGGCTCTCGAGAGGGCGTCAGCTCTCTGAAGTCTCGGCTGGAACGGCGCGGCTTGACGGCCTCGGCCGGCATGCTTGCCGCACCATTCCTGGGCGACAAGTTGTCGACCTCGCTCCCTGCCGCAACCGTTGTCGAATCGACTCTCGCGGCCGCGTCCCGTCTCGGAACTGCTCAAACCGTCTCCACCTCGGTGCTACACCTGACCCAAGGAGTTTTGAACGCCATGCTCATGCACAAGCTGAAGATCGCGTGCGTGATGATCCTTTCACTCGGCACCTTCGTGGTTGGTGCCGGCGTCTTGTACCGAGTCACCTCGGCGGATGCGCAACAACCTCCCGGGAACCATGCTAACGAAGAGAAGGTACCGACCAGCCCACCGGCTGCTGAGAAAACAGCCGGGAAAACCGCACTGGCGGAAGACCCGATTGCCAGGCAAGCTGGTGGTTTTCCCCCGATCACGAATCCCTTCGCGGGAATGAAAAACGTGGTTCGTGAAAACGTGGATCGGAGCAATCCCATCCCCGTTTGGAGATCAGGCTCCGTCATGGTTGTGGAATCCGCCGACGGCACGGGATGGGAGGCCATGGAAAAAGGGCGAGGAGCTGATCCTCAAGGCACCGTTGGCGTATGGAAGAAACTGATTGTTCCGGCCGGAATCAAGGCGACGCCGGTGATGACGGAGTTGACGGTTGCTATGGTCTACCAGGGCAAGCAAATCGAAGAGGTAGCCGCATTCGCCGGGCAAATCGCAGGATGGTCCACCCAGTGCTTGAGCAAGCCGGTTCAGGACGATCTGGTTCCCATCGTGGGACCGCATTACGCCCTTTATCAAGTCGGGAACGACCTTTATGCCTTCAGCAGTGCAACCGGCGGATGGGATGTGCTTAGCCTTCCCGGAGTGGCGAAACCCAGGATCGACGTCACTCAGCCTGAGGTCATGGTCCTGCAAGACAACATCCTGTACGTTTTCGACCCAGTAATCGGCAAGTGGTCAAAGGGCGTCGCCATCAAGCTACCCAAGAAACAGAGTGCTAGGCCCGGACAGTGATGCAGCGGCGGATTGATCTGGCGCTACGATCTTCCGGCCCTCACGTCGGCCTCATTCATAGGGAATGACCGCCGGCGTGAGGGCTTTCCCAATTCTGCCAGCGTTAGCGCTTCTCCAGATTCAGGATTCCCAGGTCCACTGGTTGTCGTGAACCATCGCCATTCGGCGCCGTGACTTTGAAACGATGATTCCACAAATGGCCTGCATCGTCCTGCTGGAACCTGACGCTCAGCGAATAGCTGCCCGGCGGCACGTCGTCGATGCGGAATTTGCCGTTGCGGTCCACGGTGGCCGACAAGTAGGGGCCCGCCTCGCCGGTATCAGCCTCGTCGGGACTTGCCGTGACCAGAGCATAATTCCAGCGCACCTTTTCCTTGGATCCCTCGGGCGGCTGGAGCTTGCCGACGATGGCTCGCCCCGTGCCGCCGAGATCGATATGTACCGTTTTTCCGGCGGGGAACTCTGCCGCGATCGTGCACGATGAGGTCGCATCGATCGCGCCGACATCCGCCATCAACGTGATGCCGCGACCGATCCGCCCACTGCCAGGGATCACGCGCTCGAAGACGAACCGCCCATCCGGCCCGGTGGTCACCTCGTGACCGGTGAAGATGCTCGGGACACCGTTTCCAGACGAGTGGCGGCCGTTGACCTCGAGCGAGATCGGCACATTCGCGGTGAGGCTCGGTCCTACTCGGAAGGTCCCTTCCACCCTGGCCCAGGGTTCCAGGCGGATGATTTTCACGAGATCCCACACGGGCGAAGACTTGACATGGGCATATCCGGATGGATGAGTAATGACGAGCTGAAAATCCTTATCCTGCGGCGGGAAATGGAAGCGGCCTGTGTCGTCGGCTGTTTCCCGCGAAGCGTAGGTTGACGCATCGTTGATGTCTCCATTCTTGATGTTGATTTGCGATCCGGCGACACCCAGCGCGACTTTGGCTCCCGCCGCCGGAAGGTTGCGAGGAGTCACAACCTTGGCGACAACGTTCTTCCCCCGCTTGAGCTCGAAATCGATCGAAACGTTCCCCTCGGTGCTCTTGATGTCACGCGAGACCCCGGCCAGATAGCCGTCGGCTTCGATGCGAACAAGATAAGCGAAATACCCATGCGACTCCCGGAGGCGGTATAGGCCGTCGGAGGCGGAGAAGCTTTCGCTGGGGACCCAGTTCATGTGCGTCGGGCTGGACCTCACCCCGGGGACGACACGGAATTGCTTGATCGGCTCCTTCGTGATCGCGTCGATGACCCTGCCCGACACGACGAGAGGACCGGGCAGCCGAAAGACGTACTCCTCCGCGCGGGCAATCAATGGTTGTTCTGACAACGCCATACCGTCGGTAGGGCAAATATCCGCCCTGAATTCGTCCAGAGGTGCTTCGTTCCACACCCAGACTCCATTCTGGTCGGCGTATTGACTGACATGGTTGAACTCAAAGTAGGAGAAGGAAGGACCACGCCACCGCTGGAAAAAGATGCGAGCTTTGGGAACCGGGTTGCCATGTTCATCGAGCACGCGGATGCGGACGGTGCCGCCGGGCTTCATCTGGAAGTTGACCGGCCCCATCTCCGGGTCGAGGTTTAGCTCCTTCATATCCGTGGCCCGGCCCTTGGCGGAAACGACGAGTCTCGCCACCCGCGGCTCGCAACCGGCCAGCCTGTAAATTCCGTCTCTCCCCGTCCTGGCTTCGCGGATGTCGTTGATGAGCTTGGTGCGGACCAGTGCCCCGACGATCGGCTTGCCCGAATCGTCGGTCACTTTGCCGGTCACCGTCAGGCCGCGATCCAGGACAACCTTGGCGGTCGGTTCCCGACCGCGCTCGATACCGAACTCGCCTCTCGTGAGAGGCCGGCGTACAGGTCTGAAACCAGGGTGATTGATCTCCACGTGGACCTCGCCCATCGAGACCGGCACACTGTCGAAGCGCCACTTGCCCGCCGCGTCCGTCGTCAGCCGCGTGCCAATGCCGAACTGGCTATGGTCTCCGGGACGTTTCTTGTATTCGAAACTGGGACTGACTTTGACGCCCTCGACGGGCGTTCCGCCCGCGTCAACGACGATTCCCCCCACCGACCAGGCCGCCTCCAACTCGGCGGTGAAGCGGGACGGAATCGGCTGCACATGACTTTCGGACGACCATTCTGACCAGTACGGTCCGTAGCCTGGAATGGTGATGTCCAGGTCGAATCGATCGGGGGCCCGCGGGAGCTCAACCGCGAGCCGCCCCTCGCCATCCGTCGCCACATACACCCCGTACGATCCCTGCCTGACGAACTTGCCGCGGCGGACCTGTTTGTTAGCGATCGGCACCGGGCTCGCGCCGAGTCCGACGACGGCGCTGGGTATCGGTTTCCCGTCCGGCCCCACGACCCGCAGCTCGAATTCCTGACCGTCCCTGGCAGGGGCATCCTTCGTGGCGGCTTTCGGGTCTCGTTGGTTCGGGGATGCGGATGCTGTGGCAGAATTCTGCGAACTGGTCCGGCTCGCTTCACCTGCGGCACGGAGATGAGGCACCGAGGCGACGGCGAGGAGAACCAGGCACCAAAGGGACCAGGCACCCGGCGCAGTGCGGATCGGACGCTCGGTATCCAGCAGCCTGCGGACGCGCCGAAAACACGAGGCTCTCGAATCGAGCCCGAACACACCGAGTGCTCCTTCCAGGCCGCGGCGGCTCCGATCGGCACGCCGCAAGATACGCACGAACGCCTCTCCAGACTCGACCGCGGAAGCCTCGCTCAGCGAGATCGCCAGATCGTCGCAAGCACATTCCCGCATCTCATGAATGACCCGATTGGCAACCCAGATCGCGGGATTGAAGAAGTGCAGGATGGCGGCCAATCGCTGGAGTATGACGATGATCAGATCACGGCGCTGGACATGAGCCAGCTCGTGAAGCAGGACCCATCGCCGTTGTTGCGCCGTGAGAGACGAGAAGATGCCTCGCGGCAAAATGATCGTCGGTCGAGCGATCCCCCAGACCGCGGGCGAGCCGATGGAATCCTCCTCCACGATTCGGACTGGGTGGCGAACTCCGGCGCGCCGACACAGCTCGGGCAAGTTGATGCCCAACGTTGAATCATCGAGAGGAGACGGGTGCCGAAGGCGTGCTCGAAATCGGAGTTGAGTGCCGCCAAGCCGCCCGAAGAGCAACAAGATCACGAGGAGCCAGGCAAGCATCAGACCGGCCGAGACCGATAGACGAGGGGCCTCGGTATCGGGATGAGCCGAGAGACTTGCGGCAGGTCCGAATTGCCACCGGGTTCGTGGTTCGGTCGGGAGGGTCATCTGGCGTGAGTCAGCCACGATGGGCTGAACCTGTGAGCCGGGCCCGAAGCTCGGCTCGGGCGGAGCGGCCTGATTTCTCTCGGTTGCGCCAATCTGCGTTTCAACCGGAGACTCGCTTCTGCTCCCTGCGGGGATGTGAGTCCCTTTGACCCATGACGATATCAGCGACGAAGGAGTCCATTGCGCCACGGCCGCCGGAACCGCCACCACCACAGGCACCAGCAACTTGAACGGAACCAGAAGGAAGAGACAATAGCCGACCTGCGGCGCAACCCTGTTGCGGATCGCGAACCATACCAGGCCGATCAAGGAAAGCAACAAGGCAGCATCCAGCGATGCGGTGATCACCCATGCCGCCCATTGGTCTCCCGCGGAATTGACGTATGCGATCAAATCATTCATCATCACCGTGTCCTCACGTAGGAGACTCTGGCAGCCTATCTGCCTCCACTCTTCTTCAACGATTCTTTCTTGGCGTCGATAAGCTTCTGTAGCGAGTTCAGGTCGTTTTCGCTCAAGGACGTTCGTTCGACCAGGTGAACGAGGAGCGGACCTGTCACGCCTTCGACCGCGTTCGTCATGAGCGTGTCGGCGGCTGATTGAAACGTCGAAAGGGCAGTCCTGGCCGGCCGGTAAACGAATCCGTTTCCGACCCGCGTGGTCGACACATAGCCCTTATCAACCAGTCTCTTGAGAAGTGTCTTGACGGTGGCTGGTGTCCATGAGTTCTGCTCACCGGCGATCGTGTAGACTTCGCGAGCCATCGCCTTTTGCAACTCCCAGACAATCTTCATGACCTTCCATTCGGCTTTGGACAGATCCTTCCGCTCCAACGGAGTCATCAATCAGCCTCGTGATTCGCGGTTTCCGCATCCAGGAATGCTAGAATTTACAAGCCATCGATCGTCTTGCAGTGCACTAAGAACTGTAATCGAATCGCGTACGTTTGTCAACGACAGGGTCAATCAGACAAAGAGAGCTCTGTAGCTGAGACACAGCGGGTCCGGAGACGCCCCCGCGATCATGATTACTTGAAACCCATCTTTCTTCTTGACACGAACAGACAATGTGTCTCGAATGCGAATTAGACAAGTCGTCTCTGAAGCCAGGATGAACGATGTCGCGGCTCTCGCTTGATGTCACGGCATCGGAGCTCTTGGTTCTCCAGATGCTGTGGGAGGGTGGCGGGGCGACGGTCCGCCAGCTCGTGGAGAGACTTTATCCCTCAGGGAGTCCCACGGCCCCGCCAACCGTTCAGAAGCTGCTGGAGCGCCTGGAGGCCAAGGGCTGCGTGGCTCGCGACCGGAGTGGGCAGGTTCAGACCTTTCGGGCCACGTTAGACCGCGCAACGCTCATCAACCGCCGACTGCGGAACCTAGCCGAGGACCTCTGTGGCGGCTCAATAACATCTCTTTTGAGCCATCTGGTGCAGGATGAGGGGCTGGGGGTCAGTGAGCGATCAGCTCTGCGCAAGCTGGTCGATGAATGGGATTCGCAGGATCGAGGCAAGAAAGGCTGATGCTCGGGGGAGGCAGGCGCGTGGATCCGATCTTTCAGGTCATGCTGAGCCACTCGCTTCCATCACGCTGCCAGCTCATAACCATAAAAGCGTCGTAGGGAGACACCGCTTCTGCTCGGCGCGGCTTGAGAACAACGGGCGAGGGCACGTTCTGAGGCCCAGCCGGTCCGCTGGTCCTGCATTCAGCAGACCTCCGCGGAATCGAGTGATCAGTCTTTGTCTATTCTTCTCATCGAAGAGCGATTCGCGACGATCCAGATCCCGCCCGTTGACGCATGGTCTTCTCGGTCGAACGAAACGCCGGAGCCGGCACTGCGATGGTGCGAGCCTCCCCAGAATCGGGCGCCACCGCGGATTTGACCAGACGTATGCGCCTCGGCGCATAGTTCCATGAAATCACGGCGAGATCGGACAGCGCGCGCGCGAAGTCCGTGGGCCTGAGCTTCGAGCCTCGGACGTCATGCCACTCTTGAAGAGGTAGCTCGTAAACGGCATCTTCCATTCGCGGCCGCGAGGAACCACGCCGCCTGGCCATGATGCGGGCCAGGATCTCTACATCGAAGATCCAGCGCGACCCGAACGGCTCCCCAAGGATCGACGCCAACTCGGTTGAAGCTCGGAACAGCTTGGCGCCGCATTGCATGTCGTAGACTCGAAAACTCAGGACGCAAGAGACCGCGGTCGCGAACAAGCGCCCAGGCATCGTCGAACTGGTCTTCGGCAGACGGATCGGCCAAGTAAGCCTATCCTGGCGCCGAATACCATGTCGATGTCGCTACGGGAATCCAACACCGCGGCGAACTCTGGAATGGCCTCCAGGGGGGTTGCCAGGTCGGCGTCCCAGTATCCCACGTAATCCGGCCCCGCCTCCAGAGCCCGGAGCAAGCCCTGCCGCACAGCCTCACCCTTTCCCGAGTTTCGCGGCAAGCTGAAGTCAAGGAATCGTCCGGGATCGAAATGATGCAGGTCGTCGAGAATCGCGGCGGTGCCGTCCGTACTTCCGTCGTTCACGAAAAGGTACCGAATTGAGCCGCCACTGCACCTGAAACCCCGGAATCGAGCAGCGTCGAGCCTCTCGGCTTCGTTGAAGCAAGGAACTACAATGATGGGCCGGGTCGCCCCAGGGATTGCTCCCTGGGGCTCCCACAGATCCAGACGTGCGCGTTAAACGCATCTGGCTCTTCATCTCATGACTTCGCTACGCTGCTCACCAAGCCGTGGACCACTCGGCGCGAGGAAGACTGTATCGCTTCTCCAGACGAAGGAGCTTGGCCCACGTCATCGGACCGCCTCGGCGTCGCCGAGACAGTTTGCGGCGCCAGATCCTCCGCACTGCATCCCGAAAACTCTGGAGGCTGGAGTAGTTGCCAATAATCCCGTAATACCCGTAGTGGCCCCGCAGCTTTTGCGTGAGCTTTTGGTGCTGCTCCCCGATGGGAAGGTGCAGATGTTTGCGACACCATTCCGACAGCGCTTGAAGCGCACGCTTGAGTCGGCTCTTCGCCGTCTGCCGTTTCACCACCCATACGCCTCGTTGGGATCGTCCCCAGTAGTGGGTGAATCCCAGAAAGTCGAATGTCATCGGTTCGGGTGGGTCCCGTTCCGTGGTGTCGGAGCTGTCGGTCCGGGGCGGTTGGAACCGCACCAGGCGCGTCTTCTCCGGGTGGACCGTCAGACCATACTTGCTCATCCGCTTGGGTAAGACCTCCATGATTCGCTGAGCGTCGTCTTCTCGGGCTGCCCCGATCACGAAGTCGTCCGCATATCGGATCAGGAAGGCTTCTCCCTTCAGACGGGGGCGAACTTCCTTCTGGAACCATTCGTCCAGCACGTAGTGCAGGAAGATGTTGGCCAAGAGAGGACTGATCACGCCCCCAACAATGTTGCAAAATCGTCCCTGATTCCTGACTCTGTCATTTCCAGATCGCGGCTTCGACCGAAGTACGGGCACGGATGGCAGCCCCGACTCGATCCCGATCCAAGGCAGGCTGGCGGCCGCGCTCTCGGAGAGGAGGAGTCGACATGATCACGTCCCCACGGAGGCCCACGCTCAGTCCTCCTGTCACCCGCCACTTCGAGTTCACTCGGCTTCAGGAACAATTGATCGCGCGTGCATATCAAGTCTTGATCCCGGTCGTTTCGCACCGCCTGGATCGGCCGCGATCCAGCCGCAACCACGCGACCGTGGTCCAAACTATCCAGTCCAAGGTCGGGGGGGGTTGACGAACCATGATCACAGACAATCTCCGCGTGGCGCTCTACGCCCGGGTTTCGGGGGAACAGCAGGAGAAGGAGGACACAATCGCCAGCCAGCTCGAGGTGGTCACTGAGCGGATCGCCGCTGATGGCTTGGATTGCGAGCCCGAACTGCACTTCGTGGACGACGGCGTCAGCGGCTACATCCTGGCCCGACCGGCACTCGAGCGACTTCGGGACCAAGCCGCCGCCGGAGCCATCGACCGCCTCTATATGCTCGATCCGGATCGACTCTCACGCAAGTATGCCTATCAGGTCTTGATCCTCGAGGAACTTATCCGGTGCGGCGTCGAGGTCGTCTTCTTGCGCAACCCCGTCGGCCGCAGTCCGGAAGCCGACTTGCTGCTTCAGGTCCAAGGGATGATCGCGGAATACGAGCGCGCCAAGATCATGGAGCGTTGCCGCAGGGGCAAGCAACACGCCGCCCGCCGCGGTTCGGTCAACGTCCTCAGCGGCGCGCCGTACGGCTACCGTTACATCGGCAAACACGAGGGAGGTGGCGAGGCGCGTTATCAGGTCCTCGCTGAAGAGGCCCGGGTCGTGCGGAAGATCTTCGAATGGGTGGGTCAGCAACGGTGTTCGATCGGCGAGGTGTGCCGACGCCTCCGGCGCGACAGTATCCCGACGCGGACTGGCAAATCGGCCTGGGATCGCGCGACGGTCTGGTTGATCCTCAAGAACCCTGCCTACAAGGGGACCGCGGCCTTCGGCAAGACGCGCTCAGGTGAGTTCAAGCCTCAACGACTCCGCCCGCAGCGAGGCCGTCCCGAGCACCCCCGGCGGCCGGTCTCACGGGTTGATACAGCTTCGGAAGATCAAATCTTCATTGAAGTCCCCGGGCTGGTGAGCGAAGACCTCTTCCTGGCTGTCCAGGCCCAGCTTGAAGAGAACCGGCAACGCCGTCGCGACCGGCCCGGCGGTGGCCGATATCTGCTCCAGGGCCTGGTCGTCTGCAAGCGCTGCGGCTACGGCTGCTACGGCAAGCCGACGAGCCGAGCCGCGTCCGAGGGCAAGGGTAGGGTCCCCTACGCGTACTACCGTTGCACGGGCTCTGACGCCTATCGTTTCGGCGGGCAGCGCCTCTGCTGGAACAAGCAGATCCGCACCGCTATCCTTGACGCTGCCGTCTGGGAGGACGTACGAGGTCTCCTGTCCGAGCCGGAGCGGGTCCGGGAGGAGTACGAGCGGCGACTGCAGGGTACCCAGGGCGGGCCGAATCAGGAGGTGGAGCATCTCGGCAAATTGATAAATAATGTGAAAAAGATGATTTCTCGATTAATCGATGCTTACGGCGACGGGTTGCTCGACAAATCGGAGTTCGAGCCCCGGATCTCGGCGGCAAGGACGCGCCTCTCGAGATTGGCGGAGGAGCATCGACAACGGATCGGCGAGGCCGCCCAGGAGGCGGAATTGCGACTGGTGATCGGTCAGTTGGAGGAGTTCGCACGTCGCGTCTCGCAAGGGTTGCAAGAGCCGGACTGGGCCACGCGACGAGAGGTGGTTCGGGCCCTCGTGAAGAAGGTCGAGGTTGACGAAACGGAGATCCGAATCGTGTATCGGGTCAGTCCGTCCCCTTTTGAACGGGGCCCCCAACAAGGTCGTTTGCAACATTGTTGGGGGCGTGATCACACCGCCCTGCGGCGTCCCCTGCTTTGGCCGAGAGGCTTTCGTGCGACCGTTTTCGTCGGTCTCGATCACGGGACTCTCCAACCACATGCGGATCAACTTCAGAACCTTGCCATCGGCAATGCGTCGCTCCAGGCATTTGATCAAGGCATCATGAGGGATGGTATCGAAGTACGACTTCAGGTCGGCGTCATACACCTCCGTGAAACCGGCCGACAGGTACTGACGAATGGCGTCGATCGCTTGATGGGCATTTCGACCCGGACGAAACCCATACGAGCTGTCCAGGAAGTCTGCCTCAAAGATCGGCTCCAGCACCAGCAACACTGCGGCTTGAACGATGCGGTCTCTGACCGTTGGTATACCAAGCGGTCGCAGCCGTCCGTCCGGCTTGGGGATGTAGACGCGCTTCACCGGTTGCGGCCGATAGGTCCCGGTGCGGAGTTCCTCCTGCAACTCCCGAAGGAAGGCATCCAGATCAGGACAATTGTATATGTCCTGGCAGGTTACGCCATCCACACCGGGAGCGCCGTTGTTCTTCAGCACCAACCACCACGCAGCACGCAACACGTCGTCCCGGTAAATTCGGTCATGCAGAGCATAAAACCGGAATCCGGGCTCCTGCTTGGCCTTGCGGGCCAGTTTCCATCTCAGTTCAGAGACTTTCTGCGGCAGCAAGATCCCGGACTTCGTTTCTGGCTGAGCCAGTTGCTCGTCCCAGTTCAAGCCACCGTGTTCTTCCGTAGTGGGATTTTGGTCCAAGCGGATCTCCTTACGTCTGATGAAAACAATTCAGACGGCAGGGGTCCTTCGCTCCACGGGAGTTACCCCGCTTCGTCGCTACTATGGCCCCCTCCGACTCCCGCCCGCGTCCGGCGCCGGTTATTGATTTCCGTCCCCAGTTGCTCGGACCCATGCCATGGGTCTTTCGCACGCGGGCGGGCCTCTCAGGTTCCTCGCGGATCTTTCGACGCCCGCCGTCCCCTCTCACCCCGGGTAGCCCATCCGCTGCACGTGCTCGTTACTTCACGGATGGTGTCTGGTTTCGCCCCTAGTGGAAGGTTGACCACTACCTCTAGTATAACGAGGCCGAAACGGGTTCGCTTTCGCTACGGCTGACGTCTACGCCTTCTTGGACTCCGACGACGAGGTTGCCCGCGTCGCCGCCGAGTCGGCTTCATGGTGAACGAGCAATTGCCATGGTCAGTACCTTTCAACTGACAAGATCAACGAGACTTAGCCTGACGAACCACTGGTGGACAGATGCTCGAAAAACGTCTAAAAACCGCCATTTTCCGCCATTTTCGGCGAGCTTCAGCGCGGCGTCCGGGCGGGACGGCGCGCTCGGCAAGGCATTGCAGCATCGGGAGATCGGACATGACTCGTGCTCGGCCGGACCATCCTGGAACCGAGTGGGTATAGGTGCACCGAAACTGCCATATCAACATCCGCTGATTGTTCACTATCTCACGTAGCTCAGGAGTGCACGCAGGACATCGTGGAATTCGCCCGGCTCACCGATCCGCTTTCCCTGGACTCGTCCTCTCTTGTAGACTTTTCCTAACGGTTTCGTTGCTCCAAATCTCAAAAGCCCTCATGCTGAGCTCGTCATGTTCTGGCCGATTCCGTGGTGGTAAGAAAACGAAGTTGCCGGTGAAGCCGGTGGTTGATGCGGCGCAGATCGTCAGGCGGGCGCGGCGGCTCAGGTTTCGGGTGCGGCCGGAGTCGGTCACGCAACTGGCGGGGGCTTATCATGGGGCCAGGCCGGGAGTCGGGCTGACGTTCGCCGGAGCTGCGCGCCTATGAGCCGGGTGACGACGTGCGCCATCTTGACTGGAACGTCACGGCACGGCAGGGCAAGCCGTTCGTACGGCGGTATGTCGAGGAGCGATCGCTCACGCTCTGGCTGGTGATCGATGTCTCGGCGAGCATGCGCTTTGGCACCGACGGCCGCACCAAGGCCGATCGCGCCGCGCAGGCCGCGGCGCTCCTGGCGACGGCGGCGGTGCATCATGGAGATCGGGTCGGGTTGCTCATGGTCAGTGATCGGCTCGAGGTAGAGCTCGTTCCGGCCGGGGGCATCCGGCATCTCTCCCAGATCGTGCGGGCCCTGGTCGCCACGCCCACGACCTCGCTCAAGACCCAGCTTGGCGTCGGTCTCTCCCGCGTGCGCAGGTCGGCGCGGCGGGCCATGATCGTGGTCCTCAGCGATTTCAACTCCGAGGAGCCGATCGGCATCTGGCGGCGGGCGGCGCGAAGGCACGATACCATCGCCCTGCGGATCATCAACCCGCTCGAGGAGCGACTTCCGCCAGCCGGACTGCTGTTCCTGGAAGACGCCGAGAACGCCAAGCCGAGGGTGATTAACTCGTCGTCCAAGAGGCAGCGGGCCTGGTATGCCCGCGCCGCGGATGAGCAAAAGCAGGCGTTTCATCGCTGGTGCGCCAGCTCGGGCGTTGACGGCTTCACCATGTCAACCGAGGTCGAACCGATTCTTCCGCTCATCGAGCTCTTCGCGCAACGCGCGGCGCGGCGAGGCACCCATTGAACCAGGCATTGAACCAGGCTTCGCCTCGTGCGCTTGTTCCGCCTCGCCCGAATCTCGGGCCCGAGCCATGGTCGGAGACGCGTATCGACCGGGAGCTGCCGCTGGAACTCGGTGTGGCACTCGCTCTGGTTCTCGGCGGTCTGTTGTGGATCGTCCGCCGTCGCCGAGTGGTCCGCCGTCGCGCGGCTCTGACAGAGGCCCAGGTATCCGCTCCCGACGGTTCTCCAGGTGCGGTACTGGTAAGCCTGGCGTCAAGGGTGCGCGAGGACCTGGCTGCTCGATTTGGTCCTTCCTTGCGTGCCCGCACCACCGAGGAGATCGCGGCCGATGCCGCGATCAGGGAAGCGCTCGGCGAGAGGAATCTCGAACCCTTGACCGATCTCTTGATCACGGCCGACCGCTGGAAGTTCGCCTCCGAACCCGGCAACGGCCGGGCGGAGTCACTGCTCGACGATCTCTCAAACTGGGAGGCGTGGCACAAGACGTTTCTCGCAGAGCTTGTTGCCAAGAAGTAAGGCATCGCCAGCCGGCCCAGGATCGGCTTCCTTGTCTTGTTGCCTTCAATATTCGGCGACGTCCGAGATGCTGAACCGAACCCCCGCGACATTGGTCTGGAAAGTCCGTGTCCGGAGCTTGACGCGCCAGGTTAACCGGCCGGACAGGCGAGTTGACGGGACGGGTTCGGAGACAATGATCGTCTCGGCTGTCTGACCCGGTTTCAGGACCGGAAATTCCTGATCTTGAATCGACCATTCGCTCTCAGCCGCGAGCTGGTACATGGGGATACGCCGGCCGTCTGACGATTCGACATAGGTGTGATCTTCCGCCGCGCCCGAGTCGCGAATGAACGAGCGATCCAGCGGAGCGAAAGTTCGTGTCTCCGAGCGATTCGTCAGACGCAAGGTCAGCACCAGCGAGTCTTGACTTTCGCGTTCTTCGCCCGTCGCCCCCTCCAGGCGATAGAGGTACACCGCACGGTGCACGATTGACAGGGGCGTCAGCTCCAGGTCTCCCAGTCGCAGTGTCTTCCCGAGGTCAACCAGGTTGCGGACGGGCAAAGGCTGAGGCGCTCCGCCCGCCGGGGATGCCACGGCGGCACGTGAGGTCGGGTCAAATGCGGCTTCGGCGGTCACGGGTTCGGCGGGTCGTTGCGTCGGCAGGCTTCGGCCGGTCCAGAAGAACCACAGGAAGCCCAGCGTGAGCGCGCTGGCATAGCTTGACACGAGAAGCAAGGGCCAGTTGGTTCTGGGTGGTTGGTCGCCCGGAGCGGCCTGGAGGTTCAGTTTAGCCTCCCGGGTGCTCAGCGCCGGAGATCGAGCCTCTGCCTCAGGGTCGGGCGAGGGCGTGAACTTGATGCCCAGGGCCAGAACGCTCTCCGACGATGACTGAGGAGCCGCAAAGGGTACGGGCTCCGAGCCAGCGCCAGCGATCGCGCGTGTAATGCGCGCCGTCCCGGGCAACGGGTCTGCAGCATCGGCCGCCGCCAGGGGCTCTTGCCGCTCGGTTGACGGGCGGTCGTCTGCCCGCAACCCCTGAGCCGATGCCGGATCCGCGGTGTCGCGGGCGCTCTGGCCGACCAGGAACGGATCGGGGTCGGGTTGCGTGAGCAGAACGCTCAGATCGTCGGAGCTCGAGCTGACCGGCCTCATGGCTCTTCTCTCGTTGTTCGCAGCCCGGTGCGCTGGCTGCGCCGCGGGTGCCGGCGCCTCGTCGGACCCGGCGGACGAATCGGGAAAGGGGGTGCTGGGGTCTGAGTCGATTGAGGTCCCAGACATGCGTGTCTCATGCCTCGTTCGTTTTCCATGACCCGCGGAGTTGGTGCGCGGGGCGCATGGGCGGATGGACGCGTGTGATACGTTAATGTAACGGTGCGGATGCCTGCGACGCGAGGCCGGTTTTCCGATCAGGCGCGCCGCAGCAACACCGTGGTTCCCGCGCCGACCGTGAGATGCCTAGCCGCGTCGCCGTTGACCACGGCGATTTCAACCCAGCCGGAGCTGCCTACCACCGCCAGCAGGGAGCCGGTGGGCTTCTCGCCATAAGTCCGGGACAGCCCTTCAATTCGCTCGCCGGCGATTTCCACGTTCCAGCTTGAGGCGGCTCGGCCACAGAGATGCGCGAAGTTCACGTTGGTGATGAGGTTGCCGAATGTGTCGCGAAAAATCACCTCGCCTACATAGCCGCACTCGTCGGCCGTGGGTTCGAAATTGCGTAGCATGATGAATTTCGAGGCGGGTGGTCCCAGCCCGACGGGATCACCATCGCGCAGCAAGTAAGCCGCCGCCGGCGCCAGGATGTCTCGGCCGTGGAACGTCTCGGACACCACCGGACGCCGCAGGGCGGGATTGGTGATCTCCCAGATGCCCTGGGCTTCATGCATGCGCCGACACCAGTGATCAGCCCGTTATCGGGAAGGACGAACCATTGATTGGCAAGCTTCACAGCGATCAGCCGACGCTCGGTTCCAACCCCCGGGTCGACCACCACCAAGTGGACCGAGCCGGCGGGAAACGAGTTGAACGATGCCGGCCAGCACGAACGCCCCCTCGAGGATGTTCTGAGGCGAGATCGTGTGGCAGACATCCACGATCTGAACCCCCGGTGCAAGCTCGAGCAACACCCCCTTCATGGCCGCCACGTACGGGCCGCTAAGGCCGAAATCTGTTGTCAGGGTCGCGATTCCAGCCTTCATACAGCGTCCTCCGCACCCGTTCGCGCCGACCTGCCCACTGAGCAATCCTTCCGAAACAAGCCGCCGCGGGCTGATCAGACCCGCGCAGCCTCGTATGCCGCCGTGATCCGTGAAGTCATCCCGCCACGCGGATTGAACTGGCCGACAACCTTCATTCGCACGGGCTGGCACGACGCCACCAGGTCGTCGAGGATGGTGTTCACCGCATGTTCGTAAAAGATGCCCCGGTCGCGAAAACCAAAGAGATAAAGCTTCAGGCTTTTGAGCTCCAGGCAAGAGGCCGCTGGAACATAACTGACCAGGATCGTCCCAAAATCAGGCTGGCCCGTCTTGGGACAGACCGCCGTAAATTCGGGACACGTGATTTCGATCTCGTAATGGCGACTCGGAAACTGGTTAGGAAACGATTCCACCGCGGCAGACATGTTCTGTCCTCGGGCACGCGATCACTCTTGAGGGTCCTTGTCTTCGTGGGAGCGTGGAGGGACCTGCGTCCTGCTGTGTGCGGTCCGAGGGCCTGCGCTCTCTCTGAGTTTCCTCAGACATCCCGGCTTTCATTCTAACCCAGGAAGCCGCCTGAGTGGTAGGAGCTGAAGCCTCGATCTGCCTTGCGGCGTAGCAGGGCCGCGGGGGAGGAACGCGTCGCTTACCGGGCGGCTCGGCACTCATTTCGGGTCCCGCAACGCCGGATAGAATTGAACCCAGACGTTATCGTTGCTGGCGTGCTCCAGATGGCAAGCGTAGCAATCTTTGTCGGCATGGGCCGATGCCGGCCGCATGGGTTTCGCATCGTCGCGAATATTGAAGGTGTAATAGGCCCAGGGAACGCCTCCCCCCGGCCGGTGCGAATCCTTGACGGCGATTTCTAGCCCCACCCGCTCGGTCTCGACCAGGCCGTCCGAGAGAACGCCCTTGGGATCTTTCCGCTCCGCTTTGAACACCTCCATCACCAGCATCGTTGGGTCTGGAAACTTACCTTTCTGGATGAACGAGTCGTACGCTTCGCGGTTGATGTAAATGTTGTGGAGCCGGTTGCTCCCGGAGCTTGCCTTATCGTTTCCCGGTGGCGTGGTCTCGCGCGTCTCGCCAGGGGGCTGCTCTGTTTTGTATTCGGGCGAAAGATTAGCACCTACGAACACCCATGTACGATAGCCGGCGGGGGCATGAAGCTCGCCCGTCTTCGTATAGCTGGGACGCGCTCCGTCTGGCGGCGGGGGCCCGGCCATGAGGGTGCCGTAAACAAGAAGTCCGCTCAGAGCGAGCAATGACAGCAGGCTGAGCGATCTGCGTGCCATGAGTGTACCCTCCACGGGTAAGTTGGAGCAGCTCTCGGGGATTCCGGCCGGCCGTTCCGGACCTGGGCTTGGGGATGAGTCCAGGAGATCGTACCTGCGCCCGAAAGACAAAAAAAGCCAATCCTTTGTCGGAAAAACAGTCTGGCCCCGCAGTGCTCCTTCCATGATATAATGTCATTCGATGCGCGGGCCTCGCGAAGCCAGATGCGGTCTGGCACCGCAACAGCCAAGCTCGGGGAAAAAGAGATGATCGCCGAGGCATCTTTTCTCGGTCAACTCTTGATTCCTCGCTGCTTTCTGGTAAGTGTGGTGATTACGTAGGGTTCTCACCTTGGTGGATTCGTTCATTCTACCTCGTCAAGCGCCCGTGAGGCCCGCGCCTGGGATCGGCCTGTGCAGAGATCATTTGCCTCGGTTCGGTGCGGTTCCCGTCCCCGACAGGAGTTTCCCGATGTCGCAAGGCCCTCGTCGTCTCCTCCGCCTGGAAAATGTTGATGGAGTGACGGTTGTCAGCTTCGTCAACACGAAGATCGTGACTGAAGAGCAGATCCAGGAAGTGGGCGAACAGCTTTACAGCCTGGTGGAAGACGAAGGTCACAAGAGTCTCTTGTTGAACTTCGGAAATGTTCAGTATCTCTCCAGTGCCGCGCTGGGCAAACTGATCAACCTCAAAAAGAAAGTCGCCGCGGTCAAGGGTAAGCTGAAACTCTGCTGCATTCACCCCGACCTGCTCGAAGTTTTCCGCATTACCCGGCTTGACCAGGTGTTTGAGATTTATTCGGAAGAGCAAGGCGCACTCGACAAGTTCTGATCGCGGTCGCGTCTGGCTCTCTCTTCTCGTCTCCCGAGCGATCCAAACTCGTGTCTGTACCTGGCGGTCTCGCGCCCCCGTGGTCGCGGACCGTCAGTTTTTTTGGATCGGCACTCGGTTGCCGGCAGCCAGAATCTACCGGGATAGGGCGGATGGCGAGCACTCGCGTCGCATTCGCCACGGATTCGCTTTGCCTTCGATACGCCCCATGGCTGACTCTTCCCAGACACCCATGATGCAGCAATATCGCGAGCTCAAGGCGCGCGATCCCGATGCCTTACTGCTCTTTCGCATGGGTGATTTCTATGAGTTGTTTGGCGAAGACGCCGAACGAGCCTCGGCGCTCCTGGGTATAGCCCTGACCACGCGCGACCGAGACAAGGGCGAGCAGGCGATGCCGATGGCGGGTTTCCCCCACCCGGCTCTCGACTCCTACCTGGCGAAGATCGTGCAGGCTGGGCTGCGAGCCGCAGTCTGCGAACAGCTTGAAGATCCACGCCTTGCCAAGGGCCTGGTCAAGCGCGACGTCGTCCGGATCGTCACGCCGGGGACACTTACTGATGATTCGCTGCTGGACCCGAAAACGGCCAATTACCTGGCCGCGATCGTCGAGTCTGGCAACAAGCTGGGCCTGGCCTGGATCGAACTGTCCACCGGCCGCTTCTGCCTGGCGAGCTTGCTTCGAACCGAGCTTGCCGACGAGCTGGCCCGGTTGAGCCCGGCGGAAACCTTGATCTCGGAGCTAAGCATCGACGCCCCGTGGCTGCGCGCTCTGCGCTCGAGCTCGGGACTGGCCGTCACGATCCGCCCGTCGTGGGACTTTCAGCCCGAGCAAGCCCGCAAGACCCTGTACGAGCAGTTTGGCACGACCACGCTCGCGGGCTTCGGCGTGGATGACCGCGTCCTGGAAGTTCAGGCCGCCGGGGCCCTGGTCGCCTATCTTCGCGAGACCCAGAAATCGTCACTTGGGCACATCACCGGCCTGTGCTGCCTACCGCAAGGCCGACACGCTGGGCCTCGACGAGATGACCAGGCGCAGCCTCGAGCTGACCCGGACCCTGCGCGAGGGCAAGCGCGAAGGGTCGTTGCTTCATGTGATCGACCGCACGGTCACCCCGATGGGCGCCCGGCTCCTCGCCGATTACCTGACCTCGCCCCTGACCTCGCCCGAGCTGATCGACGAGCGCTCAGGCGCGGTTGACGAGCTGAACCGCGATTCGGGTTTGCGTTCCGAGATTCGTGAGCTGCTCGGCAGGGCCTACGACCTCGAGCGGCTCGCCGCCCGCGTGGCCACCGCCCGGGCCACGCCGCGCGACCTGGCGGCCCTGGCACGAACCCTGGCTTTGCTGCCGACCCTCAAGGCCCGGCTCACGGCCCGCCGGTCCACGCGGCTGACCCAGCTTGAAGGGGCACTCGAGCTCTGCCCCGAGGTGCGTTCCGCCATCGAGGCCGCACTTGTCGATGACCCGCCCCTAGCCCTCAAGGAAGGAGGGCTCATCAGGCCCGGTTATCACGATGAGCTCGACCGCCTACGGTTGGTGTCGAAGAAAGGGAAGTCTTGGATCGCGAACTATCAGGCCGAGCAAGTCCGCCGGACCGGGATCAGCGGGCTGAAAGTGGGGTTTAACCAGGTCTTCGGGTACTACATCGAGGTCACGCACGCCCAGGCCCAGCGGGGCGAGGTTCCCTCCGATTACATCCGCAAGCAGACGACCAAGAACGCCGAGCGTTATTACACGCCCGAGCTCAAGGAGTTCGAAAAAGACATCCTGACCGCCGATGATCGGGCCAACGCCCTGGAATACGAACTTTTCACCACCCTGCGCGATCGCGTTTCGGCCGATGCACCCCGGCTGATCCAGACGGGTTCCGTGCTGGCCCAGGTCGACGTGCTCGCTGCGCTTGCCGAGCTGGCCGCTCGGCACGGGTACTGCCGGCCGGAAATCGTGGCCGAACCAATCTTCGAGGTCGCGGCCGGCCGCCATCCCGTGCTCGACGCCCTCTTGCCCCCCGGCGATTTCGTGCCCAACGACACCGGTATGGGACCAGACGCAGGCACCATCGTGCTGATCACCGGTCCCAACATGGCAGGCAAAAGCACCTACATCAGGCAGGTCGCCCTGATCACGATCCTGGCCCAGATCGGCTCGTTCGTTCCCGCCAGGAAGGCCCGGCTCGGCGTCGTGGACCGGCTCTATGCGCGGGTGGGCGCCACCGATGAGTTGAGCCGCGGCCAGAGCACCTTCATGGTCGAGATGACCGAGACGGCCAACATCCTGCACAACGCGACGGCCCATAGCCTGGTGATCTTGGATGAAATCGGCCGTGGAACTAGCACCTTCGACGGCATCTCGCTTGCCTGGGCGATCACCGAGCATCTGCACGACGCCATCGGCTGCCGCACCTTGTTCGCCACACACTTCCACGAGCTCGTCGAGCTGGAGAAGACCAAGCCTCGCCTGCGCAACGCCAACGTCGCCGTCCGCGAGAGCCAGGGAGAGATCGTCTTCCTGCACCGGATCGTTCCCGGCGGCGCCGATCAAAGCTATGGCATCCACGTCGCCCGTCTCGCCGGCGTGCCGGCCCCCGTGCTCGACCGCGCCAGGGAGATCCTGGCATTCCTCGAGAAGCAGCACGGCCCCGACCCCGGCCTCCCCGAAGGCCCGATCCGCCGCAAAGTCAAGACCGGCCGCGCCCTGGCCGGCAGTCTCTTCGCGGCACTGCCCGATCCTCTTCTGGAAGAGCTTCGCCAGGTTGATCTCTCCAGCCTGAGCCCGGAGCGGGCGATCGCCCTCGTGAGGCGGCTTCGCGGGCTGGTCGACTGATCGCGCCGACGCGGAAAACCAAGACGGGGACTTGAGGAAGCCATAGAGCCATCGTTCGCCCGATAGGTATGCCCTGTTCGACGCAGGATCGGAACACTATCGCCAGTCGCTCGAAATCACGAATCCAGCCCAGAAGACCGGGGGTAACCGGAGGAACTCACGTCAGGAAGCGGCTCCGTTTTGTCCTTTGACCCGGACGGCCGCCCCCCCCGCCTGGCGCACTCCATATTCTCTGAGCATCTCGAGCCTGTGCCTGCCTCAGCGCCACGAGATTGGGCAGTTTTGAGTTCGTTCGTGACCTATCCTCTATCAGGAGAAGTCGCGACATCCCATAAGGCTCAGGGGTCTGCGATGGTCACGTGGCCAGCTTGCCGGATCAGGCCCGGAATTCCCGACATCGTCTTCGGTGTGGTGCTAGTCTTCGTCCTGATCCATGGTCGGAAGCTACTGTGCGATCCGGGTACGTTCTGGCACGCCCGGCTCGGTCGTGAGATTGCTCGGACGGGAGCGGTCCCGCACCTGGACGTCCTCGCCTTCACGCGCAACAACGTTCCATGGGTTGACCAATCCTGGGCATTCGACCTGGGGCTGGCAAGCCTTCAGAGCCGGTGGGGATGGACGGCGACGATTGCTCTGGCAGCAGTTGGGTTGGCGACTCTCTACGCGGTTCTGGCGCGAGGTTTGATCGCTGACGGCTACCCGCCCCTCATCGCGACGGTGGTTTCGCTACTGGCCGCCTGGATCGGGACGATCCATTTTCTGATTCGCCCCCACCTGCTGACATTCGTGTTTGTCTACTGGACCTTGCGGGCCTGCCAGGCTCAACATCGACGGGGTGGCTGGGCCATCGCAAGTTTACCGATCGCGATGGTGCTGTGGGCCAACCTGCACGGCGGCTTTCTTGCCGGTCCGCTGATTGTGGCAACCGCGGCTGTCGGGCATGCGATCTCCAGCCCCTGGAACCGTGCCACGGCGATGAATCTCGCCAAGTTCGCCGTGGTCTTACTCATCTGCATTGTGGCGCCGCTTTGCAATCCCTACGGAATCGATCTCTACCGGCACGTGGCCTTGTTCACCAGCGGGGCGGCTTCCCTGACCATGGAGTTTGGACCGATGCCATTCGGGCAGGGACAGGCGAGGGTGTTCGAGTGGGTCTTGCTGGCATTGATCGCGATTCCGACCCTCACGGCCGGTCGGATGGACCGTTACAACCTCGCACACGCGCTCGTATGGCTGCACCTGGCTCTCGTCTCCGTCCGGCACGCGCCGCTTTTTGCGCTCGCGGTGGCTCCGGGGCTGGCTCAATCTCTCGGGGGGCTTGCTCCCGCGGGCAACCAAGCCGAATGCAACAGCCCGCGCTGGTCAATCTGGCCTGCGATTTCGGGACTGGCGGTCTTGCTGGCGGCCTTCCTTGGAGTCAAGTTCGTAGGTGTCGATCCCAAGGTCTTCCCGCTCGAGGCGATGCCGACACTCGACCGACAGCCAGCTCAGGCACGGCTTTTCCACGAGATGGATTGGGGGGGCATGATCGAATCCGAATGTGAGCCGGCCCGGCAAGCGTTCATCGACGACCGTTGTGAGCCTCTTCGGCAAGAGCGCGATTGAACAGTATCTCAATGCCCTCGAGGGTGGCCCAGACTGGGACAAAGTTCGCGACCGCGAGCGAATCGAGCTCGTCTGGATCAAGCCCAGCCGGCCCCTGGCGCGCAGGCTCACGACCGATGCAGCCTGGCGGATTCTGTATTGTGACGAGGTCTCCATTCTCTTTGGTCGTGAATTAGCGACTGATGGCACCGCGGTCTCTGGCTCAGAGCCAGACAGCGGAGAGTGCGGGAAGTGCAGGCTGCGAAGCAAAAATGCCGCCAGGTCGGCAGTGAATCCTCCTGAAACGCGAGCACCCGTGACGGAAGTCAGGAAGAGGTTAGGAGATGTCTGACATTGCGCCAAGAAGCTCGGGAAAGGAGAATCGTCTCAAATGTGAAACCTTTCATCGGAACCTTGCGGGTAACCAATCCCGCCCGGCAGAGCCGGGCCAGCAGCCGGAAGCGAGTCTTGCGTGGGGACGGGTGACCGTCACCGCGAAGCGTAGACAGCGAGATCAAACGCTCTGCGATTGAGCCCCGAAATCTACTTGTCGTGAGCCCTCGTCCTTGTCAGACGCGGGGGCCGAGCCAGGCATTAGCTACACCTGGACCCACAGGCGTGCCTGGTCACACCGGGGTCGGAGAACATGGCGAATGATCAAGAGGTTCCCCGGGAACTTGGGAGACCTTGCCGTCTCCATCGTGACTGCCGGCTGGAGACCCGGCTTACCAACTCCAGGTTGATCCGCGGCCCACGTCCGAGGCCAACGGGGACGAACGAGGGACGAAACGACGGTATCGCCAAACGAAGGAAACGAAGTGCGGCGAGAAGGACGGCAAGGAGTCGGAGCGTCTCGTAGTACCGTGGAGCCAGGGGAACCACCCGAGGGACCCTGGGGAGGGAAGGGGGCGCCATCTTATGAACCGTTGGAGGGAAACATGCCGGGTACGCCGAGACCCGAATACGTGTCCACGAAACAACAACGGATCGCGGAACTCGCCAGGAATTGCCCTGATATGGCCTTCACGACGCTGGCGCATCACATCGACATCGAATGGATGCTCGCAGCCCATGCTCGGACACGCAGGGACGGAGCCGTCGGCGTGGACGGACAAACCGCGGAGGAATACGAGGTCAATCTGGAGTCCAACCTCCAGAACCTCCTCGACCGCGCCAAATCCGGCACGTACGTGGCGCCGCCCGTGCGTCGAGTGCATATCCCCAAGGCGGGCTCGCCCAACGAGACTCGTCCGCTAGGGATACCCACGTATGAAGATAAGATAATTCAGCGTGCGGTGCTGATGTTGCTAGAACCGGTGTATGAGACGGACTTTCTGGACGTCTCGCATGGGTTTCGCCCCGGACGCGGTGCACACGGAGCCTTGGACTCGCTGTGGAAACAGGAGATGAAGCTGGGAGGCGACTGGATCGTGGACGTCGATCTGCGAAAATTTTTCGACACGCTCGACCACGGCCATTTACGGACGTTCCTCAAGCGTCGGGTACGCGATGGTGTGATCCTGCGACTGATCGGCAAATGGCTTAGCGCGGGGTGCTCGAGGAGGGGGTGTTAACAATCCCCGACGACGGCACGCCCCAAGGCGGAGTGATCACGCCCCCAACAATGTTGCAAACGACCTTGTTGGGGGCCCCGTTCAAAAGGGGACGGACTGACCCGATACACGATTCGGATCTCCGTTTCGTCGACCTCGACCTTCTTCACGAGGGCCCGAACCACCTCTCGTCGCGTGGCCCAGTCCGGCTCTTGCAACCCTTGCGAGACGCGACGTGCGAACTCCTCCAACTGACCGATCACCAGTCGCAATTCCGCCTCCTGGGCGGCCTCGCCGATCCGTTGTCGATGCTCCTCCGCCAATCTCGAGAGGCGCGTCCTTGCCGCCGAGATCCGGGGCTCGAACTCCGATTTGTCGAGCAACCCGTCGCCGTAAGCATCGATTAATCGAGAAATCATCTTTTTCACATTATTTATCAATTTGCCGAGATGCTCCACCTCCTGATTCGGCCCGCCCTGGGTACCCTGCAGTCGCCGCTCGTACTCCTCCCGGACCCGCTCCGGCTCGGACAGGAGACCTCGTACGTCCTCCCAGACGGCAGCGTCAAGGATAGCGGTGCGGATCTGCTTGTTCCAGCAGAGGCGCTGCCCGCCGAAACGATAGGCGTCAGAGCCCGTGCAACGGTAGTACGCGTAGGGGACCCTACCCTTGCCCTCGGACGCGGCTCGGCTCGTCGGCTTGCCGTAGCAGCCGTAGCCGCAGCGCTTGCAGACGACCAGGCCCTGGAGCAGATATCGGCCACCGCCGGGCCGGTCGCGACGGCGTTGCCGGTTCTCTTCAAGCTGGGCCTGGACAGCCAGGAAGAGGTCTTCGCTCACCAGCCCGGGGACTTCAATGAAGATTTGATCTTTCGAGGATGTATCAACCCGTGAGACCGGTCGCCGGGGGTGTTCGGGACGGCCTCGCTGCGGGCGGAGGCGTTGAGGCTTGAACTCACCTGAGCGCGTCTTGCCGAAGGCCGCGGTCCCCTTGTAGGCAGGGTTCTTGAGGATCAACCAGACCGTCGCGCGATCCCAGGCCGATTTGCCAGTCCGCGTCGGGATACTGTCGCGCCGGAGGCGTCGGCACACCTCGCCGATCGAACACCGTTGCTGACCCACCCATTCGAAGATCTTCCGCACGACCCGGGCCTCTTCAGCGAGGACCTGATAACGCGCCTCGCCACCTCCCTCGTGTTTGCCGATGTAACGGTAGCCGTACGGTGCGCCGCTGAGGACGTTGACCGAACCGCGGCGGGCGGCGTGTTGCTTGCCCCTGCGGCAACGCTCCATGATCTTGGCGCGCTCGTATTCCGCGATCATCCCTTGGACCTGAAGCAGCAAGTCGGCTTCCGGACTGCGGCCGACGGGGTTGCGCAAGAAGACGACCTCGACGCCGCACCGGATAAGTTCCTCGAGGATCAAGACCTGATAGGCATACTTGCGTGAGAGTCGATCCGGATCGAGCATATAGAGGCGGTCGATGGCTCCGGCGGCGGCTTGGTCCCGAAGTCGCTCGAGTGCCGGTCGGGCCAGGATGTAGCCGCTGACGCCGTCGTCCACGAAGTGCAGTTCGGGCTCGCAATCCAAGCCATCAGCGGCGATCCGCTCAGTGACCACCTCGAGCTGGCTGGCGATTGTGTCCTCCTTCTCCTGCTGTTCCCCCGAAACCCGGGCGTAGAGCGCCACGCGGAGATTGTCTGTGATCATGGTTCGTCAACCCCCCCCGACCTTGGACTGGATAGTTTGGACCACGGTCGCGTGGTTGCGGCTGGATCGCGGCCGATCCAGGCGGTGCGAAACGACCGGGATCAAGACTTGATATGCACGCGCGATCAATTGTTCCTGAAGCCGAGTGAACTCGAAGTGGCGGGTGACAGGAGGACTGAGCGTGGGCCTCCGTGGGGACGTGATCATGTTGACTCCTCCTCTCCGAGAGCGCGGCCGCCAGCCTGCCTTGGATCGGGATCGAGTCGGGGCTGCCATCCGTGCCCGTACTTCGGTCGAAGCCGCGATCTGGAAATGACAGAGTCAGGAATCAGGGACGATTTTGCAACATTGTTGGGGGCGTGATTTCGCCGCTCCTCGCGAACATCTACCTGCATTGGTTCGAGAAGCAGCACGGCCGTCATGACGGACCCGGGAGATGGGCGAACTCCAAGCTCGTGCGCTACGCTGATGACTTTGTGGTGCTGGCACGCTATCAATCGAGCCAGTTGGTCAATTGGATTGAGAGGATGCTCGAAGGGCGCTTCCGGTTGACGATCAATCGTGAAAAGACCCGCATCGTCAAGATGCGCGAACCGGGTGAGAGCCTGACGTTCTTGGGGTTCACGTTACGCTACGACCGCGATCTTCATGGTCGCGATCACCGTTATCTCAACGTGATACCTTCTGCGAAAGCGATGGCTCGAGCTCGGGAGAAGATCCGGGACCTGACCGGACCCCAGCGATGCTCTCTGCCCATCCCTCAGGTGATCCGCGAGATCAACCGGTGGACGATGAGCTGGAGTCGGTATTACCGCTACGGTTATCCCCGATCGGTATTCCGGCGGCTGAACTGGTATATCGGCTCACGCTTGAGTCGTCATCTGCGACGTCGGAGTCAACGACCCTTCCGACCTCCGGAAGGCACGACAATCTATGCCCAACTGCAGCGCTTCGGCCTGCGGCCATTGTGATTGTCTGAGGATGACTCCCTGTGCATGTCTTGGAGCGAGATCGGTCGGTAAAGCCGGATACGGGAAAACCGTCCGTCCGGTTTGAAGAGGGCGGAGGCGGCGTCGATCGCATGGCCAGCGGATATTGAGCCACGAACGGGGAAACCCTGACACGGACGTAAGCCGAAGCCTAACCGATCCCGCCCCTCCGCTACTCTACTAAACCACGTGCGGAAGCCAGCGATCAAGACCCGTGACTCGTCATCTGCAAACGCCGTGTGGTCGCACATGTTTGCTCTCTCCAACAGCAGTCCAATGACACCCGACGTGTCGCCGCACGTCCGGTTCACCGAGTCATACTTATCCTCTAGCTTAATTATACATGATAAAGCCGAGGATCGTCCCGTTTCTCGTACGGTGGGTCAGCGGAGCGCAACCCCATACGCACAACTTAAGGAAACTGGTCTAGCATGAAAAGCGGGAAGCCCCTATTCCATCACGTGTTGTGTCACGTTCCGTGCTGGAAGAAGGAGCTTCCCAATGCAGATCGTAGGCAAGGTCGCCGCAACCATGCAACAGGTCTTCGGCCCCCAACTCAACGAACTCGGGCAGACCACAGGTGCTATCCAACGTGTTCGCAAATTCACCGGGACCAGCCTGTTGCAGATGCTCGTCCTGACTCTGCTCAGAAAGCCCAATGCCAAGATCGCCGACTTCCAATCCACGGCCGCACAATTGGGGCTCGACGTCACGACGACGGCTATCGAACATCGTTTCACACCCCAGCTTGTGACCTTCCTCCGCTCGGCGCTGGAGCAGATCGTGACCCGGGCCATGACCGCGGCGTCCCAGCCCGTTCGACCTGCTGAAACAATTCACCAGCATTCGCATTGGCGACAGTTCCACCCTTGCTGTGCCCGAGGAACTGGCCGACCAGTTCCCCGGGTGCGGCGGCAAATCGGGTTCGGGGCAGGCCGCGCTGAAGATCCACCTGCTGTGGGACTTCCTCATCGGCTCGATTCTCCAACTGCGGATTACCCCGGGACGCCACAGCGACGCGACCAATCCCATCGCCCAGGAGGTGCCCCCGGCCGGGTCGCTGTCGTTGTTCGACCTGGGCTACTTCGCTTTGGAGCGATTCGCCAAGATCGCGCAGGCCGGCGCTTTTTGGATCTCGCGGCTGCAGCACGGGACGTTGGTCTTCGACGCCGCGGGCCATCCCTTGACCCTGCTGCAATACCTGCGGCAGCAGACGGGGCCGGGGCCGATCGATGTGTCGGTTTTGCTCGGCGTGACACATCGTCTGCCCTGCCGATTGATCGCACTGCGGGTGCCCCAAGAAGTGGCCGACCGGCGGCGACAGAAAGTCCACGAGAAGGCCCAAAAGCATGGCCGCACTCCATCGCGGGACTATCTCCAATGGCAAGACTGGACGATCTTCGTGACCAACTGCCAGGCCGAGATGCTCTCTTGGCAAGCCGTGGTCGTGCTCTACCGTGCGCGGTGGCAGATCGAACTTCTGTTCAAACTCTGGAAATCGCACAACCGCCTGGAGACACACCGCGCTACCGCCTCCGCCGCGGAACAGATGGCGATGATCTAGCGCGGTTGATCGCCGCAGTTTTGCAGCATTGGATCCTCCTGACGGCGACCTGGTGCGACTGCCGACGCAGCCTGATGAAGGCCGCAAAGATCATCTGCGACTGGGTGACATTGCTGACCGATGCCCTGGGCGACCTCGACCGACTCGTCGCGCTGTTGCGCCGCCTGAGCGAGGTCATCCAGAGAGCCAACGCGCGGGTCCAAAACCGCAACGCGCATCCCAGCCTCGCCCAACTCCTACGGAATCCTTTACTTCTGGAATACACCACTTAAGTTGTGCGTATGGGGTCAGCGAAGCGCAACCCACCGATCGCAATGTCTTGCCATTTGGTGGGTTTGCTCTCGCTTACCCCATACGCACAACTTAAGGAAACTGGTCTAGCATGAAAAGCGGGAAGCCCCTATTCCATCACGTGTTGTGTCACGTTCCGTGCTGGAAGAAGGAGCTTCCCAATGCAGATCGTAGGCAAGGTCGCCGCAACCATGCAACAGGTCTTCGGCCCCCAACTCAACGAACTCGGGCAGACCACAGGTGCTATCCAACGTGTTCGCAAATTCACCGGGACCAGCCTGTTGCAGATGCTCGTCCTGACTCTGCTCAGAAAGCCCAATGCCAAGATCGCCGACTTCCAATCCACGGCCGCACAATTGGGGCTCGACGTCACGACGACGGCTATCGAACATCGTTTCACACCCCAGCTCGTGACCTTCCTCCGCTCGGCGCTGGAGCAGATCGTGACCCGGGCCATGACCGCGGCGTCCCAGCCCGTCAACCTGCTGAAACAATTCACCAGCATTCGCATTGGCGACAGTTCCACCCTTGCTGTGCCCGAGGAACTGGCCGACCAGTTCCCCGGGTGCGGCGGCAAATCGGGTTCGGGGCAGGCCGCGCTGAAGATCCACCTGCTGTGGGACTTCCTCATCGGCTCGATTCTCCAACTGCGGATTACCCCGGGACGCCACAGCGACGCGACCAATCCCATCGCCCAGGAGGTGCCCCCGGCCGGGTCGCTGTCGTTGTTCGACCTGGGCTACTTCGCTTTGGAGCGATTCGCCAAGATCGCGGAGGCCGGCGCTTTTTGGATCTCGCGGCTGCAGCACGGGACGTTGGTCTTCGACGCCGCGGGCCATCCCTTGACCCTGCTGCAATACCTGCGGCAGCAGACGGGGCCGGGGCCGATCGATGTGTCGGTTTTGCTCGGCGTGACACATCGTCTGCCCTGCCGATTGATCGCACTGCGGGTGCCCCAAGAAGTGGCCGACCGGCGGCGACAGAAAGTCCACGAGAAGGCCCAAAAGCATGGCCGCACTCCATCGCGGGACTATCTCCAATGGCAAGACTGGACGATCTTCGTGACCAACTGCCAGGCCGAGATGCTCTCTTGGCAAGCCGTGGTCGTGCTCTACCGCGCGCGGTGGCAGATCGAACTTCTGTTCAAACTCTGGAAATCGCACAACCGCCTGGAGACACACCGCGCTACTGCCTCCGCCGCGGAACAGATGGCGATGATCTACTCCGCGGTTGATCGCCGCAGTTTTGCAGCATTGGATCCTCCTGACGGCGACCTGGTGCGACTGCCGACGCAGCCTGATGAAGGCCGCAAAGATCATCTGCGACTGGGTGACATTGCTGACCGATGCCCTGGGCGACCTCGATCGACTCGTCGCGCTGTTCCGCCGCGTGAGCGAGGTCATCCAGAGAGCCAACGCGCGGGTCCAAAACCGCAACGCGCATCCCAGCCTCGCCCAACTCCTACGGAATCCTTTACTTCTCAATACACCACTTAAGTTGTGCCTATGGGGTTGCGCTTCGCTACCCACCCTGCACAAGAACGATCACATGACTTTGGGACGATGCCTAAAGCCGGCTCGGGCGGCTTGCGGGCCAGGCCCGGCATACGGTTTTGGCGGTCGGCCACCGATGGATCTCGCACCGCTGTCATAGTGCAACATCGCTCCGTCAACCGCGGAGCCGCATGCACGCCGTTCGATGAAACAGCGCCAACTCGGCCCGCCCACCGGGCGCTCGGGCGCGACGAACGTCTACGACTGCAATGAAGGGGCCCAGCGTGTTCGGGGCTCAGCGGGGTCACCGAACTCCGCGTGGCCAGACCCGGTTACCGGTTTCGGAACGCCTCGTTCTCAACTGGGTTTTCGACTTTCCCGAAGAAGAACCGGAAATCGAGCCGTCCCCGCGAAGCCATGCCGTCCCCGCGAAGCCATGTGGGCTCTCCAGCCTGGATCGAGGGCGTCGCGGCCCGATTGGGCTTCGACCTGACCTCGCACTGGCGGGAGTGGCGACGAACCGAGGAGTCGGCGTCAGCGAGAGAGGTCCGATCAATGAGCTGTCGCCATGATCCCCCCGATCATTGAAATCACGTAGAATGACTGCTGGAAGGCCAGCTCGCGGGGAAACGCCATGAAGACCCTTGATCTCCGGACAACGATGGGCCCGTACGGCACCACCCTCCTGCACATCCCCTGAGATTCGCGGAACGGAGGACCAGGCGCGATGACAACCGTTGATTTTGAACCCCTGACCGTGGCGGTGCCGTTGTGGGAAGATCCTCCAGGTGTTTTCCGCGTCGGCAAGAGCCGCGTGCTCCTGGAGCTGGTACTTCGCGCCTTCAAGCGGGGCGAGAGTCCCGAGGCCATCGTCCGGTCGTATCGCACGCTGCGGCTAGCCGACGTGTACGCAGTGATCAGCCGCTACCTTGCCAACCCAGCCTCGTTCGACGAGTATCTGCACCGCTGTGACGAAGAGGCCGAAGTGGTACGCCGGAAGCTGGATGAGACGGGGATGACGGGCGGAGCCGGTAAGGAAGAGTTACTAGCCCGGGCACGGGCGAAGGGCTTGATCCCGTGATCGATTTTCTCGTCGATCAGAACTTCAACGAGCACATTGTGGACGGCTTGACCCGCCGCGACTCGACGCTGGTTTTTACGCATGTTCGCGACGTTGGCTTGGAGGCCGAGCCCGACCAGGTCGTGCTGGAATGGGCGGCTGCGCGAGGCCTCGTCTTGCTGACGCACGATCGCAAGACGATTCCTCCGTTCGCCTACTCCCGAGTCGGGGCTGGTTTGGCCATGCCAGGCGTGTTCCTTGTCAGCGATGCCATGCCGATCAGTCAGGCCATCGACGAACTGCTAATCGCCGCTCAATGTCTCTCGGCGGATGAGTGCACGAACCTCGTGCGGTATTTCCTAATGTAGCTCTCCCATGTCCAAGAAACGAACCATCCCTGGTCAACGCACACTTGAATCGCTCGCCCCTGCGACGAAAATCCCCGACGGTAACTATTCCGGGCGGCCTCGCGGTGCCAGCGGCTTCGCGGGGCAAGTCCGGTAAACGGTTTTCGCGGTCGGCCACCGATGGATCTCGCACCGCTATCATCGTCGAAGATCGCTCCGTCAACCGCGGAGCCGCTTGCATGCCGTTCGATGAACAGCGCCTGTTCGGCACGCCCACCGGGCGCCCGAGTGCGGCGAACACCTGCGACTGCAACGGAGGGCCGCAGCGTGTTCAGGGCTCAGCGGAGTCACGGAGCTCCGAGCGGCGCGACTTGATTGCTGGATTCGGGACCCCTCGTTCTCAACTGGGCTTTCGACTTTCCCGAAGAGGAACCGGAAACCGGGCCGGTCCCCGCGAAGCCACTCAATCGCAACCGACCCACCCAATCATTCTGCTTGGATGTCGCGCTACTCGGTTGAATTGGTGCCGAAGATCGGATGCAATATGCGATGCCTCCTCTCGGATGGGGCGGCGACACGGGTGTGTCGGCCGGCATCGGAGGGGAGCTCGTGAGGAATTGCATCGAGGAAACCCTGGCACAGACGAGGTGAGAACCATGAGATGCAACGGGACTCGCGCGGGATGCCTTCACCCTGATCGAGCTGCTGGTCGTCATCGCCATCATTGCCATTCTCGTGGCCTTGCTCTTGCCTGCCGTGCAGCAGAGCCGAGAGGCGGCGCGGCGGATCGACTGCACCAATCACCTCAAGCAGATCAGCCTGGGCATCCACAACTTCGAAAACTCCCAGCAGACGCTGCCTTCCAGCCGCCTGGGTCCTCAGCACGCCACCTGGTTCGTCCAGCTTCTTCCTTATATTGAACAAAGCAATCTGTATAACACATGGAACCTCACCAATACGTATTACATGCAGTCAACGACGACCAGGACCACGCAGGTGGAAGCTTTTTACTGCCCGTCACGGCGGACTCCAATGGTGAGCACGCAGTTCGAGATCTCCAGCACCGGCCTCCCCGATACGCAACAGTATCCAGGGGTCCTGGGAGACTATGCCGCCAATGGCGGACAGTTTGCCGGCGCGATCGTGGATAATCCCTTGTGCAACGGAGTCATGTGCCAGGCCGACTCGACGCTCACCAACAGTCAAGTGGTCGACAGCAAGTCGCTCACCCGGCTGCGTGACATCGTCGATGGGACGAGCAATACGTTCCTCGTCGGCGAGAAACACGTCCCCCGCAGCAAGTATGGCCAGAGCGGTCCGTCGTGGGGCGACGGCGCAATCTTCAACGGCGACTTCCCCCGCAACTACAACCGGATTGCCGGCTTCCCAAAATTCAACCTGGGCCAAAACCCTGACGATCTGGACGGGCCGTGGCACTGCAAGTTCGGCAGTTATCACCCTGGCATCTGCCAGTTCGCTTTCTCCGACGGCCACGTGGCGTCGCTCAAAAACTCGACCAGCATGACCGTCCTCAACCAGCTCGCCGTCAGGAACGACGGACAAATTATCGGCGATTATTGATCGGAGTCAGGAGCCGTCCGTCACCTAGCGCGAATTTCGGTCGGGTTGCGCACGCACGAACGCCGCTGCCAAAGAACACCCCCCCCAACCCCCCCTTCGCAAGGGGGGGAAAGGAAAACGGCGAGCGGCCTCATAATCCCCCCCTTCGCAAGGGGGTTTTGGGGGGGGTGGCACGGCATACGCAAGGCGTCTGGAAACCGCTCTATTTAGGGGTCTGTTCATGGTCCGTCGCTGGCTGATGCTCACCGCGGCCTTGCTCGCCGGCTGCGCCGAGGCGCCGAACGTCGAACTCAAGCAGGAACAACCCGCACTGATCAGCACCGACTTCGGACGTCTGCGGTCGGTCCTCGAGGGGATCGGCAAGTCGGGGGAGGTCCTGCTTTACGAGGGGCTGCCAAGCGAGTTCTGGGAGCCGCAGTTGCGGGAACAGGAATTAGATCGGAAGAAGACGATCGGGCTGCATGGCTATGCCTTCTATGACGACCGGATCGCACTCCCGGCAACGGACGTCGAGCGATTCACGTCGCTCCTCTCCTCCAAGGCGTCGTTCAAGCGCTACCGGGGACAGAAGCCATGCGGCGGCTATCACCCGGATTACTGCGTCGAGTGGAAGACCGCCGACGCGACAACCCAGGCCCTGATCTGCATGGAATGCGGCGAGGTCAAATTCTTCGCGCCTCGGTCGGAGTTGCACTGCGACCTCATTCCCGAGGCCGGCGAAAAACTTTCGCAGTGGTTGGCGTCTTACCGGAAGAACCGGCCAGCCGCCGATTCCCGAGGGTGAGTATTCAGGCCCGACCGTCCCTCAGAAGATCGCGGATCTCCGTCAACAATTCCTGTTCTTTGGTCAGTGGTGGCGGGGCTGCCTTGTCCTCTTTCCTGGTCCTCATGACCCAGCCGAGGAACTTGACGACAAACAGGAACAGCGCCATCGACACGATGAGGAAGTTGACGACCTCGCCCAGGAACAGGCCGTAGGGGATCTCCTTGCCGTCGATCACCCATTTCCAGTCGAGGTAGCCCTGTTTGCCGGGCAGAAGGACGCCGACCGTTGGCATGATGATATGTCTGACCAATGAATCAACGATCTTGCCGAAGGCGGCCCCGATGATGACGCCGACAGCAAGGTCGACGACATTTCCCTTGAAGGCGAAGTTCTTGAACTCCTCGAAGAGTGAGAACGCCTTCTGGGTGGGCACGATCGATGCGACTTTGTGAATCGGGTCCATGGTCGAGAGCTCAAACCTGGGCCAGGGTCTCGCCGTGCTCACGGAGCGGGGCTTCGGCCGGCTTGAAGGAGTCCAGCGCCATGCGGATGCGGACTTCCCAGCGGCCGGATTCGTCGGCCGTGACGTGCCAGTGGGGGACAACGGCGGAAGACTGGTAAACGCCCTCGAAGCCGCCCTCGCTCTGGCTGACGGTCTCGATGGGGAAGCACCACAGGCCCCCTGGTTTCGACCATGTGAGACCCACGGACAGGTCAAGCCACTCGTCGGTCAGCGAGACTCCCTCGGCGTGCTCGAGGTCGATTCGCGAGTCGAGCATGCCGAGATTCCGACCCTGGGCAGTCAAGATAATATCGGTCGGGTGCGTGGCCGGCCATCGCGGCCAGGTTGAGCTCGACGGCGAAGTGAAGACAGGCCTCGCGCGGCAGGTCGGAAAGCTCGTAGAGAACCTCCAGGGCCGGCGAGCCAGGCCTCAGCTCGATGGTCTTCTTGATGCGGATCGCGTGGCCGTCGGCATGACCGGGGCGTTCCATCACCACGGCAACTCGACGGGGATCGCGCTGCGCCTTGGCCAGGTAGGTTCCCGTGACGAAATCGCCTCGTTCGACATCGCGGCAGGCGGCAAGGTCGTCAAGACCGACCTCGATCGGATAGAAATGATCGACGAGAGCCTTGCGGGGTGATCGGTCATAGACCATCAGCCGGTCGAGTCCTTCTTGTTTCAAGATCACGCGCTCGTGGCCGTTGGTCGCACCGTTTTCATGAGGTTGATCTCCTTTCTGTCGCTCGATTGTCTCCATGATGGCCCGGTGATACGATTCGGGCCGGCGCTCCAGTGTGGCCAGCAGGTTGACCGCGTTCGGGCGGAAGTCCAGCTCGTAGAGGTGGCCCCCCAGGGCGGGCCGAACCAGGGCGACGAGCGCGTCGTTTTCCAGGCGCGACTTCTTGCCGCGCATCAAGGTTGTAATCGTCGACATCCAGAGAGACGCGCACTCCGAACTTGCCCTCGGCGTCGTCGAGCGCGTTGTCGGCCAGGATCAGGCTGCGATAGATGGCGCTGCGGAGATGGGGGAGATAAAGGCCCCCGAATGCGCCGTGCCAGTAAGGGCAGTTGCACTGACCTCGATAGAGCTCGCGGCGGGCAATTTCCAGGTAGTCGGGATCGGCATCGGGCCTGGCCGTCGCGGCCTCCAGGCGAAGAGAAACCATGAGCATGCGGGCGTACATCTCGTCGCTCTCGGGATACCGCGCTTGAAGTTGCGCCAGTACCCCGCCGCGCAGAAGAAAGGCTTCGCTTCCTCGGCCGCCGGACTAGCGGCCAGAGCATCTCTCGCGCACTCGTATTGCTGGTGCAAGGCGGGCGGAAGCACCCACTCGGTCATCTCGCGATACGACCCGTCCGGAACGTACACTTTGCCCAGGGGCAGCGTGGCGTCGACCGTGCGGGCCAGTGTGGTCGGCTCGAGCCAGTCTCGGTTGGCCACGATCATGTCGCAGAACCGCTTGAGCCAGCCATTTTTATAAACATGGTCATAGGTTTTCGGCCAGGAGCCGAACTTCTCGCCGTCGTCGGCGAAGACGACGGTGGCGCCCGGCCGCCGCTGGGCCAGGCCGCGGAGAAACTCGTAGGTGGCAGTGGGGTTCCTGGAAGGGGATCGTGTAGCGGAGGGTTTCCGAACCGGGAAAGATCTTGAGCAAGACGCCTTCGTCTTCGGTGAGGTAATAACCAAACAATTCGTCGCCGGTCACCCCGGCGCGCTGGAAGTGAAAGTCATCGAGGATGGTGTACTCAATGCCCGCTTCGGCGATCGCCGCGACGAGGTGCTGCTCCCAGACCCGCTCGGGAACCCACATGCCGCGGATCTTGGCTGGAAAGAGTTCTTCGAGAAAGGCCGAGTAGTCACGAATCTGCCCCACCCGGTCGCGGTGAGGGATCATGGTCATGATCGGCTCGTGGTAGGCTCCGCCCAGGATCTCGACCCGGCCTGTTTCGACAAGGGCGCGAACCCGCGCGATGTATTCAGGCCTGCGCTCGGCCAGCCATTCCAGCAGCGGGCCGGAGGTGTGCAGGACGAATGGGATTTCGGGATAGCTTTCCAGGACTTCGAGAAACGGCAGATAGCTGTCTCGATAGGCGGATTCGAACACACCCTCGAAATTGCCGACGGGTTGATGATTATGCAAGGCGAAAACCAAACGCACGGTTGACATGAGCAGACCTCGTCCGGAGCCAGCGCCGCGGTAACAGCCGACTGACCGGCCAGGGAGGAGGTGGAGTTCGTTCGCGCCGCGGGGTTTCCGTCTCGAGACCGCTTCACGAAGCCCTGGTCGCCGCGAGCTGGGGCTGCCCCCGGCCGGCTCCGCCCCGCTCGAACAGGGACAGACTGCCCTGGGGCGGTCCAACCTCAATCTCGCGCAGAAAACCCGCCGCATGCTCGGGAGGAACCGGGTTGATGTAGAACCCAGAGCCCCACTCAAAACCCGCAACCTTGGTCAGTCGAGGAATCACTTCAATGTGCCAATGGTAATGCGGAAGCTCTGTGTGGTCAAAGGGAGCCGTGTGGATGATGTAATTGTAGGCCGGGTTGTCGAGCGCCAGCTCGAGCTTGTTGAGAACCTGGCGCAAGACGTGCCCAAGGTCGTCAACGCCCGGTTTGGGGATGTTCTCGAAGTGGCTGGAATGAGCCTTGGGAACGATCCAGGTCTCGAACGGAAACCGGCTGGCGTAAGGACAAAAGGCCGTGAAATGGGTCGAGTCGAGCACGATCCGCTTCTCGACGCTGAGCTCTTGCTGAACCATGTCACAGAAAATGCAGCGTCCCCGATAGTTATAAAACTCCAGCGAACCGGTCATCTCCTCCCACACGGAAACCGGAACAATCGGTGTCACGATCAACTGGCTGTGCGAGTGCTCCAGGCTGGCGCCGCCGGCTTCACCCACGTTCTTGAAGAGCATGCCGTGAACGAGCCGAGTGTCTTTTTTCAGGTCAACCAGGCGATCGCGATAGACCCAAAGAACCTCGCGAATGCTCGCCTCGTCGAGCGCCGCCATGCTGGTGTGGTGCCGGGGGTTCTCGATGATCACCTCGTGGGCACCGATGCCCGCCATCATGTCGTAAATTCCGTCGCCACGCTTGTTAAGGTTGCCTTCGATCTTGAGCGCGGGGAAGCGGTTGGGGATCACCCTGATCCGCCAGCCTGGCCCGTTGGGCCGACTGCCAAAGTCTCGATACGCAATGATCTCGGGCGGCGTCAGCTCTTCCTGGCCTTCGCAGAACGGGCAGATTTGCGATTGGCCGTGATCGTGCGGCTCTTCCCGGAAATCGTGTGGTCGCTTGGCCCGCTCATGCGCGATGATCACCCAGCGGCCCACGATCGGGTCTTTTCGCAGCTCGGGCATGGTCTGGACCTCCTTGTTCTGAACGGGCAGTAGGTAGTAGGCAGTGGGCAGTAGACAGTAGGTCAGGGAATGCCCAGTAACTCCACGCGATCCCCCCTCCGCTCTACTGCTTTCTGTTTGCTGCCTACTGCCTACTACTCCTCACACCTGCCACAAGATCCGCTCGAAATCTGGGCAGGGAACGACGAGCTCGAAAATGCCTTCCTTGGGTGCGCGGTCAAGGCTGGACTCGCCACCGACAAGCTCGACGTAGAAGCGGATCGGTTCGCCCGGCTCGACTTCCAGGCGGTTGAACGGCACGGCCAGCTCGAGGATCGTTCCGGTGGCCACGCTGACTGTGGTTCCATTGGCGAGGGGGCGGCCGGCATGATTGAGATAAGCGACGGGGTTCGGTATCGATGGCTGAACGACCACGATTTCTCGTTCCGCCGGGTCGACGAAGCCGATCCGCAGGCGGTCCACCTCCGCGAGCCGCTGGGTGGCCGGGCCTCCTTCGGTATCGACCCGCAGCAAGAACCGTTCGGCGTCGAAACCAAACCACAGCGAGTGGAGCAGTCCCTTGGTCGCGAGCGCCATGGTGCCCCGCTCGTTGCCGCAGAAAAAGCGTGCGCCATCAATCCACTCAAAGTAGGTGGCGCGACCGTCAACTTTCACATTCAGGAAGCTGATCGGCTGATCATTGATCGGGCGGAAGCCGCCAGCCTGGGAGATCGGCGTGAAGAGAGAGCCTGGCGGGTCGCAGCCCAGAAGCGTGTAGACGTTACGCAGATGTTTGCGAAAGAGATGGTCGAACAGGCTGTCCTGGGCGCTCGTGTGATCGTCGCCATACCACCAGAACCAGTCGGAGCCCTCGGCGATATAGATTTCTTCCCAAGCCCTGGCGATGCTGGCCCGATCATGCCGGCCGGCGCACTCCTCGCTCGCCAGGAATTGCCGGGTCGCGTGCAGGGCGTCCCAGCCTCGGTTATCTTCGGGATGGCCGATCCAGATCGCGAAGTTGTGGCTGATCCAGCTTCCCGCGAACAGCCGGGGCAGCGTGTCGGACGGGGGATGCGTGCGCACGAACTCGCCGGCCTTGACCGGAGTGACCCTGTGATCACGCGCCGCTGCCTGGTAGAGCGAACGCAGGAAGGAAACGCCGCCGTCGGGATAGTATTCCCAGCAGTTTTCGCCGTCGAGGATCACTGAAACAAGAGGTGCCGCGCTCTGCCGGCAGGCGTCGCCGATAGCATGCAGCTTGCCAAGGAAGTCACCCGCGGCAACGGGGCCGGGACTGCGCTGGTAGTGGAAGCCAACCTGGTCCGACATGGAATGATCGCGAAAGAGGATCGCCAGCTCGTGATCGCCCTCGCGTGCCTTCCAGGCCCGATAAAGCAGCTCGGGGTGGCGGACGTAGCCCCGGCTGTCGCGCCCGACCTTGCCGCCCGTCGAGCAGCCCAGAATCTCCTCGTCGGTCGCGATCCACTCGATGCCATGTTGAGCCAGCAGTGGAACAAGCGACTGGCAGACCGAGCCCTCGCTGGGCCACATTCCCCTGGGAGCGGACCCAAACCGCGCTCGATGACTCTCCACGGCCCGGCGAACTTGAAGCTCGGCGTCGTCGGGATAACCTTCGCGATAGCTGGGCAGAGCAACGTCGGGCATGGCTTCGCGCAAGCTTCTTGTCCAGCAGCAGAGGGCAGGATGGGGTGATAGTAAGGGGTCGTGGTCAACTCGACCTGTCCGCGGTCGGCCAGCGCCCGGTGCAAGGGGATGACTCTGGCAACGAGCTCGAGCTGCTTATCGAGCAGCCACTGCTTCTCATCCTCAGTGTAATGGCGGCCCTTGGCCTTGAACTCGGCGAGCTCGGGGTCTTTCTCGAACAGCAGCGGATGGAACCACGCCAGGTTAGACCAGACCTGAAGGTCGCGCAGGTCTCGCGGGCGAAACCTTGTGACGGCGGCTTCGGCGGGTCCAGCCCAGGCGGCGCAGCATGTAAAGCTCGTGATAACGCGCGTGGGGGCGAATCATCGAGTCGGCGTGGGCCATGAAGAAGTTGTTGAGCAGGTAGCAGACGTCCTCGCGGTCAAGACCGTCGACAGGACGGCGCGACACTCTCAAGTGAGTATCCGTCGCACCGCCAACATAAGCCTCGATCTGGGCCAGCAAGCTGGGAACCAGGTTGATCGTGCAATGAAACTCGGGCACCTCCTCAAGGTGCAGCGCCATGCCCAGATAATCCTTGGTTGCATGAAGCCGAACCCAGGGCATCGGGTTATCACCGGCCACGTCGTCAGGGTAATAAGGCTGATGCTGATGCCAGACTAGCGCCAAAGATACGGATGTCATCGATCATCCTTGGGCCGAAGAGCGGTCGAAGCGGCCGCAAAAAGCAGAGGCTCCACGCAAACTATGCTCGGAAGATCGGGCGGCCAACTTAAAACGATCTGGATATAGAGAACGATGATGATTCTCTGGATGGGAAACATACTTTGAGGCGTCGGCACTGCCCGCCCATCAACATTGGATGACAGAACCGAGGGGCGGGCAGCGCCATAGGGCGACGCACAGCGATCATGCAAGGATGGGCGCAGGGGAACCGTCAGGGAGTCAGGCCGGTCTTGCCCGAGTTTTCCCAGCGTGCCTCGACTCGACCGCGAAGACCCGGAATGGCGGTGACGGGAGCGGAATTAGACAAGGTGCTGTACGGCCGCTGGGATGTGATGGCCGAGGCGATCGGCGGCCCGCCCATGGGATGATCGCCCCCGTTGCCGGTGTACGGCAAATAGCGCTGGCCCCGGTTCACGTACGGATTGTAATAAACGCCGAGGAAGGCTTGCTCGGGTGGGACCGCGAAGTAACGCAGGAAATAGTAGTCCGCGGTTCGATTGGCGCCCAGCGGAAGGTAGGGGGCCGGGTCATGCCAGCCGTACTCGTCGGGCGCACCGTTGGGAAAACCCCAGCCGTTGCCGGGGCCATCCGGCTCGATGAAGCCGCCCGATCCGTGGAAATCTCGGTAGAAGGCTCCATCGTGCTTGTGATGCCGGTGTGCCGGGTTCGTACATTGCCCCGTGCTGCCCAGTGCGAGGGCCAAGCTCAACGTCATGATCGTCGTCATCTCGATCCTCCTTGTCGAACCGGCGGAAGAAGCGGACCGTCAATCCCTGGCTGGGCCATCCGCGGGCACGCGGGAGCCGGCCCTGGCGCGAGGATCATAACTCACCATCCTAGCACGCCCCGGCTGCCGCGGCCGCGGTTTCACGCCAGATTCTCTTCCGGCCGGCGGGCACAAGCGGTACGATCCATTTCACTGCGCAAGTCGGCGCGGACAGTTCGCCGCGCAACCGCGGGGTATGGGCTCGGCCATGATCGTCCTGATCGATAACTATGATTCCTTCACGTACAACCTGGTCCAGCGCCTGGGTGAGATCGACCCGCACATTGACCTTCAAGTGGTGCGAAATGACCAGGTGACCGCCGCGGAGATCGAGGCCAGGAATCCATCGCACGTCATCATTTCGCCGGGTCCGTGTACGCCTCTGGAAGCCGGAATCTCCAATGACCTGGTGGCCCTGCTTGCCCCCAAAGTACCGCTTTTGGGCGTTTGCCTCGGGCACCAGTGCATCGGCCATTCATTCGGCGCGCGGATCGTGCGCGCCGAGCGAATCATGCATGGAAAGACGTCATGGATTCACCATGACGGCCAGGGTGTCTATCGTGATCTCTCCAACCCCTTCGAGGCCACGCGCTACCATAGCCTGGTGATCCAGCCGGACACCTTGCCCGAGGATCTGCAGGTCGTGGCGTGGACCGACCAGGGAGAGATCATGGGCGTGCGGCACAAGATGTATCCGCTGGAGGGGGTGCAATTTCATCCCGAGAGTTTCCTGACGCTCGAAGGGATCAAACTCCTCAAGAATTTCCTGGAACAATCATGAGCCAACCACCGCCGAGCGACCGCTTGCTGACGATCGAGGAGGCGGTCGCGCTCGTGCGGGAACACGCGAAGCCGCTGGCGCCGTGTCGTTGCTCATTGATCGATAGCCTGGGCTGCGTGCTGGCCGAGGATGTCGCGGCGGATGGCGACGAGCCCCCCTTCGACAAGGCGCTTGTTCAACGGCTATGCCGTGCGGGCCGCAGACCTGGCTGCGGCGGATGGCCGGCTTCGCGTGGGCGAAACGATCCTTGCCGGCCAGACCCCCACTCGTTCCCTGGGACCGCGCGAGGCGGCGGCGATCATGACGGGCGCTCCGCTGCCGGTGGGCGCCGACGCCGTCTTGATGCACGAGCGCACCAGATCCTTGGGCGACGACATCTTGACCGACGAACGCGACGTCCCTCCCGGCCGCAATCGTCTCTTGCGAGGACAGGTCTACCGCGCCGGAGACTTCGTTTTGAGGCTATCGAGCAGGCTCAGTCCGGCGAGCCTGGGGCTGCTTGCCTCGGTGGGAAGGCCCCGCGTGATCGTCATTCCCCGCCCCAGAGTGGCGATCGTTTCGACCGGTGACGAGCTGGTGCCACCGGAGGAAACGCCCGGTCCCGGCCAGATCCGTAACTCGAACGCCGTGATGCTCCAGGCACTGGCGGTCTCGCGAGGAGCCACAGTGAGTGCCTTGCCGATCGCCCGGGACGAGCCGGGTGAGCTCAAGCGGATCTTGAAAGAGGGCTTGGACTCGGATGTCCTGCTGATCACCGGCGGGGTATCCGCCGGTCAGCGTGACCTTGTTCCCGCCGCTCTGGCCGAGCTGGGGGTGACCCGAATCTTTCACAAGATCCGGCTCAAGCCGGGAAAGCCGCTCTGGTTCGGAATCCTGCCAGGCCAGGGCGACCGCGCGGGAACGCTGGTGTTCGGCCTGCCGGGCAATCCTGTGAGCGGGCTGGTGGGCTTCCTGCTGTTTGTCGGTCCGGCGTTGCATCAGTTAGCAGGCCGGTCAGAGTCGTTGCCGGAGCCAGTCGAGGTCAGGCTTGGCGGGACGTTCACTCACCGCGGCGACCGGCCGACCTATCACCCGGCGCGGTGGTTTGAACGACCGCAGCATGCGTCGCCGGGCGTTGTCGAGCCGTTGCCGTGGGCCGGATCAGCCGATTTGCTGGCGGTAGCGCAGGCCGACGGCTTCGCCGTTTTTCCCGCCGGTGACAGGTCTTTCCACGCGGGTGAAAATGTCCGATTCCTGTCGCTCGATTAGGATGAAGGAATTGCCAATAATGACCCCGCCTCAGGTGCTGGAGGATCGCACGGGAACCAAGCGCCAGCCTGGCCTGACCGACCGCCTGTCTCGGCATCCGGTGGTCGCGGGGCTGACTTCGGGGCTGCTTCTTTACTGGACCTTCCCGCCCGTGGAATGGAGCTGGCTGGCCTGGGTGGCCCTCTTTCCGCTTTTCTGGCTGGTGATCCAATCGGGGCCCAGGCTCCGCCTTTACCTGGGCGCCTGGGTAGGGGGCTTGGTCTTCTGGCTGCTGTCGGTGCAGTGGGTGCGCCTTACCGACCCGACGGCATGGCTGGCCTGGGTGGTCCTGGCCGTCATTTTCTCATTCTGGTGGCCCGGGTTCTTGTTGCTGGCCCGCGTCGCGGTGTTCCGGCTGAAAATCCCGCTCATGATGGCCGCGCCGATTCTCTGGGTGGGCCTCGAGTACATCCGCGCCCACTTGCTGACCGGGTTTCCCTGGTATTACCTCGGGCACAGCCAGTTCCGCTTCCTCGCCTTGATCCAGGTGGCCGATGTGACCAGCGCGCTGGGAATCAGCTTCCTGATCGCGCTTGTCAACGCGTGGTGCGTCGATCTGCTCTCGTTGCCGCTCCTGCGCAGATCAGCGCGAGGGATTCGCCTCACGGGCCCGCAAACGGTCCGGCTCTGGACTGTCACCTTGCTGGTGGGTGGGACCTTGGTTTACGGGGCCTATCGGCTGTCCACGGCCCGGTTTCGAGAGGGCCCGAGGCTCGCACTCTTGCAGACCAACTTGCCGCAGCGCTACAAGACGCCCGGAAATGCGCCGGAGATCCTGGAACAGATCGGGAATCTCATCCAGCGCGCGCTGCAAGCCACCCCGCGGCCCGACCTGTTGGTCTGGCCCGAGACGGCCTATCCGTATAGCTACATCGTCGTGGATCCGACCACCTCCGCGGCCGTCCTGGCCCGCCAGGTGGAGCATATTTCGGACCAGATCACCGTGGGCGACTGGCTGGACAAGAAGCAGAAGGTCGATGACCACCTCCACGACCTGACCGACGCCGCCGGAGTGCCGATGCTCGTTGGCACACTCTATTACGACCATCGGCCCGACGGCTTGAGCAAGTACAACACGGCGGCTCTGTTCGAGCCGCTGGTGCGAACGATCCGGTCATACCACAAGATTCACCTCGTCCCCTTCGGCGAGTTCATCCCGTTTCTCGATGCGCTCCCCTGGCTGACCGTCTTCACGCCCTATCGCAACGGCTACGTGCCCACGCTTACCTTTGGTCATGAGCCGGTCTCCCTCCCCCTGGGCAACTATCGCCTGGCCGTCGCCATCTGCTTCGAGGATACCGTGCCGCACGTGGTTCGCCGGTTCTTCCGCGAAACCGCCGACGGCCGCCAGCCAGACGTTTTGATCAACATGTCCAACGACGGCTGGTTCCATGGCTCCTCAGAGCTCGACATGCACCTGGCCGTGAGCGTCTTCCGCACGATCGAGCACCGCGTTCCCCTGGCCCGCGCCGTGAACACGGGAATCTCGGCCCTGATCGACGGCAACGGCGAGATCCGCGAGACGCTTCCCCGCCTGACCGAATCCTTCCTCTCGGTGACCGTCCCGCTTGACGATCGAACCAGCCTCTACACCCAGGTCGGCGACTGGCTGGGCATGTCATGCCTGGCCGTGACGATCGGGCTGGTGCCGATGAGCTTCCTCAAACGCGGGGCGAAGGCGAAGGCATGAATGATGAGTGAAGTGACGCAGATTCTTTCCGCCATCGAGCAAGGCGACCCGCACGCCGCCGAGCAGCTCCTGCCGCTGGTCTATGACGAACTTCGCAAACTGGCCGCGCAGAAGCTGGGCAAGAGAAGCCGGGACAAACCTTGGAAGCCACGGCGCTGGTCCACGAAGCGTACCTTCGCTTGGTGGTGCCGGCGCGCGGCGCGGGTCAAACCCCCGCTGAACAGCACTGGAACACCAGCGGCCACTTCTTCACCGCCGCGGCCGAGGCCATGCGACGCATCCTGATCGACCAGGCACGGCACAAACAAAGCCAGCGCCGAGGCGGTGGCCGACGGCGAGAGGACATCGAACACCACCAGATCGCCGCGGCGGAGCCTTCCCTGGACGTGCTGGCCGTCAACGAGGCCCTCGAACGCTTCGAGAAGGTGGACCCGCTCAAGGCCAACCTCGTCAAGCTTCGCTACTTCGCCGGCCTGACGATTCCCCAGGCCGCGGATGCCCTCGGCATTTCTTCCACGACCGCCGATCGCTACTGGGCTTACGCGCGGGCGTGGCTCCACGCCGAGCTGAAGAAGGATGCCCCAGACCTCCGGCGGCTGAAGAATATTCCAGAATTCGCCTCGACTGCCTGGGGTGATTTGTCTGCCGATTCCGCACTGTAGGTGGACACGAAACGCGAAGGACGTGGCACTATGACCGAGCACGCTCGAGATGCTGAGGCGATCTTTCTCGCCGCACTGGACAAAACGACCCCGCAAGGGCGGGTCGCGTACGTCGAAGCGACTTGCGTGGGAGATCCCGAGCTTCTGCGACGCGTACGTGAGCTGCTGAGCTGCCACGAGGGGTCGCAAGGGCCTGCTCGATGCGCCTCCTCCCGGGCTCGGGTGCACCGTGGACATGCCAGCGAGTCAGCGAGCAGCCCGGCACAGTCATCGGCCCGTACAAGTTATTGCAGCAGATCGGCGAAGGCGGCATGGGCACCGTCTACATGGCCGAGCAGACCCGCCCCGTGCAGCGCAAGGTCGCCCTCAAGGTCATCAAGCCGGGCATGGACACCCGGCAGGTCATCGCCCGCTTCGAGGCCGAGCGGCAGGCCCTGGCCATGATGGACCATGTCAACATCGCCCGCGTCCTCGACGCCGGGGCGACGGAATCCGGCCGGCCGTACTTCGTCATGGAGCTGGTCCACGGCGTGCCGATCACCAGGTACTGCGACGATAACCGACTTGACGCCGCGGCGAGCGGCTGGAGCTGTTCGTGCCGGTCTGCCAGGCGATCCAGCACGCCCACCAGAAGGGGATCATCCACCGCGACATCAAGCCGTCCAACGTCATGATCACGCTCTACGACGGCAAGCCGGTGCCCAAGGTGATCGACTTCGGCGTGGCCAAGGCGACCGAGCAAAAGCTGACCGAGCGGACCCTGTTCACGCAGTACGGCACGATGGTCGGCACGCTGGAATACATGAGCCCGGAGCAGGCGGAGATGAGCGCCCTGGGCGTCGATACCCGCAGCGACATCTTCTCGCTGGGCGTGCTCTTGTACGAGCTGCTGACGGGCAGCACGCCGCTGTCCCACAAGCGGCTCACGGAGGCAGCGTATGCCGAGATTCTCCGCATGATCCGGGAGGAGGAGCCGCCCAGGCCGAGCACGCGGCTGAGCGACTCGGGCGAGGCGCTGGCGTCGATCTCGGCGCAGCGCCACATGGAGCCGGCCAAGCTGACGAGGCTGGTGCGCGGCGAGCTGGACTGGATCGTGATGAAGACCCTGGAGAAGGACCGCAACCGCCGCTACGAGACGGCCAGCGGCCTGGCGATGGATGTGCGGCGCTACCTGAACGACGAGCCGGTGCAGGCGTGCCCCGCATCGACGGGGTACCGCTTTCGTAAGTTCGCCCGTCGCAACCGGCGGGCGGTGGTCACGGCGTCAGCAGCGGCCCTGGTGGTCGTGCTGGCGCTCGCGGGTCTGGCGACGAGCACACTGCTCATCGCACGCGGGCAACGGGCGGCGGAGAAGGCCAGAGAAGCCCTGCGGCACGACACGTATTTCCACCGGATCGCGCTGGCCCACCGCGAATTGTCCGTGGACAACCTGGGTCGCGCCCTCCAATTCCTCAGGGAGTGCCCGGAAGATATGCGCGGCTGGGAGTGGCACTACCTCATGCGGTTCTGCCGGATCGAGCCGTTGGTACTGCGGGACAAGGCCGAAGTCAACAGTATCGCGTTTAGTCCGGACGGCGAGTTCCTCGCCTCCGCGGTCGGGGACGGGGCTGTCAAGGTCTGGAACAGCCGCACGGGGAAACTGGTCCAAACGATCGAAAACGCGCACCGCGGGTATGCATGCAGCGTTGCATTCCACCCCGACGGCAGGCACCTGGCCTCCGTCGGCGCGGATAAGGAGGTGAATGTATGGGAGTGGAGGACCTGCCTTAAGGTGTTCCACGAGAGGTGTGACACCGTTCACACGGTCGGGACGGCGTATGCCGCCGCGTTCCGCCCCCCTGATGGCAGACAGCTCGCGGCCGGCTACGACGGCTCCGTGGAGGTCTGGGACTGGAAGGATCGACGGCACCTGCACACCTTCGCCGCGGGCGAGAAGCAACGGATCAGCGTCGCGTTCAGCCGCGACGGGCGGCGCCTGGCGTCGGGGAACTGGCGGGGAAGCGTGAAGGTCTGGGACTCGGAGGCCGGAGGGGAGCCGCTGCATACTTTCCCGGAGACTCGCGACACCCGGCATCCCATCAGCGCGCTCGCGTTCGACAAGGACGGCGGGCGGCTGGCCGCAGCCAGCTTCTCCCGCCACGTGGACATCTGGAATACCAGGACCGGCGAGCTCGTCCAAAGGCTACCGCAAAGGGAACTCGTCCTGGGCGTCGCTTTCAGCCCGGACAGCCGGCGCATCGCGTTCGACCGGCGAAGACAAGACCGTGCACGTCTGGGACGCGGCAACCGGCCGGGAACTGCTCGGCCTCCGCGGGCACACCGACACTTGCGGATGCCTGACGTTCAGCCCAGACGGTTGGCGACTCGCCTCGGCCAGCAAGGACGGAAGCATCCGCATCTGGGACGCGACCCCGCTGGGGGAGCAGGAGCTGCAAGAGTCCCCGACCTTCCGACACCATGGTAACGAGATCTGGACCCTGGCGGTCAGCCCTGACGGCCGGAAGGTCGTTTCGGCCGGGCTGAGCGCGCCCGCCCGGGTCTGGGACCCGCAGACGGGCCAGGAGATCGCCGGATTCCCCGGCCACCGGGACGTTGTCTTCTGCGTGGCCTGGCGGCCCGACGGTCAGCGGATCGCCTCCGCCGGCGGGGACGGCGGACTATTCACGGTCAAGGTCTGGGACTGGCAGACCGGGCAGGAAGACTTCCAGCTCAGGGGTACGCGCCCGGGGGACCCAGAGTTCTTCGCAGCAGCGTTCAGCCCCGACGGCCGGTATCTGGTGACGGGAAGGGCGAACGGGAAGGTGCAAGTCTGGGGCGCGCGGACCGGCGAGGAGGTCGGCACGCTCGGCACGCACAAGCGGGCCATCCGGGGGGTGCTGTTCAGCCCGGACGGCAAGCACTTGGCCTCGGCGAGCTCGGACGGGGCCATCAAACTATGGGACGCAACCCGCCTGGACAAGAAGCACCTGGAAAGGGAGCAAGAACCCCGCCTCCCGCCCATCCCCGCACGGGTTACTGTGCAGTGTCTGAACGCGGCGTTCAGCCCGGACAGCCGGCGCCTGGCGACGAGCGGCGACGGCAACACCGTCAAGATCTGGGACGTGCAGACTGGAGGCCTACTGGACACACTCGCGGGGCACAGCGGGGACATCTACGACGACATTTGTGCCGTGGCCTTCAGCCCAGAAGGCGCGTGGATCGCCTCCGCGGGTGAGGACAGCACCGTGCGCGTCTGGGACGGTCGCACCAAGAAACTGGTCCGGACCTTCCGCGGCCACACGGGCCTCGTCAGTAGCCTGGCGTTCGCGTTCACCCCCGACTGCCGGTTGCTGATCTCTGGAAGCCGCGATCACACGGTCAAGATCTGGGACATGACACAACGGGATTGAGTAGCCGGCCGTTAGCGAATCGTCTCCAAAGAAGAGGTGCACTCGTGCTTGCGAACTTCGAAACCAAACCGCCGCGCGTTCACGCTGATCGAGCTGCTGGTGGTGATCGCGATCATCGCCATCCTCACCGGCCTGCTGGTGCCGGCGGTACAGAGCGCTCGGGAGGCGGCCAACCGGATCAAGTGCGCCAACAACCTCAGGCAACTCGGCTACGCCGCACACCGTTTCCATGACGTGAACCAGCACCTCCCGCCCGGTATTGGATACTACCCACAGGCCGGTGATGCGTTCGGCACTTACCATTTCCATCTGCTGCCGTTCCTCGAACAGGAAAACCTCTACCGCGCTGCCCTCGGCAGTCTGGAATTCCCGGCGCCGGACGGACCAAGGACGGTGAGTTACCCGGGCAACAACACCGTCTACTCTCGCCCCGTATCGGTCTTCCTTTGCCCTTCTGATCCAAGCATCGGTGTGGAAGGCGTCGTGACGATCAACGGGGTTCCCTTCGGCGCGACTGTTACGCGCCCAATTCCATGCTGATCGCGAAGAATGACCTCAGCAGAAACCCTCCCGTGACCAGTCCGCAGGGGAAAGCCCGCCTCACCGACATCACTGACGGCACTTCGAACACGATTCTCCATGCCGAAAAGTATGCCCGCTGCTTCAACACGACCATGGTGCCGGCGTTCAGTGACGGGGGCACGGCGTGGGCGTACTGCGCTTCCCCCTTTTTCCGCTGGCTGCCACCGCCCATGCAGTTTCCGCCCAGAGCGTTTTTCCCGGGGTTTTGCATCGCTGCCTTGGCAAGCCGTGGCGCCCCGAATGCCATCGGCCCCGAATCGATTTTTCAGATGCGGCCCCCGAAGGGCAACTGCGATCCGACCCGGGCCGCGACGGCTCACCCAGGCGGCATGCAAGTCGGCCTCGTCGACGGCAGCGTCCGCACGCTGGCCCCAGGCATGAGTCGCACGACTTGGTGGGCCGCCGTCACTCCAACGGGAGGCGAACTGCTGGGCGCAGATTGGTAACAAGGGATCCGTCGTGTGCAGTCCGTTGTTCTCGCTGGAAAACATCGGTCTCTTCGCTTCGAGCTACGGACCACCGACGACTGACGACTCCCGAGAGCAAAGCGGCCGGTGAGGTCCTTACCGCCAAGCAAGCCCCTCACCGGCCGGGCACCGCCCCGGCGCTCGGTCTGCGCGCCGGAAGCGTTGTCTCTCTATTCGATCGCAGACCAGTCTACTCTTCTCAAGGAGTCTTCGCCATGCGTCTGCGAACCTGGCTGCGATCCGCGCTTTCTTCTTCGTGCCGTCCGGCAAGGAGCAAGGGCGCCGCCCCACACGCCTTCCGAAGCGATTCCTGCCGACCCGGTTGAGCGCCGCACAACTGGAGGATCGCATCGTCCTCAGCACATTTACGGTGAATAACCTCGCCGACAGCGGCCTCGACTCGCTGCGGGCGGCGATCACGGCCGCCAACACGAATCCAGGTGTCAACGTCATCGCTTTCGCCCACAGACTACGGGGAACGGTCGCTCTGACGAGCGGTGAGTTAGGCATCACGGACGACCTGCAAATCGACGGCCCGGGTGCCGGCAGGCTGGCCGTCAGCGGCAGCGACGCCAGCCGGGTCTTCAACATCAGCAGCGGCGTGACGGCGAGCATTGACGATTTGACCATCGCTCACGGGTACGGCTTCTTGCGGGGGGGCGGCATCCTGAACGCCGGCACCCTGACCCTCTCCCACGCCGTCGTGTCCGACAACGTGGTCGTTGGCCTCCCAGGCATGGGCGCCGACGTCAACCCGTTCGGCGGAGGCATCCTCAACACGGGAACCCTCAGCGTCAGCCACACCACCTTCATCCACAACCAGTCCCTCGGCGCGGACGGCGACCCGGGCGGCCCCGGCAGCACCGGACTGGGCGGAGCCATCATGTCGGTCGGGACCGCGGACGCGCCCGCCACGGCCACCGTTAGCTACAGCACCTTCCTCGACAACCAAGCCGTCGGCGGCGCGGCGGCGCTGGCGCCCCCTTCACCCGCGCCGGCCTCGGCGGGGCCATCATGAATGATGCCGGCACCTTCACCATCAGCCACAGCGAGTTCCGCGACAATCAAGCCGTCGGCGGCGCGGGCGGCGGCTTCCCCGGCGGCTTCGGCGCCGGCGGCGCCATCGCCAACGTCGCTCTCTTCGGCGACGCAATCCTCTCCGTCAGCGACAGCACGTTAACGGACAACCAGGCCGTTGGCGGGGCTGCCGGCGTCGGCACCAGCGCAGATCGGCCGGGGCGGGGCGATCGCCAACTTCGTCGCCGGAGCCGCCTCCCTCCCCGTGACCGTGACTGCCACTGCTGATGTCACCGGCAGCGCGCTTCTCGGTAACCGGGCCGTCGGCGGGGCCGGCGCCACGGGCGCGACCGGTCAGGGCGGTGCCATCGCGAACGAAAACGGCGGCGTACTCAACGTTACCGACTCGTTGATCGCCCTGAACCAGGCGATCGGCGGCGCGGGCCAGGGCGGCAACGGCGGCAACGGACTGGGCGGCGGCATCTTCAACGGCGCCGAACCCGTTCGGCACGCCGACCCTCACGCTCCGGCGCAGTCTCGTGGTGTTCAACCGGGCCGTCGGCGGGGCCAGCGACGGCGGCACCGCCGGGCTCGGCCAGGGCGGCGGTCTCTACCTCTCTCCGGGCGGGGTCGCGAGCGCCGACCTGACAGCCATCTTCTTGAACGATGCCTCTACCAGCGACGACGACGTGTTCGGGATCCTGGCCAAGCCGAAGAAGTAACCGAGCCGAGTGACTGGTGAGGTCTGAGCCGCGTGGCGGCCCTCACCGGTCACTCGCCGGCGGCGCGTCCCAGGCGCGCCCTCAAACGATCCACCACTTCGCGGCGATGCGACCGGCCATGACCGAGCCGTCCAGTCTCGCGATGGCCAATCGGTGACATCGCCAAAAGATACATCGGCGGCATGATCTGTCTTCAATGCGATTCCAAGGACATTTCTTAACTTGACGAACTCGACCCTTGACACGGAGAACCCACGATGTCGCGAAAACACGCTTCCACCCGTAAGACGCTCCACCTCGAAGCTCTCGAAGCCCGGCTGTGCCTCTCATCTCTGTTGACGACCGGCGCAGCATGCGCCGCCGGAAAACTTTGCTCACGTGCATCCTGGCGAGACCCGTGGCCAGCTTCCCAGCCATTATGAATCCGACCGGGGCCACACCGGCTCCCGCGTCGATTCCCTGGTCCACGGCAACAACCACGGCCACCTCCGTACGCCTACCGCGGCTGTGTACACGCTGAAGCAGACAGACACGAGCACTGGCGTTGGCTCGAGGCAAAGAGGAGCCAGCCCCGGGCTGACGTCATCTGCGACCAGACGGGTCGTGACGACTTCAGCAGCAATTGATCACCGGATCTTGATGCAGGAACATCGAGACAAAGGGAAGGGGCACCGCCAGCACGTGGAGGATTACCTTGCGCTTGGTGATTCGATCGCGTTCGGCGAGACCGACGTCATCCCCCAATCCAAGGGTGATCAGGGTTATGTGTCGCTCTATGCGGACTGGCTAGCCACGCGACACCACGGCGTGCGTCCGCAGGTCATCAACCTGGCGATACCAGGCGAAACCAGCACGACTTTCTTTGACGCCTCTGCGCCGGGTATCGCTCCGCATCAGCTTGCCGCCTCTTTCAATCTGAACTACACCGACCCCTCGTCGAGCCAGGAGCAGCTCCTGCTCTCGACGATCGCCGCGGAAAAAAAGGCGCACCACCGCATTACGCACGTCAGCTTTGCTCTGGGGATCAATGACGTTGCTTACCTGCTGACGGTAAGTCATCCCGAGTTCTTCTCGCTTCCGAACGATCAGCAACAGCTCTTGATTGGCCAGACCTTCGCTACGATCCAGACCAATTACATGACGGCTCTGACCGAGATTCACCGGGAACTACCGCGGGTAAGATTGGTCCTCCTGGATTACTTCAATGCGTTGGGATTCCTGGGTCCGAACGACCCCATCAACCAGTTTGAGATTCCTCTGTTTCAATCATTTCAGAGGATGGTCCAGGCAGTCGCGAGCGACTTCCATGCCACCTTGGTGGACATTTACGAGCCGTTCGTCGGCCATGAATTGGACTATACGATTGAGCCCGCAGGATCCCATCCCAATGATCTGGGCTATCAAGTCATCGCGCAGCAAATGATCAGCGCGAGCGAGAATCGATAGTCAAGGGCACAGCTTGGTTCTGAGGCGAGTTTCGAGGCGGGGTTTCGTCGTCTGATCGTACTTTCACAGCTCGTCCAACTTCGTTACTTCGCCGGCCCGACGATTCCCCAGGCCGCGGATGCTCTCGGCATTTCTTCCACGACCGCCGATCGCTACTGGGCTTACGCGCGTGCGTGGCTCCACGCCGAGCCTGAAGAAGGATGCCCTAGATCCCGGCGGCTGAAGAATTTTCCAGAATTCGCCTCGATCCGTGGGGTGATTCGTGCGCCGATTCCGCACTGTAGGTGGACACGAAGCGCGAAGGACGTGCCGTCATGTTCGACACGCCTCGTCGACATCGTGTGCCAACGAAGACAAATCTGATTGCGAAAGAGGTAAGCTATGGCAGATCCATTAAATGTTGAAACGGACCTACCGGACATCGCCGCCGTTCAGGGCACACACACGTCGGCCGGCGGGCCTGGCGTGCTCGGAGTTAGCCCAGCCAATGGAGTCATTGGGCGAAGCACTGGGGACGGCCTCGGCTCCGCTGGCGTTTTTGGCGAGGCCATCACGGGGCCTGGCGTCTCTGGGTCCAGCACGAGTTCAGTAGGTGTCGATGCCAAGACTCAAAGCGGGCCAGCCGCACTGCGGGCCATCCACGCTGGCGATGGCCCTGGCGTGCTTGGAGCTTGCCATGGCAACGGCTTCTCCGGTGTTTTCGGCGAGAGCCGAACGGGGCCCGGTGTTTCAGGCAGCAGCACGAGTTCGGTAGGTGTCGATGCTAACACCCAAAGTGGGCCGGCAGCACTGCGGGCCGTCCACGCGGGGAATGGCCGTGGCGTCCTTGGGGTCAGCAGAGGCGACAGCGAGGGAGTCCACGGGATTTGTGAAGGCAACGGCTTCTCCGGTGTTTTCGGCGAGAGCCGAACGGGGCCCGGTGTTTCAGGCAGCAGCACGAGTTCGGTAGGTGTTGACGCTAAGACTCAAAGCGGGCCGGCGGCGCTACGTGCCGTTCACGCGGGGGACGGCTTGGCAGGACTCTTTGGGGGAAATGTGAGGATCACTCGGGACCTCGTCGTCGAGGGGGACGTGCGATGCCCCGGGGCGGACCTCGCCGAAGAGTTCGGAGTGGTCGGGCCGCTGGTTGCCGAGCCGGGCAGCGTCGTCGTGCTGGCCGGCCATGACCGAGTTTGCGTCAGCGACGAGCCTTATGACCGCCGCGCCGCAGGGATCGTGTCAGGTGCGGGCAACTATCGCCCGGGCATCGTACTGGACCGTCAACCTGACGCCAACCGCTGCCCGCTCGCGCTATCGGGAAAGGTCTGGTGCAAGGTCGATGCGGACTGGGCGCCGATCGAGGTCGGCGACATGCTCACCACGTCACCCACCCCCGGACACGCCATGCGCAGCGACGGATCCGGCGCGTGCATTTGGAGCGGTCATCGGCAAAGCGCTCGAGAGGTTACAGGCGGGCCGCGGGCTGCTTCCCGTCCTTGTAGCTCTGCGGTAGCGCACATGCAGTCAGGATCGCGCCATCGCCTTGTTGCAGGGAGAATGGCCAGCTGGCATTTAGAGGTCGGGTAGGAATCGGCATGAACTTGTCCATGATTTCTGGGCGTCCGTGCCTTTCAAAGTCAATCTCCCAGCTCCAGAGCCACAGCTCGAAACTGGTCGCCAAGGTGCAAGCTTGGTGGCTCTCAACAATTCGACCGTGCCCAGTCCTTATCTTCCCTGTCGCATAGGAGGTATCCCCGATGTCGCTCAGCCTTAGGTCAGTGCTTCCACAGAACGTGACGTCACTCAGGGCCTTGGAAACCGTTACCGAGATCCACGACCCAAGCTTTCGAAGACAAGCAAGCAGGATCCTTATCAATCGCCATCATCAGCGTCTAGGAGGGCTAACAGGCCCCATCGGTTTTCCCTTGGGCGACTTGCGACCGACTGGCGATGGCGGCTTCACCAAGCCTTATTCGGGGGGCTTGATCGAGTTGCTCGATCTCGTAAATGGCCCACAAGGTTTTCAAACTTTTCGAGCCGAAGTCAAGTTCGTGGGCTATCGGGTCGTCAACACAAACGACATCAGTGCCGATCAACCGTACTTCATTATCGGCGTCGCAGGGACAAATCCGGAGAGAGCTGTCACCGTGCGGACCAATATCATCCCCGACTTTGATGTGAAATCAGGCCACAACGTTGTCCTACAGCAGACGATAACGACCGACGCTCAGCCACCAGTTGTGTTGTCTGTCACGGGGATGGACCACGATAAAGGAGACCCAGACGAGGCGGCTGCCAAGGTTACAAAGTTCTTGAACGACACCTCCGCCAAGTTGACGCTTGCGCTTCCACTTCTCGGAGTGAGCCCGGACGTCGGTGCCTACATTCAATCTGTCCTGAACATCTTTGGGGGCACGGCAGGGGATATCATTTCGGGATTGTTCGGAATGGGTGATGATCTGGTTGGCCAGAACGCGAGAACCTTCTTTGACTTGGATGCGGATACGCCAGAATGGCGGACCCCCAAAGCACGCACACATGCTGATTTCGACCAGCCTCATAACGTCGAAATAAGCCTCGATAATGGTGAGGGTGGGGGATACATCGCATTCTTCAATGTGCAGCTTTTCAAGGACACAAGGATTCCGGTGGCACCTCTGCCGTAGATTCTTCGACGAAGTCTGACGTCAGGCCCCGGCCTATCGTGAGTCCGCCGGTGAAGTCGAGGGAACGGTTGGTGTAGGGAACAAGTGGTGGCAGTCTGCACCGTGAAAAGGTTTCTGATCTCCAGGGCTAGTGCCTCATCCACTCTAAATCTTCGGGTACAGCCTCTTCAGTGTGCCTGGGAATCTCCCGGAACTCGCGGGGGTCGCCAAACCCAAGACTTAGTGTGGATGCGGCACTAGTGGGTCCTCCGGGCAACCGGATCGCTCCAGCCGGTAGCTATCGAGGAGGTGATGGTGGTGACGAAATCGCCGACGCATTATCAGTGAAGAGGCCTCTGCCAGTGATTGAGAGAAAAGCGTGGGCCGCTCCGGATACACCCAGCCAACGGGTGCAAGCTGGCGTAGGCGGCCCTCTCGGAGCTCATCCTGATACCATGGCATGCGAATGTGGTTACTTAATGTCTCATTGTGGGATCTAGAATTCCTCGCCTTTAGGCGACAACTTCCAGTACGTGGGACCCAGCTTGGCATCGAGCCGGCCGTGGCTCCTCGTGGCTCCTTGTTATAGCCGGGGAAATCAAAAGTCTGCGACTTCTTTGGTTCAAAGAACAGTCGGGCTTTCAGCCGACTATCGAACCCACCGGCTTCCAGCCAGTCGTGGTTCAGTTTATCGCTCGATTAACATGTTACTCTCTTTAAAGAGCCAGCCAAGAACCTGAGGATAGAGTAGAAGTACTGGTTGTTCGTTTAGCAGCAATACCGATGGCCAGCGCCCATGACCGAGCCGTCCAGTCCCGCTATGGCGAATCGGTGACAGCGCCGAGAGGCAATTGTTTGAGTGGGTCAGAACGCCAGGCGTTCCTCAGCCCCCGAGCTGCCGATGAGTGAAGTAACCCGCATCCTGTCTGCCATCGAGCAGGGCGACCCACACGCCGTCGAGCAGCTCCTGCCCCTGATTTACGACGAACTTCGCAAACTGGCCGCGCAGAAGCTAGGGCAAGAGAAGGCGGGACAAACCTTAGACGCCCCGGCGTTGGTGCACGAAGCGTACATTCGGCTGGTGGTACCGGGCGCGGCGCGTGTCAACCCTCCATTGAACAGCACTGGAACACCAGCGGCCACTTCTTCACCGCCGCGGCCGAGGCCATGCGACGCATTCTGATCGACCAGGCACGGCACAAGATGAGCCAGCGCCGAGGCGGTGGTCGCCTGCGACGGGACATGGAACATGAAGAGATCGTCGCGCCCGAGCGGTCCCTGGACGTGCTGGCGGTCAACGAGGCTCTCGAACGCTTCGAGAAGGTGGACTCGCTCAAGGCCAACCTCGTCAAGCTTCGCTACTTCGCCGGTCTGACGATACCCCAGGCTGCGGACGCCCTCGGCATCTCTTCCACGACGGCCGATCGCTACTGGGCTTACGCGCGTGCCTGGCTCCACGCCGAGCTGAAGAAGGATGCCACAGATTCCGACGGCTGAAGTATTTTCGAGAATTCGCATCGATCCGTGGGGTGATATGTCCGCCGATTCCGCACTGTAGGTGGACACGAAACGCGAAGGACGTGGCGACATGACCGAGCACGAACGAGATGCTGAGGCGATCTTTCTCGCCGCCCTCGACAAAGCGACCCCGCACGAGCGGGCGGTGTGCGTCGAAGCGACATGCGCGGGGGATCCCGAGCTTCTGCGGCGCATACGTGAGCTGCTGAGCTGCCACGAGGGGTCACTAGGGCTGCTCGATGCGCCTCCTCCCGGGCTCGGGGGCACTGTGGACCTGTCAGAAGTCAGCGAGCAGCCCGGCACAGTCATCGGCCCGTACAAGTTATTGCAACAGCTCGGCGAGGGCGGCATGGGCACCGTCTACATGGCCGAACAGGCGCATCCCGTCCAGCGCAAGGTCGCGCTCAAGGTCATCAAGGCCGGCATGGACAGCCGCCAGGTCATTGCCCGGTTCGAGGCCGAGCGCCAGGCGCTGGCCATGATGGACCATGTCAACATCGCCCGTGTCCTCGACGCCGGGGCGACGGAATCCGGCCGGCCTTTTTTCGTCATGGAGCTGGTTCACGGCGTACCGATCACCAAGTACTGTGACGAGAACCGCTTGACGCCGCGCCAGCGTCTGGAGCTGTTCGTGCCGGTTTGCCAGGCCATCCAGCACGCCCATCAGAAGGGGATCATCCACCGCGACATCAAACCGTCCAATGTCATGATCACACTCTACGACGGGAAGCCGGTACCTAAGGTGATCGACTTCGGCGTCGCCAAGGCGACCGAGCAAAGGCTCACCGAGCGGACGCTGTTCACGCAGTACGGCACCCTGGTCGGCACCCTGGAATACATGAGCCCGGAGCAGGCGGAGATGAGCGCCCTTGGCGTCGACACGCGCAGCGACATTTTCTCGCTGGGCGTGCTCCTGTACGAGCTGCTCACGGGCAACACGCCGCTGTCCCACAAGCGCGTCCGCGAGGCGGCGTACGGCGAGATTCTCCGCATGATCAAGGAGGAGGAGCCGCCCAGGCCGAGCACGCGGCTGAGCGACTCGGGCGAGGCGCTGGCGTCGATCTCGGCCCAGCGCCACATGGAGCCGGCCCGGCTGACGAAGCTGGTCCGCGGCGAGCTGGACTGGATCGTGATGAAGACCCTGGAGAAGGACCGCAGCCGCCGTTATGAGACTGCCAGCGGATTCGCGATGGATGTGCAGCGCTACTTAAACGACGAGCCGGTGCAGGCGTGTCCCCCGTCGGTCGGCTACCGCCTCCGCAAGTTCGCGCGACGGAACCGGACGGCGCTGGCGACGGCGGCGGTGGTGGCGACGGCCCTGGTCGCCAGCACGACGATCAGCGCCTGGCAGGCAGTTCGCGCCGGACGAGCGGAACACGCCGCCCGGTCCGCGGCGGTGCACGCGAAGTCTGCGGAGAAACAGGCTAACCGGGAACGGGACGAGGCCGTGGTGCAGAGGCAGCGGGCGGATGAGAGATTTCGCTTGTCGTTCCAGGCGGTGCGCAAAATGAACGGTCTCTATCGCAACCTGCGGTCCGTCGCAGGCCCTGAACAGACTGTGAAGATGCAAAGCGCTGTCAAGAAGGATCTGCTCCAGTTCTACACCCACATCATCGAGAACAATGCGGACGATCACAGATTCGCCTACGAGGTGGCGGAGTCTTGCTTCTTTATGGGGAAGCTTTCCTCCTACGACGACCCGGTACAGTTCGAGTTGAACCTCAATGCCCAGGCCCTCATGGGGAAGGTTTCCTCCTACGACGACCCGGTACAGTTCGAGTTGTTCCTCAAGGCCCAGGCCCTCTATGAGCAGGCAGCGCGGGACAGTCCGGAGGACACGTCTGCGCTCGGCGCCCTGGCCAACACGCTCTTATTTCTGGGCCAGCGGGCCCAGGACTGGGGGCAGTACGAGCAGGCCGAAGCGGCGTTCCGGCGGTCCCTCGAAATGTTCGAACGCCTGGCCCGGATCCACCCCGATCACGCCGATGACTGGTACTCGATCTGCAATCTGGGTGGCTGGAGTTTCGGCAGGATGCTTCGCTTCCAGGGGCGACCGGGCGAGGCGGAAGCACTCGACCGCCGCATCCTGGCCTTGTTCGAACGGCCCGAATTCGACCTGAACTCGCTCGAAAGGAGACCAGATTCAAGAGCCATGACTCGAGACGAAGGCTACGACGGGTACATGGCGTTGAGCGATCTTCTGATCCGCTGCGGCCAGCCGCAGAGGGCCATCCCGATTCTGGCGCAGGCGCGGCCCCTTCTCGTCTTCAATGAGGACTACCGGTACTACCGCGAGGTTCTGGCCAGTCTGTCCTTGAGCCTGGCCGCGGACCCGGATCGATCTGCCCGTGCCCGAGCAGTCATGCTGGCCCGTGAAAACGTCGAATTGACGGCGGAGCCCGACGCTGTGGCCTCGCGCGTGCTCGGACTGATCCTGGCGCGGAAAGGAGACCTCCAGGGCGCGGACGGTGCCTTCCTCATCGGAAATGCCTTGGCGGAGCCGGACAGAATGGACGAGGCCGTTGCCTGGTACTACAAGGCCATCGAGCTTGATCCCAAACACGCCAAGGCCCACAACGCCCTCGGTAACCGCCTCTCCAGTCTGGGGAAGCTGGACCAGGCCATCGCCTGGTACCGCAAGGCCATCGAAATCGACCCGAAATACGCCGGGGCACACTGTAACGTTGGCAATGTCTTGTACAAACAGGGGAAATTTGACGAGGCCATCGCCTGCTTCCGTAAGGCCATCGAAATCGATCCGAGATTAATTTATGCCTACACCAACCAAGGCCTTGCCCTATCCAGTCAGAAGAAGCTGGACGACGCGATCGCCTGCTACCGCAAGGCCGTCGAAATTGATTCGAAATCGGTCTACGCGTGGCAGGAATTGGGATGGGCCCAGTACCGGGCGGGAAGCTGGAAGGCCAGCATCGAGGCCCTGGACACGTCCTGCAAGTTACAGAACCCGGGCGATTACGCCCAGTGGATCGTGATATCCTTGGCCCATTGGAAACTGGCAATGGAGAAGGACCTACCCGAGCAAGAACGAGACCGGCACAACACTGAAGCCCGCCGCTTGTACGACCAGGCCGTGAAACAGATCGACGGCCGGGCCTGGGGAGAGAATCCCCTTGACCAGGCCGTCCAAGCATTTCTTGCGGAAGCCGACGAATTATTCCGTGTCAATATGAAACACAGGTGATCGCGGAAGTCGCAGACGTGGCTTCGCGATTCCGATCCGAGCAAAGCAAAGCGGCCGGTGGGGTCCTTACCGCCAAGCAAGCTCCTCACCGGCCCGGCACCGCCCCGGCGCTCGGTCTGCGCGCTGGGAACGTTGTCTCTCAATTCTATCGCAGACCGGGAGAGAAGCTATGAAACGTTTCAGTTCCACAGCCAGCCTCGCGCTGGCAGCCGTGGCCGTGCTGGGGATCACCGGCCCCTTGGCCGCAGGAGAGCATGTCCATTTCAAAGGCAGCCTGGAAGGGGTGGTTACCATCACCCCGGTTGACCCGCCGATCGTGTTCGTTCTGGTGCGAGGGCACGGGAAAGGCTAACCACCTGGGCGAGTTCACGGTGCGGATCCCGCACATCGTGAACCGCTCGAACAGCACCGCTACGGGGTTCTACTACTTCGTGACGGCCAACGGCGACACGCTGAACGCCACCTTTACCGGGCAAGCCACACCCACGTCGACACCGGGCGTCCTCTCTATTGTGGAAACGGCGACCATCACGGGCGGCACGGGTCAGTTCGCCCATGCCACTGGGAGCTTCGTCTGCGAGCGATTGTTCGACACGATTGCCGGCACGACCGACGGTTCCTTCAAAGGGACCATCCGCCTCCACGATGACGACGACGGGGACGACGACTGACGTCGATGTCAACTGAAGGAAGCGGCCGGTGCGGTCCTGGCCGCGCCGCCAAGCAAGTGCCTCACCGGCCCAGCATCGCCCCGGCGCTCGGTCTGCGCGCCGGTCGCGATGTCCACTGACTGTTTCGCAGACCAGCATGGGAGATTCTCTGATGACTGCCATCGTATTCGGAACGGTCTTGCCCTGGCTGCTGATCGGCGTGGGAGCCTGGCTCGGGTTTCAGCTCGTCCGCCAGAATGGCCGCCTCTTGTTGCGACTGGAGACAATCGAGAAACAACTCGCGCCTCGAGCCGGGACGAAGGCTCGGGAGGACGGCGGCCTGCCAATCGGCATGGCCGCGCCGGATTTTGAGCTTCCCGATCTCACGGGAGTCCGCCACAAGCTTTCCGAGTTCCGTGACAGGAATGTGCTGCTCATCTTCTTCAACCCGCAGTGCGGGTACTGCACCAAGATGGCCCCCGACCTTGCCGCGCTCCCGGAAGGAGGCGGCGACCGGCCTGTACCGGTCTTGGTCTCCACCGGCGATGTTCAGGAGAACCGGAAGCTCGTCGAGCAGTACGGCATACGGTGCCTGGTGCTGCGTCAGGAAGAGATGGAAATCGCCTCGAAGTTCCGCGCCCAGGGAACGCCCATGGGATATCGGATCGACAAGGCGGGGCGCATCGCCAGCGAGCTGGCCGTTGGCGCCGAGCCTCTGCTGAAACTGGCAGCCACGATCGTGGCCGATCAGAACGACGCGGGGGTTCCCGGGAACGGCTCGGCGTCGAGTCGGAGGTAAGGGCGATCCCTCGCTGGCCCGCAGTCGCCTGAACCGGAATGGACTCAAGGCCGGCACTCCTGCACCTGGCTTCCAGTTGCCGCGGGTGGACGGCGGCGAGCTGTCGCTGGCCGACCTTCGGGGCGGGCGAGTGCTGCTGGTGTTCTCCGATCCGGACTGCGGCCCCTGTGATGAACTGGCGCCGCGGTTACAGGAGATTCACCTGCGGCGGCCGGATCTTCAGGTGCTCGTGGTGAGCAGGCGTGATGTCGAGGCAAATCGCGCCAAGGTGGCCGCGCTAGGGCTGACCTTCCCCATCGTGCTGCAGCGGCAGTGGGAAATCTCTCTCCAGTACGCGATGTTCGCCACCCCTATCGGCTATCTGATCGACGAGCAGGGCATCCTCGCCAGCGATGTCGCCGTGGGAGTCGGGCCCATTCTGGCCTTGGCTGACGAGCCGGTCCGTGACTCCGGCGACGACGCCAAGTCGTTGCTGCCCGGAAAGGAGTACGCCTGGGCGAACGGGAAATGACTCAGATCACCCGACGGGACAGAGCGTGTTTCCGACGTGTCAGTCACCATCACCATCCGTCTTCCTGTAAGAAGAGAGGAATCGATCATGGACAATCTATTCGATGAATTCTCCAAGTCGCTGGCCGAGTCGGTGCCGCGCCGTGAGTCGCTGCGCCGGCTGGGGGCCGTTTTCGCCGGTGCGGTGCTGAGCCCGCTGGGGGTGGGAACCGCCTGGGCTGGCCGCAGAGACCCGTGCCAAGCCTTCTGCAAATGTCGCACGACGAAGCAGCAGTCACAATGCCTGGCGGCCTGTCGGGCGTGCAACAGCAACACCAGCCGCATCGGCGGATCCTGCGGAAATTACGTCTGCTGCCCGACCGCCGCTTGCGGCGGGGTGTGCAGCGACCTGTTGCACGACCCGAACTGCGGGGCCTGCGGAAATAACTGCCACGCCCTGGGGAAGACCTGTTGCGGCGGTCGTTGTGCCGATCTCGCCACCGACGTCTCCAACTGCGGAAGCTGCGGAAGGGTGTGCGCCGCACCTCCTCCGAACGAATACGTCGCGTGCATCTCCGGCACATGCGTCTACAACTGCGTCGCTGGCGCCATCCGCTGCAACGGCACCTGCACCTTCCTGGGTTTCGATCCCAACAACTGCGGAGCCTGCGGCAGCGTCTGTGGCGGATCAACGCCGTTCTGTACCCACGGCGTATGCACGGAAACGTACTGCAACGGCGCCGACTTGAATTGGGACAGCAACAATTGCGGCACGTGCGGCTTCGTATGCCCTGAGCAGACCTCCTGCTCTTTTGGTGTCTGCGAAGGCTATTGCGAGAATTGCTGATATTGACACACCGGCGACTGTCACAACCACCCATCTCGAGAAAGCGAGGGATCGATCATGGACAATCTATTCGATGAATTCTCCAAGTCGCTGGCCGAGTCAATGCCGCGCCGTGAGTCGCTGCGCCGGCTGGGGGCCGTCTTCGCTGGCGCGGTGCTGAGCCCGCTGGGGGTGGGAACCGCCTGGGCTGGCCGCAGAGACCCGTGCCAAGCCTTCTGCAAATGTCGCACGACGAAGCAGCAGTCACAATGCCTGGCGGCCTGTCGGGCGTGCAACAGCAACACCAGCCGCATCGGCGGATCCTGCGGAAGTTACGTCTGCTGCTCGACCGCCGCTTGCGGCGGGGTGTGCAGCGACCTGTTGCACGACCCGAACTGCGGGGCCTGCGGAAATAACTGCCAGCATTTGGGACAGACCTGTTGCGGCGGTCATTGCGCCGATCTCGCCACCGACGTCTCCAACTGCGGAAGCTGCGGGAGCGGTGTGTGCCGCACCTCCTCCCAACGAAACCGTCGCGTGCGTCTCCGGCACGTGCGTCTACGACTGCGTCGCTGGCGCCATCCGCTGCAACGGCACCTGCACCCCCGTGAATCGTGATCCCGAAAACTGCGGTGCCTGCGGCAACGTCTGTGGCGGATCGACACCGTACTGCAACGGAGGGGAATGCAGCCCATGCGAATCGGGGGGTACGCTTTGTGGTGGCGTTTGCACCAACCTGCACTTTGACAACTCCAACTGCGGAGCATGCGGCGTCGTTTGCGCGGACTTTTATATTTGCCAAGATGGTTGCGTACCATACCAGTAATCGCCTTGTCACGCGTTCGCGTGTGATCATCACTTTCTTCGAAGAAGAGACTGATCGATATTGGGCGATCTGTTTGACGAACTCTCCGAGTCAGTGCCCGAGTCGATGCCGCGCCGCGAATCGATGCGCCGGCTGAGGGTCGTCCTCGCCGGCGCGGTCCTGAGCCCCTTGGGACTGGGAGCCGCCTGGGCTGGCCGCCAGGACCCGTGAAAACCCTTCTACAAATGTCGCACGACAAAACACCAGTCACAATGCCTGGCGGCCTGTCGGGCGTGCAACGGCAACATCGTCACGGCGGTGGTGTTAGCGGCCAATAACCTCGAATCATCCGCGGTGTAGCAGAGATTGCCCCGCTGCCGTCCGGGATGCGCGCCTTGATTACTCCTCCACCAGCCGGGGTACTTGATCACAGGGAGTTGACCGATGAGAAATTATGACAACGCGTCGAACCGATCACACAGCAGCCTCTCAATCGTCATCGCAGTGATCGCGAGACTGTCTCAAACTGCCGGCGTTGCCGTGGTCGCCATTGCCGGGGGGTTCGGCCTGACCTGGGTGAGCTTTGGTGCCGGATCCCCGGGTCCGGAAGATCCGCCCAATTCGGGGATCGTCGTGCGAACCGAGGTGACCGCCCTGTGGATCCCCCGGGCCCTTCGCAATGTGGCCCAAGGCGAGGCCGGTGCAACCGTCTTCCACTCCCCGGAGGCACTGCAAACTGAGCTAGAACGCCTCGGACTGAATGACGCATGGTACGCGCTGACCTATCGGGGTTATCAGGTCAACGGGGATTCTGCCGAGATCACCCAAGTCCGACGCATCAGCGAAGTACCCGACCACATTGAGGAATTCCAATGGATGATGGCAGCGGCCGCGGGACATCCGCCGCGTCATGAGGGTCAAGAGTTCTCGCAGGTCAAGGTCGGGATCATCCCGGACACGCTTCTCACTGCTAACCCTCTCAATTCCGTCTCTCAGCTCGTTCCCGAACGCGCTTTCTTCCCAAACAAACGGCCGGGCCACGAACTGGGCGACGGCCGCGAAGACTGAGCCGACCGTTGCCCGGTCGTGGGAGTCATTTTCGTACACGATCTTCGTCCGGCGGCGTCGGGCCATCCTCCGGAACAAACTGAGGGTCGCGATGGACGGTAGATAGCATCATGTGTCAACATATTCCGGGCGATCGTACTGCTTCTGACGCCCGACATCGCCTCATATCCACTGTGGAGCATCACTATCGGTCCACAAAGCGGACCCCTCAGGAGGGCGTTTCGCACCAATTGGGGCGATCTGGAACCCAAGTTTGAGCCCCGGCCTTAGCCAATGATCAATCGCCATGCTCCAGCGTCCGCCGCACGTGGACTCCCAGCCATGAGATCGCGCCCAGGGCATAGCTGCCGGCGAAGATTGCGAACGGCAATATCATGTGTCCCGATTCAAACAGGTAGCCCGTGGCCAATGCACCAAGGGCCGCGGTGAGGCTGGCCATCATGTTCATGGCGCCGGAGAGGACGCCGGTGTGGCGGCCGCCGATATCCGCCGCGGCGGCCCAGGCGGGGCCCATCGCCAGATCGTTGCCGATGAAGGTCAGGCAGAGCAAAACACCCAGGAGTGGCACGGTGTCGGCCCACGCCGTGCAGAGAATGGATAGCGACGCGAGCGTCATTCCCACCGCGCCCGACGGTGCGCCGTCCCCAGCGCGGGCCCCAGCGGCGGATGATCAGGTCAGACATCGCGCCTCCCATCAGGCAGGCGACCGTTCCACAGGCGAAGGGCATCGAGGTCAGCAGGCCCGCGGTCTCGGAGCTCAGGTGGCGATGGTTCTTGAGATAGGTGGGCAGTAATGTCAAGAAGAAGTTGCCGCTGTAGCCCAGGAACCCGTACATCGCGCAGAGGGCCACGACGCTCCGTGACTGGACCATGGCCGACCAGGGAATCTTGCCGTGGCCGGAAGCGGCCTTGGCGGCCCGACCTGATGCGATGATTTTGAGCTCGGCCTGGTTGACCTGCCGCATATCTTCGGGCTGGTTCCGGAACCACGGCCAGAAGACGGCAGCACCAGACGGCGCCGAGACAGGCTGCGAGCAAAACGGGCGCTTGCCAGTTGCCGATTACTGCGATCAGCCAGACCAGGAGCGAAGGTGCCGCCGCGCCGCCCACCCGGCTGGACATCCAGAGCAATCCCTGAGCGCCGCCGCGCTCTTGAAGCGGCATCCAGTCGGCCATCATCCGTGAGATCGACGGAAACGTGCCGGCCTGGAAGGCACCGAAAAGAAAGCGGACGAGGAGCAAGAATGTGAAAGTCCAGACGACTTTTTGGGGAAACCAGACGACCAGCACAAGCGCCGCGGTGAGCGCCGAGCCGCCCAGGATGATGGCCGCCAGGATGTTCCGCACGCCCAGCCGATCACCAAGCGAACCCCAGGGCATCTCGAAAAGCCCATAAGCCACCATGAACGAGGCCATCAGCCATCCCAGGTGCCCGTCGGTCAGCCCCAGCGGCCCCTTGATCTCGGCGATGGCCGTGGCGAAGCCGACGCGGTGAATATAGGTAATCACCGCTAGCACGCACGCCGAGGCCAGCACCACGAACCGCACGCGAGTGGGACGGTCAGTCTCGTCATCACGGCCGCCTCGGTCAGCCGCCCTATCGAGCCATGGGTCGTGAAGAGTGCTCATGTTCGCTCGCCAGCCTCGTGTGTTGGTCAAGACCCGCACGACGGTCGATTCTCAGCAGGAAACGCTTACCGCGCGCATGAAAAAACGATCGCGCCACGGGCATCTTCGACTCCGGGGCTGGTTGCACGCAAGGGGGGACCGACCGTGAAAAACGCCGCCGGGATGGTTTTCTGCACGTTGGTGGGCGGAGTGATCGGCGCTTTTGCCCCGCCGGGCGTGAGAGTGGTCACGATAATTGACCTACTTTCGATCACGATCATCGATGTAAGCCGTGGTCTGCAAAGGGCGGTACTAGCCGTGGCCTCTTCTCTTCTGTCCCGGATCGTTGTTCCGTTCCCGCTTGTCACTGGATGGCGGAACGGAGAACGGACCGATGATCTCGCTCAGTCCCTGATTGATCACGGGACATCATTTTGTGTCGAGCTTCAACGACCTTGCCCGCGAAGCCTCGCCATGCTCAAGGTATCTCCGCCCAGTTCGAGATGAGGACACGACATACACCGAGGGAGGTAACTGTTCGAGAGTCGATGGTGACAAACGTACAGAGCGAATCGAGCCGCGGAGTTACTTCCCGATGCGTCGGTCAATCCGACCGAAGCAGGTTAATACCTGGCGACGGCATCACCCCCAGGAGCGCGGTGTTAGTCCGCGACGCGGCTCAGTCCGGGCCCGGCGTTGGTCACGATTCCGGGTAAGCATTCTGGGCGAGGTACAACCTCGGCCTGGCCGGATCACTCCTGCCGTTGGTCGGGACGTGGCAGACGGTTGAATCTCGCTGCGTTGCCGTTTCCGCTCCCGTAGTACTTGGAAGCTCAATTCTTCCGACCTTGCCCGAGACTCGGGTTCGACTTGCCCGGTCTCCGCCCCGCCCGCCACCGCCGCCTGTCTCCGACGGCGGCTGCCCCGTCCGGACCCCCGCGCCGCCATCGCATCCTCGGCGGCAAGAAATTGGCATGTCCGGCGAGAAGCTTCTTGCAAAGCGCTAGACGTTGTGTCTAGTATCCTTCTAGACGATCTGTCTAGAGGCCGTCGCGGCCCGACGGTCCGGCGAAGCGGGGGGTTGGGATGGCACGTCCAGAGCGCGATGTCACCGAGGCCGAGCTGGCGATCCTCCGGGTGCTCTGGGAGGAGGGTACGGCGACGGTGCGCCGGCTGATTGATCGCCTCTACCCGCCGGGTGGCCCCTCGGCGCACGCGACGGTGCAGAAGCTGTTGGAGCGGCTCGAAACCAAAGGGTGCATCACCCGCGATCGCAGCGGTCGAGTCCAGATTATCGCCCCGGCGATCGGACAAGAGGTACTGGTCCGCCGTCGGCTCCGGGACGTTGCCGACGATCTCTGCTCCGGTTCGCTGGCCGCGATGCTCAGCCACCTGGTCAATCCGAAGCAGCTCGTGCCGAAGGACCGCAAGGCCCTTCACGAGTTCCTTCGGCTCCTCGAGAGCGAAGTGACGCCCGGAGACGACCGCGACGAGTCTCGGGGGTGAGGCGAACCGTTCGGGAGCCTGCCATGGACTTCCTCGCGCAAGCAGCCCTGAGCAACGCGGTGGTCGTCTCCGTCCTGGCGCCGATCGTCCTGGTTGTCAACCGTCTCGCCCGACGCCCTGCGCTGGCACACCGGCTCTGGCTGCTGCTCCTGATCAAGCTCGTCACGCCCCCGCTGATACCGCTCATCCTGTCGTGGCCGGTCAATCCGCCGCCCCAGCCCGAGGCTGGTCCGGCAGTGTCGGCGGCCCGATCCGAGAGCCGGCCGGGAACGATCGCTGGTGCACCCGCGGCCACGGAGCCGGCCAGCCCTCGCCCGCGATTCCTGATCGTGAGATCCCCGAATTTCCTTCTCGTGTCTCCCGTCTCGCTCAGGCCGCGGCCTGGCACGTCACGCTGAGCTGGGGCCCATTGCTCGCGAGCATCTGGCTGGCGATCTCGGGACTCAGACTGATCTGGACCCTGGCCCAGCTCATCCGCGTCCATCGGTGGCTGGGCGAGGTGCCGCCGGCACTTCGGCGGTACAAGAAATGGCCGGCGAGATCGCGCGAAAGCTTGATCTCAAGGGTTCTCCGCCAGTCTGGTTCGTCCGGGGAACCATGGCGCCGGCGTTGTGGGCCCTGGGGCACCGAGCCCGGCTGCTGGTGCCCGAGGCCTTGTGGGCTCGGCTCGCGGAGGATCAGCGGGCCACGTTGCTGGCCCACGAGCTGGCCCATTTACGCCGCCGCGATCATTGGATCCGCCCATTGGAGTTGTTCGTCAGCTCCCTCTATTGGTGGCTTCCCGTCCACTGGTGGGTGCGGCAATTCCTCCACGAGGCGGAGGAACAGTGCTGCGACGCCTGGGTTGTCTGGACCATGCCGGGCTCGAAGCGAGCCTACGCCCGCACCCTGCTGGCGGCGATCGATTTCCTGGCCGAGGCCCGCCCGCCGCTCCCGCTGGCCGCCAGCGGGTTCGGCACGGTGGCCACCCTGAAGGGCCGGCTGAGCCAGATCATGCGGGGAGGCCGTCCCCGCAGGCTGTCGGCCACCGGCGAGGCCTCGGTTGCTGCGGCGGCCCTGATGGTGGTCCCGCTCGCCTGGCGTCAGGAACTGGACCTGGGAGTCCCAAGAGGCTACCGCATCATCGACCTCGGCCCATTCCGGCCGCTTGCCATCAACAATGTAGGCCAGATCGTCGGCAGCCCGATGGGCCCTACCAAGCCGCAGCGCACCGCTGGGATGCGGGACGCTGGATCGACCTCGCCGACCGCGAGGACCTGTCCGTCACGCCCACGGACATCAACGATCGGGGCCAGGTCACCGGCTGGTACGAGGTCTTCCTCGAGCCGGCGAGACAGACCGTAACGCCCGGCGGCATCCAGATGGCCGACGCCAGGTATTCCCCTGCCCATGCCTTCCGGACCGCGCAGATCAACGGATCAACCTGCCTAGCGATGACCTCGGTACGCTGGGAGGCGAGGAGAGCCGCGGCCTGGTGATCAATAACACAGGCCAGGTCGCCGGCACGTCATCTCTCGCCCCGACCTTCCCTCCGGGATTCCACCTGACTCGAGCGTTTCGCACGGCGCCGGACCGGCCGATCAACCCGCGCACCGATCAGCTCGATCGCTTCGATGCGCAACAGGTCCATCACGGGGTCCTGGGAGTGACCATGAACAACCTCGGTGATGTGATCATCAACACGGAGTTCGGCACGCGCCGACCGGCGTTTTACGCGGCTCCTGACCGCGCGATCGAGTCGATCTCCGCCGGGCTGGTGCCGAATGATGGGGCCGGCACGGTAGTCAGCGTCGGCGGCATCAACGATCAGCGCCAGGTGATCGCCCGCGTCCATGGACAGCGGCACGAGGATGTGGACGTCTCGTTCCGCCTCGATCCAGACCGCCGGATCAAGCCGGAAACCGACAGGATCCCTGGTTCCTTCATGCCCAGGGTGCTCAACAACCACGACCTGGTCCTGGGGACGATGGCCCCGTTGTTCTTGCAGCCCTATTCGGGGCAAGCCATCTACGATGGCAGGCAATTCCATAGGCTCGGCGAGCTGCTGCCACCCGGCGCGAACTGGAGCGTCGTCCTCGCCCTGGACCTCAACGACCGCGGTCAAATCATCGGCACCGGGATCACCCCTTTCAGGGAATACCACGGTTTCCTACTGGATCCGGTGCCGGAACCGGCCTGGTTCCCCTGGCTGCTGGCCAGCACGGTCCTCACCGGCGTCGGCCAGGCAGTCAGACGGGTCAGAACGCCACAGGGAAGTGACCATGGAAACGACCCCGATACTCGCACCCCGCTGTGTCAAAGAGAGGAGGGATAACACGACGTCACCGATGAGCCGCGTTTCGGCAAGCGAGACATCGTGCCGCGGAGGCAGGGCCGCTTGCCGATGAATGATGAGTTTCTAGGATCGGAATGATTTGTTTCGATGGGCGACCGCGAGCGGCCATCCATTAACCGTTCGTTCTGCGCGCCTAGAGTACAGGTGTACTTGGTTCACACTCCCCTTGATCCAATCAACATGAGGAATGCCATCATGTCCATCTTTCGTCGCGAAATGGTGTTGCATCGGGCGACCGGCAGACGGGCGCATGTCGGTCATCGACCGGCCAGGGGGTTCCGGCCGCGGCTCCTGCCGCTCGAGGGTCGCACGCTCCTGAGCAATATCCTGACGGTGACCAACATCCGGGATAGCGGCGACGGCTCGCTGCGGGCCGCCGTCGCCGCGGCGCAGCCGGGCGATACGATAGTCTTCTCGCACAAACTCAACGGCCGGACGATCACGCTGACCAGCGGGCCGATCGTGGACACCGGGACGAGCCTGACAATCCAGGGCCCGGGGGCGGCCAAGCTCACGGTGAGCGGCAACGATCAGAGCGGGATCTTCAACCTCGTGCCGACCGATCCCAGCCTGCCGCCGTTTGCGGTGAGCATCTCGGGCCTGACGCTCGCCCACGCCGCCGGCCCGGACACCTCGCCCTCCTACGCGATCACCGACACGAATGCCTCGTTGATGCTGGATCACGATGTCATTGCCGGCAACCGGTCCGGCGGCGTGAGCGTGCTCAATGGGTACCAGAACGGCACGCCTACTTACACGATCAACGTCAACGTCACCAGCTGCGCGTTCCTCGACAATCAGAGCGACCAGAATGGCGCGGCCATCCTGGCCGGGAGTGTGGTGTTCAACCTCAGCCAGAGCCTGTTCCAGGGCAACAGCGCCACCAGCAATTCCTCGATTGGGGGCGCCCTCTTCCTGACCAATAGTACGTTTGACACGTTCACGAGTTCTACCATCAACAGCAGCCTGTTCATCGGCAACACGGCAGTCTCTGGCGGCGGGGCCATCGAGAACTTTGGAGGCCCGATCACCATTGACTCCAGCACATTCATCGACAACCAGTCGAGCTCCGGTGGAGCGATCGAAAACTCCTGGGGCAACGTGTTCTTCGCTCAACCTATACCGACAGGAGCCTTCAATCTCACCAATTCGACCTTCCTCGACAACCAGGCCGTCGGCCGCATTGGCTATTTCGGGGGCGGCGACGGCGGAGCCATCGCCTTGATCGGGATCAACGGGCCGATCAACGTCGGTGGCAGCACGTTCGTGGGAAACGTGGCCCAGGGTGCTGACGGTGGCTCGGACGTCGGTGGCGAAGGTGTCGGCGGTGCCATCGATGCCTTTACCATGAGCCGTCAATCGTTCACTCCCATTCCATTGACGATCGCCCACTCGACCTTTGTAAACAACCAGGCGATCGGAGGCAACGGTGACACCAACGGCGGGTTCGCCCAAGGGGGCGCCATTCGAGTCGGGCCCCTGAACGCCACGATCACCGGCAGCCAGTTCGTCGCCAACTCGGCGGTTGGGGGCTCGGGCGGGTCGGGAGACACGTTCCCGTTCTTTACGACACTGTTCCAGTCCGCCTTCGGCGGCGCGATCGAACTCTTCGCCGTTGAGGCGTCGATCACCGGCTCCGGGTTCGTGGGCAATTCGGCAATCGGGGGAAACGGTGGCCCCGGACAGATTGCCGGTGGTGGGGAGGGTGGGGCGGTCGACAACCAGTTCGCGGCCCTGACGATGTCCAACAGCACGTTCACGGCCAACCTGGCCGAGGGGGGCACCGGCGGCGCGGCCGCCGCAGGCTCGTCTACCGATGGGGGCGTCGGCAGTTCGGGCGTCGGTGGTGCGTTCGCGAACTACGACTTCCTTCCTTTCGGAAGTACGGTGAATCTCACCGGCCTCACGTTCACGGGTAACCAGGCCATTGGAGGCGCCGGAGGTGCCGGCGACGGCACCGGCTCGGGCGGTGCCGGCGGCCCTGCGTTCGGCGGCGCGATCCTCAACGTGGGTGGCCTGGCGGTGGCCTCCAGCCAGTTCACCGGCAACCAGGCCAAGGGGGGTAGAGGCGGCCAGGGCGGCGCCACCGGGTCCGGCGGCAACGGCGGCGATGGTGATGGGGGCGCGATCCTTTCCTCCGGCTTCGGCGATCCCACCTCTGCCGTGATCGCCGTGACGACGAGCCGTTTCATCGGCAACGGCGCAATCGGAGGCGGCGGCGGCGCAGGCATTACCAACGGAGCCGACGGGCAGGGCCTCGGCGGTGCGATCGCCATCCTCGACGGCCTCGCCACCATCACCAAATCGAAGTTCGCCGGTAATAAGGCGAGCACCAGCGGCGACAATATCTACGGCACGTATGCGTCGTGACGTTTCGTGCTGACAGACCCACCTCGGCTGCCCCACCGCGGAGGTAGGGCAGCCGAGGGCGCCATGCGAGGCGTGAACCCGGAAGGCCCTCCAGAATAGAACGGTTAACCGGGACATCACAAGAATGCTGTGGGAATTCGTCAGCCAGCGCGCGTCGGTCCGACAACACGAAGCAATTTGGTGCGAAGCATCAGGCGTGCCCTCATTTGGCAGTTCATGTACCTCCGGACAACACCTTGGAGATGGGGGCGGCTGAAATGGGTGCCGCGATTCGCTGCCCCGGATTCGGAGACTCTCCCCGACGAACGGAGACGGCTGAACCGCTCACCTCCACCCCGGAGCCATGGTCGCCCCCATCCGGTTGCTTTTGACAATGGCATGGCCCATGTTCGATCTTGGATCTGTCTGTGCGTTTGTCACTCTCGACTCGCGAACGGCTACAATAGGAAGACTCTCATTCCGATCACGTTCTCTGATGTGGTTCCGGGGTCGAGTAACGGCGCCTCCACTGGCAAGCGGCAGGGTAGCCCGCCGTGATGACAGTCGATAACGTGGAGAGACGATCTTCTCCCGCGTTCACGTGGGGCTTGTGCCATCGGGCCTCGGGGCCACCGCCGTGAGAATCCAGTCCTTCGAAACCTTCCTCGCAAACGCCGGACTGCGGAACTATCTCTTCATTCGCCTGCGCACGGATACGGGCCTCTCGGGAGTCGGCGAGGCGACGCTGGAATGGCAGGAAAGAACGGTGCAAACGCTGGCCCACGAATGGGTCGAGGAGCGTGTGCTGGGTCGCGATCCATTCGATATCGAGGCCATCGTGGGAGGGATGATCCGCGACCAGTACCAGGGCGGCTCGACCGTCATGACGGCCATCAGCGCGGTGGAGATTGCGCTCTGGGACCTGGTGGGCAAGGCTTGTGGCCAGCCGGTGTACAAGCTGCTCGGCGGCCGCTGCCACGAGCGTATTGCCGCGTACGCCAATGGCTGGTACGGCGGGGCGAGCGCGCCCGCCGAGTATGCGGAGCGAGCGCGCGAAGTCGTCGGGCGCGGCTATCGCGCACTCAAGTTCGACCCGTTCGGCGTCGCCTGGAAGGATCCTTCACGCGCGGAGGTCGAGGCGGCCGTCGAGATCGTCGCGGCGGTGCGCGAGGCGGTCGGGCCGCAAATCGACCTCATGATCGAGTTTCATGGCCGGCTTTCGGCGGGCTCGGCCATCATCATGATCCGCCGCCTGGAGCCGTTTGATCTCGCCTGGTGCGAGGAACCGGTCGCGCCGGAGTGCCTCGACCTGCTGGCCGAGGTCAGGCGCTCGGTTCACGCGCCGATCGCGGCCGGTGAGCGGCTGTATACTCAGGCCGATTTCTACCGCCTGACAGTCCTCCGCGCCGTGGATGTCGTGCAGATGGACCTGGCCCATTGTGGGGGCATCTCGGCCGGCAAGAAGATTGCCGCCATGGCCGCCGCTCAGGACCTGCGCGTGGCACCGCACTGCTCGATCGGGCCGGTCGCCCTGGCGGCTTGCCTGCACTTCGATGTCAGCACACCCAATTTCATGGTGCAGGAAGCGTTCGCCGAATTCGACGTCCCCTGGCGAAGCGCCCTGGTCCGTGGCTGGAACCCCATCAAGAACGGCACATTCGTCCTGCCGGACAAGCCGGGCCTGGGGCTCGAGCTGGATGAAGCGGCGATCGCCGAGCATCCCTTTGTGGCCAACGCGTTTCCCAGCCTGTGGGATGCCCGCTGGCAGACGAACTTCACCCAAGACAAGCGCACAGGACCATCCTCGTGAGACCCTTCAGGATCGCCTTCACGGGTGATTTTCTCGGTGAGTCGGGCCGCGTCGCCTACGGTGACATTGGCCTGGCTGCATTCGACAGCCAGCCCCATGTGAGCCATCACTTCCTGGGTGACCTGGCTCCGCGCCAGGACGATCCGGGTTACTGGTCCAGGCTCTACTCGCTGGAAGTCAAGCCCGAGCACATCGAGGGCGTCGATGGCCTCGTCGTCCTGCGGCCCTCGGTCAAGCGGAGCGTCTTCGCCCGCGGTGCCGACGACCTCGTGGTGATCGGCCGGTCGGGGGCGGGCTACGACAAGATAGACCTGACGGCTTGTACCGAGCACGGCGTGGCGGTCTTCAATGCGCCCCTGGCCCTGAACCACCCCACCGCTTCGACGGCGCTCATGTTCATGCTGGCCCTGGCCAAGCGATTGGCGGAGCAAGAGCGGATCACGCGGCAGGGGCAGTGGAATCTTCAAGCGTCGGTGATGGGATCAGAAATCCGCGGTCGAACGCTAGGAATCGTGGGCCTGGGTCACACGGGAAGCGAGCTGGCGCGGCTGGTTGCGCCCTTCGCCATGCGAGTTCTCGCGTACTCGCCGCATGCCGACCCCGGCGCGGCCGAAGCATTGGGTGTTCGCCTGGTGCCTCTGGAAGAGCTGCTCCGCGAGTCCGACTTTGTCAGTCTGCACTGCCGGCTGACCGATTCCACGCGCGGTTTGATCGGCCCGGAGCAGATTGCGATGCTCAAGCCAGGCGCGTATTTCATCAACGTGGGCCGCGGCGAGCTGGTCGATCAGCGTGCGCTTTGCGACGCGTTGCGCGGTCGCCGTATCGCTGGCGCGGCCCTTGACGTCTTCGAGGTCGAGCCCCTACCCCACGACGACCCGCTGCTGGCGCTCGACAACGTGATCCTCACCCCTCACTGGTCGGCCTCGACTTCCGATGTCTGGCTCGCGACCGGAGCGGCGATGGTTCAAGGCATGCTCGAGCGCCTCACGGGGAGAGGTGCCTGACAATGTGGTCAACACCGCAGTCCTGGAGCGATCAGTGTTCCGCGAAAAGCTGGCCCGTTTCCGAGGGAATCTTTGAACTTGGGGGTTACCACGTGAGACGCCCGGGCGGCTCGTCGCTCGAGCATTCGTCGCTATACTTACTAGTGACACATGGTGCCGGGAAGACCGCTCTGTCGATCCTCTCGACCCAGGCAACGACGATCTTCGAAAGCGCTCACGACGGTATCATGCCATGAAGCATTTCTTCCCCAGTTGGCTTGTCTGCTGCTGTTTCATGGTGGCGGGAGTGATGGTTGGCTGGCGCGGAGGCCTCCTCAGATCGCTCCCGCGGAGCCTGTCGCGGTTCCCGTCAGCAAGCCGGTTGTGCGCCAGGTGACGGACTTCGTCGACTTTACCGGCCGGACGGAAGCCATCCAGTCCGTGGACATACGCCCACGCACAACGGGCTACCTGGTCAAGATGGCGTTCGAGGAAGGAGCGGAGGTCAAGGCGGGTGATCCGCTTTTCGTCATCGATCCGCGGCCCTACCAGGCACAGCTCGACCAGGCCGCCGGCCAGGTCAATCTCTATCAGGCCCAGCTCAAGCTCGCCAAGACAACCTACGCGAGAGATCGGGCGATCAACAACATCACGCCCGGCTCGATCAGCCGTCAGCAGCTCGACCAGGACGAGGCCGCGGTCGAAGAGGCTGACGCGCGGGTCAAGGCTTATGAGAAGAACATGGAGGTTTACAAGCTCAACCACGAGTTCACCAAGGTCGTCTCGCCGATCAACGGCATGATCAGTCGTTACTATCTCACCCAGGGAAACCTGGTGAACCAGGACCAGACCCTTCTTACCACGGTTGTCTCACTGGACCCCATGTATGCCTACTTCGATATGGACGAGCCGACCCTGCTGAGAATCCGCAATGCGATCAACCAGGGGAAGATGAAGAGGCGGCGGGCCAGCGGACTGCGTGTGCCGGTCTTCATGGGGCTGCAGGGTGAGGCTGGCTTTCCCCACGAGGGGAGCGTCAACTTCGTCAACAACCAGCTCAACCCGACCACGGGGAGTATTCTGGTGCGCGGCGTCTTTCCCAATCCCAAGCCACCCGAAGGGACTCGCCTATTATCGCCGGGCATGTTCGTGCGCATTCGCCTACCCATCGGCGAACCCCATTCCGCCGTTCTGGTGGTTGACAAGGCCATCGGGTCGGACCAGGGAATCAAGTTTGTCTACGTGATCGACAAGGATAGCAAGGCCCAGTACCGGCGCATGACCACCGGCTCGCTTCAGGAGGACGGACTGCGCGCCATCACGGAGGGGCTGAGTCCGGACGATCAGGTCGTGGTGAGCGGATTGCAACAGGTCCGGGCGCGGATGCCGGTCAAAGTGGAACAGGTGCCCATGCCGTCGCTCGACAGAGAAGCAACGAGCGCCGCGGCGCCTGCTGGACCGGCCCAGCCGACCACACCGCCGGCGTCGAAGGCCAAGGCGAGCGAAGGGCGCTCGCCATGATCGCCCGGTTCTTCATCGATCGTCCCATATTCGCAACCGTGCTCTCCGTGGTCATCACGTTGATCGGCGGGATTGCACTCCTCGTACTTCCGGTGGCGCAGTACCCGCGGATCACTCCACCCGGCGTGGTGATCGCGATCAGCTATCCCGGAGCCAGTGCCCAGGTCGTGGCCGACACGGTAGCGGCGCCGATCGAGCAGCAGGTCAGCGGCGTGCCGGGCATGCTCTACATGTCGTCGCAATCGGGTAACGACGGCTCGTACTCGCTCACCGTGACCTTCGATGTCGGCACTGACCTGAACACCAATCTTGTCATGGTGCAAAACCGCGTCACGCTGGCCATGCCACAACTGCCCAGCGCCGTGCAAAACCAGGGAATCACGATCCGCAAGAAGACGCCCGACATGCTGTTGATCGTGAACTTCTTCTCTCCGGACGGCCGGTACAACGATATTTACCTGAGCAATTTCGCCACGATTTATGTGCGGGATGAATTGCTGCGGGTTTACGGGGTCTCGGACATCAACTACCTGGGCCAGCGCGATTGCAGCATCCGCGCCTGGCTTGACCCGCAGAAGCTGGCGTCTCGCAACATGACCGCCATGGATGTCGCCAGCGCGATTCGCGACCAGAACCTCGATGCGCCCGCCGGCCAGATCGGCCAACCGCCAGCCGCCAAGGGACAATCTTCCCAGTGGCCCGTCGATACGCTTGGCCGTCTTACCGAGCCCGAACAATTTGGTGACATCATCGTCAAGGTTGACCCTGCCACGGCCCCGGACATGACCGCGCGTTCGGCCATGTCAACGCAGGGCGGCTCAGTAAGGGGCGGGGGAAGCGGCTCGAGGCAGAATACGTCCTCCGCCATGGGCCCAAGCTCCTCGCAGTCCGATGGCCAGATGCCGATCGATACGACCATCGTCGATTCCATCAACCAGGCTCTCTCCAGCGGCGGGGTCATGCAAACCGTGCCGGCGAGCGTGGCTCCGCCCTCGGTCGGGACGACCGCACGGATCGGCGCCACCGGGGGCGGCCGGACCACCAGCACCGCGACCAGCACGGCCGCTGTAACCAGTGCCGCTCCCGTGTCCATTGGATCACTTGGCGGTGGGAACGTCCCTGGCGCCGGAACAAGCGGGGGCGGAGGCACCACAGGCGGTGGAGCGACGACGGCCACCGTCGGATCGGGGTCCAGCGCGGGCCCTGCGACAAACAGTCAGCGGATTGGCAGTGCCCTCACCCGAGGCATTACGACCCCGGTGGTCAACAGCGGCCCTCCCAACCCCAGCGACTCCGTGGTTCGCCTTCGTGACGTCGCCCGTGTGGAGCTTGGCGCTCAGAATTACAATCAATCCTGCATCTTTGATGGCCGTCCCTCCGTGGGCCTCTCGGTCTATCAGCTTCCGGGAACCAATGCGCTCGATGTTGCCCAGCGAGTGCAAGCGAAGATGAAGGAGCTGAAGACCCGCTTTCCAGACGGCGTGGATTACGCCATCGCCTACGACACGACGCCTTTCATCCGCGAGTCGGTTGCCGACGTCTTCACGACCCTGATCGAAGCGGTGGTTCTGGTGGGGCTGGTCGTCCTTGTCTTCCTCCAGGATTGGCGGGCCATGATCCTGCCGATGATCGACGTGCCCGTGTCGCTGATCGGCACCCTGGCCGTCATGGCGGCTCTGGGCTTCAGCCTGAACAATATCTCTCTCTTCGGCCTGGTTCTGGCGATTGGCATCGTGGTGGACGACGCCATCGTGGTGCTGGAGAACATCGAACGTCTGCTCGCGACCGGACTGGACGTGCGAACGGCCACCATCAAGGCCATGGACGAGGTGACGGGCCCGATCGTCGCGGTGGCGCTGGTACTCTGCGCCGTGTTTGTACCCTGCGCCTTCATCGGCGGCATCACGGGCAAGTTCTTCCGCCAGTTCGCGGTGACGATCTCGGTTTCAACGGTCATCTCCGCCATCAATGCCGTCACCATGACCCCCTCCCGGGCGGTCATGATTTTCGCGTCGGAACACTCAAAGTCGCACGAGCAGCAGCGAGAGGCCGTGCCCTGGTGGACCTTTGCCGTGCTGGGCACCGTGCTCTCCGGTTGGCTGGCGCCACGGTATCTCGAGCATCTCGAGGCGGGCCCGCAGACCGAGCAGATCCGTCAGCTTCTCGACGGTTTGCACTGGTCGCTCTGGTATGTTCCTGGTGCGGTTGCCGGCGGCGTGGTGGGATGGCTCACGATCCGGCCCGTCAATGCCGTGCTGGGCTGGTTATTCCGCGGCTTCAATGCCGTGTTCGATCGACTGACGGCCGGGTATGGCTGGGTGATCGGCAAGCTGCTTCATCTGAGCGTGGTCGTGCTCCTCATCTATGGCGGCCTGCTTGTGCTGACCGGCTGGATCTTTCAGAAAGCGCCCACCGGATTCATCCCGCAACAGGATCAGGGCCGGCTGATCGTGAACGTACAACTGCCCGACTCGGCATCGCTGGAACGCACCAAGAAGGCCCTGGCAGAGCTGGCGGAGATCGCTCACGAAACGCCGGGCATCGCGCATACCGTCGGAATTGCGGGATTATCGTTCCTGTTGCAGGGCACCAGTCCCAACTTCGCCTCGATGTTCATCGTCCTGGACCCGTTTGACAAGCGCCAGAGCCCCGACCGCCGAGACACGGCCATCATGGCCAGGCTGCGCAGGGAGTGGGCGAAGCGCGTCAAGGACGCGAGCGTGACCGTCTACGGAGCGGCGCCCATCCCGGGACTGGGCGTCGCAGGGGGTTTCAAACTGGTGGTCGAGGACCGGGGCAGCCTGGGCTTGCCCGCTCTCCAGCGCCAGACCGATGACCTGGTGCGGAAGCTCAAGGACATACGTGGCCTGACCAGCGTCACCACACTCTTCCGCTCGCGCACTCCACAACTCTTCCTCGATATCGATCGCACCAAGGCCGCGGCCCTGGGTGTATCGTTTGATGATTTGAATCAGACGCTGTCGATGTATCTGGGCTCGCTGTACGTCAACAGCTTCAACAGCTTTGGCAGGCACTGGCAGGTCACCATTCAGTCCGAAGGCGATTATCGGAATCGCATCGAGAAGATCAACTTGCTGCAAGTCCGGAATAAATGGAAACAGATGGTGCCGCTGGGGACCCTGGTGCAGCCGCGCGAGATCGGCGGCCCGATCACGGTCACGCGCTACAACCTCTATACGGCCGCCACCATCAACGGCAACATCCAGGGAGTCAGTACCGGAGAAGCCATCAACGAGATCAACCGGGTGGCCGACGAAACTCTGCCGCTGTCGATGAAGACTGATTGGACCGAGCTGATGTTCATGCAGATCAGAGCCGGCAATACAGCCTTCTACGTATTCGTACTGGCGATCGTCTGCGTGTTCATGACCCTGGCCGCGCTTTATGAAAGCTGGTCGCTGCCGCTGGCCGTCATCCTGGTCGTGCCCTTGTGCCTGCTCTGCTCGGTCGCCGGCGTGCTCTACACGAACCGCGACGTCAATATCTTCGTGCAGATCGGGCTGGTGGTGCTGGTGGGCCTGGCGTGCAAGAACGCGATCCTCATCGTCGAATACGCCCGCCAGTTGCACCAGGAAGGCAGGCCTATTTTTGAAGTCACGGAGGAGGCGTCCAGGCTGCGGCTGCGGCCAATCCTGATGACTTCGTTCGCCTTCGTTTTCGGCGTGATCCCGCTCATGATCGCCTCAGGCGCCGGGGCGGAAATGCGCCGGTCGCTGGGTACCGCCGTTTTCAGCGGGATGCTGGGCGTGACCCTGTTCGGCATCTTCCTCACACCGGTGTTCTTCTATGTGATCCAGGGCTTGAGCGAAACCCGGCTATTCTCCGGTCGCACCATGCGCTGGGTCGGCTCGGCCGTGCTGGGTGGGCTCGTCGGAACAGGAACTGGCTTCTTGCTGGCACGACTGGGCGTGATTTCCATGTCCTGGGCCCTGGGAGTCGGCGGGTGCGCGGGAGTCATTCTCACGTTGGCAGTCCTGGGCATTCATCGCAGTCTCGGGCCTCAGCCGGCAGGGGCGGGCGAGCCTGCCCTTGCAACCTCCGGAACCGATACAAACAACGGAGAGGGACAGCCGTGATTTCTCGCTTCTTCATCGACCGTCCCGTCTTCGCCATCGTTCTCTCATTGGTGTTCGTGCTGGCCGGCGGCGTGTCTCTCTTCACCCTGCCGGTAGCGCAGTATCCCCAGGTCACGCCCCCGACCGTGCTGGTGACGGCCCTGTACCCCGGCGCCAACGCCACCACGGTGCGCAATACCGTCGCGGCGCCCATCGAAGAGCAGGTCAGCGGCGTTGAAGGCATGCTGTACATGTCTTCGCAGTCTACCAACGACGGCGCCTACTTTCTGACTGTGACCTTCAGGCTGGACATGGATACCGACATGGCCCAGGTCCTTGTGCAGAACCGCGTTTCGCTGGCGCTGCCGGTGATCCCGCCCTTGGTACAGAACGAGGGCATCACCGTCAAGAAGATGTCTCCGAACACGATGATGATCGTGAACCTGATCTCGCCCGACGGTCGTTACGACGCCAATTTTCTGAGCAATTACGCGACGATCTACATCAAGGATGAGCTGGGCCGACTGCCCGGCGTCGCCGGCATCACTTACCTGGGCCAGCGCGACTATAGCCTGCGGGCCTGGCTCGATCCCGACAAGCTGGCCGCGCTCAACCTCAGTGCCATGGACGTGGTGACGGCCATCGGCCAGCAGAACCTGCAGGTCGCCGCCGGTCAGATCGGGCAGCAGCCAGTCCCCAAGGGCCAGCAGTTCCAGCTCACGATCAACACCCTGGGCCGGCTCACCGAACCAGAACAGTTCGGCGAGATCATTCTCAAGGCCGGCACCGACATCTCACCGGCTCAGGCTCCCGCGGGTAGCTCCAGCAGCCAGCCGGGCGCGAACCCGCAGCTCTCGACGAACAGCCAGACCGGGCCGCAGCCTCAGGCGGTGGGTATCGTCAGGCTGCGCGATGTGGCACGCGTCGAGCTCGGCTCTCGCCAGTACGACCAGACGTGCACGCTCGACGGTCAACCCTCCGTGGCGGTCTCGATCTACCAGTTGCCCGGGACCAATGCGCTCGACACCGCCAGCGGGGTGTATGCCAAGATGCAGGAGCTGAAGACTCGTTTCCCGGACGGGCTTGAATACCAGATCGTCTACGACACGACGCCGTTCATCCGCGAGTCCGTGACCGAGGTCTTCAACACCCTGCGCGACGCGGTGATCCTGGTCGGGATCGTCGTGCTCGTGTTCCTGCAAGACTGGAAGGCCATGATCTTGCCGATGATCGACGTACCCGTGTCGCTCATCGGCACGTTTGCCGTGATGGCGGCCATGGGATTCAGCCTGAACAACCTGACGCTCTTTGGTCTGGTCCTGGCGATCGGCATCGTAGTCGACGATGCGATCGTGGTGCTGGAAAACATCGAGCGCTTGATCGGGACCGGCCTGGACGCACGGACGGCCACGATCAAGGCCATGGAAGAAATCACCGGTCCCATCCTGGCGATCACCCTCGTGCTCAGCTCGGTCTTCGTGCCATGCTGCTTTCTCGGTGGAATCAGCGGCCAGTTTTTCCGCCAGTTCGCGGTGACGATCGCTGTTTCGACCATCATCTCGGCAATCAACGCCCTGACCATGACTCCCTCGCGGGCCGTGCTCATCTTCAAGACCGAGCAAGTTGAGGGCGGCCACGAGCTGAAGCGAGAGGCCCTGCCGTGGTGGTTCATGGCCATCGTGGGTGGAATGCTCACCGTCTGGCTGGGCCAGGACCTGGTGACCGCCAGGATCGAACATCGGTTGATGGGTGTCGGGACGGACCCAGCCGCGGCTCCGCAGTGGATGTCGTGGGCGATGATGGCCGCGGCTTTCCTCCCCGGTGCCGTGATCGGCGGAGTGGCCGGGTGGTTCCTGATCCGTCCGGTGAACGCCGTGCTCGGCTGGTTATTCCGCGGTTTCAACCGCCTCTTCGATCGCCTGATCGCGATCTACGGCCGGGTGGTGGGCCACGTCTTGCGCGTCAGCATGATCGTTCTGCTGGTCTACGGCGGATTGCTTGTCTTTACCTACGCGCAGTTTAACCGCACGCCCACAGGCTTCATTCCTCAGCAGGACAAGGGATACCTGCTTATGAATGTCCAGTTGCCAGACTCGGCGTCGGTCGAGCGTACGCAAAATGTCATGGAGCGAATTGAAGCCATCGCCCACAAGACACCAGGGGTCGAGCACACCCTGGCGGTTTCCGGGCAGTCGCTCCTCCTCAACGCCAATGCACCGAATCTCGGCTCGATGTATATCCTGCTCAAGGAATTCGCTCACCGGCGCGAACCCGGGCTTTTGGCCGACGCCATCGCCGCGGAGCTGCAAGACCGCTGTCAACGCGAGGTGGGAGAAGCCATCGTGTCGGCTTTCGGGGCGCCGCCGATCGACGGTCTGGGCACGACAGGCGGCTTCAAGCTGATCATTGAAGATCGTGGCAACCTCGGCCTGGGCGATCTGCAACGCGTGAGCGATCAGATCGTTGCCCGGGGAAATCGGACACCGGGCTTGCAGGGACTCTTCAGCAGCGCCCGGGCCTACACACCATGGCTCTATCTCGAAATTGATCGCACGAAATGCATGGCGCTCGGCGTACCGATCAGCGAGGTCTTCAACACCCTGCAGGTGTACCTGGGCTCCTTTTACGTCAACAACTTCAACGAGTTCGGCCGGACCTGGCAGGTCAACATTCAGGCCGACCAGAGCTTCCGGGAAAGCGGCCGCGACATCAGGCAGCTCAAGGTTCGGAACAACCGGGGCGAGATGATCCGGCTGGCCACCTTGATGAGCATCCGGGGTACCACGGGTCCCGTGGTGGTGATGCGTTACAACATGTACTCGGCGACGTCGATCACCGGCAACGCCGCGCCGGGAACTAGCTCAGGACAGGCCATCGCCCTCATGCAGGAGATCGCCAGCAAAGAGCTACCGCCGTCGATGGCCTCCGACTGGACCGAACTCGCGTTCATGCAACTCCAGGCGGGCCAGGCGGCGATGTATGTTTTCGCCCTGGCCGTGGTCTTCGTGTTCCTGGTACTCGCCGCCCAGTACGAAAGCTGGTCGCTGCCCCTGGCCGTGATCCTGGTCGTTCCCATGTGTCTTTTCTGCTCGATCTCCGGGCTCAACCTGGTGCAAACGGACATCAATATTTTCACTCAGATCGGCTTCATCGTCCTGGTCGGGCTGGCCTGCAAGAACGCCATCCTGATCGTCGAGTTCGCCAAGCAGCGGCAGGAAGAGGGCGTGGATGCGGCGTGAGGCCACGATCGAGGCGTCTCGGCTGCGGCTGCGGCCCATTCTCATGACCTCGTTCGCGTTCATCTTCGGCGTCTTGCCTCTGGTCGTGGCGCACGGTGCCGGCGCCGAGATGCGCCGGGCGCTGGGCCTGGCAGTGTTTGGCGGCATGCTGGGAGTCACCTTTTTCGGTATCTTCCTCACGCCGGTCTTCTTCTATGTGATCCGGGGCGGATTGAAAAAAAGCATCACGGGAGGCAAATTTCGAAAAACATCATTGAAGGAGGCAGTGTAATTCCGTATACTTCAACGAAGATGAGGACTGAGTCCTGGCGATTTCTTGACGGGGACCAATCACTTCAGGACGCCGGGAAAGGTTGTGGCTAGGGGAGCTCGGTTAAATTCTATCAACGGAGCAACTTGCCATCGTCTCGGGAGTGGGGTAAGTTTGGGCAAGATCGATAAGCGTCGGGCGAGGAAGGCTGTTTTCGCGCCGGGATTTTTTTGATCTTCGTGCGTGGAGAGCGCTTGTCGGTGGACGACGGATGCCGTTACATTGAATTAAGGATTGCAGACCTTGCGGGTTGAACCAGCTCGGGCCATCCCGCTTCATCTCTGGGACACACACGGTCCAAGCCCCATCTCCTTTTTGACTCGCGGCGGTGACGTCGTGAGGATGGTCGGCCGGCCGTCTTACTTTGAATGGTAGGATGGGACCATGACCTATGTAGGTAAAATCCTTGTCGTCGTCATCATGGCCTTCTCTCTGATCTTCCTGGGGATTTCCACCGTGGTCTTCACGACCGCGAAGAACTGGAGAACGGCCACGGAAGAGCAGAAGAAGAAGGTGGGTGACCTCACGAAAAAGCTCAACGACGCTCAGGCGGGCGTGCAGGCCGCTCAGAAAGAGCTTGCGGCGGCCCAGGGCGGCTTCAACGCCCTGGCCCAGCAATTGAATAACACGATCAAGCAACTGGAGGATGAGAACAAACGGGCCCAGGATCAGATCACCACTGCCCGCGGCCAGGTGGGCATCGCCCAGACAAGTGCCAAGACGGCCCTGGACGAGGCCGACGCCAGGCGCAAGGAAACCGATTTGCTACGCGGCCAAAAGTCGGCCGTGGAGAAGCAGGCCAATGAGTTCAAGCTCATGCAGGCCGAGCTCAATGACAAGATCAGGGAGCTCGAGCGAATTCTCGACACGGCCACCAAGAACAACGCCGATCTGCGCGATCGGGCCGCCAAGTTTTCTACCCTGCTCCGCCAGAACGGACTCTCCGACGATATCAGTCGGATCAAGGGATCGGAGAGCCCGCTGCCCGTGCAGGGCGAGGTGAAGCGTGTAGACCCGTCCAACCAGCGGGTGGAGATCACGATCGGCTCGGACGACGGCTTGGTTCCCGGCCACGAGCTGTTCCTCTACCGGACCTCGCCCCGGCCCGAATACCTCGGCAAGATTACCATCGTCTCCGTCGATCCCGACCAATCGGTGGGTCGCGTCATCGGCAGAACCTTCCAGGGCAAGAAGATAAAGGAGGGGGACATTGTCTCGTCTTCGATCAAGCCGCGGAGCTAAGGCTGCGGCGCCCGCCGCGAAGTCCGGCGCACGGCCCACGGTGGCGGCGGCCGGCAGACGTCCGGGCGTCCTGGTCCAGGCTCCCAAGAGCGACATCTTCGTCGCCATGCTGGGGGTTGCCCTCGGTGCCATCGTCCTGGCCTGCCTGCTCATGCTGTTGATTCTCTGGCGTTACGATTTCAAGGCCAACGCCAAGCTCGCCGCCCGTGATGCCGGCACCGGGGTCATGTTGACGGCGGCTGAACCCGCGGGGTATCTACCGGCGCCCGTCCGCGGTTGATTTCACCGTGCCTCATCAACCCGCCGTCCGTTCGACCGAGGTTTCGCGACCCCGGCCTCGCGCGGACGGTACTTTCTCTCCCGTCACCACTTCACGTTTCCTTTGGAAAGGCGACACTGCCAGGATCTCGAGTCGAGGGGACCCACTCGAGGCGCGCGAACCTCAATGCCAGCAGGACGGCTGTCGGAGAAAGGATTCAGTCAGTGGGATCAACCGAGACCCCCTTGGTCTTGGACACGTCGAATTCACCCATGAGTCAGCATCTGGAACTCTTCGCGGCCTTGGCCGCGCCCTTCGAGCCCGACGAGGTTCGTATTCGCCCCCAGGGAGCACGGCAGCTCCAATACATCACGGCCAGAACGGTCATGAACCGTCTCGACGACGTTCTCGGCCCGGAGAACTGGTGGGATGAATACCAGCCGTTGGAACATTCCGTCATCTGCCGGCTGACGATCAAGCTTCCCGACGGCACCACGCTCACCAAGTCGGACGCCGGTGGTTACGCCGGTATGCCCGACTCTGGCGACGACGACAAGAGCGGCTTCTCCGACTCTTTCAAGCGTGCCGCGGTCAAGTTCGGAATCGGCCGATACCTCTACCGCGACGGCGTTCCGCGAATCTGGCAAGAACAATGGAAACATCCGTCTGCCGCAAGCGAGACGCGTCTGCCGCACCCGGCTGCCCCCGCCCAGCCCGCAGCCCCTGCGCCGGCGGCCGCTCGGTCCAATTCCAATGGTGATGGCCAGAACGCTCCGCAGACGGGCAAGGCCCTCTTCGCCTGGACCAAGCAACAAGACGAGAAGTCTGGCATCGGCCTGCTCAAGACGCTGAGCGATTGGGCCAAGCTGCGTGACTTCCCCGCCAAGATGATCCACTGGAGCCCCGAGCAGGTTCAACTCGCTTACGCGGAAGCGTGCGCCGTGATCCAGGGCTCTCCAGGTCCCGCCATCGACTCCCCGCACGCCGCTAACGGCGCAGCCAACGGACAGGACTACCGGCACGCACCGAACCTGAATCTTACCGGCCGCGAGGCCGCCCCGAAAGAACGGCCCGCAGGGGCGGTTCCACCGGGCGCCGCCCACCCGAAAGGATCGGGAGCCCTCGCAGCCCCGAGCCGCCCGAAGCCGTTGAGACAACAGTGCCGCCCAGTGTGGCAAGGTCGGGAGACTTTGCCACACTGGGCGGCCACCGACCGCGGCAGCGTTCGGCGCGGATCTCATGACCCCGCGGTTCCGGGACGGTACAACCCTCCCTCTCTCCCTCGAGCCCCATCAAGCCTTCCGCGCCAGTCCTTGCCAAATTCGCTGGCGTCTTTTACCATGATCTTTCCCGGCTTGCGATCGCGAGGCGCGTGTCGTCAAGCCGCGATCCGGGCCGAGAGCGGCCTCGCGTGAGGCAAGGCCGTCCTGCTTTCGAACCTTTTCGCCGGGTCGATCGTAGCACTGCCAACGTTTGGTCCAGGCCGGCTCAGGGCGATCGTCCGCCATCGGCAGTGAAATCTCTTTGGGAGATCTTCAGGGTCGATGGTTTACCGTTCCGACGCGTCTCCAATGCTGGTCCGATCCGATCACGGTGATGATTCTCTGTTTCGCTCTTTTTCTATTTCCATGCACCCATTGCCGTGATGAAGAGCACCGGCGCTCCTCCGGCGCTTGGTCCACGCGTGTTCCTCGAACTCATTGTCCTGTTGATCCATCGTGAGAAGGCGCCCTCGTAATGAACAAGACTGTGGAAGTGATCATCGAAACGCGCAACCTGACGAAGGTTTATCGCGATTTCTGGGGACGCCCGAAGGTTCAGGCTCTCAAGGCCCTCGATCTTCAGGTGCACCGCGGCGAGATTTTCGGTCTGCTCGGTCCTAACGGCTCGGGCAAGACCACCACCATCAAGCTGCTTCTGGGATTGCTCTTTCCGACCGAGGGCGATGCCCTGATCTTCAACGAGCCTACCTCCAACGTGGCCAAGAACGAACGGATCGGCTACCTGCCCGAGGAGTCGTATCTGTACAAGTTCCTCAACGCCGAGGAGACGCTGCAATTCTACGGCCGCCTGTTCAAGATCCCGGGCGCCGAGCGCAATAAACGCGTCGGCAACTTGATCGACATGGTCGGGCTGTCCGCCGCCAAGCATCGTCAGCTCCGTGAGTATTCCAAGGGCATGCAGCGCCGGATCGGCCTGGCCCAGGCCTTGATCAACAACCCCGAGCTGATCCTGCTCGACGAGCCGACCTCCGGTCTCGATCCCATCGGCACGGCCGAGATCAAGGAACTGATCCGCGAGCTTCGCGAACAGGGCAAGACGATCGTTCTGTCGGGCCACCTGCTGGCCGACATGCAAGACATCTGCGATCGAATCGCCATCCTGCATCGCGGTGAGCTCAAGGAGCTGGGCAAGGTTTCAGACCTCCTCACGGTTCAGGACGTCACCCAGATCAAGGCGCGCAACCTGTCGCCGGCCGCCCTGCATGAGATTCGCGAAGTGGTCGCCCGGCACGGCGGCGAAGACCTCACCGTCGATCATCCGACGACCACGCTGGAAGAGCTCTTCCTGCGAATCGTGCGTGAGAGCGAGCTGCACCCAGGACGCCGCAAGGTGGCCTCCGATGGTTCCCGTCCCACGCCGCCGGCGCACAGAGCTGGCGGGAGCCAGGTCGAAGTCCTGATCGTCGATCGAACTTTTCATCTCGCCGGGCTGCCGGTGGGCGCTGCCCATTGCCGGCCCGTTCCGCTTTCTTGATCCTTTGCCATCATTGAACTCGTTTTGACCTTCGAGGAGCGACCTCATCCATGTCCTCGCCTCTTATGATTCCACTCCTCTGGGCCCAGGCTGGCGCGGCCGCCGCGCCTGCCCCGGAGATCCCGGCGGCGATTCGCAGAGCCTTGCTCTGGTTTTTCCTCGCCGGCGAGCCGTCGTTCACATTACCCGGCCTGATCGGAGGGGCCCTCACCTGGATCAAGGCCGTCGGTTTGCTCTGCCTGGTCGGGTGGGTCGGCTCGTGGCTGGTCACCGCCATCAAGGAGCGGATGGTCGGACGGGGCAAATGGTACGACTACGTGGCGGTCGCCGCCCTGATCGTGACCCCGCTCACTGTGCTTGTGCAGGTCTTGCAAACCGTCAAGCAGATTCCGGCCTGGACGCTGGGCCAGACTCCCCTCGTGGCGGTTCTCGGCTTCCTGGCCGCGGGATTGTTCCTGATCTGGATCGAGGTGGCCATCTGGCGAACCATCCGGCGATTCGGCCGTTATCCCGATGTGCTCGTCCTCTTTGGCATTCACGTGGCTCTTGGCCTCGGAATCGGCGTGGGTTTGCTGATGCAAAGCTACGGAATCATGCCCACTGTGATGCCCAACCAGAGGGTGACCTGGCGCGACGGCATCGTCTACGGCGCCAGGTTGAGCGCGACTTACATGGGGTACGTGGTGTTTTTGCGGGTTTTACTAGCGTTCTGCCGCGAGCTGTTCGCGGTCAGGTCCCGCCGGCTTTACTCGATCGCCCGGCTTAGCGTCTATGAGGCCAATCGTAAGATGTGGGCGCCCTGGGTGGTGATTGTCGTCTTCGGATTGGTGCTGGCCTTCACGCACTGGTTCTTGCAGCCGCCGCGGGCGGCCGAGATGGGCCGGCTGTTCGTCGGCACGCTCACCCTGCTCTGCTCTCTGCTATTGACCGCGATGGTGACGATTCTCACCCCACTTAGCCTGCCGTCGGACATCCAGCAGCAGACCATTTACACCGTGGTTTCCAAACCCGTGCGCCGGCTCGAGATGATCTGGGGTCGGATGATCGGCTACATGGTGCTGGTGACGGCACTCATCGTCGTTTTTGGCGCGGTCAGTCTGGCTTACCTGGCTCGGACGGTGGGCACCACGATCAAGAACACTGAGCGCGCGGCCCTCGAGGCGCAAGAAAGAGAACAGGCCACGCGATGCCGTGCAGTTGACCGAGCAAGCCGATCAGCTTCGCTCGCGAATGACGGCGCGGGTGCCGGTGAAAGGATCGCTGTCGTTCCTCGATTCTCGCGGCACGCCCCATGCGATGGGGATCGACGTCGGCCAGGAACAGTCGATGAAGGAGCCGCGCAGCCACATCGAAGGGGCAACCCCCGCGACGGCCATCTGGAGCTATGGCATCGTTCCCGACCCCTTCCAGCCGGCCAGCCGGCCGGTGCTGCTGAATCGCAAGATCGCGGTTGGAGACTTCCTGCGCTCGGGAACCATCGAGGGGCTGCTGAACCAATCCTTCGAGCTCCAGGGGCAGATCACCGCCGCCGAGCGCGAGAAGAGCCAGCCCAACATTGCTTCCAGCCGGATCTCACAGCTAGATCTGGGCATCGCGCGCAATCGCTCGGAGTACGACCGGGTCAAGACCGAGTACGAGACCCTCAAGAAGCAAGCCGATGATCTGACCGCCCAGGCGACTGCCGCGGAAACCGCGGGCCAGACTGAGCAGGCCCAGGACCTGCGTGCCCAGGCGCAGCGGCTCCATTCCGACCCGGTCATCGTCGAGATGAGCTTCAACGTCTATCGCACCACCAAGGGGCGCGTCGGTGAACCGGTCTACGCCGAGATCCAGGTGACCAATCCCCACACCGGCGCCGATTACCAGAACATCTTCCCGATCAAGGAGTATTACACTAATCGCCAGGTGATCCGCCCCGAGGTCCTGGCCGGCTCGTTCGGCGACCTCAAAGTCGAGATCCGCTGCATCAGCCCCACCCAGTACCTGGGCATGGCTGAGAGTGATCTGTACCTCCTTTCCAGCGAGGGAAACTTCGGCATCAATTACATGAAAGGCCTGTTTGGCATCTGGCTTCAGGCCCTGGTCCTCACGGCCATCGGCATCTTCGCCGGCACGTTCCTGAGCTGGCCGGTGGCGCTGCTCACCACCATCGCCTTCTTCATCGCCGGTCAGCTCGCGTTCGCTTTTCTGATCGATTTCACCCGCCAGGCTGTCCTCGGCGGCGGACCGTTCGAGTCGCTGATCAGGCTGCTCACCCACGATAACCAGATGAGCGACCTGGCGCCGACCGCGGGTGCCATCATCGCCAAGACTCTTGACTCGCTGGTCATGCCGGTCATGTCGATGCTCGTTTACATCGTTCCCAATTTTCAGGCCCTGGACGTGAGCAACACGGTGGCCGACGGGTACGCCGTGAGCTGGGTCTCGATCGTCGTCCAATACCCTGCTGGCCGTGGCTTATGCCTTGCCGTTCTCGATCGTCGCATACTTCATCCTCAAGAACCGTGAGGTTGCCGCATGAGAAGCAATCAGACCAAGAAGATCATCTACGGCGTCGCCATCGTCGCCATGCTTTCTGGGCGATGTTCCCCTACGACGCATGGCTAACCGATGTGAAGAGACGAAAGGACCTGGGTGAGGCGGCGATCGGCCAGATCGATACCGGCAGCTTCATGATGAAGCTGTTCCTCCTGGGCGGCTTCCGCGGCATCGTGGCCAACTACCTCTGGCTCAAGGCCGAGGAAAACAAGCGCGACCACGACTGGGACCGCCTCAAGTCCAACGTCAACCTGATCACCAAGCTCCAGCCCCACTTCCTCTCGATCTGGACCTTCCAGGGCTGGAACCTCGCCTACAACGTCTCCGTCGAGTGGGACGCCCCCGACGACAAGTACGAATGGATCAAGCAGGGCATCAAGTTCGTTCAGCAAGGGGTCGATCACAACCGCCGCTCTCCCGACCTGATCTGGGATACCGCGTGGTTCTATTACCACAAGCTTGGCTTCGCCGATGAGGCGATCATCCTCCGCCGCCTTTTCCGTGACGATGAGGACGAAGACTTCAAGACCTACCGAGATCCGGAAACGGGCATCAACGTGGTCAAGCAAGACAACTTCCAGCTTGGCTACGGATGGTTCAGCAGGTCGGTCGCCCTCGTTGATGAAGGGGCCACACGGACGACTTCCGGCACGTGCAAGACATCAGCAATCAGTACGTCGACCCCACCCCCCAGCGCAAAGGACGGCCCGACGACATCGCGTTTCGTTGCATGCCTGCCCACGCCCAGACCCACTACTCGGCGGCTCTCGAGAAGATGAGCACCGTGGGGATCGAAGCCACTTTCGGCGAGGTGGCCAAGAACGAGTGGGCCCGGGCCCTTCGGGAATGGGTCAAGTTCGGCAAGCACGAATTCGAGTCGGCCAACGTCATCAAGCGCAATGGCGAGTTCGTCCGCGACATGATTCGAATCGATGATCGCACCGAGCCCGATGAGTACAAGAAGCTCAACGAGAACGCAGAAATACTGGGCCGACCGCTGGGCCAGCCAGATGAACTATCCTTACTGGAAAGAGCGCTGCATGGCCGAGATGACCCAGAAGGGCGTCGAGGCTCGCCAGCTCTTCTACGAGGGAACCAAGGCCTACCGGACGGGAGACTTCGCGCAAGCGGCAGCGAAGTTCAAGGAAGGACTCTTGACCTGGAAGGACGTCGTCAAGGATTTCCCGGTCTACCGTTCGGACGATCTCAACAAGAAAGATACCGGCCTGATCGTCAAGCGCTACGTCCGGGTGCTTCAGCAGCAGCTTGAGAAGGTTCCCGACGACCTGCCCTTCAAGGAGTTGCTGGCCGCTGCCCAGGCAGACAATACTGTCGACCCGTTTGACGCCATCGAGATGCTAGGCGTCACCGCCGACACGATGGGCGGCCGGGCACCGGCCCAGGGCGCGCCTCCACCGCCAACCCGGTGAGCCCGCGCCTGATCCTCATCCTCCAAGACAATCGGCCCAGTCGCCCTTCTCCGGACGCCTGGGCCGATTCTGTTTGTTTCTGCCTCGTTGGGCGCGGGTCTCCTGACCCCGCCCACTCCTTTCGATAATCTCGCTCGGCCCCCTGGTACCTGACTTACAATCCCTTGCCGCCCAGATGCTTTCGCTTTCTGGGGTTGCGCGTGCCGTGAATCTTGACCCGGCGTCCCTTGGCAACAGGAGAGCTATCGGCCCTGCGCCGCCACTTACCGCTTTTCCGATGTCTCGTCTTCGCTTTCATGTTCCCCGCCAGTTCCTCAGTGTCAATCGGCCGTGAAAACGAAGGCCGAGACGAAGCATTTTCCGTCGAGAAAACCATTATGAGAAAGGCCCTGGCCCAACGCAAGGCGAACTGCCGGACAGCACGTCGTGAGTGTGTCGCGGTTGCACCCGTTAGTGAGTGCTGCTCTGCGGAGCGGGCATGCTCGCCAGCGGCCCTTGAGGCGTCGCCTGGCCGGTGATCACGGCCGTTTGGTGCTTGGGAGGAACGACCTTGATGATGAACTCACGGCTGACGTGGCTCAGATGGCCCACTTCGTCAACGGCTCGGACGACGAATTTGTGGTTGCCCACGCCCAGCGGCGTTGCCACCCGCAGCGAATAATCGCCGTTCTTCGCCACTGCCGCCTGCCCGTAGATGGCGTTGGTCGCGGGGTCGATCAACTGCATCGTGGTCTGGTACACATAACTGCCAACCATGGTCGGATTGCTCAGGGGTGTGACCGACAGGCCGGTACTGACCGTGGCGCCGGAGGTTTTGGCGATCGAGGGTGCCCGGGGAGCAGGCATCGGCTGGCCAAGGACGAGGGCCAGTTGAAGCAGATACGAGGCGTCATTCGTCGCGAGGAAGACCGGGTTGATACTGGCGGTGTCAACCTGCGTGATAAGGTGATTGACGGCCGTCGTCAGCGTCGTCAAGCCGGGGTCCGGGGTATGGGCCGACTTGAGCGAGCCCCCGAAACCGTGGAGCAACAGGCCGGCGGCGTGCGTGCTGAGTGACGTGTTGAAGACAATCTTGCGCAGGGCCAAGTTGTAATTGGTCAATGCCTGGGGAGGCGCGGGAGCGGCCTCCGACATGATCTGGTTGAGGCCAAGCTGGATCTGGTGGATCGTGTCGGCCGGGAGGGACCTGTCGGGCTGCAGCGCGCGCAGGTTCAAAGGCAACTTCTCGATCCGCATTTCCTTTTGCTGGAACGTGATCGGCAAGACCTGGTTTGTCGTCGTGCTCCCGCCGAAGATATTCAGCGCGTTCCCCGTCGCGGTCGTCGCGAGCATGGCGCGGCCTTCGAGGCTTTCGGATGAGGGAACAAAACGGCGTCGGTCCATCGCGCGGATCTCCTTGGAGGAGAATGAGAGAATCTCGCGGCAGGGCCACTTGCCCGCGAGCCGGGGCCGGCCCCTTGATCCTTTTCTCGGTTTCACCACGGGCTCATCCCGGAGACTTGATCGAGGCCGGGACGGCCGCGCTCTTCACGCATCGCCCAGATGATGTGCCGATACGGTCCTGCACGAGAACCGGGCTGTTCTTACCAGGAACCGGCGCTGCTGGCTAGTGCGACTTGAGCTCAAAGTTGCTTCCCGGCTTCGAGAGACGGCCTGTCCCGCTCGTTTTGTCGCTCTATTCCAGGATGACCGCGCCGAGATGCCGAACCCGTGCCGGCGAGCCTCTCCCTGATGACGGCACCGCGTGACGGCAGATGCGGTAAAGCCCTCAAAGATTCCGAATGTCTCGCGCGGCGCTGTCGTGATTCCTCGTTTCTTGCCGCGTATGATGAATGCTCGAAAAAACCTCGCGGCAGCCTCTCCCAGCACCACCGGCCTCCCGCATCCTCGTCTGCACCGTTGATCTGTCTGCTGCTCACCACAACTGGAGTCATGCATCCATGCGTCACGCGTTCCGGAACACTTTGTTGATGGTTGCCGGCGGTACGCTCCTACCGCTTGCGCTGCTAGCCCAGGAGCCGCCTCCGGCGGCCAAGAATTCGACCAGGCCCTCGGCCGCACCCGCAGCCAAGGCCCAGGCCGCCAAGACAGACACTGCCAAGGTGCAGTCTGACCCGGTCGAGCGCATCAAGGAAGAGGGGCTCAAGCGGTCGCAGGTCATGGCGACGCTCAGCTACCTCACCGACGTGATCGGTCCCCGGCTTACCGGCTCGCCCAACCTCAAGCGCGCCAACGAGTGGACCTGTCAGACCTTGAACAAGTGGGGCCTGGCCAATGCCCATCTGGAGGCATGGGGGCCGTTCGGCAGAGGCTGGACGCTGAAGCGGTTCTCGGCCCAGGTCATCGAGCCCCAGTGCATTCCGTTGATCGCCTTCCCCAAGGCGTGGTCGCCTTCCACCGATGGCACGATCGTCGCGCCCGTGGTCTACTGCGACGCCAAGAACGAAGCGGATCTCGCCAGGTTCAAGGGCAAGCTCAAAGGTGCCATCGTGCTGACTGGCCCTCCTCGCGAGGTTGACGCCCGCTTCGAGCCGCTGGCCACCCGCAGAACCGACAAGAACCTGCTCGACCTGGCCGACGCTGGCGAGCCGACCGCGTTTCGTCCCGGTATGGCCGGTGAGGCGCGAGGCAGAAACCAGGCGGGCAGGCAGGGAGGAGGCCCGGGAGCACGGACCGAACGCCAGGCCCGAAGGCAACGCGCCCGCCGCGCCGCGCGACCGGTGCACCAGCCGCCAGTCAGCAGCCTCCAGGCCGTCGCGGCCGGATGTTCAGCCCCGAGATGCGGGCGCAAATGGAGCTGGCCCGCGTGAAGACGAAGTTTCTGGCCGATGAGGGCGCGGCGCTCCTGGTCGATTGCAGCACCCAGGGCGAAGGTGGCACCCTGTTCGTCGCCAGCGCCGCAGTGCCGGGCGCCGCGGGTTTCCCCATGCCCGGACAGCAGCCTGCCGCCCGGCGGATCTCTGCCTGGGACAAGGACGCACCCAAGTTTCCCCCCCAGATCGTCGTCGCCAAGGAGCATTACAACCGCCTCGTCCGCATGATCGAGCAGGGCGAGAAGCTGAAGATGGTGGTCGATCTCTCCGTCCAGTTCCACGACGATGATCCGATGGCCTATAACACGATCGCCGAGATCCCCGGCACCGACCTGAAGGACGAGCTCGTCATGCTGGGCGGCCATATTGACTCCTGGCATAGCGGCACCGGCGCAACCGACAACGCGGCCGGAGTGTCGGTGGCCATGGAGGCGGTCCGCATTCTCAAGGCGCTCGACCTCAAGCCCAGGCGGACAATCCGCATCGGCCTCTGGAGCGGCGAGGAAGAGGGGCTGCTCGGCTCCCGCGCTTATGTGTCGCAGCACTTCGGCAAATCTTATGACGCCATGGCCGCCATGCTCGGCACACCGGACACGTCGGCGGCGAGAAAAGAGGGCACCGACGGCAAGCCCGCCGCCGAAAAGCCCAAGGCCGAGTTCGCCAAGTTTTCGGCGTACTTCAACCTTGACAACGGCACGGGCAAAATCCGCGGCGTTTACTTGCAGGGAAACGAGGCTGTGCGGCCGATCTTCCGCAAGTGGCTTCAGCCCTTCCGTGACATGGGCGCCACAACCCTGTCGCTCTCGAACACTGGCGGCACAGATCACCAGTCGTTCGACGGCATCGGTCTGCCGGGGTTCCAGTTCATCCAGGATGAGATTCACTACAGCACCCGAACTCACCACTCCAACCAGGACGTTTACGACCACATCCTGGCCGACGACATGAAGCAGGCCGCCGTCATCATGGCCTCGTTCGTTTACAACGCGGCCACGATGGACGAGAAGCTGCCGAGGAAACCGGCAACTGCCTCGCGGTGACGCCACCGACAAAGCGGGCCGAGCTAGGACGGATTGCAGCGGATCGCGGCTGGTTCGTCGTGCCCTGCCCACCGCCCCCTTTGCAAGGGGAGTGATGCGCAACTCTCCCCCCTTGCAAACGGGGGGGTCAAGGGGGCTGATCTTTGCATGAACACCCGCCGAGTCCGCGGCTTGTTGTGTCAAGATCTCCGGACCTTGACACCCCATTTCGTCACTCCGACGCCGGATAGCGGCGTTCGAGGTCGGCGAGAAACCGCTTGACCTGCCGCATGCCCTCGCGGTGGAGCTTGGGGAATCGGTTCCGGAACGACGCCTCCAGCTTGCCGAAGGCGCTCGGCCAGAGTGTCACCGAGCCCAGCAGCAGGAATGGGCTGCCCACCGGGCCCGGCAACAACAATCCGCCGATCCCCACAATGACCAGCAGCACCCCGACTTCCTTGGGCAAGGTGCCGATCAGATCGTCATGATCATTGACTTTCTGGACGTGATGATCGTTCGCTCTCTGGTCGTGATGATCGTTCGCTCTCTGGCGCGCGACCGACTTTCTGGCTCGAGCCGGCATCGTCATTGCTCCACTCAATTGAAACTTGCCCCTGCGGGCCCGGCGAATTCCTTGATACCCGGAAGGGGCAGCAGTTAATCGAGAACACGCTCCATGGGTCGGGTATCTTGCTCCGCCGATGCGAGGATCCACGAGCTGGACCCGTGGTTTGGGCCACCACCGGTTGGTGGTCACGCACACGGCCACTACAACGACTCGCAGAGTCCATGCCGCCCAGGAAGGAAAACCGTCGCCGTCGCCATGCCCCCACCGTGTTTTGTACCAGACGTCCAGGTCTTCAACCATCATGTTGGCTGCGGTGAGTGCGAGCACGGCTGCCCCGGCATAGGCAATCCAGCGATATCGGCTCATGATCTCCATGATGAGCGCGCTCATGAACAGCAGGATCGAGATCGAGAGGAGCAGTCCCAGGATGATCCGGACCGGGTCGGAATCGCTGGCTCCGGCGATCGCCACCACGTTATCGAGGCTCATGATGAAGTCGGCCATGGCGATGCGCATGATCGCCTTGGGGAGCGTGGAGGGAGCGGGCTTTGTGAGGTCGGCTGATTGGACCTCTTCCTGCATCAACTTGCAGGCGATCCAGGCGAGCAGCACGGCTCCCACGAACCGCAGACCGGGAAACATCAGGAGCTGGGCGACCACGAGGGTCAGGAACACCCTCATGAGAATCGCCATGCCGCAGCCCCAGATCATCGCCTGTCGACGCTGGCGGGGCGGCAACAGATGCGCGGCCAGCCCGATGACAACCGCGTTGTCACCCGAGAGCACCAGGTCGAACAAGATGATTTTGAAGACCGATCCGAGGTAATCAAGAGTCATGAACAAACCCGACGTTCTCGCAAGCTGCTCGCGTCTCGATACGTCCAGAAGCGCACCTGCCACCCTCCCCTGCCCCGGCCACTGGGTGGTTTCCCAACCAAAGTGGCTAGACCCGTGCCCAGGCGTGCTAGCTCGATGTCCCGGCGGCACAACCCTGCGTCGCTTTCGCCAGCGACAAGTTTAGCCGTTGCCGCCTTCAATTCAAACCTCGAATCTCGCGCATCTGAGATTATTATGGTTTCATGTTCTATGGCCGTCGCTCTTGATGACGCGACCCCTGGTGTGCGGAACCCGTCGGCATCCCCTCAAGTGTAGTCCGCTTCGTTGAACCGCGGGACCTGGTTTGATATCGTGGCTTTGGATTTACAAGGAGCTTTCGCGGAGGCGGTGGCCATGACCGTCAGGCTCTCAACCGCATGCTCACGCCAATGCCGATACACATTCCGGCCTTGCCCTGCTGCCCGGAGACAGGAACATCCTGATGCCTTACCGCACGCTCTTGCTGCTCCTCGTCGTGGGTGCCTGGTTCGGCATGACCAGCCCGCGCCCGGCCCTCGGAGCCGAAGACTTTGCGTTTTATCATGAAAACGTGATGGGCACCTCACTCGAGCTGCGAGTGATCGCGCGCGACGCGAACGCCGCGGCCTGGGCCGAAGGTCAGGTTCTCGCCGAGATCGATCGCCTTTCGCGGATCTTCAGCAGCTATGACGCAACAAGCGAATTCCGCCGCTGGCAAGTCACCCGCAACGAACCGGTGCAGCTTTCCGAACGAGCTCTTCGAGCTACTGTCGGCCTGCGACCGCTGGCGCGATCAGAGCGGTGGGGCGTTCGACGCCAGGGTCGAGGCGCTGAGCTTGGTCTTCGGTCGCGCGACCCAGCGAAAGACCATGCCAGCCGCCGCTGAGATGGCCGGCACCCGCGCGCTCGATGAGCACCGCCGCGTGGCGACTCGACACCTTATCTCGCACCGGGACGCATCTTTCCGACTGCCCCCTCAGCCTGAGTGCCATCGCCAAGGGTTACATCATCGAACGTGCTTGCACGCTGGCCCTGGAGCCGCGTCGAGGCGTGCTGGGAGTCTTGCTGAATGTGGGAGGCGACCTGCGCGTGGTCGGCGAAGCGCCCGCGCACTCTCGGAATCGTCTCACCGTGGGCCGATTCGGAATCAAGCGAGCCGATCGCCCTGGTCGAGGTCAAGAACAGGGCCGTCGCCACCAGCGGCCGCTCCCAGCGCGGGTTTCAGATCGACGGGAAATGGTATTCCCACATCCTCGATCCCCGATCCGGCCTGCCTGCCACCGGAGTGGCCAGCGCCACGGTCATCGCGCCGGGGTCGGCCGACGCCGACGCTCTGGCCACGATCTTCAACGTGCTGCCGCCCGAGCAAAGCCTGCGCCTGGCAAAGACTCTGCCGGATGTTGACTGCCTGATCGTCGCCGACAACGGCCGGATCACGCGCAGCGACGGTTGGCATCGTTACGAGAAAGCTGTCGGGGCACCTCTGTCTGCGACACCGGTTGGCGTGGCTCTCGTTCCCGTGGCGACGCGTGCCGAGGCCGACGAGCCCCCTGCCCTGCCACCAGCCTCGAACACCTGGAACCCGGAATTCGAGCTGGTGATTAACTTCGAAATCAATCAGCCCAACAACGCTGGTAGACGCTATCGCCGGCCCTACGTGGCCATCTGGGTCGAGAACAAGGACGGGTTCCCGGTTCGCAACCTGACCCTCTGGGTTTCGATGGGAGGCTCGGGGCCCTTCCAGTGGCTTCCCGACCTGAAACGCTGGTACAAGGCCGACCAGGCCCGCAAAGAGGTCGAGAACAAAGACCTCGTCTTCACGATGGCCCGCCCCACTCGACCGCCCGGCAAGTACAAGGTGATCTGGGACGGCAAGGACGATCACGGCAAGCCTGTTCCGGCAGGCGAATACACGCTCTTCATCGACGCCGCGCGCGAACACGGGACTTATCAAAGCATTCGCAAGCCATTGACATTGGGCGACAAGCCGCAGACCGAGGTACTCAAGGGAAATGTCGAGATCAAGGCCGCCTCAATCGAGTACCGCCGCAAGTCGGCGGCGGCTGCCAAGGCGTCACAATGAGGGTTGATGCGTGCTGAATCGCCGTCCGCTAGGGCGCCGGCTGGCCATCAAGTTCGCCAAGCTCATGCGCTGGCTGCACATCTACCTCTCGATGTTCGGCCTGGCCATGGTGCTTGTTCTTCAGCGCCACCGGCGTGACGCTCAATCACCCGGACTGGTTCTTCGGCGAGACCCAGAGGAGCGTGCAAGCCGAGGGTCAGGTCGATCGCCAGTGGCTGCACGCTCCGGCGGCCGCCGCTCCCTCTTCCTCGGACGACGCGGCCGACCCCGCGGCCCTGGTGTCGAAACTGGAAATTGTCGAGCACCTGCGCTCAGCGCACGGCATCCGCGGCGCGCTCGTTGACTTCAAGGTCGATGACACCGAGTGCGTCGTCACGTTCAAAGGCCCCGGCTATTCGGCCGACGCGTTTATCGACCGCGACTCGGGCCATTACACCCTGACCCAGTCATACCATGGTCCGATCGCCATTCTCAACGACTTGCACAAAGGCCGCGACACCGGCTTCGCCTGGTCGATCTTCATCGATGTCTCGGCCGTCCTCCTCGCCTTCATCTCCCTCTCGGGCCTGGTGCTTCTTTTCTACCTGAAGCTCCGCCGCGGGCCGGGCCTTGTGGTGGTCGCGGTGGGCACGGTGGTGGTCGTCGCTTTGTTTTATTGGGGCGTGCCGTAACTCGGTCAGGAACAACCGTGGGGTGCGTCGAACCCCGCGACGACGCACCGATCCTCTCCCAGCACCAGGCGGCACGCAGGCGGAGGGCCGGCTATAATCAGGTGACCGGAAACGGCCGAGGCGGCGACGTGCCGTTCGGCCGTCTTCACCTCCAAACTTCAAGGGAGGAGCCATGAGATTGTCGTTGCTCTCAGCTCTGTTGGTGGGCGGCGGGCTTGCCATTGCCAGCGCCGCGGAGTTCCAACCGCCGGTCCGCCTCAAAGGGGACGGTGTGCCGGTTCGGGTCGAAAGTCCCGGTTACGCTGCGCCCTGCTGGGCCGACATCGATGGCGATGGCAAGAAAGACCTTCTCGTCGGACAGTTTCATCAAGGAAAGATTCGCGTTTACAGGAATCTCGGCGACGGCAAGCTCGCGGCGGGCGAGTGGCTGAAGGCCGAAGGGACCGTGGCTGAAGTGCCTGGCGTGTGGTGATGCACCAGCTCGACTCCACAGTTTGTGGACCTCGATGGTGACGGCCGGCGCGACATTCTTTCGGGCTCCTACTCCCGCATGGAGCAGGCCATGGCGGGGCTGTTTCAAGTCCTCTGGGGAAAGCCGGACGGCACGTTCAAGAAAGCCGCGATACTGAACGGCACGTGACGGCAAGCCGCTCATCATTCCCGTTGCTGGTAATGACTGGATCAAGAACATCTGCACGCGCCCCTTCGCGGTCGACTGGGACGGTGACGGGCATCTCGATCTGGTCGTCGGCAATTTTTTCGGCTCATTCTACCGCTTCAAGGGGCAGGGCAAAGGCAAGTTCCTGCCGGAGCCGGAAGAGATGAAGGCAGGTGATAAGCCCCTGAAAATCGAAGGTAATCACAGCGATCCTTTCGTGGTTGACTGGGACGGCGATGGCGACCTCGACCTGTTGAGCGGCTCAAGCGAGGGTGGAGTGCAATGGGCCGAGAATCGCGCCGGTCGCGGGAAGCCGCCGCAACTGGAGCCCTTTCGACCGCTGATCAAACGTGGTCCGCAAGTCCAGGACGGACAGATCTTGCGCGAAGAGGACCTCAAGGAACCTCAGAGCTGCACGCGAGTCTGGGTCGATGACTTCAATTCCGATGGCAAGCTCGACATTCTCGTCGGTGATACGGTGACCCTGGTTTCCCCGGCCGATGGTCGCACCGAAAACGATTTCAAGAAGAAGTTCGCCGACTGGAGCAAGTCTTTTAGTGAGGCGTCCACAAAACTGAATTCCACAGCCAACGACGCGAAAAAGCGAAATGAGGCGCAGCAGCGCTTTCAACAGATTTACAGCCAGCGCAGCGAGTTCATGAAGGAAGACAGAACCGGCTTCGTCTGGCTCTACCTGCAGAAATGAGAATGATCTCGTTTCCGCGCCCAGGACGGCAGCGCAGTCGCCGTCCGGGGTTAGCGATCGAATTCGTCTTACGGTGAAAGCAGGGCAACGCCCAGCTCATGGAGACGCTGCCGCCTCCGATTCCGCGACGAGGCGTTCACGACGCGCACCTGGTCGCTGTCATCGAGCTCCGCCGCCGTGGCCACCTGCGCCCAGAGTAAGATGTGCTCGGCCTCCCCTTGGAACACGACTGGGACGGAGCAGAGTCGCGCAGTCTTCTCACTACCTCGCGAAAGAACTTTCCGCCCGTCCGGGCTGAACGCGGCGTCCACGACGCATCCCCAATGTCGTTGAGCAACGTTAATGGACTTGCGGACAGGCAGCGGCACCCGGGACGCGAAAATCGAACCCAATTCGAGGGCTCTTCTAGTGCTCGATCATGAGCCAGAGAGCCAGTTCATAGGCGATCAAGAGCGCATAGAGCGCGGCGATGGCCAGGAGGAGATGGGGTGAACGGATGCGCGTTCCCAGGAGTGTTCGTCTTCGAGCGGCCACCAAGACCATCATCCCGACCCCGGTCATACCGAGCTTGGCCGCAAGGAAGTGCCCGGGCCCCGAGGCCATGACAAGCCGCATGAACGGGTTTGCTTCCTCCATCCCCGCCGCAATCAGCCGGAGCGTGGCCAGTCCATCGATCGTTGAGAGACAGAGAACTGAGATGGCCAGAAGCAGCGTGATCCGCATGCGGAGGAAGTGCGCGAGCTGGGCGAGCCGCGGCTGGCCCGCCCCACGATGACGTCCCACAAGGAGCAAGGCGTCGTTCACAATCGACCTCGCGTATCAAGAGCATCCCTATGGAGCTCGGCAGCAAAAACCTACTATAAGCCAGAATGGACCGAACTGGAGAAACGTTGTGCTTTTTCGACAGGGACGGCGTGATTCAAGTCTTGAGCCACCGGTCGAACCAGGCAAAGGCTTCGGCCTGCATCGGCCGGTCGAACTTGTGGGGGCCGGGATAGAACACGCACTTGTAGCGGTCGGCGGCGCCCGCCTTGGCGAAGACATCGCCCAGCATCCGGTCGGCCCGGCGCATCTCATCGATGGTGAACAGGTTGTCCTCGATGTCGTTCAAGACAAGGGTGGGCCGGGGAACGCGCAGACCCAGGATCTCGGGATAATCAAGGTCGGCGGGCAGGCCCGGGATGTAAACCATCCAGGTGTGGGTATAGCTTTTGTTGAGCAAGTAATCGCGCCAGGTGGTCATCATGCCGACGCAGCAGGCGCAGGCGATGCGGTCGTCGAGGCCCGCGAGGTAAACGGTGCGGAGGCCACCCCCGGAAAGGCCCGCGCAGCCAACGCGGTCGGGGTTGACGTCGGGCCGGGCGCAAAGGACGTCAAGCGCCCGCTGGTCTTCCGCCGTGAAGACGCCCGGCCAGGTCGTCCCGGCGCAGAAGAGACTCTTGGCCATGATGTGCTCATGCTCACCGGCAAACGTATTGTACGCCTTGATCTCGGCCTCGGATTCGGGGTTCACCTCTTTCTTGCCCTTGCGGATCACTTCCGGCAGGTCGGCATAGCGGACGCGGCGGCTGGCAAACGTAAACGCGTCGTGCACGAGCACCGCGAACCCGCGCTTGGCCAGTTCATTGGCCCAGCTCACACCGCCGTAATAGTCCCGCCGATGCGTCTTCATCATGGGATGAAGATCGTTGCTGATCTGGGCAATTTTGCGAGCGCCGAAGTACTTGTTGCCGCCGTGATCGTGCAAGCCAAGGACGGCGGGGAGCCGCCCTTTGGCGCCTGCGGGCTTGAAGTAAATAGGCTTCCGTCGGTGGTCCGTAGGGAAGCTGCCAGGTCAAGTGCTCGACGTGAAGGCCGTCGTAGATGAACTGGTGCTGAACCTGAACGCTGGGAACGCCGCCGCTCTCGGGCTGAAGCAGGCAAGCCTGGAGCCGCCCCCGCGCCTGGGTCCGCCAGCCGCCCAGGTCGCCCGGCTGAAACCGCGAACTGCGAAACGACAGCCGCGCGGGTCCTTCGCCCGCCATGCCCGCGGCCCAGGGGCCGTAAGCCCCGATCATATTCTGGTTCATCGTCACGATCCCTTGGTTGTTGACCAGAGGTCCAGAAGCAGCATCAGGGAAACCGTTCCGTCGATGATCGGCTCGTTGGTCGCGAAGTCGGCGAATGCATCATGGTAGACCGCCACTTCTGACTGGAACCGCACCAGCGGATCGGCGCCAAAGTTGGAGAACTTGAGGCTCTCGTTGATCGAGCGCGCCACCGGCCCGTCGACCAGGCCACCCACCGGCAGCCTGTGCGCCAGCTTGAAGAATAGATGATGGGGCCGGCTGGCCGCGATCCCTTCCCTGGGAACTCCGATCACGAACGACACGCTCCAGGGATTTCGACCGAGGATCCAGTCTCGCGACTCGGCAGCGAGGACTCGATACGTCGAGTCGCCGGTCATCATCTCGTAGAGCCGAGCCTGAGTGGCGAAGGCGATCACATCATTGGTCGAGCACCAGACGAGTGGAGTTCCGATACGATACGGGTTTCGCTCGGCCCGTTGCCGGATTCGCTCGAGCCCCGCACGGTAGTAGGCGGCCAGACGATGCTTGACGCTCGCGTCAACTAGCGAGTAGAGCCGCCAGTGAGCCAGGTTGACGTAGGGGAAAAACTCGTAGTGGCCATGCCGCTCCATGCCCATCCAGGGGTTGTCGCCTGCCTTGTCGGCGTATGTGATGGCCTGATCGAGAAAGGCTCGCTCACCGGTTTTCCGGTAGAGCTCAACGGCCCCCCATTCCAGGTCATCGAAGTAAGTGCTCTCGCCGTAGTAATAGGGGGATCGAACCGGGATCGACATGGCTGCGCCGGGGTGGGCCTGGGCCAACGCGTAGAACGATCGGGCAGCATCAAGCTCTCCCATGAGGGCCATCGCCGCGGCGCAGCGACTGGCCAGGCTGGCCAGACCGGTGGACTTGTTCTTGTACCTGGGACCCTCGGGCCGGCCCGTCGTGCGCCAAGCCGAGCGTGGTCCACCAGGGCCCCAGCCATAGTCAGACCTGTCATCGTCCCACAGGGTCTCGGGTGGAAGGTGGTCGCGATCATCGCCGATCTGGATATAAAGCACATCGGGCTCCGGGTGCAGCTTCTTGACCAGGGCCGCACCGTGGCGAGCTTCGTCGTGAGCTGCCTTGCCATCGATCAGTGCCAGGGCGGCAACGCAATATGACGTGGTGATCATGTGTTTGAGCCGGTCGGCCGCGTCGTGCCAGCCGCCCACGAGGTCCACCTTTTGGCCGGTGGTCGTATCGACGGCGTCTTGCTGGTGGCACTTCTTGCCCGTGACGGGGTTGTCGCCACATCGCTGCAGCTTCATGAAGTCGATCAAGGCGCCAGGAACCGCGGCGTAGGCGTCTGTCCCGATCGAAAACGAGGTCGATTCGACGGCTTGGAAGCGAATTCGATAGCGTCCGGGCTTCCTCAGCGACGAAAAGTCGAGCCGGTAGTTGTGGGCGAACGGCCCCCACATGCCGTGATCGGGACCGATCGAGGCCGAGAGCTCGCCGACCTGGAAAAAGCCTTCCAGCGGCTGACCGCTCGACAGGAGAGCGATCTTGGGGTCGTCGGGCAGGTAGCCAACCTGGTTGACTCGAAGCCAGGGCCCCCTTGTCGGTTCGCTCTGTTGCCGCGCCATGCATTGCCCGGTCAAGTCAAGGATGATGAGAACCAATACGGCTGCGGCCAGGTTGAGTCTTGCGGTCATGCTCATCGGATGCCCCACGAAGTTGCTCGGGTTGCAGAATCGTTGGATCATAATGCGCCCGGGGGCTTCGTGCCAGCGCCGGCAGACGCGTCTTGATGCCCTCGCAGGATTGGCTCATCATGCACGGAAGTTCCTCTTGGGACGCGGAGCCAGTCAAGCCCATGCCCATCTTGAGACAGATCGCCCAGCTCGGTCATCCCGTCCTGCGTTCCCTTTCCGCGCCGGTGGACTTCCCCGCCTCGGCCGCGGTGCTGGCCTTGGTAGATGATATGCTGGCGACGATGCGCCAGGCCGATGGCGTGGGAATCGCCGCGCCTCAAGTCTATGAGCCGCAGTCGATCTTCATCCTGGCCTCACGGCCCAACCCGCGGTATCCGGACGCTCCCCTCATGGAGCCTGTAGTGGTCATCAACCCGGAAATCCTGGAGCGCTCCACGGAGATGATCAAGGGCTGGGAAGGCTGCCTGAGCATCCCCGGCCTGCGCGGCGAAGTTCCCCGCCATAGCCGCATCCGCGCACGCTACCAGACCATCGACGGCCGCGATGTGGAGAGCGAATTCACCGATTTCGTCGCCCGGATCTTCCAGCACGAAGACGACCACCTGCGTGGGATCGTCTTCCTCGACCGGCTGGAAAGTACGCGAGACCTGATCATGGAGAAGGAATGCCAGAGGCTATTCGGCGCTCGGGGTAGGAGCATCGAGACGCGGGCACGGCAAGCGAGCCCGGTCGTCCGAGGTGACGACAGATTGGCATCGGCACGCCGATTGCCAGTATCGTTCGACGATCGGCACCCTGAAGCGCGACACACGCCGGGCGGTTGACGCTGCATGTCCATCACACACGGCCGATGGAGCAGCCTGACGTCACCACCCATCTCTCAAGGACAAGGAGACCTTGATATTGGCATTAGTTGAACATTTGGCTGGCCGGTCGAAGCTGCCCGATTATGCCCGGATGATGTCCGCCTACCATCAGGCTTTCGCGCGCGAGCTGCAAGAGATCGTGCACACCTTACCGGTCCGCCGGGGCGACCGTGTGGTCGACTTCGCTTGTGGCGATGGCTCGTATTCCAGGTGGCTGGCGCGACGGGTGGGCCGTGAGGGAAGGGTTGTTGCGCTCGATATCTCCCCGGCGTTTCTCGATCTGCGCAACGCAAGTCGCGGGGCTCAGCGCGGTCGCGGAAGACTCACTTCGTTCAGGCTGATCTGCGGCATCTGCCGTTGGCCGCAGACTGTTTCGACCTGGCCTGGTGTGCGCAGAGCCTGTACAGTCTGCCCGACCCAGTCGATGCCCTGCGGCGGATGGGCCATGTCGTGCGGGCGGGGGGGCACGTGTCCGTGTTCGAGAACGATGAGTTCCATCACGTGCTATTGCCGTGGCCGGTCGAACTTGAGCTCGCGCTCAAGAAGGCCGAGCTGCAGTCATTCGTGGAACAGTCGGATCGGCCACGCAAGTTCTACGTCGGGAGGGATCTCCGCCGGGCATTCCGCGCCGCGGGACTGGTGAAATGTCAGGCGCGCAGCATCGCATTTAGCCGAGGAGCTCCGCTGGATCGAGCGAGTCGCGCCTTCTTCGCCGCCTACCTGGAAGATCTCAGGCGTCGGGTCCGCCCGCATCTCAAGCCAGGCATGCTTGGGCAGTTCGAGCGATTCGCGGTCCCAGGCTCGGATCAATATCTGCTGTCGAGTCCCGATCTGACCATCACATGCCTGAATCACGTGATGACAGCAGTGAAACCGAATCAGTCGTCGAAACGGAGTTCGCAGAAGGCGCGATGAAGCGGGTGCAGGATCTTTCGGCGCGTTCAGACCGAGCCTGCGGCCACACGCGGGTCGGCAAGACTGATGCGGACAATAAGCGGGACGGCATTCCACTGCTTGCCGCTCCACGCGTGGTGTGTCACGTTCACGGTATCAGCATCCAGATCGATCTCCAGGAAGCCCGGCTGGCGCAGGCCGGTCGGGTCGCGCATCACAGGCGCTCCGGCGTTCAGGCAGATCTGGTTCGGCAGCGAGGGGGGCTGGAAAGCCCACGCGGCGTGAACGTGGCCGCAGCAATAAAGATGCGGACCAATGCCGGCCAGCCACTCGATCACGGCCTGATCGTTTTTGATCCGCTTGAAGAAGAGCTCACGCTGATAACGAACCGGAGCGGCGGCCGGATAATGGCAGGCGATGATCAGCCGCCTGGGACGCTGGGCCGGGTCCAACGTGATCGCCTGGGCCTCCTCGATTTGCTCGGGAGGCATGAAGCCGCGCGGTGAGAAATGGAAAAGCGTGGGGTCGAGGCCAAGAATCGCCGTCTCGTCGTCAAGCGTGCGAATCCAGGGAAAAGTGAGCCGCGGCATGTAGGAGCCGAACGTTCCTTCAAACCGCCGCGAGCGATACGATCGCCGCGTTGCGCGGTCGTGGTTCCCCGGAACGATGGAAACTCGGTCAGGATCCGTCAGCAGCGGTGCCAGCAGGCGTTTGGCCTCGCGGAATTCGGAAGGGAGCGCGGTCGTTGTGAGGTCGCCAGTGATCAGAATATGGTCAGGAGCAAGGCCAAGAACTCGATCAACAACTGCTCCGATCCGATCAAGCTGGAACCGCCGGGCTCGGCCCATCAGCAACTCGATCACGCCCAGTGCTCGCATTCCCGCGAGCCGACGCACGTCCCACGTGTAACGCCAGACGTGAATATCGGACAGGTGGACGATTTTCATGACGGTGCTTTCCGAGGGCACTGGTCAAAGCATCGAGGCTCACTGAACTCGTATTCTGACAAGTAATGACGTCAACCCTCATCAAGTTTGTCATTGGATGCCGGCACGGGTACAACCACTCAAAGCGCCCCAGGAACCATGTGAACTTCGAGCGGAGTCTCGCCAATTACTTCTCCGTCCCCTTGAACGGGCAGAGGCCGATCTGTGCTCACGGCAACGGTTCGGTGTGCGGTCATGTAGCGGATGTGATGGTCCTCTTTATGCCGCCCCCAGAGAACGCTCCAGCCCAAGCTCAGGAAATCGAGCAACGTTTGAGCACGCAGAATGCAGACGTCGATCCGCCCATCATCAACTCGCACGTCGGGCCCCCACCGCAATTCCGAGGCGCCCAGGGTTCCGCTGTTGGCGAGCAAGACCTGGAGCGCCCGGGGCCGCGCGCGGTGGCCGTCGGCCGAGATCGAGAACCGGTGCGCTTGGAACCCGATGAGTCTCAGCGTTGCCGTCCAGACGTATGCCGCGACGCCCAGCCGCTTCTTGTGCTCGGTCGGAGTATCACGAATCATCATCGCATCGACCCCAATGCCGATCTGCGTGAAGTAATGCTTGTCGTCGACACGCATGGCATCAATGCTCGCAACTTCATGCGGACCAGTGAGCAATGCGCACGCCTCGGGCAGCTCGAGCGGAACATTTAGCTCGCGGGCTAGCACATTGGCCGTGCCCAGTGGAATGATGCCGAGACATGCGGGGCTGCCGAGCACTCCATTGGCGACCGCTGAGACCGTGCCATCTCCCCCCGCGGCAACAATGGTGTCGAAGCCGCGCGCGACAGCGAGGCGGACGACTTCGAGGATGTCTTCCCCTTCGCTGGTCTCGTGAATTTCCAGATCCGTACTCTCTCGTGTCCACCCGCCGATCAATTGCTGACGTACCTGTTCGGGGGCCGAACTACCTGCCTTCGCGTTCACAACAACGAAGAGCCGCGACGTGCTGACTTCCGGCGCCATCGGCATCATCCTGCCCCTTCTCATCGCTTGACTGGTTCGACAGGCCCCGCTCTAGGGCAAATTCCGCGCCGCGGGGTTATGAAAGCGCGTTCGCTTGCCGCGACAGTCGCCCGATGATCGGTCAGGGAGAGAGGCGGCTTCGCGCCGTATTCTCTCCCCCACGAGCCTTGATTCCAATGGGGTCCATTGAGAATCACGCTTCACCACTGTTCAATCGGTATGCCTGCCCCCACGCAATCGAGAACGGCATCATCCTCGTTATCTTCGTCTCCTGTTGACTGCTCGGCGAAACCGTCGCTCCACTCGCCGGCGTCGGCCACGCTCGACTCGAGCTCAAACCTCAGGCGCTTCCGCGCCGTGTGCAGCCGGCGCTTGATCGTTCCCAGGGGGGCATCCACTTCCTCGGCCATGTCGACGAGGGTCAGGCCACGAATGTAGAAGGCGACCAGGGTGTCTCGGTCGAGAGGTTTGAGCCGGCCCAGCGCCTCCCAGAGCCGTTCGGCGCGTTCCCGCGCGATCAGCTCGTCAACCGGCTGGTCCGTGTGCTCGTAGGTGCCTTCGAGCAAACCCACCTCAACCGTTTGGGGAGGGACCCGCCGCGTGGCACGGTTGATTGCCATCCGCACGGCCACCTGGCGCAGCCAGCCTGCGAACCGCTCAGGCTCTCGCAACTGATGAATTCGCCGTAAGACGTGCAGAAACACCTCTTGGGTCAGCTCGAGCGCCTCACTCGGGTTGCCCAGCCGCCGCAGCGCGATGGCGGTCACCGTGGGCTGGAACTGCTCGACGAGGCGGCTCAGCGCGTCGCGATCTCCGTTCTGGGCCCGCTGGACCAGCCGCGCCACCTCGGTCCAGCTCCGAGCTCTCACATCATCCATCTCCAAAGTCACCACGAGACCCACCTTCCCCACGACTGGGAACTGGCCCGAAACCGCCTCGCCGTCGCTCCCGCGACGGTGGAAACTGGGACGGTATCGGGGCGCATCATGATCGTCGAAACGCACGTCGCTTCGGGCTGGCGAGGCTGGGAGAGCGGACCCGGCTACCGCGGATCATCGCACTTCTGCCCAGGCGCACACCCTGGCGCGGCGACATCTTCTCTGTGTGGGCGCGAGGCCCGGCTCCGGTTTCAAGAACCAGGAGTCCGGACGACCGTCCGCTCGTGTTCACCGGCTGGAACGATTGCCGTTCACGCGTCGTTTGAACCTCGGCCACGACCGCTCGGGGTCAAAGACCGGGTGCTGGACGACCCGTGATTGCCGGAACCGCGTCAAGCGCAGCAGGCGGAGCTCAAGCCTCGGCCATCGCTCTTGGAGCGACAGCCAGCGCCGATTCGGCTCCTGGCCTGGCGAACGCCGTACGAAACGCTCGAGGGCGTGCGCCGTCATCCTGTTGCTGCTGGCAACCAGGAATGGGCAAGCCGGGAATGGGCGGAATGTCGTGTTTGACCAGTTTCGAAAATGACACGACATGCCAGCTCATTCGATCACGCATGACGTCATGATGGGACAGACGGATGCGTGGGGCGTTGGCACCATGGTTGCCGCTCGTGGCAAGGACGAGCGACCGCGTCCCGCGATTCAGCCGGTTGGAAAGAGCCGACAGCGACAGGCTCATTGCGGTACAACATGGCGATACCCTCACATCCGCCCAACAGGCGGGGTCACGTGGTGAGTCCTTGGTCCAGCCTGGAACCAGTTCCAGTACTCCTGGTGGTGTATGAAGCCGATCCAGGAACAGGTCCGCCGGACAAGCGACTCAAGGGAGAAGGACGTCTCCTCGACATCCTGAAGTCCAAGACCGAGTCATGGGGTCCACTTGGCTCCCGAGATCTCGATACGGCCGGGCACCGCGCCCGGACTGTCTCATGAGATGACCCCCTGCCAGAACGGGCGGCGAACGCCCCAGCGCCGCCAACAAGGCGACGATCATGGCCCGAGGTCGGATGGCTAGACATTCTATCGCCTGCACAGGTTCGCGTGGAACGGAAAAATAGTCCGATTTTATTCTCCAGGCTCCGTATGCACGCGCAAAGCCCCAGAAAAGCCAGTATCCGGCCCTCTGATTGGATCTCGGCCGCACCGGCGGCATCGTCTTTGCGAACGAGATATCTGGTGAAGACAGGCCGGTGTCAACCAGATCGGCACGAGTTTGATCATTCAAACCACCAGGAGTTGGATCATGACAGCGACCACAACAACCGATCGCCGCACGACTGTCGTCGGTGTGTTCGAAAACCGAGCCCACGCGGCCGCGGCCGTGAAAGACCTTTATCAGGCCGGTTTCAACGAGCAACAGATCGGCATTGCCCGGCGTCGGGCCGAAGACGATCTGACGGAGACGGGAAGTGCTGACAACGGAGGCACCAGCGCAGGAACGGGCGCCGTCGCGGGGGCGATTGCCGGGGCGGGCGTCGGTGGGCTGGTCGGGCTCGGCGTCGTCTCGGGTGTCATTCCGGTCCTTGGTCCGGTGATCGCTGGCGGCACGCTGGCGGCCATTCTGGCCAATGCGGCCGGGGGCGCCGCGATCGGCGGCGTTCTCGGCGCCCTCACCGGCAGCGACGTTCCTCACGAAGAAGCCAATTACTACCAAGGCGAGTTCGAGGCGGGACGGACGATCGTCACGGTCAACGCAGGCAATCGATACGATGAGGCGGCCTCGATTCTTCGTCGCCAGGGCGCCTACGACATGAACCAGCGAGACTCGCGTCCCTCGGTCACGATGGCGACCCGCGAGACGACACCCAGAAACACAACGACCACGGGCGCGACCACCGCGCCATATCCCCAGACCTCCGGAGAGACCAGCGCGGTGTCTAGCCAGGGCACGAGGGTTCAGGGCAGATAACCCTCTAGCGCGATCCTCCAAATTCGCAAGGCCCGCCAGTCCCGACAAGGCGTCCGGCCGGCACGAACCGAAATCCTTCCGGAGATCAAAACCTACGAGGGCCAGCCGTCCTCACCGGCTGGCCCGTAACATTAGCGGGTGACGCAATTGCGAAGACACATCTCTTCTCGCAAATTGCTCGATGCGCATACATGCATTAATAATTCGTGATATAATGCGTGATTCGCGGCGTCACTTCTGAAAACTTACGCGTCTGGTGCGAGGCTGGTGCAAGTCTCGCTAGAGGGGCTGCGAGTAAGCACCAATGTACCATAGACTGTCCCCTTGCTCTCTTGTCCGGCGAATCTTTCCAGCGGCCACGAGTCACCGCGCCTCTCGACTGCATGTTCTCGATCACTCCCCGCTCGGTTTCGCTACCGGGTAAGAATATGGCGAAGCTCACCTCACAACGAGAATCATCTCGGGCGAGCCATTCATCAAGGAATACATTCTACTCAATTCACGCACGCAGCGTCTCGGAGCACATGGGGACGGAGCCTTGGAAAGCCGATCTTTCCTGGAGCGTTGCCCGGGACGTTCGCTTCTTTGCCCAGCGTCGCCTGATGGTGATCTAACATTCATCAGGAAATCTTCATTCACGCACCTTGGGATATCTTGGATCAATGGATGGACGTTGATTTTGGTCAACATCAATGAGGCGTGTCGGCTGTCACCTACTTTCCCGAATGATCGCTCAGTGGTTCCCGCCGAGTCTCTCGCCAGCTTGCGGTAAGAGTCTCGATACGCTCGCTGAACCGAGCCGATGGATCTCGAAGAATCGGTTCTACAGCCTGTACAGGCTGATTTCAGAACGCGGAGCAAGTCTCCTTCGGGATCGACATCGGCTGTATCGTGGGACATCAGCTCTGCGTGTTGAAACAATGAAGCAATCGTTGTGCGTGGATGTTGAGACGCTTCAGGAACCGAGAGGTAAGTGGATGATAGGAATAAATACCACTGTTTTCTAGAACTCATCGATCGAATCTTGACTTCGCGAACTAGGCTGTCAATAGTAGCTCACCGCCCGGATTGAGGTCACTCCTTGTGATCGCTGCCAATCATCCCGCCCCGTTAAAACTTCGAAAACGATCGAGTCGAGACGAAGCGGGAAGCGGTCATTGAAGGCCTGGCCAGCAAGCTCGCGGCGACTGCCAAAAATCAAAGTTTCACGATCAGTTACACACCAAAGTTTGACTACCGAATCGTGATTCGGGACGCCGATTCTACGCGCTCCGCGTGCATCTCGCCGAAGAGCCGTGTCGGCTTCCCTTACGAACGTGAAAGGTACACCATGAGATTGTCTACGAGACGACGTTCCTCCCCGTCGGCCGCCCCGAGGAGGAAGTCCAGTGTTCGGCTCCACGTTGAGAGCCTTGAAGGCCGTGCCCTCCTGTCCCTCACGCCGATCGACTTCGGCGCTTCGATCTCCTCCACTCCCGTCGCCATGAACGGCGCCCTCTACTTCGCCGCCAGTGACGTAACGCATGGCACCGAGCTCTGGAAGAGCGACGGCACCGCCGGCGGTACCGCCATCCTCAAGAACATCAACCCCGGCGCTTTGGGCTCCAATCCCACCAGCTTGACTGTCGTCGGTACGACTCTTTTCTTCGCAGCTACCGATGGCGTGCACGGCCCCGAGCTGTGGAAAAGTGACGGCACTTCCGGCGGTACCGTCATGGTCAAGGATGTGTATTCAGGCGCGGTTGGCTCCTACCCCAAGAACCTGATAAACGTCAACGGCACGCTTTTCTACCAGGCCTTCGACCCCCATGGGGGATACGAGCTCTTCCGCAGCGACGGGACCTCGAGCGGTACCTTCATGGTCAAAGATATCTATACCGGCTATTCCGGCTCGTTCCCCGCTAACCTGACGGCGGTGGGTTCGACGCTCTTCTTCTCCGCGAATGATGGAACGCACGGCACCGAGCTCTGGAAGAGCGACGGAACTTCTGCCGGGACCGTCATGGTCAGCGACATCAACCCGGGCAGTGCGGGCTCGTACCCATCGGCCTTGATGAACGTGGGCGGCACGCTTTTCTTCACGGGCAATGACGGCGGGCACGGGTTCGAGCTCTGGAAGAGTGACGGAACAACAGGCGGCACCGTCATGGTCAAAGACATCAATCCCGGCGCCACCGGCTCCATCCCTTCTTACCTCACGAACATGAATGGCACGCTTCTCTTCACGGCCAACGACGGCTCGCACGGCTATGAGCTCTGGAAGAGCAACGGAACAAGCACAGGAACCGTGATGGTCAGCGACATCGACCCAGGCTCTGCCGGTGCGACACCCAACCATCTGACCGCAGTGGGCTCGACGCTCTTCTTCTCGGCCAATGACGGCACGCATGGCACGGAACTCTGGAAGAGCGACGGTAGCACCGCCGGCACCGCCATGGTTATCGACATCAACCCCAGTGGCAGCTCATCGCCCACGAACTTGATGAACCTCAACGGGATGCTCTGCTTCGCGGCGACTACGACGACCTACGGGAACGAATTCTGGCAGAGTGACGGCACCAGAGGTGGAACGACCCAGGTCCAGGACATCTACTCCGGAGTCACCAGCTCCAATCCCACGAATCTTATGGTCAATGGATCCTCGCTTTTCCTCACGGCCACCGACGTGTCTCATCCCACGCGACTGTGGAAGGACAGCGGTGCCAGGCCTACGACCGCGCTGGCACAAACCGCCCAGATTGGCTCTTCGAGCCCGAGCTCCGGCACTCAGTTGTTGCTCGGTGTGTCGCCGTTCGCCATCGAGGCCAACCATTCCAAACGGTTATCGACCGTCTTGTAAGGAAGCCCGGCAGGACCGCCTTCGGTGCTTGCGGTCCAAGACCGGAAACAACCGCACGAATCAACAAGGCAAGCGAAGGGCCGTTCATCTGGGCGGCTTTTCGCTTTTTTGATGATGTGTTTATTACTGTAAGAAGTCGTTAGGAATCATGACCCTACTCGTTGCCGCGACCCGCCCAACTCGGCAGGAATGCGAACACTGTAACGCAGAGGGCCGCCCGAGTTGGGCGGCCCTCTGTCGTTCTGATCGTGCTTCGGCAGCGAGTGAGTTCTCAAGACTCGCTAAATCGGCCGAGGCAGTTACTGACGATTATAAGAACAATCATCAGTTCGCGGATGTTGCGCGGGCCTTGCGGTGTCGGAACCAGCCCATGATCACCACCGGCAAAGCCGGCAGCATGATGGCGAGGCTCGCCGGCTCGGGAATTGCCGTCCCGAGAACCTGCGTCAAGCCGCCGATAACCATGTCGGGAGTACGTTCCGGCGGGCGCGCCGGCCATCGTGATGACGGTTTCGTTAGTCAGGCCATAAGTCCCATGTCGACCCCACAGCAATGTGCGGCAAGTGCCGTCGCTGAAATGTTGCAGGCCGCCGCCGTGCCGAGGAAAACGTTATCGGTCCCGACGGCGGAGGATCCTTGGCCCCTGCGCCGTTGCTGGGGTTGAACCAGCTTGTGAACTTCTGAGTGTCGCCCGCTGGAACGTCGGTGTACGCCCCAGTTGCTCGCTTTGCAGGGTCTTGGCGCCGGCGGGGAGATTATAGTCCTCGTCGGTGACGGTGATCGTGAGCGTCGCGGCCGCTCCGCCCGTGATTCGTTGAATCTCGGCACCAACGGTCAGGATAGCCCCGATGGGGTTGTCAGCGCCTGGGTTGTTGGTCGAGGCGTTGAGGCCGATGACCTTGAAATCCGGGAAGACCAGCGCGGGGGCCAGAGCCTGAATGGCGTTAGGGCCAATCAGCGTGTCCAGCGGACCGTCATCCAGGATGTCGTAGCTGGTCGTACCGTCGGAAATCACAATTTCAAGCGTGCCCGCGCGGGCCTGACCGCTCGCCAGCACGAGCATCCCCAGACCGCAGGCCACCCCCATCAAGAGGTGCTTGCAGTTCAGTCGAAACCTTTCGCTCATTAGTACTCCTCCAAGTTGAAGTCACCCTGTTGCTGCTGCCGTCGCACCGAACGCTTCCACCGGTAGGGAAACAATTCGGTCTTGAGGCGAGTTCCCGGGTTAGCAAAGCTTGCGCCGAGAAAACCCTCAAAGGTTCACCCAGACTCGAGTCCCTTTGCCGAGCAAAGGCTCGTTGAAAAAAGGAAACAAACCGGTCGAGCCAACCTTCACCGCATGGGAGAGATAGCGACTGAAAGCTGTTCCATGAACCCTCCCCCTACCGACGCTTCTACCCGGGGCGAAGCAAGGTCTCGCTCTTCAGCATGGCCGTGAGTAAATGCTCGTCCTTAAAGCCGCCAGGTATTCTCTTGTTGATTCTCGTTCGCGATTGAAAAGCGACGGTTCGGCAAGTGTGTTCGCGGGATAACCTAGGTGAACCGAGATCCTGAATAGCACACGCGCGGTGTGAAGTAAACACCAAAGTCCCCAAAGATTTCCGGAATGTCTTTTCTCATGTCAGTGAATCGTAGTTAAGAGATCAAGCGTTTAAAATTCTTAATTTTCGGGTCGTCTAATACTCAGGCAGTAATGGGCTCTGTCCGTCGTTCCAAGACCATGGTCATCATGCGTGAGTGGTGCCGTGTCTCCCAATCCGATTGCTCAACGGAAGCAACCTCCCTGTGGAACTCGGCGACCGATCTTTTACATTGGTCAATCGTCGCGTCCTGGCGGGTGTCGGGTTTACAGGGACGATATTTGACGTCGGAAGATCGTCACGAACGAACCATGGTGAACGATCTCGAAGCCCTGGTCAAGGAAAATCGTGGGGTCGAAATCCTTGGTCCGGATGAAGACCCAGGACAACTCTGGGCCAAGCTTGGGAAAACCCTTGGGCTTGTTCTGCTCAAGGATATAACTGAAGAGCCATCGGCGAGACGACAGCGGTGCCGTGACTTCGTAGGTGGCGAGCACACCATCCCTCGGACCGACCTGGCTGATCCAGTAATTGATCGCCTCGGCCTCCTGAAAGCTGATGGGCTGGGGAATGCGGGCCATTCGAGCGGCCATCTCCGAGAGTCCCGCGGCGAAGCTCAGCACCGCCAAGATCCACACGAGGGCCAGAGCAACCCATCCTCCGCGCCGTGGCGCGAGCCAGGCGCAGAGCCGGGCGTAACCGATCAAGCCTGCGGCCATCGTCATCGCCAAAGGTGGCACCGTGTAACGAACGTGATGCCACTCCTCGGTCGCCAGGTAGCGTAAGGCCCAGCGGCCATTGCACAGACTCCAGATCCAGGGAACCGCCAGGATAGCCACTCGAGGGACCAGGACAGCGAAGACTGCCCATGCCCCGATGCCCCAAACCAGGAAATCGACCGAGGTCCCCAGGGTCTCGGCGACTGATGCCTTGGGGCCCAGGAATTGGTCGATGAAATGCTCAGGCGCATGCGTGGCCACCATGAACCTCAGGTATCCGAAGAAGGCGAAGAGCAGCCACGCAAGCCCGAGCGCCAGAAGAGCCTGGCGCCAGTTGAGGGTGGTTGTCAGGTTTTCCGGCTGGCGCGCGGGCAGAAACGCGAAGGTGGCCACCATCACCGCGAACTCCTGGCGGCATGCCAGGAGCACCAAGACCCCCACGGCCGCCAGCACCGGGTTGCGGCCGCGCACCCCCTGCACGGCCCAGAAGACGAAGGGTATCGCCAGTTGCAGCTCACGAAAGTCGTTCCAGACGAGGGGCCAGAGCAAAGGCGTCAGGGGGACGAGCGCGGTTGCGGAGAGCGCCGTTAGCTCCGATTTCGACTCGGAACGTACGAGAGTATACGAAGCCGGGATGATCCACCAGAAGACGATGTTCTGGATCAGGAGCAACGTACGCGGATCGGGGCAAACGAGGTAGAACGGTACCAGAGCCAGGCGAATCGGTGCCAGATAGTTCATCTTCCAGACGGACGGCCCTTCCTCGGCATAAGACGCCGCGGGCCGCACCGAAAGCAGTCCGTCGCCTTGCGTCAGCGCCCAGTACCACTGATTGTAATAAGCCAGGTCCCAGGCCCACCCCGAGCGTAATTCCTGATACCGGCGCAGAGCCTGCACGGACGTCGTCACGGTGAGGGCGGCCGTGAGAGACGCGACCAGTATCCAGGAAATCATCGGCTTGTGTACAGGCATCATCGGTGAGACAAGATCATGCCAGGATCGCTGACGGGCTTGAGAGCCGGCTAGTCGAGCCGTCTGGTACCGGTCAACGTTCCGTAGCCTCAGGCAGGTTCACAGGGCTGCGCGGCCTCTCGCCCAGCAGGATTCGACGTACTTCCTCGGCCGTCTTGGTGCGCAGCTCGACGAATCCCTCGACACTATAGAAGGCCGAGTGGGGAGTGAACAGAATCCGCGGATGGCTACGCAACCGGTCATTCTCGAGCGGCTCGTGTTCGATCACGTCGAGGCCCGCGGCCGCGATGCGGCCTGAATCGAGGGCATCAAGGAGTGCCGCTTCGTCGACGCAAGCCCCGCGCGCGGTATTGATGAGAATCGCGCCTTCCCGCATTCGAGCGATCGTCGCGGCGTTGATCATATGATGAGTCGTCTCGTCCAGAAAGCAGTGCAGGCTGACGAAATGACTCTGTGCGAGCAACTCGTCCAGGGTGTAAGCCCGGCGGATTCCCAGTGCCTTGTCCATCCCCTGGCGGAGGAGCGGGTCGTAGAAGACGACATCCAGCCCCAGCGACTTGGCTCGGAGAGCGACCGCGGTGCCGATCCGGCCGCAGCCGATCAGGCCCAGGGTCTTGCCTCGCAGTCTGGGTGTTCCAATGGCCGTCTGGTAATGCCAGGTTCCCGAGCGGATGGCCTCGTGGCAAGGCACCAGCCGGCGCGCCAGGGCCAGCAGGAACATGATCGCGTGGTCGGCCACTTCCTCGGTGCCGTAGTCGGGTACGTTGCAGACGATGATGCCGTGCCGGCTGGCCGCGTCCAGGTCGATGTTGTTGTATCCCACGCCGGCCCGGACGACGCACTTGCACCGGCTTGCTCGCGCGAAGCTCGCTTCTCCCAGGTGAGGGATGTCGTGAAAGAGCATGATGGCGTCGGCCTGGGGCAACTGATCGGCCAGTTCCTCTTCCTTCGTCGCCTGGCACAGCACCAGCGACGGCGATCTCCTCGAGCACGGGAGACTCGATCGAGGTCTCGTCCAGAAAATCAGCGACCACCACCGTGAAACGACCGGGACCAGGCATCGTCGACTCCTTGGAACGAGTGCTCCGGCCCTGGGTGAGGGCACGGAGCGGCTGCTTGGACCGTATGGGCGATCGGGCGATGAGGATTACCCACCTTGGTTCGCGGCACAACTCGGTGTAGGTTCAAGAGTCCGGTGCCAGGGGCGGCCCATGCCCGAATCGACTATCGTATCCGCTGATTGTCAAGAATGGACCAGGGAGAAGGAAGAACCGAATGCCTCGAATCAAGCAATTACTCGCCGGGGGCCAGATTGTCAGAGTCTTCGCCGCCGGTCAGTTGCTCAGCCCCAAGCTGATCGAGATCGTAGGTGAGCATGGCGGCTTCGACGCTCTCTGGCTCGACGCTGAACACGCAGGGATTGGCATGCGTGACATCGAGCTGGCCACACTGGCCGCGAAGGCTTATGGAATCGACCCCTTCGTGCGCCTGCCGGCCACCGACTACGCCTCGGTCATGCGGCCGCTCGAAGCCGGCGCCGGGGGGCTCATGATCAGCATGGTGCGGACGGCCGACGAGGCCGAGCAGGCCGTCCGCTGGTCCAAGTTCTACCCTCGAGGTGAACGGGGCCTCAACGGCGGCAATCGCGACGGCCGGTTCGGGCTCACGCCCCTGGCCGAATACGTGGCCGAGGCTAATGACCAGACCTTTCTCGGCATCCAGATCGAGACCGCCAGGCACTCGAGAACGTGGCCGCGATCGCCGCTGTTCCTGATGTCGATCTCCTGTTCGTCGGCCCGTCCGACCTGAGCCAGATGCTCGGCGTTCCGGGCAACTTCGAGCATCCCAAGTGCCTCCAGGCCATCGAACACATCGCACGCAGTTGCGAGCAGGCCGGAAAACCCTGGGGCGTGTTCTCCCGAGGTCCCGAATACGCGGCCAGGATGCGCGATTGGGGCTGCCGGTTTTTTGTCATTGCCGCCGACATCCACATGGTGCACACGGGCATCCGCCTGGCCAAGGAGCGGTACGCAGCGTTTTTCCCGGGTGCGTGAGATGCGACACGCGATTCTGCTTGCCTCGCTTCTAGCGCGGTTCGCACACGGATTGCGCACAAGGCCGCAGTGCTGTCCACTGACTCAGCACTCAGCACTCAATACTGGGATAGTGAACAATCAGCGGAAGTTGATATGGCGCTTTTGGGTTTCCTCCGCCACGAGGTTTTCTGATCGCCCCGACGGAGACATCTCAGTGCCGATATGCTGGTTGGTAAAAGGCTTGCGGAGCGAGCCGTCCCGCGTGGAAGGCACGCCGAACGTGCCCAAAAGTGGCGGGAAGTGGCGGTTTTTCCACGTAATTCCAGCGTTTGTACAGTGGTGTAAAGGGCGTGGAGAAACGCGACACCAATCCCGTGCCGGAAGACTCGTCGACTGCAATCCTCACGTCGTCGCTCACTTCTGCTCCCTCCGCAAGCGGTCCGATGACCCCCGAGATGTCGCGGCACGCGCGGTGCAGCGATTCCGACTTACCCTCAGCTTAATTATACCTGATAAAGCCGGCTCCGATGCGCGTCTGAAGACGAGGTATCGACTGATGTCTCAACAAGCGAACGGCTTACGGGACGCATTTTTTTCTCAGATGGCGCAACGCTCAACTTTCGGTAGCTGGAGGTCTTGATCCTCCGGGCCGGCAGGGCGTTCACTCGCTACATGCTGATGGACGTGGCCATTGGCGAGGACGCCATCGTGCTGGAGCGGACGATCGACGTCCAGATCGAGAGCCTGAGGAAGAAGCTGGGCGATGCGGGCGAGCTCATCGAAACCGTCGGCGGCGTCGGTGATCGATTCCATGACTCACGGCTGGTCAAGGCTTGATCTCGGCATTGATCAGCTCGTCGTGCGGCCGTGGTTCACTCTTGTACCGCGGCCCCAGCCGCTCGGGAACGAGCTCGCGCGGACCACGGGCACCTGGCGCGGGGCATCGATCCCCAGCCTGACCTGGCCCCCTTCGAGACGGACGACGGTCACGCAAATGTCGTCTCCAATGAAGAGTTTTTCCATCAGTTTTCGAGTCAATACCAGCATGGCACGCTTTCTTTAAGATTAGTTGCATCCGGAATTGGCATCAGTGACGAACTGCGCCGAAGGTCTCGCGGAAGCTCTCAGGTTGCCGGTTGTTCTTCGATGAGCCACCCGTTTCACAGACCGAAGTGCTGCGTTCTTCGCCGACTCGGGGCCTGTATCGATCGTATCGCAGATCAGTCCGGCCACGATCCACTGGATCGGAACGTCTTGCGTCCTGGCCAGCTCGCACAGATGCCGTAGGAGATCGGGGGACAGCGTGACGAAGACCTGGGATGTCGAGTGCATGGCAATCCTCGGTTTGTCGTGAGCGAGACAACGTCGGCACTAACATTAGCCCTGTATCCCGCCGCGACAGCCGTTTCAAGCCGCAACTCTGCCAAAACCGGAGCGGCGAGATAGAGCGGCCGTTGGACGAAACCGTATGGGGATTTGTATCAAACTTGAGTAATTCCACCGAAGGTTTCGTTCACGCAGACGCGAAGAGGCTCATCTGCGAGGCGAGAGTTTTTGAATGCCTGCCGGAGCCAGACTTCAATGCGAGTACGTTAGGCTCCGGAAAACTTGGATCAGGTCGGCATCAACCTTTCCGAAGCCCATCCGTCGGGCGAAACTGACTTGACGGTGGTATGCGTACCAAGTTCTTCTGGGTCGATCCTTGCTACGTCGGCGTCAACAGCCATCCACGTTTCATACTCCCAGTTTCTAAAAACGTGACAAGATTCACCTGGAACGACTCAAGGACGACGGTTTTCTGCCAACCGCAGATGCGGATCTCGGGGCCGCCCGAACAAGCCATCGTTCGTGGTCGAAGCGGGAGTCTTGGCCCGCCTTGATCCGCCGCCCTTGCTTGTACTACCTTCCAATACTGCCCATTGGGGCGGATGTCTCACGCCCGGATCGATTTTTTCTCGTGGGAGTTCAAAGGGGACGTTGCTAATTCCTCCGGAGTTTTCGCGCCGGACAGGGAACGTCCAGACCAATATTTCCCATACGACAAGATCGCCCATCCTTCCCAAGTCATCCCGGAATGAAGTGAGGTCCGCTTTTGCCCCCCCCTTCAGGGCAGCTCAAGAGGCCGGTTCCCTGAAGAGTTGCTCTGCATTGCATGTGCCTTCGGTCGCCCTCGAACGACAAGGGGGAGGTTCTCCATCTCATCCCGTCATCCGGGTGATCACCGAGCTCCCGCAAGTTGCGCCGAGAATTGAATCGATTCATTTTATATGATTATATTGTCAGATTATAATTCGATTATCGATCCTGCGGACCAGAGGAAGTCGGGTGGGCGGAGTCCCGTGTGGCGTCGAAACAGACCTCCTGTTTACCGGTCGAAAGCCAAGTCGGGGGACCACGATCGATCAAGCGAACAAGCCCCCGTCCACGGAGGGCCGTCGATAGTCTTCCAACGGCCGGTTTGCCGGTGCTTGGCAAGGTCGCGTATCGGCGCGTGAATAAAAAACGCAACATGAACAAAACATAATTTTGGTCATGTTATTCCAGTCAATCCTTATTAATGGAGTATCTCGGACTCGTTCAAGGGACGTCGCCACCTGGATCTCACGGTTCCGTCAGCCGCTGATCGATACGGGCGCACAGCGGGCCAGCGCGGTATTCGCGCGCATTAACTAAGTAGGACGCGTGTTACTCTGTATTGTTAAACACGTGAAATTTTCTTGACATGACGAATAAAACCTGATGTTGTTACTGCCGGGATCACTCAACGTCAGGAAATCCTTGACTGATCAACGAATGATCCTCGAGGGCGTTTCGAGCAAGGACACTCGAGAATTTCAATGTCCGGTTTGTTGGATCGGGGTGCCGCTCGGTCTGCGCGCGCGATAATGTCGGCCGCTTCCCAGCCGATTCTTTGCGTTCCGTACGCCGTCCAGAGCAGGGCAAACCGATCGAAGCCGAGAGCTTGCGCATGAATGCCAGCGATCGGCAATTCGCCTCAAGACCGAATTGTTTCCCTACCGGTGGAAGCGTTCGGTGTAACGGCTGCAGCAACAGGGTGACTTCAACTTGGAGGAGAACTGATGAGCGAAAGGTTTCGACTGAACTGCAAGCGCCTCTTGATGGGGGTGGCCTGCGGTCTGGCGATGCTCGTGTTGACGAGCGGACAGGCCAGTGCAGGCACACTCGAGATTGTGATTTCCGACGGTACGACCAGCTACGACATCCTGGATGACGGTCCGCTGGACACGCTGGTTGGCCCTAACGCCATTCAGGCGCTCAGCCCCCGCGCTGATCTTCCCGGATTTCAAGGTCGTCGGCCTCAACGCCTCGACCAACAACCCAGGCATGGACAACCCCGCCGGGGCTACTCTGATTGTTGGCGCCGAGATTCAACGAATCACGGGGGGAGCGGCAGCGTCGCTCACGATCTCCGTCACCGACGAGGACTACGCTCTCCCCGCCGGCAGCAAACTCCTGACTAGCGGTGCGACTGGTTTGTTTACCAACGTTCCCGCCGGCGACACTCAGAAGTTCACAAGCTGGTTCAACCCCAGCAACACCGCACTCGCCAAGGAACCCCCCCCGGCGGGACCGATTACATTCGTGTCGGCAGGTGGGGGCGTGCAGAATTTTTCCACAGTCACCCCCGGTATTCCCGTGGGGTCGGCAGGGACTTACGGTCTGACGAACGAAACCGTGATCACGATGGGCGGCGGCGCCCGCCGGATCGACTCCCGACATGGTTATCGGCGGCACGACGCAAGTTCTCGGCACGGCGATTCCCGAACCGGCGAGTCTCGCTATCATGCTGCCGGCTTTGCCGGTGGTGATCATGGGCTGGTTCCGACACCGCAAGGCCCGTGCAACGTCCGTGAACTGATTTGTTCTCATGATCGTCGGTGAGTGCCTCGGCCAACTCGCCGATTCGTCGAGCATCCCGCGTTGCCGGGGCAAGCGGATAATTGGGCCGGGTCGCCCCAGGGATTGCTCCCTGGGGCCCCCACAGATCCAGATGTCGGGAACAAAACACCCGTCCAAGCAGGTAGAGGTTTTCTCACGGACTGCCGTTTGCGTGTACTTCTTCTTGGAGGCACGCCATGGACAGTCTCAATCTCAACGTCTGGCAGCGCCGCCGATTGCGGGCCAGTTGAAGTCTCCTCATGGTGCCCGGACCTACCGCCGCACTCTTGGAGTAGCGGATTGGCGCGGCGGTGGGGACCTCGCTAGCGCACGCGAGTCCTTGCTCGTGGCGAAACCACATCAAATCTGTCGCTTTTGCGAAGCGCTAAGTGTCTTAAAACAACCCGTTTGTTGATCCTTGGCGATCGATTTGGTAGAAACTCAGCCCGGGGGCATCGTAGCCTGGAGGGTAAGGTCCCTCGTTGCCGCTGGCGTTGTGGTGCCGGGGCGCTTCCGCAAACAGGGCATCCGCCCGATCTGCCTGCACGTCGTCAAACTCGACGAGTGTCTCAGGTATCAAAGACATTGTGCCCATTTTATCATGGCGAGAAAAAAGACCCCACCCGAACAAGAGCGCCTGAAGAACCTGCTTGCCGAGCGACTCAAGAAGGTCAGGTTGGAATTATTTGGGGAGCATGGCGGGCCCCAACTTGCGCACCTGCTCGGGATTCCTGCCCGGACATGGTACAACTACGAGATAGGCGTGACCGTCCCTGCCGAGGTGATCCTCCGCTTCATCGACGTGACTCATGTGGAACCGAGCTGGCTGCTCAGCGGTGAGGGGGAAAAATATGGCACTGGGTCACCTGAACCGGTAGCTGGCGGCAGACCGCGAGTGGCCGTGCGCTTGTCGGACGACTTGATGGATCGAGTCACTGGGTCCCTCGAAGCAGGTCATGTCGTGATCCACCTGATCTGGAAAAAGTCCGAGTGATTTCGCTCGAAAACGGAATAGGCCCACGCCGGAGTGAAACAGCTCTGTGCTTCTCCAATCCCGGAGAATGGCCGCCATGCTGGGACGTCTCTAGCGGTCCGCGAGACATGCCGTCTTCATTACCCCGGTCGCCCGCTGGGTTTTGATCGCTCGTGTGACGGTCTAGTCCAACCGTTTCCATTTCATCCCGAGCGACGGCGGCCATCCCTCTCCTAGCGCAACGTCGGCGCCACATTGGTCGTTTCGACGCCTGCTCGACGTTCACGCGTGTTATCCCGGCGCGCCGGGGTCGGCTCGCCGAGCCGCCAAGCGGCCCGTTTCTCTCGAAAGCTCCGATGGCTTCGTTGCCTCCACCGCCGTTCCGATAGCTACCGGTCCCGGCGCGCCGGGATTGCCGAGTGGGAATTGCACCCACTGTAGACCAACACCTTCCACGGCGCACACTAGGCTCCACCCCGCGAAGCCCTTGACGCCGCGAAACCCTTCGACCGCGCGAAGTCCTTCGGCTCCGCTACTTGGTTCCGAAGGCCCGCTTTGACCTGATCCGGCCCGTCCGAGCCTTAGGCTGGGGCCCGCCGAGACGATGGATAGGCGCTCCCGCCCGAGCCGCCCCCGGGTCCTGCTCAAAGCAAATCGCCGTCGGATCCCGCCATTACGCATGGGAGGCTTGACCGCACACGGGTCGGTTCCTTGAGAGAAGCGGGTATTACCGCTGTGCAATGGCCAGCCCGCTTGCACTCGGAAATCACCTGTTCTGCAAATCGTTCACGACAGAAATCGATTCCTTGCCGCGGACGTTCGACGGAGCAGCTCAAGAATCCGTCGAGAGGATTGTTAGTGAAGAGTGCCCTTTTTAAGAATTCTAGCGGGTATACTTCGGTCTGGGGAATTGCTGTGAATTGGTTCGGGAAGAACGCCTAGCACGGCTACGCCGCTATGAGCTGTGCATCTCCCAAAACGACCCATGCTCAACGTCGGTACAAGCCCTATTCCCAACCCGACCGACGGATCAGACTGCCACTTTCGATCGGCTCGGCGGGGTGACGTCAGCGGGCTCTAAACCTCCCGGAGATTCGCGTATGCCTGTGCACATCCGCAGACCCTCACGCCGTTTTTCGCTTGGCAACGCGGACGCCAAGAGATCTTGTCTGTTATCGGTCGATCCACTGGAAAGTCGAACGCTGCTCGCAGTCATCACTCCGTTCACTCCACGGTTCACGACGAACGCCACCGGCGACATAGCGATTGTGGCCAACACCTCGATGACCGCTCCCGCGAGCGACCCCGCTGCCGGCAACGCGCAGAATGGAGTGGGCTCGAAGATCAACAATAATGACTTCAATATGGCCTTCGTGGATGTGGACAACGATCCCACCACGTTCGATTCCAGCTCGGCATCCTTGAGCCTGCCCGCAGGGTCAACGGTCTTGTTCGCGGGGCTCTACTGGGGAGGGAGGAACCCGCAGCAGAATTCCCTGCGGACCCAGGTGAAGCTCTCGACTCCCGCCTCGGGCGGCTACCTGACGCTCAACGGCGCGCTCATCGGGACGTCGACAACCTCGAACGGCTCGGATTACCATTCCTTCATCAACGTGACGTCTCAGGTCGCCGCGGCCGGCAGCGGGACCTACACCGTCGCCAACGTCCAGGCGAGCGTCGGTGACAATGTCTATGCGGGCTGGGCTCTTATCGTCGCCTATCAGGCCCCCGGGCTGCCCTTACGGAATCTAACCGTGTTCGACGGTTACGCCTCGATCAATTCCGGCGACCCACCCGTTTCCGGATCGATCAACGGCTTCGTCACGCCCCCTGTCGGAGCTCGTCAACGCCAAGGTGGGTGTGGTTGCCTATGAGGGGGACCTCGGCCTTACGGGCGACAGCATGTCCCTCGATAGCGTCGCGCTGAGCGACACCCTGAACCCGTCCAACAACTTCTTCAACAGCACGATCTCGAACCTCGGGACCTCGGTCACGACCAAAACTCCCAACTACAAGAATCAACTTGGATTCGATGCCAAGATCGTCGACGCCTCGGGCATCGTTCCGAACGGTGCCACGGGCGCCAGCTTCCAGGTGCAAACTACGAGTGATCAATACTTCCCCGGCGTCGTGACCACCGCAATCGACCTATACGCACCCCAACTCGTGAGCACCAAGACGGTGACGGATCTGACGCAGTCCGGCCCGATACAACCGGGAGATGTCATTCAATACAGCATGACCGTATCGAACACGGGGAAAGACGGGGCCAAGAACGTTGTGCTCACCGACCCCATCCCTGCCAATACAACGTACGTCCCGGGCACCCTCAGCATCGCTTCTGGAGCCAACGCCGGCGCCAAGACCGACGCGACCGGAGACGACCAGGCAGAGTACGTCGCCGCCAACAAGAATGTCATCTTTCGCCTGGGCAGCGGGGCCAACGCGTCTTCTGGCGGCGTCCTGGCCATCGGAGCTTCGACGACGGTCCAGTTCGAAGTGAGGGTGAACGCGGGAACACCCGACCAGACCGTCGTGACCAATCAGGCGATGATCACGGCCACCGCCGCGACGTCGGGTCTGCCGGTCTCCGCCTTGAGCGCGGCCGCGACCTTCCTCGTCCACCCCTTGGCCGATCTCTCGCTCACCAAGGTGGTTAACAACCCGGCTCCCAACGTCGGCGACACCCTCACCTACACCCTGAATCTGGCCAATCTCGGCCCGTCTTCCGCGACCGGGGTGCAGGTGACCGACTTGCTTCCGGGCGGGTTGACCTTTGTGTCGGCAACACCCAGCCAGGGGAGCTATAACTCATCGACAGGCCTCTGGACGGTGGGGACGGTCACGACCTCGTCGCCGCAAACGCTGGTGCTCCAGGCCCGAGTTGTCGGATCCCAGCCGCGCAGACAAACACGGCGACGATCACCCACGCCGACCAGTCCGACCCCAACAGCGGCAACAACTCGACGTCGGTCACGGAGACCCCACAACAGGCCAACCTCGTCCTCTCCAAGACCGTGAGCAGCCCGACACCTAACGTCGGCGACACAATTGCATTCACCGTGGGGCTCAGAAACACAGGCCCGAACACCGCCACCAACGTGCAGGTGACAGACGCCCTACCCGCGGGCTTGACGTTCATCTCCTCAACCGCAAGCCAGGGCACCTACGACAGCGCCACAGGAGTCTGGACTGTCGGCACAGTCGACGTCGCGGGGGGTATCCGCAGCCTGGTGATCAATGCGACGGTAGTCAGCCCCGACTCGCAGACGAACACGGCGACAATCACGCACACCGACCAGTTCGATCCCAATGCCGCGAACACCGTCGCCACAGCCACCGAAACGCCGCAGCAAGCCGACCTCGTCCTCTCCAAGAGCGTGGACAACCCGACCCCCAACGTGGGAGACACGATTACCTACACGATCACCCTGGCCGACAACGGCCCCAATTCGGCCACGAACGTGCAGGTGACCGATGCCCTGCCGTCGAGTCTCCTCTTCCTGGCCGCAGTTCCCGAGCCAGGGCACGTTCAACGCCGCCACGGGCGTCTGGACCGTGGGTACCGTCGACACGGCCGCGCCCCGCTCGCTTCGGATACAGGCCCGGGTCATCAGTTCCAGCTCGACTTCCAACACGGCGACGATCACCCACGCCGACCAGTTCGACCCCAACACCGCCAACAACACCGCGACGACGACGGCGAATCCGCTACAGGCCGACCTCTCGGTCACCAAGACCGTGAACGACCCCACCCCCAACGTGGGCGAGACCATTTCTTATACCGTCACCTTGACCGACAACGGGCCCGAGTGACGCCACGAACGTCACCCTTCAGGATGCCTTGCCCGCCGGGCTTACGCTTCGTCGCGGCGATTCCCGGCCAGGGGACGTACGACCCCGCGTCGCGGGATCTGGACCGTGGGGACGGTGGCCAACGGGTCGTCCGCCATGTTGACGATCCGGGCCACGGTCGTCGAGCCCCGACCCGACGACCAACACGGCGACGATCACCCACGCCGATCAGTTCGACCCCAACACGGGGAATAACACGGCCGCCACGGTCGTGACGCCGCAGCAGGCCGACCTGGTGCTGTCCAAGACGCGTGGACAACCCCACCCCCAACGTGGGCGACAGGATCACCTTCACCGTGACGGCGAGAGACGACGGACCCAGCGATGCGACCGGCGTTACGGTCAGGGATCTCCTTCCCGCGGGCTTGACGTTCGTTTCGGCCACGGCCAGCCGGGGGAGTTACGACTCCGGTACCGGAACCTGGACGATCGGGAATCTCGACCTCTCAACGGCCCAGACGCTGGCCATCCAGGCCACGGTCTCGAGCCCGAATCTCGCGACGAATACGCGCGACGATCACCCACGCCGACCAGTTCGACCCCAAAACCGCCAACAACACCGCCAGCGTCGGCGTGACGCCCCAGCAGGCCGACCTGGCGCTCTGCCAAGACCGTCAGCAATCCGACCCCCAACGTGGGCGACACGATCACCTACACCATCACCCTGACCGACAACGGCCCGGACGTCGCCACGAGCGTCCAGGTGACCGACCTGCTTCCCGCCGGCGTGTCGTTCGTGTCGGCGATGCCCAGCCAGGGGACCTACAATCAACGCACAGGTCTATGGACACGTCGGGACGGTCACCACCGTCGTCGCCGCAAACGCTGGTGCTCCAGGCCCGGTCGTCGGCCCCGACCCGCAGACGAACACGGCGACGATCAGCCACTCCGACCAGTTCGACCCCGGCCCGGCCAACAACACCGCCAGCGCCGTCGTGACGCCGCAGCAGGCCGACCTGGCGCTGGCCAAGACCGTGAGCAATCCGACCCCCAACGTGGGGGACACGATCACCTTCACCGTCACGCTGACCGACCACGGTCCGGATGCCGCCACGAATGTTCAGGTGACCGACCTGCTTCCCGCGGGCCTGTCGTTCGTGTCTGACACGCCCAGCCAGGGGACGTATGACTCCTCGACCGGTCTATGGACCGTCGGGACGGTGACGACGTCGCACCCCGCAAACGCTGGTGATCCTGGCCCAGGTCGTCAGTCCCAGCCCGCAGACGAACACGGCGACGATCAGCCGCGCCGACCAGTTCGACCCGGTCACCGCCAACAACACCGCCAGCGTCGTCGAGACACCGCAACTCGCCAACCTGGCCCTCGCCAAGACCGTCGACAACCCGACACCCAACGTGGACGACACGATCACCTTCACGGTGACGCTCAGCAACAACGGCCCGGATACTGCCACGAATGTCGTGGTGACCGACCTGCTGCCCGCGGGCCTGTCGTTCGTGTCGGCCACGCCCAGCCAGGGGACGTATAACTCCACGACCGGCCTGTGGAGCGTGGGGACGGTCGAGACGGCGACCCCGCAAACGCTGCTGATCCAGGCGACGGTCCTCGGCCCCATGCCCGAGGAGCCTTCGTCGGTCCCCGTCACCGACGCGTCGTCTGCACCTCCGGTCACGCTCAGCCCGCAGACAAACACGGCGACGGTCACCCACTCCGACCAGTTCGACCCCAACACCGGGAATAACACCGCCATCCGCGACGGAGACGCCGCAGCAGGCCGACCTCGCCCTGTCCAAGAGCGTCGACAACCCCACACCCAACGTGGGCGACACGATCACCTACACGATCACCCTGACCGACAACGGCCCCGATTCGGCGACCAACGTGCAGGTGACCGACCTTCTGCCATCCAGTCTTCTTTTCCTGGATGCCGCGGCTGAGCCAGGGAATCTACGACCCGGTCAATGGACTCTGGACCGTCGGCACCGTTGCAACCGACTCGACCGCAGTCGCTGCGGATCCGGGCCATGGTGACGGCTCCGACCTCGACGATCAACACGGCGACGATCACCCACGCCGACCAGTTCGACCCCAACACCGCCAACAACACCGCGACGACGACGCGACGATCCGCTACAGGCCGACCTCTCGGTCACCAAGACGGTGAACGACCCCACCCCCAACGTGGGCGACACCATCTCTTATACCGTCACCCTGACCGACAACGGGCCCAGTGACGCCACGAACGTCACCCTTCAGGATGCCTTGCCCGCCGGCCTTAGCTTCGTCGAGGCGATCCCCAGCAGGGGACCTACGACCCTGCCTCCGGAATCTGGACCGTGGGAGGCCTGACCATCGGGTCGTCCACCGTCTTGACCCTTCGCGCCCTGGTCGTCAGCCCCGCGCCTGCGATGAATAACGCCGCGATCGCCCACTCCGATCAATTCGACCCCAACCCCAACAATAACAGTGCCGTCCTCGACTGTTACACCGCAGCAGGCCGACCTGTTCGTGACCAAGAGCGTGAACAACACCAGCCCCAACGTGGGCGACACTGTCACCTTCATCGTGTCGGTCGGGGACAACGGTCCCAGCGACGCGACCGGGGTCACGGTGCAGGATCTCCTGCCGGTGGGCCTGACGTTCGTCTCCGCCATGCCCAGCGCGGGGAGCTACGACGGCGCCATCGGGGAACTGGAGCGTCGGAACCGTCAGCGTCTCAACGGCCCAGACTCTGGTGATCCAGGCGACGGTCGCGAGCCCGAATCCGTCGACGAACACGGCGACGATCTCCCACGCCGATCAGTTCGACCCGGTGACCGCCAATAACACGGACAGAGTCGTCGTGACGCCTCAACTGGCCGACCTCACACTGGCAAAGAGCGTCAGCAATCCCACACCCAACGTGGGCGAGACGATCGCTTATATCATTACGCTGACGGACAACGCCCCGGATGCCGCCACGAATGTCCAGACGACCGACGTGCTCCCTTCGGGATTGTCGTTCGTGTCGGCCACGCCCAGCCAGGGGGCGTACAACCCCGTTACGGGCCTCTGGAATGTGGGGACGGTGAGCGTCGGGTCGCTGGTCACGTTGCGGGTCCAGGCGACGGTCGTCAGCCCCGACCCGACGACCAACACGGCGACGATCACCCACGCCGACCAGTTCGACCCTAACCCCGGCAACAACACCGCCAGCATCGGTGTGATCCCCCAGCAGGCCGACCTGGCGCTTTCCAAGATCGTCAGCGATCCCACTCCCAACGTGGGCGACACTATCTCCTACACCATCACTCTGGCCAATAATGGCCCCAATGATGCCACGAACGTCGCCATCAGCGATGCTCTGCCGGCGGGGTCGGTTTTGATCTCCGCCAGCACGAGCGTGGGGAACTACGACGGCGGCACGGGCGTCTGGACCGTGGGCAACGAACCGATCGGCACATCCCAGACACTTCAGATTACGGCTCGGGTCACGAGCCCAGATGACGCCACGAATCGGGCGGCGATCACCCACGCCGATCAGTTCGACCCTAACCCCGGCAACAACACCGCCACGGCCACTCAGACCCCGCAGCAGGCCGACCTGGCTTTGACCAAGACCGTGAACGACACGACGCCCAACGTAGGCGACACGATTACCTACACCATCACTCTCAGCAACAACGGCCCGGACCCCGCGACGAGCACCCAGGTGACCGATCCGCTCGCCTCGGGATTGACGTTCGTCTCGGACACGCCGAGCCAGGGGACGTATGACTCCGGTACCGGCCTGTGGAGCGTGGGGACGGTCAACGTCGGGTCACCGGCCACGCTGCTCATCCAGGCAACGGTAGTCAGTGCCGAGTCCCAGACCAACACGGCGACGATCACCCACGCCGACCAGTTCGACCCTAACCCCGGCAACAACACCGCCACGGCCACTCAGACCCCGCAGCAGGCCGACCTGGCTTTGACCAAGACCGTGAACGACACGACGCCCAACGTAGGCGACACGATTACCTACACCATCACTCTCAGCAACAACGGCCCGGACCCCGCGACGAGCACCCAGGTGACCGATCCGCTCGCCTCGGGATTGACGTTCGTCTCGGACACGCCGAGCCAGGGGACGTATGACTCCGGTACCGGCCTGTGGAGCGTGGGGACGGTCAACGTCGGGTCACCGGCCACGCTGCTCATCCAGGCAACGGTAGTCAGTGCCGAGTCCCAGACCAACACGGCGACGATCACCCACGCCGACCAGTTCGACCCTAACCCCGGCAACAACACCGCCACCGCTCCCGACTCACCACAGCAGGCCGACCTTGTATTGACCAAGACGGTCAACAACTCCAGCCCCAACGTTAACGATACCATCACGTTCACGATCGTGCTTCAAATCTCGGCCCGAACAACGCTACGAATGTCGGCATCACGGATGTGCTACCGACGGGCCTGGCGCTCGTCTCGGACACGCCGAGCCAGGGGACGTATGACTCCGGTACCGGCCTGTGGAGCGTGGGGACGGTGAATGTCGGGTCACCGGCCACGCTACTCATCCAGGCAACGATAGTCAGTGCCGAGTCCCAGACCAACACGGCGACGATCACCCACGCCGACCAGTTCGACTCTAACCCCGGCAACAACACCGCCACGGCCACTCAGACCCCGCAGCAGGCCGACCTGGCTTTGACCAAGACCGTGAACGACACGACGCCCAACGTAGGCGACACGATTACCTACACCATCACTCTCAGCAACAACGGCCCGGACCCCGCGACGAGCACCCAGGTGACCGATCCGCTCGCCTCGGGATTGACGTTCGTCTCGGACACGCCGAGCCAGGGGACGTATGACTCCGGTACCGGCCTGTGGAGCGTGGGGACGGTCAACGTCGGGTCACCGGCCACGCTGCTCATCCAGGCAACGGTCACGAGCCCCAAAGCGCAGACCAACACCGCGACAATCACGAAATCGGACCAGTTCGATGCCGTAACCACCAACAACTCGTCAAGCGTCGTTGAGACGCCCCAACTGTCCGATTTGGCTTTGACCAAGACCGTGAACGACACGACGCCCAACGTGGGCGACACTATCACCTACACCGTTCAGCTCAGCAACAACGGCCCTGACGGTGCCACCAATGTCCAGGTGGCCGACGCACTGCCGTCGGGCGTGTTGTTCGTGTCGGCGAGATCCAGCCAGGGGACCTACGACCCTGGTACGGGCCTGTGGAACGTGGGGACAGTCACCACGTCGTTCGCGCAGACGCTCGTGATCCAGGCGACGGTCGTCAGCCCCGAACCGCAGACCAACACCGCCACGATTGCGCATGCGGACCAGTTCGACCCCATGAGCACCAACAACAACGCGTCTGCCACCCAGACGCCGCAGCGGGCCGACCTGGCCCTGGCCAAGGGTGTCAGCGATCCCACCCCCAACGTGGGCGACACCATCACCTACACCGTCACCCTCAGCAACAACGGCCCTGACGTCGCCACCAATGTCCAGGTGACCGACCGGCTGCCTGCGGGGGTGTCCTTCGTGTCGGCCGTGCCGAGCCAGGGTACCTATAATAGTGTCGCGGGACTCTGGACCGTCAACACGGTGACCACGTCGGCACCGCTCACGCTCGTCTTGACGGGCACTGTCGTCGATGCCTCGAAGGTGATCAACACGGCGACGATCACGCATGCGGACCAGTTTGACCCCGATCTTTCCAACAACACCGCGATCGCCCCCGAGACGCCGCGGCGGGCCGACCTGGCCGTGGCCAAGAGCGCGGACGACCCTACGCCCAACGTGGGCGACACGGTCACCTACATCGTGACACTCAGCAACGACGGCCCCGATGATGCCACGACTGTCCGGGTGCGAGATCGGCTCCCCGCAGGGGTGTCGTTCGTATCGGCAACACCCAGCCAGGGCGCGTATGACAGCACCACGGGCCTCTGGACCGTCGGCACGGTGACCATGTCGGCGCCGCTGACGCTTGTCTTGAAGGGGGTCGTCGTCAGCCCCATCCAACAGATCAACACCGCGAGGATCGTGCATTCCGACCAGTTTGACTCCAACACCGGCAACAACAAGGCCACCGCCACCTTGACGCCGCAGCAGGCCGACCTGGTGCTCTCGAAGACCGTGAACAACCCCACCCCCAACGTGGGCGAGATCATCACCTACACCCTCACGCTCACGAACAACGGCCCCAACACCGCCACGAATGTTCAGACCGTTGACCGACTGCCGGCGGGCCTATCCTTCGTCTCGGCGACGCCCAGCCAGGGGACCTACGACCCGGCCAGCGGCGTCTGGGCCCTGGGGACGGTCACCACCGCGTCCCCGCAGACTCTGATGATCCAGGCGAGGGTCGTCATCGCCGGTCGCAGACCAACATCGCGACGATCACCCACTCCGATCAGTACGACCCAGTCGCCCACCAGCAACACTGACGGCGTGGTCGTCATCTCGCCGTCACCTGAAGTCATTCCGGGTGCCCCGCCTACCATCACGTCCTTGCAACGGTTCGGCTTGCATGCCCAGCCGACAGAATTCGTGCTGGCGTTCAGCTCTGCCCTGGACTCGGCACGCGCCCAGGACCCGCTCAACTACACGCTGAGGCCGATCGGCCCGCATGGTAATGTCGGCGGAACGGATTCCGATCGTGTCCGCGGTCTACAACCCGCTTGCTGATACCGTCACGCTCCATATCGCCCACCCGCCCTATCTGTTCCGGCGCTACGAGTTGGTGGTTAACGGCATGCCTCCGGCCGGCCTGGCCAGCCCCTCCGGCACGTTTTTGGATGGGCAGGGGAACGGCACTCCGGGCAGCGACTACGTCAAGGTGTTCGGCCCCTCGGTGCTGGCGGGTTCGTACCCGGGATTCCCCGCAAAAACCAGATACATCAGCCGACTCTTGAGATCCGTGCACAGGCATACGTTGACTGAAGAACCACGCTTACCTGATTCTGCATCGGCCGTACAGAGAGGGCATACGCACCATACGGCCACGAACGCCGTCCTGGGCCGGATGAGGTCTGCATCTGCCATGCAGAGGGAGCGAACGCACCCGACCGCGACGAAAGCCGTCCTCGGCCGGATGAGGGCGGATGCCGTGGACGCGGTACTCGGGACGATGGTTTCACCATACCCGAGTCGGGATCGCAGTCGAGAGTCGATGCCCGGGATCTATTAGTCGGGAATCGATCGCCGTCCTTCACATGGTGATCGTTGGTGCGACTCTCGACACCGAGGCTCAGGCGGTGACGTCCCGCATCGCCTCCGAGTCGATCACGCTCCCCACGGCGTGGTGCCCCGGCCGGATTCGCGACATCTGCTGAGGCGGCGGGCAGCGCTGGGCCCCACGGGCCCGAGCCCGATCCTCTTGCGGGCGATGTGGAACCCGGAGCACCGCTTGCAGCGGTAGACGGCCAGCCGGCAGCCCACGCCGTCGCCGCCTGTGGCCCGGTGCCAGAACACTAGTGCGACGCGATGGGCCTCGGCTGTCGGGCGATCGGTGTGGGCCCGGCCGCAGGCGGCATCGGCGCGCGGTATGATCCAGCGTGATGTGGCCATGGGGATTGGGACTCCGGTCAGGGGCCTCGTCGGGGCGGCGCGTCCGACGGCTCGCCGTGCTGTGTCGCGTAAGTGGGACGGTCAAGAGGTAGACGAACTTTCGCCTCCGGGGTGACCCGGGCGCCCGCGAAAGGCGGGTCATGTTGCATGCAATCAACATGGCGGCCCGGTCGCCCCCCCGTCCTCCTGCTCCAGCAATTCCTGGGAGGGGTCGCGATCCAGTCCCGCAACGTATGTCGTTCGCCGACCGATTTGACGCCAGCGATGGCGGCTTTACAAAACGCGATGGAGTGTCTACTGTGAGGTTTGCCACTTCGGGGTCATCGCGGTCTACGATCCGACACACAGACGGGATGGGGCAGGTACCGGGTTCGGCGGTGTGAGAGTCAAGAGGAGCGGCGAGATGATCCGGCAAGTCGTGTATTGGATGAACGGGATGGTCACGGTGCGCGACGAACGCGGCCGTCCGCTCCCCGATTACCAGGGGCGGATCGACGAGGTCAAGGAGATGATCCTGCGCGACGCCACGGATTCGACCGAGTTCAAACTCGGCTCATGGGCCACCCAGCACATCGACGACATCAGCCGCGACGAGTTCGCCACGTTCCAATCGACAAGAAAAAACGGTGCGCGGGGCCTGACAGCGGGTTGACCCTGCTGGTGAAACGCGGCGAGTGACGCGGGGTCGATTCGGATTGAGTGGCATCAGCTGTGGTCCTCTCGCGGCTTCATCGCGCCAGCCCATGCAGAGCGAGTCCGCGAACTCGAGAGATCTCCCGAGCCGTTGCATTAGATCCTCGCTTCAGCGACCGATTTGGAACGACCGAAAGTCACGAGTCCGGTCCGGCGTTTCCCGGACGAAATCGACCCAGCCCAGGAACAGCCTATCGAGCCGGAGCAGGTGGTCGCCATCGGCCCCGGGCTCGAACATCGCGGTGACGACGCATCCTTGACCCCTTCCTTGACGATGTCGAGTCTGGTTGCCAATCCGCCTGATCACTTGAGCCAAGATCTTCTCGCCTTGGTTCTTGACTCGGGCCGCAAAGTCCCGACCGCGAGCCCGGATTACCCGTGCGCAGAAAGATTATGGATGGAGATGTCTCCGCTGGGGAACCTGATGACTGTCCCCCAGTTTCGAGAGGATTGGCCAGAGAACAGCATGTCCGCACCGGCCTCGTCCACTTGATAGCGACCTGGTCGGCCGTGCCTCACGATCTCGACCACGCCCTGCACGGTCTCAGAAAGAGCCAGACAGTCCCCGTCGGGGCTGATGATTCTGAACAAGTTAAACACCCCCGCTGCGAAAGTTGTTCGACACGAATTGCGGCCAGAGATGCGCGCCGCGCATACCGACTCTATGCCCCGCATGCGTCTGCGTGACCCCACGTCGCTGGAATTAACATCGAGGTTACGCCATCACCACAGAGTGGCGATCCGGAGGGCTTCGCGGGGACAGATTTCCCGATTAACGGTTTTCGGGAGTCAATACCGCGAGAGACTACCCGTCTTGTGGAACAGGGTCGGACATGTCCATGGTGTAATCGAGGCGATGGACAAGCTTGCGCGCTGTCGGGCTGGGCGTGCGATCGGATCAGGTCCTCGAATTCCCTGCTCCCCGCGAGCCGGTGGTATGCCGGCAGCCGCGGTTGCCAAGCATGGTCCCCGAAGACACCTCGGGCAAACCGTTAACCTGGCCCGACGCCGCGGAGCCCCCCTGGTTCCCCCAATCCACCCGTTTAGCGGGCATCTACGAGCCAGGCCGAGGCTCCGAGCCTGCACGTGCTTCCCGGACGACGCATCACGGGGGCATCACAATGAGAGCTAACATATAAAGACTTGATGTATCGCCACGTGCGGCGGCTCGCGCGTGATGCGTCACGGCGGATGTTAACGTGGGCGAGCGACTGGTTGACTGCGGCGGGGTCCAGGATCGCAACTTCCTCGGGTGCTTCCCGCCGGGTCACGGAGGAATGTTTGCGCGAGGAGCGAGTCGGGGCCAACCTTGTGCTGGACGGGTTGGGGCCGGCGAGGATGTTGCGGCCGAAGGTGCGGACGAAGTTGCTGCCCGGCTGCCCGGTGCCCGCGCCGTCGATGAGGCGCCCCGAGGCGTCGCTGACTCCGCCCGGCGTCGAGCCGTTGACCGTGAGGCGATACCGAGCGAAGAGGTGCAGCAGCTTATGGAACCGGAGGGTGACCGTGTAAGCATTTGTGTCGTAAGTGGCAGAGGCGATGCGGTATGTCCGGATGGGGCGCTGATGGTGGCCGAGCCGTTCAAGTCGATAATTGCTCACGTTTTGTGACGTTGCTGGGTCCAGGGCAGCACTGAAGGTGAGGACCAGGAGCGTGGGTTGGTGGTGGAAGCCGAAACGCTGCAGCGTCACGACCGTGACCGGCGGGGCTTGGGCGACCACTGTCTGCACCGTGGCCAGGTCGTTCGAGCGGTCGGGGTCGGGGATCGAGCCTTCCACAATGGCCCGATTGAAAATGGTGCCCGGCACATTCGGGACGACGACCACTGTCACGGTGACCGACGCACCAACCGCCAACAATCCAAGGTTGAAGCTCAGGCTGCCAGCGGTTTGTGTCGCCGGGGGAATGCTCGACGAGACAAGAGTGACGCCCGCCGGCAGCAGGTCGGCCAGGACGACGGCCGGATCGGGGCCCGGGCCGAGGTTGCTCGTCGTGATCGTGTAGGTCAAGGGTCGGCCGACGATGGCCGCACCCAAGCCGGTCTTGACCACGGCCAGGTCGGCCGTCGGCCCTACCGGCGCGGGGCTAACGGGCGTGAGTACGGGTGGCGTCGTGTTGTTGTCGGGGTTGGGGTCGGGCTGCTGACCGGCGACGGTTGCGACATTCGTTAGTGTTCCGGTGGCAGTAGGTCGCACGATGATTGTCACCGTCGCCGTCGCGCCAGAGGCCAACTCTCCCAGCGTCGCGGTAACCACCCCGCCGGACTCGGAAACCGTCCCCTGCGTGGTCCCCGCCGTGACAAATGCAGTCCCGGCAGGTAGCAGATCGGTCATAATCACACCGGTGGCGATACTAGGACCGGCATTAGCCACAACGATCGTGTAAGTCAGATCCTCGCCGACGAACACCTGGCCGGAACCGCGACCTTGGTCACCGACAGGTCGGCTGTCGGTTCGACCGGTGTGGGGTCAACGGGCGTGAGTACGGGTGGCGTCGTGTTGTTGTCGGGGTTGGGGTCGGGCTGCTCGCCCGCGACGCTTGCCACATTCGATAGTGTTCCGGTGGCAGTAGGTCGCACGATGATTGTCACCGTCGCCGTCGCGCCAGAGGCCAACTCTCCCAGCGTCGCGGTAACCACCCCGCCGGACTCGGAGGCGGTCCCCTGGGTGGTCCCCGCGGCGACAAACGCGGCACCGGTGGGCACTGTATCGGTCACAATCACACCGGTGGCGATATTTGGACCAGCGTTCGTCACGACGATTCTGTAAATCAGATTCTCACCGACGACAACACGTTCTGGGGCAGCTACCTTCGTCACCGAGAGGTCAGCCGAAGCATTGAAACCTGCGGAGAATTCCGAGGTGTCCCCGGTGGCCGTGTCGGTGGCGGTCGCCGTGACGAACTCACTCGGTGGGATGGCAGTAGTCAGTGTAGCGGTGACGGCGGCATCGCCCGCCCCATCAGTAGTGACTGTGGTCGTACCCAAGAAGGTCTTTCCCTCACCCGAGGGGACGGTGCTGGCGAAGAACTCCAGGGTGAAGGTATGCCCTGGAGTGCTGTGGAGAGTCCCGCTAACCGTGGTGCTGGTAGCACCAGTGATGACTGGGAAATTCTGCAAGTCGTTGGGACCAGGAGCGGGGTTCACGGGTTGATTGGGTGTAACACCGTCATTGCCCAGGTCGATGCCCAGACTAGTGTTGCCGAAGATGCTGTTACCGAGGATGTTGTTTCCAGTGGCCGTGTCAGCCAGATTGGAGCCCACCACGACGCCTTTGCTGTTGAAGGCGATCACGTTGCCCGTGCCCGTAGTCGTGCCACCGATGGTATTTCCGAATGCTCCGGAGTTGATAAATACTCCATCAATGACATTGGGAATGGCTGTTGTGCCAGCAGCGTCGGTGCCGATGCGGTTGTCCGTCACCTGATTGTTGCTCGTGCCAGCGCCCTTCATCTCCACGCCGCTGAATCCGTTGCCGGAGATGAGATTACCGTTGATGACATTATTCGCAGCACTGATACCCAGCAGCACGCCGTCCCCAGTGTTGGCGATGGCGACAGTGCCGGTCACATCTGTTCCGATCTTGTTGTCGGAGATGCTATTCCCATCGCCGTCTACCACTATCCCCTGACCACCGTTCCCGGAAATAACATTGGCACTGATGGTCGTGCCGGTTGCCATAACGGTGGTGTCGATCCCATCAAAGGTGTTGCCCAGGGCCGCTGTCCCATCGGGGTTGGTGCCGATGAAGTTGCCTAATACCTGGTTATTGGCACTATTGAGCAATATGCCCTGATTGTTCCCGGAGATGACGTTGCCCTCAAGCGTGTTGCTACCTCCTTGAGCGAAAAAGACACCTGCGACAGCATTGCCCAGCGCAGCCATACCCGTAACATTGGTGCCGATGAAATTCCCAGACACGAGGTTGTTGGTGCCCCCGTTGATCAGAACTCCTGCCTGTTCTGCTCCAGAGATGATATTGCGATCAGTGAAAGATGTCCCACCGATTGTGTTGTCCGACGCACCGTCCATGATAACAATGTCATTCTCGTTGCGATCGGATTGGAGGCCGTTCAAGGTCGTACCGATTTTGTTCCCGGCGACATGATTGCCGGTTGTGCCAGGCCCGCTGATTTCCACGCCGCTGCCATCGATGTTTCCGGCGATGAGGTTGCCTTCGGCGGCGTCGTTGACGCCGTCCCCATCGGTGCCGATGAAGTTGCCGGTACTTCCACCCTGGATTACGATGCCGATTTCGTTCCTGTTCTGTCCGGACCCGCTGGCGAAGCCGTTGGTCCCGACGAAATCGCCCTGGATGCGATTGTTCGAGCCGCCGATGATTCGGATACCGGCTGACGATGGGTTGCTGAAGCGGGTGACTTGCAGTCCACGGATCAGGCAGCCGCTCGCGCCGTCGAGCGTCAAGCCATTGACGCCTACCCCCGTGTTGTCGCCATTCAATACAATCCCAGGGAAGCCGGGCTGCGTGCCGGGCTGCGTGAAGCCGTCGATGGTGACCGTCTTGCCGATGTTTGGCAATGCCGTAGGCGGGACGATGACGGTGCCCGTGCCGCTATTGAAGTTGATTGTATTTGACGGGTCCACCGAGGCATTCACCCCTAAGATCGCCGCACGGAGCGAGCCGGGGGGAGGATTCAGATTGTCCCCGTTGTCGGCCGTCGTGGTCACGGTGAAGACAGCCGGGGCGAGCCGTTCCTCAAGCCGTTCGACGAGCGACGGCTCGGTGAGTGCCCTCCGACGAGAACGCAATCTCTGGGATCGACGCGCGAGGAAACTGGCAGTCAGCGTGACCATGTGTTCAGACTCGGTGTTCCAAGCAACGTGAAATCACGGACGAGTCCCCGCCACGAGGCAAACGGACGGCGTAATCGGCCATCGATCTGGTGGTAGCTCGGCGATGCGTGAGTCGCCACTCAACACTTTAGTTTGGCCGAGCGGAGCTTTCGAGGGACCACGAACCGCCGTTATTTTTTCCTGAACGGGCGCAGTCGCGCCGTCGCTGACGATTATGCGGCCTTTGGAGGCATTTCCTTGGTTGTACTCGCTTGAGTATCAATGCGGGCCGAAGGTCGCTCGCCGGGCTGCGCCCACGGCCGTCACGGCTTTACGCAGGGTGGAGCGACGTGGGCAGCGCCCACATCGCGCGTGCTCGCTGCATGACCGCTTGGTTTACCTGGGCGGAGGCGGAGGCGCAGGAGCTTGAACGTCTTTCCCCAGATAGAGGCTTGACCGTTCGGTCTCGATGGCGGCGAGGACGCCACTGTTGACGCGGCGGTAGAGGGCGGACCGGTATTCCGGACGGGCCTCACGTGCGATCCACTCACGGGCTGAGGCCGCGGCACCGCGCTTGCCTTGAGACTCGGCGATAGCCTCCAGGGCCACGAATCGCTCGCTCTCGGTCGGGTAAAGCACCAGGGAAGCCCGCGCATCCTCGAACCGACCTGTCGAGATCAGGCTATCGACCAGATAACCCGTGAGCACTCCGCGTAACCCGTTCTGCTGCACGCGAGCAACCGCTTTCACGACTTCCTGATAAGTCTGAGTAGCCTGTTCGTCCTGGTTCTGGTGGCATTGCGACTCGGCGACCAACAAGTAGGCCTGGGCACGCGCTTCGGCATTTTCAATGTTGCTGGCGATGGCCATGGCGCGAGCGAATTGCTGTGACTCGCCCGCGGAAATGGCGGTCCGTTCGAGCGCCTGATTTCTCCAGATGGGCCGCTCGATCTCGGTGGCGAACTGAGTCGCCTCGATAAGAAGGTCATCCGCCGACTTGGCAAATTCCGTCGCTTGCTGAGCGTGCTTCCTGGCCGCCTCCGTCGCCTGCTGACTGTCCTTTCTGACCGCTTCGTCTGAGGGGCGGTCAGGTGTTTTTACGTACTCGATCACGATGCGGGTGCTGTCCTTTCCCATGCCTTCCACCACCTGCGCCAGATAGCTGGCTGCGATAGGTGGGATTATCGATCTGGCGGGCAAGGAAGGCGGCTCGCTGCCACTCCAGCCGCGCCAGCCTGATGGCTAGCTTTGGGTCCAGCTTCCGGGAAATCGGGTCGGGTCGCGTGTCGTCGGCTTCGAGCAGCACGGGCTGCGTTTTGCCCTCGCGAATCAAGGTCTCGGTCAAGAGCGCCGTGGTGGTGATGGCTTCAATAATCAATTGATCGTGCCGTAACGAGTTCTCTTCCCTGAGCGCCGCTGTGGCCGCCTGCTCGAGGATTTGGTGTGCCAGCAAGAGTTGATTACTATAGATCGCCTCGCGTGCCACCTCCTCCATGGCGCGGCTGCGGTCGTAGTTCTCGGTGACCAACTGCGCGTTCTTGAGCACTTCCTGAGTGACCAGCGCGGCTCCCTGTGCACCCGCGGGTCCCCGAGCCTCTTCACCACTGAGAAGAGGCGCGAGAGCCGGATCGTCGGGAAAACGGACGTTCACGCCGGGGCCGCGGGGAACGCTCTGGCCGGGACGTACAAACGGCCGGGGGAGCACTTCGCCCTCGAACCCTTGCCCGCCTCGGCGTTCGGGACCCGTTCCCGAAATTGAGCCTGAGCGATTCCGCTGGATACCAGCCGATCGCCCGGTTCCAGTACCTTGACCGCTGCCCGATGAGAGGCCGGGCGGCTCCTGGGCTTGCAGATCGGGCGCAAGAGCAAGTGCCAGGCACGCAATCAAAGCCGCCGGAAACCTATGAACCACGTGTGCGGGCCGCATCGAAGTGTATCCTCGAGCTCGATCGGTCCAGGGTGACCGACGGAGACGTTGGTAATGAATGGAATCGATCATGGTTCCTCGCGGATCATGGACGCGGAGAGACAGCGCCCTACTAAGGGCAAGCATGCCCTCTTTTCCCGCCCCGGTCAAATGGTCTCGCCGGAACCCGAGGCGATTCCTCCAAAAACCCGCCGGGGGTTGTCAAGAAGGATGAGCTTGCCAAGCTGAAGGGTGCGGTCTAGTGGCCACCCCCTGCTTCGCATGCATTCCTCCGCCAGCGTCTCGGCCAGGATACGGCGATACATGTTGAACTTCGGAAGAATGAACTCCAGCTTGTAAGCGTCAGAGTAATAGCCCAAGAGCTTCACCTTCGGCAAAGCCTGCACCCTTGCCTTCAGTTCGGCGGTGATGAACGCCGGAACGTTTGAGTACCACCAGTGCCCCATCGGCAGAACATTGGGAAAAATCCAGGCATAGGCCACCAGCTCGGCCGCGGCGTCGGGTGCGAGGGTTGAAACCGGAAACATCACCGTGGCGAAGTGGTTGAACAGCTCCCGGTAGTCGTACAAGCTCACGCGGCGATCAAACAGATCTCGGCCGCCGCTGACGCCCGCCGGATAGACATTTCTTACTGGTCCGATCATAAGGTCAAACGGGAGCCGAAACTCCGCGCAGAATTCAGCCAGCATCCAGAAGACTGTCGTCCGGATCTCCTCGTGCTCATCGGGCCGGAGATCCAGGTTCTGGATCGCGCGGCGAACGGGTGTGACAGCGCGCCTGGGCGTGGCCCGGCGGGGCACGAAGTCCGGTGGCAGGCTTATCGCGCAGGCCCGCGCGCCGTGGCGGACAAATCGCTCGAAGATGCGGCCGATCGCCTCGCGCAGACTGGCCAGGTCCTGAACATCGACCCCGGTTCCGCTCCGGAGCCTCTCCACCGTCCGGGGCTCGTGCAACCTGAGCACCAGGTCGTCGGTGCGTAGGCAAGGCACGTAGGCCGCGGTATCCCAGCCTTCGAGCGGATCGTCGAAATCATTGGTCAAGAAGACGGCTTCGAGCCGCGAGGCCTGCCAGACCTCGCGATCCCACGCCCCACCGTCGCGCTCGCGCAGCGCGCGATCATAAAGCTCGCCGATGGTCTGCGCGTTGATCCGTTCGTGTGGGAAATGGTAAAACGTTCGGGCGATTTCCAGCAGCCAGGAATACTGCACGGTATTGTCGATCGAATCGAGACGTTCGGCCAGGTTGTGCGAGCGCGTGCGGGCGTCCAGATCTTGCGCCACGGCGGCCGCCGGCATACCCGCGGCATGGGCGAGCTCGGTATAATAGTGATAGCCGAGAACCTCGTCGAGATTACGGGCGGCCGGCCTCGTGGCGTCGATGTGTGAATGAGGGTCGAAGATCGGCCAGCGTGCCATCTCTTCGAACAACTCTCGGGCCGCGGCGTCGTGCAGCGAACTCGGGGTGCGAGCAGGCATTGTCATGGGCGACTCAAAGGAGAACCGCGGAGTGTGATCCGATTCGGCTCACTCCAGTGCTTCTATTTAGCCCAGTCGTTGCCAGTCGTGCAAGAGTCATGAAAGGACCGGTCATCATGAACGTCCTGGTGACGGGGGGAGGCACCACCGCCCCCATCGACGATGTCCGGACGATCACCAATCTCTCTTCCGGCCGATTCGCCGCCTCCATTGCCGAGAGTTGCCTGTCGCGCGGCGCACAGGTGTGGCACGTGCATTCTCCGACGGCCCAGGTTCCCCTGGTTCGCTCGGCCCGATTCGACCTCGAGACCCAAGAGCCACGCGCCGAGCACGATCGGCTTCGCCGGCTACACGATGATTGGAAAGCTGTCAGGGGCCGGCTGCACCTTGCTCCCCTACGCACAGGAACGGTCGCGGACTACGCTGAAACGCTGCGTCACCTGCTGACAACCCAGCCGATCCATGTGGCCTTCCTGGCGATGGCTGTTTCCGACTATGAGCCAATACCACTCTCCGGCAAGATCAGCTCGGACGACGATGTCCTCGTAGTGAAATGCCATCGAACGCCCAAGGTCATCCGCTTCGTCCGCGATTGGGCGCCGTCAATCTATCTTGTCGGATTTAAACTTCTCTCACGGGCCGCGATCGCCGATCTCCTCGACGAGGCCGAGTCCGCCGGACGGGCCAACCGCGCCGACCTGACGGTCGCCAACGACCTGCAAACCTTGGTCGCCGGTCAGCACACAGTGCACCTCGTGCGCGCAGGGCACCGGCCCGAGACGCTCGAGCCCGGCGATGACCTGGCGGACCGCCTGGTCGATCGCGTGCTGAGCTGGGCGCTGAAGCCGGGACGCAGGCCGCGGATGAGCGGTCTTGCTTGACTTCGTTCAAGCTGGCCGCGGCTCAATGGCCGTTTGGCTTCTTCTTGAGATGCTCGTCGAACCAGTCGGCGATGATCGTCATGTCTTTCAGCAAGTTGGGCCAGCCGTGCCCTGCCCCGTTCTTGACGACAAGCTTGCTCTCGACTCCCACCTTCTTCAGCTTATCGACGATGAGCTGGGCTTGCTGGATCGGCACAAGGTAATCGGCGTCGCCGTGGATGATCAGAGTTGGTGGATCATCGGACGAGACATGATTCACCGGGCTGATCGCGCGGCCGATCTCCAGAATCTTGGCCTCGTCAGTGATCGGCCGGAAGACCCTGGTGTCCGGATCTTGCTGTTGAAAGTCGAACGGTGGTTTGAAGCCCTTGAGAACCCCCCTGCCGAGCGCGTTTTCGCCTTCCTTGCCATAGTTAAGGAAATCGGTCGGGGGAAAGAAGCAAGCGACCGCCTGCACGCGGCTGGAGGTCTTGTCGATGGGATCTTTGGCGGCGGCGTTGCCAAGGTCTCCGCCCGTGCCTTGCATCAGGGAAAGATGGCCGCCGGCCGATCCGCCAGTGATTCCGATCCGGTCGGGATCAATATGGTAGTCGGCGGCATGGTGGCGAATGAATCGCACGGCGCGGTTCATGTCAGAGACAATCTCGGGAATCGTATACCTGGGCTGGCTGCCGTGGACGACCGCGAAGACGGTGTACCCTCTCTTGAGCAGTTCATCGATCGCCACCGGGTTGATTGCCTCATGCCCCGAGAACCAACCCCCGCTGACCACCCAGACGATCGCCGCCCCGTTGGCATTGGCCTTGGGCGTGAACACGTCCATGGTCAGCGCCGTGCCGAACTTCCGCCCGTAAACGACGTCTTCCTTGCGGGTGAAATCGGCCGCTGCCGCGGCCTTCGCGATGGGCGCCACGAGGCTGGGCGAGAAGGACAAGAAAAAGAGAAGATGTCTGATGCGAATTCGACTCATGAGTTGAAACCCCTTGATCTCAATGCGGGGTCGGTTTATCGATCGGTCGTCTTTGTGCCGGGACGGGCCTTGGTTCGGGCCCTTGATACGATCGCTTATCCTGGGAAATGATGATCTCTGGCCGGCCAAGTTGAAAGGGCGCGGTGGGAAAATCTGGCGGACGACTTCAACCCTCGGATCGAGGCCGAGATGCTGGGTCAGAGATCCGCGTCGAAAATCCGGCAACAGCCTTCGTCCCGGTCATGATGATGGCCTTACCGGTCCTCCTGCCACCGCAGGCGACATTCTTCTGACGCCGCCTGGTGCTTGCCACCGTTCAGTGCGTGGTCTAAGCTGCGCGGGGCTGGCCACTTCTTTGGCTATGGCCAGCCAGTCCGCCATCAGACAGATCAGACTTGCATCAAGGCGCAAAGTCGAGGGGACCGGAACGATGAAAACAGCGAAGGGCGTGACGCTTGTCACGAACGGTCAGCTCGTGGACGGTACCGGCGCCCCGGCCGTTCCCGATGCCAGCGTCCTGATTCGCGATGGGATGATCATGTACGCTGGTCCGTCCAGAAAAGCACCCGAGACTACCGTAGATGTCGAGCGGATTGACGCTCTGGGTGGAACGATCTTGCCCGGACTGGTCGAGGCGCATTTTCATCCCACTTACTTCAACGTGGCCGAGCTGGCGGACCTGGACGTCAAGTATCCGGTTGAATACATCACGCTCCTGGCCGCGGCCAATGCGCGGCTGGCGCTCGAATGCGGCTACACGGCGGCGCGCAGCGGCGGCAGCTTGCACAATATCGACGTGTGGCTGAAAAAAGCCATCGAGGAAGACCTCTTCCCAGGCCCACGTCTGGCCGCCAGCGGGCGTGAAATCTGTGGCGCGGGGGGGCTTATGGACTGGAACCCGGACCACTTGAAACTGGGCATGGAAGGCCTCATCCTCCTGGTCAACGGCCCGGTCGAGGCCCGCTCCGCCGTGCGCAAGCTCGTCAAGGACGGCGCCGAGTGGATCAAGACCTATCCGACCGGTGATGCCGCCGCCCCCGATACGGCCGATCATCATACGCTCTGCATGACGCTTGAAGAGATGGCCGCGGTGGTTGGCGAAGCCCACAACTACCACCGCAAGGTGACTGGCCATTGCCGGGCGACCGAGGGAATCAAGAACGCGCTCCGCGCCGGATTTGATTGCGTCGAGCACGGTACGTTCATGGACGACGAAGCGCTCGACATGCTGCTCTCCCGAAACACTCCAGTCGTCCCCGCCCTTCAGTTCGAGTGGGCCAGCATCGAGCGCGGCAAGGACTTTGGCATGCCCCAAGCCGTGATCGACGGCCACAAAGAAACCCTTGAGGGAGGTGCCGCAAGCGCTCGCCGGATCCTGAGGGCCGGCGGCCGGCTGGGTATGGGCGGCGACTATGGCTTTGCCTGGAACCCTCATGGAGACTATGCCCGGGAACTTACGTTTTTCGTCAAGTATGTCGGTTTCACGCCTCTGGAAACTATCACCTGCGCAACCAGGACCGGAGCCGAAATCATGGGTCGGGAACGAGAATTCGGCACCGCCGTGCCAGGCAAGCTCGCTGATCTCTTGATCGTCGATGGGGATGTCGTGGCCGATATCTCCTTGCTCGAGGATCGCACGCGAATCCTGGCCGTCATGCAAGGGGGCGTGGTCAAGGCGGGCCGGCTGGCGCGGCGAGCCGCCGTTCACTGAAATGAAGCCTTATGACTTGATGCCTCTACTTGTGTTTTGGCACCCGGGACACCAGCACGCGGTCAACGCGCTGCGAATCCATCTCGACAACCTCGAAGCGCAGACCGAGGTATTCAAAGCTTTCCGAGATCCTGGGGATACGTCCGAGCTGGGTCACCACGAGCCCGGCCAGGGTGTGGAAATCTCCCTCAGGAGTCTGGTCCAGACCGAACAGTTCGCGGAACTCGTCGAGCGGGAACCGGCCATCGAGCACGCGCGAGCCATCCGCGCGCTCGACGAGCCGGGGCTCTTCCTCGCGATCGGGCTCGGGCAAGTCGCCCAGAACAGCCTCGAGAATATCGTTGAGGGTAACGATGCCTACCACTGAGCCATACTCATCGAGCACCACGGCGGTGTGAGTCGCTGATTTCTTCAGGATCTCGATCACCTGTGGCCCGCGCGTTCGCTCGTAGATAAAGGCGGGTAAAGCAAGATGTCCCTTGAGCCGGAACGGCGAACCGCCGGAGTTTTGCGCCAGCAAGTCCTTGACCTGGACGATCCCCAGCAAGTTATCCAGGCTCTCGTCGCAGACCGGGAAGAGCGAGTGGGGCGATTGGACCACTTTGCGCCGAATTTCCTCGGGAGGATCGGAGACATCAATCCAGTCGACCTTGTTCCGCGGGGTCATGAGCGCGCGGGCCCTGCGGTCACAGAACCGAAAGACGCGCTTGAAGATCTCGTGCTCGGCCTCATCGAAGACGCCCGCTCTCGTTCCTTCCCCCAAGAGCCCCTTGATCTCCTCGGGGGTGATCAGCGGTCGGGAGAGAGGTCGAGCTCCCAGCATGCGCATGACGAAATCGGTCGGGGTGCTGAGGGCCCGCACCAGCGGACTCGTCAGGAGCGAGAAGATTTCCAACGGCCGGGCCAACCACGCGGCGACTTGCTCCGGGCGGTGAAGGGCGATCCGCCTGGGGACCAGCTCGCCCACCAGGAAGGTCGCCAAAACAAATGCCAGAAATACGACTGCGATGACGACGCTCTGGAATTGCGTCAAGGCGGCATGGCTGCCGGCGGAACCATGTTTGAGGAACTGGCCCAGGCACGCACCGGCGTAAAATCCGGCCGCCGTCGCGGCCAGGGTGATCCCAAGGCGCACGCTGCTGAGGGACCGTTCCAGGTTTTCGCTCAATCGAAGGGCGGCAGCCGCCCCATGCTCCCCGCGGCCTGCCTTCTCCCTGAGTCGCCACCTGCGGGCCGTGGCCAGGGCCGATTCCGCCATTGAGAAAAGTCCCAGCAGCAAAATCAGCGACAGGATGACGACCAGAGGCGTGTGCATCGATGACATCACGGCGGCCTGGACCCAGAACCAAACTCGCGCCGCGACCTATGACGCAGAGTGATCGCCTCGCGGCAACTCTTCGCCATGCTACCAGCGAATCGCTCCTGCCGCCTCATGCTCACGACGAAACACCTCGCCCGGCGGGCTCAGCATTTGTGGGCCGTAGCTCAGTCGCTTCCCCGCGCATCCTGCGCCGAGAGCGAATAATCAAGTGGCAAGTGGCCGTGATCGCGAATCGAGTTGCTGGCATCCCACACCCGCCTGGCCAGGGCCACGTGGTAACCGTCTTTCACGGCGTCGCGGGCTGCCATTAACATCGACGCCAGCGACGACGCGGGCAGGTCGCTCTCGATCAATAAATCGTCGATCAGCGAGTCCAGGCGATCGAGAACCTTCGTGGAATCCATACGCGCCAACTTACTCGGGATGAGGACGGATATTCAGGGACCGCAAGTGAACCCAAACCCATTGCGGGGTTGCTTCAAGGTCCGCTTGTGCTTTCATATTGATTAGGTTAGCAGCATATCCCGATCCGGTCAAGCAATCCAGACCGAATTCCTCTGTCGTGCGCGAGGGCGTTGGGATTTCTCAACATCAGTCGATCGGCGGATTCAGGATGATTCTGGCAGCGCCGGGTTGGTTTGATCGGAAGAGGCTTGGTAACCCCGGTGCAGCGCGGTAAGGTAAGCGAAAAGACGATCCGAGTCGCGCATGACTCCGTCGGCCGGACAGACCGATGAAGAGGTCGGTATCGAGAGCACCACACGTCCAGACGCCAATCTACTCCTGGGGAGGTTGACAGATGCCTTACGTCGCATGTCCCTCGTGCGGAGAACGCGGCAAGATTCCGCCATCGCTTCTGGGATCTCGGATCAAGTGCAAGAAGTGCGGGCTCAGCTTCAATGTCGCGCCCCCCGTCGCAAAAGCGACCGCCACTGCCGGGCCGGCTGCGGTGGGCGTGGCCGCCGTGACGGTCGGACCTGCCAGTGAGGGGATCGCCGTGGAAGGCCTGGAGGCTTCCGCATGGTCCGTAGCCGACGATCACCATGACGGCCTGAAGGTCCAGCCCGATGCCGACCACGCTTCCGTCGAAGGAACTGAGGCCACTTCCAAGTTCGTTGCCCACGAGGCGACCGGGCTGAAGGAGTACAAGGTTTTGACTTCCAAAGACAAGATCTTTGATGGCAAGTTCGACCTTGGCCGGCTGGAGGAAGCTCTTAACCACTTCGCTCGCGAGGGTTGGATCGTCAAGGCGTTATCCAATCCGCAGGTCAAGAACTTCACGGGTGGAATGCAAGAAGAAATCGTCATCATCCTCGAGCGCTGAACCATCCGAATCGGAAACGCTCATCGATGTCGAGAACCGGCGGATCACCAGAGAGCGCCACAGTTTCGTGGGTGTTGATAAAATCGAGCCGGTACGTTCGTCCTGGGGATTCTTGATAGAATGGACTGCAGCGTGCCGGTCCGACGTGCGAAGCCGCACCCCGTCGCGCCGGTTTCGAGCCAAGATGTCGCGTCATGCTCGCCAAGCTCTTTTCCTACACACTGATCGGCATCGACGCTGCGCCCGTTGAAGTCGAGGTCGATGTCTCGGCCTCGTCGATGCCCAAGACGGTTCTCGTCGGCCTGGCGGAAGCCGCCGTCAAGGAGAGCACGCACCGCGTCGAGCGGGCGATCGTCAACTCCGGATACCGCCGCCCGATCGACCGGGTCGTGATCAACCTCGCTCCGGCCGACCTGAAGAAAGATGCCAACGGCTTCGACCTGCCGATCGCGCTGGGGCTCCTGGTGGGCAGCGGCCAGGTCAGTTTCGACCGGCCCGGCAACTATGCCATCGTGGGGGAACTCGCTCTCACCGGCGAGACCCGCCCCGTCAAAGGCATCCTGTCGATGGGTCTGCAGGCGGTGCTCGAAGGCCGCGACGGGCTGCTCGTTCCCAGGGCCAATGCTTCCGAGGCCGCCGTCGTCGAGGGGCTCAACGTCTATCCGGTCGGCAGCCTGGCTGAAGCCGTCGGCTTCCTCTCCGGACAGGTTGACATGGACCCGGAGTCGGTTGACCTCGAGGAACTGTTCGCCCAGCATTCCCACATGGACGAAGACTTCGTCGACGTCAAGGGCCAGGACTATGCCAAGCGGGCATTACTCATCGCCGCGGCAGGATGTCATAATGTTTTAATGATTGGCCCGCCTGGCACCGGCAAGACCTTACTGGCCAAGCGGCTGCCCACCATCCTGCCGCCCCTCACGCCCGTCCGAGAGCCTGGAAACAACCCGGATCTACAGCGCCATGGGCCGGCTCGAGCCGGGACAGTCGCTCATGGCGGTGCGGCCCTTCTGCACGCCCCATCACTCCATCAGCGATGCAGGCCTGGTCGGCGGCGGCAACCCGCCCCAGCCGGGGCAGATCTCCATGGCCCACAAGGGCGTGCTCTTCCTCGACGAGATGCCCGAGTTCAACCGCAAGACGCTCGAGGTCCTCCGCCAGCCGCTGGAGGAGGGCAAGGTCACCATCAGCCGCGCCATGAACAGCTCCACGTTCCCCGCCGATTTCATCCTCGTCGCCGCCATGAACCCCTGCCCCTGCGGTTATCGCTCCGACCCTCGCCGCGCCTGTAGCTGCACCGCGCCGCAGGTGGAGAAGTATTTGAGCAAGATCTCCGGACCGCTGCTCGACCGCATCGACCTGCATGTCGAGGTTCCCGCCGTCCCGTTCACGCAGCTCGCCGAGATGCCCCCCGGTCCTCCTTCCAGTGAGTTCCGCGCTCAGGTTCTGGCCGCCCGTGAGATTCAGGCCAAGCGCTTCGGCCACAAGCTGCCGCTGGTCAACGGCCGGATGACCCCGCGCCAGCTCCGCAAGATTTGCCAGCTCAAGCCCGAGGCCACGAGCATTCTCAAAGCGGCGATGGAAGAGCTGGGCCTCTCGGCGCGCGCCCACGACAAGATCCTCCGCGTAGCTCGCACCATCGCCGACCTGGAAGCCTCTGATGAGATCAAGCCCCAGCACATCGCTGAGGCGGTGGGGTACCGGTCGCTTGATCGCAGCGTATGGATGTGATCAAAATCAATGATCCGTACCGTGAGCACGGAGCAGACGCAATGCCCTCTTTTGTCACAGACGCTCGATTAGTTCTCCCTCTCCGGGGAGTCTCTTACGACTTCTATAGCCAGCTTCGTCGCGAACCCGCGAACCGCCCTCTGCGGATGACATACCACAATGGAACCCTCGAAATCATGTCCCCGTTGTACCGCCACGAGAAGTACTCCAGGCGACTCGGTTTGATCGTACTGGCAGTGGCCGCCGTGCTCGGTATCCCTTGTCAAGGCGCCGGATCGACGACTTTCCGTCGTCGAGGCAAGCGGATGCTCCAGGGATGGGGAAAGGAACCGGACCAGAGTTTCTATCTGGCCAACGAGTCGAGGATCAGGGGCAAGGAGGAAATCGACCTTGAGGTTGACCCGCCTCCCGACCTCTGGATCGAGGTGGATCACCGGGGAAGTTCGCGGGGACGGCTGCCGCTTTATGCTTCGCTTGAGATCCCGGAAATCTGGCGATTCCGGACCAAGAGCCAGATGTTGTGGTTCGGGCGGCTTGACGGCGGGGCTTACACGGACATCGAGACGCAGCGTCGCCCTTCCGCTGCTGACGCAACAACGAGTGCTCGAAGCGCTGCGGCTAGGGGACGGCCTTTCAGAGTCGGAATGGGATGTCGTCTTGAGAGCCTGGGCCGCTGAACTTGTGGCTCGTCAGCAATAACAGGAAGGGTAAGGCAGACGGCGCATGCGTCACCGAATCCCCATCGTATCGTCCTTTCGCCCTGTCTCGGAATCGGTGGCCGGACGCGGCGTCCCGCTCAGGCTCGACGCTTTCCCTTGGGACCAGGCTTCTGGTGTCTCAAGATCCGTCCCAGATCCCGTTCCAACGATTCCAGAAACGCGTCATCTCCCAGTGGACGTCCAGTGTGCTCGTGAGCGCGAAAAATCTTCAGATCCTCCTCGCGGATTGCCCGTGTGAGGAAGCGCCGCCAGTCGGGAGCCAGTTGAAGCAGGGGACGAACCCGCACCAACGCGTCGTCCGCTCCGCGCTGGTGGGCCGCGGCGCTGCTCCAGCGATACTGTCGCGGTGAGTTAACCAATCCCGCTCGCACTGGGTTGAGCTCGACGTAGCGCGCGGCGGTCAGGAGGTAGCGTTCATCGAGGACGAACGACGAGAATCGCCCTTGCCAAAGGTGTCCTCGCCATCCCTCCCGGAAGTTGACCGTCCGAGTGTATCGTCGGTGCGCCTCGCCGATAGCCCGACGCAGTCCGTCGCGCGTCTGTGGCACCGCGATCAGGTGGACATGGTTGGGCATCAGGCAATACGCCCAGATTTCGACCTGCTCTGCCTTGCAAAACTGAGCCATCAGATCAACGTAGCACTGGTAATCCTCGTCGCAGAAGAACGTCTGTAGCCGACGGTTCCCCCTCTGGGTGACGTGGTGAGGCAAGCCGGGAGCGACGACACGGGCCAATCGAGCCACGACCGTAGGCTATCGCGTTCGTCTCGCCCGGTCAAGAATTAGGTATGGTGTCCCCGGAACTGTCTGCGGACGGTTCCCTCGCTTCGTGACGTGGTGAGGCAACTCGAGAGCGACGACACGGGCCAATCGAGCCATGACCGTGGGCTATCGCGTTCGTCTGGCGCGGTCAAGAATTAGGTATGGTGTCCCTGCAACCCCTCGTCCCCGGAACCCCTAATCACTTCTTCTGCCCTGGCGGCGGGGTGACGGCGGGATACTTCGCCCGCTCGGCCTGCCATCTCGCGACCTCGTCCGGCCGGTCGGTGGCCCTGTACAGGTCGATCAGACGGTCGAGGGCCTCGGGGAGAGCGCGCCTCGGCGGGGGGCGGGATCGCCTTCTCCCGCTGCTTCATACCCTCGTAGCCCTCCCGCAGCAGCGGTTCGGCCTCGGCATATCGCTTCTGGTGCGACAGCGCCCCGCCGAGCTGCGACCGTGCGTTGAACGTCGTCCAGGCGTCGGGCTGCGACTTCTCGCGGAGCGCCAGGCACTCGCGGAAGAGCGCCTCGGCCCTGGGGAAGTCCTTGTTGTCCAGCACAGCGAGACCCAGGGACGACATGGTGGCGAGAGTGAGGCGATCCTCGGGGCCGAGCTTGGCCCTCTCGAGCTTGAGGGTCTCCTCGTAGAGCGGGATTGCCAGGTCCGCCTTCCCGAGCAGGCGATAAGCCTCGGCGAGCTCATGCATATTCCCCAGCGTGTCCGGGTGGTCGGGTCCGAGCTTGGCCCTCCGCAGCCTGATCATCTCCTCGGAGAGCGGCACGGCCAAGTCCGCCTTCCCGAACAGGCGATACGCCGCGGCGAGGTCGCCCATGCTCCAGAGCGTGTGGGGGTGGTCGGGTCCGAGCTTGGCCCTCCGCAGCCTGAGCGTCTCCTCGTAGAGCGGCACGGCCAAGTCCGCCTTCCCGAGCAGGCGATACGCCGCGGCGAGGCTGCCCATGCTCCCGATCGTGACGTGGTGGTCGGGTCCGAGCTTGGCCTTCTCGAGCCTGATCGTCTCCTCGGAGAGCGGCACGGCCAGGTCCAGCTTCCCGAGCAGGCGATACGCCTCAGCGAGCTCATGCATGCTCGCGATCGTGTCCGGGTGGTCGGGTCCGAGCTTGGCCCTCCGCAGCCTGATCATCTCCTCGGAGAGCGGCACGGCCAAGTCCGCCTTCCCGAACAGGCGATACGCCGCGGCGAGGTCGCCCATGCTCCCGATCGTGTAGTGGTGGTCGGGTCCGAGCTTGGCCCTCCGCAGCCTGAGCGTCTCCTCGTAGAGCGGCACGGCCAGGTCCGCCTTCCCGAGCAGGCGATACGCCGCGGCGAGGCTGCCCATGCTCCCGATCGTGACGTGGTGGTCGGGTCCGAGCTTGGCCTTCTCGAGCCTGATCGTCTCCTCGGAGAGCGGCACGGCCAGGTCCAGCTTCCCGAACGCTACATAGGCATGGGTAAGACTGTGCATGCTGATCAGCGTCTCGACATGGTCGGGGCCATACCTGGCCCGCGTGACCTTAAGCGACTCCTCGAGCAGCTTGAGCGCCTCCTCCGCAAGCGGAATGCCGCGGTCGAGCCTCTTGGTGCACAAATACACCCATGCGAGCTGGATCATGCTGGTCAGCGTGTCGGGATGGCCGGGTCCGAGCCTGGCCCTCCGAAGCGTGTACGCCTCCTCGGCCAGCGGGAGGGCCCGGTCGAACATTTCGCCGATATTATACGCCTCCGCGAGCTCGTACTTGCTGGAAAGTGTGTGGGGGTGGTCGGGGCCGAGCCTGGCCTCCCGGGTCGCGACGGCCCTCCCCAGGACGGCGACCGCCTGGTCATATTCCCCCAGCCCCATCAGCGACAACCCGAGCGTCTGCTGCATCGTTGCCACGATCAGCGGGTCGCCGATGGCCGAGCCGTCCAGCTCCTCGACGGCCGTCTTCAGGTTGTCCCGCAGCGCGTCTGCAACTCGGCGACCGTCGCGTAGTTTGCCTTCGGGTCCAGCCCCTGGAAGACCGAGCCCAGGATCGCGTTCCCCCTGAGCGCGAAGCCGAGGTTGGCCTCTGCCTCGCGACGCCTGGCTTTGGCCTCGACCAACCCGAGCGTGGTGCCGACGATCCCGGCCAGCAGCGCGAAGAGGACAAGTCCGGCCGCGATCACCGCGCCGCGGTGCTTCCGCACGAACTTCCGCATGCGGTAGGCCCGTCCGGGCGGGGCGGCCAGCACGGGTTCCGACGCCAGGTGCCGCAGCACGTCGGCCGCGAAGCCATTGGCCGTCTCGTAGCGCCGGGTGCGATCCTTCTCCAGGGCCTTCATCACGATCCAGTCGAGGTCCCCCTTGAGCACCCGCTTCAAGGGCCCCGGCTCGAGGCCGCGACTAGCAGCTATGCTCGGGAGATCGTCGGACTGGCTCAACCGGGTGCTCGGAGGGGGCGGGTCGACCTCCCGCACCATGCGCAACATCTCGAGGAATGCGCCACGCTTGAACTGCTTGGCATCGAGCGGCGGCGAACCGGCCAGCAGCTCGTAGAGGATCACGCCCAGGGCGTAGATGTCGGTGCGGGTGTCGATGTCCATCGACGTCGGGTCGGCCTGCTCCGGCGACATGTATGTCGGCGTGCCGACGATCGCCCCGGTGTCGCGCAGGGTCAGATCCGTGAGGGCAAATTCCGTCGCCTTGGCCACGCCGAAGTCGATGACCTTGGGGGTTGGCCGCCCGTCGACCTCGGTGACCAGCACGTTCGATGGCTTCAGGTCGCGGTGGATGATCCCCTTCTGGTGGGCATGCTGCACGGCTTGGCAGACCGAGACGAACAACTCGAGCCGAGCCCGCACCGAAAGTCTCAGGCGGTCGCAGTACTCCGTGATGGGCTGTCCTTCGACCAGCTCCATCACGAAGAACGGCTGGCCGGCCTCGGTCGTGCCGCCGTCGTAGACGCGGGCAATATTGGGATGATCCATCAGCGCCAGCGCCTGCCGCTCAGCGTCGAACCGTGCCAGCACCGCGCGCGAGTCCATGCCGATCTTGATCAGCTTGAGGGCCACCATCCGGCGCACCGGCGCCGTCTGCTCGGCGAGGTAAACCGTACCCATCCCCCCCTCGCCGAGGACTTCGAGCAGCGTGTATCGGCCGGCGATGACCTGGGCCGCGAAGGGGCCGTCGGGGCGCCCGGCCGGCACCGCGTCTTCCACCGTGGTCCGCAAGCCGCCCGGCCGATGTTCCCCGGTCAATAGTCCCGAACGGAGACGCGTTGCCCCGACGGACGTGCTGGTCGCGTCGGAATCCTGCGGTAACGTGGCTTCCGACGTGGCGGTGGGGTCGTGTACCGCGGACCGGCCGGCTCCGCCGTGGGCGGCCAGCAGCCCCTCCACCCGCCCGCGGAGGGCGGTGTCGTCCCCGCAGGCACCGTCCAGATAGCCGGTCCGGACGGGCGGGTCGGTCCGTTTGAGGGCCTGGGCGAAAATTGCCTTCGCGTGGGCATTGGCATCCAGCATCAATGACCTCCGGGGCAGTCGTTCGACGCATCGCCCCATCTCGGCCCGGGTTCGCGCGGGATCAGGACCTTCCAGATTACCCAAGGGCGAACGTCCCGGCGAGCCAGGAGCCGGCAAACGTCCCCTCCCGGTCGCTGGTACGGCACGGGAGTTTCGGGGTGTCGGCCGCGGAGGCATCGAGGAGGTGTGTGATCTCGGCCTGGGGAAAAGTTCCGGGGACACTCTAGAATGTCATTGACTTGTGGTCGCAACGTCCAACGAGGCTGATAGTTGCGACACGTAGTACGTGAGAGGGCCCTCCTTCGTACAGGTGGATGGATCGAACCACCTCGTACTTCTTGGAGGACCCTCCGATGCAGCTGCATCACCGACTTGTTAGCATCCTTGGCCGCATTCGACAAGACGTGGCCACGCTCCTGGACAAAGACGCCATCAATGCCGCCTGCCGCGCGGAGAATTACACCTGGAAGAATCGGCTGCTCAATCCCACCAATACACTCCATCTGTTCCTGCTCCAAGTGCTCAACCGCAACACCGCACTCAATGACCTGCCCCGCAAGAGCCATGCGTCCTTCACCGGTTCGGCCTTCTGCAAGGCGCGGCGGCGACTTCCCCTGCGGGTTTTCCAGCGCTTGCTCCGAAGCTTGGCGGAAACGCTCTTGCCCGCTCACGGCGCCGACCAGGTCGACCACGATGGTCGCTGGCGGGGCCACCGAACCTTCATCATGGACGGCTCGAGTTGCTCCATGCCCGACACCCCCGAGTTGCAACGGCACTTCGGTCAGCCAGGCAACCAGCAACCGGGCTGCGGTTTCCCAGTGGCCCACCTGCTGGTCCTCTTTCACGCGGGGACTGGCTTGCTCCGTGAGATTCTGACGTCGCCGTTGCGGAGTAGCGACATGCCCCAAGTCGTGCACCTGCACCCCGCGCTGGAGCCCGGCGACATTGGCTTGGGGGACCGGGGGTTCTGCTCGTACGCTCACTTGGCCTTGCTGGGCCTCAAGGGGGTCTTCGGCGTCTTCCGCATCCATCAGAGGAAGAAGGTCGAGTTCCCGCTTGAGGAGCCCCCCGACAGGGACGCGGCGGCTACCTGTAGCCGCCGGCTGCCCCGTTGGCTGTACCGCTTGGGGGCCAGAGACCACGTGGTCCAGTGGCTCAAGCCCAAGCAAGGCCCGGAGTGGATGACCGCGTCCCAGTACGCGACATTACCGGAGCTCCTGGTGGTGCGCGAGCTCCGCTACCCCGTGGGGCAGCCCGGGTTTCGGGTCCGGGAAGTGACCTTGGTCACGACGTTGTTGGACGTGGAGTTGTATCCGCTGGAGGCGTTGGCAGAGCTGTACCGCCAGCGGTGGCAGGCGGAACTCCATCTGCGCGACCTGAAAACAACAATGAACATGGATGTTTTGAAGTGTAAGACGGTGGAAGGAGTGCTCAAAGAGATTCATGTTTTCGCCTTGGTGTACAACCTGGTGCGGGTCGTGCTCCAGGCGGCGTCGCGACGTCAGCACATGTCGATTGCGCGATTAAGTCACATCGACGCCTTGCGGTGGTTGGGCTCGGCCCACGAGGGCGAAGCGTTGCCCAAGATCGTGGTCAACCCCGACCGGCCGGATCGGGTGGAACCGCGAGCGGTGAAGCGACGCCCCAAGGAGTACGATCGGCTGAACCGACCGCGCGCGGAACTGCGCAGGCGGCTACTGGAAGGGAAGGCCGTCGCGTAAGGGAGTTGAAGATGAGCGAACGACAGAACGGCGGGGGCACGAGAGAGATCGAAGAGGGAGCCGCTTTGTGTCCGTTTTGGGCGCCATGATCACATGCGTGCGACCTCATGGTGGATCGGGGAGGAGCGCCGCACCGTGAATTTATACTAATGCAGATGTTTGTCTATTTATCATGCTCGCGATAGGGCATTATGGGGCAGCAGCTTACGATATCTCAATGACATTCGCTGCTCCCCGTGCTCCGTCCCCGTTTCCGCTCCACAGCTAAGATCCCGATTGATGCTGTTCCCCCCCATCATACGCGTGCCAGCGTCCGAAACGAGCGGGTGGATCAAACGACCGCATTCCTGCATCCGGCGACGAAAACGTATCTCACCGGTGCATTGGAGGCCGGCCATGGCGAACGCGATCGGGACAGTCAACGCCCCGATGATGGTTACGAGCACGAGGATCGGCAGCCCGACGACGACCGCCAAGGGACATGCGACGCAAGAGACCGCCCGGAACCCCGGCTCAAGCCGTAGCCAGCGGATCTGCCTGCTGACGCTGAGCACAGTGCGGAGACTCTAGCCGGTGGTGTCATTCGACGAGCGCGCACAACGGCTCGGTTTCATGAGCCGGCACGTTCAGGGATTCGTGCCGCTTCCTCCGGGCGTGAGGCACGTAAAGACGCCGAAAACCAGGAAGTCCGACTGGTTGGTGGTCAGGAGCGATTGGATGCCCGCCTGCCAGTAGGTTGCAGCCAGGAGCGTATCCAGGAGTCGCTTGCGGCCCAATGAGAACTGCTGCAGCCATGTGAGAAACTGCCACACGGCACCAGCATCGGGGAAGGTTTGCACGACGTCGCTCGCCGTCCACCACTGCTCGGCAACATGACGTGCCGCGCTCATGTCGAGCGGCTGTGTGAAACGACGGGGGTCGGTGACGACATGGATAAACTCCGCCAATACCTGCGGGGCGATCGCGATGACGTCGCCCGCCGAGAGCACCTGCGCTAGCGTGACACGCGCGCCAGCGTGCTCGGCGTGCTCTCTTACCTCTGCTGCCACAAGGAACCCCGTGTCGAGGCCATGGATCATGGCCGACCTTCAAGCATTTCGCCGAGCAGGTCATCGTCGGAAGTCAGCGGACGAAGTACCGAGCCCAAGCCCACGGTCGAAATGTCGAGGATACCGTGCTGCCGCTTGCATTCCATCGGCAGGGCGCCTGACACAGTGGCATGCGCCAGCACGATCACTTCTTGTCCCTCGGGCAAGCGCACGCCGTTGTCTAGCACGACGACACCGTTTTGGACTCGACCATTGGCCACCATGGGAAACCTCGTCCAGTCGCTACTGACCAGTGCGGATACCTCGAATCTTATCACGCGTGGCATTCGCGAGAATAGCGAGTTTTGCGTCGATTGGGCGGCGACGGGCGGCGACAGGACATACATTGCGCAATCCTCATTGCGTAATCCTGGGGCATCATCCAACCCTCGCCACCGGCAGAGTCCATCTGGGTCGTCGATAACTCACGATGCCAGGTGGGCGGCGGCCGGAATGAAACGGCTCGTCTTGTTGTAAAATTCCGCTAGAGGGAATGTGCGTGCCCTGTGCGGTCAGCGGAGCCGGGCTAGTCCCGGTGCGCCGGGATCGACGTACGCGCCGAGTTGACGGATTCGCCACCAGGAACGGAGGAAGGATCAGACGATGTCCTGCAGCCCATAATGCCGTTGGACTTGCCGGTGAAAGTCCGGTCGTGGGAGTTGACTGTTTACCCACGTAGTCATATTCGACGTTGGCTCGGGGCGACCCGGCCAGCGCAAGCTCGAATGTAAACGTCCTCGTAAGGAGGGCTAGCCAGCTCGCGGGCCGTAGTAGGAGCACGAATTTGAGCTCGGAACGAACTCTGCAGCCTCGAAATGATCAATGTGGTTGTCGAACCCGTGACATTGGGGTGAAGGCTAATACCGAAGAAGAAGCAACAGTCATGTGCACTCTTCGGGGCCACCGGGGTATGGGAGGCGGCACGCGAGCACAGTCCAGCGGAGTAAATTGGGGAACCTCTGGATTCCCACCCCAAGCCGATAACCTTGGGTGCAGCAGCCTCCGCCGCGAATCCATAAGCGGCGGAGAGGAGTCCAGAGGGGCGGATGAGGCCGTAGTAAGCGATGACCCGCCGGGACAACAAAACCCGATGGCGAGCCAAGGGCCTCTGGATGGACGTGTTGGCGCTGCTGGGAGTCGTGCCACATTGAACCTAACGGTTCTACAACGGGGAAATCCCTTCGGGGATCGCGTACTTCTGGGAGCAAGAACTGCGGTGGCGTATAAGACGGTGTCATCGGGCGCATGTGGACGGCACTTAAGCCTTGGGATGTCGCCGAAGGTCGCTATTGACGGTCCATTTGAAGCCGTACTGGGGAAAACCCGCCGTACGGAATTTTAGAGGAGGAAGGGGAAACCCGAATCCCGGCATGCCGGGACCGCCGGGCGCCCCTTCCTTACTCGGCCTGCAGCCCATAATGCCGTTGGACTTGCCGGTGAAAGTCCGGTCGTGGGAGTTGACTGTTTACCCACGTAGTCATATTCGACGTTGGCTCGGGGCGACCCGGCCAGCGCAAGCTCGAATGTAAACGTCCTCGTAAGGAGGGCTAGCCAGCTCGCGGGCCGTAGTAGGAGCACGAATTTGAGCTCGGAACGAACTCTGCAGCCTCGAAATGATCAATGTGGTTGTCGAACCCGTGACATTGGGGTGAAGGCTAATACCGAAGAAGAAGCAACAGTCATGTGCACTCTTCGGGGCCACCGGGGTATGGGAGGCGGCACGCGAGCACAGTCCAGCGGAGTAAATTGGGGAACCTCTGGATTCCCACCCCAAGCCGATAACCTTGGGTGCAGCAGCCTCCGCCGCGAATCCATAAGCGGCGGAGAGGAGTCCAGAGGGGCGGATGAGGCCGTAGTAAGCGATGACCCGCCGGGACAACAAAACCCGATGGCGAGCCAAGGGCCTCTGGATGGACGTGTTGGCGCTGCTGGGAGTCGTGCCACATTGAACCTAACGGTTCTACAACGGGGAAATCCCTTCGGGGATCGCGTACTTCTGGGAGCAAGAACTGCGGTGGCGTATAAGACGGTGTCATGGGGCGCATGTGGACGGCACTTAAGCCTTGGGATGTCGCCGAAGGTCGCCATTGACGGTCCATTTGAAGCCGTACTGGGGAAAACCCGCCGTACGGAATTTTAGAGGAGGAAGGGGAAACCCGAATCCCGGCATGCCGGGACCGCCGGGCACCCCTTCCTTACTCGGCGCAGCGCACGTGGGATCTCGATTGTCTCGACCGCTGACAGGCGCAGGAGTCTGCGGCGAACCAGTCATGTCGCGGTCGCAGGCTGGGCCGTGTACACCAGTGGACATGGCGCTCGAAAAAGGCCCTCAAAACTGCCATTCTCGCCATTTTTCAGAGCCCAGGCCCGGCTACCAGGGGCCGAGGCTCGGTAAATAACCGCCTATCCCGTTCGTTCAGTGGAGGGCGTATCAAGAGCCAGTCCGGCATTCCCCGAAGGGAGCTGGCTGTTCTGTCTCTTGATTGTGGACTGCCGAGGTCGGGGGTGATGCGCTCGCGAGCTAAGAAGTATCATCCCTTTCCGTCGGACCCGGTCTGCCCAACTCGTTCTGCTTCTCCTGACTCAGGGTCCATGGCAGGAACACTTGGATGTCTCCGGGGACCTGGCCCCCAGCCGCCGCGCAGCACTCAAAGTACCACGTCAGCCACTTCCGGGGATTGAGCCCCCACAGCGCCAACGTGGCGAAGATCGAGAACGCCGTCGCCGCCAACTGGCCACTCCAGAGCGAACCCGAGCCGTAGAAGTTCTTCCGCGCCACCGCCGGACCCCGCGCACGTCGCTCTGAGGTATTGTTGTCCATCGGGATCCGCGGGTCGTCCACGAACAGCGTCAGCCCCTCCCAATGCGCTGCCAGGCTCTCCAGCACTTTCCGGCACGGCGTCGGCAGATCCGCCCGGGCCAGTTCCGCCTCCATCTGCGCCTCGATCTCGGCCACGGCCTGGCGCAGGCAGCAGTCCGCCTCCCCAAACGCCGCCGAGCCCTTCTCTGCCGCCAAGCGGCGATGGTTCAGTTGGTAGAGCACGCGAATCCGCCGCAGCCATTCCAAGGCCCACGGCTTCAACTGCGGCCAGCCCTTGCCTACCCGGACGAAGTCGCGCCTCACATGAGACCAGCAAAAAGCCAGGACGATCACCCCATCCTTGACCCAGATCATCGCCTTGTAGGCCGCATAGCGATCGACCATCAGCACTCCACGCGACTGGGCCCGATAGTGGCCCTCGGGGACGGCGTGACTGCGACTGGCATCCAGCACATAGACCACCGTGTCCGGCCCCGACAAGACCCACAACCACCAGCCGTAGCCCTGCTTGCCTTCCTGGACGACGAACACCCGCCATCGCGTCTCATCGGCCAGATGCAAATCGCCGTCAGGGTTCCGCTTTTTGATCGCCTCGTAGATCGGCCGGAGCAGGATCTCCAGCCGCTGCAAACCGTCGGTCACGGTACCCGCCGCCAAGTCCAGATCCGCCAGCCGCCAGGAGGTCAGGAAGCGTTCGGTGGGCCGATAGCTGGAATACTTGTCCAGGAGGATCTCGACCCAGATCGAAGTGCCGTACAGGCCTTTGGGAATCAGCTTGGGAAGAGGTGCAGCGGTGAAGGTGCGGTGGCCCTGGCAGGCGCAGGTCTGCTCATAGCGGCGCCGGTGAATCACGCGGCGATGGGCACGCACGTCGATCTCGATTTGTTCGGAGTCTTCGGTGTCACTGCGGAGACGTAACGGTTGACCGCAGTCGGGGCAGACACATTGCTCGTGGGGCAGATCGACGAAGACCTCGCGGATCGGAAGAGAGGAATAATCCCGCCGCTTCGGTCCAGGATTGCCCGCTTGCTGGCCCCGCTTTCGTGTGGGCCCCGGCGTGTCGTCCTGGGGGTCGTCCAGGTGATTGGAACGATCCTTCAGTGACGTGGTCTCGGAGCGTCGACCGAAGAGGTCGGCCTGGAGTTGGCGTTTCTCACCTTGGAGTTGTTCGACTTGGAGTTCCAACTCGCCGATGCGGCGCAGGGCATCTCGATGGCGACTCTTCCAATAGCCGGCCTGCATACGCAACTCGAGATTCTCGCGCTCCAAGTGATCGACCCTGTCGCGCAACGCGGCCACGTCCCGGCGCAAGTCCTCCAGCAGCGTCAGCCACTGGGTGGAGGACTGCTCGGGGCAACGGACTTGAGTCAGTTGGCCGTCCATAGCCAACTGGATTTACCCGAAACGAATCGCATTGAACAGAAGTAGCAATCCGACCACTATCATGAGGAGTGATCGATCGGCTCTTCAAGGAAACGAGGAAACGTCGCTGAACAAACGAGTTGGGCGAAGTTTTACAGACGAACGGTATTGGGGCTAGACCGGTGAACGAGGCGTCTCACCAGACCATCCAGCATAGCTGACCGAATCGCGCAATCCGGCAACGGCACAACTCGCTAGACCACCAGTTTCGCCGATAAACCATTTGTACGGACCGACCGCAATCTAGCCCCAAAACAAGCGTGATATGTTACCCATTTTTCCAATGGACACAGGATTCTCTCGGGACGGACCATCTCCGGGCCGGGGCCACTCGCCCGGTTGCCGATCTTTTTGTTTTTCTGCTCGTCGCTCCACCTCCTCTGGCACTTGGAAGGCCTACACGGACCGGGGCATCCGGACCCCGGCTTCAACTTTGCCCGGCTCAGTACAGCCAGCAGCCGTGGAGCCGCTCCACCAGCCGCAGGAAGACACCCTGCCACGGATTCCAGGACAGCAGGCGATACACCAGGCGACGGCCCCTACATTGTTATCCGCGACTTGCTTGTTGGCCTGCGCGGATTTTACGCCGCACCGACGAGTTGTTTTAAGGGCGCATTGTTCGCACCAAGCAAGGCAGGGATGACGGCCGTACCGTGAGTCGTCAGGAGATAGCGATGGGTTCGGGGAATCTTCTTGATCAGGCCGTGCGCCCGCAGCAAACCCAAGCGTCGCGTGACGGCCGCGGCCTGGCGACGTTGCGTCGCTGGGTCAGGTGCAGCGCCGTAGAGGGCCTGGCGAATGTCTCGGTTGCGGAAACCCATCACCAGCCACTCGCCGCGGCTCACCGCCGCCAGCAAGCGGTGATCTTCTGGCCCCAGCGGATTCAACGCACGATAGCGCCGCCCGTTGCTCTCCACCGGCTGGCACAGCGGCGCCGATACGCGGCACAGCGGCGTGTCCGTCGGCAGTGTTCCCAAGGCCTCCAGATAGCGGTCGTTGGAGGCCTGCGACAATTCCCCACGCCGCCCCATCTCCACCACGCTTTTTCGCATCGGTCGCCACTGCCGGGGGCCTTCAGGGTCTTGGGCCGTCGTCCGATAGCTTTTCAGACCCGTCACGTCGTTGAGCGTCGTCTCGACCCGCAGTACCGACCCCTGCTTGTCGTAGAGCTTCACCGTGTTGCGCCCGGCGCGGTGCTTGATGCGTACGCCCTCGGGGCGGTGCTTCAAGTCACTGGTAAGCTCCGTCTTCAGGCTCGCAGGGACATGGCCGGTGGCCGAGACACGATGCCCCAAGAACCGCAACACGTCCTCGCTGCCAAAGCTTTCGATCCCGCGACGGATCAATTGCGGGTAGAGTTCTGCGAGGGTGTCGGCATCGCGGAACGCCAGGTCGGTGGCCCATTCCGTCTGCTCGGCCGTCCAGTAGTACCAATCGTCGGGGAGCCAAAGCTGTCGAGGCGGGAGCACGCGCCGGACCAACCGATCCAGTTCCGTGTCCCAGGGGATCGCGGTCTGGCGGTCGGCCAGCTTCTGGGCCTGCGCGAAGTCCTCGATCCAGGTGAAGCAGTTGTCCCGGCGCTGGTAACCGATGCCCTGCTTGTCGAGTTCGCGTGCGAGCCACTCGCGGCCGTTGAGCACGACGTGGGTGTTGTAGGGGAACCAGGTCTGGAGCCGCACCTGAGCCAGACCGAAGCGGGTGTCGATGAAGTAGAAGTAATAATGCAGGCATTTCCTGGGCCGCCGCCGCAAGTCGAGCCTGTGTGTCTTGGGGTTCTTGAAGACGTCGTAGGAGGAGCAGTTCTCCAGGGTACTGAAGGCGCAAACCAAGCCGTCGGCGGCGGCGCCGTCGTGCTGCAGGCGCTGCTGCACCAGTTTTTCCTTGTTGTTGTACCCGGCGAGGTACTCCACCGGTCGCCCGGCCTCGGTCGCCTTCGCTTCCAGAGCCTCACGGAGTTGCGCGGTCTGACTCTGCGCGTGAGAGGAAAAATCCGTGAGGCGGATTTTCGAGGCTTCGAGCCAGCGGTAAAAGCTACCGGTGTTGGAAAGCCGCGGCAATGTGCCCCGCAGGCGGATCCGATCGAAACCACTGAGGACACCTAGAACCATCGCACCGAGTCGTTGTACAAAGGAACTCATGGCGTTGTACTCCTGGGTGGGGTGTTGGCCGCAACACCGTCACCGTACCCAGGGGCAACGCCTGCTTCAAAGAAAAGTTTGGATGCGGCTATGCCGCGCTACGGGAACACGCGGGGCCGGGGGCGCCGCGGGGTCCCGCGGGAGTTCACCACCCAGTCCCGGAGCGTTATCATCTTTGATCGGGCACGGCGTCGATACCCTGCTGTTCACCGGGTCCAGCACGAGCGCGTGCATCCGCTCCCGACTGACCCCCAGGCAGCGGCTTGGCCATCCACCACGGACCGATGGTAGAATCATGCCGTGAAGAGATCGACGCGACTCCTGATTGTCCTGCTTACCTGGCCCGCATTCCCGGCGCCGGCGGCGGAACCGGCACGCGCGAACTTCGCCCGGGACGTCCGGCCGATCCTCGCGCGGTCCTGCCGGAAGTGCCACGAGCCGGACAAGCAGAAGGGCAGTCTGCGGCTCGACCGGCGGGCCGCGGCACTCGGCCTCACGGATTCGGGCAGCTTTTAGCCTGGCATCCGGCCCCACTCACCGGTCAGGCTATCGCGGCTGTTGAGAACTGCCCTCGTGTCTAGCCCATCACGGTAAAGCTGTTGAGGCTGACTTAACTGAACCGGCAACCGCCAAGCCCGATGAAAATAGCTTTGGGCGCGGGACACCCTTTTCTTCAACGCGCTGGGGCCAGCAGATGAACGAACTCGATAGGAGGGAATTCCTGAAGGGGGCAGCAACCGGGGTACTGGTGGGCGGACTGGGGTTCGACACCGCAACGCTCCTCGGAGCCGAGCGGAAGGAAGGACGAGACACGGGAGCGGGCCAGTGGTTACAGTTCCGCGGGGACCGCACGCTGACAGGACGATCATCACTGAAGGGGAACATCAGGGAACCCGCGATACGATGGAAGCAGTTTTGCGGCGCCAGGGAAACCCTGCTGTCCGTCGATTTTCTTGAGCAGGGCGACAGGACGGCCACGGTCAAACTTCCGGTCGCCGACCTGGGAGCTGATCCCAGGGTACAGACCGACGAGAGGCTCCTGGCGCTTTCGTCCTACAACGGTGCTTCCTTCGGGCCGGGATTACCAGGTGGGGAAATTCCTTCCGGAAGAGTCGGGTTTACAAATCGTGCATTGCGAAAGCTGTTTCCAGAAGTACGCCTCCTACCAGCCGCCCGGCACCGGTGAGTTTTGTCAACTCCTCACGCGTCGCGATGGAGAGTGGCAGCAGGTTTGGAAGAGCGAACTCATCCCCGATGTTTTCGTGCCCAACGTGCTCGCGGGCGATTTCGATCACGATGGGAAGCTCGAGGTAGCATTTACCCCCTGGTATGACTTGCTGGTCCTGGACATGGCGACCGGCAAGCTCAAAGACAAATGCCGATTCTCACCGCCGGGAGCGGAGAGCGGCAGGGCCTACGGCTATTTCGGCGCCTTCGACCTCGATGGCGACGGCAAGCAGGAGTTTGTTCTCCTGCCGGATTTCGAAAACCAGATGGCTGTGCTGGGCTGGCGCGATGGAAAACTCCAGGTGCTCTGGAACCGCCTCATCGAGCGCGGGATAGGCAATAAGAAGACCCTCTTCCGGCCGGGCGCAGAACCCGTGCAAGACATTGATGGCGACGGCATAATGGAAATCGTCGTGTCCCAGTTCAATACGACCGGGGATGATAAGTGGCATGTGGTTGCCCTGGACGCCATGACCGGCCGCGTGAAACTCGATATTCCCGACCAATACCTCGCCGGTGTGCACGATATGGATGCCGACGGCATCCCGGAACTCTTCCTCACCAGCACCCAGGGCCCTTTGATCAAGGACCCTTCCGCACTTTCGATCATCGGATTCAAGAACGGTTTAGCGGTTCGTCGCTGGGAGCTAGAAGACAGCGCATTTCAAGCGCGGATCATCACGGACATTCCGACTACTGTCCAGAATTCATCCACCACGAGGGGCTGGACCGTGCTGGTGGAGACTCCAGAGGCGGGCGGGATGCCGGTGTTTTTCACCAGAAAAGTCCTCGATCCTCGAACCGGCTCGACGGAGCTGGTTGCTTGGCAAGCCGATAAGATGCGAAACGTTCGGCGGGTCGGCAGTCTCGTTGGGCCTCATCTTGATGCCTTGGTAGCGGACCCGGGCATGAACAAGGCGAAGACTATCCTCGTGAAAGCAGAAGCCCTCGATGACCGTTCTGCACTGGTTGACAGCCGGGGAGCCTGGGTGCGACCGATCTTTTCCGGGCGCAGCGGGGTGCCAACTTCAACCGCGGTCGTTGCAAGGCTTGAGGGTGGGTCGCCTCCTACCATTGTCGCGCAAGGGGCCAGAGAAACCCTCCATGCCTTCCGGCTCAACTCAGCCGGTTCCGCCATGGAACCCCAGTGGCGCGTGGCGCGGGCGAGGCATGCGCCCCGGGGTAAAGAACGCGGGCGGCGTGGCCCTCGCCGACCTGCGCGGAGACGGCAAACTGGCAATCCTCGCGGCTACCGTAGGCGCCAATGGCTGTGCACGCTTGGTTGCCCTCGACTCTGCAGGCACGGAACTTTGGGCCCATGATTTCGACCGATTTCCGGGAGAGCAGTCCCCCCTAAACGTGGGAGGCCTGTTCTTCTGGTTTCCCGGACGTTTCAACGATCCCCATCGGGATGATGTGCTCGTGAACCTAGCCCGAGCCCAGACGCATTCGGAAGAGAGCTTCCTGCTCGATGGGCGGACTGGAACAGAACTATGGCACCGCACCGTAGGGAGCCATTTCGGACCGGGACCTGATAAGGCCCGTGCCTTTGGCGGGGGCTGGATGGCAATCTACGATCACGACGGTGACGGGCTTGACGACATCCTGACGATGTTTCCTGACGGGATCCTGGTAGTTCAAGGGAGTACGGGGAAAACCCTCCTCGATCGTAGTACCAATGGCCGTCACTGGAAGGGAGTATTCGACGGCGAGTGGACCTTCATGGCGATTCCTGTCGTCGCTGATTTCCAGGGCAAAGGGAAGCGTCAGATGCTCTATGGCGCTTCGACGTATCGTCTGGGGCTGCTGGATATGGAGGGAAACGTTATCTGGCAGGAGAGACAGCGTAGCACGCCGAGGATTGTACCGGGTATCGGCGAGGTTCCACCTGGTCCATTTGGGAGCAACGTGGGGAACCATAGCACTCCGGCCATTTTGCCCGCCATCGGGGATGCCGATGGAGATGGGAAACTCGAGCTGCTGGCACCGGGGCACAGCCGCGGCATCGGCTCTCGTGACCAGGAGTTTCATTGCTACGATGCGGCCACGGGTCGCCTCAAGTGGGTATTACCTCTTCCGGGATCCTGTTTTGATCCCAACATGGGGGAATTCGCGGATTCTCCGACTTCACCCGCTTCTGCTGACATCGACGGAGACGGCCGTGAAGAGGCGGTCTTCGGCATCGGTAACAAACTGTATTCCGTCGGAGCGAATCGCAACGGACAGGCCGGCGAGATTCGCTGGACACTGGAGTTTCCGGCACCCGTGGGCCCGCCCAGTATTGCCGATGTCGATGGGGATGGCCGGGCCGAGATCGTTGTGGTATGCGGAGACGGACACGTCTATGTCGTGGGTCCAAAACAGGTTCGCGGTTGAGTGTGAGTGACGTCGATGCCTGAATCTCGTGAGGAGGCTGACATGGAACGACGAACCTTCTTGACGAACTCCATTCTGGGCCCTAGTGGCCTTGCGAGAGTGGCCACCGCAGGTTTGGATAGGGATGAAGCCACGACGGTGGGTGACGGCAAGACAGTGCCAATCGCCGCGTCAAACGAGACGGTTGGCCGGCCGGTCCGAATTACCAGCATCAGCTTTGCCAACGGCCTGCCGTTGGAGGAAATCGTCGTATACGTTGACAGAGCAGGGGCAGCCCACGTCGATGTCATCGCGCTGCCGGAGACCTGCCGCGGCCAGAAGGGGAACACCCAGGAAGCCCTGGACGGTCCGACGCTGAATGCAATGTCTATGCTGGCAAAGAAGCACAACACCTACATTCTCTGTCCCATCGATCGGCACAGCGGGACCTCCAGGCTGAACACGGCCGTGCTTCTCGATCGCAATGGGAAAGTGGCCTGCTTGTATAACAAGGTCTTCCCGTACTGGGCGGAATTTGACCTTCACCCACCGGTCGACGTCGGCGAAGAAGCTCCAGTCTACACAGCCGACTTCGGGAAGGTGGGACTGGCAATTTGTTTCGACGTCAACTTCCCCGAAGTATGGAAGCGGTTAGCAGACCAGGGAGCGGAACTTGTGCTGTGGCCCAGCGCCTACTCTGCGGGTACGTCGTTACAGGCGCATGCCATCAATCACCATTACTACATCGTTTCGACCACTCTCACTCGAGACTGCCTGGTGTATGACATTACGGGCGAAAAAATGCATTACTCAAAAAGTAAGCACGTGAACGTCGCCACGGTGAGCTTGGACCTGGATCGCGGCATCTACCATGAGAACTTCAATATTGCCGGGCGAGACAGGTTATTGAAGGAGCACGTGGCGGACATCGAACAAGAGAAATGGCTGGAACTGGAGCAATGGTTCGTTCTCAAAGCCAGGCGACCGGGCGTCAGTGTGCGCCGATTGGCGAAGGAATACGGATTGGAGGAGCTGCGTCATTACCTGGATCGCAGTCGGCGGTCCATCGATGAACGCCGTGGCTGGGAATTTGCAGCCAGGATTCGGTCCTGAAGACGATGCCGAAACCCGGACAGCGTACCTTCGAGCATTCGACTCCTCTTCGACCAGTCCCGGCGGCACCGACTTCCCGCGTCGCGGGAGCCACCCGGACGACCGACCATTGCTTTCCCGACTACGAGGCGAGGTGACATCATGGCATCGAACGATCGGCGTGAGTTCCTGGCGCGGCCCTCTTCGGGGCGGCAGGCGGGTCCGTGGCGGCCTCCCGGAGGGGACGGCCGCGGCGGCCGACGAGGGGCCCCGTGCCAGGGCACAGGCCCTATCCCCCGAGGCGCCGGCGGCCGCCCCCGGGTATTCTCCGGGCATCGCCGTCGAGGGGCGGCGGGTCGTGTTCGTCTCCGGCCAGGGGCCGAAGGACCTCAAGGCGGACATGGAGACGCAGGTCCGCCAGACCTTCGACCGCATCGGCCTGGTCCTGAAGGCGGCGGGCGCGTCGTTCGCGGACGTCGTGATGCTCCGCGCGTATTTCGTCCACCTCAACCGGGACCTCCCGGCCTACCGCAAGGTGCGGCTGGAGTACCTCAGGGAGCCCTATCCCGCCTCCACCGCCGTGGGCGTCACGGAGCTCGCGGTCGCCGGGCTCGAGATCGAGATCGAGGCCATCGCGATCGTCTGAGCACAGCCGCCCCGTCGACTGCGGCACCTGCGTCAGGTTACCATCCGGGATGATGACCGCCCCATCGGCCCGCGTCCATGCCGTCGGCTCACCTCCCGCCCGACGCCCGAAGCCCGGGGACGAGAGGACTCGACCGCACCGCGATCGTGAGGTGACAGGAATGATGACCAGCCCGTCTCGCGCGATCGCACTGTCGCTCCTCCTGACGACGTGGGCGCCGACGGCCCCGCGGGCGGCCGACGACCCGCCCCGGACCGGGCCCGGACGGAGAAGCGGTTCCCGCCGCTGAAGGTGCCGCCGGGCTTCAAGGCCACGCTGTTCGCCTGCGACCCGATGGTGGAATACCCGTCGGCGGTCGCCGCGGGCCCCCGAGCCGGGGCGATCTTCGTCGCGATCGACTACGTCTCGGGCCTCGGGGCCGAGATCGTGCGCCGCGACGAGATCCGGCTCGTCGAGGACATCGACGGCGACGGCTACGCCGACAAGGCGACGGTCTACGCGAGCCGGTTTCAACTCGATCCAGGGGCTCGCCTTCCACGATGGGACCCTGTTCGTGATGCACGCCCCGTTCCTCTCGGCGGTCCGCGACCGCGACGGGGACGGCGTGGCGGAAGAGCGGCGGGACCTGCTGACGGGCCTGGGGCTGCCCCCCGAGAAGAACCCCTCGCGGCTCCACTGCGCCAACGGGGTGGTCGTCGGCCACGACGGCTGGCTCTACCTGGCCCTCGGCGACAACGGCTGCGACGTGCCGCGGCCCGAGGGCGATCGGCTGGTGTACCATGGCGGCGGCATCCTGCGGTGCCGGCCGGACGGGCGCGACCTGCACGTCTTCGCCACCGGCCTGCGGAACATCTACGACGTGGCGCTCGACGAGGAGCTGAACGTCTTCGTCCGCGACAACGAGAACGACGGCGGCGATTACCTGATCCGCGTCGATCACAGCTTCTTCGGCGCCGACCACGGCTACCCGTACCTCTACGCCGAGCGCCCCGACGAGGCCCTGCCGTCGCTCGCCGTCCTCGGCCGCGGGTCCTCCGCGGGCGGGCTCTGCTACCTGGAGGCGGGGTTCCCGGCCGAGTATCGCGGCGACCTGTTCTTCTGCGAGTGGGGCCGAGCGGTCGTGCGTTACCGCCCGGCTCGCTCGGGGAGCGGCTTCGCGCCGCTCGGAGCAGGCCGAGTTCGCCGCCGGGGGCGACGGCGACCCTTACGGGTTCAAGCCGACCGACCTCGTCGCCCAGCGCGACGGCTCGTTGATCGTGGCCGACTGGGCGGACGGCCAGAGGCCGAAGCGAGGGCGCGGCCGCATCTACCGGATCACGGCCGCCGGGCCAGCCGCACCGCACCCCGTCCGGCCGGGGGCGGCATCGAGAGCGAGATCGCCCGGCTCGATTCGGAGAGCTACGCCGAGCGGTGCGAGGCCCAGGGCCGCACTCGAACGGCCGGGGGGCCGAGGGGCTCGCCGCCGTGCGCGACGCGATCCGACGGGCCCGCATCGGCGTGCGGGGGCGGCTGCATGCCGTGTGGATCCTGGCCCACCCGGGCGGGCCGGCCGCGATCGACGAACTCGTGGAACTGGCCCGGTCCGATCCCGACCCGCGGGTCCAGGCCCAGGCGGTCCGGGCCGTGGCGGACCTGGCCGACCCGGTGCTCACCGCGGCATCGCCTGGCGAGCGGGCCGGGCGACGGCGACGCTGGCCGCGCGGCTGGCCGCGCTGGCGGAGGGCCGCGACCCGCGCGTGGTGCTGGAAGTCACGATCGCCGTCGGCCGGCTGCGCTGGGCCGGGGCACCGGCCTGGCTCGCGAGGCGCTCCGGCAGCCCGACGCGGCCCTGGCGCACGCGGCCATGCAGGCCCTGCGACGGTCGGCGAACTGGCCGGCGGTGCTGGCGCTGCTCGACGGGCCGGACTCCGCGACCGACGCGCGCCCTGGCGCTGCGGGCGCTCGCCGACCGCGCCGAGCCGGTGGTCGTCGACGGCCTGATCGCCCGCCTGGGGGCCGAAACCCACCCGGAGCGGCGTCGTCCAGTACGCCGAACTGCTCGCCCGGGTCTACAAGAAGCCCGGGCCCTGGGTCTACTGGGGATACCGCCCGGCCCCGCGCCCGGCGAACACGGTCGCCTGGGAACGGACCGAGGCGATCGCCGCGGCGCTCGACCGCGTGCTGGGCGACCCCGACGCCGCCGTGCGGCTGGCCGTGCTGCGGCGGATGCTGCGGGAGAAGGTCGCGACCCGGTCCGGCGAACGCTCCGTCGCCGTGCTGGAGGCCCGGCCGGGGCTCGGACGTCATGGTCGCCATCATCGAGGCGTTGGGCGATCATCCCGCCGACGAGCGGCGCGACCTGCTGGCCGAGGTCGTGGCGGATCGATCGCAGAAGCCGGCCAATCGGCTCGCGGCGCTGGCGCTCTGGCCCGGTGGGGATGAGAGGGTGGCCCAGAAGAAGCTGGTCGAGCTGGCGGGCGGGCTCGAGGACGGGCCGGTGCTCGCCGCGGCTTTGAGGCGGGTCACGAAGCGGTCCCTGCCCTCGTCGGCGTCGCTCGTTACTGGGAAACTGGTCTCGCCGGACCCGGATGTCGCGTGCGGCGGCGGTCGAGGTCGCCGGGCGCCTTGGCCTATCGGGTATGGGCGAGCGGATCCGGCGCTTGCTCGCGGATCGGGATCAGAGCGTGCGCCAGGCGGCGGCGGAGGCCGCAGGCGCGCTGGGTCTGAAGGGGGCGGGGGACCGGCTCCTCGAGCTGGTCCGCGACCCCGACCCGGGCGTCCGGCGCGCCGGCCTGGATGCGCTTGCGCCTCCTGCACGAGCCCCGCGCCCTACCGCTGGCCGTCAGGGCGCTCTCCGATCGCGAAGTCCGGCTCCCCGCCCTGGAGTGCATCGCCGTGCTGGGTGGGCCCGCGCAGGCGGAGTCGGTATCCGACCTGGCGAAGCGCAGCCCCACCGCGGAGATCCTCCCGCTCGCGGTCCGCATCCTGACCGATTGGGGGCGGCAGCGGGGCCTATCCGACGCCGAGCGACTCGCTCTCGATCGGGTCGTGGCCGAAGTGCAGGGGGCCACCGAGCTGCTGGTCCGCTGGCAGGTGACCGGGCCGATCCCGCCCGAGTCGGTCGCGGCGCTCGTCGCCCGGGCCGGCCGGCCGGCCCGGCCCTTCGAGCCTCCGGCCGGCGCCTCCTCCGCATGGCGGACGCTCTTCGCCACGGGCACCGAGGGGCGGCTCCGGGCCCTGGACGGGGCCGGGGCTGCGCCGGGCTCTGTGTGCCTGGGTGCGTCGGACTTCCTCCTGCCGGGACCGGCGACCGTGGAGCTGCTGGCGTCCAGCAGCGGCACGCTCCGGATCTGGGTCGACGGCCGCTCGTTCACCGGCGGTCGGCGGCCCGGCCGTTCCAGCCGGATTCCGATCGCGCGTCGGTCAGCCTCGGCGGGGGCGTCCACCGCCTGATCGCGGAGGTCGGGGCCGCCCCCGCCCCGGCCGATTTCCACCTGCGATTCCGGCGCCAGGGCTCCAGCCCCGAGCACGAGCGGCTCATCCGGCTGGCCCTGACCCGCCCGGGGGACCCGGGGCGCGGCCGGAAGGTCCTCGAGGACGTGGAGAGGTCGCAATGCCTGAAATGCCACCGGGTCGGCGACCACGGCGAACGGATCGGCCCCGAGCTGACGGGCCTCGGCGGCCGCTTCGCCCGGATCACGATCGTCGAGTCGATCCTGGAGCCCAGCCGGAGCGTCGCGCCCGGGTTCGAGTCGCTGACGCTTGCCCTCTCCGACGGTCGGGTACTTACCGGAGTTCAGGCGGCGGAGACCGAGCGGACCCTCACGCTCGCGGACCGGGAGGGACGGCGACACGAGATCCCCAAGGCGGACATCGAGGCACGGGCGCGGCAGGAGCAGAGCACCATGCCTGACGGCCTGGAGAAGCGGCTCACCCCCGAGGAGTTTGTTGACCTGGTCGCCTATCTCGCGGTCCAGAAGTGACGGCCCGCGAGTGGCCCCGGGGTATTGGGCTCGGTCTCGACCCCAGTTGCCATCGGGCCCGCCTCCGCGTCCCAGGGGACAGCCCCAGCGGTGGGATGCCGCGATCGGCCAGGGAATCGGGCGAATCTTCCCCAAGACTTTCCGCCTGGTCCTCGTCCGACATCCTCGCGTTTTCGTCGCTCCGGCTGCTGGCCCCTGGGCGCCGGGCGGGCGATAATACCGTCCGCGTTGGTCGACGGGCCCGATCTCGACAAGCATCCTTGAAGGAGGTTCGAGCCGATGGTGCGTCCGCTCGCCGTACCCCTCGTCATGGGCCCGATCGTGATTGCGATACTCGGGATGGTGGCCTTGGCCTGTCGCGCGGGCGAGCCAGACGAGGTACCGCTGGGACCACTCGAACGGGCATTCCGACCTCCGCCGGAATTTCGCAGCGACTTCGGATCGTACAAGTCGCCTCTGGCCCTTGACGATGGTCGGGCCGTCCGCGACGCGGCCGGCTGGCGGCAGCGCCGCAAGGAGATCCTCGCGACGTGGCACGGGATCATGGGGGCCTGGCCGCCGCTGATCGAGCGGCCGAGGGTCGACGTCCTGGGTACCGAGCGGCGGCAGGGCTTCGAGCAGCGGCGGGTCCGGGTCGAGGTCGCCGCGGATCACACCATGGACGGCTACCTGCTCATCCCCGACGGCCGGGGGCCATTCTCGGCCGTGCTGGTCGTGTTCTACGAGCCCGAGACGGCCATCGGCCTTGGCAACGCACGGCTCGACTTCGCCTCTCGGTTGGCCCGGCGGGGCTTCGTCTCACTGTCGCTCGGTATCTCTCCCGACCAGATCACGCCAGGCAAGGGTTATGCCGGGATCCAGCCGCTGTCCTACCTCGCTTACGTCGCGGCCAACAGCTACAACGCGCTGGCTCGACTTGTCCGAGGTCGACCCGGGCCGAGTCGGCGTGATGGGCCACTCCTACGGCGGCAAGTGGGCGATGTTCGCCTCCTGCCTGTACGACAAGTTCGCCTGCGCCGTCTGGTCCGACCCGGGCATCGTCTTCGACGAGTCCCGGCCGAACGTCAACTACTGGGAGCCGTGGTATCTCGGCTGGGAGCCGGGCCGGACGCGCAAGCGGGGGGTCATCACGGCGGAGAGCCCGCGCACGGGGGCGTACAAGCGGCTGATCGAGTCGGGCCACGATCTGCACGAACTGCACGCGCTGATGGCCCCGCGGCCGTTCCTGGTCTCGGGCGGCTCGGAGGACCCGCCCGAGCGATGGCGAGCCTTGAACCACACCGTCGCCGTCAACAAACTCCTGGGCTACCAGGACCGGGTGGCGATGACCAACCGCCCGGCCCACAACCCGACCGAGGAGTCGAACGAGCAGGTCTACATGTTCCTGGAGCACGTCCTGAAGCTCGGTCAGGGTATCGGTGGGAGGTAGCCGGCAAAGGATCAGCGAGGGGAGGGGTCGGTATGAGGCGGTTCCACCATGTCGGCGTGATCACCGATGAACGGAAGCCGGGCGAGATCTTCGTCGCCGCGACGAAGGTCCACGTGACCAGTCCGGCCGACCACCCCTACCGAGTCGAGTTCCTGCGGTTCGAGCCGGACAGCCCGGTCACCGGACCGGTGCGGGACCAGCCGCACATGGCCTTCGCGGTGGACGACCTGGAGGCCGAGATCGCCGGGGAGCAGGTCCTCCTGGGGCCGTTCCGTGCGATGGAAGGGCTGCGGGTCGCCTTCATCCTGCGTGACGGCGCCGTCTTCGAGTTCATGCAGTTCGACGCCCCGTCGGCCTTCGACGCGCGGTGATCGACGGGGGTAGGGGAAGATGATGGATCTCCACGATCGTTGAGAATGGCTGGGCCGGATCGCCCTGGGTACAGGCGCCGTGCTGGCCGGCCTGGGCGGAGCCGTGCGACCCGGGACCGGAGACGGCCATGACTCGGCGAGTTGCCGCGTCATCATGCAATCCCGGGGAGGCCGGTGTATGACAGCAAGTTTGTGCGTCAACCTCCCGAATCGCGAAGCCGTACCATTGATACTAGAGACTCGGTTCGACGTGAGAAAGCCGACCGGCCCTCAGCGGTGAGACTGAGGCCGCGATGCGGGATATTGGAGACGCCCACTTCCTGGGCGTTTCCGACCACCGTCGGGCATGACTTTGCTCGGGCGATCGCTGAGAGCCTCGCGAAGACGGGGAGGGGAGCCATTCAGAGCGAAGCATGGTTGAGAGATGGGAAGTCCGGGTCGGGGCAGGGCTCGTTCGTCACTGGGAGTCCCCTGTCGGTAGCATTGCCGACCGGACGGAATCTCGGCGGTTTTCCTTGGACACAGGAATCCGGCCGGTGTCCAATGGCTGGTCATGAGAGCCGGGCGAGGTCCGGGATGACGAGGTCAACGGTCATCGGGGCAATCCCGGCTGAGACAGGAGCCGCTTTTTCCGCTCGAATCGCATTCATGCTGTCAACAGGCCCGATGGCCCCATCCCTCGGGAACGATAAGGAAGATCCCATGACTCGACGAATCACCATGATTCTGGGCCTCGGCCTGGGGGTGCTGATCGCGTGCCCGGCCGTCGCCCAGGAACCGAAGGCCAAGGCGAAGGCCCAACAGCCGTTGCCCGAAGGGGTCAAGCACGAGCGCGACCTGGCCTATGGGCCTCACAAGGAGCGCAACACCCTGGATCTCTACCTCCCGGCCGAGGGCAAGGCACCCCGCCCACTGGTCATCTGGATCCACGGTGGTGCCTGGCGTGGCGGGAGCAAGGACGGCGGACCACGACCGGCGATGCAACTCCTGCGGCGTGGGTACGCGGTCGCGAACATGAACTATCGGCTCAGTCAGCACGCGCCATTCCCCGCCCAGATCGAGGACTGTAAGGCAGCCGTCCGCTTCCTGCGGGCCAATGCCTCGAAATACGGCCTCGCCCCCGACCATTTCGGCGTCTGGGGCGGCTCGGCCGGCGGACACTTGGTCGCCTTGCTCGGCACCAGCGGCGATGTGAAGGACCTGGAGGGAGACGGTTCGAACCCAGGTGTCAGCAGCCGCGTCCAGGCGGTCTGCGACATATTTGGCCCGGCGAACCTCCTCACCATTGCGGGGCAGTCCGGCCCCGACAGCACAGTCCAGCACGACGCTCCCGATTCGCCGGAGTCCCTGCTCCTCGGCGGCCCCATCCTCGACCACAAGGACGAAGCGCGCCGCGCTAGCCCCGTCACCTACATCACCAAGGATGACCCGCCCTTCCTGATCCTCCACGGCGACAAGGACAACACCGTCCCCGTCGGCCAGAGTAAGGAGTTGCACGCGGCGCTTCAGAAGGCTGGCGTCGACTCGACCTTGATGATCGTCCCCGGCGCCGGACATGGCGCGGAGATCCTCACGCCGGAGGCGATCCGCGCCGTCGTGATGTTCTTTGACAAACATCTCAAGGGTGGCGCGCCCGCGCCTTGAGCCGGTCTCCGCTCGCAGTGAGGTCGGTCGAAAGACTCAGAAACCCTTACTCGATCCGTAGCCGTTGACGGTCTTAAGATCTGAGGTGAAGCTCGGCGCCGCCAAGCCTCCTCTTGCATTGAGGGCTTCTACGGACCAGCGATGACGATCGGACTTGGCTTCCTGGGTTGGCTCGACGTCTCTGTTCAGACCGGGATACGATCGCTCGGGCACGGAGGCCTGCGATTCTGTTTGACTCGGCAGGACTTCTCCTGTCAAGTAAGGGGGCACGCCTCGCATTGGATCTCAAACCGCAGGATGGCCAGATCCTGGCGGGATTCTCAGAAGGAGATCTCTGACCTTGCCCTTGGCTCGCTCTTGACGTGCAATCCCTCCCGTTCCGAGGCGTGACCCCAACAGAGTCGGTTCGACCTTACATGTCCCAAGGCTTCTCTTGCCCCCGCTGCCACCCGATGAGAATCGCTCGACTTGAGACCTGGAATGTGAGCGTCCCCTATCTCCACGACGAGATCAGCAGCCGCGTCGCACGCGGCGGGGTGACCGACACGATCGTCCGCCTCACGGCCGATAACGGCCTCGTCGGCTGGGGAGAATGCACTTCGGGACCCGACGTCGCCTCCGTCGAACAGGCGGTCCACTCGGCCATCCCCTTCGTGGTCGGTCGAGATCCCTGGCAGAGTGAAGCGATCGCCCGCGATTACTTCCGGACCGGCCTGTGGGATCATCGTCCTCAAACGGGCAATTATGCCTTCGCGGGGATCGACCAGGCGCTCTGGGACCTGTGCGGCAAGGAATGCGGGCAGCCCTTGTACCGATTGTTCGGCGGAGCCCTGCGCGACGAGGTCGATTACTTCTACTATCTGGCCCGGGGCCTGCCCGAGGACATCGCCAGGCAGGCGACCGACGGCGTGCAGCGCGGCTACACTTGCTTCTACCTGAAGGTGGGGATGGACGAACGAGCCGAGACGGAGATGCTGACCGCATTGCGGTCGGCGATCGGTCCCGACCGCAAGATCCGCGTCGATGCCAACCAGGCGTGGAACCTCCCACAGGCCACGCGGCTGTTGAATCGCTGGGATGCCGACTTCGGCATCGATTTCGCCGAGGCTCCCGTGCCGATCGATCCGGTCGAGCACATGCGCGAGCTGCGGGCGAAAGTCCCCGTCGCGCTGTGCGCGAACGAGGGGCTGGGTCGGGTCGAGGATTGCTTGCGCGTGATCCGTGCGCGGTGTGCTGACGTGCTGTGTTTCAGCAGTTACTGGGTCGGCTCCCTGCGAAACTTCCTGAACCTGTCGTGGGTGGCTCACTGGGAAGGGCAGCAGGTCTGCAAGCACACGCACGGCGAGCTGGGGATCGCCGCCGCCGCGGGTCAGCATGTGCTGCTGGCGATTCCCAACGCAATCGACGGAGCCCAGCAGACGGCCGCCATCATGGCCGACGACATTCTGACCCATCCGCTGCCGATAGCCACCGGGCCGCGGTGGGGTACCATCGAGCAACCGGGACTGGGCGTGGATGTGGACGAAGACCCGATTGCAGCACTACCACCAATGCTACCTGCGCGACGGACAGTTTCTGCCGTATCGCCGGGCGGCCGGGTCATGCTGAAGACATCTCATCCCGGATCGTACCGTGCGGTGCGGGTCCGGCCGTGTACTCGTCCTCTCCGCGTTCCTGTAGCGATGTCACGGTCATGACGGAATCCCACCCCGGCTTCGGTCCGAACGCATTGCAGCACCCCACACGGGTCCGCTGGAGACTGGTCGCGATCCTGATGGGCTTCTCAGGCCTGAATCATTTCCACCGCCAGTCCTTGCCGGCGGTGGTCGATGAGGTGATGCGGGATTGTCGGTTCACGGAAACCGACATGGGGTGGATCTATTCCGCGTTCCTGCTGGGCTACGTGGTGTTCATGATCCCCGGCGGCTGGCTGGCGGATCGGCGCGGGGGCCGGTTCGCGCTGGTCGTCTCGGGATTCGGCACCGCGGGGCTGGTCGCTGCGACAGGGTGCTGTGGTTCCGGTGTCTCCTCCGGGGTGGCCTTCGTCGCATTTCTGCTGGTGCGGTGCCTGATGGGGATCCTGACGAGCCCGCTCTTTCCCGCCTCGGGGCGCATCGTTGCCGCCTGGATCCCGTTCGGGGCTCGGGCCTGGGCGAACGGCCTGGTGCTGGGGGCCACGACGATCGGCGTCAGCACGGCGCCGGTCTTGTTCGGGGCGCTGTCGGACCGGTTCGGGTGGCGCATCGCCTGCGTCGTGATGGGGGCCGTGACGGCGCTGTTGACGTGCCTATGGGCCTTGTATGGTCGCAACGGGCCAGCCGAGCATCCGTCGGTCAACGCGGCCGAACTGGCGCTGATCGGGCCTTCGCGGGAGACGGCCGTGCTCCAGATCGGGCGAGGCGAGTTCTGGGCACTGCTCCGAAACCGGAGCCTGCTCTTCCTGACTGCCAACTACGCGGCGGTGGGCTATTATGAATACACACTGTTCTACTGGATGAAGTATTACTTCAGTGATATATTGAACTATGAGGAGATCACGAGCAGGTACTTCACATCCGTGGTGACGTCCGCGATGGTGGCTGCGATGCCGCTGGGGGGCATCCTGTCGGACCGGCTGGTGCGGCTGTGGGGATATCGAGCCGGACGGGCGAGTGTGCCCGTCTTCGGCATGGTGGCCAGTGCGGTGTTCCTGGCGGTCGCCACGCAGGCTCGGGGGCAGGTCGCCGTGGTCTCGCTCTTCTTCCTCGCACACGCGGCCATCGGGTTGTGCGAGGCTCCGACCTGGGTGGCCGGGCTCGAAATCGGCGGCAAATGCTGCGGCACGTCGGGTGCGATCGTGAACACCGGGGGAAATCTCGGTGGGCTCTTGGCCCCAGTGATGACGGTCTACGTGGCCGAGCATTACGGTTGGGGTGCGGGCTTCTTGGTGGCCAGCCTGGTATGCCTAATCGGCGTCGTGCTGTGGCGGGGCATTCGGTTGGAACAGCCGTAATCGCTCTGAGGTCCTAAAGCTGTAGGAGCCGATCAGTGTCTTGATCCCGGCCTCGGAAGGCGAATGTGGTCGTTCGGCTATGCCCTGCGAACACGAAGCGAAGATGCTACGCCTGGTCGATGGGGCAGAGCATCTCAAAAGAGTGTCGGGGTTACCAGCCGCTCGCTCAGCGGACGGACACACTCCCACGAGCGGAGCCGAGCCGCCTGGACGTCCATTGCCTCCTTACGACAGCCTGAAGAATCGGGGAGTTTGCGCGCGTCGGTCCGACGACACGAATGTTACAAGCTTAAGCGCAAGCCCTTATTAAATATAAGCTTACGTCGAGAATCAGTAATACCTCAATAAGTCCGGGCAAAGTGAACGGCTAGTTGGTAGAATCTGGCCATGACATGGACAGTGCCTGAGATATCCCAAGCCGACGACACGCCTCTGGTGCGACAGCTGCTGGCGATCATATCTGCCCAGCAGGAGCGCCTCCAGCAACTCGAAGACGAAATCGCCCGGCTCAAGGGCCTGAAAACGCGCCCGTGATCGCTCCCAGTTGCCTTGAAACGCCTCCACGAAAGCCCCCCGTTCCTGGTCGCAAGCGACCTGGGTCGGAGAAACGGTCCAAGACTGCTCAGTTGATCATCACCGACGAGAAAGTCATTCCCCTCGTTGACAAGCCGCCCAGGTTGACCTTCAAGGGCTACGAGGAATACATTGTCCAGGAACTCGTCATCGAGCCCCGCGTCATCCTCTATCGCCGCGAACGCTGGCAGGCTCCCGATGGCCACACATTGACCGCCCCTTTGCCGCCTGAGGTGATCCCCGGCAGTCACTTCGGACCCAATCTGATCGGCTTCATCGTCCACCAATATCACCATCAGCACGTCACCCAGCCCTTGCTGTGGGAACAGTTGGACCAATTTGGCATCGATATCTCGATGGGCCAGCTGAGCCGCATCTTGACCGAGCAGAAGGAAGCGTTCCACCAAGAGAAAGACCAGTTGCTGCCGGCTGCCCTGGAGGTCTCGCCCTATGTGCAAGTGGACGACACCGGGGCTCGGCACAAGGGGCGCAACGGCTACTGCACTCAAATCGGCAACGACCTCTTCGCTAGCTTTGAGAGCACCAACAGCAAGAGCCGGCTCAACTTCCTGGAGCTCCTCCGTCGGCCCCATACGGACTATGTGATCAATGAGATCGCGGTGAACTACTGGGAAGAGCAGAAGCTGGCAGCGGCCGTGGTGGAGAAGCTTCGCCAAGGTCCCTACCTGTTCGGTGTTGCCACGGAATGGCACGCCCGGTTGCTGGAGCTAGGCATCACGGCTGAGCGGCACATTCGCATTGCCAGTGAGGGGGCGTTGCTGGGCAGCCTGATCGCTCATGGGGTCTCAAGTGAGCTGGGGATCCTCAGCGACGGAGCGGGACAATTCGACGTCTTGGTCCACATCGCCTGCTGGATTCATGCGGAACGGCCTTTGACGCGGATGGTGCCCTACAGCGAAGAACACCGGGCGGCCATCGAGAAGGTGCGGGAGCGGATCTGGGAGCTTTACCAAGACCTCAAAGGGTATCGCTTGGAGCCGGCAGAGGCCCAACGGCCGATTCTGGAAGCGCGGTTCGATGAGTTATGCGCAAAACGGACCAACTTTCCCAGCGTGGACACCGTCCTGAAAGGGATGACGGAGAAGCGGGCTGACCTGCTGCGGGTGTTAGATCGACCCGAGGTGCCCTTGCATAACAACCTCAGCGAAGGTCACATGCGGGACTACGTCAAGAAACGGAAGATCAGCGGCAGCACACGGAGTGAGTCGGGGCGTCGAGCGCGAGACACGTTCGCGAGTCTGAAGAAAACCTGTCGGCGTCTGGGCGTGAACTTCTGGGAATACCTTCAGGATCGGTTGCGCGGCCGCGGGCAGATCCCTCCCTTGGCAGAGTTAATCCGTCGAAAGGGAGAAGAAATGTGGCCCAACAAGAAATCGGCCCTGCTGGGCTGAGGGGGCATGAACAGGGCGAACCCTGGATAGCGTGGTCAGCCTCGCAGCTTGACCGCCTAGGTCACCGATGCGCGCCTCGAAACCCGGGAACTACCACAGACTATTGGGATGTTACGAGAATCATGGTCTTACATCAAATATAGCTCAAGTGATCAAACAATAATATGACCGAAAATCGCCTTTTTCAAGCCAAAATGTAGAAATTACATATAAAATTATTAATATATATTTGCGCCTAGTAGTAGTCGCAACTCAAATCCCAATAACGGTTTGCGCCTTAAGCTTGTGCCATTCGTGTCGTTGGACCGACGCGCGCAGGTGGTGCTATTGTGGCGGATGGCTGAAGAAAGGTCACAGGTCGGCCAGACCGTCCTGAGCGGGCGTGCTATCCCCAACGACTTGCCCACGTTCCAAGAGCTGCTCCGTGCCTTGCTCCAGCACCTTGAAGATCTCGAGCGGCGGCTCGACGAGTTTGTCATGAGGACCGAAGATCCCAAGCACACTGAGGCCTGGCTGAGGGAAAACCACCTCACGCTGAAGGGCCTTCTCTTTGGAACGCGATGCCAACTTGCGCCTCCCTTGGGCATCAATTGGGTGACCAGTTCTGATTCCTGGAATGCGTCTCCATTTCGCACTGCCAAGCCGGTCGATTTCGAGTCCCTCCCTCGCCAGCTTTCGTAATGTCACAGTGGACCAATGAGCGTCCCGCGTCGTTCGAGGTGCGACGCCCGCCGGGCGGCTCTTGCTCTTCGGTGTCGCGGGCGTTAACCTACGTCAGATTCGCCGATCTGGCCGTCTCGGCGAGAGGACCGGGAAGATCCGATCGATCGCATGCTCAAGTCCGAGGCAGGGCTTGGTGCTGCTGGCCTCTGGTGATTCCCTGCGATGAGCGACGTCACGCACATCCTTTCGGCGATCGAGCAGGGCGACCCGCGGGCCGCCGAGAAGCTCCTGCCCCTGGTCTACGACGAACTGCGCAGGTTGGCCACCCAGAGGCTCGCTCGCGAGGCCCCGGGGCAGAGCCTCCAGTCTTCCGATCTGGTGCACGAGGCCTATCTCAGGCTCGTCGGCGAAGGATGACCAGACGAAGTGGGACGGCCGCGCCCACTTCTTCGCGGCGGCCGCGGAGGCGATGCGGCGGATCCTGGTCGAGAACGCTCGCCGCAAGAAACGTCTCAAGCACGGCGGTGGTCGCTTGCGCGTCGAGCTCGAGGCCGCGGGTTTCCTGGCGAAGGAGACATCCGAAGACCTCGAAGCCCTCGACGAGGCCCTCAACAAGCTGGCGGCGGAAGACCCGGCGAAGGCCGAGCTGGTCAAGCTCCGCTTCTTCGCCGGTCTGACCATGCCCGAGATCGCCCAGGTGCTCAAGATCTCGCTGGCAACCGCCGAGCGCCACTGGACTTACGCCCGCACCTGGCTCTTTGCCGAGCTCAAAGACCGGGACGATTCCGCGAATTCTTGAAGAGGGATGGGTGCAGCCATGTCGAAACGACATTGTGGTTTTACACTCATCGAGCTTTTGGTCGTCATCGCGATCATCTCGGTTTTGATTGCATTGCTCTTGCCCGCGGTGCAGGCCGCACGGGAGGCGGCGCCGCGCGCAGTGCACCAACAACCTGAAGCAGCTCGGCCTGGCCCTCGCCAATTACGAGTCGGCCAACAACTGCCTGCCGATTGGCGTGGTCTACGCAGTCAATGGCGTCAGCGGCATGCCTGGTGCGATCTGCATGTCGCCCGGCGGCGCCAACTGCCAGAACACGCCCTGGTTCGTCCTGATGCTGCCGTATATCGAGCAGGCGCCGCTCTACAACGCCTTCAACGCCTCGATCGGCATCGAAGGGCCTGCCTTACTCGGCTTTGTCATCAACAGCACGGTCATGACGTCGAGGATCGCCTCCTTCCAATGCCCCAGCGATAACATCCAGACCTTCAGCATGGCGGCCTTGAGCAAGGCCACCGGCGGGTCCGTCCCCGCCTATCCCTGGATGCTGTCGAAGGGGAATTACGGCGTCAATTGGGGAAACCTGGATTTTGGCCAGGGCGTTCTCAGTCCTGTCTTGACCCGCAACCTGTTTCTGCAGTCGCCGTTTGGCATCGCCCCAACCGGCCTGGGCCCCATCACGATCCGATCGGCCTCGTTCACGGATGGGACCAGCAATACGCACGTCGTTGCGGAGCTGTTGCAAGGAGCGCCCGACGACTTCCGCGGGACGATCTGGGACAGCCACGCAGGTGGTGGTTCCTATATGACGCGGTTCGCCCCCAACGGATACCAGGACCTTCTGCCCATCTGGCTGTCCCTCTCCAACCCTGGGGCCTTGGCGGGCATCAGCGGGGCCCTGGCCCTCGACAACTACGACAACATCGGCTCGTTCGGTCCTTCGAGGCCGGGCTCCAGCCCCCCCAATCCCGGCTCCTTCTGCGACAGCCAGCCCGCCCAGATGCTGGGCTGCAACGACCAGGAGAACTTTCTGGCGCGTACGCGGCAACGCGGTCCCGCCACCCCGGTGGGGTCGACTGCCTCTTTGGCGACGGCTCCGTCCACTTCATCAAGAACTCGATCAACGGGCCGACCTGGATCCAGCTCGGCTCGATCAACGGCGGCGAGGTCATCAGCTCCGATCAGTATTGAGACGGCGAGCGGGGGGCGTCAGCCCCCTGTCTTCTCGCTCCGACGGGCTGACGCCCCCGCTCGCTTGGAACAGACCTGAATCCTGGTTAGTTGTAAGTCCTGGCGAGGCGAAAACCGCCCTCGTAGCTCAGGTACGACGGCGCGAACCAGGCCCGGAACGCCGAGCGGAAGAACGCCGGAGGATAGGGGAACGCCCCGCCCCGAACCAGACGAGGGGTATCATCGATGATATCACTCATGGGCGATGCGGCCCTCCCTGGCTGGTAGGCTCGTGGCACGCTCCTGACACCATTCATACACGTTCCCAAGCGTGTCGAATAAGCCCAGATCGTTGGGAATCAGGCTTCCACAAGGCCAGGCATGGTTGTGGCTGTTGGCCTGATACCGGGCATACTGCTCCAGCAGATCGACCGAGAGGCCATAATGCCGGCTGGTCATAGCCCCAGCGCGGCTCGCATACTCCCATTCCACCTCGGTTGGCAAGCGGTAACCCTTGCGCTGCAAAAAATCGGCGGGGACCTTCATCCCCTTGTCGTACTTCTTCTGCTCGTTGGGCAGGTAGCACCACTGGTCCTTGGGCAGGCCCTCCTCCTGCGCTGAGCCAGTTGCAGTAGGCCGCGGCATGATACCAGGTCACGTGATTCATGGGGCCTTTCGGATCGGGACTGTACTGGTCGCTCTGGGCATGATCGACTCCGGGGTTCGCCTTGACGAACTCTTGATATTGCTCGACGGTCACCTCCTTGGTCGCGATGGCAAAGCGGTGGGAGATGACCCGGCGATCAGGCGTTTCGTTGTCAGACCGATCCGGCTCATTCTGGGGTGAGCCCATGCGGAACTCGACCGGGCCCTCGATTTTGGCGAAGGTCTGTCGCCGGCTATTGACGAACCAGCGGCGCTCGCCCCGGATCCTTGAGCTGGCTCAGCTCGGCATCGGCGGCCTCGAGCGTGTCGTCTTGCTTCCACTGGCGCAGGACCCATTCGGCTGAGCCGTGGATGCCGGCGTCGGGGTCGTTGCGATAGAGGTCGAGCAGCTTGGGGATCAGGGGCTGGCGGTCACCGGGGGAGAAGGTATCGGCCCCGTAGGTTCCCAGGGCCAGGATCAGGGCGCGGCGGACTGAGGTCTCGGGGTGGAAGAGGATGGCATCCATGTTCTGGGTGGCGGGTGACGGGTGACGGGTGGCGGGTGAAGACAGCCGATCGAGCTCGGCCACCATCGCTTTCGGGTCGGCTCCCAGGGGGTTCAGCCAGTTGACGATGAAGCTCCGCAGCCGGGGATCGGCGCTGTGCCGCAACAAGGGCCAGACCTCATCGGCATCGCCCAGCCGGACCAGGGCGATGGCCGCCCGCGCCTGCCGCTGGGCCAGCCGGTCCTTGGCCTCTTCCGATCCCTCTTCGTTCACGCTCGCCAAGCTCTTGGCGATCTCCGCCTGGAGCACCGGCAGCACCCCGGCCGCCTGCTGCTGGGCGACCGGAAAGAGGCTGGCATACGCCTTCGGGCCGGCGTCCATGAGCAGGTCGGCCAGCAGACGGGGATCGTCGCTGGCGTAGTCAATCAGGATGGTGGTGGCAAAGGTCCGTTCACTCTCGAATCGGCCGGCGTCCCGGAAGACGCGCGCCAGGGGAGTCAGCAGAGCCTTCCGGACGGGTCGCAGGGTCTCGATCAGCGTCGCGTAATCACCGGGATTCTTGATCGCGGCTGTGAGGAATTGGTCGGTGATGAACGAAGAGACGCTGTCCCAGCGGTTCTTAATCTGGGCGGAATCGGTGTTGGCCAGGGCACAGGCCGCGCGAAAGCGTGGCTCCTTGTCGGCTTTGGCATCGTCCAGCAAGGGCCATAACCGCTGCTCGATTGCCGGATCGTGCTTCCGCAGGATGCCCCAGATCACCGGGAGCTCGGCTGGTGAAGACTCCAGCAGGCGGTCGTACAAATAGCCGGCCTGCCTTCGGTCGCCGGGCCACAAGGCGAGGCGGGCCAGGCTGGCTCGGAGATGCTGATCCGCGGTCGTTCTCGGTGCTCGCCAGCAATCCCGCCAGGGGACGGCCGGCCCAGCGGCGGTAGGTCCGGAGCTGTTCGATCCGGGCCGGGACATCCCTGATATTGGCGGTCCTCAGCGAGTCGATCAGATGCGCCGCTTGCAGGGATCCATAGCCCTCGAGGGAGCCCCAGCTCACCAGGGCGATCAGGATCGCCAGGCCCAGGCCCCGCAAGCCATGCACCCGGGCGGCCCGCCGCATCATCCGGCGCTGCGACTCACTCCAATCCTTGCGACGAGTCAGCAGGCGGATGTTGGCCCACTCCAGCACCGAGGGCAGGTGCCGGTTCTCCGGCTTGTGGTTCCAGAGCGCGGCGCGTTCCGCCAGCCGCAGCTCGGCCCGGCCGCGACGGGTCTCACGCTGCTTGCGGGTCAGCCAGTCACGCAGCGAGTGGACCAGGTAGTCGTGGGTGAGCTGATAGTAACGTGGATGGATGGTGGTGAGTGGACGTGGACGAGGGATGAGGCGTCAGACCCCTGTCCGGCGCGCACGTGTCTTCCGCCCGTCCACTCGTCCGCCTTCGTCCTCGGCATCCTCTCCGACGACGGGTCGGTCGGCGTGATCAGGCGCAGGTCGTGGTCGAGAATGCGGACCAGGTCGTCGAAATCGCGGGGCTGACCGGCGTAGCCCGAGGCCTCGCGCAGCTCGGCCTCCGACCGCATCTGGCCCTTGATGTCCGTTCCCGTTTGGGGCAACAGCGCTTTCAGCACGGCCTGGGCCGCCTTCTGGTGCAGGCGGTGCTTGGGGTTGGCCTGCGGTGAGCTGAAGGTCTCCTCGAGGAAGGTCACGCCCACTCCTTCCGTACCGCCGACCTCCTGCAGCGCCGCGGTGGTCCACGGCTTCCCCTTGACCATCTCGGCAAACAGCGCCAGCCGTACCGAGATCACTCTGCCACCCTGGGCCAGCCCCGGACGGCCTGGCTCAGAAAGGATTCCTGCTCCCGGGTCCAGTCCCGATGGCGGTCGGGCAATTTCCCGTAGGCTCTGCCGAAGGCGGTCAGGACCTTGTGGGCATGCTGAAGATCGAACAGATCGACGAGGGCGATATTCGCGTTCGGTTCCAGGTCGATCTCCAGCTCGCGCATGAACCGGCTGGCGGCCAGCCAGAAATCATCCCGGACCAGCACGATCGCCTGGAGGTGCTCGCCGTCGCACTGCCGCAGGGCGGCGACCAGCTCGGTGTTCTCCTGGCCCTGCCGGGCGAAGAGCCACTGCTCGAACTGGTCCAGCACCAGGAGCACCTTCTGGCCCGGGCGGAGCGTCCGCCCCCGCCGCAGCGCGGCCAGGGCCTCCACCAGGCCCAACCCGGGGCTCAGCTCCGGAGCCGCCTTGCGCACCCCTTTGAGCAGCCGGGCCTCGGTCTCCGCCGCGGTCGCCTCGATGTAAACCGCCAGCACCTCCTTGCTCAGCCGGGGAAGCAACCCCGCCTTCACCAGCGACGACTTGCCGCAACCCGAGGGACCATAGATCAGACCGACCCGGAAGGTGGAATCCGCGTCGGTCGACTCGATCCGGGTCTTCCAGAACCGGAGACTCTCGGGCAGGCCATCGCGATCGCGCGGGCCGGGCAGGAGCTCCAGGAAGAAGTGGGCATCGTGCTGGTCGAACGACCGCAGTCCCTTGGGGATGATCTTGACCGGTTCACACCGAGGTCGGATCCTGGGCGGAGCCAGGCGGAGGGTTGACCGGGCCCGGGGTGGAGGCGGATAGGCCGGCCGCCGCCTCGGTTGAAGTGAAGGAAGTGGCGCAGATCCTCGGCCAGGTCCCGCGCCGTGCTGTACCGCTCCGACGCACGCTTCGCCAGCGCCTTCTGACAGATCCGTTCCAGCTCCCGGGGGATCGTGTCGTCGATCTGCCGGGGGGGACGGGGTTCGACGGTGGCGACCTGATTCATGACCTCGGTATGCGAGTCGCCCCGAAAGGGACGACGCCCCGTGAGCAGCTCATAGAAGACAACGCCCAGGCTGAAGAGATCCGAGCGGCCATCGACCAGGTGGCCCTCGCCCCGGGCCTGCTCGGGGCTCATGTAGGCCGGAGTCCCGGCCAGCCGGGCTTCCTTGCCAAAGTCCTCCTCCCTCAGCGCCAGCCCGAAGTCGGCTACGACCGGCTTGTCCGCCGAGTCGAGCAAGATATTGGCAGGCTTGATGTCGCGGTGGACCAGGTCCCGCGTATGGGCGTGGTGCAGCGCCTCGGCGACCGTCGCCACCAGCTCGGCCGACTCCCCAAAGGGCATCCGGCCCTGACCCAGCCGCTCCGCCAGGCTGGTGCCCTCGATGTACTTGGAGACCACGTAGCACAGACCGTCATCAGTCCGGCCCACGTCATAGACCGGAACGATGTTGGGGATGGTCGAGCTGGGCGAGGACCTGGGCCTCGGCCAGGTAGACCGCGACGTCCTCGGGGCCGGCGACCCGCTCGGGGTTGGGCACCTTGATCGCCACCGGCCGGCGGAGCGCGTCGTCCTGGGCCAGGTAGACCGTCCCGAACCCGCCTCGACCCAGCAGCCGGATGACCCGGTAGCGGCCGATGGTCGCGGGAAGGCCGCCGTTGTCTTCCACCGAGTCGAGTCGCTCGACCTGACGCCGCTCCACTGCGGGCTGGGCCAGGAAATCAACCGCCTCGGGATGGGCTAGCAGGAGCCGTTCCACGCGCAGGCGCAACGTCGCGTTGTCGCCGCAGGCGCGAGCCAGGTAATCCGCTCGTGCCGCCGCCGTTTTCTCGTTCAGCGCGGCAAAAAAGATCGCTTCGACCTGCGACGGAGTGCACGGCGAGCCTTCGGTGTCGGAGAGGTTTTTCGCCTCATCCGAGGAGCTACCTGAGCCGAGAGCGGGCTGTCTCGAGCCTTCGGTCTCGGACAGGTTCTTTGTCTCGTCCATCGTTCGGTCCTTCACACCGACCGGTCGCGATCGCCCAGGTGCTCGAATTCTCGCTGGCAACCGCCGGCGCCACGGACTTACGCCCGCACCTGGCTCTATGCCGAGCTCAATGATCGGGACAATTCCGAAAATCCTCAAGAAAATTTTAAAAAGGACTGAGGGGTTTCGCGAGCGTTTGTCGCATTGATGACATCGAGTGAACGCAGCGTAATGAGCGGAAGCTCCGGCTCCAGGGGACCCTCAACCGCATGGACCCGCTCGACCGCGAGATCCTCGTGCTCCGGCACTACGAGCAGATGACCAACGGCGACACCGCCACGGCCCTGGGCCTGGAGAAGTCGGCGGCGAGCAAGCGCTACACCCGGGCGCTGGAGCGGCTCAAGGAGATCCTGGCCGCCTTGCCCGGCGCGATCTCCGAGGAGTGACCATGAGCGACCCGACCGTCGATCGCGACCCCTTCGAGGTCGTCGCCGAGTCGTTCCTGGCGCGGTTCCGGGCCGGCGAGCGGCCGAGCATCGAGGACCTGGCCGCCCGCCACCCCGAGCTGGCCGACCAGATCCGCGAGCTGCTGCCGGCCCTGGTGATGGTCGAGCAGGACCTGACGATCGACCGCGACCCCGGGTCGAACGGCCCGCAGGCCCCTCCGGCCCCAGCCCCGGGCAAGGAGCGGCGGCTGGGCGATTACCGCATCCTCCGCGAGATCGGCCGGGGCGGCATGGGGGTGGTCTACGAGGCCGAGCAGGTCAGCCTGGGCCGCCAGGTGGCGCTCAAGGTCCTGCCCAGCCAGGTTGCGGAAGACCGCCTGGCCCTGGAACGGTTCCGCCGCGAGGCGAAGTCGGCGGCGCGGCTGCACCACACCAACATCGTGCCGGTCTACGAGGTCGGCCGCGACGGCGAGGTGGCCTACTACGCGATGCAGTTCATCGAGGGCCAGGGGCTCGACAAGGTCATCGACGAGCTGGCGCGGCTGCGCGATCCCGGGCGGAAGCCTGGAGTGGCGCAAGGCCCCGGGCCGACCGCGGCCGCCGCGGCGCCCGGTGCGGGGGAGCCCGCGCTCGGCCGGATCGCGGAGTCGCTCCTGAACGGCCGGTTCGCGACCGAAGGGGCCGTACCGTCCAGCGGCATCCTGCCGGCCGCCGTGACCGGCCCGGCCGCGACCGAGCGGGTCGCCCGGGACGCGACCCACACTTCGGACTTCGTCCTCGCGGATCCCAAGCCGGCCGGGCCCGGCCCGACCACCGCCCCGGGACCCTCGGCCGTGCTGCTGGGGGGCAGTCAGGGCTCGACCGCGCATCTCTCGGGCCGCCGGGTCTCGTTTCTTCCGGAGCGTGGCCCAGATTGGCCTCCAGGCGGCGCAAGGGCTGGCTTACGCCCATGCCAGCGGCATCGTCCACCGCGACATCAAGCCGAGCAACCTCCTGCTCGACCACGCGGGGGTCGTCTGGATTGCCGACTTCGGCCTGGCCAAGGGGGAAGACCAGGGGCTGACCCACACCGGCGATATCCTGGGGACGCTCCGCTACATGGCCCCCGAGCGGTTCCGGGGCGAAGGGGACGCCCGGGCCGACGTCTACGCGCTGGGGCTCACGCTCTACGAGCTGGTCACGCTGCGTCCGGGATTCGACTCGTCGGACCGGCTCAGGCTGATCGAGCAGATCAAGACCGAGGAGCCGCTCCGGCCCCGGTCCGATCGACGCCCGGATCCCGCGCGACCTGGAGACGATCGTCTTGAAGGCGATCGAGAAGGACCCCAAGGCGCGGTACCAGTCGGCCGAGGCGATGGCCGAGGACCTCGGGCGGTTCCTGGCCGACGAGCCGATCCGGGCCCGCCAGGTCAGCGCCGTGGAGCGCTACTGGCGGTGGGCCCGGCGCAACCCCGTGATCGCGGTGCTGGGCGGGGTGCTCACGGCGGTCCTGGTCGCGGCGACCGTCGGATCGATGCTGGCGGCTTCGTACTTCCGGAGTCTTGCCGGAAGTGAATCTCGCGCCAATCAGAAATCGCAGAAGGCTGAGCGACGGGCCATCCTCGAGCGCGACCATTCACGCCAGCAGTCCGCCGACCTGACGCTCGAGAAGGGATTCGCCCTGGCTCAGGAGGGCCACGCCGACCGGGGCTTGCTCTGGATGCTCGAGGCGCTCAAGACCGCTCCGGACGACGCGGAGGAATTCCGGCGGACGGTCCGCTGGAACCTGGGTGCGTGGCTCGGGCAGGTCCATAAGCCGCTCAGAATCATCGATACCGGTCCGTTGCCAATCACCTCGCCTTCAGCCCCGACGGAAGATCATTTGCGACGAGTGACCTTCCTCATAATCGTGCGAACGCGACACCAATCAACCTCTGGGACACCGCCTCGGGGCGAAAGCTCTCCTCGTTGCCCGGTGCCTTCGCCCCGTTCGCGTTCCGACCGGATGGCAAAGTCCTCGTCGGCATCGCGGACAATTGGAGGCGCATGGTGGCCGTCGACCTGGCTACGCGGCGGGTGCTCTGGACGACTGCGGACTTACCCGGAGAGCCGGGGAGGGCGATTCACTTCAGTCCCGACGGGTCCACGCTATCTTGCGGACCGCGATTAGTCGGTCAGCTCGAAGTTTCAGGACGGTGGGATAATTCGACTGGACGCCGTTCAGGCCAGCAGCGCGGAGAGCCGATGCGAGGCCGGGGATGGATGGCTGTTGCTCCCGACGGCGGAACAGGCCGCCACCGGCCGTCTCGAGAATGGCGAGGCGTACGTCGATGTGCTACGAGCTGCCCTCGGGCCGGCGGAAGTGCATCCTGGCGAATCGGCCGGCAAGGACCCTGGAGCTTGCGTCTTTAGCCCCGATGGGAGGTCACTGTTCGTGTCACTCTCAGAAGTCGACGGCAATGGCTCCAAGAAACGGCTTCGGACAGTTCTGGGACCCAGCCACAGGAAGACCGACCAGTCCGCTCATGGCAGGGGCAGCCAACGAGGGCCACATTTACACCCCCGCGGGTGATCGTCTTCTGTCAGAGATTGATTCCAGGCGTTCCGTCCGTGATGCCGCCACCGGGAGCGAGAGAGGCTCCAGGGTTCTTGCTGGAGGTGCCACTGCCTCGCATCCGGACGGTCGTACCATGCTGAACGGTACCTCTGAGAATGATGCGCCCTGTTGTGGCAGGTGTCGGCGGATGCGGAGCCGCTTGCCGACGGAGGAACCGACAAGAAGGCAACGCCGACAGGGAGCGTAGCCAACCGCCGATGGCGTGGGTTCAATGCTTTCCGGTCAGGTTTACTGCGGGCGGATGGCCAGATCGCCGTCTCGCTGGCCGATGGTGCGGGGGGACAGGAAGTGATCCGACTATCGGATCCCGCAACCGGTCGCCCCTCCGGAAGGCCCGCGCCGCACTACCCCGGCTGGATCGTGCGTGCGGTCGCCTTCAGCCCCGACGGCCGATGCTTCGCGACCGGGAGTAATCCGGAGACTCGCTACGCAGGCGAGCTCAGACTCTGGGACGCGAGCACGGGCCGGCTGCTTGCTCCCGCCGATACCGCACACCAACTGGGTCGCGGCACTGGCTTTCCAGCCCGACGGCAAGGTCGTGGCCGCGGGCGACTACGATGGACTCGTCCGGTTCTGGGATACCTCAACCGGCAAGGAAATCGGCCGGCCGCTTCCTCAAGGAGAGATGGTCCTGAGCCTGGCTTACAGCCCGGACGGCACGATGCTCGCGGTGGGTCTCGCCAGTGAGAAGGGCAAGACTGGTACCCGGCTCTGGGACAACAGGACGCGTCAACCCCTCGGAGAATTACTGCCCAGCACGGACGTATGTCACCCGACTCGAATTCCGGCCGGATGGTCGAGCCCTGCTTGCGGGTGGCAGCAATCGCTTGACGCGCCTGTGGGACACGACCCGAGGGCAGGCGATCGGTGAGCCATTGATCGACGAGGCCGCCGGAGGATTCCGTCCCGACGGTCGTGCATTCCTCACACTGGGTAAGGACGGCACGGTCAAGCTCCGCGATGCGACCACCGGAGCGGTTCTCGCCAGGCTCCTGACCTCCTCGTCGCCGGCCATCTGTGCGGCGTTTCGCGGCGATGGCGGTCTGGTCGCCGCGGGATTCGACGACGGCGCGGTCCGGCTCTGTGACCTGGCCACGGCGCAGCCGGTCGGCCCGCCGCGGTTCATGAGACATGCCGTTCATCAGGTCGTATTCACGGCCGATGGCCGGACGGTCGCCGCCATCGACGAGTTCGGCGAATCCCGCACCTGGCCGGTTCCCGAGCCGCTCCAGGATTCGAGCCTCGACGACTTGACCCTGCGAATCGAGGCCCGGACCGGCCTGCGGATCGAGGCCGGACGGCCTGTGGATGGACGGGACTGGCGATCTCCCGGCTCGACGGCCCGGCCTGGCGCGAGCGGCTCGAGCAGCTTGGCCGCCTCGATCCCGCCGCCGTGCAGCTCGATGACGGTCCCGCCTGGCACGAGCCGATGATCCGCGAGGCCGAGCAGAACGGCAACGCCTTCGCGGCGATCTGGCACCTCGACCGCCTGATCGCCGCCCGGCCCGATGACTGGCTCCTGTACGCGCGCCGGGCCCGCGCGTGGTCCCTGTCCGACAAGTTCGACAAGGCCGCCGCCGATTACCAGCAGGCCGAGCGGCTGGGCTCTCGGGAGCAGGTCCTGGACTTCCAGGCTCACTGCGCCAGCGAATGCACCACAGCCGAGCGGTGGGCCGAGGCCCTCTGGTATCTCGACCGCCTGATCGCCGCCCGGCCCGATGACGGGACGCTGCATGAAGAACGTGCGGCGGTCTACGGCAAGCTCGGCCGCGAGGCCGACCGCCAGGCCGAGCTGGCCCGCGTCTTCGAGCTGGGGGCCGATCAGGGAATGGTCATCCCCCGGGCCGAGGAGCTCGGCCGCGCCGGCCGCTGGGCCGAGGCCGCGGGCCTGCTGGCACGCTGCGGCCGGACAGGTCCGCTCAGCCGTGAGCTGGCCCAGGCCTGGGGCATCGCCTGCCTGAGGGCGGGCGACCGCGCCGGCTACCGCGAGGCCTGCGCGGCGGTCCTGGCGCGACAGTGGCCGGACCCGATTGTGGCCTGGGACGCGACGCTTGCAGGGTCGCTCCTGGCCCTGGGCGTCCAGGGCCTGGACGATTACCGCGTCCCGATCGCCTGGTTCGAGAGACGGCTGGCCGACGTTCCCGTGCCACCCCCGATCTATCGCCCTTACTACTTTCCGAACGCGCTGGGCGGGCTTCTGCTCCGGGCCGGCCGGATCGAAGAGGCGATCGCCCGCCTGAACGAGGGAATCGGCCGCCGCGAAGGAGGCGAAGTTCCAGGATTACCCCACCGATTGGGCCTACCTGGCCCTGGCCCACGCGCGAAAGGGAAACTTCGCCGAAGCCCGTCGCTGGCTCGACCGCCTCCGCGCGTTTCGTCCTGCTTCGTCGATCACCTTCTGGGACCTCCAGGAGCTGGCCCTCCTCCGGAGCGAGGCCGAGTCACTGCTCTTCGATGCCGAGTTTCCGGGTGATCCGTTTGTGGAGGCCTGCACGATCTCCGGAGAGGGGTCATGAGCGAGCCGACCGTCGATCGCGATCCCTTCGAGGTCGTCGCCGAGTCGTTCCTGGCGCGGGTCCGGGCCGGCGAGCGGCCCAGCATCGAGGATCTGGCCGCCCGCCACCCCGACCCGAGCCGACCCGAGCCTTGCAAGTCTCCCTGGATCCGTGGGGTTCGGGTCGATCGTCCTCCTCCAGGGCGAAGGGTGGACGATGAGCGAAGATCTGGTCACGCACGAGATCGGAAGCTCAGACAACGCGCTAAACCTGGGGCGACCGGGAAGCCAGCTTCATTTGCCGCATTCCCGATCGCGTTCAGATGACTTGCGTGGCCACTTCGGCTAGAGCGCCGAACGGTTGTATGAAGATCGCCGGACGGAGCCGGCTCCTACACAAAAACGCCGGCGCAAGCGCCATTCTTGTAGGAGGGGGCTCTGTCCCCCCGCTCGCCAATTCATTGTGTCATCCGAAGTGGACATGGACAACAAGGTTACGCCCGCACCTGGCTCTATGCCGAGCTCAAAGGTCGGAACAATTCCGAAAGTCCTCAAGAAAATTCTAAAAAGGAATGAGGGGTTTCGCGAGCGTTCGTCGCATTGATGTCAGCAAGTGAACGTGCTTTCTTGAGCCATCGGTGTCCGTGGGCTTGAGAAAACCACAGGGTCGCTGTGGGCAGACCCTGTGGATCCCGTGATGTCTCGTGTCCCCAGGCATTGTTCCCGCGACGGGAGTGGTAGTTCTACGCGCCGCGGACCTCGAGCCATTCCGCCGGTCGGCCCCTGCGCGGGGCATTCCTGTTTAACTCTCATCAGGGATCTCCATTCGGGAGCTGTGACATGCAACGTCAGACGCCGATGCTGGCCGCCTGGAGTGCCGATCGGAGAAATTCATGACGACCGCGGATTCCCCGCCCGATGCGATTGCCGATGCCGGCTGTCGGCCAGAGTAACGACCCATTAACTGCACATCTCACTACGAGGACGATCGAAAATGATTCCAATGCCTCGCCGCCGCCATCCGGATCTCGAGTCGCTCGCAGGCCGGTCGATGCCATCTCCAACGCGCTTTGGCTCAATCCTCCGCGGCCTGGGCCGGGCCGCCTGCCTGGTCGGCATGCTTGCCCTCTTGCCCATCGGCACCGCTCACTCCGGCGTGATCACCTACGTGAGCACCGACGTTCCCAAGGCGATCCCCGACAACAACTCCCTCGGGATCACCAGCGCGCTCATCGTCCCCGACAGCTTCGTCATCGACGATGTCAACCTGATCTTCAATGAGCTGCTCCACGAGTCGGTCTCCGACCTGCACATCGAGCTTACCTCCCCGTCCGGGACGACCGCCATCCTGGTCAAGGCTGCATCCGAGGGCGGGATCCTGAACGGGCTAGGTACCCGCGACAACTTCGTGGGGACGATCTTCGACGACCAGGCGCCGACGAACCTTCGGGACGCCTTCTTCGACAATCACGTCGGCTCGTACAACATTGACCACGCGTCCGTCGGCAACAGCCCCCTGTCCGTCTTCAACGGCGAGAACGCCATGGGGACGTGGACGCTGTCGATCTCGGACCGGGCACGACTCGACACCGGCGACCTGATCCAGTGGAGCCTGCAGTTCACGACCACGGCGGCGGTCCCCGAGCCGACCAGCATTGTCATGCTGGGCGTTGGTCTGGGCTGCGTAGTGATCGTGGGCCGGAAGACGCTTCATCACTGACCCGATCTTGATCCGCGAACAATCCGGCCGGCGCTGCGGATGCCCCAGCGCTGACCCAAAGGCAGCCGATCCGCCCACGACCCATGTCGCGGGGAAGTGGAGACTGTCGGCAGATCGCGGTCCGTATTGACCCCGTCTCATGAGTACTCGGCGACGGTCGGCACCCGGGCTGGGCGCTGACGCCGCAAGGCCTCTCCGGTCCGTGGATCCAGAGCACTGAGACCCGTCTTTACACCGTCTCGCGGACGTGCGCCGGGGCCGCCGTGAGCGGACCTCTACACCCGACTTCGTACACACCCTTGATCCGACACGAAACTTCTCCAACATCGAACGGAGCACCCACGATGCCTCGTAAGCCTTTGTCCCGTCGGCTGAATCTCGAAGCCCTCGAGGAGCGGACCTTGTTGTCGACCGGCCTCGGCGGCAACCTCTCGCGGCAGGCCCAGCTCACGGCCTACCTGGCGGCGATTCGCGCGGGAAGCAAGCCCGCCGCCGATGTCAGTTCGGTCAGCATCACGGCCCAAGGAGCCTCGGCCCAGCAGGGGCAAGCCGGGCGGCAGTCCCAGCAGCAGCTCTCCGGCAGCAAAGAAGTCTCGCGCAGCAGAAGCAGCAGCAGCTCCGCGCCCAGGGGAAGATCCTCTCCACCCAGTCGCTGGACAACACCACGATCCAGGTCCGGCTCAAGCAGCGGCTCAACAGGCCGCTCGACAACCTGGCGATGTACCGGATCCCCGGCCTGACAGTCGCCCAGGCGACGCCCGGCAAGGGCGGCACCAGCGTGATCCTGAAGACCTCGCCGCAGTCGAACACCTTGTACGTGCTGACGATGCTGGCGGCCCCGACGCGCGGGCGGTCAACCGGCGCCTCGCACGTGCTGAAGGTGACAGCGGCCGCCGCCCCGACCAGCGGCCTTCCACCTGCTGCCCAGACGCTCGGGACGATCTCCTTCATCGGCACAGCCGCGCCATCCATCACGCCCCCGAACTCGAACGAGCTGCCGCGCGTCGTCTCCGCCACGTCAACCTCGAACACCGAGGTGATCGTGCAGTTCAGCGAGCCAATGAGCGACCGGGCCCTGGTCGCCCAGTACTACGAGATCAGCCCCGAGAACGTCAACACCGAGTCGGGCCGGCTGATCGTCAGAAACGCCCGGTTCCAGGTGATGGGTACCAGCAGCGGCTCGGTCATCAACCGCTCGACCGTGATCCTCACGACCGAGTCGCAGAACGAAATGGACTATCAGGTGCGCGTCGCCAACCTGGTGGACGTCGACGGCAACCCTCTGGCCCCGGCCGTTTTGGTCGGCGGTCAGCGCATCGACCCGACCACGGCCCGATTCCAGGGCACGCCCCCGCAGGCGGTGGTGAAAAACGGGCAACCCACCCTGGTTGACAGCGACGGCGACGGCCTCAGCGACAACGAGGAGCAGCGCGGCTGGGTGGTCAATGTGATACTGGTCGACGGCACCGTCTCCAGCCGCACGGTGACCAGCGATATTCATCTGGCTGACACCGACGGCGACGGCCTGACCGATAAGGAGGAGTCGAAGCTCGGCATCGACCCCCGCAACAAGGACACCGACGCCGACCAGCTCACCGACTGGCAGGAGTACAACGAGGTCTTCAGCAACCCGCTGGCCGTCGACACCGACGGCGACACCCTCGACGACTCCCTCGAGTTCAACTTCTTCAAGACCTCGCCGGTGCTGGCCGACTCTGACGGCGACCAGATGAGCGATAGCGACGAGATCCTCGCCAACCGCAACCCGCGTGTCGCCGACCTGCCCCGGCCGGAGATCACGGTCGGCGACATCAACCTCCAGCTCGACGTCCAGTTCACCGAGACCAACGCCAAGGAGTCGCGCGATCTCGAGACCAAGTCGGTCACCTCGACGCTGTCCACCAGTGAGTCGAAGAGCCTGACGCGGCAGTACACCGCCAACGTGGAAGCGCACATTCGAGGGTCAGGATTCGGCGATGGGTCGGATAGCCAGGCTGGTTCTGCGACGGGCGGGCGGTTCAGCCGGCTTCACCTTCAATCAAACCGAAGAGTCGGCGAGCGAGACGACCAGGAGCTACGAAAACTCGCTCGCCACGGAGAAGGAAGTCACCAGCGGGTTCACCGTCGAGCGCGAGGTCACCGGCGCCGTCATGCAGGTGGCCGTCAGCCTGCGGAACGTCAGCAACCTGGCCTACCGGGTCAAGAATCTCCAGGTCACGGCGTTCATCCAGGATCCCCTGGACCACACGCGGCTCACCCCCGTGGCCACGCTCCTGCCGGATAGCGAGCCGGCTGAGGGGTACACGCTGGGACCGCTGGTGGCCGATCGCGGCCCGATCATCTTCTCCAACAGTACCATCGTTCCCACGCTCGTCGAGAGCCTGATGGCCAACTCGAGCGGCCTGATCTTCCGCATCTCCAACTACGACATCATCAACGAGGACGGCCGCAACTTCGCCTTCGTCAACCAGGACGTCGTGGAGCGGACCTCCCAGGTGGTCGTTGACTACGGAGGTGCGAGCAGCCTCGTCGCCAAGGTCAGCGGCGTGCCAGTCGACCCGAACCAGCCGGGAGACGAGACCGAGATCCACCGCGTCGCCACGAGCGCCGGCCGGGTCATCGATACCGACGGCGACGGCACCATCAACGAGGCCGCGCATCGTCAATCCGCGACCGTCGAGTTTCCTCCCCAGTTTTCGACCACGGCTTTCCCCATCCCCGGGGTTCTCGATGCCTATGAGGACGGCGGCGAGGCGACGAACGGTGGGAGCCACGGCGATATCGCGTTCTGGGGCCCAGCGCCTCCAGATCGATGGCAACACCTGGGCCGCGTACAAGTTTCCCTTCACGATCACCGAGGACACGGTCCTGGACTTCGATTTCAGTGCCTACAAGGGCGAGATCACCGCGATCGGCATGGACGACGACCTGATCGCAAGCCCCGACCGGATTTTCCAGCTCCAGGGGAGCCAGTCGGATTACGGCATCCAGGACTTCCACACCCAGTTCCGGGCCTCGCCGGCGGGCACTTGTCGATCCCGATCGGCCAGTACAAACAGTTCCTCGGCAAGAACAACTATCTGACGTTCGTCATGGATAACGACCAGCCGACCCCGACGACGGGTGAATCGAGTGGTTCTGCGAGCTTCACCAACGTCAGTCTCACGAGAGATTACGAAGGCGACCACCGGGTGATCTTCAACCCCAACACGGGCAAGGAGGTCGGCATCACCCTGGCCGAGGGCATGTCCGCCATCGGCCTGACCCGCTACGAGGCGCGTCTCGACCCGTTCACCGGAAAATATCTGGAGTACGAGCCCGGAGGGACCAAGCCCGTTGACTTCACGAACCGGGACGATCTGTACCTCTCCAGCTACTCCACCTTCATTGACGACACAAAGGCCGTACCGGACAAGACGGATGCAAACCTCGATTCGGTCTACTACAAAGTCGACCCTCGCTTTGTCACGGGCCTCCTCGTGCAGGTGGACGCCGATGGCGGCGGCCTGACGGCCGGCACTGACTACTTCATCCGCAAACTCGGTGGCGGCTCCTACAGCTTCTTCAAAACGGTGATGGGGCCGCCACGGATGACGCCTCGGATCGCGTCGACCTCACGGGGAACATCACCGCCGGCGTCTTCGGCAGCCGCGAGAAGATCTACCGCATTCGCGGCGTCGCCAACGACCCGATCAACCAGAAGTACTGGGAGATCCTGACCCCCCTGGGTATCGACCAGGTGACCGATCTGAAGAACCTGATCCTCAAGACCGATGCCCCGGTCAGCCTCAATTACGTTCAGGACCTCGACCACGACGGCTTGCCGGCCGACGTCGAGTTCTTCCTCCGGACTTCGGACAGTCCGATGCCCACCGGAGCGGTCGTGCCCGGCACCACGGACACGAACGAGAACACGGTCTCGTTCGCTACCGACCCCGGCTTTTCTCCCGACCCCGCCGACCTCGAAAGCGACGGGCACCCTCGTCCGCGTGACGGACATCGGCAATGGCGGCGGCCTGACGGCCGGCACGGACTACTACATCCGCTTTCTCCGCAGTTTCTCCTACGGCTTCTACAACTCGGAGCAGGACGCCCACGACGACGTTCGCCGTGTACCACTTACCGGCAACATCACGGCCGGCGTGTTCGCGACGGCCAAACCGAGCTCGACGGACACGGCCGATGAGTCGGTCACGTTCAGCACCGACCCCGGCTTCGCCACGGCCACCGTCGTCCAGGTCACCGATTCCGGTGGCGGCCTGACAGCCAACACCGACTACTTCATCCGCAATCTCGGCGACGGCTCCTATAGCTTCTACGACTCGGCGGAACATGCCACCGCCGGGAACGACTCGGCAACGGGTCGGATCGACCTCTCCGACGACATCACGGCCTGGATCTTCAGCCCGACCGCTCATGGCCGCGACACCGACGGCGACGGTCTCGACGACCGCTTCGAGGCACTCATCGGCTGGACGGTCAGCACCCCGTTGCGGACCTACAAGGTGTTCTCCGCCCCCAACCGCGCGGATTCGAACTTCGACGCCCCCAAGCCGGGCGTGGACAGCAACAAAGACGGCATCGAGGATCGGCTGGTCTACAGCGGGTCGGACGGATTCGCCGCCCCCGCCGGCTGGAATGACAAGAACGGCAATGGGCTCCGCGATCGCTTCGAGGTCGACCAGAAGGCCGCCAGAACGGTGTGACCGACTACGTCCTCGACCCGATCCGGCGGGACACCGACGGCGATGGGATCACGGACGCCACGGAGATCATCGGCTTCAAGATCACGCCGATCACCGGAGGGACAGCGTACCCGGTCAAGACGAACCCGAACAACCCCGACACGGACAGCGACACCTTCACCGACGGCTTCGAGCGGCTCGTGGGCCTCGATCCCACGAACGGCAATGATAAGGACACCGACGGCGACGGCCTGCCCGATCAGGTCGAGGAACATGGCTGGGCGGTCGGCAAGGAAACCTTGCCGGAGGTGCAGATGGTCACGACGAAACTTGATACGCTCAAGCACGACCCCCCCCCGGAACTGGTCACCTGCAGTACGGGCCGGCGAGAGCACCCAGCGGAACACCACCAACGCCTGTGGTCCATCTCCATCCTGACCGAGGTCTGTCCAAGGGGCCCTGAATCGGCCTGGCGGCGATTCGCGAACTCGGCGGTCTCGTGACGGTGACTCGGACAGACCAATTCTACACCGGAGCCTATCCCGACGGTCTACTTCGACTACTACATCACCTTCGGCGGCGACTTGGCGGGCCATGACCAGGAGCCGCTGATCCTGACCAACGGTGCCAACGCAGTCGCCACGGAGCAGGAAGCTGGGACCGACTACTTCGTGGAAGCAAGGAGCGATACACCCTATCAGCACGGCCATGGACCGCGGTGACCAGGAAGTCCAGCACCGAATCCGTGGACACCGACGGGGACGGGCTGACCGACTACGAGGAGTTCTTCCTGCACACCGACCCCTCGTCGAAGGACTCGGACAATGACGGGATCGACGACCGCGTCGAGCACCTGGGCTATGCCCTGGGCCACAAGGTCGGCACCCAGGACATCGGCATCATCACGACCGACCCGCTCGACGCCGACACCGACAACGACATGCGGTCCGACGGAGACGAGGCCGAGCTCGAGGACGTCGAGACCAAGCGGTGGGTGGTGCGGGCGACAGGCGCTGTGAAGTCAGGAGAAGTGTCGCAGGGTTCCGCGTACCAGGTCTTCAGTAACCCGCTGGTGGCCGACGCCGACTTCGACGGGCTCGTCGACGGTCAGGAGTTCGCCGACCTCGATGGCGACGGCACGATCGATCTGGGGAGATACCGCACCGACCCGAACAACTCCAACACCGACGGCGACAAGCGCGACGACGGTGTGGAATTCGACGCCGGGACCAACCCGCTGGTCGAAGATTTCATGGTGACGGTCTTCTTCAATTCGATCACGATCACCAAAGACGGCGACTGGGACCCGTGATGCGACAAAGACGGCGACTTCGCTTTCGACTTCGGCGTGCGGCTGCCTGGCACGGGGGCAGCCGGCCTCGGAGACTTCAAGTCTGTCGTCCACGACACGTTGACGCTCACAGACCCCTTCAAATACGCCCTCGCGCTCGACGATCATCGGTCGAACAGTACCTCCCCAATATCGGTGCTCCAGAAGCGGCAGCGGGTCCCTGACAAGACAACACAGCGAGACTCCAGAGGGATCGCGTTTGAGGATGCAGGCCATACCAAGAACAAAGCGGCACCATTCTGACGTTTGCCCGCTACATGCCGGCCAGCAAACGCTCGATCAACTTCGGGATGACCGCCGACCAGTCATTCTCCTTCGAGGGCATCGTCGCCGAACTGGACCTCAAGCACGGCAAACCCGTGAACTCCGACAACCCAGACGACTACGACGTGCATTATGTTTATCTGGGCGGCCTGGATGGACTCCGGGCCGACAGCTCAGGCACGCGGAGATGCGAAGACCGACGTCCGCCCCGTATTCCGTGGGAAGGACTTGCAGTCAGCATCAACGTCGTCGTCGTTCCTCGACTACCATCGACTTCAAGAAAGACGGACAACCAGAATCCCGATAAGTGAGCAGTTCGAGGGCTACCATGTCCTTCACCATCTTCGTCGGCTGATCAACGAAAAACGACCCTGGACGAAGTGCTTCTCATCGTTCTTGACACGAGTTGTTTCCTCGACCCCGGGCCGCTCCCTGCGAGCGGCCCGGGGTCGATCTCAATCACGATGCGGCCGGCTTCGAGGGCGTCGGACAGTTCTTCGGGCAAGTTCGCGGGGAAGATTCTGAGCGGAGAAAACCGGAATGCCGGTGATGCCAGATCCCTTCCCGGTCTCTTGACGATGGCAGAGGCGCGAAGCGTAAGGGTTCGGCGAAGCTGGGCACTCGACGAGCCCTAACCAGCTCACCGCGACGCCTTATCCCTTACGAAGAAGGTAGTCGATGCGGCGTTCATCACTCTGACGGTGATCGCGACGAAGCGCTCGGTGAGCGGCGACACGCGGTGAAGTTTTGCCACGCCGATTCGTCGGAACGTCCGACGGCGTGCTACAATCCGTGACATGCTTGAGGGGTTCCGAGGGAATTCGTCGCATTGACGATAGGGACCTTCGGGATCGGAGCAATGCCATGTCCAGTCCGTCGCGGGTGGAAACGATCTTCTTCACCGCGCTCGAGAAGAAAACGGCGGCGGAGCGGGCGGATTATCTGGACCAGGCCTGCGGCGGCGACAGCACGCTGCGGCTCCGAGTGGAACGGCTGCTGGACGCCCATCCGCAGGCGCTGGATTTCCTGGCCCAACCGGCCGTCGATCGCGATGACTTCGAGGCACACGACGGAGCTGGGAGACTGACGAATCTTGATTCGACAATCGGCCCGGAAGCAAGCTCAGCCGATCCCGGAGCGGGGATCGAACTGGCCGAGACGCTTGACCAGGATTGCGGCGACGATGTGGAAAGCGCCCTGAGCTTCCTGGAGCCTTCGGCGAAGCCCGGCTCGCTGGGCCGGCTGGCGCATTACGAGGTGCTGGAGGTCCTGGGGAACGGCGGGTTCGGGACCGTGGTGAAGGCGTTCGACGAGAAGCTGCATCGGCTCGTCGCCATCAAGCTCATGTCCCCGCTGCTGGCCGCGACCTCGGCGCCCGCAAGCGGTTCGTGCGCGAAGCGCGGTCGGCCGCGGCGGTCCGCCACACGAACGTGATCGCCATCTACGCCGTCGAGGACCAGCCCATCCCCTACCTGGTCATGGATTACATCGCCGGGCGGACCTTGCAGCAGAAGCTCGAGGCAACCGGGCCGCTGGAGCTCCTGGACGTGCTGCGGATCGGCCAGCAAACAGCCGTCGGTCTGGCCGCCGCGCATGCGATGGGCCTGATCCACCGCGACATCAAGCCGGGCAATATCCTGCTGGAAGACGGCGTCGAGCACGTCAAGATCACCGACTTCGGCCTGGCCCGCGCAGCCGATGACGCCAGCCTCACGCAGTCGGGATTCATCGCCGGCACCCCCATGTACATGGCACCCGAGCAGGCGCTGGGCGAGAAGATCGACCAGCGCGCCGACCTGTTCAGCCTGGGCAGCGTGCTCTACACGATGTGCAGCGGCCGGCCGCCATTCCGGGCCGCGAACACGATCGCCGTCCTCAAGCGCGTCGTGGAAGATACGCCCCGCCCGATCCGGGAGATCATCCCGGAGGTGCCGGAGTGGCTGTGTGAGCTGATCTCGAAGCTCCACGCCAAGAACCCGGCCGACCGGGTCACCTCGGCACGTGACGTCTCCGACCTGCTGGGACGACGCCTGGCGGAGCTCCAGGGGACTGCAAACATCCCCGCAGAGCCGGCAGCCCCGAGGTCTGCGGAGGTAAAGGCGCCAGCGGCCCAGGACGACCCGAAACCCGCGTGGCCCATTCGATGGCTGAGATTCTTCACCCGTCGCCGGCTGGTCGTCGCGACCGCACTCGTGCTGGTCCTTGGATGCCTGGGCTTCACGGAAGCGACCGGCGTCACGGACTTTCACGGCACGGTCATCCGCCTGTTTTCCCCTGATGGCACGCTCGTCGTGGAAGTTGATGACCCCAAAGTCAGCGTCAAGGTCGAGGGGTCAGGCGTTGTGATCACGGGAGCGGGAGCCAGGGAAATCCGCCTGCAACCGGGTCGCTACACCGTCGAAGCGAGCAAGAACGGCAAGCTCGTGCGGCACGAGCTGGTGAACGTCACGAAGAACGGCCGCCAGGTCGTGCGGGTCAGCCAGGAGCCGCCGCCCGCCGCGACGGCCGCGCCGCGGTCCGCCGATGAGTCTGCCTGGGAGCGTGTCGTGGCCGCCCTGTCGGCAACCGAGCAGGTCAAGGCTGTGCACGCTCGCTTGAAGGAGCGCAATCCCGGCTTCGACAGCCCTCTCGTGCCCGTCATCGAGGATGGTGTCGTGCGGGAAGTGCAGTTCAACACGGATGACGTGACCGACATCTCGCCGTTGCGTGCGCTGACCAGGTTGAGGGCCGCTCAAGTGTTCCGGCTTTGGAGACCGCAACAGTCCACTGACTGACCTCTCGCCTCTGAGCGGGCTGCCCCTGAGAACCCTGGTCCTCGCCAAAGGTGAATTGTTTGACCTCTCGCCGCTGAGAGGGATGCCCTTGACGGAATTCAAGTGCTATGGCACGCGGGTCAATGACCTTTCACCGCTGCACGGCATGAACCTGAGGATTCTGAACTGTGATGGATTGCACGTGTCCGACCTCTCGCCACTGAAGGGAATGCCACTTGAGATTTTGGACCTGACCGGAACGAAGGTCGAAGACCTGACGGCCCTCGCGGGCATGAAGTTGGAGCAGTTAGGGCTTGAACGCTCGAAGGTTTCCGACCTCTCACCCTTGAAAGGGATGAAACTCACCGCCCTCTCCGTGTGCGGCACTTCGGTCTCCGACCTGTCGCCACTTACGGGCATGAAACTGACGTTTCTCCACTGTGGCGAATCCAACGTTTCCGACCTTTCGCCCCTCAACGGGATGCCGCTGACCAACCTCAATTGTGCCGGCACGAAGGTGAGCGACGCGAGCCTGAATCAGATTAATAAATGCCAAGATCTGAGCTTGCTCGTATTGAGTAACACGCAAGTGAGCGATTTGGGGCTGGCCCACCTCAAGGACCACAAGAACCTGAGGAGACTCATGCTGCAGGGGACCAGAGTCTCCGACCTGTCGCCGCTGAAGGACATGCCGCTGGAAGAGATCCGCCTGACCCCGAAGAATCTCACCAAACGGGGCCTGGATAACCTCCGCAACATGAAGAGCCTCAAGACCATCGGCACCGACTGGAATCGCGGGTGGCCGGCGGCGGAGTTCTGGGCTCGTTAGAAGCTCTAACAAGAATCCCTCTGGAGGATCGTGCAACAGATCCTGGCCAGCTGCAGAAAGTGGAAGGCGCGATGGATCGATGGCAGCTTGTCGTAGCGGACCTTCAGGCGGCGGGCTTGCCCGACCCATGCCAGAGACCGTTCCACCACCCAGCGGATCTGGCCCAAGCCGCTCCCGTGCGGCGTCCGTGGCCGCGCCAGGTAGTCCTCGATGCGCCGCTGCTTGAGCCCCTCCTGGTTTCGCTTGGTCCCGTACGCCCGGTCCCCATACAGGGCCTTCGGCGTCCGTCGCGGCCGCCCGCGCTGGCCGCGGATCGGCGGGATGTCGTCCACCAAGTTCATGGCTTCGAGCGACTCGTTGCGGTTGGCCGCAGTGATCCGCACGGCCAGCGGCGTGCCCTTGCCATCGACCAACAGGTGCCGTTTGGTGCCTTTTTTCCCGCGATCCGTGGGATTTTTGCCGGTCAGGACCCCCCAAAAACAGCGCGGAAAGTTTGGCTGTCCACGCAGCAGTGCTCCCAGTCGATGCCCTCCTCTTGGCCGACCCGCTGGAGCAGAGCGTGGAGGAGCTTCTTCCAGACGCCGCGCCGCTGCCAGTACCGCAGCCGCCGCCAACAGGTCATGCCAGAGCCGCAGCCCATCTCCTGGGGCAGCATCTCCCAAGGGATGCCGCTTTGCAGGACGAAGATGATGCCGGTCAGGCAGGCCCGGTCGTCCACAGGGGGTCGGCCGCGCTTCCCCGGGCGGGCGCGATGGCGTGGCAACAGCGGTTGGACGACTTCCCATAACTCATCCGGCACAAGAGGTCGCGTCATGATGTATCTCCAGTCCGCAACTACTGCTCACCGGCCGCGTACGGCGCGCCATTTTTGTTAGAGTTCTTACCTGGACAGCGTCACGAATCGAAGCGAACTGGCAACTCATGAGGAATGGTAAGGGGGGACACTCTCGCGTTTCTTGGCGGTACTTGCCCCTTTTTGGCAATTCTTGCGTGCGACCGACACGCAACGCTCCGGGACACAGGGGGTGACAGGCAGCTTGTCTTCTGTCTGTCCGCTCAGGGTGTCGGGATCGTCGTCGTCGTTCACCACCGCCCGCCCGCTTCCGCGCCGTCAGCCGCAGTCGGAGCGCCCGCTCGCGCCGCCACCTGCGCCACGTCCCCCCCGGCCCGAACCATTATTATAAACATACATATCTATATTCAAGTTTGTAAAGTAGCAGCGGCGCACCTCATCCATTTGGCGCCTGTCCGAGCGGAGCCGTTGCTGCCTGGACGAACCGAGGCCCGTCGTCTGAAGACGCTTCAAGCTGGTTCGGCCTCGACGATCTGGGTCGGCGACCTGGTCGGAAGCACGCGGGTCAGCCGCCAGCCGGCTCCGGAGAGGAGCTGCCGAAATTCGGCCTCCGTCCGCTCCTGGCTGCGGCATCGCAGCCGGGGATGTATTCTCTGCAGATCCGCCACATTAGGGACACCGGCACGTGGTGGCATTCACTATCCACGGCTATGGTACGAGTGAGTGAGCGATCAGATACTTCGACGCAAACCTCGGAGCGTTCTATTTCGGATCTCGCGATCGATTTCAGAACCGGTTCGACTGGGTCATCAGTCCACCGCTTCTCGAGAACGCGGCATCCTATGAGAGTTTCTTCGCCGATCACTCAACCCTATTCCGCCTGACGAAGACTTGAGCCTATCAAGCTTGGCCGAGGCAGAACTGCGTCAAGGGGATCGACTTCGAGAGTACCACGGGGCGATTGGTGCCCCCTCAAGCACGACGTCGAACATCAGGCAGCCCTCGGCAGCCGCGAAGAGCCGCATCTCGGCCCTCTGGAAGGTCGTGACGTGCGGCATGGTTGTCATGCCGATCTGGCTGGCGAGGTCGGGGTGGTCGCCTATGTGCCTGACGAAGCCGCGGAGATCCAGGCGCAAGTCCTCCTTGAGCACCAGGCAGGTCAGCCACTGGGGCCGAGGAAACTCCTTGGGGCTGACCCTGTGCCGGTGCGCGGGACGAGCCAGGCAGTCTGGGTCGAGACCTGCGGGACCCGACGAGGGAATTTGTTCGTCGTTACAAGTAGCGAACAATTCGTGGTAAATTCATGCCAGGTTGACAGGATTTCTTCAGAGGGATCCTTCGAGGTTTTTGTGTTGTAAACTTCATCTGCTCTCTCCTGGGGCATTCTCGAATCGACTTCCCGAGAAAAGCGAAGACAACACACCTTGGAGATCGGTCATCATGAGTATCCGGCCGAACTGGCTTGCAGCCGCGGTGCTGACGGTCTCGCTGGCGGGCGAGACGGTTCTTGCGTGCCATACCTGCAAGCAGACACCGTGTGTGATAACGCCACCGCCCGCACCGGCTTTCGAGTGCGTGACCGAGATGGTTCCATTCACCATCACGAAGACCAAGACCAGAGTGGACCTTGTGCCGGTCTGCACCAAGACGGTCATGGAAACGAAGATCGACACGGTCTACGACGAGCAGGTAAGAACAGTCTGCAAGCCGGTCTATGACACTGTATTTGTGGATCGGTGTGTCACTGTCTGTCGACCCGTTTGTGAAACAACCATGATCTGCCAGCCGTATCGAGTCTGCCGTCCAGTCACAACGTCATGTCAGGTGACGGAGTACTGCCTGAAGCCGTATACGGAACTCGTCATTGTGCCAGTGAAGAAAGGTTGCGGCCATTGCGGCCACTCCGGAGGAGGCTGCACCTGCATGACCATGGCCCGGACCTGCTACAAGCGAGTCCCCGTGGTACGCGAAGTGACCGAGACTCACATGGTGACCGAGATCCACAGTCAATTGGTCCCGGTGGTGCATTGGCGCACGATTGCGGAGCAAAGGGTCGAGAAGGTTCCCGTGACGACGTGCCGGATGGTGAACGAGACGATCCGGGTCCGGGTTCCCAGACTGGTCTTCCGGTGTGTACCCAAGACTCTGGTCTACAAGACGGCCGTGCTGACCTGCGAGGAGATCCCGGTGACCGTGTACCGGCCGGTGGTCAAGATGGTTCCCGTGGTCTTACCCAGCTCGCAGGTGACGCCGAGCTCCCAGGGCGGCGCTACCACGCCATCCGCTCAGGCAGAGGCGCTGATCCCCGACTCTCCGCCGACTGCCAAACCAGAGGACGCCAATCTGAAACCTCTTGAGCGGGAAAAATCGAAGAGCCGAGTAATCCCGCCGCCTCCCGTCGGAAATCCAGGCGCGGGGCCATCACCAGGACCTAAGGCGTAGCTCTCTTCGACTACGTAATCGCGTACTGGAAGGCTCCCTTGTCGTCTACACCCACGTGGACCTTCGAGACAGACTGGCCCGTAGCCATACGACCGAGGACTTCCTGAGAGATTTCAGGAAGCAAGGTACGGGTCAGGATATGGTCGACATTGCGCGCTCCACTCTCGACTTCGCGGCAGCGGCCGGCAATGCAATCGATCAGCTCATCGCCATAGCTGAAGACAGCATTGTGGTTCTCGCGCATCCGCCGGGCTATCCGGTCGAGCTGGAGCTTGATGATCTGGCGCATCACGGCATCGGAGATCGGGTAGAACGTGACCACGATCAACCGGCCGAGAAAGGCCTGCTTGAAGATCTGGACGCCTCGTTCGGTCTTGGCGGCCAGCAGGTCGGGCCGGACCGCTTCGGCCAGGGCTTCAGGCGTGGGGGTCGTGTCGGGGTCCTTGCACAGCTTGAGGATGGTTTCAGTGCCGACATTCGAGGTCAGCAGGATCACGGTGTTCTTGAAGTCGATCTCCCGCCCTTCGCCATCCTCGAGGGTCCCCTTGTCGAAGACCTGGAAGAACAACTCGAGCACGTCGGGGTGCGCCTTCTCGACCTCGTCGAGCAGGACGACGCTGTAAGGCCGGCGGCGTACGGCCTCGGTGAGCACACCCCCCTCGCCGTATCCGACGTAGCCGGGGGGGGAGCCCTTGAGGCCCGAGACGGTGTGCGCCTCCTGGTATTCCGACATGTTGATCGTGATCAGGTTTCTCTCGCCGCCGTAAAGGGTATCGGCCAGGGCAAGGGCGGATCTCGGTTTTACCCACGCCGCTGGAGCCGACAAGGAGGAACACGCCGATCGGACGCCTCGGGTCGGTAAGGTTCGCTCGTGACGTGCGAATCCGCTGAGCGATCGCCTCGAGCGCATGCGACTGGCCGATGACCCGCTCCTCGAGCTTGGCCCGGAGGTTGAGCACGGTCTGGATCTCGTTGGCCATCATCTTGCCGACGGGCACTCCGGTCCAGCCGGCGACGACCTCGGCGATGGTCTGCGAATCGACGCTGACCTGCATCAGTGGGGCCTCGCCCTGAAGCTTGCGAAGCTCGCTGATCCTGGTCTCGAGTTCGGTCTGCATCGCGGCCAGGTCTGAGGAGGGCTGGAATGGCTGGCCGTTCCCTGTGTATTTCGACCGCTCTTCCCGATACCGGGCCTCGACCTTCTGCGACAGCGCCCGGATCTCATTCGACCCTTTTCTTCTCGTCGTCCCATCGGGCTTCGAGCTCGGCCAGCCGCGACTCTGCCTGTTTCAATTCCTCTTGCAGAGCGGTGATCCGCTCGTCGTTTTTCGCGCCGGTGGCACGCTCGCGCTCGAGGATGCCGATCTCCACTTTGAGGTGATCGATCTGGCGGCGGCAGTCCTCGACGGCGGGGGGGATGGCGTTCTGGCCGATCGCTACCCGGGCGCAAGCGGTATCCAGCAGGCTCACCGACTTGTCGGGTAGCTGCCTTGCGGGGATGTAACGATGGGACAGCTTGACGGAACTCTCGACGGCCTCTTCGAGGATTCGCACGCCATGGTGTTTCTCGAGGATTCCGGTGAGCCCGCGCATCATGCGAACCGCCACATCTTCACTGGGTTCCTCGACCTTGACAACCTGGAACCGCCGGGCAAGGGCCGCGTCCTTCTCGAAGTACTTCTTGTACTCGGCCCAGGTGGTGGCGGCGATGGTTCTGAGTTCACCGCGGGCCAGGGCAGGCTTGAGCAGGTTGGCGGCGTCTCCTTGCCCGGCCGCTCCGCCGGCCCCGATCATGGTATGCGCCTCGTCGATGAAGAGAATGATCGGGGTGGGCGAGCCTTTGACCTCGGCGATGACCTGCTTGAGCCGGTTCTCGAACTCCCCCTTGACTCCGGCCCCGGCCTGAAGCAGGCCGAGGTCGAGAGTGCGAATGACGACGTTCTTGAGCGCAGGGGGAACATCTCCCTCGGCGATCCGCCGCGCCAGGCCCTCGACGACGGCCGTCTTGCCCACTCCGGCCTCACCGGTCAAGATCGGGTTGTTCTGGCGGCGGCGGATCAGGATATCGACCATCTGGCGCACCTCGGCCTCCCTGCCGATGACCGGGTCGATCTCTCCTTTCCTGGCACGATCGGTGAGATTGATGGTGAACTGGTCGAGGGACGGCGTCTTGGTCATGCCCGAGGGCTGTTGGCCCGCGGTAGCTCCAGGTGCCGTGGCGTCGGCCCCGGCGGGTCCTTCGTCCTCGCTCGAGCCGGCGACCAAGTTCATCAGGTTAGGCTGAAGCAGGTCGATCTTGATCTTGCCGAGCTCACGCGAGGCGTCGCGCGCCAGCGTCCCCAGCTCCTCGTCGTCGAGCAGGGCGAGCAGCAGTGTCCCCGACCGCACCTGACGAGCCTGGAACTGGATCGAGGCGAGCACCCACGCAGCGCGGACCAGTTGATCGATCTTGAGCGAGAGCGTGGGCGTGCGCTGGTTGCCGGTTCGAAATCCGTCGATGACGCGGGTCAGGTCGCGATGGAGGTGCGAGGTGTCGACCTCGAAATTGCGGAAGATCCGGGTGAGATCGCTATCCGGCAGCTCGACCAACTTCAGCAGCCAGTGCTCGACCTCCACGCTGGGATTGGTCCTTGACAGGCAGAGCCCGGCTGCTGATTGCAGGGCATTCAGACAAGTCTTGTTGAGAGTCTTGATCAGGGCTGCGGAATCAACGCCCATGATGATGTTCCTTGGCTCGTCATCGGTTGCTCGGGCTGGGAGACGTGTCACCTGAGCCCTGAATGTTAAACCGCAAGCGAGTTTGATGCAATCATCCCATCGGAGGAAACTTGAGCCAGCCGCTCTTGGAGTACGAAGGAAACAAACAAGTCGGCTTGAATCCCCGCGAGCGCGTCTCATCTTGACATCAAGGAAATCAGAACTTGCCCGATAACTCAGGACCTTGGGCGGAATTCCAAATCGGGCATTTCCTCTTGATCTTCGACATTTGCACCCGGGCGAGAAGTGATGGCATACGACTGAATTTGCACCCTCATCAATGTTAGCGGTATCCTCCACGAGGGCGAACTCCGGCATCGCCCGTCCACCGGAATGCCAGGCCAGCGCGGGGACCTACAGCATGACGTCATGGATAAGCGTTGCAAGGCAGTGATCTTTTTGGTCGCGTCCTTGGAGGAGACACGTGCGATGAGCGCCGAATCGGGGATCGGGACACTCATAGCACCCCACGAGTTCGAGCCCAAGGACGGCAAGTTTCCCTCCGGGAGATCAGTCGTGGGAAAACGCCGGGAAGAGTGGCTCAACCAGGCCCGAGAGCACCATCGTGCCGGCCGGCTGGAAGCTGCGGCCGCGCGGTTCAGGCGGGTTTTGCAGGTTGACCCCGCGGATGTTGACGCTCTGATTGGTCTGGCGGATGTGCTCGAGTCGCTGGGTCGAAACGGGGAGGCGATATCAGTCCTGGAAGACGCCGTAAAGCGGACACCGCTCTCCGGGCCACTCCAAGGCCGGCTGGCCGACGCCTTTCACGCTCAGGGTGATCTCGATCGCGCGGTCGAGGCTTATGGTAAGGCCGTCGAACAAGAACCGGCCCTGGTGGGACCTTGGTGGGGCCTGGGATGCGCCCTCGCTTCACTCGGTGATCATGCCTCCGCGGTCAAGAGCTTTCGCCGTCTGATTACGCTTCATCCCGATCACGGCATGGCTCTGCTCAACCTCGGCAGATCATTGTTCGAGCTGGGGCAGGTCGACCCGGCGCTGGAAGCGTTTCTCGGGTCACTCAAACATCTGCACGAGGGAGCTCGATTGTCTGGCGCTCGGCAACATCGCCGTCGCCATTCCCGGAGCGCCAGCCGCGGACAACCGGGACATTCTCGAGGCAAGGCGGGCCTGGGCGAGAAACTGCCTTCCGCCCCCTGCGGCCCCTCGGTGCATCGAGCGACGAGGCCCTGTCTCGGGTCGTCGCATTCGACTGGGCTACGTCTCCGCCTTCTTCGGTAAACGGAACTGGATGAAACCGGTCTGGGGACTGATCAACCACCATGATCGTGATCGGTTCGAGATTCATCTCTTCTCGGACGAGCCGGAATCGGCAATCGCCCATGGTTATCGCGCGGATCCCCGTGACCGCTTTCATGACACCTCAGGAATGGCCAGCACGGCGCTGGCGCGACTCATCGAGAAACTCGACGTCGATATGCTGATCGATCTGAATGGCTACAGCAGACCCTCGCGGTTGCCACTGTTCATGCTTCGCCCCGCACCTGTGCAGGTTGCCTGGTTCAACATGTTTGCCACGTCAGGCCTCGAGTGTTTCGACTACCTGGTGGGCGATGAGCATGTGATTCCGTTCGAGGAGGAAGGGTTCTACACAGAGCAGGTGGTGCGGGTTCCGGGCAGTTATCTAACCTTCGATGTGACATACCCGGTTCCTGACTTAGTACGTCCGCCCTGCCTGCAGAGCGGAGCCCTGACTTTCGGTTGCTTGGCACCCCAATACAAGATCACGACAGAGGTCGTGGAGTCTTGGTCACGGATTCTGAAGGCGAATCCGGGCAGCCGGCTCATCCTCAAGAACGTGGTTCTGGGCAAACCGTCGGCTCGCGATTTCGTGCGCGAGCTCTTCGCTCGGTTCGATATTCACGCTGATCGGGTCGACCTGGATGGTCCGGCGGAGCACTTCACCTTTCTGGAACGCTATGGCGACATCGACATCGCCCTCGACACGTTTCCCTACAACGGCGGGACGACGACCATGGAGGCGCTCTGGCAAGGCGTTCCGGTACTCACGTTCATCGGTGACCGCTGGGCGTCTAGAATCAGCACGTCTTTACTTGTCGAAGCAGGACTCTCAGAGTTCGTCGCCGCCGACCAAGAGGGTTACATTGCTCTGGCAGGAGCGCTGGCAGGCGACCCCGAAACACCCGCGAGGCTGGAGAGTTTGAGACGTACCATGCGCGACCGACTGCGTGCCGAGCCGGTTTGTGACGTTTGCGGGTTCGCGCAGAACATGGAAAGAGAATATCTGAAGATGTGGCAAGCACGATTCGAGGTTTGAGGTCTCCTCGACCCGGCGCGTGGCCGGGCCGAGGATGGATCTCGATGAGGTCTGTATCAGACCACCTTTGCCGCAGCAAGGTCGTAGGTGACCGAGTCGGGTGAGCCGGTGTCGCCGGCCGCCCCCATATTGGTGTTCTTGAACTCCACCTTGGTGAAGTTCAAGGACAAGGACTCGGTGGGCCGATCTCCGCCGCTACTGACGCTGTAGCCGCTGATCATGGTGTTTTCCAGGTTGATGGTCAGGTAGACTTCCAGTTTGCCCTTGTCGGTCTTGCAAAAGTCAATCTGGACTTTCTGGCCTTCTCCCTGGTAGGCCTCATTGAGGACCTTGGTGGAGGACACATCGGTTGACTTGGTGACCACGATCTCGCTGACCGAAGGGGCGGACGACTCCCGGTCGGCCGACCCACCGGTAGGGCTGGAGATGCCGCGGCCAACGCCCCACTGGCAACTGTTCAGTTCGATCCACTTCTCATGTCCCTCGGCAGTTGCATCACCCGGGATGTCGTTGTAGTTCATGTAAATTGGCATGACTCATCACTCCTTTTGGGATTCTGGGAATTCATCGGGAAACAGAGATCACTAGGTAGAGCGTTTTCTCGAGACTCACGAGTTCGTTAGAGGTTCTCTGGCCTCTGAGCAATCGGCGAGTTCGACCGAGTGGCCAACATCACCGATCAAATTGGGATCGTACGACTCCGCAGCGCTGAGAGGGACCATCTTGGCTCGAAGGCCTCGCTCCCGCCCCGACGACACGCAAATCGCACAGAACAGCCGGCACGACTGATCCCTTGGGCAACGGGATAGGCACAGAGTGCATGAGGTCTCCTTCCGGGAGGCGACTCGCACGTCTGCCAGACGGTCTGGCTGTGCATCCAGCAACAACACCTCGGCGAGGCCTTTGACCGGGAAGAATGATCAAGCTCCGGTCCTCGAACCCGAAATATGATCTTATTCCGGAACGAGAGAATCTGGCCTCCCTGGCTGTCGCGAGGAAAGCGACCTTGAGTGTTTGTTCCTTCAGTGGACTGGTCTTCCTCGCGTCTTTCTTTCGAGGTTATATACGCATTCCATCTGGAAACCGGACACGCCACTCGAAAAAAAGGACCGCAATCCTGGCTGTGCTCGAATTGGTGCACGGTGCCTGGTGGGCTCGCGGACCAATGCGGTAACAGCGGCGGTCGAGTCAGGCGAAGGGGAAAGACGGTTTTGTGAAGGTTGCCTTGCGCTTCGTCCATGCGTTCGTGTTCCCCCGAGGTTGCACCATCGTCACGCGCGATCAAGGGGTGGCCATGGCCCTACTCCGGCACGGATCTCCAGTCCCGTCCAAGCAACCTTCGCGACGTGGCCCCGCCTCAAGATAAGAGGGAGCCGCTCGAATTGCGCGAACCAACTTCCGACCCACCGATGGCCCCAGTGCCATCTCGTCGAGCGAAAGCGCTGAGACATCCATCACGACGAGATGATAGCACAGCCCAGAGCCTCTCGCAGCAAGAAATGGCAATTATTCTCGGAGTCTCTGTGAGAATCGCCATCCGCTGGGAGGCGACCGTCGCCCGAGGCTGAATTGGTAGCTGCCGAGTGCACGGATTGCTTGGGTATCTACGTAAGGAAGTCACAAGAGAACACAGGCCCACGTCATTAAGAGAGGTCACTTCCATGGCCTTGCGGCATCTTCCTTTCAGGGTCATGCTTTAGTGAGCTGACGTAGAATTGGACCTCCACGAGGCAGAATGAATCATGAGTGTCCGACCCTCCCGACCTGGCTTTCGATGGATTCGGCGGCGGACTCCGCGATCCTGGATCACGGTCGTGATGCTTGTGTCGTTGGGAACTGGAACGGAGCGGGGCATCGACGGACGAGCCATGGCTCAGGACGAGGTGAGAAACTTCAAGAAGCCGATCCTCATGGTCGAAACCGGGGGCCATCACGCCCGGGTTCGGAGCCTCATCTGGCAAGACGATTTCACACTTCTGACCGGAGGTGAAGACAAGGTCGTCAAGGTCTGGGACTTTCATGATGTTGCCCGGCTGGCCCGGTCGATCCGTCCCCCCATCTGGCGTGGACCCGCGGGGACGATTTATGCTCTGGCCATGACCAGGCCCGATGCTCTGGGGCAATCATACCTGGCCGTCGGAGGTTACGGAGTTGAGAGCCGCCGGGGAGACCTGACGATCTTTCGAGTTCCTGGAATCGACCAGGGAGCATCGGGTGGAGGCAGAATTCCGACCGGTGAGACCTTCGCTCGGCTCCTTTCACCGCCGGAAGATCAGCCTCAACAGATCGGTCATCGCAACTCGGTGTTTTGCCTTGCCTTCGACCCCACCGGCCGGATGCTCGCATCGGGGAGCATGGACACTACCGTGATCCTGTGGGATGTCCCGACGTTTCGCCCTCGGGGCGTTCTGCAGGGGCATTCTGGAGCAGTTCGCGCGCTGGCATTCAGCCCGAACGGTCAACGCCTGGCCACGACTGGCGCCGACGGTTCCGTGCGGCTCTGGGACGTGGCAACCGGCGCTCTGGTGGACATGCGTTCGGGAAACGTCCAGCAACCGGTACCCATCAACACCTTGGCGTTCAGTCCCGATGGGTTGTCGATCATCATCGGCCGTGAACTCGGCGACCTGTACCGGTTCGATGCCCGTAACCTTTCTCAGGTTCCCCCGGTTCAGCTTCCCACGCTTGGAACCCAAGGACCGGTTGAGTTCCTGACGTATTCACTCGACGGTAAGCGACTGGCCGTCAGCATCAAGAGCGACAAGCTCGATCGCCTCGACCCCATGACCCTTTCGTGTGACGTGGAGGTCCGGGCGATGCCGGAGGGGAATGTCATCCGGCGGTGGCAGATTCCAGGGCTGGTTTACGCGCTGGCGTTCAACCCCCGTGGAGATCGGCTGGCTTACTCGGGAGGGACGGCTCAGTCAATCTTCGTTCAGGATCTCACCAGTATGGAGACCCCCCCGCGAGAGTTGAAGGGACAGGGATCGACTCCCTTCGACCTTGGTTTCGCGGCCAACAGCCAGGTTCTTGGTTTCAGCCGCGACCGTTTCGATCCTGCCAATCCGCCAATGACTTACGAGGCCTTTGACCTTGCCCGACGAAGATCGCTGAACGTTTCGCGAAACCAGCTCCAGCGCGGGATCGACGCGTTCGGCGGATGGTCCCTTCAGGGCAGCATTCTTAATTACCGGCTGGAGGCAGTGCATCAGGACGGCCGGAGGTGGACGTTTGATCTCAGTCCCGACACCGAGAGGAACTGGTGGTCGCACACCATGATTCCCCCTGGCCCAAAGCACCCGCGTCCGACGGTGGCGGTGGGTTGTGAGTCGGGTGTGGTTGTCTACGATCTCGAGACGGGCCGGCGGACTCGAGTGTTCGCCGGGCACAGTAGTCCTGTGGTGTCGGTGGTTCCTTCACCCGACGGCCGCTGGCTGGCTAGCAGTTCGCTCGATCAGACTGTGCTGCTTTACTCGCTGGATGGTTGCGATACGCGACCTGCGTTCGGGGCCAGGTTCCAACAGCGGCCGGATCATGGCTGGGTCGTCACCAGGGTCGAGCCCAAGGGCTTCGCCGCCGGAATGGGTCTGGCTGCCGGCGACGTGATCCTCAGAGCTGGAATTGCTCAGGGACACTCACTTCCCACGTTCTATACCCCTGAGACACTTGCGGGGTTCGTAGGAGCGGTTGACGACCTGAGGCCCGGCCTCGATACGATCGCCCTCTGGGTCCGCCGGACCCAATGGATCCCTGGTATAGGCGCCTTCCAGGTTCGGATGCCGCCGATGCCGTCGACCAAGAGGAACAATGCGGCGCTTTCGCTCATGCTGGGTAAGGATAAGGAATGGGTGGCCTGGACTCCTCAAGGATTCTACGACACTTCGATCGAGGGCGATTCGCGATTCCTGGGATGGCATGTCAATTCCGAGTTTCGGTCAACTCGTCCGACCGATTTCGTTCCAATAGGCACCTACGCCAGGACCATGTACCAGCCCAGGATACTGGATCGGCTCTGGGAAGGTGGAAACCTCGACCAGGCACTGGTGCAAGCGGGGCTGCCGGCTGAAACGCCAGCACCTGAGCGCCTGGCATTCGCCGAACGGCCTCCCCGGATCATCTTCACATCCGTCGAGCGGGGCATACGCCTTCCTGCTCCGGGCGTGGTCTGGCTGGTCAATGTGCCGAATCCTCGACTGGGATTGAGCATTCAGGCGGAAGGAACATCGAGAATCGGTAGCCGGCGGGTCATCTTCGACGAGCGAGTGCTAGAACTTCCTCGAATCGGAGAACCGATACCCGCACTTACCGAGAACCTGCAGGTGGCTCTCGTTCCCCAACGGCGGGTTCGCCTTGCAGTAGAGGCGGCCAGTGAGAGCGGCACCAAGCGGACGGAAACCATTGACATGGTGTACATACCACCTCACGATGCGCCTCCCGTTCCGAAGGTCGAGCCGCGCCTGATCGTGCTCAGCATCGGGGTCGATCAAACGCAAAACGAAGCGCTTCTGCCCCCGGTCGCGTTCGCTGACAAGGACGCCGACGAACTGGCGCGTTTCCTCTCCGCCCATCTGATCTCTCCCGATGGATCCAAGACCCTTCAGAACCCGAAGGAAGACCAGATCGTTCTGACTGCTGGGAGGGCTTCAGAGCGCTCAATCAACCTGGCTCTGGATCGATTGGGAGAATGGTTACGGGCCAAGCGGCTCCGAAAGGGCGACATTGTGGCTGTGGTGATCAACGCGCATTTGCTTGAGTTCGACAAGACGTCAGTGATCGCGGCATCAGACACCGATCCCTCCAAGAAGCCAGTCCCGAGCCCTGTGATCGTTGCGCGCGACATTTCTGAGCGGCTGGGTGAGTTGACCGACTATGGCTGTCGCGTTGTGCTCTTCCTTGATGGTGTACACGAGCTGCCCAGCAACGGAATGCGAAGCAGCATCAAGAGCTGGGTGCGGGATCTTCAGCGAGAGCGGCGGGTCATCACATTCGTGGCCTCACGGGAAGGTCCGAGTGGCGTGGACGTTCCGTCACAGCACGGTTTTTTCGCCCTCGGAGTCACGCGTGCGTTTCAACAAGTGGTCGCGGCCGGCAAAGTCCGGAACGAACCATACACGCTGGAGGAGTTCGGCACGGCGGTGCGTCAGGTGGTGCTGGACCTGAGCGGGCGCCAGCAAGAAGCTTTCCCGTACTACCCGCGTGGCGTCTCTCAGGACAGCCTGTTCGCCCGTCCCTGAATGATAGGCCTGGACCACACCATTGGACCCGGTCATGGTCCTGACTTCGGGAGAGGTCGCAGCCGGATCAAGGGGAACGAGGTGCGAGCAGTCTGAAGCTGGAGTGACTGGTCGAGCTTCCCAGCCGCCGCGGGCCGAGTGGCCGCTCCGGTACTACCTATCGCCCTTCGCTTCACGATCAGCTGAGGGAAAAGGTCCGCGATCGGTGGCAATGTCTCCTTCACGTAGGCGTCGAGCTCGGCGGTGGTGATCAGGCCGTCGCCGTTGTAGTCGGCATCGCGGCGCAGTTTCAGGCTGACAATTTCCTCGGGTTCTTCCTTAGGCCCGATCTCGCGCATACCGCGGAGCAAGGTGTAAGTAAACAGACCGTGGCCGAGAGGCTCGACCTCGAGAGCGGGCTCACCCCGACGCGCGGCCATCAGGTACGAAGTCCGTGCCCTGCGCGATCCAATCTCCATCCATTTCCGGATCGCCTCTACCTGGGGATCTGTCAGGATTGCCTCGGCCTGGCAAGCATCGACGATCACAAGCCGGTTGAGGGCATCTAGCCGCATCATATTGGTTGCAAGCATAGTGTACGGAAGGAGGTGGTCCGGAGTGACCTTCGCACCCGGCGCGGTTGGTGGATTGGCGCTTCGGGCGGCTACCAGCAGCGGTGCTTCTGCGGGGAACGGGTATTTTGGCAGCAACAGGCAAAAGCGCTCGTGATCAAAAACGCCGGTATGTCCCGCGAGGAAGAGGACCACCGTGTCCTGAGGGTGTCCCCTGACTGCTTGCCCGATGTCACTGAATGCCTTGGCAACATTGCGGGCGTTCACCTGGCTATCTGTCAGCAATACACTCCTGCCGCGCTCCTGCCCAGCACCCAACCCGCGCTCGTGGAGCACCTCGCTGAGCCGTTCAGCGTCACGCTTGGCGAAACTGAGCTTCTCTCGTTCGTAATTTCCCACCCCAAGGGCGATGACGTGAAGTCGTGCTCGTTCAATTGAGCCGTCGTATGGGATCTCCAGTTCTTCTGAACGGCTGTCGAAGGCGCCGTCGCGGCTGGCCATCGCGTAGAACCGGTTCATGCCAGGAAGAAGCCGGACAGTCACGTGGAACCGGTCGGGAAGCGGAAGAGCTGCACCTTCCAGACCGCTTGAGATCGGGATCCCATTGTGATAAAGCCGGACGTCGTTGAAATCGGTTGCACCGAGCAAAACAGTTAACTTCGTCTCGGGTTGGGCAGGATCGTCCCTGGGCGGTGGATCGATCGCCACCGGCGGCGGTGCGGCTAAGATTGCTGACTCGAGAGGCCGACCGGATCTGAGATGGTCGGCCAGGTCGAAGCTGTAGAGCTTGGTGCCGTCAAACTGCTCCAGGGTGTGCCCGTGATCTCCCTGGCGGAATCGCACGAGTTCTCGTCCCGCTTCCGAGGCGTCGAAATGACCATCGGGGGTATAGAGCACCCAGTCCATGGCGCGCGCTGGCACCCTCACCCGCAAGTTCACTGGACATACCTCCGGTCGAAGCCGCACAGAAAGTTCCTAGAAGAGTACGCTTCTCCAGGTTCCAGAACCGGATCGTAGTGTCGTCGCTGCCGCTGATCAGCACTGGAGGACACGGTGGCTCGATGAAAGGTGGCAGCCCCGGTGTCAAGAGCCCAGACACGGCCAGGCGAAACGGTCCCAGCGAGCCCGGCCACACTGAAAGAGTGTTGATCTGCTCGAAGTGATGTGGGGGCGTTCCAAGATCGCGGAGCTGACGGACCCGGGGCTCCATCTCAGCCAGCCAGATCATGGTCCCGTCACCTACCGCCGACAAATACCGACCCTCGGGAGTGAAGGTGACCGAGTGGACCGCCCCGTTGAAAAACCGCTCGGCGAGGATCTGGGCCGGCGACTGCTGCCGAGTCTTGCCATCGTCCCACGACCAGAGCAGGAGGCGTCCATCGCTATGCCCGCTCACCATCTGCCGGTGAGCTCCAGGACGGACCTGGACGCACGTCATGTCCCCGGTTGCCGCATCCTGAAAGGTCACGGCAGGTGCGTCGATTGCTCCCTCGTGCTTGCTCAGGTCCCAGAGTTCCGCCACGGTCGAGTCACCGGCAGTCACGAGTTCCCGGGCATTACTGGAGAAGCTGAGGGCGAACGCGGGATGGTCCAGGACCGCGTCGGTGATCCAGTGGGACAGCCGTCCGGTCGCCGTGTCCCAGACGCAAATGAGGGGAACTTGGGACCTGCCAGCCGATGCAGCGATCTTGGTCCCATCGGGTGACAATGTGACCACGTCAAATCTGGTGTCCCCGGGGACCGTGAACTTGCCGTTCGACCGCGCGAAGAAAGTCCCATCGGTCGTCATGGTGCGCCGATTGATCCGGATCAGACGACCTGGTTGAGCTCCTTCGGGCCGGTCGGCCAGCACCAGGACATCGTCGTTCTGGAAGACACCGGACGACCACGAGCCGGCAAGTCTGCGACACGTCCGCTGGGCGAGGTCCCAGAGATGAGCTTGGTGCAGCTCGTTGATGACGAGCAGGAATCGGCGGCCGGGAGAGGCGGAGACGAGCTGGATCTTGCCCCGGTTCGCCGGGATCGTCCAGGACGTGACTTCCCGGCGATCTTCCAGCGGCCAGGTCTTCACCGTGCCCAGCTTGTTCCCGGTGACGAGGGTGCGGCTGTCACTCGAGTAGGTCACGGACAGCACTCCAGCCTGTGGTTCATTCACGATCGATACCGGGTGACCAACACCGTCGATCTTCCACACGTGCAAGGAGCCACCTCCGCGAGCGCAGACGGCCAGGAGACGGCCGTCGGGGGAAAACCGCACCGTCTCGGCCCCGACATCACGGAGCAGATCCGATTGAATCCCGAGCGCCGGGCCAGGTCTGACCTCGACGAGCCGCACGCCTTTCTCATGGCCGACAGCCAGCAACCCCTCGTTAGAGAACGCCAGGTGGTCGATCGGGCCCTCGGACACCTTCTGATCGATCTGCTGGCCGGCGAGAATATCTCGCACGACGGCCCGGCCGTTGGTGCAGCCCACTCCCAGAAAGCGGCCATCGTGAGAAACCGCGATCGCCGACGGATGGCCTGCGGGCGTCGGGATGACCACTCCGCCGGCTCCCGAAGCATCAAACTGCCGGACAGTCCCATCCCCACAGAGCGCGGTCACGCTCCCTTTGCCGGCAGTCCCTCCGCTGGCCAACTTGCGACAGGCGATGCTCTCGATCCAACGTTCCTGGATCAGGACCGAGTTCTCGAGGTCCCACCGGAAGGCTTGGCCTTTGCTGTCGACCGAGACGAAGTGGGTCCCGTCAGGAAGCATGGCGACCTGCACGATTCGTGATCCCTCGTCGTGCGGCTGCCGGCCGACGGAACGGCGTGCGAAGTCTTTGGTCAAGTCGTGGATGAGGATCTCACCTCGCCCTCCTCCGCTCACGAGCCATCGCCCGTTGCTGCTGAGTGCCATCGTCGTGACCCCGACCGAATGACCGGTCAGGACGCGAAGGAGCACCTTCTGAGCGGGAGACCAGACCCGGATCGTCGAATCCTGGCTTGCGGTCAGGAACATCCGGCTGTCGGGAGTGGAAGCGATATCCAGGATCCTCTCGGCATGTCCTAACTGGAGCACCATTTCCGGACGTTGCGGTATACCCGGCGGTGCCATCAGATCGGGCCAAAGGGTCAGCTCAGGAGGCACTCCCCCGATCGATTGAAACCCTCCCGCCTTGAGTTTTGAGTCGTGATGGAGAGCCTTCAGGCAAGCAGCGAGGTTCTGCTTGCGATCTTTCTCTCCCAGACCTTGGAGGAGCGCCTGGGTGAACAGAGTTGCTGGGTCGGAACCAGCCGCGAGCGGGGAACGGTTCGACGCCAGCCAGACCGTCACGCCGGGCCACCGTGCCAGCCGGTGCATCCAGTCGCGACTCAACCGGGCCAAATCCAATGACCGAACGTTCGCTCCGCTTGTTGCTTGCTGGACTTGCAACGATGTGCCCAGCCAGCAGACGATCTGGAACTTCCCTTGGCGAGCATATCCATCCAATGCCTTGTCGAGCGGCCAGCCCCGTGTCTGTAAGTTGTCAGACAATACATCAGTGGGGAGGAGATAGTACTCCGGCGGAATGGAGGGATCGCCTGCGACCAATGCCCGGGCTTGGCCCGCGAAGTAGACGAGAATGACATCGCCCGGCTGTGCCTTGGAGGCAAGCCAAGATCGGAACGCCCAGTCGAGGTTCTTCCTGGTTGGTGTGATGTTCGGCGCTGGGGACTGGGGTAATCCCGGGTCGTCATTGCCGCCGAAGTCGGTGAGTAGAAGAAGATGGCTGCGATCCCATCCGGCCGTGCTGCTGAACCACTTCAAGACGCTAAAGGCATGTTGGACCGCCTCGCGGTTGCTCTGGGCTCGAACTTTGGGGTCGATCGGGTTGCCTACGCCCACAACGATCGCCCAGACTTGCCGAGGTCGAGGCGGCGTAGAGGGCTGCGGCGTCTGGCCCCAGGACCCTGGACTTGGAAGGAGAAGTGCCCCGAACACGAAACCGAGGACCGGTGAGCTGAGTTTCATGGCGGTCCTTCCCGCGGAATCGCGGAAGCGTCGAGCACTTGAACGGAGAATTCGCATTGACACGGACAGGACCTGGATTGCGGCGTTCGACGCCGCGCGAACCCGATCACATCATTGATTCACTCGGACAGTTCAGAGGGCTCCGGCGGACATTGAATCACGACCCGGAATCCCACGTAGCTGGGTTCTGCGTTAGCGGGAACTCCATCGCGCTGGAACACCATGGCAGCTTCGGGCACATCCATGAATGAGCCTCCGCGGGCCACATACTTCAGATCCGGTTTGTCTGCCTCCGGCTCGCCGCCTACGCGCGGATCGTAGATCGGTTGATCGGGGTTCTTGCTCTCAGCGGTGAGACGCGACCTGTATTCGGCGATAAGGTCGGAATAGGATCTGTAAACGTCGTGACACCACTCGCGCACGTTGCCTGTCATATCGAAGACTCTCTGGTCAGTCTCATCTTCCCCTCGGAAGGTCTTGACTGGGACAGGAAAAGGCTCGGTTACGATTGGGCCGAGATGGGCTTTCGGGCTCCCCTTCTTGCCAACCATGTTCTTCCACGCCCACATGTTATTCTGTCCACGAGAGCGAGCGGCGTACTCCCACTCAGCTTCGGTTGGCAGCCGACCATTGACGGCATGAGCATATTCCTGGGCCCTCGGTCGGTCGATGAAGACGGCTGGATACTGCATCACCTCTACTTCGGGTCTCTTGGCGTCGTCGAGCAAAACGCTCAGGCCTCTCTTCCAGCTCAACAGCTTGGCTTCCGGATTCTGTCTAAGGTACGCGTCGATCTCCTTGTTGGTGACTTCCGTCTCCTGGATGTAGAAGCCGGGGACTTCGACCTCGTGAGGTGTACAGGGATTGTCCTTGAGGTCGAGGATGGGAGTATGGTTGCGGAAGTCTCCCTGAAAGTACTTTCCTCCGTTGATCCGGATGAACCGTACTTTGTCAAGAGAACGGACGATCACCTTGGGCCAGAAACCATCGAGCGCCCCTGGGTCTTCAGCGCGGTAACCGAGTGGCAGGTAGATGCCCTTCGCGAACGCATAGAACACACCTTTGTCTGACTTGCGCCTGAGACCCGCAGGTGCATCTCCCAGGTCGCCTGGTATCTTCTCCAGGGCGACCTCGTTGACAGCAGCGAATGTCTGGAGCCGGTCCGCAGTCAATGGCTCATAGTCCTGGGCCGTCCAGGTTTTATAGCTGGCCGGTGTGCTACTGCTCCCCGGAACCTCGATTGATTTCTTGCCCGCAACTTCTTTCTTGACGGGAGTGACAGTTACATCCGGCCTCTCCAAAACAGTTTTGGATGTGCCGGTTGGCATCTTGGATCGCACCAGCTCGAGCGCCCGGGGTATGCTCAAGATCAAGCCGGCGAGTAAGAGACAGGCCGCCATGATGGGCCATGCGAAACGCGTCCATCGGAGTTTCTGGGGCTCGGGTTCGTCGTGTCCCTCGATCGCATCGCGGAACAGTCTGGCCAGTTCGCGGGCGGACTGAGGGCGACGATCGGGTTCTTTCTCCAGGCATTTCATGACCAACTGCTCGACCTGCGGCGGAACCCGCACGTCAGGGTTGGCGTCGTTCATGGCCGGGATCGTGCTGTGAAGGTGGGCTGCCAGCACGCCCATCTTGTTCATTCCCTTGAAGGGCAGGGATCCGGTAAGCAACTGATAGAGCAGCACACCGACCGCGTAGAGGTCGCTCCGGCCGTCGACCCCACCTCTTCCTTCCTTTGTGATCCCGCCTCTGATCTGCTCGGGGCTCATGTAGTCGGGCGTACCGAGAAAGTCTCCCTGGCCGGTCAGTTCGGGGTTTCCCTCGTCCTCGGCGATCTTGGCGATCCCGAAGTCGAGCACCTTCAGGTTTTGATCGGCCGGCTTGCCTTCGACCAGCATCAGATTGGAGGGCTTGAGGTCGCGATGAATGATCGGTTTGGCCTTGCCCGATTTCTTGTCAACGTGCCCGTGGGCTTCCTGGAGTACCGAACAGAGCTGGTCCAGGAACTGGCTGATCCAATCCAGGGGCAAGGGCTCACCGTCGCGCCGTTTGAGAAAGTCGTGCAAACTGACGCCTGGAACGAGTTCCATCTCGATGTATCCCATCGAGTGGCTTCGGCGAAAATCGTAGACACCAACCGCGTTGTGGTGCGTGATCTTGGCCATCAAGCGGGCCTCGCGCTCGAACCGCTTCCAGCCTTTGTCGTTCTGCGCGATCTCCGGCCTGATCAGTTTGAGGGCGCTTTCGCGCTGGAGCAGGATGTTCTCGACCCGCCAGACCTGCCCCATCCCTCCTTCACCGAGCTTCTCCTCGAGTAGATACTTTCCGAACAGGACCTGCCCTTTCTCGATTTTGGGGGCGGGCAGCAGATCCCATTCGTCCGACCGCTCGGTGCCAGGTTTGGGTGTGCTCTCGTCCGAGTCGGCCGAGACTGGCACAGCTGGATTCGCGCTGTCGCGTTTTGTAAAAGGCGTGGCAGTCGCCGAGGCCACTGGGACGGTGCTCGGCCCCTCAAGACTCGGCTCGACCGCGTGGTCCGCACCATTGCCTCGAAGCGCAGGGGACTCTTCGGAGGGGGTTGCCTGGTCGCTTTGTGCAAACTGGTTCCAGGTGCCTTCATCCAGCTCGCGGTCAGGTGCTTCGGGGTTGTTCTGCATCTCGCTTCTCGCCGTAGGGGATATTCCTCCCGAGTCGCCACGCCAACCTCGAAAGTCCGGAGACTTGGTTCGATCACCTGCGCCGCTTAAGTTCGCATTGGGTTTCTGCGCAAGATCTCCCATAACGACCGATCTCGGCTAACCACAAGCAGATCCGCAGATCATTCGATCATTCGGACGAGGGTCCTGGCGTCATTTCGCAATAACCAGTCTATCCTGCCGAAGCTATCCTCCGTAAGTTCATTATCAGCCCGTAGCCAGAAATCCCGATCAGGATCCGAGGTTTCCTGCCAACACCGCCAGGAAGGCTCCGGGTCAATTGGCTCCAAGGTCTGCATCAAGTTTGCCTCCATCCTTGCGCCATAAGGTTCGGTCGATCCCGGCCGCGCGAGAGCTGTCAGCAGACGACTAGGGCGTACACTCAAACGGCGTCCGGGAATGAGGAAGCTACGGGCTTATGGGCGGCCAATCTGGCCGAAGAGGGAGGGAAAAGGCGGGTCACACATGCTACGATTCCCTCTTGCAGATATTGGTCTGGTGAGACCACAAGGCGACGGACCGTGCTGTATCCTAACTCAAGTCCCTTAGAGCTTTCAGACTGTCAATAAGTTCTGGCAACTGAGGTCGACGATGCCCAGCGGTGAAGTGCACTGGCAAGAGGGAATGTTTCTGAGACAGCATCATTTCCTGACCGAACATAGGCAGATGGTGCGCCTGATGCAGCTTGATGGGAAATGGGCCTTTCACCACAACTGGGGATTGCGCTCGATCACGCTGAACACCGAGGCGCTTGCGAACTTCCGGTTTTCGGTCAGCGGCCTCGAGGCACGGCTGCGGGACGGAACTTTGATTGAGGTTCCGAAGGACGGACCGCTGCCGGAGCTTGATCTCAAGTTGGTGCTTGAGAGCAATCGAAAAGTGACGGTGCATCTAGGCGTCCCCGTGCTTAAATCGAGTCAGGCCAACGTCAGCGAAGCGGGACCATCCGATGGCACGCGTTACTATGTGATTAACCAGCAGCTCGAGGACGAGAACTTGGGGGTCAACCCCCAGCCGATCCCGATCCGGCGTCTCAACCTCAAGCTGCTGCTTTCCACTGACAACCTCGCCGGCTACGAGACCGTGCCGATCGCACGGATCGAGAAATCGGAGCGGGCCGAAGCAACCCCCCAGCTTGACGCAACCTACTTCCCTCCCATGGTAGCCTGCGACGCCTGGCACGACCTGTCGGTTGGGATTCTCCAATCGGTATACGACAGGATAGGCAGGAAGATCGAAAAACTAGCCGGACAGGCCATCTCGCGGGGGCTCAGTCTGGACAGTACTACGCCGGGTGATGCCCTCATCTTCGCGCAACTCCGTGAGCTCAACGAAGGCTGCGCAGCTCTGACCAGCATTGCTTTTGTGGAAGGAATTCATCCGCTCCTGGCCTATCAAGAGCTGTGCCGGCTCGTGGGTCAACTGGCGATTTTCAAGCAAGAAACGCGCAGGACCCCTGCAATTCCCCGTTATAATCACGACGACCTGGCTGGTTGTTTCTACCAGCTCAAGAATTACCTGGACGATCTGCTTTCGATCCTTCCCGAGCCCGACTACAAGGAATTGCCGTTCGTAGGTGACGGCCTGCAACTCAAGGTGGAACTGCAGCGGCCATGGCTTGACCAGAACGTCCAGCTCTTCATCGGCGTGCGCAGCCCCCTCGACCCCGACAAGTGCGTGGAGCTCATGGGCATGGGGGGCATCGACATGAAGGTGGGAAGTTCTGATCGAATCGAGAAGATTTACGCCTTAGGAGACACCGGTCTGAAAATGGTGCATGTGCCAGCCCCGAGGCTTCCCCAGGCTCTTCCCCGGGAAACGGGGCTGACGTATTTTCAGATCAACCGCGAGCAGCAACAGTCCGAGTGGCAGTACGTGGAGCGTTCCTTGACGCTGGCGATCCGGTTCAACGAGAACAAGATCGTGGGGAACATTGACCGCCAGGAAGTTGTCAACCTGCGGTTGGCCACCGACATGCGCTTTCGATTCTCCCTGTTCTTGCTGGGCGCCGGCTCGGCGAATTCATCCCAGAAAGTTTGATTCTGGGCATCGCGAGGCATCCCTGACCGACAAGACAAAGAGCGCGAACCAAGAACTAACCTAACTCATACCACTTGGCCGATTCGCCCATGACGCCGGAGTTCAGTGAGCTCGTTTACAAGGTGATCTCCTATACGCTGGACCTCAAAGACCGAGTCGACAGCAACGTCGCGCCCGATCTCGAGAAGGAGCGGAGTCAACTCATCGAACTTCTCCCGGCCCACGCGGGAGTAGGTCTTCAGACCGATTACTCCGGCGACGGAAGGACCTTTCTTGGCGCCCGTTATGCCTTGGCCTGCTGGATCGACGAGTTGTTCATCGTCTATTCTTCGTGGGCCGAGCGCTGGAAACCGCTCATTCTTGAGCAGGCGCTGTTCGGCAGCCGAGAGCGAGCCACGCGGTTCTGGGAGCAGGTGGATATCATGCTGCGTCGGCCCAATACTCCGCGTGCCTCGAGCCCGCCGGGTGCCGACGCGGTGGAGACCTTTTTCCTTTGTATCGTCCTCGGGTTCCGGGGCACATACAGGGAGGACCCACAGAAGATTCGGGAGTACGTCGAGGAAATGCGGCCCCAGGTCACGAAGACCACGGCCTGGTCTTCACCTCGCGACCTGGGGGTCAAGACCAACATCGAACCGCTTCAAGGCCGGGAGACCCTCCGCCGGGTCGTGGCCATCTACGGTAGCCTTTCCCTTCTGGTCCTGCTGGTCGTCCTGATCCTGTGGGAGATCCTACGGTGAGGGTCTGGGTTTCTGAACGAAAGAATCAATTGCTAGATCAATGATAAAAATCCTCGCGAAACCCTGGGAACTTCTCAAGGGGCTGTTCGGCCTGGCATTTCCGATGTTCCGAAGCGGGGGCGCGGCAACGGCCGGTTTGCCCGGCGCTGGGTGGCGCGGGGAGTTCTGCTGGGGGTGATCCTGGCGGGCCTGTACATGCTCAACCAGTGGGAGTGGCTAGCCCTTTATAACCTGATCCCCCACCGTATTGGCCGGTACTGGCTGCCTTCGTTCGCGTTCTTTGTCTATGCCATGATGTGGATGGGCTGGTGGCTCTACCGTCTGCTCAACCTCGAAGCCGCGCCGGTGACGTCAGAGTATCCGGACATCGATCGGGCCTGGAGCCAAGCGATCGAGGCAATGGGCCGCGCCGACATCCACTTCGATCCGAAGATCCACCTCGATGCCCCGCCACTGTTCCTGGTCCTGGGAGGGTCGACTGGCGGCGAAGAGGTCCTGTTTCACGCCACGGCAATCAAGGCCCAGGTCAAGCAAGTTCCCAGGGGCCCGGATGAGCCGCTCCATGTCACGGCGAATCGTGAGGGGATCTGGGTCACTTGCCCGGGGGCCTCTATCCTGGGCCAGCAGCTCCTCGCACTCGAGGAAGGAGGTGACGGCCGCGGGGAGGTGACGCTCGATACCCTCTCGGAAGGATCGAGTGATCCGTTCAAGACCATGGGAGGACCGGCGGGGGCTGGGGCAACCCTGAGGATCGAAGACTTCGTTGCGTCAGAAAGGCAAAACCTGGCCAAGCTCCTCCAGCATGGGCCCCGGAGGCCCAAACAAGCGGTCGATTTTGACAAGTACGCGGCTCGACTACGCTACCTCTGTCATCTGATCGCGCGCGACCGACAGGGATTCTGCCCGGTCAACGGGATTCTGCTCGTCCTTCCGGTCACGCTGACCGACCCAGGAATCCCTGTCTCCGAAGTCACGTCGGCCTGTCGAACCGACCTGGCCGAGGCGTTCGAGGTTTTCCGGATGCGATGCCCCGTGCTGGCCCTGATCTCCGACCTCGAGAAACTGCCGGGATTCCCAGACCTGGTCGAGCGGTTGCCATCGGGCCAGATACGCAACCGCATGGGCCAGCGTTTCCCGCTCGTCCCCGACGTCGATTCCGACGAGGCACCCTTGCGCGTCAGAGACTCGGTTTCCTGGATCGGCACCACGCTATTCCCCTCGATGGTCCATTCACTCTTTCAAGTCGAAGTGCCTGGAGGCGAGGACGTCACTGAGGTGGTGCGAGTCAATTCTCAACTTTACCGCTTTCTGGCCACGATGCGTGATCGCCACGAGCGATTGGCGCAGGTGGTGAAAGACTGCCTTCCCACGCTCTCTGGTGAGCCAATCCTCTTCCGCGGCTGCTACCTTGCCGGCACCGGAACAGATTCCGTCACCGAACAGGCCTTCGCCTCCAGCGTCCTGCGGCGACTGATTGAGGATCAGGACAATGTCACCTGGACCTCCGCCGCCTTGCTCCACGACGCCAGCTTCACGCGCGTGGCACGAGGACTCAAAATCTTTCTGCTGTGCGTCATTGGCGTGGGAATCGCCAGCATCCTGGGACTGATCGGCTTGTACGTTGTCTCCCACTCCAAGGACGACACCGGGGGCTAAGGCGAAATCACAGCCATTCTGGAATCTTGACTCCAAGAACCTGAGTGTTCAGGGGAGCAGAAGGTCGAGGTCTTGGCGCACGGTCTTGCCGGACGGAACCGTCACATCCTTGTCTGCACGCCGGTTGGTTGCGTCCTTCACGCAGAGGACATGGTAGCGTGCCGGTTTCACTTCCAGGAACGAATAGGTGCCATCAGCATTGGTTTTTTTCTGATCCTTAACCGGGTTCTCCTTATCCTTGACATTGGGGTCGATCAAGTAGACCGTCAAACCGGGCTGGGCCACATCGTTCTCGGTCACTTTCCCCTCGATGGCTCCAGGCTTGTCCTCGGCCGGTTTGGCCGCGGCCTTGGAAGGCTCTGGCATTGGTTCCCGTAATGCGATCTCGCCGTGGGCGACGTCGGTCAATCCTACTCCGTTTGTTGCCCGGGCACTGACGACGAGCTTTCCGCTTGCTCCCTGAGGTACAGGCAAGCTCGCTTCCCAGGTATCCGGGTCTCCTGACGAAGGCTTTCCGGCGACGGTCTTGGTCTCGGCCTTTGTGAAATCTCCCTTGGTGCCGACGTTAACGATGAACGCGACATCCTTGATCTTGGATTCGGTCGCCTTCACGGTCGCCTTGGCGGTGAGCCGAGGACTCGTTGAGTCGATCTCCTCGGGGACCTGGACTCGAGTAATCTGGGGCGGGACGTCATCAAGGACCAGCTCCATTCCCCACTTGTCAAGCTCCTCACGGCCACGGGCGTCAAGCAAGTAGGCGTAGAGGATCTTCCGGCCCCGAATGCCTGGGATGTCGAACTCCTTGTTCCAATCGCCGACTGACGCTTCGAACTGCAGTGCGCCCCCTTTCCCTCGGGGATCGAACCCGATGTGTCGCGGTTGTGCTCGATCACTCCAGTCCTTGATGTCGGGTTTGAACTCCCCACGTTCGAAGTGGCCAAGGCGAAATGCCAGGATCGCGCCAGGCGGGGCGTTATCGACCACGAAATGGACCATGAGTTTCGCCGGCTTGTCCGACTTGACGGAGAGTTCGGGCCGGAACCTTACCCGCCCGCGCCGCACCGGCTCGACCTTCTGCGCCTGTCCTTCAAGGACAAAGCGGGTTTGATACCAGAGGGCGCGTGTCATTCCATCAATCGAAAGCGAGAAGCGCCCTTCGTCTCTGGCGATCGGCTTGAGCTTGATGTCCTCAGCCAGGAGTTTCAGAAGCTTGCCGCCAGGCTCGATCACGCCCTCGAGGCTGCCGCGGGGAGGTTCGACGAAGGCCGGAAACAGCTCTGGATCAGACGGAATGTTGAGCTTGACCGGACACGGGGGCCCGGTCATTTGGGGCAGCGAGCGGAGAGTGACTTCGAGCCGATTCAGCTCGCCCAGACGAGGCGGAATGAACTGCGCCCGGACGATCTCGATGTACTCGAGCGGCGAAGCAATGACAGGTCGAAGGTCTCGCCGTTCATACTCCTGGCCACCGGCCGCGTCGCGTAAACGAAGGCTCAGATCGGGAGGAGCCTCGGGGAGTGGGTCGGTGGCCTTTACGGTCGGATCGCCGAAACTCGCGGCGACGGTGGAGCCCGCTTTTACCTCGAGAGGCGGCTTGTCCTTTTCACTGCTCGAGGCGATCACCGCGTCTCCGGCCATGACATCGACGATGACCTTGCGATCGACCGGCGAGGGGTTCTTCACCACCACGAAGAACGATTGCCGCTCGGGCAGGGTCCTCAGCCGGAGCGGATCGATCGGCAGGTCGTCCGGCTGGGCGGGGTCGACGCGCATCGCCAGCCGAGGCAGGGCATTGGCGGGAACGATGTCGATCGGCACGAGCAAGTGAAACGTCCGGCCGGAAGTAAGCCGAGCCTGAACGATGATCCCGGCGGGAGGCGCCTTTGGACCAATTCCCTTACTCTCGTCCCACTCAAGGTGCAAGCGGGTTGGTTTCGACGTTGTGGGCGACACCTCAAGCTCCGGCGGTTGAGGCTTCGACACCTGGAGGCGTGGGTCATCGGGTTTGATGAAGGTCATTGTCACTCGCTCGGAAATCCCGCCATCGGTCCCACCCAGCATGAGCTGGACGTCGACGTCAGCCGTCGGCTGCCGCGACGAGAGTCGGCGGACTGTACTCGCCTGCTCGGGAAGACTCAGCCTGAGCCGCGGTTCTGGGCGTGTCTCGCTCGCGCGGGGTACCTCGATAGAGGCCGACTCGAAAAAGTTGTCGGATGAATCGAGGGCTCCCTGAAGATCACCGCTCTCATGGAGGTAACGGGAGGCGAGCCAGGTCCAGGCTGCGAGGTTTTCCCGATCTCGACTTTGCCGGTTCGGATTGTGTTCCCCATCGAGGGTGAAGGCCGCCGCGATCCATGCGGGATGGTCCTGGCCGGGCTCGCGTTCTCCCCGGTGCAACGCGTCGGTGATCCTGGCATGCACGGTTCGAGTGAACCTTGCCAGGTCAGCCCACGTATGTGCGAGGGGATCGCCGGTGATCTGCTCTTCGGCTTCCTTGGGCTGGTCTTTTCTGAAATCCTTGATGCTGAGAACCGCGCCAGGCTCGAGGTCCTTGGTACTCGATCTCGGATCTGCCAGTTTCAGGAGAGCCTGGAGCCTCTCCTTCCGGCGACCGGCCTGGTTGCTGACGGCCAGGTGCCGATCCGCAGAGGCGTCCGCAACGGTAGTCGAACCGCTGTCGCGAGTTGCCAGTTCCTCGAGTCGCCGGTCCAGATCCAAGCTCGTTTTCCAGAGTTCCTGGCGATCCGAAGCCGTGAGAAAAGGCGTCTGGAGGAAGGCCTCCACTTCCCGGCCCAGCCGCGATTCCGGAAGGTTGTCGTTACATTTCAAGATGAGTTGCTGCACGGACGGGGCCCGGAAGGGACGGAGCAGCTCGCCAAGCTGGTTTCTCAGTTCCCGAGTTTTCTCGGTCAGCCTGCCATTGAGCAACTCGAGCTGATCACGTGTCGGGGCAGCGCTCGCGGCGCCGAGATCCGGCTTTTCGAGCAGGTCGTCGAGAGCCTGCACGCTTCTTGCCGCGTCGAGCCAGAGGCCGGAACGATCGCCGCTTGTGCTCGCCTCCAGGAAGGGAACATAGGCCGGCAGTGTGGCGCGAGCCAGCACACTCGCCGCTCGGGCTTCATCGATCTTGGTCTGGCTGTCGTCAATGAATGCGTAGGCTCGGGCCACCCGGTCCCATGACTGGGAGATCTGCGCGGCCGACGCGTACCCTATGGCTCGGGGGACTAAGAGGACCTCGGCCTCGTGGCGCAAGGCGTCGGCTTCATCCAGCAAACCGCGCAGCCAGGGAAATGCCCAGGGCCGATTGTTCGTCGTTTCCGCGACTATCACGGTGTCCCAGATCTGTCTTACAAGCTCGTCGTCCCAATCGTCCCGCCGAACTTTCCTGGCGCGCTCGGCGAGTTGTTGGAGGAGACGAAGCTCGATGACATTGCGCGTGAGTCTACTGTCGACGACGATTGAATCAAGAAGCTGGACTGTTGCGGGGTCGAGCCGTGCGCCCTTGGCCGCTTCGACGATGGCCATCGCGAGGTCGAGGCCTGTCTTTTCCTTCAGGCTCTTGAGCAGGGCGCCGACCTTCTCTATTCTCTGTGCTTTCCGCACGTCTTCGGTTGCCACGGGATCAGGATGACGCTCGCGCTCCAGCAGTTCCTTGAGATCCTTGACCAGTGGCTGCTCCGCGTGCTTGCCGAAGGCGAGCGCCTGACCTACCGATCGCTCAGGAGGTCGATTCTCGCGGCGTTCTTGATCCATCTTCGCGGTGAGCGCGGTGACGGCCTTGTCCAGGGCGGCCTCGAGGCTCTTGGGGTCCGTTCCCAGGCGCCATCCCTGCTCGCTGCGAAGCAGGAACGCTTCAAGCCGGCGGAACAGACGCGGTGCTGCCGCGATCTCGGGACCGACAGCCCATCGCTCGCGCAGCTCCCATCCCTTGGCAAGCCATGGGGGGTAAGTCGGCGCTGCGGTGGCTGGTTTCCCGCTGTCCTGTTCTGCTCCTTTGGTTGGCTTGCTCTGCTTCTCGGCCTGACGCTTGTCTTCCGGCTTGCGCTTTTCCACGTCCTTGGATTTGTCCGCCGAGACTTCGGACTGGTCTGCTGGGTTTTCATTCTCGCCGGCTTTCCGCGTCGCCTCGGCTGTGGCGGGTGGCTTGGGTTTTCGGCGGTTGAGCGAGGATAGCGGAAAGAACTCGGTCGAGCCGATCAGCATGGGACGCTGGCGCAAGGCCCGATGCTGGCGTGCCCAGCCGTCCACTCGCTGGGTCAGATACTTGAACAATTCCTGGAGAGAGACCCTGTTGTCGAGATCGGTGTCCGCCTCGGGGTCTGCGAGACCCTTGACGAAGAAGTGGCCGAAGACGGACTGACGAAGGGGCTCGGACCAGAGTGCGACTTCGCCGGGAGAGCATGCGGCCAGCACCGCGAGATCGGGATCGTCGAGTTTGCGCGGTTCGCCCGGGCGAGCCAGTTCCCTGGCGATCAGGTCGGCGACGCCGTCTTCAGTTCCTCCCAGTTCCAGTGGATTGGCGCGGTCCGGCATGACATCCAGGACCAGGAGTTTCTTTCGAGCCGGGCACTGCTTCAGCGCGTTCAGTACAGTCTTGAAGGGAAGAAGGGTCTTGGCGGCGAAGGGGTCGGAATCATAGGCGAGGATCTGCACGGCTCCCGCATCGTCGACCACGGCATGGGTCGAGAGATAAACGATCACGGCGTCGTCGGTCTTCTTCTGGCGGAGCCGCTCAAGACGATCTTGAATGACCTCGAGGGTGAGCCCTTCGTCGGTTTTTTCGTCCGAGTGGGTCGAGTCCAGGAAAGTTGCCTCCCGGATCATGTCACGGTCGGCCCCGGCCTGGGGAAACCTCGGGATCTGTGGTGCCTTGTACCTGCTGATGAAGAGCGCGACGAATTCGGGTGTGACCTGCCAGGGGCGAACCATCTGCCAGACGATCCAGATCAGGCGCTCCGGCCGCGACCAGTAGGAGTGCCGAGAGCAGCGTCGTCCCTAACCATTTCTTGGCAGCGACTCGGTTTCGATCAGGGCCGGACTGGTTTCGCCTTCCTTCACGCCAGCGTCCCACACCTGCTGTACTCTCAGCGCTCATCGCGTGTCTCCTCTCCCAGCCCCGTCGAAGATGCTCGAAGTCGTCCACTCGCCCTTAGCGGAAGCACTCCAGAAATGGAAACGATCATGGCGGCGGAAGCCTTGACAATCGGCCTTAGTTTGGCCGCAAGGGCACGTTGGGCGGGGCCGGAATCTGCGATTCCACTCTGGGTGGCCCAAGTTTGATCTCGAGCACGTTAGTCTTGCCGGCCTTCCCCGAGAACTCGTCCAGAGCGATGACGTCCAGTCCGGCAAGCCGCTGGAACTCGGGAGGATTCACCGGCCAGAAGAGGCCCGTGTATCTGCCCGCCCGCGAGTACATGCGATGTTCGTGGCCGACGACCTGCAGCCCGATGAGAGAGGCCGGATCGACCAGGCAGGGGGAATCGGCGGCGAAAGCCAGCCGCACGACGAGACATGGCTTTAGCTGGGTCTGCTCGCCCGGCGCCACCTCGACGAGATGGTTCTCCAGGCCGATCGATTCGATGGTAACTGTCTTCCCCTCGCCAAGCCGCACCCCGCGGGGTATGTCTCCCAGCTTGCCGGGGGACTCGAATCGGACCTCGGCGGCCGGCTCAAGCTTGCTCCCGGGGTTGCTCCACCAGGCCTTCAAGACGGGAGTGGCGTACCGGTCGCCGGCCGGACCCGGAAGCCACTGCGGAACGTCGAACTGCCAGATCGAGCCGGGATAGAAGACGCGCTCACGCCACCGGGTCATGAATTGGGTCTCCGGATGTTCGACATCCTCGGCGCCCAGATGAAACCAGACCATGCGGGGCTTGACTTGCTGAATTTCGCCAGCGACGACGTCTTCAGGTTTTCGCTCCAGGGCAGTGGCCAATTGCAGCCGATCATGACCGCCGACTGCCCGGACCTGGTTCGTCAGCGAGGTTAACCGCCAGGCATCGTTCACCACCCTGGAACGGCCCGCGAATTCGTTGCAGTCGGTGTAAAGTCCGCGTCGGAAGACAACCGACCCGGCCTGGTCTTCGACCAGCTCCACGATGATCCGGTCGCCGTCCCTGAGGTCGATATCCTGCTCCAGATTCGACCCGACGTTGACCCTGAGCTTGTACACACCTGGCTTCAATCCCCGGCACCACCGTTCCTCTTCGCCCGGAGCCGTCACGTCGAGCGGTTCGTCATCGACGGGCGTGCCATCGGGCTTGAGGATCTGACAGGTGAGCTTCTGTATCAGGCCTCGCTGGAGCGTCGCGATCAGCTCCCTGAGATCCTTGGCCGTCCTGAAGCTGCCGCGAGGTTCGAGCTGGGCCAGGGCCGGACCGAAGCGATTCCTGGCATCGTCGATCTCCTTCGGCACGGTCGCCGGAGTGAAGAACACCATGTTCACGGTGATGCCCAGAGGCTTGAAGCCGGCGACGATAAAGTCCTTGACGGACAACCTGGACGGATTGTATTTCGGCTTGAACTTCTCAAGCTCAGTGTCATTGCCATCGGTCAGGACGAGAAGAGTTTTGTGCCCGGTTGCGGATTCCAGATCTTGCTTGGCCGCCTTCCACATGGCCTGGACAAGCGGCGTCGTCAAGAGCGGACGAAGTTGCCGGATCTGGTTGACGATCGCACCAGCTCGATTCGGGTCCCAGGGGGCCATCGGCAAGAGAGATTTGATGCTCAGTTCCGGCTCGCTCTCGAGCGGGTCTCCCTGGAATAGCTGGTTGACTCCCGGGGGAAGCTGGCTGAAGGTCCAGAGACTCAGCTTGGTCTTGGGTGGCACGAGAGGGAGCACCTCTCTGAGGGCCTCCTGAGCTTCGTCGAATTTCGTTCTGCCGCCTCCGGTCAGATCTAGCATGCTCCCCGAGCAATCGAGGACGATCGCGATCGAGCCAGTCCCAGCGCCGAAGCGGGCGATGATGTCCTTGCTGGCGCGCACGGCGATGCTCGCGTCGGGAGGATCGCTGGGTGGTGGTCCGATCGCGACGGTATCGGGAACAGGGCTCGATCGAGACGGCGGTCGTCCCGCTGAACACCTGGCCCCGGAAGAAGCCGTCGAGCCGCAATGAGGAGGACAGCTCCCGGGGGCGATTCTCGTTTGGGTCCTTCTCGAAACGGTCTCCCAGGGGGTTGTGAACGGTGATGGCGACCGAGTCCTTGGCTTGCCCTCTGGGAACCACGTGAAAACCCTTGACCGCGGGCTCAAGTTCGAGCGGCTGCTCGGCGGTGGGGCTCACCACGGGAAAACCGGCTGGGACGATTCCCTCGTCGGCGAGCCGAAATGCGATTCTGGCCTCGCTCTCACTGGTGAGAACGATCCGCGGCCGGCCGTCGAGGGCGATTCTTCCCTTCCGATCCAGGCGAGCGCGCGCCGCGCGTACCGGCGCGCTCTGACGGAAGAAGCTATCGGCATCGTTGATGAACCGCGATCCGACTGCGTGGTAGTAACGTTCCTTCGGATCTTCATCGTACCAGTGATCTTCCCACGCGCGATCCGCCATACCGAGCAGCAGAGTGTGGACCCTTGCCTCGCGCAGCCGGATCGCTGCCTGGGTCACTGAATCAGAGATTCGAGGCGAGCCGCCGTCGATCAGCCGCTCCAGCCGGTCGGCCTTGACGAGTTGATTCTGAAACACCTGGAAATCGGGAATTCCGCTCTGCTCGTCGGTGAGTTGATCGATCTGTCCGGCCATAAGCTGCCAGCGTAGGCCGATGCGGTCTCCAGCCGCGGCGATCTCGACCCACCAGGGTTGACCCTGGTCCAATTCCTTCTCACTTGCGGCACGGACTCTCTTGAGCGTGGATGCGTAATCACCATGTTCCCTGGCCGCGAACGCCTCTCGGTCGTCGAACCAAGACTCCCCGAGTACCGCCAAGGCCGCCAGGGCCTGGTTTTCCGCACGTACTCGCGTGCGCTTCTGCTCTTCGCCGATCTGCTCATCGGTGATCTTGGCCGTGTCCGACGGTTCGTCCGCGGCCAGCTCGCGGTCGTGCTTCTTGATATTTGCGATCCGCTCCCAGAGCCTGCTCGCGAGTGGAATGTGCCGCCGGCGTCCTGAAACGGGACGGAGGCAACGGCCGTAGTCGTCTCCCAATCTTCCTTCAAGCGGTTCGTGTCGATCCGGTCGGCGAGCTCGGAAAACCGTGTTGACAGTTGCTTCATCCCCTCGGAGAGATCCCTGGCCGCCTGTCGCAGGATGGCCAGATCGGCTTGGTCGTCGCTGTTTTCCAGCCTGGCCGTGAGCAGGTGCGTCTTCTCCCAGAGCTTCTCGATGTGAGAGACCAGCTCGCCCTGGAGCTCGTCGGCGTATCGATCGGCCACCCAGTGGGAAAAGCCGGGAAGGTCTGCGAGGGCACGATCGCGCGTCGCCAGCGCCGCTCGGACCGTCGTGGCTCGGTCGGCGATTTCGGTGTATAGCGAGCGTGACTTTCCCAGGGCTGCGGCCGCCTGGTCCCAGGCTGACTGGTCGGAAGAGAAAAGCTGGTCCTCCCCGAGGCGGCGCTCGGCGTCAGCGGCTTCGACTCGCTTGCCGATCCAAGGGTATATCTGCTCGCAATAGGAGTAGGTCCGAGCCTTGTCTGTCGCTCCCAGCGCTGTTTTTTCTGCCTGGCTCCGGACCGAGATGGCCTGGCTGACCGCCGCGAGGAGCTTCTGGGGTTGCTTGCCAACCGGCTTGAGCCGCCGGGCCAGCATCCTCGCGAAATGGGCTTCCGCCGGCTGCGGATAATCGTGCCCGCGTGTGATGTCGAGCTTCTCGGCGACGGACTCGAGATCCTTGCCGGGATAACGGCTTGCTTGCAGCAGCAGAAACTCGTCGCCGCGAATTCGAACCGAGGGTCGTCCCGGGCCGCCAGCGGACTCGGACCCCCGCAACAACTCCCAGGCCTTTGCGGCCTCTGAGAGGCTTTTGGCTTTCCAGAACGAAACGAACTCCGAGCCGGAGGCCTCGGGCCCGCCTAAAGGTCCGTCCAGGGCGCTCATCGCCAGGGTATTCTCGGCCGATGAGCGAACTGCCTTCAAGAATGCGCTCTCTCTCGAGCCTGTCCCGTGAGGAGACAATCCGGTCGTGAATCGGCGTCAATGCCTGCTCCGAGGCTCCAGCCCGAACAAGCTCATCGAAACGAATCAATTCCGCCTGGTATTGCCTCCACCGCCGGGGAGAGCAAACCATCGGGTGAGGGACCAGGGAGTTGAGCTCGCCGAACGCTTTCCAAGCCGCGCGGAGCTCCTGATCGGACGGTTCCTTAAACGTCGAAGCTAACTTCGTGGCGAGCGTCGCCAGGAAGACCTGACTGGAGGGCCGGCGGGAGGCCGTTTCTCCCGTGCCCTTCTCGCGTGGAGGCTGTACGTCGCTTTCGCCGCTTCCGCCTCGGCCACTCTTGCGCCTCGCCCGGGGCAAGAGGACAGGCTCCTGAATGGCACCACGTGCGTTCCAGACCCAGTTCCGCACCTGCTTCGAGACATAATGGTGAAGCTCATCCAGGCTCAGGCGACCATCGTAACCGGCCGCCCGGCCTTGGAACGCTTCCATGAGATAGTGGGTGAACACGGTGCGACCCAGGCCTTCGGAGGCCCAGCACCGCTGGTCCACATCGGCGCCGCTCAGGACCCAGAGGTTCTGAACCTTCTTGATCTCGTCATCCAGTGTGTCGAGCCGGCGGGCGAAGTCGTTGTGCAACATGCCGAGATGCCAGTTCGACGGAACCTGCGTGGCTTCAAGCACCAAGATCTTTTGTTTCTCAGGAGGAAGTTCGGCCATGGACGCGATGACATGCGACAGGTCAATCCGTTCCATCGGACCGGCCATCCGGTCTGGACAGAGGTAGGCCCCCTCGGAATCGGAGCCCCCGTGCAGTGCCAGCACGATGACGATTGTCTGCTGCTCGAACCGGCTCTTCACCAGATCCTTGATCAGCTTGTCCCAGTCGTCGGGTTGGTCGATTTTGTGAATCGTGCCGATCGGCTTGAACCTTGCGGGCTTGAACAGTGCCCATGGAGGTGGAGTCCTGGCGAGTGCATCGATTGCCTCGATTCCTCTCCAGCCCAGGATGTTGTGGGGGATCATCAGGTTGTCGGCATAGTCGGCCCCGACCAGGACGAGAGCCACCGAGGAAGGGGGCCAGATCAGGATGATCAGGACCACGAGGGCAGCCAGGCAGGCGAGGAATCCAAGCAGGGCACCGGCCACCTTGAAGCTTCCCGATCCCGGCAGCTTCACCTCTCCGGCCGGTCTGGATCTCCGCTTGGTCCATTTCCATTCGCGTCCCTTTGGTTGTGGTCGAGGCGCCGCAGCGGCCTTGCCTCTCCACGAGGGGCGGGACGGTTCAGTGCGCTCGTCTTGCATGGCCTGACTCTCCGAGCCGAAGCTGCACATCGCTCCTCATTGCTTTCCCTTGCAGCATAACTGGTTTTGGACCAGAACCCGAAACGGAATTCTCGCCGTGACGGGCGTATTACCAATACGATCAGTCTACGGGTCAAGAGACCCGAAATGGACAGCGATTCCTGCGCGATAGGACAAGTAGACCAGGGAAGCAAGGATGCCCGCGGGATTGTTGAAACCGGATCAAGCTGAGTGGGATGACGTGGGAAACCATTTCATGGTCCATCCGGACGGAACGATCTACGAGGGGCGTAGCCTTGTCTCGACGTGCGGACCGCCCTCGGTGTCAAAGGGCCGTGACTGCTGCGGCATCGCATTGAACTGCCGGGGGAAACGAAACGAACACGAGGAGAGCCACCCCCTCGTGTTCGCCATGGCTTGCAGGTTTATTCCGAGGCCCGACGGCCCGCACCGGACCGAGCGAGAGATGATTGGCAGAGTTCCATCAGAAGAGGAATCGCACCTCGAAGCGGAACCAGGGCTGGGCCCAGTGGGCAGCAGCATTGGTCGCCCAGGTGATGGCGCCGCCGAAGTCAAGCCGGTTGCAGATCGACTGGCGAAGACCCGGGCCGATGTTGAAGTACGACACGCCGCCGCCGTCTCGGGAAGGGGTTGGCGAGCACCCCACGCGGCTTGATGCGGGGGGTGAAGCCTCCGTTCTCGAACGACCAGCCGTCCATCTCGAGGGTCGCGATCAGCGGGCTGTCGGGAGTGACGTGCCACAAGACCTGGTTGAGACTCATCAGCCAGTAGAAGACGCCGCCTGCGAGCTTCGAGTTGCCGCCTGGGCCTCCCACTGGGACCCAGTTGCCGAACTGGCCCTGGAAATAGGTGCCGTCACTGAGCTTCAGCGACGTCAGGATCGAGGGGTCGACAGCGAACTGTCCGGTGCCCAGGTTGTTCTGTGAAGTTGCCGCTGGGCATATAGGTCCGCATCTGGAAGGTGACCTGGAGCATCTCGCAGTCGAAGAGGAGCGACTTGATGCCGAAGTTCACGTCGCCGAAGCCGGCCTGGGTCGGGGCCCAGCTCTCGTTGATCTGCCGGTAGGGATACTCGACGAAGAAGCTGCCGCGCTCGCCCGCCGCCTCCTGGTAGAGGGAGACCTGCTGGAGCCGGGCGGTGGGACGGTACGGGAAGGCGTTCTTTTTGAAGGCCGGGGTCACGTTATTGATCCAGAACTGGTTGCGGTCGGGGCGCGTCATGTTCTCGAGATTGTCGTAACGGATACGAGTCACGGTGCGAGGCCGCGCGTAGTCCGCGAAGAACGAAGCGTTGGCAGCGGGAACCCATGCGGGCTGGTAGCAGGGGTCGGGGCAACACAGGCAGTCATAGAGATTCTGACAGAACGCGCCGATGACCGTGTCGTGCTCTTTGCACAGCGGGTTGCAAGGTGGACGGCCGGGGATGCAGTTGCCGCTGGCACAGCCCATGGAGGCGTGAAGATCTGCCCCAGCATTACTGCTGTGGAACCCGCCGCAGGTCGCGCACCCCGCCCGCTCAACTTGCTCATCGTCGCTGTGTTGCGAGTCGCTTCCCTTTTGTTTTGCCTCAGGCTTCGGTGCGTCGACCAAACGTGCCTGGCTATTGGTAGGGGGTGAGGCCGGTGATGGTTCGCTGTCGCTCTTCGCAACGGCGTCTGGCTTGGCGTTCGTCGACACGGCGTTCTGATCGGTGGTTGCGCCTTGATTCGGGCTCGGCTCGCGGTTTCGCTCGGGAACGGGTGCTGGCGAGGATGCGGGAGTCGGGGTCGATTCAAGGCTTGGCACCGGCGGTGCAGCCAGAACCTTCAAGGCTTGATCCACGGCTTCCGGCATGGAAGCTGGTCTGGCCGCTTGAGCGGAAGCCTTGGAGGGTGATTGGACTGGAGCCGGGTCAGCGTTCACGTTGTTGACGACGACCTCGGACCGGCGTGGAGCCTCCGTCGCACCCGTGGGAGTGGTCGGTACCTGAATGGTTCGCGGCTCGGCGACGGGTGGCTCTTCGACCTGCTGTGGCAGCAAGTCCATAAGGACAGGGCTGGTGGCTGTGACACTCTGGTCCTTCGTAGCATTGCTGCTCTTGGCTTCACGCCCGGCGACCTCGGGCATCCGAACTGGTTGGGCCGTCAAACCCTGGGGAGCCGGTTCAGCAACCTGAGTTGCTGCAGCCGGCTCGGCGACCGAGGCAGGCATTGCCTGCACCGCGGCCGGAGTTGCCGTCGGTGTCACCGATTCTCTTTCAGGATTGGCAGGTTCCGGTTCAACGGACCTGCGCAACCCGGCCGTTTCGGCCGACAGCGCTGCGTGCCTCGGTTGGTTCGATATTCGAGTCTGCCAGGGGTGCGTTCAGCGGCAGCGCTTGCACCTCCATTGATCCCACAGGCTGAGGTTCGTTCCGTCTTGACGGAGGTTCAACGAAGGTCGGTTCAATGGCGAGCTGCGGCTGGGCCGCCTGGGCTGTAAACCGTCGCGGTGGGGGGATCTTGGGCCTCGACTGGCTGGGAAGCTGTTTCGACGCCTGAATGGCATCGGTGCTGAACCGTCTCGGCATGGGGATCTTCGGCGCGCCGAAGTCGAGTCCGTACTTCCAGGATCTGATGGGACCGGGGACATCGTCGCCGAGGCCGGTCCCGGCTTGATCGCCGACGCGTCCGAACCCTCAGATGCCCAACCCCCAGTGGCCGGTAGCAGGGCTGCGACAAGGGCCCATGCTGGATTCTGTAGCCTGTGTTTTCGCATCGCCCTGCGATTCACGGGACTGACTCCTTTCACCCTAATGATGTGACGGGTTCGGGTGGTCTCACTCGAGACAAGCGGAAGAGATCCTTGTGAGACAATCGATCGAACTGATCCATGTGACATGAATTGGAGGACAGGGGTCACTGGTCGGAGCGGCGGTTTCGCGAATTGAGCAGCAGGCCAAAGAGGCCCCGCTTGGACGCGCCCGCGCCATCGGCATTGTAAGATCCCGTAGGATTGGCCGTCGAGGACATGGGACCGGGTCCGGCTGTCGGGGTTGCCGAAGGTTCACCTTGGCCCTGCTCAGCGCCTGGAGCGAAAGAGCTGCGTACCACGCCGGGGTCGCTCTCCGACGAAGGCGGGGCAGGATTCGCGGCATGGTCCTTCCGAGCCTTGCTGTCAACGTCCTCACGCGCCTTGATCAGGGCATCGAGCATGCTCCGCCTGCCCGCTGGCAACGTGCTGGGCGGTTTGGCGATTCGAGAGACCTTGAACAGGGTCTCTCGTGCTTCATTCACGGTCTGTGCGTAGGTTTTTCGCTGCAACTGGTCTTCAAACCTCGTGCTGTTGGAACTCTGTGTGATATGTGAAACCGCGAGGTGCGAGCCATCGGGGGCGTTCATACTCGAACGTTCGCGTCCCAAAGGCGTCTGAGGGGGTAGAGGTTCGAGGTTTGGAACCTGGCCTCGCTCCCGTTGGATCGGTATCGGCTTTACCTCCTCGGGGAGGACTTCGGGGACTTTCATCAGGCAGTTCTGCAGTGCATTGAACGCTGCCGCCTTGACGCGGGGCGATGTTTCGGGAGGGTTGCCGTCTTTGTCCTCGCCCGCAACACAAATCTTGAGAGCCTCCATCGTATCCTTATTGCAGCAGCAACCGCTGTTCAGAACCCGGGCGGCCGCGTACCGAACGCATTCGTTGGGGTCGGCCCTGAGGGCATTGACAAGGGCCTTGGTGGCTTCCTTCCAGCGGGTGCAGTCAACAGTGCCCAGATACTCAACAGCCGCAACACGTGCCTTGGCGTCAGCCTCGCTCGCCTTGATCTTGGCAGCCGTGGCTGCCGCGCCTCCCGGTGCCTGTTTCTCGAGAGCGGCGATCTGATCAGGCGCTAGCGCCACCGGGCACAGCGGAGGAATGAACCCTCCTGAAACTGCCCCTACTGGCCCTGTAAGCATGCTATTTGCCATCTGACCGAGCTGGGTACCGCAAAGCTTTGCGATGCACGCATGAATATTCGCGCTTGAAAGCCCGAACATACCCCAGACTGTCCTGGGCGCGGCAGCCGCCGCGGGTGTAGCCGCCGCAGGTGCTCCCAGACCCGCGCCCGCACCACCAAGACCTGCGGAGGCCGCGTTGGTTGCTCCACCAGGAGTAGCCCCAGCTCCGGGCACCTGCGCCGTTGCATTCTGCGACAACGCAGCGGCGACGACAAAAAGTCCAGCGACCCATGTCTTTCGACACGACATTTCGAGGTCTCCTTACACTGCACGTGAAGAAGGAGTGCAGAGATAGGCGAAAGAACCAGGCCAGAATCTGGCCTGCCGGAGACATGACTGTGCCGAGGATTCCTCGACGTCTTGCTCTAACATCGGAATGAAAGTCGCGCAACTTTAACGATTCTAATGATACCGCTGAGTTTGCTGCTTGACCGGGTTACTTGGATGGCGGCCAGGTTGATGGATCAACTCATTTCTTGTTCTCGTGGCAGCAGAGACTGTGATGAACTGAGCTGAGAGGTGCGGTTTAGAGCGACGGAATCTGAAATACGGCATCATCGACGGGACGGCGGGTGGGAGTCATCCGGGGTAGGAATCCACGTATTCCAGCCCAGGTAGGGGCCTTCACCGGGATCTGGAGTGAGCTGGCAGGCGGGGACTTCGTCGGGCTTGAGAACTGGCTGGATGTCGAAATCGAGGGTCGGCCCCACGTATAAACGCGTCATCTGGCAGAGCGGCCGCAGGGCATTGCCGTTAGGCATAAGGGAGCGGAACTGTCGCCACGTAAGCGGTCCCAGGCGGACTCGGAACTTGCTCTGAACGTCCCACACTCGCTCGCCCACGAGAAGATTGACACCAAGCCGGTTGTTGCGACCATTGGGCGCTCTGGCGAAGGGCATCCGTGCCAGGTCGTCGGAATCAAGATTCAACCACTGTCCCTGGCACTGGAGCACGGCGACAGGCATCTCCAGGTAGTCGGCGAGCAAGGACTCCAGGGCGATGACCGAGCGAGGAAGATGGGCGTAGTGGCCACCGTAGAAGAGGAAAACCTCGTCGTGAACCTCCAGACGACCACGCAAGCCGGTGGTTCCCAAGCCCACCAGGTCGTAAACTCCTCGCGTCACCGGGTCCGGCTCCCTGGCCGGATCGTCGAGCTGTGAGCGCTCGTACGCGATAGCCCAGTTGTACTTCTCCCAGGCTCGGTAAAATAACGAGATCAACCGGTGGTTGAAAAGGTCGAGGAAATCTCGCAGTGAGAAATCTTTTTCACGAATTCGCTGCAGCAGGAGCTCTGTGTAATGCCGGGGGAGAGCCCCGTTCGGTCCGGTGAGGCTGAGGAACGTCACGACCATTTCGGGTGGATGCGATTCTCCTCGGTCGTGAGACGAAGCGGCGACCGGGTGAATCTCGCTGATCGCCGCCGAAGGAAAGCCCAGTGAGGTCAGTGCCCGAAACCGCACGACTTCGGAGTGGGGATGGAGATCTCGGCCCACGCCGTTCCCGTCGAGGTGTGGCTCGAGCGAGTGGTCGCTCGGCGCACGACCACTTTCGAGCTCGCGACGGCGGTGCTCAAGGAGCCGGACCGCCTGGAAAAAATCAAAGCGATACGGCGTCGCGAACAGGTCTCTCGTCACGCCAGAACGTTCTCCCCCATCCGCGGAGGCCATCGTCGCAACTCCTCTTCTCGACCCTTGACGGTAGCGATCAGCTTCGAGAACGAATTCACGGTGCAGTACAGTGCCAGGAAATGTTCAAGCACACTGGCGAAGAGAAACAGGCCACTCCCCGTAAAACGTTCCTCATCGAATTGAATAGTGACTTCGGTTCCTCGACAGAAGGTCAAGGGACCTTCGCTCTGGATCGTTCCCACAATCCGGCGGCTGGACACGCCGAGAATGCCGTCAATCTGGCCCCGGGTCTCGGCCGAATCGGCGAAGTCGTAGAGCATGAGTATCTCGCGCAGGGCGTCCGTCTTGCCGCTCTCGACCAGGGAGAGATGGTTCAAAGACAAGTGCGAGATCAGGCGCCAGAGCAAGCCGTGGCCCAGGTCGGGGCGAAGCGTGCGGGTCGGTGCCGTGAGGCAGCGAATCTGCGAGACTACCCCGCCACCTTCCAAGAACTGAAGCCTGGGCTGATCCCCTCCAAACGGAAGGTCCACTGGAAGGTCGCGGTTCAGACACGTGGTTTGAATCTCCAGGATGTGTCCAGCGGGGCTCGACGGTCGAAATCCCAGGTCGACCAGCGAGAGAAAAACCTCGGTGCCGCGGTCTCCCTTGGCCATTGTCTCCTCCGCCGGACGGCGGTTGGCGTGCCAGAAGGTACGGTCCGAGTCGCGGTTGAGTGCGTGTTTGATGGAGAAGAACGGCCGATATTCAACCGACTCTCCGCTGGGCGGCGATGCCATGACCCGGTCGATCGAATACACCTCGAGCGCCATGTGGCGTCGGCGATCCGGCACCACCTGGTACTCGAAATCGCTATGCGTCAAGGAGATCGGGTCGGCCCGTTGCGAGAACAGGTTGACGATCGGCGTGCAGCCGAGCTGAAACGTGTCCTTCGAGATGTTCAGATTGGGAACCCATCTCTTCAAGTAAAGGTAGATTACCAATAGGTTCCGGTTACCCGGACCACGCATGGTCTCGATACCCGTCAGATTGAGGTCGATAAAGAGAAACTTCTGGGGGAACGCAAAGTATTCAGTGAGAAGCCGGTAGCCCAGAAACGAACGGGCCGGATAAGGCAGCAATCCCTCGTTACGATCGAAGCCGACCTGACGCAATACCTCGGGTTCCAGCAGAAACGACATGTTCGACGGATCGATCGGTGTTGTGGTACTGCCGGTCGTGACCGCGACCCCGATGATGTTGTTGAAGAGGAGTTCATATAACCGGTAGACGTGATGGGGCTGACCTTTGAGGTAGAACCTCAGAGTGCTGATTCCCAGTTCGGTAAAGTCAGTCTCCGCCGATGGGCGAGCCAGGGCCAACCGGAGCACGGCATTCGCATCCCGCGAGTAAGCTGTTGCGGGGGCTGGCAGCGGGGCTGGTGCGAGCATCGCGGAGTGGACATGGATCGGCCAGAGCGTCACCGGGTAGCAGGTCCGAAACCGGCAAACGTCCTCCCGAACCGAGTCGGTCGTCTCCAGTTCCGTGTGGCGGGGGATTGTGTACCCCGACGTGAGCTGAGCTTCGTCCAGATCAACCCGGAACTGGGCGATCGACATCGAAGGGACTGGCGCCAGGTAGTGAGGATAGAGGACGCTCAGAAGAGACGCGGTGAGCTCTGGAAACTCGTCCTCCAGCTTGGTGCGAATCCGCGCTGTCAGATAGGCGAATGCCTCGATCAGTCGCTCCACGTGGGGATCATCGGCTGCATCATCTGGGCTGAGGCGGAGCCGCTTGGCAATTTTGGGGTTGGCGGCGGCGAATTCGGCTCCCAGGCGACGTATGTATGTCAGCTCTCGGTTGTAGTATTCGAGAAGATCATCCGCCATTCTCTTCCCCTTTCACCTCGAACGTCCCGGTGGCCAGACGGAGCGTGGAGGCGAATGCAACGGGTTCAGGGGCCGGTTCCGCTAGTAGAACCGCCTCGATGTGAAAACTGATGGAGCGGTCGAGCGTTTCCGTCTGATCGAGCAGTCGCACGGTCGGTGTCTTGAGCCGCGGCTCATAGGCAAGTATGACCGAATGAACCGTGCGGCGAAACTCCTCGCGCTGCTTGGTCGACCCCAGCGACGCGCCGGTGAGGTCGGGGATCCCGTAATTGATGAGCGACTGCTTGAGTTCTTTCAATTCTGCCGGCCAGGGAACGCAGCGGATGCGTGTGTTCAGTAGATTCTCGAGGTCGCGCCGCACCGCCAGCTTCAGGTCTCGCAGCAATTGGTTGCGATTCTGGGGAGCTTCCCTGCTGACCTGCGGATCATGGTCGATCAGTCGATCGAGCACCGAGGGAAGAAGGAGTTGATCGGTTCGGATCTCGGCCATTGGTTGCTTGCTTAACCCTCCGCACGGGGTTCGAACGTGATCGTTTTGAGCTCCATGATCGCCCGGGCCTCATCGCCGACCAGGAAGGTCCGCTGGCCCACACCACGGACCGGCACGGCTTCCCCCCCTCGCCAATCGGTCTGGCGTCCCAGACGGATCTGGTCATCGGCTTCCATGGACGCCCCAGGGTAGAGCACGGGAATGTAGACCTCGCCGTCGGGCCCGTCACGCACCACCAGATGAGTGCGCCGCCAGATCAGGTCGCGCGATCGTTCCGGGTCGTGGAACTCGATCGACTCAACCTGGGAGATCGGGATCCAGTAATAAGTGCCGTTGGTCGTGATCACCTCGAGGATGCAGCTGGTCTGATCGTCGAGGTCGCGAAAATCTTGAAAAGTCTGGCCGTCGCAGATCCCGGTCATCCGGGGCCGCGATTCTTCAGCTTGATCGAGCAGGAGCGCAGCTTCCTGGAGGGCACCCTCGCGAACCCGGATCGACGCCTCCAGAAGCTGTGCGACGGCTCCCTCCGGCCGGGCCAGGAATTCCGGCAGCCGTCCCTTGGCAAAGAAGTCCTGGCGGCTTTGCTCGGCCCGGATCAGTTGCCGGAACGTGACGACCCAGGGCATGGTCTGGGGGTCATTGTGCGCCACCGCATCAAGATGGTTGTCGGCTCGCTCCAGCTCGCCAGCAAAGCAAAGCAACTCGCTGAGGAAAAGACGCTGGCCCGCGTCGGTGGGGTGATTTCGCACCTCTTCGACCGCGGCTGTAATCGCGTCCTTCAGCTTGCCGGCACGAAACAGGTCGCTGGCACTCACGGCAGTTGGTCCTCGTATAAGGTGCTTGAGAAAGGACGGCACCGGTTCGTGATTTTAGGGTCGATTTTTTTTGTCCGAGCATATCAATCACGCCGACGAGCTTGGGGCCAGATCAGTGGTCAACCTCATCGTCATGAACATTTGATCAAGCTGAAAATGAGGCCGTAAATGAATCACACAGTGGTAGCTGCCGGGCTTGTCGGGCCGTTCTCTAACCACGACCTTGGCTTCTCGAAGCGGATACTTGGCCTTGTCCTCAGGGCCAGCCGAATCGCTTGAGGTCGTATACTTCCTGAGCCACTGCCCGAGAAAGTTCTCACAGTCCTCAGGACTCGCCATCGATCCGATCTTGTCACGGCTGATCACCTTGAGATAGTGGGCGAACCGTGAGACGCAGAGGATGTACTGGAGCATCGCGGAGAGCCGAGCATTGACAGTGGCCTTGGGATCGTCATAAGTCTTCGGCTTCTGGGCTGTGGGCGTGGTGTAAAACGCTGAGAATTCCGTGTCCTGGCAATGGCAGAGGGGAATAAAGCCGAGCTCGTCGAGCTCTTTTTCCCGTGTATCGGTCACGATCACCTCGGTTGAACACTTCGTTGCAAGGCCGTGTCGGTCGGTCTGGAACGAATGGACAGGGAGGCCGGTGACCAGTCCTCCATCATCCAGGCAGACCTTCTCGCCGGTCGCGTCCACGCCCTGACGGACCCCTCGGATATCGGCCAGCCACCCTGAGTTGATGAATCCACGCATTAGCACCGCGCCGAGTGCATACGCTGCATTTCCCCATAAGTAGTTGCCGCGATCCGGTCCCCCAACGTCTTCCTGGAAATGCAGGCCCCGTCCTGGCATGTCCCCTGCCTCGTAGGGAAGTCGCATGAGCATGCGGGGCAGCGTCAGGCCGATGAACCGGGCGTCCTCGGACTGCCTGAAGCTCCGCCATTTGAGATACTCCAACTGATGATCGATCGCCTTTGACAGGCTGAGCGGACGCTCGATGTCGCAGAAGCTCTCGAGCCCGAAGAAGGAGGCATGGACCCCGGTGATGAAGGGAGCGAAAGCGGCGGCCGCCACTCCGGAGATCTTGGAGAGCGCCTCGAGATCGTCATAGGGATGTTCGGCGCTGGGGCGGAGGTGGATCTCGTAATCTCCGAGCAAGACCCCGAATGGCTCGCCACCCGCAAGGCCGAACTCGGCCTCGTACACCTTTCGAAAGAGCTGGCTCTGATCGAACTCGAGCGCCCGATCCTGATCCTGGACAAGCTCACCCCATGAGACGTTGAGAACCTTTATCTTGATGGAATCGTTTTCCGGCAGTCGTTTCACCAGATAGGAGAGCCCCCGCCAGGAGGCTTCAAACCTTTGAAAGGACGGATGATGGAGGATTGCGTTGACCTGGCCAGCGATCAGGTCGTCGATTCGAGCGATGTCTCGACTCAGTCGCCGGGTGATCTCGGCCCGGTCCAGACGGGCCGATAGGTCGCTCAGTCCCAGCCAGAGACAGATTGCCCGAGGGAGGGACGTTTCGCCGAGGAACTGATGGAGCCGGGAGAGAGACGGCTCGAGGCCTCGCGTCTGGGCCGTGGCCGAGGCTACGTCGTTGAGCAGGTCGAGACCAGGTCGAAGCTGACAAGTGTTGTCGGAGATGGTGACCGATCCCTGGAGCGGGTCAGCTTCCTCCAGGAGAATCGAACCCATCGGATTGTCCGCGGCGGGTCTGGAATCCATCAAGGCGTCCCTTCGCGCAGGCACGGTCGGGAAGAACCCCGTCGGCCTCGATCCGCGGAAGTCTCGTCACCGGGAAAGTCAAGGTGTAGGGACGGGTTTCAAACCCCCGGCATCGACCCGGACTGTGGAAGAGTTTCACCCGCCCATACGAGTGATCTTAGCGTTTGACCATTCCCTCGTCACTTGGATCACCCAGCCGACTTGGGAATGCTGGCCACCATCCGCATCGAAGTGGTCAACTCCTCGAATTGGAGCCAGGGCCTCATCCAGGCGATCGCGTTGTAGGAACCGGGCTGACCGGGAATTTCCTGGACTACGACCTTGGCCTCGCGGAGTGGATACTTGGCCCGCGTCTCCTGTCCGCTGGTCTCGCTGGCGTTGACGTAGTTCTTGATCCAGCGGTTGAGCTCGTTCTCGACATCGGCCGCCTCTTTGAACGAGCCGATCCAGTCGCGCGCCATCACCTTGAGGTAGTGGGCAAACCGTGATGTCGCCATGATGTAGGGCAGCCGCGCCGAGATGGCCGCGTTGGCCGTCGCTTCGGGCCGGTCGTACTTCTTGGGCTTCTGGGTTGTCTGGCCGCCGAAGAACACCGCGTAGTCGGTGTTCTTGTAATGGCACAGCGGGAGGAAGCCCAGCTTGCTCAGTTCGGCCTCGCGGCGGTCGGTGATGCCGATTTCGGTGGGGCACTTGAGGTCCTTGTCGCCATCGTCGCTGGTGAAAATGAAGGCGGGAAGGCCCTCGACCTTGCCGCCTCCCTCGGCCCCGCGGATCGCCGTGCAGAATCCGTACTTGGCGAAGGCGTCGGTCATCTTCGTCCCCATGACGTAGGCCGCGTTCATCCAGGTGAAATCATCGTGGGGGACGGGTTTGGTGGCGTCGACTTCCTCGAAGTTGAATTCCTCGATCGGCTTGGTTTCGGCGCCGTAGGGCATCCGGGCCAGCACTCGCGGCATGACCAGGTTCACGAACCGCGAGTCTTCCGACTCGCGGAACGACTTCCACTTCGTGTACTCGATCGACGTGAAGATCTTCTCCAGGTCACGCGGCTTGGTCAGCTCTTGCCAGCTATCGAATCCGAACAGCTTGGGATCGGCGGCCGCGATGAACGGGCAAAACGCGGCCGCGGCCACGTTCGACATCTTCCCGAGCAGGTCGATGTCCTCGGGATGATTGATGAACTCGTAGTCGCCGATCGAGCGCACCGTAGGGCTCGCCGCCGGGGGTGCCGAATTCGTTCTCGTACAGCTTCTTGAAAATCTGGCTCTGGTCGAACTCGACCGCCTTGTCGACGTCGTTGAACAGATCGCGCTTGGAGACGTTCAGCACCTTGATCTTGAGCATGGCGCTGGTCTCGCTGTTCATGACCAGGTAATTGAGCCCGCGCCAGGTGCCTTCCAGCTTCTGAAAATCGGGATGGTGCATGATCGCGTTAAGCTGCGTCGAGAGCTTTTCGTCGATCGCCTTGATGGTGGCGTTGATCGTTTTGGTGACGTTCTTGTCGAACGAGACGATTCCGGCCAGCGCCTGGTCGACCAGGGTCTTCATGAGATCCTCGGTCCGCGAGCGCTCGGTCTGCTTCGTGGCCTTGATGATGTCGTCCAGGGTGACTTCCTGGGCAACTGCTGCCGCGGCAGCCGGACTGGCTTGTGCTTGTTCGCCGGTGCTCATGAATCAACTCTCCCCTCCAGAGCCGCGAACCGCCCTGACCGAGTTCGGCCGACAGTTTCTTGAGATTCGCGTCATTCTTGAGAACTTCGCTCGAGCAGGTCTTCAAGATCATCCGAGCGGTCGACCTTGGTCAGCAGATCGCGGAGCTTGTCGCGCGTCTCCAGGAGTTTCTTGCAAGGGTTCGACCTGCTGGACGACCCGCGCCGGGTCGAAGGTCTTCCAGCGAGTTGAACTGGAGCTTCACGGCCATCTCGCTGCCGTCACCCTTCAGCGTGTTGGCAACGCGGAACTCCAGCCCCGGAGTCATGCGGGCCATGACCTCGTCGAAGTTGTCCCGATCGATCTGGATGAACTTGCGGTCCTTCAGAGGCTTGAGCGGCTGGGTCGGTTTGCCCGAGAAATCGCCCAGCACGCCCATCACGAAGGGAAGTTCACGGAGAACCTTCGCTCCTTCGGTCTCGACCTCGTAGGTGATGTGAACACGGGGCTTGCGCACCCGGCTCAACTTGTCGTGGATGCTGGCGGATGACATGGAGTGCGGCTCCCGAAAGTGGAGAATCTTGATGGGTTGATCACAGCTTCGACCGGCATTGTATCCTCGCCCTGGGTCCTCGACGGCTCGACCGACGAGCCGCTTCACTTCTTCGCCTCCGGTGGCTTGATGCCAACCTGTTTGAAGACGTTCTTGCGCGGCCCTTCCTCCGGGATCAGTTCGGACAGCAGTTCGGGCAACGACATCTTACCCCAAGTGGCGACCTGTTCCAACGCGTAGGGAATGATCGACTGCGGTTCGTGCTCGCGGAAGTAATCGGCGACCTTCTTCAACCGGTCGAGGGCGTCTTCACGATTCCTGATCACCGCGGCGTTCGCCAGCTGTCGCGGCCTGGGCCTCTGGACCCGGCTGTGCCGAGTCAGCGGCTGCGCGCCGGCGCAGGTGCCTGGGGTTTGAGAAGCTTGTCCCGAGCCAGGTCCTTGACGACGTCGAGATACGCGTCGAGGACGCCGAGCAGATCGGACGAGGGGGGATCGTAGCCGGATCGCTCGCTCAGGCTGGCGCAGAACAGGCGGAATTCCTCGGCGGACTGCGTGATATCGTCGACGAGGTCGGTGTAGAATTTGGCGGGCGTCTCGGCAACGGCCTTCTGGATCTTCTCGAGGGTGATCGCTCCTTCGTCGATCCTCTTCTGACGGAGCTTGGCATCGGCCAGTTGAGCAAGGCTGCGGGCTTGCTGGTGATGCGTCAGGTTGAATGTGCCCAGGCTCGTCGCCGCGGTCAGGGCGATCTTACGAACCGGAACGATCAACGTCCCGGGCCCCTCAATCCCGTTGAGATAGAGGATATGGGAGAATCGCTCCTGGAATCTCGCCTCCATCCGACACGGGATACAGGCCGTCCCAGAACCGCTCCACCAGCTCGCGAGCCAGCCGATAGCCGTCGCGAATGCCGGGAAAGCCCTTCAAGCGAGCCAGCGATTCGATCAGGTAGGCGGTGATTTCCAGGTCCTTCGTCTTCTCTGCCAGGACACGCGTTGCCCGCTCCAGTACGGGATGCCAGACGGGCGGTTCCGCGGACTCGTCCCCCTTGTCGATTCTTCGCTCGGCGTCGCTGGCCGCTTTCCGCGCGTCACGAATCGCGTAGTAATCGGAAACCGGGGAAGTATCCGCGCGAAGGTCCATCCCCGCCGGCTTGTCGCCCGGGATCGGTGCCAGTAACTTGGCGAAATCGAGAACCTCGGAGGAAGGCATTCGAACTCCACGCCCATCGCCTTGGACAGGCCGCGAGTCTACCGTTTGCACGATGACTTATCTGAGAAAGACCGTCCGATCCGAAAGAGAGCGAAGCGGATTCGTCTGATCTCATCGGCGAGACGCGGCTTCGTATCAAAAATACTGGCAAGAATCAGAAAGGACAAGGATGAAAATCTCGCCGACGGGAAAAGCAGCGTCCGATTTACGTTCTCCATCCGTTTCAGTGACAGGGAGATCTTCTCTGCTTGCGGAGGTGATCGTTCCTGAGATGCGCGTCGTGGAGCTTCTCCGCTGGTTCGACCAGAACGGCTTCGGTCAGCGCGACGTGGTGCGCGTCGATTGCGGTCCGTTTGTATGATTGCTGATGATAAGGGATGAGGCGCTATGGGATCTTCGAAATCGGCGTATCCAGCCGGCTGGAATGATCGGCCCGGACCGGCTCTTGGGCCCGGCCTCACTCGCCGATGGGACCAGCTACCTGATGCGCGGCCAGTCACCGGTGCCCAGCGGGCTGGGTAGCGGGCAAGACCGGGGGGCTGTTGTCCACGACCGCACTCCGCTCCATGCCGAACTCCTCCAGGAAGCGGCCAGACACCCGGGAGAGGCCGTCAATCCCTTCACCGTCGCCGATACGTTCCGATACTACATTCTCGACCGCAACATCATCGGCTCGGTCCGGAAGAGCCCGGGGCACAAGGAGTACATCCACAAGTACAAATCCTACTACGTTCATGCCATGCGGGACACGATCAAGACCGCGGCGGCCCGGTTCAATCTGCCGGCGGTCCTGGTGGCCGGGACGGTCTACAACGAAGTGGGCGGGGCCGACCTGATCAAGCCCTACGTCCATCTGCTCCGCGACCTCTCTCCGAGCGCGGAAGCCGCCGACCGCACCTCGCTGGGACCGACCTCGCTCCAGCCCCGACGGGCCCTGGCGTCATTGGGCTACGATCCGGCCACGGTGGACCAGTCCCTCAAAAAGGAGGTTGTGCAATCGCTGATCCGCGATCGCGCCTTCGCGATCTTCGTCTGCGCCAAGCATCTGAGCGATCTCCGCGACCTCTTCTTCCCATCCCATGGCGCGGATGACCTGAGCGACGACGACCTGGTGATGCTGGGCGCACGATACAACCACGGTCCCGACCAGTCCGATGAAACGGTGCGCAAGGACCTTAGTTATGGCCGCCGTATCATCGGCCGGCGGGACGATCCTCGCCAGGCTCCTGACGGATACACCCGTCAAGGAGCCCGACTGGAAGAGCCCTTGAACGCCATCAGGACAGGCAGCGCGAGATCGGGACTTAGCCCGGGTCACGGGGCGCGGTCAGGCGAGTAATGCTCTCGAAGGAGTCCTGAACACGGGTTTGGAGCTTGCGTCCGGCCAGGCCAGGCGTTATACCCGCTCTTAGAGAAGACGCCTGTGCGGCCGGCGCCGGAGTTCTCTCTTCGGTGCACCCGGCTCGACAAGTGGTTGCCGGGCGAGCACGTTTCGCGACCACGTTACAGGCCGGCAGCTCAGGAAGGGCAGCATCCGGGGCCATCGCGGAGCCCCCTTGCTCACTGCATCTTTAATGCGACGGCAGGCGGATATGGCATCCATCACCCAGGCAGAACGCACGCTCATACTGAAGACCCCCCTGGGCGCCGATGTGCTCCTGTTACTGGGCTTCTCGGGCACCGAGTCGCTTTCGCGGCTCTTCAGTTATCAGCTCGACCTGGCCTCCGCGAACGACGCGATCGCCGCCAAGGACATCGTCGGCAAGCCGGTCTCCTGGAGCGTCAGCCGGTTCGACCAGAAGCCCGCGCTACTTCAGCGGGATCGTCAGCCGGTTCGTCGCCGGGGCCGTGAATCGGCGGAAACTGCGGACGTACCGCGCCGAGGTCGTTCCCTGGCCCTGGCTGCTCACCCGCACCACCGACTGCCGGATCTTCCAGAACCTGAGCACGCCGGACATCATCACCAAGATCTTCGGCGACTTCGGGTTTTCTGACTACAAGCTCGAGCTCAAGGGCTCCTTCCCCAAGCGGGAATACTGCGTCCAGTATCGCGAGACCGCGTTCAACTTCATCTCCCGGTTGATGGAGCACGAGGGGATCTTCTACTTCTTCCGGCACGAGGACGGCAAGCACACGATGGTGCTGGCCAACGCGACCAGCTCGTACGCCGACTGTCCCGAGAGCCAGGTCGAGTATTCGCCCGGTTCGCTCGCACCCAATCACGTCCAGAGCTGGGAACACCATTACGAGTTTCGCTCGGGCAAGTGGAGCCGGACCGACTACAACTTCGAGACCCCGAGCACCAGCCTGCTGACGACGCACCAGCACGGTGATCGACCTGCCGGATGCTCCCAAGTACGAGATCTTCGATTATCCCGGTGAGTATTTCGTCAAGGGTGACGGCGACCCGGTCACGAAGGTGCGGATGGAGGAGGAAGAGGCGGGATACAACGTCGTCAATGCCGCCAGCCAGTGCTGCACGTTTACACCCGGCGGCAAGTTCACACTCAAGGATCACGACGTCGCCGCCGAAAACGGCGCTTACGTGATCACCTCGATCCGCCACTCGGCCACCGAGGCCAGCTATGGATCGACCGCGAACGGAGCTACTTACAACAACGTCTTCACCTGCATTCCCGCCTCGGTCCTCTACCGGCCGCCCCGGGCCACACCCAAGCCGATGGTTCAGGGGGTGCAGACCGCGGTCGTGACCGGGCCCGGCGGCGAGGAGATCTACGTTGACAAGTACGGCCGGGTCAAGGTCCAGTTCTTCTGGGATCGCCAGGGCAAGAAAGACGACAAGAGCTCGTGCTGGATCCGGGTCGCCGAGCAGTGGGCCGGCAAGAACTGGGGCTTCGTCTGCAACCCGCGGATCGGCCAGGAGGTGATCGTCGATTTTCTCGAAGGGGACCCGGACCGCCCCTTGATCACGGGCCGCGTCTACAACGCCGAGCAGATGCCCCCTTACGCCCTTCCTGGCAAGCATGACCCAGAGCGGCATCAAGTCGCGGAGCAGCAAGGGGGGATCACCGGCCAACTACAACGAGCTCCGCTTCGAGGACCTCAAAGGCTCGGAGATGGTCACGCTCCACGCCGAGAAGGACCAGACGATCGAGGTCGAGCACGACGAGTCCCACTGGGTGGGCCACGACCGCACCAAGAACATCGACCACGACGAGACGACCCACGTCAAGCACGACCGGACCGAGACCGTCGACAACAACGAGACGATCACGATCCACGGCAACCGCACTGAGACGGTGGACAAGGATGAGACGATCACGATCCACGGCAATCGCACCGAGACGGTGGACAAGGATGAGACGATCACGATCCACGGCGAACGAACCGAGACGGTCGACAAGGACGAGAACATCACCATCGGCGGGGGCCGTACCGAAAACGTCTCCAAGGACGAGAGTATCACCATCGGCGGGGGCCGCACCGAGAACGTCTCCAAGGACGAGAGTATCACCATCGGCGGGGGTCGCACCGAGAACGTCTCCAAGGACGAGAGATCACCATCGGCGGGGGTCGGACCGAGAACGTGAGCAAGGACGAGGCGTCACGGTCAGCGGAGGCCGAACGGTTTCGATCGGCAAGGAAGACTCGCTGAACGTCGGCAAGACGCTCTCGATCACGGCGGCGGACTCGATCACGCTGACGACCGGCTCGGCCTCGATCACGATGAAGAAGGACGGCGACGATCACGATCTCCGGGAAAAATATCACGATCGAGGGGTCCGGCGAGATCCACGGTAAAGCCAGCAAGAACATGACGCTCAAGGGGCAGAAGATCCTTCAGAACTGAGGAATGGGGAGCGTGGGTGTACGATGGACTTGGTTTCTCGCGAGACGATGCCGGCAAACGGGGAGGCCGAAGAAACACCCCAGGAGTCGCCATGTGACAATTGCCTCCCTTCGCCACTTGCCGAGATCGCGGCTCAGACAAACCTCACGCCGGCACGGGCATCAAAAGCAAAGCGACGGCGGAAGGCAAAACCGAACATTCTCAGGTGGTGCCCCAAGCCGAGAGCACTGCGCTCGAAGCGGCCAGTATTGCTGCCGGGCGAGGTTGTCGTGGGGACGTTGGCGGGCTTGAACGACGCCGGTGACCCCTTGGTGCGAACTCCTCTTGATCCGTCGGGTCAGATCCTGCTCGCCAGAACGACGGTGCTGATCACATCCGATCAGGTCGATCGAGAAGTCGCGCTCGTTTTCGAGCGCGGCGATCGTCGGAAACCGATCGTGCTCGGAGTTCTTTCGCGACGAGGGGAGAAGCCTCGGGAATCACCGACCGACGAACCTGCTCAAGGTGCAGCCCCCATCGCCGCGACAGTAGACCACCAACGACTCATCTTCTCCGCCGAGAGGGAAATCGTACTGCAATGTGGTGAGGCCAGTATCACTCTGACGCGGGCCGGTAAAGTTTTGATTCGCGGTACCTATCTCTTGAGCCGGTCATCGGGCGTCAACCGGATCAAGGGGGGGCGGTTCAGGTCAACTGAAAGGGCACGATGCAAATCGGCAAGAATACGCTGGGCATGCCCGCAGGCATCACGGTGGCCACCGATAAGGAAGGGCGGGACTACTGCGTTGTGGCCGTCAAGGGTACTTTTGCCGTCCGCCCCGACGGAGAGGGAGTGCTGGCAGAGCAACAAGAGCCGCTCGTCTATTCCGATCAGCACTACGGGGATCCGGGTGAGACTAGCATCCGTTACGAATGTGATTTTGCCCGCTTCAAACCTCGCACCGACGTGGTTGTGAACGGCCAAGCCTACTCTCCCACCGGCAACGCGGTGAGAGAATTGACCGTGACCCTGGAAATCGGCACAAGCAAGAAGCAAACCAAGGTCTTCGGCAACCGCAGATGGGAGCGGGGATTGCTGGGGTTCCGGCCGTCATCACCCGAGCCATTCAGAGAAATGCCGCTTGTGTTCGAACGTGCTTTTGGTGGATCGGATCATTCCGCCGACCAGCCGAAGTACCAGGGGACGGATCTGCGCAATCCGGTGGGCGTTGGCTTTCACAAGAACCGCGCATCGGAGGCCATTGAAGGTACACCCCTACCGAACCTCGAAGACCCGCTCCATCTGATCAGCGAATGGTCAGACCGACCCCCACCGGTCGGGTTTGGGTTCATCGGCCGCAACTGGCACCCGCGCGTCAAGTATGCAGGAACTTATGATGAGCGATGGATGGAGGAGCGGCTGCCATTCTTGCCCGCTGATTTCGACGATCAGTATTTCCAGGCCGCTCCTGTGGATCAGCAGTTCTCGTACCTCCGCGGCGGCGAGGTCGTGCGATGCACCAACCTTACACCGGAGGGCGATTTCTCCTTTGTGATTGCCACGATGGACGTCCCCTTGGTGTTCCGCTTCCGTGACCGGGACGAGCGGGTGCTGCCCCACCTCGACACCTTGGTGGTGGAGCCGGCCCGACGGCGGTACCTCGCGACCTGGCGGGGCGTTGTCCCCTTGGGTCGGAAACTGAACGCCCTCCGCGAAGTTGGCGTGGGCCCTGGGTCCGCCCGGCGTGTCATCCCGGATAAACCGCACTACGAGTCCCTGAACGAACTGGCCTTCTGGACCAAGCTCATGCGGCCTCGGAGATAGTTAGGTACGCGCCGAACATGGGTATTTATTTTGGTTCCACGGGAATGGTCTGTTCCGTAGGGCTGACGGCCTTGTCCGCCTGTGCTGCCGCGCGGGCGGGGATCGCCAAGTTTGACGAACTCGCCTATAACGACAACCGTGGAGAGCCAATTGTTGGCGCCGCAGTTTCAGGGTTAAAGGGCCGGGGGACGCGCGACCAGCGGCTGCTCCGCATGTCCGCGCTGGCCCTTGCCGATTGCCTGGACCGCGGCGGAGTAATCCCAAAGCACGTTCCGCTTCTCATCGCTCTCGCAGAACCGGGCCGGCCGGGAGCAGGGGCCCAATTGGAGCAAACACTGATTCCCCGGCTCGAGCGCAAACTGGGAGTGCAGTTCGACCCTCGCCGCTCTCGAGCAATCCTCGGCGGACACACGGCCGGACTTGAGGCGGTGCGCGCGGCACGGGACCTACTCGAGGAAGGCGGCATCCCGAGTTGTCTCGTGTGCGGCGTCGATTCGTACGTCAACGCCAAATCCCTCCTGTGGTTGGAACAACACGAGCGTCTCAAGACGTCGGACAACTCCGACGGCGTCATTCCGGGCGAGGCCGCAGCGGCGATCTGGGTTCTCCGGTCACCAACGTCCGCGCCACGGCCCGCCGTCTCCCTGGCCGGCCTGGGTTTGGGATTCGAGCAGGCCGGCGTGATGTCCGTGGAGCCATTGCTCGGTGTTGGCTTGACGGCGGCCGCACGGGCCGCCCTGGCGGAGGCGAACCTCCAGCTCCACGAGATGGATTTTCGCATCTCCGACGTGACGGGTGAGGCGTACGGCTTTAAAGAGCAATCACTGGTCGTGGCCAGACTCATGCGCAGCCGCCGCGATGAGTTTCCGCTCTGGCACGGGGCCGATTCGATGGGGGACATCGGCGCGGCATCAGGAGTCTCCCAGTTAGTCGTGGCCTGCGACGCGCTCCGCAGAGGTTACGCCCCCGGATCCCGGGTCATTTGCTTTACGAGCGCCGTGCCTGGTGCCCGCGCCGTGGCTGTCGTTCAGCGGGAAGAGGGCGACCGAACGAGGAACGGACGATGAGCAATGAAGTTTATTCGAACGGCAACGAGATCGCATGCAAGTCGGGCGATGGGAAAGTCATCGCCTCCTTTCCGGACGTCTGCCTGAGTCCTCCTTCGCCTCCTGCCGGCCCTATCCCCTTGCCGTACCCGAATACGTCCTTTTCCAAGGACATGCAGGACGGCAGCAAGACCGTCGTGATCAATAATAAAGAGGTGATGCTCAAGGACAAATCATTCTACAAGACCTCGCCTCTGGGTGACGAGGCGGCCACGCGGAGTTTCGGCGCGAACGTGCTTTCGCATGTCATCACTGGTAAGACGTATTTCAATGCCTGGTCGATGGACGTGAAGTTCGAAGGTGAGAACGTTGACAGACACATCGATATCACGACGTCGAACCACGCTAGCTGGCCAGCCGGGTGCGCGATTCCGAATCCCAACATGGATGCGATGGCGAACGCGCAGGATGAGGACGCTACCGGATACTTGCGCTTGCTCGGCGCCTCCCCACGCGCGTCATACCCCCCCGGGCAGCAGGGCGCCTGACCTTCAGTGGATTCTATGGCCTGAACAAACGGAACCCCAGAACCGGCCGCCTGACTTACGAAGCCAAGCGGCGACGTAAAAGGGTGCGGAATATGGCGAGGGCCAAAGAAAGACGCGGCTGCAACTGTCGTTTGTTCCCGGAATCACCCTGCAACGTATTTCGCGAACTACCCGCCGCAGATCGAGCAGCCGTTCAGAATGCGTGGACCCAAGGTCAAAGAGCGGCGTGGCAGGCTCGCATTGTACCGCCGATGGAGAGCGTGGCCACTGTCACAGGCAACTTGACCGTCGCCTTGGGCCGCGCTCCGACTCAATATGAGGTAGAGACCGAGCGCAAGGCTAATCACATCGTGCCGAGAGCTGCCGGAGGCTGTCCCGTCGGAGATGGCAACATCGGGGCGAACCGAGATCTCTGCGGGCCGTGCCGGTGCGCGGCGGACACCTTCGACAGGTGGCAAAGGGAGAGGACATACTTGCCCTGATCACTGAAGGCTCGTCGAGGATGGCATCAAAGCGAACGTCTCACGATCTCACGGCGGGGGGCGGCGGAAAGCGTACCAAGGAGTCGCAGCAGTGGACGAGGGCTTCATGCAGCAGTGTCTTAACTGGGAGGGAGGAGGATACTTCGCATGCCCTGTTCCCTCCGAGAAGGCCAAAATCCCCAAAGACATCTCGGCCGACCCGTGGCTGTTATGGCAACTCGCGTATGATCGGGCCCGGAAGGGAGACTTCGGTCTGATGCCGGAGCTCATCGAAGCCTACAAGCGATCCTCCAATCCTCTCTTCAACTTCGCCAGCAGCACGCTCCTGGGAGATGCGGGCACCTCCCCCTGCTTCGCCGCCGCGATCGAAGAGTTGGAACGTTCGCATGACTTTGAGATGGATTTGGCATTCGGAGACATGCTTGCCAGTCGCGGCAGGCTTGCCGACGCCCTGCTCATTCTCAAGGTTTACGAACAGGTAGCCCCGATCGCCGACGCCGATTTCCTCTGCCGTAACTTGTCGGACATGCTGGAGCCTGTGCACGGCGTTCTCCGCGACCCAGCCCGATCTTCATCTCTGAAACGCTACAGGGCACGGGTCCTCGCCCGATACAACAGGCTGGTGGAACGCTTAGGGACGGACCAAGCACTGGTCTTCAAAGGGGAAAGGTTCGGCGTCGTGCGTACGGCACGACGTATCCTAAAATACGTCCGCCAACCACTGTTCGACCCGGTGTGGCGACGGAAATTCGAGGCTTCCACGGGTATCGATTGCAGCACTTTCTATCAGAACGGGCAACTTCAGCCGCTCGGCGTCGCCGTGCTGATCGAAGAGTTCCTCGAAAGCCCAAAAATCAAACTCTACGAAGACCGGGCCCGTTACTTCTTCGGGCACCGAATTCCGGACTGAGAGGTTGATCTCGCATGGCGAACGTCATCCCCGAGATCGTCGATCAGCACGCCGAGGAGGCATCCTTTCTCTGGCTGCTGCGAACAAATGCCGTGCGTGCACCACACTATCGGCTGAAGGATCTTGCTCGTGTTGACGGTCGAGTGGAGGCTCACGTGGATGGCCTGCGCATTAACGGCCAGAGCGCATGGGACACTTGCCTGGTATTGACGAACAAGGAACCCGGGGCCGTCTTTGCCGCGGCTGTTCTCGCCTTGGAGGGAAGCGACGAGACCAGGATCCAGCAGATCTTCGAATTCGGCCGTGCCAACTCGGAGGCATCGCGCGGGCTGACCTCGGCCCTGGGGTGGCTGCCCTATGAGCAGGCGTCGAAGCACATCAGGACCCTGCTGGCTACGGACGAGCCTGCGCTCAGGCGCGTCGGGATTGCTGCTTCGGCACTCCACCGGAGAAACCCCGGACCGGCACTCCAGGCGGCGTTCGCCTCGGAAGACCCGCTGTTGAAGGCTCGGGCCTTTCGTGCCGCGGGGGAACTGGGTCTGGTTGACACGCACATCACTCTCCGCGCCAATCTCAGGGCCAAGGACCCTACCGTGCGGTTCTGGGCGGCGTGGTCGAACACCTTGCTCAATGGACACAAGGATGCACTGTCTTACCTTCAGAAGGTTGCCGAGTCCGGTGGGCCCTTCGCAGAACAAGCCGCTCAGATGGTGATGCGGCGTCTGGCCACAAATGACGCCAAACTCTGGCTCAAGCGGCTGGTCAAGGATCTGGGGCAGAAGCGGGTAGCCGTCATCGCCGCCGGGGCTTTTGCCGACCCCGAGGTCATCCCTTTCCTTATCGACCAGATGAAGGTCCCCGAGCTCGCGCGGGTCGCGGGCGAGTCGTTCAGCTTGATCACCGGGGTCCACATCGCCTACGACAAGCTCGAAGGAGAAAAGCCGGAGGGTTTCGAGTCCGGGCCGACTGAGGATCCGAAGGACGAGAATGTGGCCATGGACGCCGACCTCGATTTGGCCTGGCCCGATCCAGAACCCATTCAGAAGTGGTGGAACTCCCGCCAGGAGAATTTCGCCAAGGGCACGCGCTATTTGCTGGGGCAGCCCATCACGCCGGAATCACCTCGCCAGGTACTCAAAAACGGCTACCAGCGGCAGCGGGCAGCGGCCGCTCTGGAACTGGCCATTCTCAAGCCCGGACGCCCGCTATTCGAAGTGCGTGCTTCCGGGTTCCGGCAGCAGGCGATGCTTTAGCCTGATGAGCCGGTTGCATAATCCTTACAACCCTGTTCATGCCTGCCTTCGTTCGATCCGATAATTACCACTAATCCGCGCGACCCGATCGTCTTCCTGGTGTCCCTTAGGGACTGAACCCGGAGGAGAGACCCGCTCCCACCCAGCTTGTTTGCTGTTCACGGAAGGTAGAGAACCGATGAAAAGGAATTGTAGGAATCTTGCGACGCTGGGGCTGACCGGCCTGGCGGTCGGTATGAGCTGGACAGCACAAGCTCAGGATGAACCCCAAACGTCGCGTCCCACGCCTCAGGTCACGAGGCCGAACGACGGTGCTCCGACCCCTCCGACCGGCTCGGCCTCAGCGCCGTTGACGCTTCAGGTAGCACAGGCTGACGATTCTCGGATCTATCCGAGCACGCAATCACCAGCCATCTCGAATCCAGCGATGGGCCGAGCGGCCATCGCGCAGCTTGCCAACCCATTCGAACGCCGAGGGCTTCCCGATAAACGTGGTTTGTTCAGTCGGATCAGCCCCCAGCCGAGTGCACAGTATCCAGGGCCGCCCCCGACCTTGCTCGGAGAGTCGGCCGAGCCAGGGATGACTCCTGCGCGGGTAGTCCAATGCCCGGAGCGGCGGCCGCACCCGGTGCAGGTGCTCCGTCTACGGCACCATCGACAGAGACGATTGTCCCTCCGACTGTGGGCGGAGACGCGTTCGCGGCAGCGGCGGCAGCGGGAGGGGCCGGTCCGGGATTCGGTGGAGGACTTGGTGCCTCCTCGACTGCCTTTCCCATGATTGGTGACCGTGGTCCGCTTTTCGCGCGAACCAATTTGCGGTTCCCGCCGGTCCCAACGCCGATTCCCCCAGGCGTTCCCCGGCCTGGCAATAACCCCGGCTTCCTGAACGGGCGATCGGTGGCCGCGATTGTGCCCGCCGTCCGCGGCTTCAAGATCGCCGATAACATGTTTCCCCGGCCGGTTGACCGCGTCTGGGTGAGCTTCAATTACTACGACGGTGTGAATTCAGGAATCAATAAGGAGCTCGGCGCCCCCATCAAGGATATGCAGGTCTATAACGAAGTCTTTGGCTTCGAGAAGACTTTCTGGGACCAGCAAGCGTCGATTGGCTTCCGAATCCCCGTTAACACGCTCACCATCAGCACGCCGTTTCCAACGGCGAGCGGGACGCACACTTCGACGGGCAACTTCAGTTCATTCCTCAAGTACATCTTGGCCGAGGATGCACGGGGAAACCTGCTATCGACAGGGCTTGACATGAGCTTCCCCACCGGTCCAAAGTCGTTCGCGGGTTACCCCACGAGCCAGGGAATCAATGTCTTCGAGATACAGCCGTTCCTCGGCTACATCTACAGATGGGATCGAGCCTTCATCCAGGGATTCACCTCGATCGCCGTTCCCACCGATCAGAAGCTCGCGACGATGTATTACTACGACATCGCATTGGGATACTACGTTTACCGATCGCAGGATCCTCGAGCCCTCATCTCCGCCATCGTTCCGACGTTCGAGACTCACCTGAACATTCCACTCAACTTTGCCGGCTTCAACATCAACTACATCGGGAGTACACCCGACGTGGTTGACTTGACGTACGCCCTCAATGTTGGATTCGGCGGCCGAGCCGTGCTTTCCACGGCTTACATTCACTCCGTCACCGGCCCGACGCCTTTCAGTGGAGAGTTTGCGATGATGCTCAACATTCCCTTCGGTGGCAGACCCGGCCGGAACATTCCTTTAACCCCTCCGCCTATCATCGGCCGTTGAGTCGCTTGCGTGTGTGCGACAGGACGCGGAACGCGCTTCGAGTGCGGGCCTGATGTCCGGTCGCTGTTGAAGCTGTCTTCCTCGACGCAGCGCGTGATTGGTGAAATCCGGACACGGAGAACTTGGGGCGAATCTGGCCTCGGTTTTGCTGACCGGGTGCGGTTCCCCCAATCTGGTTGCTCTGTGGCCCGGTGTTCACGAAGATTCCGCCTGCCGGGTTGAGCAAAGTCGGCTGGCCTGCGGAATTGAGGCCCAAGGCATTGCCCTCGATCACATTTCCCGTGGTCAGTGGTCCGAAGAGCTGGATACCCACCGAACCATTTCCCGAGATGAGGTTGCCCGCGCCCGTGGCGGTGCCGCCGATCGTGTTGTTCGTCGCATTGTTGATGAAGACGCCGTCAAGCCCGTTGGGGATCGCCTTGGTGCCACCAAGATCGGTGCCGATCAGGTTTCCGATAACTTGGTTGTTCGAGGCTGTATCGCTCGCGATCTCGACACCGACGAACTGGTTGCCCGAGATGAGATTATTCTGAACCACATTGCCGGGTGCTTGCGAGATCAGAACCCCGATCACCGTGCTGTTCAGCCCGACCGCGCCGTTCCTGTCGGTGCCGATCAGGTTTCCGATGATCAGGTTCCCGGTCGTTGTGGATCCGAAGAGATAAACTCCGACTCCCTGGTTGGTGGGCAGGCCATTGCCGGAGATCACGTTACGCGGCCCGACGATGGTGCCAGTAGCCCCATTGCCCACGAAAACTCCGTGGAGCGAGTTGCCCAGAGCCGCTCCGCCCGTGATGTCAGTGCCGATCAGGTTTTCGAAGACCCTCGTGCCCTGAGTGCCGGTACCGAGAATGTTGACTCCGGCCGCATCTTGACCATTCAAACCGTTGCCCGAGATCACATTGCCTGGCCCGACAATCGTATCCGAGGCGTCGAAGATCATGAGTCCATCGAGGCCATTTCCCAGTTTCGTTGAACCGTTGATATTGAGTCCGATGATATTGCTGGCGATGACATTTCCGCTCGTCGCCGCGAATAAGATTTCGCCGCCGCCTGTAGCAGTGCCACTGATTTCGATGCCGTGATTGTTGTTGCCGGAGATGAGGTTGCCGGCGGCAGCGTCCGGTCCGCCAATAGTGTTAGCGGTCGCACCGGAACCGATAAAAATGCCATCAAGCTGGTTAGGAAGCGGCGCATTGCCGTCGGCGGTGGTGCCGATGCGATTTCCCGTCACCAGGTTGCTAGTTGTACCCGTACCACTGATCTCAACGCCGTGGCCGAAATTGCCCGAGATGACATTGCCGGTTCCGGGCGAACCTCCTCCGATCGTGTTGCTCTTGGCGCCATTTTGGATGAGCACCCCATCGTGCGAGTTACCCAGCGCGACGGAACCGGTCTTGTCAGTACCTATGAAATTCGCCTGGACCAGGTTGTTGTCGGTCCCTGGATCCGTAAGCCTGATTCCGTCACCGCCGAATTGCCCTGCACCCGCGATGACGTTCCCACTGATCGTATTGGCGGCCGACTGCGATATCCGGATCCCGGCGCCGCCATTACCCAGTGCCGCGGTGCCGGCCGCGTTCGTGCCGACGAAGTTGCCCAGTATTGAATTGTTCGGAGCAGCCGACGCGACGATTCCTTCAAAGATGTTGCCCGAGATCACATTGCGGACGCCTGGTCCTGTACCCCCGATGGTGTTGTTAATGGCCCCATTGGTGAGCAGGACGCCGGCGCCGTGATTGGGCAGCGGCGCCGAACCGGTTACATCAGTCCCTATGTCGTTCGCCACGATGAGATTGCTGTGCGCACCCGAGCCAAAGAGGACAATTCCAGACCCCCCGGCAGTGTTTATACCATTACCTGACAGAACGTTGCCGCTGATCGTGTTGGCAGCCGACGCTTGAAGGGTGATGCCCGAGAGGCCGTTGCCCAGGGCGGCGGTGCCCGCGGCGTTCGTGCCAATGAGGTTGCTCAGAAGCATATTTCCGCCACCGGTGGTAAAGACGCCCTCGTTGACGTTGCCGGAGATCACGTTGTTAGCGATCGTGTTGGAGGTACCAACGAGCCTCACGCCGGCACCACCAGCCCCTGAGCCGACGGTACCATTGCCCAAGGCCGCGGTACCCGCGGCGTTGGTACCGATCTTGTTGCCCTGGACGAAGTTTCCGCCGCCCAACAGATCGATGCCGTCGCCGCTATTGCCCGAGATCACGTTGCCCGCGCCGGCTGCCGTCCCCCCGATCGTGTTGCCCGAGGTGTTTGTGTCGATCGACACTCCTGCGTTGTTTCCCGGGCCGGCGGCCGCACCGTTGACGTCCGTACCCAGGAAGTTCTCAGTGATCTTATTGTCATTTGTACGTATATGGATTCCTGAACCACGCTTGAAGCTGTAAATATCCAGCCCTAGAATCGTGCTGCCTGCCGAACTGGTACCGCTAAACTCTGGGCCTGGCGGCCTGGACCCCAGAACGAGGCCGTCGCCCGAGAGCACATTGCCGTTGATCTGGATGACCGGAGGACCGACGGTGGGCAGGCCGAGAACAGTGCGTTCGGAGGTCCCATCCAGGATGACCTGGTCGGTGATTGTCGGCAGAGGTGAGGCTGGGGTGATTGTCAGCCCCAGGCTCAACAGGACCCGACCGATCTGGTCGCCGAGATGCTCGGTAAACCAGATGTTGCCGTCGGGCCCGGCCGTGATCCCAGCGGGACCACTGTTGGGCGTGATGCCGGCGCTGAATTCGGTGACGGTGCCGCCGGTCGTGATCCGGCCGATCTGGCTGGGGCCGGCCTCGCTGCCTGCCTCGGTGAACCAGAGATTGCCGTCCGGGCCGGGTGTGATCCCCGTGGGCACGCTGCCAAACGTGATACCGGTGCTGAATTCGGTGACGGTACCGCCGGTGGTGATCCGGCCGATCTGGCCGCCGCTTTCCTCAGTGAACCAAAGGTTGCCGTCGGGGCCGGCCGTGATGCCGACGGGCCCGCTGTTGGGCGTGATGCCGGCGCTGAATTCGGTGACGGTGCCGCCGGTCGTGATCCGGCCGATCTGGCCGCCGCTTTCCTCAGTGAACCAAAGGTTGCCATCGGGCCCGGCCGTGATCCCGGCGGGCCCGCTGTTGAACGAAATGCCGGCGCTGAATTCGGTGACGGTGCCGCTGGGTGTGATCCGGCCGATCCGGCCGCCGAAATTCTCGGTGAACCAGAGGTTGCCATCGGGCCCTGCCGTAATCCCGTCGGGCGCGCTGTTGGGCGTGATGCCGGCGCTAAATTCGGTGATTGTACCACTCGGCGTGATCCGGCCGATCCGGCCGCCGGCATTCTCGGTGAACCAGAGATTGCCGTCGGGCCCGGCCGCGATGCCATCGGGCCCGCTGTTGGGCGTGATGCCGGCGCTGAAATTCGGTGATTGTACCACTCGGCGTGATCCGGCCGATCCGGCCGCTGTTTTCCTCGGTGAACCAGAGATTGCCGTCAGGCCCAGCCGTGATCCCCTGCGGCCCGCTGTTCGCGGTGGGGATCGCGACCTCGCTGATGTCTCCAACCTTGATATTGAAGTTGATCGTGTCCGTGCCCGGATTTGTGTTGGCGTTGAGGATCGCCTGACGCAACGAGCCGCGGCCACTGTCAAAATTGTTGGTGACTGTGAAGGTCGAGAGTAACCAGCGATCTTCCAACAACTCAAGCTGTGGAGAAGCAACGCGGCGACGCTTTCTCGCTTGTTGACGAGTCCGGCGATTCATATCTCGGTCCCTCCCGCGTCGATGCGAGCACCAAAACAAATGCAGGGAAACGCCCGTTTCATGTCCTCGTACGGGTCTCAACAAGCACTGGTTCGGGGGATCTGGGTAACAGCGCAATTTGACTAAAACAGGTCAGCAGTATCCTAAACCCTGTTCTTGACCCAGTCAAAAGTTAAGTCAGATAATTTGAGGGAATTTAATGGGGTTCAGACCTGGATCATCAATGCAGAGTCGCATGCACGCGACACAACATGGCCAAGTTGCAGTACTTGGCTGTACCTGATGGTTGCGCCGAACGGACGAGGAGGGTCTCTCAAGAACATGAGGGTTCTCTAGCCGGACCTGGGATGACCTGCAAAAGGCCGTACTTGATCATCCATGCAAGCGTGGAACGGCTTGCCGCATGTGAAATTCTCGACCGTCGAAAAACTCCTGCCAACTCGCTGAGGAGACAGGGGTGAGACGCCGTCGCCAGTATCGATCGCAGAACCGTCAGATCTTGGCAGCGCCGGTGACCCAGATAGTTGGCGAGCGGCATCGACAGGAGCATTTCCATCGAGCCTTCGGCGTCGTTGGCGGTCACGATCCAGTCCTCGTCTCGCAGCCAGACGCTGGGGTGGCCGATGAATGAGGTCTCAGGCGAAGGATACAGGGCTGGACCGTCGTGTGGTTTGCGGTCCGCGTTCTCCCGCGGCGCTCGCGCTAGCCGTTCAAGTTCCTGCTCCCCCCACAGCCGTTCATAGCTGCGGATGATCCTGGGCCAGGCGAACTGCTCCACCGCCCGTCGCCGGCCCATCTCTCCCATCTGCTGGCGCAGTGAGGCGTCCTCGATCAGCCGAACGTACGCCGCAGCCGAGGCCTCCACATCAACGGCTGCCGATTGATTGCACTCGGCGACGAACTCCTCATTGCCGATCTCCCCGAACACCAGTCGGGAGGTCGTGTCGGCTGTCGCGCCCGGGATCATGTAGGTGGGAATGAGGTAGCCGGTCTGACCGTCGACGACCAGGTCCCGGTATCCGTCCCAGTCCGACGCGACCACCGGCAGCCCACAGGCCATCGCCTCCAACACCGCTAGCCCAAAGGTCTCCTGCAGGTTGTCGGACAACGAAGTAAACAGGTCCGCCGCCCGCCAGACCCCATGCCGCGACTCTGACTGCAGGCTGTCGATGAAGGAGATGCGCACCCCGGCGCCCAAGGTGCGGGCACCGTCGCGGAAGGCCTGGCGAACGGATTCATTGTCGGTACCGCCGGTAAACACCAGGTGGACTTTCCGCCCCGTTCGGCGGGCGGCCTGGGCCATCCCCCGAAACATCGGGAAGGGGTGGGCTTTCTGGTGAAACGACTGCCGGCCGACGAATAACACGACCACCTCGTCCTCGGCCACCTTCAACGCCCGCCGCCAGTCGGCCCTTTCTGCTTCTGTTGGCGGCCGGTAGCACTCGGTGTCCACGCCCAAGGGGATGAGCTCCAGACGGAGACGCAGCCCCGGCGTGCCTCCATGGCGGTCACGTAAGTAGTCGGCAAAAGCATTGGTAACGGCTCGCACCTGCTGTACCGCCGCGCGGGAGGTGCAAATCAAGGCGTCGTACGGCTCAAAGGGGGCGGTCACCAGCTCCGTCAGATGGTGAGCATCGGATAGCGCAGACATGGTGTAGGTCACGCCCGACAGTGCAAAGCCGCCCGGGGCGCCAGCCTGACGTGCCCAGGCGTAACGGGCAACGGGTGGACAGGGAAGGTGGAGCGTGGTCGCAGGCGGACTGGGCAAGAACATCTCATGGAAACGGCGCTCGTCGACCAAGTGCAGGCGGCGCGAGCGGTTGTGGCTCGTGGGGTGGGTCTGCCACAAATGCCGGAGCTCCGCCGTACTGGCGTCTCTGTACGTAGAGCGCGACGAGTTCCGACCACGTGCCGTGATTCAAGATCGCTTTCAGGAACTCCTTGCCAGCGACGCGTCGGCCGTAGAGGATCTTGGATGCGCCAGCCGGAGCAGCGGAGGTACCTTGGGGAAACTCAACGTAAGCATCGTGGTCGTAGACCAGGCCAAGGCGGTCAGGGCCAGGCTCCATGGCATCCCTTTCGTTGGTAAAGACCGTGATAGACCATTGTTCTTATCCGGGTTCGGCGATCAAGAGCGCCTGGTCGGCGATCCGCTGGAGGCTGTGCCTGAGTGTCGGCACAAGGGCCTCGCGGACTGCCGCCGTCTCGATGATCGGCTGGCCGTTAGACTCGATCTTCAACCTCCCTGCCGCGACCTCGCCAGCCAGGTCCTCGACCAGGGCAGCCTGATCTCGGGTACCGTCAAGCCGAGCAAGGACGAGTCGGTCGATGTCTTCGAGCACGGCGATGTAGTTGCGGAGGCTGATGACCCGCTTCCCCCTGGCCGCATCTCGCAGCGCCATGGCGGTGGTGCGAGGCCGCTCGCCGGGCTCTGTCGCAATCGAGGGGTCGTTCGTGTGCAGGTCGACGAGCAGGAACATGTGGCACTGGAGTAGTGAGGTCGCAAAGGACGTCCGGTCGGCGCCACCGTGGACTCGGACCCGCCCAGACAGTCCAGTGCAGCGGTCCAGAGCTCCTCGAAGCCGGTGGAGCGTGGCCAGAGCCGATACAGGACAAGCAGCGCGGATTTGATCAGCGGCTCGTCAACCATCACCTTGGCGCCGTACATCGTGATGAAGGGCTCATGAGCTCTCGAATGGAGTTCCGGAGACGCGTTCTCGGGCCGCCCGAGCGCCGACAGTCGAAGCGTCCGTACCGCATCGGGCCTCGGCCCTTCGTAAGTACTCAGTCCGGCGTGACAGAGCAGGCTGCTCCGGAACGTCCGGTTCACGACAAAGTCGATGTACTGCTCGCGGCGCACGACGTCGGCGCCAAGTCGGGAGATGACCTGGTGAAAGTCGGCCGACAGCCTTGACTCGTCGGTCCTGAACTGGGCGGTGCTGAGGTATCGCAGGCCGGCCGAGGCGGCGTGGGCCGCAAACTCGTGGAAGTAGAGCGGGTGGTTCTCGTCCTCGAGGTACTCGTGGAACAGATACGTGTCGTCATGTTTGCCGACCTTCCGGCCCTCCTCTCGAAGGTATTGTGCGTGGAGGCCGTCCTGGGGGGACGCCGAACGCGCGACGAAGTCAACCAGAGCCCGCGCCTGTCGCACTCGCTCGGTCGGGTCGGCAATTCCGCGCGTGTGGTAGAGCATCATCTCGCGGAGCATGCCCCGTTGGTACCAGCCCGGGTAAGTGTTGTAGCTGACGTAAGCCACCCCGTTGGGTGCGAGGTTCCGCGGCAGATCTCGAGGATTCTGTCCCGGACCGGGGCCGGCACCCACGAATAGACACCGTGGCAGATGATGTAGTCGAAGAGGCCGAAAGCCTCGTCCAGGTCGGCCAGGTTGAGCGATCGGAGCTCGACGTTTCCCACCCCCATTGCTTCGGCGGCTGCACGTCCCTCGGCCACCTGTCGAGCCGACAAGTCTACCCCGACGAACGATGCTCGCGGCAGGTTCTGGGCCATGGTCAACAGGTTGCCGCCATCGCAGCAACCGAGCTCCAGTACGCGGCAGGACGCGACGGCAGGAGGTATCATTCCGTGAAGTATCGCCATCGTCGCCATACGGTCCGGGTGGGTCATCGGGATGAATTGTCCCGGGTACGATACTTCGTCATAGCTGGTCGCGGCATCGCTGCTCATTTGCCTTAACCTCCGGGTTCTTGGCGTATGTCCACATGGCGGTCTGATCCAGCCGACAGGATACCCGGACACTTCTCGCCGCGGCACAGCCGATGAGGAATCAGGGACATCGGGGAGGAAAAGACGAAGGTTCATCTCGCAAGATCGCACCAGGATGAGGATAAAGTCTTTCGCGTGTCTGGACGGCACTGAGTCTCCGTTAAGTCCTGAGCATCAAGCTCTTGGAATCAAGTCTTTGAGCAGCCAACGGGGATACTGCTGATTCTTGCACAAGTTAACCGCCTCGCTGGGACCCCTGGTTAATCGACGCAACTGATTACCAAGGAGAAGTTAGATTTTAGATTCTTTCGTACGTAGGTGATTCCGGCCCGCACCCTTTCCACATTGCAGATGGGCTGGTCGGTAGTCTGGACGACCGTGGCTGGTGCCCCCTGATTGGCGTCGCCATTTCACAATTGTCAGAAGATTCTCGTTGACAGCATGACCGGCCAGGCGATACTCATTCATTAGGCTTGACGAATAACGCGGCGCCTTCGGAACGCAGCCTCGACACGCGATCAGGGGAGAGAGCGGAACAGAGGCGGGGCGCGAATCGGACACAAGGGCTAATCCCAAGAGGTCTTGATTGTTGCGCCATCTGTCTCTGATCTTGATTCAATCGGTGCCCCTTGGTCGATTCGAGAGTCGGCACCAAGAGTTAGACGGCTAACCGTTCGATCTGGGCGGACCTGCCTGAGACACGTGGAGATCATCCGTTCCCTGCTTAACGGAACCGGGAGGATCACATCGATGCATACCGTCAGGGCTTGGATCGCCGTCGTCTTCATGGTCGCAACGGCCTGGGCCGATGGGACGGCCGAACTCCCCGGAAAGCGAACAGGCCCGGTTGTGTCCGCGAAGGATGCCCGGGCTCTCACAGCTCGGATCGACGCCGTGCTCGCGGCCCGCTGGGCGGAGGCCAAGATCCGCCCTGCCGCGGTCGCCGACGACGGAGAGTTCCTTCGGCGCGTCAGCCTCGACCTGATCGGCAAGATCCCGACCGCCGCCGAGGCCCGCGATTTCCTTGACGACCCGAGCAAGGACAAGCGTCTCGCGCTGGTCGAACGCCTGCTCGACAGCCCGGCCTACACGACGCGTGCCACCGAGAATCTGGCGCCGGCTTCTCTTGCCCGAGGCCGATACCGAGGATGTGGCCAGGCAGTTCGCGGGCAACTTCGAGGCGTGGCTCCGGAAGAAGGTGATCGAGGAGGCGGGCTATGATCGGATCGTCCGCGAGATCCTCACGGCGAAGCTGAACGGTCGTAATGCCGACGCCGCCGTTGGCCGGCTCGATCCATCTCCCGCGGCCTACTACGCGGCCAAGGAGCGCAAGCCCGAGAACCTCGCCGCGGGCGTGGCGCGCGTTTTCCTGGGCATCCGCCTGGAATGTGCCCAGTGCCACAATCACCCGTTCGCCGAGCTGGAAGCGGGAACAATTCTGGAGCCTCGCCGCCTTCTTCGCGGACGTGCCGCCCGAGGGACCTGGAGAACGCGGTCATCGCGCGTCGGGAACCGAATGCCGCCCCGCGCAGGGAGTTGACGATCCCGGGGACCAAGAAGGTCGTCAAGGCGACCCACCTCGACGGTTCCACGCCGGCATGGCGTCCTCGCGCCGATACCCGCGAGATCCTGGCCGAGTGGGTCACCGCGCCCGATAACCCCTATTTCGCCCGAGCCGTCGTCAACCGCGTCTGGGCTCGCTTCTTCGGCGTCGGCCTGATCGAACCGGTGGATGATCTTGAGAGCGACGCCGGTTCGGAGTTGAGCGGCCTGCTCGACGAACTGGCGGGTCAGTTCCGGGCGCACGGCTACAATCTGAAGTTCTTGATCCGCGTCCTGACGGCGACCCGGGCCTACAACCTGTCGAGCGTGGCGAGCCAGGCCGAATCGACGACGCCGATGTTTGCCTCGATGCCCGTCCGGGGGCTCTCGCCCGGCCAGCTCTTCGACAGCCTCACCCAGGCCACCGGAGCCGAGCCGTGCGGACGCTCGAGCCCGCTTCCTCGAGTTGTTCGCCAGCCGCGACGAACGGCCGGTCGAGGCCGAGACAACGATCATCCAGGCGCTCACGATGATGAACGGGTCTTACATCGACGGCGCCACCAACCCGGAGACGAGCCAGGTGTTCGGCGCGATCGTCAAGGCCCCGTTCCTGGACACGCCGGGTCGGATCGAGACGCTCTACCTCGCGACCCTGACCCGCCGCCCGAGGCCTGACGAGCTGGCGCTCCTGGTTCCATTCGTCGAGCGGAGAAAGACCGCCGATGACCAGGCAAAAGCACTTGCCGACATCTTCTGGGCCATTCTGAACGGACCCGAGTTTCACCTGAACCATTGACCCGGCCCGCACGGGTTGACGCCATCGAGCCTGACGCGTCCCGTTTGCACTCGACTCGCGCCCGCTCGGGCGCAAAGGGAGTGTCGCCATGAGCCGCTCGAACCGCCATGTCCCGCAACTGACTCGACGGCAGGTGATGCGGCTGGCTGCCGCCGGCGCCTCGGCGCCTCGGCTTCCGGCTGGATCGAGGCCCTGGCGGCGGATACGGCCGCGACACCCAAACCGCCGCAAGTCGTGCATTCTCCTCTGGATGTCCGGGGGCCCGAGCCAGACCGACACGTTCGACCCCAAGCCTGGCCACGCCAACAGCGGGCCCTTCAAGCCCATCGAGACGACGGTGCCGGGGATGCTTCTCGGTCCGCACTTGCCGAAGCTCGCCCGCCAGGCCAAGGATCTCGCCATCATCCGCTCGATGAGCTCCAAGGAAGGGGACCACGGCCGGGCCACCTACTACCTCCGGACCGGTTACCTGCCCCAGGGCCCGGTTCGCTACCCGACGCTCGGCTCGCTGGTCGCCAACGAGTTCGACGACGAGTCGGCCGAGCTGCCGGGGTTCGTCAGCATCTCGCCGGTCCGGGCGATCAACGCGGCCGCCTTCAGCTCCGGCTTCCTCGGACCGAAGTGCGCACCGTTGAACGTCGGCGAGCGGAACCTGGCGGGCGGCCCGGATGCGGGGAGTCCTTCGCTGCGGGTCGAAGATCTCGACATCCCGCGCGGCATCGGCCGCCCCCGAGCCGACGAACGGCTCGAGCTGATGCAAACATTAGGAAGCGACTTCCTGGCGCAACCGCCCCGGCGTCCCGACGTTCAGCCACCAGAGTGCCTACCGTCGGGCCGTGAAGATGATGAGGTCGTCGGCCGCCAAGGCGTTCGACCTGGACGAGGAACCCGCCGCCGTGCACGACGCTTACGGCCGGAACCCGTTCGGCCAGGGTTGCCTGCTGGCCCGCCGGCTGGTCGAACGCGGGGTCCCGTTCGTCGAGGTGACGCTCTCCTCCGTCGACGGCATCAACGGGCCTGGGATGGGACACTCACGCGCAGAATTTCGACGCCGTCGAGAAGCTTGCGGCGTGCTCGACGCCGGCTGGTCCACCTTGATGACCGACCTTCGTTCTCGCGGCCTGCTCGACAGCACGCTGATCGTCTGGATGGGCGAGTTCGGCCGGACGCCGAAGATCAACGAGTCCGCCGGCCGCGACCATTTCCCCAACGCCTGGTCGACCGTACTCGCCGGCGGAGGGATTCACGGCGGCCAGGCGATCGGCGACACCGGGGCCGACGGCGAGCAGGTCAAGGACCGGCCCGTGCTGGTCCCCGACCTGCTCGCGACCGTCATCAAGGGTCTGGGGATCGACCCGGCCAAGCAGAACACCGTCGACAACGGCCGGCCGATCCGGCTCGTCGACCCGAAGGCCAAGCCCATCAAGGAACTTCTCGGATGATCGGCGCAGCGGCATTCATGTTCCTCGCCCTGGCCGCCGCGCGCCCGCACAGGACCTGGCGCCGGCCGCGAGCGGGAGTGATGCCGCGCGCCACCTGATCTTCCTTGCGGAGAACCGACCCGATCTTTCTCCGCCTGCGGGTCACGTCCCAGGGCCGGCCTTTCGAGGCGTCGTGGATCGACTCCGTCCGGGCGACTCCACGCCAGCCTCGACCGCAACGGCGACGGCACCCTCACGACCAAGGAGGCCGACCCGAAAGCTCTCGCCGCGCTCGTGCGGCTGGCGACGGGCGCGGCCGTGCCTCCCGGCTCGTGTCGAGCTGGACGTCCACCCGAAAGACGGCAGTCGTCTCGATCGACGAGCTGGCCGAGGCCGCTCCGCCCGATCTTGGGTCCCTTCCGGCTCCAGGTCGGGCGGCAGGCGATCGGCCGCACCGACGCGCTCTTCGATCAACTCGACCGCGACAAGGATGGCCAGCTCACCAGGTCCGAGCTGGCGGCGATCGCCGGATCGCTCCGGCCGCTCGACCTCGACGACAATGAGATGATCAGTGCCGACGAGCTCGAGCCCTTCAACAATCCGGCGTTCAGCGCCATCGATGGAGGAATCGTCCGAGCGCCGGGCACGCTTCGACCGCGCTGCCGCCGGTCGTCGAGCTGGTCGACGGGTGAGTCGTCGTTTCGGCCGGCCCGGCTCTTGCTCAAGAAGTATGACAAGGGGAAGGACGACGTACCGGGAAGGCCCGACAGCAAGCTGTCGCCCGCCGAGTTCGCCATCGACCCGGACGCCTTCGCCGCCGCCGATACGAACGGCGACGACGCGCTCGACACCGACGAGCTGCGAAAATTCCTTGCCCGAGCCGCCGATCGACCTGACGCTCGACGTCACCCTCTCGCCCGAGGCTTCCGGCCGGGCGACCGTCCGGGTCGGAGCCGGCGGGGTCCTGCCGAAGGGAGCCCAGGTCCGGCAGCTCGCCGACGGCGACGTCGAGCTCGCCGTCGGACAGGTACGGCTCGACGTTCACGTCGAGACAGGGAACACATCGCGGCCGAGGAGGCCCGTCGCGTCCTCATGCAGCGGTTCAAGGCCGCCGACGCGAACAAGGACGGCTACCTCGAAGGCAAGGAACTGGACCGCGATCAATGCCCCTCAATCGCCCCTTGCCGGTCTGTCGGAGGTCATCGACCGGGATGGCGACGGCAAGATCTACCTGAAGGAACTGCTCGAGTTCACCGATCGCCAGGCCGAGGCCGCGCGCGGCCGCCTGGTCGTGACGACGGCCGACCAGGGCCGCGCGATCTTCGGCATCCTCGACCTGGACCGAGACCGCCGGCTCGGCGCCCGTGAGGTGATGCGCACCGTCGACCGGGTCATGTCGTGGGATGGCGATGGCGACGGCCGCGTCTCGGCCGACGAGATCCCGTATCACTTCCAGGTCACCATCGCCCGCGAGCGGGCTCGCCGGTCTGACCGGTGAAGGCGTGGCCACTACCCGCGGCTCGGTCGATGGCCGCAACCCGACCTCCGGCCGGCCGGCGGCCCGACTGGTTTCACAAGATGGACCGCAACCACGACGGCGACGTCTCCCGCCGAGAGTTCCTGGGCCCTCGCGACCAGTTCGACCGCCTCGACCGCGACAAGGATGGCCTGATCGACGCCGACGAAGCGCGCCGCCAAGGCGGCGAAGAGCAAGGACGCCCCGCGGGATGGCAAGGCTCCTTGGCGGCTTTCAGACGCATTGAGTGCACCGCCCCCCCAACCCGCCCTTCGCAAGGGGGGAAAGGACTGGCGACCGACCCTATCCTCCCCCCCGCGAAGGCGGGGTTCGGGGGGGGTGAGTCCTCGACAAGGACTTTCGCGTACGCAACCTGAGCGAAAACCGCGCTAGAGTACTGCTCCCGGCAAATAGGGATCGGAAATCTTGGTCTTATCGAGGGTTCACCGCTTCCGGCCAGGCGAGCTGCTGTTGCGACCCAGGTGATGGGCACCCACCCGCGGCCCGAATCGTCCCCGTCCGCTCGATGCCGGTCAATTGACCCGCTCCCAGAGCTCGTCGAAGCCGGCGCCGTTGGGCATGCGGCCGTAGTGGTACCAGAGCTTGCCGTCCAGCCGGCAGGTCCCGTCGTAGTCCTGGCCGGCCACGCCCCGCAGGTCCTCGGCGTTCGAGTAATCGACGTGCGCCTTGTATTTCTCGCCCTCCAGGGTGTAGGTGCCGCCGCCCGACCGGAGGACCTTCCCCGTCCCGGGGTCGAACGAGAGCCAGAGATAATGACCGGCGGACATGATCTTATACTCATCATAAGGCGGCTTGACGAACTTTCCCCCCGGCCGATTGCCGTTGATGCTCACGATCCGCCAGACGCCTTCCAGGCTCCGGGTGTCCTGCGACGAGGCCCGGATCGCGGCGAGCAGCTCCTTCGCCTTCGCCAGCTCGGTCTCGGCCGCCTCCACCCGCCGCTCCAGTTCCTTGACCCGGTCGTCCCCACCCCCGCCCCGGTCGTCCGCCATGAGCCAGACCCCGGACAGCACGACGCACGACGCCAGCCCGACGATTCCCTTGCGCATCGGATTCCCCTCCCGGTAGGATCGATCTTTGGACGGAGCCTTATCGAACAGCTCCGCCCCAGCCTGTCCGCGTCAACAATGGATGACGCGTTACGCTGTTTTGAGGCTTAGATGTTCTCGCCGAACTGCGACTAGCGGCAACACGGCTCTTCCTGCTAGCTCCCACACCTATATAGAAGGGTCCCGACCTGGGCATATTGGGATCCAATTCGGCGTGCCGTTCATCCATGCTCAGGCCGGTTGAAGCCCCAGGCCCCACGTCGGACTAACTTCAGTCCGGGGATGCTGGGGAGGGCAGACTTCGCCTTTCGAGGCCACGTCTGCCATCCTCCGAGCAATAGTGCGATCACCGCGATCCACAGCATGGTGACCGAGATCCGCGAGTGGTAGCGAGATCGTGGCGATTTCATGCTCTTGACCTTCTGTCAAGTCTCGTTGCTAGTTCACCCGTTACACCGGGGCTTTGACGTAAGTCCTGATTCGACGCACCGGATTCGGCTTATGCGACCTGCATATTCAGGCTTTACACTTTGCCGGGCCAGGTCGGGCCGTTTTCTCTGGCCGGCCGTTCACCTGCTCCCGGCACGCTCCCGAACACCGCATGCCACCCAGATTTCAGCCACCGCCAGAATCACACGGCATCGCCGAGCCAGGCCCAGGCGGGTTGTCGTCCAGGCGAATGGCGTTTTCGATTCACTGGTTGCCTTCGGGAAACTCCAACCGCTCGGCGATCTTCGCGAGCGAGTCGCGAATCTCTTCTTGCGTGGCTTCCAGGGTCTCGACCTCGCGCCGGATGGCGGGAGGCAAAGTCGGCGGCGGCGGGGCGGGACTTGTCGACCCCAACCGTGTCGTCGTTGAGCCGCGCCTGGAGCATCCGGATCATCTTGACCTCGGCGATCAGGCGGTTCAGCTCGCGCTCGCGTTCCCTGCGCGTCCGAGGCAAGAGGCGTGCCCGGAGCCGGCGGCGTCGTGGGCGGGAGCCGGCGGATCGCCTGGATCAGTCCCAGCAGGTCTTCCTCGATTCGCGTCTCGAGGGCGACCGTGCGGGGAGCAACGTCACCCGCCGCGAGCCAGCCCACCACGGTTCTCATCTCGCGCGAAAGAATGCGAAGTGTCGTCGGCAGGGCAATGCCGAACTCGGTTTCCTCGATCAGGGCAAGCAAATGGTCCGTGCGATCGCCAAGCTCGGCCTCTTTCTTGGACAGGCCGGCCACGATGATCAGCGCCGTCCGAGATTTCTGCAAGACCCGAGGGGCTTGCCCCTGGGTCGTCTCGCGGATCGACATCTGAGCCTCGTGCATCTCGGTCAGTTCCGTGATGAGCCGGGTCTGGAGTTCGGTGCGGAGCTCGACGAGTAACCGCTCGATGGACCGGGCGAAGTCATCGCGTGACTTCACCAGAGCTTCCAGCGCGGCCGACTGGTCATCGGCGGCCGGCTTGGCCGCGGTCTTGCCCAGGTGTCCCTCGGCCGTCCGCATCGATGCTCCTGCGCGGATCAGGTCTTTTCGCAGGGCAACGCCGACCTCACCCAGCCTGGCAGAGGCCTGATCGAGCCTTTCGGCCGCACCGCGGTTCTTGGCTTGATCTTCCTCGCGGCGCCGGAATTCGGCGTCCGCGATCGTTTGCTTCGTCTGCGCTACCTGTTCGTCGAGGCGAGTGCGCTCCTCGCGCAGCAGGTCGAGAGCCTTTTCCTCGGCCGCGACGGCGGCGGTCTGGTCGGCCCCCTCCAGGTAGGCAACCGCGTCGCCAAGGCTGGTGTCCGCTCGCCTCAGGTGGGGAGGCTGGAGGTCAGCGAACAAGGGGTCGTTCGCAAGGGCGGTCACCGCGCTGCGGAGTTTCACCTCGCGCTCCCGGATCGCCGCCCGAGTCTTGCTTGGCCGGCTCTTCTCCGTTCTTTTTCTTTGTGAGGTTCTTGGTGTCTGCGATCACGGACTGCTGGTCGCGGACAAGCGCATCCAGGTCGGGCCGGCGGCTTGCTGAACCGCTCCAGGCGCTTGCGTTGCTCCATGGCGAAGCGCGACCAGCCTAATTCACGGCGCTCTTCCTTGACGATCCGTTCAAGGTGGCTAAGCGTCTCTCGCATCTGGCGGAGCCTTGCCAGCTTGAGCTGGAAGTCCAGGTCTTCGGCCAGCAAAAGGCTGCGGAGGTGCTCAAGCTTGGCGAGGAGTTCCTTCACCTCCGTCTCCGCCTTGCTGAGCTGCGCGTCCTTCATCATCTTGTTGGTCTCACGCATCTGCTCGAGGATCTGCTCCTCGCGAGAATTTGAGGGCGAGTCGGAGCCGCGAGGCGTTCTCCGGCTCGAGCCCGAGAAGGGCTTCGGAGAGGCGGAACATTCGCTCCTCGAGCTCGTTCATCTGGGCCGCGACGTTTTCCTGGTTGAATCCGATCGTGTCGCGGTCAGACGGGGCCGGGGGCTTGCTCTCGGTCGTCTTCTTCTCTTCGTCGAAGACAGAGGCCGCCTTACCCGATTCCTTCTTCGCCTGGGCCAGTACCGGCCGCGACATGAGTTCGCCGGTCGTGACGATCAAGAGGGCTAGCCAGGCAAACGTTTCCAGATTGCGATGATTGCTATGCCTTCCCATCGAATACCTCGTGAGTATGAGTCAGTCTCCCGAGCTAACGCAGTAGCCTCGAGAACATTCGGTGATCGTTTCCCCACTGGCTCTTCCCTGGTCAAGTCGCGGCCGATTCAGATGCAACCATCGGCAAGCGGTGCTCGCCCGAGAGATCGAACCGCCTGGGATCGCCTGGCGGACTCACGTCTTACTCTCGTCGAAGGTAGGGGTCAATCGCAAGGGAATTCCCCGACGATTCGTCGAAGATCTCTTTCCACTTCTCGGCACTTGAGACTCGAAGCTGCTCACGTCGTCGTGACGACCTTGCCGGGATTCAAGATGTTCAGCGGGTCCCACGCCGTCTTGAGCCGGCGCATCAGATCGACGGCGGCGTCTCCGAACTCCTCGCCGAGCAGCGAGATCTTGTGCATGCCGACGCCGTGCTCGCCAGTGCACGTGCCGTCCAGGGCGAGCGCGCGGCGCATCACTCTCTGGTTGAGCCGCTCGGCCTCCTCCATCTCGGCCGGATCGCCCGGGTCGGCGATGATGATGCAGTGGAAGTTGCCATCCCCCACGTGGCCGAGGATGGGGCACGGCAGCGAGGATGTGCGGGTGTCCTCGATCGTGGCGGCGATGCACTCAGCGAGCCGGGAGATCGGCACGCAGGCATCCGTCACGAACGCCCGCGCGCCTGGCCGTAATTCGAGGCAGGCCAGGAACGCATTGTGTCGGGCGTCCCAGAGGCGTGCCCGATCCTCGGGATCGACCGCCCACTCGAAGTCGTCCCCGCCGTGCTCGCGCGATTTCCTGGACGGTCTCGGCCTGCTCCAGGGCGCCCGACCGTGTGCCATGGAACTCGAGGAACAGCGTCGGCTGCTCCTTCAGCTCCGTCTTGCTATACCGGTTGACCGCGGTGACGGAGAGCGCGTCGAGCAGTTCAGCGCGCGATCGGGACGCCCCGCTGAATCGTCCGGATGACCGTGTTGACCGCGCCCGCGACGTCCGGGAAGGGGCAGACCGCAGCCGACACGGCCTCGGGGCGGGGGTAGAGCCGGACCGTGACCTCGGTGATGATACCGAGCGTCCCTTCGCTCCCCACGAAGATCCGCGTGAGGTCGTACCCGGCCGATGACTTCTTCGCGCGGCGGGCCGTGCGGATGATTTCCCCGTCGGCCGTGACGACCCGTCAGGCCGACGACGTTCTCGCGCATCGTGCCGTATCGGACGGCATTGGAGCCCGACGCGCGGGTGGCGGCCATGCCGCCGAGCGTGGCGTCCGCGCCGGGTTGACGGGGAAGAATAGCCCGGTGTCCTCGATCTCCGCATTCAACTGCTTGCGGGTCACCCCGGCCTCGACGCTCGCGGTCAGGTCCTCCCCGTTCACCGCGAGGACTCTGTTCATCCGGGACAGGTCAACGCTGACGCCGCCCTCGACGGCCATGATGTGCCCTTCGATCGAGGTCCCGGCGCCGTAGGCGATGACGGGAACCCGATGCCGGGCGCACATCCGGACCACCTCGGCCACCTCCTCGCTGGTCGTCGGGAAGACCACGCAGTCCGGCGGCGTGGTGTCGTAGGGGGACTCGTCCCGGCCGTGCTGGTCTCTGTCGGCCGGGACGGTGCTGCACCGCTCCTGGAAGCGGTCGGCAAAGCGTTGCAGGAGCTCCGGCGGTGCGGTACGCCTGCGGAGGATCGGGACGTGTGCGGCGGGTTGCATACAAGTCCTCCTCACAGTCGATCGCAGGCGGGTCCGGGCAGCGATCCGGCTCATCACGATCGTCACGCTGCAAGATCGTGCTGCCAGGCCCATTTTCCCCCCTCGCGATCACGCCGCCCGAAAGCAACCGACCGGTGGGCCTCGCTGCGCTCGACGCCACCCTACATGATACCTCGCGGTCGCCGCCAGTGACTTCGTCGGTCGTAGGGCGGGACGAGTCCGGGCGCGCCGGGACGAAGCCCACAATACTGTTGCTCGGCAACCCCGGCCTTCGACGGGCAGTGTCAAAGGCGGTCGGGGAGTGTATGATCGCAGGAGGGATGGTAAGGGGGTAGGTCATGCGCTTCCTGGTGGTCGGAGCCGGCGCGACCGGCGGCTACTTCGGCGGGCGACTGCTCGAGGCCGGCCGCGACGTCACGTTCTTGGTCCGGCCCGCGCGGGCCGCAGTGCCGCTCCGTTGCCGTCGCCGCGGGCTATCCGCCTCGCCCCGAGTCGCTTCAGGCCGCCCTCGGCCGGCTTACCGACCCCGGATCAGTGATGATGGCCTCGATGCTCGGGGACGTCGAGCGACGGGGACGGACGGAGGCCGATCACATCCTCGGCGACCTGCTCCGGCGCCGCGGGGGCACGGCGGACGGGGACCGCTCTCTGATCCGGATGGCCTACGTCGCCGTCAAGGCCGCGGAGGCCCGGGCAGCGCGCGAGATGAGAGCGGAAGGGGCGTGACGCCATCATGAGAGTCTTGGTCACCGGGAGCGCCGGTCACCTGGGCGAGGCCCTGGCCCGCACCCTGAGGGGCTTGCGACACGAGGTCGTCGGCCTCGACGTACTCGATTCCCCCTTCACGACCGAAGTGGGCTCGATCACCGATCGCCCTCTGGTGAGGCGCTCCATGGCCGGCGTGCGTGCGGTCTTTCACGCGGCCACCCTGCACAAGCCGCACCTCGCCACCCACAGCCGCCAGAGCTTCGTCGACACCAACGTCACGGGCACGCTCAACCTGCTGGAAGAGGCTGCGGCAGAGGGGGTCGAGTCCTTTGTCTTCACGAGCACGACCAGCGTCTTCGGCGACGCCCTTACCCCGCCCACCGGCGGCCCCCGCCGCCTGGGTGACGGAGGACGTCGCTCCGGTCCCGAAGAACATCTATGGGGTGACCAAGGCGGCGGCGGAGGACCTCTGCCACCTCTTTCACAGGAACCAACGCCTCGCCTGCCTCGTCCTCAGGACGTCGCGCTTCTTCCCCGAGCAGGACGACGACAGGCGCGTGCGGGACGCCTACCCGGATGGCAACGTCAAGGCGAACGAATACCTCTACAGGCGGGTGGAGATCCAGGACGTCGTTGACGCCCATCTCCTCGCGTCGGAGCACGCGCCGGCGATCGGCTTCCGCAAGTACATCATCAGCGCGACCACGCCCTTCCTGCCCGACGACCTGCCGGAGCTGCGCGTCGACGCCCCGCGGGTGGTGCGGCGGCGCGTCCCGGGGTACGAGGCGGAATACGCGCGCCGGGGCTGGGGGATGTTCCCGAGCATCGGCAGGGTGTATGTCAACCAGCGAGCTCGGGACGAGCTCGGTTGGCGGCCTCGGTACGACTTCAAGTTCATCCTCGATCGCCTGGCCGCGGGGGACGATCCGCAGAGCCCTCTCGCGCGGGCGATCGGATCGAAGGGTTATCATGCCGACGCATTTCCCGACGGCCCATACCCGGTCGATTAGATCTCCCCGGTCATCCGGATGGTTACAGGTCAAACCCGCCTCCGGTTATCCTCCGGGAAAGGGTACTCCATGTATCTGGCGGTCGCCCGCGCCACCGCATCACCATGATGCCGGGCAACGACCCGCAGCGCCATGTCTATGCCAGCCGAGATGCCCGCCGAGGTGATCACGTTTTCTTCTTCGACGACGTGCTCATTGTCGATTACAGTAACCGCCGGGAACCATCCTCGCATCTCCTCCAAGACACGCCAATGAGTCGTCGCACGTTTGCCATCCAGCAACCCGGCTTTGCCTAACAGAAGCGAGCCGGTGCAGACTGAAGTCAACATCGTGACCTGACGAGACATCTCGCTGAGCCAGGCGAGCAGACGATCATTGTTCATCTCCCGGCGAGTTCCCCAGCCGCCTGGAACCACGAGCACGTCCAGAGGCGGGCAATCCCTCAAGCCGTGATCGGGGACGACTTTCAAACCGCCGGTGGCGACGACGACGCCTGGATGTTCAGCAACGATGACGACTTCGTATGGTGACTGGTCTTGCCGCCGCCGGTCTTCATCCAGCCTGGTGACCGAGAAGACCTCGAAGGGTCCGCAGAAGTCAAGCACCTCAACCTCGGGGAAGATCAGGATTCCAACACGGCGACCGTTCATTGGCTACGCTCTTTCTGAATTCAGATCCGCTTGGGCTCCTTGCTCTTTTCGCCCCTGACTCGTTCCGAGTTCCACGGCAGATAACTATTCGGTGATTTCCCGGATAACCCGACACGGGTTGCCTGCGGCGAACATTCCATCAGGCACGTCCCTTGTGACGACGCTGCCCGCCCCGATGACCGACCGGGAGCCGATTCGCACCCCCGGGCAAATGATCGCACCGCCGCCGACCCACACGTCGGAGCCGATTTCGATCGGCTTGGCGAATTCTTGTTTTCGCCTCAGATCGGCGTTCATCGGGTGGGTGGCGGTGTAGACCTGAACCGCTGGACCAAACTGGGTGTAGTCCCCGATCGTGACCCGGCACACGTCGAGCACGACGCAGTTGAAGTTGAAGAAGACCCGCTCGCCCAGCAGGATGTTGGAGCCGTAGTCGCAGTAGAACGGCGGCTGCATCCAGACGGTGTCGCCGCCCTTGCCGAACAAATTCTTCAAAATTTGCCGTCGCTCGTCGATCTGGGCCTCTCGGGTGGCATTGAGATCCTGGCACAAGTCCCTCGCCCTGACACGGGCACGGACGAGCTCCGGGTCCATCGGGTCATACAGTTCCCCCGCCAGCATCTTGTCCAGTTCGGTCCCCATCGCATCCTCTCAATCTTGTCGAACAACGTCCATCTCATGGTCCGGGATCTCAATGCTGACATCGTACCGAGGTAGCCAGGCTCACGCCCATCGATCAGTTGGCCGGGGCACCTGATTGCGGGCTTCGACCGGATCGGAGACGATTCGAGGAATCAGGCTGGACATCATCGCCCGAAAACAAACTGTCAGAGGAGTTCTCAACATGCCGAGATTCGCCGCGACGATCGTTCCTGGAGCCATCGTCTCGCTGGGGTTTCTGTCATCCGCCGCGGCCCTGCACGCTCAGCAGAAGCCCGGTGAGACGGACAAGCCTCATGCCATTTCCGCCATCAGTGAGCGAGTGCGCCCGTGCGTGGACAATCGGGAGATCGCGGGCGCAGTGACACTCGTGGCGACGCCGGACCGGATCGTGCATCTGGACGCGATCGGCAGGGCCGACATCGGTGCAGACAAGCCCGATGCGCCCTGATGCCATCTTCTGGATCGCCTCGATGACCAAGCCCATCACGGCCACGGCCGTCATGATGCTGCAGGACGAGGGCCGCCTTTCGGTCGAAGATCCGGTCGAGAAGCACCTGCCGGAATTCAAGGGCCTCAAGACCGCCGACGGCAAGCCCGCGCGAGTCACGATCCGCCACTTGCTCACGCACACGTCGGGCATGGGCGAGGCATCGCCCGACGAGGCCCGCGGCAAGACGGATCTCGCCAGCCTCATCCCGCTATACGTCGCGAAGCCCGTCAAGTTCGAGCCGGGCACGAAATGGACCTACTGTCAGTCCGGGATCAACACCGCCGCCCGGATCGTCGAGGTCGTCTCGGGCATGCCGTTCGACCGTTTCGTGGAGCGGCGGCTGTTCGGCCCACTGGGAATGAAAGACACCACCTTCTATCTCACCGAAGAGCAACTCCCAAGGCTCGCCACCTCGTACCGGCGCAACAAACAGGGCGGGCTCGAAGCGACGGACATTCGCATGCTTGGCGGCAAGTCTCCGACGAGCCGCGACCGTTTCCCGGCGGCGAACGGCGGCCTCTTCTCCACCGCGACGGACTACGCGAGGTTCTGCCAGATGATCCTGAATGGCGGCGAGCACGAGGGGCGGCGGTACCTCAAGCCGGAGTCCGTCAAGCTGATGACCTCGGTTCAGACGGGTGAGTTGAAGACCGGCTTCACCGACGGCAATGGCTGGGGCCTGGGCTGGTGTGTCGCGCACAAGCCGCAGGGGGTGACCGCCGTGTTCTCTCCCGGCACGTTTGGTCATGGTGGGGCCTATGGCACCCAGGCGTGGATCGACCCCGGGAAGGGGCGAATCTACATCCTGATGATCCAGCGCGCGGACTACCCGAACTCCGACGCCAGCGAGGTCAGACGGATCTTTCAGGAGGCCGCGAATTCCGCCCTCAGCGGCGCGGGATGATCTGCTGCTTGGCCAACGTCGGCGGCGGCTCTTCGGCTTCAACCGTCTTCACGTTCTGAATCGGTGATCAGGGATCGCTCCCCGGCGCCGGCAGCAGGTCGATGCCGTCGTGGTTCGGTCGCACGCGCAGGCGGATGGACCACAAGGCTTCGGTTCTCGCGTCCTTCGTCGAATGGCCGCCCGTGTGGATATAAGCGGCCCACACGGTTCCGTCCGACAGTTCGACGGCCTGACCGTAACCATAGACCGATGGGTCGACCGGGAAGCCCCACTTCTTATCAGGACATAGCCATGTCTGGCCGCCGTCCGTGCTGAACATCGCCCGGAAACCGCCCGCACCGTAAGAACCGTGAAGACAGAGCAGCGTGCCATCCCGCAACGAAATGAGCCGCGGCTCGAAGAGACGGATGCCCAAGGGGACGGGCTTCGTCCATGTGCGGCCGACATCAGAAGACCAGGCGATGTCTCCCTCGGGACGGGCGATGAGCACGAGGCGTCCGTCCGGGAGCTGAGCCACGGCGGTCTCGGACATCTCGTGGTCTGTGGCCACGGTTGAAAGCAACTCCCAGTTGGTCCCCCTGTCCGTCGAACGGCAGAACGCGACCATGTCGTGACGCGCCCCCACGGTCCTGCCGTAGACGCAAACGAGCGCGGAGCCATCCTGGAGTTCGATGATCGGTCCATCCGTCGCGTCGAAGGTGAACGGCACCGGCAGCCGCTTCGGCTCCTGCTCCCAGGTCTCGCCGTTGTCGAACGAACGAATGATCCCCGTCAGCGTGGTCTTGGCCGGCTCGCGAGCGAGGTCGGTGGCGGAGGGGCCCGGATACGTGAAGAAGCTGCAAAGGATCGTGCCGTCCTTCAACTGACAGAAGTTGGGAGCGCGGTCGTCCCAGGGGGTGTCGATCAGCACCTTGGGCTTGGACCATGTTTTTCCACCGTCGGTCGAGCGCATGATCTCCGCGCGGCCGCCACGGGGGGCGTCGATGTCCGTTGGCATGCCGAGCTTCTTCCACTCCTCCAGCCGGGCCGGGTCATCCTTGAAGTAGGCGGTCGGTGGCGATGCGTGCCAGTAGCCCGACGAGAAGCCGACAAGCAGCGTGCCGTCCCGCAGCACGATCGGCGACTGCCAGCCGACGAAACCTCCATAGCCGGGATAGGGGGCGGGCTGGTTGACGTCCGGCCCGACGAGCATGCGGCGGCATTCGCGAAATTCCCGCGTCGGACCACCCCTCGGAATCACTTTCACGACAGGGGCTTTCTTTTGCGCATTGTCCTGGGCCAGAAGTACCGTCGCCATCAGGAAGGCCACGACCGGGCATGTGCTTGATATTGTCATGTCTGTGTATTCTGTGATGACCGAGACTTGGCGGTCTTTGCCCCAAGCCCAGGGATGAGCGTAGACCTCGCATCCGCGAACTCGACCGGTTTTCCTGAACACGTATTGGACTCGGGCCGAAGGTCCTTGTCCATGGGGCGTCAGTCATAGGTCAGGCGTCCCCGGAGCTCTGGCGTCCCCATGATCTCAACATCGTCCTCGGAACGCGACGTTGCGGCTCCTTGACAGTCTTTTGAGGCTATGCGAGCTTGATCGAAGCTGGGCAACTCGATTCGTAACTGTCATGATATGGACTGTTGGGATGATTGGGTGCGGAGTTCACCTCATAGACGGTATCGGTAAGATTAGCCTCATCGCCCTGCAAGGAGATTGGCCATGGTCAACCCCTTTCGCGCCGGTTTCCTGGCGGCGTTGCTTGTGATTCCCTCCTTCGCCTGGGCCGCTCCGCCCACACTGATTGGTACCTCTCCGCTCGGCGTCCAGCGGGGGAAGTGCATGGAGGTCTCCCTGCGGGGAAAAGGACTGGTCGAGCACCCTCGATTGGTCGCCCCGTTCGCCTTCAGGCTCGAGGAATCCGTGGCGAGCAGCTCCGACGCGGCGGACTGGAAGGTCCGATTGACCGTTGATGCACGCACGGCGGTCGGGGTTTACCCGATTCGCGTCGTGACGGAGGAGGGGCTGTCCAACCCGGTCTTGTTCGCCGTGGGCCAGGTGCAGCAGGTGCCGGAGGTCGAGTCGAACAACACGTTCGCCAGCGCACAAGCGATCCCGAACCCGGCCGTGGTCGAAGGGGAGTGCTCGGGCAACGACGAAGACTTCTTCCGGTTCCACGGCCGCAAGGGAGAGCGAATCGTCGTCGACGCGATGTGCTCCCGGGTCGGTTCGGGCGTGGACCCGATGATCCGGCTGACAACTGCCGACTGGCGGTTCATCGCCTCCGCGGACGATAATCCGGGGTTGTTCACCGATGCCTACCTCACGGCCGTACTGCCCGAGGACGGAGATTACGTACTGGAATTCTGCGATTCGCGGTTCGCCGGCACGGGCCGAGCTGTCTATCGTCTGTTGATTGGCTCGGTTCCATTCTCGCAAGAGGTCTCACCTCTCTCACTGCCCAGAGGGCAGAATGTGGCTCTCGGATTGCGCGGGGGACTCTTTCGGACGACCGCCTCTTCGCCGTGCGGACGCCGTCAGACCCCTTGATTGCAATGTTCTATCCGGTGATCCCCGCCCGATTGCTCGGCGACCCCGCCTGGGCCGAATCCGAGCTCGACGTGGAGTTGCCTTTGCCGGTCCTTCTGGGCGACACGGCCGAGTTACGGGAACCGGCCGATCCTGCTCAGAAGCTTGCGACGCTCGTGCCACCGGTGACCATCGTGGGCCAGCTCTCGAAAACTGGAGAGCGAGACGAGTTCACGATCGCGGCCCCACCGGGGAGCAAGCACGAGGTCAGAGTCGAGGCCTGGGGCCTGGGCTCGGCGCTGGACGGTCAGTTGCGCATTTCCGATAAGGACGGCCGTTCGCTCGGCGAGGCCGACGACGGCAAGGGCACCGTCAGGCGTCGCGGCGGTGGCGGTGGGCGTCGCGCCCGCGGCCCTTTCACGACCGATCCGGTGTTCGACCTGACGATGCCCCCAGGCCAGCGTGAGGTCACGGTTGCGGTCAAGGACCTGATGGACCGCGGCGGCGTTGGCTTCGGGTACCGCTTGGTCGTCAGTCCCGCCGAATCGTCATTCCAGCTTACGCTCAGCGACCAGCCGGTCGCCATTCCCCGCGGCCGCACGGCCCTGATTCCCGTGACGGTCGTGCGCAACGGATACGGCGGACCGATCACGCTAGATGTCCGCGGCCTGCCTACGGACAGCGGCGTGACGGCCATCCCCACCACCGTGCCGGCCGGTCAGAATCTTGGAGTCGTAGGACTCAAGGCCGCCGCCGACAGCCCCTTCCATGCGCTCGAGGCGCAAGTCATCGGCAGGGGCGACAAGGGCCAGGTCGTTACGGCCTCAACTTCGATCGCTTTCGCGCACCAGACGATGTCGACCCCCGGTTTCGGCATGGGGGGAACGATCCCAAGCTACACGCGGCCATTCGTGAGCTTTGCCGCTGCCGTGACCAGGCCAGGTCCGATCCTCTTGAATCCTCAGGCTGCGAAGCTCGTGGTACCGCAAGGGAGCAGCATCGAGGTCCCGGTACAGGTGGTGTGGACGGTCAAGGGCAAGAGGACGATCAAGCTCGCCGCACTGTCACCCCCTGCCGGTCTGAGCGTGGCCGAGTCCTCGATCGGCGAGGCCGAGACGAGTGTGCGGATCAAGTTAACCGCGGCGCCGGACGCGCCTGTGGGCTCGGTCATGGTTGGCCTGGTTGCGCAAGACCCGCCTCGACGTAACAACGCCAGAGCCGACGACGAGGATGCGCCGCCACCACCCCCGGCAAGCTCGCCGCCTGTCGCCGCGGCCATGATCGCCGTGGAGGTGGTCCGTGCCGACAAGCCGAAGTGAATCCCATCAGGCCAAGAGTGGCATGATGGGCGTACCACGGGAGACGGGGACCGGCTGATTCACGTGGCTTCGCAGCTCGGTGCGCCGGGTCGATACCCATGCAGTAGAACATGGTGGCCGAGATATCATCCGGCGTGCAGGGATTCTCATTGGGATAGGCCGCGCTCTTGTCAGATGCCCCGTAGACAAACCCGCGTTTCAGCCCTCCGCCTGCCATGAGCAGGGTATAACACTGCGGCCAGTGGTCGCGACCGGCGTCCTTGTTGATCTTCGGCGTGCGCCCGAACTCGCCCGTCCAGACGACCAGTGTGTCGTCGAGCAGGCCGCGTGATTCCAGGTCCAGGATCAGGGTCGGCAGGGTTTGTTCGGTGGTCGGCAAGAGCCTGTCCCGAAGCAGCCGGAAGTTGTCCTTGTGCGTGTCCCAGCCGACGATGCCGGGAGAGTAATAGACCGTGACGAACCGCACGCCAGCCTCGACCAGTCGCCGAGCCAGGAGCACGCTCTGTCCGTAGGGCGTTCGCCCGTAACGGTCGCGAAGCCGGGGATCTTCGGCCTGGAGGTCGAAGGCGCGCTGCGTTTCGGACGAGGTCAAGAGCGAGAGCGCTTTTTGCTGATAGGTGTCCAGGCCGCGGACCGCGGCGATCGACTCGTTGAGCTGGGCGTAGGCCGCCAGCCCCGAGCGCAGCGCCAGACGGTTCGAGATCCGCCCCATCGGCACTTCCAGGGGCAGCGTCAGCTCCTCGACCGAGAAGCTCGGAGCGTTCGGATTCTTGGTGATGAAGAGAGGATCGTGTTCCTTGCCGAGATAACCCGCGAACTGGCCCGGTGTGCGAAACACGCCGTCGGCGATCATCCAGGGCAGCGAGACGAACGTGGGCACGCGCTGCCGGCTAGGCGCGAGCTTGCTGACGATCGAGCCATAGGCGGGGAAGTCCGAGGCCGAGGCCGCGACGGAAACCAGGTCTGCCGGCGGCTGGTGGCCGACCAGCGAGTAGTACGCCGCCGAGTTATGCTGGGAGGTCCGGTGGTTTACCGAGCGGACCACCGTGAGATAATTCATGATCGACGACATTCGGGGAAGCAACTCGCAGACCCCGACTCCCGGCAAGCTCGACGAGATCGGCTTGAACTCCCCGCGCAGCTCGGCCGGAGCGTTCGGTTTCATATCGAAGGTGTCCTGCTGCGGCACTCCGCCGAACTGGTGCAGGAAAATCACCGACTTGGCCCGCACCTTCAGGCCGGAGCGCGCTTCGGCCCGCAAGGCCCCCGGCAGGCTCAAACCCAGCGTGCCCAGAGCGCCGACCTGCAGCATCTGGCGGCGCGAAAGTGATGAGCGATCAAAATCCGCACAAGCTCTTCCTTCGCTCATTTTGATAGCTCCCGACCAGATCAAGGTTCGACCAATCGTCCCTCAAATTGTTCAATCCTTTGTAAACAATCGGACCAAGGAACTCAAACATTGCGTCGGAGGAAAATTTGCGAAGCCTGTTTTCCGGGGAAAACAAGAGGACGCGCCATGCAAAGGGGAAACAGAAGGAAAGAAGCAATCCCTGCCGAACGCGGGACAAGGGTCCGTAGCGCGACTCAGGTCGGTCGTACCCGGCGTTGGTCCAGGCTCTGGGCATGGATTCCGGGCCGAGCAGGCCCGTGGACCGGCCTGAACACGGCCGCTGTCGAGCGAGCCGAGGCGGTCAAATCTAGCTGCGTGCTGGTGTCCGTCGCCGCGTGCTCGTTTCCGTCCCGCGTCCTCCTTTCCGTCCCCGAACCGGCCTCGGCCGCCTTCCCCCACACCTCACACACCGAACATCAACCGCTCGCCGCCCGCTGTGACCGCCAGCGCGTAAGAAAAGCCGAACCGTGGTGAGGGGCCCGGCCCGATCATCAAAGATCCAGGAGCACCTTCAAGCGATAGGCGACCTGGTCCAGGGTGTCGTCCGATACAGCCCCTCGGCGGCGGCCTAATCGCTGGACCGAGATGGAGCGGATCGCCTCGACCTTGGCGAAGCTCTTGGTTTTGAGACCACCTTCATCGGGCTCGATCGCGACGTGCGACCTGACTTGCTTGCCTTTCGATGAGATCGGCACAACGATGACAAGGCCGCTCTGGCCCTGGTTCAACTGATCGACGGAGACGACCAGAGCTGGTCGTCGCCCGCCTTGTTCGTGGCCCACCGTTGGGTCCAAGTTGACGTCCCAGACTTCGCCACGAACCGGTAAGTTGCTCGGCATAGCGGGTCAATCCTAGAGGCCGTCGGCGAGCGTGGCGTCCCACATCTTCCGTTCGGCCAGTTCGTCTTCCCATGCGGCCGGGTCTCTTCGCAAGGCGGCAAAATCGGAATTGAGGCCGGCCAGGAACTGCTGGCGCCTGTAAGCCTCAATCGCCTTGTCCAGAATCTCCGTCATCGACTCGTCAGTCTCCTCAGCGAGGGCACGGAGCGTGGCATGGGCGGAATGGGTTATGCGGACGGTTAAACTGTTCATGCATCAGTGTGCCGCCGCCCCCAGTTGGTTGAAGGCGGCGGTTCCTCCTAATACCTGGATTAGCTCGCAACCTGTGGAGTGGGAACAACTCTCTTGGTTAGCCAGGCAGGTGAAATGAGTGACCCAATCACCCACCAATGTCTACGAAACAGTATACGCGATTGAACACAAAAGACAATACAATCTTACAGGGGAAGCCCGGCCGCCTCGCTGACCAGGTCATTGCGGTGGGATGGGTGCGGTGCGAGGGCGGGAGTGATGCCGTACTACGCGAACCTCGGTCAGAAGACCGGGCTGGTGAAGTACCGGGACTTGCCCGCCGGCTCGATCGGGGTTCTCGAATCTGCGCCACGACCACATGGCGGCCTGGGTGTCAGCCTCGGTGGCCTTGGCCTCGCACCGCTTGCGGTATGCAGCCTTGCCGGCGCCGTTCGAGCCGTCGTAGCGTTTGGCGGCCTTCTCGGCGGCGTCGCAGTAGCCCGGCCGCCACGGGGTTCATGCAAGACCGCAATGCATGTCCTTCCTGGGCTTTGCGTGTCTTATGCCGCGTCGCGGCACCCAGAATAAGATCGCAGCGCCTACCCTGGTCTCCAATCTGATGTTCCGCCCGGAGCTGACCAGTCCATGGCAACTCGCACTTTTCGTTCGCCACAAGGCATTGAGTGTCCCGCATCGATCGGCTACAAAAGGCGTGCGAAAATGGTCGAGGCCCTTTTTTTGTAACCAAACCCAGGGTAAACACCTCAGATTCCTACGTGTAAGTTCTCCTTCCGAACTGCCAAAAGAGGTGACTTCATGAGCCGGTGCGTCATATCTGCCTTGTTCCTTGGGATTTGCGTCTTCACGCCCACTCTCAGAATCGCCAGGGGAGACATCATCAGCGAATTCAGCACCGGCGACGAGGGCTGGCAGGTGGTGAGTTTCGAGAATCTTACCACCGACAGCTTCTCGATCCTTGCCACCTCTACCCCCACCTTCAACCTCACGGGTGGAAACCCGGGTGGATACATCTCCACGACCGATCAGGACAACGGCGACCTCACGTTCTCGGCGCCGGCCAGGTTCCTGGGGAACGTGTCCGGGGCAACCGGGCTCAGCTACGATTTGATCTACCCCGTGGGGGTGATCAACTATCAGCCGACGGACGTCATCCTGATGGGCAACGGCGAGACCCTGCTCTGGAAGAGCAGCCCGGACATCGTGCCAGGTCCCTCATGGATCAGCGTGAGTCTCGATTTCGTCCCCTCCACGGAGTGGCACGTGGGTACCTCGAACGGAGCTCCGGCCACCGCGGCGGATTTCGGCAACGTCCTGGGGAACCTGTCTGGCCTCTTCATCCGCGGCGAATACACGACCGGATTGATCGAGTCCCCGGGACTGGACAACGTGAGTCTCGCTGGCGTGTCGGCCCCCGTCCCCGAACCGACGGCCCTGTTGATGATGGCCATCGCCAGTGTCACGGTCGTGATGTTGCGGCAAAGCCGCCAGAATCGTCGCCCGAGAGTGTGACCATCTGGGCATGACCACTTCGTACGGGGGCAGGCCGTCCACGAGGGAAGCGCCTACGGCATCGGAGCCATTCGAGGTTTCCCTTGTCGGACCCATCAGAAGAGAATCGAGGCAGTCCTCCGCCGTGCGGTAAGGATGACTTCTGCCAAGTTCTGTTGCGCCTTATCGCAGCTTCCCTCCCGTTACCCCGAATCGAAGACGACCGAGAAAGCCTGTTCCGCTCGCGTTGGGACCCGCATTCGCGGTAAACTGAACTCTCCCGTCGATTCACCCACACATCTGCCTCCAACCGTACGAGTTCACCTGGAGCTTTCAATGAAGATCTTCCTTGCCGCCCTGACCACCGCCGCGCTCGTCTCCTCCGTCGGCGCAGATAACAGCGTGACGCTCAAGCCCATGGAGAAAGGCGCGATGAAGGAAATTGGCTTCTATATGCCCCAGCGGCTGACGCTGGTTGCGGAAAAGCCGGCGACGCTGAAGAAAGTCCCGGACGGGCTCGCGGCCCCGCGGTACGGGGTGCTGCCGCTGGCGGGCGCTGAAGGCGTGGTCTTCCACGTCATCCTGGACGAGCCGCAGGGGACGCCCACGAAGCTGCTGGTGGACAGCAACGGGAACGGAGACCTGACCGACGATGCACCGGCGGAATGGAGCGGCAAGCCCCAGCCGGGGCAGGCCGGCAAAAAGTACACGCAGTACAGCGGGACCGTGGCCGTGCAGATCGGGACCAGCGCGTCCCCATTCAGAGCAAGCCTGGGGATGTACCGGTTTGATCCGAGCGACCCCGGCCGGGCGGCGCTCAAGAACGTGATCCTCTACTATCGCGATTACGCCGCGACCGGCGAGTTGACCTTCGGCGGGAAGACGATGAAGGCGATGCTCTCCGACGATGCAGCCGCGGGAGACTTCCGCGGCAAGGCGCTCGAGGAGGGAAAGGAGGACGCGTGGTCCGGTGTGACTCTTATGCTCGACGTGAACGGGAACGGCAGGTTCGACAGCCGAGGCGAAAGCTTCGACGTGCGCAAGCCCTTCAACATCGCGGGAACGACCTACGAGATCGCCGACATGGCCAGAGATGGACTGAGCTTCAGGGTTGTGAAGTCCACCAAAAAGGTGGACGAGGTGCCGACGCCGCCGGACCACTCCGTTGGCAAGAAGATCATGCCGTTCGAGTCCAAAACAATGGACGGCCAGACCGTCAAGTTCCCGGAGGACTTCAAGGGCAAGGTCGTGATGCTCGACTTCTGGGCAACCTGGTGCGGGCCGTGCATGGGGGAGGTGCCGGGGCTGGCCGCGGCGTACGAGAAGCGCCACCCCAAGGGCTTTGAGATCCTGGGCGTGACTCTGGACAAGGAGAACGCCAAGGACAAGATCAAGCAGGTCACGGGCGAGAACAAAATGGTCTGGGCGGCAGATCTATGACGGGAAGTTCTGGAAGGCCGCGATTGCCGATAGGTACGCCATCAACTCGATCCCCGCAGCATTCCTCGTGGACGGTGACACGGGCGAGATCCTGGCGGTGGGGAACTCCCTGCGGGGCAATGACCTCGAGAAGACGCTCGACGCCGCGCTGGAGAAGAAGGCGAAGAAGTAAAAGGCCCGATGAGGCCCGACGGGGCCCGATGGGACAGGGGCCCAATGGGACATGCCTTGCGTTGCTCTTGGACATCACCCAACCGTCGCCCCGCCAGAATCCACGTGGGTCGTCCACAGCTCAAAACGCCAGGTCGTCGGCGGTGGGAATCAAACTGACCATCATGTTGTAAAATGAGGTAACGGGAATGTGCGTGCCCTGCGCGATAGAGTTATAGGTCATGTTCGCCGCGAACCCCAGCACCGCTTCTTCGCTGTTGAGCAGTTCCCCATTCCAGTAGACCTCCAGCACGCCCCAGCAGCGTTCGATCGGGTTGTACTTGCTATGGTAGGGCGGATAGTAGACCAGTTCCACCGTCAGTTGCGTCGCTTGGGCCCAGTGGACCAGCCGATAGATGAACTGGCTGCGACGGCTGTGGTTCTCCGGTCCGTTGTCCAGGTCGAGCAGTATCTTGCGTATCCGGGGGTAGCGCTTCTCGATTGACTTGCCACCACTGGTCAGCCGATCCACGATGAAATCGCTCGTCACCTTCGAGGAGGTGAAATAGAAGTTCAGCTCTTTCTGATCGGGTAAGAAGATGCCGAAGGGGGTTAATTTTCCCCAAGGCTTGAAGTCGTGGTCGGCGCCCTTGGTACCGCGGCGGCTCTTGCCGCCGCGCGAGAACGGCCCGATGAGTACGGGGGCTTTGGCGTCGCAGGACAGGCGGAGGGTGTCTTCCGAACCAGCCGCACGCCTGTGGACCTCCGTCAAGTTTTGAAAGATGGCATCGGTCTCCTTCACTTTTTTTGGGGCCTGCTCTTGACGACGGTGCGCAGGTGGAAGCCGAGGACGTTGAGCTTGGCGGCGATGGTGGGCACGGATGGCAACTGGCCGTCGGTGTAGCCCTTGTATGCGATCAACTGCTTGCGAACTTCTGGGGCCGACAAGCGACAATACAAGCCGGTCGTCTGGAAGGTGGGGTCGGTTTGGAGATGGTCCTGCACCAGGCTGCGGAGATCATCGAAGAGCTGCGGCAGATGGAACTCCATGGGCTTGTGCCGACGCAGGCAGAAGGCATCCGCGCAAGTGAGGCCGGTGCGCGCCTCGTGGCCGGCCTTGCGGAGGGTGTCGCGGCCCCAGCCGAAAAGACCTGCGGCTTCGCGCTGCCCGAGTTGGAGCTTGCTGAGGGTGTTGGCCATGAAGCGACGCCGGGCCGCTCCCGAGAGCGACTTGGCGGTCTCAATCAGTAAGTCGCGAAGGGCGACGGTGATCTCCATAGTTCGGCCTCCGGGGGTGAGCGAGGCCGAGATTCTACGACCGAATGCGTCGCGGGTGGACCAGTTATTTTCTTTCGTCCGCCTAAGCAGAGCCGGTCCAGGGTTTCGACCTGCGCGCTGAGTTGACAGATTCGCGACCTGGAACTGAGCAAGTCAGACGATGTCACAGAAAGTCACACTTCCGGCGATGATTTCCGGGGCCCAGCCTCGGCCCGCCGGGATCAAGGCCCCCTGCGCCGCGCTTCCTGAGGCTGTTTGCACAGGTGTACAAATGCTCGGAATCCATCCCAAAAACTGCCATTCCCGCCATTTTCCGGGGCCTCCGGCGCAGCTTGCAGGCGGGAGGCTCGGTCGGCAAGGCGTTACAGCGGCATAAGATCGGACATGACCCGTGCTCGGCCGGGCCATCCCAGAACCGAGTGGGTATAGGTGCACCGAAACTGCCATATCGAATTTCGTTGATTGTTCACTATCGCCGATGGCTCAGAATTGCACCCGATCGGCACGAGCTGGCGTGACGGGCCTCACCCGATTCCAGCACCTCAAGTCGCATGTCCGGGACTGGATCTCACTGTGACCCGCCGATCGTCCTTTTTGAACCATGCCCGAACCGCGTCGTACACCTGTGCCTGACCTGGGGGTTTGCGAACGGCTTCCTCATCCGTTATAACAAATATTCAACTACGGCTCCTGCCTGCCCCGAAGATGAGTCCCGACGTAGCCTCGACGTCGTGTCGAGTGCTCACTTCATCCGCCTTGCGGAGGAGACCTGACGCATGACCTCCCGCCTGGCCCAGTGGACAACGTGGAACCTCCTGGCGTTCTGGCTGGCAACAGCCGGTGCGCACGCGAGGGAGCCGGTTCTCGACCGGCTGAGCATCGAGCCAACCAGCACGGTCCTGGATGGCGGCCGGGCCTCGGCGCAGTTGATCGCGACGGGTCAGTATGGTGACGGGTCCGTTCGCGACCTGACGCATGCAGGCGCCTGGACGAGCACGGACCCGGCGATCGTGGTCGTTCACCCAGGGGGCCGGATCGAGCCCCGCGGCGACGGCCAGGCGGAGGTTGCGTCAGGAGCGGTTCGAGCGAGGCGAAGACGATCGTCCAGGTTCGCAATCGTCGGCAAGGCTCATCCCATCCAGTTCGCGCACGAGGTCCTGCCGGCGCTGACGAAGGCCGGGCTGCAACGCGGGTGCCTGCCACGGCACTCCCGCGGGCAAGAACGGCTTCCGGCTGAGCTTGCGCGGTTTCAATCCGGCGCTCGACTTCGTGACCCTGCGCGCGAGAACGGCACGCGGCGTACCAACCCGTTCGAGCCCGAGGCAAGCTTGATCCTCCTGAAGGGGACCGGCCAGGCCGCCCACGAGGGCGGGAAACGGATGGGGACCGAAAGCATCGTCGTACCGCGTCCTCCGCGACTGGGTGGCCGAGGGAGTCCGGCCCGATCCCGCGGACGACGCCCAAACTCGTCGGACTGGTCGTGACGCCCCCGAGTCGCGTGCTGGATGATCCCGCGCGCGAGCAGCAGCTCGTCGTCCGGGCCAGGTACGCCGATGGCTCGGTCAGCGACGTGACCCGCCTGGCCCGCTACAACTCGACCGACTCCGACATCGCGCGAGTCGACGACGAGGGCCGCGTCGTCAAGCAGAGGCGGGGCGAGACGACCATCCTGGTCTCGTTCGAACACCTCGTCGCCACCAGTCACCTGATCTTCCGCGAGCCGGTGCCCGGTCTGGTCTGGGCCGACCCGCCCGAGAAGAACTTCATCGACCAGCACGTCTTCGCCAAGCTGAAGCTGCTGCGCATCCCCCCGTCCGAGCTGAGCGGCGACGCCATGTTCTGCCGCCGCATCCACCTCGACCTGATCGGCCTGGTTCCGACGACCGACGAACTCGTCAGGTTCCTCGAGGACCCTCGTCCCGACAAGCGGGCACGACTGATCGATGCGCTGCTCAAACGGCCGGAGTACGTCGATTTCTGGACCCTGAAGTGGGCAGACCGGCTGGGCTGCAACCAGCGCTTCACGGGCGTGAAAGGGGCCGTCAGCTTCCATCGATGGATCCGCGACCAGGTTGCCGCCAATCGTGCCGTTCGACCGGTTCGTCCGCGCGATCATCACGGCGAAGGGACCGAACTTCACTCACCCGCCCGGCGAGTTTCTACCGCCGGATCCGGAGCCCCGAGGATGCGGTCGAGACGGTCAGCCAGGTCTTCCTGGGCGTGCGCGTGGGATGCGCCCGGTGCCACAACCACGTCGCCGATCGCTGGACGCAGGACGACTACTACGGCATGGCCGCGTTCTTCAGCCAGATCAGGTACAAGAACGGGCCGCAGAACTACGCCCAGTACAACAAGGAAGAAACCGTCTATCTGGCTCCCGGCACCGAGATCCGTCAGCCTCGCACCGGCGTCGTGATGAAGTGCAAGCCGTTGGGTGGCGAGCCGCTGGAAATCGAGCGGAGACGAAGATCGCCGCGCGAAGCTGGTCGACTGGCTCGTCGCACCATCCAACCCGTTTTTCGCCCGGGAGGCGGTCAATCGGATCTGGTACCACCTGATGGGCCGAGGCATCGTCGAGCCGGTGGACGACCTCCGCGAGTCGAACCCCCCGGCATCGGCCGGGCTCCTCGATGCGCTGGCCGACGATTTCCGCGTGCACGGTTTCGACGTCAAGCGGACGATCCGCCTCATCACGAGCAGCCGCGTCTATCAGCTCTCGTCACTACCGAATCCACTCAATGCCGAAGACTCGCGCTATTTCTCGCACGCCATGGTGCGGATGCTGTCGGCCGAGCAACTGCTTGACTCGGCGTCGCTGATCTCAGAGGTCCCCGAGAAGCTCTTCAATCTGCCGGCCGGAGCGCGGGCGGCTCAGGTGCCCGACGGCGAGCTCGTCCATCCCTTCCTGAAAGATTTCGGCCAGCCCGCGCGAGCCGATGCCTGCGAGTGCGAGCGCGGAAGCGACTCCACACTGGAACAGGCGCTGCAAATCGTCGGCGGCCGCACGCTCCACAGCAAGGTCATTTCCCCGGACAACCGCATCGGAAGGCTGCTGAAAGCGGGTGTGGACGACGCCACGCTCGTGGATCAGCTCTTCCTGAGTACATTATCGCGTCATCCCACGGCGGCAGAACGAGACCTTGCCGTATCGACACTCGCCAACCAGACCACCGCCGCGAGCCGCCGCGGGGCTGCCGAGGACCTGTTCTGGACTCTGCTGAATCATCCCGAGTTCTTGTTCCAGCACTGAGGCCATTTCAGGAGCCTTGGTGTTCTGGCCCAAGCGGCAGGCATGAATCTTGTCTTCCGCCAACTGTTACCGTGGCAGTTCCCGTGCGGCGAGCCTCCCAACCTGAAACGGACTTATCGTAAATCTTTATATCTGTTCATGAGTTAATTAATTGATTGAAATGAGAGTCGATGGTCCCTCGCTCGTTCTGCGCTCTTCCTGCCTCGCCGCGTATTGATAGGTGACAACCCGCTCGCCTGTGCGCCGGTGCGGGGAAAATCGGGTCATCGCTGTTGCTCCACAGTTCCCGAAGGGCGGTAACCCATGCCTGCACGTAACACGGCCGTCTCCTGTTTGACACTCTTGATGGCAACGATCGGATCCTCTGGTGCCTCTGCCCAGCCGGTGGCGGCCCGCATCACCTCGCCCGACGAGGCGGTGGAACTTGTAATCACCAGCTCACAGGCGGGCAGATCGGCGAACTCATCACTGAGGTACCGCGTCGGCTACCGGGGCCAGCCCGTGATCGTGGACTCGGCCCTGGGCCTCGAGATCGAAGGGCAGCCACTGTCGGGCCGGTGGAAGCAGGTGGGAGTCAAGACGAACGAAGGGGATGAGACCTACCAGGTCCCGGCAGGCAAGTCGAACCCCATCCGTAACCGCTACCGCTCCATGCACATCGACTACGTGGAGGACGGCGGGCCCGGGCGGATGCTCTCGATCGAGGCGCGGGCGTACGACGACGGGGTGGCCTTTCGTTATCTCATCCCCGAACAGCGCGACCTGCAAGAGATCCGCGTCACGCGGGAGCGAACGGAGTTCCGGTTCGCCAGGGATGCGACGACGTACCCGCTCGTTCTGCGGAATTACACGACGTCTTATGAGGACGAGTACCAGAGGCGGTCGCTCAGCGGTCTGCATCCGGAGTGGCTCATCGGACTGCCCTTGCTGGCCGAACTGCCCGGGGTCGCCTGGGTCGCCCTCGCGGAAGCGCACATCGAGAACTACGCGGGAATGTACCTCGGCCACGGGGCCAGCCCGTTCGCTCTGGAGGCCCGGCTGGCGCCCCGCCCGGACAACCAGAAAGTGGCGGCAACCGGCCGAACGCCGTTCCAAACCCCCTGGCGCGTCGTGATGCTGGGGCGAGAGCCGGGGCGGTTGATCGAATCCAACATCCTGCTCAACCTGAACCCGCCCTCGGCGATCGCCGACACCTCGTGGATCAAGCCCGGCAAGACGTCGTGGAACTGGTGGTCCGGCAACTACGCCGAGAATGTTGGCTTCCGCCCCGGGATGAACACCGCGACGATCAAGCACTACATCGACTTCTCGGCCGAGGCAGGCTTTCCCTACATGCTCATCGACGCGGGTTGGGCCGTCCGACGCGCCCGGGGGACGCCCGACGACATCACGGCCGTTAACCCCTCCATCGATATGCCGGAGCTCCTTCGCCACGCGAAGGCCAAGAATGTCAAGCTCTGGCTCTGGGCTCACTGGACGTCGATCGACCGCCAGATCGACGACGCTTTCCCGTTATTCGAACAGTGGGGTATCGCGGGTGTGAAGATCGACTTCATGGACCGCGACGACCAGATCATGGTCGACTGGTACCACCGGGTACTGAAGAAGGCCGCCGCGCACCACCTCATGATCGACTTCCACGGGGCGTACAAGCCCGACGGGATCGAGCGGACGTACCCCAACCTGATGACCCGCGAAGGAGTGATGGGGCTCGAGTACTTGAAGTGGAGCGCCCGCGTCACGCCCGTTCACAACTGCACGCTGCCGTTTACTCGGATGCTCGCCGGTCCGATGGACTACACCCCGGGCGGTTTCCTCAACGTCACCCGCGAGGCGTTCGTCCCGCGGAACCGGCAACCGATGGTAATGGGCACCCGGGCGCACCAGCTCGCGCTCTTCGTGGTGTTCGAGAGTCACCTCCAGATGGTCTCCGATTATCCGGAGCGATACCGCGGGGAGAAGGACTTCGCGTTCATCCGCGAGGTGCCTGCGAGCTGGGACGAGACGCGCGTGCTGAGCGGCCAGCCAATGCAGTTCATCGCGGTCGCCCGGCGCTCAGGTGAAGAGTGGTTCCTCGGGTGCCTCACCGACTGGAGTTCCCGCGACCTGGAGGTCCCGCTCGACTTCCTGCGGGATGGCCGCTCTGTCGCCGAGATCTATCTCCGACGCGTCCGACGCCGCGGAACAACCTACGCACACCGACATCCAGAAGAAGGAGGTCGGCCGCACCACGAAGCTGATGTTGCACCTGGCCCCCGGCGGTGGTGCGGCCGTGCGGATTCGTCCTCCGGGGAGTGAGGCTAATCGGCGTGATTGAGGGGGGAGCTTTGATGAAGTCCCGTTTCGCGTTTCTCGCCTCCGGGTTGTCTGCCCGCTCGCAAGCGATCCGGATCGAACACGTGTCCGGCCTTGATCACTCGCCAGATGGTCCGGGTGTTCCGGATCTTCTCGAGCGGATTGGCCTTCAGCAACACCAGGTCGGCGAGCTTGCCTGATTCGACCGTGCCCAGGTCGTCCCCCGCGCCCACGGTCTCCGCGGCGTCCGCGGTGGCCATGCGAATCACTTCGAGCGGCGAGAGTCCGGCCTCGACGAAATGCTCAAGCTCCCAGTGGAGCGACGGGCCGAAGAACGTCCCCGTCATCAGGGAATCCGTCCCGGCCTGAAGCCTGACCCCGCGGCCCCGTGCCGCGCGAACCGCGCGCAGCGCGTGCTTTCCAGTTGGCGCGCAGCACGCTATCCGGCATCCGGCCGAAGAGCCCACCGCCCTTCGCCTCGCGGATCGACTGCTCCGGGACAAAGGCTCGAAAGACCGCGTCATTCAGGCGTTCCGGTTCGTCGCGCATCAGCAGCGTGTGGCCGCCCATGATCGCCAGCGTCGGGTCCCATCGGGTCCCCGCCCGGGCAAGCAGTTGCAGCAGATCGTCGGCGATGGTGCTCGGCGAGTGCTCCAGGACGGCGTATCCCAGGGTGACGCTCTTGACGATCTCCTCGGTGCTGAGCCCGTGCCCGACCATCGGCAGGCCCTGCCGGCGGGCCTCCTCGGCGACGACGCGCTGGAGCGTCCAGGGTAGGGACGGATACACCTTGATGAAATGCGCGCCCCGCTCCTTCCAGAGTCGGACGTGGGCCCGGGCGTCCTGCTCGCGGGCGATCAGGAGGAAGGCATCGCCCCAGTTCGGCCGGCTCCCCTCGAAGATCTCGCCGCTGAAGAAGTAGCGAGGGAGGGGGTCGGTGGTCAGCTCGCCGCGATCCGAGAGGGTATTGAGCAGGTCGAGCCGGCCGCCCGTGTCCCGCACCGAGGTGATCCCGTACGCGATGAATGCGTCGGGATTGGCCTCATGATTGGCCCACGCGGCATGCACGTGGAGGTCGAACAGCCCGGGGAGCGCGTATCGGCCGGCCGCATCGATGACGACCGCCGATGGCGGGATCGCGCGGCCGGACTCGGGGCCGATCCAGCGAATCCTCCCGTCCTCGATCAGCAGGGACGTCTCTGGGCCGAAGCTGCCTGTGGCGAAATCCAGCACCCGGATGCGCCGCAAGACGAGAGGCGGCGGCTGAGGCCGTCGCAGGTCGAGACGGAGCGGGATCTCCGATGCGCTCGCTGCCCGCCAAGGGATGCTTCCAGACGCGGTTGCCCGCGGCGTAGATCACGGCCGAGGAGTCGGGCGTGAAGGCGAAATTCCGGCCCCCGTCCGGGCTGAGCTCGCCGCACATGCTCCTCTTTGACGGGCTCTGCCCCCAGAGGCGCCACCCAGATCTCCGCGTTGCGCCGGAAGGCCAGCCACTTCCCGTCCGGGGAGACCAGCCCATCGCTCAGGTGGTCAGCCAGGTCGGTGATCGCCACCGGCTTCGCGTCTTTTTCCAGGGGCAGACGATACAGCGTACCGAGGCTGTCGAACCGCCCGGTGAAGTACAGCGATCGGTCGTCACCCGAGAAGTGGGGGCGGGCCGTCCAGCCCGAGGTCGCTTCGCCGAGCTTCTCCCGCGCGCCGTCGCGGAGCCGGACCGCCATCAAGGCGATCGGGGAGAAGAGGGCATCACTCTGTTGAAACACCACCCGCTCCCCGTCGCGGCTCCAGCGACGGCAGCAGCCCCCAGGAACGATCCCCCAGGGAAGCGAGCCGATGTCCTTGCCGGCTGGCGAAGTCGTAGGTCCTGACCTGGCGTTGCCCCGAGTCATTCTGGGCGAACGCCAGTTGCCGGCCGTCGGCAGAGAAGGATGGGTCGCGCTCGAGCGCACCCTGTTCCAGGATTCGCTCCGCCTGCCCGTCGGGAAGCATCTGCTGCCAGAGATCGCCGGCGGCCATGAAGACCAGGCGTCGGCCGTCCGGGGACAACTGGGGGCTCATCACGCTGCGTAGACGGACCGGGTCCTCCGGGCGAGGCGGGAGCCATTTCGGCCGGACCGGGTCCTGGATATCCATCTTCACCCGTGCCTCGAACTCGATTGGCCGGAGTGCCCCTGTCGAGAAGGTTGCCTTGAAGAGCCGACCCTCCCGGCCCACGTAGGCGCCCTTGTTATCCGGCGCGATCACGAAAGCCCCGCCTGTCCGGTTACCCGATAGCCCGAGGACAGGCCGGGGCTCGCCTTCGGGGCAGCGGCAGGAAGCGCAGTCCGCCGGCCGAGGCATAGAGCCCATCGCCCGCGGGACTGACGACGATTCGACCCAGATCCCCTTCGGATGCTCGCAAGGTGGCGACCTTGCCATCCAACATCATGACCTCGATCTTGGATGTGGAACGGGCGGGGAAGGGGCTTCCCGGGGAGTAAACCTGCTCGATCGCGGTCCAGGCCAGACGACCATCGGGGAGATAGAAAACCGAGCCGATGATCCGCGGAGCGGCGACGACTTCGGGATCTCCGGCGGGCAGAGCGACCCTGCGCAGCTCCCGCAGTCCGCTGGCACCAAAGAACCGCGGCAAGAGGCGTGGCGGATGCTCTTCCCGGGCCAGGATGCGGCAGTACGCGATGGACCGGCCATCCGGACTCCACGCGGGCCGGCCCGCGTGGGATTCGCGAGTCACCTGGGTGATGGTGTGCTCGGCGAGATCAAGGAGGAATACATTCGCCGCGCTGCCGTCGCGATCGGAGACGAAGGCCACGCGGCGCCCATCGGGAGAGAACGCGGGATCGCTGTCGTAAGAGGGGCCGAATGTGAGTTGCTCGGCGGTGCCTCCCTCCGTCGGAAGGCGGAACAGGTGGCCCAGCAGGCTAAAGATCAGCTTCCGGCCGTCGGGCGAGACCGTGAGAGTCGGCTCCGTGACTTCCCTGGTCGTAAACTCGATCGTGCCGGCAGCGGACTGAGCCGCGCCCACGACCGAAACCGAGAAGAATACGGCCCCCAGAGTCAATACCCACCGCTGCCCGTGCATGGTTAATGCCTCCGCTTCGGAATCGTAGACAGGCTCGACCGACTTTACTCTCATCCTCATCGCTGGTCCATCGGGTTCAATCTCGTAAGAGTCGTTTGATCGCACTCATCAAAACCTGCTCGACCTGCGGAGCGACGAGAGAGGCATGAGGCCCGGTCTCGTAGCCGCCCTGGGGATAGGCGGCCTCGGTTCCGATATAGCCGGGTGCATAATCTCCGTAGGCCGCCATGGCGACAAACAGGTCCGGTCGGATCTTCTGCGCCGCGAGCTGGTACTCGACGAACAATTCGCCCGGCAGGTGCAGCACTCGTGCCTTGCCCAGGTGCAAGCAGGCGACGCCGATTGTCTCACGCGCAAGGCACCGCCGCAGCCAGACCAGTTCACCGGCCGCCTGGGCCCGCTCGTGCACCGTCCTGGTGCGGTCTGTCACCGCGGCTTGAAGTCGGGCCTCGTCGAGGTGCGGGGCCGCGGGCAGTGCGACAGGCAGCGATTCCCACCCCAGGTCGGCCGCCGTGATGGGGCTCTTCACGGTCGCCGCCCACGCCTTGGCCATGCCCGTGGCGACCCGGTCGGCCAGAACCTGACGGTTCTCCGGAGACCCGTCGTTCCACTTCCCCGCACCGATGTTTCCCCCGGCCCCGTTGAAGTGGATGTGAGGGACCTTGGTCGTCTCCTGTCGCTCGTCGCGGGCCATGCCGGGGAAATCAGGGTTTGCCAGGCCGGTTCGATAGTAGCTCTGCGGGTGAGTGGCGTAGTATGTGAGGGCCGCGACTGGCTCGGCCCCGTCCCAGAAGCTGATCATACGAAGCACGGGGTCGATCGTCCCGACGGGCATCGCCCGGACTTCCGGATCCGTGCAAGCTGTCCAGCGGATATGTTTTACCTTGCCGTCGGGACCGAGGATGCGGCGGTTCGACGCGACCTCCTCCACCTCGGCCTGGCCCAGCCCAAGGAGGGTGATCGGCCTTGCCTGCGCCGCGGCGATGCGGACCGCCGCGGAGGCGCGGGCGATCACATCGCGGGTGAACGCAGTGTCGAAGATTTCTCGATTGATCCCATAACTGGCGAGCAGGCGGTCGGTTGAGAAATCGCAGGCCGGTGCGTCATGCTGGTGCAGCGTATGGACGGCGACCCGGCCGGCACTGGTGTTGGCGGCCGCGGCCAGGGCTTTGCGGAACTCGGTCTGCCCATCGTTGCCGATCCCTATCCAATCGACGGCGCAGAGCACAACAGGGCTGCTCTCACCCAAGAGGACGACGCCCCGACAGCTCAGAGGATGGGCCACTCCCTTGGTCGGGTCATAGGCCAGCGGGCTGCCAACGGGCGGCGAAGCGTCGACCGCAAAGACGCCCACTCTCAGCCGCTCAGCCGCGCCCGCCTCTTGGGTCACAACGGTCAGAGACAAAGCGATGATACATATAACCCGGAGCATGGTGGTTCTCCTCGCATGGAGTTCGGCGCGCCTGGCACACTCTGGTTGGAGCCAGCGTCTTCCTGATACGCTCATGAAGAGACCAAGGAAACTCTTCGCGCTCCAGCAGACTTCTTGGTAATAGGATTTTACTCGCCGCCTGCTCGTTGTCGCGTGGGTGACGGTGCGGTTTTCGGTCGATACCGACGATGACTTCCGGAGCGATTCGCGGCGAGGCCCATCATGCTCGACTGGGAATGGCTGATTGGTGACCAGGTGATCGGGGCTTTGCTCCCCGATGCTTATGCCCGCTATCGCCGTCCGATTGCCCGAGGGTTGCGACACTTCTTGAGCCGGCTGCCCGGTCCCGACGTGGCCCAGATCCTGAGCGCTCAGGCTGCTTTATCACCGGGCGCGTCGGCCGAGGAACGACTCGTCGCGCTGGCGGAGTACTGTCCTGCGTTGCACAAGCTGGGACAGATTCTGGCACGCGATCGGCGGCTGGCACCGGAGCTCAGGCTTCATCTTCAGCGACTCGAGTCTCTGCCCCCCGCGACACCGATGGACCTGATCCGAGAGTCACTGACTCGAGAGCTAGGCTCGCTGGATCAGCTTGGTGTCGAGCTCGAGCCGCCGGCACTGGCTGAGGCCAGCGTTGCAGTTGTAGTTCCGTTTCGATGCACGAGGCTTCGTGAGCAAGGCCTGCCGGAACGGGGCGTTTTCAAGGTGTTGAAACCGGGAATCGAGGAGCGGCTCGCACGCGAGCTTGGCCTGCTCCAGGAGGTCGGCAGCCTTCTTGACGCTGGTTGCGATGAGTTCGGCATTCCACCGCTCGAGTATCGCCAGGTTTTCGACCAGGTCCGCGAGAAGCTGGGAATGGAGGTGAATCTCGACGATGAACAGGGGCACCTTGCCCAGGCTGCTGAGACCTACGCCTCTGAGCCCGACGTGCTGATCCCCGGTACTCTTCCCGTTCTGCACGAGCCGGGTGACGGCCATGCAGCGCATCGATGGCCACAAGGTGACCGAGCCTGGAACCTTGAACTCGTGGGATCGGCGGCGTCTGGCCGAGCTGATCGTCGAAGCCTTGATCGCCGGTCCAACCTGGTCTCCCGCGGCGAGCGCCATTTTTCACGCCGATCCTCATGCCGGCAATCTGTTCGTCACGCCCGATCGAAGGCTCGCCATCCTCGATTGGAGCCTGACTGGCACCCTGGGAGACCACGAGCGAATCACGCTCTCCCAGCTTGTGATTGCCGGCCTTTGCCTGAACGCCGAGCAGGCACGGCTTTCCTTGCTCAGCCTGGCCATCGACGATCGCGTCGATACCGAGGAGCTGGACCACGTGATCCAGGAATGGCTGCGCCGGGTGCGTCTCGGTCAATTCCCCGGCTTCTCCTGGCTGATGGGCATGCTTGACGACGCCGTGCTTCGTGCCCGCCTGCGACCAGCCGGCGACTTGATCCTTTTTCGCAAGGCCCTGCTAAGCCTGGAGGGAGTTCTGGCTGACGTCTGCTCTGACGTGAGGATTGACGATGTACTCCCGTGGATCTTCCTCCGAAAGCTGGCCGGAGAATGGCCTCGCCGACTCATCACCTCACCTCTATCCCGCACGTTTGGAACCCGTCTCTCGAGCCACGACCTCGCCTGCCTGCTGTTGCAGTTGCCCTGGACGCCTGCCCGGGCCTGGCTTGAAAACGCTCTGGAACTCCTCAGCGTGCCTGGGCAGGAGACGAGGTAAAGGCGATCAGAGGCCGAGATGAAAGTCGATGTAGAGGCCGTCCGGGTCGAACGTGACGGCTCGTCGGAAGGCTTCCCATTCGCCGACGGTCGCGACTTCGGGGCGGTCGGGGAAGTCGTGGTCTGATCGGAGGAGCCGGCCTCGGGTCGCGCGGAGGAGGCGACTGAGGAGGTCAGGGTCGGGCATCCTCCAGCCGGCTTCCTGAGCGAAGTCGGCGTCGATCGGAAGCATGGCGACAAGATCGGGGCTGGTCATCAGGTCGAGACCACCGGGCCCTGGGGTAGCCCCGGCCGCGGCATGGTGCCCGACCTTGTAGAGCACCGTCCGACCCAGGAGATCCGTGGCGGTGGTAGGCGGTGAGGAGCGGTCGATCCCGGGCCAGCGGAGCAGTTGCCAGCCGGCCCATTGGCTGGCCTGGGCGTCGCCTGGGAAGAGGAGGACGCGCCCCCCGGCTCGACCTCGATCGCCAGGGCAAGGCTGAGGTCGTTGGTCCGGGCGTCGAGGTCCAGGGCGAGCGGTTCGGCCGTTCCCATCCAGTCAGAGTCGATTTGACGCCACGACTGGTCGACGGCGAGATAATTCTTGCGGAAGAACGGCTGCCGCTCCGCCTTCTCAGGGGCTAGCCGATAGCGCTCGTCAAAGGCGTCGTAGAGCCCGGCCGTCTCGGCATCCTCGACCGGGAGCCCGCCCGAGGCGGCGAACAGTGAAAGGGACAGGGAGGGACCCTGGGCATCGGGCGATCGCTCGGGTGACGGGCCGAGGATATAGGCGATCGACCCGGACGAACCGCTCAGAGCCACCGCCGGACCGCCCGACCGTAGGTACCGAACGCGAGGCCGGCTGGGATGGTCTTTGAGGTAGTCGATGGCCTCACGAGGGCCGGCGCCGGACTCCGGTCCGAAGAAACTGAGCGGAGCCCTGAGCCGAACGGTGGCCGGTTTTCTTGCCGTTGCCCTTCGGCCGGGATGGCTAAGGCGGTTGGCCAGGACGCGGAGCCCTCGCAAGTCGCGATCCCGCTTGCGCCGGAGAGCTTGGGCCTCGGAGTCGGCCGGGTCTTCGGCCCAGCTCAGCCAGACCTCACCGATCTCGACGCGGTCGAAAACCGAGCGGGCCTGCACGAAGCCTGAGACGTGGTCCCAGTGGTCGTGGCTGGCAACGACGACATCGAGCCGTCCCCCGGCCGTCGTCTCGATGTCGCGTGCGACTCGCTGCATCATGTCCACTTCGCCGGGCGTGCCGGCGTGGACGCCGCAGTCGATGAGGAGATGAAAAGGCGCCCCTGACGAACCCGGCAGGCTAACGAGAAAGCAGTCGCCGAGGCCTTGGCGATACATGCGAACCCGGGGCAAGACTGGCGAGTATGGGCGGCCCTTCACGAGGTCTCCGATCGGTCAGGCGTTACGGTGGAGCATTGCGAACGGCTCGGGATCGACGTTCGAGCCGAAGTAGGTCGTCCAAAGCGATGCCGGGTCGGGGTGGTCGAGGTACGCGCGGCGCTGAGCGAGGCGGGATTCGGAAAGGATGTCCTTCTTGATGACGTAGCGAGGTTCGGCCGTCTCCAGGTCGAAGACGAGCGTGCAGCCGCCACGGAAGGTGAAGTCCTCGGTCGGCCGGTCCTCGTCGAGGCCCCGATCGAATCGGGCCTGACGGTCGGGGTCGCGGAATCCCTTGCGTTGCTGGGTCACCTCGATGACAAGGTTGAGCGCGAGCTGGCCGTCCGGGCCGACCCGCCGCGCCGGGTAGACCGCGTGGACTTCGAAACCGGGGATGGCCGTCCTTGTCCCGCTTCAACCCGGCGGGGGCATCGTCGCCCAGGGCCAGGCCGGTCAGCCTTCCCAAGGCCGACCGGTCGCCCGAGTCCCGGAGATCTTCGATCCAGCCATGTAATTCTTTACGTAGGTCGCGGGCGTACTTGAACATCTGGTAGCGGTCGGCCGAGAGGTTCCAGCTATTGGCCTTGAGGATTGGCGACCGTTTGAGATCGCCGAATGGCGAGGAATGGCCGGACGCTCCGGAGACCTCATCGATGCCCTGCCAGAGCAGGCTGTCCGGGGCGAGGCTCCGGACAGTCGCCGGATACAGACCCCGTCGGCGGAACGCCTCGATCATCGCGACCCGATAGCCGCGGTCGTCGTCTCGCACCAACTCGGTGTCGGCCGTGATCAGGGCCCGGAGGTATTCGCCGAAGGTCAGGTCAACCGGCGGGCAGTAATCCAGGGCCCGGATGCACATGGTCAGAACGTGCTGGGCCGACTTCGACGCTTCTCCGGCAAGGCGGGTGACGAGGTCAGGGTGGAGCGCGCCGGCGGGCAGGACGCCGCTTCCGCCGGTGGCGATACGGAGGAGATCGGCGATCCTCGCCTTGTAGATTGCGAGAAAGGCGTCGAAGACAGCAGCGACCAGGATCGACCCGCGAGCGTGGGGCTCGATCGTCGTCCGATACGCGGCGGGGTCGGGGGGTGTGGGTTCCCAGATATGCGTCTTGTCATTGACCCGGCCGAGCGCGTCGCGGAGGGCCCCGTAGTGGCCGACCGCCTCGCCGAACTGCTGAGCAAGCTGACCCAGCAGGTTCTGAGAGGCGAGGTCGCCGCGGGTCTGGGCGATCTGGTGCCGGAGGACGCCAGGGAAGCCGAAGTGCTGCATCAACGCCACGATGTCCGCGAAGGCCTCGTGGAAGGCCAGAGTGTCGAGGTTACTCGGCTCGATGAATCGATGGTGCATCCCGTCGAGTAGCGCGTGCGTTGTCTCGTGGGCGACGATGTCGTGTGACAGGCAGGTGAACACAGTCCCGCCCGGAAGATTGTGACCAGGAGTCTCCAACGAAGCTGGGAAATAACCGAAGAGAAGCGCCCGCTTGTCGGAACTGTAATAGGCGTTGGCCTCGCGCAGGGCGTGCGGGTAGATCCGGAGCCGCTGAACATACTCATCTGACCCGCCGCTCCGCCCGGCCTCGAGCGGTTTCCGGGGCGACCAGATCGCCCGACGCCCCAACGCTTGCTCGAAGTGGCGGATTGTGGTCATGGCAACGGCATAGACCATCTGCTGATGAAATTGCGGGTTGCCCTCGGATGGGGCGAGACCATCAGTCGCGAGCAGGTGGGGATCGTTCAGGTCAACCGGGGCGTAATAGCAGTTCCCGGCGGGGTCGTGATCGACGACCTCCAGGTATTCCCCCACTGGGCCGACATCGAGGTCTTCCTCCCAGGGGATCGAGGCGGTGATCTGGTTGACACCCAAAGTCTCGATCTGGTTGCTGAGCAACGGGTCGAACGCGAAGACCCGAAGCCGCCGATACTCCGGCGTCGAGGCCAGTCGCCGCGGAGGGGCGAGCCTCGACGCCGCCGGCTGGGCGTCGGAAGCGGGATCAGGCTGCTCGGGCGGCGTGGCGCGCATCGATGAGGGACCCCAGAGGGCCGGTCAGGATCGAGGACGTCGGTAGTGTAAGATCGGAGATCGACAATGGTTTATGGCTGATGGGTTTCCCCGGGGATTAACTCCCATCAGACATCATCCATCGACCTTTAGACAGCGTTGATGTTCTTGGCGAAGATGTCGCGATTAACCGCCACGTTGGCGGCCTGGAAATAGGAGCCATGAGCGCAGGCCGGGTCGAAGAAGCTGCATCCCAGGTTGGGCAAGTCGAGTTTTTCTTCGTCCACCTGGAACGGCCGGCCCTGAAGGGGGCCGCCGACGGGATCGCCATGAGCGTCGATGTTGATCCACCGGCGGGCCATGGCCGGCTTCCTGCCGTCCTTGTTAGCGGGCCGGAGCCTCGCCTTCACCGGGAAGATCGACAGCGCCGAGCCCGCGGTGAAGAAGTTGCGGACGAGCGGAGTCGTGAAGCCGCCGTCCTCCAACTCGCGGAGCCCCTCGTAGGCCACGATGGTCCCCCAGCTATGGCTCAAGACATCGATCTCGGTGCCCGATTCCAGCAGGGGGCGGACCACCGCGGTGAAGCGAGCGAGCACCTGGGCCCTGATTGAGTCGTCGAACATGTAGACCGTGAAGTCGTCGATGCAGTCGAGCCCGGGGATGCTCAGCCCCCGAGTCACCGTGAGATCGCGGGTAAGCAGGTCGCGGGCCGCGGTGGGTGTTCTCGCGTCCTCGAACCCTTCGGTCGCAGTCCGGTCTTCGAGCACACCGCGGACCCTGGCGGCGAATTCGGCCTGCTCGGCCACGCTGGGATCGGCGAGATCCCGGAGGCCGCGGTGGGCGAGGCCACGCTGGTTGACGATGTCGCTCCAGAGCACCTCGCGGCGGGTGTCGCCGAGCGTGCCATCGCCGAAGGCGCTGGTGAACGGTTGGAGCGCCAACCACCAGGGGTTAGAGTAGCCGGCGACATGCCGGCAGATCCCGTGCACCGTGACCAGAGTCCGTTTCCCCACGCCCCGGGGGGCGGCCGAACCCGTCGGGGTGCCGCCGACGAGCCTCGATAGGAGTTCAATCGCCTGCCTTCGGGCGGCGGGGTCGAGCATCGTCCCATCGCCGACGATCCGGGTGAGCAGCCGCATCGCATCGGGACCGTCGTCGACTCTCTTTTGGTCGTTGACCGCGACCGTCTGAGGGTGGGTCGGACCAGGCGTGGCCGACCCGGTGAAGAGGGGACCGCTGGGGCTCGCGGCTTCGAGCTGGGCGACCTGGCTGAAATGGCCCGCGAGGAGGGACTGGCTGACTTGATCGATCAACGCCTGTCGCTCGATGTCCGGTCCGCCAGCCCGGATCGCCTCGCAGAGATAATAGGTGAACGCCCCGTTGGGCTGGCCGTTGATGGTGGCGTCGGCGGCAGTCTGATTGTCCCGACATGCGGCGAGCAAGATGTGATTGAGCGGCGCCTTGACGAACTCGCGATCCTTGGACTTGTCCCGGGCTCGAGCCCTGGCCGCGGCAATCTCGTCCTTGACCGACTGCGGCGGGTCGATATACCGGACGCGGACGACCTCAGGGTGATCCGGTGTCAGCGTCGCCGCCGCCACTTCCAGTCCCCGGGCACCTGAGCCGAAGGCAGCGACCGTCCGTTTGAGGGTGGCCGAGACGTTGACCCTGACCGGGTCCTTGGTCGCGTCCGAATCGGGGGCGAGGAGCAGCCGGGTCCCCGTCCCCGAGTGGCAGGTGTCGAGGATCACCGTCAATTGTACGCCCGAGGGCAGGGTCCCGGTCCAAAGGCGTAGCTCGTCATCGACCAGGTAGGAGCCGGGATCGTCGAAGTCCATGTCATACAGGCAGAAGATCTCGTCCTCGCCGTCGGCTTCGTCGCCGTCCTTGTCGGCGACGGACGATCCGTGGCCCGAAAAGTGGAAGACCACCCGGTCCCCCGCGGCGACGTCGCGAAACAACCACTTCATCTGTCGCAGAATCTCGGCCTTGGTCACCTTGCTATCAGTGAAGGTCTTGACGTTCTTGGGGTCGAAACCGAAGACGCCTGTCAACAAAGACCGCATGTTCTCGACGTCATTCGCACAGCCTTTTAACGATGAAACCTTCTTGTATTCGTTGATCCCGAAGATCGCAGCCTTGTCGGCCATCGCTACCCCGCCTCCCGCGTAATGTTCGAATCCAGAATAAGTTGTAGCCAAACCAGGAACGGTTGTTCTCCCGACTCGCGCTGATTGAATTCCGGGGCGATAGGAAACGGTACGATAAAAGGTTAACCGACACGCTCGTTTACCGCGAGTCCCCCGTCCCCCTTAATTAGCCCAGATTTCCAGGTGGTGAACTCTCGGACTTCTCTCCCCCGCCATGGATAAGAATGGGGGCAGAAGTGACCAGCGCGGTCTTCGTTTCCACCTGGCGCTCGCGCCTGAATCCGGCGCATCGACCTGGATCACCCCGCCGTCGAGAAGGGACGTGACCTGTTCGGTCACGGCGCCCTCGGCGCCGGCGCCGGGCTCGCATGGAGGGGACGGCGACGCGGCACAGGACCGTTGGTCGCTCTCGCGGCGATGGCGTTTCGTTGTGGTGTGGGCGCCGGGCCGATCGGCTCATGGGCGCTTGCAGATCCGGGGTCGCAGGTAGGGGACGAAAAAAGGGCTTCGGTTTCGAGGGCGAATTGCTTGATGAATCAATCACGGGAGACGTTTTCGATCGCAGGTGACAACCTCAGTCAGGAGTACTTTGATGGCTTCGCCCACGCTCGTGCAACCGAATCATTACCAGCTCAGTGGTGGTCATCATCACGGTGGTCATCTGACCGTGACCTATACCACGCACAGTGGCCCGGCAACACCGCAGTTTCCGCAAGGGCCGCCGCGCTTCAGCTATCAGGACGCGACCCAATCGCTCTCATTCAGTGGCAAAGACGTTGAGGTCGTCGAGACGGAGCTAGGACAGGTTGTCAGTGTCCGAATTCATCTGACCGTTGACCAGGGTTCGACCACGTTCAGCGTGCTGGTGCCGCGCGTCAACTTGGTTCCCGGTCAACCGGCTCCAATTCACACCGAGGGGATCACAACCATCCACCGGCTTTCTCTGGCGCCCGGTCTGGATCATGGTCAACTGGACCAGTATTCCGTCACGCCGTTGCACGGAACCGCCTCGGTGATCATCGTGCCGCTCTGATCGGAAATTACGCTAAAATCACAGCGTTCTGATGTTTCTCACGAATGGCTCCGTCGATCCGCCCACGGGCGGGCCGGCGGGGTTTCTTCGCTTCATCGAAGCTTGCAACTTGCCCTCGTCTTTCTCTTCTATGGTTTCCGTTGTTCTACTGCGATCCGGGATGAACTAGTCCATGGCATGGGCCGCGGGCTTTGAAATGCAAGACGCGTCGGTTAAGCTTCATTCTTTCGCAATAGCTCACTCAGCTTGACCTCCATTCTGGAAGGCCTTTATGATCAAGGCATGCCGCATCCGCTGGCACTTCTTTCCGCTTTATGCACTTGCCCCGGTAGTCCTCTCTCTGGCCTTTCAAGCCTTTGCCAGGGCCCAGGCCCCGCCTTCTGATCCGGCCGGTCGAAGTCAACCCCCAGAGGCGTTACGCCGAGCCGTCGCGGCCTCGAACAACTCGGCATCCCGACACCCGCTTGACCCGCTAGAGCCCGTCGAAATTGAATTTGCCGTCGCCAGCGTCCGAAAGCAGCGGCGGCTTACCGACAGCGTCCGGTTCGTGACCGTCTGCCTGAACGAGCCGTCAAAGGCCGTCGTCCGTCAGTCACGGTCCGGCGGCTCCGCATGCCGTGAGGCGTTCCTGATCTTGCTGGATAACGCGACCGGGCGAGGGTACGAGGCCGTGGTCGACCTCAGCACGGGCGATCTCAATCGCTATGAAATGCTTCCCGAAGGCGTGCAACCGCCGATCATGATCGACGAATTCGGTGAATGTGAGGAGGCGGTCCGCCAGTCGCCTGCCTTTCGAGAGGCGATGAAGAAGCGAGGCGTCGAGGACATGAGCCTGGTCATGGTCGACGCCTGGTCGGCGGGACACTACGGCAACGAGCCCGCCTGAAGACAAGGGCAAGCGGCTCGTGCGGGCACTCTGCTGGGTTCGTTCGGAGCCCCGTGACAACGGCTACGCCAGGCCCATCGAGAATCTCGTGGCGGTCGTTGACCTCAACCGCAAGCAGCTCGTCCGGCTGGAAGACTATGGAGCGATGCCGCTGCCGCCCGAGTCCGGCAACTGGGCACGCGAATATCACAAAGAGACCCGCACCGATCTGAAGCCCCTGGAAGTCACTCAGCCCAAGGGCACCAGCTTCACGGTACAAGGCCACGAGGTCAAGTGGCAGAAGTGGTCACTGCGCGTTGGGTTCAGCCCGCGCGAGGGGCTGGTGCTCCATACCGTGAGCTACGACGGCCGCCCCGTGCTCTACCGGGCATCCGTGGCCGAGATGATGGTGCCCTATGCCGACCCTAAAGCCTCATCGTATCACAAGAATGTTTTCGATCTGGGCGAGTACGGCATCGGCATGATGGCCAACTCACTGGAGCTCGGGTGCGATTGCCTGGGCGCCATTCGCTATTTCGACGGTCACATGGCCGACAGCCGTGGCAAGATCGTCACGATCAAGAACGCGATTTGCCTGCACGAGGAAGATGCCGGCATGCTCTGGAAGCACACCGACTGGCGCACGTCGCAGTCCGATGTGCGGCGTTCGCGTCGCCTGGCTGTGTCGATGGTCGCCACGGTGGGTAACTATGACTACGGCTTCTACTGGTATCTCTATCAGGAAGGAAGCATCGAGCTCGAAGTCAAGCTTACGGGGATCATGAATACCACGGCTCTCAAGCCGGGAGAGCAGGCGCGCTACGGAGTCGAGGTCGCGCCACGATTGAATGCACCTTTTCATCAGCACTATTTCAACACCAGACTTGACTTCTCGGTCGACGGTGAGGAAAACACGGTCCAGGAGGTGAACACTCACAGCGCCCGGCGGGGCCTGATAACCCGTTCAATAGCGGCTACTTCGCGGAGGCGACCCCGCTCTTGAAGGAAGCCGACGCTCAGCGGAACACCAATCCAGCCTTCCTCGCGGTTCTGGCGGGTTGTCAACGCTCATCATAAGAACGCGATGGGCCAACCGGTGGCCTACCGCCTGTGCCCTGCCGAGACAACCCTACCTTTCGCCCTCCCTGGCGCCTCGCTCTTGAGGCGGGCGGCATTCCTGACGCGCCAGTTGTGGGTGACGCCCTTCGATCCTAAAGAACGATTCCCGGCCGGCGAGTACCCCAATCAAAACCCCGGTGGCGATGGCCTGCCGAGATGGACCAAGGCTAACCGCGACCTCGCCGACCGCGACCTGGTTGTGTGGTACACCTTCGGCCAGACCCACGTCCCCCGCCTCGAAGATTGGCCGGTGATGCCCGTCTCATCGGTGGGATTCATGATCCGGCCGGACGGGTTCTTCGATCGCAACCCGGCGCTCGACGTGCCGCCGTCGTCGCCATGAGCCCGGCAGTCGGCAGGTAGTGAGTAGACATGGATGCGGCGCCGTTTCACGTCCGGAGGATGTTGGTCACGCCATTGGTGTCGAGAAGGCCCCGGAAGATGACTCCAGCGGTCCCAGCACTCTGAGCACGGTTTGGGAGCTTACCGCCGGGTTGATAGCGGATTTCGACGGTTCCCTGGCCGGTGGCACCGCTGAACGTACCGCCGCTCGAGCCGTCCACGGTCCAGGTAAATCGGGTTGGGCGGCCTCCACGGTCGAGAGTCTGGGTGTCACCCTGAAGGTCGAGGACAAGCAGGTTGCCCGAGTTGGAGATACTCTTGACGATGAGCGCCGCGATGCCGGTTGTCTGGCCTTCGGGGTCAACGGGCGTGTAGACCGCCATCTGGAGGTTTCCATGGAGAAAGGCACTCGACATGCCGCCCCCTATGATGAAGGTCTGGGATGCCTGGTCGAGGAATCGGCCAGGTCCGGTGACGAAAGGGCCCGAGAATTTGGCGACGAATTTCTGACGGGCAAGCTCATGGGGCGTCGGCTGATGGGGGATGGTTGCCGCAACTTGGGGCCCCGCGTGGGCAGCGATCAAGTTCAGGTTGACCGATGAGACAGGCCCGGCGAGGAGGGTCGGGGCGGTGGGAAGGTCGCGGCCTTCAAGCCACTCGACCAGGAGGCGGAGCATTCGTCTGGGCTTTGTTCTTTCGGGTCTGTTCCCCATCGGAGCACAACTCCTTACTCGGTTCCTCAAGGCAAGACCCGGGCCCCGACGGCCGTATTCAGGTCAAGCATGCTCCGCCGATGCCTGACGAGGGCATCCCGGTACTGGCGGACGACCTCGTTATGAGCTCTCTGGGCTTCCAGGTATTCGAGGGCGCCGGTCTGCCCCCCCTGGAACCGGAGGTACGCCGAGTCCCGGACGCGTCTGGAGGCGCGGAGGATGCGTCGCTCAAACTCCAGAATTGCCTCGCGGCTCAGCTCGAATTCGCGGATGGCCTCATCGACCTCATCGGCGACCTGACGCTCCAGTGCCGCAAGTTCGACGCGGGTCTGGGAGACGTTGACCTTGGCCCTCTCGATGTTTCCTTGATTCCGGTTGTACACCGGCAGCGGCACTGTAACACCGAGTGCCCACGACGTCGGACTCTTCAGGCCAAAGGGCCGGTTATCCTGGAAGGTGTAAGGCTGCGCGAGTAGATAGACGTCAGAGAACCGGTTGGCCAGGGCAAGGCGGACATCGGCGCTCGCCCGCTGCACGCCGAACCGGAAAGCGAGCAAATCGGGACGCGACGAAAGTGCCGATTCGACCAGCGTCTCGGCGGATCGCGGCAGTTCGCGCTCGTCCCGAAGGGTATCACGGACGCGAATCGACTTCGCTTCCGCGCGAGGGACGTTGAGCAACTGCGCGAGGGTCCGAGTCGTCCTGCCGAGGGCCTGGGTCGCCTCGCGGACCTGAAGGCTCGCCTGGTCAACCTGCGTCTGGAGGCGCGTCGGTCGTCGCCTCCGTGACTTGCCCTCGCTTCAACAGCTCGAGGTTCAAATTGAGAATTCGGGTGATGCCTTCGGCGTAGGCTCGGCTGAATCGAAGCGTCTCTTCCGCGGCGACGACATCGACATAAACCGTATAGAGATTATCGATCTGGAGGCGAACGGCGTCTTGAAGCTGAGCCTCGGTGGCTTTCTTGGCCTTCTCGGCGGAAATCGTGCGGGCCTGACGTTTACGGCTCACATCCAGCGGATAGGTGATGTTGACGTCGTACTGGGTGGGACCGCCCGGTGATTTCGGGTCATATCGGCCGTAAGGAACGAGTTGCGTGTCGGCATAGAAGATCGGATTTGCCCGCAGACTCGCCGTGAGGACGTCGGCCTGGGCCATGGGAATCTCATGGCGCAAGGCGATGAGGTTCAGGTTCTGACGGAGTAGCTGCTCAATCGCATCATCCAGGCTAAGCGCACCCGGCGGTGCCGGTGCCGCGCCGCCTTCGGGCAATTCGAGCTCGCCGTAACGGGGCACGCTTGCCGGCTCGAGCACCTGGGGACGGAACCGCACCGGTTCTTCACGGGCGGCTCTCGGTGATGGATTCAGGCTGCTGATAGGAGCTCGGCTGGTGGACGGACCGGGACGACCACCAAGCGGACGGTCCTGGTTGCCGGGTGTTGAATCCGATTCGGTTCCACCGGCGGCACCAATGACCCGGCCGAGCTTGCCTCGGCCCTCGGGTATTCCGGGAGGGCCGCCGATGTCGATGGAGGGACCCTGGGCACGGGCGGCGGTCGCGCCGAAAGCGAGCCAGACGGCGAAGTGGAGCAGCGGGAGCTTTCGCCCGCGGCCCCGCGAGGTGTGAGACTCCATGGCTTGATGAACCCTCGTGGTCGCCCTACCGACCAGAATTGACCTCCACCAAACGAGGTCCGAGTGGTCGAACCCGGCGGTTCGTGAGGATTATCGGAATTTGGCGGTTAATCCGTTGAGCAAATCTGTATGGGGAGGAACATTCAAAACCGCGGGCATCGTACCCAAAGACCTGTTCTTGAGGCTGACGCTTGACAAGGTTATGCCGGGCATGTGCTACGCGGGCCAAGGGCATGCTACGCGGGACACTCCATCGGCCGGAAAGTTCCAGCGCGTGGGCAAGGCCCGTCCCCCGGCGCATTGCTTCAGCGCGCCTGATTCGTGTGTCCATCTCGCGCTTTGATCAGCTCCTCGACCTCCGTCACGCGGTCCTCCAGGTCCGAGAACTTGGCGACGGCCATCTGGTCGGCCAGGACCGCCCGCCACGCCCGGAGCTGAACCGACTCCGATTCGGCGCCCCTACCGAGCTTGGCGATCCCATCGGTCGCCTTCAGGCTCAGGCGGGCCAGCCGGCCGATGGTCAGGTCCAGGACGAAGCGCCGCCACTCCTGCACCTCGCCGCGTACCTGCGGCTCCCTCGACCACCGGTAAGCCGTACGCAGCGGCACATCATTCTGGGTCGCCCACGCGTTGATCGTCTTGCCCCGCGCAATCATCAGGGCGAGCTGACTCTTGAGATCATTGCGGACGTCTTCTTGCATGTCACACTCCTTCAATTTCAGGGAAGTACCAGCACGTGTCCAACGGGTTTCGACCCGCCGTTCTGAGCCCGGGCTCAGATGGCGGCCGCCCCCTCGCACGGCAGGGAAAATCTGGGAACGGGATTTGAGCTCGAGATCGTGAACATGGGGCGGAAATCGGCGTGGCAGTTTCGATGCACCTATACGCACGAGGGATTCCGAGGGCCCAGGAACGCCCCTTATCGGTCCGATATGCTTTACAAGAAACGACTTGCCGATCGAGCCTCGTAAAACTTCGCCCAACTCGTTTGTTCAGCGACGTTTCCTCGTTTCCTTGAAGAGCCGATCGATCACTCCTCATGATAGTGGTCGGATTGCTACTTCTGTTCAATGCGATTCGTTTCGGGTAAACCCAGTTGGCTATGGACGGCCAACTGACTCAAGTCCGTTGCCCCGAGCAGTCCTCCACCCAGTGGCTGACGCTGCTGGAGGACTTGCGCCGGGACGTGGCCGCGTTGCGCGACAGGGTCGATCACTTGGAGCGCGAGAATCTCGAGTTGCGTATGCAGGCCGGCTATTGGAAGAGTCGCCATCGAGATGCCCTGCGCCGCATCGGCGAGTTGGAACTCCAAGTCGAACAACTCCAAGGTGAGAAACGCCAACTCCAGGCCGACCTCTTCGGTCGACGCTCCGAGACCACGTCACTGAAGGATCGTTCCAATCACCTGGACGACCCCCAGGACGACACGCCGGGGCCCACACGAAAGCGGGGCCAGCAAGCGGGCAATCCTGGACCGAAGCGGCGGGATTATTCCTCTCTTCCGATCCGCGAGGTCTTCGTCGATCTGCCCCACGAGCAATGTGTCTGCCCCGACTGCGGTCAACCGTTACGTCTCCGCAGTGACACCGAAGACTCCGAACAAATCGAGATCGACGTGCGTGCCCATCGCCGCGTGATTCACCGGCGCCGCTATGAGCAGACCTGCGCCTGCCAGGGCCACCGCACCTTCACCGCTGCACCTCTTCCCAAGCTGATTCCCAAAGGCCTGTACGGCACTTCGATCTGGGTCGAGATCCTCCTGGACAAGTATTCCAGCTATCGGCCCACCGAACGCTTCCTGACCTCCTGGCGGCTGGCGGATCTGGACTTGGCGGCGGGTACCGTGACCGACGGTTTGCAGCGGCTGGAGATCCTGCTCCGGCCGATCTACGAGGCGATCAAAAAGCGGAACCCTGACGGCGATTTGCATCTGGCCGATGAGACGCGATGGCGGGTGTTCGTCGTCCAGGAAGGCAAGCAGGGCTACGGCTGGTGGTTGTGGGTCTTGTCGGGGCCGGACACGGTGGTCTATGTGCTGGATGCCAGTCGCAGTCACGCCGTCCCCGAGGGCCACTATCGGGCCCAGTCGCGTGGAGTGCTGATGGTCGATCGCTATGCGGCCTACAAGGCGATGATCTGGGTCAAGGATGGGGTGATCGTCCTGGCTTTTTGCTGGTCTCATGTGAGGCGCGACTTCGTCCGGGTAGGCAAGGGCTGGCCGCAGTTGAAGCCGTGGGCCTTGGAATGGCTGCGGCGGATTCGCGTGCTCTACCAACTGAACCATCGCCGCTTGGCGGCAGAGAAGGGCTCGGCGGCGTTTGGGGAGGCGGACTGCTGCCTGCGCCAGGCCGTGGCCGAGATCAAGGCGCAGATGGAGGCGGAACTGGCCCGGGCGGATCTGCCGACGCCGTGCCGGAAAGTGCTGGAGAGCCTGGCAGCGCATTGGGAGGGGCTGACGCTGTTCGTGGACGACCCGCGGATCCCGATGGACAACAATACCTCAGAGCGACGTGCGCGGGGTCCGGCGGTGGCGCGGAAGAACTTCTACGGCTCGGGTTCGCTCTGGAGTGGCCAGTTGGCGGCGACGGCGTTCTCGATCTTCGCCACGTTGGCGCTGTGGGGGCTCAATCCCCGGAAGTGGCTGACGTGGTACTTCGAGTGCTGCGCGGCGGCTGGGGGCCAGGTCCCCGGAGACATCCAAGTGTTCCTGCCATGGACCCTGAGTCAGGAGAAGCAGAACGAGTTGGGCAGACCGGGTCCGACGGAAAGGGATGATACTTCTTAGCTCGCGAGCGCATCACCCCCGACCTCGGCAGTCCACAATCAAGAGACAGAACAGCCAGCTCCCTTCGGGGAATGCCGGACTGGCTCTTGATACGCCCTCCACTGAACGAACGGGATAGGCGGTTGTTTACGCACGAATCGACGTAAGTCTAGAGCGGGCGAAGGGATTCGAACCCTCGACGTCCAGCTTGGGAATCCTCCAAGGACGTTTCCTAAGATGAAGCCAGAAGACACCTAACGTCCACGCGCAAGAGGTCTTGCGTCCTGTTTTCGGCACTGGCTTGGGACTGGTTCCGGAGTGTTTCCAGGGTCGTTTTGACGCAAAAAGTGACGCAAAAAATCGGTTGCTAATACGTTTACCTATTGTCTCGTTCTCAAGAGCCAGTATGCCCTCAATTCAGATCGGGATCTATGAGCGGCACGGAGCGAGTCACGGCTCGTCGTCGTTCGACGGCGGCAAGCCTGTCCGCTCGGGCTGACTCAAGCGGAGAGACAGTCGATTCCAGAAGCGACATCTTGTTTGCACCTACGTCGTCACTAAGATGGGCGAAAAGGGTCGCCCACGACGGCCATGCGTTATCGAACCACTGGGTCACCAACAAGACCTCGTTGCCATTCAGGCGAACGGAGTGCCTTCTCTCTCACCTTGCTCCAAACCGACACTCCCGAGTAAGTGACTGTCCCATAAGGTCGGTTCAAGCTGCATGGCGATAGTGGAATTCGGGGTCCGCATCGGAAGGGCGCAGCCGGTGAAACATCAATTGGATCATGGCCAGCTTGATGAACGATTCTGATGACAGGACGCTCTTCTCCCGGTCCTTGCTCAAACGACGACAGTTGCCCAGCCAAGCGAAGGTCCGCTCAACCGTCCAGCGGATCGGCAGCTTCACCCAGCCCCGCTTCCCCTCGGGCCGGCGCACGATCGACAAGTCCCAGGCGGCGTTCTCCTCGACCCACTCATAGAGCTTGAAGTTGTGGTACTTCGCATCGGCGTACATCCGTACGACTTTGCCCATCGGCTGGCCGTCGAGCCGGGCGAACAGCGCCGGGGCCGCGGCCGCGTCGTCAACCGAGGCGGCCGTCACCAGGACGGCCAGTAGCAACCCCATGCTGTCCACGACGATATGGCGCTTCCGACCGTTAACGTTCTTGGCGTTGTCGCGGCCCCGTTGCTCGCCCCCGGAGGTCGTGTCGATCGACTGACTATCGACGCTCGCCGAGGTGCGGGGGTGGTAGGGCTTCTCCGTGGTGCGGACCTTGCGGCGCAGCCGATCGTGGATCCGGTCCAAGGTCCCGTCTCGTCGCCACTGGTCGAAGTAACGCCAGACGGTGCTCTTGGGTGGGAAATCTACAGGTAGGTATCGCCATTGGCAGCCGGTGCGGACGATATAGAGGACGGCGTCGAGCACGTCCCGCATGTCCGTCTTGCGGGGCCGCCCGCCGCCGGGTTCGACAGGGATGTGGGGCTCGATTAGGGCCCACTGGGCGTCAGTGACGTCACTGGGATAATGGTTCATTCTCATACCATTAATACGCCTGTCACACCCAGATTGTTCCCCTTATGGGACAGACTCTAAGGCGTTCGACCACCCGGCGTAGGTGGTCCTGGCACGTCTCTAGCTCTGGTGTCCCATGTCCGAAGACCAACCCGTCTGCTGCTCCTTCTGCTTCAACCAAGACATCCAACTCTTCGAGGGCGGCGTCGATTCAACCATTCGGATCTGCGGCAACTGCGCCGCCATGGCGGTCGCCGACACCACCCCCCTGCCCCAGCCCGCTCCACCTCTTGAGCGACCTTCCCGTGAAGCTCGTCTTGCTGCAATCCCATCCCCCAAGACGCTGGTCTCGCACCTCGATGAACACGTCATCGGGCAAAACAACGCAAAAAGAAAACTGGCGATCGGCGTGTCCACCCACTTCAAGCGCCTCGTCGATGTCTGGGACCGCGAAGCTCCCGACCCGATCGTCCCTGATCCCGATCTACGGGAAGTGGTGTTGAGAAATCTAACATCCTCCTGATTGGTCCCAGTGGGCGCTGGGAAAACGCACCTGGTCAAATCCCTGGCTTCTTATCTGAATGTTCCCTTGGTGATCGGCGATGCGACCAGTCTGACCGAGGCTGGGTACCTCGGTGATGACGTGGAAAGCCTGCTCTCAAGGTTGCTCCAGGCTGCCAACGGAGACGTCGGAGCGGCGCAGCAGGGCATCGTTTTCATCGACGAGATAGACAAACTTCAACGGGGTGGCTCGGGCTTTAAGGATATGCGCAAGGGCGTGCAGAGCGCCCTGCTCAAGATGCTTGAAGGCACGATCGCCACGGTGCCGCCTCTTGGCGGTTATAAGAACCCGGCGCAGACTGGCATCCCCTTCAACACGACCGAGGTTTTATTCATCTGCGGCGGGGCGTTCGTGGGGCTGGAGCAGATCATCGCCAGGCGGCTCGGGCGGGGTGGGTTTGGATTCGGACAGGTTGAAGGCAGTGAATTGGGTGCTGGTGGGTTGCTCAGGCAGGTCAAGCCAGAAGACCTCGAAGCCTTTGGGTTGATCCCCGAGATCATCGGGAGGCTGCCGGTGATAGCGCCCCTGGATGCCTTGGGCGTGGATGACCTCGCGAGGATTCTATCTTCGACGAGAGGATTCTTTGATCCAGCAGTTCAGGAAGCTGGTCAAGTTTCACGGTGCGGACTTGGTGTTCACGGATGCGGCGATCAGGGAGGTCGCGAGGATCGCGCTGGAGCGTGGGACGGGAGCCAGGGGGCTTAGGGCGGTGATCGAGGAGGTCTTGGAAGGGGTTCTGTTCGCCCCGGAGCCAGGGGTTTGGTACGTGATCACGAACAGATCGGTCAGTGGTGGAAAAGTGGTGAAGCGGAGGATGGAGAAGATGAAGGCACCGCTGGGTAAACACCTGTTGCGACGATTTGCGACCGGCAGGAATGCTCAATCGCTTGGACTAAATCAGCGATGAGGAGCGAAAGCCACTCTGTTGATCCCTTGCCTTCGATGGGATGTGCCCGGCGGGGCGTTGGAGTCCGAAGACCTACCAGACCCGCCAGGCTTGGGCTTCATTCGTCCGAGCAACCGAGGTCACACCCGGCACAGGACGGCGACCTGGACTTGGCTGCACTCTCCGAGAGAGGAAAAAGCTCTCGAAAATTGGGCGGAACAGGATGCGCATCATGTTGCCAAGTCCTGGAGGGGCGGATGCCGTAGTAGAAGTTACGTACCGCCGGGACGAGCCTGTTACGGAACGCCGAGCGGACGTTCGCCGGTAGACTCGAGGAACGACCCGCCCCGATGGATACGATTGGATAATAAATTTACAGTGAATGTGATATTTATATTATCTACGACAGTCTTCTTCGGGTAGGGCTGGTAAACATCATGACACCATTCCCACACGTTGCCCAGCATGTCGAACAGCCCGAGATCGTTGGGCAGCAAGCTACCACAAGGCTGAGCGTGGTCGCCCGACGTGAGATAGTACCATGCATACCGCCCCAGCAGGTCCACACTCGCACCATAATAGCGGCTAGTCCCCGCTCCCGCCCGGCAGGCGTACTCCCATTCCGCCTCGGTGGGCAGGCGATAGCCAGTGAGACCCAGGGCATCGGGCTTGATCTTCATACCATCGGACATACGTGCCAGCCTCGTTCGGCTCGTAGCACTCGGGTAACCCCTCCCGGCGACTGAGCCAGTTGCAGTAAGCGGCGGCATCATACCAGGACACTGCGTTCATCGGACCTTCCGGGTCGGGACTGTATCTGTCATTCTGCGCATGATCGGCTCCAGGGTTCTCCTTCACGAACACCTGATACTGCCTGACCGAGACCTCCTGGGTAGCCATAGCGAATCGGCGGGGGATGATCCGATGATGGATGTCCTCCCCAAACCTCCGATCCGGCTCGGATCGGAGGAGAGCCCATGCGAAACTCGACTGGACCTTCGATCACGGCGAAGGTCTGACCCTGGCTGTTGACGAACCAGCGGCGGTCGCCCCGGTCCTTGAGCTTCATCAACTGAGCATCCAGCTTCGTTGAGCTTCGTCTTGCTGCCCCCACTTCCGCAGTGTCCATTCTGCCGCCCCGTGAATGCCAGAGTCGGGGTCGTTGCGGTAGAGATCGATGAGCTTAGCGATCGAGCGGCTCTCGTTCGCCGGGGGACAAACTCTCCGTATCGTATGTCCCCAGCGCCAGGATCAACGCCCGCCGCTGCGAGGTCTCGGGGTGGAACAGCACCGCATCCATGAATTGCTGCCCCTGGGTGGGTGTCGGCTTGGCGGTCGCCGGAGAGCGGTCTAGTTCGGTGGCGAGCGGTCTTGGGGTCGGCTCCCAGCGGGTTGAGCCAGTTGACGATGAACTACGAAGCCGGGGATCGGCACTGTGGCGCAGCAGGGGCATGACCTCTCCCGCTTTGCCCATCCGAAGGAGAGCGATTGCCGCCCGAGCTTGACGTTTCGCCAGTTGGTCCTTCGACTTCTTCCGTGATCACCGGGCGGTGCCAAACCGAGGCGGTGACCGGTGATCCCTCCGGGGAAGTCCGGGCGACCGAGATCGAAACCATGCGATAACCCTGGGACGCCAGTTCCCGGCAACGCTGGAGGTGAGTGGTCGGATCAAGACCGAAAAGGGGACTCGCCTCGAACCGGAGATCGCCCGCCCAGACGGCGGCGTAGGAGCGGTCGGAATGAAGGATCTCGGCGAACGCCGGGAGTTCTCGCAGAGGGTCGAGGTCGGAGTCCTCCTGCATGTGCTTGTAATCGGAGTAGCCGTTTTCGATCGCCTTACGGAGCAGGTGGATGGCTCGTTCCGCAAACTCACGCCCCTTCGCCTGGTCCTTCCTGGCAAGAGCCTGAGATGCCAGGGCGTAGGCGCAGGCGGCATTGTAGTGTAAGTCGGAGTCCTGGGGTTGCTGCTTCAGGCTCGCTTCGAGCGCCTCGATTGCCCTGTCGGTTCCGTCGCCCAGTTCCGCCGCCACGATGACAGCCAGGTAGAGCTTATGGCTCTCGGTGGCGTCTCCCTTCTCAAACTTCTCCCGATCTGCCCTCGCCTGATCCTTGTGACCCAGCCGCGCGTGAGCGATGGCACGAAACTGATAAGCCTGCAGCTCGCTTCGGGGACTTATTGATGACGACATCGAGGTCGTCAATCGCCTTCTGGCTCTCGCCGAGATCCAGGTGAGCCGACGCCCGAGTGAGCCGAGATGTGAGATCATTCGGATCAGCCTTGAGGGCAGCTTCCGCTGCTTGCAGCGACGATGCGGCACGCTCCTTCGTGCCTGTGCGGCGGAGGTGCCGCACGTGAGATCGAGGTCGATCAGGGAGCCAGATTGCTCAGCGACCACGCCGGGGATACTCCCTTCCGACAGACCGCTCTGGGAGGATGCCGTAGCTGCGGTTCCGGTCGCCAGCTTGTGCCAGACGCCAGAGTAACTCAACTCGTCCTTCGATTGCCGCCAGGCATGCAAGGTCAGGGGGACCAGCCCGTCGTTCTTGAGTTGTCCCTGGAGCTTTGTAAGTTCGGCGGCGGATGATGCCACAACCAAGCGGGAGTCGTCATCGCCGGTTTTCTGCACCCACAGGGCGGCAAAGCGGGAGGTGGGTTTGCTCTCATTCCCATCCGCAGCCACGTACCCAGCGATCTTCGACCGGAAGGTATCCTTCCTTGCGATATCGCTCATCGGTCTGACGGATCTCCTCGGAGGACTGATCATGAGCCATCCGCCAGGGACGCACCATCACGTGTCCAGACCGCCGCTACCTGGAGAGTTTTGCCCTCGGCATAGGGTCGAAATCGGATAGGACGATAGCCCGATTTCCGCAGATCTCTCGGCGGTCGATGAGGAACTCGTCCATTGGCATCGTCTGGCAGAAGGCGAATCGCTCGGTGAGCATGCCTTGTGCCGCTTCGATCTTGCCGGTGAGTGTGGGGTCGGGCGTGGTCCAGGAGGGATCAAGGGGAAGATCATTCCACGAGGGCAGGAGTTTCTTGGCGATCTCCGCCTGGAACAGTGGCGAGGTAACCGGCTCGTGGTACTGGGCGATGGCGAAGCACGCCGCATACGTCCTTGGGGTCTGCGTCCATGAGCCGGTTTGCAGCGTTCCGATAGATTGCCGCAACGGGACGTAGTGATGGGTGTCCGAACAGGGCGCAGGGCGTCGAGCCAGGGACCGAGAAAGACCGGATTGACTCGGATCAGGGCTTGCACCACCTTCCCACCCACCGACTCCCAGCGTGCGTTGGTGGCGTCGTAATCCGCCAGGGCACTCGCCGCAGGGAGCAGGCTCACATCGCCCGGCTGGGCAGAATCGAGAGCCGCCCACAGCTTCGGGAACCAGGGTCGCATGGTGGGGCTTCAGGGCATCCCGGATCACCATCAATTCGGTCGGCGAAGCAGCGAGGAGGCGTTTTTCAAGGAACGGCAGTTGAGAGGAATCACCGGGCAGCGAGGCGAGGCTGGCGTGGAGTTTTTCCCGGCTGGTGTCGTCCGTGTTCTGATACCAGGGTGTTCAGGCGGGGATTTGCCCAGTGGCGGTAGCCGGAAAGCTGTCCGATAATCGGAGGGACATCTGATGTGCCTGCCGCAGCAAGCTTCTCCACTAGCCCCGATGCCCGAAGGTCTGCCATGCCACTCGATGCCACCCCAGGTGAGCAAGCCCAGGAGGACCAGTGCGGTCAGAATGCGGGTGCCGTGGACCCATCCCGCTCGCTTCATCATCTTGCGTTGCGGCTCGGTCCAGTCCTTCTTCTTCGTGAGCAGCCGGATGTTCGCCCACTCCAGGGCGGATGGCAGGTGGCGGTTCTCGGGTTTGGCATTCCAGAGGCCGAGCGTTCCGCCAGCCGCAGTTCCGCTCTACCTCGCCGCGTTTCCCTTTGTTTGCGGGTCAGCCAGTCACGCAAGGAGTGGACCAAGATAATCGTGTGCGAGTACGTAGTATTGCCCGCTCGGTGCGGTCTGCTGCACCTTCGCTTGGCGAGCCTTCCGGGTCGGTGGGCGTGATCAGTCGAAGCTCCGGGTCCAGGATTCGGATCAGGTCATCGAAATCCCTGGGGCGGTTGGCATAACCTGATGCGTCCAGCAATTCCTGCCGGGATCTCATCTGCCCCTTGATGTCGGTGCCGCTCTCGGGCAGGAGAGCTTTCAGCACAGCTTGGGCTGGCTTCTTGGTGAAAACGATGCTCGGGAGGGGCTGTTGAGGCGCTGAAGGTCTCTTCGAGAAACGTGACACCCACACCCTTTGTGCCGCCCACTTCTCTGAGCGTGGCAGGGGTCCAGGGCTTCCCCTTCATCATCTCCGCGAACAACGCCAACCGGACGGAGATGACTTTGCCTTCTTCCGCCAGCCCATTGACGGATTCCTTGAGAAAATCATTCTGGTCTTTCGGAGGTCATCCGACGCATTCTCGGGGAGCCTGCCGAATGCCCGACCAAATGCGACCAGGACCTTTCGGGCGTGGTCAAGGTCGAAGAGATCAACGGCTGCCGAGTTCTCCCCTTCGAGCGAGGCGGATCTCCAAGATCCCTCATGAACCGGGTCGCCGCCATCCAGAAATCATCCCGCACCATCACGACCGCCTGGACATGCTCGCCATCGCAATGACGAAGAGCAGCGACCAGTTCGGTGTTCTGCCTTGCCCCGGCGGGCATGCAGCCACTGCTCGAATTGGTCGAGGACCAGCAGCACCTTACGCTCAGGTGGCAGGATGCGACCCCTTCGCAAGTTTGCCAGCGAATCGACCAGCCCTATTCCTTGGGGCAGTTCGGGACACGCCTTGCGGATGCCCTTGAGCAGCCGGGCTTCGGTCTCCTCGGCGGTTGCCTCGATGTAGACCGCCAAGACGTGCTTGCCCAGGCGGGGTAGCAAGCCTGCCTTGACCAGCGAGGACTTGCCGCAACCAGAGGGTCCGTAGATCAGCCCAACCCTGAAGGTCTCGTCGGGATCGATCTGCTCGATCTTCCGCTTCCAGAATCGGATGCTCTCGGGCAGTCCGTCCCGGTCGCGAGGTCCAGGCAGCAACTCCAGGAAGAAGTCGGCATCGTTTTGGTCGAAGGATCGCAGCCCCTTCGGCACGATCTTGATCGGGCGTTGATCGGAGTCGGATTGTTGCGAGGTGGAAGGAAGAGGGGCGGCTTCCAGGGTTGATCCGGGCGGGGTGCTCATGGGAACAGGAGCAGGAGGTGAGACCGAGCCCACCTGCGGTTTGGAGGAACAGGCGCAGGTCTTCCGCCATGTCCCTGGCGGTCGTGTACCTTTCAGATGCCCGCTTCGCCAGCGCCTTGAGGCAGATCCGTTCCAGTTCCTTGGGGATCGTGTCGTCGATCTGCCGAGGCGGGCGAGCCTCAGCCTGGGTCACTTGCTCGATGATCTGTGGCAGTGAATCACCCCGGAATGGTCTGCGACCGGTCAGCAACTCGTAGAAGACGACGCCGAGGCTGAAGATGTCCGAACGCCCATCGACGAGATGCCCCTCGCCTCTTGCTTGCTCCGGGCTCATATACGATGGAGTCCCAGCCAGTCCCCCACCCTTGCCGAAGTCCTCGTCTTTGAGGGCAAGTCCGAAGTCAGCGAGACAGGGCTTACCCGAGGCGTCAATCAGAATATTGGCGGGCTTGACATCCCGGTGGACCAGACCTCGGGTGTGGGCGTAATGGAGTGCGTCGGCAATCGTGGCAACCAGTTCCGCCGAATCCCTGAAGGAAGGTCGAGCCTGTCCAATCCTGACCGCCAGGTCACTGCCTTCGACGAGCTTCGAGACCACGAAGCAAAGACCATCCTCCGTGCGACCCACGTCATGAACCGGCACGATATTGGGATGGTCCAGCCGGGCGAGGATGCGGGCTTCAACTAGAAACGCCTCGACATCCTCGGGGCAAGTGATGCGTTCAGGGTTCGGCACCTTGATCGCCACGGGGCGGTCAAGTTCATCATCGTGAGCTAGATAGACCCGTCCGAACCCACCCTGACCTAGACGGCGGATGATCCGGTACGCCCGATCCTCGTGGGATCGCCGAGCGTGGGCACACCCGAACCTTCAAGCGGTTGCGAGCCTTCGGTTTCGGAGAGGTCTTTCGTCTCATCCGAGGAGCTACCTGAACCCTCGACGGGCGGTTGCGAGCCTTCGGTTGCAGACAGGTTCTTCTCATCCATTACTCGATCCCTGACAACGACCGATCTCATTCGTGACTTCCAAGCGGTTCCATTCTCCCATCCTGGGCCGGGATGGAGAAGTGGGGCAAGGTCGTTCTCATATCGGGGTTCCGGTGACGACTGGTGATCGTCGGTGAACCCTGCCAGGGTGCGATTTCCCCAGCGGCGGATTCTTTCGGGACTCCAACTTCTTTCAGCTTTTTCCCAGCCCTCCTGGGAAAGTCGAAAAGTCACACATAAACAGAAAGACAACAAAGGTGGTCTTAAACCCGCCCACCCCCTGGGTACGGGTTCTTACGAATCGCCTCGAATTCTTGAAATTAAAGATCTCAAGCAGACCTGACCCCACCGCCTGCTCTCAACCCATCGTTGTCATGAGAAGGCGGCAGGAGTCCCTGCTGCACCGGTGCCACGCATCGCCGTCCCATTTTTTTACTCGACGGCGATCCCCGAGGTGTCAAGCGGGCAAGTGAGTCTCCAGACTCACAACCTGACACGCGCTTGATCGCGACGGCCCGTGTTCCGGAGAGTCGCCAGCCAGGGCGCAGGAAGGGATGCGGTCCTGATGCCCCGCGCCCACGGCTTGCGTTAGACGATCGCCATACAGAAGTCGTTCAGCTTGCCCTTGAGTTCCGATGCGAAGCATGCCCAGGAATAATCCTCTTCCTCGGCAAGCTCATTGATTTCCCAGGCCACGTGCTCAGGAATCTGGAACGTGATGTCTCCGTCGTCGCCCCACTCCCGATCCTCGGGGACGTTGGTCAAGACATCGCTAAGAGGCATGGCGACCGAGGCGGGCTAAGCTACGGCAGCCGAGCCGTGGGGCATACGCTTGATCCGCTACAGGAAAGTGCGGCCCCCGCAGAGCAGCACGGCCTGGAGAAATCCAGGCCGGGCTATACTACACGTCTGTGATCTCCTTCAGGTCTTTCGCCACCTTGGACATGGCGTCCCGCCACTCCTTAGAAGCATCTTGCTCCCAAGCATCGGCCACCCTCGCACACTGGGTTCCGATCGTGACGGAGCATGAAACCACGTACCCCGGCACGGGACTGGGGAACACTAAAGATTCGAGTGTTGACGTTTTTGGGAAACATCTTGAACTTTGAAACTTATTTAGTATTACGATAGCTATTTGCTTCATTAGACAGCAGTTTCCACGATTAGCTACACACCTAATGAACTAACATATCCTATTGAAAGCGGCGGCTCCTGGACGGAACCTGCCAGGTGGTGACAACCCATTTGGCCCCGTACTCAGGAGACTCGCCATGACGCACGCTACGCTCCTTTGGTCCATCTGGCAAGCTTTGCTTCATGCTTCGCCTGGGGATTCTCTCGGCCCGGATACCGCCGCTTTGCCGAGTGGATCACCGCCATGGCCATCAACGTCGAGGAGCACACGATCACCCAGTCAACATTGGCCCTGGAACGCCCTTTTGACTGGAAGGCCATGGAATCCTTCGCCGAATACGGCGCCTGGCACCCCGACCGCGTCACCCGCAGCTTGACCGGCTTGGTGGAGACGGCTCCTGGCCGGCTCTGGGCCGGCTACCATGTCTGGGCTCTTGATGACACCAAGGTCCATCGCAGCGGCGACCACGTCTGGGGCACCTGCACCTTCCACGAATACACCGCCCGCTGCCCCAATCGGGCGACCACCGTGCGGGCTCACAACTGGGTCATCCTGGGCAGCCTGCTTCACGAACCGGAGAAGCCGGCCTGGTTCCTGCCTCTGTCCGGCCAACTTTATTTTCGCAAGTCACAGTTGCCCCAGCGGCCTCGGGAACCTGGCTGCACCGAACCCTTCCGCACCAAGTGCGAGCTGGCCGTGGAGCTGTTCCGCGAACAAGCCAGAATCACCAACGGGCCGCACCTGGCCGTCTTCGACGGCGGCTACGCCTTGGGCAACGTAGTCCGGCCGCTGATCCTGCCCCAAGACGGTTTACCCCGCATCGAGTTCCTCACTCGCTTGCGGCACGACGCCCGATTGTACGCCCTGCCGCCGAAGGAGCGTCCCAAAGGCAAGCGCGGTCCTATGCCCAAATGGGGTAAGCGGCTCTCCCCGCCGCGTCAAGGGGGTCGGTGGGCCGGGCCGTGGCAGGAGGGATATGCCTTCATCTACGGCCGCCGGCGAAAAGTCCGCTGGAAGGAGATTGTCTGCCTGTGGCACGTCGCCGGTCACGAGGTACCGGTCAAGGCGGTGGTCGCCAATGTTGAAGGCTACAAGAAGCGGTTCACACTGGTCAGCTCGGCAGTGGAACTGACAGGTCTGCAGTTGGTCGAGTTGTTCGCCGCTCGGTTCCGCCAGGAGGACGGCTTCCGCGACCTCAAGCAGCGGCTGGGCTGGGAGGAGTGCCGGGCCTGGACCAAGGCCCCGATCGAGCGGACCAGCCAGCGCAGTGGGTGACGCTCAGCCTGTTACGGTTGGCGCAGTTCCGCCTGGAGTCGGCCGGCGAGGTGGACTGGTGGTTCCGACCGCCCTGGAACAAGGACAAAGATCGGCCCAGCGTGCTGGACGTGGAGCGGCTGTTCCGCCGGCACGCCGGCGAAATCCGGCAACTTCTCTCGGACTGGCTGGGAGATGAGGAGAAAACCAGGGAGGACCTGGCATGAGCGGCGCCTGATGGCGGCCGCGACGGAGATCAAACCGTCCTGCCGCAAGTCACGCCAGGGCCGTGCAGTGGCCAGAGAGCCTCGGTGGCGCTGCCGCCTCGTTGGGGTTAAGGTGGTGGTGCGCACACGGTGGAGATTGTGTAGTTAATCGTGGAAACTACTGGATATGGTCGTCCGGGATGAAGGAAAGGTCACGGTCAGTTCCGTAAGAGTCGAGGGTGGCATCACCACCCACCCCGAGGAAGTAGTCGAGCGGGTAGCCCCCGGCGAGTGCCTCGAACAACATTTCCTCGTGATTTCCAAGAAGCGGGACCAGATGACAGTAGCCTTGGAGTCCCATGAGCCTCTCAATGACGCCCCGGCTGTCTGGCCCCCGGTTGATGTAGTCGCCCAGGGTGACAATGCAGTCCTCGGGGCGGGGACGGATCGCTTCGAGCAGGGCGTCGAGCGCCGCCGAACAGCCGTGGATGTCACCGATGGCGATGGTGCGAGGGTTCATGGCTTGGACGGCATCCTCACGGGCAGCCGAATGAATGCATGAACTTGCGGGTCACATTGCCCAACTTGTACTGCGGGGAGGCGGTCATTCCGACCACTGCTTAAACGTGGCGAGCAGCCCAACAGGATGAACGGCTTCTGTGATCATTTGGCAGGCGACACCTCTCTCACTGCCCAGCCGATTTCGGGTCTTAGAGTGAGCGTCTCCTGGTCCTGAGCCACACCTACGAACCCGCCCAGGAACTCCATGTCGAAGGATCGATCCATGAGATCCCAACGGAACGGGGCTTTCGACAGGCCGGATGGGAATAGATTCAGCATGAGACCGTGACCCCAAATTCCACCCAGTTCATCGACCGGCTCGACCCATCCGTCCATCTCCTCCTCCTCTTCTGGGTCGAGTTCAGCGATCGGTATGGTGGGGTATCCCGTGTCGTAGTGCTTCATGTACGGGAAGAACACAGTGATCCACCCGGTGACCGACTTGCAACCACTTCCTTCGTTGAAGCTGTAAAGTGATCGCCAGAACGATTCGTCCACCTCTCCCTGGGATGCCCAGATGAACTGCCTCAGCACTGGTGCCAGCAAGTCGAGCCACGGCTCCAGTTCCAAGTCCTTGAAGGCTGCCACTCTCTCAGCGAGCGATCTCCAATCCTGGGGTGTGCCTTCCAGCTTGATCGCAGGAATGCCGCAGAGTCCATAGAACGTGTAATCGAAATAGGATCGCACGGCATCAAGGAGAATCACTTCACAGGCAGCCCGTTCCACCGCACCTGTCGTTGAGAACTCTGGGAGGAAGAGTACGATCTTCGGTCCAACGTGAGCCCTGATCTTCGACGAGAATTCCTCTAGCACCTCCGTCCAAGGGTTCTCGGGCGACCCTTTCACGAAGTCATCCCTCCTCACCAGGATTTCGATCTTGCCTTGATGGGTCACGAGTTGAGGTCGGTACACTTCAGCATGGGCGTTAACTTGGTTGGCGACCGCCTGGCAGATCATCAGCCAGATGATATCAGGCGATAGGCAGAGAGGACGGTGCTCCATGAAAGCGACGTGGGCTGCGGCGACAACCGGATGGAAGTGGATGTCAGCGATGAGCTTGCCGTGATACTTGGAACAGGCTTCGACGGGGCTTGGGGGTGGTGACCCTGGATCGGGAGTCAAGATCCACAGACGTCGTAGACGTGCTGCTCGTTTGGCATCCAGGAAGGGCGTGCTCGGCGAAAGCAGTGACTCGACGGCTTCTTTATACGGGACCTCCAGTAGGGGCGTCGTGGCTGCCTCGACACTGGAGATCCTGAACGTAGTCGCTGTAGCGGTGTTCAAGGCTGTCCTCTTATACGTTGGTCGGTGTCTCTTTCACTGCCCAGTCAATCTCGGGTTACCCCAGTCCTCACATATCTCTCCCGACTCGATCTGATCTGGCTCGTCCGGCAACAATCGGAGAAAGACATCATGATTCTGATAGTTCCCCTCGATCCACAGGTAAGGGCACTCCAGTTCCACCAGAAGGGACTGCATACCAGCCCGATCCGTCGATGCTGTCGAAAACGGATCGTAGTTCCTCGATGTTCCAAGCGAAGCTCGGTGACGCCCCCGATCCTTCGGCTTCCTGATTGTCACATCCTTCGTGGACTCGGGTACACGCTGATCTCCCAGTAACCGTCCTCCACCCTATACCGGATGCCAAGGTGACGGGTTGATCGATCCGTCAGCAGGCTTGACGACACGGTTGTAACGAACTCCTTTATCCATGCGGGGTCTCGTAGAGGCTTCTCTCCCTTTTCCCCGAAGAAGAATCGCCGACCGACTTCACGGCGACGGGCGTGCCCCAGGGGATCGGTGCGGAATCGCTCCGCCATCTCGTGTTCCCCATGCTGAACCAGCAGGTCGGCAAAGCTCCGATCCTCGGCTCGGCGACTTTCCCGTCGATTCATGAAAGCGAGACTGTCTACCCGTTCGGACCCTACGATCAAGGCAAGGTCTTCGATGATCCACGACATCAGGAAATAACCCGCCTCCGCAGGGATGGAGCCCGAGTTCCGAACCGCCCGGCAGACGACCAGCCGCTCCTCCCAGGTGGACTCGGGTCCGAGCCGGAGCCAGGGTTCGTTCCAAGGGGGAGGCTCCCGCAAGGACGTGGCGATGTCGGCTAGCCTGGCGTCAATGACGGCGTGTAGTCGCCGTCGGTTCTTGGTGCTCATGGCTTCTTACCGGACTTTCTTGCGCTCTTCTTCTGCCTCTGCTTCGGGCACTGGATGTCAACCATCTCTCCGCCTCGGAACACGATGAAGTGTTCCTCCGAACCACAGCCATCGCCCAGCCGGACCTCTTTGCTACGGCTCATGCGCTTCATCTCGTTAACCGTCCCCTCACCGAAATCCGACTGGTGCCCGCAGTCGCACTCGAACGACGACGGGTAGATTTCCTTCGGCATCATCCACCTCGACCTGATGAGCATTCCTTATGGTAACCTGATGGGGATCAAGGAGGGGAGGTTGACGGCACGGGTGATCGGGTCGGGACCATGACGCTCGTTCTTGGCGAGGGGCATAGTCTCTCCCGAGAGTCCGGTATTATCGACCAGCGGGTGCTTTTCTCACAGCCCAACCGATCTCGGGCTTCACGGCAAAGGTTTCTCCGTCTTGGCTCACCCCACGAACCCTCCAAGGAACTCCATGTCGAAGGAACGATTGAGGTAGTCCCAGTGGAACGGTGCTTTCGACAAGCCGCTTGGGAGGGAAGGGGCTGAGAAGCCGGGAGTGTCCCAATGACGCCCTTCGCCCGGATCGAGCAGTCTCTCTAGCAGTTCTTGATCGTTCCCGAAAAGAACATCAGAGGGTCGGTTGGCACGTCCGGTGCATTGATCCTTCTTGTACGGGAAGAAAGCCGTGATCCAACCGTTGATCACGGCACCTCCGCTGACGCTGTTGAACTTGTAGAGCGACGGCCAGAATCTCAGATCAACGTCAAGCGGAAGTCATGACGCTGAGTCAACCGCTCAGTCCAGATTGGCTTGCCAGGACTTTCGTCGATGTACGTAGGCTTTGAGCCAGGCTTGGGCTCGTGGAAGGTCATCCTGTCGCACACGGACCTTGGCTCCAGATCCGCACATGCCCACCAGCGAGTCGATGTCGAGCTTGTCGGGAATCGCTGGAATGCCTTGTTCCATCAACTCATCGGCGATGAACTTCGCTTCGGCGGCATCGCTTGCTGTGTAGCATGCGACAAGATCAGGGAGGGGTGTCCCTGCGAAGTCCGCAAGGGGATCATCCACGTCGGTTCCCTCGGGAACCTCCTCATCGGGGATCGGATCGGCTTCATCTGCGATGACGAAGTTTGGGTCTTCGATGCCATCGGGAGTCGTCCCGCAGGACCAGCAGACCTCAAACGAGTCATCGACTTCGGATCGACACTTCGGGCATTGCCACATGGTTCTGGGCTCCTCCCTTCGTAAGTCGAAGATGGGACCACTAGCTGATTATACCACGGACGGATTAGAAGCCCGATCGTCCCGGATGCAAGCTGCAAGTGGTCTCTCTCGGTCGGAGATCAGCGAACCAGAACCCATCTCGCTCAATGATATCGCCTACGGTCACCCGGATGTCAGCACTGAACTCTGGGCAGCGGTAACAGAACGTGTGAAACTCGCCACGCTCACCGCAGGGATCGATCCCTGGAGGTAGATCCGCCAAGAGGGCGTCATCGTACTCACTCCCAACGAACTTCTCGCTCAACTGCTTCGGGTCCACGCAGGTCAGCACCGCCCCGAGACCTGCTGCCAGCATTTGACGAGCAAGGGCAGACGTGTCCTCAGCGGTCGTCCAGATCGGGAAGAGCGGCTCAACGCCAGTGCCGTCAAGGAGCCGCACCCGGTACTCACGGATGTCTTGGAGGAACAAGTCGCCAAATGCAATGTGAGTGATCCCCGTAGCCTTTGCATCGGCAACTGCTTGTTTCATCCGATCTTCGTAGACCTCGTTCGTGCAGGGGTTAGGCAGCATGAGCGGGATGATCCGTGGAATCCCGCCGCAGCCGCCTGGGCTTCAACCAGTTCCCGCCGCACCGCGTGCATGGCAACCCGGTCGAACGCCTCGTTGAACGTGGTCAGAAGCCCGACGACTTCAAGATCTTCACGTTGACGCACGACGTGGAGCGCCCATGCGCTATCTTTGCCGGAACTCCAGGAGAGTAGGACGTTCTTGATGGGACTTGTCATGCGCATCCCAGGGTATTGGGTTCAACACGTACTGCCAGGATCAAAAGCTCTGAAGGTTGATAGGAACGGAAAACGGGCCATGGCAAGTCATGGGAAGCCAAGGGGGACGTCTGCAAGCTGTTCTTTGGGAACCGGCAGGTATCATGCTCAGCGATTGCGATGAACTTCCGACCGCTCACCCGTACGTGGTAGATGAAAGGACCGGACGTCATGCTGTCCAGACCATTCGGATTGACGACCATCATGGCTCTAGCGTTCGTTCTGCCGACCTTTCCACAATCTCAAGCTCAGGAGACAGCCAGACGCCATTTCAGAATGGGTTTCACCGGCTTCCCACATGACTATTCTCTGGAGGCGGTTCAGGAGACCCGCAGCTTCTCCCAGAAAAACGCAGACATCATCGCCCATCATATCGAGGGTGTGTTCTGGGCTGAACTGCTCGCAGACAAGCCGTTCAGCGACGAATCACTGAATGAATGGAACGGGAAGAAGGAAGCGACTCCGAAGGGCGGCAAGGTCTACCTGGCGATCTCTCCGGGGCGGGGTGACCTCAAACCAGGGGACAAATCGCTGCCCTTCCCGAAGGAACTGCTGGGCAAGTCGTATGACGACCCGACCGTGATCAAAGCGTATTTGAGCTACTGCCGTCGCATGATGGAAATCTTCCATCCTGATTACCTGGCGATCGGCATTGAGGTCAACGAGATTTACCAGGTGGGACCGGACAAGTGGAAGGCGTATGCGGCACTGCATAAGCATGCCTACGAGGAACTCAAAAAAGTCCATCCTGACTTGCCGATCTTCGCCTCGTTCACTCTTCACGGGATGCTCAAAGAGACGGGTCAGAAGCGTGAGGCGATGCTCACCGCCTTTCAGGAGATCATGCCGTACAACGACCTTGTTGCGGTCAGTTTCTACCCGTTCATCCGGGGCGGAACCACAGACTACGAAGGCTGCCTCCGATGGCTGACGGATCACTTCGATGGGTTCAAGAAACCCTACGCCGTGGTCGAGACGGGAGAGCCAGCTCAGCGGCTCACGTTTCCCAAGAGCGGTCAAGTCATTGACGGCACTCCCGAGAAGCAGGAAGCCTACTTCAAGACGCTGCTGGGGTTCTCCCAGGAGCAGAACGTTCGCTTCGTGATCAGCTTCATCCACAGAGACTACGACGCCCTCTGGGAGAAAATCAAAGAATCGACGCCGGAGGCGTTCATGGCATGGCGTGATTGTGGGCTGATCGACGAGGATGGGAGACCACGCCCTGCCTACCAAGTCTGGAAGAAGTATTTCGAGATGCCCTTGAGTCCATGAACTGGTCACCTCGGTTTCATGTTGGTGGAGGACCAAGCAAGACCCACGTCAAGCCGGGAAAGTAAAAGTATCGTATGACTCGTCTAGCCGACAAACTTGCGGAACTGGGCATTGAACCGCTGGACGGAGGATCGTTCCAGCCGTTCACTGAATCGCAGATCGCCGAACTGCGTAGAAAGGTCGATGCACAACTTCCAGAAGAGTACGAGCGATTCCTGACCGTGTTTGGTGGTTCCGGGTTTTCGAGAGAAGTGAATTGCACTCCTTCCGCCAAACCGCTTTACTTCGGCTGGTTCTTCGGGTTTGACGAGCTGCTTCTCGCCATCGAGTGTTCCAGGGAGACCCTGCCTGAATCGATGATCCCGATCGGCGAGGACGGCGGCGGCAATGCATTCTGCCTGGGGGTAGCTGGCAAAGATTTCGGGAAAGTTTACTTTAACAATCATTGCCTCGGCTGGCATGCCGATGCAGAAGCCTTGCTGAGCCAGGGCAAGGAGGTTCCATCAGACAGCCGTTACCGCATTGTTCACGAGGTCGCTCCGTCCTTCGAGCAGTTCATAATGAACATGTCCAATGAAGAATAGCGTAGGCGGCCATGGGAAGAATGTTTCGGAAGGTTGAGCGCACGGTCCTCTCACCGGCTGCCCGGACAGGAACAGCCAGTTCAAGCTCACCAACTTCTCATGGAGCGAACCATTGTAGAGGGTTACCTGGCCATGGCAAAGACCATCACATCCGACGTTGTCGAGGCTTACTCTTTCTGTCCCAGGAAGGCGTTCCTGTTAATGGCAGAGGCGACACCAGATCCCGGTCAGCATGAGTATGAACTATTCATCCAAGAACAGGCCGACGCCAACCGTCAAGCCCACCAGCTCCACCTGGCGAATACCCATAAAGTCGTTCCCTTCACTGGATCAGCCGATCTGGCGTTGGGCCGAGATGTACTCTCGAACGTGGAATTAGCGTCTGGCGTCCTCCAAGCACGCTTCGACTTTCTCGCAAAGGTGGACGTGCCCTCGCAGTTAGGACGGTATAGCTACAAGCCGGTGAAGGTGATCGGCACCTGCAAAGCATCGAAGTCGGACGCCCTCGGTCTTACCCACCAGAGCCTTGTCCTCAGTGAACTTCAGGAACGGCAGCCGACGCTTGGAACCCTGATCCGCCTGGGTGGCCAGTCCGACAACGTGCAACTGGCAGGGAGATACAAGGCGGTAAGGCGCATCGTTGACGCCGTGCGGGTCTGGGCGGATTACCCGGTCAGCGAGGCTCCACCTGTCATCCTGAACAAACACTGTCCGGTCTGTCCCTTCCGGAATGCCTGTCTCCAGCAGGCGGAAAAGGAGGACAACCTCAGCCTGCTGGACCGGATGACGCCCAAGCTAATGCGGAAGTACCACGAAAAGGGTATTTTCACGGTCCGGCAACTGTCGTACACCTACAGCCCCAGGCGTAGCCGCAAGAAGGCCAGGCGGCAGATACGGCACAGGCTGGAGTTGCAGGCCCTGGCGATTCGGACGAGCAAGATTCACGTCGCACATCTGCCTGATTTGATACCACGGCCTGTCGAGCTGATCGTTGATCTTGAAGGCGTCCCTGACAGGGACGCTTACTACCTCGCAGGTCTCCTGGTCTGCAAGGCTGGTACGGCTGAGTACGAATCCTATTGGGCCGACGATACGGCGGGCGAGGCCGCCATGTGGTCTGCTTTCGTCAAACGTCTGGAGGCTTTCCCTGACACTCCGGTCTACCACTACGGCAGTTACGAGAAGAAGGCGTTCGCCACGCTGGCGAAGAGGCATGGCGAGGGAAGCGGCCTTGCTGATCGCCTGATCAACGTGGCGTCGTCCGTGTACGGCAAGATCTACTTCCCCGTCAGATCGAACAGTCTGAAGCAATTAGGACGACTCTTGGGAGCAGGGTGGACCGATGCGCATGCGTCGGGACTGCAAAGCTTGGTCTGGCGCTACAAATGGGAGGCAGTACGAGACGAGCGGTACAGGCAGTCCCTGCTCCAGTACAACCACGAGGATTGCCAGGCCGTCCGAATCTTGGTCGATCGCCTGGCCCAGATCAAGCAAGACGCCAATTCGGACCCAAGTATCGACTTCGCCAGCCGACCCAAGCAGACAGCAACCGAACTCGGTAGGGAGGCACACCTGCAATTCGAGCGGATCTTGCGGGAGGCTGCGGAGGACGGCCCACGACGGTCAGTGCGAGTGCGCCGAGGAGATATAGAGGGGGAGGACAAGCCGAAGAAGAGAGGGGCACTAATGGGGCACTTGGGCTACCGCAGGATCGTGCCGACGAAGGCTAACCGAGTTCTGCGTGTCCAGCCCAAGCGCAGGTGCCCGAAGTGTCACGGTGACCTTATCCTCGAAGAGCATAGTTTGGCAGAGAAGATCCTCACTGACCTCGCTTTCACCCGGAGCGGTTGCCGAAAGGTGGTCACACGGTATGAGGGCAAGCGAAGTTTCTGCCCAACGTGCAAGCGACACTACGACCCTCCGTCTATCACCCGGTTGGGCACTCAGAGCTTCGGCCACGCCTTGAAGGCGTGGACAGTCTACCAGCGGATCGTACTCCGGCTGCCGTACCGAATCATCGCCCAAGTGACCGAGCACCTATTCGGCATCGGCATGAGTGCAACTAGCGGAATCAACTTCCTCCACTACCTAGCCAACTACTACGCTGCCACCGAAGAGGCAATCCTCCTGGCCATCCTCAAGAGTGCCTTTATCCACGTTGATGAGACCAGGATCAACATCGAGGGCGTGGATCACTACGTCTGGGTGTTCACTGACGGCACGCACGTTCTCTTCCGCATGACGCAGACGAGAGAGGCGGACATCGTCCGTGAGGTACTAGCCGGATACCAGGGAGTCCTCGTCTCCGATTTTTACCCCGGCTACGATGGAGTCCCGTGCCGACAACAGAAGTGCCTGGTCCACCTCATTCGTGACATCAATGATGATCTATGGAAAGCACCGTTTGACAAGCAACTGGAGGCATTCGCCGTGGAGGTCCAAGCCCTGCTCGTGCCAATCCTGGGGGCGGTCGATCGCTTCGGCCTCAAGACCCGGCACCTGCGGAAGTTTAACAAGGAGGTTGATCGGTTCTACGAGAGGAATATCATCGGCAAGGAGTATCGCTCCGAGGTAGCAGAGACTTATCGAAAGCGGTTTGAACGCTACCGGGAGAGCCTTTTCACATTTCTGAACCAGGACGGAATCCCCTGGGAGAACAACATGGCGGAAAGGGCAATCCGACAACTGGCCGTGCAGCGGAAGACTCAGGATCTTTCTTCAAACGGTCGGCTGGTCACTATTTGTTGATGCTTGCCATCTCCCAGACCTGCCGTTTTCAGGAGAAATCGTTCTTGAAGTTCCTTCTGTCGATGGAAACTGACCTTGAATCATTTCGTCAGACAAAGCCAGTCCGTTATTCCTACGCTGTTGAAAGACAGAGTGTCACGCCGGAACCACTCTAGGCTGGTTACCTCGGCACGATGCCAGCACAGAGATCCCGGCCCAAGAGGTGACGGCTGTCCGACGGGAATGAAGGGATTCAATGGGTACCGAGCTGGAGAAGATGCTGGCGGGGGAGCTTTATGACCCGATGGACCCGAAACTCGTCCGTGCCCGTGTCAGGGCGAGGGACTTGTGCCAAGACCTCAACGCCACCCAAGAGGCTCAGATCGACGAGCGACGGCAGCTCTTGAAGCAGTTGTTCGCAAGGGCGGCGACACCGTTTGGATGCAGCCGCCGTTCTATTGTGATTATGGTTCCAACATCCTGTTGGGCGAGCGGGTCTTCTTCAACTTCAACTGCGTCGTGCTCGACGTGTGCCGGGTCACGATCGGGGCTTACACCCAGTTCGGCCCAGCGGTGCAGATCTATACCGCCACGCACCTGGAAATGATCGTCTAAAAGGGACCCACCCTGAGCGCCTAATTGGGACCCACCTGGATCTTTAGGATAGCCGCTTTGGGCAAGAGCGGCAATTAGGGTTCACTCGGCCTTTCGGCCCTTCTTGGACTTCATCGATTCGCGGAAGCGGTAGCTCTCGCCGTTCATCTCGAGGATGTGGCAATGGTGGGTCAGCCGGTCCAAGAGCGCGGCGGTCATGCGCTCCCCCTGGAAGATCTGACCCCACTCGCTGAACGGCAAGTTGCTCGTCACCAGAAGACTGCCACGTTCGTAGCGGTCGCCGAAGACGCGGAACAGCAGTTCGACTCCGCCGCGGCTCATGGTCACGTAGCCCAGTTCATCGATGATCAACAGGTGAGCACGATCGAGTTGGTGGAGGAACCGGTCGAGTGTGTACTGCTTCTGCTCTTTCTCCAGCTGGCTGACCAACTCCGCCGCCGTGAAGAACCGCACCCGCAGGCCCGCGCGACACGCCGCCAGGCCAAGTCCGATCGAGATATGAGTCTTCCCCGTGCCGTGACTCCCGATCAGGCAACAATTGAATTTCTGTTCAATCCATTCACAACGTCCCAGTTCCAGCACTTTCGGCTTGGACAGGCCCGGCAGGGCCGTGAAGTCGAACGTGTCGAAGTCCTTCTCGACAGGGAAATCGGCGTTCTTGATCCGCGTGCCCACCGCGTTGGCGGCGCGGGCGGCCAGTTCGAGTTCGGTCAGGCCCAGCAGGAACTGGACGAAGGTCTGGTTGCCCGAGGCAGCGTCCCGCGCCAGCTTCTCGAACTCTTGACCCATCATCGGCAGGCGGAGCTGCCGGAAATGGGTCTTCAGCAACTCGATCATGACATCGGCCATCGGCAAAGTCCTTTCCGGAAGGGGCTCAGACAAAGACGCACCGGGCCCGACGGTCGGGCCCGGCTGATCTCGATCAGGCGAAGAGCACGCTGACCGGGATCTCGGAATTCCGATCACAACATGATCGTATTGTTGTGTCATAATGGGAGTTTTCAGGAATCTCATGATTCCCAAGGAGTTCATCGAAGCGGCTCAGATCGGGGAGCGGGACGTGGACCTGGGGCGGCACGGTTGCATCGGCAGATGGTTTCGCGACAGCGGTCGGGACCGCAATCGCGGCCAGCACCCGCACCCGGCGGACGACGGACTCGGCGCTGATCTGATCGGACCGTGTGCAGAACTCGATCGCGTCACGGACACGAGCCAGCGGGTGTTCGACGAGCAGTTGCAGGACCCGCGCGTACCGGCGTCCGCCGGCCGTCGCACCGTGCTCCTGTTCCAGGGCGGTGCGGAAGGTGGCGAAACAGACGGGGAGTTCCCAGTCGCGGAACACCGGTGCGTGGTCCAGCGCCGGGCTTACGGTCAAGTGTCGCCAGGTAGTGGAGCGGATCGAGCACCATCGCGTGCCGTTGATGCGACCGCGCGTGCCGCGCGATGATCTGGCCGCGCCACACGATCACGACCCGGTTGATATAGCCCTTGACCGTGACCGTCTGGAACGCGAACGGCCGGGGGACGCTGTAACGGTTGGTGTCATAAGCAACAGTCTGATACTTATCGACCGCGACCGCCTGGTGGATCACGCAGGGGTCGAACCGGTGTGTGGGTAGATCTCCGGCGACGGCGCAGTCCTCGGCGAAGCGGTCCTTGATGACGAATGGGCCGAAGAGCGATTGCACGGTGCGCTGTCGCTCGGCCTCGCAGCGTTCACGAAGGAATGTGTTCAATTCATCAAGTCCGGCGACTTGGGGGACTGGCGTGGCGAATCGGCGCTGAACGGCCTTGACGGTGCTCTCGGCGTCGGGCTTCTCGTTGCCCCGCGCCGGCGTGCAAAAATGGGGATCGAAGGCGTAATGAGCGGCCAGCGCGGCGTACCGCGAGTGGAGCCGACGCTCGCGTCCTTGAAGGATCAACGTGGCCACTGTCTTGGGATTGTCCCACCAGACCTCCTTGGGGACGCAGCCGAAGAAATCGAAGGCGGCGACCATGCCTTCGAGAATCGCCTCGGTCCGCTCGAACGGCAGCGCCATGACGAAGGGGGCGTTAGAATAGGCCCAGGTGGTGACGAGGAAGGAGACCAGGCGTCGGCCGTCGGGGAAGTCAACGTGGATGTGACCGAAATCGGCTTCGAGGCGACGGCCTGGGAGATGTCCCAGCGGGATGAATGTTTCTTGATGTTGGACTCGGTGCCGCCGCAGGTAGCGTTGCACCTGGGCGTAACCGCCGGTGTAGCCGTGCTCGTTGCGGAGTCGTCGGAACACCTGGGCGGCGGTATGCCGCTGCTTGGGCGGAGCCGCCTCGTCGTCGATCAGGATCTGATCGATGACCGAGTGGAATGGCCCAAGGACCGGCGCGGGTCGGTCGTGGCTCCGGGTATAGGGGCGGGGCTCGGACTCGGCGAGGACCTGCCGGATCTTCCGCCGGGTGTGATGAAAAGTGTGCGCGATCTGGCGGATGGACATGCCATCGCGTCGGGCGCGTCGAATTGCTCCGTAGTCGTCCACCGTAAGCACATCCTGACCTCCGTGAAGGACCGAGTGTCCAGAAAGACATCCAGCCTAAACGGAGGCGGTTACGGTGGGTCCCTTTTACGCGCTTAAAACGCCCCGGGGTGGGTCCCTTTTAGACGATCATTTCCA
>CAWFAF010000064.1:0-443557 GCA_963813575.1 uncultured Planctomycetaceae bacterium
CTCATGGTCGAGACTGGCTGTTCCCTGCCGCACAAGCTCAAGAACCCTCGCCAGGTCGCCGCGAATCATGGCTGCGGCGTCAAGCCAGAGGCCTGGAAAGACAAGGCTGCGATAGTGGCCATTCTCGTCGGGATCGAGACGAACGAACTCACCGTCGCGCAGCACGAACCAGTCGATGATCTTGTCGCGCACTCGCCAGACCACATACTCACGCACGCCGTTGCGGCGATACACTTCAAACTTGGTGTTCAGGTCAAAGCTCGCGGTGCTGGATGAGACCTCCGCGACCAGTTCCGGCGCTCCCTCGAGGTAATCATCCACCGAGATCCGCGACTGTCCGCCATGATCAGGATCGATCATCAGAAGTGCGTCGGGTTGAGGCATGTTATCGAGATCGAGTCTGGCGCTGGCGTCGGCGGCGACGAGGACGCCTGGCGTGCTCGCCTCATAGGTTCCGAGCCAGCTAATAATCCAGGTATGTGGCTCGGCCGTGCCGATGAAGGCCAACTGGAGAAGGCATGTACACGAGTCCTTCGATTAACTCGGCTTTTTTCAGTCCGGGCATGGCATCATACCGGCGCTCGAACTCGGCCCGGGTCAATCGATCGCCGTTTTCGAGTGGTGGAATCGCATCGTCGTGCGCATGTTTGGCTCTGTGAGGAGTGCTGACTGATGCCATCGAGGTATCTCCACGTTTCCACAGGCCAAGCTCTACCGGTGACTTTTCAGACCTCTTGTGCCTCGGCTCGGATCTCCTCAAGCGTGACCACTCGCCGCTCATCGACGGCCTTGCGAACGAGCAGCCCCATGAGAGTTGCGGCGCGCGCCTCGGCCAGCGTGATGGGGGGCGGGAGCGGCTGCTCGGCACGAACCGAGGCTAGAAACGCCGAGAGGGCGAGTCGCGTGTCGTTCTGGGGGCCCGGGTGAATGGTCTGACGGGTGCGCTGACGATCCCGGAAGGCGAGCGACCCGGTACCGAAGTCAAGTCCGCCGTCTTCGCCCAGAACTCGAAGGGTCGAGCCTGTGAAGCCGTCGTCGGCCGGGGTGATCCAGCTTTGCAGGAACGAGGCGCGGAAGCCGCCTTGCCATTCGAGCTCGACCGAGTAATGGTCGGTGACGTCACGGCCGGGGTCGTGACGTGCAAACAGCCCGGTACGGCCCCAACCGGTCGCGCTCTGGGGCAGTTCGCCGTGCAGCCAGTGCAGAACGTCCCAGATGTGCACGGCCTGCTCGACCATGAAGTCTCCCGAACGATCGCGCCGGCCGAGCCAACCGCCGTGGCCGGAGAGCGGCCCGTTGCTGCTCGTCCAGGTGGCGCGGGCTTCCAGCAGCGGGCCAAGCTCGCCTTTCTGGATGAGCGAAACACCTTCCACGAAGCGGGGGTTCGATCGCCGCTGGAACCCCACGTGGACGGCTTGTCCCGGCGCGGCCGCGGCCACTGTCGCGAGCCGGTCGCAACCCGTGAGGGTCAAGGCCAGTGGTTTCTCAGCGTACAGATGCTTGCCTGCTCGCACCGCCTCGCAGCCAATCGATTCATGCAGATCGCAGGGAACCGCAGCCACGACGGCATCAATGTCTGCACGCTGGAAGAGTTTTCGTGTATCATCGAAGGCCTCGGGCCGATGGCCCCGGGCTTTTTCGACGATCCCCTGCCCGCGCATTCTGTGCTTGGGTTCGGGATCGCAGACGGCGATGATGAGCGTGTCCGGCAGGTCGAGCAACGTACGCAGAAGTGTCGTGCCGCGCGTGCCGATGCCGATCAGCCCCAGGCGGACCGGCGCCGCGTTCGATTCGGCCGCTGCGCCTTCGGCGAGCGCACCCTGCGCCAGGGCCAGGCTGGCCGCGGCCGAGCAACCCAGGAAGCGGCGGCGGTTCACGGCGATTGGCGGCATGGTGTCCGGCTCCTGTCCGATCTCGTCGGGACGGCGCCTGCGCCCGGCTGCTCTGACTTGTTCGGTTTCTTCAATGTCTATTCTAGACGAAATACCCCTTGGAGATCGACACCACGCGGAAGGTTCAGCGATACTTTGCTCCGAGGATAAGCCGCCCGGCCGGTGAACTCGACGGCTTGACGTTCCCGATCGTGGTCCATTAGCATCATCGAGCTTTACGGACGAGACCTTCACGAGGGACGCTTGCCCATGCCAACCCTGATTCCCTCCCCCAGCCGGGTTCAGGCCGCCGGTGCTCCGCCCAAGCTCATCGACGAGTATGTGGGCCGGGTCAATTCGCGCCAGGACGGTCTCAGCGTGGCGCACATGCGAAGCCCCCAGGGGTGGGTCGAGCCTGGGCAGACCCCGGATTTCGACGAGTACACGCTGGTGCTTCGCGGTCTCCTGCGCGTTGAGCATGAACAAGGTGTGCTTGACGTCGCCGCAGGGCAAGCGGTGGTGGTGCGGCGCGGCGAATGGGTGCGATACAGCACGCCCGAGCCAGAAGGCGCCGAGTATGTCGCCGTCTGCCTGCCCGCCTTCTCGCTGGCGCCGCCCACCGCGACATCGATTGAATTGAACGAGACCTCACCTGTTCCCCATCCCACCCGCTGGACCGCGATCATGGCTGAATCAGAACCTGGGCGTCCGATGGATGGAAAGGTTTGCCTGGTCACCGGCGCGACGGCCGGAATCGGCCTGGTGGCGGCTTCCGAGCTGGCACGTTGCGGTGCGCGAGTGATCGGCGTAGGCCGCTCTCAAGAGCGCTGCGGGGAGGCTGCGCGGCTGATCCGCGACCAGACCGCCTGGGCATCGGTCGAGTACCTGGTCGCCGACCTGTCGTCCCAGTCAGAGATCCGCCGGCTGGCGCAGGGCGTGAAGGCCAGCACGGGCCGGCTCGACGTTCTGCTGAACAACGCGGGCGGCATTTACCTCCAGCGGCAGGAAACCGCCGATGGAATCGAACGAACCTTTGCACTCAATCACCTCGCATATTTTCTGCTGACGAACCTGCTGCTCGACCTGATCAAGGCCAGTGCTCCCGCGCGGATCATCAACGTCAGCTCCGGGCGCACAAGGGTATCAAGATCAACTTTGACGATTTGCAGGGTAAGTCCAGGTACAGTGGCTGGCGGGCTTACCAGCAGTCAAAGCTCGCGAATATCCTGTTCACGCGAGAGCTCGCCCGCCGGCTTGCGGGAACCGGCGTCACCGTCAATGCCCTTCATCCCGGCTTTGTGAATACCAAGATTTTTCGGGCCGACGGCTTCATCGGCTGGCTGCTTCGTCGCTCGGCGGATCTGTTTGCGATCTCGCCCGAAGAGGGAGCAAAGACCTCGGTCTGCCTCGCCACTTCTCCCGAGGTCGAGCACGTGACCGGCAAGTACTTCGTCAAGCAGCATGTCGCCCCTTCATCGGCCGCTTCGCAAGATGACGCCGCCGCGCGCAGGCTCTGGGAAGTCAGCGAGAAGCTGACCGGCGTGCCAGCCTCATCCGCGGTCTGATCAAGAGTCCTGTTGCAAGCGTTTCAGGAGCTGGATCTGGCCGGCGTGGTAAACGTCATGGGCGGCGATCCCCAGGATGGTCGCCAGGTGAGAGACCTTGGCACCGGGTAACACCTCGTGCAGGCGATCGGCCGGAAAGGTCGCGATCGTCTGGCGGAGCAGCCGGTGCTCCGAATCGAGCAGGGCCGCGTGAGCTTTCCACGCGGCAGCGGAGAGGGTCGCCGGCACGGGGAACCAGTTCGAGCCCTTGAGCGTGAACGAGCCCCGCGCATCGCCGCGCAAACGCCGCCGCACGGTGTACTTCCAGTACGCCGCATGCAAGACTTGCTCGGCGATACAGTGTCGGTCAGGCCGCGGCCGCCAGATGGCCTGCTCGGCCGAAAGGCCCCGGATCGATCCCTTGAGGTTCGGGCCGTGCCAGGATTTCTTGTCGTAGGCTTCGTCGAACCAGGCGAACCAGGATGGCCATGTCGGAGGAGAGCAAGGGATCGCTCACCTTACCCGGATTTGCGTGCACGAGTTGCCTCTCATTGCCTGGCTTGACCGGGCCGCTGGAGCCGTCCTATCATGAAAAGATGTACCGCGGTCAAGCGATGATACCGTGGAAGGTAGGGGCGCGGGAGAGAGTACGGGATCGCCATGCGGGTTTCCGTTGACTATCAGGATGAGCAGATCGAGTTCGAAGTCTCGACCGAGGCGCTTGTCGGATCCTGGAAGGGGCCATCTGGCATCGGGCCCGAGCGGCTGGGCGACGCCTTGAAAGAGGTGCTCGATCACCCCCTCGATTTCCCCGCGCTGGGGAAGTTGATGGTGCCGGGAGATCGTGTCGCCATCGCGCTTGATGGATCTTTGATTGGCGTCGAGCCCATCTTGTTCGCCCTGAAAAAAAGCTTTGATGAGGCCGGCGTGAGCACGCAGGACGTGACGGTCGTGGTCACGCCGGAGAGCCGCCTTGAACTGGCCCAAGATTTGCCCCAGGGGATGACCCTGGTCTTCCACGATCCCTCGAACAGGGAGGGACTTGCCTACCTCGCGGCTACGAAGGACGGCCGCCGAGTCTACCTGAATCGGCACCTGACGGACGCGGACGTGGTGATTCCCGTGGGGCGAGCGGGTTTCGACCCGGTTGTCGGCTACAGGGGACCCTGGAGTGTACTTTTTCCGGGGCTGAGCCAGGAAGCGACGAGGGGGTCCTACCGCGAGCGACTGGCCGAGGATCCTCCGCGGCGGCTCACGCCTCCCCGCCGGCTGGAAGAGCCGTTCGAAGTGAGCTGGCTGCTGGGGACGCAGTTTCACCTCGCCCAGGTTCCTGGGGTACTGGGTCCCACCTGGATCATCGCCGGTCTGGCCGAATCGGTTCGCGATCAGGCGATCCGAGCGGTGAACGAGAGCTGGATCTTTCACTCCCCTGACCGAGCTGAGTGCGTGGTCGCGGGAATCGGCGCAGCCGGGTGCCCGGACCGGCCTGGCAGAGCTCGTCGACGGCCTGGTCACTGCCTCTCGCCTGGTCCACCAAGGCGGCAAGATCATTGCTCTTCTCGCGCCGCCGGAACGATTGGCCCCTCGTTCCAGCGGCTGCAAGACGCGGCGGATTCCCGGACATTCTCCCAGGCGCTGCGAGGCCACGAGTCTGACACCGACTCGGTCTCCGGACGCCTGCTGGCCCAGGTTCTCGCCTGGGCCGACGTCTACTTGCTCAGCGGGCTCGACCCTCAATCGGTTGAAGATCTTTCAATGGTTCCCCTCGATCGTGACCGAGACGCCGTCCGTCTGGTCGCCGCGGCCCGTTCGTGTATCCTGATAAGCCAGGCCGAGCTGACGCGGGCGATCGTAGGCCAAGATTGACCCATGCATGGGGAGACTGAGTACTTCTCGTACCGCTTTATGCTGAACTTAACGAGTTATCATGCCGCACAAAACGGCGTTGCCTGGGCTGACCGGTCGGAACGGGTACGGCTCGAAGTCGGTGGCCGGGATCGCGCCAAGTTCTTGCACAATCTCACGACCAACGAGGTCAAGAGGCTGCCGGTCGGCCGGGGTTGCGAAACCTTTGTGACGAGCCTACAGGGGAAAACCCTGGCTTTCGTCAATCTGCTTGCGTGCGCCGAATCTATCCTCGTCTGCGCCGACCCGGGCGGCCTGGTGCTGGCGTTGCCGCATTTTCAAAAATATGGCGTGTTTGACGAGATCACGCTCGACGACCGGTCGGATTCGACATTCGAGTTTCACCTGGCTGGTCCCAACGCCGAAGAGCTGGTTCGCAGGGCCGCCTTGGAGGTTCCCGAAGCCGCCGATCTCGCGCATCAAGCCGCGACCCTCGCGGGGCGGCCGGTGCTGATCGTTCGTGAAGCGCCCACGGGACGCCCCGGTTTGACCGTGATCGGGCCCAGAAGCGGCGCCGCGGCAGTTTCCGAGTCGCTTCGCGCAAGCGGCCAGGATCTCGGATTGGTGGAGATCGACCTCGAGTGCTTCGAGGTGCTGCGCATCGAGGCCGGCACACCTGTCTTCGGCCGCGACGTCACCGAGAAGAACTTGCCCCAGGAGGTTGGTCGCGACGATCGCGCGATCAACTTCGTGAAAGGGTGTTACCTCGGCCAGGAAACCGTCGCCCGCATCGACGCGCTGGGACATGTCAACCAGATCCTCACGGGACTGCGAATCGAGCCTTCCGCGGGCTGTCCAGCGCCTGGATCTGCGCTTCTGGCCGACGGCATGCGAGTCGGCATGGTAACTTCCTCTGCCTTCTCTCCTGGGTGGAACAGCACCATCGCCCTGGGCATGATCCGCGTCACCCATTCTCGAACGGGCACGGAGCTGGGGTTGAATGTGTCCGAACCTTCAGGCGGCCCCAGGTCGAACCGTTTGCGCACTGCCCATGATTCCCAAAGCTAAGACGCACTCTGCATAGCCGATGACGAATGGTCCGGAGGGCGAGTCTGCTCTGGCAGTCGCTGGCTGATTCCGGCGGCAAGCGGCGACTTTCGAAATCGAGTGTTCATGCCTCCTCAACGATATCTTTGCATCCACGGCCATTTCTACCAGCCTCCGCGTGAAAACCCCTGGCTGGGAGCCGTCGAGGTGCAAGACTCGGCCGCGCCCTATCACGACTGGAACGAGCGTGTCACCCAGGAATGTTACGCTCCCAACACGCGGGCCCGGTTGCTCGACGGCTCGGGCAGGATTGTCAATCTCTTAAACAACTATGCCTGGATCAGCTTCAATTTTGGTCCCACGCTGCTGCAATGGATGGACGAAGCCGCACCGGAAGTGCTGGCGGGCCTGGTCGAGGCCGACCGCCTCAGCCAGGATCGGCGCGGGGGGCATGGCAACGCGCTGGCACAGGTGTATAATCATGTCATTCTGCCGCTAGCTAGCCCCAGAGACCGGCAGACGCAGGTGCTCTGGGGGATTGCCGCCTTTCGCCACTGGTTCGGCCGTGAGCCGGAGGGAATGTGGCTGGCCGAGACGGCCGTGGACTTGCCGACTCTGGAAGCCCTGGCCGAAGCGGGCATCTCGTTCACGATCCTGGCGCCCCGGCAAGCGAAAAGGTGGCGTCCGATCGGTCAAAAGTCGTGGGTCGAGCTCGAGCGGCGGCATCGATCCCTCACGCGCTTATCTCTGCAAGCTTCCGTCGGGGCGGTCGATCGCGATCTTCTTCTATGACGGCATCGTGTCGCAGCAGGTGGCCTTCGAGCGTCTGCTCGACCAGGGCGATCGATTTCTGTCGCGGCTCTTCCAGGGTTTCGACCCGAGCCGCGAACACGCCCAGTTCATGCATATCGCCACCGACGGCGAGTCTTACGGCCATCACCATCCGCACGGCGACATGGCGCTGGCCTACGTGCTCGATCGCCTGGCTAAAGAGCCAGACGTCCTTCTGACCAACTACGGCGAGTTCCTCGAGCTTCATCCGGCAGAGTGGGAAGTGGAAATCCACGAGAACAGTTCCTGGAGCTGCGCATGGTATCGACCGATGGCGATTGGATTGCGGCTGCAAAACGCGGTCCGACTGGCATCAGAAGTGGCGCGCCCGCTGCGTGAGGCGCTCGATTCGCTGAAGGCTGAGCTCGACCACCTCTTCAGCACGCGGGGCCGTGAGTCCTTTCCCAATCCCTGGGCGGCACGTGACGCCTTCATCGACGTGATCCTGCATCGGGAATCACCGGCCGCCATCGAGGCGCTCCTCAAGAAGCATGGCCACCCAGACATTGACGAAAAGCAGACAACCGATGCGCTTCGCCTGCTCGAGATGCAGCAGGATGCCATGCTGATGTTCACATCGTGCGGTTGGTTCTTCGACGATATCAGCGGCCTGGAAACCGTTCAGTGCCTGCAATACGCCGCCCGCGCTATCGCGATGGCGTCCCAGTTTCATCGCGACCTCGAGCCGGGATTTGCCCGGGACCTGGCGGCCGCGCCAAGCAATCTGGCCGAGTTCGGCGATGGCAAGGGCGTGTGGGAGCGGATCGTTCGGCCTTCGATCGTCGACCTCGATCGCGTGCTCGCTCATCATGCGATCAGCCTGATTTACCGGCCGATAGACGGAGAAACGTCCCGGAAAGAGCGAGTTCACGCCTACGACCTGGAGGTTCTGGACCAGGATATTCGCACTCGCGGCAGCGGCCACCTGGCCGTTGGCCGTATGCGCGCCCGCTCGCGACGGACCTGGCATCAGGCGGAGACGCTTTTTCGTCGTGGTCCACTTCGGCGGGCTCGACTTCCACGCGGTGCTCTCGAACGACATGGCGCTCGGAACAATTCGAGGCCTTCCGCAGCCGGATCGCGGCGACCTACCGGGCCGGGTCGCTGGCCGACGTCATGGCCGTGGTGGCCAGCGACTTCCCGGGCAAGGCTTACCGGCTGGACGACCTGTTCAAGGATGAACAGCGCAGGATCGTCGGCATCGTGCTGGCGGATCGGTTCGAGGACTACCAGCGATCATTCGAGCAGCTTGCCAGTCACGACGAAGAAGTGCTCAATCACCTGGGCCGACTCAACTATCCAATCCCCAAGCCTCTGCGCGCGGCGGCCTCGGCCTACATCGATAATCACCTCGTGAACGAGATTGGTCGGCTGGAACAAGGTGACGAGCCGAGCATCGCGGCGATCGAACGGCTGAGTGAGCGAGGCAGGGCATGGAACTACCGAGCCGACGGCGAGACTCTGGGCAAGGTGGTCGCTCTCTCGCTCGAGCGAATCCTGGGCGGAATCCACCCGGAAGCCGACCTGGCCGCGATCACCGCCAGGGTCGAGCTCCTGCTCGATGCCTCGGCCCTCCTGGGCATCAGGCCCGAGCTCTGGCAAGTTCAGAACCAGTTCCTCGTCGCGTTCCTGGAGCTTTCCCGAGCGACTGCACTGGATGCCACGCTCAACGAGACCTTCGCCGAGCTCGCCGCTCGGCTCAACCTGAGCCCAAGCCTGCTGGGGTGGAGACCGTAGCTGCTCGCCTGCCTTGGATAGGTATGTCATAGCTTCATAAGCCTGAGGCGCGAGCGAAGCCTTTTTCAGCACCTTCGCCTGCGACTCAGGCTCATCGATATCAAGGTTTTGCCGTGCGCCGGCGTTTCTTCCATGCCCAGCCAGCAGAGATCGCCGCGATCGAGATCATTGCCAGGACTACGGAACCTGGCTCTGGAACGGATTGAAGGACGCCGAACACTCCACCTGACTCGTCGTTGGGACCCGCGGTGAAGTAGATATCACTCATGTTGCCGGCGCCAGCTCCATTGCCGGGCATTAACCCCCAGAGGCCATCGATCGAGAGCGGTTTCCCGGTTTTCGCGTCAGTCAGTTGCCCCAGGAATGCGGGCGCATTGGGATCGGCGCTGAAGATGTTGATGGTTCCATCGCCGAAGTTCCCAACCAGCAAGTCACCTGCAAAGGAACCGAACCCGCTGGCGCGATCGCTAACCCCCACGGTGAGTTGAGAGTTCCCATGTTGCCAATCCGTCCCAGAAAGTTGCCGTTCTCATCGAACGCACTGACGAATCCGTGTCCTGGTCCCGGCAAGTCGTCCTTACCATTCTGCACGGCGTAGGTCACGTAGATAGTGTTCCCCAGCTTCGAGATGTTGAAGGGCGCGTAGCCATTGGGAAGCCCAGGGTCCGTGAATTTCCCGGGCAAATCGGGCGAGCCCTGTTCTCCCTTGAGGACATCAATGTTGCCAGTCTTGAAGTTTGCCGAAAGCAGGTAGCTGTGCCCACCTGTGATATCCAGGGTAGTGCCCTTGTAAATATTGTCTGGGAGGGTCAACTGGAGCCTCTCGGCGGTGGTACCAAGCGCGCCCCGCCAGCCCGATATGGATCCCGTCTTCGCTTACGAACAAGAATCGATCGCCGTTGAACCCCGAGCCGCCGTTGAAGGCTTGCCCGGTCACACTCCCTGCGTCGGGGATGGTCACAACCAATGGCAGTTTAGTCGCCACGTTGGAGTTCGGATCAACGGCATACAAAGTCGAAACGCCCGCCCCGTTGTCTGAGATCCAGAACGGACTCGTTCCCGATGCGGAAATTCCCCAGGGATTGATCAACTGCTTGTCGGTGGCGTCGGTCACCATGGGTGAAGCCAGGAAAATGTCTTCGGCTCTGGCCGGGGCCGCGATCCCCATGACTCCTAGCGCCCAGCCTGTACCGAGTCCGATCAAGGCGAGCCGGCGTGTGAGGACTCTCTGGCACATCATTTCCGTCAACTCCTCTCGAATGGGTTGTGATGTCGTCCAAGACTCAGGCTACCAACATGTTTGCGTGTGTCTCGAAGCGGATCGTAGCCACAAAATCGCAAGAAATCCACTCTCAAGAAATTTTTTTAAGAACCAAAAATGCCAAAGTGGCACAGCCGCAACCGTGACATCGACGCCCGGACATGCGGCTTGACTGGCCGCTCAGCACCCAGCACGCAGGACTCAGCACTCAATGCTGGGATCGTGAACAATCAGCGGACGTTGATATGGCAGTCTGGGTGCACCTATACGCACTCGGTTTCTGGATGGCCCGGCCGAGCACAGATCACGTCCGTTCTCATGATGCTGTAACATGTTACTGAGCGAGCATTCGCCTACAAGCCGCGCCGAAGGTCCCTAAAATGGCAGAAATGGCAGTTTTGGGGTTGTATTTCGAGCATCTGTACACCACTGTAAACGGCGTGGGAAGTGCAACATCGACATCCGCGACTCGTCGTTTGCAAGCTCCACCATCGTCGCTCATCTCTGCTGTCTCCAAGAGCGGTCGGATGACACCCGAGACATCGCGGCACCCGCAGTCCACCGATTCCTAGTTGCCTCCAGCTTAATAATACATGATAAAACGGGCCGCGGTTCCCGACCGAGGACGAGGTATCGACTGCTCTCTCAGCAGACGAAGGACTTACGGGACTACGGGATTCTCACTCGGTGCAGCGGTTTCACGTCCACGAGGGCCAGTGACACCTCGGGCTGCTCGCATTGGGAACTGCGGGTGCAACCCAGCCGCCGAAAGCCATCGCAAACGTGGGGTTAGACCCAATACCGTTGAAACGATTGAAGTACTTAAACTCGCACGCCAGCCACCGTTCGGGCGAAGTGAGCAGTTCAGCTCGCTCGACAGGGTTCATGGTTAGCGGTTCGATTCTGTAGCTATCCCAGAACATGTCCTCGAAGCAAGGCTCGACGAGTTGAGCAACACGCCGTCCACGATGTTCGACGAACCAACCAGCTTCTCTGCCGTAATTCGACTCGATAATCTCCAGCCGCCGTTCTCGATCAGAGCAACGCATGGCAGTAGGCCCCGACCCATAAATCCAATGACAGACGTGGAAGCTCGGAAGGGGTCCGATATCATCAGGAACCCTATTACGCGTTACGCCACGGCCGTTGGGGTCTGTGCCTCTGAGGTCTGACTGGTTTACGATTGAGAACCATGAACCGGTCAGACCCCCGAAGCCTGCCCCTGGGAACCCTAGGCCTCCTCACTCTTCTCGTCTTGAATCGCATAAAACGACATCTCTAGCCCAAGGCCTAGCTTACCCGCAAGACGCACGAGTTCGGGCGACAGCCGCACGAACTGCGCCAGGCAGCTGCCGATTGGAAACTCCAAAGTCAATCCAACCGTCGGAGGACGGCAGTGCCATCAACAACTCGATCTCTGCCTGCTGCTGATAAAGGAACGATAACGCATCGCTGATCTGATTCGAGAGTTCAGTGAAACCCGCATCGCTAACGTCATAGTGCACAGTGTCCAGGTCGAACCCGATAGGACTTCAGGGAGAGCCGTTCCGCCGCCAAGGCAACGCCCGGCGCTGTGATTCTGAGTACGCAGGCCATTTGCGGAGGCCCCCATGCCGGACAACTCGTTTCCACGCAGCACTTGGGAATGAGGAGATAACAGCTTAAGAAGAGTATCACTTGATTTCCAGTTCATAAATTCTGCATTCGGGCTTCGTCCCGCGCCCTGTGCTCCCGCGTCAACAATGCCCCACGGTTTATGCTATATCAGCGGACTGGGTCCGCTGAAGCGCGGGTAAGGTGGCGTCCGCCGACCCGGTCCGACCCGACCACGTGACACCTACGTCTGTAGCCACCTCATGCAGAGCGGCGGACATCTGACCGATGACCTGCTCGCGAGACTCCTGATTGTGGCCTGATTCCGCAAGATCGAGGGCATCCCAGGCCCACCAGGCGATCTCTTTCAATCGTGGGTCCTCGATGACGTCGGCGAGGGCCATCTGGTAGAGCCCCCAGGCGATCTGATAAACATGGCTTGGATCGCTACGCATCTTGGCATCGACCAACGTCACCAGAAGCTGGTCCACCCTCTGCTTGATTGGGGCTCCGGGCAGTTGCCGTAGTAGGCCTGCCACATCCTGCGGGTAGCGGTCATACGAGAGCGAGACATCGCACAACGCTACGGGGGGTGGGTCTTCGCGGAGCAGCCTGCGCATCGGACCACGCGATGACCTCGGCGACGTCGCAGGCGCCGATCTCGAGGGCGGCGGCGAGGGCCTCGGCCTCGTCTCGAAGCTGCGACATGGCAAGTGTTCCCCTCCACTCGACGCCTCAACTGAACGGCCCAGCGATCCCCAGCCAGGAGCCACTGCTTCTTGCGCACTCAAGTCAGCAAAACCGCGACAAGATGCGTCTGGTCGATCAGCCCGACCTGAAGAGCGATCAGCGCGAACAGGAGGTGGCGCCCGGCTTTGCCCATGGAGTGGGTCCAATCAATCACCATCCATCGGCCTGAGTGTCCCCGGCCTCAGGGGCAAGCTCGGGTGTCGCGTCGTGTGTTGCGCATTATCACATACCCAGAACGCGTTCGCACCTGCGCTGATGATCGGCTCCGAGTATTGACGACCGTCTTATCTCGATGACCTGTCGGTCATTTCCTGAAGATCGTCCCTCAGCTTCAAGACCGCGATTTCCTTTGCTTTTGCTTCCACTTCGACGGTCAGGTGACGGTCTCTCCACAGTTCGGGAAAATCGCCCACGTTGATGAAATCGTGGTGCCGTTCGGGCCGCGGTCCGTCCCACCCTCCAAGTGGGCTGGAGATATGAAAGAGCGGCTCCCGGTCCCACGTCGCAATAGCCTGCTCTGTGGCTTCTTCTTCGCTGAGCTCATCCCGGTGGCAGCGGTGGTGATGCACGTCGTAGACAAACGGCAGCCCTTCGGCACGGCAGAGAGGCAGAAGATCTGCCGGCGAGAAGGTCTTGTCATCATTTTCGACGGTCAATCGGCTCCTGGCCTTGGGCGACAGTCGTTCCAGGTTCCGGGCAAAATCGTCGAGGGCTTTCCGCTTATCGCCGTAAGCCCCGCCGCCGTGGATATTCACCACATCGGCCCCTACCCATTCAGCAACCTCGGATTGGTACTCCAGCTCCCGGATCGACGCTTCTACCACGACCGGACGGATCGAGTTCAGAACGATGAACTGATCGGGATGGAAACACGTCCGCAGGTTGAACTGCCTTGTGAACGCTCCGCACTCCCGGAAACGATCGACGATCTCATCGCCGCCGGGAAGGTTCTCGATCCCATACCCATGTTGCGGATGAGTCTTCAGCGGCAGGATCTGGCTGTTGATCCGAAAGCAACCGATCCCGTTCTCGGCGCAGAAGCGGAGTGAGGCCAGCAACACGTCGGCATTCGCCATGCAAAGGCGGGCCAGTTCGCCAGACCGTCGGCCCGGTCCATCCGCCCGACGGCTGCGGCGGTCGTGCTGGCGAACTTGATGGGTTGGTCCCGGAAGATGCAGCAGAGTCCGAGTCGAATCATGTTCGTGTGTTTCAGGTGGAATGCGGGTGGGATGACTCCAGCTCGATTTCGGGTCCGAAGAACCAATGCCTTGCAAGTTGACTGCCCTAGGGGGCTTGGCCCATGTCAACGCGCTTTCAACCGTCCCGAAGGTGAACCGCGTCATGGACCGCCACGCGAGGCCACTCGATCACGCGCAGCGAAACGCCCATATCTCTCAGGAATCGCATCGACTGAAACTCCTACGCCGTGACTACTTCTTCCTGGGCCAACCACGCCGCGTAGGACAGTGCTTGCTGAATATCCTCGATTTCGAGGTCGGGGTAGTCGGCTAAGACTTCGTCCCAGCTAGCCCCGTGGGCGATTTGCCCAACGATCACCGAGACGGGAATGCGGATACCCGCGAATACTGGCACGCCCGCCGAGAATCCGTGGGTCAAAACGTGATGCGGTCAAACATGGCTTATCCTTGGTTCTGTCTTCTGCGGGGTTCCGGCTGGCGATCTCGGTATCACGCAAAAGTACCGCATCGAGCAGACCTACTTCGTCGTTGCCGGTCGGATCGAGATCTGACAGCTCAAAGGCGTGATGTCAAGCGTCTGGCAGATGAGCTTCCTATCGCAGAGTGGTGTCGGCGCTTCGCTTGACCTCAACAAGCGCGAAGCCGACTCGGAGAGTCTCCATAAGTATCGTACTCGATTCGGCACCGAGCGACATGGCCCGAGCTGGACCGTCGCACCCGACACCTCGCAGGAAGTAGACGAGAGGCGCGGTTTGACCACATGGGCCCTGAATTCCCTGATGTTGCTAGAGTAAAGAATCAGGCAGGCGTGACCTCAACATTCTCAGCCTTCTTGATTTCAGCCAGCACCCAGTCGAACGCATCCAGGAACTTCGCCAGATCAGCGGGTTCCTTTAACACGCCGAGAGTGAACGTCGGTCGTCTGCTCAGCGCTTCCTCAGGGATCGACAGACCGATCGCCGAAAGCCGCTGGGCAAGTTCTCTCCGTTTTCCAAGGTCAGCGAACGGCGGTCTCCTCATGTGCTGAAACTGAAGCTCGACACTCCCGTAGGTCCACACGGAGAACAGAAAGTTCTTTCCGAATTTGTTGTCGTACATCGCAAAGAAAGACCCATCTTTCTTCCCTTCGCCCCACCAGATTCGCAAACGGTGCTCGTTCGCCCATTCCAGGAGCCTCCGCGCAATCGCGGTTTCCTGTTCGCCCCGCCTCGCGAGAAGGATATCGAAGAACGACGCCTCGTCCCACTTATGTGATTCTCCACGATCCGGCTTCTTCTTCTGACGAGCCGCTTCCGTTTGGCCCAGTACACGTGGGACGAGCGTCTTGAGCTTCTGACCCACAAACTGCTTGACCTCGATCGCGAGCACCTCGGCGGGGTCCATCTGGCTGTTCAGAAACTCGACGACTCGCCGCAGCTCTGGCGGAATCTCGTCGGCGATGAAGATCAAGCGGACCCGCCCTGCCTGAAGGTTCGTTTTCACCTGCTGCCAGAACGTCGAGGCATCCGCACCTTCGCCGAGAAGCCCGGCAAGTTCCGCCTCGGGATCGATGCCATCGTCCTCGCAACGGCTCTCGAATCTGGCTTTGACCTGCTCGACGGGCCAGTAGGCGACGGCATTGGCAGCGTAGTCGAGCATCTGGCCGATGACCTCCCGCCGGATGCGGGTGTCGGTGCTTCGCTTGACCTCGACGAGTGTCGGAACGGCATCCTGGTCGAGAAACAGGTGGTCGAGTGACCATCGACCCGCCCCGTCCTGTTCGCCGGGCACAGCCATCTCGCGGCTGACGAGCAGCCAGCGCCTCGGCTCCTCGACGTTGATCTGGTCTCCGGCAAGCAGGTCCGGGTGATCGGCCAGCAGCTTCTGCAAGAGGTCTCCGAGTCGTACCTGGCCTCCTCCATGGCGATCAGCTTTGAATCTTCGTTCAGAAGGTAGATGCGGCCAGCCAAAGGATCACCACTCTTTCAATAGGACCTCGATCGCCATATGGCGCGATTGGATCGAAACAGCAGTTCGTGAATTGCGAATTCGGGGTTGCCTGTTCGTACTTTACGAATTATGATCATGGCTGGCGAATACTCAAGAGCAGCATTGGAATGCGGATCATCTCGAAGTCGAGGCTGAGGTCATTCTGGGAGATGCCAGCTCGCGGGGATTCAGAGGGACCGCTCCGCACTTGGTACTCGCATGTCGGCCACAGGAGTGTCGCGTGGCAATCATGGGCGGACGTAAAAGGATCTTTCGGCAACGCGAGCCTCGTCGGAGACTGTGCGGTTTTCAATGTTGGCGGTAACAAGTATCGGCTCATTACTCGAGTTCGATATACCAGTCAAAAGGTTTTCATCCTCAAAGTTATGACTCACAAAGAGTATGATGAGGGCAGATGGAAAGACGAGTGCGGGTGCTTTGCTCGAGCGCCTGACCCCCGGCCGGGTTCGACGCCGCGTCATCCAAAACGAGGAGGCTGACCGATTCCCGCGAATTCTCGCAAACCCCTGAAAGCCAGGGTCCCCGACACCTACCTCGAGCTGATCCTCGCCTTCCCGTTGGTGTCGATCAGGTCCGAATCGCAGCTCATCGCGGCACAAGAGGTCTTGGATCGCCTTCTCGCCAAAGGGCGCTTGGCTGCCGGTGAGGAAATGTATCTGGACGCCTTGAGCGACCTTGTGGCGACGTATGAAGATGAACACCACGCCATCGGTCCAGCCTCGGACGCCGATCTGCTGCGGCATTTCATGGAAGCCAAAAGAGTCTCCCAGACAGACTTGAGTCGAGACACGGGGATCCCGAAGTCTACCGTATCCGAGGTGCTTGCGGGCAAGAAGCCTTTCAGCCGACAGGTCATTCGCAAGCTCGCCCATTATTTCCAGGTCGAGCCCAACGTTCTGGCTGGGAACTTCTCGTAAGAGATGCGCTGAGAAGTGAAACGATTGTTGAACACCCTCGGCGGACATACAGTGCCATGACTCCACGAGAGCAACACCGCCCATCTCAAGAGTCCCGTGCATGATGGCCCGACCGTTCCTCACTTTCGGCATTCTGGCCTTCGTCCTCTCGTTCAACACTTGGAGCGAAGCGGCCAACCCTCCTGGCTTCGAATTCACACGGCTGCTGGCCCACTGGGCCGAATACGGTAACCCGGATTACTTGAAGTTCATCGAGGACGTCCGGCCGGATGTCGCGCAGGTCGGATTCTACGGGGCTCATTTCTGGAGCCTCGGTCACACGGCGCAGTACAACGGCTACCCGGCTCACTTCCCGGTGCGCGGGCTGGACGAGCTGGGGGCCTGGTTCGAGGACCTCAACGACAAGCTGCACGCGCGGGGTGTGAAGGTGGTCGGCCACTTCAACGTCGAGTTCCTCGTCGGCGACCCCGACGGCCCGGACGGCCCGCGCGGGTTCTTCAAGTTCTACCGCGACCTCTGGGACGAGAAGACGCTCGGGCCCAGGCCGGCCGCCGACCCGCTGAGCCTGCTCGAAAAGAACGCCGACGGGACGCCGATCAAGTCCCGCACCTATGCCATCGGCGGCATGAACGAATACTGGGCCTGTCTGCGCAACCCCGCCTGGCAAGCGGTGCTCAAGGCCTGGGTGCGCCAGGGCATCCGCCGCGGCCTGGACGGTTTCATCGTCAATTACTTCTACCGCCACAACTGCCTTTGCGAGCACTGTCAGACCGCATTCCGGCGCCATCTTCGAGATCGGTTTAACGACGAGGAGCTACGCGGCCGGTTCGGCATCGCCGACCTGGCGACGTACCGTTTCCGCGAGATCGTCTCCTGGCACCCGGCCTCGGAATCCACGCCACTCCGACTGGAGATGTTGCGCTTCTCGCAGATCTCGAACAAGGAGGTCTTTGATGATGTCTTCGTGCGGTACGGACGCTCGCTGAAACCAGACCTCATCGTCGCGCAGTGGAATCACCTGGGCAACCTGTCGCAGATCGAGGGCGATGAACGGTGCCTGTTGCCCGCGGAGCTATGGGGCCGCGACGAGACCTATCTCTGGTATAGCACCGGCGGCGCGGCGAACTTCACCGACCTTGAGAAGCACTTTCTCGGCGACGCGACCTTGCAAGCCCGCTACATCCGCGGCGCGTTCGCGAATCGGCCTTTCACGCTGGGCAAGTACGAAGGGACGAGGATCCGCTCGGCAATCGCCGAGCTGGCGGCCAACGGCGGCGCCCCGATGGGATTCTACACGACGTTCACCGACCGTCTCGCCCGCGCCGAGATCGTCCGCTACTACCAGTTCCTGCGGCGCCATGATTCGATCTACCGCGGAAACCTCCCTCACTCCGAAGTCGCCCTGCTTTTCCCACGCCGCCAGGTACACAAAGCAGAGGTCGGGGCGGTTGAATCGTTCCGGAAGATTGGCCAGGCGCTGCTGGATGCCCACGTCCTGTTCGACGTCTGGCCCGACGACCTTTTCCCGACCGAGAGGGCGGCACGCTACGCACGTGTGGTCACGGTCGCGGATTCCCCTGGCACGGTGGTCGCCGGTCTTCCCGACCGCCGCAGCCGGTTCGAGGCTCCTTACTCGGTACGTGTCTCGGCCAGCCGGCCGGCGGGCACCGAAGGGGAGATCGACCTTCATTTCGTGAACTACAACCGCGCCGAGCTGCCGCGCGGACCGGACGGTCAGCCCAACATCGGCGCCGGTATCAAGGACGAAAGACCCCTGGCGGTTTCGGCGATCGTGGCCGATGTGGTCCTTCCCGCGGGGGCGACCGTGCTTTCCGTTCGATTCCTTTCTCCCGAGCAGGACGGGGAGCAGACGATCAAAGCGACAGTCAAGGACGGTCGTGTCCAGTTCACTCTTCCGAACTTTCTCGTCTACGGCGTGGCACGGATCACATTTCAGACCCGATATTGATCACGAAGCGCGAGCCGCGAACCGAATAGCAAAGGACCAGCTAACGTTCAAATGACAGGGGGCGTCATGGTTTTCGTGATCACGATCTTGTGTGCGATGGGCGGCCTCGACCCGGCGGTGGGCCTCGGTGAAGGACCACCGGGAAATCGGTCGGACGCGGGTGCGGCCGGGGTGCAGCATGTGGTGCTGGCCCACCTGGGCAAGGAACACGTCGCTGCGCACCACCCTCCGAAGAGGCGCGAGCGGGGACAATATCGTCGCCTGGGGCGAGCGCATCCTCCAGTGGCCCTTGGACCGGCCCGAACTCCAGGAGGTGGTCGTCCCCCGGCAGGGACTGGAATACTCCAACGGCGGCTGTGCCCTGGACGTCAACGGCGACGGCGTCGAGGAACTGGTGGTCTCGCGCGGCAAGGGGCGGGCGCGCAGCGATCCGGAACTGCTCTGGTTCCAGATGCGGCCCGGCCTCAAGACCTGGGTGGAACATCCGATCGCGCGACTCGGGGAAAAGATCACCGACCCGCACGACATCCAGCCGATCTCCGCGCGGCGGCCGACGGGCCAGGTCCTCAGGGGTGTCATCGTCCTGATCGACCGCCGCCAGCTCGAGTGGTTCCAGATTCCTTCGGACCCGAATGGGCCTTGGGAGCGGCGGACGATCGCGAAGCTCCCCGGTTCGCAACAGTCCGGCCTGGCGATCGGTGACATCGGCGGCAAGGGCCGCGCGGACATCGTCTGCGGCATGTTCTGGGTGGAATGCCCCGCCGACCCGGCCCGGGAGCCGTGGGCCATCCACCAGTTCGGCGACTGGAACGACGGCGGCTGGGGGGGCATGGCCAAGCATGCCATCGCCGACATGGATGGCGACGGCCGGCCGGAAATCGTTGCCTCGGAGGCCGAAATCCCCGATTCCCGGCTGGGCATCTTCCGGCGTGACCCCGAGAAGCCGGACGGCCTCTGGCGCTGTCAGCCGATCGAGAAGGGATTGTACTGCCCCCACAGCCTCGTCGTTGCGGACCTGGACCGGGACCGCCGGTTGGACATCATCGTCGGTGAGATGACCGCCGGTGGTTGGGACTTCCCGCTGAACCCGAAGCCGAAGATCTTCGCCTACATGAACCGGGGTGGATACCGGTTCGACAGACGTACGCTTTCCGAGGGTTGGGGCGTGCACGAGATGGGGATCGTACCGCCCAAGGCCGCCGGCAAGGTGCTGATCTTCGCCGCCGACGAGAATCAGCCACACAAGTTCCCTGACATGAAAACGCATGTCAGTTACTGGTTGATCGATCGGGTGCCGGAGCATCGGGAGAGCGGCCCTTGATGGGAGCAAAGGCGGCTTCGGGGGGCCGGTCGGCGGCGTGGCGGGGTCGGGCCCGGTATCCGGGACGCGGGTAAGGGGTTGTAGCTCATTTCGTGATCGACGTTGAGGTCCGCCCTCCTTTCTCGCGAGCAATCACGCAAACCGAAGAATCGAGTCGCGTTCCCCTTTCCGCCCCCGAACAATCGATGAAGCTTTACAGCGGGACTCTGGCGCGACAGCAAGGCGTATGCGCCGGTCTGACTGCTGACTGCGACAATCAGAGATTCGGCTGTTCGCCCTTCGTGGCAAGGAGACGACCCATGATCGCCCCGAGGCAGCCGAGAAGAACCACATCGAGCGAATGCGAGACTTGCGTATAAGCTGATGAACGGCCCCCCTCCCGAAGCCCTCGGATTGATAGACGACTGCAAACTGTAGAGCATCGGGTACGGCGGCCCGTTCACGTAGCCGATGGTCGAAGAGGTCGAGAGCCAGATCACGAGCGTGAGGCCGCCAGCGACGGCGAATCCGGCCCAGGGCATACGCGCCGCCCCCTGCCGGGAGCAAGCGCCGGCCATGGCCACCGAGACCGTGAGGATGGCTAGACTGAAGTCGCGCTCGCCCACAGACCATTCGCATTTCGCAAGGCGGCGAAGCCGAATCCGATGAAGAGCACGACGGCCATCAACTGGGCGAGGGTGAAGCGGAGGCGACTCATGGGCACTCCCCAAGACCGAGGGACGAGTCGGAAGGTTAGAGACCCGAAATTTACATGCTGTTCCGATAGTACTCACGCCCGATCACCTGGAAGCTCTCTTCTCCGAATCACCGTTTTCGCTTCGCTGCTGGCCTGCGGTGTGTGACAGCGAAGCTGCCGAATTGACCTTCATGAAGCTTGATTGCTCGTGTTTCCTCAGGCGTCAAAGACCCCTTCTGACCGCTGTGTGAAGCCTGCACCTATGTAGAATCTCGTTACTAGTTCAAGCTTTACGTAACCTTTGATCCATACTTCAGATGATGCGCGACAACTCGAAAAGTATGGCCTCTTTCCGTCGAACTCAGTCGCCGCTTTTTCCCGACGCAAAGCGTCAAGGCGTCCCCCTCGACTCGATAGATTCCAAACGACATTTCTCCCTTGTGCGGGTCTGCCGTGCCTGTAAAGTCAATCGCCTTCGGTTCCTCCATCGGACAGGCGAAACATCCTTCCCAGCGTTCTGCTCGCCACCATAAGCGTGGCGCCACGGATCCTGTTGTCGACGATGAACCGTACCCGCACATTCGTCGGGATTGACGGGCGGAACCGGAGGCTTGAGTCGGAGCCACTTGCCATTGCGCTGCATCATGCCAAGTGTATATCACAATCTCCTGAGTCCCGCAGGCTCGCTGTAGACCAAAGTAGGGCATCGATGAGGAGAAGCCGAGCGGCTGACGCCCGTATCAAGCTGGAGCGTCTCGTCCCTAGATCACCGTTAACGCTATCCTGCTTCCGAGGCCGGCAATGGAAAGTTTCAAGTATAGGTCATTCGATGCGCTATTCCGGTTCTGCCATCGGCGAGGGCCAGGGTGGCTTCAGTTCGGGGATCTCCTCAATTTCCTCTCGGTGGGTGACCCGAACTCCTTGGCCTCCTGATCGATCCGGATGCACGATCTTTTCCTGTCCCACCGGACGTACGGCCTGTTCGTCTGGAACCACTTATCCAGTTCAGGGAAGCGGCTTCTCCAGTTCTTGACGGTCGACTTGTCGATGACGTCGAACCGATCGCACACGCCGCAGAGCATTTGCCACTGCCATAGGAGTGCTACCTCGACGTCCTCGGCTGTCACGACAATCCGAGAGTGCTCGAACTCCGCGTGGATGGTTTCGCAGGGTGGGATGCATCCCTTCTGAGATCCTCAACGAAGTATTCCACCAGATCGTCAGCGTAAGTCATCATCGAAGAACGGTGCCCAGTAGCGGGTTAGCTCACTGCCTTCGGATGGCGGCTCGTAGCGGTCGGCTCGAATGACCGATCGGATGAGCACCGGCTTGGTGGACACCGTCTCAACCAAAATCCGGACCCGTCGCCTCCAATCCCGATCCCATTCCTCGTGCGGGATGTTCCTGCCTGCGAAACGCCAGCGGACCCCGTAGAGGAGATAACCGGTACGCTCGTCCAGAGCACGGGACGTCGAGAATGCCGAACGGATTTTGGAATCGTCGGTCAGGAAGGACGCGAGCAGCGAGCTTGCCTTGTCGATGTCGGTCTCTCTTGAAGCGCCTCGAACATCTCAGGGTCCGTAGTGGTTTCCGGTCACCGCAGTATCGGCGACTTGAAAAAAGGACAGGAGCAGTAAGAAGAAGAACCACATGGTTGGAGCCTTCGCTCTAGTTAACTCATGTTCGAGCCGCAGATGACGATTGGACCGGCTCGACGAGCCGCATCGATCCGAGTGTCAATCGGCACCAGGCCGGCCCCGGTCAGGGCCCCTTCAGATAACGCTTCTCAACCTTGGCGGCGACCGTGCCGATGCCGTAGTAGCCAACGGAGATCTGGCCGACGTGGGTCAGGAGGTCGTAGGCGCGCCAGCGGTTCCAGCCGAACTCGTCCTCCATCCAGAGGATGAGGTGGGCGTACGCCTGGGCGACCGAACGCTCCATCGGGCAACCGGTGGCGACCGCCATGATCTCCTTCGCCGACTCGATCCTCGGGCCGGGGATGCCGCCTGCCCTTCAGCAGGTCGACGGTGATTGTCGTCTCGGCCGGCATCTCCAGTCCGGTGGCCGATAGCTCTCCATGGCCCATCGCGGCGTGGGCATCGCCCAGGTAGAGGAACGCCCCGCGGACGAAGACCGGCAGGTAGATCGTGCTCCCTGGACAAACTTCAACGATGTCCATGTTCCCGCCGTGCGGACCGGCAGGCAGGGTTGTCGGCACGCCCCAGTCGGGCGCAGTGCCGATGCAGCCGAGCATCGGGGCGTAGGGGATGGCGACCGCGTCGCTCCAGTGGACCAGGCCGTCGCGGATGGGGCAGACGTGCGTGCCGTGCGGGCAGTCGGTCCCCAGCCACTCGCAGAGCTGCTTCGGGTCGGCGGTCCGGGTGGCGCACTGGCCCAGGGTGGGGCGGATCTCGCCGATCTTCACCGCGATCGCATCACCCGGCTCGGCCCCTTCGACGAAGATCGGGCCGGCGAGGGGGTTGCTGTAGGGCATGGTGACCTTGTCGCGACGGTCGGTGTCGTTGCGAATCTGTCCGGACAGGGCGTCCTCGGATTCCACCACGATCGTTTCGCCCGGGGTCATCCGCAGGCGGGGCTCGTGATGCCGGCTGAACTCGTAGGACAACGGATGAGCAGAGAGCCGTTTCACGGTTCGCCTCCTCGGTGCTGGCGTACAGGGCGGCGAGCACATTCGATCACGAGCCGTTCAGTGTGTCGAGGCCGAGCCCGACGGATCGCCGACGAGCGGTTCCGTGGTGGCGTAGCTGATTGCCCCGATGGCGCTCACGGATTCGCAGAACGCGGACGCCGATCCGGCGTCGGGAAAGTCAAATGTCAGACCCTCACCGACGAGAAGGTTGTCGACCGCGTGTTTTGCTCCGCTGAGTCCGAGTCCCGTGTGTTGCCGGAGCAGATGATCCAGTTGAACCTTGTTCAAGCCTTGCCTCCAGCCCGTGATGATTACCCTTGTCATGCTCAGTCTCCTACCGGAAATGTGATCGGTCGGGGGATGTGGCCCGGGTTCGCTCTGGTGGTCCGCGTGCCTCCGTGAATGATTACCCGCTTCGCACCTTGCTGCTTGCCCAACTCCGTTACCAGGTTTCGTAACCCAAGACGTCCGAGAGACCCCGCGCCCGGACCGTCGATATGAAGCCCCTCAGGACGAGGGTGTCGCCTTCCTTGCTCATGCCCGTGATGACCCTGACCTCTCCGTTATCAACTGTTGCGACCAGCTCAACAATCTCACCATCAGTCTCGACAATTCTAATCATCAGTTCGCTGCTCGGAGCATCATTCGCCGCTCGTGCCGCTCACCAAAGGACAGGGATGTCTGGTTAATGTATCTTCTGCTGTCAGTGGGGCTTTTACAACGCCAGCTTGGCACGGCCGACTGGTGCTTCGCGGGGTTCAATACTCGTCATGCCGGAGAAACAAGAACTCACGGGCATGGGTGCTGCCGAGATCGCACGACGTGTGGCGGCGGGAGATCTCTCTTGCCGGCAGGTGATCGAGGCCCGCCTCTCCAGCGGTCCAGCACGGCGGCTCGCTCGCCGGGTCCGCCCTCACCTACGCGATCGTGTACGACGTCTTGGGGATGCCGGCGGGCGTGGTCGCCACGACGCGTGTTCGACCGGGCGAGGAAAGCAATCACTCCGTCAGCCGAGACGTCGTGGATCGCGCGACTCGCGTCGCCGAGTCAGACGGTTCCGGCTTGCTCGTGGGAGTGCAGGTCGTGGCCCGACACTGGCGAGAGGACGTGCTGCTGGCGCTGATGGGCGCACTGGAGAGGCATTTCGAGAAACGCCCGGATTACCCGGCAGATCCTCTCTGAAGTAGGTCCGATGCGGACTGGCCGAGGTTCGTTGCAGGTGCCTGGTCCGGGCACGAGGGTCTTGCAATGGCGGTGAGGCTGTGCCATATTTCACGATCTCCCCCGCGCCTGAGACCTGGCCGCGCAATGCGCCGAACTGGCGATGCGCGACGGGGCTTGGTCAAGGCGCCAGCCGATTGCGCATGCTGCGAGCCGGCGGTCGAGCACCCGGGCTGAACATCGGATTCGAGCGAGGATCGTGACGATATGAAGTGGCAGGTAGGTCTGTACGCGGCCGCGGTTCTCTTACCCCTGGCCGCGTTTGCGATCGAGGTGATCTTCATCCGGCAGTTGAAGCGGCTGAATGCCTATCTCGCCACCGGCGCGATCGGTCTTTCGTGCGTGCTGAGCCTGGTCGGGTTCATCGATTACTACATGGTCGAGGCCCAGGGTGTCTGGGCCGGCCACCATGCGGCGGCCGAGGCCGGAGAGGGTGCCGCCGCGGGCGAGCATCAAGTCGAGCCGGCACAGGGGCAGGCGGGTCATGAAGCGACGCACGGGCCGCTCGTCTGGCAAGGGAGCGTCGACTGGGTGCTTCTGGGCAGCCCCAGCCCCGAGGCCAGCACGGCCGACCCTCTGGCCGCCAGGCCGCTCTCGTTTCCGATCGGCGTCTACATCGACAACCTGTCGGCGCTCATGTTCCTGATGGTAACCTTCATCGCGACGCTCATCCACATTTATTCGATGGGCTACATGCACGATGATGCGCGGTTTCCCCTCTTCTTCGCCTACCTGTCGCTGTTCTGCTTCTCGATGCTGGGGCTGGTGGCATCGTCAAACGTTTTCATGATCTTCATCTTCTGGGAGCTGGTCGGCATCTGTTCGTACTTGCTGATCGGCTTCTGGTATGAGGACAAAGTTAACTGCGACGCGGCCAACAAGGCGTTCGTGGTCAACCGGATTGGCGACGTGGGGATGCTGATGGGGCTGGGTCTCTTTGGACCAGCTCTGGGTACGTTCAATTTCGAGGAGATCAACCAGGGGCTGCACAATCCCGCCGGCGGGTTCAACGAATCGATGAGCGCCAGCGGCGAGGAGGTCGTGGTGTTTCACTCCCACGATCAGTCCGCCGGGCCGGTCGCGCAGATCCCTTACTGGATGCTCACGTTGGCGGGACTGGGTATCTTCGCCGGCTGCGTGGGCAAGAGTGCCCAGTTTCCGCTGCACGTGTGGCTGCCCGACGCGATGGCCGGACCGACACCTGTCTCGGCCTTGATCCACGCGGCGACAATGGTAGCGGCAGGCGTGTACCTGGTGGGCCGGTTCTTCCCGGTTTTCACGCCCCCTGCCCTGCTCACCATCGCGTACACCGGCGGGATCACCCTCTTCATCGCGGCGACCATCGCCATGGTGCAGACCGACTACAAGAAAGTTCTCGCCTACTCGACGGTCAGCCAGCTCGGCTTCATGATGCTTGGCCTGGGCGTTGGCGGCCGAGCGGCGGGGCTTTTTCACCTGCTCACGCACGCGTTCTTCAAGGCCCTGCTCTTCCTGGGCGCGGGCAGCGTTTACCACAGCGTGCATACGTACGAGATGCCGGCTCTGGGCGGCCTGCTCAAGAAGATGCCGATCACGGGCTACACCATGCTGGTGGGAACACTGGCAATATCCGGCGTGCCTTTTTTCAGCGGGTTTTATTCCAAGGACGCGATCCTGGCCGCGGCGATCGCCCGGGTCTGGCTTGATCCTCAACATGTCCTGCTCTTCGTGCTGCCCGCGGTGGGTGCGATCCTGACGGCGTTTTACATGTTCCGCATGTGGTTTTTGACCTTCAGCGGCGAGCCGCCGGGTTCGGCACGCAGCCGCTTCGCGAGTTCGTCCACGAGCACGAGGAAGAGCACGCGCTGGCCCACGAAGACGTCGCCCACGGCCACGGCGCAGTCGGAGCACGACTTGAACCCGGCCGCCCATGCTCATGAGAGCGAGCCGATCATGACCTGGCCGCTTATCATCCTGGCCGTGTGCAGCGTCCTGGTCGGCTGGACGGTGTGGGTCGGGTTGCCGGTAGACGTGCCCGTGCTCGAGCAGATGATTGCCTACGGCGAGCCGCCGGGCGTGATCAATGCTCACTGGGCGCACTGGTACGCCCTGGGCTGTTCGCTGGTGATCGCCACGCTGGGTATCACCCTCGGCGCTCTCTACTACGCGCCGCCACCGCCGGGCTTGCCCTATTTCGTGGCCACCCGGTTGAGCGCCAGGCAGGCCGCGAAGCGGTTTGGCGTCTTGTACAACCTCTTTGTCAACAAGTGGTATTTTGACGATATCTACTGGGCCGTGTTCGTGCGGCCCTGTCTGGCCTTCGCCCGCTTCTGCGGCCGGGTCGACAAGAATCTCATCGACGGCATCGTGAACGGCATGGCCTTCGTGACCGCGTGGCTGAGCCGTTGGGACGGCCTGTTTGACAAGTTCGGGGTCAACGGCCTGGTGAACGTGCTGGGCCAGATGGTGTACGTGGCCGGCGACTGGAGCCGGACGATCCAGACCGGAAAGCTGCGGAATTACCTGATGTTCCTGGCGGTCGCGCTGGTGGGCTTCTTCGCCGGCGTCTTCGTCTGGATCAGCGGATAGCTATCGCTGACATGGCATCGCCCTGGGCCGCTTGCGAATGATCGCGGCGGTCGTCCTCGTGAGTACAACGACAACGCCGTAATCATCCCCAGACATTCCAGGGCGGGCCCGCCCGCCCGCCACTCCTTGATCACGGAACCGGTGACCGCGCCATGAGTGATAATCTGCTGCTAAGCTCCCTCTGGTTGCTCCCCTTGATCGGCATGGTGGCCGTGCTCGTCATCCCCAAGCGGTACGAGCTGGCGATCAAATCCACGTCGCTTGGCTTCACCCTGGCGGCGTTCATCGTGTCGCTCGTCGCGCTGGGGATCTACGTCCAGGACCAGGGTTCAAACGCCCCCCTGCAAGATCGAGCCAACCACAACATCTTGCAGAAAGACAGTTCGGAGTACTACACGGTCACCGACGAGTCCAAGGGAGAGAACGACCTGGTGGTGAGGCGCCCCTGGATTCCCTACTTCAACATCCAGTACTACCAGGGACTCGACGGCATCAGCCTCAGCCTCGTGGTTTTGACCGGCCTGATCAGCGTTCTGGCCTGCATGGCTTCCTGGAACATCAACCACCAGATCAAGGGCTACCACGCCCTCTTTCTCTTGCTGGTGGCCAGCATGATGGGGGTGTTTCTCTCGCTCGACCTGTTCCTGTTTTACGTCTTCTTCGAGGTCATGCTGCTGCCGATGTACTTCCTGATCGCCATCTGGGGTGGCGGCAACCGGGAATATTCGGCGATGAAGTTTCTGCTCTTCACCCTCTTCGGCTCGGTCTTCATCCTGGTCGCCGTGCTGATCCTTTACTTCTGGCCGGGCGACGCCAGCGTCTACAGTTACTACAACGCGACCGGGCAAGTTCAGCCATTCACGGGCCACTCGTTCGACATCGTCGAGCTGACCGCTATCGCCACGAAGTCGAGTTTTTATGGTAGACATATCCAATCGTGGATCTTCCTCCTCTTCTTCACCGGCTTCATCATCAAGCTGCCATCGTTCCCGTTCCACACCTGGCTTCCCGACGCCCACGTCGACGCCCCGACGCCGATCAGCATGATCCTGGCCGGCGTCTTGCTCAAGATCGGCGGCTACGGACTGGTCCGCCTGGCCTGGCCCCTGGCCCCCGCGGGCGCCTACGATTGGGCATTACTGGCGGCCGGTCTCGGCGTCTTCAGCATCATTTACGGAGCCCTCGTGGCGATGGCTCAGACCGATTTCAAGAAGCTGGTGGCGTACAGCTCGGTCAGCCACATGGGATACGTCACGCTGGGCATGGCCGTGATGAACCTGGGCGCGAGTCCGCAATATTACGCATATGGGGTGAACGGGGCGATGTTCATGATGCTGGCCCACGGCATCACCTCGGCCGGCATGTTCTTCCTCGTTGGCGTTATCTACGACCGCGCTCATACTCGAGACCTGAACAAGCTGGGCGGCCTGAACAACATCATGCCGCTCTACGGTGCAATCTCGTACGTGATCTTCTTCGGCTCGATGGGCCTGCCGGGTCTGTGCGGGTTCGTCGCCGAGGTCTTCGTGGTGCTGGCGTCGTTCAACTATAGCTGGAAGCTCGCCGTGCTGGCGGCGGCAGCCGTGATCCTCACGGCCGGCTACATTCTCTGGACCCTCCAGCGCGTCTTTCTGGGCCGAAGCGAGACGTGGAAGGGGCTTCCCGACATGGATCTGCGCGAGATCGCCATCGCCGTCCCGCTCGTCGTCTTGACCATCGCCATGGGCGTGTTGCCCAATGCGCTGGTCCTCTCCTGGATGAGCCCCTCGGTGAACCAGATGGTCGCCGGAGTGGTCTCGGCCCGTGAACTTAATCTGCCGCCGCACCCGGCACCGTCCAGATTGCTCCGCCCCCAATGCCTGGCAATGTTGTGAAACCCGCGGCGGCCACGATTGCTGCCGTGAAGTAGCGCCTTCGGCAATTCGCTCGACGCGATCTGCTCGGTGTTGGATCTGCTCTTGCGTCACGGGCCATCCCGGTGTAACTTGCGGCCCACCTCGGTGGATTCCGCGGGCGTGGAGGCGCTCTCGTACCTGCTCTGCGCCCTTGCCGTATCGTGAGCTTGGCGAGAGGGAACGAGCCGCTTGCGCGAATTTGCGCCTTCGTTTGACGAGGGATCGAATATCGCGGAGAGCTCTGGCGGCCGGGAGCGACGTGGCGTCCAACCTGGCCTCGGGGTTGATCCAGGAAGGATCGACCCAAGGGAAGAAGGGAGTCGAACCGCGATGCAAGTCAAGTCATGGTCGCCCGCGCTGGTGCTCGCCGTGGGGACAAGTCTCTTTCTCGCCTTCCAAACTCAGGCTCAAAATGTGAGTGCCGACCCGGCCCAGGATAAAGCGGCGGCCAAGCCTCAAGAAAAAGCCGGGGCCAAGGATCAAGGCAAGCCGGACGGATCGACGACCCATCCTGTCGAGCTCAACGTCATGATCGCGGGCCTGGGGCGGGACGGCTGCGACGTCGAGGTCAAGCCTGGTAATCGGGGCAGCCGTTTCCAGGCCCAGACCCTGCACGTCCGCTCCCAGGGAAAAGCAAGGTTCCTGTTCCGCGATATCGAGCTTCGCGGCGCAGACCGTACCTGCACATTCGCCATCACCGTGCGCGAGACGGGTCAGGCATCACGAACCATTTACCGAGGGTTCCGGATCACGCCTCGACCCGACGCCGACCGCGCACGCGTCCGGAACCGCAGTCGTTCACTTGCTTCATGAGCTCGCCGTCAAAGCTTGCCGGACTGGCACGCTCGGATCGGGCTCGCCAATAGGCGTGCGGGTCCCGTCCGGCCGAGTCTTTCCCGCTCGAGTGCGAAGCCGCAAACGACGAAGATCGACACCGGTCTGACACCGCGGTATCTTGATGATCTCAACAGGCGAACAACAAGGGCACGGATCGATCATGAGGACACGATACAGATGCACAACTCGATCAATCGTCGCCGGTTCCTGGGAACCACCGCGGCGGCCAGCGTGAGCACCCTGGCTATCGGGGCGGCGGCCGCGTCGCCGCCGGGGTCGAAACGGCCGATCATCGTGGCCAGTGGCAACGGCCTGCGCTCCGTCGAGAAGGCCATGGAGCTGGTCAAGCAGGGGCACGACCCGCTGGACGCGGCCATCGAGGGCGTGGCCATCGTCGAGGCCGACCCCACCGATCACTCGGTCGGGCTGGGCGGGCTGCCCAACGAAGACGGGGTCGTCGAGCTCGACGCCGCCGTGATGCACGGTCCGACCCACGGCGGCGGCTCGGTGGCCTCGATCCGAAACATCATCCACCCCGCGGCCGTTGCCCGGCTGGTCATGAAACGTACGAGACATTGCTTGCTCGTCGGCGACGGCGCGCTCCGGTTCGCCCGCGCGCACGGTTTTCCCGAAGTCAACCTGCTTACCGACGAGGCGCGCCAGATCTGGCTGCACTGGAAAGAAACCCACGACCCCAGCGACGACTGGCTGCCGCCTGCCAAGGACCAGGTCGCGTCGTTCATTCAGCCTTACATGGAGAAACGCGTCACCGGCACGATTCATTGCTCGGTGCTCGACACCCACGGCAATCTCGGCTGCACCACCACGACCTCGGGCCTCTCCTGGAAGATCCCCGGCCGCGTCGGCGATTCGCCGATCCTGGGCGCTGGGCTGTACCTGGACAACGAGGTCGGCTCGGCCGGCTCGACAGGCGTGGGCGAGGCCAACCTGCTCAACCTCTCGAGCTACCTCGTTGTCGAAGGCATGAGGCGCGGCCTGGGCCCCAAAGACGCAGTGATGGACGCCTGCAAGCGAATCGCCACGACGAGCGTGCGCGACCCCAAACGTCGTCGGCCCGACGGCCGGACGACGTTCAACGTGTCGTTCTACGCCGTGAGCAAGGACGGCAAATTCTTTGGCGGCTGCATATACCCCGGCGGCAAGATGGCCGTGCACGACGGTGACACGGCGCGGGTTGTCTGCACTCGAGCCGCTCCTCGAAAAGTGATTTCACTCGAGCACCACGCAAGAGCTAGAGCGTCTGAGGAGGTAAGCGAATACCGCAAGGCCCAAGGCGGAAAGCGCCGCGCCCACCACGACGGAGGTGGGACGGTAAGAATAGACCAGACGGTGCGTGCCGGCCGAGACCAAGGCGCCACGCATCGCTCGGTTGGTGCGAAGAATCCTCGACGGCTGGCCGTCGACGGTCAGCTCCCAGCCGGGATAATCGACGTCGGCAAGGACGACCAGACCCGGAGAGTTGAGTCGCGCAGTCATCTCGACGCGATCAGGGGCGTAGCGATCGATCGAGACGGTCTCGGAAGGATCGCGAGCCGCACCCGAGAGCGATCGCGCCACGTTCGGGCGAAGAGCGGGGTCGACCTCGATCCAGGCGACGTCGCGTGGGTCATGAACCTTGCGCCCGTCAACCTGCCAGAGCTCGTCATCCTGGTAGAGCATCTCATCCATCAGTCGTTGTCGTCCCGTAGTGTCGTGGCTCGCGATCGGTGCCGGGAAGCGGGCACGGTGAACGATCCAGGCGCGAGGAAGGGCGGCCTCGTTGCGAAGAATCTGGACGTCGTCGTCACGTAGCCAGGAAGCGCGAAGGCGCTCGCCGTCCGGGCCATCGAAGGCTCCAGGCGGCGGGTCGATCTCTGTCGTGCGCGGCAGAAACGAGAGGACCCCGCGAAAGCGACTTCCGAAGGCCAGCCGCGCGGGCAGGATGAAGTAGCGGGTGTTCCAAAGGTCAAACCCTCGGCGCATGAAGTACACCACCTGGTAACCTTCGGGGAAGCCGTTCCTGCGACACGTTTCCGGATCGAGCTGGATTCGCATCGCTTCAAAAAAGGGAGTGACGTTTGAAAGCTCAGCCGTACCATGGGTGTAAGTACAAGCAAATCCTGCTGTGATCGGATACTTGGAACGAAGGCTGTCTCGCTCCCAGCGGGCGATGTCCTCGAGGCGTTTGGGCGAACCCTCGGTCAGCCAGGCGGCGGGCGCCCAGTTGGCCTGGCGGTGGATCCGGAACGGGCCGGGGGATGGTTTTCTCGTCTCGGCACGCTCGATGATCTGGAGCGAGCGCGGCTTATCGTCGAAGACCCGCTGGGGAACCGTGTAGAGCAAAGGCGCGTGCGCCACGTAGAGGTCGAGCGCCGTGGCCGAGACCGCGAGACAGGCCGCCAGGTTGGGCCGCCGCCGAGCCAGGAACGCGACTGTCAGGACGACGGCGGAGATGACAGTTCCCTGCCCCATAGCGCGCATGGCGTCGCCTACCGCGCCGGCCGTGTTTAGCGGCCCGAAAACCGAGGTCGTGAGTTCTGGATGCGACCCCAGAAAACGGACGAACGCCGCCCGCGAAGCCGGCACGATCAGCAGGATCAATCCCAGGCTGCACATGGTCATGCCAGCGAGAGTCAGGCTTACCGCTCGTCTCGATCCTCTTGAGCATAATTCATCCCAGCCCAGCCCGGCCAACCCGCTGAGGCCGAGGCAGCCGATCACCAGCAGTTTTCCCGGAAAACGGAACGCGCTGAATCCGGGGAGAGCCACGGTGAGGAACCAGTACGGGCCGCCGACTCCGTCCGGCGTGCGAGACGCGTCAGGCCATCCCTCAGATAGGGAGACGTGAGATCCCACGAGTGGCTCTAAAGCCGCGATGCTTCGTCCCCAGAAAAGAGGGCTGCCGTAGCTGCCCAGAGCGCACGCCAGGCCGGCGAACGCGACGATCGTGAGCCAGCCGCGCCATGCTGGACCTCGAAGCAGACCAGCCGCCGCGAGCGCGAGGTAAATCGTGAAACCGCCCAGGTACAGCGACTCAGTCCAGACCTGATGGTCGAACGTTGGCGGCAGGGCCTGAAGCCAGCGATGGTTGCCGCGATCGATCGTCCCGAAGAAGCACGGCCAAAGCGCCTCGACGGCACGCGCGGGGTGAATACTATGGTCGTAGATCGATCCTGGCGTCTGGAGGGCACCCACCCTCGGGCTACGGCTGACGAACTCCAGGCAAGGTACGAGCTGGACCCCGGCAATCGCCATTGCCAACGCCGTACAAAAACCCAGGCCTACCAGATGAGTCTCCAGCGCCCCCTGCCCTTGCGGCGCACCCCTCGATTCACGATGACAAGACCGATGACGATCCAACCGGCAAGGGCCATCCTTGCGGCGCTGGGCCACCAGTCGAGTCGCATCCACCGCCCGAATTCCTCTCCCCAGTAGGTCCACGCAAGCAACACTGCGTAAGCGGCGACAATCGCTATCCCAGCCAGGGCAACGTGACGGCCTCGCCGGGACGCATCGCTGGTCAATGAGAGCCACACGGCATAGGCCCCGGCGCAGACGAGCGCGAGGTACGCCGCCTGCGGATCGCCGCTCAGGATTTGCATGCTCAAAACCGCGGCCATCCAAGCCAACGCGCGGCGGTCGCCAAGACGAAGCCAGCGATCCGCGAAGTAAAACGCGAGCGGCATCCACGCGGCGCCAACCAGAAAGATGACGTTGCAATACTGGAGCAGCACCGGCCCGCCAAACGCATAGCCGAGGGCGGCCAGCACAGTGCCAGATGCCGAAATCTTCCACCCGCGCATCATGATCCACATGGCCGAAAAAGCCAGACCAACGTGTTCGATGATGTAGATCCGCGCCGCCCACGGATAGGAAAAGGCGGCGTAAATGAGCTTTCCCGGGTAGAGGACCGCGGCGGAGGGATACCCCAGCAGGGGCACGCCCCCGTTTTCTTCGGGTTCCCAGAGCGGCAAACGACCTGCCCGCCACTCCTGCTGAACGCGGAGGTAGAGTGGATAGTAGAAGTCGCCGGAGTCACGAAAAGCAAATTGCCGGTCACCGAACAGGACTGGCGCAAAGCAGGCCAGCATCAGGATGAGGGGACAGGTCAATTGAATGAGGCGGGCCATCAGCCTGGGTCCTCGAGAAGGCGGCGTTAGCCTGGCAGTCGCCGAGAAAACAAGAAACCCGGCGTCCCGTCAATCGGCGGGACACCGGGTCTTCATCTCACACTCGAGTCAAAGGATCGGCAAACGATTCTCAAGACTCAATACTGGTCGGCCGAGATGACCTCGCCTCCCTTGGGCGTAATCAGTCCGCGGAGGGTGACGATGTTGACGGTGTCTTTGAGGAACCTGACGCTGCCGTCTCCCATCAGGACATTCACGCCGCCAGGATGGAACGAGAAGAGCTCGTCGTTGGCACCGGCGTTATTCCCCGCAGTGAGGCCAGGGGGCGTGGTCCACGCTCCGAGTTCGTACGACGGCCGAAACTTGTTGTTGGGCGATCCCGATACGCCAAACGACGTGTCTGGCTCAGCCCAGCGCCAGTAGCGGCGGGTTACGGCTAGACCGCCCGCAGGGCCCAGGCCGATAATCGGGCGGGGGTTGAAGTTGTCATAGTATCCTTCAGTGTAGGGGCTGAGATAGCGTGGGTCACGCCCGGCGTCCTCGCCGATGGCGATGGTATTGCTGGTGCCGTCGGTGATCTCGGCGATACGCGTCTTGCCCTGATGAAGCAGTCCGTCAGCGCGGGAGAGCTTGTTGCGGTAAGGGGTTGCGGGATAAACCTTGCCGTCATTTCCCTGCTGGCCGAACGGATCGATGTCGGTGTAGGCGGTCGGACCGTAGTCGTCAACGCCGTAGCCGCGACCATAGAGCCTGTGTGATCGGATCGTTGGGGTCAACGCCGTCATTGCCGCCATCGGGTTGGCGGGTGGCCGAGGGACAGAGATAGGCGCTGACCACCGTTGAGGCACCGGTAAAGTTCATGCCCGTCGCTTCGTTGTAATCGACGTTGAAGTTGAGCGCATTGAACTGTGCGCCCCTTCCATGAAAGGGAGAATGCGGGCCAGGGCGTCCCAGCCGCCATCGACGAACTGCGTCGATGCGAAAGCACCGGCCGGCACGTTGAAGTTGGTCGACTCGCCGGAGGGAGGAAAAGAGCCCGCGGAGCTTTCGTAGTTGTGTAGTGCCAATCCCATCTGTTTGAGGTTGTTCGTGCACTGAGCGCGCCGGGCAGCCTCGCGGGCAGACTGCACCGCCGGCAAGAGCAGCGAGATCAGTACGGCGATGATGGCGATCACCACAAGCAGCTCGATCAAGGTGAACGCCGGGCGAACAGAAGACGATCTCGACGGAGATCTCATGGAACAGGTTCTCCAAGAAAAATGTTGAGGCTCTCAAGAAAAAATGGTCGGTAAGGACGAATTACATCAAGGCCGCGACGAATCGATCGTCGAAGATCATTCCCGGCCTTTTTTCCCGGTAGCCGCGGCTCGCTCGTTCGTCAGCTTGAAAGGCTCCAGAACGTTATCGCCAGGCTTGATCGTCGCACTCAAATCCGACGTCGATTCGTCGGTGTACTTCGTACCGAAGGGCAAGTTCGAGACATTGCGGCGTGAGGACCTGCTCTTCACAGACGCCTGATGGGGATCGTCGTACTCAATGCGAACCTTGTAAGTTCCCTCGGCCGCCCCGAGACCGTAACTGGTCTTGATCTCGAAGTTGCCATCGGCCCCGACTTCCCCGGCGAACTCGATTGGCTTGTCAGTCGACACCAGGACCACTCGTCCCGATGTGAGGGGCTTGCCATCGGGCAGCAGTACCTGGCCCTTGACCGGGTATACTTTCATCGAACCGGCCGCATTCGGATCACCACAACCCGCGAATCCAACGGCCCATACCGCCATCATCGCCAGGCCAATCCGTCGGCTCGCGATCGCTGGCGCCGAACATGGACTCAACTTACAGTTGCCAATCATGAATTCTCACTTGATAAAAGGCTCGCGATTTCACGTGAATGATTGATGAACCGTCCGCAGCTTGCTTCCACGTGTGCCCAACGGTGCGAGGACGTATCTCCGCCGCGGGAGTCGAAGTTCTTGCCTGATCCATCAAAAAACGTCCGTCGGGCCCACCATAGATGTATGAAATTCACGAACAAAAGCCAAACGAAGTTTTGATGAAGCCGAAATTTCATGTTTCGACATGTCACAGATCATGAAGGCCAGCATAATCAGGGAGATCAAGGAGGGCTTCTGGCGGGGCTTATTAGAATCGCACGAACATCCAGGCTTGGCGGCAGCAACCGTTGCATCCGGGGAAGTCTGCTTCGGTTCACTCAGCGAGGGCAGGCACCGTGCCACGGTGTCCCATTCTAAAGAGAAACCCGAACAGAACTGTGAAGCTCGCGTGAATCTATGCTTCACGTTGCATGAAGATCACTTGAAGGTCGTCTTGCTGGTCAATCATCGTCCATGTCTTGAAGGGAACTCTCGTCGAGTTCAGCTTTTGCCAGATCGGTGACGAGATGTGGCAGTGGAGACTGAAGCTGCGGAGCCGCAACGGGACAAGCCGGTTCCTCGCCTTCTCCCTACGACTGGCTTGTTGCTTACATCGCGGCAGGCTAAAATGATTAAGACGATTGAGCGGCCGCCAACATGCCGATGCCGGGGGGGGCTGCATGGGTCATCGAATTCTGATCATGAGCTGGTGTATTGTCTCGCTGTGTTGGATCGTCATCCCCGCCCTGGCCCAAGAGCACCGCAAGGGTCATTCCGCGGCCGAACTGAACAAGCAATTCCAGAACCCCGATCTCGACATCAGTCGATTCGTTGATCGATTTGAAACGAACTCGCGAGAAATCTTCGCTCAGCGGCGAAAGATCGTCGAGTCGGTCGGCCTGCATCCAGGGCAGACCGTGGCCGACATCGGCGCGGGGACGGGTCTTTTCTCCTGGATGTTCGCGGAAAAAGTCGGGCCGAAGGGCACGGTCTACGCCGTGGAGATTGCGCCGGCATTCCTCAAATACCTGGGAGAACAGGCCCACAAGCGAGGCCTGGAGAGGGTGGTAAAACCTGTCCGGAGCACGCAAGAGACGACGAACCTGGCTCCCGGTTCGATCGACTTGGCCTTCGTCTGCGCCACCTACCACCATTTCGAGCACCCGGGGAAGGTACTGGCCTCGATCCATCGATCGCTCCGTCCGGGCGGGCGGCTTGTCGTCATTGACTTCGATCTCCGCGAGGACAGCAGCGCGTTCGTGCGCGAACGAGCTCGCGCCCGAAGGAAGTTTACTTCCGGGAGATCGAGACCGCGGGCTTCGCGCCGACCGACGAGAAGCCTCTGCTGGAATTGAACGAAAACTTCTTCGCGGCCTTTCATCGCCGCGAGCCGGACACTGAACACAGTCCTGGGATTCACAAACGGGTTGACCACGAAGGGAGAGGACGATGAATCGCTTGCAGAAGTGGAGCGCATTAGGAGTCGGGCTGGTTCTGACTTTGATCGTGATCTCAGTCGCGGCTCAGGAACCCCGCCAGAAGAGGGGAGAGGAAGCTGGTGAGGACCGCGAGCCCCCGAGGAAAGCCACGATGAAGGGCATGATGAAGGGCATGATGAAAGGCATGATGATGGACGACATGCCCATGCAAGGAATGATGATGGGGATGCACGGCCAACACGCGATGATGGAAAACGCGTGGGAGGCGACGAATCAAGCCGTCTTCGTCCTCCGCTCGGGCCAACTGCTGAAGTACGACAACGACCTGAAGCTCATCAAGCGCGTGGACTTGCCCAAGGAGTCCATGCCGATGATGCATCACCGAGGCGGCGGCGCGGACGACATGCCGAAGATGAAGATGATGGGTCGAGGCGGGATGCAACAGATGATGGCCCGTATGCACGGCGGGCTCCCGACGCGTCTCGACGTCACGAGGGATGCCCTGTACGTATCACGGGGCGGCACCCTGCTGAAGTTCAGCCACGACCTGGAGCTCAGTAAGTCGGTCGACCTCCCCGAGGCAAAGCCCATGATGTGTCCGATCTGCGGCCAGATGATGGAGTAAGGGGATGGAAATCGGTGTCATGGAAACCGGTGTCGGTTCCGTTTTCAGCGAAACGTGGCCCGACATCGATCATCTTTTCGAGAGCATCACCGATTTTGAATGGCCGACTCCAAGGTTAGCGTCGCCATCGAGAACTTGTAGCAGCCGTCGAAGTCGGGGCACTCCAGACACTCATCCCACCGATCCATATCCGCCGTGATGGAGCGGCCGGAGCGCCGCATCCCGCCTGCGCGTTCGAGCACGACCGTGAAGACCGTCCCCGAAGCGGGCCGATCCTCTTGGAGATGCAGCACACTGGGGAACATCGTGCCGTAGCACTCTGGGTGATCGTGAGTGGTCATTATTGAATCTTCTCTTTCAAATCCATGTCAATTCGCAGAGGTCGGTTTCCACTCGCGGTCGCTGATGTAGTCTACTACAAAAGAGCCGATGGAAAGACGATTTTGACTCAGGCCGAAGCCACGGCGAAGTAACGCCGCTGGAAGTAGAGAGCGACATTGACGAGGGCGATCAGGGCCGGAACTTCGACGAGCGGGCCGATGACCGCCGCGAACGCCGCCCCTGAGTTGATGCCGAAGACCGCCACCGCCACTGCGATGGCGAGCTCGAAGTTGTTGCTCGCCGCCGTGAATGCGAGCGTTGCCGTTTTCGAGTAGTCGGCGCCGATGCGCCTGCCCATGTAGAAAGAGACGAGGAACATGGCGACAAAGTAGACGAGGAGGGGCACGGCGATCCGCACCACGTCGAAGGGAAGCTGAACGATATACTCGCCCTTGAGCGAGAACATCACGATGATGGTGAACAGTAGCGCGATGAGCGTGATTGGGCTGATTCGCGGTATGAACCTGCTCTCATACCACTCCTTGCCCTTGGCACGAACGAGCACGAGTCGCGTGAACATTCCGGCCAGGAACGGGATGCCAAGGTAGATGAACACGCTCTCGGCGATTGCCCCGATGGTGATCCGGGAGAGGTCAACCTTTCCGAAGTTCACACCCACGAGCGGCGGGAGTACCTTCACGAACAGCCAGGCATAGACGGAGTAGAAGAAGACCTGGAAGACCGAGTTAAATGCGACGAGTCCTGCCGCGTATTCCGTGTTACCCTTGGCCAGGTCGTTCCAGACGATCACCATCGCGATGCAGCGCGCGAGGCCGATCATGATGAGCCCAATCGCATACTCGGGCTTGTCCGACAGCAAGGCCAGCGCCAGGCCGAACATCAGGAGCGGCCCGATGATCCAGTTCTGGACGAGCGAAAGCACGAGCACCTTGGTGTCGCGGAAGACCTCGGGCAGCTCCTCGTACTTCACCTTGGCGAGCGGCGGGTACATCATGAGGATGAGACCCACGGCGATCGGTATCGAGGTCGTGCCGACCGAGAGTTGCGTGATGCCGCGCGCAATGCCCGGAAAGAAGTAGCCAGACCCCACGCCGACGAACATGGCGAGGAAGATCCAGAGCGTGAGGTAGCGGTCGAGGAACGAGAGCCGACCGTTGGTTCGGGGGTGGCAGGTGGCGGATGCCTGGCTCATCTTGGTTGTCCTTCAGATCACTCCAAAGATGGAGCGGAGCGACTCGTAGATCCCCAATCCGATAAACAGGATGCCTGTGACCGTCCTTGCCCACCTCTCGAAAGTGGTCAGGGCATTAAACGCCCTGCCCACACGCTGCGCCCCGACGGCCATGAGCACGGCAAAGAGAAACACGGGTAGTCCGGTACCCACGCCGTACACCGAAGGGAGCACCACCCGCGAGCCGAGTCTTACCGCAAGAGGGACCAGGCTCCCGAAGAAGAGAGCAGCGGAGACCGGACAGAACGACAGGGCAAATAGCAGTCCCAGGACTCCGGCCCCGAGCAGACCACCCGACTCGGCTCGTGTGCGCAGACGCTCGCAAAAGGGCAGACCGGCCGCCGGGATGGTGAGCAAACCCAGAAGCACCATGCCGACGAGGATGAGCAAGGGCCCGATGAGCTTTGCCATCCAGCTTTGGAGGGCGTGAGAAAGATGCGGCGCGGAGAGGAGACCCGCCACCAGGATCGTTCCCAGGGAAACGTAGGTTGCCATCCGCCCAAGAGTGTAGATCAGGCCCGTGAGGACCACCAAGCGAGGCTTGTCCAGGCGCCGACTGATGAACGACATGGCCGCGACGTTCGTTGCGAGCGGACAGGGGCTGATCGAGGTCAGGAGTCCGAGCCAGAGGGCCGTGATAACGCCGATTCCCAGAGCATCCATCGCTTCAGTCCCCGTGCAGCTTGAGGAACCGGTCGAGTTCTTGCTTGACGTAGTCGAAAAACGCGGGCTTGTCGTCGGTGAGCTGCCATACCTCTTGAAGCAGCTTCCAGGAGCCAGGCCCGCTACCATGGGAGTCCACAAGCACCAGGGAGGACGAGGAGAGCTGGTAGTCGTCGACGAAGTGTTCGTTCTCCTGATTCTCGAAGTCGAGGGAACGAACTTCGAGCTGGCCAGACTTCAGGGCATCGGAAAAATGGGCGTTGATCGCCTCCCGGGCATAGGCCTCGATCGTCTTGCAGGTGATGCATCGAACCGAGCCGTGGAAATAGTAAGCGATGACCCGAGGTCCGACCGGGTTTGCCGTGGGCCGTTCGGGAGAGCCCACGCCCGTTGGCGCGGTCGTCGGTCGATTCTCAGTCGCCTTGCCGATGAGCACCCAGATGCTCACCGCAACGAACATCAAGAGCCCCCAGGTCACAACCGTTTTTGGCTTCATCATTCTCCTCACTTTCCTTTCTCACCCCCGTTTGATCGTTGGAGAGGCCGCTCATCGCGACCGAGCCGTACTTTGCCTTCACCAGCTCCCGGATCTCGATTCCCATCTGCGAAGTCCTCCTCGTTTGGTGACAGTGATTCACCTCAGGATGACCTTGATCTCGTCCACACCCGGTACCCGCCCGCAGACCTTGACCACGCCGTCGATGGCGAGCGCCGGAAGCGCACGGACCCCATCAAACGCGAGCATCTCGGCGATATCCCGGATCTTCACGACTTGTGCCTCGGTGCCCGATTCGCGAGCCGCCTGCTCGGCGTTTGCGGCCAGAGATTTGCACTTGGCGCAGCCGGTCCCGAGTACCTGGATCGTTTTCATGATCAACTCCCGGATCCGACCGCTTCGACAAGCGGTCGAGACTTATGTTCCAGCAGCGTGATCTGTTCTTGGCTGAAGATGTCAGGCTGCCAGGGGACGATTGCAGTGCGTGGGGCCAGTTCCTCGCTGACCTCTTGAATGAATGGCCGCTCGTGGAAGCGCCGTGAGCGGAGGATCGGATCAGTCAGGGTCAGGGGTGCCAGGCTCTGATTGATCACCCAGGCATACGGCGTAATCCCTGCCCGCATGAGGTCGCGCTGAAGCGAGGCCGCCTCATGCACCGGGGTCGCCTCCGGAAGAGTGACTATGAGCACGCGTGAGTATCCCGGGTCGCGAAGACGAGGCAGGAGTTCACGCACCGATTCGGGCATCTCGCTCAGGTTTCGCAAGACATCGCGGTGATAGGCCTCGGTCGCATCGAGCAGGAGCAGGGTGTGACCGGTGGGAGCGGTGTCGAGCACGACGAACCCCTTCTTGCCACGCTCTACCGTGCGAGCGAACGCCCGGAAAACGGCGATCTCCTCAGTGCACGGTGAGCGCAGGTCCTCTTCCAGGAGAGCCTTCCCTTGCTCGTCGAGATCTTTCCCGGCGGTCGCCATGACCTCGGCCGTGTAGTCGGTAGTCTCTTTCACCGGGTCGATGCGGCTGACAGAGAGGTTCGGCACTGTCTCGCCCAAGGTGAGGTCGAGATGCGCCGCGGGGTCGGTCGTCGAGAGGTGGACCTTGTGTCCACGCCGGGCAAGTTCCAGGGCAATCTTGGTCGCGATGGTGGTCTTCCCGACACCGCCTTTGCCCATCGTGAGTATCACGCCGTGCCCGGTTTGGACCATCGCGGGGATCAAGTCTTCGAGGAGCGGCGGCAGCGAATCGAATTCCGCTTGCGAGACGGCCGACGATGAGAGCTGACCGGCGAGCGAAGGATCATTGAGAACGCGAAGGGATGCGACCCCGATGAGACCGAACGGCAAGAGTCCTACGTCGTTTCTTGGTAGATTCGAAATTCCCTCCGGGATGGCATCGAGCGACGAGCGGCAACGGGATTCCAATGCGATGGAGATTGGGTCCGCGTGATCGGTCGCCGAGAAAATCCCGTTCACAACTAACTTCTGGTTGCGGATGCCGATTTCGCCGAGCTCACGGCTGGTGCGGTTCGCCTCGCGCAGCGAGGTCACCTCGGCCCGCGTGACGAGCACGAGTGTTGTCGTTTGGGGATCGGACAGAGCTTTCAAGGCTGAATCGTAGAGTGCGCGCTGGGCGGTCAGTCCCGAAAGCGGGCCGAGACAGGAGTTCCCCCCGACGTTGTTCTCGAAGAAAACCGTCCAGGCCGCGGGGAGCTGGAGCAGTCGGAGCGTGTGCCCGGTCGGGGCCGTGTCGAAGATGACGTGATCGTACTCGGCTGTCGCCGAGGCGTCACCGAGAAGACGCGAGAACTCATCGAATGCTGCGATCTCGATGGTGCAGGCACCGGAGAACTGCTCCTCCATGCTCCGCACCGAAGCGTCGGGGAGAATGCCTCGGTAAGGTCCGACCATGCGTTCTCGGTAGGCCCGTGCCGCGGCTTCCGGATCGATGTTCATGGCGAAAAGGCCGGGGACGTCCGGGATCGGCGTTGGACGCATCCCCAGCTCGACACCGAAAACCTCGTCAAGATTCGAGGCCGGATCGGTGCTGACGAGAAGCACCTGCTTGCCTTCATCAGCAAGGCCAACCGCCGTCGCGCTGGCGACCGAGGTCTTGCCCACACCACCTTTGCCGGTAAAGAACAGATTCCGTGTAACTGGCGCTCGAATGATCATGATACACCTTCCCCATTAGTTAGCAGCAACCGCCCGATGAGCGGCCAGCCGCCGAGCCGACCGTCACCGTCGTCGGCGACGAGCAGCACGACGGGCCTTTGGCCTTCACGGTTTCGGGCTCGACCGTAACATCCAGACCGGCCAAGTTTGCGAGGCCGCGGCGATCGAGATAAGTTCCACGAGAGACGATCTCGCCATTGACGAGTACCAGCGGCAGGCAGTCATTTCCATGCTCGCGCAGCGCCTCACGGATGCTGGGGTTTGAAGCAAAAGCCTGGGGCTGCTGGGCCAGATTGTCGCGCTCGACCTCGACTCCCTGACGCTTGAGCCAATCAAGATCGGCGGCTACACGCGGTAGGACGGGATCGACCGCAGGGCCGCACACTCCACTCGAGCAACACAACGGCGGGTCGTAGACGGCAAGCTTGGTCATGATTATCTCCTCATCCGTTCGGCTATCGTCGATTGACGATAGGTTGTGAGAAAAAAACACTCAGGCTAAAGGCCGGAGACGAGTTCCTTGAACCGCTCCAGGACTGCGGGCTCCACACAGTAACAAACCCGAGGGCCATCGATCGTGCCGCGAATGAGACCCGATTCCTTGAGCAACTTCAGATGTTGAGAGACGGTCGACTGGGCAAGTGGCAGGTGCTCGACGATATCGCCGCACATGCAGGAGTCTCTTGCGAGCAGAAAGCGCACGATCTGCACTCGGGCCGGGTGACCCAAGGCCTTGGCCAGGGTGGCTAGGTCCCGGTCGGCTGATTTCGTCTCTCCCGAAACGAAGGCCGTTTCCTTTGGACCTTCCGCAGTGGAGCAGCACCGATCGTCCATAGGCACCTCCTTCAGTCTCATCGTATAACTACGATAGACGATTTAGCAAGCCCTGTCAAATCGCCATTTACGACTTTTTGCATGCACGCAGAGAGAGGTATGAACCGGAAGGTGTGCCACGTGGCCGTGTCGCCGTCAAATGTTTAATCATCTTCCAACTCATCGGGGGAACCGTCATCGAGCTCGGGCTCTGGGGAAACATCAGACCGGGCGAGCGACGTGGATTGTGCTTGGGTGTCAGCCCGCGCCGTGGCGCCCCGGGGACCAAGCAGTCGCACGTTGCCGGAACCAACCACGTTTTCCAGGTCGGCGGTCAGGCGGTCGTCGTACCGGATGCGCAGCGAGGGGCCGGCCTTGTAAACGGCCCGGCGCAGGTGCTCGATGCCCATGATCTCGAGATAGAGATCCAGATGACCTGGGCGAACACGCACGCACCGCAGCAGGCGCTCCAGGTCTTCCTGTTGGTGTAGTCCCTTGTGCAGCCGGATCACGACGCCGCGGGCCAGCTCGGCCGAGGCGCTCTCGATGGGAATGATCTTGCTGATGATCAGCTCGGCGGGCTCACGTCTTCGATCGAGCGTCCCTTTCACGAAACCGATCAGGTCATTCTTGACCAGCTCGCTCATCTTGGCGAATTCCTCGGGCCAGAGCATGGCCGGGGTCGAGCCGGAAAGGTCCTCGAAGGTGAGCTTCGCCATGCGGGTCAGGCCCGAGCGGCTCTTTTGCACGTTCTTCAGTTGCACGCTCGCGATCATGCCGCCGAGGATGACCTCGGCCTTGTCGGGCACCGAGCCAAGCTCAACCACCTTGTGAGTCGCCAGCGCCTGCAAGAGAGGCGCGTGGCGGGTGAGCGGGTGGCTCGACATGTAAAAACCCAGGGCTTTCTTCTCGCCGCCCAGCAGCTCGGCATCGGCCAGCTCGGGCAGGTCGGGCAGGTTCGCAAGCCCGCCTGCGTGGCCGTTCCCCTGACCGCTGCCATTCCCGTGGCCGTTGCCCCCGTGCCCCCGGCGGCCAGCGGTCTCGAGATCATCGAACAGGCCCCGCTGCCCCCGGCGCCTGTCGTCTTGCTTGGCCTGTCCGGCCTGGATAGCTCGAGGGAGAATCGCCAGCAACTGTGACCGCTTCGCGCCAGGACGTCGAACGCCCCCGCGCGGATCAACGTCTCGGCGCACGCGGAGCCGACCTCGCGCGTTGACACACGTTCAAAGAACTCGTCAAGACTGTGAAATGCCCCACCCGCCTCGCGTGCCCTCACGATCGCTTCCACGGCCTTGACGCCAACGCCCTTGATCGCCCCCATGCCAAAGTGAATCTTCCCCTCGCTGGCCACGCGGAACGACACGCCGCCGCCGTTCACGTTGGGGGCCAGCACCTCGATGTCCATCCGCCGGCAGTCCTCGATGTGCTCGACGAAAAACTTGTCGCGCTCGGTACCGTCCATCTCTGAAGACAGCACCGCGGCCATGTACTCGGTCGGGTAATGAGCCTTCAGGTAAGCCGTCTGGTAGGCCAGCAGAGCATAGGCCGTGCTGTGCGACTTGTTGAAGCCGTAGCCGCCGAAATACTCGATCAGGTCGAAGATCTTGAGCGCCTTTTCCTTGTCCAAGCCCGCGCTCGACGGCCCCCAGCACAAACTGGCCGCGGCTCTCGGCGATCACGTCGGCCTTCTTCTTGGAGATCGCCTTGATCGTGGCGTAAGCCCTGGAGAGCTCGATTCCCCCCAGCCGGTTGAGGATCCGCATCACCTGTTCCTGGTAGACCATCACCCCGTACGTTTCCTCAAGAACCTCCCTCAGCACAGGATGAAGGTAGGACGCCTGCTTGCGGCCGTTCTTGACGTCAACGTATTCGTTAACCATGCCGCCGTTGAGCGGACCCGGCCGGTAGAGGGCGTTGGTGGCGATGATGTCTGCGAACCGGTCGGGCTTCATCTTCACGAGCAGGTCGCGAATGCCCGCGCTTTCAAGCTGGAAGACGCCTTTCGTCTCACCGCGCTGCAAGAGCTCGAACGTCTTGGCGTCGTCGAGCGGCAGCAAGTCAAGATCGCTGGGCGCATCGGGATGGCGCTCCTTGATGATCCGCACGGCCTCCTCAAGCGTGGTCAGGTTCCGCAGGCCGAGAAAGTCCATCTTGAGGAGCCCGGCCTTCTCGACGTCTCCCATGTCCCACTGCGTGCAGACGATCTCTTCCTTGTCTCCCGGGCGAATGACCTGAAGAGGCACGAGCGAGTCAAGCGGCTGGTCGGCGATCACCACGCCCGCGGCGTGCGTGCTGGCGTGCCGCGCCGAGCCTTCGAGCCGGCGGGCGAACCGGATCAGGCGCTCGATCTCCGGGTCTTGCTCGACCATGGCCCGTAGCGCTGGCTCCTCTTTGAGGGCCTTCTCCAGCGTCATGTCCAGCCGGGTCGGAATCAGCTTGTTGATCTGCTCGACGCGCACCAGCGGGATGTTCAGCACCCGGCCCACGTCCTTGACGGCCGCCTTGGCCTTCATCGTGCCAAACGTGCCGATCTGGGCCACATTGGCATCGCCATATTTCTTGCGCACATACTCGATCACCTCATAGCGGCGATTCTGGCACAGATCGATGTCGATATCGGGCGCCTCGTTACGATTGGGGTCGAGGAACCGCTCGAACAGGAGGTCGTACTTGATCGGGCAGACGTTGCTCAGGCGCAGCACGTAGCTGACGATCGACCCGCACGCCGAACCGCGGGCCGTGGCCGGAATCCCCCGCTCGCGCGCATGGCGTACAAAGTCCCAGACGATGAGGAAATACGAGGCGAACCCCATCCGGTTGATCACGGCCAGCTCGTGATCCAGCCGCTCCTGGGCTGGCGCGGGCGGCGGATCCCCATACCGCTGCCGCAGGCCTTGCTCGCAAAGCTCTTGCAGATACTCCTCGGCGGTCTTTTCCCCTGGCGCCTGAAAGGAGGGGAACTGCCGTTTTCCCAGCCCCAGGCTGGCGTAGTTCTCCTCGATCCCCGTGGCGATCCGCGCCGACATCGCCAGGGCTTCCTCATGGCCGGGGAACACCGCCAGCATCTCCTCCGGCCCGCGCACGTGGAACTGGTCTGAGAGCTTGCCGTCGTCGGCCACGAACCGGGGCTTGTCCAGCGGCTGGTCGATCGTCCGACCGGTGTTGATACAGAGCAAGACGTCGTGGGCCAGGTTGTCGTCCTGAGTCAGATAGTGGGCGTCACTGGTGGCCACCACCGGCAGTCCCAGCCGATTCGCCACGTCGAGCTCGCGCTCCATGCATTCGCGCTGAATTTGCAGGCCGTTGTTCTGGATTTCGACGAAAAAATTGCCCTCCCCGAACGTCTTGTAGTACCACATGGCCAGATTTTCGGCCTCGGCCTTGCGGTCATTCAGGAGCAGTTGTGAAAACTCAGAGCCGACACAGCCCGACAGGCAGATGAGGCCGTCGCTGTGCTGGGCCAGAATCTCCTTGTCGATCCTGGGCTTGTAGTAATATCCCTCCTGGTACGATCGCGATGACAACCGCAACAAATTGCGAAAGCCGGCGCCGTTCTTGGCCAGCAGCGTCAGGTGGTACGCATACCGCTCGTCGCCGGCACCGCCGGCGCTCGTCGACCGATCGGTGCGCCGGCCGGGCGCAACATAGGCTTCGATCCCCACGATCGGGATCACCCCGCCTGCCTTGGCCTCTCGCAAGAACTCGATCGCCCCGAACATGTTGCCATGGTCAGTCGAGCGCTACCGCGGGCATCCCCAGCGACTTGACCCGCTGGATCAGGTCAGGGATCTTGCTCGCCCCGTCCAGCAGGCTGTAATGGCTGTGGCAATGAAGATGCACGAAGGGCTGTGCTGACATCGTTGTGGCACTCTCGAGATCGTTAAACTGTGGCTGGGCGATCGGAGCCTCGATGAACCGGCGTCCAGCCTAACATATCACAAATCGTCACTTTTCGCCAACGGCGCGAGCCGCCAACAGCCTGCGCACATTCCGTTCTTAACGATCGTATGAGCCGCCGAGCGGGGTCTGTACACGGCGGACGCGTATGCGAGTGCAGAACGGACCATAGAGAGATTGTCTCGGTGCCGTCGAGACAGTTAGGCTGAAGGGAGGTCGCCGAAATTATCGATGCACCCGTCCGGTTTGTGGGCGCTACCCAGCATTGACCGCTCCAGCACGCGAATGGAACCATGATAAGGGCCGGGCAAGCGGAGCAAGCAAACATGGCAAAGAAACATGGGGCGAAGGAGCAGAAGAGAATCGCGAAGCAGAAGGCCAAGCGCGGAGAAGCGCCTGAGCTTGATGCGACGCACCTCGAACGACCCCATCCTCCGGCTACAACGAGCGGAGAAATGGCCGGTCGTCCGGGCCCTTGCCGGGGCGGAGATCTGGGAAACCGGGATCGGCGATCTGGCGATCGCGCGGCAAGAGTCGGAAGGGCAGTTCGTCCTTGGCTTTTATCTCGTGGATGTTTTCTGCCTCGGAGTGAAGAATGCCATGTGGCGCGGGCACGCTTGGGGATTTCGAAGAACTGATTGGCCACATCGAGCAAAACCAGGCGATGCGCCCGATCGCTCCCGCTTGCCTGGTCAAGATCGTTAAAGGAGCGGTTGAGTACGCACAATCCTTTGGCTTCGCACCGCACGCGGACTACCGCCATGCCTCGATGCTACTCGAGGGGATCGATCCCGCGACGTGCCCGCAAGAATTCACGTTCGGCCACGACGGCAGGCCTTTGTACATCCAGGGACCCCACGAGTCGCCGGCGGAGGTCATGGCCATCGTGGATCGAGTCCAGTTGGCGGGAGGACACTATACCCTGGCATTTCCTGGAGCCGGCCTGGATGAGCTGGGCGGCATAGACCGTGTTTCTCAAGCGCTCGAATGGAACGACGTGGACGATGCTGCCGACGAATCCGGCTGAGATACGAGAAGAGATAGCCAGGTCGATCGACAATTCAATTGACCTTGAACGTGAGCTTCCGAAATCGCTCTTGACCGGACGCGTCTTCGACCGTGACGACGGCCTCCACTTCCTGCCCTTTGAGCGACACTGGCACCAGCCATTTTACCTTGCCGTCGGGCGTCACCGTGAGGCCATCGGGGCCTTTCGTGAGCGCGTATTTGATCGCGCCTTTTCTTGACCTCGCCATGATTTGATGGTCGAGCCGGTCGCCGGCCTTGACGGAGAGCAAGAGCGGAGAAGTGACGAACAGCTCGTCGACTCCCGCATTCTCAAGAGCCTTCCATCGCTGGATCAGCCTTTGCTCTGGGAAGGCGATCAAGAATTTCGTGGCGCCGGCGGCGACGATGGCATTCGGCGAGGGAAGCGGAATCGTCTTGACGATGCTCGGCGGCGTTGGTGTCGAAGATGGCGAGCTTGCTGGCGTCGCTCAGGGTGAGTAACAGGTATCGTCCGCCGCCGCCGACCACGACATCACTGATCGTTCCTTCCAGCTTCTTGTTCAGGGTAGGTGCTTCCGCGGCTTCCCCGTCCGTGCTTGGCCGAGCGGCGGCGATGGCGAGCTTGGGCTGGCGGATCGACTTGCCGGCTCCAACAGGTTCACTGGCGAAATCGAGCATGCCGCCCAGATCAAGACGCCCGTCGTCGAGGGGGCCGTACGTCATGGGCGGCGGCACCGGCCGGGGCAACGACACGATCACGTTCGACGCCGCTCGCGTGACTTTTAACCCTCCGGTGAAGTCCACACGCTTGCGCACCGTGGCCACCACCTTCGATCCCTGTTTGGCATCAACCTCCACCATGAGCGCCCGGAAAACGGGCCAGTTTAGCGGCTCGACCGAAATCTGATTCGCCTTGCTCAGATCAACCGTGCCAATCTTGCGAGGTTCTGTTCTTCCTCTTCCCAGGCCCAGTCCGGGGATGGTCTTGATCTGACCGCGCACGGCATGATTCGGCAACTCCGGACCACCAAATAGGAGATTCACAGCGCTCGAGATCAACTTCGAGCCTCCGGCCATCACATCATCGTCCTTGAGGCGAACTTCAACGTACTGGGTAAGTAAATTGCCGGTCGAGATGATGAGATCGACTCGTCGCATGGGGGCGCGGGGCGTGGGGATCACTTTGGCCTCGAAGATGTCCTCGCCGACGCGCCGAGCCGGAAACACGCTGGGTTGTCCGGCCTCATTGGGGACCGTGACGGCGACCGACAGACCTTCGGGAATCTTTGCCGTGGGCGTCGGCGGCTGCACCTGGATCTTCCAGGTCACGGGCTTCTCGCGGTCATCGGCGACCACGGGCGGCGGATCAAAGACGAGCCCTGGGGCCGTCAGGAAATCGGCCAGCTTGCCTACGGGGATGGCCATGTTCAAAGCGGAAGTGCGCACCGTGGCCACGGCCACGCCGACCACCTTGCCCGAGGCGTCGAGCACCGGCCCACCCGAATTCCCCGGGTTAATCCTCGTTTCCAGCCCGATCGCGTCCAGGCTGCCCTTGGCCTTGGCGAGCGAACTGATGCGATTGGGGAGCAGGGAGACGTCCGGGTAAGACCCTCGTCGGACGGCCAGCATGTTACCGAAGGGATATCCGAAGACGACAACCTCTTTCAGTTCCCTGAGGTCGGAGTCTGGGCCGAGTTCCAGGGGCGTGAAACCGGAGCCGCCATCGGCCTGAACGAGCGCCAGATTCGCGTCAACGTCGCGACGCAGCACCTTCGCCCGCGTGATGCGCTGCGACGGCAGGCCGATATCCGTCACGAGACGAAGCACACTTTTTGGCCCGGCGGCGGTCTCCACCACGCCAGCGGTGGTGGCAAAGAGTCCCAATTTGTCGATGCAAAAGGCGGAACCCATCGTCAGCAAGCCGTCGTGGGAAATCGCCACCAGGGCGGTGGCCTTCTTTCCGCGGTCAATCGCGTCGGCACCAAGCTGAGCGGCCACCGGGTTTGGCTCACTCAGCAACAGCAACGCGGCCAGCGCAGGAGGCACGAATCGGGACATGCGAGTCCTCCATCCGGATCGCCGGCACTGGTAATGGTCGCCTTTTCCCGCCGCGGCCAGTCTTGGACCAGGGTCGCTCGAACCGTATATTAACGATCAAGGGCAGCCGATCCTAGACGCGCGATGGGAAACAAGGAATCTTGCATGTCCGTGCCACCAAGAACCTCGATCCGTGTGAGCGTATATTCATTATCCAGGCTTCGGTTGTTCGTGCCAGGACCAAAGGCTCGCCTCGGGTCGTGGGCTTTTTTCTGGATGCTAGGACTTATCCGTATGCGTGGCGCCAACGCAGGCACCGGCAGGAGACCACAATCCCGCACGGGCACCGTCCGCCGATCGTGGTCGCGCAAACGTCCACAAGCCCTTGAATCCGCCATTCTGGTCGCCGCGGGCGTACGAGAACGCATGGACGCAATGGGGAGTCGCCGCCAAGCCGGCCGATTACGCAAGGGCGTTTCGGGATCGGTACGGTCTTCACTCCGCGCCCTATGACAATGGCGGTCTGCCGATGGGTTTCACGCGGGCCAAGGGGCTCTTAGGGCTCGGGCAAGGCATCGGCAACGACTGCCTGCTTTGCCATGCGGGAGCAGTCGCCGGTCAGACGATCATCGGCCTGGGCAACGCGGCGCTCGATATGCAATCGCTTTATGAAGAGATGGCCGCGGCCGATACGCTTGACCCTGTCATGCCCCTGCCCCTGTGCAATGTCCGCGGCACCAGCGAGGCCTCGAATTTCGCCGTTTACTTGATGCAGTTCCGCGACAAAGAACTGAGGCATCGAGTCCCGGTCAAATATTCCATGTGTACGACGCTTTGCGAGGATGTCCCGGCCTGGTGGCTTTACAAGAAGAAGAAGACGATCTATCACCTCGGCCTCGCCGACGGCCGCTCGGTCCGCACCATGATGCCCTTCCTGCTGATTCCCGGCAACAGCGCCGAGTACATCAAGCGAAAGGAGCCCGACTTCGCCGATATCCGGGCGTTCCTGCTCTCCATGCAGCCGCCCAGGTATCCGTTCCCGATCGATGAAGCACGGGCCGCTCATGGGAAAGTGGTCTTCGAGAACACTTGCGCGGTGCCACGGTTCGTACGGACCCGAGGGGCGCTATCCCAACAAGCGTATCCCTCTCGACGAGATAGGTACCGACCCCACACTGGCAACGGCCTTCGCTCCCGAGGGGGCCGCGCATTATCTCCAGAGCTGGTTTGCCGCGGAACACGGTCCTGCTGGCGAGAAGTATCACGGCCTGGGTGGCGGCGGTTACCAGGCGCCGCCCCTGGACGGCATCTGGGCCTCGGCGCCGTACCTGCACAACGGCTCGGCGCCGACGGTTTATCATGTGCTCAAGTCAACAGAAAGGCCCAAGTTCTTCACGAGGAGCTTCCGGGGCGAGAAAGACGACTACGATCCAGTGAGATTGGGCCTGAAGGTAACCGTGCTCGATGAGCCTGCCGACCGCAGCTTGCCCGCAATCGAGCGTCGAAAAGTTTATGATACAACCCAGCCCGGGCGCGGCAACGGCGGGCATTCGTTTGGCGACAAACTGACCGACGAAGAGCGAATGGCAGTTGTCGAGTATCTGAAGACGCTCTGACCGAGCTCGGAGTACTGGACCCGCTCCGCACGATTTTAGCGAGGCACGAAGAACAGTCCACGGTTGATGCCCGGTGAGTCTTCGTAGAGTCTGGGCGCGATTTCGGACTCGTGCGGGACAGCCACCCGTGGCTGAGCGCCAGGAGCCGCCAATGCGGCACTTGCACCTTGTGGAGGCGGAACGTAAGTGGCGATGTTCAAGATCTGCAAGACAAAGTCGTTGAAATCCTTGGTGTGCTCAGGCATGACCCAGACATAGTGCTTCCCTTGATGCGCGACCAGGCAAGCGTCTTTGGGAACGTCGTGTTTGCGGCCGACGCAGACCCAGCCGGACTCGATCGCAGGATCGGTCTTCGTCATCTTGAGAATCTCTTGCAATTTCTTGGCATCGGCGGGGTCGACAGCGTCGGGTTGAAGAACCAGGTCATAGGCTGCCCGCATGGCGCGAAGTCGATCTGGATTGCTTACCGGATTGATGCTCCAGTTGGTGTTCACGGAGCGTCCCGCGCTGAGCGGGCCATAGGTTCCCTGGGTGTAGAACTTGACTGCGCCCAGGAAACTCAGGTTGGCCGATCCGAAATCATTGATGGTCGCGGTGCCGGCCGTGACAACCGAGAAGTAGGGCAGTGCGCTGGGGTCTGTAGCCATTCCCAGGAAATTTTCCAGGACCTGCCTCTTCTGAAGGTCGGGAATGGTGGTTGTGAGGCGCAGCGTGGTGAATCGCAACTGGCCGGTATTGCAGCCAGTGCCGAGCGTCAGCATCATGGCGCCTAGCATGAGAATACGTGTCATCCTTGACGACTCCCCACCGAGAGCAACCTTGCTCATTCGCCGCTCTTATCGGAGCTTCCCATGAGCGGCGATGAACCAAAGACGGCAAGTAACCGCAGAGCCGCACCTATGTTAGCGAATGCTCGGAGCGAATGCTCAGTAGGTATGCTGCTCGGTCTCATCTTGGCCCGGTCCGGGGCGGCCGGAGGCGCGACCGGCTCGACATTCCGGACGTCCATCTGCTCTCGGAGCCGGGCCAGGGCGGATGTCAGGGGCATCGCTCCCAGATCTCCTTTCGTACGGTCGCGATAAGCCACCGCCTGATTCTCCGCCTCTTTGGCGCCGACGACGAGCATGACAGGAATCTTGTCGTTCTGCGCGTCGCGGATCTTGGAGCCGATCTTCTCGGGCCGGTGATCGAGGCTCGCGCGCAGGCCGGCCTCGAGCAGCGCGCTCAGCACGGTCTGGGCATATTCAGCGACCTTGTCAGAGATCGGCAGGACGCGCACCTGCTCAGGGGCGAGCCAGAGGGGAAACGCACCGGCGAAATGCTCGATCAGGATCCCCAGGAACCGCTCCAGGCTGCCGAACGGAGCGCGATGGATCATCACCGGGCGGTGCGGATGATTGTCCGAGCCGACATACTCAAGTCCGAATCGCTCGGGCAACAGGTAATCGAGCTGAACGGTGCCAAGCTGCCACTGGCGGCCGATGCAGTCGCGGACGATGAAGTCGGCCTTGGGTCCGTAGAAAGCCGCTTCGCCGGGTGCTTCTTCATAGGGCAGCGCCATCTCATCGAGCACGGAGCGGATGTCTTCCTCGGCGCGTCGCCAGGTCTCGCCGGCAGCCCCCTGGTACTTGGGGTCGTTCGGGTCGTGCCGCGACAGCCGCACCTTGTAATCGAAGAGGCCCAGGGAACCGAGCACGAACTGCGTCAGCTCCATCGTGGCCCGAAACTCGCCTCGCACCTGGTCGTGGGTACAAAAGATGTGGGCGTCGTCCTGGGTAAACCCGCGCACCCGGGTCATCCCGGAGAGCTCGCCCGACTGCTCATAGCGGTAGACCGTGCCGAACTCGGCCAGCCGCAGCGGCAGGTCGCGATAGCTTCTGGGCTGCGCGGCGTAGATCTGAATATGGTGCGGGCAGTTCATCGGCTTGAGCAGATATTCTTCGTACTCGCAAGTTTGCTCGAGGTAGCCGATCCGTTCGGCGGTGCTCATCTGGAAATAGGGTGTGGAGCCGCTGACGGCCTTGTGACCGTCTCGATCCGTCTTGACTTCGGGCAGTTGCTCGGGAATTCCCGCCCTGGCGAGCAAGATGCGCTGGGCGTCGTCGTCAAGGGTTCCGGTGGTCAGGCCGTCGAGCAGCTCCTTGGCCGCGGCGTCGGCCGGCATCTTGAGGGTCGGAAATTGCGAGTCCTTGTAATAGGGATAATGGCCGCTGCACTGGTAGAGCTCGATCCTGCCGATGTGGGGAGTGTAGACGGGCAGATAGCCACGCTTCTGGAGCTCGGTCTTCATGAAGGTTTCCAGCACGCCCCTGACGATGGCGCCCTTGGGCATCCAGAGGATGAGCCCGGGCCCGACCAAGGGCGAGATCGTGAAGAGCCCCTGCTCCTTGCCGATCTTGCGATGGTCGCGTTTCCTGGCCTCCTCGACCTGGGCCAGGTAAGCGTCGAGGTCTTTCTTGTCGAAGAACGCCGTGCCGTAAACGCGCTGAAGCATCTTGCGGTTGGTCTGCCCTTTCCAGTACGCACCGGCGATGGACAGCAGCTTGAATGCGCCGACTCTGCCGGCGTGGGGAATATGAGGACCGCGGCAAAGGTCAACGAACTCGCCCTGGCGATAGAAGCTGAGGACGCCGAACTTGTGGAGCTCATCGTCGATGTGCTCGACCTTGAAGGTCTGGCCCAGGTCGGCGACGAACCGGCGAGCCTCGTCGACCGGCAGGGTGAAGCGTTCGAACGGCTCGGTCTCCTTGAGGATCTTCGCCATCTCGGCCTCGATGGCCGGAAAGTCGTCCTCGGAGAGGCTGCGATCGGCGATCTCGACGTCATAATAAAAGCCGCTCGCGGTCGTCGGCCCGAACGCCAGCTTCACCCCGGGAAAGAGCCGCATGATCGCCCTGGCCATGATGTGCGCCGTGGAATGGCGCAGGACGTCGAGCGCCTCGCGATCCTTCGATGTCAAGAATCCGCAGCTCGATCGGCGCCGCCGTGCCGTTTTCCAGCGGCTGATTCAGATCAACCACCTTGCCGCCGACCACCGCGGCCACCGCGGCCTCGGCCAGCCGCTTGCCGATGCCCGCGGCCACCTCGCTGGGACGAACTCCCTCGGGATATTCCTTGATCGAACCATCCGGCAGCTTGATCTGAAGCATCGCGGGGCGCATCTCCGAAGTCGCGAAGTCGCTTGATGATCTGGTGCATCGCCAATCGTGCGTCGATGCACCCAGATTACTGAGAGGTGGCTGAAGAAAGCAAGTTGAAGAGATGGCCTAATGCGATTTACATTCGGATCGCGACACGGGTTGAGCGATGTGCACTCTACCAACCTTGCAGCGGTCAGGACGAGGGTTCCGGCTTCGGGGGATCCTGCGGTCCAGCTGACGCTTCGGGTTGGAGATCGCTGGCCAAGCCACGCGTGCGAAGAACGCGCTAATGCCGGCCTCGAGCCCGATCTGACACCTCCGCGCCTCCCGCCGGCCGCGTCTGGTACTCCCGCAAGTAAGATTCGTAAGCCGGGTCATTCGGCCGACTGACGGGGCTGGTAAACGGGAACGCGGGCATGGTCCGCCAGGGCAACGGCTCGACCGTGTCGCTGCCGGCCGTGAACGGGTCGGCGTCCTTGCAGTAGCCGAAGGCGCGCAGCACGTAGCTGCGCGTCCAGCCGGCGGGCAAGGGGGGCAGGTCGACCGGCGTCGAATTCGATCCGCACTTCGTCGCCGGGGCCGACCACGCAGAGCTGGTCGTCGTCGGCCTGGAGCAAGCGGGCCACGTCGCCGTAGCGCGTCAGCTTGCCCGCCATCCGGGCCAGGGGGGCCGGATCGACGTAGTCGTAATCGTAGATCAATGGCTGACGTCCGTCGGGCGAGACTTCGCGGGTGTAGCCGCGATGGCCCAGGCTGGCCCGGGCCACCGGCAGGGTCGTCACTCGAAGCGACGCCTCGGCCTGACGGTCGCGCACGGCGATGAACGCCTGGTCGTAGTAGCATTCCATGTTGGTCTTGATCCGCAGCACGCAACTCTTGCCCGTGAGCTTGCCGGTCAGGTCGAGCGTCGTCAGCCGAGGCAGGCCCGCGGGATAGCCGGCGTGGGGCTCGATCGTCTGCCAGGTACCGTTTTCCAGTCGCGCTCGATCGCCGGCGGCTGGAGCACGACGCCGGCCGTCGCCGCCGCGTAGTTGGTCTGCGAATAGGGATATTCGACCCAGCCGGCCAGGCAGAGGACCAGGCGATCCTCGGGGCCGAACCGGCTGAGCCGGTCGCCGAAATCGAGGATGATTCCGTGCTCCTCGGCGTAGCCGACCCAGCCGTCGAGCTTGCGGAAACCGTCGACCGTGCGGCGGTCCCAGTGCTTCAGCGTCTCGGTCACGTCGCGGCCTTCGAGATCGGTCGCGCGGACCGGCTCGATCGCCTCGCGCCAGGCGATCAGCCGGCCGGTCGGCCGCGGACCGGTCGGAGCGAACCGTTCGTCGGGAGTGGCCGAGACGCCGGGCGGCCGATCGACCACGTCGAGCTTCAAATGATCGAGATACGCAACTTCGTCCATCGGCTCGGTGATCGAGAGGCGAAAGGCCCCCTGCTCCGCCTGGAGCTGATCGGCGGCGATGGCGACGGCCTCGTCGCGGTCGGGCTGGCTGTAGACGCCCGGGGCGACCAGATAGCCCATGCCGCCGCCGCCCAGGAAGTCGCCGATGCAGACGAAGCGCCGGCCGTTCCACGTGAAAAGTACCGGGCAGCTTCCGGTCTTGCGGTTGTTCTCGGCCAGGATCAGCTTCTGGTTGCCCGCGACGTTGAGCTCGCACTGCATCACGCCGTCGGGCCAGCGCAGGTGGACAAGGTCGGCGGCTTCACGCTTGCCCAGGCCGAGCACGACCGGGGCGATCGACTGGGCCAGGCCCGGATTCGGGCGTCGTGTGGTCGTAGACCACGTGGACCCCCTGCCCTTCGACGACGACACGCGTGCCGATGGCGTGCGAGTTGGTCCGCATCAGCTCGGGCTTGACCCGCCAGTGGCCGCCAAGCTGGAGGGCCAGCCAGTGGTGGCCGTTGCCCAGGTTGCGGGCGACGACAGGGGCCTCGCCGCCGCGAACGATGAGGAGGTCGGGCAGCGGGTCGCCGACCAGGTCGGCCAGGGCCAGGCCGTCGAGGCCGGAGGTTTCCAGTCCGACCGGCAATTCCCCCTGGCTGAGCCGCTTGCCTTCGTTGCGTGCCCAGAGCGGCGAGAGCGGTTTCCCCGGCTGGGGCTCGCCGTGCACGGCGGGAAGGCCGAGCAGGTCGGGCGGCCGTCGAGGTCGAGGTCGGCGGCCAGGGCCGATCGCCAGCCTTGCGCGTTGGTCGGGAACGTTTCCCAGGTGAGCCTGGTCGCCTCGCTCGTCGTTTTCTCGGTGGTGTTGCGCAAGGCCAGCACCCGGCACGCGCGGCGAGGGTGCGACGAGGTCGGGGCGGCCGTCCTGGTCGAGGTCGGTCACGAGCAGTCCCGAGACGGGCTCCGGAGTGCCAAGGTCTTCGAGTACGACCTCGTGGAAGTTGCCCAGCCGGTCGTTGAGGACGGCGATCAGGGGCGAACCGTCGGCGGATAAGACCAGGTCGAGGTCGCGGTCGTTGTCGACGTCGAGGGCGGCGACTCCGGTGTGCGGCGCTTCGCCTCCCTGGAGTGCCTCGGCCCCCGTCCAGGGCACGAGTGCCAGCGAGAGCCCGCTCTTGGCCTTCACGTTCTCCCAGGCGACAGCCAGCGGCGCCCAGGCGGGCGCGGGGCTGCCCGGAATGGGCTCGGGCTGGCCGTCGTTGCGATAGACCGAATTGGCCAGGCCGGCGGAGGGCCTTGTCGCCCTGGAAAGCCTTGTCGGCGTGCTCGGCCGCGCAGTAGTTCACGACGTAGAGATCGAGGTCGCCATCCTGGTCGAGGTCGAGCCAGCGCGCCGTCAGCGAGATCGCCGGGGGGCCGATCGTCTTGAGCGAGGACGATCACGTCTTCGAAGCCCTTGCCGTCGCGGTTGCGGAGCAGGCGGTTCTCGCCGACGCCGGTGAGAAACAGGTCGATCTGGCGGTCGGCGTCGAAATCGGCGGCGGCGACGCCGAGGCTGGCCTGGTCGAGCGGCAGTCCGAACGCGGCCGAGGCGTCCTCGAACTTGCCGTCTCCCTTGTTCAGCAGCAGGGCGTCGCGCAGACCCTTCGGGCCGACGACCGCCGCGGCCAGGTAGAGATCGAGCTTGCCGTCGCCGTCGGCGTCAAAGGCGCCACGGCGGCACCGAAGCGGGCGCGGGCCCGGCCGAGGACGGCGTGCTGGCCTTTGAAGTCATCCGCGTTCGCCCAGCGGTCGCCTTTGGCGAGCTTCACGTCCAGCGGGCGGGCCGGCTCGAACCTGGGCGGGATCGCGGCCGATTCTCGGACCGGTGTGGCTGTGACGGAACGGGTCGATCGCCGTGGCGTACTTGCCCATCTCGCCGTAAACCTTTTCCGCCGAGTCGCCCGGTCCGGGCACGGGCTTCTGGCGATCGGGGTTGATCTCGCTCCAGCGCTCGAGCAGCTCTTTCTGCTTGTCGGGTTGACCCGCCAGACGATAGGCAAACGAGAGCTTGTAGATCGCCGGGGTCAGGTACGGGTCGCAGGCGAGGGCCTTGGAATAGAGGGCGACCTGCTCCTTGGCCTGGCTGGTCCGGCGGGCTGACTGGGGTCGTCCGGGTCGGTCAGGGTGCTCGCCGCTCCAGTACCAGGACGCCGCGTCGTTGGGGTCGAGCTCGGTCACGCGCTTGAAGTGCTTGTGGGCTTCCGCCAGGTCTCCCTGCTGTTCGAGGATGATCCCCCGGCAGAAGTGGGCATGGCGGTTGTCCGGGTCTCGCTCGAGAACTTCAGCCAGGAGCTGCAAGGCCTCGTCGAAGTTGCTGAGCGCCGCACCCCCCCCTGCCTTCTTGGCCGCCTCGGCCTGGACGCCGCTGTCATTCAGCAGCGCGATCGCCAGGTTGATCGAGCCGGGAATCCAGCCCGGGGCTCGCGTGTGGACCTCGCGGAACGCCTCGGCCGCCTTGCGGTACTCGTACTGCTCCATGAGGCCCAGGCCCTTGAAGTGGGCGGCCATCACGGCGGTCAGCTCGACGGCGGGATCTCGTCTTTCAGCGGCTCGGATGCGGCCTGGGTGCTCGCCGTGGGGGACGCTGGGCTGGTGCGTTGTCGGTGCTGGAGTTCTGGGGCGGCGGAGGGTTCCTCGCGGGTCTGGCAGGCCGGCACGGCCAGCAGACCGATCATGGCGATGAAAACCAGAAGCAGCCGCCCGAGGACGTTCAAACGCATGGTCGGGCTCCTTGATACGAATCGGATGATGAATCAGAAACTCGGAGCGCGCGGCCGATCGGAGAATCGGGAATAAGAGAGCGACGGCGAAAGCTCACGCGTGAAATCATGCCGGTTTCAGCCGGGAGGAGCGCCGGGACGATAGATGGGCCGAGCGTAGAGACCAGTATAGGCATCGGCCCGCAGGTGGGAAAGGAGATGATGGCCGCGCCGGCGCTGCCGCTCGGCCCGCAGTGCGGCCAGGTCGATCGGTCCGACGACGATCTTCTCGCCGGGGCCGGGGTCGGCCTGGGCCAGGATCCGGCCGTCGAAGTCGACGATCATGCTGCCGCCGGGCCAGGAGAACGGCGGATAATTCGCCGCGCTCGCTCCCTGGTTGGCCGCGACGACGTAGGCGAAGTTCTCGACCGCCCGCGCCCGGTTGAAAAGCGTCCACCAGTCGAGCGGCGGCGTCGCGCCCCAGGGGTCCATGTAGGCCGACACGCGGATCAAGACCTCGGCGCCCGCCAGGGCCAGAGCGCCGGATCGCCTCGGGAAAGAGCCAGTCGTAGCAGATCGCCGCGCCCAGGCGGCCGATCTCGGTCTCGACCACCGGGAACAGCGGCTCGTCATAGCCGGCCAGGTCATGCGGGCTGGCGTGCACCTCCCACGGCAGCCAGGGATTGACCTTGCGATAGCGGCTGAGCATGCCGTCGGGCCCGATCAGGCAGGTGGTGTTGAACACCGAGCCCGGCCAGCGGGCATCGACTTCGAGAAACGTGCCGGTCTGGATGTAGACCCCCCGCTCCCGCGCCTTTCTCGCGTAGCGGTCGGTGTGCTCGTTGGGGATCGGCACCGCCAGCTTGTCGATCAGCTCGGCGACCGTCTCGTAGATCGGGGCGGCATGGGCGAATTCGGGGAAGACCACGAGCTTGACGTCGAAGAACGGCTCGTAGCCGACCACGGCGCGGTCGATCATGCCCAGCAGAAAGCTGACCCTGGCGGGGATCTCGTCGCGGTGGCGGGGACATGGCAAGTCGGTCTGGCAGGCCGCGGCGTAGTAGCGTGCGAGCTCGGTCATTTCGCCTCGTGCTGATTGGTCGCGTCCAGAAACGCCGTGAGCGCCGCGTCAGGCCTGCGCCTGGGGTCGTTCAGGCGCTGAAAAACATCGGCGGCACGACCGGTCCGGCCCGACAGATAGAACTGGGCACCCAGCACCAGCCAGGCGTCGCGGTCTTCAGGATGGATCTGGAGATGGGACTCAAGCCGGGCCAGGTGGCGCGCGAAATCGGCTGGCTCGGCGTAAATGGCTTGAATGTCGGGAGCGGTCACGATCCAGCCAGGCTGAGCGGCTTCGGCCTCGCGAATCCGGTTGGCGGCCTCGGCGTACTGCTCGCGCACCAGTGCAACCTGCGCCAGCCGCAGGCGAGGCGCGGCCGAGTCGCTGTCGAGCCTGGCCGCTTGCTGATAGCGTTCCTCGGCCTTCTTGAGATTGCCCACGCGAAAGAGCCGGTCGCCCATGGTCGTGAGCTGAACGGCCCGCGCTGGATCTTTACGCTTGTTCTTGTTCACTGCCTGATCGGCAACACCCGCGCCGCCAAATCCCGGCGGAGGCGGTGGCGCCACCGGCCCGCGGCCGATGGCGACCGGAATGGGATTAAACCCCGGCATGCCCGGAAACCCGCCCGGCCCCATGAACAGAATCGGGGGCACATACGTGGACACCCCATTCGGCCCGGCCATCGCGTAATACGGGATGCCGTAGCCCAAGCCAAAGCCGCCGCTCACCGCGCCCAGCCCGCCCACGGGACGATGAGCAGGATTGGGCCTCCGCCATGGTGCACCGTTGGGTTCGAGTGGTGCGCGTGCGTCCCACCGTGACGCTGCGCCCTGGCCGCCGGCGACGGCACGATCAGAACCAGCATGGCCAATCCGCCGAGACAACATCGTGCGTTCACAAGCCCTAGCTCCTTCCATTTCGGACCGGTGAATCTCCCTTCGATGATTATCTCCTGAGCTGGCAAGCAGGTAAATGGACCAGAGTGCCAGATTCAATGCACCGGGTTAGCGCCGGCGCCCGTTCGAGAAGGTCTTGGGGCTGATGCCCAGGCCGAACAGGTCGGCGCCAACGTCTAGCCGTGCGCGTCCTGGGTGGTAGTCCGGGTCGAGCATCAGGTCTGCCGGTTCGACGCGGCCGGGACGCGGGCGATCGAGCAGTCGAACACTGGGCCGGTTCGTGCCTGCGAGGGGCCCGGTGATTTCTCGCATGTGATTGCTTCCCCAGAAGTTCACCCATTGCAAGACCACGTCACGCGGCCGGTTGGGAGGAGGTGCGTCACCCACGGCGGTGAAGGCGTCGACCTCCACGGCATCGCCGGTGCCTTGCCAGAAAACGGTGCCCCGGGCCATGGCCTCTTCATCGGCGCGGAGCAAGACGGTCTCCGAAACGCGGCGATCGTAGGTGCCAAGGAAGGCGTTGTGATGCGAGGTGATCAACCAGGGGCGGTCGGGGCCGGGGCTCCATCCTGGCCAGGGTCCCAGGCGAATGATATTCGTCTGCGAGGCAATCGTGCAGTAGTCGAGCCAGAGATCGGCCTGGAACCGCCGCCGTGCCACGCGCGAGGGCAGGAGCTCGATCGCATCCGTGCCGGCGGCCAGAGCGCACCGCGAGAGGCGCCAGGGCCGCCCGGCCAACCTCGGCCCGAACCCCCGCGCCGCCTGTGATCAAGATGCTTTCCAGCATGATGCACACCGGTCGGTCGGGCTCGGGAGTGAAGACGGGCTGAACCCCGACCGCCGCGTGCGGCCGCGGCAGGGTGCCCGCGGCCGAGTACGATACCAGCCGGTGAGTTTTGGATTCCGAGCCCGGCGGTGCGATGAGCTGGCAGCGATGCAGCACCAGGTCGCCGTCCTCGACATGAATGAGCGATTCCACGGCCGCGCTCTCGTCGGCTCGCAGCCGAAGCTGAGACAAGATGAGCGACCCTCCATGAAGCTCGATGAGCGCCCGCCCCGTCGCCTCGGCTTCCGGCGACCAGGATAGCCATTCCGATTCGCCCTGGGCGGGGGCCTCCACTCGCAGTTCCAGGATCAAACCATCGGGCAGCCGTACCGGTGAACAGCGCCTGGGGCCCGAACCCAGCACATGAACCGTGGCCTGTTTCACACCCTCGGAAAGCTTTTCGCGCAGGAAGTAACCCAGGTCGCCATGCCATTGCGGAGTGTCTGTGTCAAAAACCAGGTGGCGGATCGCGCCGCCTTCCTGCTGTCCGTTGAGCCTGGCTTGCTCGATCTTGTGCGCGGCCGCTTGTTTCCGTGCGACGAGGTCCTTGATGTTGTAAACGCCGGTGTTTGCAACTGCCCCGGAGCGAGCCTGGGAAGTCAAGAATAGCGGGGTGGGAATGCTTGGCGGCGGGAAAGTCGAGAGTGTCTTGGCCTCGAGAAACGGCCGGGGTACGGCCACCTGCTTGAGAATGGACTCCCGGCCGGGCAGGTTGCGAGCCATGTCTTCGGGGGTCGCCTGCTCCAGCAAGGGTGGCCGCAGCCAGGGGATCAGGACTTCCAGGCTGCTCTCTTCGCCGCGGTTCCACGTGGAACGGAACGCCGCCAGGTTGGGAACGCGGATCGTGCGGTCGGCGCCGCTGGCGAAGAATCCCTTCCAGCCGCAATAGACGTTCTGGTCGCCGAGCCAGTCGACGCGATCGCGGAGGCCGGCCTTGGAATCGTCGCAGGCGATGACGCTGGCGATTCCCGCCCCCTGGAAGCGGCCATAGATCGTGCCAAACGATCGGATGACGAGAGGTTCCAAGCGGGAAGGCTCCCTACCCTTCCTGTCTTCCAGCTCGAAACCGGGTCCTCGGCCGGCCAGAACGCTGCCCACGGCCGAGAAGCGGTGGTTCGATCCCGAGTCCGGTTCCTGAACCCGAACCATCGGCCCGTGGCTTCCCAGAAAGACACGAGCCGCGCACCGCGACGTCGGCCGTTCCCTTGCCCAGGTCGAAGACCGACGAAACATGGCCGCGGACAAGGGTTCGTTCAAATCGGATTCGCGATTCGCGCCCTTGGGAGCCCTCGGCGCGGACGACGCTGAACGGCTGGCTTGCCTGGTTGACCAGCGTGATCGTGCAGTCGCGGACCGTCAGGCTAGCGCCGGTGCACGAAAATAGACACGTCTGCGCGGCCGGTAATTCCTTCAGGTTGACGATGATGTCCAGCGAGTCGAGCACCAGGCTCTTCCCTTCCAGAGCGATCACGCCGGGCAAGGAACGCACCGCTTCAAGCGTGGGACGATCGATCCTGATGATGGGACGGAAACCGGGCCGAGCACGGATCAGGCGCACCTCGCCGGCCACGCGAAAATCGTTGATCAGGAAGGGACCTTCGTCGGCGATCTCGACGGTGCCCTTGGTCTCGTCGAGACCTTTCCTGAGCGTGTCGAGGTCTGTCGGGTCGCGCGATTCGACGACCCGTCTTACCTGGACGAGCGGGCCCTCGACCCGTTCAGGCACTGGCGCCAGAGCCCATTCGGGCAAGTATTTTCGGAGCGTCTCGGTAGAGTACGAGTTGACGGCAGCGCGAGGTGGATCGAAGTCTTCAGGCTCTGCGGCGACGGTCACCGGCTTGGGAGGTGGCGGCTGCGATGCACGCGGGGGCCCAGTGGGGGGAAGGCGTTTTGAAGGCGTTCGCGCTGGAGGCGGCGGGAACGACACACCTGGCAGGCCGGCTGCTGGCTCGCTGAAGTCCAGCGGGGAAGGTTCCAGGTCGGTCGTCAGGGTTGAGTGATCATGGCCGTGAGGAGCGAACGAACCGGTCAATCACGATCACCGACAAGACAAAGAACGACCCGATGAACACAGAAAGCGAGATCCACGCCCTGGTTGACAATCCGGGATGCGCGTGCGGCGACGGTCGATTCCCAGCCGCTGCCGCGTTGCAGCGGGACACTCGCTCCCGCGGATCGCGCCCGGGCCGCGGATCCGTTTTCCCCTCCTGGCGATTGCACGAAAATGCTGTCGGGTTCGAGCTCCAGTTGCAGGTCGGGCGGCAGGTTGGCCAGCGAGATTTCCGGAATCGATGAGTTCGGGACGCGCGACTGGATCGGCCGCCAGGGAAAAACCACCGCGATGGATCGCGGGACTCTCGATCGAGCCGTTTTCCGGACCATCAAGGGGAACCAGGGCGAACGGCGGCGACTCCCCGGTCGTCGGCAACCTCGACGGCATCCAGGGCGGCAATCAAGGCCTCGTAAGAATCGAAACGGTCTTCGGCCCGTTTCGCCATCATCCGAAGCATGATTTGAGCCAGGGCTTCGGGAACGTCGGGCCGGAGGTCGCGAACGTCTGGCGGCGGGGCCTTCGCGTGGCGCGTCAGCTTGTCGGTGATATCGCCACCGGGATAGGGCGGAACTCCGGTCAGCAGGTAATACAACGTGCAGCCCAGCGAATAGATGTCGCTTCGCAGGTTGGCCGCCCGGCTGTCCCGTGCCTGTTCGGGGGCCATGTAGTCGACCGTACCGACCGTCGTGCCCTCTCGTGTGACTCGCTCGTCCTCGAATTCCGATTGCAGGGCCAGGCCCAGGTCGATGATCTTGATGTCGCCGGAGTCGCTTCTGAGGATGTTCGAAGGCTTGACGTCGCGATGCACCAGCCCACGCTTCGAAGCAAAGCCAAGCCCGTCTGCCACCTGGCGGATGATTCTCACCGCCTCGGCCGCGCCCAGCGGGCCGAACCTCTGGATGTACTCGTGCAGATCGTTGCCCCGCACGTACTCGAGAACCAGGTAATGACGCCCCTGGTCAACCCCCCGATCATAGATCGATGCGATGTGAGGGTGCTCGAGCGACTCGGCGCTGCGGGCCTCTCGCAAGAAGCGCTGGAGAACGACCGGGTTTCGCGCATGGTTCGCCGGCAAGACCTTGAGCGCGACTTCGTGCCCGGATCCCTCGTGCACGGCCCGATAGACCGAGCTCATGCCCCCTGATCCCAGAGGCTGCACAACCCGATAGCTGCCAAAGCGAAGCTCGGCGGGCTGAGAAACGGTTGGCTTGGGCTGGGGCATTGAATCATCCATCCAAGGGATCTCGGTTCTCCTCGTGAGGGACCGAAGGGAGTGGCTGCTGCTTTACCGTGCTGTGCCGGTGCGCCCTTTCTTGAGAGTCTTCTATTTTCAATTCGGATGCATCGTCTGCCTTGCGTCAAGGATCGTGGGCCGCGGAGGTGGGAAGGGCCGAGTCGTCCCGCAGTACAATGACTCCGCGAGCAAGCTGGCAGTCCGAGGCGAGAGGTGAGAAACCATGGATTCGACCGGTCACACCGGGCGAGACCAGCGCGACTGACTGCCCAAGATCATTTTACGCCACGTGCGTCGTTCTGGGACAGACCCAGATGCACAGGCACGGCGGGCCGTGGGCTGGGGAACTGGCGAAACTTCTTGTGCCTTCAAAGGATGCGTAGATGCAGGCCGCCATCGACGTGAATGACTTCCCCGGTGGAGAACGGGAGAGCGCCCGCGGCGATGGCGGCCACGGCGCGGCCAACGTCGGCCGGCGTTCCCCAGCGGCGGATCGGTGAGATGCCCGCGGCGATTCGCGCGGAGTGGGCGGCGTGAACGGGCCTGGTCATGTCCGTCTCGATCAACCCAGGTCGGATCTCATAGACCCGGATTCCCTGTTCTGCGAGGCGAGCCGCGAAGAGCTGGGCGACCATGCTGAGGCCGGCCTTGGCAACGCAGTATTCCGGCCGGTTGACGCTGGCGAACGTGCTGGAGACCGACGTGATGAAGATGATCTGGGGCTCGTTCGTGATCTCGGTCTTTGAGCTGGAGCATTGACCGGGCCACGGCTTGCGTCAAGAAGAAGGGACCGCGAAGGTTGGTGGCCAGAACGCGGTCCCAGCTTTCGGGAGTGGTTTCCAGAAGATCGAGCCGGGTCTCGGGCGCGACCCCCGCGTTGTTGACCCAGAGGTCGATTCTCCCAAACTCAGCGAGGGTTTCTTGGAGCAGGCGAAGGCCGCTGGCGAGATCGGCCACGTCGGCCTGAAGGGCGATCGCGCGCAGAGCGCCGAGCTCCACGGCCTCGGCACAGGCGCTTTGGGCCGATTCTCGATCGGTTCGGTAATTCACCACGACGGAAAACCGAAAGTGCCGCGAGTTCCTTGACGATGCCGCGTCCGATGCCCCGCCCTCCTCCGGTCACAACCGCAACCTGTTCGACTGCTCGCGGCATCGTGCTCTGCTCCTTGAAATAGCGATCGGCCCCGTTGTCGAAAAGAACGGCTCGGTTGACAGCATACGGGGTGATGGACGAAAATCAACGTCCCTTGGTCCGCGCTCGTAGCTCAGGAGGATAGAGCGGCGGTTTCCTAAACCGCAGGTCGCAGGTTCGAATCCTGCCGGGCGCATTCGGAGCCGAGAGGGCTCCGGGCCCCGGCCTTATCTCGCTTCGTTGCCGGGTGAGGCGCCCGTAGCTCAGGCGGATAGAGCAACGGTTTTCTAAACCGTCGGTCGCAGGTTCGAGTCCTGCCGGGCGTATTCTGCTCCGTGATCTCCCGGCGTACGGGATCGAGGTTCCACGTGGAACCGCTTGCGGGCTGGTCGACAGCGATCAACCGCCCTATCAGTGCGTCGCCCAGAAATCGCGATTCGCCTCATTCGAGACCTTATTGGATCAGTGAGATGGCAGAAGAGCGGCTCAGCCAGATCCCCACGAGCTGGACCACGATCAGCAGCGCCCACATGACTGGCTCGGAAAGCCAGAAAGCCATGGAAGACCTGGTGGGGCGATACCATGATGCCGTCACGCGCTACATCCACCTCAAAGTGCGAGACAAGCACCTGGCCGACGAGGTTTTGCAGGAGTTCTGGACCAAGCTGCTGACCGGCAAGCTCGCCGGTGCCGACAAGAACAAGGGACGGTTCCGCGATTACTTGAGAACGGTCTTCCACCGGCTGATCATCGACCATTTTCGCGTCCGGAAACTTCAGCCGCTGCCTCCCGGAGACCTGCTCGACTGCGTCCGCGCCCGATGAAGATTTCAAGCGAGTCTGGCGCGACGCCGTGCTCGACCGGGTCTGGTCACGACTTGAAACTTACCAGGCCACCACGCCCAAGAACCGCTACTGCGAGCGTCCTGCAACTCCGGCGCGATCATCCCAAAGCCTCGATCGAGGAAATCGCCGAGCGCCTCAGCCAGGTCACCGGCTCACCGATGACGCCGGAAGCCTTCCGCAAGAACCTGCAGCGGGCTCGCGCCAAGTTCATCGACCTGTTGATCCAGGAGTTGCGAGAAACCATCCACCCGACGAATAATGAAGACGTGGAGGCGGAGATCTTCGACCTTGGGCTGGGCTATCTCTACCGCCGGTACACTACGCACTTCTGATCATTGAAACCGTTGAATCGCCAGGAGTTTCGTATTTCAGGGCGGATGCCCGGAAGGGCTTCGCGGCTGGTCTTGGACGCTCGTAAGGACTCATTCGCAACAGACGAAAATTCGCTCGTCCCCTTGACCATCCGGTTTCATCTTGTACAGTTTAATAGGGGCGAAGTGCGCAAGGGATCGATGGCCTGAGAAGTGCCTCGCCTTCACCTGGGACCAAGTGTAGCTCCAAGCAATGGACGGTACGCGCCGAGCGCGATGGGTACCAGAGAGGAGCGGCGATGCTGGTTCTCTCCCGTAAGAAGAACGAAAGCATCATTATCAACGACAACATCACGGTGACGGTCATTGAGATTCGAGGTGACAAGGTCCGACTTGGCATCGAGGCTCCCAAGGACGTTACGGTTCATCGTCGTGAAGTCTACGAAGCGATCCAGAACCAGTCTCGCTCGCATGAGCCGGGAACCAAGGTTCCCACATCTGATGCCTGATCTGGTCTTGTCCATCCATCAAGTATCCTTTCGTCAACGATTCAAGGATGCTGCGCGGGCAAGGGATCACTTGATTCGTGTTCATGCATGAGGCGGGCCAGGCAAGAAACGGTCAAACTTCTCGTTTGACTTTGTCATTCGCTCGTGTCGTTTGCTTGAGCAATCGCACGAACTCTCGCATCCATGGCCCGTTGTCCGGCCAGCCGCGCACCGTCACCAGCGGCCCGTCAACCACGACCTCGCCGGTTGACGAACTCCGCACCCGCCGCGCGGATATCCGGTTCGAGATCGGGGTAGCAGGTCATCGTCTTGCCCTTGACCGAACCCGCGGCCAGCACGAGCAAAGGCCCATGGCAATTGGCCGCGATCGGCTTGCCGGCGTCAAGAAAGTGCCGCACGATCGCCACCGCATTGGGCCGGTTTCTCAGGTATTCCGGCGCGCGTCCGCCAGGAAGCACGAGACCCTGAAATTCCTCTGGCTGCACCTCGTCGAGCCCGAGGTCGGCGGTCACGCGATAACCCGGCTTCTCCGTATAGGTATCGAACCCAGGCTCGAAATCATGAACCACCGAGAGAAACACCCGCTTCTCCGGCGCCGCGATCTGGACCTGCCAGCCTTCCTCTTCTAGCCGATACTTGGCGTAGTAAATCTCCTGGGCCTCGCCGGCGTCGCCAGTGAGCATCAGAATTTTGAGCATGGAGGCTGCTCCAGCAATTCACCGACTCTCGATCACGGATCGGCTAGTACGTTACAGTCCGCTTGATTCCGAATCAATGGCTTGCCTCCGGTTGGATCGAGTTGGGAACCTAACGCGAGACCAGCCTTTTCCTTCCCTTGACCGCGGTGGAGATCCCCGAGTACATTGATCTCGGTACCCGCATGATGGCCCCGTCGTCTAGCCCGGTCTAGGACACATGCCTTTCACGCATGCAACACGGGTTCAAATCCCGTCGGGGTCACTTCGAACATCTCCGCGACCGCGATCAACCGGGCCTTACATCCGTCCCGGCTCAGCGCCCAGAGCGTGCAGGTGAGTCGCGACGCAGGCGGCGAGGATCGGAACGTTGTATCCTCCCTCGAGAACGCTGAGAATTCGCCCCTGGGCATGGGTTTCGGCCACCTTGACAATCTCCTTGGTCAAGGTCTCGAAGTCTTCGACCTCGAGTCCCAGGTCGCCGACGGGGTCTTCGGCATGGGCGTCGAACCCCGCGCTGATCAGAACGAGCTCGGGTTTGACGCGGTCGGCCAGGGTTTGTAAGCCGGCTCGAAACGCGGCGTGATAGTCGCGTCGAGCGGTGCCGTGGGGCAGGGGGATGTTGAGCGTGTGGCCGAGGCCGGCACCGGCGCCGGTTTCATCCTTGGCACCGGTTCCCGGATAAAATGGGTAGCGATGGATCGACAGGAAGGCGACTCGCTCCGACTCGTAGAAGATCTCCTGGGTGCCGTTGCCGTGGTGAACGTCAAAATCCACGATCAAGACGCTTCGAAGCTGGAACCGGGCCAGGGCTTCGGCCGCGGCCAGTGAGATGTTGGCATAGATGCAAAAGCCCATGCCGCCAGCGGGCCGGGCGTGGTGCCCAGGGGGACGGACCAGGCAAAGTGCGCGGCGGTCTCGGCCGCTCATGACGTGGGTAACGGCCTCAATGGCCGCGCCGGCGGCCAGGCGCGCGGCCAGGGCGCTGTGGGGCAATACCCAGGTGTCGGGATCAAGCGCGCCGCCCCCCTTCGTTTCCAGTGCGTCGACCTCGTCCAGATATTCCGGTTTATGCGTGCGCAGCAGCTCTTGCCTGGTTGCCTCTCGAACGTGACCGGCCGGGCAAGTGTTTTGATATCCCGTTCGCTGCAGATGACGCAGAATCGCCTGCAGCCGTTCAGGACGCTCGGGGTGGCGAGCTGGAACGAGATGATCGAGCATACGACGATCCGTATACAAACTGACTGCCATGGCTCCTGCTCATTTCGTGGGTACGGAAAAAATCGCGGTCGGTGCTCTCCTTGAATCATAACAAAACCAAGGGGCTCGCAAGAGTCACCGGACGGACGCTGTCGATCTCCTTGTCCGCGCGGATCAGCCATTTCCATGCCACTCGGTTTCACGTGAAACAAGACCGAGGTTTCCCGAGCGACCGATCAGGATGACTTTGCCCTCTGCGAGCGAGCCCAGTAAGATGGCCGGGTATGCCCTCACCACGATCCAATGTCTCGCCTGCGCGGGTGCCTGATCGCGAGGTCTTGCTCATCGCCGTTCTGACAGTAGCCGGCCTGATGGTTCGGCTCTGGCGGCCAGGGAGTCTAGGCCTGGTTCATTTCGATGAAGGGATCTACGCGATCGCCGGGCTCTGGTCTGTGTCACCGCGGAGCCTGGCGGGCCTCGATCCGATGGTGATTCCTTATGCCCCGGCGGGCTATCCGGTCCTGGTGGGGCTGGCTTATCTCGGGCTTGGAGTCAGTGACATCGCGGCGATCATGGTGTCGATCGTGGCGGGAACGCTGACGATTCCCGCAGCCGCGTGGCTGGCCCGGCGAACGTTCGGGGCAGGGGCCGGGGCGGCCGGCGCGGCCCTCGTGGCTTTTTCGGGCGCTCATGTCGCGTTCTCTCGAATGGCTCTGACGGACGTCTCGTTCTTGCTTTGCTGGGTCATCGGGTTGATCTGCGGCCAACGATTCTTGGAACGGCCCGGTCTTGTCCGGGCGATCGGGCTGGGGCTCTCCGTCGGCCTGGCTCAGTACTTCAAGTACAACGGCTGGCTGATCGGAGCGATCGTCGTCCTGGCGGCGCTTGTGGGAACGATCGTTGATGCCAGCGAACGGAACGGATCGAGGCGGCGGGCCATCTGGGGCTTCGGCCTGCTTGCCGCGCTCTTCGCCTGGCTTGCATACTGGCCCTGGTTTGGTTTCGTGGAATCGCACGGGGGGTACGCCGGGCTGTTGCGGCACCAACGAAGTTACATGGGTGGCGTCGGGTCGTGGCCGATACATTTGCGATTGCAGCTCGAACAGATGGCAGCGCTCTCCGGCGGCCCGTCGTGGAACGCGGTGGGATTGCTGGCCGCCGGCGCAGGCGCCTGGTGTCTTGCTGGCAAGGCGGTTCGGCGTTACCGTGTCATCGCGGTCGGAGCCTTCCTCGCGTGTGCGTTCGTGATGATTCCCTACGCGTATTCGATCATCGGGTTCGCGCTCATCTACGATCCCCGCCTGAGGTGCAGTCCAAGTCTGCGATTACTAGCCTCAGCATGTCTGATGCTGTTGATCGTCACACCGCTGTACCACCCTTATGTTCGGCTCTGGATGCCGATTCAACTTCTGGGTTGGGTCGCTCTCGCAGGCTATATCCTCGATGCGCGCGTCTCTGCTATCGCTGAACCGGTCAAGGACCCCGAGGCGACCGATCGCGTCAGCTCACGAAAGATCAGTGCAGGCCAGTGGATTGCCGGGGCGTTGTGCCTGGGGGCCATCGGATTGCTGGGTCCTGATCTCTTCAATCCGCCAATCATTGGACAAGCCACACTTCCTGGCCCGCTGGCACCGGCCGATTCCCTTCGCACGGCGGTCAGACAGGTCATATCCGACCTGCCGCCAGACACCCGAAGATTGCGATCGCTGGTTCGTCCCCCAGTCGTCTTTTACCTTGGCGGCCGGGTACCCGTACAGACAGAGCCCAACCTGGCACGGTTGCTCGAATTCACGGACCATCAAACCTGGGCCCTTGTGGACGTCGCCCAGTTGAGGCAGGAGGGGGACCTGAAAACGGCGACATCTCGCTTGCTGAGCCGTTGGGAGATCGTGCACGAGTATCCGACGTTCCTGAACCTTCCCACGCTGCTGGACGTTGACCCGGGCGCGGCGCGAGCCGGCGACTCGGAATTGATCGCGGAGCCGCTCTGGCTGCTGCGTCCCCGAACGGTAGGAGCCACCCCTTGAGCACGCAGCCCCCAGTCTCGCTGTGGCCCGACCCGCGCGCACTGGGACCGGTCACCGACTTATATCAGCTCACCATGATGGCTGGCTATCTGGCCTCTGGCATGGAGCAGAAACAGGCCACGTTCGAGCCTCTTCGTACGCAAGATGCCGCCCCATCGCGCGTACCTGGTATTCGCCGGTCTGGAGCAAGCGATCGGCGACCTGCTGAACCTGGCCTTTTCTGCCGAGCAGATTGAAGGATTGCGCCGCTTTCCGTCCTTCGCCGGGATCGACCAGGAATTCTTCGCGAGACTTGCCAAGCTCCGATTCGAGGGCGATGTCTGGGCGATCCCCGAAGGAACGGTTGTCTTTCCGGGTGAGACGCTTTTGCGAGTGACTGCCCCGTTGCCCCAGGCGCAGTGGGTCGAGACATTCCTTGTGACCTCGCTCATGTACCCGACGCTGGTGGCGTCGAAGGCGGCCCGCGTGACCACCGTCGCCGGGGGACGAGCCCTTTACGAGTTCGGCGCCCGGCGGGGACACGGACCTCAGGCGGGCCTGCTCGCGGCCCGTTCCGCTTACCTGGCCGGTTTTGATGGAACCAGTCACGCGGAGGCGGCGCGGAGGCTGGGTATCCCCGCGTCGGGAACCATGGCCCATTCGTGGGTTCAGTCGTTCGACTCGGAAGCAGAGGCGTTCGCCGTCTATGCCCGGGTCTTCCCCGGCTCCACGACGCTGCTGGTCGACACCTACGACACGCTCGAAGCCGTGCGCAAGGCGGCGGCCATCGATCCCCCTGTCCAGGCCATCCGTCTTGATAGCGGCGACCTGGATGCCCTTTCGCGTGCCGCCCGAGCCATCCTTGATGAGCACGATCGAAAAGCAGTCAAGATTGTGGCCTCGGGCGATCTCGACGAGTACCGGATCGCTGACCTGACCGCAGCAAGTGCACCCATCGACGGGTTCGGCGTGGGAACCGAGGTGATCACCTCACGCGATGCGCCAGCGATGGCGATGGTCTACAAGCTGGTCGAACTCGACGGCACGGGCCGATTCAAGCTCAGCCCAGGCAAGAAGACCTACCCGATGGCCAAGCAGGTCTTTCGCCAGCTCGATCAACAGAGGAAATTCTGCCTCGACCTGGTCACTCGTGCCGACGAAACCGCTGCAGGCGAGCCTCTGCTGATTCCTGTCATTCAGCGCGGCCAGCTTGTCGCCTCGCTCCCCAGCCTGGAAACCATTCGCGAACGTTGCCGCCATCAACTCGCCTCACTTCCCGATCGCCTCAAGAGTCCGACCTCGATACCCGATTACCCTATCGCCTACAGCGATCTTCTGGAGGCAAACGCCCGCGAGATGATGGGGTCGTAGTGGTTAGTTACCAGTCGCCAGTTACCAGTTGCCAGTTGCCAGTTGCCAGAGAAGAAGATCAGAGCCGGGAACATTTCCTCGTGTCCCCACCGGCAACTGACAACCGGCAACTGGCAACTATTCGAAAGAGGTCTTCCCAGCAATGGCCAAGATCATCAGCGTGGCCAACCAGAAGGGTGGCGTGGGCAAGACGACATCGGCGATCAACATCGCAGCGGGGCTGGCCAAGTCGGGACGGAGCACGCTCATTATTGATGTCGATCCCCAGTGCAACGCGACCAGCGGTCTTGGGATTACACCTGCGCAGCGGCATCCGCTGCTGGCGGATAAAGCGCTGGCGGAAAGCGTGATCGAGACGACACAGCCCGGGCTCTTCGTGCTTCCGGGCTCGCAGAGTCTGGCCGACGCCGATGCGCTCTCGTCAGCGAACCGCCAGCGCGCGGGGCGCTGCGGCGACAACTCAGCGGCGAGCTGAGCCGCTTCCGCTTCGTTTTTCTCGATTGCCCTCCCTCGCTCGGTCAGCTTACGAGGGCGGCGCTTGGAGCCTCGACCGAGCTTTACATCCCGATCCAGTGCGAATACTTCGCCATGGAAGGGCTTTCGCAAATCATAGAGCTTGCCAGGCAGACAAAATCGCGCGAGAACCACCGGCTTGAGATTGGAGGGATTGTGCTGACGATGCACGACCCGAGTCTGGACTTGGCTAACGAAGTCGTCACCGAGGTCCGACAGTATTTCGATGAGACAGTCTTCGAAACGCTGATTCCTCGAGACGTACGCATCAGCGAAGCGCCCAGCCACGGGCAAAGCGTGCTTGACTACGCCCCCCGCGCCCGCGGGGCCTGGGCCTATACGGAACTTGTCATGGAGGTCATCGACCGTGAATAAACGACGCCTGGGACGTGGTCTGGAAGCGCTCTTGGGGCGCGAGGAAGGGGGGTTCGAGCCCGGTTCCCTGGAGACCGCCGAGCTGCTGCACATTGCCGTCGATCAGATCGACCCCAATCCGTATCAGCCCCGCCGCCATTTCCCGCCCGCCGAGATCACCGCCCTGGCTGACTCGTTGCGCCAGCATGGGATGCTCCAGCCGATCCTGGTGCGCGCAATCGGCGATCGCTATCAACTGATCGCGGGCGAGCGCAGGCTACGGGCCAGCATCGAAGCCCAGCTTCACGAAATCCCCGCGCGGGTGATGGATCTGGATGATCAGCGCGTTTTCGAGCTGGCGATGGTGGAAAACCTCCAGCGCGAAGACCTGAACGCGGTCGACAAGGCGACGGCATTTCGTGAATACCTTTCACGTTACGGCGGAACCCAGGAAGAGCTGGCGGGGCGGTTAGGGCTTGACCGATCGACTGTCTCGAATCTGATCCGGCTCCTGGACCTTCCCCAGGAGATCTTGCACGCCGTGCGCGATTCCGAGATCACGCAGGGGCATGCCCGTGCGCTTCTCGGCCTTACCGATCCGGAAAGCCAGCGCGCCACCTGCCGGCGCGTGATCTCTGAGAACCTGTCGGTGCGTCAGACCGAGGCGCTTGTGGCCACTGGCATCCCCACACCCGCCCGTTCTCGAATCCGGCGAGATTCGGCTCATGGCCAGGAGCCACGCGCGCCGCACCTGGTCGAGCTGGAGCAACACCTCAATCAGCGATTCGGAACCACGGTGCTCATCCGCGCCAAATCGCCCGAGCGAGGCCAGATTGTGATCGACTATAACTCGGCCGAGGAATTCCAGCGCGTGAGCGCGCTCATCCGATGACAGGCCGGCTGCCAGTCCTGTCGAACAAGATGATAACGCAGACGCCGGGGCGTCGCGTCAGGCGCCGGTGTACATAAGAGTCTACATGTGCACGCGTTCGCCTGCCCCGGATTCTGAGAGGGCTCGACGAGGCTTCTCGGTTGAGGGCGGATTTGAAGCAAGCTTCCCCTTTTTGGTCTCGCTCTTGGTCTTTCGAGAACTTGCGCGCCATGGGTGCGAATCCCTGCCACCTTGACGGCCGCTGTTGCCGGGCCTCTAACTCGATGACTGAAAAACCGTTAGGCCTTATTAACCGGGATTCACTCCGGATTGGCACTTGGCTTGCTGAAGCCAGCTACTCACTCGGCTTCCATACTTTTCTCGCCCCCTTTCCGAAAGATTCGTCCCGGCTCGTTGACTATCCCGGGTCATTCCGCTTGGCCGCGAAGTCCTTTTCGGTCGCGGCTCAGGATACTCCTTGATATCAAACCAGGTGATGCACCATGAGCCCACTCCCTTGCGAGGCTTCCGACGAGGAAGGACTGAGCGGATCACTTTTTCGCATTGTCCAGGACGAGCGGCAGACTGAACAGCTCCGTGAGGGTCTTCGTCCCTTCAGCCATCGGTGCCGCAACCTACTTAGCGGCATGAAGATGAGTCTGCATTTCGTGCGACGGGGGTCCGACAAGCCGCTCTCTGCACGGTGGACTGAAGTTGAACAGACCTATGCCACGATCGAGCAGCTTTTCGATCGACTGCAATCGATCTATCGGCCCATGAAATTGACACTGGTCCGCGCACGCTTCGCCTCCCTGGTCCAGGATCGTGCACAGGTCTGGCGCGAATGGCTGGGTCTTGGCGGTGCAACGCTCGTTGTGTCACCTCCCGAGGAAGACATGGACTGTGAATTTGACCCCATGCATTTAAGCATGGGCCTGGACGCCTTGGTCCGCTGGAGAAGCTCAGCACTCTCAGAAGGCGACATGGCACATCTGAATTGGCGAATCGACGAAGTTTCTCTGGAAGTTACCTGGCGCGAGTCTCGGAGCGGTTCTGATCAAGATTCCGCCCGGAAGTCTCAGTCCCACCTTGGCCCTGCTGGGTCTTCGACCATCCACTCCCTGGCAATGCCTTTGCTGGCCCGCGTGATGTCTGCCCATCATGGACTGATGGAATGGAAGAAGGACCAAGCCTCTGAAATCCGCCTGCGCTGGCCGCTCAATCAACCCGCCAGCACGGCCAGTGAGACTGCCACGGCACTCGATCTGCCGTCGGCGGGATTCCGCCAGTCGGCGCCGAATGGCGACAGAGCGACGACCGTGACTGCTTTGTAGGGTTGCCTGGTTTGCTCCCGCCCTTGACCAGGACGCCTGGCTGCGCTTACCATGCGAAGAACCTGAAAAGCGGGGCGTAGCGCAGCCTGGTTAGCGCGCCTGCCTTGGGAGCAGGAGGTCACCAGTTCGAATCTGGTCGCCCCGATTCTCTCACTCTTCTCTCGGTACGGAACCGAACCGAGTCGCGAGCGGATCCGCGATATCGCTTTGGGACCCAGCGAACCCGAGGTTTCCGCGCCTGGGCCGAGCGAGAGGGCAGGGCACTTCGTTGTGGGTGAAGACTTGGATCCGGCGAAGATTCGGGCGGCATGGGCCGCGGCGGCCTTGGTCGAGCCGGGGATGACCGTCGGCCTGGGAACCGGCTCGACCGCGACCCTCATGGTCAAGCGCCTGGGCGAGCGCGTCGAGCAGGAAGGCCTGAGGATTGTCGGCGTGCCGTCCAGCGTGGCGACGGCCGAGCTGGCGACAGGCTTTGAAGATCCCGTTGCGCGAGCTTGACGATGTGACCGAGCTCGACATGAACCTCGACGGGGCCGACGAGATCGACCCCAAGTTCAGGATGATCAAAGGGCGAGGGGGAGCCTTGCTCCGCGAAAAGATCGTTGCCTGTGTTGCGGCACGACGGGTCACGATCATCACCGCCGAAAAACGCGTCCTGAGTCTGGGAGTGAACGCCGCGATCCCCGTCGAGGTTAGCAAGATCGGCCTGAAGCATACCGAGCATCGGATCCAGAAAATGGGGGGCAGAACCCAGATCCGACGCACGCCCGGTGGAGAGCCCTATCTGACCGACGGCGGCAATGCGATCATTGATTGCCACTTCGCCGAGATTGCCGACCTCGTCGAGCTTGACATCCGGCTTCAAGCCGTGGTCGGCGTGTTCGAGACCGGCCTGTTCCTCGGGCTCTGTGACACCCTGATCGTTGGCACCGATCTGGGCGTGGAGCAGATCGAGTCGAACGCGCCCAGAAACCTCGCCTGCGGCTGAGCGCCGGCACGTAGAGCCTTCACATTCCCAGCCGGGCTTTCAACTCGTCAAGCATCTCGGCCGTCCTTGAGGCCCCAATCCGGTCGCAGCCCAGCTCGGCCACGGCGATGGCGGCGTCCAGCGTACGCACCCCACCAGCGGCCTTGAGCTTGACGTGCGCGGGTGCCGACCGCCGCATCAGGATCAGATCTTCGTGAGTGGCGCCTCCCGTACCGTAGCCGGTTGATGTCTTGACGTAATCGGCTTCAACCTCGCCACAGATGCGGCACAGTTTTACTTTCTGATCGTCGTTCAGATAGCAATTCTCGAAGATCACCTTGACGATCGCGCCGCCGTTATGAGCGGCCCTCGTTACCGCCGCGATATCGGACGCCACCGCATCCCAGTTGCCGCCAAGGGCTTGGCCGATGTTGAGGACCATGTCAAGCTCGGTCGCGCCTTCATCCATAGCCTGCCGGGACTCAAACACTTTCACGGCCGTGGCATGCCCGCCGTGAGGAAAGCCGATCGTCGTACCCACGGCGACCCCCGAGCCCCGCAGCAGGCGGGCGGCGAGGCCAACCGCGAACGGCTTGATGCAAACGCTCGCCACTCCGTATCGCGCCGCCAGCTTGCAGCCTTCCTCGAGTTCTGCTTCTGTGAGGGTGGGCCCCAAGAGCGAGTGGTCGATCCGCTTGGCGATGGCGTCGTAGGTCAGTACCAATCCCATGGTCGGGCGCTCCACGATATCGTTTTGACTCATCGAGCCAGGTTCGTCACGAATTTGATTCTGGCTTCACTCGAGTGTCGGGGCAAGGGGGCATCCGCCCGGGCAGGTGGCCTCTTGGCCGAAACGCGTGATGACGACATAATGCAACTAGCTCGTTCAATGCGTGTTCCTTGTCCCGCGGCGGAGGGTTTCGTCATTTCCAGCTCACGTCCAACAGTGGCCGTGATCGGTGCCAGCGCCGATCGATCGAAATACGGGAACAAGGCGGTGCGGGCCTTTCGAGATGAAGGCTGGGACGTGTTCCCCATCAACCCCAGCCTGAACGAAGTCGAGGGAATCCCGGCCTATGCCAGCCTCCAGGACGTTCCCGCGGATCAAATTGACCGGGTCAGCTTCTATGTACCACCCAGCGTCGGGCTCCAGCTTATTAACGAGGTCGCGCAGAAGCCCGTTGGCGAGATCTGGCTCAACCCTGGCTCGGAGTCGCCCGACCTCGTGGCCCGCGCCAAACGGCTCGGTCTGAAGGTCATCCAGGCTTGCAGTATCATGGCGATCGGCAGACAGCCTTCGATGTACTGAGGCGACTGACTCGCTTGCGGGCCTGAATTCCCATCCCACGAATCTCGCCCGCGAAAGAGCTCAGGATGAGGTCTGATTGACCGACAGACGGCTCGAAGAGGGCTGCAAAGGCGTGGCCAACGGCTTGCGCGCGTTCATGGTGGGGCGAAACATCATGAGAATGGCCAGGGGAAGGTAAAGCAGGACAAGAGTTCCGCCCTTATCCAGATACCAGAACTGGCTGGCCGCCAGGAGGGCCGCCGACATCGATATCGAGCTCGGCCAGGGTCTTCCGGGCCGGCCAGAGCATGACCACGATCACCAGTGCGAGGTAGGCGATCAGGACGGGCAGGCGAAAGGCGGTGTCGATGCCGACCCAGAAGCTGCCGGTCGGCTTGGGCTCGAACCAGGGCAGCAGGCCGACCTCGGCGATGCTTCTGGCGCCCAGATTGCGTGCCCATTCGGCCAGGATTGGGATCGACGCGCCAAGCACCGCGCAGCCCAGGGCCACCGAAGATGCCACGATGGCAAACCGGCGCAATCCGCGTCCCTTGTAGAAGCCGGCCCAGAGGGCGATCAGGCCCAGGCAGGCTGGAATCCATCCCGCGGCAAGACCGATCAAGACCCCGGTGACCGCAGGTCGCGTATGCCAGAAGACGGCCAGGATGATGAGCGCGGCGGAGATCAACTGGCCGCTGTCAACGACGGCCATGCGAGTGTAGGGCAAGAGAAGATAACACGCCGCCATGGCCATCCCGGAGATCGGCCGCTCAAAGTGCCGCCAACCGATCAGGAGCAGCCCGACGACAAGCGCGACATGGGCCATGACCGCGAGCACCCGCGAAACGATGACCTGAGGACGCTGCTGTTTGAGCGAGGGAGGTAGCAGGGAGTCGGGGATGACTTGCTTGACGATGTCGGCTGTCGCGTCTGCTTTGGCGGAGCTGGCCGTCACGCGGTCTTCTCGACCCGTCGGCTCGGCCGCGTTGCGCGCCGCCCCGTCTTCGACGGGCAGACTGACCGTCTCGGCCAGCAATAGGCCCAGAATCCCGATCGACAGGCACAAGAGCCCGGACGAATTGAGGTTGGGCTCGAGCATGGGCCGGCGGCTCAGACCCAGGTCGAGCATGCAGCGTGCCAGCCACAATCCCGCCCCCACAAAGAGCCAGATGAACGCGCTCCAGGGGGGGTTCGCCTGATCCAGGGCAATGAGCATCATCCCCGGAACCAGCACGAACAGGAGCAACAGATCAAGGTTGCGCACGCTCCAGAAGCGGCTGAACTTGAAGAAGAGTGTGACACAGCCCAGAAGGGACAAGAAGAGCCAGATCTCCGGGCTCAAACCAAGATCGGAAACGAACGCGCCTCGCACGGTCAGGTCACCTCGTCAGTCCGACTCGAACGGGATGGGTTCTCCCGAGAGCTGCGAAAGGGCGTTCAAGGCCGCGCGCTGTTCGGCCTCTTTCTTGTTCCGACCCCATGCCGGGGCATACCTTTGGCGGCCGATCAGCGCGGAGATCTTGAAGCATTTGGAATGGTCCGGGCCTTTCTCGTCGAGCAGCAGATAAGTCGGCGTCTCGCCAAACTGGCGCTGCGCCACTTGCTGGAGGTTGCTCTTGTAATTGATCCCGCCCTGGCCGTCCACGGCCGCGTCGATCTCGGGCTCGATATGCGTGATGATGAAGCTGCGCGGCCTCCATTCCGCCATCGAGAAACACCGCCCCGATCAGGCTCTCGAACAGATCGGCCAGGACCGAGGGGGGCGTTTGCTCGTGCGTTCCCATGCCTTTGCCCATGAATAAATATTCTTCGAAACCGAGATCCTCGGAAATCTTGGCGCAGGTTCGCCGTGACACGACGATCGACTTGATGCGCGTCAATTCCCCTTCCTGATAGTCGGGAAACTTCCGAAACAAGAGCTCGCAGACAACCGCTCCCAGGATCGCGTCTCCCAGGAACTCAAGCCGCTCGTTGGACGCCAGCCGGTGATTCGCCCCTGAGGCATGCGTGAGCGCCTCGCGCAGCAAGCGAGGGCTACGGAAGGTATAGCCGATCACTTGCTCGCATTTCTCGAGCAATCGTGAGTCATCGTCCCGGTGGGTCATCGGGGGCATGGTCGAACCAGTTTTCACCCAAAGAGTTGCAACGAAAAATCTTAAGCTATCCCCACAAGTCGAGGTTGTCAACCACGGGGTGGAAGCGACCGATTGCGGCCGTCATCGCCGGCACGCTTCTGTGTTCGATCACACGCTCAAGCTATCGTCTTTCGGGCTCGGCTTCGCAGACTCGCAGCTTTGGCCGGGGCCAGTGGGCCAGAATGGTTCCAAGCAGCCATGTCGCGAACCCCACTCCAATCAGGATCCAGATGGTATCGATCGACATCTGCCGGATCAACGAAGGCAGGGGCACATCCGCTCGCGTCCGGAGGCCGTAGGCCAGGATTCCGAGCATCTCGATGAGCAAGCCCGCAATGCGGAGAATCTGGCCCGTAAGTCGAATGCTCATTGTAGCGCAGTTTTTCTCTGCGTTGCACATATAGAGATGTTATAGTCATCATAAGTACATTCGATTGCGCTTCAGACTTGCTCAAGAGCGGTCTCTTCTTACACAAGCCTGAAGCGCAAGCGAAGGCGCATTGCCAGGAAAGCGTGTTGGGCGCGTGTCTCCCGACCCCGCCCTCCACACCACTCAGATCTTCGGCAGCTCAAACCCCTGGCGCGGCTCACGTGACAGGAGAGCGTTGGCTTCGGGGTCGTTCTTGATGGTTTCCGTCTCGACGTCCCAGGCCAGCGTGCGGCCGACCTTGAGGGCGATGTTGCCCAGGTGGCACGTGTTGGTGGAGCGGTGGGCGATCTCGATGTCGCTGGTTGGCAATGCGCGAGATTTGAGGCAGTCGAGGAAGTTGCGCACGTGAGCCTCCTGACCGTCGTTCTTGCCCTTGACCGTTTCAGGCTGGAGCGTGATGGGCCGCGTCGGCCGGTCGCCGTGAACGAGCTTGATGCCATAGGGGAGAACGGTCTTGTCGGGGATCACCTCGAACCCGCCACGATCCAGCAGCAGGCTGCCGTCGGTGCCGCAAAAGAGGATGCCGTAGTCGTGGCCGTTCAGTTTCAGGCCGTTCCCCTTGCGCATCGAGTACGTCAGCGTGCACTCGGGAAACTCGTAGACGACCTGAAGCGTGTCGGGTGTGTCTCGCTCGTCGTCGGTGGTGTAGATGCCGCCGGTGGAATAAACGGTTTTCGGCCCCTTGGCGTCGAGGGCCCACAGAACGATGTCATTCAGGTGAACGCCCCAGTCGCTCATCATGCCGCCGGCATAGTCGAAGAACCAGCGGAAGAGCAGATGAAAGCGGTTGGGGTTGAACGGACGCTTGGGGGCGGGGCCAAGCCAGCGGTCATAATCGACATAAGAGGGAGCCTCTCCGTCAGGGTACCTGCCCATCCCGGTCGGGCTGATGTTCTCATAGTTCCAGGTCTGGACCCAAAAAACCTTGCCGATCTTGCCCGAACGGACGATCTCGACCGCCTTCTGGAAGTGAGTGGACGACCTCTGCTGGGTGCCCACGGCCATGATCTTGTTGTACTTGCGGGACGCGGCGATCATGGCCTTCCCCTCGGCCACGTTGTGCCCGACCGGCTTCTCGACATAGACGTCCTTGCCGGCCAGCACCGCATGAATCGCCGGTAAGGCGTGCCAGTGGTCGGGCGTGGCGATGATCACCGCGTCAACATCCTTGCGATCGAGCATGCCTCGATAATCGCGTGCCGTCTCGGGCGTGTTTCCCTTCTTCTTCTTGACGCGGTCGGCCGTCTCTCCGGCGTGCCGGTCGTCGACATCAGCGATCGCCACGATCTCCACGTCAGTCTGCGGCAAGAATGAGTCGAGCAGTTGTCCTCCCCGGCTCCCCGCACCAATCAAGCCGAGCCGCACTTTCTCGTTCGCCGAAGCTCCCGTGGCGAACGCCGGTGCGCCGATCACCGAAGCCGCTCCCGCCGTCATCCCCACCGCTCCCACAAACCCGCGCCGTGTGATGCCCTCGGTTGACATGAATGTGACCTCTCTTCGTGTGGCTGTTTGGATGCCTGGTTCCCGTCGTCCCCGCGACGTCTCCCGTTCCGGTTGATCGTACCGGCCACAATGAGGTTACGCCAGGGGCGGACGCCTTGTCCCACTCGCGTGAAAGTGGCACCGAAGGGGCCGAGGTCCATAGCCAGGGGAGCTTCGCCACTGGGCTTCAGGAGGCACCCTTGTAGAAGTTGGTGGCAGGTCAATTCCGTCTCATCGAGAAACCGGAGGGCTGAGCCAGGACTTTGCTGTCTGATGGTCTCGGAAACGTCTGCCAGGTCAGCGAGGGCTAGGTCGCTTTCGAAACACGCGCGAGTCATGCTTGATTCCGCGAATCACGGTTCCAGGTAAGGATCTGTTGCCGGAGGCACGACCATTCCTCAGCGGTCATCTCGGCGGTCCGTGCTTCTCAAGCCAGCCAGAAGCTTCGCCTCAAGCTCGTGGCGATAGACCCGCCTCTGGGCATCGCGGATCAGTTCCCGGAGGTATTCGCTGGCCGTGCTGTAGCCCCCCCTTGCTCACTTGCTCCTCTACGAAGGTCTTGAGTGGCTCTGGGAGTGAAATGTTCATGCTTGTCATGATTGTCTTGTTACCTTCATGCTGAATCATAATCGATATGGCAGATTCTGTCGAAACCTGCCAGGGCTTGTCCCCGGCTTCTGGGAAGATCTGAGGAGGGCCGAACTTGATTCGATCTTTCTTCGATAAGCGACTGCCGAACAACGGGCTGGTAAAATAGCGAGTGCGAGTTCGTATCACGAGGCACAACGACAATGAGGGGAGCGATCGCCATGCCCACCGTATCGATCGAGGAAGCCCGGAACAAGCTGAGCGAGTTGATCCACCTCCTTGCGCCCGGTGAGGAGGTCGTCATCACCGAGAACGATCAGCCCGTGGCCCGATTGGTGCCGGCGGCCCCGCCACTTGAGCCACGGAAAGTCCCCCGAATGGGCACGCTGCGCGGGACGGTCTTGTCCATGGAGCACTTCGACGACCCCCTCGAAGACTTCGAGGAGTACATGGAGTGAAACTGCTGCTCGATTCGCACACGCTGATCTGGGCGGCCGACGATCCCGCAAAGCTCACCGCACTGGCGCAAGGTCTCCTCCAAGATCCCTCGCACGACCGACTGCTGAGTTCGGTAACTCTCTGGGAAGTTGCAATCAAGTTTGGCATGGGAAGACTGCCGCTCTCCTTGCCGTACCGCGAGTGGATGGAGAAGGCGATCGTTGACCTTGGGCTGGTCCTGTTGCCCATCACGCTGGACCACGCCGAGCGGCAGGTCCTTCTGCCGTGGCATCATCGTGACCCGTTCGATCGCCTTCTCGTAGCGCAGGCCCAGGTCGAAAATGTTGCGGTCGTGAGCAATGATGCCATCCTGGATCGCTACGGAATCAACCGGCTCTGGTAGGCTGCTCAGTTCCATGCCGAGCTCGAGTAATCGCCAGAGGCAACCGGGTCGGCATCGCCGCGCCGCGTCCTGGCGGGTCTGCGAATCTTGATGGATGCCACTTGAGCCGCGAGGGCCTGAATGTCCAAGCGCTTTGACGCCCCGACACGGTCGCTTCTCGAGAAGTACCCGGCCGACTGGCTGAACCAGCTCGGTCTCTTGCACGGCGAGCTGGTGCGGGTGATGAATTCCGACCTTTCCACGGTCACCGCCGAGGCCGACAAGGAGATTCGCGTGGAGGGGCAGGAGCCCTGGCTGGTGCACATCGAGCTCCAAGCGGGTCACGACCACACGCTGCCTGGGCGACTGTTGCGGTTTAATGCGATGTTGAACGTGAGGCATGACCTGCCCGTCCATACGGTGGCGATCTTGCTCCACCCGGCCGCTGATGGACCCGAGCTGACTGGCGTCTTTCGGTAGCAATCGCCCGACGGCCGCTGCCGGGTCGAGTTCTGTTATCATCTGGTCTGGGCCTGGCAGTGGGACACCGAGGCGATTCTGACGGGAGCGGACATTCACGAGACCGATCGCACCGGCCGATCTCGCGGTCGATAACCAGAGATTCGAGAGACAATTTCGGGTGGCTGGCGAAGTCTTTCCTCGAGTTGCCCGCGCAGTCAGCGTCAACCTGTGCCATACTGACTTGGAGGGCGCACCGTTCGCGCCCAGCGTCCGCGCACTCGTTGACAATGCCGTTGCTCGAAGGCTCGTAACCCCTCACGAAACGTCAGCACATGACATGCGATCGACTGATCACGATTTTTGCAATTCATCGATCGTTTCGACCCTGCCGATTGGACGGCCTGGCGCGGATGTTCGAGCCAGACGGAACAGCTTGAGCCGTGCGAAGGAGGAAAAACTGTCAAATCAAAGCCACCGAAGAAAAATGAAAAACAGTCGCAACAGCTTGACGGTCATGGACTTGAATGTGTTTCCCCGCGTTCAGGCGCGAAAAAACAAAGCCAGTTCGCGAGGGTTATCCGGGAACCGTCAAGACAGCCGACGAAGGGGGTCGACAAGGAGGCCACTCCGGAAACGTCGTTCGGGATGAACCCGACCCACGAAGTAAATTGACAAAAACAAACCCACCGCAGAGACTCGGGACGAACAACGAACAGACCGTAAAGGCTCAGCAATCAATGGTTTGCGGGCAGTAGACTCGATAACGTAGGAGCAATGAACCCCCGATCCTGGGTTTGTCCGTGGCTTCCTCCGTGGGGACACCCGGTGGTTCGGTAAGTCGTGCCTGGCCATCGATCGGATGCGGCGATCAGCGCGGTCGGAAACTGGCAGTCGTTCGGGTTGGAGAGGATGTGAGGATTCTGAATGGCCCTCGGCCAGAGCCCGGCCGTGGTAACCTGGTTGACGGTTCGAAGCCGTGGAATTACGGTGATGAGGGGAACATGGGACGAGTTTCAGCTGGCTTGGAACCGAGCGAGGTGCGCCATGGTGGTTCGGGGGATGTGGCGGGCGGCTGGCGTTTGCCTGATCGGCGCGGGGGCGGGGTGGGGGCAGGCTTTGCCCACTTCAGCCACGATTGAATCAGTCCCGCTCGAGCTGACCATGCCCGAGCGGTATCACGTAACCTCGGTGCTCGAGCCGCTCCGGCGGATCGAGCTGATCGCGCCGGCAGACGGCGTGGTGCGCAGTCTGGAAGTGCGGCCGGGCGCGACAGTCCGGGAGACGCAGGAAATGGCCCAGCTCGACCGGGCCGAGGCCATGGCCCGGCTCAAGATCGCGCAGGCGGTCGTGAAGGAGAAACAGGCGCTACTCAAGCGATCCGGGTCGGGCGACGCGGTCGATCAGGCCCAGGTCGAGGCGGCCGAGGCCCGGGCCGAACTGGCCCAGCTTGAGCTCGACCGGCTCACCTTGCGTGCTCCCTTCGCGGGGCGGGTCCTGAGCGTGCCGGTCAGCAGCGGCCAGTTCGTGCTCAAGGGAACCGTAATCGCCGAGGTGGCCGACGTTTCCGCGCTGAAGGCGCTCGTGCCGGTTGACCGGCGGGGCGTCAAGGCCGGCACGGACGCGACCGTCTTCATCGAGGAGCAAGAGCAGTCGGCCAAGGTGCAGAGCGTTGTGCCGCTGCTCGAGGCGTTCTCGCAGCTTCGAGAGCTGGCCGCGCCTTACGCCTCGGCCTGGATCCTCGTCTCCAATCCCCAGGGCGAGCTCGAGCCGGGACTGCGCGGTGCGAAGCGCGACCTTGCCCAACACGCCCATCGCCTCAGTGCCCAAGGGATCGCTGAAAAAGGCGGAGGGTGCCGCCGGCTCACAGGGCTCACACGTTCAGGTAATCCGGAGTGAATACGTGACGAACGTGCCCGTTGAGGTACTCGGTAAAGTTGGGCCCGAGAGGATTCAGATCACCGGTGCGTTCCGGCCCACCGACGCGCTGATTGCTTCTTCATCCGTTCAATTGCTCCCAGGAACGCTGGTCCGGTTCGCGCAGGGGACGAGCTCGGGCATCGAAGGAACGACTCCTAACCCGGCGAGGCAAGGCGCCGAGGCGGGCATCACCCCTCCGGGACGAACGACCAGCACCGGCGCGGGCACGGTGCCCGCGGGGACGCCGCGAACCCGCGGGTCGGCTCGGCCAAACCAGCGGCCCGCGAACCGGCCGGCCGCTGCGGGAAACACGAACTCGACACCATTCTGAGCTGATCTCAGCGGAATTGAGCCGTCTGGCTGCTCGACCGATCGATCATCGGGAGAACACATGAAGATCAGGCGGATCTCGGCCTATCAGGTTGACCTACCCTTGCACGAGGGATCTTACAGGTGGTCTGGCGGCAAGTCGGTCAGCGTCTTTGACAGCACGATCGTGCAGGTCGAGACCGACGCCGGCCTGATGGGCTATGGAGAGGTCTGCCCGCTGGGCCCTTTTTACCTTCCCGCTTACGCGGTCGGTGTGCGCGCGGGGATCGCGGAGCTGGGTCCGCACCTGCTGGGTGAAGATCCCACCGAGCTGGGCCGGCTGGGTCGCCTGATGGACGCCGCGCTCAAGGGGCACCCGTACGTCAAGTCGGGCATCGACATGGCCTGCTGGGATATTCTCGGCCAGGCGGCGGGGCTGCCTTTGTGCACGCTCCTGGGAGGCCGCTATGGAGACGATTTCGTGCTCTACCGGGCGATCTCCCAGCAGTCGCCCGAGGAGATGGCGGCGAACGTCGCCGGCTATCGCGCGGAGGGTTACCGGCGGTTCCAGCTCAAGGTCGGCGGCGATCCCGATGTCGATATCGCCAGGATCCGCGCCGTGGCCGGTGTGCTCGAGCCCGGCGACCGGCTGGTCGCCGACGCCAATACCGGCTGGCTCATGCACGAGGCCGCCCGCGTGGTGCGTGCTGTAAGTGATGTTGATGTCTACATCGAACAGCCATGCCTTAGCTATGATGAATGCCTCTCCATCCGCCGACGGACCAATCATCCTTTCGTCATGGACGAGACGATCGACGGCATCGAGGCCTTGCTGCGTGGCCATGCGGATCAAGCGATGGACGTGGTGAACCTGAAGATCAGCAAGTTGGGCGGGATCACCAAGCTCCGCCAGGCGCGCGATCTTTGCGTGTCGCTGGGCATCGCCATGACGATCGAGGATAGCTGGGGCGGAGACATCACCACGGCCGCGATCGCACACCTGGCCCACAGCACGCCTACCGAGTTCCTGTTCACCGCAACCGACTTCAACAGCTATGTCACCGTCCGCACGGCCGACGGCGCCCCGCGCAGGCGGAACGGCCGCCTGGCTGCCTCGACGGCTCCTGGCTTGGGCGTGACGCCGAAGCTCGACGTTCTGGGTGACGCAAGGTCGATGTGTCTTGATTTTCGCGGGGTGAAAGAAGAACCGATCCGTGGCGGGCGAGACTCGGGTTCATTGACTCCGGCCAATGGCGGCCACGACTCGCGAATTCGCCGTCCTCCAGATGGCGGGCTGGCGGCTGGGAGTGGGCGTTTGAAGGCCGATTCGCGTGTGCCGGGCGAACGCAAGGTCGAAGCTGCCGCGCCAGCCGGGCCGGTCATAATCGGTCGGATAAAAGAGGAAAAGACCGGCCAAGAAGGCGGCTGATGCCAGCAGGCGCGGGCCGGCGCGCCGCGTTCGATTCGGTAAACTCGGTTCGCGCCTCATAGCCAATACGTCGGCATGAGAGCATCCGTCGATCCCCAGCACCGCCAGCGCCAGAAGCGCGGGCACGTAGAAGAAGCCGTAACCCGGCACGCCGAAATGGACCAGCAAATGCGACGCGAGCGGAGGCACAACTGTCAAGAGCAACAAGAGTGCAAGGTAGCCTCCGTTTCTCGTCTGCCGCAGTCGCAAGGCTCCACGTGGAACAAAAAGCAAGCAAGGGCCGAGCGTCCAGAGCAAAGCCATGCCCAGCTTCACGGCGTACCGCACCGGCGCGTCCACGAAACCCAGGTTCCAAACCGAGTTCAGGAATCCCGCGTGGTAGGCGAAGTCTGCGCTGGTCTGGCGGTAACGCGACCAGCCGCCCGCTTCGTGCAGCATGGCCAGCAGCCAAGCCAGGTTCAACGCGGTGAATATTACGCCCGCCAGCGCCGCACGCCTCCAGCGGTGGTGCCAGAGGATCACGATGAAGACAGGCAGCCAGAGCGTGCCGATGTCTTGCCTGTAGCCCGTGCCCAGAGCGAGCACGACTGCCGCCGCGAACGGATGCCATGCCACGCGATTCTGGCGAGTGCGATAAGCGACGCCAAGCAAGAAGGTGCCGACGGCGACAATGGCCGTGTAGTTACCGGCGATGGCACCATAGCCCCAGAAAACCGGAGCGACCGACAAGACCAGGGCACCAGCCGCCGCTGTCGCTGGTGCGGCCAGAGTGCGCAAGAACCACCACAGGCTCACGAGAGCCAGGGCGCTGGTTGTTATGTTGAGCATGATGAGGCCGCGGTACGGGTCGCCTACAATCATGCCGAACATGCGCCCGAACGACAGGTAGAGCGTGTGGTGCATGGGGAACCAGTGCAGGCGCATCTGGTCGAGGAAACCGAACTCGTCAGATTCAATGGCCCAGCCTCGCGCCACCGGCAGGCGCGTCAGGACGACGATAGCGAGCGCGATAACCGCTGCCCAGGCGATCGAGGGGGATCAGGATCAACGGGCCGTGAACCGATGTGCGTGTCGCGGTCGCTCGGAAGTGTTGTCGAGAGGCTTCTCATGGGGCTCCTTCCCCTGCTCATCGGTGCTTCTTGCAAGCTCTTGAACGCAGTCGCCGCGAACCGCGGGCGTCAATTGTGTGCGACTTCGTGCGAGGCGCCGAGCGTCATGGGTCGGGAATCGGGCCGATTGCGCACGGCGGAAATCCTAATCCAGCCGGGCGAATCCCGCAAGAGCCGATGAACGGGGGTGTGCTTATCTAGAAAAACGCCGTCGTTGTTAACGGACGGCGCGACGAATCGAGAAGTCCGGAATCACGTTGATCGTGGCCAAGTGGGAAGATCGATGCGACCAGCGCCTACGGGACGCCTCATCCCGGAGGCGTGCCTGATACCGACTTCGGTGCTGCCCGCGCCTTCTCTTTCGATCCGCTGTCGGTGGGTTTCTCAAAGATGATCACGTGCTGCCACGGCAGGAATTCGAGCGAGGTCTTGAAGGTGAAACCCTGGGGCTCGACCTCGCGGCGGACCTGCTTGAGGGTCATCTTGTGCTCGGGCTTGATGGGCACTTCCGGGTCCTCGCCACGGAATTCCACGAGTACGAGCCGGCCGCCAGCCCGAAGCGCTTTGTGCAAACCCAGAAGGGTTGCCGCGGGGTCAGTACACTCATGGTAGACGTCAACCATCAGGACAAGATCAACTTTTCCGTCCGGTAGCTTCGTGTCGCGCTGCGAGCACAGAAGTGGCTTGACGTTTGAAACACCTTCGGCCTGGGCTCGCTGCTTCAGCATCCGAATCATTTCGGGCTGAACGTCGGTGGCGAGCACGGTTCCCTCGGGCCCCACACGTCGAGCTAGTGGAATGGTATGGTATCCCGCCCCCGCCCCCACGTCGGCGACGGTCGACCCCGGGGGAATCTTGAGTGCGTCGAGCATGGCGGCAGGCTGCTCCTCCAGGACGCGGGTCTCACGGAAGAGCCATTCGACTCCTTCCCACGACATAACGTCGGCGATCCGCCGCCCCATGTAAAAGCCGGCGCGCTCGCGGCGCGCCTTGGGCCGAGCCGGCGCCTTGCCGGTCTTTGTCTTGTCCTGAGTTGGCCCTGACTTGGCCTTGGGAGCGGGGCTGGCCGGGCGCCGGTGCCTTGGGCCTGCACATTCGCCGTGTCTGTCAGTGGCCCCACGAGAGTCAGGGCGAGCAGCGCGATGGCGAAACCCAGGTGTTTTGCGGGCATGGCTGGCTCCTCGGGGCCGTGCGACGAGGCGTGATTCTCCGGTCTGTCAATCAGCAAGCGCGTAGCGGATGATGCAATAGAGGGCCTGGAAGCCGTCCTTGATGCCAATTTTCTTTCCCTCTCGATAGGTCCGTCCGTGATAGGACACGGGTACCTCGTAGATCCGGCAGGATCGTGAGTCTCCGTTCGTCTCCGCGCATCTTGAACCTGGCAACCTTGGCCGTCACTTCGGGCTCGAAGCCGAACCGGTCGCTCTTGAGCGTGATTCCTTGAATCACCTCGCGCCGGAAGAGCTTGTAGCAGACCTCCATGTCCGTCAGGTTAAGGTTGGTGAACATGTTCGACAGCAGAGTCAGCCCTTTGTTTGCTACCGAATGCCAATAGTAAAGCACTCGGTGCGTCTCGCCAATGAACCGCGAGCCGAAGACGACATCGGCCAGGCCCTCCACGATGGGCTGAAGAAGCTGGGGATACTGTTCCGGCTCGTATTCCAAGTCGGCGTCCTGCACGATGACCACCTGGCCGGTCGCATGTTGGAAGCCCGTGCGAAGCGCGGCGCCCTTGCCTTGGTTCATCTCATGGAACACGATCGTCAGGTCGGGCTCACGCTCAGCCAGTTCGCGCAAGACTTGCCGTGTGCCGTCCTTGGAATCGTCATCGACGACGATGATCTGCTTGCGGATCGGCACTGCGCGCACCCTGCGTAGGATCTCGTGTATCGTTTTCTCTTCGTTGTATACCGGGATGACCACCGAGAGAACAAAGTCGTCGGGAATGCGGTAAATACCTAGCTTGCGTGCGAAAGGTTCGCCAAGGGTCGCGATCAGCCATTCCGTGCGTTCTTGATCACTGGCGAATCTAGGAACTTTGGCTGGCTCGGCGGGGTGCCGTCTTGGTCGGGCAGAGCCGTCTGATCGGAAAGCTCAAGCGATGCGGGTAACGACGAGTGATCAAGCATTGCCGGGAACACCTCGCAAATTCAGCCGGCCCAAGCGCCTGACCCGGCGGCTTGAGGCACACGAGACTTGGCCGGAACGTCGCCGTACCGACAAATGGACGACGCTTTCAGGATAAGCGACGAGGCCGGAGAGGGGAAGCCGAGTGACCCGCCGCATGGGATCGTCACAACGATAGCCATTCGAAATGGAAAAACCGCCGAAGGTTCCTAGCAGCCTTCGGCGGGCGACGACGTTTCGCATGTTGATGGTGGCCAAGCACCAGGCGCGACTGAGATTCCGGGCTTGGTCGCGGAGGGTGCGGGAGCGGGGGGAGGAGGGGGAGCCGGACTACCCGTTCCCGGCGGTGTGGTCGCCGCGGGTGTCGGCGGCGGTGGTGTAGTTTCGACGGGCGTCGTCGGCGCTGGCGTGGCCGGCGCTGATGTGGCCGGAACCGGTGTAGCCGGCCTTTCGGGAGCTGGCGTCGGCGCTTCGTAACGCGGCGTTGGATACATGGAAGAGCCCATCGTTCCCTGGCCGGTGCTCATCGGAGTTTCGTAAATCGGCATGCTCGACCCGAAGACGGCCGGTGAATAGCCACCGTAGCCTCCGTAGGCCATCGAATAGCAACCGTCGTCCATCCAGCCGCAATCATCGTAGCAACCACGACGATGGTGACGGCCAAATAGACCGCCGCCCCCATGTCCGCCGCCGAAGCAACTGAATAGCCCCCCAAACAGACCACAATGTTTCCGGCCGCTGTAACAGCCGCCATAGCAGCCGTCGCCGTAACAGCCGCCATAGCAGCCGCCACCGTAGCAGCCGCTATAGCCGCCTGAATAGCAGGCGCTGTAGCACGACGGCTCGACGACGGTTGCGTAGGCGGTGGCATAACAGCCGTCGTAGCAGCCTCCGTAACAGCCGCCGCTGTAGCAGGACGGCGTGTAGACCACGTCGCAGCCCTTGTGATGACAGCCCAGACCACTCAGCGCCATCAACATCACGATCGTCCCTTGCATGACATTCCTCCACGTTGCGAAACCATAGGAGAACGCGAGTTCGCGACCGGCACCTTACGCCGCCTTGGTGCACCACGGAATCGGCCGGGCCTCCATGTGCGATGCTCCCCCTGCTGAGCTTACGTACTCTCTGTTGCCCGCCAAGTCGCCCTGATCAGTACTTTCTACTTAGAACGGTCAAATTCTAATGCCCCCTTGTCTGACTGGCAACCGGGAACTGTCAAAATGGATTGAACAAAGGGATTAGATAAGCCGATCGTAGGTTCTGAATCGACTGGGGGAGTAGTTCGTCGGTGGATTTCTGGCTTGGATTGACCGTGGCGCGTATGCTTGTGAGTCGAGATCCCACGAATGGCAAGGCTCGTGCCATGTGCTTGGATCAGGATGAATGGGAAAGTTCAACCGGTGTTAACCACGGACGCGAAGCGATCATGAACTCCAACGCGCCAAGCCAGGGGAGGAATCGAGGGCCGATACCGGGTTGGCCCGGATGGGCGCGTGTGCTGGTCTCCTTGGCCTTGCTGTACCACGGCGCCGCGGTGATCGCAGGCGCGCTGGGTGTTCCACCCTCTTCAGAGCTGGAGCGAAGCATCGCGAATCTGTTCACTCCTTATCATGACCTGGTCGATCAGGGTTACGCCTACCGCTACTATGCCGAGCCGCCCCCCACTCCCGTGATCACGGCGAAGCTCCATTTCGGGGATGGTCGGCCTGACCAGACGATCCGGCTGCCGGGTCGTTCTCTCTCCGGGCCGAGAATGAGACACCAACGGCAGCTCGCGCTTGCCAATGCACTGTTCGCGGATGTTCAGGAGGCGAAGCGGATCACCGCCGACAGCGACCGCAGCCTCTTGGCCGCGGCCTTTGCCCGGCACCTCTGCGAAGCGAACCCCGGATGCGCGAGCGTGACACTCTACGCGCAGCAGCACCTGATCCCCGATCCCATCGTCGTTCGCGAGGCCATGGCGGACCCCGGTGCAGGTTCGTTCGATCTTTTCGACGACCGGTTCTTCACGACCCCGCAGTGGATTGGAGACTTCGCGTGCGACGGCTCGTAAGCGAAATGCTCGGCTACCTTTCCACCCTGGCCTTGACCACCCGCCGGGCCTGGAATGCCTTCTTCTTCACAGCCGGCCGACCCCACCCCGCTGGGTCTGATTCGTATCGCCGCGGGCTTGCTGGCTTTCTGGAGTCTGTTCGTCTTCGGGCTCGACCTGAACGATTATTTCGGCTCACGCGGCTGGGCTGACCCGGCGGTGATCCGCCAGTCCCAGCTCTTGCGTCAGCCGCTGGCGTGGTCGTTCTGGTTCCTGGTTCCCGACAGCCTGCTTCGGCCCGTTTGGCTTGTCTGCCTTGTTGTACTGGGTCTTTACACGGCGGGGCTCTTCAGCCGGATCACCGGCGTACTGGCCTGGATCATCGTGGTCTCCACCGTCAGGCGGCTGCCGATCGCCCTCTTCGGATTCGACCAGGTTCTCTCGACATTGCTTTTCTATCTTGCGGTCACGTTTTCAAGCGGGCAGGCAGTCTCGCTCGACCGCTTCTGGCAGCGGTGGCGGCAGGCGCGTGCGGCGGCTCGATCAACCAAAACACAAGGCGGCGGCCGGCGCGTCTCACCGGGCCAATCAGGCGCTCCCAATCCCACGATCTCGGTCAACCTGGCGCTGCGATTGATTCAGCTCCACACGGCATTCATCTATGGCATGGCCGGGCTCGCCAAGGTACAGGGCCCTTCGTGGTGGAGCGGCATGGCTTTGTGGGGGACGATGACGGCGGGCGAGTTCGTGAGCTTCGATTTCACATCGCTGGCGAACTGGCCGCTGGTCATCAATTTCCTGACTCATGCCAGCCTGGCGCTGGAATTGCTTTATCCGATTCTGATCTGGATCGGCGTGCTCCGGCCGCTCATGGTTCTAGGGATGGTTGGCTTACATCTGGGGATCGCGATCGTTGCTCCCGGGCTGACGGAGTTTGGGCTCGCCATGATTGCGGCCAATCTCGCGTTTGTTTCAGGAAGCTGGCTGCGTAGCCTGGTCACGGGCCGGCAGCAGCCGGTGTTGCGGGTGATCTTCGACGGCGCCTGTCCGCGCTGCCGGGCTTCGATGGCTCTCTTGACGGCGGCCGATCCCGACCACGTTGTTGATCCAGTCGACCTGACCGCAGTCGATGTGGAGACCTTGCACCCGGCTCTCACAAAAAACGCTTGCATGGAGTCGATGCACGTTATATCAAGGTGGGGTCGAGTGACGGCGGGTTTCGACGGGGTTCGCTCGCTGGGCGCGTGGCTGCCGGTTTTCTGGCCACTCGGTCTTCTCGCCTGGATGCCCGGTGTCGCCTGGATCGGCCGGCGTGTATATAATCATCTGGCTGCCACGAGGCCTCGCGACGTTCCGTGTAACGATCAGGTCTGTGGCATCCATCCTGTGCAGAAGACAGCGCCAGCAGGAGATCCCAAACGACGTTCGACTCGCACCACCACACCAGAACAGGTCGGTACCGAGGAGTCCAAGAACCCATGAGCAGCAACAACGGTGTCCCGATGGCCGTTCCCCCGAGCGAAAACCCGGCAACGCGAGAATCGCTGCCTCGTCTTTTTGTTTTTGAGCCCGGCTGGCGTGTGAGCATCAAGCACGGCAGCCACCGAGAGTTCTGTTACGCGATGGCCCCAGGCCAAGACTACTACCACCGGCTGCTCGACGGGGAGCTATTCGTCCACCACGGCGACGAGCGGCTCTGCCTGAGCTGCGCGACGCGGCGGGGTCTGATCAGCTTCGAGCCGAAGCTGTTGCGAAACCCGATTGATTATTCGCTGGCTGATTCCAGCGAGCTGCCGGTTTTCGAACCGGACAGCGACGACCTCTACTGAGTCGTCCGGAACACGAATTTCTCGCCGTATCCCAAGAAGACCGCCGTCGATCAACCCCTCAAACCTAGCTAAACAAAGAGTGACTTCCTGTTAAATAAAGCCGCACCGAGTTGCGGCCTGTGAATTGTTGCGCCTGGCGGTAAATTGCCGGTCCGGCTTGATGTGGCGGCGGGTTCCTGGCATGATAAAGAGACGTAACATCAGAGGAATCAAGCGAGACCGAGCCATGCCCCACCGCCCGGGGGCTCTCTGAGAAACGGGTCGGTTCAGGGACGAGAATGGAAAAACGGCGAGCACGCATCCGATCTGGCCCGGGTTCGGGTAATGCAATTGCGTGATCGTCGGGAGGGTGTTGGTTGCGAATCACGTTCCACGGCGCCGCCCGGCAAATTACCGGCAGCGCCCATCTTTTGGAAATTGGTGCCCACCGCCTTTTGCTCGATTGCGGCCTGTTCGATTCCGAGCGAATCGACCCCAACAGCCCAAATCGCCAGCTTTCGTTTGACCCCCGAGCCCTCGACGGAGTCATCGTCTCACACGCACATAACGACCACATCGGACGCCTGCCCTGCCTGGTGAAGTGGGGTTACAACGGCCCGATCTACGCGACGCCGGCCACCGGCGACATTGCCAGCGTGATGCTCCGCGACAGCGCCCGGATCCAGCGCGAAGACGTGCGCAACGCCCACGTACGGCACCCTCATATCGAGACGCCCGAGCCCCTTTTCGACCTGATGGACGTCGAGTGGGTGGTCGATCGGCTCGAACGGGTCCGGTATGACGAGCCACGCGAGATCGTTCCGGGTGTCACACTGACTTATCGGGATGCCGGGCATATTCTCGGTTCGGCGATCGTGCAACTTGACTATCGCGAGAATGGTCGCGACCGGCGGTTCGTCTTCACCGGCGACCTGGGCCGCCGCGGCACCAGCCTGCTGCCCGATCCCACTCTCGTCCAGAACATCGACATCCTCGTCTCCGAGAGTACCTACGGCAATCGCGAGCTTGACCCCTACGACCGGCTGATGAAGCAACTCCACGCGATCGTCGCCCGGGCCACGCGCCTGCAAAGCAAGATCGTCATCCCCGCGTTCAGCCTGGGCCGCACCCAGCGCATGGTTTATTGCCTTCAGGAGCTCTTCGCCGTCCACAAGGTTCGGCCGATCCCGATTTACGTGGATAGCCCCCTGGCCTCGCGCCTGACCGAGATCCACCGCGACCATCCCGACGCATACACGCCCCACGCCCGCGCACTCATGGACAAGGACCCCATGTACTTCGGATCGAGGTACGTCGAGTTCTGCGCCACCTGGGATGATTCACGCCGGCTCAACTACTTGAATGGCCCGATGATCATCATTTCTTCGTCGGGCATGTGCGAGGCGGGCCGGATTCGCCACCACTTGCGGCACGTCGTTTCCGACCCCGACAACGCCATCGTGATCGTCAGCTTCCAGGCCGAGGGGACCTTGGGCCGCAAGATCTCCGAGGGCGTCGAGCGAGTGCAAATTCTCGACCAGTGGTACGACCTTAATGCCGCCGTCTACGTCCTCGACGGTTTCTCCGGCCACGGCGACCGCAACGATCTCGCATGGTGGTATGAGCAGACCGGCGGCAACATCGAGCACGCCTTCCTCGTTCACGGTGAGCCCGAATCCATGGACGCCCTGGCCCCCGTCTTGCAGCCCTTCGCCCAGAACCCCGTTCACATGCCGGAGCTGAACGAGAGCTTCGAAGTGTAAAGCTGATCTTACTTCGGAGATGCGGCCGGTCTCGGTTGACCTGGTTCTATTACGCTTGTAGGATGCGGTTGACAAATCGAAGATTGGACCAGTAGACCGCGTTCCTTCCGAGCGAAAGACAACGAGGCTTTACGTGCTCTCTCTCATTGGATCACTCGTTCTCGGGCTGATGCTTCAGGCGACGTCGGGCTCGCCGGTCACGGGCTTGGTCGTCGACGCCAAAGGACTGCCAGTTGCCGGGGCCGAAGTTGCGCTGGCGGCGGGAATGACGAGGGATGGGTCGGTACCGGTCCTGTCGCAGACCAGGTCGGACCAGGCTGGGAAGTTTCATTTTCCCCGGCCTGCGCCCGAGAAACTTGCAAGCGTCGATACAACCCTTGACCCTCTGGGCGCACAAACCGGGTCTTGGTCTGGGCGTGGTCGATCTGCTCAGAAACGACCGCCGCGCCCAGGTTCATCGGCTCGTGCTCGAAGCAGGTCGCACCGCGCCGGCTGACGATTCACGATGCCGATGGAAAGCCAATGGCGGGCGCCGACGTGGCACCCAGGATCATCCAGACGGAACAGACAAGCTACATGGGGATTACCGTTCCGGACGACTGGCTGGAACGATTGTCGGGCTTGACCGACGAGCATGGCATCGCGGCTTTGCCCTCCTTGACTCGTAAGATCGATCTGCGAAGTGCGCGTGTTTCGGTTCCAGGCCGCGGCACTCACGTGCTGATGCTGCCTTACTCCAAGGGCAAGGACGACGTCACCCTGACGCTCTCCCGTGCAGGGGGGCTGGAGACCAGGATCAGTGATGACTCGGGTGCTCCGGTCGCCGGCGCACAGGTCGAGCTCTGGGCTGCGCTCTGGCGTTCCGCTGGATGACGGCCGGTTGTTCTATCTCACGCCCGAGCGGTTGGCGCTTGAGGAGAATGCGGCTCGCACCGGACGCGGACGGCTCATTCCATGCACCTGGCAGGTTGCTCCTGGGCTCGGCCTATCGGCTGGTTGTCAGGGCCGAGGGGTTTGCGCCGCTGGTGTCGGGCTGGTTTACCGCCAACGAGCAAACGACGGTGCTTCCCGACATCAAGCTTGAGAAGCTGCGAACGCTCGAAGGCCAGGTCGTCGATCGACAGGGGCACGCCGGTAGCGGGAGTGTCGGTCTTCCAGCCAGGATCGCAGCCGCCGGTCATGACCGACGAGTCCGGCCGGTTCCGGCTTGAAAACACCAGGCCGGGGCGGACATTCCTGCTGGCGCGGAAAGAGGGGTTCCGGTTCCATGGGCAGTTGATCGAACCGACGATCCCAGAGCCCGATCCTCGTCACGCTGACTCGCCAGAGCGAGCAGCCCGAGCGGCTGATGGCCACTCTGCCGCCGCCTCTGCCACTTGACGAAAGCCGAGCCCTGGCGCGGCGGGTGCTCGACCCGATCTTGAAAGAAGCGACCGCCAAGGGGGACGACGCGGCCAAGCTCTGGCTGCTTCGCGTGCTGCGCTGGCTGGACCCGCCGGCGATTCTGGAGCAGGTCGAGAAGATCAAGTTCGAGCGCGGAACGACCGCCGATTATCTCAAGGGAGAAGCCGCGCTCGGGATCGTGGCCATCGACCCCGAGGAAGCCCTGGCGGTCGCCGAAACGATCGTCGAGCCGAGCTACAAGGCCGGCACACTGGTTGATCTGGCTGACGCCCTGCCCGCCCTGGAACGGTCGCGCAAGCTGGAATGGCTCGACAGGGCCGCCGCCGCGGCGCGAGCGGCCAAGCTGAGCTCGAACAAGTTCTTCCAGATGGGCGAAGTGGGCGAGCACTGGCTTGAGCTGGGCGAGAGGCCCAAGGCCATGGCCCTTTTCGCCGAAGGACGGAAGCTGGTCGAAACCTTGCCACCACTCAAACGGACTGATGCGGGAGGACTGCTGACTCATCTTGCCTGGATCGATCCCAAGGCACCCGTTGACTTGCTCCAGGGCGTTGGGCCCGATCGCTGGCACGAGCGCATCCTGGCGAATATCGCCATCCGCGCCGCCTACGAGCATCCAGCCGAGGCGGAGCGAGTTCTCAACCTCATCCACGAACCCACATGGCGAGTCGAATCAGCGCCGCGGATTTGCCGTCGGATGGCCCAGCACGATCCTGACCGCGCCCGGCGAATTGCCGCAAGCCTTGCCGAGCGCATCAGAACGCGCCAACGCCTGGACGTTCCTAGCCGATGGCTTGCGCCTGACCGATCCCGCCGCGGCCCGCGCCGCGCTCGAACAGGCGATCAAGGACATTGATGATTCCGAGTCTGGCGAGCGGCTACGAATCATCAGGCTGGTCCGGCCGCGTCGATCTTGCCTCTCGTCGAACGGATCGCGCCCGATCGGGTGAGCGAGGTCTTCTGGCGGGCCGTGGCCCAGCAGGCTCCCGACGACGACCCGCGCGATGACCTGAGCGGAAACTCGGCCGAGGTCGTCGTCGATCAGGCGTTGCTCTTGTCGCGTTACGACCGGGACGTCGCTACCGTCCTTTTTGAACCTGCCGCTGCCTACATCGCGAGTCTGCCGCTGCGAGCAGGCAACGACCTGAGCCCCTCGACGATCCTGGCCATGGCGTCGCTCGATCCTCGCGCCGCCGTCGAGCTGGTCGAAAGACTGCCCAAGGCGCGCAGCCTGTCAATCAGCGACCCGACCAACTGGGCGCGGCAAACTCTTGCCGACCACCTGGCCAAGCCCCCTGACCGCCGCTGGTTGAGTATTTGGAGGTTTTATTCGGCTTGCGGCATCTCGATGTTCGAGGAAGTGTATCGAGATTTGTAAATCAAGTGATCCCGAACACCTACGGTATCGCCGCCGCCAGCTCGCCCACGAACTGGCCGATTTCCTTGACGACCTCGTTGCGGGGACGGTTGAGCGCATCGCCCAGACGCCGCACCAGGGCGCTGCCCACGATCAGACCGTCGGCAACCGGGGCGAGCTCCTTGATCTGTTCGGGCGAGCTGATGCCAAATCCGATGCAAATGGGTAAATCCGTCTGGGTCCGCATCCAGGCGACGTTTTCGATAAGCTCCGCGAGGCAGGCTCTTGCGTTCCCCGGTGATGCCGGCCACGGAGACATAGTAGAGGAAGCCCGTGGTCAGGCGGGCGATCTCCACGGCGCGCTCGCGCGGGGTCGTGGGAGTGATCAACTGGATCAGCTTCAGGCCGCGCAGGCGTGGCCCGGTTCATCATCGCCTCCGACTCCTCGACCGGGAGATCGGGCACGATCATCCCGTCCAGGCCCGCGGTCGCCGCGTCATTGAGAAAGCGCTCCACACCCAGGCGGTGGACGATCGCGTAAGAGACCATCGCGACCAGCGGCGTCTCGTTGAGCTTCGCCGAACCCTCGGCGCGAAGCGTGCGCAAGGTCTGAAAAATGTGCCCCACCTTGACCCCTCGGTCCAGGGCACGGTGATAGCTCGCGGCGATCACGGGGCCGTCGGCGACCGGATCGGAATAAGGGATCCCGACCTCGATCAGGTTCGCGCCGCGCTGGACCAGCTCGTGGATCAAGACGGCCGTCGTCCCCAGGTCGGGGTCGCCCGCGGTCAGGAACGGCATCAGAGCAGGCCGGCGGTCGTTCTTGAGCCTGGAGAAAAGGGTATCGATCCGGTTCATGGGTTCAAGTCTAGTAGGGTGGGTAAGCAAAGCGCAACCCACCAGAGGGCAGGGCCTTGCGACTGGTGAGTTGCGCTTTGCTTACCCACCCTACGAAAATTGGAGAAAAGGGTATCGATCCGGTTCATGGATTTACCGTTCAGATTGGCTCTCCGCGCAGCCGTGCGATTTCATAAGCATCTTTGTCGCCCCGGCCCGAAAGGCAGACGACGAGTACTTTCCCCGGCCCGAGGCGACTGGCTTCCTTGAATGCCAGGGCCAGCGCGTGGCTGGATTCGAGGGCTGGCAGGATACCTTCGCGCTTGGCCGTGGTGTGGTAGGCTTCGAGGGCTTCGTTGTCGGTGATGTTCTCGTAGCGTACCCGGCCTTCTTCCTTCCAGAAGCTGTGCTCCGGGCCGACGCCCGGGTAATCCAGGCCGGCCGAGATCGAGTGGACGCTCTGGGTCTGGCCGTCCTCGTCTTGAAGCACATAGCTGAAGCTGCCGTGGAGGACGCCGGGCTTGCCCTGGGTCAGGCTGGCGGCGTGCTCGCCGGCTTTGAGCCCGCGGCCGCCGGCCTCGGCGCCGATCAATTCGACCTCGGCGTCTTCGATGAACGGGTAAAAAATCCCAGCCGCGTTCGAGCCGCCGCCCACGCAGGCGACCACGGCGTCGGGCAGGCGGCCCAGTCGCTCCTCGCATTGCTGCCGCGTCTCGCGGCCGATCACCGACTGGAAATCGCGGACGATCACGGGAAACGGGTGCGGACCGACCACACTGCCGATGGTGTAGTGCGTTTCCTTGGACGACCCCATCCAGTCGCGCATCGCCTCGTTGGTGGCGTCGCGCAGGGTCTTTGATCCGGTTGACACCGCCACCACGGTCGCGCCCAGGGTCCTCATGTTGAAGACATTGAGCTTCTGCCGGCGGATGTCTTCCTCGCCCATGTACACCGTGCATTCCAGGCCGAAGAGGGCGCAGGCCGTCGCCGTGGCCACCCCGTGCTGGCCGGCCCCGGTCTCGGCGATGACCCGCTTCTTGCCCATCCGCGCCGCCAGCATCACCTGGCCAATCGCATTGTTGATCTTGTGAGCGCCGGTGTGGTTCAAGTCTTCGCGCTTCAGATAGATGTCGGCCCCGCCCGAAAACGTGGTGAGCCGCTTCGCGAGGTAAAGAGGCGAGGGGCGGCCGACGTAGTTCTTCAAGTAGTCGTTCAGCGTGGACTGAAACTCCGGATCGGCCTTGGCCTTGGCGTACTCTTCGGTCAGCCGGTTCAGCGCGTCCATCAAGGTCTCTGGGACGAACCGGCCGCCAAAGGCTCCAAACCGGCCCAGTTCGTCGGGACCCTGGGAGAGCGCATGCATGGCCTCAGTTGCCCCCGCCTCGGTCAGCGTGTTTGATGACATCAGCAGTCAATCCTTAGTGTTTGTCTCAAGGAAACCGCCATTGTCTCGGGCCTTGATCGTCTCGGTCAAGAGGTGAGCTTGGGGTCCCGTGGTCCCGTAGAAGAAGGGTGGGTCGAGAAGGATGCGAGGCCCACCTGCTTGCTTGGTGCTTCAGGGTGGCCGTAATTTCGGGCCGAGTTGACCGCGCACGAATCGACCGCAAGACTGATCGACCCGATCATGCCAGGATCAGCGGCGAGCGCTTCTCGGCCGCCTCGTCCATGAAGCTTTGCATCCTGGCCACCAGGTCTTCGGCTTCCGGAGTGACGCCTTCCAGGATCAGGGCGTTGGACCAGAGCTGCAGACCGCACTGCTTGATGAACGCCTCGTGCTGGGGATTGGCCGTCAACCGGCAGAGCCGGCGGATCAGGGCTGCGCGGGGATTGATCTCCAGGATCCGCGCACTTTCGTGAAAATCCTTGTTGGCCATCTTCATGAGCCGCTGCATCTGGGTGCTGATTCCCCCCTCGGCATTCACCAGGCAGCAGGGACTATCGGTCAGGCGATTCGACTCGCGGACCTCACGCACGCGCTGGCCCAGGGCATCGCGGAAGAGATCGAGAACCCGCGAGAAGCCGCTCTCCGCACCCTTTGACTCGGCCTCCTCGGCCGTCTTGATGGTCTCGGCCTCCTTGGCGCTCTCGGGCAGCTCGAGGTCGTCGGAATCGATCGACGTCAGGATCTTCTCTTGATAGGCGCCCAGCGCGTTCATCACGAACTCGTCGATCGGCTCGGTCAGGTAGAGCACCTCGAGGTTCCGTCGCTTGAAGATCTCCAGGTTGGGGTTCTTCTTGATCGTCGCCAGGTCGGGACCGCCCAGATAATAGATCCGCTTCTGATCCTCGGGCATCCGGCCCGACGTAGTCATCAAGTGAGACCTTGGCGTCGGCATCGTCGGCGAATGAAGAGGTGAACCGCAGCAGCTTGGCGGTCCGCTCGCGGTTGGCCGGATCGACGATCGTCCCTTCCTTGAGCATCTGGCCGAACTGGTTGAAGAACTTCTTGTAGTCGTCCGGATTGTCCGTGGCGAGTTTCTCGAGCCGATCAAACACCCCCTTGAGCAGCGACGTTCGGATGCGCCTGATGACCGTGTTGTCTTGCAGCGTCTCGCGAGAGACGTTCAGCGGCAGGTCTTCCGAGTCGACCAACCCGCGCAGGAATCGAAGGTACTCGGGCAACAGCTCGCGGCAATCGCTCTGCACCAAGACTCGCTTGGCGCACAGGTTGACCCCGTGCTCGAGCCGGGCGAAGCCATAACGCTCCAGGTTGGTGGGCGGGCAATAAAGGATGGCCCGGAACTGGATGGGCGAGTCAACCGCCAGGTGCAAGTGCCAGAGCGGAGTCTCCTCGGTATGGTGCGTCAGGTGTTGATAGAACCGCGTGTACTGCTCTTCGGTGACCTGGTTCCTGGGCTCGACCCAGATGGGCTTCTGATCGTTGATCACCTCGCCCGAGCCGAGGCGAATCGGGTAGGGGACGAAGCTGGAATAGCGCCTGACGATGTCCTTGATGCGGCCGGGCGAGGCGAAATCCTTGGCGTCTTCCTTGAGGTGCAGGATGATCTCGGTGCCGCGGGGCAGGGGGCTGTCGGCCGCCGAGACCGAGAAGCTGCCGGTTCCCTCAGACTCCCATTGCCAGCCCGTCTCTTCGCGATAGCTCCGCGTTCGAACCTGGACCCGGTCGGCGATCATGAACGCCGAGTAGAACCCGACGCCGAACTGGCCGATGAGCGACAGGTCGGCCTTGGCTCTCGCCTCGCCGGAAAGGGTCTTGAGGAACTCGCCCGACCCGCTGTGCGCGATCGTCCCCAGGTTCGTCACCAGCTCATCGTGCGTCATGCCCACGCCATTGTCCCTGATGATCAGCCGCCGCTCCGACTCATTGGGCTCGATCACAACCTCGAGCGGTCCCGACTCGCGCTGGGATTCGTCCGTGAGCGCGACATAACGCATCTTGTCGAGCGCGTCGGACGCGTTCGAGATCAGCTCGCGGATCGCGATCTCCCGGCTCTGGTAGAGCGAGTGCGAGAGGAGATGCAGAAGCTGCTTGATCTCTGCCTGGAAGGTGAACTCTTGCCGTGGAGTCTCGGTTGCGGCTGCCATCATCGTGCCCCAGAAAGGAAGTCGTCCCGCGCGGGGATCGTGCGTCTGATAGGAGAATCTCGAGATTCACTCATTATAGCAACCTGCGTACCGGCCGGTTCACAAGTCGCAAATGCTTTGTTTTCATCAATTTAGAGGTTGCAGTCCAGGAGCGTAAGGACCTTCATCATCTGTCAGAACCACCTCGGTGACTGTCAAAACGGCACCGAACCGGTGAGACCGAACGTGATTTGAACCGACGCAAGAGCACCAAGGACACCAACGGACATTGGACCGACCGGATTCCGCCGCCGACTTCGGGGCAGGCCAGACCTTCGAGTCGCCGACCGAATCTGCCATAGCAATGGAACGGTCGTCCCGTTGAGCCGAGGCGCTCGCCTCTCGCCCCGTTAATCGATCGTTCTTTCCCTCCTCCCTTTGCTGACCTTGGTGATCTTCGTGGTTCTAATCTTCTGACTTCTTTAGCGAGGCAGACCGTGTTTCCGCACCGTGCCAAGACGAAACCTCTCTCGAGAATGGGTTCGTTTTTCGTCGCGAAAGTCGGTGGCGTAGGTCTTATCTTCCTGTAGCTCATCGGCTTGCGTCTCATCGCCGTTGGCTTCGATTTCCGCGTTTTTCGCGTCTGCTTCTTTCGTGGCGGTGCTCTCACTTCGACCATTGCCTCGCACCGGAGCCCGGCCGAGCAGCACCTTCCGCTCCGCGAGCTTCCGTAAACCCTTGAGCACCACCAGCGCGGCAGGCGGGTCCGCAAAGAACTTCTCGAAGCCCTGCTCGTCCAGCCGCTCCGACCTCACCATCTCCAGCGCCGACATCGAACGAGACTTGTCCCGATTGGGCTTCCTGGGCCCTGGCGTCGCCGTCGCCCCAGGCTCGCAGTGATCCTCGTTCGAGGTGGCGACCTCCGGAGCCGGCGTCTCCGTGGCCGGGCTTTTCCCCAGCTTTCACGTTACCACCGTCGCAGGCCGCATGACCGTTATCCTCGCTCTTCCGCATCTTCATCAAGAGCTCCAGCGTCTGCCGCAGCTCGCGGCGCTGGGCACTCAGCGACCGCCGCAGCCGCTCGCCTTCGGCGCTGCCGTCGAACGACTCGCAGTCGGCCAGCTCGGCGGGATCGTCGCCGGCGATCTCCTCGTGCACTTCCAGCAGCTCCTCCAGCCGGGCCACTTGCTCGTCCATCAGCCGCTCAAAGAACTTGGTGGCCGCGGCCGCGTCGGCCGGCCGCTCGGCGATCTCGCGCCAGCGGCCGAAGTCGCTGAAGCCGGGGTCGTGCACCGGCTTGCACTTCTTGCACTCCTTCCAGAACCGCTCGGCCCAGCCGGGCAAGAGCGCAGTCCCAGGCCAGGAAGATGGCATTGAGCTTCGGGTCGTTGATCGCCTCGACGGGGTACTTGCCCAAGAGCCGGATCAAGCGAAACATGTCGCCGTAGGTCCAGGCCGAAATGCGGTCCAGCAGAACGCGCAGCGCGATCCAGTGATCCAGCAGCCAGCGGCATCCCTCGGCGCTGTTCTCAAGCCCCTTCAGAAATGCGGCCGGGTTGTCTTCCCAGCGCCGTCCGGGCGTGGGCAAGGGTTTTGCCTCGGTGTTGTACAAGAGCCTGCGGCCCAGCTCGCCGACTTCGTTGTGCCGCTGTTGGTCGGCCTTGAGCATCGCCTGGCGCACGCGTTTGGCCGTTCGAGCGGTCTCGGACCGCTTGGTCCGGTCGATTGTCCAGGCCAGCTCCGCCGCCTGGACAACCAGCTCGCGTTCGGCGTCGTTGCGCGGGTTGAGCTCGTTGATCCATTTGTTGATGCGTTGTTCAAGCTCGACGGCCTTTTCCTGTGGCAAGACCCGGCGCACGGTTTTGGCGTGCGAGCCGTCCTTGAGCGCATTGAGCCCTGCGCGGGCCCTGCCAGCCTCGGTTTTGGGTCCGGTGGAGCGTTGTGAATTTCGTCTATTGGCGTCGATCTGAGCCTGGCTTGCCATGGTTGCGGCCTCGGAAGATGATGCTGCAGGGACGGAGCGCGAAACGCGCACGCAGGTCCGTTCCCTCAATCTGCAACAAGTTGAGGCATGTTCTGCCGCAACCTTGAGCGATCGGCGATTCACCTTACGCGAGTTGAGCGACTGTGCCGATTGAGCGGGTTGTAGGAGCGAGTTCTGATGTGATCACGCGCTCTCGAGCGAGTCAGAGCGGCGCGGCGGTCTTTCGCGGGACCGGACACGACCTGAAGGAATAGGATGAGAATAGCTTCCCGGTGTCACCATCGATCGAACTCGCTCTTTGCCCCAGAGGGGCTTGGGTCAATAGCCAGGTGCGGCTTACCGCCACTGGTCGTGCGATTCGTGAAACGGATGCCCGCCCCGACCGGGCGGGGGTTCATTCCCATTACCGTCGCCCCTTCCGGGGCTCATGATTCTTTGGGGATGTCTCGACCTCGATACCACGGGCATCAAGCCGCCCTTGGCTATTGACCCAAGCCGCCCCGGGACTGTAGTCATCGTTCCCACGCAGTTCTTCTTCTCCATGATCGGGAAGTTATTCCCGTCTTGATTCGGAGAGGGCCGGAAACCTTCGCTATGGGCGCGAGAGTTGTCCCCAGCCCTTGGAGACGGCGACTCAACGGGAGCCGGCACGACAACCTCGTGGTCTATTTGCTTTTCGTGTTTCGATGAAACGGCGAGCAACACTGGCGGAACTCTCCTGACGTTTGTCGATATTCAGCGTCTCCCCATTTTCGTGTCAGGGCAGACACGGTAGGTCGCGATTGGGTACAATGGCGCCATGCCACGACGACCTTCCTACCGGCACGGAATTAAGCGGGTCAAAATATGCGATTGGCCCGAGGGTGTTGATGTGCCCGAAGAAGTTGCCGCGCGGGTAACCTATACGGGGAACCCGAAACACAAAACATACCCGTCACCAGCGGGTCCCCCGGCACAGCGTTCCGACGCAGCAAAATGTGATAAATACGCCCCCGAGCATTGGCCGAGATTACTCTGCGCTCTTCGACGAGGCATTCGCGCAAGGTGTGTCAGCGAGTTTCGAGGGAACTTTCCTTTTCGTGCATGGGTTTGGATCAACGGCGTACTGCACGAAGCTCGGCTCACCAACGAGGTCACCGGCGATTATCACGGGTTCCCTATCAATGATCCTTGTCAATACCCTGAACCCTCGACCAAGTAAAGGCGGCTCCGCGTGTCGAAATTCCTGTCGCTTAAATTCGATCCAGTAAGCCAACCTGCCGTCTACGACCTGCTTGAGCGTCGGACATGGTGCTCGCTTCGCGTCAGAGCCGGCTCGCGTTTCGCGTCACGACTGTGGGACAAAACGTTGGAGGAAGAACGGGAAGCCTTAGATGTGCCGGCGTTCCCTATCGCTGAATGGATCGTTCAAAATTGGTGGACGCTGTTTAATGAGCTGTGTCCCTGGGAATCGGTGCCGAGAAAACCTTTCATTGATGCGGCGTGGTTGAGTTGGACAAGACGCCATTGCCTTCGATCCGCTGATTCTGGGCTACTTCTGCCAAAGCTCTACCTGTACAACGACGGGTACAATCTTCGAACTGAGTGGCATGCGGATATTCCGGACTCTATGCCGAACATGCCGGGCGAGTTCATCAGCGATGGTATGGAGCAGCTCGATCCTCAAGCCACCGAGGTATCCCTCTCACAGTTCGTCAACCATACCTTAGGCCGCGTTGAGGATATCACCGGCGATCGCGTCGATCAGGTGGCTGCTCAATGGCACACAATTCAAAATGCCGATGTTGAAGAAAGAGAATTCTGCGTACTTGCCGGAAGAATGGGTTTGGATCCGTACGATCCAGAAGAGACGAGCGAGGATCTGGCGGTTTTTTTTGAGGGGATGCTGACAAGCGCCGAAGAGCCCCTTGTCCGCGATTTGACGGAGGTCGGGCGGCCTGAATCGGTTCGAGCTCAGTGGTCATGGGTCAAGGGCGCTAGCCGAGACTTGAATTTGGGCCCCTGCACAATCGCTCTTCCATTCGAGCTCCCTTCAAAAAGACTGCCCCCTCCGGATTACGGATATCAACTAGCCCGTAAAGTTAGAGCGATGGCTGATGTTGAATCCGAGCCGCTATCGTCAGTGGAAGAGGCCACGAACATCGCGGTTCACGGAACCATTCGAATCGAAGATCGGAACCATATTCCTGGACAGGGCATTAAAGCCATCGTTGGGCAATCCAACTCCGGGACAATTATTGCCGCAGGGCCAATGAACCGTCACGCCTACAATCAGCGGTTCATGAACGCAAGAATTGTCTTTCACGCACTAGCTACGAGCCGAGAAACTCAGCGGCTTGTGACTGAGGCTTACTCATGGGATCAGAAGGCTTCGAGGGCTTTTGCGGCCGAATTTCTTGCTCCTCAGCAGGCACTCATCAACCGATTGTCACGGAGCACGGCAGATCCTCTGACTGTGAGCAAGCTCAGCCAAGAGTATGGCGCCAGCACCTATGTGATCGTAAGGCAGTTGGAGAATGCAGGGGTCCCGCTGTCGCTTGACTAGCGCGCTTTGTGAGCTTCCTGGCCGTGTCCACCCGGGTAATTGCTCACCCGGTCGGAGCAGTCTCTGATCCTTCGACGGGCTTCGCTCGTCCGGCCCGGTAAACTGTTTACACGTCGCGCAAACTCAACGAACGTCGGGCGGGAACGGCAATCGTCACCAGCCGCAGTGCATGGAAGTCGGTGTCCGTCTGGCCAATCCAGTTCTCTACAACGCGGGCGCTCCTCTTGATGAGGCTCCGGCACGCCTTGAGGATGCAGTTCACTCCAGACCAGCTCAAGTGACGATCTTCTTGAGGACGTTGGGCTTCTCGACGCCAGAGAGCCTGGCGTCGAGGCCCTGGAACTTGACGCTGAAGGCATCGTGGTTGATTCCGAGCTGGTGGAGCATCGTCGCGTGCAGGTCGTGGACGGTGCACACGTCCTGGGCGGCGGCGTAGCCCAGCTCGTCCGACGCGCCGTAGACGAGGCCGCCGCGAATGCCTGCCCCGGCCAGCCAGACGGACATCGCCTTGTTATGGTGGTCGCGTCCGTCGCCCCCCTGAGACATCGGGGTGCGCCCGAACTCGCCGGCCCAGACGATCAAGGTCTCGTCCAGCATCCCTCGATGCTTCAGGTCAACGATCAGGGCCATGCAGGCCCGGTCGATCTCCTGGGCCTTGAGGGCGATCCCCTGCTTCACGCCGCCATGATGATCCCAGTCTTTATGGTAGAGCTGGATGAAGCGCACGCCGCGCTCGGCGAGCCGTCGAGCGAGCAGGCAGTTGGACGCGAACGAGCCATCGCCCGGCCGGCAGCCGTAGAGATCGAGCGTCCGCTCGCTCTCGCCGTGAACGTCCATCAGCTCCGGGACGCTGGCCTGCATCCGGAACGCCATCTCGTACTGGACGACGCGGGTGGCGACTTCCGGGTCGTGCGCCAGCGTATCGTACCGGGCGTTGAGCGCGTTGATGGCGGCGACGTCGGCGCCCTGCTGCTCGACTCGAGACGCCCGGGGGGTTCGTCAGGTAGAGGACCGGGTCGCCCTTGGCGCGAAGCTGGACGCCCTGGTAGCGGCTGGGCAGGAAGCCGCTACTCCATTGCCGCGCGGCGATCGGCTGGTTCTGCCCGCCCTTTCCGAGGGACGTGAGGACGACGAAGCCGGGCAGGTCGTCGGCCTCGCTGCCCAGTCCGTAGGTGACCCAGGCGCCCATGCTGGGCCGGCCGGCGATCTGCGAACCGGTGTTCATGAACATGTGGGCCGGGTCGTGGTTGATCGCCTCGGTGGTCATCGATCGGATCAGGCAGATCTCGTCGATCACCGACCCGATGTGCGGGAACAATGCGCAGATCTCGGTCCGCTCCTTGCCAAACGCCTGGAACGGGTGTTGAGGGCCGAAACAAAGCAGCTTCTGCCCCTGAAGCTGGGCGAGCTGCTGGCCCCGGGTAAAGCTTTCCGGCATCGGCTTGCCGTGCATCGCGGCGAGCTTCGGCTTCGGGTCGAAGGTCTCCAGATGCGACGGGCCGCCCGCCATCGTCAGCCAGATCACTCGCCTGGCTTTTTGAGGCAGCGGCAACGTGCCGAGCACGCCACGCGATGGCGCGGCCTGGAGCAGCGACGGACGGAGCAGCGCGGCCAGGGCGACGGCGCCGAGACCCTGGGCTGTCTTGCCGAGAAAGGCCCGGCGTGTGTGAGACGGAAAGGGATCAGGCCCCATCATCATTCGATCCTCGAATAGGACAGTTCGGTTTGAATGTTTCCTTTGTGTCCGCAGCGAATCCGATCGGAACGCTATCTGTCCCTGTTTCAGGCAAGGATTCCTCGGATGACCGTCGCCCGTTCGACGCCGGTGAGCCTGGCGTCGAGACCCTGGAACTTGACGCTGAAGGTCTCGTGGTTGATTCCGAGCTGGTGGAGCATCGTCGCGTGCAGGTCGTGGACGGTGCACACGTCCTGGGCGGCGGCATAGCCCAGCTCGTCGGTTGCCCCATGGACGACCCCACCCCGAATGCCCGCCCCGGCCAGCCAGATGGACATCGCCTTGTTGTGATGATCCCGGCCGACGGGGCCCTTGTTGCCTTGCGACATCGGAGTGCGCCCGAACTCTCCGGACCACACGATCAGCGTCTCGCCCAGCATGCCTCGCCGCTTGAGGTCGGTGAGCAAAGCGGCGCATGCCCGGTCGACCTCACGAGCGCGGAGGGGTAACTCCTCCCGGAGCAGGCTGTGGTGGTCCCAGTCGCGGTGGTAGAGCTGGATGAAGCGCACGCCGCGCTCGGCGAGCCGTCGAGCGAGCAGGCAGTTGGACGCGAACGAGCCATCGCCCGGTCGGCAGCCGTAGAGATCGAGCGTCTTTGAGCCTTCATTCCGGAGGTCCATCAGCTCGGGGACTCCGGTCTGCATCCGGAACGCCATCTCGTACTGGGCGATGCGCGCGGCGATCTCGGGATCGTGCACCAGGCGTCGTACCGGGCGTTGAGCGCATTGATGGCGGCGACGTCGGCGCCCTGCTGCTCCCGCGAGACGCCCAGCGGGCTCTCCAGGTAATGAACGGCCTCACCCTGGCTCCGCATCGGGACGCCCTGGTAGCGGCTGGGCAGGAAGCCGCTGCTCCACTGCCGCGCGGCGATCGGCTGGGGAGAGCGTCCCTTGCCGGTCGACGTGAGGACGACAAAGCCGGGCAGGTCGTCGGCCTCGCTGCCCAGTCCGTAGGTGACCCAGGCGCCCATGCTGGGCCGGCCGGCGATCTGCGAACCGGTGTTCATGAACATGTGGGCCGGGTCGTGGTTGATCGCCTCGGTGGTCATCGATCGGATGAGGCAGATCTCATCGATCACCGACCCGATGTGCGGGAACAGCGTGCTCACCTCGGTCCCGCTCTTGCCGAACTTGCGGAAGGGGAACATGGGGCCCAGGCAGACGAGCTGCTGGCCCTGGAGCTGGGCGAGCTGCTGGCCCCGGGTGAACGACTCGGGCATCGCCCTTCCGTCCATCCTGGACAACGCGGGCTTGGGGTCAAACGTCTCGAACTGCGACGGCCCCCCCGCCATCGTCAGCCAGATCACCCGCTTCGCCCGCCGGGGCAGGGCGAGCCGGGCGAGCTGGCGCAACGCGCGGCGGCTCGGCGCGCAGCAGCGAAGGGTCGAGCAGTGAGGCAACCGCAACCGTCCCGACGCCTTGGGCCGCCCGGCCAAGGAAGGCTCGGCGATGGATCGCCAGGTTCAGAGCAGTTCGTCTCATCTCATGACCTCGTGACAGTCTCGTGGAGGTTAAGCAGCACGCGAGCGACGTGCGTCCAGGCCGCGACTTCCGCCGGGTCCAGGTCGTCGGGCCGCGGCGCGAGGCCGGTCCCGAGGAGCGCCGCGCCGCATCCGGGTTCGCCCGGTAGACCTCGAGGTGTCTGGCAAGCAGGTCGCGGATCGTCTTCACCTCCTCGGGGCGCGGGGCACGCTGCAGAGCGAGTTGCCAGGCCCGGTTCGAGGCGCGATTCGAGACCGCCCTGAGCTTCACGGAGGACTCGTTCGGCGAAGGCTCGGGCAGCCTCGACGTACGTCGGGTCGTTCAGGAGCACCAGTGCCTGCTGAGGGATGTTCGACCGGGTCCGTTCGGCACAGCATTCCTCGCGGCTGGGAGCGTCGAAGGCGAGAAGGCTCGGGTGCATGAACGTGCGTTGCCACCAGGTGTAGAGACCGCGCCGGTGCTGGGCGGCGCCCTTGTCCGCGACGTACACCCGCGGTGGGAAGTTGAGGTTTTCCCAGTACCCTTCGGGCTGGTATGGCTTCACGCTCGGGCCGCCGACCGTCGGGACCAGGAGTCCGGCGATGGTCAGTGCATTGTCGCGGACGAGCTCCGCGTCGACCCGATACGCGCTCTGGCGGGCGAGTTCTCGGTTGAGCGGGTCGGCGGCCAGCAATTCGGGCGTTCCCACCGAGGTCTGCCTGTAGGTTGCGCTTGTGACGATGGTACGTACCATGTGCTTCATGTCCCAGCCGCTGTCCATGAACTCGCAGGCCAGCCAGTCCAGCAGGGCCGGGTTCGAGGGAGGTTCACCCTGGGCGCCGAGGTCATCCAATTGCCTGCTCAGTCCCGCGCCGAAGAATTGCTTCCAGAGCCGGTTCATCACCGTACGGGCCGTCAGCGGGTTATCGCGCGAGACCAGCCAACGGGCCAGATCCAGCCGCGTGAGCTCGCGGTTCTTCACGTCCGGTCGCGGCAGGAAGTGCGGCAGTGCGGGCTTCACGACCTCGCCGCTCTCGTCCATCCAGTTGCCCCGCGGCAGGATCCGGACCGTGCGCTTCGCCCTGCTGCTGACGCTCACCAGGCATTTCGGCAACGCATCGACGAACGTCTTGCGCTCGCGCTCGGCCCGGGCGACTGCCTCTCGTTCGGCGGGGAATAACGTCGTGGCCTTCGAGAGGAAGTAGTCCCGGATGGATTCGCTTTCCTTCGCGTCTCGAGAAGCGGCCGGTTTTTTCAGGGCATTGGTCACGGTGCGGGCGGCCGCCTTCTCGGCGTGGGACGCCCGGGAATCGGCCGCAAGCTCGGGGAGCGTGATCGCATAGCGGACGACGTCGGCCGCCCACTGATCCTGCGCCGCGTTCAATTGCGGAGCGACGGCATCCAGGCGCGACCTGGCTTCCGCCAGCGCCGCGTCGAGCTTCGCCAGGGTCTTCGCGTTCTCGGGTGTGGTGACGGCCATACCCTCCTCGCGGTGGCCGATGATCGGCTCTTCGATATCCTCGAAGAAGGCGCCGAGCGAGTAGAAGTCGCGTGTCGTGAACGGATCGAACTTGTGATCGTGGCACTGGCGCACCCGGTGGTCTGCCCGAGCCACACCGCCCCGACGGCCCGGACGCGGTCCGTGAGCATGCGGGCCTCGTAGTCTTTCGCCTGGGCCCCTCCTTCTTCGGTGGAGAGCAACAGCCGGTTGAACGCTGATCCGACGCGGGTCTCGAGGCTCGCGTCTGGCAGCAGGTCGCCGGCAAGCTGCTCCACGGTGAAGCGGTCGAACGGCTTGTTGTCGTTGAAGCCGTTGATGACCCAGTCGCGATACGGCCAGATGTTGCGAGGGTTATCGCTGTGGTAGCCGATCGTGTCAGCGAACCGCACCACGTCGAGCCAGCCGATCGCCATGCGCTCGCCGTAATGGGGGCTTGCCAGCAAGCGTTCGACCAGCCGCTCATAGGCCTGCGGAGACGGATCGTCCGCGAACGCCCGGACATCTTCGGGCGACGGGGGCAGGCCGACCAGGTCGGATCTCAAACGGCGGATCAAGGTCCGGCGGTCGGCCTCGGGCGAAGGCTTCAGCCCGACTTCCGCGAGCCTTCGCCGCACCAGCACGTCCACGGCGTTCTGGCCGGCGGGGATCTCGGCCTTGACGGGCCGCTCGTAAGACCAGTGTTTCTGATATTCCGCCCCCTGCTCGACCCAGCGCCTGAGGATCTCCTTCTGCCGGCTGGTCAGCTTCTTGTTCGACTTCGGCGGCGGCATCTGCTCGTCGGCGTCGTCGCTGAAGATCCGTTCCACCAGCTCACTCTCCCCGGGCTCTCCCGGGACGATGGCCTCGGCGTCGATCGCGTCGGCACGGACGTCAAGTCTCAGGTCGGCCTTGCGACGGTTCTTGTCCGGACCGTGGCACAGGAAGCAGTTGTCGGAGAGGATCGGCCGTACGTCTCGATTGAACTCGACCTTCGCGGGCTCGTTGCCGCCGCGGGCCGAATCGCCGCACATGGCCATGGCCGCGATCCAGACGACGGCAGAGACGGCGACTGGTAACCTCATCCGAAGGGTGAGGCACAACGTGGCGGGCGGGGTGCTACGGCTGGTCATAGATCGGTCCTGGTCGTCTCGTCCACACTCACACTCACACAACCGGCCGGGGTCCTGTCAGCCCGGTCCCTTTGTCTGATCGTAAGGCTTCTCGGCCGTGGCGTGAAGAGTCCGTCCATCATCGTGGACTCGGGCATGGGGCTTCCGCAGTCTCCACGGCTCGCGACGGCGCAAGCTTACCGGACGACTAGAGCACACCATCAGTACCGGCGCCGCTCGAGCCTCCGGGCCCCAGCAATCCACTGGAGGGCCCAATCGGCGTGGTCTTGCGGATAACTGGTTCGCTGAGTGATTCTGCCCCACAGCCCCAGAAGGAACCGCATCAGCACAAACCGGCATCGCCGCCACCGAACGGCTCGCGAAAGGTTGATCAAGACCCGAGCCCCATTGCGGCGCCGACGGCCAGGCACTACGCTCTCCTTTGACACTTGTGAGAGGATTCACGGCCGTTGCTTCGGTCGATCGTGGCCGAGGCGAGGCCCATCGCAAACCGCAGGACGACTCGCGCAATGTATGCCACGCGTCTGTCGATCGGCCAGGTGATGATGCTCGTCGCGCTAACAGCCGTGAACCTGGCAATAACTCGCGCCGCGCTCGAGGTCGTATTCCCACAAGTTTTGGTTGTTCTGATGGGCTCGATCGACTTCCTGATTGTCTGGAAGTTGATCCTGAGACGACCGCTTCGAGCCTTCCATTACACATTCTTGCCCATCTTCGTCGTGGGTTTCTTCGTCATGGCGACTCAGGTCGCCATGGAGCGGTTCCATCCTCTGGGTTTCCTGGTCCGCTCGTACCAGCATCTCACGGGAGAGGAGACGAACAGCATTGCTTTGGCCGGATTCCTCCGAGTCGGCGAGATCTGGATGGCGTGCTTCTTGAGCTTCACAATGGCGTGCGCGATGGGGCTGCTCGCGGCGTGGTTGGAAAGGCGCCGGGGTTGGGACATCGCGGCGTTCTTTCGCGGGTCGTTTATTGGCTTCGGAATTGCAAATCTATTGGCCATGATCGACGGCGCGGTATGGGGATGGGAGGTCGAATCGCGCGTTCGTGTGATTGGCCGGTTGGTCCTCCTGGGAATCTGTCTGATCGTCGGCGGTTTGTTCGGGTTATCGAAGCTGAAGTCGGACATGGTTGGTCGAGAGTGAATGGGGTGTGATCGACAAGCACTCACGGGGAGCGAAAGTCACACACTGCAGGTCGAGAAGGCCCCGGCACCGCGGCCGATGGTGTCAGTCGGGCCGTCGAATCCCGGGCCGCCGGCGGCAACGTAGCCGTGGCTGGCGCCCGATTCCTCAGGGCTGACCCAGAATGAGTAGAGTCTGCCGTTCTTCAAGTGGAAGCGAAGCTTCACCGGCTTGGCCATCACTGCGGACAGATTTTTCATGCCCTGCCAGCAGACTGCCTGGAGCGTCCGATCCACGGAGATGGGTATCGAATTTGCGCGTGAGAAGGGCGGGATCACTTGACCGGCCTCGTCGAGGATCTCGGCGCGAAGCTCTCCGGCAGCGGCGGCGACGTTGACGAAGAGGTGCTTGCCGCGAAAGCTCACCGATCGTGTGGTGATCGAGCCGCCGGCTTCATCGGCATCGAGCGAGGCGAAGCCGTCGCGCCTTAGCGTCGCCAGGCTCGTCACGTTCCCCTTGCCGCGACCACTCACGTAGAAGAAGAGCCGGTCCCCCACGACCAGGCAGCAGCCGCCCGCCGACTGGACGTTGCCGTAATTCCAGTCACCGGGCGTCTCGGAGACGGGGCAGAACGGCCGGCGGTCCGGCCGCGACCAGTGGAAGCCATCACGGCTGAATCCGACGCAGACCTCGTTGGGCTTCGGGCGCGGGCCGGGCTGCCCGCGCCAGATCGTGAACAGGCCGAGCAACAGGCTCTCATACGCGACGCAGTCCAGGTTGTAGAGCTGGCAGGGAATCTGGTAATCCGGCCGCTCCGGATCGAGCGAATCGGCGCCGACCCAGAAGAAGGCATCCTCGGGCTGGCCCGGCTGCCGCCAGTACGGTCCCTTCTCCAGGTCGGTCACCTCCCAGTAGCGGCGGGCACGCGGCTGGCCCCATCCATGCCGGGCGCTCAAGACCCAGACCTTGCGGAAAGGATTATAAAAGAAAGTGCTCCGATCCCCCCAGGGACCGGTCTGCCCCACGTGCCGCCAGTGCTGTCCGTCGGCCGATACATAGATCTGGCCCCGGCAATCATTGTTGGCAACGACCGAGCGAATCATCTTGAATCGCCGCGCGGGGTCCTCTTCCTCGAGGTCAAGCCAGACCGTCTGCGAGTCGGTCCGCCCGCTCAGCACCTGCGCCGGGCGCCCAGTGGATGCCATCCTTCGAAGTCGTATAGCTTGTTCCATCGGCGTGATACCACATCTTGAAGAGGTGGTCTTTGGGATCATGCCACACGCCGCCGCTGTAGACCATGCCGCCGGTGAATACCGGGTTGTGCTCGTGATACTCGGCGCGATGATAGGTGCGCCTGAGCGTGCTCTGCTCGATCAGGAAGTCGTCGACGAAGAGTTGCCGGCCCAGATCGATGGGGATGACCTCGGGAGGCGACTGGAGATAGGGTGGCTCGGGGAGCGGCTTTCGCGCCTTGATATCGTCCCAGGCGACCGCCGGCGGCCACTGCTTCGGCAAGCGGATGCCGTTGCACAGCATCTCGCCTGGCAGGACGCCGGGGCCACGTGCGCGCCTTCGCGGGTCGGCGGCGGGCGATACGCCCGGGAAAACGGCAGCCAATTCCCACCCCGCAAGACTCCAACCCAGAAATCTTCTGCGATTCATGAATTCACCTCCCCGGGATCCGCCTACCTTCAACGTACGAAAACCGTGCTCCTAGCCTCCTAAACTACCCCTACCTTGACGCAGTTCCTATGTCCTGCATGATGGTGCACAAGGGGAATACCAACGTCTTCGACGGAGGAGAGGCCTGCCATGGGAGCCAAGAAATGTCCGATGTGCCAGGGCGAGGAATTCTATGAAGGGAACATAAAATCTTTCGGTAATGTATTCATCAGCCTGGGGATCTTCAGTTGGGCACAGGTGCACGGCAGGGTTTGCCTGGCGTGCGGCTTTCTTGCACCCTATGTGGATCGGGCTAATCTCATAGCAATTCGGAACAAGGCAAGATGGCCGTGGGGTAAGCCTCGTGAGGAGCCGAAGAAGCAGGAGTTCGCGAACTCTGACATCGCCTACAGGATCTAGCTGGTCAAAGCCCCGTCGGTCTGGGCTGGTTGACGGCGACGCGCGTTCCGAGAACAGTGGTCTTGTTCGAATCCACTTTGCGTCAATGCTCCTCGCTGTCTCACGGAATGATCGATCGCCATACAATCGGAGGATTTTGGCAATGAGTCGGCTTCCGAGATTCTCCGTCGCCACTCCTGGCTGCGACAGGGTGCATCATGTGACCGAGGACGATGTCCGCGTCGTTCTTGATCGGCTGCCGACAGACGTATGGAGCCGCTTGCGAGCGGTCCACTTCAACGACCAAAGTCGCGGAGGGATCAGACTCGGTTATGCGAATCCTCGGCGAAGCGAGATTTCATTGTGGCCTGCCGCCGCGAATGAGCTTCAATCGGTACCTGGCGCCAGACGGCGCCGGAATTGTTCGGGGCGAAACGGGGTTGCCAGTGGCCTGCCGTGGCAATCCGACGGTTCATGCTCTACGAAGTCTTCCTTCACGAACTGGGGCACCTTCAAGTCATCGACGCCGAGGCGACCACCGAACGACGCAAGTATGCGATGGAGACCAAAGCCCAGGAATTCGCAATGGCCTGGTGCACCCAAGGTAGCGGCACGATTCGTGTGCAGAGCGAGCACTTCGACGCCAAGTACCATGCGGTCCGTCGCCGAGGCTGCACGGCAATCCTCTTTCCGCCGCATAGGAGAGATCGCCGCTGACGAATGCTCTGCGCCTCTCACTCTCAGTAGGACATCATCAGCCGGCGCTTTCGGCCGTCATACGTGAAGCGGCAAGTTGCCAGCAAGTCCTGTCCGATCAGGACAATGGACCCGGGCGAAACCACGGCGACGCCGACGGCACGGATAATCCGCCATTTTGGCGGGTCCGGGACCCCCAGGGATCCAAAAGTCATGCGGAGTGAATAAACTGGAGCCTCGCTGCTCATCCTTGCCGAGAACCGAGGATCTGAGCTTCACCCAGCCGTGGACCGGGAGCCTCAGGCTCTCGGCCCAGACCCGCTGAATGGCCGTCATCTGGGCGCCGGTGTCCAGAAGCCCGGCGACCGAGAATGCCTGGAGCACTGTATGGCCGCCAGCGACGAGGGCTTCCTCGTACTCGGGTCCGATCCATATCCGGACATCGATGATCGGCCCGTCCGGTCCAATGGCCCATCGAGACGCGGCATACGTTCAAGGCACCACGTTAGGGAGATAGACCACCGGCTCGGTGGCTGCGACCTGCCTCACCAGGAAAGGGACAATACCAAACCGGCGGTAGCCTTCCCGTAGGGCCGCGGAGTGATCGCTGAAAACCCCGGCTACGTTCTGACCCTTGATGAGCACGAATCGGCCCTCATGCTCTCTCACCAACTCCGGCAGGCGGTCGAAGTAGGTCGCTCTCTCCTCAGCCAACGCGGCGAGGGGATCTTCAGCCTCGCCGATCCCCTCACTCGGAGAGGCCTTCAGTTCACGTGCCCGCCCTTCTTGCGTTTCAATCACGGCACGCCTCCATGCGTCCTCAACGTGCCCGCAGACTCCTCGGATGTTGACGGACCGGTCCCCGTATTCATCTCTTTCAGCCGACGATCGACGAGCCGTCGAGCGGCGCGATCACGCGAGGCTTGGCAATGATTGGTCGTCCAGCGTGTCCGAATGCATAGACGCCTTGACAGCGATCAACTCGAGGAGATCATCCAGCTCACAGAGGAGAGCATCGAGGGCCAAGGGCCTGCTCTGGCCAACGGCGACTGGTTTTGTCTCGATCTGTCTACTGCTTTTCGCCTCGGTCATCGGGTCGTTCCTTAATAGCACAGATCCGCCGAGCGGGGAAGGCGAAGAACACCGGACGAAGTCGTGACTCGGCGAGAAGATCGCAAGCGTTTCTACATCCCCATTTTATAGCCCGCGACGTCGTGGAGCGAGAGGGTAGGAGCGCAGATCAACTTCCGTTCTCATCAGGAGGGTTGACTCTGCAAGAAAGCATCGGGAGGAAGAAACCTGTCTTTGGAGTGCGAGCCAGAGAGAACAGAAAGAAAAGATGTGCGGGCGGCATATGCCGGCTCGATCAGGCACACTCTTGTCAGCGGTCGGCTTTTTTTCGACAATCGTGGCGATTCGGGGTTGCTCGTGGTTTCTTGATAAATGCATCTGTCCCGTCTGTCGTATGATCTTGCTTCGATTCTCGAAGCTCGGACGTGTACGTCTGGTGATTGAGAGCTCAAGGCCGAGTGGGCGATGGCGATGTCCGCCCCTCTTACTCAAGGGAAGAACCATCCATGGCGCACACACTTTACGCGTTTCTTGTCGGGATCGACGAGTATCCTGCACCGATCCGATCCTTGAGCGGTTGCGTCAATGACGTCGAGGCCTTTGCCGAATACTTGCGGCAGCGAGTCGAACAGGGCGCAGGGGATCACTCTGGAGCTCAAGATGCTCCGGAACACGGAAGCCACCCGAGACGCGGTCATTGGGGGGTTCAGGCAGCATCTGGGCCGGGCAGCCAAGGGTGACATCGCCCTTTTTTATTATGCCGGCCATGGCGCCCAGGAGCAGGCGCCTCCGGAGTTCTGGCCCCTCGAGCCCGACAAGCTGGACGAAACCCTGGTCTGTCACGACAGCCGGCTCGACGGCGGGTGGGACCTGGCCGACAAGGAACTGAACAAGCTCATTGGCGAGGTCACGGTCAAAGACCCGCACATGGTGCTGATCCTGGACAGTTGCCATTCGGGCTCGGCAACTCGCAACCTTGCCGAGCAACGAACCAACGTTCGCCTGGCTCAGATCGACAGCCGCGTCCGGCCCCTCTCATCCTTTATTGTCAGCGTCGAAGAGGCCTTCCGGCTTGCCGGACCGGTCGCGGCGGGCGATGGCGGTCTGGCCGCGGGCATGGGCCGATACATCGTGCTCTCGGCTTGCCGCGACAATCAACTGGCGCAGGAATACCCGGGCGACAACAAGCCTCGGGGCGCTTTCTCCTATTTCTTGAACGAGACGCTCCGAACGGCCTCGGGACCGATCTCTTATCGAGACATCTTCTCGCGCGCCAGTTCGTTGATGCAGCAGGCACAGATCGAAGACCAGGTACCCGTGCTCGACGCACCCAGCGCGGGCGATCTGGAAAGCCTCTTCCTGGATGGAGCCATCCGGCCGGTCGAGCTCGCCTACAACGTCCTGTACACGAACGGTGACTGGCTGCTCAAGGCTGGCGCCGTGCACGGCTTGCCCAAACCTTACGGCAACGAGACGATCGAGCTGGCACTTTATCCCTTCGACGCCTCGGCCGAAGTCCTGCGCGATCGATCGAAGTCGGTCGGTAAGGCCAAGGTGATCGAACTGCGGTCAACGACCAGCACACTGGACACTCCAAGCGTCGCAAACCTGGCCGAGAACATGACGTTCAAGGCGGTCGTCACCCGCCTGCCGCTTCCTCCCCTGGCCGTGCGAATCGAGGGCGAGAGCGCCGAGGGCGTTGCTCTGGCGCGAGCGGCACTCACGCAGGCCGGACCGGCGGGAAAAGGGTCTCTTTACATCCGCGAGGCAGCCGCGGGCGACCCGGCCGAGTTCCGCCTGCTGGCCCAGGGTGGACAGTACGTGATCGCCAGCATGACCAGCGACCGGCCGCTCGTCGGTCAGCTCGATGGTTTCTCCCAGGCAACCGCCGCGAAGGCCATCGAACGGCTTGAGCATATCGCGCGCTGGACGCTCACCTCTCGATTGAGCAACCCCAACACCACGATCCAGCCCGAGGAGATTGACCTTCAAATCCTCCAAGGGAAGCACGCCCCTGGCCGGGCCTGAGATCCGCCTCAGCTACAAGGTAAGCGATGGCAAGAGCGTGGCCGCCCAAGTTCAAGATCCAGGTCAAGAACAACGGCCAGCGCACACTCTGGATCGCGCTCCTGGATCTGCCGCAGAATTACAAGGTGTCGGCCGACCTTCAGCAAAGCGGCTCAGTCCGGCTCGAGCCCGGGCAAGAGTACTCCCCCTTCGGCGGTCAAGAAATCTCGGCCACGATCCCCGACGGATTCTGGAAGCTCGGCGTGGTCGAGTACAAGGACATTCTCAAGCTGATCGCCTGCACCGATGAATTTGACGCACGGCTCCTGGCGCAGCCGGCTCTCGACCTGCCTCGTACCGCGCCGCCCAGCACGCGCAGCGCGCGGGGAGGCTCGCTCGATCGGCTCATGGCGCGCGTGCAGACCCGGGAACTCGGCCCGGCCGAGGGCGCGCTCGACGATTGGACGACGACCATGGTCACCTTCACCACGGTGCGGCCGCTCGACGCCTCGACCATTCCCGCCGACCCCCAGGCGGCGCTGCACCTTGCCCGGTGGAGTCAAGGTCAAGGGCCATCCCGGGCTCAAGGCCAAGGCCCGGCTGACCACCGCGCCCCTGGCCTCGCGCGACCTGGGAGATTTCACCCTGCCGGCCATCCTGGGCGAGAATCCGTCAGTGACTCCGCCGTTCGTCCTGGCGGCCACGCGGAGCGGTGATCCCGGGCCTGAGCGTGCTCGAATTGACCGACGTTGAACCGAACTCCGAGGCGCTCGTCACTCCCCAGGACCCGCTGCGCGTCGAGATCCCCCAGCAGCTCGGACCCGGCGAGCACCTGCTGCCGATCGGCTTCGACGGCGAGTTCTTCCTGCCCCTGGGCAGCGCCGTGAAGCTTGCTGACGGCACCACCGAGGTCAGGCTCGACCGGATTCCCGCCCCCACGGTTCCGGGCGGAAAACGCAGTCTCACGGGGTCGATTCGCATCTTCTTCCAGAAGGTGATCAGCCAGGTGATCGGCACGAATTACCCGTACCCGATCCTGGCCGTGGCCGATGTCGATGACAACGAAAACCTGACGTCGATACCCGACCCGGCGAAGGTGAAGGAACGCGTCGCCCAGGCGCAGCGGATCTTGCTCTTCGTCCACGGCATCATCGGCGACACCAGAGACATGGCCAAGAGCGTGCAGCGCGCCAGGCTTGCCGAAGGGGGCGCCACGCTCAAGAGCCGGTACGACCTGGTTCTCACGTTTGATTATGAAAACTTGAACACGACCATCGAGCAGAACGCCCGTTCGCTGAAACTACGGCTCGAGGCGGCCGGCCTGGGTGCGAACCACGGCAAGACCCTGCACATCGCCGCCCACTCGATGGGTGGGCTGGTCTCGCGCTGGTTCATCGAACGCGAGGACGGAAACAAGGTGGTTCAGAAGCTGGTGATGCTGGGCACTCCCAATGGCGGCTCGCCCTGGCCGAACGTCGTTGACTGGGGCACGGCAACGCTTGCCCTGGGGCTCAACCACTTGACCGTCATTCCCTGGTCAGGACAGGTCGTAAGCTGGCTGGAGCACGCGATCGAGCAGGTGAAGGTTGACCTGGGCGAGATGCACGCCGGGTCGCCGGTGCTCAAGATCCTGGCCGATAGCCCCGACCCGAAGATCCCCTACATCATGGTGGCCGGCAACACGTCCCTGCCTCCCCAGGTGGTCGAGCCAGACCCGAGCAAGGGAAACACGAGCATCCTCCAGCGTCTGCTCAAGAGCCTGCGCCCGTCAAACCGCTCGAGCTGGCGGCGAACCAGCTTTTCGCCGGCGTTGCCAACGACATCGCCGTCTCGCAAGAGAGCATGCGCACCGTCCCGGCCAGCCACACGCCGCCTTACGACGTGCGCGAGGTCGCCTGCGACCACCTGACTTATTTCAATAACCCGGTGGGGCTGGATGGCCTGATCAAGGCGCTGTGGTGACGGACGCATCCTCTCGGGGATCGGTCCATCTCAGCGGTCTGTCAGTCAGTGTGCAACACTCGCTGCCCGGCACGAATCGACAAACGTGGCGACGGATCTGCGGGGGCTCTCCCGACGTTGAGCGAATGGGACTGCCCCGGCTTCCCACCGATCGGGCGACTTCGGCGCGATCGCATGAACATTGTGGCCGAAATACCCGCGGGCTGCGCGTCTCCCTTGAGGCAATTCCGTTGTGCTTGTTAGGATCGCCCTGGGGAATCCGCTCGGGACTTCCGCGCCCATTGGCAGAGAGACTTGCGCAGTCCCCTCATGACGAGAACCGGCGCCGCCCAGGGCGTCCTCAAAGTTCTGTCTTCCGGCAACTTTATGAGATGTCAACCAGGAACAACTCCATGCGACATACAAGGCGATTCCGACCTCAAGTGAACGACAAGCTGGAGGACCGAACGGTCCCGAGCCACCTCCTGGGCGGATTCTGGTCGTCTCAGGTGGGGGCACTTCTGGGCGGCTTCGGGCAGCATGCTGGCCAGGTCCTCAGAGGCGATCTCGGTTTTGGCGGTGGGCGAGATCTCGGTGGCTTCAGGCTGCCGGGGAGGTCCGGGGCGTCGTCAAGCACGCTGACCCAGGACGCCCGTTCGGTGCAACGAGCGTTCCAGACGTTCAACGCCTCGTACCAGTCCGCCGTGGCGTCGTTGCGGCAGACCGCGACCACCACGTCCGGTCCGACCCAGGCTGGCCTGGACTCCTACAATGGCGCGGTTGCGTCCGCGATCTCGAACCTGAACTCGGCGATCAGCTCGTCCCTGGGCAACTTGACCAATTCAGGCAGCACTCTGCTCGCGACCATCAAGGGTTACACATCGACCCTCCAGACCGAATTGCAGAGCGCCGGCAGCGGCCTGGCCAACTCGACCAACCGGGCCGTCCGGGCGTTGAGACAGGAGGCGAACCTGGACATTCGGATCGCCCAGAGCCAGGCGACGAGCGCGATCCTCAACACGCAACCCACGGGCACCATCTCGTCCACGACGCTGCAGACCTTCAACCAGGATGTCAGCACGGCAACCCAGACGTTCAAGCTAGCCGTTAGCAACGCCGTGCAGTCATCGATCTCAGCGAGCACCCCATTGGACAATTCGGCGGTCTCGTCCGCCGTCTCCACACTCCAAACGGGCCTGACCTCGGCCATTAACGCCCTGGGTACGCAGTTCACGTCGAGCACCTTTAACCCGGCTTCGACCGTCAGCACGCAGTTGACCACGCTGCAGAACCAGCTCCTTGCCATCGTGGCACCGACTGCCGGCAACTTCTCTTCCACCTGGCTGTTCTCGCGGACGGTCTCCTCGGTCGTCTCCCAGAACTTGAGGGCAATCAACCTGGCGATCTCGACTTCGATCCAGAACTACAACAATAGCCTCGTTTGAGGCCCACGCTCTCCAACGGGGCGGCGACCGACGTCCGGGCTTTCACGGTTTCGGATGGCGGTCATCGCCCCGCATCTACCTGCCCTCGATCCGTCAGAACTTCTTCGTCCCCAACTGCCCTCTTCACGTCACGTCAGCCCGTTCCCGGGCCACAGATGCACCAAACCTCACTCTGGAGTTGTGCGCGAAGTGAATAGCGGTGATCCGGGTTCTCGAGCGGCGGCCATGATAGAGAACCGGCCGTTAAACGCGAGTTGGGGATGAAAGGGGTGAGCTGCTCGGGTCACAAACGCAGATTAAGCAGGCAAGCACTTCTGGTTTTATGAATTGCCCAAAGATACCCTGACCACTACAATCAATGGGTGAATGTCAGGCCAAGGATGATATTCTCAGCGCTCCCGGGCTCGAGCGTCTACGTTGGATCCTTCACCGATTCGTTGCCGGAACGGCGAGTGGGGATACCATGAAAACCAAAGCGGACGATCACGACGTCCTTCTGGCCGCGCCCAGCACCATCGGCGCGGTCGAAGAACCGACGAGAATCGGCAACTCGCATGGCATCAATCACGAGGTCCTGGTCGACTCGACGCTCACGCATGTCCGTTCGAATTGGGGCTGCGTGCCCAGCACAGAGAAGGCGGAAGCGAGCTCGGGCGACGAAAACCTGAACCATTCCTGGCACGTGACCCCTTCGGAATCAACTCACTCTGGAACTGGCGCGGGCAATGGGTTCTCCGCGAGCACAATCGACACAATCCCGGATGTGCCTGACGCGCCGGCGTGCAGTGCTCAGGATGTCGAGAAATTCTTCCTCTGGAGTCTCGGTGCAACCTGGTTCCGATTGGGTGAGACGACCGCACAGGCTCTGGCCGCCTCGTCTCTCAATTCAGCAGGGTGCCAAGTCGAGGTGGTGCCAGGATTCGAGATCCTGTCGGTCTTGGGCCGCGGCGGGATGGGCATCGTCTACAAGGCGCGACAGCTCCGGTTGAACCGCCTGGTCGCTCTGAAGATGGTCCGGGACGATAGACATCTCAACCGTGAGAATCTCGCCCGATTTGAGATCGAGGCCGAGGCGGTGGCGCGGCTCAACCACCCCAACATTTTGCGGATCTATCAAATCGGGAGAACTGGCGATGTCCCGTTCGTCGCCCTCGAACTCCTCGAGGGAGGCACGCTCGCGGAACGGCTTGCGGCCAACCCCCAACCCGTGCGCGAGTCAGCCGTGCTTGTCTCAACGCTCGCGCGTGCGATCAACGCCGCCCACGTCGCTGGGATCATGCATCGTGATATCAAGCCATCGAACGTTCTCTTCGATCAGGAGGGTATCCCCAAGATCACCGATTTCGGCCTTGCGAAACGACTGGATGTCGACGAGGGTGAGACCCACACCGGGCAGGTGATGGGGACTCCAAGCTACATGGCTCCCGAGCAGGCAAAGGGCTGGGATCGGGAGATCGGCCCGGCGGCCGACATCTATTCGCTCGGCGCGATCCTGTACGAGATGCTGACGGGCCGTCCACCGCTCAAAGGAACAACTCCCTCGGAAACGCTCAAACTCCTTCTGGACGAAGAGCCGGTCCAGCCTTCGCGCCTCCGCCCGAAAATCCCCTTCGACCTGGAAACCATCTGTTTGAAGTGCATCGCCAAAGATCCCCGCAAGCGATACACGAGCGCGCTTGGCCTGGCAGAGGATCTGGATCGATATCTGGCCGGCCAACCGATTCGCGCCCGGCGAACTCCGTTTCTGGAACGATCGATCAAACTGGCGCGGAGGCGGCCGGTAAGAACGCTCGTCCTGGCTCTCGGCATCCTCGCGACCGGCGTCGGCGCTGTAGCCTTCTGGCATGCCCAGAAGGTCGAAGAGCACAAACGGGTTCAGGAAGAGCAGCGAGTCTCCAGGTCATTGCGGGGCTGTAATACTGACCTCTACAACGCCCAAGGGGCGCTGACCAAGAGGCGTTGGGACGATGCTCGTGAGATTCTCTCCGGACTCTTGAGACAGACCGAGTCCGAGCCGGACCAGCGCTTCGCCGAGCTACACGCCAGAGCTGTCACGCTTTACGAACAGGCCCGCATCGAAGACGCGAACGAGAAGGCCCAGGAAGCGGAGCAGAAGGCAAGGGAGGAAGCCCGAAGGCGATTTCGTCGCTTCCTCGACGCCCGGGACGAAGCTCTCTTTCTTGATACAAGGTTTGCTCGTTTCAACTCTTCCAGCGCACTCGACGCCACCTGCCAGTCTGCCCGTGCGGGACTCGGAGTGTTCGGATCTGGCGCTCAAGGCGACGAATGGACTCTCCCCGCCCCCCCCACTGTGCTGGCTCCCGGAGAACAGGAGGAGGTCGTTCGCGGGTTCTACCACCTCTTGTTGATCCTGGCAGATGCGGTAGCGGAGTCGCCGGGGGCCGACCCAAAGCAACGGGCCGAACAGGCGCTTCGCATCGTCGATCGAGCCGTCGACTTGCCCTCCCCGGCGACGAAGGCCTACCATCTGCGTCGAGCCGCCTATCTGCAAATGAAGGGAGACCGACAGGGGGCAGCGCGGGAGCGGGACGAAGCCGAGCGCCTCGCGCCGGCTGACGCTTTTGATTTCTTCTTGATCGGACGTGAGCTAACAAGGCAGTCGCAGTGGGCTGCGGCGATCCCACAGTTCGAGGCCGCCACGCAGCGGCAGCCCGACCATTTCTGGTCCCAATGCCTGCTGGCAATCTGTCACCTGCAGATTCAGGAACCCTCCAAGGCTCGCCTCTGTTTGAACGCCTGCCTACCTCGGAAGCCCGATTCTGTCTGGCTCTACCTGCTGCGAGGAGTCGCCAACGCCGGTGCCGCGAAAGTTGCCCGGGACCTGGCCGGTCGTTATCCCGACCAGGCCGCCTCGCTGTCGGCCGCCGCCTCGGCGCAGTTCGAGGCCGCCGAGGCCGACTATCGGGAAGCACTCAGGCTCCTGGGCGATGGAACCGAGAAAACCGAACTTCATTACATCCTGAGAGTCAATCGTGGCCTCATCCGACTTGAGCGAGGGAACGTGGCGTCTGCTGCCGACGACCTGCGGGAGGCCATACGCCTTGATGGCAATCGCTTCGAGGCTTATAGCGCCCTGGCCAAGGTCTACGAGCGTCAGACGCGCATTGACGACGCCCTTGAACAATTCGCTCGGGCGATCCAGCTCCGACCGAACTGGCCCCCGTTGTACCGCGCCCGTGCGGACCTTCTCCTGGCTCTCAAGCAACTGTCGCCACAACAGCGCGATGCGGCATTGAGCGATCTTGATGCGGCAATCCGTTACGAGTCTCCCGGCAGTCCCACAGTGGCCCTCGACCGGACGAAGCAGGCCGCGCTGCTCCATCAGGCCCACCGCGATGAGGACGCTCTGAAGGCCTGCGATGCAGCGCTGGAGCTTTCACCCCGGAACGCCGCCGCACACCTGCTGCGAGCCAGAAGACTGCGCGACATGAAACGCTACGATGACCTCATCCGCTCGTGCGACGTTGCCCTCGGCTCAGGCAAACCCTCGACCGAGCTCTATGAGCTACGAGGGGTTGCGAAGGATGCCCGCGAGGACCACCCGGGTGCCGTTTCCGATTACACCATGGCGCTCGGGCTCCAGGCAGGGAACCCCCGCCTACATCGCCGCCGCGGCTGGTCGTACCTGGCTCAGGATGCAAGCCGGCCTGCTGCCACTGACTTTGGCGAAGCCATCCGCCTCGATCCAGCGAACGCCGACGCCTATAGCGGCCGAGGCTTCGCTCAGGCATGTTTGGGCCATCACAGCGAGGCCGTGAGTGACGCCGACGAGGCCATGCGCCGGGGCGACTCAAGCTGGAGAGTCGCATACAACTCGGCACGAATCTACGCCCGGGCCGCCACGGCTGCCGGCTCGGAAGCCCGCAAGACCGGGCCGGATGCCGTACATCTCGTTTCGCGATACCAAGAGAGCGCCCTGAGCGCTCATACGGGTGGCACTTCAACGTGCCACCCTGGCTAACCAATCGGCCCTCCTCAGCAAGCTGGTCGCTTCCGACCCAGCATTCCAACCGATCCAAAGGCGCCTGAGGTCGATCGAGGGACTCAAGCTTGTGCCAGAATAGCCCAGAGAGCCACTTCCATTCTCCCGTCTCACCGTTCGACTTGCCTGCTATCGGCGGATGAGACTCAGCCGATGCTTATCAACCATCTACCAACAGCGGCTGCGGTGACCCCGGCCGGCGAATAGCCCCGACAGGAAGCAGGTCCGACGCGGTTGGCAGACGTAGACCGGACAGGTAGTGGGCATGCACGTATAGACTGGGCACGGCGCCGGCGGGTACTCCACGAAAACTGGCGCAGCAGCGAGTTGCGAGCAAGTGACTGTCGTAATCGCTCCCGAAAATGATGATCCTCCGCTGAGTGTAAACGTGCTGCCCGCAAGCGGGGGATTCGGAAAGACGGGAGTGCTTCCGGACATACAGAACGGCAACCTTGCCGCCAAGAGCATGACGCTCGTGGGCAGGACAATCGTAGCCGTGGTGCCAGGCGGTAGTGTCGCTTCGAGTTTGAACGTATGGAAGCTGTTTCCCGAGGTGGTAATCGTGTATGGCAGACAACCGGCTCCTGACCCATCGACCCACGATCCTACGCCAATCCGGTAGTGAAGCTCGTGAGGCGCAGTGGTGAAGTTGAAGACGCCCGGAGGTGGCGGAGGAGAATTCGTTTGAGCTTGGTCGTACAAGAACCAACCGGAGAAGCCGGAGCCGCTGAACGTGACCTTGACCTTGGTTCCAGCCTGGCTTGCTGTCTCGGTAGCCGCGAACGTGAACGCAGACAACAGTACCGAAGACCAAAGAGAACACGTGAATCTCGTCATCAGAGTTTCCTTGGGGACCAGACCCCGGTTCGAAAAGATGCGTAATCTGAGAAGTGTAGGCTGTCCATAGCGTCGAATCCTATCACGCAGTAACCTAATACGGAAGTAGATTGGAGAGCTTTCTTCGGGATTGAGAGATGTTACGGGACATTCATTTGGGAGGGCGAACTCCCGGCGAGCCGGTCTTTCCAGCAGGTGCGGCTCGGCAGTCCCGGCGCGCCGGGACTCGCCCTCCCTTTTTAGGAACAGACTTTAAGCGCTTTGAAAGCTTTCCGCCTGCATTTCGTAAGTAGCCATGGTGCGACCAACGATCGATTCGAAGTGTTTCGCAGGCGGGGCTCTCAAGTCACGACAGCTTGCGCGACCTACTGTGCTCGTGTTCGCATCTAGAACGCAGACTGGCGTTAGTGCTCGTCATGACTTCGAGCACCTTCGGCCCGATTTCGCGGTCGCCCACGTCGAAAGAAAAGTCGAGGACTGCCAACCATGGAATCACCTCGTCGAGCCGGGCCGCGACGCAAGCAGAATGTCGCTCGAGGGCTCGAGGGCAAAAGGCGACTGCGCCCTGTCTGTGCGCCGGACTCGTGCTGCTTGAACCTCGGACGCTTCTCACCGGTATAGGCGGAGCAGACATCTCCACTCTGGCCGTGCCCCTGCCGCTCGATTCACCGCTGGCGGCGACGATCGCACCGTTCACCGCAACTTACTACCGGGTCTCGACTGAAGTGGGTGGGAAACTCACAGTCGCGCTCCAGGCGCCTGGGATTGCGGCGCGGGTCTCGCTTGTCGATTCCCAGGGCCGTCCACTCGTGCAAGCCGATGCCCCTGCGGCGGGCACGGGCGATCGCTTGATCGACGTGCATGTCGGCTCGGGTGATGAGTTCCTAGAGGTGCAGAGTCTCGGCGGCGGGGGGACGTATCAAATTACGGCTCGTTTGGAGCCGTCGACTCCCCCGTTTGAGCCGGTCCCAAGCCAGTTTCCCGGTTTTTCTCCACTCGCCGCCGCCGACTTTGACCGTGACGCGGTTCCCGATCTGATTGCCCCTGACGGGGTCCACCTGGGTATCGGCGATGGCACGTTTGAGCAGGCTGTCGCCGGGGGCCCACTCGCCGAGGAGGGGTGGAGTGTGACCGCCATCGCCGTCGCCGACTTCGACCAGGACGGACTCCCGGACGTGGCCTTCACCGCAATCAGTCCCGACTGGAGTACCGCCGAGCTTCACGTGCTCCACAACATTGGGGGGAACCAGTTCCAGCTTGTCGCCCAATTTGCGTTCGACGCACTACCCGTTGCGATTCAGGTAATCGACTTTGGTCAAGGAATCGTCAACCTGGCCGTCGCCGACGTCAACCTAGCCGACTTTGTAACTGGTCACGTGGCGATTTTCGTGGGTGACGGAGAGGGAGGTTTTTCGCGTGGGCCGGTTCTCGACGTCGCAGGCCAACCCTTCGCCATGGCGGCGGGCCGATTCGGCGACGGACACGTCAACCTGATCGTCGCCGATCAGGGGGATCCTTTCACCGGAGCAGGACTGGGGCTCACTGTGTTTCAGGCCGACGGACCGGGCCAGTTTCACCGCTCGGGAACGATTGACGTTGGTTCGGGAGTCTCAGCCCTCGTGGCAGCAGACTTTGGCAACGGCCATCTCGATCTGGCGGTCGCCCAACGAATCCCCGGCGAGGTATCCGTCCTTCTTGGCAATGGCGACGGAACGTTTCGGTCTCCGCGGTCCTACTCTGTCGGTAGCCGTCCCGTCTCGCTCGTGGCGGGCGATTTCGGTAACGGCCACATCGATCTTGCTGCCGCTAATGAGAACTCCGGCGATGTCTCCGTTTTGCAGGGTAACGGTGACGGAACGTTCCAGCAGCAGATCCTTTTCGCAGCCGGTTCCTCCCCCGCCGCGCTGGTGTCGGCCGACTTCAACGTCAACCATCGGCCCGACCTCGCCGTTGCCAACCTGGGGAGCAACGACATTTCTGTTCTCCTCGGCCGAGGTGACGGTACCTTCCAGGACACGATCACGAACACCGTCGGGAATGGTCCGGTGAATGTCATTACGGCCGACCTCAATCACGACGGGCATGTCAACGCGGTCACGGCCAACTCCGACTCCAACGACGTCTCCGTGCTCCTGGGGACGGGGGACGGTACCTTCCGGGCGATGAAGTCGTTTCCGGCTGGCGCCAGGCCGTTTTCGGTCGTGGCTTGTGACGTCAACGGCGACGGCCGCGTCAACCTGGCGGTCGCCGACCATGGAGACTCGCAGGGCAACGGCTCGGGAGTGTCGGTCCTCCTGGGTAACGGCGACGGCAGCTTCCAGAAACAACCATTTCTCTACGCCGCGGGGAGGACCCCGTGGTCGCTCGTGGCTGGCGATTTCACAGGCGACAGTATGCTGGACCTGGCTGTTGCCAATCACGACTCCAACGACGTTTCGATCCTTCAGGGCAACGGGCTCGGCGGCTTCACGACTCTCGCGCCAATCTCACTCGGCGACCTGGCGAACGAGCCAGTATCCATCGCGGCGGCTGACTTCACTGGAGACGGGGTCCTCGATCTGGCAGTTGCCAATCAGGGAAGTAACAACATTTCGATCCTCCTGCACAACGGTCTGGGAGGCTTTGGGGTGTTGCCCCCGATCCCACTGGGGGCCGAGTCGCGGGATTTCCCGAGCGCGCTCACGATCGGCGACGTTACCGGTGATGGACTTCCCGACCTGGCCGTCGCGGTTGCTGGCGGCGACGGGACGGATCATGTGTCGATTCTCAGGGGGCGGGGCCAGGGCCAGTTTGACCTCTCGCCGCCGATTCCGTTGGGCTTTGGGCGTGGTCCGACCTCGATCGTCGCAGCCCCTTTTTTGGGTGGCCCGCTCGATCTGGTCGTCGTCGAGAATTACGTGAGCAAAGTTGTCTTGCTCCATGGGGATGGTCAGGGCGGGTTTGAGATCCTGTCGGAAGTCAACCCAGGAAAGCGTGGAACGGCGACCGCGGTCGCGACCGGAGACCTCACTGGAGATGGCAAACCCGACCTCATCATCGGCCGGAGCGCACCGAACAATCTCGACATCGAATTGAATCAGGGTGGCAGCCGGTTCGTCGAGGCTGGTTCGATCGGCCTTTCTGCTCCTAACACGCCTCTTGTGGCCGACCTGACCGGAGACGGCGTGCCCGACGTAACGATTGTGAATGGAACTGGCGACATCCTCTTCCGCCGGGGCCAGGCCAGCCAGCCTGGCAAGTTCGACCCGCCGATCACGATCAATACCGGTTTTCCTTCGCGGGGTATCGCGGCGGTCGCCACTGGCCAGGGCACCCTGCTGGCCAGCGTGGATGCGACTGACAACGCTGTCTCGTTGTTTGACTATCGTGGTGGCCAGTTCGTCCGTGTCCAATCCCTCGCGACGGGCTTGCAGCCGGCTCAAATTGTCCCGTCAGACCTCCAGGGCATCGGTGAGGACGACCTGGTGATCAGGAATGCCGGAGATGGCACACTCACAATCTACCCGAGCGATGGGCAAGGAGGATTTCGACCGCGGATCGATTTGCAGGTCGGCCCCGGAATCTCTGACGTCTCGGTCGCCGATGTCAATCAGGACGGCCTGCTTGACCTGCTGCTGGCGAACCAGGTCACCGGCGAGGTGGAGGTGATGTTCAATCTGGGGATTTCTAGCTTCAGATCTCCCTCGATCTATCGCGCCGGGGTTGGCCTCTCCTCGATGATTGAAGGTACCGGTGATCCTGGCTTCTCGCTACTCAGCCAGGAGGGTACCACCGGCGTAGTCGCTGGCGCGCTCACGCCAGGCGGTCCCCCCGACCTCGTGGCTCTGAACTCGGGTTCCGAGACTCTCGGGGTGCTCGCGGGCTTGGGGGCCGGACGGTTCGCCAATCCGTCATCACTGCCAACAGGCCCCACGTCGGCGCTCCGAATGGCCGACCTCAACGGGGACGGGAACGCCGACCTGGCCTTACTGGGGCCGGCCGGACTCTCTACCTTGTTGGGTGACGGACGCGGCATTTTCTCGCCCGCGGCCACCTACGATGTCGGCCCCGATCCCACCGGCCTGACCATCGCCGACATCAACAACGATGGGAGGCCCGACCTGCTCGTCGGCAATTCATTCGGAGACGTGCTCGAACTTTTGAGTGAGGGTGACGGTAGCTTCCGACCACCGAGCATCACCGACGCGAGTGTCTACCTCGACGTGACCACCCTCGTGGGGGACCGGACGCCGACTTTCATTTACGCCAACCAGTCTCGCGACCGCATCGTCGTCCAGAACGGCCCTGGAGCGAATTCGACTGTCCTGGGGGATCGAACTTCCGGCTTACTCGTGCCGGGGGCACCCGTGACTGCAGATTTGAACGGTGACAGAGTTCCGGACCTCATTGTTCCCAATACCGGTGGCAACAGCGTTCTGGTGTACGCCGGATTGCCCGGCGGGGGATTCGGTGCGGCCTTGAATAACGGTAACGGCTTGTTTACCGGAACGAACCCTGTTGCGGTCGTCGTCGCCGATGTCAACGGTGACAACCGACCCGACCTTATCGTCGCCAACAAGGGCTCCAACGACGTCTCGATCCTGCTCAACAAATCCATAGGCACTGACATTGAATTCGAGCAAGGCCCGCGACTTCACGTTGGCGCGGGACCAGTGGCGCTGGCCTACGGAGACTTCTTCGGGAATGGCACACCCGAGATCGCGGTGAGTGACAGTTCGTCGAAGGATGTGATGCTTCTTCCAGGGCGCGGGAACGGATTCTTCGACGACGTCAACCCGACCGTTATTCCACTCAATGAGAGCCCAGGGCCAATATTTTTCGGACGTTTCCTGGGCGGTACAGGTGTGGACCTCCTGGCGCTCAACCCAAGCAGCGGCAGCGTCACGGTGATTTCCGACGTGACGACCGGTAAGCCTGTCTATCAATCCTTCTCATCGGGCGGCCTCAATCCTGTAGCGGCAGTCACCGTGCACGATCCAAGCGGCTTCGACGACCTGATTGTCGCCAATAACGCGAATGGCCGCGTGGTGTTACTGATCGGAGGTCCAGAGGGTCTGGAGGAATCCTTGCCTCCTATCGAGTTCACATCTCCGACCGCACTCGCGTCCGCCTTTTTTCACGATAATGTGATCGATTTCTATGCCGCCAGAGAAGGTGAGGAGGCTGCGACCTTACTGGAGTTTGCCCTGGGTGCGCCGAGTTCTGCCCCGACGGGTACGGACTTGTTTGGGGAGGGCCCGGTTCCGCCTCCGGGAATCACGCTTCTGCCCTCGATGAATTCCTCCCTGCCCTTGATCGCGACGCTCTTGATATCACCCGTCGATGTCAACGCCACCGAGGAAGAACCCAAGGATGTGCAGGAAGCGACGGCCGTGACCATCGCCTTTGCCGCCGCGCCGGGGGCTTCCGTTGGTCAGGGGTTGCCGCCCAGCACGGTCGGGCGTGACGAAGGAGTCGATGAGGGCGATGTCTCGAGCACAACTGAAGAAGACTCTGCGCAGCAAGACCTCGGCGACGCATCGAGTGTAGCGCCCTGGTCTCGATTCGTACTCGGTCTCGATGAAGCGTTCGACGAACTTCGACGCGAGTCCAAACCAGATACTCCGTCCGGCGATGATCCTGAGGAGGGCTCGGGGAGTCTCTCCCCCCACCCGAAGAGCCGAAGGATCCGTTTGACACAGTCAGCCAAGTTCGCGGAACCCGTTCCGCGGAGATTGTTAACGCCGCCCTTGAGTCGTTGGCGAAGGGAGCCTCGATCTCAATGGCGGACCCGACCTGCGAGCCCGACAGTCTCGACCGGTCGGCCAAAGCACGACTCAAAATAGGTCCGTGGTCCTCAGCAGGACTCTCCACTGTGCTAGGCTGGGCTTTGCTGTCCGCGGGACGGCTGACAGCGCCTGATCTCAACCGAGAGCGAGTCCACTGGATGATGACAGGCCGACGCCGCGTCGGAGGCGTTCCGACGCGGTCTTGAGCATGACAATGGATCACCCTTCGTCCGCCACTACGGAGTTTGGTGAAACACGCTCCAAAAGAGGCCGGCTCATGCCCAGACAGGTTGCAAGGGTGGCTGACGGGATTCGAACCCGCGATATCCAGATCCACAATCTGGTGCCTTAACCGCTAGGCCACAGCCACCATCGATCCATCCTAGACACGATAAACCGGGTTCACGGTTCACGTCAAGGCTGACGACCTGGGGCTCTTATGCTTGAAATTCGAGTGCATCGATGGGAGAAACCGACGTTCGACGCAGGCTTGATTTGCGGCACTGATCGGCAACGTTCCGGAAGACGCCCAAGGGAGCGCGCGAAATGGAAATAAAGTCTTGACGCACGCGGATTAAGTCTTGACGTGGGACATTCATGTTGATGGTATTGAGCGGGCTCTTTTTGAGTGCAACGGGGCCGGCGGATCGGGGCGTGATTTTCGGTCGGCTTCTACCGGCTGGAAAGGGTTTGTGGCGGATCAGATGATGGGCACCTCGGTGCTGAGGATCGGAATTGCCGGATGCGGCAGAGCGGCACGAATCCACCTGGATCGGCTGCTGGCGTTGCCCGAAGTCCAGGTCGTCGGCTGCGCCGATTCTGATCGAAGGCTGCGCTCAGGCAATGGCCACGAAGATCAGTGAGCAAACCGGATCCGGTTCAGTCCCCTCGTTCGCCGACCATCGGGCATTTTGCGGCAGCAGACGCCTGATGCCCTCTTTCTCTTCACACCCCATCTGTCCCATTACAGGCCGGCCATGGATGCCCTGCAAGCGGGCTGCCACGTGTTCATCGAGAAACCCTTATCCACAAATTTGCAGGAGGCGGTGGACATCGTGGGACTGGCCCGCGGCCGGTCTCTCAAGGTTGGGGTGGGGCACCAGTATCGCCTCTGTCCCAGCATCATCGAAGCCCGGCGCCGGCTGGAGCAAGGCACGATCGGCAAACTGCGGCTGGTGAATGCCACCCTCGCCCGGCCCTGGCTCGCCAGGCAGCAGGGTGCTCCAGAAGGCTGGAGATTCGACCGCAAAGTCGATGGGGGAGGCATCATCGCCGACGCGGGCGACCATCTCATCGACGCTTTACTATGGACCACCGGTCGCGCAGCTCAGGAAGTGTGCGTCGTCCAGGACGAACTTGAGCCCGGCCTTGACCTGGTCACCGCCGCGGCGATTCGATTGCTTGATGGCACGCCGGTGGCCCTGGCGGTTTCAGGGGTCTCGCCGGGTTCGTTATTCGAGTTGAACCTGTTCGGTGAGCAGGGCCGCATGCGAGTCACCGACCAGATGCTGGAAGTAGATGACGCGGCTGGAAGTCTGCGCCATCAGGTTCCCTTACCCTCGACCACCGAGTCGATCGACGGCAATTTCGTGAACGCCCTGCTGTACGGCACACCACTATGCTGTCCCGCCGACGAGGCGCTCGACACGGTTCGACTGATCGAGGCCATCACACGGTCTGCCTCGGCCAAGCAGTTTGTCCGCCTCATCTGACCTTGGACTTCTCAAACCAAACCCTCCCGCGATCTTCACGACACGGCCTTCCAATCCATGAATTGAATGTAAATCTTGGGTAGCAGAACATCAGCCGAACCGGGTCTTTTCAAGCTTCTCCCCCCCGGATGCCGACGATTTCGGGGAGCGAATTTCATGCATGACCGTGGCAACTACCCCTGCGTTCCACGGCTTCCTCAAGGACGGGTACAATAGATAACCGCGAACCGCAAACCATGATACTTGACAACGATGCGTCACGTTGACTACCACTATGGCTCTGCCCTCGGATCGCCCTGAATCGACCACGGAGCGAGCTGCCCATTGGCATGGCACGGCATACGGGGGATTCACCCCTGCTCTTTCTTGGCCTGAGGACTCGATCGATGCTTGACCGCATAGGACTGCTTTCCGCTCTTGACCACAACTTTATTGATCAGCTCCCTCGAGGCGGCTGGTCGGCCGTACTACCCCCGGTGGATGCTCGCCACCCCGACGAAGAGGAGCCCGAAGAAGAATTTGACGACGAGGAAGACGAGGAATTCGACGATTTCGATGATGAGGAAGAAGACATCGACGACGAGTTCGAGGAAGACGAAGACGAAGACATTGATCCTGAAGTCGATGAGGAAATCGATGATATCGATATCGATGAAGAGGATGATGACGACTTCGATGATGATGACGAATTCGATGACCTCGATGAGGAAGAAGAGGAAGACGAAATTGATTGACCGCCGCTGAAAGGCTGTGCGTACTCTCCTCTTTCCCCTCGACGGCGTGGGGAAACTTGCGGAGCTGCCAGCTCAAAGGCGTGGCTGTCGTGAAAGCTTGCAATCGTGTAATCTGCCCGCGATTCGCGCCTGTTTCTTTTGGGCAAACTCTCTCAATTTCCCGGTTGCATTGGCAACCAGCGCCGAGGGCGTCCCACCAGCCGTGCGCAAGGCTGGTTTCGGGTGAGGAATTCGAGTAACATCAAGAGCGTGAGCAATAGGAATCTCGCTGGCGAGGCGTGCTTTACGCCTTGTCGGGCGAGCCTCATTCCGGCTATTCTTAAAGTCTCGCCGCATCAGCCCCCCCTCACGGCCAAGGCCGTGTGAGCGGGGGCGCCTGTTTGCTGGCCGGGAGGGAGCACTCAGTGATGGGATCACCGTATGAGCGTGCAGGCGATTCTTCCTCGGAACGTCCGACTTCGGAAACATCCACTCGACGTCTGAGAGAGCAAACTCAGCGCAATTTCGAGATCGAGTTTCTGGGCCGGGTGCTGGAACGCGACCCATTCTTCGTCGAAGCCATTCGGGTCCAGGCGAACAACCTGGCCGCCAAAGGCGAGTACACGCGGGCACTTCAGCTTGACCGCCGCCTGGTTCGGCTGATTCCGGAAAACTCGATCGCGTGGTACAACCTGGCTTGCAGCTACGCCGTCCTGGGGATGATCGATCCGGCCTTTTCCACGCTCCAACGGTCCTTGGAGCTCGGCTATCGATACCTCGACCGCTTGCGCAAGGATCCCGACCTCAAAATCCTCCGCCGTGATCCTCGATTCGTTCGTCTGCTCAGGCGTTACGAATTTCTCGTGTGAGCGATTGGACGACGATCAGGCTCAGGTTTGTTGATGTGGCGAGCGCGTGCGGTCCGTTAATCAAGGGCCAGGCCGCCGGCTCTGACTCTGTCTCGCGCCGCACCTGGCGGGAAGCTTCATGACGCACCACGAATGGGAACAAGTTCAGGAAGCCAGCCGCGTTGTGCGCGGCCGCTGGTCCGCCACGCCGACGATCGGCCTGGTGCTCGGCACCGGTCTGGGAGCTCTGCGCGAGAGATCGACGCGGCGGTCTCCATTCCGTATCCGGAAATCCCCTACTTCCCGCGGTCAACCGTCGAAAGCCACAGGGGCCAGCTTGTCTGTGGGACTCTGGCCGGCCATCAAGTCATCGCGATGGAAGGCCGGTTCCACCTCTACGAGGGGTACACGCCGTCGCAGGTCACGTTCCCGATCCGGGTAATGAAAGAGCTGGGCTGCCGGCTGCTGATCGTTTCCAACGCGGCCGGCGGGCTCAATCCGCTCTATGAAAAGGGCGACCTCATCGTCATCGAAGACCACATCAACCTGCTAGGCGTCAATCCGCTGATCGGTCCCAATGATGAGCGCCTGGGACCGCGGTTTCCCGATATGATCGAGCCGTACGACCGCGCACTGCAAAATCTGGCCCTGCGGGTCGCGCTCGAAGAGAACATCGTGGCGCATCGCGGTGTCTATGTGGCGGTGACCGGCCCGAATCTAGAGACCAGGGCGGAATACCGCTTCCTCAGGGCCATCGGGGCCGACGTGGTGGGGATGTCAACGATACCCGAAGTTCTGGTGGCCGTGCACGCGGGTCTCAAGGTGCTGGGCTTCTCGATCGCGACCGACATGTGCCTTCCCGATGCGCTCGCCCCTGTGCGAATCGAAGAAATTCTCGCTGTGGCCAACGAGGCCGAGGGGAAGCTGCGAACGATCGTCAAGGGCGTGCTGGGGCGGCTTTCATAGCGATCTCTCGAGCGCGTCCGTCAGGTTCGAACTGGCGCCCGTTTGATACCTGTTACCCACTGATGGCCATGTCAACCACCGCCAAGCCCTACAAAGACACGCTCAACCTGCCCTCGACCCGCTTCGACATGAAGGCCAACCTGTCGGTCCGTGAGCCTCAAATCCAGGCTCGATGGCGCGAGCAGAACCTTTACGCGCTTGTCCGCTCGGCCCGAGCAGGTGCCGCGCAAGGTGCTTCATGACGGCCCTCCCTACGCCAATGGCGAGACCCACATGGGGACGGCCCTGAACAAGATGCTCAAGGATTTCGTGGCGCGGACGCTGACGATGCGAGGCTTCGACAGCCCGTACGTTCCGGGTTGGGACTGCCACGGCCTGCCCATCGAGCACAAGGTGGTCAAGGACCTGGGCTCGAAGGCGTCCGCCATGAGCCATGCCGAGATTCGCTCGCTTTGCCACGCTGAGGCCATGAAATGGGTCGACGTCCAGCGCCAGCAGTTTCGGCGGCTGGGCGTGCTGGGGGACTGGGATCACCCCTATTTGACCCTTGATCCCCGCTACGAGGCCGGGATTCTCGACGTCCTTGCCGACTTGCTCGAACAGGGCTACGTTTTCCGCCAGCTCAAGCCGATTCACTGGTGCATGAACGACCGCACCGCACTGGCCGAAGCCGAGCTCGAATACCGAGAGGAATCCACGCCCAGCATCTACGTCAACTTCCCCATGGTCTCGCGCGTGCCTCGAGCGTGGATGGAAGCCGATGAATCGAGCGACCACGACTGGCACGCCATGATCTGGACCACCACGCCGTGGACCTTGCCGGCAAATGTGGCCATCGCCGTCCATCCGAGCCTGACCTATGCAGGCGTCCGCTACAAGAGCCCCGCGACCGGGCAAGCGGTCCGCACCATCGTCGCGGCCGACCTGGTTTCCAAGGTCATGGCGGCGGCGAATGTCGCCGAGTTCACCATCGTCGGCCGCTGCCAGGGCAAGGATCTGGAACACGCGGAGTACCGCCACCCCTTCGTTGATCGGGTCTCGCCCATTGTGCTGGCCGGCTACGTGAGCGTCAACGACGGGACCGGGTTGGTTCACACCGCGCCCGGCCATGGCGCGGAAGACTACCAGACCGGGCGAGCTTACCAGCTTTCAGTGCTGAGTCCTGTTGATCCGTCGGGCCGCTTCACGGCGGAAGCTCCGAAATGGCTGGAGGGCCTGCACGTCTTCGCCGCCAATCCCAAGATCATCGAGCATCTCTTGATGAGCGGCCACCTTTTTCACCAGGCGCCGCTCTCGCACAGCTATCCTCACTGCTGGCGGTGCAAGAAGCCGGTGATCTTCCGGGCGACCGAGCAGTGGTTCATCGCCGTCGATCACAACGACCTGCGCGGGCGCACGCTCAAGGCGATCCAGGACGTGAGCTGGCTCCCCGCGTGGGGCCAATCGCGTATCGAGGCCATGGTGTCGCTTCGGCCCGACTGGTGCATCAGCCGCCAGCGGTCGTGGGGCGTACCGATCCCAGCCCTCGGCTGCACGACCTGCCAGACCCAGTTGCTCACGGCCCAGACCGTCCGCCACTTCCGCGACCTCTTTCGGACCGCGGGCGCCGATGCCTGGTTCACCAGGCCAGTCGAAGAGCTGAGGCCTCCGGACGCAGTCTGTCCCAAGTGCGGTGGTACCGAGTTCCGCAAGGAAGGTGACATCCTCGACGTCTGGTTTGAATCGGGCTCCAGCCATCGGGCTGTGCTTGCCCAGAACTTCGACCTCGGCTATCCGGCCTTCATGTATCTGGAAGGCTCCGATCAGCATCGGGGCTGGTTCCAGTCATCGATCCTCACCGCCGTTGGCACCACGGGCACCGCGCCTTTTGAAACCGTCCTCACCCACGGGTTCGTGGTCAACGACAAAGGCGAGAAGATGTCAAAATCGATTGGCAACGTGGTCCTTGCGGTGAAGGCGACCGAGCAGTACGGCGCCGACGTCTTACGGCTCATGGCCGCCAGCATGGACTACGCCGACGATATCCGGGTCAGCGAGCGCGGCATCAAGGAGATGTCGGAATCCTACCGCAAGATCCGCAACACCTTCCGCTATATCCTGGGCAACCTGGAAGACTACGCCCGGTTTGATGCGGCCGGGGTTGACCCCGCGTCACTACACGAAATCGATCGCTGGGCGCTCGGCCAGCTCAACAAGGTCATCCGCGACGTCACGACGGCCTACGAGCGGTTCGAGTTTTACCGGGTTTATCAGCGTATCTATCAGTTTTTCTCGGTGGAGCTTTCCAGCTTCTACCTCGACGTTCTGAAAGACCGCCTCTACGCGGAAGCCCCCGGCGGTTCCGACCGCCGGGCCGCGCAGCTCGTCCTGGCGCGGCTGCACGAAAATTTGACGCGACTGCTGGCGCCCATCATTCCCCACACCGCGGAGGAGCTCTGGGATTACATTCCGGCCAGTTCCAGCAAGCCGGCCAGCGTTCACCTCACCGAGTTTCCCCAGGCAGACTCGCAGTGGGACAACGCCGACCGCGATGCTCGCTGGGAGGTGCTTCTGAACGCCAGGCAGACAATCCTTCTCACGCTGGAAGGCCTCCGCAAGAACAAAACCATCGGCAGTGCGCAAGAGGCCGTGGTAACGATCACTGGCTCTCCCGAATTGCCGGTGCTCACAGCGAACATCGATCTCCTGACGACTCTTTGCATGGTTTCGGAAATCAGGATCGAGCCGGATGCAGAGCACGGAGGCCCGGTCTTGCGCGCCAGTGCCGGCAAATCTCCCTATCCCAAGTGCGAGCGGTGCTGGAATTACCGGCCGACGGTTGGCCAGAGCGTCTCGCACCCCACGCTCTGTGAGCGGTGCGTCGGGGTCGTTTCCCGGCTTGACGCAAGCCCCGCAGTGTGATTCGCTTGAGATGATGCAAGCCATTCCAATCCTCCCTGATGCATGACCGCTGGGTGAATCGCTCATGGCGACTGCGTTCTTGTCGAAACTTGAAGGCGACGAAGATCAACTTGCACCGGAGCAAGTCGATGATGACCTCTACGAGGTTGTGGATGGTCTACGAGTCGAGGTGCCGCCCATGAGTTCCTATGCCGCGAAAATCGCGACGCGCCTCGCGACCAGGCTCAATATTCATGCGGAGCGTGAACACCTCGGCGAAGCGATTGTCGAGTCACTCTTTCGTTTACCCCTCTCCAACGATAAGAGCCGCAATCGACGTCCCGACGTCGCATTTGTGACCTATCAGCGTTGGCCCGCCGGCCGTCCCCAGCCCGTTGACGACAATGCCTGGGATGTCGTACCCGACTTGACGGTCGAGGTCGTAAGCCCCCACGACCTGTCCGAAGACCTGCTCAGCAGAGTCCTTGAATACTTCCAGGCCGGCGTCCGCCTCGTCTGGGTCATTTACCCCAAGCACCGTAGGATTCACGTCTTCGAAACACCAACCTCAATTCGAGTCGTTCCCGAGGCTGACATTCTGGACGGCGGTCCCGTCGTGCCGGGGTTTTCCCTGGCCTTGAGTCTCCTGTTTGATCCATTGCCAGAAGCTCCAGCCAGCTCCTGATTGTTGGCTGCTGCTGCTGCTGAAAAAGTCGGCCGATTTGAAAATCCGCAGTCCTCGGTCATAATTGGACGTTATCATTTCACCCGAGACCGGGGAGTCTTCCCGCCATGTCTGACTTCGTGCGCACTCCGCCGATCACCGACCCGCCGATCCGGCTGGCCGTTTGCGTCTCCGGGGGCGGCACCACGCTCCAGAACCTGATCGACCTGATCCGGGCCCGGCGACTCAAGGCACAGATTGTTCAGGTTGTGGCCAGCAAGCCCCGGATCGGCGCGATCGCCAGAGCCGAGGCCGTCGGCATCCCGCTGGCTCTTGCCAGCAGGACCGCCCAGTCGAGCGCCGAGTTCAGTGCATCGGTCTTCGATCCCATCCGTCGAAGCAAGGCCGATCTGGTCATCCTGGGCGGATTCCTGGCGATGGTGAAGATTCCCGCCGACTATCGCGGCCGGATCATCAACGTCCACCCCGCGCTCGATTCCGGCCTTCTGCGGCAAGGGGTATTACGGCGCCAAGGTTCACCAGGCCGTGATCGAATCGGGTGTGAGGTTCTCGGGCTGCACCGTGCACTTCGTCAACGACACCTACGACACCGGCCCGATCATCCTGCAGCGAACGGTACCCGTGCTGGATGACGACACGGTCGATTCCCTGGCGGCCCGCGTTTTCAAGGAAGAGTGCCGTGCCCTCCCCGAAGCCATCGAGCTCTACGCCGCCGGCCGGCTCAAGCTGGAAGGCCGACGGGTTCGTATCTTGCAGCCGCACTGAGGGAGATTCCGCGGGGGCCATTCCTAGCTCTCAAGGCGGAGAGCCGTTCGGTACAATGAGGTGGCTGAGAGCTTCGGCTCGGAGGAGGTATGGCCAAGATAAAGAAGGCGACGCCTCCGGCCCCGCCGTCCCAACCACAGATTTTCGAAGCAAGTCTTGGTACAAATGGATCGGTAATCAAAGGGTCTGCCATAACACAAGTCCAGGCGGAAGGGAGGAGAAGGGCGGGGCAAGAGGTTGTCGTGTGCGGCCCGGAAATCGCCACCAACCGGCGCCTGGCAGGAGCCATCGAACGGGCCGCGAACGGGACCGTCAAGCGATGCCCGCCGCACGCGAGCAGCGGTTCACACGCACTGCCCCATTACCAGCCTGATCCAAGACCTCCAGCGGGTCATACCTTCTATGAAACCCCAAACCGAAAAGCCCTTTGAACAGGTCATGATGTTCTTCAAGCCGGAACTGTACATGAGGTTTAATTCCTCCGACGACAAGGTAGCGGATCGCGCCGATGAGGACTGGGAGGCGGCGATAGCCGCATATCGCCAGCATCTGGATGGCCTGCGTGATCAGATGCCGCCGTCGGTGAAGGAACTCGCCAACCTCTGCTTGCACGATGCGGAGCTTCTCGCTTGGGAACAGCCGATCGAGCCGCTCTTCGAGCTTCTCCCTTTCCGGACTGGTTTTGCGATCCTGTCGATGCGGCAGGGCGATGAGATCGTGTCTCTGATTTATGTTCTCTGGGATCGCGTTCGCAAACATCCGTCGAGAGAAGATTGGCCCTTCTCAAAACTGCAAACGCATTGGCTGTTCGACGAAGTGGACGTCTCTCCGAATCACCGAGGGATGTTCCTCCATCGAGTGCTCTTGAGCGATGGGACGATCATGGAGATCCCCTTCTTGTCGGCCTTGATTCACAGCTTTCGATTGGGAGATACGCCTGAGAGCAACGCATCGAGGCAGATCGCCTGAGCGTGCGGGGCGGTTGGCCCCGCCACGGCCGGAGCTTTGTGTTCTACTCTCAGACGCTGGCCCCTGACCGGTCCACTGAGCTTGGTGTCATGCAGCTAGGTTCGGGTCCGTGTCTCCGATTGCAGCGGGGGGACGTCGGTGATACGCTGAACAGGTGATCGTTCAGCCGTGAGATGCGAGGCAGCCATGAGCACAGTCGAGGAAATCACCGCCGCAATCGAGCGACTACCTGCGGACCAAGTAACTCGCATCCGGGCCTGGCTCGCGGAGTATGCGGAGCGCCTCTGGGACGAGCAGATCGAGCGAGACGAGCGAGACGGCCGGCTCGATGTCCTGGTCGACCGGGCTTGAGGAGCATCGGGCCGGGCGGACTCGGCCGCTGTGAATCATCACACCACGGCCGATTTCTGGGAATGTTTGTCATTTGTCCGTGCCTTCTCGACGAACCCGAAGCCATCTGTTCAAAGCAAAAGCTGGTCCAGACCGGTCAGCCCCACCGGCTCGCGGCTGGCGAAGGGCTCGGCGTGGAGCACGCCCACCATGTGGCCCCAGAACCTCGTGCGATCGCAGACCGACTGGATGACTCCTGGCCGTCCGTCCGGCTGGTTGTCAACGAGTTGCGACCGATAGCACTTGAGGGCCGAGACCTTCGCATCGAGCTGCTGGGAGATATCCATGAGCAAGCTCGGCCGTTCCACGATGCGGAGATGAACGCTGAAGTAATACAAGATCCGCGCCGGGTGGAACGGAGCTCCTGGGATATCGCTCTTCGTCAGCTTGCTCCAGAACCGCGCGTCTTCGACCAGCTTGGTGGCCGCGGTGTGGTCGGGGTGCGCGTCTTCCCAGTAGGGGGCGAAGATGAGCCTGGGCCGCACCTGGCGGAACAACGCGGCCAGCGCTCGCCGATGGGACAGGCTGGGCTCGAGGCTGCGGTTGGGCAGATTCAGGTTCTTCCGCCAGGGGTTGCCCAGCAAACCATTCGCGGCCGCCGTCTCGGCCGCCCTACGCTCGGGCGAGCCGAGCGGCGTCGGCTCTCCGCTGGTGAGGTCAAGAATCCCGACCGACCATCCTTGCGCGATCAGCCGGACGATCGTCCCCCCCATTCCCAGCTCGGCGTCGTCTGGATGCGGGGCCACCACCAAGGCGTCAAGCATCATCAAGTTCCCGGGGAGGCGCAGAGGTTGTACGGAGGTAGACTCTATCTTATCAAAGATCTGATTCGCCATCGCCTTTGAAGAGCACACCCACTAAGATGCCTGGCCGCCCTGCCTCGTTGCGAGCGCACTATAAGGCCGATTGCAGCCTGAACCGCGAGATATCGAAACCATGTCCCAGCCTGATCAAACGGCCGAAACAGCGACTCCTTCAAGTGCAGACCGCGGCTTCCAGTACACGGCCGCGGACAACCTGGTGGAGATCCTCGACCGGATCGGCGGCTCGCTCTTGGTTTCGACCTACCAGGCGGGAAGGTTGATGGCGGTCGGCGTTTGCAACGGGCGGTTACATGTCTCGCTGCACTCGTTCGATCATGCGATGGGAATCGCCGTGGCGGGCGATCGGATCGCGATCGGGTCGAGTTCCCAGATCTGGATTCTCCAGGGTCAGCATCCGACCGCGCGCCGGCTCGAGCCGGCGGGACGATACGACGGCTGCTTCGTGACCCGCTTATCGCACGTCACCGGCGAGATCCGAATTCATGAGATGGGCTGGGTGGGACGCGAGCTCTGGTTCGTGAATACGCTCTTCTCTTGCCTCTGCTCGCTCGATCCCGCGCATAGTTTCCTACCCAGGTGGAAGCCCCCATTCATCACGGCGGCGGCCGCCGAGGATCGCTGCCACCTTAACGGATTGGCCGTCGAAGACGGTGTTCCCCGCTACGTCACCGCCCTGGCCCAGACCGATGCCCGCGAGGGCTGGCGGGAACACAAGTCGGATGGCGGCTGCCTGATCGACATGGCCCGCAACGAGACGGTCGCGCGAGGGCTGGCGATGCCGCACTCTCCGCGCGTGCGGCAGGGACAGGTCTGGCTGCTCGACTCCGGCCGGGGCCGGCTGGTCATCGTCGATCCCCGCTCGGGACGCGCCGAGACGGTCGCCGAGCTACCCGGCTATCCCCGCGGGCTGGCCCTCGCGGGACCTTACGCATTCGTCGGGCTGTCGAGGATGCGCGAGGGCCGCGGCTTCGAAGGGCTGCCCCTGGCCGAAAGGCGTGACCGATTGAAGGCTGGCGTGGCCGTTGTTGAGCTGAACAGCGGCCGAGTTGTCTCGTTGCTCGAGTTCACCGCGGGGGTCCACGAAACGTTCGACGTCCAGGTCTTGCCGGGTTTTCGCTGCCCGGCAATCTGCGGTCCATTGCCTTCCCGGGACGGCAGCCAGCCGGTCTGGATCGTGCCCGATGGCTGGATGAAAAGGCCTTCTTGAGCTCGCCCTCAGCGCGACGACGTTCTCGCGATTGACCTCAAGGAATGGGCTGGAAGAAAACTCCCTGATCTGGAACGCATCGTGTCGCGCGGGCATGCTCTCTTCGGCCCCTCTGGGGCCGAGACTTAATAGCCAGGGGCGCTCGCCCCTGGGATCGTGACTGATACATCCCCAGTGGGTCATGAGCCCCGGAAAGGGGCGACGGTTATTCAAGTTTCGTGGATCAATCCCAGAGGTACCGCTCGTCGAACTCGAGATCGTGCCGCCTCAGGAATGCCAGGAATTCTTCTTGAAACGTGACGGTCCGGTGATGATCTGCCTGGGTCGCGATGTATTGTTTCACGGTCTCGACGTGCGAATAACTCACCGCGAAAGCAGCGTACCCAGCTTGCCAGGCAAACCCGCGAAGTTCGGGAGTCGTCTCGTGGATCCATTTCGACGAACTGCTTTTGATTTGCCGAAGGACATTGGACACCGACGATTCACGACTGAGCGAGACCAGGAAGTGAACGTGGTCGGGCATACCTCCGGCAGCCACGAGAGTGCCTTTCTCGTTGCGAATGATCCCGCCGACGTAGGCGTACAATCGACTGGCAAGGTCGCCGACAAGGAACGGGGTACGACCCTTGGTGCTGAAAATCAGATGATAATGCAGGCAAGCGAACGATTGAGGCATGGCGTCCCACTGGGGATGAACCTCCGCCCCTGCAGGGCGGTGTGCTGATCCCCGATCATTACTACCAGGGGCGAGCGCCCCTGGCTATGGACCTCAGCCCCTCTGGGGCCGAATTCAGCGCCTGATCGACGGTCAAACCGGGAGGTTATTCTCCATCCTGATCCTAAGACTAAATCCGCGCTTCACCCTTGTGCTGTGCCTATCAGCATTCAAGCCAAGTAGTTAGACTGATTCCCGGCAGATCCCTTCGACGCCGGGCTCGCTCATTCACTTCAGAGCAACGCTGCTCAGGGTTGGCCGACATCGTCGGGGGGGATCGGCCTCGGCACCGTTTGCCTATGAATGACGTAACACGAATCCTCTCGGCCATCGAGCAGGGCGATCCGCAGGCCGCGGAGCAACTGCTGCCACACGTCTACCATGAGCTGCGCAAGCTGGCGGCGCAGAAGCTTGCGCAGGAGAAGCCGGGCCAGACGCTCCAGGCGACGGCCCTCGTCCACGAAGCCTACCTCCGGCTCGTGGGGACGCAAGATCCGCGGATGGAACAGCCGAGGCCACTTCTTCGCGGCCGCGGCCGAGGCCATGCGCCGCATCCTCGTCGAGAATGCCCGGCGCAAGGACCGGCTCAAGCGCGGAGGGGGACGGGCGAGGATCGACGTCGAACACCTCGATGTCGCCGCACCCCAGGAACCCGAAGACCTCCTGGCCCTGGACGAGGCCCTGACCCGGCTGGCCGCGGCCGATCCGCAGGCGGCCGAGCTCGTGAAGCTCCGCTACTTCGCCGCGCTGACGCTCAAGCAGGCCGCCGAGGCGCTCGGCATCGCACCACGCACCGCCGACTTCCTCTGGGCCTACGCGAAAGCCTACCTGCTCAAGGAGATGCGAGGCGACGGTCTGCCATCGTCGCTCGATGACCGGGGGTAGGAACCGGAATCCTGGAGAATTTTCTTGCGCGATCCGACGCGCGACGGCGCACTGTAGGGCGGATGAAGTTGCCGTAAGGGGTTTGAGCGATGATCGAACGCGATCTCTTCATAGCGGCCTTGCAGAAGGAAGACGCCGACCAGCGACGGGAGTATCTCCGCGCGGCCTGCGGCCCGAATCCCGCCCTGCTCGAGCGCGTCGAGGGCCTGCTCAAGGTCTATGAGGATGCCGACAGCTTCCTCGAGTCTCCCGCACCCGCGCCAACGCTCACGGTCGAATCGCCTGAGCCGTTGGAGGGCCCGGGCACGGTCATCGGCCCCTACAAGCTGCTGGAGCAGATCGGCGAGGGCGGCATGGGCGTCGTCTACGTGGCCGAGCAGACCGCAGCCCGTGCGCCGCAAGGTGGCGCTGAAGATCATCAAGCCGGGCATGGACACGAAGCAGGTCGTCGCCCGGTTCGAGGCCGAGCGCCAGGCCCTGGCCATGATGGACCACCCCAACATCGCCAAGGTCCACGACGCCGGGGCCACCGAATCCGGGCCGGCCCTACTTCGTCATGGAGCTGGTCCGCGGCATCCCGATCACCGACTACTGCGACCGCGAGCAGCTCTCGATCCCCGAGCGGCTGGAGCTGTTCGTCCTGGTCTGCCGGGCCGTGCAGCACGCGCACCAGAAGGGGATCATCCACCGCGACCTGAAGCCCTCGAACATCCTCGTGACGGTCATCGACGGCGCCGCCGTGCCCAAGATCATCGACTTCGGCGTGGCCAAGGCCACCGGCGCATCGCTCACCGAGCGGACGCTCTACACCGGCTTCCACCAGTTCGTCGGCACGCCGCTGTACATGAGCCCCGAGCAGGCCGACCTCTCGGGCATGGACATGGACACCCGCAGCGACATCTACAGCCTGGGCGTGCTGCTCTACGAGCTGCTGACCGGCACGACGCCGTTCGACCAGGAGACGTTCCGCACGGCGGCCTTCGACGAGATGCGCCGGATCATCCGCGAGGAGGAGCCGCCGAAGCCGAGCACGCGGCTGAGCTCGCTCGGCGCGACGCGGACGACCGTCTCGGCCAATCGCAAGGCCGACGCCCGCCACCTGGACCGGACCGTCCGCGGCGAGCTCGACTGGATCGTGATGAAGGCGCTGGAGAAGGACCGGCGGCGGCGGTACGAGACGGCCAACGACTTCGCGGCCGACGTGATGCGGTACCTGACCGACCAGCCGGTGGAGGCCTGCCCGCCGTCGGCGTGGTATCGGTTCGGCAAGTTCGCCCGCCGGAATCGGATCGGCCTCCTGACGACCTGCTTGGTGGCGATGGCCCTCGTCGCAGGCACCGTGGTCAGCGTCTGGCAAGCAATGCGTGCCGGGAGGGCGGAAGCTGAGGCGCGGCTGAGCCAGGAAGATACGCAGCTGGTCGTGAAGTCGCTCATAAACGACGTGATCGGGGCGGCCGCGCCGGCCGAGGCGAAAGGTCAGCCGGTCCGGGTGATCGAGCTGTTGAGAAAAGCCGAAGAGACGCTCCCGTCCCGCTTCCGGGGCCGTCCGATCGCCGAGGCGGCATTCCGCCAGGCCCTCGCGGAAGCCTATGCCGGGCTCGGCCATGGGGCGGAGTCCGAGCAGCAGATTCGCCGCGCCGTGGAGATCAGGAACGGTCACCTGGGGCCTGTTCACCGGGAGACGCTCAGGGCACAGGCCTTCCTGTTCGGGCTCCTGCACTGGTATGGGACGACAACACGACCGAAACTTGAGGAAGGGATCCGGCTCGGGCGATGGTTGCTGGAAGTGCAGCAGAGAATCCTCGGCCCGGATCACCAGGAGTGTCGGGGGACCCTCGGCGGGCTCGTCAACGCCTACATGCAGCATGGTGATTTTGGCGAGGCGCGGGAGATCCTCGAGCGAATCCTCAATGAGCAGATCACGGTGCTGGGAGAGGAAAGCCCGGAAGCTGTTGGGACCCGCCGTGGACTGGCCGCGGCATGGCATGCCCTGGGCCGCCTCGACCTGGCCGAGGAGCACTTGCGACGTGCGTTCGACATTGAAAAGCGGCACTTCGGGATGCGGCATCCCGGCACGCTCGCGGACCTGCGGAGCCTGGGCCTTGTCTTACAGGATCAGGGCCGGATCGACGAGGCGGTCGCGGCATTACAGGAAGCCGTCGCGGGAATGCGCGACCTGTATGGCCCACTCTTCAGCGGAAATCGAACGCTGTGCGGCGAGCTGGTGTACGCCCTTCGGGAACAAGGGAACTGGGTTACGATTCGTGAGCTCTGCGAGGGATGGATACGCGACATCCTCGTACTCCCACCCGAGCCAGATCCCGTGATTCGCTACCTCTGGATGGTTACGCTGAGTTGCCAGGCATTCTGGCTGTCCACGCTTCCCCCGGACGTTCCATTCGACGCAGAACTAGCCCTGCGTGCGGCTGGGCTGGCGGCCGAGCAGGGCAACGACACGAATGACAGTAACTGGACGAGGCTGTCCCTGTTGCACCTCCGGCTTGGCCATGCGGATAAAGCTGAGTGGGCCATCAAGGAAGGGATGCCACGTCGGAAGCGTGGAGATCGATTCGACTGGCTCGCCCGGGCCCTCATCTTCGCTCGAGGGGGTGACATCGAACACGCCCGGGTCTGGTACGACCGTGCGCAGGCGGCGGGAGACGACGGCTACGCCCCCGGAGTCGGGTATGCCGAAACTCGCGACGCGGTCGCGACGAGCCTTGGTCTGATGCCAGGTCCCCGCAAGCGACTTCACCGGGGACCTTCGGAACTCCGCGACGAGGGAAACTCCGGGCTCGGCGGACTCCGGTTCATGGATTAGCTCTCGAAGAACACATGCTCGAGTTTCGTCGGGCGAGACGCCCCTCGTCTGGTCAGGATCTCCCAAAGTGAGTCGAAGCAACTGATCGACGAATGCCGCGGCCGATGTGGTCTCCGCGGCGAAGTCTGAACCACCGAGGCACGACTTGCAAGCGCCGCAGATGACGGGGTGCGCGCCGGCGTACCTCGCCCGATTCGAGCCTTACTCCCAAGGAGCCGAACCATGTGGCAGTCGTTTGTATCCCGAACCCGAAGCTCTTCCCGGCGGCCCCGAAACCCCCGCGCAATTCGCACGAGCCTGAAACGCCTGGAGAAGCGATAGCTCCTCTCCTACGCCGATTTCGAGGTGAACATGACAACAACCGAATGAGTACAAACTTGAGAAGGTCAAACTGGTGCATACGCGTCAGCCAACTGACGCGATCGAAGTCGGCGTCATTGCTGGCAAGGTGAGTCAGACCGTGGGCTTGCATGACCGCGACGATCAAGGAGTCACCGGTGAGAAGTTCGAACTGCTTGCTCACAAGGGTGGCAGCCTCCAGGAGCCGCTGCGTAACGGGAATCACCTGAATGCTCGGCTGAGGCAAGGCGGCGATCGCTTGCTGAAATGTGAAGTGGTACACCAGGGAGTTTGCATCCAGGAATACCCTCGCTCCTACGGGGATCTGGCCGAAGGTCATCGCGCTTCATGGATGCCGAACTCGTCGTCCTCGACGATGCGGCGGAGATCGTCAAAATCGCCTTGCCACTGGAGCATCCCCGCCGTCCGTTCGGCCCAGCTCAGATCTGGTTCGATCGTGATCCGGACCATTTCTTGTTCCTTCAGCGGCAAAGGCCGAGTCGGCCTGAGGACGCCATTTTCATAGATCGCTTCGATAGTGATGGTCATCGCAGGCTCTCCCGCAAACAGCAGATTGGACGATGTCTCCATGATAGCCGAATCGCCTTCACCGATGGAGCGGAACGGCTCCAACCCGTCGGCAACTTGACTGCAAGAAGTCGTAGCACCACGGGCCCGTAGAGCGTGGCCCAGATTGTTCATACCCACTACGGCACGATCTGCAAACTCCGCAGATGTTCGGGGTGCGCACGGCGCACCTCTTCCGATCCCAACCTTACCTCAAGGAGCACAACCATGTGGAACCCGTTTTCATCCCAAACCCGATCCAACTCCCGGCGGCCGCGAAACACCCGCGCACGGCGCACGAGCCTGGAACGCCTGGAGGAGCGCCAACTCCTCTCCTACGCCGACTTCGAGCTGAGCAGCCTGCTGCCCGCCAATGGCGGCGACGGCTCGAAGGGGTTCGTCATCAACGGGATCGTCGACAAGGGAAGCTCGGACAACCCCGTTTCAGTTACGAGTCCGTCGGCGACGTCAATGGCGACGGTATCGATGACTTGCTCCTCGCAGCGTCCGGGCAGGCATCCGGCGCGATCGTCCTCGCTCAGCGACGCTTACCTCATCTTCGGTCGGCCGGGTGGGTTCTCCGCCGAACTGGACCTCAACACGCTCGACGGGACGACAGGCTACGCCATCCACGACGCTGTGGCTGGGCGACGGCACCGGTTTCGTGGGCGGCGGCGCCGGCGACCTCAACCACGACGGGATCCCAGACCTGGTCCTCGGGGCGAACTACGCGTCCCCTTCGCCCGACCGGCTCAGAGCCGGCCAGACGTTCGTCCTCTACGGCGGCACGCCCACCTGGCCTCGCTCGACCTCGCCGATGGCACTCACGACGGCCAGATCGATCTCTCGTCGCTCGACGGCACTCACGGGTTCGTGATCAACGGGGTCGCGGCGGCCGACGCTCGCGGGCGCGGTCAGTCGGGGTGGGCGACATCAACGGCGATCACGTGGACGACCTGGTCATCGGGGCGGGCGCGGAGGTCAATCCCGGCACAGGCCTACGTCGTCTTCGGCCGCGACTCCACCGCCGGCAAGGTCTTCCCCGCGGTCCTTGAACTCGCCACACTCGACGGTTCCAACGGATTCTCGATCCCGGGCCCGTCCAGACAAACCGGCGCGGGTTCGCCGGTCGGCGGGACGGCGACGTCAACGGCGATGGGATCGGGGACATGGTCATCGGCGCATTACATGGCGCGACCCCGTCCGGCCGAACCTACGCGGGCCAGGCGTACGTGATCTTCGGCCGCGCGAGCTTCCCCGCCAGCTTCGACCTCACCGTCGCTCAACGGAAGCAACGGCTTCACGGTCAACGGGGCTGCCGGCAAACGACTACCTCGGCTACACGGTGGACGGCGCCGGGCGACCTCAACGGCGACGGCGTCGACGACGTGGTGATCGGGGCTCGCGTCGCTGGCATCCTGCGGAGGTACAGAGCGGCGCGGCCTACGTCGTCTTCGGCAAGACGACCGCCTTCCCGGCGGTCATCGAGGTCTACACGCTCAACGGGTCCAACGGCTTCGCCCTCTACGGCGTCGCGGCCTCCGACGGCGCGGGCGGGCCCGTCAGCCGGGCTGGCGACGTCAACGGCGACGGCTTCGCCGACCTCATCGTGGGTGCCGCGAGTGCCGACCTCAACGGCGTCACTGACGCCGGACAGGGATATGTGGTCTACGGCCGGCATAGCTTCGGGGCCAGCCTCGATCTCGGCTCACTCCTGGCCGCCAACGGCGGCGACGGCTCGGCCGGCTTCGCCATCAACGGCTTCCTCGCTGGCCAGAACACTCGACCGACCGGCATCGGCGATATCAACGGTGACGGCTTCGCCGACATTCGCAGTCGGGTGCCGAAACCGACGACCCGAACGGGCTGACCGACGCCGGCCGCGCGTACATCGTCTACGGCAAGCCGTCCCCGCCCCCGTCACCAAGTTCTACGTGGTCAACGACGCCTCCAGCGACCGCACCTACGAGTACAGCGCCACCGGCACCACCATCGAGGACTACGCCCTCGGCAGCGGCAACACCGCCCCCCGCGGTGCCGCCAGCACGGCCGCCGGCGACAAGGTCTGGGTCGTGGACTCGAACAAGAATGTCTACGTCTACAACACCAGCGGCGGGCTGCTCGGCTCCTGGACCGCCGGCAGCCTGGCCTCCAACGCCACGGTCGAGGGCATCGCCACCAACGGCACCGACATCTGGATCGTCGACGCCCGGCAGGACAAGGTGTTCCGGTACACCGGCGCCGCCAGCCGCCTCTCGGGCAGTCAGAACGCCGCCAGCAGCTTCAACCTCAACAGCAGCAACACCAGCCCCAAGGACGTCGTGACCGACGGCACGAACCTGTGGGTCGTCAACGACTCCAGCACCGACAAGGTCTTCAAGTACACGCTCTCCGGCTCGCTGGTCGGAAGCTGGACCATCAGCGGCGCCGGCAGCAGCCCGACGGGCATCACGCTCGATCCGTCGGGCGGCGGCAATCTGTGGATCGTCGATAGCGGCACCGATCGCGTCTACCAATTCGACAACGCGCGGAGCCGCACCTCCGGCTCGCAGTCGCCCTCGACGAGCTTCGCCCTGGCCGCCGGCAACACCAACCCCCAGGGCATCGCCGACCCGCCGGTCGGCCTCGGACATCCCGTCGGGAACACAGCCCGTGTCGAGGGACAGGATTCACGTCCGCGATACGTCCCGAGTTTGTCGCCTCGCTACCTCTCCCCGCCGGCTTTCACCCACGATCCGGGCCGCCAGCTCGGCTTCGGCCCCGATGTCGAGGTGTCCATGCAGCTCGATCCCATCGCCACGGCGCTGCCCACAGCCCGGCTGGCCATCGGGCTGTCGAAGCGCTTCGGCCAGCGCAAAGGTTTCCCACGTACCTGGGGCTGGAATGAAAACGCCTCCTCGCCCCGTCGCGTGGGTAGTCCATCAACGATTTGATCATGGAAGATACCATGCATTGCGGTCACGGCCGTCTGTGGTACGATGTTCTCCCTGAATCGATTACGAAGCCACCGGCCAGGCGCACCGGCGGTACGCGAGCGGCTCAGGTCGATTTCCCGCTCGCGCTCATGAACTTCACCTCGAGGAGTTGATTCGATGACACGATGTTCATCCCGATTCGGCCTGGCACTCTTCCTCGTTGCGGCAATCGCCGCGCCCCGCGCGATGGCTGCGCCCATCATCGCTGGCTCAACGCTCCTGCCCGGGACCGCGATCCAGGATATCACCCTGTTACCCAACACACCGTTCAACCCCACTGGCTCGCCGATCCTGATCAACGACCTGTTCGGGGTCGGTGTGATCACGATCAACCGTGATACGCAGGTGGGAAGCACGATCCCGATCGCATCGCTTTCGGGCGGTCAGTTTTTCGGCTCCAACCCCCTCCTGGGAGCCTACGTCTTCGGCAACATTCCGCCCCTGACCGGCGCGGATTTCAGCGGCGTCATCACCAACGTCGTGCAGAATCCGAGCGACCCGGGGTTCGCGACCGGCCAGCCATCCAGCTTCCAGTCCGGGGACTTCTCGTTCGGCGGCGCCAGCTTCGGGTTCGAGTTTCTCACAGGCCCCGCTGCCGGGATCAAGCTGTTCACCGATCCGGCCGTCCCCTTCTCGTTCTCCTCGACCTTCGACGGCCTCCCCCCTTCGGCCGGGACCGTGCTGAACAACTCCGGGCCCGATGTGCTGAACGTTCTATTCAACGGTCAAGTCGTGGCCACAAGTTCCGATCGCCGGATTGTGCTCAGCGCTATCCCTGAACCGCCGAGTCTCATGCTGGGTGGCCTGGCCGCGGTCGTCGCGGGGGCGTTCACAATCGTGCGACGTTGGAAATCCAACCCATGAGCCTCATGACTTTCGAGAAATGACCACCCGCATGATGTCAACCTCCTCTCGCGCTTGACCCGATCGTCCCGCCCGAGATTCTCCATGCCCTCTTCGACGCCCCGTGTCTCTTGATTGAGGCCAGGGCGTCGCCTCATTTTCTTTGTGTTCGTGTGCCCGCTCGGCCCTCCGGGAGTCAAGTCTTTGACACGCGCCGCTGTCAAGTTACACTCAGTGAGTCAAGCGGTTGCCCTGGCTGTCCCGGGCAATGACGGCGGCGTATGGAGCATTCATGCTCGGCACGTCGCACGTAGGCTCCCCCTCGCCAAGCGGGAAGCCCAGGGGAGGCGTGGACGCGGCGCCAACCAGCGTGGACATAGTCAGATCGCCTGACCATCCTGGCAGAAAGGGGCCCGAGTTGACTGCCGTGGACCACTCACGCTCTCGCAGCTTGCCACCACTGACATGCGCGCTCCTCTGGGCCGTAGCGATGACGCTCGCCGGGTCCGATGCGTCCGGCCAGACCGGCGCAGGCACGCAGGACTCAAGGGCGCGGCGCCCATCGTGGCCTCCCGCACGGTGTCAACCGACGCCTCGGGCGAGACGCTACGACACGCCGTGAAGGGCCGGTTCCTCATCGGTGCGGCGGTCCCGGCCCGGCGACTCGACGACCCGAAACTGGCCGAGCTGGTCGCCCAGCAGTTCGACTGCCTCACGGCCGAGAACGAGTTCAAGCCCAGGAGTCTGCAACCGCGGCCGGGCAAGTTCAACTTCGCCACGGCGGACCGGTTCGTCGAATTCGCCCGACGCCACGACATGAAGCTGGTCGGTCACACCCTCTGCTGGCACAGCCAGTCGCCGGCCTGGATGTTTCGGGGCGCGGACGGGAAGCCGCTGCCGCGTGAGGAGGCGCTGCGGAACCTCAAGAGTCACATCGACGCGGTGGTGGGGCACTTCAGGGGGAAAGTCATCGGCTGGGACGTGGTGAACGAGGCGATCAGCGACGCGAAGGACGGTTATCTGCGCAACACACCGGCTCGCCGGGCGATCGGCGACGACTACATCGTCAAGGCGTTCGAGCTCGCACACGCGGCAGACCCCGACGCCGAGCTGTATTACAACGACTACGGCAACGAGAACGCCGGGAAGCGCGAGAAGACCATCCGCCTGATCCGCGAGCTCAAGGCCAAGGGCGTGCGACTCGACGCGGTCGGGAATCCAGGCCCACCTGCGGCTTGATGATCCCGGGGCACCCGACCGGCTGGACGAGGCGATCGCAGCGTATGCGCGCCGAGGGCGTGAAGGTCGTGATCAGCGAGCTGGACGTGGACGTCCTGCCGCGCAGAGCCCGCGGCGCCGACGTCGCCGCCCGTGAGCAGGGCGGGGCCGATCCTTACAGGCAGGGCTTACCCGCAGAGGTGGCCGAGGCTCAGGCCCGCTTCTACGCGCCGGCTTTTCCGCGTCGTCCTGAAACACCCCCGAGTGGTGACGCGCGTCACCTTCTGGGGTACGCATGACGGAGCGTCCTGGCTGAACTCCTGGCCGGTACCATTCCGAACCAATCACCCACTGCTCTGGGACCGGGACCTCAAGCCCAAGCCCGCCCTCAGAGCCGTACTGGATGTCCTGGCCAGTTCGGTGACCATGCCTGGTCAAATCCGCCGCTCGGGGGCGCGGACGGAGTGCGGATGTCGCTGTTAATACGTGAGAACCGTCTCGATGGTGGTTCCATGACGAAACGCGGCCCTTTGTTTGTTGAGGCGGCGTTTGTTGCCGGGCTCTCGATGAAACCAACACAGGAGATCCCTTCATGAACTGCGTGTGGTTTGCCGGATGGCTGTCCCTGCTCCTGGCCGCGTCCCCTGCTCAGACTGAGGGCTCGAAGCCCGCCGACACGATCCCCGCGCCCACCAACATCCGGGGTCAGGAGTATCCGCGAATCCATCCCGACCTGCGGGTGACCTTCCGCATCAAGGCGCCAGATGCCAAGAAGGTCGAGTTCGGGTTCTTTGTTCCCCAACGGTATCCCGCGAAGAAGGGCGAGGATGGCTTCTGGACAGCGACCACGGAACCTCAAGTGCCGGGGTTCCATTACTACAGGGTGTTCATCGACGACGTGCAGGTGAATGACCCCGCGAGCGAGACGTTTTACGGGACCGGCAAGGAGACCAGCGGGATCGAGATCCCGGAGAAGGGCGTTGACTACTACCTCCCCAAGGACGTGCCGCACGGCGAGGTCCGGGAACGCTGGTACCATTCCAACACGACCCAGCAGTGGCGGCGCATCTTCGTCTACACTCCGCCCGACTATGACACCAATCGCGATGCGCGTTACCCGGTGCTGTACCTCCAGCACGGTGGTGGCGAAGATGAACGGGGCTGGCCGAACCAGGGGCGGGTCAGCTTCATCCTCGATAACCTGATCTCCGAGCGGAAGGCGAGGCCCATGATCGTGGTCATGGAGCAGGGCTACGCGCGCCGGCCCGGCGAGCCGGCTCCGTTCCCGGCCCGCCTCGCCCGGCCGGTCCCGGGCAAGCCCCGGCCCCGCGCCGTGACTTCAGCAGGATGTTCAGCGCGTTCGAGGACGTCATGGTGAAAGACCTGATCCCCATGATCGACTCGACCTACCGCACGATCCCGGACCGCGAGCACCGGGCGATGGCCGGGCTCTCCATGGGCGGCATGCAGACGTTCCAGATCACGCTCAAGCACCTCGACCTGTTCGCGTACATCGGCGGTTTCAGCGGGGCGGGTGGCGGCTTCGGCGGCGTCGCGTTCGATCCGAAAACGGCCCACAACGGGGTCATGGCGAACGCGGACGAGTTCAACAGGAAGGTGCGTCTGCTCTGGCTGGGCATCGGCACGGCCGAGCCGAAGCGGATGTACGACGGCGTGAAGGCTTATCACGAGGCACTGGAGAAGGCCAGTATCAAGCACGCGTACTACGAATCGCCGGGCACGTCGCACGAGTGGCTGACGTGGCGTCGCTGCTTGCACGAGTTCGCCCCGCTTTTGTTCCCCAGTACGCAGACCGCCGGCCGCCCCGGCAGGATGCCGCGTGGCCCCATCGTGCTGAATCCCGACGATGTGCCCGCGTTTCCCGACCCACCCGCCGGGATTGATGAAGAGCGCAGCGACGTGCCGCACGGGCGGCTGGAAATGATCTCATACGAGTCCAAGTCCGTCGGCACCACTCGCAAGATGCAGGTCTACACGCCACCGGGCTACTCGAACGAGAAGAAGTACCCGGTGCTGTACCTGCTGCACGGCATCGGCGGTGATGAGACGGAATGGCAGCGCTTCGCCAAGCCCAACCGCGTCCTCGACAATCTGCTGGCCGAGGGGAAAATCACGCCCATGATCGTGGTCATGCCGAACGGCCGGGCGCAGAAGAACGACCGTGCGGAGGGGGACGTATTCCGCTCTGCACCGGCTTTCGCAGCCTTCGAGCACGACCTGCTGAACGACGTGATCCCGACGATCGAATCGCGCTACTCGGTGCAACCGGACCGTGAGCACCGGGCCCTCGCCGGTCTGTCCATGGGCGGGGGCCAGTCGCTCAATTTCGGGCTGGCGCACCTCGATACCTTCGCCTGGGTCGGCGGCTTCTCCTCCGCGCCAAACACAAAGCCGGCGGCGGAGCTGATGCCCGATCCGGCGGTCGCCAAGGAAAAGCTGAAACTGCTCTGGCTCGCCTGCGGCAAGAAAGACGGCCTGATCCGCATCAGCCAGGGCGTGCACGCCTACCTGAAGAAGAACGACGTGCCGCACGTCTGGCACGTGGACGGCAACGCGCACGACCCGACCGAGTGGAAGAACAACCTGTATCTCTTCGCTCAACGTGTCTTCAAATGAGCGGCCGTCGGAGCTGCCCTTGCGGCAAGCAGAGAAATCAATGTCTGCCAGGACACCCACTCGAGAGGCTGGCAACCACTTTGGAGTACGACTCATGCATGGAGCAGTCCGAACTCGTTCGACCTGGGCGCGATGGATCGCGCTCGTCGCGGCATGCGCGGGCGTGGCGGGCACAGCGGCTCGCGCCGAGGGTCCGGCCAGGCTCGAGGTGGACGCCGGCAAGCCCGGCGTGGTCATCCCGGCGGGCTTCTTCGGGCTGATGACCGAGGAGATCAACCACAGCTACGACGGCGGACTGTTCGCCGAGCTGATCCAGAACCGCACGTTCCAGGACCCGGTGCCGCGCCGGGCGGCGGAGGCCCGGGAGCGCGCCCGGGCGGCGCGGCGCCGGGGTCGCGCGGGGGCGGGGTGCCGATCCACTGGTCGGTCGTCGGCCCCGGCAAGGCGACGACCGACAAGGCCGACCCGGTGAACGCCGCCCTGCCGGTCAGCCTCAAGCTCGACCTTGCCGGTGACGAATGCGGCGTGGCGAACGATGGCTACTGGGGTATCCCGGTGCGGCCCGACACAACCTACACCGCGAGTTTCTACGCCAAGGGAGGGGGCGGGTTCGCCGGCCCGGTGACGGCCTCGCTCCGCACCGATGACGGGAACGTCACCGTCGCCAAGGACGAAACGCCGCCCATCACAGGCGCGTGGAAGAAGTACACGGTCCCGCTCAAGACCGCGCACAATGCGCCGACCACGTCCAAAGCGCGGTTCGTCCTGTCGGCGCGCGGCACCGGCGGCGTGTCGTTCAGCCTCGTCTCCCTGTTCCCGCCGACGTATCAGGACACGCCGAACGGCCTGCGGCCCGATCTGATGAAAATGATGGCCGAACTTCGGCCGAAGTTCATCCGCCTCCCCGGCGGCAACTACCTCGAAGGGAGCCGGTTCGCCGACCGGTTCAACTGGAAAAGGATGATCGGCCCGGCCGACCAGCGGCCGGGGCACATGGCGCCCTGGGGTTACCGGTCGTCCGACGGGTTCGGCCTACCGGAATACCTGCTCTGGTGCAAGCAGCTCGGCGCCGAGCCCGTGCTGGGCCTCTTCGCCGGATATGTGCTCAACGGCGACCACTTCAGGGCCGGCAGCCCGGAGATGGCTCTTTACACAGAAGAGGCGATCGAGGAGATCGAGTACGTCAGCGGCTCGGCCGACAGCCCTTGGGGCAAGAAGCGCTCGGCCGACGGGTTCCCCGATCCGTTCCCGCTTCACTACGTCGAGATCGGCAATGAGGACTGGTTCGACCGCTCGGATAGCTACGACGGCCGGTTCACGCAGATGGCCCGGGCGATCCGCGAGCGCTACCCGCACCTGAAAATCATCGCGTCCGCGCCGGTGAAGAGTTTCAAGCCCGACCTCTACGACGACCACTTCTACCGCAGCGCTCGCCAGTTGATGCGGATGGCCAACCACTATGACAAGCCGGCCGGCGCGGCGGCACCGCTGACGTTCAACGGCGGCGGCTGGAGCGGGCGGCAACGTGACGGGCTTCCCACGTTCGTCGGTGAGTGGGCCACCCAGGAAGGCCGGCCGACGCCCACACTGAGCGCCGCGCTGGCCGACGCCGCGTTCGTGATGGGCCTGGAAAAGAACTCGGACGCGGTGGTGATGGAGTGCTACGCTCCGCTGTTCGTCAATGTGAGCCCCGCCGACCCGGCGAAAGGCTACCCGAGGGCGTGGCAATGGAACACGAACCTCATCGGGTACGACGCGCTGCGAAGCTTCGGCTCACCGAGCTACTATTCGCAGGTGATGCTCGCCCAGAACTCGGGTGACGTCGTGCTTCCCACCAGGTTCAGAGGTACCGACACTGCCGACGACCGAGGAGAAACCACGTGGTCGCATTGGCGTCGGTTCATGGCATACCCAGGTCGAGTACTCGGACATTTCCGTCACGGCTCGGAACGGCGGTAAGTTGCTCACGGCCAACCAGGCCAGGGACGTGAAGGGCTGGCAATTCTCCGGTGGGGACTGGAACGTGCGGGACGATGCCATCGCGCCAGCCGCGAGAGATGCCGAGACCTGGGCGTTCATCGGCGACCCAAACTGGAGCGACTACACCGTTCGGCTCCGTGCCCGCAAGGTTCGCGGACGCGAGGGATTCATCGTGATCTGGCACGCGACAGACGGCGACAACTACCATTGGTGGAACATCGGCGGCTGGGAAAACACGCTGGCCCGATGCGAGGCCGCGAGCGGTGGCGGCCGGGAGCCCTATGGAACCGGAACCCCGTTCACCGTCGAAACCGGCCGCTGGTACGACCTGCGGCTGGAGGTCGCCGGCCGCCGCATCCGCGGTTTCATCGACAACAAGGTCGTGACCGAAGCGACGTATGCGCCGGTAGCGAGCCCCGCCTCGGCCCTCGCGACGGCCACTTTTGACAAGACCGATCGCGCCGTCATTGTGAAAGTGGTCAATGCCGGCGGGACACCAGTAGACGCGACGGTCAATATCCGCGGCATTGATCGTATTGAACCGAACGGGACCGCGATCGTGCTCAGCGGTGACCCCAGTGCCTTCAATACGCTCGACGAGCCGAAGAAGGTTGCTCCCCGACAAGAGGTGGTAGCAGGGACGTCCGCCTCCTTCCGACACGCCTTCCCGCCGCACTCGTTCACGATCCTGCGCCTCAAAACGTCGGCGCGGTGATCCGACCGGACTCGTGCTCCGATTGTGAGCGGCTACCCATCGCTGCCGAACCTCCATCGTTTCCTCATGAAAAACTCATTGGACCTGACGGTCGGGATGAGTGAAAATATCGGTTTGAGCCCAGCCGTTCTACCGCGAAGACTCCGAGGTCCAACCGATGATGAAACCTGTTGTGCTATTGTCTCTTGCTGCCGCGTGCGTGACGTCGATCGGGACTCTCGAAGCACAGGAGTCACCACGATTCGCGGGTCCAACCAAGGAGGGATTCTTGCTGCCCAACGGTTGGGTCGTCTCGCCGGCTGGAGAGCAGATCCCGGTGGCAGACCTGCCTCTGAATTTGCTTGCCTTGCCCGACAGCCGCCATGTGCTGGTGGCCACGAGCGGCTACAACGCCCATGAGCTGTCGCTCATCGACCTGGATCGGAAAGCAGTGGTCGATCGCCAGGCCATCAGGCAGAGCTGGTTCGGGCTCGCGGCTACGCCCGAGTTTGATCGCCTCTGGTGGTCCGGCGGGGGATCGAGTGTGATTCAGCCGTTCCTGCTGGCGGGTAAAAAGCTCGACTGGCGAGGCAGTGAGCCTAAAGGCGATGGACCCAACGGGAGCGAGAAAGGGCGCACTCATTTCCGCAGCGGGCTGGCATACGATTCCAGGCGCAACGTGCTCTACAGCCTCGATATCGATTTCAGCACGATCTTGGCCCTTGACCCGGCGACTCTCAAAGAGACCAAGACGGCCGCCGTAGGAACAAGGCCCTATGATGTGGCGATCGCCCGCCAGGGTAACCAGCTCTTCGTGTCGGATTGGGCAGGACGGGCTGTGTGCGTGCTCGACCCGACCGACCTGCGCACGACGGCGCGGATCGCCGTGGGCGAGCATCCCAACCAGCTCGCCGTCCACCCCAGGGATGACCGCCTGTTTGTCGCCTGCGCCTCGAGTAATTGCGTCTCCGTGATCGACACCCGGCGCGGGATCGTCACGGAAACCATCCACACGGCCCTCTTTCCCAGGGCTCCCGAAGGCTCCACGCCCGACGCTCTGGCCATCTCGCCTGATGGAAACTCTCTGTTCGTCGCCAATGCCGACAACAATTGCGTGGCGATGATCGATATCAGCTCACCGAACCGCAGCGAGGTGAAGGGTTTCATTCCTACCGGCTGGTATCCAACCGCCGTGGCCGTCACGCCCGACGGCAAGCGACTCTTGATCGGCGTGGGCAAGGGGAACCAGACGAAGGCCAACCCGATCAATGTCAATACGAACAAGGACAAGGCATCCCCTGACCCGGTCGCACGGCGGCGCGTGCTGCCGTTTCCGTACATCGGGACGACGCTTTCAGGGGCACTTTCTATCGTGCCGGTTCCCGACGAGAAGACCCTGGCGCGCTACACCGAGACGGTCTACCGGAACTGTCCCTACTCGGACAAGCTGCTGACCGACGCCCCGCATCCCGAGAAGACGGCAATCCCGACCCGGGTAGGCGACCCATCGCCGATCAAGCATGTCCTCTATATCATCAAGGAAAACCGCACTTATGACCAGGTTTTCGGCGACCTCACGCGGGGCAACGGCGACCCTGCGCTCGTGATGTTCGGGCGCGACGTCACTCCCAATCATCACAAGCTGGCTGAAGAGTTCGTTTTGCTTGACAACCTGTACTGCAATGGTCACGTATCGGCCGACGGCCATCCCTGGTCAACGATGGCGTACAACACCGATTACATCGCGCGGAACTGGGCGCTCACCTACTCGGGGCGGGCGGGCGTCGATGATGACGAGCGCGGCGACCTCGCGAATGCCCCCTCGGGATACCTGTGGGACGCCTGCTGCCCGAGCGGGCCTCTCGTATCGCAGCTATGGCGAGTACGGCCGAAGGGTGAGTCAGCCCGATGGCTCGTTTCGGATGGAAGGCGCGGTTCCGGGGCTGGTCGGCCACATGGCGCCGGAGTTCGGCATCTCGAACACTCGTGGTCGTCGCAGCCGAGACACCGACAACGCGGAGATCTTCATCAAGGAATTCCAGGAGTTCGAGAAGAACGGCACCCTGCCTCGCCTCATGATCATGAGCCTGGGTGAGGACCACACGACCGGCACTCGCCCTGGCACGTTCACTCCCCAGGCCTGCGTCGCCAGCAACGACCTGGCGCTGGGCCGGATGATTGACGCCATCTCGCACAGCAAATCCTGGCCCCAGACGGCGATCTTCGTCATCGAAGACGACGCCCAGAACGGCCCGGACCATGTGGACGCCCACCGCACGGTGGGCCTCGTGATCAGCCCCTACACGAAGCGGAAGGCGCTCGACAGCACCCAGTACGGGACGGTGAGCATGCTCCGCACCATCGAGCTGATCCTGGGACTGTCACCCTTGAGCCAGTACGACGCCGCGGCTCGCCCGATGTTCGCCTCGTTCACCGACAAAGCCGACCTCGCCCCTTACACCCACGAGCCCGCCCGTATTGACCTGAACGCCGTCAACGCCCCCACCGCGTATGGCGCGGAGCGGTCGATGAAGATGGATTTCGACGAGTACGACCGGATCGATGACTTCGAGCTCAACGAGATCCTGTCGCGCGCGATCAAGGGTAAGCAGCGCACCCGTACCCCCGGCCGCGCGACGAGCGATCGCGTACCGGCCGGCACCCGGGAAGCCGCGCGGAATGATCCGATCAATCACATTCTTATGGCTGGTAGGTTAACATGGCGGAAAAGCCGGCGGCGCAGCGGCAAGACGCAATAAATCTGCCGACCGATGTCGTGATCGTAGGCTCCGGGCCCACCGGCTTGATGGCCGCTGCTTTACTCACCCGATGCGGTGTGCAGCGTTCGCATCCTGGATAAGAGCCAGCAGCAGGCTCATGAGTCGCGCAGCAGTTCGGGGTTCATGCCAGGTCCATGGAGCTCTTCTTGAACATGGGGCTGGCGGACGAGTTCCTGAATCGGGGACTGATCGCCACGGGAGTGCAGGTTTTCGTCGATGGCGAGAACATGGGCGGATTCAACTTTGACGACATCGGCCGCCCCGATACGCCCTACTCGTTTCTCTTGATGGTTCCTCAGTGGGACATCGAAGCAATCCTGGTCGAAGACCTTCGCCGGCTCGGCGTCGAGGTCGAGCACAATGTCGAGGTCACCGGCTTCGAGGAGTGGTCGCAGGGCGTCGTGGTCCACGCGAGGAACGCGGCCGGCGCGGGCGTCAACGTTTCAGGTTCTTACCTCATCGGTGCCGACGGTGCGCACAGCATCGTCCGCAAGACGCTGGGACTCAGCTTCGAGGGGGCTGCTTATCCCCAGGGTTTTCTGCTTGCCGACTGCAAGATCACCTGGCCCTTCGACTACGACCACATGCGCTTATTCCTGCGCGGGCGGGCCCTCGCGGTTTACTTGCCGCTGAAAGGAAAAGAGGTGGGCCGCATCATCGCGATCGATCCCGTCGCATCAAACAAGGATGCCCCGATCGAGGCCCAGGGTGCCTCGGAGCTGACGCTCGACGAGGTGGAAAGTGCTCTTCGCGATGCGTCTGGCCGGGACATCAAGCTGAGCGAACCCGTCTGGACCTCGCGCTACCGGATTCATCATCGGGGCGTGAACAAGTACGGCGAGGGACGGGTCTTTGTGGCCGGCGACGCGGCGCACATTCACAGCCCGGCCGGAGGGCAGGGCATGAACACGGGCCTTCAAGACGCCGCCAATCTGGCGTGGAAGCTGGCCCTGGTGCTCAAGGGCCATGCGCCGGGTCACCTGCTGGATACCTATCACTCCGAGCGCTGGCCCGTCGGTCAGAAGGTGCTGAACTACACGGACAAGCTGTTCGCCGGCATGAGCTCGCAGTCGGGCTGGGTGGCTCGACTGCGCAACATGCTGGTTCCTCTCTTGGCGGCGACTCTCTCCAGGAGTGGCACCATTCGCGCCGGGCCTTTCACTTTCTGTCGCAGCTTGGAATACGCTACCACGAAAGCGACTTCGTGCATGACGCCTCCTCGTCGGACGCCCCGCGTGCGTGGCGAGAAGGTCTCGTGGCCGGGCGTCGGGCGCCGAACGCCCTTATCGCGCGGAATCGCGACGTCTTCGGGCTTACCCAGGGTTATGGCTTTCACGTTCTCGCGCTGTCGCGGACCCCACTCTCCCGAGAAGAGATCCGGTCGCTGTCGGAGAAGCTCGACGGCTTGCCCAGTTCGCTCGGCGTCGAGCTCCAGACTCACATCATTGCGCACTCTCTCATCGGCCGCGACGAGCGCATCTTGCAGGCCGAATCGCCCCAGGTCTTTCAGGCCTACTGCATAACGGACGAAACACCCCAAGCCCTCTTCTTCATCCGCCCTGACGGCTACATTGCCTACCGTACCTACTCTCTGGACGTGGAGGGCCTGGGAGAATTTATCCGCAGGCGATTTGCACCAGATGCGACCTGACTGCAAAGCTGCTAGCCGCGTCCGCTTGACAGTCATAACCGGGGGTCAACCGGCTCGCTCTCCAGGGCCAGCACCCCGAAGACGCACTCATGTCGGTCCACCATTCGATCCCATCTTGCTGACTTGCGGGGTGCCGGAAGCCCTCCTTGCGCAGGCCCCGGAACGACTGCCGCAATTGTGCCTTCTGGTTGCGGACGACGTGCGGGCCGAAGTCGCGGCCGGGCCGATCGCGGTTCCGCTCGTGGCAGACTCGCTCGGGCAAGTCGAGCACGATGGCCACCGGCAAGCAGTGGAACTGCCGGGCAAACTCGACGAGCGGCTTGCGAGCCTGGGGCTGGACGCTGGTGGCATCGATCACCGTCAATCGCCCCAGCGCCAGCCGCTTCCCGGCGATGAACCGCGGCACCTCGAACGCCTGGATCGTGACCATGAGCGTCGTGTGCTTGGCGATCTTCACGGAGAAGTACGGGCTTTCGCCCCATTCCGGGAACCGCTCGTCATGGGGATGGCGAACCGCGTCAACCACATAGCCCAGAGGTTCAAAGACGAATCCTGGCGCGGCATCAACTCCATGATCTCTGGAAGCCACAGAAACGGGAGCGTTTGCCCGCGCCCTGGGATCTACCAGACAAGCGCCAAGAGCCTCAGGTTCGTGTTCGGAGACCGCTGCATGGCGGCCCGTCGAACGCTCCTCATGCGACCCGCAGTCGTGGGAAGTAACCGCGAAGATAAGCATATTCCAAGGTCAGGTAGACGACGGTCGCCGCAAAGAATAAGCACCCCATCGTGATCAGGTAGAGGGCCAAGGCGGGCATGCCACCCAGCCGGGATCGGCACCGCTCCATGATTCGCCAGGCCAGCCAGCACAGGAGGCCGTAACCCGCATAGCCCGCCGCGGCCAAGGCGATCAGGACCGGCTCGGTGCGTCTCAGGTTCTGGATATCGACGATGGCGATCGCAACGAAGACGACCGCTAGCATGAGACCCCAGATCGGCCACTGAAGGCCTGATGTGCTCGGGTGCGCAGGACGAATCGGCATTGATGCGAATCGAAACATGACATGAGCTGCCCGGAGAGGGAATGGCGTAAAAGTCTACATATAATTGATCTATTACAATGGATGTGTCCACGGCTACGTCCAGAGATACAGAGGGTAGATCAACGCGGTGGCAACGATCCATCCAATTGCAACGGATCGGCCTACAGCTTCGATCCACCCCAACTCGGCACGTGATCGATAGCGACGCGATGCAGCGAACCAGAACAGCCCGAGAGCAAGGGCGACGACAACGTTCGTCCATGGGACCAGCGGAACGAACCCAGAGATCAGCATCAAGAAAATCGCAAGTGCGATTGTGATACCCAGAAAGAGCATGCCTGGCTGACGAATCAGGTCTGACCCGAATGGTCGAGGGGGGATCAAACGCATCACGAGGTAAGCCAGGGTGAGCATCCACAGGAAGAGGTGCAAACCGCCCTGAGCCATGCCAACATAAGACTGCCAGGACGGAGTTTTCCGGATGTTATTCCAGACCATGCGAAACTGGTCCCACCCGGGGCGCATCGCGGCCATCCAGAGCGCCGCCGCGGCGACCAGGATCATGGCATCCACTAGTTTGAATGACCTGCAACGCGGCATGGCACTAGTGAAGCACTGAGTCTATGACGTAGCCATTAACTGACTGCGGGGACAGTTCTTCCGCATGCGTACTCCGGTTTCCTGTTCCAATGCGGCTCCCAGGCAGTTCATGATACCTGTCCCCAGCGGCGAAAGCCCGCGAAGATTTGTCAACGACAATTGTCAGACGACAAGAAGCAATTGTCAAGATGAAACCGGAGCTGGCGGAAACGCGGAAAAGAAAACGGCCCTCTGCCTGGGGAGCGGGGCAGGGGCCTCCATGGGTTACGGAAAGTGGCGCGAACTCGATGGTTCCCGGCCCTCGCGCTTGGTTTTTTTCTTCGTCTTCGCGTGCTCGGTTTCCGTGGGCAACATGGCTTTGGCCGCCCCGGCCACCGCGCCCACAACCGCGCCGCCGGCCATCTCGCTCAGGACCTCGCGGGTTGTGGGCGTTTCTGAACTCGCGGAGCTCGGTGCGGCCGAGACGTCCTGGCTCGTCAGCGGCATGGCCGCCGGCTCGTGAGCGACATTACGCGCGGCGCCCGTGACGGCGCCGACGACGGCGCCGGCTACCATCGTGTCGAGCACGTCGCCCGTCTTCTCCACAAGCCTTTCCCCCGTGCTTTTTGCTTTCCGAGCGGTTGCTTTCTTGCGGGCATCGCTTGACTTGCGCGCCTTCTTCCCGCTTGATTTGGAGCCGGAGGTCGAGGAAGAAGATGCTGATGTTTTTGCCCGCTCCGATTTGGCGGCGGAGACCTTCGAAGCGGAACCGGACTTTGAGGAATCAGGCTTCGCCGACTTCGCGGTTGGAGATGACTTGCGTTTCGAAGTCTTGTGATCGCTGGAGGGGGTCTGGGAACGCCCGTCGCCGGGGGCTCCGGCCTCATGGCTCTTTTTCTGAACTTGCATGCTAGAGTCCTTCGCTGGGGTCGCAAGCGGTAGGGGACGCAAGAGTTGTTCTTTCAAGGCGCAGGTGCCGGGATAGGTCACTTCGGGTTTCGGCCATGGCGGCACGGATGGCCGAAGGAGACTCAGCTAGCTCGTGGCCTCGGCGATCTGATTCTTGATCCATAGGGCGTCCTCGCGGACAGCGCCGATCGTCTCACGGGGCAGAAGGCTGATGCCCGCGGCCTTGCGTGCCCCGCTGGTCATGAGACCCGCCCCAAGAGCCGCGAGCGCACCGCCGACCAGGCCATAGCAGCTCCAGAGCGGTAGGCGGGTCGACCGGTGCAGCCCGTGCACGAGCATCAGCATTCCCAGCCCGCCACCGACCGCCGCGCAGGCCGCCCCTGCGCCCACCCCCGCGATCACGCGAGGAATGGCGTGCAGGCTTTCATGAAGCTCACTTCGAAGCAGACGAGCGTGCTGGTCGAGCAGACGCTCGCTATCACGAGCGATCAGCCCGACCAGCTTCGTGATCTCGCCCGCATTCGTCCGTGAGGCGTCGGCAGACATGTGTTTACTCCGGAAACCATCGCACGCGAGTCGCAAGACTCGGTGCCGGTTCCATTCATGGCCCTAGCGGGATTTTGTATTTCTGGATGTTGATTTCTTTGTTGCGGATGAGCCGGAATGAGCGGACTTGCTCTTTCCTGATGAAGAGCCGGCCGACGACTTCGCCATCGATGACTTGGTCTTCGTGCCGGCCGACGAAGACTTGGCCGACGAAGATTTGGCCGATGAGGATTTGGCCGATGAGCCGCCGGCCTTGGTCATCGACTTTGACCCCGACGCGGAACTCGCGCTCTTGGGCTTGGCCGAAGCGGATTTGGTTGACGAGGCCGAAGAGCCCGACTTCGAGCTGGCCGACTTGGCCTTGGAGCCCGAAGCGCTTCCCCGCGATGCCGAAGACTTGGCCTTCGAACTTTTCTTCTTCGCGACTCGACTTGGCGCCTGGCAGTGCTCCACTGACGGTCTCGATGGCGCTGGCGCCGGCGTCCCAGACCGCTTCGGCCGCACCGCTGACAGTCTCGGTCACCCGCTCCAGCGTGCCCTTGGATTTCCTGGACTTGCTCATGGGTACCTCTTGGGAAGGGTTTTCGACCAGACGACCGGACCACCGTGATCCGTCCCGGCCCCACGCGAGAGAAACCGGGGCCGCCCGCCGTTCTTGCTTGAGAGCCGCATGATGCAGCTTCCACACCGTCTTGCAGATATCTGCAAATCGAATGCCGAACGTGGATAAAGGGAAACACCTGTGGGACAATATATCACATCGGAATCGTGTCCGCACGACCTCAAAGACAATCGAAACGAGGCTCGCGATGAAGAGGAAGATGGGCGTCGCCGTCATGGGAACAGTCTTGATCCTGAGTGTTCATCTCCAGCTCCGCGCCAGGAAAAAAAGCCTGAATTGATCGTCCTCAAGGCCGCGCGACTGTTCGACGGCAAGTCGGACGGCCTCGTCCAGGGCGGCGTGGTTGTGGTCGCGGGCTCGAAGATTGCGGCGGCCGGGGCAAACCCGCCAATTCCCGAGGGGGCCAGGGTGATTGACCTGGGCGACGCGACCCTCTGCCCAGGATTCATCGACGCGCATACGCATCTTACCGGCGAATACAACGATGACTGGAACCGGGCGTTTGTGAATCGGTTTCGGCGCGAGGTTGCCGAGCAAGCCATCGGCGCGGCGGTGAATGCCCGGGCCGTCGTCGAAGCCGGTTTCACCACGGTCCGCGACGTGGGATCGGAAGACTTTGTCGATATCGGCCTGCGCAACAGCATCGCCCGCGGCCTCGTTCCCGGCCCCAGGATGCTCGTGGCCGTGCACACCCTGGGCATCGTGGAGGGCACGCCGATCGCAACGGAATACGCCACGACTTGCTCCATGATGACGGACCTGCGCAAGGGATTGCGCATGGACCGGCAGGTTTTCGCGAAGCCGTGCGCTATCAGGTCAAGTACGGGGCCGACGTCATCAAGTTTTGCGCCTCCGGCGGCGTGCTCTCGCTGTCCGATGAAGTGGATACGCCCCAGCTCACGCCCGATGAGATGGCCGCCTTGATCGACGAGGCTCATCGCCTGCGGAAAAAAGTCGCCGCCCACTGCCACGGCGACCGCGCAGCGCGAGACGCGATCATGGCGGGTGTCGACTCGATCGAGCACGGCTCGTTCCTGAGCGAGGAAACGCTCTCGCTCATGAAGGAGAAGGAAACCTACCTCGTGCCCACGCTCCTCGCCGGCGAGTGGACCGGCGGACGAGCCGACAAATTCCCGCCCGAGATCGCCGCCAAGGCCAGGGCCGCGCTCGCGGCTCGGACGACCATGTTCCGCGCGGCTCTCCGGGTCGGTGTGAAAATCGGCTTCGGCACCGATTCGGCCGTCTCTCCCCACGGGGTCAACGCCAAGGAGTTCGCCCTCATGACCGGCCTGGGCATGTCGCCCATCGCGGCCCTCAAGTCGGCCACGTCGGTTGACGCCGAGCTACTGGGCATCGCCGCGAAGGTGGGAACGCTGGAGACCGGCAAGCTCGCCGACATCGTTGCCATCCCCGGCGACCCGACCGTCGGATATCACGGCCACCGAACGGGTGATCTTCGTGATGAAGGAGGGCAAGATCGTCAAAGATTCGTCGCGGCCGAAGCCATGACGTTCGACCACGACAAGGCGACCGAGATTGAAGAAGTGAGCCGGGGCCGTAAAATACGATCCACTTCTCCAGATCTGAGATTCATTCACGGAAGGATGCCATGAATTCTACTCGCCTCACGATCGTCAAAATGATGTGCGTTATCGGCATGGTCGCCGTCAGCCTCGCCGTTGGCCGCGCTCTTGTATTCTTCTGACCCCTGGCTGCTCCCCGGCGTCTGCCTGGCTGGCCTGGCGATCGAGGTGGGGCTCTTTCGTATCGTCCGCACGCGAGGACGATCCCGCGCGTTCTGGGCCGGCTTCATTCTTTGCGGCCTGCTGGCCGCGGGATCATTCGCCTGGGGCAAGGTCGTGAGGAACTCGGTCGAAGCCAGTTTCAATGCGGCGACAGGAGAGCTTACCCTGTTCCCGACAACAGTTTTGGAGCAAGTCGGCTCGATCTCATTTACCGTCTGGCGACGCTACCTTGGATTTGCCGTCCATTGCCTGAGGCGTCTGCCATTCGGTGCCCGCTTCGTAGGTCCGCAAACTGACGATCCCGTTGCACTAACCACGGCGGCCCTGATGGCCGGTGCACCGCAGTTGCTCATTGCCCTGTCCGGAGGCTTGCTCGCCCGACAATTTGTTCCCCGAAGCCACGAGCACCCGAGATCCCAGGCATTCGGATTCAACGCTTCGGTGTCTCGTTGGCAAGTGGAGCGATCTGCGTCGGTGCCGGGACGATCGGTCCCGTCTCAACCTCATCGCCCGTCGGACTGATCAGCACCACTGGACCCAAGGGCTGGCTCTGGCCGGGAGGCGGGCAGGGGGGCGAGTTCCAGTCCAGGCCCAGGCCCGTTAATTGCTCGCGGATGCGCCGAAGGTCCCAGAGATGGATGATGTGATCCCGTCCTGCCGCCAGGAAGGTGCCGTCGGGGCTGAATGCTATACAGAAGAAATTGGCCGAGGAGCCGGTGCCGGCATCCAGCGTCACGACCTCCCGGCCGGACTCAGTGTCAACCAGCCGCACGCGGCCGGCGTCGTCAATCGCAAGCAACCTGCCGTCTCGCGAGAACGCCATGTTCAGGAATTCTCGGCTGACCCGAATCGTCGGGCCTGGGCGCCAGGAGCCGACGTGGAAGAGACGGCACTCCAGCCCAGGGAACTTGGCCACAGCCATCCAGCGGCCGTCCGGGCTGAATCTGACGAAGGCCGAGTCGCTCGGCATCTGCCAGGCCAACTGCCCGGTTGCGACCTCCCACACCTTGACGTCCTTGCCTTTCCAGGTCGCCGTGGCAACCCAGTGTCCGTCGGGGCTGATCGGACACTGGTTGAGACCCCGGTGGGGACCGAGCCGGGCGACTTCGGCCCCCTTGGCGAGATCCAAGACGACGGCCTCGGTTCGGGACGGGTCGCAAATCATCACGAACCGGCCCGTCCTGTCCCAAGCGTCATGGCTTGAATTGAGACCCGGCGTCGCGCCGAGGAATCGGGGCGGACCGAGCAGGAGGGCACCATCACTCCCGTCGCCAGTGACCCGTAGAGGCCAGATGCGTGCGCCGGAGTAATCACCGCGCGTCAAAAGGTGTGACCCGTCAGGGCTGAACTGAGCTGCTGCGCCGACGGCGCCGAAGGGCAAGTAGGCGACGGGAGCGCCGGTGGGCGGATCCCAGAGCCGGACCCCGTCGAACGTCGGACGAGGCGAGCAGGCGACCGTCGGGACTGAAGTGAATGGCGTGTGGGCCCCATTGGTCAGGCCGTGGCGTCCTATTGCCAACCATGCCGTGGTGCAGGCGCGGCACTCTCGGCCATCGGCGAGCTCCCAGAGCCCGAGCGAGCCGTGATCCCGCAACGCCACTTGCCGGTCGTGGGGGCCGATCCGGATCAACCCGGCCGGCACAGTCACCAGGTTGGTGCCGCGGACTGGATCCCACACCCGCAGGGAGCCGTCCCAAGACGAGGAGATTAACAGACTGCCGTCGTGGGTGAACCGGAGGACGATCACCGAGTTCTGATGGCCTTCCAGGACCGACTGGAGCCGGTTGGCGGCCGTGTCCCACACATAGATCCGGTGATCGTTGCCGCTGGCAGCGAAGAGCTTTCCATCACCACGCCAGGCCACCGCTCCCATATCAACCTCGAACGAGTGTGACCATACCTCTTCGCCGCGCTCGATTTCGATCAACCGGAGCGTCCGGGCCGACGCGGCATGGACCATGAGCCGTCTACTGTCGGGATGAAAGCCCGCCAGTCCAGAATGGGGAGCGACGGTCAGACGGTTGATGAGGTCGCCCGTCGCCGGATTGAAGAGTCCAATCGTGGTCTCCGACATCCGGCTGGCGACGCGGCCGTCGGTAGAAAAATAGAACCACTCGGCGCGGTCGATGACCTTCCTGGGCACTGGATCTCGGCCAATGTCCCAAAGTTCCATGTACCAGACTCGCGACCGACCGCATAGCCAGAGACCAGATAGCGGCCGTCGGGGCTGAATTCCAGATGACGGCTGGGACCGGCTCCTTTCGGTAGGCGGATGACCTCCCGGCCATCGGCCACAAGGTGCACGGAGACGTTGCCCTCGCCATCACCGATCGCATAGCGCTCCAAAGAAGGATCGACGTCGAAGCCGTCATCTTCGTGGGCCATGGTCGCGAACCGGCGCACGGGCCGCAGATCCACGAGCGCCAGAGATGCGATCGCCTCGTTGCGCAGCTCGCTTGTGACGCGGATCTTGGCCGCCTTGGCGAGGACGTCGATGCTGGTGAACCGCTGCCCGGCCTGGCGGCTGAAGCGGCCGGCACGGGCTTGGGCCATGTAGGCTCCCCAGAGGTTGTCGACGGCTTTCCTGCGCTCCGCGTTCAACCAGATTGCCGCCAGCGTCGAACAGACCGCGAGCGCCGCCAGGAGCAGTGCCACCGAGGCGCCCAGGGAGGCGAGGGCCGGATTTCGCCGCGCCCAGCGCCAGGCTCGTTCCGCGGGGCTGCACCGCCGGGCCCGGATCGGCCTGTCTTCCTGGAAGCGACGCAGGTCCTCGGCCAGCTCCCCGGCCGACTGGTATCGTTCGGCAGGGTTCCGCTCGATGGCTTTCAGGACGATGGTTTCCAGGTCGCGCGGCACCTCCGGGTTGACCTTACGAGGTTGGGGCGGCACCGCAAAACCTACCTGCTGCATGAGCTTCTCTCGGGTCGACCCATCGAATGCCGGGTGTAAAGCTAGCAGCTCGTACAACGTGAGCCCCAAGCTGTACACGTCGCTCCGCGCATCCGAGACCCCCCCGAATCGCTCCGGCGCCATGTACCGCCACGTGCCGACGACGTCGCCGGTGTGCGTCAAGTCCACCTGATCCGCGAGCTTGGCCAGACCGAAGTCGGCGACCCAGACCGTGCCGTGCAGATCCAGGAGCAAGTTCGACGGCTTGATGTCCCGGTGCAGCACACCCTGGTCATGGGCGTATTGAAGCGCCTCGGCCACCTGCTCACCAATCCGGGCCACGCCCCGCCAGTAGTGGCGTGAAGAACTCGAGAGGCTCGACGACTCGCCCTGGCCGTGACCACGGATCGACGAGCCGAGGCCGTCAGGCGACTCCGTCGGGATATTTGTGGTTCTTCGATCCCCTCCCAAGACGGTAACCTCAGACCCGGCAATCGCTCCGGCAAGGCCTTGGTGCGAAGAGTCGGCATCCAGCGAGTCGCCGGATCCGACCTCGTTCGGCGCGAAGTCCCCGCTCAAGAGCACTCGGGCCAGGTCGGTGGCCGAAGCAACGACCGAGTAGTCACCGTTGCCATCGATACGATGGTCGGTCAGTGGTGCGACGTGGGCCTTCCGCAGTCGTTGAAGTTCACGCAAAACCTCGTCGAGGCCCTGCCCCGGGATGAATTGCATGACATAGTAATGAACACCGTCATGCTCGCCAACGCCGTAGACCGGGACGATGTTGGTGTGGTGCAGTCGTGCCGCCGCCCGGGCCTCACGCTGGAAGCGGACCGCGTGCTTTGGGTCGAGCCGGGTGTGCCTGAGCAGAACTTTCAGGGCCACATGGCGGCCAAGCGATTCCTGCTCGGCCTCATAGACGATGGCCATCCCACCGCGGCCGACCTCGCGGATGATTCGGTAGTCACCTAGTTGCTGAAGCGGCGCGGCGGCTACGCCGCAATCCTCAGGGAAGCCAGTCCGCTCGCCCACCTCCGGCTTGTTGTGCTCCATCAGCAGCAGTGCCGGGAACAGCGCATGGATCCGCTCGGCCCAATGAGGATAGCGTTCCGCGTACTCGGCGGCCAGGGGGGACTCCCCGCGACGGTGACGCGCCACGAACTCCTCGGCCAGCCGCTCCACCGGGTCACGATCGTCGCTGGAATTATCCGGTGACATGGTCCACACCTCTTGCCGGGCAGCGGGTCCTTCCTCAGGGGGCCAGCAAGCCGGGGACACCGGCCAGGATTTCCCTCAGTCGCTCCAGAGCGCGGATGTAGCGGTTGCTCGCCGCGGTCTTGGTCAGGCCCAGCACCTGGGCCACCTCGGCGTTGGTCAGCTCCTCGAAGTGCCGCAGCGTCAGCACCTCGCGATCGATGGGGTCCATGCCGTTGAGCGCCTCTTGCAGCATCAATCTCACCTCGGCCCGCTGCGCCGCCTGGGTCGGGGAGGTGAGCCGGCCCAGCAGCATCTCGGCCAGCGACAGTGAGGTCGCCTGGGGCATGGGGCCGCGGTGCAGCGCGATCTCCTGCCCGGCATTGCGCCGCTGGGCACCCAGGTGGCGGCGGTGCAACGCCGAAATCTTCTGGCCGGTGATGAGGCGGAGCCAGAGAAACGGGGGCAGCCGTGGATCTGCCGCGTACTCAGCGGCGCGGCGGAGAACCTCAACCTGAGCCTCCTGGAGGACGTCGGAGGGGTCGACTCGGCCCTGAAGCCGGCGATCCATCCGCAGACGGACCATCCGCCGCAATTGATCGCGATGGCGGCCGAATAGCTCGGCCAAGGCGTCCGGATCTCCGACGCCAGCGCGGCGCAATAGCTCATCGCTCGAGCCGGGATCTCTGTTCATGGTAGTGCCCATAAGGACATATCTGCGGCGCCAGTCCACCGGTCCACAGGCTGAAGAAATTTTACCCATCCATCCGGACGGAGGCGACCCGTGTTCAGCCCATCGACCTCGCCGAAGTAACAACGTCGATACGCTCACTCGATGGTTGGGGCGACGCGAGAGCCTCGGTGATCGGGTCTGGTAGAGCGGGCGGCTCTCCCATGCGAGTTCTCAAATCATAGCCCATCGCAGACGGGTTTCGAGACAGCAAAACGAGGTGGATCTGGGGCTATGGAACAAGTCCGTTTTTTTCTGCGTTGCTGATACTGTCGGCGAATTCGGCCCGGGGTGTCCGGTGCCCCGGATTCGCGCTCTCCGGGGGCTCCAGCTTACCCAAATCCCGGCAGACCGACCCTCGAGAGGAATTCGCCAGCAGTACCCGTTGCTATCGGGACCCCAAAGGGACCCCACGGCAGTATCTCCGCTGCCGGGGGCCCATCCCGGTGACACAGCACTCGTTCGTGTTGGCCTGTATAACTGTTACCTCCCCTCGTGGGCGTCGTCGGCCCGGTCGGCTCCCCGAGCTCGACCCGGCGGAACTCGCCCCACTCGCTGCGCCCTCGCTCACCTCGGGCCCGATACCGTGGGCAGTCGCAACGGTGCCGGCGACCAGATACGCACGACCCCGTCGCGATCGGCCGTGAGGACCAGGCGGCCGTCGGGCCCGACGGCCAGGCCAAGGTGTCCCGAGGTCCCGTGGCCCTGACGGATCAAGGAGCCGGAATCGAGGTCCCAGAGCATGAGCCGTCCCTGCTGGCCGCCCGCCAGGATGCGGCGGCCGTCGGGCAGGAACGCGGCGCACATGATGATCTCGCCGCCGGGGAGCGCCGCGCGGCCGATCTCCCCCCGCTTCTCGAGGTCCCAGACGATCAGGTCCTTGTCGGCACCGGCCGTCAGGGCCCTGCGGCCGTCGGGCGCAAATGCGACGCAGGTGATCACGTCCTGGTGCCCCCGCAGGGCCGGCAGCTCCTGCTGAGACTGGAAGTCCCAGACGCGCACCAGTCGATCGTTCCCACCGGAGAGCGCCAGACGGCCGTCGGGGGAGATGGCCAGGCATTGGATCTCGGCGTCGTGCTGGCCAATCGGTCGCAACGGCTGATGACGCGCCAGGTCCCAGAGGATCACGATCCCATCGTCGCCGGCCGAGAGGGCATAGCGGCTGTCGGGGAAGAAGGCGACCGCCTTGACGGGGCTGGCGTGCGCGGGGTACTGGAAGGTCCTCCGGCCGGTGTCCCGCTCCCAGTATCCCACGGTCCGGTCTTGACCGGCGGTCAGGATGGATCGGCCGTCCGGCGAGATCGCCGCACTCCAGACCATGCCTTGGTGTGAGAACGAGTGCAGCTCGCGGCGAGTCTCGATCTCCCAGAGCCGAGCCTTGCCGTCCCCGCCGCAGGAGAGGGCGTAGCGGCCGGACTTGGTGAGCACCACGGCCTCGAGCGGTCCCACTTGATGAGCCGGGAACTGACCCGTCACGCGGTAGGAGGGCAAGACGAGCGGGACCGGGCTCGCCAGCGCGAAGGTCGAGACCTGGATGTTCTTGAACCAGCAATCGTTCTTGCGGTCGTGGAAGCCGAGGTAGCCGGTGTGAGGTAGGTCGGCGATCGGCATGTGCGCGATCACCTGGTGACTCGAGCCGTCCGGCCGCTTCCCCGCAACCGTCCACTCGTCGAGGTTCATGGTCGAAACCTCGGACCCGTTCAGGGACACGGTGAGGCGCGGCCCCTGGGCCGTGATCCTCATGTGGTTCCACGCGCCGGCCGGTTTCTGGGCGTTGACCTTGGGTGCAACCAGGCCGGCGAACGCCCCGGGATCGCCGTAGCTGGTCCCGGTCGTGTCCTCGAGCGCCACCTCGATGCCCGTGTGCACTGGATCGCCCAGGTCGCCGACATGGAGGAACACCCCCGAGCCGCAGCCCGGGGACAGCTTGTAATCGAAGTCGAGCACGAAGTCGCCGAGCGGCCGTTCGTACACGACCAGGTCGCTGCCCGTCCCATGCGGATTCAGGCCGTCGGAGTCGACATTGCGCTTGGGCAACGGATCGCCGTCGCAAAGAACCCAGCCCTTGGCGGTCCCGTCGAAGATCGTTGTGAATTCCTCGTGCGGCCCTGCGGAGCCGCCGGCTGGAGAGCGAGCTTGGTCGTCGGCCGGGACGGGGTCGTCGGCCGGGACGATGTCGTCGGCTGGGACGGGGTCGTCGGCCGGGACGGGGTCGTCGGCCGTGACCTGGTCGCGGACCCTGGATGGCTCGGAGCCTTTGGCCGGGACGGGGCGGGCCCGCGACGATCGATTTGGCCCCGGACCAGAAAACCGGACCAAGCCCGCGGCGACCAGGCCGAGAACGGCGATTGCTCCCAGCGCCAGGACGACTGGCCGGCTGGGCTCGCGTCGGGACTTGGGGGCCCCGGCTTGGATCGGTGCCGGCGCCCGCAGCATGGCTGACTTCGGTGCGGGCGGCATCGGCGCGGTGGGCGCGGGTGCCCGCGGGGCTCCTGTCCAGACCTGCACCGCCAGGGCTTCGAGGCTCGGTTCCTGGTCGGCCTGCGCGGCTCCCGGCTCGCCGACGAGGGGGAACGTCGACGGCGCGATCCGTCTTCGGCGGTGCCGCCGGCTGCCAGGGCGCTCCGTCGAAGACCATGAGATCGGGACGAGCCTTCCGGGCCGCGGCCGCCGCGGCACGACACGGCTCCAGAAGCTCGATCACTTCCGTCATCGACCCGGGACGGTCCGCCGGCCGCTTGGCCATCATCTTCTGGTAGACCGCCTCCAACTCAGCCGAGACCTCCGGCCGCAGGGCGCGGAGCGAGGGCGCCGGCTGCTCCAGGTGGGCGACCAACCGCTTGTACGCCGTCTCCCCCACGAAAGGCTCCCGGCCCGCCAGCAGGTAATACAAGGTGCAGCCCAGGCTGTAGATGTCGGCCCGGTGGCTGACCCGGTGCGAGTCCTCGGCCTGCTCCGGGGCCATGTAATCGATGGTCCCCATGCACATGCCGCTCTCAGTCAAGCGGCCGGCGTCAGACTGAGTCAAGGCGTTGGCCGCGTCGAGGATCCGCACAAGGCCCAGGTCGAGCACCCGCACTGTCCCCGCGGTGTCCAGCATCAGGTTGCTCGGCTTAATGTCGCGGTGGACGACAGCCTGCGCAGTGCGCGGCCTCGAGTCCCCGCGCCGCCTGGATCAGGCAGTCGAGGGCCTGGGCAACCGGCATCGGGCCGCGTTCGCGGACGACGCGATTGAGATCGCGCCCTTCGACGTAGTCCATCACCAGGAAGTGCACGCCGCGGTCCTCGTCGGCGTCGAGGGCGGTGACGAGGTTGGGATGTTTCAACCGTGCGGTGGCCGCGACTTCGCGCTGGAAGCGCAGGACGGCCGTGCGGTCGCGGGCAAACGAGGGGGGCAGGATCTTCAGCGCGACGACCCGGCCGAGCTTGCGGTGGCGGGACTGGAAGACCATGCCCATGCCGCCGGCCCCCAGCTTGTCGAGGATCAGGTAGTTGCCGATCAACAGGCCCCGGCTCTTGCGCTGATAGACCGCCGCCGCCTGGTAGGCCGTCAGCTTGCCGGCCTTGATCAGGGCGCGCGACAGGCCTCGCCCCCCCTCGGCAGGATCGACGGCGAACGCATCGAGCCCCTCGGCGTCGATCAAGCCGATCTCGACGAGCGCACGCGAGAACTCGGCGAAATCGGCAATCTCGACGGTGCCGGCGGCCGGCCGTATGCGCGGCGCCGTCACGATCGGCGTCCACCCCGCCGACGATCGTTTCAGTCTCGGGGATCACCTCGCGGGTTCGGTCTCGGGGCCGTCGGGATCAGGGCCCCTCACCTGGGTCTCGGGCCCATGCCCGAACTTTGAGCCGCGGTTGGACTCGTCGCCGGTCGGCATATCCCAAGCTCCGCCTCGAAACGTCGCACGGCTTAGTGATCGTCGCACCCGTCCGTCCTCAGGGCTCCCCTGGACGGCCCCAATCGCGAGGAATGTGTCGATTATAGGCGGACGAGCGCCGTGACGTGAAGGACTCGGACTCCCATCCCAGGAACGATAGAGATCTAGTCGCCTGATTGGTCAGCCCTGAGCTGAAAAGGAGCGTGAGTCGGCCCGCTTCGGGACCCTCATCGTGGGCCGCTCGAAGGACAGCGAGTAGGCCAAGAGACCGTTTCGTTACCAGTGCCGGGACCGAGACCCCAAGGCTTCGCTCGGCCAACGAGTCTTGGGATGGACAAGCCTTGGCGTTGTTCTTTGTGTGCCGGGATTATCCGGCTCGACCCGACCCGGGGCGTGATTACTCGCGGGCTTTCAACCAGTCCTCGAGAGGAGCGAGATCCCAGGGCCGGCCGGGCGACATGCCGCGCCCGACGTCCAGGGCGATCCTCCCTTCGGTGCCCACGGCCACCAGCCGCGTGGGGTAGGCATCATAAGCGGCCTCGGCGGCTTCGCCGATGTTTACGACGCCGGTCCACGTCAAGTGCGCCTGACGCAGGGCCCTGTCAACGCGCCTTCGCCGGTCCTCCAACGGGTCGGGCCCACCCGGAGCGGCCGGGTCCACCATGAACTCGAGTCCCGGGATCCTGTGGCCCGCCTCCATGACGCTCACGAAGAGGAAGACCGCCTTGTCCTTGTACGCCCAGTGCAGGCGCTCGATCTCGGCGATCCGCTCATAGAAGACGATACACCAGAAGCTACCGAAGACGAGGACTACGGGCCTGCCGCGGAAGCTCGAGAGCAGACCGCGCCGCCGCCCCGCACCGTCGGCAGGGCGAAGTCCCGCGCCGGCGACCCGACCTCCAGCCCGCGGGCCAGGCCCGAGATGATGCTCCCGGCGCGAGGCCCCCGGAGGCGCGGGCGTGCGCGGACATCGACTCCATGAGGTGCTTGTGTTTCATCGCCGGCGGGGCGGGATCCGCCGCCCGGCGTCAGATCGATCGCTCCCATACGAGAGCCGCGGCACCGCCCGCGATGAGGCAGGCCAGGGTGGTCGGCGAAATAGTTTAAACTATTACAGTATATGCGCTCGCCTCCCTGAAGGGAATTCGTCAACTGTATCCGTTGCTATCGGAACCGCGTGACGAAACGCGGTAGAATCAACACTGAAGACCCGAGGTCCGTCTATTACTACAGGATGCTCTCAACGACACGGATCCGCTGGGCCGCAAAGTGAAGATGCTACGGCGCTTCGACGGGCGGAGCAACACCGAAGTGGCCCAGGTACTGGCCCTGACAAAGATGGCGGCGAGCAACCGGTACGTCCGCACCCTGGAGCGACTGCGGGCGATCCTGGCCGACATCGCCCGCGTGCTGATCTCCTGGGAGAAGATCCGTAGCCGAGCGAGAGGTATGAACCATGTCTCTGGATGGCTCCAGCGACGATCGTGACCCGGTGGAGCGGCTGGCCGAGGAGTTCCTGCGCGTCACCGTCGCGGTTAGTCACCGCTGCCGGCCGAGTACGCTGACCGCCACCCGCAGTGGGCCGAGCGGATCCACGCTCTGTTCCCGGCCCTGCTGCTCATGGAGAACCACAAGCCCGGGGTAAGCGACCAAAGTGACTCCTTCGAGGATGCCGGCGCAGGAGCCGCGCCGCTCGAGCAGTTGGGGGACTACCGGATCATCCGAGAGGTGGGTCGCGGCGGCATGGGCATCGTCTACGAGGCCGAGCAGGTCTCCTTGGGACGGCATGTGGCGCTGAAGGTACTGCCGCAGCAGTTGCTGCCCAACCCAAAGCAACAGCAGCGGTTCGAGCGGGAGGCGCGGTCTGCGGCAAGGCTGCACCACACCAATATCGTGCCGGTCTTCGGCCTCGGCGAGGAAGGCGGGCTGCACTACTACGTGATGCAGTAGATCCAGGGCCAAGGGCTGGATGACATCCTGAACGAGCTCAGGCGGCTGCAACGAGAGAAGAAGCCTTCGGGTCTCGGGCCGATGGCCAACGAGCTGCAAGAGTCGCCGCCGGCGACATTGGCGGAGCAAGTCGCGCGGTCGCTGTTAGCGTCCGGGAATGAGCCATCGAGGCGTGTCCCCGATCGGGAATTTGAGGACACGGGGGGCACGGGAGAGGGCGCCTCTGTCAGGCGAGATGACGTCGCGAGCAGCCCCTTGTCAGCCCGGACCTCGTCCGACCTGTCACTGGTGTTGCCGGGTCAGGCCGGTGAGGGGCGGAGATCGAAGGGGCATACCTACTGGCAGAGCCTGGCCTGGATCGGGATGCAGGTGGCCCAGGCCCTGGCCTATGCGCATCAGCAGGGGGTGCTGCATCGCGACATCAAGCCCTCCAACCTGCTGCTCGACGTGCATGGCACGGTCTGGGTGACGGACTTCGGCCTGGCCAAGGCCGGCACCGACTCGGATCTGACGAGGACCGGCGACGTGGTGGGTACTTTGCGCTACATGGCTCCTGAGCGGTTTCGCGGCACGTCCGATCCGCGGAGCGACGTTTACGGCTTGGGTATAACGCTCTACGAGCTGCTGACACTCGCCCCGGCCTTCGTCGGGATCGACCGAGAGCGGCTGATCCACCAGATCACCCAGTCCGAGCCGCCCAAGCCGAGCAAGATTAACGTTGAGGTGCCGCGCGACCTGGAGACGATCGTGCTGAAGGCGATCGACCGCGAGCTGTCGCACCGCTATCTGACGGCCGACGAAATGGCCGCTGATCTGCAGCGATTCCTCGACGACCGTCCGATCCGGGCACGCGCGCACATCGCTGGGCGGGTGTGGCGATTACGTCCTCAGTCCGCAACGGCTCCCGGCGAAAACGGCGGCCAAATTCTATCGCTGGAGATGGCGCAACGAGGGCCTCTTCAGAACTTATAAACGGACGCTCAAGAAAGTCAAACTTGCCAGCCGCACGGTCCGGCTCATTCATCGTGAACTGGAGGGATCTTTGCTGGCTCTGCAGATCCTGCTGGCACACGCCGACCTGGCACTCCGACCAGAGGGCACGATCGGAGAACTGGCCGTGAGCCCACGGAAGGTGCTGATCGAAATCCGCCAGGAGATCGCCGGCAGCTGCCGCACCCTCACCGTCGGACGACCACTTACCGCCGCCGGCTGGAAACGTGCCGCGTCGAGACGCGCCGTCAGCGCAGTCCCAAGGCGAGTCGTGAATGGCCACGTCGTAAGGCCCACCGACCTCCCGGGGCCCCGATTTTCCTCACGATGAAGGAAGACCAGAAAGCCTTACTGGAAAGGAACATCCACGCCAGATGACGGACTACTTGTTATCGACGTTGGGTGCCGCCGTAACCCGGCGCTGGCCGGCTTGACGGCCGTGGCCGCCGCGCTCCTGGTCGTGGTGGCAACGGTGTCCCTTGTCGGTTATATCCAGACATCCGCCGCCCTGGCCCGGGAGGCGCACGCCCTCCGCCAGGTCGTCCGCGAGGTGGAGCAGGCCCAGACCCACCTTTATCACTCCCTCGTGGGTGAGGCCCGGGCCCTGCGGATGGCCCGCCTCGAAGGCTATCGACGGCAGGTCTGGGATCGGCTCCGGCGCACCCTACCGCTTCACACCCGCGAACGGGATCTGGGCACGTTGCGGCGCGAGGCGGTCGCCTGCCTGGGGGACTTTGTCGGCCTGGATCCCGCCATCATCGAGGGGTCCCCCGCGCCGATCGTCTCGCTCGCCCTCCACCCGGGCGCGGAGCAGGTGGCGATCGGGTTGAAGGACGGTGGTGTCCACGTCCGCCGCCTTGCTGACGGCGGCGCCATCGCGGTGCTGAGCGGCCAGGACTCGGCGGCGATCGACCTGGCTTTCGGGCCCGAAGGGCGTTCACTCACGGTCCTCCACGCCGACGGCTCGCTCGAACTGTGCACCCCCGATCCCCAGCACGGGTGGGTCTGCTCCGGTGACATCAACGTCGTGGAAGACATGATCCCTCCGCTAGCAGCCCCGCGGCCGCAGCGATTCGTCGTCGTCCGACGAGACAAGGGGCTAAAGCTCGTCAACCTCGCCGACGGGACGACGATCCGTCTGGAGACCCGCGATGACGACACCTTCGACACGCTCAATGCTTGCCGGGTAGGCCCCCGTTCCGATTGCCGGTTCGCGGCGCTCCCCTATTTCCGGGGGATGGCGAATGAAGGTGAGCCTTATGGCATCCTCGTCTGGGATGTCGCGACGGGGCGGGAGTTGCAGCGGCTGACGTCACCGATCGGACAGGGCTCCGACCCGGTGTTCAGCCCCGATTTCCGCCTGATGGCTTGCGGCTGCGATGGGGACCTCTGCATCTGGGACCTGCCCGAGGTGCAATCCCGCCTCGACGAGCTGGGGCTCGGCTGGAGATGAAAAGTGGCGTTCGCTCCCAGCCGACTCGTAACAGACCCAATCGGGGTCAGCAACTCCCAGTACGGTGAGCCCAGCTACTCTTAGCTCCCTGTCCAGGACACCTTTCCCGATTTCGTTCCTCGGGTGCTCGTGCCCTTTTCGAACTTGGGCAGCTAACCACACGCTGACTGATCGCGATGAGTCGCGAAATATCAGCCCCATCTGTGGACGGACGGCCCCATTTCGCAGTTATCCCCTCATTGGAAGCACCACGGCCGTTCACGGGTCACATTCGAGAGGAGAGAAGGCTATGCACAGCGACTCAAAACTCACACAGACTCCGCGGAGTTACTCCAAGAACCGGGGTTTGTCCCGGCCTTGACTCTGGCGGTCGGCAGCGAATTCTGCCTCGCTTTGGAGGGGACCCTCGACCAAGTTGTCCGTAACCGAGGAGGAGCCGATGCCAGCCCTGACTGCAATCGAGACGCGGGGCTGAGCGCGGTGCAAGAGTTCCCCCAGTTCGAGCACGAGCCGGGATTTAGTCCCCACGGGCACATCTCGACTGACGTCGCGATCCTCGATGTCACTCCCGATCAGCCGCTCCGTTGGAGCCGACGTGTACCAGGAGCGAAGGAGTCTCGGAGTGAGAGGCGGTGTGACTGCGGTATCGAGATCGTCCCACAGAGCTGCTCGCAGCCTGGAATAAGTGTCCTACAAGTGCCGGCCGGCGGCGAGCGCGTCGGCTGGGGCCGAATACCTGAGAGAAAGGGTTGACGCGATGGACGGCACGAGGGCGAGGCGGACACGGGACCGGGCGAGGCAGTCGTGGTACGCCGGACACCGCCAGCGGCGGTTCGCCCGGTGGCTGGGATTCGGTGCCGCCCCCGCGCCGGAGGCGGGTTCGCGGTCGCTCCTGACGACTGCGGGTTTCGCCAGCTGCGGACAAAGAATATCACACCTGGACCAGTGACCAATTTCACCTCGTTTTGCCTTCTCGCATCCATCTCCGACCGGCTGATTTGAAACATCATCTCGAGAGATGAATTCGCCCTGCAGTGAACACCCTCGACGGCGCCGGCGACTATCCGCTCCAGAGCGGGGACAGCTTGCGGGCGCATCGGTGACGGCCTCCTCTGTGGCGCGGGTCGATACCCTCCAGGATGGGTGCGGCTGCGATCGTCCGGATGAGGCGCATGGCCGAGAAACTTCACCTCCAAGTCGAGGAAATATCTCTCGCCGCCCCGGGGAAGAACCATGGGTGGCGGGTCGGTCGTCAAATTCGAGATTTATTCCCAGATAGGCTAGCTCGGCGGGTAAGTCAACACGAGAGCGTTATGTACGGGGGGCGACTCACCACGCTCTCGGGGATCACGAGGAGTTCCAAGAAATGACCTCACCCTTGTGGACGGCTGGAATCAATTCGCAGATAGCACTTCAGTTAATGAAAGCGTGTCGTGATCAAGCAACTGGTGTCTCGACCTTGAGAATCAGACGGCCCTCGGTCGGGCATCTCGAATGCACTCGCATCGATCTCATAGAGGTACGCTGGCCTCAAGGGCTTCGATCTGGTCACTCTCCCCGAACAGCGAGGACTACACCATGAACGTCCTGAGTGTGTTCGAACGACCTTTGATGGGACGGCGGCGTTCGCGTCGCTCATTCCGCGGTATCCTCGAGCCCTTGAAGCAGCGACTTGCGCCGGCGACATCCGTCGTCAACTCGACGGCCGACCAGTCTGCCGTCGATCCATCGAAGGGAGCAGAGACCGCCTCCAGCGGGATTACGTTGCGGTCCGCGATCCAGGCCGCGAATGAGCATGCGAATGACCAGTCTGGTCCCGATCGCATCGAATCCAACATTCCCGAAATCGATGTTCAAATGATCGCGCCCTTCTCGCCGTTCCCGGCGATCACCGATCCGATCGTCATCGACGGCTACACGCAACCGAGGGCCAAGGCCAACAAGCTCGACGTCGGAGACGACGCCGACCTGAAGATCAACGTCTACGACAAGTTCGGCTTCGCAAGCGGAATGACGATCAGCGCGGGCAACAGTACCGTGCGCGGTCTGGTCTTCACGAACTTCGGGAACCACGCCCTCACCCTCACCGACCACGGCGGAAACGTCATCGCGGGGAACTTCTTCGGACTTCCCGCTTCCGGCGGCGTCTCGATCGGCAACGGGGTCGCTCTCTATGTCGGCTTCGGTGCGAACGGAAACGTGATTGGTGGTACGTCTCCGGCGGATCGGAACGTGATGTCCGGGAACGGGCAGGGCGTGAGGATCGTGGCCAGCTCCAACAACGTCATCCAGGGCAACTACCTCGGCGTCGAACCAGACGGTGGGGAGCCTCTCGGCAATGGTCTGGGCGGTATCGTCGTCGCGAGTGGGGTTGCCGGCGAGACGATCGGGCCGGCCACGGGTAATCTGATCGGCGGCACGGTCGCCGGAGCCCGCAATATCATATCCGCCAACGGTGGCGGCTCACAAACCTCGTCGGGGGTTGACTTCAGTGTCGGAAGCCTCGGCGCGGGTGAAACGCGGCAGTTCCAGATTGTGGTACGTCCTGTGAATACCCAATCGATCACGCTTACCGCCAGCGCCTCGGCTGACCCGAATGTGACCCTCGGCAGACCCGCATCCGTGACAACGAACGTCGTCGGCCCGGACGCTGGTGAGACGCCGCCGCCGACCGTTACTCGGCAGTGCGCTATGGCTTTCACCGTCAAGCCACGATTCTGGTCGTTACCTTGGACAAGGACATGAGCCCCGCGGGGGCATCGAACCGCAGCAAATACCTGGTGGTTTTCGCTCCGATTGCCTACAGTCAAGGGCCTCTGCCCAAGAACACCCCCCCCGACCCCCCCTTCGCAAGGGGGGAAAACAGGGTCGCTCGTCATGCTCCTTCCCCCCCTTGCGAAGGGGGGGTCAGGGGGGTGACCGGGCGTACGCAATGCATCTGAAAACCGCGCAGTGTTGGATTCAGCGAGCAGGAGGGATCGTACCGTACCGATCAACAAGGTCTGGTACACTCCCAGACGCACCAAACCACGTGGCGAGTCGCGCGGCATATCTATCTCGTCCGTCCATGGCGACTGGTCGTTCGCGGCGACGTTACCGACATGAGCGGTGTAGCGCTCAGAGCGACGGCGTCGCCGGTCACAGTTTCGTGACCCAGATGGACTCTCGCAGTCTGAATGGGCCAGCGTGGGACGCGCCTCACGCTTCCCGAGTCGGAGTCAAAGGAATGCCGGCTGGGCCGCTCGCAGCCTGAGCCGAGAAAGCGGCTCGAGCAGTCAAGGAGCAGCTTTCTCGCGAAGGCCCCACACCGGCAGAGTCTCCGGCGAGGTGGCTAACCGCCTTGTCCACGGCAAGAGAACGTCCACCCCATCTCCTTGGCGATAGGAGCGAATAGCCATGAAGCGACGTGTGTTGGGAAGAGGCTTGAGCGGTTCGATCGTGTTGACCTTTCTCGTGTTGGGAATGGTCGGGCCAGCATGTTACGGCACTTCGGATGGAATCGTCCCCGCAATTGGTGTACTCGGAGACAGTTATTCAGATGAGTACCAGTTCTACCCTCCCGATCGGAGCACGGCTCAGAACTGGGTAGAGATCCTGGCTCGGCGCGCGGCTTGAACTTCGGCCGCTACAGCACCCACAACCGTGGAGAGCCGCGTAATCAAGGGTTCGAATTTAACTGGGCGCGGAGCGATGCCACCTCTACTGATATGATCAAGAGCGGGCAGCACATCGGCCTGGCCGGGCAAGTCGCTAGCGGCGAAGTGAGCGTCGTCGTTATCTTCATCGGGGGAAATGACTTCATCAACGCTCTTCATTCCAGCGACGCCGCAATCCTCGTCCATTCCGTCCCGACGCGTGCACAGGCCAACCTTCGGATCGCGGTCGAGACGATCCTCAGGGCCAGCCCGCGCGTACACCTTCTCATCGCTACCTTGCCCAATATCCTGGAGTTGCCCGAGTTCGCCGAGCGGCTCGAGCGCGGCCTGCTTTCGCCCACTCTGGCCTTAGCCTTCACTGCGGCCGTCGATCAATACAACCGGGAAATCCGAACTATGGCGATCGAGAAAGCACGTGTCGCCATTCTTGACCTCGCCCTGGCCAGTCGGCTGGCCCTGAGACCCGATCGCGATCACGTCCGGATCTGCGGCCGGACCTTGGATCAAACGCATCCCGGGAACAACCCCGACCACCTCTTTCTGGGTGACTTCCGCCACGTCGGAACGCTCGCGCAGGCCGTCATGGCCAACCTGGTTATCCACACGCTCAATGTCCGCCTCGATGCGCGAATCAAGCCGTTGGGCGTGGCCGAGATCCTCGATCTCGCCAGACCACCGGCACAGATCGTCACAAGAGGCTCTCCGGTCTTGCAGCCCAGTTTGCAGCAAACCAACCACTGATGCACAACTCTAAGAATTGATAATTTCCTTACCTGGAGATCGCACCGATGACTTGGCTACTCCCACACCGGCTCCGCGTCCGGAATCGTCGCCGACGGTCCGCGGCTTGTTTGGACGGACTGGCTTCCGGCCTCGCCCCGCTCGAGGAGAGGGTGCTCATGGCCTTTTCCAGCACGCAGAACTACTTCAACTTGATTCATCTCACCGACCTGCGAAATGACCCGGCCTATGCTGGGATAGACGGCTCGATCACCGTCGATGGCCAGCGCAAGCCGCTCAGCGTGGCGGTGCTGGATACGGGGTTCGACTTCACTCATCCCCTCCTCGCCCCGGCGATGGCCTATCAGTACGACTTCTACCACAACACGGCGACACAGCAGGATGACAACGGCCACGGAACGAACGTCGCGGGAATCATCGGCGCTCGAGATCCGGGCATCGGAGTTGCCCAGGGGGTGGGCCTGATCGGGTTGCGGGTCTTCAACGACGAGGTGCCCGAGCCTCATGCGCCCTTGACCACTCAACTCCAGGCCCTCGACTGGGTCGTGAGCAGCGTGGAGCACGGCAACCCTTACAACATCGTCGCGGTGAGCATGTCGCTTGGCGGCGGCCACTACACCGCTGCCGACGTCGCTCCGGGCGGTCAGCTCGATGGGGACGCGGAGGAGCAAGAACTTCAGCGACTCCAGCAGGACGGTGTCACTTCGGTCATCGCGGCGGGCAACGACTTCTACCACGACCAGACCCTCAACTCCAGCGCACCGGGGATTTGGGCCACGCTGGACGTCGGTGCCGTCTGGGAAGGAAACGAGGGGGAGAATGGCACTGGGCGAGCGGCGCGATCGACTATACCACCGGCCCCGACCAGATCACTTCGTTCAGCCAGCGCCCCGACACGAGCAATCGGATCTTCGCGCCCGGTGCTCGGATCGATAGCACAGCGCCCGGCGGGGGATACTCGGAAATGGCCGGCACCAGCCAGGCGACGCCAATGGTCGCCGGCGTTGTTGCGCTCATGCAGAGTGCAGCCTGGAAATTCGGCGGCGAATTGCTCACTCCCCTGCAGATCCGCCAGTTTCTACAGGAGAACGCCGACCCGATCGTCGATGTGGCGCGAACAACAACGTACATCAGACCGGCTTGACCTTCCCCCGGATCGATGCCTACAAAGCTGTCCAGGCCGTGCGGCAATACGAACTGACGCGCCAGGGCAATGGGGGCGGTGGGGGCGGTGGCGGGAACAACCAGGGCGACCCGAACGGCTCGATCGCAGGCGCCTACAGCGTCCCCACGCTGAACGGTGGTCTCCAGCCCGATCCCAAGAGTCCCGGGCAGTACCTCCCTTATGAGCAGTCGGTCAATGGATCCATTGGCGTCAACGGCGGGACCATTCAGGTCGGCAACACCGACGTTGACATCTTCCGCATCCAGACCGCATACGACGGCAACGTAACCATCCGGACGCTTCCCAGAGACGACATCAACGTCAACACAGTGCTCCGCCTGTTCGACGCGACCGGCCAGCAACTTGACGTGAACGACAACGACGGGGGAGGTAACACGAGGTATTCCCGGATCGACCGCTTCTTGCAGGCAGGGACCTACTACGTGGGTGTCAGCGGTGCAGCGAATGACAGCTACGATCCCAACAACGCCGGCAGCGGCTCGGCGGGCAATACTGGAGATTACTCCATCACCTTCGACCTGAACAACGGTGACACCAACGGAGTGCTCGTCGGCGCGGTGGCTGTGCAAGGGCTACCGGCCAGCTACCCGGGCTATATTGGCTATGACTACGGTCGGCCGGTCGGCGGGGCCGACGTCAACCTCTTCAAGACCGTTGCCCCTGACAACGGTTGGATGACCGTCGCGACGATCACGAACGACAGACTCCGGCTACTGCGACACCCTGGTCCGGGCATGGCTTGTCAATCCCGACGGCTCCATGCGGTTATTGGGCTCCAACGACGACAAAAGCCCAAACACACCCACCTCGGGCGCGGGCCACTCGACCGACAGTTACCTTTCCATCCACGTCCTTCAGGGCCAGACCATCCTCTTTGGGGTCTCCGACTACCACAACAATGGCTACGATCCAAAGAATCTCGCGAGCCGGATCACCGGCGACGGCGGGACGTATTCTCTCCAGATGGACTTTTCGAACACGGACCTCAACGGCAACATCGCCCACGCCCGAACCAATATTAACCTCGGGGACACATTCACGGGGGTCATCGGCGGCGATGGCTTCCTGGACGCGAACGGCCAGCCGGGTCTGGTCGCTGTCGGTAGTCGCGATATCGACTTCTTCCGATTCACCCCAACGCGGAGTGGTGTGCTCGAGGTTGACACCCAGGGACAGCAGTTCATCCTGCCCGCCGGCTCGACGTATGTGGACAACACCGGTAACTCTTACGCCCTCTCGCAGGATATGAATTTCAACCCGGTCGGGACCACGATCCGCGTCTTCGACGCCAATGGGTCCCCGCTAGCCACCTCCATCGACTCCGGCACCGCGACTTAGCTCCGTCGTCCAGGTCAAGGTGGCGGCCAACACGACGTACTACGTCGGCATCTCTGCTCTGGGCGACAACAACTACGATCCTACCGTCCAGGGCAGCGGCTCACCCGGACGGGAGGGCAGCTACACCGCGCAGGCGAGAATGCTTGCGCAGCAGACAGGCGTCGTGATCCTGAACGAGGACATCGTGTCTACCCCTGCCACGCCGACCGCAAACGAACAGCCTATCGCCTCGGGACAGACGGCCTCCGGCACAATCGGGCTCGATGGTTCGTTCTTCCGAGGCCCAACCGACTATGATCCTTACGCGTTCACGGCGAGCCAGACCGGGCTGATCGACATTGCCGTGGTTCCGACGGGCGAGTCAGGGCTCAACCCATACTTGAGGGTGTTCGACGCCTCCGGCCACCAAATCGCGGCCAACGACAACGCGAACCCTTCTACCACTGTCAGTGAGTTGCTCATCCCCGTGAACGCAGGGCAGTTGTATCACATCGTCGTCAGCGGAAACGGGAACGAGCTTTTCGATCTCCAAGGCAACAATCTGACGCCCGGAAGCACAGGCGGATACACCCTGGGTGTCCGCTCATTGCCTTCTTCCATCTTTCAGCTCTCGGCGAGCACGTACACGGTCGACGCCTCCACAGGCGTCGCCACGATTGGAGTCGTTCGCTCAGGCTCTCTCGCCGGCATGCTCACGGTCGGCTACTCCACCGGCATTGGCTCGGCGGTACCAGGTGCCGACTTTCAGCCCGTGAGTGGCACGCTGGTTTTCGGCCCAGGTGCTTCGTACCAGACCTTCACTGTGACGGTTTCTAATCGCACAGCCGCACCTGGCGACCGAACCGTGGCGATCGTGCTAACGAGCCCCTCGGCTGGCGGCATTCTGGGTACCGTCAGTGACGCGACTCTGGTCATCCACGTGGTAGCACCGCCAACTCCGGTCGCCTCCACTTCCGCCACCAACCCCGGTGCCGCCCGCTCCGCCGCCGCTTCCGCCACCAACCCCGGTGCCGCCCGCTCCGCCGCCCCCGGTTTTGCCCCCTCGGCCACTTAGGATCCAATCGCTCGCGCCGATCTCCAGTCGAACAGGGAGTCAAGCAGTTAGTGATTCAGCTCGATGGCCAGGTCGCGGCCAGCCAGGCGGCGAACCTTGCGGACTATGTCCTGGTTGGCGCTGGCAGTGATCGTCGATTCGGCACTCGCGACGACCGCACCTTACGGATCGCAGCCGCGGGCATCAACCCTGGGAACGACCGGATCACTCTCACGCTCGCCAAATCGATCAAGTTGACACAACCCTACCGGCTGACGGTACTCAGCGGCGCGAGCCACCTGCCGCTCACCGGAGGCAATTTCCAGGCATTCTTCGGTCGGCTGCCCAAGACCGCACCGGGAAAAGGCAAGAAGGTCAACCGCTGACTCAAGGCGCCGCCCCGCCCGACAATGCCCGGCCGAACGGCCATGCCGGGGGCGTCAGGTCCCACATCCGCACCGTGCGGTCGTCACCGGACGAGGCGAGGTACCGGCCGTCGGGATGGAAGGCCACTCGCCTGACGGTTTCATTGTGGCCGCGCAGGGTGATCCGCTCCCGGCCGGTGGCGATATCCCAGACCCGAACAAGCCGGTCCTCGCCGGCCGACGCCACGGACCGGCCGTCGTGGACTGAACGCCACGCTGTAGACGAAATGCGGTCAGACCGGTGAGCTCCAGCACAGAGCGGCCAGTGGCCACATCCCAGACCTTCACCTCACCGGGTGGACCCTCGCGCCTGGTCCGAGCGCCGGCCACCACCCGTCGCCAGCCAGCGGCCGTCGGAGCTGAAAGTGACCCCGACGACAGACCCCCTGTGGCCCCGCAGGGTCGTGAGCGCGCGGCCGGTGGCGGCGTCCCAGAACGCCACCGTTCCGTCACGGCCGGCCGTCGCCAGCCGCGCCCCGTCGGGGCTGAACGCCACGCCGTTGATCCTGTCGGACTGTGCAGAAAGGGACCAGAGCTCGCGGCAGCTCTCGGCGTCCCAGACCTTCGCGGTCCGGTCGTGGCTGGCTGTGGCGAGTCGGCGGCCGTCGGGGCTGAAGGCCACGTTGATGACGTGGGTGGCGTGCCCCTTGAGCTGCCCGGTGACCCGCCCGGTCGTCGCGTCCCAGATGGTGACCCACCCCGAGGAGCCGGCCGCCACGCACGCGGCCACGCGTGTGCCGTCGGGGCTGAACCGCGCGTCGACCATGGTCATACCGTGGGCCGAGTCAGGTTCGGGTAGGGTCAGCGAGCATCCGGCCGGTGGTGGCGTCGCGAATCGATACGGCGTCGTGCTTGTCGGCTGCAGCGATCCGTTGGCCGTCGGGGCTGTACGCCAACCCCCAGACGTCGACCGGGGCGTGCAAGGTCAGCAGCTCGTTCCCGGGGGTCGCGTCCCAGATCGGTCACGCCATTGAGCCCGACCAGGGCCAGCCGGGTGCCGTCGGGGCTGAACGACAGGCGGGCAGTCGTTTCCCGGCCCGCCGACGCTTCCGGGTCGTCGACCGGCAGTGCCAGGAGCTCCCGGCCGCTGTCCGTGTCCCAGAGCACCACATCGCGGTGGTAGAAGCCCGTCGAGGCCAGCCGCCGGCCGTCCGGGGTGAAGGCCAGGGCGTAGGTCCCGCCGGCGGCCCCGGAGAAGGTGACGACTTCCCGGCCCGTGACCAGGTCCCAGACCTTGATCAGACCCGCGGATGCGGTGCCTGCCGCCCTGCCTGGCAGCGGCGGCGAGCCGGCGGCCGTCGGGGCTGAAAGCCACCGCGCCGGTCGCCGCCATGCCCCCGCGCAAGGTCGCGATCTCCTTGCCGCCCGCCACCTCCCAGACGTGAGATCGCCTGCAGGTCAGCCGGTCGCGAGGCAACGGCCGTCGGGGCTGAACGCCAGGACGGGATCGACCTGCCCGGTCGGACCGAACGGTGAAGGGCGCGAGGTTGGGAACGTCACGATCTCAATGGCCGGTGGTCGTTTCCCAGATCGTGACGCTCGCCCGCGGGGTCGACGACAGGCCAGACGCTCGGCGACCGGGCCCAAAGGCGACGTAACTTCGGTCCGACGGGCGTGCGGCCCGGCCGGCGGGTGACGGAGGGTCCGGAGCACTCGCCCCGAGGGGACATCCCAGACTGTGATGGTTCCCCGGGCACTGGCCGCGGCGAGCCGGGTTCCGTCGAGGCTCGAACGCGACGTCAGTGACATCCTCGTCAGGCCCCGCAGGACCGGTCCGGGCTTGCCAGTGGCGGCGTCCCAGAGCCGCACCGCTCGCTCGGGCGAAGCGGTAGGGAGGCCCCGTGCGGCGGCGGAGTGCGTCTGGGTGGCGGCGGCAATCCACCGGCCGTCGGGGCTGAACGCGAGGCCGGCATGCTGGATGTCGGCGGCCGCGCTTACCCGGACGGATTCCGGTCCCCGTGTCGGGTCCCAGATCTTGATCACCCCGTCCTCGCTCGCCGCGGCGAGTGCTCGACCGTCCGGGTGGAAGGCCAGGCAGGTCACGCCGGCGGTATATCCGCGAATGGCGAAGATTTCCCGGTACGTCGCGGCGTCCCAGATCTGGACCGTCTGGTCGAGGCCCCCGGAGGCCAGGCGCATGCCGTCGGGACTGTACGCCACGGCCTTGACCATACGTCGCCGCTCGGTCGCGAGAGTACCCATCGTCTTGGCGGTCTCGACGTCCCAGATCAGCACCATCCCATCGTCACTGGCCGAGGCGAGGTGCCGGCCGTCGGGCCGGAATGCCAGGCTGTTGACATTGACGACATGCCCCGAAAACTTGCGGATCTCCGCGCCTGTGGCGACGTCCCAGAGCCGCACCGCGGTGTCCGGAGTCTCGCCCGCGGAGGCAAGGTAGCGGCCGTCGGGGCTGAACGCCACAGCCGCAACGGCGCCGCCCCATGACCCCGGAGGGTAAGGTGGTTGTTGCCGGTGACTGGTTCCCAGAGCTTCACGACCCGGTCGTGACCCGCCGAGGCAAGGTAGCGGCTGTCGGGGCTGAAGGCCACGGCTGCAACCGCCGCCGCATGGCCACGGAGGACTGCCCCGGCTTGCCGGTGGCGGCGTCCCAGAGCCGCACCGTCTTGATCTTCGCCGGCTGTGGCGATCCACCGGCCGTTGGCGCTGTAAGCCGCTCCCAGGACGCGGCCCTTGTGGCCGGAGGCGCCGTCGAGGTCGAGGACCACCCGGCCTTCGACCGCATCCCACACCTTCACGGTCCCTTGCCAGTCGGACGCGACAAATCGCCGGCCGTCGGGGCTGAAGGCGATGGCTGACACTGGGCCGAAGTGTGGGCCAATCAGCGTGCGGCCGCCCGCCTGGCCCTGGTGCTTCAGGAAGTGCCACTCCCAGTGCCGCCGCTCAGGTGCACACCCGTTGAGCAGTTCCTCCATCCGGGCCGCATCGCCGCCCCGCCACTCGCGGCCTGCCAGGGCGACGTCGCTGAGGTAGAGCTCGGCCTCAGCCTTATTCCGTGCTTCGGCCTCGGCGCGCTGAGCCTGCTCGGCAAGCCCTCGTTGGTGAGCCTCCCGACGCCGGGCCGCCGCCTCGCCCTGTCGCGCCCCCTCGGTCAAAACGGTGCCGACTGCCAGGGCCACGACAGCCGTCGCCGAGGAGCGCACCGGCCCCTGCCACCCACGGCTTGTGCCGCCGCGCCCACCGCGCCAGCCGCGGACCCCATCCCTCCCGGTAGGCCGCGACGGGCTCGTCGGCCAGCCACCGCTCGACGTCGTCGGCCAGGGCACGAGGCGAGGGGTAGCGGCCCGCCGGCTCCGTGGCCATGGCCCTGAGGCAGACCGCCTCCAGCGCCGGAGGAACCGCCGGGGTGATCCGTCGCGGCGGCGGGAACTCACCCCGCCGCACGGCCCCAGCACGTCGTCGACGTCCCCGCTCTCGAACGGCGCCCGACCCGTGAGGAGGCAGTAGAGGGTGGCCCCCAGGCTGTAGACGTCGCTCGCCGGGCCGAGCGCATCGAGCCGGCCGGCGGCCTGCTCGGGGCTCATGTACGCCGGCGTGCCGAGCGCCAATCCGGGCAGCGTGGAGCCCGATGCGCTGGACGCGGGCACCCTGAGGGTCGGCTCCGACTCCTCGCTCAAGCCGGCGGGCCGGCCGATGACCTTGGCCAGCCCCCAGTCGACCACCAGTGTCTCGCCGTACGGGCCCAAGAGGATGTTGCCAGGCTTCAGGTCGCGGTGCAGCACCCCCCGGCTGTGCGCGTACGCCACCGCGTTGCACACGTCGACGAACCGACGCAGAAAGCTGGCGGAACGCGAGGGCGCGCACGCCCGGGTCCTGGCCTGCAGACTCGCCCTGGTGGAAGCGCGCCACGGCCTCCTTGAGGCTGTCACCCTTGACGAACCGCATGGCGTAATATGGGCGGCCGTCGGCGTAGGTGCCCAGTCCGTAGACCGGAACGACCCCCGGATGCTCAAGCCCTCCGGTGACCTCTGCCTCCAGCAGGAAGCGGGCCCGGCTATGGGGGTCGTCGGCGTGGTGGGCCTGGATCTCCTTCAGCGCCACCTCGCGGTGGAGGTCCTCGTCGAGGGCGACGAAGACCTCGCCCAGCCCGCCCCGGGCATGAGACCGCAACACGCGGAAGCGACGCGCGGGCACAGGCATGGACGTACCGACGTGGGTTCGGGTGGCATCGGAACCGTCCGGCGGTCGATCGGTCGCGACGGCGGCCAGGCTGGCCTGCAGGTCGGGGTCGGCGATTCGCCCCAGCCGCTCCCGGACCGAGCTAACCGAATCGACCGCCGCCAGGCTCCGGGCGGGGTCGCCGCCGTGCTTCTGCAGGTGCTTGGCAACCAGCGCCTCCAGCAACTGATACTCATCCTCGGTCAGCGCGCGACGGTCCAGGAGGATTCGGCCCAGCGGCTTGGCCTTTTCCAGGACCCAGGCGCCCATGGCGGCGATCAGGGCGTCAGCGGTGACGAAGTCCATCTGCACCGCAAGGATGCCGAAGAGCAAGTTGAGGTCGCTGCCGACGTGGGCCCCGGCTGGCTGCGGTCGAGGGACGTGCTCCTCGGCCGCGGTCGCCCCGGCTCCGAAGACCACGGCGATCACTGCGGCGTCCGACGGAAAACCGGTCGCGATACTCCCGCGCGTGCGGCCGCTCGCCGCTTGCCCGACGGCATTCGAGCTCGACCAGCATCAGCTCGCGCAGCAACGCCGACCGCTCCGGCCCCTCGGACTCGCCCAGGTGGTCCTCGATCCGTGGCCGGCGGCCCGCCTGCCAGGCGGCCTCGAAGCGGTCGCAGGCCTGATCAATCCGGTCGACAACGGTGGCCGGCAACGAGCCGGAGTCCACGGATGCGTCCGGCGCTCGATGAGCGCCGCCCTCCTCGAGCCACCGCTTGCGGATCCGCGCCAGCTTGCGCTCGACGGACCGCAGGCCGCAGCCGAGCCTCTCGGCGATCTGGTCATTACTGTAGCCCTCCATCCGGAGCAGGACGACCGTGCGGAGCCCCTCGTCACCGAGGCTCTCCAGTAGGCGGCGGCATTCGTCGACCACTTGGGCGACGAACATGGGAGTCGGCTCGCGGCCGACGATTTGCTCTAACCCACGGCCCGACTCGGGATTCGCCGCGCTGAGTGCCTCCTCGCCGACCACACGGCCACCGCCACGTCGCTGGCAGAACTCCCTCCTCAGGTGGTCAGCGGCCTTGCGCACCGTGATGGTCACGAGCAGCCGCCACAGTTCGGTTCGGTCCCCGAGCCTGGGGAAACGTCCCTGGACGGCGCCCCGGCAGAAGCTGTTAAAGGCGCTCAGCGCCACGTCCTCCTCGTCGGCCGCACCTCGCGGAGCTGCCTTGAGCCGGGCGTGAGCCAGGCGGACGAGCCGGTCGAAGTAGCACTGCCAGAGCTTCGCGGCGGCGGTGTCAACTTCGTCGCCTGCCAGGTCGTCGATCAGTCGGGTGACGGAGCCTTCAGTGTCAGTAGCCATTGTGGTCGTCCAGAGGTTCTATCGGTGAGGGACTTCCCGTTTGATGCCGCCCGATTCCGTACATCTCCAATCTTCGCGTGCGTCAACAGAAGAGCGGGCTCCAGATTCGGGGCCGCCCACGAAAACCGAGCAGCGCGGTGGCGGGCTCGAACGATCCGCCCGGGATTGATGAGTAGCGGGTGACTGACTCCGACACCGCAGCCCGGTAAGCACGAAGCCGGCCTCGCGACGTGGTGGGAAAGCACCCGGAACTTCGGTAACGCCATGGGAGCGTGTCCCGTGGATGGACAAGGTCGGTGGCAGCGAGGGGTCTCCCGGGCCGCGACGGTCCGGAAGGCCCCATAGGAGTGACACCATGAAGCGGAGTCTTGTCAGGACGGGATTGTTGGCGGCACTTGCGGCAGGCGCCGTACTCGCGTTTGGTACCAGCACAGCCGAGGCGGCCCGCGGTGGCCGTGGCGGCGCGCGGGGAGGCCGAGGCGGAGGGCGTGCAGTCCACCGCGGCGGCCGTGCAACCCATGGCGGAGGAAGGGCAGCCCATGGCGGCAGAGCAGTGCACGGCAGCGGTCGGGCATTCAACGGCGGCGGCCGGATGGCCCACGGAGGGGGACGGGGATTCCAGGGTGCAGGGCGGGCAGCGTATGGCGGGGGCCGTGTCGCCCATCGCGGCGGCGGCCGGACAGCCCCCGGCAGCGGACGAACCGCTCTTCGAGGGGGACGAAACGCCTACAGGGGCGGCGGCTACGGCGGTGGCGGGTATTTCGATGGCGGGTATTTCGATGGTGGGTATTCCGGCGGCGGCGGGTATTACGATGGCGGGTACATCGGTGGCGGGATTTACGGCGGCGACGTGTACGCTCCTACTTCTTACTACGAACCCACCCCGGTTTACACCTATCCCCAGCCCGTGGTCGTAAACCCGGTACCTACGTACAACTACCCCGTCGCACCCGCGACCACCGTAGTGACACCTGCCGTCACGTACGAGAGCCCATGATCCTGAACGGAGCAACCTGCCTGGTCGGCCGTGCGGGCACTCATCCGGCGCTCGCACGGCCGAGTTTATTAAAAGCATGGGGAATTCTTTAGATTGATCAACCATGGATAACTTAAGTTGTTTTCGATGCGATGGGTACCAGGCAGTCGGCGGTCCAGACGCAGGCGTACAATTCGCTACGGGTTCCCGCGATGGAGCGCGAACACTTCGGCCACGTCGGACGGATCTTCGACGACGACGCGGCGCAACATCTCACAGCTCGGGCCAAGGCCGCTGGTCCGAGAGTTAGCCATAAGGAGTTATCTGCAGAGCGACTCCTCGCGTCCACAGCATTTTGTAGGAATCCCGTCCACTCCGGGCGAGCAGGCGCGAGAGTCAGTGGCCCGTGTCCAGTGTGGCGACGCGGACAGGCTAACACCGCGGCTGGGGAGACGCGACAGCGTAGAGATCAACGGCTTGTTCCCTGGTTCCTGGCATTCGACAGAATCCGGAAAAACACGGCCTCGTTTGTGGACAGGTGAACTAGGTCTGCAGATAGCCCCTTGAGTCAGTGGCACCCTCCGCTCGTGGCACTGACCTACTCACTCTCCCGTGGTGGCGAAGGCAATTCCAGGGGTGAGAGAGCACCCGGACACTCGGTGACGGCACGGGAGTGTGTCCCGTGGCCGGGCGAGGCCGATGGCGGCGGAGGGCAGCCGGGCCGCCACGGTCCGGAAGACTCGATAGGAGTGACACCATGATGCGGAATATGTTCACAACAAGAATGGTGACGGTTCTTGCGGCCAGCGCCGTTCTCGCGTTCGGGTCCGGCACTGCCGAGGCCCGCGGTGGCCGGGGCGGCGGGCGTGCAGTTCGCGGTGGGGGGCGAGCAATCCACGGCGGCGGCGGGCGACCAGCCCATGGCGGCGGCCGTGCATTCCAGGGTGGAGGCCGGGCAGTGCACGGTCGCGGTCCAGCAGTCCACGGTGGCGGGCGCACCGCGTTTCAAGGGGGACGAGGCTTTTACAGGGGCGGCGGCTATTACGGCGGCGGGGGGTATTACGGCGTTGGCGGCTATTACGGCGGCGGCTATTACGGCGGCGACGTGTACGCGCCCGCGGCCTACTACGAACCCACCCCGGTTTATACCTATCCCCAGCCTGTGATCGTCAACCAGTCCCCCACGTACGACTACCCCGCCGCACCTGCCACGACCGTTGCGGCTCCAGGCACCACTGACGAAACCCCATGATCCGGCACAGCAAGATTTCCCCACTCGGCCGTGCAGGTCCCCAGCGGCGCCTGCACGGCCGAATTTTCCTGGCCCGGACAACGCACCGAATGACGGGTTTGTCTCTCCTATCGGGATTAACGTCTTGAGATCGCTCGAAACGGCCCAGTGTACCTTGAGGAGAAGCAACGATGACGACGATTCACATGAACACGGTCGAGCGCATAGGTCTTGGTCTGCTCCGCGGCGTGGAGCGAACCTGGCGGGTCCGCGTCCGGGGCGCCCGACCGCGGGGCGCGACGAACTCGCGCGGCTGGGATTGGTGACCGTCGATGCGAAGCCCGCCTGCGACGAGCTGTCGCCGCTTCGCCCTCCGGTCGGTCGGGGAAGTCACGCGGAAGGAGACCGGTCCTTTCGCCCGGGATGTATAGACCAGGAACGACTCCGCGTGAGGTGGCGTCATGGAGCTCATCGCGATGAAACAACGGATGATGAGGATTCTGACCCGTTCCCCCAGGAAGTGGGTCGTGACGGGCGTAAGGCCGCTGTTGCCGCTTCTGGGCCCGTTCATCGTGTCGCTCGTGTTCATCTTGCTCTACTGCGGGCCGAACATCCCCAGGGGGCTGGCGTGCCTGATGAGGAGCCACCTCCTCCTGGCCAGCGGCCCCAAGAGTCGGCCGGAGCTCGGTGCCGACGGCTCGAGGACGTTCTACATCTACCAGCTTGGAGGACGGATCAGGCAGGTCGTCCAGAAGTACTGTAGCCGGCGGCCAGCCTGGTGGAGCCTCGACTTCTGGGTCGACCCCGACCCGCACGACGTGGTCTCGGTGGAAAACCTACCCTCAAACGGCACCGAGGACAGCGTCCGAAGGCTGCTCGCGAGCCAGAGTGACCCGGACCGGGTCGACCTCGCGATCCTTCAGGATGGCTTGATCGCTGATGGGGAGTCCCCGAGAGCAGGCGATGGCGAAGCGGGCAGAATCCGGTCGCTGGTCCTTCTGCACCGTTCGGTGCTCTGCATTTTCGCCCGGAAGGGGGGGCCTGTCTCGCGGGTCGACGATCTCCATGGGCGGCAGGCCAGGGTCTACACCGGCCAGAGGGGCAGCGGAGCCAGACATCTCGCCCAGAAGCTGCTGGCTCATTTCCAGGTCGACTACCAGGACGTGTGCTCCGAGTGGTCGCCCGACGAGGTTGCCAGGGCGATGACCGGTGGGGGCGACTCTCGGGTGAGCGAGCCGGCTGGTGTGGCTTTCGTGCTGGACAGGCTCGATTCTGGAGTGATCCGCAAGTTTGCCGAGAGCGGCCGCTTCGACCTCGTCTCGGCCGAAGGCGTCGAGGATCTCTTCTCCAGTGATGAGCTGTTCCGGTCGAGCTCGACCATCCGCCCCGTGGCCTTGTTAAAGGCGGCACTCTCGAAGGCGGGCGACCTTCCCAGCCGCGACATCACGACGATCGAGACGCAGACCGTCCTGGCAAGCTCGTCCGCCCTCCCGGACTGGGATGCCTACCAGGTGACTCGCACCCTGATCGAGCATTTCAAGGAGGTGGGCCTCGGCCCCGAGCCGGCCGAGCCTGTCTCACCCTGGGACGTCAGGAGCCAGCTTCGATTACCCGGTGCACCCCGGGGCAGTCCGATACTACCGACACAGGGAGAGGGCTGAGTCGTTCCCTTACCAGGTCCTCGTCGTCGCCATCGGTGCCTCAATCGCTCTTGTCGTTTACTGGCAAAGCCTCGTGATGAAGTGGAGGGCCGACCGGGTCGCGGAGCGGGTCGACGCCGCCCTCTTACACCACCACGAGAACCCGGCCTTGGTCCTGAGACGGCTGAACGCCGCCAAGCTCAGGGCGGTGATCCTCTACAAGGAGGGTCGGATCAACAAGGAAGGGTTCGAGAGAGTCTGCGAGCACATCAAGGTGCTCGTCGACGTATTCCAGTCCCAGGCCGAAGTTGGCCATAACGGGGTTCCACTTTCTTCTTTTTCGGGGGACCGAGTCTCTCTCACGTTACTTGATACATTCCCTGGCGTCGCGGATGGATCTCGGCAGGGAGCCCAGAGTGGGCGACCGCCCACCGGCTCACATCGATCGGTCCACGGCTTCGGCGATCCGGCGGCACTGCTCGCATGAGCTGGCCGAACGCGGCGGGCGTGATCGTCTGGGCACCATCGCTGACGGCGTGCTCGGGGTCGTCGTGAACCTCGATGATCAGCGCATCGGCTCCGGCGGCGATGGCTGCTTTTGACATGGGCAGGACCAGCTTCGACTTGCCCGTGCCGTGCGAGGGATCGACCACCACTGGTAAGTGGCTCTTGTCATTCAAATAGGGAACCGTGGCCAGCGGCAGGGTAAACCTGGTGTGGTCTTCATAGGTCCGAATGCCACGCTCGCAGAGCATGACATCAGGATTGCCGCGATCAAGGATGTACTCGGCCGCCAGCAAGAACTCATCGAGCGTCGCGCTCATCCCCCGCTTGAGCAGGGCGGGCTTGCCGGAGTCTCCCACGGCTTGAAGCAACTGGTAGTTCTGCATGTTGCGGGCCCCGATCTGGAGCACGTCGGCATACTCGGCCACCACGGGTACATGCTCGGGCGCCATGACCTCGGTCACGATCGCCAGGCCCGTCTCCGCGCGTGCCGTGGCCAGCATCTTGAGCCCCAGCTCCTTGTGCCCCTGGAAACTGTAAGGGCTGGTTCGCGGCTTGAACGCGCCACCACGCAGGGCCGTGGCACCCAGTTCCTTCAGCTTCCTGGCCAGGGCCACGATCTGCTCTTCACTTTCGACCGAGCACGGCCCGGCGATGGCAGCCACTTTGGCTCCTCCTACTTCAAGGCTTCGCAACCTTGACGACGGTTCGCTCCTTTTTCAGCTCGGATGACGCCCGCTTGTAGGGCGCCATGATCGGCAGCACCTTCTCGACGCCTTCACCCGGCTCGAGCACCTCCGTCAGCCCAGGCCGCTCCTGGCCGAGAGCGGCGATCACCGTCTGATGAGTGCCGTGAATGACCTGGGGAGTCAGCCCCAGCGAGGTGATGTGCTGCTCCATGTGCTTGATCTGCGCCACTGTCGCGTTCGGTTTCATGACCACGATCACGGTCGTGCGCCCTCCCGATTGAGTCTGAAGAAAACAAAAAACCCCGGAGCCTGAGAGCAGGTTCCGGGGCCTGAATGTAAGCTTGGAAAGTCGAGTGGAGTCTCAGTCTTGAATGGACGCTCCGTCCTCGGCCCGGAAACCTGGTTTGAGCCTGGTAAACGCCCAGGACCACCACCAGTCGCGATTATGAGTCGAACCGTAATAGGTTGACGCCGAGTGAGCAAGCACGAAGCTGAACCCCAAATTCACCGATCGATACACTGAGCTGCGCTGAGCGAACTAAGAGAAGACTCACGAAGAATCAATCCGGCCGGGCCTGAAGCTTGTGGCATCGGGCCCGGCCGAACCAAACCGTAAGGTTATGGTCAGAGATGCGGCTGCCCGACGGGCAACCCGTCGGCTGCCGTTAGGCGAGCCGCTCCTGGTTATCACTACACACGCGATCACCTCCTTTCGTTCTAGCCACCCCGATCCCGCGGGAGTCCAGCCTCGGGCGGTTTCGGGCTCTAGTCCGTCGCGCCACGGTAGCGCGACCCGAAAGTCGACCGAGCGTGTGCTTGGCTCGGAACGACACTTTCAATCTAGCCAGCCAGCCCGGCGGGATCAACAGCCAAAATCCCCAAAGCGGAAAAAAAACGACGAGTTTGCCGGCGGTCGTCAAGTTCCATACATTATTCCGGGTCTACCCGGTTCGCTTGAGTCGAAATCACTCGTTCAGGATATGGTCGAGCGGCGAGCACGGGTTGCGGGATCGTTTCAAGCGGACTGCGACATGACCGACCCGAACAGCCTGAAAACATCGTCCGGCCGCGATTGCTTTGCCGGTACTGGTGAGATGACCGTGCGCATGCGATCGTTCGATTGGTCCCACACGCCGATCGGACCAGTCGAATGTTGGCCGCAGAGTCTGAAGACGGCTGTCCGCATCATGCTCACCTCGCGTTACGCGATGTGGATGGCCTGGGGGTCGGAGCTCACTTTCTTTTGCAACGACGCTTACGCCCCCACGCTGGGAATCAAGCAAAGCTGGGCCCTCGGCTCGCCGGCAAACAAGGTTTGGGCCGAGATCTGGCCTGATATCGGTCCTCGCATCGAGAGCGTGCTGAGAACCGGCGAAGCAACCTGGGATCAGGGATTGCTCCTCTTCCTCGAGCGCAGTGGTTACTCTGAAGAAACCTACCACACGTTCTCCTATAGCCCGCTCGCCGATGACGCCGGTGTCGTCAGTGGCATGCTCTGCGTGGTCACCGAAGAAACCGAGCGTATCATCGGCGAACGGCACCTGAAAACGCTCAGGGATCTCGGGGCACGTACCACGCTCGCGAAGACGGTCACCGAAGCGTGTCGGATCGTGGTCACAACGCTGAACGAGAATACGGCCGATTTTCCGTTCTCACTTCTTTACCTGACAGATCCCGACGGCAGGATGGCACACCTTTGCGAGTTGAGCCAGTTGCCCAGGGGCACGAACGCCAGCCCCGAGACCATTGATCTGACACGGATGCCCTCGATTCACACATGGCCGCTCGCTGAGTCCGTCGCCCAGGACGGACTAATTCATCTCGTCGACGTCCGAAATCGGTTTGAATCGCTGCCGGGCGGGCCGTGGAATGCCCCGCCCACGGAGGCCATCGTCTTGCCCCTGCGGGGGGCAAGCCAGGAACGAATCTTAGCGTTCCTGGTCGCGGGTATTAGCTCGTGCCGCGCCTTCGACGATTCTTACCGTGGTTTCTTCCAGCTTGTCGCGGGCCAGGCGGCGGCCGCCATCTCGAACGCGAACGCATACGAGGAAGAGCGGAAGCGGGCCGAAACCCTCGCCGAGCTCGACCGCGCCAAGACGGCCTTCTTCTCGAACGTCAGCCATGAGTTCCGAACTCCGCTCACCCTCATGCTCGGGCCGGCCGAGGATGCCTTGGCGGAGACCACGGACCCCGCACAACGCGAGCGGCTGGAGATGCTTCACCGCAACACCCTTCGCTTGCAGAAGCTCGTCAACATGCTGCTCGACTTCTCCCGCCTCGAGGCAGGCCGCATCCAGGCATCCTATGAGCCGACCGACCTGACGGCGCTGACCGGTGAGCTGGCCAGCGTGTTCCGCTCCGCCATCGAGAAAGCGGGAATGCAGCTCATTGTCCGTTGCCGGCCGCTCGGCGAGCTGGTCTATGTGGACAGGGAAATGTGGGAGAAGATCGTCCTCAACCTCGTCTCCAACGCGTTCAAGTTCACGCTGGAGGGCGAGATCGAAGTCCTGCTCGCGAAGACCGACGATGGAGCGAGACTCACCGTCCGCGACACCGGAGCAGGCATCCCGGCTGAACACCTTCCCCATGTTTTTGAACGGTTCTACCGCGCTCAGGGAGTCCATGCGAGAACCCACGAGGGGACCGGTATCGGCCTGGCCCTCGTCCAGGAGCTGGTGAACCTTCACAGCGGCAGGGTCGATGTGCACAGCGAGTGCGGCCGAGGCACGACGTTTACCGTGACCATACCCTTCGGTCACGCGCACCTCCCCGCCGACCGCATCGGTCGTCCCCGCGAGACTGCCTCGACCGCCGTCAGTCTCGACGCCTATGTGGTGGAGGCCTCACGGTGGCTCTCGGCAGACGAGGCCGATTCGACACTCATTGATGATCTCGACCGCCCAAGTCCGCCCACCATGGCGGCGGGGGTTGCCGCGCAACCGCGTATCCTGATCGCGGATGATAACGCTGACATGCGCGATTATGTTCGACGCCTCCTCGCCGCGCACTATGATATCGATGCGGTCGGGGATGGCGAGGCGGCCCTGGCCGCCGCGCACACGGAGCGGCCCGATCTTGTCATCACCGATGTGATGATGCCCCGGCTCGACGGCTTCGGGCTGCTGAAGGCCCTCCGATCCGATCCGGAGACGAAGACTATCCCGGTCATCATGCTCTCCGCCAGGGCAGGGGAGGACGCCCGCATCGAGGGTATCCAGTCTGGGGCCGACGACTACCTCGTCAAGCCGTTCAGCGCCCGCGAACTGGTTGCTCGAGTCTCGGCCGTGATCGAGCTCGCCCGAGTCAGGCGGGAGCTCACCGCGGAAACCGCCGTGGCAAACGCCAAGTTTCGGGCCGTCTTCGACCAGTCCGGGGTATTCGCCGGCATCATGACACTCGAGGGGATCGTACTCGAGGCCAACCGGCTCTGTCTGGAATCGTGCGGTTTCCGGCGAGAGGAAGTCCTCGGAAAATTGTTCTGGGAGTGCGGATGGTGGAGTGGATCGGAGGAAGTTCGGGCGAAAATCCAGGCCGGGACGATACTGGCGAGCCAGGGAGTACCCTACTGCGAGGTGTTGCCGTACATCTGGGCGGACGGGACCGAACGGGTCGTCGACTTCGCGCTTTACCCGATCCGTGATGAGACGGGCCGGGTCGTATTCCTCCATCCGACCGGAGTAGACATTACTGAACGAAGACTGGCTGAGGCCGCGCTTGCCCGTAGCGAGGCACTCTTCCGGAAGATGGCCGATGCCAACCTCATCGGCGTGGGGTTCTGCGACGGCCAGGGGAATCTGGCCTACGTCAATGATGAGATGCTGCGCATGATGGGCTACACTCGCCAGGACTTCGAGGAGGGGCGCGTCAACCTGGCGGCCTCGATCGCTCCGGAGTTTGCCGAGGCCGACCAGCGCGCGGCCAGGCGGCTCCTCGCGGATGGCATCGTGACTGGCTACGAAGAGGCATTCCTGAGACCCGACGGCGGGCGAACGCCTTTCATCGGAGCAGCGGCACTGGTCGAGGCCGAGAGCGACCTGCGTGTGAGCATTGCCCTGGACCTGACCCAGGTGAAGCGGGCTCAGCAGGAGCGCGAGCAGTTGCTCGAGAAGCTTCGCGATGCCGACCATAGAAAAGACGAATTCCTGGCGATGCTGGCCCACGAGCTACGAAATCCCCTGGCGGCCATCGGTAATGCTGTCTCGTTCGCCGCGCGAGTCGAGCATGGAGACCATCTGACCTGGGCCATCAACATCATCACACGTCAGTTGAAGCACTTGACCCGGTTGATCGACGACCTGCTTGATATCTCCCGCATCAGCCGCGGCAAGATCGAGCTGCGACGCGACATTCTTGACGTGGCCCCAAGCCTGGATGCCGCAATAGAGACCGTGCGGAGACTCATTGAGGAACGCAAGCATGTGCTCCACACGGCAATCAACCGGGGAAGTCTGTGGGCGGACGTGGACCCGACGCGGCTCGAGCAAGTGATCGAAAACCTGCTCACCAATGCTGCCAAGTACAGCGACAACGGAGGCGAGATCTGGCTTTCTGCAAGTCTTGAGGACAACGAGGTCGTCATGCAGGTCAGGGATAGCGGATTCGGCATTCCGCCCGAGCGACTCCCGGAGATGTTCGAGCTCTTTGCCCAAGGCGACCGCACGCTCGCACGTTCGGAAGGAGGACTCGGGATCGGCCTCACGGTCGTGAAGAAACTCGTCGAGATGCACGGCGGCACCATCAAGGCCAAAAGCGACGGACCGGGCAAGGGAAGCGAGTTCACGGTTCGCCTCCCCGCGGCGAAGCGGGCAGCGGCCCCGAGTATGGAGACCAAGGCAGACGCCGAAGCAGTGGCCAGTGAGTCTCGCCGCGTCCTTGTTGTCAACGACAACGAAGATGCGGCACTGAGTATCGCCATGCTCCTGGAATGCTGCGGGCACGAAGTTCTGACTGCGTTCTCGGGTGTCGAGGCAATCGAGGTCGCGCGGCTTCATCAGCTCGATGCGATCTTCCTGGACATCGGACTTCCCGTGATGAACGGCTATGAGGTCGCGTCACGGCTCCGTGCCGAGGGCTGTTGCGAGAACACCTTGGTAGTTGCCATCTCTGGCTATGGGCAGGAAGAAGACCGGCGGCGCTCGAGAGCGGCCGGCTTCGATCATCACCTGGTCAAGCCCGTTGATATCGACAAGCTGATCAAACTGCTTGCTGGAGCGACAGCACAGCCGTCAGCCGGCCCCAGCGCGACCGGTAAATCAATGCCAGTGAGTGTTAATCAACCGGGCCAGTAACAGTTCCCTTCCGTCATTCGCTAACACTTCCTCGCAGTCATTCGAAGTTGGCTTTGCTTGCTCACCTCCGGCCGGCCCAACGGACGCAAGTCTCTGAGCGTCGCCGGTCTGCGTCCTTCATTTGACAGGTTCCCGACGCTGAGCTAGGGAAGAGTAGGGATTACTGGCGCGTGCCGAACCCCAGTTGAACCAGGCTTTCGCTGGTCTGGGAATCGGCGCCGGGCGTTTGAATCAAGGCGGAGCGACTTGGACTTGAAGGATGAGCACCAACAGCCATCAGAAGAAACTGCAAATGATTTACAAAGTCATGACTTATGTATTGATCGTTCTGGGCGGGACGATCAGCGGTGCTCTTGTGGGATCAGTCACAGGCCCCATCGACATTCGCCTATCCGTTGACAACATGGGAACCATGGGCTCCTGCATCGGTGCCATTCTGGCTGTGGTGGGGTGCAGGTTCGCGATGGAGCACCACGAGGCCATGGAGCGGAACCGAGATCTCTTCCGCGCCCTCGAAGGGCGGCTCTCACGGGTGGCCCGCGACTCGGAACAAGCCACGTTGCGCACACCCCCAGATCCTCGTTCGGTATGAGTTATCCGGTTCCGGCACGATTAATCTCAACAACCGTAGCCGGTGGGAGATGCTGGTTCCGCATCCTGACTGACTCTGTTTTTCGGGCCTTAACGTTCCTTCAGTCGCTATCGCTTGGCTGCCAATCGGTCGCCGGTCGGGAATGATCTTCGTTGCTGATCCGGGTCTAGTTGATTTGACAAGCCCCCTGACCCGGCCTAGGAAATCGAGGAAAAATTGGTGCGAGACGAACCCTACTCGAGCGGCGTAGCGATTCGAGGGACAATCGCCAACCGGCATGAGAATCTGTAAATGATTTACAAGACTATTAGTTATGTAATGATCGTCCTGGGCGGGACGATCAGCGGTGCAATTGTCGGATTGGTGACTGGCCCGCTCGACATTCGCCTGTACATCGACAACATGGTGGCCACAGGAGCCTGCATCGGGGCCTGTTTTGCCGTTGCGTGCCGCAAGTTTGCGGTCGATCGCCACCAGGCCACCGAGCATAATCGCGAGCTTTTGCGCCTCTCGAAGGGCGGCTCTCACGAGTGGCCCACGACTCGGAACGAGCCACATTGCGCTCACCCCCAAAGCCTCGTTCGGTCTGATACATTCGATTCCGGACGGAGACAGACCTCACTCGCCCAGAGATTCCACGGCGGTCAGCCTTTCCTGGGCTTTTGAGACGAGAGACGCCAGCCGAGGATCGTCCGCCGTACAGATCTCGATCGCCTGCCGGTAGTACGAGAGCACTGAGGCACGATCGGCATGGAACTGGCTCCAGACGGGCCGCCCATCGCGGAGGTCGATCTCGATCGAGATCAGATTATGGAGCTTGTCGGCCAGGATCACGGCACGCGCCTCCACCGGCGCACTGGCCATGCATGCCAGGTGATCGCGCTTGCGATCGATCCACGGGCGCTTGCGGCCCTCCGCGTCGGTTTTCTGTTCGGAGCAATAGCCCACAAGATCCGCCACTGCTCGGCCGAACCGCGTTTCGATGTCCTGGGGGGTCGTCGGCGTATCCTCGACCAGGTCATGCAAGAGCCCGGCAATGACCACGTCTTCATCGAAGCCTGCTCGATCGAGGATCCAGGCTACGGCGACGACGTGCTCGAAATAGGGCACTTCCCCTGTCCGCCTCATCTGGCCCCGGTGGCCCAGCGCGGCGTAGCGGAGGGCCTGCTCGAGACGGTGGGTCAAGAGTGGAGACGATGAGGGCAAGCCGCGCACTCCTGAACTCATCGTTTCCATTTCGTCAGCGGGCCGTCGATGGGATCAATGGGATCACCTGCCGAGGAATAAAGGAAGCTCCCCTCCGCTGGGCCGATTCAGACAGAGGGGAGCTTTCCTGAGGATGATCGGGGCCTGATCTGATAAGGCATCGCGGGCGCCAGAACAGCTCTCTCGCTAGTGCTGGACGGAAGCTTTCACCTTGAGCAAGTGACGGCGAACATGGCGAACGACTTCGGTCCGGTGGGTCAAAAAGCCGATATGGCCGGCACCTTCCACAGCCTCAAACCGCGCGCGGCAATCGATTCGGCGAGTATCTTCTGGCGGGCAGCCGGGACAATCACGTCTTTCGAACCGGCCAGCACGAGCGTGGGCACATCGATCCGCCAGAGGCGGTCGGTGACGTCGAAATTCTCGATCTGGGCGAGGCGCTGGGCCATGATGCTTTGATCGGTTTCCCAGATACGCTCGACCACGAATTCGGCCAGCGGTCCCGGCTGGGGCTTCACACCGTGCAGGAGGTTAAAAAACTGGTTGACGAATCCGTTGTCACTCGGGAGTGGAAAGCGTTCCAGCACGCGGCGAGCAATCGACGAGCCGATCGTGCTGCGGAACCTGGCATCGGTTCCCTGGACGACCAGAGCACCCAGGTGATCGGGATATTCGATCGCCATCTCCAGCGCGATCGCCCCGCCGAACGAGACCCCGAAAACCACGGGAGAATCGAGCTGAAGCTGGTCGATCAGCGAGGCCAGGTCGCTCGCGTGACCGCCGATGTCCCAGACGCGGCTCGACGAGGCGCTGAAGCCGGTCGAGGGATGCCCATCTCCCCTCAGGCCGTACAAGATCACCTCGAAGTCATGCGCCAGCCTGCGTGCCAGAGGTAAGAGAAGCTTCCAGCCACCTGCCAGGCCGGGAACAAGCACCAGGGGGTCGCCTTTACCGATGCGAATCACGTCGGCCGGTTCACCACCCAACTTCACCCGGGCACGCGTTCCTTCCTCCGGGCAAGAGAAAAAAGTGGATGACGAACCATGCCACTTTGCTGCCAACTTCATGCTGCCTCCTCAAGCGAGCGCCAATCCGTCGTCGACTTTCGTCGAATGCCGTTTCCATCGATGCAAACGCAGGTGCCAAGGCCATGGTCCGGACCTCCGGCATTTCAAGCTTAAGTCCTTCAAAGCACTTAATGTGCCGCTGTTCTTGAAGTGAGCATTGTGTGGCGTCTGCCGTACCTGTCGAGATTTCGTCGGTACAACAAGATGGCAAATCTGCACAGAAAAGAAACGTGTCATCACTGACGAAAAATCGCCAGAGCTTAGAGGAGAAGCGAATCGACACAGTGTATTTTGCCTATATTTGATACATTAACCTGTTCGAAGAGAATGTGCGGGTTTTTGGCAAATAAGTAAGAATTGCTGGTTCATAACGACGCGATGAAAAAATAATCAAGAAACGCGCCGAGGATCTTGGCGGCAAACTGATATAGGTAGCGGTCGTTGACGATAATTCGACACCAAAGCGCTTGCCTTTCGGCGCCAAATCGATAACCTGGAGAGGTCGAGCACTCTGGAGCATTTTGGGTTTTGGGGTTCGCTTGGGTATCGAGTCACCACTCGACAGACGCAATCATCAAGCTCTTCACGTTCTTGGTTTCAGCATCATGGACAACCTTCCGGCCGAGCGTGGCAAGCCAGGCGAGCTTTCGGGTCACTCTGAGACCGGCTCGATCTCGAACCCGCTTGGGATCAAATGGCGGGGACATGGCGTTGAGCCGTTGCACGCCACGCTAGGGTCATCGTTGAGCCGCACGTGGTTGCGGGCGCTCTGCCTGGTGTGTTCGGCCGGGGTCCTGTTCTACTCGGTCATGGTGCTTGTGCACGTTGCCTGGATGGGAACGATCGGCGTTCGGTGCATGTTCGGGACCGAGGTCGAGGAGGAGGTTCCCGCCGATTTCGTCTGGAGGAACGCGAGCGGCCAGGATGAGCGCCCTCGCGTTGGTGATAAGCTCCTGGCCATTGGCCCGATCGATCTAGCGGGGGGGAACTACACGCGATTACATTCGCGCGATTCGCAGCCTGAATCATCAGGTTGGGAGTGGCGTCGAGGTCCGCTGGCAGGATCACCAGACGCAAGAGGTGCACTCGGCCCGCGCGATCGTCGATTATCCGCCGACCTGGTCTTACGTCTGGTCTTGCCTTTGGTTCTTGCAAGAGCTGTTGATCTTCGCGGTAGGCGCGCGTGTTTTCTGGAAGCGACCCAAGGATGCTTCCGCGCGGCTGTTCTTCGTGCTCTGCATCGTCACCGTCGGCGCCTACATGGGAGGCTACCACTGGACCGAGATTGTGGTTCGCCCCGGTCTGATTTATCCCTTCGCCTTCTTCGCGCTTGCGGTGCCCGTGGTGAACCTGCACTTTTTTCTGGTCTTCCCTCGCCGCAATCCGATCCTCAGCCGTCATCGCCGCGCGGTTCTATCTGTCCTTTACGGGATACCGGCAGCCTTCCTGGCCGGCCTTTGGGGCAGCATGTATGCCTCACACTGGCTGCAGCTTCACGAAACGGCCGTCCCGATGACGACGGCGCTTCTGGTCATCAGGGGCCTGGCGCTGGGGTACATTCCCGTTGCGGTGATGTTCTTCGCCCTCTGCATCGGCTGCCTGGCGTACAGTTATCGCAGGGCCCGTACCCGCTCGGAGAAGAACCAGGTCAAATGGATCTTGCTCGCTTCTTTGCTGGCGTCGGTGCTTATCGGCTACTTGCTGTGGCAAGCCTGGAACGACGCGGCGACCCTGGGCCGCGATAGCGCAGCGTGGCCGATGGTGGGCGTTTCGCTCTTGTACACGATCGCCTACGCGTTCAGCATCACACGCTACAAGCTGATGCAGGTTGAGGAGATCATCAATCGGAGCGTCGTGTACTTCGCGTTCAGCGTCACCGCCGGCCTCATCTACTCGGGCGTGCTTCTGGCCAGCGGCTGGCTGATCGGCGATCAGCTCCTTTCGATGCCGACCTCGTGGGGGGCGATGGTGGCGGCGATCTCGGTGATCGTAGTCCTGATTTTGTCTGAGATTGCCCGGGGGCGTTTTCAGCGCGTGATCGACCGGCAATTCTTCCGCGAGAAGTACAAGTTTGACCAGGCCATGCAGAAGATGCGGCTGGCGGTCGGGAGTCTGGTCGACCGGGTCACGCTGGGGCGGCGGCTGCTCGAGGGGGCCGTGGAGGTCTTGCGCGTCGAATGGGGAGCTGTTTATCTGCGCGAGCCTTCCGAAAGCGCATTTCACCTGGTTGCTTGCCACGGGCCCAGGCCCGAGGAGCTGGCTCTCTCGCTGGACAACCCGCTGGTGGTCAAGCTGAGGCAGACTCCCGCGGCCCGCCTGTCGCACGCAGTGGCCACGGGCATGTCGTCCGATCCGGCCACCGACGCCATGATTGCGCTGGGGGGCGAAGCGGCGAGCGCCGTGGGGGGCAATGGGAATCTCGCGGGCCTGCTGGTTCTTGGCCCCAAACGCAGCGGTATGCCCTTCGAGGATGAGGAGATGGCGTTCCTGGGCGCGCTCAGCTCGGTGGCCACCCTGGCCTTGCATTCCGCCGGAATCCAGCAAACCCTTGAGAGCTTGAACCAGGAGCTGCGCGACAAGGTCGACAAGATCGCCGAGCAGCAGCGACGCATCTTGATCCTCCAGGAGCAACTTCGCGGCCGGGCCGAGCGCGACCGCGAAGGAACCGCGCTGGCTGGAGCAGGAGCCACTTCGCACGCCGCGGAAGGCAAGGCGCTTGACCCGTTCGATACTGTGTTCGAAGAGATCAGGGGCTCGAGCCCGGCTGTGCGCAGAATGATCTCCCTGGCTCGCAAGGCAGCCGTTTCTCCATCGGCCGTCTTGATCCGCGGCGAAAGCGGCACGGGCAAGGAGCTTCTGGCCGCGGCCATCCACGCCGCCAGCCCCCGCGCCGGCCGGCCGTTCGTCAAGGTGCACTGCGCGGCGCTGGCGCAGAGCCTGCTTGAAAGCGAGCTGTTCGGGCATGTCAAGGGGGCCTTCACGGGTGCCGACCGCGATCGCGTGGGGCGGTTCGAGCAAGCCGACGGCGGCACGCTCTTTCTCGATGAGATCGGCGACATCAACCTGGAAGTGCAAACCAAGCTCTTGCGCGTGCTTCAGGAGATGTCCTTCGAGCGCGTGGGCAGCTCGCAGCCGATCGCGGTTGACGTCCGGATCGTGGCCGCCACGCATCAAGACCTCGAGGTCCTGATTCAAACGGGCCGGTTTCGCGAAGATCTTTATTACCGGCTGAACGTGATCTGCCTGCACGTGCCGGCCCTGCGCGAGCGCCGCGAAGACATCATCGAGCTGGCGGTCTTCTTCCTCAAGCACCACGCGGCACGAACCGAGAAGCTGCTCACTCACATCGAGCCCGAGGCGGTCGAGATGTTGATGGCCCACGACTGGCCGGGAAACATCCGCGAGCTTGAAAATGTGATCGAGCGTGCCGTGGTCCTGGCCGACGGTCCCGCCGTGACACCCGAAGACCTGCCGCCGGAGGTGCGGTCGACCGGCCGGCGCAGGCTTCGCTCCAGGCGACCGCTGGGTTCCGGCTCGACGGCCTTGGACGTCGGGGCGGCCGCGGGGCCAGCGGCCGCGTCGGCTCTCAATTCGGCCACGTCGAACATCTCGCCTCGGCCCCAGCGCCTGGCCCATGAGGCCGACCAGCCCACGGAAGAATGGAACGCCGAGTTCCTGGCCTACGAACGCCAACGCTTGCAAGACGCCCTTGACGAGGCCGGCGGCAACAAGAGCACTGCCGCCCGGCTCCTGGGCATGCCACGAAGCACCTTCATCAGCAAGCTGAAGAAGCACGAGATTCTCTCGAACACTAGCCCGTGACTCCGTGGGCAGCGCAGACTCCTGTCTCAATCGCTCATTTGGGAGCCTCACCCCTGGCGAGCGTCATCGTGCTGAGCGTGTTGGTCGTCCGCTCGAATTCTTGCCCCATGGCCGATAAAGACATCTGCCACTTGTCATTGACGCGGGACGACACGATGCGTCCGGCCTCGACGTCGAATCTGAAGTCTCCTTTGCCCTCTTGAGACTTGATATTCACGGCCACATTGGCGTCGGCGGCAGGCTCGAGTTTGATCTTGGTCTCCAGCGTAATGAGCCGCAGAGCGGGATCTTTCGGATCGGGGCCCGTGAACGTATACGTCTTGTCCAGGACCATCGTACCGATCATGGGAAAAGGAACCTTCGATTGCTGTGTCCAGCTTTTCCCTTGCTCGAGCGAGGAATCGGGCAGCGTGAGGTTCGACTGGCTGATCAGGTTCTTCATCCCCTCTTCGGAGAACATGCTGCTCGCGGCCGCGGCTGGACCTGCCTGGCGAAGCGATTCCAGCAGTTTCTGGGGCACCTTGATCTCGGAAAGCTCGCCTCGCCCGTTCATCTTGAACGAGAATTCCGCGCCCACCAGTGACTTCAGCATCGGCCCCAGCACCTGTGGCGGCCGGTCCCTCACCTGGCTTGCCCGAATCCGAGTCGAACTCGAAGGTCTGTCCCGGACCTTGAATCTTGGTGCGAACCCGGTCGATCGTCTGGGTCATGTCGGCCACTCCATCGGGCGAGACGCTCTTGACGCTCCAGTGCAAATCGACCGTCTGGCTCAGCGATGTCTTGGCTTCCTGCCCTTGGCCCTTCTCATCGAGCGAGGTTTCTTGGACCATCGTGTATCGAACAACCTCACCGGGCTTGAACTTCCATCGCAAGGTCTCGGCCCTCAGGACCGGCCCGGGGTAGGCGCCCAGGAGTACCGCGAACAGTGCCGCGAGCATAGCCCAGCGCCGGATGCTCGCGCGGCGTACCGCCCACCGTGATCCCGCCACTCCTGCCATCGTGTCCGTCATCGTCATCATCCTTTCCCGTACTGGTCCCATACCGGCATCGCTCGCGGTCCGCAGGCTGCGCATGATCGTAAGGAACCATCCTTTTCGAGCTTGCATGCGACCTCAAAAGAAGCGATCAAAGCGTACACCCAGCATAGTCGCTCACCCCAGCAAAATCATCACAGCTTGCGGTAATCGTCGATCTCCTCGTCGGAGTCGACCTCAGGGATAGGATTGACCACCGGGCCGCCAGGGGAGTGATAACGAAGCAGGTACGCCATCAGGGCCAGATCGTAGACGGAATGAGTGACCATCACCGAGAGCAGGTTTCCAGTCAGAACGAAGAGCTCGCCAAGGTAGAAGCCCAGCACGATGGTGACGAAAATGTAGGGCAGCGAGATGGGGTGCAAGAGACCGAACAGGATACTGGCCGTGACCAGGCCCCAGCCCACGCCAATCCAGGCTCCCAGCGACGATTGCAGGACGCCGCGAAAGAGCATCTCCTCGCCGACCCCGGCCGAAAGCGCGATCAGTGCCATGTCCGACCAGGAGCTGCCCGCCAGCAGAGGAACGAATTCGTCTTCGCAGAACCGCTTGATCGTCTTCAAGGGGCCGATCGGCCAGCGCAGCATGACGAGAAAAAGCGCGATCAAGGGCAGCGACGCCAGAGCCCCCCAGAGACCGTCCTTGAGGCTCCAGGTGAACTCTTGAAGCGGATTGTGCCCCAGCCACCAGCCCAGGAATAATGATAGGGGGGCCAGCCCCCCTCGAAGAAGACCGCGAAGACGATGATCACGTCACGGCCCGGTTGGTCGTCCTCGTTCTCGGGGTCCAGGTACACCCTCTGCTTCTCCACGTCCTCTCGATGCTCCATGATCCCGTTCCAGGTGCGCAGCATGGCTCGCCGTCGAGCGAATAGGCTCACGAGTCAACTCAGACACGGCAGAGTTCCCTACATTCAATCAAGCTAGCGGCTGGCACAGCGATTGTCGATGCATAATCCCAGAGAGTTTTATCCGCGACGAATTGCTGTGAGCGAACGCACTCATTCCTGCACCGCCGTGATTCGACGGCCAGGAACGACCCATCCAGAGTGCGAGTGCTTGCACCGAACGTGTGCGGCCTTGTGCACTTGCCTCGAAATGCGCGATCGCCGTTCCGAATGCGGGCTGGAATCGAGCCGTTCGCGCAGCTCCTCCGCTCAGTGGCTGCTGACCTTACTGGCTGCTGACCTTCTTGGCCCGCGTTTCCGCCAGGCTCACCCGCCTGGGCTGAATGCCATTGCGGCGAACCAGGTAGAGGACCGCACCCTGGGTTCGCACGGCCTCGGGCTGGCGCAGGACGTAGAGGATGTTGTCTGGCCGGATCGTCTCCCAGTGCCGGGTGCCGACGTTCATGCCCACCAGGATGTCCCCCTTCTCGATGGCCGCGCCGGCCGCGGGGCTGCCGGGCAAGACCGCCTCGATGTACAGTCCTCCGCGCAGCTTGGGAGAAACCGCGGCGACCCAGTCGGGTGAGACCGCCATCGTCTTCAGCCCCAGGATTTCCCACACCATGTCGCTGGGCTCGCTGCTGACCAGGTTCATGCCTCGGGGCAGGGGCCTGACGTCGAGCGCCAGGCTCGACTCGGCGCCGGCACGGCGAACCAGCAGCTTGGTCGGCTTGCCGGGATGAGAATCGAGGAGCCCTCGTTCCAGATCAAGGGTGCAGGTGACGGGCATCTCGCCCACCTTGACGAGCTCGTCGCCGGCCTTGAAGCCCGCGACCTCGGCCGGGCTCGCCGGCTGAACCTCGGTGATCACGCACCGGCCGCTGCGTGCCCCGCCGCACCTCGTCGACCACCAAGCCGTGCCAGGTCGAGGTGATGCGCCGGGTGCTCAACATCTCCGCGGCCACTCTCTTCACCTCGTCGATGGGCAAGGCAAAGCCGATTCCCTGGGCCCCGGCTCGCACGGCGACGTTGATGCCGATCAGCTCGCCGTTGATGTTGATGAGCGGCCCCCCCGAGTTGCCGGGATTGATGCTGGCGTCGGTCTGAACCAGGTTGCGATAGGTCTGCTCGTCAGACAGCGTGACGTCGCGATGCAGTGCGCTGATGATGCCGACCGACACGGTGTTCTCGTAGCCGAAGGCGTTGCCGATCGTGATGACGGTCTCGCCGATCATCAAGTCAGACGACGTGCCGACCACGATCGACCGCAACGGGCGAGTCGGCTCGACCTTGACGAGGGCCAGGTCCATCACCGGGTCGTACTGGAGCACCCGTCCCGGATAGGTGGTGCCGTCGGCAAGCTGAACCACGATGCCGCGAACCTTATCCACGACATGGTGATTCGTGAGGATGTAACCGCGGGGATCGACGATCACCCCGCTTCCCATGCCATTGATCCGGGGCCGCTGGTTCTCCTCGGCCGAGAACGGCCAGCGGCTCGTCGACTCGGCCTTCTTTTCACTCGAGATATTGACCACGCAAGGCTGCGATCGCTCGACCGCCTCGACCACGGCCGTCCGCCGGCTCCCCGCGACCGTACCCGCCCTGGCCTCTCCCGGCGCGGGCGTCAGCACGATGGCCGCCACGCTCAAGCTCAGTGCGATCCATCTCAGAAATCCCTCTCCGCGTCGCAACAAGAACAAGGGCATTGGCACGGTGGTCATCCCCACTGCATTGAAACCGAGACTCATCCCGAGCCGTTCCGACCTGGAGCCTGAAGCACCGGAACAGAACCCGGCAACCCCACCCCGCGATGCAACTCCTGGCCTGGTTTTGGATCGGTTTCCCTTTCTTGCCACCTTGAGCCTTGTCGTGCCGATATCCCCTAGTCTTCCCGCTCTCCGTAATTATCCCTAGCTGTTGCTTATCCCTCCCAAAACGCCGAATCGCCAAACTAGACGCGACATCCGCGAAGAGTACGTTCGGTCAGGTCAACGTCACTTCCCCATCGGCGTGAAAGTGCCCGATGCGGTTGTCCTGGCCACGTCTTGTGAAGAACCATGAAGAATGGGTTCGTTCCTGCGACGAATTGCCCTTCCATGAATTGTAAGTCGCTATGGCCAAAATGATTGCGCGAATTGCGGTTGGCTTCGTTTGGGATTGTCCCAAACGCAAGGTTTAGCGGGTTGACACTTTGCGTTTATCCAGGCGAGGGCTGAAGGTTGCTTTCCAGGCCTTGGGGAGTCACCGCCTCGGCCATTTCAGCGCGGATTATCGCCAAGAAATTGTAGCTCGGCAGGTCGAGGCCCAGCAATTGGTAGGGGCAACGTCCTCGACGCCGGCCCTTGGCGACGATGGACCGCGTGTTCCAGTAGAGCCGCTTCAGGTCGAGCAGACCTTGGCCGAGGTTGCGGTGCCGCGACTGGTGCATCCGCAGGACGCTGTTGACCGACTCCACGGCGCTACTGGCCCGAACCGTCGTGCCGAGCGTTCCTGCGACCTTGGGGTACCAACTCTGCCAGTCGGGGGCCAGCTTCCAGCAAAGGACCTCTTGCAGGAGGATCGCCTTGGCATGGTGGCCGTCGTCGTCGTCCTTTCGCGCACGACGGCGGAGCCACCAGAGCCGCACCAACGCCTCGCGCAGGTCCTGATCGATCGGCAGTCGGCCAAGCTCCGCATGGAGCCGGTCCAGGAACGCCAAGGCCTTGGGCGACTGGAGCAGGTGCCGCAGCGTCGTCCACGGCTTGCTCGCCAAAGCGGGGAGAGCCTCGCTGACCCGGGCCTCGGCCCAAGCCCGGTCATTGAGACGGCCGTCGGGGCCGAACAACTCCAAGGCCGCCTTGGCCTTCTGCCAGCCCGCTTGGGCCGCGTCGTACTGATCCATGGACTTGGCGACCCGAATCCAAGCCGAGCGAGCTTTCCCAGCGGGTCCATAAGCGTACTGCCCCTGACGCTGGAACCGAGCGACTCGCAGGTCGGCCTTCTCAGCGGCCTTCCAATCCTTCTTCACTTTGTTCCAGTGGATCTTCAAAACACGCCGAGCTTCCCTCATCGTGTGGAAGACATCCAGGCTCATCCGCAGCGCAGCCCCCGCGGCCTGGCGCCGTGCCGCCAGCCAGGCGAGGGCCGATTGGAGGACGGTCCCGAATGTCATTGAGATATCGTAAGCTGCTGCCCATAATGCCCTATCGCGAGCATGATAAATAGACAAACATCTGCATTAGTATAAATTCACGGTGCGGCGCTCCTCCCCGATCCACCATGAGGTCGCACGCATGTGATCATGGCGCCAAAACGGACACAAAGCGGCTCCCTCTCGATCTCTCTCGTGCCCCCGCCGTTCTGTCGTTCGCTCATCTTCAACTCCCTTACGCGACGGCCTTCCCTTCCAGTAGCCGCCTGCGCAGTTCCGCGCACGGTCGGTTCAGCCGATCGTACTCCTTGGGGCGTCGCTTCACCGCTCGCGGTTCCACCCGATCCGGCCGGTCGGGGTTGACCACGATCTTGGGCAACGCTTCGCCCTCGTGGGCCGAGCCCAACCACCGCAAGGCGTCGATGTGACTTAATCGCACAATCGACATGTGCTGACGTCGCGACGCCGCCTGGAGCACGACCCGCACCAGGTTGTACACCAAGGCGAAAACATGAATCTCTTTGAGCACTCCTTCCACCGTCTTACACTTCAAAACATCCATGTTCATTGTTGTTTTCAGGTGCGCAGATGGAGATCCGCCTGCCACCGCTGGCGGTACAGCTCTGCCAACGCCTCCAGCGGATACAACTCCACGTCCAACAACGTCGTGACCAAGGTCACTTCCCGGACCCGAAACCCGGGCTGCCCCACGGGGTAGCGGGCTCGCGCACCACCAGGAGCTCCGGTAATGTCGCGTACTGGGACGCGGTCATCCACTCCGGGCCTTGCTTGGGCTTGAGCCACTGGACCACGTGGTCTCTGGCCCCCAAGCGGTACAGCCAACGGGGCAGCCGGCGGCTACAGGTAGCCGCCGCGTCCCTGTCGGGGGGCTCCTCAAGCGGGAACTCGACCTTCTTCCTCTGATGGATGCGGAAGACGCCGAAGACCCCCTTGAGGCCCAGCAAGGCCAAGTGAGCGTACGAGCAGAACCCCCGGTCCCCCAAGCCAATGTCGCCGGGCTCCAGCGCGGGGTGCAGGTGCACGACTTGGGGCATGTCGCTACTCCGCAACGGCGACGTCAGAATCTCACGGAGCAAGCCAGTCCCACGTGAAAGAGGACCAGCAGGTGGGCCACTGGGAAACCGCAGCCCGGTTGCTGGTTGCCTGGCTGACCGAAGTGCCGTTGCAACTCGGGGGTGTCGGGCATGGAGCAACTCGAGCCGTCCATGATGAAGGTTCGGTGGCCCCGCCAGCGACCATCGTGGTCAACCTGGTCGGCACCGTGAGCGGGCAAGAGCGTTTCCGCCAAGCTTCGGAGCAAGCGATGGAAAACCCGCAGGGGAAGTCGCCGCCGCGCCTTGCAGAAGGCCGAACCGGTGAAGGACGCATGGCTCTTGCGGGGCAGGTCATTGAGTGCGGTGTTGCGGTTGAGCACTTGGAGCAGGAACAGATGGAGTGTATTGGTGGGATTGAGCAGCCAATTCTTCCAGGTGTAATTCTCCGCGCGGCAGGCGGCATTGATGGCGTCTTTGTCCAGGAGCGTGGCCACGTCTTGTCGAATGCGGCCAAGGATGCTAGCAAGTCGGTGATGCAGCTGCATCGGAGGGTCCTCCAAGAAGTACGAGGTGGTTCGATCCATCCACCTGTACGAAGGAGGGCCCTCTCACGTTCTACGTGTCGCAACTATCAGCCTCGTTGGACGTTGCGACCACAAGTCAATGACATTCAGGACGGTCCCCGCATCACTGACGACATACCGCAGGGCGTCCAACCGCCGAGCTTCTTGAGCCAGGCGGCGCGGTCCAGCCGATCCCCTTTGTCGGCCAGAATCAACGTCATGCTCTGGGGCTCGACGCCGACGAAGACCGGGCGACCGTGGAAAAAGGTCTCGTCCAGGCAGGCCGTCGTGACCAGGCCTTTGCAATGCTCATCGAGGCACTTCAGGACCGTGCAGGCTGCCGCTTCAGCGGCCGAGCCCCGGCGCTCGACCGTAGAGCGTCCCGGGGCTGCTTTGGTGCCCAGGATCAGGGCTAACAGGTCTGCGATCTGCCTGACGCTCAGCCCCATCGCGATGGCCAGAACACCGAAATCCCGCTGCTTGTGCCTGGGAAACTCGATCGTCTGGTAGAGCCAGTCCCAGAGCTGACCGTTCTCGTGGCGAAGTTCCTGGTTCTCGCGGAGCAACTGCTCTCGTGAGGGACCATCAGAGTGCTCGACTTGAATCGCCTCTTGAACCTGCTGGGCATTGTTGTAGACGGTCTGGCGGCTCACTTGATGGAGTTGAGCCTGCCGTGTCACGGCGCCGTGACGACCCGAGAAGCAGGCCGCGGCATTGGCGATCCAGAGGACTACGGGTATCTTGCACATGGGGATGGGACTCCTTGCGTGAGGGTTTGTGTAGTGACTAACCCCACACACATGGACCTCATCCCCTCTTCAATTCAAGAGGCACCTGGTAAAACCTTACCAAGTGTCAAGTCAAAACGGCCTCCAGAAGCCGACTTTGGGACAATCCCCTTCGTACCAGTTTGTTGCGGTGAGTACGGTGGTCCAGACTCGTGTTGATAGACCAGGTTTCCCGAGGCGGACCGGGGAAAGCTGCCGGCCGCGAAGAGGACTGCGGCGCGACAAACGGGTTCGTTTTTCCACCACCGCGACCTGCCGGCGCCGCCTAAAGTTCGACCGAGTATGACTTTGCGCCGACCAGTTGTTGGCTTCGTCAGCGCCATATTTGGTCTCCCGCAGGTGCTAGGGCACGGTCGAGAAGGCCATGGGCAGCCGCGACATTCGGCGCATCCGGCATCGTCCGAACCACCCATCGATACCGCAAGTGCGTTCTGAGAGTGGAGCCTGGGCGCGATGGTGCCCTGCGGCTGGCCGTTAGATTACATGCAACCGATTTGTCAATGAACGCGCGGACCATCCCCGCGAATGGCGAAGCCCATATTCAAGAATGGTACAAGTTGAGCCGCGTCGAACCCTGCGTCCCATGAGGAATCGTGGGGCTTCTAACGGTTGTGAGGGAACCAGCGGCGGGCCACTTGAACTGGGCGTGCGTTGCATGTCGTCCGGCTTTCCCCCGGTCTTCCGGGGTTAGCGCACATCTCAGAAGGTTTCGATCTGGCATGGGCTCACGCCGAGCCGCTTGGCAATCGTCTCCAGCGTCTTCCCGTGTGGCTTCTCCACGTCGCCCCGCTCGATGCGGGCGATCGTCTTCGAGCTAACGCCTGGGAAATCGCTTCGCTTGAGACATCGCTGCAAACGGAGCCGACGGAGGGAAGCTCCGAATCCTCGCTCACACTGCTTTCGTTCTTTGTTCAGTTTTCGCCGACAGTCGTCGTCATCCTCCTCTGCGCTCGACACGGGGTTACTCGGGTATCTCTCGTCCTGTGAGCGGTCAAGATAATCGATCCGGATTCAGCGAGTTTTGAGCAACCTTGCTGATGCTCAGTGGCGGACCACATCGCAAATCGTGATCAGACTGGGGCACCCGCCCCAAGCGTGTGCTGGTGCTACTCGGAGACCGGCGGAGTTTCGCTGAGCGTGGCGCCGCTCCTCGGACTCGAGCGTTGATGCTCGACAGGGTCAGGCCAAAGGAGGTGGTGCTCGATTTTGACGTAAACTGGAGAAAATGAAGCAGTTCGGCATCCCTCAGACGAGAGGACCCTCCCTCCGTTGCATGTCCCTTCGGCGGTTCCTGTGGTTGGCGAGTTCCGCCAGTTCCTCGGAAAGGCAGTGGACGACGACGGCAAGAGACAGTCCATGAGCCTGGAAATCAAGTAGAATGACTGCTGAAAGACCAGCTCGCGGAGTAACCACATGAAGACCCTTGATCTGCGAACGACGATAGGCCCGGAAGGCACGAAAGACCTGCACATCCCTACCGATTTGCCGCCGGGAGAGGCCGACGTTGTTCTTGTCGTACAACCGGTGACGAGCGCATTCCCGAGCCCCCCATTTCCTTAAGTTATCCACAAGGGGACCAGCGGAGGACCGATCATGACCATTCTGGAGCAACAGCCCCTGACCCTTTCGATACCATTGTACGAGGATCCGCCGGGCGTGCTCCGCATCGGCAAAAGCCGCGTGCTACTGGAGTTGGTGATCAATGCATTCCAGCGGGGAGAGACGCCCGAGGGCATTGTCCAGTCCTACGACACGCTGAGCCTGCCCGACGTCTATGCCGTGGTCAGCTACTACCTGGCGAATCCCACGCCCATCGACGAATATTTGCGTGATTGCGATGTGAAAGCGGAAGCCATCCGCCGCAAGATCGAGGCATCCCAACCGCCGCGCGAAAATCTGCGCCAACTCATCATGACACGCGCCAAGGCGAAGGGGTTGCTCCGTGATCAAGCTGGTGAGTGACGAAAACTTCGACGGTGATGTCTTGCGCGGCTTACTCCGCCGGATTCCAGACCTGGATGTGGCGCGAGTTCAGGATGTTGGACTGGCGCAAACGCCCGACCCCACAATCCTGGCCTGGGCTGCCGGCGAGCAGCGGGTTCTGCTCACTCACGATCGCGAAACCATACCCGGGTTCGCCTACGACCGAGTTCGCGCTGGAGAACCCATGCCAGGCGTCTTCCTTGTCAGCGATCACATGCCGAAGGGTCTGGCTATTGATCAGCTAATGCTCGCCATCCAGTGCCTCAACCCAGAGGACTGCAAGGACCAAATACATCATTTTCCACTTTGATGAGTATCCGACCCCAATGGCGAAAAAGAAGCCCAATCCTGGCCAGCGGGGTTCCGATCTCTTGCTTCCCGCGGCGTCGATCGACTATCCGCCGCTCCGGCGCACCATTCGAGCCTGATCGGTGCTCAAGTAGAGACCGACCCGTATTCGACGATCGGGTGTGTCACATCGGCGGGATTCGTTAGCATGTCTTGTGTGCTCTTAACATTGACACAACGGCTTGAATGCGGCTACGGTACAAAATAGCGAAACCGATAAGATTAAGACCTGTTGGCGCGGCGGCGGGTATCAGGAATTCGCCTTTCCGTAGGGTGGGTCAGTGAAGCGCAACCCCATACGCACAACTTAAGTGGTGTATTCCAGAAGTAAAGGATTCCGTAGGAGTTGGGCGAGGCTGGGATGCGCGTTGCGGTTTTGGACCCGCGCGTTGGCTCTCTGGATGACCTCGCTCAGGCGGCGCAACAGCGCGACGAGTCGGTCGAGGTCGCCCAGGGCATCGGTCAGCAATGTCACCCAGTCGCAGATGATCTTTGCGGCCTTCATCAGGCTGCGTCGGCAGTCGCACCAGGTCGCCGTCAGGAGGATCCAATGCTGCAAAACTGCGGCGATCAACCGCGCGTAGATCATCGCCATCTGTTCCGCGGCGGAGGCGGTAGCGCGGTGTGTCTCCAGGCGGTTGTGCGATTTCCAGAGTTTGAACAGAAGTTCGATCTGCCACCCGCGCGGTAGAGCACGACCACGGCTTGCCAAGAGAGCATCTCGGCCTGGCAGTTGGTCACGAAGATCGTCCAGTCTTGCCATTGGAGATAGTCCCGCGATGGAGTGCGGCCATGCTTTTGGGCCTTCTCGTGGACTTTCTGTCGCCGCCGGTCGGCCACTTCTTGGGGCACCCGCAGTGCGATCAATCGGCAGGGCAGACGATGTGTCACGCCGAGCAAAACCGACACATCGATCGGCCCCGGCCCCGTCTGCTGCCGCAGGTATTGCAGCAGGGTCAAGGGATGGCCCGCGGCGTCGAAGACCAACGTCCCGTGCTGCAGCCGCGAGATCCAAAAAGCGCCGGCCTGCGCGATCTTGGCGAATCGCTCCAAAGCGAAGTAGCCCAGGTCGAACAACGACAGCGACCCGGCCGGGGGCACCTCCTGGGCGATGGGATTGGTCGCGTCGCTGTGGCGTCCCGGGGTAATCCGCAGTTGGAGAATCGAGCCGATGAGGAAGTCCCACAGCAGGTGGATCTTCAGCGCGGCCTGCCCCGAACCCGATTTGCCGCCGCACCCGGGGAACTGGTCGGCCAGTTCCTCGGGCACAGCAAGGGTGGAACTGTCGCCAATGCGAATGCTGGTGAATTGTTTCAGCAGGTCGACGGGCTGGGACGCCGCGGTCATGGCCCGGGTCACGATCTGCTCCAGCGCCGAGCGGAGGAAGGTCACAAGCTGGGGTGTGAAACGATGTTCGATAGCCGTCGTCGTGACGTCGAGCCCCAATTGTGCGGCCGTGGATTGGAAGTCGGCGATCTTGGCATTGGGCTTTCTGAGCAGAGTCAGGACGAGCATCTGCAACAGGCTGGTCCCGGTGAATTTGCGAACACGTTGGATAGCACCTGTGGTCTGCCCGAGTTCGTTGAGTTGGGGGCCGAAGACCTGTTGCATGGTTGCGGCGACATTGCCTACGATCTGCATTGGGAAGCTCCTTCTTCCAGCACGGAACGTGACACAACACGTGATGGAATAGGGGCTTCCCGCTTTTCATGCTAGACCAGTTTCCTTAAGTTGTGCGTATGGGGTCAGTGAAGCGCAACCCACCAACTGGCAGGGTTTTGCGGCCGGTGGGTTGCACCCACCCTACGAAAGTTGGGACGATCCGGAAGTCGAAGGGAGCGGTCAGTTCAATGGCGGAAAAGTCGGCACGACGGCTGCTGCTCGAGCAGAGCCTGGCGGAAGATCCTGGCGACACCTTTTTGCGCTATGGGCTGGCGGTGCAGTGCTTGCGCGAGGGAGACGTCGAGGACGGACGCACACGGCTCCGCGCCTTGATCGCCGATCATCCCGACGACCAGGTGCCGGCCTATCAACAGCTCGGGCAGTCGTTCGCGGAGAGTGGTGAGACCGACGCGGCGAGGGAAGCATTGAAGGCAGGCATCGCCATCGCCCAGAGGCGGGGAGACTGGCACGCCGCCGCGGAGATGGAGCAGCTTCTCGACACGCTGGACTGATCAAGCAAGACCAGGCCGGCCGGGGCGGCAGTTTTCCAAACACTGCCGCGATCCCGCGGCTGCCATCAGGTGTCAAGAAGTCGATCGTCAGGGATGGGGTATCGGTGCGGATCGGATCGGATCGGACCGGTCCGGGGCAGGGGAGCAGCCAGAGTGATACCTTCCACGGGATTGACCATCGGGGCCGGAACTGAGTCGCTGGAAACCCCGGCCTCCGCATACCGCTCACCGTTCGGGTGACGGGTCGGCCGCGGGGCCGCTCGCGGTCTTCACGTTCCCCAACCGCGTGGTTTTCGGGCGCGGGGCGAGAGAAACACTTGCCGCCGAACTGGCCCGGCTGGGAATCACGCGACCTCTCGTCGTCACCGATGCCGGACTGATCGCTTCGGGCCTGGTCGCCGACGTCGTCGGCCCGATCAAGACGAGTGTCCTGTTCAAGGACGTTCAGGCCAACCCGACCGAAGCGGACGTCATGGCCGGTCTCGACCGGTATCGCAACGAGCGTTGTAACGGCCTGATCGGGCTAGGCGGGGGCAGTCCGCTCGACGCGGCGAAGGCCATTCGTCTGCTGACAACTCATCCCGGCCGCCTGGCCGACTACGACCTGACCCAGTCGGGGATGGACAAGATCACCACCAATTTGCCTCCGATGATCGCCATCCCGACGACCGCGGGAACCGGCAGCGAAGCCGGGCGAGGCGCGCTCATCCAGCTTCCCCAAACAGGGCGCAAGACCATCGTGCTGAGCCCGTACCTTTTGCCCAGCACGGCGATCTGCGACCCGGATTTGACCCGCGGTCTCTCGCCCGTCTTGACTGCGGGTACGGGTATGGACGCTCTGACGCATTGTGTCGAAAGCTACCTGTCGACCACCTTTCATCCCATCTGCGACGGCATCGCCGTCGAGGGCCTGCGGCAGATCTTCAAGGGGCTCGAGACCGCGGTTCGCGAGGGCTCGAACCTCGAAGCGCGAACCGCGATGATGACCGGCGCGCTTCTGGGCGGCATCAGCTTCCACAAGGGGCTGGGAGTTGTACATTCCCTCTCGCACGCGCTGGGGTCGGAGGGGCGAGTGCACCATGGAACGCTGAACGCGATCTTGCTTCCTCATGCGCTCCGGTTCAATCGCGACTCAGCCGGAGCGCGTATGAGCGAGCTGGCCACCCTGGTGGGGCTGGGCCGCGGCGGCGACGGACCCGGCCACCTGATCACGCTCTCGGAGCTGATCCTCGCCCGATTGCCCCTGCCGCGCCGATTGGGGCAGCTCGATGGACTGAAGCGCGACCGAATCGCGGACTACGCACGTCTGGCCATGCTCGACCATTGCCATCGCACCAACCCGCGTCCTTGCAGCCAGGCGGATATGGAGAGCCTGCTCGAGCGGGCGTGGTGAACTCGCTGGCGGCGAGCGATTCGGTTCGATTGATCGGATTAATCGGGCACGAACAAAGTCACATGAAATTGGGTTCGCCGCGGGCAGGCGTGGCTGCGACTGAATGAACATACCTGGGAACGGAAATCCAACCACAGAGAGCACAGAGACCACAGAGGCGGAATAGCAGAGAAAAATAAAAGAGATACGTAAATTTTGATCAATGCATTGCTTTCTCTCTGTGCTCTCCGTGCTCTCTGTGGTTAAATCTTCGGAACGGGATCAGCGGGGTTTAATAGAGCCCGCTTTGCGGCACATCCAATTGGTCCGATCAGCACACCGGACGAACATGCCTCTCGCAACTTCACCATCTGACCTGAAGGGCACCACGATGGCATCAACCGACATGCGACGGCATCCCAGGTTCGATCGATCAGGAATCTCGCCGGCGATCCTCGGGCTACTCCTCGCCGCAATCTCGTTCGCCCCCGCCGGACAGGGACCGGGCCAGGGTCAAGGCCAAGCTCAGGAGAAGCAACCGTCCAAGGCGGCGCTCCTGGCCGAGGCTCGTCATCGGGCGGCACGCAAGCAATTCGACCTGATCTGGCAATACTACCAGCAATCCCGGGTTGAGTCGTTCGACGTTTACGTCTGGTCGCGGTTGCTGCTGGACGCGCACCGGTCGATCAGCAAGGCGCCGGCCGACCGGATCACGGCCCTGGAAGAGCATCTGGACCACATGATCAAGCTCGAGACGCTGATCAGAAAGATCCGCCGCCTGGGCTTCGGCAGGTCGAGCGATGTCGGCGCCTCGGAATACTACCGGCTCGAGGCCGAGTGCTGGCTGGCCGAGGCGAAGGCGGATTGAGCTCTTCGGCACCGTCCCATTTTTGTAGGGTGGGTGTACCGACCGGTCGCAAAGGCTTGCCAATCGGTGGGTTGCGCTTCGCTGACCCACCCTACGGAAGAGCCAACACCTGGCTTTGAACGATCCTAACTCTTCCGAGTCATCGGTTCACCTTACGTCTTCGCCACCGTAGAATTACTTCAAGAAGCGTCGGACGGCGACGCCCTACTGCGCTGCGGACGGGCCTTCGGCTTGCCTCAGTTTGACAACCGTTCGGTGCAACCACACGGAGGAACCTCGACATGGGTGCCCTCGCAGAAGGGTTGGTGGCCTACGCCCGGCCGCTGCTCGATCAGACTGATGGTTCAGTGGAACAGATGGACAAGGCGTTCTCGATGAGCACACCTCTGCTATAACCTCGCGCTGCTGCCTGAAGACGAACGGGAAAGGGCGCTCAGCGAGATGCGGCCAACTCTCAAGATGGATGACGAGGAATTCAACGAATTTCGGCGTTCCATCATCGACCCGATGATCCGGCGACACCAGGACATGTTCCCGCAAATGCACGGCCGGCTTGCCACGGCCCTTTCGCAAAGCGGGCCGTCGCAGTGGTCGCAGCCGAAAACGGCGGCGGCCGGCGAGAAGTACCCTGGAACCGACCGTTACGCACCGTGTCCGTGTAATAGCGGCGAAAAATACAAGTTCTGTTGCGGCAGGAAGCGCCGTTGATTCTGGCTGCTCCCTTACGCACGAAGCCGCATCGGAGTGGTCAGTTTCCTGACGCTACCGGCTCGAGGCCGAGTGCTGGCTGGCCGAGGCGAAGGCGGATTGAGCGCTCGTGCCGACCGAGCCCACGGCCATGACGATGCTCTGGATGAGCGCCTTGCGATGGCGCTTGCCGGCGGAGGTCATGGGGAATTTGCAGGTCAGGTCGGCATGGCCGGCCTCGATCGGTCCCAGGCTCGTTCCCAGGCCCGGCAGGCGCTGGTCGTCGCGGGCGATCAGGCCGTCGTTGGGGCCGTAGTATGTGCGCAGGTACGAGCCCGTGACCTTGTGAAACCAGCCCAGTCGGCCAGGGCGGGCCTGGGACTCGACGAAGAAGACTCGCGGCGAAATGAGGTCGGCCGCGCGGCGTGCTCGCGCAGGGAACGCTTCCAGTAGGCCGACGAATTCTCGCGCGTCAGTCCGGCGATCGAGTCTTTCCAGCCCCGCTTATCCATCGACTTCTGCACGAGCTTCCCCGCCTGGAACGCCAGGAAGCGCTGGACGAGCGGCATCTGGTCGTCGATCGGCGTGCCTTCGCCCATGAGATAATCGGCCAGGCCGGTCCCTCCGAAGGGGCCCTGGATCAGGAACAGCGCCTGAACATGGCTGCGCACGAACCGAGGATGATCGAGTGCGAAGGCCAGGGCGTCACAGGCGCCGCGGCTGTGGGCGATCACGACCAGCCGCTCGGGACCACTTGCCGCGATCCGGCGCATCTCCTTACGAACGATATCAAGGTTTTCGGTGATGCTTTTGTGTGAGCTCGGGTAAATGAAATGAATCGACCCGCGCGGTACGCCCAGCGCCCGCAGCTCTTTCGCGCTCTGAGCGAAATAACCGGGCAGGTACTCGTTGGCGAGACCGCCGATGAACACATAGCGAAACGTCTGAGCCCCGCGCTGCGACTTCGCGCGGAAGCTGCAGCCGGCCGTGGGACGCCGCCCTGAACCAGCTCTGAAACTCGGTAGGGCTGACCGCCGGCTCGCCGGCCGAGAGGCCGAGCCAGCATGTGATACCCAGCAAAGCCGTTGTCATCGCATGCTCCCAGGCCCGCGTGAAAAGAATCAACCGGATCACTGCGTCAATCGCTCAACATACCGGAAACCTCACCGAGAAGTACACGGTGTTGTCGCTCCCTTCGGTCTGGACGGTCCCGCTCCGGCGCGAGCACAATCGGACGCATTCTGATTCCACGCCATGATTTGGGGAAAGCCGATGCAAGCGCAACCGAAACTCTGCCCGAGACTTGCTGCCTGGTTCCTCTTCGGATTCTGCCTGCTTGCCTGGGCAGGCTATACCCCGGCATTCGCTCAGGTCAGCGCGGTGGAATCGGCGAGACGGCTCAAGGCCGCTCCGGGTCTGGAGGCAACCTTGTGGGCCGCCGAGCCGATGCTCGTGAACCCCACCAATATCGACGTCGACTCGCGCGGCCGGGTCTGGGTGACCGAGGGGTTGAACTACCGGCTGACCCGCGGCGGCAACGCCCGGTTCCACCGCGTCGATGACTCCGACAAGATCAAGATCCTCGAAGACACCGACGGCGACGGCAAGGCCGACAAGATGACCGTCTTCGCCGACAAGATCTTCCCCGTGCCGATGGGCATCGCCGTCGAGGAGCATTACTGACAAAGAGGGCAAGTACACGGGCTGCCGCGTCTTCGTGGGCAACAGCCCCGACCTCCTGGTGCTCGAAGACACCGACGGCGACGACAAGGCCGACAAGCGCTATCCCCTGCTGACGGGTTCGGCGGCATCGACTCGGACCACGGCGTGCACGGCATGGTCCTGGGCCTCGACGGCAAGCTGTATTTCACCCACGGCGACGGCTGCTGCTCGGTGCAGAAGGACAGTCCGAGCGGCAGCAGAACTTCGACGTGATCGACAAGAGCGGCCGGCACGTCTAGTCGGACCAGCTTGCCAACACGCTGCGAGTCAACCGCGACGGCACGCAGTTCGAGGTCATCTGCGACCGGCAGCGAAACAACTATGAAACCTGCCTGAACTCATTCGGCAACATCTTCACCAGCGACAACGACGACGACGGCAACCGCGGCTGCCGCGTGATCTGGGCGATGGACGGCGGCCATTACGGCTACCACACGCCGGGAAGCCCGCGGCACTGGGGCGAGGATGTGCCGGGCAACGTTCCCAAGCTCGTCGGCACCGGCAACGGCAGCCCATGCGGCATCATGGTCTATGAGGGCGACCTGCTGCCCAAGGAATATCTCGGCAGCGTGCTCGAAGTCGACGCCGGCACGCGGCAGGTCAACTTCTTCCCGATCACGCGCAAGGGGGCCTCGTTCCGCACCGAGTACAAGGTCTTCCTGTCGAGCGACGACCCCTGGTTCCGTCCCGTCGACGCCTGCGCAGCGCCCGATGGATCGGTCTTCGTGGCCGACTGGTACGATGCCGGCGTCGGCGGCCATGCCTTCAGCGATCAGACGACCGGGCGGATCTACCGGGTGGCGCCCAAGGGGCACAAGAGCCAGAAGGTGAAGTATGATTTCGCGAGTCTGAATGGGCTGATCGAGGCGCTCAAGTCGCCGAACATCGCCACGCAGGACGCAGCGCGGCGGGGCTTGATCGAGCGCAACCACGAGGCCTCGGCTCTGAAAGACTTCATCCAACAAGGAGATTCGGTGGCTGCTGCACGAGCCCACTGGGTCGTCTCTCGTGTTAGCGATCAATGTCGCTCGCGCATCAGTGGCTGAGGACAAAGATCCACGGATACGCGAACTGTGCGTCCGTATCCTGGGCCGAGACTGTCGCGAAAATGGCAACGTTGAATTCGTGAAAAGCGATGCGCGGCAACCTGCCCAGGCTCTGACACACCTTGCAACTCTCTTGGCAATCGTCTCTGATCCCGACCCCGGTGTCCGCCGCGAGCTCATCCTCGCGTTCCGAAACCTCCCCACCGACAAGGTTGGCGATGCCCTCAAGAAACTGACCGCTTCCTGGGACGGCCAGGACCGCTGGTACCTCGAGGCCCTGGGTCTGGCGCTCGAGAAGCGCGAGCCCGCCTTACCTTTCAAGCCTGTTCGACGGCACCCTGTTCGGCCCGATGGATCTTGAGCAGGAAAGCCGGGACGGTAAGGTGGCCTTGCCGCCGTATTTCCCGGTCAACCGCAACGAGGCCTTCATCAAGGCCGGCACGCCCGACCAGCCGGCCACGGCCCTGAGCAAGTATCTCGGCCTGGCGTGGCGGCTGCGGCGAGGTGAGAGCCTGGAGTTTCTGGCCAAGGTGATCCCTGTGCTCACGTGCGCCGGAGCTCGAACAGGCCGGTGACGACATTCTTCGCCAGATGGCCGATCCGCGCGGGCGCCGGTCCTGGCGGATCTTGCATCCAGAGCCAGGAACCTCGTTCGCAAGCGGCAGTTGCTCACGACCCTGGCACGCAAGATTGCGGGCTCGTGGAACGCCGAAAGGAACGATCCGCGTGTGGCGGCAGCCATCAAGGAAGCTCTCGACAAACCCGAGCTCCGCGCCGAGGCGATCGAGCTTGCCGAGGCCGCACGCGACGCCCGGTACGAGGGCGCGCTCGAAGCCTTCGCGCAAGACGCTACGCTCCCCGACGCACTGCGAGTCGCTGCGGTCGAGGCGATCGGGACCATCGGCGCTGCTGCGGGCCAGCAGCTCATCGATCGCCTGATCGAGGGCACTAAGGGCCGGCCCAATGCCAGCCCGGTCAGTGAAGCAGCGGTCCGAACGCTGTCCCGCCGGCCCGACGCCGTGAACCGGCTGAGCGGTCTGGCCGACGACCCGCGAGCTTCCGCTCGGCGTGCGCCGCGAGGCGCTGCGGACGCTGGCCCAGGTGGAGGGCGGACCGAGGCGGATTCTCGACATGGCGAAGGCCGGCAAGCTGCCCAGTGATCTGACGACCGAGGCGACCACGATCCTGCACACCACGCTTTACCCTCGATCGCAGCCTCCGCGACGAGGCGGCCAGGGTCCTGCCCTTGCCCAAGACCGCTAGCGGCCGGCCCCTGCCGCCCTTCGGTGCAGCTCATTCGCCGCGAGGGCGACGCCGAGCGAGGACGCGCCGTCTTCTTCCGGACCGGGCTCAATTCCTGCGCGAGCTGCCATCGCGTCCGCGGCCAGGGCCAGTGGATCGGGCCTGACCTTTCGACCATCGGCACCAAGTATGGCAAGGATGAGCTGTTTCGCTCGATCCTGAACCCAAGTGCCGCGATCGGCTACAACTACCGCGCCTTGATCCTGGCCCTGAACGATGGCCGGGTCGTCACCGGGCTGCCCGTTGAAGAGACGCCCGACCGGCTGGTGATCAAGACGGCCGAGGGCCAGCGAGTGGTCATCCGACCGGGCGACGTCGAAGACCGCAAGACAAGCGACGTCTCGCTCATGCCCGAAGGGCTCGCCCAGACGTTGACCGATACCGAGCTCGTGGACCTGCTGGAGTATCTGATGACGCTCCGCGAACCGGTGAGCATCGCCGGCCAGTATCACGTGATCGGACCCATCGATGAGCCCAACGGTGCGCGGACACTTGACCCGACCGCGAGGATCGACCTCTCCGCGAGCGTGCGCGGAACGAACGGTCAAGTTCTGTCCTGGCGCAGGCTCGACGCCAACGCCGAGGGCTTGGTCAACCTGTCAGCAATGGCCGCCGATGGACCCGGCCAGGCCATCTACGTGTACACTCCGGTCACGTCGCCGGTTGAGCAGAAGGCCCGGCTTGTGGTCGAACACGCCTGCGAGCGTGACGGTCTGGCTGAGTGGCAAGCCCGTCATCTCGTCCGACCCGAACCAACCGTCGAAGTTGAACCAGCCCCTCGAAGTCAACGTGAGTTTGCCCGAGGGCACGTCCACCCTCTTGATCCGGATAACCGGAAAAGGCGGGTTCGCGGGTCAGGCCACGCTCGTGACCACGTTCGTTTCTGCTCAGCCCGTATCGTATAGTGGTGGCGAATCCAGCCTGTCGGCGAGGTGACTCGCCCTCGGTGGATCGCGGGTCATGGGCCGATCAACGTGACAACAACTTTGGAAGAAAACCCCAGCCCGCGCATCGCCGTGGCCATCCCTTGCTACAACGAGGCGGCGGCGATTGGCACGGTGATCGCCGAATTTCGCACTTCGCTTCCCGGCGCGGAGATTGTCGTCTTCGACAACAACTCGACCGATGGCACGGCCGACATCGCAAGAAGCATGGGCGTTCGAGTCGAGCCTGTTCCGAAGCAGGGCAAGGGCCACGCCGTCCGCGCGGCCTTCGCCCTCTTGAGCGATCGCGACGCGGTCATCCTCGTCGACGGCGACGGCACCTACCCCGCCGAGGCGGCGCCGCTGCTCGTGGCGCCGGTGCTGGAAGGGACGGCCGACATGGTGGTGGGCGCGCGTCAACCGGAACGAGGTGCCGGCGCCATGTCGCCCGTTCGCGGCCTGGGAAACATCCTGATCCGCTTGGCGTTTCGTCTCCTGATCGGCCCCGGAACCGGCGACCTGCTCTCCGGCTATCGTGCCTTCAGTCCCAAGTATGTTCACTCGGTCAACCTCCAGTCCGAAGGCTTCGAGATCGAGACCGAGCTGGCCATCGAGGCCGTGACGCGCCGGTTGAAAACGCTGGAAGTGTCGGTGCCTTACCGCCCCAGGATCGCCGGCACGGTCAGCAAGCTGAACGCCTTTCGTGATGGCCGACGGATCTTGAAGACGATTCTCGTGCAGGCATTAAGGCGCGACCCGGCGCGGGTGATCGCGATTTACCTGGTGGTGATGGGGTTGATTCTCTTGCCGGCGTCGAACTGGGCCGCAGTGAGAAACGCCTGGCTTGCGCTCATAGGGCTAGGATTGGTCGGGTTACTGCTCACGATTGCTTGGATACCTCGAGCAGTCGCGGGCCAAACGGGGGTTAGAAGCACCGAGAAACCTTGAGGTGTGCGAAGCCGAGTTGGTGAGGGACCGATGCTATGCGATCGGCGAATAACGAACGACGCCTGGCACGCGGTCAAAGTCGCGATCGTTGCTGGCAAGACTGTTTAGCCCCTGAAGTTGCATCGAGGCCAGGATGAGAGCATCACCGCTGAGAAGCCCATGGTGACGGCTGAGGTCTCCCGCAAGCAACACATGCTGCTGCGTGACGGACATCACATGAACGCCGAGTCCGACGATCTCGTCGAGCGCCTCCCTTATCGCCGAAGTTGCATGATCTCCGCCGGGTGGCGCCGGATTCGCTGAGCGATGCCGGGATAAGGCCATCCGAACGTGACACAGGCCTCCAGTGTCATGAGCCGGTGGGCGATTTCGCTCAGGACGGAGGTCGAGAGGAACCCGTCAACTTCCTTCCGTCCTATCCTCTCGGCCAAGTCCTGGCACGGAGGTCCCAGGGTCGGATCGGCCGCAAAGGGGTAAACAAAGACATTGGCGTCGATAAAAACGGATTCGCCCGCGGGGATATCCACGAACGTCATGGGTTCTCCAGCACCCTCAAATCCGGATCTGCCGCGATTCTGCGAAGGGTTTCCGGGTCGCCCTTCCAAGCGATCAGACCATAAGTGATGCGAGCCTGGGCGGTCTCCTCCTGGACTGTGATGGTTACCCTCTGGCGCTCACGAAGCGGAAGGGGTCGTTCGGGTTTCAGGACGCCATCCTCGTACGTCGCTTCGACTTCCAGTGCCATTATTCGCCGTCCCCGACCCGTGCCGTACTATGATGTTCTCTTTTCGGTGCTCGGAAGTCGATTGTACACGCCAGAGCTTACTTTGGAAATCGGCCTCAAGCCTCTCCGTCAGCCCGCTTACATCCGCGCCCCCGCCGGCAAGTTCTGCTCCAGGAACCGCGTCATCAACTCGAAGAGATGCTTGCGGGTGCCTTCGCCCTCGCTGATGCTGTGGGTGCGGTTGGGGTAGGCCATCATGGTGAAGGGCTTGCCCAGGGCGATCAGGCGGTTGACCAGCGCCTCGCAGTTCTGGTAATGGACGTTGTCGTCGCCGGTGCCGTGGATCAAGAGGAGATTTCCTTTCAGGCCGGCGGCGTGGGTGATCGGCGAGCCTTGCTTGTAGCCCTCGGGGTTGTCGGCGGGCAGGCCCATGTAACGTTCCTGATAGATCGTGTCGTAATAGCGCTGATCGGCCACGAAGGCGATGGCGATGCCGGTCTGGTACAGCTCGGGATAGCGGAAGATGCAATCGAGGGTCATCGAGCCGCCTCCGCTCCAGCCCCAGATTCCGACGCGTTTGCGGTCGAGGAACGGCCATGCGCTCTTCGAGCGCCGTAATCGCCTGGGCCTGCTCGCTCGGCGCCAGGATGCCCACCTTGCCGTAAACGCACTTGCGCCAGGCTCGGCCGCGGGGAGCGGGCGTGCCCCGGTTGTCAAAGCTCACCACCACATAGCCGCGCTGGGCGAGCATGCGGTGCCAGAGATAAAGATCGCCTCCCCAGCGGTCGACGACGTTCTGAGCGGCCGGCTCGCCGTAGACGTGAACGAGCACGGGATACTTCTTGGTGGGATCAAAGCCGGGCGGTTTCAGACACCAGCCGTCGAGGACCACGCCATCGCCGATCTCGACCCGGAAGAATTCGCCCCGATCGCCCAGGAGCGCATCGAGCCTCGCCCGCAGCTTGGCGTTGCCCACGAGCGTCTTTGCCACCTTGTGATCGGGCAGGCTCACCAGCTCGGTGATCGGAGGCCTGCCCAGCGATGAATACGTATGAAACGCCCAGCGCGCGTCAGGTGAGCAACGATAAGAGTGCGTGCCCGGCTGATCCAGGGGCGTCGTTCGTTCTGACCTTGGCCGGGCCATCAAGGGGAACCCGGTAGAGGTAACTCTGGGTCGGGTTTTCCGGAGACGCCATGAAGTAAACAGCGCCCGCTTTCTCATCAACGGCCACGACGCTGATCACGTCGAAGTCGCCGCGTGATGGATCGGCGGCGCAGGTCCGTGCTCGCGCAGACGATGAACGTGCAGCCGCCGCCATCCGTTGACATCGTCGGTCCAGGTGAAGGCGTGTCCATGGTCGAACCACTTGAGGTCGTCGTGGACATCGACCCAGGCGTCGTCGAGGTCGGTGAACTCGGGCCGGACCTCGCCCGTTCGGCTAGAAGCGTAAAGGACGACGAGCCTGTTCTGGCGGCGGTTGAGCTGCTGGACCACAAGGTTTTCAGACTCCGGCACCCACTCCATGCGAACGAGGTAATTCTCGCGCGGATCGCCCGGAATGGCGAGCCAGCGCGTCTCTCCACCGGAGGCGGCGACCACACCGACCCGGCAGGCCGAATTCTTCTGGCCCGTCCGGGGATACTGCACCGGGGATATCTTGGGGTAGAGGCCGGCGGCCGTGTCGAGCATGGGGTATTCGGGCACGCCCGAGCTGTCGATCTGCCAGTAGGCAATGCTTTGGCCGTCGGGGCTCCAGCGGAAGCCGTCACGGAGAAATAGCTCTTCCTCGTAAACCCAGTCGAACGTGCCGTTGATGCGGGTGGGCGAGCCGTCCTTGGTCAGCGCCGTGATGGCTCCGTCCACGAGGTTCTCGACGTAAAGGTTGTTGTCGCGAACGTAAGCGACCCGATGTCCCCGCGGATCGAATGCCGCGAACATCAGAGACCGCCTCGGGAGCCTTGCCGCCGAGCTTTCTGAGCGTTTGCTTATCGCGATCGAACACCCAGTAGTCGCCCCGCGTGTGCAGGCGCCAGACCTTGCGCGTATTGGTGAAGAAGAGCAGTTTCCGGGCATCTTCACTGATCGCGAAATCGTCGATTCCCAGTGGCGCCTTGGCACCTGGGGGAACAAGCTGAGCGGCCCGGATAAGGACCTCTCGGGAGCCGCTTGCGGGATCATGACGAACCACGTCCTTGCCCTTGCCCCCCTCGCCCGTCTCGAGTGCCAGGTAGGCGGACCCGTCCTTCAGCCAGTGGACCGGGCCCAGGTCTTCGGTATGAAAATCGGCGGAATCGAAGATCCGCGCCACCGTGAGCTGCGGGACCCTCGGGCCTGGTCTGGGCGCTGGCCGAGGAGCCGGCAAGTGCCAGGATCAAGACGAAACGGACGAGGCTGGAAGCCATTCGAGGGATGCGTGAGCTGGGCACGTGTGCGAACTCCCAGGGGTGGAGGCGAGGTTGTGCGGCGGAGAATCGAAGATAATGCGGTCGAGGCGCAAAGTCGAGGACCGCGGCCAAGTCCGTAGTTCTCACCTATAACATTCGGAGTAAGTCGCAACTATGATTATGAGCTTCAGCGAGGCTGAAGCTTGCTGGCAATTGCCGATTCGATGCCCTGCCTGGATCAAAGGCCCGACTGCAGGGCATCGAGACGCTCAAGCAAGATCGAACACGATCAGCTCCGAGGGTTGCGCGGCCTCAATCCGTAGCGAAGGCTCATCGCTGGCCGCGGCGCCGTCGCCGGCTGCGAGCTTGTGGCCGTTCACCGCGATCGAGCCTCGGACCACCTGGACCCAGCCGTGGCGACCGGGCTCGAGCGGCTGGACGAGAGACTCTCCGGCCTCAAGCGTTCCCAGGGAGATCCTGGCATCCTGATGAATCTTGAGCGAGCCCTCCCAGCCGTCGGGTGAGGCGACCAGGCGCAACGAACCGCCGTGCTCCCTTGCGTTGAACGCCTTTTGCTCGTAGCTGGGCACGAGGTTCGGGCGCTCGGGAAAGAGCCAGATCTGGTACAGATGCACCGGCTCGTTGTCCGAGGGGTTGAACTCGCTGTGTCGGATTCCCGTTCCCGCGGTCATCCTTTGCAGCTCGCCGGCACGCAGGATGTCTCCGTTGCCCAGGCTGTCTCGGTGCTCGAGCGCGCCGGAGATCACATAAGTCACAATCTCCATGTCGCGGTGCCCGTGCATCCCGAAACCCTGGCCGGGCATGACGACGTCTTCATTGATCACCCGCAGCGCCCGGAACCCCATGTGCGCGGGATCGTGGTACGTGTTGAACGAAAAGGTGTAACTCGTCTTCAGCCAGCCCATGTCGGCATGCCCTCGCTCGGCGGCCGGTCGCACGCGAATCATCTCATCCTCCCTTCAAGAATGATCTCTCAATAATTGACACATCAAATAACTTGGCAAAAAAAACTAACTCGTTGGTTGCCGTTCCGCGCTGACCTGGCGAACTTTCCCGAGCAGCCGGATGAGAGTCTTGAGCTCCGCGTCATTCATGTGCGACAGCAATCTCGCCTGCAGGTCGCGAACTGGCCCGTCGAGTCGGGTCAGCAGAGCCAGGGCCCGTCCGGTGATGTCCACGTAGATGACCCGGCGGTCCTTCTCACACCGCTCGCGGCGCACAAGCCCGGCTTGCTCGAGCCGATCGATCACCCCGGTGATGCCGGGCACGACTGTCACGGTCCGTCCCGCGATCTCGAGGATCGGAAGCGGCTTCTCTTCCCCGCGCAAGATCCGTAGCACGTTGTACTGCGACGGCGTGAGCCCGTGTTGCCGGAACAACCGGGTGAAGTGGATTTGCATCTGGTCGCTGCGCGCAGCAGGTTGAGAAACGTCTCCTCCTGCACGGTCGCGAACGGCCGTCGCTTGCCAATTTCGTGCTGAAGCTTGCCAGCAGACAACTTGAAGACCCCTCATTCTCCGTAGCTCGATCATTCACCTGCATTTAGTTTACACGTCAACTAATGCGATGTCAAGTGCCATCGTCGCCCTACCTCGTGTTGCAACGAACAAGCGGCAGGTTATACAATTCTCAAACTCTCGCCGATAGCCTTGATCCCGCCCAGGCCAGGGAGCGGCCCGTCGCCGGCGTTTGGGCCCGCTTTCCTGGATCCTGCACGACCGCCGATGGGGAACACCTTGATGACCGCTTTGTCGCCCAGGCACCGAAATCTCATCCTGCTCGTCACGTGCTTGCTGGCTACATTCTCAAACGGACGTGAAGCCGTCGCCGCGCTGCCCAAGGTCCCCGATGGCTTCAAGATTCGCCTGGTCGCCGCGGTGCCCGCCGTGCAGTACCCAAGCCAGGTGGCCACGGCGCCCGACGGCTCGCTGTTCGTCGGCGAAGACCCGATGGACCAGGTCGGGCCGGCCGACAAGCCGATCGATCGCATCTTGCTCTTTCGCGACGGCAAGCCACCGGTGGTTTTCGCCGAGCGGCTCAATGCCATCTTCGGCATGGTCTGGTACGACGGGGCGCTCTTTGTGATGAACATGCCCAGGCTGACCGTGCTCCGCGACCGCGATGGCGATGGCAAGGCCGATGAGCGCACCGAGCTCTTCACGGACCTGGGCGTACCGGCCGGCTCACCCAATGACTTCAACGATCACATCGTCTCGGGCCTGAAGATCGGCATCGACGGCTATCTTTATATCTCGGTGGGCGACAAGGGAGTGCCCAGAGCCACCGGCCGCGACGGGCGGACCGCGCAGGTGAAGGGCGGCGGCATTCTGCGCTGCCGCCCCGACGGCACGCGGGCTCGAGGTCTTCTCGACGGGCACGCGCAACCACCTCGAGCCCAACCTCGACCCCGCCGACAACCTCTTCACCTATGACAACACCGACGACGGACTGGGATGGTGGACGCGAGTCACGCACCATATCGACGGTGGCTATTATGGCTATCCGTTCGATTACCACAACCGGACCGACCGCATCCTGCCCCGCATGGCCGAGTACGGAGGCGGCTCGCCCTGCGGCGGAATCGTCTATGCCGAGGATGCCTGGCCCGAGGAATACCGCGGGTCGAGTGTTCTGGGCCGAGTGGGGCAAGCGGGCCGTGCGTGCCTTCCAGCTTGAGCCCGCCGGGGCGACTTTCAAAGTGCAGAATGTGATCGAGTTCGTCGAGCCGGGCGACGTGGAGGATTTTCGCCCGCTTGACCTCGCCCTCTCGCACGACGGCAAGACCCTGTACATCGCCGACTGGTCGTATCGGCGGCTGGGCCAACAAGAATGAGAAGCTGGGGCGCGTCTACGCCGTGACTTACGCAGGGGCCGCCAGGGTCAAGACGCGACCAAGAGCGAGCAGCTCCGAGCCAATCGCAGTGCAGATCGCGCAGCTCGATCATCCTTCGTTCCACGAACGGTTCCGAGCGCAGCTTGCTCTGATCAAGCAGGGCAAGAACGCAGTCGCCGCCGTGACGTCCGCGCTGGCCGATTCCAGAACTTCGCCCCTGGCGAAACGGCACCTCGTCTGGGCGCTCGACGGTATCGCCGGGGCAACGCCCGAGGCATCGTTTCCCCTCATCGCCGCGCTCAAGTCTCCCACGGCTGACGTGCGGGCGCAAGCAGCGCGGGCGCTGGGCGAGCGGAACGTGCCTCTGGCAGGAGAGGCGCTCGTCGAATTGCTTCGCGACCGCGAGCCCACGGTCAAGCTTCAGGCCATCATCGCGCTGGGCCGGATTCATGAGGAAGCCGCGATCCCGGCCTTGATTCCCATCGTGGCCGACAAGGACGTCTTCCTCGCCTACTCGGCACGCAAGGCACTCAAGCGCATCGGCGACTGGAAGGCCGTGGCGAGTGGCCTCCAGTCTCCCAACCCCCGCGTTCGCGACGGCTTGCTGCTGGCGCTGGAAGAGGTTTACGACAAAGACGCCGTGAACGCCCTCGCAAGCTTCGCCGCGAACGCCGGGATGCCGGCCGGGGAACGTGCCAGCGCGGTCAAGTACCTGGCCTCGGCTCACCGCAAGGCCCCGCCGTGGGACGGCAAGTGGTGGGGCACGCAGCCGGCCCTGGGCAAGCCGCCGGCAAAAACGGTGGACTGGCCGGGCACGCCGATTGTGCTCGCGTCGATCCGCCGGTTGCTGGCCGACCCGGTCGCGACGGTGCGCATCGCGGCGGTCGAGGCCGTGGTTCAAACCCATGATCCACAAGGGATGCAGCTCCTCCGATCCCGATTCAGCGGCGAGAGCGATCAGAACGTCCGCCGGGCCATCGCCCGGGCCTTCGGAGCTCTCGGCGATCGCGAGGCGTTGCCGCTCCTGGCGACCGTACTCCGCGATCGTCGCGCCACTGAACCCGTTCGAGACGCGGCCATTCTAGCCCTCGAGGTCATCGGAACCGAACGGGCCGTTGCCCTTCTGATCGAGCTCTTGACATCGAAATCGCTGGACGCCGAACGCCAGAAGACCGTGATCACCGCGCTCGGTCGGTTCAAGGCCAGGGCGGCCATCAAGCCGATTCGGGATGCCCTTGCCAGCGCCGACGCGGGCGTTCGAGCCACCGCCGTGGATGCGCTCTCGGCCATTGCCAGGGGAGAGAAACGCGACCAGGCCGAACCGGTGCTTGCGGCCTTGCGCGGCCGCCTGGCCGATCCAGCCGCCGAGGTTCGCAACCACGCGATCACCGCTCTGGGACTGCTGGAAGACCGTGCCGCGATCCCCGCGCTCATCAACCTGGCCGATGCGGAGGAAACCAGGTTCGAGGCAACCAAGTCCCTGGCGTCAATGCCCGAGCTGGCGGCCTTGCAGGTTTACCTGCGCACTGGCCGACAAGAGCCCGGAGCTTCGCAAGGCCGCGGCCACCGCAATCGGCAACCTGCGCGACCGAGCCGCGCCGGTGCTCGAACAGCTTGCCAGGCGCAACGAGCTCTCGCCCGGCGTGCTCCCCGAGCTTCGGACCATCTTCACCGGCCTCGAGCCAGTGCGGGCCTGGAAGGTGCTGGGGCCAGTTCCCATCCAGTCACCATTCACGATCCCGGCCGATCGGCCTATCGATCTGACGGCCAGCCATGAGGCGCCGGGGGCAGGCGCATCGCGTGGCAGCCCGCCCAGCTTGCCGACGTGAAGGGACAGGTCGACCTCGGCCAGATTTACTCGCACGATGACGATCTGGCGGCGTACGGGTATGCCGAAATCAATAGCATCGCCAACCGTCCTGCGCAGATGGTGGTCGGCTCGGACGACACTCTCAAAGTCTGGCTCAACGGCAAGCAAGTATACGACTATAGCGATCGACGCGGCTTCGACCACGAACAGACGCGCTTCGACGTATCCCTGGTCCGCGGCGTCAACCATGTGCTCGTCCGCTGCGGCAACCGCGGCGGACCCTGGCAGTTTTCGGTCGCCGTGACCGGGTCATCAGAATACGCCTTCCTCAAGGGCCCGTCGGCCCCCAGCTTCAACCCAGACCTTTACCGCGCCGAGGCTCTCAAAGGCCAGGGCAAGCCCGACCGCGGCCGCGCCCTGTTCACCGATCTCAAAGGCCTGGCCTGCGTCAAGTGTCACGCCGTGGGCAAGCAAGGCGGCGCCGTGGGCCCGGAGCTTTCGAGCGTGGGCGCGAAGTACCCGCGCGACGAGCTGATCGCAGCCGTCCTGTACCCCTCGGCCAAGATTTCCTCCGGTTACGAGCCATCCATCCTCGCCCTGTCCGACGGTCGCGTGGTCACGGGCATCATCAAGACCGAGACGCCGGAGTACATCGAGATCCAGGACGCCGACGCCAAGCTCGCGCGGCATTCCCAAGACCGACATCGAAGACCGCAAGCGCAGCGATGTTTCGATCATGCCCAGCGGCCTGGCCCAGGGCATCTCGCCGAGCGATTTCGCCGATCTGATCGCGTATCTGGAGAGGCTCAGGGATGCGCCTGCGGCCGGGTCGCGTTACGCCGCGGTTTTCGCTTGGGTCGCGTGTGCGCCAGGGCCTCACCCAAAGAACCCCCGCTTCGCATGTGGGACAGCCGTTGTGGCTGGTAGTGCCCTGACCACCCCCCCCCGCACCCCCCCTTCGCAAGGGGGGAAAAGAATGCCTGCGCAAGCAAACGGATTTCCTCCCCTTGCCAAGGGGGGGTTGGCGGGGGGTTGGGCGATGCATGGTACCCGTCTCTAGCCTGCGCCTTTCCCCCTATCTTGCGAATGGTGGATGGTCGGGTGTATGAACGCGCCGAAAGCCGCGATCTAGCGAGATCGCCGTTCCCGTCTGCCGGTACGCCTCGAAATGCCGCTCGGCATAGCCCTGGTAGTCAAAAGGCGAGCTCTGACGTCGCCGTCTGGATCACCGCCCAGAGAGCCTCGCGAAGCAGCGAGGCCGCCTTGAAGACGCGGATCAGATCGAGCTCGCGCGGGTCGATCTCGCCTCGGTACGATTGCAGCAAGGCAGCTTCTTCGTCGTCGCTGAGGCCGGCGTTCGCCGAGACGCTGGCAAGGTCGAAGAGAGGGTGGCCCATGCCGGCGTACTCCCAGTCCACCAGCCAGAGGCGTCCGGCGCTTGTGATCATATTGGCAGGCAGCAGATCGTTGTGGCAGAGCACTGGCCGGAACGGGCCGATCTGATTCGCGAGCAGGCGCGCGTCGTCGAGCAGTTTTTCAATGTCATCGGGAAGCTGCGCATTGAGCGCCACGGCGGTTTGCGCGTACGTGCGAATGGTCTGAAACGGGCAGAAATAGAGAACCAGGCCCGTGACCACGTCCTGGCCGTCGTGCAGCCGGCGCAGGGTTCTGCCGATCGTCGCGAATCGTGGCGAGACTATGAAGACTGGCCGAAGTCAGCGTCTGGCCGGCGACATGCCGGCTGATCAGCAGACCTTCGTCGCGGTGGATGAGCGCGGGTGCGATGCCCAGGCGCGACGCCGCTTCCTGGCACGCGGCCTCGTTACGGCGGTCGATTCCCAGGAGAGGCAACTCCTTGCAAATTCGCGCGACGTAGCAGCCAGTCTCATCTTCGACCAGGAAATTCTGGTTTGTGATCCCGCCGGCAAGCGGCTCGATCAGAACGTTGCCCCGCCAAAGTCCCAGTGATTGGAGCTCCTGGATGCTGATCGACCGCTCGTCCATTGCCGATCCGGAGCTCCTCGCTCATCTACGCGGGGCAGTGTTATCTCACGCGTTTGACTTTGACGGGCTTCGCCTTATGTGTCAACGAAGCCGGTAGAACCGGTGACGATCGGAAGACAATGGGAGGCGTACGATAGCGGAGTTTCACACCCGCCGCACCCTGAATGGGGGGCAAGTACGTGTTCGTTCCGCCCGCCTTGTTGGCGCGCAGGGAGAGTACACTCTTGCGGGGGACCGTGCCCGCCAGGCTCACGCTTTGCACGTCGCCGTTGGCCGCGCGAAAGATTTCGATCACTCCCCGGCCGCTGAGGCTGAGATTGACCGTCTTGCCCAGGCTGTCGGTATAGTTCAACTGAGGGCCTGCGCCGAAGGTGCACAAGTACGTCGATCCGGCGACGCCATCACTCCCTGCGAGGTAGTTGCCTGATAAGTCGACGATGCCACGGTTGAGAAGCGTGGTGGCCAGCGCATCGATCACGATCCGATAGAAGCCGTTGTAGGGCAGGGGAGTCACTGGGGTCACCATCACCGTCATCGCGGCGGGGTTGTATTGCGCCGCGGCCAGGGTAACGAAGCCATCGTCAGAGGTTCCAAACTTGCCGTCGGGGCCAGCGGACGTGAGGTAGTAACCGTAATTGCCCAGATCCTGAGCCCGCGCGGGATTGAGCGGCTTGCTGAACGACAACACGACCGCGGTAATTCCGCTGGGGCCAACCACGAGCTGCTGGTTGGTGATCCGCGGGGGAACTTTATCGACCGGCCCGGAGGGATTCACCGGGTTGGTGCCGAATGTGGTGATGGTCAACGTCGCTGAGCCGAGCGCGCCGATCTGGCCGCCCACGGGATTGGAAAGGGCCAATCCGACCGTGTTGGTTCCCGGAACCTTGTTTCCCGGCAGGATGGGAACCGAGAATGTCGCCGTCAACTGGTTGGGCAGGAAGGTGACTGTACTCTGCACGAAAGTGTAATCCACGCCCGGCACGGCCGTGCCGCCTGCCGTCGTGTAAGTGACCTGAACCATGGTGCCACGGTCGCCGCCACCCCGCGTGACGCGTGATGAGAGCGGTGCCCGAGGTAGAAAATGTGCCGTAGTTGCTCGTGCTGAACTGGAGGATCGGCGGCAGGTTGTTGTTGATGGTGAGGACTGCCGTGCTCGGCGAACCGAGCGTCGCGCCCCCGGTCGGCTGACCGAGCGCCAGGTTCACCGTCACCGAGCCGGCGGTCTGCGAAGCGTTTTGCAGGATCGTGACGCCGAAGGTCTTGTCGGTCTGACCTGGCTGGAAGGTCAAGATGCCAGAGGCCGCGGTGTAGTCTTTGCCGGCAATGCCGCTTCCGTTGCCGGTGGCGTAATTCACGGAGACGACGGCGTTGAGGTTGCCGCTACGGTGAACGTCGATCAGAGCGGTTCCGTCCGTTGCCTGAACAGTGTAGGTCGCCGTCAAGAATTGCAAGCTGACCGGCAAGGCCGAAATCGCGTTCGAGAATTCCGACGTGTCGCCGGTCGATTGGTTCGTGGCCGTCGCGGTGACCCAGGTGTTCGCGGCCAGGTTGGTCGTCGGAGCGAAGAGGATGGGCGCGTTGCCCTGAGCATCGGTCGTGACGACCATCGAGCCGTTCGGGTTCTGTCCCTGGCCGAATCCCGAAGGGTCGGGAATCTGGCTGGTGAAGAACTGGATCAGGAACCTCGTGTTCGGGCAGGCTGTTCAGCGTCCCTTGAATCCTGCTGGTCGGGCCGCCGCCGACAGCCGTCACCAGAACCGGGTAATTCTGCAAGTTGTTGGGGCCAGGTTGGGATGGCTCGGTCGTGACGAGGTCGATACCGAGCTTGCCGTTGGAGAAGATGCTGTTGGTCAGAATCGAGTTGCCTGTCCCGACTCGACCGAGACTCCCGCCAGGATGTTGAAGGCGATGGTATTGCCCGCGCCGGCGGCGGTCCCGCCGATGGTATTGTTCGAGGCGTTGTTGCTGACGATCACGCCGTTGATCTCATTGCCCAGTCGGAGCCTTGCCGGTGATATCGGTGCCGATCAAGTTGCCTTGGACGAGGTTGCCGGTCGCCGTGGCTCCGTCGAGCCGCACGCCCCAGTGGTTGGCGGAGATCAGGTTCTGGGCTGCGGCGGTGGTGCCGCCGATCGTGTTGCTTGGGTGCACCCAGAACAGCGATCCCCTCGTGGGCGTTCGGGATGGGAGCGAGCCCGGTCTTGTCCGATGCCGATCAGGTTGCCTGCACGAGATTCCTGGTCGATGTTGGACCGGCGATGACGACGCCCTGATGGTTGCCGGAAATGACCTGGGAGCCTTTGCCGTCGCCCTGGATCACGGCGTCGCTGGCATCTTCGATCCGGATCCCTTCAGGGCGTTGCCCAGGTCGAACTTACCCGTGATGTCGGTGCCGATCAGGTTATCCGAGGACCGTGATTTCGCTCGCGTTCGGCACCGGAGATCCGGACACCCCGCAGGTTGCCCGAGATCACGTTGCCCGGACCGATCGTGTTCTGCGGCGAGAAGATCGTCACGCCGTCGCCCGTGTTGCCCTTGACGGCCTTGCCGTCGGCCGTCAGGCCGATCAGGTTGTTCTGCCACCGATGTTCAGCCGTGGACGTGATTCCGGTGATGTAGACTCCGGACGCCGCTGTTCGACGAGATCACGTTGCCCCAGGTCTGGTCCGGGCCGCCGACCAGGTTCTGGGTCGAGTCCTCGATCCGGACGCCGTCGCCGCCGTTGCCCGGGTTGCCGGTGCCGAAGCGGAAGCCGCCGCCGGGGGCCAGGCCGATGAGGTTCGCCGCCGACGACGTTCCGGGTGGCCGTCGGCGCCCTGAATCTGCGACGCCGTCGCAGCGCATTGCCCGAGATCAGGTTGCCGCCGTGCCCCTCCAGGCCCGCCGATCGCGTTGCTCGAGCCCGAGCACCGAGCACCCCTTCGCGCCCGTTGCCGACCTGGGCATACAGGCCGTTGCTCGACGGTCCGATCATGCCGATCTGGTTTCCCTCGACCACGTTGCCCGTTGCCGTCGACGTCGATGAGATCCCTTGCAGGCCGTTGCCGGCGATGACGTTGTTCTCCTGGGGATTGGTCCCTCCCATCGTCGTGTTGTTGCCGTCGATGCACGACTCCTTGCAGGGAGTTGCCCTGAGCCGATGAGTCTCGACGTTGAAGGCGCGGCGAAGCGGTGCTCCGGTGTTCGGATCGACGGGATAGAGGAAGTAAGATGCCGATGAAGTTGCCCTGGATCATGTTGCCGACCCGGTCGTAGGGACTGCGGGCACCGAGACGCCGACGGCGAAGCCGTCGATGATCAGCCCGCGCGCAGGATGCTGTCGACGCGTCGATCACGAAGCCGGTGGCACCGCCGGGAGTCTGGCTGCCGTCGATGATCACGCGATGCTTAGCGTTGTTGCCGTCGAGTGCCGCGACGGTATTGGGAGTCGAGACGATCGGATGTCGGTGTCGCCCAGCTTGAAGGCGGTGGTGACGGTGATTCTCGGGTCGATGCCGCCCTGAAAGATTGTTCGTTGCCACCAGAGGCGGGAATCGTCTTTCCCTGATACTGCCCCGATGAACGTGATGACGAGTGGGCTCACGTTCGCCGGCCCCCCCGTGACCGTGGTGTTGCCGAAGCCGAAGACTCCGATCAAGCGCCAGCCCGAGGCCTGATGCCGTTGCGTCAAAGGCAGGTCGCCGGTCGAGATCGCGGCGTCGTGGCGTACCGACGGTGCTGAGGCTGAAGCTTCCACCCGTCGGGACTCCCGTCACGTTGATGATCTGCATCGGAGTTGACGGCGTTCGGGGTAGCGGTAAGGGATGGGGAATGCCCCTGGCTGTAGCCGTCGATGGTCACCTGGTCGGTGATCGCCGGCAGGGCATCTGAAGCGTGATCTTCCACGTCTGGGTGACAGGATCGAACCCGGCACAGGCACGTTGAGGTTGGGGTCCAGGGATGCCGGGATGGCGAACTCGATGTCGTGGGCCCGGGTGAGCGTTGGCGTCGAGGATCGCCTGCCGCAGCGAGCCCGGCCCGGAGTCGTTGCGTGTTGGTCACGATGAAGACCCTCGACGTTCCCGGGTCGTTATCGACGATCTTCAGCACGGCAGTCGGTCTGGAAATCAGCGATCCCGATCCGCCGAGTCCATTCGTCAGGGCCAGGTTCACTGTCTTGATCGTGTTCCGACTGACATGGTCGATCGAGGATCGGGACCGTGAAGGTCTGGGTGAGTGTCTCCGGCGTGGAAGATCAGCGGTCCGCGAGACGGCGATGTAGTCCTGACGCCGGCGATCGCCGTGCCGTCCGGGACTGTGCCGAACTGAACCGATGGAATGTCCCGTGCTCAAGGTCCGGGAGACGGTGATCACCGCGAAGCCGCTGGTCTCGTTCGACGGATATACGTCGAGCGGTGAACTGGATCGCCGGCGTCTCGGGATGACATACGCGGAGAACTCGGACGTGTCGCCGGTCGTCAGGTTGGTGGCTGTTGCCGTCAGGAACAGGCCGGGAGCGAAAGGCTCGGCGAACAGGAAGAATTGATCACGGCGTTGCCGTTGGCATCGGTCGTCACGGTCACTCGGTCGTCGAGTCCCGAAGCGGTCTCTCCCTCTCCATAGCCGATGGGGCCGGCGATCGTGCTGGTGAAGAACTGGATCAGGAACGTGGTGTCGGGCACGCTGTTGAGCGTCCCCACGAATATGAGTGAGCGAGCCGTTGTACGTCACGCAGTGAGCACGGGATAGTTTTGAAGGTCATTGGGACCGATCCGGACGCCGGGTTGATTCGGCGTGATGCCTAGCGGGATCGCCTGGGGCGACCAGGTCGATCCCAACCGCCGTTCTGGAAGATGCTGTTGGACAGGATCCTGTTCCCGGTCCCCGACTGCATCGAGCACCCCGCCATCGACCTGGAAGGCGATCTTGTTGCCCAGGTCCGCGTTGATCCCGCCGATCGTGTTGCGGCTGGCGGAGTTGCTGATGATGACCCGATCGACTTCGTTGCCCAGGGCGCAGTGCCGGTGATGTCGGTGCCGATGTAGTTGCCCTGCGATCAGGTTGCCCGTCGCCCGGCGCCGTCGAGCTGATGCCCCAGTGGTTGGCCGAGATCAGGTTCTGGGCCGAGGCGAGGTTGCCGCCGATCGTGTTATTGCTCGCCCCGCTGATCAGCACGCCCTCGGCCTGTTGCCCAGGTCTGTTGAAGCCCGTCTGGTCGGAGCCGATCAGGTTGCCCGCCACGATGTTCTGAGTCGAGGCGGCTCCGACGATGGCGACGCCGACCTGGTTGCCGGAGATGACTTGCGAACCCGTCGCGTTGCCCTGGATGGTGTTGGCCGGCGAATTGCTGATCAGGATGCCTTCGATGGCATTGCCGAAGTCCGAGCACGCCCGCGGCTGTCCGTGCCGATCAAGTTGTCTTTCACGAGGTTCAGCGTGCCGGTCGGCCCGTAGATCCCGACTCCCCGCAGGTTCGCGGAGATCACGTTGCCTGGTCCGATCGTATTGTTCTGGGCGTAGAAGAGCGACACCCTCCTGATCATTTCCCAGGACCTGGCTGCCGTCGGCGGTCAAGCCGATCATGTTATTGGCGACCGAGTTGCCTGTTGCCGTTGCCGGCACGGGTACGCCACCGACCACGGTGGGGGCGGAGCCTCGATGTAGACTCCGGCCCCGTGGTTCGAGGCGATCACGTTGCCGAGACTGCGCGTGGAACCGCCGATCTGACGTTGAGCGAGCCGTCCTCGATGCGGACACCGTTCCCGCGTCTCCGTTTCCCGGGTTCTCCGTTCCGAAGATGAACCCGCCTCCGGGGCCCACGCCGATGTAGTTCGACTGGATCAGGTTGCGATTCGCCCCCACGCCAACCAGACGGACGCCCGTGAGCGTGTTGCCCGAGATCAGATTGCCGGAGTCGAGGTAGCACCGCCGATGAAGTTGCTCGAACGAGTACTGATGAGAGCGGATTCGACAGCTGCCCGAGGAGAGAATCAGGACGCCTTCGGCCCCATTGCCGTCCTGCGAGTACAGTCCGTTGCTCGAAGGTCCGGCCATGCCGATCTGGTTACCCAGAAGCTGGTTGCCCGAGGCTCCAGGCTGCAATGCAATCGCCCTGCTGGCCGTTGCCGCAGATGACGTTGTTTTCCTGGGGATTGCTGCCGCCGACGGTGGTGTTGGTCGAGTCAAGCACCACGCCTTGTAGTGTGTTCCCCGATCCCGGTGAAGCCCACTGGCTAGGAGTTAGTGGGAGTGCCGGTACTTGGGTCCACGAGGTAGACGAAATAATCTCCGATGGAAGTTGCCCTGAATCAGGCTACCGACCACCGGTTTGCGATTCAGGTCTGATGGTCGAGCACTTGGAACCTCCGACACCGACTCCGAATTCGTGATGATCAGACCGCGCAACACGCTGTGCGAGGCGTCGATGACGAAACCGGTCGCAGCCTCCGGTCTGGCTGTCCGTCGATGATCACTCGCTCCTGCGCGTTATTTCCCTGCTTGGCCGCGACCGTGTTCGGCGTCGGACTGGATGTAGATCGGATCGGCGATCACAAGTCCTCCCGGCGGTCGTCGTCTGCACCGAGACCCCGGCGTCGGTCCCACCGATAAGAGTGCCGAGTGGCAACCAGGTCTGGAATGGCGTGATGCCCGACGTGATTCTTGAACGTGATCGTGAAAGCAGTCGTGGGGCGGGGCCGCCCGTTACGACAACATTGTTGAATCCAACGATCGCCCCGAGTGCCGCTTGGACCGTCGGCTGCGGTGGCGTTCCAGGGAGAGCGAGCCGTCGTTCCTACCGGCAACGGGGCTGAGGTCGTCAGGGTGAAGATCCCAGCTGTGGGGCTGCCGATCACCGAGATGGACTGCACGGCCGAGCTGATGGCCTGGGATAGCGAAAATTGACACCCGTCCCCAATCGGGCTTGCGAGTATCCGTCGATCGAGACAGTGTTGGTGATCGTGGGAAGGGGGTTTGGGGCGTGATCGTCCAGTCTTGCGTGCCCGGATCGAACCCGGGTACCGGCACGTCGAGATTGGCGGGCCGTCGAGGCGGGAATGTTAAATTCGATATCGTCTGGCTGCGAGTCGGCATTCGCCTGCAGGATCGCCTGCGCGCAATGAGCCCGCCCCGGAATCACTGGTGTTCTTGACCAGGATCATCGAGAGCAACTGCCGCTCCTCGAGGGCCTCGAGATCGGGCCGGCGTCGCCTTCTAATTGTGCTTGAATTGTGTCGCCGCGAAGGGCGAATGTCGGTGGGATGGAAGCTCTTTTTCAAGTCGCTAGCAGGCGTGCGAAACATGGTGCCACCCGGCCTCCCGAGGAGTCGCTGCGCGGGGTCTTCTCGACATTCATTCGGCGCGCTCCTCGTCTACATTCATCCACTACGTGCGGTCCCTCGGGGTTATCCCCAGCCTTCCTTGCCTAAAAGGAGGATAGGACAGGGTTGACAAAGTCGGCTGGGAATCTGTTGCGTGAGGGTCATCCGAGGCAGGTCGGGAGGTGCATGTTGATTTTCCCGACGAACTTATGGCGGGACAGGATCAGCCGTAAGGATCGGCAAAGTCGCAGCGCGGTTTTCGTTTGACTCTTGGATGCATCAACCCCAAACTTGAGATGGACCAGCCTTTCAGGCGGTCCGCGCGGTCTTTCTCCTCGAGGCTCACCCATGCGCTGGCAACCGGGATCAGGATCGGGATCACGACGTCTGGCCGCGATCGGGGTGCTCAGCCTCTGTGCCTTGGTATCGATGGTGGGTGCCGCCCAGGTTCGGAAAGTGTTCGGCACGAGCAAGCCCGCACCCGACCTGGCCAACCTGCGCTATGGCCCCTTCGACCGCAACGTGGTCGACGTCTGGAAAGCGACCGGCGGGCCTGGAGAATCGACTTCCACACCGCTGGTGATCTTCTTCCACGGGGGTGGTTTCATTGGCGGCGACAAGTCGAGCGTGCCGGCGTGGCTCGTGAACAGGTGCCTGGCTCAGGGAATCTCGGTGGCTTCGGCGAACTATCGCCTTTCAACCCAGTCTCCCTTCCCCGCCCCGATGCGTGATGGCGCCCGCGCCATCCAGTTCCTTCGTCTCAAGGCCACTGAGCTGGGCATCGACCCCATGCGCATCGCTGCCTGCGGCAACTCGGCGGGTGCGGGGATCGCGCTCTGGGTCGGCTTCCATGACGACCTGGCCGAGCCTGCCAGCACCGACCCGGTGTTGCGGCAATCGTCGCGCCTGGCCTGCATGGGCGTTGTCGGAGCCCAGACCTCGTACGACCCTCGTTTCATCAAGAACCTGATCGGCGGCCGAGCCCACGAGCACGTGGCGCTCCGGTCCCTCTTCGGCATCACAAGCGACGCCGACTCCGAGACCCCGCGGGTTCAGAAGCTCTACGAAGAGGCCTCTCCGCTCACCTACGTCTCGTCAGACGACCCCCCGGTGATCCTCTTCTACTCCGAGCCCGATGGCCCTCTCCCCGAGAACGCCCGCCCCGGCCAGGGCATCCACCACCCCCGCTTCGGCGCGGCCTTGAAAGCCAAGCTCACCCCTCTCGGCATCGATTGCACCGTCCGCCACAACGCCGACTACCGCGGCCAGGAACATCCGGAAGAGGCCATGCAACGGGAACTGGTGGAGTTCTTCGCGCGGCACATCAAGTGAATCGAAGGGTTTCACGCAAAGACGCGGCATGAGTTGCCAGTTGCCAGTTGCCAGCTAATGAAAAAAATCTTCCCGTCTTTCACTGACAACTGGCAACTGATAACTGGCAACTTCGTCCATCCTCCGGCTACCACCGCTCGACCTTCTTGGGTGGTGGGCCGCCGAGCTCGTGGAGGCGGCGGCGGAGCTCCCAGCCGAGGGCGGGGTCGAGCTTGCGGAGGGCGTCGCCTTCGTCAAAATCGAGCTCGGTGGTGACGCGAACCCAGCATGAGATGCGCTCGATCTCGCCCGGGATGCGCGGGGCGGCTTTCCAGTAGCGTGCCAGGCCGTCGGATGAGCCCGTGGCCAGACGGCGGCCCTCGGGGCTGAAGGCCAGGGTGCAGACCGCTCCCTTGTGGTCAAGAGGAGGACCGATCGGCAGGGCGGTCTCGGTGTCCCAGAATCGCACGGTGCGATCTCGGCTGCCCGTTGCCAGCAGACTGCCGTCGGGGCTGAAGGCCAGGCATGTGATGGCGGCTCGATGCGAGAGCGACTCGCCAATCGGATGCCCCTTGTCGGGGTTCCACAGCCGGGCCGATCCATCATCACTGGCTGTCGCAACCACGTCTCCCGCGGGACTGAAATCGGCCAGCGTGGCGGGTCCAGGTAGGGAAAGCTCGAGTTGCACGGCCGCCTGGTCCAGGTTCCAGAGCCTGGCCTTGCCGTCGGTGCAGCCGGTCAAGAGCTGTTTCCCATCCGGTCGAAAGGCGAGCGCCCTGACCGGTGCGGGATGAACGAGCGGCTCGCCGATCGGTTCCCCGGTCGAGGTATTCCAGAGAATCACCTTGCCATCGTTGCGGGCCGTCGCCAGCCGATTGCCGTCGGGGCTGAACTCTACTGCCAGCACCTCAACCTCATCACCCTCGGGATGATGAAAGGGCTGGTGCTTGAGGGTGCTCCAGAGGCACGGCACGTTCGACCGGCAGGCGGTGGCGATGGCGGAGCCGCCGGGTCCGAACCTGATGGCCGAGATCGCGCCGCCGTGGATCAAAGGCGGGCCCAGGGGACGCCCCGTCAGGGCGTCCCAGAGCTTGAGCATGCCGGCGACATCGGACGTGGCGATGATATTTCCCTGGGGGCTGAACGCCACCGCCGTGAGCGGGGCTTCGTGCATCAGCGGCGCGCCCAGCTTCGCCGCCGTCGCCACGTCCCAGAGCTGCCCGGCGCCGCTGGTGCTGGCGGTGGCCAGCCGATGGCCGTCGGGGCTGAACGCCAGCGCGCGAACATCTCCCTTGTGCGGCAGGCATCGTTCCATCAAGCTCGACCGGGCGTGCCAGGAGCCAAGGCTCGCGCGCACCGCTCGCTCGAGGGCAGGAGAATCGGCAGGCACGTTTTCCAGGGCGCGGGCCAGCCAGAGCATGCCCTCGGCGAACCGCTCCCGATCCAGGAAATGGTGAGCCCTTTCGATGCAGAGACGGGCCAGCGATCGCTGCACCTGGCTGTGCGCCAGAACGTGCTCTCCGCGGTGCCGCAGGTCGGCCAGCCAGGCTTCAATGGCCTCGGCCAGTTCCAGGGGGGAGGCGTACCGATCCTTGGGCTTGAGCGCCATGGCCTTGAGGCAGATCACCTCGAGCGCCGGATCGAGCGAGCGGACCAGCCGGCGTGGCGAGGGAAAGATTCCTCGTCCCACGCGGTCAAGCACCTCGGTGATGTCGCCATCTGGAAAGGGGGCGTGTCCGACCAGCAGGCAATAGAGTGTCGCGCCCAGGCCGTAGACGTCGCTGGCGGGACCAACGGTCTCGACCTCGCCCAGGGCTTGCTCGGGACTCATGTACCGCGGGGTTCCGACTGCCGCGCCGGGCCGGGTCAACGAAGAGTCACTGCCGCTCGGCGCGACACCTGATGCGTCGGCTTGATCACCTCCGAAATCCGAGCGTGTCTTGGCGACGCCCCAATCGACGACCAACGTCTCGCCAAATGGACCGAGCATGATATTTTCAGGCTTGATGTCGCGATGAACGACCCCCCGGCTGTGCGCATAGGCAACCGCGTTGCAGGCGGCGATCAGGCTGCGGAGCAGCCGCTGGAAGGCCAGCTCACGCTCGCGTGGATCTTGACTGCGCGTATCGGCGCCATGGAACCGCTGGATTGCGGCCTTGAGCGTTTCACCTTCGATGAACCGCATCGCATAATAAGGACGGCCGTCGGGATAGCGGCCCAGCCCGTAGACCGGCACGATCCCCGGATGTTCGAGCCGCCCGGTGACCTCGGCCTCCAGCAAGAACCGAGACTGGCTGGCCGGGTTGTGCGCGTGGTAGGGTTGAAGCTCCTTGAGGGCGACCTGGCGATTGAGCTCGCGGTCAAGCGCGAGAAAGACCTCGCCCAGTCCGCCGCGGGCGTGCGAGCGCAAGGATCTCGAAACGCCGCTCCGCGATTTGCCGGTTTCCAGCGCCTGGACCCGGCCGTCCGCGATCGTGCGGCTCGATCGTCGCGGCGACACTGGGCCTCGACCCTCATAGGCGACCGTCAGCGACAACTCGGCGCTGCGTTCGCTCTCGTTGCAATGGTCGGCAGCCAAGCCCTCCAGGCGCGCCCTTTGCCGCGTGTCGAGAACACCCTGCTCGATCAGGATTTCGCCCATTGGCTTCAGCCGGGACGAGTTCCAGGCGACCAGGCCGCCAGGATCTGAGCCTGATCGGCCAGCCCCTCCTCCATGGCTAGAAACGCCAGAACCATGTCGAAAGCGGGGAGGGCGCTGGAAGCCATGACTTGCGCTCCGACTCGAAACGAACCGGGCAGGCCGACTCACGGTGCAATGCCCGTGATGTTGAACGGCTATACAGGTATCGTGCCGGAGAGCTGGAAGTCAAGCCGAACCCGTCATGGACACGCGCTGACACATGGCGGCCGACTGGCGGAACGCTCGGCGGGGCGTGGAACGCTGGGCCGAATACTCCCATCGATCGAACGAGTTCAAGAAATGACAGGTGGAACTCTTGAGGGGAATGATCTTGCTCTTGCCCCCGGCGGCGACGGCAAGGGGGGGCTCAGGCACAACATCGACGGGGGCCGCGAGGCCGGGCGGGACTCCATCAGCGAGCTTGATGGCGCATTGCGGATGGATGCCGGCAAGGGAATAGACGGATTGATGGCAGACCGGGCAGCGTTTTCGCTGGTTATCCAGGACAGGTCCATGGCGGTAGCGCGGATTGAGTGGCACCGTTGCTGCTCCGGATGCTAGAGAGGCAGAACGAGCGTGGCTGGACGCGGGCTCACGATGAGCGAGAAGTTGATCCCAGAGCCCCGTATCGGGGCTCTTGGGTTCTCCTCAGTCGATAACGGTGCCGGGCTCAATAGCGCCGACCGCCGCCACCGCCGCCGTATCCGCCACCGCCGCCGCTGCGTCCGCCGCCGCCACCACCGTAGCCGCCGCGTCCGCCGCCACCGCCGCCGCCATATCCGCCGCCGCCGCTACGGGGTTCGCGCGGCTTGGCTTCGTTCACGGTCAGCCGACGTCCGTCGTACTCCTGATCGTTGAGCCCTTGGATCGCCGCCTGAGCCTCGGCCTCGGTATCCATCTCGACGAAGCCGAATCCCTTGCTGCGGCCGGTGTCACGGTCCTGAATCACCTGGGCGCTCTGCACGGTTCCGTACTGAGCGAACCAGCCTTCCAGGTCGGAAGAGGTTACCGCGTAGGTCAAGTTGCCAACATACAGTTTCTTTCCCACGAATGATCTCCCTGTGGCAAAGACGTTCCGACCCCTTTTGAAAACTTTCTGGGTCGATTGAGAAAGGGGCACCTGAAGGGGCCCGGAAGGTGGGAAAGGCGAGAGCGGAAAGCAGAAGGGGGTTCGAGGGGAACCCAAGATGCTCACTCAGTCGTCAAACCAACCGGTCTTAAGTTTATCAAGAGATGCCAAAAAGAAAAGAGAAAATCCGGGAAACTTGTCATGAAGATACAAGACCCTCTCGGTCGTGATGCAAGCTTGCTGGTGCCCGCGACGCAGAATCCGCGCCGCCCGCGGCTGTCGTTGGGCTTGATGGATCGCCTGCTTTCATGGTCATTTGAGAGAACCACCTTCGGCCCATGACGGCCGACACGCTTCACTCATCACGGCCCGTGCCGCCGAATCGCCAGTGATCGAAGCTCTTGGCGGCGGCGCTCGACGTCCGGCTACAATTTCGGAGTCGCATCTGCTTATGGAAATGGAGGCGGTCGAACCATGCTTCGCCTGTCGGCTGGAACTCCTCGGTATCGCGACGATATCAACCGGCGCACCTTCTTCCGTGTCGGCGCGGCGAGTGGAGCCGGGCTCTGCCTTGATCTGCCTGGCCTGCTCAGGCGCGGCCTCCGGCGGCGCCAGAGCGAAGTCGCTGATACTTTTCGCCCTGGAAGGAGGTCCCTCGCACATCGACCTCTGGGACATGAAGCCCGACGCTCCCGAGGCGATTCGCGGCGAGTTCCGGCCGATCGCCACCACGGTCCCCGGCCTGGTTTTCTGCGAGCATCTGCCCTTGCTTGCCCAGCAGGCCCATCACCTCACGCTGGTCCGCTCGGTGCACCACACCATCAACGATCATAACGCCGGTTACTACTTCGCGATGACCGGCCGCGACCCGAGCAGCACGGGGCGGCTGATCGTCGCTCCTGCGCCCGACAACTTCCCCGCGATCGGCTCGGTGGTGGCGAAACTGAGGCCATCGGGCCGGTACCTGCCCGACTTCGTGCATACGCCCGACTGGATGAGCAACAACAACGCCTTCCTGCCCGGCCAGGACGCCGGCTTCCTGGGCGCGTCGTTCGATCCGTTCCTGGCCGGCGACCCGAGCTTGCCCGGTTACAAGGTTCCCGGGCTGGACCTGCCCCGAGAGCTTTCGCCCGACCGTTTCGTGCGCCGCCGCTCGCTGCTGGACTCGATCGACCATGCTCTCGGCGACGGCGAAGAGGTCGAGGGGCTCGACGTCCCATTACCGCAAGGCGTTCTCGCTGATCTCCAGCCCCCAGGCTCGCCAGGCATTCGACCTCTCGAGCGAGCCCGCCTCGGTCCGCGAGCGCTACGGGCTCGACCCGGCAACAAGCGAGACAAGGAGGCGCGCAAGTTCGGCGGCTTGCCCCACCTGGGCCAGTGCCTCTTGCTTGCGCGCCGGTTGATCGAGGCCGGCGTGCGGGTTGTCACCGTTTGCACCGGCGCCCGCTACGACCAGAGCTGGGACACGCACCGCCAGCACTTCCCGCTTCTCAAGCGCTCGATCCTGCCCATGTTCGACCGCGGCTTCTCGGCCTTGCTGGAAGACCTGAACCGTCGCGGCCTGCTCGACGAGACGCTGGTCGTGGCGATGGGCGAGTTCGGCCGCACGCCGCGCGTCGGCCAGATCACCAGCAGCGCCGGGGCCGACCGAGGCGGCCGCGACCACTGGCCGTCATGCTACACCGTCCTCTTCGCCGGCGGCGGCATGCCCGCCGGCGCCATCTTCGGCGCCAGCGACAAGGACGGCGGCCATCCCGCCCGCGACGCCGTCACTCCCCAGGACATCGCCGCCACCATCTACCAGGCCCTCGGCATCCCCCCCGACACCGAGATCCGCGACCCGCGCATAGGTCGGCCGTACGTTCTCAGCACCGGCACGCCGATAGGCGCGCTGGTGGGTTGAACCAGGATGCGTCCCGAAGACGCACCGATCGGTCCGGTGCAACCTCTGGCCGCGGCCCGTCAGGGCGGTGGCATCGAGAGCCGATGAGACGGCTCGGAGCTGTGATCGATCGTGAACACGAACCTGTGGGCGATGGGCTCAGCGAATGAGCGAGATCGGGTCCTCGACCTCTCCCATGACATGGTCAGGCCATCCACGAACTTGGCATTCGGATCAGCCCGAAAACCGAACCAAGACCTATTTCCGCCCGGGCAACCCGTCCCGCGGAGCCTCCTGATCGCCTAACTCGCCCAGATCTTGCAGCGACCCCTTTGATCCCTTCAGTAAACCGTTAACCAGGTTTGACCTTGCGAAGCCCCTCATGCGTAGGGACCTCAGCAAGAAGGTAAAGCTCAGACCTTGACGAAGTTAGCAATCATGCGAAAATCCAGGAAGTGGCGACGTGTGCGCGGAGGGACCACCGATGCCCCGGACAGAGGTCGTCTTCTACCGCGACGACGATGGCTCGGTGCCCGTCCTCGAATGGCTCGACGCCCTGCCCCTCAAAGCCCGGCTCAAGTGCCTTGTTCGCCTCGAGAGGCTCCGCCAGCTTGGACACGAGCTGCGCAGACCCGAAGCCGACTTTCTTCGGGACGGCATTCACGAGTTGCGCATTAGCCTCGAGCACGTCCAGTACCGCTTGCTTTACGGTCTTCACACCGAGGCGGAGGCAGAGGTTGACCAGGATGCACGCAGGAAGGTGACCGAGACGAGGCCGGCGAAGAAGGGAACCGCAACGAAGAAACACAGAAAGACGCCTTTCGTGAGGCGGACCATCGCAGTGGTCGCGCACGCGATAACCAAGGAGGACAGCGTCCCCGAGGAGGAGATCAACCGGGCGGTCAGGCGGATGAACAAGTTCCAGTCCAATCCAGGTCGCCACACCTATACCTATGCGGAGGAATGAGATGGCCAGCAAAACTCGCCCACCGAGCACCGATGCGGTGGACATTCTCCAGCGGCGCTATGTCGAGGGTAACGCTGAGGCCGAGGCACTCCTGGACGAGGTAAGGGCCGAGGATGAGCTAGCCCGAACAATCCACCGACTTCGCACGGAGGCCGGATTGACCCAGGAGACCCTCGCCAGGACCATCGGCACGGCCGCCTCCGTGATCAGCCGACTGGAGGACGCCGACTACGACGGTCACAGCCTGCCGATGCTTCGACGGATCGCCGCGGCCCTCGGCCGTCGGGTCGAGATCCGGTTTCCGATCGTGAAGGCCGTCGCGCAGACGAAACGCACCCGCGCGCCCAAGTCCAAGACCGAAGCCTCGACGGAGAATCGATTTGTCCCGGCCCCCCCGCCGCGGCACGAAGAGGCCGTACCGACCACCACCGGTGCGAAGGAGGCCGCGAAAGGCAAGTCGGGTGGAGCAACCCGCCGTCGCAAGGTGAGCGCATCTTCATCGTGACCGGCGCGTTCGAGTTCGAGCGACACGTGCTTGCCTCATCGGCGTGTGCGTCATCGCGAGACACCCGGTGGTGAGCGGTCGAGTCTGCTCGGGCTGGCCCAAAATTTCGGCATAAGCGTCGTCGCCGTCCCCTTCAATTCTTCTAGGTGGCAAAGTCGAAGTAGGGTGTGTCGAGCTTGCGATGACGCACCGCGAATTCCGCGACGGCATCGCGCCGCCGACGCCAACTCCCAAAAAGTTCACGCAGGGACGTTTTGGACGAGATCGTCCATGACTTCGCTGATAATCGCCGCACGCTCCGGGTGCGCTTCGAGCAGAGTCTCGATAAGCCCTCGAGCGGAAAGAGGGTCGCCAGCTCCGCCAGAAGCATGATGCGGCGCTCAGCCTGCTTCGGACCGCCAACTCCGCATCGCCGACCTCTTCAAAATCGGCCGCGAGGACGAGCTCGAGATGAGCGGCTGCAAGAAAGTGCCGAGCCGCGGACGGACGATCCCCTCGCATCTCCGCGAGCATCCCTCGCTGAACTTCCGCGACTTGACCGTCATGAGCATGTCGCTGACTGCGCGGGAAATCGTGGACATAGGACTGATGCACTCCAATACCACAAGGTTCGTGCGACCAAGTCATAAACTCGCGAGGAGAGAGACTTCACGCATAGCCCAGTCGCCCCGTGAGGCCCTCGAACTCGACCACGAAAACGAATGCGGGTTGATCGCTCGGGAGGGAAAGCCGATTCCACTTCTGCTGCCATGCGGCTTCCAGGTCCGTCCGGCGCGAACGCCCCGCGATTTCGAGGCGAGACGCTGTGTCACCCACCAGGTAATCCGCGGCGCTGCCCCTGAGGGCGACATCAACGATTTCATGTCCCCCAGAATGAGCGAGTGCCAACGCCGCGACGGCGATAGCCGCGAGCTCGACCTGTCGCGAGAGACTCGAAGGTTCGTCGAAGTCGAACAAGCGACTCCGCTCGGGTCGATCGTGAGGGCCAGTTCGTCGCTGCCGAAGCCAGGGATGTCCTCTGCAAGAATGAGAAACGTATGCGGGGCACGACGATCAGCTCCTTCCATCACGGATGCCGCAGCGAGAATGATCGTCTCCCACAGGAGTCGGGGGTGCAAGATCGGCAAGTCCTGGAGCCGACAATGCACCTCCTTCATTGACTATTCCCTCCGCAGGCAGCCAGCCGGCCTCATCCGATTGGCAACTCCGATTCTAGCAGATGTCGTTACGCCGCATCGAGCACAGAGCACGGAAATGAGGTGTGGGTTACATCGCCGAGATGCACCATTCCGTAGCGCGGGTCCTTCCCTCCAGCCTTAAAGACATGAGTCCGCAGATGTCGCAGATGAACGCAGATTCGCCCAGGAACCATTCATCTGCGTCCATCTGTGACATCTGCGGACGACTTCCCCCCCTGCTTCCCCGGCATCTTTCTTCTATTCAGACTCTGTTCATCCGCGATGAAGTGGCCGGGTCGTCTCAAGGGCGACGATCCGGTGAGGCAGAGCGCCGGACACGTTTTGGAGGAGGCGGTTCTTCATCGTGAAGACGCGATGCAGCCAGGCCGACTTGCCCATGAACTCCTTGGGAGTAGGCAAGACAACTTTCACCGCCTGGCCTTCCTGAGTTACGCCATGAGGTTGACGCTGGACGTGAGAGGGTCGAACGGGCCTCGTGAGGAGCTGTGTCTCCCCGACGATGACCTTGTCGACGGCTTCGAGTGCGAGCCAAGACGCGGAAGCCCCCCTCGCGGCACCTGTCGATGCGGTGGTAACCGACTTTCCTTTGAAGGTCGCGACGAAGTCGCCGCCGGGCTGGCGGTCGTGGTTGCCGTCGATGGGACGACCGAGGGAGTCCGTCAGCAACGAAGCGGTGATCGTGAGTTGCTCGGGCAGCTTCAGGTTGAGCTTGCCCTTGGGGACGAGAGAAATGGTGTGCGCCGACGCATTGTAGTTGGCCGACTTCAGCGGGACATTCTTGCTGTACGTGGTGTGGCCTTTCTTGACCCTGCCCGAAAGAAGGTGGAACGCGGCCAGGCTGTTGGCCTGGGTCGGATTGAGGGCGCCGCAGCGGGAATAATTGGTGTCGGATCATCGACCGCCTGAAAGCATGAGCCGACACCGAGTGTTTTCCAGTAATCTGGCATTTCCAGCGGTGGATAGCGTCCTATGAGATTGCGACGGCATCGACGAAGGCGGTGTTGTCGCCGCCTGCGCTGTCCAGGCCCTGGAACTTGATCGTGTGCGACCCGGCGGTGACCGTGAACGCGGCGGTGGTGTAGGACTGGTACGACGTCCCGGTGGGGGTGAAGGTGCCGACCACGATGCCGTCAACCAGGACGTTGAAGTCCTGGCGGGAGGCCTGGTGGTTGCCCCGCTGGGCGGCCTTGAAACTCAGCGTGTAGGAGCCTGCGGCCCAGCCAGCGACGGTCTGGCTGAACGAGCCGGTGGTCTGGAGGAAGGCGACCTGCACGCCTTCGGGGGCCGGCGGGTTGCCCGAGGTGAAGCCGCTGTTGTTGCCCGAGATGCCGGCGTTGCCGGCGAAGGCCCAGGGGGAGCCGGTGGGGCGATACTGGAACTGGCCGGCACCCACCGCCACCTGCTCGAAGCCCGCGTCGCCGATCGTGGCCAGGTTGGTCAGCGCGACGGCATCGACGAAGGCGGTGTTGTCGCCGCCGGCACTATTCAGGCCCTGGAAGGTGATCGTGTGCGACCCGGCGGTGACGGTGAACGCGGCGGTGGTGTAGGACTGGTACGACGTGCCGGAGGGAGTGAAGGTTCCCACCACAATGCCGTCGACCAGGACCTTGAAGTCCTGGCGGGAGGCCTGGTAGTTGCCCCTCTGGGCGGCGTAGAAGCTCAGCTTGTAGGAGCCGGCGACCCAGCCGGCGACGGTCTGGCTGAACGAGCCGGTGGTCTGGAGGAAGGCGACCTGCACGCCCTCGGGGGCCGGCGGGTTGCCGGAGGTGAAGCCGCTGTTGTTGCCCGAGATGCCGGCGCTGCCGGTGAAGGTCCAAGGGGAGCCGGTGGGGCGATACTGGAACTGGCCGGCACCCACCACCACCTGCTCGAATCCCGCATCGCCGATCGTGGCCAGGCTGATCCTGCGCGACGGCATCGACGAAGGCGGTGTTGTCGCCGCCGGCGCTGTTCAGGCCCTGGAACGTGATCGTGTGCGACCCGGCGGTGACCGTGAACGCGGCGGTGGTGTAGGACTGGTACGACGTCCCGAGGGGGTGAAGGTGCCGACCACGACGCCGTCGACCAGGACCTTGAAGTCCTGCCGGGAGGCCTGGTAGTTGCCCCGCTGGGCGGCATCGAAGCTCAGCTTGTAGGAGCCGGCGACCCAGCCGCGCGACGGTCTGGCTGAACGAGCCGGTGGTCTGCAGGAAGGCGACCTGCACGCCCTGGGGCGCCGGCGGGTTACCCGAGGTGAAGCCGCTGTTGTTGCCCGAGATGCCGGCGCTGCCGGTGAAGGCCCAAGCGGAGCCGGTGGGGCGATACTGGAACTGGCCGGCACCCACCGCCACCTGCTCGAATCCCGCGTCGCCAATCGTGGCCGAGGCAGTGACGACCTGATCCTGCGGGAATTCGGAGGTGTTGTTACTGGAATCGGTGGCTGTCGAACTGATGAAGTTACCCACGGGGACCGTCACTGGCAACGTCACGGTGAAGCTGGCGTTACCATTGGCATCGGTCGTTACCGATGTCGCTCCCAGGTACTGCTGTCCTTCGCCGTACCCAGAAGCGTCAGCAGCAGGGTTGGCGAAGAACTCGACTCGGAATGCCGTGTGGGAAGTGCCGTTGAGCGTGCCGATTATGGTCGTGTTGCCGCCCCCAGCAGTTGCCGAGGTCAAAACGGGATAGTTCTCAAGGTTGTTCGCGCCCGCGTCGCCATCGCCTGAATCGTTGGGTGTCACGCCGTCGTTGCCGAGGTCGATTCCCAAGCCGGAGTTGGAGTAAATCGCGTTGGTGAGGATACTGTTCCCAGTGCCAGAAACAACAGAGACGCCATTGCCGCCGTTGAAGGCAATCGTGTTGCTCGCGCCGCTGGCCGTCCCCCCCACGCTAAAGTTGGAGGCATAGATCGTGATCCCATCCGAGGTGTTTCCGAGGGGGCTGATGCCTGTTACGTCCGTGCCAATGCGATTCCCCTGTATCGGCGTGCCTGAGCCCGCGAGCAAATAAAGCCCGGCGAAGCCGTTTCCCGAAATGAGGTTGCCGGCACCGGGTGCCGCCCCACCGATCGGGTTGATCGCCGCCGAGAAGTCGAGGCGGATTCCGTTGCCGCCATTGGGCAGCGCGGCCGTCCCTCCTGCATTGGTGCCGATGTAATTCCCCTGCATCATGGTGCTTGACCCACCGCCAACAAAGATTCCATCACCGTAGTTTCCGGAGATCAGATTCCGTGCCCCGCTCGCCGTTCCCCCGATCGTGTTGTTGGATGAAAAGACCACGATGCCGCTCGTCAGGGATAGACCTGCTCCGTTGCCCAGTGCAACAGTTCCGGTGGCGTCTGTGCCGATGAAGTCACCCTGAATCACGTCGCCACCGTTGGTTTCTGCCAGGACCCCACCACCGTTGAATCGGTCGATCACCAACCCTTGAGCGATACTGTTGCCGGCGTCCAGGGTCAGACCCACAGCACCGGAACCAGCGTTAACTCCATTGAGTTCGATGAGCACGTGCCGCGTTGTTTCCCTGCAGCAGCGTATTGGGACTTGAGCCCGGCTGTGAGTAGCCGTCGATGAGCACGGGGTCCGTGATCGTCGGCAAGGCTGATGTCGGGCTGATCGTATGCACGCCTGAGCCGGGGATGTTGAAGTCGATCGTATCGGGACCAGGATTACTATTGGAGTCTAGGATCGCCTGGCGGAGCGAGCCTGGGCCGCTGTCGTTGGTGTTGGTCACGAGGCCAGGTTGGCCGAACGGCGCGAACTCGAAATCATCGAAGTACGAGACCCAGGCTGGCCGCCATGTGGGGCCGTACATCTGGAGTTTGACCTGATTGAACGGAACGCCCCCGGCACCTGTGTAAACCGTGATCCCATCGACCGCCAAACTCAGCGAATCAGGCTCACTGTCGATTCGGAATTGGTGCCACGCCTGAGTGCGATCGATGCCCGTAAACTGATAGTCGATTCTGCCCGAGACTCCAAAGACATAATCGCCCCCGTTGGACGGCCCGGCATCGTAGTCCCAGGCATTGAGATAGGCCCCTTTGCCGCCGCCGTTTGTGGTGTCCTCAATCGTAAGCTGAATGTAGTTACTCGATGCGACGTCGGCACCGGTGTCATAGATCCATACCGACGCTTCCCCGAAGATCGGCGACGCGAAGTCGTGGGCCAGGGTGATATTTTTCTGGCCAGTGTTGTATGTCGAGTTGAACTGCACGGACTGATTCCCACTGTGGGCCTGAGCTGTGGACGGGAAAGTGATCGAGCCTGACACAGCGGAGGGTGACCAGAAGGGATCGAGAGCGGGGCCTTCAAAATTGTCCGTGAAGCCCGCCATGAGAGTGCGCTGTTCCAGTTGCTCCAAGCGTGGGCTCCTTCGCGACCGCACTCGATCGCGCCCCTTCGTATTGAACGACCATTTCGCACGTGAGAGTACTGACATCGGTGCCTCCTCGCGGCTGAGAATTCCTTCTGAGTAAAGTCGAGCACAGTAGGACAATTGGTGTCAGGCCGATTGGTTCACTAAGACGTGAACCTCGCTGATCATGATTTTCGGTACTTGGTTTTCAGCAAGCGGGGCTGGTCGTACCGTGGGACTCGAACCAGTTCCCTCGTTCCAGTGATGAGCATCGGGAAATCCGTCCCACCATCGCTTTATATCGACCGCGTTCGACCACGAAGTAAGTCGCGGGAATTGAAGTGGATATGGCTTGATCATAAGTCCGAGGCCGAGACGACTTCGCCGCCACACCGCGTCCCCAGCGCCCGCCAGGGTGCCCGGTCGATCGTCTCCTTGATGAAATGCACCGAGCCGTCGAGGAAGAGGACGTTCACGCCGCCGGGGTGGTAGCTCGTGGGAGGATTCACCATGCGGGCGTACGCTCCTGACCGCATACCGTAGACGTGGTCGATCGGGTCGAAATACTCGAAGCAGGCAGCGTGGTTGGGAGTGAAGACGTGGCGGTATCCGAAGTCCGCGAAGCCCCACGCCCGGTCCCCTCCCGAGGACATGCTCGCGCCGGGGTGATTCGGCAGCTCGCACCAGTGCTCGAGGTCGGCCTGGCTCGACGAGCGTGTTCATCGGCCAGTTGATCCAGGTTGTCCTGGGGTCAGGTCGCCCGGTCACGACCTGGTCGGTACCAAAGGCTCGCTCGCTGAAGGCTGCGGTCTGGCTCAGACCATCGGTGATTCGCGCAGCGGAACTTCGGCTGGTGATGAAGAAAGGCCCATCGGTGATGTTCTGCCTGTTCCAACTCGTGCCGAAGTTCGCCTTGTAACTGGTTGAGCCCCAGTAACTGTCGGGTGGCGTGAACACCTCGGACGGGCAGTTGAGACGTCGAGATCTGCGTGCAGAACGCGGTGGCGTTGGCATCGAGGTAGGTCCGGGGGAAGCCGGGAACCCATCCGTTGAGGCAATTGTCGATCTGATAGTTGGTGGCACTGTAGACCGACTGCTGCTCCATGAAGGGCAGTAGCATGGCCAGCGGCGAAGCCTGGTTACAGCCCCAGAGCAACGGTTTTGGACCCCGGGGCGGGTAAGTTCGGCCGCTCGCGCCGAAGGGATAAACGCCGATAGATTCATGGTAGTTCGCCAGCGCCAAGCCAATCTGCTTGAGATTGTTGTTGCAACTGATCCGCCGCGCCGCCTCGCGGGCCGATTGCACGGCCGGCAGCAACAGCGAGATCAGGACGGCAATGATCGTGATCACCACCAGCAGTTCGATGAGTGTGAACCCCGAGCGACGTGAAGCGCGCATGGAAACCCCCCATTGTAGTGCGGCCGTACCGGCGACCCATGCCGGAAACAGCCAGGCCTGTTGAGTTCGCTATGCTTCCGAGGGATTGCGGCGGACGTTGCCGACGGATGCGAGACTGCCTTCCGCGTATGTCCCTCCCACGGTCTAACCGGTAGAGGTTGCAAAAAAGTGACAGCGAACGTGTGATTTTTTTGCGGAACGGCAAACGGCTCGCGCGTAGCTCGAACGACCCAGGGTTACTCGGGGCTGCCGGTTCCTTTTCAGATTTGGGAGTACTTCCTTCTCCCGCTACCAACCCAGGCCTACGGTTGCAAGCTGGCGTTGCACCTCATCAAGGTCGAAAACCAGGACTGTGCCTTCTCGTGTGCCGAAGGTGAAATGGCGGCCGTCATTGCTGAAGCCGTTTTGAATACCGCTTCGCACCACATCGGGGTCAAGCGTGACCAGAGGCTTATCCCTGCCTTGTTCATACAACATCACGCGTTCTCCTACTGTCCAGAGCCGTGCTTCGGGACCGAGCTCAGGAGAGGACGGACCCCCCGGGAGCATGGTTCCGGTCCGAGCGTTTCTCGACTCTTCGACTCCCCGACCATTCAGCATGTAGCCGACGTGAAGCCTCGTCGCGGTCGGATCGAGGTGGATGCCGACGCTTGCAAATACCTCGCCCGGAGGCGTGTAATCCCAGAGTCTGGGTACCGGACCGAGGGTCGTAAACGTGGACCGTGCGATGGAGTCTCTGGGGGCGTTTCTTCTCGTCGAGCAGCGGCAGGCCCGTCTTCTCGTCAAGTCTGCAGCCGATTCCCAGGACTGCGAGCAAGCGACCATCGGCAGACAACGGGTCATCCTGCACACCCCAGGCAAATTGATTTAGCTCAGCGATGGGCCTGACCGGACCAGGCTCGCTCAGCTTGTAACACCGAACCACCCTAGGAAACTTCCGGGGATCAGCGTTGTTTGCTGGGATCTGGTCGCCCTGCAGGGTCTCAAAGCGCACCAGCAGGGCGTGATCGGGGTCGAGAAACGCGAAACGGTCGCCCAGGCCCGGATGAAGTTGCCAGGTGCGTTCCAGCCTGCCGGTGGCGATGTTCCAGAGGCGTGCCTCGGTTCCCGCGGAGAACACAAAGCGTTTGTTGTCTGGGCTGATGGCGAAGCCGGCGTTGTCGGCCAAGAACCCTTGAGGTACGTCCAGCAGGCGTAGAAGGCGGCCGGTGCGGCGCTGCCAGATGCCGACTCGCCAGTTCATTGAAAGCGCGGCCACGGCTTCATTGTCCGGGGAATATGCGGTCTGCATCACCTTGCCGATCAGCCCACGGAGGGAACGCGCACCGTGGCCCTCCTCGAGTTCAAAGAACGCTACTTCACCTCTTGTGAAAGACGGAACGCTCGCGGAGGCGAGTGAGCGACCATCGGGCGAGAAGGCAAGCGATGTCTCCATCGAGTTGAACGGTATATCGAGCAGCAGTCGGCTGCTCCACAGGTCCCAGATCCTGATCTCGTCCCGGCCGCAGGATGCAAGCGTCATCCCGTCGGACGAGAAGGCAACCGCGTACACATCAAAGGAACTGCCAGAGCACGTGGCCCGAAGGATCTTTCGCTTCACGTCCCAGACGCGGACGAACCCTCCTGCATCTCCGGCGGCCAGCAGCCAGCCCGCATCGGCGCACCCGCCTTATCGTCGAGGGGCTGCACCGGGTTGCGGCCCCATGACAGGCAGTGTACGGGATTCCATCCATCCTCGAATCGGGCGACCTCTCGTCCGTCGCTCAGGGACCAGACCACCACGTGCCCTGGCTTGGTACCGCCAGCAGCGAGCGCCTTGTCGGGAGAAATGGCCAGCGAGTCGAACCGCCCAGACAGATGCGCTCAGCACTCCAGTGCGCGCGTCCCAGATGGCGAGTGCTGACTGATCATTGGGGCCGTCGAGCCCAAAGCCGACAAGCGCGCCGTCCGTGCTGATTGTCGTGGCCAGCTTTTCGTTGAGCCTGTAACCGGATGGGACGTCAAACGATCGAAGAACATCGCCCGATTCCAGGCTCCTCACGACGAGAACGCCTTTCTCATCGAGATGCAATTCGACCGGAAGTCTGTCCTGGAACGCGATGGGCCCTTCCGCGTCGGCTTCAGGACTTCGAGCTGTTGGGTCGTCGCGTTCCAGATCCGGGCCGGTAAGGGTTCGCGTCGATCAGGCTTGACGACTCCCCCCATCAGCAGTCGCTGGCCCGTGGGGTCGTACGAAGACGTTCCGCGCCGAAATCGAACGACTTGGCCTTTCGTCCATCCAGCCCCGACAGGCTGGCGGCAGCCTGCTCCTGAAGGGCGGTATCAACCCTCGTTTCAGACGCCTTGACAACCTGTGTCCAGAGATCCCGGTACCAGTTGATCTTTTTCGCGGTTAGCCGAATCTGCTGGATTCGAAGCAACAAGAGATCTCGCTCTCGCTCTCTGGTCTGCTGGCGGGCGGCTGCCGCGTCGGCAGCATCGGCTTTGCTTTTGGTCGCGGCTGCTTCCGCTTCAGCCGTGGCGGCTTTCGTCTTGGCCTCTGCGGCGACGGCCCGCGCGGCCTCCAGCGCGATGCCGCCGCCGGCGCCCCCCAGAAACTAGCGTTAGCACCAGCGCCGCCGCCGCCGCCCAGCCGGGATTACGCCGAGACCAGAGCCAGAAGTACGGAGGACGCTCGGTTTCGATGCAGTTGCGGGCATGCCACGCAGCCAGCGGCGCAGGTCGTCTGGCAAACTCGCGGGCTGTCGCGTATCTCTGGCCTGGGACCTTGCGGAGGGCCTTCAGGCAGATGGCTTCGAGGTCGCGGGGAGGTTGGTGACGAATTCCCCCGGGCTGTCGGGTTCGCTGGACGCGATCGCCGCAGGCGAATCGAACGCCGGTCGCAGGGTCAGGAGTTCGTAGAGAGTGATCCCGAGCCCCCAGACGTCGGTGCGCGCGTCCGCCCGCTCCTGGAATTGCTCCGGGGCCATGTAGCGCGGCGTGCCCATGACGCCGCTGGCCGCGCCGTCGGTCGAGGCCACCGGGTCAGCGTGATGCGCCGTCGCCGTTGCCAGCAGCTTGATAGGCCGACAGGCCGAAGTCGACGACCCAGCAGTGCTCGTGGGTGTCGACCATGATGTTCGAGGGCTTCACGTCGCGGTGAATGACCCCGGCTTCGTGGGCGTGGTGCAGGGCATCTCCCGCGTCGGCCATGACCTTGGCCACTGAGCGGAGATACTTCATCGAGAGTGAGAGTTTCGCGGGCCCCGATCCGGTTCTCCGTTGCCGCGCGACATGGAGCGTTGTGCCGATGTCGCCGACAGTTCCTCTGGCTTGGGCCGGGTCTTCGCCTGATGCGCTCTGGGCCAGCTCCGCCAGGGAGGGCGTTTCCTCCGACGGTTTCGTGGTGCCGTGGAGCTGGGCCGAGCGGACGACATGGTGCAGAGCCGCTCCCTCAATATATTGCATGGCGAAGTATTCCAGATCGCCGTCTTGCCCACCGGCGTGGATCGGCACGATGTGCGTATGGTGCAGCCGGGCGAGGACCTCCTGCTCCCGGAAGAAGCGATCGCGGGCACCGGCGGAGAGGTGGCGTCGGTCGCCCCGGATGGTCTTCACAGCCACGCGCCGCTCGAATGGCTCCTGTACGGCCTCGTAGATCGCTCCCATCCCGCCTTGTGCGATCTGGCGGACGATCCGAAAGTCGCCCAGCCTGTCGTTGACTTTCGTCCGGTCATCAGTCACTGGCTCGCTCATCACCAGGACATGACGTGTCCGGCCAGCGCACGGAACTCACCGGCCATGAGGGATAGTCGCTGCAATAGCGCGCGAGAACCTCCTTCGCGTCGCCCGAACCTTCAAGCTCCTTGAGGAATCGGACAACAAGCTCGTCGAGTTCGCCGCTCTTGCTGTCGTCGTGGACGTCGCCGGAACAGGGGCTCGGTGGAGGATTCACTCATGGTCCGTATTCCCCTTGAGAATGGAGATCGGGCAGCAGTTCCTGGAGCCGTCGCAAGGCCCGCGCATAACGCTTGATCGCGGTGTTCTCGGAGATGTTCAGCAGTGACGATAAATCAGCGAACGAGAGCTGGTCGTAGTGGCGCATCCAGAGCACCTCCCGATCCTCGGTTTGAGCTCGGAGAGGACATGCTGGACACGCTGGCGCAATTCCTCGCGGGCAAAGGCCTCGCTCGGTGTGGTGGCAGAATCGATCAGCTTGAGGACCTGCTGGGCCGATGACCGATCCGGCCAGGCGATCTCGCGGCGCGGGTCGCGGCCGTCACGATGGTGGCGCCGCCAGACCTCGATGAGGCTATCCATGGCGAGTCGGTAAAGCCAGGGATAAGGCTTCATGCCCGAGGCCGCGAACCCGTGCCACTTCTGGCGAGCCAGGAAGAAGTTTCCTGAAGGACGTCGTCGGCAGTCACCCGGCCGCCCATCGCCGGATCGATGCGGCTCTGAAGCATGACCAACAACTTCGACCGATGCTCTTCAAACATCTTCGTCAGTGTGGCCACACTCACTCACGGAGAGCGGCTCCTCGCCTTCCTTACGCCCCATCGTCCACCTCGCGCCGGCTGTTGCCTCGCCGGGACGCCCTTTCCCTTGTCTAACCGGTCTTGCAGGGGAAAAACATGACAGGTCACCATCATAATTCAGCCGAGCATTAAAAGGACACGCAGCGAGGGACGGTCCAAGTAGGCTTTGCGATCCTGGACGGGCATAGGGTCAGCAAACGCTATAACCCCGACGGCGACTCGCAAAAGCCAGATTCGAGTCGGCCAGGGCGGCACGATCGGCCCGGACTTGTTGCATACTTAAACTGGGCTAGTGCCGCCTCCGGTCGCTGCGGTTCTTTGAAAATCTCGGACGCGGAAACAGCAAGGAGAGGCCCGATGGGGCCTCCGCCGCGGCGGTGTCATCGCGCCAATCGGAGCGAGGAAAGCGATCGCTCCGGTTGTTCGCGATTCCGTCGCCGCGGCGAACGAGAGGGATTTATCGAAGTATTGGGATAAACCGAAGGTGGGGACGATGACGGAAGGAAGTTCGGCCGAACGCGACAAGCAGCCCTTGAGATGGGGACAGACACGCGAAAGCTGAACAAGAAAAGCAAAAATCAAAGCCAAACTCGAAAGAAGCAGAACGATGGCCGATAAGGACTTACGCCAATAGCGGCCCGAAGTTGGGCAAAAAACGAAGCCAATTCCAGCGCTGAGAAGGAATCGGTGAACCGCGGGTGCCGCGACATCTCGGGTGGCATCCGACCGTCGATGGAGGGAGCAGAGGGGAGCGACGAGGGGGATTGCTGACGACGAGTTATCCCGGCGCACAGCGATTTTTGGACACTTCTCGCCCAACACCACCGGGGTTGGTGCAGACAATAAGCCGAAATGGCCTTGAAAGATAGGGCTTACGTCCCTTGGTTATGGGGTTGTTCACTGGCCCCATACCCGAAAGGACGCAAGCATGGGCACGGATTCGCCCACGACGATCTTTATACCCGTTGGCTGTGCACCCAAGAAGGCCCCTTGTCCCAAGTGTGGCAAGAACGGTCGGCGGAAACGCAAATTGCCTCCTCGCTTGGTTCGCACCGTCGCCTTCCAGAGAATCGCCTACCTGAAGATCACCTGCGGTGAGTATCAAGCCCGGTGTCACTGCTGCAAGACCTTCCGAAGCACCGCCGAGGGGGTGCTCCCGCGGGCCCAGTACGATAACAAGGTCCGCGACTTGGTGCTCGATCGAATCCTCAAGGACGGTATGAACCTCGAGCAGACGATGGCGTCGCTGCGCCGCGAGTTTCTCCTGGATTTGTCCCCGGGGTTTGTCTACGACGTTCTCCGTGACCGCACCAAAGAACTCGACATGGCCGAGCATCGCCGCAAGGTTGTGGAGCAGTTCAGCGGCACACTCTGCGTGGATGAACTGCACCTGGGCAGCTTGACGTTGCTCTTGGCCACGGATCCGCTGAGCAACTTCCCGGTGGCCTTCGCCCTGGTCGCCACCAACGATCAGGGCCACATGCTGCGGTTTCTCAAGAACCTCAAGAATTGGGGGCTGAAACCGGGTGTCGTGGTCACGGATGATTCCGGCTTGTATCCGGCGGTGCTGGCCGAACTGTGGCCCGACGCCGCGCATCAACTGTGTGTCTTCCATATCGTCAAGAACATCAACGAGCTCATTCTGGACGCCGTACGGCGGCTGCGGGCGGCCATGAGCCGACGGGGCGGCAGGGGTCCCAAGAGGAAGCGAGGCCGCAAAAGCAGGCAGGCCAGGGCCGATGCCAAGCGCCGCGGGCCGACGCTGAAGCAGAAGGCGTCCTTCGTCTTCAAGCATCGATTCCTGATCGTGAAGCGGCGGGAGAACTTCAGCGAGTTGGACACGGACAACTTGAGGCGGATGCTGGAATATCTACCCGAGTTGAACACGTTGCGTCGGTTCGCGGACCGCATCTACTGGCTGTTGGATACCCCCGGGGACTTTGACCAAGCCGCGCTTCGCCGAAGCCTGATCGTGCGCGACCCCAAGTTTCAAGCGGTGCCCGAACTGATCCAGGCTATGAAACAACTGGACCAGGAGAAGTTCGCCAAGCTGATGGCCTACCTGAACAATCCCGTGATCCAGCGGGTCCGCACCAACAACCACGTCGAGCGGACCAACCGGATGATTCGCTTCCAGGAAGTAGGTAGATGCCATCTCAGCGGCGCTCGCGGATGACCGTTTCGGAGACGGGCTCGCCTTCAACAACGATGGGGGAGAATTCCTGGTAAGTCGCGAGATCCGGTCGGGGGGGTATCTGGCTGAGAAGGCCAGCATTGAGCAGCTGACTGTTCAGCTCGTCAGGGGTGAGTGGCTTCCGTGGAAATTGTGCCTCCTGCTCCCTTTGCCGGAGCAAGCGGATCGCCTCGGTGACCGCGTCATCAGGAGAAGCAAACCGGCCGCTTTGCACTTCGCCTTGTAGGTATCGTTCCAGATCCTCGGGTAGGTGAATCGTCAGCATTGCGTTTCCTCCGTCACTAACTCTACTGCGGCACCGGCTCTTTGCCAACTCGATTCGGCTCAGGGCTCGATGTGCCGTCGAATGTATGTCTCGGTGACGCCGGGCGATATCAACTGTCGATGGAAACATGAAGCGACAACAACGGCTGTCCCAGGGATGGGTGGGTCGCCATCACGGTGAATTGCGAGCGATTCTCCGCACCTCTCACGGGGAGCTCCTCCACGTTTCAATCCGAGTTTTAGAAGGTAACTTCGGCTCATGACGGGTCGGAAAAATGCCGGCTCTTCGGTCCCTTGCACGCACGGTCCTGCATGCGGGAGGCTCTATCCAGCAGGTGGCACGGAGCACTTCGCAGATCTGCGCTGCCTCGAGGTCGACATGGCTCCGCGTTAGCCGCCCAGCGACCAGCGCTGACTACGGACATTGTCAATCGCCCCTGCCGCGAGCAATACCGCGTGTTTCTCGCTCGCTGGAACCAGGTCGTTGACCATCGCCCTGCGACACCCGACGCGATCGTCAACGTCAATGACACCGTCGGGACGCGGCCTGACGGCGGGAGACGGTTCTGATGGTCGCGGTGGCATTCTGTCCGCATTGCTGGACATAGATATTCGGTGAAGTCACGAATCAGGCCTGGGCCAATGCGCGTCTGACGGTGAGGCCCGGCGGGATGCTCATGACCTTTTCCAGCTCATAGATTGTCTGATAAGGTGGAATGGTTCGAGAATGCACCCTGGCCAATGGCAACCTAGGAAGCGGCGAGTCAACCATGAGGCGACAACCTGGCGAAAACGCACCGAGGCCATCGATCAACGGTCGTCGCGACTTCCTCCGCTCGATGATTCCCGTCCTGGTGGTCGCGTCAAGCGGAGGCTCGTTCGCCCGTGCGGCGCAGAAGGAAGGCAACGGTTCGACAATCGATCCCAAGCTCGATGATTCCGACCTCAAGGCGGCTCGTGAGAAGCTCGTTCAAGCCGGTATCGGCCCTCTTTCCACGCTTCGCTCGGCCCATTACCAGGCGATTGGAGACGCCCCCGACGGGTTCATGAGACTCACGCTGGGCGACTGCGAGCAGCTTGCGGTGGACTATCTGAAGCACTTTCGCGACCGGGGATTTGAACTACACCAGCCAGACCGGCGCTTGACCGTCGTCATTTTTCGCGACAACCGGTCGTTCGGCAGATTTTTCCCCGTGCCCGCCACAAGCAAGCCCGCGCCCAGGGGGGCCACCGTGCAGCGAGTGGGAAACTACAGCCGGATGACCAACATGCTGTACGTCTTCGACTGGCGGATGGTGCCCATGGAGCCGCGGTCATCACACCGCAACAGTGAAACCCTCGCTCATGAAGGTGTTCACCAGTTGACTTATAACACGGGGTTGCTCAACCGTGCGGGGGATGCGCCCCTGTGCATCATCGAAGGGCTGGGCATGTATGGCGAAGCCCGCCAGGTGCAGGGATCGTCCGATCTCGGCCGCATCAACTTGAGGCGGCTCGAAGACCTGGCCAGAACTCAGAGAATGATCTCCTGGATTCCCGTGCGCGACCTGTTAGGCGACGACACGATCTTGCAAGCCGGCCAGGCCCTTCGGGTGCTCTTGGCCTATGCACAGAGCTGGCTGCTCGTGCATTTCCTGATGGAAATGCCGGAGCACCTGCCGAGGTTTCGAGACTACATCAAGGCAATCCAGTCGCGGACCAAGGCCGATCACCGGCTCGACGACGCCCAGGCGCATCTCGGCGATCTCGACGTTCTCGATCGCGAACTGCGCCGGTATGCGATCCGCCTTCATCGCAAGTTCTGATCAAGCTGCTTCGAACTCGGTGTGGGTGTACGGTAAGCACGGGATCGCTCGATGCTTGCGCGGAGACGTTCCGCGCCGCGCAAGACCGAGTGACGAGGAGTGCAAGATTGGCTCGAGGTTCAGCTCATGTCGCTTGCCACCATGAAGATCGAGCCCGAGTTCACGGCCCAGGAGCGCGAGGAGCTGGCGCAGCTGGATTACTTCGGCCGCCGCCTGGTGGAGCTTCGAGATCGCGGGTTGATCTCGCCAGAGTGCTATCAGACGATCGCTACAGATAATCAGGTTCGTCGCGAGGACATCACCCGACGGGGGACTTATCTGGCGGTCTTGAACAGAGCCGGAAAACTGACCGCGGCCAAGCAGATGACAGAGGCGCTCGAGTGGGCTGGCCGCGCCCGCGCCATGGAGCCCGAGGCCCGCTGCGCCTGGGATCTCGAGATCAACCTGTGCATAGCACTGGTCCGCCATGACGAAGCCATCGCGCTGTGTGAGCAGGCCTCCCTCCGGTTCCCCGATCTGGCAGGCAGGCTGGAATCGCTCAGGCGAGAGGTAAGGAACCGCGACGCCGAGGCACGGCGAAGTGCTGAAGAAGCTCGCAAGGAGCCGCCGATCGAGCCGATGCGCCCGCAGCCTCAGCCGTCCCAGGCCACGGCAATGAGCGGTATCACTCCGGAAGCTCTCGCCGAGGACGGTCGAAACACTGCCGATGCGCTCTCCTGGTCGAGCATCGCCGGTGAGTTTCTGCAGGAGCATTGGCAGAAGCTGATCCTCTGCCTGGCCGTCCTCTTGATCGTGGTGAGCTCGACGGTGGCGGCGCATCTGCTGCTTGGCGATCGCCTCTGGTCGCCACTGGGCAAGTGCTCGCTGGCGATGGTGGCCACCCTGATGTTCGCGGGCTTGGGGATGGGCCTGATTCGCTGGGGTGCGGAGCGCGCCGGTCAGATGATGTTGGTCACGACGCTGATCGTGGTACCGATCCACTTCATGGTCGACGGCGAGCTGAAATTGCTGCTGGAGCCATCGGCCTGGCGGATCGGCGGATTCGTCGTGCAGATCGCCTGCTTGCTCGCCCTTTCCCGGATCGTCGGCAGCCTCTTGCCCCGCAGGGACGCCTGGTATCTTGCCGTGCCGCTCATCTTGATGAGCGTCTTTAATGCGACGATGGCGCGTGGCGTTCCCGGCCCCTGGGCCTGGCAGTTTGCCGCGTTCCAGGTGCCCGCGGCCGTTCTTCTGGCAGCGGTTTGGGGATTGAAAGCAAGGGCATGGGAGCTTTCGCCAGTGAAGAACCGTGAGTTTGGCAACCTGCTGCTGGGACTGCTGGGCTTTGCCCTGGTGACCACCTTGATAAGAACCGGCGGCTACGCGCTGGGACTGGCACCGACCTTGTTCGCGGTGCCGGTGATGCTCGCGGCCACGGCCTGCGTCGACGGCGCCCGCTGGCTGAGCGCGTACGAGCCGGACAAGAAGCAGGTCGCGCTCATGCGGCTGGGCGGCTACGTGCTGGCGGGTCTGGCTTTCGCGCTTGCCCTTGCCCGGCCGTTCGCACCATCACCACTCTTCAGTGGCAACACCCTCACGGTCGCGATCTTGGGGCTCCTTCTCTTCGCCCGGTCGCTACGAGTCGAGCGACATCCCGCCTTCCTCTACTTCAGCTTCGCCGCCTCATTCCTCGCATACTTCGCTGCTTATTACTTTCTGCACGATCTGATCATGGCCATCGAGGATGCCGCCCGAGCGGCTCTGGACTATGCGGATCGACTTCCAGGCCCGTTCCGGGCGATCAACGGGCTACTTTTCAATACACTGCTGGCGGCTCTGGCGATTCTCTTCTCCCGGCGCTGGAAGGATGAACGGCTGGCTCGCAACTGCCATTACCTGGGCGTGCCGTTCTCGATCGCGGCGTGCCTTTACAGCGGTTTCGAGCCCAAGGCGGCCCTCATTTGCCTGTCCGGCTACACCGTGCTCTACCTGATCGCGGCCTGGTGCTTCCGCGCCGCCTGGGTGCAATACCTGTCCATCGCGGCGATGACTGCCGCATTTTACTTCGCCTCGACATTGCTCCCATGGATCAGCCTTGGCGAGCAGGCGCTGGGGGCAGGGGTGATCGGACTCTCGTGCAGTTTCGTAGCTCTGGCCTTCCGCGGACTTCGAGCTGATAAAGCCTACCGCGGCCCCTGGGTTCATGGCGGCCTGGGGCTTTCCGCGCTGGCCATGGCGGGCGTGACGATCGAGATGCTGCTCGCCGGAGCGACATCTTTCCTGGCGGCGCTCGCGTTTCTGCTGGTATCGGTCACCGCGGCGCTGGCGAACATCGAGGAGCGGAAGGAGGTTCTCGGCTACTTGTCGCTCCTGAGCGCCAACGTATCGGCCGCGCTGGGAATGGTAACGGCGAACGTCACCTGGCACTGGGCACTCGGCTACGAGCGTTACGCGGTTGTGGCTGGTCTGGCCGGGCTTGGCGAAGTGAGCCTGGGCGCCTTGCTGGGCCTGATCATCCGTGAGGAAGGTCCTCGCAAGCCCTTGCGATCTTACGTCTGGCCGTTGCGTCAGCTTGGCCTGATTGTCGCGTCCGTGGGTGTTGGGCTCTGCGCCTGGCGTCTTCTGGCTCCGATCGAGGTGCAGGACACGAATACCTTGATCGAGATCGCCGCCGCGCTGGGCTCGAGCGCTGCGGCGTTCGCGATCGGTACGGTGGTGGTGTACTCCGCACAGTGGCTGGCCTGCGCGACGGTCTGGACGGCAGTCGCCGCGTACTTCTGCGGTGTTCTGGGCGTGCTCAGGCTAGCTCACGTTGCGCGGCTGGGCGCTACGATGGACATCGCACTCGCGGCGGGCAGCCTTCTTCTGTTCGCGGTATGGAACCAGCTACGGATTTCCTACTATCGCAAGCCGCTTTTATACACCGCGCTTGCCTTGCTGATGCTCGCCGGCCCCGTTGGCTATGCGCTCTGGCAACCGAGCGGCCACGTCGCCCTGGCGCTTGCCCTCTGCGGTCTTGCGCTGGTCGCGATCATCGGCGAGATTCCCCGTGCCACACTGGTTCATCTTTCACTCCTCGCCTTTTTCGGTGTCTGGCTCAAGGGGCTCGACCAGGCGATTGGGTCTTGGGTTCCGAACGGGAGTCTGTTCTTCTGCCTGGCCCTGGCCACCTTCAACCTGGTCTTGCTGAGCGTGGCGGAATTTGTCCGGACGCGTGATGAGCGTCCTCGCGGTGAGATCGAGTTGGGCACACCGGACGGCGGTCCGTCGCGCGCCCGGATGTTCCACACCCAGATCCCGCGACTCGTGATCGTCTCCAGCATCCTGGGCGATGCACTCGCCTGGACAAGCCTGGGCACAGCATGGTGGTCGGGGCTGATCCTGGTGCTGACAGCCATCGGCCTGCTCTGGGCGTCTCGTCTCGTCCGCGAGCGGGCGCTCGTTTACCTTGGGCTCTGGCATCTCGTCGCTGCCATTCTGGAACTCACACGGTGGTCCCTGGGCGGAAGCAGCGTCGGCATTCTGACGGGTTGGCTGGCGCTGGCCATTGCTTTGACGGCGCTTGTGTTCTGGCTTGCGGGGGTCGTTGGCCGGGGGTGCCGTCTGGAGGAAACCTACTGGGTTCCCTGCTTCAATACCGCCCTTTGCCTGCTGGCAGGCGTCTTCGTCCTCGCGGTTCTGGCGCGAGCGATGACCCGAGAGGTCTACGCGATCAGCGCGGGGACCCTGGTGCTTGATTCCGTGGTTTGCCTCTTGATCGGGCAGAGCCGAAGGTGGGCGCCGCTGACGTATCCAGCAGTTGCCTTGTTCGTGACAGCCAGCTATGTAGTCTTGCTGAGCACGGGCAGGAATGACCCGGCGATGGCCTATGTGTTGGGACTGAACGCGGTCATTCAGGGTCTTCTGCTCTGGGGCCTTGGTGATGTCTGCCGCCGGCGCGAGAATGTTTGGACGAGGGCGTACGCAGCGCCCTTGTTTCACTCGGCACTCATGTTAACCGTGCTGGCCATTCCGCTGGCGTATCGATCACCGGTCACGATGGTTCTGGTGGCGATCTCGTTCCTGCTCTACGATCAAGAGCCTGCCACGAGCCGGATGGATCTATCCAGCCGTGGCCGCGCTTGCCGCCGCGCTTTATTTCCCGTGGCTAGAGGGTGTGCCGCGCATCGGGCTGATCGCGGTCTCCGTGGTAGCCGCCTACTTTTTGTGGGCGCTTGGACTTCAAGTGCGACGCGGCAAGAGCGTTCTGGCGGCCCGGCTGGGATTGCAACCGCTTGACTACGCGATGCCTCTTTTCAATCTGGCGGCAATGGGCGGGTTGCTCGCGATCCTGCTCAAGTTCGATCGTGGGCTCGACCATCTTTCGGACCTGACAACGCACGCCTGGGTTCCGCTGGCCCTGTCGCCGCTGGCCCTGGGGATGGTTCGGGCTTATCCGCGGCGAGAAGTGGTTCACCTCAGCGTCGGCCTGCTCTGCTGGGGAGTCGTTTCGCTGATCGCGCCGTCGCTCTTCGATCCGGCATTCGGAGCCCTGGCGCTGGCCGCTCCGTGCGTGGGGCTCGAGCTGACCGCACTCGTGATCAGGCCAGGCGAGCATTCCTGGGTCAAGCGCGCGGGTTTGGACGAGCCAGATCTTCTTCCGATCGTCCGTGGCTGGTCGCTGGGCGCCGGCGGGCTCTGCGTTCTGCTTGCAGGATTGGTCCTGGTTTCCGAGATGGCTAAAGCGCTACTGGGCGTTAGGTTCGAAGGGCCGGCGATCACACCGCTGGATTGGTGGGCGATGCTGGCGGCGATCGTGCTGCTCGGGGTTCGGATCGGGCTCGTTCCGCTGGATTCCCGGCAGTTCGGCTCCCTGGGCGCTGAAGGTTTCATGCTGTGCCTGGAGCTGATTGCGCTCACCATTCTCTGGTGGCTTGGCGCGGAAAGTTCGCCCCTGGCCAGGTGGGGGCTATCTGCTGGTGGTTATTTCCCGTTGATCACGGCGATAGCAACGGTCACGATCGCCGAGCTGAATCGGCGACTGTTTCGCCTGCAAATCTGGCGACTCTCGACGGTCTTTATCCTCACTCTCTCGATTCTTTCCGCTTTTTTCACACTGGGCAGGGAGAACCCGACGACCGTGGCGACCCTCGTGCTGATCGCGCTGGCGGCCGGCCATTGGGCCATCGCGGTCGGTGAGCCGAGGTCGGCCTACCTGGGAAGTCTCGCGTGGACGGCGGCCGGTTTCGTGGCGGGGCTGGTCGTTGCTCCAGCGCTCGGATTGTGGATTGCGCGGGAACGCTTGATCTGTGCAGCGCTTGGCGGCCTTGTCGCCGGTTTCGCGATCCTGGCGGTCGCGGGATTGCTCAGGCGAGTTGAACGAACGGTGGTGCTGAGAAAGACGCGGCCCGCGCTCGATCCGCGCGCCTCGTTCATTGGCCTGGCGATGGCGGTCGAACAGGTTGCTTTCGTCGGTGTCTTGCTGGCGGCCGGTTTGGTCGGGGTCGCGTCGGCGGGTCCCTCGCCGCTCGCGGGCTGGCTGTCTGCCGCCGGCATGGTCGCCTTGCTGGCCGTGGCGCTTTGTCTTCTGGTTCTCGTGCCGAGGTGGCAACGGGAATGGCTGGTTTATCTGTCGCAGGCGGCTTTGGTGGGAGCCTACGTTCTCTATCGCCTGGCTCATCCGCTGGATGTCACCAGCGATTCGGCCATCTTGACCCTCTTTGCCTTCGTCGACCTGGGAATTGCCGAGGTGTTGGATCGCCTGCGGCTGCCGATCTACGCTCGTCCCACGCGTTATGCCTCGCTCGTCATGCCGGTGCTTCCACTGGTCCTCATTGTCGGAACGAGCGGCCTGGACGATCTCACGGTCTTTCACCTTCTGGCCGCGGGAACCTTTTACGCCGTGGCTTGCGGCACCCTGCGCTGGAAAGAGCTGGGGTATGCGGCCGGGGCTACTATACAACGCGGCGCTCTGGGTTTTGTGGGGGCGCATGGGCTGGCAGCTCGCCGATCATCCCCAGTTTCATCTCGTGCCGGTCGGCCTGTCGGCGATTCTGTTCGCGGAATCGAATCGCGGCGAGCTGGGGCGTGAGACCGTCAACACGGTCCGCACGGCAGGTTTGATCGTAACCTACCTGGCCATGGCCACGCCAATCTGGCAAGACCGCAGCTTCGGCGACTGGGTCGGCCTCTTGCTCGGTTCGCTGCTCGGTCTCTTCTTCGGCATCGGTCTGCGCGTGCAGACGTTCGTCTGGCTGGGGCTGGTCACCTTCCTGCTCGACGTGCTTTACGAGCTGGGACGCGTCAGCCTGGATCATGCTCTCGCCAAGTGGGCCATCATGCTGTCGCTGGGCATCTCGCTGGTGTTCTTCGTGGCCCTCAACGAGAAGAAGCAGATTGTCCGGTCGATGCGCGGCTATTTCGAGGAAGTTCGTAGCTGGGAGTGAGCGTGGCGATGGCAGGCAAACGAACGTGCGGCGCGGCGACCGGTGGCATCCCGATTGGCCGCGCCGCGACTTGCGGCGGTCGTACACAGCGGGCGGTTCGGGTCAATTCGCCTTGGGATTCAAGATCGACGAGCCGGGCAAAGGCGGCAGCGAGGCGGTGGTCTCCTCGATCGAGGGCACGAATTCTTTGGCAGTCTGACGAACCTGTTCCGAGCTGTCAGACCGAGCCATCTCGGCCAACCGGCGCTTGACCGAGACCGGCTGAGACTTCTGGGCCGCCAGCGCCTTGGCGGATTCAATACGGACGGTTTCGTCGCCGTCATGCGAGAGCTGCAGCAACCAGACGACAGGGTCGATATCGGTCCGGTTTTTGATGAGCGTGATGACCGACGCCCGCTGCTGAGGCTTCGGGCTGACGAGCAAGCCGCCCAGACTGATCAGCTCCTGGCTGAGCCCGCGAGCCTTGAGCACGATGCCGGCGGTTTCGCGGATGCTCATGTCGGGATCGTGCAGCCGCTTCAGCAGCATGTCTTCGGTCAAGAGCGAGGGACGCTGAGCGAAGGAAACGAGTGTTTGCCGGCGGACGTCAACGCTGTCGTTGTCTTCAAGGTAGGGCAGGGCAGGGGCGGCGAAGTGGTCACTGGGAAGGTAGCCCAGGCAGGCGATCGCGCCGATGCGAGTGCGGACGTCGGTGCTGGCCAGGCATCGCACGACCGGCGTGTGCAGTCCTTCCTTCCAGAAGCCAAGAGCGTCTTCTTCGGAGGGGATCAGCGAGCGGCCTGGCATCCAGACCCAGAACGGGGTTATCTCTCCCAGGGCGATGAACCGCACGTTGCTGTCGGAGTCGGTCAGGCAGGCCGAAAGGATGTCATGCACCGGCTTGAGCGCTTCGACCCATTCCGCCGGCGCAGGCTCGGGCCCGAACTTGTTCAGGATGTGGCAGGCGACCACCGCCGACGTGGCCCGTGCGGGGGCGCTGAACTTGAAGAAGCCGGTGCGCAGGCAAGAGAGTGTCTCCAGCCACTGGTTAGCCTCGGCGGCGGTCAAAGCCGTGCGCGGTGCGTCGGGCCTGGGCGTCACGCGCTGTTGAAAGACGGCAAGCGCCCGGGGATCACTGTCTCTGAGCGCTTGGTTCAGCGTCGCCAGCGGGCTCGCTTCGCTGATCGTCAAGGAACTGCCGCCCGCCGCGGGCCCCCGCGTCCTGGCGAAGTACCCGAACCAGACTGCCGCGCCCACCACCGCGCAGCCCAGACCGCCCGCGACCCAAAGCCTCGCCCGACGTCGCTCTGGCATTGTTGCCTCCCTGCGAAGACCGGAACAATGTCGTTTAGTTTCGCGCCCGCGAGCCCGGCGAGACTTCGGTGCCGACATTCATGCCCACCGCCGAGCGATCCACGTGAGCCAGAGAGGTGCGCGAATCCTGGATGATCGCTGCTGACGAAGGGAAGATCGTGCCTGAAGTCCGCGAGGAACCGGCGCGTACGCTCCATCGGATCGTGATCTTAGTGCCAAACGGGATTCCGGCAAGAGCGATCTTGGAATAAGTTCAAGTTTCAACGCTCGGCTGCCGACGATCGTTTCGCGAATCGAATGCACAAATAACCTGAATTCTCTGGCTTTCCCCTGGCCGTAAAATTTGCCTGTCTTGTTCGCCAGTGAGTCAGGAAACAGAGCGAATCATCCGATTTTAGAAGAGTGGAGTCGAGAAGTGCGCGGCCCCCGGGGGGAGGAGCCCCTGAAGGGTCGCGGCGGAAGGCGCGGCGCGCGGCAACGGAGAGGTACATGAGCGGAATAGTGATCGATCCATCGCTCTTGCCGATCAGGAAGATGGTGGCAGCCGGGCTCATGATCGTCGCAGCGGCCCTGATGCTTCCCTCTACGGGATTGGCGGCGGGGCTGGGGCGAAGAATCGAGCCGGCTCAAGTGGTGCCACTGGACCAGTTGCCTGGCGGCTACCGCGAGAGCGTGGCCGAGGTGATCCGCGATCACACGTTTCATCGCCAGGGCGAGCCGGAATCATTCCCCTGCAACGCCGGCTTGTATCTCAGCCTGGTCAATGAGCCGATCCTGACCTTCTCGCTCTGGAAAGACCTGGCGGAGTCTCCCGTGCAGCTCCGCAAGATTACAGCCAACCGCTATCAAGGCGAAGACGGCGCCGGCGGCTACGGCTACGTGGGATTTCGTGCTTCGCACACCCAGGCTGCACGTGCTGCTGGCATATATCAACTACGTAAGCCCGCACGGCACCGCCCGGATCGATGCGCGAATCGTCCTCATCGTCCACACGGGCTATTACCGCGAAGTCAACAGCGAGTCCTTCGTGCAGCACGACGTCGAAGCGTTCGTGAAGGTGGACTCGAAGGGATGGAAGACCCTGGCCCGAACCGTTCGTCCCATGATCGACCGCGTTCTCGAAGAGCAAATCCGGGAAGCCGGCCAGTTCGTCTCGCTCATGAGCCGGCTGGTGGTCACGTATCCCAACTGGGCCTCGCAGGTCGCCGCCAATCAGCCCGAGCTCGACTCCGAAACTCGCACTCGCTTCCGCGAGATCGTCGCCCAGAATCGCAAACCGGGCGCCTCCAGCGGCCGCCCCGTCGTGATCGCGAATAACAGTCCGGCCACCGCCAATGCGCGGCGAAGATAAGGCTCAGAACTGGCTCCGTTTCTGGCTCGGACTGTGAATTGAAGGCTGCGAATCTCAGGCTTTCCCTGCCAGCGAGCGAGAGATAATCTAAATGCGAGCCGCCTAGGCGCTGATCCCCGACCGGGTGATCTCTCACCGGGCATCGTCGCTCGGACGCCGTTCGGGGAAAATGCACGGGCAGCCTGACGGCGAGCCTATCGATGACGGACGTGACCCGCATCCTCATAGACATCGGGCAAGGCAACACGAAGGCGGCCGAGCAGCTCCTTCCGCTCGTCTATGATGAGCTGCGCAAGCTGGCGGCAGAGAGGATGGCGCAGGAGAAGCCGGGCCAGACGCTCCAGGCCACCGCCCTGGTCCACGAAGCCTATCTCCGGCTGGTGGGCGGGGAACAGACGCAGGACTGGGACGGCCGCCGGCATTTCTTCGCAGCGGCGGCTGAGGCCATGCGGCGCATCCTGATCGACCGGGCCCGGCACAAGCAGACTCGCAAGGCCGGGGGCGGACGCCGCCGGCTTGACCTCGACGACATCGAGCCGGCCCTGGAGGAGGGGAACGGCGACCGCCTGCTCGCCCTGGACGAGGCCCTCCGGCAGCTCGAAGCGGAAGACCCGCGCAAGGCCGCGCTGGTCAAGCTCCGGTTCTTCGCCGGCCTCACCGCCGAGCAGGCGGCCGCCGCGCTCGGGCGTATCGCTTTCCACCGCCGAGAAGGACTGGGCGTACGCCCGAAGCTGGCTCCGGGTGGCGATCGACCGTACGTCGGATCGCCGGCACTGACCTACTTGGAAAAAAAGTTACGGTTTCGTCGCTCGTTTCTCGCATTGTGTTCCAGACTGGCCCCACCGCCCGCCGCCGCGGAGGCTCCCATGACCGCATCACGGCCGAACAACGAGGCGATCTTCCACGCCGCCCGGGACATCCCCGACCCGGATCGCCGGCTGGAGTATGTCCGGGTGGCGTGCGGCGGGGACGAGACGCGGATCGCCCACGTCGAGGCCCTGCTGGCCGCCGCCGACGCCCCCGACACCCTGCTGGACCGACCAGCGTGGAGCGAGCCCGTGGCGGCCATCGACCAGCCCGCCGCGGAGAGCCACGGGACGGTGATCGGCCCGTACAAACTGATTGAGCAAATCGGCGAGGGCGGCATGGGTACCGTCTGGCTGGCCCAGCAGACCGAGCCGGTCAAGCGGCTGGTCGCCGTCAAGCTCATCAAGGCCGGTATGGACTCCCGTCAAGTCATCGCCCGGTTTGAGGCCGAGCGGCAGGCGCTGGCACTCATGGACCATCCCAACATCGCCAGGGTCCTGGACGCCGGGGCCACGCCCGAACGACGGCCGTACTTCGCCATGGAGCTGGTCAAGGGCATTCCCATCACCAGGTACTGCGACGAACGGAGGCTGTCGGTCCGCGAGCGTCTGGAACTCTTCGTGCCGGTCTGCCAGGCGGTACAGCACGCCCACCAGAAGGGGATCATCCACCGCGACCTCAAGCCCTCGAACGTGCTGGTGGCGCCGTACGATGGCATCCCGATCGTGAAGGTGATCGACTTCGGGGTGGCCAAGGCCATCGGCCAGCCGCTGACCGAGCGGACGCTGGTGACCGGCTTGGGCGCGGTGGTCGGCACGCTGGAGTACATGAGCCCGGAGCAGGCGGAGCTGAACAACCTCGACATCGACACCCGCTCGGACATCTACTGCCTGGGCGTGCTGCTCTACGAGCTGCTTGACCGGAACGACGCCGCTGAACCACAAGCGGCTGAAGGAGGCGGCGCTCCTGGAGATTCTGCGGGTGATCCGCGAGGAGGACCCGCCGTGGCCCAGCACGCGGCTGGGCACGGCGGAGGAGCTGCCGAGCATCGCGGCGTGCCGCAACCTGGACCCGCGGAAGCTCACTGGACTGGTCCGCGGCGAGCTGGACTGGATCGTGATGAAGGCGATGGAGAAGGACCGGTCGCGGCGGTACGAGACGACCAACGGCCTGGCGGCCGACCTGCGCCGTTATCTCGAAGACGAGCCGGTGCAGGCGTGCCCGCCCTCGGCGCGGTACCGCCTCGGGAAATTCGTCCGGAGGAATAAGGCCGCCTTGATTGCGGCGGGGCTGATCCTCCTGGCGACCGTGGTGGGCGTCGGGATGCTGGCCGCCAGCAACATGCTGATCTCACGCGAGAGGGACCACAAGGAGGCGGCACTCCGTCAGGCCCGGGATAGCGAGCCAGGCCAGGGCCAGCGAGCAGGAGGCGAATGACCAGCGCCGTATCGCTGTCGCTAATGAGAAGACCGCCAGTCAGCGGGCCCAGGACCTGGCCCGGGAGGACTACATCAACCGGGTCAACCGGGCCTATCGCGAGATCCAGGACGACAACGTCGCCCTGGCCGAGGACCTGTTGCACGGCTGCGACCCCGAGCGTCGCGGCTGGGAGTGGCACTTCGTCGAGCGGCTCTGCAATTCGGAGCGCCGGGTCCTCGATCTCGGTAAACGAGCCTGTCGGCTCGCTGGCGTACAGTCCTGACGGAACGTGGGTCGTTTCCGGCTCGGGTGGACAGAGCGGCAACTTCCGAGCGGGGGCAAGCGTCAACGTGTGGGACGTGAGCTCCGGCCAACGGCGGACGACTCTGCCCGGGGCGAAGGGGAATGTTCGGAGCGTGGCTGTCAGCCCGGACGGCAAGTTCGTCGCCGCCGGATTCGAGGCGGGCATCGTCATGGTCTGGGACGTTGGCGACGGGACAGAGCATGTGGACCCGAAGTGAACCGGGGTTGACCGCCATGTCCGTGGCCTTCAGCCCCGACGGCAAGTCGCTTGCCGTGGGGTACGGGGAATATAGCGGTGACCAGGTCGGCCGGGTCAAGGTCTGGGATGTGGCGTCCGGAAAGGAGACCAAAGCGTTCCCAGGTCCCCGAGGCGGCGTGAACAAGGTCGCGTTCCATCCTGACGGCAGACGGCTCGCCGTCGCCGGTTCGGAAGTCGTGGAGGTCTGGGATCTCGAAACCGTCCGCAAGCTTCACGACCTCAAGGGCCACAAGAAATGGGTCTACTGCCTGGCCTACAGCCCCGACGGGAAATGGCTGGCCACCGGCGGATGGGACAAAACGGTCAAGCTCCGTGATGCCGCAACGGGCGTCGAGGCGCATGACGATCTTCGCGCACGAAGGGTTCGTCCTGAACCTTGCCTTCAGCCCCGACAGCCGCAACCTCGTCACGGTGAGCGAGGACCGGAGCGTCAGGCTCTGGGAGGTGCCTTCCGGCCGGCGGATGTCGACGTTCCACGGCCATACCGACTTCGTCTGGGGCGGTCGCCTTCCGGCCCGACGGCCGGGAGGTCGCGACGGGGAGCGTCGATGGGTCAATCCGGTTCTGGGACCTCCGGACGAGTCGTCCTGTCGTGGTCGAACACGCCGGCGCGGTGGCTCGCCTCGCCTTCCGGCGCGACGGACTTCGGGTCCTTTCGGAGCCCGGATTTCGGCGGAATCGACGACTCACGAAGGGCTGGAATCCCGTCACCGGTGAGCTCGATTCCGCACTCGCCGGGACCAAGTTCGAAAAGCTGACCTGCCGGATTCGTGCCCGGCTCAGACCACCTGCAAACGACGGCGACGAGCCTTGACGGCAAGCTCGTCGCACAGGTCACGTTAGCCGATGCCGGCGATGATTCGCGGAGCAAGGAATGCATTCGCGTGAACACGGTCGTGATCCGCGAGATCGCGAGCGGCCAGATCGTTCACACCCTGACCGGTCACTCGGCCGACGTCATCTCCATCGCATTCAGCCCCGACGGCCGCCGGCTCGCGACGGCGAGCTACGATCGGACCATGAAGCTCTGGGACATGCAGACCGGCCAGCACGTCTTCACCCTCCTCGGACACACCGCGGGACTCGCCTGCCTGGCCTTCAGTCCCGATGGGAATCTGATCGTGACAGGAAGCTTCGATGCGACCGCCCGCGTCTGGAACGGCGACGCCGATCGCGTCGAGTGTGACGGCGGAGCACGACGCACGATACCGGAAGAAGGTCGACACGCTGGCCAGGTTGAAAGCCACGACCGAAGACGCCCTGCGTGGCGAGGCGAGCTACCGCAAGGCCATCGAGCTTCTCCCAGAGGACGGCCTGGCCTTCAGAGGCCTGGCCGATATCCAGGCCCGAAAGGGTGAGTGGAAGAAAGCCTCCGCCAGCCTTGCCAGGGCGATCGAACTCGACCCCAAAGACCACTTGAGCGCTTTCCTATTCGGCGCCTTGGTGGCCGAACGGGGCGACCTGCCGGCCTACCAGGACTATTGCAAGACCATGCTGTCGCGATGGGGTGCGGTCACCGGTCCCGTTGAGGCCGAACGAACGATCAACGCCTGTCTGCTGCTCCCCGGTGGCGTGCCCGACCCTGAGCAACTCGCCCCGCTGGCCAAAAGGGCCATGTCGGCCCAGGAGAACCACGACGATTATCCGTGGATCCGGTTCGCGGAAGGACTGCACCACTTCCGGTGCGGCCGATTTGCCGAAGCGCTCTACGCCTGCGAGAAGAGCATTGAGCGATCCGCGGAGGACCCGCCGCTGATCGTGATGAATCACTATGTCGAAGCCATGTCGTTCCATCACCTGGGCAAGGACGAGAAGGCGCGCGAGGCGATGGCTAAGGCCAGCCAGCTTCTCGACGGGAAGTCGCCCGGGCTGGATAGCATTGACGGCCCCTGGAATGCCTGGCTGTGCTGTCGAATTCTCCGCCGCGAGGCCGAGGCACGGATCGAGTCCGCGAAGGAGCCCAAGCCATGATCGAGACGCACTCACTCAAACAGGCAATGCAGCTTCACTCGACCCCGCCACTCCGGTCACGCCCTACAGGAACTGACCGTGGGCCCGGGATCGTATTGGCTTTTCGCGTTGCTATTCATGGGCATGGCCGGGAAGAAGGGCTCCGCGTCCCGGAAGTCCTGCCAGGCCCTGCAATATGGCCGTCGATCGACCGTTGCTGACATCGGCAAGCATCACGCGGATCGTGCGTTCTACCAAAAAGCGGCCGGCGGGGTCCTTACCGCCAAGCAAGCCCCCCGCCGGCCCGGCACCGCCCCGGCGCTCGGTCTGCGCCGGCGGCGATGTCCCACCATTTTATCGCAGACCAACCTGGAAAGGGAGAACGGACCATGTCATTCCACAGTTGGCTGCACAACTTCCGATCCACCCTGGCGCCGAGCCGGGGCCAACGCCATCACCGGCGACGGGGCGCGTCGCGAGCCGCGACGCATCGGCGCAACCTCGAAGTCCTGGAAGACCGCTGCCTGCTCAGCTTCAGCCCCGCGGTGAGCTACCCCGTGGGTACGAACCCGCAGGCTGTGGTGACGGCGGACTTCAACCACGACGGTCGGCTCGACCTGGCCGTGGCCAACGTCGAGAGCAACTCCGTGAGTGTGCTTCTTGGCAACGGCAACGGCTCGTTCCAGCCGGCTCGGACTTCCACCACCGGCGCCCGGCCCCTGTCCGTGGCGGTCGGCGACTTCAACAGGGACGGCAAGCTTGACCTGGCGACGGCCAACCAGGGAGGTAATAACGTGAGCCTGCTCTCGGGCAACGGCGACGGCACGTTCCAGGCCGCAAGCAACATCGACATCGGTTCGATCCCCAGTTCCGTGGCCGTTGGCGACTTCAACGGCGACGGCAAGCTCGACCTCGGAGTGATCTCCAACGTCTACGATGATTGGTACTACACCTACAGCGGTGAGGCCAACGTGCTGCTGGGGATCGGCGACGGCTCGTTCTCGGCCCCGATCACCAGCTCGGGCGACTCCGGCTTCTACTATCTCGGAGTCGTCACAGACTTCAACGGCGACCGCAAACCAGACATGGTCGCGGTCAAGGGCGACGACGGCGAGGTCGTCGTGATGCCGGGCAACGGCGACGGCACGTTCCAGCCGGCTCAGACCTCCGCCATCGGCGCCAACCCCGTCTCGGTGGCCGCGGGGGACGTGAACGGCGACGCCAAGATCGACGTGGTGACGGCGAACGTCTATAGTAACAACGTCACGCGTGCTGCTGGGCAACGGCGTGGGCGGGTTCGCGAGCTCCCAGAACTACGCCGCCGGCACCCGGCCCGAGTCCGTTGTCCTGGGCGACTTCAACCGCGACGGCAAGCTCGACATCGCCACGGCGAACAGTGCTGACGGCAGCGTCAGCATCCTCCGCGGCCTCGGTAATGGCACGTTCTCGACCGCCGAGAACTTCGCCGTCGGTCCGTTGCCCTCTGCGGTGGCGGCCGGTGACTTCAACGGCGACGGCTGGCTCGACGCCACCACGGCCAATGCCACCGGGAACAGCGCCTCGGTCCTGATCAACAACCAGTCCTGGCCGTTCGTGCCGCCGACTGTCTCCGTCAGCGACGCGACGGTCACCGAAGGCAACACCGGCACGGTCAACGCCACCTTCACGCTGACCCTCTCGTACGCCTCCAACGTCGACGTGACGGTCCACTACGCCACGGCGGACATCACCGCCACGGCCGGCAGCGACTACACGGCCGCGTCCGGGACCGTGACCATCCCCGCCGGCCAGACCAGCGCGACGATCACGGTCGCGGTCAGGGGCGACCGCCTCGGCCGAGGCGGACGAGACCTTCGCCGTCAACCTCAGCGCCGCGACGAATGCGACCATCGCCGACGGCCAGGGCATCGGCACCATCCTCGACAACGAGCCGCGGATCAGCATCAGCGACGTGACCAAGAGCGGAGGGCAAGAAGAACAAGACGACGCTGTTCACCTTCACGGTCACGCTCTCGGCCGCCTACGACCAGCCGGTGACGGTGTCGTTCCAGACCGTGAACGGCACCGCGACGACCGGCGACAACGACTACGTCGCCAAGACCGGCACGCTGACCTTCGCACCCGGCGAGACGACCAAGACGATCACGATCGACGTCAAGGGCGACAGCAAGAAGGAGGCCGAACGAGTACGTTCTACCTGGACCTGTTCGGCAACAGCAGCAATTCGCTGTTCACCAAGAAGCGCGGCATCGGCACGATCCTCAACGACGATTGAGCGCCGAGGAAGGAGGAGTCTCATGTCCGCCGTCGTCGCCGTGCCGCCGGTGAAGCCCGGAGACCAAAGCACCCCGAGCACTTCGCCGGCGGCCCCGGCCGCGGTCGAGTTCCAGTACACCCAGACCGACAGCTTCGTGGCATTGTTGCAGCAGCTCGGTGCGTCGCTCCTGGTGAGCACCTACCAGGCCAACAAGCTGCTGGTCGCCCGGGCCGCGGGGGGCGGGCTGTCGATGCTGGTGCGCACGTTCGACCGGCCCATGGGCCTGGCGGTGGATGCCCAGCGGCTGGCCATCGGCACCCGCAGCCAGATCTGGTTCCTGCGCAACGCCCCGGACATCGCCTCGCGCGTCGAGCCGGCCGGCCGGCACGACGCCTGCTTCCTGCCGCGCTCCTGCGCACGTCACCGGAGACATCGGCGTCCACGAGACTCGCCTGGGCCGGCGACGAGCTGTGGGTGGTCAACACCCGCTTCTCCTGCCTCTGTACGCTGCACCCCGACTACAGCTTCGTGCCGCGCTGGCGGCCGCCGTTCGTCACCGCCCTGGCCGCCGAGGACCGCTGCCATCTGAACGGCCTGGCGATCGTGGACGGCCGGCCCAGGTACGTCACCGCCCTGGGCGAGACCGACACCGCCGGCGGTTGGCGGGCCAACAAGCCCCAGGGCGGCTGCTTGATGGATGTGAGCAGCGGAGAGGTGATCAGCCGCGGCCTGTCGATGCCGCACTCGCCGCGCTGGCACGACGGCCGGCTGTGGCTGCTGGAATCCGGGACCGGGCAAGCTGGTGCTCGTCGATCCCGCCACCGGCCGGCGGCAGACGTGTCGCCGAGCTGCCCGGCTTCGCCCGCGGCCTGGCGCTGGTCGGGCCGTATGCCTTCGTCGGCCTGTCGAAGATCCGACCCAACGTCCGCGATGGACGGCGTGCCCCTGGCCGAGCGGCGCGAGCAGTTGAAATGCGGCGTGGCGGTGGTGGACTTGCGCAGCGGCCGGGTCATTGCTTTGCTGGAGTTCCAGACCGCCGTGGAAGAGATCTTCGACGTGCAACTCTTGCCCGGCCTGCGATTTCCCGAGGTGATCGGATTCCAGCAGGAGACGATCCAGCACACGTTTGTCGTTCCGCGTGAATCACCTGCCCCCTGAAAAGGGGCCTTGATCGTGCATCGTTGAAGGCGGCCGGTGGGGTCCTTACCGCCAAGCAAGCCCCCCGCCGGCCCGGCACCGCCCGGCGTTCGGTCTGCGCGGCCGAGGGGGCCGCCGTCATCCTACGCGCAGACCACAACCGCGAAGGAGACGAACATGTCATTTCGCTCGATCCTGGCTACCCTGCGATCCGTCCCCCAGCACCGCTGGACCCGCGCGGCCGGCCGTCGGGCCGGGTTCCGCCCGCGACTCGAACCGCTGGACGACCGCTGCCTGCTGTCGGCGGACGTCGTCCTCGAGTGGAACCAGGTCCTCCTGGATGCCCTCAAGGACGACCGCCTCTTGCCCCTGTACCTCGCCCGCAAGGCGGCCATCGTCCACGCGGCGGTCTACGACGCCGTCAACGCCATCGACCGGTCGTACACGCCGCTCTTCGCCGACGTCCATGCGTCGCGCGGGGCCTCGCTCGAGGCCGCGGCCGCCCAGGCGGCGCACGACACGCTGGTCGCGCTGTCCCCGGCGCACCAGGCGACGTTCGACGCCGCTCTGGCCGCCGATCTCGCCGGCATCCCGCCCGGCCGCGCGAAACAGGGCATCGCCGTGGGGCAGGCCGTCGCCCAGCAGATCCTGGCCTGGCGGAGCACCGACGGCTCGGACAACCAGGTCTCCTACGTGCCGGGGACCGACCCGGGCGACTGGCAGCCGACGCCGCCGGCCTTCGCGCCCGCCGTGGCGCCGCAGTGGGGGCAGGTCATCCCGTTCTGCATCCCCAGCGACTCGGCAGTTCCGCCCGCCGCCGCCGCCGGACTTGACCAGCGCCGAGTACACGGCCGCCTTCGAGGAGGTCAAGAGCCTTGGCGCCGCGAGCAGCAGCACGCGCACCGCCGAGCAGTCCGACATCGCCCGGTTCTGGTACGGCACCGCCGGCACGTACACGTCGGCCGGCTACTGGAACCAGATCGCCCGGGAGGTCGCCGTGCAGCGCGGCGACTCAATGGTGCAGAACGCCCGCCTGTTCGCCCTGCTCAACCTGGCCCAGGCGGACGCCTACTTCGCCATCTGGGACGCCAAGTACACCTACGACTTCTGGCGGCCGGTGACCGCCATCCGCGCCGCCGACACCGACGGCAACCCCGACACGGCGCCCGACCCGGCCTGGACGTCGTTCCTGGGGACGCCGCCCTTCCCCTCGTACGTCTCGGGCCACAGCGGCCACAGCGCCGCGGCCGCGGCCGTGCTGGCGGCCTACTTCGAGACCGACGACGTGCCCTTCACGTTGACTACCGACAGCCTGCCGGGCGTGACGCGCTCCTACGAAAGCTTCTCCGCGGCGGCGCACGAGGTGAGCGACAGCCGCGTCTTCGCCGGCATCCACTGGCGCTTCGACGTCACGGCCGGGGAAGCCCTCGGGTACGAGGTCGGCAACTACGTCGCCACCAACTGGCTGCAGCCGGTTCGCGCGCACCACGACGACAGCCCGGTCGGTTCGCCGGCCGTCGGCGCCGTCACCACGCCGTCCCAGGTCCCCTCGGATACCCGTGTCGGGGTGATCACGGTATTCGCGCCACCGGCCGCAGCGGCCCACACCCCGGACACCCCGCTGCTCGGCGCGACGCCCGAAGAGGCGGCCGCTCCGGTGATACAGCCGATCCTTCAACGCCGCGGCCGGACTGGTTTCCGGCTGGCTCCCCTATGACCTGACCCTCGGTGCCGCGCCGGGTCGACGCGGTGGCCGGGGGTTGACTGAAACCCGGTGCGTCCGCGCCGACCGGTCGCACCCGCTGCACACGAAAACGGCCGGCGGGGTCCTTGCCGCCAAGCAAGCCCCCCTGCCGGCCCGGCACCGCTCCGCCGCTCGGTCCGCGCGTCGAGGTGACTTCAACGCTCAGTTCGAACTCGGGCGAGAACTCCGCCCTGTGTGCTGGTTCCCGCCCACGGTTCGAAGGCTCAAACCTCTTGCTCTTCGAGATACGGCTTCTCGGTCTTGTCATCAGGATGCATGCCCATCCGGATCATGGCCATGCGTTCGTTGTGCTTGTGGACTGAATTCACCACGCCACCGATCGTGCCGCAGATGATCGCGACGATCGGGATCCAGGCAAACCAGGGGATCGCACTCAACATCGATTCGACGAGGTGCATGGTCTTACCTTTCCTCACTTTGGGTCGAGTGATCGGAACGACAAGGTTGGCTGGATCGGGCAGGCGCTAAGACGTATTCGTCAGACGTCGTCCAATCTTATGCGGAGAGTCGTCCCAGACTTCTGACAACCGCCAGGGCAAAACCGAGTCGTTCAGGCCCCTTCGATCACCGGGGTCTGTCCGGCAGCCGCATGCGGCTGGGCTGGGCACTCGTTCCACCGAGAACCGGATTCCCAGCCGGCGTGACAGGTTGACCACCATGTCGAGCAAGGCATAGAAGACCGGGGTCACCAGCAGCGCCAGCACCAGGGAAAGCATCTGCCCGCCGATGATCACCTTGGCCATGCTGGCCCTGGCGCCCGCGCCTGGGCCTTGGCCCAGGGCAATCGGGACCATGGCCGCGACCAGCATGACGGTGGTCATCAGAATCGGCCGCAGCCGCGTGTGGTTCGCTTCCAGAATCGCCTCTTGCCGGCTGTATCCCCGGGCGCGAAGCTGGTTGGTCGCGTCGACCTGGAGGATGCCGTTCTTCTTGACGATGCCCACCAGCATGAACAGGCCGAACATCGCGTACAGGTCCATCGGCGTGCGGAAGAGGACCAGCGACAGCATGCCGAAGGGAATGGTCACCGGCAGGGCCATCAGGATGGCGATCGGCTGCATCCAGCTCTCGAACTGGGCGGCCAGGATGAGGAACATGAACGTGATCGACGAGTCCAAAAGCGACCAGGAAATAATAACCGGTCTCGCCCAGCGTCTTGGCCTGGCCTGTGAAGATGTAAGTATACTGCGGCGGTAAATTCATGGCCTTGAGGATCTTCTCGCCCCGCGAGACGGCTTCGCCCAGCGCGATGCCCTCGGGATTGCCCAGCACGGTGACGATGCGCTCGCGGCCCAGTCGCTCGATCTCGGTCGGCCCGCGCTCCTCGACCAGCTTCGCCAGACTGGAAAGCTTGACCAGGCCGACCGAGGGAGACGGCAGCGAGAGCTGATAGAGGTCTTGGGTCGTCTCGCGATCATTCGCCTCGGCGCGGAGCCAGACATCGTATTGCTCGTCGCCTTCGCGAAACTTGGAGACGGGCATGCCGCCCACGAGAATGCGCAACGTGTCGGCCACCGTGCCCACCGGTACACCCAGGTCGCTGGCCGCCTCGCGGTCGACCAGCACCTGAACCTCGGGCTTGCGCAGGAGAGCGTCGTGTCGAGGTCGACGAGCCCAGGCTCTTTCTTGAGCTCCGCGATCAAGTGGTCGGCGTAGTCGGAAAGCTTATTCAGGTCTGGGCCGGCCAGATTCACCTGGAACGTTTGCGGCCGCCTGCCTCCCTGAAACGCTGACACGTCGTTGACGCTGACGCGTAGGTCGGGGTAGTCGACCAGCATCTCACGTGCTTGCTGCTGGATCGCGAACTGGGTGTAATCTCGGTCTTCCAGTTCGGTCATCCGCACATAGATCGTGGCGCGGGTCACGTCTCCCTCACCCTTGACCGTGCGGCCGCCCTCGGTCTGGCCCACGGTGGTGAAGACATGCTGCGTTCCCTTCAGCTTCCAGATCCGCCCTTCGAGTTCGCTCAGAAGCCGTGCGCTGCGGTCAAGGCTGTAGCCCTCGGGCGTGGTGACGGTGACCTCGTATTCGCTTTGATCGTCGCGAGGTATGAGCGACAGACCCATCGCCTTGCCGATCGGAATCGTGCTGGCGATGACGCCGATCGTGAGCAGCACGACGGCGAATTTGAACCGGAGCGCTCCCTTGAGAATCAGGCCGTAGCTGCCATCGAGTATCCTGTAAAAGAACCCCGATTTCGACTTGGCCTGATGCCCAGCCTCGGCGGCTTCCAGTTTCAGAAACCGGCTGCACAGCATGGGCGTGAGCGTGAATGAAACGAACAGGCTCATCGCGACGGCGAAGGCCACCGTCAGGCCGAAGCTCGAGAAGAACCGACCCACGATCCCCCCCATGAACGCGATCGGCAAGAAGATCACGATCAACGACAAGCTGGTCGCCAGCACCGCCAGGGCGATCTCCCGCGTCCCTTGCCGGGACGCTGCCATGGCGTCCATGCCGTCTTCTTCCATGTGCCGGAAGATGTTCTCGTGCACCACGACCGCGTCATCAATCACGATGCCGATCGCCAGGATCAGCCCCAGCATGGTGATGTTGTTGAGGGTGAACCCCATGTACCGCATGAACATGAACGTGGGAATAATCGATGTCGGGATGGCCAGCGTGGCGATGAGTGTGGTACGCCAGTCGCGGATGAAGAGCAGGATCGTGGCCGATACCAGGACCGCGGCCAGGAGCAGGTGGAACTTCACCTCCTCGATCGATTTCTTGATGAACCGGGACTGGTCGCGGATGATCTCGATCGAGATGTCTTGCGGCAGAGCGGCGCGAAGCTGATCGAGCCGCGCCTTGACGTCCTCGACCACCTTGACTGTATTGACCCCCGACTGCTTCTGGACGACGAGGCTGACCGCGCTGTCGCCATCGAGCCGCGCCAGGGTGCGCGGCTCTTCGTGAGAATCGACCGCCCGGCCGACGTCGCGCACGCGGATCGGGTAGCCGTTGCGGTTGGCTATGATCAGATCGTTGAACTCGCGGTCGGTACGCAGCCGGCCCAGCGTTCGCAAGACGAGCTCGCGCGGACCCTGATCGACGCGGCCGCCGGGGACTTCAAGATTCTGCCGTACCAGGGCCGATCGAACGTCGTCGACCGACAGGTTGAAGCCGGCGAGCTTGTCGGTGTCGACGACCACGTTCATGGCTCGCACCCGCCCCCCGACGAGGTTGATCGCACCCACCCCCGCGACGGTTTCGAGCCGCTCCTTGATCTGCCGCCGCGCGATCTCGGTCACCTCGCGCAAGTCGCGCCTGCCCGAGATCGCGATCGTCATCACTGGCATCGACCCGGTGTCAAACTTGTCGATGATTGGCGGCTGCGTGCCGTCGGGCAGGTCGGAGAGAATGGTGTTGACCTTGTCGCGCACCTCCTGCGTCCCCACGTCGCCGTTCTTCGACAACAGGAACTGCACGGTGACGATCGACACCCCTTCCTGCGTGATCGACCGCAGCTCGTCGATGCCCGCAACCGTATTGATGATATCTTCAACCGGCTTCGTGACGGTCGTCTCCATCTCCTCGACGCTGGCGCCCGGCAACACCGTGGTCACGGTGCAGACTGGGAAATCCACGTTAGGAAAGAGGTCAACGCCCAGCTCGTTGTACGAGACCAACCCGAGCACCACAGGGATCGCCACAAGCACCCAGGTGAACACAGGCCGGTTGATACAGATATCAGAAAGAGTCATGGGAACTCCGGAAGAGTTATGAGTAGGCAGTAGGCAGTGAGCAGACAGGACGCAAGCGGATAACCAGAGTTCCGTCTTACTTCACCGCCTACTGCTTACTGCCTACTATTTGCCTGCCGCGCTGCGACCATGTTCCGACGGCGGTTCCGGCGTGCGGATGACAACTTGCGTGTTGTCGGCAAGCTGGGTTTGACCGGTGGTCACGACCGAGGCGGAAGCGGGAAGAGACTTGCTCGTCACCTCGACCCAGCCCCGGCCCTCTGCGCCTGTGATGATGTCGCTGATCGACCTGGCCTTGTTGTTCTCGACGATGAACAGCTTGGTCACGCCCGCGAACCGGACGATTGACTCGGTGGGGACGACGGCGGCCTTGGCGGCCGAGTCGGTGATGATCGTGGCCTTGGCGAATCCGCCGGGTCTGAGCAGGCGGCGGTCGTTGGGGATTTCGGTCTCCACCTGAAACGTCCGGCTGGCCGCGTCGACCGACGGGTTGATCCGCACGACCTTGCCCGCGAAAGTGAGCTCGGGATGAGACGAGACCGAGATCCGCACGGGCTGGCCGATGGCCACTTGCTCCGCGTAGCGCTCGGGCACGTTCGTCCAGAGCCGGAGCGGATTGTCGATGACCAGCTCGAACACCGCCTCTCCTTCCTTGACGAACTGGCCTTCCGAGACCGACTTCTTCGTCACCGCGTAGACGATCGCCTCGGCCTGGCTGGTACCCGGGTGGACCTTCACCGGCTGTGGTACGCGAATCGTCATATCTTTGAGAGTCTGGCGGGACTGCTCGAACGCCACTCGGTTGACGATGGCCATGGCGATGACATTCTGTGCGGTGATCTTCGCATTGTCGTAGGCGGCCGAGGCCGAGCGGTACTCATTTTCGTAATCTTCGAGCTCCTGCTGCGTGCTGGCTCCTTTCTTGCCCAGGGCACGCTGGCGGTTCAAATTGTGCAGCGCTTTCTCCTTGCTCACGCGCACCTGAACCACCGCCGGCACTCGCTCGATGGCCTCCTCGGCTTGCTTGCCGCGAATCAGCTCCTCGGAGATTCCATGGAAGCCGACGTACGCATCGGCCTGCTTGGCTGTCAGGCCCAGCTTGACGAGCTCTCCCAGGTATCTCGATTGGGCCTGGTCGCAGGCCAGCTTGGCGTCAACCGTCTCGAGCTCGACGAGCGACTCACCCGGCCGCACGCGGTCTCCCATGTCGTGCAGCACCCTGGCCACACGCCCCGTTCGCTTGGAGCCGACGGCCACTTGCTCCCAGCCGCGCAGGCTGCCAACGACGTTGACCGTCCGCTCGACGGTACGGTGTTCCAAGAGTGCCACGGTTACGGGCACGGCTTTCGGCGCCGTCGGCCCTTTGGCCGAAGGCTCCGCGCCGGCGGGTGAACAGCCTGAGCCGTTGCCCGCGATCAGCCCGCCCAGAATCACCGTCAGCCATGTAGAAAGCCGTCGTTTCATAGAATTATTTGGTTCCTTATCAATCAAGCTCGGCGCCCGTCGAAGCCCAGCAGCAGGTCGCTGACGAGCAGCGCGCCAGGTCTTGCCCCAGGGGCTTGTCGCCGTAAAGGAAGTCGACGGTTGTGATCACGATCATCCCGCGGCACATCGTGGTGCAGGCGTCAACTCGCTCGCGAGGGATGATACCCGCGTCGGCCAGGCGGCGCACGGCCGCCTCGGTCCATTTCACCAGGTCATCCTTGCAGCACTCGGTGTCGATGGCCGATTCCGAGCCCGGCGGCCCGAAAATGAGGGCGTATATGAACCGCGACCGGTCGGGGTCTTCGCGGCAGAACGCGAAATGTGCCTCGAGGATCTGCTCCAGGCAGTGAATCGGGTCTTTTTCCGTCGTGACGATCTGGCGGAGCTGGTCGACCAGGTTCGCGAGCGGAACCGAGATCAAGGCCTTGGCCAGGCCCTCCTTGCTGCCGTAATAGTAGTAAAGCGTCGGCTTGGCTACCCCCGCCTTCTCGACGATCTCCCGGACGGGAGTCGCGTCATATCCCTGCGCCGCGAACAGCCGAGCCGCCACCCTCGCGATATGCCGCGCCACGGTATTCGTCTCGGTCTTCACCGCCGTCGCGGGTGCGGCCATCGTATCATCCATTCGTGAATGCGTGGAAGGAGAGCAGGTTTGCGATCGATAGTCTACCGAACGGTAGGTATTCTTAACGGAAGCCGGAGTTTGGTCAAGGCGGGAAATTGAATCGAGGGCAGAATTGCGTGCGGTGAACGACGCGTTGACGATTGACGTCTTTCTGGTTATGCCTGGGAGGCAATACCCGTGTTGGAGCTAAGTCATGATCACATTGAGCCTTTGTCTGCCCGACTCGCTGCACGATCAGCTCAAGGAGACGGCCCGGCGTGAAGGGATCTCGATCGACCGATTCATCAGCACGGCCGTGGCCGAGAAGCTTGCGGCTTTGATGCCTGTCGAATACCTTGAGGAGCGTGCCCGGTGCGGTGATCGCTCGCGATTCGAGCGCATCCTTTCCAGGGTCCCCAACGTAGAGCTCGATCCGAACGATCGTCTTGATTAGCCATCAGCCTGATCGAAACACGCACCGTTGTCCAAAAATCTTTATAAGGCGAGCCCGAAACATGAACGTGAAACGATCGATAACCCCGGCGATCACCATTGGCGACCAGCCCACCGAGGAAGACCTGGCCGCGTTCCGGGACGAAGGCTACGTGGGCATCGTCAACCTCCGCCATGACGGCGAGCCCGAGCAGCCGCTCTCGACGGCTGACGAAGGGGCCAAGGTACGAGACCTCGGCATGGAGTACCTGCACCACGGTGTCGGCGGCGCTCCGCTGGCCGACCCGGGCGTCTCCAACGTTGTCGATTTCATCGATCGTCTGACCGCGGGCGACGGCAAGGTGCTGGTCCACTGCCGTAAGGGCGGTCGGGCGATGGCCCTGGTCTTGCTGCAGCAAGCCCGCGCTCACGGCTGGAGCGCCGACGAAGCCCTCGACAGAGGCCGCGCGATGGGGCTTCAAGTTGATGGCCAGCTCAAGATCATGGTGGAGAATTACTTGTCGGAGCGGTCTCAGTAGAAACCCGTTGAACATTCCTGAACGACCGGGAACGACACCAGAAACTCCGGATGGCACGCTCCGGTCTTGCAAGAGACAGACCAAGTTCACGACGCCGTTGACTGGCGTAGACTGATGCTCGTGAGCGTCTTCAATCCCGATACGGATGCTTCGCCTCGTAGATGAACATCCGGCGGCGGAACACGGCCCGGTTCTTATCGTCCCTGGGCAGAAGCTCGATGGTGCGGGCTTGCCACTTGACGGCGGACTTGTAATCCCCAACCTCGGCGCAAGCGGCGGCCAGGGAATTGAGGCACTCCGGGTCGTTCCAGTGGGTCAGCTCGCAGGCCATGGTGCCTTCCTGGACGGCACGCGGGCCGTCGCGAGAGGCTTTTTCGGGGCAGGTTGCCAGCAGCCAGGCAAGGTTCTGGCGGGGCAGGGGGTTCTCCGGAGCGAGGCGAATGGCTTCAGCATAGTCGGCAATCGCCATCTTGAAGTCAAACCGGCGCTTCCAGGCTTTCGCTCGCAGGAGCAAGCCCGTGACGAATGAGGGGTCAACCTCGATGGCGCACGTGAAGTCGGCGATGGCCTTATCGGACTCCAGGTTTTCCAGCCACTCCTCGCCGCGCACGGCGTATCCCTGAGGGTTCGCCGGGCCGCGTCCGGATGACCCAGTCGAAGTCGTCCATGGCCTGGTTGTGACGCCCGTGCGCCGAGCAGAGCTTGCCGCGGGCCATCACCCACGACACGTTTGCCGGTTCAAGGCGAATGGCCGCGCTCAGGTCGTCAATCGCCTTGTCGAAGTACCGCTTCTTGTCCCAGACGAGGCCTCGCTCGTGGTAGTACTGCGCACATCTGGGATCGAGGCGAATGGCCGCGGTCAGGTCGGCGAGTGCCTTCTCGTGCTGCTTGCTCTGGGCATGAGCCTTGCCGCGATGGTAATAGAGCCGGGGATCGTGGGGCGAGAGTTGGATCGCCTCGTCCAGGTCGGCCAGCGCCCGGTCCCATTTCTTCTGTTCGATCCAGATCTGCCCACGCGCCGCGCGAGCCTGGACATCCTTCGGGTCGGCCTCGATTTTCCTGGAGTAGAAGCTGCTCGCGTTCTCGACGGGCACGATCTGATCGGTCCGCACCCAGCCGCGCACCGTGCCATCGTCGGTAGCGATATCGGCATGCTCTCCGCCAACGCGTTCGACCCGAAAGACGCTCTCGCCGCGGTTGGGCACCGGCCTGTCTCCGTCGCAGCAAGGAGGTCGACAGGTCCTTCAGCGCGACCCGATCGCCGACCTCCAGTCCCGCGGCACTTGGTTCATTGGCCGGCTGGTCGAAGGCTGGAGCGTGCGAGGAACCGAACAGCCCCACCGCGAGGAACATCGTCATCATCGAAGCGAGGAACCGAAACGAATCCAGCGCCATGGCCTTTGCGCTATACCTCATCAGGCATCCTCTGAACCGCGAACCAATTTCTGAGTCCATAGCGTTATCAGCGACAACTCGCCCTACCGCGCTCCGCGAAAAAGTGAGACCGGCCGCAAAGGAGAACGAGGCTCGTGATCTCAAGTCTTTGGGAAATCAAGACGTACAACCTGTCCCCGGTGGTCGCTGGCGAAGTTGGTAAAGAGCCGGCAGCTCACGATGCTCCAGTCGCTTCGTACCCAAACGTGATCGATGTCAAGGAGCGGGAATAACGACGGCCACGAGCCTCGCCAGCCCCCGCAGAAGCGAGAGGCCAGCAGATATCCACGTCCCGCGCTCTCGAGAGCATCGAAGCCGATCGACCGGCTGACGGCGTTGAAGTCGCCCACGACCAGGTCGATCGGCTCGCTTGAATTGTACGCCTGGGAACACGCTCTGGCGATGTCGTGAAGCATCGGAGTTCGCATTGAGGGTGATCTTGCTTTGCCCATCGACGAACAAGAGTCGAACGGGCCTCTCAGGGTGATCGACCTGAACGACGGCGGCGGCACCGTTGGAAATCAGCACGCGCTCGATCAACCGCACGGGCCACCTGGCCAAGACGAACAAGTGATACGTGTGCCTATCGGCGCGGTTGCTCTGAACGAACACCAGGAACCGGTGTCCGGGCAGGCGATCGAGGGCTCGATACATCCCATAATAGGGCGGGGCCTCGCTCAGGACCAGGATGTCCGGGTTGTGACCGACGATCTCGGTCACCATGGCCTTCCACTCGTTCTGGGGACGGTTCCAGTACCGGCCCCACTGCACGTTCCAATGCAGCAGACTGAGCGTCCGGCTCTGGGTCTGAGGCGTGGTGCCCGCCTGGGCCGCGCCCGAGCATCCAGGAGGAACAGGTGACCATCGAAACGAGGCCGATCACGACGAGGACGTCGCGCATGCGCCGTGAGATTGACCGACGCAAACCGAGGCCCAAGCCAACCGAACAGGCTCCAAGAGGAAGCAACGGGAGATAGAGCAGAAACGCCAGGAGAAGCGATCGATCGCGCACGAAGAAACCGACCAGGCCCAGGGCGTTCAGCACCAGGACGATCGGGACCCAAAGTCTCGAGGGGGCCCGAAGCAGGCAACGCGGCAAGGACCTGAGGCTCCCCAGAATTCTCATAGCCGCACCTTCGCGGAAGACCTACAAGTCATCGCCGGGCCTCATCCCAGATCGGCCCGTAAACCTCCTTGTCGAACGGCGGGCAGCCCGTGGCGAACTGACCCAGCTCATTGTGCTTCGACCGCATCAGGGCCGTGCAGTAGCTGAACGTCCTGCACAGGCGTTTGGGATCAAGTGCCTCGCCGCGAGCCATGCGAAGGCCGAAATCGGGCTGAGCAAGCGCTCCGCGGCCGATCCCGACAAAGCTCGCTCGTCCTTCGCGAACGTTCGCCGCGCCCGCCTCGAGCGCGAAAGCCTGGAGCCAGCTATAGCCCGAGCCGACCACGGCCAGGCCGGGAAACGCTCGCTGGACCGCCTCGGTGAGCCGGAAATGCCGGTCCACGCCGATCAGCGGGTGCTCCGGCGTCTCGTACCCGTCGGGGGGCGGGTACTCGAAGGGACGAAGCAGGTGCGGGCTGGCGTACGGGTTGCCGGCCGATACGTTCACAAGCTGAACGCCCGCTTTCTCGAGCATGGCGATGAGCGCGATCGGCTCGGTGAGGTCAGGCGTGAAGGGATCGTCCTGGCTTGTACCCCAGCAAGAGGCAACCGGCATATCGAACGCGACAGGAACGCCCACGCCATCGGTTCCCTTCAGATAAGGGACGCCATCGAAGACATTGAGGCGGGTGGCGATGAGCGAGACTGGGTGGGCGTCCCGAATCCGGCCCACGACATCGCGAATGAACCTGGTGCGGTTGTCGAAGCTGCCGCCGTACTTGCCAGGCCGGGTTCGCGCGGCGAGCAACTCGTTGAGCAGGTAACGATGGCATTGCTTGAGGTCGACGAAGTCGAAGCCGACCCGATACGCGATCGCGGCTGCGGCCACATACCTGTCGCCAAGCCTGTCGAGCTCCGCGTCGGAAATCAACGGGAAGTCCCGGGTCACGGCCGTCCCAGACGCTTTATCGACGATCGTTCGACAGTCGAGCAAGGGATCGTGCTGGGCCAGGATGGGCCGGGCGCATGAGTAGCGTCCCGAGTGCGTCAGTTGCAGGCCGACCAGGAGATCGTCGTCCGGACCGCAAGCCGCTCGGTGAGACTGACGGCAAACTGTTAGCAAGTCCTCGAGACTCGATGCGGCGGACTCGTCGATCACAAGCTGGCGCGGGTTGGCTCGTCCTTCCGGGACGACTGCACAAGCTTCACCCCAGATCAGCTTGGCGCCGCCGGCGCCGAAACGTCGATAACGACGAATCGTCAGCTCGCCGGGCGTACCGTCGAGGTTGGCATCGCACCCTTCCATGGGCTGGATCGCCAGCCGGTTACCGACAGTTCTGGCGCCAACCTGCAGCGGAGCGCGAAGGACAGACAGGTCTTCGTCGAGCCTGATCTCCAGACCCATTTCGCGAGCGGCCTGCACGAGCGCCGGGCCAGTCTTGTACTTGAAGTAACGCGACACGGAACTTTTTCCTGGGGACCTTGGTTTTCGACACGGCCATCCGTGGCGGCGCGAATCTTCGGATTGCCATCGTGGCAAGCTTGGCTCCCGACCGCAAGGCGAGAGGTTCGGCGAGCGGTCCCTGCGAGGAAAAGATCGTGGCTCGCTCTGGCACCCGGAGCGTATGAGTCTTGGTCGTCTTCGGTCGAAGAAGGGTCGGGCTTTCAGCCAACGATCGAACCCACCGGCTTCCAGCCGATGGTGCCTCATTATGGATCGATCGGCACGATAACCGAGGCACCCCGGTGCGGGAAGCGGACGGTCAGGCCCTCCTCCAGCAGCTTCTTGCCGGACACGGTTTGCTCCGCGCCGAAGGCCGCGGGCCACGCCACGCGGTACATTCGGTCAGCGATCAGGCCGCGCAGGCGGAGGACGGCCTGAAGCGCGGGGTCGCCCCCCTGGAAGGCGAAAAGCAGGGCCTGACCGCTTTTCGGACCTACGTAGAGCGTGGCCTGCGTCGAGCGTGGCGACATGGCGGAGACTTGCGGCGTGAGGTGGAAGACGTCGGCCGCCCGGAGGAGGGGCCGGATCTTCTTGTAGAGCGCGATTCGCTCTGCTGCGACCTTGCGCGTCTCCGCGTCCCACTCGTAGACGCGGCCCGATAGACCAAGGTGCCCCATCATGTTGACTGTGAACTGAGTCTCGAGATCGAGCGCGCCGGCCGGCCCCGGATCGTTCCTCGACCCGGCGTTCGGGTAGCACGTCCAGTGGCTACAGATCTCTGGCGGGAAGAGGGCAGTCGCGCCGTAGTTCATCGCCAGGTTCGCCCCGTTGTCCACGTTGTCGGAGACCCAGTGGGTGTCCGTCAGCGCCGCCGTCAAGGCGTCCTGGCGCAGCGAGCCGCTCGAACAGTTCTCGACGATCAGCTTCGGGTGCGCCGACCGAAGGTGCTTCCAGAGCCCGACGAGGCCGCGGTAATGGTCGTAAAGCGGGTCGGACTCCGGCGAGGTGTCCGCCGTCCACCGGCAGGTCGGTGTTGAAGTCCATCTTGAGATACTCGAGCCGGTAGGCCGTGACGAGGCGGTCGATGACCGACGTCGCCCACGCGAGAGGCTCCGGCTTTCCGAAGTTGAGCCCGGCGCGGCCGGATAGCAAGCGGTCCCCCTGCCGGAGAAACCAGTCGGGGTGCGCCTTGCCGACCGGCGAGGTCGGCGCCGCACACTCGATCTCGACCCACAGCCCGAACTTCATGCCGAGCCGGCGGGCCTCGGCAGCGACCGTCTCGAGGCCGTTGGGAAGCCGCTCTCGGTTCACTTCCCAGTTCCCCACGCTCTGGCTCCAGTCCGTCTTCGCTCCGCCCCCGTACCAGCCGGCGTCCACAGTGAATAGCTCGCAACCGACCTCGGCTGCGACGCGCGGAGTCGAGGAGCTGCTTCTCGTCGAAGCTGGCCTCGGTGGCGTACCACGTGTTGTACTGGACCGGCGGCCAGCCGGGGCCGAGGTTGCGCAGCAGTTTCGCTCGGATGAATCGCGCGATCGGCTGGGTGCCGTAGTCCCAGTGGCCGGTGAACTCCGAGACCAGCGCGCGGGGAGCGGAAGGCCGTTCACGCTGTCGAACGGTTTGAGACCGGAGGGGGACGTGTCCCGCGCAGGACCGTCTCGCCGCCCCGCGGCTGCACCTCCAAGGACCAGTTGCCGCTCCAGGCGAGGAGCACCATCACGCCCCGCCCCGTCTTCACGTTCCAGACCGCCAGCCACGGCTTGAGATTCGCGCAGCTTCGGCCCTGCTTCTGGACGAACCGGAAGCCGGCGTCGGGCAGGCGGCGGCACTCCAGGAGGTACTCCTTGCCCCAGTCGCTACGGGCTGTCATGATCGCGTAGTCCGTGACGGGGCCGGGGAGCGCCTTCTCGTAAGGGAGCGGCACCGACGCGGCCAGCGGGGCCGCTGAGGCACCGGGGACGTCCGGGATGAGGCCGGCGTTAGAGAGGGCGGGTTCGGCGAAGGGCACCATTCTCGGCCCCGCGCCCGTGACCTCGAAAGTATCTCCCGCTTGCGCGAACGAAGCTACGAAAAAGAGGGTGAGAATGGCGAGCCCGCAAGCAACCCGAGTCGGTTCCTTCATGATGCTCTCCTCTTCGTGGCCACACGCTGCGAGCGAACCCGTTTAACTCCGTATCTCATAACGCCGCCGGGGTCGGTTTGCAACTTACGCGTCACGGAATGGAGAAAGGGCGGGAACGGTCTTACAATGCGGCCGTTTGATGGAACCAAGTATTTCGCCGTTAAGCGGGCGGGGCGATCAAGGCGTAGTGAACTCTTTCGGCCGGACCCAACGGCTGCTACGGTGTTGGCACCAGCACCGAGGCGGGCATGGACTGCCTCCTCGTGCCACGAGGCACCCTCGGTGCCCTGGACGCACACCTCGGCCCGACATCCGGCGGCTCCACTCCGGCGCGTAGGCGTCGGAATCGGCCTTCCAATGGAATCGGAATCACTCGAACGCGGCGACGCTCAATAGCGGCGGGCCGTGAAGACGACCGGCCACAGTGCCGATCGCCTCGCCACGGGTCACGGACTTACGGTTGGGGTGAGGCCCCTTCGATCCCCGCCCGGATCGCTGGAGAGTCACGACCTGGCCCACGACTTCATCGGAGGCGCGACCCATGCAGTACAGAATCCTCCATGATTCCAGCGCACCGGATCTGGAACTCACGGTCAACACCTGGATCGGGCTCGGCTGGACCCCGCTCGGCGGTGTCGCGGCCTACGTGCTCGACGGCGAGCCCTGGTTCGCCCAGGCCATCACGGCGCCGGACCAGGAGCCCGAGAGCTCATCCCTACCAAAGCCGTAAACGCCCCGTGGTGCGTCCGAGGTCTCCCGGACGGCGAATCCATGTCGCGTGGGCCGATCGTCCGCGGGCCGACGGCAACAAGCGCAGCCTGCTCGCGGCGAGCCTGTGGCGAAGCCTCCGAGGGATGACACGCCCTGGTGGCTGTGATACAAGAAGACTGGACTTCGTCGCTCGAGATCGATCGTGCTTCAGGACGTTGCGGTCGATCCCTCTCGCCTGGACAACCCCGCGCCTCAACCAGACCGTGAATACCATGTTGGCGAACCGCACTCCCTACCGCAGATTTGTCGTGGTTGCAATCGGTGCCCTGCTGGCGTGGGGAGCGGCGTTCGCCCACGGCGACGACGAAGCACTGATCTTCACACCGACTGGGTTCGACCGTCCCGGCGTTCCCGCGAAGGCACCAGGACCCGACGCCGGCCACGTCGAGGTCGTGGTGCTTGACCCGGCGACGGGCGAGCCCACGCCGTGCCGCATCAACGTCGTCGGGCCCGACGGCAACTTCTACCAGCCGGCCGAGAACCCACTTTCGCTCTATAGCATGACCGGCGAGTGGCCGAAGCGAGGCAAGGGCAACCGGCAGGGCAAGGGGCCGTTCCGCTACTTCGGCCGGTTCTTCTACTCGGCCGGATCGACCACCGTTGACGTTCCCAAGGGGACGGTCCGCGTCGAGGTCTGGAAAGGATTCGAGTTCCGTCCGCTCGTTCAGACGATCACCGTCATGGCCGACAGACCCGCCGCGTGACGCTGACCCTGGCCCGCGCAGCGACGCCGACCGAGATCGGCTACGACTCGGGCGACACGCACCTCCACCTCCCGCGCACCACCAAGGCCGACGACGACGCGATCTTCACCCTCCTGGACGCCGAGGACATCCACTACGGCTTCCTGCTCGGCTACAACGACCCGCCCGGCCCGTACACGGCCGTGCGCACGAAGCTCGAATACCCCCAGCTACAAGGCCTTGGCGCCCGCTCGGCCACGTCACGCGGGGGATATCACGTGGTGTCGGGCCAGGAGTATCGCAGCTCCACGTATGGGCATTTGAACCTGTATTATCGCGATGATCTCGTGAACGAGGGGCAGAGCTACAACGCCAACGACTGGCCGCCGTATGGACTCGTTGGGCGCGAGACGCGGAAGAAGGGCGGGTTCGCGATCTACGCGCACGGCGGCTACGCGCAGGAGATCTACGCCGACGCCGTGCAGGGCGATGTTGACGCGGTCGAGCTGCTCCAGTTCGGGGTCTACCGCGGGATCGAGCTGGCGGACTGGTATGCGTTCCTGAACATCGGGTTCCGCTTCCCGTGCGTGGGGGCCAGCGACTATCCCGCCTGCCGGAAGCTCGGCGACTGCGTGACGTACGTCGAGCACGACCCGAAGGCCGATGGCCCCGAAAGCTGGCTCCGCCGCGCGGCCGCGGGGCGGAGCTTCGTCACGACCGGGCCGCTCCTCCTGCTCGAGGTCGACGGCAGGAAGCCGGGCGATCGGATCGCAGTCTCGGGCCAGGGACCGCACAAGGTGCCGGTCCGCGTGCGGGTTCTCTCGCCGGTCGCGCCGGTAAAGACTGTGCAAATCGTCGTCAACGGCCGCGTCGTTGCCGGCTCCGACACCCCGTCCGACAAGACGCAGCGGGAGTGGTACACGCTCGTTGCCGATATTGATCTGAATGCGTCGTCGTGGATCGCCGCGCGGGCGTTCGGCAAGGCAAAGACCGGCGCTCCCGATGCCGAGTCGCACACGAACCCCGTCTATCTCGACGTGGAAGGCAAGGCCCCTTACGACCGCGCGAGCCTCGACCGCCTGGTCGAGAAGATCGACGAGCAAATGGCGAAGCACCGGGCACGCACGTTCGCCGAGAAGGCCAAGGTGCTCGACTACTTCCAGAAGTCGCGCGACATCCTGCTCAAGGTCCGCGCCGCCGGTGGGCTCCCCGCCTCGGGCGTCCCGCCGGAATGGCTCGCCGAGGAGGCCGAGGCGTTCGACCCCACAAGGAAAGCCCACAGCGACGAACAACTGGAGGCGTTCCTCAAGCCCCTTCCGGGGCTGACTCCGGCCGAGGCGCTCGAAGACGTTCGAGACGATCGCCGGTTTCCATCTCGAGCCGGTCGCCTCCGAGCCCCTGGTTCACAGCCCGGTCGCGGCGGCGTTCGACGAGGACGGAAATCTGTACGTCGCCGAGATGATCGACTATCCGTACAAGCCCAGGCCCGGCAAGGACCCGCTGGGTGCCGTGCGCCTGCTTCGCGACACCGACGGCGACGGCCGGTTCGACCAGAGCGACGTCTTCGCCGACGACTGCTCATGTGGGCCACCGGCGTCGCGCCATGGAAGGGAGGCGTCTTCGTCGCGGCGCCGCCGGACATCTGGTACTTCAAGGACACCGACGGCGACCACGTCACCGACGTCCGCCGCAAGGTCTTCACCGGGTTCGGCACCGAGAACGAGCAGGGAGGGTGAACAACCTGACGTTCGGGCTCGACCACAAGATCTACGGCTCGTCGTCCCACAACGGCGGCAAGATCCGCCGCGCCGATGACCCGACGGCCCGAGCGGTCGACATCGAGCACGCCGACTTCCGCTTCGACCCCGAGACCCTGGCGTTCGAGGCCGTCACCGGCACGGTCCAGTTCGGCAACACGTTCGACGACTTGGGCAACCGGTTCCTCTGCAGCGAGTCGCAGCCGTTGCTCCACGCCGTGCTGCCGCTCGAAAACCTGTCGCGGAACCCCTACCTGCCCGTGCCGCAGGCGATCTCAGAACGTCGCCGGCAATCCGGTGCCGATCTTCCGGATCAGCCCGCTCGAGCGCTGGCGGCAGATCCGGTCGAGCCGTCGGATCGCGCACGGCGAGCGCTCGGCCGAATCGGCGGGCGCCAGCCATCACGTCGTCGACGCGGCGCCGGGGTCACGATCTACCGCGGCAGCGCCTACCCCGAGGACTTCTGCGGCAACGCCTTCGTCGGCGACGCGCAGAACAACCTGATCCACCGCATGAAGCTCATGCCCGACGGCCCGACGTTCAAGGCGACGAGCGTCGACGGCAACACCGAGTTCGTCCGCTCGTCGGACAACTGGTTCCGCCCCGTGAACCTCGTGAACGCGCCCGACGGCACGCTCTACGTCCTCGACATGAGCCGCGAGGTGATCGAGGCGATCCACATCCCGCTCGACGTCGTGAAGCACCTCGACCTCCGCCGCGGCCGCGACCAGGGGCGGATCTACCGGATCGCGCCGACCGGCTTCGCGCCGAGAAAGCCGCCCCACCTGAGCAACGCCACGACCGCTGAACTCGTCGCGACGCTCGAACACCCCGACGGCTGGTGGCGCGACACTGCACACCGGCTCCTCTTCGAACGCCAGGACGCCGGCGCGGTCGGCCAGCTCCGAACTCTCGTCGCGTCAGCCAAGAGTGACGTGGCCCGCGTTCACGTCCTCTGGTCGTTACACGGGCTCAAGGCGCTCACGGATGAGGTGCTGATGAAAGCACTTTCGGATCCCTCGCCGCGGGTGGTCGAGCACGCCGTCCGCCTGGCGGAGCCTCGGCTCGCCCGCTCGCCCACGTTGGTGGAACGGGTCGCCGCACTGGCGGACCACGACGACGTGCGGGTCAAGTTCCAGGCCGCCCTGAGCCTCGGCGCCACGAGCGAGCCCCGCGCCCTGGACGCCCTGGCAACCATCGCCCGGCGCGACGCGTCCGACACGTGGACGCGGCTGGCGGTCCTGGCCTCGGCGGGCGACTCGGCGGACTTGCTGTTCGCGCGGCTCGCGAATTCTCCCGCGTTCCGCGCGAACGAGACGGGCGTGTCGTTCCTCGAACAACTCGCGGGTGTCGTCGGCGCTCGGAACCGCACAGGTGAGATCGCGCGCGTGCTCGGGATTCTGGCCGCCCTTGGCCAGGACCCGACTCTCGTCCGCCGCCTGGTCCTCGGCCTGGGTCGCGGCATGAGCCGATCGGGCGGACATTTCGCCCTCTCCGGACAGTCGCTGACGCCCGCGAACCGGCTGATCGTCCACTCACTCGACCGCGCCGCCCTTGAGGCGGCGAACGAGCAGGCCGGCGAAGCCGCGAGGCTCCAGGCGATCGCGATCCTGGGATGTGCCCCTCTGGAGCGCTCGCGCGAGGTCCTAGCAACCCTGCTCGACCCGAGGCACCCGAAGCCGCTCCAGCTCGCCGCGCTCCACGCGCTGGCCGGCTACAGCGAGCCCGAGGTCGCGGCTCTCGTGCTGGAGCGCGACCGCGCACTTGTTCCGGCCGTTCGCGCCGAGGTGATCGACACCCTGCTGTCGCGCGAGCCATGGACGCTCGCCCTGTTCCGCGCCGCGAAGGACGGCCGCGCCGACGTCTCGCAGGTCGACCCCGCGCGGCGGACAATGCTGATGAAGCACAGGAACTGCGAACTCGCCGCGCTGGCGCGTGACGTGTTCTCCCGGGCCGCACCGGCGTCTTCGCCGGACAAGGACGTTCTCGCCGCATTTGCCCCCGCAGCGAAGATGAGCAGCGATGCCAGACGCGGCAGCGAGGTCTTCGGCAAGCTCTGCGCGACGTGCCACCGCGTCGGCGACCGGGGCCACTCCGTCGGTCCTGACCTGACTGCCACGCAGTTCCGCGAGCCCGACGCGCTGATGACGCACATCCTCGAACCGAACCGTTTCGTTCCGCCGAATTACGTCCAGTACCTGGTCAGCGACCGCAGTGGCCGGGTCTTCTCCGGCCTGATCGCCTCGGAAACTCCCTCCTCACTCACGCTCCGCCGCGCCGAGGGCGCCGAGGACACCATCCTGCGAAGCCAGATCGAGGAACTAGCGAGCACCGGCAAATCCTTGATGCCTGAAAACTTCGCTACGAAGCTAACCCACCAGGAGATGGCCGACCTGATCGCCTACCTCCTCTCCGCCCACCGCGGCACCCCCGAAAGCGGCCGGCTCGAGATCGGCACCGAGGCAGGGGCGATCGAGCCGGAGAATTGAGGCGATCACCCCCTTCCCGGCCGATCTCCCACCGCCCTGCACGTCAGGCCGACGATCTTGCCTTGACGCACGAAACAACCAGCAGCCTTCAAAGGTTTTCGCGGTTTCGCCCGGTTCGTATAGTCGATCCTGAGCGTGGAATGTACTTCAGGAACAGAGTCTCAGGAGACGCAATGCCTCCCCAAGGACCCTCCCGCGCGTTGTTTTTCGACACGATCAGCGTCTTTAGCGTACCGAAGCGCTCCGAGCTGCGATTGAGCGTGATTAGTTTTCGCGAGTGGCTGCAGGCCACCAGAAGGCGGCTGAGTTAGCCTACGTCGGTCCGACACACCGCAGTCGATGTAACCGGCACGCATCCCGCGTGCGCTGGGCATTGAACGAATACGGGGAGTTGTGTTATATCGTACGGAGCGTTCTGGACGCTGCCCGTCCGCGGAAAGGCCTGAGGCCACCTTCGCTCATAATCTGCGTCAAACATGCTTCTTTCAGCCTGATGTGCGGACACAGGGCGACCTTGAAAGGAGCTCGTCATGTCCCTCTCGCGTCATCTCCTCCCCGGCGCTAACCTGCGCCAGTTGAAGAACCAAGCCAAAGACCTCTGCCGAGCCTGCGTAGAAGGCGATCTGAGCGCCTTGAGCCGGGTGGGACAATCTCATCCGAAGTTTTCTGGCTTAACTCAAGCCGAGATCGCCGCGGGCGGCATTGTCCTGGCGGATGCGCAACTTGTGATTGCGCGGGAGTTGGGCTTTGACAGTTGGCCGAAACTCAAGAAGTACTTCGAATCAGCCGCGCAGCCGGCAACGAACATGCACGAGCTTGTGATGTTGAACAACGTGCAAGCGATGCAAGAGACGGTTGCTCGAGACCCGGACTCGGTCAATCAGTTGAGCGAGTCAGGTCTTCCGCCTCTCTACACGGCTGCGCTTTTCCGCAACCAGCAGGCAATCGACTTTCTGCTGGAGCATGGAGCCGTGGTCGATATTTTCGCTTGCGCCTATCTGGGCAAGGTGGCAGATGCCGAGGTTCTGCTCGAGCAAAATCCCGAGCTGGTGCGGGCAACCACCCGCGACGGTATGACCGCATTGCACTATGCGGCTCGAGCTGCGTACAAGGACGTCGTCGATGTTCTGTTGCATTATCAATCCGACGTGAATGCTCGCGACAGCCGCGGCACGACCGCGCTTATGGAAGCGTGTCACGCCGGGCCGTGGAAATCTGAACCGGCCGAAGACATCATTCAACGGTTGCTTGACCGCGGCGCCCAGATCGATCTCTTCATGGCCGCGGCGATGGGGCGAACTGGACTGATCGAGTCAATCCTTGACCGCGACGCCGGCCTGCTTGACATTCCAGACGCTCAAGGGAAAACTGCACTGTTCCACGCCGCCCATAACAACCGCTTCGCGGCCGTGAAGCAATTGGTCGAGCGCGGGGCCGACGTTAATCGGTCCGATGCGGTGGGCACCGCTGCACTGCACCGCACCTCGGGACAGTGCAGTGACCAACTGATCCAGTACTTGATTAACCACGGGGCGAGTGCGCATCTGTGCTGTTACGTGGCCTGCGGCGACGAGGCAGGCACGCGGCAGTCATTGGCGCGGAATCCGGATGCCGTGAGCGAAGTCCTGTACGAATTCAATGCCGTGGGATACGCCATTCATAGCTGGCAATTGGGCACCCTGCGCATTCTGGTCCAGCACGGCTGCACCTTGTCCAAAGAAGATCAACAACACATCCTCCGCATCACCGGCAACGACCAGAAGTTCCTCGATGAACTGACTACTATCCAAGACGAGTGAGCGGTGCGCCGAGTAACCTAATCACCAGTTCGGCAGCGTGGGGAGTCACGGCCTGCGACAATGACGGAGAGGTGTGCCATGCGACAGGGAATTCGGTTCACATCTTCGCGGATTGCTCTCTGGACGTTCCTCACGTCGCTCTCACTGGTTCCCGCGTGCACAAACTCAACCACCCCCGAAAAACCCCAACCTGCCGGGAAAGAGGGCACGGCAATGTTCTCCGAAGCCGAAGCCTACGAGCGGTTCATGGGGCGTTGGAGCCGGCGTCTGGCTACACCGCTCTTGAAATTCGCGGGCCTGAAAGACGGCGACCGGGTTCTCGATGTCGGGTCGGGGACCGGGGCCGTGGCGCTCGCCGTGCTGCAAGACGCACCGGCCAGTCGGGTGGTGGGCATCGACCCGTCGCCGGCCTATGTCGCCCATGCCCGGACGCGGGTGGGCAGCGGCCACGCCACGTTCGAGGAGGGCGACGCCCAGCGCCTTCGGTTCCCGGACGGCTCGTTCGACGTGACCCTCGCTCTGCTCGTCGTCAATTTCATCCCGGACCGGGAGGCCGCGGTGCGCGAGATGGCGCGTGTGACCCGCCCCGGCGGCGTGGTGGCGGCCGCCGTGTGGGACTACGGGGATAGGATGGAGATGCTGCGCGCGTTCTGGGACGAGGCGGTGGCGCTTGACCCGGCGACCGAGCCGAAGGACGAACGCCACATGCCCACCTGCCGGCCGGGTGAACTCGCCGCGCTCTGGAGGGGGCAGGGACTACTCGACGTCCGGGAGGAGCCGCTCGTTATCCCGCTGACGTTCTCCTCGTTCGAGGACTTCTGGTCCCCATTCCAGGAAGGGCAAGGCCCAGCAGGCGCTCATGTCGCGTCCCTTTCCGAGGGGTCTCGTCGTGACCTCGAACAACGCTTGCGCCGGCGGCTACTCGGGGAGGGCGGGGACCGGTCGATCGCGTTGAGCGCGCGGGCATGGGCCGTGACTGGGGTGGTCCCGGTGCGATGAATGAGGATCGGCTCTTTCGCCATCTCTCTCGTTCTGTCGGGCGGCCATCTTGCATGTCGATTCGACCAAGCAGCGCTCGACAGGGGTGCCATGCTGAGAGGGATCCAGCTCCGAGTCGAGTTTCACGCGCCGCCTACTCCGGACTCTCAGATCGGGTCGTGGTGGCAGTCGGCCGCGGTCTCGAACCAACGGGTCATCGTCAGCTTCTACCGCGTGTAAAACTGCATCCCTTCGACCCCCTGGATGTGCAGGTCGCCGAAGAACGATTGGTTCCACCCGGTGAACGGAAACCAGGCCATCGGCGCTGGGACACCGACGTTGATCCCGATCATCCCGGCGTTGAACCGGTGTTTGAACTCGCGGGCCGCCCAGCCGCTGCGAGTGAAGATCGACGCGCCGTTGCCGTACGGGCAGTCACGCCCAACGGCCAGAGCCTCGTCCAGGTCGCCCACGCGGACAACTGACAGAACCGGGCCATTGTGCTCGTGTCGTCCAGCCCTCGACCTGGCTCCCGTGACAAGAATGACGCCGGAACAAGAGATGACGCCAAAGTTCCGAAGCAGGCACACCCCCTCGCGACAAGCGAGCAACTCGATCCATTGGCAGATTTGACCAGCCTGTTCAACGGCAACGACCTCGCCGGCTGGCACGGCCAAGCCGCGATGGATCTGCGCAAGTTTGCCGCCCAGGATCCCTTTGCAAAAATGACTCTGCTCGCCGCGGAGGCCGAGGATCTGAAGTGGAAGACGGAGTTCTGACGTCCATGTCGGATAAGCGTGGACCATCTATTACAGCAAGGAGTACTCCAACTTCGTGGCCAGCCTCGAGTTTCAGCTCATTCCTGGAGCCAACAACGGACTGGCCATCCGCTACCCCGGCGACTGTGATCCTTCCATGGTCGGCATATGCGAACTCCAGATACTCGACGATACCTACCGGGGTTACGACAAGTTTGACCCGCGGATGTTCCATGGATCGGCCTTCGGCATGGTCCCTGCGCATTGGGGATATCTGCGCCTCGAGGCGAGTGGAATTTCCAGGAGGACACCGTTAACGGATCGCGAGTCAAGGTGGAACTCAACGGCACCGTGATCCTCGAAGCCGACCTGAGCACTGTCAATGAGTTCATGCCCAACTCGCCGCACCCTGGCAAGGACCGTGTCTCCGGCTATTTCGGCCTCGTCGATATCAATAGCACCGTGGGATTCCGGAACATCGCGATCAAACCCTTGGATTGATGCGAAGCTCTCCTCGTCATTTGTTGCAGACCCTCCTCGCGGAGAGGAACCGCATCCTGACCAGCCGCGCGAAACCACTCGATCACGCGAAGCTAAACGCACATGCCGCCCAGGAAACCCGCTACGATCAAACATGACTTCTCCTGCGCACCGTTTGGCGCGGAGTTCCTGCTCGTTCACTGAGCATCGCGAGAAGCCTGACGCTTCCCCGTCAGTCGATCACTCGGACGGCACCCTGATCTCAAGCCCATACTTGGGAGCCGCCTTGACGAGTCTCTGGATATCCTCGGGGGTCACCGCGACGGGTTCGGTTTCCCCGTCGATCGCCTCTCGCCCCACTTCGAGGAAGAAGTTCTCCAGTCCGGCAGGCGTGACCATGATCAACATCCGCGGCGGGCTTCGTGCCGATGTTCTTGAAGAAGTGCAGAGTATGCCTGGCCAGCATGACCCAGCTACCCGCGGTCGCGGCGAAGCTGCTGTCCTCGAGATAAAACTGGAGCTCGCCCTCCAGCACGTAGAAGGCCTCATCCTCCCGGCTATGGATGTGTGGCGGCGGCCCATTGCCGGGAGGCACAACCGCCTCGATCAGTGCAAACGCCCCGCTCGTGTCATTCCCGTCGCACTTGATCGTGTACCGATCGCCGATCACCCAGATCGATCGGCCCTCGGCCGCAGCAAGGACTCCGGTTTCCATGGAAACCTCTCTCCCATCGTCTCTCGCAAGAGTGATACTGGCGGATCTGAACCACAAAGAGCACGAAGATCACAGAGCATACCAAGAACGTCCAGAGAGCCCATCGATATTAGTTCGCGTTTTCTCTTTGTGCTCTTGGTGTGATTGGTAGTTCGACTCCCCCCGTGATTCCGTCAACCGGCCACGCCCAACTCCTCGGCGAATCTGCGGAACGCTCACCTGGTGGTCGCGCTCCGGAACACGACCACCACGACCTCGCCCTTTCAGTGCGCGAACGGGTTGACAGGGAAAATGGGATCGTAGAGAATCACGGCTTCGGCTTCGCTCTGGAGCAGACCGATCTCGAGCTCGTCCCAGAACCGCCGCCAGGCGAAGGCTTGCGACGCGAGATCATCACTTTGGAGTAGGTTGGGATACGTGCTTCGCTGGCGGTTGCGGAGCTGGCCAAGCCAGCGGTGGGCTTCGTCGCGATGCCCGAGGCGGTGGTGAGCCATCGCCAGGAAGACCCAGTCCTGGGGACCGCTTGTTCCCTTTCGAAGTTGAATTCCCTCCTCGAGCCGGTGGATCGCCTCCTGGAACCGACCGGCGCGGTACAGGGCAGCGCCGAGAGTGTTCAGGTAATTCGCCTTCTGGTCCTCCGGCGACCCGTTTACGGCGACTTCCGCCAGGCGCACCGACTCGCCCAGGTTGGGTTCCTCGCCCGTGGCCATGACGCTCCACCAGGCGACGGTATTCGCTGTTGTGGGGTCGGTCGTCCTGCCGAAGCGAGCGAGCATGTCGCACCGCACCCGGCGCAGGCCATCGTGGTCACCGGCGGCCAGCAGCGCCAGGATTTGACGAGACCAAAGCTCGAAGAGTTCGGGGACTGCTGGCTTGAGCAAAAGAGCCAGGTGGTAGGCGGTGGCAGCCTCGGACCAGAGCCATCGTTCCGCAAAGCGATCGCCGCGCCCCCACCAGAGTGACCATGCTCCCCGGGGGTTCTCGGCTAAGACACGGCGGAACAGGGATTCGCTCCCGAGGATGATATCCCACAGCTCCCGATCGTCGCTGCCGAGGGCATAGGCCCTGGCAAAGTCGGCCTCTGCCATCTCGGGCCGGGAGCGATTGGCGAAGAATCGACCGCGCTCGATCAGGACGGCCGTGTCGAGCGGCCGCGCCTCGATCGCCTCCGCGAACGCAGACTCGGCCTCGGCCCACCGTCTTCGTTCGATCCAGGCTCTAGGCGCGCGGTCGGGTTTGTACCGAAGAGGATTGGGTCGAGCAGAGTCCTCGGAGCGGGCGTCGGGTCGCCGCCCAGGGCCTCCAGTCTATCGCGACGCTCCAGCCAGGAAACATTGTCGAGTACGCGATCCGAACCCTGCTCATCGAGACCGAGCCCAGTGATGACCTCCGCCCAAGTCGCCAGACGTTCCGGGTCGTCTGGCAGTGCCGAGACGTCCCACAGTCTCACCGTTTTTCTATCTTCGCTCAGAGTCAGCGCTGTCCTGCCGTCATGGCTGAAGCTTACGGTGCTCACACGCCCTTGATGCAACAGGGGTGGGCCCAGGGGCTGGCTCGTCGCCGCGTCCCATAGCCGCGCCGTCTTGTCTGCACTACCGGTCAGTACAGTCTTCCCGTCGGGACTGAACGACACGGCTTCGACCTGTCCCTGATGCGTCATGGGAAGTGCGAGGGGCCGGCCCGTCGTCGCGTCCCACAGCCGCGCCGTCTTGTCTGCGCTACCGGTCAGTACGGTCTTGCCGTCGCGGCTGAACGCCACGGCGGCGACCATCCCCTGATGCGTCATGGCAATTCCCCGGGGCTGACCCGTCGCCGCGTCCCACAGCCGCGCCGTTCTTGTCTGCGCTACCGGTCAGTACAGTCTTGCCGTCGGGTCTGAACGCCACCGCTCCGACATACGTCCGGTGCGGCAGTGGTGGACCCGAGGGCTGGCCCGTCACCGTGTCCCACAGCCGCGCTTCACCCCTCGGGTAATTCCAGTCGCCGCTCCCAGTCAGCACGGTCTTGCCATCCGGACTGAACAACACGGTGAAGATCCTGTCCTGATGCGTCATGGGAAGCCCGCGGGGCTGGCCCGTCGCCGCGTCCCATAGCCGCGCCGCCTTGTCTGCACACGCAGTCAGCACCGTCTTGCCGTCGCGGCTGAACGCCACGGCCAAGACATCGCTCTGATGCGTCATCGGAAGTCCCCGGGGCTGGCCGGTCATCGCGTCCCACAGCCGCGCCGTCCCGTCGATGCTCCCGGTCAACACGGTCTTGCCGTCGGGGCTGAACACCATGGCGGTGACCTGACGTTGATGCGTCCCGAGAGACCCGCGGGGCTGGGCCGTTCTTGCCTCCCAGCGTCTCACAGTCCCGTCGATGCTTCCCGTCAGGACGGTCTTGTCATCGGGGCTGAACACCACGGCGTCGATACTGTGTGGATGGGAAAGGGGAAGGCCGAGGGGCTCAACTCTTCCGGGCTCCCACAGCCGCGCCGTCCCGTCGATGCTCCCGGTCAACACGGTCTTGCCGTCGGGGCTGAACACCACGTCGGTGACCTGACTTTGGTGAATCAAGGGCGCCCCAACGGCCTTACCGGTCACAATGTCCCACAACCGTGCGGTGTAGTCGCCGCCGCCGGTCAGCACGATCTTGCCGTCGGGACGGAACGTTACGGCTTGAACAATGTCCCGATGCGTCAAGGGAGGCTCGATCGGCTGGCCTGTCGCGGCATCCCAGAGCCGCGCTGTTTTGTCCAGACTCCCCGTGAGCGCAGCCTTGCCATCGGGGCTAAATGCAACGGCATCGACAACGCTTTGATGCGTCAGGGGAGCGCCGATGGGCTCTCCCGTTGCCACGTTCCACAGCCGCGCCGTTTTATCGAAGCTGCCGGTAAGCGCGGTCCTACCATCTGGGCTCAAGGCGACGCATACGACTTGCCCAAGGTGGGTGAGAGGAGGGCTGAGGGGCAAGCCCGTTCTCGCATCCCACAGGTGCGCTGTTTGGTCTGTGCTCCCGGTTAGAACTGAGTTCCCGTCCCGACTGAACGCCACGTCAAAGACGATTTGTCGATGGGTAAGGGGAAGGCCGATGGGCTGGCCCGTCGCGGCGTTCCACAATTGCGCCGTCATGTCCTCGCTGCTGGTTAGCAGGATCTTGCCCCCGAGCCTGAGCGTCACCGCGTTGACAATGCGTCGATGAATCAGGGGAGGACCTAGGGGCTGGCCCGTCGCAACGTCCCACAGCCGCGCTGTCTTGTCGTTTGCCTTTGTCAGCACGGTCTTGCCATCGCGACTGAACGCCACGACAGCAACCTCGCCCTGAAAACCAGAGGGAAAGTCGAGCCGTCGGCCTGTCGCCACGTCCCACAGGAACTTGGCTTTGTCCTGGCCTCCCGTCAACGCAGTCTTTCCATCAGGGCTGAGGGCGATCTCATAGACAGGTGCCGGATGGGAGAAGACCCCCTTGACGACGGAGTGATAGCGTTGCCAGGAAGACAGGCTGGCAAGGGCGGTGTGCCGCCAACCCTCGTCACCCGCTGCGATGGCCGCAAGATAGCTTTGGACGAGGCGAAGTAAGCCAGTACTTGTTTGCCCCTGCTCGCAAGCGGCGTGGCCGCGCTCGAAATAGAGGCTCGCCAGGTTGCGGTTTGACTGTCTCAAAGACGACTGAAGGTTTTTCGCCAGGCCCTCCACCTCGTTCTTAGCCCTCGTCTGCTCGGCAGCGAACACGCGCTGACGCTCGGCGTAAAACAGGGCCATCGCCGCCACCGCCACTAGCGCCGCCGCCGTCGTACCGATGGCTCCGGCCACGATCGGGTTGCGCCTGCACCACATCCAGAACCGCGCCGTATTCCCCACCGGCCGCGCCGTGATCGGCTCGCCGGCCAGCCATCGCTTCAGGTCCTCGGCGAGCGCATCGGCGCTTGCGTAACGCCGGCGCGGGTCCTTCTCCAGGCACTTCAGGCAGATGACTTCCAGGTCGCGCGGCACCCGCGGATTGAGCTTCCGCGGCGGGTCGGGCGGCCGCTCGCGACTTGCTCCAGCGTTTCTAGCAACCGTCGCCTCCGCCGAACGGAGCCCGGCCCGTGAAGCAGGGCGTAGAGGATCGCACCCAGGCCGTAAACATCGGTCGAAGTCGTCACGGCCCCGCGCTTGCCGGAGGCTTGCTCGGGGGCCATGTACGCGGGCGTGCCCATGATCGCGCCGGATAGGGTCAGCTCGCTGTCGCCCTCGACTCGCTTGGCCAGGCCGAAGTCGGTGACGTGAGGGTGCGCCATCGGAATCGACCAGGATGTTCGCGGGCTTCAGGTCGCGGTGAAGGATGCCGCGCTGATGAGCGTGGTGGACCGCGCCGGCAGCGACCAAGACAAGCCGGGCCGCGCGGCGGGGGTCGGCGACGAAGTCCTTCAACCGCTTGTCCAGGCTCTCGCCGCCGACTAGCTTCATGCTGAAATAATGCTGATCCTCGAACCGGCCGACCTCGAAGATCGGCACGATGTGGGGGTGATCGAGCCGGGCGACAGCCTCAGCCTCGTTCTGGAACCGACGGACCTCGTCGGGTGAGGCGAACCGGGCGGCCAGGATCATCTTCAAGGCCACGGGCCGGTTCAGGCTGAGCTGGCGTGCCTTATAAACGATCCCCATGCCCCCTTCGCCCAGCACTTTCTCCAGCTCGTAGTCGCCGAAGTATCCGATGCAGGTGCCGGATTGAAGGGCAGGACCGTTGGCGCCGTTCTCGGCAGCGGATGTCTGCTCGAGGTGGCCTGTTGAAGACATGTACGGAGGCGGAGAACGATCGACCGTCGCATCATCCCCGACCGTCGTTTGCGGCTGCGTGTCTCCAGCCTGCGCCGGCGGGATGTCCGTGGCACCAGGAGATGCTGACGTCTCCGGCACTTCTTGAGCGTGGCGGAGCCGGGCGAGGAAGCTATCGGGCGCCATCTCGGCGACCTGGCGCCGGCACTCTGGGCAACCTTCCACGTGCTTGCTCACCGCCTCGGCCGTGGCGTCATCGAGTTTGCCAAGGGCATAGGCCTGCAATGTCTCGGAGGTCGGGTGGTCAGAGGGACGGGTGTCCATGGACAGAATCTCCCGGTCGGCATCGCTCCGGAATCGAATGGGAAAGTCTCACAATAGTGAAAGGCCGCGAACGTGAGGCACCTGACGCGAAACAGTAATATTACCAACAAAACAACGAGACTCCTGGCACTTGAGCCTCGTGGAGTCGGGCTGGGAGTCCATTCTTGATATCAAGGCAAGTCTTGGAACACCCGTTCTCAGAGTCACCCGCGCAACGGGACTCCAAGCCGTTACTACTGCACCTGCACCGTCAGCTTCGGTGTGTACTGTGCCTGGCCGTGTTCGGAGCCATAGACCTGGAAGCGCGTCAAGAATCCCTCGTCAACGCTTGGATCGATCACCGGGGCGATGGCCATTCCGTTGTTGGGCGCTTGACCGCTCAGCCACGATTGCACAATGTCCGTCACTTCGAGCTTGTACTCCGCCGGCGGATCGAGGGTGTCGCTGCCCTGGTCGGGCTGTACGACCACGGCTGGACCGGGCGGTCCAGTGTCGACCCCGAACGTAAAGCCCTGTCCACCCTGCCACGGCTTGCCCACGAACGACTCGCGCCAGGTGACTGCCACCTCGTCCCAAGGCGTCTTCAAGGGGAAGGGGCACACTTTCGTCTTGCCACTGCTGCTCGGATCCCACACGTAGAAGCTCACGGTCGCCTTCGCGATGCGAGGATTTGGCGGCAGTTCCAGCTTCGCCAGGTCGAAGCGGACCAGGAACGCGTTACACTGGTCGGCGCGGCGTATCGAATTGTCGCGGGCCGAGGCGCCGAAGCTACGCTCGGGCTCGCTGAAGTCGATCAGGGCGTCGCGCACGGCGGTCCGCCCCTGGAGCACCTGGGTGCGCATCGCTTCAGGCGCGGGGTGCGCGAATGTCGCCTCGGCCGACGACTGTGAACCGCCCTTGCCAGGCGCGTCCGGCGCGGGAATGGACGATGACGTCTCGTTCGAACGCCAGAAGGTGTAGGTCATCGCCGCGCCCAGGATACCGACAACGGCAGACGCCACGGCCAGTACCGCCGTCCAGCGAGGCGTGCTCTGGAGGGAAATGATCACGCTCTTGGGCTGCGCAACCAGCGAAGGCTGCTGGATGTGCGCCAAGTGTTGTTCGAGCAGGGTGGCCACTTCAGCCGCCGACTGAAAGCGCCGAGCGGGCTCCTTGGCATGCAGCCCGGTGATGATGTCGCAAAGCCATTGCGGCACCTCGGGTATGATCTGGCGGATCGGCCGCGGTGTGTCGTCGGCCACTCGCTTCAGCACCGCCAGAGGAGTGGCGGCACGGAACGGCGGCCTGCCGCTCGCCATTGTGTAGAGCACGCTACCCAGGCTGAACAGGTCGGCGCGGGGGTCGAGTGGTTCGCCCTTGGCCTGCTCGGGTGCCATGTACAGCGGCGTCCCGGCGATCACTCCCGACTGCGACAGGCTGGCGTCATCGGCCGCCCGAGCCAGGCCGAAGTCCGTGATCTTGACCTTCTGCTCGATGCCGTTTTCCAGCAGGATGTTTCCCGGCTTGATATCGCGGTGGATCAATCCTTGCTCGTGGGCTGCCGCCAGTCCGTGGGCGATCTGTGCCCCAATTCGAAGGATATCCGTCACGTCCAGCGGGCCGCTCTGCTCGAGCCGCTGCTGCAGGGTCTGGCCCGGAATGAACTCCATGACCAGATAAGGAAGCGGCCGCTCTTCCACCGCGTAGATCTGGACGACATTACTGTGCCGGATGCGGGCGGAGGCGCGGGCCTCGCGCAGAAATCGCTTGCGCCGGCGACGTGGATGCCAGTTGCGGCGAAAGTACCTTGATCGCCACCATGCGGTGAAGCGATTCGTCAAAGGCCCGCATCACGATGCCGAAGCCGCCCGTGCCGAGAACTTCCACCACCTCGTGATGACCCAGCCGGCCCAGTGATCCCGGCTTCGAGGTAGGCTCCAGGAATTCGAGACAAACCGGCTCCTCGTCGTCTTTCCGCCCCTCCTCGTCCTGCCTGACAAGAGTCCCTCTGGAAATTGTCGAAGGTTTTTCCGGATCGGTCAACGCATCAAAAGCAATCGTGCGGCCCAACGAAGGTACATCCACCTCGTTCGGCGTTTCAATTCGCTGTGTGCGGACGGTTGCCGGCTCGCGATGCTCTCTGAGCAACGCCTCGACACGTTGTCTCATCTCCCGGTCCGATCCACACTCTCGATCGAGAAGGGTAGCCTGATCGGCGGGATCATCGGCTTCAACCGCCGCCATGAAAATGGCCTCAACACGTTTCGCATCAACGGCCATGGGTCCGTTCTCGGAAAGAGGCAGTCTGGGGCGGGTTTCGGGCTCGCAGTTGGAAAAGTATGTATATTATGTATATTGTCGACTGCCCCGGAAGCCGCCTCGCGTTAGCGTCTGCCCGCGGACGAAGTGATCCGCACTGACGTCGCGTCTTGACGCGTGCCTTGTCCGAGTGACTGTTTGCAATCCAATCCCGAGTCCACCACCGGCTCGACTCATTGTGGATCTCGACGTGTCCGCTCGCAAGCGCAAACTTCCTCACGGCAGCCTCGTGCAACCTCTCGGAGCGCTTTTTTTTGTGACCAAGGTGATCAACCGGCCCGTTTTGCTGCATGATTAAAGTGTGGGCGGCTCGGTTGAGGGAGCAAGTCCTCGTTCGTCTTTGGCAATGCGATTTCGGAAAGGTCCTCTGGTCAGTTGCGACGGGCCCTGAGGCGAGGCTCGGTCGTTCCCTGGAGCCAGTGTTGAACGAAGTTCGCAGCGCCGAGGGGCTGAAGCGGATTTGCCGGTTGAGCGGCCTGTCGCGGCTGATAAAGAGGCGCTACGTACGAAGAACGGACGACGCGGAAACAAGAAAGGCGAAAATCAAAGCCACCAACGGCCAAACCACCATTGGCCTAAGCCGATTTTCTGCAATGCTTTAGGTATCGCCTTCATTGCTCGGGCCGTGAAAAACAAACCCACCGCTCCTTCACCGAACGCTGGGATCACGAACCCATGAAGCTCCGGAGCTCGATGCCGTGCCGGCTCAGAACATCGCGGATGCGATCGGCGTTCGCCACGGCTTCAGGCTCATCGCCGTGGATGCACAGGGTCGCGACGCGGCCCTCGAAGACGAGGCGTACCACCTGGGCTTCGAGCTCGTCGCGATCGTGGATCAATGCCCCTGGCTCACTGCGGGGGACGAGCGAGCCATCGCGGCGATAGCGGCGGTCGGGGAAGCCCTCGGGGAGATAGCGGAGGCCATTCTCTCGGGCCAGCGCTTCAAGCCTGGTGCCGGGCTGGCCTAGGAGCGGGAGGTCAAGCTGGCTCACGGCGGCGATGACTCCGCGGGCGATCTCATCGTCGTTCTGGGCCTGGTTGTAGAGGGCGCCATGAGGTTTGACGAACTGGATTGGTACACCAGCGAGATCGGCAAGGTGCTTCAAGCCGGCAACCTGATCGAGGATCAGCCGCTCGACTTCACTGGCGATGGCTGACTGCACTTGTCGGCCGAAGCCCTGGCGATCGGCGAAACCGGGGTGAGCGCCGATCACCACGCCGGCCCTCGCGGCCAGCCGGAGCGTCTCGCTGATCGTCGAGGCATCGCCGGCATGAGCGCCGCAGCAGACACTTGCGGAGGTCACGCGGTCGAGCAGAGCGCGATCGTTGGGAAAGCCTTCGCCCAGGTCGGCGTTCAGATCGATGGATCGAGGTTGGACCACCGGTGCTGCTTCAGATTCAGAGTCGCTCATCGCGCCGATCCTCAAATTCCTGGGCGTCGATCGCTTGGAACTGGATCCGGTCGCCCGCGCGGATCGGAAAATATTCAGCGTCGGGGTCGGCGATCTGGATCGGGGTTCGACCCAGCAGATGCCAGCCGCCGGGCGATTCGCGAGGATAGATGCCCGTCTGACGGCCGGCGATGGCGACCGAGCCGGTAGGAACTTTCAGCCTGGGGGCATCGCGACGCGGCAGCCCGGAGAGCGCAGGGCGGAAGATAACCGGCGTAGGGAAACCCCTGGAGGAAGCCAATCGCGAAGACATCGTACGCGGTCGAGGCGTGCTGCGCGACAAGCTCGTCGCGATCGAGCTTCAAACGCAGCGCCACCTCGTCGAGGTCTGGCCCATCGTACCAAACCGGAATTGTCAGGGTTTTTCCCTCGGGAAGCTGTGCCGATCCCGGCTCGATGGTGCTCAGCTCGTGCTCCAGCAGCTCCAGGCTGGTCAGGTCGGGATCGGCAAAAACCGCGGCCGAGCGATAGGCCAAAACGACGTCGGTCACTCCCTGAAGCGCTCGCCCGCGCACGGCGAGAACCCACGCGGCCGCTTCTCGCTCGGTGGCGAACTGGGCCAGGTACGCCCGATCACCCAGCGGCTCGAGCGAGACCATGGGGGATTTCCTTGGAGACGCGGACCGTTAGAATCCAGAGGGATCGACCTTGATCTTATACCAAGGCAGGCAGCGAGGGCATCATGATCTGTGCGGCGCTGATGCTGACGGGATCGCTCATGGGGCTTCAAGATCCGGCCGGCAAGGTCGTCACGGCCGCCGACCGGATGACACTTCGCGACGGCTCGGTGGTTCTCGGGCTGGTGACGTCGATCGCGGCCGGGCCGCGGGGCGGCGTTAACGTGCTGGTCCGGCGCGACTGGGCCGACAAGAACCTCGAAAGCTGGGCGAAGCGATGGAGCAGGGCCATCGAGCAAGGCACAAGGCTCGCCGTCCGCCAGCGTCGCGACCGGTTGCGGAGCTGGCGCAGGGAAAGGGCCGCGAGTGCTCCCGCGGACGACCGGATCATCGCCTGGATCGATGAGGAGCTGAAGCGGCTTGGCGATCCCGCCAGATCACATGATTCTACGCTCATGCCCGTCCGTCTGTCCCGCACGGACGTTCGTTCGTTGGCCCGGCAGCCGCAAGCCAGCAACCGGATGCTCCAGCTCGGCTGGCTGTGCGGGCTGAAGGACGTCGAGACCATACCTCTGGACCGATTGAAAGACGCGCTCGAAGGCCGCGGCTTCTCGTCCGAGGGCGAGCACACGCCGTCCCTGGCCGGCCTGCTGCCGCCATTGCCCGAATCCGATCTCCAGTGGCAGGCCCGACGCGCAGCCACCGAGCTGACGGTCGATCCGGACCTGCGTTTCCTTCGTTATCAGGGCATGATCCTTCCCGACGTGAAGACCGGCCAGCCTTTCGGCGGGCTGAACCTGTTAACGGCCCTGTCGGAAATCACCAAGCTGCTCGACCCCGCGCAAGCACAGGTAGATCCTCTCGCGGCGGCGCTCAAGAAAGTGGCCGAGCGTGGCCGAGTCGGGGCGGTCGTCACCGGGGTTGACATCCCCGCCGATCTCAGCCAGGCCACCGCCGAGATCACACTCTGGGTTCGTGCCGGCGGCGATCGGTGGATTCCTTTCGGATCGAGAAAAGCCATGGTGCGTCCCGACGAGGTCGCGCCCGAGGCCGGCAAGCACATGGCCGGCGATCCCCAAGTACGGGCCGGTTTCTTCGTGGTGGAATTACTTGGGCTGGGCTCGATTCCGCCGGAGTTAAAGGACCGCAGCCTGCGCATGGGCGCGGTCGCCCAGAAGGCACTGGACACCGCCCGCGAGAAGTTCAGCCAGGATCTTGAGGCCCTGAGGCTGCCTGTTCTTGAACCCGGGAACGCGGAAGCGAAGGGAGACGCCCAGCCCGCTCGCAAACGATGAGACCAGGGTATTCATAGATTGTTGCCTTCCCAATGAGTCGCGCCATCAGCCCGCGCTGCGCGCCCCCCTGCACGGACCAGTGTCCGGTAGCGATTGCCAGAAAGAGCAGCTTGCCGGCTTGAGGCTGTACGACCTCGTTGGCCAGGCCTGGATCCCATGCTTCGACTCGGCACTCTCCGGGCAGATAATACCTCGCCGTCTCGACCTCGAAATTGCGATAATCATTGCTAGTATGCACATAAACCATGGTCTTGCTGTCCGGGTTCTCGACCATCCGTTGGGCGACCGCTAATGAGAACGCTCGCCAATCGGCTTTCAGATCCGGTGCGTAGACCGTCGGACCGAGACCAGAGGCCGCAACGAGAGTAAGGCCCGCCCCCAGCGTGAAACTTGCCAGTGGCGGCAGCCGGCTCAAGCCGTGAGCCACCAAGATCAGGTACGCCGGCGCGACGAAGACCGTGTACCGCGCCGGGCCGAAGATCGGGCTGGCGAGCCACGAATACGCGTAGAGGAAAGTTGGCGGCACAACGAGCCAGAGGACCAGGCAGGCCGGTCCGGCCCAATCCCGCACCGTCGCGAAAGATCGAGAACGGCGAGTGATGCCGTAGACGATCAAGACAACGAGTCCGAGCAGGACCGCGAAGTTGCCGCCGATGAACCCGATCGGCGTCCCGAGCAGGAACTTGATTGGCAGCCGGCCCGAGAGGAACTCGGGCGAATGGTCGAAATAGTACCGCAGCCAGGGTGCCGCAAGCAGGACCGCGATGCCGTGGTAAGCCAGCCAGCGCCTCCAGTCGCCGAAGAGACGCCCGACAAAGAGCAATGAAGCCAGACCAAGTGTCGCCGCCATGAGCAGACCCAGGGGATGCGAATAGAGCAGGGCGGCAAGACCAAGCGAATAAGCGGCCATGCGGGGCCAGGAGCGCGCATCACGAAGCGAAAAAAGCAGCCCCCAGCAAAGGCACGACACCACCACGAGCCAGGCGTACATCCTGGCCTCGCGCGAGTAGTAGACCAGCAGCGGGCTCCAGGCCGCGAGCCAGGCCGCCCAGAGGCCGGTCTGGCTGTCAAAGACAAGGCACCCAATCCAGCAAACCAAGGCGACGGTCACGACCCCGCAGAGCACGCTCAAGGCCCGCGCCGAGGTTTCCGACGTCCCGAACAGACGGACCCACGCCTGGAGCAATAGCGGATGCAGCGGCGCCCGCGTCGCATCGATCTCAAACAACCGGTCGAGAAGCGCCCCGGGCCCCGGTGCCTGGGCCAGCCGCATGGTCACCACCTCGTCGTACCAGAAGCTAAGCTGGCCGAGCTGCCAGGGCGCAGAGCCGTGGCCAGCAGGAGGGTGACCATGAACGTGATCCCGAACGCGGCCGAACGCCGTGGTCGCGCCGGGGCTGAAGCCGCCTTGTGAACCTCGAAGGCTGGAATGGAGCGCATGGCTCATCCATAACACGAATCATGCTTCCCTTCCATCCGTTTCAGTAGCACGAGATCGACGAGAGCGGTGCGGCTCGCTAGAATCGTACGAATGTCATAGCTTGTGTCCAGGCGAGTCTCAAGGGGTCGACGTCCATGTCAGCACATGGTCAGCAAGATACCCAGGGATTGGCGGTGCGGCAAAGCACACGGGAGCGACTACGAAGGTGGGCGAAGAGGCGGGCGCGTCAGCTCCTTTACGCGCTGCTGGGCCTGTCTTGCGTTGTCGTTCTGGTCGTAGGCTTCGCCTTGCTCTGGAGAAGCGTCTGCCTGATCACCCTGCCGGATGTTGGCGATCCCTCAAGCGTCGTGGCTGACGATGCGGAGAAAGTTCCCGACGACAGAAACGCCTTTGTCTTTTTCCGGCAAGCCATGGAAAAGCTTCGTCCCATGCCCCATGTTTCGAGGGCCGCGCAGACGCGGGGCCGTCTGTCGGTTGGTCAAAAGTCGATCCAGAGATTCGCGAGTGGGTTAGCACGAATCGCGAGGCGCTCGGAATGTTTCGCAAGGCCGCCGAGCAGGCCGACGGATGGGCCCATCCCGTGCGGAGCGAAACGGCCTTCTTGCTCGTACGAGTGAATCTGGGACCGTTCGTGTGGCTGGACATTCTGGAAGGCTCTTGGCTGGAAGAGCAAGGCGACATGTCAGGAGCATGGGGCTGGTATCGGACGGTCCTCGGCATGCGTGCTCATCTCATGCGAAGGGGGACGGTTTTCGAGCGGTTATTTGCAAGTCTCAACAGCAAGGGGCTGCAACCGAGGGTCTCTCTCTGGGCCGCTGATCCCAGGACTCACGTGGCTGACCTTCGCCGAGCCCTCGCCGACGTCCAAGCGTGCGAGCCGAGGCCCGAGTGGGAATCATCGTCCCTCAAAGTCGATTACTTGCTGGCGATGAACGAGCTAGACCAGGCGGATCAAGTGCTCGGCAGGGGGGATGATGACGACCGGACCATCCGCATTGGCGGTGAGGACCTGCCGCCGAATCTTGCCCAATCGGTGCTCTCCGTACGCCGGTTCTTTATTCGCGAGCCAGAGCGAAGTCGACGGGTGCTTCGTCTGGCTTTCGCAAACTGGCTGGCCCATGTGGAGATCCCAGAGGAGAGGCATGCGAAACCGGCAGTCAGGGCGTCGTTCCTGAGAGACGGCCGCAAGACGAGCTTATTCTTTTATGACGCCGGGCCCACTGCCCCCGCCTCCGCCCGGGCACTCGATCCTCAAGCCCTCGCGCAATGGTTGATGACGGCTCCTGACGCCAGGTGGCTTCTCTCTCAGTTGCCCTGGCCATCGATGGGCAGTCAAGAGCGGCGCGAGCATCGCTTGCTGGTGGTTCTTCTGGCGGGAGAACTCTATCGGCGCGAGCACGGCCAACGACCCGCCTCGGAAGAGGCTCTCGTGGGCACGTATCTCGAACGCTTGCCCGAAGATGGCTCGGACGATCTGGACGATGGAACTGCACTGACAGTGGAAGATCCCCGCCTCGAAACGCCTGGGTCCATCCTGAGGTAGGCCGGAAATTGTCAGCAAGCCAGCGGTAATATGCCCATAGCCCGATTCATTTTGGCGTTTCAGTATGCGCGGCTTCCGGTGAGCTCACCTCGACTGGCGGCCGACGAAGCGCCGCGGCGCGCTGATACTCCAAGTAGTCGAGCAAGTCGTTCTTGAGATCGCCGTGGGAATCGAAGGGGCGAGCGCGTCCCTGGATCGCCTTGTACCAGAGGATCTCGGCCGCCTCGCCGTAGAGCAGGAAGGCGGCCAGCGCCAGGGTGATCAGCCAGCCCGTCGGGCGGCCGATCGCCGCCACTCCTTCAGCCAGAAGCATCAGGTAGGTCGGAACCAGGTGGAACACAAGCCGGCCGTGAAACGGGTATTGATGAAGCGCTGAGGCCGCCAGGGAAAGCACGAGGGGGGAAAGCATGATGAACAATCCGCCCGGCCAGCGCCGGCCCAGAGAGAGACAGCCGACGACAGCCAGCACCGCGGCCAGCCAGGCCGTATAAGGCAATGGCAGGGGCGTGAGCACGCTCGCTGGATTTATGAACACATTGACAATCGTCTCTACGACGGCCGAGACGTCGGCCATTGACCGTGGCGGCAATGGCAAGAAGGCGAAGTTCCACCAGACCCATATAAAGTCTCGCTTGCTCATAAGTGAGCGTGAAAGCAGGAAACAGGCGCCGAAGCTCACCAGCCAGAGCAAACTCAGGCCGATCGCGAACCCGGCTCTGCGGTAGTCTTTCCGCATCGCCTCGGTCACGATCACGTGCAGGCCAACACCGGCCAGTACGAAGACGACAGGGAACGAAAACCACGGTGCGATCAGACCAAAGCCCCCCAGCACCGTGAATTGCCGAGCGCTCATCCTCGCCGGCGGCGGGGGCGCGGTGAAGAGCAACGCGAACAGCGCCACCATCAGGTCGCAAGAATATTGCTTGATCTCGGCTGAGTAGTAAAGCAAGTGATCTCCCAAGGCCAGCATGCCGATCGCGAGCGGTACAGCGCGAGGGTCAAGGAAGCGCCTCGCTACGCTCCGCATGAGAAAGACCGAGGCGATGCCGCAGACAAGCGGAAAGAGCCGCCCCGACGCCGTGACGCCCAAGGGCAAGTGAACGAGAAGCCGCTCGATCACAAGGAAGCCAGGCGGGGCCATTTGTTCTTGTTTCAGCACGTGCTGAAAACCGAAGACCGGCTCGCCCACGATGTTCTCTAGAAGTGAGTTTTCATCCATGTAGAGCTTGCGGAATTCGAGGTATTCCCAAACGCGCAAGATGACTCCAATCGCGACAGCCAGCCAGGCCAGGTTGGCACATGACCACTCGAAATCGCATCGGCCGGTTGATCCAGGCGAACGGCCCTCGAAGCAGCCGCCTCTTATCAGCACTTTGCTCGTGTACCTCAGCCATCAGCATCCGCTCCGGGAGTTTCCGTTCGTCGTCTCGCTGGCCGCGCCTCGTCCGCCATGAATGCAACCTCGGCGAAAGTCGAGGTTGAGCGGCGCGATCCGTCCGGTTATTTTACAGCACGGAAAACGCAGGTCGAAGAGCCAGAAGGTTGATCCGATCTCGACCAGGTGAAAGGGGCCGCGGATGGGAATGTTCTCAGGCAAAAAAGGGCTGGTACTGGGCATCGCCAACGATTTCAGCATCGCCTGGGCGATCACGCGCAAACTGCTGGACGAGGGAGCGGAGATCGGCTTTACCCATCTGCCCGGTGACAAGATGGAACGGCGTGTGCGGAAGCTCGTCGATCCTGTCGGGGCCAAGCTTGTCACGGCCTGTGACGTTCAGAAGGACGAAGACGTCGCCCGGACCTTCGACCAGGCGCGGGAAACCTACGGCGCGCTCGATTTCGTCCTGCACTCGATCGCCTTCGCACCGATCGACGACCTCAAATGCCCTTACCTCAACTGCAGCCGGGAAGGCTTCAAAACGGCCATGGACATCAGCGTTTACTCGCTCGTCGCCGTCTCCCGGCATGCGGCCAAGGTGTTGAACGAGGGGGGCTCGATCCTGACCCTCACTTATCTGGGCGGTGAGCGCGTGGTGCCCGGATATAACATGATGGGCGTATGCAAGGCCGCGCTCGACGCCTCGGTCAAGTACCTGGCTTACGACCTTGGCCCCAAGAAGATCCGCGTCAACGCCGTGTCGGCTGGACCGGTCAAGACGCTGGCCGCCTCGGCGGTTGGCGATTTCGACAAGCTCGAGGGCCTTTATGAGATGTCGGCCCCTCTCGATCGCAATGTCGAGCGAGAGGAAGTGGGGGCGGCGGGGCTGTTCCTTCTGTCCGATCTCGCCAGCGGAATCACCGGCGAGATTCTCCACGTCGATTGTGGTTACAACATCATGGGATCTCCCGGACGCGCGATCGAAAAGGTGAAAGCCCTGTTCCTGGATAAGATCAAGCAGGCCGATCCCGCGCTCGCGGCCAGGCTGCGAGAAGACGCTCAGATCAAGAGCCTATGACCAGCGCATGCGAAGGCTCCCCGACTCACGCGGCCATCGGCCTGATCCGCAAGGGCGATCGGTACCTGATCCGGCAGCGCCCGGAAGGAACCGTCTATGCCGGCTACTGGGAATTCCCCGGCGGAAAGTGCGAGCCGGGGGAAACCCCCGCCGAGGCGGCAAGGCGGGAGTGCCTCGAGGAGACCGGCCTCGCCGTCGTGGTCGGTTCGTTGCGGCGGGTCATCGACCACGTCTATCCCCACGGTCACGTGAGGCTCTACTTTTACGACTGCGTGCCCGCGGACCCAGGCGCAGAGCCATCGGCCGGCTCGGGCTGTAGGTGGATGCCGGCGGTCGAGCTGCGCGAGTATCGATTTCCCGAGGCGAACGAGCCGATCCTGGACGAGTTGGTCCGCGGTTAGTTGCCAGTGATCAGTGGCCACTTACGAACTCAAATCCGCTCCGGATTCGCCACGAACGGCGGTGCGCGGTCGACTACGTTATCAATCAGGCCGTAATCTCGCGCCTCCTCGGGGCCCATGAAGCGATCGCGGTCGGTGTCTTCTTGAAGTTTCTCCAGCGTCTGGCCGGTGTGCCGCTGGTAAATCTGGTTGAGTTGTTTCTTCATACGGATGAACTCTTCCGCATGGATCAGGATCTCCGTGGCCGTGCCCTCCATGCCCGCTAGAGGCTGGTGGATCATGATCCGGCTGTGAGGCAGGGCGTTCCGCTTCCCCTTGGTGCCGGCGGCTAGCAGCAGAGAGCCCATGCTGGCGCACTGGCCGATGCAATAGGTAGCCACATCGCAGGGCACCCACTGCATCGTGTCGTAAATGGCCAGGCCCGCCGTGACGCTGCCGCCAGGGCTGTTCACATAGAGGTGGATGTCGGCCTTGGCGTCTTGATGGGCCAGAACAAGCATCTGGGCGACGATCAGGTTGGCGACGGTGTCGTCAACGGCCGTACCCAGGATGATGATGCGGTCCTGGAGCAGGCGAGAATAGATGTCCATCGCCCGCTCTTCGCGGCCGCTTCGTTCAATGACGATAGGGACCAGTGGCATGGTTGAAAAGCCCTTCCAAAAAAGGTGCGCCGGCAGGGGCGGCGGTGAGCTCGAATGAAGGCGTCTCAATTCAAGTCGCGGGCGACGGGCTTGGGCCTGGAGGAGGCAAGGGGGCACCTGGCCCCGGTCCTTTCTCGCCGCCGGGAATCCGTCCCACCACCTCATCGACGAGGCCATATTCCTTGGCCTGAATCGCGTTCAGGTAGCGGTCACGCTCGGTATCCTTGGCAATCCGCTCATAAGGCTGGCCCGTGTGGCGGGCAAGAATCTCATTGATCACTTGCCGGCTCTTGACGATCTCCTCGGCCTGGATCTCGATATCCGAAACCTGACCGCCGACCTGGCCGTAGGGCTGATGGATCATGATCTTGGAATGGGGTAGCGAGAAGCGCCGCCCCTTCGAGCCGCCGGCCAGCAGGACCGCGGCGCCCGATGCGGCAAGCCCAATGCAGTAAGTCGCCACCGGGCATTCGATGAACTGCATCGTGTCGTAGATGGCGAGCGTGCTGCTAACGCTCCCCCCGGGGCTGTTGATGTAGAAGCTGATTCCTTGCGTGCGATTTTCATACTGCAGGAACAGGAACTTCATGACGGCGAGGTTGGCCGCGGCGTCATTGATGACGCCTTCCAGAAAAATAATGCGGTTCTCCAGGAGCAGATCGCCCAGGGTCATCTGCCGCTGGCGCGCGTAGTCGCGATAGCGCTGAATTCTTGGCTCCGCTAACGGATGTTCAAAAGGCATGGGTCGGTCCTTCAAGATCGTCTCCCGTGCAAGGGATGGGCGAATTGGTCAATCCCTCGCACGGATCTGGGGCGCACGGCACTTCACACAAGGGAGAGCCAGGGCGGTCGAGCTGGCAACGAGTTCTCAAAGACGAATGCCGCCAACTCGAGCTGGGGCTATCCAGCCTGGCAGGATCGGGGCAGGCCTCATTCGCCCGTGGATTCCGATTCCGGGCCTTCGGCCGGGGTCGCGGTCTGGTCCACGGTTTCGACGGCCGACTCTGGCTCATCGAGGGGAACGTCTTCAATGTCAACCGATTTGAGAATATGATCGAGGGCTTTGCGCTCGAGGATCTGGACGGACAGGCTTTCGCCCAGCCCCTCCTTCTCGGCACGTGCTCGAATCCTGCGCACGCTTTCGCCGGTTCGAGCGGCGAGAGCCTCGAGTTCCAGCTCAAGGTCTTCGTCATCGACCTTGATCCCCTGGTTGTCGGCTTCCTTGGCCAGGATAAAGAACTCCTTGAGCGAACGGAGGGTCGTTTCGTGCGCGTTGGCGCGAATCTCGGCCTCGCGGGCTTTGATGTCGTTGTCCGTGAATCCTTCCTGCCGCAGCTCCATGACGAGCCGGCTGATGGTGCTCTTCTCTTGACGAGAGACCAGATCGGGGGGCAAGTCGAATGGGGCCTGGGCGATCAAGGCATCGAGAACCTGGCGACGGACGACCATTCTCTGCTCAGTTTCCAGCCGTCGCTTGAGGGCCTCGGCAACCGCCTCACGCAGCTCGTCCAGGCTGTCGAAGCCAATCTCCTCCAGGAAGGCAGGCGTGATCTCGGGTAGCCGCACCTGCTTCAAATCGTTGACTTGCACCAGGACCTTGACCGTCTGGCCGCGCAGCGACAGGTCGTCGACCGCCGTGCCCAGCTTGGCCTCGACCTCGCGAGTCTCGCCCGGCCTGATTCCCTCGATCGCTTTGCCGATTCCGGGGATCGCACCGTCCTGGAACCGGAGCTCGGGCTGAAGCCGGAACTGAATCTCCTTGACCTGGCTCAGTACCTGGCCGTCAGGCCGGTGAAACGTGATATCGGCGGTGAGGTAATCGCCGATCCGCGCGGCCCCTTCCAGCTTGGGCACGATCTCGGAATACCGCTCCAGATAGCGTTCGAGCTGTGTCTCCACGTCCTCGGGCCGGATCGTCCTGACGGGCCGTTTGATCTTGAGTCCTTCATAACCTGGGACCGTGAAGTCGGGGCGTACCTCGACCTCCATCTCGAAGGAAAAAGGCCCCTCGTCAGGCAGTGTGATCGCGCCCACGTCAAGATTTGGCTGGGTGATCGGATTGAGCTGGAAATCTTGATCAATCTGCTCGAGCGAGGCCATGAGCAGCGACGACTTCACCTGTTCGGAGACCTGCTTGCGGAATCGTTTCTCCACAAGCTGCCGGGGAGCCCGGCCAGGCCGGAAGCCCGGCACCTGTGCGTCTCGCTGCAGGTTGCCCAGCGAGTCAGTAAATTGACGCTCGATCTCCGTTCGCGGCACCGTCACCTTGAGATGCTTCTTGCACGGGCCCGCATCCTCGATCTGGACGTCGATCTCCAGCTTCCGTTTGGCTTCCTGCGCCGGTGCTGATTCCTGTTCGGCTTGCTCTGCGTGGGGCGGGTCAGACACCGTAACGGACGCATCTAACTCGTCTTGACCGGTACTCATCAGAGGCTTTCCCTCGAATCACATCAGGCTGGGACGGCTCGATCCGCCATCACGCAACCTAACGCGCTAGAGCGAAAGCGACCAACCCAGGATGGCGACACACAAGAGCGGGAGATGGGATTTGAACCCACGACAACCACGTTGGCAACGTGGTGCTCTACCCCTGAGCTACTCCCGCAGTTCGCAATCCGACCGGGCGCAAGGCCCGACATTACTCGAATCGCCTGAACCACGCACAGACGACTTTCTCAGTATAGCGCGGCCACTCCGGATTGCAAGGCGCTTTCAGCCGAACCGCAGCAGCCACAAAGCCAGACTTCAACCGGCCGGGGCTTTCCATTTGCGTGTCGTCGCCTGACACGGTAGCCTGAGTAGATAGCGATGATCACCCTGCGCAATTCTCGTAACCCAACCGTGATCAGACGAGCCAGCCAGCCGGGATTGCCTCCACATGAACTACATACTTCAGGTTGTCCGCGGACGTAGCGAGACAAACACGCTCAGGTTGATGGATGGAGTGAACAGCATCGGTCGGCACGATGATTGCTTGATCCGAATCCGCTCCTCGCAGGTCAGTCGCCGTCACTGCGAGTTGCATCTAGACAGTGGCAAGCTGCTCGTCAGGGATCTCGGCAGTTCCAACGGAACCTTCGTCAACGGCAAACGAGTGCTTGGCCAGCAGGCCTTGAAACCTGGCGATGTTCTGACGGTTGGCGGAGTCACGCTCAAGATCGACCGGGCGCAGGACTCGGAGGCCCCGGCATCCCCCGCCGTAACAGGCCCCAAGCCCGGTGATACCGCCGAGGTTGACGCCATCGCGATCGAGGAAGACGACTTGGGGCTCGAGGAAGAGTTCGAGATCGACATCGACGAGGAACCCGAGCACATGGACATCATCCCACTCGATGATGAACCGCGCCCGGCAAAGCCGGCAGTCGCAGGTCAAGCGGCACCTACCCCTCCTCCCTCCGTCACCCGCGACAAACCGAAACAAGCCGACGAAACAACCGATCTCGCCCAGCCTTCCACGAAAGCGCCTGTAACGGCTGAAGAAGAAAACGCCGTCGCTCAGTTCCTCATGGACCTGAAGCTCGACGATGAAGATTAGGGCACGAATTCCACATATTCGACGCGACGGCTGCTAGCATTCGACCATTCACAGGTCGCCACACAACTCCGGAACTTCCGTGGCTGCCTGCCCGGGCGTCAGTCCCGGAAATCTCAGAACGAACCGCGGTACCGATGCTCGCCATGTCGGACTTCGTGCCTGCTTGTTTAACTTTCGCATCTTTTTAAAGGATCTATTGAACGTTGAGAGAGAATCGCCTTAAATAGCTATTGTTGATAAACTCTGTGAAAGAGAGAAGATTTTGGAAACCTGTTCCGGTGCCTGCCGGAGCGCCCTCAGATATTTTTAGGATTCGCATCATGGCTCGACGAAAGACCTTACCCGAGTCGCTTCGCGCCAAGCTCGCCCTAGCTGAAAGGCTCGCAACATTGCGTCTCGAGCTGTTCGGAGAGCGTGGGGGACCGGAGATGGCGCGACGGTTAGGGATTCCGGTACGCACTTGGTATAACTATGAGGGCGGCGTCACGGTTCCCGCGGAGGTGGTTCTCAGGATCATGGAGCTCACCTCCGTCGAGCCGGTGTGGCTGTTGCATGGCCGAGGACCAAGATTTCGCCAGCTCGCGCGATCCGATGGACAAGACTCTGCCACCAAACCGGCAATGACCGTCGGCGCCCTGCTCAGGACCGCGCTCCAACTGCTGGAAAACGAAGAGCCCAGCAGTTCTCGGGCCAGAGAGAATCTGACAGATTTCGAGACCGCCGAGTTCGAGCCGCCCGCCGCGCCCCGGCGCGAAAGGAGCTGCTCGAAGCGCAGCAAGAAAACCGCTGCATCCAGGTGAGTGGCAACGCCATGTCGCCGATCATCGCCGATGGGGCGTCGATCGCCTTCTCCAACCACGATGAAGACCCTCGGCAACTTGATGGCAAGATGGTTGTCGTCTGGCTGGACAACCAGCCCACAGTCAGATGGTTTCGCCACTGCGGACGCTATGCCTTGCTTCGCGCCGAAAATCCCGAGACAATCCCGCAGCAGCAGCTCATCGAACTCGAGGGCAGCGCCGAACGGCCCAAGTTCCGCCGCGTCCTGTGGATCGACACGCCTCACTGAGAGACTCAATTCAAAACTCAAACAGGCGGCCGCCCCTGAACTTCACGTAAACTGCGCAGTGGTGGCAGATTCCTCGCCCGCTCGGTTCAGTCATTTGCGACCGGCCAGATCAACCGGCGGCGCCGGCGTCCGCCAGCGGCCATGCGCCACTAAACCTCCACCTCAAAGCGCCTCACTGGTGCCAGAGGCCGATTGACACTAAAATCAGTTTCTTGAAGGATCAACCAGGGACGGATCACCTGGATCCAACTGTAACTGAAGGGTCGGCGGATGCTTGGATCGATGATCCAGCCAAGGGGTTTTCCATGAAACGATTGTCGGCGATCGCACTCGGCGCGGGTCTCGTTCTGGCAGTGGGGTGTGGGACCCAGAACTACGATTTCCGCCTCGAGCGCACCCTCGATCACTTGGCTTATGAGAAGAAGCTCAACGACAACCTCAACGATGCCCCCACCAAGGGCAAACTCGAGGAACTGCAGATTTATGTCCGCCCGCCCAAGGACATGACTGGCCCGACCCAGACCTTTCAAATGACGGTCGTCGAGCCCGGCAAGTTCGACGTCGAATCCAGCTTCATCGAGCAAGACAAACAGAGCCTGCATCTTCTGGCGCGAGTCAAGCGTCCCAAGACCCCATCCAAGAAAGCGCCAACGCCGGCCGAGACGACTCCCCGTGGTGATTTCAGCACCGACGTCGTGGAACTGGTCAGGAACGCTTACGGCACCGAGGTCACCGAAGCGAAGTTCAAGGAAGAAAAGATGCAGAGAGGGAGCAACACGTTCAGGGCCCAGACGCTGGAAGTGGGACCCAAGAATGTGCAGATCTATCTTTATGGCGGCAAGACCAACCCCTATGACGTCGCCCTGATCTTCGAGTATCCCAAGGCCGAGCACGCCTCCATCTATCCCAAGATCAAGCTCTGCCTCGAATCATTCGCTGTTGGAGATAAGGCCAGGAGAACCTTCGCCGGCGGCGAGACAGAGATCGACACCGAGGGTGGAGCAGGGGGCCCGGCGGACGAATCAGCTCCGCCGCCTATCTGAGCTGACTGGAACGGTGGAAAGGACCGGCGGCGCCGAAGTAAACGACGCGCGGGTTTCAAACCCACCTCCATAACTCGAGTTTGACATGATGTTGGATCGTTTACGTGCAGGCGAGTTCGCGTCGTGGGTGGCGAGCATCAATTCAGCCAGAGCCAACCTCGATCTCGACCAGAGGCTCGTCATGCGTGCGGTTTAAGGTTCCGGCTGCTTCAACGAGTTCATCACGTAGGATCGTGAGCTCTCGGGGGGCCTCAATCCCGATCCGCACTTGGTTGCGCTCCACTTTCACGACCGTGATCTTGATGTCTGGACCGATCATGATCGACTGCAACGGTTTCCGACTGAGTACGAGCATCTTGACCTCCCTGGCGTCCCGGTGTCAGCGTGAAAGCCGATTGACGTTTCTCTTCCTCATGCTTCCCAAGTATCCTCTCGAATTCGAGGGAAAGAGGACGACATCCGAATCGGTGGTGAGGCGGAGCGAGTTTTGGGACGATACTCGGTGCATCGCATTGAAAAGACCTTTCCATTCTTGAGATCAATCCACAATGACTCGAACCCTTCGGCCTCTGGCGATTCTTTGGCTGATAAGTGCGTCTCCATCAAACGCGCACGCTGACCTGGCCTATTTTCAAAAAGGCGGCGAGGTCCAGGCCCCGGTCTCGGTCGAGGGGAAACAAGTCTTCATCGAGCTTCCCGACGGCAAGCACGAGTTTCGCCGGGATGACTTCCTCAAGCTGGTTCCGGGCTTCGCTCCCGAGCGCGAGTGGCGTGAGCGACTTCAACAAGCCCAACCCATAGGGTTCGCGGCCCGCTACTCGGCGGCCTGGTGGGCCATCGAGAATGGACTGACAACCGAGACGATCCCCGAGCTCCGCGAGCTTCACAAACTGGACCCCAAGCACCTCCAGACCGCCCGGATGGTGGCCGTTCTTGATAAGTTGAACCGTCCTTGCGCCGAGCCCAAAGTGGCTGAGTTTCGCAAGGCCCTCGGTGTCGAAACGACCGTCACAGCCGGCCCTCACGTTCTCTTGCTCCACCAGCACACCGAAGTCGAGGCCGCCGAGCGAATCGCGCTTCTCGAACGCGTGATCACAGGATACTACGTGTTCTTCGCCGCGCAGGGGATCGAGCTCTCGGTTCCAACCCGCCGCCTGATGTTCGGGTGGCTTGCCGACCAGAAAGATTACCTGGCCTTTCTCCAAGGTCAAAACGCCAGCGCGTTCCGTACCACGCGAGGCTATTACCACCCCACCTGGAACGCCGTGGTCGCCTACGACGCCCGCAGCACCGATCGCCAGCGGGATGGTCGCGAAACCGCCATCGCCCGTCGCGAAGAGCTCGAATCGTTCCAGGTCACCGTCAACCATCTTCCGGCGCGCGAAGCTGCGTGTGGCTCTGACCGGCGAGCCGGCCCGCACCCTCAACCGTCTGGACGCCCTGGCACTCATCGACCGTCTAGAGCGCGAGGTTCGCCGCGAGGAGCTCTTGCTGGACCTGGAGCGTCGCGCGGTCGACGATGGCACCGCCGCTCATGAGATGATCCATCTGCTGGCCGCCAACAGCGGGCTCCTGCCGCGCCACAACGCGTTTCCGGTCTGGCTTCAAGAAGGCCTGGCGATGCAATTTGAAGTGATCCGCGGCGGCCGCTGGGCAGGCGTCGCCCGCGCCCACGACCTGCGCCTGCCTGACTGGCGAAAGATCCAGCCCGCGCCTCGCCTGGAGCCTCTCGTCCGCGACACGGGCTTCGGCCGCGGCTACAACCGCGACCTCTACGCCCAGGCCTGGTCGCTGGTTTATTATCTCCGCGCCCAGCACGCGCAGTCCTTCCTGACATTCCTCGATCTCTTACGCAGTCCCGAAGCCTCCTCAGAAGACTTGACTCCCTCGCAGCGCACCCTCGACGCATTCCGCCGTGCCTTCGCCTCCGATCTCGAAGCCGTCGAACGTGACTGGCACGCATTCATGTCCAAGGTGCACACCCCGCTGGAACTCCACGCCCCGCCCGCCCCCGTCCGTCCCGATCCCAAACCGCCCCGCCCCGCTCGCCGTCCTCTTCAAGCGAACACCAAGAAGTGATGCAATTGACAGATTCCCGCCACTCGGTAAGAATGAGCTTGCATATTCGACGGGGCGTAGCTCAGCTTGGCTAGAGCGCACGGTTCGGGTCCGTGAGGTCGCAGGTTCAAATCCTGTCGCCCCGATTATTGGCCTCCGGGCGGCCAATAATAGAGCAGGTGAGCGCAAGTTCAGTTGAGAAGTTGATCGCAACCCTTGACCCAACGCAAAGGTCTCGTTCAACGGGCGCCCTCACCAGCGGTCTCCTGTTCGACTGCTCAAGACGAAGGCTGAAGGAGCAGCCAATCGCAGCCGCGGACGGGACATGGGCGTTCAGCTTCAGAGGACGTGGTCACTCAAGAGCGCCCCGATGTAACGCACCGTTCCAGCGCCGGCTACGACGTGGTGGCGGAGTTGGGGCGCGGCGGCATGGGCGTCGTCTGCCTGGCGCAGTGGGTAGAGACGGACCGTCTGGCGGCCCTCAAGTTGATGCTGCCTGGGGAACAGGCCGGCACCCAGGGACTGGCCCTGTTCCGCGTCGCGGCCATTTCGTTCACTTTGAAGCAGCAGCCGTTTTCAGTTTGGCCGCGGCGTCTGGCTTTGACTTCTGCTTCTCGAATTCCGCTTCGATCTCGACCAATGTCTTGCCTGGTTTGAGCGTCCTGCCGGCGAATGCAGGGTGGTCAAGCGCGTATCGCGTCGCTCGGAAGAGCGTATTACCGGACTTGGGAGGTGCGCCGCGGCCAGCGACTGCGGCAACTTGACCCTTTTTAAAGTCCGCGACGAGGGTTTTTTGCGAGTCGGTCAAGACCTTTGCAATCTTTGGATTGAACTCCTTCTGGAGAACCAGCAATTCCTTCCTCTGAGCATCGGTGACCTTCGGCGAACTCCTGTCGAATACGGTGAGGTACTCACCCGGAGGTCGTTTGACGAGGTCAGCGACGTCGCTGGGGTTCGGCTCGGCGAAGCTCTTGATTTGTTCTACGGAGAGAATCTTGTCGAGCTTTACGACCAACTCTTTGTCGATCTCGTCGAGCTTCTTACGCTGATCCTTCGTCATCGCCAGCGCGTCGCGGCTGGTGCCAGAGACCGCCTCAAAGCGCTTTGGGGGTCCACTCGCGGCGGGCTGCCCGCTCGCAACGGGCTTGAAAGGGTTGGAGAATTTCCAGACGGTTTCCTTTTCAGGAGTCACTTCAAAGACGATCCCGACCGCGCCGGCGTTGATCAAGGTGTTTCCGTTGGGAAGGCGCTGGGCTCCCGAGATGAACCACGAATAGAGATCCTTCTTGTTGGGCGCGGTGTAGCTCCAAACCAGCTTGGCCGGGGCGAACGGTCCGCGCTTCGGGCGGATGTAATGTCCGTCCTTGTCGGTTGGCGGAACAAACTCATCGACCGAAGAGTATTCCTCGGGCTTGCGACCGCCGCCGTTATTGAAGACGAGCAAGTGGCCCTCGCCACTCATTCCCTTGGGGATCCATTGAATGTTGTGTTGAAAGAACAGGCGCTGATCGAGGCTGGTACCGTTGCGATAGGCTTTTGGGTTGCCCCAGCGGTAGAGGATATCGCCCCCTTTGCCCCAGCGACCGCCCGTGTGGCCCTTGGCTTCTTCCTTGGTGGTGCTGTGGTCAATGATCCAGATCTCGTGGAAGTGGGGACTGCTGAGCGCGATCTGGTCGAGGTCCGCATTGTAAGCCACCGCGTTGACGTGCATCCAGTCGGGATTCTTGCGAGGACCCGGCGCCTGGCCCTTCTTTTGAGCGTCCTTCGATTGGGCTTTCGATGCGTCGTCCTTATCGGCGACTTTCTTTTCCGCGTCTTTCTGCGGCGAATCCTTTTTGGTGTCAGCAGGAGCCGCGGGAGCGCTACCGACGTAACCCAGGGTGCGGAGCTTATCTCGCCCGTCCTTGGTCGCCATCATTTTCGAGACCTGGTCTTCCTCGCCGTGAATGTAGTTCACATCGAACAGCTCGGGGTGTTCGGAAACCTTGCCGTAATTGGGCTTGGTTTTGTCGCGTTCCTGGATCAGGTGATCCCAGCTTCGCCACTCCCAGACGATCTCGCCCGTCTTCTTGCCCGTGGGTTTGATTTCGACCAAGCAATCGGGCTGGAGGTGAGAATCCTTGACGGTTTCGGGGCGACGGCCCGCGGCGATGGCTTCTTTCTCGTCGATCCTTTCCCAGCAGATGGCCAGAACGTTTCCGTTCGGCAGTTTGATCGCGTCATGGTGAGGCAAACGCTTTTCGCTGTGATACTCGAATTCCCAGACGAGGTTGCCATCCCAATCGAATTCTTGGAACCGACCGCTCGCGGCGGGGCCCTGGAAAACCGGCTTGCGATTGACTACCTCGGAGGGACGGAACAAGTGGCCGTTTTCAAGCATGTAGACGGCGGCTCCACTGGAATGTTCGCTCGTCCAGGTGTGCACGACGCGGCCTTCGTTGTCATAAAGGTACGTCTGCTTGCGACCGGGATTGATCAGGTTGTAGCCGGGGAATGGCGCGAATCATTGATCAAAACGCCGTGTTTTTCGGGCTTGGGCGCCTCACTCTTCTTGGCGGAGTCAGCCTTCGCATCGATCTTCTTCGCGACGTCTTTCGTGGGTTCGGCGTCACCCGCTTTTGCGAGAACCGCCGCCAACATCACGGCGATCGCGGAGACGGCCATCGCTCTCGTTCGGGTGCTCCTGATCGCGGACCAAAGACTCCCAGACCGCATGTTGAAGACTCCTCCAGAGATTTGGAAACCTGAAAGGTGCCTGGCGATCGATCCCACGTGAAGAACGTAATCCGAGGTTCCCAGATCGATGTCGCCCGCGTAGACCGGAGGCTCGCGCCGCCCTTATGACGTCGCATTAGACAGGCGCCGCAATGCCATGTCAAAAGAAAAACCTGGGTCTGCCGCGTGCTGGTCAAAAGGGCCGCACGAGACCATCCGGCGGAATAAGAAGCGCGGGTGCATGACGCGGGGAATGAGCGCCTTCTGGGCGTCCAGCAGGCGGCCGGTCTCTTGCCTGGCGGGCGGGCGAAGGCGCATCCAGAGGCGCCTGCCGCCGTTGCCCTCTAGGACTTTGCTGGCCGGCATCTTACATTAAGATTTGTCAACGCCAAGGTCTATCCAGGCACGATCAGCCCCGGAGTATGCGTTATGAACCCGACCGTCCTCGCCATGCGCCGACCCGTCACGACGCTGATGCTGGTCGTGGCCCTGATCAGCGGCGGCGCCTTGGCCTACACACGGATGCGGGTGGACATCTTTCCCGCGCTCAATGTTCCGAAGATCTACGTCTTCCTGGATTACGTTGGCATGAGCCCCGATCAGATGGAGGGCTTCATCGTCAACCAGCTCGAGCTTTATTTCCAGTACGTTCGACGGCATTCAGGACATCAACACCCGGAACATCCAGCAGGTGGCCTTGTGCGAGCTGTCGTTCTTTCCCGGCACCGACATGGGCCAGGCGATGGCGCAGGTGGTGGCGATGTCGGACAGGGCGATGTCGTGGATGCCCAAGGGGACGCTGCCGCCGATGATCATGCGGATGGACGCCGGCAGCGTCCCGGTCGGCTACCTCGTATTCACGAGCAAGGAAACATCCATCGGCGCGATGGGAGACCTGGCGCAGAACATCATCCGGCCGCTGGTGCAGAAAAACGTCCCTGGCACGGTGGCGATCTCTCCGTTCGGCCCGAACATGCGGTCGATCGTGATCAATGTCGATCCCCAGAAGCTTCTCGACTACAACCTGACCCCGCAGCACGTCATTGACGCCTTGGCGACGGGCAACACCGTCATCCCCGCGGGGAACGTCTACATCAAGGACTCGATGCCGGTGGTCGCCAATAACGCCACCGTCGTCAACATCCAGCGCCTGGGCTCGATCCCCTTGAAGATCGGGGTGAACGTCTACCTTCGTGATATCGCGAGCATCCGGGACGACACCGACATCACGTATGGCTATGCGCTCGTGAACGGCAAAAAATCCGTCTACCTGCCAATTATCAAGAAAGACACCGGATCGACGCTGACCGTCGTGGCCGACGTTCGCAAGTCGATGCAGTTATTCCGCGATGCCGTTCCCAAAGACGTCTCGGTCAGCTTCGAGTTCGACGAGTCGCCAACGGTACTGGCGGCGGTCAAGAGCGTGGCCACCGAGGGCATGATCGGAGCGACCTTGACCGGGCTGATGATCTTGCTCTTTCTCAGGGACTTGAGGAGCGTGGTCGTGGTTGTGGCGAACATCCCGCTTGCCTTGCTTGGGTCGTTGCTCGGGCTGTGGATAACGGGCAACACGATCAACATCATGTCGCTGGGCGGCATGGCGCTGGCGATCGGCATCCTCGTCGATGAGGCGACGGTGACCATCGAGAACGTGCACGTGCAGATGGGGCAGACACCGAAGCTGGCTTCGGCGGCGCTGCTCGCGAGCAACGCCACGGCGGTGCCACGGTTGCTCGCTTTGATGTGCATCCTATCGGTATTCATCCCGGCGTTCATCATGACTGACCCACTGCGGTCGCTGTTCATGCCCCTGACGCTGGGTGTCGGGTTCGCCATGATCTCTTCGTACTTGCTGTCCAGTACCTTCGTGCCGATCATGTGCGTAAGTTTGCTCAAGCACAAAGGGCACGGCGAACAACAAGGCGGCATGTTCGAACGGTTCCTCAAGGCCTACCGCAAGGTTGTGACCAGTTTCGTCAGCCTGCGCTGGCTCTTGGTGCCGGGTTATCTGGCGGCATGCGGCCTCGTGATCTGGCTACTGGGAGTGCGCATCGGCAATGAACTGTTCCCCCAGATCGACTCGGGCGAATTCGTGCTCCGGTTCCGGCCTCCGCCGGGCTCGAACTTCGAGCTCACCAGGCAAATGGCGGTGAAGTGCCTGGAGGAGATCGAGCGTGAAGCGAAGCCCGAGAATATCGAGATCACGATGGGCTTCGTGGGCCAGGTGGCGCCCAACTTCGGCATCGACAATATGGTGCTCTTCATGCGCGGGCCCGACGACGGCCAGTTGCGCGTCGCGCTCCGCGAGGAGAGCGGGATCAAGCTCGACGCGTTTCGCGAGCGGCTTCGCAAGGTCCTGCCCGAGCGTGTGGTACCCTGGCTCGAGAAGCGACTCGAGCAGGGAGGGTTGTCCCAGGCGGAGGCGGCGCGTCAGGCCAAGCTGGCAACCTTTGGTTTTCAGCCGGGCGACATCGTGACCGAGGTCATGAGCTTCGGCTCGGCAACTCCGATTGCGGTCCGCATCATCGGCACTGATCTGAAAATGGTCCGGCAACACGCCGAGAAGATCGCCACGGCGATGAAGCGTATCCCGTTCCTGCGCGATGTCCAGTTCGAGCAGCAGCTCGACTACCCGACCGTCGAGGTCAACATTGACCGCGAGAAGGCGGGGTTGAGCGGCGCCAGGGTCGAAGACCTGGCCCGTGCGATGGTCATGGCGACGGCGTCAACTCGCTTCACCAACCTCAATTACTGGGTCGATGTGAAGACCGGCTTCGATTATCTGATCCAGCTTCAGATCCCTCCCCTGAAGATGAAGAAGGCAGAAGACATCGAAGACCTGCCGCTTGAATCAGTCAACCCGCTAGTCAACCTGATGGTCCGCGACGTGGCGACCGTCCGGAGAGGCGTCAGGCCCGGCGAGATCGACCGCGATATGTCGCAGCGCTATGTGACGCTGGTTGCGAACGTTGAGGGTGAGGACATGGGCCGGGCCTCACGCCAGGTTACCGAGGCGATCGCCGCCGCCGGAGAGCCGCCCCGCGGTGTGCGCGTCGAGCCCATGGGGCAACTGCCGCCGATGCTCGAGATGTTCGAGGCGCTGGGGGTCGGCCTGGCGGTCGCCGTCTTCGTGATCTTCGTTCTCTTGACGGCCTATTTCCAGTCGCCGCGGCTGGCCTTGATCTCAATCGGCGCGGTGCCGGGAGTCATCGCCGGGATAGCGACCATCCTCTACTTCACGAACACCTCGCTGAACATCGAGTCGTTCATGGGCTCGATCATGTGTCTGGGCGTCTCGGTGTCGAACTCGGTCATGCTGGTGACCTTCATGGTTGAACACTGGAAAGGCGGATCGTCCTCGACCGAGGCGGCGATCGTGGGCGCCGGCGAGCGTTTGCGGCCAATTTTGATGACGGCCTGCGCGATGACCGTGGGCATGGTGCCGATGGCCCTGGCGCTTGAGCGTGGCAGCCAGATGCAGGCGCCCCTGGGCCGGGCGGTGATCGGCGGGCTGGTGATGTCCACATTCGCCACCTTGCTGGTCGTTCCCTCGGTCTTCGCGCTCGTGATTGGCCGAAAAGTGGCCCGTTCGCCGTCGATCTGCCCCGAGGACCCCGGAAGTGAGCACTATGATCCGCTGATCTTCCCGGGCGAGGGTAAACCCGGCCAGGGAGCCGACTCCCTATCGGCTCAGGCAGGCGCCACAACGGGCACGCCGCCGGCGATAACCACAGCTCAGACGGCGGCCAGGCGGGGGCCTGAACGCCGTCGCGGTTCCTCATGCATCCAACTTCCAAGCAACGTCCCGATGCACCGCTCCTTTGTCTGGAGATCGTCGATGCGACTTCAATTTGAGAGGGTTTCCGGGCGCCTGCCTGGTTGCTCCGGCCCTTCTGCCGCCACATGGTTTTCTGGCTCATGATCGCCATGGCCGCGCCGGGATGCGGCGGTGAGCCGAAGTCCAACTACTCGAGCGTCTCGGAACCCCCGACCGTGCGAATTATCCGCCCGTCGATAAGGAACATCGTCCGGGTCGTCGGGCAGCCCAGCTTCATTGAAAGCTATGAGCGCACGTCGATCTATCCCAAGCTGACCGCCTACATCGAGAAGTGGAAGGTGGATATCGGCGACCGAGTCAAGAAGGGCGACTTGCTGGCCACGCTTTTCGTGCCGGAGGTCGTCGAGGACTTCGGCACGAAGAACGCGACCGTCAAGCTCGACCAGGAACGAATCGACCTTGCCCGCAAGCTCGTTGAAGTGGCCGAGGCCGACGTCCAGGGGGCTGAGGCCCGCCTGGTCGAGGCCAAGGCCATCCTCGGCAAGTATCAGGCCGAGGTCGATCGCTGGGACTCGCAGGTCAAGCGCATTCAGCGCGAGGTCGAGCGGACCGCAATCGCCCCACAGATCTTGCTCGAGTTGACCGACCAGTGGAAGTCGAGCATTGCCGCGCGGGATGCCGCCAAGGCAACGATCTCCAAGGCGGAAGCAGATTTGCTTGCCAGAAAGGCTAGCCTGGCCAAGGCGAAGGTCGATGTTGCTGTCGCTCAAGCCGATCTGGCTGTCGCCACCAGCGACGCGAGACGAATGAAGGCGTGGGTAGACTACCTGACGCTCACCGCCCCCTTCGACGGTGTGATCGTGGCCAGGAATGCCAACACCGGCGACTTCGTCCTTCCTGCCACGGGCGACCCCACGGCCATGAGGCGGTCGCCCTATGAGTCACCCAGCGGCGGTGCCGCTCCAATCTATGTGGTAGACCGTCTCGATGTGGTGCGGGTTTTCGTGGACATCCCCGAGCAAGATGCCAATTACGTTCAGATCGGGACGAAGGCGAGCGTGCTGGCGCGGGCGTTCAGTGAGAAATCGATTCAGGGCACGGTGACCCGGACCTCGTGGGCGCTCAACGTCAAGAGCCGCACGCTCCGCGCCGAGATCGACCTTACTAACCCCGAGAGCCGCCTGCTGCCTGGCATGTATGCCTATGCCAACGTGATCATCGAGCGCCCGGGTGTCAGGACACTGCCGTTGGCCGCCCTCGTGCATAGCGGCGACCAGACCTTCTACTGGAGCGAAAAAAACGGTCAGGCAGTGCGGACCGAGATCCAGACGGGTGTCAGCGATGGCGAGTGGATCGAAGTCACCAATCGCCGCGCCTCGTCATCAAGTCCGGCGCCCACCGACGAGATCGCTTGGGTGCCAATTGACGGTTCCGAGCAGGTCATCGATGGCGACGTGTCGATTCTCACCGAGGGCGCCCCGGTGCGGGTTGCCCCGGAGCAAGACGGAGCAAAAGTCGCGAGTGTAAATCCGTGACGGCGGTGCCAGGAGGACCCGCACTGGGTGTTCCCTCAACGCAGTCGGGCCCCGATCACATGCACTTTGCCATCGGCCGCGTTGCGCACGTTCATCGAGAGAGTCCCGTTGGGCGCCTTGGTGGCGATGATCCACGCCAGGTTGCCAGGAACTGTGGTCAAATAGCCGTTGACTGAGTGGATCACGTCGCCCGCGTGGAGCCCGGCCCGCTCGGCCACGGTCTCAGGGTGGACGTTGGCCACTTGCATGCCTCGTACGCCCTCGGAGTCGACGACCGGCTGCTCATCCACCCCGAGAACTTCGACTGGGAGAGGCTGGCTGGTCTTCTCCAGGTTGGCTGGCGGGGGGATGTATGATGATGGGCCGAGCCTGGGGTCAGGAGGCGGGTTCGGGGGAGTGACGCCGGGATTGGCAGGTGTCAGCCTCATGGTTGCGGCACCGGCCGCGGCCCGCGCCGTGAACTGGGCGAACTGGGCTTCAGGGTTAGCAACCCCGCCGGTATAGGGGCCAAAGACTTCGGCATCGTAACGATAACCAGGATCGTCGGCGATCTTGATGACCGGCTGGTCAATCACCAGTGGGCCGAAGAGCCCGAAGTAATTGGGGTGGGCAGGTGTGGGATAGCCCGGGCCACCGTTGTAGGGAAAGGGATTGATTCCCCCGATTCGCCAGAGGCGGGGGTCGCAACTGGGATAGCCGGGACCGCCGTACAAGGGATACCCGCCTTCGGCCCCAGGTCCCAACGCGTCGCCACCGTAGCCATATCCCAAATGGTAACCAAGGCCAAAGCCCTGGAAACCCGGATACAGCCCGGGTGGCCCGTAGCCGAGTGTGCCGAGGCCACCCGAGAGACGGCGGGCGTTGTGGTCCACGAGGCTCTTCTTGACCTTCGGGCCAACGTCCGCGCGCTCACCGCCGAAGGCCAAGGACGCGGAAACGGAGAAGCACAATCCCATCAGCGCCACGGCGACCGCCTTCATGGATAATTGGCTGCGGCCCCTTATCAGTGACATCATGATTGACTTCCTATCAATATGATCATGCCAAATCGTTGTCTCGCCGCTAGAAATGCCCGGCGAAATCCGAGCGGCGGGTTCTGGCGTCAACAATCTCGTTGATTGAAGTGTTGGGCAGACCATATTTCGCACCTAGCCCCCCCTGATTGCCCTGACCAAAAGCAACAATCCAATCGAGAGTGCGGGCGAACTTGGCAGGATCATACTTCACCCTGAGAAAAATTGCCGACGGTCCCGGTACGAGCGTCGATGACCTGCCGCCGAGGATGAGCTGGAAACCCCCGGAGACGAATGACACCGGATAGTATTTCTTGGTCAGAACGTAAAGCACGATCACCTGCCCCGGCTTCCACTGCTCGTTACCGGTCAGAATCGGTACGGCGAAGGATCGGGGTTGATTCGTCATTCTCACGGTAAAGCCGTTGCTCGCTGTGAAGGTTTGCGACGTCCCGTTCTTGACGGTGACACTGTTCACGTTGTAAACCTGCCCGGGCACCGGCTGGCGTCGCTGGACCAGTACCTGTTGGAAGGGAGGAACCAGCTTGTAGGGGGTCTGGTACGGCGTGTTGGTAACGCGGAACGCAAGATAACCAGAGGTTCCCGCCGGTGCGGGACGGCGGTTCTGGTCAAGAGTGTGTGTGCCGGCGTGGTTCACCGCGAAGTGAACGGCGTGTCCGTGAGCACCCGACGTATCGGCTGTGTGGAGAGCCACAGCTCCTGAGCCGTCCTTCGTGGTCAGAACTTGAGTCGTCAGCGAACCGGCGCTGAGGAGTTGTCTTTGTTCAAATTGCTCGAGGCCAGGACGGAATTTCATGATCGAGCGCTCGCGGATGAACGAGGACTCCTCCTGGCTGGAAGAACACGCATTATAATCCTATTCATCGGTCAGAACTGGTGGTTCGGATGAACTAGTTTCTTGATTAAGGTAAGCCCTTCCGTTCCTCAACCACCGGGAATATCGAATTTCGAGATGGTATCTTGGGGCGATCAGGGCGGCAACGCGAAAATGTCGCGTCAGAGTTTTCGGAACGGCGTGACAACCGAGCCACGGTCCGGTAACCAGGGAGACGCAAATGCCACTATTGAGAACACGGCGAGACCTCCTGAAAATGTCGGCAATGGCCGCGGTTGGCCGTCCCGTGGGTGGCGTGGCCAAGACTGGGGCTCGGGCCGCGGAGAGCACGCAACCCGTCCCGGCAGGAACCGCTCAGATCAAAGTCGTCGTCTGGGACGAACAACAGCCAGCGCAGAAGCAAGCGTATAAAAACTTCCTGGGTAATCAGATCGCCACGTATCTTGGCAACCAGCCAGAACTTTCCGTTCAATCGGTCAAACTCGAAGATCCCGAGCAAGGTCTACCAGCCTCGGTGCTGGACAACTGCCGCGTCCTGATCTGGTGGGGCCACGTGCGGCAGGCCGAAGTCACGCCCGAGACGGGCCGCAAGATCGTGCGGCGGATCAAGGCCGGCGCGCTGTCGCTGATCGCCCTGCACTCGGCGCACTGGTCAACGCCATTTGTTGAAGCCATGAACGAGCGAGCGAGAATGGACGCGACGCGACGGTTCAACCCGTCGGCGGGCGAACAGATCGAAGTCCGCGAAATTGCCCCACCCAGCCGCTATACCCAGCCCAAGCCCCAGGATCGCCCGACGCCCTTCGCCTCGGCCCGCAAGTTCTCCGACGGATCGACCAAGGTCACCCTCCAGCTTCCTTACTGCTGCTTCCCGGCCTATCGGACCGATGGCAAACCGAGCGAGATACGGGTCTTGAAACCCGAGCACCCGATCGCGGCTGGTGTTCCGCCCATCTTCGAGATTCCTCACACGGAGATGTACGACGAACCGTTCCACGTGCCCGAGCCAGACGAGGTGATCCTGGAAGAGCGCTGGGCCGGTGGCGAGTGGTTTCGCAGCGGCCCGCTCTGGACGCTGGGCAAGGGCAAAGTCTTCTACTTCCGGCCCGGGCACGAAACGTACCCGGTGTTCGAGCACGAAGCGGTTCTGCGAATCCTCAGGAACGCCGTTCGGTGGCTGGCTACATCATGAGGCTTCAATCCAGGTCAACATGTCCTGGCTCTTCACCGGGACGTGCAGGATACGGGCGCGTTTCCTTGTGGATGCTGTACCAGATGATCCGGTTCAGCCAGTAGGAGTCGGGGCCGTCGATGTGGCTCCAGTCGAGCTCGCGCGTCTTGTCGAGCCAGAAGCGATCGGCTTCGCTCATGGCCGTGCCGGCGGGATTGCGTTCGTCGAGCGGAGTCTTGTTGGGGATGGCTCGATAGGGGGCCAGGTTGGGCTCCTCCGTGAAACAGGTGGTGATCGGCTCGGCCAAGGCGTCGAAACGATTCATGGGATCAAGACCCAGGATCATCTCCATAGAGCGAATCATGCTCGTCTGAGCATAAAATGTGGAGTCGACATATTTACGCTTCGTGTAAGGGCTGATCACCATGAAGACCGTGCGGTGGCCGTCAACGTGATCGGGCCCGGACTGGGCGTCATCTTCGATCACGAAGATGGCGGTGTCTTTCCACTGGGGACTGTTCGAGACCGCCTCGACCACGCGGCCCAAGGCCAGGTCGTTGTCGGCCATCATGGCGCGCGGAGTTGGGTACTTGGTGTCAACGCCCTCGGAGTGGTCGCATGGCAGGCTGAGGATCATCAGGTCGGGAACCGCGTCACGCCGGCTGAACTCCTGATATTCTCGAACGAAAACATCAGCGCGAAACTGGTCACTCTGGAACAAGGGCCAGTAATGGACTTCGCGGTTGATGTACGGTCTCAGTGAGTTGACCCGGGTGTCGGCGGTCATCTTGAACTTTCGAGTGGCCTTCTGGCGGTCTTCCCAGACCTCGAACCAATCTTTGGGCATGGGCTCGAAGCGAGCCAGTTCGTTGTCGCAGAACTCGCCGTAGACGCGGATCGATCTCTGTTTTCTGGCCGCGGCGTCCCAGAGGGCGCCCGCGTTTGAGATGCCCATCGCATCGTCGCCGTCGTCGGGATACGTTCGCGAGTATCCTACGTAGAAGTGCTCAAGGTATTCGTTGGCCATACATTGAGTCGCCCAGGAATGCCCATCGGCGCTGTTGGTACCGCTGACGTAACCGTTGTCAAAAAGCGTGAACTCCCGGGCGAGCTTGCGATGGTTCGGCATGACCGTCTCACCCAGACTGCAAAGCTTGGGATCGCCGTTGCCGAGCGGCAGGTCGCCGAAGACCTCGTCGTAGGTTCGGTTTTCCTTGATGATGTAGAGAACATGCTTGATGCCGCCGTTATAGACCTTGAGAGCGGGCCGGCCCGGGTTCGCGTTCCAGCGGTTGTCGCGCGCGACAACCGCTGTCTCGCGCTCGAGGTTCTTCGCCAGGTCGAGTACCGTGATGGTTCCCTGAAAGTCATGGGCGTTGCCCGGTTTGCCGAGAGTCGTCTTGCTCACCGATCCATTACCCTTCGTGTTGAGCACGAACGCCTTGCCGCCATCGTGGCTGAGGGTGATGGCCACCGGGAAAAAGCCGGCGGGGCGGAAGCCGGCGACCTGCCCGGTCTCCAGGTTAACCTCGGCCACGGCGTTGTCGCCGCCATCAGCGACGTAGAGGGTCTTTCCCCGGACGGCCAGTGCGTTGGGCATGCCACCCAGCAACCGGAGCGCGCCCCAGCGCAAGGGGATCGTCCGGACGACGCCCGCCGACGGCAGGTCGATCTCGGAGATCGAATCGCTCATGGCATTGGCGACGTAGGCCCGGCTGCCGGTGATCGCGATCGCCGTGGGATGAATGCCGACCTCGACGTGACGGGCCGTGCCTGACTTGAGGTCGATCAGGCTGACAGAGCCTGAGGCGGCCGCGCCCTGCTCGTTGACGACGATGTCGAGATACTGGCTCTTGGCCGTTCGATCACCGGGCTTGGCGGGACGACCTGCCCAGTTGCTCACGACCAGGACCGATTCATCCTCAGAAAGCCGCGGCTCGAACGGCAGGTTCTGAACGGCATACTCCCGGACGCGAACGTTGCGGCCAGGTCAACCTCAACGACAGCGTTGCGATTGGCGGCGGCCACAAACAGGTGAGACCCATCACGGGTGATCGCCATGCCGCCGGGCACCGGGTTGGCCGGTTGACCCTCGGGAACCAGCTTGATCTTGACGTCGCTCTTCAGCGTTTCACCGGTGAGCCGGAACGTCTGGAGGTGTCCCTCCTCGGTGCTGGCGAGCAGGCGGTCACCGCTGGGCGTCCAGACGAGGCCGCGAAAGCCGGCGTTCGAGCCGAGCTCCACGTTGGTCCCCTTCTTCACTCCTTCGGCCGTGGCCAGGAAGACACCCTGCTTGTTCATGACGGCAACGAGACCCCGCGTCGGGTGGAGGGCAATATCGATTGGCCTGCCCGTGAAGGCAATCGATCCGCCCTCGATGCGCTGGCCGGTCGAGACAAGAAAGCTGCCATCAGGCTGCTGCCCCATCCAGACGCCAGTCCATTGCGCCATCCCGAGGGCGAGCACTGTGGTCACGGCAAGGCCAACACACACAATCGAGTAGCGCTTCATCGGGATCATTCTCCACGAGTCGGGAGGTTCTCCGCCTGGCTTCCGCAGCCCCCAGAGGGCGACTCAGCATGACACAAGAGTGTGAAGAAACCATGATCCCAGCAAAAACCTTGGACGAGCGTCGGCATGATCCCCTCATTCGATCACAACCCGCTGCCCAACCGCTTTGTTGGGAAAGCGCACAAGCAGCGTACGCGATTCCTCATTCCATGTCTGCGAGTCCGCGGCAAGAGGTTCACCATTCACGGTCACTCGTCGCGGTGCCGCGGACAGGCCGACGCGGATCAAGGCTTCTGTCTGGTCGGGGCCCTGGGCGAGAAACGATAAACCACCAGCAGGCGCGTGAGCCTCGCCCAGAACCTTGCATGCCGAGACGAGCACGCGAGGAAATGTTTTCTGAGCTTGCTCGATATCGAACAAGAGCACTCGGGAGTGCGGGTTCAGCTTCACCGAGGTCACAATCGGCAATCCTGGTGCGAACAGGTCGATGAATCGACCACGCAGCTCGTGGCCTGCTTCCGGCCTCGACCCTTCCAGCCCGGCGGCGATCAGGTAGGGGCCGCGGCGGAGGACCAGGTGATCGGTCTCGCGATAGTCAACCTTGGCAGCGGCGCAGGCCTGCCGCACAAGGTCACGCACGTGCGACGCTCCCTGCTTCTGGTACGTCAGGCCCGCGGGACTCGACGCATCGAAGATCAAGGTTCCCTTGCCCACGGTCAAAGTGCCGGGCTTGGCGTCCTGGTCCAGCCCCATCGACGCGAAGAGCGCTTCGCGCGGAATGCGATGAGCATCGGGGCCGGGCTGGTTCCACCAGCTTTTCACGTGGTTGTACGGGTCGCGGTCGTCGTCGATGAAGACGAGGGCTCCGCCGGCCTTGACCCAGTCGGCGACCGCCTGGTTCACAGTCGGCTCCATCGGCTTCATACCCTCGTAGGTCATCACCAGCACTTTGTACGGTGCAAGGTTGGCGGGCGTTGTGGCGGTTTCGAGCTGGACGGGATGAACGGGCATCCCCTTCTCGACAGAGCGGAAGCGCCAGGCCGAAGAAGGAGCCGAGGTGGGAGTCGGAGCGGACCGGCTCGGCTCGCTCGAACATCATCGTGTCGGAGACGACCACGCCGATTCCCCGGGTTCCACAGTCCCAGCGAGTTTCTGCCTGGTCCATGTCGTTGAGCGCGTTCATCACCGTCAGCAGCTCGGTCGCATAGGCCGACGAAATGGGCTCTCGAATCACGCGCTCGCCGAGCTTGCGCTGCTTGCTGTCAACCTTGGGATACTTGCCGTGCATGACCCGTTCGGGCCAGGGTGCCACCTCGTACCTGAAGACCTCGGGCCAGAGCAGCGACGCGGCGACCGTGCATTCCCAGTTCGTCCGGTAATCGTCCCAGGAATGGCCCGGGTCATCTTCAACCGGGTCGTGCAGGAACCAGAGCCGCCCGGCGCTGCCGCGAGTTGAGGCCACCATGGCGCCGTATTCGAGGAAGGCGGTCTCGAACGTGCGCTCCCGGAGTATGCCCTCATAAACGTTGGGCGTTCGCGCCGTGCCCGTCCAGACCTGGGCGATGAAGCCACTCGCGCCAACCTGCATCAAGCTCGACTCGGGGCTGACGATGTCCCACTGGGCGTAGTTGATCAGGCTATGCGTCGCCACGTAGCACTTGATGTCACGTCCGGACTTCTTGTTGTCGGCCCGTATGGCGTCGAAAACTTGCTTCAAGGCTTGCCGATACAGGTCGTACTTCAAACGCGAGGCCCGGTACTGGGCATCGGGAGACGTATGAGGCGCGGCCCAGTCTTCGCCGTAGGCTGCGCGCCAGGCGCGCTTGAACCCCTCGCTATACCCGGCGCACGACCAGAATTCCGGTTCTTCCAGGTGGATGGCCTGCGCTCCGGCCTCGATCGCTGCCAGCACGCGCTGGGCGAGATAATCACCGAAGGTTGGGCCGGGGCACATATGATAGACATCCCCGCCGTGCGAAATGACGTTGCCCCACCGGTCGGTTTGCGCCTCGTCGACGTGCCGTTTGCCGTCAAACTTGCCGTACAAGTAATCCTGGTAGTTCCCCCAGGCCACGCCCGTCATGACGTGGACGATGTAGCTTTGATCTTTCCATAACTTGATCCGACGCCCCAGGTCGTTTCCCACGCCATAGCACATCGCAACGTCGGCCGGGAGCTGAAGCATGGGGTCCCAGGGAGCACCGGTCTGAAAGGAGGTGCGCTCGAGGAGCTGAGCGGGATCAACGGGCCGGCCGACAGACTGGGCGCACGCGTCGCAATGAAAAATACGGGCCATGAAGACCGTCGCGGCGACGACCACGTGGCCGTAAGAACGATGGAACAAGCATCCAGCTTTCTCGTCAGGATTTCCGCAAGCACGTGGCATCATGGTGTTCCAGCGACGTAGTGCGGTGGTTCGGTCCTTTCAACTCGAACCGATTGCGGCGAACGATTCAAGGGTGGTCGATCAGGAGCGGCAAATAACTCCTTGCTCCATCGGCCAGCAGGTCTCGCTGCATCCGCAACGGGTCGTTGAAGAAATCGATGCCGATCTGAGTGTCCACGCGGTAGGTGGCGAGGAGGTCGAGGGCCCGCGGCTCTTCAGCGAGGCCCTCGGCGTAGATGAGCCGCTTGCCCTCGCCGCTCTGGCCGAAAAGCCGGGCGAAGTACTGGACGGCCAGGTTGTCCTTGCGAGGCAACTGGCGGCCGATGATCAAGACCGTGACGCGGCTCCACTCCTCGGGCGTCATCTCGCCTTTCCATTGGCAGACCTGGCGATGCAGCATGTCGAGCGCGGCGCGTGCCGCGGCCGGCGGCATTGGCCATGACCAGGGGGTTCATCTGGCGGGCAAAGGCGATGCGTTCGGCCAACATGCAGCACCGCTTGGTGAGGATGGAATCGAGGAAGGTGGTCGCCGCGGTCAGGATTGCCTTCTGGCGCTCGCGCTCCTCGCCGTCAAGCCCAGCCGTCGCCAGTTTTTCACCGGCCGGCGCGAACAGACCGCGGTAATCTCGTAGCTCGCGCAGCGTCTCCTCGTTGAGGGGGCTTTCGCCGTGAGACGCAAGGGCGACATCAAGGGCCATGGGGATATGAGCAAAGCTTTTGAGCGTGTGGTAGATCTGGGGAATCACCCGGGCCGACGTGCGTTTTTCTCCCTTGCGAAGCACAAGGTCGTCTCCCACCACGATCAGAACCGGGTCCTTTCGGGCCATAGCCGTGGCTTTCGCCTGGGCGTACAGCATCCGCGAGCTGTTGTTCAAGATTTCGAGAGGATCAGCGGGCTCCTGTCCCACCACGGCGGAATCGGCGGCACGGCACGCCGTCGCCGCGGTGATGATCAGCAAGAGCATGACGGCGACACGCCGCCGACGGTTTGTTGTGACTGGCTCGGACCTTGCGGGCGTGATCGGCATCTGAGGCCTCCTCTAGCTGGTTGCTGGCTGTGAGAGATCAAGTTTGAGCCACCACGCTGGCGATCACCGCGCCGGGAGACTCTTCTTGCCACTCGGGATGCCGTGCCAGGCCTTCGGCCTCTAGCTCGAGTAGCCACCGCTTGCGGTCGATGCCGCCGCCATAGCCGCCCAGGCCGCCATCGGCGCCGATGACGCGATGACAGGGGACAATGACCGCAACCGGGTTCTGCCCATTGGCCCCGCCAACGGCCCGGCTCGCACTCGGCTGACCGATGCGCCGGGCCAGCACGGCGTACGAGATCGCGCGGCCGTAAGGTATTCTGCACAGCTCCTGCCAGACCCGGCGCTGAAACGGGGTGCCCGCAAGTTCGAGTTTGAGATCAAAGCTCATCAGCTCGCCATCGAAATAGGCGGCGAGCTGCTCGCAAACCTCGCGGAAAACCGCGTCGTCGTGCTTCCAGGTTGCGGCTGCCTCTGGCGCCGAGGCTTCAGCCAGGCGGCTCATGTGCAGGCCGGTGAGCACCTGACCGTCGGATGTGAGCAGCAACCTACCGAGCGGGCTGGAAAGGTGCCGGTAATACATGGTCTTGTCCATGGATCGGAAGCTCCGAAGGAGGAAGGGGGATACGGCAGTTCCAGAGAATGATCGCCGCGTAAGACCGCCACGGCCGCCAGCGCTCGGCCCGCCTCGCCAGCTCGCCTGGTGACGAGGTGCGCCGCTGGCTCGCAGTAAGCCCAGGTCGGCTGCCGGGAAGGCGTCGGGCCAGCGCAGGGCGCGCATGGCGATGTAATGCGCGGTCCAGTCGCCGATGCCCGGAAGCTGTTTGAGCCGCTCGATCGTGAGGTCGGGGTCGCCACCCGGCTCGAGCACGATGAGCCGATCGGCCACGGCGCGGGCCAGCCCGCGGATAGCCCGTGCCCGCGGCGCGGCGACGCCCAATGAGATCAGCTCCTCTGGCTCGGCGCGGGCCAGCCGTTCGGGTGTCGGGCTGAGTCGCTTGAGCGACGCCATCGGAGTCTCGATCGGTTCCCCGAACGTGGCCGCGAGCCGGCCGGCCAGCGTCGTGGCCGCGGGCACGGAAATTCGCTGCCCCAGGATCGCCCGCACCGCCATCTCGAACCCGTCGACGCAACCCGGCACTCGAAGCCCCGGCAGAGTGCTGATCGCCCTGGCCAGCACGGGATCCACGCTCAGTTGTTCGGCGATCAGATCGGGCCGAGCATCGAGGTCGAAAAGACATCGCAGCCGGGCAAGCAAGGCCGGAAGGACCCTTGCCAGCGAGGTTGACACCTGGACGCGAAGCGTATGCGGCCGGTCCGATTGCTCCACCTTGACCCATCCGCTCGTCTCACCCAGGCGCACGGTACGCGCGTAGGATTGATCGGTCACACTTTCGACGCCACTTGCGACTCTGCCGGCCATGAACTGCAGCATAGCTTCCCAGGCTAATGGAGGACGATAGGCAAGCGTCAGAGTGAGCGTCTCACGCGCGGGGCTGGTGCCCGAAGCCCGCCGCATGTGCGAGGGGGTCATCGAGTAATGGGAGCGGAACAGGGCATTGAACCGGCGAACGCTGGCGAAGCCGCTGGCCAGGGCGACCTCGATCAGTGGCAAATTCGTCTCAGCGATCAACTTCTTCGCCAGCAATAGGCGGCAAGTTTGAGCAAGCTCGACCGGCGAGACGCCGTACTCCTGGCGGATCGCTCGCCGAAGCTGTCGCGAGCTGAGGCCGAGCTCGCGGGCGAGCGACTCCAGGCTGCCGTCGCCATTGAGCGCCCCGGTCTCGATCCGCGCACCGGCGAGCCGGGCCGTGCGTCCCACCGCATCGACCGGGGCATGCCCAGGCGCCAGCTCGGGCCGGCAACGCAAGCAGGGGCGGAACCCCGCTTGCTCGGCCATTGCGGCGTTGGGAAAAAATCGACATCGATCGCTGCCCGGCGTGCGCGCCGGACAGATCGGCCGGCAGTAGATGCCGGTCGTCGTCACGCCCACAAAGAAAAGCCCATCAAACCGCACGTCGCGGGCGGCCAGGGCACGATAACAGGTTTCGTTGTCGAGTCTCATGATGGCACTGTAGCGTTACTGGGCGACCAAGTCTCGCCGTTTTCGGACATCGTCACAAGTTTCGCCATGATGTCCGAAAACGGCGAACTGCTTCAACCATTGATCCGGTAGTACCGTGGCTCGCCCTTACAAAGATGATTCATCGCAAGACCCGCCTGCTCAGTGCAATCCGAACGAACGTCACGCCCGCCACGCTCCTTCCGCACCCGATCGGCCGCCTGACAGAGAGCCCGCACGGAACTCGTCGGAGGCACAGCAGATTTGCAAAGGGCGCCGGATTCGTGCCGAGCCTTGCCCCGCGGCCGTGCTGGTAACGCGACACGCTCGCCAGCATCGTGGGCTCGATCGCTGGAATCGACAAAATGTGGTCAAAACGGCGACGCGTCATGAATGTTGCACTTGTGCCTGGCCACGAGCGAGCAAGTAACCGCATCGTCCCGGAACGCGCGGGCCATCTCCGCGAACGGGAATCCGCCCAATCCAATAATGTCGCAAGTTGCGCGGACCTTGCCCGTCCGTTACAGCCCTCACTCACTCGTTCCGACTCCACGAGCACTCGGGTCACCCCGTGCCTCTTTCTGATGAAGAATCTTTTGTTTTGCCGTGGCCGCCCCGGTCTGCGAAGATTCACTCGGTTTCGATCCACGACCAGGCCCGACCGGGAAACGACGAACATGAGATTGCGCAGCTCACGAATCATGCAGCGTGCCCTCGGCGCGGGCGGTATGGCGGCCCTGCTGCTGGCGATTGGGGCGCTCGGTGCCGCAGCCGCGCCGGGGCAGGACGGCGCCAGGCCGCCCCAGGGGAAGGATCAGCCCAAGCCGACGCAGGCCAAGGGCAAGGACGACGCGCCGAAGAAGCAGGACGAGTCGAAACCCGCCCCGGTCAAGCTCGGGCTGACATCAACGATCCGAAGGCATTGCAGGGGTACACCCTGATTTCCCCATTCGATTCATCGAAAACGTTTCTTTTCGACATGCAGGGCCGAGTCGTGCGTTCGTGGGAGACAGGCTGTCCTCCGGCACTCTCGGCTTTCCTCCTCGATAACGGCCACTTGATGCGTCCCGGCTCGATCGGCGGAGACGCGCAGGTCTTTGGACCCGGGCCGGCTGTCGGCGGGCGGATTCAAGAGTTCACCTGGGACGGAGAGCTGGTCTGGGACTTCAAGTTTTACAACGCGAAGCAGCTTCCTCACCACAACATGACTCGGTTGCCCAATGGCAACGTGCTGCTGATCGTGTGGGACCGCAAGACCACCGAGGAGGCGATCGCCGCCGGTCGCCGGCCGGAGATGACCGGCGACCAGCACTTGATGCGTGGACTCGCTCGTGGAGATCAAGCCGACCGGCAAGACGACCGGCGAAGTCGTGTGGGAATGGCACCTCTGGGACCACCTGGTCCAGGACTTCGACAAGAGCAAGGCGAACTTCGGCAACGTCGCCGAACATCCGGAGCTGGTCAACATCAACTATGGGGAAGACGAGCTTCCCTCCGTGATCGCTGCCGCCGCCAAGGACGGGAAAGACAAGCCCAAGGCGGATGACAAGCCGGCGGCGAACAGGCCGCCCCGCATCAATCCGGATTACACACACTTCAACGGCGTGGACTACAATCCGGATCTCGACCAAATCTCCGTGAGCGTCTGGGCCTTCAGCGAGTTCTGGATCATCGATCACGGCACGACGACCGCCCAGGCGGCCAGCCACACCGGCGGCCGCATGGCAAGGGCGGTGATCTGCTCTACCGCTGGGGCAATCCGCGGGCCTATCGGGCCGGGACGAAGGCGGACCGGAAGCTCTTTTCCCAGCACAACGCACACTGGATTCCCAGGGGTCTTCCCGGCGCAGGGCATCTGCTGCTGTTCAACAACGGCCCCGAGCGGCCGGGACCGGATGGGAACTATTCGTCGGTGGACGAGCTGGTGCTCCCCGCCGATTCGCAGGGGCGATACATGCGCCAGCCGGGCAAGGCCTACGGGCCGGACCAACCCGTGTGGAGCTACACCGCGCCCAAGAAGACCGGATTTTTATTCGTCCTTCATTTCGGGCACCCAGCGGCTGTCGAACGGCAACACGCTCATCTGCTCGGGCGCCAACGGCACCATCTTCGAAGTGACGCCGGAAAAGGCGATCGTCTGGAAGTACGTCAATCCCGTCAAGAACGACACGCCGATCGGCACGCCGCCGCGGCCGGGGCAGATCATGACGCCGATCGCGGGGGAAATGCTGGTGATCTCCGCCGACCAGCGGAAGCAGCTCGACGAGATCCAGAAAGACATCGACGCCCACCTGGACAAGCTGCTCACGGCCGATCAAAAGAAGCAAGCCGCGGAATGGCCGCGGGACCCGGGCGGCAACGGGTTCGATCCTTCGCCGCAGCCCGGCCAGGTCATGGCCGGCCCCGAACAGAACCGCTTGAAACTGACGGACGACCAGAAGAAAGACGTGCTCGCTCTCCAGAAGGCGATTGACGGCAGGTTTGACAAGGTGCTGACCGCGGCACAGCAGCACCAGATCAAGACCGTCTTCGCCCCATTCGGCCCGCCGGGCGGCCCCGGTCCCCGGTCCCGGCGATCCTCAGCAGCCCGGCAAGATCTTCTCTCCGACACAACAAGACACCTTGAAGCTCTCCGCCGGGCAGAAGAAGCGTCTGGAGGAGATTCAGAAGGAGATCGACGCGAAGCTCGAGACGTTGCTCACGGAGGACCAGAGAAACCAGCTCCAGGCGATGCAGCGACGCCCCGACGGCGGCGGGCCGGGCGCGCGGCGGTCCCCCGGGCGGACGTCCGCTCTTCCGCGCCCTTCGTTATGCAACCAGCTTCCCCGGATTCGCGGGCAAGGACACTGACGACCGGGAAAAACCTTGGAGGAATTGCAGCCGAAGGAGCCTGAAAAGAAGGAAGCCGAAAAGAAAGGCTGAGGGCAAGCTTCGTGGCGCCCGCGAATGCGGAAAGCAACTGGCCTTGAACAGCCCGTGAAAATGCGCCCCCACATCCGGCCTGGCTGAGTTCCAAGTTTCGCACAAGACTTGATCGGCGTGATAGAATTCGGTACAAGAAAAGTTGAACAGTTGGTGGCTTTGCAGGGCATGCCGGTTGCGTTATCCCCATGAGCTGGCGAAAGCAACCTTCCGAAAACCTTGTGAGACCGCCGCGAGCGCGTGCTTTTCCCTCCGCGCACATTCCCGCCTGTCCGATCACGCCCGAAAAGACCGACTTGCCCGTGGTTGACCCTGCCATGAAGAAATATCAGCCTCGTCCTTCGAGAATTTCGCTCCCGCCCTTCGGCATGATGGGCCTTGCGGCCCTGTTCCTGTTCGCGCCTTGCGCGGTCGATGCCGCCGACGGCCGCACCGGAGAGCAAATCTACAAGGAACAATGCGCATCTTGCCACGGAAAGCAGGGTGAAGGGAGCAAGGAATACGGCCATCCGCTGGAAGGAGATAAGTCGATTGGCCAGCTTGCCAAATATATCGCGAAGACAATGCCCGACGACGACCCGGGGACGTGCGTCGGTCCGGACGCCGACAAGGTCGCTGCATTCATCCACGACGCTTTTTACTCGAAGACAGCCCAGGCGCGCAACAAACCCGCCCGGATCGAGCTTTCACGGCTGACGGTTCGGCAGTACCAGAACACGCTCGCCGACCTGATCGGCAGCTTCAGATCGGCCGCGAAGTGGGACGAGCAGCGCGGGTTGCATGGCGAGTATTTCAAATCGAAGCGGAGGCGGATGCGCCGGCGAACGTCTGATCGAACGCGTTGACCCAGAGATCTCGTTTGATTTTGGAGTCGAATCTCCCGATCCCTCCAAGGAATTCGACAAGCATAAGTACGCGATCAACTGGGACGGATCGGTGCTGGCGCCCGAAACGGGCGACTACGAGTTCATCATCCGCACCGAGAATGCCGCGCGGCTCTGGATCAACGATCTCAAGCGGCCGCTGATCGATGCGGGAGTGAAGTCAGGCAGCGACACGGAATACCGGCAGTCGATCCGCTTGCTGGGAGGGCGCGTCTATCCGATTCGCCTCGAGTTCACCAAGGGCAAGCAGGGAGAGCCCGACAAGAAGAAGCTGGAAGAACCGAAGCCCACGAAGGCGTCGATCACACTCCTGTGGAAGATTCCCCAGCAGGCCGAACAGGTCATACCTCGTCGCAACCTGTCGCCGACCAAGGTCGCCGAATCGTTCGTGGTCCAGACACCGTTCCCGCCGGATGACCGCAGCGTGGGCTATGAGCGGGGCTCGTCGATCTCAAAAGCCTGGGACCAGGCCACAACCGACGCGGCTATTGAAGTTGCGGCCTACGTCGCGGCACATCTCGCCGAACTGTCGGGAACAAAGGACGACGCCAAGGACCGCGAACCTCGCCTGCGCGAGTTTTCCGCCCGGTTCGTCGAACGGGCCCTGCGTCGTCCCCTCACCGACGATCAAAAGACGCTGTTCGTCAATCGCATGTTCGAGACCAGCAAGGACGCCGACACGGCGCTCAGGCGCGCCATCTTGCTGGCTCTCAAATCGCCCTGGTTTCTGTATCACGAGTTGAAGGGGGGGCTCGACCCCTACGACGTGGCGTCGAGAATCTCGTTTGGCCTCTGGGACTCGCTGCCCGATCAGGCCCTGCTTGATGCCGCGGCAGCGGATAAGCTGGCAACGAAGGACGATATCGCCACGCAGGCCGAGCGGATGGTGAACGACCTGCGAACTCGAGCGAAGGTTCGTGAATTCCTGCTCCAGTGGCTGCGCGTCGATCGGGTGGCCGACGTCTCGAAAGACCCGAAACTGTTCCCGAAGTTCACTCCCGAGCTCGCGTCTGACTTACGAACCTCGCTGGACATCTTCCTGGAAGACGTGGTCTGGAATGAATCGTCCGACTTTCGCCGGTTCCTGCTGGCTGATGAGCTTTATCTTAACGGCCGCTTGGCCGAGTTCTATGGTGCCAAGCTCCCCGCGAAATCGCCGTTTCAAAAGGTGTCGCTCGACTCCAAGGAGCGGGCCGGGCTGTTGACACACCCCTACCTGATGGCGACGTTCGCCTACACAGCCACGACCTCGCCAATCCATCGCGGCGTGTTCCTTTCTCGTGGGGTCCTGGGCCGGACGCTGCCGGCGCCCCCGGCGGCCGTCGCTCCCCTTGCGCCCGACCTGCACGCCGGACTGACCACGCGCGAGCGCGTGGCGCTTCAAACCAGCCCGAAGTCGTGCCAGATGTGCCACGGGATGATCAACCCGCTGGGATACACGCTCGAGAACTTCGACGCCGTGGGCCGATATCGCAAGGAAGAAAAAGGCAAGCCGATCGACGCCACGGGAACCTACCAGACCCGCTCGGGTGATGCCGTCACGTTCACGGGCGCCCGGTCTCTGGCGGCCTTCCTGGCGGGCAGTGAAGAGACCCACTCGGCCTTCGTCCAGCAGCTTTTCCATTACCTGGTCAAGCAGCCGGTGCATGCGTTCGGGTCGCAAGAGCTCATCGAAGCTGCGCGAGGCTTTCGCGAAGCGCGATTTCAATATCCGCAAGCTCATGGTCGAGGTGATCGCCAGCTCGGCCTTGACTCCACGAGCTTCCGACCCGAAAGCGAAAGACAAGGCGATTCCGCTGGCTGTTAAAGACAAGTCAAAGGCAGTCGAACCCTTTTCCATGATCATCCCTCGCCGGCCTTTCGCCGACGATGAACCGGAGGCATCTCGTGGCTTACACCACTAATCGTCGCGAATTCATCAGGGACCTGGGTATCAGCGCGGGGGCTCTTCCTTTCCTGCTCAACCTGCCGAGCCTGGGCTTCGCCAATCAGGGGCAGCGGAAGCAGCGGCTGGTGGTGATGTTCAGCCCCAACGGCGTGGTGCCGTCGGCGTTCTGGCCCGACGAAGAGGGACCGAATTTCAAGCTCAAGGAGAGCCTCACGCCGCTCGAGCCGTTCAAGAACCGCACGCTTGATTCTGCATGGCGTTTGCGACAAGGTGCGCGGCGACGGCGACAACCACATGCGCGGCATGGGCTGCCTGCTTACAGGGTCTGAGCTGTTTCCGGGGAATATCCAGGGCGGGTCCGACACGCCGGCGGGGTGGGCCAGCGGCCTCTCCATCGATCAGGAATTGAAGAATTTCTTACAAAAAGATCCCAAGACGCGAACTCGATTTGGATCGCTCGAATTCGGCGCCATGGTGCCCGAACGCGCCGATACATGGACGCGGATGGTTTACGCGGGACCGAACAAGCCGCTGGCGCCGATCGACAACCCCTACCAGATGTTCTCCAAGCTGTACGGCCGTATGAAGGACCAGGAGAACTTGAGGAGCGTCCTCGACCAGATTCAAGACGACCTGGGCAAGCTGCGTTCGACCGTGAGCGCCGAGGACCGGCAGTTGCTGGAAGAGCACGCCACGTTCGTGCGCGAGATGGAGCAGGAGCTTCAGTCGTCGGGCAAGGACTCGGTTGGCCACGCGGTTCCCGAGCTCGAGCCCGGTGTGAAGGAAGAAAACGACAACCTGCCCAAGATCAGCAAGATGCAGATCGAGCTGATGGTCAAGAGCTTCGCCGCCGACTTCTCCCGCATCGCCACGCTCCAGTACACCAACTCGGTGGGCATGGCCAAGATGCACTGGATCGGCGTCAGCGAAGGCCACCACGAGCTGTCGCACAACCCCGACAGCGACAAGGCTTCGGTCGAGAAGCTGACCAAGATCAACAAATGGTGGTGCGAGCAAATGGCCTATCTGGCCAAGCGGCTGTCCGAGACGCCCGAGCCCGGCGGCGGCGGCAGCCTGCTGGATAACACGCTCATCGTCTGGACCAACGAGCTGGGCAAGGGGAATTCGCACACGCTGGACAACATTCCCTTCGTGCTCGTGGGCAACGGACTCGACTTCAAGATGGGCCGGTCGCTCAAGTACAAGAAGCTGCCCCACAACCGGCTGCTCCTGTCGCTGGCCCACGGCATGGGCCACCAAATCAAGCGGTTCGGCAATCCCGACTTCTGCGGCGACGGCCCGCTGCCGGATTTGACCTGAGCGTGGGTCCGCCGACGTCAGGTAGATCCGCGCCAGCTGCTCCCTCAGGTCAGGTGCTGGGCGCGTCTTTCTTCCCGGCCTGGTCTTCCGCCAGGAACCGCTCCAGCGGCGGTCGCTCCAGGTGGTTGCCGGTGGCCTGCTGGTAGGCGTGGGCCACGGCAAGAAGTGTCGACTCATCGTAGAGCCGGCCGGTGAGCGTGATCGAGCCGGGCGCCGGCCGGCCATCACGGTCCGCAAAGCCGCCGGGAAAGACGACGGTCGGGATGGCCGGTCAGGTTAGTGATCACAAGATCCTGGCCCTGAGCCGACATAGAGGTTGACGGTCTTCATCAACCTGGCCATCGACCGCATGAGCAACGTGCGCACGCGGGCGGCCCTCAGGTACTCGACGGCCGGCACGAACTGGCCCTGGCGGAACGTGTCGGGCCAGCTATTGAGTCCTTCCGTGACGTGCTTGCGCGTCAGCTCATCGAACACAGCGGCAGCCTCCGTGCCCAGCATCAGAGTGATCGCCCGCAAGGGAAACTCCCTGGGCAGCTCGATCGGAACCAGGTTGAATCCGAGCTCGCGCAGCACCTTCAGCTCCTCGCGCGTTTCGGTGGGCCTGCGGGGCTCTTCCACGTAGCCAATCTTGAGCTCTCCCAGGCTCAGACGTGGCGGCCAGGCAAACGGCTGATCGACGGCTGAGGGGTCGAGACCGTCGTGTCCGTGAATGGCGTCGAAGACGAGGGCGCAGTCTTCGACCGACCTGGCGATGGGTCCGATCTTGTCCATGGACCAGGCCAGCGACATGCAGCCGTGCCGGCTGACGCGTCCGAACGTGGGCCGCAGGCCCGAGGCGCCGCAGGCGCGACAGGGCGAGACGATGCTGCCCAGCGTCTCACTGCCGAGCGCGAAGCCGACAAGACCAGCCGCGACCGCCGACGCCGATCCGGCCGACGATCCGCTCGACCCACGCCGCGGGTCCCAGGGACTTCGAGTCTTGCCGCCGAACCACTGGTCCCCCATCGCCAGCGCACCAACGTCAGCTTGGCAATCAGCACGGCGCCGGCTTCCTCGAGCCGGGTGGCGACCGTGGCCTTTTCATTCAAGACGCGCCCTTTGAACTGCGGCGCCCCAGCTTGTGGGATAGCCCGGATACGCGATCAGGTCCTTGGCGCCCCAGGGAATGCCGTGCAGCGGGCCGCGGTATTGCCCGGCCGCCAGTTCGGCGTCGGCCTTGGCCGCTTGCTTGAGCGCCAGCTCCTCGGTGAGCGTGACAACACAATGGAGCATCGGGTCGAATCGCTTGAGCCGACCAAGGTAAAGCCTGGTGAGCTCGGTCGAGGTGACCTGGCGGGTTCGGATCAAGGCCGAGAGTTCCGTCACCGGCAGAAAGGCGAGCACCTCGTCCGACGAGGGCCTTTTCGGAGCGTGCGATTCGAGCGTCGTGGCCTGGTTTCGCTTCACGCCCTGGGCCGGGCTGAGTGTGGGCGATGGGTGGAAGGAAAGGGCCGGCGGGACGTCGTAGCCGACCTCGACCTTGCGCAGGGCCTCGAACGAGCCGAGGCTCGCCTGCATCTCCTTGGCCGCGCTCTCCCGCTCTTTTTCCGTCAGTTCCAGCCCGGCGATCCACTCGGCTTGCTTGATCATTTCGGGCGTGACCTTGGCGGCATCTGCCGCCTGCGCCGCGAGGGCCCGGCGAAAAGTCACGGTGCCGATCCCCAGCGCGCCGAGCGCTTTGAGGATCGTTCGCCGCCGCATTTGATTGCGTCGACGTCCTGTGTTCCCTTCCCCCGCGCGGTCTCTGCTCCGGATTCCAATTCCTGCACGGCGAACTCCGCTTCGATCCTGTTCTCGTTCATGTCAAGCTCGGCTTTTGGGCTGTCGTGGATGGTTGTCATTCACGCGGCGGAAAGTTTTCTGATCATGATCGTTGCAATGGCAGTTCTCAACGGCCTTCTCCAGGAGGTGATTCGATGGCACTATTGAGACTCACCACGTTTCCGATGAGATGAACGGCTGGCGCAGACTGTCAGCTGGGATCGGGACAGGGACGGGTGTAGAACGAGCTGGCCGAAGACCGGCGGGGTGGCCGATCCTAATCGAGGTGACGATGAGCAAGCCGTTCGACGCGACGACGCGGCAGTTGATCGAGTTGGGACCGGCCGACTGGCTGGCTTATCTAGGCATCCCCGTGGTGGACCCGAGTCGCGTTACCGTAATCGACTCGGACCTCTCGACCGTCACCGCCGAGGCCGACCGCGTCATCCGGGTGGAGGACCCCCGGCCCTGGATCGAGCACATCGAACTCCAGGCGGGGCGGGACGTCCGGCTGGAAGACCGGATGCACACCTATAGCGCGCTCTTGAAATCCCACCACCGCGTGCCCGTGCGGACGTCACTGGTCTTGCTCCGGCCGGCGGCGGATGGGCCCGAGCTGACTGGTAGGTTCGAGCAGCGGTACGATGACGGAGAAATCTACGACTGGTTCCGGTATGATGTGGTGAGAGTCTGGCGCCAGCCTGTTGAGGCCGTGCTGGACTGCGGCCTGACCGTCTTGCCGCTGGCACCAATCTGTGACGTCGTGCCGGAGCAGGTGCCCGCTGTCTTGATGGCCATCTCGGCGCGGCTGAGCAAGAGGCCAGCGTCGAGCAGGCATCGACCCTGTGGAACGCGACCCGCATCCTGATGGGGCTGCGCTACGAGGAAGAGCAGGTCAACGCGATCATAGAAGGGGTATCCGCCATGCTGTTCGGAATTCGTGGGATCGAAGAGTCGTCGGTCTATCAGGGAATTCTCAGGAAGGGAGAAGCCAAGGGACGGGCCGAGGGACGGGCTGAGGGACGGGCCGAAGGCGAAGCGGATGGAATTCGTGAGGCCTTGCTCATCCAGGGCCGCAAGAAGCTAGGGCCGCCCGATGAGAATACTGGCGGCCGACTCGCGGAAATCCATGACCTGAACCGCCTCAAGCTTTTACTGGAACGCATCCTGGACGTCTCGAGCTGGGACGAATTGCTCGCCCCTGGCGAGCCCGCGGCATAAGTCGAAGCTGCTTGTGCGCATGGATTGCAGCAGCGCGGTCATCCGATAACTCGATTCGGCCCACCGTGACCCCATCACGCAAGCATCTCAAACTTGCCTCCAGAGCATTTCCCCGGTAAGTTTGATTTTCTTCGGAGTCGCCCCTTCCTGTCACGATCGAACCCTGGGCGGCTTCCTACGACTATTGTCCGAAAACGGGGTGGTCAAGCGGCTCGCGTTGACGCAAGAATGAAGAACGGTTTCTTCGACGATCTTTTTCGCCTATTATCTGGGCCATCTTCGAGCTGTGGAACACTCGCACCCAGGGAGCAAGCGCATGGCTCAGGCAGTGCCGCCTCAGACACAAGAGAGACTGAGCGAAAATGATGTGCAGGCAATCGATCACTTACGCGAGGTTTACGCTCGGCTGCGCAATGAGCTTGCACGCGTGATCGTCGGCCAGCGCGACGTGATCGAGCGACTGGCAATCTGCATGTTCGCGCGCGGACATGCGCTTCTCATGGGCGTGCCGGGGCTCGCCAAGACGCTGCTGGTCAGCAAGCTGGCCGAGACGATGTCGCTCAAGTTCAGCCGCATTCAGTTCACGCCCGACCTCATGCCGATGGACATCACCGGAACAGACATCCTCCAGGACACAGAGGCCGGCCGGCGCGAATTTCAGTTCGTGCACGGGCCGGTCTTCGCCAATATCGTCCTGGCCGACGAGATTAACCGGGCCCCACCGAAGACTCAGGCCGCGATGCTCGAGGCCATGCAGGAACACAATGTGACGGTGCTGGGCAAGGCGTTTCACCTGGACGAGCCTTTCCTCGTCCTCGCCACGCAGAACCCGGTCGAACAGGAGGGGACGTACCCGCTTCCCGAGGCCCAGCTCGACCGGTTCATGTTCCTGATCGAGCTCGACTATCCGTCGGAAGCCGAGGAGATCCAGATCGCCCGCACCACGACCGGCGAAGACCTGCCCCGGCTCGATCACCTGCTCACGCCGGGCGAGGTCATCGTGCATCAAAATCTGGTGCGGCGTGTTCCCGTGCCCGATCACATCTACGCCTACGCCGCGCGCCTTGCCCGCAAGACACGCCCCAGCAACCCGACGGCTCCGCCGTGGTTGAAACCACTGGTCTCGTGGGGCGCCGGTCCACGCGCCGTGCAATACTTGATCCTGGGCGCCAAGGCTCGCGCCGCGCTTCTGGGCAGCTACATGGTGCGATTGGAAGACGTGCAGCAAGTGGCCGTTCCCGTGCTCACGCACCGGATCATCACCACGTTCGCCGCCCAGGCCGAAGGCATCGACGCCAAGCAGATCGCTCGCCGGCTGGTCGAGGAGACCGCAAGCGACGTGTAAGCCACAGGCTCCTCTAGCTTAGCAAATCACCGGAGAATAACGGACCCGATGTTCCCGGAACGCCGAGCACGCAGTTTTCTCGACCATGGCGTCCTGTCGCGGCTGGCGAACTTCCCTTTGCTCGCGCGCCGGCCGATGCTGGGAACCGTTTCCGGACGGCATCCCAGCCCGCACCGGGGCTCGAGCGTCGAGTTTGCCGAATACCGAAAGTACGTGCCCGGCGACGACCTGCGCCGGCTTGACTGGCGCGCCTACGGCCGCTCGGATCGGTTCTACGTCAAGGAATTCGAGGCCGATACAAACCTCCGCCTTTGCCTGGTCGTCGACACCAGCGGCTCGATGGATTTCGGCTCCGAGGGCATCACCAAGATCGAGTATGCCCGGCGTATCGCTGGGGCGCTGGCACACATGGCGCTTCAGCAGGGAGACGCGGTCGGCGTGTCTTGCGTGGCCCGGGGAATCGTGCGGAACATCCCGCCCCGGCGCAATCCCGCTCACCTCACGTCTGTCCACGACATCCTTGAACAGATGGAGCCGCGGGGCGAGACCCAGCTTGCCTCGGTCTTGCACGAGCTGGCCGAGACGATCCGCCAGCGGGCGCTCTGCGTCATCATTTCCGACCTGTTCGTCGAACCCGAGCTCCTGCGCGGCGGCTTCCAGCACCTGCGGTTCCGCAAGCATGACGTCGCCGTGTTTCACTTGCTCGATCCCCGCGAGCTTGGCTTCGACTTCCGCCGGCCCATGCGGTTTCTCGACATGGAAGGAGGGCCCTCTCTCTTCGCCGAGCCCAATGAGATCGCCGACCGCTATCACAAGGCGCTCTCTACCTATCTTGAAGCGCTCCACCAGGTCGTGCTCGAATCGGCCGTCGACTATCATCGCGTGAGCATCAACGAAAATTATGAGCAGGTGCTCATGAGGTTCCTGGTTGGCCGGGCGCGGGCCAAGGGGGTGCGATGAGCTTCCTCCAGCCGATGCTCCTGCTGGCGCTTCCCCTCATGGCGTTGCCGATCATCATTCACCTGATCAACCAGCGGCGCTATCAGACCATCCGCTGGGCGGCGATGATGTTCCTGCTGGCTGCCAACCGGATGTCGCGCGGATACGCCCGCATCCGCCAGTGGTTGATCATGGCGTTTCGAATGGCGGCCATTGCCGCGCTCATCTTCGCGATCAGCCGGCCGCTGGCGGGGGGCTGGCTGGGCCTGGCTGCGGGAAATCGGGCCGATACCACGATTATCCTGCTCGACCGCTCGCCCAGCATGCAGCAGGTGGGATCGAGCGGAGGCGGATCGAAGCTGGAGACGGGCCGGCGCCAGCTTGCGCGGACGCTCGAGACGCTGGGCTCGGCGCGATGGGTCTTGATCGAGGGCGCGCCTTATCCTCCGCGTGAGCTCGAATCTCCTCGCGCCTTGCTCGATTCGCCCAGCACCGAGCCGGCTAGCTCCTCGGCCGACTTGCCGGCCATGCTGCTGGCGGCGCGCGATTACATTCGCGCCAACAAGCCGGGACGCACCGAGATCTGGATCTGCTCGGACCTGAGAGAAAACGACTGGAACGCCGACAGCGGCCGCTGGCAGACCTTGCGCGACGCCTTCCTGGAGTTCTCGCAGGGGGTCCGTTTTCACCTTCTGGCCTATCCTCGAACCTCGCCAGACAATCTGGCCGTCCGCGTGACCGACGTCCGCCGCCAGCAGACTGCCGCCGGGGCCGAGCTGCTCGTTTCATTACGCATCGCCCGCGAGGGAGACAGTACCGACAGGGAGAAGATTCCGGTCCACTTCGAGATCGACGGGGCGGGGTCTGAGCTCACGATCGAGATGGCCGGTCCGAAATTCGAGCTCAAAGAACACCGCATTCCCCTGGAGCGAAGCCACGTGCGAGGGTGGGGCAAGGTGTCGATTCCAGCCGACGCCAATCCGGCCGACAACGACGACTGGTTCGTCTTCGACGAGCCCGCGCCCGGCAGGCGATCATCGTGGCCGACGATCCGCTCGCGGCCCGGCCGCTCCAGCTTGCCGCGGCGATCAGTCCCGACCCGGCGGTGAAATGTTCGGCAGAGATCGTCACGTCCGACAAGCTGGCGACCGTCGAGTGGGAAAAAATTGCGCTCTTGCTCTGGCAAGCGCCGCTGCCCGCGGGGGCTGAAGGAAAACTTGTTCAGGCGTTTCTCGATCGTGGCGGCCGGGCCATCTTCTTTCCGCCCCGGAATCCGGGCCAGACCGAGTTCTCAGGCGCGCGGCTGGACCACCTGGGTCGATCGCTCGCGGGAGATTCCGGTCGATAACTGGCGTGGCGATCAGGATCTCCTGGCCCAGACGCAGAGCGGTGCGGCGCTGCCGGTCGGACAGTTGCAGATTCGTAAATACTGCGGCCTCGCGGGCGAGTTCACGAGGCTGGCGACCCTGAGCGGCGGCGATCCGCTCCTTGCGCTGGTGCCAGCGAGTACCGGGGCCGCTTATTTCTGCGCGACCACGCCCGCCGCGGCCGACTCGTCGCTGGCCACCGGCGGCGTTGTGCTTTATGTGCTGGTGCAGCGCGCCATGGCCGCGGGCGCTTCCGTTCTCGGCAACACCCGCAGACTGACGGCCGGCGATCCGGCCGGCGAAGACCCCGGGCAGTGGAAGCGCGTGGCAGGCGCCGACCTCGGGCTTTCGACCGATTATCCGATCCATCGGGGAATCTACCGCGCGGGCGATCGCTTGCTGGCGGTGAGCCGAGCGCCCGCCGAAGACCTGGCGCCGGTGCTTGAGGGCGGACGCGTGGCAGGCCTTTTCCGGGGCCTGGATTTCGCCCGCGTTGATGACCAGGCGGGCAATGTCAGCGCTCTCATCCAGGAGATCTGGCGACTCTTCCTGGTGTCCATGATGGTGGCGATGGTTGTCGAGGCGGGTCTTTGCTTGCCGCGGCCGGCGCCTGGTGCGGGAGGTTCATCATGACGGCCACCCGATCCTTGACTTTCCTCTGGACCACGTGGTCGCTCGCCATCTCGGTCGTCGCCGTGCTCGCCACGGCTGGCTTCTGTTTCGTCGCCTGGCGGCGCAGTGGTTACAGCAAGTCGCTGGGTCTTCTCGAACTCTTGCGGCTGGGGCTGGTCGTGATCGCGGCCATCTTACTCAACCAGCCGGAATGGATCGAGGAGTACCGGCCGCAAGAAAAGCCGTCGGTCGCCGTGCTCTGGGATGCGTCGGCCAGCATGGACACGCGTGATGTCGTGAGCCGGGAAGCCCCTTCCGCCGCGCCCCGGGCCCGCCGCGAGGCCGTGGCCCCGCTTGCCGAATCCGCTCCCTGGATCAAGCTGCGCGAACGGCTGAACGTCGTGATCCAGCCTTTCTCGGCGCCCGAGCCGGGGCGAGGCACCGACTTGAACGAACCCCTGGCCCAGGCGCTTGAAAAGATTCAAAATCTGCGCGGCATTGTGCTGGCCTCCGACGGCGACTGGAACGAAGGGCAACCGCCGGTCCAGACTGCGGCCGCGCCTGCGAATCAAGAATGTGCCCGTCTTCACGGTTGCCGTGGGCAGCCCCAGCAGGCTACCCGATGTCGAGCTCTTGAGCCTCGACGCCCCCACCTTCGGCGTGGCGGGCAAGTCGGTGCGAATTCCGTTCACGATCGATAGCTCGCTGCCGCGTGAGTACGCCACGACGGTCATTCTGCGCAGCTCCGACGGCGACGAGCTTTCCAGAGAAGCGCGGATCGCGCCCATGACCCGCACCACCGATGCGATCGTCTGGAAACCCAAGTCAACCGGTAACTTCACCCTCAGCCTCGAGGTCCCCAAACACCCCGAGGAGACCCTGACCGACAACAACCGGATGACAGCGCCGATCGCGATCCGCGATGAGAAGCTGAAGGTGCTGGTCGTCGAGTCTTACCCCCGGTGGGAATATCGCTACCTGCGCAATGCCCTGTCGCGAGATCCGGGCGTCGACGTTTCCTGCCTGCTGTTCCATCCGGGTCTGAGCAAAGTGGGCGGCGGCAACAAAGACTACATCAAGCAGTTTCCCACGGGGCTCGATGAATTGTCCAAGTATGACGTTGTGTTTCTGGGCGACGTCGGCGTGGGGGATGGCCAGTTGACCGCCGAGCAATGCCGGCTGCTCAAGGGCTTGGTGGAATTTCAGGCCAGTGGCTTGGTTTTCATGCCGGGGATGCAGGGGCGGGAGCAATCGCTCTTTGACACCGAGCTGGGCGATCTGTGCCCTGTCTTGCTCGACAATGCCCAGCCCGGCGGCTGGGGCTCGCGCACGCCCAATCACTTCGAGCTCGACGGAGACGGGCCGGTCCAGCCTCTTGACCAAGCTCGCCGACACCCAGGATGACAATGCCGAGGTCTGGGAGGGTTTGCCCGGCTTCCAGTGGTATGCGCCAGTGCTGCGCGCCAAGGCTGGCAGCGAGGTGCTGGCCGTGCACAAGGACGCCGTCAACGAGTTTGGCCGGCTACCCTTGCTGGCCACCCGCACGTTCGGCGCGGGCAAGGTGCTCTTCATGGGAACCGACGGCGCGTGGCGGTGGCGCAAGGGCGTTGAAGACAAGTACCACTACCGTTTCTGGGGCCAGGTGGTGCGATGGATGGCCTACCAGCGCAACATGGCCAAAGGCGAGACCATGCGGCTGTATTACGTGCCCGATCAGCCCAAGATGAACCAGACGATCTCGCTCCATGCCAACATCATGGACAAGGGAGGCGAGCCGCTGCACGGCGGCGAGGTCTCGGCTCTGATCAAAGCCCCCTCGGGCAAGTCCGATCGGGTGCGATTCAGCTCCACCGGCGACGAGTGGGGCGTTTTCGCGGGAAAGTACACCGCGATGGAGCCGGGAAAACACGAGTTGACGCTGACGTGTAAGCAGACAGGGGCGACCCTCGAGGCGACTTTCTTCGTGCAGGGGGCGGCGGCCGAACGCATCGGCCGACCTGCGCGGCCGGAAGTTCTCGAAGAGATCGCGCGAGTCACGCGCGGCAAGGTCATCGCGGCCGATAAGCTCGATGAAGTCGTGCGGGCGCTGGCGGAACTTCCCGAACCGCCCCCGTCGATTCACCGTTTGCAACTCTGGAGCCATCCCGCCCTGGCGGCGGGAATTGTGGTACTGCTGGGTGTTTTCTGGGTAGGACGCAAGGTGATCGGTCTCGTATGATAAGCGTGAGTAAACCGTCGTTGTCTCCGGTCCAAACATGAGGTCAACATGAGCCTCGCTCAAGCCCAAGATCGGTTGCAGTTGCCGGACTCGCTGCGCGACCAGTTGCTGGATTTTCGCCGGCGGGTCTGGACCATCAAGCTGGCCGAAGCCGTCTCGGCGGCCATTTTCGGCCTCCTGGTCTCGTTCCTCTTGATGTTCGCCATCGATCGCGTGTGGGACACGCCGGCTTCGGCGCGGGCCGTGTTGTTCGCCCTGGCCTGGGTGGGGCTGGCGCTCTTGCCGCTGGCGATTCACCGCTGGGTCTGGAGCAACCGCCGGCTCGATCAACTGGCCCGGCTGCTCTCCCGCGGGCAGCCTCAGATCGGCGACCAGTTGCTGGGCGTCATCGAGCTGGCGCGTGACGATTCCGAGCAAGCCCGGTCGCGGACCCTCTGCGAGGCCGCGATCAGGCAGGTGGCCGACGACGCGCTCCACCGCGACTTCCGAGGCGCTGTGCCGAACCCGCGGCATCGGCTCTGGGCCTGGCTGGTCGCGGTTCCCGCCGTGGCGGCGGTCGCCTTGCTCACAATCTTTCCCGCCGCCGGCACGAGTGCCGCGGCGCGGCTGTTTGTCCCGTGGAAAAACACCCCGCGTTACACATTCGCCGCGGTCGGTCCCTTGCCAGACACGCTGGTGGTCGCGCATGGCGAGCCGTTCTCGATCACGGCTGCTCTCGAGGCCAGCACCGTCTGGCGGCCGCGCGAGGGCGTGGCGCGGATCGGCGATCAGCCGCCGATCACCGCCAGGCTCAACGATGGACGATACGAGTTCGATCTGCCGTCGCAAATCGATTCCGGCTGGCTGGAAGTCAAGATCGGAGACTCGGTGCAGCGAGTTCGCGTTGAGCCGACGTTGCGGCCCGAGCTGACTTCTGTCGTGGCCGACGTGTCCCTCCCCGAGTATCTCGGCCGTCCCCGTCCGTTTCAAAAAGACGTTCGAGGTGGCGTGGCCTCGCTGGTCAAAGGATCGGCGGCAAGCTTTACCGCCAGCGCCAGCCGCGAGCTCTCAAGCGCCCTGGTTGACGGCAAGGACAGACAGCCCCAGGGCACGGCGGTTTCCAGCCCTGTGACCAAGGTCGAAGGGCCGCGAACCATGGAATTTCGCTGGCAAGACAGCTTTGGCCTGGCCGGGAAAGCCCCTTTCCTGCTCTCCATCGACGGGCGCGACGACGAGGCCCCCACGCTCTCGTGCGAGAACCTGCCTCGCCAGAAAGTGGTGCTTGATTCCGAGCAGATCGCTTTCAAGGTGCGGCGCAGGATGATTTCGGCCTCAAGAGAATTGGCATGCAGTGGCAGGGGGTAGAAAACCCGGTTGTCAAATCACCTGCGAAAGGCGAGCATCTCCTGGCCGGCGGCGCCAGCGACAAGGAGGTGCTCGAGGCCAACGGCACGTTCTCTGCCAAGGCGCTGGGAATCGAGCCCCAGGCGGTGAACGTGCGGATCTTCGCCGAAGATTATTTCCCGGGCCGCCCGCGCGTCTATTCGCCCGCCTACACGCTGTACGTGCTGAACGCCGAGCAGCACGCCATCTGGCTGACCGAGCAGCTCAGCAAGTGGCACCGTCAATCACTGGAGGTGCGCGACCGGGAGCTCCAGCTCTTCGAGATTAACAAGCAATTGCGAGTGCTCGCACCCGACGAACTTGACCGTCCCGAGACGCGCCGGCGAATCGAAAACCAGGCCGCCGCCGAGCACACCAACGGCCGGCGATTGTCGAACCTGGTGGTTAGCGGTGAAGACCTCGTCAAGCAGGCCATGCGGAATCCGGAATTCGGCGTCGGCCACCTCGAAAAATGGGCCGAGATGCTCCAGATCTTGAAAGACATCTCGGCGAACCGGATGCCGTCGGTTGCCGACCTGCTCAAGCAAGCATCCCAGGCGCCCGTGGCTGCAAATCCCCAGAACTCCAAGACGCCGATGGCCGGCATGGTCCGCGACACCAGGTCGGGTGCCAAGCCGGGCGAGCCGGATCCTGCGAAGAAAGACCAGTCCGCGGTTCCGCAGGTTGTGGATCGGGAATCATCGCAGCAGTCTCCCGATAAGAATGCCGGGGAATCCGCGCCGAGCAAGTCGGCGGGCAAGCCGAGTCTCGGGCTCCCCGTGACGACCGTGGCAGGCAAGAGCAAGAGCCCAGAGTCTTGCCCCACGGCGCAGAAAGTTGATGAGGCCGTCGCCAAACAGCAAGACTTACTCGCCGAGTTCGAGAAGATCGCCGATGAGCTTAACCGCGTACTGGCCAACCTGGAGGGGAGCACGCTGCTCAAGCGGCTGAAGGCCGCCTCGCGCATGCAGTACAGCATCTCGGGCCGGATAATCGACCTGGTGAACCGGGCCTTTGGAGGGTCGACCACGCAGCCCGATGCGGCGTCGGCCAAGGTGATTCTCAACCTGGGCGACCAGGAGGCCAAGGCGAGCCATGACGTCTCGCTGATCATGGACGACATGCAGTCTTACTTCGAGCGCCGACGGTTCATGCAGTTCAAGACCGTTCTCGACGAGATGAGGAAGCTCGACGTGATCGGCAACTTGCGACAGCTTGGCGACGACCTCAAGAAAGAAAACGGTCTTTCCATCGCCCAGTGCGAATACTGGTCGGACACGCTCGATCGATGGGCTGACGACCTGATCGATCCTGTATCGGGCGGTACCTGACCGGGCTCCAAATCGCGCGGCAGTTTGCCGCCCTCGATCGTGCTGGAAGTTCTGCAAATCCTTGAAGGCGAAGTGAATCTCCGCGAGCAGACACGGGTGGCCCAGCAAGCGCGAGCCGCCATGGAAACCAAGGAATATGAAAACCAGGCTCATCAGCTCGCCGATACGCAACAGGTTCTCCGCGAGCGCGATGACAAGGTGATTGACCGGATCAAGCAGTTGCCCGACGCCGAGGAAGAGTTTGCCTACGAGATCAATCTCCTGGGCAAGGTCTCCAGCGTGATGAGCGAGGCCACCGAGATCCTCGCCCGACCGGAAACAGGCTCTCAGGCGATCGCCGCCGAGACCGAAGCCATCGAGCTCTTGCTGCAGTCCAAGCGGATCAACCCCAAGGGCGGCGGAGGTGGAGGCGCCAACCCTGGCGGCGGCGGTTCGGGTACAACTCACGATTCCGCCATGGCGCTCCTCGGTGGCGGCGTGAACCCCAAGGAAGTGCGCGAAGACCGGGGCGTTTCGCAGGCGACCGGTGAGTCGGGTACCGTCCTTCCGGAAGAGTTCCGGGCGGGCCTCGATGAATACTTCAACCGGCTGGAACGCGGGGCCGGCGGTCAGTGAAACGATCCAGGCGGGGACGAGCAGCATGGGCCGGCTTCGTGATTTCGTGGTGGTTCTGAGTGTTGCGCTGGCGGTCGCCGGCTCGAGCTACGTGCTTGGGCAGGTTCAGAAGGCCGCCGCGCCACCTCCACCACCACCTCTTCAAGTCAAGATCACGGTTCAGGCGCAACCCGCTGCAAAGAAGGCAATTGCCCCAGCACCGGGCGTGATGAAGATTCGGGCCGAGATGAGAAAAGAAGCCGTCAAGGGCGGCGCGATGGTCGTCGAAAAAAAGGCGGTCGCCAGGGGTGCGGTCAGGATAAGGGCCGTGGCCGTGCCCTTGCAGCCCGCCGCGCAGCTCGATGCGCAGGTCCAGCAATTCATCCAGCAATTTCGGCCTTTGTTCCGCGCCGAGTATTATTTCCTGCGCCGGATCTGCGACCTGGCACCCGACCAGCGCAAGCAGGTGGCCCGAGAAGGTGAACGAGCGGTACACGACGCGGCCAAGAAGTTCGCCGAGCTGCAACAAAAAATGATGCAAGGCGGATGGCGGCCGGGAACACAGTATCCCGAGCCACAGCAGGTGCTCGAAGATGTGCTCAGCAAGTCGATCACAGGGTTTCTCTCACCCGCCCAGCGAGCCCGTTACAAGGAAGAGATCGACAAACGCATCGTCTACCGCAAGCAGGTCGCCCTCGACAACCTGGTGGCGAAGCTCGATTCCGACCTTGTGCTTACGGCCCTCCAGCGAGAGAAGATCAGCGAGTCACTCTCGTCGCACTGGAACGATTCGTGGTCCCAGTCGATGCAAATGCTCATGAATATCGAGCAGTTCTTTCCCAACATCCCCGACAACTTGGTCGTGCCATTCTTGACCGAGAACCAGAAGAAATCGTGGCAGCGGATACCCAGAAACCAGAACGTCTTCTTCGGGTTCAATTTCGGCGGCATGCAAATGGAAAACGATCCGCTCGACGACCCGGAGCTGGTCGAGGCCAGACAGGAAGCCGAAACCAGGGATAAGCAGAAGGAACAGCAGGCGGCCGCGAAGGGCGAGGCTCGCCGAAAGGATGGTCCATGATGGGGATCGGTCGATCATTCAAGTCGTTGATTCTTGTTGGTGCGATCGTTGCCCTCATCATGGCGTGGGGAACATACTGCCGCGCGCAGGCTCAAGCCGTTGTGGTCCAGCGAGCCGTGGCGGCTCAGCTTCCCGGTCAAGAGGCCGCACCAGATGCGGATGAGGAAGACGAGGCCGTTGAAGCCGAGAATGGAGTGCCCCAACCCGTGCAGCCCGTGTTCATGCTCAACGACGATCAGTTCGATCAATGGGTCTTCGGCGGGCCCAGGAATTCCGGCGCCGGCCGCAACAAGCTCGATACGCTGCTGACGCTTCAGGTTGACGACGTGTCACGAACCTGCGGCCTGTCCGAACCGCAAAAGAAGAAACTGCTGCTGGCCGGACATGGAGATATCAAGAGGTTCTTCGATCGCGTTGATGAGAAACGCAGGAAGTTTGACAAGGTCAAGAACGATCAGAACAAGATCGGCGAAATCTACCAGGAGCTTCAGCCCCTGCAAATGGCCCTCAACTCAGGGCTCTTCAGTGAGGGGTCGATCTTCTCCAAGACCCTGAAGAAGGTCCTGGCCCACGAGCAGGCCAGCCGGTATGAAGCGATGGTCCGCGAGAAGAGACTGTTCCGCTATCGGGCCAAGGTCGAGTTGATTGTTGCCTCACTGGACCAGACAGTCGGCTTCAGTGACGATCAGCGTCGGGCGCTCGTCGCCTTGGTCCTGCGCGAGACCGAGATCCCCACGAAGTTTGGCCAGTACGACTACTGGCTGGTGATGTACCAGGCCGGCAAGATCCCTGAGTCCAAGCTCAAGGCGATTTTCGACGACAAGCAGTGGGGATTCGTGAACCGCCAGCTCAACCAGATGCGGGGGATGGAACAGTTCCTCAGAAACAACGGTATGCTCCCCGAAAAAGAAGCTCCCGCTTTCGTCGGCGGTTTCATCGACGCCCTCAAGAACGCACCGGCCGACAACGCGAAGAATGAAGCTCATGAGATGCCGGCCGACGTTTTCGCGAGCCCGGTGAAACGCGAGAAGTCCAGGAACATCGGGCGGCGATTAGGGCTTCAGTAGTGAGAGCACAACCCATGACAAGCACCCAGGTGTCCACCGCGACCTTCCGCCGATGCAACATCTCCAGGATCACGACTTTCGTCGCCCTTGATTTGACGGCGGCACTTTGCCTGCTCAGCGGCCCCGCGGCACGGGCCCAACTTCCCTCCACCAAGTTCGGCGAGGTCGTCCCGCGCGACGTGCGCGAGATGTACGATCGCGGCCTGCAATACCTGGCCGCGAAGCAAACCGAAAAAGGAGACTGGACCGGTGGTGGATATGAAGATGGGCCCGGACCCGTCGGGTTAGGGCTCATGGTTTTCCTGGCTTCGGGTGAAGATCCCAATTTCGGGCTCTACAGCAACCACGTGCGGCGTGCCCTGCGCAACCTCATTTCGTCCCAGGACGCCGGCACGGGCATCCTGGGAATGAGCATGTACCACCATGGCTTCGCGATGCTTGGCCTCGCGGAGGCTTATGGCGCGGTCGACGAGCGCAACCTCTGGCCCGACGGCAAGGGCAAGCGGTCGATCGGGCAGGCACTCGAGCTGGCGGTGCGGGCGGCGATCACGTCGCAGAAGAAGAATTCCCTGGGCGCCTGGCGGTACTCGCCAGATTCCACCGACGCCGACACCTCCGTGAGCGGGGCCGTGCTGGTCGGGCTTCTGGCGGCTCGCAATGCCGGCATCGAGGTGCCCGACGCGGCCATCGACAGGGCGATCTCGTTCTACAAGCAAATGACCGCCGCCTTCGGGACAGGTCGCCTACTCCGGCGGGATCGGCGGGTTCGATGAGTCGATTGCCCGGATCTCGATCGCGACCCTCGTCTACGCCGTGGCCCGCCGCAAGGACCTGCCCGAATACAAGGCCGCGCTCGGCTACCTCAAGCAGCGGATCGAGCAGCAGGGCGGCCAGATGTACCTCGAGTACGGCCGCTACTACCAGGCCCAGGCGCTCTTTCAAGGTGATATCGACGCCTGGGAGAAATGGAACAAGCTGCTGGTGCGCCAACTGAAGCAAGCCCAGAAACCCGATGGCAGCTTCCAGGGCCAGTTCGGCCCCACGCTGTCGACCTCGATGTCTCTCCTGGCCCTGGCGCTCAATTACCGTTTCTTACCCATTTACGAGCGGTAGACCATGCCCATGCAACGTGCCTCCTTATCGAGCAGGCGGACTGTTACGATTTCTTGCCGCCTCGCGTGGCTGTGCCTCCCGGCGCTACTGTGGTCGATCGCCGCTTCCGCCGCCTCCCGCCGCCGTGCTTCACCTCAGGAATGGCGGGTTTGTCGCCGGGGATCTGACAGATAGCCGCCGGTCCGAACGTCGTTCGCTGGCAGGCGACAGCGTTTGTCTCTCCCTTTGAGTTCGCCGTCAACGGATTGACTGCCGTCCATTTTCCCGTCCCGCCCGAGCTGCCGCGGCCAACGGGAGACTATTGCTTCGAGCTCGCCGGCGGTGACGTCGTGTTCGGCGCCCTGCTTGGACTCGGACGACAGCGAGGCCGAGATCGACGTTCCGCGAGTCGGGCGATTGCGCGTCGAGCGCTCGCTGATCAGCCGGATGTACCGCTGGCGATCGAGCGCAGACTTGATCTACATCGGGCCCAATGGGCTCGCGGGCTGGCACGAGCCCGCGGTCAAGAAAGTCTGGCGTGAGGAGCAGGGACAGCCATGGACGCGACCAGGACGGCGCCTTGATTCGCGGCGATTTCAAGCTCCCCGCCCGGGCGACGCTCGAATTCGAAATCTCCTGGAAGAACAAGCCCGATTTCGTCTTCGCGCTGGGGGTCGGCGACAGCGACAAATCGACCCAGCGGGCATTCCGGTTCGAAGTCTGGGAGCGCGACCTGATCGTCCAGCGCGAGACCGAGCAAGAGGCTGACGTCGCTTCCGTGGGCGAGGTCGCGCCGGGGCCCGGACGAGTTCATCTGCTGGCATACCTCGATCAGGAAAAAGGGAGAATCCTCGTCTTCTCAGCCGACGGCAAGCCGGTGGCCGACCTGAAAGTCGGTAGCCACCAAGCCCGAAACGCTGGGGGGCATCTCGCTGGCCAACAAGCGTGGCGATTTGCGGCTTGAACGGTTGCGGATCAGCCACTGGAACGGCGAGCCGCCGCGCGAGGTCGAGCGCGACAGGTCGCGCATCCATCGGATTGACGGCTCGATCGTCTACGGACAGGTGGTCGGCTTCGACTCCGCGTCAAAGTCGTTCTTGATCCGTGAGGATCAGAGCGAATCCCGGATTCCCCAGGATCAGATCGCGGGCGTCTTCCTGTCGCTTCCCGGCGCGGTCAGACCCGATCTCTTGCCGCGGTTTACCAGGATGGCTCACGGTTTAGCGGCGAGCTCGAGCAGATGGAGAAACAGACGCTCAAGCTCAGGGTACCCGGCATCCAGGAGCCGCTGCGATTGCCTCTGCAGGGCCTTCGTTCGCTGGTCTCGCTGCGCCAGCGAGGGCAGTCTCGAAGCCACCGGTGAGCAACCGGGCACTCTCGAAATTGATTCGGCGCTCGCTTGCCCGGCCGCCTGGTCGACGGCCGCGAACAACCTGGATCAAGCTGTCTTGTGTGGCAGCCGCGGGGAAGCTCGACGGCCAGCCCGCTACGTCCCTCGGTTTCGGGACGGATCGTCTACCGAGAGCCGCGCCCGCCGTGACGCCGCGCCAAGCGGCGCAGCGGCGCAGGCGCAGCCCCAGCCTCAGGGCGCCGGCGGGTTCGTCGCCGGGTTCCTCTCGGCTCTCTCCGGGCCAGGAAACTCGTCGGCCCAGACGCCGACAAGCGCCGGTCGCTCCATCTCCGCACCGGTGACGTCATTCCGTGCGACGTCACCGCCATCGACGAGAACGGCGTCTCCTTTCGCACTTCGCTGTCGCCCAGCACGTTCGTGCCCCACGACAAGGTCAAGGCCGTTGAGCTGGCGGCCGAGGGCACTCCGACTGTCAGGGTTACCAAAGCGAAACGTGAACGGTTGATGACCCTTCCCCGGATGCAGAAAGGCAACCCTCCCACACACCTGATCCGCTCGCGGAACGGCGACTACCTTCGTGGCCGGCTGATCAAGATGGACGACAAGACGCTCCAGGTCGAGATCCGCCTGGAGACGAAAGACGTGCCGCGCGACCGGCTGGCATCGATCATCTGGCTGCACGCCGACGAGCTGGATCAAGCTCGTAAAGGGCCGAGCCACGCACCGCCAGCCGCGGTGACGAGGGTTCAGGCGGTTCGCAACGACGGCATCCGGCTGACCTTCGATGCCGTTCAAGTTCGCCGTGGCACGGTCTCGGGCAAGAGCGACGTACTGGGGCCTTGCCAGGTCAATCTCAGAGAAGTGGATCAACTCTTGATCGGCGGCGGCATCGAGAAGGCCGCGGCGGCAGCTTGCCTATCAGCAATGGAAGTTGAAAAACGCCCCCGAGCCCAAGGCCGCGCAAGAGGCCGACGGCACATCGCCTGGCGGCCGCGCACCGGGAACCGAGTCTGCCCTGGTCGGCAAGCCGGCGCCGGATTTTGAGCTCGAACTGCTGGGCGGGTCCAAATTTCGACCTGGCCGGAAACAAGGGCAAGGTGGTCGTCCTCGACTTCTGGGCCACCTGGTGCGGCCCCTGCTTGCAGGCGATGCCGCAGGTCGAGAAGGTTGCCGGTGAATTTCGCGACCAGGGTGTGCAACTGATCGCCGTGAACTTGCAGGAAGAGCCCAAGCAAATCTCGGCCATGCTCGAGCGCCACAAGCTGAAACCCACCGTCGCGCTTGACCGCGACGGCGCGGTGGCCGAAAAGTACACCGCCAACGCCATACCTCAGACCGTCATTATCAAGGGCGACGGCACGGTCGCCCGTCTGTTCGTGGGAGGGGGCCCGCACCTCGGCGATCAGCTTCGCGAAGCCCTCACCGCCGTGCTCAAAGAGGCAGCCGCGCAAAAGCCCTCGCCCTAGTCCGACTCAGCCGCAACTCACATCAAATCGCGCCCCTGGTTCTGTCAGCTCAACATATTTTGGATCATCGAGTGTATCGTGTGCGTGCTGCTTGTAGTGGTTAACGCTTCATCCTTACCGAATAGGATGAATAATATGATATCCGTCGCGGTTTTTCCCTCCTGTTCCGGGCGATACCCCTTGATTCTGTAGTTCGAATCGATTTATGGTTTACTTTCTGTGAGGGAATGCTAAAGGTCCATACCATTTGGAGAACGACAAATGCCGCGAGCTGGAACTCAGAGTCCAGGGAAGACTTCATTCGTCAAAGAGTTTCTACACAACCACCCCGAGGGCAACACTGCGGCCGTGAATGACGCGTGGAAAGCCGAGGGCATGAAAGGAGGGATCAGCAGCACACTCGTCAACAAGACGCGGTCCGCGCTGGGCCTCTCTGGAAACCTGCGCGGCAAGCGCTCGGCCAAGCAGGGAGCCGCCAGTGAAAAGCCGGCGTATACCGGCAAGAAGAGAGGCCGCAAACCGAAGAGCGCGTCTGCCTCGGTTTCGGCGGGCGGCAGGACGGATGGTGCGCGAGTTAAACCGGGCCAACTCGCCGAGCTGGAAGCCGACCTCGACATGCTGCTCTTCAAGGTGATGAAATTGGGCGGTTTTACCGAGATCGAGAATTCGCTTCGAGAGACCCGGCGGCGGCTCTACGGCGGCTTCGCCACCAAACGCTGATCAGCATCGCGGATCAGCTTCTAGCACGCGAGGCAAAGCGCCGGGAACCTTGCTCCCGGCACTTTGCGTTTCCAGAGCCGAGTAGTTTTCTCTTCAAGCCCGCGACTGTCGCGGAATGTTTACTCAAGACGATTTCCAATTTCCACCCCCTCACACGACCTGGCCTGACGCGGCAACATTGAAAACGGCAGTTTGTGTTGTACAGTATGGAAAAATGTATGTCCCAGATTGGGGAATATTCCCCCAGCCAACTCGATCATCGAGTCAGGCGCGTGATGTGATCGTACGAAGGTCGTCGTGCTCGAGCGCCATCCCGACCCGTCATCCTCTCGCGCAAGGAGTCGTTCCATTGCGATCGATCTTGATTTCCCACACCCTCTTCATGGTTGCCGCATCTGGCGTCGCGGGATGCGGGCGCAGCCTGGCGGCGATCGCAAGGCTCAGCAGACAACCAGCCAAACTGCTCCGAAGGTGACTCGAATTGATGCTGGTCCGCAAGCCCAGAAGCTGGCCCAAACGGCGCTGATCAAAGCCAAACCGGGAGAGATCATCGAGTTCGGCCCCGGCAAGTTCGAGTTCCTGGCGACGCTCTCGCTCGATGTCGATTCAGTCACGATCCGAGGTCAGGGACCGGATGAAACGATCCTGAGCTTCAGGAACCAAGGACAGGGAACCGGCGGCGAAGGCCTTCTGGTCACCAGCAAGAAGGGGGTCACACTCCAGAATTTCGCGATCGAGGACGCCAAGGGAGACGCGATCAAGCTACAGGGGACCCGGGGGCTCTTCATTCGCAAGGTTCGCGCCGAGTGGACGGGCGGCCCGAAGGAAACCAACGGCGGGTATGGTCTCTATCCCGTGCAGTGCGCCGATGTCGTGATCGAGGAGTGTATAGTTCGGGCGCATCGGACGCGGGAGTCTATGTGGGCCAATCGGAAAACATCATCGTCAGGCGCAACGAAGTCGAGCAAAATGTAGCGGGGATCGAGATCGAGAACTGCACCAGGGCCGACGTACACGACAACGAGGCGACCGACAATGCCGGCGGCGTTCTCATTTTCACCATGCCGGATCTGCCCAAGAAAGACGGCCGGCATTGCCGCATCTTCAACAACAAGGTGATCGCCAACAACCACGATAACTTCGCGCCCAAGGGGAACATCGTGGCCATGGTTCCGTCGGGGACCGGCATCATGATCATGGCCGCCGACCAGGTGGAAGTCTTCAACAACACTATCGAGCAGAACCAGACGGCGGGCCTGTCGATCATCAGCTATCTGCTCACGCGAAAACCAATCAATGATGACAAGTATGATCCGTTTTGCGAAGCGATCTCGGTACACGACAATCAGTTCGCCGCCAACGGCAATCGCCCCTCCGGCCACTCGGTCAACTCGTCAGCACCGCCATCGGCTCGCCACTTCCGGACATCCTTTATGATGGCAGCGTCAACCCCGCCAAGGCTGTGAATGGGGTACTTCCTGAAAACCTGGCATTCCGGATCCGTGATAATGGCAACGCCGGCTTCGCCAACTTCAACGCCGCCTCGCTGCTCGACCTGGCCGCCGCGCCGGCCAACGACGAGAAGGCGACAAGTCAGGCGATCGCTCGGAGCCTGAAGCCGTACGATGGGAAAGTCTCACCGCTGGCCCCCGTCTCCATCGAAGGCGTGAAGTGAGCATGCGTGCTTCCACCTGGCGATTGAGGCTGCGATGGTCTGCACGGCGGACCCTACAGGTTCCGCTCATCTTGAGTTTTCTGGCTGCTCTGGGCTGCGGCTCGCAGACCGCGGTCGAGATCGAGACGGTTCCCTTCGAGAAGCTCTCCCAATATGGCCTTTTCTCGGGTGATGGAGCGGCGCAACAGGCGGCCCCGGGAGTGATTCCCTACGATCTGAACTCAGCGCTTTTCAGTGATTACACATCCAAGTACCGGTTCATCAAGCTACCCTCTGGAACGCACGCGACCTATCGCGACCAAGACATCTTCGACTTCCCGGTTGGCACAGTGATCGCCAAGACCTTCGCCTCTCCGCGCGACGCGCGTGACCCCGCACAGGGGCAGCGGCTGATCGAGACCCGCATTCTCAAGCGTGAGCCGGATGGCTGGGTCGGCTTGCCCTACATCTGGAACGATGCCCAGACCGACGCCACCCTCGAAGTCGCCGGCGGCACAGCCGACGTTCAGTGGATCCACGCGGACGGTAAAAATCGTACAAATAATTATATTATTCCAAATGCCAACCAGTGCAAAGGGTGTCATAAACAGGGCGAAGCCTTGACGCCAATCGGGCCCAAGGCCCGGCATCTCAATCGTGATTTCGCGTACTCCTCGGGGACGGAGAACCAGCTTGCCTACTGGAGCAAGCACGGGGCACTCGCGGGCGCCAGGGTTCCGGCAGACGCTCCGAAATTACCCGTCTGGGACGATGCCGCCGCCGGCTCTCTCGAGGCCCGCGCCCGCGCCTGGCTCGAGATCAACTGCGCCCACTGCCACAACCCCGAGGGCCCCGCGCGGAACTCGGGGCTCGACCTGACGGCCGCGCAGCAGCAACCCGACTGCCCTGGGGATTTTCAAGCCTCCCGTCGCGGCCGGCCGCGGCTCTGGGCGGACTCGAATTCGACATCGTTCCCGGCCAGCCCGACAGGTCGATTCTCGTTTATCGCATTGCCTCGACCGACGCCGGCATCATGATGCCGGAGCTGGGCAAGAGACTGGTGCACGAGGAAGGGCTCGCACTGGTGCGCGAGTGGATCGCGGCGATGAAAGAGCCAGCCAAGCCGCCCTGCGCCGCGCCCATCGGCCTCTTCCACCGGCTTGGGCTCGCGGTCCAAGGGAGCGATCGACGGCAACCGCTTCTCGGCCGAGCAGATTTCTGTCTGGAAAGGCGGGCCGGGTGACGCTTCGTGGTGGTGGCAGATCGAGTTTCCCGAACCACGAAGCCTGGCGCGATCCTGCAAATCCATGGAGATCACGAATACGCCCTGCGCAACGCCCCAAGCCGCTATGTCTGGCAAGTGAGCCAGGATGGAAGAGTCTGGGAAAATCTTCCCGAAACGGCGACCAACGACGAGCGGCGGACCTTTCGCATTCACCGTTTGGGCCATTCGCGCCGTGTCCGCTGGTTGCGACTGAGCATCACCAGCGCCCTGGGCGCTTACCCGTCGCTGCGAGAAGTCGAGCTTTTCGCCGATCCCCGAGCCGAAATACCCTTCCCGCCCTGGGCGGTGGTCGTGAGCACCACGGGATCGGCCAGCGTGCCCGGAGAAGGTTCGGCTGCGTTTCGGAAGCTGGCCCGATCGTGCGACAACGGTAAGGACATGCAATTTCAAAACGTCTGGCTCGGCGATTTCCACGACAGTTTCGTGACGGCCGAACCCCGTCCGCTCTGCGCCTTTCTTTCCGGCAACTTCATCGACTGGTGTCAACAAAACCGCGAGCACTGGCGAGGAACGGCCCAGATTCTTGGTAATGGCCGACTGCCCTTGTGGGCGTCCTGTGGCGGAGCGCAGGGCCTGGCGATTCTCGCCGAGACGGGCGTCGATCAGTCCTGGGACTGTCCCCAGTGTCGAGACCCCGCGCATCCCAAGCTGCCAATCTATACGCACATAGCGGGCTCGGTCGTGCGCAAGTGTGGTGACTACTCCGGTTGTGTCTTCGAGCGCGGTCCCTTCACCATTGCCAAGCTCGGCGTCGATCCGGTATTTGATGGTTTGCCCCGCGAGTTCCGCGCGATGGAAAGCCACTGCGGCCAGATCGAATGGGCTCCCCGTGGCTGGGAATTGATTGCGACAATGAGTGCGGGAGGGAAGACAAGAACCCAGTGCCTTCGCCTCAAGGGCCGCCTCGTCTATGCCGCACAGTTTCACATCGAGATGGACGGAACGCCTGAGTCTTCCCGAACCATCATGTCCAACTTTCTGACCCTTTGTCGTCAGGCAGCGGTCCGGTAGCCGATAGACAGCTCGAGGGCTTTCCTCGAAGCCGGCAACCCGACACTCATGCGTGAGGCGGCTCAGGGTGCTGCGATTGCATAGCGTGACTATCTGTCATGATCGCAAAATAATCTGGCCCGAGATTTGCCAGATTGTTATTTGCGGCCTAGGGTTTCATTGCCTGTCGGGCCATCGACCGAGTCTCACGGGCGCTCTTGATTCTGATCTTCGCTCTCTTCGTGGGATGCATCGCCATGTGGGTCCTATTCGTGAAACTCCTCTCGCCCGCCGAGTGGTGGCTCGAACCAAAGCCGGCCGCTTATCGCGAAGCGGCCGCCAAAACCGCAGCCAAGTCGTCGAAAAAAGAACCTGTGCTTTCCTGAGATAACGCGGAGATTCCGCTGGTGTTCATCGCCAGTAGGTGGGCTCGCCTCAGCAAAGCGCCAGCATGGCAATCACTGTTCCGCCTGATGGCACTTACCCCAGGTTCCGTCGAGGTTGCCCCCGCTCGGCAGCCTCTGGCTTCTCCCCCGCCTTCTCGGTCGTGGTAGTGCTTCTGCCTGCCCATTCTGCCATTTCCCGCGCGGCTAGATGTACACATGCACCGACGGCTACCACCTGAAGCAACCTCGGGACCGCTCCCAACGATCCCTGCCTCAATGTAGTGGTAACCAAGTCCATCGCTCCGCTCGTCGGACCAGCGAGCAGGAGAATCGTGATCAACCGCGCGGTCACGCATGTTCCCCAACCTGATCCGCAAGCTGTTGGCACGCACCAAAAATCGTCGGCCGAATTCATTCATCTTTCACGTGATGGCTTAATCGCATTCATAAAAACGGCATAAGAATTGCCGTCCTGGTGAATGCCTTGCCTGCCAAGAACGCTGTATCGAGCAAGGCGGTCAACGTATGTTCGCCGGACGTCGCGGGGATGTCCGCTGCTTTTGCCGATGTCACTTTCGGTCCAGGGTCGTCGATCGGCGCGAGCGAGTCGCGCGAGTGATCCTGAGGCGGTGATGAACGGAGTAACCAGGCGATGACATCTGATGACAACGATACACTGACGTATAAGGTTGTGCTTAACCACGAGGATCAGTATTCGATCTGGCCCGTGGATCGAGACTGCCCGCTGGGCTGGCGGGAAGCAGGCAAGGAAGGCCCCAAGGACGAATGCCTGAGATTTATCGAGGAAGTCTGGCGTGACATGCGTCCTCTCAGCCTCAGGCGAAGGATGGACGGGGTAAGCTGATCTCATGGACGGACCCACGGAAACTGGCCAGACCTTCGTCACTCTCGTCAACCTGCTTCGTCACCGGGCAAGTGAAGCGCCAGATCGGCTGCTCTTCTCCTTCCTGGCGGATTCCGAGAGCGCCGTAGCGAGCACGGTTACGCGTTACGAGCTGGACGTTCGCGCACGCACCCTGGCTTCCCGCCTGCTTAACCAGGGATACGCCGGTCAGCCGGTGCTGCTGCTGTATCCGCCTGGGATCGAATTCATCGTCGCCTTCTTCGGTTGCCTGTATGCGGGTGTGATCGCGGTTCCGACTTACGTTCCCAGGATGAACCGGCCGATGACACGTCTCCGGTCCATCGCCGAGAATGCCGGGCCGATCGCCGTTCTGACCTGCGAATCGCAGCGATCGAGTGCACCACGCTGGGCGGAAGGTGCGCCCGAACTGAAAGACCTGCCGGTTCTCTTCTCCGACGCTCAGCCTGAGGATGCGGCCCGATACGCCGATGACTGGAACCTTCCCGGTGCCGAACAGGACTCATTGGCGTTTCTCCAATACACCTCGGGATCGACCGCGACGCCCAAGGGAGTGATGATCACTCATGGCAATCTGCTCCATAATTCGTCGCTGATCCAGACCTGTTTCGAGTCAACGCCGGACAGCCGGGGCGTCTTCTGGCTGCCTCTTTTTCACGACATGGGGCTGATCGGTGGCGTGATCCAGACCATCTACTGCGGAGGCAGCAGCACGCTGATTTCTCCAGTCGCGTTCTTGCAGCGTCCCCTGCGGTGGCTGGAGACGATTTCCCGATTCGGGGCAACGATCAGCGGCGGGCCCAATTTCGCGTACGATCTCTGCGTTGAGAAATCGACACCTAGCCAGCGCGCGGCGCTCGATCTCAGCCGCTGGCGAGTTGCGTTCAATGGCGCAGAGCCCGTTCGCGCGGAGACGCTCGATCGATTCGCCGCGGCGTTCGCTCCGGCTGGTTTTCGACGCGAAGCTTTTCTGCCCTGCTATGGGCTTGCCGAGGCGACTCTGCTTGTTTCGGGGAACAAGGCGGGTTCTCCTCCGGTCACACTCTCTGTAGATCTCAGCGCCTTGGCCCAAGGAGAGATTGCCGAACCGGGGCCCGGCATTCCGGGCAAGCGTCTCGCCGGCGGCGGCGCTCCAGCGCCCAGCCAGGTTGTGGTGATCGCCGATCCCAAGACCCGAACGCGTTGCCTCGACAACCAGGTTGGGGAGATCTGGATCTCTGGCCCCAGCGTCGCCAAGGGGTACTGGAAACGGGCCGAAGAAACGAAAGAAGCCTTCGAAGCTTGCCTGGCCGGCCTCAAGGCAGCGCAGTTCCTCGCCACCGGCGATCTCGGCTTCCTGAGAAAGGGCGTCCTTTTCGTCACGGGCCGTTTGAAAGATATGATCATTCTGCATGGTAAAAACATTTATCCTCAAGATATCGAATTGACGGCTGAGGGGTGTCATCTGCTGCTCCGGCCTGGCTCGGGGGCGGCCTTTGCTATCGAGGCCGACGAAGTGGAACGGCTGGTCGTCGTCCAGGAGACCGAGCGACTTCGCGAGAGTGGAATCGCCGATAAGATTCTCGCCGCCATTCGTGAGGCCATCGCGCGCGAGCATGACATTGATGTCTATTCCATCGCATTGATCAAGGCGCATAGCCTGCCCAGGACCTCAAGCGGAAAGGTTCAGCGTCACGTTTGCCGGAAAATGTTCCTGACCGGCACCCTCGAACACGTCGCCTCTTGGACGAGGAAAGATTGCACGATCGAGGGTGAAGAGCCGAAGAGCGGTGCAGCCATCGAACCCCGCGGGCCGGTCGCTCAGGCCCGATCCCGGAGAGCGATCGTGCAGTGGCTGACAGAGCGAATCGCCGGACCGCTCGGCGTCAGCCCCGCACAGATCGACACCGGTCGCCCTGTCGCCAGTTTTGGCATCGGGTCGCTGCAAACCGTCAGCCTTGCCGGTGAGCTGGAACGCTGGCTGGGTCGCGAGTCTGTCGCCTGTCTTGATCTATGAGCATCCGACCATCGACGCCATGGCTGGCTACCTTGCGGACGAAGGCAAGCCCGTCGAGCCGGCCCTGCGGGAAACCGACGCGCGGAATCGAACGGAGCCGATCGCCATCGTTGGGATTGGTTGCCGATTCCCCGGCGCCAGCGGACCCGACGCTTTCTGGAAATTGCTGAGCGATGGAGTCGAGGGCGTTGGCCCCGTGCCCTTGACACGCTGGAACCCTGACGCTGCCCAGCACCGCGCTATTCCCGGTCGCGGCGGGTTTCTCGAAAATGTTGATCGATTCGATGCCGAATTCTTCGGGATCTCTCCGCGCGAGGCCGACCTTATCGATCCCCAGCAGCGTCTCCTGCTGGAAGTGAGCTGGGAGGCGCTTGAAGACGCCGGCGCCGCGCCAGCGCGCCTGGCCGGTACGAATGTGGGAGTCTTTGTCGGCATCGCGACGAGCGACTATGCCCAGCTTCAGGCGATGCGCGGCGATCCGAGCGACCCCTATCGGGTGACTGGCAGCGCGGCTAGCATCGCGGCCAATCGGATCTCCTACGCGTTCGATTTCCGCGGGCCTAGCCTGGCCATCGACACAGCATGTTCCTCGTCGCTTGTGGCCGTTCATCTGGCGTGCCGCAGCCTCTGGGACGGTGAGACATCGCTGGCGATCGCCGGTGGAGTCAACGTGATTCTCTCACCCCAGATTGTCGAAAACTTCGCCAGGGTCGGCTTTCTCTCGCCCGACGGCCGGTGCCGGGCTTTCGATGCGCAGGCCAATGGATATGTTCGGGGCGAGGGCGCCGGCGCTATCGTGCTCAAGCCGCTTTCTCTGGCCATGGCTGACGGTGATTCGATCTACGCGGTCATTCGAGGAAGTGCGATCAATCAGGATGGACGAACGAATGGTTTGACCGCCCCCAGCAAAGCGGCCCAGGAAGCGGTGCTCCGCGATGCCTACCGCCAGGCCGGCACCCTGGCAGGACAGGTTGACTATATCGAAGCGCATGGCACGGGCACGCTCCTGGGAGATCCGATCGAGGTGGCCGCGATTGGGTCCGTCCTGGCCGAGGGACGCGCGCCGGGAACTCACTGTGCTCTTGGCTCGGTCAAGACCAACCTCGGCCACTTGGAAGCTGCCGCCGGAATCGCCGGCCTGATCAAGACAGCGCTGGCGCTCCACCACAGCGAGATTCCTCCCAGCCTCAACTTCGCCGAGCCAAACCCGCACATTCCGTTCGATCAACTTCCGCTCAGCGTCCAGCGTCAGCTTGATCCTTGGCCTGCCGGAGACCGCCCCGGGCTGGCGGGCGTCAGCTCATTTGGATTCGGCGGCACGAATGCACATGTGGTTTTAGAAGGTTGGACGGATCAAACGAATGGAATCTCGACTGCGAATGGGCAGCCAATGCAGGGGGCAGTCATTCTGCCGCTGTCGGCCCGATCACCGTCCGCATTCGCGCGATGGCCCAGGCCGTTCGCGACACTCTTGCCCGGTCTGACCGGCGTGCGAATCTTGCCGATCTTGCGCACACGGCGGCGGTGAGACGAGACCACCATGAGCATCGACTGGCGATTGTGGCCTCTCGCCCCGGCGAGGCAATCGAACGGCTCGATGCGTTTCTGAGCGGGAAGATAATCTCAGGAGTTGAGCACGGCCGCAGGCTTTTCGGACCCAGGGCCGGCCTTGTTTTCGTTTTTTCAGGCCAAGGGGGTCTCTGGAAGGGTGTCGGGCGTGACCTCTTCGAGACAGAGCCCGTGTTTCGCGACGCGATCGAACAATGCGAGCGATCCCTTTCCAGCCATGTGTCGTGGTCGCTCATCGACGAGCTCAGGTCTGGCTCGCAGACCTCGCGCCTTGGAGAAGCCGAAGTCGACCAACCGTTTCAGTTCGCCCTCCAGGTGGCGCTCGCAGCACTCTGTAAGTCTTGGGGGATCGTCCCCGACATCGTCGTCGGCCATAGCCTGGGTGAAATCGCCGCCGCTCATGTGGCCGGTGCGATTTGCCTCGATGACGCCGCGAAGATCGTGGCTCTGCGCGGCCGCGCGCTCAAGTCCGCGGCGGGACAAGGGCGAATGGTCGCCGTCGCGCTTTCGCTTGATGAGGCTCGTCACCGAATTGCCGGCCGCGAAGACGAGCTCTTCATCAGCGCCGTCAACAGCCCCGCCGCGATCACGATTTCCGGCGCATCCAGCACGGTCGAGGAGTTCGCGCGAAGCCTGCGCGGAAGGTCGTTTCGCCCAGGTTCTCGACGTTGACATTGCGTTTCATAGCCCTCACGTGGAGCCCGCCCGGCGCGAGCTTGAGGTAGCCCTTAGGAATCTGAACACTAAATCTCCGGTGATTCGCTTCGTCTCCACGGTGACCGGACAGGAAATCGTCGGTCCGCAGCTTGATGAAGCCTACTGGTGCCGCAACATGCGCGACACGGTCAGACTGTCGGAAGCTCTCGATTGCCTCCACAACGAGGGCCTCGAGATCGCCGTGGAGGTGGGTCCACACCCGCTGCTGGCGTCCTCGATCTCGGAGTGTCTTGCCACCAGTGAATGTACCCCGCTGGTGCTGCCGACGCTGAGGCGAGGTCATGCGGGCCGTGCCTCGCTCGATCGATCCCTCGCGGCACTTTACGCCCGAGGCTTCGACTTCGATTGGAGCCGGGTCTCGCGCAAGGGAAGGTTCACACGCTTCCCGATGTACCCCTGGCAGCACGAGCGGTTCTGGCTTGGCGATCCACCACGCGAGGCGTTCGAGAACAAATCCGAAAGCTCCGCCCTCGGGTCAGTCGCCCAGGCCATACGAGGAAGTGGAGCAGGGCAATCTGTTCTACGAGCTGCGCTGGGAGAAAGTGAAAGGAACGCCCTCAGACCGGATCAATCTCGAAGGACACTGGCTACTTGTTGCAGACGCGAAGCGTCACGCTGAACGGCTGGCGCAGAGTTTCGAGTCTCGGGGAGGATCGTGCACGATCGCCGCACCGAGCTCAGTCGATATTGATGACGGGGCAACGACATTTCGAGGCGTCATCTACCTGGCGGGCCTCGACTGCGAGCCCACTCAAGACTTATCCCGACACTCGATCGAGACCGACCACGGGCGGCTTCTGAATGAGGTGATCCACCTGGCCCGCTCGCTCGAGAAACCGGGCCGAGCAAACCAACCTCGACTGTGGATCGTGACACGAGGAGCGCAACCGGTTGGAGTCGATGGGGCTGCTCTGAACTTGGTCCAGTCTTCCCTCTGGGGCCTGGCACGTTCGATCGCGCTGGAGAATCCCGAGATCTGGGGCGGAATCATCGACCTCGATCCAAGGCCCGTCGATGCCGAGGACGAAGCCAACCAGTTGGCCGACGCGATCGGGCTCGTGGGAGTCGACGACCAGCGGGCTTTCCGTCAGCGACAGAGGTTCGTTCCCGTGCATTGTCGAGATTCCAATCGACGGAAAGCCGGTCCGAACGCTGACTTTGAACCCTGGCGGCACCTATCTGATCACAGGCGGTCTGGGCGGCCTGGGGCTTCAGGTCGCTCGCTCGCTTGTTAACCGCGGGGCGCGGCGGCTGGTGCTCATCGGCCGTGGCGCCTTGCCCGAGCGGACGGCCTGGGAAGAAGCTGCCAGAGGGAAGTCTTGAACGTGACCGCGTACGAGCAATCTTGGCTCTCGAAGCCCAAGGGGCCACCGTACTGACAGCCGCGGTCGATGTCAGTGACCCTGTTGGCATGGCTGACCTCTTCGACCGGCTGCGGCGTGACTGGCCGCCTCTGCGAGGCATCGTCCATGCGGCGGGAATTGTCAATCCCCGTTCCATAGCGGAACTGGAACCCGAGAAGGTGGCATTGACGCTTCGGCCCAAAGTGATGGGGACGTGGCTGCTCCACGAACTGTCCCTCGGCTTGCCGCTCGACTTCTTCGTCCTGTTCTCGTCGATCGCGTCGGTCTGGGGCTCGCCGCGACAGGCCGATTATGCCGCCGCCAACGCATTTCTCGATGCGATGGCTCACTTCCGACGCGCTGCCGGTTTGCCAGCGATTTGTATCAACTGGGGTCCCTGGGCTGATGTCGGCATGGCGGCCCAGGAGGGTCGCGCTCAGACCCTCACGTCGCTTGGTCTGAAATCGCTTGCCCCTGCCAGCGCTGTGGCGGCTTTCCATCGCCTGCTCGATGCGGATGCGATCCAGGCGACCGTCGCCCAGGTGGATTGGCCGGCCTTTGATGCGTTCCTGGGCAGGGGAAAGCAATTCAGCCTGCTCCCCTCGACGGCAAAGGGGAAGAGGCCAGGCCAGGCCAACCGCCCCGGGTGATTAGAGCCGAAGAACTACTCGACCACATCCGCCAGCGCGTGGCTCATGTCTTGAGGATCTCGCCGGAGAAGATCGATCCCGATCGGCCGCTTCTGTCGCTGGGGCTTGATTCGCTGACAGCTCTGGAGTTGAAGACAACGATCGAGACGGAGCTGGCGGCAACCCTCTCGATCTCGCGTTTGGTCCAGGGGGCAAGCCTTAGCGACCTGGCCGCGGGAGTCTCAGAATCCCAGTCGAGCTCCGCAGGACCTCCCGGCCAGGGAGATCGAGCGGTCGCCCAATCGCTCGGATCAGACGCTCTCCTTCGGCCAGCAGATGCTCTGGTATGCACATCAATTTTCGCGAACACCGAGTGCCTACAACATTGGAGGCGCTGTCCGGTTTCGCCATGCGATTGATGTCGAGGCGTTCAAGGACGCATCCCGGCAGATCGTGGCCCGCCACGGATCGCTGCGCACCATCTTCACGATGGTGGACGACAAACCTCAGGCGCGGGTGATCGACGAGCACGAATTCGAGGTTCGCGAAGAGAGCTGGCTCGTCGTCGAGAACCTGGAGGGTGCGGACGAGCCGGCGCTGGACCGGCGCTTGAGCGAGCTGGCGCGTGCAAGGTTTGACCTTGAGCAAGGGCCTCTGTTCCGGCTCCACCTGCTCCGCCGGTCAGCCGGTGAAAACATCGCCGCGTTGATTCTTCATCATATCATCGCTGACTTCTGGTCGCTGGGCGTGCTTGTCGATGAGATCGGCCAGGCTTATGCCGGCCACCGCGCGGGACGAAGGCCAAGCCTGGAGCCATTGCCACACTCTTATGCTTCGTTCGCGGCATGGCAGCACGCGATGGTAGCCGGTAGCGAGGGAGAACGACACTGGGCTTACTGGCAGGACAAGCTTGCCGGCGAGCTGCCGGTGCTCGACCTGTGCACCGATCATCCCAGACCGCTCGTCGGCAGCAATCGGGGTGCGACCAAGCACTTTCATCTCGATGAGAGACTGACGAGAGCCATCGTCAACCTGAGTGGATCGCATGAATCCAGTCTGTACACGACGCTGCTGGCGGCGATTCAGGCCTTTCTTTCACGCTACAGCGGCCAGCACGATGTCATCGTCGGGTCTCCGGTTGCCGGGCGAACCCGGCCGGGGCTTGAGGGGCTGGTCGGCTACTTCGTCAACCTTTTGCCCATGCGCGGTGATCTTTCGGGCAATCCCAGCTTCAAGGAAATCGTTTGCCGCACGCGAAGGACCGTGGCCGAGGGGCTTGAACACCAGGATTTCCCGTTCAACCTGATGGTCAACCGCCTCGAGCTCAAGCCCAGCCTCAACCGGGCTCCTTTGTTTCAGGTCATGTACATTCATCAGAAAGCGCACCGGCTGGACGGTTCCGGCCTCACGCCATTCGCGCTCGGCGTTGGTGGCTCGAAGATGGAGCTGCACGGGCTGCCTATGGAGTCGGTGGCCATCGACAAGGAGACGACCCTCTTCGACCTGACTTTCATCACGCTCCTGGACGCTGATCGGATTTCCATGGCGATCGAGTACAGCACCGACCTGTTCGAGGCCGCCACGATCGACCGCATGGCGGATGGTCTTGTGTGCTTGTTGAACGCGGTTGCCGCCGATCCCGAACAGCGGCTCGCGGAGATCTCACTGGTTTCCCAGGCAGCACGCCGGCGGTTCTTGGGCGGCGGCCGCGAAGTCTTGTGGCAGCCAGAGTCTCGGGCCGGGCATCCACCGTCTTTTCGAGGCGCAAGTGGCCCGTTCGCCGAATCAAACGGCCCTGGTCAACGGTGATGAGCGCATTACCTATCACACTCTCAATCAACGAGCAAATCGGCTGGCAAACCGACTCATTGACCGGGGCGTGGGGCCTGAAACCGTGGTTGGGCTCTGCGCGTCGGAATGGACGTCACGGATCGTCGGGCTGCTGGGCATTCTCAAGGCGGGAGGAGCGTACCTGCCTCTGGACCCCGACCTTCCCGGTGAGCGCTTGGCGGCGATGATCAATGACTCCAGGCGCCCGCGTGATCCTTACGGAGGAGCCTCACCAGGCCAAGCTTTCCCATCTCGCGGCCACCGTGGCCTTGGTCGAGGCCAGCGCCACGGACGACTCTCGCGGCGAGGGAGACGACGGCAACCCCAAGGTGCAGGGCGACGGTCGGAACCTGGCATGCGTGATCTTCACCTCGGGCAGCACGGGACGGGCCAAGGGCGTGATGGTCACGCACTCGAGCCTCGAAAACGCGGCGCTGGCCTGGGATGAGCTGTACCGGTTGAGGCAGCCGCCGCTGCGCCACCTTCAAGCCGCGGCGTTCTCGTTCGATGTGTTCACCGGCGACTGGATTCGAGCACTGACCACCGGGGGCACCCTGGTGGCCTGTCCGCGGGAGAGCTTGCTTGATCCGGCCGCCCTGATCGCCCTCATCCGCCGCGAGGGTATCGGCTTCATGGAGCTCGTCCCCGTGGTGGCCGAAGTGCTCGCCGATGAGCTCGAGCGCCGGGGCGATAGCCTGGCAAGCGTTCGCATTCTGGCGGTGGGCTCCGATACGGTAAGTCAACGTTTGTATCGGCGGCTGGCGCGGCTGGTGGGCTCACGTGGCCGAGTGGTCAATTCGTACGGGTTGACGGAAGCGACCATCGACAGCACATGCTACGAGGGTATGCCGGGTGATGGTGATGTCGATCGCGATGCCGAGTCGCGTGTACCAATTGGCCTCTCTCTGGCGGGAACGCGTGCTTATGTGCTGGACGGGCGGATGGCGCCTATTCCCATGGGGGCCGTGGGAGAGCTGTACATTGGCGGACGCGGGGTAGCCCGTGGCTACGCAAACAACGCGAGCCGGACCGCCGAACGCTTCCTACCAGACCCGTTTGACGAAACCGGAGGAGCACGCCTCTACCGTACAGGCGACCTGGCGCGCTGGCGTCCCGATGGCAACCTCGAACATCTGGGTCGGCTCGATCGGCAGATCAAGATCCGCGGAGTTCGGATCGAGCCAGCCGAGATCGAGGCTGCGCTGGGACTGCATCCCAGCGTGAGTCAGGCCGTGATCGCGGTTCGCGACTCCGGGTGCGGCCGTCGAAGACTGGCCGCCTACGTGGTTCGAGCCGACGCCGAGACCGGTGATGGAGATGCGCGCGAGCCAAGTGCCCCGGAGCTGCGCGGATGGTTGCGGGAACGACTTCCCGAGCCGATGGTTCCCGCCACGATTCTCTTCGTCGAGACGCTGCCTCTCTTGCCCAGCGGCAAGATCGATCACGCGGCGCTCGCCGCTTTTGACGCCGGAAACGAGACACTGGAAGCCCATCATTTGCCGCCTCGAACGGCCGCCGAAACCATCTTGACCGGGATCACCGCGGAGCTGCTGGGAAGAGACGAGATCGGCATCGAGGAAGACTTCTTCGAGCTGGGAATCGATTCGATCCTGGGCATTCAGTTGATTGCTCGGGCACGCATGGCGGGCCTGAGACTCAGCCCTGCGCAGTTATTCCGACATCCCACGATCGCCATGCTCGCGAGCGCCGCCAAGCAAGAGCCCGCCAATCAACACCCTCCGATCGATACGTTTCCATCGATAAGCCCGTTCGAGGTGGCGGCCGGGGACATCGACCGCGCCGCCGTGGAGGCAGAACTGGCCTGCAAGGGCGGCATCGAAGACCTTTATCCCCTCACGTCCGTTCAAGAAGGAATGCTGTTTCATACCTTTACCGACCCCGAGGCGGGATTGTACGTGGAAGAATTCCGCTGCCGGTTGCAGGGCACGCTCAACTTCGACATGTTCCGCGAGGCATGGCGCCGGTTGGTGGCGCGGCACCCCGTGCTGCGTTCCGCGTTCCGCTGGTCGCGGGCAGGCCGGCCTTACCAGGTTGTGCACCGCGTGGCCGAACCACCGCTCGATTTCCACGATCTCCGCGATCTGGCCGGCTCGCGACAATCGTCGCAGATCGAGCTCGGCCTGCAAAACGATCGCCGGGCCGGGCTCAACGTTGCCGTGCCCCCTCTCATGCGCCTGGCCCTCTATCAGACCAGCGATCGGACGCATGAATTGATATGGCGTATTCATCATGTCATCGTCGATGGCTGGTGCTTATCGATCCTGCTGGGCGAGGTTCTCGATCTGTACGAGGGTTTGTTGCAAGGGCTTGAACCATTGCTCCCCCCAGCCGTCCGTTTCGTGATTACATTGCCTGGCTCCTGCGCCAGGATTTTTCGGGAGCGGAAGCCTACTGGCGCCAGTCGCTCCGGGGCATCACATCGCCGACTCCACTGGGCCTTGACAGACGCCCGATCCAACCACTGGGCGACTCACCTGAACCGTTCCAGGAGCGGGAAACTCTGCTGTCGGCCGAGCTGACGGAACGATTGCGGGCGCTCGCCCGTACCAACCAGGTGACCCTGAGCACCGTAATCAACGGCGCCTGGGCCCTGCTGCTCAGCCGCTACAGCGGCCAGCGCGATGTCGTCTTCGGCGTCGCCGTCTCGGGACGGCCGCCGGAACTTCCCGGCATCGAGTCCATGATCGGTCTCTTCATCAACACGTTGCCCCTTCGTGTGACAGTCGCCGAGGAAGCCTCGCTTGTTCCCTGGCTCAAGAAACTCCAAGCCGACGCGGTCGAAATTCGGCGCTACGAGGCGATTCCGCTTCCACAGATCTCCACCTGGAGTGAGATGGCACCCGGTCTGCCGCTTTTCGAAAGTGTCGTGATTTTCCAGAACTTGCCGTTCGTCGAGAACCTCGCCTGCGCGCCCGCCGGCTGGGGATCGAGTCTCCGAGGTATCGCGAGAAAACGCATTACCCGCTCGCGCTCACCGCCATCCCCGGCGCTGCGCTCGCGTTGAGAATCAACATCGATGCGCACTGCTTCGATATCGAGCCATGTGAACGTATGCTGGCCCATTTCGTTCATCTGCTGGAAGCGATCGCGGACGACGCCGAGCGGCGCCTGCTCGATTTACCGTTCGTCAGCATGGCAGAGCAGGAGCAGCTTCTGGGGCAATGGAGCCATGCGGAGCTCATCGCCCAGGAACAAGGCCATGACGTCGATCAGCTCAGCGAAGAGGAGCTCGACGCTTTGATCCTGGGGTGGGGGCAAAACCAAGGAGAGAACCATGAACCATCTCGATGAGAACAGCGCTGGGCTAACGCTGCAGCGAAAGCGAGAGATGGTGGCTCGCCTGCTCGAGGCGAAAGCAGGTCCACGTCACCACGGCACAGGGCTTGTGCACCAGTGGATCGAGATACAAGCGGCGGGGACGCCGGAAGCGATCGCCGTGAGCTCGCCCACGGAATCGATCAGCTTTCGCGCTCTCAATGGCCGCGCGAACCGTCTTGCGCACCAGCTCCAGCATCTTGGGGCCGGCCCCGAGTCGCTCATCGCCCTGTGCACCAGTCGGTCGGTTTCCATGGTCGTGGGGCTTCTCGCCGTGCTGAAGGCCGGTGGAGCCTATGTCCCACTGGATCCGGCGTATCCCAGCGATCGCCTGGCGTTCATGCTCAAAGACTCTGGCTCGAACATCGTCCTGACAGAGCGAAACCTGCGAGGCAAGCTACCTCTCGGCGAGGCGCATGTCATCGCTCTGGACACGGAACGCAGCGATCTTGACATCGAGGATGATACGAACACCGGGGCAGCGACAACGCGGGATCACCTAGCCTACGTCATCTATACGTCGGGCTCGACGGGCAAGCCCAAGGGAGTGCAAGTGACCCACGGCGGCCTCGCCAACCTGCTTCAGTCGATGCGGGCCCTGCTGGGTATCTCGGCGCACGACGCCATGCTGGCGGTCACGACACTCTCGTTCGACATCGCCGCGCTCGAGATCTTGCTGCCCCTGATCGTGGGCGCCCGTGTCGATCTGGTCGCACGAGAAATTGCCGCGGATGGGGAACGTCTCATCAGGCGCGTGAACAGTCCGGGAATCACGTTCGTGCAGGCAACGCCCGCGACCTGGCGGTTGCTGCTTGACGCCGGCTGGCGTGGCAAGCCGAGACTGGTCATGCTTTGCGGCGGCGAAGCACTTCCGCGGCCGCTCGCTGATCGGCTGCTCGATAAGGGGGAAATGCTCTGGAACTTGTATGGCCCCACGGAGACGACCATCTGGTCGTCGGCCTGGCGAGTCGAAGGCGGCGAGTTGCCCATTTGCGTGGGGCGGCCGATCGCGGGCACGCGGCTCTACGTGCTCGACAAGTGGCTGCGGCCCGTTCCGGTGGGCGTTACTGGTGAGCTCTACATCGGCGGCATCGGGCTCGCACGCGGCTACTGGAATCGGCCCGGCCTGACGGCCGATCGGTTCATTCCCGATCCTTTTGATTCCGCCGGCGGCGGCCGGCTCTATCGCACATCCGACCTGGCCCGCTGGCGGCCCGATGGCACTCTTGAATGTCTGGGGCGGCTCGATCATCAGGTCAAGATCCGTGGATTCCGGGTCGAGCTCGGTGAGATCGAAGCCGTCTTGTCTGAACATCCGTCGGTGAGCCAGGCCGCGGTTGCGGCTCGGCCTGACGGCAGCGGAGAACTTGGGTTGTTCGCTTACGTGGTCTTGCGTGGGGGTCATGATGCTGGCCTGGACGCCAGCCTTCGCTCCTGGATCTCAAGCAGGCTACCCGAGTACATGGTACCTGCTTCATTTTTGGCGCTCGGCGCCCTCCCCCTGACTCCCAACGGCAAGATCGACCGCAAGGCTCTGCCGGAGCCAGGCCGACGCCGGATCGCCGAAGGAGAGCTTGACCTACCTCCCCGAGGCCCCGTCGAGGAAGCACTCGCTGGAATCTGCGCCGAGCTCTTGGGTATCGACCTTGTTGGCGTCCACCACAATTTCTTCGAGCTCGGGGGACACTCGCTCCTTGCCAGCCAGATTCTGGCGCGGGTTCGGCACACTTTTGATGTCGATGTGCCCCTCAAGGAGTTCATCGAGGAAGCAACCGTGGCGCGGCTGGCGCGGCTGGTGGAAGAGGCGTTGTCAAACGGAACAGTCGGTCGGAGACCACCACTTGCTCGTGCCCAGCGCAACGGCCCGCTGCCGGCTTCCTTTGCTCAGCAACGGCTCTGGTTCCTCGATCAACTTGAGCCAGGCCAGGCGTCGTACAACATTCCCGCGGCCGTACGATTGCTGGGCCGGCTCGACGTTCCCGCTCTCGAGCGAGCGTTTCGTGAAATCGTGCGCCGGCACGAGGTGTTGCGAACGCGATTCGAATCTCGCGAAGGAGTGCCCCATCAGGTGATCGCGCCCAGCCTGGAGATTCACCTCGAGATTGACGATCTGAGTGCCCTTGCAGAGGAAGACGGGCAGACCGAGGCCATGAGGCGTGTCACCATGGAAGCGGGCCGGCCGTTTGACCTCGCTCAAGGGCCACTGATCCGGACGGGCCTCGTCCGCCTGGGCAGGGAAGAACACATCGTCCTGGTGACGATGCACCACATCGTCTCCGACGGATGGTCGATCGGAATCCTGATTCGCGAGGTCTCCGCGCTTTATGAAGCATTTCGCAAGGGAGAACCTTCTCCACTCGACGAGCCTCCTGTCCAGTACGCGGACTACGCGGTCTGGCAGCGAGGCTGGCTTGAGGGCGAGGTGTTGCAGGCTCAGATCGATTACTGGACGAGCCGGCTGGCGGGCCTCTCGCCACTTGAACTACCCACCGATCGGCCGCGGTCCGTGGGGCATGCCCGGGGCGGCGCCGTGCGCACGGCGGTTCTGCCTCGAGCGGTTCTCGAAAAAGCGCGCGGCCTCAGCCAGAACAACGGTGCGACGCTCTACATGACTCTCCTTGCGGTCTTCCAGGTGCTGCTCTACCGCTATTCCGGTCAAGACAGTTTCGGCGTGGGCTCCCCGATCGCCGGACGGACGCGGAGCGAACTGGAGGGTCTGATCGGCTTCTTCGTCAACACCCTGGTCATGCGGGCAGACCTCTCAGGCAATCCCAGCTTTCAAGGTTTGCTGAGTCGGGTCCGTCAGTCGGCGATTGAAGCGTACACGCATCAAGACTTGCCGTTTGAGAAGCTCGTCGGCGTGCTGCACCCGAAGCGCGAGGCCAACCGGACGCCACTCTTCCAGGTGATGTTCGCACTTCAGAATGCGCCGCTGCCGCCATTGCGGTCGCCGGAGCTGGAGTTGACTCCTCTGGAGCCGGCGAACGTGATCGCCAAGTTCGACCTGACACTCTACGCCATGGAGACGGCCGAAGGCCTGGGCCTGACGATGGAGTACAACACCCATCTGTTCGAGGCCGCAACGATCGACCGGATGCTGGGCCACTTCCAGACGTTGCTCGAAGGAGCGATCACAAACCCGTCCGATCCAATCGACGCGCTGCCGATGATGAGCGCCGTGGAGCAGCGAATGCTTGCGCGGTGGAACGCCTCGCCCGCCGGCGAGACGGCCGCGGAGCTGGACGGATTGGCTGAGGCAGATCTTGACGCCCTGCTCGGCGATCTCGAAGGCCGTCTTGGTCCTCGGTAACCTTGGTTCCCGTGCTTCAGCGGCTCCGGCCACACTTGTCAGAAAGAGCCTGATCCTTGCTGAACTTGATGCGATTTCTGTTCCAATCCTCGCGGCGGATCGTTGTGGTATCGACGATCGCCGGAGCCGCCAGCGGCGCCATGGGAGTGGCGCTGATCGCGCTCATTCAGGCCGAGATGAGCCGGCAAGCGCCCGCTTCGGGCGCGGTGGCCTGGGCCTTCGCAGCTCTCTGCGCCGTCGCAGCCCTGGCGCGAATCATCGCGCAAGTGAGCCTGGTCCGCCTGGGCCAGGATGCGGTGGCGAAGCTCAATACCCACCTCGTTCGCCGCGTGCTCGACCTTCCACTGCAAGCCTTCGAGGCGATCGACACATCGGCCTTGCTGGCGGTGCTTACTGAAGACATCGTGCTCATCGCCGGTGCGATGGCTGGCGTGCCGCAGCTTTGCATCAACGTGCCGATCGTGATCGCTTGCCTAGGATATATTGGCTGGCTCGCGCCTCTCGTCTTTGCGTGCGGCATGGTGTTTCTGGTCCTGGCGGTGACCGCCTACATGCTCTTGTCGGCCCAGGGCGTGAAGCGGCTCAGGGCGGCCCGCGCTCAGCAGGATGTTCTGGTCGGACACTTTCGCACTCTGATCGGAGGGTTCCGCGAGCTCAAGCTGCATGCGGGGCGGAGATCGGCCTTCTTCAGTGAGTCGCTCGTGCCCGCCACGGAGTCGGTGCGCGACAAGACCGTGGGGGGACTTGCCCGGTTCGCGGCCGCCGAGGGCTGGAGCCAGCTCGCGTTCTTCGGGTTCATTGGCTTCCTCCTCTTCGTCGCGCCGCGCCTACAACCGATTCCTCGGCCAACGCTCGCCGCTCTCGTGCTGGTGGTGCTTTATCTCATGAGCCCGCTCGATGTCGTGCTCACGTGGCTGCCCATCCTGGGCCGCGCTCGCGCCTCACTACAGAAGGTCCACGCGCTCATTCCCAGGCTCGAACGACACGAATTCGTGGATCACAGAGAAGAAGGCCCGGCGCGAGAACTTGTGTTCCGTGATTCCATCGAGCTGGAGCACGCCTCATTCCACTATCCGGGTGATGAGCAGAGCACGGGCTTTCGCCTGGGTCCCATCGATCTTGTGCTCAGACCAGGCGAGCTCGTCATCCTGGCCGGCGGCAACGGCAGCGGCAAGACGACCCTTGTCAAGTTGATCTCCGGGCTCTATCGGCCGCGCGAAGGGACACTGCGGGTCGATGGACGTGCGCTCCGCGAACAGGATGCTGAAGCTTATCGTCAGCTTTTCTCGGTCGTGTTCGCCGACGGTTATCTTTTGCCGGACCTCGCCGGACTGGACTGCGCGGTCTCGAGCAAAAAGCTCGGCATGGCCTCGATCGCCTCGGGCTGGCAAGCCGGGTTACCTTGAGCGGACACACCTTCTCGACAACCGGCCTCTCGTCCGGCCAGAAGCGCCGGCTCGCGCTCCTGAGCGCGTGTCTCGAGGATCGACCGGTCTGCATCTTTGACGAATGGGCCGCCAATCAAGATCGGCATTTCAAGCAGATGTACTATCACGAGCTGTTGCCCGAGCTGAAAGCCCAGGGCAAGGCCCTGCTGATCATCAGCCACGACGAAGACTATTTCGAGATCGCCGACCGCGTGATCCGGCTGCACGAGGGACGACTCCACATGGAGTCTGTGGCGACCCCGATCGGAACTTGAACCGTGACCGCCCGGCAAGGACCAAGTCGATGAAAAAACTGCTCCTGGTGATGGCTTTGCTCTGGGGTGGAGGCGCCTTTGGCGTCTGGGTCTGGAGCGATGCGCGCGCCCAGCGCATCACATACCGCACCGTGACCGTCCGCAGAGGCGATGTTCGAAACCACCGTCAACGCCACGGGAACCATCGAGCCCGAGGAGGTTGTTGACGTCGGCGCCCAGGTCGCCGGCCGGATCGAGGGCTTCGGCGTCAATCCTGCCGACGCCTCCAAACCGATCAGCTATGGCTCGAAGGTAGAGCAGGGGACCGTCCTGGCTCGGCTTGATACAGCGCTTTTCAAGGCCCGCGTCGATCAGGCTAAGGGAAGCGTCGCCCGAGCCGAGGCCGACATCCTGCAAGCCCAGGCCAAGCTCAAACAGGCCGAGCGCGAGCTCGAGCGGTCCAAGAAGCTCCAGTCCCGTGGGCCGGGCATGATCGCCGCGCAGGACGTGGATATCGCCCTGGCCAATCACGACGCGGCCAGGGCCGGGCTTGCCGTCTGCCAGAGCTCTGCTGGTCACCCAGGCCGATCTCGAAGAGGCGACCGTCAATCTGGGATACACGACGATCCGATCACCAGTGAAGGGAATCATCCTCGACCGCCGCATCAACATCGGCCAGACGGTCGTTGCCAGTCTCAACGCCCCCAGCCTGTTCCTGATCGCCAAAGACCTGGGCCGGATGGAGATCTGGTCTTCGGTCAATGAAACCGACATCGGGTCGATTCATGAGGGACAGGCCGTGACCTTTTCGGTAAGTGCCTTCCCGGGCGAGAGCTTCCAGGGGCGCGTCTCACAGATCCGCCTTAGCGCCAGCATGGCGCAGAACGTGGTCACCTACACGGTGGTCGTCACGGTCGATAACAAGAGCGGCAAGCTCTTGCCCTTCTTGACGGCGCGGGTCCAGTTCGAGGTCGAGGCACGCGGCAAGGCCCTGCTCGTTCCCAACGCCGCTCTGCGCTGGCAGCCGAGGGTCGAGAATGTGGTTCCGGAAGAGCGCGGCAGCTTCACGGTTCGATCGCGCAGGCGAGCCGCGGCCGTGGACCAGACAAGCACGGCCTCGACAGAGAAGCCTGAGGGCGTGCTCTGGATCAGGCAGGGAGACCTCGTCAGGCCGATCAAGGTGCGCACCGGACTTTCCGATGGTGTCGTCACCGAGATTCTGGGCGATGCACCGAATGAGGGAACAGAGGTGGTCGTGGGCGCGAGTCGAGCGGAATCCGAGGATGATGCTCTGTCAATCCTGCCGCACACCTGGACCGAGAGCTCGAAAAAATAGTGCGAAGAGCGCCCGCCACGAACAGGGAGGCCCGGCCGTGCAATTCATCAAGCTGGAATCGATTCGCAAGATTTACACACGGGGGACGGTCGAGGTTCCCGTGCTCAAGGGAGTCTCGCTGGCGATCGACCGCGGCGAGATGGTGGCCCTGATGGGTGCCTCGGGCTCGGGAAAGACGACGCTCATCAACCTGATCGGCTGCCTGGACCGGCCCACCACCGGGCGGTACTGGCTGGAGGGGAGAGAAGTCTCGCTGCAAAGCGAATCGGAACGGGCCCGTCTGCGCAGCCGGAAGATCGGCTTCGTCTTTCAAAACTTCAACTTGCTGCCCCGCATGTCGGCCCTGGAAAACGTGATGACGCCGCTGGTTTACGGCTCACGCGCTCTCTCCCAGCAGGAGTGCCGCGCCAGGCGCGCGCAGCTTCTCGACAGGATGGGGCTTGCCGACCGGCTCGATCACGAGCCGTCAAGGCTCTCTGGAGGTGAGCAACAGCGCGTGGCCATCGCCCGCGCCTTGATCAACAACTGCTCGCTCCTGATCGCCGACGAGCCGACGGGGAACCTCGACTCGAAGACCGGCGAGGAGATTCTGGCGCTCTTCCGCGAGCTCAATGAAATCGACGGTCTGACGATCATCATGGTGACGCATGATGCGGGTGTGGCCGGCCACGCCGATCGCGTGATCCGGATGCGCGACGGTCTGGTCCAGGGCGGCGAGAGGATGAAGATCGACCCGAAGGAACTGCCGGTGCCGCCGGCCGGCGCCGTCGAGGCAAATTCTGCGCACTGGCGATCGGCCATGGGGGAGATGCGGTTCCTGTTGCGGACGATCGCCACCTCGTTTCGCTCGCTTCGCCGCAACGCTTTGCGCTCGGCACTGACGACGCTCGGCATCATCATTGGTGTCGGCTCATTGCTTTCGATCGCAGAGATCGGCAAGGGGGCATGGACGGCGATCCGCGCACTCTTGACGAAGACGGGCGTTGATTGCATCGTGATCCAGGCCGGCGCAGCCTCGCGCAACGGTGTCAGCCTGGGCAGCGGCAGCATCAAGACGCTGACTCCCGAAGACGCCGAGATCATCCTCCACGAATGCCCCAGCGTCGACAGCCTGGCGCCTCTGGTCTTCACCCGCCGGCAGGTTGTCCATGGCAATAAGAACTGGGGGCCTCAAGCCTTCGTCGGCACCACTCCCGATTACCTCAGGGTCAGAGAGTGGACCGATCTCGACGACGGCGAATGCTTCACCGAGCGCGACGTTCGCGATGTCTCCATGGTCTGCCTGATCGGCCAGACGGTCGCGCGCGAGCTCTTCGGCGAGGAATCACCGATCGGCCAGGAAGTGCACGTCAGCGATGTACCCTTGCGCGTCATCGGCGTGCTCAGCCGCAAGGGAGCCGACATCGTCGGCGAAGATCAGGATGATCTTGTCGTCGCCCCGTGGACGACGGTGAAGTTCCGGATCAGCTCCTCGACAGGACCCTCATCCGCACTCAGAGCCGCGGAAAAGCTCGATCCCACGGACGGCCACAGCACCCTTGCCCGGCGCTATCCGCGTGGCCAGGTTGATCTATTCCCGTCGCTCTCGCCCATCCAGGCTATGGACACCCCTCGGCTCGAGCGGCTGTCCAACGTCGATTCAATTCTGGTACGGGCCGTTTCCACCGACGAGATCCCAGCCGCCATGGACCAGATCAAGAGCGTCTTGCGCGAGTGCCACAAGATCAGGCCGGGCGAGCCCGACGACTTCTCGGTTCGAGACTTTACCGAGGTGGTTCACGCCGTTAAGGGAACCGTCGGACTCGTCGCGGGACTCCTTGTCTGCGTGGCATTGATTTCGCTGGTTGTGGGCGGCATCGGCATCATGAACATCATGCTCGTTTCCGTGACCGAGCGTTATCGCGAGATCGGCCTGCGCATGGCGGTTGGTGCACGGTCACGCGATATCCTGCGCCAATTCCTTGTTGAAGCCGTGGTGCTTTGCTTCCTGGGCGGCGCCGTGGGCATCGCGGCGGGCCGCTCAGCCTCTGTGCTGGTCCGACTGCTGGCCCACTGGCCGACGGCCCCCTCGATTACCGCCGTCGTCGCGTCGGTCTCGGTCTCGGTGACCGTGGGCATGATCTTCGGCTATTACCCCGCGTGGAAGGCCTCACGACTCGACCCGATCGAAGCACTTCGGTTCGAGTGAGTGCGAGGCTCCCGCGGAGCAGCCGCGAACAAGCGCGGCAGGAGCCTCGCACTCCCGATCGTGCAAGACTACTTAGGTTCCTCGGCCGAGGTATGGTCGTGCACGATCTTCCAGCCTTCGGGGAACTTCCGGAAAATCAGGGTGAAAAGCCCGCCTGGCTTCGAGCCGTCGGGCATGGACAGCCGCCAGGCGCCACGGACAAGGGCTGCCTCGGGGCTGAGCATTTCAATGTCAATTGCGGAAAAACCCACCTCGCCCATCGCCTTCCCTTCGGCCTTGTAGCGCTTGCGATAGCGATCGCGCATTGCCTCCCAGCCATCGTAACGGTTGCCCCCAGATTGGAAGACGACCTTGGGTGATTTCCAGTAGCCGGTCAGAAAGGCATCGAGATCGCCCTTGTTCCAGTCGGCTTGCTGCTGCCTGAGCACGGCTCGGATCGCCTGCACGGGGTCTTCCGCCAGGCTGGCTGAGTTTGAACGTGTCGCGGTCAAGGACATCATCAAGGCGAAACCCGCCAAACTGGTTCCATGCCGAAACCGACGCGACGGAATGGCCAAGTTCATGCGCGATCCCTCCGAGTTAGTTCCGCCATGGCCGGTTGCGTTTTAGCTTGGCACGGCTCGCTTGCGGAACAGGGAAAAAAGCCCGCGCACCCCCTGGTGATCCTGCTCGACCTCGTAGACAGACATCTGGAAGAGTTCCTCGAGCTTACGCCTGAATGACCAGTCCCTGGTGATCTGGCACAAATGATCGAATTCGGTTTTACTCATGTATCCCCGGAAGAAGAGCTTCTTGGCCTCGGCATCAAACCAGATCTTATCCTTGAAATCCGTAGGGAACTCGATGCCCTCGGGAAACCTGTCGAGCGTGACGAAGTGATCCATGAGATCCTCCATCATAATGAATAGCATTCGAAGTGAACGAAGGTGATGCTGGCCGGAGGTTCGGCTGCGAACTGGAGACCGTGATCGATCTCTCCCTATAGGATCGGTCAGACCGTTAGGAAATTTCAAGTCCTGTCCGTCTGGCCGCCCAGGATTAGTCGTGCTTTGACCGATCGAGTTAACGGCCCGCCGCAAACTCCCTGGGAAGGTCTTCGCGGTTGATGATCCAGGGGTGATCCAGAAGCGCCTTGGTGTTGACGTTTCGACCCAACCCCCACTTGTCGTTCCACGACAGGAAGAAGCAGGTCCTGGGAAAATTGGCCTCGATGCCGTCGCGGAACCGCAAGTAGTTGTAGTTGCTCGGCGGATTGTGCGGGCCGTGGGGACCGAATTCCGTGAAGCCGAACGGTTTGGGCAGGCTGGCCACTTCCGGATAGCCCAAGATGTGCTTGGGGTCAACAAAATCGGTATAGGCGTCAAGGCCAACGACATCCGTGTAGGCGTCGCCGGCATAATAGGCGGCAGTCTTCTTGCCGTGATTGGGTCCATAAACCCACAGGAGATTATTCAGCCCCTTGGTCTTGGTGAAGTGATCAAACATGTCCTGCCAGACGCTCTTGAAAGCTTCAGGGTCCTTGCCTCCCCACCAGAACCAGTCGCCGTTCATCTCGTGGAAAGGACGCCAGAGCACGACGACGCCAGCATCCTGAAGCTGCTTGAGGCCGGCGGCCAGGATGTCGATCTCTTCCATCCAGCGGCGATGCGTGGCGTGCCCGGGTGAGAGCAGCGTCTTGAGGTCGACTCCCTTGTCGCGCAGGCCGCCTCGCTTGGGGTTGGCTGGGTTGTAAAGGTGCGCGCTGATCGTGACGAGCCCGCCGCTCCGGGCGTACTCGATGGCCAGCCGGTTGATCACCTTGAAATCGAGTCCGCCGGTGGGAAACTCGGCGTAATCCAGACCGATCATGGCCGGCCAGTGCCCCGTTGTCTTGAAGGCTTCCTCGCAGGCTCGGAGTGTCGTTCCCGAGCCGAAGCCGGCAAACTGACCCGAGACCAGCCGCTTCTCGCTTTTCGGCCGCCCGGGCAGCGATTCAAGATAATCGAGGATCGCCCGCGCCTTGGCGTTGGTCTTTGGATTGGCCGGCTCGGCGGCGCGAGCAGGAACACAAGCGGCGGCGACGCCCGCGATCATCAGAAAAACGGTCTGCCAACGCATGCGGCTCATGAGGATTTCTCCAGTTTCAAATTGCACCGAGCTGTATTGTTCCAGCCCTGTCGGCGCATCAAGCCTGCCATCAGGGTTTCGTGGTCCGCCGCTTCCGCGAAGGGCTTTTCGCTTTTGATGCTCCATCGCCGGCAATCGCACCCAACTCGGCGAGCAGTTTCTGGTCCGTCTGATACTGGTTCAACCGGCGCGCGTACGAGGCTTGCGTTTTCTTGCAGACAAGCGTATGCGGCGATCCCCTGCGCTCGGTGTCGTGCGTGCAATCACACCCGTGACGCTCGATCTGACTATGAATATGCCGGCGGCGCTCCTTTGCCATCGGAAAGCGTGCCACTTGCTGGGTTGGATCGCGTAAGAAAAGGCTCAGCGCCTGGCAATCCTTGCAGTTGCAGGCGAGATTGGCTTCACGCGCCCAGTCTTTTGGCGGCTCGACGGGCTGGGCCGTCGCCTCACGCAGCTTGGCCAGGCAGTGCTTCAACAGCCGCTCGGCGGCAGATCGCGTCTCGGAAACTTTGGGAAGCCACGTGGAGATGGCCTTCACGTCTGGAATCAACACGTCGTGAAGGTTGTAATGCGGCTCGTCCTCCAGCACGTGTGTCACGAATCGCTCCATGCGCTCTGTCGCCGAGATAGAGGCGAAGATGTGTAGCACGCTTGCCACGACGCCGGCACGTGGTTTCTCATATCCTTGCCAGGCGGGCACCGGCTTTTGGTCCCGGCGCTCGATCACCTGCGCCAGCAGTTCGGCGAGATCGACGCACACCTTGCGGCGTTCATCGGTCAAGGCCGGCGGCTCGGTGCAGATTGGCTCGATCAGCGAGACGATCGCGCTGAGATCGCTGGATTGATCATAGTCACCCGGCTTCTGGTTCGCGAGCAGATCGTGGAGCTCGGCCGCGAAATGCTCCCAGCCGAAATGCTGGCACAAGCGCTGGAGCGCCTTGCCCTCCGAGCCGTTGAAGTCCTTGGGAAGGATTTCGCGGACGAAACGCTGAGCAAGATCCAGTGTGCCGATGCGCTCGAGCAGCATGAGCATTCGCCCCGGGTATGATGCCTCGCCGGTGGCGCCCTGCTGCCCCACTTGCCAGTGATCGATGATCTCCTTGGCAAACACGCGGCAAGCTGCCACCGCGTCGGGTCGCTTGGCGCGGGCCGCCATCTTCTCGAGCTCGGGAAGGGCCGACGCTTGGCCCTCGCCGGCCAGGATACTGAACATGCCCTCGCGCGGCCAGATCACCACGGCTGCCTGGCGATACCAGCGTTCGACCGTTACGCCCTCGTTGCCCGTGGCCTCGTGAACTTCCTGGCGCACGTTCCAGTCTTCCTTGTTCTCGTGGCCGAGGATTTCTTGCTCCTCGATATGAATCTCCCCGAAGTCTCGCTTCCGGCCTTGGGGGTCGAGCCAGTGCTCGAGCGACAGCTCCTCTTCGTACACCTCTCCCATGTCAGTATCGGAGCTGTCGTCATCGTCGTCGTCGTCCTCGTCATCATCGTCCCCGTAATAGGAGTACCGGCGTGAGTAGCCGGGAGGCTGCCACGTGTCATAGTCTGCCTCACCGCTTTGCCAGTGCGTCAGCAGGGCGAATGAGCATTCGCCATCAATGAGCTCCGCGGCTCGCACCAGCACGTCGGCCAGGGCGCGATCGGAACCCTTGAGCTCGCGGGGATCGAGAGCGTCCTGCGTGTACTGGTGGTTGAGCGGAATGGCGATCTTCTTCAGCTTCTCCGGCCCATCGGCGAAGAGCTTCTTCAGCAAATCAGCCGCTTTCTCCACGGCCGGTTCCGCGCGGCGCCAGGGGCTGTTTTTTCCTGCCGGCGATGGCCAGGTTGTATACCAGGCAGATTCGATAGCCCGCGGTGACGGGTTTGATCTCGTGCTGGCAGTCGGCGTAGAAAGCAGCATACTGCGTTTTGAATTCGGAGTCGTTGCCTCCGAACTCGACCTTCTTGGTCTGGCCGTTATGCTTGATGACCAGGGTCCCTCCTTCGTGACGCGACGGCAGGCCCACGACCAGCGTGGCGAACATGCCTGGGGTCTTTTCCGTGTCGCGGTGCTCGGTAAAGAAGCTGCCCTTCTTGTAGATCAGAAGCTTGTAGAGCTTCGCCTCCACCTTGTGGCGAATGCCGAATGCTTCCGTGACGGCCGCGACGATCGCCGCCAGATGGGAGTTCCACTCGGCATTGCGCAGCACCAGTTGGGACGGCTCGATCTGCCAGACATTGCGTACGCTCGTATCGACGACCGTCTCTTCACCTCGCCCGTAGGGGGCCTGCGATGCATGGGCGATGAGCCGCTTGGCATCCGACGGCGAGATCGGCGTCCTTATCGCACCGACTCCCTCGACTTCCAGTCCCGGCAATACCGGGGTCAGTGTTCCGGAGGTTGCAAACTCGATCGATTCGCCCAGCCCGTCCAGCAGAACCTGAAGTTCCTGCATGACGTCTTCCATCACGGAACCCTCCCGGCGTCAATGTGCCCGTGGACCGGATGCTCTGATGCCACCCTGTGCATTCCCGGGCCGGCTGTTCGCCCCAATGTGCCGGTTGGGACCGTCCAATTCAAGATGCTGATGATAGCCGTTCACATTGGATGGTCTCAGGCCACTTACCGTCCGGAATCAGGCGCATTACAGTTCGCGCACCAATTGGCCGGTTATGCTTTCGATATCGCCTGAAGCGACAGACGATCCACGATGAGCCATTGAAACCTCCCGACCTCTTGGCCTATGTTCGATAGAGAGGACAGGCGAGATCCAGGTGGACCAAACGTGCCTTCAAAACTTCGGGCGGAGGCAACGATGATCGGGCGGAGGCAGTGGCTCAAGGGATCGGTGCTGCCGGGGCTTGCGGCCTGGGCCGTCGGCGGAGCAGGGGAGTTCATGAGGGCGGCATTCGGCCAGACCGGTCCTGCCCCTAAAGGAAGCTCAACTCGCCGCACCGTCCGCAGGCCGGCAATGACGTTGACCAAGGACACGGCACGGACGGTGCCCGACCCGCGGGCTCTGCCACTCAGGCCCAACGAGGCGCTCAACAAGCTGCTCGAACCGGTTCGAAACGGCCATCATCTCCCCGGCATGATCGGCGCGGTTCTTACCGGTGACGGCCTCACCGCCATTGGAGCGGTCGGCCTGCGCAAGATTGGGTCGTCGGAGCCAATGCGGGTGACCGACCAGGTTCATATCGGCTCGTGCACCAAGACCATGACGGCAACGCTGATTGGCATGCTGGTGGATAGCGGCTTGCTGACCTGGTTGACGACGATCCGCGACGTCTTTCCCGAGGTGGCCTCTCGACTTCACGCCGACTTTCAGAAGGTTACTCTTTCGCAGCTTCTCACGCACCGCGCCGGATTGCCGCACGACGCACCCTGGTGGAATCTGCCTGGCCGCACGCCGACCGACAAACGCCGCGCGGCACTGCGCGACGCTGATGACCGGGCCGCCGCTCTCCAAGCCTGGCACCGTGTACGCCTATTCGAACGCCGGCTACGCGCTGGCGGGTTTGATGGCCGAGCAGATGACCGGCCAGCCGTGGGAAGACCAGCTCCAGCAAAAGCTGTTCGAGCCGCTGGGCATGGCCTCGGCGGGCTTCGGGCCGCCGGGCGGCTTTGGCAGTGGAGGGGTCGATCAACCCTGGGGCCACCGCGAGCGCGGGGGCACCGTCGAGCCGGCGCGGCAGGACAATCCTCCGTGCATGGGGCCGGCCGGCACGGTCCATTGCTCGGTTCCCGATTGGGCGAAATTCGCCGCGCTCCATCTCCGGGCCGAACAGGGCAAGCCCCGGCTGCTCAAGGCAGCCACTTTCAAGGTCCTGCATACGCCCCCTCCCGGCCTGGAATACGCCGGCGGCTGGTTCGTTTTCGACCGCTCATGGGCCCGCGGAAAAGCCTTCAACCACAGCGGCAGCAACACCATGTGGTACGTCACGGTCTGGCTGGCCCCAGGACGTAACTTCGGCACGCTTGTCGCGACCAACCAGGGCGGAGACACCGCCTCCGCGGCGTGCGAGCAGGCGACTCAGGAACTCATCAAGTTCGCGGAGTATTCGCCGGCCGGGAGATATTCGAGGCGCTGAGCGACAATGGGCGGTTGACCCTTCGGAAGCACGCGGCTCCCACACGGTCATTTTTCGAGATCGAGCCCGTCCCAACCTCGGTTTCCGCTCACCGGGTTGGATCGCGCGACAACCTTGCCGGGAAACTGAACGCAATAGTCTGTGAATCGAGTGTCGGCGACAGGATAGTCTGTGCTGACGAACTGGGCGCCGCTGGCGAGCGCCTTGTCGCGCTGGGCGGTGTCATTCGTGCGCGCCGCGAGGGTGTCGGCATCAGCCCGGGTACGAACCAGGAATCCCGCCTGCACCAGCCGGCGAATCCGGTCGAAATCGGCCACGGGGTCGTTGATCTTGAACCATGCGGCCGCCGGATGCGACTCGGAGACGCTCGCGAACAGCAGACGGCCCTGGAGGGCGGAATGGCCCTCAAGATAGAGGTCGCGCACCTGATCTTCATTATCGAGTGCGAACATGACCTTCCCTCGGACCGCGTCCAGGCGCGGCCAGCCGCGGTTCTTGATTGCTTCGGCAAGGGTGGCGAATGAACCTCGGACCTCGTCGGGCGTAAGGATCTCATCGCGACTGAACACCGAGAGAATTTCACCTTCGAGCGACGCGAGGGCCTGGGCGTCGAAGGGCAGGGGCCTGGTTGGCAAAACCCGGATCGATTCGCTCTTGAGCTCGAGCAGGATCATGATCGGTACGTGCCGGCGATGGGACTGCGACCACGCGCGAACCTGATTCAAGGCGTCAACCAGGCTGAGCGCCGTGGTGCGATAATCAACGTCCGGCACGTGCAGCACTTTCATGCCCGGTCGCCGCAACAGGCCTTCCGGATCGTGGTCGGGGCCAGGGTCTCGGAACAAGCCCCGCAGGATGCCCGCGCGGCCGGCTGGGCGTAATGGCCTCCCTCCGGGTCGTGAAAGAGGTCAAGCTCGATCTGCCGCACGCCGCGGCCTGAGAATTGCTGGGCAAGCGGAGGGTGCGTATAGTCAAGCCCCTGAGCCTGGCGCTCGCCCGCGGTCGCGATCAGGCTCCGCACCGCGGGTGATGGCTCGATGTGGTAGGAGTTGTGAGAACCGACCACCTGAATCTGGTTGAGTCGAACCTCGTCGTCGGCCACGGCCTGGCTGCAGCAGGCTATCCCGCACAGGAACAGGCTACCCAACAGCACGAGCGCCCTACCGCAAAAACAAGCGACTTGATGGCGATCTCCTGGAGACAAAACCATATTGATATTCTCGTTTGCTCAATTGCCACAATAAATCATCCGGCCCCGAGCGGCGGCAGGTGCTGGCCCGAGATGGCGACGATGGATCGATTCCGCCCGGGTCCAGGCGGATCTCAGGCTGTTTTACCGGGTTTCCTCGTGCGAGAATAGTCCTGCTCAAGTGGAAGGCGCCGCGAAAGCCATGTGCGCCGACGACCCTTGCGCATTCCAAGGTGACCGCATCATGGAGCCGCCCAGCCAGGAGCCATTCGTGCAAACGACTACGCTCAGGGCCGGCCAGGGCAGTCGATGATCCCAGGGTTTACCTCGCCGCCGAGCGCACGTTCCTGGCGTGGATCAGGACGTCGCTGGCGCTCATGGGGTTTGGCTTCCTGATCGCCCGGTTCGCGATCTTGATCCGGGTCGCGGGGCTCGGAGGAATGATGGACCGATCGGGCCGGCCGGCCGTCTCGCCGTGGCTGGGGTTTGCCATGGTCTGCTTTGGCGTCGTCGTCTGCCTGGTCTCGGTGGTGCGGCATCGCGGCTACATCCGGGCGCTTGAGAGCGGCCACTCGAATCCCGCCCTGAGCCCGCGAGCCCCGCTGGTTATGGCCGGCATTCTGGCCCTGGTCGGCCTGGCGATGGCGATCCATATTCTCACGCTTTGAACCAATGGAAGATGGAGTGACACGATGAATGCTCGTGACCTGTGGGACCGCTACAAATCCCGTCTTTGCCTCGTGCCTTCGGTGGGCCTGAGCCTCGACATCAGCCGGATGCAATTCGACGATGGTTTCTTCACCCGCATGGCGCCAGCCATGGAAAAGGCGTTCAGCGGCCATGGACGCCCTGGAGAAGGGAGCGATCGCCAACCCTGATGAAAACCGGATGGTCGGCCACTACTGGCTGCGCGCGCCAGACCTCGCTCCAACCGCCGAGATCTCGGCGGAGATTCGCGGCACGCTTGCGGCGATCAAGACGTTCGCCGCCGAGGTCCACGCGGCCCAGATCAAACCTCAATCGGCCAACCACTTTACCCAGTTGCTCTCGATCGGGATCGGCGGCTCGGCCCTGGGACCCATGTTTGTGGCCGACGCGCTAGGGCACGACGCGACCGACAAGATGGTGCCTCATTTCATCGACAACACCGACCCCGACGGCCTGGCGCGTGCTCTCGCACCTGGGAGACAAGCTTGCCGAAACCTTGGTCGTCGTCATGAGCAAGAGCGGCTCGACCCCCGAGACCCGCAACGGCATGCTCATCGTGGCCGACGCGTACGGCAAGAAGCGTCTCGACTTCTCCCGCCATGCCGTCGCCGTGACCGGCGCCCAATCGAAACTGGACCAGCAAGCACAGCAACAAGGCTGGCTGGCTCGGTTTCCCATGTGGGACTGGGTCGGCGGCCGGACCAGCGAGATGTCGGCCGTTGGTCTCGTGCCTGGATTCCTGCAAGGGCTCGACATGGACGGCATGCTCGAAGGCGCCGCCGCCATGGACGTGGCCACCCGCGTGCACGACACCGCCAGCAATCCCGCCGCACTCCTGGCCCTCATGTGGCACCACGCCACCGGCGGCAAGGGGCTGAAAGACATGGTCGTGCTGCCGTACAAGGATCGCCTGCTTCTCTTCAGCCGCTATCTCCAGCAGCTTGTCATGGAATCGCTGGGTAAGAAACTTGACCTCGACGGCAATGTCGTTCATCAGGGCATCAACGTCTTTGGCAATAAGGGATCCACGGATCAGCATGCCTACGTCCAGCAACTGCGGGACGGTCTTGATAACTTCTTCGTCACCTTCGTGCGCGTGCTGGAAGACGGGGGGTCTGGTTTCGAGGTCGAGCCGGGCGCAACGCCGGGAGACTTCTTGCATGGGTTCCTGCTCGGCACTCGGGAAGCGCTCTTCGCCAGCGACCGCCAATCGGTGACGATCACGATCCCACGCGTCGACGCCCGGATCGTCGGCGCGCTCATCGCTCTCTTCGAGCGGGCCGTCGGCTTCTACGCCACCCTGGTCAATATCAATGCCTATCATCAACCGGGAGTGGAGGCGGGGAAGAAGGCGGCCGCCGCCGTGCTGGAGATCCAGTCGAAGGCCCTGGCCGCACTTTCGCCGACACCCCAGACGGCCGATCAGATTGCCGTGGCCGCGGGCGAGAGCGACGCCGTGGAGACGGTCTTTCTCGTTCTCGAGCATCTGGCCGCGAATGGAAGGGCCACGATGACGGGATCGGGCCAGCCCGGGGCCGCTACGTTCCGTGCCGTCTGACGGGAGACCGAAATGGATCATCGGCCCCACGTCGTGATCGTCGGAGCCGGCTTCGGCGGGCTCACCGCGGTGCGCGCCCTGAAACGCGCGCCCGTGCGGATCACCGTCATCGATCGTGCCAACCACCATCTCTTTCAGCCCTTGCTCTACCAGGTGGCCACGGCCGCCTTGAGCCCCGCCGACATCGCGGCGCCCATCCGCCGGGTCCTCCGTGGACAGAAGAACGTCGAGGTCATGCTGGCCGACGCTACGGCCATCGACCTGGCGGCCCAGCGGGTAATCCTGGCCGACGGCGTGCTCGCGTTTGACGTTCTGATCCTCGCGACAGGCGCCACCCACGCCTATTTCGGCCACGACGAGTGGGAGCGCTTTGCCCCCGGCCTGAAGACGCTCAAGGACGCGCTCGACATCCGCCGGCGCGTCTTGCTGGCGTTCGAGACCGCCGAGCGCGAGCCCGATGAAGCCCGCCGCCGCGCCGAGATGACGTTCGTCATCGTGGGCGCAGGGCCCACCGGAGTGGAGCTGGCGGGTACACTTGCCGAGGTGGCGCGGCAAACCTTCGCGCGCGATTTTCGCCACATCGACACGTCGCAGGCTCGCGTCATCCTGGTCGAGGCGTCGGACCGCGTGCTGGGTACGTTTGACGATCAGCTCTCGGCGCAGGCGAGGTCCCAACTCGAGCGGATCGGCGTTGAGGTTCGGCTTGGCGCCCCCGTCTCGCGAGATCACGGCCGATGGCGTGAAGGTCGGCGCCGACTGGATCGCCGCGCGGACGGTTCTCTGGGCCGCGGGCGTGGCCGCATCGCCCCTGGCGCGCTCGCTCGAGATCCCGCTCGACCGTGCAGGCCGAGTGCCGGTCGAGCCCGACCTGACGATCCCCGGACACCCCAATGTCTATGTGATCGGCGACCTGGCCCATCTCGAACAAGACGGCAAGCCCGTGCCCGGCATCGCCCCGGCGGCCATGCAAGAGGGCCGCCACGCCGCCGCCAACCTCTTGCGAACCTTGCGCGGTCAGCCGCGCCTTCCTTTTCATTACGTCAACAAAGGTGCGCTGGCCACCATCGGCCGCGGCGCCGCCGTCGCCCATATCGGGTCCATCCGAGCCTCGGGCTACCTCGCCTGGTTACTCTGGTTGTTCGTCCATATTTTCTTCTTGATCGGTTTCCGCAACCGCCTGCTCGTGATGATCCAGTGGGCCTGGTCTTATTTCACCTTCGACCGCGGCGCCCGCCTGATCACCGAGCCGCTCACGCGACCGCTGGTCTCGGTCTCGGCCGGGGTCGAGTCGAGAAACAAGTAACGGGGTGTTCCTCGAAGTCTGCGGCTGCTCGGTTTTCGACCGTTTTCGCAGTTCTTCGAGCCCCCTTCGCAAGAGTGAAGCGACGGACGGGACGCTTGGGCCCAGCCGCTCGGCTGCGATTTCATCCCGACTATCCCGATGAGACGACATTTCCGGCCAAATGAACCATGATAGTCATTGTGTCCCCACAAAATGCTGAAAGATCGTTCGACGGTGCCGGTATCTATACCCGGGAGTTGTTCATGACCCAGTCTGACGCTACGCGGCCGAGCTTGTTGTTGCGTATCCGGGATGCTCGCGACCGCGAGGCGTGGGGGCAGTTCGTTGAGGTTTATGCACCCTTGGTTTACGACATGGCCCGCCGACGCGGATTGCAAGATGCCGACGCGGCGGATCTCACGCAGGATGTCTTGCGGTCGGTCGCGGGGGCGATCGGACGGCTCGACTACGACCCGCGCCGGGGGACGTTCCGGAGCTGGCTCTTCACGGTGACTCGTAACGCGCTCAACACGTTCTTCGAGGCACAGCGGCGGGTGCCCCGGGGCAGCGGAGATTCCGCCGTGCAGGATTGGCTGGCGAACCAGCCCAATCCCGCCGACGAGTCGGCCGTCTGGGATCGGGAATACGAACGCAGGTTGCTGGACGTTGCGGCCGAGCAAGTCCGGCTCGAATTTGAAAACCCCACCTGGCAGGCGTTCTGGCGCACCGCCGTGGAAGGTCAGCCGGCAAAGGAAGCGGCCGAGGGCCTGGGGATGAGCGTGGGCGCGGTGTACATCGCCAGGAGCCGCGTGCTCAGCCGGATCAAGGAAAAAGTGGCTGAATTACGGGACGAGTGAATCCCATCAGTCGATCGGGGAGTTTCTTTCTCATGTGGCGGAAAACACCGTGTCCCTCCAGCTCGGACCTGAGACGCCTGATCGATGGCACGCTTCCCGCAAGCGAGCAGAAGGCGATCGATCGCCACCTCTGGTTCTGCGGGTCGTGCCAGGAGCTTCTGGAATCCCTGGCCTACGACCAGGACGGCTCGCCCCGATCGATCTCGTGTCCCGATCGCGCCGTCTTGAAACGTTATCTCGAGGGCACCGTCTCCGCACACGCGGCAGGAGGCAATTGAGCACCATCTCGAGTCGTGCTCGTCGTGCCAGGCCATCGTCGAGGCCATTGACTCCGGCGAAGAGCTTGAGCCGGCTACGACCTCGTGCCCCGACCGCGCCGTTCTGGCTCGCTTGCTCGACGGCTCGCTTGGCGAGAGGGAGAGAGAGGCGATCGAGCATCACATGGAATCTTGCAGCGCTTGCCAGGCCGAGCTCGATGCTCTTGCCTGTGGTGATGCCGCCTGGCCGCGGGAGGTCCGGAACCTGGGGCGAGAGCATGACGCCGAGTCTCCCGGGCTCAAGCGTGTGATCGGCGTGCTCAAGGATCAGGTCAACCCGGAGGAGGCAGTGACTGGAGGCATACCGACGGCGTCGGAAGAGATCCTCGCCTTCCTCGACCCGCCCGAGTCGCCCGACCACATAGGAAAGCTAGGCCCCTATCGCGTGGTTCAGGTGCTGGGCCAGGGAGGAATGGGGGTGGTCCTCAAGGCCTTTGATCCCGCACTGCACCGGTCGGTGGCGATCAAGGTGCTGTGCCCCCCAGCTTGCGACCACCAGCTCGGCCCGTCAGCGGTTCGCCCGCGAGGCACGCGCCGCGGCGGCCATTCGCAACGAGCACGTTGTGGCGATTCATTCGGTCAACGAGTGGAAGGGATTACCGTACCTGGTGATGGAGTTCATTCCAGGCGTATCGCTGCAGGAACGCATCGACCGCACGGCGCCGCTGGATCTGAACTCGATTCTCAGGATCGGCATGCAGACGGCGGCGGGGCTGGCCGCGGCGCATGCCCAGGGGCTGGTTCATCGCGACATCAAGCCTTCGAACATCTTGCTGGAAAACTGCGTCGAGCGCGTCAAGATTACCGATTTCGGCCTCGCCCGGGCGGTTGACGACGCGAGCTTGACCCAGAGTGGCGTGGTTGCCGGCACGCCTCTTTTCATGGCGCCCGAGCAAGCCCGGTCCGAGACGATCGACCATCGCGCCGACCTTTTCAGCCTGGGGGCGGTGCTGTACGCCATGTGCACGGGGCGCTCGCCGTTCCGGGCACCAACGACTCTGGCCGTGTTGCGCAGGGTGTGCGACGAGACGCCCCGGCCCGTCCGGGAAGTGAACCGCGACATCCCCGACTGGCTGGCGGCGATCATCGATCGGCTGCTGGCCAAGGAGCCCGCGAGGCGCTACCAGGACGCCTCCGAGGTGGCCGAGCTGCTGGGCCGCCACCTGGCGCGACAGGCAGGAATCGCCGGTTTGGGACGGGGAACCAACCAAGCCCTTCGCGCCTGCGGTGCTTGACGAGGTCGGTCCAGCCAAGCCCTCAGGCCGCCTCCGCAGGCTGGTGCTGCTTGCTTGCTACCTGGCTGTCATTCTGGCCGGCCTTCTCGTCGTGACCGAGGTTACCGGGGCCACGCGGATCATCGACTCAATCGCGAGCCTGCTGCATTCGCGAGTCGGAGGCGCCCATCTCACCGTGCATGTGACCGCCCCGAGTATCAATTTCGCGATCGACGGCCGAGCCTTCCCGCCCCGCACCGGCTACTTCGACTATTTCTTCCCTGGGAGAACGTCCGGCTTCGTGGTGGAGTCCTTCAAAAATGGCCGAAAAGTTTCGGGCATGCACTTCAGTGCCAGGCCGAACCTGTCGATCGAGCTTGAAATCGACCGCGACGGACAGATCTTGGTCGAGTACGAGGGACCGATCCGCACGCCGAAACCAAGGCGAGAACCTACTTTTCCCAGAAATATTCCCGGGCATCCCACCGATCCGGTTCTGAGAGGCGATTCTTCGATTCACGAGACCGACACGATTCCGCCTGTCGCCGATGGACGACCGATCGACGTTCAGGAGGGATTAAAGGCGGATACCCGCTGGAACGCGGCCGTCGTCAGCGAGGCTAACGCCAGGGCATCTCTCGAGAAAGCGGTCGCGAGCAGGGATCTGGCCAGGGGGGACTTCGAGAGGATGAAGGCCCTGGGCGAGCAGGGTGCCGTGGAATCAAAGCGGGTCGAGGAGGCTGAGCTTCGTCTTAGCACGGCGAATGTGGCGTGCAGGTCGCAACGGCCGAGCTTGCTATCGCCGAGGTCGTGACGAAGCGGGTCGAGGTCGCTTTCGAGTCAGGGCGACTCGAGGAACAGATTAACGAGTTCAACGCGGCCGCTCGACAGCCAGAGGACGACACGATCCTCGCTGCCAAGCGTCGCGTCGGGATACTTGCGCAAGGTACTGGAGCTGACTCGAAATGCCCGCGCCGCCGAGCTGGAGCGCACAAAGCTCAGCGCTCCCAGGCCACCGCCAAGGTTGCCTTTCACACCAAGCAGTTCAACCGGATCCGGATGCTACATGAGCAACACGCGGTGGAGAAGAGGGTCGTTGAGGAGACCGAAGACCAGCTCAGAGCCGCGGAGGCCGACCAGCATTCCGCGCAGGCCACTGTTAGCGTGGCGCAGTCACGTCTCACGGCGGCGGAAGAAAACCTCAAGGCCCGAAAAGACCCGTGAGTCGCATTCAAACGCCCCGAGCTTTCGGGTCCCAGAGGATCTTGTGCTGTTGAAGCTGGAGGCGAATGGAAAGGCGTGATTCGAGAATCCACGCGGCCAGCTCGGTCGGGTTGACCTGGCCGAACGAGGCGCTGAAAAGAACCGGACAGCGATCGATCAACCGATGCTCTCGAACCACCCCCACCGCCCAGTCAAAATCAGCCCGGTCGCAGAGGACAAACTTGACCTCATCGGAGGATTGCAGCCGACCGAGGTTGTTCCAGACGTTCGCCTCGACTTCACCCGAGCCGGGGGTCTTGACATCGAGGATGATCCGCACGCGGGGATCGACCCGGCCGGTATGGATCGCGCCGCTGGTCTCGAGCAAGACCGTCTTGCCGGCGTCGGCCAGCCGGGTCATGAGGGGATACACTTCGCTCTGGAGAAGTGGCTCGCCGCCGGTGATTTCGACTAAAGGATCACCGAGCTGAATTGCTCGACCGACCACCTCGTCCAGGTCGAGTGTTTCCCCCTGGTGAAAGGCGTGCGGCGTGTCGCAATAGCCACAGCGCAGGTGACAGGCCGTCAACCGAATGAAGACACACGGCAGCCCCGCGAAAGTGCTCTCTCCTTGCAAGCTGCGGTAAATCTCGTGAATCACCAGCGTGCCGGCGGTCTTGTTCTCGAGCGGTTTCAGCCGCTGCGCAGTGCGCGGTGGTTGACATGATCACTGCCTGGTTGCGATTGCTGGTTCACGAATGAGTTCCTTCTCTGCAATCTTACGGCAGGGTACCTTCACTTGACCATCCGATTAACTCGCGCCGCCTCGGTCTTGATGAACTCCACGTCCAGGAACGGGTCGGCCGAGATTCGCTGGAAGCGGACGTTGCCCTGGGCGTCGATCAAGAACGTGCCGTGCAGCGGCTGGTTCTCGAAGTCGTCAAAGGCGCGATAGCGCTTGAAATGCTCGAGCCCAGGGTCGGCCAGCATGGGCATGGGGAACTTGACCCCGTCCTGGTTGTTCTTGAGAGATCTGGTTGCCTCGATGTTGTCGGTGCTGATCGAGAGGGTTTCGACGTTCAAGGCCTTGAGCGCATCGATCTGTTTGCCGAAGGCTTGAAGCTGCTGCTGACAGTGGGCGCACTTTTCGCCCAGGAAGAAGAGAACCAAGACGTTCTTGCCCTTGAGCTTTGCCAGGTCCCAGACCTTGCCTGTGGTGTCGGCGATCGAGAACGGCTCAGCCGGATAGGGCGACCAGACGAGAGGTCCGACCGTATTCAGGTCAATCCGGTCTGCAACGGCGTCGTCGGTTCCACCGGTGGGTTCTGCTGCTGGCTCCTTCCATGTCTTGTCGGCCTTCCACCGGGCGACGATTGGTTCAAGCCGGCGGAAGACCGGCAGGTCGCGATCGGCGCACTTCGCCATTGGCTCGAGCCGGTGATAGGCCTCCCGCGCGGCTTTATCGTTTCCCACGGCGTGGAGGATCTCGACCTGGGCCGCCAGGGGAGGAACCTGATTGGGATTCTCGTCAACCGCCTTGCGTGCCACGCTCTCGGCGAAGCCGAAGTTCCGCGCCTTCAAGTGGGCGCGGGCCAATGCCTCGGTTCGCATCGGCGCGGCCTTGGCGAAGCTGTCGAACGCCGGACCGACGTCTCCCTTCGCCAAGAGCGCGTAACCTTCGAGCTCCGCGAGCGCGGTTTTCGCCTGCGCACTCTTGAGCTTCTTGAGAGCGTCGATCTGCTCGCTGAGCTTCCTGGCATCACCCTTGGCGGCGTAGGCCTGGCCCAAAAAGTGGGCCTTGTGCATCTGTTCGATTGGCTGTTCCGACCAGTCAAGTGCTCCCGAACTGGAGGCGGCAATGAGGTCGTCCCAGAGCTCGTAGCGAGACAGCAGCTCGGCCCAGCGGATGCGCCCGCTGCGCTGGGAGGAGCCGCCGTCGCTGGCGTTGTTCTTCTGCGGGTCTCGCGGCTGCTCGACGAGGTTGCGCGCCACCGCAATGGCGTCTCGCACCCGGCCGATGTGGCTATAGCTGGTGCAGAGCCACTGGTTGTTATGTGCGTAGTTATGGATCTCGAAGGGCATCACCCGATCGCGAATCATGTAGGCATGATCGACGCGTGCCGATCCTTCCTGCTGATAGGAGGCGTCGGCATAGCGCTTGAGCCCTGTATAGGTGTGCCCTGGCATGTGCCAGGCATGCGCGATACCGGGCGCCGCCTTGGCAAAGAGCCCCGCCGAGCGTTCAGCGCGAATGGGCTTGGTTCCATCCCAGAGATGGATGCGGTAATGATGAGCGCCGGGATGCATCGGTTCGAGCTCAAGAACAGATTCGATCACAGTATCAACCGCCTGCCGGCTGCCGATCCCGTCCTGTCCGCTGTTCTGCCAGGTGACCATGGCCAGCCAGGCGCGGGCGTCGATGTCGTCGGGAAATTCTTGCACGATGTTTTCGAGACCCTTGAGACTCTCTTGCCTTCGGTTCTTGTCGCTCGAACTCTCCTTGTAGAGCGCCTCGATCGCATCGAGATAAAGCTGCTCGCGACGGCTGATCCCGGCGGCGCGCTTGCGGGCTTCGCTGATGAACCCCTTGGCCCGCTTGTTGTTGTATACGTTCGACATGGCCATGCCCCAGTAGGCCATGGCACAGTGAGGGTCAAGCTGGGCGGCCTGTCGGAACGACCGCTCCGACTCGAAGTAATAAAACGAGTGGAGCTGGGCAACGCCCTGATCGATGAAGGCCTGGGCGTCCTTGCTTTTGGTCGTGACGGGGAAGTGGACCTTACCCATTCCCGACATCAGGTAGGCCCGGTGCCGCGGGCCGTCGTTGAACGCCTCTCCGTGCACCGAATGCCCGGGGGCGGGCACGGCGGGGTTGGCCTCGGAGGAAGACGCCGTGGGCCTGGGCGGTTCCTGGGCCCAGCCGCATACCTGCCAGGAGGCGAGGCCGACAATGGCGGCGATGGGCCAGGCCCAATGAAATGATGCAAGCGTCATGACGTCGGCGTCTCCGGAAAACGACCCGTTGAAGTTCCAGTCCGATCGGCTCGAGCGTGTACCTTCCGCGCAACGTCCCTATTGTCCCTAATGCGCGGCTCGAATGCGAGACGGCGACGGTGTTTCTCATGGGGCACGCAGCCCGGATTGCCGCTCACGCCTCGGTTTGAGTCGAGGTACCCGTTGAACTCGACCTTCCCCGTCCCTATAAGGAAGCCTTCGATCACGCGACGTATCTCATCGAAACCAGCTCCAAAGGGCACTGGGCACGGCATGAAGCTCACGCCATTCGCGGAACCCGTTGTCGAATTCGGCCGCGAGATCTGCGGCAGTCTCGAGGTCGCGGAGCTGCGCGAGTGGCTGACCACCAATGGCAAGGGAGGCTATGCCTCGGGGACCGTGGCCGGCATGGTCACGCGTTGTTATCACGGTCTGCTGGTCGCGGCGACCCACCCGCCGGTGGGCCGCACGGTCATGCTGGTCAAGGCCGATGCCACGCTGGGATATCGAGGTGAAACCTACGACCTGTGCACCAACCGGTGGGCTGGCGGGGCCGTGGCCCCGGCCGGGTACAAGTTTATCGAGAAGTTCTGGCTCGAAGGGACCGTCCCGGCCTGGCGATTCGCCTGCGGCGAGGCCCTTGTCGAGCTGCGCATCTGGATGGAGCCGGGAGCGAACACCACCTATGTTCGCTATACCTTGACCGCGGGCAAGGAGCCTGCGGCGCTCTTGATCAAGGCGATCGTCGATCACCGGGATCATCACGGCCGAACCACCGCGGGCTTCTGGTTCGACTCGGTACGACCCGGTGGAACGAGGGATGCGGATCACGGCCTATCCCGGCGCGACGCCGCTGTACTTGCTTACAAGCGGCGGCGAGGTCTCGACGGTCGATACCTGGTACTACAACTTCGACCTCGCCCGCGAGCGGGAGCGCGGGCTTCAGGATCACGAAGATCATCTGCACGCCGTCACGTTCGAGTCCATTCTGGGACCAGGCGAAAGCGTGATTCTGGCCGCCAGCACCGAGGCGAGCGCAACAGCAGACCCTTCGGCACTCGAGCGCCGGCGATCGCATGAGGCAGACTTGTTGCGCGCCTGGGCCGGCACGCGCAAGGACAGCGGCGATCCGGCTCCGGGCTGGATCAAGCAGCTCGTGCTTGCGGCCGATCAGTTCGTGGTCAGTCGCAAGACGGCCGACATCCCTGATGGCAAGACCATCATCGCCGGCTACCACTGGTTTGGAGACTGGGGCCGCGACACCATGATCAGTCTTCCGGGGCTGACCTGCGTCACCGGCCGGACCGAGGTCGCCCGCTCGATCTTGACGACGTTCTCGAAGTACGTGAGCCAGGGGATGCTCCCCAACCGGTTCCCCGACCAGGGAGAAGAGCCCGAGTACAACACGGTCGACGCCACGCTCTGGTACTTCGAGGCGATCCGGGCGTATCACTGGCAGACCGGCGACGACGGCCTCCTGAAATCGATGTTCCCGGTGCTCGAGGAGATCATCGACTGGCACCGTCGCGGCACCCGGTACAAGATCCAGCTCGACTCCACTGATGGACTGCTGCACGCGGGCGCTCCGGGCGTGCAGCTTACCTGGATGGACGCGAAAGTCGGCGACTGGGTGGTCACTCCGCGCATCGGCAAACCAGTCGAGGTCAATGCGCTCTGGTACAACGCGCTTGTGAGCATGGCGGCCTTTGCGGTCCGGCTGGGAAAGAATCCGGCCGAGTACGAGAAGATGGCCGCGGCCGCGCTGACGGGTTTCAATCGCTTCTGGAACAGCGCTGCGGGCTATTGCTACGACGTGCTCAACGGCCCTGGCGGCGACGACGCAACGCTGCGGCCCAACCAGATCTTCGCGGTCTCGTTGCCGGCAAGCCCACTTTCCCCGGAGCGGCAGCGCGGTGTTGTCGAACGCGTGCGAGCGGTTCCTGCTGACCTCTCCCGGCCTGCGTAGTCTGGACCCACGCGATAAAGCGTACCGGGGAACTTACGAAGGCGATCTGCTCCGCCGTGATTCGAGCTATCATCAAGGCATTGTCTGGGGCTGGCTGAAGGGTCCTTTTATCGAGGCCCACCTGCGCGTTCATGGCGACGCCGCCAGGGCCGAGCTGCTGCTGGGCCCGTTTGAAGATCTGATTCGCCAGATGGGCCTGGGAACACTGAGCGAGATCAACGACGGCGACGCGCCGATGGAGCCCAGGGGTTGCATCGCACAAGCCTGGAGCGTGGCCGAGGCCCTCCGCGCCTGGAGCTTGCTGGATGATTTCAAGCGGGCGAGGCTGGCGCGCAAGCCAGGATCATGAGAGAATCGCCAGAACCCGGCCGCGACAAATCCCTCAAAAAGTTGGAATCAGCACACGCCTACTCTGCACTTTTAGTGAGAGGTTAAAAGGAGACCTGACCGATGGTGGGCCGATCCGTAAGTGCCGACGTGCTGAGTGGGTTCGATGCACTCATTCGTTGCGGAGTGGCCGCCAACCTCTCCGACGCCCAACTCCTGGATGGATTCCTCGCCAGCCGCGGCGGCGAGGCCGCCGAGGCGGCATTCGAGGCGCTGGTGGCGCGGCATGGGCCGATGGTCCTCGACGTCTGCCGCAATGTCTTGCCCGAGCTTCACGATGCCCAGGATGCTTTCCAGGCGACGTTCCTGGTTCTGGCATCCAAGGCCGGGGCGATCCGGCGGCGGGACGCCTTGGCCGGCTGGCTCTTGGGGGTCGCTCGTCGGGTCGCTCTGCGGTCCAGGGCGGATCTGGTCCGCCGGCGGGCGTACGAAGGGCGGGCCGCGGAGATGAAGGCCGAGCACGAGACAGATCGGGCCGAGTCGTGGCCGGAACTGCATGAAGAGATCGGCCGGCTGCCGGAGCGATACCGGGAGCCGGTGGTGCTCTGCTACCTGGAGGGCCTCAGCACCGACGCGGCGGCGCTGCGGCTTGGGTGCCCGAAGGGAACGGTGTTATCCCGACTGTCGCGGGCGCGCGAGCGGCTGCGGGACAGGCTGACTCGCCGTGGCCTGGAACCGCAAACGTGCCTGCTGACGGCCGCTTTCTCTGCGAAGGCCGCGCCCGTGGCGATCTCTCCGGGACTGTTCACTGCGACGGTCCGGGCATCATTGAGATTCGCTGAACAACCGGCGACGGCGGCTAGCCTGTCATCAGCCACGGCTGTCGCCCTTGCCAGAGGAGTGATTCACGCCATGATGATCTCCAAGCTGAAGGTCCTGGGCGCGGCGATGCTAATGATCGTCCTCACACTGGGCGGACTACAAGCCTTCGGAGTTCGTGTGCCGGAAATCCGCCCGGCAAATGCGGCCCAGGAGGCCACTCCGAGCCAACCCGGCCACGAAATTGGCAACTCGCCAGGAGTCAGTGCCGTCGATCGCCTCGACTTCGGTGAGCTGCACGTCGGCGCGATCGCCGAGGCGGAGCTCAACATTCGGTTCACGGGAAGGACGGATCCGGGCCTGTCGCTGAAGATCGAAGTGCCCGACTTCGTCACCGTCAAGCGACGTCGGCTCGGCAGGAGGGGCGAGGATCGATCAGGGGAGGTGAGCTGCTCCGTCACGCTCGTGGTCGACACGAAGTCGGCCGGCAGACGCACCGGCCACGTCAAGGCTCGCCTGGGTGACCAGGAAATCAGCGTTCCCGTCGTCGCCTCGATCGCTGCCCCAGAAGCAGGGCGACCAAAGGTCCTGGTGATCTCCAGTGGGTTCGGCAGCTACTCCGATCGCTCCGACTACTACCGGCCATGGTTCGACCTGGTGCGGGAGGCCAAGCTGGACGTTAGCTACATGGAGAGCCCCAATATTCCGATCGGGACCGGGCCGCCTGTCGCTGGCGAGAGTGTCTCGCCGCTGCCGGATGAACTGGCCCGATACGACATGATTCTCGTGGCCGACGGGGGGATCGTGGATCCCAATGTGAACACCTCTCTCGCGCTGATGCAGTTCGCCACCTCCGGTAAGCGAGTCATCCTGACGGCGAGCCCTGCGCTCGGAGATTCGGTCCTGCACGCGAATCGAATCCTCGACTCGCTGGGGATGCACATGGTCGATCAGGATGTCGATTTCGGCCCGGAGCCGGATTATTCTCGACGATCGAGACCGCCAGACTCGAAGCCGACAAGCTTCTGGACGGAGTCAAGAAACTCACGACATTCCGGCCGGCACCGATTCAGATCCGAGACCCCGAGAAGGCAAAGATCCTGGCCTATCTGTCCGGGAGTCGAGATGGGTTCGTCGCGGTATCTCGACAAGGAAAAGGCGAAGTCGTCGCCATCGGAGTGGTGGGCTTGCCGGCCTGGATCGGCGAACGCGGCCAGGGTACAGACAACGCCCGATTCCTGAAGAATCTGCTCACGATGAAGGATGGACAATGAAGGTCCAGCCCAGCCTGTTGAACCGCCCGTTGACCAAGTTGTCACCAGGCCGCTTCCCCTCAAGGCGCGGCCAAGCGCCAGATCCGGATCGCACCGTCATGATCAACCGAAGCGAGGGTGCGACCGTCGGGGCTGAATGCCACACCGTTGACCCTGGCCCTGTGGCCTTTCAGGCAGAGCATCTCGTGGCCGTTTGTGGGGTCCCAGAGGCGCACTGTCTGGTCTCTGCCGGCGGTCGCCAACGTGCGGCCGTCGGGACTGAAGGCGAGGTGGATGACATCGCCGTTATGGCCATGCAGGACCGCGCGCTGCTGAGCCTTGGCGACGTCCCACAACCGCGCGGGGGCCTCGAAGTGCGACGAGGCGAGCGACTGTCCGTCGGGCGCGAACGCCAGCGAGCTGACCTTCGGCGCAGTCGCGAAGGTCTGGCTCCGAAATGTGAGAAGATCCCAGAAAAGGATCTGGCCGTCCAGCGCACCAGAAGCCAGGGTGCGGCCATCGGGGCTGAACGCCAGGCCGGTGACGCCTTCGGTGTGGCACGCAAGCCGTGCGAGCACCTTACGGTCGGGCAGGTTCCAGAGTCGCACCGTGTGATCATCGCTCGCGGAGGCGAGGAGGCGGCCGTCGGGGCTATAGGCCACGGCGCGGACAGTTCCTGCATGACCTTGCAGGGTCGCTTTTGGTTTTCCGGATTGTACATCCCAGACGCGCAATTTTTTGTCCATGCTTGCACTGGCGAGCGTAGTTCCATCAGCGGACCAGGCGATCGCTGTGACCAGCGACGCGTGACCTTTGAGGACGGCTCGTACGGCTCCGGAATCTGGTTGCCAGAGACGGACGACGTGGTCGTCGCCCGTGGTGGCCAGACTGCGGCCGTCGGGGCTGAACGCAACCGACCAGGCCTCGGCGGGACCATGACCGCGCGGCGCAGGAGGATCGGGCGGGGGATTCAAGCACCAGAGCCTGATCCGGCAGTCTCTTGATCCGAACGCCAGCGTTTTGCCGTCGGGGAGATACGTCATCGCCGAGACATGGATGGGACTTCCCAGCCTGTACGCAAGTCGCTCCTGGCCCGAAACCGGATCGACAAGAGATGGGCCTTGCCGCCCCGCCCCCCAGTGAGCGATCTCCCCGCCACCGGGGCAGTATGCGGACGTGTGGACGATCTCCTTCTCGGAAGCTCGCCTGACGACCAGCCCCGATTTGCCGCTTGTCCGGCTGAGCTCGATGATGAGGTGGTCAACATGCTGATCGACGGATGCTTGAAATGTGGGGAAAAAGAGCAAGACTCTGGCCCTCTGATCGTCGAGGCCGCCGATCGCGATTTTCGCGGCCGTCTGGGTGCAGCGGACCTCAAACGTACCGTCTCCCGGGCCAAACACGGCGAATCTACCATCCCGGGTGAAGGCCAGTCCCCGGGGCCTCACCGGTGTTTGAACTTGAGTTGCAGCGACGGCCGAGGTCTCGCCGTCCATGAGATCCGCGACGGACTGAATCATCTCGTCGGCGAGCCCCGAGCTCACGCTGTCTGGCCGCATCCACCACAAGCGGCTCCGAGACGGGTTTCGAGCATTCCCAGGTCAAGAGCCTGTGGGGATGATTGAGCGGGGCGTGATGAAGCACGACCAACCTCATCCCGTCGGCGGAGAACCAGGTGCCGAAGAATTCCGCGCCGACGTGCCGGATTCGACCGGTAAACGTCTCGCCGGGCATCTCCCAGACGTAGGTCTCCGCCGGACTGACAAGCACCGTGGAAGCCAGCCGACGACCGTCAGGGCTGAAGCTCAATTGTCCGACCGGGCCATGGTGACGGGGCTCCAGGGGGTGGGAGCGGCCTGTGGCCAGGTTCCAGAGCCGCACGCTTCCATCGGCGTCGCCCGAAGCCAAGGTGTGGCCGTCGGGTGAAGCCGCGACCGCCACCACCGCGGCGCCATGCCCGTCCAGCATCATGATTCGGCGTCGCACCTGACGGCGGAGGTAATGCCAGGCGAAGCCGCGGGCCTCGGCCAAACCCAATTCCGGTCCGGCGGTATCGAGCAAGATGCCTGCCAGCTCGAGGCTGTCCGCGTCCACAGCCTCTTGCGCTTGCCGAAGATGGTAGTCACCGACCCGGCGCTCGACCTGCCGCTGGAGCAGCTCAGCCTGGCTCTCGTGCTCAAGGGCCTTCTGCTCGTTTTGCCTTGATAGAGCCAGGACGTTGCTCAGCTCATTGTTCTTGCTCTGGAGGTCGGAATAATGCTGGTAGAGCCCCATTGGCACCACCACCGCGCCGAGCGCCATTACCATGGCGAGAGACGCGAGCGCGGGGCGGCGCCTACCCCACTTCCAGGCGCGCTCCCAGGCGGCGACCGGCCGCGCCTGGATCGGCCGGCTGTCGAGGAACCGTTCCAGGTCGTCGGCCAGAAGGGCCGCCGTACGGTAGCGGCGATGGGGCATCTTGGCCAGGCATTTCAGGCAGATCGTCGCGAGATCTCGGGGAACCTCCGACCGCAGACGCCGAGGCGATTCCGGCTCCTGAGCGACGACTTTTCGAAGGGTTTCCAGGCTGGTCTTGCCGCGGAAGGGCGGGCGGCCCGCGAGCAACTCGTAGAGGATCGCGCCCAGGCCGTACACGTCGGTCGCCGGGCCGACTTCCGATTTCTTTCCTTCGGCCTGCTCGGGCGCCATGTACGGTGGCGAGCCCGCCACGGCCAGCGTTCGTGATTCGTCACCTTGCGCAGTCGAGCAGTTTGGCCAGGCCGAAATCACAGACCCTGGGCACGTAAGGGAGCATGCCGCCAGCGCCGATTTGCGCACTCTCACCGCCTGGCCGCGGCTGCTGAAGCAGGATGTTGGCCGGTTTGAGATCACGGTGCAGGATGCCGCGCTGGTGAACGTGATCGATGGCGCGGGCGAGAGTGGCCACCAGACGAGCCGCCAGAGGAACCGGCACGGCCGACTGCCTTCGAGCTAGCCAGGCCTCCAGGCTGGGTCCTTCCACGTACACCGAGGCGATGTAAGCGATCGGCCCGATCTGCCCCGTCTCCAGGAGGGGAACGAGGTTGGGATGGTCCAGCCGCGACGCCGCCTTCGCCTCGAGCTGGAAGCGCCTCCAGGCCTCGGCTTGTGACAGTACCTCGACACGTGGCACCTTGAGCACAGCTTTCGCCCCAGGTCCGGGTCTTCGGCCAGGAAGACGATACCGAAGCCGCCGCGACCCAGCTCGCCCAAGATCTTGAACCTGCCCAGCCGCTCAGGATGCTGGTCGGCCGGCGGCGCGATGCGGGGCCACACGCGGTCGAGCAGGGAGACACAAGCCTGGATCTCGTCCTGGGCCGACAAATCGGCGTCTTCGCGGGGATCCGAATCGTGGCCGAACAGGAATGGAAGCTCGAGGCTCTGCGGACCCGAAGGCTCAAGGCCCATGGTAAGCTCTTGGTCGGCCGATTCAGGTAAGGCCATGGCTCGCCCTCAATTCCTTGCGCAGCGCCACGAGTGCGCGCCCCCAGTGCTTGCGGGCGGCCTCTGCCGAGATCCCCAGCCGCCGGCCCACCTCCTCGAATGGCAACCGTTCCCGGTGATGCCAGAGGACCACGTTGCGGTGGTGCTCGGCCAGGCTGTCCAGGGCCGTCAAAAGAGCGTCTTCGATCTCCCGCGCCACCAGATTCGTGCTGGGAGACTCGATGCTCGCCGGCCAGTCCCAGCGCGGCGTTTCCGACATCGGCAATTCACGGTCAATGCATCGCCTCGCCGTAGCCCGATACTGGCGGCGCTGATTGGCCAGAAGATGAACCAGAATGGCGCGCAGCCAGAGCCGCCACTCGACTTCGGACTTTCCACGAAACGAAGCGAGGTCGCGCTGGGCCCCCAGAAACGTCTCCTGTACCAGGTCCGACCCACCCAGCTTCGTTCTCAGCTCCGGCTCTAACTCCTGGTTGGCGACCAGAAGAAGGTAATCGCGAAAGGGCTCCAGCGCCTTCCCAGCGCCTCGGCGTCACCGCGTCGTGCCGCCTCGATCCAGGAGTCGAGAGGGCTAGAGGCTCCTGGACTTGCCTTGCCTTCACCTAACATGGTGCGTTCCATCTTCGTCGAGCTGGATCCTTCCGAGTTCAGGCAAGGCGAGATTATGCATGCCAAGCATCATGACTGTCAATCATTTATCATCGAAACCGTCGGATGTTTTTTTTCGGACCCTGAAAACTTCCTCGAAAAAGCGCGTCCGGTCACACTCGCAATCGTTCCCGGAGAGGATGAGAACCTCGCCGAAAGGCCACTGAGGATTCCCCGAACTTTCTTCTTCTCGAGATGGAGCATCGAGCCAATGACACAGCAGGAACGCTCACGAATGCCGCGCTGGCTTCTCTTGATCCCGATCCTGGCCATCTTCGGCCTCTGTGCTTCGGCCCGCGCGGGTGAGATCACCGCAATCGTCGCCTTTGGTGATAGCCTCTCCGATACGGGTAACACCTTTCTCGCAGCGGGAATACCACCCGCCCCTTATTATCAGGGGCACTATTCCAACGGACCCATCTGGCTGGAATACCTGGCTGGCCGGCTGGGGGTCGCGGCACCTCTGCCAAGCCTGGCGGGCGGCACCGACAACGCCTGGGGAGGCATCAGACCGGCGATGGATTGTCTTTCATGAAGACACCT
>CAWFAF010000065.1:0-163072 GCA_963813575.1 uncultured Planctomycetaceae bacterium
AGGGTGCCGCTCTGGATTTTGGAACTGGATTCAGTTGTTTTCCCAGAACGCCTGCCATTCGGGCCCGGCTGCCAATGCGCCCAGCTCCACAAACGGCCCGACATGCTCCACCTTCCAGCGTGCTCCGGTTTGTTTAATTCGCTTGTTGATCAGCTGCTTTATGGACCCTTCCACCAGTCCGCTGCCGATCGACTGGCCCCGGCGCAGCCGCAGTGCGTAGTTTAGGCGGCATTGGTGGCCAGCGAAGTAGTTCAGGACCCCGCCCAAGGCGGCCCCATCGCCGCCCACCAGCCCGGTGGCGGTCAGCTCCCCGATCCACTCGACCACGCCGCAATACCCGTCGCCCAACAGCCGCTGCTTGCCCTTCTCTGTCTGCTCCTTGGCCGCCTCGCTCCCCTGGCCGCATACCGCCTTGGCCCCGTCCGCTAAATACTCGGCCCCGTGCCAGATATCCAACAGTTCCTCGGCACCTGCGAAGTGCCGCGCCGACAAGTTCCAGACCCACTCCGCGCCATCGCCCAGCACACTCAGTTCCTCCGGGGTGGTCAGTTCCAGGCGGTCCGCTTCCCTGGCGCAGCGCTCGCCGAATTGGCTCGCCTCCTCCACGGCGGCCACCACCGAGCGCACTGTCGGCGCGGGCAGGTCGCGTTCGTCCCATTGCTCAGCCGTCGTGGGGTTGCCACGTGGGCGTCGGTCGAACACAGCCAGCTTGACGTCGCGCCAGCCCCCCAGCGTGTTGACCTTACCCGCGTCGATCTGCAACTCCAAATCCCCCTCGGCTTGGGCGAAAGCCTGGGCTGTGGCTCGTTGCTCGCGGGTGTCGCTAGCCGCCGCGGCGGTGGCGTGGCACAGGCGGCGAATGGTGTTATCGTCGAGATTCCAGCCCGCCACCTCGGCGACGCGCCCGTTGGGCTCGAGTGAACGATTGTTGGACGCCCAGCAGGCAGGCCATGCGACAGGCTCCGCGCGTCACATAACCCTCCACGCCCAAGACGCGATCGGCACCAAAGTCGCCTTGCTTGCAAACCGGACAGAGGAAATAAATTCGTTCCAAGGTGACGAGGCCGACGGCGGTCAGGACCGTACGCGTGTGCCGGCCCTTGGAGTAGCCGGGGTGCGCCTCGGGGCAAAGGCGGGCCGCCCCCCTTTTTGCTCGCTGAGTCCGATTCGGCTTTGAAGTGCCGCGGCGAGCGTCGAGCGAAGTAGGGCGCGACCGTCGTTGAGGGCCAGCTTCTCGCAGGCCTCGAGCACGGTACCACTGGGAGCATCTTGGGCAACTTGGCGAAGTTGGCTGACGTAGGCGATGGCCTGCTCCAACGCGATCCGATGGGACTGGTCGTGATACTCGATGGTGAGCGTAGGCATCCGGGAACCTCCTTGTTCTTCTGAATCTCCCCGACCTGCTCCATATAATCTCTCCTGACTCCAAAATCCAGAGGAGCACCCTCATCGAAACCGTCGGATTTTTTTTTCGGACCCTGAAAACTTCCTCGAAAAAGCGCGTCCGGTCACACTCGCAATCGTTCCCGGAGAGGATGAGAACCTCGCCGAAAAGCCACCGAGGATTCCCGAACTTTCTTCTTCTCGAGATGGAGCATCGAGCCAATGACACAGCAGGAACGCTCACGAATGCCACGCTGGCTTCTCTTGATCCTGATCCTGGCCATCAACGGCCTCTGTGCTTCGGCCCGCGCGGGCGAGATCACCGGAATCGTCACCTTTGGTGATAGCCTCTCCGATACGGGTAACACCTTTCTCGCAGCGGGAATACCACCCGCCCCTTATTATCAGGGGCACTATTCCAACGGACCCATCTGGCTGGAATACCTGGCTGGCCGGCTGGGGGTCGCGGCACCTCTGCCAAGCCTGGCGGGCGGCACCGACAACGCCTGGGGAGGCGCTCAGACCGGCGATGGATTGTCTTTCATGAAGACACCCAATATCGGCCTTCAGATCAGCACCTTCCTGGCCGCCAACACGCTGAACGCCCACCAATTGATCACCGTCTGGGGCGGGGCAAACGATTTCTTGAATGCCGGTCAAACGAATCCCTTGGTTCCGGTGGCCAACCTGGTCGGCGAGATCACGACCCTGGCCGGCGGGGGGCAAATTCTTCATGGTGCCTAATCTTCCTCTCCTCGGCAATCTGCCCGCGACAAACATTCTTCCCCAAGCTCAACGTGACGGCCTGAACTTTCTCTCCTCAACGTTTGATATCTTACTCCATTCAGAGCTGAACCAACTTCAGCAGAGCCTCGGGATCACGATCTTCCAACCCGATGTCAACAGCTTGGTCCAGAGTGCCATGGCGAACCCCGGAGCCTACGGTTTCACCAACGTGACCGACTCGGCGCTGGCTGACGGCGTCTTGAGCGGCCAGGGTTACTTCTTCTGGGACACCGTTCATCCCACGACGGTCGCAGGACAATTTGTCAGCGACATCGCCTATGCGACGGTTCCCGAACCTTCGTCGGCAACGCTGCTCGTGTCCGCGGGAGGTGTCTTGCTCGCTTGGTCGAAACTTCGGGGAGTGATCCGGCGCAAGAGGAACCAGGCGCTCAGGAAGCTGAAATTGCCGCCTGAGCCGGAACTCGACCGGCCGGCCGCCGCGCTCACATCACCCGATCCTCGGCCCAGGGATGGCATCGGCCGAGCTTGAATTCCTTGAACTCCGCGCTGGTCGGCACGTGGATCGTCTGCGGGTCGTAGGCGGTATTGATGCTGTTCAGCAGGGGCACGACGTCGGGATCGAGATAGCCCAGGCCCTCGATCTCGAAGACGTCTCGATTGACATCGTAAACGCGCAATCGATTCTTCCAGAGGCGAACCGTGCGGAGCTGGCGCAGCTCCGCGCGGGTTCGCTTGAGGAATTCCAGGGCGGCGGCCAGGCCACCCGGCTCGTGGTGATGAACAGCCAAAGGCGTGGAGACGTTGCTTCCCATGCCTCGATCGATCCTTACCTCAGGCCCGCCAGCTCTTGCAGCAGATGCCAGTTCTCGAGCCGGTCTTGCTTGGCTCGCAGCAGGGTTTCGGAGGGGTTGCCATCACGGTCGAAGTGCTTGGAAAAACGGCCCTCGCTGCGCGCAAATCGATGAACGTGACTTCCTCTTTGGTCTTGGGGTTGACGTACCAGTCGTCCTTGGCGGCTGGGTTGCCTTGCAAGGAGAGGTGTTCCTTGATCGTGCCTCCCTTGCGGGGATCGTAGACCAGGAGAGGGAAAGCCCGGCTGTCGACGGCCAGGCGAGCCTGGTCGGCGGCCATGTTGTCGCCCACGCCGTGCTCGGGCTGGCAGGTCGTGTAGCAAACCACGATTGCCGGCCCGTCGAACTCCAAAGCGCCCAGGACCGAGCGGTAAAAATGGTTCGTGTGCGCGCAAGTGGTCTGGGCCACGTAGGTTCGCGGGTGCATCATGGCGATCTGGGCGATCTCCTTGCGGCGCTCTTGCTTGCCCCCGACCGTCTTGCCGTGCACGCTCATCTTGGTGTTCTGGCCGGTGAAGCTGCTGGTAGAGGCCTGACCGCCGGTGTTGGAATAAACCTGCGTGTCGAGCACGAACACCTTGATGTTCATGCCGCTGGCCAGCAAGCGGGAAAGCGCCTGGAAGCCGATGTCGAACATGGCCCCATCGCCGCCCAGGCACCAGAGCGGCCGGTCTTCCCAGCCCATCTGGTCCCATCGCATCCGCACTCCGATGGCGTAGGCGGGCGCGTTCTCGAAGAGGGAATTGGTCCAGGGAACGAGGTAGGGATTGTAGGGATAGGTCGAAGTGTACACCGTGTTGCAGCCCGTGGCCGCGACGATTCCCCACTGGTCGCCGTACTTCGAGCCGGTGGCCGAGCAAAGCATCCGCAGGGCCGTCCCCTCGCCGCAGCCGGCGCACGAGCCGGCGCCGCCGGTGTAGAGGTGGGTCTGCTCCTTGAGCATCATGTCGATGAGCAGGTTGTCGCTGACGTACTTGGGGTCGCTGGGGCCGAAGTTCTTGAAATAACGGTGGCTCTTCCGCGCGGTCGTCATCACCTCGTCGGTCTTGTCAATCATCTTGAGGGCGTTGTCGTCGCACACGGTCACGCACTCGGCGCATCCCTTGCACTTGCTGGGGTCAATGATGATATTGAACATCCCGCCCGACAGCCCCTTCTTCTTGCGGCGCGTCAAAGTATTTCTTGGTCCTTGCCCATTGCGGCCGGTAGATCTCGCGATCGGCGGCGTCGGCGATCGTGGCCAGCTTCTCCTCGAGCTCGGCCTCGGCAAGCACCTTGCCCAGAATGGCCGTGTCGGGGCACTGGGTAACGCAGTCCATGCAGCCGGTGCAGTTCTCGGGGATATACAAGGGGATTTCGGGGGCGATGTTGCTGAAGTCGCGCAAGGTGGCCGTGCCCGCCGGCACGAGCGATCGGGCCAGCGACAAGTCGGCGGGCAGCCCTTTCTCGGCCGTAGCCGTCCTCGTAGCCGCGGATGATCCGCTCGTTGAAGTCGAGGACATCGAGGACCGGCAGGCTGATCATCTTGTAGGGGGAGTCGACCAGCGTGCCGTAGCTGCTGTTGTTGAAGGGATCCTGATCGTGGGCCTCGTTCATCGAGGGTTTCGTAAGCCGGAGCGGTTGTGGAAGCCATTCATCTCTCCTCGGAATGATATGTGTACACGGACGAGATGTTCAGCGAAGGCGGCGGGAGTCCATGTGGGCGGACGCCGCCGTGGGAAGATCAGGCTTGCTTGACTTCCGCGGGAATTTCTCGCAGGTCTCCATAACCGCGCTTGACGCACGTGAGGTTATCTTGAACCACACGGTCGCCGCGCTTGCCGAAGTACTTGCGCAGGGCCTTTTCCACCCCCTCGTAGACTTGTTCGTCGGTCATCTGGCTTTCGGCGGCGTAGGGTGTCAGCTTGAGAAACGCCCCCAGCAGCACGATGCCCTGCATGCGCATCTGGAGGTCGGCCACCGAGGCCACCTCACGCGCGATCTTGACCATGTCGGCGTAGTAGACGTGCAGGTTCTTGGCTCGGATCGTGCGGCGATTCGCCTCGGGAATGCGCGACCAGACCTCGCGCGGGTCGACGTGGGTCGACTGCACGAAGATGGCGCCCCCCTCGTCCAGCCCCTTGAACGGTTCGGGGCTGAGAATCGCCGTCGGGTCGTTGATGCAGACAAGATCCACGCGCTCGAGCTCGCAGTGAGTCGAGATGTGGCTGTCGGCAATCGTCAGGTAGTAGGTGGTGGGCAGGCCTTTCTTTTCAGAGCCGTACTTGGGATACGCTTGCACGTCCTTGCCGAAGACGTCGCCGGCGATGGTGGCGATAACCTTGTTGGTGGTGACCGATCCGAACCCGCCCACCGAATGGCCTCTCATGGAGAAGCCGCCGCGCGGGCGGAGATCGGGATCTTCCGCCGGCTGAAGCGCCAGGGGATGGTTGATGCCCACACAGAAGTATTCGGGTCCGTCGTGGATCATGTTATCGAAGGCGGCGATGATATCGCCGGGCCGCACGTCGCGGCTGCCGAGCCCGGCCGACCCGCTGTAAATCTTGGGAACGCGGTCGATGCGATCGTGTCCGTTCTGACCCGAGACGGCGTCGCAGAAGGCGGCCTTGAGCTCACGCGTCAGGTGGTTTCCCGTGGTCGAGAGCGGGTCGTCCATCCGCTCGAACACGGTGACCGCTCGGCAGTCTCCCAGGGCTTCGATCAACCGGACGGCCGGGAACGGCCTGAAGACGAAGACCGTCACGCAGCCCGCGGCGATTCCCTTCACGTCACGCAGGTAATCGACGGTCGCCTTGACGGTCTCCATGTAACAGCCCATGCCGATCAAGATGTACTCGGCGTCTTCGCAGCGGTACGGCTCGACGAAGCCATAGGCTCGCCCCGTCTGGCGATGGAATTCGGCGAAGGCGTCCTCCAGGGCGGGGTCGATCCGGTCGTAGTACCACCGCTGGGCGATCTTGCCCTTCATGTACGAATCCTGGTTCTGCACCACGCCCGACATCACGGGGCTGGCGGGGTCCATCAGGTTGACCAGCTTTTCGCGCGGGTCTCCGATGTACGATTTCATGAACTCGGGCTCGGGCAGGCGCACGCGCTCGACGGTATGGGTGGTCAGGAAGCCGTCTTGCACGTTGAAGAATGGCGTCTGGGTGGCCTCGGCGGCGCGGCGGGCGATCAGGCAAAAATCGCCGGCCTCCTGCGCGTTGCGGCCGAAGATCATGCCCCAGCCGCAATCGGCCACCGACATCATGTCGTCATGGCCGGCGTGGACGTTGAGGCCCTGGCTGGTCAGGGCTCGCGCCCCGATGTTCATGACCGCCGGCAGCCTTTTGCCGGCGATCGTGTAGAGCACTTCCTTCATGAGCACCAGGCCCTGGCCCGAGGTGAAATTGGTCACCCGGCCCCCCGCGACGGCAAACCCCTCGCACACGCTGGCCGCCGAGTGTTCGCTCTCGGGCTCGAAGAACATCAGCGGGTCGCCCCAGAGGTTGCGGCATCCCGTTCATGACCGCCGCGTTGAAGCCGCCCCCCATCGTGGTCGAGCTGGTGATGGGATAAGCGCCGGCCGCCTGGCAGATATTGATCTCGACGTGCACGACCGCCTCGGCGCCGTCGCACGTCGTGGGAACACCAGGATAAGGAAAGTGGCGGCCGTTCGATTCTTCGAGGAGCGGGAAGGTGTGTTGACTACGCCCGACGTGCGTAATTGTGCTCATGCCGACCTCACTGTCGTGATTTTTCGAAACGAAGCGGCTCCCAGACCAGGATGCCTCTGGATCCCATGGTCTGGGAGAGAAGAGAACGAACTGAAAGCTCATGATGCTCCACGTCTTCTTAATAGTCAAGATATCTGGATCAAATAATTTCGGTTGTACATATTAGACCGTTGTATTGCTTGTCGGGCTGCCCCGGTCGCGCCAAGGGCTCCATGATCAGCCCCGAATGAGCACCGCTCCATGGCCAGAGGCACCGCCCCCTGAAGCTCAGAATGGCAAGACGAGGACGCAAACGTTGACACCAACCGGAACAAGATCCTGTGCCGCTTCGGGGACAGCGGTTGGTCAAGCCGATGCTGAAGTCGTTGGAGCGGCTCCACGAGGTCGGCACCGAACGTGACCGAGCCGGTAATCGGAAACTGTTCTACGACCAATACGTTACGCTCCTGTTGATGTACTTCTTCAATCCCGCCCTGGACAGCCTGCGCAGCTTGCAGCAGACCACCGGGTGGGAAAAGACACGTCAAAAATTGGGCATCGAGTCCACCTCGCTGGGCTCGCTGTCCGAGGCCGCGCGGGTCTTCGATGCCGACTTGCTCAGGCCGATCGTGCAAGAATTGGCGGTCCAGGCCGCTCCCTTGCACACCGGGAGCGAGGCGGAGGCGCTGAAGGGACTCACGGCGGTCGATGGCTCGGTGTTCACGGCGATGTCGCGGATGGCCTGGGCGTTGTGGACCGACGAGGACCATCGAGGTGTCAAGCTGCACCTGCACTTCGACGTCCTGAAGGCCGTCCCACTCGACGCGACCGTGACCCCGGCGGCTTGCTCCGAGACGGCCTCGCTTGAGGCGGCGTTGCAGGCGGCCCGGCTTTACGTCGTTGACAGAGGATATGTCGATTACGAACTGTTCGCGCGGATCCTTGCGGCCGGCTCGTCGCTGATCGGCCGGGTTAAGGACAACATCGCCTACGTCGTTCACGACGATGCCCGTTGGACGACGCCGCACGGGCTGCCGGGGTCGTTCGTGACCTGGTCCTGTCCTGGTTGGGGACATCGCATCACAAGGATCATTTGAGATGGCCGATGCGACTGGTGATTGTGCGGATCGTTGACCGCGAAGGCAAGGCTACGGAGTTGTGGCTGATCACCGACCGGCTCGACCTCGACGCCGATCTGGTGGCCTTGGCCTACCGCTACCGTTGGACGGTGGAGACTGTTTTTCCGCTGGCTCAAATGCATTCTCGGGCGCGTCACCTGATAGCGCACAACAGGAACGGCGTGACACTGCAGATGTATGCCGTGCTGATCGTCAGCCTGCTGATCGCGCTTCGGACGGGCCTGAAGCCGACGAAACGAACGTTCGAGGTCATCCAGTTCTACCTCTTGGGCTGGGTCAGTGACGAGGAGTTCGACGTCACCTGGCCCGCGGCGCGCGGTGCAAAAAACCCCCGACTAAACTCCCCGCCCGCGGTTTGAATCTCGCGGCCGCGGCGTTCGCTGCTGCGCCCAACAAATCCTGATCTTCCCCAAATCGGCGTTGCATCAGCTGACCAGACTCCGCTGCGGACATTTCTCTTCGGCTTGGAATCACCCGATCCCGCGAAAATGCCCCCAGGAAAAACTCGTGCCGAACAGGGGCCGAACAGCCAAGGGCGAAATGCCGCCCCCTGGATTCACCATCGTGTTTCTAAATAAACCCACACCGTCCGCGGGGGACAGCCGCGTGTGGCCGTCATACCCGCGTCGAGGTCCGCCGGGTCACACTGTCCCATTTCCGGGCGTCTAATAAATATATGTGGGGCGGCCCGTGTATCATGGGCTCCGGTGGTCTGGAAATCGACCGCCGCGGCGATCACAAGTGAGTTTGGTACGGCGCATGCAAGTGGAGAAGCATCATCAACACGCGACTTCTTTTCATTGCCTTGCACCAGCGGTCCGAACGGACCAGGAAACGGTCGGTTCGCAGCGGGGTGGGTGACGAGCAGCCGGCAGCGTGCCTGAGCGGCCGGGTGTGGCTCGGACTCTGATCCGGGCGGGAGGTCGTCGTGCTCGCCAGCGGCCTCAGGCACCAGGCTCAACTGGCATGGAAGGAGCGGTTGCGTGTCAACAAAGAGTGACTACGGATTGTTCGGTTTACAGTTGACTGTAAAGGCACCTTGACTGTGCATCCAAGTTCCTTTTGCCAAACATCGCGTGGATTCGTGAATGCAACTATTGGATTGCCTTGCCAGCTTGTTTTACGGTGTGGCCTAGTTAGTCGGGGCGGGGCGGGCCTCGATGCGATTTTTTCCGAAGCGGAGCCGGTCCTGGTGATATCGACCGCGTTCAGAAACCCTAATGAAACTGCCAACGTCAACAGCGAGACGGGATGGGGTATTACTCCGACTCGCAAGCGCGTTCATTGGCTCGGGCGGTGGCATCAGCCAGTACGAGACTGAGCCGGCGTACCAGCGGGGCGTGCAGTCCACGGGCGGTCGGACCACACCCGACGTTTCGCTGGTTGCCGACCCGGGCACCGGCGCCTGGATCGCCGATCCGTACAATCTCGACCCCGCCCACTCGTTCGAGGTCGTGGGCGGTACCAGCCTGTCGGCCCCGGCCTGGGCTGGCCTGCTGGCCATCACCAACCAGGGACGGGTCGCTACGGGCAGAGCAACCCTGAATCACTCCAGCCCGAATGAGACCCAGCAAGCCCTCTACATGCTGCCCCAGACTGATTACCACTCGACCACCAGCGGCTTCAACGGCTACAACGCCAACGCCGGCTACAACCTAGTGACCGGCCTGGGCACACCCGTAGCCGATCACCTCGTCTCCGACCTGGTTGCCTACGACGGGCCCGACACTTCGTACTCGGGTCCGACCGTCGGCCAGTTGCAGGACACAACCTATACCGACACCGGGTATGAGTGGTTCCGGCGGTGTGGTCAACGCGATGAACGTGTTCAATTCCTACACGATCACGAGCCACGCGTCAGGTCATGCCCACGCCCCGAGCACCAGTCTCTTCACCAGGTCGGCGAAGTCCCGTACAACGGCACAAGCGCCGCGGGATCAGGTTGCCGCCGCCGGGCTGACCGACAACAACGGCGCCGTGGCCGTCCTGGACCAGATCCTCTCCACGTGGAATCGGACGGACAGCGGCTCCTCCAATAGCCTCGTTCAGCCATTCTCGGGCATATGGCAATGGCCTCGTGGTTCAGTCCCGCTTCGCTCCCCAGGCAAGCCAGTCGGATCAGTTCGTCGTCGATCCTCACTCGGCCGGCATTCTGATCGAGCAAGGGTGGTCACGCGGTCGTTATTCGCGGCTTCGACACCATCGATTCGGAGGGAGCCGTTCGGTTCATCGAGCCTCTGATCCGGCCTCGACGACGACATCGCGAGACCTGGCCCTCGAGCAAGTGCTGGGCTCGACCAGAGGCCATCGGCTGGGGTGCGCTCCCTGGCGTAAACTCATCGCCATCCGGCCGGGATGGCAAATTGTCTCGGCCCCGAGAAACCGATCGAAAACCCCCGACGCCCCAGCCGAATCTCACAGTCGGCTGGGGCGTCGGCTTTGACGCGCGCCGATCGCGCGCCGTCAAAGTCACACCGTGTCATGTGGTTCACGCGCCAAGCCCTCCTGGGCCATCAGCGGCACGCAGGGCCCCATGTAAAGCCCGGGCGGTCTTTCCCGATTTTCGGGACGAACACAAGCATTATGTGACATCATAGTGATGGGTCCTGCGCAACCCAGCAGGTGTTCCTTTGAGCCAGTAGATCGAACTCGGAACCTGGCCGTAGCTCTTACGAGGGCCGTGCAGGGTAACCTGAGATCGCCTCGAGCCGTCATGCCTGCATTCATGATGACGATCGAGGTCCCTTTCGAAAAGGAGCGTCGCGTGATGATGGCCGAGGTTGAAAGAAAGGAATCTGACAAAACAAACCCAACGGGGTCATCGCGGCTCGTGGCGAAGAGGGCGGTGATGGCATTCGACAGGAGATAAAGAATCTGACAAAACAAACCCAACTCGAATTTCATAAGTTTATTTTTATTTAGCAGTTATGGCATTTGACGCTGGGAAAGCAAAGCCACGGTGGGGTCCGTTTTCACCATCTGGGACGAGTCGAGACGTCATGCTGTGTCGGCCCGAACGTGGGGAAGCCCCGGGCTGCCGCCTCCGCATTGAGGTGGCTAGCCCGAGCACATGGTCACTGCTGGAAACAAGAAGCGGCTCGTGATATGGTAGAAGCAGTTACTCATCGACGAAGAGATAAGACGAGGGAGGGTTTCGGCTATGAGACGCACCTTCGGGCTAGTTTCGTTCGCAATCACGATGGTCGCCTCCGCCTCGCCGGCCCTGGCGCAGCAGGCCGCAAGCTTCAACCGCGTCACCACTGTACGCAGGGAGGCGACGGCCGGGCCGGCCCAGGCCGGCCAGAATGCCGCGCGGTCGTTGACGCCTACGGTCTCTCGACAGGGCGGTTCGACTCGCCTGGATGCCATGCGCGCCCACGCGGCGGCGTCCGCTTCGGCACACCCGAACTCGAGCTGGAACCAGGAACCCAGGCGTGCTCTGCCGCCGGTTCCGACTCAGATTACAACCACGCCGCATTCGTACTATCCGAACCTGCGGGCCGGACAGAGCATGAATCGGAACGTGGCCGCGCGGCGCTGCACACAGAGCCGGTCGGGATTCCTCACGTCCGGCGGCATGAATTCAATCTCGGCACCACGCGGCGTACAAAGCGGCATGAACTCAATCCCGGCGCCGCGTGGCGTCCACAGGTGATGTCTCCGCTCAGTTCGCCACAACGTAGGAACCCGGCCCGGTCCGTCGCCCTCGGACTTACGCCGGGGTGTTCTGATTTGTCCATGTTGAATCGATCCATGACGCGGAATACCGACATACGCAAGATTGCCTTCATCGGCGACTATCTGCCGCGCAAGTGCGGCATCGCCACGTTCACGCACGATGTTTGCACCTCGGTCGCCACCCAGTTTCCCGGCTCCGATTGCTTCGTGGTTCCCGTCAACGATCTCGACGAGGGCTACGACTATCCCCCGGAGGTCCGATTCGAGATCGAGGAGCAGGAGCTCGATTCCTATCTCCGGGCGGCCGATTTTCTCAATTTCGCCAACGCCGACATCGTCTGCCTGCAGCACGAATACGGCATCTTCGGCGGCCCCGCCGGCAGTCACGTCATCCGCCTGCTGCGCAACTTGCGCATGCCGATCGTCACCACGCTTCACACCGTTGTCAAGGAGCCCACTGACGACCAGCGCCGGGTGCTCTGCCAGGTCGGCCGACCTGTCGGCCCGGGTGGTCGTGATGACGGAACGAGCGCCGCACGTTCCTGAGAGAGATCTACGAGGTACCCGACGCCAAGATCGATCTGATCGCCCATGGCATCCCCGACATGCCGTTTGTCGATCCCGAGTTCTACAAGGATCAATTCGACGTCGAGGGCAAGTATGTCGCCTTGACGTTCGGCCTGCTGTCGCCGAACAAGGGGATCGAGCACATGCTCCGCGCCATGCCGGCGATCCTCAAGGAGTATCCCAACTTCGTTTACATCGTGCTGGGCGCAACGCATCCCAACCTCCTCCGCGAGCAGGGGGAACGCTATCGGATCAGCCTCGAGCGGCTGGCCAAGGACCTGGGCATCAAGCAGAACGTCAGCTTTTTCAACCGGTTCGTCGAGATCGACGAGCTGATCGAATTCATCGGCATGGCCGACATTTACATCACGCCCTACCTCAACCCCGCGCAGATCACCTCGGGCACGCTGGCCTACGCGTTCGGCTGCGGCAAGGCCGTCGTCTCGACGCCTTACTGGTACGCCGAAGAGCTGCTGGCCGACGGGCGGGGCGTGCTGGTTCCCTTCGAAGATTCCACGGCCCTGGCCCGCGAGATCTGTGAGCTCTTCCGCGACGAGCCGCGGCGGCACGCCATGCGCAAGAAGGCCTACATGCATGGGGCGGGAGATGATCTGGAGCCACGTGGCCCACCACTACATGGAATCGTTCCAGCGAGCGCGGCGGAGCCGGCTCGACATGCCCTACAAGCCGCTGGCGGTCCGCACCCTGGCCGAACAGCCCATGGACCTGCCGGGCTGGCGGCTCGACCACCTGGTGCGGATGACCGACTCGGCCGGCATGCTTCAGCACGCCAACTCCACCATCCCCAATTTCGCCGAGGGCTATTGCACCGACGACAATGCCCGAGCCCTGCTCTTGACCGTCCTGCTCGAGCAGCTCGGCGCAGAGCACGGCGCAGATCTACCGCCTGGCGACAACCTACGCGGCGTTCTTGAACTTATGCGTTTGATCGGACGCCGCGGTCGGTTCCGCAACTTCATGGGCTTCGATCGCCGCTGGCTCGAGGAGGTCGGCTCCGACGACTGCCAGGGCCGGGCGCTCTGGGTGCTGGGGGCCTGCGTGCACCGGTCGCAGCGGCGCGACCTCCAGTTCTGGGCCTCCCAGCTCTTCGACCTGGCACTGCCAGGACTGCTCGAGACCACCTCACCCCGGACCTGGGCGTTCGGCCTCCTGGGCGTTTGCGACTATCTCGAGCGGTTCAGCGGCGCGCGGCCAGGCCAGCCAGGTGCGCGACACGCTGACCGAACGCCTGATCGAGTGCTTCGAGAAAAACTCGACCGACGACTGGTGCTGGTTCGAAGAGTCGCTGGCCTACGATAACGCCAAGCTGCCGCACGGCCTCTTGATCAGCGGCCGATCCGGCCGATCATCCCGAGGCCCTGCGATATCGGGCTCAAGACCTTGACCTGGCTGGTGGAGCAGCAGAAGTCATCCGAGCGGCCACTTCCGGCCGATCGGCTCGGAGCGGCTTCTACCACCGCGACTCGGACCGGGCCCAGTTCGACCAGCAGCCGATCGAAGCCTTCGCCACCGTCTCCGCCTGCCTCGAAGCCTACCGGGCTACCGACGACACGCTCTGGCTCAAGGAGGCCCGGCTCGCGTTCGAGTGGTTCCTGGGCGCCAACGACCTGGGGCTGGAACTCTACGACGCCAAGACCGGCGGCTGCTGCGACGGCCTCCAGGAAGACCGCGTCAACCAGAACCAGGGGGCCGAATCGACCCTCGCCTTCCTGCTGGCGCTGGGCGAGATGAAGCTGCTCGAAAGCATCCTGGCGCCGTTCCGCCAGGTTCAGGTCACGTAGTCGTGCGGGCCGGTGCTCACGCCGGCGGAATCACGATTATCCTGGAGAGTGTGGGAACCATCGCACATGGACGTTGAAAGCCCGACCCTGGCCCTCGAACCTCGACTATCGCTTCGCATGCGGAGCCGCACGACGGGCCGTGCCCAATCACTACCAGCTCAACGTGAAGCGGACCGGCATCGTCCTGAAGCCGAACAACAGCCGGGTCGTGATCCGGCCGTTCGAGCCGGCCAGCGAGAGCCGCATCGAACGGATCCTCGGCCGGGTGGCCGCGCTTTCCGAGGCCGAGGTCGATGTGCTGCTGGAAGACGTGATGCGCGAATTTCGCGACCGGCATCAGCGGACCCGCCAGTTCTTCCTGCACCGGTTCGACCAGGTCCAGCAGTCACCTGCTGACCGATCAACCATCTGAGCGAGAACCGCAAGATGCTGATGGGAGCGTACTTCACCCAGGAATACGCCCTCGAATCCGCGGCGCTCTTCAACCCGTCGATGGTCTGGCATCCCGACCAGTCGGGGCTGCCCGAGGGCTCGCGGCAGGTTTATCCTCAGCCTGCGGGCAACCGGCGAGGGACACATCTCGTCGATCACGTTCCGGAGCGGCACGATCGACGCCCAGAACCAGCATACGCATCGACGAGCCGACCCGGTTCGTCACCGCGCCCGAGCTCGTGCCCAACACCGCTCTACGACAAGAACCTGTTCTCCCGCAAGCTGATCGAGCTGGGCATCGACAGCCCGTTCGCATCGGCAGGTCTTGGCGACCGCTCAGCGACCAGTTCACGCTCGACGAGATGAAGCGGTCGATCCACCGCCTGCTGCATCAGAGCCGGCCGCGACACCGCGAGAACGAGCCCATCGCCCAGCGCATGCTCACGCTGCTTCAGGCCAATTACGAGATCTTCTTCAGCCCCGAGCTGAACATCTCGGAGCGGGTCATCTTCCCTTCCTCGCCCACCGAGACCAACGGCATCGAGGACGCCCGGTTCGTCGCGTTCCACGACGACGACGGCTCGGTTCGCTACTACGCCACTTACACCGCGTTTGACGGCAAGGTGATCTTGCCCCAGATCCTCGAGACCGACGATTTCCTCCAGTTCAAGGTCAGCACCTTGAACGGTCCCGAGGTTCGCAACAAGGGCTTGGCGCTCTTCCCCCGCAAGGTCAACGGCCTCTACGCCATGCTCTCCCGCCAGGACAACGAGAACATCTACCTGATGTATTCCGACATGCTCCACTTCTGGTACACCAAGGAGCTGATCGCCAAGCCGACCTACGCCTGGGAATTCGTGCAGCTCGGCAACTGCGGCTCACCCATCGAGACCGAGGCCGGCTGGCTGGTGCTGACCCACGGCGTCGGCCCGATGCGCAAGTACGCGATGGGCGCATTCCTGCTCGACCTCGACGATCCCTCCCGCGTGATCGGCCGCCTCGAGGAACCCCTTCTGGAACCCAACGCCAACGAGCGCGAAGGCTACGTTCCCAACGTCGTCTACAGTTGCGGCGCCGTCCTCCACGGCCGCGAGCTGATCATCCCCTACGCCATGTCCGACTACGCCAGCACCTTCGCCACGATTTCGCTGGATCTTGTGCTGGAAGCCTTGGTGCGGGTGTGAGGACCGCCGAGCGAGGACGCATCATCCCGAGGCAAGCTGGTGGGTCGAGCACAGCGAGGCCTACCGGCTGAGTGCAAACTATCCGAGATTGGGCCAGGAAACCTCCTGCTGAACGCGGGCCGCTCGGCCGAGGTCATCCTTACGTCTCAGGTTTCCGTCATGCTTTCCATCACCTCTTCCCTGGAAAACTCCACCACCGCCGTACATGTATCGGCCGCGCCGTAGTACACCAGGAATGTCTTCTCGGTCTCGATGATTCCGGTCGGAAACACAACGTCGGGCACGAAGCCGTGGCGTTCGAACGCGGCCGTCGGCTCGAAGATCGATTTCGGAGCGCGGCGAAGGACGTGCGCGGGGCTTTCCGCATCAAGCAACAGTGCGCCCGTCGAGTATTTACCCACCTGGCCGGGCTCGGTGGGATGGCGGTTTCCATGGTAGATCTCAAGCCAGCCTTCGGGGACGCGAACCGGCGGCGGTCCTGCACCTACTCGGCCGGTCTCCCACTCGGCGCCACCACCATGCAGAACGCCGTGCCGGCCCCAATGAATCAGGTCCTGCGACCAGGCGACCCACATCTCGGGACGGCAGAACGGCGTCGCCGGATTGGGCCGGTGCAACGCCGCGTGCGCGCTGGCGATCTCGCCGGGGAAGAGGACCACGTCCTTGTTTTCACAGCAGAAAATGACGCCATGCCGAGTCATGTCGCGGAAGTCGGCCGTTCGACGCCAGCGCAGTCGCTGCTCCATGACGAGAGACAGCAACGTATGTGAAATAAAAGCGCCCGTGGATCAATGTGATCCGGGGATCCTCGACGCCGTACTCCTCCAGTTCGGAATCGGGCCGGAAGCGAACATCGGTGACTTCCTGGACCGATCTTCCATCTCCACAGCGAACGACCCGCAGGTGTGACGTGAACGTTAGCCGAACCAGCCCGTCTGCCTTGCGCCGCACTACCCGAGGATCGACCACGTCGAGCTCGTCGTTCCTGGTCCAGTCGATCGTTAATTCCCCATGATTCTGCCAGCGCGGCAGCCCGGTGTAGCCGGGGCGAGTCTCACGCGGGCTCTCCGCGACCCGCACCAGCAAGACGACCTCGTCGCCGACGCGAATCGCACCTGGATTGAAGCGCCGACCACTTCGAAGTCCTCGCGGGACGAATCGAGGTCGGACGGGCGACAGGCAGTTTTTCGAAGAGTCTTGCTACGGGCATGTGCCGGTTCTCCCGTTCGATCAAGCTTGCGTCAGCCGGGGCTGGTGTAAAGGTGATCTTGCACAATCCGCCCGTTCATGAGGCTTGCAGCGCCCACCGGTCTGGCTCGCCAGCTAGCAGGTTCAGCCACGGTTGGAACGCAATGTGGAGATCAACTCACCGACGTCCGCTACCTTCGCCTCATCGAGCAAGCGAGTCATCTCTTCGAGAAGATCTTCGGCGGCGGGAGGGTGATAGAAACTGGCGGTCCCGACCTGGATGGCCGTTGCGCCGGCGACCATGAACTCAAGGGCGTCGGCAGCGGTGGCGATGCCGCCGATGCCGATGATGGGGTAACCTGGCAATGCCCGTGCAACTTCCCAGACCATGCGGAGGGCGATCGGTTTGATGGCCGGGCCGCTCAGGCCGCCGATGTCGTTAGCCAGGATGGGCCGCCTGCGCCGCCAGTCGACGGCCATGCCTTTGAGGGTGTTGATCAGGCTGACTGCGTCGGCACCGCACTCGGCGGCGGCGACGGCGATAGGCACGATGTCGGTAACGTTGGGAGTGAGCTTGGCGATAATCGGCAGCGAGCAGGCCGCTCGAACCCGCCGCACCAAGCGGCCGACCACGTTCGGCTCGATACCCAGGTCGAGCCCGTGGCTCACGTTGGGACAAGAAATGTTGAGCTCGATGGCTGCCAGACCGGCCTCGGTGCCCAGCATCTCGGCCATCTCTACAAACTGATCCTCGTCTTCACCGGCAATGTTGGCGATCACGGCCGTACCGACAGTGCGGAGATAGGGCAGGTGATGCTTGATGAAATGCGTGATGCCATCGTTATCAAGTCCGATGGCGTTGAGCATCCCGGCCGCCGTCTCGGCCGTGCGCGGAGTCGGGTTGCCTGCTCGAGGCCGGAATGTGACGGTCTTGGGAATGACCGCGCCCAGCCGTTCGACCCGCACGAAATTGGCCATCTCACGCACGTAGCCGAATGTGCCCGAGGCGACCATGACGGGATTCTGGAGGGCCAGCCGACCCAGTTGAACGCGTAAATCGATGCCCACGAAACTCCACCCGGCCTGACCGAGATTCGGGATGATGAGGTCACCTGACGTCACCATCATCCGGTGTCGCGGACCGGCAGTCCACGGGTTCGTGGGCGAGGCGGCAGATTGAGACGGCCTGGATCAGATTTCCTCACCACCTGTCCATGCAGGCTTAGCAAAAGGCTGTTGGCGTTCCCAATGGGTGTGTTCTGCAGCGTCGCAGCGCTCCAGCTTGGACGCAACCCAGCGGGCAACCCGGAACGGCACCGAGAGCAGATAGAAGATGGACATGAGCATCGTCCGTACGATGACACAGAAATTCCTCATGATAAGGGCGACGAGCGCCAGCACGAAGTCGAAGGTCAGCAGGAAAAACAGGTCGAAAGCAATCGCAAGGTAGGCTCGCGGCCCGGTGTAGGTTCGGCAAACGACGCCTCCCCGCCGACCCAGGCGATATTCGGTCTGATAATAGACGCCCATGAAGTGAATACTCCTGGCTGGCTGGTTCGTTCGTGAACAGTTCGGTAAACGCGGCGCAAGAGCCATCATAAGGTCTATTCGAGTTGAGGTCTTTTTTATTGTCCGGGCTCGGGCCCGAACCGGTGAATGGGTCCGGTTCTGACCTTGGATCAGCCTCGGCGACTGGGCCCTACTTGGTACAATAGCGTCGTTAGCCCACGACCAGTGTACGGTCATGCACGAGGAGATGCGCCGATGAGCTTTGCCTCGACGATTACGCCTGACGAAATCGAGCAGGCAGCCAGGGAAAATTCGCTCGCCATGATTCGCCAGGCGATTCCCGATGACCTGCTGTACGAAGTGGTCGACGGACAGATGGTGGAGAAAAGGACGAGTGCGCGAGAGACGGAGATCGCGTCGCTTCTGGTCGAGTTCTTGGCCCCGTTTCTCAGGATGCACCGACTTGGTAAAGCAGTCGCGGAGATGCTCTTCCGCATCAATTCTGAGACCGACCTTCGACGTCGGCCCGACGTGGCCTTTGTCTCTCACAACCGGTGGCCATTCAATCGCCGCATTCCAAAGGTAATTCCTTGGGACATGGTCCCCGACCTCGCCGTCGAGGTTATCAGCGAGAGCAACTCAGCCGATGAAGTTCAGAAGAAACTTCACGACTACTTTGATGCCGGTGTGAGGTCCGTGTGGGTGGTGTATCCCGACCAGGCCGAGGTCTATGTTTATTCCTCCCCGAAGCAGGTTGAAATCATTGGGCTCGGGCAAGAACTTGACGGCGGAGATCTCATCCCTGGCTTCCGCCTTCCCGTGGCCGTCCTGTTCCAGGATGATCCCGAATAATGGCTCATTCGCGCGAAACGCACACCGAACCGGCCCTGACGAGCCCCGACATGCCCACCACGACTGATCTCTCTTCTCCCGCCTTGAACCGCCTTCGCGACCGCCTGACGCAGGAAACCCGCGCCGAGGTTTACTTCGACCGGGGCATGCGCGGGCTCTACGCCACCGACGCCAGCCTTTATCAGATTGAGCCCGTGGGCGTGGTGGTGCCCCGGACGACGGACGACGTCATTTCGACCGTTCGGATCGCCGCTGAGGAAAACGTGGCGATCGTGCCGCGCGGGGGAGCAACCAGCCTCTCGGGGCAGACGATTGCCGCGGGGATCGTGATCGACTTCTCCAAGTATCTTAACCGGATCGGCCTGGTCAATCGCGACACCATGACGGTGCGCGTCGAGCCAGGCGTCGTGCTCGATCAGCTCAACGCCCACCTGAAGCCGCTAGGCCTGATGTTTGGGCCCGACGTGTTGACCAGCGACAGGGCCACGATCGGTGGCATGATCGGCAATAACTCAGCCGGCGCTCGATCGTTGCGGTACGGTAAGACGGTCGACCACGTGCGGGCACTCGATGTCGTGCTGGCCGATGGGACGTCCGACGAAACTTGGCCCGCTGTCCGAGGAAGAGTTGACGTCAACCTGCCTGCGCGACGACGCGGTGGGCAGAGTTCATCGGGTGGTTCGAGACACCGTGGCGCGAAACCGCAGTGCGATCGAGGCGCGTTTTCCGCACATCTTGCGCCGGGTCAGCGGCTACAATCTCGACGAATTCGTGCCGGGACTGCCGGTTCGTCCGGTCGGCTGGCCCAGCGAGCCGTGGCAATTCAACCTGGCGAGGTTGATCGTTGGCGCGGAGGGGACGCTGGGCGTGGTGACGGCGGCCGATCTGCGCGTGGTGACGGTACCCCCCGCACAGGGCTTGGTCGTGCTCTCGTTCGCCACGATCCCCACGGCGCTCGAGCGCCTGGCCGAGATCGTGGCGACCGGCCCAGTGGCCGTCGAGATGCTCGACCGGATGATCCTGGACCTGGCCGCGGAGAACCCACTGTACTCGCATTACCTGAATTTCGCCGCGGGCCGTCCGGCGGCCGTGCTGGCCGCCCAGTTTTACGCCGACTCCCAGGACGAGCTTGCCGCCAGGGCCGATGATCTGGTGCGCCTGTTCGAGGGAAAGCCGGGCGTGCTGGGTATTCGCAAGAGCCTCACGAGCGCCGTCAAGGACGACTTCTGGAAGGTGCGTAAGGCCGGCTTCTCCTTGCTCATGGCCATGGTCGGCGACTCGAAGCCCATTGCGTTCGTGGAAGACACAGCCGTGAGTCCCGACCGGCTTCCCGAGTTCTATGCCAGGTTCGCGGCCATCGTGGAACGACACAACCTGCGCCGGCCTGCTATGGTCATGCCGACGTGGGTTGCCTGCACATCAGGCCGATCATCAACGTGAAGACGGCCGAAGGGGTGAACATGATACGCTCGATCGCCCGCGACGTCTCCGACCTGGTGGTCGAATTCGGCGGCGCGATGAGCGGCGAGCATGGCGACGGCCTGGCCCGCAGCGTCTGGAACCGCAAGCTCTTCGGGCCCGAAGTTTACGCGGCCTTTCAGGAAGTGAAGCGCGCGTTCGATCCCGAGAATCGTCTCAATCCCGGCAAGGTCGTCGGCACCGCCGATCCGGGCGACCATTTGCGGATTGGTCCGGAGTATCATCCCCAAGAGCCCTTACCGACGCTCTTCGATTTCTCAGGGCAGGGGGGGTTCGCCCGCGCCGTCGAGATGTGCAGCGGAGTGGGGGCGTGCCGCAAGACGGGCACTGGCGTTATGTGTCCGAGCTACATGGTCACCCGCGACGAGATGCACTCGACGCGTGGCCGGGCCAATGCGCTTCGGCTGGTCATGAGCGGCGAGCTGCCGTCGAACGGACACGAGCTGGCCAACGACACGCTGTTCGAGGCCCTCGATCTCTGCCTGCAGTGCAAGGCCTGCAAGAGCGAGTGCCCCTCACAGGTTGACATGGCCAAGCTGAAGGCCGAATTCCTGCACCATTACTACGCGGGAGGTCCGCGTCCACTGAGCCACCTGCTAATGGGCCAAATCTTCCGCCTGAACCCGATCGGTTCGGCCCTTGCGCCGCTGGCCAATGCCACGCTCAGGAACCCACTCTTCAAGTGGCTGCTTGAGAAGACTGCGGGAATCGATCGCAGACGCACACTGCCCACGTTCGTTCGCGATCATTTCCGCAGGTGGTTCCAGCGCCATAGCCCAGATGTCCGCGCTGGGCTGCGCGGCTCGGTGGTTCTGCTTGATGATTGTTTCACGACGTACAATAACCCCGAGGTCGGAATCGCGGCGGTGCGGGTATTGGAGGCTGCCGGCTACAGTGTCGTCCTGGCCGGCCTGCGTTGCTGTGGCCGCCCGGCCATCTCCAAGGGTCTCTTGAAGCTCGGTCGCGAGCTGGCTGCGGAAGCGATTGATCGCCTCTCGCCTCATGTCCGCCAGGGACTGCCGATCCTGGGCTGCGAGCCGAGCTGCCTGGTCACACTGGTCGACGAGTATCGAGACTTTCGCCTGGGACCGGCCGCGGACGAAGTCGCCAAGGCCTCGCACCTGGTCGAATCGTTTGTCGGCGATGTCGATCGGGTTTCCGAGCTGGAGCTGAATCCACTTTCGGGACGAGTCATGCTCCATGGCCATTGCCAGCAGAGAGCGACCATGGGCACCAGCGGAACGCTTGCCGCGATGAGGCGGATTCCGGGTCTCGATGTCACCGAACTTGACTCCGGATGCTGCGGAATGGCCGGTTCATTTGGATACGAGCATGGCCATTTTGATGTCAGTGTGGCTTTGGCCAATCGCGTACTGCTACCGGCCGCCGCGGCCAGCCCAGACGCCCGGCTCGTCGCCCCGGGCTTCTCGTGCCGCAGCCAGGTGCACGGCCTGGCGGGAATCGATGCGGTTCATCCCATTCAGCTTCTTGCCGAGCAGCTTGCCGGGCCGAGGCTCCTCTCCTGAACGACCGCCCCGAGCGTCATTGTCCTGCGTCATTTCAGGCATGGGGATTTCGAAAAAAAAAATCCACATCAACCTACTCGCAATCACGCAGGCTTCATGGTAGCTTCTCGGAACCATTCCGCCAGCGAGTCAGAACAGTCCCGTCCAGGACTGATTTTTCTTCTGTCGAATCCGACTTCCGGGGAGTCTGTTGATCATGACGCCGTCTATTCGAAAGCGCGGTTTCACACTGATAGAGCTTCTCGTTGTCATCGCAATCATCGCGGTGTTGATCGCCCTGTTATTGCCAGCCGTTCAGTCAGCGCGCGAAGCAGCTCGCCGAGCCCAGTGCATCAACAACATGAAGCAACTCGGACTGGCCATGCACAATTACCTCCAGGCGAACAACACCTTCCCAACGGGCAACATTCGCCTGCCGGGTCTTACCCTTGCCCCCGGGGCTGGGAATTGCGGGACGAACATTTTCGACGACTGCCAGAACACGCCATGGTTCTGCTTGATGCTGCCTTTCATCGAGCAAGGGCCGCTCGCCAACAGCTTCAACTTCCAGTTGGGCTCTGAAGGCCCGCAGACTCCCTTTCCCCAGGGCTTCTTCGCGAACAGCACGGTCGCGGGCGTGAAGATTTCGACCTTCCAGTGCCCCAGCGATCGCGACAACAAGTTCCAGATCACTCCCCAGTATGCCGGAGGACTCCTGAGCGGTCCGGTCTTCTCCAAGGGTAACTACGGCGTGAGCTGGGGGAACACCTTCTGGGGGCAGGATGATCCGCCTGTCTCGAAATTCCCCGTTCCCATGATCGACCCGCTCACCAAGCTTCCACCGGTTTTCATGAAGTCGGCCTTTGGGCACTACACGATCGGCATGCAGGCGGTCACCGATGGCAGCAGCAATACCGCTTTCATGGCCGAGGTGCTCCAAGGCGAGCTTTACGACGTCCGTGGAATGATATGGTCGACGATTCCTGGTGGTGGCTCCTTCTTCTCCCGCATGCCTCCCAATAATCCCGTGGACTATTACCTGACCGGCATCTTTGGAGACTTCCTCAACCAGCCGATCTTCTGCGTGAACGAACCGGGCATGGACCTTCCCTGCACCGGACTCGCGGGCGATAAGCCGGCCTTCGCAGGGGCGCGCAGCCGCCATCCAGGCGGCATCAATGTACTGAGCGGAGACGGTTCCGTCCGATTCATCAAGAACAGCATCAACATGCCGGTCTGGATCGGTCTCAACACGATCAGTGGCGGTGAGGTCATCAGCGCCGATGCGTATTGATCGAGGAGTGTGCCGTGGGACGAAAGGTCCCGCACTCATTCGTCACTCGTCACTCTGGTTCAATACCACGTCCCGGCGTCCGGATCGGCGAACCAGGACATGAGTGTGGTGGCGATGGAGTCAAGGGGGACGACGTACTTGGCGGCGCCGCGGCGAATGGCTTCGCGGGGCATGCCGAAGACCACGCAGGTGGCTTCGTTCTGAGCGATGGTGAGGGCGCCGGCTTCGCGCATTTCCAGCAGTCCCCCGGCGCCGTCGTCGCCCATGCCGGTCATGATAACGCCGGCGGCGAAAGGGCCGGCGGCCTGAGCCGCGGAGCGGAAGAGGACCTCAACGCTGGGCCGGTGGCGGCAGACGGGCGGACCGTCGACCAGTTCGACCCGGTAGCCGCTGCCCGCGCGACGGATGATACCGTGGGCATGCCCGGGAATCACCAGCGCGCGACCTGGCCTGATCGGATCGTGGTGCCTCGCCTCGGCCACCTCGATCTCGATCCGCTTATCGGTGTTAAGCCGCTGGGCAAATGCCGCCGTGAAAGTCGGCCGGCATGTGCTGAACGATCACAATGCCGGGGGAACCGGGCGGAAATCCGGCCAGCAACTGCTGAATGGCCTGTACGCCACCGGTGCTGACACCGACCGCGATGATACGGTCCGTCGGCCCAGTGCGGGGTGAGTACGCGGACTTTGGCAAGACGACGTCGGCGGTGTGCCGGGGGTCGCCGCTGTGAGGCCTGCTCGTCGCGAAACGGCAACCGGCCGGCACGCGCGGCGTTGCGAATGCTTTCGAGCAGGTTTTGCGACCACTCGGAGAGCCGCGTGGCATCCTGCCAGTCGGGCTTGGCGATCACCTCGATCGCCCCCATCTCGAGCGCCGTGACGGCTCGCTCAGCCTGTGCCGTGCAGAGCACCACCGGCATCGGATGTTGACGCATCAGCTTGCGTAAGAACGTCAGCCCGTCCATCCGGGGCATCTCGACGTCGAGCACGATCACGCCGGGAACGGACTTGCTCAGCATGGCCACCGCCTCGTACGGGTCGGCCGCGAGAGTCACGCTGAAATGCGGGTCGGACTCGATGATCGCCTTGAGCCGCTGGCGGACCACGGCGCTATCGTCGACGACCAGGACATCGATCGGTCGGCGGCTGCGGTGCTGCTGGGCTTCCAGGAGGATGACGGTCACGCAAGGGCATGGACGCTCACCCCTCCTTCTGGAAGAGCGATGGGGAGTGCTTGCGAAGCGACGGCGGGCACCGATGGCAGGATCTCGCCGTTGCCCATGGCCAGCCAGCCGCCCGGCCGCAAGTGCTGCGCCAGGCGGTTGAGCAGAGACAGCCGCTCTTCCTCGGCGAAGTAGATCGAGACGTTGCGGCAGAAGATGATCGTGAAAATCGTTGGGGACCGCCCAGGCCGGATTGCGAAGATCGAGGTGGCGGAACTTGACGAGGTCGCGAATCTCCGGCACGACTCGAAACGACCCCTCGCGTGGGCCGCGCCCCAGCAAGAAAAACCGCCGGAGCCGCGGTGGAGAGACTCCCTGCACGTCGCGCGTCGTGTAGATCGCGCCGGCGGCGACCTTGAGCATCTCCAGCGAGAGGTCGCTGGCCCAGATTTCGACCTTGGAAAGTGCATGCGTCGGCAGGCGTCTCGGCCAGCACCATCGCCATGCTGTACGGCTCCTGGCCCGAGGAGCACCCCGCCGACCAGATCCGAACCGTTGATCCCGGCGATTCCTTTAGCCAGGCGGTCACGTGCTCGCACATGAACGTGAAATGCGCCGGCTCGCGGAAGAACGAGGTGTGGTTGACCGTGGACAGGTCGATCAAGAGCTGCGCACCCCACCCCGTGGCCTCGACTCTTGAGCACCTGCTCGTAGAATTGGGTGAAGCTGGCGAAACCCTTCGCCTGAAGGCGGGAGCGCAGACGGGCTTGCATAAGGCCCATGCGGTGTGATTCGAGCGTGATGCCAATCTGATGGCGTAAGAACGCCACGATCGGCGCGAAGTCCTTCTCCGACCAAGGCTCGGGGTCCGCCGACGGCGGGGGTGGCAGCATGCCCGATGTCGCCACGTTAAACTCCCTCACCGTTCAACGAGCCGAGGGCGGAAAAGACCCGGTCCACATCCAAGTACGAGCAAGAAGCCGTCCTGGTGACGGATCAGCCCGCGCACAAACGGGGTGGTCTTCCCAAGCCCAAGTTGAGGCGACGGTTGCACTTCCTCGGGAGAGAACTCCAGGACGTCGGAGACCCGGTCCACCAGGAGACCAGTCATCTGCGACGTCGTTGCCTTGCTCAGTCTCAACAATCAGCACACTCGGTGCCCGGCCCGAGTTTCTATCGACCGACATCCCAAAGGGAATTCGCAGATCGTACACCGGAACCACATGGCCACGCAGGTTGATCACCCCCAAAAGCGACCTTGGGCCTGCCCGGAACTTCCGTCATGCGACTGAACGTCAAGGACTTCCTGGACTCGCATCACTTCAAGCGCATATCCCTCACCGCCCAGTCGGAAAACGACATAAGATTGAGCCCCGTCCCGGTCAGACTCGGTCATGGCATCCGTGACGACATCGACCATCGGCCAACTCTCTATAAAGATACTATGCGTGCAGCCACGCTTCCACGTTATGCGACAAATACAACGCCTAGATATTCGGGATGAACACCGAAGGCTCCCTCTTACGAGAATCGCTCGAAATTGTCGTCGTCGTCAAGGTTAACCACGACGCCTCCGCCTGGGGCGTGGCGATTCCTCCGGCTGGAGGCGCTGAAGGGGCGGCTGGTGGAGACCCATGCTGAGGCAGGGCCGCAGAGGGTGCCAGATGCGTGTTGGCGTTTGTGTGGGACGTCGGCTGCTGGCCGTCAGGCGAATGCAGCGCGGCTGGGCGCGGGCCAGTAAGCCGTTTGTGAGATTGAGCTTGCGACCGCGACGCGGCCTGCCCACGGTCGGTCGAGGGGCGGGAGCGGTTACTCCCCCCTGGAATCCGTTGGCGGAGGTGTCGAGCCGAAAAAATTCGACTCGCTGTTGCAAGCTCGATGACTGCGAAGCCAGATCCGTGGAGGTCGCGGCGAGCTCGTGGCTTGCCGCCGCGTTCTGCTGGACGACTTCTTCGAGCTGGTTGACGCCCACGTTGATCTCGCGAATCGCGGCCATTTGCTGCTGCGAGGCGGCGGCGATCTCCGAGATCAGGTCTGACGTGTCGCGGATCATGGGCACCGTTCGCTCCAGCAGACTCCCAGCATTCTCGGCCACTGCCACGCTTTTCTTGGCGAGGTCGCTGATCTGCTGAGCCGCAGCCTGACTGCGCTCGGCGAGTTTGCGAACTTCACCGGCGACGACGGCAAACCCTTTGCCATGAGTGCCGGCCCGGGCGGCCTCGATGGCCGCGTTCAGGGCCAGCAGATTGGTCTGATAGGCGATATCTTCCACGACCAGGATCTTCTGAGTGATCTCACGCATGGCGGCCACGGTCTCGTGGACGGCTTCGCCGCCTCTCTCGGCCTGGGCACTGGCTTCGTTGGCCGTGCGGGCCGTGTCGCGGGCGTGCTGGGCGTTGCGGGCCACCGAGGAATCGACCGACTGCAAGCTTCCCGCTATCTGCTGTAGCGTCGCCGCCTGCTGATGCGCCCCTTGCGCCAGTTGCGTCGCACTCGAATTCGAGCTCGTTGCTGGCCGTCGAGACCGACGACGTCATGGCCCGGATCTGGCTGATCACCTCCGAAAGGCGGTCCACCACCGAGTTGATCTGGCTGGCCAGGTCTCCCAGCTCGTCTCCTCGATTGATATGCGTGCGATTGTAAAGATGGCCCTCGTGCAGGTCTTCCGTGACGTCCTTGATCTCCAGCAACGGCCGGATGAACCACCGGCCAAAGAGAATACCGAGAAGAAGGGTAAGCACGCCGGAAAGGGCGAGGATCGCCAGGGTCAACGTCTGGTTCGTGTAGATGGTCTCATAGGCAACGCTACGCGGGATACTGGTCAAGACCATGTACCCATGACCCGAGGTCCCTTGTCTGTTCCCTGGAACCAAGAGCGGTGCGTAGCCAGCGATCTCCTTTGGTTCATCGGCCGTTGGCCTGATCTCCGAGGTGCTGACGTTGAATACGGCGTTCTTCGCTGCATCGTGGTACTTGAATGGAAAGGTCACGTCCTTCTCGGAATCGCCGTTCTGTTTTCGCTTCACCAGCACACGGTTCTCAGGATTGACGAGGTAGACCACCGCCGACGGGAGCTTGAAATGGGTCAGAGTCTCGTTGATCTGAGCCAGGATCGCGTCTCGCTCATTGTCGCTTGGAGTCCAGTTGAAGGACGGCGCCGGGATGCATCCTTCGAGTCTTTCTCGGGTTTCGAGAGATGGTCAGGGTTTTTCTGAATCACAGACACGACCCGATCACCGATGGTCGCGGCAGCTCGCCTGATGATCAGGTTCTGCTTTTCTATGAAGTCATCGGTGGATGCGTACGCAAACGCCGCCACGATCCCCGCCGGAATCAGTCCGAAGGCGACCAGCGCCAGCGTCACCTTCCATCGTAAAGACATTCTCATCGGAAACTCTCCGCCCTCACGCCGCCTGAGGGCGTGGCACGAACACCATGATCTGCGACTAATGATTCGGAAACGAGGGCCGATAGATCGAGTATCAGCGAGACCGAGCCGTCACCCAGGATGGTGGCGCCCGAAAATCTGGTCAGACCGTGCAGCCCCTCGCCCAGCGACTGGATCACCGCCTGCACGCGGCCGACGAGGCGATCGACGGCGACGCCAACTCGCTGGCCGGCATGCCTGGTCAGGAGCAGCTCCTGCCGCGCGGGCAGAGGACCGTTGGTACGGAACAAAGTTCTGAGCGAGATCATCGGAACCAGGTCGCCCCGAACCGAAACGCACGGCCTGTCTCTGGCCAGAGCCGGAGCGGTGCCGTTCAGCGACACGCACTCCTCGACCTGGGCCAGTGGGACGACGAATTTGCCGCCGGCCGTCTCGACCAGGAGCCCATCGATCAGTGCCAGGGTCAGCGGCAGGCGGAAGATGAACGCGGTGCCCTTACCCGGCGTGCTCTCGACAGTCAGACTGCCGCGCAACGCCCGCACCGAATCACGGACGACGTCAAGACCGACGCCCCGGCCCGACAGCTCGCTGACATTCTCGCGCGTCGAGAAACCGGGCTCGAAGATCAGACTTACCACGCGGGGATCGTCGGGCGAAGTCCCAGTGGGAATCAAGCCTCGCGCAATCCCCTTGCGGACGATCTTCTCCCGATCGAGCCCCCGGCCGTCATCCTCGACCCGGATCGCCACCCGATCTCCTTCGTGGCCGGCTACCAGCGTGATCCGACCCATCCGCGGCTTCTTGCCCTCGAGCCGTTCCTGGGGCGTCTCGAGCGCGTGATCAACGGCGTTGCGGATCAGGTGGACCATGGGATCGCCCAGCCGCTCGATGATCGCCCGGTCCAGCCGCGTTTCCTGGCCCACGATCCGCAGCTCGATCTCCTTGCCCGATCGATCGGCCAGGTCGCGAACCACCCGGGGGAACCGGGAGAAAAGCTCATCGACCGGAACCATGCGCAGGTCCAGAGTCGTGTCGCGGATCTGCCGGCTCACGCGCTGCAGCGACTCAAGCGCGTGCAGCCACGGGGTCAGGCGAGGGTCTTCGCGCAATCCCTGAAGATTATCGGACAGGACGACCAGTTCACCAGCCAGGCCAACCAGGTCATCAAGCTGCAAGGCGTCGACCCTGATGCGAGCATGGGGTCGAGAGGGAGCCAGCGGCGCCAGCCCGGGGCCATTGGCGGCAGGCGTGCTCCACCAGTCGGCCCCACGGCTGCCGGTGCTTTCATGCCGCCGTCACGGGAAGGCGTTGCGGGCATCGAGGCCGACGGCGCCGGGGCGGCTCCGCCGACGTGGGTCGAGAACTCAAGAGTGGATGGATGGCCTCTGGGGTGGCCGGTCTAACTGTCACATCTAGCGAGTCTGGGCCGGCGGAGCCATCGACACATCTTCCAGGCTGCCGGCCGATGTGCGTCTCTGGACCTGAACCAGGCTATCCTCAGCGACGAAGAGAAAGACATCTCTGAGCCGCTCTGGATCGGCGCTCGGTCTCGACCAGGATCGTCCAGCTCAGGTAGGATCGCTCGGGGTCCAGCACGTCGAGCACGGGAACAGAGGCGATATCAGTGGTGACGGTCGTCTTACCGAGCTCGCGTAGCTCGTCCAGCACGCCCAGCGGATTGACGCCTCGCCGCAACGTGTCCGGGCCTGGCGTCAGCCTGATCTGGTACAATGGGTGCGTGGCATCGGCAGGCTCGCTCGCTTGGGACCCCGGTTTCGTCGATCCCGGCTCCGCGGCCGCCTGTTCTTCACCCTGCCCCATCGCTCTCGACTTACCTCGAGCCGCCCTTGGCTTGGGCGGCTTGCCTCCTTGCCCGTTTGCCTGAGAGCGGCGTGATCTGGGCTTCGCCGGCGGTGCCGGGGGTTCCTTGGGTTTCTCAGTCGATGCGGCCTCTGCGCGGCTCTGACTGCGCCGACTCGGTCGAGGGCGAATGCGGAACACCCGACGAGCCTGGTGCCTCGGCGACGCTCTCGCCTGGCCGGGGCGAGACGCCGCAGCAGCTCGACTGAGCCGTTGCTCAGATCACCCGAGCCGGGCACCGGCGAGCCCGCCGCCTCGCCCTCGATCATTGCCGCCAGGTGGTCTCGAGATTCGAGCAGCGTCGTGATGATGTCGGAGTCGACAGCCAGGGAGCCGGACCGGATTTTCTCCAGCACGGCCTCGATTCCATTTGTAAACCGAGCGATCGATTCCAGACCGACCATCGCCGCGGCACCCTTCAGACTGTGCGCCGCGCGAAACGTCCGATCGAGGTGCGCACGGTCCCCCTGACGTCGCTCCAAGTCCATCAGCCCTTCTTCCAGGCCGATCAAGAGCTCGCGCGCTTCTTCGAAGAACATCTCGCGGAACCGGTCGTCTGAACTCGCCAAGACCCTTGCCTATCCTTTCCCACCGTCGCTCGCGTCTAACGTCGGACACTCAGATTCTCAAGATGACGAAGCACGGAACTTTGCCTCTTCCGCTTGCACCACGGCAGCGAGCTCGTCGGCTTCGACACGACCGACCGAGCGAGATCAGCGTCGACTGACGCTCCGCCTGATCGGACCTGGCCAAGTGCCCGCTCGATGGCCAGGGCAAGCTCGGAGATCGCTGGATACCCGACCATGCCCGCGGCCCCTTTGAGACTGTGCGCCGCCCGGTAGACCCGGTCGAGCCGCGCCCGATCAAGGGCAACCGCCTCCAGGGTTCCCAGGCCTGTTTCCAGGCTCGCCAGGAGTTCCGACGCCTCTTCAAAAAACATCTCACGCATGAGATCCGCTTTGGAACCGCTCAATGATTCAAACCTCAGCTCTGGCCCTGCGATGGCGAGGCCGATGCATCACCCACACGCTCAGATCAATTCTCAATGAGCCACCACGACACCGAAATTTCTGCCACGGAACTCTACACGAAAACGACAAGCGAGACGGTCTCGGATCCCTCAATCACGAAAAAACCACCACCCATGCAACAGATCTGCATGGTGGCCAAGAGCCTGGTAGCCGGGTTGAAGTTACTTTCGAACCGGAGCCAGGCGTGGCGAAGAGGCACCCTGATCAGTCTCACCTATATAAATGAATACGACGTTTATCCTATCCGGCAAGACCCGGCGAACCCAGCGACGGAGATGCTCCGAGTCGATGGGTTTGACCATCCAACCGGTCACGCCTTGCCGCCGGGCGGCATCGAACTCCGTTGGGATGTCGGCAGGACAGCACGAGAACCGGAAGGAATCGATGGGCCGGCAACTCCCGAACGGCTGCAACCAGCGCGAGGCCGTCCAGATTGGGCATTTCCAGGTCGGTCAAAAGCAAGTCGCAGGGCGTCTCCCGTAGGACATCGAGTGCCGCTTCGCCATCGGAAACCGAAACGACCTTGAGGTCCATGTCGTTCAGTTGTTCCGCTACCCAGCGCCTGACCGAAGCGCTATCGTCGGCATGAACGATCGTTTTGCTCATAGCGTTACGTGCGTTCTTGCACTATTCAGGCGTCAGAGCGGTACCGACGGTTCAAACTTTCCTTGTGCGGCCCAGATTCACTCCGATAACAGATCGAAGCCAATCGGCCAGTCCGCGACCGCTCGGCGATCTCAGCACAGACATCGGGAATCCTGGCGATCCGAACTGTCCGGCCCTGGGCAGACCGGTCTTGACACAAGAGATCAGGAGCTGCAAGCCGGCGAGGTCCCACTTTCCCGTTTCGCCCAGGTCAATCCGCAAATCTTTCCCTGGGTGAGTGCCGACCGCAACGATTCACGAAGGGCCGACACCTCATAGATCGTGGCCGGGCCTTCCAGCGCAAAGGTCTCGAGATCCGGTCGGTCGACCGCCATGGTGTAAACCACCCGTTTCCTACCGAGCGAGCACGAACGGGCTGGACTTTTCCGTACAAGAGCCGGCGTCCGAGGACGCAGGCAGGGACGTTCCCTCGTCCTCGAGCGGAAGACTGGCACACATGACCTATTGTACCATGCTGCCGGACGGTTTGGGAGCATTCATTTCGACGGGACGCTGCAGAACGATGATGTTGATGTCGTCCGCGGGACGGCCGGGTGAGGTGTGCCGGTTCAAGCGCGTCGTCCACGTGGTTGAGGATCTCGGTCGGATCAGCGCCGTGATGGCCTTGAAGCAGAGTCTTGAGCCGGTCCTCACCGAAGAGCACGTCGGAGGGGTCCATCGCGTCGGTCAGACCGTCGGTGTAGATGATCAGCGACTCGCCGGGCTCGAGCCGGTCGGCGTCGCCGGCCGTGCCGTCGACCATGCCGATCCCGAGCATGCCGGGGTTCGAGGCGAGCGTCCGGGTGCCGTGGGGCCCGATCAACGATCGCCGGCGGGTGCCCCACGCCGGCATACCGGACCAGACCGGTCTCCTCGTCGGCGATCAGGTAAAACCCGGTGCAGAAGTAGCCTTCGGGAAAATACTGCTCGGTGGCGACGTCAAGCCCCGCCAGCAGCTCGCCGGGCTCGAGCACCGCGATCGAGAGCGGCGCGGCCAGGGCCTTGACCATCCCGGAGAGCATCGCCGAGTTCACGCCGTGCCCCGACACGTCGGCCACCAGGATTCCCAGGCGGTTGTTCTCCAGCCGGTAGAAGTCATAAACGTCGCCGCCGAGCTGGTTGGCCGGCGTGTACCGGACGGCCACTCGCAAGACTCCCCGGGGCTTGGGCGGCCGAGGCATCAGGGCGAACTGGACCTTCCGCGCCAGCTCGAGCTCGAACGTCAACTTCTTGTGGGCCGACTTCGAGCAGCCGGTTGCGTTCGGCCAGCTCGAGCCGCAGGTCGGCGGTCCGTAGCTGGGCACGGATCCGCGCGAACATCTCCTGGACCTCGTCGGGGCTCTTGGGCTTCTGGATGTAGTCGTCGGCCCCCGCTTCCAGCCCGGCGATCTTGTTCTGCGTCTCGCCCAGCGTCGTGAGCATGAGCACCGGGATTGACCGCAGCTCCTTGTCTTTCTTGATCTCCTGGCAAAGCCCGGCGCCGTCGAGCTCGGGCATCTCGTAGTCGGTCAGGATCAGCTCGGGCCGGGGCTCTTCGCGCGCCTTGGCCAGGCCTTCCGCTCCGTCATTGGCGGTCTTGACGTCGAAATCCTCTTCCTTGAGCATCATCGCCAGCATCCGCCGCATCGTGGAGCTGTCTTCAACCAGCAAGATCCGACGCGACGCCATGAACCCAATCTCCTCAATTCCTACCGCTCTGCGCAGCAAAATCGGCCCGTTCAAACCGCTCAATCGAACGAAACACATCTCTATGATACGAAGTGACCGCGTATGCTGGCTAGGGGAGCCCTGGCGGGACGAGGCCAGTGTCGGCCGACACCAGGTCGTGGACGCCGCCAACTTTGGCTGCGTGGCCGAGAGCATGGATCTTCCCCTGGCGTCACCCCCAGTTCGGGTCGTTTCAGGCACAGGGGAATGCCAGGGGCCACTGGTAATTTACCCCGGCCCCGCGAAGCCTTCTGCCTTTCCGTCAAGCACGAGCACAGACAAGAGAGCCTCCATAACGGCCCGATGGTCTTCCGCGCTGGAAACCAGCCCAATGACATCGGGCAGGCCACCCGTTGACGACCAGTAGTCTTCCTTCCTGATTTCTTCCAGCACCTCCCTTCTGAAGTTCTCAAGTTCGATTATCTTTACATTTGATCGTATATAGATATCTACATGAAAAAGCTTGCTCCTAATGACGTCCACCAGAAGTCGTAAAATCGACTTATCTGATCTTACAGCCTCAGTTACAACGCAAGCTCTTCCGCCAGAGTCGTACAGCGTCATGCCTTCGAACGCACGGAGTCCCGCCCACCTAGCGGCGGCTAGGTCCTCAAAAGTGCGGCACGGATCGAGGAAGCCTTCCTTGACGCCGACGATCGGGAATTCTAGATCTTCCTTCGTGAGTAGCCGTGTGCCAGTCGCTACTATGTCGCCCATCAGTTGGACCCCGAAGCCCCACGGTCGTGATCATCTACGGTCAAAGTGATATCCTTGGACATGGCGGTCTCCGATGCTCGAACCTTCTTGGCCTACAGGCCGGAACCCTTGAAAGCCCCCATGGCCTGCTTCAGGCGAGTCTACTCGACCTGCGGGGAGACCACCGCTTCTCATACCATCAACGAGCTGGGAATTCACAAGGCGGCAACGAGCGGGCTCTTTTGTCGGGTGCGATCAGAGCGAAGCTAGCGCCCAGCTGTTGGGTGCTACCCAACACTTAAAGGTAGGAGGTTTCCTTGGTCTTTCCCCGCGAATCCCCCGAAGACCAACATCTTTCCACGGCGCACACTGAGTCCGTCCCCCGCGAAGTCCACAGCGAAGCGTCCCGTCAAAGCTCGAACCACCGCAATGATTGAGGCAACCGATTGTGGCAGAAGAACTCTTTGGCCGCTTCGAGTGCCACAGTGAAGGGCACGATTGCGTCACGCACGATCGGCTGCTTCTCTTTTCCATTCATGTCCATGTAAAAAGTGTATGTACCCTCAGGGCTTTGGCCTAAGTGCTCCATTTCACAATAAACTGTGAGGTTGTGATGCCCTGCGTGGCACCCGAAGAATCAAGTGACCAAGGCTCCGGGCAGTTTGCCACACTTGGCCTCCAATCGCTCCAGGAAGTCTTGCAAGGCGGCTCGATCAAATCTCCAATCGAACGGACGAGGCTGTCGATTGCTCAGCTCTTCGTACAGCCGAAGTCGCTGCTCCACCTCTTCCAGGCTGGCGAAGTCGTTTGGAGTCAGAACCTTCCTCTGGATGATCGAGAAGTAGATCTCCACCTGATTCAGCCAACTGGCATGCACCGGCGTGTGGACCAAGACCGCCTTGCGATGGGCCTTTCGCAGTCGCCTGATGGCCGCCTGCCCGCGGTGCGACGAGCCGTTGTCCACGACCCAGAAGACCCGACTGGCCGACCGGTAGGGCTCACTCCGCATGACCTGCTCGACCAATCGGCCGAACGAGTCGATGCCAGTCTTCTCCTCACACCGGCCCAAGACTCGGCCGCGGCGAACATCCCAAGCAGCCAGGTACTGCAAGGCTCCGCCCCGCTGGTACTCATGCTCAACGCGCATCGGCCGCTTGGGGCCCGTCGGCAAAGTCGCGTGGCATCGAATCCGGGCCTGGATGCTCGTCTTCTCATCCGAGCTGATGATATAGTCCCTGCGGCCCAGCCGGCTGCCCTCCCAGGAGCCGGCGTACAGATCCAGGACGCGACCCGCCTTCTCGGAGAACTTCGGGTCGCGCGGGAAGATCCAGTACTTATACCGCCATGGCTTGATTGCGTCGGCATCCAGGATGCGCCAGACGGTGCTGGGGCTGATGGACCGACCCAAGGCTGTTCCAGCCCGCTCGGTCAGGTCCGAGGTCGACAGGCGACTCAGCGGCAACTTGGTCTGGCAGACGGCTTCACAGGCGACCGCCTTGACGATCGCGCGGTCACGAGGGGGAAAAAGCGGGCTTGCGACCCCGGCCCGCTTGGTCGGCCAAGGAGAAGTCCCCGCTGGCCCAGCGGTGTCGCCAGAGGCGGACGGAGTTGGGGTGGAGTTCCACCAAGGCCGCGGCCGCGACGTGCGACAACGCGGGAGATTCGTGGAGCAAGAGGACCAGCCGAGCCCTCTGGTGCTGGTCGTGCGGCACCGCCCGGCGACGGACCAAGGCTCGGCATTGATCAAGGAACTCCGACGGGAACTTGGGGCGGTCCAAGGGCGTCGGGCCAGGCATGGTGCGACTCCATTCGCGGTGACCAATCGGTTCTCCAGCCGAACGCACGTAGAATAGGCCGAACTGCTCGACATCACAACCCCACAGTTAATTGTGAATAGGCAGCACTAAGTCGGTGCGACGGTATCGAGTGCTTCAAAGTGCGCGAACATATTCTGGAACTCGGGCAAGTTGGAGGGTGTCTCGTAAAAGCATGCCGCCTCGAACTTCTTCCACAGATCGAGCACTATTGGATTGGAGTGGGCGCCGGCGATAGCTTCCTTCGAGACCCACTCGAAGACTTCAATAATGGTTCCGTCCGCCGCGCACATGACGATCGAAGCACGCTCCGTCACGAGACCTTCGGCGCGAAGTGGAGGCAAGTGATTGCGGACGAGATCGAGCAGTGCTTGTTCGCAACCCGGTCGAGGCTTGTAGCATGCGATGGCTATCGATCCCATGGTCGTATCTCCTTCAGGCTCGCTCGTCTGCCAGCGGCTTTCGGAAGTGGATCAATCGCTCGGTCTCCTCATAACCCAAGGCGGTATGGGCTCGGAGACTGACCTCGTTTTCAAGGAAGCAGTCGCTGGCGATTTCCGCATACCCGCAGGAACGTGCCCATGCTTCGGCGGCCTGCACCAGGGCACGTCCCCAACCTGCCCGCCTCAGGTCAGGGTCAACATACCAGCCTTCAATGTACCCGACCGGAGATGTCTCGCATCTGTCTGCGTATCGCCGCGTTCCGGTTTCGATGAATCCGCCCAGGCGGCCGACCTCCCGATCGATGACGAATACCATTTGTGTTGTCTGGTCCGACCGGAAATCAGCCATGTCGGTCACGTGTGTCGCGGCGGACAGACCAGGCCACAAGATGTCACGCATCCGCATCCATTCGGCGTCATCTCCATCTCTCACCTGTCTGACGTGCATGATTTCGCCCTGATCCGGGAGAGCGAGCCGCGAGGGGTTCGGGAGGGATGCCCGTCCCAGCCGCCCTGCCTCGACAGGCCTGCCCCAATTGGCCTTGGGAACAAGCCCACGCGGCAGGTCCACGGCATTCAACTGAGAGAAACGGCCAGCGCGGTCGCCACGATAAGGGTGACGATCAAGAGAACGGCAATGATCTGGCCAGCGCTTGGCTCGGCCAGGAAGTCGCCGAGATGTTCGCCCAGACGCTCGAGCCAGGTTTCGCCGGTGGAGGGGGGCCCTTCCGCCTGGTCCTGACTGCGCTCTTCGACGAGACCACGATTCATCTGGATCAGTTCCTGGCGGTATTGCTGCTGGACGGTTCGCCCGGACTCCGCCCCCTCTTCCTCGATTCCCCGGCGATAGGTGTTGAGTCGCCCCGACGAGGTCGAGGGTAAAGTCGGGCTGGCTGTTCTCGGCCCGGCAGAAAGCGGCTCACCGACGCCGCGGCCCGCCTTGGAAGCAAGCTCGGACTCGACGAGCGACCAATCCACCGGCGCCTCGGGTTCGGGGCTGGAGAGCGATGACGGCGGGCTGGGGCGAGCCGGCTTTCCAGAGTCCTTGGCACGAGAGCCCCGACTCTGGCGGCCTCGAAGGTGGATCATCGCCTCCAGCGTTTCCGCCGCCTCGACCGCCGAAGAGAAGCGATCGTCGGGATTGTGCGCAAGCAACCGCTCCAGCACCGCGACGAGACGTATTGGCAGGTCAGGCCGCACGTCGGAGATAGGAACGTGTCCGTCGTGGACCCTTCTGACCAGACGATCCGCCTTGGTCTCACCGGGAAAAGCATAGGCTCCCGTGAGCAAGCGGTACATGGTGCAGCCCAGGCTAAACAGGTCGGTACGGGCATCGACAGCCTGTGCGGTCACCTGCTCGGGAGACATGTAGTCGGTCGTCCCCACCACGAAGCCTTCGTCCGTGTCCGTGGGCTTGACCTCCTCATTCGAGACGCCGACGAACGCCCCCAGCCCAAGGTCGAGAATCTTGACCACGCCGGTCGTGGTCAAGAAGAGGTTGGTGGGCTTGATGTCGCGATGGACCACTCCCTTTTCATGGGCGTGAGCCAGGCCCCAGGCGGCCTGCGACATGTATTCGATCACCTCTTGCACGGGAAGGCTGCCGCGCCGGCGCAGGGGCTGTTCAAAGTCCTCACCGTCGAGATGTTCCATGACGATGTATGGAGAACCATCGTGCTGGTCGGCGTCATAGGCGCGAACCACGTTGGGGTGGTCGAGCAAGCCAACGATCTTCATCTCGCGAAAGAATCGAGCGACGGAATGCTTCGAAGCGACGCACATCGGCAAGATGACCTTGAGCGCGACCACGCGATCCATCAATCGATGCCGCGCCTTGAACACCCGTCCCATGGCGCCGGTGCCAATGTGCTCCATCAACACGTAACGTCCATAGGTCAGAGTCGAAGCCTTCCCCACCAGCAGCCGACGCGCCTGCAGCAGCGTCAGCATTCCGTTCTCGACGAGCTGATCGGCCAGGACGGAGGCCGAAACCTCCCGAGGCTCTTCCCCATCGGAAGAACGGTTACGAAACTCCCGCAGCACCGCCTCTGGCAGGATTTCCAGCTCCTCAACAGCCGACAGGAATTCCGAGCCCGAAAGGCGGTCGGGTATGGTATTGGGCTTCGTGGACACTGCGCGATTGCTCCGGGCATCATGCCTGTCGAACGAGCCGACGATAAGCGCCGACACCATCAGATCATGACGAGGCCTGATGGGTCAACGTGTGGTGGCCTCTGGATTGCACGGGAGCCACAGCCGTATGCAGGCACCTCTGAAATCATACGCTTGCATACATTCAGAACTCAAGCTCAGCCGGATGGGGTGGCGAAAGACACACGAGCGGGATTATTCTTGCAAAATACCGTTTGGCCCACGGAATGCGGATCGCACTCCACCCAAGCTTTGAACCCGCACAGAGTTTCTCACCTTCCTGCACGACAGCCAATAGGTACATTTGTTCTCTTACACAATCAATCAACCAGTCAGGGTACTACTGATGAACCACTTATTCAGCCCGGTAATACTCGCACTTGGGTCTATGTTGGCGACAATCGATCTCGTGGCCGCTCCGGTTGCGGTCGCTGACGATGTGGCATCGCCGCGGGCGACGCTTACCGGCAAAGATGCGCTGGGCGACTGGACGACCGATGCGCCGGGCGTGCGGCGGAAGATCACTCTGGCTGACCTGGCGACGCCCTACGAGACACCGTCGGCCAACAATTTTCCCAGGGTCGTGCGGCGGCCCCAGGGAGCCTGGCCCAAGGCGCCCGAAGGGTTCAAGGTAACCGAGTTCGCAACCAGGTTGGTCGAACCCCGCGTGATCGTCCGCGCACATAATGGCGACCTTTTTCTTTCCGAGAGCGGTGCGAATCGCGTTCACGTCTTGCGTGATGCCGATGGAGACGGCCAGCCCGAGGTGAGCGAGGTTTTCGCCACGGGCCTGGAGCGGCCGTTCGGGATTGCGTTTTATCCGCCGGGACCGAAGCCGAAGTACGTCTACGTGGGCAATACCGGCTCGGTTGTCCGCTTTCGCCTACCAGAACGGCGACACCAGGGCACGGGGCCAGGCCGAGATGATCGTCGCCGACATCCCGACCGGGCGCGAACGTGTGGGCGGCGGCGGCCACTGGACGCGCGACCTGGAGTTCTCGCCCGACGGCAAGACGCTGTTCGTCTCGGTCGGCTCGCGGTCGAACGTCAGCGACGACGCCAGCGAGAAGCGGCGGGCCGACATCCTGGCCTTCGATCCCGACGGCAAGAACGAGCGTATCTTCGCCTGGGGAATTCGCAACGCCGTCGGCCTGGCGATTCATCCCGCGACCGGCGAGCTCTGGGCCTCGGTCAACGAGCGCGACCTGCTGGGCGACCACCTCGTGCCCGACTACATCACGCACGTCAAGGAAGGGGGCTTCTACGGCTGGCCATGGTATTACCTGGGACCCAACCAAGATCCTCGGCACAAGGGCAAACATCCCGAGCTCAAGGACAAGGTGATCGTTCCCGACGTTCTGGTCCAATCGCACTCGGCGTCGCTCGACATGACATTTTACGACGGCACGCAGTTTCCGCAGGAGTACCACCACGACGCATTCGCCGCCGAGCATGGCTCCTGGAACCGGGCTCGCCGGACCGGCTACAAGGTGGTCCGCGTGCCGATGAAAGACGGCAAGGCCACGGGCGAGTACGAGGACTTCCTCGTCGGGTTCGTGACCCAGGATGGCAACGTCTGGGGCCGGCCGGTCGGCGTGGCCGTGGCCAAGGACGGAGCGCTGCTCGTCACCGACGACGGCTCGGGCACGGTGTGGCGGGTGGCTTTCGTCGGCAAGTGAAATGCGGTGCTTAACGAAGCCACGAGCCGCGGTGCGGGCCCGGGCCAGGGCGCCTGATTCAATAGGCCTCGGCACTGATCACCTCGCCGCCTGATCTTCGTGCCCAGCGACCACCAGATCATCCGGTTGATGCCGTTCTTGATGAACCTCACGCTGCCGTCGCCGAAGCAAACATTGACTCCGCCGGGATGGGCGCTGCTGGAGCTGTAGGCGAAGCCGCTGTCTGGATAGTTGTTCGGGCCGCCGTCGAGCCGGCAGGCGGAAAACGGGAACTGTGCGTCGTTGGGCGTCTGGATCGTATTGAACATCGAGTAGCCCGTGATTCCCATCGCCCAGCGGTAGCCGTGGTCGTCGCCGATATTCGTGCTCGTCGACTGAAACATGAGGTTGCAGTTCTGGAGCAGGGTCAACGTGAAGGCGGGGTTTTGAAACGCGTCGTGCGGGCGGTTCAGATCGTCGCCAGGGTCTGCGCCGTACACCATGTTCCCCCGGTACTTGCTGGGCGGGGTCGTGGTCGGCCCCCACACGCTGGAGGCCATGCCGTCACCCAGCAAAGACTCGGCGTAAGCGACGGTGTTCGAAGTGCCGTCGGTGCAGTCCGCCGACGCCGTAAGAGACGGCCTCCGCGAACAGCCCCGTGCTGCCGGTGAAGGTGACGTTAGGCGTCGTGCCCATCCAGTTCGCCCCGCCGGCCATGGGTGGGCTGAACATGTAATCGGTCGTGGTTCCCATGCTGGCGTAATAGCTGTTCGTGTTCAGCCGCCTGCCGGCATTGGGGTCTGAAGGGCAAAGGAAGCCGGCGATGATCGTCAAGACGCCGGTCGAATTCATGCCCAGGTCGTACTCGGCGCCGAAGCTGAAATTCAGCGAGTTGTAAACGGGTGACTGCTCGAGATAGGGAAGCATCATCGCCTGGGCGCTCATATTGGGTTGCCACGAGGCGTAGAGGCCGGGTACCGCGGCGACTCCATTGAGAGCGGCCCCCGGTGGAAAGCTGCTCGCCGCGGCGTGGTAATTATGCAGGGCCAGGCCGATCTGCTTGAGGTTGTTGGTGCACTGGATGCGGCGCGCGGCTTCACGGGCCGACTGCACGGCTGGAAGCAAGAGCGCGATCAGCACGGCAATGATCGCGATCACAACGAGCAGTTCGATCAGCGTGAATCCGAATCGCGACGAGCGGTCCATGGCAAGGGCTCCCTGGAATGACCGGAAATGAATGAACAAGAGGGGCCGGAATTGACTCAGCAACATTGACTTCGGCGTCGTGCGGGAGCGGAAGACGGCCGGCGGGCCCAGCCCGGGCGGCTCAGCGACGCGCACCAGGCTTGGCGGACGGCCGCGTCTTCATTTGCGACTTCATCTCGAACAGCTTCGTGCGCTGTTTCTCAAGGAGATCGGCAGGCGTGATGGCGCGGCACCGCTGGGCGGCGCACCCCCGTCGCATCCGGCGGCGCCGAAAGCCATGATCCCTAAAAGCGCGATCCCAATCGACTGGCAACGCGGCATGACGGAAATCCCTCCATGGCCCGAGCGAGACGGCAGGTCGTCTCGAATCAAAATATCGACGACGCGGTCAATCCCCTGCACGCCCTCGCAATCAAAACCAGGGTTCCAGAACCGCTTGACACGGTCGTGCCGATCAGGGAATCGTTGCTCTTGGAGCCAAAAGCGAAAGCTGGAGAGCGAATCGTCCTGTGAGAAGGTGGCCGCCGGCTGGTCGTCAGGGTCTTCTCGGTCGTTGCTGGAACAGAATTTGCGTCAGGCCCATCACGTCGCCAGAATGTCGTGGAGTAGGTCCAACTGGTAATCCCATGACCAACGTTCTCAAGCAATGGCGAGCCTGGGTTCTGGTCTTGCTCCTGGTAGGGCCCGTGCTGGCGTACGTGGGCTTCGGCACGCTCTGGCTATGGGAGCGTGGGTGGCTGTGGATCGCTGTGTTCGCCTGGATCCTGGCGGGGGGTCTGTGGTCGATCCTGGCCGCTCGTTGGACGAAAAATGTCACGCCAATTCTACCGCCTCTGGATTGGGATTCTCCGGGCACGTTCTCGCCGCGAGATCGCGAGGCCTGGAAGCTCGTCGAGGCCGAGGCCGACGCGGGCGAGTCGTTGGCGATGGAATCCTTGATCGAGGCCGACCTTTACATTGAGACCGGACGAAAGCTGCTCTCGCGGCTGGCCAGTTTCTATCATCCCAACGCGAGCAATCCCCTCGATGAGGTTCCGCTCGTCGAGTTGCTCACCGCCATGGAGCTGGCCTCCGAAGACCTGGCTCAACTTTCGCGCCAGGTGCCCGGTGGCGACATGATCACGCTGTCGCACTGGCGGCGGGCCATCCAGGTGGCCGGATACATCTCCAAGGCCAACGATCTTTACTCGCTGGTCTCACCGCTTCTCAACCCGCTTAGCGGTCTGGCACGGCTGGGAACGCGCGAACTGATCGTCAAGCCGGCCTGGCGGAACATGCAGCAAAACGTGCTGCGCTGGTTTTACCAGGCGTATGTGAACCGGGTGGGTGTGCACCTGATCGAGCTCATGAGCGGGCGGCTGGCCATCGGTGCCGAACAGTATCGGCGCCTCACTCGGCGCACGCCTCGCACCGCGCCGGCCAAGACCGAGGAAGAGCCGCTGAAGGCCGCGGTGGTCGGCGGCCGTGGGTCGGGAAAATCACGATTGATCGACTCGATGAAAGAGGCGTTCGCGGGCGATCCGTCCTTGATCAAGGCGAGGTTCGAGGGCCGAGGCCTCGACCCGGAACTTGTCAACCGGCTCAGGAACGTGCACTGGACCGAAGTTCCCGGCTACCCGCCCACGGTCAACAAAGAATCGCGCCGCGACCGCACGCTGCGCCAGGCGGCAGTCTCGGCCGCAATCGACTGCGATTTGCTCATCCTAGTGATCGACGGCCGCAAGAGCCTGCAACCTGCCGACGTGGCGTTCGCGCAGGCCTGGGACCGCCACCACATCGAGCATCCCCAGCGCGAAGCGCCGCCGACCCTGGTGGTGATCACGGGAGTTGACACACCCGATTTCGGCGTCGTCTGGGCTCCTCCCTACGACTGGGCGGCCGGCAAGGGAGTGCGCGAGGCGGCCGTCCGCGCACTTTTCGATTCTTTGCGTGCCACGCTACCTCCCACGTTCTCCGTCTTCACCGCCGCCGGGCTCGCCGATCAGACGCCATTCGGCGTGGCCGAGCACGTATTGCCCGCCCTTGCCGCTCAGTTGCACAAGGCCGAGCGCACAGCCTTGATCCGCAACCTCCAGCTCTTATCCACGCGCTCCAAGGTGGGCCGAGTTGTTACTCAGCTAGGCCAGCACGGCCGCCAGCTCTGGACCAACCTGAGAACCAGGCGCCAGGTTACTTCACAAAAGCGCTGATCTCACCATATCAAAGAATACGCGTTCCATCGATCCAGAATGTTGACAAATACATATCGGTCTGTGGCGTATTTCGCGCCGCCGCTTGAGAAAGCGTCGCAGCGCATGATTAATGGCACCGCTTTTGCCTGATGTTTTGCATCAGTCAGGCCCAAGCGGCGCGACGTTTTCGGGGCCGGGTCTTACGTTACTAACGAACAGGGGACTGAGATGAGCATAGGACCTGGAGGGATGTTCGGCGGCGGCGGCTGGTATCAGCCGAGAGGGCCCTACGGCGCCTATCCCGGCTGCGGCTGTAGCAGCATCGTCATGATCATGGCGGGGATCCTCTTGGTCCTTGCCGGCATGATGCGCGGATGCAACATGTGAATGACTCTTCTCACTCTCCGGGGCCAAGCTTCCCAGGCGGGGAGCCTCTGGCCCCCGTCTTCCGAAGGAGCTGTCGATGCGAGCGCTCTGTGGCTCGATCATCACCGCGGGCGCCCTGATCGGCCTGGGACTCTCGGCCCTTGGCCTCGGCACGCGGTACCAGAATCTGGCGGCGAATGATCCGGCTTCAATCACTTACCTCAAGTGGATTCAGCTCGACACGCCGCTCATGCTAATCATCGTGGTCCTGCTGGCATCCTTGCTAGTGGGACTGGGCACCGCGTTCGTCGGCCTGGCCTACCACCACGAACGGCGGCACTACGAACGATACCGCGGCGGCGCGGGTGATGCTTCGAGCCGGGTTATGCCTTGAGCACAACCCATTCGAAGTCCCCCAGATTGATGCTTCGACGTTGTTTCGTGTATAACTTCAACCGATTGCGGCGACTTTTCGACCTCGCCGCATCTTAACCATGAAGGGAACAGTGTCATGCTCCGATGGGCCGTAGTTTTTGCCGTCCTCGCCCTGATTGCCGGCGTGCTCGGCTTCGGGGGCCTTTCCGGCGATTTCTCCTACATCGCCAAGATTCTCCTTTTCGTCTTCCTGGTGCTGTTCGTCGTCTCCTTGATCTTCGGCCGCACCAGCGGGCCTGTTGTTTAGGGACGGCCGCAATCGTGCGGCCGCAAGCGCGAGGCTTTCGCCATTTTCCATCTCTACCAGATGGACTCTGTCGGAAGCCTCGCTCAGTTTCTCTTGCGATGCAGTTTTAGCCCATGCGTCGTCTTGCCCATTTTTTCTCTATGCCCCTGACAAAGAAACGCTTATTATAGTCGAGATTTGCCGATCTTCCTCTTGTCCCACATTTCCGCGAACCAGTTGCAGTCGCGAGGTGTGCCGGAATCTGCGGAGACGATGATGTCTCGGCATTCGGAACGACGGTGGCCGGATATGGGTCAATCCCCAGCCGGAGTGCAGCACGTTTCTCTTCACCCTTACCCTTCGATCAATAGGCCTCTAATATAATGACTACAGCTAACAGCATGAATCGACCGATCGAAATCTTGCTGATCGAAGACAATCCGGGAGATGCGGACATCGCACGGGAGGGATTGAAGGACAGCGAGGTCACGAACAGGCTGCACGTGGTTGCGGATGGCGAAGAGGCCATCGCATTCTTGAGGAAGACCGGCAAGTATGAAAAGATGCCCCGACCCGACCTCATCTTGCTCGATCTGAACCTGCCTCGCAAGGATGGACGTGAGGTACTCGCTGAGGTCAAGGCCGATCATGAGCTGAAGCACATTCCCGTGGTGGTTCTGACATCATCCGAGCAAGAGGAAGACATCTTGAAAAGCTATCAACTCCACGCGAATTGTTATATCGCAAAGCCACTCAAGTTCACGGAGTTCGTCAAAGTCGTCAAGTCGATCGAGAGCTTCTGGTTCACGGTCGTCACTTTTTCTCCCGGGCCTCACAGATAAGCCGTCAGCTCGCCAGGGCAGGGTCAGCGGCCCACTGGTTGTTTCCTGCCTCGTTCTTGTACCACCGCTCGAGTTGCTGGCAGGGCAAAGGATGGCTCAGGTAATATCCCTGAGCCACGTCGCAGCCCAGGCCGCTCAAGAGATTTAGGCTCGAATGCGCCTCCACGCCTTCGGCGACAACCCGGAGGCCCAGGTTGTGTCCGAGCTCGATGATGGTTCGCACGATACAAGAATCGCGTGAATTCTGGACCATGTTCTGCACGAAGCTCTGATCGATCTTCACTTCGTCAACGGGAAGTGTTTTGAGGTACGACAGCGACGAATAGCCGGTGCCGAAATCGTCGATAGAGACCTTCACGCCCAGGTCGTGGAGCTGGTTGAGAACGAGCTTCGAGCCTTCAGGGTCAGACATCATAGCGCTTTCCGTGATCTCGAGGACCAGCCGCATCCGGTGCGAGTTCTGCCGGTTGATACGGTCGATGACCGCGGCGACCAGATCGGGGTCCTGGAGGTTTTGAGCCGCCAGGTTGATCGCAACCTCGAGATCGATCCCCATCTTGTTCCAAAGGCTCGTCTGCGAGGCCACGGTCGAGAAGACCCAGTGTCCCAGGAGTTTAATGAGACCCGCGTGTTCCGCGAGCGAGATGATCCGGCTGGCCGAGATCAGCCCCTTGCGGGGATGCTGCCAGCGGATCAGCGCCTCGACCCCGCTCACCCGCATGCTCTCTAGATCGATCTTGGGCTGATAATGCAGTTCCAGTTGGTTCCCTTCGATCGCATTGCGCAGCTCCGCCGTCATCTCCAAGCGGTCGAGCGAATCTTCCGATTTCCCCTCGCAAAAAATGAGATGGCCGCAACGAGCCCGCTTGGCCTGGTACATCGCGATATCGGCCCGCTGGATGAGCGTGTCCCAGTCCAGACCGTGCGCCGGGTAAAGCGAAACGCCGGTGCTGGCTTCCAGCGTCAGGGAATGATTTCCGATCAGGATTGGCGACCGCAGGTTGGACTCGATCTTCTCGACGACATGAAGCGCCTCCGTGGCGGCAGCGCCCGGCAAAATGATCGCGAACTCGTCGCCGCCGAGCCGAGCAACGGTGTCACTGCGACGGACGCACGAGCGCAACCTGGGACTGAGGTGCTGGAGCACCCAATCTCCGCAATGATGTCCCAGGCTATCGTTGATCTCCTTGAAGCGATCAATATCAAGGAGCAAGAACGCGAACGGCTCACTTCGGTCCCCATTGCGGTGAACGGTGAGTCGTTCCACCTGAGATTCCAGGAATGCGCGGTTGGGCAAACCCGTCAACGCGTCGTGAAGCGCCTGGAACTCCAGTCGCTCCTCGGCCAGCTTTCGCTCAGAAATGTCGGTGATGATTGCGAACCGCGCCGGGTCGCCCGCGAAATCAACGTCGCCGACCGTCATCTCCACATCAACGAGGCTCCCGTCCTTGCGGCGGTGCCGGGTGCGCACCGGCGATCGAAAGTCATTCGCGGCCAACCAGGCCGAAACCTCGGGCAGAGCGTCGCCCGGGAGCAGGTCCAGCATGCTCATCTTGAGGAACTCCTCTGACGAGTAGCCGTAATGACTGACGGCAGCCTGATTGACGGCGATGAACGCCTCCGTTCCCTTGACGACGACGCAGATGGCGTGGGGAATCGTTTCGAACAGAATGCGATAGCGATCCTCGGAGCGCAGCAAGGCCGTCTCCGCTCGCTTGCGTTCCACCGCGTAGTGAATCATGCGTGCCAGAATCTGGGGTGTCGCCTGATCCTTGGGCAGGAAGTCCTGCCCCCCTTCCTGTAGCGATTGCAGAGCCAAGGCCTGATCGTCGAGGCCCGTCAGGATGACGACTGGCATTTCTGGCGCCTGCCCGCGTATGGCGCGAAAAGTTTCCATACCCTGGCTGTCCGGGAGCGAGAGGTCCAGCAGTACGATGTCGATCCCCCCATGAGAGAGCACACGGCAACCGCCTTCGAGCGTGTCGCTCCAGACGATCTCAAAGTGGAACGACCCCCCTGTCTGCCCGCATAACCGCTCGCGCACAAGGTCGGCGTCACCCGGATGATCCTCAATCAGCAGAACGTTGATCGGCCGTGCGCAGGGCGTGGACCGGATCTCACTCATAGCCCTCTTCCCGGAGACGGAGATTGAGACGCCAGACGCTCCTCTTTCCGCGTCAAGACCGGAACCTTTCCTCATAGGTTTTCAACGCTGTCAACGAATTTGAGCCGGTTGAACTCGCGTCGATCCGCACTGCGTCGCTGAAATCGGCGTCGTTCGTGCTCGACAGCTCGCGGTCCGTTGCCGGCATTGGGCCATCGCCTGTCCCCGTACCGCCGGCCTACAAGGTAAATCAACACATTTCCCGTCGACTCCTCTGTCTCGGTCGTTCCGTAAGATTCATGACAGCCAGGCTCAGTCGAGCCAGAATCCCCCGCGTGATTGGTAAGATAGACCAGATCCGCAATTCGTCTGATCGTGCAATGCTTGCCGCTGATCCTCATGCCGTCTGTTGATACCAGCAGTTTCAGCATTGCCTCGACATCGAAGATCGCGCGGGAAAGCTCCAGGGTGTGCCAGTCGTCCTCGGCCCAGCCGGTGGCTCGCTTCAGGAGCCCAAGTACCGCAATGAGTGCCTCGCGCGGTGATGAGCCTTCGCCTCTCAGCTCCGGGAAAGCTCGGTGGCGAGCACCCACTTTGGGCCGTTGGGCATCTTCGATTTCGCTGGCGATCAAAACATTTCGGAGATCTGGTTTCATCAGTGAACCGCCATTTCGGCCGGGTGGGAAGAATGAGAAGACGGCGACGTTTCCGAAGAGCAGACCAGCAGTCCTGCTCGTTATTGCTACAAAACATTGCGCGCCCAGCGCGAAAGGGACCCCCGGACAGGCAATCGCATTTCTTGAATAGGTCCGTCGATCATTAATCTAAGACTCGCGGAGCGAGTTGCAACCGCCGAATTCTCATCACCTCGATGAATGACCAGCCGGTCACGTGCTTTCGGTGAGGTCGCTGACGGCTTCCGTCACGGTGTTTCTTACGCCATTTCGCCGGCGCAATTGGCCTGAGAGTTCGTCAATCTTGTGCGAGAGCACACGGTTCATGCGCGCAGTTCCTCGCAATCGGCGACGGCAATTTCAAAATTCGACTGCATCATTTGCAGCTTGAACTGGAGGGCGTCGAAGGACTTGCGAAGGAGCGCCTGCTCCACTCTCGCATCCTCGGCCCGCTGTACCGCCGTCGAGCTGATTCTCCACTGGTAGAGGAGAATCGCGGTCGACCCCACGACCACGCAGGGCGCCATTGACGAATGAAGCCTTTCGTTCACCAAGGCTCGCGATGGGCAGGAACCACGCTAGCGCCGCCCCGGTGACGAAAAGCCCAACCAGCCACATGGTTGGGTCGGATCGAAGCGCGCGTGTGGCACTGGTCAGATGCTCGATCCATGTGGTCGGGGCCAACACCAACTGATTGCGTCTGTCGGCGTTCCGACGGCGGTCGTCACTTCGGCGGCGGTCTGGTCCACGCCGCCTGAAGCGAGGCCTGCTGATGCCAGAACGGTCCGCTGCCGCCGGTCCGCCTGCATTCTCTCGCGGCCCGGCCGTTGGGTTGGAGGAAGGGCCATTTGTTTCGAGAGGAACGCTCTGAGCTCACCGAAGCGCATCAATTTTCCTCGCAAGATAAGTCCGATTCGCCTTACATGCTCCCGCGAGACCGTGGTCCTGTTCGAGGGGATTGCCGCACTCGCTGAGCGGAAATCTCGGACGGACCGGATCATGAAAGGCCATTCGGCAACACCAGGTTCCGCATGACACAGGAGCTACGCCGAAGGTTTCTCCTGCGCCAGTCTTGCCATGCGCGGTATTGGCGGTGCTTGGCTGGCTCCTCGGAATTGCACGGAACTACTTGCCCTATTAAGAGTTGCGAATTATCTACGAGCGCAATAAAACGGGGAGTGCCCGGGGACCGCTTCGGTCGCCAGGCACCCCCCCGACTTGCTCGCGACGCACGATGTGACCTGCTGGTGCGTGCTCAGGCCACGCCGTTTTTCTTGAACCACTCCAGCAGCCGCTTCCAGCCGTCCTGCGGCCTTGTCCTTGCGGTAGCTCGGGCGATAGTCGGCGAAGAAGGCGTGCGGCGTGTCGGGGTAGACGATGATCTCGGCGGTCTTGCCGGCCTTCTTCGAGCGCGGCGCGCATCTGTTCGATCGATGCTGACCGGGATCCCCTGGTCGGCGCCGCCGTAAAGCCCGAGGACCGGCGCTTTGAGCTGTGCGACCAGGTCGATCGGGTTCTTGGGATGCAAGCTCGTCGGGCTGGCCGACGAGCCGGCCGTACCAGGCGACGCCGGCCTTCAGGTCGGGATTGTGCGCCGCGTACAGCCAGACGATCCGCCCGCCCCAGCAGAAGCCGGTGATGCCCAGCCTGCGCCGTGTCGCCCTTGCTCGACTCCTTGGCCCAGGCCACGGTGGCGTCGAGGTCGGACATGACCTGCGCGTCGGGCACCTTGGAGACGACCTTGGAGATGATCTCGCGGATGTTCTCGATCTTCGAGACGTCACCCTGCCGGGCGTACAGCTCGGGGGCGACGGCCAGGTAGCCGAGCTTGGCGAAGCCGCCGGCAGATGTCCTTGATGTGCTCGTGGACGCCGAAGATCTCCTGCACGACCAGGACCATCGGGAACGGCCCTCCCGTCGTCGGGCATCGCCCGGTAGGCCGGGATCTCGCCGTCGGTGACGGGGATCTTCACCTCACCCGCCGTCGAGCCCGGTGGTGTCGGTCGTGATCGTCTGGGCCGAGACGGGTTGGGTCGCCACGGCAAAGCCCGAGGCCAGCGACGTGACGACGAACCCCCGGCGCGTGAGATCGACGCTGCCAGGCAAGTCAGGCGAATCGTTCTTCATCGGTCGGTCCTCCGCTGATCGATGAGTGACTCGAGCGAAACTCCAGCGACTCCCAAGAAGCGGATCACGCTTCTCATTGCTGCAAGGCAGGTCATCATAGCGCCCTCGCTCGCTGGGCGAAGACTTTTCTCCGAAGCCATGCGGCAACCCGAGTCATGAGCGATGGCTCGGTGACCCTGGATCGTCGGGCAATCATCTACCGCCGGTTCCTGGCGGCTTGCTCGCGGTGATCGCTTGCGGAGGTACTGCCGGGCGAGGATCTCGAAGAGGTCGTCCTTCTCTGCGGGCCGGGTCAGGTCCTGGCCCTTCTTGACGACGCCAATGTAGCCGACGCACATCTCGTCGGTGACTTCCGGGCCCCAGGTAACGAGCTTGGGCGGGCAATGCGGGTTGCGGGGATGGGCGGAGTTGTCGAAATGCGCGACGACCTTGACGGTCGAGCCCTTGGGCAGGGGGACGCGCTTCTCGAAGATAATAGGTGTTCTGCCAGTTGGGGTCCCAGGCATCGATGTGCAGCAGGTTCTGGGTCCTGCCCGCCCGGGAAAATCACGGTCATCCGGAAATCACGGCCGAGCTGATGCATGTGGGGTGTGACCGCGAGGGCTTCGACGTCGACGGGGACGTTCCAGCTTGCCTTGACCTCGATGTCGGACTGGCCCGGCGGCAGCCGGAAGATGTCGTTGGTGGCGTTGGCCCAGTGAAGCGTCTGGCGGACCGGCTTCTTGCAGAAGTAGATGCCCAGCCGCGTGCGGTCGACCTCGGGCTTGCCGCTGGGATGGTAATGGACCTGGAGGAGGACGTCGGAGCGGGCCGGCAAGGTGCGGCCGATCCCGTCGGGCAGATGGTGGGGCACATTCCCGGCCGCCCAGCCGCCCAGGTCTCCTTCGACCTCGACGCCGGCTCCCGAGTACGACGTGTAGCCGGGTCCCGGGTCGGCGGCGTCGCGTTGCTCGTCCCGCGCCCGTGGTGTCGAGGAAGGCCATGATATGGTGCGCGACCCGGCGATTCCCCGGGCGGTACTCGACGGCCGAGACTGGACGTCGCGTCGCAGGTTCGTGGGAATCACGAAGCAGCGATAGAGATCCGGACCGGAGGCGGGCACGCGAAAATCCTCCGCCATCTCGAGGACCAGGTCGGGCTTTCCCAGCGTCCAGCCGTCCGTGAAACTTGCGGCGGGCGGGAGCGGTCCTTCTCCTCGCCCCGGGGTGCGCCGCCTTCGGCCCAGGCGTCGAGGGTCGCGACCTCTGCCTGGGTCAGGGAAGGGTCGTGCTTGAGCTTGGGACCGAAACCAGCCACCGGCTTCCAGGGCGGCATCGACCGGTCACCCGCGACCGCGGCGATGTCGAACGCCCGCTTTCGCGCTTGCTCATAGGTTTCCAGGGCGAATGGCCCAACATGATTGCGGCGATGGCAGTTCTGGCAGTTTCGCTGAAGGATCGGAAGAACATCCCGCGTGTAGGTCGGAGACGAGCCCGGCTTGGGGGGTTCATCCGCGGATGCCAGTGCGGAAGCGACCGTCAGGGCGATGGCCGAACAGACGAAACTGGTGTCGCCTGGCAGTCGAGCAAGCTCTCGGGTTCACTCGAAGATTCATGCGGATTGGTCCCTGGTGGTTGTTCGCGAAGACCGATCCCCTGCACGCGTCGTGGCCAAGACGAGTGCCCATCCTCGCACTCAAGTATCAAATCAACCTCGATCAGCGGGAAAGTGCTCCAACCCTTGCACGTCCATTCACAAAGCAAAAGTCAGGCCGGATGAACACGAAGACCCTTGCGGCTCATCGACGAAGAGCCGTGGCTTTGATCACAACCTGAGATTGAGATTGCAAGAATGTCGAGAAAAGATCGCGAGGAGAAGAAGACATCAAGAAAGTAACAGGGCCTTGTCAGCGATTCAAGCTGAGCGTGAATTCTTTCCTGCTTTCTCGCTCATGGGAGTTTCAAGCAACCAGGTACTGTCCGTTTCCCCACCAGCCCAGGAGCCAACCAGAGCCAAGACTCCAAGGCCAGGACACTCAGAAATCATTTGACACCTGGCGCCGAGTGTTACGATGAAGGAAGTCAACCCACCCGCGTCGTCCCTGTCGAGACGCCTTGACCTTCGGTTGGCGCCGAGATGTCGGCCCTCCCATCCACTCGACGTCATCCCCGTGTACCTACTACACTGGTTTCAAGACCTGCACCGCTCTGCGCTGTTTCCGGTCGCAAATGTCGGCCTTGGGGCATCACCGGCGCTGCCCTCTGCCGGCGAGAACGGTTCTCGGCCGGGTTCGGTTTGACATGTGCTCGCGAGACCAGAGCAGATAAATCCGGAGGAGCTGGGCGGCACTGGCTGGGACTTCGGGAGATGGGACATCATGATCGGCCCGCGGGAGTTGTTCTTTATCGGGATGGTGGTACTGGTTCTTTATGGCCGCTCGGGCGTGCTCAAGACCAAGCGTGCCCAGACGATCTTGCCATGGCTTTCGCCGGTTCGCCGTTCTCCTTCCCGGTCGAGTGCTTCCGGGCGAATGGCGACGGCAAGTACCTCCACCACGATCCCGCGATCGGCATCGCGAATTCCCGGAGCGTTTCTCGTCCGCGGCAACCGACTCTTCTGGTTTCTGACAATCCTGGCCGCAACCGCCGTGGCCGCCTTGATCATCGGCCGGACCCTGATCATGAGCGGGCGCGGTACCACGCTCTCGCCGTGAGAAAACAGTTTGCCCTACGCCCATGTGACTCCTCGCCCGACTTCTCCCTGAAATAAGGACTTTCTCATGATGCCGTTCGCCTTTTTCCAGAACCTCGGCATGACCGAGCTCATGATCGTCGCGTTTGTTTCCTTGCTGATCTTCGGCAACCGTTTGCCCAGCGTGATGCGCTCGCTGGGCAAGAGCGTCACCGAGTTCAAGAAGGGTGTGTCGGGGATCGAGGATGAGATCGATCAAGCGGGCACGCCGGACAAGAAACGAGAGAACGATCAGGCCGTCACGGCCGACAGGAAACGCGATTGAGACGTCGCGCCAGCGGCTGGTGCGGATTCTTGAATACCACGAAGGTCATCGTGCAGAGATTTACGCGGAGGTTGACGCATGTTTCCGAATTTAGGGCCCATGGAGCTTATGATCGTCATGGGCATTGCCGTACTGCTTTTCGGCAAGCGGCTTCCCGAAGTGGGGCGCTCGCTGGGGCGGGGAATTGTCGAGTTCAAGAAGGGGCTCAGCGATGTGAGCGGCGAGCTCGATCAAAACACCTCGGCCGGCATCAGCAGTTACTCTTCGAACTATGGTTCGGCTCGACGATACGATGACAAACCGCGTGAAGAGGCGGTATACAACGACACGTCGGTGCCCAAGTTCGAGGTTCCGGGCGCTCCCTCAGCCCCTGTACCCCAGATGGAATACCAGCAGCCCCACGATTGAACAATCGAAGGTAGGAATCGAGCCTGACTGAAAGGTGGCTTGACTTCGTTAACCTGGCGGGTCGAGAGCGTCGATCAAGAGATTTCTTCTCGATGGCTCAACGCTTCGGCCCGCCGTGCCAGGCGGACGGCCTGTCGTGCCCGGGCGGCCTCCTCACGCTTTCGGTCGGCCTCGGTCTCGCACAAGAGCGGGGGAACCGAATGCGGCTGCCGGCCCTGGTCATCGAGCGCGACGTAGAGACCATAGCCCACGCCGACCTTCCTTCGCTCGGCCTTCTCGAGAGGCTCGGCGAAGATTTCGATCAGACTTTCGATCGACGATCTCCCGGTATAGGTGACCTCGGCGATCAGCTCGACACGCTCGCCCACGTAAACCGGGCCCAGAAACGTCATCGAATCGATTGCCGCTGTAGTGATCTGGCCGTGGCCGACGTGCCTTAGTGCCGCAATCGCGCCACACTCGTCGGCCAGTCGAAGCAGAACTCCCCCGTGCAGCGTGCCATACGGGTTGGCCTGACCGGGCTCCGTGATGATCGACAGGCTCACTCGCGACGCGGCGGCGGCCCGGGCGGTTCGATCGTCTTCCATCAGCTTGATTCCTCGCTCCGGATTTCAGCTTGAGAATCGCGGGATGCCGGCTCGAATTCTACCCGTGCCGATCAACTCCACCCACCCCCCTTGAGAGCTGACCGAAGGTGATTGAGGACCGGTTGTTCGAGATGATCGATCCACTGCTGCACGCGATGGGCTCGACCGACGAAGTCGGAGAGGAGTTTCGCGAGCCCCTGCTGGATGTCCTTCGCTATTACCGTCGCGGCGTGCGCTGGAGCGGGATTCCAGTACTAGGCAGGGGACAGAGCGTGGTCGCCGTGGTTCGCCAGCCGATCGACGTCAGCCTGTCAACGTCCTCATACACGGAATTGTTAATACGTTTGGCCGGCGCTGTCAGCAGCCGATTCCCTCTCTGGAAAGGGCTGGTCGTCGGGTTGACGGTCTTGGTTTTGACGCCCGAGCCGATCGGTCCGGGCGACGACGGGGTCCTCAGCCAGGCACTTGCTGTCCCGCTCCGGCGATTTCGGGTGGTACCTTTCGGTGTCTTTCGCGTCAACCTTGGTCAGGAGGCCGTCTCCTTTGCACTGAAGGCTAGCCCTGATCAACTCTTCCCCGAGCCCGAGCGATTGGCTGACACGCTCAGCGAGCACCTGCGCAGGTTTGTCCCGCTGATCGAAATGCCGTAAACTTGACAGCTTCCGCTTGGGACTGAATCGCCCGCCAGGATCGTGGAGCACGCTTTTGGAGCCCGAAACGACAGGATCGACGGGGCGAAGCCAATCACCGAGCACGCATTACACCGGTCCGGTGGTCGTGACGACGCTCGAGTTCGGCGGGTCCGCCGTCAAGGTCGTCCGGCCGGCCGATCCCGACCGCTTGCTCGATGATCCGGTAGTTCGTGATTGGAACCAGACTGACGATTACATGCCTTACTGGGCCTATCTCTGGCCCGGCGCGCGGTTGCTCGCGGAAGTCGTGTCTAGAGAGCCCTGGCCGAGGTGCGGCCCTGGGCAAGAGCCGCCTTGCGCGCTTGAAATCGGCTGCGGCGTGGGACTCGCCGGCCTGGTGGCACTCGGTCGCGGGCTTCGCGTTCACTTCACCGATTATGATCTGGCACCGCTTCGCTTTGTCGAGCGTAGCGTTCGCGAGAATGGCTTTGATCCCACCCTCTGCACGACCGGTCTGCTGGACTGGCGCGAACCCCCGGACCTATCCTTTCCGATCATCCTGGGCTCCGATGTCCTCTATGAGTGGAGGCTCGTACCGCTGGTGGCCGAGTTGCTGGACGTCATGCTGGAACCCGGCGGCCAGGGTCTGATCGCCTGCCCGGGAAGAAGCTCTGCCGAATCGTTTCCCGATGCCGTGAGATCACGCGGCTTGAGCTGCCACGCGGAGCCCGTTGCGTCGGCTGCCGTCGACCACCCGTTCGTTTCCGGCGTCATTTACCGAATCCGGCGGAAAGCATGAAAAGGCGATAGACAGTGCTCTTGTAAGGCCTGGACTACTGCCCCAGCCAAGCGAGGTCTTCAGCAAGAAAAGAGTCCGCGCCCGACAGCCCTCCTGGTATCTGCCCGGCGCGGACCAACGGGATATCGTGAGGAGCGGCTCCACGTCTCGTGTTGCAAACTCACTTGCTCTTGAAGAGCGGGCGGTGCTTGAAGAGCCCGGTTCGCGCCTTCGAGACAGCGTAAAGCTGCATGGGAACCGCCTGCTGAGACACAAGAACGTTCGAGACGACGTAGGCTGGCGAAGCTGGGACCGCGTAAGCGACCTGCGGAGCGGCGGCGACGCTCGGGGCTGGGCAGGCAATTGATGCGGCCTGGGCGGTAGGGATCGCGCTCTGCGGCAGCGGTCGCGGTCATCGCGGGAGTTGAAGGCACTTCGAGCTTGATATTGATGACTGGTGCCTGGGCCGTCGTGGCCGCCGCGCCCTGGTAGGGCGCAGAAAGGTAGACCGCCCCAGCCTGCAAGGTCTGAATGTAGCCGAACTGCATGGGAACTGCCTGCACCACCGGAACGGAATAGACTGGGACCGACACCGCCTGAGCCGGAGCAGTCACCGTGGTGACGGGAACGGCCACGAGCTGACCTTTTTGATGCAAGTGGTCACCTGCAAGAGCCTCCCGCAAGAGAGGGCGGTGCCAAGAAATACGCCGACTGCGAACCACCGACCGGCCGCTCTTGTGAATCTCGTCATCGCACATCGTTCCTTTCGCGAGAGCGCGATACCCGGGATGGCGGGTGCGCGGGATCTCACAACATCGAAGGATCATCTCAGAAACAAACGCATGAAGAACTGGCTTCTCGCGTACGCCTACCAGCGTGGCAGACAACGCCTCGTTCGAGGCGCGGGAATGATGACAAGCAGTACGCCAGTGCGCCACGGGCTGCGCCACGGTAATGACCGGTGCGACGGTGATCGTGCCAGTGGGAGTTGTGTTCGTGATTGCCGGCTGGAGCGCGGCGGGGTTCTCAGTCAAGAATCCTTCGACGAGCTCAAGGGCAGCGGTCTCGGCGACGCCGAGCGCCTCGTGGTTGTCCTTGATGAACTTCACAAGATTGAATTTGCGGGCGTTTGCATCGAGCCCGCCGATCAAGGGAAAGACCCTGGTGCAAACCTCACGCAACCAGAAGAATACGCGCTGGCGCAGCTCCGCCGTGATGGTACCCGTGGCATCCGGTTTCGTTGGCTCGGCGGGCCTCGGCGGACGGGGAACCTTAAAGGATTCTGGAACCAGGCTGAGGTCCACGAGATTCTCGATCTCAGCGAGTTCGTCCGGTCTTAAATTGTCGTCGATCTTCGCCAGCTCTCTCGCCCTCCCTCGGGCGAACTCGACGCGCCGATGCCGCTCGATGTCCGGGTTTGCGGCTGCACCGCCCCCGTCGTTTCCCTGCCCCTGCGATCTGATGGCCGCGAGCAACGTCCGCAAGACGTCATCGGTGAGTCGAGAGTCCAGTGCCTTGAGCACCGGCGCGGGCATGCCGGCGATCACCTCGGCAGTCATCGACCGGGCGAACTCCCGCTCGACTTCGGTGAGCCCGCTGGGATCGTCGGCCGGGACATCGGCCGCCTTGGCAAGCCATGCTTCAACGGCATGCCGCAACTGGCTCTCGACGTTCGCCGCGCTTCGATTGTTATCCCGGCGGAGTGACGTCAGCTCCGCTTGCGCACGCCGGTAGATGACGGCCACGTCTTGAAGGCTGATTCGGGGCGATGGCGTCTTACCACGTGTCTCGCCGCCAACCTGGGCCTTTGACGAGTGAATCGGGCCCAGAGACGTCCAGCAGCACAGAAGGCATCCCAACACGAAAGTTACACGGAATCCGCGTAGCCTGGTTCGCAACATCGGGGACGCGGTCATGGTTGCCTCTCTTCAAAGGTCCGAATTCATCGAGCTTTTCTGAGCGAGCGGACGAACATGGCTTAAATTTGCTGACTTTCCAGTATAGCCTAAAAAAGCGATGCGCGGCTCAAGAATCGGCTTTTGTTTGTGGCTGTCCGTGCTGGTGATCGCTTATGTACCGAGTTTTCGAACGATGACGCCATAAGCGCCGGTGCCCTCGGCCAGGACATGGTTGACGGCAACGTGATAGACCCCCGGCTCGAGCTCCTGGGTGATTCTGCTGTTAAGCCCTGGGCCGCCTCCCTCATCGGTCTGGATGGCATCGTCCGACGATTCGTCTTTGAAGAGAGTCAAACCCCAGGCGTTTTCTCCCAAAGTCTCGATCAGGAAGGTCCCTTTCTGGGCGACTTCAAAGTGGTAGATATCGCGGCTTCCGGCCACGCCATGCACCACATTGAGAAGCGTACCAAGGCTCAACGAGTGGCCCACCCCTCGGGAGCCGGTGGCAGCCGGAGTTATTGTAGGCGTTGGAGTCTTGACTTCCGGTGGTCCCAGCATGGGATAGAGCTGGCCGACGAGCGCCTTGTCGAGCGACGAGAGCTCGTAATTGATCTTGGTCGGGCGGCTGGTGATCTCGGGTGGAAACTGGTAGAGCATGATCGAGTCAGGATCGAACTGCGTCAGATTGCTGATCTGACTTCGCGAGTAGACAGTCAGTACGTTCTGGTCAACCATGGCGCGATCCCAGCCCTGGGTGCGCTGGTAGTAGGCGTAAACCAGCTCCGGGTCCTTGAAGAACGAACCGGCCGCCGGGCTGGAATGCTCATGGATGAGGCCCAGGCTATGACCAAACTCGTGGAGGATGAGCCGGCGAATCTCGCGCTCGACCGCGTCGACTCCGAGTGTCCAGTCTGGCAAGATGCCCAGGTTCATCGTGTGGTTGTCGGGGGGAAATCCGCAGGCGAGCGCGTCGTTGCCGATCATTGAATAGAATCGGCCTGCTGCCTGGGTGAAGGTGACGCGGATCTCCGAGGACGAGTCGGTCGAGCACACGAACTTGATATCGGCGCACTCCTCCCAGGTTTTCACATGTGTCGCCACGCGGTCGTGGTATTCGGCGGGGCCGTCAAGGAAGAGAATCCTGAGCGTTTTGCCTCGATCCCACGACTTCCCTGCCAAGGCCGCGCCCCGCGAGTGGCCTCGATGATCAACGATCACCTCGTCGGGTGTGAAGCAATAACCGCGAATCTCGCTGTCTGCCATGGCAATAACCTCTTCAATTCTTGTGAAAGAGTTTCGACCAGAACGGCTGTGAAGCGCCGCTCTGTGCGTACGGCTGGCCAGGATTGGAAACTCCCTGGGGCGAAGCATTGACAGGAAGAGCTTGTTGGGGTGATGGGACGGGCCCGGCCGGTGGAGCGGCTTGAGCCGGCGGCTGCGCGTAGTAGAGTTGCTGAGGTTGGGGCTGAACCACCGGAACACCGGCCTGACTGAGCGGCAACAAGCTAGGTGTGAATGTCGCCGGTGTTCCGGGGTTCATTTGTAGTCGCGGCAATCCGCGCTGGGCAAGCAGGCGGCCAAGTGCGCCGATCATGCGATCAACCATATTGGGCTCGCTCAGGATGAGCGCCAGGCCGGCCGACTGCTGGGGAGCGGGAGCCGGAGATGCCGTGGACTGTGGCACCGCGCACAACATTTGAGCTGGCGAAACCATTGCTCCCATCGCGGGCGATTGTGCTTGAGGGCTCGGATTGATCGTTGTCGGAGCGGCAACGGGTGCGGCGGCCAGCGATAGCGTAGGGAAGCAAAGCGGTGCCTGGGCGACCACGACGTTGGGAGGAGGTGCCGGACCAAGGACAACGGTGGGCGCCCCCTGCTGGATGTAGACTGGGGGCGAAGACATCGTGATGGCCACCGGTGGAGCAGCGGGCGTGGTGACGACAGGAATGGTCTGAAGCGTCTGCGCGGGAGCAGCGGAAGGCACTGGATATACCGGCAACTGGGGCGATTGCGGGCTGGGCTGAACGGTCAGGATGCCGGGATGACTGGTTCGTTCGATGGCCGGATCGACTGCGGGCTTTGTTGTCGTCGCGGTCGTCCCCGCCGTCCAACTCACCCATTCGAGCAGGCTGCCTGGGTCTCTGGGCATGGCCTGCTGGGCGACTTTCTCGATGCCTGTCTGACTGCGTCGCAAAATGCAGAGGCTGGGAGTGCCGGTCACTCCTAGCTGCCGCACTCGCGCCGGGTCGTCCTCGGCCACGAGCTCGACGAGCTGGACGGCGGACGCAAGCTCGCGAGCCCGGTTCGTCTGGAGCATCGCCTTCCAGAGCTCGCGAGGCTCAGAACTGTTCCTCGAAGTAATCGCCAGCAGGATAGGCCGTCCCGTCTGAAGGGTTGAGAGGAACGCCTTCTCCACCGGGTCCGTGCCTTGCGGCGAACTCAAATTAACCTTCGTCTGGGCACCACATATCCCCGTCAGCCCGGCCCAGCCAAGCGTCCCGAGAATCGTGCCCAGCCGCAACCAGCATCTTCCTTGATAAACCACCATCCTGGGTCTCGCTTTCCAGTCGAGAACGGCGTACTGAAGCACACGCCACCCCACCACCACCAGCCGCCGATGCACCCGAAGGCATCGCGATGACTTGTCATTGGCTTTCACGCCTTAGAAAGCCTTGGTCGTTACAGATCAACTATTCGGACTGAAGCCTGCCTATCTTGATTGATTTATTAGGCAGGATATTTTCGAGAAGGTGAAGTAAGATGTGGAATCTAGGCACTGTGGCATCGCAGACAAGCATGAATAGGCGAAGCGGGGATGAGAAGGCCGGGATAGAACTTGCTCTTGCAGGGGTACCACACCTCCCGATCTTGAGACGTGTGCCAATGCTTACCTTAAGTTGGTCGAATCCGGGTATCGGCTTTCCAAGTCGTTGAGATAGCGGTGGATTTGATGCAGAGATTGCTTATGGACTTTGGGAAACTTGTGTTCGAACCAGTTTTCAACTTTACCAAATGCTTTGGGCCACAGGACCAGGCCGCCGGCGATCATTGCGGGCGTACCAACCACCCCCGGCAGGGCCAAGCCGAGCACCCCCACGGTCATGAGCATCACGCCGACCTCTTTGGGAAGGTCTTTGATCCGCCGGAGCTCGGCTTCCTCCTCGTTGGTCAGTACCGAATTGGATTCTAGGGGAGGGTCGGTAACGTTCACTGACTCTTCAGGCGCAACTTGGGGCGATGCGACGGAATCGCCATGATCGAACTCCAGGTCGGCCTCGGTTCGGCTTTCGTCTGTAGTGATCGCGGGCGGTGTCAAGATGTTCTCCGTGGATAGGTAGGACTGGATTCGATTAAACGCTTGTCTTCCTTGCCTTGCGGAAAGGCGAGGACATTGCAAGCTGGCGTTCGAGGCCACGTATCGAGGCCGTGGTTCGCGCGTAGGTCGAGTAAGTTCCCAGGTTCGTGACGATCACGGTCGCCAGCGAGGTGAACCCGAAGAAGAAGGCCCCGGCAACGCAGAAGAAGTTGGGGATCAGGGCTGAGCCCTGAGCGACTTTGACCCGGCGGTTGTGGATTCTTGTCGCTTCGCGCAGCACGGCGAGCTTGCTCAGGTCAGGCTGGAGCAGAATGATCGGTGCTCCGTTGCGATCGAGCTCGCCCAAGGCGTCGGCGTCAAGCGAGATCGACACGTCGGCCTCTCGAGCGACACGCGGCCTGGCGAGGCACTCACCGGCATACGCGACTTTGAGTCCGCGCTTGCGGCAGCCACGAATAAGCTGCACCAGATCGCTCCCGGAGAGGCCACCCTTGTGAAAATCCGCTCCGAGGCTCGCGGCCAGAGGATGCAACCGGGTGTCATCCGCCGCCGAAACCAAGCCGATCGCCAGCGCCCGTCCGGGCTTGCTTCTAAGCGCTTTCAGGGCAGAAGCCGCCAGCAACCGGGAGCCTCGCCGAAAATCGATCAAGCCCGCAATCTGACCATTGATCCCCACCATGAGTGAATCAAGCTGTCGCTGGTGCAGGCCGGCCCCTGGCGTGGCGCCGTCTGCAGCGGACGGGCCTTCACCGCCCAGGTCGCCAACCTTGATCACATGGTCTCCGTCGTGAAGTGTCACATCCCGGCCGAATTCGATCGAAACCGTGTCGAGCAAAGCAATCTTGCGGGCCAGGCAATGCGCTACTCAGCGCCGGGGACCTCTCGTCATCGAGATCGCGAAAGGCCGAGGCGGCGTAGCGCAGCACCTGATACTCGGTGTGGCCGGGGAAGACTCGCACTCCAGCAACTTCCGCCTCGGTCGACTCTAGCGCCGGATGATCATCTAGCAGCAAGACGTCTGCTTTTGCCAGCCTTTCCAGGGCGTCGGGATCACGGACCACGATTCCTTGCTGATAACAAAGGGCAAGAGCCTGGAGGGTTTCAAGCGGGTATGCCAATCCAGGCCCCGACGCGTAGTCGGTTCGCATGATGGCCAGCGCCGTGGGCGCACCACCCAGGTAAAGCCCGAGCCCGGCGGTGGCCAGGGTTGGCGCTACAATCCTGGTGGCGAATTTTTCGCCCTCGCGTGAAATGCTGTGGTAGCCTGGCTGGTGCACCGCCGCGGCCATCGCCGCGCGGGCCAACGTCGCGGCCCGAGTTTTCGCGCCTGGTGATAAGTTTCCACTTGAAGGTTACCGGCCACCACGATCGACCCAGCGTAGATTTCGTCGTCAGGGCTTTTGCGGCTCATACCCGCCGATCCTCGAATTATTCGCTCATCGACCAAGGCATGACCTCGCACGACCCGGCCGTCGACCGAGATCTTCTCGCCGGCAGAGACGAGAATAAGGTCTCCGGCTGACAGGCGATCGACCGGCACCTCGACCTCCGCTTCGCCTGCCGCCTCCAGGCGAGCGAACCGCTGGTGCTGGATGATCTCTCCCATCAGACGGCGTCCAGCAGTGGAAAGCTGGTGTTGATAACGATCTTTCCAGAATCGCGTCATCCAGCTCATGGCAGCCCAGGGTAAGAACTGCCCGGTCGCCAGCGTGGCCGCGGCGATGCTCGTATAGAGCACCGGTAGGCCCACCATGCCGCTGCCGAGCTGCGTTGCCGCCTGGCGAAACGTTCCCAGGTTCGAGCCAACCAGGAGTGCCCCCGCGGCCGGCCATGCCGCCGGTAACACGAAGTCGGTAATTGCCGAGACGGCCAGAGCCGTATTCGCGAGACCGAACTTGACCGGAGGAAGTTGGTCTTTCAGGGCGGTTTCAACCGGCAGCGATTCTGGCGCGGACTCGATCGCTCGGAGCAGCCTTTCGGCACGGGTCAGGGTGGGATCAAACCGGATTCGCAGGGTCCCGGTCAAAGGAAGAATTCGACTACCTAGAACGCCATACATCAGCTCGATCTGGTGCACCATCCGCCGGGTCATTTCCGGGTCCGTCGTCATGAGGTCGTGGTGCAGGGTAAGGACGCCTGGCTGATCGCCAACGACTCTCCATGTCGTGAGCATTCCCCGATGCCGATAGACCGTCCACTTGGTTTGAGACAGGTCTCGGGGCAAGAGGCTGAAGCTCGGTGGTTCAGCTCCGACTCCCAGCGTGCCGCGGATCGCCGTGGCCAACCGTTGGAGCAGTTCGGCCAATCCACCCCGCCCGCGCTCATACCGGATGACGGCGCTTGAACGGCGACGATCAATCTGCACGCTTTTCACCTCGTCAACCGAGAAGACGCGATGCAAGAATCGGCGGCAGAGATCCGCATCGCCGGTGCCAAAAACCTCCTGGTCGCGTACCTCGAGCGTCTTGGGGCCCCACCTGAGTCCGACTCGAGAGGATGACGTGGGCGATTCGCTTCGTTGGGTGTCGACTACCATGCGGAACTCGACGCAAGTAAGAGAAGGAAACGGTGGTGAAAATCAGTGTTCCAGGACGCGTCCAAGATCAGGCCGGGTGCACTGGGATGTACGGTTTGAGCTCGCCTTTTTCGACCATCTGTTCCAGGACCGCCGCGATGGCGCTTTCCTTCCTGTTCAACGACGTTGAAAATCGCGCGCAGCTTGTTCCGTTGTCGGGTGATCTCAAGGCCGAAATACGCAAGGATCACCGTTCCGATCAAGAAAGGCAGGATGGGAAAGCCGCCTTCTTCATTCATGGCTCTTGGTCCTTCAAAGGCATAAGTGTAGTGATCACAATAATTCCAGAGAAGCCTCCGAGGCTTCCCGAAACACCTTGACCCAATTTCCCATCCCCTCCTTGTGCAGCTCTCGGTGAACCTCGTGGTCGAGGCACTCCGAGGCCCGGTTGAGCGTGATGAACCGGAGGAAGTGCTGAAGGCGTTGCAGCGCCTGTTCGGGATTTTTGATCAATCCCAGGTTGAGACGGAATCCCCGGTAGTTGTCGGCGTTGTCGCCCGTGGCGTGGCGCGGGCTGAGCAGGTCGTAGACGACCACGATTGGATCGAGACCGATGTGCTCGGGCGCGTTCTTGAGGATCCTCACGGACTGTTCGGGAGTCAGAATGTAAAGCGGATCCTGGGGATGGTATTGGTGGAAGAGTGGAAGCTGGTTTCGCAGCACCTTCGACACGGGGCCGTTCCAGCACGTGTCGATCAGAAAAATGTGAAATCGCGGGGTGTCTGGGGTGATCGGTTCCAGGTGCTTCCGCGCTCTCAGGACGAATCGCTTTCTGGGCTCGGATTCATGATTTGCTTTTTGGGCCATCTGGCGTGAGAACCGCGTTTGACGTCACGCGGGCTCCTCCTAGAGATTCAGGTCGTTGGCGATACTGTCGATGAACGCAACCGCAACTCTGCGGTTCTCGTTGGTGGCGAGCATCTTGGCCGCCAGCGAAAGCTCCGCGTCGACCGTCAGCCGTTCCTTGTGGAACTGGACGATGAACGAAAGCCACTTGGTCTTGATGGTCATTTCCGGCTTGGACGGATGGTCCAGTAATTCGGCCTGCACTGGAATCTCGTGCCGCCGCCGCTCGAACTCGCCCCGGATCGCCCTCATCGTCCCCGCATCCACGGGGCGCTTGAGGGCTCGCTCATACAGCTTTTCGCGCCAGGCCATAGGCTTGCCTCAGCTCCTGTTCGTGTTTTTTCTCGGCCTCGATCTGCGCGATCTTCCGTAAGGGCAGCATGCCATTCGCGAGAGCGCCGATGGCAGAGACGTTGTTGGTGATGACCGAGGCCATGATCCCGAAGCCCATCGTGAAGACGCCCGCGATGCAGGTGATGTTGGGCACCAGGATCATCGTCCAGCTCCGCTTGACGTTGCGATCAAGGTCGCGGGAGATGTCGCGCAGGTCGCACAGCTTCGAGAGCCCCTGCTCCATGAACACGATGTGCGCCGTGTCAGTGGCGATCGATGATGCCCCCCGGAGCGAGATCGACACGTTGGCCTTCTTGAGGGCGATCGAGTCGTTGATGCCGTCGCCCACGAAGCAAACTTTCTTGCCCTCCTTCTGAAGCGTCGCAACATGATCGGCCTTGTCAGCGGGGAGGACCTGCGCGAAGTACCGATCCATGCCCAGCGACTCGGCTAGCTTGCGAGTCGGAGCCTCGTGATCGCCCGAGATAATCGCGATATGCTTGATGCCCCGTTGCCGTAACCCTTGGACGATGGCACGCACCTCCGGTCGAACCGCCGCATGCAACTCGATGGCGCCGCCAACCTCGCCGTTGACGCCTACCATCACCATCGTGTGCCCTTCGAGATGAGCCTCTTCGAGCGCCTCTTTCACCTCACCGCTTACGGGCAGGCCTTCCAGCTCCATGAACCGTTTGCTGCCGACCCTGATCGTCCTGCCGTTGATCTGCACGGTGATTCCATAACCAACCTTGTACTGGGTGTCGTCGGTGACCGGGAGCTCGAGATTGGCTTCCCGGGCCTTGTGCAGGATCGCCAGGGCGATGGGATGGTGAAACTTCTTCTCGGCGGCAGCGGCGTAGAGCAGGATCTCCTCGGGAGTGTGCCCGGGGCTGGCGATCACCCGGCCGACCTCGGGGCGCTCGCGGGTCAGCGTGCCGGTCTTGTCGAACAGGACCGTATCGACTTCATTCATTAGCTCCAGAGCCCGGCCGTCCTTGACGAGAATTCCCTTGCTGGCGCATAGGGCCAGCGAGGAAAGCATGGCCAGCGGAGCTGCCATGCGGATGCCGGTGCCGAAGTCGCTGTTGAGCACGGCCACAGCGCCGTAGGGGCCCATGGTGGCCATTCCTACCGCGCCAATCGTCAATGTCGGAATCACGGCCTTGTCGGCCAGTCGCTCCCCCTTGTGCTGCGAACTCAGCTTGTACCCGGCCGTATCATTGAGGATCTGGCTGATCTTGGCCGAGGCCGTCTCGCTGCCCGATTTCTCGACCGAGACCAGAATCTTGCCGGCTACCAGCAGCGTTGAGGCAAACACCCGATCGCCCACCCCTTTCTCGGCCGGAGTTGACTCGCCAGTCAAAGCGTGCTGGTCGATCATCGCCAGTCCTTCGGCGATCACTCCATCGACGGGCACGACCTCACCAGTGTTGACGACGATGATATCGCCGGCTTGCAACCGGTCGAGCGCAACCTGAACCTCGACGCCATCGCGATACAGCCAGACGAAACGGGGCTGTTTGCCGAAGGCGTTCAAGAGCAGCTTCTTGGAATTGTCCTGCGTTTTTTTGACGAGCACACGCCCGAACCCGAGACACCAGCAGAGCACGGCTCCCGGAAAGATCGACATCGTCGCCAGGCAGCCGACCACGACGATCGCGTCCAGGACGTCCACCCCCAGACGCTTCTCGTCAACGAGCACTTCCCTCGCGTTCTTGAACGTTGGGATCGACGTGTAGGCAAAGAGGCCCGCGGCTAGAGGCAGGAGACCGGGTGCCGCGAACTGGGCGGTCGCGGCAAAGGGTACCGAGAGCGTGCACAGGGGAAGATGAAGATCAGCCCTGTCCTTGTGCGGGGGATGTTCGGCGGCCGCCAGGGCTCCGTCGATGATCTCGATGATCTGATCGCGGGTCAATTCCTTGGGATCGTACTGAATCAAGACGGTGCTAGTCAGCGGGTTGGTCTTGTAGGAGTCGACCCCCAGAACGCTCATGAGCTCGCGCTCGATGGCCTGGCAGAGGTCGCTCTTGCGGTGAATTGAGGGATTCTTGAGCCGGAGTCGCCCCGGGATCTCGTGTTTGATCTCCCAGTTCGTCACCACCGAACCGTAGCGGAAGAAACGCACCTGGCCCCGCTCATTGCGGACCGGGGTCACCTTGGTGATCGCCACCCCATGAGGAGCGGGAGCGTGCGCTCTGGTGCGGCCTGGGTTGGCCGTTCGCGGCCCCGGCAGAATGACCGTTACGGTTCTGGGTTGTGTCGGATAGATCATGGGCTTGAGGATGGGCGGTCGCTCCATGATCACCGCCAGCATGATGGCCATTGGAAAGTGGCAATGGGGAAAGAAGCTCGGCGGTCGGCCCCGTGCGGGCCGGGTCTAGACATCTGGAAACTCTCCGCACGACTTCTGGAAGGGTGTACTGCTGGTGGCAGAACCGGAGATCGGCGTGGGGCGACGCTCCGGCTTTCTGTTGCGAGTCAATCGTGACGTCCGTAATCTCGGGCGCCTGAAAGACGCGTTCGAGGAACTGCCGGCACGTTTCGTTGCCTGGCTCCTCGAAGAGAGTCCGGCTTTCGAGCCGGATATGCCCCTGGCTGGGGAAGCTGATGGCGATGTCCATGGTTGGCATAGAACTCGTCTCTGTTTCGGTTCGCGACGGTAGGTCTGGTTGAATGAGGAGGCGTCCTTGCGCTTCCAGCGGCTGCAAGTGCCGGCGACCAACGAGTCCTGTCGTGTCGCGATAAACCAGCCCAGGGTGAGACCCGCCCACTTCTCGGCTCGTCCACGACCCAACCTTGCATGAAGTAGGATCTCCATAGGACGACCGGATCGAGAGGTGATTCAGAGGCGGCAGTCATGTCAAAGAACGCTCGTCGAACGCAGCTCCAATGACAGGAGCCAAGCTAAGACGTCGTGGCCTCAGCCGTCCCGCTGGCTGCTCCGGCCCCCGCGCTGGCTGCCGTGCCAGCGGTTTGCTTCATCTCAGCCATCGCGTCTTGCACGGCTTCTACTTTCTCAGCCACTTTCTTGGCCATTTCGGAATACGATTCACCAAACGCCGCGCCGGTGCCGGCAAGCGCTCCAGACAAGAGAGGACCGAACTTCTCCTTGAGTGCGGGGTAGTTCGCTCCCGCGGTGGCTCCGATCACAAGGCCCGCGGTGAAGAACATCGCTTCTGATCTGGTCATCGGCATCGCGATCTGACTCCGGTGCGCGAATTCAAAACAGGTTCAGGCGTTCCCGTTCTACTCACAGTATTCGGAATCCAGACCGGTTCGTCGAGTCCCTTCGCAAGTCCTGAACGAGCGAGAAGTCGCAAAACGGGAAAGAGCTGAGAATCGTTCCGCGCCGCTCCAAGTGCGCACCAGACCGGGCGAAACGGTGGCTGATCAGGAGTGAGCGATTGAGCCGGCTGTCTCGCCGGCGGCGCCTTCGAGTTTTCGCTTTTTCATCTCATCGACCATGTTGACTGCCGCGTGCGCACCATCGACCAGGCCGTGAACGATCGGATTGTTCTTGGGGATTGTCCGTGCCACCAGCACCGAAGGGAACACCACTCCATAGGAGATCGTGTAGCACGTTGTATATACGAACCGTGATACAAATCGGTTCACTCCAGGTAGCGCCTGATCGACCCTTGCCCTGGCGTCCGCGGCGCCGTCCCGCGCGGCCGCGACAGCATGCTCCATGGCGTCGGCAACTGTCTTGAGCGGATCAGAAGTCTGAACCTGGGCGGAAGCGTCCTCAGACATTGGTTTTCCTCTTCAAGTTCCAAGAAATGGAAGTTGACAGGTCCATGGCGAAGCCAGTCCAAAAACCATTATAGGGCGCGAGGCCGGCACAGCAAAAGTCGGACCAGGAAACGTAAACGCAGTAGCAAAAGATAAGCCGCTCGCTAGAATCGCAGGTTTTTCGGACCCGATAGTCGCTATAGCGATGATAATTTACGGAGTTTGGGTGGTCAAGGAAAATTTTGATGGCCTCGATGCCTGGTCTACCGTGGTTCTTTCGTTTTCTAGCAGCGGCTCACACGTCGTGTTCAGGATCTCTCATCAGAACGCGACAGCGAATCCAAATAAAGCAATCGTTGCGGGGGCAAAACGGGTGAGGCCGAAATTGTAGCTGCCAAACAGGGCTAGGTTGTCGTTCAGCGTCCAGATTGCACCAAGACCTGTCACCACCGGGGTGGGATTGATGGTTTGCCTGGGGAGCAACTGTGGTAGCGAGAACTGCCGCACTCGAGGCAACGCGGTTGCGTTGTAGAAACCCTGCCAGAAAACATCGAAATCCTGGACGATCTGACGCTGAAGCGACCACTGGTAACTGAACTGATACACACTTTCGCCGAGGATCCCCTGCGTGCCTGAGATGCCGACGTTCTGCTCATAACTGAATCCGAACGGCAGCGTGTGATCGAAGAGCAGATTGAGCGATGGCTGAGTGCCGGTGTTGAATGCAGGCGAGCCGAACGTGGTCTGGATGTAGAGCTCAACCCCCATCGCGGGAAGCCAGTACTTGGTGTTCTCTTCCCAGAGGTTGATCTTGAAGTCGAACGCCAAAGGCGAGAAGCCGACCGTACCCCGCCTGCCCTTGGTCGCGGTCAGGCCGTTGGAAAAGATGCGAAACTCCAGGTTGTCGGTCATGCCGTAGCGAAACAAGTATTCCCAGTTGTACTGGGATGGACCTGCGGCGCTGCGGCTGTAAATGCCGAGCGGAGAATTCTCGATATACACCCGTCCTTTGGGAAGGGTGTAAGCCCCGTTCGGGAAATTGGCCGTATCGGGGTCTGGGTCACGTATGTCCACCCTCATCCTGCGCCGCAACTGGTTCCGCAAGGCAACGGATGGGTTTTTCTCGGCCAGCAGCCACCGGTCCTCGAAGATCAGATTCATGAGCCACGGAAATACGAAGCGGTCGTGCTCTTCCTCGAGCCCGAAGCGATCATGGTAGATCTTGGCCGGGTCGTCATGAATGTCTGGGTAATTCAAGGGCGCCTCGGGCGCACCAGCAAACTCACGCTGCAGTCGGTTGCGGGCAATGGAGTTAAGACCGCTTAACTGGGAGTTGGTCGAACCGGGGAAGGGACGTCCGGCCGCAGCCGCGGAAAGCGTGCGGCCGGAACCCGAAAGAGGGTCGGAAGTTGGCGCATTGGCCGGCAACCCACGCGCCCTTACGGCCCGACGACGCACCGGCGGGCTGTCCCGGACAAGGCTCGACGCACTTCCTGAAGGGGCAGGTTTCTGGTCTCCCAGATCGCCGAGCGCCGGGTCTTGGCCTCGCACCGTTCGTGGCGGCCGAGAACTCGCCAAGGTGAGCTGGGGTGCCGAGTTCACGCTGGCACATCCCTGGGCAAGAAGCAGCATGGCTCCGAGCATCACGGACGCAATCGGGCACAGGCCTTGCCAGATGGAGCCTTCAAGGGAAGAAGCATACCAAAGCTGGTATCGGCCAAGCTGATGGAAACACGCGCGCGGCGAGACTCCAGACCGGCAATGGTCGGTGTCGCACCCAGTGCCCGAATTTGATCGCTTGAACACGCGTATCTCGCCGGCCCGGACTCGACCGCGTTGATTGAGGTGACCTGGCGCGGTCGATCGTCCAGATGTGATCGATCTATTTGATATCGTCGTGCATGACAGGAAACTTGATTGATTCCTCAACATCCGCATGTCCCCCACGGGGATTCGCCATGAAGCCTGCTTTGAATTCCTGACTCGTCGGGGTTGGGACGCTCTGCCCTGCCGCAACGCTGCCTCAGACAGTCGATTCCACTGCCCCAGAGGCCGGCCGGCTTTGGATCGTCTCATTCCGAGATTCGGCAAAGTCGATAAACTCCCTGGCGACTGATCCGTCCGCTCGCCCCATCGAGGTTCGGCCGGCGAGCATTGACTCGAGGACCGACCGGCGACCGGCCCGCAAGTGGATCCGTGGGGAATGAGAAACGATGGGCCTGAGGATCTCGACGACGGTCCTGTCCCTGGCGATCCTGGCTGGTCCTATCGCCCGATCCTCCAGTGCTCAGGTCACGCTGGCCGATGACATCATTCTCGCTGCGCAGGGGAAAGAGAACGCGGAGAGGAACCGCAGAACCAACCTGGGCCGCGCGCCCGGTTCGCAGGTCAGTCCGTACCGGCGGAGTCCGGGTTCTTCGGAGGTTCTTCTCGGCGTCGACCCGACCCGGCGGCTCGCACCACTGCGACGCCAGGCCCAGCGACCGGCAAATGTTGCCGAGATCCTCGCTCCGGGGCGTGCTGTCCTCGGTCATAGATCGACGCCGGTGATCGAGAGCCCGGGGCTGCCGCCTGAATTGGGTTCGACCGGTATTCCCGAGCCATCTGCTCTCTCTCGCGACTCCCTCGATCACGACGACGGGCCGCCGGCCGGCCTGACTCTCGACGCAGCGATCGAGCGGCTGGTCCGCTTCAACCCCGAGTTACGCTCGAAATCCCTTGAGATCCCGCAGGCCCAGGCCGACGTACTGACCGCCGGCCTCCGTGAGAATCCCCTCTTCTTCTACTCCAGCGACAGTATTCCCTACGGCTCTTATTCCCAGAAGCGGCCTGGCGAGATCGACCACGGGATCAGCCTCGTGTTCCCCATGGACTATTCAGGCAAGCGGAGAGCGAGGATAACACTGGCTGAAAGGGAGAAGTGCGTCCTGGAGGCGCAGTATCGCGATGCCGTCCGGTTGGCAATTGACGAGCTCGGTACGGCCTATGTCGACGCTCTCGCGCAAAGATACGCTGCACGATCCGCGGAACGGGAACTCGAAGTGCTCAACCAGTTGCGTGCCCAGGCCAGGGCGAAACTGCAGCGCGGGGACGCAGACGAAGAGGCAATCGACGATCTGACCATCGAATGCGAGCTGGCTGCGATCTCGAGAGACGGCGAGCAAGTGCGTTACCAGAGGGCGAAGCAGAGGCTTGTCATCCTCCTCGACCTCTCACCCTCGGAGGCCGCCGCGCTGGACCTGCGCGGATCGTTGCGCAAACTCGGACCCCAGGCCCCTCCGGTCAACGTTCTCATCGACATCGCCCTGGGACAGCGCCCGGATCTGTCCGCATTTCGCCTCGGTGTCTGGAGAGCTCAGGCTGAATTCTCGCAAGAGCGTGCCGAGCGATTCTCTGACGCCTACCTGCTCTACACCCCGTTCGAGTACCGCGATAACTCGCAGGTCGGTCTGAATAGCGTAACCGCGTGGGGCGCGGGTCTGTTCGTTTCGCTCCCCCTGTTCAATCGCAACCAGGGAAACCTCAAACGCGCTCGAATCAACATCGACCAGAGCCGGATCGAGGCCTCCTCCCGGGAGCAGCAAGTCATCGCCGAGGTGCGCCAGGCCGTCCGGGAGTTCAAGAACTCCTACGCGGATGGGAAAAGGCTGGACCAGGTGGCACTTCCCGCTCTTCGCCGCAAGCGCGAGCGGGCCGGGCGCAAGTTTCGCTTGGGCGAGATCGACACCAACCAGTTCCTTGGCGTCCAGCGCGATAGCACGTCCCTCATGCGTTATTATCGTGAGACGCTGGCCCGGCATCGCCGTGATGCGCTCAAGCTCAACACGGCCGTCGGCCACCGGGTGTTGCCGTGAAGCCGGAGATCAAGACCCCGGCAGAAAAGCGTTAGCCACCGGCGAGGACTGACTGGGTTATCGACGGGGACCGCAGTTCAAGGATGCGCTGACGCGGCCGGCGGTGACTGTGATGCGACGTTGTCTCGCGCCGGAGCGTAGAAGAATCCCACTCCGAGCATGAAATAGACGGCCACCAGCATCAGCCCTTCCAGCCAGTTGGAAGCGCCATCGAAGACGAGAGTCCGCGTGACGATAACGGCCAGGATGATCGACACCAGCTCGAACTGGGAGAACACCAGGTCCATGTCCTGCCCCATGAGGGAACCGAGGAAGACCAGTACCGGCGCCACCAGCAGCGCGACTTGTGTGCTGGCCCCCACGGTGATGCCGATGGCAAGGTCCATCTTGTCCTTACGCGCGAAGCTGACCGCGTTGAACACCTGCGGAACATTACTGACCAGGGCGAGCAGGAAGACCCCCGCGAAGATCGGCGTCAACCCCAGCTTTTCCGCGGCCGGCTCCAGCGCTCCGGTCATGACTTCGCTCATCACGGCCAGGCCAATGGTCACAAGCACGAGCAGACCGATCGCCTGGTTGCGGCCCATCGTCTGCTCCGATTCGTCAACCTCGTCGGCGCGCGTCCCTTTTTCCTTGAGCTCGGCCTTGACCGCCTCTTTGCCTACCGTCGCCTTGCTCGTCACCAGGGTGTAGAGCAGACCAGCGAGATAGACGACGAACAGGATGACCGAGATTTCCAGGCTGATCCCTCTGTCGGCGCGCGAGCTGAAACGGAAGACCGCGGGGATGACCAGCCCGAACGCCGCGAGCATCAGCAGGGCGCAATTCATCTGCGCCACGTTGGAATCGAATGACTGCCTCCGGTGCCTGAGCCCACCAGCGAACATCGCCAGGCCCAGACCGAAGAGCAGGTTTCCCACAATCGACCCCGTCAGCGACGCTTTGACGATCGGCACCAGGCCCTGATGCAAGGCAAATCCGGCGATGATGATCTCGGCGCATTGTTCAGGGTGGCGTTGAGCAGGCCGCCGATGGTCTCTCCCAGGCTGCGGGAAAGCGCCTCGGTCGCCCTGCCCATCAGCTCGGCAAGCGGCATGATCGACAGCGCCGAGGCCGCGAAAACCAAGATCGGGTTGAAACCGAACCAGTCGAGCCCGAGCGCGACAGGAATCAATAAGAGCAGCCAGTTCAAACTCACGTCGGCTACTCCATAATCAACCTCAATAGGTTGACGCCGACTCCATAGTGCTACACATCCCGACGCAGCATGGCATCGGCCCGGCGGCTAGCCGCCTGGGCTCCCTCGATCAGGCCTCGCACTGCCGCGTTGTCTCTCGGGATGCCGCGGGCCACGAGCGCGACGGGAAAGACCACACCGTAGGAGATCGTGTAGGTGCTCGTGTAGAGCATGCGAGAGAGAAACAGGCTCGTGCTCGAGAATACTTTGGCGGCCGCCTCGCGAGCGTCGGCCGCCCCGTCCCGGGCGGCTCGCGTCATCACGTCCATCGCGCTGGAGACCGAGTCCAAGCGGGAGTTGATCGCAGGCGAGAGATCAGACATGGAAGAACTCCGGATCGGGGTGGTGCGTGAGAATCGGGATCTGGCGAGCGAGAGTCTCGGCAGGACCAGGCCCGCCCAGTTTGCCCAGCAGTCCCAAAAATCCTATCACAATATTACTGTCGTGTCGCCGTCGAATTGCATTCGTAATAAGTGAGGCTTGCCCCGGTAAAGACCGCAGTGCCGACGACAAGACCCGGTTACGGGCACCGCGGAGTCTGGGATCAGGTGCCGGACGGTCACCTGGCTACGGTCGGCACATGGGCACCGTAGCGCTTCAGAAATCGGGCGATCCGCTCAGCCGGTAGTGGGTGGCTGATGAGGTAGCCTTGAATCGCGTCGCACCCTCCCTCGGCCAAGGAGCTACGCTGTTCGGCCGTCTCCACTCCCTCGCCGACGACTCGCATGCCGAGGGCATGGCCCATGCCGATGATCGCTTGAACGATGGCTGCGTCTTCGGCACTCGTGCTCAGACCCTGAACGAAGGTCTTGTCAACCTTGATCCGATCGAAGGGGAAATGGGCGAGGCATTTCAGCGATGTATATCCGGTCCCGAAGTCGTCGAGGCTGAGCTCTACCCCGAGCTCGTGCAGACGATCAAGCGTCTCCGCGGCGGACGGAAATTCGGAATTCAGAAGGCTCTCGGTAACCTCCAGCCCGATGGCTTCGGGTGGAAGTCCAAACTCCGCCAGAACCTCGCTCACGGTGGCGATGACGTCGTCTCGCTTGAACTGCGCGGTCGAGAAGTTTACATGGACTCGCAGTTGGTGCAGGCCGGCTGCTCGCCAGGCGCGGCACTGGGCACACGCTTGGCGCAACACCCATCGGCCCAGGGGGACGATCAGGCCGCTGAATTCCGCCCCGGGGATGAACTGCGAGGGCATGACCATTCCCCGCTCGGGGTGTCGCCAGCGCAGGAGGGCTTCCACGTCGCTGATCGGTCCGCCTGCCAGGTTCGCCTGAGGCTGGTAGCGGAGCACGAATTCCTGCCCAGCCAGGCCAGCTCGCAGGCTTTTTTCGAGCTCTGAGCGTTCATGGACTCCAGCGTTCATCCACTGGGAGTAAAACTGGAAGTTGTTGCGTCCCTTATTCTTTGCCCGGTACAAAGCAAGGTCGGCATTCTTAACGAAGACATCGGCGCTGGCGTCGTCGGCTGGCGAGAGCACGATCCCGATACTCGCGGTCGCATGAACCTCCTCTTCAGCGAGGAGCACCGGCTTCTCCAGTCCGTAAAGGATGCGACGGGCCAGGTTGGCCGCCCCATCGGTTCCGTCCGGCTCGGCCTGAATGATCGCGAACTCGTCGCCTCCCAATCGGGCCACCAGGTCAGAGCCTCGTACGCAGGAGCGCAGGCGTTCGGCAACGATTTTGAGGAGCAAATCGCCCGCGTCGTGCCCGAGGCTGTCGTTGACGAGCTTGAAGCGATCCAGGTCAAGTAGGTGGAGGGCCAGCGTACGCCCCCTACGCCTCGCCTCCTCCATGGCACGGGGCAGGAAGTCTTGAAAGACAATCCTGTTGGCCAGGCCGGTCAGGGGATCGTGGTGCGCCAGGTATTCGATCCGAAGCTCCGACTCCTTTCGCGCTGTGATATCTTCCTGGATCGTGATGAAGTGCGTGATCTGGCCACGCGTATCGCGCAGAGGCCTGATGAGCTGCTCGACAATGTAAGAGCGGCCGTCCTTGTGTCGCTGGGCGAGTTCACCGCGCCAGGTTTCGACGGACGGGATCGGCTCGCTAATGGTCTCGCACAGCCATCTGCCTGGTTCGTTGCTCACCAGGAATGCCGGCGTTTCGCCGAGGATCTCTTCCGGCGAGGCGCCGCTCAGTCGGCAGAAGCTCTCGTTGGCCCATTCGATCCGGCCCTGGCGATCGGCGATGATGATCGCACTCGGTGCCGAGCTCAAGGCAATGGCCTGAAGGCGAAGACGAGCAAGATCCTGGCCACGTCCGAGGGCGACGCTCATTCGCGTCGCGATATCGCTGATGTGGCGACGGCTCTCCTCGTTGAAGGCGTTCTCGCGCGGAATTGACCGAAAGCGAGCCGACCACCTCACCCTTGACAGAGAGCGGAATGACCATCGTGCTGCGATGGCCACCCTGGCGGGCCCATTCTCGGAAAACCTGGCAGCACGGGTCGTCCCAGTCCGTGATCTGTATCTGGCCGCTACGGATCGCGCGCCCGGTCGGGCCCTGCCCGCTTGGAGCATCGTCCCAGCGCGGGCACTGGCTCTGGAGGACCAGCGCCGAGAGTTCCCGCTGTGCGCATGGATGCGTATGGAACCGTCGATCTCCTTGACGCCGAACCAGACTAAGCTGAAACCATGGATTTCGGCCACGCGCTGGCAGATGGAGCCCATGATCGTATCGACGTCTTGCCCGTCGAGAAGCTGCAGGTCGACCTCGTGGAGTAGTTCGGTGCAGGCCTGGTCCCGCTTGTGGGCCGTGATGTCATTCTTGATCGCGAGGAAGTGAGTGATCCGGCTATTGGGGTCGCGCACGACACTGATCGTGGCCGCCTCCCAATAGAACTCGCCGTTCTTCTTGCGGTTGCACAACTCCCCTGCCCACTCCCCTCCACTGGTGATAGTCTTCCACAGGCTCTGGTAAAACTCGGGCGGGTGAAGTCCCGACTTGAGGACGCGGGGGTTCTTCCCGATCACTTCCTCGGGCTCGTAACCCGTGACCTCGGTGAATTTCGGGTTGATGAACTCGATCTCGCCCTGGGCGTTGGTAATGACCACCATGGACGGGCTCTGCGCGACGGCACGCGACAGCTTTCGGATCTGCTCTTCGGCGTTCTCGCGGGCGGTGACGTCGCGGGAGTTCACCACGATGGCCAGCTTTGGCTCGTCCCAGGCGTGGACATGGCCCACCGCCTCCAGGCAAATGTAGGAACCATCGCGACGTCGGAATCGGTAGCGTACCGTGGCCGGTGTTCCGGGGTTCTCGAGGCGCGAATCGCAAAACCTCGACGACCCCGCTCGCGTCTTCGGGATGAATCCATTCGAAGGCAGACCTGCCGATCAGCTCCGCTGCCGTGAAGCCGGTGAACTGCTCGACTGAAGGACTCTCGTAGTAAATGATTCCCTGTGGGTCGATGACAGTAATGATGTCAGTGGCGTTCTCGATGAGTGATCGGAAGTGAGCCTCACTCCGCCGCATGGCCTTCTCGGCCGTGCCGACGAAATGTACCGCGGGCAGCATCATGTTCGAGGAACTGGGAGAGTCGAGGCCCCCGCCGCCAGGCTCGCCACTCGAGCTCTGGTCCAGAACGTCCCGGGATTCTGCCGGGCAATCGGCATCGAACCCTGGCTCGTTACGCCTCATCCCCTTAGCTCCACCAGGTAGGAGACGCTCGGCCATGAACGGTTGATCGATGGTCGAAACGTGATCCGCGCGTTGTGAGCGCTCGCCGAACGACCGACTCGCGGACACCTGACCGTTTCCTTCACGATGTGGGCAGGGCCGTGGTCAAGGAGCCGACACATACTGTCTCATCCCAAGTCTAGGTCACAACGAAGGGCAAGCCGTTCCTCGTCACCGGTTCTGAGGCGTTGACCGACTTCTTCTCGGGAGCTTTGCGATGTTGGCTTTCTTGGTTCCTGCCTCGGTGTGATGATGCGCAAGGACACATGTTGCCCAGTCACCTCGGGCGTTTCCGGCGCCATCATGCGCGGACTGGATCTGGGCTTGAGATTCCGTCGTGGTTCATTGCAGAATAATGTTCGCTTTGGACATCTTTCCTTGAGTGACACGCACGCATGACTCAAACCGTGGCTTCAGAAAAATTGCCCCTGAAGGAAGACGTTGCCGACAAATCGGAGTACGACGCCATTCTGGTCGTTGGCTTCGGCGGACCGGAGAAACGCGAAGACGTTCTCCCGTTCCTGGAGAACGTGACACGCGGTCGAAACATTCCTCGCGAGCGGCTTCTCGAGGTCGCCGAGCACTATCATCACCTGGGCGGTGGGAGCCCGATTAACGCTCACGTTCGCGAGTTGATCGAGGCGCTGCGGGCAGAACTGCGCCGGCATGGGATCACCGTGCCGGTTTACTGGGGTAACCGCAACTGGAGTCCTTATCTCGCCGACACGCTGCGCGACATGGCAGGCCCAGGGGTGAAGAACGCTCTGGCCGTGGTGCTGGCGGCCTACAGCTCGTATTCCAGTTGCCGACAGTACCGCGAGGATATCGAGCGCGCCCGTGATGAAGTGGGGCCGTCCGCCCCGGCGGTTGACAAGACGCGTGTCTTTTTCAACCACCCGGAGTTCATTGCCGCCAATGCGGATCGAGTTCGTGAAGCACTCGCCCGGGTGCCCGCCGAAGCGCGTGCCGGCGTGCATCTGGCGTTCACCGCTCACAGCATTCCGATGTCGATGGCCGACAACTGCAGCTACCAGGTACAGCTTCAAGAATCATGTCGTCTCGTCGCTCTTGAGCTGGGCGTTTCCCCGAGCCGCTACCGCTTGGTCTACCAGAGCCGTAGCGGACGACCGCAAGATCCATGGCTCGAGCCCGATATCCTGGACCATCTTCGGACGTTGAAAGACCAAGGCGCGGGACACGTCATCATCCACCCCATTGGCTTCCTGTCGGATCACATGGAGGTACTCTACGATCTCGACGAGGAGGCCAAGCACCTGTGTGAAGAGCTCGGGCTGTCGATGGTTCGCTCGCGGACAGTGGGGACGCACCGTGGGTTCGTGCGTATGCTGCGTGAGCTGATCGAAGAGCGTATCTCGCATGCTTCCATCGACGAGAAACGCGCGTCGGGTCAATTCGGGCCCGGCCACGACACTTGCCCGAGCAGTTGCTGCTTGCCTGCGGCGCGGCCGCCTTCGGTCCCCTAACATGAACCGCTCGCCCGTGCCCCCAATGTGTGTGATGCCGACAACGAGGAAACCGTGAAGATTGGCTTCGTTTTTTGGTAAAGCTTCGCCGAACCCGTATGTACACTAGTGATTTTCGACGTAAGTCCAATGATCTCGTCGAAACTGGGACGTTTCAAACGGGTTCGGCGAAGCTTTACAGTTTTTTGCCCCCATTCGCGTGCCAGAAGCACTCAAGTTGTTCTCTACCAAAAGTTTGCAGTGAATGGCTAGTTGGCTTCGTTCCGCAACTTTCGACACTTTTCCACGACATGTCCACCGCCCCGACCGGCCCGCCAAGCGTCGCAAGTCGGGTGACCGGCATGGCTTGGTAAGTCGGCGCGACACTCGCCTCGTCCCAGCCGTCCCCTTGCCGCGAACGCGTTCGCCGTCGGTGGCGCTTCATGACCCGGGTCGCCCCGGCTACGAAGAGATCGAGAGGAATTGGGTTCGTTATCCGGCAGGCCGCGACGTTCTTTTTGCTCAAGTCACCATCAAATCTCATGTTGCGCATTCCACGCTTGGCTTCGTTCTTCAACTTCTGACCTGTCGGGTCGATCCTTCGGGACTGCCCGTGGGAAGTAAGCGGTGACCCCAGCCAGGAAAAGTGCTGACATGACCTGGATCTTCGTCAGATTCAGAGATCCTGGCACAACCTTACCAATCGCCGCGGCGGGCGAATCGATCAGGACCCTCTCGATCGAATCGGTCGCTGACTCGGGCGCAATCGCTCCGCCGCAGCGGCTAGGCAGGCCACTCCGCCTTTCCGAGTGCGAAATGCCAAAGAGCCGAAGGAAACAATCCTCTACGTTAGTATGCGCCAGGTTGGGCAGGCCCTTGCCCTCTGGTCCCGTTTCTGTTTCGCTTTTGCCAGTCGGCGGCGAAGCCTGCGCCCGGCGATCAACTCCAACGCCGCCGACACGTTGCCGACCAGCCCTTGAATCGCCATGAGATTATACGATTTCACCGGATTGCACCGTGTATCAACGCTGAGCGAGCTGGAGGACGCGCTCAAGAAACGATACGGCGATGAGGCCAATTACTTCGAGCTGAGCGATGACGAAGCTCTCTACCCGACGATCATGATCTTTGTTCGGGGCGGGCTTTCCGCCCTTTACTACATACCTGAGGAAAGTCTCGCAGGGTATTCATCCTGGGGTAAGGGGAATTCCTTGGTGCTGCCTATTCACAATTAACTGTGGGGTTGTGATGTCGAGTAGTTCGGCCTATTCTACGTGCGTTCGGCTGGAGAACCGATTGGTCACCGCGAATGGAGTCGCACCATGCCTGGCCCGACGCCCTTGGACCGCCCCAAGTTCCCGTCGGAGTTCCTTGATCAATGCCGAGCCTTGGTCCGTCGCCGGGCGGTGCCGCACGACCAGCACCAGAGGGCTCGGCTGGTCCTCTTGCTCCACGAATCTCCCGCGTTGTCGCACGTCGCGGCCGCGGCCTTGGTGGAACTCCACCCCAACTCCGTCCGCCTCTGGCGACACCGCTGGGCCAGCGGGGACTTCTCCTTGGCCGACCAAGCGGGCCGGGGTCGCAAGCCCGCTTTTTCCCCCTCGTGACCGCGCGATCGTCAAGGCGGTCGCCTGTGAAGCCGTCTGCCAGACCAAGTTGCCGCTGAGTCGCCTGTCGACCTCGGACCTGACCGAGCGGGCTGGAACAGCCTTGGGTCGGTCCATCAGCCCCAGCACCGTCTGGCGCATCCTGGATGCCGACGCAATCAAGCCATGGCGGTATAAGTACTGGATCTTCCCGCGCGACCCGAAGTTCTCCGAGAAGGCGGGTCGCGTCCTGGATCTGTACGCCGGCTCCTGGGAGGGCAGCCGGCTGGGCCGCAGGGACTATATCATCAGCTCGGATGAGAAGACGAGCATCCAGGCCCGGATTCGATGCCACGCGACTTTGCCGACGGGCCCCAAGCGGCCGATGCGCGTCGAGCATGAGTACCAGCGGGGCGGAGCCTTGCAGTACCTGGCTGCTTGGGATGTTCGCCGCGGCCGAGTCTTGGGCCGGTGTGAGGAGAAGACTGGCATCGACTCGTTCGGCCGATTGGTCGAGCAGGTCATGCGGAGTGAGCCCTACCGGTCGGCCAGTCGGGTCTTCTGGGTCGTGGACAACGGCTCGTCGCACCGCGGGCAGGCGGCCATCAGGCGACTGCGAAAGGCCTATCGCAAGGCGGTCTTGGTCCACACGCCGGTGCATGCCAGTTGGCTGAATCAGGTGGAGATTTACTTCTCGATCATCCAGAGGAAGGTTCTGACTCCAAACGACTTCGCCAGCCTGGAAGAGGTGGAGCAGCGACTTCGGCTGTACGAAGAGCTGAGCAATCGACAGCCTCGTCCGTTCGATTGGAGATTTGATCGAGCCGCCTTGCAAGACTTCCTGGAGCGATTGGAGGCCAAGTGTGGCAAACTGCCCGGAGCCTTGGTCACTTGATTCTTCGGGTGCCACGCAGGGCATCACAACCTCACAGTTTATTGTGAAATGGAGCACTTAGCCAGCCGCACTACTGGGGACCAAGTCACATCCATGGAAACCTCGGACAGACCCTACGCTCCCCGTTTCGTTGTCCCGAATCTGCGCTGGTGGATCGGAGGGTTGCTCTTCGCCTCCACCGTCATCAATTACATCGATCGCCAGACGCTGAACGTGCTGGCGCCTTACCTGAAGGCCGAATACCACTGGACCAACAGCGACTTCGCGCTGATCGTGATTGCGTTTCGCGCCTCGTATGCCGTCGTACAACTGATCGGGGGCCGCCTGGTCGACGTGCTAGGCACACGGCGAGGATTGGGCCTCGCGGTCGCGTGGTACTCGGTGATGGCCATGCTGACATCATTGGCGAATGGCCTGGGCAGCTTCTGCGCGTTCCGGTTCCTGTTAGGTGCCGGCGAGGCGGCGAACTGGCCCGGGGCAACCAAAGCGGTCTCCGAATGGTTCCCGGCCAAGGAGCGTGGCATCGCCGTGGCGTTGTTCGATAGCGGCTCGGCGATCGGCGGGGCGGTGGCGCCGGCACTTGTGGTGTGGCTCTTTCACATGTTCGGCACCTGGCGTCCCGCATTTCTGATCACCGGCGTGCTGGGTTTTCTCTGGCTCGCTCGTGTGGATGGCGACGTATCACCGGCCAGAGGAGCATCCGCAGCATCAGCGAATCATGAGCGTGCCACTGATTCTCAAGACACGCGCCGGCGCGGATGAAACGCAATCGCCGAACGCGCGCTCCGATCTCGATGCTCGTGCGGTATCGGCAGACCTGGGGCATTGTCCTGGCGAGGGCCATCCTCGACCCATACTGGTTTCTCGTCGCCGATTGGTTTGCTCTCTTCCTGGTGAGCCGGGGGTTCAAGCTCGAGGACACGCTGGTCGGCTTCTGGGTTCCGTTCGTGTGCGCGGATGTTGGGAATTTCGTGGGCGGGGGGATTGTCGAGCTACTTCATTCATCGGGGCTGGAGCGTGGGCGCGGCGCGGAGGATCATCTTCCTGATCTGCGGCCCCTTGATGCTGCTCTTGATACCGGCGGTTTACACCACGCGGCTGTGGCTGCTGATCGCGGAGTTCGGCCTGGCGACCCTCGGCTATGCCGCCTGCGCCACGATCTTCCTGACGCTTCCGTCCGACCTCTTCGAGAGCGGGTCCGTGGCCACGGTGAGCGGGCTGTCGGGTATGGTGACGGGCTTCGTGACCATCGCCGCGACGTACACCATCGGGGCGGTAACAGACAAGTATTCCTTTGCCCCTATTCTGATGGGGGCGAGCGCGGCTCCGGTGCTCGCGGCCGTCGCTGTGTTCGCGCTGGTACAAAATACGCGCAACACGGGGAACGGCGTCCTGCTCAGAATCTGAGGGGCTTGGGAGGCGGAAACGGGGACGCGGGCGGAAACGGGGATTAGTTCACGATTCTAGCTGCGTCCCTGTATCAGGAGGGAGGAGGACCCCTGTATCAGAACCCCCGTCCCTATATCAGGACCCGACCTCGTCCGCAACCACCTGCCTCCGCTTCGCGCCGAAGGCCTTGTGATAGAGCATGCTTGAATCGTCATGCGCACGACGGACACAACCAATTCGACTGATATGATCACTCGAGCCGAAACACCGGAATAACAATTGGCGGTAAGCCCATTCTGGCTGCTGTGCTCTGGACGTACTCTCGCCAATACGGCCAGGCGTTAAAAATCCCATTTGTAAAGGCGAATGCTTTTATGCTTTCATCCCCGAAATCGCCGACTGATTTGATTGAATAATAGAGCGCGAAAGATGTCTCTATCGAGAGGATCAGGGACCGCTCCGATTCAGTAGTACGCTCAGCCTTGAGTGTAAACGTGGGTATCACGAAAACACTGTCGTTCGTTGGATCGGCCCCGTATTGAACGTTTGTAATGTTCACATTTACCTGAAATTCCCCTCGACTAATTTTGACATCTGTCGTTCTCTTTACGATGCTCTCCACAAGCACGACACTTTCAATCTGAACACGGGCCGACACAGGGACGGCCAGCTCAACGGGATCAACCTCCCCGACAGGCGGCGTTGATCGAGCGCGCGTCCTAGCTGGTGTAAGGGCTCTTTTCTTTGCCATTATGCTGCAACCGGCCGAGGAGTGTGATCTGAGGGGGACGACCAGTCCTCCAAAGCATCGGAACGAATTCGTGTTTTTGTTAGGCCTGAGATCCTCTCCGCATCACTCGAGGAAACGAAGAAATCGAAACTCCCAACGTTAGTTGACAGGACAGCGCTGGAGAGGTTGTGGGCCGAAGCACTGATCTGAACGTTGCCTGCGGAGCGGAAACCGGGCCAAAGATCGTTCGGAGTGACTTCGAGAGCCCGAGCGATGCACTCCACTGTGCGGCGCTGAGGGCGACAGTTCCTAGAGAGCATCATCGAAATCGCCGGCTGGCCGACACCGATTGCCGCCGCCAACTCAACCTGGCTCATTTTCCTTATCTTCAGGTAATGGCCGAGCGCTTCGCGAAGGTCTCCTCCTCGGAATCCATCTGCTTGGAGAGGCACTCCTCAACTTGTTCTTGATCCCGGTCGACGCTCAAGTCGACGGCCTCTGTCGGATAGAGGCCCTCCCTCAGCGTTTCGAGTGCCGCCTCGATCTCATCGTCGGTCGCGTCGGGATCGACGGCAATCGACGCCATAGACGCAATCCCCTCTCGATCTTCCTCATCACGGCTGAGATAGGCGCACAGAAGTCTCGCGAACGCCTTCAACTCCTGCGCGGTGAAAGCGTCATGCGAGAAGCTTCCGACGCCGTTCGTGGGCCCTGTTTTCGAGGTCACACCGCTCATGATTCTCTTCCCTCAATCCCGGTCGGCTTGTCGAACAAAAGACCGTTACTATTCACCGTAAAATCGCCGCCGAATCTGCCTTCTCCTCTCGGAGAAGACCTTCAGATCACTTGAGGTAAAATCCATGCGTTTCTTCTGAAAAACCCTGAGAATCCAGATCATAGGCAACGGGTCAAGCAATTTCTCGCCTCCAACGTGGAAAATGATTCGGAGATTGTTCTGACCCGCAATGATGTCGCCAATGGCAACTCGCCGACGTCTCTGAACGAAAGCCCCTCCACCCAGTCCCAGTCCAAGTCCAATACCTGCCCTCGAGGTACGGACGAGGCACCGTCAGGCCAGAAGCGCAGTTCAGCGCATGCCGCCGGATCTCCATCCGATCTCCGACTCGATTAAACATCCCTTTGGATTCGCGCAAAGCTGGACTGTATGCACGGACACGGTAGCGGCCCGTTAGCTTCGCGCTCACGTCGTCATTCCCCGCACTCCAGTCTATCACAGATATCGTTGGCGTAGCCGAATAATATCACAAATTCTACGCGGGTCAATGGGGAGTGGTTTCGAAGAATGTGTCGTTCCAAGGATAATCCAAAACGTAAACGATTGCAGGAACTTCATTTAGGATTTCATCACTCATTTTCGCCTTGCCTGCCCGACGAGAACTCGATCATCGACACAATGCCAGGCCGTGAACCATCTTAGCCTTCGTATATCCGTTCCTAGATGTCAACCCCTCATCTTCGCCCCCAACCGCGATTCGCACTCCGAAACCACGGCCTTGACCGCCTGTTCGACTTCCTCGCCCGTCAGCGTTCGTTCGGGGTGGCGGAAGGTCAGGCTGAAGTGGACGCTCTGCTCGTCAGCGGGGAGGTTGCCGCCCTGGAAGGTGTCGAGGTATTCGATGGAGGTGAGCAGGGGACCGGCCGAGGCTCCGGCGGCGCATGACAGATCGGCCCACGAGAGAGAGCGAGGGACGACCAGCGACAGGTCGCGGACGACGGCGGGAAAGGGGGGTAACAAATGGTGCTGGGGGACCAGGCGAGCCTGGTTCATCAAAACTGTGAAATCGAGCTCCGCGGCGGTGCACGAGGCGCGAAGGTCGAGGGCGGCGAGTTGGGCTTCGTCGACCTCGCCAAGATAGCCCAGGTGGGTCTCGCCCAGACGCAGCTCAGCGGCTCGGCCGGGTGCGAGCAAGGGAGTCTCGACGGGGGTGGATGAAAGCGGTGACGCCACGTGCAGGCGCAGAGGAGCGCCTCGATCAATCCTTTAAGGCCGCGGAAATCACGGCTGGAGATGATTCCCAGCCGGGTTGGCTCGTCGGGCAGGGCTCCCTCGGCGCGGGGAAGGTAGACGTTGGCGATCTCGAACAGTTCGGCGTCGGGGTTGCCGTGCGCCTCGTTGTGGCGGCGGACGGAAAGAAGACTCGGGATCAGGCTTTGACGTAGCGCAACCTCTCGCCTACGGCTGGAATGATCGATGCGCAGCGGCCGAGAACCCGCTGCGCCGGGGCCAACAGGCGCGGCCAGGGCTTCATCGACCAGACTGAAGGTCACCGCCTCGTCCAGGCCCAGCCCCGTCAAGACGTCGCGGACGAGAGATTCAACGCGCTCGCGCAGGCCGCGCGGGCGCTCGTCACGGGAACAGACCGGTCTTCGGGAATATGATGGTAGCCGTGGATTCGCGCCACTTCCTCGATCAAATCGATCTCGCGCTCGAGGTCGGCCCGCCAGCTTGGCGGTCGAACGGAGACGCTGATCGAGGTGAGATCTTCGCTCTGGCCCAGCCACTGAAGCCCAAGCGCTTTGAGGATACGCTCGACGTCGGCCCGGTCAATGTCGATGCCCAGCACGCGCTTGATCTGGGCCAGCCGGAGCGTGATGGGAGCCCGCGGCGGCGGCGGACCACCGACGTCGATCACGCCGGGATGGAGCGTGCCGCCGGCCGTTTGCAGAATCAGCTCGGCGCAGCGGCGACTGGCCCAGTCGGTGATGTCGGGATCGAGCGGCCGCTCGAACCGGAAGCTCGATGGGCTGAACAAACCTAACGCACGAGACGTCCGCCGCACCGACATGGCGTCGAACTGCGCGGCTTCGATCAGAACGTTCAGCGTGTCTGCGCCGATCTCGGTCTCGAGACCACCCATCACGCCCGCCAGGCCGACCGGTCCGGCCGCGTCGGCGATGACCAGCATCTCGGGCTTCAGCTCGTAAACGCGGTTGTTGATCGCCGTGAGCGTCTCTCCGTTTCGGGCCCGGCGCACGATCAGCCGGTGCTCGGCCAGGCGGTCCAGGTCGTAGGCGTGCAGGGGCTGGCCGCACTCGAACATGACGTAGTTGGTCACATCGACCACATTGCTGATCGGCCGGACGCCGATCGTCTCCAGCCGCTTGCGCAGCCACCAGGGGCTCTCGCCCACGCGGATACCTGAGATGACTCGAGCCGTGAACCGCGGGCAGAGATCGGCCGCCTCGACGGCGATCGCGGTACGCGTCTCGACGGCGGAGCCGGAAGATTCGGGGCGGGCCGGCGGGATGCGGATGGGCTTGTCGAACACGACGCCGATCTCGCGGGCGACGCCCAGGTGCCCCAGGCAATCCGACCGGTTGCTCGTGACCTCGAGGTCGATCGCGAGGTCGCCCCCCTGGTCCTCGGTCCATTCGTGGTTCAGCCCGGTGAGAGCGAGCCGTTCGGTCAGCACGTCCACCGGCATGTCCAGCCGGAGGTAGTCGGTTAGCCAGTTCCAGCTTACGATCATGATTCTTGGGTGGTGAGCTCGGGGCCTGATTGCGATGAAGAGTTCCTCGGCGCGCTCCGATGATGCCAGACCAGGTAAACCGGAATGCCCGCCAGCAAGATCAGGAAGCCGATCCCCGAGGTTTTCGTTCGCAGGTAAATGAAGTCAAGGACCAGAAAGACTGCCAGGCTGATGTAAATCAAGGCGGGAACCGGATAGCCGACTGTCCGATACGGCCGGTTCAGCCCCGGCGCCTTCACCCGCAGCACGATCACGGCGCCGACCATCAGGGTATAGAAAGTCACATCCACCGGAATGATGTACTCGAGCAGGTCGTTGTACAGGTTTCCATAAGACACAACCTGAGTGACCGGGTTCGTGGTTACGGTTACCGGCAAGGTCAGAAGCGCCGCCCAGAGGCCCTGAGCCACGAGGGCGATCGCGGGCACGTGATGGCTGTTGGTGGTGCCCACGCCCTTGAAAAAAAGGCCGTCGCGAGCCATCGCGTAATAAACCCGTGCACCGGCAAGCACCAGGCCGTTGACGCAGCCGAAGGTCGAACACCAGGATCGCCGCCGCCATCACGTAGCGGGCGCCCGGCCCCAGCGCGGCTTCCATCGCCGCGGTGCCCACTCGATCTTGGGGGGCATGCTGGATCTGGTCGAAGGGAAGCGATGACCAGATAGGCCAGGTTGGCCAGCAAGTAAAGCACCACCACGCTGGTCGTGCCCAGAAAGAGCGCCCGGGGCAAGGTCCGCGCGGGGTCGCGGGTCTCGCCGCCGGTGAACGTCACGTTGTTCCAGGCCGACTGTGAGAACAGGGGTCCGATCATGGCCAGGCCGATCAGAAACACGAGCGCCGACGGCCCTTCGACCGGAAGCTGGCCGTCCTTGTAGGCCGCGGCCGACGACCAGCCGTTGGCCGGCGAATTCCACCACGACGACGTCCACGCGGCGGCCTTGCCGCTGACGCCCAGGGTCAGTCCGACGGCGATCAGGCCAATGAGCGCGGCGGTCTTGGCGAACGTGAAGGAATTCTGGATCAAGGCGCCCAGCCGCAACCCGCGCGTGTTGGTGAAGGTCAAGATGGCGATCAAGACGAGGGCGACGATCTGCTGGGTCGACAGGCAAAGGGCGTAATGACCCAGGACGATCGGCCGCACGAGATAGACGTCGGCCGCGACTGAGGGGAGAAAGACACCCAGAAACTTGGCGAACGCCACCGCGACGGCCGCGATCGTTCCCGTCTGAACCACCAGGAACATGGACCAGCCGAACAGGAAGCCGAACATCGGCCCGTAGGCGAAGCGAAGAAAGACGTACTGGCCCCCCGCACGTGGCATCATGGCCGCCAGCTCGGCCGATGCGAGCGCGCCGGAGACCGTCATCAGACCGGCCAAGGCCCAGGCCACAAGCAGCCAGCCGGGCGCTCCGACCAGTCGGGCCGATTCGGCCGACGTAATGAAAATGCCCGAGCCGATCATCGCCCCCATGACCAGCATCGTGGCGTCAAGCAATCCAAGATCGCGGTGCAGCGCGCCGGCCTTTTCTTTGGCGGCTTTGGGACTCGGTCCGGTCTGGGCGGTCGTCATGGGAGGTTGGGCCTCTCGAGGGCGCCGGGTGCTGGGGATTCCTGCCGCGGGTCAGCCTTGCTGCTTGACAAACGCCTCGACGTCGGCGATCGCCTGGCCGAGAGTTTGCCGGCGCCAGTCGGTGAGCGCCGTGTCCATGGCGAGGGCCAGCTTGTTGGCAAGGTGAGTGCCCGCCTCTTTGGGGGAGCCGCCGTCGGCTCGAATTTCCGGGAAATCCCGATGGTGCACGCGCGTCGTCTGTGCGGTCGCGCCCTCGGTCACGATCACTGGGCTCTGGTCGGTGTCCATGCGGAGGGCTCCGTCGGCAGAGAGAAACCCGAAGTGAATCTCCGGGGCCAGGGCGTCATTTCGGATCGTCTCGAGCTGGGTTGATTCTGGTCTGGCTTGGGGTGGCGCGATGGTCCAGGGCGACGCATCAAATCGGATTGGACAGGAACGGGGCCCGATCAGAACTGGGCCAGGAATCGGGCGTCATTCTGGTAAAGCAGCCGGATGTCGTCGATTCCGTGGCGTCTCATGCAGAGGCGTTCGATCCCCAGGCCGAAGGCGAAGCCGGTCACTTCCTCGGGGTCATAACCCACTGCGCGGAAGACGTTGGGGTCAACCATTCCCGCTCCTCCCATTTCAACCCATCGGTCGCCGCCATGCCAGAGCATATCGACCTCGACGCTCGGTTCGGTGAACGGGAAGAACGACGGCCGGAAGCGGATCTGCACATCGTGGCCGAGATAACTTCGGGCGAAGAGCCGCAAAACCGTCTTGAGGTCGGCCATGGTCACCCCGCGATCGACCATCAAACCCTCGATCTGGTGGAACATGAACGAGTGAGTCGCGTTGACCGTGTCGGGGCGATAGACCCGGCCGATGGCGATCACGCGCACAGGCGGCGGTTGCGACTCCATGACCCGGATCTGCACCGTGCTCGTTTGACTTCGAAGCATCGTCCCCTCCGACAGGTAGAAGTTGTCGAGGGGATCACGCGCGGGGTGGGACAGCGGGATATTGAGGGCATCAAAGTTGTGGTGAATGTCTTCAACCTCCGGTCCCCGCGCCACCTCGAACCCGAACCGGCCGAAGAGGTCGATCAGCTCGTCGGCGGTCTGCGACAGCGGATGACGATGACCGAGCTTGGGGATGACGCCAGGAAGCGTGACGTCAATGGAACCGGCCGCCACAACGCGGCGATCCAGTCGCGAGCGGGCCGCTTCGAGCGCAGCTTCCAGGGCCTGCTTGACGGCGTTGAACCGTTGGCCGTAAGCACGCTTGCCCGCCGGCTCGAGCGTCTTGAGCCGCTCCTGGGCGGTCTTGAGTCGGCCTTGCTTCTGCCCGAGGAACTCGATCCGCGCAGCCTCGACCGTGTCGGCACTGGTTGCCGACTCGAAGGCCGCCATGCCCGAGCTTTGAAGCTTGTCGAGCTCGGCAAGCGCAAGTTCCACGGGATCGATGGATGACATCTGAGCCTTCGCGGGCGATCGTGCTCGAGCTGGGCGCAATCGGTTAGCGATCCAAGTCAGGCGGTTTTCGCCGATTGCCGGGCCTTCACGGCGTCGTCATGGCGCGAGCAGCTCCTCACGAACCCGGACGAAGATCGCATCGAGCGTTTCGGGATCGTGGATCGCCAGCTCCGACAGGCTCTTGCGATCGAGCTCGAATTCTTGGCCAGCTTGAGCCCATGGATCAACCGACTGTACTTGAGCCCACGCATCTCGGCGGCCGCGCTCACGCGGGTGATGAACAGGCGGCGGAAGTCTCGCTTCTTGGCCCGACGGTCGCGAAACGCAAACATCCCGGCCCGCAGGAGGGTCTCCTTCGCCGACCGGAGCAATCTCCGGCGCCCGCCCACAAATCCCTTGGCGCGTTTGAAGATCCGTTTTTTTCTCTGGTTTCTGGCCGCACCACTTTTGGAACGCATCGTTCGGTTCTCGTGTTGTCTTGAGTTCGCGTTTCAGCTCGTCGAGGAGTTTGATTCGCCCTGGTGTGCCGGCTCACCGGTGATTGACGCCGCGGCGGCGTGCGCGGCCATCTTTTCGGCCTCGACATTCAGGGGATTGACGGCTTGTCGATCGAGCACGGCATTACGAATACGTCGCGTCTCGGCCGAAACGTTGAGCGTCGACTTTTTCCGTAGCCGCCGAACCTGCTTGCCGTTCTTGTGGCTCATCAGGTGGGACGACCCGCACCGCTTATGCTGAACCTTGCCGTTGGCCGACACCTTGAAACGCTTCTTCATCCCCTTGTGAGTTTTTAGTTTGGGCATGCTCGTTCCGTCCTGTTCGTGCTCACCGTCGATCGAGAAATAAGGCGCCTGCGCCGAAAGCTTTGCCGGCGCATTTTTGGACATTGACAACGGCCATGACCGATGGCCGAAGCGAGCCGACTGCCCGAAGTCGGCGGCCTGAAGAAGCAGCAAGCCGCGGCGGCGGCAACTCGCGCTGAGAGTCCTCACCCACGGGCCAGGCCGCGCCGGGATGCGGCTCGGCACGGGTGATCGCGCCACTGGCAAGTTGATGAGTCTAGCATAACGATGCGCCGACCGTCTAGCCTTGCGCGAGCGCGATTGTTGCCGCGGGAGTTTGCTTGCTCGGCCGGCCGAAACTCTGCGGCTCAGGTTCGAGGCGCCAGGATCGCGGTCATGCGCCGGCCCTCCATCGAGGGGTTCTTTTCGAGCTTGCCCACCTCGTCAAGGGCTTGGAGCACTTCCTCCATCACGCGTCGCCCCTCATCGATGTGAGCCAGCTCGCGACCGCGGAAGAGGACGTTCACCAGGACTTTGTCCTTGTGCTCGAGAAACTCCCGGGCTCGTTTGACTTTCACCTCGATATCGTGCTCGCCGGTCTTGGGCCGGACACGAATCTCCTTGACCTGGATCTGGTGCTGCTTCTGCTTCGAGAGCTTCTTTTTCTGAGTGTACTTGAACTTACCGTAGTCGATGATCTTGCAAACAGGTGGCCGCTCATTGGGGGCGACCTCGACCAGATCCATTCCCGCCTCGCGGGCGGTCTCCATAGCCTTGCTGGTGGGCATGACGCCGAGCATCGCACCCTCGGCATTGATCACCCGCACGGGAGAAATACGAATCTGCTCGTTGACCCTCAAACCTCGCTCAATCGGTCCGATGACGTCCTCCTCGGGGACGAAGACGAGAAACACCTTACCCATGCGGGCCATGGTCCGCCCCAATCGCGGGCGGGCATCCAGCCCGGACGAACGTATCCAGCCCCCACAGCCGGTTTTCCGGTCGCCGCAAGGCAATCTAGAGGTTTACTTGCGAGCGAGCGGGCTGTCAAGATCTCGTCACGCGCGTGGACACGAATATCATGAGCTTTGTGACCAAGGCGCAGTCTCCGCACCTGTTCCAGGCAAGCCAGCGGTGACTTGCGTGAGATGGAGCCGGGCTCGACAATCAAAGCTCGGCCCCTTGATGTCGGGTATGAGCTTCGGGACCAAAGAGGAGCCAGGTGGACCATGAGACCGATCGAGAGTCTCATCGAGACCGGGATCTACGCGGATGACCTGGATCAGGCCGAGCGGTTTTATGGCAACGTGCTCGCGCTGCCGGTCATGAGCAAGGAGACCGGACGGCATGTCTTCTTTCGGGTGGGCGAGCGGAGCGTGCTCCTGATCTTCCACCCCGAGGCCACCCTCGTCGGCGACCATCTCCCCGCACACGGAAGCCGTGGGCCTGGGCATTTCGCCCTGGGCATCGACGCGCTCGATCTAGACGCCTGGCGCGCCCACCTGGTCCACAACAACATTGCAATCGAGCACGAGGAGTCATGGCCTCGAGGCGGTCAATCCCTCTATTTCCGCGACCCGGCAGGCAACCTTGTCGAGTTGATCACCCCGGGAATCTGGGGGCTGGCGTCGGGGTGGTGAGCGCGAGCAGACTGCTGGGAGCCCGTGCTTGCCCTGGATCGGGGCTTGAGCTCGATATCCGCGGGCCGGCGGTGCCGGTTTTCATGTCATTTTCGGAGTCACCAGGTATTCAACCAGCACGTAAACGTCTGTCGCAGAATTGCACGAAACAGTCGATTTTTCTTCCTTATGGTCCACCTCTCGTACCAATCGAGCATGCTGGATTGCGGTCGTTGTTCGGTCCTTCAGCTTGCTGTGCGCTGAACGGTCGGACTTGCAGTAGTCAGTTTGAAACTCTTTACGCCAGTACTTGTTCAGTTGAATGATGACGGCATCTGCATTATTGAAGCGCCTGCATGTTCGGATAAAATGGGCCAGATACCAGACCTCAAATGACGGATTCGACAAGTAGGCATGGAAACCGTTCTGACAGGCTAGCCTGATCGCGTCGTCAAGGTCTATCCGAGCCTCCGGGGAATCAAGGCGCTCGGTATCGAAGATCACATACTTTTTGTCGTATGACTTGGACGAAGCAGCGACATGATCGGCAACGGCCTGAACAATTTGAAGTCGCGAGCCCCCTTTGCCTCGTTTCACTGTCACGTCGAAACTGAGGGCCACCTGGTCTTCCGCCTTCAAAGATCGGAAGTAGTTTGGCTCTGTCTCGCGACCTTCGCAGTACACCAAGATCGTGGTCCGAAACGGACGCTTGGGACGCACATTCTTGCCTCGATCCCCCCATCGTCTTTTTTCTTGGAGCTCTCGATGTTCGCGAGCGTTCATGAAACTTCCAGGTCCTCAAGGCTTGGGCCGAATCGTGGCACGCCACCGTATCTGCCGTCAAGGTAGTTCTTCTGGGCTGCTTCATTGTTTCGGGGACGTTCCTCAATATCGTACAAGGAGTACAATTCGGTCGAGCCGTTAGACCGTTTGTTCGTGAGCCAGATCTGATCGCGACGTAATAACGAGAGATCCATAAGCGTGCTATCGTGGGTGGCGAAAATAAGTTGAGCACCCTGCGTGTTCATCGACGGGCTCTGGAAAAGCTCGATCAACTTGCGTGCCAGTAGAGGATGGATGCTGCACTCGAGTTCGTCCACGACGAGCGTTGCTCCTTGGTCAAGGCCGTCGAGAATGGGCCCTGCCAAGGCAAACAATCGGCGCGTCCCGTTGGATTCATCCCGGTCGAGACTGAACTTGACTGGTGCAGCCGATTCTTCCGTTTCGTGAAAAGTCTGAACGTCAAAGAGCTCTGCGATCCATCCCGTCCTCACCTCGAACGAGCTTCCGTACTTCTCGGACGAATGACGCTACTTGCTCGGTTGCTCCATCGGTCAGTTCGAAGGCATCACGTTTAGCAATGGCTAAGTCGGTTATTCCAATGTCCGCGTCCTGGAGTAATCTGAGTGCACGTCTCTTCAACGCGGGATCCCTCGACATACGTCTGGCCGTCTGTTGTGCCAGTCCGAAGGGATCTGATGACAGGTCCATGGTCCAAAGGTGCTTCTTGAACCAAAGGAACAATTCGCTGACTTCCTCGATGTTAAGATCCGCGGCCCGAGACAGTGCCAGTCCATTGTCTCTGGTACGCTGGCTGAGCAGTTCTTGATGGCGTTTCAAAGGTCCCTTGCATGTATACTTGGTCCTCGTTCCAACCGGATTTGATTCTCGATGCAGCCACGTACTTGGCCGACCCCCAGGCTGAGTAACCTCCAACCACTCCTCTACGATGGAATTTGCCGTGGCTGAGAAACCATATTTATACTTAAGGGGAGACACTAGCACCGTGGCCTCAAAAGATGTTGGGCGACTCTGATACTCCGGTGACAGTCGAAAGGGACTGATGCCGGGAATCGGGTCCCCGAGGGTCGTCTGCGTTGCTGACGATTCGATGAAGTAATCCATCAAGCGGATGGCCTTGATTAGATTGCTCTTTCCGGACGCATTTGGCCCGTAGACAGCGGCCGCCTTAACCAGTCGGTGCTTGTCGGCAATCATCACGTTATCAACGAGACGATCATCCCTCGTGGCGGTTAAGTTAAGGGATTGACCATCTCGGAAGGAGCGAAAATTGGCAACTTTGAACTCAACTAACATGCGACGCACCGCGTTTCTGGAACTCGTTACAATCTGTACTGCGGCCGAGGTTCCTCGTTAAACAGCGATTCTGCAAAGAATCTGCACAGACGGACCTATTATGCCCCTTTTTTCGTCGTTTGTACAGCCGGCCATCCGGCCTATCGATGGTCAATTGTTAAAGGATTTCGTACAACATTGTCGTCGAAACAATTTCTGTAAGCCTATTATAGCAAGATGGAGCCAATCCGTGCGAGTTTTGATGACTGGCGGTTACGGGTGTATCGGGTCTTGGGTGGCCAGGCAACTGATCGATCGGGGCGATGAGGTCTGGATCTTTGACCTTCAGGAAGACACGCACCGGCTGGACCTGGTGATCGACCCGCAAGATCGGGCCAGAATCCGGTTCATCGCGGGCGATGTCTCCGATCCGGCGGCCATTCACGCAGCCGCCACACGGTCCGGGGCCACGCAGCTTTTACACCTGGCGGGCTTGCAGACGCCAACTTGCCGGGCCAACCCGATCCTGGGGGCCAAGGTCAACGTGATCGGCACCCTGGCGGTCTTCGAGGCGGCGCGAGTGCTCAAGAACCAGGTGCAGAGGGTCGTTTACGCCAGCTCGGCTGCGGTTCATGGTCCCAGAGCCGAAGAACATGCTCAGGCGGTTGGCGACCAAGTTCGGCTGGCACCCTTGAGCCACTATGGGGCGTACAAGGTTTGCAACGAGCTGAACGCACGTGTCTACTGGCTCGACCACGGGATCACCAGCGTCGGCCTGCGGCCCTGGACCGTCTACGGCGTCGGTCGAGACTTTGGTATGACAAGCGAGCCAACCAAGGCCATCAAATCGGCCGCGGTGGGGCGCCCTTATCACATCACGTATGGCGGGCTGCAAGACCTACAGTACGTCGGCGACGTCGCCGCCACGTTCGTCCGGGCGCTCGAGCACCCATTCGAGGGGGCCGAGGCGTTCAACCTGCGAGGCGCTGTCGAGCCGATCGAGGCCTTTGTGAAAGCACTTTGCGACGTCGTGCCGGAAAGTCGTGAACTGATCACCCACGGCGACCGGCAGTTGCCCATCGCGTTCGACCTCGACGACTCTCGGCTCCAGGCCCGGCTGGGACCGATTAGCCGGACCAGCCTGCGCGAGGGAATCTCTGAAACTTACCGACGGTTTGTCGCCTTGCGAGAGCAGGGAAGGCTGGATTTGTCGGACCTGGAGTAAGGCGGGCCAGCGTGGCAAGGTCAGGAGACCTTGCCACAACGTCCTTGCCAGCCCTTCGCGGGAAAAGATGGAATCCGATCCCGCCTGAGCGTGTTTCGCCCTGGCTTCTCCGTTACTGCCCTGGCTTGGTGGCCCCAGTCGCGGATTTGGCCGCTGGGGCGGTGGCGGGGGGGTTCGCTGGCCCGGTGGGTGGAAAAAGGTCCTTGGGCATGGGCTTGATCTCGATCTTGGCCTGTTTGCGTTCGCTCGTGAGCAGGTCTTTTTGAAGCTCGCCGGCGAAGACGTTCGTGATGTAGGGCTTGTTTTGCTCGAAGTCGACCGGCCGGCCTTCCTTGCGGTCGGTCACCTGGATCAGGTGATAGCCGTAGGGCGTCTCGACCGGGTCGGAAATCGTGCCTTTCTTGAGCTTGAACGCGACGTCGGTGAACTCGGGGATGAAGCCGCTGTTGAGCGTGAAGTAATCGAGGTCGCCACCGGCCCCGCCCGAATTGGCAGGATCTTCGGAGAACTTGTTGGCCGCCTCGGCGAAGCTCATGCCAGAGTCGATCTGCTTCTTGATACCCAGGATCTTCTGCTTGACCTTCTCTTTCTCGGCCGCCGGAGCGTCGGGTTCAGCCCTCAGCAAGATGTGGCTGGCGCGAACTTGCGTGCCGCTGAAGAGGTCGCGGTTCTCGGCGAAGTAGCGGCGGAGCGCAGCGGGCGTGGCCTTGGCCGTGACATATTCGGACCAGCGGATGCGGTTCTCGAGCTCCTTCTTGATGTCATCCATCGCGACATTGTTCTCGAGCAGTGCCGTGGCGAGATCTTGCCCTTCACCTTTGAGCCGCTGTTCGAGCCGGGCGACCTCCTCTTCAACCTTGCCAGGCGGAACGGCGATCTTCTGGCGGTTGAGGAACATGGTCAGAAGCTTGGTGTTCACCAGCGATTCGACGGCATCGTGATAGACCTGCTCGCGATTCTCGTTGGCTGGTAGGGGGTAGCGGCTGAGGAAGTTGACCACCTCGCCCTTGGTCACTTTATCAGTGGCGTCTTTGTCGGTAATGGTGGCCACCACGTCGTTGGCGCCGGGGACGATCGGCGCCCGGCCCGCCGCGACCGTCGACGCTGGCCCCGCGGGTCGGGCCGGCTGCGCCTGGGCGCGAACCGGGCCGGACTGCATGCAGATCCATGATACCAACGTGAACATCAGTCCGGCCTGGACGCTCCTGCACATCGAACAGACTCCCAGTCCAAAATGAATAATCTCTGAGTATCGCCGCCCAAAATCGACGTCCGGGCCGAAAAACCCCCGTTGCGCCTCGTTCGGGGAAGCCGTCAGTGAAACCGCTTTTATCGATTATACGGATTTTGCTCAAGACCGCCGCGCGAGTTCGCCGATATTCTTCCTCTTGCCTACTGCCGTGCGGCGGCTCGGCAAGCTTCTCTATCCTCACTCGCAAGCACTCATGTTCCGGTTGAGGGACAGCAATCGACCGAGATCGGAGCGCGCGTTTGGTCTGCCGGCATGCAAGGCATGACAGCATTCTTAATACTGATGAATGAACAGATCTGTTCGGTGCAAGTTGGCCTGACCCGGCCAGGCGGCGCGAGCTTTGCAGCGAATTGGGCCGGGGCCGCGTAGACCCCACTTTGAACTTCCCAGACGCGCCGGTAAGTCGGGCGAGAGGCGGCGCGTCTGAGGGAGGGTGCGTCCGGATGAGGGAAGACTTGCATCGAGGAGAACGAACCATGATTCGAGTTGCAACGCTGGCCGCGCTGGCGGCCGTCATACTTGCCGCACCGGCCGGGGCCCAGGTGCAGACACAGACGCGAACGCAAACGTTCCAGGGGCGCAAGGGGCCGCGGGCCGCAGCGCAGTCAGCGATGAACTGTTTGCCGCGGCGGCCGCCAGCGGCGGCCTGGCGGAGTTGAACCTCAGCCAGGTCGGCATCCAGCGGGCCACTGACCCCGAGTTGAAGCAGTTCAGCCAGCAGATGGTTGATGATCACACCAAGATGAATCAAGAGTTGATCAACCTGGTCGCTCAGAAGCGGATTGCCATTCCCCAGACGATCGACGCACGAGCCCAGTTCTGCGCCGACAGCCTGGCCGGTCTCTCCGGCGAAGAGTTCGACAAGTGCTATGCCAAGGCCCAGCTCGTCACCCACATGGATGCGGTCGCCATGTTTGAGGCGGAAGCCAAGCGCGGGCAGGATCCCGACATCAAGGCGCTGGCCGCCAAGGCGCTCACGCGCATCAAGCAGCACCTCAAGGAGATCAAGCCGATCGCAATGAGGTACGAAAAAGAGAAACACGAAGAGAGCGCGTCGTCGGAACGGCAGGGGCGATAACGCTCGCGCTTGTCCGCCGAGTCAAGGGAAACGAACTCGCCGCCGGCCGTCCATTCTCGGACGGGCCGTCGGCGACTCGCTTTTTGGCTGACCGCGCTTTCCTCAGGCCGCCGTCAGCCTCCGCTTGATTCGCCCGACCTCGCCCGACCAGCCCGGGCCCAGGCGGCGGCGACAGGCGTCGAAGAGGGGGAGAACCGGGTATCACTGAGTCGAACGGAACCGCCCGTCGGCCGCCTCGGCCTCCGCGCGGAGACGGGCGGCTTCCCTGGCTTCGGTGCGCTGGGCCTCCGTCGGCAGTCAGACTCGGGTTCTGCTTAATCAGGGCGTCGGTCTCGATCTGAGTGTAGGCGCACGGTACCGATGACGGGATCTTGTCGGTGTCGCCCCGGATCGCCAGGTGGAGCGCATCGTTGATCACATTCTTGGCGAGGCCGAATGTCAGGTCGAGCACGTGATTGCCGCCGGCCCAGCCGGTGCGGACATCGACGGCACCGGCACGGTGGATATCAACGATTACAACAAAGCGAGGAAGCAGCTTGGTACTCACCTGTAGCGGCTACGTATCACGGAAGACGGGACGGCCGGCCAGAGACGCGAACGCGCCGTAGAGAGCCACAGCGAACACCAAGCCCATCGCCAGCAGGCCGTTGTCGAAGTGGAAGGCGGAAGAATCGGTCGTGATGGGAAGGGCCAGGAACGCCACGACGGTGTACGCGACAACGGTCGCCAGCAGGCCCAGGCGCACCAGGATCCACGCGCAGAGCGCAGACGGCCAAGCCACGTACAGATCCAGGCCGAATAGGTGGCCTCTGGGTCCCGCAAGCAGTAGAAAGCCGTGTTCACCAGGACGAAGCCACAGGCGGCAAGCCATACCGAGCGTAACACCAACTTCAGGAGCAAGAGCATCAAGAGGAACCCGAGACAGAACCCGATGGCGGACCACTGGAGCTCGAGGACCGAGCCGATCAGGGAGGCAGTGCTGCCCATCGGGAACAGGGGCGCAACTTCGAGACCTGGCTGCATGCCGAACCACGCAGGGACCCATCGGCCGGACTTCAAGAGAATCGTTACGAGGACTCCGAGCAGGGAGCCGAAGATGAGATCCCGACCGACGCGGGGATCCAAGAAGCGACCGCCCAGCAGGCGTGCCCAGGAGATCAATGTCTCAGGCCACAGGCGGCGGACGAACGGCTCGAGCGCCATGTAATACAGCCACAGAAGGACGGCCGGCAAGAGTGCCTGTGCTATTCCGATATAGAAGATCGTCCATTTCGAACAGCCCGCCCACGTGGCTGGCTCGGAACACCCAGGCGAGCAGGGTGATGAGGAAGATGCACTGGGCGAGTCGAAGAGCCCCGCGACGATCGCCGCGGCCCAGCCTCAGGTTCCGCCAGGCCAGGAGCAATACGCCGACGAGGAGGGAAAAATCCAGAATGAGTCCCAGATTCAAGGCCGGGTTGGTTGCCGGTTCAGGCGCGACTGATGCCTCTTTCGCTTCCGCGAAGCTTGGCGGAAGGATCTCGAAGTAGACCGGTCGACCTCGATAGGCCGCCGCCTCGACATACAGCGGTACGTCGGAGTCGGGCCAGGTCCCCTTCCAGGCGGCCAGATGGTCGTAGGCGTCGGGGGGAGTTCGCAGCCAGTCGGCCTCTCGGAGCTCGTCGCCGGAGAGCCTCCTGGGATTCCGGCCCTTTTCGGAAGATGCCTCGAGGCTGGATCCGAGTTCCTCCTCGCGGAACCACGTAGACCAAGGCAGATCGCTCGGATCGGCGGCCTCTGCTGGTTCGACGGACCTGGGCAGCGGGAGCTTCGCTCCCTGCGATCGCGACGGATCGGCCGGTCTCCGTACCGGTGGGACGGCCCGGAACCACCGCAGCTTCCCCCGGGGATCGAGCCTCACGCCCGCCATCCCCGGCGTGATCCAGGGCGGAAGCTGAGAATCCACCCTGGTCCTGCTGTACAGGCCCAGCTCGTCCCAGAATTCATACACCACCATCGGCTCCGGACTCTGCCGGTACCAGAACCGCACACCTGGCCAGGGGCCGGTCCTGAGGAGGTCCCAGCGATCCGTGACTCCCGGCGGAAGTTTGGCCTGCTTGATGGCCTCGCGATCGGCCGGAGCATCCTCGAAACCCCGGGCGGTATAGGGGGGCGGGCCAGTGTAGCCGAGCCGCTTGATGATCTCTTTGGCCTTGAACTCCAGGGCGTCCGGCGGCAGCTCCAGCGGCGCACGATTGACCAGCATCGTCCGCTGCGCGAGCAGGCTCACGACCAGGAGCCCGATCGCCACCCCGGCCAGGCAGGCGCCCGCGACCGCGAGAGGAATTTCCCCCACCCCCCCGGCCGCGGCGACCATGCCCGGCGACGGCGTCTCGCCCGCCGCCAGGGCCGCCGCCAGCGGGTCGCCGCCAGGCAATGCCGCTGCCACGGCGCGAGCCGACCTGGGGCGGTCCTGCGGCTCCTTCTCCAAGCAACGCAGGATCACCCGCTCCACGGCGGGGTCCATGTCGGCGGTGAGCGCCGAGGGGGGCGTGACGGACGACTCTTCGTGAACCCGCATCAGCTCGGCGAGCGAACTGAATTCGTAGACCCTCCGGCCCGTGAACACCTCGTAGAGAACCAGCCCCAGCGAATACAGGTCGCTCTGGATGCTCGTGGCGCCGCGGGCGAGCTGTTCGGGCGCCATGTAGGCCGGCGTTCCTGCGACCTCCGCCGCCCCACTCCCGTCGGTGACCGATCGGGCGAGGCCATAATCGGTGATCCGGACCTGGCCGCGCCCGTCGAGCATGATGTTGGCCGGCTTCAGGTCCCTGTGCAAGACGCCCTTCTCGTGCGCGGCGGCCAGCCCCATGCAGAGTTGCTGGGCGATCTCGATCCCCTTGTCCCTGGGAAGCCGGCCGATCCGGCGCAGGAGCCCTCTCAGGTCCTCGCCGTCAATGATATTCCATCGACAGGAAGTGCTGCCCGTCCATCTCGCCGATGTCATGGACGCGGCAGACGTTGGGATGGGAGATCTGGCGGGCCAGCCGCACCTCGTCGTGGAAGAGCTGCAGTCTTCGTGGATCATTGGCCAGGTCTTTCGGTAAGAACTTGAGTGCCACCGTGTGTCCGAGCTTCAGGTCGTCGGCCCGGTAGACCTCGCCCATGCCGCCCTGGCCCACCAGCGACACGATCCGGTAGCGATTGGCGATCTTCGTGCCCGGGCAGGAAGCGACCGTGGTGCGATGAATCGAGCGGAGACGCCGGGGAGGGGTCGCGTCGGACTTTCGATTAATCACCGTCCTCTCGGATGTGGAGGCTCGCCGTCGCGTCGCTCTCCGGCGCGAGCGCACGACCGCACTCGGGGCAGAAGCGGCCGCCCTCGGGGACATCGGACTTGCAGGATGGGCAAGTTTCATCATCATCAGCTCGGTCTGATCCGGGAAGCGCAGCCGGGAGATCGGGATCGGCGTCGATGCGAAGGCCACCTCAACTATCGCGGCCTCGCCTGGGAATCGGTCCTGATACTCGTGCGGTTCGGGCTGCTCGCCGCGTCAGACGGCGCGCCGCCAGCTCCGCCGCCAGCAGGTCACGGAGCAAGGCCGGCCGGTATGGCTCCGCGACCGCGCCAAGGTAGTCCTCGACCCGCGGACGATCCCCCGATTCCCAGGCTGCCTCGAAGCGGCCGCAGACCTGGTCGATCTGCTCGAGCACGTCCAGCGGAAGCACCGTGCGGTCATGCCGCGTCGGGTGATTCATGGTGCGGGCGACTCCTCACCGATCCAGGTCCGGCGGATGATCTCGAGCCTCGACCTCCCCACGCCGGGCGTTACCTGCAACGTCGTCAGCAAGCGCTTGCAATCCTAAACCATCGGTCGCGGCGTGTCGCGTGCCGTGGGACAGGATTTCAATCACGCCAGCCGAGATGAGATCGAGACGACGGGGTCGGAATTCTGAGCCACATCGAACCGCGACCATAAAACTTCGCCGCCGATGGCAGTTCTCGGGCTGGCTTGTGGATGAGTGCAGTGTGGGGCAAACGTGATGTGAACTGAGGTGCGAAGAACGAAAGAGGTCTACCATGCGGCTTCAACGATCCACTCCGTGGCTCAAATCCATCCAGCGCACGCCTTGTTCGCCGACCCGCGGCAGCCGCCGCGCGATCCTGGCAGTGGAGCAGATGGAAGGTCGGCTGTCGCTGTCGGCCCTGCCACTCCTCCCTGCTGTCCAGAGGCTGTCAGCCCACTTCAACCCGCAGCCTGATCCGCCCTCCCTGCCGGTCCACCTGGGCAAGCAACCCGCGATCATCGGATTGCATCATGTGCAGCCTCGACCGTACTCGGATCCGAACGAGTAACGCCCGATTCGCTGGCGACGATTGGCGTTTTGGCGGGCCACGTCTTGGCCGGGTGCCGGACCGATCCTGCCTCCGCGGGCTTGAGATCGGGCCAAACCACCATGGGCACGGGCACGACTCTCGCCGCGGTCATACATCCCGGTCGTGTTGCGCCAGACGTGAACCCTGTGCTGAGGAAACATGAACCGACACCGACGGCACTCTTTTCACGCGGCCACGTCATCCAGCACGTCGGGGAGGCGTCGGCTGTCCGGACTGAACGTCACGCACTGTCAGAAGAAGGTGTGGCCGCGAAAATTCAGTACCTCATGACCCGCGTGCACGTGATCCGGTCACCGATCCGATCCGCGTAGCTCATCAAACCTCGTCAGATCCCAAACCTTCAAGGTGTGGTCCCGGCTCCCTGACACCAGACGTTGGCCGTCTGGGCTGAAGGCGAGGCTGCTGACAAGGCCGGTGTGGCCGCGCAGCTTGAGCAGCGGCTTGAAGGAGCGCGCGTCCCAGAGCCTCACGGTCGTGTCCTCACCCGCTGAGGCGACCCATCGACCGTCCCGGCTGACCGCCACGCACAGGACGTCTCCAGTGTGCCCGGGAAGGGTGTGGAGCACGCCTCCTGTCGCCAAGTCCCAGATCTTGACGGTCCGCCCTTCGCCCCCCGTGACCAGGCCTTGGCCGTCCCAAGTGAATTGGACGCGTTCCCCGAAGCCGTAGCTGACGCGCAGGCCTCAGGGTGACGATCGGCTCCTCCGGACTCGGTCCCAGCCGGGTTGCGTTCCAGTTCCATACTTCGACCGTGCCGTCATTACTGGCCGTGGCTAGGCGACGGCCGTCGGGGCTAAAAGTCATGGCCCAAATCTCCTCGCCGTGACGGGCGACGATGCCGACTCCCGGCCGGTGTCTGCGTCAAGAACCGTGGCGGCGTGGTCCGCTCCCTCCTTGAGGAGGTGCCGGCCGTCGGGGCTGAAGGCCATGATGTAGGTGCGGGCCGCGGGGACCTCGACGCCCCGCTCCGTCGCGACGTCCCAAACCTTGATCACGTTCGGGTTCGAACCCACCCGGCCGGTACTTGCGGCGAGGTACCGCCCGTCGGGTGGGCGGAAGGCGATGTGAAAGACCACACCGGGTTGTTTGAAGGTGCCCAGCGGCACGCCGCTCGACGCGTCCCAGAGTCGCACGGTCCGGTCCCAGCTCCCGGAGGCGATCCGCCGTCCATCGGGACTGAACGCCACACTAAAGACGTCACTGTCATGGCAGCCGGTCCAGGATTCCTGACCCTCATCTCCCCTCAACGGGGTCGCGTCCCAGATCCGCACGGTGCCGTCCATGTCGGACGAGGCGAGGCGTTCGCCGTCGCGGCTGAACGCCACGCACCGGCAGAGGTAGTCGTGGCCGCGGAGGTTCAGCACCTCCCGTCCCGTGTCCACGTCCCAGAGCTTGACAATCTTGTCTTCGCCGCCGATGGAAGCGAGGCGCCGGCCATCGGGGCTGAACGCCACGCCGTTGACGATCCCGGTATGGCCGCCTATCGTCCGCCGCTCGCCGGTCGAGACGTCCCAGACCTGCACGACTCGACCATAACTGGCCGTGGCCACCGACCGGCCGTCCGGATGGAACGCCACGCCGACGATCGGCGGGCCTTGGAGGGACTTGAGGAGCCGTCCCGTCGCCGTATCCCAGATCAGGAGGTCTCCCCCGAGGCTCGCGGAAGCGAGGACCCGGCTATTGGGGCTGAACGCCACGCTGCTGGCCGGCTGCTTGTGGCCGGGGAGGTCGTGGAGCTTCCGTCCGTCGGCCGCGTCCCAGAGGGTCATGATCCCGCCCTCGGCTCCGGCGGCCAGGAGCCGGCCGTCGGGGCTGAACGCGACGTCATCGGCGGCGGCGGTCTCCGCATGCCCGCCCCGGCTGAATACCTCCCGACACGTCGTCAGGTCCCAGACCCGGACGGTTCGATCCGCACCGGCTGAGGCCAGGTGCTTGCCGTCGGGGTGGTACGCCACGCTGAAAGCCCGCTGTGTGTGGCCGGGCAGGGTCAGCAGCTCCGCGCCGGTCTGCACGTCGAGCAGCCCGATCGTGCCGTCCTCGTTCGCGACGGCCAGTCGCCGTCCGTCGGGACTGAACGCGATACTGTAGATCCCTTTCCTGTTGCCTCGAAGGATCTTCGGCTCGACCTGGCAAAGCCGCTTGAGGTAGTACCACTCCCACTGTCGCAAATCCGGTCCACACTCCTCGAGGAGTTGCTGGGCTCTCCCGAGGTTGTCCGCCGACACCTCCCGGTGGGCCAGAGCGATGCGATGGTCATAGAGATGGGTCTCGAGCACCTTCTTGGCCTGGGCCTCGGTCGCGGCCCTTTCCTCGGCTTGTCGGGCGAAGAGACGGTACTGGATCGCGACCACGCTGGCGCTGCCGGCCGCGAGGACCAGGAGAGTCGCCGCGGCCGCCATCAGACCCGCCAGGATCGGATTCCGCCGACACCAACGCCAACCCCGCTCCAGTGAGCCCACCGGCCGCGCCACGATCGGCTCGCCCGCCTGGAACCGTCGGAGGTCCGCGACCAGTGCGACCGCCGATTCATAGCGCCTGGCCGGATCTTTCTGCAGGCACTTCAGCGCGATCGTCTCGACGTCGCGCGGCAATCCCGGCACCAACCGCGACGGCGGCACCGGCTCGGCCGTCTTGACCTGCTCGAGCGTCTCCAGGATCGTGGCCCCGCGGAACGGCGGGCGGCCGGTCAAGCAGCTCGTAGAGGATCACCCCCAGCGCATAGACGTCGGCCGCCGGGCCCACGCTCCTGGCCTTGCCCTCGGCCTGCTCGGGGGCCATGTAGCTGGGCGAGCCCATGATCGAATCGGTCCGCGTGATGCCCGAGTCAGTGTTCAGCAGCTTGGCCAGGCCGAAGTCGGCGACCTTGGGCACGCCCTCGGGCGTCAGGAGGATGTTGGCGGGCTTGAGGTCGCGGTGGACGATCCCCTGCCGGTGCGCTCGGCGATGGCGCCGGCTAAGGTCTCGACCAGCGACGCGGCCTCCCGCGGCGATCTCGGAGTGCCGTCGAGCTGGGCCGCCAGGCTCCCTCCGCCGACGTACTCCATCTCGAAGTAGGGACAGCCGGTGTGCTCGTCGATGTGGAAGATCTGGACGATGTTGGGATGCTGGAGCTTGGCGATGGCCTCGGCCTCGGCCAGGAAGCGGACGGCGGCCTCGGTGCCGGCGTGCTGGCCGGCCAGGATCATCTTCACGGCGACGGCGCGGTTGAGTCGGACCTGGCGGGCCTGGTAAACGACGCCCATACCGCCGCGGCCTAGCTCGCCCAGCAACTCATACCCGGGGATGGTTGGGACCGTCTCCGTCACCCCGGGCGAGTCGCCCGTGCCGCCGATGGTGGGGGCCTTCGGGTCTCCCGGGGCGGAGAGCGTATCCCTCTCGCCGGTGACCCCTCCCTCGGTCCGGCCCGGATCGGCCTCGTCAACGCCCGTCGCCCCGACCGAGTCGGGGCCGATCCCGGCGCGCGGGCGCGGCCGTGACCTCGGTGCCGGTCGCCTGGGTTTTGCCGGCGCCCGACCGGGCCGGCGAGATCGGCGGCGAGGCAAAGGCCGCCATGACCACCGTGGTCTCGCCGGGAAACCGGTCGCGATACTCGTGCGGCTCGGGCCGCTCGCCGCGCCGGCGGCGGGCATCGAGCTCCACGGCCAGCAGGTCGTGGAGCAAGGCCGGCCGGTATGGCTCGTCGACGTCGCCAAGGTAGTCCTCGACTCGTGGGCGATCCCCCGATTCCCAGGCTGCCTCGAAGCGGTTGCAGATCCCGTCGATCTGATTGAGCACGTCCAGCGGGAGGACCGTGCCATGATGCCGAGGCGGGTGATTCATTGTGCGGGCGACTCCTCGCCGAGCCAGGTCCGGCGGATGATCTCGATCTTGCGAGCGACGGTGCGCAGGCTACAGCCCAGCCGGCTGGCGACCTCCTCGTTGGTATACCCCTCCATCCGCAGCCGGGCGACCTGCCGTAGCGAGTCGTCGCGGAGCAGGCCCAGTAGGTTGCGGCATTCGTCGGCCACCAGGGCGGCGAACGCGGGCGTCGGCGTGGCGCAGGCAAGGCACGCGTGATCCTCGCCTGGATGATCGGTGCCGTCGTGCCCGGGCAGGCCAACCACCTTGCCGCCGCCCCGCTTCCGCCGACGCTCGTGCTGGGTCTGGTCGAGCACCTTGCGCTCGGTGATGACCACCAGGAGCCGCCAGAGGTCGTCGCGATCATCGAGCCGGGGATAGCGGCCGCGCGCCGCGCCCCGGACGAAGCTGTCGAAGGCGTCGAGGGCCGCATCCTCCTCATCGGCCATGGCCCTGGGTGCGGCGCCGAGCCGGTCGCGAGCCAGGCGGACCAGGTCCTCGAAGTAGCGGCGCCAGAGCTTCTCGGCGGCGTCGACATCGCCCGCCTTCAGAGACTCGATCCAGACGGTGACCGTATCGGCTCTCCTGGCGGCCAAATGTTGCCCCTTGATGCAGCCTCTGCGCGGATCGTCACGGACTTGCGAGGAGCGATCATAACGCGCGGCAGGCGCCCCATCCATACTACCACCAAGCCGGTGGGCATCCTCAACCGGTCGCGGACTTCGAACAGGGGATGACGGGGAGAAATTCCGACGTCCGACTGGCATTCCCCGGCGACGGTTGTGGATAAGCATTGTAGAGGCTCTTCGAGACCGACCGGGTTCGCACTCCGTCTCGCGGATCTTGGACGACTCCGGCCTGACCGCAAGCGCTTCGATGACACTCTCCCGAGAAAGGCTCGATCCGTCCGGAGGGGCAACTCGAAATCATCCGGCGAACCTGCCTCCGCGAGGAAGCCCTTCTACCATGAACGATGAAACCCGGTACGACCGCTCACTGCTTCCGCTCGAGATCCTGGAACGGATCGACCGGATCTGTAACCGCTTCGAGTCCGGATGGGAATTGGGTGCGCGGCCCAGGATCGAGGACTCTCTCGGCGAGATCGCCCGATCCTACCGCTCCGCCTTGCTCGGCGACCTGCTGGCCGCGGAGCTGGATGCGCGGCGCAGGCGCGGTGAAACTCCCCAAGTGAGTGAGTATCTGGAACGCTTTCCCGTCGATGCCGCGACAGTCGCAGAGGCCTTCGCCGCGAAGCCGGCTCGCGACGCCAGTGAATCGGGCACGGAGGCAGGCAACGAAACGCTCGACGGCGAAGTGCTCCACGGCAGCGACGCCGGAGCCACCCGGCCCGCCGACTCGGATGTCGATTCCGCCGGCGGTTCCACCTTCCGAGTCATGACGGACGACAGCCAGAGATTCCGCGTTCTGCGTCCCCACGCCAAGGGAGGGCTGGGGGCCGTCTTCGTGGCGCTGGACCTGGAATTGCACCGCGAGGTGGCCCTCAAGCAGATCCTCGAAGGCCACGCCGACAACCCGGTGAGCCGTTGCCGATTCCTGCTCGAAGCCGAGATCACGGGCGGCCTCGAACATCCTGGAATCGTCCCGGTCTACGGCCTGGGCACCTACGGCAACGGCCAACCGTACTATGCAATGCGGTTTATTCGGGGCGAGAGCCTCAAGGAAGCGATCGATCGATTCCATGCCGGCCCTACGGGTTCCCGCGACCTCGATCTGCGCAAGCTTCTCCGCCGGTTCCTGGATGTCTGCAACGCGATCAATTACGCCCATACCCGCGGCGTCCTGCATCGCGACCTCAAACCCAGCAATATCATCGTCGGCAATCACGGTGAGACGCTGGTCGCTGACTGGGGCCTGGCCAAGGCGCTCGGGCGAACCGAGGCCGGGGCCAGATCAGAGCCAGAGGAGCGGCCGCTGGTCCCCTTCTCGTCGAATGGCTCGGCCGAGACCCTGCCCGGTTCGGCGCTGGGAAGTAGAGTAGCGGAGGGGCGGGATCGGTTAGGCTTCGGCTTACGTCCGTGTCAGGGTTTCCCCGTTCGTGGCTCAATATCCGCTGGCCATGCGATCGACGCCGCCTCCGCCCTCTTCAAACCGGACGGACGGTTTTCCCGTATCCGGCTTTACCGACCGATCTCGCTCCAAGACATGCACAGGGAGTCATCCTCAGACAATCACAATGGCCGCAGGCCGAAGCGCTGCAGTTGGGCATAGATTGTCGTGCCTTCCGGAGGTCGGAAGGGTCGTTGACTCCGACGTCGCAGATGACGACTCAAGCGTGAGCCGATATACCAGTTCAGCCGCCGGAATACCGATCGGGGATAACCGTAGCGGTAATACCGACTCCAGCTCATCGTCCACCGGTTGATCTCGCGGATCACCTGAGGGATGGGCAGAGAGCATCGCTGGGGTCCGGTCAGGTCCCGGATCTTCTCCCGAGCTCGAGCCATCGCTTTCGCAGAAGGTATCACGTTGAGATAACGGTGATCGCGACCATGAAGATCGCGGTCGTAGCGTAACGTGAACCCCAAGAACGTCAGGCTCTCACCCGGTTCGCGCATCTTGACGATGCGGGTCTTTTCACGATTGATCGTCAACCGGAAGCGCCCTTCGAGCATCCTCTCAATCCAATTGACCAACTGGCTCGATTGATAGCGTGCCAGCACCACAAAGTCATCAGCGTAGCGCACGAGCTTGGAGTTCGCCCATCTCCCGGGTCCGTCATGACGGCCGTGCTGCTTCTCGAACCAATGCAGGTAGATGTTCGCGAGGAGCGGCGAAATCACGCCCCCAACAATGTTGCAAACGACCTTGTTGGGGGCCCCGTTCAAAAGGGGACGGACTGACCCGATACACGATTCGGATCTCCGTTTCGTCGACCTCGACCTTCTTCACGAGGGCCCGAACCACCTCTCGTCGCGTGGCCCAGTCCGGCTCTTGCAACCCTTGCGAGACGCGACGTGCGAACTCCTCCAACTGACCGATCACCAGTCGCAATTCCGCCTCCTGGGCGGCCTCGCCGATCCGTTGTCGATGCTCCTCCGCCAATCTCGAGAGGCGCGTCCTTGCCGCCGAGATCCGGGGCTCGAACTCCGATTTGTCGAGCAACCCGTCGCCGTAAGCATCGATTAATCGAGAAATCATCTTTTTCACATTATTTATCAATTTGCCGAGATGCTCCACCTCCTGATTCGGCCCGCCCTGGGTACCCTGCAGTCGCCGCTCGTACTCCTCCCGGACCCGCTCCGGCTCGGACAGGAGACCTCGTACGTCCTCCCAGACGGCAGCGTCAAGGATAGCGGTGCGGATCTGCTTGTTCCAGCAGAGGCGCTGCCCGCCGAAACGATAGGCGTCAGAGCCCGTGCAACGGTAGTACGCGTAGGGGACCCTACCCTTGCCCTCGGACGCGGCTCGGCTCGTCGGCTTGCCGTAGCAGCCGTAGCCGCAGCGCTTGCAGACGACCAGGCCCTGGAGCAGATATCGGCCACCGCCGGGCCGGTCGCGACGGCGTTGCCGGTTCTCTTCAAGCTGGGCCTGGACAGCCAGGAAGAGGTCTTCGCTCACCAGCCCGGGGACTTCAATGAGGATTTGATCTTCCGAAGCTGTATCAACCCGTGAGACCGGCCGCCGGGGGTGCTCGGGACGGCCTCGCTGCGGGCGGAGTCGTTGAGGCTTGAACTCACCTGAGCGCGTCTTGCCGAAGGCCGCGGTCCCCTTGTAGGCAGGGTTCTTGAGGATCAACCAGACCGTCGCGCGATCCCAGGCCGATTTGCCAGTCCGCGTCGGGATACTGTCGCGCCGGAGGCGTCGGCACACCTCGCCGATCGAACACCGTTGCTGACCCACCCATTCGAAGATCTTCCGCACGACCCGGGCCTCTTCAGCGAGGACCTGATAACGCGCCTCGCCACCTCCCTCGTGTTTGCCGATGTAACGGTAGCCGTACGGCGCGCCGCTGAGGACGTTGACCGAACCGCGGCGGGCGGCGTGTTGCTTGCCCCTGCGGCAACGCTCCATGATCTTGGCGCGCTCGTATTCCGCGATCATCCCTTGGACCTGAAGCAGCAAGTCGGCTTCCGGACTGCGGCCGACGGGGTTGCGCAAGAAGACGACCTCGACGCCGCACCGGATAAGTTCCTCGAGGATCAAGACCTGATAGGCATACTTGCGTGAGAGTCGATCCGGATCGAGCATATAGAGGCGGTCGATGGCTCCGGCGGCGGCTTGGTCCCGAAGTCGCTCGAGTGCCGGTCGGGCCAGGATGTAGCCGCTGACGCCGTCGTCCACGAAGTGCAGTTCGGGCTCGCAATCCAAGCCATCAGCGGCGATCCGCTCAGTGACCACCTCGAGCTGGCTGGCGATTGTGTCCTCCTTCTCCTGCTGTTCCCCCGAAACCCGGGCGTAGAGCGCCACGCGGAGATTGTCTGTGATCATGGTTCGTCAACCCCCCCCGACCTTGGACTGGATAGTTTGGACCACGGTCGCGTGGTTGCGGCTGGATCGCGGCCGATCCAGGCGGTGCGAAACGACCGGGATCAAGACTTGATATGCACGCGCGATCAATTGTTCCTGAAGCCGAGTGAACTCGAAGTGGCGGGTGACAGGAGGACTGAGCGTGGGCCTCCGTGGGGACGTGATCATGTTGACTCCTCCTCTCCGAGAGCGCGGCCGCCAGCCTGCCTTGGATCGGGATCGAGTCGGGGCTGCCATCCGTGCCCGTACTTCGGTCGAAGCCGCGATCTGGAAATGACAGAGTCAGGAATCAGGGACGATTTTGCAACATTGTTGGGGGCGTGATCACACCGCCCTGCGGCGTCCCCTGCTTTGGCCGAGAGGCTTTCGTGCGACCGTTTTCGTCGGTCTCGATCACGGGACTCTCCAACCACATGCGGATCAACTTCAGAACCTTGCCATCGGCAATGCGTCGCTCCAGGCATTTGATCAAGGCATCATGAGGGATGGTATCGAAGTACGACTTCAGGTCGGCGTCATACACCTCCGTGAAACCGGCCGACAGGTACTGACGAATGGCGTCGATCGCTTGATGGGCATTTCGACCCGGACGAAACCCATACGAGCTGTCCAGGAAGTCTGCCTCAAAGATCGGCTCCAGCACCAGCAACACTGCGGCTTGAACGATGCGGTCTCTGACCGTTGGTATACCAAGCGGTCGCAGCCGTCCGTCCGGCTTGGGGATGTAGACGCGCTTCACCGGTTGCGGCCGATAGGTCCCGGTGCGGAGTTCCTCCTGCAACTCCCGAAGGAAGGCATCCAGATCAGGACAATTGTATATGTCCTGGCAGGTTACGCCATCCACACCGGGAGCGCCGTTGTTCTTCAGCACCAACCACCACGCAGCACGCAACACGTCGTCCCGGTAAATTCGGTCATGCAGAGCATAAAACCGGAATCCGGGCTCCTGCTTGGCCTTGCGGGCCAGTTTCCATCTCAGTTCAGAGACTTTCTGCGGCAGCAAGATCCCGGACTTCGTTTCTGGCTGAGCCAGTTGCTCGTCCCAGTTCAAGCCACCGTGTTCTTCCGTAGTGGGATTTTGGTCCAAGCGGATCTCCTTACGTCTGATGAAAACAATTCAGACGGCAGGGGTCCTTCGCTCCACGGGAGTTACCCCGCTTCGTCGCTACTATGGCCCCCTCCGACTCCCGCCCGCGTCCGGCGCCGGTTATTGATTTCCGTCCCCAGTTGCTCGGACCCATGCCATGGGTCTTTCGCACGCGGGCGGGCCTCTCAGGTTCCTCGCGGATCTTTCGACGCCCGCCGTCCCCTCTCACCCCGGGTAGCCCATCCGCTGCACGTGCTCGTTACTTCACGGATGGTGTCTGGTTTCGCCCCTAGTGGAAGGTTGACCACTACCTCTAGTATAACGAGGCCGAAACGGGTTCGCTTTCGCTACGGCTGACGTCTACGCCTTCTTGGACTCCGACGACGAGGTTGCCCGCGTCGCCGCCGAGTCGGCTTCATGGTGAACGAGCAATTGCCATGGTCAGTACCTTTCAACTGACAAGATCAACGAGACTTAGCCTGACGAACCACCGGCTTACATGAGCCCGGAGCAAGCCCGTGGCGATCTTGAGAGGCTGGGACCAGCGTCCGACGTCTACAGCCTGGGCGCGACACTCTACTGCTTGCTGACGGGAAAACCGCCGTTCGTGGGCACCGATATCGGCGTGGTGCTGCGCGGTGTCGAAACGGGCGACTTCCCGCATCCACGCCGGCTAGACCCGGCGATCGATCGAGCTCTGGAAGCGGTCTGTCTCAAGGCCATGGCGCCGAAGCCGGCGGACCGCTACGTCACACCCAGGGCTCTCGCCGACGATCTGGAATGCTGGATGGCCGACGAGCCCGTAACGGCCTGGCGAGAGCCGCTGGCTCGCCGTGCCCGCCGCTGGGCGCGGAGGAATCGCTCGCTGATGATCGCAGCCTGTGCGGTAGTACTCACGGCGCTGATCGGGCTGGCCGCAGTTCTGGTGGTCCAGTCCCGGGCCAACATCTGGCTGCGGCACGCCAATCTGGAGCTGGCGATCGCCAATACCAAGGTGACCAGGGCTAATGCCGACCTGCAGGCGGCCAACGAGCGCGAGCGGCAGCGGTTCGATCTGGCCACCGAGGCGATCCGGCGATTCCACGGCGACGTCAGTGAGGATTTTCTGCTCAAACAGGACCAGTTCAAGGACCTGCGTGACCGCCTTCTGCGCGACGCGGTCGTATTCTACCGCAAGCTCGAAGGCCTGCTCTCGGCCCAGGCGGATGTGCGATCACGCCGGGCGCTGGGACGGGCGTACGAGGAAGTCGGCGAGCTGACCGGCAAGATCGGCTCGTTGCCAGAGGCCCTGGAGGCGCACCGGAACGCACTCGAAGTGCGACGGGCACTGGCACGGGAGGTCGCGTCCGACGCCTCTTTGAAAGCCGGCGTGGGGCGAAGCCTGATCGCCATCGGCATCTTGCTGTCCAGAATGGGGCAGCACGAGGAGGCGCTGGAGTCGTACCAAGAGGCCCGTTCCCTGCTCGAAGAGATCGACGGCCCGGGCCTCGCCCGGGAGGCAATCCTGGGCAACATGGCCCGCGTTTATTACCAGATGGGCTGGACGTACTACGCGGCCGGCAGGAATGACGAAGCCCTCGCCGCCCACGAGCGGGGACGCGCGATCGGCGAGGAGTTGACCGCAACCCATCGGGTGACGGTGGATGACGAGCGTATCCTCTCCTGGTCTTACAACGACATCGCGAACCTGTTGAACGTCGAGGGTAGGTGGACGGAAGCTCTGACGGCCTTCGAAGCATCGCGCCGGATCAAGCAGAAGATCGCCGACGATCACCCCGATGTAGCCGAGTACTGGTGCGACCTGGCGATCACCCACTCCAACATAGGTATCGTGTTGATGCAGGCGGGCAAGCCAATGGCGGCGCTGAAATCGCAGAGTGCGGCGGTGGAAATCGGGCAGAGGCTGGCCGACGCCTATCCCTCCCTTACCGAGCTTCGCACTCGAACTGGCGAACTTCTCCAATGAGAAGGGAGATGTCCTCAGGCTTGTGGGACGCACATCCGAAGCGCGGGCTTGCTACGAGCAGGCGCTCGCGACCCTTGATGGGCTTCTCAGGGCGAACCCGTCCCTTGCCAAGGCCCAGTCGTGGTTGCTCCAGGGGCGGAGAGGTCTAGGCGCGGCCCAACTCACGATGGGCCAGATGCCCGAGGCGGTGGCAACCTGGCGGCGGGCGATCGAGGCCGGCGAGCGCCTGCGGACCAGCCCTGCTGAGACCTTTTATTACCTCGCCGGCTGCCATGCCCAGCTAGGAAGGGTCGCGGGTGCGCCGGGCTCCGGTCTGTCGGCCGCGGAAGGCCAGGCAGAACTCGAGCGGGCGATGGAAACGCTGCGCCAGACCATCGCCGCCGGCTATCGCCCCGTTGAACTGGATGAGGCGCAGACCCGGACCTTGCACCGCTGCGGTCGCGGCCCGATTTTCAGCTCCTGATGATGGACCTGTCGTTCCCGGCTGAGCCGTTCGTGCACTGAGGGTGTTGTGAGCTCTCTCCGACCGTCGTGCACTCCACGACCTCGCCTTGCTCACGCCGCGGTCAGCCACTGCTTGATCCTGTGGACCTCCTTCGTCCAGCCTGCGCCGATCCTGCGACGATGATACGCCTCGAAGAGGAGGTCGAGGCTTTCGGTCAGGTGCCGCAGGCTGTCGATCCGCGCGATCTTGACATCGTGCTTCGAGAGACCATCGTCCTCGGGTTTGGGGAGGGCTGCACCCGAGACGGCGAGGCTCTCGGCCTGGAGGGTCAGCTCGTACTGTGCGCCGTGACGAACCAGGACCAGGCCCGCCTTGCGCGGCAGTTTGCCCGACTGGAGTGCCCGCAACGCTTCGGGCAGACGAGTGGGAGAGTCGTCGGTCAAGCTGTCGCGGCCGGTTTCCCCTCGCGGGCAGTCGAGCGTCAGGGTCTTGGCCAGCATGACGGCGACCTCGGAACCATCGCTGAGCTGGATCGTATCGCTGTCGTTCTGAAGCGTGTGCCAGAGCCAGACCAGAAACTCGTTGCCCAGATGATCGAGAATGTTCGGTGCGTTCTCGGCCCAGGCGACGGTGGAGAGCTCGGCCGAATCGCCGCCGAACAGGCTGATCGTTCCTTCGCCCAGGCGGTCCTGGGCATCGTGCTCGTCACCCGCCCCGCCCATGGCCAGGCTGCCGGCGGTCACCGGCTCCAGATCGCGGTCGAACGTTTCACGAAAGAGGGCCCGGAGCCGATCCAGAACACTCGTGCTCGTCGTGCCTGCGTAGAGGATTCCCGCCTGGCCGTCCCAGAGGACCGGGTAATGATTGAGGCGACGGAACCGGCCGTCGGCCGCCTCGGCCTCGGCGCGGAGCCGGGCGGCTTCCTTGGCTTCGGTGCGCTGGGCTTTGGTGGGCAGTCCGCTCGGGTTCTGCTTGGCCAGGGCGTCGGTCTCGATCTGCGTGTAGGCGCAGGAGTGATGACGGGATCTTGTCGGTGTCGACCCGGATCGCCAGGTGGAGCGCGTCGTTGATCACATTCTTGGCCAGGTCGAAGGTCAGGTCGAGCACGTGATCGCCGCCGGCCCAGCCGGTGCTGACGCCGTCGGTCGCCTCGGTGGCTCCGTGCCGGCCGATGACGTGCTGCTCCGCCAGGGCGAGCATCTCCTCGCCGAAGGGAAGGGGAGACTGGCCGCTGATGCGATACCGCGTGAACGTCACTCGTCCGTTCAAGAAACCCATGTCCGTTGCTCCTCGAGTTCGCCGGGGCGGCCCGACGATCACATCAGCCCGGAATCCCGCCCTGTCTTGATAACATCGGCGGCCCGATCCTGGCTCTGCAGCACGCACGGCCCGAGGAGGGGGCTCGATTCTTCCAGTCAATGGCCTGATTCCGATCAGGTGAAGTTGACGAACTGAAGCGGGTATTCCGGGCCGTTTTCCTTGAGGTGGGCGATGACGGCTTGAAGATCGTCGAGCTTCTTGCCGGTCACGCGGACCTTGTCGTCCATGATCTGGGCCTGGACCTTGATCTTGAGCTGCTTGATGTCCTTGACGATCTTGCGGGCGTCATCGGTGTCGATGCCCGAATGCAGCGAGAGGGTCTCGCGCGACCGAGTCGTGCGAAGCCTCCTCGAGCTTGCCCCGGATCAAGGCGTTGACCGGCACCTTGCGCTTGGCCATCTTTTCCTTGAGCACCTGGATCACCGTCTCGAGCTGCCCCTTGTGATCGGCCAGCAGGGTGAGGGTCTTGTCATTCTTGTTGAATTCGATGGATGCCTTGGTTCCCTTGAAGTCGTAACGGACGGCGATCTCGTGCTGGGCCTGAACGACCGCGTTGTGCATCTCAGCGTGGTTAATCTCACTGACGACGTCGAAGGCATGATTATCGGCCACGGTGGGCTAGCTCCGGTTCAGGTGAAATGGCATTTCTCACGCGGGCAATCTTTCTTCCTAGTATGACCAGGCCATCGCGGTGGCAATCAAGACCAAGCCGCCGATCAGGAGGGGGATCGTAACGCGGCGGATCAGCGCCGAAGCCGGCACGCCGGCCAGCCGTGCCGACATGATGACCACGGCGGCGGCCGGGCTCATCGTGCGGCCGAAGTGCGCGCCCAGGGCGGCCACTGTTCCCAGCCGAACCGGATCGAGCTTCATGGAGGCGGTGACCGGCACGAAGAACTCCATGATCGAGACGGCCGGCGCGATGCCTGTTCCCGAGATCACCGCCAGCGCCCAGGGAGCAAGAGTGCCGACGATGAGAGCCGCTTTGGGCCAGCCGATGAGCACCTGAACCATCATCCCCACCAGGCCGGTGTGGCGGATTCCGTCGGCGAACGCCGATGCCGCGACGATCAGCGAAATGACATGCGTGTAGGCATAGCCGGCCCCCTCGAAAAAAGCCCTGGTGAGCTGACCGCAGAGCCGGGGCGACGTGAGGCCCGCCAGTACGATGCCCACAAGCATCGCGGCCAGGATCTTGGGCGGGCCTTCGAGCGTTCGCAGAGGTGAGTAAGGTCCCAGCCCAGGGTCGGAAAAGAGCAAGATCAAGGGGATGACCGGCACGATCGCCTTGATGGGATTGATCGAGGAATCGGCCTCATTCGCGGCCGGCTCGCTCGCCGTGCTGGTCTGCTCGGTGATCTTTTCTCTATCCGGCCAACGGGCCAGAAACCAGAATGACAAAAGCGCCGCGCCGCACGCCAGCAAGTTGAGCGGGGCCGAGCCAGCCACGACAGCCGGTCCGGACAGCCCGGTGAGCTCGGCGAGCTTGCGCATCTCGACCGCGCCGGGGTTGAAAAGCTCGCCGCCCATCGAGGAGCCCAGGAGCAAGATCGCCCCCGCCGACACCGGCGAGACGCCGCCGGCGCGGAGCAGCGGGATCAGGATCGGGCCGATCACCGCGGCCGTACCGGTCTGGCTGACGATCGTGGTGTTGACCAGGTAGCCGGCCGCGATGCCGCCGGGAATCAAGAGCCCGCGCAGCCGCCGCAGCGGCCGGAGCAAGAGCCGGACCAGGTGCCGATCGCACCCGGTGAGTTGCAAGACATGAGCGAAACCGATCGCCGAACAGATCGGCACCACCGTCCCGGGGTTGGCCATCTCATCGACGAGCTTGACGCAAAAGGCCTTGAGCCCGACGGTTGCCGCGAACAAGGGCAGCGAGCCGGCCAAGAGCACCAGCCGCACATCGAGGCGGTAGACGATCAGGATCGTGACCAGAACCAGGTCGAGGGTGGCAATCGCGCTGCTGTAGCTCATGGCTCACTCACCGGCACGTGGCGGCGAGCGCCTGGAAGTATGGCTCGACGTTGACATTACCGCCGCTGAGAATGACACCGACTCGCTGGCCGGACATAGAGAGTTTGCCAGCGAGCAATGGCGCCACGGCCACGGCACTCGAGGGCTCGATCACGATCTTGATCCGCTCCCAGACGAACCGGGCCGCGGCCACGATCTCGGCCTCGGTCGCCGTGGCGATGGCATCGACGTGCCGCGAGATCACCGCGAACGTCTTCGTTCCCAGCGAGGTGCGCAAGCCGTCGGCGATCGTTTTGGGGTCGTGCGAGGGCTGGATCGAGCCGGTTTCGAGCGACCGCCGCGCGTCATCGGCATTGGCCGGCTCTGCGCCCATGACGCGGGCCGCGGGGCAAAGGCCCTTCACCGCCAGTGCCGTGCCCGAAAGCAGTCCGCCGCCGCCGACCGGCGCGATCACCACATCGAGCGGGCCCGCCTGCTCAAGCAGCTCGCAAACAGCCGTCGCCTGGCCGGCGATGACGTTCCAGTCATTGTATGGATGAACCAGCGTTAATCCGTGGGCGCTGATCTCCGCGGCCACGGCCGCCTCTCGAGACTCGAGCGTCGGCTCGCACAGCACGATGCGCGCTCCATAGCCCTCGGTCGCCGCACGCTTGACCGCGGGTGCCGTACGGGGCATCACGATGGTTACCGGCACGCCCAGCAACTGGCCCGCGAGCGCCAGTGCCTGCGCATGATTACCCGAGGAATGAGTCACGACTCCGGCGGCCTTTTGCTGGTCATTGAGCTGCAGAAGCGCGTTCATCGCGCCCCGAAACTTGAAGGCGCCGACCCGCTGAAAATTCTCGCACTTGAGAAAGACCGATGCGCCGCTTCGAGCGTCGAGCGTCTTTGATGTCATGACCGGCGTTCGATGCACCCAGGGCTCCAGGCGCTTTGAGGCCTGAGTAATCTGTTCCAAGCCCGATGGGAATCATGGGCAATGCTTCTTCTGCTGAATGCAACATGCTTTACCCGCCTCGTGGTGCTTCCGCGATCTGGTGATTTCGCAAGATGAATCCGATTGTAACGACAAACCGCTCGCCTCGCCGGTTCGACTCGACGCGCTTGATGCGGGATTTCCGGAGCCGAAGATGATCACCCCCGATGCGTCTCGTTCATCACCTGAGGGACCGCGGACGAGGCCTTGGGCGCAGATGCGCTGCCAAGGCTCCAGACCGGGACGAGGTGCCCGTGCTTGAAACGGTAGAACGTTCCGCCCGGCGCGACCGTCCTATGATTGTTTTCGCGCGGCTTCGGGATGCCCGCGAACACGAGTGTGGTTGCACTGCTGGGCCGGAATCGCACGAACCCCTTTCGGCCGATGAGCTCGTTGGGGCCGACGCCGCCCACCAGCACGGTATGGCCAAACCAGCCGTGTTCCAGGGTGACGCCACCGCCCCCTTTCACCCTATTCTTGCCTCCGTGTCCGCCGTCAAGCGTCGCGGGAATTGTCACCGAGGGATCGACCGTGATGTTGTCTCTGGCCTTGGAACCGAAGACGACAATTCCAGAGATCGAAGAAGTCGAGGGCTGGATCGAGTCGGGAATCCCATTGACCGTCACCTCAAGCTTCTGGCCGCCGGTCGTCACGTCGGGAATCTGCGTGACCTGAATGTTGTTGGTTGCGCGACCCTTGCGGGGTGGAGGATCAACGACCAGAACAGTGTGAATCACGCGGACGGCACCCGTTACCCCGGAGCCGATAGTGACCTGAACGGTCCCGGCCAGGCTGGTCAAGGTTGCGGGGGCCGCGTTAGGGCCCGTGGAAGTGACCTTGTACTGGAACGTATCGGAGCCCAGAAAATTGTTGTTCGGCGTGTAAGTCAGGCTTCCGGTGCTCGCGTTGAAATTCGTGATCGTCCCGTGGGACGGCTGCGACACGAGCTGATACGTGAGCGCGACGCTCGACGATGTGGAGGGAAAACCACTCTGCCCATTCAACTGGACGGTCGTGGGGGTCCCGACCGTGGCCGAAGTCGCGACAGGGTTGGCGAACGGCACAAAATTGATCACCGGATTGGTCGGCCCGTTATAAGCGGAGACGGTGACCACGAAACTGCGCGTGACGGTGGTGTTGTCACTCGGGTCGGTCGCCGTGACCGTGATGGTGGCCGTCTCGCCTGACCTTGCCGATGTGGTGTCAACGTGAAGCACACCGTTGGGGTTCGTCGACGACAGCGTGGCTGCATTGATCGTAACCGGATTGATAGGCTGGGAGACCTCGCCCGACGAGTTCGCCACGACCGCGACGTTACCCAGGTCGGTCAGCGTTTGCTGCCCGGAAACAAGCTGGCCGAAGATGGTGTAGTTGAAATCAAACGACTGTTGAATCGACGTGGATGGCACGCCATTGGTGATGAAGAACTGGGCATCGGTGCTGTTGGGCTGCCCGGTATTCGCCATGGCGATCTGAGACTGACCGGTGAAGGCAAGTTGCTGAACGGGTTCGGTGCCGATGGGCGGAATGCCGCTGGATGAGGCGGTGCTCGTCGCGCTACTCGACCCGCCCTGGACGACGGCGAAGCTGGAATTGGCCACCGAAGTGATACGCGGGATGAACTTGCCGGCGGGCGTCGGCGGCGTGGTGTTCGGAAAGCCGGTTGTATAATAGCCGTCGTTTGTCAGGTTGGTGATTCGAGTCGAGGTGGTGGGTGTCAAGTCCTGGAAGAGCTGAAACGTCATGGTCTCGTTGTTGATCGTGACGTCGTTGCTGTTGGCTGGCTGGTGTGAGACCGTGAGCGTCCAGAATTGGCCCTGGGCGACCGAAACCTGGATATCCGGATTGCTGGATGTCGCCGTGAACGATTGAGTGGGGCTATTGCTGCCGCTGCCGTTGAGGGGAACCTGGTATCCGAGCTGGGCGGGGACCGTCAGATTGCCGATCTGCGCCAGCGAGGCCGTCATCAACTGCCGGTCTTCCAGAAGTTCGAGAGAAGGCGTGCGGCGGGAGCGAAGAGCGGACTGGCGATTGGCTCCGGAGGCATGCCGACTGGCCGGCAGGGCGACTCTCCAGATTCGGTCCCACATGCTCTTTCTCCTCGATCGAAGCGTCAATCCTGTCCGCCTAGTCCGGGACGGTCTGCGGTCGTGACGCGTATAAGTTCCTTATCGGATGACCGGGCCGTGAGGCTTGAGTCGATTTTGCCGGCCGGTGAGCCCCGAGAGCGTGGCAAGACCGAGAGACCTTGCCAGATCAAGTGTTTGCGCGCGACGCGGTCTCCGGTGTCCGCCGCAGTCATCGCCGACCGGGCCTGCTCTATCGTGACTGAGGCGCCTGCGCGGCCTTCCCGGTCCACTCGGGCAGTTTCGCGATCAGTTTCTGGCGGATCGCGGGTGCAAGCTTCTTGTCGAGGTGAGGATTCAGATCGTCGAGGCGGAGGGCCTCCTCGGCTTCGGCCGCCGCATCAGCGAACATGGAAACGTCGGCGCTCGCGTCGGCCAGGCGTGCGTGCAGGCTCGCATTCGTGGGGTAAATGCGCGACGCCGTGCGCGTGGCCTCGACGATGCCGGCCTGCAAGGGGATGATCTCTCGCGGTGAGAGGCTCTGTCCCACCTGTTTCAGAAGCTCGACCGTGATCTTGGCGCGCTCGCTGTGCAGCGTCCAGGCGTCGGGGTTGCGGTCGCCCGACGCCGCCTTGAGCAGCAAGACGGGGATCGTCTTCCAGCGCAGGTCGCCAGGCTTGGACCCGTGCGATTTCCAGATCAGCAACTGAAGATAGGCGTCGCCCAGCCAGGGCCGGGCATTGTAGCGATCGGCCTCTTTCGCGGTCTGGTAGGCCGCCGCGGCTCGCTCGAAGTCGGGTGGTTGATGTCGCAGCGCGTCATCGGCCCGGGCGATCGCCGCCTCGGACAGCCAGAACGGCGTAATCGCGCCGAAGAAGGAACCGACCAGTGCCGACCAGACGATGGCCAGGGCAAAACCGGGCAATCGGGTATCGAATTCGCGCAGGCGCCCGCAAGCGCGGTCTTCCCTCAGGTTCAGCCCTAACGCGATCAAGAGCCAGAGCGAGAGGGCCACGGCGGAAAACCCGATTCCGCCCGCGGCCAGCAAGTTGATCACGACGGCCAGAGCGGCCGCGCCGAAGGCCGCGGCGGGGATCGGCACGCGCCTCCAGAGGCCCGTTCCGAGTGCCGCGGCGGCCACCCAGCTCGCCGCCAGAATCAGCCAGCGGCCAAACAGGTCGCCCTTGAACAGGTTCATGTCGCCGACCAGGAGCACCATCACCAGACCCAGACGCGGCGGAGAGGACCAGCCAGCCCAGGCGCCTCGGGGCCGGAGCCGCGTCTTCAAGTGGCGAGGGAGGGATCGCCGCCCGCAGATCCTTGCCGCGATGGGACCGGTCTGGCTCCGTCTGCTCCAGTGGTCGTGGCCGGACCGAGCAGATTCCAGAGCCCTAGCCCCAGAGCCGCCGCCAGGGCCAGCACGGCCCAGAAGCCTGCCGTCGCCCAGACTTCCAGGAAGAGGTTGTGCGGGTCCTGGATCTCCTCGCTCGACTGGGGCAACTTGTGGCGAAGGTAGTGGACTCCAAAATTGCCGGGTCCCACGCCCGACCAGAACGTCGGCGCGGTGAGCGCTTGGCTCAGCGTCGGCGCGCCCTCGGTGATCACACCCCAGGCGCCCTGCCAGTATTCCCACCGGTAGCGCATCGATCTGGCCGCTTCGGTGAGGTCCCCGCGATCGAGCTTGCCGGCCGCCAGCCCTGCCGCCACCAGGGCGGCAACCACGAGCAGGCTGGCGACGACCGCGCCGATCAAGAGCCGGCCGGGCACGCGCCGCCGCTGCCGCCACGCGAGCACGGCTGCGGCGCAGCATAGCCCGATCTCGGCGCTTCGGCTCTTGGTCAAGATCAGGCAGTAGAGAAGGCAGAGCAGGGGAGGAGCCGCCAGGGCGATCACGGTCAATCGAGATCCCTTGCCTTCGCGGCTGGCCAGGTTTTCCATGACCAACGCCAGCGCCAGCACCAGGGGGCCAACCAGGAAGCCTGCCAGCGAATTGGCCAGTCCAAAAGTGGCGAAGATCTCTTTCGAGCCCAGCAGCCGGTCCTGAAAAGTCTTGATATGCTCGGGGTCAAGCGGCACCTGGGCTTCTTGGAGGAGCCGTGTGGGATTGCGCAGATACCTCGCCTGGAGCTCGGGCATCTCCACGCGCGCCTGGTAGAGCCCGTAAGCAGAGACGGCGACGGCCGTCGCAACGAGCGCACCGGCGAGCACGGTCGATTCGCCGCGGGTGCGCGGCAGGTGCCGCGCAGGATGTAGGCGAAACCAATCCCCGCCCACTCCCAGGCCAGGTTGATGGCCAGCCGGCGGTCCAGCCCCCGGGTCGAGCTCAGGCCGACCAGGAACATGAGCGCGAGCACGGCGGCGTCGGTCCACGACCAGCGGAAGCGGAACCGGCCGCCGACGAGCGACGCGGTGACTCCCAGCCCGGCCACCATCATCACGGCGAGAACCCAGGCCAGGCCCGAGCCAGACCCGCTCTTCGGGTCGAGCTCGCTTGGCCAGTACGCCCGGGCCGTGATCAAGGCCGCGAGTAATCCCAGGGCCAACCGGCGGAGGCGCTCGCCAAGGCGCGCTGCGGACGCTTCCGACGAATCGATGGCCTCGTCGATCGCTGGCGCAGGCGCCTTGCCGGCCGGCTTTTGAGACGGCGCCGAAGGCATGGAAACCGACGATCTCGCGCCACGCCTCGACATTCACTTACTCCGCTCTGCCACCGGCCAGCTCCAGGATCGCCACCACGCCCAGCAAGCAGCATGTCTGGGCCATGACCAGGCCCGCGCCCCAGGCGTCAAGGCGATGGAGCAAAAGTGCACCGAGCCCGCCGGCTAACGTCACCAGATCAATGGTCCAGACCGCCTGCGGCGGCGTCAAGCCACGGGCCACGAGACGATGTGAGAAATGGCGCCGATCTCCCTGAAAAGGGCTGCGGCCCTCTCGCAACCGTATCAAGACGACTGAGGTCGTGTCGTACAGCGGAACCGCCATCACCAGGAGCGGGGCCAGCACGCTGAACGGTGAATCGACGCCCGAGTGGTAATAGGTTCCCACCACCGTCAGCACACCGAGCAAGAAACCCAGAAAATTGCTGCCCGCGTCTCCCATGAACAGCCGCGCCGGAGCGTGGTTGTGCACCAGGAAGCCCGCCAGGGCGCCGGCCAGAATCAGCAGAACCGCCGGGGCGAAGAGACTGCCTACGGCAAGCTGCGCTCCGCAGAACAAGCCGCAGGCGATCAGCCCCACGCTCGCGGCCAGCCCGTCCATGTTGTCAAGCATGTTGAACGAGTTGGTCAGGCCCACGATCCACAAGACCGTGACCAGGCCCCCAACCAGTGGATGGGTGAACGGTCCAAACAGGGTCACGTGTATTCCCGACACAGCGAGAATCGTTGCGCAAACGACCTGGATGCCCAGCCGAGTCTGCCACTTCAGGCTTTTTCGATCGTCGATCAAGCCCATGACCATGATCACGGTCGCCAGGGCCAGGATCTCGAGCAACTCACCCGCGCGGCTGAACAGCCCGCTCACGTGCTCGGCCAGAGGCTCGGGCAGCCGGGATGAGCCTGCGTAGACCGCCAGCCCGCTCAGGCCCAGCACTGTCATGGTCGCCAGCCAGATGGCGACGCCGCCCCCCAGGGGAACCGGCGTCTTGTGCCCTTTGTGTCCGCCCGGCCGGTCGAGAAACCCGAGCTGGGGCGCATACCGCCGCGCGAGCGCGCAGAAGAGCACGCTCAGCAAGAAAGCCGCGCCCGTCAGCAACAGGCCGACGCCGATCAAGACCCATTCCGCGCCTGACATCATCGTCATCGTCCGCGGCCGTATTGGCCTCGCCTCGAATTTGAACCAATCAAGCAGGGCTCAAGAGAATTCTGCTACGACTTGCGCTGGGGTTTGTACCAGAGCCGTATGCTGACACATGCGATGAACAAGATGACGACCAGCGAAACAACGAACCCGAAGACGATCCATTCGATTGGCCGGTCGGGCGGCCAGCGCGAGCTTTCTCCGCCCCAGAGGACAACGGCGATGAGAAACGGCCCGCCGAACGTGACCACTGTCATCGCGGCCAGCAGGGCGTAAGGAAAGCGAGTGCTCATGACCGCTCGCCCACGGAGGACTTGCCCGCGTTTCGAGCGTCGATCCGCTCCTGGCAAGAAACGGCGAGCTCGGCGCGGGCGGCGGCGAGCTCGGCCAGAATGCCTTCACCGGCCGAGGCCAGCGGCAAGTTCCTGGCCGTCGGTTCATTGCGCCACTTGATCTCGATCGAACCGTCCTTGAGGCCGCGTTCGCCGACCACGACCCGGAGCGGAACACCGATCAGGTCGACATCCTTGAACTTCACTCCCGGGCGCTGATCGCGATCGTCGGTGATCACGTCAATGCCGGCCGCCTCGAGCTCTCGCTCGATCCTGGCAGTGTTCTCCATCACGGCCGGGTTGTTCACCTGCAGCGGTATTAAAGCCACCTGGTACGGTGCCAGCGAGAGCGGCCAGATGATGCCGTTGGCATCGTGGCCGGCCTCGATGGCCGCGGCCATGATCCGGTTGATGCCGATGCCGTAGCAGCCCATGATGATGGGAATCTCGGTACTCTTCTCATCCAGGTAGGTCGCACCCATCGCCTTGGAGTACTTTGTGCCCAGCTTGAACACGTGACCGATCTCGAGCCCGGCCTTGATCTCCATGGCCGCGCCACAGCGGGGACAGGCATCGCCCGCCTCGGCGTTGCGCAGATCGTGCACCCGATCGAGCGGGAAGTCGCGGCCGGGAACCACGCAGGTAAAGTGAACGTCAACCTCATTGCCACCGACGACCACGGTGTTCATCGCCGCGATGGCATGGTCGATCACCAGTGGAATCTTGATGGCAACCGGTCCCAGAAACCCCATCGGCGCTCCGGTGGCTTTCTGGATCGTTTCGGCGTCGGCCGGCACGAGGGTCGAGACGCCGAGCGCCCGGCGAACCTTGGCAAGATTGGCTTCGTGGTCACCCCGCAAGAGCGCCGCGACGGGCTTGCCGTCGCCCAGAAAGACCAGCAGCTTGGCCGAGGTGGTCTCGTCAACTTTGAGGAATTCACAAACGTCGCGGATGGTTCGCTTGTTGGGAGTGGCCACGGCGGCAAAGGGAGGCGTGGACTCTTGAGGCTTGCCGCCCTTGGCGGGCGCGCCGATCTCCGCGCGCTCCTGGTTGGCGGCGTAACCGCAATTCATGCACTGGATGACCTTATCTTCACCGGTCGCGCAGGGAACCATGAATTCGTGCGACGCGTCGCCGCCAATCGGTCCGCTTTCAGCCTCGACGATCACGTAGGGCAACCCGCAACGGTCGAAGATCCGGCAATAGGCTTCGTACATGGCGTCGTAACTCTTGCCAAGCTGGGCGACGTCGGCATCGAAGCTGTAGGCGTCTTTCATCAGGAACTCGCGGGTCCGGACGATGCCGAACCGTGGCCGCGGCTCATCGCGAAATTTGGTCTGGATCTGGTACATCGTGATCGAAAGCTGCTTGTACGAGCGGACCAGGTCGCGAACGAGGTCGGTAATGACCTCTTCGTGCGTCGGACCGAGGCACATGTGGTGGCCGCCGCTGATGGTTAGCTTCATGAGCGTCTCGCCGAAGGTTTCCAGCCGGCCCGACTCCTTCCAGATCTCGACGGGCTGCAAGGCCGGCATCAAAAGCTCGATGGCGCCGGCCTTATCCATCTCTTCGCGCACAATCTGAGCGGCTTTCTGAATCACCCGCAGACCAAGTGGCAAGTACGTGTAAGCCCCCGCGCCAAGCTGGCGGATCATCCCCGCCCTTAGCAAGAGAATATGGCTCGGCGCCACGGCGTCGGCCGGGGTTTCCTTGAGTGTGGGGATCAGGGCATGCGACCAGCGCACGGGCTTATTCCTCCTGGTTATCGGCGCGGGGTTCCGTTTGCAAAGGGCGCCCCAATCCTCGTCCGACCGAGCGACGCGGTGGGGCCGATGGCGCATCTTACCACATGGATGCGCCCAGGCGGAGAGCGGTTCGGGGCACGGACCAGGTGACTTGCCGCCTATCCTCGATCCGAGTATAGTTGTTGAATGAAGTCGAATACCGCCAACACCGTCGTCGAGACGGAATCCTTCATAAAACAATCGGCCGCGCTATGGAGCACGGTCGAGCTTGAAGATCTGAAGGATTACATCGCCCGCAACCCCCTTGCCGGCGATGAGATCCGCGGCACTGGCGGTTTGCGGAAGCTGCGGTGGGGCCGGGCCGGCATGGGGAAGCGAGGCGGCGCGAGAGTGGTTTATTACTACCATAATGAAACGGCACCCATTTACCTGTTCATGGCTTATGCCAAGGCCGCGCAGGAAAACCCATCACCCGCTGCCATGTCGATCCTGGTCAAGCTGGTAGAGGCGGCCAAAGCCGGCATCAAGGCGAAGCAGAAGGAAAAATGACGATGAGCAAGAAGACCGACACGCTTACGGATTTCGACAAGCAGTTTATCGCAGGCATGGAGGAAGTTGTCGCGCATATTAACGGCGACTCCAGCAAAGGCCGCGCGACGGTTGTTGAGTTTGCCGATGCGAAAGCGATCCGGGAGGGACTTGGCATGAGCCAGGCCGTGTTTTCTCGCGCCTACGGAATACCTCTCAAGACGTTGCAGCACTGGGAGCAGCGCCGGCACAACCCAGACCGCACAGCTTCCGCCTACCTTTGGGCGATTGAGGAATTCCCCGATCAAGTCCGCGAAGCGCAGCAGCGTCACCAGATGCAGCAGCCCGCCGAGATCGATCAGCAGTGATGGTAAGGAGGCTTGAGTCATTTCGTGAGTCCGCGCATTGTGGCCCCACCGGCCCTCACCTTCGAAAAGGAGTCATCATGGTGACCAGGCGCAAGATGCTCGCCGCATTGGGCGGAAGCTTGACCCTTCCGGCTTTGGGCCTGACTGCCACTGCATCAACACAGCGGCGCAGGAAGATGGCTGTCGTGACCACGGAGTGGCGGTATCACTCACACGCCTGGCACATGGCCGAGCGGTTCCTCGTGGGGTATCCGATCAAGGGGAAGTGGCACAAGCCGGGCCTTGATGTGGTCTCGGCCTACGTGGATCAGCGGCCCAAGAACGACCTGAGCCGACAGCGGGCCGAAGAGTTTGGATTCACAATCTATCCGAGCATCGGCGAGGCGCTCCGATGTGGCGGCAAGTCACTCGCCGTTGATGCCGTACTGATTATTGGCGAGCACGGCAACTACAAGCGTAACGAGCTGGGACAAATGCAGTACCCCCGGTACGAGTTCTTCAAGCAGGTGATCGAGGTGTTCCAACGGGATGGTCGCGTCACGCCGATGTTCAGCGACAAGCACCTTTCGTGGAACTGGGATTGGGCCAGCGAAATGGTGCGGACAGCACACGCGATGAAGATCCCCTTCATGGCCGGGTCATCGCTGCCGGTCACGTGGCGAATGCCGTCCATTGACATGCCCCATGGCGCAGAGGTCGAGGAGCTTCTCTGCGTGGGCATGGGGGGTATCGATAGCTACGACTTCCACGCGCTGGAGACGATCCAGTGCATGGCAGAGCGCCGGCGGGGCGGAGAGACCGGCGTCGCGGCCGTGCAGGCGATGCGAGGCGACGCGGTCTGGAAAGCGATGCGCGCCGGCACGTGGGAGAAGGGGGGTTGGGATCCCCAGCTCTGGGAGGCGTGCCTGGCGCGAAGCCAGACGCTGGCCCAGCCCCGAACATTCAGTCACCGCTATCCGTCCATCGAGCAGGTCCAGACGTGGGTCAAGGACCCTGTTCTTTACCGGATCGAGTATGCTGATGGCGTGAAGGCGACCATGATGCTCTTGAACGGACTGGTGGGAGACTTCACCTTCGCCGCTCGGTTGCGTGGCACGCAGGAACCTCTTTCGACCCTCTTCTACCTGCCGCCCAACCCCAACGTGGTCTATTCGGCCGCCCTGATGTCGAAGGTCGAAGAAACGTTTCTGACCGGCAAACCACCCTATCCGATCGAACGGACGCTGCTGACGACGGGCCTGGTGGCCGCCGCGGTGAAGTCTCTTGCCGATGGGCAAAAGCGTTTGCCGACGCCTCATCTGGCCATCCGCTACCAGGCGCCGCGAGAATCCACGTTCTGGCGGGATTGACTGCCTTCCAGCCCGGCGGCGCACGTCCGTCATCGGGCGGACTCGGGATTGGGCATCGGCGGCTTCCGTCGTTCGTGCCTGACCATGCAAATCGAGGATTCCGTTTGGCCACTCTCAGGAACGGTCCGCGGGAATTGCTCACCCTTGGATCTCGGCGACGATCTCGTCGGTGGTCCGCAGGCGGGCGAACTTCCGGCGCCAGATCTCAAAGCAGGCCTCCTGCAACTCCGGCCACGGACTGGCGACGCCGTCGGTCACGGCGGTGACGCGGTAGTCGCGGTTGGCGGCGGAGAGTAGCGTGCAGTTCACGCAGATCTCTGTCACCACGCCCGCGATGATCAGGTAGCGGATGTCTTGGCTCCGAAGTGCCAGGTCCAGCGGGGTGCCATAGAACTTGTCGTAGGTGTGGCCGCGGACCACCAGCTCCTCCGGTCGGGCGGCCAGTTCCGGGACGATCTCGCCGGAATTGGGCCCCGACTCCGCATTCGACGGAACCAGGCAGTTGCCCGAACGTCGGCCAAGGCCAGTCGGCTCGCCCGGCCGGACCGGCAGGTGCTCGGGTCCGAAGGGTTCTCCGCGCAGGCAGGGGACCGCGGTGGCGTAGACGAACTGCGTGAAGATCACAGGCACTCTCCGCTGTCGGCAGACTTCGACGAGCTTCCGTACATTGGGGATGATCGTGCGGCCGGCGGGAACCTCCAGCGCCGCCCCCGGCTCGATGAATCCCCGCTGCATGTCGATCACCAGGAGCGCTGTCCGCCCCGACTGGAGGCGGTGCGCCTCGTCGATCCTCTCCTGCCTGGTCCGCAGAATCTCGTCGAAGCTCATCATCTGTACTCTCCCAGGAGGCGCTGGAATCGATCGCACGGCGTAGGTGGTCGCGGCTGATCAGCAAAAGCGAACCAGAAACGGGACCAAACGGCAAGATCCGGCCCAACCTGGCGCATGCTTATGTTGGACGAGTGTCGCCTCAGGCTACCCGACAATACGGACCCGGAAAGCGGAGCGGGTTAGAACCCGCCGGGGCCGCGGAGTGATTGCGCTCAAGTCAATAAGGGAATCGATCGAGACGGTTCTGATCGATTCGCCCGACGCGGCGCCTGGTAGGATTGTGCAAAGATACCTGGATATGCCGAATACCGAGATGATGCCGGAGAGTTCTTTGGGTGAGGTCAACACTCGTTTCTACGGTCCAGTTCCAATCCAAGCGAGCGACTCAATGACGAAAAAGGTAAAGAACAAAGCCGATCGTTGGAGCCAAGCCGATTGTCCGGCTTGTGAGGTTCAGCGAGCCGGCCCCGATATAGGACATTCGGCCGAAAAATGCCAAAACTCGCGAAACGGAGCCAATTGGCCAGGTATTGCAACATTATGACGGCAAGGAACTTGAGTGCGTCCTGCCGGAAAAGGATCGCGAAAAACGAAGCCAACGGCCGCCGTGTCGCACTGATTTGCCCGAGCCCCGATGGATGGGTTTCGGTATGTTCGACTGCCAGGTTCCACTGCAACCCGTACAGTTGCTCCAGGCTCGATCATTGCTTCCCGCGTCATGTCGTTTACATCGAGACTTCGCATCGAGCAGAATGAAGAAATGGGTCTCACTTGGAAGCCGGAGGGGACGAAACTTACACCAAGGGTTCGCCGCTGCCGTGGCCGTCGCCTGGCGCGGGAGTGCGGGGCGCGCGGTCCATTCATTCTGGCATGGTCGTATCTACGTATTCCGCGACGTTTCAACCGAGTAACTGGTTGGGGGATCAGGCCGGCCGTCCCGTCTGATGGGAGGACCGTGGGCCCTCGGCCGCAGGGAGGTGTTCGGTGTTGCCTTGGGAAACCCTACGCGCCCGTGACGATCGTCGCGCCCGACGCCGGACGGAACTGCCTGCCCTCGAGCAGCTCGAAGGCCGGCAACTGTTGGCCTATTCATCGCTCGGGTATTCGCTTCCCGACCTGCATGTCACCGGGCAAGCCGGCCCGGTCGCTTCCTGGGGCGGGCCGCTGACGGTCACGGCCTTCTTGCAGAACACCGGGGCCAGCACCATCGATGAGCCCACTGCGCTCATTCCGTCAACCCAGATAGTCGCGGGACCAGACGGCCTGCCCGTCCCACCGTATGTCACGCCGAGTTCGGCCGACGTGCAGTCCAACCAGATCGCCATCTTTGTGTCGCCGAACCGCAATTCCTTGGCCAACGCGATTCAGATCGGCACCTTCACGGCCCCCGCCACGGGCACGGTGCTCAGCCAGAACAATACGATCACGGTCCCGGAGACATTGACGCTGCCTGCGCATCCGGTGGGCTTCCCCACGGTCGGCAGGGTCTACATCCGGCTCGTGGCCAACGTGAACAACGCGGTCACGGAAAGCAGCACACACAATAACATTAGCCCGCCCATTCCAGTCCGGCTTGTGTCGGCGGCGCTTCCCAGTCTGCGCACCACCGCGTTTGGCGTGCCGGCGACGATGCAGCCGGGCGACACAATCGCGCCGACGATTCAGATCACCAACGAAGGGACCGCGCCGATGCCGGCGGGACTACAGGTGGCCGTGGTCGCCTCGATCACCCCTGATTTCAACCTGGGAAGCTCGATCGTCGCGCTTTACACCCTACCGACGGCGATTCCGGCCGGCTCGTCGGCCCCGATTCGCCTGGGAAGACGGCATCCGCGAGTCTTCACCGCAAGCCTCACCAACAACGTGAACAACGGCGTGAACGTGATCAACTACCAGGGGGCCCCGGCCACGCTGCCCAGTACTCCGGCCAATTACTTCCTGGGAGTTGTGATCGACCCCAATAATCTGGTTAACCAGTTGTCCCTGCCGTCGAACCGCCTGGAGCAGATTCGCGAGGTTGGCCAGGCAAACGGCGGCCTGCCGCCGGCCGGTGTGAACAGTAGCGCCCTGACGCAGCTCTTCCCCAACCCGCCTGACGGGGTGGCCATCGGCGTCACGACCAGCACGGTGCCCTGAGCCGAGCGTCGAAGGGGATGGGAGACCTTCAGTCAGACCCGGTGGCCAGGTCTGGGAGATCTGGCCACAACGGCGTGCTGGGCGAGGGTCTCTCGGCCCCGCCCACCCTGACCGCGAGCGCCTGTCTTGACCCCACGATCGGCGTCCACCTACAATCAAGCCCTTGCGTGGGCCATGGGCCCGTCTGTCTCCCGCTATCTCGCTCACCGAATCGATTCGCCGCATGAGCCGTCGTTATGTGAACCAGTTATCTCATGGTGACTCGATCGACGAGTCTTACCTGGTTGCCGATAAGCAGCTTCGAGCCAACCGCCAGGGCAATCTTTACCTCCAGCTCGAGCTGCGCGACAAGACCGGCAGCGTCGGTGCCCGGCTGTGGAACGCCTCCGAAGAGCTGGCGCGGACGTTCGAGCCGGGTGATTTCCTGCGCATGCGCGGCAAGACTCAGATCTTCCAGGGTTCGCTCCAGATCATTCTCACCCATCTCGACGTGCTCGATCCGGGTCGGGTCGAACCGGAAGATTTCCTGCCCCAGAGCTCTCAGAACGTTTCCAAGCTGATGGCGCGGCTGCGCGAAGTGCTGCTAGCGATGGGCAATCCGCACCTCCGCGCCTTGATCGAGTGCTTTCTGATCGACGACGAATTTCTCCGCAAATTCACGTCCGCGCCGGCGGGGATCAAGAACCACCACGCCTATCAGGGCGGGCTGCTCGAACACGTGGTCGCCTTGCTCAATGTCGCCGATCGCATCATCGACCTCTATCCCGAAATCGATCGAGACCTTCTCTTGACCGGCATCTTCCTGCACGATATAGGCAAGGTCGACGAGCTCTCTTATGATCGCGCGTTTGCTTATACCGATGTCGGGCAGCTTGTAGGTCACCTGGTCATGGGTGTCGAGATGCTGCGCGACAAGGTTGAGCGGACCGAAGAATTGACCGGCGAACCGTTCCCCGGTGAACTGCTCTTGCGGCTCAAGCACATGATTGTCAGCCACCACGGCGCCTACGAGTTCGGCAGCCCCAAGCTGCCCATGACTCTGGAAGCCGTGGCGCTTCATTACCTTGATAATCTTGATGCCAAGATTCACGCGTGCAGCCGGGAGATCCGCGAAGATCCCAGCCGCGATTCAAGCTGGACGCCGTTTCAACAAAGCCTCGGCCGGCGTCTCTACAAGGGTGTGCCCCACGCGGAGGTCGCCGCCAACGACGGCTATGACGCCTAGCCAGGTGCCACCGGCGTGATCGAAACTCACGAGTCACTCGATCCGGGGAGAAAACACTTGAAAGGGCCCCGGTTCAGCCTGGCAGGCCTGATGGGCATCGTGGCCGTGATCGCACTTGGCTGCGTTGGGCTGGTCTCGGCCTCGACCTTCTGGACGTCGGCGGCCGCGACTATCACCTTGGGCCTCTTGCTGGGTGCTGTCCTGGGCACCGTCTTGCTCCGCGGCGCCGAGCAGTCTTTCTTGCTGGGTTTTGCCGTCTTCGGCATCATCTACCTGCTTCTGGTCAACTGGGACTGGTTCGGTGGCCAGCTCGGACACGATCTCACCGCCGGACTGAGCGATTTCGCTGACTCCATCATCCCCGCTCCTCAGGTCGCAACCGCACCCATCGCGTCTCCATTCCCTTCACCCTCACCTCCTACCCCGGGCCTGAGCCCGATGGAGACCCTCGCGGCCCACTCCATCAAGGTTGGTAACTTCGTGCGGATTGGCCGGATGACCCTGGCGCTTCTCTTCGCCCTGGTCGGCGGCTGCGTCGGGTTGCTGCTCTTCAACCGCCGGCACCGTCAGCAGCCGATGCCGTAAAAGAGCGCACAATCTCCCGATCCCTACCCTCTGGACGGTTGGGAAACGGAGTCCAGGCCAATTAAATATCAATCAAGCCAATTTTTATGCAACTGAAGCTCCTTTTTTCCAGATCATTCCCATTGGAAGGTGCGCGGAGCGTGTGGCTTCGCGAAAACCCGTGGTGCGGGAACCGGCCCGACGCTGCCAGGTTCCGATGAGGACTCGCCAACCCTGACCACGCCCGAATTGCGCAACAGGAGTGAACCTCGATGGCTGGGAATGAAGGGCTCCAGGCCCGCTGGAACCGTCTTCGCGCCGCGCACAAGGCCGACTTACCGGCACTGACCGCCGCCCGGGCGCGTGAATTTCTCAAGGAGTTTCCCGAGGGGGGACCGGCCTGGAAAATTCTAGGCTCGGCCCTGATTGATCTGGCACGTTATCCCGAGGCAGAGATGGCCATCAAGAAGGCTCTCTCGCTCTGCCCTCCGGAAAAACTCTGGATACCCCTGGCGGAGATGGGCCACCTGTGCAAGGCCCGAGGCGACTACAAGTTGGCGGCCTCTTGGTATCGCCAGGCGATCGAGGCCGTGCCGCGAGAGGCGAGCGGGCATATCTACCTGGGAGGAGTGCTGGCCAAGTCTGGCCGACTGAAGGAAGCGGAAACCGCCCACCGCGCGGCCACCCGATGCGTTGAAGGCTGCCGCGATGAGGCATTTCTGAACCTGGGCCTGGTCCTGCGCGCCAGGAACGCTACGAAGAAGCCGCGGAATGCTTCGAGCGAGCCCTGGAGCTCGACCCGAAGTACGCCGCGGCCAAAAAGGCACTCCGCGATGTCCGTAGCGCACTGCGGTTCCTTCTCAAGGGAACGCCGCGCAGGCGGGGCAGACCGCCAATCATTCCCCCGTTGCCCGAGAAGCCGCAGAACGAGAGTCCCGGCGCGCCGGAACTGGCGGCGGCTATGTAGCCGTCGCTGCGTTCCCCGCTCACATCATACCCTGACCGCCCATGCCACCCATGCCGCCGCCCATTCCGCCCGGCCGCATGCCTGGGAACTTGTCGGGGTAAAGGATCATCAGCTCGCGCTGGGCTTCGTTCAGCTCATTGGCGATGCCTTCGAGCGAGCTGATGATGAGCACTCCGTCGCGAACGCAGTACGCCATCCCAAGCTGCCTGAGCAAGAGCCGCAAGGCCGATTTGAGGGGAACATCCTCGAGGTCGAAGCTCACGGGCGAGGTCATAGTACGATCGGCCTCCGTGAGGCCAACCGGATCGACATAGATTGGCAATTTCTTGCCATCGGCATCCTTGGCGTTGTCTTTGATGTGGTTCAAGACTTCCTCCAAGGGAGTCTCGTTGGGGAAATGCAGGGTGATCGGTTCATCGAGCCGCTTGAGGATCGCCTGGCTCTTGGGGCTCTTCTCGGCGGCGGCCACCCGGGGAGCCGTGCTGACGATCATCATGCGGTACCCGATATCCTTCGATACGCCGGCATCGCCGCCGAACCCACCGGCTTCGGCGCAATCACGGCGCCGCCGCCGAACCCGCCCCCGAGTCCGCCGATACCGCCACTGAAGCCGCCCATGGAAGCCGTCATCCCCTGTGTGCGAGTTTGCTCGAGCATTTGGTTGGCTCTCTTGAGGGAAGCTTCGAGCTGAGGCAGCACGTTCGAGGGGAGCTTGTCCACGTGGCCTGACGCCTTGAGCTCTTGGATCAAAGTGGCAAGCCGTCCGCGATGAGCATCGACAGCCTTGTCCCGGCCCTTGTCGTCGCTGGCCGCGAGCCGTTCGGCCTCCATGAGATTGAGCGACCAGTTGTAATACTGGGACGGGTCGATGACCAGGCCTTCCGTGCCGCTGGTCCACAACCGACGCAGGTGTTCAAGCAATTGGACGGCAGTCCGAATCTCAGACTCGAGGGATTCGTCCGCGGGCTTGGCGGGTGGGGCAGCTTTCGCGGGTGGAGGGGAGGCGTGTGCCTCGCGGCCGGCCCACCCTTGCCTTGGTACGGATAAGCGATCAGCGTGGCACTCGTCAACAGGATTCCAGCGGCCACCAGGATGGGAATCGCGACCAGCTTCATTTGAGACAAGAACATGGCTTGTAAAACTCCTTCTGTTAGCGCCGCGGAGTGCAGCGAGACGGCCGACGATGCGGTCAAGGAGGCGGCAGCCCCCTCGGCAACCGCCAGCGCGGCCTTGAGTGTGGAATGTGCCAACGACGCGGGAACCGATGCCCTGGTCGACGTGTTCGCCAGTTGCGCCCCGATGGCCGCGGAGGTCACCGTGACGCCCCGGCGCGACAACCGGCCGCGCAAGAGTTCTCGCGCCCGAGAGAGTCGCCCCTTGACCGTGCCGACCGGCCAGCCCAACCTGGCCGCCGCCTGATCATGCGACAGCCCTTCGAAGTAACAGAGCACGATCGGCATTCGATACCTTTCAGGCAGACGGCTGACTTCTTCGTGAAGCATGGGGCGCTCCTCCTCCGCCTGAGCCGTCTCGTCCGCGGAGGCTGTGCCTTTGCGGCGAGGGTCGGTGGCGAGGTTCTCGACCACCTGGTGCGCGCAGACATGCGACTGCCTCCGCAGCGCGACTGACCGGGCGCGGAGAGCGACTCGGAAGGCCACGCCGTACAGCCAGTTCCCCAATAATTCCTTTTGACGAAGCGCCCCAGCCTTGCGAACGAGAACCAGGAACGTCGCCTGGAAAGCGTCTTCAACGTCGTTGGGATCGTGCAGGAACTGCCGGCAGACGCCCAGAACCATGGGCCCGTGGCGCTCCATCAGTAACTCGAACGCCGACTCGTCCCTGCGAGACGCGAAGCGATCGAGAAGCTGGCCTTCGGAAAGGCCAGTGACCGTGCCGTGGCCGAAGAGCCGCTCTAAACGGTGAACCACCTCCGTGCTCACTCGGCTCCGAATCCTAGTCATGAGCTCTCTCCCCGGCTGGCGTGCTCCACAAGTCCGTCGATCTCACGGTTGCCTGGTCAGTACTGCGCGCCAGCTTCACGACGGATACAAAATCCCAAAAAAAAACGAGTCGCGTGTCCCATCATGCGGTGAATACCGTAAACATGAAGGAAGTGGATGGCTGGTTGACGGCAACACCGTGTGGTTGATTGGCAAGCGAAGTGTCTACTGACGAATGCGTAGTAGTTTACGAGTTCGCTCAAGCAGGCCGCCCCATGGGGAATCAAGGGAAGTTAGTTGATCGTCGGGTTCTTCATCGAGCGGTTCGGGGCGGCCGGAAGGGTCGATCTGGACGAACTGCATTATGCCGTCCATCCATGGTGAAAAATGATCGGGAAGGGGAGTTCCCCAAAGAGCGACGACGATCTGAGCGCAACCGCGGTGTATTTGCCGGCCTCGGATTTGCACCACTTGCCCGACCGGAACGGGCTCATAGCACCGGATGTCGAGAACTCTTTTCAGGACAAGGTTTGCGTTCAGGCCGGCGGCACGGAAAGCAGTCGCGTAACCGGCTTCGAGCGCCAGCGCCAGCAAGGTACCCGCATAGAGGGTTCCGTGGTGGTTGGCATCGCGTGGCAGGATCAGGCGATGGCTCAGTGTCTCTTTGTCTTGCGGCTGCGTCTCAGTCATGCGCGGCAAGTTCCGCGGATCGTCAACCAGTTCAGGAGGTGGTCTATTCGAGAAAACTTATCATGCAAGAAGCCTGGCCGCAACTGGACGGTTGGACGTCTCTGCGAGTCGGCGAACATGGTATGTTAGGCGCGGGCGGAACGATCCGAGAGGAAGTTCGCGAGCGCAAAAAGATCCCCCAGCTTGTGGGGGCTAAATAAGTTGCCTGATTCGCCAAAAATTGCGCCGGTAGGAATCGAACCTACGACCTCCAGGTTATGAGCCTGGCGAGCTAGCCGCTGCTCCACGGCGCAAATCCATCTTAACCGCTTCGGTGCTCGAAGGAAAGCCCGCCCGACTCATTTCTGCCCTATTTCTTGCTCTCCAAGGCTTTTGCGTTTCACATGCTGCCTTGACTTTGGGGTCTTGCATTGGCTTGTACTGGCTCGCATGGGCCTTTGGGCGATCTGCGTTGCGGTTGTGCAGGACTTCGTCAGTGCGAAGTGCCGAAAGGGAACGGGGACGCAACGGAGACCGAGCGCGTGGTCTGACTTCTTTGTTCGGCGGAGGTGGTTGGTGCATTCTTCGATCGTCTCGTTCCTGAACGACTTGCGGGTGGAGCGGCAGGCTTCGGCGCACACGCTGCGATCGTACGAGGACGATATGGACGTGTTTTGCCGTTATCTGGACGAGAGCTTGGGAGCGGGTGCCGACCCCACCGTGGTTGACCCGGCGCGGCTGCGACGCTATTCGGCCTGGCTCAGCAGTCAGGGTTACGCGGCCGCCACCATCGCGCGGCGGCTGGCCAGCCTGCGGTCGTTCTTTCGCCATTTGAGACGCCAGGGAATGATGGTGAACGACCCATCCTCCGGCATCCGCAACCCCAAGCAACCCAAAAGATTACCAAGATTGCTCAAGATCGATGACGTGATTCGTCTGCTCGATTCGGTTCCCGTCGATACGGCTCTGGGAATGCGAGACCGTGCCATGTTCGAGACGCTTTATGGAGGAGGTCTGCGGGTCAGTGAGCTGGTCGGCCTGAACCTTGGCGACCTTGATCCTGAGCAAGAGTTGGTACGCGTGCGAGGAAAAGGGCGGCGCGAGCGATTGAGCCCGATCGGCCACATGGCGATACAATGCATCGAAGCCTATCTTCCGCTCCGCGAACCCCAAAAAAGCGGGGAACCCGCCCTGTTCCTGAACCGCTATGGCACCCGCCTCACAAGTCGGAGCGTGGGCCGCCTTCTCGAGGAACATCTGGCGCGGGCGGGCCTTGCGTCGGCCGCCGCCAGCCCTCATACGCTGCGTCACAGCTTCGCCACCCACTTGCTTGATCGCGGCGCCGACCTGAGAAGCGTTCAGGAACTGCTGGGACACCGAAACTTAACGACAACTCAGATCTACACGCACGTCACGCAGGAGCGACTTAAGAGTATTTACCAGGGGGCCCATCCGCGCGCATAGCGCACCGGCCCGTCTCGGCCGCTTGTGACCGAATCCCGAATTCCTTCGCAATCCCACCGAAGGCTTGATTCCCAACCTGAGATTGATGATCAAACTTACTTCCTTAGGCGAGAGGCTGTTCACTAAACCGACAGCATCGGTACTCAGCCGGAACACTGGACTGCAAATGGTGGCTTCCGGTAGTGGGAGAGGGCTGGTTCGCTGTGTGCTCGCGGGGCATGAGCGCCCCTCACGCGAGCTCAAGATCGAGAGGCGGATTGACAACAAACCTTTGACGGCGTGGCAACGGCGACATAGACGTTTCTTTAGAGCGACGCTGTGGTCCAGCTCGGGTGGTTCCGATGCAACGACAAGCGGTGTTCTCGAGAAATCACAGGGAGGAAACCTGGCGACTCAACTGCGTCGGTTGAATTACGTCCGGGACGAGTGCTTCGGAGTTAGCGAGTGTTCTGACATCGACGACCCGACGCGACTCTCTCAGGGACGACCAGCAGCTCATGAGATTTCTCACGATCATGCGTGAGACGAAAGAATGAACCCCATGCGTAAGTTTCGCATCTTGATTGTCTGCCCCGAGCCTGGGGGACTCGCTCTCCTGACTTCGATGTTAAGGTCGCTCGGTCACCTCATCGAGGAAGCCGCCACCGACCGGCTCGCGGTCCGCCTCATGGAGCGCAACACGGTGAACCTGGTGCTCGCCAGCGTTGATCCCGGCGATGCCGACGCCCTTGAATTGCTTTCCTATGTACGTCGAAAGCACACGGGTGTCCCCGTGATTCTGATGTTTCCCCGGCTGCATCCCGACCGAGCCAAGGAGGCTCTTCGGTTAGGCGCCATGGCGGTTCTCAAGTATCCGGTGCCGGCCGCCGAGCTGCGCGCCGCGGTGCTCCAGGCACTTGAATCCTGGGAGAGCATCCCCGAGGAAGCGCCGATCTCCGCGCCCACGGCGAATCTCGGCGCCAGCCAGCCCGCCCGCTCGGCTCTGACCGTGCCAGTCCACAACGAATTAACGGCCATCGAGGGCATCGTCTCCAATGGCCCTGCACATTCGCCCTCGGGCGCCGGTTTCATTCCCGCGGCTCCCTACACGAGCGGATTGCCGCTTCCCGCCATGGGCCCAGGCGCGATGGGGCGATCCACGCCGCTGAGCCGAACCGAAACCCTCACTCGAGAGCTCGACCTGATCACCGCCGATCCGGGACTGCGGCAACTCGTCGAACTGGCGGGCACTCTCGCCTCCACCTCCGCCTCGGTGCTCATCGTGGGCGAGCCAGGTACGGGAAAGTCACTCCTGGCCCAGCTTCTGCATCTCGGCGGCGGTCATCCCGAGCGGCCATTCATCACTTTCAAAAGTCCGGACTTTGTCTCCACTGGCTCGGCGGCCGACGAACACGAGGGAGAGTCAGCCGGCATGTCGGAATGGACGAACAGCCTCAACCACAGCCGCGGAGGCACTCTCCACGTCAAGGAAGTTGGCGCTCTCTCGCCGGAACTCCAGCTTCAGCTCCTGCGAGAGCTCCAGATTCACGATATGGAAGCGTCGGCGAGCCCTTCGCGGATGCAACCGCGCTCGGACGTGCGATTCGTGCTTTCAACCAGCGATAACCTGCCGGCACAGGTCGAGCAGGGAAGATTTCGCCAGGAGCTGTACCACCGCATCAGCACCATCTGCTTGATGGTGCCCCCCTTGCGGATGCGAGGGGCCGACATCGAACTCCTCTCCGAGCATTTTCGGGGCGGATTCGCCCAGGAGTTTCGCAAGAGCGTCGTTGGTTTCACCCGCGATGCGCTCGAGGCCTTGCAACGCCATGATTGGCCCGGCAACGTCCGCGAGCTCAAAGGCGTGATCCAGCGTGCCGTCGCCCTTTGCTCAGGCCCGCGAATCTCGTCCAGCCATCTGGCGCCGATCCTCAACCCGCACCGTCAATCCCGAGGGTCCGCGGGACACTCCGCCAGGCCGCACTTGCCCATGGGCATCCGGCCACTCAAGGAGGCCCTCGAGGAACCCGAGAAACGAATTATCATCCAGGCCCTTCAGGCCTTTAACTGGAATCGTCAGGAGACCGCGCGAGTCCTCGACATCAATCGCACGACCCTCTACAAAAAGATGAAGAAATACGGCCTTCTCATCGACGAGCCGATCTGGGTCAACTGAAGGCATCGCTTTTCCAGCAACTCTCGGCTTCAGCTCTTGATGATCTCGCGAACGGTCCCGCCTGATGGGATCATGGGCAGCACGTGCTCTTGATAAGGGACCAGCACGTCGAGAACATAAGGGCCGGGGTGGACGATCATCTCCTGGAGAGCTTCGATCACCTCGTCCTTCTGGCGGATTTGCCGTCCGGCGATGCCGAAGCCCCGCGCGATGCCGACGAAGTCGGGATAGATGAAGTCTGGCAGTTGGCCTTCTCCCTGGCCAATTGCCTCGGGCAGGTGCACGGGGCCGAGGTAAGTATGAGCGCGGTTGCCCTCGTGAAACCGGTCTTCCCACTGGACCACCATGCCCAGGTGCTGATTATTGAGCACGATCACCTTGACGGGCAGCTTCTCGCAATAGACGGTTGCGAGCTCCTGGATATTCATCAGGAAGCTGCCGTCGCCGTCGATGTCGACGACCAAGGCGCCGGGGAAGGCGGCCTGGGCGCCCATCGCGGCAGGCAGGCCGTAACCCATTGAACCGAGTCCGCCCGAGGTGATCCAGGTACGCGGGCGGTTGAACCTGGTCCACTGCGCGGCCCACATCTGATGCTGGCCCACTCCCGTCGAACATGATGAACTCGCCGCGCGTCAGCTTCGAGAACTGCTCGATCACATATTGGGGAAGAATCACGTCGTCACGCTGGTCGTACGTCATCGGCTCGCTGGCTCGCCACTCGTCGATCTGCTGGTGCCAGGCCCGCCAGTCGCCAGGGCCGACCAGGGGATTGATCGCTTTCAGGAATGCCTTGGCATCGGTGTGAACGGGGATATGAGCGTATTTATTCTTATTGATCTCCGAGGCATCGATGTCAACGTGCACGATCCGCCCATGCTTGGCGAACTCGGTGAGCTTGCCGGTCACCCGGTCGTCGAACCGCACACCGAGGGCAAGAAGGAGATCGGCGTCGTTCACGGCGTAGTTGGCGTAGATCGTGCCGTGCATGCCGAGCATGTTAAGGGAAAGATAGTGGTCGCTGGGAATGGAACCCAGCCCATGCACGGTCATAGCCACCGGAATGCCCGTCTTGGCGGCGAACTCACGCAATTCTTCCTCGGCATTCGACGCCAGGATTCCGCCGCCGCAGTAGATGACCGGGCGCTTGCTGGCGGCGATCGCGGAGAGCACCTCGCGAATCTTTTCGGGCGTGGGGGGTGGAGGCAGCCGATAGCCGGGCAGGTCCATCGGCACATCATAATTTGGATTTGGGACGAGGGTATTCTGAATGTCCTTGGGAACATCGACCAAGACCGGGCCGGGCCTGCCGGTGCTGGCGATGTGAAACGCTTCCTTCATGATCCGCGCGATCTCCCGCGCGCTTTGCACCAGGTAATGGTGCTTGGTGATCGCGCGGCAGACCTCGATCATCGGCGTTTCTTGAAACGCGTCGGTGCCGATCACATGGCTGGGAACCTGCCCCGTGATCGCGACCAGCGGAATCGAGTCCAGCTTGGCGTCAGCCAGCCCCGTGACCAGGTTGAGCGCTCCGGGACCCGAAGTGGCCATCACCACCCCCGGCTTGCCGCTGGCGCGCGCGTATCCCTCGGCCGCGAAGATCCCTCCTTGCTCGTGCCGCGGCAGGATCGTTCTGATCCGATCGCGATACCGCGTGAGCGCCTGGTGCAGCGGCATGCTGGCACCGCCGGGATAAGCGAAAATCACTTCGACGCCATGCCGTACGAGCGATTCGACCAGAACGTCGGCCCCGTTTTTTGGTTTCGTGATGGTTTGCGTCTGGCGATCGTCAATCGTGGCCACGGTCTTCCTCGTCTTTGGTTTCAGCAGCAAGCCAGCAGGGATTCTATGCGACTCTTGATTCTAGAACCTGGTCCCAGTGTGTACAACCCGGCCTGACTCCATCGGCCGCGATCGCCAGGTTCCGGCCCAGGTCGCTCCACTTCCCACGTCGCTCGCGATGGTATTCTTAATGTAACGGATGTCATACTGACCGTAGGGGTTCGTGTTATATTTTCGTAGTGCCTCAGAAAGCCGAGATGGCGATGCACAGCCATCTTGCGCGAAGACAGACACCTTCCTGTCCGTCCCGCGGAGTGCGAGGCGATGCTCTTTTCGGTGGAGCTAGCTCGTAGGGGTCAGGTATAATACCGAAAATCTGCCCGCGTTAATGCCGGCACTAATGCCGGCACGTAACTTCGCCAGGCTTGGACTAAAGCACCAGCTTCAGTCTTGTTCATGGGATAAAACATGGACTGGAAAGAACACATCAGCATAAAATACGATGTTTGCCATGGGAGACCGTGCATCACGGGCACGCGGATTTGGGTCTCGCTTATCCTCGACTTTCTGGCGAGTGGCGACACTGTCGAGGCAATCCTGGAGGCCTATCCTCACCTCACGCGTGATGACATTCAGGCGTGCATTGCCTACGGCGCAGAGGCGGCACGCGAGCGGTTCATCCCTGTTCCGACCTGCACGAATTCATGAAATTCAAGCTCGACGAGAACTTCGGCCCGAACGTACCGCGCGTTTTCACAGAGCGCGAACTCGATGGCGAGACCGTGCACCGAGAAGGTTTGACGGGCAGCGATGACCAGACGGTGCTGGCCGCGGCCATCGCGGAAGAGCGTGTCCTCGTCACGATGGACCACGATTTTGGAAACACGCTCTTGTATCCACCGTCATCAACGCACGGGATCGCGATCATCAACCCACCACCTCGAGTTTCTCGCAGGTTTCTCGAAAGTATGCTCGAGAGCTTCCTGATCGCATATCAGGGCAATCAACTGAAAGGAAAGCTGTGGATTGTGGAGCCCGGGCGGATTCGCGAACACCAGACGGAAGAAGACGCCTCTTGATGAGGATGCGAGACTGTACAGCCCCCCGCTACTGATCCTCTGATGCCGCTCCGTCAATCACCCTTCGCCATGGGCTCCTTCACCGATCGCAGGAAATGGGGTCCCTTGCCTCGTGACTTGAGGGCGGCGATGTGAGCCTCGGCTTCGCTTTTCTGCGAATAGTCAAAGGTCGCGACCGTCCGGCCTCCCATGTCGCACACAGCCCAGACGAGCCGCATGCGGGGGCCCGCCGCGGGCTTCGAGCGCAGTGGTGAAGGCTCAGAACGAGCCCGAGACGAGCGCTTCGAGTCGGTTCCCGAAGCCTGATTCAGTCCCATCGCCTCGGCCGCTTCGGCCTCGGCGCGAAGCTCGCGACGGTTGAGGGTGCGTCGTGCCATGAATCTTCAGGCTCCCGTGCTGTAACGATGGAAACGGCCCGCTTCGAGGGCTCGCCCGTCGGCGTCTACCCCGAAACGCCCACCCTAAAAATGGATACCACAACGACTCACCGACGCAAGGGCAAGCCCCCAACGAGGCCAGGATCAAGATCATAGAGCGCCTGGACGGTCAAGGAGGTGAGCCGGCAGGCGGTACAGCGAACTCTCATCGACTGGGCGGAATCCCAGTGAGTCATAAAGCGCCAGGGCCGGGGCGTTGGTCAACATCGTTTGCACCTCGACCAGCGCGGTGGTCTCCTCGCGCCAGGCGGAGAATCTCCGAGACAAGAAATCGACCGAATCCCTGGCGCCGGTGGCCCGCCGCCACCTCCACGCCGAAGAGTCCGACCCGGCTAAGGCCATCTGTGCGGCCGAACCAGCTCATGTCCCAGGTCAGTGCGCGGGCCAGCTCGTCTCCCCCGGAACGAGAGAGAAGGCGAAACCGGCTCAGGTGAAACTCGCCGACCGCCAGATTCTCCCACCAATCATGCGGCATTGCATCTTCCTCGAGCTCGAGCTCAGTCTGTCGCCTGATCAGCACCGCCCGCGGATCGCGTGGGGCCTGATCGGCAAGATCATACTCGAACAGCACAGTCGAGCTCACTGGCTCATAGCCCATCCTGGCCAGCAACTGAGGGAAACAAGGATGCGACGGCACGATCCCCGACCCTTCGCTACCACCATAAAGTCCCCAATAAAACGGGTTGAGCGGATACTGTCCGCCGGCGTAGATCACCTTCGTCCCCCGCCTGCGGAGGTACCGCTCGGCCTCGATGATCAGCCCACTCGCGACCTCGTCGGAGTCGACGCCGGGCTCAACCACGAGCATGGCGACGGTGCCCACCGATTCGCAAAAAGAGAAGGGCGGCATCAACTCGATGGGTTGATCCGGTCCGAGACCCGCGTGCGCAAAGCCCACAACACGGTCGTCTCGCTCGGCCACGATCAACCCGGCCCGGTCGAAATAAACCTGGCCGAACACCCGGTCGTCGAGCTCATGAACTCGCAACGGGCGCACGGCGGCACGCTCGGGAACTCCCTGGTTCCAGAGCTTGACCAGGGCGGGAGGATCAGAGTTGCGAAACGGGCGAAATCGGATCACGGGACTCCGTCGCGCTGACGCGGGTCGGAGGAAGTTCGGGTTCAGGAGCACGAGTGCGATTCAAGAAAGGGCGAAATAAGGAGACGCGATCTGACGCCGATCGTGCACGAAGGACCGGCGTCAGTCAGGGAACGGCGACCATCACATCCTGTCCCTCGATCTTGACTTCATAGACTGCCTGCTTGATCTTCGGCCCCAGCGGCGTCTTACCCGTCGTGATGTCAAATTGCCAGCCGTGCCAGGGACAAGTTACCGTTGTCCCTTCGACGGCGCCGTCGGCCAGCGGACCCCCCTGGTGCGGACAGATTCCGTCAATCGCCGAAATCTCCCCGTCGACATTGAAGATCGCATAGACCCGACCCTCGAACTCCACCTCCTTCGCCCCCCCGGGCGGTAGCTCTTGCAGTGTCGCCATCCTCACGAACCTCGACATACCGATGTCTCCCGGCGGTTTTCTCGCTTCCTCAGACTACGAAACGCTTTTGCTACCATGAATAAGCTCTGCACACTTCGCCTCCGTTACTTTAGCAAATGGTGAAGCCCTGGGGAATCGTTGATCATTCAAGAGCCACACTCACCCGCGATGTCTTCCCGGCGAAGTACAAAAAGCAGGGAAGCGACGACCGGTCGCTTTACGGATGAATCGGGTGATACATTCTTGTTTGGACTGCCCCGAGGGCTGGAATCGTTGTTTGACTTGCTTGTGATTGGCGCGGGAATGGGTGGTCTGGCGACGGCCGCGCTGCGCAGAGCTTGGGACTCCGCACGGGGCTGCTGGAAGCCCATACGAAGCTGGGAGGCTGTGCAGGCTATTTTCGGCGCGGGCCCTACACCTTTGACGCTGGCGCGACGGCCCTGATGGGGCTTCGGCCGGGGGAGCCGCTTCACGACCTGCTGAACTTGATTGGCGTCAATTTCCAGGCGGTCGAAACCTCGAGTTACCGAGTCCACTTGCCCGATCGCCAGATCGACATCGTGCCCGAAGTCGAGACGTTCGAGAAGCTGTGCTCGCAACAGTTTCCAGGTGACGCCGGCTCGCGCAGTGCGCTCGCGCAGCAGAGGTTCTGGCGATTGCAGGCTGCCGTGGGAAACGCTCTCTGGAGAGCGTCGACAAGGATTCCACGGCTTCCCCTCAAGAGCATTGCCGACGCGGTTCACGACCTGCGGGTCCTGGGATTCGCCGGCCTCTTGGCGGCTTCGACTTCGGCTTTGACCGTGCAGCATGTGCTCCGTCTCCTCGATCTGGAGCGCGACGTGAGCTTCCGATCGTTGATTGCCATGCTGTTGCAGGATACAGCCCAGGCGGGGCCGGAAACCGTGCCGTTCGCCAATGCCGCGGTCTGTATCCAGGCGTATCGGCTGGGGATGAGCCGGCCGAAGGGAGGAATGCGCGCGCTCGTCGAAGGGATTGGCCAGGCGTTCGCCGCATTCGGGGGAGACCTCCGCACCGCGACGCTCGTCGATCAGGTTGAGCCTCTGAATCGCGTGAATGATGGCTACGCAAACCACCGCGGACGAGGCTTCGCGGTGGTGACCCGCAGACGCGAGCGGCTCCTGGCCCGAGAGGTCGTATTCAACCTGCCACTCGACCTGGCGGCGCGCTTGCTGGGCCGTACACCCGAAGGACGGATCGGCCGGGGTGAACGCAAGTCACGGCCGGCGTGGAGCGCGTTCACGGGATACGTCGCGATCGATCGAGCTTCTGTGCCCGATAACACGCCGCTCTTTCACCAGGTCTTGCGGGCTTACAACCAGCCGATCCACGATGGCAACAACGTGCTCATCTCCCTTTCCCCGCTGGAAGATGAAGGCTACGGACCGGTTGAGACTCGAGTGGCGACCATGTCAACCCATACCAGGCCGGGCGACTGGCAAGGCTTGGGTGATGACGCCTACAAACACAGAAAAGCCGAGTACCAGGCCCGCATGCTGGCTGCTCTGGGGCAGGCCCTTCCGGCCGCCCCAGAAAAGCTCGTTCACGCCGAATTCGCCTCACCGCGCAGCTTTTTTCGATACACGCGGCGCACGGCAGGAGCCGTGGGAGGCGCACCCGTGGCACGGTCGAACAGCAACTTGCTGGCGGTCGCCTCGGATGTGTTTGGCCCCGGGCTCTGGGTCGTGGGCGACTCGGTTTTCCCGGGACAGGGGACGCTTGCCACCGTGCTCTCGGCCATTCGTGCCGTCGAGCGGATCAGCGGCGAATCGTGGCCGGCAATTCAAAACAGGAAACGATTCGAGAAGGATCGCAATTGGCGGGCCGGGAGCCGCGAGCAGCCAGAACGGGCTCGTTGAGCTACCCAGCCAGCCCCGTCTCGCCGACCTTGCTCCCGCAGCCGTAGATCGAGCACGAGCCAACGTATTCCCAGCACTCCCGGTGATGGGGCGTGCGGCAGCTCGTGCAGAGGATGACGGGGCCGCCCTGGATCATCTCGCCGCAGACCTTACAAACGGGCGGGCCGTTATCCTCATCGTCTTCCACGTGCAGCTCGGTGACGATCGAGATTCCCTCTGACATGCGGCGTTTGACGCCGAACTGGAGACCGTCATGAATCACCAGTGATTCACTCACGGCCAGAGCGAGCGCTTCGGTGTTCTGTCCCAGGTTGCGGTCGATCTGGACGAGTAGCCGCTCGGGGTTGATCGAAACCAGCATGCCTCCCGGCGGAACCAGCCGCTGCAAATTGCCGATCGCCCAGCGGACCTGGTGGCTCAGGAAATCTCGGGCCATCTCGGCATCATTGGCTTGAACCACGAACCCGCGGTCGAACTCGAGGTCTCCGGTCCTCACCGGCCGCGTTCCCTTGGGTGCCTGCACCGGCGCCGGGCGGGCGGCCGGGGCGAGCTCGAGCCGGAACGGGATTCCCCGGCGAAATCGCGCGACAACGCGCGTGCGGGGGTTGGGCGGCTGGCCCGGAATCGTGGGTGCGAGGCCAACACGGACAGTGGTGCCTTGATGCGAGAAGCTGATCGTCGGCGGATCACTGATCCCCCGGCTCTCGTAGCGGCCGCCGAACCGGTCGGCCACCTGGCGATAAGCCCGGTATCTCGACCCCGTCATCCAGGCGCTGAGCGATGCCATCAGCCGGATGAAGGCGTAGATGAACAGCACGATCAAGCCAAGAACGATCACTTCCATCGTCAACCGGCACTCCCAGGCTTTGCCGCTTCCGAGATGATGAATTCCAGTCTACGGCGACGCGTGCGGTCAACGCAACGAAAGTTACGCTCTGGGATTCGGTCCGGCTGCCCCGCGAGCCCTCAAGCGACGGCGACGGCCAGGGCCGCGACGTACTGATCGCAGGCGGCGGCTTCCCACAGTAACCAGTCGCCAACACGGGGCAGGGGAGTTGCGGGCGTGAACCGAGTGGACAGCGTGGTGGTGCCAAACATGGTCTCGAAGGCCGTTGCCAGCCCGGCCAGCCCGACTCCCTTCGCCTTGAGAATCGCTTCTTTACGCGTCCAGCCGCGCAGAAAAGCCTCGTCTCGTTGTGATGGCTCAAGGGCTGTGAATTGAGCAAGCTCGGCAGCGGTGAAATACGATTCGACAATCCGGGCCGATTCCGAGATGGTTCGTATTCGCTCAAGGTCAACCCCGAGCTCTCGCTCCAGGCTGACAGCGATCAGGGCAAGCTCGTGCGAGTGAGTGACATTGAAGCGCAGAGATGAGCGGTGTTCGCGATCGGTGTCCGGGGCCAGTTCGGGCTTGCCGCCAGGTCCGGATTGGAATGCCAGGCGCTCGGCTGGCCTGTTCAGCAGCCGGCCCAGGATCATCCGCAACGAGCCGCGACAGACGGTGAACCGTCGCCGGTCACGGGGCCGCACGAACCTGAGCGCGCGAACTCGTTCCTCGTCGGCGAGGACGCTCCACTCGGGAAGGTCTTCGAGTGGGTCATCATCGCCTCCGACGGCAAGGCCAGCACGGAACACGCGGATCTCCTCGTCCGCGAGCGGGCGTGTGTCGGCGTCAGGCTGCCAGTCGCACAGCCAGGGTGCGCTGGTGTGATCAGTGAGATTCATGCTCTTCTTGTAACCGGGATCCCCGGCGCCGTGCAAATCCATTACGATCACCTGGCAAGCAAGCATAAAAGCCGGTTCGGGACAACTTCACGCGGGAGCGAATGTGTGCGACGGACGACCACCGAGGCTGGAGGCGCTGAAGTGCATCATCTCCCTTCCAGGAGCCGGGGAAGATGGTTCATCCTGGCCGCTGGCGTCCTCTGGAGCCTGAGTGGAGTCGTCACCAAGTCGCTGCCGCTTGACCCGCTGACAATCGCGGTCTACCGCGGCGTCTTCGCCGGGCTGGCCCTCCTGCCGCTGGTTCCACCGCCAAGGTGGGCGTTTCGCCCCTTGATGATTCCCCTCGGTATTGTTTTCGGAGCGATGACCGCGTGTTATCTCGGAGCGGTCAAGACAACGACAGCGGCCAACGCGATTTACTTGCAATGCACGGCCTCCTTCTGGGTTGTTCCGCTGGGACTCGTCTTCCTGGGCGAGCGGCCCGATCGGCGCGCGAAGGTGGGGATTGCGCTGGCGATGCTGGGGATCGCCGTGATCGTGGGCTGGGGCTACGACGGCAGGCCCAACGAGTGGCAGGGGATCGCGCTGGGGCTGGCAAGCGGCCTCGGTTTCGCCGTGGTCTCCACGAGCCTGCGCGGCTTGCGCCACCTCGATCCGATCTGGCTGAGCGGCGTATTCAACCTGTCGGGCGGCCTGGCGCTCGGGCTCGGAATCGCCTTGAGCGGACGTGCGATCGGCCTGCCAACACCTCCGCAAATGCTCACGCTGCTGGCATTTGGCGTGGTGCAGATGGCCTTGCCCTACGTGCTCTTCGCCCGAGGCCTGCGCGAGATCGGCACAGCCGAAGCCGGCCTGATCGGCCTCATCGAACCGATCCTCAACCCGATCTGGGTCGTCCTGGCGGTGGGCGAATGGCCGGCGGTTCCGACCTTGATCGGCGGGTCTTTTCTGCTCGGCGGCGTCGCCTACCGCTACTGGCCGGCCAAATCACGAGCGCGGCGAACTGTCAGCGAGCCAGGCTGAAGGGCGCCAGTTCGTCAGTGCTCCCTTCTATCGACGGATTGAGCGTGGTTAACTCGTAAGAGACCATTGGAATGGTCCTGAGGTTGGTTGATTCTGAACGGCACGGCGAGGGAGATCGAGATGAAGGCGGCTGAATTCGACCGACCGACCGGGGTGGTGCTGTCAACCATTTCGTGGCTCCTGCTCATGGTCACGGCGGCCTGCTGGGGGCAAGCTCAGATTGCGCCTGGACCTGCCGGGACGCAAGCCAAGGGGAAAGGGAAGGTTGATCCCGAAATCAATGCCCCGTTCCAGAAAGCCGACGTCAAGGGGTTCATCAAGCGGTTCGAAACCGATGATCGCGAGGTCTTCGCCAGGCGGCATGAGATCACCCGGTCGTTGGGATTGAGACCGGGGATGGCAGTGGCGGACATCGGCGCGGGAACGGGTCTCTTCAGCCGCCTGTTTGCCGAGGAAGTGGGAGCGGGCGGAAAAGTGTATGCGGTTGAACATCTCGCCGGCATTCCTCGAACACATCGCGGCCCAGGCGAGGAAAAAAGGCCAGACGCAGATTGTGACGATCCGCGGCACGCAAGACTCCACGAACTTGCCGGCCCGCTCGATCGACCTTGCATTTCTGTGCGACGTGTACCACCACCTCGAGAACCATCAGAAGATTCTGGCCTCGATTCATCAGGCACTGCGACCTGGCGGTTTGCTCGTGCTGGTGGAATTCGACCGGGTGGAAGGCAAGAGCAGTGATTTCGTGCTCAAGCACATTCGCGCCGGCCAGCAGGAGTTCCGCCGCGAAATCGAATCCGCGGGGTTTCGGCCGATCGCCTTGCCCCAAGGCCAGGCACTTTCGCTCAAGGAGAACTTTCTGGCCAGGTTCGTGAAACGGGAAAGGATCGAGGACCACAGCCGAGGCAAGGCAGGACGCGTCAAGAAATCCGCAGTCCGGATTGATTGACGGTCGGCAGGCGGAGAGATCGAGCCATGACGGAGCAACGAGATGGTAAGCTGTCCGAGCGACGATCGGCCCGCCAGGCGGCCCTGTCGCCAGTGTCTTGCGCTAGTCGGCGATCCCGGGCGCGGCGGCCACTTCGGTTGTCTCAGTTCTGGACTCGCGACGAAGCCGGTGCCAGACCTCGACGAACGCCTGAGTCTCGGCGTCGCGCCAGGACAAGCCGGCCGATTCCAATTCGTTGGCCCGAAGGCCCCATTGCTTTCGAGTGTCAATCGCCCAATCCGCCACCACGCTGCGATAAGCCAGGGGGTGAAAGATCGGAGCCGGTGTTTTGGCGGTCGCGGAAGACTCCTGGCCGGCGACGGCGCTCGGCGATTTGACGGGACGGCGAAATCCGAAATTCCGGGCCTGCGGCTCTGGCTTTGCCGAGTCGCTAGCCTCATCCTCCTTCGCCAACTCGATGGAGAGCCTTCCTTGGACACTCCGAACGCGCGACCCCAGCCGGGTCCGCCTCAGGGTCCGAAGCTCACGCACGGGAGAGACCTCCAAACACACGCGGTTATCAGGGGTTCCCGAGTCAGTTCAATGCGTTGTCTCTATTGACTATTCTATGACACGACTCGTCCTTAATTCTATGACGCGACTCACGGTTTCCAGATGTTCACTGAAAATTCTTCATTTTCTCTAATAATGTTGCCTATACAACGCACTTTGATCATCTTTTCTTCGTGAATCCAATGGCTGAGAGCGAACCGAACGGGCAGGTGGAAGAATCGTCCCAGGTCGTCGAAGCGAAGATGCCAGCCGAATTTGGACTGGCCATGGCGATCTTCGTGGTACTGGCAAGCATGGTGGGTGTTGGAGTACTCACAACCTCGGGATATACCGTGGCGCTTGTGGGTAGCAACCAGCTCATGCTCGGCCTCTGGATCGTGGGCGGAGTGATCGCCGTGTGCGGCGCCTTGACACTCGCCGAGCTGTCGGCGGCACTCCCACACACCGGAGGTGATTTCGTCTACCTCTACGAGGCTTACGGGCCATTGGCGGCATTTCTCTCCGGCTGGGTGTCATTCCTGATCGGATTCTCCGGACCGAGCGCGGCGTCCGCGTTCGCGTCGGCCAAGTATATTCTGGCGCCTTTTGGCCACGATGCAAATCAAGCCGTATTTCTCCAGCGCCTCCTGGCGACAGCGGCCATCCTGATCTTCGCCTTGATCCATGTATCGGGACGCGAGCGTACCGCGAAAGTACAAGGGTGGATCACGGCGCTCAAAATCGCAGTCCTGGTGCTCCTGGTTGTCGTGGGATTCGGCGTGGGGTGGCCACACTCAGCCAACCTGAGTGACGCCAAACCCATCGACACCAGTTTGGCGACGACCATGACGTTCTCGCTGGTGTATATCTATTACGCCTATACAGGCTGGAATGGAGCATCTTATCTTGCCGGCGAGATCCGCGATGCTCAGAGTATACTGCCGCGTGCGATTCTGCTGGGAACAGCAGTCGTGACGATACTTTACCTGGCGGTGAATGTGGTCTACGCTCTGGCTCTTTCGTCGGCAGACATCGACGCCCTGGTCAAAGCTCCGGAGAACAAGCAAGGGCTCGACGTGGTTGCCCCGATCGCGCAGATTGCGGCCGAACGTTTATTTGGGTCGCGGTGGTCAAACCCGCTGAGCGTGGCGATCGGTCTGATGCTGCTTTCGACACTCAGCGCATATCTGCTGCTCGGACCCCGTGTGATCTACGCCATGGCGAGGACCGGGCAATTTCCGTCCATCGCCGCCAGGCTAAGCGGCCGCGCGAGCACGCCCGTGGTGGCAACCTTCCTCCAGGTGGCCGTCACCCTCGTCTTGCTCTGGACGGGCTCCTATGAGTGGATCATCGTTTATGCGAGCGTCGGCCTATCGATCTTTTCGATGTTGGCGATGAGCTCGATCTTCATCCTTCGCCGATCGCGGCCTGACATGCCGCGGCCATTCAGGACGCCGGGCTATCCGTTCACACCGGCCGTCTACCTCGGTCTGACGGGACTCCTGACCGTCGCGGCATTCTGGCAGCGACCCGGAGTTTCGTGCTCGGCGCTGGGCAGCATTCTGGCCGGTATCCCCGTCTATTATCTCTGGAACTGGGGTAAATCAGCTCCCCGCTCCGCGGCTGGGGCCGAAGAGTCTGGCCCTGATCTCTGAAGCCCTGCTCGAGAGCCTTGCTTGACGTGACCGGGCGAATCTCTACACTGAATGGAAGAACAGACCCGGCCGCATTGGCTGTGATGGCACCGAATTCGACGACCCGATCCAAGATGAGCCCGCCCACTGTGCAAGACCCTTACAGCTCTCATCAACCAGGTACTGCTCTCGACTCCACCCAACCACCGCCGCTTGCGGACTTGCCACCGGTAGAAGCCCCATCCGCCAGCTTCGTCGTGCAATTGTTCGTCATCCCGGCGGTTGTTGTCGCCGTGGTGATCGTGGTCTGGCTGCTCTTCGGTAAGCTAGCCGGCGGCGAGCGCGACGCCATGGAGTACGTGCGGCAGCTTCGCCTGTCGTCGGCCAACTGGCGATCGGCGTTCGAGCTTGCCAGCTTGATCCAGAACGACTCCCAGCTTGCCAGTGATCCCAAGCTGCTCGGCGAACTGACCGACCTGCTTTCCTTCGAGCTGAAACAGAACGAGAATCCCCGCTTGACGCAGTATGTCGCGCTCACGGTGGGTGCCTTCCAGACTCTGGACGCCACGCTGGCCGACGGCCGCAAGGTCGATCCGATCGAGCCGCTCACACAAGCGCTCGAGCCGAAATACGAGACGCCGATCAGGATCGCCGCCGCGGCCAGCCTGGCCAAGCAAGCCGCCAGGCTGCATGGGACGCTCGACGACCCTCGCGCGGTTCGGCGCTGGCGTTGGCCGCCGCTGAAGGTGAGCCGGAGGTTCGCCAGATGGCCGTGTACGCTTTGGGATTCATGGGCGGTGACGAGGCCGCCAAGATCTTGCGACAGCGGCTTCAAAGCGATGACGATCGCTACGTCCGCTACAACGCCGCCGTGGCCTTGGGCCGCAGGGGCGACATGGCGGCAAAGGGCACCTTGTGTGAGATGCTCTCGTCGAGCGACCTGGATCACTTGATCGAGCTTGCCGGTGTGACCGAAAAGCAAAACAAGATCGAGGCGATCGAACTCGAGGCGCTCGAGGCCGTTGATTATTCGTTGTCGAGCGGAAAGCTCGAGCTGGCCCGTGCCCTCCGCTCCCAGATCGAAAGCCTCACTCGCTCTGGTCTGGTCGGGGTTCGCAACCAGGCTCAAGCGGTTTTGCAAAAAATACAACCCGCATCCTGATGAAAGTACAACTCACGTCCTCATGACCGGCCACTTCGAACTGTGCACGACGAAGATATCGATTCTCGCGATTCCGCGTTAAACAGGGCCTTCGAGCAGGCTGTTACCTTGTTGTGCAGACGCGCCCAGTCCACCGCGGCGCGCGGTGTGCTGTACTTTGCCTTCCGTCCGCGGTGTTGCTGACTTTACCAACTTGATGTGATCGGCACAGGGCGACCTGGTACTACAGGAAATTACCCAAATTCGCGAGACGACCGATCAGCCAGTGATATACTGGTCTGGACGGCTCATTGCGAGCCTCGATCGTACTGTCATCGACTCCCGCGGGCGTAGTTCTTGAACGAATTTCGAGAAGCCGAGTTTTCTTGATCTGGAGGGCCTTCTCAAGGACGAGACCGCGCGCTCCCTCGGGCCGTATGAGTTGACCCACTTAGGCGAATCACGACAGGGATGCCCAAGGATCCGCCAAGGAGTTTCGCATGCTCAAGTCCTTGAAAGTCGTGCGCCTCGCGGCCGGCGCGGCCGCGGCGCTTTTGGGAGGGTTTGCCAGTCCGGCCTGGGCCACCTACGGCGGGGGAGCCTGCCATCGCTGCGCTCCCGCACCCGTCGTGGCAACCCAGTGTAACGTCGTCAGCCTGGCGCCCAGGTAGAGACCGTTTATCAGACTGTCTATGAAACGGTCTACGAAAACGAACCCGTCACTGTGATGGAAACGCGCTACCGCACGGCCTATCAGACGGAAAACTACACCGTCGAGCGGCCGGTGTGGGAAACCTCGTACGTCGAGCGCAAGTACACGGTGATGAAGCCGGTGTATCAAACCGAGCAGCGCGAGCGCCGATACACCGTGACAAAGCCCGTCTATCAAACCGAACGCCGCGAACGGCGCTACACGGTGTCCAAGCCCGTTTATCAGACCGAGCAGCGCGAGCGACGCTACACGGTCATGAAGCCGGTTGTGAAGACACAGCAGATGGAGCGCCGCTACACCGTGACGAAGCCGGTGTATCAAACCGAGCAGCGCGAGCGCCGCTATACCGTGATGCGCCCGGTCTACCAGACCGAGCGCCGCGAGCGACGCTACACCGTGATGAAGCCAGTCTACCAGACCGAGCAGCGCGAGCGCCGCTATACGGTCATGAAGCCCGTCACCGAGACCGTGATGGTCGAAGAGCCGTACACCGTTTGCCGGCCCATCACCACGGTGCGCGCAGGAGACAGTCGAGTGCGGCTATTACGAGCGGCAATACACCACGGTGCCCGGCCCCGTGGTCGAGCGCCGGGTGCGTGTGCCGGTCGAGGAGTGCGACGTCTGCGAAGACCGCCCGCGTGGACTCTTCGGCTGCCTGCACCACAAGAAAAAAGTCACGGCCACGGTGGCCGTGCAATGCCCCCCTCGCACCGTCAGCCAGCGCGTCTTCGTCTCCCGGCCCGTGACTCGCGACGTGACGGAAACCCGCTACGTCCGCGAGACTATGGTCCGCCAGGTGCCCGTGACCCGCTGCCGCTACGTCGCCGAGGAGCGCGTCGAGGCGTGCCCCGTCACCACCTGCCGCTACGTGGCCGAAGAGCGGGTTCAACCTTACGAGGTCCAGACGTGCAGCTACCTTCGCGAGGAACGCGTCGAGCCCTACCAGGTTCAGACCTGCAACTACGTTCGCGAGGAGCGGGTTCAGCCTTACGAGGTGCGCACCTGTGAGATGGTGGCCGAAGAGCGAGTCGAACCCTACCAGGTCACCACGTGCAGCCTCCAGCGCGAGGAGCGAGTGGAACCGTACGAGGTTCAGACCTGCCGCTACGTGGCCGAAGAGCGAGTCGAACCCTACCAGGTAACGACTTGCAGCTACGCGGCCGAAGAACGGGCGGAGCGCGTGCCCGTGCGCACCTGCCGCATGGTCGCTGAGACGGCATCGCGGCAAGTGGCCGTTTGCGTGCCGGAGCAAGTTCCCGTCACCGTCAACCGCGTAGTCGCCCGCCAGGTGACCCGCACCGTGGCCGTGCAGCGGTGCACAATGGTCCCTGTCGTCACCCCGACGTGCCTGACCTGCGAGTGATTGACGTCGATTGTTTATTCTGAGATAAGCCAGGCGGCTCCTCGGTTTACCCGGGCGAGCCGCCTTTTTTGTTTCGCGGAGCAGCAGTCGAGCACCATGTCGGACGTCCCAACAACGATCCGCTTAGCCACGGAGATGTCATATGACTCGGTATGAGCCCGCCTGAGATCACGGACGACGGGCAGATTCCGGAGACGAGCGACCTGACCTTGAATGTTGCATGTGCACTGCCAGTCGCGGCGGGCCAAGGGTTCAAAGACCGTCGATCAGCTCCAAGTGCGTGAGCGTCCAGTCAGTCAGTCAGGTGAATTTCGATGCGTTGTGGCTCGCCGGTGATGTTGACGACCAGTCCGGAGGTCTGGGCATCGGTGAACCGCTTAGGAAGCGGAAGTTGTGGCGTGGGTAGGGATGATGGTGAAGATTTATCTGTCGTTTGATTCGAGTGAGACTCCTCCGGGTCAACTCGCAACGTATCCGAGCTGACCGGACTCGGCATGAGAGGTCGAATGAAGATGGTGTAACGCCCGGGCTCGAGAGTGGATTCAAGCTGGAATGCCGTGAGAAAGTACAGACCACTTTCGTTCAGGCGGCCAACTCCCCAGTGGGAGCTGTTGGCATCGTGGGGCTGGAAATAGATCGCGCAACCCGGTACCGGCTTGCCATTGTAGCTCACATGGCCCCAGACATGTGTGAACCCCGGACGTTCCGAGAAGGCCACATAGCCGAAATTGTGCAGCAACGCGATCACCACGACCGTCGTCGCCGCGGCGAGAGTTAAAAAAGCCAAGCGAGAGCTCATGGAAATGTTCCCATTTTTGAACTGAAGGTACGCTGCTGCACCAAACTGGTCAAGCACTTAATGGTGCGATTGAGAAGTTGTCGACATGAGACAGGAAATGACCGGCCAAAGTGACCGGCGCCAAGGAACATGACGTCGATTCGCAGCGGTCGTCAGGCTCGTCGTGAGGACAGCTCGTTCAGTGGGCCGAAATCAAGCAGACTGCTGCCAGTGCTGACCAGGCAGCGAAAAGAATGTCGCCTCCAGGTCTCCGGAATTCGGGCCGTGAAAACATCGAGGCCCGCGGCATTGCGCGAGAACGCCGGTAGGATGATCCTGTCGACGGCTGCAAGAAAACAAGGTGCCGCGCGGCCGGCGGCTCGCAGCACCGGGTGATGATGCCCCATGATCAAGCGCCGCCCCGCCGCGGGCTGATGGCCGTGCGCAATCGTCCAGCCGCCGACCAGCAGCGTTTTCCCCAGCGTCGGACCCAGCTTGCCGAGACCCGCCTCAAGACGCTGAGGTCGGGTCATCCAGGCGAGGCTTCGATCGTGGTTCCCCTCGAGCAACACCAGACTGACGCCACGCGCATTCAGCCAGTCCGCCAGCCGCGCGATGTCGGCGGAGGTTCGAGAGCAGCGCCTGGGGCATTCCACCAGGTCGCCGGCGACGACCAGGCGGTCGATAGACGCTCGCGCTAGCAGGCTTTCAAGCTGTACCAGGGTCTCGGCCAGCGAATGGGCGGGAACACAATCTCCGGCCAGGCCTCGGGCCCACTCGTAACCAAGGTGGACGTCGGCGATGACAGCCGTTTTTTCGCCGGGATGGATGGCCGCGCCCTCTGGTGCGAGGTGCCAGTCTCCGCAAGGGTGGCACCCCGCCATCTCGCTCTTGGGGGATCGCTTTGTGTTCATGCCACTTCCCCTTGCCCCTGCCCAGGCGCGGTGAGCCGAGCGTGGAGCCGGCGCAAGACGTCGGCGGGCGATTCGAACTGGATCGCTTCGCCAGAGGCCGGCGAGATCCAGGCCGAAGCGAAGGGCGAGATCGAGGCTAGCTTTCGTTTCTTCAGAACCGGACGCGAACGCAGCCAGCGCACCGCCGCGGGTACATCGAGCCGGTCTTGCAAGACCTCGCGACGGGTCTCGCGCAGCAAGGGGTGGTGCGGGCATGCCGCTTTCACCAGCGGATAAAGCCGGGTGCTTACCCAGTTCAGGCCTCCCACTCGCACTCGCCGGCCGTGCTCGGGGTTGCGCAAGACCATGAACCCGGTGGCCGCGATGTATCGGAACCGCTGGGCAAGCAGGTCGCCTCGATCCAGCCCTTCCAGCACGTCCTCTTCGAAACGATCGAGAGCCAGCAGCGAGTCGAGGTCAGTCCGGTCGAGCTCGGCCTCGGCGTCTGGGGGCATGCGGATTGACCAGCCCAGGTCGGCCGCTTGCAGCGAGAGGTCGCGGCCGAATTGCCGTCCCAGCCGGGCGGCGACCGCCCGGCCAAGCGCCTCGCACGCCGCGCGATTGAGCGGAGCGTGAAAGGCAAAGGTCAGGCCTGGCTCGTCGGCCATGGGAAACTGTTCAACCAGGAGGTCGGTCGTTCGCGGCACTTCGCTCGTGCGTTCCTGTGCCTCGATAAGCTTGGCCAGGACCGCGGCGGCCTTGGGCTGGATGTCCAGGCGTTCGACCAGCCAGGCTTTGAGCACGAGCGGCCCGTCTCGGGTCAACCGCCGCGCTCCCGCGGCCCTGAACTCGGCCACCTCGTGCGCCAGCTCGGTCGAGAGCGACTGCCGGTCGCTGTGCCAGATCGGCAAGCCAGGTTCACCGCCTCCGCTCCGCGCGTGAATGAGCTGACCCTCGCGGCGGCGAAACTCGAGGCTGCGGCCGTCGAGCACGAATCGGTCGCCGGGAACGAGACGATCCGCGTAGTCGCTCTCGAGCGTGCCGATGGCCACGCTGCCATCGAGCACCTGCACCGACTCTTCGGAGCTGATGGTTCCCACATTGGTCCAGAACCAGCGGATCACACGGCGGCTGCGAACGCCAAAGTGGCCGTTGTGCTTCCAGATCCGGGCTGAAGACCAGCGCGGAGCGGCTCCGGGCTCGGGCTCGTAGGCTCCCGCCGGCGCGGCGAGGTCGCCGGCCAGGAAGTCGAGGCAGGCGTCAAAATCGTCGCGCGTGAGCTCGGCCATCGGAGCCGCTTTGCGAAGGAGCGTGAAGCTTTCGTTAACCGCACATTCCCCTGCGCAGGCCATGGCCAGTAGCTGCTGGCAGACGACATCAAGCGGTGCGGCGATCATGCGCAGAGGTTCAAGCCGGCCCGCGCGGGCGGCCCGGGCCGTGACCACCGCGCCGGCAACCTCGGCGGGACTCGATGACAGGATCAGTCCCCGAGAAGCCGCGCCCAGGTGATGTCCCGACCGCCCCACCCGCTGAACGCACCGGGCCACGCCGCCGGGCAGACCTACCTGAACGGCCAGGTCTGCCGTGCCGATGTCAACGCCCAGCTCCAGGCTCGTGCTCGTGACCACGGCCCTCAGCCGGCCCTCCTTGAGCAACGTTTCCACCTCGCGGCGGCGGCGAGCGTCGAGTGCCGAATGATGCGCCGCAACGGCTGGCTCGGAAGCACTTCCATCCGCCAGTTCCGGCGCGGCGATGGCCGCTGCCCGGCTCACTTCGTGCTTCAGGTCGTGGGTGATCTTCTCGCAGAGCGGGCGGGTGTTTGCGAAGACGACCGTGGTACGATTGGCCTTCATCACCTGGCGCAGCCGCCTGATCAGCCGGCGATAGGTCAGTCCGCGATGAGCGGCCTCGTCCGGCTCGATCAGCGATTCAACCTCGATCTCGAGGGGTAAAGCGCCTTCGGGCAAGGGGGCTTCCACCACCCGGCAGGTTCGTGTCGGCCCCACCAGAAAATGCGCCACGGGCTCTGGCGGCCGACACGTCGCCGACAATCCGATGCGGCAGGGATCGTGTTTTGCCAGCGCCGAGAGACGTTCCAGCGAGACGGCCAGGTCGGCCCCGCGCTTGGTGGGAACCAGCGCATGTACCTCGTCGACGATCAGATGCTCAACCTCTCGCCAGTGCTCCGACCAGCTCTCCTGGCTCAGGATCAGCGACAGGCTCTCGGGTGTCGTGATCAGAAGATGAGGCGGCCGGTCGCGAAGCTTGCGGCGGGCGTAGGCTGTGGTGTCACCGGTACGTACACCCACGCGCACCGGGCTTGCGGCCAGCTTGAGCCGCCGCACTATGCCCTCGAGAGGGACGGACAGATTTCGCTCGATATCGTAGCCCAGGCTGCGCAGTGGAGAGATATAGACGCAGCGTAGGCCGTCCTTCAGCGTTCCCTCCAGTTGTGCCCGGAAGAGCCGATCAAGGATGGCGAGAAACCCGGCGAGGGTCTTGCCCGTCCCGGTCGGCGAGACCAGAAGCACGTTTTCGCCTGCGGCGATGGGCGGCCAGGCCAGCCTCTGGGCGGGGGTTGGACCACCGGGAAAGGTCACGGTGAACCAGTCTTGAATGGGGCTCGAGAAGAGCGCCAGTGAGTCTCGTGTCTGAGTGTCGGTCGAGTGCATCCCAGCGATGATGGAACGTCCTGGTCCCATCGGCTCCGTGAATCAAGATACCGATCCCGGGCAAAAAGGCCCCGGGATTGGCTGGCCAGGCGGATACTCCGCATGATAGCCAGGCGCTCGTGGAATGGAAACCCGTTCACGACGCTGAATTCTCTCCATCTTGAGGTAGACTGACCTGGGTGGCCCGTCGTGGGAGCCAAGGCCCCGTCTTGAGAATCGGCAACGTTGTGCGAGTGCGCGTCGAGTGAACCTCCGCTCGCACCGTCCCGATCAAAGCGCATCAGCGCTCAGAACCTCGCCGCCGGCCCTCGTTCCCAGGGCGCTCCAGACTGCAAGTCCGATGCTCTCCTTGACGAACCGGACCGAGCCGTCCATGAGCAAGAGGTTGGTTCCACCGGGGTGAAACGAGTTCGCCCCGATGAATGAATCGACGACCCCGTAGTCGGCCGACGTGTTACACGAAGGCTTGTTCGGCGGCATGATATGATAATAAGGTCCGCCTCGGCCGGTGTCCTGAAGCGTCCAGTATTCGCCCTTGAAGTCCCAGAGGGGAGTGCTGGCGGCCTGGCAGAGGCTGAAGTCGTTCTGCGGACCGCCGTTGTTGAGCCGGGCGATCGAGTAGACCAGGTTCAGCCCGGGGGCGTTCTGGCCGGCCTTGCCCTTGATCCACTCGCTAAAGGTGGCCGTGTTACTGGTGCCGTCGCGAATGGAGGAGAACCCGATGCGAGTGCCGAAGTAGGGATTGCCGCCCAGCCACCAGGCCACGCCGGTCACGGCGCCACCGGCGTAGAGCCGGTTCACACCGCCATTGACGGCGTAATTGACAACATGCGACGGGCACAGTGTAGCCCAGGTCAAGATTTTCATGGCTGCCGGGATTGGCGTCTGAGGGGCAAAGATAGCCGGCGATCGTCGTGGTCATGACGCTCGTATTGGCAGCCACGGAATTGCCGCTCACCACATCGCCAAGCATGAAATTATAGGCGTCGTACACATCCCGGTGCTCGAGGTAATTGAGCAATCGCATGTGGATCGACGAATTTTGAGGCACGCGTCCAGTTCCCGTGCTGACGCCGTTCAGATCGATCCCTCCCGAGGGGGGCAAGACATCGTTGTCGGTCATGTACTGATGGACCGCCAGGCCAATCTGCTTGAGCTGATTGGTGCACTGGGCGCACCGCGCCGCCTCGCGGGCCGATTGCACCGCAGGCAAGAGCAGCCCGATCAGGACCGCGATGATCGCGATCACGACCAGGAGCTCGATCAGGGTAAAGGCGCGCGCGTCGAATTCATTGGCCTCGTTCTCCGACACCGATCACACTGGCCCTCCGCAACGCTCAAGTTGGCCTGCTCAAGCTTCATGCATCGTCGCAAGTTCGAATCGATTCTAAGCGAGGCTCGTGCTAGAAGGCAAATTCACGGCATACCGGGCTTCCCCCGATGCCGGAACGCCCCCGATTCCTGAACCATTCTGCCACGGTTCGACTTCTGACCGGCACCCGTCCCATCATGACATCGCTATTGAGCGCCGAACTATGCCGCGCATCAGGAGATCGCATCTGGGAATGGCTCTCGATCTCATGTGCTCTGGAGCGGAGACCCGCCGAAGTTCCGGGAAGTTCCGGGGACACCAGAAGGTCCGGGGACACCATATTCAATTCTCGAGCACGGCGGATGAGGCCGGTAGTCTGCAATCGTCGGCTGATCGCCTGGGCGGCAACAGGACATGCATTGCGTAATCCTGGGACGTCACCCAACCGTCGCCACCGCCAGAATCCATGTGGGTCGTCGACCCATACAATGCCACGACCGCGGCGGTCGGGATTAAGACGATCGGTATATTGTAAAATTGAGGTAACGGCAATGTGCGTGCCCTGCGCGTAAGCAGAGCCGGTCCAGTCCCGGCGCGGCGGGATCGACCTGCGCGCTGAGTTGACAGATTCGCCGCCGGGAACCCCGCAACGATCAGACGATGTCACAAAATGTCACACTTTCGGCGACGATTTCGGCGGCCCAGTCCCGGCGCCGGGATCGAGGCTCTCGCGCCGCGCTTCCCGACGCCGTTTAGTAGAGTAGCGGAGGGGCGGGATCGGTTAGGCTTCGGCTTACGTCCGTGTCAGGGTTTCCCCGTTCGTGGCTCAATATCCGCTGGCCATGCGATCGACGCCGCCTCCGCCCTCTTCAAACCGGACGGACGGTTTTCCCGTATCCGGCTTTACCGACCGATCTCGCTCCAAGACATGCACAGGGAGTCATCCTCAGACAATCACAATGGCCGCAGGCCGAAGCGCTGCAGTTGGGCATAGATTGTCGTGCCTTCCGGAGGTCGGAAGGGTCGTTGACTCCGACGTCGCAGATGACGACTCAAGCGTGAGCCGATATACCAGTTCAGCCGCCGGAATACCGATCGGGGATAACCGTAGCGGTAATACCGACTCCAGCTCATCGTCCACCGGTTGATCTCGCGGATCACCTGAGGGATGGGCAGAGAGCATCGCTGGGGTCCGGTCAGGTCCCGGATCTTCTCCCGAGCTCGAGCCATCGCTTTCGCAGAAGGTATCACGTTGAGATAACGGTGATCGCGACCATGAAGATCGCGGTCGTAGCGTAACGTGAACCCCAAGAACGTCAGGCTCTCACCCGGTTCGCGCATCTTGACGATGCGGGTCTTTTCACGATTGATCGTCAACCGGAAGCGCCCTTCGAGCATCCTCTCAATCCAATTGACCAACTGGCTCGATTGATAGCGTGCCAGCACCACAAAGTCATCAGCGTAGCGCACGAGCTTGGAGTTCGCCCATCTCCCGGGTCCGTCATGACGGCCGTGCTGCTTCTCGAACCAATGCAGGTAGATGTTCGCGAGGAGCGGCGAAA
>CAWFAF010000066.1:0-59314 GCA_963813575.1 uncultured Planctomycetaceae bacterium
TATTGATACCCAGCGTCCGTGCTGCGGCCAGCCGCTTGAAACCGTCGAGTAGTTCGTGCGTCTCGGCGCGGAGACAGACCACCAAGGGTGAGAGCTGTCCATACCGACGCAACGATCCGGCCATGACGGTCTCGGCATCGGGGTCGGTGAATCGGTAACGGCGATAGCGGTCGCCGAGTTGAGCCACATCGAGAAGACGGACATCCCCATCGTGCCACTGGGTCATGTGCGGCCTCGTGCAAAGCGACCCCATTCCGAGCAAGGAAACGGGGGACCGGACAGCCCGGCCCACCCGCTTCCTCCTCGGTTTTGGGGGGTGCAGGAACGTTACGACTCACCCGGACCTTGCTTCAATACGTGACGACGTAACGGGCCTGTCTAGGGTGGTGCGAGATGGCGGGCTCGTCGCCGTGGGCGACCGTGACGCCGTCGGCTGCGAAGCTTCGCGACCCGCTGGCGGACACGTCGTAAAGCCAGGCGGCATGAGCACGAACAGAAGGACCGCTGAGGAGAACGCGGCGACAGGCCAAAAAGGACGTAGCAGCCCGGGCGGCTGCAGGGCCAGAGCCGAGAATTTTCAGGAATTTCGCCTCGGCGCTGGCCCACGCAGAGGCAGTCCCCAGCGGTCGGTGACTCGATCAAAGCAGAGACGTCGGCCGCACTGGCTGATGAAGCCGGCTCGGCATCGGGGGCCGGTAGGGCTGGTTCATCGAGAGCAGATCGAAGCCGTTTCCGCTGACGATGGCGTTGTGCCTGCTCGCGACGGCGTTGCTTACCGTGAGCGGTCGCTCGATAGCGGCTGGCGGCATGCCAGCGCCGCCAGTGTCGTGCCGCGATCCGGCACGCGGTGCCGCAGTAGCAATCCTGGAAATGATGTGGCAGGAAGCATCGCTCACAACCCTTGAGGAGGCATTGCCGCGAGCACGGATGCCCAGGGTGAGGGTCAGGTGATTGACCCTGGCAGAGCACCAGGGGAAACTGAGAATGGCCCACGGGAGCGACGACTCCCAAGTGGTCAGGCGGCGGAGAGGTGATAGTCTCCGCCGCCACTTTACGCCGACGCTGAAACAGCCCGGCGTTGATAGTCCGGAGAAACGCAAAGAACAGTGTACCTGCGGGGAGCCGCGCGGGCCAAGCATCCGGCCATGCGAGCAGAGGGCCAAAACCGCGATCGACCGATCGCGGAATGGCTCAAGTGGCTCCGCCAAAATGGCCCACTTCTTGGCCGCCACTAACAACTGCTCCCCTCGCTGCCCTGAGGCGGCGTGGTGGCCTGACGCAAGCAACTCGCCCAGTCGCATCAGCCCACCGCCAGGCTCACGGCGGTAGCACTGGCCTCGGCGGCGGCAGGGAGAGCACCTGGGTGAAGCGAGTCTCATGGGCGATTAGATCACGGGCCAGCAACTCGTCCCGGGCCCCTATCAAGGCCGGCAGGGTCATCCGCAGCAGGGCGGCCAGCGTGCCGTCGCCGTAGAACGACAGCCCGTGCTTGTCGGCCACGGCTGAAAGAAAGAAGTACAAGAGCACAGCCTCTCGTGAGAGATGGTCCATGTGCTCGCGCACGAAGCGACGGTCCATCCAGGACCAGCCTGTGGCGGGAAGATTCCGCAGTCGGGCGGGAACCAGAACGCGTTTCTGGATCATGCTTGGGCTCCCTGCTCTTCCTGGCCGTCCTGTGTAGGTTCTTGGTGGGTTAACAGGTCCTCGATCATGTCGAGTGCTTGGTCCACCGCAGAAGCCACCTTCATCGGGTCCACATCGATGTGAACGAGCGTGACATTGGCCTTGCGTATTGCGGCAAGCCGGTCTTGCATGAGTTCCAAGGTGCGTTCGCAGAAAAAGACTGATACCATAGTTGTCGATCCTTTCTCACAGGATTGGGTCATCTCAGAGCCCAGGGGAATTGATACTTCCCCTGGGTTCTCACTTTTCTCGCTTGCTACTTCCATGGTGGGTTCTTCTGATCCGTCCAGTGGTTCCGACTGATGGCCATAGGACCGTCAGTCGTGGTTTTGTGCCTTGGTTTTCCGAGTGGCCGAAGCATCCGGCCGCGAGCATGTCGCGATACTCGGCAAGGTCTTTTTCTGACGGTTCAAACCGCCTACGTGGCGTGTGGGCTTCCCTGGGTTGCGTGGTAGGTTCTGGTTTGGCTTCCTGGATGGTTGACTCCTCTTCTGGCCAGAGACAGTCCTCGGCCGATTCTGGGGCTTTCCAGTCGACCGCTTGCCTGGCTTGTCGGCGGGGTTGCCGAGGTTGCCGCTTCTTCGGTTCTCGCATTCTTGATTCCTCACCTGTGGAGTTGAACCTTGAATGTTCCAGCCAGTGCTTGGCAAAAAGTCGCTGACAGTCCTGGCAGACTGCACGGGCGGAACGGTTAGGTCCTTCGCAGATGGGGCATTGCGTTTCTTTCATGCATGCGACCTCGGAGTGGGGGAACTGGGTTTGGGACACAAGCACAATAATCCCATTTACTAGATTATCAGTCAACTAGTCATCCTCTTGACCAGTCCAGATTCTGCATGCATAATAGGGACGTCCGGGTTGACTAGGACATTTAAGAAGCCAATGGAGGCCTGACTGTGGCAAAGAAATCTGCCAGGAATGATGTGCAAGTAAAGTTAGACGCCGAAGTGGTCAAATCCGCCCGGATCGTCTCAGCTTATCGTGATCTGACAATGGCAGAATATCTAAGCGGACTGCTAGCTCCACTTGTGGCCAAAGACCTAGCTCAAGAGCAAGCAAAGGGGATCAAGGCAGTGAAGAAAGCCACGGGGCTGGAACAGGGTGCGAAGTGAGACAGCCCGACCTCAACAACGGACCCAAGAATCCGCGCAAGCCTAGACTTGGCCTGATCAGCTCTGACAACGTCACTCGCATCCCCCAGGTCAGGACTGGACCGCCATCTTGCTTCCTGGGTGGACTCCCTGGGCGAGTTCTCGTACACCGAGTCGGACAACGGATAGGTATGGGTAGCCATCTTGGAAGATTGGCGGCATATGCGTGAATTTTACTATGTTGTGGTGAAGAAAGCGGCGAGATTCATCCGACAAAGAATATGACTATCACTAAAGTAGAGTCGAGGAGTGGCGCGGTGGCTGACGCTCCGTTTCCACTCCCCGCTCATCGAACCGGACGGGCGGATTTCCCGCATCCGGCTCTCGGACAAGAACTCACGCCTTCGCCCACGGAAAGCTTCGAGGACGGTCGCTCAGGCGGATGAGGCCGAATTCGTCATGCAGCCTCGCGTCGGGGAATCGTGTCGTCCCGCGACTTTGCACCTTGTGCTTCCCTCGAAGCCACTGGCGGAGCCGATGCCGCGCGTGGCGGTCAATGGCTCGGTAGGCCGGGCTGACAGGTCCCAGACAGAAGTAGTTCGACCATCCCAGAAGCTTCTGGTTCAGTTTCGCCACTCGGTCCTCGACCGTCGTCCACAGCCACCGTCGGCTGGTCAACTCGTGGATCTCGGCCTTGAGGCTGTCGATCTTCTTCGCCGACGGCTTCGTCCCGATGTACGAGCGGCCCGTCCGCGGCGAGTGACACAGTCCGATCGTGTAACCCAGGAAGTTGACGCTCTCCTCGGGCACGCGGCAGAGCCGCGTCTTGGTCTCGTTCACCGTCAGCCGCAGCTTCGACATCATCGATCGCATCACCCGCATCGCCTCGTCGGCGGTGCCGCGGCAACAGATCACGAAGTCATCGGCGTAGTTGACGATGTGAGCGTCCAGGCGCTGCTCGTGCCCCAGTGCCTTCCAGCCCAGAACGAACCGACGCATATAGATATTCGCCAACAACGGCGAGAGCGGAGAGCCTTGCGGGCTGCCCCGGCCCTCGTCCTTGTTGCGGGTCGTTCGATGGTGCCGCCCCCGGTCGTCGACTTCTTCCACCGGCGCTTCGAGCCACATCTTGATCAGCTTCAGGAGATGCCGATCGCTGACGCGCCGCGAGACCGATTTCATCAGTTCGGCGTGGGGGATGCTGTCGAAGTAACCCGACAGGTCCGCATCGACGACCTCCGTATGCCCCGAGTTCAGCAACCCGTGGACTTGCCTGCACGGCGTCCAGGGCGCTGTGCTCGGCCCGATACGCGTGTTGCTCCGGCTCCAGGTCGGCCTCGAAGATCGGCTCCAAGACCAGCACCGTCGCCATCTGCGCCACGCGATCTCGAATCGTTCCGATCCCCAGCGGCCGCTGTTTGCCATCCGGTTTAGGCTGGTTTTCGACAGTATACAGCCGTAACCCCTTGTAGTGTAGTCATTTGCAGATTCACATGCGCGGCGTGGCACCAGGATCCGGCTCCGGGACGACGGGGGCTGGCAAGGCCTGCTGCACCGTGGGCGGCACGGCGACGCCGGCCGCTCGGAAGACCGTGCCACAGGTGCCCTGGACCTCGCTCCGCAGCAGGAACCGCTTGCCCTCCTGCTCCACTTCCACCATCTGCAGCCGGTCCAGATCCTGGATCACGTCGGCCCACTCGAAGTCGTGACCATCCGTGGCCAACCGGGCCTCCAACTCCTGGCGCAGGACCAACGCCAAGAACGAGCAGAAGACGTGGCCCCGGATCGTCTCGTCGCACTTGTGGTAGATCGGCCGGGTCTGCAGCAGCGACTTGCTCGAGCGGAACCAGGCCTCCACCATCCAGAGCCGCTTGAACTGCAGCGCCACCTCGGCCGCCTCCAGGTCGGTGTTGGTCCGGAGCACCCACTTGCCGTCGTAGCGGGCCTCCTCCTTGATCTTCGCCTCGTCGATCCGGAAGTGATCCGGGCCCGTCGAGCTGAGGTAGCGGCGGTAGCCCTTGTTGCCGACCAGCGACTTCTCGCCGCCGCGGAGCTTCTCCTGCAACGCCGCCACGATCGCCTCGCGATCGGCGGCATCCTTGCGGGCCTCGTCCTCGTTGAGGCAGACGACGTAGCGGCGGCCCGCGACCCACACCTCCTTGACCTTCAACGGCGCCGGGTCCTCGCCGGTCTGGCCGCGGGATGCACGACCCGATAGCGACCGGCCCGGGCCAGGACTTCATCCTTGACCTCGTTCTGCGAACGCATCCGGGCGCCCAGGATGTACTGCCAACCTCGTTCCTCCTTCTCCAGCTCCTCGATCGTCTCCTTGCTGATCATGCCACGGTCGGCGACGATGCAGACCTTGGTGACCCCGAACCGGCTGCGGAGCCGATCGACCACCGGGATGAGCGTCTTGACGTCGGCCGTGTTGCCCGGCCACAGCTCGCAGCAGATCGGTCGCCCCTGACCGTCGAGCACGGCCCCGACGATCATCTGCTTGAGATCGGGCCGGTGGTCCTTGCTGTGGCCATGCTGACCGATCGTCTCGCCCCCTCCTCCCTCGAAGTAGATCGAGGTCGTGTCGAAGAAGACCAACTGGAGCTGAGTGAACAGGTCACGCCGGCGGGCGAAGAGTGCCTCCTCGACGAGGTCCTTGTTGCAGCGAGGAGCGAACGGCGTCTTGTCGGCCTGCTCCTTGCGCGGCAGCTCGTCGCCGAGCCAGCCCATCGCCCGGTAGAGGTGATGGAGTTGAAGCCCCTCGCATCCCTCGATCTCGTAGTCGTCTTTCCACTTGTCGGCGGCGCGATCGCTGCCGGGGTCGAAGAGCCGGTGGAGGACGGTGAGGAAGATAGCCCGCTCGATGGGGAACTCGAAGCGGCGTCCCTTCAGCAGGTGCCGGATGACATGCTGGCAGCCGGTCAGCTGCCAGAGCCGCTGGAAGACCAAGGCCGGGCCGATGTGCCGAGTCGAGATGGTCGGGAGCCTCCCCTGGGTATGCTCGGAGAGCACGAGGACCGAGCGGGCCAGGCGGGCTCCCGAGATGAGCAGGGCGTCGAGCTGGCCGCTCTGTTGGAGTTGATCGAGTCGTCCCAAGGTGGCGACGACCCGTTGGCGGGAGCGACCGCCTTCCCAGCGGTTCTCGACGACCTGGAGGTAGGTGCGGGGTCCGGAGGTCTTGGTGCGGAAGAACATGGTGCCCTCCAAATCGAGACACCATGAGAATACCGGTTGGATTCAGTAAATCAAGGGGAAAAACGGCTATGACGTGGCACCAGGAATCCCGCTTACCGACGAATCTCGCCCTATCGCAAAAGGACTTGCGTCGAAAACGGACGAACTACTGTCGAAAACCAGTTAGGGATGTAAACCCGACGCACGGGTTGTGGTTGATACGTCTTCCTCCTCAGGTCGTCCGCCAGTTCGTCCAGCCAGCGTCGACGCCGTACGCCTCGATGTCCGCGAACGTCTGGCCGTCGATCCCCGGCGCGCCACCGTTGGAACGGCAGCGGTCGAAGGCGAATGCCAGGACGTCACGACGGTACACCTTGTCGTACAGCAGGTAGAAGCGATAGCCGGGCGATCCCTTCGCTTTGGCATGCAACGTCGCCTGGAGTTTCCGAACCTTTTCCGGAGGTGCGAGGCTCACGCCAATCTCCTGGTTCTCGTGCTCTTTCGGACGTCGGTCTTGAACTCAGGCCCCTTCCCTCCACCGGCGTTGACCGGCTTCATCGGTACTACGAGCCTGTCCGCCACCCCGGTCGGCCCGGCTTGTCCCTCGCGGGCGTCCGGTTGGGAGTCACGCGCTCCCACCGATGGGGTTTCCCGTGTTGCCTCGGTTCTCCGTTTGCTCGCATGCCGTCGTCATTACCCCGGTGGAACCCCTGGTTTGTGTCGCTTCTCGAGGCGTGAGCCTCATTTCCCCAGCGGCTGCGGCCTTCCCCGATATATAGGCGGGTCGGCTTCCACGTTAAAACTTTCGAGGCCTGCTCGACGTTCACTCGCGTTACGGCCTGCGAACTCGCCGAGTCGCTTGAACGACCCGTTTTCTCGAAGGCTCCGGCGGCTTCGTTACCTCCACCACCGCTTCGATAGCTACCGGCTGGAGCGACTGAGTTAGCCGGGTGGGACTTGCACCCACTGAAGAGCCAGACCTTTTCACGGCGCACTATATATATGAATTGCGAATGTACTGGAGTAGAAAGAGCGGAACTGAAAGCGAATGCTGCCGCAGTCGACCGTCAGTCCATAAAATCATTCGCGAAGTCTAGTTCGGGGCATGGCATCGTTCCCGAGGCAGTGTCGGTGTGGACGAGCGCGAGGGTCGCCCCGACGAGAGAGAACGTGTCAGGTAGTCAGGAAGTTGGCGTCGTGGTCATTAGCTCGGCGACTACCCCGTCCTCCGTCGCTTGAAACCAGCGTTCGATTACGATCACCAGGAATCAGCATAGACCATCCTCGGGAGGCCTCGTTTCGGGCCATTAGGTTGCCCCCTGCAAGGCTGGACCATCATCTGGTCGGCCCCGTGGGTCGCCGTGTTCAGCACCATCCCGCCGATCAGGCCGGCCCAGAACGTGAAGGGCGGGTCAGGTCGAACGAGAAATCCAGAAGCCGGAACTTGCCCGCCGCTCGGCCTGTGCGAGAAACTCGGTCCAGCCGCCGGGGAGCTTGCCGGCGAGGATCGAGAGTGCCACGAGGCACCGAGGATGTAGACGCTGAACTGGATGACGTCGGTCCAGATCACCGCCTTCATTCCGCCGAGGAAGGTGTAGACGACCGTGACCGCCGCGACAGCGACGATGGCCGTCCCGACGGACCAGCCGGTAAGGTGCTGGAGGACGTCGCCGCCAGGAAGAGGCGGAGGCCGTCGCCCAGCGACCGAGCCACGAGGAACAGGAGCGAGGCCGTGGTCCGGGTCGGGCCGCCGAACCGATCCTGGAGCAACTGATACGCGGTGAAGATCTCGCCCTCGAAAGTAGGCGGGCAGGAGGACGGCGGCGACGACGACCCGGCCGAATAGGTAGCCGAAGGCCAGTTGCAGGTACGTGAAATCCCCCGTGTAAGCCACGCCGGGGACGCTCAGGAAGGTCGCCGTGCTCGTCTCGGTCGCGACGATCGAGATCATCACGGCCCAGGCCGGGATGTTGCTCTCGCCGAGGAAATACCCCTTCAATCCTCTCGACCTCAAGCCGAGCCACGCTCCCAACCCAGCCACGAGCAGCCGACGATTTGTGGCTCCCCACGCCTAAAGGCGGGGATTCTCGGTTCGACGCCGACTGCCTCCATCGGAGGTCTGACACCGGCTCCCCGAGCGTTTTGCTTGTCCGAGCCACCCTCGGCCAAGATCCTGAGACCTTCGTCCCGAATGTTGATAGCGGCAGAACCATCCCGATCATGCACCATTCCGCAACCGCATACCCAGTGGCGATCCGAAAGTGTGAAGTCGTGGTTGACAGCTCCACAGCCACGGCACAGGCGGGTCGAAGGAAAGAAGCGATCGATCACAACAAGGTGCTTGCGGTTCCACTCGCACTTGTAGGTCAGTTGACGGCGGAACTCTCCCATCGCGGCATCGGCGAAGCTCTTGGCCAGCTTGGTTCTCGCGAGACCTTTGAGCGACAGATCCTCGATGCAGATCCCGTCGTTATCGTTGACAAGCTGAGTCGTCAGCTTGTGAAGGAAGTCTCCTCTTTGGTTGGCGATTCTTTGATGGATACGGGCGACGGTCAGTTTGGCCTTGGCCTTCCTCTTGCTTCCCGGCTTCCGCCTTGAAAGAACTCGTTGAGCCTTGCGAAGCTTGCGTTGCCCCTCGCGAAAGAACTTCGGGCAGGGGATCGGCTCTCGGTCGGTGATCGTGGCGAACGTCTTCAACCCAAGATCGATGCCGACTACGTTCGCCGCGACGGGATCGGGCAAAGGGATGCCTGGCATGTCGAACTCGACAGTGAGCGTGACATACCACTTGCCCTCGGCGGAACGGTGGAACGTGGCGCTCTTGGTCTTCTCTTCCACGGGCTGCGACTGTCGGATGCGGACTTCTCCGACCTTGGGGACATAGACCTTCTCATCCGCGATCTTGACCCGCTGCGGGATGCGAAACCGCAAGGGGTCACGCTTCCTGCTCTTGAAACGAGGGTGGCGGGCACGCTTCCCGAAGAAGTTGCTGAAAGCCCGGTGCAGGTCTTTGAGAACTTGCTGAAGGGCTTGCGAGTCCACCTCTTTGAGCCACGCGGTTTCCGGCTTCTCTTTGAGAGCCGTCAACTCAGCGGAGAGCAGCTTGAGAGAGATCGACTTTCCCGTTGTCTCGAAGGTCTCCTTCCATCGGGAGAGAGCCCAGTTCCAGACCCATCGCCGCGCACCCGCCATGCGGTTCAAGGATTGCTCCTGAACCTTGGTGGGCCGCATACGGAATCGATAGACCTTGCGATGGATCGCCACGAACTACGCTCGTTTCTGGTTTTCGATGTATTGCTTGACCGCAGGCAACGGAGAACCACCGGCAGTCGAGACGAAATAGGAGTTGGTCCAGAGCGTCGGCAATCGACTTCTGAGCCAGGGGAATTCCTGTCTCAGAAATCGCGATGATCTTCCCTTTGCCAGCTTGACGAGCCTATGAATGCCGAACTGAGGATCAACCTCAACGAGTAGGTGGACGTGATCCGGCATGACCTCAAGCTCAATCAATTCCGATCAATCACCCGCTTCAACGTTGGGATGAAGCGGCATAACGTTCTTCGAGGTTTTTCAACAAGCGTCCGCGTTTCGTTGTCAAACGCGCCGTTCGCATTACCTTGCGTCGCCGGATCGCTTCTTTCTGACTTTCAGGAGCCGTAGCCTGACGATAGGGACGGAGTTCCTCCTCCGTGAACGGTTTTGGGTGATGTCGATGCGCGTCCAAGGCCAACAGCATGGTCGCGCCTTCGTGCACGATGCGCACGCCGGCATGACAACGTCCGTGAATGCGACGCTCGTGCCCTTTGGGCAAACGAAACCATCGCTCCAAATCCAAGTTGTCGCGTGGCAAATCGGCTCGACCGCCACCCGCGAACAGCCCTGGCTTGAAACTCGCCATCACTCGCCCCATCTGTTGACAAATCGAATCTTCTTCTGCCAACAATTCGCGCTCCAGTGCGCCAAAAACTCGTCTGCGTTGCACCCAACCGTCCCCGGCGGGGTCAAGCGCCGCATCGACCTTGCGAATCGTCTCGACATACGCCGCCACTTGTTTCTGCGTGTCTACCACCAAGCTTTTCCCTTTGTCGATGCAATCGATCAAACGCTCGAGCAACGGCTCCGCGTCCCCCCTTTTTTGAGCCGAACGTTGCGCCGCAACGACTGCTGCACTTGACCCAACGCTTCGGCCATCCGCAGACCCGGCGGACGCAGGGGACCTCCTTGACTGTCGTTGAGGATGCCACGAACCGCCGCACAATAATCGAGCACGACTCCCAAGCCATTCGTCTGCACGAGGAGCATCCCTTCTTGCTCCACATGGTCGATGCCATTGGCCGCACGCACCTTCAATACCTCACGCTCGATGCCGCGTAAACCACGGATTTTCCCACGCATTTGCACTTTGGCGTGGCTGTCCAACTCCAACATCGGCTTGGCCAAATCACGCAGGAAATGGTTGCCGCAATAGCGGTGCGGCACTCCAGGAAACTCCTTGGCAATGGTCTTCACGAATGCGTCTTGCTTGTCCGACATCCACAGCCGCACGGGAAGACCCAAACGATTGGCCCAGTCCCGCGCCCGCACGATCAAGGGCCGAATTTCGTTCGTCGCGCTGGACAACAACGCTTCGGCAAACCACACCCGCTCTTCACGCAATTCCCTCACCACGTAGAGCGTTTCGTGGCCCTTCTCCGGTTGCAAGCCGTCAATCGAAAGCATCACGTGGCGTGTCGTTCGGTAGTCCTTTTCCAACAGGGCCGGGTCTTGTTAAGCGCGGCTAGCATACATTGATAACATTGCAAATAGTCCTCGATCGCGTCTTCCGACAGGATGATGTCGTAGCTGTCGAGCAACTCAAGCCGAAGCTGCGGTACTGACCAATGCCGAGCGAAACGCCGATGACCCAGCCAACAAAAAACGTCCCAACCGACCATCCAGCGTGGCATGGTCCAAGTCTGCCTGCGCGGGACCGAACGTACGGTGGTGGTTTGGACAAGCGGAATCTGTGCACTGCATCAGCTTGCAGATCAGATGAACCGGCCCCTCAAAAGTCAAAATGCGATGATGGCCATGAGCCCGCACATGCATCCGCCGACCACACTCGCCGCACCATGGTTTCTCGACTTCCAGAACGATTCTGATCCACGCCAGTTCCTTTGGCCATCGACGCGCCATAAGCCCTGCCTCCGTGCAAGAAAGCAAAAGCTTAACTTCGCGCCGTTACCTCGCCAATTGCAAACCCCAACGTTGAAGCGGGTGATTGATTGGGTTTCGGTGATGACGTCTTGAAGGATTTCCTTCAGTCGTTCGTCCACCCCAGAAGTCAGAACCGGGCCCTGAATTTAGGGCACCACACGACGTGGTACTTGCAAGAATAGACGACGTTTCGGTTGTTCTTGTACTCCATGCCTAGATTATACAGGATGAAGCTGTCGAATCAACCGAACGAATACGAAATACAACGGACGCCTTGTATCCCCATACCCGAGGGCCGGGGCTTCACGGCGAAAATGGTGGTAACGCTCACTCCCCTTCCATCGCTGAGGTTGATTGAGTCTGGCCCCCACGAATCTTGTTGATTCAGCCTTCTTCCATATCAAACAAAGAAGCGGGGGACCGCCACTGGTCGCGATAACGGGCAAGAGGATGCGGGTCTGGTCGCCCTTGGGTCGCATAGGGCTTTCGAGTCGTAGGTGCCAATTACGACCAACGGATGTGTGATGCCCGCGATCGACATCGCCAAACTTCGTGCTCTTGACAGGTCGGTAAGTTTGCAGCTAAACATGTAGTCCGTAAATGTGAGAACATGAAGTCTCATTTATGCGCATTTGGCTCAAAAAAAGCCGTCCACCCAAAACGGAGGAGTTGCGGTTCTCATTCGCGATCCCGCACGAGGCTGGGCTACTTTTCCGGGGGGACAGTATGACCATGCTGATTGGCCCATTCGGCGAGCCGCCAATCGCACGATGACAGTTGCGGGAATGTGGGTCTTTTTTGAGATACTGGAGAGCCACTCTTGATAGGCGGGTGAACCTTTGAGGTTTATGACTGAAACGGCTTTTTCAACACTGGCTGACGTTCGGGAGTCGGTTTCTTTCTGGCCATGTGTGCGTCCCTTTCGTGTCCATCACCTTTTCACACCCGATGATACCGTAGACGGTTCGCATCGTCCCAGCTACGAGCAAAGCGAACGTGGAATCCTTTAATACCTCTTGACAGCATTTGACACCCTATGGTAGTCTCTAGCGAATTAATCTCTCAGTAATCCACCCGGAGTGGGAACGATGGAATTTCATGAGAGGCTGGCTCGCGAAAGCAAGACCCGCAAGCTGAGCCGAACGAGAATTGTGGAGGCCTTGAACGAGTCCGGCGACCCGAGATTTGCCATTTCCAAGGCAACAGTCGGGCGATGGTTCTTGGGCCAGGGTGTGCCTTCGATGTACCATGCAATTCTTCTGGCTCAACTGCTTGGAATGACGGTCGAATCGCTCGCCAATGGAGCTACTGATGAAGCCGAGACGGGCACGGATCCGAAAACGGAGCCTTTGACCCGAGACGATCGGGAGTTGCTCGACTCTGTCATTGCTTGGGAAAGGATATTGCCATGGAACGATTACTTCTCCTACCACGCCAAGGTCCGGGGAGTTCCTGAGGCAGACAAAGCGGTGGGCAGGCGGATTCTCAGGGAACACGAATCACTCGGCGGAGGAACAAAAGGTGTCTCGAAAACCGCGTCCTTGGTTCCGCAAGGGCAGTGGCTAGTATTGCTGGCTTGAGGACGAGCAAGTCCCACTAGGGGAAGGACGAGGACGCTGCTTACGTAGAGTCCCGTCAACTGATGGCTTCGAGGGGCAAGCGATCGTTCATGGTGCCAATGACTGATTCATGACAGGCCAAGTCCATGGCGTCTTTCATCGGATTATTTTCCTTGGCGAACACACTTGGGTCCGACTTTTGAGTCAAGCACGTGGCTGGCCAACGAGGCCGAGTCACGATGCCCAAGGTCGGACGGTCGGCCGACACACGTATCTGCGCAAGCGTGAGAGTCGTTTGTAGCGTTCGAGGAAACCGCATGAGTTTCACACCCGGTTTCCTCCATGTTGGGTAAGGAGTGCCTTCTGTGACGCCGCTCAGCAACGATGCTCAGATGGCCAGGGCAGAGTTGATTTCCCCTGTCATGGAAGTGGTTTTCCCGGTGCTCGGTTTGACCTTGCCCTCGAATAACGGATATCCGCTCTTAGGTGCGATCGCTAAGGTTTTGAATGGCCATTACCTCCAGCCTGGTGAGTCCTTGGAGTCTATTGGTGGTAAGTCAAATAATAAAGGAGTGATCCGAGTTACCCCAGAGACCCGGCTGCGAATTCGTACATTCCGCCCTGCTGACATCTGTATCGGTCTTGGTTGCAAGGTTCTCAACGTCAGCGACCACCTGATTCAGCTAGGGATACCTGAGGTGCAAGAGCTTGTCCCGGCACCTCTCGCTCAGGTCCCGAATTGTGACTTATGCACTCAAGCATAAGCTCGAGTCGAAAGCAACTCCGTCGGCCGAGATGGTTCTCGAAAGTGCTGGCCGAGAGATGGAGCGCGCCGGAATCCGGGGGTTCGTAACAGCCAGGACCATTCCAGAGGGCCCTCGTAAGGGCGAGCCCATCCGGCGGGTGGTTCGGATTTGTGATCACAGCGTTGTCGGGTATTCCCTACAGGTCGCTAGCCTCGACGCCCGAAGTTCGATCCACCTCCAAAGCATCGGACTCGGCGGCAAGCGTCACCACGGTTGCGGCATCTTTGTCGATCCGGAGGCGCGCCATGCTGCTCGCTAAGGGCCTGCCAAAAGACAATGCGGCCACCAAGACCCTCGTAAGGCACACCGAGGATGTGATCGAGGCCGCGGATGCGATCTTCGGTGGGACGTTTGGCGAACAGTGGTGCGAGTTCTTCAGGGTACAAGATTCACAGGCCTTTAGGCTTAATCTACAAGTGTCCGCAGCCACTCACGATATCGGAAAGGCCGATACTGGCAACCAGGGAATGCTCCGAGGCAGAGCCTCAAGCCCGAGTGGTCAGGCATGAACATCTCAGCGCGTTGCTTCTGCTGGAGCGTCGGGTCCAGGTCGGAATCAGCGAAATAGGGGCTGACCCTGCCGTGGTTACGGGGGCAGTCCTCAGTCACCACCTCAAGGCGAAACCTGACGATTTCATGGTCCCGGTCGGGGAGGCAAGAATAACGAGAGTGCTGACAGATGACCCGGATTTCTTGCCCCTTTGGAACCTGACCCGGCTCCCCTTTCCAGGTATCCCGGAGGTCCTCGACCTTCGGTCTGAACCTGAGGAGGTCTATCGAGCTAGGCGGCGACTATCGGAGATAGACCGACAGGTCACAGGAAGGAAGGCCGTTGAAAGGAGACGAATGCTTTCCGCCGTGCGGGCTGCCTTGATTGCCTCCGATTCTTTGGGCTCTGCGGAGGTTCGCCTTGACGGGGGCATCACTCAGTGGGCAAAGGGCGTGCTTGGAGAGCCATTACGAGGCGAGGACATTCGGCAGCTGGGTTCTGGAAGGGCGTCGAAGGGTTATGGGAGCCCGCTGGAGAGGGCTAGATCCTTTCCAAGAGGAAATCAACCAGGTTGGTCCAAGGGGCCTTTTGATCGCTCCCTGTGGTTCCGGGAAAACGCTCGCTGCCTGGAATTGGGTTGCTGATCAATTGGAGAGGAGACCAAAACGCTGGGTCTTGTTCTTGTACCCGACGAGAGCGACGGCGAATGAAGGGTTCAGGGACTACGGGTCGAACGCCCCCCCTTCCTTGGCAGCACTACTGCACGGCACGAGCCGGTACGAATTGCAGAGCATTTTGACACGCCGGAGGCTGGGAGAAGCCTACCAAAGTGAAGCAAGGCTCTTCTCATTGGGACTCTGGCCGAAACGGATCGTTACGGCCACGGTCGACCAGTTCTTGGCTTACACCCAATATGCGTACGGGTCGGTGTGTTTGCTACCCATGTTGGCGGATTCTGTCGTCGTGATCGACGAGGTCCATACATTCGACCCGGCCATGATGGCGAGCCTCAAGAGGTTCCTTTCCGAGCACGACGTCCCCGTCCTTGCCATGACAGCAACGCTCGGTCAGGATCGGAGAGCCTCACTCATCGAACTAGGTCTGGCTCTCTATACGAAAGCAGAGGACGACCAGTCGAGGGTCAATCGCTACTCGATCCGACGGGCAACCGCTGATCAAGTGGTTCGTGAAGCATGGACGTTGTCCGCGCCTAATTCGGACAAGAAGGTGTTACTTGTATCCAACCAGGTCAAAGTCTGCCAGGCGCTTCACGATAGCTTCCGTGGGCAATGTCTGACTTACCATGCACGATTTCGGCTGATGGACCGCCAGATCCGCCACGCGGCCTTGGTTGATGCCCTCAAAAGGAACTCCAAAGGGGGTCGACTCGGGCTCGCTACACAAGTTGCCGAGCAGTCACTCGACATCGATGCCGACCTACTCGGGACACAGTTGGCCCCCGTTCATGCACTTGTTCACCGGTTTGGTCGCTCGGCTCGAGAGTATCCACTACCCCCAGGACGAGTAGGTCGAATTCTTGTATCCCGAACCTGACGATATCAAGCCGTATTCGCAGTCAGATGTGTCCGCCGCCGAGGAATTCGTCACTTATCTCGACGGCAGAACTGTGTCGCAGGCTGAACTTGAGGAGGCAATGCTACGCTACTCACCTGAGACTCAAGAACTTGATCGGACTCAGGGTTTCTACGACTCCGGACCATGGGCGAGCGGAAAGGACGAGACCTTTCGGGATATCGAGTCTTTCACTGTGGCATGCGTACTCGGATCAGGATCTGGAAACCGTAGTTTCTCTGCTCCGCACAGACCAGACCATGGGATGGCTTCAGCCTGCCAGTACTCAAGTCAGATGCCGACCGACTTGGGAAGGAGAACGGGCTTCTTCCTCGTTGGGTCAAAGTCGTCCCCGGTAGCCATTACGATGAGAGGGCCGGCTTCAGAAGCAACCTCAACACGACGGTGCATACTTGCTGAATCCCAGAGGTGAACCGTGGCACGCAAGAAAACATCCAGACTGAACACAAAGGCCACCGAAAAGACCATGGAAAATGACAGCCTCCAGCTGGAATACGACCTCTACAAGCTACCGACGGCTCAGCACAGAGCGGGACTGGCCGGTCTGGTCTTGCAGATCGGTGCCATGGATAGGGAAAAAGGCTCCAAGAATCGAAACAATCGATTCTCATTCAGTGACGATATACAATGAGCAGACAGTCGATGATCTCCCTATTCGATGATCTCTACGATGCGGCGGAGGTCCCGGCCGAGTTTGATAAGCCTCGTAAGGATAGCAGCAGGAACATTGTCCCGCCCCTAAGAACCATCACGACAACCATCGAGGTCAATGGCAAGGCCGAAGCAGATGACAAAGTACATCTACCCGGTCATCGAGCCAAAGTGCAGCCTCATGGCCCGCCGAGTCACCACGAGACACCCTTTACTCAAACTGCTCCGAGATCAAATCAAACTCGTCGTTCGAACGGTCGAATTGCCCGCGAAGGTCTACAAAACATGCGTGCAACCACTGGCCATTCCGGCGTGGGTGAGACCCTGTGGGACCAAATGGCAAAGCGCCGGGTTGAAAAGATTAGCGGGTCACATCGGCTCGGTGTCGCGGGGACGACGTCGGAAGGTTCGACTTTCCGGGAGGACGCTCGGACTGCTCCTCCTTCTTCATTTCTGGCCGGTTGTCAGCCTTCCTTATGTTCCGAATACGTTCAAGGTCGAGAACAAGCAACTGAAGTATAAGTATAAAGGCATTGCTACTGCGGTCCCTGAGGTGGCCGACTTGGAAGCGTTCTTGACGTCTTCCCTCGTCTCCTGGATGACCTTGGCTCGGACGAGACACTGGCTGGCTATCGACCGAGGAATATGGTCATCGACTGTCCCGAGCAAGCCGGGCTCGACATGTTCAGCCGTGTTTGTGCACTCGCCGCTGGAAAGGCTTCCTCCACAGAAATCGGCAATTGTCTCTCTGGGATCGAGGTTTGGTGGACTGAGAAGTCGGAGAAGACCTTTCGCATTCATATGGTTCGACGAATCGACGGTCGACCCGAACTGGCGCGCGAGTACGACATCATCAAAGCGATGTATCGAGAACCGATTGTTTCGTGCCATTGCGATGACGGCGATTGTGCAAGGGCACGACGATCAGCGAAGAGGCCGGGCGATTATCGGACTCTTCCCCACGAGGTCATGCTCGGCCACTGGTTTAGTCGTCGACGTCGGGCGCTACATCGACGGACTCAAACGTCGGAACAAGGAACTGAGGGAGATGCAAATTACCATCCAAGAGATCGACCGACTAAGCGAGGTCGTCCACCGTCTGGTGAACCAGTACTTGCGACAGAGGGTCAAAGCAAGACGGGTGACGATCCCTTACGACCGAAGTTCAGGAGACTCGTAGATGGTCGTGAGAGGAGAATTCTCGGCAGAGAGCTAGAGATGCGTGGATCGAGACTTGCCAGCAAACGCACCTCGACGTGCGGTCCCGAAATGCCAACGATTTCCTCGCTTACTTCACCGGTCAGATATGCTCAGATTCGCAGTACCTTCCGAACGAAGATCGCTGCCTACTTGACCAGGCATCTTTTCACAGGGAACTGGGAAACGATCAAGAACTATGGTCAACCTCAGCCTATCAGCACTTTCAGGCCGATTTGGCTCCGGGTGACGACGCAGGACAACAGACATAAAGGTCATGAGGGGTCCTTCTGAACGCGATATTCGATGCATTTGAATGAGGACAAAAACATGAGCATGCATATCTTCGGTAGTCGTTGTCACCAACATCGCACCTTCAGCAAACCACACCGGAGAGAGCGAATTAAACCGTGCACCTCTTCAGAAAATGATCGGGCCGGACGGAAGCCATACGCCTACTTCTCATCCCCGTCCCTCCGCAACGGGTTCAGGGAGACGGCTCGAAAAGCCGGCTCTGAAACTGAACCGAAGCAGGGTGCAAGATGCCAATCAGCCCACAGTAAGATGGCCGATTACCCCAACCCCGAGGTGTACTTCGACGACTTCGTCTTTGGGTACTTCATCGCAGCACGAAACAACGATCGAATGCGAATGCTTGCAGAAATCACCGAGCGGCGTGGTAGAGCCGATGGCTTTTCGTTCAAGCGGAGTTCGGTCCTCCGGATGAACTACGCGACCGCATTGTCGCCTTACCGGTTTGATTCCAGCCTGAGCCAGTCACCCTACCAGGAAGGACCTTGGCGAAATGACGAGACGTCCTCGATGCTCTATAGGGAAGTGAGTCTCTCGGCGTTTCAGTACCCGTTTAGTCTGGATATCGAGCCTTTCCTCACTGCGAAGAAGCATGATTGGGGTCGCAAAACACTCGACTTCTCGGCCAGCTCAACGACGTCGCGGGTAATCATGCCCGTACCCTGTTCACTTTTGAACCCGCCTCGATCGTCCTCCGAGTGACGAACCGACAGGTTCCAGGGTACGAACCATACGGCTTTACTTCTCCGGATACATTTCAGAGTCTTATCGAGGGCCTTGAGAGAGGGGACATGCCTGGCGAAGAATTCTGGCTAGGTGGTCGGATCGTGAAAGTGCTTACGCAGCGAACGTCGAATGCCCTTACAGCAAAAAACGTCCACCTCATCGATCGTCGCAGTCTCTACTCTCCGAGGTTGCCAACATCGCATTCCCCGCCAAGCCGACGAAGGGAAGGAAATGATGGTTCTTAGTTACGAGGACCCTTTGCTCGGTACCAGCCGTACGCGGCCGGTTCCTACCGGGCAACAATGAAGTTTATGCCGCATAGCGCCGCTTACGGCTTGATCCTTCATCTGGCCGGCATCGAGTCCCGGCAGGACAACCCGAAGTTCCCCGAGACCCAGGTGAGGCCCGGACTGCCCGACGCCGCGCATAGCGATCGGGGCGGTAGGGATGTTCCCCACCACCCAAGTCGCTTGCCAGCAGTTGCACAACTACCCTGTTGGCCCAGCCGGAGAAGAGCACGCCCCTGAATGCTTCGGACAGAAATACAATATCCAGTTCGGCAAACGGGAATTCTTGACCAACCTGTCAGCAGCGATCGCGTTGGATACGGACGAGGGATTACTGGAACGAGTTCGACGGGGCGTCATTGACGGCGCCGACCGACCGGATGAAAAGCGGGGTGTCATTTTTCTCGGCGACCGAGACTTCGAAGCGAGCCATGTTTCTGTAACCGACGAGATTCCCAGCGCATACTGGTATCGACCAATCAAGCCGGACCAGAAGATCGGCGATGTGCAGCACTCGACCTACCTAACCGTCAGAGTGAACAGGGCCGACTCCTCAAAGACGATCAGCAAGCTCTTCTGCCCTATCTCCAAGCCAAGTCCGAGAATCCCGGCAGAAGCGTGGCAGGATTGCTCAGGCATCTGAGCTTGAATCCTGCTCGTTATCCTTGATTATTCCTAAATCAAGCTTTCCCAAGGCGAAGCAGCGAAGGATAAATACTCAGGTTCTTGATTTTCCCGAAATGCTTGTTCCGAAACCGGTTCAGAATTGCTCTGGAACAGTGGGAACGCAGTTGCACCCGCTGGAGCACGAATCTTGGAAGGTCGTTGAAAACAATCGTCTGGGGACATATTCCGATAAGGAGTTAGGAAGAGCCAGTGCCGCTGACTGGGACCTCGACAGAGGTTGAGCGGTTGACTAGGTATGGAACCTGGGCCGTGTCCCAGACTGCCGATGACAGGGACCTCGACAGAGGTTGAGCAGCTAACCCAATCCCCTACGTTGACAAACGAAGCGGGGTGCTGATGACTGGGACCTGGACAGAGGTTGAGCGGTCGACCATCGGTTACGCGCGGCGATCAGGGGCAGTGCCGATGACAGGGAGCTCGACAGAGGTTGAGCGGTCGTCCTTGGAGCAAATCATCGAACTGGAATCAGTTTCGATCACCAAGACGGCAGTGCGCTGGGTAGCAGGACGGGGTACGACGCGATTGGCGCGTATGCAGGCGCCACTCGGCACGTTGCAGAAATCGCGGAGTCAGAGCGAACTAGGAGTATGGCGTGTCCGAGCTTGATACGGACTGATCGGCTAGGCGTTCGCGCTGGGTGAGTCTGGGGTGGTAGGCAGGGCCACTGCCAATTCCTTGCTGCCGGCCGCCACGGGCCACAAACAGAATGACCAAGCCGCCAAGACGAAGCCCCCCGCAGGATGCTGCTCGCGTATTCTGGATCAGAGCCTGGGGCCAACGCGAGCCTGCTCTTCAAGGAACCGGCCGCTCGAATAACCTGAATAGCCTTTCGCGATTCTGGGAGAGTCCTTATCCGGCGATTTTCCTTTTGGGGTAATCGTGCTTTCCACGTTTCCTGCGGTGGCGAAGATAGCTGTAGACTCCGGCCATGAGGTCCTCCATGTTCTTGCAGCAGTGGTTGCGAGTCACGTTATCGTGGAGGTCCTTCCAGATCCGCTCAATCCGATTGTGATCCGGGCAATAGGGTGGCAGAAAGTGGAGACGCACCTTGCCTCCCCATGCTGCCAGCGCCAGCTGAACCTGTCGGCTGTCGTGGATTTTGAAGTTGTCGACGATAATGTGAATCCGTCGAGCGTTTCGATAGCTGACGGTCACCAACCGATAGATGAGAAGAAGGAACAAAACGCTGTTCTTGCGTTCTCCCTCAACCCACGTGAGTTTGCCCGTGCGGGCGTCCAGCGCCCCACCAGGTAACGCGTCTAGTTCTGACCCGGCGTCAGAACCTGCTTCCGCTTTCCGCGTAGCATCCAGTCCGGTCCGATCTTGGAATTCAGATGAATGTCCACTTCGTCCTTGTACACGGCGACCTCGTCCGGACCCAGGTTACGGATCAGCCGTCGAATCCATGCCAGTCGCCGCATTCGACGTGCTTTCGGCCATGGGCAACCCACTACTGGCTTGGGTCGGCCCAAGCGGACGCGATGACGCTTCAGCAGCCGACTCATTGTTGTCATGCTTATCGTGATTTCGGTTCGTGCTGCGAGCCCTCGGACCAGAAGTTCCTGTGTCCATGTCGGCCTCAAGTAACCGTGGTCCCGGGGAGATCCAGTCAGGACCGATAGTAGTTCCAACTCGTAAAGCTCCGTGACCTTGTTCTCGCCGTTGTCCTCGCGTTGATCAGGCAGTCCTTGCGGGCCTTGCTCTATGAAGCGATCGGCAACTCGATACACCTGGGAAGAGGAACACAGACCGCCGTCCCGAATCATTGTTGTCGTCTTACCCTGGACTAAAGTCAGGATCACTTTGCAGCGACAGCGTAAAACAGCATCCGGTGATCCTCGACTCAAGGCTTTCATGATCCGTCGATCTCGCCTACTGAGTCCTCGCCAAACGACGAGAACCTTTGTAGAAACACACATGAGGAACTCCCTTCGCTCGTGTGCTGCCCGGCACAACGTAAGTGTCTGGAGTACCTCATTTTTCTATCCTTCCCAGAATCGCGCAAGGCTATTTAGAACCATCTATGCTGGTTCGAGGTCTACGCCGGTCTCGCCTGCCCATCGCCACGTCGTGGCCCTACGACGCGTCGTACCAGGTAGCCCACGTTCAAGCAAGACGACCAAGCGGATAGAGCACAGAAGCTTTGCGTGCTGGTAGGCCGCACGGAGGCCCACATTGGCAATTTCTGCCAGATGGCGATAATCAAGGAAAAACGCGGTGCCCCCGACCACCTGCGATGCAGCCCGGAATACCCGAGCAACCCGATCTTGATATGAGATGCGGTTGCCGACCTCGAACGCGTCCTTTTTCGCGATCGTAGCCACTTTCACATGGAAACCCTCTTCGATGAATCGGACATCTCCCCAGGCATCCTGAAAAGCGGCCCATGTGACTTGAAAATCTTTCGTGCGAATATATTGAAGAGCGAATGTGTGCCAACGGCGGAGTATCCGGTGGAGTTCGATCTGATCCGTCCGAATGGCCTCGATGGGGAAAACTCGTCGAAGATGGCGGGCAAGATCGAAGATGCAGGTATTCCGATGACCGTGACCAGCCGGACGTGTCGCACGAATGGCCCACTCGATGTATCTCGGCACATCGATAAGGGGTGCCGAAATCGAGAATCGAACTGGGCACACATCGGTATGACTAATGACAGATCTCGAATCTAGTCGATTCGGGGTTGCTACTCGGGCCGAATCCTCACACTGGCCTGACACATGAGTACCCGGTCGACAACGGAGGCCATGCCGATGACCGGTTACGACCATCTCCTCCGGCGTGACGACGGGGATTTCCAATAGATTATCAGGGTTCGTGAGCCAGCGATATCGTGCACCACTCGGATGAAGCGATGGGGGAACGACTACGTATGCCCCCTCGGCACGAAGTTCGCCATCCGGCAGTCTGATTGTCTGGTAGGGATTTCTCAATTTTACATACACGTGCCGTCCGGGCCGGGGAGTCTGAGCCGTCGGGGCAGCGAACCCAAGTTCGGAGCCTCCCTTCCCTATACAGTCACACCATTCTCGATAACCTTCGAGGTCATCGAAGTCCCGACAGACCAAGCCGTTCGAGGGCGACCCCAGTATCGCCGCCAGGCCAGTGACCTGACCGTCCTCGATCAGGCGACGGACACGCTGCCGCGAGGGGGGGCCGTGTCGCCAAGAACATAGTGCCTGTTTCCCTCGCACCGGGACCGTTCGGATCCCAATGGTGGCGTAGTAGTCAAACCAGTAGAGAAAATCCGGCTCACGACCATCGTGACCGAATTGCGTTGCATGAAGAGGCGTGTTAGAATCAATGGGCATGACTGCTCTCCGTGACGGGGGAATGGTTTGTCAACATGAACGGTCTTGGTGTAGTGACCAAGACCGTTCTTTTTTGCGCGATCACGCCGGTGGTGACGGCATGTCCGGTTTGCCCTACTTGTTACTCTTCGTTGCTGGGATCGATGCCACGGGCGCGGCCTGATACTTCGCGACATGTTCCACGGCGAGTCTACGTGCAAGGACTGCCATGCTAAGACTTTGCGCCGACGCGGCCATTCGAAACCGCTGATGGGCGTGGGTCGAGCACCAGGTTGACCGGTCTGAGCCGTGATTGATCCATGCGGGTCACAGGTGAACTTCTCCTTTGCATTCGGGGCGACTTCTCAACCCCATTCGACCTTATACGATCTAGGCCAACGTGTCAAGGTCACCTTATATGCGCGGTTTTACTAACATAACGCACTAGTTCTGCAAGTGATTAAAGAATCAGGACTGATCCAATGACGAGTAGTCGCGCCAGGAGTGCGGTTGGAGGTTCCGGGTGATTTCGGGGTTCATGCTTGTGCGTGCCAACTGGGCCGGACACCCCACCTCGTTAGGGACCCGTTCCCCGGAGGAAGGTTCCCCTATCGTTTGCGACATAAAGCAATAATGAACTTCCGACAGAGCGATCCCGTCGCGCGAGGAGAGAAAACCGCCTTGCATCTCCTCATGAGTGAGCGGCGATCCTCGAGCCCCCAGCGAACCAAGAGACTACTCCGATCCTCGGGTCAGGCCGCTCAAACACTGAGGGAATATTGTCGCATGTCGATTCCACGTGGACTGGGAAAAAATCCGGAACCTGCGTACATTTCTCCGTTGGTTCCGCAAGTGTCAGCCCCACTGAGGGGTTTCGCAGGTTTGACTCTGGTGTCCGACTGTTTCTATAGCTCTCAGCCGACTAACTCGTACTTCAGCTCGTGAGCGGCGAAGATTTTGAGGATGAAGAACACTTCGTCGCGATAGCCGTATGCTTCCCGTTTCATTGTCTTGATCTTGTTGTTCGTCCCCTCCAAAGGGCCTGTAGAGATTCGGAAGTTGTAGTAGGCCAGGATTCCTGCTTGGTGCTCGCGTAGAGTTTTCGCGAACGACTTGAGCATCTTGATCCCAGACGCTTCGGCCCGGGCGATCCAGTCCTTGAGGAATCGCTTGGCCTGGGCCTTGTTGGCTTGCGACCAGAGTTGCCTGAGGTCCTCCTTCATGTAGTAGGCGGTCGCGAGCGGCTTGTTCAATCTCAAGGCCGCAACCAGACGCCGTTTCTCATCGCGGGACTGATCCAGATTCTCGGGGTTCTTCAGGAGCAACCAACGAATCCCCTTGAGGACCTTCTTCTCTTGATCCTCAGCTTGATGGAAGAGGCTGCGTCTCAGGTCCGAGAGCTTCTCGTTGAACAGCTTGATGACATGGAAATGATCGAACACGATCTTCGCCTTGGGAAGGTACTTGGAAACAGCCTCTTGGTAGGCCGGGGACATGTCCATCGCGACTGCCTTGATCTTGGCGTGCGAGCCCCAGAGACGCCTCCAGAACGGTTTCAGCGCGTCCGCGCCTTTTCCCTTGCCGACGAAGACCACTGCACCGCTGTTGAGGTCCAGCACAAGCGTCAGGTATTTGTGGCCTTTGCCCACCGAGATCTCGTCGATGGCGATCAGCTTCAAGTGTTTCAATTTCGGCTTGGCGAACCGCCTGGAAAGGTCCCGCTTGACGATATCTTTGATCAGATCCCACCCGACATTCAGGTGCTTGGCGACGTCTTGGATGGTCATGAGATGGGACAGTTCCAACGCGTAACGTTCAAAGGCTCTGGTATAGCTCCGGTGCTGATCCGCGAACTCGATCTCGACTTGGCGGATCAAACCACAGGACTCACATTGGACACGCGGAATCGCGAAGTGTACGACCACGGGTTTGCTCCCGATGGGGAGGTTTCGGAACGTTCTCTCGGTTCGACCGCGTGGGTGTACTGCCGACGAACCGCAAGCCGAGCAACACAAGGCATTCTTCCCTTGGTCAATGGAGAAGTGGATGGTGCCTCCAACGAATGCTGTCCGCCGGTAGACGTATCCCCGAATCCCGAACGCATGGTACAACAAGCTGGTGGACATGCTGCGACTCCAATCTGAGCAGAGAAATTGACACAACATTAGATTGGGCCAGCATGTCCACTTTCTTCAAGGCTTGTACGCTTCCCCACACAATTTGTATGTGGGGGTTATGGGGGGCACTGCCAGGGGTAGCATGTGCACCGTATTGCAGCGATCCTGTAGCGTTTCATCTCGTCGAGTGCAAGCGATGGAGAAAAGGGCACGCTTTTCAACCACGCGAGAGGTTCACTTCGATTGACATACTCCCTTGTGAGGAAGCGCCTGTGGCTGCCCATTGCGGAATGAAGTTCGCTCGGTGCTAATACTTGGACAAATACGTCGAGTTTGGACTCGCACGCTGAGGATCTAGTGTTGTGTCGCAAAATCCATGGTACTCGTTCGTTCGCAGCCTATATTAGACAATCACATTGTCATATTATTAATAAAATTATCTGTAGTATCACACACACCGACGAAGAAGACGTCTCTGGAGGGGTGGTCCCGTAGCCGCAGCACTAAGGCCAGATTGGCTGAGCGGGCCCGGATCATCCTTCTTGCTGCTGATGGCAGGGAGAACGAGGATATCGCGATGGAACCTGGTATCAACGGCGCCATGCTCAGTCGCTGGCACAATTGCTTCGCCGAGTGGGGCATCCCTGGGATCGAGAATGACGCCCTTCGCGGCAGCCTCCCCAAGACTCGCGTTCCGCTCATCAGAAAGATCATCTTGACGATCACGCCGCCATTGGGCCCTTGTGCCCGTCCTTGACCCGCCACTTGACCCAGGGCTGGTTGCGGAACCCATCCTGATTGCGCATCTCATCGACCCGTCGAGATATCGGACTACCACTGGCCAGTCAGGGCGTCTTGCGCCCGCGCCCGCGGCTGTGTTTGCGGAAGGTTCGCGTGATGACTCGCGGTGCTTTGAGCCAGCCCCGGAAATTGCGCGGCACTTCACCCACGAATCGCTGGTTGCGGGCCGAAAACGCCGCAGCAACTCGGGCTTGCTGCCGTACCCCTCGTCGAAGGTCATCCAGTCGAAGTGCAGGCCATTGCCGATCGCACGGTCGTAGAGTTCCAGGCCGATCTTCCACTTGGGCCGGTACACCATGTCGTCGGGGATGCCAGCCTCCTGGCAGCGGGCGCGATAGTCGGACCAGGATTTCGGCAAGTAGAGTTCGCCATCAATCAAAGTGTGGAAGCCGTAACGGGCGTAAGTGAGGTGGACCGTGACGATGCAGTTCTCTTTCTTGCCAACGGCGCCACACCACTGACGCTTCACGCCGGGGGTCTTGTCTCCCTTCTTGACGTCACTCGTCTCGTCAAGGATGCCAATCGAGTGCGGGCCAGAGTGCTCATCACGGACGATGTGCTGGAGCTGGTCGCGCGCCCGGTCATGATCCCAGTGGTGCTGGCTGAGGAACTCTTGCAGGGTTCTGGGGGCACGCCAGCGTTAATGGCGATCGGCTCGACACTCTTCTCAGGGATGTCGGAGAGCTGCCCGGAGATGTAAACGGGCAAGTGAGCGCGGGTGTCCTTACGTGGGAACCATTCATCGAACCGTTTGAGAAATCGTCGGAGCTTGGGCTTGAGCTTCCGGATCTGCTGAGCGTCCATGCTGGTCCCTCCATAAACCTTGAAGGGGAGCATAGATCGGACACGTCCGGCGTGTCAAGCCTTCACTACTTGGCGCTGTAGTATTAAGGACCAGTCCGATATCTGCTGGGTCGAGAAGCGCGTGGCCAATCAACCCGGCCGCAATTTCTCAATAATCAACCACGCCCATAGGACGTGGTATTAGGAAGGCCCACCGAGGGGGCCGTGTACGTGAGGAAGCCCCGTTGGGGGCGTCGTGGTCAACCAAGTCATGTCCATCCCCTGTCACTCGGTGAAGGCCGCTCCCACCCGCTGGGCGGAGGCTATTCTGAGGTCACTGGGGGGGCCATTCCGAGATCACCTTCTGAATGCGGAGCTTAAGACGAACACCCGGACAAGGCACGCCGGATCGCTCGAAGCTCTTCGGATCACACGGCCAGGAGCCGTGGGTTTTGAACGTACTAAGGAGTGATGTCCGATGAATGCGAAACCCAATTCCGCAGTGACCATCCACCACGAGGAGACGTTTGAAGACGATGGCCCCGAAGAGGTCCACGAGGGGATATGCCGATTGGTGGTCGGCGAAGAGTGCCACCGCATTCAGATCGAGTTCGCGCGTGACGACCCGGGATGCCCTCGTGGGTACAACCCTTGCCCGGTCGATCGCACGATCGGCTTCCGGGTGTGTGTCGTTAAGAGTGGTCACGATACTTGATAGCGTTCCAATCGAGATAATCGAAGCGAAGCTCACTGCTCAAGGATCGTTCCGTTCCCCTTCTCATAAGGGGAACGGAACGATCCTGCTCTCTCGGTTAGCGGAGACGTTGCCAACCTCTCTGCGTGCAGCCAAGGTCGCCAGTTTGCTCGAGCGACTCCAGCACTTCGCCCAGTCGCTCCTTTTTGACCGCCGGTAAATGGCGCCGCCTCGTTCGCGTAAGCACTTGGCCTTGAGCCGGGAGGTTGAGCAATCGCTCTTTGGGGCCACGCTCTGTTTCGTTGGGAAGCTGGCACGGCTTGGCCGCGATCAGCGTCACCTGGTCTACACAGTGCATGACCTCACAGCACGTGGCATTGGCTTCAAGGTGCTGACCGGAACGGCGGCGGCATCGACACCGCAGTTCCGGGCGGTGAGCTTGTCTTCGGCATCTTCGCCGCCCTGGCCGAATTGGAGCGGACCACAGTAGGCATGGCCATCGACGCGCCCGTGGCCGCAATGGTGCCAGGCCCTATAAGATGGCCCCCTCCAAGCTGCGTCTGGCCGAGACTTCCATGAACCAACCCGGAACCAGGATGGGCGATGTGTGCACAGAACTCGGGATTACTCTGCGGATGCGTCGGTCGATTACACCGACGCACGCTGCCGACCGAGAAAGCTCATTGGAGGTCCGGCTTCGCGGACCCCAATCCATCATGGTTAGGCGCGTCGAGGCGGTGATCAACACTCTCATTTTGAAGGCCCAGGCGCCTGTTTGAGACGATCATTCATCTTCTTGGCCTGCTCGATGAAATAGGAGCGTTTAGGATTGGAGAACTGAGTGGCCAGTGCGACTGCTTTCTCTGACGCCTCTACAGCATCCTTCCACTGTCCGGCTTTCGCGTATCCGTCAGCCAAGCCGTCATAGGCATTGGCGGAGTTCGGATTGGCCTCGACATTTCGTTTGAACAATCCGATCGCATCCGGAGTTTTTCCCTGGGATAGGGCGGCATACCCAAACTCGTTGATCACGCTTTCTGGAATGGCGAGGGGCCAACCGACTTTCTTCGACACGTCCTTGAAATGCTGCTCAGCATAGGCGAGTCCCTTGGGAAGCAAGTCATTATGAAATCGGTACCCGTGATAGAGGTGGCGAAGCGCATCGATTTCCGCGAGCAAGGGCACACCAGCGTGCGTTTCGTCCGGGAATGCCTGGCTGAACCAGCGAAATCCCTGTGGGGATTTGGTCTTGAGTGTCTGAACGAATCGCTCATAGTCCTCCAGGGGGCGGCCGGTGTCGTCGGACCGGGCGACATAGAGGAATGCCTCCAACTTGCGCGTCGATTCGAAAGCTTTCTCCAGCGACCGTTGCGGCCAGTTGTGGTCCCAGTCGAGGCTTGGACTCAGCGCAAAATACGCGCAAAAAGCGACGGTTCGGTCGTCAGGCAATACAAAGCAAACAGCCCACCTGCAGAAGGCCCGGAAAGCACTCGGAACCCGTCTGTACGGTACGTCCGCTCGATGGTCGGAATGAACTCGGTGGACAAGAAGCGTTTGAAATTGGGAGCACCCCCTCCGCCAACCCATACTTCGGGCCAGTCCGTCGGTGAGAAGTCCCTTACCCTTACGGTGCTATCAAGTCCCACCACGATCAGTTCTGGGATTTCTCCATGCGCAGCGAGATAGTCGACGGAAGCGGCGGTGTGGAGGAATTGTGACTCGCCATCGAGCACGTAAAGGACCGGATACCGGCGATCCTTCGCCCATGCGTAGCTGTCCGGCAGGTAGACCCGGTAGTTCCGCTCTTCCTTCAGGACAGCGGAATGAATGCCGTGCGTTTGACCAACGACCACCTTCTCGTCCGCCGCGCCCGCCAGGCCGCATACCCCGAGGACCAACGCCAATGAGAGTATCGCCTTCATGATCGCCTCCGAGATCGTGGCGCAACGGAAGCAGTCCAACGTAGACCGCCACCCGCCGCTGGCAGCGATTATATCCATGCCGCGACCGGTGGTCAGGTCTATGAGCGCCGAGACGGGGCAACTCGCAGCGATCGCGCGTCGCGTTGGGACTTTCTCAGCCGCTCAACCTTGCGAGAGGAGTTTGAACAACTTGATCGGGGTTGCGCGCATTCGGTCCGCCTCCACCGAAGGTGCTATGACCGAGGGTGGTCCGGTCGACCATACCGAACGCACTTGATGGGGCGCTGCCCAGACATAAACATACTACCAGTGGCGCAGTGGGACGCCTCCTGTCCGCGGCAAGGTATCACTCCCACCCATTCGGCCTTCAGTATCAACGAAGCGTCTTTCTTCCTGCCTGCACTCAGCGGACCTGATTGGCGATAACGACTCGAGCTTCAGCGCGAGCGCTGCTCTTGCCTTCGAAAGGTCAACGAGCTTGACGCCCTCACCGGCGGCAAGTACGACTTAGTGCTGTCGAACAAGGAGCACGGCGAGAACGTTCGGGGATTACAGGAAACCACCATGCCCGCCCGCAAGACAGACAAGACTTCCAAACCCACAGTCCGGAAACCGGCCAAGCGCACGGCGGCACCAGGCAAAGTCGCCACGACGCTGCCGGAAGCCATGACCGGCAGGGCAAGCCCCGCGAAGGCAGCGGTCGGCGACAAGCCGGTCTTCGCCTACATCGCCAGCCTGCCGCAGCCGCAGCGCGGCATCGCCGAGAGTGTCGATGCCCTGGCGGCCAAGACGCTGCCCGGCCTGCAGCGCTCCGTGAAGTGGGGCATGTCGTACTATGGCGTCGGCGACGGCTGGTGCTTCTGTTGCGGCGGCTTCGCCGGCCACGTCAAGCTCATGTTCGTGAACGGCGCGGCGCTCAAGCCGGTACCGCCGGTGACGCCGGTGGGGATGGGCAAGTCTACGCGGGGCGTGGAGCTCGAATCCGTGGACGACCTCGACGAACGCCAGATCGCGGCGTGGATGAAACAAGTCGCGGCCGTGCCCGGTGTCGGGGGGAAGAAGCGATAAGCCCGAAGTCGGCCGCGAAGGACGAGAGGTCACGTCGGAGCCGGGTGTCCGGAGCGCGGCCCGAGGTTCGTTCCGATCCCTAGCGAGTCCAATCGCCGGATCGTCGAACACGGAGCAGACAGCCAGGCTTTCGAAACGCACGTCGATCGCCTTGGCGTCGGTCGGCGGCCTAACTTGTGATTCTCTCACGCCCACATATTGACACATTGATAATAACGGGCCAAAGTCGGCCGATCAATCAGCGAACTTCCAAATGACTCCATGGGTCAGGACGGTTTCAGCCGCGCGAACTGCATCGGCATTTGTTACGCGGCTCGCATCTCGATGCCTCAACTTCGCGACAGGAGTTTAGACAACTTCATAAGGCTTGGCCTTGGAGCGATCGACTGCGCTTCGGTCCGCCTCCACCGAAGTAGTTTCTGCGAAGCACCAGCGAAACCGGCACTTGGCAGTTCATATACACCCCGACAGAATCCTGCGGATGGGGCGGTGCATTGAACGAGCGTTCCGCTCCCTGACACTCTATGAGGAACGGGGAACGACTTGCCGAGGCCGCTCTGTTTCCAGGCCGCCGGTCATTGTGCAGGGGCGAACGCCTCGGTACGAGCTGGTCCAACAGGGTCCGTTCCGCGGGCAGTAGGTCGGCCCATCCGGGACGTTTCTAAGCTATTTTCATGTCCTTCGGCAGCATAAGAACTCCTCCTGAGTCGATGCGCGCGGACTGATCAAGAGCGGACACGACGCATCCTCTGTGGGTGGTCGTTGACCATCACGTTATCTTGATCAGCGGACGGCTCGGAATCTTGAGGCTCCCCACGCCTAAGGGCGGAGAATTCTCGGTTCGACGCCGACTGCCTCCATCGGAGGTCTGACACCGGCTCCCCGAGCGTTTTGCTTGTCCGAGCCACCCTCGGCCAAGATCCTGAGACCTTCGTCCCGAATGTTGATAGCAGCGGAACCGTCGCGATCATGCACCATCCCGCAAGCACAAACCCAGTGGCGATCAGAGAGGGTCAACTCTGCGTTGACCGCTTCACAGCCACGGCACAGACGGGACGATGGGAAGAGGCGACCGATCACGACCAGGTGCTTGCGGTTCCACTCGCTCTTGTAGGTCAACTGTCTCCGGAACTCTCCCATCGAGGCATCCGTGAAGCTCTTGGCCAGCTTGGTTCTCGCGAGACCTTTGAGCGACAAATCCTCGATGCAAATTCCGTCGTTATTGTTGACGAGCCGAGTCGTCAGCTTGTGAAGGAAGTCTCCTCTTTGGTTGGCGATTCTTTGGTGGACACGCGCGACGGCCAATTTGGCTTTGGTCTTCCGCTTGCTTCCGGGCTTCCGCCTGGAAAGCACTCGTTGAGCCTTGCGAAGTTTGCGTTGCCCCTTCCGGAAGAACTTCGGGGAAAGAACGTCGTCCTGACCGGTGATGGTCGCGAACGTCTTCAATCCCAGGTCGATACCAACAACCTTGTCTGGTTCGGGTGCCGGCAAAGGAATGTCGGGCATCTCGAACTCGAAAGTGAGCATGACGTACCAATTGCCATCAGCGGAACGGCGGAACGTGGCGCTCTTGGTCTGCTCTTCAGCGGCCCGCGATTGTCGGATTCGTACCCACCCGACCTTGGGAACATAGACCTTGCCGTCGTCGATCTTGACTCGTTGCGGAATCCGGAACCGCAAGGGATCTCGCTTCTTGCTCTTGAACCTGGGATACCTTGCCCGCTTCTCAAAGAAGTTCGTGAAGGCCCGGTGCAAATCCTTGAGGACTTGCTGAAGGGCTTGCGAATCTGCTTTCTTGAGCCACGAAGTTTCCGGCTTCTCCTTGAGAGCCGTCAACTCAGCGGACAGTTGCTTGAGACTGATCGACTTCCCCGTGGCCTGGTAGGACTCTCTCCACCGAGCGAGTCCCCAGTTCCATACCCATCTTCGCGCAGCCATCCGGCTCAGGGCTTGGTCCTGAATCCTCGTGGGCCGCATGCGAAATCGATAGACCTTGCGGTGGGTGGACACGGATCAGACTCGCTTTTGGTTTTCGATGTATTGCTTGACGATTGCCAGGGGGGAACCACCGACAGTGGAGACGAAATACGAGTTGGTCCAGAGCGTGGGAAGTCGCGATCTGAGCCAAGGGAATTGCTCTCTCAGAATCCGCGACGATCTGCCCTTGGCCAGCTTTACGAACTTGTGGATGCCGAACTGAGGATCGACCTCGACGAGCAGGTGGACGTGGTCCGGCATAACCTCAAGCTCGATCAACTCCGATTGGGTTTGTAGAGACGACGCTTCGGAGGATTTCCTTGAACTGTTGGTCCACCCCGTTAATCAGAACTGGACGCCTGAACTTGGGGCACCACACGACGTGGTACTTGCAGGAATAGACGACGTTCCGGTTGCTCTTGTACTCCATACCCTGATTATACAGGGCTTGGCTATCTAATCAACAACCGTGCCCAAAATCAACACCGGGAAGACGCCTTAGATCCCCATGCCTGAAGGCAGGGGCTTTACGGCGATTTTGGTAATCTGCGGCACCGTCACATGTGGCACGCTCGTTCTCCAGGTGAAGCTGCGAGGCCATTCACGCCTTCGGTGGCGGTTTGGTCATGGTCCGGCGTCCTTGCGCGTGAGGTTCTTTGTCGCAGGCGCCGGACCCTGGTTGATCCGTTTCGGCGGACGTCGCGTGTGCTGACGAGCGGCCCGCAAGATGACCTCGATGGGGGGTCGGAGATCGCACTGGAGACAGTGCACCCTCTCGTCCTGGGGCCGTATACTGCCCTTACAGACTGGACAGCGCGCGTCGAGGTGATTTATCGCCGGATCGAGTGGCGCGACCCCCATGAGCAACACGGCGGGCTCCACGGGAGGGTCGGGGTCGCGACCCGAGAGAAATGCTGCCCACGCATTCAGTTTTGGCACGATTCCGCCCTCTCTCGCTGCCTAGCGCTCGGGACCTCGGGCGCGTCAATCGCCAGGAACGCCGCCTGTTTCGCTGTCGGTTGATGCGGGCGGTACACCCGGTTTCGGTGCAGGAGGCTCATGCTGTCGAGGGCTCGGCTCGTTCTGAGGCTCACCTTGTCCTGGTGCTCCTCCTGAGCTTGCATCGGGCGGCTCGACTTGCCTGAGAATCCTTACGACTTCGGCGAGATACTCGGGAGGCGCGGAACGATAGACGGCCTTGAATGCGGCGTCGGCGGCTTCACGCTCGCTCTCCTGCTGCTCGGCAAACCCCATCACTCGCGAGTCATCTATCTGGTCGGGGGGTGGAGGCGAGGTCGCCAGTAATCGCTCTTGTGCGATCGCGTGGGATACAAGGAGCACAAGCTGACGCGGATCGTCGTCGAGATCCTTCCATCTCGCGCTGGGCAGCCTCTCGATGAGCTTCTGCGTATAAAAGCGTGTGGATTCGAGATGGAGTTCATGGCGACGTCGCATCATCGCGGAGTGCTTTTTCCGCACCTGGTTGGCAAGATACGAGTCGTATCGCTGTGCTCGCATGACCCACCCCCATTTCGAGCAGGCGTCCTTCCAGTTGCCAGGCGCTCGCTTCCATGTTATCGGTCCTTGAGCGGTGCCTTCCTGGCCCTTGAGGCGAAACGCCATGTAGGCGGCGTCAATGGAGCGGTCTTCGCCGAGCGGTAGGTAGAACTCGGTGAATCGGCAAAACCATATACTCGGTTCGCCTTTACGTTGCTGCCACGGCTTGTCGCTCATGCCTTCACCTCGACCATCTGGCGTGCGTTTCCAGTAGAAGATGGCGCGCGGGATGCACGCCGCCACTTGGGTTACGACTCCGTCCCAGCTCCCTCCCTGCTCCTTCCCTGCCGCTCCATTATCGCGGGGCAATGCCGGGTTCTTGCTGGCGGGCACCGGCGACTGCGACGTACGATGTCTCTCGCAGTAGCATGGGTCACGCCGAACGGTCGGGCTAGCGATGTAATCGTCGACCGCCGACTAGCGCTCACCCTGATGGCGCAAACCGTCTCCCACGGGATACGCTGCCGTGAGCCAGCGCGTTCGTGTCGGGTCCGGCCATGATTATACACGGCTCTCGTGGTTCACTCCAGGTTTTGTAGGCGATGGTCGGTTCGGACGCCGTTCAAGTGCCATGCCTCCATGCCGGCCGGTCGTGGGTCGCGGGACCCTTCAAGGACGAGATGGTGGATGCGGCGGTGGAGTCGCCTTCTGCCAGCCTGAGAGAGTCCGGCAAGCACGTAACCATCCTGGTTGCGATAGGCCAAGAGGAAGCGAGCAAGTCCGGAGAGACCAGACTCGGCCGTCCTCGGCGATGAGACAGGGCCAGCCTTCGAGGCGACGCGCGAGGGCTGGCGGGTCGCCGATCGGGACATCGGGGCGTGCTCAGGCATGCCTAGTTTCCTTTGAGAGCGTGCTTGGTGGGAACTGGGACGCGAAGATCAAGACGTGGTAAGGAAGGGGGCTGGATTGGGTGGCGGGTAATCAACCAGGGGGACGAACCCTCCGGGTCCGGCAATTTGCCTCCGCGGCTGCCTCGTTGATCGCTCGGGACAGGACCCCCTGACCTTGAAGGCGATCAATCACGCGGTTCGCCAGGCGGTCGATCTCGACGGGGTCGGCGGCCTGTGGCACGAGCCATGGGCGAAGCGATTTGGCCACGTGTACAAGTGCCTTGGGATTCGACCCGATCGGGACAGCAGACACCTCGATGAGATTCGCAGCCGAGATAAACCCCTTGCACTCTGCCACGTGCGGCGGAAGAACGAACGTGTCAGGCGGGCCGGCCCGGACGATCTGGAGGCCAATCGAGATGGCGTTCAGGAACCGGCCCTCGTAGAGTGTCCTGATCCGTGTCGCGAAGCCGTCCGGACCGTCATCGAAAAACTCGAAGTCTCCAAGAAGTGCGTCATCGTCACGAGATAGCTCGACGCGCAGGCACCTGCCTACCGGAGGTTGATCGAACTTTTGAGCCCAATGCACAAACTGAGTGATCATATACTAATGGGTTGCGAACTCCTTTCGGCAGAACAACATCGCAATCGCGGTCTACATCCAAGGTTGTCAATGTAAAGCGCTTGATTCTCTTCCCGACGTCTTTTCTCTCGCCCTTGTATTGTGCCGACGACGCAGCTAATTGCTTGAATGCGTGTTAACCGTCCGCGCGAGAGCGCGACCCTGGTTACGCCCGGTTGATTGACTTATGGAGTGACCCCAGAAGGCGTCCTCGTCGCTTCCATCGTCATGGTAATGAGTTATGACGTTCAAGACGCATTCTCCCGTCGATGCCCGGACGCATTTCGCTCTATTCTCGACCCCCTGTTTGGTCCCTGTTTGGTCCCTGTTTGGTCCCCCTGTCTTGCCCCTGCTCTCGATGTGCCCCGAGCCAATCTGCCTGCCCTTGCTCGCGGTAGGAGCGTAGGCCCATCCGCCGGAGGTTGTTCCGCACGTACCAGGTCGACAGGCGATGTACCCGTGCATGGCGTCAGCTCGGCCTCACCTAATTTGGGCCGTGAAGCCCCTCCCCTAAGGGATGACGAGAGCTCCCTCCGTCCGTTGCATGTGAACTTACCATGTGATAAAAGCATCGGCATGGAAACGTGCGGACGATCGTCCTGAAACTGCAACCGACCGCCGAACAAGCGGCCGAGATGGACGCCACGCTCCTGGCCTTCGCCCGTGCCAGCGACTACATCGCCGACGTCGCCCGCCGTGAACACACCACCAACAAGGTGCTGATTCAGCGGGTCTTTACGGTGACGTCCGTCGAGCGTTCGGTGTCGGCCAGACCGCGAAGGCCATCGCCTCGCGGCGTCGGATGGAACGCCGACCTCGTCGGATCGTCGAACCTCACCGGCTCAACGAGCGCCCGCGATCCGCTCCATCAGGAGTGGCGTTCTTCGCCCCTCCGCCGGCCACGATGAGCTCCTCGACGGGCGGCCCGAGTCGGCGCACTGGCGAAGCCACGGCGATCGTCCTGGCGACGAATTCGGCGAGGGTCGCCATCAGGTCGGCGTCGTAGTCTCCGTGAGCGTCGGCGGCGCGATCCAGAAACGCGTCGCCGTACACCTCAAGCCCCGTGGACTTGGGCGGGCGGCGAGCGAGGAAGACGTCGGTATCGAGCAGGCGGCGACGAGCGTCTCGTCAACCCGTCCGCTTCTGGCGATCTGCCCGTCTCGATCGAACTGGAGCATGCCGTCGGAGAGCCGCGCGCCAGCCGGTCCAGCGGTGCGTTCGCCGGTCCGGTGTCGAACCCGAGTGTGCGAGCAGGATCGTCGTCGAGCACCGTGAGATTGGCGATTCCGCCGAGATTGAGGATCGCGCGGCGGTGCCGGGTTTCGTTCGGAGTACGCCTGCCGAACAGTACGACATCGGCGATCGGCGAGAGCGGGGTGCCCTCACCCCCCGCGGCGATGTCGCGAGCGCGGAAGTCGGAGAGGACAAGCTCCCGGTTCGCACTGCGATCACGTCGCCATCGCCGAGCTGAAGAGTCGCCCGACGCGCCCCCGCGACGCCGCTATGGTGATAGATCGTCTGACCGTGCGAGCCGATCACGTCGACATCTCGTGACGAAAGGCCGGCCTCGTGAAGCGTCGCCAGGCAGGAGGCGGCAAAGACCTCGCCAACATGGACGTTCAGCTCGGCAACGGCTCGCACGTCGAGATTCGCGGCCTGGAGAACCTGGCGGCGGATGTCGGCATCATGTGCGTGTTCCCGGTAGCACACCAGCTCGACGATGATGTCAGATCCGTGGCCATTCAGCCGGCAAACGGCGACGTCAATCGAGTCGGCACTCGTCCCGGACATCAGCCCCACAACCGTGCGCGAGGGCTTCTTGCTTCGCTCCAGCAGGTCGGAAAGTGGGTGAATCATGATGTGCTCGTCGTTCTTCTCCACGGGTCGTCTCAACGGGTGCCCGCGTCGCTCGGCTGCGACTCAGATGCTCTCCGGCCCGTTCCTGCTTCGTCGTCTCCAGAACTGTCCGTCGCCATGGCGCGGGGCTCGGAGCGTCTCAGATCCACTCGGGTTCCGTGACCGTCTGCTCATCCCGGGCATCACCGGTATTCAGTGTTCCCGCAGGCTCGAGAAGCAGCACTTGCACCTCCTCGTCGGCGACCGGGCGGTGCTCGGTGCCTCGTGGAACGATGAGGAATTCCCCTTCCTCCAGCCAGACGTGCCTATCCCGGTACTCCATCCGGAAACGGCCCTTGATGACCAGGAAAAGCTCATCCTCGAGGTCGTGCTTGTGCCAGACGAACTCGCCCTGGAACCTGACCAGCTTGATGTGCTGACCGTTCAGCTCGCCCACAAGCCTGGGATTCCAGTGATCCTTGAAAGAGAGCGAGTTTATCCCGGATATTGACCTTGTCCACGGCGGTTGCCCTCTCATCACACGACAAACGCACCCATCAGGCATCGAGCCGGCTCCGCAAGGGTACGGAGCCTCAGCCGACGTTTCCGCTCTCATCGTCGGCAAGCAGCGCCTTTGGCATTTCTCTTGCGAGCGTGAACCGACATGTGAGACCCTGTCGACAATCCCTCTGCGCGGTACTCCATTTTCATCAAGGTTCGTGTACCTTCCCCAAGAGTGAGGCCGACCATGCAATCCGACATCGCCGAAACACTCGTTCGAGAGTTTGAGAGGGGGGAATCTCTCCCGGCGCGAGCTCGCGTCCCGACTCATGGGGCTCGGGGCAGCCATGGCTGGAATTCACGGGACAGTCATGGCACGTGAGCGCGAAGGCAATACCTTCCAGGCCACGGGCCTTGATCACGTCGCGCTGAACGTCCGCGATGTTACTCGATCCCAGACTTCTACATCAAGCATCTCGGATTGAAAGTGATCCGCGAGGACAAAGACAACAACTGCTTCATGGGCAACGATGCGGACTTCTTCCTGACCCTGTTCAAAGGCGAGCGCCCCGGATTGAACCATTACTGCTACGCCATTCGAGGTTACAACGCCGACCAGGCAGGGGAGAAGCTGAAAGGAGCTGGGTTGAGACCCCGACGAGAGGGAAACCGGTGTACTTTCCCGATCCCGACGGTATCGAAGTCCAGGTCGAAGGGTCGTGAACGCGATCGGGAAAGGCCGTTTTCGGTATTCACTGAACCGACTGGGAGCCCTGGCCATGCGATTCATCCAAGCTCTGATTCTGCTTGTGCTTCTGGGAGCCATCATCATCTTCGCCATGGAAAACTCGCGGACCGTCCCGGTTCGCTTTCTGGGCTGGAGTCTTGATTCGCCACTGGCCCTGATGAGCGTTGTCATCTACTTCCTGGGAATGATCAGCGGCTGGACGATCGTCGGCTTCATGGGGCGTTCTTTGCGGCGTGTGGCGGAGAGACGACAATGAACCAGGCCGTCGCTTGCCGCTAGTCCCGGGACGAATCAATCACGACGCTTCTCCAGAGCCGATCAACCATTCAGACCGGTATGCGCCGGGGCGATTCATGAGTTCCTTGAGCAGGGGGAGATATTTTTCATAGACGCCCCGCGGTGTCGTCTCGTGGCGGACACAGATCCACGCGGCCTTGCCGACGATCTCGCCCATCATGCCGCAGGTGCGCATGACCCGAACCGGGCCGAGCGCCTCGTGCGTGACGCTGATGTCGCGCCCCGCCATGAAGAGGTTGGTGATGTTGCGGCTGTAAAGACAGCGATAGGGTGCCCAGTACGGCCCTTGATACTGGTAGCCCTTGCCCTCGGTCGCCTGCGAGATGAATTCCTCGCCCTCGAGCCCCTTCTGATATCGCGAATCCGGCCCGTGCAGATCAATGTGCCAGGAGCAGGGGAAGGCCGGATCGGAGAAGACCCGGCCCGTCTTGAAATCGTCCGCGGTCAGGACGACGTCGCCCAGCAGCCGGCGCGACTCGCGTTTGCCGGCGATGAACGCCGCCCAGCCGATGCGATGATTCGGGTAGAGCTTGTCCACGTTCTTGAGCGCGTCCCAGGCGCCGTACATGGCCCGCAGGTTCAGGTCGCGAATCCGCTCGACGTCGTGTGATCGGGTCCTGATCGAAGCCGCTCTCCCAGAACCAGCCGCCCAGGTTGTCCAGCGGGTTCTTGGGGCCCCACTGGCCCTTGGAGTTCTGCGGCCCGGGAAGGGCTTGTCGGTGAGATCGATCGCCCAGGGACAGCGCGGGAAGGGAGCTGCGACGTTGCCGCACTCGGCTGCCATGGCCAGAGCGGTCTTGTCCTTGCACTCGCACTTCAGGACCTGCTTTGGATCGGCAACGTCCATGAACGTTCCAGAGGTTACTCAGCCCCTGGTGCTTCTCGCGGGTCATCTCGTAGTCCGCGCCGGCCAGGAAGCCCACGGTCGCATCGCCCGTGCAGTCGGCGAAGAACTTCGCCGCGAGCGCGGACGCGCACTCCCGTGTGCGTATGCTGAGCCACGACGGACTTGATCTGGCCGCCGTGCGCCTCGACCGTCGAAGACGTGATGATCGGTGAACAGGCGGATGCGCGGCTCGGCACGAACCAGCTTCGTCTTCCGCGCATCGGCGTAGATCGGCAGCTCCCTTGGCGTTGCCGTCGCCGGGCCCTTTCTCGGGTACCAGCTCCTCGACGATGTCGCCGATGTGCGGATACGGCTGCTGATTGGTGTGCCCCTCGGGCCAGACGCGAACCTCCGAGCTGCCGTTGCCGCCCAGCACCGGCCGATCCTGCACCAGCGCGACGTTGAGCCCGTTCCGAGCCGCCGAGAGCGCCGCGCTGGCCCCCGCGATCCCGCCGCCGACCACGACCAGATCAAACTCGCCCGCCGTTCTCCGGCTCCTCGGGCAAGCCCAAGCGCCGCGCGACGGAACCTGTGTCAGTGCGGCCAGCTCATTCGGTGGCTTGAAGCTCGAGGTCCTTCGTGAAGAGGACGGCATCGCAGCGTCCCTCGAAGCCGGTGAGGTCGTGCAGCGCGACGGTCGTCTCCCGGGCGAGCTCGACGATTCCGCCGTCCTGCCAGTGCCACTCCGCGCCTTCGGTTCCGAAGGTGACTGGAAGCGAGCGGCCGTTGATCAGTACCTGAAACTGACCCGGGGCACCAGGCGCCTTCCATGGTGCCACCCAATCTCTGGTGCGGACCCAGACACGATACTTGCCCGGGGCGGCGAGCTTGAAGGTGGTGACCGCGTCCTTGACCGGCACTCCCAGGCCGTGCGCCAGCAGATAGGGCGAGCCCATCTGATCCATCGACTGCTGGTCGATGTCCCAGCCGCCTGTGTCGGCAAACTGCTCGGCCTCGAGGAGGATCAGATTCGAATCCTTCGCCGGCAGCGGGTCGCCAGACTGACTCACGCGTGGTGCGGACAGACAGCCCGGCGATCATCATCCCGCCCGATCGGCGAACAAAATCTCGGCGAGTGCTTTCCATGGCCGCTCCTTGTCAGACGTAAGCGACTTGGCATCAGCGATTCGGGGCGATCTTGCGCCTGAGCGAGCCTGGGTTGGACTGCGGCTTGATTCCTTGTCGAAGCGGCTCTGGAGCCGACGTTCCGCGAGCCGGTTTTGCTGACCGGCTGGAACTGCAAATAAGGGCTGAGCCTGGACAGCGTGACCGGCCCGAGGCCGCGGACTCTGCGACGGAGGTCTTCGGTCGATTTCGAACGGCCGGAGTTCTGCGCTCCGCGATCAATCGGCTCACCAAACCCGGTCCTAGATGCGGCAACGCCTCCAGGACGCTCGCTGGCGCTAGTGTTGGGGTCGATGACCAGGTCGGGAACTCTGCGGTACGCGGCCGCGGAATCCGAGCCCTGTAACCAGATGCTCGCCCGAAGGCCAACACTGCAGACGAGAACCGCGACAGCCAGCATCAGGCGGATGTCGACCGGCCACGTCCAGCAGACAGTCACCCCGCCCGAAGCGCTGCGAATCGGCTTCTGTGGTTCGCTCTCGAGGTTGAACATTCGCTCGGCAGGCCTGGGTCCAGTCCGATCTTGGCAAGGCGAGCCCAGCATCCGGCCCATTTCCGTTACCCTACCGCACGAGATCCCATGGAGCAAGGCGATGGTGCCTCGGGCAAGCTGCACGGGTGCAAAGAACCTAGCATGCGCGAGGCAGACAACGGTTCTGCCGGAAAGCCGACACGCGTAGAATGGTGATGGGGTGGAGAGATCGACAACCGGGTTGTGCCGCGTTCTCTGGGAGTACGTGCCTTCATGGCGACCGCTTCGCGCACGGCCGGGCCCGATTCGGGCCCGGCACATCTTCGACAGGGCTCGATGCCGGAGCTCTCGAAAAACGAACGACGGCCATCGGCCGCGAGCTGTTTGATCGCATCGGCCGCGGGCCCAGGCCCTGGCACCGCGCCTGGTGGGACGACCGGTTCATGAGCTGGACCCTGAACGATCCTCAGGTTCGCGTCCAGCTTTTCCGGTTCATCGACGTCCTGCCCACCCTTCACTCGGCCGGCTCGGTGCGGCGGCATCTTGACGAGTACCTGAGCGAGGCCGGCGAGCGTGTGCCGGCCTGGCTCAGGCTGGCGGTCGCCCTGGCCCCTCCGGGCTCGGATCGCGAGCGGCTCCTGGCCTGGTCGGCGCGCACGGCGGCCGGGCTGATGGGGCGAAAGTTCATCGCCGGCGCCACGCCGGACCAGGCGTCGAAGACCGTCATGGGCTCTGCGCGGCAAGTCGCTGGCCTTCACCGCCGACCTGCTCGGCGAGGCGGTGATCAGCGAGGCCGAGGCCGACGTTTACCAGCAGACCTGCCTGAACCTGATCCGCGGGCTCTCCGGTCCGCTCAACGCGGCCCCGGAGATTCCCCTGATCGACCGCGATCAGAACGGGCCGATTCCCCGGGTCAATCTCTCGCTCAAGCTGTCGAGCCTGACGACTCACTTCGACCCGATCCACGCCGAGGCCACCATCGCCGGCGTGGCCGGCCGGCTGCGGCCGATTCTTCGCGACGGCCCGCGAGCTGGGTGCCTACGTTCACGTCGATATGGAGCAGTACGAGTATCGGTCGCTCAGCTACGAGCTCTTCCAGCGCGTGCTGGCCGAGCCGGAGTTCCGCGACTGGCCGGATGTCGGCATCGTCGTTCAGACCTATCAGCCCGATGCCGAGGCCGAGCTGCGGATGCTCCGCGACTGGGTCGAATCGCGGGGCACGCCGATCACGATTCGGCTGGTCAAGGGGGCGTACTGGGATTACGAGGTCCTGACCGCCCGGCGGCTGGGCTGGCCCGAGCCGGTCTTCCTGCGGAAGTGGCAAAGCGACGCGATGTACGAGCGCTGCACGCGCTTCCTCATGGAGAACCACGAGACGCTGCGGCCGGCCTTCGGCAGCCACAACATCCGCAGCCTGGCCCACGCGATCGCGGCCGCGGAGGTGCTCGGCGTTCCTCCGGCCGGCTTCGAGCTGCAGACGCTGCACGGCATGGGCGACGTCATCCAGTCCGCACTCGTCGCCCGGGGCCATCGCGTGCGGGTCTACACGCCCTACGGCGCGATGCTGCCGGGCATGGCCTACCTGGTGCGCCGGCTGCTCGAGAACACGTCGAACGAATCTTTCCTGAAGGCCAGCTTCGCCGATCGAGCGAACATCGAGGACCTGCTGAAGAATCCCGAGGAGATCGGAGCCATGTTGAGCGCCAGCCGGCCGCGACGGACGAGCCCCCAGCCAGCCGAGACAGTGCCGAGCTGCCGCCGTTTCGCAACCAGCCGGTGACCGACTTCGCCGGTCGCCGAGAACCGCGAGGCGATGGCCCGGGCCATCGACAGCGTCCGGCAGAAGCTGGGGCAGAGACTATCCGCTCCTGATCGACGGCCGGGAAGATCGACACGCCCGGACGCCAGCTCGAATCGCTCGACCCCAGCCACCGCTCGCGCGCGGTCGGCCGGACGGCCATGGCCGGCGCCGAGCATGCCGAGGCCGCCGTGGCCGCGGCACGGCGGGCGCTGCCGGGCTGGGCGGCCACCTCGCCCCGCGATCGCAGCCAGGGTCATTCTCAGGGCCGCCGCGCTCATGCGAGAGCGCCGGTTCGAGCTGGCGGCGTGGGAGGTCTTCGAGTGCGGCAAGCCCTGGCGCGAGGCCGACGCCGACGTCGCCGAGGCGATCGACTTCTGCGAGTTCTACGCGCGGGAGATGATTCGCCTGGCCGAGCCGCGCCGCCGCGACGTGCCCGGCGAGAACAACGTCTGCGAGCACCTGCCGCGCGGCGTGGCCGTCGTCATTCCCCCCTGGAATTTCCCGCTGGCCATCCCCTGCGGCATGACCGTCGCCGCGCTCGTCACGGGCAACACGGTCGTGCTCAAGCCGGCCGAGCAGTCGCCGGTCATCGCCTGGCAGCTCGTGCGGATTCTCCTCGAGGCCGGCGTGCCGCCAGGGCGCCATTGCCTATCTGCCCGGCCGCGGTGAGGAGGTCGGCCAGGCCCTGGTGAACCATCCGGGCGTGAACCTGATCGCCTTCACCGGCTCGCGGGACGTCGGCCTCCTGATCAACCGCCAGGCGGCCGATACCAGGGCCGGTCAGGACCACGTCAAGCGGGTGATCGCCGAGATGGGGGGCAAGAACGCCATCATCGTCGACGACGACGCCGACCTCGACGAGGCCGTCGTGGGCGTCGTCCAGAGCGCCTTCGGCTACGCCGGCCAGAAGTGCTCGGCCTGCTCGCGCGTGATCGTCCTGGAGGGAATTTACGACGCCTTCCTCGCCCGGCTGGTCGAGGCCGCCCGGGCCATCAAGATCGGCCCGGCCGCCGATCCCGAAACCCTGGTCGGCCCCGTCATCGACGCCGAGGCCCGCAGGCGAATCCTCGACTACCGCCAGGTGGCCATGCAGGAAGGACGCGTCGTGCTCGATATCGGACGTCGGTGAGCTCGCCGACGTCGGCACCTTCGTCGGCCCCCTCATCGTCGCCGACGTCTCGCCCCAGGCACGGATCGCCCAGGAGGAGATCTTCGGACCGATTCTGGCCGTCATCAAGGCGGGCGACATGGACGAGGCCCTGCGCATCGCCAACGGAACGCAGTATGCCCTCACCGGCGGGCTCTACTCGCGCAGCCCCGTGCACATCGAGAAGGTGAAGCGCGAGTTCGTGGTCGGCAACCTGTACGTGAACCGAGGGATCACCGGCGCCTTGGTCGACCGCCAGCCGTTCGGCGGCTTCAAGCTCTCGGGCATCGGCACCAAGGCCGGCGGCTCGGATTACCTGCTCGAGTTCCTCCTGACCCGCAGCATCACCGAGAACACGATGCGCCGGGGTTTCGCACCGGAGGAGCTGGGTGAAGAGTAAACTCGTTCCGAGTTCTAGGTGGCTTGGGCCAGGGCCTGAAGGCGCGATCGATACGCCTCGAGTGCCGACGGAAAGGGAGACAGAGCGCCTCGAAGATACCCAGCGTATATGCGATCGTCAGGCCGTAGTTCGTGATGGGCACCCCGCCGGATTGGCATCGATTGATCCGTCGAGCACCATCTCGCGCCGGTTCTGCACGCAGCCGCCGCAGTGGACCACGAGCCTGAACCGGCTCAGATCATCGGGAAAATCATGCCCGGAATAGTGGACGAATTCGAGTGAGCCGCCGACGTACTGCGTGAGCCAGCGAGGGATCTTCACCCGGCCGATGTCGTCGCCGATGGGGTGGTGGCTGCAGGCCTCGGCGATCAGCACGCGGTCGCCGGCGCGAAGTCGTCGATGGCCAGTCGCCCCGCGAACCAGCGCGCAGGTCGCCCTTGTGCCGGGCGAAGAGGATCGAGAAGGAGGTCATCGGCACCTCGGCGGCGTGTCGGCCGCCACCTTGAGGAACGCCTGCGAGTCGGTGACCACCAGAGCCGGCGGCTCGGTTCAGCCGGCCGAGGGCGCGCGCAGCTCGCGCTCCTTGACCACCAGCGCAATGGCGTCGCCGTCGAGCAGGTCGCGGATCGTCTGCACCTGCGGCAGGATCAGCCGGCCCTTGGGGGCCTCCTTGTCGATGGGCAGCCACCAGCACGGCCAGCTCGCCCGGCGGACGAGATCGCCGACGAGCGGCGGTGCGTCAGAACTCCTCCGGCGCCGCGCGATCAGCGCCTCGCGCAGGTCGAGCAAGCCCTGCCCCGCGTGTGGCGACGGTCGGCACGACAGGACCGGCACTGATCTCCGCAGGGGGACCACTTGCGGCCGCCTCGGGTTGCAGCGAGGTCGGTCTTGTTGAAGCACGATGACCACGGCGTCTTCCGTGCCAGGAACTCGGCGAGGAGCGCCTCCTCGAATTCGCCCCAGCGCCCGCCTCGGCCACGAGGACGCCCAGGTCGGTGCGGTCGAAGACCTGCCGCGTCTTCGCGTACACGCAGGTCGCCCAGCGGCCCCGCGTCGTCGATGCCGGCCGTGTCGATGAAGAGCACGGGGCCGAGCGGCAGCAGTTCCATCGGCTTCTCGACCGGGTCGGTCGTCGTGCCGGCCAAGTCGGAGACGATGCGAGACCTCCTGCCGCGTGATCGCGTTCAGAGCGGCGACTTGCCGACGTTGCGCCGGCCGAACAGGCCGATGTGAAGGCGATTGGATTTGGGAGTACGCAGCATGGTCTGTTCATCCTCGAGTTTCGAAGGGCGAGCTTGCATGGCTCGTCGGTCGGCAATCGGGCGACCCTAGCCGCATCACGGCCTCTGGAGACACCAGTTCGTCGAACTCTTCCCCCGTGAGCACCTTGCCTGTCACGACCACATCGCGGAAGCTGCGCCTCTCGTTCGTGCAGTAGCCATGAGCTGTTCAGCACCGTGATAGCCGAGCCGACCGACGAGGGCTGTGGCGGTGGCCGTCGCGTTCTCGACCTGGGAGCGGCAGCGACTCCGATCGGCCTGGATGCCCTCGATACAGCACTCCGCCAGCAACCGAGAGGCAAGCGAGAGCAAGTCGATCCCCGTGAGCAGACTGTCGGCCACCAGCGGCATCAAGTGGTTCAGTTCCAGATTCCCCGGCGACACGCCAGAAAGATCGTCTGGTCGCAACCAAAGGCGACCCATGATGCCTGGATCACAGCCTCTGGGATCACAGGATTGATCTTGCCTGGCATGATCGAGGAGCCGACCTGAACCGGCGGCAGGCGGATCTCGCCCAGCCCGGCGTCGGGGCCCGAGGAAAGCAGACGCAGATCGTTCGAGACCTTGATGAGGTTGGACGCGAGCGCGCGGATGATGCCCGAAACCTCGACGAGAGCGTCGGGGTTCTGGGTCGCATCGAGCAGGTTCTCGGCACGAGCGAGGCCAAGCCCGGTGATCTCCCGCAGACGGTCGACGACGCGGAAAATGTAGCGACGCGGTGCGCCGAGACCCGTGCCGACCGCCGTGCCGCCGAGGTTCACGATCCGCAATCGCTCCGCGCACTTGGCCAGTCGCCAGCGGTCCCTTGCGAAGGCGTCGGCGAATGCTCCGAAGGCACGCCCGAGGGTAATCGGCACAGCGTCCTGCAACTGGGTCCGTGCCAGCTTGAGGATATCGGCGAATTCGCTGCTCCTTTCTCTGGCAGACTTCAGTCAGGGTGGAGACCGAGGCTTCAACTCCCTTCAGTCCTTGAAGCGCGGCGACCTTGAGCGCCGTGGGGTAGGTGTCGTTCGTCGACTGATGGAGGTTGACCTGTTGAGAGCTAGGATATCGACACGGCCCGGCGGGTACCCGGCAAGCTGCAACGCACGATTGGCCAGAACCTCATTGACGTTCATGTTGGTCGAGGTGCCGGCCCCGCCTTGCAAGGCATCGACAATGATGTGCTGGTCCAGTCCACCGGCCATCATCTCGCGACAGGCCGTCTCGAGGGGCGCGACCATCGGGCCTGCGAGGTAGCCCAGTTCAGCGTTCGTCTGCGCACAGGCAAGCTTCACCGCGCCGTAGGCGTGGACCAGTCCCCGGTGCACGGGACGTCCCGATAGGGCGAAGTTCTCGATAGCCCGTTTCGTCTCGATGCCGTAGAGGACATCGGCCGGGATGTCGAGCTCACCCAGGAGGTCGCGCTCGGTCCGCCTCGGCGCCATGGTCGTTCTCCGGCCCTCTGAGGCCCGCCTTGATGTCTTGGATTCAGAAGAACAGGTCGCGGTCGTCAGTCGTCCGGATCCGGCGCAACCGATCGCAGAGTTCTCGCTTCAGTCCACCGTCCGGCATGGCGTCCAGTGCCTTGGCAAGCGCGAGCTCGCCCGCTGCTCTGGTTTCTGGTGTTGCGTAATCGACCAGGTACTCGAGCAATGTGCTAAGCGCATTGGGAGTGCACATCCGCTCGATGAAACCGGGGATGGCAAACTCCATGAAGTGTTCACCTGTCCGTCCAAGGCGATAGCAGGCAGTACAGAAGCTAGGTATGTAGTCGTCAACCAGAAGCTGCCGGACGATTTCGTCGAGCGTTCGGACGTCTCCGAGCTCGAACTGTTCGCGCTCTCTGACCTGTTGCTGAGAGTCGCCTGCTTCGGTGTAGCCGCCCAGCTCGATTCGGCTGCCAGCGTCGATCTGCGAGACTCCAAAGCCCATGATCTCGTTTCGCAAGGCCGCCGGCTCGCGCGCGGTGAGAATCATCCCGGTGTACGGCACGCTCAGCCGCAAGATGGCCACCAGTCGCTTGAAGTCGTGATCGGAGACCAGCCAGCGATCGTCGAAGGCGACGCCCGAGGCCGGCCGCAATCGCGGGAAGCTGATCGTATGTGGTCCACAACCGTACCGGCTCTGAAGAAAGAGTGCGTGGGACACCAGGGCCAGAACTTCAAATCGCCAGTCGTAGAGACCAAAGAGGGCACCGATGCCGACGTCATCGAGCCCCGCCTCCATGGCTCGACCTAGCGCATCAAGCCGCCAGAGGTAATCGGCCTTGCGGGTTCTCTCCGGATGGATAACGCGATACGTAGGCGTGGTGGTAAGTCTCCTGAAAGACCTGATACGTCCCGATTCCGGCATCCTTGACGATGCGATATCCCTGAATGTCCAGCGGTGCCGCATTGATATTGACCCGGCGAATCTCGCCCTTGCCACGAGTCGTGCCGTAGACCACGCGCACGGTCTCAGCGATGAACCGGGCATCGTATTTCGGATGTTCACCGAATACGAGAATCAATCGCTTGTGGCCGCGATCTTCGAGCGCTTCAACTTGCTTCCGTACTTGGTCAGGGTCCAAGGTACGGCGAACGGCATCGTGATTGGACCGGCGAAAACCGCAGTACAAGCAGTCATTGACACAGTAGTTGCCGATGTACAAAAGGCGCGAAGAGAACGATCCGGCGGCCGTAGACGTCACGTTTTAGCCGCCTCGCGGCCTCGAAGATCTCATGCTGGAGTTCGGGTTCGGTGGCATTCAAGAGCAAAGCAGACTCAGCGACGCTAAGAGGCTGCTTGTCAAGGCTCTTGGCGATCACATCGCGCACCTGATCGCGCTCCGAGGGGCGTTCCAGCAGTGATACAAGCTGATGGTCGTCGATGAAATCCTCGGCGTGCGACCCCAGGTCCTTCTGACAAGGGAGTTTGTTTGCCCGGCGACGCGTGCCGGGAGTGGACTCGATCCGGGATCTCGCACTGATCGGTGGATCGATGATCGGCAACAGATCTTTCATGAGCTGAGCTCCTGGCGTGTGGACGAATCACCGCAAAGCCGATCCCGCCGATTGGGCGAATCACCTCTTCCCCGGCCGAGCGTCCGGCCGATCGCCGCGACGCGAAGGCTCAAGCAGTGCTCGCAGAGTTCTGTGGAATCGCTGTTACAGGCCTTGTTCGGGTAGATCTCGTAAGCTTTGCGGTATTGGAGCGGTGTCACATTGGGCATGATCACGTTGGCACCGCATTGGAGCCCGCTTTCGCGACCGTGTTCGGGGTCGAGCGTGGCCAGTGCGGTTGTGCTGGGAATGTTCGCTCGGGGGCAATTCAGCCTGGCCAGGGCCATCGTCTTGAGTGTCGTCATCACGTCGGCGGGAACCTGCTGATCGGGCGGTAGCAGCCAGCGATACACGTGACGGCCCATCGGCGTTCGAGGATGTGGAATGTAGGGACCCACGCCAATCATGTCGAGGTCCAGCGATCTCATCAGCAAGATGTCGTTCACGAGGTCATCCCATGATTGGCCCGGAATGCCAACCATGACGCCGCTGCCAACCTCATATCCCAGGTCGCGGAGGATCCGCAAGAGTTCGACGCGATCATGGCTTTGGCCGAGAAGTGGAGGGTGAATTCGGCGATAAAGACGCGGATTCGATGTCTCGAAACGCAACAGGTACCGGTCGGCGCCCGCGTCGCGCCACAGGGAGAGCTCCTCCGGAAGCCGCTCTCCCAGACTCAACGTGACAGCAAGCGGCAAGCGTTCCTTCAGAAGGCGAATCACACTGGCCATACACTCTGCCGTGAGCGCGGGATCTTCGCCTGCCTGGAGGACGACCGTTCCGTAACCCAGCCTCGCCGCGGTGCTTCCACAGGCGAGAATCTCCTCGGTCGCAAGTCGGTAGCGCGTCTGGATTGCGTTGCCCGACCGCAATCCACAGTAGACGCACCGGCGTCGGCAGTGGTTCGAGAGCTCAACGAGACCGCGGAGATGAACCTCGTCGCCAACGTTGGAACGTCGGACCCGGTTGGCGCGAGCAAAGAGATCGGCCAGATCTTCCGGATCGGTGGCCATCAGCCAGTGGAGTATCTCGGTCCGTTCCATGGTTTTTCTACAAGGTCATCCGCGATTGACGGTGCCAGAGTGGATCAAATCGATCACTCGTTTATGGCTGTGTCACCGTGTGTCTCCAGAATCTTGACGACCCGTTTTCCCAGGAGTTCAACCTCGGTCAGTACCCCTGCGAATGCCTCGCGAAGTGCCTGCGAACATGGCTCAATGGCCTGCGCCTCCGCGCGGATGCCACTGGCGAGGTCCCGCACGGCCAGGCTTACGACCGAAAATGCGGCACCCGCCTCACCTGCCCGGGCTGCCTCGATCCTCGCGTTGAGGGCGACGATGTGGGTCTGCTGTGAGAGCCGGACAATCGCTTCCGAGACCCGGTCCAGCTCACCGGCCTTCTCGGCCGACTGCGAGATCTTGGCCATCGTCGTCTCGAAGTTCCTGATCACTTCCTGTAGCGCCGCGGCCCGCCGTTCTTGCTCGCGATTAACGGTGCCCAGGTAAAACACGCAGTTATCTGGTCGGTTGAGGCCGTTAAACACCGCAACAGCCATCGATTCGCACGACCCGTACCCGCATGCGCCGCAGTTGAGTAGATCGGCCTGCGTGAACTTGTTCATCTTCGCGTAAATCGTTTCGAGGTCCGACGGGCTGGGCTTGCGGAGTCTTGCAGTCGCCGAGCGATCCACGTAGGTGCGCCGGAATCCCGCAGGATCATCACGATCACGAAGCAGATCCTCGACAGCGGCCTGAGCTGCCTCGTCCCCGTCCTCCTCCGGGACGAACTCACGACGAGCTTCTTTGGCCCGCTCGGCGACCAGGTGCTCCAGCTGGTCGAGTCCCAGCCTCCTTCCCGGCGTCCCCGTGCCGCCATTGCAGCCTTTCTCGCAACAGAGGCAGTCGATCAGCAAGGGTGCGATTCCCTCCTGGACCGACTGCGCCAAGTTGTCCAGATAGGGAAACACGGTGTGTGCTCCCTCGATCTTTCGCGTCGCTCTTGCGGCACCGGGATTCCACCGCTCGAGCGTGTCCTTGAGACCTCCTGGCGATGAGAAGAGCACCGCTCTCTCGGCCGGAGGCCCGTCGAACTCTGTTTCGGGATACTTCGACAAATCGATGTTATGAGTCGTGAAATGCTTTTGCAGAGAGAGCATCGTCACGTTGTAATCACCCAGACCGATTGCGTTGAATTCCCGCTTCTTGGCAACGCAAGGTGAAATGACGGCGATCTTATGCGAGGAATACTGGGGGCATTCACGACGGACCATCTGCATGATGTGGTGCATCGGGCTGCCTGCAGGAGAGAGCCAGGGAAGTAGCTCTGGCCGGTACAACTCAATGTACGTGACGATGGCCGGACACGGTTGAGCGACCACGGTCGGGGGGGAATTCTCCCGGATGTGCCGTAAATAGCTCTGGACCGTCAACTCCGCCCCGAAACTCACATCGAAGACAGCCCTGATGCCGGACGCCTTGAGCCACCCATTCAGGTTTCGATGGCGCTGAGGGAAAGCCGCTGCCACAGCCGGCGCGACGATCGCGATCATCGGGACACCAGTGTGTACGTCGCTCCAGAAAGCGTCCCAGTCATCAACGGGCAACCTCGCCTTGTGCTGACAGGCGTCGATACACCTGCCGCACCCGATGCACTTTTCGTGGTCGATTTCGACGACCTTGTCCACGGCTCGGTTACAGTTCTTGACGGGGCAAGCAGAGATACATGCGTGACAGTTGACGCACAGATCGGGGTCGACTCTGACGACGGGGACCAGGCCCGTCGCTGCCGAGAACGATCCATTGACGCAACCCGTGACGGCCGTTGACATCTCGGAGGTCCTTGAAAGAACACACCGCGCCGGGGGGATGGCCTGTTCCTGTCTCGGATGACATCAATCTTCTGGCCTCATCGCCGGCGGGATGTTCCTAGAGCATCCTAGAACATTTCCCGGATTGAATGAGGAGCATCCGGATAAATTCCGCGACGCATCTGGGGGCATTCTTCGCGGCGAGCTCACCCGGCGTGCCGGTGGGGTCGGCGGACGGGCCGGACCGGATGAGGCGCGATCGGCTCGGCGAACTGGGCCCGCAATGGCTCTTCGATACCTTCGAAATCGCGGACCGTCATTCTCAGTCCCTGGTGCCGCGCATTCGTCCGGAAGAGGAGCACCCCGGCCTCGAGAAGGCTGACATCGATCGTCGTTCTCAGTCCATAGAGCCGGCCGAAGGGTGGGATGGTCCCCGGCTCGCAATCGTGAAAGACCACGTCGATCTCGTCGGGAGTCGCCAGCCGCACGAGTTCGGGCTCAAGCCGCAGCGCGGCGGCGAAACGCTCCATGTTCAGCCGTGACGTCGCGGGCAAGACCGCCAGCGCAAACCCGTCTCCGGCTTTGACCAAGACGGTCTTGGCCACGCTCCTGCCGGGAATGTGCGCATGACCGGCCAGCCTCGCCGCTGACGAAGCGGGGCAATGAAGAAACGTCTCGAACCAGACGTGCCGAGTGCGCAGAAAGTCAACGACGTACATCAGATGTGGCCTCCAAAGATGAGTCTCCGGAGGAAATATATCGTCGGTTGGAAAACCTGGCGGGCTTTGCCGGTTTTTCGATGGGCCCAGAAATTATAAATGTACATTGAAAGATAAGTCACCGCCTCGTGATACCGCCAGTCCTTGCTGAATCGATACGTCTTGCGAGCCTTCCGGGCATTGCGGTGCCGGTCCGTGCCGTTCTGACGCTCGACGAACGACGTATTGACGGCCCGACTCGCGCTCGACAGTCCCAGCGCCGCTACCACTGCGGCCATCGTGCCGAAAACCGCCCGAGTGGCGATCTTTACCACCCGGCCCTTTCTCGCGTGTCTTCTCCACCACGGCGTAGGTGAGGCCTTGCGGCGCGACTTTGTAGGAAGCCTTGGGACGACCACGTTTGCCGGTCCGAGGCGGCGTGACGGTCTCCCCGTAGGCGTTGAGAGATCGCTTCCTCGTAGGCCGGATAGCCGTCGGTGGTGATCAGGTTCATCAACGCGGCCCCCAGTGCGACGCTTGAAGTCCTCGACCACCGCGGTCGACGTTCTCCGCAGTCCGTTCGCCGGGGACCACGCTAATGATCAACCGGCTCTCGGCGTCGATCGCCACGTGGTCCCAGGCGTCTCCTTTGCGGTCGTCGGCTGGGTCATTGGGATTACAGTTCTTCTCTTTCTTGGCGACGAACGCCCATTTCTCGTCGAACTGGGCTTCCCGCGTGTTCGGGGGAAAAAGCGACGAATTCGTCGTGAAGGTCGCAAGAGTGCAGCGCCAGTCGATTCGGCTCAGACGGCCGACTGTGCCTCGATCCACCTCGCATAGTCGACCGGTCTGACGTACGCCACACCCCTCGGCGATGTGGTCGAGCACCGATTCCAACTTCTCCGGCGGAAGCCGTGAGTCGAAGTAAGGCGTCCCCTTCCGCTCGGAAAAACGGACCTTGCAAACGCGGCACCGGAGCATTCGCCGCTCTTTATTGGGAGCCGTAGCGATGGAGGATCGCTAGAATCGTTCAATTCAGGCGGGACCGGCCTGCCCGTGCCTGAATCGGGTCGACCCTTGTTTCGCTCACTCTCGAAGGACACAACGCATGCCGGGTCTCAAAGCTGTGCTGCCTCTGCTCGCCTTGGGAGCCCTCGTCACCACCGCCCGGGCAGACACGCCCGGGGGCGACGGAGTGCGCGACCACCTGTCGCTGCCGCACCATGAGCAGCTCGCGCCCGGCGTCCACGCCGCCGGATTCTCCGCCCGCCACGATTCCGCCAACTGCGGCTGGATCGAGATGGAGCGAGAGACCCTGCTCGTCGACGTGCCTCGCGGTACCGACGTTCTTGATTTCCTCACGCAGGTTGTTGCATCGACGGGTAAGCCTGTCAGAACGCTCGCGCTGACGCATATGGGAAACGCAGACGGCACGATCATCGAGGCGCTGGTCAAGCGCGGCGTGAAACGCATCCTGGCTTCTCCCGCCACTTGCCGCGAACTGATCGCCTCCAAGTCCGTCGACCCGACCGTGGAGCTGCGCACTCGCCGATCGTACGAACGTCGGCGATGCCACGGTCCAAGTCGAGTTTCTACCATTTGATGATGTTGGCGACCGAGGACGCGGCGTCGTCTTCCTGCCGGGACGATCCGTGCTGTTCGCCGGTCCTCTCGTTGTGCACGGGCCGCGGACCGTGCTCCAGGGCAGCAATACCGAGCGCTGGATTGAGGTGCTGCGGACCTTGAAGACCATGGCTCCATCGCACGTTGTCCCAGGGTTTGGCTCCTGGGGAACGACAAAGCTGATCGCGCGCCAGCTTGGCTTTCTGGACGAACTCCGACGTCAGGTCGCGTATCAGATTACCCAGGGCCGCACTTCAGCGGATCTTCATCGGCAGATCGTCCTGCCCCCGGGCGTTCTGGTCTGGATGCCCTATGACAACCCGATTGCCGAGGACGTCGAGCACCTCTATCGCGAGCTCACCGTGCCGGTCGCTCCGTTTCACGGCCGGCGCTCCTTCACGGTTCGACGCCGTTCCCCATGCCCTGGTGCTCATCGGCGATCAGCCACACGAGCCGGGTCACATCGAGGAGGGTCTGCGCCCCGCTTTCGAGGCAACCGGTGTGGTTCCCCATTTCACGGTGGATGTTCGCGCCCTCTCCGCCGAGAACCTGGCAAGGGTCAAGCTGCTGGTGATCTTCCGTGATGGACTTCAACGCCCGGATGGAAACGCACGCCACAACTTCATCTGGATGACACACGAGCAACAGCAGGCCGTGGTCGCGTTTGTCGAGGACGGCGGCGGCTTCCTCAACCTCCATAATTCCCTGGGATTGTATCCGGCCCATGGGCCTTACCTCGACCTGGTGGGAGGTCGGTACACGACCCACGGGCCGCTAGAGCGATTCCGAGTTGAGGTCGTCGACCGCGATCATCCCGTGACCCGAGGCGTCAAGTCCTTCTTTGTCGCGGACGAGCAACATATGCCGGTCGTCGCGGAGGAGCGCGTTCACGTGATCCTGCGAAGCGTTTCCGACGAGGGCAAATCCGCAGTCGCCGGCTGGGTGAGGGAGCAAGGCCGCGGCCGGGTCTGTCATCTGGCCAACGGTCATACTCGCGACGTGCTTCAGCATCCCATGTACCTGAAGCTGCTGTCCAACGCCGTCCGGTGGTGCCTTCACCGCGGGGCGCCTGGTCAGGGCAAGCTCGATGACAGGCGGCAAGACTGAGATTGCCTGGTTTGCCTTTTCCTCTTAAGATTCGGCTCTCAGTTCATGGCGCGGCCATCGTGGGCGGTTCTCGCTCCATCGCCGCGTGTTCTCGGCGCGTCGGAACGAACGAAAGGGAGGTCGCCGTGAATCGTCGAATCTCCGCGGCTCGCTCTCCTTCCCCACTGCGGTCCCTGGCTGCGCTGCTGGTTGTGGCCATGAGCTTGACCGGATGCGCCGCGATGACCCAGGATGTGGCCCAGTACTACCGCCAGATGGCCGCGAACTTCAAGGAGGCCGAAGACAAGGCCGGGGTGGACCTCTCGACGAGCGAGCGAAAGGCCAACATGCTGCTGAAAGGCGGAGAAGTTCGTCAGTTCAATAAGGCCCAGCGCGAGGTGAGCCGGCTCAAGGACTGGCAAGAACACTGCGCCCGTCAGCGCGTACGGTTCGAGAAGGCGGCCGAGAAACTGGAGCCGTCATCGAGTTCCCCGGGCGATCCGGGCCTGCAAACAGTTCCGTCGTCCTGAGGCAGCGAGAAGTCTCAAAAGCCGCATGCGGTTGCACCCGCGGTGAATCAACGAAACACGCGTCCGGATCGTTGTCACAACAGGTTGAGCGAAAGCTAGGGTTGGGATGGAGAAAGCCACTTCCCTCTCGCTGATCTCGCTTCCCAACATCGCGACTGAGTGACCTCAATCCTGAGCCGAGAAGGCCCAGAGGACGACGACCATGTTTGACTATCTGAACAACTTCGGGATGCTGGATTACCACTACTGGATGGGCATCGCCTCGGCGGTCTTCGTCGTGACGGTGCTGCGTGACATGGCCCGGGATCGCTCCTGGGCGGGAGGACGCTGAAGGCGCTGTCGCCCTGATCCTGACCTTTGGAACGTCGCCAGTCTGCTTCGCGCCCTCGGCGAAGCCCACCGCCGTGAACCCTCTTCCGTCTCAACATCGCCACCGCAACGCGTCGGTTTCCGGATGACCGGGAAGCCACCGCCCTCTCCCCGCTCCCCACGCCGACGGCCGGACCGCCTCGCGAAACATTCGCGTACGCATCGAAATATGTCCATCATACCGGAAACGGGGATTTGCATGCTGTAGGGCAACAGCGCGCCGAGGCAGGTCACGAAAGGACGGATGCTCCTCCATCATGCTTCCCGTCGCCGCAAGAAGAGGATCACAATAGCATTGTTGAATCTTTGTGTTACCGTTCTTGCACAAGGTAGGCTTCTCGCATGGAGCCTTCTGTTGAGTCTTGGAGCGTTGACCTCCACCTCGAACGGAATGCTCCTGATTCGATTCTCGCCTCGGCAGCCGTCTCGAGGGCCGAGAGGGCCCGCTCCCAACCCGCGGCTCTGGCTGCCGAGGCGACGGAAGCCGAGGGAAGACTGCTCGTAACGCGCCGAGCGAGGTCCTCTTCCTCGAACTCCCTTCGACGGCGAAAGTCTGGAGTCCGACCTGGCTCGAAGTTCAGTCAGTGTCTTCCCGTGTCCTTGTGCAGGCCTGAAACCTCCTGAAGACCCAGGGTCTGGTGGAAAACCTCGAAGAGATGGATCAGCTCGCCCCGTGCCGTCGCGTCGCGCTCCTTGTCGAGACTTTCTTCGAGCACGGCGGCTATCGCTTTCTTCGGTGGGGCAATCTCGGTTTCTCGCCACTCGTCCGCCGAGATGCGAGAGAGCACTCGTACGGCATCGAGTCGATTTGCTCGGTCAATGTCGGCCAAGGAATGAGTCAGGCCAGACGTGAGCGTCTCGAACCCGGACCCCGCCGCGGCTCGGCCGGGAATGACGCCAGTGACACAGTTCATCGTGCTGAGCTCCATGAGACAGATATCGAGCACCTCCCGCGAGGCGAGGATTGCCGCCCGGCGAATCTTCGGGTCCTGACTCTCCAGGGCGGCCGCGATCGGTGAGGCGGCGTAAGGACCGAGACCCCGAATCGAAGCAATCGCCTGGCGACGGACACCCGCGTCCCCGGCTGCAATCTTCTGAAGTCGGCGATTCGTCTCGTCTCGCTCGTAGCGTAGCTGGTATTTCCAGAAGAGATTCAGAAAGACCAGGTTCAGGATGACTACGACGAGCACGACCCGGAGGGGCGGCCGCTGCCTCTTGCATTTCCCGGGTTCTTTCAGTTCAGAAGCCCGCACGCCTCCTAGTTCGTCGTCGAACTGAATCATCGACTTATCTGTGGATCCAGCACCGAGGGAATGAGCATTCTCGCTCTGAATCGGCGGAATCGTGATCCCAGGACCGCTCCGGTCGCGAAGCCAATGATTGCCCCGGCTTGGCGCCAAAGAAGGTACCCAGAATGAGGCCGACTATGAGCGTGGATGCGGCAAGATCCGTCATCCCATCGCTATGCCGCCAGTTGACCTGAGGAATCGTGGCCAGCCCGGCAAGCAGACCGATAACGAGGACCCCCAGCACAGCTCCGGCGAAGGAACCGACCACCGCACCACCAACGACGTTCGCCAGTTTCTCGGGACCGCGCACGGAGTTCGTCATGTTTTGCGGTGAGCGTCAATCCAGAGGCCGGCTCGAACGAGCGGGCCTGACACGCTCCGCCGATTCCGGCAAGGGATACGAACGAATGTCACGTTAGCCAGTTCCGCAACTCCGCGGAGAACCTGTTCCACGTTATTCAATTCGATTTCCGTGAATTGGCGTTTCCTTCAGAGATCGCTCTCGAAGTTTTGGCCCTGCCGCGTAAGATTTGAGCTGAAAGAGCCATTCTGCGCGTTCTGAGCGAGGAATCTTCGAGGGACTGCCCGATGCGAATCGCCTTTGATCCCCAACTCCGGCTCGATTGTCCTCCGGTCACAGAGGTCCGGCTCAACACATCGTGCCGGGACGAGATCATCCCCATCCTCAAAGCGTTGCAGCACATTTACAGCCAGCCCCAACTGCGCGACGAACTGCTCGATGCGGTTGCTCAGGACGTCAACGGAACCTCCAGTGCAGACCTTGGCCGTCCAGGGATGACTTACTGGTCGATCCTTGTTCTGGGGGCCGTTCGGCTCGGCTGCAATTTCGACTACGACCGGCTCCAGAATCTGGCCGAAGAGCATCGCTCCTTGCGGAATGTCATGGGGATCGGCGGCTGGTGTGACGACCAGACGTTCGACTGGAGATGCCTCCGCGACAACATCTGTCTGTTGTCACCCGACACGATTGAGCGGCTCAACCACCTGATCGTGGCCGAGGGCCATCGGCTCGTCCCCGAGGCCCCTGAGACGGTCCGGGGCGACTCGTTCGTCCCTGCCACCAACATTCACTATCCCACCGATTCCAGTCTGATCGGCGATGGCTTACGCAAGATCGTACCGCTGGCCGTGCGACTGGCGAGACTCCTCGGCCTCGGCGGTTGGCGTCAGCGCAAGCACTTGCTTCGGACCGTGAAGAAACAACTTCGCACGATCAACAAGATCGCCAAGGGCAAAGGGCGCGACTTTCCCAAGCGGCTTGAGGACGGCTACCGGACGCTCTTGGACCTGGCCGATCGGATTCTGGCCCGAGCGCTGGATTTGCTCGACCCCGCTTTGATCACCATTGCTCCCAGCGCCGCCACCTCCAGAATCGACATGCTCAGGGAGAAATTGACCGACTACATCAATATGACCGTTCATGTCTGTGACCTGGCTCGACGGCGAGTACTCGAGGGAGAACGGATCGACAACAGCGAAAAACTCTTCAGTCTGTTCGAGCCGCACACTCAATTGATCATACGTGGCAAGGTTCCTCAACCTCTCGAGTTCGGTCACCGCGTCTTGGTAATCGAGGATGGCGCAGGCTTCATCTGCCACTATGCGATCCTGCCTCGTGGGGCGGAAGACAGCGATGTTCTGGTGGAGGAGATGAAACAGGCGCAGCAACGACTGAACGGCCGAATCCGAAGTGCGTCGTTCGATCGCGGCTTTCATTCTCCGGAGAATCAACGGGAGTTGCTGAAACTGGTAAAGCAACCGTGCTTGCCCAAGACAGGCCACGTTCAGGCCCAGCGTCAGGAGCAAGAGGCCACTGTGCAATTCCGCCAGGCACGGCGGCGTCATCCGGGGATCGAGTCAGCGATTGGTGCGTTGCAGTCTGGCAACGGTCTGGATCGATGCCGAGATAAGACTTTCGGCGGTTACTGTCGATACGTGGGGCTGGGGATCCTGGGTCGGAATCTTCAGGTCTTGGGGAAGCTGTTGATCGCGCGCGAAGACCCGAAGTGCGTGGCCGGGCAGTCGCGGCGGGGCCGCAACGCGGCCTGAGTCACTCAGAGCGGTCGGCAGAGAAGGGTGAAACCACAGCGTTCCCGCAGTGGAGCGGAGCGAGTGCGCTTGGAGATTAGCCAATTCGTGTTATCGTTCGACTTTTTGAACAAGTTTACGAGAGACGTGACGTGAACTCGTGTCAGCGATAGAAAGAGTCACTGAGCTTTTGCCTGCGGTTGAGAAGAAATCGCAGTTTTCCGACAGAGACTAG
>CAWFAF010000067.1:0-546031 GCA_963813575.1 uncultured Planctomycetaceae bacterium
GCAGCGGCTGGTGCCGGACGTGGAGCCGTGCAAGGGGCACGGACCGCGCTGTTGCACGCCGTGGCTGCTGCGAGACTGGAAGCCGAGCAGTTGCAGGACGGCCGCCATCGTCACCACGGCGCGGAGGGCGGCGAAGTCGATGGCAGGGCGTGAGGCTGGCGCTGCCGGCGCCGGGTTGCCGGTGGCTTGGCGTTGTTGTTGGCGGCGCTGGCGGGCCTCGGCCAGTTTGCGATCGTGCGCGGCGAAGATCTCAGCTTCGCGGCCGGCGAGCTTGTCCTGGGGCGTGATGTAGCCGATGGCGCTGTGCAGACGGATGGTGTTGTAGTGCGTGACGTAATCGGCCACGATCCGGCGGGCGTCGTCCAGCGACAGCGGCGTGAGTACGCGGATGCAGTCGCCTTTGAGAGTCTTATGCCAGCGTTCGATCTTGCCGTTGCTTTGGGGATAATAAGGCGAGGTTTTCACATGGGTCATACCGCAAATGCGGATGAATTCCTTGAAATCCTTGGCGATGAATTGTGGGCCATTGTCGGAGATGATGCGGGGCCGGGCCAGGGGATAAGCTTCACGGCCGCGTTGGACGATGGTTTCCACATCGATTTCCTCCATCTTTTCTCGGATCTCCCAGTGGACAATGAAGCGGCTGCAGCCATCGAGAATGCTGCAGAGGAAGTAAAAGGTCCCCGCGATATTGAGGTAGCTGACATCGATATGCCAGTGCTCATGCGGCCGCAGGGGTTGCACAAAGCCGGTCCCCTTCTTGGTGGGCGTGGGCGTCTGCCCGGCCAGGAGTCCCGCGGCCTTGAGGACGCGATAGACGCTGGCCGGGCTGCATGCGACGACATCGGCGTCGAGCATCATAAACGTGAGCCGGCGATAACCCTCCAGCGGGTGCTGGCGGGCGAAGCTGTGGATCCCCTCCTTCTCGGCGTCGGTCAACCAATGGTCGCGCGGCACCCAGGTGTTGTGCTCGTTGACCTTGCCGAAGCGCGACTTCCAGTCGTGGAACTTGCTGGTGCCGATACCGATCCAGATCAGGAACCGCCCAGCGGCGATCTCGGTCTTATCGGCCCAGACGCGCACGAAGTCCACGATCTCGTCACGCGTGTCGTGGGGGACCCAGCATCCTCTCAGGGTTCCCCAAGCTCTTTTTTTAGCTGGACGTGCTCCTCCATGAGTTCCGAGAGGACTTCGTTTTTGCGTTGCAGCTTGGCCTCGAGCTGCTCGATCCTGCGCTGCTTGGCATCCTTGAGGGTTTTGGACCTGCGATCGCTCTCGAAGGCAGCATGGCCGTTCTCGAAGAACTCCTTCTGCCAGCGATAGAACAGATTGGGGCCGATGCCCAGCTCATCGCAGAGATCGGAGACCGGCGTCTGTTCAAGCAGGTGGCGTTTGAGGATGGCGACCTTCTCGGGTCCGGAAAAATGCCGACGTGTCTTGTTCATGGGAAACCTCCGTCCAGGTAATGCTAACCCAAACGGCGGCTTCTTCCAGATTCAACAGAGGCAGAACAAAACGCCCTCAAGATCCACCTGGGACTGACGGTGAAGTTCAAGGTCGAGAAGCAGGATGAGAACGTCGAATGCGGCATCTCGGCCCGCTACGTGTCCGACCTCATCGACATGGTGATCTTCAACTTCACCGACAAGAACCTCCACAACAACAACTCCGACCTGGCCTTCATCTACGACGCCACGGTGCGGGAGATCCTGCGGCAGGACGTGCGTAGCGTCCTCCGGGAGATGCCCGCCGATGCGGCGGTCTTCGTGCTCTCCGACCACGGCTTCACGCCCGTGCCGACGACGCCCTTCACGGTGCCAAACGGGTCGGTCACCGACAGCGGGGACGTGAAGTACCGGGTGGGCCGATTGAAAGCCCCGCTGGAAGGCGACGATGCCAAGAACGGTGTCACTGTTCAAGGTCGGCGACCTGGGCATCCCCGACAAGATCCGAAAGCCCAACGGGGCCGAGTGGTCCTTCAACCACGTCCTGTTCCCCCGCCCTGGCATCACGCTCAAACGCCCGCAGGGACCGTTCTCACCCGACCGTTACACGCACGGCGGCCTGAGCATGGCCGAGTGCTTCATCCCGCTGATCGTCCTGGGGCCGAAGATCGAGTTCGAGCCTGCGTTCGAGCTGGTCGGAATCCGGTTCGAGGGAGTCCTGACCGAGAACCAGCCGATCGACATCCTGGTCCAGGCGAGGGCGAAGTCGCCTGTCATGGAGGACATCCTCTTCCAGCTCCAGGTGGACGCCGGGCAGGATGACGATCCAGCCCCGCAAGGAGGTCTTCAGCGGAACCGAACACGAGTTCAAGATCCGGTGGACGCCGAAAGTCGATTCGCCTTCTCCCGAGGAGCAGAGTGCCGGGAAGATCGTCAAGCAGGTGACGGCCATCGCCAGCTACCGCTGGAAGAACCGCACGGTGCGGAGCAGCGTTCACGGCAAGGTCGAGATCCTGCTGGACACCTCCCGCGTCCGCCGCCGCCTGGACAGCAAGCTCGACAGCATCATGGGCATGGTCCCCGCAGGGCTTCGTTAGCAGCTGGTGAGCCATGAACACACGATTCAAAGACGCATTCCGTGGCAAGGTCGTGAACAAGCGGCTCACCGTCAACACCGGTGTGGACGAGTTTCCCCGCTTCGTCGTCGAGTATCTGATCGACAACTATTGCACCGAGGAGAACTTCCAGGACGACCTCCAGCAGGTCGATCAAGCGGCTGCGTGAGAATTTCGTCCACGGTGCCGAGGCCGAGAAGATTCGCCATCAGATCCGGGAGACCCGGAACCACAGCATCATCGCCAACCTGGAGGTCCGGCTCCAGGAGACCGAGGACAAGTACTGGGGGACCATCTCGGCGATCAACGAGAGCTTCGTGAACGTCACCGAGAGCCTGGTGCGCCAGTATCCCGATGCTGCTGTCGGGCGGCATGTGGGGGACGATCACGCTGACCTATGACGAGACCGAGATCCACAACAAGAAGATCCGCCCGTTCAAGGTGACGGAGTTCACGCCGTTCCAGATTTCGGTGATCGACCTCGACGAGTACATCGAGAAGCGGCGACAGTTCGAGGCGGACGAATGGCTCGACATCCTGATCAACTCCGTCGGCCTGAACCCTGACCAACTGAGCCGCCGTGAGAAGCTGCTCTACATGATGCGGCTGGTGCCGCTGGTCGAGGCGAACTGCAACACCATCGAACTGGCTCCCAGAGAGACCGGCAAGACGTACCTCTACCGCAACCAGAGCTACTACTCGACCGTTCTTTCGGGCGGCAAGGCGACCCCGGCTGGCCTCTTCATCAACAACGCCACGGGCAAGGTCGGCGTGGTCGGCAGCCGAGACGCCGTGGTCTTCGACGAGATCGCCAACACCGACTTCACCGATCCCAAGGCCCTGGTCTCGATCATGCAGGGCTATATGCAGGACGGGAAGTTCAGCCGGGGCAAGAAGGAGATCCTGGCCTTCGCCTCGATCGTCCTGGTCGGCAACATCGACATCCAGGCCAAGCTGCCGCACGAGAAGTACTATCACCTCTTCGAGCCGCTGCCCGACTTCCTCCAGGTCGAAGCGTTCATCGACCGGCTCCATGGCTATGTGCCCGGCTGGGAGATTCCCAAGATTCACCCCGGTTCGCTCGCCCAGGACTACGGGTTCATCACCGACTACTTCTGCGAGATCATGCACGAGCTTCGCCGCAAGGACGTGCTGGGCTCCTTGAAGACCCGCTACCAGTTGATGGACACTTCGACCGCCCAGGCGGGGATCACCGGCCGAGATGTCCGGGGGGTCGAGAAGATCCTCTCGGGCCTGCTTGAAACTCATGTATCCCGCACGGCGAGGTGACGGACGACCAGCTTGGCGAGCTTCTTTCGCTGGCCATTGAAGGTCGCCAGCGAGTCCGCAATCAGCTTCACCTGATGGCCCCAGGCGAGTACGGGCCGCTTGTGCTGAGCGGCAAGCTGACTCAATCAGGCAAGACGATCACGCCGAGGCTTCTTGACAGCGAGCGTCAGCAGAAAGTCACGCTGCCGAGTACACCACGAGTCGGCGAGGTGATCGGTCTGGCCGTGATCGGCGACGACCGAGGTTGTCTGCTGCACTTCGAGATGCAGGCCACGAAGGGATCAGGCAGAATCATCAGCCTGGGTTCGATGCAGAAGGTCATGAAGGAGAGCGTTGCCGCCGCCGCCCAGTTCATCAAGACGCACGCCAAGGATGTCGGGCTCCCGAACGACTGGCAGACCAACTTCGACATCGCCGTCCTGGCGACCATGATGGGAATTCCGAAGGAGGGGCCGTCCGCTGGGATCACCATCGTCACCGGGATCGTCTCCGCCCTCACGGGTCGTCCCGTCCGCAACGACATCGCCATGACCGGCGAGATCACCATCATGGGCAAGGTCCTGGGTATCGGAGGCGTCTTGCCCAAGCTCCAGGCTGCGATCGATGCAGGCTGCAAGGAGGTCATCATGCCCAAGGAGAACGAGCGGGACGTTCAGATGACCCCGGACTACGTCAGGACCAAGATCAACGTCCGGTTCGTGACGTCGATCGATGAGGTTCTGCGGGCCGCGTTGCTGTCCGGAGCCGGCCAGACGCAGGTGTGACCTGTCAGGAAACGAGCGATGGAATTCCCCGGGCTTCGCGGGGTCGCGGGCTTCGCGGGGTCAACCCTAGTGTGCGCCGTGGAAAGGTGTTGATCTTCAGTGGGTGCAATTCCCACCCGGCAACTGGGTCGCTCCAGCCGGTAGCTATCGGAGCGGTGGTGGAGGTAACAAAACCATCGGAGCCTTCGAGACAGACGGGCCGCTTGGCGGCTCGGCGAGCCGACAGGCCGTAACGTGAGTGAACGTCGAGCAGGCCTCGAAACGACCAATGTGGACGCCGACCTTGCAATAGGAAAGGGAAGGCCGCCGCCGCTGGGGATGAATGGAAACGGTTGGAATACACCGTCCCACGAGCGATCAGAACCCAGCGGGCCACCGGGGTAATGACGACGGCATGTCGGTACACGGAGATCAACGCAACACGGGAAACCCGATCGGCGAAGGGCGCTCCCCCTCAACCAGACGCCCGCGAGGGACAGGCTGGGCCGACTCGGGTTACGGAGAGGCCCATAGTACCGTCGAAGCCGGGTAACTCTGGTGGAGGGAAGGGGCCTCAGTTCAAGGCCAACGCACGAAGTAACAGACAGCCGGGAGATTGGTATGAGCCTAACACCTCCACTGAAGGTTGGGAAGTTGCAGACGGCGTTGCACACCAAAGCGAAGAACTCGCCGGACTACCGGTTCTACGCCCTGTACGACAAGATCTATCGCCGAGACGTCCTGGCGTTCGCCTACGTCCGCAGCCTGAATAATGGCGGCGTGCCGGGGGTTGACGGCCAGAGTTTCGACGACATCGAGAAGTCGGGACGCGACCAGTGGCTGGACGAACTGGCGGAAGAACTCCGAAGTGGAACGTATTCACCCCAACCGGTCAAACGCGTGTACATACCTAAAGGGGATGGCAAGCAAAGGCCGTTGGGGATTCCTTGCATCAAAGATCGTGTGGTTCAAACGGCGGTCATGCTGGTCTTGGAGCCGATCTTCGAGGCCGACTTGGAGCCGGAGCAACACGCCTATCGCCCCCAGCGCAGCGCCCTGGACGCCGTTCGCCTTGTCGAGCGGCTGGTCAGGTCGGGGCACACCGAGGTGGTTGACGCGGACTTATCTGGATATTTCGATGGCATTCCTCATGCCGAGTTGATGAAGTCGGTGTCCCGGCGGATCAGCGACAGCCGCGTTCTGCGACTGCTCAAGATGTGGCTGGAAGCACCGGCGGAAGAGACCGACGGCAAAGGGAACCGCCATCGGACGACCCGGAATAAGGACCAGGGGATTGGCAGCCCGCAAGGGTCTCCGATCTCCCCGTTGCTCGCGAATATCTACATGCGACGCTTTATCAAGGGATGGAAGACGGGGGGACATGAGAAGCGTCTAAAGGCACGGATCGTCAACTACGCGGACGACTTCGTCATCTGCTGCCGCGGCACGGCCGACGAGGCCATGACCGTGATGCGAACGATGATGTCCAAGCTGAAGTTGACGGTGAACGAGCAGAAGACGCGGCTCTGCCGCCTGCCCGAAGAGACGTTCGACTTTCTGGGTTACACCCTCGGTCGCAACTACGACTGTCGAACGGGCGAGTCCTACCTGGGACCGCGTCCCTCGCGGAAGAAGATCGACCGCCTCTGCGGAGCGATTAGTGAGCTGACGGAAAGACGGAAAGCCTGGCGAGACGTCGAGGAACTGATTGGTCGAATCAACCGCAAACTTCGCGGCTGGTCCAACTACTTCCGCCTCGGGACGGTGAGCAAGGCCTACCGGAACATTGACAGCCACACGCGCTATCGGGTCCGTCAGTGGTTGTGTGCGAAGTTCAAGGTACCGGGCCAGGGAAGGAATACCTTCCCCGACCAATACCTGCACCAGCAGTTGAGGCTCTACCAGCTTCAACGAACGAAGCGGCAACTGTTCGTGGGCGAACGTGTGTGAACAGCCATTAAACAAGCCTTGTCCGAAAGCCGGGTGCCGGAAATCGGCCCGCCCGGTTTGATGAGCGGGGAGTGAAAACGGAGCATGGCCAGGCTACTGAGGCACCGGCGAACGAAAGGGCCGGTAACAGATAGGCCTAACCTAAACCACCGCGTCACTCCTCGACTCTACTTTTATTTTTATCCGTTTCATGACCTCCTCTCTTTGTCCTCCTCGCTAGTGGGCGTCGGAAAACGTCTTTGGAGCTTCTATTCCTGGGTTTCTCATCAAATTGCTTCTCGAAGATTGGCGTGGTTGGTGACAGAATACTCTGAATACAGCCGATTGTCGGCCCCGAGCCAGGCATTCTTCGAGGCACTAACCCATGCGACGCCCCTTCGATCCCCAACTCCGGCTTGATTGCCCGGGTATCCCCGATGTCCGCCTCAACACCGAATGCCGTGACGAGATCATCCCCATCCTCCGGGCCCTCCAGCACATCTATGCCTGCCCCGTACTTCGCGCCGAATTGCTCGACGCCGTCGCCCAGGATGTCAACGGGACCACTCGTGCCGACCAGGGACGACCGGGGATGGATTACTGGTCGATCCTCGTCCTGGCGCCGTCCGGCTCGGCTGTGACCTCGACTACGACCGGCTCCAGAACCTCGCCGAGGAGCATCGTTCCCTGCGCCGCATCATGGGCATCGACGGCTGGTGCGACGACCAAACGTTCGACTGGCGATGCCTCCGCGACAACATCTGCCTGCTGTCGCCGGACACCATCGAGCGGCTCAACCACCTGATCGTCTCCGAGGGACATCGGCTCGCTCCCGAGGCGGCCGAGACGGTCCGGGGCGACTCGTTCGTGGTGAAAACCGACGTCCACTACCCCACCGATTCGAGCCTCATCGGCGACGGCCTTCGCACGATCATCGCGACGGCTCGACGCCTGGCCGGCCTGCTGGGCCAGAGCGGCTGGAGGCAGTACAAGCACCTGCTCCGCTCGCTGAAGCAGCAACTCCGCACCATCAACCGGACCGCCGCGAGCAAGGGGCGTGACTACCGTAAGCGGCTCCGGGACGCCTACCGGGCCGTGCTCGAGACGGCCGACCGGATCCTCGCGCGGGCGGCGCAGTTGCTCGACCCGGCGTGCCTGCCGATCAGCCCGGGCCCGGCGACCCGGACGATCGAGCGGCTCAGGGCGAAGCTGCTCGACTTCGTGAATATGACGATTCAGGCCTGTGACCAGGCTCGTCGCCGCGTGCTCGCCGAGGAGTCGGTACCCAACGCCGAGAAGCTCTTCAGCGTGTTCGAGCCACAGACTCAGTTGATCAAGCGTGGCAAGGTGCCCCAACCCGTCGAGTTCGGCCACCGCGTGCTGGTCATCGAGGATGGTGCCGGCTTCGTGTGCCAATACGCGATCCTTCCGCACGGGGCCGAGGACAGCGAGGTCGTGGTCGAACAGATGCGTCAGGTGCAAGGCCGACTCGGCGGTCGCATCCGCAGCGCGTCGTTCGATCGCGGGTTTCACTCCCCTGCGAATCAACGCGGCTTGGCCGAGTTGGTGTCGCAGCCGTGTCTGGCGACGAAGGGCCATGTCCAGGCCGAGCGTCAGGAGCGTGCGGCGACGGTGGCATTCCGGCGTGCGCGGCGGCGTCATCCGGGGGTGGAGTCGGCGATCGGCGCTTTGCAGTCGGGCAACGGCTTGGAGCGGTGCCGGGACCGGAGCTTCGGGGGCTACTGCCGCTACGTGGGGTTGGGGATGTTGGGCCGGAATCTTCACGTGCTGGGCAAGCTGTTGATCGACCGTGAGGCTCCCAAGAGTGAGGCGGGCCGGTCGCGGCGCGGCCGGTCGGCGGCCTGAGTCGCTGGGAGCGACTCCGAGCAATGGTTGAACCACCTGGTTGCCCCGGCGGTGCGGGGAGGGTACGTCTTGCGCTTGGTCGGATCGGTCATCAGCGGGCGGGATTGGGTCTCAGCCTGAGAAGCCATGCTCGGATCCGATCTGAAAACGGTCAGGTCGCCGATCCTCGATACGAAGTCACGAAGATTAGAACACGTTTTCCGACGGGCACTAGCTAGACTTGGCCGCTCCGCGCACGATCGGGGCGGCCGACCAGGCAGTCAAATCTCTGGCAGTTCCATCGCGTCAGGACGACGGCTCCGAGCGCATGGACGAAAATGGCGAACCCGCAGGCGAGTAGCACCATCCGGGCACTGACGCCGGGTTTGATGCTCGTCTGCGCCCAGTTGCGGTAGCAGGCCCGAGTGCGCGAGGGCCCGGAGGTCTTCGTGGGAGAAGAGCGACGACCCGATCAGAAAGGGACTCGAGCAGAGGCCCAGCAAGAGGCTCGCGCCGCCCGGCAACAGGATGGCCAAGCCGCTCAGGGGCAGCAGGCTGAGGACGAGGAGCAGGATGCGCGTGCTCGGTTCGTTTCCGTTCGCCAATCCGCAGCGACAGCGAAACCCCGAACGCGGCGTAGAACGCGCCGATCATGAGCAGGCTGACGACGGCAATCACGAAGCCCAGCGGATGCACCGCGCCTGTGAAGAGCCCGGCCACCCAGAGCGCGACAAGCGTCAGGGCTGCCCAACGGGCTCTCCAGAGGGCTGCGAGCATCTTGGCGCGCAGGATGTCCCAGCCGGTCAGTCGTGTCGCGATCAGGCTTTGCCAGGTGTTGCGCTCTTGTTCGACGATGATGCTCATGCTCGCGGTGCCAGCGACCATCACGACGTAGAGCATGACAAAGAGCGCCGAGAATTGACGGAGGGCGATGTTGAACTCGAAACGAGCCTGCCCGGGCGTCGCGCTGCCGGTCGGAAAGAACAGCTTGCCTATGAGCACACGTGCGAGAGGGTTGACCTCGGGCATGGTCTTGAATGTCGGCGCCGCACCGTATCCACGCTCGGTCAGCTCGGCGAAAGCGGGAATCGCAAACCACGAGGCACCGAGGGCCAGCAGTCCAATTCCGATCAGGGCGCACCAGCCCGGTCAGGAGCCGACCGGTAAGGCTTCTTTCCCTTTGCAAGTGAATCTCGTTCCAGAGCACGGGATCGTCGCCGCATGGGCCGCGCTGGCTCGCCCGCTGACGTGTCAGCACTGAGATCCAGCGTGTCCCAACCGGCCACTCGCCATCGTGAAGTGCGCGCGAGGCCGGGCGGAGTTGCCAGGCCGCCCAGAGAACCAGGACCAGGCTGCCGGCGAGTTGAATTGCGATCATTCGCAAGAGCGCCTCGATGAGGCCGAACGGTCGAGGGATCAGAGTCGGCAGAAACGCGCTCACGCCCACCCCGAACGGGCTGCTATCGACGGTCCAGTGCAGGGCACGAAGCAACCAGCGGGGAGCGCCCGGCCACGCGCGGGGCTGGAGAAACTCGCAAAGAAGGGGCAGGTCCACCCAGGCCAGGAGCGCGCCGATCCCTGCGGACCTGGCTTTGGAACGGCTCGGGGCGGACACCGAGACGGCGACGCTCAGTGCTGCCGTGACGAGGACCGACGAGCCGAGTCCGGCGGCGCTCAGCAGTACCAGGACGGGCTGGACGCCTCCGGCAATTGCGATCAGAACGATCACAGGCAGCGCGGCGGCCAGCCAGTTCGCGTATCGAACCAGGCCGGTTGCCATCATGCCCCGCACAATCTCCACCGAGGTGAGACGGGTCGCCAGCAGCAAATCAAGGCTCTTGCGATCGCGCTCCGAGGCAATGGACGGTGCCGCCTCGCCGGCAACCCCCATCGCCAGCAAGGCCAGGGTGAGAACGACCATGCCGAACGACGTGTGGCCGAACCAGGCCGCCCCGTCAACCGACGTCCTCTCCCAGCCGCACCGATCCCAGAACAAGACGCAGCCGGCGACGACCAGAGCGCTCACCGTCACTGCCACGACGCGATCAGGAAACACCTTTCCGGCTCGCACGAGAGTAATCAGGGCACACCGGAGAAACGGGGAGAGTTGCATGTGAGACCCCGAGCGGCTCCAGGACATTTGCCGTTTCTTGGGTGATAGCAGCCAATGAGGAACAGGACGAAAATCACTTCCCGGTGCCACCATCGATCGGACTCGCTCTTTGCCCCGGAGGGGCAGTGGTCAATAGCCAGGGGCGGTAAGCCCCTGGTCGTGCGGTTCGTGAAACGAATGCCCGCCCCGACAGGGCGAGGGTTCATTCCGATGACCGTCGCCCCTTCCGGGGCTCATGATGCTTTGGGGATGTCTCGAGCCTCCATACCAGGGGCGGCTTGCCGCCCCTGGCTATTGTCCCAGGCCCCTCCGGGGCTGAACTCATCGTTCCCACGCAGTTCTTCTTTTCTTTGATCGAGAAGTTAATCCCGTCCTGATCCTTAGCCTTCTGCGTGGAGTGCTGAGTGCTGAGTGCTGAGTGCTGAGTGCTGATGCCTCATCCTTTTGCCTTCCGCCTTTGGTCTTCTGCGTGGGCCTCGACGGGCTCGGGTCAGGAGCCGCGCGGTCTGAAGGGAGGACCTCGGTCAGCGCCTCCTGGCCGGGGGACAGAAGTACGATGCGAGTTTTAGATGATAGACTCTCTCATGGCGCGGTACTCGTCGGCCTTGTGGGCCATCTGGTGGGCTCGTAACGATGGTACCAGCAAGGAGACGCCGCCTTTTCACACCGTCCAGGACTTTCGGTCATACCATACCCCACTCCTCAAGGGGCATTCATCCCATGTGGCAGTTCGTAGCCCTCCTCGCAAGCGGATCCAGGGCAGAGACCGCTCAGCGCGTCTGTGCCGGTTGTATCGGCCACATTTCGGGCCCCTCGAGGATCGTTGCCTCCTGTCGGTTTCCCTATCGGCCAGCAATCCAGCCGCCCCCTTGGTCGGATCGCCAGTTACCTGGACGGCCACGGCCAGCGGACATGGAGCAGCACCCGAGTACGAGTTCAGCGTCGGACCGACCGGAGGTTCGTCCCACGTGGTTCGAGACTTCAGCCCCAGCAACACCTTGACCTGGAACCCCATGCAGGAGGGGAGCTATGACATCCAGGTGACCGTCAAGGACAGCTTCGAGCGCCGCAACGGGCGAGTCCACGACCACGTCCTATACCGCGGTTTCGCGGGTCTCTGGACCCAGCGCGGTGATCAGTCCCACGTCCAACCCCCTGGTCGCCCTGTACAGCGCGCCCCCTTCCTCCGGCGGTTCAATGTACGTTCAGTTCAGACCGCTGGGCTCAAACCAGCCATGGCGTTCGACAGCCCCGCAGCCCATCGTGCCAGGAGAGAGCACCAACTTTCTTGTAGCGGGCATGCTGCCGAACAAGATCTACCGCATGAGAAGCGTCCTGGACAATACGACGGTTTCCGCTCCCTCGACGTTCAAGACCGGAGCCCTTCCAGGCAACCTGACGTTTCCTACATTCAAGGTGCAGAAGGCGCAGACCTCCAGAACTGAACTGACTCGGAACCTGGTTTTCCATGATGGGATCAATCCGCCGAACGGCACGGTCGATACCCTGGCGACGGACCTGATGGGCCACATTCTGTGGTATTACGACCCGGTAGCGAACGCGTTCCCCAGCTATGCCACGAGCCTCGTGCCGGGCGGCACGGTTCTCCTGCTCGGCGGCAATCAGAACGGTGTCGGGGGCGCGAGCACGCTTCGGGAGGTGGACCTGGCCGGCGACACCCTCCACGAGACGAACATCGACGCTGTGAACGCCGAGCTGGCCGCAGTGGGTCAGCACTCGATCACCGACTTCAACCACGACGCCCAGCGTCTGCCCAACGGCGACACGGCGGTCCTGGCCACGACCCCGAGGACCATCAACGTCAATGGCACTCCCACGTTGTACCACGGCGATATGGTCATCGTTCTGGACCAGAACTTCCATGTGTCGTGGGTCTGGGATCCTTTTTCCTCGCTTGACACCAACCGCCTTCCCACCCTGGGCGAGGGCTCTGGCGACTGGCTGCACGCCAACTCCATTGCCTGGTCGCCCTCAGACGGGAACCTGGTGGTCTCTCTGCGCTCCCAGGACTGGGTGATCAAGCTCGATTACGCCAACGGGACAGGCGACGGCCACGTCATCTGGCGATTGGGGCAGGGCGGCGATTTCACTCTCCATTCCTCGGCGCCATCCCCGTGGTTCTCGCACCAGCACGACGTGCGCTATGTCGAACAACACGACACTGGTGCTCTTCGATGACGGGAACACCCGCCGCAGTACCAACCCACGAGCGAATAGCCGCGGGCAGGAACTGATCCTTGATGAGAATACGTTGCAAGCGAGGCTGGCCGTCAATGTCAACCTGGGCAGCTACGCCTCCGCCCTGGGCAGTGCGCAAAAGCTACCCAACGGACGTTTCGACTTCAATTCCGGCTTTGCCGAGCAGACCATCGAGGTGCTTCCGAATGGCACCAAGACTTATGTGCTCAAGATGAAAATGCCTGGTTTGCAGTATCGCTCCTACATCTATTCGAATCTCTACGGCAACCCCGACAACGCCGTCGCCCCCCGGGCCTCGTCTTAGCGCGCTTTTCGTTCGGGTTGCGTGCGTGCCAAGGCTACTCCCAAAGCACCCCCCTTGACTCCCCTTCGCAAGGGGGGGAAATAGGGTTGCTCGCCGTTCCCTTTCCCCCCCTTGCGAAGCTGACCAACCGACACTTTTTCCTGGTAAGGAAGGGCGGGCGTCCATGAGCTCTCGTAGAAAGGAGGTACACTCAATCCTTCCGGAGCCGACCCATGAACGCCCTTTCTATGTTACGCAATTGGCGGAGGCAGGTTCAGGATGATCTCCTGCCGGATCTCCACGGCCACCAATCCAAGGCCATGGCCGACCTCAGCTTCGCTATGACCCTCGCCCAACACTGCCAGGCCGGTAAGCTCGCGGTGTTCGTACCCAACCAAGCCCGGCCGGCTAGCGTCGAGCGGCGGGTCGAGCGGTTCCTGGCCAATGACCGCATCGACCCGGAGGAGGTCTGGCCCCAGATGGCCCGCTCGTTCCTGGCCGGCTGGGCCGGCGGGCCGGTCGTGCTGATTCTCGACGAGACGCCCAACCACAACGACCTGCGGTGCATGAAGCTCACCCTGGCCTATCGCAAGCCGCCCTGCCGCTGTGCTCGGTGTGCTACGCCCCCGGCGGTCAAGACGAGCCGATGCCGGAGTTGGTCGTCGGCCTGCTCCTCCGGGTAGCGGCCTGACTGCCCGAGGGGGCCGAGGTCACGCTCTTGGCTGACCGCGGCCTGGCCTGGCCGCAGGTCGTCAACGTCTGCGGCGAGCTGGGCTGGCACTACGTGCTGCGGCTGCTCAGCCAGACCCGCGTCCGTACCCCCGATGGCCGCGAAGGCTCGGTGGCGGGACTGGCCGGACACCCGGGGGCCTACTGGCAGGGCGAGGCCCTCGTCTTCAAGAAGGCGAGGTGGCGCGCCGCCGCGGTGGCCGCCTGCTGGTTGCCCGACTGCGACGGGCCGTGGCTGCTGGTCAGCGACCGCAACGACGGCCCGCGGCTGTTCCGGCGATACGCCAAGCGGACCTGGACCGAGGAGCTGTTCCGGGACGAGAAGTCCTCCGGGTTCCGCTGGGGTGAGAGCCACGTGGTTGACCCGGTGCACGCAGCGCGGCTGACGCTGCTGATCGCGCTGGCGACGTACTTGGCGTTGGCCGTAGGCTCACGGGTGATCCAAGCGGGCCTGCGACGGTTCCTCGAATCGACACGGCAACGGATGCTGAGCTACTTCACGATCGGGGTCAGATGGATTGAGTTCTGTATTTCCCATGACTACAGCCTCCCGGAGAACCTCTCCCCCGTTCCTCAGTAGCAACTCGTAGAGGGTCTACTCCTGGAACGGTGGGCTTCCACTGAGCAGGTAGTGGAGGGTGCAACCCAGACTGTAGATATCGGCCCGGATGTCGGCCGACTGGGCATCGTCGATTTGCACCGGTGCGATGAAATCAGGTGTGCCGAGCATTTGCCCAGCCACGGTCAAGTCGCTTGCAAATTGTTGCGATGGATCCGCACGAACCATGCCCAGCTCGTCGATGTTGTTTTCTCTGCTGGCTTTTGACAGGCCGAAGTCAAGCACCTTGATGATCGCTCGGTCTCCTCTCCGCGAGAGCATCAGGTTGCCCGGCTTGATGTCGCGGTGGACCATACCCTGCTCGTGCGCGTGCTGGAGACCCAGCGCGGCTTGGTGGATGAAACTGGTCGCCTGCGCGACTGACAACGGGCCTATGGCCTTGACAAGCTTGGACAGGTCGTAACCCTCGACGTACTCCATCGCGAATACCAGGCTCTCGTCACTCCGAAACGCCGAGTAGGCCGCGACGATGTTCGGATGGACGAGCCTTGCCACTGCCCTGATCTCGCGCAGGAAGCGGTCGAGGACTCCGGGCTTCTCGATGATGTGCCGGCCTATGACCTTGAGCACCTCATCACGTCCCATGAGGTTGTTGTGAGCGAGGTAGAGGACCACCATGCCGCCGCGTGCCAGTTCGCGGCGTACCTCGTAATCCGGATGATTGAGCAGTTCTGCAGGCACCGGCTGCGGTGGCGCCGAGCCGCAGGCTGACCTTGCCTCCTTGGCGGGCATCGATTTCGGCCTGACGGTCCGACGATCATCCGGCTGACCCGCTTGGGATACTTCGAACAACGAGAGGGAAGAGGGCCGTTCCTCGGACGACAGGCCGCGACTGACGGCTTGAGTGTCCATGGCTCGGTGTGCGTAGGCCTGTCCGCAAGCGGTACAACGGAGTGCGTCGCGTCCGTTGATGGTGGTTGCCTGTTCCAACGTGTCGGTCGAATGGCATTTTGGGCAGGTCGCTCTGCTCAAGGAATTGATTTTCATCATGGGTATAGCTCGCGTGCTGGACCAGAGGAAGCAGAACCCATTGAGATGGGCCGAGCATCCAAGACACGCTAGCCAAACATCGGCGCACATTCGTCGAGCCGATCAACCACGCATGATGATCTGCTTCACCGCATCAGTCAAGCCAAAATAGCGAAATCTCGCCACTGCTTTCGGTGGCAGGTAGGAGGTTGGAGAGCAAAAATCGTGTCCGGGAAAGTGTACCCGGAACCTGGCGACTTCGCGGGTTGACACCGCTTGCTAACTTTCGCCGGTCGGGTGTGCTTCGCGGCGTCGGCAATGGCCCTCCATTCATTGTAACCGAAGTTATGCCGGGGACAGGAAAGGGCCGGCATTGCATCCTGCGACGTCCCAGAGGCTTCGCGGATCACATTCTGGATTGCCTCTGGGTGACCCAGGAAGCGTACCTTGGAGTATGCGTCCTCTTACGAGGCGGCTCGGCTGGCTTGGGCGCTTCTGACGACTTCGGATCGGTTGGTGGCGCGGGTACCTTTTCCTTTGCCCGGGGCGTGAGGAGTGCGCGGCTGCGTCGTCGCGTGTGGGTGTGGTAGCGCCGGCTCGATTCCGCCGCCGGCTGGCGCTCGGTCCCGATCATGATCAGGGCAGATTCGGCGTCGACGCCCTGATCCATCAACATGCGTAGCCCCTGGGCGCGTTCCATTGTCTTGCGCGGAGCTGAGTTGTGCGCAAGACACTCTTGTGCGGAGCGATCGTTGTGAACCCGGCCTGCTCGACAACAAGCCCCCAGCGGGAAATCCAGGCCTGAGCCCGTTCGGTCAACTCACGGTCGAGCGATGCACGGTTGACCAGTTGGCCCTGACCGCGGACGCGGAGGAGATCGGCGACGATGATGGAGATCGCGGCTCGGCAGCCGGAGTCGATGCGATCGATCAGCGTCAGGGCCTTGGTCGCATCATTGACACGGTAGACCAGGTTCACGCGAACGTCGTAAACCAGCCCATCGCTAGTCATCACTTTCTGAGCTGGAAGTTCCATGGTAATCGAGCGCACGGGCGTCTTCCTGACCCCGTGCATCATCGGAACCAGCCAGTGAAATCCAGGCTCCAGCTCCTTGACGACTCTTCCCCAGCGAAATAATACCCCGCGCTGACCAGATTGGATCATCACACCGAAGGTTCGGGCCAGGCCGTAAAGCGCCAGAACAATCGTCCAGGGATGCTCCTTAGCCTGACTCCAGACGATTTGCCAGACCGCCCTCAATATGTTGACAGCAAGCAGGAAAGCCCTAGTTAGAGTCATGATCGCTGGAGCCTCCCGTCGCGGCCGCGGTGTCGTCCACATGCTCAACGGTCAGGGGCGATCGGGGGATCGGAGCAGCCAGCTCGGGCACGTCGGGGCGACGAGGTGACAGCGCCATGACCGCGCCCGAGATCAAGGAGACCGCTGCCTCCTCGCTGAGACGTTGCTCATCGTGGAATTCGCGGTAGAGTGCGAGCTTCTCGTTCGCGAGCTTTCGAAGCTGCGTGATCTCCAGTGTCTCGGGGGTGGGAGAAAATGTAGAAAAGCCGAACTCGTGGACCTTGACGCCCCATTGCTGCTCGACGGGACGAAGCGCCTGCTTGACGTCGTTGACCATCCTGGCCATGTCGCGAATGGTGTACCGGTCCTGGGCCTTGACCACGTTTTGAATGATGATCACGAGACGATTCTTCAGTCCATCTACGAGCTTGTCTACCTCGATGACCGCCTTGCGAAGGTCGATGATCTGATACACGACCTTGGCGCCCACCTCGTAAACCAGTTCGTCGCTCAACTGGATGACTTGCGGCTCGAGGTCAAGGGTCGTGTCCTTTGTGGGTTCCACCTGGAAGCGCTGGACAATAGGGATCTTGAAGTGAACGCCCGGACCGACCACACCGACCGCACGTCCGAGGTGAAACTTCAGGGCATGCTGGCCGTCATAAACCACGACGAAGATGCCGGTCACCATCTGGAGGAATTCGAGCATTGAGTACCTCGGAAGAAGTCCTGCTGAGCGGGCGATGATGATTGTGACGCGGACGCCGCGCGGCCAGGAGCGACGACAGTTCACGCGCCGATTGCGCCGCCGGAGGGTTCAATATAGTTGCCGGTTGCCAGTAAAACTGAGTGGAAGCACATGTCGCCATCTGAGTATCGGGATCTTGAACAGATTCCCACGAAACCGCAAGAGTCGGGAGTATCTGGCGCATGCTTATGCTAAGAGCGCTCGGAAAAAATGAAGTCATCGGCCCAGGAACCTCAAACAGATCAAGGCACAGGCGAGCCGGAGGAATGCGTCTTGAATCTCCGTGAGTCGGTCCAAACGGCGGCGCAGCCGGCCGAAGGAATGCAGCCACGCGATGGTCCGCTCCACGAACCAGCGGAACACGCCCAGGCCGCTGCCGTGCTCCGTATGACGCGCCGCCAGCACCGGGGTGATCCCCAGCCACCGCAATCACCTGCCGCACCGGATCGGAGTGGTAGCCCCGGTCCCCTTGCAGCCGATCGGGCTTCTGCCGCTTGGGCCCCGGCTTGCCACCCACCGGCGGCATGCCGCTGAGGGTCTGAAAGACCTGCGTGACCTCGGGCACGTTGGCCGCCGTCACCGTCGCGGACAAGGGCAGGCCCTTCGGCGTCGGTCATCACATGGTGTTTGCTGCCGGATTTGCTCCGATCGGTGGGATTCGGCCCGGTATCTTCGCCTCCTTCCGGGGCCTTGGCGAAGGAGGCGTCGATCAGGGCCCGCTCCCAGTCGATCGCGTCGGCACCGTTGAGTTCGGCCAGCAGGACCGCGTGCAGCTTGAGCCAGACACCGGCCCGATGCCAGAGTCGCAGGTAGGACCGGCAGGTCCTGCCGCAGCCACAGCCGAGTTCGGCGGGCAGATCGTCCCAGGCGATGCCGGTCTTGAGGACGAACAGGATGCCCGTGAGGATCTTGCGGTAGTCCAGGGGCTTGCGGCCCGGGAAGCGGAAGCGGCGTGAGGGCGGGGGTGGCAGCAAGGGCTCAAGGCGCTTCCACAGCGCATCGGTGACCAGGGGTTTCATGGTGGTCCTCCTTCGGTTCGGGAGATCGCTTTCCGAATGACCAAGGAGCAGCCAGCGTGCCAGTCCGTTCATTTTTTCCGAACGCTCATCCCATCGAGATCCGGGAGGATCGACTCTCATGGAACTGACTGACAATCTCGTGGTCGAAAAGCCGCAAAACGGAGCGGCCGGACTGAAGGAATGGCGCCATGATCTGATCGCGGGAATGGTGGTCTCGCTGGTCTCGCTGCCATTCTCGCTGGGGATCGCGGTTGCGTCGGGTGCTCCCCCGATTTGCGGACTGATTTCAGCGATCATCGCCGGCCTCATCCTTCCTTTCCTGGGCGGGTCGTACGTGACCATAAGCGGCCCGGCCGCCGGGCTGGCCCCCGCGCTCCTGGCGGGCATGCTTTTGCTCGGCAAAGGCGATCTGGAGACCGGCTACCCGCTGCTCCTGGTGGCCATCTGCTTGACGGGTGCGGTGCAGTTAATACTGGCTTATTTCAAGGCCGCGAAGTTCAGTGCCATCTTTCCTTCATCGGTCGTCGAGGGGATGCTCGCGTCGATCGGTCTGCTGATCATTGCCAAGCAGCTTCCCCTCCTGGTCGGTCATAAATTTCACTCGCACGAGTTTTGGGGCATCCTGGCCGAAACACCCTCGCAGCTCATGCGGATGGACGGCCGCGTCTTTTTCGTCGGCATCTTCTGTCTGGTCTTGATCTTCATGCTCGCCTCGCTCAAGACAAGGTGGCTGAAGGTTGTTCCGCCCCAGGTCATCGCGGTGATCGTCGGCTTGATTCTGGGCCGACTCGTGGGACTGGATGGAGATCACCTGATCAATATTCCCGACAAGCCGTTCGCGCATGGGATCGTCTTGCCCAACTTCGTGGGCATGTTTTCCAATCCCAGTCTCTGGTGGACGCTGGCGACCGTGGTGCTGACGCTCACGATGATCGATGGCGTCGAATCACTGGCCACCATCGCGGCGATCGACAAGATCGACCCCTTTCGCCGCAAGTCCGACCCCAATCGCACACTGCTCGCGATGGGTATGTCGAACTTCTGCTCGAGCCTGGTCGGCGGGCTCACCATCATTCCCGGCGGGGTCAAGAGCACGACCTGCATCGTTGCCGGCGGCCGCACGCAGTGGGCCAATTTCTACAATGCCTGCTTCCTCATTACCTATATCGTCCTGGGACGTAACATCATCAACCTTCTGCCCTTGGGCGCTCTGGGAGCGGTGGTCCTCTACACCGGCTACAAGCTGTGTGCCCCGCGCGTCTGGAAGCACATCGCCCACATCGGCAGCGAGCAGCTCTTCGTGTTCACCGCCACGGTGCTCGTCACGGTGACTACCGACCTGCTCTGGGGGATCGCGGCCGGCATCCTGGCCAAGTTTGTGCTCGAGGCGTCGATCCAGGCGACCGTGGTTCGCGGCCGCTCGGAAGGGCGCGACCCGCTCATTGTCGCCGCCCGCAGGTGGCTCGTTCAAGGTGGCCAGCTCTTCCGCAACCCGGTCGTGCAGCGCGGTACCGTCGGTGATACGTACCACCTCTATTTCGGCCGGCCGCTCGTCTGCTTCAACGCGCTTCATCTGGAACAGGCCCTGGCAGAGATTCCCAGTCGTGTTGCTTCGGTTCAGCTTCACATCACCGACCTGGTGACGTTGATCGACCACACCACCGCCGCCACGCTCCTCGACTTCGTCGAAGACTTCAAGCGCACCGGTCGCGGCATCGCCCAGATCGTGGGCCTCGACCGCCTGCACGGGCGCTCGCACGCCAATTCGTGCCTGCGCGTGGCCGCGCCGGTCCTGGCCCGTGAGCTGTCCGAGGCCCAGCTCGCACTCGCCCGCGTCAGCCTGACGCTTCCTAGCCCAGAGGTCCCGGACCCGGTCACTTACCTGGAACGGCTCAGTCTGACCCACCTGGCCCCGATTCCCGGGCAAGACGACAACATGATCACCACGTTCGTCATCGACTGCGCGAAACGATTCGGCCACGCCGTCGACGCGACCATGGAATTTGTCCGATCCTGGATCGATCGCGACGACGCCGAAGACTACCAGACCGTGCGAGACCTGGCCTGGGTCAGCCTCAACCGATTGGACGAGCACCGGCCTCGCAGCCGGGCCGCCAATTGGTTCAGCATCTCGGACCACGACGATCACCACGCACGACCAGGCCCGCATGCCGCGGAACCGCCACGCCGTTACATGTAAGCGTCCGTCCGGCGCCGCAAAAGGATTGTTGCTGAAAATGATAGGGCCGGTCACTCGACAACGCATCGAGGCCGGCCACGCGAGCAACAGAGCGGGCGGATTATATCAGCGACCGAAGCCCCTGCTATGGATCGAGGCGATTTCGCAACGTCGCGCTGGTTCGCAACAACACGAATTCAAGACGATCCTGAAGGTCCCGCCTCGACCGAGGATCGCTGGTTCGCCCTACGGTTCGAGATCCGTATGATCGAGGATCTCCACATACCTCTACGTAGGTGACAACTGCATCGCACGGAGCCAAAAGACGAGGGCTCGGTTCGCGCCCCAGAGTGCGAGGATGTCATACGTCCATCTCAGGGCCGCTCTCTCTTCATAGAAAAGCCCTGGCATACAAGAGCCATGACAGGGCGTACGCCAGGGAGCAGGCGATCAGACCACTAGCGGAGGTCTTGGCCGACCGATTTGCCCATCGCAGGCGCGTCAGGTGCATTCCCAGTCCACCACAACACGCGCCGAGCCAGAGCGTCCAGAGCATCAAATGAGACGGGACGATATACTCCCTTGGCTTCGTCGTGATGAGGTTGCCCACGTCATCTTTGGCATCGTCCGTGACAAGCTCGACGTTGTGGAACTGCCGTGAGCCGACCGGCGTGCCCCCCACAAATGATAAGATAAGGATCATGCCGCCGATCCCGAGGGTGAGGGAAGGCACACCGCAGACAAGCGAGATCATACGCTCGCCATGATCTCGCTTGGACTCCCTCATTGGCAGAAGATTCATCGAGGCATGCCTTTGATTCTCCGGGCGCAATGGTCTCCCAGTATTTGTCTTCGCGAAATGCGATGACTTATCTCCGGCTGCCTTTCGCAGCGAGTTTCTCGAGAAAGCAAAGCAATTGTCGGAACGCTAAAGCCTCTTGGTCCGAGCCGATTTGAATCGAATCTGGAGCGGAGAGGGGGGGATTCGAACCCCCGAGACCGGTTGCCCAGTCTAACGGTTTAGCAAACCGTCGCTATCGACCACTCAGCCACCTCTCCGGCTAGTTTCATGGGAGGGAACTCTCCAGAAAAGTTACCAGACGAGATGCCGTCTCGTCAATCGATTGAACGATCCCGGCAGCGGACGCCAGGTACAGGCGCTCAGCTATGGATTGCCCGGTGATCCACGGCCAGGGCAGCTTCGCGGACGGCTTCGCTCAGCGTGGGGTGGGCGTGGCAGATCCGGGCGATGTCCTCGGCGCTGCCGGCAAACTCCATGGTGGTCACCGCCTCGGCGATCATGTCGCTGCGCGCGGGCCGATGATGTGGATGCCGAGCACGCGGTCGGTCTGCTCGTCGGCGATGATTTTCACAAGGCCCTCGGTCTCGTCCATCGCCTTGGCCCGGCCGTTGGCCAGGAACGGGAACTTGCCGACGCGAATCTTCAAGCCTTGCTCGCTGGCCTGCTCCTGCGTGATCCCCACGCTCGCCATCTCGGGCCAGGTGTAGATCACGCTGGGGATCGTGTTGTAATCGACGTGGCCGGCCATTCCAGCCAGGATCTCGGCGCAGGCGATGCCTTCGTCCTCAGCCTTGTGGGCCAGCATCGGGCCGGCGATCAGGTCGCCGATGGCCGAGATGCTCGGCACGTTGGTCCGGAACCGGGAGTCTACCGTAACCTTGCCGGTTTTCGACTCGACGGCCACGCCGGCGCCGTCCAGGTTCAGTCCCTCGGTGTAAGGGCGGCGGCCAACAGCGACCAGCACCTTATCGCAGTCGACAGAGAGCGACTTGCCGTCCTTGCCCTCGGCAGTGACGGTCACCTTCGGCCCCTCCACCTTCGCTCCGGTGACCTTGGTCTCAAGGTGAAATTCGAGCCCCTGCTTGAGCAGGCTCTTCTTGAGCAGGTCGCCCACTTCGATATCGGCCATGGGCACGATTCGAGGCAGGAACTCGATGACCGTCACTTTGGCACCAAGCGTTTCCACACCGAGCCGAGCTCTAGTCCAATGTAGCCGCCGCCCACTACCACGAGGTGACTGGGCACCTTGTCGAAGCAGAGCGCCTCGGTCGAGCTCACAATCGCCTTGCCGTCGAACGGCAGGAAGGGCAGGGGAGTGGGTTCGGAACCGGTGGCAAGCAAGATGTGGTTCGTCTCGACGTCGAGCGTTCCCCCTTCGTTCTTGGCCACCTGGAGAGCGGTTGGAGAGATCAATCGGGCCTTGCCGAAGATCGGCTGGATCTTGTTCTTGCGGAAGAGGAAGCGCACGCCGTCGGTCAGGCTCTTGACCACTTCGTCCTTGCGCTTGAGCATCGCGGCCAGGTCGAGGTTCAGCCCATCGACCTTGATACCATGCCTGCCGAATCGTTCCTTGGCCAGGTGGTAGAGCTCGCTGGAATCGAGCAGGGCCTTGCTGGGAATGCAGCCGACGTTCAGGCAGGTTCCGCCCAGGGTCGTGCTCTTCTCGACGCAGGCCACCTTCATTCCAAGCTGCGCGGCGCGGATGGCCGCCACATAGCCGCCCGGGCCCGCTCCAATCACGACCAGGTCATACGATTCGGCCACATCGGCTCCTTGGAAGGACTGTTGTATCCACAGCTTATCAATTTAATGCATTATAATCTGGTGGGCGGTGCCCGCCCTACAGGGCCAGCATCATCCGGTCTGGGTTTTCAATGAGGTCTTTGATCCGGACAAGGAAGCTCACGGCTTCGCGGCCGTCGACCAGGCGGTGGTCGTAGGAGAGCGCAAGGTACATCATGGGGCGGATCACAATCTGGTCGTTTTCGACGACCGGCCGCTTCTTGATCGCATGCATGCCCAGGATGCCGCTCTGGGGCGGGTTCAGGATCGGCGTCGACATGAGCGAGCCGAAGATCCCGCCGTTGGTGATGGTGAACGTGCCGCCCTGAAGGTCGTCCACGGTGATGGCGCCCTTGCGGGCCTTGTCGGCGTAGCCCGCGATCGCCTTTTCGATCTCGGCAAACGACATGGCGCCGGCGTCGCGCAGCACCGGCACCATCAAGCCGCGTTCGGTGCTGACGGCCACGCCGATGTTGATGTAGTTGTGATAGACGATTTCGTTGCCATCAATCCGTGCGTTGACTGCGGGGAAGGCCTCGAGCGCCAGGGCAGACGCCTTCACGAAGAACGACATGAACCCGAGCGCCACGCCGTGCTGGGTCTTGAACAGCTCCTTGTAGCGCGTGCGAAGGTCGGTCACGCGCGACATGTCCGCCTCGTTGAAGGTGGTCAGGATCGCCGCGGTCTGCTGGGCTTCGACGAGGCGCTGGGCGATCCGTTGACGCAGGCCGCTCATGCGCTCGCGGGTCTCGCGATTGCTGGACGCGGGAGCAGCCGGCGTGGTCGCTGCGGATACCGGTGCCGGCGCGTGGTACGCTTCAGGAGACTCCTGGCCGGCTGGCGCGGCGCTTGTAGGTAGGTCAAAACATCTCCCTTGGTCAACCGGCCGCCCGGCCCACTCGCGGACACTTTGGCCGGATCGATCTCGTTCTCGGCGACCAGCCGCCTGACCGCCGGCGAAAGCGCTGTGGCGCCGCGGTTATCGGCAGGGCTCGAGGCGGGCGGGGCGGTCCTGTTCCCATCGGGATGTGAAGTTGTAGCGGCTGGCCGGCTGGTCGCTGCCGCCTTCGCAGGCTGAGGAGTGCCGGCCGGGTCGATGGTGCCGACCGAGGCGCCGATTTCGACGGTCTGGCCTTCGCCTACCGAGATCTTGAGGACGCCGGTCGTCGGGGCTGGGACCTCGCTCGTTGCCTTGTCGGTCTCGAGCTCGAAGAGCGGCTCGCCGGCTTTCACGAGCGAGCCGTCGGGCTTGAGCCAGCGGGATAGGATTCCCTCGGAGATCGACTCGCCCACGCCCGGAACAGTAATCGGAACAGCGGCCATGATTAATGCACTCCTTGCCGCGCTGGCGTCTTGGCAAGCGACCGTGCGGGATGAGCGGCGACCAGGTGGGGCACCTCGGCCCCGATCGCGGCCTCGACGAGCTCGGCTTGTTCGTGGTCGTGAACCAGCTTCGAGCCAGTCGCGGGGCTGGCGCTGGCATCGCGGCCCACATACTGGAAGGGAACGCCCATCAGCTCTTGCAGGCGAGGCGCCACGAACGTCCAGGCACCCATGTTCTGCGACTCTTCCTGCACCCACACCCACTCGCGCGCGGCTTTGAAGCGGGAGAGCAGCTTTTTCAGCTCGCCGGCCGGCCAGGGATAGAGCTGCTCGATCCGGATGATAGCCACGTCGCGCTCCTTGCCGGCCTCGTCGCGCTTGGCGAGCAGGTCATAGTAAACCTTGCCCGAGCACAGGAGCACGCGGCGGACGCGATCGCCGGTCGTGGGATCATCGATCACGTCGTGAAATCGGCCAACGACCAGGTGTTCGACCGGCGACACGGCCGCCTTGTGCCGCAGCAGGCTCTTGGGGGTCATGACAATGAGCGGCTTCCGGAAGTTGCGTCTCACCTGCCGGCGTAGAAGGTGGAAGTACTGGGCGGGCGTGGAAGGCACCGCCACTTGCATATTCTCATCGGCGCAAAGCTGAAGGAAGCGCTCCAGCCGGGCGCTGGAATGCTCGGGACCCTGGCCCTCGTAGCCGTGCGGCAAGAGCATGACCAGGCCGCTGCCGCGTCCCCATTTTGACTCGGCCGAGGCGATGAACTGATCGATGATCACCTGGGCCCCGTTGGCGAAGTCTCCGAACTGGGCTTCCCACATGATGAGCATGTTGGGCTCATCGAGCGAGTAACCGTAATCGAACCCCAGCACGGCCGCTTCGGAAAGAAAGCTGTCGAAGACGCAGAACTCGGCCTGATCGGGCGCCAGGTGATTGAGCGGAGTCCAGCGGTCGCCCTTGTGCTGATCGACCAGCACGGCGTGCCGCTGGCTGAACGTGCCGCGCCGGCTGTCCTGGCCCGAGAGTCGTACCGGCGTGCCCTCGAGCAAGAGCGAGCCGATCGCCAGGTTTTCGGCGAACGCCCATTCGATGTTCCCACGCGATTCGATATTCTTGATCCTGGCGGTCATCTGCCGAGCGAGCTTGGGGTTCACCACGAATCCGGCGGGGGGATTGACCGCGACCTCGGCGATCGATTTCAGCACCTCGGGCGACACACCCGTTTCCACTTCGTCGAACGAGTATCGGGGCGTCAGGCTGGCCCAGGGGCCGGTGGCGTAGCCAGGCGGCACGGTGCGCGGTTCGACGCCGTGGGCTTTTACCTCCTCGAACACCTCTTGCATCTTCTCGGCGAACGTCTCGGCAATGGTCTCAGCCTCCTGACTGGAGAGCTCGCCCGACATCACAAGCTGTTCGGTGTACAGCTCGCGGATGCTGATCCGGTTCTTGATCTTCTCGTACATCACGGGCTGGGTGAAGCCAGGCTCGTCGCCTTCGTTATGGCCGTGGCGGCGATAGCAGATCATGTCGATCACCACGTCCTGGCCGAACGTCTGGCGATACTCGGCGGCAAGCTCGCCCACGTAAACGACGGCCTCGGGGTCCTCTCCGTTGACGTGGAAGATCGGCGCCTCGATCATCTTGGCCACGTCGGTGCAGTAGCGGGTTGACCGGGCCTCGCTGGGAGCCGTGGTGAAGCCGATCTGGTTATTGACCACGATGTGAATCGTGCCGCCGGTGCGATAGCCGGGCAAGAGCGAGAGGTTCAAGGTCTCGGCCACCAGCCCTTGGCCGGCGAACGCGGCATCGCCGTGGATCAAGATGGGCAGGCCGAGCTTGCGGCCTGTGTCTTTATGCCTTCGCTGCTTGGCCCGCATCCGGCCCTCGACCACGGGGTTGACGGCTTCCAGGTGGCTGGGGTTCGGGGTAAGCGTCAGGTGCACGGTGTGCTTGCTCTGGGTGACGTGGTCGGCCGAGAATCCCAGGTGGTACTTGACGTCGCCGTCGCCCGCAACGGTCTCGGGCATGTTGCCCTCGAACTCGCTGAAGATCATGCCGTAAGGTTTATGCAAGATATTGGCCAGCACGTTAAGCCGGCCGCGATGCGGCATGCCCATGACAATCTCGAGCACGCCCTGATTTCCTGCCCATTCGATCACCGCGTCGAGCAGGGGGATCAGCATCTCGCCGCCTTCGAGCGAGAACCGTTTTTGACCCACATAGTTTTTGTGCAGGAAGTTTTCGAAGAGCTCTGCCGCATTGAGCTTGTAGATAATGCGTCTTTTCTTCTTGAGGTCGAATCCGGGCCGGTTGCGGATCGGCTCCATGCGGTCGATGAGCCAGTGGCGAATATCCAGGTTCTGGATATGCATGAACTCGATGCCGATGGTACGGCAATAGGTCTGCCGCAGGATGCCCAGAAGCTCGCGCAGGGTGCACCGGTTGTTCGGGCAGAGCGTGTTGTGGAAGACCCGGTCGAGATCGGCCTCCGACAGCCCGAAGGCGGCCAGCTCGAGCTCTTCATGGCTCTGCCTGCGCGGGGTGAGCTTGAGAGGGTCAAGATCAGCCAGGTAATGGCCCATCTCCCGGTAAGCATCGACCAGCCGCGTCACGGCCTCGACGGCCTCTTCCGCGGCGGGAGCGCCTGCCCCGCTGCCATTTCCGGTGGCCGACTGGATCGAGCAGCCTAGCTCGTATCCCTCGAAGAAGTTGCGCCAGGACGGGTCAACCGAGCTGGGATCGTTACGCCAGCGTTTGTAAGAGTCTTCGACCAGGGTCAGGTTGGCGCGATGGGCGACCGTCGTGCGTGTCATGGTTGTCCCGGGTTTTAGGCGGTGGTCTCGACGTAACAGTCGAATCACAAATTGAAAGCCACTTCCTTGCGGGCGTGGCTCGAATGTTGCGGGCGTGGCTCGGATCATTCCCTGCACTAACTATAGGCGCAGCAGCAAGCAGGAGGCCCAGCGTTCCGGGTCCTTACAAGCGGTCGATCCAGGATCGGTTGGCGAACCGCTCGGAGAGCAGTGTTCTGAGCAGAGTCTGAGGAACATCCGGAGTCGGAGAAAGGGATGCTAGGGGAGACCAGGCCAGGCGGATCAGTTCGTAGATGATTTTACGCGGTAGGTTGAGATTCCTCAAGAAGTCGTTGTGTGATCGCCCCCGCCGATACGCCGGTTGACGGTCGGGAAGCTTGAGATAACGGCTGATCTGGTCGAGCGGAAAGTCGTAAAGGATCGAACAGTGCACGAAAAACCAGTGCCTCAGCCTGCGCTGGGCGCTGCCGCCGAATTTGAGCCCGGCCGAGGTGAGATCACCGCAGCCCAGGACTTCGACGTGTCGTCCATGCTGTTCGATCGCCGCCGCAATCCGCTCGAGTACAAACTGCTGGGCCGCTGGAACAGACGCCAGCCCCGGCGCGGCTGATTCGGGCAGGACCACGGTCACATTCAGAGCGCCGGGGCCAATCAGTACGGTCCCTCCTCCGCTGGATCGGCGGGCGATCGGGACCTGATCGGCTAGACAGTTCTCGACGAACACGTCTTCGGCCAGCCGACGCGACGCACCCAGCACGACGGCCTGACGGGGCAGCTCCCAGAACCGCAGGACGGCCCCGGCGCGGCCAAGGTCGGCCTCATGAAGGAGTGCCTCGTCGAGCGCCAGATTTTCCTCAACCGTCGGCAGTGTAAGGTCCAGGAGAGACAATGAGGCGAGAGCGGTCTTCTCTGAAGGAGCTGTTCCGTCAGCTCCAGGGTCTGATCCTCTGTACTGTCTCGCATCGTAGTCGATGGCCTGGTGCCCGCGCTGTTCGGGGGCGATCAGAAGTTGTTGTCTTCCACCCGGAACACGTTGTGGCAGTCTGTGCAGGTGCCCCGGACGCGCTTCATATAGAGCGCTTTCACGGCTGCCTGGTCGGCACCCTTCTTCGCCGCCGTGTCGGCAAGCTCCTGGGACAGGTTTGCGAACGCGTCCATGATCTCTTCCCATTTCTTCTTGGGATTCGGCTCGTCCTTGGCGTGCTTCAAGTAGTCCTGCGAAAGGGGCTTGGCGTCCTTGGCAAGCTTCACCATTTCCTTGGCGAGCTTCTCGACGTCTTTCTGGCTTTTCTTGAATGCCGCCGGAGTACGCGTGGCCTTGGTGAGGGCGATGTTGTGCTTCTGCACCTTCTCCATGATCTTGCCCAGCGGGGTCTCGTGTTCCTTATCTTTCTTCTCCTGATCCTGACCCAGCGACAGGCCATCGGCGATGCCGAAGGCGACAGCAAACGCGGGGGCGACGACAAAACCGATCCATTTAAGGCTCATGGTACGAGTCTCCAATGACGAACTTGAGGTAGGATATTGGGGTTGGGCAACGACCGTGGCACGCACCGATCCGTCGTTGTCTTCGAACCGAGGGAACTTTAAGGTATCTCCAATCCGCCCGTCCTTCAAGCACCCGCGTCTAATATGAGTGATTCCCTCAATTACCGCTCGGCCGGCGTGGATCTTGCAGCCTACGACGAGACGATGGCCCGCCTTCCCCCCTTGATGAGACGCACGTACACTCCCCGGGTGATCGAGTGGAAAGACGGATTCGCCGGTCTCTTTCGCCTCGACGACCATATCGGACTTCTCTCGCGAACCTACAGGGATCCCGTTCTTGTCGCCTCGACCGATGGGGTGGGAACGAAGCTCAAGGTGGCCTTTGCTACCGGCCGCCACGGCACGGTGGGCATCGACCTGGTGGCCATGTCGGTGAACGATTGCCTGTGCGCAGGGGCCGAGCCACTGATCTTTCTCGATTATATCGCCATGAGCCGCGATGATCCCGATCTCACCGCCCAGATGGTCAAAGGCATCAGCGACGGCTGTATCGACGCCGAGTGCGCCTTGATCGGCGGCGAAACGGCGATTCTCCCCGAGTTCTACCAGCCAGGCGAATACGACCTCGCCGGATTCTGCCTGGGGGTCGTCGAGCGCAAGCAGATTCTGGACGGCAAAGATATCCGAATTGGCGACAAGGTCATCGGGCTGGCCAGCTCTGGCGTCCATTCCAACGGCTATAGCCTGGCTCGCAAGATTGCACTCGAACATGCGGGGCTGGCGCTGGATGCCTACGTCGACCTCCTGGGCCGGACCGTGGCCGATGAGCTGCTGGAACCCACCAGGATCTACACACGAGCCGTGAAGCTGATTCGACGCAACTATCGCGTGAAGCAAACCGTGCATGCAATCGCCCATATTACCGGTGGCGGCCTGATTGACAATCCGCCGCGTGTGCTCCCCGAAGGCTTCGCGATACAGCTCGAGCGGGTCGTGGGCAGTTCCCGCCGTTTTCCCCTGGCTTCAGAGGCTCGGCACGGTGAATGAGTCCGAGATGTTCCGTGTTTTCAACATGGGGGTGGGGCTAGTCATGATTGTGTCCGAGTACTTCGCCGAGTCGATTACCAGACACCTCAATCACAAGGCGAAGGTGCCTGCCTGGATCATCGGTGAAGTGATCTCCGGCAATCGGGAGGTTGTGTGGGCGTGATTGGAGCAATTTGAACCGCAGAGTCTCAACCAAAGACGCAACGAAGGACACAAAACGACCGAAGCGCGAGGCGGGAAACAGAATGTCCCGTTCTGGCGGGCCTGCCGACTGCCGTTGCCGAGAAAACGAAGGTCTTCGTGGTTCTGGATGGTCTTTTTCGAGCGGCTCGACGTATAATTCATGTCCAGTCGCGAAATTCGGCCTTCACGTCTCCGGGAGCATTGCGCCATGACTCTGGGCACGCAGACGCAACCTTATGGCAAGCTGCTGGATTACGAACAATTCATCGACCACCAGCTCGCCCGGACGCGTGCGCGGATCAAGATGACCGACATCTTCACCGCGATCTTGATCCTGGTGGCCGGCTTCGCGGCGACGCTGCTCGTCGAGATCATTCTCGACCATGCCTTCGGCTTGCCGCTGTTCTTGCGGCGAGTTCTCTTCTTCGTCGGCCTCTCTTCGGCGCTCGGGTATGCGGCCTGGAAGATCGTGCTTCCGCTGGTGTCACGGATCAACGGGCTTTACGCCGCGCGGACGATTGAAGGGACCGATCCCTCGTTCAAGAATAGCCTGGTCAATTACCTGACCTTGCGCACTCATCGCGACCAGTTGCCCAAGGCGGTGCTGGCCACGCTCGAGGCCAGGGCTGTCAACGACCTGACGCAGGTCGAGGTCGATCATGTGGTGAACCAGCAGTACCTGCTCAAGTCGTTCTACTCGCTGTGCGGGGTCGTGACGATCTTTTGCGTTTATTCAGCCCTCGCGCCCAAGAGCCTGCTCGACTCGGCGAAACGCGCGTTCCTGGCCGATGTGGTCCGGCCGACGAATACCAAGCTCGTCGGAGTAAAGCCCGGAGACTACCGAGCTCGTGGCCGGTCAGCATGTTACCTTCGGGGTGGCCGTTGAGGGAGTTCGTCCCGAGAAGGTAAAGCTCCACTACAGCACCGACGGCGGCAAGTTTTACGCGGTCAAAGAGTTCGAGCCCGGAAAGAACTACTATGACCCCTGGCAGGTCACGCTGACGAACGTTCAGCAGAGCATGGATTACTATCTGACCGGCGGGGATGCGGAGTCATTGCACTATAACCTCAAGGTTTTGCCCGCCCCGATGGTTACGGCGGTGACGCTGGATTACGAGTTTCCCAAGTACACGAACATGGAGCCCAGGCACGATATCGAGGGAGGGGCCGTCGAGGCCATTGTAGGCACCAAGGTTACGGTCCACGCCACGACCAACGAACCGGCCAGCCGGGCCACGATCAACCTGACCAGCCAGGAGCCCGCGCCGATGACGGTGTCACCGGATGACCCTCATCAGCTTACCGGCAAGTTCGAGCTCAAGAAGAATGGCACCTACACCATCATCTTTCGCACCACCGGCGGGCAGCTCAATCCCAACCCCGTCGTTTATGACGTCATCGCCATCGAGGATCGTCCGCCGATTGCCCGGTTCCTGCGGCCCGATCGCCCGTCGATCAAGGTTCCTAGCAACGTCAAGGTCAACTTCGTGATGAAGGGATCGGACGATCACGGCGTGGAAGACGCCACGCTCCACGTCGTCCAGGGCACACGAGCCGCCGTACGTTTCCAAGAACGTGCTCGAGGGCCGGCCCGCCGCGCCCGAATTCCAATCGACCGAGACGCTCGACCTTGCGCCTTTGCGGCTGAAGCCCGGTAGTTCGCTGACGTACTGGCTGACCGTGCGAGATAATCGCGACCCTTCCCCCAACAAGGTTGAGACAGCCAAGCAGTTGATCGAGATCATCGCGCCGGTCTCTCCTCCCGAGCAGAAGCAAATCGAAGAGAAGCAGAAAAAAGACCGCGAGCAATTCGAGCAGCCGCCCGCGCCGGAATCCGAGCCTCAAGAGCCGCAGCCCGGAGACGAGAAGGTCCAGCAGAATCCTGGTGGTGAAACTGAGCAAGGAAATCGCACCGCCGGAAAGCTCTAACGAAGGCAGTAAGAAGAACCAAAACGGCGGTCAGTCCGCCAGTCCCGACCAGGGCGAAAACCCCAACGAGCCGGGAAACCAGCCGCAGCAGGGAAACGAGCCCAACGGCGCACAGCCGCCGGCCAATGACGCACGGGTTCGCCAGATCGCGGATGGATTGCGGAAGTATTTGAACAAACTCAACGAGGGCAACCCTCCTCCTCGCGGCCCGAATGACGCCAATCCCCCGAAGGGCACTCCCGGCGACGGCTCTCAGCCACCCAGCGGAGGCGCGCAGAACCCGCCCGGAAATCAGGACAATCGTCAAACCGGCAACCAGAACCAGCAAGCGGCCGCGGTTGCAGAACCCCAACCCGGCCGGCACGAACCCGCCCGGCTCGCAGACCCAGACGAACCCGGGCGACAGTGAGAACAGCCCCCAGGTCCAGCGCGGTGAGAAGGATCCGAACCAGCCGCAGAACCAGGGCGGGCAGCAAAACCAGGACAAGCAAGCCGCTCAAAACAACGACCAGACGCAGCGCCAGAGCGATTCCAACCCCGGGCAACCGCCGAAGTCCCAATCCAATGAAACGGGCAATGAACCCTGCCCGACGGGTAACGGCTCGGTCTCTCCCGGCCAGAAAAACGGCTCCCAAGGAAGCTCGGGCCAGCAGCAGCCCGGCTCAAATACCAATCCGCAAGAGACGAATCCCCCGGGATCGCAAGCCAATCAGGGAAACCAGCCGCAGTCTGGCTCGGAAGGTTCCGAAGAGCCCCGCGACCGGTGCCCAGAACCAGACGCCCCGGAAGGACGCCACGAGCAAGGGGCAGGAATCAAGCCCGGCGACCAGCCAAGCACAACAAAAGGCCGCTGGGAACACGAACCCGGGAAATCCCCAGGATCAAAGCTCCGGGTCTCAGAGGGATGCCGGGACCACGTCGCCGCGGAACAGCGCCGCGGGCAAGGAGGCACGGTCCGAATCGACGTCTCCCAAGTCCATGAACCCGAAGGACAACGCGAACGACTCGACCTCGGCCCAGGAACAGTCGAAGGGCGCGAAGCCGCCGCAGGACCAGACCGCCCCCACGTCCGAGCCGCGATCGCAAGAGAGTGCGAATTCGACCGGCGCGAACTCGACCGGAACCAAGGGCACGACCAAGAACGCCTCGAAGCCTCAGGGCGCGAACTCGCAGACCGGCGAGCCCGCCGGCCAGCCAGGAAATGCTCAGTCCGAGCCTGGCAAAGACGCTGGGGCACAAGGGAAGAGCCAGCAAAACGCGAACACGCGGAAGTCTGCCGGCAGCCAGGATGCGAAACAACCGCCTGGCGGAGAGTCCTCGACTCAAGATTCTGCCAACAGTGACCCGGACAAATCCGCCGGCCAGCAAGCAGGCACGTCAAAGCCCAAGGACCAGAGCAAGGCGAATGCCCGGCCCCGCGGGGCGGGCAGCCAAAGCCGCAGCGCCGACCAGTCGAGCGCGGGCAATGAGCAGACGCAGGCTCAGAATCAGGGCCAGACAGGCGAAAAGCAGCAGTCCCCTGCGTCGCCGGGAAGCGCCCAGGCGCAGAAGTCGGCACGCGAGCAGGCGGAGGCCAAAGCCGCGAAGGCGGGCACGGAAGGAGCACAGAATGAGCCCAATGGCCGGAACGGCACGACTGAATCGTCAAGTAAAGCGGCCGACAACACGAAACAGGCCGGAGAGCCGGGCAAGGGCAAGGGTGAAGGCAGCGGCAAGCCCACCGGCTCACCACGGGAATCCGCTGAAGCCACGTCAGGCCAGCCAAACCCGACCGCAAACGCGCAGGGCCAGCAGAGCGAGAAGGCGACGCCTCGTGATGCGGCCTCGAACCTGACCCAGCCAAGCAACCCCAACCCGACGACTCGTCCTTCTGCCGACGGAAGCCCGGCGAAGCCGAATGAAGGGTCGCCGCCCAATGCGACGTCTCCGGAAGGCACCGCTAACTCCCGAACCAATGGGCAAGGTCAAGAGAACCAGCCCCGGACAGGTTCTGAGCAGCAGGCGCCTGGTGCGTCCGCCAACCCGAAGAAACCGCAAGCGGCCGGGGCCACGGACAACCCGCAAACGAAGAATCAGCAGTCTGGCGAGTCGGCGTTGCACAGGCGATCGCCAGGATCGCTCCACCAGCCAGCCCCCGGCCGACCCGCGCGAGCGTGCCAATGATCCCGCGTCCAGTCAGGAACGCGGCACAACCAAGCGAGCCGGCCAGGAGACGCTGAAGAACCAGCAGAACCCGGCCGCTGCCGCCGACCGCACTGCCGATCAAGCCGAGAATCGTCAGCCTGCCAACGCCAGCCAGAAGACCGGCAAGGAGGGCGAGCGGCAGGACGCGAAATCAGGTGTTCAGTCTGCCGACGATCAGGCCAAAACCGATCAGGCACGGCGCCAGGGCGAGCCGAAATCTGGCATGAAAGAAAGTTCGGGCAACAAATCGGGCCAGGAGAAAGGCGAGAATACCGACCAGAAGCAGGAACCGGGAACGACCTCGGCCCAGGCCCAAGACCAGGCCAAGGCCCGCACCAAGGATCAGAAGCAGGCCGTCAGGCCCGCGACCAAGGCTGATCGGGCGACGAGCAAGGACGCGAATGCCGAAGAGGCTCAGGCGAAGCAGGATAAGAAGACCCACGCCGAGAAGCAGACCGGCAAGGGTTACACCAAGGCTCCTGAACCGACAAAGAAAGCCGCGCGGAAGGACAAGACACCTCCCGACGAGCAGGCGCCCGCTTCGGCCGAGCAGCAAGCGGAGATGGAGCGCGAGCAGGAGCGGCAAAGGCAGCAGCAACAGCAACAAGAGCAACAGCAGCCTGGGGATCCCTCGCAGACGGCCAAAGAATCTCAGCCCACTGAATCCACCTCCAGGTCGAGCTCGCAATCAAAGTCGAGCTCGCAGTCAAAATCCAGCCCGAAGCCCACGCCGAGCCCGTTGTCGGGCAGCTCCCAGAAGCCGGGTGGTACCCAGGGAGATCCGACTCAGAACGGCAAGTCCTCTGAGTCTGCTCCGAACGGGCAAACGCCCAGCGACAACGCTTCCGCCCAGCAGAGCGGCAACGGACCAGGCCAGAGCAAGAATACCACCGGCCAGGCAAGGGGCACGGGCCGAGCCCAGGCCAAGGGTCAGGGGCAGGGCCAAGGCCAGGAATCGGGCAAGGGTCAAGGAGAGGGCGAGGGCAGCGTGCCACAGAGCGGCCAGCCTTCGGGCGAGGGGCAGCAAGGATCACAGAGCTCGCAGGGCGGCCAGCAGCAGCAAGGCGGCGGGCAGCCCGGTCAGGCCAAAGGATCAGGAACCGCGGGCGGATCTCAGCCCAGCGGCGGCCAACCGACCGGCCAGCCTGGACAGGGCCGGCAGCCCGGCACAGGGGCTCAGAGCCCGATTGGCGGCGGAGGCACGCAGGGGCCGGGCTCGGAACCGGCGGCTCCCGCCAAGGACGAGAGTCAGCCATCGCCGCGGGCCGAGGAACCTGAAGACCAGTCGGGAGGAACCGTGGCGCCCGACCGGCGAGCCTCAGACCGACATGGTGCTCCGCACGATCAAAGACCTGATCGCAAAAGATGCCATCACGCCCGAGCTCGAAAAGGATACCGGCATGTCGCGTGCCCAGATGGAGCAGTTCGTTCGGGAGTACGAAAAGAAGAAGTCAGCGCCGGCCGGACCAGGTCGAGACATCCAGGTCAAGCCCGGCGGCCGCGACAGCGCCGATAAGCCCGCGGCAAACCTACCCGGCATCAGCCTCAAGAGCCGGTCTTCCACCAAGAATCTCACGGACCGGGGCAAGATGGGCCGTGATGACGCGCGGAGCAACATCGAGGGCATCCGTTTCACCGCACCGCCCGAGTTCCGCAGCAAGGTCGAGGGCTACAAGAGCATCCTGTCCCGTTCCCGCACGGGGGCTCCCGCGCGGCTCGCCCCGCGGCTGGCGGGGGCCAGTAACCCGCTCAGAGCGGAGGCCAGTTACCCGCTCAGAGCCGAGATCGGCAAACCGTGACCTGCGGCTCTAAAACCTATGCTCTTACCACTCTCTCTCCCTCGCCGTTACTTGGTGGGTTTCGACCCCAAGGAGCTACCGCATCACTTCACCGATGTTCTGGTGATCGGTGGTGGGGTCGCTGGCCTGCGCACAGCACTCGGGCTGCAGGCTTCGCATCGCGTTCTCGTGGTCACCAAGGACGAGGTACGCGAGAGCAACAGCCACTACGCGCAAGGAGGAATCGCCGGGGTGCTTGACCCCGAAGACCGGTTTGACAACCACATTGCCGATACCCTGGCGGCCGGCAAGGGCCTGTGCAGCGCAGAAGTCGTGGATTTGGTGGTGCGGGAAGCCCCGGAGCGAATCAACGAGCTGATCGGCTGGGGCACGCATTTCGATCACGACATGCAAAACGGCCGCGTGGCCTTGGGCCGCGAAGGAGGCCACTCACACGCCCGCATCGTGCACGCCCTTGGTGATGAAACCGGGCGCGAGATTATGCGGGCAATGATCACGCAGGCGCGTTCGTACCGGTCGATACGCATCTGGCAGAATTGCGCGAGCATCGATTTATTGACGCTGGAGGGACGCTGCCGGGGTGTCCTGGTCTGGGACCGGCATCGAGGCTTTGCCCTCGTATGGGCGCGGGCCGTGGTGCTGGCGACCGGCGGGGCAGGGCAGCTCTACCGCGAAACGACCAACCCGTCCATCGCCACGGCCGACGGACACGCGATGGCCTACCGGGCGGGCGTCGAGCTGCGCGACATGGAGTTCATGCAGTTCCACCCCACGGTCCTGTACATGGCCGGCTCGGCGCGGCATCTCTTGACGGAGGCGCTCCGGGGCGAAGGTGCCTACCTCAAGGACAAAAACGGCCACCGTTTCATGCCCGACTACCACCCCCTTGCAGAGCTTGCCCCGCGCGACGACGTCTCCCAGGCCATCGCCCGGCAAATGGCCAAGACGCATCATCCCAATGTCTATCTCGACGTTTCCCACCTCGACGCCGAATTCATTCGCGGGCGATTCCCGGGCATCGACCGCCTCTGCCAGAGCTTTGATCTTGATATCACCCGCGATCCGATTCCGGTCTGCCCGGGCGCTCATTACATGATCGGCGGCGTGACCGTAGACGACCACGGACGATCGAGCCTTGCCGGTCTCTGGGCGGCCGGCGAGGTGTCTAGCTCGGGCTTGCACGGGGCCAATCGCCTGGCGTCGAACAGCCTGCTTGAGGGCTTGGTTTACGGGGCTCGGGTCGCGGAGGACATACGCCGTGAGCTGGAGGCAAGTGGGTGGTGGGCCCTGGAAGTGCCTCCTATCCAGTCGGCTGTCATCGAGCACAGCCGCGCCCGGATCGATCTCGACGACCTGCTCAAGTCGCTTCGCGCTCTGATGTGGCGGCGCATGGGCATCACCCGCGACGCGGCCGGACTCGAAGACGCCGCGGCCCAAGTTGACCACTGGTGCCGGTATGTACTACCCCTCGTCTTCGACGACCCGGCCGGCTGGGCAGTGCAGAACATGCTGATTACCGCCCGGCTGATGATCGCCGCCGCCAGCGAACGCAAGGAATCGCGCGGCGTCCATTCCCGATCCGATTTCCCCGCCGCCAATCCCAGCTCGAACCACCACATCACTCTGCAGTGCCCACCGATCGAACCAAAAGTCAAGAGGTCCGCTCATATTATCAATTAATCGGATGGGCACCCTCCACCCTACCTGAGCGGATGAAAAAATGCGGCCCAGACTCCCAGAAGAGCGACGACCACCAGGGCCGCTAGCGAGACCATCATTCCCAGGCGAAATGACTGTGGGCGGTAGGTATAAACCAGGCGATGCGCACCGGCCTCGACGGAAGCGCCTCGCATCATCCGGTTAACGCGCAAGATCGGCGCGGGCTGGCCATCGATGGTCAGCTCCCAGCCAGGATAATACGTTTCGGCCAGGACGATCACGCCAGGCGCGCGCAGATCGGCTGCCAGCTCGATGTGCTCGGGATCAAATCTGAGGACCACGACCGACTCGGCTGGCTCTGGCTCTCCGCCGGCCGTGAATCGGCCGAGCTGCTCGGGTTGATCAGTCTCGATCCAGGCCATTGTTCGCAAGTCGTCGGTCGAGCGATTGGTTTCACTGGCCGCCTCTTCAGCTTTCGTGGTCAGCCGCCTGAAGAGTGGCTTTCGCGCGGCCATGCTCGTGCCCACGATCGGCCGTACAATCCTGGCCCGGTGAACGACCCAGGCTCGCGGAAATGCGGCCTTGTTGCGCAAGAGGCTGACGTCATCCGCGAAGTACCAGTGTTCTCGGCGCTCGTCGCCTCCTGACCCCTCGAAGGATCTCCGGTCGGGATAGAGTATCTTTGTTTGCGGCAAGAAAGAAGCGAAGCCCCGATACATGTCGGTTGCCAGCAGCCTGGCCGGGACGATGAAGTAACGAGTGTTCCAGACGTCGAAGCTCTGGCGGGGATAGAACATGTAAGGTTCTCCCGGTTCTAGCCTGGCCGTCCTCGCAATCTGGGGGTCCGCAATCCGCAGTCCGGGCATGAAGAGCAAGGCATGGTCATAAATGTCGCTCGGGCCCAGCACGTAAGTCGATTCGAGCCCGAACGAAACGGGATACAAGCTGCCGAGCGTATCGTGCTGCCACCGGGCGATCTCTTCGTGCCGGCTATTCGATGCCCGCAGGAACCAGTCCACGGGTTGCCAGAGGTTCATCCGGTGGACACGGAATGGGCCTGGCACCGGTTCGGATCGTTCCGAGGCCTCCATCACTTTGAGCATGCGCGGCGGCTCTTCGTACACGGATTGGGGCACCGTCCATACGATCCGCGAGCCAGCGGCCATGAGGTCGAGCGACGCGATGACTATGGCCAGCGATCCTGCCGTTTGAGGCCGCCGCGGAGCCAGCCGGATCAGCAAGAGGCAAAACGAGAGCACTACCAAGGCCTGCACCACGGCGGCACGCATGTCGGACATGGCACCTGATACGTCGAGCGGGCCGAATGCCGATGCGCGAAACCAGGCCGGGTTGGACAGGTAGTCGTGAACGACCGCCGAGCCGACCCCCAGGAATCCGATCGCCCCCAGCGATGCGAGCAGTCCGAGCATCGCGCACCACCAAGCACGGAGCGACTTGCCTCGCACGACTTCATCCCAGCCCATCCCCGCCAGACCGGCCAGGCCAAGGCAAAGGACCGTGAGCAGCTTGCTGGGGAAGCGGAACGTTTCCATGCCGGGAAAGATAACGGTCAGCAGCCAGTAGAAGCCGCCGTCGCCGCCATGGGGATCGACGAACGTGACTGAAGCGGGGGCCCATGCTGGGTCTGCGGCTGCGGTCCGCTCGTCAGGTTGACGAGCTCGTCCGGCCCAGAACCTCGGGCTCGTATACTCGCCCACGCTACCCAGGCAACCCGCCACGACCAGTCCTGTTAGCAAGCTGCGCTGCGGTGACCCGTGGAAGAATCCAGCCGATCCGCATGCCAGGACGAGCGTAAACCCGCCGACGTAGAGCGAGGGCACCCAGAAGTCTTCCGAATGCCGTCTCGGATAAGTTTCGATCCAGTATCGATTTCCCCGGTCCAGCGTTCCGGAGACGTTCGGCCAGAGCCATTCGAGAGCCCGAAAAGGCCGCAGGCTGTAAGAATAGACGTCCATCGACATCGATGCAGCCGCCCGATCGCTCTGGTTCGCGAACTCGATCACCGGCCAGAGCTGCACCGCCGTGAGCGCCAGGCCTAGCACGCCTGCCGCGGCAAGCCCCGCCAGCCCGCGCGTCGTCGGCCACCAGCGGCGGACCAGGATGACAAACGCGAGAGCCCAGGCCGCCAGAGTGACACATCGCGCCGCCATGCGGTACCATCCTGCTGCGCTCTCGCCGGCAGCAGTGTCGGCTCTTAGCGACGCCTCGATGCGGCCGGCCAGCCAGAGCTGTAGTCCATAAAAGACAACCACGAGCCCGAGCAGAAGTGCCCACCGCGCCGCTACTGGCCGTGGTTGGAACAGCCATACGCCATAGACCGCGGCGATGGCCCCCAGCAGATAAGCCGACTGGAGATCCCCACCGAGGACTTGCATCGACAAGACCAACGCGAGCTCGATCAAGGCCAGGCGTTTGCCCTGGGTGAGCCAGCGATCGATCGCGCGCAGCCCTATCGGCATCCAGGCGGCGCCGACCAGGAAAATCACATTCGCGTACTGGAAGAGAACCGGGCCGGCAAAGGCGTACGATAACCCACCCAGGGCTGAACCTGTCACCGACACTCCCCATGACCGCAACAGCGCGACCATGCTGCCGAACGCGAGCAAGACATGAGCGATCACATACATCCGCGCCGCCCAGGGATATGGCAGAAGCGAGTAGATCACCTTGCCGGGATAGAAGACCGCGGCGATCGGATTGCCCAGCAAGGGCATTCCCCCGTTGACCTCCGGCATCCAGAGCGGCCAGCGCCCCGCCGCCCACTCTTCTTGCACTTTTTGATACAAGGGATAATAGAACTGCGATGCGTCGCGGTAGGCAAACTGGCGATCCCTGAAGAGAACATCGCTGAATTGCACCAGAACGAGCACAGCCAGGCAGCCACCGGCGACCAGGGCGATTGCTCGCTCTGGGCGAAGCCGGGCGGTCGGATCGGCTGGACTGGTGGATTGGAGATCAGACATGAGGATCGAGACTCGCCTGGTTGCCGGCCCTTATCTCAAGCTTGGAAAACGGTGGGCCCGTCTCGATGATCCTACAAAATCCTCGCGATGCTGGCAGCGTCCCAGGACAGGCGATATCGTGGTTCATGTAGCCGACGAAACCTGGAGGCGAACATCTAGCTTCCGTGGTTCGCCCGCGAGGCTCCCCTGCGCCGAAACCTCCGCCTCCTCCGGGAGCGTTTCCGTGGCTGGTGCCCGGCCCGGTCTTCAAAACCGGAGACGATGCCGTGAGCTCCAAGTCTCGCAAGAACTACGGAGAAGCCGCCCGTGGCATGCCTCGGGGAAGCAACGCGAATGACCTGGATTTTGCCGCCGTGGCCGAAGCCTGGCCCCAGCGCCCGAGGCGATCAAGGCCGGCATCCTGGCGATGGTCAGGGTTGCCTTTAGTGATAAGACGGAATCCGGACCGAAAAGCTCATGACCTACCTGCGCAGGAAGTGAATCGATACCCAGGATTAAGCTGGAGTGGGAGAAGTCCGCTCGGGCAGAGCGCACGACCGTTAGGGGGTTGAGTCCACGTGCGAAGATGGTTCGGCAATCGGCATAGTGTGCGAAATGCCTTACTGGATTCGGCTTTATCGGGGTAAAATCACGCGCGGCGGAATTAATCAGATGATACGATTTCAGTTGTATAAAGTTCGTTCTATGAAGTCCGAGTCCCCCTTGGGTATCAAACCGAGCCCTGACCGCAAGTGCAACTCGTTGTTCAAACCGGATCTCTTTAATGGCGATTTCGCGTCTTTTCGCGGCAGAGAATGACGTCGTATGTCTCGTCGTCACCAGCGTAGGTGATACAGTGCCCGTGTAAGAAAACGTTCTTGACCTCTTTGAGGACCTTCTCGCGAAATATGCCCTCACGTCGAGTGGGCTTTGTGGGACTCTAGAAAGTAGTCGATCAGGGTCTTCCAATATGGATGCATAAAGCAGTATTTGACTCTTGATGAAGAGGTGGTTGAATCCGCCCTGAAGATCTAGCATTCCAGCAAGCGGCCGGTGTATCGTGCCTGATACAAAGCTTCTGCTAGATGTTTTTTGAGCGTGGGGTCTGGAATGTAAAACAAACTGCTCCTTAGAACCACTCCATGGCTTTTTGCGGCCGCGGTCGAATGGATTTTGGAACGACGTGCTTGAGCACATAGCTCACGACCTCTTGCCGGGTTACCTCAGGAAGTGGCATCGCGCAAGCTCCTGACAGGGACTAACCTGCGCTGAACTTATCGGTGTTTCGGCAATGCCCTGAATGAGCTGGTCCGACGTAGAGGTTTGCCGGACAAGAGTGGCTTAATCAAATCGAATGGAGGGGCGAAAGAAAAGGATTTCGCTGGTCCGGTGGTGACCTCAAATGCAGGTTCCTGCGCTCACCTTGATTTTGAACGAGTAAGCCTGAGCGGGAATGTAGAGGGTCTTGGAGGGTTTTCATTCATGACTTTGGTCCATTGGCTGCATGCCTATCACCAGCATGCGCCGTTCAACAATGAGGGTTCCGGCGGCGAAGAACTGGACGCGATACTCACCCGGCGACGGAAACACGACCTGACCTAAGCGGAAGTCAAGCTCAAGGATGAGGAGCGGATCTTACAATCGACTTCGCCGTCTGCCTGTTTGATCGGTTCCCGTTCTTCGTCAACGTCAACTATCCGAAGCGACGCCGGAAATCTGCCCCGGCACTCAGTGATCGAGACGTAAAAACCGCCATCAATGGTATGATGGCCGGGAAAGTGTTCGTGTGGATCGCTGAAAAGGTCCCCAAGATAGTCCGCTTGCCGGTCGCCGGATCGACGTGAATATTGTCACAGATAATCATCGCAAGATGATATGGCACAGGACTTCTGGCATTATGACCTGTCCCCTATCAGAGCGGCTGTCAACGTCCTATTCTAAAGCTTACAACGTGACAGCTCCGTCCTGCTGCCGCACGGCTCGACGATTTCGTGGCTCCCTGTCGGAAAAGACCAAGTCAAGACCGCTCTCTACGTGCATGACTTAGTTCATGCTCTTATAACTCATCGTGGACTGTTCTGGAAGGGGGAAGGTAGCTAGCAATGGAAACCGAGCGAGCGAAGCGGCTGGCCGCATTTGTCTCATGGGTTGGGGCGAACATCAAGGGGGATGAGAAGGGGGAGGCCCAAGTCTTCTTGGACCGGTTCTTCCAGGCTTTCGGGCATGCGGGGTTGAAAGAGGCCGGCGCGACGCTGGAAGAGCGGATCAAGAAGGGCGAGGGGAAGGGGACCGACATTCGCGGATCTGGTCTGGAAGCCGGTCGTTCTCATCGAAATGAAGAAACGCGGGGAGGACCTGACCCGGCACTACCGCCAGGCCTTCGACTACTGGACGGGCCTCGTTCCCGGGCGGCCGCGCTACGCCATGCTTTGCAACTTCGATGAGTTCTGGGTTTACGACTTCGATACCCAGATGGATACCCCCGTCGATCGGGTCAAGGTTGCCGAGCTGGAAAACGCGATGGGGAGCGCTGGGGTTCCTCTTTCCGAAACCGCTGACGTCCCGATCTTCGGCAACGATCAAGTCGCCGTGACGAGGAAGGCCGCCGACCAACTGGCGGATTGTTTCAACCTGATGGTGCATCACGAGCAGGGCCGGGAGGCCCTATCGACCGGCCCAGTGGCCCAGCGCTTCATTCTCCAGATGTTGGTTGCCCTGTTCGCGGAAGACATCGGGATGTTGCCCCGTTACCTCGTGGACCACCTGCTAGGAGGGCTGCAAGACGAAGCAAGACAGCCGAGACCTGATCGGCGGTCTGTTCGAGGCCATGAACACCCGGGAGAAGACCGCCGACGATCGCTATCAGGGAGTGGATTACTTCAATGGTGGGTTGTTCGCCGAACCGGCCCGAGTGGAATTGCGGCATGGATGAAGTTGGACTGCTCAAGGTTGCCTCACAAGAAGACTGGTCCAAGGTCCGACCGGAAATCTTCGGCACGTTGTTCCAGCACTCTCTCGGGAAAGTGGAGCGCCGCGCCTTTGGAGCACATTTCACGCATCCGACCGACATCATGAAGATTGTCGGCCCGACGATCGTCGAGCCCTGGCGAAAGCTGATCGAGGCGGCCGAAACGCTGAAGCGACTGCGCCAACCTCTGGCAACGAATGCACGATTATACCGTACTTGATCCCGCGTGCGGATCGGGGAATTTCCTTTACATCGCCTATCGGGAGTTGAAGCGACTGGAGGCCCGACTCTTCGAGCGATGGCCGAGAAGTCGGCCCGTCTCGACCCGTCTCAAATGATGTTCGGTTTCGTGTCAGCCCGCCAGTTCTTCGGCATCGACATCAACCCGTTCGCTGTCGAGCTGGCCAAGGTCACGATGATGATTGCCCGAAAGCTGGCGATCGACGAATTGCACATCACCGAGAAGGCCCTCCGCTCGACAACCTGGACGACAATTTCAAGGCCGCCGATGCCCTCATCGACGAGCTGGGAAACCCCGTTCATGGCCGCCAGCCGATGTCATCATCGGCAACCCGCCTTTCGTGGAGCAAAGCTTCCTCAAGCCAGAGACGAGGCCCCGACTACGTCAACGCGGTCCGCCGCGCTTATCCCGACGTTGCCGGGAATGGCCGACTATTGCGTCTACTGGTTTCGCAAGGCTCACGATCGACTTCGACCATGCACGCCAGAGGATCCTGTGGCCGGCCGAGCCGGGTCTGGTCGGAACGCAAAACATCCGCAACAATCAATCGCGAGTCGGGGGACTCGATTACATAGTCGCAAACGGGTACGATCATTGAGGCGGTCGATAATCAACCATGGTCCGGGGAAGCGAACGTCCATGTCTCCATCGTCAATTGGGTCAAGACGCAAGACCCGTTGATTATTCCCAGCAAGCGGAAACTATGGTTCAAGGTCCAGCCACTCGCCGGTTCAATCAAGCTACGGTCCTGAAGGGAGTGGGTCCAGACATCAAAGGAATACGAGCTTGATGTGAGAAAGTGCTTGGGCATCAACTCCATCATTGTCCGATCAAACGGATGTGAGCAACGCCCGACCTCTGAGATGCAACACGCATCCACAACGGTGCTTTAACGGACAAATGCTGGGTCATCAAGGGTTCTTGCTCACTCTCGAACAACGCGAGATCGATACTCGAAGAAGACCCATCCGCTACTCTGGTTACCACCCGTACCTGAACGGCGTGGACGCTCTCTACAGGAGGCAAGACTCGACCGCTACGTCTTGGATTTCGAGCAAATGAATCAGATTTGAAGCCGCTGGATTCACGTGGCGCCTTGCATGGGTCAAATCTCATGTCCTTTCGAGATCGGGAACCGCAAAGCGAAGGAGGGGATAGACAAGGACGGCAATCTCCGCCCTCGATCACCGCGCCTTCCTCGCGCGATGGTGGCAACTGTCCTTCGGACGGCCGGAAATGCTCTCTGTCATCAAGCCTTTGCCCCGCTATCTCTCGTGTGCCTATGTCACAAAACGGCCGATCTTTATGTTCGTCTCATCGCAAGGTTCGCCCGAGCAATTTGATTCAGTCTTCGGATTCGCTGATGACTATAACTTTCGGCATCCTGCAATCACACGCACATTGGCTGTGGTTCGTGACCAAGTGCGGAAAGCTAAAGAGCGATTTCCGTTACAGTGCCGAGTCGGTGTATGACACTTTCCCGTGGCCCCAGTCTCCCTCTGTCGCCCAGATCGATGCCGTGGCTGACGCTGGCCGGCGAGTCCGTTCGATTCGAGTCGATGCCCTGTCAAAGATCGAAGGGGGTCTGAGAGCCGTTTACCGATTGTTGGAGCTACCTGGCAAGAACCCCCTGAAACATGCTCAAGCGACGTTGGATGCCGCGGTTCTGGCTGCCTACGGATTCTCACCGAAGAAGGACCTTCTGGCCCAACCTGCTGGCGCTCAACTTGGAAGTCGCCCGGGGCGAAGAGGCTGGCGAACTGGTGACCGCCCCGGCATCCCCCTCGGCGACCCCGACCCTGCCCGCCTCGTGACCGAGGATTGCATCCGGGCGAACTGAAACGGCGCGCATCCGTCATGGACGGACAAGACCGATCGAGCCAAGCCGGCTGTCTGAATCTTGTGGAACATTCTGGCGGAGGGAAACCCGAGTCGCCGCGCGGTGACGTCCCACTCGGGGTGATGCCCACGTGGCCAACGATTGATCTTGTCTTGGGAGATGTACCTGAGCCGATGGCACCGTCGGCAAGGAACGCTCGCCGCCCTTTCGGGGAGGAAGAGCTTGCGACTGTATCGATGGCACTGAGGACACGCGAAACCCCAGAACACGACTTCAAGCCTAGTGAGCCCGGCGAGTACGGCCGATCTCCGGCATACCTGTGCACGCCCCCGCGAAGCGTGAAGTCCAACTAGATCGTCGCGCCCAGCTTCATCCGGTGTATCACTTCGTTTTGCCACCGGAGAGGCAACGTGTCGTCGCAATGAACGAAATACCGGCCTGAGGCTGTGCGGTAGTGAGGCTTAGCAAAGTCGCTGGTCATTATAGATTCGAGCGACCCACCATGCCTCCGATCCCCCTGACGACTCCGCCTTTGACCATCTCGCGCGTCGAGAATCAAGCTAACGTCTCGCAACGCCGCCTGCTCTCTCCCCTGTGGAAAGCGGCCGCTCATGAAATTGCCCATGACAGCGCCCTCCGCCGTGGCGAACCGAGGATTATTTTACCGCAAAGACTTGAAATAATGCATTGCTTTTGCGCTACAATCACTTCGATGGGTCGGTCCTGGGTTGCAAACCAGGACCTTGCGCAACCCTGGTCGGTTGTGCTCTCCCCTGACGCGACCGGCCGCGGTTCGGCCCGTCAGTCAGGGGATGCACCATGTCGCCACTCTGCCTTGGCGGTGGTTGACTCTCGTGAGACTTTTTCGACAAGCCGATGAGCGGATCGCTCGATCTTCGTCTCTGCTGTTGGAAAGCACGGATCAGGACGAGTTAGGGGACAAAGCGACCGACTTCTTGGGCTTCCCGCTCTAGGGTGATGACGGGTTCAGCGACTTTCCCGCGATCCCTGACCCATTTGCCTTCGAACTTCCTTCGAAGGGCAAAGGGCCGCGATTGACCAATTTCTGGCGAGTTGTTATCTACGGTGAGAACGTTAGCACTCACGGCGAATTCGGAGCGACTGGCAAGCAAGGCTGCACACTCGCTCGGAGAGCTCGGGATACTGCCACTTCAGAGGCCGAACAGCTTTCGTTCGAAGCGCTCCTGGCCCCTGGGAATTCGTCTCATTCTTGATTTCGCAGGCCGGACCGACGTTCAATCGCGAAGAAAGACTCGTCGAGTTGGTCGAAGAACGTCGCTGGAATAACCATGACTCACCCCCTGGCTTGATATTGAAAACGCTGTCGTTGGACTTTTCTTTTGCTTGGCGCGGAATACGTGCTGGAGACGGTGACAAGAACGCTACCCGTTCGAGGCCCCATCTGAGCCCGCCGCGCTTCGCAGTATAATCGAGTTAGAAGAGCGCCACCCGAGGCCCCATCCGAGCCGCCAAGCCACCCGACGGGGGAGACCAAGCCCTCTTCGAGGCCCCGGGTAGTCCGCTGGCCGAGAACAATCCCACGGCTCAAAGAAAAGCCCCAGATAAGCCGATACTAGTCCGCTATCTCTGGGAGCGTACCTGATGCGCGAAGCTGAGTTAAGGCTAATCGCCAAGGAGCGTTTTCAAGGTGAGCGAAGCCCGCCTTCACACCCGATTGAGGACAGTCCGAAAGCAAGCAGAACGAACACGCGAAAGCCTCGAAAGAAAGGGATGACCCTCCGTCTGGATATTAGCGCGAACAGCGTGTGCCCTGATTTTTGGCCAAGTTGTCGTCTTGATGTCGCATACTTGTTCCTTCTTGTCGCATCCCTGACCACCATATTTCGGTCGAGGCATCGCAGTGATGCCCTACAGGAGATATGGCAATGCCAGAATCTGACCGACTGCTGCCGCCCGCAGAGGTCATCCACGAGCGGTTGACACGCAATCGGCGCAAGCGCATCTATGCGCACACTGCTTCGTCTCGTCTTGAGCGACGAGTTTGGAGTCGGCGCGCGAGACGGCCCCTGACCGTCCTGAGACGTCCGCTGGGAGGGAGGTGGGCCGTGCGTAGGTCTCACCTGCGCTACTGACCGCCACGAGGCTTGTAGGAGCCGTCAGGCTGGCCGATTCTGTCCGCTCGCCGGAGGATCCGGCGCCCGCGGCCAAGTGCGGTCACACCCTTCCGGGTGGTCTCGAGCCGATGCCCTCGATCGACGACCTGGGCCACCATCCTGCGATGTAGCCGCCGCCTCGTGGAACGCATGCGGTCCGCCGGCAAGCTACCCAGACCCGACTTGCATGTCGGACGCTGCCCGCGCTGGAAGGCCGCCACGATCTGCGCGTGGATCGAAGGGGGAGGCCGTCCGTGACGATCCGACCCTTCGACGCATGGGCGCTGCACCGCCTCCTGACCGGCCACGAGCTGAATGGAGAGGTGGACTCCCTGTCTGAACCCTATAAGGCGATGGGCGAATACCTGGCCGGCCTTGAATAAGAAAGTTCGCCAACCTGCCTGGCAAGCCATGCTGGCCGCCAGGCCCGAGCATATCGAGCTGATCAAGACGATGTCCGATTTTGACCCCTTGGGACCGGCCCCGCAACAGGCAGGTCAAGCACCGATCCGCCCACATGGGGGACCTGGCCAGATTCCAAAGCACGGGACGGTTAATCTGGCCAATCTGGCTCGTGCGTGGACATTTCAATTTGCTCTCATCCGATCCCAAGATCGGCAAGACGCATTTGGCGCTTTATCTCGCATGGCTGATCTGGTTTGGGAAACCGTGGCCAGACGGTCAAGCCCAGACATTCCCCGAGAGGACTCCCACACTCTGGGTTTGTGGCGATCGGCATCAAGATGAACTGAAAGAGCGGGCCGCCGCGTTCGGACTGCCTCCCGAGGCCGTCAGGCTCAACGCCCTGCCCACCGACCCTTACGGGGGGTGGGATCTGGACAACACCGATAATGTCAAACTGCTTCGCGAGCTGGCGGAAAACGAACACCCCGGCATGGTGGTCATCGATACGGTTTGGCGAGCGACCCGACGCCGCCTTTGCCGGGAGGATGAGGTCAACCTGCATGATGGACCCCATCATCATCGATCGCGCAGGAGTGCGATGTCTCGATCCTTGGTCTGATGCACTTGTAGCAAGGACATGGAGACTCTTGGCCGCCGGCTGGAAGGTCTGGCCCGCGCGCATACTGAAGCTGTTCAGGCCCGACCCCAACCAGCCCGACCGCCGCCGGCTGGAAGTCATCGGCAACTTCAAGGAACCGCCCCCCCTCGGGAGTCACGCTCCGCGATGGCGGATGCGACTTCGATTGCAACTCCACCTGAAGAACCGGCCCGGAATCACGGGGGAAGGCCGCCTGAGAAGACAGAAAAGGCAATCGCATTCCTCACTGAGAAATTGAGCCAGAGCGACCGCAAAGCGAATGAACTTATCAACGAATGGGTGGCCCTGGGACAGTCGAAGTCTCCGATCTTCGGCGCCAAGCGAGCGATGGAAAAGGATGGCCTCCTTGTGGTTGATGACTCCAAGAAACCGCAGATTTGGCATTTGGTCAGATCCAGAGTCGGAAACGGTCTAGAACGCGTGTTTCCGACCGTTTCCGAGCTTGGGACGGTCTGAAGTCGGAAACCCACCGGCCCCTATACCCTGGCACGTTTCCGACCTGACCTTGGAGATTCGCCATGGGAATCAAAGGCTCATCCACCTGGACAACGACAGTGACTTGGGACCGGCTCGACTGGAACGAGATCAAAGATCGTATCGACATGGCCAAGATCGCGACCGCCCTCCTGGGTCCTGCTGACGAAGCGACAAGGCCGCCGCCTGCTCTGGCGCTGCCCATTCCACGATGACACTCATCCGTCCTTCGAGGTTGACCTGAACCGAATGACCTGGAAGTGCTGGCCGTGCAGTCTGGGAGGGGATGCCGCAGAGCTGGTGAAGCGAAAGAACGGAGTGACGTTCCCCGAGGCCGTGCGCCTCGTCGCCGAGACTGTCCGGCATCGTCACGCCCCCTGGACGAATCGCAAGAACAGTCCCGAGGCCCGCGACCTCGGCCCGACCGTCGGCAAGCCCGAGTACCCCTCCAGCCCGCCTCCAGAGCGATCGACCGGCTTGCCCTTGGCCGATGCCTTGGCCCTTGTGACCGACGCCTCCGGCCGCCTCTGGACCCCCAAGGGGACCGAGGCCCTGACCTATCTTCGTGGCCGCAAGCTGATCCGACGAGGCGATTCGCGCCGCCCGCCTCGGGGTGGTCGAATCCCTCTCGATTCCCGACCCGGGAGGGGGACCGCTGCTATCAAGCCCGAGGGGTGGTTATCCCGTGGTTCGAAGGCGATCGGCTAGCGCTGGTCAAGATCCGCCAGCCCGAGCGATCGAAGGGACCGAAGTACGTCGAAGCGCATCCGCGACCGGCCCCGACTCTTCCCCGGCCCCGACGTCATCGAGCCCGGCCGCCCACTGGTGATCGTGGAAGGGGAGTTTGACGCCTTGCTGTTGGGTCAAGAACTCCGCGACCTGGCCGCTATCGTGACGCTCGGTTCGTCATCGAACCGGCCCGACCTGATCACGCGAGCGGGGATGCTGGCCGCATGCCCGTGGTTCATCGCGACCGATGGCGATCAAGCTGGCGACCGCGCCGCCGATGAATGGCCCACCGTGCGCACCCGCGTCCGGCCACCCGAGCCTTTCAAGGATTGGACCGAGGCCGCCCAAGCCGGCGTCGACCTGCGCCTGCTGGTGGTTGCCCCGCCTCGGGTGGGCCGAGGCCCGTGTGGAACGAGCTGGCCGACTGGCGTTGGGGACCGGCCCTGAACGATCCGAGCCCGAGGCCGATGACAACGCCCCCGATCCCTATGTGATCGCGGAACGAGAAGCGATCCAGAGCCGAGACACCTATTGACAGCGACTCCGAAATGACGGTAATGTGGGGAGAGTCGGGAACGAGCCCGCTACCAACGAGGCCCGCCCCCTTGATTCGACCCCTGAGTATGAGCAGGAGACGAACCCATGTCGAGTGTCTTCAAGAAAGCCCGCGACCGCAAGCGCCCTGGCGTCGTCTTGGTACATCGCCTACACCGATCACGACGGTGTGAGGCGAATCAACCAAGGGTTGTCCGGATAAGGCCGCGACCGAGGCCATGGCCCGCAAGATGGAGACCGAGGCGGAGCTGCGCCGCCGTGGCGTGATCGACCCCAAGGCCGACACGTACCGCTTTCATCAGGCCAGGCCCCTGGCTGACGCACCTTGCGGACTGGAAAGCGATTATCAACTCGGCAAGGGACGTGACCCAGCGACACGCCGATCGAAGGGTATGCCCGGGTGGTCAAGCTGATGGCGTTGGCCAAAGCGGAACGACTGAGCGATCTGACCCTGGCCCGGCTGCAAACCGCACTGGCCACTGCTACGAGATAAGGGGCTGTCGCTTCGGACCGTCCATCATCACGTCCGGCTGGTCGAAGAACTTCACGCAAGTGGGCTATGGCGTGACGGTCGAACCCGAGAAGACTTCCTGGCGCACTTGCACGCCGCCGGACAATCCCGGATTCTGACCGTCGCCGCGATGCGCCGTGCGCTGACCGATGGACGAATTGGTCACGAGCTCATCGACGCCGCGGAACAAGGCCGCGGTGAGATGTCGTCTCTCGGGCCCGGACCGGGCGATGCTTTACAGGATCGCCGCTGGGAACCGGATACCGTTCCGAGGAGACTGCAGAGCTTGACTCCCGAGTCGTTCGCCCTGGAAGGCCGCCTACCCGACCATCACAGTCGAGGCCGGAGAGAGCAAGCAGGCGGCGTCGCGATGTCCAGCCCGATCCATCCCGTCCTGGCGTCGATGCTTGCGTCCCTGGGTGGCAGCCAGGCCAAACGGGACAACCCATCTTCCCGGTCTACTCGCTGGGCGATCCTGGACCGGTCTGACAGGCCGATGCTGCCGATGCCGCCGGCATCCCGTACGAGACCGAGCAAGGTATTGCCGATGTCCACGCCCTACGTCACTCGTACATCACGGCGCTGGCCAAGAGCAACGCCCCGGTCAAGATCGTCCAGACCCTCGCCCGCCATTCGACACCCGTGCTGACGCTCGGAGTCTATACCCACGTTGGATTGTACGATCAGACGTCCGCACTGGACGCATTGCCAGACCTGACCCGGCCCGCCCCGCGGTCCGAAGCCGACCATCCTGGCCGCGACCGGAACCGATTCCGCGACATCCGAGCTGTCATAAAGTGGCAGCGCAGGGGACAGCGCAGGGGACGGATAGAGTACGGAATGAGTCGGGTTCTGACGTGATGGCAGAATCTGATGTTCCAGAGTGCATGAACGTTCCGACCCGGTAAAACAAGAGGGCTCTAGACGGTAAGCGTCGTGTTCTGATCAGAATGCTTCTGCCGCATCCGGGAGCGTTTCCGTGGCTGGTGCCCGGCCCGGTCTTCAAAACCGGTGTGGGGTCTGGAAACAGGCTCCAGGTGGGTTCGATTCCCATACGCTCCCGCCAATTCGCACCGGGTGTATAAAATCGCATGAACCCGAGACACCCATTGAGCGGCTCCCCAGCGACCCGGATAATCAAGGAAGAGAATCGCTCACCGGCTCGTGATGGGCCGGTGAGCCAGGCCATGGTGGCCCCGCGGCGCGAGTCTGCGTACCGGCGGGGCTTCTGCTTGCCGTAACCGTCCCGCCTGGGAGCGACGCGACCGCCCCGTCCAGGGATGAACCCCTCCTCGCTTGCTCCGACGCAAGGAAGAAGTGCCGGCCTCGCGGCGGAGACTGATGCTCGAATAGCAGCGAGCGCTTGACATCCGGGAAGATTGGCATCGAACGATTCTCGGGCTCCCCATCCGTCCCGTCCGGTTCGACGGCCTGGCCCGGTCCGGCCTCGTCGGAAAATCCGGACACGGAGGGTCCCTTACTTGAACCTTCGCACGATGAGCGCCTCGCTCTGCTTCGCGGAGCCGGGCGCACGCTATCCTGGACCGGAAAGTGAGACAATCATGTTAGCCATCCATCGAACACCACTGGCCTTGTTCGGCCGACGCGTGGGCCCTGGGCCGCCGTCCCGGCCAACTCATCGCAGTCCGCGCCAGAGGTTCACCCTTGAACCGCTCGAAGGCCGGGCGCTGCTGTCCTACCTGACGGTTTCGGTGCCCGACAACGTGGTCGCCGAAACGCCGTTTACCATGACGGCCACGGTGTTCCGTGACGATCAGACCGTGGACACCGATTACAATGGGGACGTCAATGTCTGGGCGGAATCTTTCTGGCAGCTCGCCAGTCATGGTTACGAGAATTTCGTGGGTAGTTCAATCGACGGTCCTTCGACCGTGTCGGCAGTAAATGGCGTGGCTACGTTCAACTGGACCGTTGACCCCGCACCGGGGTTCCGGCTTACTCTGTCGGCCGTCGTTCCTGACCCGAATGTCGAGGGGGGCTACACCGCCATCACGGCACAGACCGACTTAGGCGTATCCCCTTTCCCCGACCAGCTCACGTTCATTGAACCGCCACCAAGCAGCCTCGTGGCCGGTGCCCCGTTCAGCATGACTGTGGCCGCCGTGGACTCCTCCGGCAACATCGACACCTCGTTCAACCAGCTCGTCGGCCTGGGGGGAATCGACAGCAGGTATGGAGGTTACTGGGGCAACAATCCTCCGATCGACGGCGTAAGGTTTGCTAATGCGAGCGCGGGAGTGGCCACGTTCACCGGCCTGTCGGTCGAGCATGAGACAGGGTTCATGGGTGCGGCCACCTACGGCGTCTGGAGCCCAGACATCAGGGGAGAGCTTGGTTTCTCCATCGCCGTGAGTGGACCAGCCACACGATTCACTCCACAGATATGGGCTTCTCCCAACTCCCCCGACACCAGCATCGTCGCCGGCCATGCTTTTTCCGTCTCAACGTTGGCCTTCGATTCCGACTGGAATTTTGCCTCCAGCTTCAATGGCAACGTGATGATCACCCTGGCCAATAACCCAGCGGGTGCCAATCTCGGAGGAACACTCACCGTGACGGCTGCCAACGGCGTGGTCAACTTCTCCGACCTCACCCTGGACAAGCCCGGCACAGACTACACGCTCCAGATCTCCAGTGACGGAGTTGCCACGGCGACCACTTTGCCCTTCAATGTCCAGACGACGGTCGACACGGTCGGGGTCGGCTGGGGAACGCGGACCGCCACTCTCCAGACAGCAAGCGATGGCCTGCGCCTGCTTCCGGCGGGTCGGAGCACCGATCTGCCCTGGCTGGGGATCAAGCAGCTGCAGATCAATCTTGCGCAGGCGCACCGCTGACAGCCAGTGAAATCGCGGTCGTCGGTGCCAGTCCCAGCCTCATCAACTACGGGCCGGTCACCGTTTCCGGCTCGGGCACGAGTTACACGATCACTCTGGCCCAGCCGATCAACGCGGCTCGATCGAGTTACTATCACGATCGAGAATCAACTCATCGCCAACTACACCCGTCGGCTCGACGTTCTGCCGGGCGATGTGAACGACGACGGGGTGGTCAATGCACAGGACATGGTCCTGGTTCGCAATGCGATCCTGGAAATCGGCGATCCCTTGATGATCGGCTGGGCCGACTTCGACGGCAACGGAGTCGTTAACACGAACGACTTCACCGCAGCTCGCCGCAAGCTGGGCAGCCGCCTGGCCTGAACAGGTTTCTCTGTATTCCCATGGACGGCATCGATCTACCGGAAGCTCGTCACCGGCTCTGCAGGGCGTGAGGGAATCGCCCGGAGGCCGGTGAGCTCTTCCTCTAACTGCTCTGGTGAGGCCGCCACAAGTGCGGCTATCATGCCGTCGTCAACCACGTGACGCTGTTCGAGCCCGGTGACTCCGGCCGTCAGGCCCGAACTCCGAGGACCATACCTTGCCCGCGGTCATTCTCGATGGAAAAGCCTTGGCCGTGCGAATTCGCCAGCGGCTGGCGAGCGAGGTCGCCGAGTTCCGGCAGGCGACGGGGGTCGTTCCCGGCCTGACCGTCGTGCTCGTGGGCGCAGACCCGGCCAGCCAGGTTTACGTGCGCAACAAGCGCAACGCTTGCGAGGCCGCCGGGATGAGAGGCGAATTGCTGCGCCTTCCCGCTGAGACGAGCCAGGCGGAGCTGCTGGCCACGATCGACCGACTGAACGCGGACCTGGCGGTTCATGGGATTCTCGTTCAGCTTCCGCTCCCGCGAGGAATCGACGAGCATGCCGTCGTCGAGCGGATTGATCCGCTCAAGGACGTCGATGGCTTTCATCCGGTGAACGCGGGGCTGCTTGCTCAGGGTGTTCCTCGGTTCGTGCCGTGTACTCCCCTGGGGATTCGCGAGCTGCTGCTGGATGCAGCCATCGAAACCCGCGGCGCACACGCGGTCGTGCTGGGGCGGTCGCAAATCGTCGGCAAGCCTATGGCGCTTCTGCTGCTTCAAAAAGCCGAGGGCGGCGACGCCACGGTCACCGTCTGCCACACAGGTACAAAAGACCCAGCGGCCATCGCCAGGCAGGCGGATCTCTTGATCGTGGCCATGGGACGGCCCGAACAGGTCACCGCCGATTGGGTCAAGTCCGGCGCGGTGGTGATCGATGTGGGTATCCACAAGCGTGATGATGGATCGCTTTGCGGGGATGTCGAGTTTTCGAGCGTGAGTGAAGTTGCTTCGCGAATCACGCCGGTCCCCGGCGGCGTGGGGCCGCTTACCGTGGCCATGCTGCTGCGTAACACGCTGCTGGCGGCCCGGCTCTCGATCCGTGATTCGTTCCCTTCCACACCAAAAAGACCGTGAGCCGACTGCCATGATCCGACTGGGAATCTGCAACGAGCTGTTCGAAGGCTGGGATTTTGCCAAGGTTTGCCGGACCGTCAAGTCGCTCGGGTACGATGGCCTCGAAGTCGCACCCTTCACGCTCGCGCCTCTCATCACCGACCTGACGGCCGACCGACGTCGCGAGCTGCGCACGATGGTTGAGGATGCCGGCCTGGCCACCATTGGCCTGCACTGGCTGCTGGCGAAGACCGAAGGCCTTTATCTCACCTCGCCCGACGAAGCGGTGAGTGCAAGACCGGTGAGTACCTGATCGCGCTGGCCGAGGCCACATGCGACCTGGGCGGCATGCTGATGGTCTTCGGCTCTCCCAAGCAGCGTGACCTGCTGCCCGGCGTGGGCTACGAGCAGGCATGCAACTTCGCGCTCGATGTTCTCCAACGCGTGATGCCCGTCATTGGTGCGATCGGCGTTGATTTCTGCCTCGAGCCGCTGGCACCCACCGAAACCAACTTCCTCAACACCTGCGCGCAGGCGACCGCCCTGATCCTGCAAGTCAATCACCCTAACCTCAAGCTACACATGGACGTAAAGGCCCAGAGCGGCGAGACCGATAGCTCGGTGCCGGAGCTGATTCGCCAGTACGGCAATGACGCCGGCCACTTCCATGCGCAGGATGTCAACCTGCGCGGTCCGGGGATGGGCGACGTCGATTTCGAGCCCATCATGAAAGCCCTGGTCGATTCGGGCTATGCCCGCTGGGTCTCCGTCGAAGTGTTCGATTTCTCGCCCGGAGCCGAGGAAACGGCCCGACAGAGCATCTCTTGCCTCAAGCAGAAGCTTGCAGCCGCCTACGCGCATGCGTGACAGCGTCATTCGTTGCGCTCGGTGAAGGGAGCTGTAAAGCTTTCTCGTCTGAAGGGCAATTACTGAAAATCCGTACAGAAGCAATTGCACCTGTTTCATGAAAACTGGTATTGTGAAGGTTGAAAGACTTGTTTTGATTTGTCGGATGTTGGCGAAGTTTCAGGATTTGGCGAGGGGATCGAGAGCCCAGCGATGGCGAAACGCAACCGCCCAGGGAGCGAGGGGAATCGAAAAGGGTCGCGGCGAGACCCTTTTGTCGAGGATGTCGCACTGGCTGAGGCCGCGCGCACACGGTACTTGACGTATGCGCTGAGCGTGATCACATCGCGAGCCTTGCCGGACGTGCGTGACGGACTTAAACCCGTGCAGCGCCGGATCTTGTATGCGATGTGGGAAGACCTGAACCTGTCGGCCGACAGCCGGTACATCAAGTCGGCCGCAGTCGTCGGCGAGGTGATGAAGACCTATCACCCGCACGGCGATCAGTCGATCTACGACGCCTTGGTGCGGATGGCTCAGCCCTTCAGCTTGCGTCATACCCTGGTCGAGGGCTATGGCAATTTCGGCTCCATCGACGGCGATCCGCCCGCCGCCATGCGGTACACCGAGTGCCGTCTGACAGCGATCGCCGAGACCCTCCTGAGCGAGCTCGGCGAGCAAACGGTCAACCTGCGGCCCAATTATTCATCCACCGATGAGGAGCCGGAGGTTCTTCCCGCCCAGTTTCCCAACTTGCTGGTCAACGGGGCGTCGGGGATCGCCGTCGGCATGGCGACGAACATTCCGCCCCACAACCTCAAGGAAGTTTGCCAGGCCGCCATCGCGCTTCTGGATAATCGCGAGCTGCCGCTGGAACGGCTGACGAAATACGTTCTGGGCCCCGACTTTTCTACCGGCGGCGTGATCCTGAACTCGCCGGACGAGATCCGCCAGATTTACGCGACGGGGCAGGGGTCGATCAAGCTCCGAGGCACCTATGAGCCGCATCCGGAACGGCCCAACGCCGTCATGATCACCTCCATTCCCTACGGGATCGAGAAAGACCCTCTGGTCGAGCGGATCGGCGAATTGATCGGCAAGGGCCAGGTGCCGCAACTGACCAACGTGAAAGACCTGAGCACCGACGACATCCGGATCGTGCTCGAGATCCGCCCCGGCTCGAACCCCGACGCCGCTCTTGCCTACCTGTTCAAGAACACGTCGCTGCAAATCAATTACAACGTCAACCTGACGTGCCTGCTGCCGGCCGAGGGTGCCGAGGTGGCCGTTCCCGCGCGGCTCGACTTGAAGTCGATCCTCCAGCAGTTCCTCGACTTCCGGATGGAAGTGGTGACCCGCCGATTGCGTTACGAGCTCGAAGAACCTGCTCGACCGCATCCACATCCTCGAAGGCTTCGCCATCGTCTTCAACAATCTCGACGAAGCGATCCAGATCATCCGCGCCAGCGACGGCAAGGCCGATGCGGCGCCCAAGCTGATCAGCCGCTTCGGGCTCACGGAGATTCAGGCCGACGCGGTGCTCGAGACCAAGCTCTATCGCCTGGGCAAGCTCGAGATCAAGGACATTCGCGAGGAGCTCAAGCTCAAGAAGAAGCGGGCGGCCGAGATCAAGGCTCTGCTGGCAGACGAATCGGTGCGCTGGGCGATCATCAAGGAAGAGATCAGGCAGATCAGCAAGAAATTCGGCGAGCCCAGGCGCACCCGGATCGAGCCTCCCACGTCACCCATGGAGTTCCGCGAGGAAGACTACATCGTTGACGAAGACTCCTGGGTGATCGTCACGCGAGACGGCTGGACGAAGCGGCAGCGATCGTTCACCGACGTCGCCAGCATCCGCGTTCGCGACGACGACCGCGTGGGCTGGGTCTACAGGGCCAGGGCCCGGCAAACCATCACGTTCTTCACCGATCGAGGGATCGCCTACACCCTGCGCGTCAACGACTTGCCGCTGACGACCGGGCACGGCGAGCCGATCCAGAAGCAGTTCGCCTTCGATGATCAGGAGCACATCGTCGGCGTCGTTTGCCACGACCCGCGCTGCCTGCCCGATCCCACCAAGCATCCCCAGACGCCCCCACGTCTGGTCCAGCGGCTGCTGGATGTCGAAGGCTCCGACGGCGACGGGGCCGACGGTGACGGGGCCAAGGCCGACGGTCAAAGAAACGGTACCGGCAACGGTCATCCCTCGGCGCCGGCGCTGCCGCCGCCACCTTACGCGATCGCGCTGACGGCCGGGGGCAAGGTCTTGCGGTTTGCTCTTGCACCTCTGGCCGCGGTCTCGACGCGAAAAGGCAGGATCTCCACCAAGCTTGACCCGACCTTCAAGGGCGACCTGGTGGTCGGCGTCGAGGCGACTGACGGCTCGGAGAACGTTTGCCTGGCGACCAAGCAGGCGCGGGTATTGATCTTCCCGGTCACCGAGGCCAACGTCGTGGCGGGCGCGGCGCGAGGCGTCGTGGCCATCAAGCTTGAGGCCAGGGACCGGGTGATCGGCTTCGTGCTGGCCAACAAGAAGCGCGAAGGCCTGACCGTGCGGACCAACCGTGGCGCCACCCAGATCGTCCGCGCCACCAAGTATCCTGTCACGGGCCGCGGCGGCCGCGGTTACGCCATCCTCCAGCGCGGCTCGCTGGAATGCATCCTGCCCGCCGAGGCCGAGCCGGTGCCGTCGCTGGAGCAGGTGGGAGAGGCGGAGGGGAAGAGCAAGGGGGATGATCCGGAATGATCACGCAGGGTGTGCATGTGTGGCTGAGGCAGAATGCCCCAGGCGATCTGGGCTTGGCCCGAGACTGCAGGCTATGTAGTGTCGCTTCGCTCCACCATAGCCACCCACCTAAGTCAACTCAACGAAGCAAGATCTGAAAAGCTCGGGGTCACAGGGATATTCAGGAATGGCCAACGGATCGACGACATATAACGCCAAGTCCATCACCGTGCTCGAAGGCCTTGAGGCCGTCAGGCGCAGGCCGGGGATGTATATTGGCGGGGTAGACAAATCAGGGCTGCATCACCTGCTCTGGGAGATCGTGGACAACGCGGTTGACGAGGTGATGAACGGGCATGCGACGCGGATCATCGTGACCTTGCACGGCGATGGCAAGACCATGTCGGTGTCCGACAACGGGCCGCGGGATTCCCGTCGATATCCATCCCAAGACGGGCAAGAGTGCGCTCGAGGTCATCTTCACCACGCTACACGCCGGCGGCAAGTTTGATAACGACGCCTACAAGGTGGCCGGCGGCCTGCACGGCGTTGGCGCCAGCGTCGTTAATGCCCTCTCCAAGAGCCTGGTGGCCGAAGTCCGCCGCGACGGCACGACTTACATTCAGAAATACCGGCGCGGCAAGCCGCTTGGTGGCATCGAGGAGGGCGAGCCCTCGCGCGGCACGGGCACGACCGTCACCTTCACCGCCGATCCCGACATCTTCCAGGCGCTCGAATACGACACCGCGCTCATCGCCGAGCGGCTCGAGGTGAAGACCTACCTCAACAAGGGCCTGGTGATCCAGTTCGTCGATCAAAAGAACAAGACAAACGTCGAGTTTCGGCATGACGGCGGCGTGGCCGACTTTCTCGAATCGATCAACAGCCAGCGCACCGATCAGCGAGTGGCCCCCTTGCCGTTCGTGCTCGAGCGGGAAGACGAGGACGACGGTATCCGCTGCCACCTGGCGCTGGCCTGGACCGAGGCGACCGACGAAGACGTGCGATCGTTCGTGAACACCATCCCCACCCGCGATGGCGGAACCCATGAGCTGGGCATGCTGGCGGCCGTTGGCACGGCCGTGCAGCGATTCATGGAAACGCACGACCTGGTCAAGAAAGGGATGGAGATCAAGCGCGAAGACGTGCGCGAAGGCCTGACGGCGGTGCTGGCGGTTTGTGTGCGCGAACCCCAGTTCCAGGGCCAGACCAAGGGGCGGCTGAACAACCCCGAGGTGAGGGCCCAGGTCGAATCGATGGTTCGGCCCAGCCTGGAAAACTTTCTTCTCAAGAACAAGAGCGTGGGCGACGCCATCGCCAACCGAGTGATCCAGGCGGCCAGGGCGCGTGAGGCCAGCCGGGCGGCGGCCTCACAGGTCCGGCGCAAAACGGCGATCAGCGGCAGGCTCAACCTGCCGGGCAAGCTCGCCGACTGCGACAGCACCGATCCTGAATTCTCGGAGCTTTTCATCGTCGAGGGCGATAGCGCCGGGGGCTCGGCCAAACAGGGCCGCGATCGAGACATCCAGGCGATTCTCCCGCTTCGCGGCAAGGTGCTCAACGCCGAGCAGGCGGGCAAGGCCAAGGTCCTGGACAACAAGGAGCTCACTGACCTGGTGAGCGCTCTGGGCTGCGGCATGGATGACCAGTACGATCAGGCCAGACTTCGCTATGGCAAGGTCATCCTGCTTACCGACGCCGACAGCGACGGCCACCACATCGCCACCTTGCTGCTGACTTTCTTCTACAGGCACGTCCCCGGCCTCTTCGCCGACGGCCGCGTTTATCTCGCATGCCCCCCTCTGTACCGGATAAGCTGGGGCAAGGAAATCTTCTGGGCGTCCGACGACGCTCATCGAGACCGGATCTTGAACAAGCTTCCCAAGAACGCCAAGCCCAACATCACTCGCTTCAAGGGCCTGGGCGAGATGCCCGCAAAGCTTCTGTTCGAGACGACCTTGAACCCCGACACGCGTCGCTTGCTGCGCGTGGTGGTGCCCGCCGATGACCGGCCCTACACCGAACGCACGGTCAGCGACCTGATGGGCAAGGAGCCCGAGGCCCGGTTCAAGTTCATCATGGAGGAGGCCTATACGGCCAAGGACATCGATATCTGATGAACGCCGGCGGAGCGGACAGCGGAGCGGAACCGTCAATGGCCAACTCGCGGCGAGCGATTGGATCGCTGGGCAAGGTCGTGGCGGCCGCGGTGCTGATCGCCGTGGCGACGATCGGGTACGCCCTTCTGCCAAGGCGAACTGTGGATGGTCCGCTTGCGGCACGACAGGCCTACGAGCGCAGAGACTGGAAGCAGGCCGCTGACTGGGCGCGGTCGCGATTGAAGAGCGACGAAAGCGACACGGTGCTCTGAGAATGCTCGCCCGGACCTCGATTCGCATGGGCAAGGATTCCACCGCGGCCGCTATCTACAACGGCCGGCTTCGCGCCGAGCCCGCGGAGCCCGAAGACTATTACCTCATGGGTCTCTCGTACCAGCGGCAGGGCGACGAAGAGTTAGCCTTGAAAGCCTGGTCGAAGGGGGTCGCCGAGACACCCGATCACCCCGAAATGCTGCTGTCGCTGGCGAGTCTCATGGCCCGCAGGCAACACTTCGATGAGACCGTCGAGCTTGCCGGGCGATTGGCGAAGATTCCCGGCTGGGAGGCCGCCGGGTTGCTCCTCCTGGGCACGGCCCGGTTCTCGCTGGAAGACTACCGGGCCGCCGCCTCCGAGCTTCAGAAGGGGCTCGAGCTGGACCCTGAAGCAACGCTGGCGCCGCTGGAGGCGTCGCTCTATCGCAAGATCCTGGCGCGAAGCCTGCTGTTCTTGGGCCGGCCCAAAGAGGCCGATGTCTGGCTGCAACCCGTTTTGATGTTGTCGAAAGACTCCGCGGCCGATCCCGAGGCCCACTGGCTCGCCAGCCGATCTGCCTTGCAGCAAGGCCAGCGCGATCGAGCCAGGGACGAGCTGAGCAGTTCCGGAAGCTACCGCCGGGACAACCCGCTCGTTCCTGAACCGAGCCCCTATTCGGGCTCGGCGCGTTGTGCTCCATGCCATCGCGAGATCAGCAAGGATCACGAGAAAACCCGCCATGCTCGGAGTTTTCATCACGGGACAGAGCTCCTGCGCTGCCTCGCCCTCGCCCGGATGGCGCGTTCATCGACCCGGATCATCCCGACGTTACACACCGATTTGTGCAGGACGGCAAGAAGCTGAAGGTGGAAACGAAGGTTGATGATCGCATCTACAAGACCCTGATCGACTATGCATACGGCACCAGCGACCGCTACGTGACGATGGTCGGGCGCGACGGGGACGGAGGCTACCGGGCGGTCCGGAGGTCACTCTTCCACGAGGGCAAGCAAATCGGCTGGGGGCGCACATCGGGAGACGCGGGCAACACCAACAAGACCGAGCAAGTGCGCGGCCAGCCGATCAGCGTGCGCGACGGCGTGGTCCGCTGCCTGTTCTGCCACGTGACCAACCCCCGCGAGTTTCGTGACCCCGACAAGGACGGTCCCGGCCCGGAGGCCGCCGACTCCGGCATCGGCTGCGAGCGCTGTCACGGCCCAGGCGCCAATCACATCCTCGCGGCCGAGGCCGATCTCGCCGACCGGGCGATTGTCAACGTCGGCCCCGTCTCGGCCGAGGCGGTCACCGCCCAGTGCAGCGTCTGCCACATTGTTGGCGACGCCTCCGAGATGCAGAATCGCCGAGAAGACCCGATCTGGGTTCGATCGGCCGGCGCAACCACGACATTCAGCCGCTGCTACACCGAGTCGCAAGGCGGCCTGAGCTGCCTGACCTGCCACGACCCGCACAAAGACGCGAAGCATTCCCCGGCGTTTTACGAGCAGAAGTGTCTGTCGTGCCATTCGGTAAGTTCGAGTGCGAAGGCTGGCGCGACGGTGTGCAAGGTCAACCCCAGCCGAGACTGCCTGACCTGCCACATGCCCAAGGTTCCCATGCCCGTTCTGCACACCTCACTGACCGACCATTACATTCGGGTACATCGCGAAAAGAAGACGAAGAAATCCCAGCCATAAAAATGGGCGAGCCGTCATGGGCTCGCTACTGTCAGGGGGACAGCGACTGGGGTCAGGATAGTCCCTTCGCGACGACCCGCTGCATGAGCTCGCCGAACATGTCGATCTCCTCGAGCGTCGCGTAGATATTGGGAGTGACGCGTACACCCTTAAAGTCTTTGTGAACGATCGGAGTGACGAGAATGCCGTACTTGTCCATCAAGTGTGCGCCGAGCTTGCTGGGATCGATGCCCTCGATGTTGACGAGCGTGATCCCGCAGGACGCACAGTCGTCGTCCAGTGGTGTCCAGACCTTGACACGATGGCTGGAGGCCATGAGCGGCTTGACCCAGCGATTGCGCAGGTATCGCAACCGGGCAGCCTTCCGCTCGACGCCGATGCCCCGGTGAAACGCGAGCGCCGCGTTTACGGCGTTGTGGTTGGCGGCGGGATGGGTGCCAATCTCTTCGTATTTCCGGATGTCGTCCGACTGGCCCGCTGAAGCCGCCATGAGCGGCCAGATCGTCTTGATCTTCTGCTTGCGGACATAAAGAAGGCCCGTGCCGATGGGAGCAAGCAGCCACTTGTGCAGGCTGCTGGCGAAGTAATCGCACCTCAGGTCATCCCGTGAGAACGGGAAGTGAGCGAACGAGTGGGCTCCGTCGATGAAGACCTCGATGCCCAGCGGGCGGGCCATTTCCACGACCTCGCGCACCGGCAAGATCTGCCCGGTGATATTGACGATGTGGGGAAACTCGATGACGCGGGTCCGAGGAGTGATCGCGCTTTTGATCCGCTCGACGAAGTGGTCGGTCGAGGGAAGAGGAACCTTGAAGGAGACGCTCTTGACGACCACCCCCTCGCGGCGCGCGCTGGTCCCATGCGGTAAGCATTCGGCCATAATTCTGGTCGGTGACGACGACCTCATCGCCGCGCTTCATGTCGATGCCGAGGATCAGAGTCTCCATCCCTTCCGAGGCGTTGCGAGTGATCGCAAGCTCATCAGGATCGCAGCCGAATTCGCGGGCCAGGTCGCGGCGCACGCTCTCGACCCGCGGCTCCAGAATGCTCCACATGTGCAGCGCGGGCAACTCGTTGCTGAAACGAAGGTCGCGGATCATCTGATCGAGGACGTGGCTCGGACAGGGGGCGACTCCACCGTTGTTAAAGTTGATCCGGGTCCGGTCGACATCGAAGGCGCGCTGGATCTGCGACCAGTAGTCCTCTTCCCGCGCCAGTTCGTGCGGCGGAGTCTGGGCTGCTTCTCGTCCGGCGCCCGATGGCGCGTGCCATCGCATCGCCGCGGAATACGGCGGCCGCCGCGCCCATTCCGGACATACCGAGTCCCGTGAGAAATTCGCGTCGTGAGCTCATCTTCGCGGTCCCACCCGTTCGACTGGCGCAAAAGGGGATCACAAAAGACTGGGAAATATCTGCCGCCCGCGGATTCGGAGCAAATGGTGCCTACGTCCCCGGTCGGAAAACGCCGAGGCAGAATCGCCACGACAAGCCGGTGGGACTAAGTACATCAGTGCGAATGTCTTACCGGAGAGCAACGCGAAATACGTGCATGCTCCACCGCTCTGGTCAATATGAGTCGGCGCTGATGACTTCGCCGCCAGCCCGAGTCGAGAGTGCCTGGTAGACCGGCATAATTACCGATAAAAATATAGGTACCGTAGGTTGAGCCGTCGTTCGTGAACGTGTTGATGACACTCACTCCAAGTGGCCAGCCTGGTAGCCTGGGAGTTGTTTGGGTCTGGAACGCCACTGATTGGATCGTGTCTTTGAGGAACTTGACCGACCCATCAGCGAACGAGGTGGTTCGACCGCCGGGGTGCACTGCTCGACTGTGAAATGACCGCCAAGGTGGCCGCGTTGTCGTAGAGGATCGGGTCGCCGGAGGAACCGACGGCTGCCGTTGAATGCAATGTTCGGTGCGTACATCGCGGTGCCGATCGTGTCGGTGTTTCCCTGCGCATCCACCAATGCCAGCAGTTCTTGTCGTGCCTGATTCAATCGGGCGTAGACGTATTCACTCATGATCATCGTGTTGCTGGTGCCGTCGGTGATCGCCGCCGATGCGGGTCGAGCTGCCGTGATAAATCACACCTAGGGCGTTGGCGACGACACTTGCTGGTACTGAGCTGCTGATCGCCCCCGACATATTACGCGCGGGGTTGTAGTACGGACCGTTGATCCCGCGGTACGAGGTCAGACACATGGTGTAGGTCATCCCGCTCGGTCCAGGCGATGTATAGATCCCGTTGCCGTTGATGATATCCGGATCGCTGGGGCACCACAGAGTGACCTGCTTGGTGGCGTTCACCGTGTCCTGCGTGGCGAAGAAATAAAGAGGGAGAGCTGAAGTTGAAGGAGTTGGCGATATTGCCCTGCTCGAAGTAGGGGCAGAAGACCCTGGAACACTCCCCAGTAAGCGTAAGTAAGCAGTCTTGCCGTCGAGATTAGGCAATGCGTGATCCGCACCAGGTGTCATACCGCCGGCAGGGGAACGTCAGGTTGGCTCGAGGTAGTTGTGGCAGGCCAGGCCGAGCTGCTTGAGGTTGTTGACGCACTGGATGCGGCGGGCAGCCTCGCGCGCGGCCTGAACCGCGGGCAGCAGCAGCGCGATCAGGACCGCGATGATCGCGATGACAACCAGAAGTTCGATCAGCGTGAAGCCGAGCGTACGGCCTCGTCGATAATGTTGACGGCTTCATGCGAGACGACTCTCAGGAGATGAGGAGAATGAAAACGTGGGAGTAGCTCTGACTCAGCCAGTGAGTCGTCATCCAAGGCGAAAGATGGCGAAGAGACGGCGGCAACACCTGAGGAATATTCCAGAAACAACAACGTTGGCCGCCATCGCATGCCCGATCGATTGGATGGTCCTGGGTCCGCACCCAGTGACTTGACAACACGCGTCGCTTGACGGTCAGTGGCCTCGCGGATCGGCTTTGTCCGCAATGGCCTGGGCGGCTTTCGCCTTGGCGCTCTCCTTGGCCTCTTTGGCCGCTTTGGCAGCGCCCAACGGGTTTTCCATGAATGCTCGAGACGTGCCAGGTTTAGTTTCAGGAAGCGTCTGCTCGCCGCAACCTGACGGCAAGACGAGCGTCCCCGCGAACAGGAGCAGCACGAAAAAAGTGTGTCTCAAGTTTCGACCTCCTTTGGAAAAAGCCCGATCCCCTACCTGCTATCTTATACCCCCCGATCATCATCCAGCACCCAACCGATCGCCACAGGATCACCGAAGATTACGCCCAAGCGACGCCGCTGCTCCAGACTCGTGCACCGAACAGACCCTGATAAATCATTACTTGTCGTATCGAGCGATCAGCCTGTCTTCGATTTGATAGGTGCACGATACAAGTAAGAATAGGAAATGTCAAAAGAAAATTAACGAAATCTTAATTTCGTAACGCCAAACTTCGCCAACAGTTCGCATGGGTTTGAGGATAGTCGTGGCTTTGCCTGGGTGCATCGCCTTGCTTAGCGTAGGCGGAGGCCGATATCGACCACCTCATTCTGGGGTGAAAGGAGGGCCGATTTGCCAGGATGTTGGGCACGCCCTTACCCTGCGTCAGCACGGATTCTCTGTCGCGAGCAAATCAATTTCACCGGCCTTGCTTCTTTGACAGGATTTGCTCGAACCAGGACTGAATCGCCTCACGGCCCGGCGGGTCGTGGTCGAGAAGCGTCTTGAACTCAGCCCGTGCCTCCGGCTGTCTCTGAGACGCAAGAAGGCACTCGATCATGAGTATCCTGGCCTCGTGATTCAGGGGATTGAGGCGGAAGGGATGTTCTCAAAGCCTCGATCGCCGCGATCCATTCCTGTGCCTTAGCGTGAACAGAGCGACCACCTGGTGGTAGTCCGTGCGCCAAGGGTTCATCCGGATCACCCGTCTCAGGAGGTCGAGTGCCTCCTTCGCTTGCCCAACTGAGCTGCGCGGTGCCGGCCGCGACGAGGATATCTTCGCGGTTCGGAGACTTCGCAAGAGCGGTTTAAAGAGAGGCCATCGATGTTCACGGCGGCCAGGCTGCCAGAGGACTTTGCCCCGTAGCTTCCCATGCAGACCCGTCGGAGGTATCCGCTGCAGACGACGGCTGATTCGAGCAATGGCATGCCATCCGGCTCACGGATCCGGCCGTCATCTCGGGGATGTCCCGCATACTCGTCGCCAGGGCGATCCCTAAGATTGCGAGAAATCGTCGATCCGCTCGCTGGCATCGATCTCGATCACGGTGAAAATGAATCAGGGGAACGACTCGTTCGCTCGACTGCCCGCGAGGTTCGGGGACTGTCTCGGCCCGGTACGCGAACCGCGGAATGAAATGGAGCGTGCTGGCGGTGTGCGGGACCTGTTCGTTGGGAGAACGCGGCATGTGGCAATCGATGCAGCGATCGTCCCGTCCCTCCGCCAGGAGTCGATCGGGCTTCGGAAGCTTGCACCCCTTTTCAGCATGACAATCGAGGCAGCGCTCGCGGTAGTACACGGCCTTCTCCCTCGGGTCAGGCAGCTCGTGGGGGTCGTGGCACGAGATGCAGCCCATCTTGCCCCGGCTCTCGCGGAAGCAACGGCTCTCCTGCATCTGCTCGACCTGGCCGAAGAAGCGGGTCCTGCCGGTCGGCTGGCGACCTTCACGAACACGGATTCAATGGATGTCAAGGGCAGCCCCGGGCGAAAGTCGGTGAGCTTTCGTCCTGCCCGGACCACGCGGATATCCCCTTGCAGGTGGCATTGTTGGCAGACCGCCTCACGGAGCTAGGGTTTCAGGCTCGCAGGATTCACGATGTTCGGGTGGCTCGTCGCCGACTTGCACGGGTTTCTTGACATGGAACTCGCCCGGGCCATGACACCGCTCGCAGCCGATGGCATGCCCCTGGAAGATCGGTTGCCTGTACCGGTTCTCGGTCCCTTCCACATGATCGAACCGGCTTGAATGGCAGAAAAGGCAGGTCGGTTTGACGAATCTCTTGAAGTGAAGGTTGTCGTTCTCGTAGCCGGGGGACAGGCCCCATTTCTGCTTGCTGGAATACCATGTGATCGGTGATTTCGAAGAGGTAGCCGTCTCCCCTTTCGATCAGGAATGCCATCGCCTGCTGGCCCGAGCCGATCACGTAGCGGGCTTCAGCCGCATTACTGGCTGACGACCCGCCCGCCTGCATCCCGCTTGGTCTCCTTGTGAAAGACGCGATCGCCCTGCCGCTCGATTGAGTATTCCAGACCCTGAGCCTCGAAAGAAACGGACCTGCGTGGATCGTCGCCCGGAATCGTCGCGGAGACTGACAGCGGTCAAGGGAGCGGCCCATCGGGTGTTCGCGGTACGTCCTGCGCGATCTCCGCGTGGCAGCGAGCACACGCCTCGTCCCCCACGAATCTGACCCCAGGGCGAATGTTCGTGTGCGGCGAGTCCCATGTCAGCGGCGATGCCACCCGTGTGCCAGTACGCCAGATCAGGGCGCGAGCCATGCCGCCGCGAGGGCGAGCATGGTCATAACCGTCACGATGACGACAGCGGTCCTTCGCCGGCCCATCACTGGCCACGCATCGCACCGCTTCCAATCGATCATGGCCTCTCCCCGAGGCTGAAGGATCCAGGTCTGGTCCGTGTGCTCGCCCCGCGGATCGATCATTGCCGCTCCCGGCAGAGCGAGACCGTCAAATCAACCGACATTAATTCGTGGGACGCGGCGTGTCAACTGCACCGAATATCGCCCCGACGCAGGGGCATCGGACGTCCACAAGGAAAAATCGAAGATCACCGTCAAGTGCAAATTATTATCGGCTAGTGATTTGCAGCATGGCGGCCGGCGCGGTAGCCAGAGATCAAAGCCAGATCTTCAGCGGCTGCGACATCTCGGGCGATGAGAGGCACTCCTCATGACGTGGGCGAAGAACGCCCCAGGATTCAGGCTGCCCTAGGCATCTTGACCGTTTGCCTTAGAATAAGACTCGTTGTGCCGCTCGCCGGGGAGGACAAGCGATCCGATGGCCATCATCGAAGTCAACGACCTGACCAAGACCTACCGCGTCTTCCAGAAGAAGGAGGGCGTGCTGGGGGCAAATGCGCGGGCTCTACCGGCGCGACTATAAAGAAGTCACCGCAGTCGACCGCATCAGCTTCACGATCGAGCCCGGCGAGATGGTGGCTTTTCTCGGCCCCAACGGCGCGGGCAAGACCACGACCTTAAGATGCTGTCCGGGCTGATTTATCCCACGGCGGGCGAGGCCCGGGTGCTCGACTTTGTTCCCTGGAAACGGGCCGATTCGCTTTCGCCGCCAGTTCTCGCTGGTCATGGGCCAGAAGAACCAGCTCTGGTGGGACCTGCCGGCCGCCGACAGCTTTCAGCTTCACCGCGAGATCTACTCCATACCGCCGGCCGAATTCGAGCGAGACACTCGCCGAGCTGACCGAGCTTCTGGGCGTCGAAAAGCTGACCAGGCAGGCGGTGCGCGAGCTGTCGCTGGGCGAGCGGATGAAGATGGAGCTGATCGCCGCGCTGCTGCACGGGCCGAAGTTGCTACTGCTCGACGAGCCGACCATCGGCCTGGACGTCGTGGCCCAGGCCGCGATCCGGAAATGCCTGCGCGATTATCACTCCCGGCGCGGGGTGACCATGCTCCTGACCAGCCATTACATGCGCGACGTCGAAGCGCTGTGCGACCGAGTGCTCGTGATCACGCACGGCACGCTCGTGTACGATGGACCGCTGTCGGGCATCGTCGAGAAATTCAGCGAATCGAAGCTCGTCCGGCTTCAGTTCGAGGAGCCGGCACCCGACGACCTGGGCCGGTTCGGAGAGGTCGTCCGCCGCGAGGGCTTCTTCGCCGACATCAAGATCGAACGGGCACGTGTGGCCGAGTTGTTGGGGGCGATTCTCGATCGCCACGCGCTGGCCGATGTGAGCGTGGAGGACCCACCGCTCGAAGAGGTGATCGCCAAGGTCTTCGAGGAGGCCCGCCTCGGTCATGACGCCGCCTGACACACTGGCAACCACCCGCGCGACCCGCTCCCTTGCCGGGCCGGGCCGCCCGCACCGCCATCGCCCGGCATGGCCGCGCGTCGTGCGGAAATACTCCAAGATCTTCCGCGTCTCGCTCTCGGAGCGAATGACGTACCGGCTCGATTTTCTGCTGGGAACCATTCTCAGGTTCCTGCCCCTGGTGACCACGATCTTGCTCTGGGGGGCGATCTACGAGGGCTCGGGCCAGTCTACCCTCGCGGGCTTCCGCTATCGCGAGATGATTGCTTATCTTCTGCTCACGCACATCAGCCGGATGTTTTCGAGCATGCCCGGACTGGCCGGCGGGATCGCCCGCGACGTACGCGAGGGCACGCTCAAGCGGTTCCTGATCCAACCGATCGACATGATCGGCTATCTGCTCTCGTACCGCATCGCGCACAAAGCGGCTTACATCACAATGTCACTCATTCCTTATGGGTTGCTGTTCTTCATCTGCCGCAGCTACTTCGACGGCTTCCCCGACGCGCTCACGATGGCTGCTTATGCCGTCTCGCTGATACTGGCGTTCATGGTGGGCTTCTTCTTCGAGGTGAGCGTGGGGATGGTGGGGTTTTGGTTCCTGGAGGTGACCTCGCTGCTTTACATTGTGATGACGCTTAACTTCTTCATCTCCGGCCACATGCTGCCCCTGGACCTGTTGCCCCAGCCCTGGGCGGGCATCCTCAAGGCGCTGCCGTTTCAGTACATGGCCTATTTTCCGGCCGTCGTCTTTCTGGGTAAGGTCAAGGGCTGGGACCTGGTCTTGCACCTGCTGCTCGAACTTTTCTGGGCTCTTTTCTTCATGGCACTGGCGCGGGGTTTGTACCGGATGGGACTGAAGCGCTACAGCGCGTTTGGGGGATGAGCCGTGGTCGCGAGGCGGGCAGGTATCTCCGGCTGCTCTCCCACCTGGGCCGTTACACGCTCAACCGCGAGCTCTCGCTGCGGGGGAACTTCCTGGTCAAGATCTCGGTCGAGGTTCTCTGGCTGGCGATCATGGTGGCCTTCTACCGGACGGTCTTCGCCCGCACCAGCACCGTGGCGAACTGGTCGGAGTCCGAGTACTTCTTCTTCGTGGGCTGCTACTTCGCTCTTAACGGTCTGACGGAGACCCTCTTCCTGGAAAACTGCAACGAGTTCGCCGAACTGGTGCGTACTGGCGATCTCGACTTCCTGCTGCTGAAGCCCATCGACGAACAGTTCCTGATCTCCCTGCGCCGCATCGACTGGGGCACCGCGCCCAACGTGCTCATGGGCGCGGCGTTCATGGCGGTCGCCCTGTTTCAAAAGGGTTGGGATTTCGACCTGGTTCGCGTCATGGCCTTTCTGGTGACGTTCACCTGCGGCACGGCGATCGCGTATAGCTTCATGCTTCTTCTCACGTCGCTCTCAGTCTGGATGGTGCGCAACCAGAGCCTGATGGAGATGTGGTGGCTCTTTTCCAGCCTGGCCCGTTACCCCAAGGAGATCTTCACCGGCCGCTGGGCCGAGCCGCTGGGCAATTTCTTCACGTTCATCGTGCCGATCCTGGTGGTCTCGAACGTGCCGGCCAACGTGATGGTGCGCATTCTCGAGCCCGGCATGGTGGCCCTGACTGTCGGCGCAGCGGTGGTCCTGCTCTGGCTCAGCCGGCGGTTCTTCCAGCATGCGCTGCGGTCGTACCGCAGCGCGAGCAGCTAGCTCAGTCAACAAAGCCACATGTCTTCAGGTGCCTCACGCTTCTCGCAATCCGCTCCTGCCTCTCTTCCAGCCCCGGCTCGGGTTCGCCACCAATGCCTTCGAGCTCGATCGTATACGGGCCCTCAAAGCCCACGGAGTCGAGGATCTGCCGTACGCGCGGGAAGTTCACCGCACCGCCGTCGCCCAGGGCGGGGAAGTACCAGTCTTCGAAGCCGCCGCGGTTGTCTTTGAGATGTACGTTGCGGACGAGATGCTTGACCTTTTCGAGCTCGTCGCACGGGTCTACGCCCTGATTGTAGTAAGCGATGTTGCCGGTATCGAAATTGAGGCGTACGTGCGGATGGTCGACATCGTTCATCAAGGCGAGCATTGCGGCGGCGTTCTGGGTCGGGCCTTTGTGGGTTTCGAGAGCCAGGGTGATTCCGACTTCCCCGGCTGTATCACCCAAACGGCGCAGATGCGAGACAACCGTCTGCCTTTCAGCGGCATCGGCCGGCTGGCCAGCGCCGGTAACACAAATCTTGACGCCGAACCAGCGCGCCGCGAACCGGATTCGCCGCTCGGTCAACTCGACGCCTTCGCGCCGTGCGAATGTCGGCGCCGCCGACATTGCAGCCGCTGACTTCACGCCGTGGCGGCGGAGATGATCGACAAAACGATTGGGCCGTGGCATCGTCGGCTTTTTCGGTGATCACGGCCGACTCGGGGATCACCAAACCGCCGAAGTTGTGTCCCCGCAAGGCCAGCTCGAGATGGTCGATGCCGGCTTCCTTGATCTTCTCGGCGGCCGTCCAGACGCCCGAGGGACCATAAGAATTTGTGAAGCAGCTCAGGATTCGCGGCATGGTTTCAAGGCCCTGGGAGTTTACTCGGAGGGTTCGGCTGACTCGAGGGCGACCGGAAAATCACTGGCCGGGTCCACAACGCGAAAGGTTCTCCGGCCGTCGAGCACTTCCAGCAGCAGATGGCCGCAAAGCTCGCCACGCCAGCCCTCGAGCAAGGCGGGGCGAGCGTGCTGGGGCCGGCCATCGAGGTACCATCGGATCAAGTGCTTGAGGTCGGACGACATTGGCCACGAGCGAAGCCGCGACCTTGTTCTGAACGCACAACTGCCCAAGCGCGGCCGAGAGCAGACTGGCCACGGTCGATGCTCCCGGGCTGTCGTCGGGCCGCTGGAGATGTTCGGGTAGACGCTCCTCGGGCACGGCGCGGGCCGCTTCGAGCACGGCCAGGATCGACGGGGTTCGGCTCACGAGGCTGGGACGATTGAAGTCGCGCAGGGCTTCGAGGTCGCGGCGGGACGAAGGCTGCCGCTTGGCGATGGCCACCAGGACATCGTCGCGCATCGTCTGCCTGAGCGGCCGGTTCTGGCGGCGGGCCTCGTCTTCACGCCACTCGGCTAGCCGCCGAGCCATCTCCAGTCCCCGGCGGCTAAGCTGGTGCAAGCCCAGGCAGCCGCCGCCATCGCTCCTCATCGGCGCGGCTGGCGATCGCCTGGAGCGAATCGGCAAACTCGGCCTCGGCCCAGTCGGTTCGACCCATCCGCGCCAGCTCGGCGCTCAGATGATCGGCAACGGAAGGAGGTAGCGAACATCGTCGAGCGCATAGTGAAGCTGGGCCCGGGTGAGGGGACGCTTCCGCCAGTCGGTCCGGGTCTCGCTGCCGGCCATGGGGACTTTCAAGACCTGGGCAACCAGGTTCACGAGCGAGAGCGGATAGCTGTAACCCACGAGCCCGGCGGCGATCTGGACATCAAAAACGCGCCGGGGATCTGGCCGGTGCGCAGGAGACAGATTCTCATGTCTTCGCCGGATGCGTGCATGATGATGGCCAGAGTCGGGTCGTGAACCAGGCTCCAGAAGGGGCTCAAGTCTCCCACCTGCAGCGGGTCGATGACCGCCAGACGTTCGGCGGTCGCTACCTGGATCAAGCAGAGAACCGGCTCGAAAGTCTCTTCGGACACGAACTCGGTGTCGAAGGCGAAACGCTCCACCGCTCGAACGTGATTCACCAGCTCGTGGAGCTGGGCCGGCGTGGTGATGAGGGCTTCTTCCATGACGATCGACAATCGCATTCCTTGAATGATGGAGCAACTAGTAAACCCACGGTCAAGCTAAGAGCAGCCTCTCATCCTTTGTCCAGGTGATTCAAGAATCGGAGCATCACCTCGTTCGCGGCCGACGGGTTTTCGTAGGGCGCGAGGTGTCCCGCAGCGGCGATGACTTCCAGCCGGGCATTCGGCAGTGCACCGGCGATCTCGCGTGCCTCGGCAACGGGCGAGATCACGTCGTCCTGGCCGACCATGACCAGCGTTGGGACGTTGATCGAAGCCAGGTCGGCTCGACGATCGGGTCTGCTGGCCATGCCGCGGAGGGCCCCGGCCACTCCCTGGGCCGACGTTTTCTCCATGGCCGCCAGGATCGGTCCCACTCGCCCGGGATGCTGCTCCAGGGTCGTCTTACCGAAAAGCCTGGGAACCATGGTCTCAATGATCGATCCGGCATAGTTTGCCTGGAGCACTGCCTGTGCCGTGGCTTCGCGGAGTCGGGCGGCCTCGGGTGTGTCGGCCGCGGCCCGCGTGTCAATCAGCATCAGGCCACGCACGCGGCCGGGGTGCCGGCAAACCAGCGATAGCGCCACGTAGCCACCCATCGAAAGGCCGCCCAGCACAATCGGCTGATCAATCTTCAACTGGTCCAGTAACTCAACGACGTCATCGGCCATCTCGTCCATCGTGTACACGCCCTCGGGCGCAGGCGACTCGCCGTGACCTCGCAGATCCGGCGTGATCAGCCGATGGGTCAACTCGATCGCGTCTCGCTGATGCTGCCACATCACCCGGCTGAGCGGAAAGCCGTGCAGCAACACCACGACCGGACCACTTCCCCCGTCGTCATGAGCCAGCTTCATCAGCGATCTCCCTCGACCCTCAAACACCACCAAGAGAACCCATTCACTCTATGAGATTCCCGGTCTCGACGCGAGTCTGAGGCGATCGCCCAGAGACACTTGCCCTCAACTCGGATCGCAGATCTGATCCGACTGTTCACATTCAGTTGGCGAAAACTCAAAAGTCGGCGAGCTTGCAGCCTCGTACGCTTGAACGAGGCTCTTGGTTCGAACACCGGCAGGCCAAGCGGCCGAGATGGTGGCGATTCGTGGGGGCAATGACCTACAATCGAAGGTACCAGATAACCTCGTGCATCGTTCACGAACCAACTCGACAGGACGGATTTCCATGCCCACGGCCAATGAACTGTACGACCTTGCAGTTGACATGCGCGACGGAGGAGATAAACCGGGCGCGATCGCCAAGCTCGAGGAAGCGGTCAGCTCTTGATCCCCAGTTCGCGATCGGCCATGGTATGCTGGCCAAGCTTTACGCCGACCTGGCCGAGACCGGCAAGGCGATCGAGCATGCGGAGAAAGTGGTCGAGCTCGAGCCCGATGACGCATTCAGCTACACCGCTTTATCCGTGATCTACCAGCGTTGCGGCCGCATCCCGGAAGCCGAGCACGCCAAGGCCATGGCCTATCAGAAGCAGATGGGTTTTGAATGAGCCTGCTGGCAGCGGGCACTTCCGATCAATCGAATCAGTGGGAGCCAAGATCCATGCCTCGTTTCCCGACCGTCGCCTTGTCCCTCGTGCTGGCTTGCCTGACATCGATCGTGCGCGCCCAGCCGCAGCGCGCCGCGGCGGAGCCAGGCATCGATCCCTGGATCGCCGCCCATCAGAGACGACTTCACAAAGCTTTACACGCACTTGCACTTACACCCGGAGCTTTCGTATCAAGAGGTCGAGACGGCGGCGCGGATCGCTGAGGAGTTAAGGAAGGCCGGGGCCCAGCGTGACAACGGGCGTTGGCCAGCTCGGCGTCGTGGGCGTGATCGAGAATGGCGCGGGGCCGGTCGTGCTGGTCCGCACCGATATGGACGCTCTTCCTGTGACCGAGCGAACGGGTCTGCCGTACGCGAGCACGGCGAGAGTACGAGACAAAGAGGGCCGCGACGTCGGCGTGATGCACGCCTGCGGCCACGACATTCACATGACCTGCTTCATCGGCACGGCGCGCTGGCTGGTGGAACACAAGGACGAGTGGTCAGGCACGGTGTTGATGATCGGACAGCCCGCTGAGGAAGGCGTCGGCGGCGCGCGGTTGATGCTCAAAGACGGCCTTTACACACGCTTTCCAAAGCCCGATTTCGCGCTCGCGCTTGCACTGCTCGGCGACCGAGCCGGTCGGCGACGTTTTCTATCGCGCGGGTCCGATGCTGGCGAGCTCAACCTCCTTGACGGTGACGATCCGCGGCAAAGGGGGCCACGGCGCCTGGCCCAACAAGACAGTAGACCCGATCGTCCTGGCGGCGCTGGTCATCCTCGACCTTCAAACGATCGTGAGCCGCGAGGTCGAGCCAACCCAGCCAGCGGTCGTGACAGTCGGATCGATTCACGGCGGGACCAAGCACAACATCATCTCCGACGAAGTCAAGCTTCAGCTCACGCTGCGCGCCTTCTCCGAAAAGGTTCGCCTCCAGCTCATCGAGGGCATCGAACGCCGGGTGAAGGCTCTGTCAGAAGCCCACCGGGCCCCTGGGCCGAGAGTCGAAGTTGACGCATACACCCCCGCTACAGTTAACCGGCCGGAGCTGGTAGAACGGGTTGTGCCGTTCTTGAAACATGCCCTGGGAGACGACCACGTCCGACCGACCGAGCCTGTCATGGGCGCCGAGGATTTCGGGCTCTTCTCCGGTGGCAACGTGCCGATCATGATGTTCTGGTTGGGCACAATTTCGCCCGAGCGAATGGCGGAGGCCAAGACCAGCGGGAAAGACCTGCCCGTGCTCCACTCAGCCCTGTACCATCCCGAGCCGGCCCCGAGCATCGCCACCGGCATCAAGGCGATGACGAGCGCAGTGGTGGGTTTGCTGCCGCCAAAGAAGTGATACGTTACGGCGTGGTCAGAGCCCCATCGCTCCGTGATTTTGAACGTGGCGAACGAATGCTTCAGCGAGCTTGTAGCCGCTCTCGACGCCACGGAACCGGTTCATCCGATCGTGGTGATCGTAGAAGCCGGCCGGGTTCTGGCTTCCGTGCTTGAAGCAAGCGGCGCGCTTGCGTCCCTCGGTCGCTGTGATATCCACATAATCGGTCGGAGCGAACTGCTGGGTCTGTGATCCTGACATCACCTCGAAATAGTAAAGGAGAAAGCCGCGTCTTGATTGCAGCCAGGCATCGTACACCAGGTACGACGCCGCGCGATGATCGCGGTGAGTGTCGATCGGCCAGTGGGTGAAAACCACGTCGGGCTTCTCGGCTTCCAACACCTGGCGGAACTCATCGTACCGGCCGGGGCTCACCTCGGTGCTGCCATCGATCTGACCCGCGAAGATCGCTCTGGCCCTCAGGATCTTGCAGGCTTCGTGACACTCGGCGGTACGAATCAACGCAGCCTCTTCGTGACTCTTGCCCGCGATCCCCGCCTCGCCTCGGGTCAGATAGATTGCCACAACCTCGTGCCCGAGGTCGGCGTACCGCGCCATCGTGCCGCCACAGCCCGATTCCGGGTCGTCCGGGTGCCCGCCCACCACGACGATCTTGAGCTTGGGGTTCGGCCCTTGAGCTTGCGGTCGCTTGCAAGGTCTCCGACGAGGGAAAGATTCCCGGCCAGCACGGCCCCCATACCGCCCATCGAGCCCAGGGCACTTCGTCGCGAAATGATCTCATTCATAAGTATGCTTCACCTATCGATTGGGAGCCATCAAAGAGGCACGCCAAGCGATCGGGATCGCTCTCATTTTCTGGGTATCCGCGAGATGAACTCAATGATGGCGCCACCTTGCGGATCCTGCACATACTGAAAGGTCCCCCAGCGATCCTTGCCCTCGGGCCATTTTCCCTCGGCGATCTCTTCGATGCCCAGCCGCTTGAATTTCTCGAGCTCAGGCCCGCTCTCGGGAACTCGATACGCCAGGTGATGGAGCGCTTCGCCGTGTTGCTTGAGGTAATCTCCCCAGGGGTTGGGTACGTCTTCCACGGGTTCCATGAGCTCGATGAGCGGACTCGTCCCGTGAATGAACGCCTGCTTGAGCGTTACATTGATCGGCTTGCCGTGATACATGCGGTCGACGCCCTTATTGGGTGGCGAGATGCGAATATCCGTGAAGCCCATCGCCTTCCACCTTGCGACCGCCTTGTCCAGGTCTTTCACCACGATGCCCACGTGCAGCATCGACGCGTAGGGGTTCGTCGGAGCGGACGCCTGAGTTTCGGCGCGTGCCGGCGAAAGCGTCATTCGACCCGCCATCATTCCCGCGCCAAAGACGGCGAGCAGCCCGATCAGTGTCAACATGCGCATGATCAGTCCCTTTCGGCGTAAAGAACTCGGCCGGTTACGAACCGGCGCCGGCTGTCCTGGACTTGTTAAACTTCTCAAGCATCGCGCTCCGCAGCCGCCGCGAGCGCTCGTAATACGCGTCGGCCGGCTCGAGCGCGAACTCCTTGACGATGGAATCGATGTCTTTATCGAGCGAGAATTCGATGACGTAAAAAGCCTCGCGTGTATGATAATCAAACGTGAGCGCAGGCCCGTACTTCGCCAGCATGGCGTCCATCTTGTTCCAGTTATTATCCATGTGCAGGGCGATGCTGTTGGTATTGATGGACGCGACGGCCAGAGTCTCGTAGGTTGATTCCTTGAGGATTCGCCCGGCTCGGTCGATGATCTGTCCCAGCTCGGCTCCGATCGAAGTCACCACGAACGATCCCAGTTCATACGCCAGCGCCTGAGCTTGCAAGCCGCCGCGGTATGCCGACGAGAAGACGACGATGTCGGGCTTGCCGGCTCTGAGCGCATCGCGCACCTCGGGGAAGTTGAGGTCAAAGCAGATGAGCAGGCCAACACGGCCGATGTCGGTCTCGAAGACCGGAACTGTCGTGCCGGGGACAACTCCTTTTTCCATTTCCGGAATCGTGGGAAACATCTTGTCGTATCGGCCGAGCACCTCGCCGCCGCGACCTACCAGGACTGACGTGTTGCGAACTTTTCGCGCAGGGGTCGTATTCGAGGCGCGGCCAGACGATCAGGAGCCTGAGCTCACGAGCCAGCTCGCGACACACGGTCAAGCGTTCCGCCGCCGGTGGGTTCGGGGTGATGATAAGAGTCTACCGCCGCGAGCTGTGGATAAATTTCAGGGAAGGCCACGAGATCAGCACCCATGCGAGATGCGCGTCGAAGGTAAAGCTCCGCCCCTTTCATCAGGCGATCGGTTCCAGCCGTGGTGTCCGTGCCGGCCGTGGGCCGGTGCGAGATGGTGGCGACGCGGATCGGCCGGCGGCGCGGGAGCATGAGCGTTTTCCTCCTTCAGCGCTCATTCAGGAGATCGTCGCGGCCGCAGGGGGCAGGGCCGGAACCATCGGGCTGGACTCGGCGCGTTCACGGGCCATGTTCTGGAATTCGACCTGCGAGCGGATGACCGGCTCGCCGGGCCTGGGCTTGATCCGGCGGTACGAGCCGTCGGGCTGAAGCTCGCGGGCCTTGACGTTGTCGGACAGAACGACGCCCAGGATCTGGTCGATGATCCGGCTGCGCAGCGCGGGGTCTTCGATCGGAAACAAGAGTTCCACCCGGCGGCGAAAGTTGCGCGGCATCCAGTCGGCCGACGAGAGGAAGACTTCGGGCTGGCCGTCGTTCTGGAAATACGTGATGCGCGAGTGCTCCAGGTACTTGTCGAGAATGCTGATGACCCGGATGTTCTCGGAAACGCCCGGCAGGCCCGGGCGCAGGCAGCAGATGCCGCGGACCACGAGGTCAATCTTCACTCCGGCGGCCGAGGCCGCGTAGAGAGTTTCAATGATGTGCGGATCGACCAGCGAGTTCATCTTGGCGATGATTCGCGCCGGTCGGCCGGCCCGGGCGTGGTCGGCCTCGCGCTCGATCAGCGCCGATAATCGGTCGGCGAGCTGCATCGGTGAGACAACCAGCTTGTTCCACTGCCCGCCCTGGGAATATCCGGTCAAGTGGTTGAAAAGTGCGCTCGCGTCCTCGCCGAACTTGGGGTGGCACGTGAAGTAGCTCAGGTCGGTGTAGAGACGGGCGGTGGTCGGGTTGTAATTGCCGGTCCCGAGGTGAACGTAGCGGCGGATGCCGTCATGCTCTCGGCGGACCACGAGCGCTGCCTTGCAATGGGTCTTGAAGCCGACGATGCCATAGACCACGTGCACGCCGGCTTTCTGAAGCATCCGGGCCTTGTCGATGTTGTTCTCTTCATCAAGCCGAGCCTGAAGCTCCACCAGCGCGGTCACCTGCTTGCCGTTCTCGGCAGCGCGGGCCAGAGCACTGATGATCGGGATTGGATTCGGCCGTGCGATAGAGGGTGATTTTGATCGCCAGGACCTGCGGGTCTTCGGAAGCCTGCTCGATGAACTGGACGACCGTGCCGAACGATTCATACGGATGGTGAACCAGGATGTCTTGCTCGCGGATGGCACTGAAGACGTTCTTGCGGTTGGCCATGCAGGCGGGCATCTGGGGCTCGAACGGAGGCTCCTTGATGTCGCGGAATCCTTCGAGCCTGTACAAGCCCGCCAGCGCGGTGAGGTCGACCGGGCCGGGAACTTTGTACACGTCGCGTTCCTCGAGTTCCAGGGCGGAGGCGGAGAGAAGCTGAGCGAGGAACCCCTCGTCCGCCCGTTCGGAGATCTCCAGCCGCACCGGGGCGCCCCATTTCCGTTGCCGCAGAGTTTCCTCGATGGTCGAGAGCAGGCTGATCTTGACCTCGTTTTCCTGGATCGAGAGGTCGCTGTTGCGGGTGGCCCGGAAAGCCACTCGCTCGATCACGCGGTAGCCTCCAAACAGAGCGTCGAGGCGGGGTCCGATCACGTCTTCGAGCAGCACGAACCGCCGCTGGCCGTCCCCTTCATCGGGCAGCGGAACCAGCCGGCTGATCACCGAGGGAACCTGAAGCACCGCGTAGAGCTGACGGCCCGACTGGTTCAGCGATTCAATCCGCAAGAGGAGATTGAGACTCTTGTTGTGAACGTGCGGAAAGGGATGGGCCGGGTCGATGGCCAGGGGCGTGAGCACGGGATAAACCTGGCTATCAAAGTAGCTGCTCGAGAAACGCATTTTGCGAAGGCGTGAGCTCTTCGGGAGAGCATACGCGTATGCCGTGCTCGCGCAGCTCGGGACGAACCTGCTGATGCCACGCCTCGTACAGACGGGCCACGAAGTCATGGGCCCGACGCGCGATTTCGAGCAGTTGTGCCAGCGGACCCATGCCATCGGGCGGAAGGTCTTGCGGCTCGAGGTTCTCATAAAGCTGGGCCTGCAAACCGGCAACGCGGACCTCGAAGAACTCGTCAAGGTTATTGGCGCAGATCGCCAGGAACTTGAGCCGATCCAGCAGCGGGTTGGATGCGTCTCTCGCCTCTTCGAGTACCCGCTCGTTGAAGTCGAGCCAGCTCAGCTCACGGTTGATGAACAGGCTGGAATCAAGACGCGGACCGGGAGCGATCGGAGATAAGGCAACGGCCAAAGGACCATTGGCGTGTGCTTCAGTCATGGCCACGAGACGAGTTCCCATCAAGAGCTTTAGCAACCAGTGCGAAGACAGGGTGACAACTACCCGGCCACGGGCGGCATCCTGAGGTCGAATGATCACTCCCGGGGCCGGCGTGCGTGGGAGCGCCTGGCCGCTGATGCGGTTTGTTCCGTCAGTTGCCGGAGCGTTCTCAGGTTACGGGCGTCGAGATCTTCACCGTCTTCCATACCCTTGGGCGTCTCCAGAATCATGGGTAAGTGACGGAGCCGGCCATCATTGGACAATATGTCGGAAGGGCTCCAGTCCCATCATGCCAGCTCCAATTCCGGCGTGCCGATCGACGCGGCTGCCACATTCGCGGCGGCTGTCGTTCAGGTGCAAGACCCGCAACCGACCCAGGCCCACCGTTTCATCCAGCAGGCTGATGATTTCATCGTACCGTTCCGCCGGGTCGAGAGAATACCCCGCCGCGAAAACGTGGCAGGTATCCACGCACACGCCCAGCCCTCCCGCGTCCCGCACGAGGTTCAGGATAGCCCGCAAGTGTTCGAATCGATAGCCCAGCGACGAGCCCTGGCCGGCGGTCGTCTCCAGATCGATCATCACGCCCAGGCCCGCAGTGCGTGAGCAGATCTCATCAAGAGCGGCGGCGGCTCGCTCCAGACCGGCCTCTTCGCCCGCGCCCATGTGGGCGCCGGGATGCACCACAAGATCGACAATCCCTAGCCGATGGCACCGCTCGACTTCCTCGATCATGGCGGCAATCGACTTTTCCCAGAGCACCTCGTCGGGACTGGCCATGTTGATCAGGTACGACGTATGGGCGACAGGTTGCACGATGCCCGTCTCATCGAGTGCCGCGCGGAAGGCGCAGGTGTGCTCGTCGGTCAGGGGCGGTGCCTTCCACTGGTTGTTATTCTTGGTAAAAAGCTGCACGGTCTCGAAACCCACCGCATGCGCTGAACGGATCGCCCGATCACACCCACCGCTGATTGACATGTGGGCACCGAACTTGCATGACGGCGATTCTTGCGGCGAGCGCGATTTGCGATTTCGGGTCATTGTTGTGATCGGATCCATTGGGTCTCGGGACGTCTGTGCAAAAACTTCGCGAAAACGGTCACTTGCGTATTGAGTGGACGCGGTCCTAGAATGATCTGTCCGCTCAAGAGTCCAGGGATGTGGCCGGGGGTTCAACGATGAATTGGCTGATCTGGGCTGGAGTCCTACCGGTCTGCCTCGTCGCGGCGTATCTTGTCTTGCACAGGCCCATGCGCCTCTTCGTTGAAGACCTGCATGTCGACCAGGCCCGCGAGGCATTCCATCGCCAGCGCGAATGGCTGGAGGCGAGGTTCGTCACCGCTCTTTACCGGGTTGATCCCTCCGAGGGCACCCGCTGGGAAGAAGCGCAATGGCACGATGAAGTCCTCTGGGCCAGGGACCGGCAGACCCGTCATTTTCTGGCTCTGGTCGGCATCCACTTCGAGTCCACCAATCCGTTCGAGCACCCCTCGGCGCGACTGGCCACCGCCGTCTTCGAGTATCGCAAGGGCCGGTGGATCGCCGAGGGCAAACGACTCGACGAGATCCGCCCCGACGAGGCCGTCGGCCGCGATCGCCGCTACGAGGCCGTTGTGGTCACTCATTCCGCACCGAGCTCTCAGCCCAAGCGTGCCTTGTGAGGGATTCCTTGCCTACTCCCTGATCTTGGGCTGAAGACCCATCCGAAGCTCCAGATATTCGTCGAGTGAAAACTCGGGCGAGCGGCAAATCTCCAGGAGCGGGCGTTCGCGTCTTTCCACCTCGGCGCAGGCTTCCGCCAGACCGTGGGCGATCTCGATGGGCACGATGCAAACGCCGTGCTTGTCGGCATGAAGCAGGTCACCGGGCTGGATCGTTACACCGCCGATCGTCACCGGCTTGCCGAAGTCAATCAGCCGCACATAAGCGTGGCTGACGCACGGATTGAGGCCGAAGAGCGAGAATCCCAGCGCTCGCACTTCATCGAGGTCGCGCGGGCAGCCGGAGGTGATGTGGCCGACGCAGCCGATCTTCTGGTGGATCGTCGCGGTCACTTCGCCAAACTGGGCGCCCTGGCCTGGCGGATCATCCACGTCTTCACCCACGGCGATCTTGGGACCGGGCTGATCGGCCACATAGCGCAGGTAATCGGCCAGAAGGTCTGTCTGCCGCTCCCCGGCCAAAGGCGGCGCCGCCGTCGTCTGGCAGGTGACGGCATAGCCCACGATCGGGCCGAGCTCGGGAAGCAGAGAGCGGATCTGATGCGGCAGGTAGCCAAGATGACGGGGGCGGACATCGAACAGCTCGATCGCGTTCGAGATCGTCGGCGTGTTGTAACGCTTCAGTCCCTCGAGCTGCTCGGCACTGAGTGGTTGCGTTGGCATCGGTCGATTCTCCATCCTCAGAGTCGTAGGAGCGAGTTCAGGAGCCGATTCTACCGTGGCTCGACCTCACCCGCGCCCCAGCCTAACCGGACCAGGGTGAACGGAACAGAGCCTGATCGTCGGCGTGTCCCGCGTGTCCTGCTATACTCTCCCGCCTGGGGATAGAAAAACGCTGAGGCGAATCGATCATCATGAGCCTGAACTGGTTGCTGGTGTTTATGCCGCTCGGGCTGGCGCTGGACTGGGTAGGGGCCGGCCCCATTCTTGTGTTGCTGACCTCGGCACTCGCCCCTGTTCCACTGGCGGGGCAGTGACCCAGTGCAGTGCCTCGGCCAGATTGTCGATCAGCCGGGACACCTCGATCCTGCTGCTGCTGGTTATGTGGCGGATCTCGTCGCCATCGTCTTGAATCGAAAGCGATTGATTGGGAAGGAGGGGGTCAAGGCGGTTCTCAAGGAACAGGCAACGCGGCTCGATGAAGTGTGTGAAGAACCACCAGCCGGCTGGGGCCGAAGCAAGGCCTGATGTTCATCGGCATTTACTTCCTGTTCGGAATTGCCTTCCTGCACCACGCAGCCGGCGGCTGAGGAATTCGGGTCCCGATCAGAGTGACTTGAGATACTCGATGAGCTGCCGGCGCTCGTCGGAGCTGAGGTTGGTGCCGTACTGCTCGCCTTCGTGGCCGGCATTGGAGTTGCCGGCAATCGGGTTGCCGTTGGCATCAAGCACGTTGAAGTTCGGGAAACCTGCGACATTGGTGAGAAAACCCACTCGAACCGGATCAAACGTGCGGACGCCGATACTGAACGATTTCGATCGCTTCGCGGCCGGTTGCAGCAGTTCGTCCAGGTTCGGTACCGAGCCATTGTGCAGGTAGGGAGCAGTCGCCCAGATGCCATCGAGGGGCGCGCTTTGTAAGCCGCCATCGAAGGCGCCTCCTCGAGCAGGATCCCGCGACTGCGGTTTCCCCCGAACTGGATCTGGGAAAGGTAATCGGGCGGAGCCGGCCACGGGGAGCCGAGGATTGCACCAGTAGCCTCATTGGATAACATCGTGCTGGCACTGGCGATCGCGGGGATCTTCTGTGTGAAGGGGATCAGATTCACGTTCGCCCCTTCCAGCTTGCCGGATGGACCGGTCCGGTTGAAGAAGTTGAGGTATGAGGCGGGATCCGTCTGGGTGGGCTTCATGAACGAGGCGATCTTGCGACGGGGGTCTTTCCGGTCGGTGACCAGCGTGTGGCATGCGTTGCACTTCAATCGCTGGTAAATCGCCTTTCCCAGGGCCGCATCAGCCTGATTGATCGGAGGGAAGCCGGCGGGCCACTGCGGCGACCAGAGGCCCTTGAGCTGATCTTCCAGCTCCCGCAACTTGAACATCGGGATGGACGAAGAATAGCCCAGACTGGATGGTTTGTCGGGGATGACAAACTCGCCGAACACGCCAAGGACCTCGCCTACGTTGCGCGCCAGGCTGAGGATGTCGAGTGGGCCGCCGCTGTTTGCGATCCCGGTCCATTGCTCGAGCTCCTGCTGGGGCGTGTCCCAGAGGAAGGGATAGCTCACTGGTGCGTTGGCCGGTTTGGTGTTGTCGGTGGGCGAGGTTGGCGCCTTGACGGCGTGGTAGAAGACCTCGTTGATGATCGCGCCTACAGCGTCGAGGCGCGCATAATCCGACGGAGGTGGGGCAGGGGCGCTCGGGTTATAGCCCGGGAAGTTCCTGAGGTTGTACGCCACTCTCTTCTCGAGTGCCGCCGCCAGTTGCGCTTTCAATAAGGCTTGCCCACTCGGGCTGTTATTCGGGCCGAGAACCTTGTCGGCGAATCGCTCGAACTTGGCGGAATCGTCCCTCGTCCGTTGCATCGAGTAGATCAAAGCCTCGAGCAGAGCCCGGACGTCGCCCTGGGTGGGAGCGCCGTCGATTCGATAACCGGTCGTTCCGTAGCGGATTTCATTCGTATGGCAAGCCGCGCATGTCAGCCCCAGCCATTTGCGACCAACCCCTTGGTCACCGACGAAGCCCACCGGCAATCCGTCGGGATTGTGCGCGTCAGGCAACTGAGGCAGATAGCGGTATTTGAGAATGTTCTGATTGTCGCGGAAGAGGCTCTGGGAATCGGCCTGCTCGAGTGCGAGGAACCAGTCGTATGGGATAAGCTGCGACCCCTGCGGCGTGAAATAGAAGCGCAGGCTCTCGCTCGGGGACCAACCTTGATCGAGATAAACGACCTTATCGACAGACTCGCCCAGGGGGTCCGATTTGGCCACATAGGCGTCGCGAGACGGGCCCGGTTCATCGGCCGCGAATGAGCAAGCCACGAGCAAGGCGAAAACCAGCGTGCCAGTCATCGACAGTTTCTCCGCTGGGGTCGTCCGCGCCGTCGAGCCTCAAACATCTCTTGCCAGCAGCTCGAGTTGAGACTGGACGTCTGAAACAAGATCGTGAGCTACGGAGCCGCCGAATGTCGTATCCGTGTACGTCCAGATTGACCGAAGTAGAAGATGGTAGGTCGCCCTGGTTTGCTTCATTCCGTGTCAAGATGTTGACTGGACGTGGGCGCGGGACCGCTAGATCGTGCAGACCTCTCAAGATATCAGGGCGAAAGCCTTTTTCATCGCGATCGAGGTCAGCGCCACGGATTGCTCGGCGGGCATGCGGCGAAGGTCGGCTTTGAAGGGTTCAGCCCGGACCGGGCCGTCGTAGCCGATCTTGGCCAGCGCGTGCAGAAACGACTTCAGATCGATCACGCCCGTGGCGCATGGGAGGTCGCGAACGCCGTCCCTCTGCTCATCGGTGGGAATGCCGGCCGGGGCATCGTTGAGATCACAGCAGATGACATCGGAGCCCTTCAGAGTCTCGAGGTCGGCCTGAGTCTCATGGGCGGTGTACCAGTGCCAGCTATCGAGTACGAGCCCCACCCCGGGCTGGTCGATGGCGGCGATCAGCTCTCGCATCTCGGCCATGGTGTGGATGAAAGGAAAGCGCATCGCGGTCCACGACGTCTTGGGGCCGACGTACTCCAGGCCCAGCCGCACGCCGTGGTCGCCGAGCACCTTGCCGACTTCTCCGAGCCGGGCAGAATGTTGCTTGAAATTGGCCAGGTAGGTCAAGCTCTTGTGGGCCGGAGTGATCCACGTGCCCATGCGCGAGGCACCCGTGCGCCGGAGGGCCGTCGCCGCTGCCGAGAGGTTCTTCAGGCTATTCTGAAAGGACGCCTGGGTGCCGCGAAAGTTCGACAGGGAGTCCGGCCGCTCCCCAGACCAGGTTCTTCGCCTTGAGGTCGTCGCGCAATTCCGAGAGCTGGCTTTCTGAGATAGACATGAGATAGCCAGGGTCAGGGGCAACCGACTCGAATCCGAATCGATGAGCCAGCCTGATCGCCTCGGGAAGCCGCACGCTCGCGCCGAGGTTCCCACAGACGAGGTCCATGGTGAATTTGCGACCCGGTCGCTCCTCCCCCATCAGACGAGTCGTTCCCGGAGCGAGCATCGACGCGGCAATACCGCCGAAAAAACCACGACGCGAAAAGGCAGCGGACATGGGCCACACTCCCGAGCCAGAAGCATCCGACCCCCGAATTACAGCGGATCACGTTTGGGTTGCGCACAATCCGGCATGTCGGAACCAACCGAGGATATCCTGGTCGGTGACCTCGCGTAGCCCCTCGGCGATGGCGTCATACAGGTGCTCCTTCGCCCTCGCCCCGACCCGACGCAGGAACCCCTTGAACTTCGAGAACATCTCCTCGATCGGCGTGTAATCCGGGCTATAGGGCGGCAGCGGCAGCACCCTCGCTCCCGCTCGCTCGATCGCCTCGAACACCGCCGGGCCCAGATGCGAACTCAGGTTGTCAAAGACCACCACGTCCCCTGGCCGCAATGCCGGCACCAGCACCTGCTCCACATAAGCCTCGAAGGTCGCCGCGTTGACCGACCCCGGCAAGGCCAACGGGGCTCGGACCCCGTCCAGGCCCATCGCCGCGATCACCGTCACCGACTCCCACGACGCCGGGGCCGACGCCTCGACCCGCTCGCCTCGCGGGGCCCGGCCGTAGGCGGGCGTCATCGCCGTGGTGACCCCGGTCTCGTCCACGAAGACGAGCCGCCCCGGCTCGATCGGCTCGACCTCCCTGCGAAACTCGCGGCGCTTCTGCCGGACCTCGGGCGTGTCCCGCTCGGCGGCGTGGGGCGACTTCTTCTTGAGCGGCAGGCCGAGCTTCTGCAAGGCCCGGCAGATGATCATGACGCTGCCGGAGATGCCCATCTCCTGCCTCAGCGCCTCGAGCGTGGCGTCGGGAGTCTGCTCGACGAGCTTTCGGAGTCGCTCCAGGGCCTCTTGGTCGAGGGTGGGAGCGACACCGCCGCCATGGGGCCTGGGCTCGGATGAGCCGGTCTGGCGTCGGAGTTGGAGCAATCTGGTGATGGTCGAGACGTTGACGGAGAACCGGGCGGCGAGCTTCCGTCGCGAGCACTCGTGGTTGTCAACGGCCTCAAGGATGCGCTGGCGGAGATCATTCGACAGGGGCTTCATGAGTCACCTCCTCTCGAAGATCTGACCTCAAATCGTGTGCCAAGCGGGTGTGATCCGCTGTAGGGAGTTGTGATAAGGTCATACTTTACCCTCAACCTTTACATTAATCTACCGCCGGGCGTATCGGAAGCAATGCCTCAGTCAATCGAGGGAGCCGCAGAGCCGCCTGGGCCACGGTTCACCATTGAATCACATCTGACAATTGTGGTAGGTTGCTGTAGCCGTCGCCGCGATACGAGATGACGAGGTCTTGAAGAGGATGCTGCTTTGGATATCAGACCCATCTTCAACCGCGAGCTGCTGGTGGCCACGCGGAAGCCAGGTTTGTGGTGGAACCGAGGCTTCTTCGCGGGGATGCTTTTGGCCATCGCGCTGGCAACCTTTGGCGCCCGGTATTACTGGGATCGAGGGCAGGTCTCTGACCACGACATCATGGCCCGTGTCGCGTTCCAGACCTTCCTGTGGATTCTGCTCGCCCACATGACCGAGGTTTTCGGCATCTTTTTGGGGCGGGCCGCACCCAGTATCGCCCTGGAGAAAGACCGCCGCACGCTGGACTTCTTGCTTGCCACCCGGCTGAGCAACGCGGAGATCGTGCTGGGCAAGCTGGCGGCGTGCATGACCTTCCTCGTCGCGAGTTTCGCCGCGGGTTTCCCTATCGTGCTGCTCTTGCATCTGCTGGGGGGCATCGATCCGCTGCTAATCTTGCTGGGCTATGCCGGCTCGATGACCACGGCCTTCTTCATGGTCGCGCTGGCGATCTGGATCTCGACCGACGCGCGCGACGCCCGGGTCGCCGCCGGCGCCTCTGTCCTTTGTTGGATGACCTGGCTGATCGGTCCCTTCTTCGTAGCGACGGTTTTACCCCGTCTGGGTCTCCGGCCGCCGGGCTTTTTGTTAACCGCGAACGCGTGGGTGCTCACCAGCAGCCCCTTTAACTTGCTGTTCAAGATCGCCGGCGGTGTCAGAGTAGGAAGTCAGCTCGTGGATGCCGTCGCATGGATGTCTGGTCTGCAAGTCGCCGGGGGCGCGGTGCTGGTGATCTGGGCGATCACTCGCCTGCGATCGAAGTATCGCGTCAACGTCAGCGCCGACAACCAGAGCCTGGCCGCACGGCTCATCCGGCCCGGCTGGCGCTGGAGACACAAGCCGCCGGTCGGAGACGACCCGATCCTCTGGAGAGAGATGCACACCGCCCGCGCGGGCTTGCTCGCAATGGCGATCGCCGTTGTAATCCTTCTTGGAATGTACGGAGTCCTTGCGTATTTCACTGTCTTTTACGCCCGTCCCGCATTGATCGAGGTATGGCGATACGGCTACGGTTCGGGAATCACCAGCGCCTGAGCAACCAGAGTTGAACCTGATGGTCCGGTTCTTCATGCCAGGCACCGAATTTAACCCGCCGGCCGACTTCGCTCGGACCGAGTTCAACCTCTACCTTCGGTTCATCACCACGCCGCTCGTTTTCTTGATCACGTTGGTCGCCAGCGGAATGGCCGCCGAGAGCATGGTCAGGGAGCGCGCTCGCGAGACCTGGGATAGCCTGATCGCCACGCCGCTGACCGCGCGCGACATTCTTAGAAGCAACATGCTGGCTAGTCTCTGGCGAATGCGTGTGATCCTTGCGACATTGCTCACCCTGTGGACGATCGGCCTGGCCACGGGGTCGCTCCATCCTGTCGGCTATCTCCTTTCGCTGATCGTCACGGCCGCCTGGACCTGGTTGATGCTGGTGTATGGAACTTCCACTACGATCGTGACGAAAGACAAGGCCGAGCCAAATGTTCGCTTCATGGGACTCTTTTTTCTTACGTCGGGCTCGCTCGCCCTTCCCTATCTTTTGCCGCGAATGATGGGATCGGTCCTCCTGGGCGCCAGTTCGCCCCCCTTCGTCGCCTGGTTATCGCTCGTCTCCTACCGTGATGTCCGTAACGCCTTGCATTACTCGGTCTACCCGGCCTTGCAATGGATGCACATCGACACCGGCGAGTCGCCTTTCTCAGTCGGCGCAACCTGCCTGATCGGGATTGCTATCCCGACGCTCTCGGGGCTTTACCTGTGGCGTACTGCTCTGGCCGACTTCGATCGATTGATCGGGAGGCCATGCAAGACGAGGCAAGTGACCGAGAACGTGTGGCCAGCAAGCCTCGCCCCGATCTGTTGGGTGGTCGGCTTCACTTTGTCTTGGCTGCGCAGACGCGACTCGATAGGCTAGAAAGTCAAGACGAGAGATGAATGCCACTTCTCGGGAGCCTCGCACTCCCCCAAGAGACGGATTGAATTCCATGTCCGAACCGCAGCAGACGCCGACACACGGATCGAACCCAGGGCCTCGCCCCGCCTTCCCAACAAGTTCCGCGTCAAGTCAGGAAGAGGCGCTCGACAAAGCGCTTGACGAGGCATTGAGCGGCCCGTCGCGGTCGGGATCGGCGGCCGAGGTCCCTCTCAAGCGGCAGTGGGATGATGCGCTCGAGGCCGAGCTCGAGGCTCGCGCTCTCGGGCTTCGACCCCAAAACCTTTGACGTCGCCAGAACCCGGCCGCCCAAGACAGCGACGGACCGGGCCCAAGTTGACAAGCGCGACCGCGGCCAGGAAGCTCGCAAAGGTTTGCGCGTGGGCAAGGTGATCGTGGCCCGGGGACGATCCCTGTTCGTGGACCTCGGCGGCAAGAGCGAAGGCGTTATCCCACTCGACCAATTCGAAGGCGAAATCCCGGTGCCCGGTTCGGAGATCGAGGTGATCGTTGACCATTTCGACGCCAGCGAGGGAATTCAGCACCTACGCTTGAAGGGGACCGCGGTTGACGCCACCTGGGAAAACCTCCGTAAAGGGGTCATGGTCGAGGCCCGCGTGACCAAGGTCATCAAGGGGGGCGTCGAGGTCGATGTCGATGGCATTCGCGGCTTCATGCCCATCAGCCAGATCGACCTCAGCCGGGTCGAAGACGCCGCGTCCTATGTCAACCAGAAGTTCAAAGCGCTGGTCACCGAAGCCAATGAGCGCGAGAAAAACCTCGTGATCTCGCGCAGAGAGTTGCTCGAACAAGAGAGGGCCGAGCAGCGCGAGAAGACATGGGCCTCGCTGGAAGAAGGCCAGGTACGCGAGGGAACGATCCGCTCTGTGAAAGACTTCGGGGCATTTGTTGATCTGGGCGGCGTCGATGGCCTGTTGCCGATCGGCGAGATGAGCTGGTCGCGAGTGCAGAAGGTGGAAGACCTGGTCAAGACGGGTGACAAGGTGCAAGTGAAAGTCATCAAGATCGATCTCGTCGCCCGCAAGTTGACTTTGGGCCTGAAGCAGCTTACTCCCAGCCCGTGGGAGACTGTCGAGCAGAAGTACCCCCGCGGGCTGATGATGAAGGGCAAGGTCACCAAACTGATGGAATTCGGGGCTTTCGTCGAGCTCGAGCCAGGCATCGAGGGCCTGATCCACATCACCGAGCTTTCGCCCAACCGGGTACGCCGCGTCGCCGACATTGTCCAGCCGGGTCAAGAAGTCGAGGTCCGCATCCTCAAGGTCGAGCCGGAGGTCAAGCGCATCGCCCTCTCGCTTCTGCCCGCCAAGGGCAAGGAAGCGCCGGTCGAAGCGGACGACGATGATGAAGATGCCGACGAGGAACCTCCCACCCCGAAGCCGGTGCGCAAGATCCCTCTCAAGGGGGGGCTGGGCGACAGTGATCGACCGGTGTTTTGAGTACCGCAGTCCTCGCGCATCTTCGCCGTCCTTTTTTACCAGAACCTAAGACACGAGTCTGCCTCGATGGGGCGCAGAGCAAACGCTGATGAATGATTCGCCTCGCTGGCCAACCCCATGAAGCCGATCTCGGGAAAACGACTCTGCAAAGTTCCCGAGAAGCGTGGCTGGATTCTGATTCGCATGCAGTTAATACCCGATCATGCCGCACTGGAACCCTTCCTCGTAATCTTAGGTGAGATTCTCGAGCAGGACTTGAGCCACAGCCTCGAGGGCCTGGCGTCGATCGTCGGTCAAGCTGGCAGGGAACAGTTCGACGGTGGTCGCTTTGCTTTGCATAATCATCATGAAGAGAACAGACTTTTCGCCTTCGGCTTGAGGAAGATCGGATCGAGGGCCGTGATCTGCAACAAGGCCTCATCCTGGACCGGATCGCTGACACGCGCCGCCGAGACCGCTATCCTCAGCCCTTTATGCTGGTCGAGCTCGAGGTTCTGGCCGGCGGCCGCGCCGATGGACCGCGGGGTTGAACGTGCGGCGAGCTTCCGGCCTCGCAGCGCGGCGATCTCGCTGAGCATTCGCGCGAACCGGTTAACCGGGTTGGTCAGCACCGAGGACCGCAGGGTCGCGTCGAGCGCCTGGGGCGTCATGACGGAGATCGGCGCCGCGAGGCCGTTCGTGCTCGTCGGATTCCCGTCGAGGATCGAGGGTGCGTGGGCCTGCGCCACGGCCACGGCGTCGACGAAGGCCGTGTTGTCGCCGCCGGCACTATCAAGTCCCAGGAACTTGATCGTGTGCGAACCGGCGGTGACGGTGAACGAGGCGGTGGAATAACTCCGGTAAGAGGTGCTCGAAGGGGTGAAGGTGCTGATCACGTTGCCGTCAACCAGCACCTCGAAGTTCTGGTGCGACGCCTGGTGGTTCGCGCGCTGGGCGGCGCTGAAGGTGAGCACGTAGGAGCCGGCCGCCCAGCCGGTGACCGTCTGGGTGAACGAGCCCGTTGTCTGAAGGAAGGCGACCTGTGTGCCCTGGGGTGCCGACGGATTGCCCGAGGTGAAGCCGCTGTTGTTGGCGGCAAGGCCGGAACTGCCGGTGAAGGTCCAGGGAGAGCCGGTGGGCCGGTACTGGTAATGACCAGCTCCTACCTGCACTTGTTCGAACCCCGGGTCGCCGAGTGCGGAACTGGCGGCCACTGTGACAGCGTCAACGAAGGCCGTGTTGTCACCGCCGGCACTATCAAGTCCCAGGAACTTGATCGTGTGCGAACCGGCGGTGACGGTGAACACGGCGGTGGAGTAACTACGGTAAGAGGTGCTCGAAGGGGTGAAGGTGCTGATCACGTTGCCGTCGACCAGCACCTCGAAGTCCTGGTGCGACGCCTGGTGGTTCGGCGCTGGGCGGCGCTGAAGGTGAGCACGTAGGAGCCGGCCGCCCAGCCGGTGACGGTCTGGGTGGACGAGCCCGTTGTCTGAAGGAAAGCGACTTGTGTGCCCTGGGGTGCCGGCGGATTGCCCGAGGTGAAGCCGCTGTTGTTGGCGGCAAGGCCGGAACTGCCGGTGAAGGTCCAGGGAGAGCCGGTGGGCCGGTACTGGTAATGACCAGCTCCTACCTGCACTTGCTCGAACCCAGGGTCGCCGAGCGCGGAGGCGGTGGCCAGCGTGACAGCGTCAACGAAGGCCGTGTTGTCACCGCCGGCACTATCAAGTCCCAGGAACTTGATCGTGTGCGAACCAGCAGTGACGGTGAACGAGGCGGTGGAATAACTCCGGTAAGAGGTGCTCGAAGGGGTGAAGGTGCTGATCACGTTGCCGTCAACCAGCACCTCGAAGTTCTGGTGCGACGCCTGGTGGTTCGCGCTGGGCGGCGTCGAAGGTGAGCGTGTAGGAGCCGGTGGCGGAGCTGGTGAAGCTCTGGCTGAAGGAGCCGGTGTTCTGGAGCAAAGCGACCTGACTCCCCTCCGGCGCCGGTGGGTTGCCGGCGGTGAACCCACTGCCGTTGCCCGAGAGGCCGGAGGAGCCGGCGAAGGCCCAGGGGGATCCAGACGGGCGGTACCGGAACTGGCCCGTCCCCACCTGCACCTGCTCGAACCCCGAATCAGTGATCGCGAGGTCGAGCTGCTCGATGTTGAGGTAGTTAATACCGTTGCTCCCCGGGATCGTGATCGTCGAGCCGTTGGTAGTCGCCTGAGGATTCCCGGGCACGAGTTGCAGCACGTCGGCACCCCCGGCGGGCTGGCTGCCGCCGTCGATCGTGTATGCGACCGTCTGCGAGGGCGTGACATTGAACGTATCGGAGCCGTCCCCGCCGACCGAGTTGACTGCGCCGATGGATGAGTACGAGACCGAGAGCGAATTGGGATCGGGCGGAGCGGGCGTGTCGTGGCTCGGGTCGACGTCGAAGATGATTGTGCCTGTACCGCTCGACGAGTTGCGGTAGTCGAGATAGACGTTGTCGAAGTAGCCGTTCTCGGACGAGCCTTCCTCTCCCAGGAGGATAGGCAGGATCTTGGCGGCCCAGCCACTGGTGAGGAAGTCCATGCCGAATACGCCGCCGATCGTCGGCCCTCCAGGCACGCTGAGGTCGAGGACCCCGACCTGCAAGTTGCTCCAGGCCAGGCTGGTGCCGTTGGTGGCTTTGACGTCCAACTGGTCCACGGGAACCAGCGGAACGGTCACCGTGCCCCCGACGCCCCCGACGTCGATGCTGCCGGACGGGTGGTCCAGGTCGAGGTTCAAGGCCTGGGCGACATCCGGCGAGACCATCGAGAGCTGGGCGCCGGTGTCGAGCAGGAAATTGGTGGTGACCTCATGCCCATTATCGCGGATCGTCACCGGGATCATCGCCAGGGGGGCCGAGGTCGGGATCGGGCCGCCGGGCAACTGACCGTCGTTGGGGAAGTCCACCAGATTGACCGGGACCTGGTACCAGTGCCCCGAGTCAGTCGGGATGTCCGTCCCCGTGGGAAAATCGGTTTTGATGCTCAGGTCCGACACGTCCTGGGGGTTCTCCCATCCGGTCATGTCAATGCTGGTGAACCGGTTGGTCATCGCCGGCATGCCGACGATGCCGTCGGGGCCCAGGAAGCTGAATTGTAGGTCCTCGCTCGAGAGGATCTTCGTGTTGTCTAGCTCATACGGGATCCCGTTTGTGCCGGCGAAGTAAAACTGATAGGGGTTCGAGACGTCCATGGCGGTATAGCCGCCCACCCCTTGCTCGAGGTACTGGATCGGGTACACCTGGTACAGCCCCGAGCCTTCCAGGTCGCCGGTGGCGTCGGCGGCCGACAGGATGCTCGTCGAACCTGTGTCGAGCAGGAATGTGTTGAATATGGATGGCCCGAGGTCCACCGGGTTCCCGCTCGAATCGGTCGTCTGCAAGTCCATGGCGACCACGGGCTGGTCGATGGCGATGTTATCGCTCGGGCCGAGCATGATCTCCTTGCCGGTCCGCACGTAGGAAGTCGTGATCGACCCATCGGTCAGCGCGAACGACTGGGGGATCGTCCCCGGCGCGGTCACTGTCACCGAGTCGCTACCGGCCGGGCCGCCGACCACGTTCAGCGCAATCGGCGCATCGGGCCGGGTGATCGAGCGGTCGACCGTCACCGAGTGCTGGCCCGAGGACGCGGACAGGTCGATCGTCAAGCTGCTCATGTGCTGCAGCGCGACGTTTGATGCGATGAGTGCATCGGCGAGCACGATATCCTTCGTCCCATCCGGCGCCAATTGCGGCGTCAGTGCCAGGGTATCCGCGCCACTCGGGCCGACGATCGTCAGGTGGTCCGGCGAATAGGGCGGGATTGTCACGATGCCGTCGGCATCCCCCGGCGGATCGACGTTGACGGAGATCGAGGCCGGCATCCCGACGCCGAGGGCCAGGCGGATCGTATCGTTCCCGTCATCGGTGCTGATCGAGACGCTCGTGACATCCGCGGCCCGCGCGCGCACCACTGTCGAGGAGTCGGCGATCAGGCCGGTACCCTGCGGCGTGATCGCCACGCCAGCCCCCTGGTCGTGGAAGCGGATGTACCTCGTACCCGAGACCTGGACGACGTCGACGGAGAGATTGTTCACCTCGCCCGAGGCCGCGGTGTAGCTGAGCACGCCGCCCGTGAGGTCGAGCACCGCCGGGGCGATTCGAGGCTCCAGCAGGCGATCGTACCAACCCTCAGCCAGGCGAATCCCGCCGGCTCGCCTTGCCGTGTCCTTCCTCCGGCGAGGGCGATGAGACACGCAGCTATTCCATCCACAACGCCATCGATCAGGGGTTGTAGGCATGACGAAATACTCCCGGTGTCGTTGAAGAATATGCAGTGGAAGGCTTGAACGCTTCAAGGGCGCTATGATTTCATGCTCGCGAACTCAGGGCGGTGTGTGCGAGATTGCGGAGATGCGGTACCGGCTTCACGCGGGTGAAGAAACGCGTCCGAGACGATTGATTCAACGAAAAGGCCAGGTACCGCTCAATACAGTAATCCGTTCCCTGAGCGGCGACAAGGGCCCGGCGGATGTTTTCCGGCCCCGCTTCTCCGTCGAGTCCCGCCGGCTCGGCGGCCCCAAAGTTAGCCGGCCTGAAGTCAGGCGGCTATCGGTCCGCGGGAGGTGAATATGGGATCATCATTGATATGTTCATCAATTATATTTTTATATCCCTGCACCTTACCCCTGCCTGTCGCCTCGAAGGGAATTAGCGTTGATCCTGTGGCGGAGAGTCTTTGGAGATCCTTCCGAGATCGATCCGATAACAGGTTCAACCCTACGAGGAGAATTCGTGTAGATGATTCTATTCTCGAGTTCCTTCTTCCGCTCCCGTGCTTTCGGCTCATGGAACGGCTGCTGCATGCCGGCCACGATAGGCAAATTCATCCAGCGCTCTATCGTCGTGACAACCGAGCCGACCTTTTTGCGGACGCTGGACAAACGACGCTCAGCTCAAGGCGATTGCCAAGGACTTGTGACCCCCTTACATTTCTTTCTTTGGTTTGGCGGTCTTCCGCAGCCCCGCCTCGCAGTGCTCGATGTACTTCTTTGCCGGCACGCGCCTGATCGCCTCGGCGATCACGTCGAGCGCAAGGTCTTCCACCTTCTTGAACCGAATGCATGACTTGCCCATGTCGAGCTTCTTGCCTGTCTTGGCCCACGCTTTGCGGAACCAATCAGAGTGTGGTGTATCGCCGTACACGCACATCATATAGAGCGACATGTAGTTCTTTTGAGACGCTAATCCGGCGAACGGAAGCGGCTGCTTGGGGTCGCAGTGGTAGCCGGCCGGGTAAACCCGGTGCGGCACAAAATACCCGATCATGCCATACTGAATCCCTTCCTCGTAATCCTGGTCGAGATTTTCAAGCACGACCTTGCGCACAGCCTCCAGTGCCTTGCGTCGATCGTCGGTCAAGCCGGCAAGGTACTGCTCAACGGTTGTTGCTTTGCTTTGCATCGGGATGCCTTCTGAATCGAACAGCGTGAGAAGTCCGCGGCGACTAGAGCGAAGTCTACCTGACTTTTTTCACTTTGGAACCGCTTTCCCGTCGATCGTCACCGCCTTGATCCGGTCCATCCCCGCTTTCCGCAGTTCGCGCTCGACGGTCTTGCGATCGCCGACGACCAGGATGATCCGCTCGGCGGGCGCGACGACTTCGGCCATGGAGCGCTGGATGTCGGCGGATGAGGTCTTTTCGAGGTTTGTCAGGAACGTCTCGAGGTAGTCGGCCGGCAGCCCGAATTCGGCGATCTCGGCAAGCTCACCGGAGATTCCCGAAGGAGACTCGAACGACTCGGGAAACGTCCGCGCCTCGGCCGATCTGGACCTGGAGATCTCATCGGTCGTGATCGGCTTCGATGTGGCAAGTCGCGTCGAGCTCCTTGAGGATCTCCTTGAGCGCCGGGGCGGTCGCGTCCGTTCGGACCGAGGTCGCCACGCGCCAGACGCTCTTGCTGCGGTGGAACGTGAAGCCCGAGCCAGCTCCGTAGGTGTAGCCGTGCTCTTCGCGCAGGTTCTGGTTCAAGCGGCTAAGGAAATCTTCGCCAAGCAAGTGATTGCCGACCAGGGTGGCCATGTAGCTGGGATCGCGTCGGTCAACCCAGCGGCGGCCCACGTTGATCACGCTTTGCACCGCGCCCGGTTTATCGACAAGGAAGATCGTGCCCGGCTGTTCCTTCTTCTTCGCGTCTGGTCTGGGCCTGGGGCCGGAATTGTCGTTTCGCCACCGACCGAACGTTTTTTCCAGCACCGAAGTGACGGCCTCGGGATCAACGTCGCCGGTGACGATGAGCGTTGCCCCCTTGGGTCCTAGAGCGGCCTTGTGGAAGGTCCTGACATCGTCCAGGGTGAGGGCCTTCACCGTCTCGGGATAACCTTGGGCCGGCTTGCCATAGGGGTGGCCCGGTCCGAACATCAGGATCGGGAAAGCGCGGCGGGCGATCCAGGAAACGCTGTCTGGTCCCTGGAGTAAGTCGGCCAGTTGCTGGCTTCGCTCGCGGTCAAAGTCTTTGGGGTCGAACCTGGGGGAGATGAGCATCTCGGCCACCAGCTCGAGCGTGGGGTCCAGGTTGCGCTTGAGCACCGAGGCACCGACGCCCATGTCGTCAGCCCCTGCGGACACGCGCACGCTCGCGCCCAGCTCCTCGAACTCCTCGGCCAGCTCGGTGGCGGTTCTTGTGGCCGTGCCCTGGTCGAGCAGGCGCGCGGTCAGGTTCGCGAGGCCCGACTTGCCCTCGGGATCATCGCCCGTGCCCACTTGAGACTGCAACGAGATCTGGACCAGCGGCAACGTCTTCCAGATGGCGATCCAGACGTCGATGCCGTTTGAGAGTTTCCGGCGCGAGTACGAAGGAGGCCGGAACGAAGCCGGCTCGGCCGGGCCGGGAAGCTTGGTCCAATCGGGACCTGGCCCCGGCGGCCGTGTTAGCAGTGCACCTTTCGAGTCCGGCCCGGTGGAGGGATCGGGGCCGACGGTCTGGGACTGAGACTTGGCTTCGCCGGGCTTCACCGGCCGCACGAGAAGCGTTACCTTGGCGCCCTTCAGGTAGTGCTTGGCCACCCGCTGGATATCGGCTGGTTTGACCTGAAAGTATCGGAGGAAATCCTTGCGGAAATGGTCAGGATCATCGTGCTGAGCATAGCCCACGCTGATGGCGATCGCCCGCCCGATGGACCTGGTCAACCGGCCGTAAAAGCCCGTCTCCAGACGGGCCAGCACGCGTCTGAGCTCGGCGTCCGAAGGGGGTTCGGCCTGGAGCCTGGCGATTTCCTGGCCAAACACCTTGGTGATCGCCTCGGTCGAGTGGCCCTCGGCCGCCGTCGAATTGAGCGTGAACAGGCCGGCAATCTCCTTCGTGTCGTTATCGGCGGAGACGTCCTTGGCCAGCCGCAAATCGCGCACCAGAGACTTGTAGAGACGCGAGGTTTCGCCGCCGGCGAGTATCGTTGCCAGCAGGTCGAGCGCCGGAGCGTCAGGATGCTCGTTGGCCACGGTTTCCCAGGCCCAATGTATTCTCGGAAGATTCACCTGATCGGCTAGCTCGAGCTGCCTGGACTTGACGGCCGCTTCTTTCGCGTTGACCTTGGCGGGACGAGCGCCGCCGGCAAGCGGACCAAAATACTTGGCGATCAGCCTTCTGGCAGCGGCCGGATCGAAGTCGCCGACCAGACAAAGCGTGGCGTTTGCGGGATGATAAAACTCGGCGAAGAACGCTTTCAGGTCGTCCAGCGAGGCGGCGTTCAGGTCTTTCATCGAGCCGATGACCGACCAGGAATAAGGGTGGCCCTTGGGGAAGACGTTCGCTAGCAATGTTTCCTCAACCAGGCCGTAAGGAACATTGTCAACGCTCTGCCGGCGCTCGTTCTTGACCACCTCGCGCTCGGTGTCAAACGTGCTTTGCACAAGGGCCGAGGGCAGAAACGCCAGCCGTTCGGCTTCAAGGTAAAGTGCCCGTTCGAGATACTCGGTCGAGACCGTCTCGAAATAAACCGTCATGTCTTCCGAGGTGAAGGCGTTGGACTGGGCGCCGGTTTCCTGGAGTGGAATGTCGTAGTTGGGAACGTGCTTGGTTCCTCGAAACATCATGTGCTCGAAAAAATGAGCAAACCCCGTGCGTCCCGCGCGCTCGTTCTTGGAGCCGACGTGATAGGCCACGCACACGGTCACCCTGGGCACGCTGGCGTCATGTTGCAGGGCCACCTTCAGGCCGTTGGGTAACCGGTAAGACTCGATGTCCACCTTCGGCCCCGTGAACATGGGCTCTGCACCCAGGGTCATCGTGGCAGGCAAGATGAGCAAGAGCGCTCTTATGAAATGACGCATGAGTAAATGGGTCCCGATCCAGAAATGCGGTTGATGGTTGGCGTTCTTCGACGTCTCAGAGCAGTGCGGTCTCTTCATGGCACCCCAGCATGAGGTTCAGGTTTTGAACGGCGACGCCCGCGGCGCCTTTGATCAGATTGTCAAGGCATGCGAAGACCACGACCCGGCCCCGCACGACGCGCAGGGTGATGTCGCAAAAGTTGGTGTGCGCCGAGTCTTTGGTCGCGGGCAAGTGACCGACAACGCGCACGAACGGACTCTTGGCGTAGAACGAACGATAGAGCTCCAGCAGGTCGTGCTCGACGGCGGTGTGACGGGGATGAGCGTAGATCGTGGCGAAGATGCCCCGGTCCATGGGCACAAGGTGAGGGGTGAAGATGACTTCAACCGCTTCGCCCCGGCCGCCGGTCGTGGTTGTCAGCACCTGGTCGATCTCTGGCGTGTGCCGGTGCCGTCCCACGTTGTAGGCCGAGAGGCTCTCGTTGCACTCGGGGAAGTGAAAGCTGAGCTTGGGAGAGCGCCCGCGCCCGACACGCCGCTCTTGGCGTCGATGATGATCCCCGTGCGCTCGACCAGGTTTTCGGCAGATCAACGGCGCGAGGCCAAGAATGCTGGCCGAGGTGTAACAACCCGGGTTGGCAATGAGACCCGCGGAGGGGATCTTGTCCCGAAAGAGCTCGGGCAGGCCGTAGACGGCCTCGCGCAAGCCGGCCGCGTCCGTGTGCTCGTGGCCGTACCAGTCGGCATAGACTCGCGCGTCGGTCAGGCGATAATCGGCGCTCAAGTCAATGACGCGAACCCCGCGCTGGCGGAGGGCCGGTGTCACGGCCATGCTTGCGGTGTGCGGCAGGGCGAGGAAGGCAAACCTGGCGCGGTCGGCGATCCTGTCAGCGTCGAATGGCTCGCAGGCCAGGTCGATGCGTTTCGTCAAGCTGGGATGAAGGGCGTCCAGCCGGGGCGCCTCGTCCTGGCGCGACGTCGCCGCCGTGATGTTCACATCCGGATGACCGAGCAAGATCTGGATCAGCTCGCGCGCCGCGTAGCCCGACGCGCCCACGATCGCCACTCCCGTCTGGTTGCTCACGTTGCGCCTCTCCTTCTTGATCGCACTGCCGCCGACGGCAAGCGCGATGCCCACACCGCAGCGGCGCCAGCGAAATCGCCAGGCCCTGGGCGATGTCGCCGCCGCGTATTCCAGATGCAACGTCCAGTGGACAGGCCCAGGAACTCGCACACGCTGCCAGCCTCCCTCCGACGGCCCGCGCCGGAACGTGGGCAGGATTTCAGCGGGCGATGGCCGCCGTGTGTGGCCGCCGATCCAGCGGCCTTCCACTGCGGGTCGGCAAGCTGGGTGACGATGATCCAGCCGGCCGTGTCGGTCTCGACATTCACGTCCAGAACCCCGCTCTTTCGTCGCTCCGCCGGCAGCGGCCGCGCCTGGTCGAAGAGCTCGAGCAAGGGCACGAGCTCGCCGGACCATGTGTCCAGCATTGCGGGCTGGGCCACGGCGGTCAAGGGCACGAACCAGGCCAGATGCGGCTCCGATTCGGATTCGATGATGCGAAATAGCGATGACCATTCCCCTTGGTCGGCACCCAGGACGATCCAAATAACCAGCCTGCCAGCGCCGGGTCGGCGATTGCCTCCGGGACCGGCTTCGACCGATCGTTCCGAGAGGCGACCCGCTCCATGGCGACCTCGACGGGATCAAGCACGCGGACTCCGACGCCTGCCGCACGCATCGCCTTGCGAACCAGTCCGCCCAGTTCTGGCGGAGCCGAGGGAACCATCGAGCCATCGCAGTAAGCGAGCTCGAGGGCAGGCAGATCGAGGGTGCGATAAGCCGAGATCGGCGCCAAGCCGGCCAGCATCGACAGGTTGCGAAAGCCATCAACGCTTCGTGTCGTTTTTGGCAGACTCGCGAGTCTGGCGAGCACGGGACTTTGTTCGATCAGGGGCTCGAAGCGGCCCGACGTCGGTCAGCTTGTGCCGGCCCAGAAGCATCAGATCGAGGAAAGTGACAAGAACAAGGCCTGCCGGCAAGGCCGAAGCGGCCCTTCGCGTCGCCCCGATGAGCCCAAGAACCACGATCGCAGCCAGCAGACAAGCTGTCTCGCCCAGCTCGGCGCCATAGATCTCGTAGCCGGCGTTCCACGAAGCTCCGAGCATCGGCGGACTTTCTTGCAACGCCCGCCCGTTTCAATTCGACGGGAACCCGAGAGTCGACCGCCGGCCTCCGTGCCTGGGCTTGCACTGATAGGAAATCAGGATCTTCGGTCCAGGGACGGGCCTGGAATGCTTTTTGAAACAGACCGCTGAACCCGGGATGGCTGGAACCTGAACCCGTGCGTAGTGCCAGCTCAACAGCACCGAGTACCAGGCCGATCCACAAGACTGACAGGATGGCAAGCCCGATCAAGGAACGGCCGGGAGCGGGCCAGGCTCGCAAGCCATCGAGCCCCTTGCCCGCCAGCAAAGCGAGAGCCAGCGACGTCGCCACGCCCCACCGCGCGGGGCACGGAAAAAAGAAAAGCCCGGCAATCGAATTAACTCATGAAACCCGGGCACGAAGGGCCCCAGGCTAAGCCAAGAGAGACGCGAGAGCGAGCAGTGCCAGAACCCGAACGGCTGGATCGCCTCGAGCTTCCCGCACTCGTCACCATGATGGCCAGAAAGAGCGGGACCAGCCCTACATACGCCAGTTGCTCTTCGGGCGAGGTGTGAAACGGCGTCCACACCAGGGGACGCCAGAGCGGCGACCGGTGAAATAAACCCGGGGCTACGTAATTCACCAGGTGCAGCGGCGTTGTTGCACACAGATGAGAGATAATTGAAATCACGCTGATTGGACGCAAGCCCGGCCAGGCGAGCGGTGGGGATAAGCTGCATGCCCGCAAGTGGAAACGACATCACCAGGCCGATCGCCACAATAGCCGCATTGCGAATTCGTGGAATAGCTGCAATGCCCGTGACCGGATCTTCAGATTGCCGCGATCGAATCCTGGGTTCGACGAGCAGCATCCAGAGAGTCATCAAGCAGAATGCCAGTCTGGGTGATGAAGGCAATCTGAAAGTGACCGGGCAAGAGTTGTAGCAACAAGATCAGGCTGAGTCTGAAAAGTGGACCAGCGAAGGGTGAGCTGCGACAGTTCAGTAGCCCCACGCATGGCCCCACGCCCAAGGCATCCATGAAGCTGTCGTGTACCCCCAGGGATGCGGAATATGAATCACAAAGAAGCCCGACGCCGAAAAAGAGAATCCCGCGAGTAGCGAACCGGCGGCTGAAACACCCAGGCGACGCGCGAGCCAGTAGGTCCCCAGTGCTCCCCAGATCGTGTGAAACACCAGGCTTAGTGTGTAGGCCAGCTCCGTGGGGAAGATCCAGTAAAGGATCACGTGGGGAGGGTAATAAACCCCCATCTGGCTCTCCGCCACTCCCGGAAACCCATACCCCCAGAGATCATTCCAGGCGGGCAGCCGCCCCGCCCGTAACGAACTGGATAGCTCGCCCATCAACCCCATGAAAAACTGGGTGACATCACCACCGACGGGCATCTTGCCACCAATGCCGATGGGCCAAAGCCAAACGACCATACAGGTAACCAGCGCAAGCGTGGCAACCCAGTGTTCTCCCATTCTGCCCATAACCTGACGGTGCACATATTCTCATTTCGACAACTTATTTCGCCGACGTTGTTCTCGGTTCTCGCATCAGGACGTTGATGATCCACTCGCTTTGGCTCAAGCTGCCTGCCGCCGGCAAAATCTGAAGGAAAACCTTACAACTTTAATGACAATCTTACACGATGGGCGTCCTCATCGGTACGTTCCCGCAACTCAATCAGCGGGGTCGAACCGTCTATCGCGTCAGAGAACGCGCCGATAGCACGAACGAACCGGCCAGGTGAACGGCTTGGCACACAAGGTGCATTAACATGGTTCGATCGATACTCGGCTCAAGTGCGACGATGCCTGGCCGTCGTGTTCTCGACTCAAGGAGGAGGGAGTCATGCTGGTACTGAGCAGGAAGCTTGGCCAAAGTTTTCACGTCGGGGAAGGTGTTCGGATCACGGTCGTGAAGATCGACAACAACTCGGTACGGATCGGGATCGACGCTCCACACGAGATTCCCATCCAGCGGCGAGAGATTACTTTTGATCAGGAGCATCCGCTCTCCAGGGAAAAACGCCGAGGCTGAACTTCGGAGCTGGCTGCGGGGGTGCTGATGGAACCCCGGATCGGGCCGCGTTATGCTGGCCTCTGCGCCTCGAACGCATTCAGGCACCGAGTGTTTCCGCAAGCCAGGGACTGCCGGATGAAGGTGGTCATCGCGCCCGACAAGTTCAAGGGAAGTTTAACGGCTCTGGAGGCGGCCAGCGCGATGGCCCGCGGGGTGTCCACGATTGACCCTGGCGCTGCGATCGACCTCGTGCCCATGGCCGATGGCGGCGAGGGAACGGCAGCCGCGCTGGTGTCGGCCGCGAGCGGAACATATTCGGAAGCGAGCGTGACGGGCCCGCTCGGTGAGCCCGTAAAAGCGTCATTCGGCCTGCTGGATGGCGGTCGCACCGCGGTGATCGAGATGGCAGCCGCCTCGGGTCTGGCACTTGTCCCTGCTCCGCTGCGAGATCCCTTGCGAGCGACCACTCGGGGAACTGGTGAGCTTTTGCTCGCGGCCCTCGAGGCTCAGGGCGCGGCGCGTGATCGTGGGCATCGGCGGCAGCGCGACCAACGATGGCGGGGCGGGGCTCGGCCAGGCCGTTGGCTTCCGGCTGCTTGACTCGAGCGGCCGCGAACTCGGGCCAGGCTGCGGCGAGCTCGCCCGGCTGGCACGGATTGACCCGTCCGGGCGTCGAACCCGAGCTCGACCTGGCTGAGATCGCCGTCGCCTGCGACGTGACCAACCCTCTTTGCGGACCACAAGGTGCCTCGACCGTTTACGGCCCGCAAAAGGGAGCGACGCCAGCGATGATTCTGGAGCTGGATCGTAACCTGGCACACTTCGCGGCGATCGTGGAACGCGATCTGGGGGTGTCCATTCGCGACCTGCCCGGCGCGGGTGCGGCCGGCGGATTGGGTGCTGGACTGATCGCCTTCTGTGGTGGTCGGCTTCAAGGGGGTGTCCAGCTTCTCATCGACACTGTGAACTTGCGAGAACGACTTCGCGGAGCCGATCTCTGCCTCACCGGCGAAGGCGCTCTCGACGCCCAGAGCGCCTACGGCAAGACGGCCGTTGGCGTCGCCCGGCTGGCGCACTCTCTGGGTTGCCCCACGATCGCGCTTGCGGGAACGATTGGACCGGGAGCGGAGGCCGTTCTGGACCAGGGCGTGAGCGCCTATTTCAGCCTCTGTCCCGGCCCCATCACACTCGACGAGGCAATCTCGCAGGCGCAACAACTGCTGGAGAGCGTCTCGGCGCAGGCCTTTCGGGTCTTTCTCGCGGGACGCGGTACACATTCTCTTACTTGATCTTGGTGCCCGGATGGACCGCAGCATTCCTCGGGGCGAGTTCGCCCTCATCGACTGGATTCGCTCCCAACAACAGACTTCATTCGGCAAGGGGACCGCGGTTGGCATCGGCGACGACTGCGCGGTGCTCGAGTTTTCGACAGGATCGAGAATCCTGGTGACGACCGACATGCTGCTGGACGGCCGGCACTTCCGCCTGGCTGATGATGGTGCGCTCGCGGTCGGATACAAGGCGATGGGCGTCAATCTGTCCGATATCGCCGCTATGGCTGGCGTGCCGCGTGCGGCGGTGGTTTCGGTGGCATTGCCGAATGAGAATCCAGTGGAGACCGCCCAGGGTCTTCACGCCGGACTCAAGATGATGGCCGATCGCTTCGAGGTCAACGTGGTCGGCGGTGACACCAATGCCTGGGATGGCCCTCTGGTGGTGAATGTGACTCTCATGGGTGAGACCACTGTCCGAGGCGCCGTGATGCGATCTGGAGCCAAGCCAGGCGACGCGATCCTGGTGACCGGCCCGCTGGGCGGCAGCCTCTTCCGGGGGCGGCACCTCCGCCCGGAGCCCCGTGTGCGAGAGGCTCTGGCCTTGGCCGAGGCCGCTCAGCTCCACGCCATGATCGACCTTTCGGACGGCCTCTCCTCAGACCTGGGGCACATCCTCAAAGAAAGCGGAAACCTGGGTGCGCTGCTGGATGCCGACCAGGTTCCGCTTCATTCTGACGCGATCGAGCAATCTCAGTCCGATGGCATCGCAGCGATCGACCACGCGCTGCACGACGGAGAGGATTTCGAGCTCTGCGTGGTCTGTGCCGCCGCCGACGCCCTTCGCTTGCTAGGCAACACGCCCGGTGGAACGATCCTCCACCGCATTGGTGAAATCTCCGCCCAGCCCGGCCTACGAATCAGGGCCGCGGACGGCAAGATCAGACGCGTCCAGCCGCAGGGATTCGATCATCTACGCGTGCTGGACTGAGCAGCACGTGGTCGTTGTCATCGCCAGAGGCTCGACTGGCCGCTGGCGCATTCCCTGTCAGCAACGCATCAGGGCGTCTTCGGAGGTGTTGGGGTCGCGGTGCCCGGCGAGGGCGGGTTGTCACCCGTCTGCTTGATCGTCTCGGACTTCTTGACGGTCGCTGTGCCGCCGGGGGTGCTGATCTTGTCTGTCGTCGTGACTTCCGACTTTTCCCCGCAGCCCACGATGGCCAGCGACATCGTCAAGAGACCGGTTCCCGCCAGGGCGGTGATGAGCTTCTTCATGATCTACCTTCTGTCCTGTGGGTTTTCAGCGGCCCGTGCCCTCACCCGAGGTGCATGTCGGTCGCCGTTGACGAAGGTTAATTGCAAGATCCATGCCAGTCGGCGTACGCATAACGAAAGAACTCGTTGAATGGAGAGATTCAGTCGGAGTCAGGGCACATTCGCCGCCTTCAATCATGAAAGAGGTCTCACGATGCTCAGTTATGAGCAGGGCTGTTCCCGCACTGACTCAAGGTCGCATGTGAAGCACTCGAGATGCAGGCAAACGGGGCTTCTCAAGCAGGCCCGCGTTGAGTGAGGCCTCGTCCGAGCGGCCCGCATCTCAGGGTTCTGAAACCGGCAACTCGGTCGCTTCTTCGATGGTGTGCTTCTTGGTGGGCGACGATTCCTGCGTGGCTTGCACGCGCAGCTTCTGGAACTCTTCGTGAAGCGTTTGCAAGTCGTGCTCGCCCATGCGCTCGACATTGATGAGCCGATTGCTCGCCCCATTCACGGCGGCGATCAGCTCGTTGAGCTTGAGGTGGATCGCCTGCGAGTCCTTGTTCTGGGCGCGCTGGATCAGGAACACCATCAAGAACGTGATCAAGGATGTTCCCGTGTTGATGAAGAGCTGCCACGTGTCCGAGTAGGCGAAATAAGGGCCCACGATCGCCCAGATTGCGATCGCGCCCAGGGCAAAGAGAAAGGCAAGGGAGCTGCCGGTCCATTTCGTGGCGGCGTTGGCCAGTGCGGACAGGAGTATCTCGGCAACTGGCTTACTCGGCGGCGGTGCGAGACGAGTCGTCGCGTTCTCCAGATGTCCGCGCTCCATTGCGCCCTGAAATCAGATTTAGCTGCATGGCACTTCTATGAAAATTCGTGAAGTCGGACCGCTTCGGAAGACAGGCGGCGCGACGCGGAAGCGAAATCTGACGTGGAACCGACCCAGTTCGTCGGTGAGCAAAAGATGAGGAGTGCGAGGCTCCCGCCGAGCCGGTGGCACGTTCAGTGCCAGCCTCGCACTCCTGATATATAGATATTCGACGGTTTCGCGAAAAATGTTCAGCGACCGCCCACGCCCACTGGCAGCGAACGCGCGGCCGATTCCAGCGAAGGCATGACCTGACCCCGCAGGTCCTCGATCGCTCCACGAGCAACCTCACCGACCTGGTTCATGGACATCCCGGTGGCTTCAGTACCCAGACGCAGAGCGAGGTAATCCTCACCCACGCCGAGAAGAGCATCGGAGATTCCCAGGCCCTTGTTGAGCGCGATCCGCATCACAGGGGCCACGCAGGCGACTCCAGCGGCCACCACGGCGCCGACGACCGGGGCCGTAGGATCGTTCCTGCCCCTCCTCCTTCATACTCTCGCGGGCCACCCAGGCGCCGGCCAGCGCGTGAGGAATGAGGAGCGATGGCCGGAACCGTGGCGGGAAGATTCCCACCTTATCCAGAAACATCTCGCCCATCGCCGCGATCGCCCATGCGCCTCGGTTGGGCCCGTTCCGCGACGCCGCCAGGAACGCCGGTCCCAGGGCGACCTTGAACCCGCTCAGCGCCGCGAGTGTCATCGCACGCTCGAATGGCGTCTTCCTGCTCGACATGGTTCTTCTCCTCGTCTTGGGTGTCTTGTTCTGGCAGCATCGTCACACGAACTGACAGGGATGCAAGAACCGTGCCGCGAACCGGCATCATCCATCCCAGCGCGGCGTGGTTTGCCTACGATCTGAGCAATTGCCGCAACACATAAGGCAGGATGCCGCCGTTCTGGTAGTACAGAATCTCCTGCGGCGTGTCGATCCGCACGGTGACCGGGAACCGCCGGGCGCTGCCGTCGGCGGATTGCGCGGTGACGATCAAGCGTCGGCCCGCGTTCAGCCGCTGGGCCAGGCCCTCGGAGGGGTTTTCGATCGTGTAGATCTCTTCGCCCGTAAGACCCAGCGTCTCCACGCTTTGACCGGCCTCGAACTGGAGCGGCAGGATGCCCATGCCGACGAGGTTCGACCGGTGAATTCGCTCGTAGCTCTCGGCAATCACGGCCTCGATTCCCAGCAGCTTCGGCCCCTTGGCGGCCCAGTCTCGTGACGACCCCGAGCCATATTCCTTGCCGGCCAGCACGAGGAGGGGTATGCCCTCCTCGCGGTACTTCTCCGAGGCATCGAAAATACTCATGACCTCGCCGCCAGGAAGGTAACGCGTCCAGCCTCCCTCGGTGCCAGGTGCCAGCCGGTTGCGCAGGCGGACGTTGGCAAACGTGCCCCGCACCATCACCTCGTGATTGCCTCGCCGCGCACCGTACGAGTTGAACTCGGCAACCGGCACTCCGTGCTCGGTCAAGTAGCGGCCCGCGGGACCGTCGGCCTTGATCGACCCGGCCGGCGAGATGTGGTCGGTCGTGATGCTGTCTCCCAGCACGGCAAGAGCCCGCGCGCCGGCGATCGGCTTGATCGGGGGCGGTTCGGCCGGCATGTTCACGAAATAAGGCGGGTTCTTGACGTAGGTCGAGTGGTCATCCCACTCGTAAAGATCGCCCTCCGGCACGGGCAGGCCACGCCAGTGCTCGTCGCCTTCGAAAACCTCGCCATACTCCGATTTAAACATGTCGGTATGCACGGAACTCAGAATGGTCTCCTGGATCTCGCGCTGGGTGGGCCAGATTTCCTTGAGATAGACCGGTTTGCCCTGGCGGTCGGTTCCGAGAGGTTCGGCGGCAAGGTCGATGTCCATGGTTCCCGCCAGGGCATAGGCGACCACGAGCGGGGGAGATGCCAGATAGTTGGCGCGGACGTCGGGATTGATCCGGCCCTCGAAGTTGCGGTTGCCCGAAAGGACGGCCACGGCCACCAGGTCGTTGCGATGGATCGCTTCGGAGATGGCCGGGGGCAGAGGACCGGAGTTGCCAATGCAGGTTGTGCAGCCATAGCCGACCAGGTTGAACCGCAAGGCATCAAGCGCGGCGTCGAGCCCCGCCTGCTTGAGATAGTCGGTCACCACCTTCGAGCCCGGCGCCAGGCTGGCCTTCACCCACGGCTTGGTGGAGAGCCCGCGGTTGACGGCTTTCCTGGCCAGCAGGCCGGCCGCCAGCATGACCGAGGGGTTCGACGTGTTCGTACAGCTTGTGATCGCCGCGATCACCACCGAGCCATGGGTCAGGTTTTCCGCGGCATGGCCGTTGGATGTGGCAGGCGAACCGGCGGTATCTGCCTTTGCACCCGACGCCGCCGCTTCACTGGCGATCGCCAGCGATTTCTTGGCCTTCGCGGCAGGTACGTCCAGCATCTCCTTGAGGGCCGAATGGAATGAAGCCTTGGCGTCCTTGAGCGCAACCCGGTCCTGAGGCCGCTTGGGGCCCGCGAGACTGGGCTGCACGGTGGACAGGTCAAGCGACAGCGTGTCCGTGTACCTGGCCTCGGGCGTTCCCGGCTCGTGGAACATCCCCTGGGCGCGGTAATAGGCCTCGACCAGGCGAATCGCGGGCCGAGGCCGGCCGGAAAGCTCGAGGTAGCGGATCGTCTCGGCGTCGACGGGGAAGATGCCGCAGGTCGCCCCGTACTCGGGCGCCATGTTGGCGATGGTGGCGCGGTCGGCCAGCGGAAGCGAGGCCAGGCCGTCGCCGTAGTACTCCACGAACTTGCCCACGACCCCCTTCTTGCGCAGCATCTGAGTGACCGTCAGCACCAGGTCGGTCGCCGTCGCCCCCTCGGGAAGCGAGCCCGTCAGTTTGAAGCCGATCACCTGGGGAACCAGCATGGATACCGGCTGGCCCAGCATCGCCGCCTCGGCCTCGATGCCGCCGACGCCCCAGCCCAGCACGCCGAGGCCGTTGATCATCGTGGTGTGCGAGTCGGTGCCCACCAGCGTGTCGGGATAGGCCAGCAACTCGCCATCCGCCGGTTCCGGGCGCGGTGAAGACCACGCGGGCGAGGTATTCCAGGTTAACCTGGTGGACGATCCCGGTGTCCGGCGGCACGACCCTGAAATTCTCGAATGCGTTCTGTCCCCAGCGGAGGAACTCGTAGCGCTCGCGGTTGCGGCTGAATTCGAGCTCGGCGTTGCGCAGAAACGCCAGCGGGGTTCCCGCCTCGTCGACCTGCACCGAGTGGTCGATGACGAGCTCGACGGGCTGCAAGGGATTGATCTTCCTGGGATCGCCGCCCATCTGCTTCATGGCGTCGCGCATCGCGGCCAGGTCGACCACGGCGGGTACACCCGTGAAATCCTGGAGCAAAACCCGGCTAGGACGGAACGCGATCTCGCGGTCAGGCTCGGCGGCGGGATCCCACCTGGCCAGGCCCCGGATGTCGTCGGCCGTCACCGTCGTGCCGTCTTCGTGGCGCAGCAGGTTCTCGAGCAGGACCTTGAGCGAGAAGGGCAACCGCGACGCATCGAGCCCTTGCTCGCCGAGGGCGTCAAGACGGTAGTAATGGTAGGTTTGCCCTTCGACAGTCAGCGGGCTGAGAGCGGCTAGCGATCGAGTCATGGCTCATCCCTTCGAGCAACCGGTGAAGGTTCGTTGCCAACCCAGGCTGGTTCTGACCCCCCGGGTCGGTGCGAGCTCGAGTCGCCTGCCGGTTTCGCAGACGCTCGACGACCATCCTGGCCTCGCTCGGGTTCATCCTACAAATTGTATGTCAATAGGGCCCGGGACTAAACCCGCTTCCGCCGCGCGGTCCAGCAGCAAGCGGACCGCCTCCCGACCTCTCGGTCCATAATCAACCGTCCAGTCATTCACATACATTCCCACGAACCGATCGGCGAGGGCCGGGTCGAGGTCGCGTGCATACCGCAGCGCGTAGGCCAAGGCTTCATCCCGATGCTCCAGGGCATACCGGATGCTCTCCTTCAAGAGCCGCGCGATCGTGAGCACGATCGACCTCGCCCAGGTCTTTCCGCACCACGTTGCCTCCCAGGGGCAGGGGAAGGCCCGTCTGCTCGAACCACCACTGGCCCAGGTCAAGCACCTTGTGCAGGCCGCGGTCGCCGTAATAGAGCTGGCCCTCATGGATCAAGAGCCCGGCCACGACCGAGCCCTCGGCGACGGCGGGCAAGATCTTATCAAACGGCATGATCGTCACCGGCACATCCTTGCCCAGGCAGAGCTGAAGCGTAAGGTAGGCCGACGTCAACTTGCCAGGAACGGCGATCGTCTTGCCCCTTAAGCTCGTCCAGAGTCATCGGCTCGCGCGTGACCAGCGTGGGACCGTATCGGTCTCCCATGCTGGCCCCCGATGCCAGGAGGGCATACCGGTCGGAGAGATAAGCAAACGCGTGAATACTCACCGCCGAGACCTCGAGCTCGCCCGCCAGCGCCCGGCGATTGAGAGTCTCGATGTCTTCGAGCTGATGGACGAACCGCAGCCCCCCGGTATCGAGCCGATCGTGAGTGAGTGCATAGAACATGAACGCGTCATCGGAGTCCGGGCTATGACCGACCCGAATCGTCATTGAACCCTCAGAGCTCATCCTCGATCCTTTCGCTCAAGAATCCGGAGCGGCCAGGCAGTAAGGCGTCTCCCAGGATCATCATACCGTCAACCATCGGGCCTCTTCGACACGCCCGCGATCGGATAGCCATCCAGGCCAGATCCTGACAAATTTACCGGGAAAACGGATTCCGTTCACCTGGCAAGCCATTATGGCATAATCAGGAAAACCTGGCATGCAATAATGGCAGAACCGCTTCAGCGACCCCGCTAATTCGATTTCCATAAACCATTTTCCTATAATCATTTTATATAAATTGGCAGTTTTGGCATCCGGGTTGCCTATTAACAAAGTCGTGGCCGATCTGGAAAGACACGGGCAACCAGAAAGGCCATTTTGAGTCAACGCAAGACTTCAGAGTAGCCCGTGAACGACAGGAAGGAGCAACGACATGTTACCCGTTCTTCGTGGCAATCTGCCTGTTTCTCCCTTCGCTGGCGCACCTTTTGGCAGGCTGGACAGCTTCTTCGACCGCTTCTTCGGGAACGAGGCAAACGGCGCGAGCGGGCAAACCTGGACCTGGAGCCACATGCCGGTAGCGATGTGGGCCGACGAAGAGAACCTTTATCTCGAGGTTGAGGCTCCCGGAGTGGCCGAGCAGGATGTCGAGATCACCGTCCACGGCGATGTCCTCTCGATCAAGGTGCAGAGGCCGGAGGTCGAGGGCCGCAAGTATCTTTACAATGGACGGATCTTCGGCCGCTTCGAGCGGGACGTCGTTCTTCCCGAAGCGGTTGATACCGAGCGGATCGAGGCGACGCTGTCGGGCGGCTTGCTTCACATCCAGCTCCCCAAGACGCCCGAGTCGCGGCCCAAGAAGATCTCCGTGAAGACCTCGTGAGACGCGAGGCCTTTGCCCTTGAGGCGGAGCTCGACGCCGGAACCCCGGCGTCGAGCTCGCTAGACCGAAGCGCGGGTCGAGGCTGGCGAAATCGCCTTACGCCGGCTCGCCCGCGCCTGGCGGTCAGTTCCTTAGGGCGAGATGGCTTTTCTGATGGCGGCGGACTTCTTTGTCCATGGTGCACTCCACGTGATCTCCGACTCGGAAGGAGCAGGTATTCGGCGTCCATAAGCCGAATGCGATGTTGCAGTTTTCGGGCACCCCGCAACGGGGTTCCTGGGCCGCCTGGGCGGGCAAGCCTCAAGTCCGATCTCCTGTTGTTGCAACGAGATGCTGAGCCTGGATTGCCGGCTGGAAGGCGCGCCGAGCGTCCCCAAAAGTGGCAAGAAATGGCGGTTTTCCGGCGAAATTCGAGCATCCGTACACTAAGCTGACCTGGCGGTTCTTGAGTTGGAGCTCGCGAGACATCGTCTGTTGTGAGTCTTCCGCCTTCATCCTTCGGCCTTCATCCTTCATTGGAGCGGCAGTCCCGGTGCGCCGGCATGGAGCCTGCGGTGCGCGGGATCTTCAGGTCCCCTTACCCATCCCGGAGCGGAGAGCGCGGTCCACCTGGACCTTCTTCTAGCCCCAAAACAAGCGTGATAAAAAAAGGCGACCGTGTACGAGTCATTTGATCAAATGTATAAGAACGAGACGTACCTTCTACCATTCGGGGGATTTGGCCCCGTCCTGCCGTCCCGCATTTCGCTTGAGCATGACACACCTGCTTTCTTTGTTCGATGGCCCACGGGGATCGGGGCATCCGGACCCCGACTTCAGTTATCGATCGGTTCAACACTGCCAGCACTCATGAAGCCGCTCGACCAGTCGGAGGAAGACGCCTTGCCATGGATTCCACGACAGCAACCGATAAACCAGCCGCCGTCCCGTCCGCACGATCTGGCATGGCATCTGGATGAACGCCGCGCAGTACGTCGCGAACTCCATCCGCAGCAACGTTCGTTTTTCCGCCTCGTGTTTGGCCCGGTGCCGCGGCGATACCGGAACCAGCAGAGCGCTCCAGGCCTTAAGGCTCCACGCCAGCGATCCCATTACCATGTACGCCCAGTTGCTGACCAGGTCGTCCACAGGCGTGGTCAAGGCGCGAACACCGCTTTTCAGCTGGGCGATCAAGTTTTCCTGCTCGCAACGATCGTTGGCGCAGAAGACAACCTCCTCGGCGGTCATCTGGCGATCGTTGGTAATGTAAAAGAAGTAGCGGTATTCCTCGAACAGTCGCAACTGCCCCTTGTCGATTCCCAACCGCTTGCGAAGCACGATCATCCGATAACTCTGTCGGCAAGCGACAGGCTGGTACCGAAACTCGGCGACTCGCTCCTCGAGCAGCTCAATCGACTCATATTCGCGCTCCCGGACGATCTCTTGTTTGACTCGCGGGGGCTTCTCGCGGGGCGCGGTTTTGATCTGGTATCGGGGCGGCCGTTTCAGCAGTCGGTACGCGCCCGCCGGCAATTCGTCGGCTCTGTCCTTGAGAGAATCGTAGGCCTCGTAACCGAAGACGAAACGAATGTCGCCCGCCCTGTCCCAGCGATCCAGGTGCTTGGTCTGGGCGAACTTGGTGTCCCCCCGGAGCAGGATCTTGCGGAAGCCCGCCCGGCGGCAAAGTGTGACGGCTTTGTCCAAGAAGACGTCCGCCAGCTCCTGGGAGGGGCGGTTGCCGCTGCGATTGAACAGGAACAACGGTTCGGCGGTGTTGGCCAGCGAGATCAAGAGCGGGTGATAACCATATTGGCCGTTGTAGGCGAAGTCCATCCCCTGTTTGCACTCGGCCTCGCTGGGCACGATGGTTCCATCGGCGTCCACGATCGCCTCCTGGAAGAACTCCTCAGGCTGCTGAGCCCAGACTCGGAGCCGGGATTGATTGATGGTGTCCATCAAGGTGAGGACGTCGGGCTCGGTGAAACGGCGGCAGAAGTCCCCCTCGGTGGTCGGGTCAGGGATTCGTTGGGCTCCCAGCGCATCGAGGTAGACCTCATCGTTGCGCCGCAGTTCGAGGTGTTCGATGCACTGGCCGCCAGCGAGGATGTTGAAGGCGATGTTCAGGACATGGTCGGATTCGTGGTACGGTTGATGCCGTTTGAGCAGCTGAAGGTCGCGGTCAATATCCTGGACGAGGTCGAGTTTCTGAGCCAAGAGGAGAATGGCACCGATGCCGCCAGCACTGAGGCCACGGACACGATCAGCGTGTTCGTAGTGGATATTGCTCGCCGTCATCATAGGTACAGGCCGCTCGGGACCGGGCGAATTGTCGAGTCGTTTCTTAATTCGCCGTCGCCCTTCCTGGAAAAATCTCTTCTTGCGTGCCGCACGCTTTTTTCGGAGAGTAGCGCTCACTCGAAAGCCCCCTTTTTCTGGAATAGTGAGGATGTGTTTCTACCTCCATTATTCCAAAAAACAGAGGGGTTTTCGAGCTTTTTCTATGAAATCGCACCGTGCTGACTAAAAATCACGCTTGGTTCAGGTCTAGCTCAATATGCGCCATGTCCTGCACGATTGGCTCTCGGGGCAGTGGAATCCCGCAAGAGGCGGCAGGAGCGGGCTGGACCTCAGGCCTTTACCCGCCCTTACCTGCGAGACCTCGTCAGCCCGTCATGGTATCACCTCGTTGACTCCCCGGCCTATGACGTGGGTGGTGCGTTCGTGGATTACCTGCTCCGCAAAGACGGGATGGAACGATTCCTGCGGCTTTATTTCACGTGCCGGCCGGTCACGTTCGAGGCTGATTGTCACGCCATCCTGGGACGTGCCTTCGACGATCTGGAGCGTGGTTTCTGGGAGGACGCGGAGTTACGGATAAGGGCAGCATCCGGTGTTTCGATGGCGGGTCGGATCAGGCCGAGCCTCGAGCCTCCGATGCTGCCAGTGCCTCGTTGATAACCACTTCGAGAGTGTCCCGGTCCTGCAAGCCATTCAGGATGCGCTCGCCGATGATGAACATGGGCACGCCTGACACGCCCGCCTCCTCGTAGGCGTGCCGCAACGCACGGCGGTGGGCCTCCTGATGTTTCCGGGTCCGCAAGGCGTTCTCGAATTCCTGGTCGTCGAGCCCGACCTGGCCAGCCAGCCTTGCAAGCACGCCGATGTCGCCGATATCCGTGCCTCTCGACGAAGAATGCTTCGAGAACCCGATCGTTGTACTCGTTCCCCCGGCCGTGCTCCCTGGCGTACTGATAGCCCTCGAACGCCAGGTGCGTGTGCGGCTGAGGTGAAACAGACGGCAAGACGATCGGGACGCCCATGTGGCGGGCGATCGGATACACCGACTGCGACCAGGCCCTCTGGAGATACTCCCCGTCGGGACGCAGGGTCGGATGTGGCTCGGGACGGAGCTCAAACGGCATCCACTCAACTTCGACGTCCTTGCCCCGGATCGCCTCTCGTAGCGGAAACTCCGCTAAATAGCAGAATGGTCAGACGTAATCAGAGTAGACCCGAATCTTGAGCGGCATAAGGACTCCCTGGCGATCCATGGTGTCTCTGGTTAACGATGATCCTGCTCAATTGGGTTATGCGAAGACCATGCCACGCAAACGGTGACAAGTGTGAGGTGATCGGGATGAGAAAAGCACGTTACTCGATCGCTGCGCTCATGGGACTTGTGCTTCTTGCGGCCTTGGCCCTGGCCGTTTTTCGGTATGGTTCCCAGGTCTCGGCGGGCGTGCTGTTCCTGCTCACTTGCGGGATGCTCTGCCTCGCGGTCGTCGGCATCGTTTGCCGTTCGGGCGCTGGCGCGGGCGTGGTGGCTTGGGTTCACCCTGTTCGGTTGGGGCTACATGGCCCTGGCGTTCTGGTTTTCTGAACGCTTGAACGAGCTGCCGACGACAACGCTGCTCGCGGCAGTCGGGCCCTGGATTGGGATACCCGTCAGACCCGGGCCCGCCGCGGGCCTCGACCCGTCGTTCGCGCAGGCAGGCCATTGCTTCTGGACCGTGCTGGCCGCCATGGTCGGGGGCGTCCTCGCGTGGCGCTCTTTGGCGGTCCAGCGCGCAATCCGATCGATCGATCAGTGCGGTGCAGAACCAAGGTCACGATCGAGAGCCACCAGGCTGGTGGCGACGTCCGGCGGTCATCGGGCTGGCGGTGTCGTTCTTTATAGTCCTTGTCGCGGTCGCTGGTGCAAGGTTGGCTCCAGGACTCTGGGCGGGCGCGACTTTCCTGCTGACGTGCGCGCTTCTTGGCCTCTGCGTCCTCGGTGCCTTCTGCGGCCGGGGCAGGTGTCGGCACATCTGGCTCGGTGCCGCTCTTTTTGGCACGGGCTACATGGTACTCACCTTCGGCCGCACGCCGGATCAGCCATCATGGCCCACCATCCCCACTGACCACTTTCTATACGCACTACGTCCGGGTCCTCCCCCGGTCATCGGAGGCTTTCCGTTGTCATCACACCGGATCGAATGGACGAAAGAGCATATTCTGCAAGAGCTGGAGCGGCCGATACCGATGAGGTTTCCCACTCAGACGCCGCTGGAGGACGTGTTGAAGTACATTGTGCAAGCCACGCGCGACGCCGACGGCAAGGGCATCCGGTACACGGTCGATCCACTCGGCCTGCAAGAGGCCAAGGTAACGATGATATCGCCGGTTTCGATGGAGCTCGAAGATGTCCCGCTGAAGCACTCGCTGAGACTTTGCCTGAAGCAACTCGGGCTCGCGTACGCAGTCAGGGACGGATTCGTGATGATCAGCGTCGAGGGGGCGGTCATGCCGACGTATGACGATCCCTTCCTCATCGTCGGGCATTGCATCTTGGCCCTGATCGCGGCCGGGCTCGGCGGCGTGCTGGGCCCGCAGGCGTCTGGGTGGACCGAGAACGCAAGAGGGACACCGACTGAAGTCGCCAGCTTCTGAGCACGAACCGACATACCTCCGGCGGGCAGCCATAGCGCGCGGGGTGGGTGCCGGCAATGCCTTCGGTCACATACATGAGCGTCCGGCCGCGGCGGAAGAAGCCGCGGTCGAAGCGGCGCGAGTAGCGGCTGGGCATGAAGACAGGGCCCACGACGGGAAGCCGGATCTGACCGCCGTGATTGTGACCGGAAAGAACCAGGTCCATGCCCCATCCGGCGGCGCGGTAAAACTGGTCGGGGCAGTGGCTCAGCAGGAGGCGGAACTCGGCCGGGGGAATCGTGCCAGGGTCGGGCAGCGGGCCCCAGGGTGCCGAGGTTCCTCCCAGGGCCAGAACCGCGTCATTCGCCGCGACACTTACCCACCGGCCTTCCAGTGACTCGAATCCAGCCTCCGCGAGCGCCTCGAGCACGTGCTCGGGTTGATGCTCCACGTCATGGTTTCCCAGGATCGCATACTTGCCCAACCTGGCTTCCAGGCGGCCCAGCACGGGCTCGATCCAGGTGATGGTCTCGTCATTCTCGATCAGGTCTCCGGTCACGACGACCAGGTCGGCAGTCCAGTTGCAACAGGCCTCGACCACCCGCTCGAAGTACCGCCGGTCGTAACAAGTCGCGAAATGAAGATCGCTGAGCTGAACGATCGAGAGTCCGTCAGGCTCTCGGGAAGATCGGGATAAAAGATCTCCCATTCGCGCATTCGAAGTGCGAACGCTTCGTTGCCGGGCAACCTCAGCTCCCAGGCTCTTCCGCCGGCTCCGATGAGCGCTCGTGCGCCGCAACCGTCGCGCAGATCGACCCGCTTCGAGTGTCCGACGATCCCCGCGGGTCGCCTTCGCACCGCTAGCAAGAGCGAGTTGAGCGGCAGCAGGGCGCCTCCGGTGAAGACGCACAGGAGCGCATATGCGCGCGCCGGCCAGCTCCACGTCCACCAAGGGTCCGCGAGATGACTCCAGAGCAGGAGCGACGCCGATACCAGGAGCACCACGCACAGAAAGGCCCGGATGCGTTGCAAGGTTTTTTCGCGCAGGCCGAAGCTGCTGGAGACGTTCACCGCGAGCACAAAGTGGTACAGGTGGCCGATCGCAGGCAAGAGCGCCGCGCTCAAAGCCCCCAGCCAGATCCATTCAAGGCTCATGATGCGGGATCTCCGTAGGTGCAGGCTCGGCCTGGCCTTCCTGGCTGGCTTGCTCGCCTGGCTCGGCGTCGGCTGCGCCGGGCCGGCACTGGCGGGGGCGGGTGGCTCTGTTGAGGGCTCGGTCGTGGTCGCGATCAGCGCCAGGGCTTCGCGCAGCGGCGTCATCGGTCAGTGCGCTTTGCCGGTGCGGGGCAGGGGAGGGGGAGGCAGGTGCGATCCGCAGGGCCTGCTCGACGGCTTCCATGAGGCGTTCGGTTCGAAACGGCTTGTAAAGCACCGTTTGCAGGCCCTCTTGCCGGGCCTTGACGATGGAATGCGTGGGATCGTAGCCAAAGCCCGTCATCAGGATGATCGGCGTCTGGGGTTGGATCTCGCGCAGGCGGTGATAGATCTCGTACCCGTTCAGGTCTGGCAGCCGGATATCGACGAGAGCACATGAGTAGGGTGTTTGACGCATGAGCGCGAGCGCCTCGTGGCCGTCGCGGGCGGTCTCGACCGTGGCGCCTTGCACGCCCAGCAGGTGATGTGCTGAACGCCTGATGGCCTCATCGGCGTCGACAACCAGGATTCTCGTGCCGCCCAGCCGTGTCGCGACGGTCGATGTCGTTCGCTTGGGCTGCGGGACGATCGATGTGCCCACCTTGTAGATAATGCCGCGAATCTCGCGTGCCCGGTACAGCAGGTGGCGGAGCCGGGCGATGATGTCTTCGTCATGGCCGGCATAGCGGTCCAGCACGGTGGTCGCGTCGGTGATGATATCGTCCAGGGGAAGTGCCACCTCGCGGCTGATCGCCTGCACCGAGGCGCTCGCGGTGCTCTCCTTCTCGGCTTGCAGCAGTTCCAGCGTGTTCAGGGCCGACGCGATGTTGCGGCCGTAGATCTCCAGGAACTGGCGATCGCGGTCGTCGAACGTCCCCGGCTGCGGGCTCTCGACGTTGAGCGTGCCGATGATCGTGCCGTGATAGACCAAGGGCACGGTCAGCGAGCTGCGCGCGCCGGCCGCCCCCTCGATGTAGATCGGGTCCTTGGTCGTGTCGGGACAGAGGTAGCTCTGGCCGGTGGCCGCCACGAAGCCCGTCACGCCATGGCCGTCCCTGCGCGCCAGCAGCTCGCGCGTGGCGGCCAGCGGCGTCATTCCCTCGGTAAGCAAGGGAACGAGCTTGCCGGTCGATTTGTCGAGCAGGCGGATCTCGATGAAATCGAGGCCCATCAGGTCTTTCATGTGACGCGCAATGTTGTACTTCAAAAGATCGGAGCGCTCCTCGACCCCCATCTGGGAAAGCTCCCCGGGCGTCAGGTCAGCCAGCTCGTCGCCCGCCTTGGCGATCGCGCTGACCTTGAGCTGCTGCTGCGTCTCGTCGGTGATCTCACGCGTGAGAGCGATGAGATGAGTCAGGCTGTTGGTGGCGTCGAAGACGGGGGTCACCGTCACCCGGAGGTAACGATTCCCTTTGACCTTCATCACCGTGCTGGCCGGCCCCCGCAAGGCCACCGCGGTGGTGAAAGGGCAATGGTCCGGGCCCTGAATCTCGGCCTCCGCCAGCGATTGGTAGAACCCAGAGCCGATGACATGCACCGAGGAATCGGTGAGCGACAGGTACTCGGGATTGCACCAGATGATCCGCAGGTCGGGGTCAACCACCGCCACACCGTCTGAGATCGCGTCCAGGATCTCCTCGGCCTGGATGATCATCCCCACCCAGCGAACGGCGGAAAGTTGCGATGCGTCAACATAGACGCCTTCAAACTGCGAGTCTCGCAGCATCGAAAGCGCCTTCGAAATCGATCGAACCGTCACCATGTCGAACGTTTCGCCCAGTTGGCCGATGATCGATTTTCCCGCGGGTGCGTCGCGGTCAATGACAAGCAGTCGAGACTTCTCGGCCACATCGAGTATCCTAGCCTGGACGAAAGACCACCGGCCCGTCACGCCGTCTGCAATCCCCGGCGGCCCGAGGCACAACCTTATTTCTCAAAACATTAACGTAAATTGACACTCCGCGGCAAGCCGCAAACCATCGAAGAGTTTCACGCAAAGACGCAAAGAATGACGCAAAGACGCAAAAATTGAATAAACGAATGCTTGTTCCTGATTAACAGGTAAAGTGTTGAGTCCGTGGCCCAAATCGGAGGGTTTCACGAGAAGGCGTTAAGTGCCTCGAATCATTTTGTGTCTTCTTTGCGTCTTTGCGTGAAACTCCCCCCGTGAAGTGGCCTGATACGCTATCTGGTCTCGGCCAGCTCAACTTGCTTTTACGAGTGTCGTGCCCATTAGCATCGTGAAGAAAGGAGGCGTTGCGCATGCGGCTGACACAGCGATTGACAGCGCGGCACGGTGCTCTGCTCGTGGTTGACATGCAAGAGAAACTGCTGGCCGTCATGCCCGACCGCGAGCAGGTCGTCGCGAATGCCGTGCGGCTCATCCGCGGGGCCACGGCTCTGAACGTTCCGGTCTGGGGGACTGAACAATACCCGCGCGGTCTGGGCCCCACCGCAGCCGCGATCGCCGAATTGATTCCCAGGTGTCCGACCAAGATGACGTTCCAGAGCTGCGCCGTGCCGCAGATCCTGGAACAGTTTTACGGCCGGCATATCCGCCATGTGACGGTCGTGGGGCTCGAAGCCCACGTCTGCGTGGCGCAGACCGCACTCGAGCTGCTGGACCTGGGCTTTCGGGTGCAGGTTCCCGCCGACGCGGTGGCTTCGCGAAACACGCTCGACCGCGATGTGGCCTTGCGGCGCATCGAACAGGCCGGAGCGGTGATCTCGACCACCGAAGCTGTTCTCTTCGAGTGGCTCGAGACCGCCGACCGGCCCGAGTTCAAGACGGTGAGTGCACTGGTGAAGGGTGCCAAAGGGTGAGGGCAACGACGCGGGATTCCTGCCAGGGCCGCAGTTTGGTCACGGAACGCAGGTTTACCGCGTGACGAGACCTCTCGGGGTCTTCCCCAGAGCTTTCGCGATAGAGTCGCGACGCGCGATGTACTGCTTGATTCTCAACTCGACCTCCTGCACTTCGGCTAGCCTAACCTCGATCTGGGCCACGTTGGCCGCGTCAACCGACTCGTCCTTGGCGACGTCTTCCTGACTGACAATGCCCTTTTTCCGCTCATTGAGCCGCGCATTGCGAGCCACGAGAACTGCGGTTGCTTTTTGACGAGCTTCGGCCAGCTTGACCTCGGCCTGTTTCTTTCTCAGCTCGATCGTGGCGCGATCGATTTCTTCGTTCAGTTCTTCGCGCAGCCCCTTCAGTCGAGCCACGAGCAGACGCACCTCATCGAGCGCGGCCTCATACTCCTCCCGCGAGATTGACTTCTTCTCGAGAAGTTGAGAGGCACGCTGATAACGGCGGATCGCAACGCCAAGTTGAGCCTCGATCTCGGGCACCGAAGTTCGGTCAGGCGAGTGGCTGGTAAGTAATTCGCCGTGACGCTTGGAGGGCGGGAAGGGGTCAATGGAACTTTGAACCGGTTCCGGAGGATTCTGTGTCGCGGGTGGAGGGGCCTGAGCGGGCTCGGGAATGCCCACCTGTGCGGCGGGAGGAAGAAGAGGTTGGTTCGCCGGCTCAGTCTGAGCGAGCACAGGGGCCGGCGGCATGACAGGTGACCCTGAAGGAGGCAGCGGTGGAATGGAGTCGGATGTCGCGGCCGGCTCAGGGGATGGAGCCGACTCGGATGGGCTCGGCTCCTGTCTCGGCGCCGGCTGCGGAGCGAGAGCGGCCACGTTTTCTGCGGGGTTGCTTGGCGGTGGCAATGGAGGTGGCTGCGTCGCTGGAGGATTGGAACTGGGAGCCTGGAGACCTGGTCTCTTCGGCACGCTCTGCTTTCTCGAGGTGGGCCCTTGCGAAGGATACATTGGCGGATTGGCGTCGCCGAGCCGCTGCTGGAGCAGCAGGTCGAGCTTGCGCTCGAGATCGGCCAGACGGCTCTCGACGGCGCCAGTGCAAACGCGGCCGGCGTTTTTGCCTGCATCACCTGGTACTGCATGGTCGGGGGCGCCGAGGTCGCAGCGGGCCGTGGCGGCTCGATCACGGCCCCGCGTGCGGGTACGGGCGAAGGAACTACGGGAGGCGGCGGCTGGCTTTGCCGGGGCGATGGGTCCTGCCGGGGCGATGCCAGCGCCCAGGCGCCTGCGCCGAAGCTTCCCGCCACAAGCCCGGCCGAAATGAGCCCGGCGCCAAACATCTTGATCTGAGACAGAACCATGGTGGTGAGCACTCCTTGAGCGAGGGTCGTGGCCGACCCGGAGAAGGATGAAAGGAGAACCTGACCGGCCGTGCCGGCCATCGCGGCCGAGGCGAACCGGTTCGCCGCTTGCACCGTCGAGTGCACGAGGGCAGGGGGTACCGAGGCCGTGAACGGCCGCAGCGACAAGCCCGGCGACGCGCCCAGAAGTGCCGCTGTCGGCGCACACCCGCGCCGGGTCAACCGCTCCCTGAGCAGCTCTCGCCCCCGCGCCAGCCGGCTGCGCACCGTCCCTACTGGCCACCTGAGCTCGGCCGCGGCCTGGTCGTGCGTGCAGTCCTTGAGGTAGCACAAAACCAGCGGCGCCCGTAGCTTCTCGGGCAGCCGGCTCAGCTCTTGATCGAGGATGGGAACGACCTCCTCAAGCTCGTTCGAATCGAGTCTGAGCGGCGTCATCGACCGAGGAGCAAGCGGTCTCGTACGACCGCCTTCTGAGCACGTCGGACCTGGACCGGACCGCGACCCGGTAAGCGACCCCGTAGAGCCAGCTTGAAAGGACTTCGCGCTTGCGGATCGAGCCCGCCCGCCGGGCCAGGATCAAGAACGTCGCCTGAAAGGCATCTTCAATATCGCGCGGGTCGCGAAGGAACCGGCGGCAGAGCGAGAGCACCATCGGCCCGTGCAGATTGACCAGCGCCTCAAACGCCGCCTCATCCCGGCGGAGCAGGTAACGCTCGAGCAACTGGGCATCGTTCTGGGCCGTGAACGTTCCCTCCCGATAAAGCCGGTCGAGCTGCCTGAAAAGAATTCCGCGATCCAGCTTGGCCATGACTTGCCCTCGCACTCCTGGTTTCTAACCAGCTTAGTGCAAGGAGGCCGGCTACCAATCTTGGAAAATGGAAAAAACTTGCGGACGCTGAATGAGAACTTCTGCAGGAAAAGCACGCGACAACATCCTAAACGTTTCAGTTTCAGGTCTTGCAGTGGCCCGGTCGATGGATTAAACTGCTCGTACGACGTTCGTCAGAGCTTGTCTTTCCGGATCGTAAGAGACACTTCGGATGATCGGAGCAAGGCGATGCGCGAGCTGGAAAAGCCGGTGTCACGGGTCTTTCGGCGGCTGCGGTTTCAGCGGTTCGTCACGACGCTCGTCTGGGCGCTGGCGATCGCGTTCCTGCTTGTTGCCGTGCTTCTGGGATCGCTCAAGGCGCTCAACCTGGTGATTCCAGGGCCCCAATGGGCTCCGTTCGCGGTGGCCGGCGCGGTGGCAGCCCTCATCGCCGCGTTGGTGGCCGTCTTCAGCGGAGCCAGCCGGCTCGATGCGGCCGTGGCTATCGATCATGCTTTCCATCTCAATGAGCGGCTGAGCTCGGCGCTCACCTTGCCGGCCGACCTGCGCGAGAGCGCGGCTGGCCAGGCCTTGTTCGCCGACACCGTTCGAAAGCTCGCCGAACTGGACGTCACGTCGGCATTTGCCACCAAACTGCCCCGGAGGGCGTGGGTGGTCCTCGTCCCCGCCGGCCTGGCAGTGCTCATGCTGTTCGTTCCCGCCTGGATTCCCCGCACCGTGCTGGCCAAAACCGAGCCGCAGGTCGATAAGAAGGCCCTGGCGAAGCAAGCCGAGGCACTCACCAAGAAGATCACCAGCCAGCGGCAGGCGATCGACAAGGAGAAGTTTCCCGAGGCCGCCAAGCTGCTGGCCCAGATCGAAAAGAAATCCGAAGACCTGGCCAAGGCGCCCCCGACCCAGAAAGACAAGCTGATGGTCGAGATGAACAAGCTCACCGACGCGCTCAAGGAGCGGCGGAAGCAGCTCGGCTCTCCCGACCAGGTCAATCGCCAGCTCCAGCAGCTCAAGGCGATGGGTCAGAACGGACCGGCCGACCAGTTCGCCAAGGAGCTTGCCAAGGGTGACTTCAAGAAGGCCGCCGACCAGCTCAAGCAGCTTCAAGAGAAGATGCAGAAGGGCGAGATGACCCAGGCCCAGAAGAAAGCCCTTCAAGAACAACTGGGAGAGATGTCCAAGAAGCTGAACGACCTGGCCAACATGGAGCAGCGCAAGAAGCAGCTTGACGAGGCGCTCAAGAACGGCGGTCTCTCGAAAGAGCAGTACGAGCGCGAGGTGGAGAAGCTCAAGCAACAATCCAAGAGCCTGCGCCAGCTTCAGGAGATCGCCAGCAAGCTGGGCCAGGCCCAGGAGGCACTCAAAAACGGCGATGCCAAGAAAGCCGCCGAGTCGCTGGGCATGACCCAGCAGCAGCTTTCCCAGATGGCCAAGCAGCTCGACGAGATGGACTCGCTCGACAGCACCCTCGCCGACGTTCAAGATGCCAAGAACGGCATGAACGACGACGGCATGAACCAGCTCGGCCAGATGCTGGATGGCATGGGCAACATGAGTGGAATGCGGAAAGGCAACGGTAACGGCTCCGGCAGAGGCCGCGGTATGGGCGACCGCCCCGAAGCCCCCGACGAGACGGCCACCTACACCACCAAGGTCCAGCAGCAAATCAAGAAGGGCAAGGCCGTGCTCCAGGGCTTCACCCAGCCCAGCAAGACCGTCAAGGGAGAGAGCGTGATCGACATACAAGGTGAAATGGAAGCCGCCACGGCCTCGGCCGCCGAAGCGCTCTCGAACCAGCGCATCCCGAAGAACGTCGAGAAGCACATCCGGGCGTATTACGATCAGATCAACAAGGGAAAGTGAGTCGATTCCGCCAGTCTCGGGTTTCGAGCTGATCTTGAACCGACGACTCGGGTAGAATCCTTAGTAGTGGTCTTTCACCAGAACGCTCCATCCTCTCGGGGAACGGTGTCTCCATGAGCGTTTCGATCCCCTCGCCCCCGCGAACCGGGGTCATTTACCCCGACAGCGACGGGCAGCCGATGGCTGATAATACCCTTCAGTTCCGCTGGATCGTCACGATCAAGGAAGGGCTCGGCACGCTATTCATGGATCGGCCTGACGTTTTTGTCGCGGGCGACCTGCTCTGGTATCCGGTTGAGGGCGATCCCAAAACTCGGATCGCGCCCGATGCCCTGGTCGCGTTCGGCCGCCCAAAAGGAGAACGAGGATCGTACAAGCAATGGGAAGAGGGCGGTATCGCTCCCCAGGTCGTCTTCGAGGTCCTGTCACCAGGCAATCGTCCGCCGGAAATGGAGAAGAAACTTCGCTTCTATGAGCGATTCGGCGTCCAGGAATACTATCTGTACGACCCCGATAACATCAAGATATTCGGCTGGATACGAGACGGCGATGCATTACGCGAAATTCGGGGAATGAATGGCTGGACGAGCCCTCTGCTCGGCATCCGGTTCGTTCTCCCAATCGCCGAAGGCGAACTCGAGATCCAGGGACCCGACGGCAAGCGATTTCTCAGTTACCTCGAGCTCGCCCAGGAGCGCGACCAGTTTGCTCAGGAGCGCGACCAGTTTGCCCAGGAGCGCGACGCCGAACGCCAGCGAGCCGAGCGGCTGGCGGCTCAGTTGCGAGCCTTGGGCATTGAACCGGAGTGATGCTCGGGATCTCGCGCGTCGGTCTCATAACCCGTCCATCCCGCGCCCACGCGGCTTCTGGATGTCGAGGATCATTCGTCCGCGCCTTGAAGATCGAGACCGTTCCGGTGGACTGCGAAACGCAAACCGCGATCGAGTCGGTCGTCACGGTGATGGCCGCGGCGGCCTCGTGACGTGTGCCCAGGCCCTGGGGAAGCGGCTCCTCGAGCTTGCTGCGGGGGGCAAGGTAGCGTCCGGCCGAGAGGACCACGCCGTCGCCCCGCAGCACGAATGCGCCGTCGATCGCGGAGAATTCCTTGATCGTTTCCTCGAGGCGCACGTCGAGAATGTTTCTGTCCTCTTCGGGATAACCGTGAAAGGGGTTGAACACGAGCTGATGGCTTTGCGACAGCACACGATCGCTGTCTCCAACCACGAACAGGGTGCCGACGGTCCGTCCCTCGCGCCCTTCCACGCCGAGCTCGCTGGCCATGGTCAGGATCCGCTCGAAAACAGCCGGGGCCACGTCTTTCGGCAGGGGGTCGGCCGTGGACGCCGAGAACAGCTCGATCTCGCTGCCCATGTCCAGAACCATGATGGTGTCGATCGTACCCGACCGGTCGATGCCGGTGAGGCAGAGGATCCTGTCGCCGGCCTTGATCAGGCTCTCGGCCGCCGCGACCAGCGTCGCGACCTTGATCTGACCTGCGCGCGTCATCGCGATATCGGGCACGTTGACGACCGAGCACAACTCCGTACGTGCGACCGGTGGATGGAAATTCGGCCTGCGTGAAACGAGGATGATCCGAAAATTCACGTCCTCCACCAGGCCCGACAAGTCGGCATCCTCGGCAACGACGTCGGCATGGAGCATGATTACCCTCGCCCCAACTTCGCGGGCGATCGCGTGGGCGTGCCTAACCATGCTGCGTGTCAGCATCTTCATCGTTCCTGCGGTCGGGGTTGATGGTTGACTTCGAGGCGGTATAGCTACGGCTGGCCAGGTGGGGAGATCTCCGCCGGCGCGGTCTGCAAGGCGATCTGAAGGATGCCGAGGTCGTCAAACCAGGTCGGATCGTTGGCGATTCCGGTCTGCTCGATGCGCAACAAATTCGCGCCGGGCTTGAGCAGATCTGACGGAATGGGGATCTTGATTCGCTCCGGGGTCTCGTTGGCCGTGGTGATGTAACGGTTAATGTAATCGACTCGTTTGCCGTTGATGGCCACGTAAGTTCGCAGCTCGCCCTTGGCAATCAAGTTGGAATATGGCGATCCGGCCGTTTCGCCGACGACGTCGATAACGTCAAGCACGAGAAACGCCTGGCTGCGGCCGATCGAGCCGCCGTCGAACGTTCGCTCGAGAACTCCGCCCTCGGGCAAGGGAGGGTCGAGGAAGGGGGGGCTGGTACGGATATTGTCTCCCAGGTGATGCGCGGCTGGGTCGATGACCAGCCGCCAGCCGCGATCGAGCACCCGCAGCTTCGACAGATGATCGCGTGGAATGCGGAGGGTGCCTGCGTAGGAGGTAGCCACAGTGAGCGTCAACTCGGAGACCTCGACGAGCGCCCCCTCCGCGAAATCCAGGTCGCGGGCCGGCTCTCCGGCCGTCGCACGAAAGTGAACCCGCGCGAGCAAACCCTCGATGGGCACACCGGGAGTGGGAATTCGGCGAAAACAGAGGCCCGCAACGTCGCCCCAGTCCAGGGTGACCGTCTGGTCAAGGACGTCGATTCCCACGTGCTCGGCGTCTGCCCTGCGGATGACGCCGTAAAGTTGGTCTCCCACAACCAGCCGTGCTTCATCCTGGGTCGGGTCAATCTCCAGGCTCGCGGGCGGTTCGGCGAAGCGGATCAACTGGATCTCACGCACGTACGCCGCCAGGTCTTTGGGCGGGCTTGTCGAGCCGTGTGAGCTGGTGGCGAGCTTGATCTGATCGAGAGGGCCTGCTGGCCCTTTACCGTGTGCAAGCTCCTTGCCGTCTACGGCGATTTCAATCTGCTCGGGGGCAAATCGAAGCGTCAGCCGGTGCCAGCCGGGCGTGCGCGCCAGCCGCTGAACGGCCAATGACGGGCCATCCGGAGACTCCACTGCCAGACTTTCTTCCTTCCAGCCCAGAATGACGCGCAGGGACGCCGGCCCGCTAGGTCCTCGAAATGTCGCACTCAGAATCCAGTCCTCTCCGGCGACGACCTTCCCATCGTCACGAAACGACACGTCAAGCCGGCCCGAGATGAGTGGTTCGTCGAGCTTGCGCAAGAGGGAGACACCGCCGGGTGGAATTTTGAGGCCCGAGTGCGGGCTTCCCGCCACCGATTCGGCCAGCACTTGGGTCGTGCCCGTCACCGACCATCGCATGGGATTGATTCGGCGGAACGTCTCCGCGAAAACCCTGGCTTCACCTGGTCGCTGGAAGACAGCCTGAACTCCGGGCCGAGCCACGGTGACGTCGGCGGACTGCCACGGCACACTCAACGTGACTGCGCTGCCGCTCACGGATTTGAGCAGGCCGGAGAGCCGGGCGTTCTCACCCACGAGCACTTGAAAAAGCGGGTGGGATGGCGGTTGCCGCTGGCCGAGGGTCTTCAAACGAGACCAGCATGCCCGGTTCGAGAGCCTGTGGCTTGGCGTCCTTCGCGCCTTGTGGCAGAAACCCTGGCCCGCGCGACGATCGAGTCACCAATCGCCCCTCGATTTTCATTCCACCGGGCCGCTCCAGGTATTCCCGAGCCGGCGCGGTCTGCCCATTCGCTCGCGCACTGGCCCCGCACATGACCGCGACCCACGCGATAAGGCGAACGAGGTCAAACGATTCGCTATGTGGTGAGGCATGGTATCTCATGGTCATAGATTCTACGGAGACCCTTTGGCGGTCGGCAAGCGGGGTAGTACACCCGTGACGACGCTCGCCGGCATGATACTCTGGGGTGATCCACGATCAAGCGAGGTCGAAAGCCGGACGGGTCCGGCATGCCGCCTCGCGGTTTCGCGTTTACCAGCGCGGGAGACTTGTCGATGTATCGAGCGATCGCACCGGCCAGCATTCGATCCTCATGTCGCGTCGTTTACTTCCTTATTATGGCCGCGGGAATCACGGGTTTGCCCTCGAAAGCCCAAGAATCTCGCCAGGCAACCGAAAAACCCACGCGGATCATCGTTTTCGGCGCCCACCCGGATGATTGCGAGCTATCGGCCGGCGGTACCGCCGCGCGATGGGCGAAGCTGGGCCACAAGGTCAAGTTCGTCAGTGTCACCAACGGCGATATCGGGCACCATCAGATGGCCGGAGCAATGCTGGCCCGTCGCCGGACCGCCGAAGTCAAGAAGTGCGCCGAGATTCTGGGAATCGAAACTGACGTGCTGGACATCCATGACGGTGAGTTGATGCCGACGCTGGAGAACCGTCGCACGATCACACGGAAAATTCGTGAATGGAAGGCCGACGTGGTCATCTCACCGCGCCCCAATGATTATCACCCCGACCACCGCTACACGGCGATCCTCGTCCAAGATGCCGCTTTCATGGTCATCGTTCCCAGCTTTTGCCCTGATGTTCCTGCGCTGCGGAAGAATCCGGTTTTCCTTTACAGTCAAGACGGCTTCAAGAAGCCCAACCCGTTCACACCCGACGTCGTGGTGCCGATCGACTCGGTGATCGACCAGAAGGTGGCCTGCATCGATGCGCTCGAGTCGCAGTTCTACGAATGGAACCCCTGGCTCTTCGGGTACTTGCAAGAGGTCCCCAGCGGCAAGGAAGCCCGCATGGAATGGACCAGGAAGCGAACCGAAGAGCGATGCGCCTCGGTCGCCAATCGCTTTCGAGCCAAGCTGACCGAGCTACTTGGAGCCGATGCGGCAAAATCCGTCAAGTATGCGGAAGCCTTCGAGATTTGCGAGTACGGCAGCCAGCCGTCTCATCAAGAGCTGCTCAGCTTGTTCCCATTTTTCAGCCAGAAATGACCGGTAGTGCGATTCTCAGACGCCTCACCGACGGGCCATACCAACCCGAAGCGTAAGCGAGGGACTGCCGTCGGAATCCTCGAGGGATCTCCAGCGGAATCCTCGCTGACGCTTCGGGTTGGTATACGACGCGCTGGCGGAAAAAAAAGAGCCGAGGCGGCGGCGGGCTCAAGGAAGCCACGCCAGCCGCTTCGGCAAGCTCGATCGCCAGTCCGTGAAGACTGCGCTGCGATCCGATCAATAGGTCGGACCAGTCGGGGTGACGCTGTAGCCGGTAGTGGCGCTGGGGTTCACTCCAATCGGCGCCGGCGGTGCATCGACGGCCGGCGGCCCGCCGCAGCGGCGGAGATGGTCCTTGTCCAGATAGACGACCTCAACCCGGTGATCGACCGTGTTGAACGGGATGGGGTAGTCCGACCAGTACAGCTCGTCATAGTAAACGGTGCACTTGTAGTGGCAGTGCACGAGCTGGCATGGCCCCGCAAGCGGGTAGATCTTGCACGGGTCGATCTTCTCGCCGATCTTCTCGATCAAGATCCGCACGTTGTTGCGCTGGGTCTCGTAGAAGATGGGCGAGCCGTTCTTGAACTTGGGCACCTTGTTCCACACCTCTTCCTCGCTGGGAGGATCGAGGCAGGCCGCCGAGGCGAAGTCGGCCGGAATCGGGTCCAGGATCGGAACCTTGTTTCGCTGTTCTCGTTTGACGTCTTCCTCCAGCCGCTGCGATTGCGACGGGAAGATCGGCCAGGCGAACGACCATCCCGTGGGGTGCAGCGGCGAGATATTGCGGAAGACGTAATCGAGGCCGCAGCCGAGATGCGTGGTAGAGATGACGGCCAGGAAGGCACCCGAAATCAGGCCACGAACCCAGCGCGGGGTCATTGGGCTCCGGTGCCGCGCGGATTGGAACATTGTCTTTTCCCCTCCTTGGGAACTTGCGCGAACGCGCCGGGAGGCCCTCCTGCCCCTCCGGCCTGCTGGCGCCGGACCGTTGTGACCGAGCGTTGACCGATCGTTCCGGCGACTCTTCACAATCGAGGCGACCGGTCCATGTGGTCTAGTTATCGATCGCAAGTGACTCAGGCTGTGAGGAATTTCCGGAATCGACCGACAATTTCTCTTGACCTGGTCGGTTCGGTTCGAGCCCAGTCCGGCTCGGCGGTCTTCTTCACTCTTCAAGTTCGGCCGTTACGGGCCCCGACCTTCATCTAGAACGACCCAGAACCCGCCAAGCAAAAGGCGTTTCCGTACACTTCCACACCAGCCTGAGATCAACAATGCGTGTAAAGCTGGCAGTTAGCCGCATAGAGCTGGAGTCGGAACTTCCCGGGATGGCGGGAACCAAAGTTTGGCGAATCCGAGCCTTCCCGGTACAATTGCGTTCAAGCGCGAACTCCTATCGCCTTGCCGAGCGACGTAGGCGGAGCACCACAATGTCGGAATCTCCCTTGCCCTCGACGCCTTCGAATCCACTTTCCGACCTGGACGAGTGGGAAGACTTTCTCCTGGATCGTTATCCTCAGCCAGAACAAGAGTCGAGGTTCCGCGACTACGGACAGAATGTCCGTCCTGGTGTACGCGAATTCTATCGGTTGAATCACACCAACCAGACCCTCGACTTCGTGCGTGCCAAGCAAGCCGAATACCTGCCAAGAACACGCGCCGCATGGATATCTGGGAAGCCATGGAGTTTCTCAACACCTTGGTCGATGACAGCGACCCCGACACCGAGCTCAGCCAGATCGAACACCTCATGCAAACGGCCGAGGCGATACGAGCCGACGGCCATCCCCGCTGGTTCATCCTCACGGGCCTGATTCACGATCTCGGGAAGATTCTTTGCCTTTTCGGAGAGCCCCAGTGGGCCGTCGTCGGCGATACGTTCCCGGTTGGCTGCCGTTTCTCCGAACGGATCGTGTTTCACGAGTTCTTCCAGCACAACCCTGACTGGAACGTTGCCGGGTACCAGACCGAATCCGGCATCTACGAACCTGGCTGCGGTCTCGACCAGGTTCACCTGTCGTGGGGCCACGACGAGTATCTCTTTCATGTGGTCAAGGATCACCTTCCCGACGAAGCCTTGGCCATGATCCGATACCATTCCTTCTACCCGGCTCATCGCGAGGGGCAGTACACCCACCTCATGAACGACCGCGACCACCGCCTGTTCGAGTGGGTGCGCAAGTTCAACCCGTACGACCTTTACTCGAAGGGGCACGAGCCCCCGAACGTTGAAGCACTCAAGCCCTTCTACCAGGATCTCATCAGCGAATTCTTTCCCGCGAAGCTGGCATGGTAAGCCCGCCGCAGGTCCTATTTGCTGCTTTCTGGAGCACATCTGCCGCTTGTGCCTGAAGCTAGCAAACGATTCTTGAACGGGACTGAGCCCGAAGATCGGCCCGGGTGCCGCGCCTGGCGGTGTGTCGTCACGGGACTTCACCAGCACGAGTAATGTCAACGCCCTTGCGAAGAGGGCTCCGACCGTTGACCATGATACGTTGCGTTTTTCGGTGCAAGCTCATTTCCGGACGGCGCCGGTTGGCGTCGGTTAGAGGCGAGTACCACCCCCAGAATTCAGAAGCCGGAGGAGAATGATGTTGACGACAAGAGCGAAAGACCGCTGCCCTGCTCCATCGAGACTGCGCTGGTTGATTGCTGTGCCCTGCGTTTTGATTCTGGCCGGCCCGTCGTGGTCGCAGCAGCCCGCCGCCGAAAAGCCCGAGTCGGCTTCGACGGCCGGCCCGGCCAAAAGCTCGTACGACCAGGTCAGTCCCGTGCTCCTCGGTCAGAAAACGTTCGAGGCAATGATGGCCGATGACAAGGCAGAGAAGGACCAGGTCATGGCCCGACAAAAGGCACTCCTGGAAGAGCGGTACGATCTGTCCAAGCGAACTGATCCCACGGTCAAGATGACACGCGGCAAGCCCATCCCGGTGGGACCAGCCGCCAAACTTCCGCAGGGTGTCACGTGGGATATGCTGGCGAACATGTCGCCGGACGACATTCGCAACCAGAACCAGTTTCCCAAAGGATTTTTGCCGCTACCGCACCCCAAGCACCTGGTAGGCGGCATGGTCTTTCCTCAGGAAGAGATCAAGCTTCTACCGCGATTGGAACGGTTCGATCTCGATTTTGATCTACCCGACCATTTCTTACCCGAGTTTCCGCCGGCCATTTTTCTCACGACGCGACCCGACCTGGGAGACGTCTCGCAAGGTAAGGTCTTGACGGTGGAGAATTTCCAGGTGGTTTTCGGCGGCATCCTCAACGCCAAGGATCTGGAAGGAGTGCGCCTGCTTGTAACGCAGTTTCCCCAGCAGCAGTTCAACGGCACCGCCGATCGCAAGACGTCGCAGCCTCTGGGCATGCAGGGCGTGTCCTGCTTTGATTGCCACGTCAACGGCCACACCTCGGGGGCGGCTCACCTGGTAGGCGACATCCGGCCGCAAAGCCATCGTCGCCGTATCGAAACGCCGAGCCTGCGCGGGGTCAACATCCAGCGGCTATTCGGGTCGCAGCGGCGCTCAAGTCCATCGAGGATTTCACGGAGTTCGAGCAGCGAGCCGCCTACTTCGACGGCGATCAGGTTTCGGCGGCAGCCAAGGGAGTCAACCCCCTCGACGCGGTTCCCAGGTACATTTCATGGCCGAGGTCCAGGACCTGCTGGATTTCCCACCTGCACCAGGGCTAGGTCTCGACGGCAAGCTTGACCCGCGCAAGTTCAGTCCGGACAGCAAGGAGATGCGCGGGCAGGAGCTGTTCTTTGGCAAGGCTCAAGTGCGCCACTTGCCACCCCGCTCCGTACTACACCGATAATACGATGCACAACCTGATGGTCGAGCGCTTCTATCAGACCCAGACGATCAATGGTCTGGTGGCGACCGCGCAGGGGCCGATCAAGACCTTCGCGCTCCGGGGCATCAAGGAATCTCCTCCTTATTTCCACGATGGCCGCCTGCTGACCCTGGAAGACACGATCGAATTCTTCAACCTCATTCTCGAGACGCGATTGACGAGCGAGGAGAAGAGCCAGTTGGTGGCTTTCATGCGGCAGTTGTGATGAGGTCGGTCCGCGACAGAGCGGCCGCCGCGCGAGACGGCGGCCGCCTCCAGCAGTTCTTTCCATGACGTTGTGCTCCTGCTTCGCTATGATGAACGCGGCGTCGAGGATTCCAATTCGCGATGGACGATCGCGTGCTTTCGCCCACAGCCGAGGTGATCGATTAGCTCTTGGTCAGAACGGTCGGGAACACGGAGCACGCAGCAGCCATCACAACAGCTCGAAGCGACGCTTGGCAGCCGTGTCGGTCAATCTTGACGCACAGTACCGCCGGCTCGAAGCCGAAAACTGGCTGGAGCAGCAAAAGTCGAAGTAGACGTGAGGCTTCACCGTAACGCGATCCTGAAGGAAGAGGGAGACGATGGAAATCAAGGAGATCATGTCGGCCATCATCGACTCCGATGCCCTGGAACTGTCGTTTGGCGGACACCTCTTGCTCGAACGCCCCCTGTTGAACAAGGGCACTGCGTTCACACGCGACGAACGGTGTGAACTTGGCCTCCTGGGGCTTGTACCGCCGGCCGAGGAGACCCTGGACGAGCAAGTGTCACGCGCGGCGTCGGCTTACCAGGTCAAACCGACCGACCTTGAGCGGCACATCTACCTGCGCCAGCTTCAGGACAGCAACGAGACGTTGTATTACCGGCTCTTGATCGACAATCTGGCCGAGATGATGCCGATCGTCTACACGCCGACCGTCGGCCTGGCCTGCGAGCAGTTCAGCCACATCTATCGCCGTCCGCGGGGTCTCTTCATCGCTTATCCGGAGCAAGATCGCATCGAGGAGATCTTGGATAATGCCGCCTCACCGCAGGTGGAAGTGATCGTCGTCACCGACGGCGAGCGCATTCTCGGGCTGGGAGACCAGGGCGCCGGCGGCATGGGCATACCGATCGGCAAGCTCTCGCTTTACACGGCTTGTGGCGGCATCCATCCGGCCACTACCCTGCCGATCATGCTCGACGTTGGTACCAACAATCGAGAACGCCTTGACGACCCGCTCTATATCGGTTGGCGTCATGAGCGCATCAGCGGCCCGGAGTATGATGCGTTCATCGAAAGGTTCGTCACCGCGGTCGCAGACAAGTTCCCGCACGTGTTGCTCCAGTGGGAAGACTTTGCGCAGCAGCACGCCGGCCTAATTCTCGACCGTTACCGCGACCGACTCTGCAGCTTCAATGATGACATCCAGGGAACCGGCGCGGTTGCGGCGGGCACCTTGCTGGCTGCGGCGGCCGTCTCCGGCGGCCGGCTGCGCGACCAGCGGGTCGTCATCCTGGCGCTGGCTCGGCAGGCTGCGGCATCGCCGAGCAAATTGTGGTCTTCATGGTCAGTGAAGGCCTCACCGAGCGCCAGGCACGCGATCGTTTTTACCTGCTCAACCGCAAGGGGATCCTGCACGACGAAATGGCCGGTCTCAGGCCGTATCAGCAGAGATTCGCTCAGCCCCGCGAGCGCATCGCGAGCTGGGGCACGGGTCCAGACGGAACCATCAGCTTGCTCGAGGTTGTACGGCAGGTTCAACCCACGATCCTCATCGGCGCATCGGGCCAGGCGGGGGCGTTCACCGAAGAGGTGGTGCGCGCCATGGCCCAGCATGTGGACCGGCCCATTATCTTCCCCCTCTCGAATCCGACGTCTCGCGCCGAGGCGACGCCGGCCGACCTGATCGCCTGGACCGAGGGCCGCGCACTGATCGCGACCGGCAGTCCATTCGAGGATGTTTTGTACGGCGGACACCGTTACCCGATCGCCCAGTGCAACAACAGCTACGTCTTCCCCGGCGTGGGTCTGGGCGTGCTGGCCGTCGGTGCACATAGCGTCACGGACGCCATGTTCAACGCCGCCGCGCGCGCCCTGGCCGATTGTTCTCCAACGCGAACAGACAGTGCCGCACCACTCCTTCCACCCCTGTCGGAAACGCGCAGGGTCTCGCGCGCGATCGCTCTGGCCGTCGCCGCCGCCGCTCGGCACGATGGCATCGCCAGTAAAGGTGAGAACGAAGACCTCGGACAACTGATCGACGCCAAGATGTGGCAGCCGCGCTACTTTCCGATGAGTCGAAAACGGACAGAGACCGCGGCCCGGACAGTTAGCACAAATGCGTGAGTCGGCTTCGTGTCCGCGCGTGCAGGAGACATGAGATGAGCAAGGGATTGCAGCCCGTTTGCGACAGGGGCACCTCATGCAAGTGCTGTGGCGCCATGGCTGCCCTCTACGGCGTTGTTGATTTCCACAAAAACTGTGAGATCTACCGGCGCAAGGTTCTGGATACCTCGGGAGTACCGATCTATTACTACCGCTGCCCCACCTGCCAGTTTATTTTCACGACGGCATTCGATCATTTCACAGTCGAGGATTTCCAGCGTTTCATTTACAACGACGAGTACATTCTGGTCGATCCTGACTACCAGGAGTCGCGGCCTCGTTCCAACGCCGCCTGGCTGTGCAGCTTGTTTCCCGCCGTCAAGCCCCTTCGCCTACTGGATTATGGCGGAGGAAATGGCATCCTGGCGGAATCGCTCCGCGCCGCGGGTTTTCCGCACGCCGAGACTTACGATCCGTTTGTCGCCGGTCATTCCGCCCGTCCCGGGGATCGCTTCGACTGCATCGTCAGCTTCGAGGTGCTCGAACACGCGACCGATCCCCGCCACGTGTTCGCCGACATGAACGAGCTCTTATCGGCGTCTGGAATCATCGTCTGCTCGACGCTGCTTCAGCCCGCGGATATCGACCGCCAGGGGCTAAGCTGGTGGTACGCGGGCCCGCGGAATGGTCACGTCTCTCTCCATTCGAGAACAAGCCTTGAAACAGTCGTTCGGCCCTTTGGATTCAAGCTTGGCTCGTTCAACGAATGTTTCCACTTGCTCTACAGAAACGTGCCCGACTTCGCGCGGCACTTGATCAGGTCTTGAGGAGAGATCCATGTTGACAGGCAAGTCATGACTTGCCTATGATCGCGCAATGGCCGATATCTTCGAGGCACTCAGTGCACCGGCGAGGCGGGCAATTCTCGATGAACTGCGCGAGCGGAATAGCCAGACGTTATTCGAGCTCTGCACGCGACTGACGATGAAGCATGGCCTTGGCCTTACCCGCCAGGCGATCTCGCAACACCTCGACGTGCTGGAGTCGGTCGGTCTCGTGACGACGAAACGGGAAGGTCGATACAAGTTCCATTACATCAACACCGACCCCCTGAAGGCCATTGTCGAACGATGGCTGACACCGGGGAGTCAGGGAGCTGAACGATGAAGATTGTGTTAACGAGCGTTCTCGTGGACGATCAGGATAAGGCACTGAAGTTTTACACGGAGGTTCTGGGGTTCGCCAAGAAAACCGAGATCCCGATGGGCGAATTCCGCTGGCTCACGGTGGTAGCGCCGGGCCATGAAAACGGCGTCGAGCTGGTGCTCGAGCCAGACGGCCATCCGGCCGCCAGGCCATTCAAGCAGGCCCTGGTGGCTGACGGGATACCGTTCACGTCCTTCGGGGTCGACGACGTGCACTCGGAATACGAGCGGCTGCAAGCCGCGGGAGTTCGCTTCACCCAGCCGCCGGTCGCGATGGGACCGGTCACCACGGCGGTCTTTGATGACACCTGCGGCAACCTCATTCAGATTGCGCAGAAGCACTAACGCGATTTGCGGACGCGTTGCGTACACCCGGCCACCCTTCCTGCGTTGACTTCGCCACTGGGACAGCCAGTGCGGGCGTAGTGCGCCCTTATCCGTGCTCTCCCCTTGCAAGCCAGGGCAGGGGCTTGAGCCCGGATATCGCCAACAGGATGCGCTGGCCTTACAATCCTCTTACCGGTAATGAATGGAGAATCGCGCCTCGAGAACCTTCAAGGATTGACCTCTACGGGAGAACGAAGTGGACAGATTCATTCCATGCCGTAATACCGTGCTATTTATTGGTCTCTTGTGGCTCACCCTCGCGGTCCGGGGTGGGCAACAACCAACTGCGCTGAGCAAGACGGGCGTCGCTCTCGAACCGGGCAAGGCCGTCGAGCGGCCGATGGCCGGTGGCGATGCTCATGATTATACAGTATCACTGAAGACTGGTCAGTTCCTTAATCTGGTCGTCGATCAGCGCGGCATCGACCTCGTGGTGAGGGTATTTGGCCCGGACGGGAAGAGGATCGCCGAGGTTGATAGCCCAAACGGCGACAGCGGGCCGGAACCCGTTCGTGTGGTCGCAAGCGCATCCGGCGAATACCGGCTGGAGATCCGCGCGCTCGAGAAAACCGCGAAACCCGGCGCCTACCAGGTGAAGATCGAGGAATTATTGACGCCCGAGCAGTACGCGGAGCGGCTGGCCGCCGCGAAGGCCCAATTGGAGGAAGTCAAGAAATGGCTGGCGAAGAACGCGATTCGTCTCAAGGGAGTGGAAGCAGGCCACGGTTTCGACGACATGCAGCCGCTCAAGAAGGTGATCGGTGAGGCGCGGTTGGTGGCGCTTGGCGAGGCGACACACGGAACCCGCGAATTCTTCCAGCTCAAGCACCGGATGCTCGAGTTCCTCGTGAGCGAGATGGGGTTCACCGTCTTCGGCATCGAGGCCACGATGCCTGAAGCCTTCGACGTCAACGAGTTCGTGATGACTGGTAAAGGCGATCCCGCGAGAGCCCTTGCAGGGTTGTATTTCTGGACCTGGGACACGGAAGAAGTCCTCGATATGATCCGCTGGATGCGGAATTACAACGTGAATCCGCATCATGAGAAGAAAGTGAAGTTCTACGGCTTCGACGCCCAGGTGCCGACTCGCGCAGCCAGAGTGGCGTTGGACTTCGTTTCCAGGGACGGTACCGAGCTCCCGGCCGGGACGAAAGAGACCCTCTACGAAGCTGGCCAACCCGTTCCACGCGAAATCGTACGATCCGCTTGGGCCCGACAAGCGACAGGCAGGGACGGACGCCGTGCAGCACCTTCTGGAGATCCTGGATCGGCAGAAGGAGCATTTCGTGGAGCGGGAAGGCGCGGGCGAGTGGGCCATTGCGCGGCAGCACGCCCAGGTCCTGGCCCAGGCCCTCGCATTGAGGAATTCCAGGGACATGATGGCCGGGCGCAGAGTACGTGATCGGGCCATGGCTGACAATATTCGCTGGATTCTCGAGCACGAGGGACCAGGCACGAAAATGGTCATCTGGGCACATAACGGCCATGTGGCCACGGCTGCGACCGGAGGCATGGAGTGGATGGGTCACCACCTGCGCAAGATGTTCGGCCCTGACATGGTTGTTTTTGGCTTCGCCTTCAATCAGGGATCATTTCAAGCCGTGGAAATGCCCTTCGGAACCGGTCGGTTGCGTCCGTTCCAGGTCAAAGGCGCACCGGAGGGAAGTCTTGATGCGATGCTCGCCTCGAGTGGACTTTCGCTGGCCGCAATCGACCTGCGTGCGATACCCAAGGATGGGCCGGTCAGAACCTGGTTCGACGAGCCCCACGCGACCCGAACCATTGGGGCCGGCTACAACGAGCAGACTACGGAGGGCTTTTGGGCTCAGTCCAGCGTACCTCAACTTTACGATGCCCTGCTCTTTGTCGAGAGAACGACCTCCGCTCGTCCGAACCCAGCGGGGGAGCGTCCCCGGGTCCAGACGCTCGCAACACCAGCCAACCTGGATTTCGAAAGCGGCGAGCTGGGCGTGAAACCACAGGATTGGGTGGGCCCCACTGGGATCAACGGTCTGAGCTATGAGGTGATGACAAGTGAAGATCACCCGCATACCGGCAAGCGCTGCGCGATGATCCGCCCGAGGCCCGGCTCGCGATACGGAGAACCTTTTGGAAGTCTGGAGCAAAGGATCGACGCGAAGCCGTTCCGAGGCAAGCGGATCAAGTTGAGCGCGGCGGTCCGCACGGAAGTCGAAGGCCAGGCGAATCGAGCCCATCTCTGGCTGCACGTTCGGAAGGAAGGGTTCACACCGGCTTCCTTACTGTTCGCGGAAGACATGGCGGACCGGCCAATCACGAATCGAGAATGGCGAGTGTTTGAGATTGTCGGCGATGTTCCCAAGGACGCGGTCAGCATCGACTACGGTCTGGCTCTGATCGGTGTAGGTCGTGCCTGGCTCGACTCGGCTGCCCTTGGGGTGGCCGTCAAGTAACCTCCCGAAGCCGGCACGAGGAGGTGCCCCGACCTGTTGAGCGGTGGGGCGGTTGCTCACGCGGTTGCACGTGCCTCACCTGGTAGCGAAGCTCCCGCGCACGCAGCGCCGGCGGGTCACGAAACCTGCGCGGCAGTTGCTCGGCATGGCCGTACAACCCGATTGCCGCTCCTGCCCATAATTGGCAGCATCGTTTGCGACTGCTCTTCGAAAACTTCTCCCCATCTTACGTAAAAGTTCGGTGGAAAGACTCCAAGGAGACGGAAACGACAAGCATTGCGCGGCTCCGAAGCCCCTACTCGCCATCGACTCTTGCCCTTGGTAGAATTGGCCTGTACCTGAGCAATACAGTTGATTCCATGTGTGCACGCAAGCAATTCTTTGCAAAGCGTCGCAAAGCTTGCCTTTTTGCAATTCACCACTCGCCATAACGGTATGATTGGTGGCAAGAGTCGATCTTGGCACGCATTCGGTTTGTTGGCGCCAGGTGAATCAAGGACGGGGGATCGATGATTCCCCTGGCGATGAAGGAGATTGGGGCATTGGTCGAGCGTTCCGCGGTGGGAGGCAAGTGTGATCGCGTCGTAGTGATCGGTGGGGGCCTGTCGGGGCTGACGGCGGCTCACCGGATCTGCGAGCGGGGTGCGCTTTTGCGCAGACCCGTTGAGGTTGTGGTGCTCGAAGCCAAGGATCGCATTGGCGGGGTCATCTGGACCGAGCGGAGGGATGGGTTCACGCTGGAGGGAGGGCCTGATTCGTTCATCACCAACAAGCCTTGGGGCATCGAACTCTGCCATCGGCTCGGGCTTTCTGACCAGTTGATCGAGACCGACCCTAGCCACAGGCGCTCGTTTGTGGTCAGGAACGGGCAACTGGCACCTGTGCCTGAAGGCTTCGTGCTGATGGCGCCGCATCGAATCTTGCCGATCCTGACCACGCCCGTGCTCTCGTGGCGGGGCAAGCTGCGTGTGCTGATGGACCTTGTGGTGCCGCGCCGGGATGACGAATCGGAAGAAAGCCTGGCGTCGTTCGTCCGCCGCCGGCTGGGCCGCGAAGCGCTCGATCGGCTGGTTCAGCCGCTTGTTGGCGGCATCTACACGGGAGACCCCAACGATTTGAGCCTCAAGGCCACGCTGCCTCAATATCTGGCCATGGAGCGCGAGCACGGCAGCTTGATTCGCGCGGCCTGGCATCAGCACAGCCTCCAGCGCAAGAGTCGCCAGCAAGACCGGCAAGCCTCGGGTGCCCGCTACGGGATGTTCGTCACGCTGGCCGAGGGAATGGACGTTTTACCACGCACGCTGGCGAGTTCGCTGCCGCCGGGTACCGTTCGCACGAGCGCACCGGTGCGGCGGCTGAGCCGAAACGGTGCCGCTTCTCCCTGGCTGGTCGAGCTGCTCGACGGCCCCCCTTGGAAGCAGACGCGGTCATCGTCACCACCGAGGCCCACTCGACCGCCCGGATCATCGACGCCGAAGACCCCGGGCTGGCGCTCCAGCTTCGCGCGATTCCGTACGCCTCTTCGGTGATCGTGAGCGTCGCGTACCAGCGCGACCAGATCCAGCATCCGCTCGATGGCTTCGGCGTCGTGGTTCCCGCCATTGAAGGACGGTCGATCCTGGCTGCCTCGTTCTCGAGCGTCAAATTCCCACGCCGCGCACCGGCCGGCACGGCCCTGATGCGCATCTTCATCGGCGGTGCCACTCAGCCCGAGCTTTGCGATCTCGACGACGGCCCGCTCAGAGAGATTGTTGCCCGCGAGCTTGGCGAGCTGATCGGGGTCTCGGGCGAGCCTCTGCTCTTCCAGGTCGGCCGCCATCCTCGGGCCATGCCCGCAATACATCCTGGGCCATACCGAGCGCGTGGAGACCATCCGCCGCAAGCTGACGCGGTATCCCCGCCTTTTCCTGACAGGCATCGCCTTCGACGGTGTGGGCATTCCCGACTGCATCCACGCCGCCGAGACCACCGCCGACGCCGTCCTCGATTCCCTGGCCGACGCCGCGAAAATCGCCGCGGCGTGAGCCTTCATCTGACCTAGTGCCTGACCTAGTGCTCGGGTCGTGTTGCGAGCGAACGCAACCCCCACACCGCGAGGAACGCCGCGCCCGCCACGACCGAGAGCATGACGAGGGCCACGCCCGCCAGGTGGCTTTCTACACCGGTGTGGAGCAGAGTCCAGATTCGAAACGTGATGGTGGTCACGCCCGGCGGCTGCACAAGGTTAGTTGCCGGCAGCTCTCCGAAAGCGAGCACGAAGGTAACGCTCCAGGCCGCCGCGATCGCCCGACGTGACAGAGGCAGGGCCACGCGCCAGAGTTGCCCCCAGGGGCCATATCCATCCAGCGCGGCCGACTCGAACAGTTCCGGCGGCAGCGACCGTAACAGGGGCCAGACGATGAGTACGGCATACGGCAGGCAGCGAGCCGACTGGGCCAGGATCACGATCAAGGGCGTGTCGTAGACCAAGGGGACGGATCGGTAGGCGAGGAAAAGCGCCATGCCGGCCACGGGGCCGGGCGCGGCCAGCGTCAGCGCCACGATCGCCAGAGCCAGGAGCTGCCAGGCGAGGGATCGGCGGCTCGACCACGCCAGCGCCCAGGCCAGGATCGTGGTCACCGTAGCCGCGATCGAGGCCAGAACGAGACTGTCTCGCAGCGGCTCCCAGCTCTCCGACACGGCGAACTGAAGCGTGCCGAGCAAGCCGTGCAATGACCAGGTTGGCGGCTGACCCAGCCGGGCGCGGCCGCCGACGCGCCCCGCTCGCCAGACCAGGCTGTAAAGCGGCAGGGCCATCAGGTTGCCGACCAGTAGAACCAGAAGTGCTCCAAGCGGAATTCGCCATCGTCCTAGCCTCCATGGCCTGGCTGCCGCGAACGCAGAGGCCAGCCGCGAGGGATCCGAATGAAGCAAAGTGCGCGCCAGCCAGAAGACCGCGATTCCCAGCACGACGAGGGGTGGAATGGAAACCGCGGCGGCGTCTGCCGGTCCGTGGCCCAGCGTGAACTGGACGAAAGCCTCCTCTGCGTACGTGCGAACCTGGAGTAGGTCGGTCACCGTCATGTCGCCCGCGGTGAGCACGGCCGCCGCCAGTGCCCCGGCGGCGACTGCACCGGCTCCGCGCCTGAGGGTGACGATCATCCAGACCTTCCAGGCCCGCAAGTCGAGCCGGGCCGATTCTTCCAGCTCGGGCTCGACGGTCCGAAACCCTACGCCGGCCAGCAGGACCACCCATGGCAAGGCCGCTAACGCGTGTACAACCGCGGCACCTGTTCGGCCGACCAGGACGGGTCTCACGCCGATCGCCTGCATCCGCCCGGCGTTACCGAACGCACCCAGCCAAGCCGTCGCGTGCAGCGGCAAGGGAACGAACGCCGCGATCCCCAGGATCGCCAGCAAGAGGCCACGACCCCAGACGTCGGTGCGGAAGAGAAGCAGGGCCAGCAAGATACCCGGTGGCAGAACCAAGGCCAGCGTGGTGAGAACCAACATCAGCGTCTCGGCCGCCAGCCGCGCCGGGCGCGCCAGGCCGCCCGTATCGTCGATCACCTGCGCTGACGCGGCCGGGTCGAGCACGTTTCCCGAAAACGCACCCTGCAGATGCCGCTGCGCCTGGGTTGCTTCCAGCACCGTCGCCAGCAGCGGCCAGCCAACGAGCACGGTCAGCGCCAGCAGAAGCAGCAGCCTGGCAAGCCGCGACAGCACTCGACTTACTCCCTCAGTCCGGCTGCGCGCATCAAGGCCGCGGTCTTGTCGTACGCTTCAGCAACCCATTCTTCGATCCGACCTGGGTCGGGGGAGTACTCCAGCTCGATGGAGATGGTCAAGTCATCGGCCCCCAGCGCCTTGATGGCCTCGAGGTAGGGCGGAAAATCAACGACGCCCCGGCCGGGCGGCAGGTCTCCGTGGACCACACCGTCACAATCGGAGATGTGGATATGTGCCACTTGCCCCCGCAACGCCTCGAGTGCCGAGGCGGGCTGACGGGCCAGGGCCAGGTGTGAGATGTCGAGATTCGCCTTCACCGCGGGGTGAGCGACGTCGCCCAGGAAGCGGCTCATGCTGGGCACGTCGTTCAGGAGAGAGAGCTGAAAGGGCTCCAGCTCTAGCGCGATCTCGAGCCCGCGCTCGGCGGCGTACTGACCAAGCGTGCGCACGTGGGAGACGCCCGTGGCCCACTGCTCGGCCGGGGGGATCACTTCCTTTTGCCAGATGTACTCACCCAGTACGAGCAAGAGGTTTCGCGCGCCGAAGTCGCTGGCCATATCGAGGTAGGCGCGAACCCGGTCAACGTGGAACCGCTGGACGCTGGGATTGAAGTCGATGAGGCCGACCGCCACGCAGGCGACGCTCACGATCGGCAGGCCGGCGAGATCGCACTCGTGCTTGATCAGCCGCTTCTCGTCGGCGCCCAGATCGAGCGGGTCGGCAAAGATGTCAATCGAATCGAAGCCGATCGCCTTGGTTTTTCTGATCCCGAAGGCGGTGCCACGCCCCGCCTGAACCCACGCCGAGTTGATGAGCCCCAGTTTCATCGCGCCAGTCCTCCCGATCGAGCGCCCTGAGCCGTCGCTTGTGTGCCAGACGAGGAGAGCGAAGGCAACGGCGGCGAGGCTTCCTCCGGCGGTTCCCCGCCGGGTCCGCCGTCCAGTGCCGTGAGCAGTGACAGCTCTTCACCGGTATGCGTGCGCCGGGGCTCGACGGGCAAATGGACCGTGAACCGCGAGCCATGGCCTGGCTCCGAAGCAAGTTCGATCCGGCCGCCGTGCTCCTGGATGATTCCATAACTGATGCTCAGGCCCAGGCCCGTTCCCTGGCCGATGGGCTTGGTCGTGAAAAACGGATCGAAAATCCGTTCCCGGATCGCCGCATCGATGCCGCAGCCGTTGTCTTCGATATCGATTCGCACGCCCATGACTTCGGGCTCGGTCTCGGTGTGCACGGTCACCACGCCGTCGTCCTCGGCGCAGGCGTCGATCGCATTGGTCAGCAGGTTGACGACCACCTGGTGAATGCGCGCGGCCCGGCAGCGGATGGTGGGCATCGCCCCCAAGTCCATGACGATGCGCACTCCTTTCTTCCTGGCGTAACCCTTCACCATATTGATCGAGGATTCAATACCAGGATTGAGGTCAACCTCGTTCCAGTCTCCCTCATCGACGCGAGCGAAAAGCCTTAGCTCCTTGACGATCCGTTCGATTCGCCGCAGCCCCTCGCGCGTGCGTTCGATCAGGCGGGGCAGATTCTCCAGGCTGTAGTTCAGGTCGATCCGATCGTCCAGGTCGTTGATCTTTTTGCACAGGTCGGGGCGAGCCTCTCCCAGCGGCTCTTCTCCCTGGCGGTACAGGCTGATGAGCCCGAGCAGATCGTGCAGGTCGCGTTCGAGAACCGCCACGTTATTGCTCACAAACGAGAGCGGATTATTGATCTCGTGGGCGACTCCCGCCACAAGCTGGCCCAGGCTCGCGAGCTTTTCGGTCTGGACCAGGCGGCTCTGCGCGTTCTTGAGTGCTTCGTGAGCCTGATGTTCCGAGCGAGCCAGTTCGTGAAGCATCACGTTCTGCTCTTTGAGCTGCTCTTCGGCCCGGATTCGCGCGGTTACATCCCAGAAGATCGCCTGGATCCCATTGGGTTTGCCATCATGATCGAACAAGGGACTCTTCATCACCTGGACATAGAGCTTCTCACCCTGGGGCGTGTTGTGCTCTTCGACCGCGTCGAGGACCTGCCCGCTGTCAATGACCCGCCGATCGTCGCGGCGGTACTTCTCGGCGAGCTCACGGGGGAAGAAATCAAAGTCGGTCTTGCCCAGAATCTCCTCCAGGCTCCTGCCCAGCTCCGAGCAAAAGCGCTGGTTGGCGAAGGTGAAGCGGCCGTCGAGATCCTTGCGCAGGATCATCTGCGGCAGCGTCTCCACGAGCGAATGATAGATGACCTCGGTCTCGCGGAGGGCGCGCACCGCGCGGATTCGCTCGTCGGCCACGATCTCGAGGTCGGTGGACAGGACGGTGTGTCTTTTCCGCAACCTCCAGAGTGAGATCCCCGCGCCGATCATCACAACGACAAGCGCAACCACGAACGCGAAGACCCACGGGTGGTCGAGGGCCCACGAGAGGGCCAGCAGCAATTTCATGGATGAGATCGGAGAACTGCGTCGGTGGCAAGGCACATGGCTCCCGAAAGAAGCGAGCCTGGTTATTGCTTCCATTATGGCCTGAAATCGTCAAAGCTTACCACGCGGTGCTCCCCGGCCGCTGCCAGCACTGCCTCGCAGAGGGTAATCGTGGCAAGGTTGTCTTGGCCCGAGATGTCCGGTTCGGTTCCCGATTCAAGAGCCGAAGCAGCCCCGCCATCGTGCCCGCGAACGCGTCGGGAAACCAGGCCTCCGGCCAGCGCGGGCGATGCCAGATGCCTTGATCGCGGGTCGTCGAGTAATCCAGGGTGCTGGCAACACGCTGGGGCCAGCCCGGCCAGCCGATCGTTCCCAATGCGATCCCCTCCGTCCCCTCGATTCTCCATCGAATGCCGACCTCGGCGCCCGCACCCTCGCGCGCCGGCCCGCTCCAGACGTCATCCCAGGCGGATGCCCGAGCGCCCGCGTCATATTCCAGGATGTACAGATTGATTCCGTCGGTGTGCGGAAACTCGGTCCGCGGGTCGGGCCGGGTGCTCGCCAGCACGCGGACGGGATCACCTAACCAGTAACGAAACGTGTCGAGATGATGAATGCTCATGATGAATGTTGACAGTGACCGTCCCTGCCGCGCCCACGGCATCCAGTGCGGGATCGCCCGCATGTCGATCGTGGCCAGCACAATATCGCCCAGCACCCCCCGAGCAATCAAGCTTTTGGCCGCGCGCACCGAGTGGTCGTACCGCATGTTCTGATTCACTTGCAGCACCACGCCCGCTCTGGCGCAGGCGTCCACCAGGTGCCGCGCTTCGCTCATCGACAGCGCCAGCGGCTTCTGCGCCAGGATCCCGCGCACCTTGCGGCGATGCGTCAGCACCCGCTCGATGATGCCGGGCTGCTCGGCGGGCGGAACCGCGATATCGACAACTTCAACCTCGGGGTCGTCCAGTAATGCTTCAAGGTCGGCATACACGCTCGGGATTCCCCGCAGCTCCGCGACTTCCCGTGCGCGATCGAGACTTCGGGACGTGATTCCGACGACCCGGAACCCCGCCTCGTTGTAAGCGACCAAGTGGCAGTCCCGAACGATGAACCCCGCTCCCACGACGCCGATCCCCACGTCGCGCCGGGCAGGCCACTTGGGCAAGTGAGCAGACGGGTCAAGCTCATTTGTTGTCATGGTGCTTCCCCAGGGTGGATCGTTGCGGTCACCAGGCCGGTGAGCAGGCAGTTGACGAGCCGCACTTACTCGTTGAGCAACGTCGAAGAATGTCAGGTCCTCGCCTGGTCCGCAAGGCTGTTCTTGTTCTCGGCTCCGGCCTTGGCCTTCTCCGATGATGACCCGTCAATTCGTCCCGGTCTGCGTATCGGAACGGCATCTGCCCCACGACACCACCGCTCGAACTCAGCCTCCACCGACTTTCTCACGATCGCTCGGCCCACTCGAGCGGCCGCCAGCGCGGGTGCCAGCATCGCCATGCCAAGGACGATGACCCGCCAAGATGCGAGCCAGGCCGAAGGGCTCAACACCGCCACGACCGCCAGGATCGTCAACCAGACAAGCACCACATGGGGTTCGCACAGCTTGTACGCCGGCCAGGTCAAAAGGCCCAGGCCTCGCGTGGACCAGGGGGCTGGCGGTTCGGGCTTGCCGCCGCTTCCGCCCGCAATTGAGTAAGTCTCCGACGTGCTCTTGAGACGCTGGAAAAAGGCCTTGTAGCGGCAGTCATTCTGGAGGCTGAGAAAGGTCCAGCCGGCGGCAATTGCGAACCCGGCCAGGCACCAGTCCGGGTTGCCGGTCTGGACGCACAACCCATAGCCCAAAGCAAAGCCCAGTGCCATGTTCACGAGATGGTGCATCAGGTAGTCGAAGTAGACTCCGTCGAGGCTAGAGGTGCCGCGCCAGCGGGCCACCTGGCCGTCAACATGGTCGAGCCAGAAGCCCAGGTGCAGAAAGAAGACGCCGAGCACGAATCCCAGTCGTGAGCCGGCGCCGATCGCCAGCGCTCCAGAGAGGCTGACGCCCAGCGCTGCCAGCGTTACCTGGTGGGCCGAAAGGCCGAGACGAACGGCCAGCCAGGTTCCATAAATGGCCGACGGCCGGGCCACGTGACGGGCCAGCCAGTTGCCGATCTCGCGATGGCGGCCCTTCTGGGCGGTCGTCCGCAGCTCGGCGAGTGTGGGATGCGATCGGCTCATCGCGTCACGCTCTCGCCTTCTCGGGCGCCGAGTCTGTCGTCAAGCAGGTCGTAAATCGAGTAGGTGCGCACGATGCCGTCGGAGTCTGCCAGGTCTTCGTGATACAGCGGCCTGTGGCCGGCCAGCCAGGGGCTGAGCAGCCGGCCCAGCGTCGAGTCGAACTCGACGGACGACGCGACGACCGGCGGGCAAAGCATCAGGTGCGTGTATCCTTCCTTCTTCAGTGTATTGACAATCGCGCGAGGGGATTCGCCGTTCTGACCCAGACCCGTGCGGCGGCGATGGGCCAGCTCCATCGTGTAGCCGCGCGGGATGTAGAATCCCCGATGATCCTGCCCGATCAGCCGCGCAGTCGCCGGCAGGTTGCGGGCCACCCAGCGGCCTACCCGGTACGTCGGCTCGCACCGGCCGAGAAATTCATGGAACGACTCGCGGCCCATGACGACCCCTATCGCCCGGCCCGCCCGCGTCATCGCCAGGCCGGTTTCGAGGGAGAGCACCAGCACCAAGGCTGTCACGAGAACTCGCGCAGGGGGCGTCGCTCGCAGCCTCCAGCGATCGGCCAGATAGGCCACGCCAACCGAAAGCGGGCCCAGGCCGATGAGCAGAAATCGCATGCTCTGCCGTTGCGTCAGGCAAAGCATCACGAAGACATACCCGAGCATCACCAGCCCCAGCACCCGGCGCGGAGCTGCGCTCGAGTAACAGGGCGGGAAGAAAGAGTAGGAAGACCGGTCCAAACTGGTGCGCGAAGCTGTCGAATCGATGCGGCTCGAGCGTGAGGGGAGCGATCGACGTCAGTAAGTTCCACAAACTCACCGGCAACGGCCGCTTGATCGGCGCCAGCACTTCATCAAGACCTGATCCGCCGAACCAACTTCGGAAGAACGGGTAGACGGGATTCCCGGTGAAGATGTAAGCGCGAAGATACCATGAGCCGCCGACCAGAACGGTCATGCCGATGAACCCCGCCGCCAGAGCGAGTGCTTGACTCCAGCCCGCACTCGTTCGCCATGATCGATCCCGGCAGGGCAGCAGGAAGAGCAGGGCGGCGAGCAGGCCAGCCAGTACGAGCGCCGGGTACTTGACGCCGATGGCCAGCCCGGCCAAGGCTCCAGCAACGAGCGCCGCGGCGGCCGTGGGACGGTCAACGAGTCTCATCCAGGCCACGATCGCCGCGGTGCCAAATGCCGCCAGGGCCACGTCGTTGAGCGGCGCGGCCATGCCGCCTGTCACCGCCGGCACGAGCAGGGCGATGGTGCCAGCCCACCAGGCGCGCCGGCCTAGACTGGGACGCGCCAGCGCCGTGACGCTCAACGCGAACACCAATCCCAGGAGCCACTGGATGCATCGGCACGCCACGGGACCGCGAAACTCGAGGGCCAGTCCATAGAGCATTTCCGTGAGCAGCGGGTAGATGGTTTCGTGAAGATCAGCGTCGAAGAAGACCGCCTGACGAACGAGAAAGACCTTGGGCACCTGAAGGTGATAGCAAAGCGCATCGCCATCGGTGACCGGTGCCATCGCCGCCAGGGCCGTGGCGGCAAGGGTGAGAGCCAGAAGCCCGAACATGATCCTGTCGATGACCGAGCGTCCGCCAGCGCGTGGTTCGGTGCTCTTGAACCAGGCCTGAGAAAGCGTTCGCAGCAGCCTCAGCCCGGCAAGCAGACCGACTTCGGTGGCTACCGCCATGAGTACGGTCAGGCCGGCCAGGTTGAACTTGCCGGCCTCACCGATCGCCAGGCAGGCCAGGGCCAGGAGGCCCAGCCCCAGCGCGGCCGACATCCCCACCGCATCGAGCGGATGCTCGGGTAGTTCGCCCAGGCGGCCAAGCACCCTCTTGCCGATCCCGGCCGCGACGATCCCCAGGAAAAGCGCCACCGCAAGGTCAAACATCGGTTTCACACCTCTTCTCGAAAGTTGTGGTTGGCGGGGCAGGGGGCAGGCGCGCTTTTCAAACCTTGGAGGTCAGCCTGGCGACGCAGAACTGTGATGTCCGCGGGTCGAGGTCCATGGGAATCGGTCCCGACTCGGCCAGCGTGATGCCCTCACGGCGATACCACGCCGCCGTGTCGTAACCGTAGCGGTTGTAGCTGATGCTCGTCTCTTCGTTATGCGCGGCGTATCGTCTCGCCACGCGCAAGACCTCGCGGCGAATTCTCTCGGCTGTCGCCGGCGGATTGTGCAAGATGACCGCCGAGGTCACCACCATGTCGAACGCACCGTCGGCGAAGGGAAGCCGCTCGCCGCTGGCCAGCAGGATTTCTAGATCTGGCAACCCGCGCAGATACTCTTTCGCGTGGGCGAGCTGGGTCTGGCTGAAGTCGATGCCGACCAGCGGAACCTCGAGGCGGGCTCGTAAAGCGCCGAGCAGCTTGCCGTAACCGCAGCCGATCTCAAGAATCGAGACCGGACGGTAAGCGGCCAGGCGATCCGCCAGCCAATCGGCTCGCAGCGTGCGTGCCTGCTGACCTTCCTGCTCTCGAAAGTAGTCGTCGCCGCCGCGGAGCGTCCAGTACAGGCGCGGGTCGCCGTACACCCAGCGCCGTTTCCAGGAGGGCCAGCGGCCCAGAGATCGCCTCAGAATCTTATGCCAGGTGTAGCGCGGGCCACGTGAAAACAAAACATGGCATGCCCGGACCGGAAGTGAAGATCGAGAGCGAACCATCAGGTCCATGAAACCATCCCTGGCCTATCGCGCGATGCGCTTGACTTCGCGCTGATCCGCTCCATGCGAATCAACAATCTCCTGACCCCGGCACTCGCGATCTGGCTCGACCACGGGTGCTCAGATCAATTTGGCAGCGGAGTTTACGTGCATGCCGCCCGCCGGTCAAGGCAGTCCGGCAGGCGTTTGCTGCCTCGATAGAATAGCGAAGATGGGTCAAAGAACGAAATGCCTGCCGCTGCCAGTCGCCGCAGTGATGAGTGAGAAGGAGGCGGCCTGCACGCCGCACGGCGGGAAGTTTATCGAGAACCACGCCTCATCGCTCTTTTCAGCGGGGTTTGCACCTCAATCGGGCCTATTTTATAATAGACTCAACTAGGGAGCGGATCATCGTGCAATCTGGGGACGCGTAAGCCGCGAGAGATAGCCACCAATGAGGAAGAGATCTTGATCATGGGAGTGAGTTCCAGTCGCGCCCGGGTTGCCGATCTTGCATTCCAAGTCTTTAACCGAGCGCCTCCATCCGGATTGGTTCAGCACGCGCGTGTACCGGCGGATTCCGCAGGAGAGGTGGGAGGCCGACGTAAGGATCATCGAGGGCGGCCACGCGGTGATCTTCGGCACAGGATCCATCCGCCTGACCGAAGTTCTGGCAGGTCCTGAGACGACGCTGCCCGAACCAGGCCTTGTGTTTCACTCGGGAATCCGCTCCGAGCGGTCGACGAGCCTCCATCCCGGCGGAATCGTCGAATACCTGACCTGCTTTGAAGTGGAGCGAGTCGAGCCCGAGGTCTTCCGTCATCTCTGTGAAGAAATGATCGCCGACGGCTCGCGGCACAGCCTGCTGCATCGGTTCGGCTCCTCCAACCGGCTTGCGCCCCCGCCCCTCAGCCACGTCTGCATCGAAGCCCGTGTCAAGGGCTTGTCCGTGCAGTCGTTTCACACCTTTCCCGACGAGCACGCCATCGTGCGCTCGCAATCTCTCTACGAGCTGATCGCTCCGGCTCCCAGACGCTGATCCGGTCAGCCTTCGAATAAAGCAAGACACCAGACTGACATTGTGCCATTCCTGAAGCGGCGTGGCGAAGCGACGACGAAGCGCTTAGGAGAAAGTTCCTGTTTTTTTGATGTGTCGATATTGCAAGTAGGATGAAAGAAAGTTAGGATTCTTCCGGCGCCACGAGACGAACCTGGGGCATGGCCCCGATCTCGATCGGCGCGGCTCTTTCTCTTGTCGGCAAGCGGCACTGGAAGAACCGGCGAGGCTGCGTGCACGTCGTGAGTTGCGCACCAACTCGGCGCGGCCCGTTCTTCCTTCGTGCGAAGTCGGGATGATAACGCTTCATCCCTGGAGGCGACCGATGGAAAAGATGGAACACATCCGTGGCAAGATTCTCAATGGCGAACTGACTGTCATCGATCAACTCGACGGTTACCTCGCCCAACATGATCACAAGGGACGCAAGACCCTCTTCGGCTACTTCGAAAGGCCGACCGAGGACTTCAAGGTCTTGGATCATCAAACGTGCTACAAGCTGGTGCTAAGCGATGGCCGCAAGGCCAATATCTATACGGAGATCGTGCCCAGCAACGTTGCCGGTAAATCGGTCGCAGAGTTCCACATCAGTGGTCCCCTAAAAAAATAAAACTCCGTCACCACGTCGACCCCTCTACCGCCAGCACATCGCAAAGCACTATCACCGTGAGGCTTGAGAAGAAGCGCCTGTCTTTCGCTCGGTTTCGGCCTCATGGCATTTGAGCATGTTTCTTCCTTGCGGGGTCCCGCGTGACAAGATGTCATTCGCGGGACCGGCTTTTTGTCCGATGGGGACGACTGGCTTGGAGTAGCTTTGGTGCAGCCTCTGCCGCCACGCCCGTGGCCCTTGCCGCGCTTGCTGGCTGCGCTTGCCACCAGCGCGCGGCGGGTCTCGACAGCGGCAGGCAGAGCTCGTACGCGTTTTGTCCGCAAAGGATCACCCGCCCTCGACGAAGGTCTTGCAATCGAGCAAGAGTAAGACCAGAATGCGATTTCGCGAGTCGCGCCGATTGAGGCGATTACGCGAGGCCGGCGGCCGCGGCCGGCGAATTCGCTGATACGTGATTACGAGGCGCCGACAACACGGCCGATAATCTGTTTGGACGCGGCGAAGGGGTGAACTGGACGTGTTCCAGCGGCGTGGTGTGGGTTTCAACCCTGTCCTCGCTTGCTGAGCCGGGATTGGGGGTCCGATTGGCGGAACGAAGCGGGTGCGACGATGCTGTTCACTTGAACGTCAAAGGGCCTTCATTGGTTTCTCACGGGTCCTTCATGACATTGTTCCGACGAAAAAAAACGCGCTCCGACGAAAAAAAATTCTCCTGGTCGCAAGTAGTCCTAAGTGGTGAAGAGACCAAGCGCCGCTAGTGCCATGGCGTCGTCGCAACTGGCACGGATCTTGATTCTGTTCCAAAATTCGGTTGGCTAGGTACGTCCAGGCGGTTATCTTGCGTTTCGTCCGGACGAGGGATGCTGCCGGAATTACCGGTTAGCGATTCGGCATCCGAGGAGCATTGCCACGATGCCTCATCTGTCCCGAATCGACCGTGTCCGAGGGTGCCTGCTGGGTCTGGCCGTCGGCGACGCCTTGGGTGCGCCGCTGGAGGGCCTCACGGCCCAGCAGATCAAGACGCACTACGGTCGGGTGAAGAATTACGTCGACGGCGTTCAGGCCTGGAAGCGCAAGCCCTTTCGCTGGCGGCTCCGGGGTCTTTACACCGACGACACGCAACAGGCCCTGGCACTGTCCGACGTCTTGCTGGACCACCGTCGAGTGGACCAGAAGCGGCTGGCTGAGCTCTACGTAGGGCTGGCAACGCCGAGGGGCTCATTCGTTGGCGCCCATCGGGGGATCGGCCGGAGTTTCCGGCAGGTGCTGGGTGACCTGGAACGCGGTGTTCCGCCGTGGCGGAGCGGCCAGTTAACCGCTGGTATCGGCGCCGCCATGCGGATCGCGCCAGTAGCTCTCTACTTCGGCGACGACCGCGAGTCGATGTTCGATTCGGTCATGGCGGCCAGCATCATGACCCACCGCGACGTTCGCAGCCTGAGCGGCGCTCTGGCCGTTGCACACGCGGTCAGGCGGCTCACGGCCGGCCTGGCGCGCGATCCCAGCCTCTTGCTCTGGATCGCCGCCGACGTCGCCCGTGATGAGAGCCGACTGGCGGCCGAATTCGGCGATGTGGTGATTTCGCTCAAACAGCATGCGCGGGGGCTGTCGCGAGCGCTGGCCCATGCGGAGACCGTGCTCGACCAGCCGCGAGAGCGCGCGCTGGCGGCTCTGGTCGAGGAGGCCAACCGTCACGGGGCCGAACCCGCCTGCAAGCGCCCGACCATGGGCTTCCCCCCAGCCTGTATCCCAACCTGCTTTTACATCCTGCTCACGACTGAAAGTTTCGAGGAAGCCCTCACCGAGATCATTAACCTGGGCGGTGACACCGACACCGCCGGGGCTATCCTGGGCGCCCTGGCGGGCGCTTACTATGGTCTCTGCGACATCCCCAAACGCTGGCTCGACGGCCTGCAAAATCGCGACGGGATCGACGCCCGTGCCATCGCGCTTGCCAGGCGGTCCTCGGACGGGCTCGAAATTCCCGACCTGATCGCCACCGAACAAGAACTCTGCCGCAAGGAGGGAGTGAATCTCGAACGTTACGCCTCGTTTTCCAGGAATGGCGGCGATCGAGGCGCCAACCACCTGATTTGATCTGATCCGGTCCGAGGGAAGAGTCCCGCTCGGTACACATGCACACCGAAGCTCGATCATGGCGAGGCCCGCCGCATTCCTTCAGAGAGTCACACCAATCAATCACCCGGCGCTCTTTCCTCGGGCCCGATTTTGGGATAGAGTTGTCTAGGATCGATTTCCACTCGGGTTGCGGCGCGCGAGGGCATCCGCCAAAATGCACCCCCCCAGCCCCCCTTCGCAAGAGGGGGAAGATAGGGTCGCTCGCCATCTCCTTTCCCCCTTGCGAAGGTGGGGGTCAGGGGGATGGTCGGGTGTATGCAAGCCGATCCTCGCCCCGTATCGATCCGCGCCTTCGGAAACCATGATACCGGCCCATGGGGAGACCGTTCTGCGATCAGCGCCATCATCCGCGATCGGGTCCGCAAGCAACTGCACGAAGCCGAAGGCTACCTCATGCTCGAGTTGCCCAGGCATGCGCTGGCCATCCTGGAAAGTCGGCCGGAATGGTTTGGTATGCAGTTCGAGGCATGCTTTCTCAAAGGCGAAGCACTTCGGTCCCTGGAGCGGTATCGAGAAGCGCTTCAGCCGCTCGAGACGGCGGCAAGCCTGCGGCCTGGCGATACGGGAGTTGCCCTGGCCCTCGGTTGGTGTTACAAGCGCACGAACCGGCTCGCACAGGCCATTGACGCGCTAGATCGTGCGCGGCGTCACGACCCTGAGAACGCCTTGCTCCATTACAACCTGGCCTGTTACTGGAGCTTGGCGGGTAACACCGGCAGAGCACTCGAGGAGCTCTTGGTGGCGCTTCGCCTGGATTCCAAGCTCCGCGACCTCATCGCCGCCGAGCGTGATTTCCACAATCTTCGAGGCAACCCTGCCTTCGATCGCTTGCTCGTCGATTCCGCCGCTTCCAAGTAGACGAGCGCTCCGCACTCGGGTTCTCGCCAGCCTCGGCCAGGCCCATGGTGGCCAGAAGAGTGCGACCTGCTTCCTGAGAACCCGGAGATCAAGACTCGTCGAGCACTCGCTGGGTGATTTCCCGCTCGCACAGCTTGCACCATTTCCAACGCTTGGCGCCGACAAGCTCGTCGAGGTGCTTGTGAGCGATCCGCACACTACGAAACCAGATCTTGGTCTCGCTCTCACCAATCTTTTCCAGCTTGGCGCAGCGCGCGAAGTGGAGCAGGTTGGAAGTCCCCGAGGGTTGCCCTTTGCTCTTGGCAACGTGCGGGTTACCGTGAAAGATGAAACCGATGGCTTCAAGCCGGGTCTCGCAGAAGTCCTCGACGGACTCGAGGGGACGTATACCTGTCTGTTCCTTGATCGGCATGAAATGTTTCCCATGACCACGGTTCGTGGCAACGTTACCGATAAAAAAGAGTTTAACCAATTCCCAGACTCAATGCAAGACAGCGAATCCCGGCTTGGCCGCTTGCCTCCCTCCAGCCGCCTGTTGGGGACCGGCGTCTGTCGTGACGCGAGCGCGCCAGACTGAATGATCACCCTGAGGCTGGCCGATCCGGATCTGACAAGCCCGGCCACAGCCAACTCATCCTCTTCTTGTGAAAGCCGTGAACCCTTGCTGCGTGAAACCGTCGGCCACCTCCGCGATCTTCCTCGCTACCGGCAAATCCTGACGACCCTCGTCCGCTATGGCTACCACGACGTGGTCTCCGCGCTTCACCTGGAAGGGATCGTTCGTCCTATCGAGCGCGTGGCAATGGGGGCCGAGGCGCCGCCGCACGACCGGCCCCGGCGGCTGCGGATGATCTGCGAAGACCTTGGCCCTACGTTCGTGAAGCTCGGCCAGGTGCTCTCGACTCGGCCCGACATCGTGCCCGAAGCATACACGATCGAGCTTGCCGCCCTCCGTGACGACGTGCGCCCGTTTCCTTTCCGCCAGGTCGAAACGATACTTACCGAAGAGTATCGCCGCCCTTTGAACGAGGTTTTTCGGTCGCTGGAGCCCGAGCCCGTGGCCTCGGCCTCGATTTCTCAGGTGCACCGTGCCGTGCTACCGGATGGCCGCACCGTCGCTCTGAAGATCCGCCGACCCGATATCACCAAGGTCGTGCAGGCCGATCTCGACATCCTCAAGAACCTGGCCCAGCTTGCCGAGCGGCATCTTCCGTTCCTGGCTCCTTACAAGCCCCTCTCGCTGGCACGGGAGTTCGAGCGCAGCCTGAAGCGAGAGCTTGATTTCACGATCGAACGCCGAACCATGCAACGCACCGCCCGCCAGTTCGAGGGCGATCCCACGGCGCACGTTCCGTTCACGATTGACGAGTATTCCACAGCCCGCGTGATCGCCATGGAGTTCATCGAGGGAGTGCGGGTTGACGATCTCGCGGGCATCCGCGGATTGGGCCTCGATCCCGCGGCGGTGGCCCAGACTGGAGCGCGTATCTTGCTCAAGCAGATCTTCCAGTTCGGCTTCTTTCATGCCGACCCCCACCCGGGAAACCTGCGCGTTCTACCCGGTGGAGTGATCGCCCCACTCGATTACGGTATGTTCGGCCAGCTTGACGGGCGGACCGGAGAAAGGATCGCCGACCTCCTGGCCGGGCTGATCGCGCAGGAGCCCGACAAGGTGCTGCGCGCGCTCGATGCCCTGGATGTCCGTGGCGACCATGTCGATCCTCGCGCCATCCGCCGCGACGTCAGCGAGTTGGTGCACACATACTCACAACTAACACTCGACCACATCAACCTCGGTCTCTTGCTACGCGAGCTGCATCGCGTTCATTCGCACCCACCAGCTTCGCATCCCTCCCGACCTCGTGCTCCTGATCAGGTCGCTGGTCACCATCGAGAGCGTCGGCCGCAACCTCGACGCTCACTTTGACATCGCCCGCCAGCTCGAGCCCTTCCTGCGCGAGTTGGCCCTGCGGCGGATTCACCCGTATCGTCTACTCTGCCAGGCGACGCAAACCGTCGACGACCTGCAGCGCATCGGCACTCTCTTGCCGGACTTGCTCAGCCACTCGCTGGATTCAATCAAGCGCGGCGAGCTCAACGTTCGGTTCGATCTTCAGGGCTTCGAGCGCCTGGTCCGCCAGTTCACGCGCGCCAGCAACACTCTGGCCGTTGGCATCGTGATCTCCGGGCTGTTCGTGGCGTCGTCCCTGGTTTTCCGCGTCGGCGCCACGTCACTGGCGACCTCGGGCTTCGCCGTGGGCTTGGTCCTCAGTCTCTGGCTGATCTGGAACATGTCGCGGAGCTGAACCGGCTTTCACGTCCTGATCCAGTCTCAGCGAACCGTGGCCAGGGGGTTGAAGCGGAAATGGAATGATCGTTCGCCTCGGATGACGCTGCCGGTCCCAGCAGCAGATCTTCAATGCATCAGTACGACAAGAGCAGTAAGTGGCTGATCCAGCATTATGGTGACTCGATCTTGCGGCTGGCCGGCGTGCGCGACTTCGTCGCATGGCAGCCGCTAGCGGCAGAGCTTGTCCAGTCGCGACGGTTGCCGGACGGACTGATCGAGGTACAGTGCCAAGGACAATCGGAGAAAGACCTATACATTCTGGAAATCGCGACCTACCCCGAGGCCCGCGTCGCCGCCCAGGTCGCTTGCAACGCGGCTCTGGTGTATCTCGATCGCGGCGTGCTGCCCGAGGTTGTGGTTCTGTTCCTTCATCCCAGGGGCAAGATCAAGGCCGCCTCGACCGTCAGCCTTCGCAGCCGGCAGGGCCTGACTCATTGGCGGCTCTCTTGGAGGATTGCCAAGCTGTGGGAAGTCCCCGCCTCGGAGCTGCTAGGCGCGGGCGACGTCGGTTTGGTCCCCTGGGTTCCGCTGGCCAAGTTCGATGGCCCGCCGGAGCCGATCGTCCGCCAGTGCCGCGACCGGATCGATCAAGACGCGCCGCCCGGCGAGCACGAAAACTTGCTGGCCGTGACCCAATTTCTGACTCGTTTGCGATATCATGATCCAAGGCTGTTCCAGATACTGGGAGGACGCAGAGCCATGATCGAATCTCCGTTGCTCGATGAACTCAAGGCTGAATGGACGATCGAAGCGAGGCGAGAGACGAGGCGAAGAGACATTCTTGAGATTCTCGAAGGCCGCTTCGGGGCCGTTGCTCAGGCGTTGGAGGCCGAGCTGAAGAGCGTCAACGACAACCGGCTTGGCGACTTGCTCCTGCTCGCCGCCACGTGTCGCACTCTCGCGTCGTTTCGCAAGAAGCTCCCGAAGTGATGCTGGAGGTGGCGGTTCGGTCGGGTAAGTCGCCGAAGTGTAGCTCATCAAAGGTCGATGCTCCACCTCACGTCCTGATCCAGTCCCAGCGAAGCGTGGCCAGGAGGGCGAAGACAAACAGGGGCAGCCAGGCGGCCAGTGAGGGAGCGAGAACGGCTTCGGAACCGAGGTACGTGCAGAGCATCACGCCGCCGTAGAACATGGCCGAGTTGCCCAGAGCGAAGCCCAGGTTGATGAACATGTTCCGGCCGTAGCCGCCCAGCACCAGGGGAAGGGTCATGAACATCAAGGTCATGGCCAGGATCGGCCGCAGCAGCCGAACGTGAATATACATCGTGATATCAGCGCGTTCTGTTCTCTCGCTGGCCGGATCAGACAGCCCGTCGAGCAGCTCGGCCATCGACGCATCCTGGTACCAGTTTGCCTTGCGGGTCATCGCCTTGAACGACAGGCTCGACTTCAGGAAGTAGACCTCGCCGGGAACCACGTCCGTCTCGTAAGGAGGAGGAAAACCGGCCGTGTCGTTCACCTTGGTCACGATCGAGGCGCCGGGTTCGAGCAGCTCCAGGTCGATCGCGGGGCTGACCGTTGCGCCTCTCACGAGCCAGCCACCCTTGATCGGCGCAGTGGGGTGGTCGGGCGGGATGTAGGTAGCCTGCTTCCCCTCGATCTCGTGAAGCTGGCCGAATACCTGGTAGAGAATCGTGGCGTTGAACCGGTTGATGATCGTTTTCGTGGCCCGGTCGGCCTCGCTGCCGTGAATGATCAGGACTCGCCCATCGTAGCGGATGGGCACCTGCACCTTGCGCGTGCCGTCGTCGTCGTGAGACTTCTGCAACTCTTCAGAGTTGGCGGGGATGATCCATTCCTGATTGATGACCGATAGCGCGCTGACGAGCACCGCCGAAATCAGCACAGGCCGGATCGCCCGGTGGGTGCTGATGCCTGCCGCCAGCATGGCCAGATGCTCATTGTTGCGCTGCATCCAGGTGACCGTGAAGATCGCCGCCATCATGCTGATCACGCTGGCGAGCAGGTCGAAATAAGCGGCCTGGTGGATGAGGTAGTATCGACCCATGATCGAGGCGGTCTCGACGACGCCTTCGGCGCGCTTCTGAAACTCATCCATGTTGGAGAAGGCGTCGATCACGATGAAGAGGCCGACCAACGAGACGTAGCAGGTGAAGTAGGCCTTGAAGAAGCCCCAGTACCGCTGGCGATCGAGGATTCTCACGACCGTCCTCCCGTGAACGAGAAACAGGGCCTGCCCGACCAGACCAGACCTGTGACTGGCGCGAGGCCATCAATTAGAATTTAATGATCCGTGGATAAATCAGCGCCGCGCCGATCGCCAGGATGCCGTTGCCGATCCAGAGGGCGATTTCAGGGGGCAACTGCCCCTCCTTGCCCAGATTCACGCCCAGCAGCATGAACGGGTAATAGGCGCCGATGATCGGCAGGAAGCACGTCATGAACGCGCTCAAGAAGTCGCGCCTGGCGAACAGGATTCCCACAGGGGCGCCCAGCAGGACGAACAGGAGGCTGCCGCAGGCCATCGACATGCGCAGTTGCTTCTCGGTATCAAGAGCATAGGAGCGGCCTTGCCAGTGAGCGTGGTCGTCCACGGCTTTTTGGATATTATCCAACCTGATCGTGTCGAATCGTCCCGACGCGAACTGAAAACCGACCGTGATCGCTTGCCGCAACCGATCTTTCGCGATGCTCTGGCGCGCCTTGGCAAGCTCTTCATTGATCTCATCGTTGGGGCATTCCTGGATCGCCTTTTGCATGATGAATTTGTCCTCACTGGGCATGGGGATTTCCAGGGTGTTGTTGTCGATCAGCATGACTTCGTCGTCCTTGCTGTAGTTCTGCACTTCGGCCTGCTCAAGGTGCACGCGCACCAGCTTCGCCACGGGGTCGAACCTGAGCTCGGCGCTCTTGGCCTGAATGGTCATGCTGAAGGTGTCGCGGTTATCCTTGGTCTTGGCGCGCTTCTTGAAGGTCGGGTCAATCATGGTCCTGCCCTCGACGTCACGCACCTTGATGAGAAAGGGCCAGTTCTTGTTGTCGAACTGGCGGTCGCGCTTGAGGAACTTGTAGAAAGAGTCTTCCACGTTCTTGAAGAGGACAAGCTTCGCTTTATGAGCGCTGCGGGGAATCCAGCCTCGGCTGGCATGGAAGAGAAAGGCGCTCAGGACGGTGGCCAGGAGGATCGTCGGCAAGATCAGGGTCGTGACCACGTTGAGCCCGGCGGACTTGACGGCGATGACTTCATTGTCGCCGGCGATTCGCCCGTAGACGACGGTCACCGCGAAGAGGAGCGAAACCGGCATCGTGTAAGGGAGCGTGCTGGGAATGACGTACGGCACGAGCTCGACGACATCGCCGGGGCTCAGGAGCTTGCTCCTCATGGCCTCGGCCGCCACCATGAAAAGCACGAAGATCGCTGTCATGGTCAGAAGTGCAAGCAGAAACGCGCGCAGCACCTCGCCCAGGACATACCGCTTGAGGATGTTCACTTCCGGCCTCCCCGTTACGCTTCCTTGCTTCAGGTCAACCGTCTCGATCCGACCTCACGGCCAGTCGAATCGCTTTCACGCGGCAAAGCGGACTTCCCGTCCGCGCTCAGTCACTTCGTGCGGCCGCCACGGCAGAGCGAGCGGCCTTGTCGGAAAGCTCAGCCGATAGGGATCAAACACGCCCGCAAAGCCCTGGCCAGCCGCCGCGCGCCCTCGACCAGCTCGGCCTGAGCGGGAACTCCGAAGGTCAGCCGGAGATGGTTGCGAGGGACCGGGCCTGGTTCTCGCGCGAAGGCGTATTCCCCAGGCACGTAGAGCACCCCCTCTTCCAGACATCGGCGGAAAAGCGGGCCTTCGAACCCGGTATCGAGCCCTTCCGGCACAGTCATCCAGACAAAAAGGCCCCCCAGTGGATGAGTCCACGAAACGTCGGAACGTACTTCTTCGAGTTCCTGTTCCAAGGCTTGCACGAAGACATCGCGTTTTCGCCCGTACAGGTCTCTCAGGCGGGCGACATGGCGATCGTAATCGCCGCTGGAGAGCGCCTGTTCCAGCAATTGCTGGTTGAAGTTGGCGGAGCCGAAATCGTGGTTTCCTTTCAATCTTGAAATCGGATCAACCAGTCCTCTGGGTAAAACGCCGTAGCCGATCTTGACTCCGGGACTGAAGGTTTTGCTGAACGTGCGGGCCAGGATCACCGTCTCGCCGTCGCCTTCCTGGTCCAGGCTCCACAGACTCCTCGGCTCCTGGACGCCGAACGACAGTCCGTGATAAGCCGCGTCTTCGAGAACGAGGATCCGCCTGTTTGCCGTTCTGGACCACCGCCTGACAACGTCGAGCAGAGGTCTGCGCCGCTCCGGCGCCAGACTGATCCCTGTCGGGTTCGCGTGCTCCGGAATCGTGTAGATGAGCTTGACGCGGTCAAGCTCACCTTGGGCCTGAATCCTGGCCAGAACCTGCTCGAGCGCATCGATTCGAAGCCCTTGTTCGTCGATCGCCACGCGAACCGCCCTGGCGCCGCGGGTTTCTACCGGCCCGAGAAATACGAAATATGTGGGAGACTCCACCAGCACGATGTCACCGGGATCAAGCAGTGCCTCGCAGACAAGATAGATCAACTGGGCTGATCCCGTGGTGACCACAGTACGGGCGATCGCCTCGTGATAAGTTCCCTCCGACACGCCCTCGGTGCGTTCGAGTCGCTCGATCAGCCGGCCACGCAGGCGGGGATGACCCATCGTCGTGCCATACTGAAGAGATCGACGACCTTCTTCAACTGCGGCGAACATGGCCCTGACGGATCGGGCTGAAATCTCCACCGGCAAGGATTGCTGGTCCACGAAACCGGCCGCGAGCGAGATCATACCGGGATTCTCGAGGGCCGTCTGCATCAGGTGGGAGATCGAGGGGGCACTTGTTCGACAGGCGGCCTTGCTCAGAAGAATCCGAAGTGGCATCACCCTGGCGAGCCGATCCGAGATGGGCGATCTTTGCGGTTCATGAGGCACTCTAACGACCTCGGTAGGCATGTCAAGCTCGCTTCGCATGCAGTCCTCTAGCCGCGAATCGCGGCATGAATTGTCGGTGGCCTGGATGTTGCCAGTTTCAAAATGCCTCGCCCATTCCGGCTGACCACCCGCGCAGATTGACGGAAGAGACACACCCCGTCGATCCGGGGTTCGTTCTCATTCCGCTCGGTCCCTAGCCCGATTATACAAACTGTAGGACGTGCAGTCTCCGTCGCGATGCCCCGACTTGAACTCGGGCGCGATTCATCATCGGCACGGACGTCTCAGACCGAGGTCTTTCGCTCGGATGCGGCTTCTCGCAATCAGGCCGCCTGCTCTTCTTGCTGGGTCCAGAAGAGGTAGTCGTTGCTATTGGTCGGGTAGAGGCGAATCTGCTCTTCCACGCTATTCAGGAACAATTGCACCCAGTTGCCCGTCTGAGCGGACTCCTGCACATCGCCGGGGACGTGGAAAGGACGACGGAACTCGATATGGTAGCGCCGGTCCTCACCGACCCTGCAAAAGACGCACACGACCGGCGCGCCGGTCATGGCCGCCAGCACCACCCAGGTGGTGGAGAAACGAAGCGGTTTGCCAAGTAGTTGTCCTTCCTCGGTCATCTGTCCCGACCAGCGAACGTCACCCGCCAGGAAGAGGAGCATCCCGGCCTTGAGCACGCGTGCGGCGCGCAGAATCGAGCTGGCCGAATCGGCCGCGTCTCCCTTCCGCGAAATGAACAGCTTGTCCTGGCTGAGGGGACCTTCGGATTTGAATCGGCTGATCATGAACCGGGAAACGTTGCGGGGCCGCTCCATGTAGAGCCGAAGCGGATAGTCATGCCGGTAAAGCCAGTGCGCCGGCAGCATGTGAGCCCCGAAGTGGCTGGTCAGCACGATGCAACCGCCACCCTGGGCAATCGCCTCGTCGAGATGCTCCTTGCCGGTTACCTCGAACATCTGGTTGATCCGCCGCTCGGACACGCCGTCAAAGATCAGGTCTCGTGTCCGCCAGAGAATCTGATTTCCAGCCAGCTCCCTGCTGATCGCCGGCACGTCCCAGTCACATTCGAGTGCCCGGCTGGCCTGATCGACGGCCTGAACAAAGGCGTCGCGCAGCGGGCGATGAAGACGGTACTCAAGCTCGCCAAAGCCGGTGAGCAGTCTCGAAGCCGTGGGTAACGGCAGCCAGCGGATGAATGGCAACACCCCTTTGAGAAAACCCTTACGGATGTTGCGCCCGCGTCGGTCCATTGACTTTCCCCATTCCTTTGGGTCAATCCGGGAAGCCGCCTTGCTCCGGGTCGGCCGCCTTCCGCGGGAGCGGTTTACGGTTGAAACGCCTTGAAAGACGCATTCAACCCCGCACCGCCACGGAACCGGCGAGAGTTTGGCATTCCTGACCGATGCTGGCAACAGCAAAATCCGGCCGCGATGAATCTCGCGAGACCCGCCGCGCGATCCGACGAAGGCAAGTTCAACTTCAAAGCCTGGGTTCACTCAAGATCAAGACATTGTTGGTACCCCCAAACCCGAAGGAGGCGGACATCACAGTGCGGAGCCTGGCTTGCCGAGCTTCGTAAGGGACGTAATCCAGGTCGAGCTCCGGATCGGGCAGATAGTTGATGGTAGGCGGGATGGTCTGATCTCGAATCGCCCGCACGCAAACCGCAGCCTCGATCGCCGCCGCCGCTCCCAGGCCGTGCCCGAGTGCGCCCTTGATCGAACTGACCGGCATCCTGGCCGCGTGACCACCGAAGACCGTCTTGAGGACCCGGGTTTCGACCAGGTCGTTGAGTGATGTGCTGGTGCCGTGCGCATTGTAGTAATCGATGGAATCCGTCGGGGTCGCGCCATGCGCAAGGGCGAGCTCCACGCAGCGCTTGATGCGCTCCTCACTGGGCATGGCCATGTGGTAGCCGTCGGTGTTGATGGCATAGCCCCGCAGCTCGGCCTGAGGCATCAGATTCAAGCGCCTGACGGCACTTTCCGTGGCGAGAACCAACATTCCGGACCCTTCGGACATCACGAAACCGGCGCGATCGATGCTGAAGGGCCGGCTGGCCTGACCCGGATCGACCAGACTTCGGTCTCCCGGCTTCTTGGCGAGCAAGGCTTTCATGGTGGAAAAGCCGTTAACGACGGCCGGCATGAACGCGCTTTCCGACGCGCCGCAGAGCGCCAGATCGGCATCGCCGGCTCTCAGGAACATCGCCCCCATGATGATGGCATGTCCACCCGTCGCACAGGCATTGCTTGGCGCCACGCTGGGCCCATAGAGACCAAGATGCTGGGAGATCTGGCCCGCCGCCTGGTTGATGAGCAATCCTGGAGCGAGGAACGGGCTGACTGAGAGATCGTGTCGTTTTCGCATTCGCGCTTGCTGCGCCTCCAGAAAATCAACCCCGCCGAATGCGGACCCCACGACCACGGCGACTCGGTGGGGATCTGGCGGGCTGGCGATCGAATTCAAGCCGGCGTCGGCCCACGCCTCGCATGCAGCTCTCATGGCGAGCGGACAAAAACCGGGCTCCCAGCTTTGATAGCGTCCGGTCTGCCCAGATTGCGTCTCCCTCCAGGCCGTTGACCATCCCCGCAATGTCTTGCAAGAACGATTCCTCGCCCAGCGCGGGATGGCGACGGATTCCCGACCTGCCCGTGATCAGGTTCTGCCAGGTTGATTCCAGGTCTTTCCCGACACAGGTTGTCGCACCGGCGCCAACCACGAATACTCGCTCCCGCATCGCCGTCTCCTCCATTTTCCTTCGAGCCGGACACTTGTCCTTTGCGTCGATGCCTCGAACCTGCCAAAGGCAATGCCCGGGATCCTCACATGCACGGTCGGGCCGAGCCCACGCCTTGCCGTCTTTGGCTTGTGAGGTTGACCAGCACGCGAAAGTGGTTTATGCAAGACCAGGGCAAAAAAGCAAGAATCCCGCACGTCCCGTGAACCCGGAAGGCTGGGCCATGCGTTTGGTCAAGTTTTCAACAACGTCCGACCCGACCCCTCGCGTGGGACTGCTCGAGTCGGAGCAAGTTATCCCCCTCGCTTCCGGCCCAAACTGCCTGAGCGCGATTCTCCACGCCGATAACGTCCTGCACAAGATCCACCAGCTTCTGGCCGCTGCCGACCCTGCCCATGAGCTCGCCTCAATTCAGCTCAAAGCTCCCCTCGACAAGCAAGAGGTCTGGGGCGCGGGCGTCACGTACGAAAGAAGCAAGCAAGCTCGTCAGGAGGAATCCGAGGCTGGCGCTTCATTCTACGACCAGGTCTACCGTGCTGCGCGGCCCGAGCTCTTCCTGAAAGCGACTCCGAGCCGCGTTGTAGGACCCGGACAGGCGATCCGTGTTCGGGCCGATAGCCGCTGGTGCGTGCCCGAACCTGAGCTTGCCCTGGTGATCTCCCCTAGCCTTGAACTGGTAGGATTCACGATCGGCAATGACGTCAGGCGCGGGATATCGAGGGCGAAAACCCTCTCTATTTGCCTCAAGCCAAGGTGTACGACGCCTGCTGCGCACTGGGACCCGCGATTACACTGGTAAGTGCCATGCCGTCACGGGCGAACACTACTATCCACCTGGAGATCGAGCGAAATTCGTCTACGATCTGGCAGGGATCGACTTCTCTAGTGCGGATGGTCCGAGAGTTCGAGGAGCTGATTGGATGGCTGGGCAGGGATAACCGGTTCCCGGACGGAGTGATCCTCTTGACGGGCACGGGCATCGTTCCACCCGACGAGTTCACGCTCGAGCCTGACGATCTGGTCAGGATCGCGATCGAAGGCATCGGCGTCCTGGTCAATCCGGTGGTACAGGGAGAGCCGAGCCGTGCCTAGAGTGATGCAAACTCATCCTGCTGGAGCGTCGGTTCGGTGGGAGCCCAAGGATTTCCCGGCCGAAAGACAAGCGAGGCCGGGTTCCCATCAGGGAAACCGGCCTGCCGGCTGCAGCCAATTCGCCCTACGTTCGAGTTCTCGCGATCGAATTCCGCAGGGCCTGATGAGCGGGTTGGCTTACTTCTTGGATTCGTCTTTCGGCGCCGGAGCCGGCGCGGGTGCTTTGGTGTCGGTCTTGGGTGCAGGCTTGACGGCCGCCGGCGGCATCGCGGGAGGACCCGTCGTCTTCGCGGGCTCTTCGGGGTTACACCCGCTCACGAGCGCCACCGAAAGACCCAGCCCGGTTGCCAGTGTGAATGCCTTGAATCCCAGCTTCTTCGTCACAGGGTTGCTCCTTCAGAGGGTTTCAGACAGGCGAGACGATCTCACGTCTCCGAGAAGCAAGGGCCACAAGCCCTTGGTGGTAACTCGAAGCCGCATGGATGCGATCACTCGCCGGAACGTTACGAATGCCTATTCTAGTGGCCTTTTTCCACAGGTTCAACGAGCCACCAGCGTTTTCCTTAAGAAATCTCAACCCTTCCTTGAGCCGAAATTACAGTCGATGCCGGTGAATTGCCGCGTCGCGCCGGATGGACTTGGCTCGCCAAATTTGCTGGAACGCGGTCCAGACGAATGATCGGAATGAGTAGCGTTTCGCCGGGATCCGACGATCCCGGAAAAGATTCTGACCCTTCTGAAAAAAAGATCAAGTTGTGGACTCTGATCTGCCGAAACGAGACAGGGAAACGCTAGGTAGTATCGCCACGGTTCGTATCACTCGTTCTCGATTTGCATCTCATGCCCCGCGAGCCTGACCATTCCGAGCCGTTCGACGAGTCGTCGATATCGGAATCGAGACTACCTATGCCGATCTATTTCTGAATTGGGGCGATCCATGACGAACTTACTGAACAAGTCCGACGCGGCCAGTGAGCTTCTCCCCGTCGTCGTCGGTATGATCCACTCCGTTTCCGCCAAGGCCAAGCAACAGGATGTCAAGCCCCCGTCTCTTCTCCTCGAAGACCTCGCCCTTGATTCGCTCGATCTCGTGCGCGTGGTCATGCTCATGGAAGACCGGTACCATATCACCATTGACCTGGATGAAGTACCCAAGCTCAAATGTGTCAGCGATCTGACGATCATGCTTGCCAGGGAACTGAGGTCAGCCGCCGCGTGATTCACCCACGTCTCGACACGGCATTTCTTGCAGAACCGCTAAAGCTCTTGTAATTCCTCCCGCGGTTTGAGCTCCCTGGACCGGCCTGCAGAACTATACGATCGACAAATCCGGTATCCCCCGCACTTCTTTGAGGCCTTGGGGCGGCAACGGATTACGATCGAAACTTTGAGGAATTTCCTGTCTTCGTACTGATCCCTATGGGGCAACTCACGGTTGCTGGCACGTGGCTTGCTCTTGTGGCAGTCCGCGCAGGAACTCTCGTTCCCGCAAGTCGGGACTGCGGCCACTTGAGAGCACCTTGCTCCTGGAGATCGATGCCAGGAGAGAAAGCAGGCACTCAGTCGGCCAGCAGACCGCGAACACGGAGGTTCGAGATGACCGCCATCAAGACCATGGCCGCAGGATTGATGATTTGGGGCACCCTGGGAACGTGTGTCCAAGGAGCCCCAATGGCGTGGAATGGTGGTTCGTCCTCGTGGCCGACCTGGTACGCCAACCAGGTTCAGGGCAGCTCCCAGGTCGCCTCAAGCGCCGTGGGAAATTACTATCATGTCGGCAACGTCAACAACGTCTGGTGGCTGAACTCACCCGCTCCCGCACCGGCCCCGAGCGGCTTTGCGGCGGCTGCCACTTCCTCCACCGGCACGGCGCCGGCCGACGCCTACATCAACCTTGGTACCGGTCCTTATCCTGAATCGAGCACCCTGACCACGGGCAACCCCCAGGCCTGGTACAACAGCCCGGCGGTCGTCTCGGCCTTCGGCGGTACGCCCACGGTGCAGCAGGAGTCTAACTTCGCCCAGTCGGTGCTCGCCGACGTCCAGCACACGTTCCAGATCAGCGGTCTGAATATCAGCCTGACCAGCGATCCCAATACTCCCGCGCTACACACCCTGAGCGTGGTCTCGGGCGCGACTTATCCCTCGAACCCTGCCGCCATCGGTATTACCGACGTCGGTGCCAACGGGTACGGCTTCATCGACAAACTCGCCTACGCAACCACGCCGGATCAGCTTGCCTGGGCCGTGGCCCACAATATCTCTCATGAGTTGATGCACGCCCTCGGCGTAGCCAACCACCCCGATACCACGGGTAATTACCTTGATGCCGCCTCGGCCACATGGCAATTGCTGACCGACCCCAACGCGAAGTTCAGCCCCGAGGCCGTTCAGTTGATGTCACCACTGCTGGCTACCGGAGTCACTTCCAATACCCTTTCGGCACCGGGGGCACAGCTCTTCCACGGCTTGAACATCGACGGAGCGCAGCTTCTGGAGACCCCGGTTCCCGAGCCGGCGACGATCGGCATCTGGACGGCCGCCGCGCTCTGGGGCACGGTCGCTCTGCGTCGTCGATCGAAACGGCAGGCCGCTTGATATCGCTAGACTAACTGCCGGCCAGAGAATCGACGCCCTGCCTTGCACTTGCACTTGCACTACGACTTGACCATACGCCATCCGCCATGCTCCGATCATGAATCGAGAGTTGCGGCGGAAATTCTACCAAGCCATCCGATTCCAGCGATCGAGCCCCTGATGAACTGTTGGGTGTTGATCATCCTTGCCATGATGCTGCTCTGGGTGCCGAGAGCGCTTTTGCCGCGCGATCAGGTCTCGGCGAGCCAGCGCGCCCGCCCCGAGATCCACGGCTGGCTCAGCGTCTTGCATGGGTTGACAATCGCCTACTGCGGCCTCTGGCACCGCTTGAAGACCAACGGCTGGGCGCCGTTGCCCGAGACGGGCCCGGCGATACTCATTGCCAATCACACCTGCGGGATCGACCACCTGATCCTGCAGGCTGGATGCCACCGTGTGCTCGGATTCATGATCGCTCGGGAATACTACGAGTGGCGGAAGATCTCCTACTTCACCAAGCTCGTTGGTTGCATTCCCGTCAATCGTGATGGTCGCGACCTGCAGGCCACCCGCACTGCACTGTGCGCTCTGGAAGCCGGCCGCGTGCTGCCGATTTTCCCTGAGGGAAAGGTCACGCCCTTATCAGGCGAGTTCCTTGGAGAGATGCGCCCGGGCGCTGCGTTTATCGCGATCCGGGCGGGCGTTCCCGTGATCCCGGCCTTCATTCGAGGCACGCCGCCGACCGACCAGATCGGCGAGTCGTTGGTCACACCGTCACGGTCCCGGGTGACGTTCGGCCAGCCGATCGACCTGTCCAGGTTTAACCGGCACCAGGCCGGCGACAAGGACGTGCAGGCCGAAGTGTCTCGCCTGTTCAGGCAAGCCTTGCTCGAGCTCCGAGACCAGGGGTTGCCGGCCGAACACGAGACGGAGACGGTGGAGACGCAACCCACTCTGCGCAGCGACACCCACGATGCCGCATGATTCGCTTTCGCTCGTTCTCGCACGTTTCCCGCGCCACGCTCAGCCCTTGCACTTCTGCGACGTGGAAGTGCTGGGCGGTTGCGGTGGGCACAGCGGTGCCTTGCTCTGGCGTTATCGAGCACCCATGGGACCGATCGCCGCTCGCGCCTGGCCCACCAATGTACAATCCTTGCAACATGTGTTGACCATACACCGCTGGCTGTCGGAGGCAGGTGACCTGGGATTTCTTCCCGTGCCGATCGCCGCACAAGATGGACAGACCGTGGAGCGGTGCGATGGCCGGTTCTGGGAGCTCGCTCCCTGGCTGGAGGGACAGCCCGAGCGCAACCGCCCGCCTGATGAGGAGCGCGTGCAGGCGGCATTTCGAGCACTTGCCAGGCTGCATCGGCGCCTTGGCGGACATGCGACCGTGGGCCGGAGCCCGGGCCTGGCGAAGTGCATTGTGGAACTGGAAAAGCTCGACACTCAGGGTTACCACGCGCTGGAATCCGCCCTCCATCAGGCGCCGGCCGGCGAGCTTCGTGTCGCTGGATTTCGCTGGCTGGATCTGGCAAAAGCGACGGCGCCCCGCCTGCAGCCAGGACTTCACGATGCGGCGCGTCTGGCCGTTCCGATTCAGCCTTGCCTTCGCGACGCCCGCCCGGAACATTTTCTGTTTCAGGGAAATGAACTCACCGGCCTGGTCGATTTTGGAGCGATGGGCGTCGAAACCGTCGCGGCGGACCTGGCGCGGCTGACTGGTGAATGGCTCGCCGACGACCAGGCGCTTCGTTCACTGGCGGTCGCGGCCTATGAAGGGATCCGTCCGCTCGACCCCTCGGAAGTGGCGCTCAGCTCAGCGTTCGAAGCCGCGGCCGACCTTCTCATCGCCGGCCACTGGCTCGCCTGGCGGTTCCTGGAGAAGAGGGAATTCGAGGATCCCATGGCCGTGCCGCGGGGCATCGCGCGCGGGCTACAGCGCTTGCAGCGGCGCGCGAACGGAACAGTTATAAATCGGCCTACTTGATCCGAGAACGAGTCCGTGGTAGGTTATCCCGGTTTCAGTTCTCCGAGACTTCAGACCGATCTGATTTTTGCGATCATGCTCACAACACTCTCTTGAGCAAACGACTCTTAAAGCGTGCGGCTGGATGAAACTCATTGATCGTGGAATCCTGACCATCCCTCGGCTCGGTGCCGCTTCTGGCGTCGCTGGCGATAGTCACTCTGTCGCCAGTAGGGGTCCGGGCTGGATGCTCCACGCACGACCTCATCTCGCGCTCGCAACCCGGCGGAGGGATATCGTACCTCGAGCTGCTCAGCAAGGCCGGTGCGCTCTCCACGCCTGCCGAGCAACCACCGCTCCAGCGGCCTGTCCCTTGCTCGGGTGCCCTCTGTTCGGGTTACCCTGCGTCGCCTGTCTCCCCGTTGCCTTCGGTCTCGTCCACCAGTGTTCGACACTGGGCGATTCTCGCCTTCCGCGTCGGCGAACCCGGACCCGTTTCATTGCACGGTCTGCTCGATGACGCCGGTCTCCGACCGATTGACAGATCGTGCCCTGTCTTTCACCCGCCCCGATTTCCAGCCGTCTTCATCACACTCTCACAAGCTCACTGAACCAGTCGATTCCGATGCCCGTTCGCGGTCGCTAGCGGTTGGGTCTTGCGTCACAGCGCCAGACTCCCGCATTGAGAATCGGCGCTCGATCGAGCACCACTTTCAGCTTTTCGCCGCGGGTTCGTTTCACTGACACTCGTGCCAGTCATCGATTTCAAACGGTGCCAATCAGCGCTGTGCGCCGGGCTCGATCGGTCGTGGTACGCGCATTCCGGACGCATTGCATTAACAGATCATCGGCTTGATACATTCACAGGAGGTTTTTATGCAGATACGCATTGATCGTCGCGCGTTCACCCTGATCGAACTTCTCGTGGTGATCGCCATCATCGCCGTCTTGATTTCGCTCTTGCTGCCCGCCGTGCAGTCAGCGCGCGAGGCCGCCAGACGTGCCCAGTGCGTCAACAACCTCAAGCAGCTTGGCCTGGCGCTGCACAACTACGCGGGGGCGCTGGATGTGTTCCCCATGAGCATGAACCTGGACGCGCCAGGATTCGGCTACCCGGAGCCAGTGTCTTACTCGGGCCTGAGCATGCTTTTGCCGTACATGGAGCAATCGCAGGTGTTCAATTCAATCAACTACAACATTCTGCGAGGCGACCCGGGCAACAACACCGCGATGGCGACCTCGGTCAGCAGTTTTCTCTGCCCCAGCGACCCGCAGAACAACCTGCCGTCTGGCCAGGCGGGTGAGAACTACCGGCCCAACTCGGGCAACGGCATCCAGTACGTCTCGGGCGCAGCGACCCCTGGGGATTCAACACCAGCTTGCCACCGTTCAACGGGCCTTTTTATCCGGTCAGCAAGACGCGGATCGCCGACATCACCGACGGCACAAGCAACACGGCAGCGTTCGCTGAGATGGGCAAGGGCGACATGTCCAACGCCATCGCGACCGAGAAGACCGACTCATTCTGGACGCAGACCTGGCCCTCGACCCCCGAACAGGCGATTTCCGATTGCCAGTCGTTCGCGGTGACGAATCTCGCCTTCCAGGGGCTTTCCACGGCGGGCGTGCCCTGGATCACCGGGAGTACATCGGCGATGTACAATCACGTGAACGTGCCCAACAAGCGAACGTGCATCTTCCCGCCCGGCCGGATCATGAACACAGCCAACAGCTACCATCCCGGCGGCGTCAACGTCACGCTCTGCGACGGCTCGGTCAGGTTCGTCAAAGATTCGATCAGCCTGGCGATCTGGCGACTCTGGGGTCCCGAAATGGCGGCGAGGTCATCAGCGCCGATTCCTACTGAGCAAGGAATCAAAGGAGACTCATTAATGAATCATTCCTCGATAAGGGCGACGCTTGGCTGTCTCGCGGCTTCGCTCGCCATGGCCATTCCTGCGGGCTGCGGCGGACTGAAACCGACCGATCCCGACCAGGCCCGCGAGACACTCTCGCTGGCCCTGAATGCCTGGCGCGACGGCCGGTCAATGGACGACGTGACGACCGGAAGTCCGCCCATCACCGTTGCGGACCCCTCGTGGAAAGCCGGGTATAAGCTAACAGGCTATCAAGTCTCCGAAGCGACCAAGACGGTCGGCTTTGACTTGAACATCCCGGTCGAGCTCGACTCTCCAGGATCCCCTGGGCAAGGCCGTGCGGGAGAAGGTCAAGTACACCGTGAGCGTCCAGCCGGCGCGAACGGTGATCCGATCGCCGTTCTGAACCCTGAACGCCGGCCGCCTCGCGCGGCCGCGCGTCTCTTCTCTATACGCCGGAATGGGCCGATCACCACCCGATGACCGGCGTGGACAGTGATACACTCCAAGAAAGTTCGGAGGACATCAGCATGCTCAAGATCAACCGATTCCAAGCCGCGGTCGTGATGTCGGCCGCATTACTACCAGCCGCCGCCTTCGCCGGCTTGCCCGGCGATAGCCCTCCCGATTCGCGCTCGCCAACCAGAGCGCACAATCCGCGAATTCGGTTGCTCGGCGATGCCGAGGCGTGGCGGATCTTGCCGGCGGCAGAGCAGGGGAGTGGGCAGCCGCTGCCGACCTGGGCCCGCGCCCTGGCGCGCAGTCTGCCGCGCACCACTGCGGCCATGCTGGAACTAGATCGGCTTCAGCGTACACAGAGTGCGCTTGGCCCTCTGCTTCGAGGGAAGATGCGATGGATCGCGGCCGACGCGAACCAGTGCGACTACTCACGAGCCACCGCGGCCGCTGACCTGCAACAGGCCGGTCTCAATCCCACGCAGATCAAGGCACTTGCCGGCGACCTTTCCACGTTACCCGTACCGGAACGGGCGGCACTGGCGTTCGCACGGAAGATGACCACTTCGGCAGACACGGTCACCGATGGCGAAGTGGCCTACCTGCGGTCGCACTACGGCGAAAAGAAGCTGGCGGCCATGGTGTTGCTCCTGGCTTACGCCAATTTTCAAGATCGCCTTGTTCTGGCGCTTGACCTCCCGATCGAACCCGGTGGGCCATTGCCACCGCTCGAGGTCCGGTTCGACAAGAAGGCCAAGGCGCCTTCTGTCCCCGCGCGAGATAAACCCGCTTGTCTACATCCGGTCCCCGTGCCGACGCACGTCGACGACCCCGACTGGCGCGCCTTTGATTTCGATGACCTGCAGAAGAACCTGACGACCCAGCGCTCGAACCCGGGTCGCATCCGGGTTCCGTCGTGGGATGAGGTGAAGAAGGTATTGCCCACGGGGTATCCCATGCCCAAGCATCCGATCCGCATCCAGTGGAGCCTGGTCTGCATGGGCTATCAGCCCGAGCTGGCCGCCGCCTGGTCGGCCTGCACCCGCAGCTTCGGCGAAGAGGCGAAGCAAGACAGAGTCTTCGAGGAGAGTCTGTTCTGGGTTGTGACGCGAACAATTCATTGCTTCTACTGAATGGGTCATTGCGAAATGCTGCTCGCGGTCGCGGGCCTGGACAGAAAAGCTCTCGACGAACGAACTCGCCGTCTCGCCTCTGGCGACTGGTCATCATTCCCCCCGGGCGATCGCGCCGGCTACTTCTTCGCGCGAAAACAAGCCAAGGAACCCTGGTCGATCACGACAGCCGATATGCAAGGGCTGATCGACCACTTTGGAACCGAGCGCGCCCTTGACGTCCTCTGGTGGGCCTGCCGCTGTCACTACATGACGCGCGTGGCCGACGCGTTCCAGATCTCGCTCGAACGCGAGAACGTCTTTCAGCCGCCTGCAGACTCCAGCAAGCAGCAGAAGTGACAGTCAGGTGAAGTCCGGAACCTGTCTCTCGAACCGTCGCGCATCAACCGCCCGGCACGCTGAATCCCGACGGTTCGCGCGGCTGATCACTCGATTCCGTCAGCAGACGCTGAACGTCCTCCTGATTGAGCCTTACTCGGTGAATCGACAGGGCTTGACCCGTTTCAGGATCGACCGTCACCAGGCTGGAGTTGAGGCGAGTATCGCCGGTCGCTACATCGAAGTGGCTGGGCACGAAGGTGAGCGTCGCGCTCAGGACGCGATCATAACGGCGGCCGAGTATCGAATCGTGCGGACCGGTCATGCCCGCGTCGGCCTGAAAGGCGGTGCCGTTCTTGAGGATCTGCTCATCGGCGGTGGCGACGTGAGTGTGCGTTCCCAGCACCGCCGACACGCGACCGTCCAGGTAACGGCCGAGGAGTTGCTTGTCGCTCGTGGCTTCGGCATGGACGTCAACGATGATCACCCTCGCCGAGTCTGCCGATCCGATCGATGATCCGATCGGCCGCGTGAAACGGGCAATCGACCGGCCGCATGAAGGTGCGGCCCAGAACGGTGAACACGGCCGCAAGGGTGCCGTCGCGGGCCTGGACCAGGGCAAGCTCCGGCCCCGGCGAATCCGCTGGGAAATTGGCCGGCCTCAAAACGCGGTCGGACCGATCGAAGACCTGAAAGATTTCGTCCTTACGATAGACGTGATCGCCCATGGTCATGACGTCGACCCCGGCTTCGAGCAGCTCTTCGAAGCAGCGAAGTGTCAGCCCCGAGCCGCCGGCGGCATTCTCGGCATTACAGACGACCAGCCCGATCCCCCAGCGGGGAATGAGCCTGGGCAGCGCCTGGCAGACGATCTTGCGGCCCGGCGAGCCGACCACGTCGCCGATAAAGAGAATTTTCAGTGGCATGCCAGGCTCACTATCTCGGAAAGAAACGATCGGGCCGCCGCGGTGACGGCATGAGAACCGAATGATTCCCGGCTGACTGGCTCAGCGGGCGAACTCCACGCTTCGGGTCTCGCGCAGGACGGTGACTTTCACCTCTCCAGGATAACTCAACTGCGTCTGGATCGCGCGGGCGACCTCGCGGCAAAGCAAGGCGCTGCCGGCGTCGTCAACTTGCTGGCTGTCGACGAGCACCCGGACCTCGCGTCCGGCCTGGATGGCGTAAGCGTGGTCGACCCCCGGAAAGCCAAGGGCGAGCGATTCCAGCTCCTCGAGCCGCCGCACGTATTTTTCCAGGGTTTCACGGCGTGCTCCCGGGCGGCTGGCGCTGATGGCGTCGGCCGCGGCAACCAGCACGGTGTAGGGCCTGTCAACCCGGAGGTCGTCGTGGTGCCCGAGGGCGGCGTGGACAACCTCGCTGGCCTCGCCGTAACGCCTGGTAAGCTCGGCACCGACAGCCGGGTGTCCCCCTTCCATTTCGTGATCGGCGGCCTTGCCGATATCGTGCAAGAGCCCGCACCGCCGCGCCAAGCGTGCTGGAAAGGCCAAGCTCCTCGGCCATCATCCCGGTCAGGAACGCCACCTCGATCGAGTGCCGCAGCACATTCTGGGAATAACTGGTTCGGAAACTTGAGCCTGCCCAGGTAATCGAGCAGCTTCTCGTGCAGGCCGATCACGCCCGCCTCTTGCGCGGCCTCCTGGCCGATCTTGCGAATGTGCTGCTCCATCTCCTCCTGGGTTTCCGTGACGATCTCCTCGATTCGCGTGGGATGGATTCGCCCGTCCTGAATGAGCTTCTCGAGCGAGATCTTGGCGATCTCGCGACGGATGCTGTCGAACCCCGTCACGACCACGATGCCCGGCGTGTCGTCGACGATCACGTCAACGCCCGTGGCCTTCTCGAACGCGCGGATGTTTCTCCCCTCGCGGCCGATGATCCGGCCTTTCATTTCATCACTGGGAATATCGACCGTGCTGACGGTGACCTCCGCGGTGTGCGATGCCGCATACCGCTGGATCGTCGTCGTCAGGATCTCCCTCGCCTTCTGCTGGCAGGCATCACGCACTGTCGCCTCGTGTCGCAGCACCATCGAGCCGAACTCACCGCGCAGCTCCTCTTCGACCTGGCGCAGCAAGGTGGACCGGGCTTCGTCGGGCGCTAGCCGGCTGATCCGTTGCAGCATCTCGCGCTGTTCGGCCTGAATCTGCTTGACCTCGCCTTGCCTCCGCTGGAGATCCTCTTGCTGTTCGAGGACAAAGTGCTGGACCGACTCGAGCTCGCGTTCTTTTCTGTTGATGATCTCAAGTTTTTGATCCAGCAGATCGGCGCGTTTTTCGAGCCGCCGTTCCTGGTCGCGCAGTTCCTTGCGGCTCTCTTCCATCTCGCGGTCGAGTGCATCGCGTCGCGTGAGAATCTCTTGCTTGGAGAGAAGCTCCGCCTGCATGCGGATGGTGTCGCCCTCGCGGTGGGCGCTCGCGATGATCTGGTCGGCGAGAACTCGAGATGTCTGCGCAGAATTCGCGCCATGACGTAAGTCGCGGCAAGCCCCCCCAGCATGCCGACGATCAGCCCGAACATTCCCCCGATGATCGATCCGTCCACTGCACCGCCTGGCCTTTCCAGGTCAGGCTTTCAACTCCTCTGGGCCAGTGCATGCCGGCACGTCCGAGAACGACAGGCACGGCACCTTCGGGCAGCCAGACGTAGAGACCGATCCAAGGTCGAATCACAAACCGGCAGCTCCCGCGCCGGGAAGCCGGCCGGGAGAAGCGCGGACGATCAATCACGCCGTTTCACCAGTTTCCACGCCCCCAAACGCCCTGTGTAGCTCCACAGGTCTCAACCGGCGGCGAAGGAACAAACTCTGTCGGCCAGCTCACACGGAGCCAGGTGATAAGATCCAGACAGGCGGCTCGTGGTGGATTCCAGCCGCGCGGACAGGTTCCAGGCTTGGACCAGGCCCGCCTTGGTATGGCGGTGCGGCATTCCGAGGCAGGCGCACCAATCCAGACCGGCGCGAACTCACGAATCCACAGGCTGAACCAGAGCCGCATCGGCTCGCAACCCCAGCCTTGCCCATGCGCAGATGGCACGGCATACGCCGCCCCCGCCGCACGCGCACGCACTGCCAGGAGCAGAATCGAAACCAGAATCAGCCAGGGCCAGCCAGTTTCCACGTTTCCAAATCCTCGACGCCACCTGCGAACCGGGCCGTCAGTTGTACGTGTCGGCGTTTGACATCCGCGCCAGCCGGGAGGTTCCCTCGATAGGGATCTGGCCACCCAAGCGCCAGGCGGTCGAAAGCCAAATTGTGATCTTCAGTCGTGAATGAAGGGCCCAGGTTGATCGTCGGCCAGTCTGGCCGGGAGCCACCAACGCCCCTCATCATGGAATCCGCATGCGGGTTAGGCCTGCGGATGTGCATCTAATCTAGCAGAAGCGCGAAGGTAATCAATTGCCCCGTGAAATCGATCGAACCAATTCAGGCGGAAGGCTCTGTCGTGCCTGGGTGATCCCAGTGCGGGCGATCAACGGGGACAGGCCGAACGCGTCGATTGAATCGGAAATGCCGCCGCTCCTCCGACGGTTGGTTGCTTGCGGAGCCCAACGATTGGGCTACAATCGCTTTGCCGGTTTGTTTGACACCCGCGGAGCATGAGACGCTCCCAGGAGGTTGATGATGCGTCGCTGGCTCATCGGTTCAAGCACCTGCGTCGCATTTGCCGTGGCGGCGTGGTACGGCTGGTCCTGGCTCCAGCGCGTCGAAAGACCGATCCGGGTCGGAATCTTGCACTCTCTGTCCGGCCCTTTGAAGATCAGCGAAGCATCGATGAGGGATGCCGAGGTCATGGCTCTGGAGCAGGTGAACGCGGACGGAGGTCTGCTGGGCCGGAAGGTGGAGTGGGTCATCGCCGACGGGCGTTCGGACCCCGATGTTTTCGCGCAGGAGGCGCGGCGGCTGATCGAGACAGAAAAGGTCAGCGCCATCTTCGGCTGTTGGAGCGCCCATCCCGCAGGCGCGTCAAGCAGGTTGTGGAACAGACCGGGAATCTGCTCTTCTTTGCCTCGAATTACGAAGGACTGGATTTGACGTCCAGTGTCGTCTGTACTGGCCCAATTCCCAATCAGCAGGTGATCCCCGGAGTTAACTGGAGCTTCGAGACCCTGAAGGCCCGCCGGTACTTCCTGACGGGCAGCAGAGGGGATACTGGGTCGCAGGTTAGCAGTGCGATCATCAAAGATCAGCTCAAGGCCCTGGGGGCCTCATGCGTGGGCGAGATTCATGTGGGGGTTGATGGAGCCGGAGTATCCGAGCTGGTTGCGGCCATCAAGAACGCCACGCCGGATATCGTGCTCAGTACGGTCGTCGGTGACGCTAACAAGCCTTTCTATGAACAGTTGGCCCGCGCGGGCCTGACGCCGGGGAAACTGCCAGTCCTTTCATTCACGATCGGAGAAGACGAGCTTCGTGAGTTGCCCGTGAAGGAGATGATCGGCGACTACGCGGCATGGAGCTACTTTGAATCGATCGACAGCCCCGTGAACCGCGCATTCGTTCAGCGGTTCAAGGCGAGGTACGGAGCGGAACGAACAACCAGCGACTCGATCGTTGCCGCTTACAACGGAGTGAATCTCTGGCGCAGGCGGTCAAGGAAGTCGGCACGGAAGCAACATCCGAGGTGCGCACCGCGCTGCGGCGACAGAGCCGCGAAGCGCCCGAGGGCATCATCACGGTGGACGCCGAAACCATGCACACGTGGCGGCCCTTCTACATGGGCAAGATTCGTCCGGACGGCCAGTTCGACGTGGTCTGGAGCCTGGAGAAGCCCGTGCGGCCGGTGCCCTATCCAATCCTCCGCAGCCGTTCACAGTGGGATGCGTTCCTGGAACAGTTGCGCACGACCGGCGGTGTCGGCAGTCTCACGTCGGGCCAACCCGCCGAACCGCTGCGGACAACTCGCCGCGAAGGCACCTGGCGGCGGGCTACTGCCGCGGCCACGTGGCCGGCCGGCAGCCAACTCGAACGGCGGCAGCCGCGAGCATACCCCGACGGGCTACCGCCGCCGTCAGTACGAACCCGCTGACCGTCTGCCCGTTCAAATTTGTTAGCCGTCTCGGCGGGCTGAACGTGAGCAGACGAGCAATAATGGCCCAGCCCGCCGAGAAGATTGTTCACTTCGGCCGGCGCTTGTAGGTGATCTCCATCATCTTCATATACTCTCCCTTGGTCTCGTCTGACTTGATGAGCATGGTGAACACCCTCTCATCGTCGCTTGTGTACTTGGTGGTTGATTTCGATTCGTAAGGCTTACCCGACATGTCGGTGCCCTTGCCGTACATAGTCACCGTGTGCGTATCTGCCTCATATGTTCCTTCCATTGTCATGATGCTTGTGGCCAATGAGTCAACCCAGGTGCCGACATACTTTTTCTTTTGCGTGTCGTAGCCACTCACGCCATGGCCATGAAATGCCATGCCGCCGAACTCGCCGTCAAAATCGTTCGTGAGCCAGAGACCGCCGGGCAGCAGCTTATCCACCTCGACGCCCTTGGAGACCGCAGGCTGGGAATCTGGGCCCGACATCCAGCTCTTGACGGTCGCGTCCCAGGTTCCGACGTCCTTGGCCAGCAGCTTGTGCTCGGCCGTCGGCTTGGCGACCGGCGGACCATCCTGGACGCTTGCCGCTGCCCCCGATCCAACCAGGCCCACGACCACAACGAGTGCTGGCAGCTTCCGAGTCGCAATGCTCATCGTCATTTCTCCTGGAAACAGTGAACAGAGATCTAGGTTTCGAGCCCGGACGTAGTATTCCTCTTGCCTACTCATCTGTCCAGTAAAATGTCCGTGAAAAAAGTCGAAATCAGAAAAATCCTGGAACGACCAACAAGACATGGCTAGAAAGGATATATTGCAAATTGGAGAAATAGCGTAATCTGGGATACTCGCACGGTCTGTTGCCGATTTCCGGTGCCGCGCAGGCCGAGATTTCTTCATCCAGACTCATTGAGATCACATTCATGGCAATCACCTTGAAGAGCAGGGCATACCGGCCCGGCTGCGAGCATCTGGAGTCTCGAATCACCCTGAGCTCGGCGCATCACTCCCTGCCGAGTACCGCGGCGACCGTGCGGGCCTTGAGCAAATCGAGATCGGCCAATCAGGCTGCTGTCTCCGGCCTTGTCCCGCTCGACCAGCTCGGCCCTGGGACGAGCTATCAGGGGTTCTCCGGCGGCCTTTACGGCAATGGCGCGAACCAGCCGTCGCCTGGTCTGCGTGACGCAGCCAATGTAGCGGCTGGCCAGGTTGTTCCGCGAGGGATTTACGGTGCCCCGTCCAGCTCAGGCAAGGTGGGCGTGATTGCCATTGGCCAGAGTACCACGAAGCAGTGGTTCCCCTACTTTCAGCGGCTCTCCGCCGGCCGCCTACCGGGGCAGGTCGTGCTGGTGAATGCCGGTCAGGACAGCGTCGTCGCGCAGAGCTGGGCAAGTTCTCCGCAGCCCTGGTCGGTGGCCGACAGTCTAGTGGCCGCCAGCCGGCTGTCGCGCTTCCAGGTTCAGGTCGCGATCATCGACTCGGCCCGGATCCGCTCGTGGAACGATGGCAATTTGCCGTCGCAGGTCAACGCCTACAGCTCCAATCTGGCCAGAATCGTGAGCATGGCCAAGGCACACTATCCCAACCTGAGCCTGGTCTACTTCCTGCCGTTTCATGACTCGGAGTTTGTCAGCCCCCGCCGCATGCTACAGGAACCTTATACCTACCAGCTTGGCTTCGGCATCCAGCATCTCGTGACGACCCAGAGCAGCGGGTCTCCCGTCTCGCTCTGGGGTCCGTACGTCTGGGCTGAAATGGCCAATCCGGCTTACTACTACGACGGCATTCACTTCACATCGGCCGGCAGAGCCGCCATGGCCTCGCTCATGTGGACCTTCTTGGAGACCGACCCCGTCGCCGCTCGCTGGTTGTGGAACGGGTTACCTCAAAGTCGAGTTCTGCCGCAACCAAGGTTGCCGCTGAAACCATCGTTACCCGTGATCCCGACTCTCCCTGTGATACCCGTGGTGTCACCTTTCCCGGTCCAGCTTCACTAGTGTCGAAGCCGAGTAGCATGGGTGACCTGCAAATGGCTTGCGTCTGCGTGGGCACGCGCGGCTTCAGAACCGAATAAGGAATGGCGGGGCTCGCGGCGTTCTGGTCGACCACGGCAAGCTCCTCAACCGGTTGCCGCGGCTGGATCGGCCTTACCGCGGCAGCGAGGGAAGCAAGTCGGGCCGTGTTGCCGTCGCTGTGGAGCCGGCGGGCGTGCGCGTGCGCTGAATCGAGCTTTCGCGGCCGCCTCGAGCGGTCTCGATCGACTGGCCGATGTGCTCGCGTAGAATCCGGCGCACTTCCTGAATGGCTTCGCCGTCTTTCTGCACGCCGTGGTCAGACCGCACCATTTTTTCGGAAAGAACCCCATTTAGTCGTGCGCTGCGGTAGGGCACAACGCCGTCGGTGGTCTGGTCGCGTGGGCCGGGGCGAAGCGAGCCGATGATGGAGTGCATGGCGACGCCTTCCCCGGGCTTCATCGCTTCAATGGCCATCAGGATCGGCGAGTTGGTTTCGAGCGTCTCGATGCTCGATGGCAAGCGGCGGAAACGCCGCCGGTCGAATGCGTCAGGGTTGTCCTTGACGAGCTGGGAGAGCAGCTTCTGGATGTAATCGGGGTCGTTGATGAGTCCGGCGCTCACGCGGCCGACCACGCCGCGGGAAAGGTCGGAGCCGCGATGGGGCGTAGCCAGAAACACTACCCGGCTAACGAATGGCAAGGGCTCGAAGAACAGCAGCCTGCGCAGCTCTGCCAGGATGTTATTCGGTCCCAGGATCTCTTCAAACACACGGTCGGAATTGAGCCGCCAGAGCTGGTCGCCGCTGGAGACGACCATCAGGTGGCTGAGAATGCCCCCCATGCTGTGCCCGAGCAGGACCATGCGGTCGAAGGCAGGGTCGCGGTCGTCGGGATTGAACATCATCTTGGCCTGCGAAAGCGCGTCGCGAAGCCCGGCCGCGGCGATCGGGATCGGCACACCGGTCGGGTACATGTAGAGCATGAACTGGTACTTTTCCTGAATCGCGGGATCGCGCAGCAGCTCGTTGAGCATGGGGATCCAGGCCAGCGGGCTCGAGATCAAGCCGTGCACCATCACGACGGGGATCTTGTTCGGCTCATAGGGCCTGAGCATCATCAGGTTCGCCCGCTGCAAGGCTTGCTCGGGGCGAAGCAAGCCCGACCATCGGTATCGATCGAGATCGGTGCGCGACCACATATAGGCCAGCGGGGTTGTCAGGTCGGTCTCCAGGGCGATCAAGTTGGGCGCATCGCCCACAGTGCGCCTGCGTACCGGGTCGATCAACTCCAGTGTGCACTTGCGCACCTCATCGACCTGTTCAGTTGGATCGCGGAGCCGGGAGTTGGGCACCAGGAACGCCGTTAGCGGGAACGCCATCTCGGGAGGATAAAAGCGTTCCTGGGCTGATCGCTGCTCTTTCTTGGGATCGGTCTCGCGCACGCCCATCAGGGGGACGCCCAGCCCGTACTGGTTGCGGCTGGTGGCTAATCCGGTGACCTCGAAATCCGACGCGAGGATCAGCTTGTGGATATCCCCAGGCGACCAGGGCGAATCGCGCAGCACAACTTGCAGCACCTGCTCGTGGCCGTGGACCTTGAGGCGGATTACCCCCTGAGGATCGATCGGGTCTTTCGACTGGGCTGCACGGATGAGCCGCTCGAGGCCCGAATTGTAAATCTCGCAAGCCAGGCGAAACCTCGGGTCGGACGGGCCGCGGCCGTCGGCCAGATCAGGATCGAATAAATAATCGTGCGCATAACCGACCGCGTCGAGGAACCGGTCGATCGACTGGGCCTTGCGCCAGCGATCGAGTTTGGCACCCTCGATCCATGACAGCTCCGCGAGGGCATAAACCAGCTCGGCGTCCGGCCGGCTGCGGGCCATCTTTTCCAGGCTCATCAGCCCATGAATCACGTCCTTGCGATAGCGCCGCTCGAGGTCGTACCGCTTGAGTGTCTCGAGCGTCCGCTCGCTGGGCCGGTCACCTCCTCCCAGGCTGCGCTGGAGCGAGGCGAAAGCGCGGTCGCCGCGACTGGGCGAAATGGTAATGTCCGAACCGCCGATGACGGCGGAGAGCAAAACGGCAAGGTGCGCGGTGGTCATGTCGGGTCACTCCCTCGACCCCGGGTCTGTACTCGACGCGGCCGATGACGATCGCGAGTTCTTCTCACGCGGCATCCAGGGGCGCGATCCCGCGGAGGGGCAATCATGACGACGAAGGCCGGTCCGGTCAATCCCGGTCGCTTAAGTCTGTAGGACAGAGACAAAGCGCGGCAGCCACCGGCTATCCGGCCGCGGCGGCGCTCGATGCGGCTAGGTATTCATCGATCACACGCCCGATCGGTCCGTCGGCGACGAGCCTTCCCTGCTTCAACCACAGCCCTCGGTTGCAGAGCTCGCGCAACGAGCTCATATTGTGCGAGACAATAATAAAGGCATGAGAGCGGTCCAGCAGGCCGAGGATGCGGGCTTTCGCCTTGTCGTGGAACGCGGCATCGCCGACTCCGAGCGCCTCGTCGATGATCAATATTTCGGGATCGATCTCGGTGGCGACGGCGAACGCCAGCCGCAGATACATCCCGCTGGAGTAATACTTCAGCGGCATGTCGGCAAACTCGCGCAGGCCCGTGAATTCGTGGATCGCGTCGACCTTGGCGAGCATCTCCTTGCGCCGAAAGCCGAGCATGGCCCCGTTGAGCAAGATGTTGTCGAAGCCGGAAAGCTCCGGGTTGAAGCCCGCCCCCATCTCGATCAAGGGCGCGACGTTGCCGCGAACCTGCACGGTTCCCGTGGTCGCCGGATAGATTCGCGCCAGGAGCCGCAGCAGCGTGCTCTTGCCGGCGCCGTTGCTGCCCACGATGCCTACTCGTTCACCATGGTTGATCCGCAGGTTGATGTCCCGCAGCGCCCAGAAGTCAGAGACACTTGCACCCGCATCTCGCCGCAGCACCAGGTCGAGCACCGCGCGCTTCAGCGAGTATTGCTTGTCGGCATAGTTGATGAAACGCAGCGAGACGTCGCGCAGCTCGATCAGCGGCTCGTCTGGCAGCGACAGGCACCTGGCTCCGGTCGGGCGCCGATCAGAGTCGGAATACCATCTTGTCTTCCTGCGACTTGAATACGGCATAACCGATCCCCAGGCTCCCAAGCGCGATCGCGTAGGCGATGAGCAGCGTGCTTAAATGCGGCCATTGCCCGGCGTAGAGGATGTCGTGAAATAAATCGATGAAGTAGTAAGCGGGATTGAGACGAAAGCGCCACTGCGAGCCGTCGGGAAACTCGTCGGCCCGGTAAAGGATCGGCGTGGCGAAGTACCACGCTTGCAAGAATACCGAGATCAGGTGCCCGAAATCGCGGTAAAACGTGTTTGCGGTGGCGACGATGAGGCTGAGGCCCAGTGTGAAAGTCGCCAGCAACCCGATCGCCGTCGGGATGAGGATCATCGGCGGGGACGGCCGCGCACCGCAGCGGCACAAGGACAAAGAACAAAGCGAGCAGTGAGAGATAGAACGTGACCAGGTTGAACAGCAATCGAGCCAGCGGGAAAACCAGCTTGGGCACATAAATCTTGCGGATCAGGCCCTCGTTCATCACGATGCAGAGCGCACATTCGTTCAAGCAGCCGCTCATGAATCCCCACGGAACCATGCCGGCGAAAAGGTAATACGTGTAGTTGGGAATCGCCTTGAAGAGATGAGAAAACGCCCACGAAAGGGTCATCATCATGAGCAGCGGATTGAGCAGCGTCCAGACGAACCCGAGCCATGACCGCTGGTAGCGAACCCGCAGCTCGGTGATCACCATGTTTTGAATCACAGGCCAGAACCGCGCAAGCTGCCGCCTATCATCGGCCAGCCGTCCTCGCCAACGACTCGGTTGCCTGGGAAGCGGCGGCGGCGGAAAAACGTCGGTCTCTGCGGGGGAAGGCCTTGTGCAAACATCCATGTTTTGAAGTTTCCCATCCACTCCACCGATTCCGCCGGTCTCCCTTCCGGAACTGGCCGCGATGGGGCCGAATCTTACGGCGAAGGCCAAGTTCGCGGAAGAGCAACCTGCTAGCAGCGTGGTTACGCTCAAGCCGATTCAGGCCGAGCCGAGCACCAACCAGGCAGCTTGTCTTCACATAGAGGTAAACGGTCCCGCTTCATCGAGCGGCCGATTGCCACTGGCCATTGGCTCACATGCGGTTTGGCGGCGGTGGGCGTGCCTTCGCTCACCGCGCATCCTGGTGGTTCGCATCACCTGCCAGGTCAGGCACTCGATCGAAGGGCTGGCTCGGCGGGTGGACGATGCTGTTGTCGTGAACGAGCATCCCGCGCTCTCCGACGAACAGTGTTCCCACGTCCGCAAGCACCACGTTGAGAGCGGGAGAGACAGGGCCGGGCTCGGCGGACACGATCTTGGCCCGGCCGCCGGGCACCCTCACGTAGTCACCCGGCTTCAGATCCCTGGCGGCGACCCAGCCCTGCCCGGTTTCCCACACCGGCTCCACGGGCGAGAGCGACACGGCATCCGCATGCTCAGGGTAAAGCATGACTGACGCATCGGATGCTGACCCCGTCACGGCGACGACCCCCTGGAAGCCCAACGCTCCGCTTGCTGGGTCCTGGCTCAAGACGAGGTCTCCTGTCCGCAACGATTCAATCGGTCTACTGCCTCGGGAAGTCCAGACGACCGTACCGGCGCTGAAGCGGGGCCTGTGAAGTTTGGGTGCGTCGAGACCGGCACCAGCACCGGCGACTAACCCGCCGCCTGGAGCCTCGGCGCTGATGGCAGGCTCGGTACGGTTCCAGCCGGCCCACCATGCAGACCAGGCCGCAGGGTCGATGCCCAGCTTCTGATCCGTCAACAACGTGAGCAAGCGGAGGGCATTGTTGCTGGTCCGCTCAAGGCGGGCAACCTGCTCGCGCGCGGCTTTGGAGTCTCTGTTGAATGCCTTCTTGATCTCCGCAGAGTAGAGTCTATACATATTCCTGAGCTCAATCTCTGAATTCCTGATTCGAGTCGCAAGCTGGCGTGCTGCCACGCCGGGGTATACTCTGTAATGGACCTCCTTCGGGGGAACGTACACCTCATAAGAGAGCGGCGTCTGACCCGTGTGCTTGCCGGCCGCCAGAGCGCCAAGGCCTTTGATGATCGGGGCAGCCTCACTGGGATGAGCCAATAGCTGTGCGAATGCCTGCTGGACCGCCGGATCGGGGAGATTCGCGGTGTAGCGGTAGCCCGGTCGGTCCATTTCTCCCAAGACATGCATCGGTATGGTGGAAAGCCAGCTCGTGTCGATCGGTTCAGGAGGGTTGCCCGTTCCCAGGCGGAACGCGGTCATCGTGGGGATCAGATACTCACGTGGCTCCATATCTTCGACCTCGATCCTTCCCGGATCGCCCGGCCCGCCGATGGGTTTGATCTGGAGCTTGGGTGTCGTCCTGACGTAGCTGATCACCGGTCCGATATACTCCCGCGGGTCTCGGCTAGCCAGAGCCTCGATCGCCAGGTCTCGGACCGGGGCATCGGGGTCTTGCATGGCCAGCATCGCCAGCCGGCTCGTCGCCTCTGGTCCCTGGATCTGGGCCAGCAGACGGGCCGCCAGGTCGTGGATCTGGTGGCTCTGCGACACCAGGACTTCCCAGATTGCTGGAATTGCAAGCGGGTCCTTGATCCGTCGTAAGCTGGTCTCGGCGCGGCGCGCGCTTCGGGAATCGCCAGCTCGTGATTGAGCTGCTTCAGCTCTGCACTGTAGTGATGATACGCCTCTTTCGCGCGTGAGTGCTCATGCCGCAGGATCTGTTGTTCGGCCGGGTTGACCCAGGCGCCCTCGCGAAAGTGATAGCCCAAGAGCCTCCAGGCTTCGGCGTGCGCAGGATCGCGCCGGACCACGGCCGTCAGATGGGCACGCTCCTCGGTGAACATGCCCTGGTGAGCACACCAGGAAGCCACTTGCAAGTCGCCTTGAACCGAATCTCCGGCCCCGTCTCGCTTCCGGTCGTAGAGCGCATAGCGGTTTCGCACTCGCGCACTATCCTCCATCCTGGCGAACTCTTTGAGCGAGATCCAACTGACTCCTTGGCGAATTTGACCGCTGATTCCCCTTGCGCACGCATCATGGGGGTTGAGACGGAGGGCCTCGCTCAGCTCGGTGTTGCGCTCTGCGTCAAGACCTCGTGCCTCGCACCAGAGGGCAAGTCGCACGTGGGCTTCGGCATCACGCCCTGCTCTTCTCGCCGCGGCTCCGTAGGTCGCCAGATCGTCTTCACCGCCCAAGCAAGCGCAGGCCGTGCCGAGTAGCGCCGCGAACACCGGCAAACCTGAAAGAACCATCATCAAGCTCCTGGTTGACAAGCGTCAGGACATCTTCATAGTTCCTCTCCCGGTCATACCGAACCGAAAGCCCCATGTCAACCAAGTCGGTGCGAACCCGGGCAGTCGAACAGACGATTCGTGGATCATGGGTCGCGACGACTATGCATGGCCGATCCGTTCCGTAATGCCGCTCAGTCGCTATCCGGCCGGCGGCTCACCGTGCGCACACCGATCCGCGCCGCCAAACGCACTTTCTGGCCGTTCTTGAGGCTGTCGATGTAGTGAGAACGCAGGGCGCTCAACCAGCGCATCTCGCGGCCGTCGTAGTTGACGAGCACGTGGGTCAGGATCGGGCCGGCGAGGCCGAGGGTGCGCTGTATGCCGGGCAAAACGTCAGCGTTGCAGGCAATCTGGTTGTAGCCCAGGCCCACGCCCTGCGCGAAGGCGACGTAGTTGATGCGGGCGATCTCGGTCGCGGTGGTCCGGCGGAAGACAGGTTGCTGGAGCATCTGCATGTAATGATAAGCGCCGTCGTCGAAGACGAAGAACTTGACGGGCAGCCCGGCCCGCGCGGCCGACGACATCTCGATGGCCGACATCAAGAAGCAGCCGTCGCCGGTCACGCAGACAACCTGGCGGTCGGGCCGGACGAGCTGGGCGCCGATCGACGCCGGGATCGCCCAGCCCATGCTCTGGTTGTCGGCCGGGGTGAAATAGCGCCTGGGACCCTGCACCTCGATCGCCTCGGACGCCCAGTGGGTCGAGGCCGTCACATCCACGAAGATCAGTTCTTCGGGTCCCAGCGCGGCCCGCAACTGGCTCATGAAAAACATGGGATCGACGCACTCGGGCACTCGTACCGTGCTTGCCTCGCAGCGATCGACCTGGCGGAGCTTGTGGATCTTCTCCCAGAGCGGCGGCGACGGTGCGCGGCGGACCCTTGATGCGTCGGCCAGCAGCCGGTCAAGAAAGACGCGGGAATCGGAGCAGAGGGCGAGATGAGTGGGCACGTTGCGGCCCAGGTTGCGCGGGTTGACGTCAACGTGAATCAACATGTCGTGGCGGGGAATCGCGTAGTTGGCCGTCGAGACCTCGCTGTATCGAACGCCGATAGCCAGCACGAGATCCACGTCCTTGAACGCGGCCTCGGCCGCACGCGTCCCATACTTGCCATAGCCCCAGCCGACCGCCAGCGGATGGCAATCGGAGATGCAGCCCTTGCCGCTGACCGAGGTGGCCACCGGTGCCTGGAGCATCTCGGCAACGGCCGTGAGCGACGGGCCGGCGTCGGCACAGCCCAGGCCGGCATAGATGCCAACACGGCGACGGTGGTCTTGCAGGTGGCATACAATGCGCTGATAACTGTTTTCGTCGAAGGGAACGGGGTAGGGGGGTGGCGCGGGTTGATCGTAGTCCCAGACCTCCATGTAAAGTGGAAACGGAATGAGCACGGCAGCCGGGCCTGGCTCGCCGGCTCTGGCGGCGCGAAAAGCTTGAAAGATCGCGCCGGGGATCTCGGCCTGGTGGCGAACCGAGATGACCGTCTTGACCACAGGCTGGAGCAGCGCCTCGTTGGGCAGGCCGTGCACCTGGCCGATCGGCGCGCCGGGCGCTCGATTGACGTCGCTGACGATGCCGACGATGGGCACGCTGTCAAAGAGCGCCTCACCGATGCCCGTCATGGCGTTCGTCAGCCCCGGACCGGGCACGACGCAGAAGACGCCAACCTCTCCCGTGGCGCGGGCCGAGGCGTCTGCCATGACGCTGGCGGAAGCCTCGTGGGCGACCAGGAAGTAAGGTTGCCCATACGCCTTGAAGGCGTCCCAGAGCTCGTTGTTCTGAGCACCAGGAATTCCGAAGACGCACCGGACCTGCTCGCACCGTAGGGCCGCCGCGACTGCCTGCGCCGGTCATCTTCCCGTGCACGCCCTGCCGCCGCGCAAATCGCCCGAGCTCAACATGACTGGCCTGGGCGGGTGTCTGGGCCGCTGATACCGCGGCGGCCGCCCCGGCCAGGCCCAGAGTCCCGAGCGCCTGGCGACGATTGACCTTGGGTGTCACGGTCGGCATCCCTCCTGGACTGTTTGCCTCCGGCATGGCCTGTCGAGGTCTGTTGTGTCAGGATCTCCAAACCCTGACACCACAACCGGGCGGGGTCAGAAACCCGCGCCCAACATGCCGGAAGCGTTCTCCGTCGTGATCGTATCGGCATCGCGGACGCGCGGTATTCGCGGAGCTGACGATCAGATCAGTTCGCTCGCCGGCCGCATCCGTCTCATCCGTTACAATCGCCGCGGTCGGCAAGACGCGGTGCGATCAGATCTGTCGCTTTAGCAACGGGGCTAGCACCTCGTGGCAATAGCTGGCAGGGTCGGCACGCAACCGGCGGACACATTCGAGCATGATGGGGCCACGATAATCGATCTGATCGAGCGCGGTGGCCCAGGCGGTCCAAGCGATGGTGCCCCGGCCGGGCGGGTCATGCGAGTCTGAGCGCCCGTCATTGTCGTGCACATGCGTGGTCGCCAGCAGAGAGCCGGCGGCCAGCGTTTCGGCGCCAAGCTCGGCGGAGATATGGGCGTGCCCGGTATCAAGAGCCAGCGCCAGGCCGGGTGTGTCCAGATCGCGCAGCAGGTCGAATAGATCGGCCATCCGGCTGCCGGGGAAGACGCCCGGCGGCATGTTTTCGACGCAGATAATCACACTGGTTCCCCTGGCATGATCGGCAAGCTCCATCAGGCCTCGTGCCAGTGACTCGCGCCGAACAACTTTGTCCGCGGGAAACGAGAGTCCTCCCGGGTGAACGACCAGGCAAGTCCCTCCCGCGGCGGCCAGCCAGTCAACGCATCGCTTGAGATCCTCGACCGATTCGCGGTGGGTAGTTCTGTCGACGGACCCAAGATCGACGCGATACGCTTTGATTGCCTGACCGCCCCAGCAGCCGTGTGCGCTATGGATCAACAGCCCGCGATCGGCCGCGGCCGATCGCAACGGGGCGGGATCGGGAAAGTCGCGCCATTGCGGCAGGATCTCCAGAACCGATACGCCCAGCCGCTGCGCCAGGTCGAGCTCCGAATCCACGTCGAGCCCGGGATATCCGAGGGTGATCATGGTTCCGAGCGAGCGGCCGGGCACGGTTTTGTCCTTCCTCTGGGCGGTTTCGTCATGGTCGCGAGCCGCGGTGAAACCTCTTGTCGAGAACCTCTACGGGAGTCATGATAGCAACAAACCGGCACTCAGCCATCGCCCCCGCCATGACGCCCACGCCAAGCTGGCTGGGGAGTTTGCCCGGGAATGTGTTCGTAGCGATCGGCGAGCCAGGCAGACCCGGGGATAAAAAACGCCGCGGCGGCTTCTGATCGCCTGCTCGCAAGAAAGGACACTCCCTCATGCCGCCAGCGCCCCTGGTCAACCCCACGACGATAGACACCTCACGCGTCCTGGCCGATCGGGAAGGAATCCAGAACTTCAATCCGCAGCGCTTCGAGATGGTACAACTGACGGCGATCGTACTGGTCGACGTCAAGGACAGGCTGATCATCGGCTACAAGGACGTGCGGGCCGACGAATTCTGGGTCCGCGGCCACATGCCCGATTACCCCTCATGCCGGGAGTCCTCATGTGCGAGGCGGCCGCCCAGCTTTCCAGCTTTTACTGTCGTTCGGCCGGGCTGGTGGAAACCGGCTTCGTCGGCTTCGGAGGGATGGAAGACGTTCGGTTTCGCGGCCAGGTTCGACCCGGTGACAGGCTTGTCCTGGTTGGCAAGGGCGTCAGGGTGCACCGCCGGCACTCCATTTTCGAGGTGCAGGGATTCGTGGGGGCCAACATGGTTTTTCACGGCAAGGTGCTGGGGGTGTCCATTCCGGGCCAGGATCAGAGCCTGGGCTGAGCCTGCACCAGCATGTCACCTTGCGCTGGAACCCGCCAAGAACGCCGGATCTGGATCATTGAAGTTGGCAACGAATCGAATCGGCACCTCATGACCCGCTCACGCCCGACGCTCGACCTCTCGGCCACAATGGTCGATCCCAACCAATACCCGCTCGAGCGCCGCTCTCGACTGGCCGGCGTTCTTCGGCCACGACGGCCCTGTCGAGATCGAGGTCGGCTCCGGCAAGGGTCTGTTCCTGGCCACTGCGGCAACCGAGCGGCCTGGTCATGAATTCCTGGGCATCGAGCTCTCCAAGAAATATGCCAGGTTGGCCGCCGAGCGTGCTGTGAAACATGGCCTGTCGAACGTGAAGCTCTGGCCGGGCGATGCCCGTATCGTGCTGGCTCGCCTGGTTCCCGAGTCCAGCCTGAGGGCCGTTCACGTTTACTTCCCAGACCCATGGTGGAAAAAGCGGCACAAGAAGCGCAGGGTGTTCAATGAAGCCCTTGTCGCCGCGATCGTGCGTGGCCTCGAGCCGTCCGGCGAACTGCACGTGGCGAGCGATGTGGAAGAGTATTTCGCGGTCATCCGGACGCTGATCGCCGCCGAGCCCAGCCTGACCGAGGCACCCGCGCCCGTGGCTCGCGAGCCTGTGCACAACCTCGATTACCTGACCAACTTCGAGCGCAAGTTCCGCATCGAAGGCCGGCCGATCTTTCGCGCTCGGTATGTCAAAGGCGGCCTGTCCTGATGAGTCTCTCCATCAAGAACGGGCCAGCGCTTCGTAGGCTCGCGGCCCGTGATTTCCGCTCGAAGGCCGGCACGAACCCGCCTCGATGCGGTAGAGCTCGTGGCCTGCCTGGGTGGGATACTGGCCCGTGATGCACGCGCGGCAGAGCCGTTCCGGAGAGAGCGTGACGGAACGGGCAATCGCCTCCACGGGCAGGTAACGCAGGCTATCGGCCCCGAGCTCTCGTGCCATCTCCTGCTGGGCCTTTTCGGAAACACCGCCGCCGGGCAGGTCAACGAACCGGGTGGCGAAGAGTTCATCCTTGCTCGACATGTCGATACCATAATAGCATGGCGCGATGATAGGCGGGCACGCTACGCGAAGGTGGATCTCGCGTGCACCGCCACGATCGCGGATCTCGTGCACGAGGGCCCGCATGGTCGTGGACCGGACAATGCTATCCTCGACCAGGAGCACGCGTTTGCCCTGTAAAACCTCGGCCAGTGGGGTGTACTTGAGCCTGGCCTTGGCCGCTCGGTCGGCGGTGCCTTCGATGAACGTCCGGCCGACATAGCGATTGCGCATCAGGCCTTCGACCGAGGGAATCTTGAGCGCGAAGGCCATGGCATCGGCCGCGGCCTTGGCCGTGTCTGGCACGGGCACGACGATCGTATCGGCGTCCAGCGGAACCGTTTCCAGGCGGGCCATCTCCTTGCCCAGCTCTGACCGGCTCAGGTAGACCGAGCGGTCATCGAGCGTGCTGGCGACATTGGCGAAGTAGATCCATTCAAAAAAGCAGTGCGCATGGCGCGGCGACGGGGCGTAACGCTCGATCTGCACGCCGTCCTGATTGGCCACGGCGAGCATTCCGGGCTCGAGCGAGCGAATGTTGCGAAAGCCAAGATTAGCCAGCGGCACGCTCTCGCTGGCGGCGCCGAAGAGGGCTCCGTGCTCGGCAATGCACAGCGGGCGGAAGCCCAGCGGGTCTCGCGCGACGACGAGCTCTCCATGGGCGGTGAGCAAGACGATGTTGTAGGCACCGTCAAACTTCTCGGCCAGCCTGCGAAAGACTCCCACCCAGTCTGGCTGCGTGTCTTCGGTCTGAAGCTCGTAAGCCAGCGAGTGCATGATGATTTCGGTGTCGGTGTCTCGCTTGAGATGGTAGTCGCCCTTCGACAGCAGCTCATCTTTCAGTTCCTGATAATTGGCGAGCTGGCCATTGAAGGCGAAGGCGAACCACTTGGCCTTGCGGCCGTGATCGCGCTCGAACGGCTGGGCGTTATAGCGATCGTCGCCACCGCAGGTGGCGTATCGGACGTGGCCGATGGCGGCCGGCCCGTCCATGCCCTGCATGATGGTCTCGAATTCCAGGCGATGATTGAGGCGGAACGCCTCGGCGACCGTCCCCAGCTCTTTGTGGGTTTTCAGAAGGGCGTTGCGATCGGATCGGAAGCTTGCCATGCCGGCGGCAAGCTGCCCACGGTTCTGCATGTCCAGCAGCATTCGCGGGATCAGCCGCGCGACGCTGTTGATTTCGCCCGGAATCGGGGCCAGCTTGGAAACGGAGGCACCTTCGGCGTGGAACACAGCAGCCACGCCGCACTCGTGGTGGAGCTCGCCCATTGGTGGGGTTTCCCCAGTAGGTATAGCCCCCGCACAGGCCGGGGAGGTTCGGGAGAAGAATACGCCCTGGTAGGCCGCGAGTCGAGTTCCTCTAGGCCTCCCCGTACACATTATTATAATGTCGTGAGTTTCTACGTACAACCTTCATCATCGAACATGTTGTGTTTTCTTCGCGCTGACGTTAGTCGCGTTTCACTAAACCAAGTACGACCTTGGGTTTAGAGCGCCTGCCATTGCGGATGGCCGCCGGTCATGAACGAGAGGCCAAACTTGAATAGCAATCCGGGCTCCCCGCCGGGCGGCGGCCCAGTGATATCGACCGTCGATGCCGCCACGTCCAGTATCGCCGCCACGGCGCGGCTTCGCGACCTTGTGCGCGACGAGGTTGTCTTATCGGCGGCAACCTGGGTAGTCAAGGTGGGCACGAGCGTCTTGACCGGCTCAAACGGCACCCTTGACTCGGCACGAATCCACCACCTGGCTGAGCAGATCAGCGTCGTGATGGACACGGGCCGCAAGATCGCCCTTGCCAGCAGCGGCGCCGTGGGCGCGGGGATGGGCCAGCTTGGGCTCAATCGTCGGCCCGACAACCTGCGTCAGCTTCAGGCCGCTGAGCTTGTCGTTGATACAGTTGGATATGCACGTCTGTGAGGAAGAGGGCTGAACCGACATTGGTCAGTAGATCCTGGTGAGGATTCGGTGCTCATCGGATTCCTCATTCAAATAACATGGCTTGGGTTCCAGGTTTGGCTGCAAACCTGTCAGCCTTGACATCGTCGAGTTGGATCTCAGCGTGACGGGCGATTTGCTCCATATCGTCCGGAGATCTCAATGTCGTGAGAAGCTGTCCAAACAGCACGATTTTTCGGTCATTATGGGATAGCTGAAAGCCCGCTGTGAGAAGCCGGGTTATCTTTGCTTTCGCCGATTCGGTTGCCTGGGACATGGATGGCCTGGAGATGTGGGCGACGGTCTGCTTGCGGCAGACGAGGATGATGTCGAGTTGGATTGGGTCTTTCGCCTGCGATTTGGGCGTGGCGACCGACATCTCCGCTTTAACGGGCTGGGAATTGACCACTGTGAATCCGGCGCCGAGCATGGCGTCGGCCAACGGCCTTCCAGCCCTTCTCTGCGGGAATGATGGTAGGTGAAAACGAGCAGGCCGTTGTCTTTGAGAAGGCGGTGGCACTCGGCAAAGACGCCTCGAAGCTTGGCGGCGAAATGGCCGGCGTCTGAGTCCTGGACTTCTCGCGGGCTGCGCGTCGTCAAGCGATTGACCAGGGATAGCGTTGGGCGAGAGTTGCTGCCAGGCGAGGAAGAAATCGGCGAGCTCCGAGTAGTGAACGTTGTCGAAAAAGGGCGGGTCGGTCACAACGAGGTCGACGCTCTGCGGCGGGAGCCCGGTGTGGGCCGAGTCGCCGCACGACAGGTAGATCGGCTCGCTCGGAGAACCGGCCGTCCGTCGGCCAATTCGGCTGCTACCTGTCCGCTGAAAGGTGATGAGCATATCCGGCCTCTTTCGCTTTTTCCATTGACCTCCGTGGGAGCGAGCCGGTACTCGATCGCTCGCATCAGGCGGCTGCGGAATAGGTTGGAGAACGAGCCTGAGCTTTTAGGAGTGCCCCAGACATTGGCCTCGATTGGCGTTCGTTCCGGCTTCAGGATGTGGTGCGAGAACATGTGCCGGACAGCACCGGTGCCCTCGCCCTTATACGATGCGAACAAATTGTTGAATTCGAGCACGCCGGAGAACAACGTTTGCAGAGCATCCCGCGACGGTACATCGGGCAACTTGACCGATGGCGGCATGCAGAAAGTCCAAGAGCGAGGAGCTGCCGATCGTTGAAAAAGTCTCGCCAGGCGGTGAACCCATAGCCCATGGCTTGTCGTGTGTTGTAGCCGTTTTCAAGTGCAAGGGTAGGCAGGAGAAGACCCAGCGATCGGTCTCTTCCTGCAGACGAGCCGAGCAGCGCTGATAAGCGGCGTGATCCTCTTCCCCGGCGGGTAAGTATTCCTTGGTCCCTCGCTGCGTGAGCACGAGTTTGCCGTAAAGACGAAAGGCTGGCCTTGTGCCGGTGCGAGGCGACAGCATGCAGGATTGTGAATCTCCGGGTGCAATGGTGACAGGTCGCCTTGGTTCCTTTAGCAGGTCCGCGCTGGGGATCAAATTGTGATCCGCATGACGGCACGTCGTCGCATGCTGACCGTGCAATCCGGGAAAGATGTCGCCGCAGGCTGGGCAGACGATTTGCACCTCCGGCCTTCGCTCGGGTAAGCGTTCCTGGCGATGACCCAGGAGGGAAAGAGATCAACGGCTCGCGCGGCATGCAGGGCAAGGCGCCTGCATGACCCAGAAGTAATAGAGCACGTCGCAAGGGCGGCCGTTCGCATCGTTGGATCGATACAAAGCGCTGATGTCTTTCCCGACTCCATGCGACAGCTCCGCGAAGGCAGCGGATAGCTTCTTCCGGTCCATCGGACCTAATGCGGTACGCACGGACTGCCACGGCAACCGGGTTGATGTCGCGGCCAATCGCGCGTAAAACCGAGCTTGTGGGCCTCGCCGATCGTCGTGCCCGAGCCCATGAAAGGGTCGAGCACGATCGAATTCGAGAAATGCTGCGTTTTGTAGAATGCGGCCGGGAGGTCTTCACCCTCGGGCAGCATTGTGCCAAGAAGGATCCCGCGAAAGACCGATCCGAGCCGCTTTGCCCACCATTTGTGAACGTGGTAGATTGGGCGATGGACCTCCTTTCGCCAGCTTTCGCGCTCGGCGAGCTGGGAGAGGAATTCAAAGGGAAAAGCGTCTGTTTCGATCAGGCGCATGCTACTCTTCCCCGCTTTCAATTTCTGCCTCGGCCAAGAGCGTTTGCGGTTGAATGTCTCGCATGGAAACTCGGTCTGCGGAGGCCCCGTTGAATCTCCAGGCTCGGAATGTATGCTCTTTGCCTGCACCGGGATTCGGCACTTTCGTTGGAACGAGATCGTTGGTCCGAAGTCGAACGAGTACCCGACGATCAAATCGGCAGCCTCGCGCCGGCGTAAGCTCCCCGACCTCCAAAAAATCGGTATCTGCTTTCACATCGCCAGGCAGGATGAGCGTTTGTCGGTGTGCGACGCCATCCACAAGGCGGAAGGGAGTCGGTACGACATACATTTTCCGGTCGCGGATCAGGATGTCGCCATAGCTTCCGAATCCTTTAACGCTTTTATTCTTGTGTCATATTCATGGTCTGCGTTGAGAAACCCACCATGGCAGATGACGAGGTCAAGCACGGGATAGCTGTTGCCGTCTGGTTTCTCCGGATAGCGGCCAAAGACGTAGTAAATGGTCCGCCCGTTGTGGAATCCCGCTGGGACCTGGCTGTTGCTGTCGAAGCTTGCTTCACGGCCGGGATAGGCCAGTCCCTTTAACTCGTATCCTTCGGTCGTTTCAACCATGTGGAAATCGGGGTAACTGTTCCTGCCACCGATGTCGAAGCGTAAACGGGTTTCTCTGAGCCGAGCACTTGAACCAGTTCTGAAAGTGATATTCCTTGTCCTTCATGCTGACCCGCCGAATGAGAGAGCCTTGTCTCATTGCCTCGACGCAGCGGGCGAAGACGATGAACGGAGTCATTCAGCTACCTCAACGTGAGCAACGGGCGTGTACTTGGGATCAGTATACGAGTGCCTGCAGATCAGGTAAAGTGGTGCGCCGGGAGGAGCGGAGGTTTTCCGGGGCCGGGGCCGAACGGGCCCGGTACTGCGACTCATCATGCCGGAGGACTTGCCGGTGAGGGTCCGTCCGTGGGAACCGACGTCCTACCCACGTGCTCATACTCGACGTTAGCTCGGGGTGTCACGGCCAAGGGCTCGACGGAGTCGGGTACGGCAAACTGAACAAACCGGCGTTCGTCTTTACTCGAGGACGCGGCTCGGCGGCCCCAAAGCCGCTGCGAGCCGTGGAAATGCCGCGCGGCATGAAGATGACCGAGCCGCCGTCGGTGCCAGAGACGGGTGAGTAAGGACGCTGGGCGTTAACCGGTTTCTACCGGGGGGGTGCGGGTTGGAAGTCCCGGTCAAGCGAGTTCGCGACCTTGTGCGCGACGAGGTTGTCTTATCGGCGGCAACCTGGGTAGTCAAGGTGGGCACGAGCGTCTTGACGGGCTCAAACGGCACCCTTGACCCGGCACGAATCCACCACCTGGCTGAGCAGATCAGCGTCGTGATGGACACGGGCCGCAAGATCGCCCTTGTCAGCAGCGGCGCCGTGGGCGCGGGGATGGGCCAGCTCGGGCTCGATCGTCGGCCCGACAACCTGCCCCAGCTTCAGGCCGCGGCGGCCGTAGGGCAGTCTTACTTGATCCGTGCCTACGACGAAAGCCTGCGCCGGCACGGGCGGCACGCCGCCCAGCTTCTGCTCACGCACGAAGACTTCGACAGCCGCCCGCGTTACCTCAACATGCGGAACACGCTTCAGGCCCTGTTCGAATGGAACGCGGTGCCGATCATCAACGAAAACGACACCATCAGCGTCAACGAGATCAGGTTCGGCGATAACGACCGGCTCGCCGCCATGGTCACGAACCTGGTTCAGGCGCCCTTGCTCGTCATTCTGAGCGTGGTCGACGGCCTTTACGCCGCCGACCCCGCCGGCGAAGGCAAGCCCGAGGTGATCCCACTCGTTCCCCAGATCGACGACCAGATCACAAATATGGCCGGCGCCAGCCGCAGCTCGCTAGGGACTGGCGGGATGCGCAGCAAGCTGGCGGCAGCCCGACTGGTGACGCAGGCCGGCGGTTCGGTGATCATCGCCTCCGGCACGCGGCTCGAGCCCTTGACGCGCATTCTCGCCGGCGAGCCCTCGGGCACGCTCTTCCTCGCCCACGGCCAGACCCATCGCGCCCGCAAGCGCTGGATTGGCCTGACCGCCCGCCCTCGCGGCCACTACGTGGTCGACGCCGGCGCACGCCAGGCGATCGAGTCGGCCTCGAAGAGCCTCCTGGCCATCGGCGTGGTGGAAGTCGTCGGCGAATTCGAGAAAGGCGACGTCGTAGCCATCCGAGACCTCTCCGGCCAGGAATTCGCCCGCGGCCTTTCCAATTACTCCACCTCCGACGCCCGCCTGATCGCCGGCCTGCGCACCAACCAGGCCCGCGAAGTGCTGGGCTCAGCCCTCTATGACGAGGTTATTCACAGGGACAATCTGGTGCTCATACTTTGAGCCGGCCTCTCGGATAGGGCGACAGTCTTTGGATTTGCCGTTGTGCGCGAGCGAAGGGTCAGGAGCGCTGGCGGTTGAGACGCAACCAGGGCCGGAGAACGCGATGGAGTGGAACGGCAGTCGGGTTCGCCCGTGTTGTCGCGACAAGCTGGCGATTCTGAAGGTGTGCCAGTGCGCTCTGGACTGCGCTCCGGGAGAGGCCCGTGGACGTGGCGATCGACTGATGGGACATGCGCACAGACCAGTTCGCCTGCTGGGACGCGAGACGATAGAGGAAGAGGTAAACGATGAACGACGACAATCGCCGATCATGGCCCACGAGGTCAGGCAAAAGGCAGTCGAGCAAGTAGGCGTCAAGGGTTATCTGTATCATTCTTCGCTATAGTACCAGAGAGTATAGTGCCGGGCAACGCGACCTGCGAAAAACGAGGCCCCGCAGCTTCTGACCGTGGCAGTCGGCCGGTATATTTGGGGGAAGCATGATCCACAGCACCGAGTCGCAGTGACGAAAGGCAAGCCATGATCCGAAAGATGAAATTCACCAGTATTCCTGTCAGCGATCAGGACCGCGCGCTGGAGTTCTACGTCGGCACTCTCGGGTTCACGCTGGTGACCGATCAGCCGATGGGTCCTGGACAGCGCTGGATCGAGGTGCGCCTGCCCAGAGGAGAGACGGGCATCGCACTGTTCACCGCTCCTGGCCACGAGGATCGGATCGGAACATTCACCGGCATCTCGATGGAGTGCGACGATGTCCAGAAGACCTACGATGAACTGACTGCCAAGGGCGTTGACTTCGCAAAGCCCCCAAAGACAGAGCCATGGGGCGTGATGGCGATCATGAAAGACTCGGAAGGAAACCAGATCGTACTGTCAACTTCGCGGTGAGCTGAATGGTAATCGATCGGACCCCGGGACGAACGGGAGGACTCCACTTATACGTTCAACCTGGAGTCCATGCACCAGTCATTGGGGGAGTACAAAAAAACCTCGGCCGGCTGATGGCCGACCGCAACGGACGGGACTAGCGTGTTTGGGTCTCAGCGGAGCCACGGAGCTCCGCGCGGCGCGAGTTGGTTACCGGTTTCCGAACCCCTCATCCACAACTGCGTTTTCGACATTCCCGAAGAAAAACCGAAAACCGGGCCTGTTCCCGCGAGGCCGCCCAGTTGAGCGGGCTGGCGGGCTACTTTGAGGCGGAAAGGCGAATCAGAATCAAGAGATTGGCAGTCACGGAGAGCGCGATGAGGATTCAGGAGCGCCCACGTTAACGCTCGGGTCGCCTCGATTCACCTCTGGTACTGCTTCCTGGATGTCTCTGTAGCCGCTCGGTTTAGTTCGAGGACCTCCTGACTGACCCGCTTGTACTCGCCCAGATGATCGCGGTGCAGATCTCGAATCTCCTCAAGAAGCTGAAGGACATCCGCAGGCTGATGCATGATTCTTCCTGCCAAGGCCGAGCAACAGGCTCCTGAGTTCATGGCTAACGAGCGAACTATCGTATCTCGAGTCGCGCAGGAGTCGAGCGGCCGCTCGGGGCGAAGGTTCGGAGAGCCAGCCAAGCATGCGATCAAGAGGCATTGGCCCAAACTCGGCGCTGCCAAGTTCACGCCGGGGGAGTCCCTCGGTAGCCCAAAGCCTCATACCAATTTCCACTGTTCGCAAGAATCGGGGTGCAACCTCGCCAGTTTGTCGCTCTAATGTTTAACAGGGACTGCGGCGCTCAAGCTCGAGGTTCGTTCCCGGCCGGCATCCATCGCACACGAGCACTCGATCCGGAAAGGACGGGCGCGGGGCACTACTCCCTTGAGGGCACGCCCGCAGACTGGATAATCTAGACTCGATTAGCCGATTCTAGCCCCGGCAACCGTGACAGGACCGCGACCTCACGCCCTATGCGCCGCCAAGCTCTTCCTGCTCTCGACGCAACGTCATCTTCCCACACGGTGGACGTCTACATGCAATCATCTCAGTGCCCGCGTGGTTGGCTGCTCGATGGACCGGCCGTCCGCTTGGGTGGGAAACCAGCCGCTCCAGCGAACCTGGTAGGCATGATTCTCTTCGCGCTGGCGAGCCTTTTACCGTGTGTCGTCTCGGCCGGCGATGCGGTTCGAGAGGAGTTTGGCGAGCACGTTCAGCCCGTGCTGGAAGATCACTGCTACTCGTGCCATGGCGGCGGCATCAAGAAGGGCGGGGTGACGCTCGAAGGGGTTGAAACGGACCAGGCTCGGCTGAGCGATCCCAAGCTCTGGGGCGCCGTGCTCAAGAACGTGCGGGCGGGGCTCATGCCGCCGGCAGGCAAGCCGCGGCCGTCGAAGCAGGAGCGGCGGCTGCTCGAAGACTGGATCAAGTACGGGTGCCTTCGGGATCGATCCCGATGATCCCGATCCCGGGCCGCGTCACCGTCCGCAGGCTGAATCGGGTCGAGTACCGCAACACGATCCGCGACCTCGTCGGGCGTCGATTTCGACGCCGACCGCCGAGTTTCCGCCGGACGACACCGGCCACGGTTTCGACAACATCGGCGACGTGCTGACGATGTCGCCCTTGCTGCTCGAGAAGTACGTCGCGGCGGCGAAGTCGATCGTCGCGCAGGCCGTGCCGACGCCCCGCGGGCCGTGACCGAGAAGAAGATCGCCGGCCAGAGCTTCCGACCGGGCAACCGACCGCTCGACGGCAGGACGGAACGGCTCAGGTCCCGCTGTCGCTCTCCTACTACGAGCCGGCGACGGTGTCGACCGACGACAAAGCTCGAGCACGCCGGCAAGTACCAGCTGGTCGTCGACCTGACGGCGACCGAGCGATACGTGGACGGCGTTTTCGACTACAACAAGTGCCGGTTGACGTTCAAGGCCGATGGTCAGAAGCTGCTCCGAGCAAGACTTCAGCCGGCAGGACGGCCGGGCCTATCATTTCGAGTCTCGACCGCGACTGGCAGCCCGGCGCCCACGAGCTGACGTTCGAGATCAAGCCGCTGACTCCCGAGACGAAGGTCCGGTCAACCTTGCGATCCGGCATCAACTCCGTGACCGTGCGCGGGCCGCTCGAGGAGAAGTTCTGGACCCGCCCGCCCAACTACGCGAGGTTCTTCCCCCGCGACGTGCCCGCGAGCCTGGCCGAGCGCCGGCAATATGCCTTGGAGCTGCTGGGCCGATTCGCCACCAGGGCGTTCCGGCGGCCGGTTGACGACCGACATGATCGAGTCGGCTGGCCGACCTGGCCGAGCGGGAATACGTGACCAAGAGGCGAACGTTCGAGGCGGGCATCGCCCAGGCCATGGCGGCGGTGCTGGCGTCGCCCCGGTTCCTCTTCCGCGCAGGAGGAGATCGAGCCGGGTATCGACCGACCGTTATCCCGCTCATCGACGAGTACGCGCTGGCCTCGCGGCTGTCTTATTTCCTCTGGTCGTCCATGCCCGACGACGAGCTGTTCCGCCTGGCCGAGCGAGCACAAGCTCCGGGAAGAACCTGCCCGCCCAGGTCACGCGGATGCTGGCCGACCCGCGGTCGGGGGAGTTCTTCCGGAACTTCGTCGGCCAGTGGCTGCAGGCGCGCGACGTCGACACGGTGCTGATCAACGCCGCCGCGGTGCTGTCTCGCGCGACCAGCCCCGCGACCCCGAGGCCGACAAGCGGCGGGCGCGGTTCCGCGAGCTGAACCGCAAGCCGCCGGAGAAGCTGACCGCGACAGGAGAAGGACGAGCTGAAAGACGATCCGCGCAACTTCTTCGGCGTCGTTCCGGCGGTTCCGCGAGTTCGAGCTCACCCGCGAGCTGCGGCTGGCGATGCGGCGGGAAACCGAGATGCTCTTCGAGCACATCGTCAAGGACGATCGCAGCCTGGTCGAGCTGCTCGACTGCGATTACACCTTCCTCAACGAGCGGCTGGCGAAATACTACGGGATCGAGGGCGTGAAGGGCGACGAGATGCGCAGGGTGACGCTGCCGCCCGGGAGCCCGCGCGGAGGCGTGCTGACCCAGGGGACCGTGCTCACGGTCACCTCGAATCCCGACCGCACCTCGCCCGTGAAGCGCGGGCTGTTCATCCTGGAGAACATCCTGGGCACGCCGCCCGCCTCCGCCGCCGCCCGATATCCCGCCGCTGGAAGACGCCGCCAAGAAGCTCGACGGGCAAGGCGCCGACCTTGCGCGAGTCGCTGGCCGTGCACCGCGCGACTGCCTCGTGCGCGTCGTGCCACAACCGGATGGACCCGCTCGGGCTGGCGTTCGAGAACTTCAACGCGCTGGGGCGCTGGCGGGACAAGGAACGCGGCCAGCCGATCGACGCGGCGGGCCGGCTGGTCACCGGCGAGTCGTTCACCGGCGATCAAGGAGCTGAAGCAGATCCTCGTCGACCGAGCATCGCCGCGATTTCTACCGCTGCCTGAGCGAGAAGATGCTCACCTACGCACTCGGGCGCGGGCTCGATTATCATGACACGATGACCGTGGATCAGCTCGTGGATCGGCTTGAGCAGTGAAAACGGCCGCGCCATCGGTCTTGCTCATGGGGATCGTCGAGTCGACGCCGTTTCAACGAAGCCGGCAGCAGGTCGGAGATCCGAGCCGCTGCGACCGGCGCAAGCCGGACCACCGGCCGCGACCAGAATCCAGCGAAGACAGGGGCCGACCATGAGACCGGAAGCTGACCGGAACGATCCGACCTTGCGTCATCGCGCGGCCATGCCGGCCGAGCCGGCCTGAGCCGCCGCCATTTCCTGCGCGGGCTGGGCGCGTGCGTCGCGCTGCCGGCGTTCACGTCGCTGGCGCCGTCCCGGCTGCTGGCCGCCGCGGCCGCGGCGCCGGGCGGACTGGCGACGACGCGACCGGGCGCCCGCTGCGCTCGGCGTTCATCTTCTTCCCCAACGGCGCGATCCCCTCGGCCTGGTGGCCCAAGGAAGAGGGTGCCGACTTCGCGCTGAGCCGCACGCTCCAGCCGCTCGAGCCGATCAGGCAGCTAGGTCCAGGTGCTGGGCGGGCCTGAACCACCGGACGGCCGAGGGCGGGCCCGACGGTGCCGGCGATCACGCGCGCGGCAACGGCACGTTTCTCACCGGCGTCCGGCTCAAGAAGAGCGCCACCGACATCCGCGCCGGCGTCTCGATCGACCAGTTGATCGCGCGCCAGGTCGGCCACCTCACGCGGTTCCCCTCGCTCGAGCTGGCCTGCGAGACAGCGAATCGCAAGACCGGCGCCTGCGATTCGGGCTACTCCTGTGTCTACCAGTACAACCTCTCCTGGAGCTCGCCCACCACGCCGATGCCGCCGGAATCCAACCCGCGGCTGGTCTTCGAGCGGCTCTTCGGCGCGGGCCGATCGCGGCCAGCGGCAGGCGAACCTGAAGCGCCGGCAGGCACGAGCAGAAGTCGATCCTCGACTTCGTCCTCGACGACGCCCAGGCGCTGCAGCGGCGGCTCAACTCGCACGACCAGGCCAAGCTCGACCAGTACCTGACCGGCGTTCGCGAGGTCGAGACGCGGATCGAGAAGGCGGAGCGAGTTCGGCGAAGCGCCCGACCCCGACGTCGCGACTCCGCTGGGCATCCCGGCCGATTACACCGAGTACGTCCAGCTCATGTACGACATGCTGGTCCTCGCCTTCCAGACCGATTCGACGCGGGTCGCGACCTTGCTCCTGGCGCACGACGGCAGCAACCGGTCGTTCGACCACATCGGCATCTCCGAGGGCCATCACGACCTGACCCACCACCAGAACCGGCCCGAGTGGATCGACAAGGTCGCCGACATCGACCTCTGGTACGTCAAGCAGTTCGCCAGGTTCCTGGACAAGCTCGAGGCGACGAAGGACGTCGACGGCCACTCGCTGCTGCACAACTCGATGATCGTCTACGGCAGCGGCAACGCCGACGGCAACCGCCACACGCACAGCAACCTGCCGGTCGTCCTGGCCGGCGGCGGCGGCGGCACGCTCAACCCGGGCCGCTACGTCAAGCACGGCTCCAAGCCCATGACGAACCTCTTCCTCGGCATGGCCGATCGCCTGGGCGTGCAAGGGCTGGCGCGGTTCGGCGACTCCACCGATCGCCTGGCCAACATCTAACTTGGCGGTGGGCCCGACGGTCCAGAACAGGACACCATGAGAACCACGTCGCGAAGCTTCTGGCCGGACTCGCTGCTGTTGCCCGCGGTCGCTGCTCGCGGCCGACGAACCGCAGGAGATCCCGCTCTGGCCACGGTGGCGCCCGGCTTCGAGAGCCGGCGCGACGAGCCGGTCATGGCCAAGGACTACTGGGTTCGCAACATCCACAACCCCTCGATCACGGCGTATCTTCCCGCCCAAGGAGAAAGCCACCGGCGCCGCGGTGGTGATCTGCCCGGGAGGCGGCCACCGCCTTCTGGTTTACAACGCCGAGGGGGTTGAGCCGGCCCGGTACCTGAACAGCATCGGCGTGGCCGCGTTCGTCCTCAAGTACCGCCTGGGCCGCGAGCAAGGCGACGCCCTACTCGATCGAGAAGCACGCCCGCGCCGACGGCCAGCGCGCCATGCGGCTGGTGCGCAGCAGGGCCGCCGAGTGGAACGTCGACCCGGCCCGCGTCGGCATCATGGGCTTCTCGGCCGGCGGCGAGGTCGTCTCGATGGTGGCGTACAGCCCCGGTCAGGGAGATCCCACGGCCACTGACCCGATCGACCGGCTGAGCAGCCGGCCGGATTTCCAGATCATGATCTATCCCGGCCCGCTCGGCATTCCCGACGTGATCCCTGCCGACGCACCGCCCGCGTTTCTGCTCGTGGCCAACGACGATCGCGGGGCGGCCGGCACGATCGCCAGGCTCTTCCAGAAGTATCGCGACGCCAAGGTTCCCGTTGAGGCGCATGTCTACGCCCGGGGCGGCCACGGCTTCAACATGGGGAACCGCACGCAGCTCGAGACACTGAAGAAATGGCCCGAGCGGCTGACCGACTGGATGACCGACAACGGAATCCTCGACCCTTCGAAGAAACCCCCGGCCTCTCCCCGGCGGTAGTACCGATGCGCAGCACAATCCTCGTTGACAATGAGACGACCGTTCAGCCCTCCCTGAGCCGGCGAGTTTTCCTCCGTGCTGGCGCGGGAACGGCCGCCGCGCTTTCGGCGGCCAGCTATCAGCGAGTCATGGGGGCCAACGAGCGGGTCGGGCTGGGCTTCATCGGCTTCGGGCTGATCGGCAAGCGGCACGTGCTCGATTTCCGCGCCTTGCCCGACGCTCAGCCTCGTGGCGCTCGCCGAGGTCCATCGGGGCCGGCTCGAGGAAGGGGCGGCCCTCTGCGGCGGCAACGCGCGGAAGTACCCCGACTTTCGAGCCCTGCTCGACGATCGGGAGGTCGACGCGGTGGTCATTTCGACGCCCGACCACTGGCACGCCCTGATGACCATGATGGCCTGCGCGGCGGGCAAGGACGTCTACGTCGAGAAGCCGCTCAGCCTGTTCGTTCGCGAGGGCCGGTGGATGGTCGACGTCGCCCGCAGGTGCAGCCGGGTCGTCCAGGTAGGCACCCAGCAGCGTTCGGGGCCGCACTACCAGAAGGGTGCGGAGCTGATCCAGAGCGGGCACATCGGCCAGGTCGTCGCGGTCCGGATGTGGTACTACCGCAACGTCATGCCCGGCTTCGGCTCGCCGCCCGACGCCGACCCGCCGCCGGAGCTCGACTACGACATGTGGCTCGGCCCCGCGCCGAAGCGGCGATACAACCCGAATCGGTCGATCTACCATTTCCGCTGGTTCTGGGACTATTCGGGCGGGCAGATGACGAACCTGGGTCAGCACTCGCTGGACATCGTCCACTGGTTCCTGGGCGCCACGGCACCCCGGGCCGTCTCCAGCAGCGGCGGCCGGTTCGCGCTGCGCGACAACGGCGAGACGCCCGACACGCAGGACGCCGCTCTTCGAGTACGACGGCTGGACCGCGTCATGGTCGCACCGCGAAGCCAGCCGGGGAGCCGCTCCCGACCAGGGGCCTGGAATTCTGCGGCACGGAGGGCAGCCTGATGATCTCGCGCAAGGGATTCACGCTCACGCCCGACCCGAAACTCGACCCGGAGCTGGCCGTTCCCCGGTTCGGCGGCGCCCACCCCGTCGGCGGACCGCGAGGAAGCGAACGCGGCGACGCACCAGGCCTGCGCACGAGCGCCGATCGAGGACCACACCGGCGACGAGTTCGACCAGTTTCGCCGCCACGCCCGCGCGTTTCTCGACTGCGTGCGCTCGCGCAAGGAGCCGTTCTGCGACCTGGAGACCGGTCATCGCGTGGCGACCGCCTGTCATCTGGCCAACCTCTCGCTCCGGCTGGGCCGCAAGCTGAAGTGGGACGAGCGTCGCGAGACGATCATCGATGATCCCGAAGCCGCGGCGATGCTCGAGCGCCCGTACCGGGCCCCCTGGGACCGGCACCGCGATGCGCTTGTGAAAACCATCTGAGGCACCCGATGCGACGACGATCCATGCTGGCCGCTTGCACCCTGGCCCTGCCGGCGCTCAAGCTGCCGGCCGCCCTGGCGAGCGAAGATCGCGGGTCGCTTGGCCTGGTGATCCACTCGTTTCCCGTGCGCGTCGCGGCCGACCGCGCCCACGCGAGTCAGACGCCGATCTCCGACCCGATCCGCTTCGTCGACCATTGTCAGAAGCTCGGCGTCAGATCCGTTCAGGTTGGCATCGGGGTTCATGAGCCATCTTATGTGCATGCACTTCGTGGCAGGGCCGAGGCGGACTCGATTCATCTCGAAGGGATCGTGTCTCTGCCTGCTGACCAGGCCGGCGCTCGACCGCTTCGAGGCCGAGGTCCGCACGGCGAAAGAGGCCGGGGCTACCATCCTGCGCACCGTCACGCTCTCGGGCCGCCGGTACGAGACGTTTGACTCCGCCGCCAACTTCCGCAGGTTCGCCGACATGGCCTTGCATCGATTGAAACTGGCCGCGACGGTCGTCGACCGGCACGACATGCTGCTGGCCGTCGAGAACCACAAGGACTGGCGGGCCGATGAGCTGCTCGCCCTGCTCAAGAAGGCCGGCGGCGATCATCTCGGCGTTTGCCTCGACGTGGGCAACAGCATTTCCCTGCTGGAGGACCCGATGGAGGTCGTCGAGACCCTGGCGCCTCGGGCCTTCACAACCCACTTCAAGGACATGGCCGTGGAGGAGTACCGCGACGGGTTCTTGCTCTCGGAAGTCCCTCTGGGCCAGGGCTTGATCGACCTGCCTCGCGTGGTCCGGATGCTGCGCAAGGCCAGGCCCGAGATTCGGTTCAATATCGAGATGATCACGCGCGACCCGCTCAAGGTTCCCTGTCTGACCGAGCGCTACTTCGCGACCTTTGCCGAGCTGCCGGCCCGGCATCTGGCGCGTACCCTGTCAATGGTCAGGGCACATCGCCCGGAACAACCACTGCCTCGCATCAGCACGCTGAGCCCTCAAGAGCAAATGCGTACAGAGGACGCGAATGTAAGCCAGTGTGTGGCTTATGCTCGGGAGAAGCTCGGTCTTTGAGGCTCGAACACAAGGCAGCTAACCTGGTCCGCCGGGCGTCTGCATTCCGTGGCCCTGGTGCGAGCCCGGATGGTTTTGGGACCCCCATTGCTGTTGACGCGGCAGTTGACCCTGCATCAAGAGCTGCCCCTCCGTGCCTCCGCCCATCTCCGGTCGTTGCCCAAGGCCCGGCATACTGCCCTGCGGCACGGGGACCGGGACGGGAATCTGGATGGGATCGGGAGCCCGCGCGTTCACTGCCAGCCGCCTCAACAGGTGCAAGACCTCGCGCAGGACCGCGCTCAGCTCCTGGATCTGCTTCTTGTTGGCTTCACTGCCGAGCTCTATCTCGCGGCGGAGTCGCTCGAGGTCGCCCCGAATCGGCTCGACCGAGGGAACGGGGGTCTCCGGTTTCGGCGCCTTCCTGGCCAAGCCGCTCGCCAAGCTCGCCCAGCTTGGCTTCCAGCCGGGCGAGTGCCAGGGTGGTCGTCACGTCGGTCTGAGGCGCGGGCTTCTCGTCCTGGGAGGCCGCCTTCTTGGTGCTCAGGATTTTCCGCCGGCAACGGTGCTCGAGGCGACGTGACAGCCGTCTCGATCCGTTCAAGTCGATTTCCCCATCGTGCGTCCTGCTGGGCGAGGAGGGTTTCAAGACGATTGAGCCGGTCGTCTCGCGCCCGCAAGAATGCTCCCACGGCCAGCAGCGCAAGCGCGGCGGCCGATGCGCCGAGAACGAACGGCGGCAGCCACCAGCTACGGCTTGGCCGAGGCTCGGACGTGAACGTGGGAATAGCGGGAGACCGGCCGCCAGGCGGCTGCTCGAGCGAACCCGGATCGAAAAGGGCGCGCGACCTTGACCGCACTTCAGTGAGCCAGCGGCTGGCGTCGCTGCCTGGGTCTTCAAGCTCGAGCCTGACGCGCTCGACGGCATCGCCTCGTCTGACCCGCCAGGTATCCAACCATGGTTTCCAGTTTTGTCATCATCGGATTGACCAACCCCCAGGAAGGAGCTCGAGGCAGATCACCCACGTGTAGGCCCACTGCTCGACAAGTGCCCTCAGGTCGTTCACGCTCACGATCCGGCGGGGCTGGCAGCCCAGCGATAATCGGGCCTGCTTGATCACTCGGTCAGCCTCCCTCCTCACAAGTTGCCGGTCTTGCTTGCGGATGGCCTCTTCCCAGTAGGGCTCGGAGAACAGGTGATACAGACACCAGAAGCACTCGCGGTCGAGCGGCTCAGCACCGTGCGCTGGGTCGATTCTTGATCTGACGTACGATAGAACCACAAGGTAGCCTTCCAGCGCGAGCTCCTGGCGTGCAGGCAGCGGCAGGTCGGCGAAATCACTCCGGAACTCGAGCAAGACGAGCACCAGGTGCCCCAGCGAGATCGCGCCGCCGGTGGTCCATTTGGCCACGGCCGAACGGTCGACGCCGATGCGGTCAGCGAGGTACTGCTGGGTCCAGCCGAAGTCAAGGAGTTTGCGATCGATCCAACCGCCGATCGCGCGGCAGCAAATCTTCGCCGGCCCTTCTCTCAGCCGGCGCGCCACCGCGGCGATGAAGCCCTCATCCTGCGCCAGCGAGCACTTTTCCAAGAAACTCTCGTGCAATCCGCTGGTAGACCCGGTCGCAATGGGGCTGTCCCGCGCTGAGGCCTCCGCCGGACGTCCATTTTTCCCGGCGAATGTACCCATCGCCGCCTTCCTTCCTGCTCGGCGCGGCGCGACATGGGCCCTTCGCGGAGAGACTTCATCGTAGCGGGCACGTAACAAGAGAACGTGAGTTTCATTCACCTTCGCGCCGCGGCATCCGTGTACTATATGCTTCGGACTCATATCCAGGTAGATCCTTGGCGCATTGAATCTTGGACCGTACAAAAACCGTGGAAAAAAGGGGTGTTCTTCAGGGAAGCAGAATACCCGGGCCCCATCGGCGACCGGCGGACCGTCGCCTAGCCGATGGGGTTTTCTTCTGCTCTGGCGGTGCTGTCGGGCGGGTTGGCGAGTCCCGTTCGCGGGCTCACGGCATGGGAACGTCGGCGAATGCGAAAGGAACGTTAACCAGCGTTTCCGTGAGCTGGTAGTAGCGCAACTCCTTGGGCTCGGCCGCGGCGGCCGACGACGCCATGGTCAGAGTAAGCCGGGACGATTCCATCTCGAGGCCCGTTTGAAACCAGGGCAGAGGTCGGTTCTGGGAGTCGAGGATCTCGATACTCTGCTGGTGCGATTCAAGGCGTGAGGTGGGATCATGAAGCGAGAAATCGTCGGTGGCCGGTGCGCTGTCGGAGCGACCCTCTCGAACGGAAAGATCGATCTGCCGCCCGCGGCTGTTGGCGCCGATCCGGACGTCGTGGATGGTGAGCCGAACGTCACCCTGGACGAAGGTTTTGCCTCCCGCGCCAGACAGCGGGACGATCAGGGGGTCCGGACGGCGCGCCGAGACGCGGAGGGGAACTTCGCCGCGCAGGGTCTTGATCGATCGACCCGGAGTCTCCGGCCGGGAAAGCGGCACGTTGAGGTGAATGACCGAGGTACACGTCCCCGCCAGGAACGTCGAGTTCCGGCTGAGCATCATGCCCCGCTGGTTTGCAGCCAGAAGAGAATTGTCCAGGTCGTCACGCGCCTCGAGAATCCGGGGAGGGCCGCACTGGGTGACTCCCAGGCGCGGTTCGGCCATGAGCTGAAACTGTGCCGAGCACTGCACGCTGGTGACGGGCCGGGGCTGGACCGCGACAATGTCGCCCCGATTCGCACCGGGCCGCCCGGCGGGGTTGCGCCGCATCTGCGGCGCCACGGCAAAACCGACGTGACGCTGGAACTCGAGCCCGACAAGTCCGACCCGAAACGGGCCATGGTCCGATGTGGGCAGCGCGGGCCGCGTGATCCGATCAGTCAAGCACAACGTCGCCTCGCCCCGAGCCGAGAGATTGGCCATCTCAAGGTCGCTCTGCAGCGAGGCCGTGTGGCAGAGCCGGTCGACGGCCTTCCAGAACGGCAGAGGTTCCGGCTCTTGCAGGCTCACGCGCTGCGTCTTCCACTTGGGCAGGTTTTCCGGCAGCAGGCAGATTTTCATCCCGGTCTGGTCGGCCAGAGACTTGACGATCTCGGGCAACGGAACGTCCTCGAAGTCGAGCCGGACCATGGTCGGCCGGGTCAAGAGCGATCCCTCGATCTTGTGCAAGAGACCTTCAGAGCGGGTTCGGATTTCCATGTCGTTCGATGACCGCCCGGCCACCAGGGCGGGAATCGCTTCCTTGCCCAGCACCTGTAGCGTTCGGGCCGCATCTTCCCTGTCGGCGTAGCGGGCCGAGCCAAGCTGCTCGACCAGACTGGCCGCGTCGTTCGCGGAACTGACCAGTGCCGCGATTTGCATGATGAACAGGAGACTCACGCCGATCATTTCGCCCTCTTTCGCCAACAGGGTGCTTCTTGAAACTGCGACCGGGATACTCCTGATCATAGCCGATTGCTCGCGAGATTCCACCGGATGGAGCATCGGGCTCGAGGATCACGCGCGCAGCGGGTTGGGGGCCATGGCGTCACAATCGCTGGGATTGCGTCAAGCCGACCGGTGGGCGGAAAAATCAGGTTGACAATTGATATTGCGCCGTGACGCCGTCCGATCAAGCTGATAGGATGAATCGTAGAGTATAGCGCACAGCGCGGGTCCGTGGCTCCGCCGGTTCGTGGTCGGGACGGGAGCGCCGGCCTTTCCGCACAGAGACACCCCTTCGACCATCGAGCCCGGCCGCCCGGCGGGACGAGGTTGGCGGCCGAAGGACGGAGAAACGAGTCATGAGTCCGTCACGAACCCTGTCATCCGGTTTTTCTGGGCTCAGGTTCGCAGCTTTCGCGCTACTCATCCATCTGGTCTGCCTGGAAGCCGCGCCTGCCTGCCTGGGGCAGAGTGGTTTTGGCCCGGACCCGTTCCGGCCGTATAATTCCCAGTACGATCCATTCGTCTATCCGGTCAACCCAGGACCCATGGATTACGGCTATAACAGAGGCGTCAGCGGAAATCGTGGCGCAAACCAGTTCGAGAACTATTTGAATTCGCTCCAGAGCTCGTCTCTGGGCACCGGGGCCGGTGCCAGCGGTGCAGGTGTGCGCGGCGGGATGGGAAATCCTTATTTTCAGGCCAACAGAGCCTACGATCGCGACTACGATCGCATTTACCGGCCGAACAGGGAAGCCGACGCCAAGTTCGAGTCTGATCAGAGCAAGGTGACTTCCCTCTACTTCGAATACTTGCGTGAAAAAGACCCCAAGAAGCGTACTGAGCTGTTCCGTGAGTACAGCCGCGCGCGTCGTCGTGCCGAGTCGGATCTCACCTCGCCGCGGGCGACGGCCACGCGGGCAGGTACTCGCGCACCGCGTCGTTCGGTGACGGCGGCCGAGGGTGGGGAAGCCGCCGGTCTCAGGGGCCGTGATCGATCGTCGCCACCTCCGGCTGTCCCTTCCCGCAGCACTCGCCCACGGTCCGGCCGCACGGGTTCCGGCACTTCGCCCGAAATCGGTCCTGCTCCATCGCCTTTGGGTGATTCGAGCTCCAGGGCCGGTTCGTCCCGGGCGGTGGTTCCTTCTGATGTACTCGACCGCGCCAAGCGCACCGACGGCACACGGTCCGACTCAAGAGTTCGTGCTCCCAGACCCAGCCCGTCCAGGCCCGCGCCCGACCCCTTGAAGCCTTGAGGCCCAGACGTATGCTCTCGCCCCGCGGAACTCTGGCCAGGCTGCCCAGCGGCTAGCGCCTGACATGCTTTCACAAGGGCGAACCGGTACCTCGTTGACGCCGCAAAACTGGTCCCTACAATAAGGATCATTCGCGGGGTGACGCCCTGACTCTGCCGATTACGATCTGAAGAGAACGGGACACGTGTCGATGCGACACAACTCTCCGCGAACGAAACACAGGACGCGATGAATTCTGCACCCGAGAAAAGCCCGGCGCGATTCGGGCTTTTTCTTGGCGAGACTTTGTGAAACCATTCACAATCATTGCTCCACGCACGGCCTCAGGGCTTGACCTCACCATGAGCACAGAATTCGCCGCGATTTTTCTCTTCGTGCTGATAGCGATCGGAATCGGCCTCAGCATGCTGATCGCCAGCGCGCTTCTGGGGCCGAGGAAGGTCACCAGGGTCAAGCAGATGCCCTACGAGTCGGGCATGAACCCCTTTGGCGACGCCAGGCAACGGTTCGACGTACGCTATTACCTGATCGCGATCGTCTTCTTGCTGTTCGACGTCGAACTCTTGTTTCTTTATCCCTGGGCCGTGGCCCAGTGGAGTGCCACCGAGCTCGCGGCCGCGGTACCCACCGGCGCCCTGCAGCGGGCCTGGCGGGCATTCCACCCCATTTTCGTTCGCTGGTCTTCTGGGATATCCAGCTCTTCATCGTGCTTCTGGCGGCGGCGTTCGCCTACGCGTGGAAGAAGGGGGTTTTCGAAATGGCGGTAGGCTCTTCCGATCGATCGCAAGCCGAACCGGCCACACCCACAAGCGCGACCGCCGCAACGGGTCCCGCGTCACGGGTGAGCGTCAAGCCGGCCGGCTCGATTGAGGTTCCCGAGAACACAATCCTGACCACGGCCGACGCGGTCGTGAACTGGTGCCGAAAATATAGCCTCTGGCCAATGCCGTTCGCCACAGCCTGCTGCGGCATCGAGCTGATGGCAGTAGGCGCCAGCCGGTTCGACATCGCCCGGTTCGGCGCCGAGGTCATGCGGTTCAGCCCGCGGCAGTGCGACCTGATGATCGTGGCCGGGCGCGTGGCCATGAAGATGATGCCCGTGCTCCAGCGCATCTGGCTGCAAATGCCCGAGCCGAAATGGTGTATCAGCATGGGGGCCTGCGCATCGACCGGCGGGATTTTCGACACCTACGCCGTGGTGCAAGGCATCGATCGGTTCATGCCCGTGGATGTTTACATCCCAGGCTGCCCGCCCCGTCCCGAGCAAATCCTCCGGGCCCTGATGGATCTCCAGGCCAAGATCCAGAAAGGAGGCTCACTGTTCGGCACCGGCCTTCCCGAGCTGGCCGAACGAGAGAAACATCTGGAAGAAAAGCGGACCGCGCCTGCCGGCTATGCAACCGCCCCGGAACGCGGCGACGAGGACCGGTTCGGCTATCGGCTGCCAGGCGGCCCGGCCAAACTGGGCCTCGGGGAGTCTCGATGACCCTGCCACCGCCCTGCCTCGGGGCGGCGTTTGCCCCCTGCACGGGAACCATGCTTCGATGACTGGCACGATTTCGCCTGCAACCGATCCTCACGCCGCCACCCTCAAGACACTCCACCAATCGCTCGGTGACGGGGTCTTCGGCACGTCGCGGTTTCGCGACAACCTGCGTCTCTTCGTCCCGGCGGCGCGACTGACCGAATTGCTCGAGAAGCTGAAACGGGAGTGCGGCTTCCAGATGCTGAGCGAGCTGGGCGCGACCGACTATCTCGGATACCCCGGGTGGACCAGAAACCGGTTCCAGGTTCATTACGTTCTGCTTAATCTCGACACGGCCGAGCGGCTCGTTGTCAAGGCGGGGGTGGACGATCCTGATCCAGAACTCCCCTCGGCCGTCCCGCTCTGGCAGAGCGCCGACTGGATGGAACGCGAGGTGTTTGACATGTTCGGCATCCGCTTCAGCGGGCACCCCAACATGCGGCGCATCCTTATGCCTGACGAATTCACCGCCTACCCCCTGCGCAAGGATTACCCCTTGCGCGGACGAGGCGAACGACACAATTTCCCAAGTCTGACGCGGGAAGAATCCTGATGTCTACGAGCGTACTTGACGAACCGGAACTTGAAACCGAGGCCAAGCAAGCCACGTGGACGCTCAACTTCGGCCCTCAGCATCCGGCCACGCACACGACCCTGCGCCTGATTCTGGAGCTCGACGGCGAGCGGATCTTGAAGGCGACGCCGGACATCGGCTATCTGCATTCGGGCTTCGAGAAGCTGGGCGAGCATCTCAATTACAACCAGTATGTCACAGTTGCCGACCGCAAGAACTATATCAGCCCGCCGATGAATGAAGTCGCCTGGCACGGCACGGTCGAGAAGCTGCTGGGCATCGACCTGACCCCGCGCTGCAAGTACATCCGTGTGATCATCGGCGAGCTATCGCGTATTAGCGATCACTTGCTCTGCACGGGCGCAGCCGCGCTCGACCTGGGCGCCTTCACGGCGTTTCTCTATGCGTTCAACCTGCGGGAGCAGATTTACGACATTTACGAAGAGATGTCGGGCTACCGTTTCCATCCCGGCTATACCCGGGTCGGCGGCGTGCTCCAGGACTTCAGCGAACGCGTCCTGAATCGCGTCGCCGGCTTCCTGGCGAGCTTCCCCAAGGTTTACGCCGACATGGAGAAGCTTCTCTTCCGCAATCGCATCTTCCTGGATCGGACACGCGGCGTGGGCACGCTGAGCAAGGCAGACGCAATCTCGCTAGGGTGTACCGGCCCCATGGCGCGGGCCAGCGGAGTCACTTACGATCTTCGCAAGGATGAGCCGTACCTGGTCTATCCCGACTTCGACTTCGAGGTCCCATACACCACCGAGGGCGATTGCTGGGCCCGGTTCATCGTGCGAATGGAAGAGATGAGGCAGAGCCACCGGATTATCCAGCAGGCGGTGGACAAGCTTCCCGGCGGCCCGGTCAACGTGCCGATGGCCGAGAAGCTGCCCCTGCCTGACAAGCTCACCGCCTACAACAGCATGGAGGGGCTGATCCAGCATTTTGAGCTGATCATGCCGAATCGGGGCTTCGAGACCCCGCGTGAGGAGGTCTACTTCTCAGTCGAGGCTCCCAACGGCGAGCTCGGTTATTACCTCGTGGCCGATGGCGGCGAGTTCGCCTGGCGGGTCCGCACGCGGCCACCGTCATTCATTCACTTTGCTGTCTTTCCGCACATTATCAAAGGGCACTTGATCGCCGACATCGTGGCCGTGCTGGGATCGCTCAACATCATCGCCGCCGAGCTCGACCGGTGACCTCATGCGGAGGCAAGCCGCCCTCGGCTGGGCTTCGGAGTCCAGTCCGCGATCCCCGTAACGAATAAAGTCCAAGGACCATCGATCGATGCCAGCCGACGCGACCACCACCAAGAAGCCGCGAATTCCAATCCTGAGTGAGCCGCTCAAGGACAAGATCCGCGCGCTTTATTCCAGGTATCCCAGCAAGCGCACCGTCACCTTGCCTGCCCTGCATCTTGTGCAGGAACATTTGCGATGCGTGCCCATCCAGGCCATGGCCGAGGTCGCCGAGCTGCTGGAAATCGCGCCGGCCGAGGTGCACGACACGATGAGCTTCTACGGCTTCTTCTCGCAAGCCCCGCTAGGCGAGGTGCGCGTCTGGATCTGCCGGTCGCTCTCGTGCATGCTGCGCGGGGGCGATGAGCTACTCGAACATGCTTGCCATCGTCTGGGGATCGAGCCCAGCGAGACGACGGCCGACGGCAAGATCACTCTTGAGTACGCCGAGTGCCTGGGTATTTGCGATTACGCCCCCGCCGCCCTGGCAGACGACGGGCGGGTTTTCGGGCCGCTCGACGAATCCTCCTTGGACGCCATGCTTCAGGAAGTTGGTCGAGGTCCCGTCACCGATGTTTGAATCGCTCGAATCCAGGCGTTGTGACATCTGGGGGTCGGAAGGGTATGCCGTGGTCGAACCAGGAGCTTCGTCTTTATCACGGTACCGTCGATGCTCAGGCTCGTTCGGTCCTAGGCGGCATCAGACTGGATCACCCAAACATTCGACCATACAGTGATTTTGGCCGTGGATTCTACACGACCTCGTCGGTCCTCCAAGCCCAGAAATGGGCCGTGAGTCAGTCGAGGTCGCGATTCCCCGGTACACGACCTTCTGTGGTGTATTTCGTGGTTTCGAGGGACGAGGTCTCCCGTTTAGAAAGCTTATGGTTCGTCCTTGGAACGCCGAGTGCGGACGATTACTGGTCCTTGGTCAAGCACTTCCGTGGCCGTCCGCGGGGTGTGGACCACTGCCGCGGCGGAGGGTCCCCCTGGTATGATGTTGTCGCCGGACCGGTATCGCGGGATTGGGTGAATAGCGAAATCGTGCCAGGTCCTGATCAGGTCAGCTTCCATACTCAACGCGCCGTCGCAGTTCTCAATGCAGTTCAGGACAAGGGCCTCGCATGATGACCTCGGATGAAAAAAAGGATTACTGGCTTGTTGTGAGAGAATGTCTCATTGAATTCCACCATCTCTCAAAGGACGAGGCGCAGAGGAGAGTCGGTTTCTTTCGGCGGAACATCGAATCCGTAGAACCTGAGATCAAGAGCGATATCTTCTATCACAACGAACCATTCGATGTGGCCGGCTACATTGCCGGTCATGAGATCGAGCTGAGCGACGGCGATTTCAATCGATACGAGCAGATCCTTCAGGGAAAGTTTGGCCGGCGAGCCTGATGAGTTTTCGCCATGCGAACGATTTGCAGCGAGGGGTGAGAGAGTGCCCACGTTTGAACCCGTCCTGACCCGCAACTGGAACCTCCCGGACAGCCACACGCTAAAGGTCTACGAATCGCGTGGGGGTTACCGGGCCGCGCGCAAGGCGCTGACGACCATGGCGCCTGACGCGGTGGTCACACTTGTCAAGGATTCCGAGCTGCGCGGACGGGGAGGGGCGGGGTTTCCATGCGGATTGAAGTGGACGTTCCTGCCCAAGGAACGCAAGGAAACGCTGATGTGCGTCAACGCCGACGAGAGCGAGCCGGCGACGTTCAATAATCGTTACCTGATGGAGAAAGACCCTCACCAGTTCCTCGAAGGCATCCTCATCTCCTGCTTCGCCACCAAGGCTGCCACGGCTTACATCTACCTTCGTTTCGAGTACATCCAGGCCTTCAAGATTCTCGAGGCGGCCATCGAGGAGGCACGAGCCGCCGGCCATCTGGGTAAGAACATCTACGGGACCGGCTTCAACCTGGACGTCTGGGTGCACCGTGGAGCGGGGGCTTACATTTGCGGTGAGGAGACGGGGCTGATTGAAAGCCTTGAAGGCAAGCGCGGCTGGCCGCGGATCAAGCCGCCGTTCCCGGCGATCGAGGGCGCCTTCCGCAAGCCGACGGTGGTCAACAACGTCGAGACGCTCTGCTGCGTGCCGCACATCATCGAGCGGGGCACGAACTGGTTCAAGTCGATGGGCACTCCCAAGAGCTATGGGCCCAAGCTGTACACGATCTCGGGCCACGTCAACCGCCAGGTCTGTGTCGAGCTGCCGCTGGGCATCACCTGCCGCGCCTTGATCGAGGAACACGGCGGCGGCGTGTGGAAAGGACGCAAGGCCAAGGCGGCCGTGCCGGGAGGAATCAGCATGGGGCTCTTGTCGGCCGCCGAGCTCGACACCCCGCTTGATTTCGAAAGCCTGCGCAAGCCGGGCTGCCTGGGCCTGGGCACCGCCGCCGTGACCGTGATCGACGACCAGACGAGCATCGTCGATTACCTGATCAACACTTGCCGCTTCTTTGCCCACGAGAGCTGCGGCCAGTGCACCCCTTGCCGCGAAGGGACTGGCTGGCTCTACAAGATGATCAAACGCATCAAGTCCGGCGGCGGCCGGCTCGAGGATCTCGACATCATGGCCAACCTGGCCAACAACATGGGCATCATCCCGGGAACCACAATCTGCGGCCTTGCCGACGGAGCGGCCTGGCCAATCAAGAACGCAATGGCCAAGTTTCGGGGCGAGCTTGAAGACTACATCAGAACTCATCAGACTCCGGCGCACGAGGTGACGCGGCTTCAGGAGAGCATCGCCCACGGTCGCTGGAACTCCGACGGCCTGGTCCAGTTGCCGATCTTGCCCGGGCCCGCCGCCTCCACGGGCTCTCTCCACTCGCCAGAGCCCGGCACTCCTTGAACGTATCGACCACACAGGACCCACGATGGCCACCATCATCATCAACGGCACTGAATATCCAATCCCCGAAGGCGAGAAGCTGAACGCCATCCAGATGGCCAAGCGGGTCGGGCTGGAGATTCCCTATTACTGCTGGCACCCGGCACTCTCGGTGGTGGCAAATTGCCGGATGTGCGAGATCGAGGTTGGCACCAAGGACGCCAAGACGGGTGAGATCAAGCTCATGCCCAAGCTGGTTCCCGGCTGCCAGACGCCCGCCAAGGACTTGACGGTGCTCGTGACCAACAGCCCCAAGGTCAAGGAGCATCAGCGGATGATCATGGAGTATCTGCTGCTCAATCATCCGCTCGACTGCCCCGTATGCGACCAGGCCGGGGAATGCGGGCTGCAAGACTACAGCTATGAGTACGGCCAGGCCAGCCATCGGTTCGTCGAGGAGCGGCTGGTCAACCCCAGGAAAGAGGTATCCAGCCTGATCCAGCTCAACCAGGACCGGTGCATCATGTGCACGCGGTGCGTCCGCTTCACCCGCGAGATCACGCAGACCGGTGAGCTCGAAGTGATGCGGCGGGGAAACCACGCCGAGATCGACATCTTCCCCGGCCATACGCTCGACGCCAATCCACTGGCGGGCAACGTGGTCGACCTCTGCCCGGTCGGAGCGCTCCTCGACAAGGATTTCCTGCACACGCAGCGAGTCTGGTTCCTGAGCAAGCACGACTCGGTCTGCACGCGGTGCTCGACCGGCTGCAACATCTCGGCAGAGGTCAACAAGGGCCGGCTCTGGCGGTTCAAGCCCCGCTCCAATCCCCTTGTCAACGACTACTGGATCTGCGATGAGGGCCGTTACAGCTACAAAGCCGCCAATGACCCCGATCTGCTGTCCGCGATGTACATCCGCAAGAACGACGACCTCGTGCCCTCTCCGGTGGACGAGGCGCTGAAGGCCGTCGATCTGGGGCTGAAACAGGTGGTCGAGCGCGGCGGGGTCGTCGCGGGTCTGCTCTCGCCGTTTCTCACCGTCGAGGAAGCCTACCTGATGGCACGCTACTTGATGGGCCTCAGCCGTGACAGCGTGCTGGCCCTGGGGCCCGTGCCTGTCCGCGGTGACGACCAGACGTATAGGCCCGACCAATCCAAGGGACGAACTGGAGACACCAGCTTCGTGGTGTCGCGTCCCTTCACGATCCATGCCGAGAAATGCCCCAATCGCCGCGGCGTCAGCGCGGTCCTCGAGCATTTTCAGGGGTCGTTGATCGGCTACGACGAGCTGGTTCGCAGAGTGGCCGGGGGCGAGATTCAGGGGTTGTACGTCGCCTCCGACGCGATCGATCCCTGGCTGGACGAGGCCGCTAGCGAAGCATTGAGGTCAAAAGTCGGGTTCCTGGTGATGCAGGACACTCAGGTCACGCCGCTGGCACACTTAGCCGACGTTGTGCTGGCCGGGGCGACCTTCGCCGAGAAGGCCGGCTGCTACGCGAACGCCGACGGCCGTCTCCAATACTCCGAAGCCGCCCTGCCGCCGCGCGACGGCTCGCTGCCGGATCTCGACCTCTTCGCCATCCTGCTCGACCGCCCTGGCGGACCGGTCCGTTCGGGCGAAGTTCTCGCGGAGCTGGCCGAGACCGTGCCGGCATTCGAGGTGGCTCGGGGAGGGATGTTGCCGCCCTTTGGTGCCTTGCTCGGCTCTTCCACCACCGCCTCCGACGGTGCGGCGCGGGCGCCCGCGTTCATTGACTCCTGGTATGTACCGCAGGGCGCGGCTCGCCATCGGTGAACCGAGTGTTTCTTCCGCCAGCGTAACAACGACTCGCTAGACCGTAAGGATTGATTTCATGTTCCTGATGACGATCGGCATCATCCTGAAGATCGTGGTGGTCGTCAGCATCGCGATGGGCACGGTGGCGTACCTGATATACGTCGAGCGGAAGGTGGCCGCGTACGCGCAGGACCGGATCGGACCCAACCGAGCGGGCCGGGAGTTCGGCATCCCGTTTGGCTTGCTTCAGCCGCTGGCCGACGGGGCCAAGATGCTGATCAAGGAAGACGTGGTGCCAGGCTACGTGGCCAAGCCGCTGTACGTGCTCGCCCCACTGATTGCGATCGTGGCCGCGATGCTCGGTTTCGCAGTCGTTCCCTTCGGGCCCGTCGGCCCCGATCAGATCATGAACTTCCAGATCGCGCCCAACGTCAACATCGGCATCCTCTTCGTTTTCGCCGTCGGCAGCCTGGCGGTCTACGGCGTCATCCTTGCGGGATGGGCGTCGAATAACAAGTATGCGTTCATCGGATCTCTGCGCTCGAGCGCCAGCTCATCAGCTATGAAATTCCCCTGGGACTGTCGATCCTGGGCATGGTCTTGATCTCGGGCACACTCGACCTCAACCAGATAGTCAACTGGCAAAACCGGATTGTCTGGGGAGTGCTCGTGCAGCCCATCGGGTTCTTGCTCTTCCTGGTCAGCGCGTTCGCCGAAACCAACCGGCTGCCCTTCGACCTGCCCGAATCCGAGCAAGAGCTGGTGGGCGGCTTCCACACCGAGTATTCAGGGATGAAGTTCGGCATGTTTTTTCTGGGCGAATACTTGCACGTGATCACCGTGAGCTATTTGACGGTGATCCTCTTTTTCGGCGGCTGGGCCCTCCCGTACGTGCTCAACCCGAGCCAGACCAGCTTCTTGAGCGCCGTGCTGAAGGTGCTGGTGCTGCTTGTCAAGGTGGCGCTCATGATCTTATTCATCATGTGGGTGCGCTGGACCTTGCCTCGGTTTCGCTACGATCAGCTCATGGACCTGGCCTGGAAGTCTTTGATTCCGCTGGCGCTTGTCAACCTGGTGGCCACCGCGGCGATCGTTCAGCTTTTTTACTCAGGATGATCCGCACTCGTGGCCGCCGGCGCGGCCGCTTGATGATTCTCAGGAGCCATTCTCGTGCGACCCGACGATCCCAGACTGAAGCGCCTCGAGCCGCCCAGGCTCACGCTGGCTGACAGGATGTACTTGCCCAGGATCGCCGAGGGTCTGGCCGTGACGGCGCGTCACATGGCTGGCGTGGCCTTCGGGAACAAGGCGATCACCGTGCAGTACCCCGAGGAGCAGCATATCCCGAGTCCGAACTACCGGGGTGTGCACCGGCTCAACAAAGACGATCAGGGACGGGTCAAGTGTGTGGCTTGCATGCTTTGCGCCACGGCATGCCCCGCGCACTGCATCGACATCGCCGGCGCCACGGCACCAGATACCTGGCCCGACCGCGAAAAGTACCCCGAGAGCTTCGTGATTGACGAGCTGCGCTGCATTTATTGCGGGATGTGCGAGGAGGCCTGTCCGGTCGAGGCGATCGAGCTGACGGGCTTGTATGACTTGACCGGGCTGTCGCGTGAGCAGATGATCTTCGACAAGGCCAAGCTGCTTTCGGTGTTCGACGCGACCAAGGACGCCGAGCCGATGAAGTACTCGGCCCCGCCCAGAGAGCCGACCGAACAAACAAAAATGCTTCCCTCTCCGCTGGATTGACCCAGCCGCCCTGCGTGCCGGCACTGGCCGACCAGACGATTGGCCTTGATCTCGACCTCGACTTTGAGCGACGAGCCTTCATCACCAGCCACGGGGATCGTCTTAGACCCATGAGCATCGCCGACATCATCTTCATGACCGTGGTCGTCGGGCTGGCCGGCTGGGGAGCTTACCTGCTGCTGCCCCATCGACACGGCATGGCCAAGTCGCGAACTGTCCATCTGGCCGGTGTTGCGCTAGCGAGCCTGGGCCTGCTCGGGTTCCTCACTTTCTGGAGCCCGCCCGGCCCCTTCCTGGCTGGGCTCTTCTTCTACCTCTTCAGCATCGGGGCCCTGGTCGGCGCGCTCCTCACGGTAACCACCCGAAACCCGGTCTATAGCGCCCTCTGGTTCGCCTCGGTGGTGCTTTCCACGGCGGGCCTGTTCTTGCTTGCCGGTGCCCAGTTCCTCGCGGCCGGCACGGTGATCGTTTACGCCGGGGCGATCATCGTCACGTTCCTATTCGTGATCATGCTGGCACAGTCGGAGGGGAAGGCCGCCTACGATCGCGCCGCCCGAGCGCCGGGCACCGCCACGTTCACGTGCTTTCTGCTCTTCTGGTGCCTGCTCTACACGCTGGGAAGCCTACGCACGGAGGCTCCGGCGCCGGGCGATCCCGGAAGGGTCCAGCTCACGTCGGAAAGGAATCTCGTTCGCTCGCACAACCTGGCCGCGTTTCACCTGGTTCCCAACATGCACCCCGCGGGACCCGTCTTGCAGCGAGCCCAGCACATGACCTCGTCGTTGCGAGACGCCTCGGTAGCCGAGAAACCGAACGTCGCGGGGCTGGGCGAAGCACTGTATTCGGATCACTTGCTCACCGTCGAGCTGGCCGGGGCTCTTTTGTTCGTCGCCTTGATCGCGGCCGTCGTGATCACCAACCCGAAACGGCCGATCCGCCCGGGCGAGCCGGCCAGGCTGTCGGACGCGAAGGCGTGAGGAGGCCTCCCTCGCCATCGACCAGGCGGCTCTGCCGCCAGCCATCCAATCTCGTCGAGATCAACCATGACTGATGCCTTTACGCTGGACATCCTCAGAAACTACCTGCTCGTGGGGGCGGCCCTGTTCAGCCTGGGCGTGCTGGGATTCCTGTCCCGGCGCAACCTGATCGTGATGTTCCTCTCGGCCGAGATGATGCTCCAGGGCACGGCGCTCAGCCTGGTGGCGTTCGGCCGCTATCATGGCAACTGGACCGGGCAGGTGCTCACGATCGTGATCCTGACAGTCGCGGCGTGCGAGGCGTCGATCGCGCTGGCCTTGATCGTGATCCTTTACAACCGGCGGTCGTCGCTCGACGTGACGCTCTGGCAAGACATCCGTGAAGCAGGCGTGCCGGCCGTGCCTCGCTTGGAGGAAGAGGCGACAGCAGAGCCGATCGAGCCCGTTCCCGGCCCGGAGTCGTACCCGAACCTGACGCCCGCCGGCATCGAACCGGCACACCCGGTTGAGCCCTGGCTGGAGCGGCGGAGATAGTGGCGAGCGCCGAGCGGCTGGCAATCAGCGCCGAGCGGGTTGCAAGACAGAAACGGCGGGGTTGGAAAGAGATCATCAAGGAGCGGCGACGTGTCTGGTTTCTTCGTGCGAAATGTCTGGTTGATCCCTTTCTTCCCGCTCCTGGGCGCGGCTGTCGCGGCGGTGGGCGCGCGGCAGCTCCGGACGATGGCGCACGTTCCGGTGGTGGCGGGGATCGTGCTCGCCTTCCTGGTTTCGCTCGGGGCGCTGGGCTCGGCGGGCGCCGAGACGACCACGGTGGTCTCGAGCTGGCTGTCGATGAGCAACCTCGAGGTGCCGATCGACTTTCGAGTTGACGGGCTGACCACGATGATGCTCGCCATGGTGACTTTTGTTTCATCACTGGTGGCGATCTTCGCGGCGGGCTACATGGCGGGCGACCCGGGTTATCCTCGGTTCTTCGCGCTCATCGGCCTGTTCGTCTTTTCGATGACCGGGCTGGTGTTGTCGAACAATTACTTGCTGACCTATGTCTTCTGGGAAGGCGTGGGCGCGTGCAGTTACCTGCTCATCGGGTTCTGGCACACCCGGCCCGCGGCGGCGGCGGCCGCGATGAAGGCGTTCCTGGTCAACCGGATCGGCGACTTCGGGTTCGCGGTCGCCATCTTCTGGCTGTGGGCCGTGGCGCCGGGGCACGACCTGAGCTACGGCAATATCCTCAGCGAGTCAACCTTGAGCGGTCTGCCGGCCGCGGCCAAGGTGGGCATCCCGCTCTTACTCTTCTGGGCCGCCACGGCCAAGAGTGCCCAGATTCCGCTTTACGTCTGGCTGCCCGACGCGATGGAAGGCCCCACGCCGGTTTCGGCGCTCATCCACGCGGCGACCATGGTCACCGCGGGTGTCTACCTGATCGCCCGGTCGATGCCCTTGATTCGCGCTGGCGCCTGGAGTACTCGTCTTGATCGCGGCTACCGGCTGCGCCACGGCGCTCTTGTCGGCATCGATCGCACTGACTCAGAACGATCTCAAGCGCGTGATGGCTTATTCGACGGTGAGCCAGCTTGGCTACATGTTCATGGGGCTGGGCGCCGGGGTGGGCAACGTGGCCCAGCTCGCGGTCGTGGCGGCGATGTTTCATTTGTTCACGCACGCCTTCTTCAAGGCGCTTTTGTTCCTGTCGTCGGGCAGTGTGATGCACGCGATGGGAGACGTGATCGACATGCGGCGTTTCGGCGGCTTGCGCCACCGGCTGCCGTACACGCACGCCACGTTCGCGATCGGCGGGCTGGCGCTGGCGGGAATCTTCCCGTTCGCGGGTTTTTTCAGCAAGGACGAAATCTTGCTGGCCCTCAGCTCGGCCGCGCACTCGGCGGAAGCGTCGGGATGGGGCTGGGCGTACTGGCTGATCTACTGGGTGGCCATGCTGACGGTGCTCATGACCGCCTTTTACGCGGGCCGTGCTTACTTCATGACGTTCTGGGGCCCGTTCAAGCTGCCCAGCCCCGATGACCCGGAGGCTCCCGCACCCGAGCCCGACTCCGGAGCCACGGACCACGAAGCCCATGGGCCTGGCCAGGATGAAACCCACGGTCATGGTCACGGTCATGGCCACGGTCACGGTGAGATCGGGCACGAGTCGCCGCCGATCATGACCTATCCGCTCATGGTGCTGGCCGGCTGCTCCGTTCTGGCCGGGCTTGGTCTTCGGCCCCACGCACTGGTTCGAGCACCACCTCGAGCACACCTTGGGATTCGAGCACCTGGGAAATGCCGCCCACGGGTTCGACTGGATCACGGCCATCGTGAGCACGGTCGCGGGACTGGCCGGAATTGGCATGGCCTACAGCCTTTATGCCCAGCCAAGCCCGGTGCCTGGTCGTCTGGCCAACCAGCTCAGGCCGCTCTACGAGGCATCGCTCCACAAGTTTTACGTTGATGAGGTTTACGATTGGGTGGTTGTGAAGACGACAAGGGCGCTGGCCGTGGTGTGCGAGTTTCTTGACGAATACCTGGTGGATGGGCTGGTGCTGGCGATCGCCAGGCAGCCGCGCAGGCTCGCCAAGGATTTGCTGGCGGGATATCAGAACGGTCTGATTCAGTTCTACGCGGCGGTCTCGGCTCTGGGTGTTGTGTTGTTGCTCTGGATCATGCTCTTGTTCTGACGCCGGCCACCTGGCCTTCGGCTTCCGAGGATCAATTGATGGCGACACTGCTGGCGTTCACGGTTTTGCTCCCGCTGCTGGGCAGCCTGGTGCTCTTCTCGGCCCCTCGGCTCGAGCGGAACACGGCGCGCACGGTCGCGCTGGGGGTTGCCCTGGCCACCTTCGGCTTGAGCTTGATTTTTCTGCTGGCGTTCGAGCCACAGACGCTCACGCCCCAGTTCGCCTTCGGTTCACCGGCGGGGCCGTACGGGCTGGCCTGGCTTTCACGACCGGACATTCGCTTCGCGCTGGGGCTTGACGGCCTGAGCTTCTGGCTCTTCCTGCTGACCACCGTGCTCATGATCACGGCGGTCTGCTCGTCGTGGGAGTCGATCTCGGAACGAGCCCCTCTCTATTACGCGTTCTTGCTGGCGCTGGAAACGGGGCTCCTTGGGCTCTTCGCCAGCCTGGACGTGGTGCTCTTTTACATTTTCTTCGAGTTCACGCTGATCCCGCTCTTTTTCCTGATTGGCCTCTGGGGCGGCCCCGACCGCCAGCGGGCGTCGGTCACGTTCTTCCTGTACACGCTCGCGGGCAGCTTGCTAACGCTGCTGGGCGTGCTTGCGCTCGTGGTCGTGCACTATCGCTACTCGCCGGCCCACATCCTCACGTTCTCGATACCCGAGCTCACGCGCGGACTGGGGCGCTCGACCTGGCCCGCATGGCACAACACCAGTTCGTGGACAAGTCCGCAGGTGTTGATTTTCTTGCTGCTCGTGGCTGGCTTTGCCATCAAGGTGCCGATGTTTCCCTTCCACACCTGGCTGCCGCTGGCTCACGTGGAAGCGCCACCGCGGGTTCGATCATCCTGGCGGGTGTGCTGCTCAAGGTGGGGTCGTACGGGCTCATGCGGTTCAACATGGGGATGACTCCGCTGGCGCGGTGGCCCTCTTTCCCATCCTGTCGGCCCTGGCGGTGATCGGCATCATTTATGGTGCCCTGGTGGCGCTTGCGCAAACGGACATCAAGCGGCTGGTGGCGTACAGCTCGGTCAGCCACATGGGATTCATCGTGCTGGGGATGTTCGCCTGCAACGGCACCGGAATGGACGGCTCGGTGATCCAGATGGTAAATCACGGGCTGACCACCGGGGCGCTCTTCGCCTGCGTGGGCGTGCTCTACGAGCGCTACCACACGCGCCAGATGAATGACGTCGGCGGTCTCTGGAACCGGCTGCCGGTACTGGCGTTTTTCTTCATGCTGGCGGCGCTCGGTTCCGCGGCGCTGCCGGGCTTGAACGGGTTCGTGGGCGAGTTTCCCATTCTGATGGGCATGTTCGCCGAGAGCCGGCAGGCGGCGGTGCTCGGGGCCACCGGAATGATCCTGGGGGCCTGCTACTTGCTCTGGATGCTCAGGAAAGTCGTCTTCGGGCCGCTCCGCGAGCCGCACGCGCAGGGACACGAGGCAGGAAGCCCGCACACGGCGGAGCCCGATCATCCCGCGATTCGACCGGTGGGCTGGTATGAGATGGCCGGGCTCGTGCCACTCATGGTCTTGATCGTCCTGATCGGCACGGTTCCGGGTCCGTTCCTTGCACGAATTCGGCCCGCGGTCGCGGTCATTGATGACAACCTCCAGCGCCAGCGCGGCGCTTCAGATCACGGTCGCGCCGGTCCAGCCGAACATGAAGCCGGGAAGCATTTCCGCACCCAAAGGCGGCGGTGGCGGCAGGGGCGGCGGCGGTGGCGGCGGTGGCGGCGGTGGCGCGGGTGCCTCAAAGAAATCCACCAAGGGGAGCCGTTAATGACTCCACAGATGGCCTTGCACACCGTGGAGCAGACGCTCCTCATCTTGATGCCGGAGATTCTCCTGCTGCTGGCGGGAATCGGCATGATGACCGCGTCGCCCTTCGTTCGTCTGACGTGCCGGTCTTGGTGTACGCTCGCCGCGACTGCCCTGTTTGTTGCCTTGATCGGGCTGCTGCTGACGGCGAGACTACAAACCGACATGTACGCGGCCGTCGCCCTCAACGACTCACTGGGGTTTTACGGCCGGCTCATGGCAATCCTGACAGGCATGATCCTGCTGGCCCTGGCCCACGAGGAGCCGCAGGATGACCGGGCCGGCGAGTTCTTCGGCGCACTGCTCATGATCACCACCGGCGCGATGCTGGTGACCACGGCCAACGAGCTGGTCTTTCTCTTCGTCGGACTCGAGCTGGTCAGCATGCCGACCTACTTGTTGCTTTACCTCTCCCGGCGGACGGCCACAACCCAGGAAGCGGCAACGAAGTACTTCTATCTGAGCATCTTCTCATCAGGGCTCTTGCTCTTCGGCCTGGCCTATCTCTACGGTGTGGCCGGCGTCAGCAACCTGAAGGCGCTGGCGGTTCTGTCCAGCCTGCCGGGTATTCCCCACCCGCAGCTTGGCCTGATCGCCATCGTCTTTATCCTGGCCGGCCTTTCTTTCCGGGTCGCGGCGGTTCCGTTTCATTTCTACGCGCCGACGTGTACGAGGGCTCTCCCACAGTGATCGCCGCGCTGCTGTCGTGGGTGCCCAAGGCGGTGGGCTTCGTGGCGATGGTGAGGGCGCTCACCGCCGTGATCTCAGTGGATGGCCCGGACGATCCTCTGGTGCGGAAGGCGGTCATGATCTCCTGGGTGATCGCCGCGGCAACGATGACGCTCGGGAACACGGTGGCCCTGCTTCAGAACAACCTCAAGCGGCTGCTGGCGTATTCCTCGATCGCGCACGCGGGGTACCTGATGATCGGCGTAACGGCCGCATTTGCCAACGAGCCACGCAGCGGCACGCTCTATTACGGTTGCGAGAGCATCTTCTTTTACCTGGTGGCCTATGCGCTCATGACGCTGGGTGCGTTTGGTGTGATCATCGCCCTGCGCATCGGAGGCCGCCCGGTGGAAACGACCGACGAGCTCGCGGGGCTGGCTTCGACTCAGCCGTTGCCCGCCCTGGCGATGGCGATCTGCCTCTTGAGCCTGAGCGGAATTCCTCCTCTGGCGGGCTTCTGGGGCAAGCTGCAAATCTTTGCCGCGGCGCTGGGGGCGAGCACGGAAGACAGTCCCGGCGCATTCGTTCTTCTGACCGTCATTGGCGTGTTGAACGCGGCCGTGGGAGCGTACTATTACCTGCGGATCGTGGTTCTGATGTACTTCCGTCCGGCCAAGCAAAAGGTCGAGGTGCACGGCGGGTGGCCCGTGGCCTGGCCGTCGGCGCATGCTCCTCCCTTTCGCTGGTTCTCGGTCTCTACCCCGCACCCATCGCCCGGGCGTCACGCGCCGCGGCCCTCGCCGCCGTGGCTCATCCTCATCCGCTGGCAATCCCCCAGGTGGCGGCCCGCTCAGAGCCACCAGGCGCGGCCGGTACGCCGGGTCGCACACAGAACTGATCGGCGCGACCGCTTTCAATACAACTCGTAAACATGTTCCCCACCGTGTGCGGGGTTGCCGATCAGCGTCCGGCTGCGTAGATCGACGACGAAGTCCAGATGCTCCAGGGGCAGTTGTCCGATCAGGACCGGTACGTCGTCCGGGACTTCCATCACGTCCATCGTGCAGCTACGTCCGCCAATGGTGAGCCGGACGGCCTCGTAGAGCGAGGCTTCGGAGACGCCGATGCTGCTGCGAACCTGTCTGGATGAGAATTTCTCAAGCCCCAGGCGAGCAATCAGCGATTTTGGCAGCGACAGGAGCGTGGCCCCTGTGTCTACCAGGGCGTCAGTGACCGTCACCGAGCGAGCTTCATCGGGCTTCCGCAGGCCCTGCTCCACGGCCCAAAGATCCTTCAAGTTTTCGATCTTCGCTTCGGTCAGTACTCGGCCCACGGGTTCTGGCTCCATGATTGATCTCCTTGCAATTTGACTCACGTTAGCGCGGTTTAACCATGGGTTACACACAGGCCGGCGTGCTGAAACCAGCCGATAATGTCTTGAGCCGTTACATGTTCCAAAGCTTGTCCCAAGGCATCATAGAGACTCGTTCGAGATCGCGCCGCGACTCGACGGAGGAACTGCTTGACCTTCGACCACAACTCCTCGATCGGGGTATAGTCCGAACTGTACGGCGGCAGACGCAACAATTCGGCTCCGGTCTGCTTGATCGCCGCTGCCACGCCGGAGGCCAAGTGGGAACTCAGATTGTCAAACACCACGACTTCGCCCGCATGCAACTCTGGCACCAACACCGAGTTCACGTACGTCTGGAACGCCGCCGCATCTGTGGCACCAGGGAACGCCAGTGGTGCCCGCACCCCGTCCAGGCCCAGCGCGGCGATGACGGTTACCGTCCCCCAAGAAGTGGGGACCGAGCTGTAAGCTCGTTCGCCTCGAGGCGCCGAAGCGTGGGTCGGAGTCATTGCTGTGTTGACCCCCGTCTCATCCACAAAAATCAGCCGTTTCGGCTCGATCCGCCCCACCTCCCTTCGGAATCGCCGGCGCTTCTTCTGGACGTCAGGCCGGTTTCTCTCCTCGGTGCGCAGGGTCTTCTTCTTATAGGTCAGACCGAGGTGACGCAGGGTGTTCCAGATCGTCGTCAGGGTACAGTCAAAGCCGCCTTGCTGCTTCAACTGCTTCAATGTCGCGTCGTTCTGTTTCCGGACCAATCGTCGAAGGCGCTGCTGGTCGCGACGAGTCAAGGCGGGTCTCGGTCCACCGCCGTGTGGCTTGGGAGCCAAGGTGCCCGCTTTGTGCCGCCGCTGCAGCAGCCGGACAATAAAAGAGAGGCTGACGCGGAACCGTCGGGCGATCTCTCGTTGGGAGCCTTCGCGGTGATCAACGGCCGCTGCGACTCGCTCGCGGAGATCCAGTGAGTAGGGTGCCATGGCAGTATCCTCCTGGTCCATTGCCACTCCGTTTCCTTGCGTGTCTATCTATCTCTATTCTCGCTGTCTGCAACCCATATTTGAATCGCGTGATGCGACCGGAACCCCTCGCGGGCCCGACGGATCGACTGCACATACGATTCCGGCAGGTCGATCGTCTTGCCGTCCTTCGACCACCAGCGCGGTTTCTCGGTGTAGATCCAGACGTACTCGTCAGTCAGCGAAAGGGCCGCGCGCAGGGCCGCTTCGAATCGCTCGGGGGAGAAGTAATTTGACTCAGGTTGATCAGTCTTCCAGCCGTGCTTTCGCCAGTCGTAATCAAGCCACAGGCCAAACCCGGCCGAGACCATGCGGCGGTAGGCCGGAGGATTCGACGTCAGGCCGACGGTCTTCTGTGTGATCGTTTTGCGAGCGTGCTCGAACTGGGCGGTCTCGCGGTAGCCGTACGATGGCTCGAAGCCATCGACGATGCGCGTCTTGCCTCTGGCGCCGTCGATCAAACCATCGACGAAGGGGACGAGCAGACCTTCGGGACATTTTTCGAGCGGCACCTTTCCGCCCTGGCTCTGGTTCCAGACGAGGCTCGGCCCGAAGGTGAGCATCAGCGTCAGGTCGGGAAACGAGTCCTGGAAAGCTTCCATGACCTCGCGGCCCCGCTGCCGCGCCTGGGCCGCATATTCGTTCCAGGTTCGGCGCGAGGCATCGCGCTGCTTCTGATAGTTGAAGAGTTGACCCTGGTATTGCTCCGTGTCGAGCAGGATGCCGTCACCGCCCTTGGCCATGATCGCGGCGATCCTGGCGTTCGCCACTACCGATTCATGATCGTCGAACCAGTCCAGGTCGCCCGGGGTGACATTGAACCGGAGAAAGTTGTGGTCGAAACGCTTTCCCATCTCGCCAGAACGCGTCGGGGACGACGACGCCAGGGCGGACAGCGCCTGCGGAAACTCTTCGAGCTTGAATTTTCTTCGCCCCCAGCCGAGCCAGGTGAGGCTCTCGGGATTCTTGCCCGGGACGGACGTACTTACATGAAAGACGCAGCCGTCGAACGGCGATTGTTCCATCACCGCTCGATTGCGCAAGGAATTCGATGTCGGGTTCATCCCAGCCAAACTCGATCAGCTTGCGGCGTCGTGGGCCGTCGCGGCCGCGATCGGCTGTTCTCTGATGCTCCGGGAAATCACGTCGATAGCGGGCCACCAGACCGTTGACATCGGCCGGCATCACGTAAATCTTGCCTCGGATGTTCTTGGACTCGCCCGGTTTGAGCCCGCCAATTCGGAAGTCGGAGTGCAGGCAGACGATCACTCCCTGGAAGAGCTCCTGATAAGGCTCCCACGCCGTGGCCATGATCTGCTTGCCGTCGGCCGAGAAGCAGCCGATCAGCCCGTTTGACGGGACGATCGAGCTCAGAGGCCTGGGGTTCACGTCATTGCGGTTGACGTCGGCCGGACACCAGACCTGCCCGGGCGTGTACCGCGCGTGGGTGGCCCAATGCTCGGTGGGCATGCGCACAAGCTTCTCGCGCACGAAGATGAAGCAAGACGGGAGGTAGGCTTCCGAGCCGTGCACGGCTTTTGTACCGGTAAAGCCGTCAACCCGGATGCAAGGTTGTGCCCAGTGGGCCAGCGATTCCCTGGTCGTGGGGTTGGCCGCGACGACTCGGAAATCAACCTCATCGATCCCGGCGCGTATCTCGTGATCGACCGTCACGCCGTCGTCGAGCACCGAGCGCAGCCGGATCAGCCGTCCATCGGCGGTGGCTTCCATGAGGCGCGTCTTGTGCGGGATGACCGTGTCTTTCCAGTCTCGGTCGGTGGAACCAGGGCGACAGAAGGCTTCCAGGTACCAGACCGAGAGCTCGCCACCGGGCAGATCCGCCCCGCGGATGGTGAGCATCTCGTTCCGCCACGAAAGAGACAGAGCACGTCCCTGCCCCCATGCACGGCCGCCCGGCAGGAAGGCCAGGCTTATCATCAGCAGAAACCACCTGGCATAGGATCGCTTGTTAGCTGTCAACATGCGGAGCCTCCAAGGCGCCTTTGGTTCGCCATCTTGCGCCCACCTTATCGACCCAGGGGTACACCCAGAGTCCGACAAGAACCCCCACGCTGTCGGCGAGGGCATCGGCGAGCTCTCCGTCTCGTCGCAAAAACGGGACGTTCTGAACCAGCTCGGTAACGACGGCAAGAGCAATTCCCGCCGCGGCCACCCACGTGAACCGGCCTGGCTTCCCCTTTGTTGCTTCCAGCCAGAGCACGGCGAAGACCAGAAACATGCCCGCATGAACAAACTTGTCCTTATGCGGCAGGTCCCAGCCGGCCCCCCCAGTTTCCTTGACGGGCAGCCAGTCGGCCGGGGTCCAGCAGAGAACCAGGATCACCAGAGTCCACACAAAGGCCAGGGTAGGACGAATTCGCATCAGGGCTTCTCTCGGGTTACCGGGTTCGCTCAATTCCAGTGTTTTCGATTGTACAGAGACCACACGCGGTGCTCCTATCCCTGCTTTGCGAAAGCGACTCGGCCGCGGATGAGCGTTGATGGCTTTTCGTCAACTTGAAAATCCGTACCGAACTCAAGACGAGCAAAGAACTCGGTGAAGATTTGCCGATAGGTCTCGATATACCGGTTCTTGCGATGAGCGGTACGATTTCGCTCAGGAACGTCTGCTTTGCACAGGTCATTCGTAATGAACAAGCAATGATCCGCTCAGGAGGAGCCATGGAGTCGAGCAAACACAGTCGCTGTGCAGCTGCCGTTCCGGGTGATCGTGGTCGCGGTCATACCGGCCATGGTCATTCTGGCTGCGACGGCGTCCCCCACTGCGGGAGGGGATCATCCGTGGGGAGGCTTTTTTCATAAACACTTTGGACATCCGGAAGTACACCCCGGCCAGATCGAGACCATGAACGGTGGCGCCTGGTACTGGATGCGCAGTCCCGAGCAGGAGAAGATGGTCGTGATGAACCTCTATAATCGCTATTGCATCCGGTGCCACGGTGTTGACGGGCGAGGAGTCTGGGATATTCCAGGAGTCCCCGATTTCACGGACGTCCGCTGGCAGAACTATCGCAGCGATGCCGAGATCGTCCGCATCATCATCGAAGGCCGAGGCGCGGTGATGCCGGCGTTCCGAGGCACGCTCGCGCTCGATGAAGCATGGGGCCTCGCCCACTATCTGCGCAGCTTTGTTCCCGGCACGGAGATCTCGAGACCCGTCTTGCGGAACCCTCCTGGCCAGGCGATTCCCGCGCCAGCAGCACCAGCGGCAACACCAACGGGCATGGCTGCTCCCGCGAGGGTCTCGTCGGTTCGCATCCCCCCGCCCAACACAATTACCGCGTCAAGTGCCTTCGCTCGCTGATTCCCGGCTTTCGTGCGACTTACCAGAATTTGTAGTATCAAGAATATTAACAAGTCACCAACCGAGAGGAGGTCTCCAGAGAGGCCTCTTCGCGGTTTCTCATAGGTATCTCTCAGTCTTGAATCTGTATCTACCGATTGCCAGAATATCCATGTTCGTGTCGTGCAGGGATCAAGCTCCACGTTCAGGGTGTGTCATCTCATCAAGGTAAGAATGTGGCGAGGGCTCCCACGGGCTGATAGGCGGTAGGTGTTGATGTCGGTTCCAATACGAAATCTGCCCGTGATGCAGAACTGGGATTGTCATAGCTGCAGCGATTGCTGCCGGATCGAGGCGGTGATCACCGAGGAAGAGAAGCGTCGCATCGAAGCGCTGGATCTGGCAAACGATCCCGAGGTTGCTCCCAAGCCGTGGTTCGCGCCAGTCGGTCGGGACTCCAAGAAATGGAAGCTGACACATCGGCCCGATGGGGGTTGCGTCTTCCTGACGACCGGCAACCGCTGCCGGATTCAAGAGCGTTTCGGCGCCGACATCAAGCCGTTCGTATGCCGTTTGTTTCCCTTTGTCCTCATCCCAGCAGGCAATCACTGGCGAGTCGGCATGCGTTTCTCTTGCCCGTCGGCCGCAGCAAATTCGGGTCGCCCGGTGGCCGACGCTGAAAAAGACCTGGTGCACCTATCGCACTTGCTGGAGCAACACGTAGGCAGGTCGGCGAACAGTGCGCCGCCGCCCTTGCTGCAAGCCGGTCAGCAGCTCTCGTGGCCGGATGTGTGCCGTGTCGTCCAGGTGCTGGTGGAGATCGTGCAAGACCGCAGCGATCGTCTGGAACGGCGGCTGCGCAAATGCTTGGCCGTGGCTCGCGTTTGCGGCCAGACGCACCTGGACCGGCTGCAAGGCAACCAGTTGAGTGAGTATCTTGCAGGCGGTGCGCAACGGCGTGGAAACGGAAGTGCCCCGCGACGCCGCGGACGTGCCGCCGCCCGACCGGCTGCTCGGCAGGGTCCTGTTCCGCGTCCTGCTGGCCATTTTTGCCCGCAGGGATCGCGACGTGTACGGGGCCCGAGGCATGCCGGAGACGGCTGGGCCGAGTGCTCGCCGGCTGGCGATTCGCCAGGGGCCGTGGTCCCGTGCCTCGGGTCAACGAATTCCTGCCGGAAACCAGCTTCGAGGAGGTCGAACGATCGCAGCGGGACGCCGCCGGAAATGGATGAGACCCTGGAACGATATTACGTGGTCAAATTGAATTCGCTGCAATTCTGCGGGCCGCCCAACTTCGACTTGCCGCTCTGGGCCGGCCTTGAATCGCTCGTCCTCACGCTGCCGATGATCCTCTGGCTGAGGCGAGCCTTTGCGGACCTGCCTCCGGTGAAAGCGGTGGAGCAAGCGATCCAGCTCGTTGACGATCATTTCGGGGGTAACCCGATGCTGGGCTTCCCCCACATTCAGCATCTGATGCGTCTCCTGGCCCAGCGTGGCGAGCTGGAAAAACTCGTGGCCTGGTATAGCCGCTGAGACCAGCCGCTGCCACGGTGCGGGGTTCGGGCTCGTGCGGCCGCGCGAATGGGTCTGGTGCAAGCAAGAGCCATTCCTGAGAGCAACTTCGGTTTGTTATCCTGATGAATCGAAACCCGGATGAGCGGTCTCCAGCAGCCAGAGAGGATGCGCATGGAACGACAGGGACGCCAACGTGCGAAACCGAGCATCAGCCCGCAGCCCGAGGAGGCGAGAAACGAGCAGAAAGATCGAGAGCGCCGCAATCGCCGCGAGTCGATCGAGTCGTTCGTGGTGGTGTTCGTGGCCTTCCTGCTCTGGAGCTTTGAAGCCGAGGGGTTTGTGATCCCGACCGGTTCCATGGCACCCTCGCTCATGGGCCGGCACAAGGAGATCGTCTGCCCCCAGTGCGGTTATGTGTACACGGTCAACGCCGACTCCGAAGTCGATTCGAATGGCTCGGGCGCCGCGACGGGCATCAGAGTCACGTGGGGCACGTGCGAGAATTGCCGGTTCGAAACCCGCGTGGATGACGCCCCCAGCGCCTCGGGCGACCGGATTTACACGATGAAGAAAGGGCTCGAAATCCCGTTTCTGCCGGCGGCCGGCCGGGTCGGGCCCAAGCGCTGGGAGGTCGCCGTCTTCAAGTTGCCCGAGGAGCCCGAAGTCCGCTACATCAAACGCCTGGTCGGCATGCCGAACGAGATCCTGCGGATTCATCAGGGCGATCTCTGGCGTAGACCTCGAGACGAGTCCCAGCCGTTCCAGCGGTTGCGTCGGCCCACCGAGCATCAGCAGGCGATGCAAGTGATGGTTTACGATGATTCGCATCGGGCCACGGCCATGCGAGACGATCCCCGCTGGCGGCGCTGGGGGCCGGTCGGCGAAGGCTGGACCGAACCGGCGGCTGGAACGTATCGCCCGGCGTCAGACCAGAGCGGCTGGACCGAGCTGCGGTATCGCCACATCGTACCCGATCCCGAGCAATGGCAAGCCATCACGAATGGGCAAGAGCCGAGCGTCGCCCCTCGACCGACCTTGATCACCGATTTCTCTTCCTATAACACCGACCTCAGCCCACAAGGCAAGCGCCACTCCTCAGATGGCGGCCCGGCCATGGTTTCAACCGCACTGGGTTGGCGACCTGACGCTCTCGTGTCGCGTGAACATTACGCGTCCGGCGGGCCGTCTGCGGCTTGAGCTGGAGAAGGGCGGTCAATCCAACCGTTGCGAGATCGACCTTGCCACCGGACTGGCGCAGCTCTTTCATGGAGATCAGGTGCTCGGTACCGCGGCGGCCACGCCTCTGGTCGGCGGCGGGGTCGTACGGGTTGATGTTTGCCAATGTCGATGATCGGCTTACCCTCTGGGTCGACGGTGCGCTTCCTTTCGGCGAGGGGCGAGTCGTCGAGTCAGTGGAACAGGAGGCGTGGTGCGTTCCGGCGGCGGCCGACCTTGAACCCGCGCGGCTGGCCGCCCGGGAAGCCGATCTGAGCGTGAGCGAGCTGGTGCTCAAGCGAGACATTTATTACACGCTGCACCCGAGCTACGCGGATCTTCACGAACTGCAAAACATCGCGTTTTCCGGTCCGCAGGCTTTCTTCGATTTGCTGGCCGATCCGGCCCGCTACGCGGCGCTGGATTCGGCGACACCGAGCGAATTCGCCCTGGGCGAGGGACGATACCTGATGCTGGGCGATAACAGCCCGTGGAGCAGGGATGGCCGGGCATGGGGACGGGCCGATCAGAGAAGTCGCGATGATCCCGGCCAGGGCTGGGATGATTCGGGACGCGAACGCTGGGAAGTCCCCGAGTCGCTCATCATTGGCAAGGCGTTCTGGGTGTACTGGCCGCACGCCAAGCCGGTGTGGCCCATGATTCGCCTTGGTGCTGACTTCCGGTTCCCGGCGCGCCCTATTTCGAGCGAGTTCGCTGGATTCGTTAAGCCGCGTTTCCGTCGCTCAGGGTCATCAGTATCGAAGCCCTGTCGCCACGGTCGAGCTCGCTCTTGACTCGCCGGAAGATCATCATAGACTTTCTCTTACGGATTCCAGAGCGACGATTCCGGCTGCGTGTGCAGCGGATACGGTGGCCGATCTAGGCATCAGCTTGAACCTTCGGCGGCGGCGGTGCGTAACATGGTTAAGGCCATCGGGTCCGATTCGGCGAATGACCTCGCCCCGCTGACGGACGAGGAGCTCATGAGCCGGTATCGGGACATGGGTCTTGAAGCCGTCTATACAGAGCTGGTCCACCGCTACGAACGAGAGCTGTACCGCTACCTGGCACGTTACCTCGGCAATCCGACGCTTGCGGAGGATGTGTTTCAAAACACGTTCCTCCAGATCCACCTGAAGCGAGGGTTATACGAGGATGGCCGTCCGTTTCGTCCCTGGCTTTATGCCATCGCCACTCATCAGGCCGTTGACGCACTCAGGAAGGCGGGAAGACACCCGACCGTCAGCTTGGACCAGCGCGTAACCGCCACTCACCATGAGTCGGAAGCGGGGTCGCTGCTGGATCTCCTCGTCAACGAAGGGGTGGGTCCGCTGGCGGAACTCCAGGAACAGGAACGGCAGCAATGGGTACGGCAGAGCATCGAACGCCTCCCCGACACACTCCGACAAACCTTGATTCTTGCGTATCACCAGGATTTGAAATACCGCGAGATCGCTGACCTGCTCAAGATTCCCGTGGGCACGGTGAAATCACGCCTGCATGCAGCACTCTCGAAGCTCCAGGATATGGCACGAACCGCGAACCGGGACGGGAAAGAATGACGCCATGAACGCTGACCACATGATCGATTACGTTCTGGGGCGACTGGAAGGCCCTGACCGAGAGCATCTGGAAGCGGTTCTCCACTCCGACCCCGAAGCGGCCACTCGCGTGCAGGTGTCTGAGTCGCGCGGTGTACATGCTGCTGGATGATGGGGATGACTTGCCGTACCCCGCCGGCCTGGCTGCGCGCACCATTGCCATGGTTGCACGGTCCCGAAATCGACCGCGCTCGATCCTGGACTATGTTCCCGTTCGCGTTCCTTTTCGCTGGGCCGACTTCGCGGTTGCCGCCACGATTTTCATCGCCAGCGTTCTCACGCTGGTGCCGGCCGTGGAGCGATCGCGTGAGCGAATGAACCAGGCGGGCTGCGTCTTTAACCTCCAGCAGCTTGGCCAGAGCTTGGCCCAGTACGCCTCGCTCCACCCCTTTTATCCCTATCCCCCCAGCCAGCCATCCGGAACCCACGCCGGCACGTTCGTCGCCTTGCTTCATGACGCCGGAATGCTGCGCGATCTCTCGGTACTGGATTGCCCCAACAACGGGCGGTGCCCCGAGCGAGCCACCGACCTGCCCAGCTTCGAGCAGCTCGAACACATTCGCCTCACCGACCCCGAGCAATACCAGAAAATGCTCTGCTGGGATTACGCCTACAACGTCGGCTATCGCCACTCATCAGGCAGAACCGGGCCGCTCGAGTCTCGGCCCCCGATGGCCGTGCCGGTCGTCGCCGATCAGCCGCATCACGTCAACTACGCCCACATCCTGGAAGGCAACAGCCCCAATCACAACGGTCGCGGGCAGAACGTGCTATACAGCGACGGCAGCATCCGCTTTCACCACTCGCGCAAAATCAGCCCGCACGACGAAGACCTCTACCTCAATAACCGGCACGAGCTTCAGCCAGGCCTCGACGAGCAAGATTCCGTGCTCCTGCCCAGCTACTGCCCTTTCGGCGGTCTGCGTGCAAGGTGAACTTCTTACCCTCTCCTAACGGGAGAGGGCGGCCGAAGGCCGGGTGAGGGCCACACACACGAGTCAGCCGGCCGCCCCGCGTCACCCTCATCCGGTCCTTCGGACCACCTTCTCCCAGCGGGAGAAGGAAAATGATCGCCTCCCTGGTTCAGACGGCCTTGGTGTCGGTATCGAAGCCATGCTGCTTGCGATGAACGGGGCCGTCGTACATCTTCGAGCTCTTGAAGAGCTCGTAGCGGCCGTCACCGGCGACTTTGAGGGTTGATGTCTCGACCTGCCGCCTCTCCTCCTCGGAAAGTGGCTTGAAATTACGCACGATCTTGAGGTTCTGGTCCAGAACCCGCTCGGAGTCGATGCCCGAGACCAGCGTGGCAATCGGCAGTGAGAAGACATACCGCAAGGCCTCTTCCACCGGCACGCCGGCCTCGCTGACGATCTTGCCGGCGCCTCCCAGGCTCTTCATGCCGATCGGCGCGATTCCCCGCCGCACCAGCTCGGGCAAGACCTCGTGCTGAAAGCTGCGGTAGTGCGCGTCCATGACGTTCAGCGGCATTTGAACACTCGCCCACTCGATAGGGCTTGGACAGCATCTTGAGATGGATACGCGGGTCTTTATGCCCGGTGAACCCCAGGTACCGAATCTTTCCCTCCTTGAGCGCCTGGAGCGCCGTGTGGATGGCGCCGTTTTCGGCGAAGATCCAGTCGGGATCGTTGTCGTAGACCATTTCATGAAATTGCCACAGGTCGATATGGTCGGTCTTGAGCCGGCGCAGGCTGTCTTCGAGGTTGGACTGAGCCTCGCTGGCGGTGCGGCCGCAAACCTTGGTCATGAGGAAGACCTTGTCGCGCCGGCCTCCCTCGGCGAGGGCCTTGCCCATTCGCTCCTCGGCGACGCCGTCGTGGTAGTCCCAGGCGTTGTCCATGAAGTGGATCCCTTCATCGACGGCCCGCTGGATCAGGCGGATGCTGTCCTTCTCGTCCTTGTGCCTGGTGCTGTGATGCCCGCCCAGGCCGATCATGGTCACCATCTGACCTGTGCGGCCGAGCGGGCGCAGGGGAATGCCGCCGTCGTTTTTTTGCTGGGCGCTGGCCGTTCGCGGCAGGGACGCCGCTGCGACGGCCGCCGCACCCGCCTGCATGAAATCGCGGCGGCTAGGACCACGTTTTCGATCTGACATGGCGAAAAGACTCCATGAGAGGTTGAATCAAACAGGACAATCGGCCGATTGGTTGGTATCCTCAGAAGGTCAGGCTTTCCAGCCTGACTCCGGCCGTGTATGGCTGGAAAGCCCGACCTACTTCCTTGCCCACGTAGCACGCGAGACCCACCCGAATTCTGGAGCAAGTCGATCCATGCCAGCGCCCTGCCGGCCTTATCTCTTTCGCGGCCTGATCTTGGCCCTTTTTCTCCCGATTGTGGCAATCTCCGCGGCTGCCGAGCCCCAGGCGGAACGCTTTCCCAGAAGCGAGGGTTGGAAGCCCTTGTTCAACGGCAAGAATCTCGATGGCTGGAAACCACGCAACCCTCAGGGCCAAGGAACTGTGGGTTGCCTGCGATGACGTCCGGCTCGATCCAGCCCAACCCGAGCGGCTGCTCCCGGTCGGTCCCGGCGGCTCGCCTACCGCGGCCCTTCTTTGCGGCCGAGACGGTCGCGGGTCGGACATCATGACAACCGAGGACTTTTACGATTATCAACTCCATGTCGAGTTCACCGTGCCGAAGGGATCAAACTCTGGAGTCTATAATCGCGGGCTCTTCGAAATCCAGGTGTTTGACAGTTTCGGTGTTCCGAAGCTGGCCTTTCACGATTGCGGGGCGCTTCTACGAAAGGGCAATCCCCGGCGAAAACCATGCCAAGCCCCCAGGCCAATGGCAATCGTACGATATCACGATGAGAGGCAAGCAACTCACCTTGATCTGGAATGGCCAGACGGTTTTCCGCGACAAAGACGTGCGCTACGGCGAGACCGACCGCGCCGCGTTCGAGCGACTGAACCAAGAGAACTTGGGCAAGCCGGAAGCTCTTCGCGTGCGACTTCGTGAAGAAAATGGCAAGTACGTCGGCTTCTTCGGAGAAGGGGGTACCCGCTCTGGCCTGGACGGCCCCGATCGGCCAGGGCCGATCCTTCTTCAGGGGGATCACGGACCGGTGGCGTATCGGAAGCTTTACATTCGTGCGCTGGATCGATGACTTGCAGAGTGGCGAGTGGCGCGAGGGCAAGAGGAACCCTGCTTGCGGGCTCGGGCTACAGCGGATCACACCCGCTTGGCACACGATTTGAGGTCAGATCTTCGAGAGGAGGTGACTCATGAAGCCCCTGTCGAATGATCTCCGCCAGCGCATCCTTGAGGCCGTTGACAACCACGAGTGCTCGCGACGGAAGCTCGCCGCCCGGTTCTCCGTCAACGTCTCGACCATCACCAGATTGCTCCAACTCCGACGCCAGACCGGCTCATCCGAGCCCAGGCCCCATGGCGGCGGTGTCGCTCCCACCCTCGACCAAGAGGCCCTGGAGCGACTCCGAAAGCTCGTCGAGCAGACTCCCGACGCCACGCTCGAGGCGCTGAGGCAGGAGATGGGCATCTCCGGCAGCGTCATGATCATCTGCCGGGCCTTGCAGAAGCTCGGCCTGCCGCTCAAGAAGAAGTCGCCCCACGCCGCCGAGCGGGACACGCCCGAGGTCCGGCAGAAGCGCCGCGAGTTTCGCAGGGAGGTCGAGCCGATCGAGCCGGGGCGGCTCGTCTTCGTGGACGAGACCGGGGTCACCACGGCGATGACGCCCGCCTACGGCCGGGCCCCGCGAGGCGAGCGGGTCGAGGCGTCGGCCCCGGCGTCGTGGGAGTCGGTGACGGTGATCGCGGCGATGGGCCTGGACGGGGTCCGAGCCCCGTTGGCCTTGCCGGGGTCGGTCAACGCGGCGACCTTCGAGGCTTATGTGGAGCAGGTGCTGGTGCCGGCATTGCGGCCAGGGGACGTGGTGGTCTTTGACAACCTGAGTTCGCATCTGGGCCCGGCGGTGTTCGAGGCGATCGAGCGAGCGGGAGCGAGGGTGCTGCCGCTGCCGCCCTATAGCCCGGATTACACGCCGATCGAGGAGATGTTCTCGAAGTTCAAGGGGTTCCTGCGTCGGGTCGGGGCGAGGGCGAAGGAGCACCTGTATGACGCCATCGCCGAGGGGCTACGCGAGGTCACCGACCAGGATATCCTCGGTTGGTTCCGACATGCCGGATTGTGCGCAACCCAAACGTGATCCGCTGTAGCGAAGGAAGGAGAACCAGGCGGGCGGGATTTGCTGTGTTGCGTTCAATCGCCGCTATCAGCTTATCACAGGGTCTCATCGATCAGCGTCGAGGAAACAAAGGCGAATGCTGGCCGCCACAGTCACCGAATCGGACGCAGCGTCACGAGAGCAGTCCTTCTTCGCCAATCGCAATCGTCCGCTGAATCTCGTCGGTCTTGAATCCCAGCGCCATGGGCCGGGAGACTTCGGGCAGCACGGCCACATCGTAGAGTTCGCGCACCAATGCCCTCGACTCGCAGCCAGTGGGCAACGTCGCCGGTGCGTCAAGTCGATGATCAGCAAGCCGCAGCGGGCGTCCGCCGAGCGTTTGGCTAACTCCTCTTCCAGTGCCAGGCCGCCGAATGTCTTGTCGTCACGCGGACGGGACAGCCCGACCACGGCGTAATCGCCGACGAAGGCGAGACCACGCAAGTAGCCCGGGCAGAATGTCAGCGGCTCGAATCGCCCCCCGCCGGGATCGATGCTGCCGAAGTGGCCGGTGCCGGAATTGTGCAGCCAGAGCCGGCCCCGGTAGAGCCGGGGCGAGTGCGGCATCGACAGCCCGGAGGCGATCACGCGGCCGTCGGGGATCTCCAGCACGACGCCGCCACTCTGGCGCCGGTCGCGCCAGCCGTCGACCACGTCGCTCGTACTGACCGCGGTGGCAAAGCGCGGGCGACCATCCGCCAGGGCCAGGCCGTTGAGGTGGCAGCGATCCTCCGCGGCCAGCTTGCTCAAGAACGGCGGCCGCCAGAGCGGAGTGAAGCTGGACCGCTCCGACAGCGTCGCGATGCATCCAAAGCTCGTGGCGACGAACACCGGGCGGCCGGTGTCGTCGATGGCCACGTCGTGGATATCGAGGTCGCCGGTGGTGTTGGCCATCTTCGGCACATAGAGCCGATCGTGTCCCTGGTAGAGTTCGCCCGGCCGGAGCAGGTTCTCGAAACGCCAGAGTTGGTAGAGCGTGCTCAGCCAGAGGGTCTGGCCATCGGCCCAGAGGCCCATGGCGCGGTTGAACGTGCGCTCGAAAACGGCGAGCCGGCCTTCGGGGTGACGCCCCAGGAGGAAGAGTTTGCCCGTCTGGTAGGTGGTGAACGCCAGGCTGACCTGCTGCTCGGCCAGCCAGGTTGACAGGTGCGGCGAGCCGGTCACTTCGACCCAGGGTTCGTTCTTGACGTCGGCCGCGGAAGACGGCGCGTCGCTCATCAATTGGACTCGCAAGATGACAGATCGGCTCGCTATTCACCATCGCGTGTCGCCTTTGCCGGAACCAGGTCATCTGGTTCTTCCGTCTCCTTGGAAACGTAGCCGGACATCGCCGGCATCAGCAACAGCGACGGCGAGCAGACCCGCCAGAGCCTTGAATCCCGCAACGATTCGAGCCGCGTGGGATGTGAGTGCGAACACCCGGTTCGTCAAAGCGTTCATCACCGAACCGCGCGTGAGCCCCTCGATCATCCTGCAGGCGGTTCTGATGCGCGTCGGGCAGCATGGCCTCGGGGCCACCGCTTACCGTCGATCATCCTTTTCCTGGCCGAGAATCGGTGGCTGGACAGGGAGATGCCGAAAAAAGAGGTCCTCGTTCCACGGATCACGGGATGGACCTGGGTTCCGCGAGCAGCGGGTGTTTCCTCCGAGCCGCGATAATCCCGCAAGGCCTCGTCGAGACCGATGACAAAGCGCGTCAAGGGAGAGGTGTCGCCAAAAGGGTGCAGGGCCGAGAGCCAGGGCATGCGTCCCTCGCCATCGTCGCCTTCCTCGTCCCGTCTCGGATCCGAAGTCCGAGAATGGGCACGCTCAAGTAGGTGTTACCCTCGACCGAAACAAGGACGGCATCGCCAGCTACCTTTTGTGGACCCGTTGCCGGCGAGGAGAAACTGCCGAGGGATAACCCCGCTGACGCGGTGGCGGTCGCGGACAGGGAGCCCGAGCTCGTCGAGGCTGAACTGCTCGTGCTCGACCGCCGTCAGCGAGGCGCTCGTGGCGTTCGCGTTCGCCGTCAAGAGACGAATGCTTGGGTTGCCGTGACAGAAGGCGGATTGGAACGAGCTGAAGGAAGGCGGCGACGTGCCACCCACGGGTGGCGTAACTGTCTCCGGCAGGGCACCTCCCAGGGAGAAGACAGAAGATGGTGTCGGAGCCCTGGCTGCTGACCAGGACGTCGAAGTGCCCGTTCGGGCTTGTCGACCACCTCGATTGCACTGGGCAGCGCGGGAGTCTCACCCTTTGGCAGTAGTTCCGACGCCACGCTCAGGCCGTTGCCTTGAGGGTCCAGGATATCGACGATGCCGTTGGCGAGGGCCACCACGACCTGTCCACTCGCCAGGGCCTGTGCGGCCAGCACCTGCTGGCCGGAGAAGACCACGGTGGCGCCGCCAGCGGGGTTGTTCAGGTCGAACCGCACCAGATCCCCAGCGGCCGTCACGGCGATAGCCCAGACCGCTGTCGCCCGTGAACGTGGGCGGCTGGACCACCGCGCTGCCCAGGTTGAACAGCGACCTGCGGCTGGCGGTCATCGAAAAAGCCACGACCGACCCCAGGCAGCAGGGTCACGGTGCCGCTGCCGCCATTGATGACCGCGAGATCAGGGACGAGGTCGCCGTTCAGATCGCGCACGATCACCGCGATGGGGCCGTCGCCGCCGGACTTCAGACGCGGCCCGGTAATGCCGACCCAATCGCCGTTGGCGTCGTAGGAGCCGAAGATCACGGAGACGTCGTTGCTGCCCTGGTTGGCGATCAGCATGTCCGGAATGCCATCACCGTTGATGTCGGCCACGGTGAGGCTGGCCGGGGCGGTGCCGACGAAGTAGGTCCGCGGCGCGGGAGCGAAGGAAGGCACCCCGTTGCTGACGGCCGTGGTGCGATAAACCACCACGGCGTTGCTGCCGGTGCTGACGACCACGGCGTCGGGCAAGGTCGCCCGTTCGTCGAGAACAGCCCACTGGACGTCGCCCGGCGCCATCTGCGCTGACGAGGAAGCGGAGCCGAGCGTCTGCACCGGAGTGTACTGGTCTCCGCCGGCCGTCGGAGCCTGGACCGTGACGCGGTTGTTCTGCTGGTTGCCGACCAGCACGCCGGCCTGCCCGGGGCCCAGCAGATCCGGTACGACGGACAGCGAAACGCGATTGCCCTGGATCTGGAAGGTCCCGTCGCCCTTGCCTTCCAGGGTCAGCACGTCGCCGAAGCCATTCCCCACCAGCAGGTTCAGGAGGCCGTTGCTGCTGCCGGGGACCACGGTCAGCCCGGTGGCCTCGTCGCCGACCGGGATGCTGAACGTGTGGCGGAAGGTGCCATCGCCGTTCCCGGAATAGATCCAGAGCTGGCCGGTGTCCTCCATCAGCACGGCCAGGTCGAGGTGGCCGTCGCGGTTGAAGTCGCCCGCCACGATCGCGCCGGGGCAGTTCGTTGATGCTCAAGCCGTCGCTGGTTGACGTGGTCAGGCATTGCTGCGGGTTGGCGAAGCCGCCGTTGCCGTCGGCGGCCAGGATGGTGAAGCTGTGTGTGTCGCTTGATTGACGACCGCGAGATCGTTGCGGCCAGTCTCCGGTGAAGTCTCCCGCGACCAGGCTGACCGATTCCGCGAACGAGCTGACGGCCGGAGCGACCGGAGGTCGTGTCCAGGCCGTAGAGGCCCGTGCTGGCGCGGAAACGCAGCGAATTGGCTGAAGGAGTGCGCGGGATCGTTGAGCAGGACGGTCACGTCGCCCGAGGCCTGGTCGCTCACGATGATGTCCGGCAGACCATCGCCGTTCACGTCGGCCACCGCGATGTCCGACGGCGCGATGCCGGTGGGCAACGTGATCGGAGCCGCGAACTGCCCCGGCGAAGTCTGCAGGGCGATGGTGACGCTGTTGTCCAGAGCGTTGGCGGCGATCAGGTCGTCAAGCCCGTTTCCGGTCAGGTCGGCGGCGGCGAGGCTGGTGGGCAGGGCCGTGGTCGAGAAGGCGTCACGGCGGGAGATGTGCCGACTTGCCGCCAGTGAGTCGAGCTGATCGGGGCGTGGTCCAACCCAAAGAAGGGGACATTGCCGCTTCGGTGACCGTGTAGATCGAGACGGTGAAGACGAATTGACTGGTGGACAGGGCGGGGTCAAAGTGAGCGTCGGCGGCGGCGATGGCGAACTGAGGCCCGATGCGCAGGATCGTGATGGCGCGGGCGGGCCGGCCGGGATTGAGGATCACGGGCGGGGCGAAGGCGTTGGTGGCGCCGGCCAGCCCCTTGCGAAAGAGGATGTTGCCCGAGCGATCCAGGACGACGCTGTCGGGGAGCCGTCGCCGTTGAGGTCCGCCAGGAACGGCGTGTCGCTCAGCCCGACGCCGCTGGCCGCCGTGACCGGCTGGAAGGTGCCGTCACCCCTGCCCAGCAGCACGCCGGTCGCACTGTCGTGATTGCTGACGGTGACCAGGTCGGGCCGGCCGTCGCCGTTGACGTCCGCCACGACGGTCTGGACCGGCGACTTGTCGGTGGCGAACGTCTGCTGCGTCAGGAAGGAACCGTCGCCGTCGTTCAGCAGGACGCTCACGCTGTTGTCGCCGTAGTTGGTGGTGACGATGTCGGGCTTGCCGTCGCCGTTCAAGTCCGCCACCGCCACCGAGTAGGGCCGGGAGCCGACCGCGAAGGTCCGCTGGCTCTGGAAGGTGCCGTCGCCGTTGCCCAGCAGCACGCTCACCGTGTTGTCGAAGGCGTTGGCGGTGACGATGTCGGGGATGCCGTCGCCGTTCAACGTCCGCCACCGCCACCGAAAACGGCTGCCTGCCGGTGGCGAAACGTGCTGCGCGCGAAGTTGAACGGGCCGTTGCCTTCGCCCAGGTTAGAGCACGCTCACCGTGTCGCTGGCCGAGTTGGCGACGACGATGTCGGGCTTGCCGTCGCCGTTCAGGTCGGCCACCGCCAGCGAATAGGGCTTCGCCCGACCGGCAAGACCTCCTGCGGCTCGAAGGTGCCGTCGCCGTTGCCCAGGAGCACGCTGACGGTGTCGTCGTTGTAGTTGGCGACGATCAGGTCGGGGATGCCGTCGCCGTTGAGGTCGGCCACCTCCACCGCGCGCGGGCTGCGGCCCACGGCGAAGCGTCTGCTGGACGCTGAACGTACCGTCGCCGTTGCCCAGCAGCACGCTCACGGAGTTGCCGTCGGAGTTGGTCGTCACCAGGTCGGGCCGGCCGTCGCCGTTGAGGTCGGCCACGGCCACGGACGTCGGGCGCAGGACCGACGGCCACGGTCTGCCCGGGCTGCGAAGGTGCCGTCGCCGTTGCCCAGATGCACGGTCACCGTATTCTGGAGCACGTTCGTGGTGACGACGTCGAGCATTGCCATCGCCGTTCAGGTCGGCCACCGCCACCGCATAGCGGTTCTTGCCCGACGCCAAAGGGGACCGGGGCCTGGAAGGTGCCGTTGCCGTTGCCCAGCAGAACGTTGACGGTGCTGGCATTGCGGTTGCCGACGACCAGGTCGAGCTTGCCGTCGCCGTTCAAGTCGGCCACCGCCACCGACGCCGGGCCGCTGCCGGCGGGGAAGGTCTGCTGCGGCCTGGAACGTGCCGTTGCCGTTGCCCAGCAGCACGCTCACGCGTCGCTGCCGTAGTTGGCCGTGACGATGTCGGGCATGCCGTCGCCGTTGAAGTCCGCCACCTGCACCTCGTTCGGGCGCCTTGCCCACCGGATAGATCCGCGGTGACTGGAAGGTGCCGTCGCCCTCGCCCAGGAGCACGCTGACGTCGTTGTCGCGGTAATTGGACGTGACGATGTCGGGCTTGCCGTCGCCGTTCAAGTCCGCCACCGCGAGCCCGTAGGGCCGGGAGCCGACGGGGAATTCACGCGTGGGCTGAAACGTGCCGTCGCCGTTGCCCAGGAGCACGTCCACCACGGTCGCGCTGAAGTGGCTGACGACGAGGTCGGGAATGCCGTCGCCGTTGAGGTCCGCCACGACAACCTCGAAGGGACCGGAGGCGACCGGGTAGGTTTTCATGGGCTGGAAGGTGCCGTGGCCGTTGCCCAGAAACACGCCCACGTCGTTGTCGTTCTTGTTGGTGACGATGATGTCCGGGCTGCCGTCGCCGTTCAAGTCGGCCACCTTGACGTCATAGGGATCACTGCCGGCGGGAAGCTCGAAGTGGGGCTGGAAGGTGCCGTCGCCGTTGCCCAGGAGCACGCTCACGTGTGCCGGGTTCGTAGTTGGCGGTGACGATGTCGGGGATGCCGTCGCCGTTGACGTCGGCCACCGCCACCGAGAACGGACTCCTGTCCGTGGCAAAGGTCTCCTTCGTCTGGAACGAGCCGTCGCGGTTGCCCAGCAGCACGCTCACACTGTTGGCGGGTCTGTTGGCGGTGATGATGTCGGGGATGCCGTCGCCGTTGACGTCCGCCACCACCACCTGAAAGGGTGACGAAGGCGGGGCGGGTGCAGACTGCTGGGTCCCAAGCGTGAAGGTGCCGTCGCCCTTGCCCAGCAGCACGCTCGCCGTGTCGTCACCCAGATTGGCGGTGACGATGTCAACCTGGCCGTCGCCGTTGAAGTCCCCCACCGCGACGGAACGAGGCGTTTTTCCGGTGGGGAAGGTCTCCTGGGGCTCGAAGGTGCCGTCGCCGTTGCCCAGCAGCACGCTGACCGTGTTGTCGCCGCGGTTGGACGTGACGATGTCGGGAATGCCGTCGCCGTTGAAGTCCGCCACCGCCATCGTGTACGGATTCAAGCCGACCTTGTAGATCTTCTCGGGCTGGAAGGTGCCGTCGCCGTTGCCCAGCAGCACGCTCACGTTGTCCGCCGACAGCGTTGACGACGACGAGGTCGGGCTTGCCGTCGCCGTTGACGTCCGTCACGGAGACCGCGTGGGCGCCTGCCGCGGTGGGGAAGGTCTCCTCGGGGCCGAAGGTGCCGTCGCCGATTGCCCAGTCGCACAGCCACGTTCGCGCTCACATAGTCTGCATAGAGCAGGTCTGGGATGCCGTCGCCGTTGACGTCGGCCACCGCCACCCCACTGGGTCCAGCGAAGCCGGGGCCCTGGTTGGTGGGGTAGATTGTCGGCGGCTGGAAGGTGCCGTCGCCGTTGCCCAGCACCACGGAGATCGTGTCGGCGGCGTAGTTGGAGAAGATCAGGTCGGGTTTGCCGTCCCCATTGACGTCCGCCACCGCCACATCGCTCGGGCGGGTGCCGGCGGGGATGACGATCTGAGGCTGAAACGTGCCGTCGCCGTTGCCCAGCAGCACGCTGATCGTGTTGTCGCCCTTGTTGACGGTCAGGATGTCAAGCCTGCCGTCGTTGTTCACGTCGGCCAGCGTGACGTGCCACACCCGCGATCCGATGGCAAAGTTCTTGGGAGGCTGAAACGTGCCGTCGCCGTTGCCCAGAAACACGCTCACGGTGTCGTCGATCCGGTTGGCGGTGACGATGTCGGGGATGCCGTCGCCGTTCAAGTCTCCCACAGCCACCGAGGCGGTGCCCGCTCCGGAGCTGAGCGGGGCGTAGGGCAGACTGGTCTGGGTGAACGCCGTGGTGAGCCGGTAAGCACCCGCGCCCGCTTGCTCCGACACGGTCAGCAAGTATGTCCCCGGTTGCAGGGACTGGACGATCTGACCGCTGTCCGACTGGATCAGCATCTGGCCCGTCGGTCCGGACAGCGTCAGCCGGGGCGGCAGCGTGCCGCTGGTGGCGGCGACCTCCGCCTTCAACTCGCCGTTGCCCAGCGTGCTGCTGACCGTGAACGACCAGGTGCTCACCTGGCCCGGGCCGAGCGTTCCGGCGATTTCCGTGAACAGACCGGCATCGACCTGCGACAGGTCGGTCACGCCCGCGGGAACGCGGGTGACGACCGTGAGCGGCTCCCAGTCCGAGCCACGATGGACGCCGCTCTTGTCGTACAGGCCGGCCTCGGGCACCGCCGGGTCCGGCCACGATACGCAGGCCGAGGTACGCCGGCCCCGACGGCCGGCCCGCCGGCAGCGTCACGCTGAAGCCGGCCGGCGACGAGAAGTCCCGGCCCGTCGCGTCCGCCACCAGTTCTGCCCTCGTGAACGTCGCCAGCACCCGCGAGGAGCTGTCGAAGAGATTGCTGTCGGCCAGCAGCACCTGGACCCGGAAGTTGCCAGGGTCGGCGCCGCCGCGGTTCTGGACGGTGAAGTTGACCGGGATCGAGTCGCCGGCCGCAGCCATATCCACGCCGGTCCGGAAGGAGCTGCCTGTCAAGTCCGGCAGCAGCGGCGCCGAGGTCGTGAGTCTGTACGTCCAGGGTATACAGCCCCGTCGTGTCACCAGGGACGCCGCTGGCCACGAGCGTCGGATTGTAGTTGTTGTTCGGCGCGCTGCTGACGCCGACGTAGTAGATGCCCGCGGTCGCCGCCTGGAAGCTCAGTTGCGGGTCGCCCCCTTGCTGGTTGTCGAGCGCCAGCGGCGTGCCGTTCGCATCGAAAACTCGCAGGAGGCTTGCCAGGCCGCTGCCGGCCTGCTGGGCGTCAATGCTGGCGTCGAGCGTCTCGCCTTTTTGCAGCGTTACGGAGTAGAGATCGAACTCGTCTGGAATGGACAGGAAGTGCGACACTTCCGCATCGTTGAACGCGCCGAAGTGCAGAGGTACAGCCAAGTCCAGGGGCGAGGCGGCAAGCAGGGTGCGCGGTTCGAGCCACTCCCCGTCCGGCATCCAGGACGACCACCGGCGATGCGGTCGTCTGCGCAAGCCAGCAACTCGCCCTCGAACACCCATGAATTACTTCCCGCTGGGACAGCTCGGCGTCCAGTCTGACGAACAATCGGATAGCCGGCGGAGCGTCGGCCATGGCCGCATCCGTTCGAATATGCGTGGACCAGAACGACCGACGCTCGCTCGGCGGGGAGCAATTTCAACGCCTGCTGGATCAACTCCAGTGCGCGCTGCCGGGCAGGAGCCGGGGCACTGGGCGTAAATCCGCGCAGCATTGTAGAGCAATCGCGGTGACGACGGCCCGAGCCGGAGTGCCTCCGTCGGCGTCCTGGATGGCCTCGCGGTGGCGACCCAGGCTGCGCGCACGAAGCCCCGGCCGTTGTAGGCGTCGCCGTTCTGGGAATCGAGCTCGATGGCCAGCTCGAAGTCGCGCAGGGCCAGCTTCGGCGCGTCCACGACCAGGTGCGTCCAGCCCCGATACGCCTGCACGGCCGAGGTGGGGTGCAACTCGAGCGCCTTCGTGAAATCTTCGATGGCGCCTGGATACTGGCCCAGCTCGGCCCGCGCCAGGCCGCGGCCTCGATAGACCGACTCCAGCGGTTTCCCCGTCTCCAGGTAGCGATCGAACGCCTTGATGACTTCCTCGAACCGGCCCAGCCGGAACAAGGTCTCCGCCCGCAGGCGCTGCGCCAGCGAATGGTCCTTCTGCAGCGCCAGAGCCAGCGTCGAATGAGCCCAACGCCTCGGCGTGCTTCCCGCGACTCAGCAACAGCCGACCACGTTCGACGTGGTCGTCGACCTGGTACGGGCTGTTCGTGTTCTCGCGCTCGATCGCCCGGTCGAAGTCATCGAGAGCCAGCGCCGGTTCGTTGCGTTCCAGGTGGAGCCGGGCCCGCAGGCGATAGAGGTGGGCCAGCCCGGCTCGAGCTGGACGGCGCGATGCAACTGTTCGAGGGCCAGGTCCAACTTGTTCAGTCCGGCGGTAGGCTTGGGCCAGGTTGACATAGGCCTGGTACGCCTTCGGCTTCCGCTCGATCGCTGATTTCAGGTCGGCGATGGCGTCTTCGAATCGCTCCTGCCGGAGCGCAGGACCCCGCGATTGACGAAGAGCACATAGCGGGCATTGTCATCGAGGGGCAGTTGCGAGGCCTTCCGGAAGTCGGAATCCGCCGCGTCCCACGCCTGCAGTTCCTCCTGAGCGAAGCCTCGCAGCAGATAGAGCCAGACGAAATCGGATCGCTGAGCCAGACAGGCGCTGAGCAAGGTCCGGGCCTCGGCGGGCCTCCCCTGGCGCAGAAGGCAAATCGCATTGAGATACTGCGCCCAGAAATGGCCTGGCTTGCCCTCGAGCACTTGATCGAATTCCTTGATGGCCTCGCCGAATTTCTCGCGACGATACAACTCATCCGCCATCAGGAAGTGATCGAGAACCTGGTCAAGGGCAGCGCCCTGGGCCGCCTTCTCGGCTTGCGTCGCTTCCGCCCGATCGCCGAGCATGTTCAGGTAGCGTGCCCGCCGCAGGTGAAAAGCCCGCGAGGGCGCTCCGAACCGCCGGGCCTGTTCCAGGAAACTCAGGGCTTTCCGCAGGCACTGTTCCTTTTCGGGCGGCTTCCGGTCGGATGCTGACTGTGCCTCGGTCTCGGCAAGAATCAGCAGAAGCTGATAGCAATCTCCCAGGATCTCGGCCTTCTGGGGATCGCTCAGGTAGGCATCGAGTCTGGGGCCGAGCCTCCTCCGCCGCCGAGTACGCCGTAGACGGCCAGTGCCTGGTGGACGGCGGTGCGCGCGGCTTCCAGGTTGGCGGCCAGGTCCATGCCCGTGTACAGGGTGCCGAGGAACTGGGCTTCGTCGCGTGCGTTGACGAATTTCCGGTAGCGGACCTGAGACGCCCGTCGGTCGGCGTCCACGCGCAGTTCTTGCTCGACCTGTTTCAGCAGGGCCTGGGCGGGTTCCCTCAAGTCTTCAACTCGCGCCTCGCTGCCGATGGTCGTCAATGCCTTCTCCAGGTTGAGGCGCGCACTGGACCAATCGCTGGCGGCCACGGCTACCCGGGCACTGTCGAACAGCTTCTGTCCCTCTTGTCTGCACGAGCGACAGCCGCTGCTCCTCGAGCGCGTCATGCTCCCGCTGCCGGGCCCGGCGTTCTTCCGCCAATGCCACGTCCAACTTGCCGCGCAACGAGACGTTGTGCCAGACGATGAACAGCACCATGCCCACGACGGCGAGCGTGGTGACTCCCAGCAAAGCCACGATGGCTGGCCGGCGTTTGCCCCATTTCCAGGCTCGCTCCCAGGCCGGTGTCGGCCGGGCGAGAATCGGGTCGCCGTCCACGAACCGGCGCAGGTCGTCCGCCAGCTCGACGGCGCTGGAAAACCGCCGTGCGGGATCCTTCTCCAGACATTTCAGGCAAATCGTCTCCAGGTCATGAGGAACTCGCGGTTCCAACTGACGCGGAGGTACCGGCTCCTGCTCGATGACCTGACGGACGGTGTCGATCGGATTGCCAGCCTTGAACGGCGGACGACCCACAAGCAGCTCGTAGAGGATCGCACCCAGGGAGTAGATGTCGGCGGCCGGGCCAATCTCGCGGTTTTTCCCTCCCGCCTGTTCCGGCGCCATGTAACTGGGGGTGCCGAGGATGGCGCCGCTCTGCGTCTGGCTGGAATCGTCGTCCACCCGCTTGGCCAGACCAAAATCCGCGATCTTGGGCACGGTGGTCCTGGACCAATGATCCGCGGGCAGCGAAGACGAATCGATTTCCCGGTTCCGGACCATGGACGACTGGCTGCCGAGCTTGGCCAGGAGAATATTCGCCGGTTTGAGGTCGCGATGGACGATCCCGTGCTGGTGGGCCACTTCCATGGTGCGCGCCAGCGTCTCGACGAACTGGGCGGCCGCCCGAGGACTCGTCGGACTCTCGCCTATCCGCTTGTCGAGGCTGCCTCCCTCCACGAACTCCAACGAAAAATAGGGCCGACCTTCGTGCTCGCCCGTCTCGTAAATCTGCACGATGTTGGAATGGAGCAGCTTGGCAACGGCTTCGGCCTCGGCGCGAAACCGCGCCAGGCCCACCTGCCCGACATGCGCTCCCGCCAGGACCATCTTGAGGGCGACCAGCCGCTGCAGCCGACGGTGCCTCGCCTTGTAGACGACGCCCATGCCGCCCCGACCGAGTTCTTCCAGGATGTCATAACCCGGCACGGTCACGCCCACGAGCGTGGCTGCGCTGGAGATCAAGTCATTCGTGTCGTCACGCCAGCCCGGCGCAGTCGCTGAGTCGGCAGAAACTATCTGACCGGAGTCGTCTCCTGACAGAATGAAGCACATCTTGGACGAATCGATTTCTCCCTCTTTATTCGCGTCTTGCTGGGAGTTAGAGAGCTGGATGGTCGCGCCGTTCTGGGCTCCCCCAACTGGCAAACACACTGTTGCATCGCTGGGTGAATTCTCTGTGTCGCTGTTGCTCACCCGGAGGACTGCCGTGGCATCTGCGGGGGGGATCACCCGGTTCGCCCGAGCTACATCCCTCGTCGGCTACCGTATTCTGGATGTTCGTCCCGTCCTCAAGCCCGGCCACCATGGCACGGCAGGCTTCGCACTGCTCGAGATGTGCTCGCAACGAATCCGTCTCGGGCGTGCTAACTGGCTGGCTGAAAAGCTGCCGTAGAAGCACTTGATCAGGACAAGGAGTTTTTGGGCCCATGGTTTCGAATTCCGACCGACGCTCGGTCCCATGAACACTCCTCAGACGCCTTCGGGTTCGCGGCCACCCGAATCGCTGATACATCCCAGTCATGATAATCGGAACAGTTGCGATTCGACAGCGGCGAATCTATACACGCGTTCGCAACTGCCCGTTCGATGGTCGCTGGATTATATGCAACAGACTAGATCTGGAGAGGTCACCGCTAGGAGGGTGATTTCACGTTATCAGACTCGGGTCATCGGAAGCTACCCCTGAGAGATTATACCCTACAGTGGAAGACGATCCGTAAACACGGAGAAGCTCGTGTGCACCCAACTCATGCACTTCGTTCCACAACACGAATTCGGTTCCCTGTGCAGGAAAATCGTTGTGAATCTTCGCCATTCCCTGTAATATTTCGAATCGTTGGAAGGTCATAAGTGCTTTGCTGGGAACGCATTTACTGTGGTATTAGTCGAGTCCGTCGCCCGAAGCAAGCGTGGCTCTCGACAGGGTAAACCATGAAACCACTGAGATTGACCCTCGATTATGGACGCACGGGGCTGAATGTCGAACTGCCGGCGGAGCGTGTGGTGGGCCCCCTGACGATTCGCGACGTGCCGCCGGTGGAAGACGCTGAAGCGGCCGTGGCCCATGCGCTCGATGAGCCCATCAAGAGCGCCCCGTTGCGTGAGCTCGCCCGCGGCCGGAAGAATGCTTGCATCCTGATTTGCGATATTACCCGGCCGGTCCCCAACCGCACCATCCTCGGTCCGACGCTCAGATTCTTGCACGAGGCGGGGATCGCCCGTGACCGGGTTCTCTTGCTCATCGCCACTGGACTGCATCGGCCCAGCACTCCGGAAGAAAAGCTCGAGATGCTCGGTGCCGACATCGCCTCCACGTATCGAGTGGAGGATCACCACGGCACACGCCTTGATGAGCATACCTTTCTAGGGACAACGCCTCGTGGCGTTCCCGCCTGGATCGATACCCGGTACGTTCGGGCCGACCTCAAGATTGCTACGGGTCTGATCGAACCTCATCTCATGGCGGGATATTCCGGCGGCCGCAAGCTGATTTGCCCGGGAGTCGCGGCGATTGAAACCGTTAAGAAATGGCACGGGCCGGCGTTTCTTGAACACCCGATGGCCGATTGCGGCATCCTCGACGGCAACCCCGTCCACGAGGAAAATACCCGGATCGCACGCATGGCCGGTTGTGATTTCATCGTCAACGTCACACTCGATAGCCAGCGGCGCGTGACGTCGGTGGTGGCCGGCGACATGGAAGCGGCCTTCCTCGCCGGCGTCAAGTTCATGGACGCGATTGTTCGCGCCCCGGTGGCCCGGCCGGTCGATATCGTGTTGACAAGCTCCGCCGGCTATCCCCTGGACACCACGTTCTACCAGTCCGTGAAAGGACTGACGGGAGCGTTACCGATCGTCAAGCAAGGCGGGACGATCATCATGGCGGCCAGCCTGTCCGAGGGCATCGGCAGCCCCGAGCTCCAGTCGATCTTCCGCGAAATTCCTTCGCTCGAAGTCTTCATGGAGCGGATTCTCGACAAGGACTATTTCGTGATGGACCAGTGGCAGGTCGAAGAGCTTGCCAAGGTCCGCCGCAAGGCAAGAGTGAAGATCGTCTCCGACGGCCTCTCGCCTCAGGTTCTCTCTGGCCTGTTCGTCGAGTCCGCACCCAGCGTCGAAGCGGCCGTCGCCAGCTCGCTTGCCGAGTACGGCCCCGACGCGGAAATCGCCGTGATTCCCAAGGGACCGTACGTGTTGCCGTGCGTGGCGTGAAAACCGTAACAACGGTCGACACCTTGCAAATCACTGCGCGAAGGTACAGTCAGCAGCAATTTTGGTTTCTTTGATAAACACGGCCTGGTGCTTCAGATCATCGTGAACTTCTGAGGCCACAATCAGCCTCGCGAACCGAGTTGTGCGATTTCTGGTCGCCTAGCCGGTCTTGCCCGGCGTCGTAACCCCCGAGGGCCATGTCTTCGTCAGCCACGTGCTGGCCGCTCCGTATTTCATCAGATACGACGTCGTACCACCCAGAGTGGTCATGGATCGGCTGGCGACCATGTCGGCATCAGTCGTGACATTCGCATCGTCATAAGCATCAACAATGGCGATGGTCTGACCTTTTCCAAGGTCGGAGACCTGGTCGACCTCATTGATACGGGGGCTCTGTGCGGGGCTCAGGGCACCGGGCGGTGGGCTGACGCATGCGCCGTCATGCTTGCCCCCATTCAGCTTGTAGAGAAACGTATGTCCGGAAGTCGGAGTGGCCGGCGTGGGCGAGACGATCGTCCGGCGTGGCTCCGCCTGGACCACCTGCACCTCCGCCTGGTGCGGGAGATGGGGTTGAATCGGCAATTCGGCGCTCATCACAACTCTGTCTTCGAGTCTCTCGAGCGAATCTCGCTGGTAGCGCAGTGCAACACGCCTGGAACGGGCCATGGGTGTGAATCCCTGAATGTGGATCGAGGTTGTTCGATCGGCGGATCAAGAGAGGCCGAGAAGTCGAATTACGGCAGAATAACCAGACGTCTCGGTGATTTCCAGCGTGTGCCAGGCGAGTCGCGAGTTTTTACCGACGGCGCGAGATCTTCGGAACAGACCGCCAGTCCCAAGGGTTCAGTAAACCACCAATCGCGCCTTGTCGAGCGCCTGCTGGGTGACCTGGCCCTCTTCATCGCGGGGGAGTTCATCATCCTCGGAGTAACCGCACGGCCAGTGGCCTCTTGCAAACCAGGCCCACTGCCGCAGGGCGTTCTTGGGAATCGGAGCCCCGGCCAGCAGGCAGCACGCGATGGTCCCGGCGACGGCAGCCCCTTGCATCGACGCGAATGTGGGGCCGTCCCAAGGATCCTCGTCGGGTCCGAACGGCATATCGGCATAAACTTGATCTTCGACACCGGACCGGAGTGTTCTGAGCGCAGCGGGGCCGGGCTGAGGCTACTGACTCCAGGGCTTCCTCCCATCGACCCAGTTCGATCCCCAAGGGCGCAGAGCCGTCGGATTCCGGACCACCCCAGTCGTCCCAGTCAGAGATGCGATCCACTGTCTTATCGAGAGAATGAGGCTCTCCTAGCCGCGAGAACCACGGGACCTGGGAAAGCCGTTTACGAAAGGTGTCCACGTTCAGAGGCCGAGGGTCAAACTGAGGAATGTCCTTAAAACTGATTGATTTGCCGCCCGTGCCCCGGGAAGCGAGGCGTAGTTTCTTCTGCCTCGCTTCCTCGGCTTCCCAGGCCTTGGAGTGTTCGGGCAGACCGGGCAGGAACACGCGATCGGGCGTGCCCGTCGGCCAGCCGAAAAGCTCAAGTGCCGACCTCGCTTGTTTCCGCAACTCGGCCCAGGGGCCTTCGCTCAAGAGATGCGGCTCATGACAATGGTTTCGTACAGAGAGTACACTGCTCCCGGTCTTCTGGATTGCAGCCAGCGCATCCGTCTGCGTCGGACTGAGATCCTGAAAAAAAGGAGCATTTTCATAGCGTTCGCGCATGTTCGGAATATGCGAAACCAACCCTACAATTCGTGCACTCCTCGGGTTCCTGATAGAGCGCGAGCTGTGCTTCGGGCTCGAGGGCCAGGAATTGCAGGATCGAGCGCAACGCATCCGCGGCGAGTTCCGGTTTCCCTTGAAGAGGACGCATGGGAGAGATCTCCTGCAGGGACGAGCTGTGGGCTTGAGAAGCGGCCTTGCTGTAGGGTGGGTCGACAGCGAGGCCCACCGAGGCCGATCTGGTGGGCCTCGCTGCACTCGACCCACCCTACAGTTGATTGTGAGAGGAACCCAGTCTGCCACTGGGAGTTCATCCAACTCGGCGAGCTGGCGCGGCCATCCGCGTCACTTCGGCGCTTTTTCCTCGCGGTGCCGCAGCAGGTACTCCATCAGATCGTAGAATTCCGGCTCGGCGATCTGCTCGACCAGGTTGGCCGGCATTGGAGAAAGCTGCACGGTCAACCGCTCGTCGACGCTGGATTTCACCACGCGAACTTCCTTGCCTTGCGCGTCGGCAAGGACGAGAACATCGCCTTCCTCGCGAAGTAAAAGGCCGGACACGATCTGGCCGTTCTGCAAAGCCAGGTTTGTGAGCCGGAAGTTCTGATCGATGTTGCGATTGGGGTCGATGATATCTTCCAGCAGACGATCCAGGCCACGGCTGCCGATCCCGTCAAGCTGCGGCCCGACCTTGGCGCCTTTGCCTTCGAGCTGATGGCAGATGGCGCAGCTTCTTCTCGAAGGCGCAGGCGCCCTGGGCCAGGTCGTGAGACGACTTGAGAAACCGGGCACGCCGCCGATCCATCAGATCTCTCAGCTTCTCATCGGCCGTCGGTAGGCCTTTGAGCAGCGCGTCGATTCGCTCTTGCACGCGGTCGATCCGCGCGCTCTCCAGGCCGATGGTGATCTGCCGCTCCTGAAGCAGGCGAGGTGAGGCTTTGCCGGTCTCAATCAGGTTCAAGAGCGCCTCGGCTCCCCCCTTTCGCTTGGCCAGGATCGAGGCGATCGCATCCTGCAGCCAGCCCGGGGCCGTGGGCAGGCTCTTGAGCACAATGGCCTGGGTCTTGGGATTTTCCTGGTTGGCCAGCAGCGCGGCCGCGCTTTCGCGAGGCTTGCGCGGAGCGGAGTGATCGTTCAGGACATCATCTAGCGAGACGAGCGAGCCGGGGCCGTCGAGGGCGACGAGAGCCTTCAACGACTCGATCCGGGTCGCGGTTGGCAAGTCGTCGCGGTCGAGGAGAATTTGGAGCGTCGGCAGCTCGTCGCGGAACTGGAAGTCGCGCACCGCCTCGATCGCAAGGGCTACGTGGCCAACGTCCTTGGATCGCAGCATCGACCGGACGCTACCCTGAGCGAGGGCACGGAACAGATCGTCCACGTTCTTGCCGCGTTCCTGGGCGCCACGCTGAATCATCCGCAAGAGCTCGAGCTTTTCTACCGGCCCGCGCCCGCCCGATACCACCACCTGATCCAGACCGCGTATGCAGTCGGCGTCGCCATAGCGGGAGATGTGGTGGACGAAACGAGCCACTTTCTCGGCGCTATCTCCACCGCCGCGGACGTGCGCCAGCAGGAATGCCGCGGCTCCGGCCGAAGGCACTCCCGTGGCTACGTCGGCGATGTCACGGCGGTCGCGCTCGGTCAGGCTGAGGGCTTGAAGTCTTGCCCAGGTATCGGCCTGCCGAAGCTGGTCTCGAAGTGCCATACGCGCTACATGCACGAGATGCGTGTCTTCCGCGGCGGTCGCTTGCCACAGTGCCAGAAGCGGCTTGATGTTCTCAGGCTGAGGATGAGCCCCGAGCGCCTCGGCGGCCGCGCGCCTCACGAAGGGATCGGCGTCGCTCAGGCGGCTGATCGCCATGTCATGCGGCGGTCCTGAAATCTCGCGGCGTTCCGCCAGGATCTTGAGCGTGTGGACGCGGAGTGCGCGATCCGTGTGCCCGGCCAGGGACAGCAGATGGCTTTCGTCGAGCCGCCCCAGGCGCTGCAAAACCCACATCGCATGAACTCGTTGTCGAGGGGACAGGAAAGAGACGACGCCAGAACGCAACAGCTCAACGGCAGTCGCACCTCCTCGCTCCACGAGCTGGTTCGAGACCGAGATACGCACCGCGAGGTTGGGGTGGTCGAGGTCCGCGATGAGCGACACAGCCGGGCTGTGCGTGCGATCCACCAGACGGTCAGGGGGGTGGGGCTTCTCTTCTCCTTCAGTTCCTCGATAGACGATCCGCCAGATCCGCCCGCTGGTGCGGTCTCGGCCGGGGTGGGTGAGCGGCACCTCGTAATGACCGATGATCCGGTTGTAGAAGTCAGCGACGTAGAGCGCACCGTCGGGTCCCAGCTCGATGTCAACGGGCCGGAACCAGTTGTCTTCGCTCCAGACGAAATCGGGCTGCTCGATGCCCTTGGGCGTCGAGCCGAGCCACTGGATCTTGTCGTGATTGATCCGGTTCGTGACCACGTTGCCGATGTAGACGGTGTCTCGGTAGGCTGGGGGAAACTGATCGGCTGCGTAATAGGAGATGCCGGCGATGCCTGTTGATCCGTGGTCATAAGTGACCATCTCGGGACCAAACCCAATCCCGTCGTCGGGCTTGCCGAAGCTGGGATACCAGGCCCCACGGAGGAGCTGGTAGACCGGCCGGCTGTGACAATCGCACGAATAGAGGTTGCCCAGCGGGTCGAAAGCGAGGCCGAACGGGTTCACCTGTCCATGCGTGTAATACTCGGCGTGTGAGCCGTCGGGCCGCATGCGATAGGTGTTGCCCGAGTTCATCCGGATCGGCCGCTTGTCTTTCCCCTCGACGCTCGAGTCATTGGCGTAACCATGGCAGGCGTAGACCCAGCCGTCGAACCCCCAGGTGAAGGCGTTGGTCATGCCGTGCGTGTCCCTGTGGCCGAACACGCCGTACAGCACCTCGCGTGAATCGGCGCGGCCGTCGCCATCGCTGTCACGTATCAAGAAGATGTCGGGAATGCTATGAACGAGCGCCGCGGTCGCCGAGGGCAGGGGGAGCAAACCGATCGGAATGTTAAGGCCGTCGGCGAACGTCTCGATCTTCCGCGCCCGGCCGTCGGGCCCAAAGTCAGACAGAATCTTCACCGTATCGCGCGGTTTCGTGCCCGGCTTTGCACCGTAGGGATACTCCACTGTGTCAGTGATCCAGAGCCGCCCGCGATCGTCAAAGGCGAGATTGAGCGGCTTGTGGATCTCTGGATCCGAGGCGACGAGCTGGATCTCGAATCCCGGCGGAACATGCAGCGCCTCGCGTTCGTCCTGGGGAGTGCGCGGCGGGAACGAGGAAACGTCTTCGACGGGGGCTGGCCGCTGAGCGGTGGCTGGAAGGGATTGACCGGTCATGATCGCCAGGACCATCGTGAAAAGCCGGAACAGACGTCCTCTCTGCATGATCGCACTCCAGTTTTGGTGAACGGAACATGGCCGCGGGTCGGATCGATGTGCCCATTCTGACACGCTGGAACTCCCGAGGCGAGGGGACGGTCGGGGCGGTTGCCGTTGACCCTATCCGGCGGATCACTACAATTTGGCTCAAGTTGCCCGAAGTGGAAAATCGTCAACGGGTAAGGCGGAGAAATGGCGGAAGAATCGCGGGAAAGTCTCGAAGCGGTTCGGGTTGAGAAGCTGCGGCGGATTGCCGCGCTGGGGGTCGATCCGTGGGGACAGCGATTTGACGGGCACCAGGCCATCGCAAGCGTGCGCGCTCTGCCGGTGCCGAAAGCCGCGGAGGGTGAGCACGCCGAGCCCGGTCCCATGGTCCGCGTGGCCGGAAGGATCATGCTCAAGAGGGGGCAGGGGAAAGTCGTTTTTCTCGAGCTCCGTGACTGGACCGAACGCATCCAGGTCTTCATCGGCAAGAAGCAAGTCGGCGACCTGGCCTGGAACCTCACCGAACTCCTGGACCTGGGCGACCTGGTCGGCGTGGATGGCACGCTCGGGTACACCAGGACCGGCGAGCTGACCGTCTTCGCTTCTCAGCTTACCTTTCTGGCCAAGAGCCTGCTGCCGCCGCCTGAGAAGTGGCACGGCCTGACCGATCTCGAGCAGCGCTATCGGAGGCGCTATGTTGATTTGTTCACTAATCCGGAGTCGCTCCAGACGTTTCTCGGCCGGTCGAAAATCATCACGGCGTTTCGCAAAGTGATGGCGGAACGAGGTTTTATCGAGGTCGAGACGCCGACGATGCAGGCCATCGCGGGCGGGGCGGCGGCGAAGCCTTTCGTCACGCATCACAACGCGCTCGATATCGACCTCTTCCTCCGAATCGCGCCTGAGCTTTACCTGAAGAGGCTGCTCGTTGGCGGCATGGAGCGCGTTTTCGAGATTGGCAGGGTCTATCGCAACGAGGGGATCAGCCCCAAGCACAACCCCGAGTTCACCATGCTGGAGGCCTACCAGGCCTACGCCGACTACCACACGATGATGGACCTGACCGAGGGTCTCATTTGCGGCGCGATCGAGGCGCTCGGCGGGGGTTACCAGCGTCCCTGGGGGGAGACGATTGTTGACTTCACACCACCGTGGCCCCGCCGCACTTATGCGTCGCTCGTGCAGGAATTCGCCGGAGTTGACCCCGCTGACCTCGTCGCGGTGCAGGCCCGCGCCAGGAGGCTGGCATCACCACGGCCGGCAAAGACCCCGACGTCGTTACCAATGAGCTGTTTGAAGAGGTGGTCGAAGACCGTCTTACCGGACCGATGTTCGTGATCGATTACCCGGCCGCGATTTGCCCGCTCACCAAGCGCAAGACCTCGAACCCGGCCGTGGCCGAACGGTTCGAGCTTTTCGTGCAGGGGATGGAGCTGGCCAACGCCTACACCGAGCTCAACGATCCGCTCTTGCAGGAAGAGCTGTTTCGGGCTCAGCTCGCGGGCCTGGCCGAGGAAGAGTCGATGGCCAAGATGGATGAAGACTTCGTCAGAGCCCTCAAGCATGCGATGCCGCCGGCCGGCGGGCTCGGTATCGGCGTTGACCGTCTCTGCATGATCTTGCTCAATCGGCCCAGCATCCGCGACGTGATCTTGTTTCCGCTCATGCGGCCGCCAGCGGCCTCGGGTACCGATCAGGATGGCGCCGCGGAGGAGCCGCCGCCAGAACCAGGTTGACCGTCGGGCAGGATGCGAATCCTGCCTCGCGAAGCCTTTTATTCATAGAACCGTACAGGATAGGAATCCTGTCCCACGGGCAAAGGAGTGTCTGACTTGTATAAGTATTTACTTTGCTGGCGGTATCTGCGCACTCGTTATATTGCCCTGGCCAGCGTCATCAGCGTGATGCTGGGCGTGGCCACGATGATCGTGGTCAACTCGGTCATGGCCGGGTTCTCCGAGAAGATGCGAGACCGGCTGCACGGCGTGCTTGCCGACGTGGTGGTCGAGTCGTTCTCGCTCGACGGGTTCTACAACTCGGAAGAGGTCATGGCGCGGGTGCAAGAGCTGGCCGGCGACGACATCGTGGCCATGGCGCCGACGATGGAGACGGCGGGCATTCTCAAATTCAAGGTGGGCAGTGAATCGGTGACCAAGCTGGTTCAGATCATCGGTGTCCGCCCCCTGGAACGAGCCCGGACGGGAGACTTCGCCGAGTTCCTTTTCGACGACAAGAGCCAGCCGATCGAGCCCTCCTTTGAAGTGCCCCAGCGGCTCCGCGACCTGTCTCCCGCCGGCGCGGCTGAAGGAGCTCGACGGCGAGAAGGAAGACGCGTTCACGGGGGCCATGAAGGAGTTGCTCGAGCGAGCAAGCTGCGCGAGCAGGTTCCCGAACAGGGCGCGATCATCGGCTATGCGATCGGCACGTTTCATCGGGGCAAGGACCAGCCCGACATGTATCTGGCCCCGCAAGGGTCAAAGATCTCGCTGCTCTTCCCCCGCTCGGGAAAGTCCGAGCGAACCGGGTATCGATGAGTTCACCGTCGTCGGCTATTTCAAGAGCGGGATGAGTGAGTATGACTCGACCCACGTTTATGTTCCGCTCGAGCAGTTACAGAAATCGCGCGGTCCTACTGCGTCCCGACGGCACCGGAGCGGTGAACCAGATCCAGATCAAGGTCAAGCCCGGCGTGAATATCGACCGGCTGGCCGAGCGCCTGCAACTCGGGCTCGAGCGTCTGCGGCCAATGTACTTTCACGTCTCGACCTGGGAGCAAAAACAGGGGGCCCTCCTGGGTGCGGTGGCGATCGAGCAGGGGATTCTCAATATCCTCTTGTTCATGATCATCGCCGTCGCCGGATTCGGCATCCTGGCCATCTTCTCGATGATCGTGGTCGAGAAAACACGCGACATCGGCGTGATGAAGGCCCTGGGCGCATCGACCCGGGGAATCAGGTGGATCTTCCTGGGTTACGGCTTGCTGCTGGGCGCGGTGGGCAGCGGCGTGGGGATGATCGGCGGCTTGCTGTTCGTTCACTACATCAACGAGATCGAGAAGTTCCTGAGCGTCATTCTGCACCACAGGGTGTTCGACGACACGATCTACTACTTCGACAAGATACCAACCCTGGTCGAGCCGCACACGGTGATTGCCGTGGTGGCCGGCGCCTTGTTGATCGCCGTGCTGGCGAGCATCTGGCCGGCCCAGCGCGCGGCGCGGCTGCACCCCGTCAAGGCACTCCGGTTGGAGTGATCGGTCGGCGGGTGCGGGGTCTTTATTCCAAATCTGTTGGGTTCTTCTTATCCAGGGAAGGCGTGAACGATGGCAAGTCATGTTTCGGCGGTTGGTCTGGGGAAGAGCTACTGGAAAGGTAAGAACGAGGTTCCCGTACTGCACGAGATCGACCTGGAGGTCGAACACGGCGAGCTGGTCGCCGTGGTGGGGGCCAGCGGATCAGGCAAGAGCACGTTGTTGCACATCGTGGGTCTGCTCGACAGCCCTGACAGAGGGTCGGTGTTGCTCGATTCCCAGCGCATCGATAACCGTCCCGAATCGCATCGCGACGCGATGCGGAACGAGACTTTCGGCTTCATCTTCCAGTTCTATCACTTGCTGCCGGAGCTGACCGCGCTCGAAAACGTGATGATGCCCCAGTTGATTCGCCACGGGATCTGGTCATACTGGAAAGAGCGCAGGAGAATACGGCGCGAGGCTTGTGGAGCTGCTCGAGCGAGTGGGGCTGGGGCACCGGTTAGCCCATCTTCCTTCCGAGCTTTCCGGCGGCGAGATGCAGCGGGCGGCGATCGCCCGGGCGCTGGCGGGTCGGCCGTCGGTCTTGCTGGCCGATGAACCGACGGGAAACCTCGACGCCGGCAGCGGCCAGGGCGTGCTCGACCTGCTGCGCGACTTGAACCGCGAGCATGGGCTCACTATGATGTTGGTTACACACGATCTGCACATTGCCCAGCAGGCCGACCGGGTTGTACGGCTCGCCGAGGGGCGAATCGAGGAATGGGTTCCCGCGCTGGCTTGAAGGAACGGCCCAGGCGCGGGCTCGCGGCATCGGCTGAGCACAACGGCGGGAGGGCCGCGCATGAGCCCGAAGGTCTATATCGGCGGCAAGCTTTACGACAAGAACGACGCCAAGATCAGCGTGTTCGACCACGGCCTGCTCTATGGCGACGGCGTTTTCGAGGGCATCCGATCGTACTCGGGCAAGGTCTTCCGGCTTCAGCAGCATGTTGACCGGCTGTATCATTCGGCGCGGGCCATCCATCTTCAGGTCCCCATCAGCCGGGACGAGATGGTGCGGGCGATCGAAGAGACGCTCGCCGTCAACAAGCTGGTCGACGCTTACATTCGCCTGATCGTGACACGAGGGGCGGGCAGCCTGGGCCTCGACCCGCGCAAGACCACCGACCCGCAAGTGATCATCATCACCGACCAGATCAGCCTCTATCCCGAGGAACTTTATGACCACGGCCTGAAGATCATCACCGCCGGCACCACACGCAACCACCCCAATGCCCTCAATCCCCGAATCAAGTCGCTCAATTACTTGAACAACATCATGGCCAAGGTTGAAGGGACGAACGCCGGCTGCCTGGAAGCGCTCATGCTCAACCACAAGGGAGAGGTCGCGGAGTGCACTGGCGACAACATCTTCGTGGTGGCGCAAGGGCAGATTCACACGCCTTCGATCGATTCCGGCATCCTGGAAGGCATTACTCGCGACGCCGTGATCGAGCTGGCGCGGAACGCGGGCTATCCGGTGGTCGAGCGATCCATGGACCGGTACGACGTCTACAATGCCGACGAATGTTTCCTGACCGGCACGGCCGCCGAGATCATCGCCGTCGTCGAATGTGACGGCCGCGCCATCGGAGCGGGCCGGCCGGGCGCGGTCACTCGCGAACTACGCCAGCGATTTCAGGGTTTGGTTCGAGGAGAGTGCTAGCGCTCGTGCCGCAGAGGATTGCACCGGGGGCTCACCGCGTGATCGAGATCAGTCGCATTCTCGCCCCGACAGACTTCAGCTCCCATTCGACCGGGGCGCTGCGGTTCGCCTGCGGGCTGGCCGAGCGGTTCGCGGCCGAGCTCCACCTCGTGCATGTTCTTTCGGAAATTGTTCCCACGGGGCCAGACCCGTTGCTCATGCCCGTGATGCCGCCCGACTTCTACCAGGAGAACGAGGACCGGGCGCGGGAGACCCTCACAACCTTGCTCGACGCGTCGTGGGGCAAGCCGCGTGCCCTGGTCACGGCGGTGCGGTGGGGAAGCCCGGTCGAGTCCATCGTTGACTACGCGAGCGAGAAGAAGATCGAGTTGATCGTCATCGCGACCCACGGACGAACCGGGCTCAGCCACGCGCTTCTCGGTTCGGTCGCCGAACGAATCATTCGCGAGGCACCGTGTCCCGTCCTTACCCTGCGCGCTCCCGATCGGCGCGCACAAGCAACGCATGAGGAGCCGCATCGCCGTGCCGAGTACTCCCATGCCGCCGTCGCGCAGGGTGATCTATCGCGGCCGGAAAATCGACCTGGCCCTTCAGCCGGTAACACTGGCCGATGGAAGGGTCGCCGAGCGCGAAGTCGTTCTGCACAGAGGCGCGGTGGCCATGGTGCCCATGGTCGACAGCGACCACGTTTGCCTGGTGAAAAATCATCGCGCCGCCGTCGGTCGCACGCTTCTCGAAGTTCCCGCGGGCACGATCGACGAAGGCGAATCTCCCGACCAGACGGCGGAGCGAGAGCTTGCCGAGGAGACCGGCTTCCGCGCCGGCCGCATCATACCTATCTGTGATTGGTATGTCTCGCCTGGCGTCATGACTGAGCGGATGTTCCTTTACCTCTGCGAAGACTTGACCCCGGGCCCGACCGATCATCAAGCTGACGAGCGGCTCGTGCCGGAAATCGTTCCATGGACCGACGCCCTCGCCATGGTTCATGACGGCCGGATCAACGACGCCAAGTCGATGCTTGGCCTCTTGCTTTGCGATCGACTGAGAACTGACTGATCATTCTCTTGACTACTGGACCTTCTACTCTTGATCTCTTGATGAGGCATTTTCATGAAGCGAATTCTTGATGTCACCCTCGCCGTCGCGATCGCTGCTGCCTCGGCACTGGGTATGCTCGCCCGGGCTGATGACTCGAAGACGACCGAGATTCTCGACAAGGCCATCAAAGCCTTGGGCGGCGCGGAGAAGCTTGGCAAAGCCGAGATCACTGAGCGAGAAAGCCAAGGGCAAGCTGACGATCGAAGGCAACGAAAACTCGATCACGAGCCAGGGTATCACCCAGGGAATCGATCGCCATCGTTCGGAATTCGAGGGTGAATTCAACGGCAACAAATTCAAGGGCCTTTCGGTCTTGAACGGAGACAAGGGCTGGCGAATGTTCGGCGACATGGTGATGGAGATGGACCAGGATGCCGTGAAGAATGAGAAGCGGTCCGTCTACCTCTCGGTCGTCGCCGATACGATTCTGCCGCTCAAGGGTAAGGGGTTCAAAGTGGAATCGGCCCCGGAAGAAAAGGTCGGCGGCAAGCCGGCCGCGGTCATCAAGGCCACCGGCCCCGACGGCAAGGACTTCACCCTGTATTTCGACAAGGACAACGGCCTGCCCGTACGCATGGTGGCCAAGGTTGCCGGCTGGATGGGCGACGAGTACACCCAGGATGTGCTCTACAGCGACTACAAAGATTTCGACGGCATCAAGAAGGCCACCAAGATCTCGATCAAGCGCGACGGTGATCCATTCCTGGAACTGGAGATCACCGAATTCAAGGTTCTCGACAAGGTACCCTCCGACACGTTCGCCGAGCCGAAGTGAGCAGAGCAATGATCCGGAGTCAGGGTCCGGGCGGGCTCGTGTTCACAGCGAGCCTCACGCCAGCACGCCTGCGCAGCACGTGGCCTGCGACGTCGGTAAGCCGTTCGTCGCGGCCGCTGTGCAGGAAGGTAAGCCGGGTGTGGTCCAGGCCCATCAGGTGCAAGATCGTGGCGTGGATGTCGTTGACATGGGCGCGATCAGAGATGGCATTCAGACCAATCTCGTCGGTCGTGCCCACGATGGTTCCCCCCTTCACGCCTCCGCCGGCCATCCACATGGTGAAGCCGGTGGCGTTGTGATCGCGGCCCCGGCCGCCTTGCTGGCGTACGGGAGTCCGGCCGAATTCGCCGCCCCAGACAACCAAGGTCTCGTCGAGCAGTCCGGTTCGTTTCAGGTCGGTGAGGAGCGCGGCCACCGGCTTGTCGGTCAGGCCGCACATCTTCTCGTGATTGGCGTCGATGTCGTCGTGCGCGTCCCATTGCATGGCGACCGGTCCACCCCCCGAATAAAGCTGGACGAACCGCACCCCGCGCTCGACCAGGCGGCGGGCGAGCAGGCATCGCGTGCCGAACTCGGCCGTGCGGGCGTCATCCAGCCCGTACATCGCCTTCGTCCGGTCCGATTCGGCCGCCAGGTCGACCGCCTCGGGTGCTGCGCTCTGCATGCGATAGGCCAGCTCGTAGGTCGAGATCCGCGCGGCTAGTTCGGTATCGGCGGGATCAAGGTCTTGCTCGTTCATCGAGCGCACCAGGTCGAGCACTTTCCGCTGCTGAGGCAGCGAAAACTCGGCGGGCGCCTTCAGGTTCACGATCGGCGCCGGTCCGCTGCGCAGCAGAGTTCCTTGATAATGCGCCGGCAGGTATCCCGCCGCCCAGCACGGCGCGCCCCCTTCGGGCGTGCCTTCGGGCTGGGTCATCACCACGTAAGCCGGCAGGTTCTCGCTCTCGGAGCCAAGCCCGTACGTCGCCCAGCTTCCCAGGCTGGGATGACCCATGAAGACGCGTCCCGTCATCATCTGATACATGGCCGGCGCATGAATCACGCTGTCGGCCACGCACGAGCGAATCAGGGCGATGTCGTCGGCATGCTTGTGCAAGCTGGGCACCAGGTCTGACATATCCATGCCGGACTGGCCGTACTTTCCCCACTTGCGATGCGACCCCAGGCAAAGGGGGTTGCTCTCGAGGAACTGGCTGTGAATCTTGCCGAAGCTGGCGGGCAGGGGCTGGCTGTCGAGCCTGTTCAGAAGCGGCTTGGGGTCAAACAGGTCGATCTGGCTGGGCCCGCCGGTCATGAACAGGAAGATGCACCGCTTGGCCTTGGCCGGGAAGTGCGGGGCCTTGGCGGCAAGCGGGTTGGAGGCCGGCGGGTAGCGATCGATCCTCCCGGGCGCCTGCCTTTCCCTCAAGCAACGACAGCAGTGCCAGGAGACCAAACCCGTTGCCCGTTCGCGCCAGGAATTCGCGGCGGTTGAGCGGGTTGATCGGCGCGGCGGTGGAGCAGGGGCCTGGGCAGCGGGGTTGGTGGGAACTCATGGGCGGAATCAACCTTGTTCAATCAAAGCCTAGCAACCACAGGTTTCACGAAATCTCGTTCATCGAGCTCGGCGAAAAGGTCGGCCAGCAGGTGCCGGAATCCAGGCAGAACTTCGGTCTCCTCAATGGCTTCCGACGCAACGTAGTGTTGCGGGGCGTCGCTGTTCCGGCGATAGACCGACGCTGTTCTGGTTTTCGGATCGATCAGCCAGATCACCTCGACACCCGCCGCGAAGGAATCTCGCCGTCTTCGTTCCATCTCTGCCTTGGTGTTGCTCGCACGGAGCACTTCCGCCACAAGTGACGGCGAAAGGCGGGGAATCGCTTCCTCGGGGATACGCCCACCCGGAATGCGGTCCCACGGTAGGAACGCGGCATCGAAACTTCGCACGAGCCCTGGCAAGAGCCTCAGCATTCCGTCCAGCGCCCACGACGAGACCGAGGTTCTGCGGAATGTTAAAGAGCCAGAGAGCCGACGCGATCGCTCCTCCCAGGACCGATTCACGAAAGCCCATCGCCTTCTCCACGAGAACGCCGTCGACCAGCTCGCACAGCCGCCTCTTGCTTGCGTTGACTCGCAATCAGATCCTGCTCGGTGGCGGATCCGGGTGCAGGCTTTGCCAGAATCCGGGAAAGGGGAATGCCTCCCAGAGCCTCGACCAGATCCTGAAGCGTCTGGATTTCGGTGCTGACCGGAGGTTCGATCTCAACCGTGGCCATGGCTCGATCCTCGTGAATCAGGGCACATACAAGAACTCGTTGCAATTCAGCATCGCCAGGGCGAAATCGGCCCAGGCTGCACCTTCGGGGGCAGCGATCGAGCAGTCGTCAGAGCCGCCGGGCTTGCTCACAGGCTGCCCTTGACGAACTCGCTCTTCCAGGAGTGCCGTCTGCGTTTTCAGGAAGCCGCGGGCGCGCTCGATTTCGGCGGGAGTCGGTTGGCGGCACAAGACCAGCTCGTAAGCCCGGCGAATTCGCTGCTCGTCATCCTTCCCGGCTTCGCGCAGAATCCGGCCCGCCAGCGACCGGGCGCGGCCCAGCGAGAATTCGCCGTTCAAGAGGTTGATCGCTTGGAGGGCATGAGTGCTATTCTCGCGCCTGGGGCAGGGGAACTGGGCGTCGGGAGAATCAAAGGATTCAAGCAACGGGTAGCGGACGTTACGCTTGCGGAAGAGGTAGATCGATCGCCTCAGGTGCTCCGCGGGATCAGCGTCAACTGGCCAGAGGTCCACGACCTCGGCCTCGGTGAAGATCAGGTCCTTGACTTCCTTTTCGAGGGGCGCAAGCACGCCGGGCCCGCCCATCCTGGGATTCAGCTCGCCGGCGACGAAGAGCATCGCGTCGCGGATGCCCTCGGCATCGAGCCGGCGGTGATTCATCCGGCCCAGCAGCGTATTGTCAAGATCTTCCGCGGTGAGCTTGGCGACCGGCTTGCTGGACTGGCGATAGGTCGCCGAGGTCACCATCAGCTTGTGCAGCGGCTTGAGCTTCCAGCCGCCAGCGATCAGCTCGCAGGCCAGCCAGTCGAGCAGCTCGGGATGAGTCGGCGGCTCGCCCCGCACGCCAAAATCGCTCGAGGTCGAAACGATCCCGCGCGTGAAATGATACTGCCAGAGGCGGTTGACGATCACCCGGGCCACCAGCGGGTTGTCTTTGCCGGCGAGCCAGTGTGCCAGGGCCGCCCGGCGCCCGGTCTTGTCGTCTGAAGCGACAATCGAGTCAGGCGAGAAAGCCCTGGAACCTTGCGACGCCAGGATGACGCCCGGCGGCCGTGAGGAAACCTTGGGGCCCTTGTTGCGGTAATCACCCCGACGCAAGACGAAGGTATCGGGTGCTTTGGCTTTGCGGTCGACCAGGGCCATGGCATGCGCCGGCGGTCGAGGCAGCGTCTGCTCGATCTCGTAAATCGACTTCTTGAGGGCCTCTCGCCGAGCGTGATCGCTGGGATTCTTCTCGACCGCGGCGGCCACTTCTTCCCAGGTGATCCGCAACGACGTCTCCAGTCCGGCGACGATTTTCTTTTGCGCAGGCGTTCGGTCCTTGGCCGGAATCGCCATCACCGATTTTTCGTCGGCCGACAGCATGGCGTGCTTCGCTTCGGCCAGTGCCTTGCGATAGGGAGTCTCGAGCGTGGCGAGATGGCTCTTGAGCGGGGCCGTCTTCTTTTCGACGGCTTTCTTGGCGGCCTGGTACGCCTCGGTTTCCTGCTTCGAGGCGATCGGTAAATCCACTAACTGGGAAGCCTCGAAGAACGACTGGAGGCGGTAATAGTCGGTCGTTGGGATCGCGTCGAACTTGTGGTCGTGGCAGCGGGCGCAGCCGATCGTGAGCCCGAGGAAAACCGAGCCGACGGTGGCGGTGATCTCGGTGAGCTCGTTCTGCCGTCTCACTTCCGGGATCACGTTGCCGCCGACGACCTCGCGCGGGCCGCACCGGCCAAAGCCCGTCGCGATCAGGGCCTCGCGATCGCCGGGACTCACCTCGTCACCGGCGATCTGAAGACGACAGGAACCGGTCGTAGGGCATATCGGCGTTGAGGGCGTTCACAACCCAGTCGCGATACCGCCAGGCGTCGGGCCGCTCGGCGTCGAGCTCGAACCCGTTCGAGTCGGCGTAGTGGGCCAGGTCGAGCCAGTGCTGAGCCCAGCGCTCGCCGTAATGAGGGCTCTCGAGCAATCGGTCAACCAGCCGCTCATAGGCGTCGGGGCGAGAATCGCCCACGAAGGCCGCGACTTCGCTCGGGCTGGGAGGCAGACCGGTCAGGTCAAACGTCACGCGGCGAATGAGCGCGATCTTGTTTGCCTCGGGTGCGTGCGGCAGCTCGGCGGTTTCCAGCTCGGCCAGGATGAACCGGTCGATCGGGTTCCTGACCCAGCGCGATTTGCGAACCGTCGGAAGCTCCGGACGAGCCAGCGGTTGATACGACCAGTGCGCCCTCTGGTCGGCCGAGAAGGTCTCCGGAGCGGCTTCCTTGACCTTCTCCGGCGCAGGCTTGGCCGGCGGTTCCTCCGCCCGCAATGCGGGGAACGCGGCAAGACTAGCGATCAAGTTCGCGAGCAGAACGTTCCTGACGAACCTGTGCATGAAGAAAAGTCCTCGGGCGGGTGGCGCGAGACGCTGGTGAGAGCAGCGCGAGGCTCGATCACGTCACCTCTATTGTGCGGCACGAGGGCTTTTCCGGCAAGGGCCGCTCAACAAGATAGAGAAAGCTGCTCCGCACGCAAGTGCTTCGCAGCGTGAGAGCTACTTTGGAATCGAAGGTGGCCCTGGGCCTCTTTTGTCCAGGGCTAGGCAGGGTGTCGAGCGGCTGACGAGCGCAGCTCCTTCAACTGGTCGGAGATCTCCAGCAGGCTCGCGTTGATCTGCCGAAGAGTTGCCCGACGCGTGGTGAAGTTCAGCAGGACGGTACAGATCGCCGCGAAAGTCAGGGCAGCGACCGAGAAAGCGATCAGGAGCGTACCCTTCATGAGCCCGAGGTCATGCTCGTTCCGAAGCTGCTCGCGCTGATTTTGCGTGACCCTGCCTTGCTCGACGTCCATGCGGAGCCTGGCGACCCTCGGGAAGAGCAACCCGAACGCCACGAGTACGGTAAAGATTAACACCGTCGAGAGCAGCCAGGCGCCGATGGTCATGCAGGCGAGCCGACGTACTCGGCGACGGTCGCGCTCGAGAATCGTCCAGGTTTGCTCGCGGACATCAGGGAGGCCGGCCAAGTCGCTCACGCCGAGTCTCAGTAGTGCCTTGCCGAGATCTTTCTGCGTCATGGTCGTTCGTCTCCAGCACTCGCCGTAAGGCGAGCTTGGCGTAGTGAATTCTGGATCGCACGGTTCCGACGGGACAGCCGGTGACCGCCACAATGCCCTCGTAAGACATCTCTTCGAGGAAGCGCAGGACCAGGACCTCGCGATGCTCGGGCGCCAGGCTGTCAAGCGCGAGATGGATGGCCTCAGCCTCCTCGACCGCGAACTCTCCCCCTCGGTCGATCTCTCCAACCGTCTGGATCTCCTCGATCGTTCGAGTCGGCATGACCCGCTTGCGGAGGTGGCGGACGGTCCGGTTGCGTGCGACCCGATAGAGCCAGGCCACGAGGGCGCCCGGATCGGTCAGGGTTGTGATCGATCGATGCACATCCAGCCAAACGTCCTGAAGCACGTCTTCCGCGTCCGCCTGGCGTTCCCTGCCCAGAAGTGTCCGCACGTAATACCGCAACCTGGCTGCAAACCGTTCGACCAACTCGCCAAACGCCGCCGCGTCGCCGGTCTGGCACCGGAGAACCAGGATTTGCTCGTACATCCTGTCGGCGAGTTCGTTCATGCGGATCGACCGGGAGTTCGCGTGTTTACCACCACTCAATAGGTCGCGCCCCACGGCCGAAAAGTTCAATGCGTGCCAGAAACAAGCTTCCACATCGTCACGGTTTTAAGTTCGTCTTGCCCTGGGTTGACTGTCACGCATCCATCGCGGAAGCTGATTGGAGTAAGATTCTTCGGGACATGGGAGACGTTTTGCGATGCTGAAAGTCTTTGGGAGCGGTGCGAAAGACTGCGACGGGATCACGCGGCGGAGCTTCCTTCAGGCGGGGGTGCTCGGGCTCGGCGGTCTGGCCCTGCCCGATCTGCTCAGGCTTCGTGCCGCCGGGGCCACCGGACGTGAGCAAGCGGAGCGTCATCCTGTTCTGGCTCAGCGGCGGGCCCGGGCACATGGAGACCTGGGACCCCAAGCCCGACGCCCCGCGCGGGTTCCGCGGCCCCTTCGGCGCGATCCCCACGAGCGTGCCCGGAGTCCACTTCGGCGAGCTCTTGCCCGAGCAGGCGCGGCGGATGGACCGGCTGGCGATCCTGCGCACGGTCAACCACGGCACGGGCGACCACACCAAGGGCAATCACTGGATGCTCACCGGCTACGAAGGGCCCGGCCTTCAACGCCGCGACAACGAGGTCCAGCGCCGGCCGGCGATGGGCTGCGGCGGTGGCCCGGCTCAAGGGGCCGGGGCGCACCGGGGATGCCCCCTTACATCGCCGTGCCGCACCTCCGGGGCGGGACCGACAACCTGTTCCACTACGCGGCCTACCTCGGCGGCGCCGCCGAACCCGTTCATCGTCGAGTCGGACCCGAACGACCCGAAGTACCAGGTCAAGCACCTGCGGCCGCCCAGGGGCGTCTCACTCGACCGGCTGGAAGATCGCCGCCGCGTGCTCGAGACGATGGACGCCCTGCGCCGGGAGGCCGATCCCAAGCTTCGCGACCTCGACGCCTACTACCAGCGTGCCTTCGCCATGCTCACCGGCCGGGCGGTTGCCACGGCATTCGACATCGGCGCCGAAGACCCGAAGCTGCGCGACCGGTACGGCCGTCACACCTTCGGCCAGAGTGCCCTGCTGGCGCGGCGGCTCGTCGAGGCGGGCACCCCGTTCGTGACGGTCAACTGCGTTCCCTGGGACCACCACGGGACCAAGCCGCAGCTCACGACCGAGGACGGGGCCCGGAAGCTCATCCCGCCGCTCGACCGGGCCATCGCCTCGCTGATCGACGACCTGATCGACCGCGGCCTCTACGACTCGACCCTCGTCGTCGCGATGGGCGAGTTCGGCCGCACCCCGCGGATGAACAAGGACGCCGGCCGCGACCACTGGGGCAACACGTTCAGCGTCCTGATGGGCTGCGGGGCGATGCGGATGGGCCAGGTCATCGGCCGCAGCAGCGCCCGGGGCGAGCACGTCGTCGACCGGCCGATCAGCCCGCAGGACGTGGCCGCGACGGTTTATCACCACCTCGGCATCGATGCCCGCTCGATCACCTTCGAAGACCGCGCCGGCCGGCCGACCTACCTGATCGAGAACGGCGAGCCGATCCGCGAGCTGGTCGGATAGCGGGACGGATCAAACCTCAGGAAGCCGCCACGGAGATCTCCGCTCGCGGTCGAGCCACTCGTTGGCTTTCGGATCGCCCACGAATTCCCATTTGGCCGGGTCCCAGCGCAGTGGACGGTGGTTCCAGTAAGCCAGGTTTCCCAGGATCGTGATGGCCACCGAGCGAGCGCCAATCTCGACGTCGGCGACCGGACGCTTGCGGGACCGGATGCAGTCGAGCCAGTCGCGGTGGTGGCCGGGAGACTTGGGCAGGTGCACGTCATCCTTGCCCAGGGGATCCTTGACGATCGAGGCCGGGTCGCTGGTGAGATGGTTACGGTCGATGCGAAGCGTCCCCTTGGTCCCGGTGAATGTGCAGCCGCTGGGACCGCCGTGGACCATGACCACGCCGTTTGCATAGCGATAGATCACGCCCCTGTGATCGTTCGGGTTCACCGGCGGGATGATCTCGATCGGGCCGGATTCATCCATGCCGAGGCACCACTGCGCGATGTCGTAGTGATGGGCGCCCATGTCGGCGTGCCCGCCGCCGGCGTACTCACGATACTCGCGCCAGGCGGGGAAATGCTTGTGGACGCCGCGCGGGCTGAGGATGGAGTTGTAAGGTCGCTCGGGCGCGGGGCCGAGCCAGAGATCCCAGTCGAGGCCGGGCTCCATCTTCTCGGCGGGCAGATCGCACCACTTGCTGGGACCGCCCACGCCGACGGTGACCACCTGGATCTTGCCCAGGCGGCGGCTGCGGATGATCTCCGCGGCCTGCCGAAACGGTCCGAAGACATCGGATCGCTGCTGGCTCCCGGTCTGAAAGACGCGCTCGTATTTCCGAGCCACGTCGATGCATCGCCTGCCCTCGGCAAGCGTTAGCGTCAGCGGCTTCTCGCAGTAGACGTCCTTCCCCGCCTTCATCGCCTCGATGGCCGGGATCGCGTGCCAGTGTTCCGGCGTGGCGATGCAGACGGCGTCGATGTCCTTGCGCGATCAGCTCGCGGAAGTCGCTGTACGCGGCGCAACCCTTAAAGTCGGTTTTCCCAGCGTATGCCTTCTCGACCCGTCTCTGTGCGTGCTCACGCCGCGTTCGATCGACCTCGCACACAGCCACCGCTTGAACGTCACCGAAGCCAAGCAGCTCTTTGAGGTGATAGTCGTTGGCCATCTTGCCGCAGCCAATGAACCCAACCGTGATCCGCTCGCTGGGCGGCGCCTTGCCCGATTGGCCGAAGACGACTCCAGGCACGATCGCCGGCATTCCGACCGAACCTCCGGCAGCCGCTCCCAGGAAGTTTCGACGCGTGACGCTGTTCGCTGGTCTCATCGCCTGGTTCCCCCGATTGAGTCTTCGCCGGGGCTGGTGCCGACACGGTGTGAGCTTCGCCTCGGTCGCTCGTGTTCTGTTCAGCCTTCGCCAATTAGATCGGTGCCCGTGACCGCGAGCAACCCAGGACACCTGATTGACCCTGCGACTTTTCAACAGGTGGACGGCACATCGCTCGGCACAATAACGTGGCCTGATTTTCAAATTACAGACAAGCGCGTCGAGCTCGACGTGGGCATGGTCGCTCTGAAGGGCTTCGACGCCACCGGTTACAGTGCTACTTTTGATAATTACCTCATCTCCGATAGCTTGCCTGCCGCGGTTCCGAATCGCGCTGATTCGTACTGGCGGCGATAGGGTGTCTCGTGATCGGGATCATCAACCCACGCTGCCGAGAAAAAACGAGCATTCGAAAGTCGGAGTGAGCGCCGGATCATCAGGGTCTTGGCGTCATTCGAAGTGATAGGCGCGATGGCGTGAGTCTCGAACTTCAGCATTTTGATCTTACCAGCCGGCGAACAAGCCACAGGCTCAATGCGACTGAACAATATTACGCGGGGCCTTGGAATGGGCTAAACTCTCAGCGCACAGGAGCACGGCGTTCACGCCGCTTGTACAACGCCGGGCCACGAGTTTTGCCCACGTCCGGACCTCCCTGGGAAGACAACCCGGCCGCTTTCCTCTGCGGGCTGGAAGAGAGCGCCGAGGGCTGCCGCTGGCTGATCGATCACTGGATCGGCCTGCGCGTGCTCCTGGACCGCGACTCGGAATGGACGGACGGCGACTTGTTCCGCCTTGTCCGGCTCCTGGGCAAGTACCCTGTCGAGGCGATCAACGACCCGGCCCTCAATGCCATCTTCCTTGCATTAGACGCGGTGGTGCCCGGCTGGGCCGAGCGGTTCTGGAAGGAGTGCAAGCGGTGCAAGCCGCTGTACGCCCCCGGCTTCAGCGACTTCGGCAACTGGCGCGAGATCGCCGAGCGGTCGGCCGACGCGGCCGCGGCGATCAAGTTCTTCGAGAGGCTCATGGACGAGCAAGTGGCGCGGCTGGAAGAGCTGCTGGCCGTACACGAGGAGATTGCCGGCGACGAGGCGGCCGCGCTGGCCGACCGAGTGTCGTTTGACGGCAGCACTTCGGGCGAGCGGCTGCGGCGGATGCAGACGGCCAAAGACCGCGAGCTGCGGCAGACACTCGCGCTCTTGATGAAGATGCAGAAGGGCGAGAATCACGGTCAGGCGGCCAGCGACGATGGTAAGATGAAAGGAGAGGGAAAGCCGGTGCCGAAGACGCCGGCTGCCAATGTTGCCGCATCGAGCGAATCGCAGCGCGAGCCTGGGTCGGCGAAGCCAAGGGCCAAGAAGCGTCACAAGGACAAGTCTCGTTCGATGGTGGCGCTTGGAGATGGTGATGAATGAGCGACTGTCCGAGCAAGCCTTCGACATGCTCTTCGAGAACCCGCCACCCGCGCTGGCGGCACTCAAGGGTTCACGCCAGCTCGCGGAGCTGAAGGTGCTGCCCGGCCGAGCCCCGGTGCAAGGCCGTCGGGCCGTTGAGAAAGCGGCCACGAGCGAGGAAGGGATGAAAAAAGCGGAAATCGAAGCCAACGGCGGCGAGACGCAAGTCGATTGAACCACAGGACGATAAAGCTCAAAACCCCGATGCTGGCGGCGAAAAACGAAGCCAAGTGCGAGAGGAAGATTCTCTTGGCCACGGATGAAACACGGATCGAACACGGATGAATACAGAGAAGCAATCGAAGGAGCCAGAGCGCCTTGTCCAGAATTGAGATCCGCGGGGTTTCCAAGAGTTTTGGGCCGAACGTCCTTGCGCTGAAGGGCATCGACCTGGTAGTCGAGCAAGGCGAGCGGGTGGCCGTTTTGGGACCCTCCGGCTCGGGAAAGAGCACACTTTTGCGCATGATCGCCGGGCTCGAGAGGCCAGATGCGGGGTCGCTCTGGATGGATGGCGGAACATGGCCGAGGTGCCGCCATATCGTCGCGAGGTGGCTATGGTGTTTCAAAACCCCGCGCCTGATCCCCACCTGACCGTGCTCGAAAACATGGGTTTCTCGGTCAGGGGCCGAAGAATGCCGAAGGCCGAGCGGCTACGGCGGGTTGGCCTGGTTGCCGAGATTCTGGGGATCGATCATCTGCTCGCGCCAGGCCCGCGGATCTCTCCGGCGGAGAACGCCAGCGGGTCGCACTCGGCCGGGCGGTGATCCGGGAGCCGCGAGTCATGCTGCTGGACGAACCGTTCGCCAGCCTCGATGATCCGCTCCGTGTGTCGCTGCGTGAAGAGGTGGTCAAGCTCCATCGTCAGCTTGGCCTGACGCTCATTCACGTCACCCACGACCAGGGCGAAGCCCTTGCTCTGGGCGAGCGGGTCGCCGTGCTTCATCAGGGCCGGCTCATGCAATATGGTTCGCCGCGCGAGGTCTATGATCGGCCGGTTCATCGTTTCGTGGCGTCGTTTGTGGGCCGGCCTGGAATGAATCTCCTGCGGTGCGAGGTGGCACGAGATGAGACCGAGTTGATCGTTCGACTCCTCGGGACGGGAGGGAGACGAACTGGCGAGTCCCCGTCCTGGAACTCGACTTTCCAGGCCTGAGCCGGGGCGAGTCGCGGCAGGTTGACATGGCTGTGCGGCCAGCGAACGTCCTGACTGCGCCAGATTCTCCCGAAACGGGCCCGGACCGTTACGGTGCCAGCCATCATTCGCCGGCTCGAGTACCAGGGCGGCTCCAGGCTGCTGGCGACGCTTTCACTCGGGGATCCCAGGAAGTACACGCCTTGATCACAGCCGGGCCTGACATAAAGGAAGGGCAGCAGCTCAAAGTTTGCTTCGATCTTGGCCTCGCGTCCTGGTTCGACGTTGAGACGGGCCTGCGATGGGAACCATTGCCGATCCGGCGGCCACGGGATAGTTTAAGAGGGGCGAGTAGTGAGCAAGACGGTGGGCCTCGATTCTGCTCGACCCACCCTATAAGAATGGTCACGAGCCCGCAGTCGTCGCTTCAAAACATGGGAACTCCTCCAATATGCGTGACGTTTTACGGCATCTGATCGACGCTCTGGAGCAAGGCCGCGAGCAGATTTTCTGCCAGGTGGTCGAGACTCGTGGATCGACGCCCCAGAAGGCGGGGGCGCTCATGGTGGTCGATCCGGGCGGGGGCCAGGCGGGCACGCTCGGTGGCGGCTGCGTCGAGAACGAGGTGAAGCAGAACGCCATCCGCCAGCTCGGGGCGGCGGAGCGATGATCAAGTCATTCGTGCTCGATCATGATTATGCGTGGAATGACGGCCTGATCTGCGGCGGCAAGATGGTGATCGCCACGGAAGCCGTTGCGCGGGGCTGAGCCCATCGCGTACTTCCGCGCCGATGCTTCGCTTGCTCGAGGCCGGGCAGGGGTTCACCGAGGCCGTGGTCGTCAGTCCGGAAAAGCCGGGCTCGACGGCGTGCCGCTGGGCAGCCGGTTTCTCTTCGGTCCCGACGGAACCTGCCGTTCGAGCTGGCCCGCTGGGCCGTTCCGGAGAGCTTGCCGGCGCGCATCACGCCGCTGGCCGACCGGCCCAAGCCGTCGGTGCAGGGGGGCGTGGCTTTGCTGCCTCGCTGCCGCGCATCCGGCTTGTGATCGTGGGTGCAGGGCACGTGGGGCAGGCGGTGGGAACCTGGCCGCCCAGGCCGATTTCGACGTCTGGGTGATCGACGACCGCAGGCAATACGCCAATGCCGAGCGGTTTCCGACGGCGGAGCGCATCCTGGTCGGCCCGATCGAGGAGGTGCTTGCCTCGCTGGAAATCAACCCCAACACTTATGCCCTGATCGTGACTCGCGGACACGGGCACGACCAGGAAGCCCTTTTTCACCTGGCGCCGACGGCCGCGTCGCACGTGGGGTTGATCGGCAGCCGGCGCAAGATCAAGCTGATCTTCGAGAGCCTGCGAGGCATGGGGATCGCCGCAAGCGCCCTCGAACGCGTGGCCGCGCCGGTTGGTCTGGACATCGGCTCTCAGACCGTGCCCGAGATCGCCATCAGCATCGTGGCCGAGCTGATCGCCAGGCGCAACCTGGGTCCGAGCGGTCAGGCGACGGCCGGTCGGATCTCTGGCGGCGAGGCAGACATGAGAGAACGATTCCCGCCATCGTGCCGGCCGCCGGCAAGAGCCGGCGAATGGGCCAGCCGAAGATGCTCCTGCCCTTTGGCGGCGAGCCCCTGATCGGTCGCGTCGTGACGCGCTTTGATCGAGGGAGGCGCGGAACCCGTGATTGTCGTCGCACCGCCGGCCGACTCGCCCGAGGGGCCGGCCGTGGCCGAGGCGGCCCGCCAGGCCGGCGCGATCGTCATCACGCCGCCGCGCCGACCTCTGGAAATGAGAGAATCCGTCGAGCTCGGCCTCGAGTGGCTTGCCCGCGATGATCCGCCAAGAGCCGTTCTGCTGACGCCCGGAGATAGCCCCGGCATCACTCCGGAGATCGTTCGCCGCGGTCATGAGCCGGTGGGCCGATCACCCCGGAGGCTGGTCGTCCCGACGCGCAAACGGACAGCATATCCACCCGATCGTGCTGACGTGGGACGTGGCGAAGCTGGTCTCAACCCTGCCCAGGCATCTGGGAATCAATGCGCTCGTGGCCAAGCTCTCCGAACGCGTCATCGAGCTGGAATTGCCATACCCCGAGCTCGTGCAAGATCTCAACACACCCGACGACCTGACGCGCTGGAGAGAGCGAGAGGCGCAGAGAAAAGATCAGCGAGAGATCGCCATGTCAGGCTCATCCGCTTGTCGCCTCACCATCAGGCTCTTCGCCATCGCCAGGCAGAAGGCCGGCAAGCCCGAGATCGATGTCGAGCTGCCTGCCTTGCCCGCGACTGTCGGCGATCTTCGTCTGGCTCTCGCCATGCAACATCCCGCGCTCGCTTCGCTGCGCCACCGTGTGATGATCGCCGTCGAATCCGATTATGCGGCGGATGAGACGCATGATCAGCCCGGGCGCGAAGTTGCGCGTTATCCCGCCGGTCAGCGGCGGCTGCGGGATGACGACTGTGTCGCATGTGACAAGGAACGCATCATGATCGAAATCATCGACGCGCCGATCGATCACGCCGCCCTGACCGAGCGGGTGCGGTCGCACCAGGCTGGCGCCGTGTGCACCTTTCTGGGGACAGTGCGCGAGATGACGGCCGGCCGGCAGACTGTCTCGCTCGCCTATGAGGCCTATCCCGAGATGGCAAATAAGAAAATGGCCGAGCTCGAGGAAGAGGCGCGGTCGCGCTGGCCAATCATCGAGCTGGCAATCGTGCATCGGGTGGGCCATCTCGACCTGGGCGAGATCAGCGTGGTGGTGGCTGTGAGCTGTCCGCACCGCGACCAGGCGTTCGAGGCCTGCCGGTGGCTGATCGACACACTCAAGGAAGTGGTGCCGATCTGGAAGCAGGAACGATGGGCCGACGGCACCCTGGAATGGGTTCACCCCGGCCTGGGCACCTCGTGAGGCTCGTTTCCCGATTGCGCGGGGTTGAGCGGTGCAGTAGAATAGGGCAGGACGATCCGGACGCCGAGCTCATCCTCAACGGCCGTGACCTGACATGACGCCACACCATGATCGCCTCATTGACTCGTTCGGCAGGGTGCACAACAACTTGCGGATCAGCGTCACCGACCGCTGCAACATCCGCTGCGTTTACTGCATGCCCGAGAATGCCGAGTTCATGCCCAAGAGTCAGCTCCTCAGCTTCGAGGAGATCGAGCGGTTCACGCGGGTCGCCGTGACGCTGGGCATCGACAAGATCCGGCTCACCGGCGGCGAGCCCCTGGTGCGGCGCGAGATTCCCGGGTTAGTGAGCCGGCTGGCGGCGATCCCGGGCATCAAGGACATCGGGCTGACGACCAACGGCATCTTGCTGGCACCCCTGGCGCAAGCACTCTGGGACGCCGGCCTGAGACGGATCAACATCAGCCTGGACACGATGGACCCGGCTCGTTTTGAACAACTGACACGGCGGTCGGGTGTCGAGAAGGTGATCGAGGGAATTCTGGCGGCGAAGGCGGCGGGGTTCCACCCGGTGAAGGTCAACGCCGTGGCGATCAAGGGCACGACCGAGGACGACGTGGTTCCCCTGGCTCGATTCGGCCGGGAGCACGGACTCGAAATACGATTTATCGAGTATATGCCGCTGGACAGCGGCATGTGGGAGCGCGAAAAAGTGCTCTTCGCCGCCGAGATCATCGAGCGCTTGACGCGCGAAATCAGTCCGCTCGAGCCCGCACCCGATCAAGATCCTCGGCGCCGGCGGTCGATTATGATTATGTTGATGGAGGCGGGCGTGTCGGCCTGATCGCCTCGGTCAGCCGCCCCTTCTGCATGAGCTGCAACCGGGTTCGCCTCACGTCCGACGGCAAGCTGCGTAACTGCTTGTTCTCCCTGGACGAGACCGACATCCGCGGCATGCTGCGTGGTGGCGCGACGGATGAATCGATCGCCCAGGCCATGCGCGACTCGGTGTCATCGAAGTGGGAGGGTCACGAGATCAATTCGGCCAGGTTCATTCAGCCCGAGCGGCTGATGCATTCGATCGGCGGTTAGATTTGGTCGCCCAGCTCTTCCACCTTGGCTTGGTAAGGAGCGTGAGGATGATGCGGCATGATGCCCGATCGCGCCAGCCAGGCGTCGCGCAGCGCAGAACGCAAACGAGGAAGACGCCCGTGCCGACGCCGAAGAACAGCCCCGTGACCACGCCCAGGCCGAAGCCGAACTCGGTGGGGTCAACATTGCCGCCGGCCCCTCCGGGCGAGTACAGCCAGCGGACGAAACTCGGCGCCAGCCGACCGACAGCGGCTCCCACGATGCCGCCGGCCGCGCCGCCCACCAGGGTGCAAGACATGACCGCGACGATCGCCTGAGTCAACTGGATCATCTCCAGAGCTCCTGGACGAGTTCAGACGAGAGACCTGGTCGTGATTTCTGTTTGACGTACCTGGTATCGACGGACCTTGGCCGGATCAGCTTGATGCCCCACGCCAGGCCGGGCTGGCACGCTGAAGAGCCCGGGCGACGACAGTTCCAGGGGAGGCACCACGTAATCGTCAACGAACCAACGGGCGCTGGGCTCAACGTCGGTCGGGTATTTGCAGTTTCCCAGTGTGCCCAGATGAATGCCGAACGCCTGCCCCAACCCGACTCGGGCATGGAGCCGACCCAGCAAGCGATGCCGTGCTGGTGGCAGAGATCATGGATCTGGCGGGCAGGCCCCAGGCCGCCTACGCGCTGAATCTTGAGGTTGACGATCCTGCAAGCACCGCCTGATCGACTCGGCGGTCTGCTCGTGCGTCTCGGCGGTTTCGTCCAGGCAGATCGGGGTTGCGACCGCCTTTTGAAGCTGCGCCAGTCCGTCCAGGTCGGTTGCGGCAAGCGGCTGTTCGAACATGAGCAAGTCGAGATCATCGAGCTCGCGAAAAACGTCGATGTCGGCCACCGTGTAGGCGCCGTTGGCGTCAACCATCAGGGGGATGTCGCCGAAGTGCTGGCGGACCGCGTGCACGAGCTCGACGTCGCGGCCCGGCTCGATCTTGATCTTTACCCGGCGGTAGCCTTCAGCCAGATGGGTCTCGATCGCCTTGAGCAACTCAACGGTGGACGGATACAGCCCCACGGCCAGGCCCGATTGAACGCCAAGATTGATCTGTTCTTCGATCGCCCCCAGGAGGGCGGCGACGGGTACGCGATGAGACTGACCCAAGAGGTCCCACAGGGCCGTTTCCGCACCGGCGATCGCGAACCGAGATCCCTTCCAGGTCGAGGCCAGCGAGGCGATCTGCTCGGTGGACTCCACGGTCTGGCCGATGAGGCCGGGCGCTATCGTGGTGACCAGATCGTCCCAGCAGCCTTCCGGAGTGTCAACCGAATAGCCGAAGCCGGCTGCCATGGGCGAGCTCTCTCCCTGGCCGATGCCCGAGGACGTCTCCACCGTCACGAGGATCGCGTCCTTGGTCGCCACTTCGCCGCTAGAGATCCGGAACGTCTCCTTGAGAGGAACCTGAAGATGGGTGAGCACGACTCTTTCGATCGGACTGGTTGCTGTCATCACGATGTCCTTTTGCGCTACTCCGGTGGCTGACATTCACCTTAGCACACAACCCCTGGACTTTCAGCAGGTTGGAAGCGGCCAAAGATTGCCCCGGCGCGGACACCCTGCTAGACTGCCGATTACTTGCTGGCCCAGGCATCACATGCGGTTTCAACAGTATGAGCTGAGAACATGAAACGTCTCGAACCCGAGGCTCCCTGGTATGGCGAGGGCCTTGCCTTCTCTTGCACGCGGTGCGGGGCCTGCTGCACGGGGGCGCCTGGCTACGTGTGGGTATCACACGAAGAGATTGCTCAGCTTGCCCAGTTTCGAGGTGACTCGATTGACGAGTTCTCCGCCAGGTTCGTCAGGCAAGTTGGGGATCGCTACAGCCTGATCGAGCGTCCGGGCGGAGACTGCGTCTTCTGGGACCGCCAGGCCGGTTGCACGGTATATGCCGCACGTCCCGTTCAGTGCCAGACGTGGCCGTTCTGGCCCGAGAACGTGGAGACAGAGGAAGATTGGGAAGGCGTCAAGCAGGTCTGCCCGGGATCCGGCCGGGGCCGGCTTTATCGTGCCGACGAGATCGTTGAATCGATCGGGAGGGTCCGCCAATGACTCTGGAAGAGGCACACGATGACCTCCACGAACCCGATCGGCTGGCCGAGATTCGGGTTCAGCTTCGCCTCCTTTACAGGGACGTTGACCAGGCCATCTCCGAGCTGGGTCCGACCTGCGCACTTTCTGGCCGCTGCTGCCGGTTTCGCGAGTATGGCCACACCCTCTTTCTGTCCGCGGCGGAAGCCGTGTTTCTTAGCGACCTGGCACCGCGCCCGCGCGGGAACTCGATGGCGGCGAGTCGTGCCCGTGGCAAGACGGACACGGGCGCTGCACGGCCAGAGAGGCGCACCCCCTCGGCTGCCGCGTCTACTTTTGCGACCCGCTTTTTGAGGACCATGCTCCGGAACTCTCGGAGACGTTCCTGAATCGGCTCAAAGGGCTGGCCGATGAGCACAACTGGCCCTGGCACTATGCTCCGCTGCATGACCATCTTGGCACTGCGCGAGCCGCCGGACGGCTCGACATCGCGCTTGCTTCCGACTGCCCAAGAGCCGACTCCTGACCGTTTTTCCTTGACATTACTCCAAGCTGCAAATACATTTGAGCACTTCGCCGTTCGCCAAGGGCTGACCGCGCCCCCGAGGAGATCGTCAACGTGACCAAGAAAGAGATTGTCAAGAAGATCTCGGAAGATATCGGTCTGACCCAGCTCAAGACCAAAGATATCGTGCAACGAACGCTGGATGCGATCATCCAGACTCTCGTGCTCAAGGGCCGCATCGAGCTGAGAAACTTTGGAGTGTTCGAAGTGAAGCAGCGCGCCCCCCGCAAGGCACGCAACCCACGGACTGGTGATAAGGTTTATGTTCCATCGAAGAACGTTGTGACATTCAAGCCCGGCAAGGAAATGGAAGAACTGGTGCGAAAGATGAATCCCGACGATCTTCCACTGTTGGAAGATGGCTCGGATGCCGATGAAGATAACAACGGACCCGTTGAGCCTGTCGCCGAACCGCATGCCCAGTCGTCCGCCGACTGAAGGAAGGGAATCGCGGTGATCATACCGCCGCAATTCTCGATGGTCAGATGTTCAGGTATTGACTGAGCACGGGCGGCCAGCGATCACGGCGCAAGGCGTGAAAAACGACGCAAGGTGCGTGAAGCCGGCACCGATCTTGGTGCTGTCTCAATCATCGGCTCGAGCCGAGGGTGGAACCCCGGCGGCGAGTCCCCCGGTTCAGACCCGCGCAAGGAATGTGCGGACAGACTGATCCGAGTGGTATCGAAGGCGGGAGGAGCCCGAAATGCGTAAACTGCTCGCGGCCATGGCGATCATGGTCGCTTCCCTCGCGGTCTTCGAGGGATGCGCACCCATCCCTCTGCCGCACTATGCGGCCTGGAAGCCCAAGCGAGTCGAAGAATTGCTCAACGACTCCGAAAACCTCCGGATGGCCGGCGACGACTGGGAGCGATTCTGGCTGCTCGATCAGCCTTCTCACCTGACACCATTCCGCACCCATGGCGGCCTTGGGCCCTGATCCACGCTTTGATACCGATGTCCGCGCCGTTCCGACGCACGATCGCGCACGGATCGTGCGGCCCCAGCGGATCAGCCGGCCCGGCCACGCGCCTGGCCGGCTCTTTTTTCATGAACGCGATTCCTCGTCGGTCATGGGCTCAGGTGATCCGCGAAGAACCACTCGATCACTGACACATAAGATTCCGGATCGGCGTCGTAGGCCTGAACGTGCTCGACTCCCGGCAATGTCAAGGTCAGGCACGAGGCGCCCGCGGCCCGGGCCAGCTCATACGCTTGCTTGACCGGTACGATCGAATCCGACTCGCCATGAATGAGCAGCAGCGGCCGATCGCCCCATGCCCGGGCGGCCTCGGTGGGTACCAGATTGTCGGTCCGCACACCATAGATCAGCCGCGCAGCGGCCAGAATCCCTGGATTGAACCAGCTCGGCAGCTTACTGTGCTTGCTGAGCTGGCAGCCAAGAACCTCGGGCAAATTGCCGTAGGGACTGTCAATCACGGCAACCTGGATCGAGGGATTGTGGGCCGCCTCCAGAAGCAAGGTGGACCCACCCATCGAATAACCGAGCCAGCCGACCCGATCCCGTGAGAATCCCACGAGCTCGGCCCAGTCCATCACACTTCGGATGTCGGCGCACTCACGGTTGCCCAGCGTTAAACGAGAAGGGTCGCTTTGCCCGTGGCCCCGCAGGTCGAACAGCAGCACATCATACCCGCGATAATGCAGGTCTCGGCCGAGTGCGGCCATCTCCAGCCAGGAGCTCCACATCCCGTGCACCAGGACAATAAGCCGGCGCCGCTCGCTTGTAGGCAGGTACCAGCCCCGTAGCGTGAGTCCGTCGGCCGTGCGTGCCGACCATGGCTGGGCATCCGGGCTGACGCGGCGAGGATCGATACGCAGAGCGTGGTTCGTGGGCCGGGTCAGGCGTTCTGCCGTGAGCCATGACACGGCCACGTACGCTGCCGCGCTCACCAGGATAACGAGCGTCGCGAGCACCTTCGCCAACCGAATCAAGCCGTTACGACTGGTCACGGTTTCCTCCATGATTGATCATATCTCGGCCCCGAGCCACAGAGCGGATGTGTCTGAGCGTCAATCCGAATCTTATTCGAGACCGGCTTGGCCGGCCAGGCGAGATGCTCGAGCCGGCACTCGCGATGGCCGCGGCAAAGAGCCTCACCTCGGAATTCATCAAGCGCCTGGCTGGAACGACCCGATAGGAAAAACGTGGACAGGAAGTCCTCTCGGATGCGTCGGTTCAGGAGGAGATTCATAATGGCGACGATCTGTTCCGATCTGATCCATCCGACGGCGGTTATCGATCACGAGGCGGTGATCGCTCACGACGTGCAAATCGGCCCTTACGCGGTGATCGAAGGAAGCGTGCAGATCGGCCCAGGTTGCGTTATTGAAGCTCATGCCTGCCTGTCTGGACCGCTCGTCATGGGCCGCGACAATTTCGTCGGCCACGGTGCCGTCCTAGGTAAGGGCCCGCAGCACAAGGGATACCGCGGCGAGCCCACCGGACTGGAGATCGGCGACGAGAACATCTTCCGCGAGTTCGTCACGATCCATAGGGGCACCACGCAGGGAAGCGGCATTACCATCGTAGGCAGTCGCAACATGTTCATGGTGGGCAGTCACCTGGGCCATGACGTTCGAGTGGGCAACGGTTGCACCGTGGTGAATAACGCGCTCGTGGCCGGCCACGTCACGCTGGACGATGAGTGCATTCTTTCCGGCAATACCGCGGTCCAGCAGCGGGTACGTGTAGGCCGGCTCGCCATGCTTGGCGGTACCGGAGGCACGACCAAGGACATTCCTCCCTTCATCCTGCAGCAGGGTTATAATTGCGTCACCGGGCTGAACATCGTCGGACTCCGTCGCGCGGGGTTGTCGTACGAATCGATCGATGCTCTGAGGCAGTTGTATCGTGTCGTCTATCGCGAAGGCCGGCCACTCTCGGCGGCGCTCGATCGAATCGAGGCCGATTTCGGACACGTGCCAGAAGTCGCGGAATTCACCTCCTTCGTGCGGCAGACGAAGGTAGGTATCAACCCGGCCCGGTCCACGGAGCGGGGGAAATTCGAGCTCAACTGAGCGCTCATCGCCGGTCTTTCTTGTCTTGCTCACCGGGCCCAGTGATTGCGGTTCGCCCGCCAAACTGTCAGGACGGCCCCGGCGGTTTTGGTCGAGCTTTGCCCGTTTCCGGAAAACCAGTCCCTGAGCCAGCCGAGCCCGTGTGCTCAATGCGTTTGCGAACTTTCGCGTATTCCTCATCATCGAGTTCGCCGGCGGCGCGGGCCTGGTCAAAGGAAGCCATTAACTCATCGGTCGTGGCCGGATCGACTTCCTCGTTCATCTCCATCCACACCTGATAGGACCAGTAGAAGGCCACAGCCAGGACCAAAAGCACGACGGCAAGGCCGATGTTATACCAGGCGCGGTCCGAGATCACGCCGAGCAGGACGCTGAACCCTGCGTGGGAATGGAACATGGGGAAGCCTCAAGATAAGCGTCCACCGCTCCCGCTCGCCGGCTCGGTTGCAAGTCCAGTAAACGCAAGCAGCCACTCACAGGCACTCGACGAACACCCTTGCCGCAGCCCAGAACGTAGAATCTCCGAAAGCGACCGCTTTGCTGGGATGGATTTCATGATTATACTAAAAAGACCGAGCAATGTGAGCCTCCCGGGAAAACAAGCTTCGATTCCGCTTTCGTCCTGGATGCCCTTGATCCGAATTGTCGTTCAGGAAAGGACTCCGTTTTCGAGGAAGGGTTAACCTAATGAGACGGCAAGTTTTCCGATCGACCGCGATTCTCTTCCTGATCTGCATTTTCACGACGTTCGCACCCCGCCCGGCCTGCGCTCAAACCGCGACGGGCCTGGGCGGCATCGGCGACATCACCAGTGATCCGTTCACTTTCTATTACGCCTTCTACCTGCCGAATCAACAAATTCAGGCGATGCGCCCAAAGCCTATCGACGAGATCAACCAGGCAGTCCAGAACCGTCAGTACTATGCACAAACCCAGCGCAGGTCTCTGTATAACCCAATTTCGCCCTACACCGAAGGTGGTGCCGACTACGATCCGCTTCGCCCCTACTCTCAGCAGCAAGGCAAAGAACGAAGGGCCATGCCTTTCCGCTTCCAGCAAAATACCTCGAACGCTGACGGCTCAGGTCCCGCGCTCTATTACAATCGTGCCGCACAGTACTTTCCGGGCCTGCGCCCGGGCCGGGGGCCAAATGCCAACCTCGCCAAGATCAAATCACGACGAGGTGGCATGGGTGGCATGGGTGGCATGGGAGGCATGGGAGGCATGGGTGGCATGGGTGGCATGGGTGGATTTGGCTGAGAAGTCACTTCACGATCGTGCAAGAGCTTCCTGACGTCTTTGAGCGACTGGCGGCAGGGCACCCATCCCGTGATGTTGGTCGTATCGCGGGCGAGTTCGGCTCTTTCAGGGCAACGGACGCGGTGCCGGCATGACGGGTTGGATACATTACAGCGCTCCGACCTCGACCGATCTTCTTGATCCGGCATCCTGGCGTTGAGGGGGAATGGGGAATGGCGGTCAGTCCTGAGCAGCGCTTGAACCCGGAAGAGCGATCCAATCTCGTCGCGTACATCGACGGAGAGCTCACCGAGAACGAAGCGCGGCTGATCGCCACCAAGCTGACCCAGAGTCCCACGGCTCGCCGTGAAGTGGAGTCGCTGAGGAAGACCTGGGAGCTTCTTGAGTACCTGCCCCGTCCGCAAGCCTCCGAGGAGTTTCCCGAACGTACCCTGACCTCAATCCGGTCGTTCGAATCGCGAGGAGGAGCCTGGGATGAGCGGGCGAAGGCCGGCATGGCTCTCGGCGTCAGGCTCGGCCGTCAGTGCGGTTGTCGCAGGGGCCTCCCTCGGTCTTGGATTCGCGCTGACGCGGTGGGCCTTGCCAGACCCGGCCGGTCGTCTCGCCCGCGACCTTTCGGTTGCCGAGCACCTGGAAGAATACCAGGAGATCGGTTCATTCGAGTTTCTAGACGAGTTGACCCGATCGAAAGAGTTCGGCACCCCGTCGCCTTGAGGTTCCGCCGTGTCCCGCGTTCTTCGATCCGTGATCTGGTCTACAGGCGCGATGCTGGCCTCAGCCGTGCTGGTTCTGCTGCTGGGGGCGTCAGACGTGGTCGACGAAGCCAGAGCAAGGCTTCTCGGCATGCCTCTACCAGAGCGGAAGCAGATCGAGGAGAATCTCAGGCGATTCGACCAGGTGCTTACATCCGAGCAGCAGAAGGCAATCCGAGAACTAGACCAGCGGATTGCGGGGCTGGCGCCGGAGGAAAGGGTTCACTACCTGGCAGTGCTCCGCAGGTATCACAACTGGCTCGATTCTCTTCCCGAAGCAGTGAAGAATAGCGTTCTTGACAAACCAGTTACGCGAACGCATGGCACTGGTAAGATCGCTGACCGCCAAGTACCCGCTTCCTGATGAAGGCACGCCCGCGTGGATTGCCGTCGTTGATAATAGCGTCGGCTCACCCATCGAGCAGGCCGCCATGTTCAAGGTCTGGCAGGAAATGACTCCCGAGCAGCGCCGTGACTTCGAGGCACAGCCGGCGGGAAATCGACGGCCGCAAGCTTTGCTGCGCAGGGCCGGGGCCAACAAGATCATTCGCGAGCTCACTCCCAGCAAGATCGTCGAGGACGAATGGTTTGCGAAGACCTTCGCTCGTCTGCGGGAATACCAGAAGATCGATCCCGAGCTCAGGGAAATGCTTACCAAGACGGACATCAAACCCGATGCGCCTGTGCCCAAGCCGAAGGCCCAGGACCCTGTCGAGAAGTTTCGTCGAGCTCCGGATCCACCGTTCGGCAGTGAACCTTTATTATCTCAACCAACCACCCCCACGCGGCGTCGATCCGCAGCGTTTGGCTCAGTTCTTGGGCGCGATGCCCCCCTGGATCCGGGCCACTTTCAATACCTACCCCGCCGACGAGGCCAGGAGGCGTCTGACCCTGGTGTACCGCCTGGTCTTCCCCTACCCCGATGAGTTCAATCCGATGGTCTCAACGGGCTCAAAAACCGCGCCGGCACCGGAGGTCAAGCGAGGCGCCGTGCCGCCTGCTCCAGCGCCGATTTCTAAACCCGATCGCACTCCCCCCCGGTCTCCGACCCCGGGAACTCCTTTCTAGAAAGACACTGAGGACCGAGCCGGCGTGAGCGGTGAAGATCTTCTTTGGATGAAGATGGCCTTGGCCGAGGCCGAAAAAGGCCGCGGCGCCGTCGAACCTAACCCGATGGTAGGCGCGGTGGTGGTCCGCGAAGGCCGCGCGGTCGGTCGGGGCCACCATGCCCGCTTTGGCGGCCCGCACGCGGAAGTCGTGGCCCTTGATCAGGCCGCCGGAGCTGCCCGTGGCGCCACGCTTTATGTCACGCTCGAACCCTGTTGCCACCATGGCAAGACGCCGCCATGCACCGACGCGATACTTGCTTCCGGCGTGGCCCGGGTGGTGGCCGCCATGCGTGACCCCTTTCCCAGGGTCAATGGCGGCGGTCTGGCCATCCTTCGCGCGGCCGGCATTCTCGTCGAGATCGGGCCCGAACCCGCCACCGCCCTCGCGGCCGAGCTCAACGCCCCGTACCTCAAGCGGCTGGCGACGAATCTGCCGTATGTCATCGCCAAGTGGGCCATGACTCTCGACGGCAAGACGGCCACCCGCCGTGGTCATAGCCAGTGGATTTCTTGCGACGAATCGCGGGCGCTGGTTCATCAGACGAGAGGCCGGATGGACGCGATCGCGGTCGGCATCGGCACGGCACTGGCTGACGATCCTCGCCTCACGGCGCGACCGGCCGGACCACGTACCGCCCTCAGGGTGGTCCTCGACAGCATGGCCTCCCTCCCCACCGCCAGCCGCTTGGTTCAGTCCGCTCACGATGTTCCGGTCCTTGTCGCCGTCACGGAAAAAGCACCCCTGGACCGGCGGCGAAACCTTGAGAAGCACGGTTGCGAGATCCTTGTGCTGCCGGGTGACTCGAAGGTCCCCATCGAACCACTCCTCTCCGTCCTGGGCGAGCGGTCCATGACCAACGTGCTCGTCGAGGGAGGAGGACGCGTGCTCGGTGCTTTTCTCGATGCGGGCCAGGTCGATGAAATTGACGTGTTCGTCGCCCCCATACTGGAAGGAGGGGATCATGCGTACACTGCGGTCAGGGGCGCGGGGTCCGAGTCCATGAGCAAGGCTCTCCGGCTGGCTCGAGTGGTTTACAGCCACGTCTGGAGTCGATCTCCGCGTTCAGGGTGATTCTACCTCGTCCCTGGCGGTCCATCGCAGCCAGCCTGGGCCGAGCTCCTCTGGATTTTGGAGTCAGGAGAGATTATATGGAGCAAGTTGGGGAAGTTTAGAAGCACAAGAGCAAGGAGGTTCCCGGATGCCTACGCTGACCATCGAGTATCACGACCCGTCCCATCGGATTGCGTTGGAGCAGGCCATCGCCTACGTCAGCCAACTTCGCCAAGTTGCCCAGGATGCTCCAGTGGTACGTGCTCGAGGCCTGCGAGAAGCTGGCACTCAGCGACGGTCGAGACCTGCTTCGCTCGACGCTCGCCGCGGTCTTCAAAGCCGAATCGGGCTCAGCGAGCAAAAAGGGGGGCGGCCCGCCTGTGCCCCGAGTGCACTCCGGCTACTCCAAGGGCCGGCACACGCGTACGGTCCTGACAGCCGTCGGTCTCGTTACCTTGGAACGAATTTATTTCCTCTGTCCGGTTTGCAAGCAAGGCGACTTTGGTGCCGATCGCATCTTGGGCGTGGAAGGTTATGTGACGCGCGGAGCCTGTCGTATGGCCTGCCTGTTGGGCGTCCAACAATCGTTCACTCGAGCCCAACGGGTTGCCGAGGTGGCGGGCTGGAATCTCGACGATAATACCATTCGCCGCCTCTGCCACGCCACCGCGGCGGCGGCTAGCGACACCCGCGAGCAACGAGCCACAGCCCAAGCTTTCGCCCAAGCCGGGGGGATTTGGAGTTGCAGATCGACGCGGGTAAGGTCAACACGTTGGGGGGCTGGCGCGACGTCAAACTGGCTGTGTTCGACCGCCGACCACGTGGCAACCCAACGACGGCTGAGCAATGGGACGAACGCGACCTGCCGCGCCGACAGTGGCTCGGTGGTGGCCGCCGTGGAGGAGGCGAGCCAATCGGCCAGCGCTGCCAGGGAAGCGGACCGCCTGGAACTGACCACCCCGGAGGAACTGAGTGTGCTGGGCGACGGCGCGGAGTGGGTATGGAACTTGTCGGCGCGGCACTTTGCAGGTGCCGAGGAACTGTTGGATATCTGGCACGGGGCCGAGTATTTAGCGGACGGAGCCAAGGCGGTATGCGGCCAGGGGAGCGAGGCGGCCAAGGAGCAGACAGAGAAGGGCAAGCAGCGGCTCTTGGGCGACGGGTATTGCGGCGTGGTCGAGTGGATCGGGGAGCTGACCGCCGCTGGAATGGTGGGCGGCGATGGGGCCGCCTTGGGTGGGGTCCTGAACTACTTCGCTGGCCACCAATGTCGCCTCAACTACGCCCTGCGGCTGCGCCGGGGCCAGTCGATCGGCAGCGGACTGGTGGAGGGGTCCATCAAGCAGCTGGTCAACAAGCGAGTGAAACAAACCGGAGCACGCTGGAAGGTGGAGCATGTCGGGCCGTTTGTAGAACTGGGCGCATTGGCAGCCGGGCCCGAGTGGCAGGCGTTCTGGGAAATCAACTGACTTCAGTTCCAAAATCCAGAGCGGCACCCGGACCAGGACCAGGACGCCTTCGCCCTTGACCGGGCTGGTCGGTCGCAATTACAGTGACTTATTCAAGGCACGGATCTCGCCTCGGCGCAAGGAATCGACCTGGAGACTCCCCTCGTGAACCATACGCGACACGAGACGCGGGGAGTGAAGCTGGCCCCCAAGGCCGTCGTGGGCCGCGTCAGCCTCTATCTCAGGCAGCTCGAAACGTTCCAGTTCCAGGGTCATTCGACAATCTCGAGCAGCCAGCTCGGCGCCCCGCTGTCGATCAAGAATGCCCAGGTCCGCAAAGACCTTGCCTTTTTCGGCCAGTTTGGTCATCCGGGGGTCGGCTACCGGATCGACGACCTCATTTCGGCCCTGAGGCAAGCGCTGGGGATCGACCATGACTGGCCGCTGGCCCTCGTGGGACTCGGAAACCTGGGCCGGGCCCTGCTCAGTTATCGCGGTTTTCCCTCGCGCCGGTTTCAGATCGTGGCTCTGTTCGACAACGACCCGCGCAAGATCGGTCAAGTTCACGAGGGACTGAAGGTCGAGCCGATCGAAGGCTTCCGCAAGGCGATTGCCGCGCGGAATATCAGCCTCGCTCTCCTGTGCGTTCCGGCCGACGCGGCCCAGCGCGTGGCCGACCAGATGGTCGCCAGCGGCATTCGAGGGATCCTCAATTTTGCCCCGGTGCCGCTCGTCGTGCCGCCGACCGTCAACGTCGTGGCCGTCGATCTTAGCATTCAGCTTGAAAACCTGGCTTACAAGGCTCAAAAGACTGCGGAAGACGTGAACTGTGCCGGGTAGTCTTCACGCGCGTCGGCACAACCGCTAAAATGCAAACACCATTACCCGGTGGTGAAACGGTATCACAACAGGTTTTGGTCCTGTTTTTCCAGGTTCGAATCCTGGCCGGGTAGCTTTCAAGGCGCGAATCAAAGGGCTTCGTGCAGGTTCACTTGAACAGCATGACGATTCCCCCCGACGACGAATTCAATCGCGCCCTGGTGGACAATGTCCATCCGTCCGGCTGGGTCAATCCCACGCCAGCCGGACGATACAACCTGGTCGTCATCGGCGCGGGCACGGCTGGGCTGGTCACGGCGGCCATCGCGGCCGGGCTCGGGGCCAGGGTCGCCCTGGTGGAGAAACACCTCCTGGGGGGCGATTGCCTGAACGTCGGTTGCGTCCCATCGAAGGCGCTTGTTCGCGCTTCACGCGCCTGGGCCGACCTCAAAACGGCCGCCGAGTTCGGCGTGAACATTCCTGAAGATGGCGTGAGCTGCGATTTCGGCCTCGTCATGGCCCGGATGCGCAGGCTTCGGGCACGTCTCAGCCGGAATGATTCGGCCCAGCGGTTCAGCTCGATGGGAGTCGATGTCTTCCTCGGCGAGGCTAAATTCGCGGGCCCCGAGACCATCCAGGTCGGTCAATCAACCCTCCGGTTCGTGAAAGCCGCCATCTGCACCGGGGCTCGCGCGGCGGTGCCAGACATCCCCGGCTTCGACGATGCCGGCTGCCTCACGAACGAGACCGTCTTCAACCTCACCGAGCTTCCGCCTCGCCTGGCGATCATTGGCGCGGGTCCGCTCGGCTGCGAGCTGGCCCAGTGCTTCGCCCGGTTCGGCAGCCGGGTCACGGTCTTCGAGCGTGGTACTAGAATCCTCGCACGCGAAGACGCGGACGCCGCGCAGGTCGTCAAGGACCAGATGAGTAAAGACGGCGTCACCTTCGTTTTCGGGGCCAAGCTCACGTACGTCGAACGTCGAGCGGGAGAGAAGTTGATCCAGTATCAGAGTGACGGAGGAGATGCCGAGCTCGAGGTCGATGAGATTCTTGCTGGCGTTGGCCGGGCGCCGAACGTGCAAGGATTGGGGCTGGAATCGGTGGGGGTTGATTACGGAGTGAAGACGGGCGTCGAGGTCAACAGCCGCCTCCAGACAACCAATCCCCGCATCTTTGCCGCCGGCGATGTTTGCTCTGCTTACAAGTTCACACATGTCGCCGATGCTCAGGCTCAGATCCTCATTCAAAACGCTCTCTTCCCCCATCCCCTGGGACTCGGCTACGCGAGCGCAGACTCCTTGATCATCCCCTGGTGCACCTACACTGACCCGGAACTTGCCCATGTGGGGATGTACGAAAAGGACGCCGAGGACAAGGGGATGCTCGTCGATACCATCACCGTGAGGCTCGACGAAGTAGACCGCGCGATTCTCGACGGTGAGGAGCAGGGGTTCGCGCGGGTCCTTCTCAAGAAGGGGACCGGCAAGATCCTGGGCGCGACCATCGTCGCGGCCCACGCGGGCGATCTGCTCAGCGAGATCACGGCTCTCATGAAAGCCGGCAAAGGGATGCGCACCATCGCCGGCACGATCCATCCGTATCCGACCCAGGCCGAGGTGGTGAAGAAGCTGGCGACCGCCTGCGCAAGATGTCGCTCACCGAAGGCAAGAAACGGCTCTTGAATACGTTATTCTCGTGGACGCGTTAGGCGGGGGTTGCGAGAGAACGTTGGACCGTGTCAGCCTTTCGCGAGCATTCGTTCATCGCCGATCCCCCGTTCACGCAGCCGATGGCCTGGTTGACAACCTGGCGCCGACACGCCTCGACCTCGCGGCGGACTTTCGGGTCCTTTGCCCAGTAGAACGCCGTGCGCTCGGACACCCCATTTTCTTGCGCCCACGCGGCGATCGACTCGCCCCCCGCGATCGCCAGGGCGAGATGGATTTTCTTATGGCGGCGGACTTCTTTTTCCATGGTGCACTCCACGTGATCTCCGACTCTCAAGGAGTATTACCCCGGCACGTAACATACGCACAGAAGACGCGGTGCCCCAAGGCCGTTTCCTGCATCGAAGGGGTGGTTGTACGTGCGAACGGGGAGTTCAACCACAGAGGGCACAGAGACCACGGAGAAGGAGAATTCAAGGCAATGAATTCAATGTTTCTTGATGCGATCTCTGGATTTTCTCCGTGGTCTCTGTGCCCTCTGTGGTAAAGTCTTGGGCCGTGAATCAAGTGAGATTCTTGGCTGCCGAAGTCATAGGGATTCGGCTTCCATAAGCCGAATTCGATATTGCAGTTTTCGGGCACCCCCGCAACGGGGTTTCTTGGCCGCCTGGGCGGGCAACCCTCAAGTCCTATCTCATGCTGCTGCAACGACATGCTGAGCCTGGATTGCCGCCTGGAAGGTGCGCCGAGCGTCCCCAAAAGTTGCACAAAATGGCGGTTTTCCAGCAGAATTCGAGCATTTGTACACTGCGCTAACCTGGCGGTTCCTGGGTTGGAGCCGCGAGACATCGTCTGTTGTGAGTCTTCCGCCTTCATCCTTCATCCTTCATCGGAGCGGCAGTCCCGGGGTGCCGCGATGGAGCCCGCGGTGTGCGAGATGTTCCCGTATCGTGGCCTATCCCGGATGGCGCGGTGGACCTGTCGCTTCTCCTACACAACCATGCGCCATGTTGGCGGCACTTGAGCGCGCTGTTTGGCATCGTCCCATTTTTCGTAGCGCGGCATAGCCGCATCCAAACTTTTCTTTGAAGCAGGCGTTGCCCCTGGGTACGGTGACGGTGTTGCGGCCAACACCCCACCCAGGAGTACAACGCCATGAGTTCCTTTGTACAACGACTCGGTGCGATGGTTCTAGGTGTCCTCAGTGGTTTCGATCGGATCCGCCTGCGGGGCACATTGCCGCGGCTTTCCAACACCGGTAGCTTTTACCGCTGGCTCGAAGCCTCGAAAATCCGCCTCACGGATTTTTCCTCTCACGCGCAGAGTCAGACCGCGCAACTCCGTGAGGCTCTGGAAGCGAAGGCGACCGAGGCCGGGCGACCGGTGGAGTACCTCGCCGGGTACAACAACAAGGAAAAACTGGTGCAGCAGCGCCTGCAGCACGACGGCGCCGCCGCCGACGGCTTGGTTTGCGCCTTCAGTACCCTGGAGAACTGCTCCTCCTACGACGTCTTCAAGAACCCCAAGACACACAGGCTCGACTTGCGGCGGCGGCCCAGGAAATGCCTGCATTATTACTTCTACTTCATCGACACCCGCTTCGGTCTGGCTCAGGTGCGGCTCCAGACCTGGTTCCCCTACAACACCCACGTCGTGCTCAACGGCCGCGAGTGGCTCGCACGCGAACTCGACAAGCAGGGCATCGGTTACCAGCGCCGGGACAACTGCTTCACCTGGATCGAGGACTTCGCGCAGGCCCAGAAGCTGGCCGACCGCCAGACCGCGATCCCCTGGGACACGGAACTGGATCGGTTGGTCCGGCGCGTGCTCCCGCCTCGACAGCTTTGGCTCCCCGACGATTGGTACTACTGGACGGCCGAGCAGACGGAATGGGCCACCGACCTGGCGTTCCGCGATGCCGACACCCTCGCAGAACTCTACCCGCAATTGATCCGTCGCGGGATCGAAAGCTTTGGCAGCGAGGACGTGTTGCGGTTCTTGGGGCATCGTGTCTCGGCCACCGGCCATGTCCCTGCGAGCCTGAAGACGGAGCTTACCAGTGACTTGAAGCACCGCCCCGAGGGCGTACGCATCAAGCACCGCGCCGGGCGCAACACGGTGAAGCTCTACGACAAGCAGGGGTCGGTACTGCGGGTCGAGACGACGCTCAACGACGTGACGGGTCTGAAAAGCTATCGGACGACGGCCCAAGACCCTGAAGGCCCCCGGCAGTGGCGACCGATGCGAAAGAGCGTGGTGGAGATGGGGCGGCGTGGGGAATTGTCGCAGGCCTCCAACGACCGCTATCTGGAGGCCTTGGGAACACTGCCGACGGACACGCCGCTGTGCCGCGTATCGGCGCCGCTGTGCCAGCCGGTGGAGAGCAACGGGCGGCGCTATCGTGCGTTGAATCCGCTGGGGCCAGAAGATCACCGCTTGCTGGCGGCGGTGAGCCGCGGCGAGTGGCTGGTGATGGGTTTCCGCAACCGAGACATTCGCCAGGCCCTCTACGTCGCTGCACCTGACCCAGCGACGCAACGTCGCCAGGCCGCGGCCGTCACGCGACGCTTGGGTTTGCTGCGGGCGCACGGCCTGATCAAGAAGATTCCCCGAACCCATCGCTATCTCCTGACGACTCACGGTACGGCCGTCATCCCTGCCTTGCTTGGTGCGAACAATGCGACCCTTAAAACAACTCGTCGGTGCGGCGTAAAATCCGCGCAGGCCAACAAGCAAGTCGCGGATAACAATGTAGGGTGGGTCAGCGAAGCGCGACCCCATACGCACAACTTAAGGAAACTGGTCTAGCATGAAAAGCGGGAAGCCCCTATTCCATCACGTGTTGTGTCACGTTCCGTGCTGGAAGAAGGAGCTTCCCAATGCAGATCGTAGGCAATGTCGCCGCAACCATGCAACAGGTCTTCGGCCCCCAACTCAACGAACTCGGGCAGACCACAGGTGCTATCCAACGTGTTCGCAAATTCACCGGGACCAGCCTGTTGCAGATGCTCGTCCTGACTCTGCTCAGAAAGCCCAATGCCAAGATCGCCGACTTCCAATCCACGGCCGCACAATTGGGGCTCGACGTCACGACGACGGCTATCGAACATCGTTTCACACCCCAGCTTGTGACCTTCCTCCGCTCGGCGCTGGAGCAGATCGTGACCCGGGCCATGACCGCGGCGTCCCAGCCCGTCAACCTGCTGAAACAATTCACCAGCATTCGCATTGGCGACAGTTCCACCCTTGCTGTGCCCGAGGAACTGGCCGACCAGTTCCCCGGGTGCGGCGGCAAATCGGGTTCGGGGCAGGCCGCGCTGAAGATCCACCTGCTGTGGGACTTCCTCATCGGCTCGATTCTCCAACTGCGGATTACCCCGGGACGCCACAGCGACGCGACCAATCCCATCGCCCAGGAGGTGCCCCCGGCCGGGTCGCTGTCGTTGTTCGACCTGGGTTACTTCGCTCTGGAGCGATTCGCGAAGATCGCGCAGGCCGACGCTTTTTGGATCTCGCGGCTGCAGCACGGTACGTTGGTCTTCGACGCCGTGGGCAATCCCTTGCCCCTGCTGCAATACCTGCGGCAGCAGACAGGGCCGGGGCCGATCGATGTGTCGGTTTTGCTGGGCGTGACGCATCGTCTCCCCTGCCGATTGATCGCACTGCGGGTGCCCCAAGAAGTGGCCGACCGACGGCGACAGAAAGTCCACGAGAAGGCCCAAAAGCATGGCCGCACTCCATCGCGGGACTATCTTCAATGGCAAGACTGGACGATCTTCGTGACCAATTGCCAGGCCGAGATGCTGACTTGGCAAGCTGTTGTCGTGCTCTACCGCGCGCGGTGGCAGATCGAACTTCTGTTCAAACTCTGGAAATCGCACAACCGCCTGGAGACACACCGCGCTACTGCCTCCGCCGCGGAACAGATGGCGATGATCTACGCGCGGTTGATCGCCGCAGTTTTGCAGCATTGGATCCTCCTGACGGCGACCTGGTGCGACTGCCGACGCAGCCTGATGAAGGCCGCAAAGATCATCTGCGACTGGGTGACATTGCTGACCGATGCCCTGGGCGACCTCGACCGACTCGTCGCGCTGTTCGCCGCCTGAGCGAGGTCATCCAGCGAGCCAACGCGCGGGTCCAAAACCGCAACGCGCATCCCAGCCTCGCCCAACTCCTACGGAATCCTTTACTTCTGGAATACACCACTTAAGTTGTGCGTATGGGGTCAGCGAAGCGCGACCCACCGGTCGCAAAGCCCTGCCATGTGGTGGGTTGCGCTTCGCTTACCCACCCTACACAAGGCGAACGCCTGATTTCGGGACGATCGCGCACTGTTTGGCCGGCTGTCAACGGATGTCTCAGCAAGCGGCCGACTTATGGTCATTTTTCTCTTTTTTTCCACCGCAGTCGTTTGTGCGTTAGCGACGTTCGTCCTTGAAAAGGGAGTGTTGAGCTGAAGCGGGCCGAGGTTGCCGCGGCGACCGTCGCACCCGCCGTCGCGCGCAGTTCGAGAGGCGCGTACGGAAGGCCGGACCCTCGTGCGGAGGCCAACTCGATCGATTTTGGCGTTTCGGCAGGTTCGATGGAATAGGGGGCGATCTGAGAAGGGCATCGGGCCGCGCGGACCATCGCAGTGCCTGGCCCTGCTGTCCTGCTCTCGTAGGCCTCGACCTGCCTTCGCAAAGGTTCCGGGCCGATCTGGGGCACCCTGTTGTGGCAAGGTCTGCCGACCTTAACACGTCCGTCAAGGTCATTGACCTGACCGTGGGCGGCGTCCGCGTCACGCTCACGCTTACACCCACCGCCTCCAGCCGCGCCGAGCGTTCGCCCGACATGCAAGAATCGGCACGCTTTCCCGACCTGGCCGACCAGGTTCTGGAGCGGTTTCGCCCCCATGTGCTGCTGACCTACGGTCGTCATCCCGCCTGCCTGGAGGCTGATGCGAGGGACTCGGATGAAGTCGGTCGCGGTCGTCTTTCTCCCCCATGATTCGGTTACAGTGAGCGCAGCATCTTTGACAACTTCGCGAAGCCGACGACCGGCGAAAACCGGAGCCGAGTAAGGAAGGGCACCGGCTGGCCTGCACCCCATTTCTTGGTCCAGTGATAATGGGAGTCACCTGTTCGTTGATTCAGTAGACGAGGGATCGGGCAGGTCTTCTTCGATAGGCACATACCTCTCACACGTCGCCGCGAATTCGGCTGGTGTCTTGTAACCCAAAGAACTGTGCGGGCGTTCCGTATTGTACTCTCCTTTCCAGAGGCGCCCAACGCCCTGGCCTGAGGCTCGCTCTCGAATTCCTCGCGGTTCAGGAACTCGTCGCGAACCTTGCTGTGAAATGACTCCGCGTAACCGTTCTGCCAGGGGCTTCCCGGCGCCACGTACAGCGTCCCAGAGCCGGTCTCCCCCAGCCACGACCGAATGACCTCCGCCGCGAACTCCGGCCCGTTGTCGCTCCGCATCCGACACGGCAGGCCGCCGCGCTGGGCCGCGACTTCGGCCAAGATGATCCGGGTGTCCTGGGCTGTCATGGCTCGGCGTGCCTCCAACGCCAAGCATTCACGAGTATACTCATCAACTAAACTTAACCATTTGAGGCTCCGACCGTCGCTGGTACGATCGAAGATAAAGTCCCATGTCCATACGTCGTCTTTGCCACGCGACGGGCGGAGATGGCAGGCGTTGCAATCCTGTCCATGCTCTCGGCGGGGCTTGGGATTGGCCTGCGGTTGGGCCACTTTCAGCCCCGACAAACGCCAGAGGCGACGCACCGCCTTCTTGTTAACCGTCCAGCCCTCGCGATCCAAGAGGGCCCAGATCCGCCGGTAGCCGTACCGCGGGTGTGCCCCGGCCAGTTCCTCGATTCGTCGGGCCAATGCCGCCTGGAAATCGCGACGAACGGGCTGGTAACGGAGGCCGGACCGGGCCAGGTCCAGCGCCCGACACACACGGCGTTGGGATACGTGGAATTGTTCACATACTTCAGTGACGATGAGGCGGCGTCGGGGGGCAGTCATGGCTTTTTTTTCAAGGCCTCCTGAAGCATGCGGCGGTCGAGCGCCAGCTCGGCGACCAGGAGCTTGAGTCGGTCGACTTCGGCTTCGAGTTCTGATGCGCGGAGTTGTTCATTCGATATTGGGTTCTCCTGGAGGGCCTTCCAGCGGTAGTAGGTGGTGGGTCCGATCCCGGCCTTGCGGCAGGCCTGGTTGATGTTCAAGCCGGCGTCGAGGTCGGTTTGGAAGTCGCGGAGGATGGCTGCGATCTGGTCCGGTCTGGGTCGTTTTCGCATGGGTCGCTCCCTGGCTCCCTGCCAGTTGTACGATTCCCATTAAGACTGGACCAGGTTTTGGGGGGCAGGCCACGGGGGGGCTCGATCGAGCTTCAGGTTTCCCCTTCCTCCTCTAAAATTCCGTACGGCGGGTTTTCCCCAGTACGGCTTCAAATGGACCGTCAATGGCGACCTTCGGCGACATCCCAAGGCTTAAGTGCCGTCCACATGCGCCCCAAGATTCCGTCTTATACGCCACCGCAGTTCTTGCTCCCAGAGGTACGCGATCCCCGAAGGGATTTCCCCGTTGTAGAACTTTGCGGTTCAATGTGGCACGACTCCCAGCAGCGCCAACACGTCCATCCAGAGGCCTTGGCTCGCCATCGGGTTTTGTTGTCCCGGCGGGTCATCGCTTACTACGGCCTCATCCGCCCCTCTGGACTCCTCTCCGCCGCTTATGGATTCGCGGCGGAGGCTGCTGCACCCAAGGTTGTCGGCTTGGGGTGGGAATCCAGAGGTTCCCCCAATTTACTCCGGTGGACTGTGCTCGCGTGTCGCCTCCCTTACCCCGGTGGCCACGGAGAGTGCCCATGACTGTTGCTTCCTCCCCGGTTTTAGCCTTCATCTCCCGGTTAGAGGTTCGGCGATCACGTTGGTCGTTTCGAGGCTGCAGAGTTCGTTCCGAGCTCAAATTCGTGCTCATACTACGGCCCGCGAGCTGGCTAGCCCTCCTTACGAGGACGTTTACGTTCGAGCTTGCACTGGCCGGGTCACCCCGAGCCAGCGTCGAATATGACTACGTGGGTAAACAGTCAACTCCCACGACCGGACTTTCACCGGCAAGTCCAACGGCATTATGGGCTGCAGAACCGGGCCCGACCCCGCGAAGCCGCCCGCGACCCCGCGAAGTCGCGACGGGAGTCGGGGCAGGATCACGAGCGTAGCCTTTGGCTCACCGCGAAGCGGTTTTGTTCTCTGCGCAGAAGGCGCACCTGACCGCAGGTGGAGCGAGGGCCGAGGGGCTGGAGGGGGCTGTCCGTGGTGATCCGTTATGGGATAATCCCAACCGGTCCGGCGCGCGTCCCGGCTGCAATCCCCCGACGTCGGGGACCGGGCACTCACCGCCACCGCCGGCTCTCCAGGAGGCCTGCCTCATGGCCGCCATCGCCGCCGAATGTAACCTGCTCTTCGGCCTGCTGGCCCTGCAGAACGGCCTGATTAGCCAGGTCCAGCTCGTCGCTGCCTTCCAGGCCTGGACGCTCGACAAGGACCGGCCGTTGGCCGACCATCTCGCCGCCCGCGGCGACCTCGACCCGGACCAGCGCGCCGGCGTCGAGGCCATGGTCGGTCTGCACCTGAAGATGCACGGCGGCGATGTGGGGAAGAGCCTGGCCGCCCTCCCCGCCGGGCGCTCCGCCCGCGAGAGCCTGGCCCGGATTGACGACCCCGACCTCGGCGGTACCCTCGCCCAGGTCGCCTCCTCCTCGACCGAGTGCGATGACACCGACCGCACAGCAAGCTATGCGGTCGGGGAGGCCACCAGCGACGGCCAGCGGTTCCGAATCCTGCGGCCGCACGCCCGCGGCGGCCTGGGCGCCGTCTTCGTCGCCCTGGACGCCGAGTTGCACCGCGAGGTGGCGCTCAAGCAGATCCTCGAGAAGCACGCCGACGACCCAGCCAGCCGCGCCCGCTTCGTGCTCGAGGCCGAGATCACCGGCGGGCTGGAGCACCCGGGAATCGTCCCGGTCTACGGCCTGGGCGCGTACCCTGACGGCCGGCCGTTCTACGCTATGCGGCTCATCCGTGGCGACTCGCTTAAGGAGGCCGTCGATCGATTCCATGCCGTCGAGGCGATGAGGCGAGACCCCGGCCGGCGGTCGCTCGGGCTGCGCAAGCTCCTGCGGCGGTTCACCGACGTCTGCAACGCGATCGAGTACGCGCACAGCCGCGGTGTCCTGCACCGCGACATAAAGCCGGGCAATATCATGGTCGGCAAGCATGGCGAGACGCTGGTGGTCGAACTGGGGCCTGGCCAAGGCCCTGGGCCGCTCCGAGCCCGGGTCGGACCCGGGCGAACGGACGCTGGTCCCGTCCTCGGCCGGCGGCTCGGCCGAGACGCTGCCGGGCAGCGCCCTGGGGACGCCGGCCTACATGAGCCCCGAGCAGGCGGCCGGCGATCTCGAGCGCCTCGGTCCCCGCTCCGACGTCTACAGTCTGGGCGCCACCCTATACTGCCTTTTGACCGGCAAGCCGCCGTTCGGGGACGACGACCCTGGGGCGGTGCTGCGGGTCGTGCAGCGGGGTGACGTCACTGAGCCGCGCTCGCGCGACCCGACCATCGACCCGGCCCTGGAGGCCATCTGCCTCAAGGCGATGGCCCTCCGCCCCAAGGACCGTTACACCTCGACCAAGGCGCTGGCCGAGGACCTAGAGCGGTGGATGGCCGACGAGCCGGTGACCGCCTGGCGCGAGCCGCTTGCCCGCCGGGCCCGGCGCTGGGAGCGGCGGCACCACACCGCCGTGGCGACGGCGGCCGCGGCCATCCTGGTGGCGCTGGCCGGCACGGCGACCGTCCTGGCCGTGCAGACCCGCGCCAACCGCGACCTGCGCGTCGCCCAGGAGCGGACGCGGCGGGAGCGCGACGTGGCACGGCAGAACTTCGACCTGGCCCGCCGGGCCGTGGACGACTCCCTGACCCGCGTCGGCGAGAACCCCCTGCTCGAGGAACACGGCCTTCACGACCTGCGCGGAGCTGCTCGAGGTCGCCCTCCGCTACTATCGCGACTTCCTCAGCCGGCAGGGCGAGGACCCGAGCCTGAGGACCGAGGTCGCCGCCGCTTACGAGCGGGTCGGGGATATCCTGCTCAAGCTCGGCCGCGCCGGCGACGGCCTGGTGGCCTATGACCAGGCCCTGGCCCTGATTGAGCCGCTCGCCGACAACCGGCCGGGCGACCCCCGGCTGGCCACGACGCGGGTCCGGCTCCACGCGGGCCGGCTCCAGGCGCTCCGGGACGACAGCCGTTATCCCGAGGCGATCGCCGCCTTCGAGCGGGCCACTGGACTCGGCGAGCCGCTGCTCGCCCACGGGGGGGGGGACCGAGGCCCTCCCCGAGATCCTCGCCCAGGCCTACGTCAACGCCTCATTCGTCCTCCAGTTCATCCGCCGGCTCGATGATGCCTTGCAGGCGGCGTTACGGGCTTATGAGCTCGCCGAGCGGGCCAGCCGTGAACACCTCGGGGACCCGTCTGCCGCGCGCACGCGGGTCTGGGCCACGATGCACGCGTGCGAGATGTTGAGGACGAAAGGCCGCATCGACGAGGCGCGGCGCCTCTTCGGGCAGGGCATTGCCTTCGGCAGGGTCTGGGTCGGCGAACACCCCCGCGACTTGGAGATGCGATTGAACCTGGCCGGCCTGGAAGGAGACCTTGGTATCGTCGAGAAATACTCCGGCAGCTCGCTCGAAGCCCTGAAGATACTCCAGAGAGTGACCGACGGCCTCGGAGCACTGGCCCGCGAGAATCCCCTGGTAATCCGTGCGCGCTGGTACTGGGCCAACTTCCTCCTTGATCTCAGCCAATTGCAGTCGGACCTCGGCCGCTATCGAGAGGCTGAGCACTCGGCCCGGACATCCATCGAGCTTTCCGAGGCTCTGATGCGGGAGGTCCCATCAAACTCCCTTTTCCGGCTCATCCACGGAGGGGGTTACACGGTTCTCGGCAAGGCGCGCGTCAAGGCGGGATCTCCCGGCGAGACCTTGGCGATGTTCCGGAAGGCGGTGGCGACCTATGAGACGTACAACGACGATTTTCCGGATACCCTCATGGCCCTGGCCCAAACCCTCGCGCTGGCCAGCACCGTCGCTGACCCGGCCGAGGGTCCGGCAGCGGCCGGTCGCCAGAGCCGCGACGCCGACCGGGCCCTGGCCGCGATCCGGCGAGCGATCGAACTGGGATTCGCGAACCCAGACATGCTGAAGGACCCGGACTTCGCCTCGCTCCGCTCGCGCCCGACTTCCAGCTCCTGGTGATGGATCTTGCCTTCCCGGCCGACCCATTCGCCCGCAGCCAGTGAGCGGCCCGGGCCGGCCTCGCGGATCCGTGCGGCGGTGCGAAGCCCGAAGATTGATGGCCAAGTCTTGAGTGCGCCTTTCTGCAGAATCTTGTATCCGCAAGGCCGTGAGTGAGCGCGGCTTCAACTCAAGCCTCGTCGGCCTTGCGGATGCAAAGGCGGAGGACGAAGCCGCTTCGCGGCGGGCCGACTGCGCCTTAGCCTATGGAGTTTGAATGGCTCGACCCCAGACCTGTGGACGCGCCAGCAGGGCCCTTTGCCTGACGGTCGGCCGCTCGCGCGGCTGTGTTGACGGTCGGCTTCTCGGGGTCGCGGCGGCTTCGCGGGGTGGGGCTCGGTAAACGGTTTACGGCGGCTTCGCGGGGTCGTCTGCGGAGAATTCATCTTGCAACGTCGATCATTGGGAAGGACTCGGGTATCCCGTCAGCCTTGCCGGCTCATCAGCCTCGCGGCGTCAGAGCCGGTTCCTGGTTTGTCGTCGGCACGGACGAACGTGACGTGAGCTTGACGCTGCGAAGCCACCGAGAGTCAACGGTCCCGCACTTCATGACGCTCACGTCCCCCGGGCAGAAACGCGCCGGGGCCGACGTTGAAGAACCGGGCGAGTGTGATCACTTGGTCCCTGGTGAGTGAACGAGTCCCGTGCAGGACAGCGGAGATCGTGGATTGCGAAATGCCGACCTTTCTCGCAAGGGCCATCTGGCTGAGCCCGTTTGATTCCATCAGCAGACGCAAGACGTCGGCCTCGGAGGCGTCTGGGATCGGCTCGTGGTCGGCCTCATACTTCTCGATGAGATCGGTCAGGACGTTCAGATACTCCTGCTCCCCCTGGTCCAGCTCTCTTTCGAGCAATCGGCGCAGCATCGTTGCGGCCGAAGCCAGGTGGGCGCTGTCGCGGATGTGAATCAGCGGGAATTGCCTCACCAACTCAAAATAGGCATCCGGCAGAGATCGCCTGGCGGTTTTGACGGCCAAGGATCATCTCCCTTTCTTGTGCTCGGACCGGGTTGGCGCGCTCATGGGGTTCGCCTTCTTCGCGGTGGCTCGCCGCTTCGGCGGAGGACTGTGGCACCGCCGAATGCGCACAATGTGATCACAATGAATCGGCGTTTCATCCCTTGGGAGCGAAGGCGTCGCGTCATTCTGTTGCCAGGCGCGCGAGAATCGGCACGACCTGCTTCTGCAACCCGCCCGTCACATGCACCTGTCCCGCGCCATCAACGAAGACGTTGATCTCGCTGCGTACGCCGAACTCGGCCTGGTAGATTCCCGGCTCGACCGAGAAGCAGGTGCGCCGCAGCACCAGCCGCTCCTCGTGGGTTTCGAGGTTGTCCATGTGAGCGCCGTTGCCGTGAACTTCCTGCCCGATATTGTGTCCCGTGCGGTGAATGAAATACGGGCCATAGCCCGCGGCCTCGATCACCTGGCGGCAGGCGTGATCCACTTCCCAGCCCTGGAGCGGCCGGCCTGCGGCGTAAGCGTCGCGCACCTTGGCGATCGCCGCGTCGCGCGCCTGCGCGACAATCTGGAAGACCTGTTCAAACTTCTCGGGGACAGACTCGCCCACGAAGCCCACCCGGGTCAGGTCGCTGTAGACCGAGCGCGGCTTGTCGAGCTTGCACCAGAGGTCGATCAGCACGAAATCGCCTGAGCCGATCACCCCGTCCTTGCCCGCGATCGGCTCGTAATGCGGGTCTCCGCTGTGCGGTCCGACGCCGACGATCGGCGGGCTGTACGTGGTCGCGCCGTGATTCGCGAAGTGAGCCATGATCGCCGCTTGAACCTCGGTTTCGCGTATCGTCCCCCCGGCCCTGGTTCGGTCTGCAATCAGGCCCCAGGCCACGTCGTAGGCGCTGGTGGTCACCTTCTCGGCCTCGCGGTGCATCCGCCATTGATCGTCGTCCCAGGTGGCCTCGAATTGCTGGATGAGATCGCCCGAGGACGCCACTTCGATTCCGAAGGCCCGCACGACTTCAATGGTGCCGGCATCGACCTTGGAAACATACGGATTCGACACGCGTGGGGCGTACTCCATGGCGACCCGCCGCATGCCCGAGACGAGCTTGCCGATCCCCGCTTCAAGCTCCTGCCAGGTGAGATACACAGCCTTGCTGCCGGGCAAATGGTCAAGCGCCGCGGACTCGATGCGGTGGACCAGCTTGGCCGGCTCGCCGGCCGCCGGGATCATATACAGAAACCGGCGCGAGCCTGCCGGCTTATGCTCCATGTCGAGCACGCGCCTGGCCAGGACGTTGCTGGCCCGGAAGTCATAGAGCAACCAACCGTCGAGGCCAAATTCCCGCAGCGTCTTCTGGATGGCGGCCAGATCAAACATCGGCACCTTTCCTTTTCAATGGCGTGACAGAGGGCTCAAACTTGGGCTGTTTGCCATAGCCACGCGAGTCCCGCTAGTCGATCCGCGCCTCCCTCCTGTCCCCCTCCCCCCTCGCGGGGGAGGGTTAGGGAGAGGGGGCGAGCGCCTGGGCGATGGCTTCGAGGACTGACTCCGTCTCGGTCAGCACCTGGTTATTCCAGAAGCGGACCACACGGTAACCGCGGCTTTCGAGCCAGCGCGTTCTCTCGCGATCATGCTCCACCTGTACGGCATGCTGTCCGCCGTCGAGTTCAATGATCAACCGTGATCGATGCGAGACGAAATCAACGATATACGGGCCGAGGGGCTCTTGGCGGCGCAACTTCTCGTTAGCGAACCGGTGTGCGCGGAGGTGCTTCCACAAGCAACGCTCGGCGTCGGTCATGTCGCGACGTAGTTGAGGTGCGAACTCACTGGCCATCATGCCCCCTCTCCCTGACCCTCCCCCGCGAGGGGGGAGGGGACGGATGCATCCGGTTAGAGCCTATTCGGGAAACATCGATTTCTCTAACTCTCTGGCGGATCATTGTTCCTTTTCGGTAGCCAGTGTTGCGATGGTTTTCGGTCTGCTTCGATCTTGTACCGCGTTGCAGGCAACGCTTCAAGGTTCCGCCAGACCAGCGAGCACAGTGATCCAGGCTCGGTGGTTCGGCTCACCGCTCCTGCTCCGCCTTGCCCGTCATGGGCACGAATCGCACCGGCGCGATCACCTGGCGATCGTACCCCTTTTCGGTCCTCGTGATCCGCACGAGATCCTGCTCTTCGCCGCCGATCGGCGCCACCAGGCGGCCACCCACCTTGAGCTGGTCGAGCAAGGGCTGTGGTATGCGTCTGGGCGGTGCCGCGGTGAGCAGGATCGCATCGAAAGGCGCGTGCTCGGGCCAGCCCACGTAGCCGTCTCCGATCTTTACATGAACATTGCGATGACCAAGCTCGCGGAGCAAGGAAGTCGCCCCTCGGCCCAGCTCGGGCACAACTTCGATCGTGTAAACCTCGGCCACGCACTCGCTCAAAACCGCCGCCTGATAGCCCGAGCCCGTGCCGATCTCGAGCACCCGCATGGTCTTCGCCGGCTGGATCTGCTCGGTCATGAGCGCCACGATGTAGGGCTGCGAAATCGTCTGTCCCTCGCCGATGGGAAGCGGCCCGTCGCTGTACGCCAGCCCGCGCAACAGCGTGGGCACGAATCGATGCCGTGGCACTTTGCTCATCGCCGCCAGCACGGATCGATCGCGGATGTCTCGCTTCTCGAGCTGCTGCTTGACCATCGCTTGCCGGCGACCCTGGTAAACCGATTCCGCCTCGATGAGCTGAAAGCCGCCGAGCGCCATCGCCGTCAGCAGGCCCATAGCCGCCGCAAGCGCCGCAATCATCGCCCGCCGAGAGAACATCGTGATCTTCGCGAGCCCCATGAGCATGGCCCTCCCATGTTCCCTCAAGAATGCCCTCGAAGAGGACAGCCCCCATGGTAGCAAAAAATGTTGGGCTTGGGTCACTCGCTGTGGGCGACGCTACCAAACTTGAAGGTGTGCGACGTTCGCGAAGAATCCGCACCTGCCGTTTCAGGTTGTATCTCTGCTTTCCGACGTACCGACGATCACGCGCCAGGCGATCTCCTGGTAAGTTTCGGTCTCCAGTCGCCAGATACGGACTTCCGGCGGATCGGCAAGGAGCGACACGATGATCCGGGGAACGGGACCGTAATGGTTCTCCCGCAGGTCGGTGGTGCTGGGGACGGCCACCCAGCGGGGGTGAGAATGGTAGATCGCGGCGATATCCGAGCCATGCTCGCGCAGCCACACCCAGGCCCGGATCAGGTCTTGAGGATCGGCGTCGTACCGGGTTTCGCTGGCGGCGATATTGCGCAGGGGGTGGAATGACGATACGCGACTAGAAACCCCGCCCAGGATGCCGCAACATTCCAGCGGGGCTTCGCGCAGGCAGTGGGCCACCATCGCGTCGTGAATCTCCGCGGGAATCTCCAGCGGCGTGCCTTCGGGTTCCGATCCGGCGTCGTCCTGGGGCCTTTCCATCATTCGGGAAAGAGCGGGGTCGAGAGATACCGCTCACCCAGGTCAGGCAATACGACGACGAGCAGCTTGCCGGCGTTTTCGGGGCGTTTGGCAACGGTGAGGGCCCCTACCACGGCCGCACCGCAGGAAATGCCGCAAAGCATCCCTTCCTCGCGAGCGAGGCGGCGGGTCATGTCGAAGCATTCATCGTCTCGAACCGTGACCACGTCGTCGATGACCTCGAGGTTGAGCACGTCGGGAATGAACCCGGCGCCGATGCCCTTGGATCTTGTGCGGACTCGGCCGGAGCGGCTCTTTTCGGCGCGCCTGGCCGATCACTGGTGAATTAACGGGCTCGACCGCGACCATCTGCACCGACGGTTTACGGCTCTTCAAGACCTCGCCACAGCCGGTGATCGTACCGCCGGTGCCGACGCCGGCGACGAGGATATCAATCTTGCCGTCGGTGTCGCGCCAGATTTCCTCGGCCGTGGTGCGGCGATGGATTTCGGGATTGGCCGGATTCTTGAATTGCTGGGGCATGAAGGAATTGGGCGTGTTCTTGATCAGCTCTTCGGCCTTGCGCACCGCGCCGGGCATCCCTTCGGAGGCCGGTGTCAAGACGATCTCGGCGCCGAACGCCTTGATCAATCTGCGCCGCTCCAGGCTCATGCTCTCCGGCATGGTCACCACCAGGCGATACCCCCGCGCGGCGCACGTGAATGCCAGCGCGATTCCCGTGTTGCCGCTGGTGGGCTCGATCACGACGGTATCCTTGGTGATCCGCCCGTCGGCCTCGCCCGCATCGATCATTGCCACCCCGATCCGGTCCTTGACCGACCAGAGGGGATTGAAATTCTCCAGCTTGGCGACCACGTCGGCGTGACATCCTGCCGTCACCTTCCTCAGCCGGATCAGAGGCGTATTGCCGATGGTCTGGGTGATGTCGTCGTAGATTCGCCCTCGAGGCTTGACCTCGGAGCTGGCTTTCTCCATGGCCATGACGAAGAACCTCCTCGAATAAACCGTTTGACAGGCTGCCGGATCGAATCGGTAGGAAAGGGCACTCGCACCCAGCACGCGACCAGCGCTGCCTCAGCCTACGACGCTCGCGCAGCACTCTAGGCAGGCTCGGCCCGCTTTCATTACGATCCTATAGGACAGGCAATTGAGCAACAAGGGCGAACCGCTGTGCGTGAATTCCCGTGGTTGTGGAAGATGAGCCGACGGCTCCCGGCCACTCGCCCGCAAGCCATCGCGACCGCCGTCTTTTTGTTGACGCTCGCAGGCCTGGCCTGCTGGCTCGATCTGGCTGGGTCGCGTCAGCCCGTTCAGAGGCGCATTCGGCCGCGGTGAGGGGGCCGTCCCGTGGCCGTCATCACCGTGGAAGAACGCGCGGCCGGGCGTCACCTACGTGGGCGACGCGGCCTGCGCGGCTTGCCATGAAGAGATCGCGGAGACGTTTCGCCATCATCCGATGGGACGCTCGCTGGCACCGATCGCGGCGGCGCCGGCCACCGCAGTAACGGGGCTCGACGGAGTCACTACCTTCGAGGCCCAGCGATCGCGGTTCACAATCGAGCGACGGGACGGACGGGAGATTCATCGGGAGACTCGCCGGGACGATCAAGGTCGCATCCTTGCCGAGGTGGAAGCGGAGGTTGGCTTTGCCCTCGGGTCGGGCCGCCGCGGAGTCTCTTACCTGGTCACACGCGGGGACAGGCTGTATCAATCGCCAATCTCGTGGTACGCGAGCAAGAATCGGTTCGACCTCTCACCCGGGTACGAGCGGAAGAACCTCCATTTCGACCGGCCCATCGAGCCGGAGTGCCTGTTCTGCCATGCCAACAGTGCGACGCCTGTGGCACTCTCGGTCAACCGGTACCAGCCGCCGATCTTTCGCGGCCACGCGATCGGTTGTGAGCGCTGTCATGGACCGGGAGAGCTCCACGTGCAAGAGCAGCAAGTGGAGAACGGCCGTGACCTGACGATCGTGAATCCACGTCATCTCGAGCCGGCCATGCGCGAGGCTGTCTGCGAGCAATGCCATGTGCTGGCCGACCACCGCGTCGACCGGCCCGGTCGGGAGACTTTCGACTATCGTCCGGGGCTGCCTACGTCGGCGTTCTTCGCGGTTTTCAACCGCGTCGGCGCGATCGGTAACAAGGCCGTGGGGCATGTTGAGCAGATGAAGGCCAGCCGGTGCTATCGCGCCAGCGAAGGCCGCCTGGGCTGCATTTCGTGCCACGACCCGCACCAGCTTCCCGCCCCGCAGGAACGGCTCGACTACTTCCGGCGCAGGTGTCTGGAGTGCCATGAGCAAAGAGGGTGCACCGTGCCTGAGCCGGAGCGACGCAAGCAGAGCCCGGTCGATAGCTGTACGCTATGCCACATGCCTGTTACCTCCAGCGTTGACATCGTGCACATCGCCACGACTGACCACCGGATCTTGCGAGCGCCCGGGAACCAGGGAATCGTTCCGCCGGCCTCACCCCGTGCAGAGTCGCCCTTGCGCCTCTTGAATGACGAAGGGTCAAGCTCTCCGGGAATTGATACTTCGGGCCGCGAGCTGGGCATCGCGCTCGCCTTCGAGGGGGAAGGCTTGCCCGACTCGCCCCAGAAACGGGAGATCGCTTATCTCGCTCTGGCCTACCTTGACAAACAACTCGCAGAGCGGCCCTACGATCTGCTAGCCCAGCGATCGAAGGCGAAGGCCCTCGCGCTGCTGCGGCGACACAAGGAAGCTCTTCAGCTTGAAGAAAGAGTGCTCAAGTCAGCCCCCTCGTACGAGCAGGCTCTCGACGAATGCGTCCTGAACGCGATCGAGCTGGGAGACCATCGTACGGCCATGCCGTTTGCTAAGCGAAGCGTCGCCCTCAATCCCTGGTCGGCGGGCTTACGGGAGCGGTTGGCATACCTGCGCAGTTCAAGGGCAGGACTACGGCGGCGCGGTTCACGAGGCTCGCGAAGCACTCCGGCTCAATCCGTTCCTTTCGTTCGCGCGCAGGTTTCTCATCGAGTCCCTGATCCAGCAGCATGACCTGAATGCCGCGAAACAGGAGTTCGACATCCTGCTTGGCCTCAACCCGGCGGATCGCGACTCGCTGGGCCGCTGGTTTGCCAAGCTGCAAAGCGGATCTCTGAGGTAGATGGCAAAAGCCGGGGCAACGGCGAATCGCATCCGCCTCCGCCCCGGCCATGCCGCGTTGCTTCAGGCTCTACGTAACAGAGCCTTCACTCATTCTTGACCATTTCAACGATGGCCCTTCACGCCGTGCTTCACGACCGTGACATTGTGCCCGTGCGATGCCGGCTTGGGAGCCGGGACCTTCTTCGAGTGGTGCGAGACGGTCTTGGTCGCGCGAGGCTTACGCATGACGGTGAAGACGTTCGAGATGTCTGGGGTCAGGCCCGGGCTCGTCACCTTTAGGGTGTAGTTCCCCAGCTTGTTGAGCTTCAGGCCACTGAAGACCGCCACGCCGTCCACCGCGTTGACCGTCGTCTTGCCCACCAGCTTGACGCCTTTGGGTCCGGAGAAGATCGAGATCGTCACCGGTGCATCGCTGCCTGGACTGAGATTGCCCGACTGGTCCACGACCCAGACGGTGATGCCGGGCTGAATGGTCTGACCGAGAATGGTGTTCGTGGGCTGGTCCACGATATCCACGCCCACGCCGACTGCCGTGATGGTCACCGCGTCGATGAAGGCCGTGTTGTCGCCGCCGGCGCTATCCACGCCCTGGAAAGTGATGGTGTGCGTGCCCGAGGTTACATGAAAGGTGGCGGTGCTGTAGGTCGCGTAGCTAGATCCTGCCGGCGTGAAGTTGCTGAAGACTGTTGCCGTCGACGAGCACGTAGAAGTTCTGGTGGTTGCCCGGCCCGCTGCGCTGCCTGGAAGGTGATCTGGTAGCTGCCGGGCGTCCAGTTCGCAATTGTCTCGCTGAAGCTGCCAGTCGTTTGCACGAAAGCAACCTGGGTGCCCTGTGGAGCATTGGGATTGCCGGCCGGTGAAGCCGCTGTGGTTGCCTGATTCTCCCGCGCCGCCCGTGAAGGTCCAGCTTGCCCCTGTGGGACGATACTGAAAGCCGGTGCCGAGCACCGGTGACTCGAACCCGGCGTTGGCGATGGGTGGGGCAACCGGCGCCAGGTTGATGGCATCGACCAAGGCGGTATTGTCGCCTCCCGCGCTGTTCACACCCTGGAAGGTGATCGTGTGCGAGCCGGGGGTCAAGCTGAACGTGCCGGTACTGGAGAGGGCGTAGCTGGATCCCCTGGGTGTGAAACTGCCCACGCTGTTGCCGTCGACCAGAATATTGAAGTTCTGGTGATTGCCGGTCCGCTGTGCCGCTCTGAAGCTGATCTGGTAGCTACCGCCGCTGAGCAAGATCGACTGACTGATCGAACCGGTCGTTTGCAGGAAGGCGACCTGCGTACCCTCTGGTGCGTTGGGGTTAGCAGCCGTGAAGCCGCTCTGATTCGCCGCGATGCCCGAGCCACCGGCGAAGGTCCAGATGGTGCCGGTTGGGCGGTACTGGAAATGGCCGGTGCCGAGCGCCGGCGCCTCGAAGCCCGCGTCGCCCAGGCTCTGGGTACCGCCGATGCCGAAGGGTCCACTGAAGATGGAGGTAGACGAGAACTCGAAGTCGGCGGTCGCGGTGATGGTGTCGCCGGCGCCGATCGACGTAGGCAGAGTAAGAGAGAAGCTGGCGTTGCCGTTGGCGTCGGTGTTCGCCGTCGTCTGCCCGATGAACGTCAGTCCCTGGTAGCCAAGCCCCGAGTTCGAGTTCGGGTTGGCGTAGAGCAGAATGAGGAGCTGCGAGTTGATGTTCGGCGAGCCGCTGATCCTGCCGGTGATCGTGGGGAGCCCGGTGGGAGCGACGGTGACGCCGGTGATGATAGGCGTTGCCTGTAGCGAGGGGTTGCCCTGCTCGAAGATCCCGCCAGCGCTGTTGTAGTCGATGGAGTTATAAGCCCACGAGTTGTGATTGGACCCGTTGTCGGTAAGGATGCCGAAGCCGCCGTTGTTCCGGATCACGTCCTCAAAGACCCCGTCGCCCGACGCCGCGTGGATCGACACACCGTTGCCGCGGTTGGGCAGGGCGTTCTGGTTATTGAGATCGACGCCAAGGTAATTGAAGTCAACAGCGTTGTTTGACGACGACGTGATCGAGACGCCATCGCCCAGGTTGCCCGAGATGACGTTGAGATTGGGAAGGACCGACGTCCCAGCGCCGATGATCGTGGTCTGGGTTCCAGCCGCGATCGTCATGCCGTTGCCGCCGTTGGGCAGGGCGGCTGATCCGGTGACGTCGGTGCCGATGAAGTTGCCGGTGATCACCGTGCCCGTCGTGCCGCTGTCGGTCACCAGGATGCCATTCACGGAGTTGCCCGAGATGACGTTCCAGGCGGCCGTGTTCAAGCCGGCGAGCGGGTTTTGCCCGCCAATGGTGTTGCTGCCGGCACCCAGGCCTACGTAAACGCCATCGATCTGCTGCGAACTGGTCAGGAAGTTCTTGCCGGTGATGTCGGTGCCAATGTAGTTGCCCTCGACCACGTTGTTCGCCGTGCCGGCGAAGCCGATCAGGACACCCTCGTGGAGGTTGCCCGAGATCAGGTTGCGGGCGGCGGCCGTCGTGCCGCCGATCGTGTTGTCCTGTCGCCCCGAAGACGATGTCCACGCCGTTGTTGTGGTTGGGCACGGGATAGGTGCCGGTGACGTTGGTTCCGATGAAGTTGTTCGCGACCACGTTGCCGATCGTGCCGGCATCGCTGATGTAGACGCCCCACTGGGCGTTGCCCGAGATGACGTTGCCGCCGCCAGAGTCGGTCGTGCCGATCGTGTTGGCGAATGCTTGGTTGTTGATGACCACGCCGTCCAGGGCGTTCGGTATGGCGGCGATGCCGCTGTAGTCCGTCCCGATGAAGTTGCCGGCGACCACGTTCTGGTTCGTGCGTCCGGCGCCGTCGAAGCCACTGATCCAGACGCCGCTGTGGCCGTTGCCCGAGATCACGTTGCCCTGACCGGACCTGCCGATGGTGTTGTTGCTGGCCCCGCTCACGACCGCCACGCCATCTAGAACATTGCCGAGCGCCGAAGTGCCGGTCTTGGCGACGCCGATCTTGTTCGTCACGAGGGTGTTCCTCGTCGTGCCGCTGTCGGTGATGTAGACGCCGAAGGACTGGTTGTTGACGATCACGTTGTTCGAGACCGTGGTGTTGGTCGCGCTGCCGTTGATCACCACGCCGCTGCCGCCGCCCCCGGCGACGCCGTTGCCCAGCGCCACGCCGTTGCGGTCGAGCGAGGCGTTCCCGGTAGCGTCGGTGCCGATGAAGCTGCCGGTGAGCGTGTTGCCCGTCGAATTGTTGATGACGACGCCGTTGTACGTGTTGCCGGCGATGACGAGGTTGGAAAGCGTGTTGTTGTTCGCCTGGTCCCTGATCTCGATGCCGAAGGTACCGTTGCCGATGACACGGGCCAGGCCGTTGGCAACGTGGAGCCCGATGACGTCGTTGTTGAAGGTGTTGCTGTTGCCGTTGTCGTCGAGGATGCCGCCACTGTTGAAGCCGGTGATTTCCAGTCCCTGGATCGTGCTGTTGTGCGAATCGTCATCAAGGGAGAAGCCGATCGCACCGCCGCCCGCGTTCGTGCCGTCGACCTGGATAATGGGCTGGCCGTGGTAGCCCGGCTGCGTCGTCCCGTCGATGACCGTCGGGTTGGCGAGCGTTGGCAGCGGTTGCACCAGGGGGATCGTCTGAGGGCCGCCGGGGGCGATGTTGAAGTCGATTGTCGTGACCGTGCCGACAGGGGCGTTGTTGGACGCGACGATCGCGGCACGAAGTGAGCCGGACAAGGGGTTGTTATTGTCGCCGTTGTCGTCGTCGGTGGTGACGAGGATGGTGGACAGAAGCTGCCGGCTCTCGAGCGCCTCGATCGCCATCCGGCGACGGCGGTCCTGCGGGCGGCGGGCCAGGGTGTCGATGCGGCGGCGGCGGAAACTCGAAGTCGTCACGGTGCAACTCTCCTCTTGGGCGCACTGCGATCCAACCGTAGGAGCCCTGCGAACACCGCCAGAGCTCCCCGCGGAACTTGCGCGCCATAGCATGTTTACCGGGACCGGCTGGACTGGGTGGGTTGTCGCGGCGGGTTACTCAGGTGCCGCTCATCGGTCTCGGATCTACCAGAACATTGCCAAAGAGAGACGAATTCGGACAACGAGCGAGATGATTTTTTCTGAATGGGCGGCAAATCGACCCGGCACGAGCACTTGCCGCTAGAAATCAGGGCTTGATTCGGTCCGAGTGCGCCATGACTTATCGACATGATTTTTGGGCGTCGGCTCATCCGAGCCCTGGAGCGGACTGCCCGCGTCCGGCCGGGTCCGCTCGCCATTCATGCCTCGCAGCCGATTGGCCTGATTCGAGTATTTGAGTGCCTCGGTGTTACGGCCAAGCCGTCGATAGGCGAGGCTCAAGGCGTAGAGAGGACCAACCGCGTCAACGCGGAGTGCGTTCGCGCGGCGAAGCGGCTCGATGGCTTCCGCGGGGCGGCCCCTCTGGAGCTCGAGCTTGCCCAGCCTCCACCAGGCGCCGTACTGGGTCGGATCGAGCTGCACCGCCAGCCGCCAGCACTGTTCGGCTTCTTCGAGCTCTCCTTGCAAAGCGTACGCTTCGCCCAGCAGATCGGCGATCTTCGGGTCGTCACCCTCGCCAAGCGCGCGGTGCAGGTAGCGCTTGGCGTCCTCGGTCCGGCCAATGACGATCAGGTTCCGCCCGTATTGGGCCCAGAACATCGAGCGAGGTTTGAGCGGCATCTGTTTCAGGTCGGGGTCGAGCACCATGACCTGGTCAAAAGCATTGACCGCATCTTCGGATTCTCCGGTATTGTGATGGACCACGCCGGCCAGGGTGTGGCCGATCACGGCCGCCGACGGAATCTGGGTCAGGCGGCGGGCGGCGTCCATCGCGTCGTACCACCGGCTCTCGGAGATCAGGACCGCGGCCATCCTGCGCAGGGCCAGCACGTCCTGAGGCCAGAGCCGAAGAATCTCTTGATAGGCCAGGATCGCCGGATCACGCGCGTTGGAGAGGACAAACGCATAGGCGCGGATGTGCCGGTCTTCGAGACCGAGTGGAGATGCCTTCTGATAATAAGGCTCGGCCTCCTTGGGGCGGCCCAGCCGGCTCAAGCAACGCGCTACGAGGATCGCCGCCGCCCGGCCGTACGGCCGTCGGTCGAGGTGGGCGTGGGCCATACGCAAGGCCTTGTCGAGCTCGTTGTGGCGGTAGGCGGCTTCCGCCTGGGCCATCGCGAGAGGATGGTACTCGGACCAGGCGATTGCCGCCGCCAGAAGGCCTATAAGAACACCGCATAGCAATAGGACGGCCAGCCACCTGCGTTTCTTCACAACCGGCCGAGCCCGCGCCGAGGCGGCCCCAACGGAAATCGGCTCTCCTGCCTCGAGCGTTTTTGATGGCGAGGGTACAACAGACATGAGAAACAACTCATCGCGATGACCCTGATCATTTTCCTGACGCGGCGAAGCCGCTTAACCGTGAGACAGCCGCGAGGCTGGCCGCGTTGTTGGGGTCGGCCTCCAGCGCCAGCTTGTGCCAGGCGAGGGCTTCGTCGGGCAACTGCATTCGTTCACGCACCTGGGCCATGTTCTGGAACAGCTCGAGTCGAGGGCTTGTGCCGAGACCCGCCATCGACGTGGCCTGGTCGAAGAGGGGACGGACTTCCTGGATGGCGAGATCTCGGCTTCGCAGCCGCCCCTCGATCCGGTCGGCTTCCCCCGTCTCGGCCACGTGCCGCAAGGCCCGGCTGAGCCGATACTCGACGACACGGTTATAAGGCTCGACCGCCTGGGCGCGACGGTAGAAGTTGACGGCCTCTTTCCACCGCTTGCGGTCCTGGGCGATCTTGGCGCGATGCTTGAGCATGCGCGGCGAGTCGGCGACATCTGGAGGGGCGCGACCGAATTCCTCTTCCATCGCGTCGATCTGGCCGGATTCGTCCAGACCCAGCAGCAGGCCATCCCAGGCCTCCACGCTCTCGGGATGGCTTTGAACGACCCGCCGCAGCTCGCCGATACCCTGATTGATCTGACCGGCCCGCACCTGGGCCAGCCCCAGAGCGAGCCCCGAATGCTGGTCTGCGGGGTGCTCACGGCAGACGGGCTCGAGCAGCTTGATCACCGAGCCGGCGGCCGGCGGCCGCGCGTCGGTGCGCACCAGCTCGAGCAATAGCAGCACGCGGTCATGAGCGTCGGGCTCAACCTGGTAGAGTCGCAAAGCCAGGTCACGGGCTTCGGCCTCCCGGCCTTGCAGATAATAGAGATGAAGCAGGTTCCAGCCGGCCTCGGGGGTCCTCGGGTCGGCCTTGATCGCTTCGAGCCAGGCCGATTCAGCTTCGTCGAGCCTGGCAAGCCGGTCGAGGGCGAGGCCCCGACAAAGATGAAACGTGGCGGCCATTGCCGGATTCGTGGGCCGCACCCGATCCAGACAGTCGAGTGCATCCTGGGCAAGAGTCGACGGGCGCCGCTCCCCGGTGGCAGGCGGTGGGACGGGCTTTTTGAGCAGCATCTGCGCCAGGAGCAGGTTGGCGGTAGAATCTTCGGGATGATTCGACACGTATCCGCGAATCCTGGCAACCGCCTCGTCCAGCCTGCCGGCGTCGGCGAGAGCGATGGCGTCGTCGAACGAGGCCGGCTGGCGAGAAAGTTCCCATGCGAACCAGCCCAGGCCGCCCCCAACAAGTGCGAGCGTCAGCCCGGCCAGAACCCAGGTGATCAGGGGCCGTCTTGCCGGCACCGGCGTGGTCGATTTCGCGGCGATCATGGCGACAAGCCCCCTCCGCCTCGTGATCGCGCGGCGTCTCCTGCCACCGCGGCCGGCTCGATTACGCGATGCGTTTGCCCAAGCCTGGGATCGGCCAACGTGGTGCGCCGGCCGCTGGGCCAGCGGATCTCGATGCGCTCGATCTTCTCTGCTTTGCCGACGCCAATCAAAAGCCTGGGATCATTCGCTGAGGCATACGATCCCCCTCCCTTGACCTGCTTGTGCAAGACCCTGCCGCCCACATGGACCTCGACCGCCGTGCCGATCGCCGACCGGTTCGACTTCGTGCCCGAGAGCTCCAGGCGAATCCAGTGCCCGGGATCAGACTCGTTGAGCAGGACAGCCGGGCGGTTGTCCATGCGATTGATTACCACGTCGATGTCGCCGTCGTTGTCCAGGTCTCCAAACGCAGCGCCGCGTGACGCCTGTCCCACCGCGAAGAACGGGCCGGGGTCGGGAACGAGCCGGAATCGGCAGCGGCCGCGATTGCGCCAGACCATCACGCGCTGCTCGTAATCGCCGGGACGGCCAAGCTGTTTGAGGTTGTCATCGACGTGGCCGTTGACGACCAGCATGTCGGGCCAGCCGTCATTGTCGAAATCGGCCAGTGCGCACCCCCAGCCGACATCCGGAATGCTGTCCGTGACGATTCCCGCCGCGGCGCTCACGTCTTCGAAGTTCTTGCCGTCGGTGGTCTGGTGAATCGTGTTGTACTCGCCGTCGAAGTTGGTCACGAAGAGCTCGGGATAGCCGTCTTCGTCCAGGTCTTCGATATCGACGCCCATGCCCCCCTGATAGTGGCCCGATTCGGTCACCGCCACACCGGACCAGTTGGTCACGTCATCGAACGCGCCGTTACCCTTGTTCAGAAAGAGAAAATGGGGACACATGTCATTGGCGATGTAAAGATCGATCTTGCCGTCAAGGTTGACGTCGGCCGCGATCACGCCCATTCCCCGACCGTCGCGGCGCAGGACGCCAGCCTGCTCGGTGACATCCTTGAACGTGCCATCACCCTGGTTGTGAAAGAGAAAATGGCGATCGGGAGGGATCATCGAAGGGGGACAGTAAACACGTGCTTTCTTGGTCTCGTCGCCACAGAATTGGTGCGGCTCGCCATACTCCCAGTGGCCGTAGCAAGAGACGTAAAGGTCGAGCCGGCCGTCGTTGTCGTAATCGAGAAAGGCCGCGGTCGTTGACCATGAGCGGCACTCTGCGCCGAACGTCTTGGCGGGGCGAAACGTGCCATCGCCCTGATTAAGATAAAGGATATTCGACCCATAGTTGCACAGATAGAGGTCGGGGAAGCCGTTGTTATCAACGTCGGCCACGGCCGCGCCGTGGCAGAAGCCGTTATAGCCGACGCCGGCGCGGTCAGTGACGTCTTCGAACGTGCCGTCGCCTTTGTTGCGATAGAGCTTGTTGCCCTTCGAGGTTGTCGGCGCATCGAGGGGAAAATTGCGCGTGGTGGCGAAGTAGAGGTCGAGCCGGCCGTCGCCATCGTAATCGATCATGGCCACGCCCGAGCCAAGACCGGTGGGATAGTATTTCTCGGGGCTGTTGCCACTGTTTTGGGTGAAGCCGATGCCGGTGGAATCGCTGACGTCGCGAAACCGGATGGAGGAATGAACGTCGTCGCCCGGCGAGTAGAGTTTCGGTCTCGGGCGGCCGCGATACGGCGGGTAGAGGATGAACCACGAGAGCTGGTCGTTAGCCAAGGTTGCTGCCTGAGCGGGCTGCTCGGGGCCGTGCACATCAGTCCCGCGTCCACAGCCAGCGAGGACCAGAGTAGTCAGGAGGACGAGCACGCGAAACGGCGCTCGGTGGTTGATTCTCGGCATGGAAAAGGCAGCTCAAGGCGACGTGGGAAACCAACAACGACATAAAGCCCGCCAGGCTAGCGTAACATCCGGATAGGCCATGAGCCAACACCGGAAGCAAGCCAACTGGCGGGCCAGGATGCCGCATCACTCGTCGCCGATCAATAAGCATCGGCGCTGATCACTTCTCCACCATTCCGGGTGCCAATGCCGACCCACGTCGGGTTTGCGACGCTCGACTTCACCCACCGGACCGAGCCATCGCCGAAGGCCACGTTGACGCCGCCCGGGTGCCGGGAGGACGCCGCGACCAGGCTCATGGCACCGGACCAGGGCCGTCCCGGTACATCGGTGTACCAGCACGATCGACGGTTGGGCGTTAGGCTATGGCTGTAGGAGAACTTGTCGTTGAGCCACCAGTCTCCCTTCCAGGTGTATTGCTGCACAAAAGCCGAGCCCTGGCTGTCGCAGATTTGCTGGAACAAGTAGTCCATTCCGATCTGCCCTGAGAACTGATTGGAAAGGCACCCCGGATTGCAGACGTAGATCTGACCCAGACCGTCCTTGCCGTTCTGGGCACCCCAGCCGATACCTCGGGGCTGGAGACCGTCGCCCCGCACCCATTCACTGAACACAGCCGTGTTACTCGTTCCGTCGGTGAAGTCGGCGACTGTGATTGGTTGATCTCCCTGGATGTTTAAAAAAGACGCGGGAGCGGGGTATGCGCCGACCATTTCGTTATTGCTGAGGCCTGCCGCGTTGGAAACCCCGCGCTGAAATCCGGGGATGTAAACTGCGCCGTTCAACGCTCCACCGCCGGTTCCGCCACTGACTACTGGAGCGCGGAAAGGGTTGCTACCGCCGTTGATCGGGTAGTTATGGCGTCCGACATACTGCGTAACCCCACCTGGAGTAAAAATGAAGTATGTCAAGTTTGCCAGGTCGGTGTCTGATGGGCAAAGGAAGCTGTTGATCTGGTTGGCGCTGGCGCTGGCGTTGTTGAGGCCGAAGGTGTCGCAGTCGGCCGTCGAGCCGTTCATGGTGCCGGGGATGTCGCTTTTCGTACCATCTCCCCACCGTGCGCCGAAGTTGAAGTTGATGGAATTGTAAATCGCATTCTGTTCAAGAAATGGCAGCATCCGCGCCAGGGCGGTGTAGTCTTGAGCGGTGTCCATCCCTCCAACCGGCCCCGGCGAGTACACGATATAGGCGGGCGGCATGGTGTTGTTGGAGCTCATGTAATTGTGAACCGCCAGACCGATCTGCTTCATGTTGTTGGTGCACTGCGCCCGGCGAGCCGACTCGCGAGCCGACTGCACGGCGGGCAAGAGTAGCGAGATGAGCACGGCGATGATGGCGATCACCACCAGGAGTTCGATCAGGGTGAATCCTCGATGTCTGAGTGACATGAATTGGCTCCCGAGTTCCATGGAGGAGAGAGGGACTCCGACGAGGCTGGGCCGGCCTTCTCCTCGGCGAGACCGCCCTGCCGGGACGATGGAAATAAGAACGCGGCCGGAAGTCGCTGTCCAGCGCGGGTGCCAAGCCGGCCAACCTGCGCCCGTTGATCGCAAGGCCACGAACGGGCCACTTATTTGGGTGTCTCGGCGTCTTTCGTCTTCTCGGGTGCAGGCGCGGGTGCTTGTTTCTTGTCGGTCGTCCCCTTGGTCCCTTTCTTCTTGGCCGCCTGTTCCGTCTTGTACTGAATCATGTCTCCATAGCCCTTGAAATTCGGGATATCCGGACTCTGCGGAACAACCTTCGACTCCCCTTTCAACGTGTCTTCATTCGACGGGCCACAGCCCGTGTACATGCAGGCACAAAGCGCAAGCGCTGGCAGCGCCAATGCGCGGTATCGTGCTTTCATCGTCAGCCCCCATCAAGAAGTCCGGCCCCGATTCAGCGATGTTAGCCTTTTTGGAATCTCCCCGACCGCCAAGCACCGCCGATCGTCCGCCAGATACCTTCTCGAGAAAACCCCGGTGCAGGGAGTAGTGGGTCTACCAGAGCAGGCCGGAAGTCCGAAATCATCTGTCGTACGGAAACGTCATCGATTCACGGGCTTAGCTACGCACGAATCCTCGGCCAAAGCCGATCACGGGCCATGTAAGAAAAGATGACAAGTGCTGGGATTATTTCGGCGTGCGCTGTTCCGTGTCAACAAAAAAATCGAGCACCCGCGCTCGAATCGTACGATTGTCGAAACAACCGACGCATTCGCTGTAACAGCGCCGGTCATATCATGCTTGACTTATCTTCTGCAACGTAGTTATTAGGACACTCGCCCCATGTCGCCGGCGCTGTCAGCAGCAGAGACCGCTCACCGTAATGCGATCGGCCGGAGGGCGAAGCCGGCGGCGGTGCCCTTGATCTTGTTGACGCTGGCGAAATAGCAAAACGTGTACGCCCGGGCCTTGCTCAGTTGCTCCAGATAGTGAAACTCTCCCAGATGAACGCCTTGGTTGACAAGCAAGTATCGATGCACTGGGATCGAGAGATCCGGCGAATGAGGAGCCGGGTTCACCTCGTAGCCGCTGGTGTCGGAGCCGACCATGACCGCGCCCTGTTCCTCGACCAGCCACCGGGTGGCCGCCAGGTCGGGGCCTGCGCTGTCGTGCTCGGCGATCGTCCGGTGATCGGCTCCATCGTCGCCCCAGAAGCGGCCCGTGCCGGTGCGGACCAGCACGACGTCGCCGGGCTGGATGGCGGCGCCCTCCCAGGCCAGCGTGTCCTGCAAATCCTTGGTGGTGATCACGGTGTGGGCCGGCAAGGCGTTGACCTTCTTCCATGCCGCGACATCAATCATCACGCCGCGGGCGACGATCGGGGGTATCGTGGAGGCGTCACACTTTCGCGGACCCCAATCGCCTCCCCAGACAGATTCTTTGAACCCATTGTACCAGTGGTCATCGGGGCCGGCCGTGATGTGGGCCAGGCCGTCAATCTGGGTCGCCACGTTGTCGGAGATGAACATCGCCGCCGAGTGCCAGTAGACCTGGTCGCGATTTTTATCCGGCGGCGGCGCGTCGCCATCCTGCATCCGGCGTATGCCGTCCGGGCTGCGAAACGTGATGATCTCTCCGGGACTGTGCCCCGGCCACTTGTAGCTGCGCCGGCTGTACGTCATGCCCAGGTCGTAGACCTCGCCCCGCGTGGCCCAGCTGAGCGCGTCGGCCCGGCTCCTCGCCGTCAGCCCATTCAAGGCGCCAACCTCGTCGTCCTTTCCCCAGATCCAACCCCACCCCTGACCCTTCTTCCACCCCTTGACGACGGGCCCGTTGTCGTTGCCGGAGACGACACCGGGTTGGCCCGCCGGCGCTGCCGCCATGGCGGCTTTTGGGCCTCGCTCGGCCAGCAGAACTAATATTCCGCCGCCCAGAAACGCTCCCACGATGGCCAACGAAAACGCCGCGGTCCTTCGGATGGTGATCATCGAATGAGGCCTCCAGAATAGGTTGCCGCGTCATGCAGACGCCACGTCCACGCGCCCAGGGCAACAAACGCGGCAAGTCACGCGTAGTCGAAGAGCACAGAGGATACGACGATAAGGTCATTCCGTAAACGATAGGGCGGATGCCAACCCCCACGACGCGATCACGGATTCCAGGCTTTATTAACGGAGCTGCACGCCTCAAGCCGATTCTTCAAGGAGATTCCGTCCCGACCTCGACCTGCAATCGATTGCTGACTAAGTGAACAAAAGAAAACAAAACGCTGCGGTGGCCCAGGTCTTGCTTGACGGATCCGGGTCGCAGAGTGACACTTTGTGAAGAGACTTGGTCGCGAGAATGTTCAAGTGGTTGCTGACATGGCCTGGTGGCAAGCATTGACGGTAAAGGAGCTAGGCAGATGCGGTGGATGATCGGGATCTCGCTCCTGGGGATGATCGTCGCCAGTCCGCAGAGCCGGAGTCAGAATCAGAGCTGGGTCGCGTCCGCTCTGCCCGAGCGGGCTTACGACTTCGGTACCGTGGCTCGAGGCTCACAGGTCAGGCACTCCTTTCCGATCATCAACCGGACGGACTCCGAGCTTCGCATCGTGGACTGGCGCACCAAGTGTGGATGCACGGACGTGCGTGTCGGCTCCAAGATCATTCCGCCGGGCACGCAAACCACGGTGGAAGCCACAATCGACACCACAAAATTCGTTCGTGACAAGCACTCAGGATTGATCCTGGTTTTCGATCGCCCCGAGTACGCAGAGGTCAATCTGAACCTTTCCTGCTTCATTCGCGGCGACCTGACCATGAGCCCGGGTCAGATTGATTTCGGCATCGTGCGCCGGTCGGAAAAGATGGCCCAGGCCTCTTTGACACTGACCTACGCCGGCGGACGGTCGGATTGGGAAGTCACGAAGATGAAGACTCTCTCGAACAAGATCAAGGCTGAGCTCCGCGAGCTTGGCCGGACGGCCGAGGGGCAGATTAACTACAGCTTGACCGCCTCGCTGCAACCCGGCATTCCTAACGGCTGCTTTCAAGGACGAGATCACCCTCTTGACCAGCGACTCGACGAGCCCGACGATACCGATCTCGGTGGTGGCCAACATCCAGAGCGCGGTGTCGGTCACGCCGTCGATCATCAATTTCGGCGGCGTTCATCCCGGGCAAACGATCTCCAAAACCGTGATCGTCCGTTCGTCTCAACCGTTCTCGATCACGAAGCTTTCAGCCAACCAGGGAGCTCTCGAGCCTGTTGATGATGACCCCAAAGCACGGCCCGTGCACCAGGTAAAGCTCACGTTCAAGGCCCCCGAGCAGAACGGTCCCCACCATGCCGTCGTCACGATCGAGACGGACGTCAAGGACGAGCCCCCGGCCCAGCTCAAGACTTTCGCCACGATCGTTCCCTGAAGGACAAGCGCTTGCCTGTAGACCGCTGCCGTGAAAACAATGATCCACGGAAACTGGCGCTTGCCGTCGCCGACGTGAGCTGGTTCACCACCGAAAGCCTTTTTCGAGAGCTGGACGATGCGGTCGGTCAGTGTCCTGGCGCTGCGGTGCATGGACTACCTTAACGGCTGGCGAAAGGGGCTTTATCCCTGGTCGAGCGCGTGCCGCCCGCGGCCATGGGGCCACGGCTCGGTGGCACGCGACATGGTTCTCCCCAGCGGGTGGATGAAGAGCTACCCGAAGCTGGGCATGCGGCCCGTCGCACATGTCATTCGCGAATTCTGGCGCGATTCCGCCCGGTGCTCGAATCGAGGCCTGGTGATGACGTATCCCCACTACCTGCACCTTCTCGATCAGCTCGATCCCGACGTCTCGCTCTATTACAACATCGATGATTACACGCGGTACTGGCCCCGGCACGCTGAGCGGATTCGAGAGCTGGAACGCAAGCTTGTGTTGCGGGCCACCGCGACCGTCTGCGTCGCGCGATTTCGTGCCGACGAGCTGCGCGCGGCCGTTCCCGAAGCGGCCGCAAAGATCCACCATATTCCTCACGGCACTCCGGCATCGTTCCTGGCCGAGCATCCGGCTCGCCGGCCCGGAGTCCCGCCCGCCGACATCGCCCACCTGCCGCGTCCCCTGCTGGGCTACGTGGGCTCGATCGAAAACCGAGTTGATTGGCATCTGATGAAGAAGCTCAGCGAGGCGTTTCCAGAAGCGTCGATCGTGGTCGTGGGGCGATGTCCGCATTTCAGCCGTCTTCGCGAACCCTGGTCCACTGACTGGACGGAGTTTTCGATCGGGCAGAACGTGCACCCGATCGGCTGGCGACCGCAAGAAAGCCTTCCCCGCTATTATGAATCGTTCGACGCGATCTTGATGCCTTATGCGCCGATCATCCTTTCAACAAGGCGTGCTCTCCGACCAAGATCATGGACGGCATGGGATCGGGCCGGCCGATCGTGGCGACGTCGATTCCCGAGTGCCGTCTGTACAGGCATCTCTTTGATGTCGCCGACGATGACGATTCCTTTCTCGCTGCCGCCGGGTCGATCATCGAAAACGGCTCCGATGACGGCCGCGCCGGCTTGCGGCACTCGCACGCTCGCGAGAATACTTGTGCCCAGGTTGCCCTGCGGGTGCTGGCGACGATGGGTCATTCACGACCCTCCGGCGATCCACAGCCGGCACTGGCATGTGGGCCGCATACTTACCCTTTTTGAGCGAACCCTGGCATCTGGGCCGCTTGGTCGCTAAATTCTCCTACTATCGCGGGCGATGCGATGATGCGCCCGGCCCACCCGAATCCACTCGCGACGGAAGGAGCGAATTCGATGAGCTTTGGTCTGCGTGTGCGGCTTTCCATCATGATGTTTCTTCAGTATTACGTTTGGGGCATCTGGCTGCCCATGCTGGCGCAGCACCTGGGCAAGAACGATCTCAATCTCGACTCGCGTGAGATCGGCTGGATCTTCACCGTCTACGGCTTCGGCGCCATCATCGGCCCGTTCATCCTGGGCCAGCTTGCCGACCGCTATTTCGCCACCGAGCGGGTGATGGCGGCGGCTCATTTCATCGGCGGCCTGTTGCTCATCGCTTCGGCATACATGACCTCGTTCTGGCCTATTTTTATTCTCTTATTTGTCTACTGCAACCTGTACATGCCAACGATGGCTCTCTCGAATTCAATCTCGTTTCGCAGCCTGGGCGAAGCCAACCAGCATCATTTCCCATCGATCCGGCTCTGGGGCACGATCGGCTGGATCGCGGCAGGGCTGTCGTTCGAGGCCTACCTTAATTACGACAAGTTACCGTTCTATCAATCAATCTTCGACGTGCTGGGCCAGCACGGGGCGTTCGAGAGCTTCCTCTCACGTCCTGGAGAAGCTCCGTCGTTCCCACACTCAAACAAGTCTTCTCCATGCCCTTCATCGGCGAGCCGCACTTCCGAGATTGCCTGCGTGTTTCGGGAGCCTTCTCGCTTCTCTACGCGCTCTATTGCCTCACACTGCCGCACACCCCGCCGGTTCCGGCCAAGGAGACCGACCCGATCGACAAGCGGTCGGCCGTGCTCGAGAGTCTCGAGCTGATGCGGTTTCGCTCGTTCGCGGTGCTCGTGGTCGTCGCCGGCTTGATCGGCATCATGCTCGCCTTCTACTTCGCCTGCGAGAACTATTTTCTCGAGGCGATCGGTGTTGACCCGACCCAGACCGGCGCCTACATGACGATCGGCCAGATTGCCGAGGTGCTGGTCATGTTGCTGGTGCCCCTGTCGGTCGCCAAGCTGGGCGTCAAGAAGACGATGCTCATCGGTGCCGGGGCCTGGGCGCTACGGTTCGGGCTCTCGGCCATCGGCTACCCGTTCTGGCTCATGATCACGACGATCGCCCTGCACGGGTTTGCTTTCGGCTTCTTCTTCGTGGTCGCCCAGATGTACGTTGACCGAGCGGCGTCAAAGGATATCAAAGCTTCGGCCCAGAGCCTGCTCATCTTTGTCGTGTACGGGCAGGGGACCATCGTCGGCAGCGTCTTGACCGGCTACATCAGGAGCTATTTCACCTCGGAAGTTGGGGGCGTGAAGGTCGAAGACTGGCGCGGCATCTGGATGGGGCCGTTCCTGCTGACCCTGGTGTGCATGCTCATTTTCGCACTCTTCTTCAAGGAAGAGGAGATCGGCAAGACCGCCGAGGAGACCCAGGCCAAGCCGGAGGCCGCACCCGTTTTGAGCTAGAAATCAAGGGCCGAGCAACCCCGAGGAGGCAAGGAACTCCTTTGCCACGTCCTCGGGCCGTCGGTGCTTGCCGTCGATCTCGTAATTGAGCCGGCGCATGGTCGCCGCGTCGATCTTGCCGGCCAGGCCGTTCAGAGCGTCTCGCAGCTCGGGAAACCGCTCGAGCACTTCCTCACGCACCAGGGGAACCGCCTCGTAAGGCGGAAAGTACCGCCTGTCATCTTCAAGCTGCACCAGGTCTAGCGCGGCGACCCGGCCCTCGGTGGAGTCGCCCGCGGCCAGGTCGAGCGAGCCTTGTGCAAGTGCCTGGTAAAGTAGGTTGCGGTCCATCTCGCGCGGGGGGATCGTGAACTCCAGGGCGTATGCGCGGACCAGACCCGGATATCCGTCCGGGCGGTTCATGAACTCGGGACCGAAGCCCGCGCGAATCGTCCGCAGATGCGGCCGCAGGTCAGAGATCGTGTGCACCTGTAGCCGTTCGGCCTGCTCGCGGCGCATCAGCAATGCGAACGTGTTCTCGAATCCGAACGGGTCGAGGCAGAGCACACGATCGCGCGTTCTTAATCCCTCACGTACCAGGTCGAGCACGATTTTGGGATCGGTCTGGACAGGCTTCTTGAGGATGGTGGTGAGCGCCGTGCCAGTGTATTCGACGTAGGCGTCGAGCCCTCCCAGTCGAAGGGCGTTGTAGCACACGAGGGTCCCGCCCAGGTTGAATCGGCGGTCCACGTGGAAATTCGTGCGAGCTTCGACCAGGTCGGCGAGGAGATGTCCCAGGAGAATCATCTCGCTGCCGTCCTTGGAGCCGATCGTGATCGTGGGGCGGCCCGCACCTCGGGGCCGGCTTTCGTGCCACCATATCCAGCCGGTGCCGGCCACAATCGCGGCCAAGCTGAGTGCGAGAGCGATGGCCTGCCTGTCGTGATTGCCCCCGCCGGGTCGGGTCCAGCCTGCGCTCGATCTCTCCCAGGCCCGCATCGCAGACCAGGGCGAGCAGGGCCGCCGGAACCGAGCCCATCAGGATTTGCCGCGTGTCGGAAAGGGCAACGCCCCGAAAGATGTAACTTCCCAGCCCTCGAGCGCCAATGGCCGCCGCGATGGTCGCCATGCCCACAGCCGCGACCGTCGCCACGCGCACCCCGCCCAGCACGATCGGCACGGCAAGGGGTAGCTCGACCAGGAACAGCCGCTGAGATGCCGTCATCCCCAGGGCGACGCGACGCCTCTTGAACCCCGGGATCAATGCTCCGCAGCCCGAGGATCGTGTTTTTCACGATCGGCAAAAGGGAATACAGCACCAGGGCCGCAAGGGCGGGAGCTTTGCCGATCTGGCCCCGAAAGGCGATCAGCAGGAATCCCAGCAGAGCCAGGCTGGGGATGGTCTGGAGCACGCTCGTCACGCCGATCGCCGCGCGCTCGACGCTTCGGCTCCGCGCGGCCAGAATGCCCAGCGGCACGCCCGCCAGCACGGCAAGCAACACCGCTTCCACGACCAGCTCAAGGTGCGCGGCGGTGGCTCCCGCAAGGTTCCATCGCTCGGACGCCAGCAATTCTAACCACTCGTGCAGCACGGCTATTGCTCTTTCGCCACGTCAACCGCCGCCGCATCAAGAAAGAACTGGCGGACGTAGTCGCTGGCAGGATTCTCAAGAAAGTCAGTCGCCGGCCCCACCTGCACCAGCTCTCCCTGATGCATCAAGGCCAGCCGGTCGCCCAGCCGGCAGGCCTCGCGCAGGTCATGCGTGACGAGGATCACCGTCGTCCCCAGCCGTCGCTGGAGGCTCCGGAATTCGTCTCTGAAGGTCGCGCCGGGTGATCGGGTCAAGCGCACCAAAGGGTTCGTCCATCAGGACAAGGTCCGAGCTGGCCGCGAGCGCTCGGGCCACGCCCACACGCTGACGCTGGCCGCCGCTGAGCTGTCGTGGCAGAATCGATCCGAATCGCGCGGGATCAAGCCCGACGAGCTCCAGGCGAGACGTCGCCAGCTCGTGCCGTTCCGCTCGGCCCCGCCCCTGCACCTTGGCCGCCAGTGCCACATTCTCCAGAACCGAAAGGTGCGGCATCAGCCCTCCTTCCTGGATCACGTAACCGATCGACCGCCGCAGCGCGATCGGGCTCCACGCGGTCGTGGGCTGGCTCCGGACAACGACCTCTCCCGACGACGGCTCGATCAGCCGGTTGACCATCTTGAGCAGCGTCGTCTTCCCCGAGCCGCTGGTCCCGAGCAGGGCCAGAATCTCGCCTTGGCGGACTTGCAGGCTGACATTCTTGAGCGCGGAGTATCCGTTCTCATAGACCTTCGAAACGTCCTTCCAGACGACTGCGGGCGAGGCTGTGGTGTCATTCTCTGGCATCGGTTGCCGATCTTTGATGGCGAAAACATCACCCGTCGATCCGGTCTTCTGTATAATTCACGTATCGATCATGTTATCCGGAGGTCCAGGTCATGGCGACAGCGACGATCGTTCCACCCCCTTGCAACCGGAATCTTCGACGCCCACGAGCCATCATCCCTCATCGAAGAGCCGCTTTACGAGGTGGTAAACGGCCAAAGAGTGGAGTTACCCCCCATGGCCGACTAGTTCAAATCTCGTCGCGTCGCACTTGAGTCGTCATATGGGGGCTTTGGCGGATCCCAGGGATCTGGGTACGGATTACCGTCGAGACACTTCATTGGCTGGATAAAGCCGCCGAACTGAAGCGACGGCCCGACGTGTCTTACGTCTCCTACGACCGTTGGCCGCGCGACAAACCGGTGACCGACGACGAAGCCTGGGACGTAGTTCCCGACCTGGCCGTCGAGGTGGTCAGTCCTACTGACAAGGCCGACGCGCTTCTGGAGAAGGTGGAAGAGTATTTCCTCGCCGGCGTACTTCAGGTGTGGGTCGTTTATCCCCGTCGGCGGGTCGTTCATGTGTTCGAGTCGTTCACGCGGATCAGCGTGATTGCGGAAGGCCAGGAACTCAACGGCGGAACGATCTTGCCCGGATTTCGCCTGCCGCTGTCAACGCTGTTCCAGCACCTCGCGCCCAAGGAGCAAAACAGGGCATAAAGCCCTCAACACCCAGGAAGTCTCACGTCGTGCGATCACAACGACTGAAGATAGCGGTCCGATCGATCCTGTGCTCGCTATTCCTCTTTCCCGCTTCGCAAGCGCAGGAGCCAGCTCCAGCCGACGAGCTGGCCATGCACCTTGCGGAATTGAAGCAGCAGATCGAGGACATCGCGCTGCCCATCAGCCGGCGCGAGAACCTGGCGATCGGCATGGCGGGCACGCTGGACCGAGCGGCGCAAACGGCGGCCAACGACGATCAAAGGCAGGCGCGGTGGACTCAGGCGATCGAGCTTCTCGACACCTTCAACACGCGGAATCCCGGTCATCCTCGTGCGCGCGAGTTCCAGCTTCAAGCCGCGGTTTACCGCTGGGCCCAGGCCCGGTTCTGGCGCACAGAGCGAGCTGAACCCCGCCGAATCGCGCTCACGACAGCAAGCCGTCACCACACTCGACGACGCCGTCACGCGGCTGCGGGCGATCTCCGCGGGAGAGGCCGGCGACGTTCTGGGAGACAACCTTCGGTTCCGGCTGGCCCGCGCGCTTGCCGACCGCGCCGAGCTCGACCCAGGCGACACCGCACATCGGCGTGCCCAGGTGGCCGAGGCGCTCGATCTGCTTGGCCAGCCGATCACCGAGCCTGGCCTGAAAGGGTTCGCGGCCCTGCTCAAGGCTGACCTGTTGCGCCGGGTGAATCGGGCCGATGAGGCTATGGCCCTTATCGATGAGGTTGTCAAGTCCGTGCCCGCTCCCCCGGAACGAGAGATCCTGGACGTGCGGATTCCGGTCTTGACCGCGCAGAAGAAGTTCGACCAGGCCGAAGCCGACCTCAAGGCATCTCACCTTGACGAGCCGGGCAAGGAGCTGGGGCTTTTTCACGTCCGACTGGCCGAGCTTGCATCCCTTGCCGCGGGAGCCGACAGGTTTCCTGTCGAGCAGGCTCTCTTCCGTCAGCTCAAGACCTTGCGCGACCGCAAAGCCCCAGAGTTTCGCCTGGCACTCGCGGAACTGGCGCGGAGCGGCGTCGACCCCGACTCCAAGCACGAGCCCGAGGTCTGGGACATTCTCGCCGAGGCACACGAGGTTGTTGGCAACGCTCAACAGGCCGGCACTCTGGAAGAGCGCGCCGCCCTGCGGGCCCTTGAGCTGGGGCGGTCTGACGCGGCGGCTCGATTTCGCCTGCGTGGCGGCGGTTTCCTCTTTCAGGCCGGCAAGTACCTGGACGCTGATGCGATGCTCACGAAGGTGGTCGGCGACCCGAAAAGCGGCAACCTGCGAGCCAAGGCCAGCATGCTCCGCGGCCTGGCACGAGGCCGGGCCCTGGCCGCGGGATTGCCGGGTATCACCCCGGCGGCCTACGCCCAGGCTCTCGAGGAGCAGGTCAGAGATTTTCCAGACGATCCGGCCACCGACGAAGCACGCTGGCTGCTGGGCTCCCTCGCCCGAGCATCAGGTGACACCTCCAGGGCTGAAGCTTCCTGGTCTGCCATCCCGCACGGGTCTTCGCGCTGGCTCGACGCCAGGCTGGCCCTTGCTGACATCAAGCGAGCCGCCCTCGAAGCACATCTTGCCACGGGCGATCAGCACGTGCTCACCGAAGAATATCAGCGCGCCGAGCGCGAACTTTCGGAAGTCATGAGAATCGCGCGCGTCGAGTCCGAAACGATCGAGCTGTCGCTTGCCCTGGCCCGCCTCCACCTGGTTCCCACCGTGGGGCATCCCCAGCCGGCCGTGGCCCTCGCCCAGCGGATTCAGCGAATGAACGTCACGCCGCTGGAGCGTTATCGTGCCCGGCTTTATTACACGATTGCCCAGTGCCAGATCGGCCGCTATGTCGAGGCGGAGCGCGAGGCGCAGAATCACGTCTCATGGGCGGAGCCTTCAGGCCGAGAGGCGTTTCTCGACGCTGTCCGCCTGCTTGATCAATCGGCCGCCAGCTCCGAAATGGACCTTCCCCAGCGCCGTTTTGGCATGGTTTTGCGCCTGCTGATCCAACCCGAGCTGCGCGCCGCGGAAGCCGACACAGAGAATGAAAAATGGACGGCCGACCAGCGTGCCGTGCTGCAATTGCGCCTGGCCCGTGCGCTTTTGTTTCTGGGAGACGATCGTGGCGCGCAAGTGGCACTGCGCGGCTGGGCCGGCCCTCCCCAATCGGCCGGCGACGCGCTTTTGCGTGATCTGGCCGACACCTACAACCGCCTTGAGGCCTACGAGCTGGCCATCGACGTGGAGCGCCTGCGAGCCAAGGGCCTGACGACCGGTTCCCCCTCCTGGTTCGACGCCCGCTACGGTCTGGCTCTTGCCTATTTCCACGCCGGCCGTCAGAAAGAAGCCGCCCAGCTTATCGACGCCACCGCGATCCTGCATCCGGAGCTCGGCGGAGGCACGCTGCAAAAAAAATTCATCAGGCTGCGCCAGCGACTGGGTGTGCGATCGTGATGGCTGGCGCCGACGAATGAACCAGCGCCGGGGTGTCCGCGTTACGACAAGTCGTCACGTTCGCACGCCGAATCATGACGACATCGCCGCGCGCAGCTCGCGGCCAATCTCGTCGATCGCGGCCTTGCCCTTGTCGAAGAACGGGTAGCGGCGTACGAAGCCGTGTATCATGCCGTCATATCGGTGCAGCTTGACTGGTACTCCGGCGGCCTGGAGCTGGCGTGCGTACTCTTCTCCCTCGTCGCGCAAGACGTCAAACTCGGCCGTGATCACAAGCGCGGGGGGAAGGCCGCGGAGGTCGCCGGATTGGCATGGCGACGCGTAGGGGTGGCGGCGATCGTCGGAAGTCTTGACGTAATGGTCCCAGTACCAGACCATTTCGGCTCGGGTCAAGAAAAACCCGTCGGCGCATTCCTGATAGGAGGTGCGCTCCAGGTTGAAGTCAGTGATTGGATAGATCAAGACCTGGTAGGCCACGTTCGGTCCGCGGTGATCGCGGGCCATGAGGCAGGCGACTGCCGCGAGATTTCCCCCGGTGCTGTCGCCTGCCACGATGATTCGCGTGGGGTCGGCTCCGAACTCCTGGGCCGAAGCGGCCACCCAGATAAGCGCGGCGTAAGCGTCGAGTGCGGCGGCCGGAAACTTGTGCTCCGGTGCCAGGCGATAATCAACCGACACCACCGTGACTCCGGCCGCGTTGGCAAGTGCCCGACAGACGCCCTCGTGCGATTCAATACTGCCGAGCACCCATCCTCCGCCGTGAAAATAAACCATGACCGGCCGCGGCTCGGGCCCGGCGCCCAGGGGGGTGATGATCCGCACCCGCAGCGAGCCGTCGGGTCCCTGGATCAAACGATCCTCGAACCGGTCCACACGCGGCAGCGGTCCCAGAAAATGGGTCGAGAGATCCATCTGGGCGCGCGCTTCCTTGACTGGCTGCTCGTGGATGGGAGGTAGATTCGCAGCCGCCAGGCGATCAAGAAAATCATGGACCTGAGGATCGAGAGGCATGAGCGTGGTCCTTGCAAGGTTTCCTTTTCAGGGGCTTGCTTGAAGTGTCAGAGGTCCTCCCGCGCCGTAAGATTCGATGCAGGGCGCGAACGCCGCCTGAAGCTCGCTTTGAGAGAGGGGGCGATCCATGGCGTCAACCGGGAAGCGAATTGTCAGAGGGCACGGCTCGAGCCGCGCGGCCAGGTCAGGCAGATCATAGTAGCGAAGCACGCCGGGAACCGCACTTCCAATCTGGTTGCGGCTGACTCCTTTTCGAACCACGTCGGCCCAGGAGATGAGCGATCGCTCGAGCGTGATTCCTCGGATCAGCCCATGTTCATCAAGTGCCGCGGCGTGTAGCACGGCCAGGCCCGCCGGACCCGTGGCGACGAGTTCGAATCCTGACGTACAGGGGGAATCCTTGCGCAATTTAAAGCTTTCAAGCAGGACAAGGAGATCCGTCACGCGCTGGCCCAGTAGGGGCCGGCCGATGTGCAATGAGAGGAACGCTTCCCTGGCCTCGGGGCCCAGCGGCGAGTCGGTTCGGTCCGACGATGGTCCGGATGCCGCCTGACCCATGCCGCGCAAGTCGGCGAGAATCACTCGCCGGCCGTGAAGCATCAGGTTGTCGATTGGACCTCCGGGTTCCAGCTCGCGCTCGAGGTCTGACCCGAGTTTCACAAGCGTCGGAAGGGTTTGGTCGGGCCATTCCGGCACGAACTCTGTAGCTCGGAGAGCGATGCCGGATTCGATCGGGATAAGAAAAGCGGCCTTTCGACCGTGACGCAAGCGCATCGTTGCCCGCCTGAGCACGATGCGGCGAGGCGCTCCACGACTTCATCCCCAGCAGTTCTCGTATCTTGTCGCGAAAGGCGGCCGAGCTGCTCGATCGACAAAACGCGGCTCGATCAGCCCGAAGCTGGCGCTCTCGTTCCGCGTTGAGGTCGAAGACCGAGACACCCTTGATGTCGTGAAGAACCTGTCCCGTGATGGTGCACTGAAGCTCGGTGGCCGTGCAGACAGGAAGATCGGGCTCGGTGATCGCGTCGTCGAGCCTCAGCAGCCACCGCCTCAACCAACGTGCCGACGCGACGCGACGGGGGCCGGTGAAGCCGTGCGGCTCGTCCGACTCGAAGAGATCGACGCGCTCGCCGAAGCCAAGCCGGCCATAGATCAGCTTCACCTCACGAAACGTATCCCAGCTTCCTTGGATGTCGAAAAAGTCGCGGGTACCGACCGACATCAGTGTTGGCTTGGGGGCGCGCATGGTCAGGTAATCGGCATGATCGAGGCCGGCGGCCACCTGGCCATTGATGTTCTGCTCGGCGTCCTGGGGCCCGATCGTGGCGAACAGACGCTCAAGCGAGGTGATGTAACACGAAGGGGCCGCGGCCAGGATACGGTCGTCAAGGCTCATCAGGTACGCGGTCAGGGTTCCTCCGCCTGAGTTCCCCGTGCAGCCCAGCCGGCTGGAATCGACCTCGGGTCGGCTGGCCAGGTAATCGAGTGCCCGCATGCCGTCCCAGACACGATACGAGGCCGCCTGGCGGCCGACGAGAAGCGCCCCGATGCCGAGGAGCGTATGCTCGGTGGTCGATCCCTGGCGGATCGCCGGCCGGCCCTCCGCGTCCAGCATCTGGACCCGCTCGCCCTGGCCGATCGGGTCGTAACAGAAAACCGCCATGCCGTTCTTCGCCAGCAAGAGACAGATCCGTTGATACGCGGCTTCCGCCTTGCCGCCCGCCGAGTGGCCGCACGGAACCAGCACGCCGGGTACCCGCGCAGAGGCGTCTGGTAGATACAGGTTCGCCGTGACTTCGTGCCGAGGCCGGCTCTCGAAGATGATTCGTTCCACGCGGTAACCGTCATGCTGGCGGGCGCCCACGACTCGCGCGTTCAGCGGCGTCCGCTCGGGGAGATCGCCCAGAGATGCGAGCAAGAACGCCTTCAAGTGAGCCTGCCTCGCCGCGATCTGCTCGGGCGTCTTCGAGCGCGGCGACTGCTCTCTTCCGCTCGGCAAGAAGCTGGAACGCCTGGTCTTTGAGGTATGCTTCCAGCGCGGCCGGCTTCGGCCCGGGAGGCGTGGCAGCGATCGATTGCGCGAGAAGCGAGGTGCTCCAGGTTTGCAGAAGCAACAGTGCCATCAAGCCGGACCTATTCATCGTTTGGCTCCTGGAAGGCAGCCGCAGTTGCGGGTGCGGACAGGTGGAGTGGTTTGCTTCAGACCCCCATCGGGGTCGATCGATCAAGGAGTGCGAGCGTAAGAGCGAGTGAGTTGAGCCGCGTCTCCGTGGTGTCGGCCCGCGACATGAAGACCACGGGAGCGGAGGTGCCGCACAGGACTCCGCCGAAGCGGCAATCGGCTGTGTACATGATGGCCTTCACTGTCAAGTTGGCCGCCAGCAGGTTGGGAAAGATCATGATGTCGGCCGCTCCGACTACTGAACCACTAAGTCTTTTCTTTTCCCCCGCGCCGGCGGCATAGGCCAGATCAAAGGAGAGCGGTCCCTGTACCAAGCAATCGGCGAACTCTCCTTGCTCGCCCCGACGGGCGATTTCGTCGGCGTGCAAGGTCTCGGGCATGGCCGGCTTCACGGTCTCGGTGGCAGCCATGAGCGCGACGCGAGGCTGCGGCAAACCCAAGGCATAAGCCGCGGCAACCGTGCTGCTCATGATGTCAACCTTCATGGGGAGGCTCGGTTGAACGCAGATACCCGTGTCGGCCATCAAGAATCGTCGAGCATCGCGGAGAATCTCCATCAGCACCACCTGGCAGATTACCCGCGTGGTACGCAGGCCATGGTCCATGTCGAGGATGGCTCTCATAAGTGAGGGAGTGTCGATCTGTCCTTTCATGAGAGCCTGCGCCCGCCCGGAGCGCACCTCCCTGGTGGCGACGGCGGCCAGCTCAGCGGTCGGGGCGTCACGAAAGGTCATGCCGCCAAGCGGCAGTCCTCGATCGCCAGCGGTGGCTCTGGTTTCCCGTTCGGGTCCCACCACGATCGGCCTGACCCATCCTTGCTGCACGGCGACAGACAGAGCGTCAAGCACAGTGGCGTCATCACCGCCGGCCACGGCGACGACCGCCGGTTCCGGCCGTGCGCTGGCTCTCTGTCGAAGTTCGTCGAAGCTTGGCAATGGCATCAGGAGTCTCGGTCTTCCCAGCGTGGCGGTCTCTTTTGCAGGAACGCCGAAACTCCCTCCCGGGCGTCGTTGCACACGGCGTTCGCGACCATGATGGGCACCGCATGGTCGTAGGCGGTGGATTCGCCAAGGCCCTCCAGATCGTAAAACGCACGCTTGCCGAGCCCGATGACGTGGGGGCTCATGGTTAGAATCGAGTCGATCAGGAGCTGGACGGCTGCGTCGAGCTCGGCACGCGGAACTACCCGGTTCACGAGCCCAAGCTCAAATGCACGCCGGGCGGTGATGGGAGATCCGGTCAGAAGCATCTCCATGGCAGCCCGCGGGGGAATCACGCGAACCAGGGGGACCATGGGCGTGGTACAGAAAAGGCCGATCTTCACGCCCGGGGTGGCGAACGTGGCTTCCTCGGCGGCGATAGCCAGGTCGCACGCCGCGACAAGCTGGCAGCCCGCGGCGGTCGCCACGCCGTGTACACGCGCCACCACTGGCTGCTTCAACCGCCGCAGGCCCAGCATCACGCGGCCGCACAACTCGAAGAGCGAGCGATACTCTGACTCCGATTGGCCGGCCATCTCGGCCAGGTCATGGCCCGCGGAGAAAGCAGGGCCATTTCCCGCGATGACCACCATCCGCGCCGACTGGTCCCTCGCGATCGTACCGATCGCTTGTTCCAGCCGGGTCAGCAACTCCGACGAGAGAGCGTTCCGCCGCTCGGGTCGATTCAGCGTCAAGCGGACGACACCCCCGTACATTTCTTGCAGCAAGCAGTCGGTCATGGGTACAAACCTTGTATCGACCGGCGCGGTGGCCGTTCCGATTTCGAGAGCCGAGACGCCGCATTCCATTCACTATTACGGTAACGGAAGGACTCGAGGATGTCATGTCCCAGGGTGCGGAAATCCAGGCGTACCTACGCCTGTCTCTTGCTCCATACCTCAATTCGATGCGCGACCGTCTCGTCTGTTTTACCCGGTTCCGGGTAAGATCGAATCTCGTCGGATCGGGAACACGATTCTGACCCGGCTTGAGGCCCCAGGGCATCCAGTTAATGCAACATTCCATGCGATTCTTCATTGCTCCTTGCCTGTCGGTCTTGCTGGGGCTCTCCGCGAATTCCCCGCGGAGCGATGAGCCGCCAATCGCCCGGCGGCTTCAGCCTTTCGTCGATCGCGGCACGCTGGCCGGTGCGGTGGTTCTCGTGGCCACGCGAGACAAGGTTCTCAGCCTGGAAACCGTCGGTTATTCGGACGTTGCCGCGAAAACACCCATGCGCGACGACGCTTTCTTCTGGATCGCTTCGATGTCCAAGCCCATCACGGCCACGGCGCTTATGATGCTGGTTGACGAGGGCAAGGTCTCGCTCGATGATCCCGTGGCGAAACATCTTCCCGAATTCCGCGATCAGATGGTGGTCGTCGAGAAGACGTTGACCAGGGTCGTCCTGAAGAAGCCATCGCACGCGATCACGGTGCGCGAGATCCTCTCGCATACGAGCGGACTGCCATTCTCATCGGCGCTCGAGCAGCCGACCCTCGATCTGCTGCCCCTGCGGGTTGCGGTCGGCAGCTACGCCATGACTCCACTGCAATTCGAGCCGGGAACCCGTTACCAGTACTCCAATGCCGGCCTCAATACCGCGGGCCGGATCGTTGAGGTGGTCGCGGGAATGCCCTTCGAGGAGTTCCTGGAAAGCCGACTCTTCCGCCCGCTGAAAATGAACGACACGACGTTCAGGCCGACCGACCGTCAGGTCTCGCGGCTGGCGAAAGCCTACAAGCCAACCGCCGATAAGACCGCGCTCGAGGAAACGAAGATCACGCAACTGGCGTATCCCCTCACCGACCCTGGCCGCTAGCCCATGCCCGCTGGGGGCCTCTTCTCATCGGCCCATGACCTGATGCGGTTCTGCCAGATGATCCTGGGCGGCGGCCTCCTCGACAACAAGCGTTATCTCTCGGAGAACTCGGTCCAGCAGATGACGAGGAAGCAAACCGGTGAAGCGGTGAAGGAGAACTATGGCCTTGGCTGGTCGACTGAAGGCAAGACATTCGGACATGGCGGAGCATTCGCGACCCAGATGGTAATCGATCCCGAGCGCGGTCTGATCGTGGTGTTCCTGGTCCAGCACGCGGGATTTCCCGGCGCGACGGCGACAAGATCTTCCCCACGGTGATGAGGACCGCCATCGAGCGCTTCGGCAAGTAACGGCGATACCGGTTTTCGACGATCCGAGACACCACCCTGCCAAGTGCCGTCGGCGTCAGATGCGGGGCAAGATCTGCCCAGCTCAGAATGCCCTGCAACACGCCGTTGTCATCGACCACCAGGAGCCGCCTGACGCCGTAGTCTCCGAGCTTCTCCATGGCGAGTTCAACACTGTCATCCAGGCCGATCGTCACCACGTCCTTGCTCATCAGCTCACCGACGGGCGTACGCGCCAGATCGGTTTCATGGCTTGCCAGTGCGAGAGCGACGTCGCGGTCGGTGATCACGCCAACCGGTTTGCCTGCGTCGGTCGTCGGAACCACTCCGCAATCCGCATCGTGAAAGATCAAGACGGCCTCGATGACCTGGCTCTGCGGAGAACACGTTCTCGGGGCGACTGTCATCGCCTGTGCAACCTTGAGATCGGGGTTGATCAGGTCGCGCTGGCGTCCGAGCGGATCGGTTGCCGGATTCACGGCCGTCGATGGGCTCCACGATTCTGACTGGTTTTGCGACTGGGGCATGGTTTGGGGCCTCCTGCCGCGATGCTTACCGCACCGCGAGACACCTCGAGTGGTGAAGCAATAATCATACACAAATAATGCACGAGTGAACACTATTTAAGCGAAGCCGGGCCGGAATGCGTGATCTCCCGCTCAGGGAGTTGCGCATCCGGCCCTGCTTCATTTTTTCATGGTGCGATGGCGAGTGCCTCACACTCAGCGCTGCGGAATGACAGTCGAGCCTGGCGCCACGGCCGGGGCCGGAGCCGGAGACACGACCGGTGGTGCAGCCTGGGCGGCGTTTTGACGCCTGATCTGGTTGGAGATGGAATTGCCCGGCTCGGGAACGCGGAGCTGGCGGACTTCACGCGCCAGGGTTTGCATTCCTGATCCTCATCTCTTCTTGCGAGATCTGATTATCATTGTTCGCGTCGAAGATGCGAAAGACCACGTGGGCCGGGTTGATGATCGCCTTGTCGAATTCAGCCTGGCTCACTGCGCCATTCTTGTCGAGGTCTGCCACGTTGAAGGCGGTCTGAACCGCGGCACGGCCCGCGTCTACAACCGAAGCGTTAACCTCGGCGGGATCAAGCTGGCCGTCACCATTCTTATCGGCCATCATGAAAATCGTCTGGACGCTGTTCTGAACGGCCTGGCGCAGCTCCGGGGCTGAGAAGTTGCCGTCGTGATTGGAGTCCAGCAAGTTCATCACGGTTTGCTTGGCCTGGTCGATCTGGCCCTGGGTGCCTTGCCTTTGCGTCTCGTCTCGTGTCCTCTCAAAGATGAACCGCAGCAAAGGCTTCTGGTTGAACAACGCCTCACGCGCCGCACGAGACTCATCGCGGGTCACCGTGCCGTCGCCATTGGCGTCGGCGCGGAAGAAGAACCCGCCGGCCAGCAAGTTACCGGCGTCCACGGCCTCTTTCTGGGAAATGCGATTGTCATTGTTGGTATCGGCAAGCTTGAACAGCATCTTGCCAGTGTCCTGTAAATCTCCCAGGCTATCGATGGGGCCTGGCAGCCCCTTCTGGTCATCGGCGCGGGTGCCGCACGTGAGTAACATTCCCAACAGCCCTGCCCCGACGGCGACTTTGGCGATCGTTTTAACCAGCATGAATTGGTCCTCCTGGTCCTGTTCCTAGGTGAAAAACGGTGGCATGAACCGCACTCGCGGTCGACCCTTCAGCGTTCCTGACACGCAGGTCCGCACGTCGCTGAACGGGCTTGCAATCCTAATACCAAGCCAGAGAATCAACTGGTATTCGACCGTTTTTCCGCCGATTCCGGCTCGATTTCTCTGGAAAAAGAAGGCGGAACATCAAGTCAGCATTCACGGAAGGTCTTGATAGGATCCAATTCCGGAGCGGCCAGTGAAAGTCTCCCGCGAAGTTACGTTGCCAGAGGCCGGACAGAGTGTCGCACTCCCTGAGAACGTCCTTTCCGTTCTGCGCGCATGGACGTGCTCACAAGCAGCATGGATCGATTCAAGACCCGTCAGCCATTCACCCGATCCTGCTCCACCTGGGTGGTCAACGCGCGAACAATGCAGACGATCAGTCCGCACCCCAGCAAAAAGGTGGGCAATCCGGCCCATTCCTGCATGGAGTGAAAATCGACCCCTTTTGTGCATTCGATCAGGTCGAAGATGCCGAGCCAGCCGAAATAACAGCCCAGCGACACGTACAAGGGCATCTTGTTCCTGATCTGCTTGCTCCTGGCCGCAACCCAGTAGGAGGCAAGCACGAAGAGTACCATCTGGTACTGAGGAAACCCCACCTTGTAGAACAGCAGCGTCGTTGTGATCGCCAGCACGGCCGAGCTCGCGGTGTCAACCTTTCGCAGCCGGCTCCATGTCCATGCGCAAGAGCGCGACGAAGAGGATTGGTGCGGACATGTCGTCGAAATTGCGCTGGATGTCCAGGTGGAGCAGCGGCGAATAGAGGCCTTTGAGATAGCGAAAAATGGACAGGTACTCAGAACTTCGCTGGGCGGCGAAGAGCAGCGGGCGAAAGACGGACGGGCCCCAGACGGCTTCGCTGATCGCCAGGCCGAGAAGGATCACCGCACAGGCCGTAATGAAAAGAGAAGAACGGAGGCGGATCCGGCCGCCATCGAGAATCAGAAACGGAAGCAGCACGATCGGCATGTATTTGAGCAGCACCCCGAGCCCAAGTGCACCTCCCGCCATGACGTCACGGCGCTCGATCCGTGCCTGGGTCGCCAGCACGCAAGCGATCCCGACCAGCACGTCGAAATGACCGTAGTGCGCATTCTCGACCCAGACGTACGGGCTCCAGAACCATGCCAAGAGCAAGCTTGCCTGAAGGACCGAACGCTGCCGATCACGACCCGAGACCTTGATCATCACGGTTGCGAAGACCAGATACGCCCAGGCGAAAAATAGCTTGGCCGCCAGCGGGTTGACCCCGTCGAGCATCGCAAAGACGTTGAATAACGGCCCGTAGGCGTTGAGCGGTTGAACGCCGAAGACGCCAAACGTCAGCCACCAGGGATCGTGGCCCAGCCGGATCTCTTTCCACATCTGCCGGAAAAGGTAGTAATCCTGGTTGACTCCCCGCCACACCGCGCAGGCGAGAAACGCCAGCGACAAAAGCACGATCGCCCGGTTCGTCCACCGCTCCACCCGGCGATCGCCCGGTTCCTGACTGAGCCGCAATGGCCGATCGAGCCGACGAACCAGCCAGACGATCGACAGGAAGAATCCTATCGCGATCAGCACCGCACCGGCGAATGCCCGCGAATCGTTAATGTTCGCTCTCCTCGGCTTCGCGTGAGGTCGTCACGTCCTCAGCGTGTGAGCGACTTGTACTTGACCCGATGAGGCTGGTCGGCGCCCTGGCCCAGGCGCTCGTGGCGCTGCGACTCGTACGTCTCGTAATTTCCGTCGCACCACACGACGCGGCTGTCGCCCTCGAACGCGAGGATGTGCGTTGCGATACGGTCCAGGAACCAGCGATCGTGGCTGATCACGACGGCGCAGCCGGCGAAATCGACGAGGGCTTCCTCGAGCGCCCGCAGCATGTCCACGTCCAGGTCGTTCGTGGGCTCGTCCAGCAAGAGCAAGTTGCCGCCGCTCTTGAGCAGCTTGGCCAGATGAACCCGGTTCCGCTCACCGCCGGAGAGCTTGCCCACCTTCTTCTCCTGGTCCGGGCCCTTGAAGTTGAAGGTGGCCACGTAGGCTCGGGCCGGGACCTTTCGCTTGCCCAGCACGATCGGATCAACGCCGCCGGTGATCTCCTGAAAGATCGTCTTCTCGGGATCGAGGGCGTCGCGGTTCTGATCGACATAGGAGTTGACAACCGAGTCGCCGACCCGCAGGCTGCCGCGATCCGCTTGCTCCTGGCCGACGATCATCCGGAAGAGCGTGGTCTTGCCCACGCCGTTGGCGCCCACCACGCCCACGATTCCGCCGGGGGGAAGGCGAAAGTTCATGGCTTCAAACAGAAGCCGGTCGCCATAGCCCTTGGCCACGTCTTCGGCCTCGACGACCAGCGATCCCAGGTGCGGACCCGGCGGAATCTGGAGCACAATGGCCTCGTCGCGCCGGTCGTACTCCTGGGCCGAAAGCTGCTCGTAACGCGCGATCCTGGCCCGGTTCTTGGCAACGCGCGCTCGCGGCGACATCCGCACCCATTCGAGCTCGCGAGCCAGTTGCTTGCGCCTGCTGCTTTCCTGCTTTTCCTCGAGGGCGAGCCGGACTTGCTTTTGCTCCAGCCAAGACGAGTAATTGCCTTCCCACGGAATGCCTTGCCCGCGGTCGAGCTCGAGAATCCACTTGACCACGTTGTCGAGAAAGTAGCGGTCGTGCGTCACCAGGATGACGGTGCCGGGATACTCGGAGAGATGGCGTTCCAGCCAGGCCACACTTTCCGCGTCGAGGTGGTTGGTCGGCTCGTCGAGGAGCAGAATATCCGGTCGCTCCAGCAGCACCTTGCAGAGCGCGACCCGCCGGCGCTCGCCGCCGGAGAGTGTGGCGACCTGGGCGTCGCCCGGCGGCAGCCGCATGGCGTCCATGGCGATCTCGATCCGGCGATCAAGGTCCCAGCCTTCGGCGGCCTCGATGGAGTCTTGAACGCTGGCCTGCTCATCAAGCAGTGCATCCATCTCATCGGCCTCGGGCCCTTCCCCCAGCCGCTGACTGATCTCGTCGAATCGGTTGAGCAGGTTTCGCACCGGCGCGACGGCCTGTTCGACGTTGCCACGGACATCGACGCTTGGGTCGAGCATCGGCTCCTGCGGCACGTAGCCGATCCTAGTTCCCGGCGCCGGCCGCGCCGTGCCAACGAAATCGGTATCCAGCCCCGCCATGATTCGCAACAGCGTGCTTTTTCCGGACCCATTACCCCCGATCACCCCGATCTTGGCCCCAGGATAAAAGGACAGCCAGATATCCTTGAGCACTTCCTTCTTGGCATAGGCCTTGGAGAGCTTTTCAATGGTGAAAATATACTGTTGAGCCATGGATCAACGTTCCTTTTCCCGCTCGCGTCGTGAGAGACGGTTCCCATTCAGTCAGTGTTCAGATAAACCAGGTCAAGCAGTCCGACCCACCGAGAGCCCATAGAAAAAGTAGAATCGATCACTCGCGACAAGAAAAGAGCGGTTCCCGCCAGCCCATGCTGCCTGCCTTGGTCGCCTTGAAGTTGCTGGTCACGTCTGTTACCTTGAATGCTGTCAATGGTACCGTCCGGGAGCTCTCATCCTGGTCGTTCGCATCCAGAGCCGGGGTAGCTCAGCTGGTTAGAGCGGCGGTCTCATAATCCGCAGGTCAACGGTTCGAGTCCGTTCCCCGGTACTTCCGACAGAAGGCGACTCTTGCCGACTCGATGCGTCAAAAGCCCGTCTTTTACCGAGCGAACCCCTTCATCACCATCGACTCATTCCCTTTCGTCATCACGTCAAGATGCGACGGAATCGCCTCGATTCGCCCCCCAACTGCTACCCCAAATGCTCTACCGCATTGCGTAGTAGCTGACCCCGCCCTGGCCGCCGTGGTCGATGCATGGCCCAAGACTTGCCCGAGGCCCTGAAGGCCGGCATCGTGGCGATGGTCAAGGCCGCCGCCCGGTCGCACTTGCCCACGAAGTCAACCGAGGGGACCATGGACCCGGGTACGGCGTGAGATCCACTTAGGGAGTCTCTTGGGGCTTTGGGTCCTTCCGGCAAGAATAAAAATGCATGGATACCACACGGGGAATAGTTAATCGATACGAGGAGTAATTACTAAATGGCCGGGCAACGAGCAAGAAAAACGACGAAAACCAAGCCTGCAAAACAGGTTAAGTTAGCCTTAAACCCCGAGCTTTACGACGGTATCTTAGCTCGATCGAACGCCCATATCCTGGAAGCTTCCCGGAGAGGCCGAGCACATTGCTCCAGCCCCGGAGATCGAGAACCGGGAGCGTCGAACCGCCGCGACCGGTAGCCTGCGGACCTTCCTGGAGGTCTACTTCCCGCAGACGTTCACTTGGCATGGTCGGATGATCACATAGCCGTCATCGATCGCCTTCAAGCCGCCGTGACGACTGGAGGCCAGTACGGGCTGGCCATGCCTCGAGGGGGGGGCAAGTCCAGCTTGACCGAGCGTTCCGCCCTCTGGGCGGTTCTGACAGGCCGTAGGCGGTTCGTGGTGATCGTGGCCGCCAACGAATCCTTGGCTGAAGCAAACCTTGGCACGGCTCAAGGCCGAGTGGAATATAACCCCCTTCTCGGGGCTGACTGGCCGCGAGAGTGCTACCCGATCCACCGGCTTCAATCCCAAAGCCGACGCACTGTAGGACAACTGTATGAAGGCGAGCGGACCGGGATCGTCTGGCAACGCAAGCGATTGGTCTTGCCTACTATGCCGGGGCCGGACAACGAAGGGAGTGGAGCGGTCCTGCACATGGCCGGACTGACGGGAGCCGTCCGAGGACTCTCTCACGTTGACGCGGAGGGGAGGACGGTCAGGCCGGACTTGATCTTGATTGATGATCCACAAGACCGCGAGAGTGCCGATGAGTGACCCAGACGAGCGAGCGGCTGGCGATCCTGAATGGCGATCTGATGGGGCTCGGTGGTCCGGGCGGCGGATTGCGGCACTGGCAACATGCACTGTGATCCATCGGGGCGACTTGTCGGACCAACTGCTTGACCACGACAGGAGTCCAGCATGGCGGGGCGAGAAGTACAAATTGGTCTATCAATGGCCGGACCGATCTGACTTGTGGGAAGAGTACGCCGACTCCGAGCCGATGGGATGAAAGCTGGCGGGGACCCCAGCGAGGCGACGGAATTCTATCCGAGCCCGCCGGAAAGAGATCGACTGGGAGCAAAGGTCTCATGGCCCGAACGGTACGAACCCGGCGAGCTATCGGCAATCCAGCACGCTTACCACTTGCGCTACGACAGGGGTGAGGATGCGTTCATGTCGGAATACCAGAATGAACCGCTCGATCATGCCATGCATGCTCGACGGACTCGACCCCGCACAGATCGCCTCAAGGTGCGGCGGGTTCGATCGAGGGACATGCCCTGCCCGAGTGCGAAGAAACTCACGGCATTCATCGACGTTGGGACAATATATCCTCTGGTGGATGGTTTGCGGCTGGGATGAATCGTTCGGCATGTCACATCTTCGATTATGGATGCTGGCCGGAACAACGAGCCAGAGTCTTTCTTGCCCGGAATGCATCGCCCACTCTGGAGGAAGCCTATCCACGGGCCGGTGGGACCGAGGGGGTGGTATACGCTGGTCTGAAGGCACTGGTTAACCGGCTGGCGGGGAGGGAGTGGCGACGGTCCGACGGCGACGAGTCTCAAACTGTCTCGACTCTTGATCGATGCTGGTTGGGGTACTGATGTTGTACGATTGTTTATACGTCAGAACGAGCGACGCGAGATGCTGGTCCCGAGCAAAGGTCTCGGTCTCGGGCCGGGCTCGACCGCGATTGCCGATTGGCACAAGAAGCCTGGCGAGAAGATCGGCTCCGGCTGGATTCTCGGCTTGGCCAGTCCGGCGGATCGGCTGCGGCTGCTGCGGTTCGACGTCCAATTTCTGGAAGAGTAGAGTTGCAGGCATGTTGACACGCCCAATGGGCGAGAAGGGCGGAGTGACGTTGTTCGGCACCAAGCCCGGCGATCACGAGCTGCTGTCGTTACATCTATCATCGGAATATCCGACGTTGATGGAAGCCAAGGGAAACGCGGTCAACATCTGGACTCGCAGGCCCGACAGGGATAATCACCTGTGGGATACGCTTATCGGTGCATCTGTTGCCGCGAGCCTGGAAGGACTTTCTCCGCTGGCGAGTCTTGGCGGGAAGCCAGTGGAACCGAAACGCAAGCGAATGAGCTTTGCAGAAGCGTACCGAGCCAAGTGGGGGGGATAGTCGATACAATAACGACGGGCTAGGCTCGCTACCGAAAAGCGGATTCCCGATCCGCCTGCCCCGCTTTCACCGTTCGGGATCGACTGCGGGAGTCGGACATGAAAGACTTGCTCGACCGGATTTGGGCCGCCTGCCCCGATCCGCTGCTGCTGTCCACGGACGAGTGTGCCAAGCTCGCTGCCTACCTGAAAACTTACCCTATCGGCACTTTCGGAGATGCGTACCGGGGACTCCATGGCGACCTGGCCGAAAGATCTAAGTGGAACGAGAACAGAGCCCGACGGGTTGCGTATCGCTGCACGCTGGAATACAACCGGGAGCGGCTGGCACCGACCGCCCCCGAGGACGTGAGCAAGGAATCGAAGCCCGCGACCATGCAGGCGAAGCCCGAGGCCCCGGCCGAACTGCCTGACCTCGTGACGCTCGGTCAGGCCGCCGCCCTTGTGAATCGCCAGCCTAGCGGGTTAAGGCACTACCGAAACAGAGGCATGCCAAGACCATTCATCAAGGGGACCAAAGGGAAGCCCAACGAGTACCTTGTGTCAGAAATGCGACCCTGGCTTGAGAAGACTTTCAATCGACGTATTCCTGATGTCGAGATCAAGAAATTCCGTGGCCCTGTCGGGTAAATGCTCAACCATTCCTGATCAAATGCCAGAGCGACCCGGATTAACCTGAAAGTCGCCCTTTACGATCGCTCGCGTGATCCCGTTCCTAATCAGGAGACACGCGAATGGTCGAACCTGTCCGCATCGAGCCCGAGGCCCTCTACGATGACGGATCGCTCCGTCAGGCCCTCGGCTTGACGCCCACGACCCTGGCCGCCGCCCGGCGGGCCGGATCGCTTCGTTACACCCGCCAAGGGAAGCGGATCTTCTACAAAGGGGCTTGGGTGTCGGCTTGGCTGGAGACGGCCGCCGCGACAACCCAGACCAGTCAACGAGTCGGCCCGAGGCCAGAGGGGGTGAAGCATGACCGCCCCCCGCCCCCGGCCCGTTGTGGCCGATCCTAGACCGCTCAAACTTGCCGAACCGATCGACCGCCAGCCCGAGGCCGCCGGCCCCGCCGTCCAACGACTACTCTGGGGGTGGCCCGAGATTCTGGCCGCGACCGGCATCCCGAGGCGAACCCTCGAACGGGAGATATCCGCCGGTCGATTCCCCAAACCCGTCCGACGCGTCGGCCGCCGGCCGTTCTTCAAACCGAGCGACATCATTCGATGGATCGGAAGGGAGTGGCCGCCCATGACGATTAGCCCTCCCGAGGCTTGGGCATTCGGCCGCTTGCTGTGTGACCAGCCCCTGAACGGGGAACTGGACACCCTGGCCGAACCCTGGAAGGCGATGGCGCGAACACCTGGCCGGACTTGAGCAAGAAGGCCCGAACCGCCGCCTGGCACGGCCATGCTGGCCGCCCGGCCCGAGCGTCGACGAGCTGGTCAAGGCCCTGGCCGATGATCGACCCGCATGGGCCGCCCCCGCCAATCGCGGCCGCTGCACCGTTCGCAACCCTGGCCGATGTCGCCAAGATCGTCTCGGCACAGCCATGGCTGTGGAAGGGATGGCTGGCCCTCGGGGTGCTGAACGCCGTGGCCGCCGATCCTGGGAGTCGGCAAGACCCGGTTCGCTCTGGACCTGGCCCGCCGCCTCTGGTTCGGCTTGCCATGGCCGGACGGTCAACCCGCGACCCTGCCCGCCGGCACGCGAACGCTGTGGGTGCAAGGGGACCGGAACTTCGCGGAGATGCTACAGGCCGCCCGCGACTACGGCTTGCCCGATGAGGCCGTGGCCCTGGGTTCGGCCCCCGACGAGCCGTTCGGTTCGCTCGATCTGGACGACCCCGACACGCTGGCCGCCCTCGGCGGACCGCATCCGGGCCGCCGCCGTGCCCCTGGCGATCATCGACACCGTGGGGATGACAACCAGCCAGCAATCTGTCGAAGCCCAACGAGGCCCGCGAGTTCTTCGCTCCGATCCTGGACCTGTGCCACAAGACCGGGGTGGCTTCCTCGGTCTGACCCATCTGTCCAAGAACAAGGAAGCCCTCGGGACGGCGGATCGTGGAGAAGGCCCGGGTGGTCATCAAGATGACCCAGCCCGACCCGGAAGGCCAGCCCGACCGCCGCCGCCTCTGGGTGGACAAGACCGCCGTGGTGAAGCCCCCGCGCCTTGGGAATCACGATGGGGACCGCCGGGAACGAATACGACTTCGAGCCGCCCAAGGAGCCTGATCCCATGCCCAAGAAACGAGGCCCCAGCCCCGAGAAGCTGGAAGAGTGCAAGACCTGGCTGGCCGCACAACTGACCCCGAACCCGGCCCGGGTTTCCGTGGTCAGGAAGGCCGCCGATCAAGCCGGATTCGCCGCCGGCACACTTTACGCCGCGCGTGATGCTCTGGGAGCCGCCGAGTACGAACTGGAAGGCCGGAAATGGTGGAAGACTGCCCGCCCAAGCCCGATCCCGAACAAGGCCGATTCTGACCGCGTTGTCGGGGTTGTCACAGTTAAACGACCGCCTATCTCTGACAACCCTGAAATCGTTGTCAGAGTTTCTAACCCCCTAAGGGAACTCCGAAACTCTGACAACCGACAAGCTTCGAATCCAACCGGGGAGAGTCACCGTGGGAATCATCGCCTCATCCACCTGGAACAAGACCGCGACCGGGGACCGGATCGACTGGAACGCGATCCGCGACCGGATCGACCTGGCCCGGGTCGCGACCGCCCTGCTTGGTCCGGCCCCCGGCCGCCGTGGTGAACGTGGCCGCCGCCTCTGGTGGCGATGCCCGTTCCATGAAGACCAGCAACCCGTCATTCTGCGTGGAGCCCGGCCGCCGCTGGTGGAAGTGTTACGGGTGCGGGGAGGAAGGCGACGCCGCCGAAGCTGGTCATGAAGCTGAACGGGGTGGCATTTCCCGAGGCCGTACGCGCTCGTGGCCGAACTGGCCGGCATCGTGGCCCCCTCGGGAAGATCCGCCAGCCCGCCCCCGAGGCCCTCGAGCCCGCCGGCCGCCAGCAAACCCGAGAAGGCCGCCAGCCCGCCGCCAGAGCGATCGTCCGGCTTGCCCCTGGCCGATGCCCTGGCCCTCGTGATCGAGGCCGCCGGCCGCCTCTGGACGCCCGAGGGGACGAAGGCCCTGGCCTATCTTCACGGCCGCGGTCTGACCGATGAGACGATCAAGCGCCGCCCGCCTCGGGGTGGACGCCCGGCGTGATCGATCCCGACGCGGGAGGGGGACCGCTGCTATCAAGACCCGGGAGTCATCATCCCGTGGTTTGATGGCGACCGCCTGGCGCTCGTCAAGATCCGCCAGCCCGAGGGGAGCGAACCGAAGTACGCCAAGCGTTCCGCGACCGGCCCGGGATCTTTCCAGACCCTCGATGCCATCGAGCCCGGCCGCCCGCTGGTCATCGTGGAAGGGGAATTTGACGCCCTCTTGCTCGGTCAGGAACTCGGCGACCTGGCCGCCGTCGTGACTCTTGGATCGGCATCGAGCCGGCCCGATCCTGGTCGACCCTCGGATTGATGCTGGCCGCCGCCCCGTGGTTCATCGCGACCGATGCCGATGAGGCCGGCGACAAGGCCGCCTCGGGGTGGCCCGCCCGAGCGATCCGCGTTCGGCCGCCCGAGGCGTGAAGGATTGGACCGAGGCCGCCCAAGCCGGCATCAACCTACGCCGCTGGTGGACGGATCGCCTCGGGGGGACCGAGGCCCCCGAGCTGTTCACCTGGCACGAGCTGGCCGCCCAACGCTGGGGACCGGCCCGAGATGATCCCAGCCCCGGCATCGTCATCGATCAGGCTGAACCCTCCCGCGTCTTTCGCGGGGATTCCTCGGGAACTGTCATGTTGCCCGAGGCGACCCCGCCCCTTTCCGAGGAACTGGCCGCCGGCCCTGAACCCCGACCGCTTTACTGGACTGTCCCCGACCTGTCTCCCGCCGATGCCGACGACATCGAGGCGATCAACGCGTTGATATGGGACGGGACATCGCTGGCCGAATCGATCGAGGCCGGCCGCCTGTGGAATGCCTCGATTCTCTCAAGTCGAACCGGGAGGGAGAGTCATGCTTAGTGCCCCCCGCGTGGGATCTCAAGCCATCATCTGGTATGCCGCCAAAAGGTCTGGCCGTAAGCCCGGCTTGATCCGATCCGATCCCCTTCTTGCACGCCTACATGGCCAGATTGTCACTGTGCTTATCTCGGGACGTGGCCGTCCAAGAAACCACTTAGTCATCACCCCGTGGGGAGAAGCGATCGTCATCTATGCCGGATACCTGCAACCCATGAGGGACCAATGACCCGCCGCCGATTCCGCCGCCCCGCCCCCGGTCAGATGACGTTCCGTTTCTTGCTGGTCTGGATGCCAATCGAACCGCCGCGACCGCCCCCGCTTCCTCATGGCTGGTGGAGGAAGTCCCGGAAGGCCCCTGAAAGGCCGCCAGAGCGATCGGAGGAAAGGGACGCCAGAACGGTGGACCGCTGGATCAAACGCCGTGCCTCGTGTGTGCTGTGCGGTTCCTGGCCCGCCCCTTGTGCTCATCGGATCGGAAACCGACTAGTGTTACTGTGCCGAGACTGCGACAGCAAACCCGAGGCCCTGGCCCGCGTCTGGGAAATCATCTCGGTCGAGTGGGTGGAGACGCCTGAGAGAACCGCGTGTGCGGGAAGCGATCAAAACGCATCAACCTATTGAAACGAACCCCGACATAACGATAATGGGGAGAATCGGGGACGAGCCCGCTACGAACGAGCCCGCCCCCTTGATTCGACCCCCTGAGTTGGCAGGAGAACGAACCCGATGGCAACTGTATTCAAGCCCAAAGGCCGCGTGAAGTACGTCATCCAGTACTTCGACGAAAACGGCCGCCGCCGCAAGGCCCCTGGATGCACCGACAAGGCCGAAACCGAGCGGATCGCCAACCGCCTTGAGAACGAGATTGCCCTCCGTCGTGCTGGTCTGATCGACCGCAAGGCGGAAGCGTACCGCGACCACGAGGCCCGCCCCCTGGCCGATCACTTCGCTGAATATCGTGCGTCCCTCCTGGACAAGGGAGCAACCGCGAAACATGCCGACCTGGCCGCCTACAGAGCCCGCCGTGTCGCTTCCCTTGCCCGGACCGATCGACTGACCGGGCTTGACGCCGATCACGTCCAAGGGGCTCTGAAGGCCCTGAGTGACGAGGGGCTTTCTCTCGGGACCGTCAACCATCATCGAACCGCGATCCGAGCATTCTCAAAGTGGTGTTGGAAGAGTGGTCGAACCCGGACCGATGCCCTGGCTGGAGTGACGGGGTTCAACGCCAAGGAAGACCGCCGACACGACCGCCGGACCCTGCAGCGGATCACACCCGCTTGGCACACGATTTGAGGTCAGATCTTCGAGAGGAGGTGACTCATGAAGCCCCTGTCGAATGATCTCCGCCAGCGCATCCTTGAGGCCGTTGACAACCACGAGTGCTCGCGACGGAAGCTCGCCGCCCGGTTCTCCGTCAACGTCTCGACCATCACCAGATTGCTCCAACTCCGACGCCAGACCGGCTCATCCGAGCCCAGGCCCCATGGCGGCGGTGTCGCTCCCACCCTCGACCAAGAGGCCCTGGAGCGACTCCGAAAGCTCGTCGAGCAGACTCCCGACGCCACGCTCGAGGCGCTGAGGCAGGAGATGGGCATCTCCGGCAGCGTCATGATCATCTGCCGGGCCTTGCAGAAGCTCGGCCTGCCGCTCAAGAAGAAGTCGCCCCACGCCGCCGAGCGGGACACGCCCGAGGTCCGGCAGAAGCGCCGCGAGTTTCGCAGGGAGGTCGAGCCGATCGAGCCGGGGCGGCTCGTCTTCGTGGACGAGACCGGGGTCACCACGGCGATGACGCCCGCCTACGGCCGGGCCCCGCGAGGCGAGCGGGTCGAGGCGTCGGCCCCGGCGTCGTGGGAGTCGGTGACGGTGATCGCGGCGATGGGCCTGGACGGGGTCCGAGCCCCGTTGGCCTTGCCGGGGTCGGTGAACGCGGCGACCTTCGAGGCTTATGTGGAGCAGGTGCTGGTGCCGGCATTGCGGCCAGGGGACGTGGTGGTCTTTGACAACCTGAGTTCGCATCTGGGCCCGGCGGTGTTCGAGGCGATCGAGCGAGCGGGAGCGAGGGTGCTGCCGCTGCCGCCCTATAGCCCGGATTACACGCCGATCGAGGAGATGTTCTCGAAGTTCAAGGGGTTCCTGCGTCGGGTCGGGGCGAGGGCGAAGGAGCACCTGTATGACGCCATCGCCGAGGGGCTACGCGAGGTCACCGACCAGGATATCCTCGGTTGGTTCCGACATGCCGGATTGTGCGCAACCCAAACGTGATCCGCTGTGGGAGTCGATGAACTCCGCTGCCTGATCAACGCTGCTCACACTGGACCGCCGTGGCGGAAGATGACCGGCCCCGCCCGGTCGCTTTGCTATCGCCTTGCCGTGGGGACCGGGCTCCGCTACTCAGAAGTCGCCAGCATCACGCCAGAGTCGTTTGACTGGTCAGGCAACCCCGCGACCGTCACTGTGGCCGCCGGCTACACCAAGAACGGCGACCCCGCGACCCTGCCCCTTCCCTCCGACCTGGCCCTTGACCTGCATGCCTACGTTGCGAGTCTGCCCCCTGGAAGCCCGGTCTTCCCACTGGCCCCGGACTGTGGAGCGAAGATGCTCCGCCCCGACCTGGAACGGGCGGGAATCCCTTATGTCGATGCTGGCGGTCTGGTGTTTGACTTCCACGCCTTGCGTTGCCAAATGGCGACGCTGGCCGATGCCGCTGGAGTGACGCCCCGCGTTGTCCAACGCCTCATGAGACATTCGACCCTGGAACTGACCGGTCGCTACACCCGCCCCCGTGCCGTTAACATCGAGGCCGCCGCATCGATGCTCCCGACCCTCAAACCCGAGGCCGCCGGCCCGGAATCGGTGGTCATGACCGGCACGCATTCGACCCCGGTTTGCGTTTCAACTGCTACCCCAAATGCTCCCCAGCACGAAGGGGGTAAACCCAACCCTTTTGGTGAGAACGGGGTTACGGAAATCGAGCGGCGGTCTCATAATCCGCAGGTCAACGGTTCGAGTCCGTTCCCCGGTACTTACGAATCAGCCCGAAAGACGTCGACGAGGTATGTCGCAGGCAACGACTTGCGCCGTTCCTGGTAAGGAGGCGCCATCACGACAGAAGCCGACCGTTTTCGACCCGGTCACGACCCTGGGCGCCACCCATGGCGCTAACCGAGGGGTGGAGTGATGGCCATCTACGAAATCACAACCGACCAGATCCGCAAGATCCCCGAGACTACTTTCAACCTGGCAGGCCTGCGGGAACGGTACGACCTCCAGCGTCTGCTCCGCTCGCAAATCGATGTCATATCACCGGACACGCTGATCATTGCGGAGGAGTTTGGTGACTGGGATACGAGCCATCGGCGGATCGACCTTTTGGGCATCGACAAGAACGCCAACCTGGTCATCGTCGAGCTGAAGCGGACGGAGGATGGCGGTCACATGGAACTCCAGGCGATCCGATACGCCGCCATGGTGTCCGCCATGACCTTCGAGCAGGCGGTCGAGGTCTATGGGAATCTTTTGCGAAAGGCTGGCAGCGATGGCGAAGACGCCCAAGGGTCCATCCTGAGTTTTCTGGAGCGGGAAGAGCCGGATGAGGATCTATTCGCCCAGGATGTCCGGATCATTCTCGTCGCCGCCGACTTCTCCAAAGAATTGACCACGTCTGTAATGTGGCTCAACGAGCGAGATCTCGACATCCGCTGCATTCGCCTCAAGCCCTACCGCGACAACGGCCGTGTCTTGATCGACGTGCAGCAGGTCATCCCCTTGCCCGAGGCGATCGAGTACACCGTCCAGATCCGCCAGAAGGAGCGGAAGGAGCGAAAGGACCGCCTCGAACGGCACGTGCTGCGGAAGAAGTTTTGGACGGAGCTGCTTAAGTACGCGAAGACCCAGACCACCCTGCACGGCAACATTTCGCCAGGCGAGTATCACTGGATCGGGACGGGGTCGGGGACGGCGGGCGTGACCTGGAATTACGTAATCGGCGAGAGCGATGGGCGTGTCGAACTCTACATCGACACCAAGGATGGCCAGGTTAACAAGGCGATCTTTGACAAGCTGATTCGGCACAGGGAAGCGATCGAGCAGGCGGCCGGCAATTCGCTGGAGTGGCAACGACTCGACGGTAAGCGAGCCTCCCGCATCAAGCGAGAGAACGCCGATACCGGCTACCGGAGTGACGAATCCCGATGGCAACCCCTCATTGAATGGATGGTCCGTTCGATGATCGGTCTGGAGAAGGCGATGAGCCCCTACCTGAGCAGAATCAGGACGGAGCTACCCAGCCATGCCACCGGATCTGAGTGAGAAGAACTTCGAGGCGACAAACTACGAAGTACAGACCCAGGTGCTTCGCGCTCGTTGTTCCGCGATCGGGAGGCAGGAACCTCAGCCGATGCTTGCCAGCTACCGCAAGTGGTCGCCAGACCACTGCAACGTCTCACTCTTTCTTGACCCCGAAATCGTCCTCGACTTCGTTTACGCAACCCATCCCATCAAACGCTTCGGGGTCAAACCCGGCTTCCGGTCGTGTCGAGGCCAAATCCGGAGACCGGCCCTCACACCGCAAGGGCCCTGAACACGACGGAATCTTCGGACCTGAAGACGGGCAAGATTACAACGATCGTGTCCGACCCATCGCAATCCCGTTGTGGGGCTCGGCTAAAGCCGCGCCTTTCTTCAAACGTCAGATAACCGCCAAACGGTTTCATTCGCTCGTTCGGCCCGTGAGTAGCATCGGAACAAAAAACCGGAATAAGAACGTGGGAGGCGTGGCCCGTTCCGACGGATGGTCAGGAGAGCACCCACGGGCGGCGAGCGAGTCGGTCCGCGCGGGCCGGTCCGGCGACCAACCGCATCACTCCGTGCCCTACGAGGACAAGGACGACATAGCTCGCAGAGACCACCAGGAACGGGGCGATACCCGGCCCGTAGTGGCCCCACTCAGGAAACCACCTCAAGTACGCGTGGTCGCGCGCCGGCCCGATGACTGCCGGGGCCACCAAGACCACGGCCAGCCCGCGCCCTCCGAACCGGCGGGCGATTTGCCATGTGAGGAGGTAGATGAAGGCACAGCTCGCCGCGTCGGTCAGGAGTAGCGTCAGGAAGTACGGTTCATAGGGGATCGCATAGTGCCACCACCCCACACACTCACCGAGGCCGACGATACCCGACCCCACCACACCCATCGCGACATCGCCGAGCAGGGCACCCGCGAAGCGCCGTGGCGTGGCCCGATTGAGGATGGCGGCCACCATCGAGACGACCCGGTAGACAAGGTTGAACAGGTGGAGCAGCGTCGTGGTCATGCGTCACTCGGTTTCGCCCAACCTTTGCTCATTTGGGCCCTCCGCGGATAAGTCTGATTATGCGTCGTGTTCGAGGGAAAACCGAGGGAATCCAGGCTGAAATCGGCCCCGCAGTCCTTGAAACGATCCCCGCGGCCCAAACGCTCTGACGGGCGTGTGGGCAGCCATGGTGCCGGCTCAATATTGTTGATTCGTCTACCAAAAGGGTTCTTGGCCCGGTTGCCAGGACGAAAAACGCGCCCTAGGGTTATTACTGAGTGCAGTTAGGAATGGACCCTAGAGCGCGGCAGGCCACCTCCTATCTGGCCGCGCCTATCGCATCCGCCGTGGATGTGAACGGCTGGCGACCTCAGGGGTGGGATGCTGCCGCGGTTGCCTGATGGACGTTGAGAGTTCGCGGCAAAGGCCGACCCGGGCTCCAGAGCGTCATCAATCGACAACAGTTCAGAACAGCACAGCGAGACGCGGCGATGCCGAGGAGCATCCAATGCGACCTGGCTATTACTTTGACAACGACATGTGGCTGTACTTGACGTTAACGGGGAAGCTCTACGTTGTGTACCTACCCGACTCGATGGTACCAGCCTGGCGACGGGTTGGGCCGTCCGCATGGATTGACGCCCAGCCAGCAACACCCGACGCTGAGGATCTCGCGTTGTTCGAGCAGACCCGAGTTGCCTCCGGAATCTCGGAGTAAGCGCACTTTTGTCTATCGGGATGAAACAATCGGCGCATCGCCATGAGGGCCGTGCAGGTGCAATCGACCGCCTACGGGGCCGGCGATCACGTGGCGGGCCGGGGATGCGCTAAATCAATGCCACTTGATTTAGCTGATTTATCTTTCGAGATTGGGGCGAGAGAGGAAGTTGATGCACCCCAAGAACCGGGATCTCTGCCGTCTCGCCGCTCGATTTGCAGGCCAGACTTGCGTTGGATCACTCTCACGCAACCCGACTTGCGTGCCTTGAAGCGGTGCAAGAACGACGTGTGTTGCGAAACCCGAACCGCGAGTCGCGAGGCGAAGTCACGCAGATTTCGCAACGCTTCCTGAACCATGCCACGGATCCCATTGTGATGATGCCGTCACGGCCCGTCTCGGCGGGATGACGTCGCAAAGGCCGGTCACTCGACAACACATCGAGGCCGGCCGTTCACGGCAATACGGCGGCCGGCTGGACTTTACAGGATTTCGTACCGGGTTCCACCCTCGTGACCGAGAAAAGACTACCGGAATTGATGCGGTATGACGCGAGTTGCAACGTCTAGGGACGTCGCTATGATGCCGTTCTGTGAAAGGACTTCACTGCCCAGGATGCGGGCTCGCGTTGCCTCCTCATAATCCGTACGTCAACGGCTCGAGTCCGTTCCCCGGTACTTGCATTTCCAGCTGGATCTACTCGACGGCGAGCGGAGGATAGGACGACGAGGCAGGCCAAGGAGACGCGACTCGGGTCAGACGCTCCGTTTACGCGGGCGATCGCGGAAGCCGAAGAATTGTGCTGGGTCTCCCTTCCACCTCCCTCAACAAGTACCGCCTTCTTAAGAGGGTCGTCAAGGAAAACCTTTTGCTTAGATTGGAGACGCCATGAGATCCACTCGTCGCCGTTGGTTTCATCGTTTGCTCGGAGCCGTTTCTTTCTTGACCTCAGGGCGGATTTCAGCCAGGGGATAGGCCGCTCAAGGCCAGCCTTGCTCAGGCTTGGTCTCGGACACGAACGGTAATGGAATTCCTAATCTCGTCGTCGAGATCGTGGAGGCAAGCGGCCGAGTCGTTTCGGGCGACACCGATGGCAAGGGCGGCTTACCGAGCTACCCGCTCCTAAAAAACGGTCCGTATCTCATCGTATTCAAGGAACCACAAACGAAAACGCACCTTCTCGATGTACGGCAGCTCACGCCGAGCAGGAATCAACGCTTGTCGGTGACGATCGATCCAGCGATCAGGAACTTTCAGTCGGTATACACCGCCATACAAGCGACGGAGACGTTGGCCGCCTGGATTGCTGCTGCCCCCGATGGTACTCCGCCGAGGTCGCCTGACACGATGAGTAACGAATATCCGAGGCGCACTGTATCAGACATTATCCCGAGGTCCCACCACCAGTTCCCCACTCGCCAGAGGGATTTCCTGAGGCTGAAAGCAGCGAACGTCGAAAAGCTGCTGGATAGGATCAGATAGCGAGAGAATTGGTCCTTGTCTAATCAAACTCCGTAAGGACGCGGCCGTCTACGATTGGTCTCGCTGCTTCATTGCGACGTTTGGCTCCCCGTCCACCTACTTCATCGTGTCGAACGTCCGCCGCTCCATCTCCCGCGTCCGGGCCTCATCGAACTTGTGTTTCTTCAGGAATTCATCGGAAATCCGGACGCCCAGGCCCGGGCCGGTGGGTGGGTGGACGACCGACTTGTCACGGCGCAGCCCGCCCTCGATGATCTCCTCGAAGACGCGCTCGTCGGGCTCAAAGAATTCGAGGACCAGGAAGTTCGGGATCGAGAGGCAGGCGTGGATCGACGCGATGGTGCAGACCGGGCCGTTGGGGTTGTGGGGAGCGACCGAGACGTAGTACGTGTCTGCCATCGAGGCGATCTTCTTGAACTCGGTGATACCGCCGGTGCGGGCAATGTCGGGCTGGATGATGCGCACGGCCTGGCGCTCGAGGAGTTCCCGGAAGCCATGCCGGCCGAAGAGGCGCTCCCCGGTGGCCAGAGAGACGTTCACCGATCGCTGCACTTCCGCCATGGCCGCGATGTTCTCCGGCGGCACCGCCTCCTCGAGGAAGAACAGGCGAAACGGCTCGAGCGCTCGAATGATCTTGAGCGCCGAGTTCATGTTCCACCGGCCGTGCACATCGATGGCGATCTCGTAATCCGGCCCGCCTGCCGCCCGCACCGCTTCGACCAGTGCCACGGCGCCTCGCAGGTCTTGAGGCGTCACCTCACGATTGAACGGTGTTGTGTGGAACGGATCAAACTTGCAGCCGGTAAATCCCTTGTCGACCAGCTCCCTGGTGCGCTTCGCCAGGGCCTCGGGCGTGTGGGGGATGCCTTCGGTCCAGCCATTGGCGTAGACCCGCAGCTCATCGCGGAGCTTGCCGCCCAGAAGTTTGTAGACGGGCACCCCGAGTTTCTTGCCAACGATGTCATAGAGCGCCGTGTCGATCGCGCTGATCGCCGCCATCACCACACCGCCCATTCCGTTGTAGTACATGGAGCGGTACATCCGGTTCCAGAGCTTCTCGATGTCCCAGGCACTTGCGCCTTTGACGACCTCGCTCAGGTTCTGGACGGCGGTGGCAATCGGCTGGACACCAGGGAAGTTGGTGCCTTCGCCCCAGCCGACGATGCCGTCGGCCGTCTCGATCCGCACAAGGAGCCAAGGCGCGTAACCCCTCACGCCGGTGAGCAGGTGAGGCTCAACCTTGATAATCCGGAGCGAGTCCGGATCACCTGATTCGTCGATCCCCTCGGCCCACAGGCGCCGGGTTGAGATCCCCGAAGTAAGCAAGCCCCCCGTGATTCCGCGGCAGGCGCGCCAAGGAACGATCGCCGCGAATCAAAGCCGACGCAACTGCTCCACTTCATCGGATGCTCCTCTAGATTCCCAGTTCGTCGCGCACGGCTGTGAAGGCGTTGATTGCGAACTCGAGGTCGTCTCGCGTATGGGCGGCTGAGACTTGCACCCTGACCCGAGCTTTGCCTTGGGGGACGACGGGATAGGAGAAGCCGATGGCGTAGACGCCTTTTTCTAGCAGTTTGTCGGCCATGCGGCCGGCCAGTGCGGCGTCGCCGATCATGATCGGGGTGATGGGATGCTCACTGGCGATGATGTTGAACTTGCGTTCGGTCATCGCCGAGCGGAAGAACCGGGTATTATCCTCGAGTCGATCGCGGAGGCCGGTCGAACTCACGGCAGATTTCGATGGCCTTGAGCGAAGCACCCAGAATCGGCGGAGCGACCGAGTTCGAGAACAGGTAGGGCCGCGACCGCTGGCGCAGAAGCGCAATGAGCTCCGAAGGACCACTGGTATACCCGCCGCTGGCGCCCCCTAGTGCCTTGCCCAGCGTGCCGGTGAGGATGTCGACGCGGCCCATCACGCCCTTATACTCATGGGTTCCCCGCCCTTGCTTTCCCATGAAACCCACGGCATGGGAGTCGTCGACCATGACCAGGGCGCCGTGCTTCTCGGCCAGGTCGCAGATCGATTTCAGGTCGGCGATGATGCCGTCCATCGAAAACACGCCGTCGGTGGCGATAAGCTTGAAGCGCGCCTCGCGCCTCATGCAGACGAGCTTCGAGGTCGGCCATGTCGTTGTTCTTGTACCGCAGGCGCTGAGCCTTGCAAAGGCGGATGCCGTCGATGATCGAGGCGTGGTTGAGCTCGTCGGAGATGACCGCGTCGTCAGCCCCCAGGATGGTCTCGAAGAGGCCCCCGTTGGCGTCCCAGCACGACGAGTAGAGAATTGTGTCTTCCATGCCCAGGAACTCGGAGATTGCCCGTTCGAGCACTTTGTGCGATTCCTGCGTGCCACAGATGAATCGGACCGAAGCCATGCCATTACCCCAGTGGTCGAGCGCCTCATGGGCCGCCCGCACGACCTCGGGATGATTCGCGAGACCGAGATAGTTATTGGCGCACATGTTCAAGACATCGGTACGGCCTTGCACGCCGACGTGAGCCTGCTGGGGCGACGAGAGCACCCGCTCGCCCTTCCAGAGGCCGGCCGCGCGAATCTCGTCGAGCTGGTGCAGCAGGTTTTTTTGAATCGCGCCGAACATGGGCGTCACCTCACGCGTTACCTTGGCTTGCGAATTCGGGTCAACCTTCGGTCCAGGTAAGGATCACCTTGCCTGACTGTCCGGAGCGCATCACGTCGAAGCCTTTTTCAAAATCCTCGAAGCCGAAGCGGTGAGTGATGATGGGACCGATATCGAGGCCCGACTGGAGCATCACGGTCATCTTGTACCAGGTTTCGTACATCTCGCGGCCGTAGATTCCCTTGATGGTGATCATGTTGAAGACGACGGTTTGCCAGTTGATGGCGATGTCCTGAGTGGGGATGCCCAGCATGGCGATCTTGCCGCCATGGCACATGTTGGCCAGCATGTCGCGAAACGCCGCCGGGTTGCCCGACATCTCGAGCCCGACGTCGAAGCCTTCCTTCATTCCAAGCTCGTCCTGGCGCTCTTGATCGAGCGCTCACGGACATCAATCGCCAGCGTCGCGCCCATCTTACGTGCGAGCTCCAGGCGAAACGGGTTGACGTCGGTCACGACGACGTGCCTGGCTCCGGCGTGGCGAACCACCTTGGCGGCCATCACGCCGATTGGCCCGGCACCGGTGACAAGAACGTCCTCGCCCAAAATGTCGAACTGGAGCGCCGTGTGCACGGCATTGCCGAATGGGTCGAAGATCGCCTGGACATCGCGGGGAATGCTCGGGTCGTGGCCCCAGACGTTGGTCATCGGCAGCGCCAGGTATTCGGCGAACGCGCCTGGGCGATTGACCCCAATGCCCTTGGTGTCCTTGCAAAGGTGGCGCCGGCCGGCAAGGCAATTGCGGCACCGGCCGCAGACCACGTGCCCCTCGCCGCTGACGATCTCATCGACGTGGAAATCTTTGACGTTCGACCCGACCTCGACGATCCGCCCCACGAACTCGTGCCCGACGACCATGGGTACGGGTATCGTTTTTTGCGCCGATGCATCCCATTCGTAGATATGCACGTCAGTTCCGCAGATCCCGGTGCGCAGCACTCTGATCAGCACATCGTTGATACCGATCCGGGGGACAGGAACCTTGTCGAGCCAGAGTCCGGGCCTGGCCTCCTTCTTGACCAGGGCCAGCATCGTCTCCATCTGTCACGTTCTCCCAGGTTAAGGGCGCGATCGCGACGAGGGTCGCGCCATGCATCATTTATTGAAGCCTAACGGCCAGGGTGGTTGCCGGCAATGCCCCAGACGAAAGGGCCTGGCCGAGGCGCTGATCGGCTGATACCGTGGAGGCCGGAATCAGGGGATTCCAAGCACCAGCCAGCTCGATCCGTCGCTCTGGCGGAAAGTACTCCTGAAGGATCTCAAGTCCACCTCCATGGCATCTTTATCGCGCACGGAAAACCTGGATCGGCTGCGCACGGGTGAGACGTGGGACATCCTTGTCATCGGCGGCGGCGCAACGGGATTGGGCACGGCCGTTGATGCCGCCGCCCGCGGCTACCGCACTCTGCTCCTCGAAGCGCGCGACTTCGCCCACGGCACGTCCAGCCGGAGCACCAAGCTCGTTCATGGCGGAGTGAGATACCTGGCGCAAGGCAATATCCCACTTGTTCGCGAGGCACTGCACGAACGTGCGCTTTCGCTCGAGAACGCTCCGCACCTGGTCCATGCGCGAGAGTTCCTGGTGCCCGCGCTTCATTACTGGGAGCTGCCCTACTACGCGACCGGTCTATGGCTCTACGACCGGCTGGCGGGGCGTCTCAATCTGGGCCGCTCGCGCTGGGTCTCGCGGGCCGAGGTCATTGCTCGAGTTCCCACGATCCGCCAGGCAAGATTGCGCGGCGGCATCGTCTACACGGACGGCCAGTTCGATGACGCTCGGCTGGCGATCTCTCTGGCGCGCACCCTCGTTGATCTGGAGGGCTGCACGCTGAATTACTTTCCCGTGACCGCGCTGCTCAAGAACGAAGGTCGGATCAAGGGTGCTCGGGCGCGAGACGAGGAGACCGGCGAGGAATTCTCGATCCTGGCGCGGGCTGTCGTCAACGCCACCGGCGTGTTCGCCGACGACGTCCGCCACATGGACGACCCCGGCGCTCCGATCCTGGTCGCACCGAGCCAGGGGCGCACATCGTTCTCGATCAGTCGTTCTTGCCGGGCGAGACGGCCCTCATGGTTCCCAAGACCGATGACGGCCGCGTGCTGTTTGCAATCCCCTGGTACGGACGTGTGGTCGTGGGAACCACCGACATTCCGATGGCGCAGGTGCCGATCGAGCCCGGGCCCCTGGACATGGAGATCGACTACCTGCTCGACCACGCCGGCCGCTACCTCGATCGCCAGCCCAGCCGAGCGGACATCAAGAGTATGTTTGCCGGTCTGCGTCCGCTCTTCCGGCCAGAGGCATCGCGGGGTACCGCAACGGCCAAGCTGTCGCGTGAGCACGTCGTGGTCGTGTCAGAGTCGGGGCTCGTCACGATCACGGGCGGCAAGTGGACGACCTATCGCCGGATGGGAAGGGACGCCGTCGATCACGCCGCGCGCATTGGCGGCCTGCCCGGCCGGCCGTGCGCAACAGCCTCGCTCAAATTGCACGGATGGGTCCAGGACCCTGAGCGGGATCATTCCCACATGGGAGTCTACGGATCGGATCTTTCAGACCTTCAAAACCTCATCGAGGCCGATCCTGATTGGTCAAAACCCATTCACCCCGCCATGCCCTACTTGAGCGGCGAGGCGATCTGGGCGATCCGCCACGAGGCTGCGCGCTCTGTCGAGGACATCCTGACGCGCCGGACCCGGGCGCTGTTTCTTGACGCCCGCGCCAGTCTAGAGGCCGCACCGCGAATCGCCGCCCTGGCCGCCCAGGAGCTCAAGCGCGATCAAGGGTGGCAAGACGACCAGGTGGAACGGTTCCACCGATTGGCTGAAGACTACGGAGCGAAACGTCGCTGAACGGTAAGGCAAGCCTGGCAATCTTGGCCGTCCCAGGAACTTGCACCGTGAATAAGGACGAGACGGAGCGCGGCCTGCCACAATGGGAAAAAGGGAGAGATGGCGGAGCCAGGAGCGGCCGATGAACAAAAGCGGCGGCCCTTGACCAGACCGCCGCTTCGCGCAGGGATGCGTTTATGCTTTTTCTTTTGACGGACCGAACTTCAAGATCGAGCGCGGACGCGACGACGGAACCGCCAGGCGATGGCGCCGGTCGCCAGCGACCAGGCCAGCCAGGTGGCGGGCTCGGGGATGCTCTGCGCGGCGTTGACGGGCACCTTCGACCACGCAAGGTACGCTTCACCGGCGACTCCGTCGAGGCTCGACCCGGCGTATGCCGAGACCCAGAAGCCCTTCGAAGGGTCAAGGCCGGGAATCTTGCTGAAGTTCGAGATCGTGAATTCGAGCTGAGGATGCGACGGCGAGGGGTCGAATGCCAGACTCCCCGTGTTCTGCGGCAAAGCCGCACCGAACTGATAGGCCAGTCCCGACGAAGCGTTCGCCGCGTTGAACTTGGCGACCGTGAAGCCGTCGGTTCCGGTGCCGGCGGTTGTCTTGTCGGCCGGAACGCCCGCAATTGCCACGGGGGCGCCGGGTTGCGCCGGGCTGGCCGCGTTGACAGGCGCAATCGCCAGAGCAAACGACTTATCGCTAGCCAGATGGGCCGGATCATAGGCCGTAGGCGTTCCGGTCGGATCGCCGTTGGCCTGGCCGAAAGGGGCAATCTGTCCACTCGCGTTCTTGAAGTTGTCAACGCCGACAGACAGCGTGTCGGTCTTGGCGTCGTAATTGGTCCGGATGTCCTGGATGCTCCATCCCGAGATCCAGCCATTATTCGTGATCCATTCCTGCTGGCCGATGTTGAGCGGATTGCTGCTCACTGGTGTGACCGTGACGCTGGGGTTGGTCACCGGGTTGAAGTCGTTCTGGACGTTGCCGGTGAACTGGATCGAGGCCGCGCAGGCGCTCGGAGCCTGCGAGCCCAAGAGGGCCAGAAAGGCCAAGCTCCATGGACACAAACAGCGGGGCACCATGACGAGTCTCCTTCCACGTATGGTTAGTTCGTCCCGCGGAAGCCGGTCGGGGCGTGACGCGTACGTCGTCAGCCGGGACGATCTGGCCAGAAGCTCAGGCGACCAAAGCGTGGCGAGCGACAGACGCGCCGCGACATGGTCAAGATGACCGTTCGATTCGCACCTCAGGTTCGGCTCGAACGATGAAGGCTCCGCCAATCTCGTATTCGAAGCCGCCTTCCCAGCGTTCTTCTCCCCGGGGGGAGAGGGATCTCCCAGAAAGGACGATGGCGCGATGACGCTATTCGCAAGACTGCTGCAAGCTGTTCGCTCGTGGCGCCGCCGTCGCGGTGGTCCCAAGACCGTCCGTTACGCCGGCTTCTCCATGGAACAACTTGATCATCGGCAATTACTGAGCGTTAACTTCACGGGAAACGTTGTAACCGATTTCCCTGCTAGCACAGTTCCAGGTGTTGTGGTCCTCCCCGACAACCCCCTGGTTCAACATCCGGCTATCGCCCCCGACATCGCACCGATCGTCAAGGTCTCGGGATTCGACATCGCAGGGATTCGCGTTACCTACACAGCCGCCGACGACACCCTCAGCATTGGTCTGGATCAGCCGCCAAGTGGCAACCATCCCGGAGAGGTCATCGCCGGCGATGCAGACAATAATGGAAATTCCGGAACCGTCAACCCCGCTGTGACGGCCGTTCCCGGTTTCGGCGGATTCCAGGATGTGCCCGATCTGGACGGCACTGAGCACATGGGAGCCTTTCTTGACTTCACGGGCAGCGGCAATGCCCAGATCGTGGCTGGCTTCTCCCCCACGCCGCCCGCCGGCCAGGCGGCCAAGCCGTATCAGGTTGCCATGGCGATTCCCACCGGACCCAACGCCGCGCCTAATTTCGGCACCGAGCTGCCCGGGTTCGAGGGGAACGTTTATCTGAACAACTCTGCGGCTCATCCCAATCTCGAATTCGCAATTACCCATTTCTCTCAGCTTTACCAAACGATCACCGGGAGTGCCCTGACTTCGGCGTCGGTGTTCAACGTAGGCGCCTTTGGCGGATCTGGCCAGGACGTCGGTATCGGCGAGGCCTTCTTCCCCGAAGCGCCAGTCACCTTGAGCGCGGCCACGCTGCCTCCGGTGGTTTGCCCGCCAATCTCGCCGCCGGTCCTCATTAACCCGCACGAACACCGCGTGGTCGACACTAACCACAGGGATCTGGTCAGGGTTTACGTGCTTGGAACGTCTGGCTTCGACGTGACGCAGATCAACCCCGACACGGTGTCGCTCGACGGCGCCAAGCCGATCGCGCACAGGACGCGGCACTTCCCGCACAGTGAATTCTTGAACGCGGTTTACACGTTCGTCGGCAAGGACATCAATCTGCCCCCCGGCTCCACGACGGCCACCTTCACTGCCCAGACCTTCAGCGGTCAGCAGATCACTTCATCGAAGCAGGTCTTGAACATTCCGTTCTCGGCCAAGGTTCCCGGCCGGCTTCATTTCCTGATGGACAAAGGCTCGGCGTACCCAGGGCTAGGCCGGCTGAACGCCCGGCGGCCCGGGTCGGTCGACCTTGGCAACGCGAGTGAGCCGGTTCCGCTGGTCCACTCTCGATCGGCTGCCGTTACACTGCCGAGCGCTCACAAAGCGGCCAGGCCATGCCGACGGTAAAGGTTCCCGTCGCCTCGGCCCAGGCGGCGAAGGCCGTCAGGGTCAACTACAAGGCCCAGGTGTCTGCCTCCGGAACGACCACTCCAGTGGTGACCCCAAGGCACGTCGTCTCGATCGCCCGAAGACCGGCGGCCACGACTGGGTCGCACGGCGCCAAGATCTCAGGCAAGCTGGCCTCGAGCTTGAATAGCTTCCTCGGCCAGGGCGGTCTGTGATCTCCGTGTAGGCTCATGAGGCCGTGAAAGCATAAGATTTCCGAGAGGGCCAGGCGAGGTTCGGCGCCGGTATCTTGACCCCGCCGTCCGCTCGATGACGTGCGGCGCGTGTCTCATGACCCCGCCGTCCGCTGCACTTGCGGCTGGCCTGCTGCTCGTTTCCGATTGTTCAAATTGCCGCTCGGTGATTGCCGGCAGCCGCGGTTCCTCCGTAGAATACACGTCGGGTGCGGAGCTGTAGGGAGGGTTCCGATACAGAAAGGCCGGGCGGGCATGAGGAACAAGTACGTTGTAGACCGGTGGGGACGACGTTGGATTCCCGGCGTGCTGATGATCGTCGCCATGAGCGGCGTGGCCACGGCCGACGTGATCGTCTTGCGCGGGGGCGGCGAGATTCAAGGCAAGGTGATCGCCGACCCCAAGAAGCCTGATGTCGTGCAGGTGCTCGGATTCAAGGGCCGAAACCCACTCACCTTCCCCAAGCGGCAGGTTCTTCAGATCATCCCCAGGTCGAGCCCACTCGATGTCTATGTCGTCAAGCGTGCGAAGCTTACTCCTTCGGCTCAGGCCGAGTACGACCTCGGTGCCTGGTGCGACAGCAACCAGTTGACCGATCTGGCCAAGCTCCACTACGAGGCCGCGCTCGGCCATGACAAGACCTTCGAACCGGCCCACAAAAAGCTCGGTCACGTGCTGCACGATGGCCAGTGGATGTCGCGAGACGAGCTCAAAGAGGTGCTGGGACTCGTCAAGTACAAGGGGAAGTGGGTCACCGAGGAAGAGCGCGCCAAGCGAGACGAATCGGCGCAGGTTACGGCCGCTCAGGCTTCGTGGGTGCGACGCATCAAGTTGCTCAGGCAAGCGGTGGTTTCCTCGACCAACGACCGGCGCCGGGAAGCCGAGGCCGAGCTGATGCAAATCAAGGACGTCGAGGCCGTGTTTCCCCTTGTACGCGTGCTCGGCCGTGATGAAGCCCCCGTTCGAAGGATGCTCGCGTACATTCTGGGCGGGATCGATGGCAAGGAATCGGCTCGGGCACTGGTGAACATGCTCTTGGCTGAACCTGATAACGATGTCAGAAGCTCCATCCTTGACACCCTGAGGAAGAAAGAGGAGCCGGGCGTCGGTCCGCAACTGATCAAGGCGCTGGGGTCCGATAATATCAAGGTGATCAACCGAGCGGCCTGGGCGCTTGGCAACCTGGAGGTCGTGGCGGCGGTGCCAAGACTCGTCAGCGTGCTCGTGACGAGTGAAGAACAAGTCGTCATGGTTCCTTCGGATGGGTCCGGTCAAGCCGCCGGTGCCGGACCTGGGCTCGCTCCGGCCCCCATCGCCTTTAACGGCAGCTCGATTGGCTACTTGACTCCGCCGGCAGTCGGTCCGGGCGTCGTGGCCTATGGCGCCTTCTCGGTGCCCTATTTCAATCCGGGTCAGCTTGTCCGGGGAAGCTCGTTCGGGGTCAACATCGGGTCCGGTCCCGATCGGGGTCCGCAGCTCCGGGTGGTCACGTACAACTATCAGAACGTCGAGGTTCTCGCGGCGCTCACCAAGTTGACCAACGAAGACTTTGGTTACGACGCCAATCTCTGGCGGCGCTGGATCAAGAACTCGTTCAACCCCAATCCGAACCCCGTCCGCCGGGTGCCGCAGCCCTGAGCGAACACGTCGGCCGCGCATGTCGGAGGAACCCGGTTGGTGGCTGACATTGATTGGGAGCCTGAAGACCCTGATGTGGCGCGCTGGCGGTTGATCCGCGAGCTGCGCCAGCGACTGGAATCGCTCCAGCGAGCGGGACTGACCTCGATTCCCGCCGTGCGGCCAGACGAGAGCGCACCGCTTCCTGCGCAGGCTGCCGGCCCGGTACCGCGACTCGAAACGGCCGCCCGGATAGGGCCAGGCCCGCCTGTTGTCATGCCCGCGCCTGCACCCGCGCCTCGGCCTGCCGTAGCCGCGGCCCCCCCTTATCCGCGACGAGCTTCGACGGGTCCGTCCCTCTCGGCGGCTTCGCTATTTCAAGAGCCCTCTCTCGAGGCAGCCTCCATCCCTGCCGCCGAGCGGCCGGCCCTGCTCAAGCTCCTGGCGGCCGAGGTTTCCGTGTGCACGAAATGCACCGAGCTCGCGCAAACTCGCACGCAGACCGTCTTCGCCGACGGCAGCCCCACGGCCCGGCTGATGTTTATCGGCGAGGCGCCCGGGGCCGATGAAGATCGCCAGGGCGTTCCGTTCGTCGGCCGCGCCGGACAGCTTCTCACCGACATGATCACAAAGGGCATGGGCCTGAAGCGACAAGACGTTTACATCGCCAACATCCTCAAGTGCCGTCCCCCGGAGAATCGCGATCCGACATTCGAAGAATCCTCCAATTGCATTGGCTACCTGGAGAGACAGATCGAGATCGTTCGGCCCGAGTTTCTCTGCCTGCTCGGCAGGGTCGCCGTATCGACCTTGCTGGAAACCACGCTCAGCATGTCGAAATTGCGAGGGAAATGGTATCGCTACCGGGGAATCCCCACCATCGTCACGTACCACCCCGCCTACCTTCTGCGCAGCCCCGCGTTCAAGAAAGAGTCGTGGGAAGATTTGCAAATGCTAATGAACGCGATGGGTTTACCAGTGCCTGGGCGCGGGAAGGGATCAGGTTAACGCCAATACCGTTGAAATAGTCGTAACCCAATAGGCGGCCAGTCGTTAATTCGCCCTCTCCCGCAAGGGGAGAGGGAGCCAGAAGTTGCTGTGGCCGTGCAAGTTACGATGATTTCAACGGTATTGGCTCCGTCCCCCGATCCCGTGATGCGACTGCGACTTGAAGCGGTCGTCTACTCCGCTCCCGCCATCCGCTCGAACTCCGTTTCATCAATGATCGCCACGCCGAGCTGCCTGGCCTTCTCAAGTTTGCTGCCGGCCTCATCGCCGGCCAGGACGTAGCTCGTCATCTTGGAGACCGATCCACTCACCTTGCCGCCTAGCTTCTTGATTAACTCTTCCGCTTCCGGCCTTGTGCGTTTGGGAAGGGTGCCTGTCAATACAAAGGTGTTGCCGGCGAAGACAAGCTCGCTCGCTGCCGCGGTGGGAGGCTTGAAGGGCTCGGGCGATAGGCCCACGGCCGCGAGCTCATCCAGGACCTGCTGGTGGTCGCGATCCTGGAAAAAATCGTGGATGCTCGCGGCCACAACCGGTCCGACCTCGGGCGTTGATTCGAGGTCGGCGAGCGAGGCAGTTCTCAGCTTCTCCAGAGTCTTATAGCGCTGGGCCAGCACTTCGGCCATGCGCGTGCCGACATGGCGAATGGCCAGGCCAGCCACGAAGCGGTCGAGCGAGCGATGCTTCGAGCCCTCGATGCTCGCGACCAGGTTCTCCGCCGATTTCTTCCCCATGCGCTCGAGCTCCGACAAGGTCGGCACGTCGAGCCGGTAGAGATCGGCCAGACTGCGAACCAGGCCCATCGACACGAGCTGGTCGATCAGTTTTTCGCCCAGGCCGTCGATGTCCATGGCGTCACGATGGGCGAAGTATCTGAGCCGGCCCTTGAGCTGCTCCGTGCATGCCGAGGGGGGATTCGAGCAGCGATAGTCGACCTCATGCGCATCTCGGACAACGGGCGCGCCGCAGTTGGGGCAATGCGTGGGGAAGAGGTACGGGACTTCCGAACCGTCGCGTGCATCGTGTTCGACCCGCACCACCTGGGGAATGATCTCGCCGGCTTTCTGAATGACCACGGTGTCGCCTACACGGATGTCCTTGCGGGCGATCTCGTCGGCATTGTGCAGGGTCGCTCGCTTCACGGTCGTGCCGGCAAGCCGAACGGGAACCAGGTCGGCCACGGGCGTCAGCTTGCCCGTCTTACCGACCTGAACGCCGATGTTCGAAATCTTGGTGATCGCCTGCTCGGCCTCGTACTTGAACGCGATCGTCCAGCGCGGGCTCTTGCTCCGCGATCCCAGCCGTGCGCGCTGGCCGAGGTCGTCAACCTTGATCACCAGGCCGTCGGTCTGAAAATCGAGCGTGTTCCTCTTCTGTTCCCAGTTCTGGGCATGGGCGATGACGTCATCAATCGTGTCGTAAACCGTGGTGTGCGGGCTGATCGGAACGCCCCACTGCTTGAGCAGGCGGGTGATCTTGAAGTAAGAGGTTTCATGAACATCCCGAGCCTCGCCCAGTCCGTGCGAAACGAAGCGAAGCCGCCTCTGGCCGCAGATTCTGGAGTCGAGCAGCTTGAGCGTGCCGGCGGTGGAATTCGCGGGTTCTCGAACGGCCGTTCCCCCTCAGCCCGCCGCAGCTCGTTAATCCTGGCAAGCTCCGAGTTGGGCATGAACACTTCACCTCGAACCTCAAGCAGGTCTGGAGCGCGGCCGTGCAGAGCGAGTGGGATGTCGCGCACAGTGCGCAGATTCGCTGTGATGTCGTCGCCCCGCTCGCCGTCGCCGCGGGTGGCGCCCAGCACCAGCTTCCCTTGCTCATAACGGAGCGACACGGCAACCCCGTCAACCTTGATCTCAACAACGTACTTCACGGGCTCGCCCTTGTTCAGCCCCTTGCGCACGCGGACGTCCCATTCCCGTACCTCGTCATAGCTGTAGGTGTTGTCGATCGAGAGCATCGGCACCGAATGAACGACGGTGGCGAACTCGGCCAGCGGCGCTCCGCCAACTCGCTGGGTGGGGCTCTCGGGCGTGATCAGCTCCGGATGCTCGCCTTCAAGCTCCACCAGCCTGGCCATCAGCCGATCGTAATCGCGATCACTGATCTCGGGCGCCGCGTCAAGATAATAAAGCCGGTTATGCCGGTCGAGCTCGCTACGAAGCTCGGCAATCTCCTTCACCACATTCTTTGAAGTCATCGTCGGCCCCCTGGAGATTTCGCCGTGGTACGGACCCTCGGAGAACGAACACCCACTCGACGGACTTAGCCGGCCGACGGAGGCTTGCGCCCGCTCCGAACCAGTTATCGGTGAGCATCGCCAGGATGGCCGAGACGAGCATGACCACGAACTCGATGCCCAAAGCCAGCGGCGCGTTACGGTCGAGCCAGGCGGCGAATGCTTTCGACGATGCATTTTGGGGAACTCGGCCTTGCCCCGCCGCGGGCATCTTATCCAGGACGGATGGCGCCACCAGGTAACCCAGGGCCGTGACCACGAAGAGCGTACTGGCGATCAGCAAGACGAGGTAAAACGGATTGGCGAGGACCTGGCTCTTTCGCCCCGTGCCGGCCATGATCGTCGGCTCCCGATGAAAAGTCTCTTCGCGGCGAGCGCTCGTGCTCGGAGCCGGCCCCAGGACTGTGGGCACTCAGGTATCTCACGCGCCTGCGAAGACCCAATTCGGCCCCCGCCAACGAGTAATCAGCCACCTCGCCGGGCCTGAACCAGAGGGCGATCTCGCGCTCGGCCGAGGCGTCGCTGTCGCTGCCGTGGATCAAATTGTTCTGCTTGCTGCTCGAGAAATCTCCGCGCACCGTTCCCGGTGCCGCGGCCACGCCGTTTGTGGCACCCAGCATGGACCGCACCACAGCGATCGCTTCGTTGCCCTCGAGCACGCCCACGATCACGGGGGCACTTGTGATGAACGAGATCAGCCCCTCGAAAAAGGGCTTGCCCTGATGTTCGGCGTAATGCTTCTCGGCCAGTGCGCGATCAACCTGGATGAGCTTCAGCGCCGCGATCCGCAACCCCTTGCTCTCGAACCGCGCCAGGATCTGGCCCACCAGCCTGCGCTGAACACAATCGGGCTTGAAAATAATGAGCGTTTTTTGCATGCGAAGAAACCTGTGTCTAGCCTGCGACGCCGCCCTCACGCCGGGCTGGGCGTCGAGATCCTTTGTCTTCAGTCGAGCCTGTTCCAGGTTCGCCATGGAAGAACAGTTTAGTCCGGATCAGAGGCCGGTTGCAACCGCAGGAGCCGGGACGAGTTGCTCGATCGATTGTTCCATTGATCGATCTTGCTAACGGTGCTCGAGAAACGACTTCAGAGTTGGGCTGAGGCAGCCTCCCGAGTGGCTACGATTCGGCCCACGATCGCACCGAGAGTGCCGGCGACGAGGACCATCATCGAGCGAGCCTGTTCTGCCTCTGTTGAATCTGGAAGAAGCCGCCGTTTGGGTTAGCATTACCTGGACGGAGGTTTCCCATGAACAAGACACGTCGGCATTTTTCCGGACCCGAGAAGGTCGCCATCCTCAAACGCCACCTGCTTGAACAGACGCCGGTCTCCGATCTCTGCGATGAGCTGGGCATCGGCCCCAATCTGTTCTATCGCTGGCAGAAGGAGTTCTTCGAGAACGGCCATGCTGCCTTCGAGAGCGATCGCAGGTCCAAAACCCTCAAGGATGCCAAGCAGCGCAGGATCGAGCAGCTCGAGGCCAAGCTGCAACGCAAAAACGAAGTCCTCTCGGAACTCATGGAGGAGCACGTCCAGCTAAAAAAAGAGCTTGGGGAACCCTGAGAGGATGCTGGGTCCCCCACGACACGCGTGACGAGATCGTGGACTTCGTGCGCGTCTGGGCCGATAAGACCGAGATCGCCGCTGGGCGGTTCCTGATCTGGATCGGTATCGGCACCAGCAAGTTCCACGACTGGAAGTCGCGCTTCGGCAAGGTCAACGAGCACAACACCTGGGTGCCGCGCGACCATTGGTTGACCGACGCCGAGAAGGAGGGGATCCACAGCTTCGCCCGCCAGCACCCGCTGGAGGGTTATCGCCGGCTCACGTTTATGATGCTCGACGCCGATGTCGTCGCATGCAGCCCGGCCAGCGTCTATCGCGTCCTCAAGGCCGCGGGACTCCTGGCCGGGCAGACGCCCACGCCCACCAAGAAGGGGACCGGCTTTGTGCAACCCCTGCGGCCGCATGAGCACTGGCATATCGATGTCAGCTACCTCAATATCGCGGGGACCTTTTACTTCCTCTGCAGCATTCTCGATGGCTGCAGCCGCTTCATTGTCCACTGGGAGATCCGAGAAAAGATGGAGGAAATCGATGTGGAAACCATCGTCCAACGCGGCCGTGAAGCTTATCCCCTGGCCCGGCCCCGCATCATCTCCGACAATGGCCCACAATTCATCGCCAAGGATTTCAAGGAATTCATCCGCATTTGCGGTATGACCCATGTGAAAACCTCGCCTTATTATCCCCAAAGCAACGGCAAGATCGAACGCTGGCATAAGACTCTCAAAGGCGACTGCATCCGCGTACTCACGCCGCTGTCGCTGGACGACGCCCGCCGGATCGTGGCCGATTACGTCACGCACTACAACACCATCCGTCTGCACAGCGCCATCGGCTACATCACGCCCCAGGACAAGCTCGCCGGCCGCGAAGCTGAGATCTTCGCCGTGCGCGATCGCAAACTGGCCGAGGCCCGCCAGCGCCGCCAACAACAACGCCAAGCCACCGGCAACCCGGCGCCGGCAGCGCCAGCCTCACGCCCTGCCATCGACTTCGCCGCCCTCCGCGCCGTGGTGACGATGGCGGCCGTCCTGCAACTGCTCGGCTTCCAGTCTCGCAGCAGCCACGGCGTGCAACAGCGCGGTCCGTGCCCCTTGCACGGCTCCACGTCCGGCACCAGCCGCTGCTTCTCCGCCAACCTGGAGCAGCACACTTTTCACTGCTTCAAGTGCGGCCGATCCGGCAATGCCCTGGACCTCTGGGCCCATGCCACCGGCCAAAGCACCTATGATGCCGCCATCGATCTCTGCCAGCGCTTACACCTGTCGGTGCCCGAGCTGACGGCGCCCGAGCCCAGGCCAAAACCCCGGAACAGAGAGGAGGAACCCGTAGCCCCCCCGTGAACGACCTGTACAATCAACTGAGTTCGCCGAGGCTCCTTTTCTTTACCCGCTAACTTGAACTCGCGGGTCTTCCAGTTCAGGCTGAACCAGGACAGGGCGATCTGCTTGTAGCGGGAGACATCGTAGGGAACGTATTGTTTTCACTTCACGCCGAGTCGCATTTGACTTCCGTCTGATCACGTTCGAAAGCAACCTTGGCCGAATCGACATCGTCAAAGATCACCATCTGGGCGATCTGATGAATCGATGTCCAGACAGTAGCCTGTGACCAGCGCCTCCTGCCATGGCGGCTCCAGCCCGACTCTACGGCCAACGACGAACTCGTTAAATCCAATACGAACGACCTTGGCATCCTGAAACAAGCAACCGCCGATTGCGTCCAGGTTGGGGTAGATTACAACGACCTTTCCAGCGAGGTCAGGCAGATCACCATCCTGGTTGGGCCGTTTGGGCCGCTTCAAGAGGGCCAGAAGGTTCATGGATTCCTCCGAGGACCGGGGTTGTGAAGTGACCGTCGCCTATCGCCGGAGGCAACTTGGTGCCGGGCTCCATGTACTTCACCCGGGGCACGGGCTGCCAGCCGGGCTGCTCGGCCGACTGGTATGGCGAGCCGATTTGCTTCAGGTATTTCGTGATCAAAGCGACGCGTTGACCAGTGCCGACGGCCATTTCCAGGTTCCGCAGCTTCTCAGATTCGGTATAGCCGCATAAGCGCTGACTCCGCGAGGCCTCATCATCCTGGCGAAAGGGATGCACCTCATACCAGATCGCAACAGGCCCATCGCCGACATGACTTCCCCGAGGTGGCCATCACTTGGTCCGGAGCTTCGCGCCCGGCGGGTGCTTGGAGAACGTCTCGAAGACATCGCCGACCACCTGGTCGGCCAATCGGTTCAGCCCGCGCAGGATCTCGGCCTCGGCGTCGGGCAGTAGCGGCGATTGCGTCGGCTCGTAGCCGCCCGACTTGTAGGCGTCGGCGGTCGCGATGTAGCCGATGTCCCATTGGCGTAGCCGACGACAATCGGGATCGCACGGTCGGCGATCGACCGCTCGAGCTTGAATCCGTATTCGACCATGGGCTCACCCGGCATGGTCAAGAGCAGGTACGGGCCGATCTTCATAGCCATCAATTCGGCCTCGACCGGCCCATCCTTCCCGGGCAGCCTCACTCTCTCCGACGCGCAGCGGACCTTGTAGACCGTGGGTCGACGTGACCGCATCTTCGCGGATCATCGACCGAGCCAGAGCGCGGACCACGGCGCCGCCCAGGTCGCGACCGGCCCATTGGATGTCAGCTTCATCGGCACACCGGTACGGGTCGCCCGGCAGGTTGGGTCGGATGTCACCCGCGCATCCCTGGAGGAACAGCGCCCGTGTCTGGCCGTCGTACGCCTTCTCGACGAAGCTCTGCGCCTCACCCGGGAAGTCGGCACTCATTTTGGGGTAGCCCGTCGGGTACGGGAGGCTGGCGTTGTCTCCCCAGGTGAAGAAGCACGGGTGACAGACCGCGTGCATCAAGCACCGCGAGCGGGGTCAGGGACCGGCCGTCGTCGAAGCGGAGCACTTTCACGCGGCGGTCGTTCGGGCCGTCAGGATTGAGCCGGACGACCGCCCTGCCGTTAATGACCTTGCGGCGATTAATGCCGAAGCCGATCGTGTCCTCGCCGTATCCGACGCTCACCAAGCGCATGTCGGACGAGGCTGCCACGGCGGCCGCGCCGATCTTCTCAATGACCTCTTTCGCCCAGTTCGTCTCCTTCTCGAAGTCGGGACCCGAGTGGTTGTGCGACGCCGCGACCAGGATGTTTTCACGAGGTACGCCTGTCTTCGACGCGATGGCCTCGCGCACGGCCTTGACCAGAGCGATCACCGGCACCGATCAGGTCGAATGACGCGATCGCCGCTTTCGTCTTGCCGTCGTCAAGCAGGAGGATACCCGCGCAAATCGGGTCGCGAATGCCCGAAGTTTTGCGCGGATGGCCAATCACGGGCGTGTCAGGCGGGGGTGTGATGTTCACCTTGGCGGCTCCGGCCTTGAGGTTCGATTCGACCTCAGACCCGGCCTTCGCCTGATGCGCGGGAATTGCCTGCCCGATCAGGGCTCCGGTCAAGGTCAACGCCCAGATCGAACTCATGCTCGCCCTCCCTTGAAAACGACGACGCGTCTATTGGCGGTTAGTGGGACAAGCAGTCATCCCTGATATCCTCACACGAGCATGGTCCTCCGAAAAGGCACGAAGCCCACAGATCGGGTCTGAATACGCCGAAACCCACTGCTTTACAGACGCCGTAACCGGCCCAACACACCGCATCCGCGTCGCCAGGCCGATTTCCGCCGCCACTACCTGGTGTGCCACCGGGGTCTCGACAACTTGCTCTGCACCGAGCGGCTGTCCAGGTAGGGTGGCCATCGGCGAAGTCGCTGAGGCAACCCGCCAAGCCCTTGAACCCCGGGCCTCCGAGTTGAGGGACAAGGACAGACCCTTGAATTTGACTCCGTTGTCCGCCACGAGCTTGCTGCCGGTATCTCCCTCTACTGCTTCGTTCATCCAGACAAGCTTCCGCGTTGAAACCTGGCATGTTCATTTCAATAACTTCTTTGGTTAGATTAACGATCATAGTAAGGAGACAACTTCGCAACCAGGAACGGGAATTCCTCGGTCACATCGCAGCGCACGACAAACTTCTCGGTGAAATCGGTGTTGCGGTTGGTATAGGAAAAGATGCAATCAAGGATCGTTCGAGTGCCGCTCAAGGGCGAAGGGCGCACTTCCACACGGCTCAAAGAAAAGTCTCGTGTAAATTCTTCCGCGGTCTTGGCGTAGATACCAGGATAACGCATTGCCAGGTAGTTCAGAGCGCGGTGCTCATCCGTCGCACCCGCGTTATCCGTCATCTGGAGTATCCTATCGAACACCTCCGCCGCCGCGGCTTCAAACTGCGTTTCCGTCATTTTCTCAACACGCGGAATCGCTTTGATGAGTGCATCGCGGTCGAACGAGTAGATCTGGTCAAAGACAACGATGGGGATCATGAGCCCATTACAAAGCTCTGGCGGAGCGATTGGTCCTCGCATCCCGATCACGACATCGAGGTCCATCGGGCTGGGTCGTGGGCGAATGGCCTCTACCAATCGATCCAGGTCCCCGGGATCGCGAGGGATCACGACGTACGTTTCGAGACCCTGAACCGTCAATACCCAGCACAACTGGCGAGCGAGATATCGGTTCTCCGTCTTGCACAGTACCTCATGGAACGCCTCCCGATCGGTCTTACCTGCGGTCTCCGCGCGTCCGGTCGCCTGCGCAAATTCCTTTTCGACCGAAAGACGAGGGAAGCGCGCCTCAATCCGACCAATCGCATGGACGTAGGAGACAACCGTGGATCCCGCCGCACTCGCGCAGGTCGGGCAGGGAACCGCGCTCGTTGGCGGAGCCCCTGGATCCTCACCCTGGGAGGGCCTGACCACGGCGGACTTGTTCAGGCCTGCTGATGGTTCTTGCATCGCTTGGTCCAAGGTTCTTCTCCGTTGACATCGATTTTCAGGGTTTGATTACTTGGCATTCCGGGTGAAAACGAGAAAGGAATCAAGGCCGGCCGCTCGCCGTTCGCAGCCACCGCAGGGTCGGATTCCCAAGGCGTAAGTTATTCGCTTGATGGCATCGCCGAGGCCGATATCCTCGTCCCTCACAAATCCTGGGATGCGCACCTTGTAGGGCTGGCGTTCGTTCTTGGGCTCGTCTTCAGGCATCGGTGGTTACCTCCTCATTACTTCATACGCTGTCCACGCATCGAGCAGTGGTGGGACCACTCTGGTTCGCCGCGTGGTATCCGCTTGAGTTGCGGCAATCCTGATCTGAGTTGCTGTCGCGGTTGGGAATTCCGACCACAGCAGCGCGATGGCACCGGTCACAAATGGGCAAGCGGTGCTCGTTCCTCCCAGAGTCAGCGGCATCCCATCGGCGCCGATGCTGGTAATCTGTTCGCCGGGTGCACCCAACCCGCGACGGCCAATCGAGTTTCCCAGGTTTGAGAGGCTCAAGGGCCTGCCTGACAGGTCATAACCCACTACCGGTATCACCCACGGGTGAGAAGTGATGGCGGTGCTGCCCAGCGTTCCCTGATTGCCCGCCGCCACAACGACGATGACTCCGCGGCTTGCGGCATGATCGAGAGCCTGTTCGATCCCGCGCTCGCTTTTGGTAACGGGCTGGGTGAGCGCCGCGCTGATGTTCAGCACGCGGGCCCCGGCGTCAATGCAGTCGAGGACGGCCTGGGCGAGTTCTTCGGGTTCAGCGCTCGGCATCTGACCCGCCGGCGCTTTCGTTTCGCCGAAGATAGGCCGCACGAAAAGGGTGCAGTCGGGACAGATCGCCGGGGCCACCGACCCTCGCATCGCGGACAAGATCCCAGCGACGAAAGTACCGTGCAAGCAGGAAAAACTGGTGGCTTGAGCACACCCGACGCTCCCACTTCGTGAGACCTCACGGATTCGCTCCCTGGCGAGCCCAGGTTGGTTCACATCCACGGGTCCGTCGATGAGCCCGATAGTCACTTCAGGTTTACCGATGGTTCGGTCCATCAAGGGCGTCAGTCGAACTAAATCCAACGGCAACATGAATTTTCATTTGTTAAGGACGTGAGTAGCCTGATGACTGTCCGAATCTCTGGAAATTCCGAATTGATCGGTTGTCAGCTTCTGGATTCACGAAAGCGCTCATGCTGCCTGGCTGTGCATCGTGTTGACTGGCGAACGAAGTAAAACGCGCCACTTTCTTCACACGACTCTCATAGCCCTTGCCAATCTCGCTGGGGGCGCAACCAGAGTCAAGGAAATTCTCAAAAAGCTTAGCTCGATCCGAGCGCGGTTTGTAAACACACCGAACCCAACTTTCGTTTCGGACACCGAATGAACTGCCCATTCGCCATTTTCGGGGCGATTCTGCGTGGGACCCCGCAAAGCCATTCCAGGTCTTATACCGCGAAGTGCGTGTTTTCGTTTGTGGTGGAGAAGGGGCTGGTCGCACGCGACGCCAGAATTCGTGAATGAAGGGAGTTTGAATTGAAAGGGCCTACAAAGTCGCGGCCAAGGCCTTTCACCGTCACCTCACGCAACTCCTTGAACTGGCAAAGGGGAACGAGCTCATCGAGTTCTCGCGGTCGCTTCCGTAACGGGTCTGATCCGGCCAGCCGGGCCGAACCCTTGTATCAGTAGGCATCGGCAGAGACAACCTCGCCGCCGTTGCGGCTGCCCAGACCCTGCCAGACCAGCACGTTGACCGTGTCTTTGATGAACCGGACCGAGCCATCGGCCATCAGCGAGTTCACGCCGCCCGGGTGCTTGCTGTGCGCGGCGATGTTCAGCGACAGCCAGCTCCATAGCGGGTCGGACCGGGTGCTGTGAGGCAGACCGCCACGACAGTCGGGACGCTTGTCGTTGGGCGGACGGAGATGATTGTAAAGCGTGTGCCCCGGCGCTCCGTAGTGCCAGCGCACGCCCCGCGTGGCCTGGAATTGCGTCGTCGTGCTGGGCAGGCTCAGGCAGAGCGAACTATAGTCGGCGTCCGAATTGAGCGGCGGGCCGGTCGTGCTGTTGTTGCCGGTGACGAGGAAGACGCCCTGGGGATCGTTGGCGTAAGTCGAAGTCGCGGTCGAGCGGACCGTCTCGGTGGATGCGGCGGTGTTTGAAAGTCCGTCCGTGAATCCCTCCGGACCGATCCGCGAGTTCTCGAAGAAAGGGCCATTGGGCGAGCCAATCAATGGCGGAGCGGGGTTTTGCACCGCCGGAGTAGGCCGACCCGACGTTGAGATTGTAGTTGTGGGTCGCGAACTGCCCGTTCCCCACCGTGATCAGATCTGGACTCGAGTCGGATGGGCAGAGCAGCGTGCTGAGGAATGCCTCGAACCCGGTGGAATTTGACGCCGACAGCGTATCGGTGTCGGGCGGCAGGCTGAAGTTGAACGAATTGAAGAGTGCCGCCTGGTCGAGGTGTGGCAGGATCTGCGAGTACGTGCCCCAGCAGTTGCCCCTGCCGGTAATGTGGCTGTTGAACCGCCCCGGCGGCAGCACGCCGACCGCCGAAATGTAATTGTGCAGCGCCAGGCCGATCTGCTTCATGTTGTTGACGCACTGGATACGCCGGGCCGCCTCACGCGCCGACTGGACGGCGGGCAGAAGCAGGGCGATGAGCACCGCGATGATGGCGATGACCACAAGAAGCTCGATGAGCGTGAAGCCGGAACGCTTGCCGCGAATCCTCATGGAAATGTCTCTCAGAAGAATGAAGCTTTGCCCAGGTCGTCGATATCAATGTGTCGCATCTTTGCTACGATCGTGTCAAAGAGGTTTGTTATACCGCCGGCTTGAACCTGATACAAGAGTGGCGTAAACTGATACAATCATGGCGAGCACACCGCGATTCGAGAACGAGATCCGGCAGCGCCGCACCTCGCGCGGCTGGTCCCAGGAGCAGCTGGCGCATCGCTCCGGGCTGTCGCGTGCGGGCATCAGCGCCATCGAGACAGGCCGGCTCATCCCCTCGGCCGCGGCTGCCCTGGCCCTCGCCGAGGCACTTGAATGCCGGGTCGAAGATTTGTTCCGCCTGCGCCGTTCTGAACCCGCAGAGCCCCAGTGGGCCTGGCCTCCAGCCCGCGACCGCTGTCGTTACTGGGCTGCCGAGGTCGGTGGTGTGCAGCGGCTTTACCCCGTCGCCGCCACGCCGATGGGGGTTGTCCACCACGACGGCATCTATCAGGACGGCGCCTGCGTGGCAGGGGCTCGCTCGGACCCGCGGCGTACTCTGGTGATGGCCTGCTGCGATCCCGCCGTGGGGCTGCTCGCCGCCGAGTTGGCCCGCACGGCCGACGTGCGACTCATCGCGCTTCAGCGCCCCAGCCGGATGTCGCTTTCGCTGCTCGCCGAGGGCCTCATCCACGTGGCCGGAGTTCACTTGACGTGTGCCGACCAGCCCGGTGGGAACGCCAGTGTGGTCCGAAATGACTTGGGGCCGGGTTACAGCCTGCTTCGCATCGCTCGCTGGGAGGAAGGGATCGCCCTGGCGCCCAGCCGCAAGCTCACGTCCGTCCGTGCGGCCCTCCGCTCGGATCTGTGCTGGATCGGGCGTGAGAATGGATCGGGGGCGAGGCAGTGCCTCGACGAGCTACTGGGCAGCAGGCGGGCGATGCCCCGCTGTGTCGCCACCGACCACAGGGGCGTCGCAGAAGCCATCCGCAGCGGCTGGGCCGATGCGGGCGTATGCCTCCGCCTGGTGAGCGAGGAGGCCGGACTGGATTTCCTCGGCGTCCGTCTCGAGGCCTACGATCTTTGCTTTCCGGCCCGGTGGGAGGCAGACCCGAGGATCCAGGCGCTGCTGGACGTCGTCCGTTCAACGCCCTATCGCAGGGCGCTCGGCGAGTTGCCGGGTTACGACAGCGCGGAGACAGGCGAGTTACAGCATGTGAAGTGATTGCCGTACAAGAGGGCCTGAACCATGAGCGGTGTTCGATCGACCTGGTTCCTTTTGATTCTGCTGATATGTTCCGATCCTATCGCTACTCCAGCGCAGGCCCCTCCGCCAGCTTCCGCGGTTGTGCTGAGCGTCGGCGGCGAGGTCCCCCGGCCGCTGAAGCTGACCGCCGCGGAATTTGCCCGGCTGCCTCGCCAGACGGTTCGGGCCAAAGACCATGAAGGCAAGGAAGCAGACTTCGAGGGGATTCCGCTCGTCGAGTTGTTGAATGCTTCTGGAGTGAAATTCGGCCAGGACCTCCGCGGTCCGGCACTGGCGAGTTATCTCGTCGTCGAAGCGGCCGACGGGTACCGCGCGGCGTTTGCGCTGCCGGAGCTGGATCCGGCATTTTCCGACCGCGTCATCCTCTTGGCCGACCGGCGCGACGGTAAGCCGCTCCCCGGGAAAGAAGGTCCCCTGCGCGTCATCGTTACGGGCGAGAAGCGTCACGCGCGCTGGGTTCGGCAGGTCATCGCACTCAAGATCGGGCGTGGCTGATCGGCTCGCGAGGGTGCCGGCGGAGACCGTGAGTCAGTATTTCCCGTTGAAGATTCTAAGGGTCTGATCGACGGTCACCCGGCCGACGCCAACCGTTGGCCCGCCCTCGCGCATGAGCATCTCGCCTTGGCGCCGGAGGGGTGGTTGTCGAGCCCGAGAAAGTGACCGGCCTCGTGAGCCGGGACGATCCCCGGGATGGTCGTTTGCTTTTTGGCCTCGCGCACCGGGTCGGACGCCATCTGGTCGCAGACGAGGCAGAATCCGCTCTTGGGCGGCGTGGCCCCCGCCGGCTCCAGGCCCCCCTTGTGGTCTTTCAGGTCCCGGTCGAGGATGCTCTTGACGAGGAAGATGGTGAAGTCGGCTTTCTGGACCTTGTGCCGGCGGAAAAGCGAGTCGAAGGCCTGGATGTGGACCTGGTTCAGAAACGCCGCCTTGCTGACCCCGGTCCGCTTCAACTCGTCCGCCAGCTCCTTCTCGTCGAGCTTCAGCGGGTCCGTCGCAACCAGGCTGAACTTCACGTTCGCCTGGGGTACCCAGACCATGTTCATCTGGTCGCGTAAAGCCTGGGGGTCGAACACGACCTTCCCGTGTGGAACCCACTTGCCGTCGTCGTCCGCGATGAGAACGGCCTGGATGGCGATGTTGATCGGTTTTTCGTCGAGCACGTTGACTGCGATGGTCTTCTCGACCTTCTTCGGGGTATTCGGGTTCACGGCGTTGAGCGGAACCCCGTCAAACCCTCCCGCTCTGTTGGCGCCGTAGACCTGGAAGTAGGTGGCATCCTTGCCGAGCTGGCGTTTCTCCCGGGCAGACGTCGCAAGGTGCTGCGCGGCCGCCAGCGTGTGCGCCAGCTTGCCCTTGTCGAGCTTCTCGACCGTGAGGCTGTCCCTGCCCGGGACGAGGACTAGGTCCGGATCGCCTTCCAGCGCGACGAGATTCGTTCGGTGGAGCGGGACCATCATCCGGGGCTTGTCGCCGTCCGTGTCGACGCCGAACGCGGAGAAGACCTCGCGGAATGCAACGGCCATGGCGTCGCTCGCTTTCAAAAGTCGAGGGCGTGTCAGGGGGTCGGCGACCCCCGGTCCGGAACGGCTCCCGCCCTGAGGAGTCCGGCTCGGTGCGTCGAGAGGATCAAGGAATAACGTCGAACGAATGGCCTTGGTTGGCCCGGTACTCCTGGCTGCGGAGCCCGTGACCCGGCGCCGGGCCGCGCGGCCGGGCACGGAGAAACAAATTAACAGACTGGACGACCACCGCCAAGCTAGAAGGCGGTACGTGTTTAGGGAGCCGAAAGGGGACCCCGGCTCGATTCTACGCCTTCCGTGATCGCCCGCGTAGACGGAGCATCTGATCCGAGCCGGCTCAGGAAACGGGTCGCGTCACCTTAGCCTGCCCCGACCGGCGCAACTGTAAGCCGCTCGCCGGGAAAGAAGGTCCCCTGCGGCTCGTCGTTCCGGGCGGGAAGCGTCTCGCGCGCTGGGTCCGGCAGGTCATCGCACTCAAGATCGGGCGCGGTTGATTTGCTCGTGGCGATCCGGATTCAAGCCCGCGAGACAAGAGGGTGAGACACGTCTGACTTTCTCTCAGCCGCCTTTCCTTCGAAGATCAACCCGCCTGATCTGCTCCACACCCCATTCCCACTGGGCTTTGCTTCGCCTCTTGAACTCGGCGGGATCACTGGGGATGTTATCCTCCAAATGCATTTTCGGCCCGTCTCCGACGCGCAGTGGGGAAAAACCGTTTCTTTTCTCCATTTCCTGGATTCCTTCCAGATCAATCCAGATCACCTTATCGCCGAAACGGTTTTTGATCTCTTGTCTTCTCTCCTCGTTCGTGAAGCCGAATGTATTTTCATAAACGTATGATTCAATTTTCTCGGCGGGATTTGACGCTCGCAACTCCTTCATTCGAATGGCCATCACCTCGTCGCCCAGCGAAAGCGCTAATTCGATGGGCGAAATGTTCAGCGCTCCTGTGAAGAATAGTTCTTTGGGATGACCGCCCGTGGGGTCTTCTAGCCACATGGGCGCCGTAAGGTACATATCCGCCAATGTGGCCCGGGCTACGTCCCAGACTCGGTAGCCGCTACGGACCTCGACATCGGTATGGATCGGGGCCCTCGGGAACATCTTTGCGATCGGCGACTTTTCGTATTTCACCCGTGCGATTTCGTTTGCCGTTAGCCGATCGGTGAAAACCACCTCTTGATAGAGGGGCTGCGAATTCTCAGGTCGAGGCTTATTTTGCAACTCACGCGGGTAGAGGATCTTCGTCGCCGCAAAAATAGGCGCATCTTGTTTGCTGAAAAGGGGATATTCATTCCTGGGGGATAGAGATCGAAAGGGACATCAAGAAGGGTGTCTTTGTTGTCTCGATAAAGGGCGGGATAGATGGCGACCGGAATCATCTTGACTGGGTTTGGGTTAGTTAGAAGTAAGGAAGAAAGAAAGGGGAGCTCGCGTGCCTTGTTGACCCCTTTCTTCAATTGCATTCCCGCGATCCGGGAAGTCATTTGCACGTAAAGCAGGCTCGAAGCGGTGTTTCCGTCTTTATCCACGATTCTGGAGTAGAAATCCTTATTGACCTTGACTCTTTGCATGATTCGGAAGTACTCGTCCGACAAAGCGGCCTCATACCATTTTGCCGGATCGGGTTGACCGGGCTGGAGTTCGGTGAGAGAGTTTAAGTACGCGCCCGGGATCTTGGAGTATCCGCAGGTGTAGATGGTTACATCGGGAACCCACCCCCTCTCATAAAGTGTGGCCAGCATCCCGAGGCCCGCTGAGAAGCGAAGCTCGCCTCCTGAAAGAATGAGCACTTTGCGAAACGGTTTAGGTTCGGCCCCTTTAGGAATAACAACGTCCGAAGCGAAAAGTAGGAACGAAGCAATGATTCGTAGTGTCACTGACAAGACCTCATGGTTTAATAAGTGGAGGGAGAGTGTTCTGCTTCAGCCGTTAATGGAGAGACGTCCCACCCGAGTTATACTACAACTCGGCGGGAGTTTCACCATGCGAAAGCCCCGCAAGAACTATACGCCTGTCGAGAAGGTCGCCATCCTGCATCGCCACCTGATTGACGACGTACTCGTCCCCAATCTCTGCGACGAGCATCAGCTCTCGCCGACGTTGTTCTATCTTTGGCAGATGCCATTCTTCGAGGGCGCCACGGCGGCCTTCGAGCGCAGGCACCGTTCGGTGAAATCCGAGTGCGTCTGCCCCAACCTGCCACGGTCGCTCAAGATCCGCGTCGCCTTGCGTAATATTATGTTGATCACTTAAATATTGGATGTATCCGTCCTGCGATCAGTTACATTCCCCCGGCCGACAAGCGCGCTGGCCGTGGCCCTGCGATCTTCACTGACCGCGGCCGCAAGCTGGAGGCTGCCCGCGAAAGGAGGGAACAGGTGCATGCGACGGCCCGAGCAACGGGTTGGTGACCTCGAGGCATTTGCCTCGTAAAGCTCGGTGCGCTTACGATGAGAGACGGCCTGGGCGGAGGGTAGGGTAATCCCGGCGCGCTGCGAACTCGAGCGCCAACCCAGGGACCAAGACCGAAGGGGGCGGGACGATGCCGCCCTGTCTTCTCCGTCGGGATTGGTACGAAAGCAGTAAGTCGGTCCATCTGTGTGAGTGTTCACGGCGAGCGGCCACGGCATTGAGCGCAGGGCCTCGTCGGCCAACGGCCACGGACGGAGCAGTCGAGTAGCGGAAGGGCAGTTCGGTGCAAGAAGACTTGCTCCGCTCTCGACTGTTTCGTGTACAATGATTCTATAGAACGCGAGACGACTCCGAGCGCACTGCGAACTGTCAAGCCGGCATCCGGCTGGCTCTCCGCGACTCGCGTTAGAGCGCCCGCCTCTCCCTCCTTCGAGCATCCCGCAGGACATGCTGATGACCGAGCGACCGCTCCCCTCGAACGCACAAAGAACGTCCCGTCTCCACCCGCTTGTGATCGGCTCATGGCACGCGGCCGCGGTCCTAGCCCTGTCGGTCTTCCCCCTGGCTGCGGCGGAAGATCAGAAGGGAACGTCAGGTCGCGAGACACCCGGGACGATCCGGTTCAATCGCGACATCCGGCCGATTCTCTCCGACAAGTGCTTCCAGTGCCACGGCACCGACGCCTCCCAGCGCAAGGCCAAACTGCGGCTGGACATTGTGAAAGGGGCGACCACGCCTGCGGCATCAGGCAGCACAGCCATCGTCCCGGGGAATCTCGATGAGAGCGAGCTGTACCGGCGGATCACCACGGAAGACGGCGACGAGCGCATGCCGCCGGCCAAGACAGGCAAGGCACTGTCGGCCGCCGAGGTTCAAAAGCTCAAGAAGTGGATCGAGCAAGGCGCGGAGTTCGAGGGGCACTGGGCGTTTATCCCGCCGGTTCGGCCCGATCTCCCCACCGTCAAACATACCGATTGGGTGCGCAACCCGATCGACTCCTTCGTCCTGGCCAAGCTCGAGAAGGAAGGACTTGCACCGTCGCCCCCGGCGGAGAGGCCGACCTTGCTTCGCCGGCTTGGTCTCGACCTGACAGGCCTGCCGCCGCTTTTGGCCGAGGTCGACCGATTCCTCAAGGATCAGGGCAAAGACGCCTACGAAACGCAAGTCGAGCGGTTGCTGGAATCTCCCCATTACGGCGAGCGGTGGGGACGGCTCTGGCTCGACGCGGCGCGCTACGCCGACTCTGACGGCTACGAGAAAGACAAGTCGCGCAAGGTTTACTTCTACAGAGACTGGGTGATCGCCGCGCTCAACCGCGACCTCCCTTACAACCAGTTCATCATCGAGCAGATCGGTGGCGACCTGCTTCCCCGCGCGACGCAAGACCAGATCGTGGCCACCGGCTTCCTACGCAACTCGATGGTCAACGAGGAAGGGGGCATTGATCCCGAGCAGTTCCGCATGGAGGCCATGTTCGACCGGATGGACGCGATCGGCAAGGGGATCCTAGGGCTCACGATCCAGTGTGCCCAGTGCCACAGCCACAAGTTCGACCCGCTGACGCAGGAAGAGTACTACCGGATGTTCGCCTTCCTGAATAACACTCACGAAGCCAACATGGCGGTCTACACACCGGAAGAGCAGATGAAGCGAGCCGAGGTCTTCCGCAAGATGAACGAAGTGGAGGGCCGGTTGCGGCACGAGCATCCAGACTGGCCGGCGAAGATGGAAACCTGGGAAAGCTCCGTCAAGAACAACCAGCCGCCGTGGCAGGTCGTCCGCACCGAGATCGATGCCAACAACGACAGCGGCCAGAAGCATTATCGTCTTGAGGATGGTTCGATTCTGGCCGCGGGCTACGCGCCGACCAAGTTCACCACCGAGTTCACGGCGCTCGAGCCGGTGAAGACGGTCAGCGCGGTGCGGCTTGAGCTCTTGTGCGACCCCAGCCTTCCGCTCACAGGGCCGGGGCGGTCGAGCGAGGGTCTCTTTGCCCTGACCGAGTTTCATCTGGAAGTCGCGCCGGCCGACAAGCGTGATCAGATGAAAGAGGTCAAGATCAAAAGCGCCACGGCCGACGTGAATCCACCGGAGCGCGTGCTCGAGCCGATCTTCGACGACAAAAGCCACCGCCGCCGGGTCACCGGTTCGATCTCCTATGCGATCGACCGCAAGGACGAGACGGCCTGGGGCAACGACGCGGGCCCGGGGCGGCGAAACGTGCCCTGCAATGCCGTGTTCGTGCTCGAGAAACCGGTCTCCTTCCCGGCAGGCGCGATCCTCACCCTCAAGCTCACCCAGCGGCATGGCGGCTGGAACAGCGACGACAACCAGAGCAACAACCTGGGCCGGTTCCGGTTTTCGGTGACTGACCGGCCAGACGCCAGGGCCGATCTTGTGCCCAGAAATGTGCGCGAGGTGCTGGCGATCCCTCGGCCCAGACGCACCGAGGCCCAGACGGCCGCCGTTTTCAGCCACTGGCGAACCACGGTCGCCGACTGGAAGGCGGCCAACGACCAGGTGGAAGCCCTCTGGAAGCAGCATCCCGCGGGCTCGTCGCAACTGGTGCTGGAGGAGCGAGACAACCCGCGCGAGACCCACTTACTCCAGCGCGGAGATTTCCTCAAGCCGGGCAAGCCGGTGGCCCCCGCCGCTCCGGCGTTTCTCAACCCGCTTCCAGGCGACCAGCCGGCAAACCGCCTGACGTTCGCGCGCTGGATGGTCGACCGTCAGGCGCCGACGACGGCTCGGTCGATCGTCAACCGGATCTGGCAGGCTTATTTCGGGACCGGGATCGTCAGCACGAGCGAAGACCTGGGCTCACAATGCGAGGCACCGTCGCATCCCGAGCTGCTCGACTGGTTGGCCGTCGAGCTGATGGACAGCGGCTGGAGCCTCAAGCATCTGCACCGCTTGATCGTCGGCTCGGCCACGTACCGGCAGTCATCTCGCGTGACTCCGGAGCTGCTGGCCAACGATCCCTACAATCGCCTGCTGGCGCGCGGGCCTCGACTGCGGGTTGATGCTGAGCTCGTGCGCGACATCGCGCTGGCGGCATCGGGCCTCCTCGTTCGCAAGATCGGCGGCGAGAGCGTTTGCCCGCCCGCTCCCGAATTCTTGTTTCAGCCGCCCGCGAGCTATGGTCCCAAGGCCTGGGCCGAGGCCAGCGGCCCGGACCGCTATCGCCGGGCACTTTACACGTTTCGTTATCGCTCGGTGCCCTATCCGATGCTGCAAACCTTCGATGCCCCCAACGGAGACTTCTCCTGCGTTCGCCGCGCCCGGTCGAACACGCCGCTCCAGGCTCTCACTCTGCTCAACGAGCCGGTCTTCCTGGAATGCGCTCGGGCCCTGGCCCTTGTGGCCTTGAAGGAAGGGGCCGGCACCGACTCCGATCGTCTGGTGCTTGCCTTCCGCCGCTGCCTGGGCCGCGAGCCCTCGCCGCAGGAAGTCTGCGCCACTCTTGTCGCTGCTACACCAGGAAACGAAACGATTCGCCACCGGGTCGGCCGATCCGTGGAAGCTGGCCGTTGACAAGCCCGAAGAGGCCGTGCGCCTGCCTGCCGACGCCACGCCCGCTCAGCTTGCCGGCTGGACGGTCGTCGCCCGAGTCTTGCTGAACCTCGATGAAACGATCACCAAAGAGTAAAAGTCGCCAGCCGGAGCTCGAACTGATGAACTGCCAGGACCACCTCTATCGTTATGCTGACCCCGCGCTTGTGTCGCGTCGCTGGTTCCTCGAGCGATGCGGCGTCGGTCTGGGGGCGATGGCGCTCGGTCAACTGCTGAGCGAGGCGGGCTACGCGTCGCCTACACCCACGACGCCGGGGCTCGACCCACTGACGCCCAGGCTGCCTCATTTCGCCCCCAAAGCCAAACGCGTGATCTTCCTGTTCATGGCGGGCGGGCCCAGCCATCTGGAGCTCTTCGACAACAAGCCGCAGCTCGCGAAGTTCGACGGCACCTTGCCCCCGGCCGAGCTGCTCAAGGGATATCGCGCGGCGTTTATCAACCCCGATGCCAAGCTCCTGGGCCCTAGATTCAAGTTCGCCCCGCGCGGTCAGTGCGGCACCGAGCTCTCGGAGCTGCTGCCGCACCTGTCCAACGTGGTCGATGACCTGGCCGTCATCAAGGGGATGTCACCGACGCCTTCAATCATGCACCCGGGCAAATCATGATGAGCACCGGTGCGATGATCTTCGGCCGCCCCAGCATGGGGGCCTGGGTCTGTTACGGCCTGGGCAGCGAATCACGCGACCTGCCCGGCTTCGTGGTCTTCAGCACCGGCAAGAAGGGACCCAGCGGCGGCAATTCCAACTGGGGCAGCGGCTTCTTACCCACCGTCTACCAGGGAGTTCAATTCCGGACGGCGGGGGATCCCGTCCTTTACCTCTCCAATCCCCAGGGCGTCGATCCCGAGATTCAGCGCGATTCGCTAGACGTCGTTCGCAAGCTCAACGAAGCCCGGCTCGAAACCACGGGCGATCCGGAAATCGCCACGCGGATCAACTCGTACGAGATGGCGTTTCGCATGCAGATGACCGCGCCGGAGGTCATGGACATCACGCGCGAGCCGCAGCATATTCTTGACCTTTACGGTGCCGGGCCGGGCAAGCCCTCGTTCGCGAACACCTGCTTGCTCGCCCGCCGCCTGCTCGAGCGCGGCGTGCGGTTCGTGGAGATCTTCCATGAGGCCTGGGACCAGCATGGTGACCTCGTCCGTGACCTCAAGCACAATAGCGACGACACCGACCAGCCGTGCGCCGCCTTGATTCAAGACCTGAAACAGCGGGGCATGCTCGATGACACCCTCGTGGTCTGGGGTGGTGAATTCGGCCGCACCCCCATGGTCCAGGGCGGCCGCGACGGCCGCGACCACCATCCCAACGCCTTCACCATGTGGGCCGCCGGCGGCGGCATCAAGGCAGGCATCTCACTGGGCGAGAGCGACGACCTGGGCTTCGGCGTCGTCAAGGACAAGGTCCACGTCCACGACCTGCACGCGACCCTGCTGCATCTGCTGGGCTTCGATCACACCAAGCTCACCTATCGCTTCCAGGGTCGGGATTTTCGGCTGACGGACGTGCATGGGCAGGTCGTCAAGGGGCTGCTGGCGTGAAGCGTAGAGTAACGAAGAGAGTTGTAAGTAGATTTTGGTCATGCGTTGCTAACCCTTGATCCCTATCGCATACCCTTGGAGCGGAGAAGCTGATCGGCCCACGGCCAGTGCCCATCGAGCGGTGGTCGCGGTTCGGTGCGGTAGTCGATTTCCAGGTCGTATCCCACGCGGTCGTACGCCGCGTCGAGCACGGTTTGCAGGTCAAGGCGGGCGTCGGGATCACCGGGCTTCAAGGGGATAGGGATCACCGGGAGCCGTTGCGGCAATCGAATCGGGTAGAGCTCCCGCGCGGCCGGAGTCCTATCTTCGAGACGTGCACGAGGTATTCATGAGTGCCGGCTCTCCTGGGAACGGGAACCAGGCGATTACCGCGGAGAAGGTCAATCTCCACCCAGTGGATCGGGGACTTCATGATCTCCCGCCGCTTCTGCTCGAAACTTGTGTGACCAGGGGAACCAGGCACCTTGTTCGCCGGGCTCAGGATCTCGATCACGGTCACGACGTCTCGCGAATCGCGGTCGATGATTTTCAGAAACGCCTCGTGGATTTCTTCTTCTAACCAGGTGGTCGCTATCACCGGTTCGGCAACTTCCAAATATGAGCCTTCTCCCAGAGAGAAGCCGGCCTCTTCCCGTCCCGAGCGGATGGCGACCTCGACAGCCGGAACCCGCAATTGCAGCTTGAGGGTGGGGTCCGAATCATCCGAGATGTAGGTCCGTTCCTCGACCCTGACGACGTACTTCGGACGCAGTTGCTGGCTCAGCAGACCCTGCGTTCCCGAAATGAGGTTATGGTGCACGTCGGGCCAAAGGCCGGGGTATTCCAGGTAGGGGTCCATCCCAGGAAAAGGTGACGGCATCGCCGAAAGCCTCCGAGTTGATTGTGCCACAGGCATCCACGCCTTGTGCTTCCGATTATACCAGTCCGCGAGGCTTTGGGCACCTGAGATCCGAATCGCAATTAATGCTGGGCCGCCGGCGACCGATTCACAAACTCCAGCGCCTTCTCGATCAGGATCTCCCCCGTCATCTCGCCCAGCGACGTCCGCGAGATGTAGTCGTATCGCGGGAAGCTATGGAAGTCCACTTTGGTCATGATATAACCAAACGCTTCATTGGTCAGGCCGAACAGCAGGTTGTGTTTGCCGCGCATCTTGCGCTTGAGGTAGAAGCCGACGTTGGGCAGGGCCTCGCCGGGGATCGTCAGGATCTGGGCGTCACCCAGGTTGACCAGGTTGATCCGGGCTTCGATCGAGTGATCTTCGTGGTGCGGGTACTTGAGCGGCGAATATTCGACCACGGCCCACATCTGGGGCGATTCAACGGGGAAGCGTACGCTCATGGCATCGCAGAAGAGCGCTGGGTCTTTCTGATCAGGGGCGTCTTTGACGATTCGCAGGGCTTCGCTTGCCATCAACTGGCCGATGCGCAGGCATTCTTCCCAGGTCCTCGCGTCGTTCCAGTACCCGCGAGCCGGATCGCGCGGTTGATCGAGGTTGCGATTGTCGGCGGTGATCATCCCTCCCTGGGCGCCGTTCACGAAGAGGGCCATGCCGCCGGCCTGGGCTTCGATCGAGTCGCAGAGCGGTCCGACCAGGTCTGGGCTGCAAAGGCCGACGTCGTTGCCCAGAACTTCGGGATGAACCGCGTAGTTGACCAGCGTGGCGATCGTCTTTCCCGAGGAATTCTTCGCCTGGATGACACTCATTCGCCGGTCGTAGAGATCGGGCGCATAGTAGTTATAGGCAATCTTGCCGTGAGCCTCACCGGTGGCGATCTTGATCGAGGCGGGCTCGAGGCGGTCGATCGCCTCGTTGATTGCCTCGGCGGCTCTGTCGCAGACCAGATTCATGTACTTGAGATTGCCGGTGTGCCCCCCCTTGCCGTCGGGAAAGGCGTAACAATCCGGGGCGCTGTGAGTGTGGGTCGAACCGATCAGGATATTAGACGGCGGGATGCGGCTCACCTTGGTGCGCACCCGGTCGCCCAGCACTGAAGGAAAGCCCAGCAGATCGAGCGAGACGAGGGCGACCGAGACATCGCCCTTGCGAAAGACGATCGCCCGGGCCGTGAGCTCGCCCTTCTTGCCCTTCGCCGGCTTCGGTATTCCCATTCCGCCCGAGACGGGCAAGAGCGGATCGGGCGTGATCGTCCGCAGGCCCGCGCCGACCTGGATCTGGGCCCGAGCAGTGAGCTGTAGCAAGAGTGTACACAGAACCGCAAACGCGATGAGGAAGCGTCGTGACATGGTGCTGATCTCCATTGGGTCTCCACAGCGAGTCTTGGCAATCATCTTACGGCCCGTCATTCGCCGTTGACAGTGAGCCGATGGAATCCGGTGGAGCGAGAATCGGAGCTCGGTGGTAGAATTCATGAGACATGCGGCCTCGGTCTGTGCGAGGGGGATGAACCGTGAGCACCATTGACGAGGTACCGCTTGCGACGCGGTTCCGCATTTTGGGCCGCGTGCAGGGGGTCGGCTTTCGGCCGTTTGTCGCACGGTTGGCCTCGTTGCTCGATGTCGCCGGCTGGGTCAAGAACACGCCCGAAGGGGTGATCATCCACGCCGAGGCTCCCGCCGACGTTCTCGCGGTATTTGGCGATCGGATGCGGCGAGAACTACCACCCGCGGCCGAGATCCACGACATCACCTGCCACGAGGTGCCTCCTGAAGACCTTCAGCAGTTCTTGATCCACGAGAGCGAGTTGCCGGCGGACACCCCGGTTATCCTCGCCGTGATCGCTCCAGACCTGGCCGTGTGCTCGGGCTGCCTTGACGAGTTCGACTCCCCGTCCGACCGGCGCTTCGGGTTCGCGCTCTCGGGCTGTACCGACTGCGGGCCCAGGTATAGCATTCAGACATCGGCCCCCTTCGATCGAGAGCGTACGACCATGCTCGATTTCGCGCTCTGCTCCGAGTGTGCGCGAGAATACGCTGATCCCGCCGATCGCCGGTTTCACGCCCAGAACATCGCCTGCCCGCGATGCGGCCCTCGAATCTGGCTCGAGGCCGAGGGGAGCTCAGGTCTGTATTCCATGCCGCAACTCGCGGGCGGTCGTTCCAATGCCGAGAACGATCGCTCGGTGATCGGCCGCGCGGCCTGGTTACTTCGCTGGGGCAAGATCCTCGCCGTCAAGGGAATTGGCGGGTTCCACCTGCTCTGCGACGCGACCGCGCCCGAGGTCGTGCAGCGCCTGCGCGATCGCAAGCGGCGCGATCGAAAACCGTTCGCCGTGCTCTTTGCGGATTTGGGGCAGCTTGCCGCGCACGCCGAGGTGGACGAGGCAGCAAGTCTGGCCCTGCGCAGCCCGGCCGCGCCGATTGTCCTTCTCAGGCGCCGGCAAAGCTCGACTCTGGCAGCCGCGGTGGCGCCAGGCCTGGGCTCGCTGGGCGCCTTCCTCGCCTACACGCCCTTGCATCGTGCCTTGATCCAAGCGGTAGGAACGCCGCTCGTCGCTACGAGCGGTAACCCGACGGACGAGCCGATGCCGGTGGCTAACGAAGTGGCCCGCGCCGAGCTGGGACAGATCGCAGACGCATTTCTGTTGCACGATCGTCGAATCCTCCGCCACGCCGACGACAGCGTGGTCAGGATGATCGGCGGCAGGCCGGTGCCCGTCCGGATCGGCCGCGGGCTGGCCCCTGTCCGGATCGAGCTGCCACTCGAGCCGCCGCCGCTGCTGGCGACCGGAGGACACCTCAAGGCCGCGATCGCGTTCACGCGCGGGCGAGAGCTCTTCCTGGGCCAGCACATCGGGGACCTGGACACGCTGAGCGCGCAGCGGCGATATCGAGAGAATGTGGCCGACCTGATCAAGCTTTTTGGAGTCCGGCCCGAAGCCGTGGTCCACGACCGGCATCCCGACTATTTCACAACGCGTTTCGCGCAGCAGATGGACCTGCCCCTGATCGACGTCCAGCACCATCATGCCCACGTCTTGGCATGCCTGGCCGAGCACGGCGAACGGGGTCCCGCGCTCGGGATCGCTTGGGACGGCACGGGCCATGGCGATGACGGCACGATCTGGGGCGGTGAATTCATGATAGTTGACGGGGCTCATTATCGCCGAGCCGGCTCGATCTGGCCGTTTCCGCTCGTGGGGGGCGATCGTGCGGCCCGCGAGCCCCGGCGCTGCGCCGCGGGTGTCTGCTTCGAGGCAGGAGTCGAGATCCCCGATCATTGCGGATTCTCAGCGGCCGAGCGGAAGCTGCTCGTTTCAGCGCCTCAAATCGACTCGAGCCCGGGCGCGATAACCACGAGTGCCGGACGCCTTTTTGATGCCTGGGCGTCGCTTGCGGGCGTCCTTCATCACTCGGCCTATGAAGCCGAGGCCGCGATGAGATTTGAAGATCTCGCCGAGGCCGATGAATCGGGAGCCTTCGAGGTCTCGCTGATCAACCATCTGGACGTCAAGGGCAGGCCGACTGCTCGCCTCGACTGGCGGCCCTGGGTGGGTGAAACCCTGCGGCTGCTGAAGCAGGGCTGCCCGCCGGGCTTGATCTCAGCCTACTTTCACAATGGCCTGGCCCAGGGTGCCCTGAAGGTCGCCCGGTGGGCGGGTCAGGAAACGGTGGTACTGACCGGCGGCTGCTTTCTGAACCGGCGTCTCGCCGAACGGACCGAGCGGTTGCTGGAGCAAGCCGGCTTCCGGGTATTGACGCACCGGCTCGTACCGCCAGGCGACGGCGGCCTGGCTGTGGGGCAGATCTGGGCGGCGGCACTTCGTTTGTCTTCCGGGTCTACCTGACGCCTTCAGCTCTCTGAGTCGTTCCTCGCGCCTCGGTGCCGGCCCGCCGCGTCGCATGAACATTGCGGATGGTCCGGCGCGGAACTCCTGACTCTCGGCGTCGGCGGCGCGGTTGACTCGGCGCAGAAAGGTCGCGTAGTGCTCCAGCGTCTCGGCCAGGGCGAGATTTTCCAGGGGATTGACCTTCTCATGAATCGCGACGGCGCGGCGGTAGAGCTCGTTCGGCCTCGGGGAATTCGCCAAGGTTGACCGCGATCGCGGCCAGGTCGTCCAGCGTCAGGGCAATCTGGTAATGCTCTGGACCAAGGGCCTGGATCTGAAGGGCGAGCACGCGTTTGAAATGCGATTCGGCCTCCTTGTCGTGGTGCCGTTCGCGGGCGATCTGGGCGAGAAGCAGCACATTCTGAAAAATCTGATCGGGCTTGGTTCTGGGGTCGGGCTCCCGGATGTGCAGTGACCACTTCGCGAGCTGTTCCGCGTCGGCGTAGCGCTCGCGGGCAACCAGCACCCGGGCCAGGTCGTGATACGTTCTGGCGAGCAGCCGCTGGTTGATCTTTTCATAGGGCGCAGGATCTTGATTGCCGCGGTGAATTTCTTCTCCGCGGTGGCGAGATCGCCGTTCTGGAAGGCGATCCAGCCAGCGTTATTGTAATACTGCCAGTGGCTCACAACGCCCATGGGGAAACTCTTGAGCACCGGCATGCGCCCAGGGCTGTGCCACGATTGCAAGGATCACCATCGTCCAGGGCCAGAGCGGGTGGAATCGCATGAGAACGCCTCCAGATCGTCTATCGTAGGTTACGAACCGCGCGGCCGACAAGTGCGAGGGAAATCCACTTTTTTCGAGACCCGCGACACTTTTCCCCGAAAGGTGACTTAAATATCTCATCAGAGAATGTTGCCTCTCTGTTTTCTCACGACTTAAGCCTACCAAACCTGGTATTTGCTGCCAGCGAATGCTGGAGAGTTCATCGATGCGTTATGGCATCTTCCCCATGGCCCTTGTGATCTTGCTGGCCGGTTCCTGGGCCATCGCGGGAGGCAAGGGAAGAAGCGGGGGCGGCGGCCAGGGAAATGGAGCGCTGCCACACTCGTCGAACGCTCATCCCTCCAGTGCCAGCCGCCATTATTACGGCAACGGGCGAGGAGGCGGCGGCAATAGCCATCGCAACTCGATGGTGAACAATCGGATGATGCACCTGTCGGGGCTGGTGCGCGATCTGAACACTTTGACGGTCGGCTACGCGGCCAGCCCCAACGACCGGAACATCTTGCGAAACGACCTGATCCGCGTGGTGCAGGCAGGCAGACGTCCTCCGTCGCAGGCGGTGCAACAGCTCTCCAGCGGCCTGATCAGCCACCTTCCGACCCGCCGGACTGCATTCATGAATACCGAACGGCTCGCACTCGACCTGGAAGCCGTGATGAACGGCAGCCGTTTGCCGCCGGCAAAGGTGAATCAGGCGATCAACTCCGCCCAGTCGATCCTCCGCTCCTCGGGCGTACCCCAGGCGGGTATTCAGGCGCTGAGCGCTGATCTCAAGGCCGTCGGTTTCTCGAGGGTTGCGGGCAATCAAGCCGGGTTTGTTCGATAATTCGAGACCAGCTCTCTCGCGCATGCCGCCTCCCCCGCCAGCCAGCCGGTGCTCCAGGCGGCCTGGAAGTTGTATCCTCCGATCAGACCATCGAGGTCGAGCACTTCACCAGCGAGGTAGAGACCGGGCACGATGCGGCTTTCCAGCGTGCGCGGATCAACCTCGTCGAGGGCAATGCCTCCGCTGGTAACCTCGGCTTTCTCGAAGCCGAGCGTGCCTTGGATCGGCAAGTCAAGGGTTTTGAGAGCATCGATGAGGCGGACCCGCTCGGCGCGAGAGAGGTCCGGGCCCAGCCTGCCGCGGGGGATGCCTGCCGCTTCGACCAGGCATTCGGCCAGGCGGTGCGGCAGATCGGCCGACACGATCGACGCCACGGCCAACCTGCCTTGACGCGAGGCGGCCTGAAGCTTGCGATCGAGATCTTCACGCGAAAGCGAGGCAAGCAGATCAAGCCGGAGCGTCAGCGGCTCCGGTCCCTCGTGCCGAGCCACGGCCCGGCTGACATCCAGAATGGCCGGCCCACTCAGTCCGAAATGGGCAAACAGGATCGCCTCACGACGATGTTCCAGTGTCTGACCCTTCGCCGATTGAACCGACGCGATCACGTCGGCGAGGCTCAGGCCTCGGAGCGACCGCACCCACTCGGGCTCGACCCGGATGGGCACCAGGGCAGGGCGGGTGTCGACAATCGTGTGCCCGAAGCCTCGCGCGATGGCATAGCCGTCTCCCGAGGTTCCACAGCCCGGATAGGATTGGCCGCCGACTGCCAGAATGACCCGTCGCGCCGCCAGTCGAAAGCCCGGCGTCGTCACCACGAATCTTGCAGCATCGCGCGTGACGTTCTCCTCACGCTCAACCGCGAGCGCCGGGCTCTGGCCGCGGAAGATCGCACCGCTTCGGTGCAGCCGGTTGACCAGGGCTTCAAGCACCTGGGCGGCCCGGTCCGACACCGGAAAGATCTTGCCGTTCCCCTCAACCTTGGTGGCGACCCCTTCCGATTCAAGCAACCGCACCGTCTGATCGACGTCCAGTTGCCGGAGCGCCGGGCCGAGGAACGCGCCGGCGGGACCGAACGCATCCTGGATGGCACGGATGCCCCGGCACCACGCAGGATTGTACGCCGGATCGATCGGTCCCGAAACAGCCTCGAGCCGGCGCAAGCCGCGTGCGTTCGTGATGTTGCACCGGGTGCCCCCGGACATGAGAATCTTGACGCCGGCCCGGCGGTTCTTCTCGAGCACGACCACCCGCGCTCCCAGCTCCGCGGCCCTGATGCCCGCGAACAGGCCCGCGGCACCCGCTCCCAGCACGGCGACGTCGCAGGCGAGTTCTTCTTCTGGTGACAGGTCCGCGGTCGGCATGAGCAACCCCTCCAGCCAGTCCCGTGCCATCGTAGCAAGGGCGGATGAAGTGCGTCAGCAAATGCGCTTGCCTGTTGCCCTCACATCACCGTGAAGTAGTTCATCACGGCGAAGTCGAAATACTCGGGCGTGAGCTCGATCGGGAGCTTATTATAAATACAATAGTTTCGGACTTGAAGAAGCAGGTCGCGCGGTTGGCAGCAGCGGAAGGGGCGGTCGATTCGCTTGTAATGGAAATCAATCAGGTGGTCAACCGATTCCTGGTCGATGGTCGTGAAGCCCAACTTGGGCGCGAACATCTCGATCATCTGGCGGAAGTGTTCCTCGGAAGGATCCTCGGCCTGAATCTTGTAGGGAATCCGACGCAGGAAGGCCTCGTCAACGAGTTGTTTGGGCTCGAGGTTGGTCGAGAAGATGATGAGCTGGTCGAACGGCACTCGCACTTTCTTGCCGTTGGCCAAACTGAGGAAGTCGTACCGCTTTTCGAGTGGAATGATCCAGCGGTTGAGCAGCTCGACCGGCTGCATCCGCTGGCGGCCGAAGTCGTCGATCAGGAAGCTGCCGAGGTTGCTCTTGAGCTGCAAAGGCGCCTCGCTGACCTTGGTGACCGGGTCGTACCGGATCTCCAGGTCTTCCATCCGCAGCTCGCCGCCCGCCATGATCGTCGGCCTGCGGATATGCACCCAGCGCCTGTCGTAGTCGGCGGAGTCGAGCAGTCCCGTGGACGAGGCCGACTCGACCGGCTCGTGGTTGGCCATGTCGAACAACTTGACGAGCTGGCCTTCGACCAGGAGCACTCTGGGAATCCACACGCTCGTGCCGAAGCAGAGCGTGATCCGTTCCGCGATGCTGGTCTTGCCGTTGCCGGGAAAACCGTAGAGAAACATGCCACGCCCGGAGTTGATCGCCGGGCCCAGCATACTGAAGGTCTGCTCCGAAATGAGCAAGTCGGAAAAGGCCCGCCGCAGGTCTTCCTCCTTGGGTTGCTCGGTCGCGATGGTCTGGGCGGTCACCGACTTGAGATAATCCTCGAAAGGAACAGGTGCCGTCCCCACGTAGGTGCATTCTTCTGAATAGGCCTTGCCCCTGGCCCGGCCAACATCGGTCAGCGTGTAAACAAAGTCGTTGGCCGTCGACGAACTCGCGTAATTGACGATCTGCTGGTTCTTGAGCTGGCGGAGAAACTCGGGGAAGGGGCCAAACGGCAGGCCGAGCTCGGTGGCGATCCGCCGGCCCGAGGCCGAGCCCTGGTTCATGAGAAACTTGAGTATCAGGCTCTCGACCAGGGCATCATTGAGACCCGCGTCTTCAAAAGTGCTCACGACAGCAGGACAGAAAGCCCGGCGAGAAGGCGACGTCTCGAGGTCAAAAAGAGGCGGCAGCACCGAGGGGGCGGAGAGGTTCACGTCACTTGACTCCTGGCAACCCGGCCACTCCCCGGCGGGGCGAATCCAGCACCTCGCGCAGGGAGCATCCCTGCGCAAACCTAGAGCGCCGGTCGAGACTCGTCAAACGAGGTCGTCGCCAGCTCGGTCACACGAGCCTGGCCGCAAGCTGAGCCAGCGCGGCCGGGCCGAAGCCGGGAAGCTCGATCGTCACCTGGCGCCGTGTGGCATCGATCGGCTCGATGTGAACGAACCAGGTCTCCGCCGGCAGCAGCCCTTGCACCCGATCGGCCCACTCGACCAGACAAAGGCCCCCAGCGTTCCAGTAGTCGGCCACACCCAGGTCTTCAAAGGCCTGGGCTGACTCCAGCCGGTAGGCGTCGAAATGATAGACAGGTATCCTTCCCTCATACTCGTGAATCAGGACGAACGTCGGGCTGGCAATGGCGGCGGGATCGACCTCCAGTCTTTCCGCAATGGCCCGAGCCAGCCGCGTCTTGCCCGCGCCCAGCGGTCCAACCAGTCCCATGACGGTCCCCGGCCTGGCCAGGTCCGCCAGCGCCTGACCCAGCCGCTCGGTCTCTTCCTCCGACAGAATCTCGATCTTCAGGCCGTGTTCGAGCCGGGCGATCTTCATACCGCGATTCCACTGTCGCGAGCGTGATTCTCGGGCTCGCCAACGACGACGGCCGCTCGATGGAAATCAGCGTTCGAGCATAGCTCCCTGGGCAGGCGGGAAGGAAGACCGCGGCGCCCGGCCCTGGCCGCCCGTGAGTGCATAAGCCACCATCGCTCCGGCGATCGCGCCGCAAAGGTGCCCATCCCAGGAGATATGCGAGCCGAAACGGGGTATGACGCCCATGACGAGTGAACCCCCGTAGAGGAAGCCGACGAGCACCGCGATCAAGAGCGGCACGATGCGCCCCTCCCGCAGCCCGGAGAGGATCAGGAACGCTGTCAGCCCGGAGATCAGCCCGCTCGCCCCGATGTGTACCGCTGGCCGGCCGAAGAGCCAGAGCAAGAGCCCGCCCAGTACGGTGACAGTGACGACGACCCACCACGACCGGGCCCGAGAGCCAGCCAGAAGCAGCAGAAGGACGGCCAGCGGGATCGTGTTGCCGATCAGGTGCTGCAAATTCGCATGCAAGAACGGCATGGCCGCGATGCCGGTCAGGCCGATGGCGGTACGGGGGACCACGCCGTAATGGTCCACGCGGGGGAAGGCCAGGCTGATGAAGTAGACGGCCCAGATGGAACCGATGAAGAGGATCACACCATGGATCTCATGCCGGATGGAATGTGCGGCGTTTTTCATGAACGGCTCCCACGCGGAAGGGAGGCGTGCACCCTCCGCTTCGGACCTGAGAAGGATCGTTTCACCACGAATCGATTGCGAGCGTTCCGTGAAGGTTGCGAGGACACGGTTTGAGGAGTCCCTGAGCCTCGAAAGATTGGCTGATTCCGACTTTACAAGAAACCCAAAGATCTGAAAAATGGTGGTTTGCTCGATTCAGAAACTCAGAGACCCTCGGGGTGGTGGGGGACCTATCGTGCATGACGAGGCGATCCGCAAGGCGGATGTGCTCATCGGGGCCCTTGGTTACATTCGCAAGTTCCATGGCAAGTTCATTGTCATCAAGCTCGGTGGGTCGGTCATGGAAGACCCCGAGACGCTCCGCGCCCTGCTGGTCAACGTGGTTTTCATGCAAACCGTGGGGATGCGGCCGGTGGTCGTTCACGGCGGAGGCAAGGCGATCACCGTGGCGATGGAGCAGGCCGGACTGACCCCCCGCTGGGTCAAGGGTAGGCGCTATACCGACGACGCGACTCTCGAGATCGTCGCTCGCGTCCTGGCCGAGGAGATCAATGCCGACATCGAGCGCCATATCAACAAGTTCGGCGGCCGAGCCTCGGGATTGCACCATAAAACCCACCAGTGCCTTTTCGGCCGCAAGCTGATGCTACCGGATGAAGAAGGCCATCTGGTGGACCTCGGCCGCGTGGGAGAAGTGACAGAGGTCAACATCGATCCGCTGGAAAACCTCTGCCTCGCGGGCGTTGTCCCCGTTCTTCCTTCCCTGGCGGAGGACGAGGCCGAGGAAGGCAGGCTCCTGAATGTCAACGCCGACACGGCCGCCGCGGCGGTTGCGCAGGCAATTCAGGCCGAGAAGCTCGTGTTCCTGACAGATACGCCGGGCATTCTCAAGGACAAGAACGAACCCGGAAGCCTGATCTCGGGTCTGACACCCGACAGTTGCCATGACCTGATCGCCCAGGGCGTGATCGACCGGGGGATGATCCCCAAGGTCGAGGCCTGCCTTGCCTGCCTCGAAGGCGGGGTTCGCAAGACCCACATCATCGACGGCCGGTTGCGGCACTCGCTCTTGCTGGAGATCTTCACCGAGACCGGGGTCGGCACCGAAATCGAGACCGAGGAAAACCGTGACTCCCTATCGCCCCAGGGACGCCGGCCCGTCCTGGTTCGTTGACGTGTACAACAAACTCTCACTCCATCGAAACTCTGTGTCGCCCCGACCTCTCGAACTCATTTCCCGGAGCTACTGACTTGCGTCAAGCCGAAGCTGTCCACCACGGTTCCCAAGCCACAATCGCCCAGTTCGAGCGGTACGTCATCCCCAACTACCGGCGGTTTCCAATCTCGCTCGTCAGAGGCGAAGGGTCTTGGGTCTGGGACGCGGAGGGAAATCGCTACCTCGACTTCTTCCCTGGCTGGGGATGTAACCTGCTGGGTCATTGTCCGCCCAGGGTGGTCGAGGCGGTTCGTGACCAGGTCGGCCGGTTGATCCATGTTCCCAATACCTGGTACATGGAACCTCAAGGTGCATTCGCCCAGGCCCTCTCGGAGCGGTCGTTCGGCGGCCAGTGCTTTTTCTGTAACAGCGGGGCCGAGGCCAACGAGGCCGCCATCAAGCTGGCCCGGGCCCATGGCCATGCCCACGGCCGGTTCAAGATCATCACGATGGAAGGGGGCTTCCACGGCAGGACCTATGCCGCCCTGAGCGCAACCGCCCAGCCCAAGTATCACGCCGGGTTTGAGCCCATGGTTCCTGGGTTCACGTACGTGCCGTACGACAATCTCGACGCCGTCGCCAAATCCATCGACCCCCAGACCGCGGCGGTGCTTGTCGAGCCGATTCAGGGAGAAGGGGGGATCAACATTCCCGACGCCGAGTACTTGCCGGGTTTGCGCAGGCTTTGCGACGAGAATGGCGTCCTCTTGATCCTGGACGAGGTGCAATCGGGGATGGGACGGACCGGCAAGTGGTTTGCCTATCAGCACACAGAGATCGAGCCCGACATCCTTACCTGCGCCAAGGCACTTGCCGGCGGCATCGCGGCAGGGGTCATGATGGCCCAGCCACAAATCGCAGAGGTGCTCAAGCCGGGCATGCACGCGGCCACATTCGGTGGCAACCCGATCGCCTGCCGGGCCGGTGTCGCCACGATTGAAACCATTGAAGAGGATGCGCTGCTGGCGCGTGGCCATGTCGTCGGAGCGCGGTTTCAAGAGCAATTCGAAGCGCTTCGAGCCGAGCTACCCAGCCTGATTCGAGACATCCGGATCCGCGGCGTGATGATCGGGCTAGACCTCACTTTCCACGCCGCGGACGTCGTGCCCAAGTGCATGGAGCGGCGGCTGCTTGTGAATGTCACGCATGAGCATGTGGTGCGGCTGTTGCCGGCCCTGTCGATCACGCGATGACGAGATCGACGAAGGATGCGCGATCCTGGCCGACGTGTTGCGGGAGGTGAGCGTTTGAAATTCGATGACGTCGCTCCCACCCAGGCGAGAGGTCGAGATCGAGGTCGAGGCGATGGCTGGACGAGGCAAGAGAACGACTCGAATTGATGCCGGCCCGACGAACGGTGCGCCGGCATCGCCCGCGAACCGCGGTCTCCCACGTCACTTTGTTGACCTCTTCGACATCTCGCCCGCCGAAGCCGGCGAGCTGATCGATCGGACTCTGCGGCTGAAACGTGGGGAGCTGAACGGTCGGGCGACGTCCCTACTGCTGGGTCGAACACTCGGGCTGGTCTTCGAGAAACCATCGCTCCGCACCCGGGTGAGCTTCGAAGCGGCGATCGCCCGGATGGGCGGCAATGCGATCTTCTTGCGCGGCAAGGACGTCGGACTGGGCGTCCGCGAGAGCGTGTTCGACTTCGCCAGAGTGATCAGCCAGTATGTCAACGTCCTGGCGATCCGCACATTCACCCAGGCTACCGTCGATGAGCTTGCAGGCCATGCCACGGTGCCGGTGATCAACGCTCTGTCCGACCTGTCGCACCCGTGCCAGGCGATGGCCGACATGGTGACCATCCTCGAAGAGCGTGGATCGTTGCCGGGGCGGAAGCTCGTGTTCGTGGGCGACGGCAACAACGTGGCGCGGTCGCTGGCCGTCGCCTCGGCGCTCCTGGGATTGCAGTTCGTGCTGACGGCCCCGCCGGGGTACGAGTTCCCGGCCGAGTTTCATGAGCGGTTCACGACGAGGTTTCCCGAGGTTCCTCTGGTAGTGGAAAGCGACATGCGCAAAGCCGTCAAGGGGGCCGACGTCGTCTATACCGACGTGTGGGCCAGCATGGGCCAGGAACAGGAAGCCGACCAGCGCCGGGAGGTCTTCGCGCCGTTTCAGGTGAACGACAGCCTCATGGCACGCGCCGGGGCACACGCGATTTTCCTGCACTGTCTGCCGGCGCACCGCGGTGAGGAAGTGACTTCGGCGGTACTCGACGGTCCCCGCAGCCGGGTGATTCGCCAGGCCGCCAACCGGATGTACTTCCAGATGGCCCTTCTGACCTGGCTTCTGGGCGTGGCAGCCCCTGACAGCAACACCGACCCTGGACTCACCCTCTCATGACGCGTATCGATGGCCGTGCCAGCGGCGAGCTTCGCCCCGTGACGATCGAGCGCGGATTCGTTGCCAACAGCTCCGGCAGCGTGCTCTTCCGCGCGGGACAAACCGCCGTGCTGGTCACCGCACAGCTCTCGGAGACGGTGCCACCATTCCTGGAGGGTAAAGGCGTGGGATGGCTGACGGCCGAATACTCGATGCTGCCCGGCAGCACGCCGACCCGCATTCGCCGCGGTGCCGACGGTCGGGCCACCGAGATCCAGCGCCTGATCGGCCGCAGCCTTCGCGCCGTCGTCGATCGCCAGGCTCTTGGCCCCTGGACCGATCCATGTTGACGCCGATGTACTCAACGCCGACGGCGGCACCCGCACGGCCGCCATCACCGCCGCGTTCATCGCCGTCGCCGACGCCCTTTCCCGCCAGTTCGGCGACCGGTCGCAGACGATCCTCCGCGACAGCATCGCCGCCGTGAGCGCGGGGATCGTGGGCGGTGAGCCCATGCTCGACCTGAACTATCCCGAAGACTCGAAAGCCGACGTCGATATCAACGTCGTCCGCCTGGGCCGAGGCGGCCTGGTCGAAGTTCAAGGAACCGGCGAAGGCGGCGTCTTCTCGCGCGCACAGCTCCAGACCCTTCTCGACCTGGCCGAATCAGGCATCGACCAGCTTGGCCGGATGCAAAAAGAGGCCCTGGGTCCGGCGTGGCCGTGGTCGGATTGAGCAGGCTGGCATAGCCAGCGCCGTACCTTGGAATGGTGCGAGACACTCGACCGGTGGGCCTCGCTGCGCTCGACCGCACCTACAGAATAACCCGCACCGCGCCAGAACCGAGCCCCGACCGCAGGGAGGCGGCATTGTTGCCAGGTTAACCTTAACGCGCTGAGTGCGAGTTCCTGGATCGTGGTGGGTCGAGCAGGATGCGAGGCCCAACCGCTTGCCAATCGAGCCCACTCCTCCGCAGATACCACCCGATGGACGGCTACAGCGTCTGGTCACAGTGGTCAACCTCCGCATCGGGCATGACGCTTTCGAGCTCTGCCGCGCTTCAGTCGAGAAAAGCGACGTTCCTCTCGCGGGAGGCAATGTGGTCTGTGCGAGAGTGTCTTGCTCGGCAAGGTTCATTTAGTGAGGAGCGGACTCTTTGCATGACCCTTGCTGATGCTCGCGATCTCGTGTGGCCAGTCACGGTTCGTCGAAGCTCTGGGGTTCGGAGCCGCGTTCTGCAACTTGCGGTGTGGTGTTCGCTCGGCTGAGCACAGCACTTGGTAGATCCCGGTAAGGCTCCCGAGCTCGCGGGGATCCGTTCCTCAGGCTCAGTCGGCTGGCGATCGCAGGCGTGTGCGGGGCTGGGAGCAGGGCGATCCGAGCAATCCGGCTGGGGGCAACATTCGCGAGGTGAAGCAGGGTCGCAAACAGGATCCTGAGATCCAGCCAGAGACTCAAGTGATCCAGGTAGTAGAGATCGTAGTCGAGCTTGCGACGGACGCTACCCAGATTGGTATCGGGAGCCTGGAGAACCTGGGCCAGCCCGGTCAGGCCGGGCCGAACGCTCAGCCGCAAGCGATAATCGGGCAGAGCGCGTTCAAGTTGAGCGGCGATCTCGGGGCGCTCGGGCCGCGGTCCGATGAGGCTCATCTCCCCCCTCAGAATGTTGACCAGTTGCGGCAGTTCATCGATGTGGCTGGTGCGCAGCAAGCGGCCCAGGGGTGTGACCCGCCGGTCTCCGGGAAGCGACCAGACGGCTCCCGATTCGTGCTCGCTGTCCTGATACATGGTGCGGACCTTGTAGACCTTGAAGAGTCGGCCGTGGCGGCCAAGCCTTTGCTGAGTGTACAGCGCAGGTCCTTTGGAGGTGAGCCGGACCAGGACCATGGAGAGTAAGACGATCGGTGCCGTCACGACAAGCATAACCAGCGCCAGACAACAATCCAGAGCATTTTTGATGATCTCACGTGGAAGTGCTCTTGCTCTCGCAACCGTGGGATCTGCGGTGCCGATTCCCCTCACTTCATTGGGGGTTGCTGCGAACATGAGCCAAGCTCCTCAGGTGGATCGATTCCGGTTCAGTCGAGTTCAGACCTCGTAGGGCGGCCTCGCGGACGTTCTTTCCGACAGGCGGACGTGACGCGAAGCCGGCCCTACGATGACATGCCTTGAGTACAGGGTTAGCGTGTGTTCCGGGTGATTGGAGGCCGATTCACCGGAATACTCGGACGGATACCGATTCCGCTCAAGCGATGGCCTTCCGACTCCGCTTCAGGGCCCGCCTGAGGCCGGCCAGCAAGAGGAGCCGGCCGAGACGACAAGGGTCGAAGGTGCGGGAGTGGGCGTCGGGGCCGAGGGAGCGATGGCGACTCCGCCCCCGAACAACCCCAGTGGACCGCCAGGGCCCTGGGTCGTGTCAATCAAGTCCAAGTCTCCGGTAGTGAGGTTGGTGGCGATCGTGTCGAAGGTGTTGTGGACTATACCCTCGGTCGCCGTCGCCGCGACATCGAAGATCACGTGGCCGAGCCCGACCGTCTCGCCCGGCTGGAGTGTGTAGCCGGCGCCCAGATTCAAGTCGCTGGTCTGATCGGACGCCATGATCGAGGGGATCGTGTTGTCGACGGAGACGGTGATGTCCCCGCTCGGCCCACCGAAATAGCTTCGAGCCGACGAAGATGTACGGCATCTGAGTATCCCAGGTGGCCTTCTCGAAAGTGATGTCGGTACTGCCGCCGACGAGCGCAGAAGGCGAATCCCGCGATCGTGACGGCAGTTTGGTTCCCATTCTTCAAAGTGACCTCGATGGCGCCTTGCCCGCCCGGGGCGACGGCGGGCGTGTCGGCTTCGATGATCAGGTCCGCGCAGAGCGGGGCGGTCTGGCGCCGAAGGCGAACAGGCCCAAGGCAATGGCCACGAGGGCGGGACCCGAGCAGATCAGGTGGCGGGTGTCTCACTGTGCAACTCCTCTAAGTAAGTAAGGCTAGGTGTTCGGAGGGATCATTCGCTCAAGCCAGCCGGCCCGAGCAACGGGCCGGCCGGGACCGTGCCTGCGGCGCTCACAACTTCTTGCCATTGCGACTGCGAGCGATCGTCACGTCGTTGTTATCGACGATGCCGTCCCCGTTGAGGTCGGCGAAGATGTTAAGGGTTCCGATCGCACGGGTGACACCCACCATGTGGGCGCCGGTGACCGTCCCGTCGCCATCGAAATCGCCGTAGAGGACCTTGAAGCTCTCCGACGTATTGCTCCCCGACAGGGCGTTGCCTGCGATATCAGAGATGGAGCCCAGCACATGGCGAGTAGCTGCCCTGTGTCAGGGTGCTGATGCTCCAGGTCAGAGTGGTCGTGCCCGAGCCGCCCGGTATAGGTAGATACCTGCTCAGCCCCATACCGGTGAGACTGCTTGAGCTGCCGGTGACCGGCTCGCTGAACCTGACCTTGATGCCGGTGATCTGCCAGGGCAGATCCAATCGAGCCAGGTTGATCAGGTTGTACGACTGCGAGCCGAAGACCACGTCGAACTCGACGACCGTTGGTGCCGTCGTGTCGATGACGATGTTCTGACCGTAGAGTCCCAGTCGCCGGAACCTTGCGTTGCCGGGAGCGTCAAGGAAACGTTGTTATTGCCGGCGTCCTGAATCGTCGCTACCGAAGGAAAGCGTCAAAGCGCTGGCCCGTAGCTGGTGTAATCGAGGCGTGGCGAGCTGTCCCCGCTGCCACCGTGTAGGTGAAAGTCAGTGCGCTCGTACTGGATCCACTGCTGTAGTAGGCGATCCCACCGGAATCGGCGTCAAGTTGCGGTGTCCCCGTCACAAACATTGGCCAGTTGAAGTTGACAGTGATCGGCGATCCTCGATTACCCGCGTCATAGGCAGCCGATAGCGTCGCCGTGGACACCCAAGCGTCGTCGAGCAGCTGATCGCGAAGGTAGACGAGTTCAGGGAAGCAACTCCCGGAGCTGCTGGTTGCGCTTACGGCCGCATACCAGTTTGTGTTGACAACGGTTTGACGTGCTCCGTTGTTGTTCCCCCACGTCGCGTTCGTCGGCGTGAACGTGGGCTTCTAGGTCCCATTGGCATTGATGGTCCATTCAGAAATTGAAATGCTGTACCCTGCCCCAATCACCAGGGTGGATCACGGTGTCGTACACCGAGATCTGGATCTGGGAAACACCGGAGACACTGTCGGTCCAGGTTCCCGAGATGGTGACCGGTGGTGCCGACGATTCCGTTCGGAGTGGACGTGACCGCAACGGTTGGGGACGTCGTGTCGATCTTGATCAAGTAGGTTTTCGCGGCGCTCAGTGTTGCCGACGGAGTCACACTCCAGTAGGTCACAGCATGTACGCCGTTGCCCGTGACCGGCACATGGGTCGAGAAATACTCACCTTGCCCACCGCCATCGACCGTGTACTATCTGCTGGTGACCGAACTGTAGGTATCGGTCGCGGCGAGCGTGAAGTATACGGTGCTCTGGTTATTGTCGATCCAGCCGTTGGCCCAGTGTCTGGATCGCGGTGGAGAATGTATTGACCGGGGTCAACGTGTCACGGGGCCACATCGTCGGCCGCGTCCACCATGATGTTCTGGCTGGATAGGATGTCGGTGGAGGAGACGGCGTTGGAATCGAGACGGCGTTCCCTGCCGCATCAGTGAGGGTCCCTCCGGTGAACGGGCGGGCCGCTTGAGAAGTCAAGCGCGACGCCATTGGTAGGCGTCACCCCCGAGGGGATGGTCCTGTAGAAGGCGACGAGATTATGGTTCCCCGTGGAGAAATAGCCGTTGGAGAGTGTCATCCCGTTGTTCAGATGCACAGTGACGCTACCCGTGATCACCACATTCTCGTTGAAGGTCAGAACGCACTCGATAGAGAGGGCTGGACGTCGGTGCGAACATCGTTCCCACGGGGTAATGGGAGATCACCCGAAGGGGCCGAAATAGAAGGCCCCGTGTGGTACGGGCGCGAGGTTGTAGAACTCGCCTACACCTGGTAAGAGGCCAGGCTCTGGCTCTTACTGGCCGATATAATTCGTGTTCGTGCTTGTGGCGGCTCCGGCCTGCACCTGGACGGAAATCGAGATCTCCGGTCTGCGAACTCGGGTTATTGGCCGGAGATCACCGGGATCGTGATAAACCGTGGGTCCGCCGGTGATTGTTACCGAGCGCGTGCCCTCCGGTCACCGTGACCTTGGACGAATCGATCCCGCCCACCGGCACGCTGAAGGTGGCGGTGAAGCACGAGCGGCGACTGATTGGTCGGCGAGGTCGGCGAGGTGAGCGTCACCGATCAGGGATCTGTCGCAGTCCTTGGTGAACCCGACCGATTTCGTCGCGCATCGAGTTGCCGGCATTGTCTTTCGCCTCAACGATGAACGTGTGCGGGCCGTCGCTGATGACTGGCAAAGGTGGACAGATACGAACGACGTGGACGCCGATTGTGGTGCCGCTCACCGAGATCACAGTCCCGGAGCCGGGCGTGCCTGCTGCGTCGATGAAGTACTCGGCACCGGAGATGTTCCTGTTATCTGTGATGGTCATGCTGAACAGACGGCGAAGTGGCGGTCAGGCCGTTGTCGGCGACGCGGTCAAGACCGTGACGACCGGCGGCTCGTATCCTTCGTGAAGGTGGCGGTGTTCTTCGCACGTCTCTCAGTTCCCGAGCTGGAATGCTGCACATGCTCACGTAGACGGTGTGGTACCCGCAATGAAGGCCGGTGAAGAAAGTTGGGTCCACGGTCCCGGTGGCGGTTACCGGAGTGCCGTCTGCGGCGATGACTCGTCGACGGCGTGCCAGAGCTCCTGTCGACACCCGATGCAATTGTCGATCCAGTGACTCGCGGCAGTGGACACCGCTGGCACGTCAGGGAGATTGTTCACGGTGATCGTTGGAGCCGTGTTGGTCGGTGTTCGGCGTTACGGAGAAGACCGGCACCACCGGGCCGACCGTGTCCTTCACGAAGGTCGTGGTATGACCGCTGCGCCCCAGTACCCGAGCGGCGTCCTTGGCTTCGGCGTAGATCGTGCTGGGAGCCCTCGGGACCAGAGCCAGTTGAACTGCGTAGACGGTCAACGTCCCGGACAGAGTCCAGGGGCTGGCGAGCTGCACGGTGGAGGGTACAGCGGCGCTGCCAGCTGCCCGTGAGTGCCGAGCGAGTGCCGATGAAGTACTCGGCGTTGGTCACAGTTGCTGGAGGTCTCACTGGCACTGGCGCTGATCGCGGGTGCCGTGTTGGTCGGGCTCGGACGTCACCGTGAGGGAGGAGATCACCGAACGGCGGGTCGATGATGACCGCGTTTGCAGCGTAGAGCCCGTCGCTGGCACCGAGCGCTTGGTGGGGAGCGTCAAATCGGCGTTGTTGGACGAACCTGTGCCGTTCCTGATCGTCAGCCGGTCAGGACGATGACGCTGAACCGGTGGCCGAATAGTCCAATCGAGACGTGCTGCTGCCTTCCGCCGCTGTGGTGTAAGTGAAGGCAACGATGCCACTCGACAGATTACTTGCCGCCGCATTGTAAGTCGCGGTTCCACCGGAGTTGAGCGCGATGGTTGGTGACCCTGGCACAGTGACAGCGATGGCAGATCCACCGGTATGCCGCTGTAGAAGTTCACATAGATGGCGTTCAGTCGTGATTCCCGGCCCATAGGTACCGGCAACGATGGACGTTGTGACGCTGGCGACGTGCGACCGTCGAGTCTGTGAAGTCAGCAGTCGCCACGTCCCCCGTCAACGGGTCGTTGGCGTTGCAGCACGAGCGAGTCGCCGGCGGAGCTGTCGGGGTCGACGTACCAGGTCGAGGCGATGTTGCCGCTATCGTCGGCGGAGACCGTCCAGGGGTCGTTGGCGGGGCTGACGTCCGGGTTGCCGTCGGTGTGGACAACCTGGAGCGTGATGGCGTCGCCGGGCTTGGAAGCCGGTGCCGCTGATCAGGGCCGTGGATCCCGGAGCGATAGTCCGTCTGATCGGTGATCACCAAAACGGACAGCAGCGTTCGATCTTCGAGAGCCTCCAGGGACAATGCGCCCGGAGGGCCGGCCTTCGCTTCGCCCGGGGCTGAGACGGGCACGATGATTCCGGGCCGATGAGAAGGTCCCGGAGAGATCACTGAGCGACTATGAAAAGCATTGAGAGACATAGAATGGACTCCTCGTATGGTGTGCATGCGACCCTCGACCTGGCGCGGAGGGACGCTCCCTCGGCGCCCTGTTTCGGCCTGCGCAGTCCGAGCGTCTCGCAGCCTGGTCTGTCACGATGAAGTTGTCAGGGTGGGTATCCAGGCTCAACGAGCCGACGACCCGCCGTTCGAGTTCAACCGAGGTTTAACGGGGCTGTGCATTGCACGTGCTTCGTGCCTTGGAGAGCACTCTCGTGGTGGTGATTCAAACCTCCTGAAGTACAACAAAAAAAATGCCTCGTCCGCATGATCACTCCCGCGGCGAGGCCACCTTAGCCGAGTCCATTCCACCCGTCTTGAGTGGTAGGCTACATGGGGTAGTATACGCAAGCGTCTCAAGTAAATTCAAGAGGAATTTTTTGGAATTTTTCGAAAGGTCGTGAATTGCTTTTTTTGGTCTCTATTTGGCTATGTTATGCGTCCCACGTTTCGCAGATGTATATTGAGATACAGATTATTTAGAATATTAATCTGAATTGTGGTTCCGTTACAAATTGATATCGTTTTGCTCTTGATATCGTTATGCGTGACACATCTGTGCCCGCCCATGCGACTTGGCCGACGCCCCCGGCAAGTCCATCGATAGCGTCCATGTCGCCTGTTGGAAGTGATCTCCAGAGCGGGGTGACTCGCCGCCTTAGATGCCGCGGCCGGGATCCGTTCGACATGGCAACGGGATCTCAGCGGTATCGCCCTTGGGGGTTCAAAGGCGTCATGCTGGGACGGGTGTTGGATCTCGAAAAACGATCTGCGCGAATGGGCTGCGGACCCTTTAACCGCTACTGGGCTGGGCTGGGGGTCATGCCAGGCTTGTCGCATGGCGAAATCGGCCCAGCAGACATGGAGGCCTTGATCGCCTACCTTAAGACGTCCCAAAACTCCGGCGGGGTTCTGTCCGAACGCAGGGCCTTGCGATGTGAGCCCCTGGGGCAGTAGCTCAGAGAAGGTCCCTTTAAATCATCACATGTGGCATGAAAGGTGCTGGCACGCACATGTGTATGTCCTTACGCACCTCTTTCACGCCGATGGAGAAGTCCACGGGGATGAGGCCAAGGGATGATCCATCCCCGGTGCTACAACTCACTGGAGCGAGACCGGCGGGGCTTAGTCTTTACCGAGGTCGCCCAGCTCAACCGGACATCGAGATCACCGGTGCGGATGGGACGCTGATCGCACGAGCCTGACTGACGGCACCTGACCTCCGGCGAGCGGTGAGGACGCGATTGCGCCCGCCACTCCCCCCGATGAATCGCTTCTTCCTCGAAGGCGTAGCTCGCGTCGGAGACCCAGGCGGGCAAGCGGACTGACGAAGGGCACGCAATGCAGGTCCGATCCGTGTCATACGCCGTCAGTACACTCACGACCGTCCGCGACCCCGAGATTCCTTCTCGGACGGAGGGGATAATCCGGCTCAACTTGCACCATAATTTTATTGTGGGCGTCCCCGTTCGCGTAGAGGGTCCGCGCCTTCTTTGTCAATTCGATTGCATGTACTCGAGCCGCCAGCCGCCGCGGGCCAGCCGACGAACTGCTTCGTCCGCCTGGGAAACCTGGATCTTCTGCTTGAGTTGATCCCGCTGGTTATCCGGACTGTCGCGGGTGGCCTTGGGCAAAAACCGTGCTATCGCACGTCAAAAATAAAAAGCCTCGTCCGCATGATTACCACGCGGCGAGGCCACCTTAGCCGTGTCCATCCCACCCGTCAGGAGTGGGAGGCTCAAGATGCAGTATTTCAACCTCGCGAAAAAAATCAAGGGAAATCTTTAGGAATATCTTGAAAAATCGTCAATTGCTTTTTTCCTCTCCACGCGGCTATGTTATGCGTAGCACATTCGGCAGGCGGCTCTTTATATAGACGGCATTTGCAAGAGTTAAGCTACACCTTGTGGTTTCAATCAACTTTATGTCGCTATCCATAGACATATCGCTGTGCGACCGTGCGACCAGGGCGGCGTCCGCCGGTCGAACTATTGATCGCGGCTATGTCGCTGGGTGGGGGTCCAGTCTTCTGCTGCAGGTTTGCTCTCGTAAGGGATGCCGCGGCCGGATCCGCCCGGTTCGCCGCGTGGAATATCCGTGGCATTGAAGGCGGGGTTCTTAAAGACGGCGAGTCGGAACGGGTGCGACGGGTGCTGGATCTGGAAAAACGATCTGGGCGAGCGCGGTAACTTCTGCTAAAGTTCCGGCCGTATTGTGCCGGGATGTCTTCCCGACGTCGCGTCACATCTTGTTGACTGACCCGCCCAAGGAGACGGAACCAAGTACCTTGATTGGGATCGGCGGTCCGCGCGGATCGGATCTGCCTTTCCCGATCACCGATGATCCAACAAGGAAGGGGATCGTCCATGAAATCTTCAATCGCCACACTGGCCGTTCTAGGAAGTCTTGCGGCCGGACCCGCGTGGGCTCAGAACCCGGCCACGGTGCCCGGTGGTTCGCAGCCAGGATCGTCCGTTTTCGGCACGCCCGGCACCCAGGCGGGCGGATCGACGGACGCGACGGCGGCTTCGCCAAGGACTTCGTCTTTCAAGACAAGAGACCCCAAGGTCTATACCAGCTCCAGCTCGCTGCCCGAGCCCACACCCGTGGATGAGCTCAAGCCGCCAACCGCCGCCTTGCCCAACGATCCGATCGAGCCCTGGCTGCTGACCAAGAAAGACGGCCCGTTCATGGTGCTGGCCAAGACGTTTCGGGGGCCCGATTCCGAGAAGCTGGCGCTGCTTCTGGCCAAGGAGCTGCGCGCCAAGTACAATCTGCCCGCCTACATTCTGCGCTCGAAAGACTTCCCCGGGAAAAGCAACATCCGGGGCATTCCACCGCAGGCCGACTCCAACGTGGTGCAAGCCAATGTGAACGTGCCCGAGAAGTTCCGAACTTACGACGAGGCCGCCGTGCTCGTCGGTAACGAGAAGACTCTCAAAGGCTCGGAGCTCCTGCTGCACCGAGTGAAGAAGATCAAACCCGACTGCCTCAACGACATGCCTCGCCTGTGGAAGTGGCGGGAAGGGCTGAGCACGGCCCTCCGCACCACGAACCCCTACGTGGCGGCGCAGGAGCTGTACCCGCACAAGCAAGACAAGCTGATCGTGCAGATGAACCAGACCCCTCGGAGCATCGCTAACTGCCCTGGCCGCTACAGCCTTCAGATTGCCGAATTCACGGGCCGGTCAACGTTCAACGACAAAGATGAACGGTTCCAGGGCCTGGCGAGCTTGCGACGAAGCCCGCTGGCGACGGCGGCCGACGACGCGGAACGACTCGCCGCCAAGCTTGCGAAGGACCCCGATGTTCAGCGCCTGGCACAGCCGATCTACGTCTACCACGACCGCAGGGCCAGCCGCGTCTTTGTCGGCGCATTCAATGCTGATCGAGACCCGAACGCGGTGGCCGTGCGCGACTCGCTGCTCAGGCTGGCGGTGCCACTCATGGACCATAAGCGTTCCACAGGCGCGATTGATACCATGATCGTGCCGGCGGGCAGCTTGACTGACCTGAATGAGATGAAAGCCAATTTTCAGTGAGACCGCTTTGGTGGGGTTTGCTGTCGGAACGATGCCAGCCGACCCTCGATTGAGACTACTTCTGGTGTCGCCTTGCCCGCCGATTGCGAAACTCTCTTCCCGTGCGCCGCGATCGACGACAAAATCAAGCGTCGTCCTCGCGGCGGCCGCGTTGGCGCTGGAACCCCAGTCCAACGTGCCTGAGCCCGGGCTTCCGCACTTCTTCAACTGACTCGCGACGGCTGGCTATGAGCGCATCGCAAACCGTACTGGATCCTTTCGTCCTGGTTCTCGGCTCGCGTAACCGCAAGAAATGCCAGGAGATGGCCGAGCTGATCGCGCCTTCGTGGGAGCAGCCAGGCTGGGCGGGGCGGCTGGAAATCCGTTCGCTCGTCGACTTTCCCGACGCGCCAGAAGTGGACGAAGACGCCGACAGTTTCGCGGGCAACGCGCGCAAGAAGGCATCCGAACTGGCTCTGGCGCTAGGGCATTGGGTGCTTGCCGACGACTCCGGCCTGACCGTTGACGCCCTGAACGGAGCCCCTGGCGTCATGTCGGCGCGGTATGCTGGCGAGCCCTGCGACGATGCTGCTAACAATCGCAAGCTATTGCAGGCGATGGCAGAAATCCCCGACGACCGCCGCGGCGCAGCCTTCGTCTGCACACTCGCGGTCGCCGACCGCTCCGGCGCGATCCGGCTCGAGGCCGAAGGAGCCTGCCGCGGCAGGCTCACTCGCGACCTGCGTGGAGCCGGCGGGTTCGGTTATGATCCACTTTTCCTGATTGCCGAATACCATCGGACTTTCGGCGAATTGAGCCCCCTGGTCAAGCACCATCTCAGCCACCGCAGCCGTGCCTTCGCCCGTCTCCGGGCAGGCCTGAAGCGGCTGATCGGCTACCGGGCGTCAGCAGACCCCGTGGCTCAAGCCGGGCATCATTTGCGAATCTCTGATGGCGGAGGATAGGCGCGGGCGGCACCTACCATGCCGTCTCTTCCAGACCCTGGAAGCCGGCGGTCTCTTGCCGAGCAGCGTCTCTGCCCTCACGTTGTTCGAGAACAGGCAGGTGTCGAAGCACGCCTGCGGTACCACTCTGGCGGGCGACGCAATACTGCTCAGGCAGTTCGAGGCCCGATACACAAGCTCGCCCGCAGCGCAGCAGTTCGTGTTGGAAATGGCTGCTCAATTCAGGTACGCCCGCCATCGGTACGCGCCGCCCACGAAAGAAAGCACAGAGACCGCGATGAAGACGAAAAAGAGTAGTCTCGCCCATCCCCACGAGAAACCGAAGACGGTTCCGAAGCCGAAGACAGCGGCGAGGCAGGCGAGGCTGAGGAATGCGACTGCGAGCCTAAACATGGTCGGGTTTTCCTTCGAGCAAGTCATCCTGGGCTCGGCGGAGAAGATGTTATAGATCTCCAATATTCCCGGTCGCCGATTCATAGCCGCATCAGGCGACCGGCACGGCGGGGTTCTCCAGCGGGATATCCGGCTTGCCTTTCGCGCGGATCTTCTCCCATATCTCTAAACGGTGGATTGGAACGGACGAATCGATCTCGAAGCCGAGGCGAACGCACCCATTCTTGAATTCGAGTACCGTGACCTTGAGCAAGCGCTCGAATCCGATCGTTCCGCCGACCACGACGGATTCCAGTCTTTTCCTCGACAGAACCAGCATCGGAAGACCTCCTTGCCAACGATCAGTTGACAACTCGACTGCCGTTCCAAGCGTCCGCGGATATACCGCCGGCAAGCAGGAAGACTTGCACGACAGTGCCTGTTGTGAATACTTGGACAACCGTGCCAGTTGTCGTTTCGATTTCCGCCTTGGCTTCGCGTACATCAACGCCGGTGATTCGTTTGATCTCCTGCCGTAGCCAGTCGGCGGAGTCGTTGAACAACTGGCGATGAAAGTCCTGCACCTGTACCGCCCCCTCCGGAGTCTGGGCCAGGGCCCGCTCGGCTGGCGATAAGGCCCCGTGTAGCGTGATGACGAGCGTCTCGTCACCCAACACCACCGTCACCGCATGGGGTGCGTGGCCTGTTCGGTGTTTCTCGAAAGCGGTTGCCGCCTCGGCGACCTGTTGCGCCATGGTCAGAATGGGTTTCTCCATCCGGTGCCTCCCCGGGAGCCCGCGACCGCTCGGTATCACCGCGAGTGAAATAAGAAAGCCGACGTGGTCGAATACCCAGAGGTATTCGACCACGTCGGCTTACTCGTTAACGAGCCCCTCGGACGAGCCGGGGTGCCCTTTACCTAGTCGTCCGACGACTTCTGTTGATGACTCTGACCGGAGTCCGTGTGAAGTCTACACGGGCTCACTATCAATCTGATTATCCTGCGCGAGAAGAAAATAGCAAGTGATATTTTTTTTGTCTCCTTGTATGATGAATATGACATAACCAGAGGGCTAGCGATTCGGGCCTGCTTGCTCTACGGAGGTCAGCACGCGTGTGCCTACTCGTCGGCGAGATGGGACGGGTTGGAGGACACCATGAAAACGCTGGGCGAGATCGAAGCCGCCATCTGCCAGGGCATGAGCCGCTTCGAGCAGGAATACATGGGCCGCGGACCCAAAGACATCCACACGCACTTGATCGATGATCTTCTCGTGGTCCGCCTCCAGGGTGTCTTGACTGCCGCCGAACAGCATCTGGTTAAGTCGATGCCGGCTGAGAAGGGGAGAGACCTGCTCAAGCAAGTACGGACCCATCTGCTCGAAACCGCTCGGCCGCTGCTGGAGGCGATGGTGACGGAGATCACCGGTGCCAGCGTGCTCAGCTTGCACCACGACATCAGCACCGTGACCGGCGAAGAGGTCGTCCTCTTCACCTTGAGCAGGTTTCCTCTCGTCCGCGATGTCAAGAAGAAGCTAAACGCCTGAATCGTGCATTTTTCGACGACCCGGATAGGCCTCGAGCGGGTCGGGATCTCACCGATTTGTGCCACAAAGAATCGCAAAAGAATTCACTTGCTTTCCCGTGAACGCGCGGGAGAATGAGGTTGGTCAGAGCGCGTATGTGGTTTCACATTCGCGTCCGATTAAAATGTCAGTCAGTGCTGTCGGATGACTAGATAAAGGGCAACCCGGCTCGTCCGGGGGGCTCGTTGACGAGTAAGCCGACGTGGTCGAACAATTCTGCGTGTTCGACCACGTCGGCCTTTTTTCTTTGTTGCGGTGAGAATTGCCCCGACTTTTCCGGATTTCGGGCTGCAATGTAGCGCATAGTTTTTTTAAGGATGCAAAGTAGCAACTTTCAGTGGCTTCGCCGCAGTCCGGCGACCCGGGCTGCCGCGTCCAGGGCCTGACCGCAAGCGACACTAGCCGAAGGTCGAGTCTTGGAGGGTTGCGGCTATGATGAGGTCTGAGAACATCAAAGGGGTGTGATCCATGACTCTTGGTACGATCTTGCTGATTATCTTGATTCTCATGCTTCTCGGCGCTTTTCCACGCTGGGGATACAACCGGAACTGGGGCTACGGGCCAAGTGGCGGACTGGGCTTGGTGCTGGTGATTGTACTGATCCTCGTGCTTCTGGGGCGCATCTGAGCGAGGCTGAATCCAATGTGATCGTGGCGCCTTGACGCGATGGATGTCCGGGCGGTGAATGACTCCGTCATTGTTGCAAGATGACGCGCTGGTTGCGGGAAATCACTTTGGAGAGAGCCTTGGCCACAGGATCGAACGACATCGATGAGATTTACCATCGGATGGCGGTGATTCGCCGCGAGCTTCATTCAAATGTGCGCGAATCAGTTGCCGGCGCGGAGGCTTTCGTTGACTGGGGGCGATACACCTGGACTTATCCATGGGTCGGCCTCGGCGCGGCGGCCGCGGTGGGCTACGTGCTTTACAGAGGCAGCCATCAAAAGGCCGCCACGGATACGACGACTCTGGCCGACGGGACCGAGGCTGGTGGACCAGTCGCGGGAGCCGGGGCCAAGTCCCCGACGCGATCGATGACCGGCCGGAATCTCCTGCTCACCGCCTGGGACATCATGTTCCCTGTGGCCGTCCGCGCGGGCCAGAACTACCTGCTTTACTGGCTCGAACAACAATATCCGACAAGGAGGTTGGCGCGAACTGATCTCCCGCCATCGGCCGGGAAGCAGGACGGCTGGATGGTCAGGCAGGAGACGTAGGAAACTGAGTCGCGAGAACGTTCTCGAGCGATACCAACTTAAGGGAGGTGAGGACCATGAACGAACGCATTCAAGGATTGAAGTCGGAGTTTACTCCGCAACTGGAAGACATCAAGGCAATGGCGCGTCAGGACGTGGCGGTCGCCCGTGAGCGGCTGGCCGAACGGAGTGAAATCGTGAGGGACTTCGTTGCGAAAGAACCCGTGAAGGCACTGGCTATCGCGCTCGGTATAGGAGTCGTTCTGGGATGGCTGATCAGGCGTCCGTGAATGGTCGCGGGGCAGCTCGTGAGCCTGGCTCCAGTACGGCTGAGTTCGAGGGTGTCGCCGAGTTTGTTGACGACCTGGCGTTACTTGCCGAGCTTCAAGCCAAGCTCGCGGCGGTTGACCTCAGGGACGCCGTTCGGAAGTCGGCGTTCCCCATCGTGCTGAGCTTGGTGGGCCTCGCGATGATGGTGGCCAGCGTCCCTGTTGCCCTCCTCGGCGCTGGCTGGCTGCTCGCCTTCGCACTCAAGATTCACCAGGGTTGGGCGATGCTTCTGACAGCCGGAGCGTCGATGGCCCTCGGGGCACTGGTTGCCTGGTTGGGCGGAAAGCAGGTCATTCCAAGCTTTGAAAGCTTCCGCCGCTCGCGCAAGCAACTCTGGCTCAACCTGTCATGGGTCCGGACGGTTCTAGTCACCAGCGCCAGCGCACGCACGCATCCGCGGCGTCGCTTGTGAGGTCCAATTGGTCACCAAGCTCAACTTGTTTTGAAGGAGAACTTGATCATGTTACGCCTCGCTGTCTTGTTCCTGGTGATCGCCTTGATCGCGGCCCTCTTTGGCTTTGTTGGGGTCGCAAGCTACTCATGGGAAGGGGCGAAGATACTCTTCTTCGTCTTCCTCGTTCTCGCAGTGCTGTCGTTCGTGGTGGGCGGGTCGCGAGGGCGTACTTTCGTAGGCTGAGTGTGGAATGCGCGGAGATCGTCTGGCTCATGAGCGTGCATGAGCCGGCTGCGGACATCGAACGATCTATGGAGGTGACGATTGACGTATGTGCGGCCTCTGTTTGTCTCGACCTATCCGCCGGAAGAGTGTGGATTGGCAACCTTCACGAGGGATTCGGCGGATGCAGTGGACGTGGCGGCGCGTGAGCCAGTATCGAGGTTAGCGGCGATCCAGAAGACACACCAACTGACTTACGACGACCCGCGCGTCCTCTACATCATCGACAACAAGCACCCGCATGCCTACCGTCGGGCCGCGGAGATGGCCAACGACGGCCCGTGTAACATCGTGAGCTTGCAGCATGAATTTGGCCTCTACCCCGGCGAATGGGGCGAGCGCGTGCTGGAGTTCGTGCGTGCCTGTCGCAAGCCGATCGTCACCACCTTCCACACGCTCATGACCCAGCCAGACCCGCTGCCCAGGCGCTTGATCCACCAACTGGCGGCTCATAGCCAGGGCATGGTGGTCATGACGAAAGTCGCCTCAAGGCTATTGCGCAGCGTTTACGCCGTGCCCGGCCTGAACGTGCAGGTGATTCCTCATGGCGTGCCGCTCGTTCGCAGGGATGACAGCGACTCGCTCAAGGCACGGCTGGGACTCGAGGGGCGTCGTGTGGTCTGTACGTTCGGGCTCATCAACCGGGGCAAGGGACTTGAGTACATGATCGAGGCCATGCCGCAGATCGTGGCCGCCTGTCCGGACGTTCTGTACCTGATCGTAGGGGCAACCCACCCCCAGGTCAAACGCTCGGAAGGCGAGGTGTATCGTGAGAGCCTGATCGCGATGGCTGAGGCGCTGGATGTCGGTACCCACGTTCGATTCGTGAATCGATACCTTGGCCTCGCCGATCTCCTCGAACACTTGCAGGCCTGCGATGTCTACGTCACACCCTATCCCGGAAAGGACCAGATCGCCAGCGGTACACTGGCGTATGCCCTTGCGGCGGGGAGGGCCGTGGTGAGCACGCCCTACCTGTACGCCGAGGAGGTTCTGGCCGACGGGCGGGGTCTGCTCGTCCCCTTTGCCGATGCCGCAGCCCTGGCCGAAGCGACACTGCGATTCTTGGGTGATCCTGAGTTCCGCATGGAGACGCAGCGTCGAGCTCAGGAATACGCCAGGCCGATGTTCTGGCCGCATGTAGGCCGACAATACTTGGATTTCTTCGAGCGAATCGTGAATGACGGTGAAGAATCAGGAGAGGGGCAGGCACTTACATACGCATCCGGATTGCCGGCGATTCATTGAAATCTGAATCGAAACCCAACATGTGATCCGGTAAAGGACCGGCGGATCACGCAACGAGGAGTTCAACGACCATGGCGATCAACGTGCAGACGATTCAAGGCGAATGGAATCACCTATGTGGGCTGGCAAGGCAGCGCTGGAGTCAGTTGACCGAGGACGACCTCGGCGTGCAAGTCGGGAATATCGAGCAGCTCATCGGCCGAATCCAGCAGAAAACGGGAGAGGGGCGTGAGGCGATCGAGAACTTCTTCTCCGAGATGACTTCTCGCGGCTCATCGGCCGCCGCGCATGCGGCCGAGTCTGCCGGTCAGTACGCCCACCAAGTGAGCGACGGCCTTCGCCAGCGATACGACAATGTGGAGAGTTTGGTGCGCCACCACCCCACAGAGACAGTGATTGCAGCCTTGGGCATTGGTTTGGTGGCCGGTATGATCGTCGGGCTGTCGATCAGAGCCCGTTGAGTTCTGGCTGAAGTGGTCACCCCCGCAGGAACACCGATGTGGCCAATGAACGCAAGTCGCCGACGGACCATCCGGTCGTGGTGACTTTCCTCATCCTGGCGATCATCGCCGCGATATCGCTCGCCGCAGAGGTGCTGAAACCGCTGGCCCTGGCGGTTCTCCTCAGCTTCGCGGTGGCGCCACTTGCGGCATTCATCGAGCGGCGTCGAATGCCGCGGGCCATCGCGGTCCTGTTCACTGTCGTCCTCGCGCACGGGACGCTGAACGGGATCGGCTATGGGTGCAAGCGGCCACGGCAGCTGGCCCACAGGGATGTATTCCTTCGCATCGGTGATCCCATCGAACTGGGGTGTTTTGTGCCGTGCTAGGCGTAACAGCGCACCAACGCCCTCGCCGCACCTAAACCCAGAGTAAGCGGCCAGCTTTGTCGCTCTTGAAGACTGTAGTGCCAAAACAAACGCCCCTCGGATTGAGGCATCCGAGGGGCGTTCGCGGTTGCGGGAGCGCCGAAGAGCTGTCCCGTAACACGGAGTTGAGGAAGCAGTACACTCAGTGCAAGAGGCCCCGTCCGTGGCCGAAGAGCGGGTGTCTTGCGTCGCACGGATCGCACGGGGGCACGGTGCAGATCGGAAGCTGAGACTGTGCCGAGGCGACCACGCTCTGAGCCGTCGGCATGACCACAGGCTCGCAATAAGAGACCACGGGCACCTTGACGCAAACCTCGACCGGCACCTGCTTGCAGACCGTGCGAGGCACGCAGACCGACTTCATCTCGGTCACCTGCTTCTGAACGGTCACGGGGCACATGATCGTCTTTGGCTCGACGACCTGGTGGCAGGTCGTGTACGGAACCTTGCGAACGCAGGGCACCTGCTGCATCTCGCACGTGGTCATCGGCACAACCTTGACGCACGGCTCGGTCACCATTTCACAGTACGTCTGGCAGACCTTCTTGACACACGGCTCGGCCACTGTCCGGCAAGTGGTCACAGGCACCTGGCACGACCGGGTCTCGCAAACCATCCGGCAGGTGGTCACGGGCACTTGCTTGACGCGCTGCTCGGTCACCATCCGGCAGGTCGTCACCGGCACTCGCTTCACGCAGGTCTGGGGAACCATGCGGGTGACGGTGCAGGGCACCTGCTTGGTCCGGCACTCGCGGATCATGCGGGTGACGGTGTATGGCACCTGCTTGAAGCACCTTTCGGAAACGTACTGGGTGACGGTGTAGGGATCCTGGCGATAGCAGGTCTTGCTGCACATCTTGGTAACACACACCGGCACGCACCGGTTAACGACGCGCGCCTCGGTGGTGCAGACCGTATAGGGGACGGTCTTGGTGCACGTTTCCTGAACCATGCGGCACGTGGTGACGGGCACCTGCTTGACACATTCCTGAGCCACGTACTCACATACGGTGTAAGGAACCTGCTTGGTGCAGACTTCCTGAACCATGCGGCAGGTGGTGACCGGAACTTGCTTTATGCACTCTTCCGAGACCATGGTGCACGTGGTGACCGGCACCTGCTCGGTGATCGTGGTTGGCACCTTCTTGCAGACGGTGACGGGCACCTGCTTCCTGATCGTTTGCGACTCATACACGGTGCAATTGACGTTTTCGATGACGGTGCGCGGGCACCACACTTTCTTTTCGCAGTAGGTGCCAGGGCACTGGTAGATGCAGCCGTTGACGCAGACGGTTTTGCCGGGCACATAGATCTGCTGCACGGTCCACTCACCGCACTCACGGCTCACCTGTTTGACCACGGTCCTGGGAACACACACGGTCTCGCAGACGTCGCGATATTGCGTTTCGGAAACGGTCTGGCAGATCGTCTTGCAAACGGTCTTCATGGTTGTCGTGTGGACGGGCTTGCACACCGTGTAGCGGCACTCCTTCAAGACGGTTTCACGCACCGGGCGGCAGACCGTATAGGAGCAGGTTCTGATCTCGGTACGTTTCACCGGCACCCGCACGGTATAGCGGCATTCCTTCATCACGGTTTCACGCACCGGGCGGCAGACCGTGTAAGCGACCTGCTTGTAAGCCGTCTGACGCACGGGGACCATCACGGTGGTCGGCTGGTTCTGCATCATGGTGGTTTGCACCGGCACCTGCACCGTGTAGGGCACCGTGCGGTAGCAAGTCTTCTGGACCGGACGGGAGACCGTGTAGCAAACGTTCTTGTAGCAGGTCTCCTGGACGGGCCGACAGAATGTCTCGTTCACGGTCTTGTAGACCGTCTCACAGACGGGCCGGCAGACCGTGTAGCAGACTTCCTTGAAAGACGTCTCGCGAATCGGCCGGCACACATTGTAGACGCACGTCTTGATCGTCGTCTCGCGCACGGGCCGGTTGACGGTGTAGCACTTGGTCTCGTAGTGCGTTTCGCGCACTTTCCGGCAGACCGTGTAAGTGACGTCTTTCCAGACGGTCCGGGTCACGGGCCGCTGCACGGTGTAGTGCATCTCACGATTGATCGTGCGATACACAGGTCTGCACACCGTGTAAGCCTCTTCCCGAACGTGCTGCTCGGTGACGTTTCGAACGGTGGTTGTCGTCCGCGGCTGCATGATCGTCTCGCAGACGGTCCGCACGCACGGGACTTGCTGGTTTTCGTAGACCGTCTCCGAAACGTTTCGAAGCACGGTCTGTTGCTGGAGTTGATACTGCACGTGCCCACAACACTCCTGGGGCACAGGGCAAACACGCAAGGAGGCACCACCAGCATAACTCGCTGCCTGTGCCGGGTGCGCGGCCGCTCCCAGGCCCAGTCCCAGGGCCAAGAGGGCGACCAGCGGTAGTTTTCGCAACATCGGACGCTCCACGAGTACACTCCCGACGAACTTCGGCGCTCATCGGTCACGGACCCCGAGACTCCGCCTCAGGCCCATAACCGCCAACTCACAGGTAAACTTCGTCACGGTCCAGCCAACGGCTTCAGCATGTTTCTCTAAATTTCCCAATGGTCCGATCTTCCCAAACCGCATTCTTTTCCTAGATGTTACGTCGTTCACGCAGACGTCCTGTATTTTCAGCAAGACTTATGGATTCGATTGAATCAGTCGTCTCTAACGAACCCGCAAGCTTTTCCCCATTGGGCGAACTCAACCTCTGTCTGTGGTTGTCACTGGGCTCTTCTCGCGACACCTTCCCTGGGATAACGTGGGTGGGAGTAGCATCGCCGACACAGTCGAAGGCGGAATCAAGTGATTCAGTCGCCGCTACAAATCAGTCGGTTCGGTTGTGAAGAGGATCTGGCGATGGCAAATGTTCTCGATCGGTTCCGACTCGACGGCAAGGTGGCTCTGGTCACCGGCGGGGCACGAGGGCTCGGCAAGGTGATCAGCGATGCCCTGGCGTCAGCGGGCGCTCGAATCGCGCTGACCTCGCGCGACGCCGCACAGGCTGAGATCATGGCTGACGCCCTGAGGTCGGATCGGGGAGTCGAATCGCTCGCACTCGCCGTGGATGTCACCCGGCGCTCAGACGTGGAGGAGATGGTCGCTCGGACGCTCGATCGGTTCGGCAGGATCGACATTCTGGTCAACAACGCCGGGATCAATATCCGCGGCCCGATCGAGCAACTGGCCGAGGAGGACTGGGACCGGGTGATCGATACGAACCTCAAAGGTCCCTGGCTGTGCTGCCGAGCCGTGGCCCATCCGATGAAGAGCCAGAAATGGGGACGAGTGATCAACGTCTCGAGCATGCTCGGCGAGATTTCGATGCCCAACCGCACGCCTTACGCATCGAGCAAGGGGGGCTTGACCCTGCTGACTCGAACGCTTGCTCTCGAATGGGCCGGTGATGGCATCAACGTCAACGCGCTTTGCCCTGGGCCGTTCGCCACCGAGATCAACACGCCGCTGCTGAACGATCCAGTTGCGAGGCGCAAGTTCAGGCCAACGTACCGCTGGCGCGGTGGGGAGATCCGGCCGAACTCGGGCCGGCCGCCGTGTTCCTCGCGTCGGAAGCGTCCAGCTTCATGACGGGTGCCACGCTGTTTATTGACGGCGGTTACACGGCGCGCTGACGTCGCGCGAACCTGGGTGTTCGGCGATGACTCTGCCTTCCGTGTTCGGGTGATAACGAGTTTCCTCGAAGGCGGCAAACCATGAATGAGACGACGCGAATCACGATCCCGCGTGGGTTTCGAGCGGCGGCCGTCAAGGCGGGCATCAAGCCGTCGGGGGGGCTCGACCTGGCATTGATTGCAGCCGATGGTCCGTGCGCCGCGGTGGGGACGTTCACGACCAACCGGGTTTGCGCGGCACCTGTGCGCTGGTGCCGCGAGTTGCTGCCCAGGGACGATATCCGGGCCATCGTGATCAATGCCGGCAACGCCAACGCGGCCACGGGCGCGGAGGGACAACGTAACGCGGCCCGGACGGCCGCGGCTGCCGGTGCGCACCTGGGCTGCCTTCCCGAGCAAGTACTGGTGGCCTCGACTGGCGTGATCGGCCATCAGTTGCCCATGGACCGACTCGAGGAGGGGCTGACCCGGGCCCATGCTCAACTGTCGCCCGCGCGGGAGAGCTTCGAATCGGCCGCGGACGCCATTTTGACAACCGACACGCGAAAGAAGTTGATCTCGCTGCGCCAGACTGCCGGCGATCAGGCGTACTCGCTGCTGGGAATGGCCAAAGGAGCAGCCATGATCGGTCCAAGGATGGCAACGATGCTGGCCTTCTTGCTTACCGACGCCCCCGTCTGGGCCAACGATCTGGGTGACATCCTGTTCGGGCGCGGTCGAGAACAGCTTCAATTGCGTCTCGGTCGAGGGACACACCAGCACCAATGACACCGTGCTCTTGCTGTCGAGCACCGCGGCCACGGATCCCGTCCTCCAGGGCGATGACTTGACGGCCTTCGCAGAGACCGTGCGGTCGGCGTGCGAGTCACTGGCCCAGCAGATGGCTGACGACGGTGAAGGGGCAACGCACTCCATCACGATCGACGTGGAGGGGTGCGAAACACGCGACGAAGCCCGCGCCATCGCCCGCGCGGTGGCCGAGAGCCCTCTGGTGAAGACGGCCATCCACGGCGCCGATCCTAATTGGGGGCGGATCGTCTCGGCCGCCGGCTACGCGGGAGTTCCGTTCGAGGAAGAGCAACTCTCGCTCTGGATCAATGGCGTTGCCGTCTATGAGGCAGGAGCGCCGACCCTGTTCAATGCGGCCGAACTCTCGGCGCAGGATTCGCGCCAATCGCAACGTTCATCTTCGCCTGGTCATGTCTCGAGGAAACGAACAAATCCGCTTCTGGACGTGCGACCTGACGGCGGAGTATGTGCACTGAATGCCGACTACACGACGTGAGCCTGGGACCAGCCCGACGTGCTGGCACGAGCCGATTCGGTATGGTTGATCCGCTCTTCAGCCAACTTTCTTTCCGCCTGCTCTTGCCAGGTGGTTACGCGGTCGGTAATATGTGGACGTCGAGATCCAGATATCCAGTTTTGGCCGAGCCGGTTCAGATGATATCTCAAACCGCCGAGTATGCGTTGCGAGCCGTGGTGATGCTCGGCTCGAACTCATCGAGACCGCAAACCACGCACGAAATTGCTAAGCAGACCCGAGTTCCTGCTGGTTACCTGTCCAAGGTGCTCCAGGCCTTAGGCCGGGCCGGCCTGGTTGAAGCACAGCGGGGACTGCATGGGGGGTTTGTGCTTGCCCGGCCCCTCGATCAACTGACCATCCTCGATGTCATCAACGCCGTCGATCCGCTCAAGCGTATCGAACACTGTCCGCTCGGGATCGCCGCGCATGGGCGTCGCCTCTGCTCGCTGCACAAGCGGCTGGATGAGGGGATCGCCCAGGTAGAAGCCCTCTTCAAGGGTACCACGGTCGGCCAGCTCCTTGCGGAAGAGAACGTGAGCCAGCCACTGTGCGACATCGCAAGTAAACCTCGTGAATGATCTGAACGACCCACCTTCAGCGGCGACGATGCTGCGGCGGCCCTGTTGCCTGATCCAAATATTTACATGAGTAATGTGACCCACGATCGGAGAGTTCCGGTTCTTGCTGGCCGGCGTCCCGTTCAGGCCTCTCAAGGAATCGTCCCTCCGGTGTCGCTCTCGGGCGGCTTGTTGTTGTTGCGGAACCTCTTCTGTTGAGCGGAGATCGAATGATGACGAAAATGCTTAATCGTGTACGCGGGGTTGGGCTGCTGCTGGTTCTGATGGTCCCGGCCGCGCTGGCTTTGACGATCGGCTTGCCCACTTGGGCCGTCGGCTCCGCGCCGGAACCTGACCCCGCAATGGCGCAGGCGCGGGCCCAAGTGAAGATGCTCGACGACCTTTTCAAGGTTGCCGTCGTTGACATCACCAATCGTTATGACGGGCCGCCCGCGATCAAGGTGGCCAAGGCGATCTTCGCGGCGGCCAAGGATAAGAAATACTTCAATGCCAAGCTGCTCGACGCCACCGGGTCGCCACAGAACGAGGCAAACGTTCCTCAGGACGACTTCGAGAAACGGGCTGCCAAGGCAATGACCGAGGGAAAAACGTACCTCGAAGAGGTGGTGGGTCGGGGCAGTGCTCGTCGCCTGCGTGTGGCGACGGTGGTCCCTGCGGTCGTCCAGAAATGCGCCAAGTGTCACGGCGTCAAACAAGGTGACCTGCTTGGTTTTCTGAGCTACGATTTTCCCGTCAACTGAACCTGTCAGAACGCACCTGAACGATAGCCTCGGGGCCACCGCGAGGCCCCGAAGCTGGCTGTGTCGAGGCGGAAGTCGAGCGGTTGCCGCCATGCTAAACTCGCAGAAGCCTACGCGAAGGACCCAAGGGAGCTGTCGTCGGCGTCGAAGAGAACATGCCGAAAAGAATCCAAGGCGCCGTCACGAGCACGGTGGCGGCGACCGTCACGATGGTGAAATTCAGGCTGCCGCAGAATAAGATCGAACCTGCCACGAACCGGATTTAGAAGCCCCAACGTAGGTACGTCGGGGTTTTGTTCTCGCGTTTTAACTTACGGGCAGGCTCTGATGAACAAGACAATCCGGAACCTGGCTGTCCTCGGCAGTTCGATCGTCGTCCTCAGTTTCGGCGTATTCGTGGTGAACCAGACTGCCCAGGTGGTGCAGCTTGCCGCAACCATTCATCCAGCGGCGGGAAGGGTTGTCTTGTTCTGCCTGATCGGTGCGTATGGAGTATTGATCACCGTACCGGTGGTGATGGTGGTGCGGCTGCCCAAACCTCTTCAGCCGCCCAAGACAAAAGACGGCTCTGACTACCTGGAGCATCTCGATCGACTGCGTGGACGGCTGAGAGTCAACCGTTTTCACCAGATCAGTGATCTCGGCAGCGAACGGGCCATTGAGCTGGCCATTGAACGGCTGGATGAAGAGGCGGTGCGGATCATCAAGGCGACCGCCAGCCAGGTGTTCCTCTCGACGGCCATTTCGCAGAGCGGCCGGCTCGATACCTTCCTTGTCCTGTCGATGCAAACCCGGATGGTCTGGAAGATTGCACACTTGTACCATCAACGGCCAACTGTTCGTGACATGATCCACCTTTATGCCAACGTGGCGGGCACGTCGTTCGTCGCGGGTGAGCTCCAGGACGTCGACCTTTCCGAGCAGGTCGAGCCGGTCTTCTCCGCGGTCGTCGGCTCGCTGGGCGGGGCTGTTCCCGGATTCAAGGTCGTGGCGTCGATACTGGCGAATTCGATCCTGAGCGGAGCGGGCGACGCCTTCCTGACTCTGAGAGTGGGGATGATCGCCAAGCGGCACTGCGGCGCGCTGGTGGCAGAGCCGCCCGCGACTCTGCGCCGGAGGGCGACCTCGGAAGCGGCGGAACATCTCGGGGCGATTGTCGCGGACGGCAGTGCGCGGATCACCCGGGCACTATGGAGCAATTCGCGCGAGAAGGTTGGGGACGCGGCAAAAGGGGCGTATTCCAAGGTTCTAACGGCTTTTGATACGTTGAAAAAGCGCAGCCAGACCGAATCCGTGGTGTAACCTGGAGTGCGCAAGTCCATGGTGGAGTCTCTGGAAACCGACCGCTTGATCCTGCGTATGTTCCGCGGGTCCGACCTGGATGCATACGCCGAGATGTGCGGGGATGCCGAGGTCATGAAGTACCTGGGCGGCGTGCCGATGACGCGGTCGGAGGCCTGGCGCAACATGGCCATGGTGCTCGGTCACTGGCAGCTTTGCGGTTTTGGCCTCTGGGCCGTGGAAGATCGCCAGAGTGGCGCCCTCGCCGGCCGGGTCGGCTGCTGGCGGCCGGAGGGCTGGCCGGGCCTGGAGCTTGCCTGGACTCTGCGCCGAAGCTTCTGGGGCCGAGGTTACGCAACCGAGGCGGCGCGAGCGGCCCTTGACGTTGCCTTCGGCCCCCTCGGACAGGCACATGTCATCAGCATGATTGATTCCGAGAACCAGGCGTCGATCCGCGTTGCCCAGCGGCTCTTGATGCGGCTTGAAGGACAGACGGACCTGATGGGACATCCGGTCCTCATCTATGGACTTCGCCGCCCGCCCAGCAAGAGAGACATTCCACCATCTGATGTCGCGTCGCCGGTCCATCACACCCCAAGGCCCCATCCATCGATGAGGCCTTCTTGAAAAGCAGCTTTTTTCTCGAATCGCCCTATCTTTTATGTCCACTGATCTCTATACTTGAGTCGGTCGGAATACGGATGGGTGCATGCAGCTAATCTTGGCGGCGATGTCGCCTTGGTTCTGGTTGCACCCGCTGGGCCCGTTGCTTGGCCCAAGCCGTGTTCTGTTGCGAGAGGATTGGTTGGCTTGTTCTCCGGTTGGGCTGCCCTGTTTCAGGAGTTTGATGGTGGGCAAGAAACTGTACGTTGGGAACCTCACCTATCGCATGAACAGCTCGGAACTGGAACAACTCTTCTCCCAGTACGGCAGCGTTCAGAGCGCCGAGGTTATCTCCGACCGCGACACGGGTCGAAGCAAGGGATTCGGATTCGTGGAAATGAGCACGGAAGAAGAGGCGAAGGCCGCGATCGACAGCCTGCACGATCATGAGGTCAACGGCCGCCGCTTGACCGTCAATGAGGCTCGGCCTCGTGAGCCACGGCCCGGTGGCTCTGGCGGCGGCTGGCGCGGCGGCGGGGGCGGCGGACGGGGCCAAGGCGGCGGCTACGACGACCGGGGTTATTGATCTGATCAGCCCGAACCAGCCGAATGATCGCAGGCAAAGGCGCGTGACCTACACCCGCACTGGGTGACCTTGCAGCCTTGTTTCACCCGGCATCGTTGTATCAAGGCCTTCCGACCTTGACGCACGCAGGCTTTCGGCCAATCAGCTCTCGTTCTTCTTGTTGGCGGCGGCAAGTGGGCGCAGGACGGCGAGCATCGTGTTGAGATGTGCCAGACGGGGGCCGAAACGGTCAACGAAATCGCTGAGCGAGAAATCGCCTTCCATCAAGTTTTCGTGATTATCCTCGACGTAATTTGCCAGCTCGCCCATCAGCGAGGCGTGCACCTGCTCGAGCCGGCCCAAGGTGTCTCGACAGGCGTCAAGGACATGATCGTGGCCGGCCTGCCACCGCTCGAGCTCCGATCCCTGGCGGGCTCGTTGCTCACGGCCAACCTGCACGATCTCTCGCGTCAAATCGAGTTGCTGCCGCTGCACTTCGAGCATCTGCCGAAGCGAGTCGAGGGTCTGATTTTGCAGGTTCACCATCACGTGAAGGAGAACGACAGGGTCATTGGGATTGTGGACGGCCGAGGGGCCTTGCCCAGTCGGAGAGACTTCCATGCGATACGTCCAAGCTGGCGATGATTGGTTCTCGCTTGATGACACTCCGACCTCCTGTGGTTCCGTGCGCTGAAGGTTCGTGGCGACCGAGCCCCCCTCGAAAACTCGTTGATCGCCGTTCAGGACGCGACTATCAACACTATACCTCGCGAACGACCGGTCTCATAGGGCGCTGGCAGTGAGTTTTATTTTGACGTGGACCTGCTGCGGCGGATGCCCGGCTTTTACACCGCTCGCGGTTCAAGCTCACATGTCGGATTCTTGCGACAGGTGATCGAATGCATCTGGCAGGGCGTCAACGATATCGCCGGCGATCAGGCCGACTTCGCCGTTCTGGTCGCGGGCGATGTCACCCGCCAGTCCGTGCGCGTAGACGCCAAGTTGTGCTGCCTCGAAAGGTGCGAGCTTCTGAGCGAGCAGGGCCGCGATGACGCCCGTGAGCGTATCACCGGATCCGCCGGTGGCCATGCCGGGGTTGCCCGTGCGATTGACGTACAATCGTCGGCCGTCGGTCACAATGGTCCCGGCGCCTTTGAGCACGACCACGAGCGAATCGGACAGATTCGCTAGCTTCACCGCATTTCCCTCGCGATCGGCTTGAACATGGGCGACGTCCGTGCCCATAAGCCGCGCGAATTCTCCTGGATGGGGAGTGAGCACCACCGGGCGGCCGATCCGCGAGAGGAGGTCGTTCTGCGTTCTCAGGGCGTTGAGGCCATCGGCATCGATCACCAGCGGTTTATCGCACGTTTCGAGCAGCCAGCGAATCAGCGCCTGGATCTGGTTCGACTGGCCCAGGCCTGGTCCGGCCGCGACGACATCGGCCGAACCGATCAGCCGCTCGAGGGCGGGGAGCGCGGCGTCGAACTGGAGAAACCCTTCGTCGTCATTGGCCAAGGGGAACGTCATGTATGAGGGCTCGAAGCTCGCCACCGTGGGTTGAACCTCTGCCGGAGAAGCGACCCTGACAAGCCCGGCGCCCGACCTGAGCGCCGAAGCGCCCACCAGCGCGGCCGCACCGGCCATGCCCCGGCCGCCGGCGATGACCAGAACGGTGCCGTAAAGCCCCTTGTGGCTGTCGGCTGGGCGACGCGGCAGGGACGGGATCGATTCAATGCGTTTGAGCGCCATGAATGACTCACTTCTGGAGCATCAGGTTGAAACCAGCGGGTCGCGCGGGGGATGGTCGACTACGGCGGCCTGGCTGCCGGAAAAATCTTTACCCACGCGCTCGTGTGCCGGTGCCGGCCCCGGCCCACTGGACGACAGGCGTGCCAGGCCGGCCCGCCGTGCGATCAGGCCGGCAACGTGGCCGCCGCTGAAGCCGGCGTCGATGTTCACCACCACCACGTTCGACGCGCAACTGTTGAGCATTCCCAGCAGCGCGGCCAGGCCATGAAAATGAGCCCCGTAGCCGATGCTCGTCGGCACGGCAATGACCGGGCAATCGACGAGCCCTCCAACCACGCTGGGCAACGCTCCTTCCATGCCGGCGACGACCACGAGTGAATCGGCGTTGCCCAGCTTCGGAAGTTGGTGCAGCAGGCGGTGCAGACCGGCCACGCCCACATCGGCCACCAGCGTCACGTCGCAGTTCCACGCCAGTGCGGTGACACGTGCCTCCTCGGCCACGGGAAGGTCGCTCGTGCCTGCCGTGACGATCACCACCCGCCCCACCTTGCCGCCAGGCTCGGCCGGGCCCTCGATCCGAAAGGTTCGGCCAACCGGATTGTGTTCGCCCTGGGGGAAAACCGATCGCAGATGACCGGCGACTGCCGGATCGACCCGAGTGACCAGCCCCCCTTGTTCATGCTCGATCAGCGTGCGAAGGATGGCCTCGATCTGCGCCGCCGTCTTGCCTTGGCCGAAGATCACTTCGGGAAACCCGCACCGGACTCGGCGGTGCAGATCGACCTTGGCGAAGCCGCCTGTATCGACATAGGGTTGGGTCTTGAACCGAAGCGCGGCATCGGCCGGCGAGAGTTCCCCGGCGGCGACCGCTGCCAACATCTGCTGCAGCTCATGCGGGTCCATGAACCTTGATTTCCTCTGCCGGATAAGGGCGCGCCAGGGTCAACCTTGCATTACCACCACGATTCCCTTGTATCCGCGCGGCAGGCAAACCGCAACCGATTTGAGCTTCCGACAGACTGAGCCCGCGTGGTAGTCTCGATGGCGTGAGCAAAGGTGCGGAGATACCTTGTCAGTGGAGACGGCCCTGAAGCTCGCGCCCGGGCCGCTTTCCCGAACCTCCGGCCGAGGTCAGGTTCAAGCATGTCAACCAGTGCCGGCGGACACCAGGCGGCCAAGGTTCCCAGCAGGTTGAAGGTTCCCGTCGCGGGACCTCCCTCGCGGCCTGCCACCGCGCCGCCGTCGGGTTCCGCGCCTCGGCTGACGGGCCAGACTCCCGCCGAGGCACTGAGCTCCCCGGCCGGGCCGGTCTTCGAACTCACTCCTCCCGCGCTCAAGGGCTGGGCGGTTTCAGTGGTGCTGCACGCCCTCTTGCTGCTCTCGCTGGCGCTCTGGTACTTCTCGCCGCCTTTCCGTCGGCCGATCAGCTTCGATAGCCGGCTGGCCGGCTCACCCAGCGGTGTTGCCGAGGGCTTGACGCTGGCCGGCGGCATGAACACGCCGCTGGATATGCCCGACGTGGCCGGCAACTTGCTAGACTCGGCGCAGGAGCCGCTCCTGGAGTTAAACGCGGTTCCGCTCGAATCCTCGCCGGGTCAGCGCGCCGGAGGAAAACCGAGCGCCGGTGGAGGAGTGGCCAACGACAACCCAGGCGCCGGGGCGGGCGACGGCTTCGGCCTGGCCCGGTTCGGTCAGGGAGGCGAGGTCATTCGCGGCATCTCGGTCAAGGTCGGCGACCCGCAGTTCACCTTGATCTGGGACACCGACGCCGACCTCGATCTGCACGTCATCGAGCCGGGTGGCAAGGAGATTTACTGGGAAGAACCCAAGGGACGGCAGGGCGGCGAGCTCGACGTGGACAATACCAAGGGATTGGGACCCGAGAACATCTACTGGCTCGTGGAGTCCGAAGGACCTGGATCGACGAAAGTTAAAGGGCCCGGCCCATCCGGGGTCTACCAGTGGTTCGTGGTTTACTGGGGCGGCTTCGGCGGGCTCTCCAAGCCGACGCACTGGAAGGTGCGAATCAAGCATGCGGGAACCGTGTCCATCGTGCAGGGCAAGTTCAAGGCCCTCAATGAACGCAGCAGGACCTATCGCCTGACCGTGGACCCCGTCGGATACTCCTGCTTCCGTCGAGCCTGCCTCGCGTGCGGCGCGATGATTGACCGATGTCATGAGCCGAACCTGGCGCATGAGGGCCAACGTCGCATCGCTGCTCGGCGAGACCATTCCTGCGTGCTTTCGTCGATTTCGGGGTGGGAGTTTTCAAGAAATCGAGTTCGGCGTCGAAATGCATCGGGAGCATTGACGATGAGGCTTGCACTGCCATAACAAAGGAAAGTCGGCAAGGCGACGCACCACTGAATCATGACCTATTGGTTGACAAACGTGATGTGTTCGCTCTCGATCCCACCCGCCGCTTCGGCTATACTGCTTCTGATTTCGCTCCAGTCTCCCGGTGATCGCTGGCGGAAGCCCAATTTTTCCCTCACGCCCCGAGGTTATTCATGGGGAGCACCCTTCGCGACGAACTCGCCTCCCTGAAAATTGAACGCTCCGATACGCCTCGGATGCGCCGGAACGGTGATTCCGGCCACCCGTATCGCCGTCGGGGCATTGGACTACGGTTGCTTTCGTGGATGCTCTGGCTGATTCCTCTCTCGCTTGTAGGAGGAGCCGGATGGGTCGCTTACAAACAGTATGATGAGATCCGGTCCAAGCCCGAGGTAACCGTGGGCCTCGTCCAGAAGATGACCAGTGGCGAGGCTGAAAAGCTGCTCAGCGCCAAGGGTTATCTCAAATCTCAGCAGCAGGCGATGATCGGAACCAAGGTTGCCGGCCGTGTCCAGGAAATGCGAGTCAAGGAGCACGACGAGGTCAAGAAGGATCAGGTTCTCGCCGTGATTGAGCATTACGACCTCGACGCCATGATCGAGCAGCGGAAGGCAAGTCTCGAGCGGACCAAGGCGGAACTCGAGGAGGCCAGGGCCGACCTGTGGCAGAAGGACCGGGACCAGAACCGCGCCGATCGCCTCATCTCGAAAAAGATGGTGACGCAGGAAGATTTTGAGAAAGCCTCCTCCACGAAAAAGATGTGCGCCGCGAATGCGCCGCGCTCGAGGCCTCGATCAAGGTGATGACGGCGAGCCTCAAGGAGATGGAGTACACCCTCGAGTACCAGATGAAGATCCATGCACCGTTCGACGGCACAGTCGTGGAAAAGCAGGGTGAGGTCGGAGAGGTGATCAACCCCATGGCCATGAGTTCGTCGCTGGGGAGGTCGGCCGTGGTGACCGTGGCTGATCTGAAGAACATCGACGTCGAGACCGATATTGCCGAAAACTTGATGTCGCGGATCGCCTTGGGGCAGCCGGCCGAGGTCTCCGTCTCGGCGGTTCCCAACAAGAGGTACAAGGGAGAGTTGCGGCAGATCATTCCGATGGGCGATCGCACCCGAGGCACCGTGAAGGTCAAGGTGAAGATCAAAGATCCGGACGACAAGCTCTTCCCCGAACTGGCCGCGACCGTTCACTTCCTGCCTTTTAAGGGCAGTTCCGGCGGGGATGCCAACCGTTCGTACCTGTTCGTGCCCAAGTCGGCCGTCTACCAGGAGAATGGCCACGATTACGTGTGGGTCGTGAACAAGGATTCTCGGGTCACCCAGCGGCCCGTCGAGGTGGCCATGACGAAGGAAGACCTGGCTCGCGTCGAGACCGGGCTTGAAACGGGAGAATCGGTGGTCCTCAATCCTGCGAAGACCTTGAAAAACAATGAAACCGTGCGGGTCGCCGAGTAACGAAGAAGAATCCGGCGAACTGTCCACGTAAGACCGAAAGGCTTTCGTTCATGGCTGATTCTTCGTCGATCATCTTGCGCGGCGTGTTCAAGGAATATCGTCGCGACGAATTCGTGATCCCGGTCTTACAGGACCTCGATCTGTCGGTTGCCGAAGGGGAGTTTCTCGCCTTGATGGGTCCCTCGGGATCGGGCAAGACGACCCTCTTGAACCTGGTCGCGGGCCTCGATCGAGCCACCAAGGGCGAGGTGATCGTCCACGATCAAGACCTGGGCCACCTCTCAGAGGCCGACATCACGCGCTGGCGCGCCAACAACGTGGGGTTCATTTTTCAGACCTACAACCTGATTCCCGTTCTGACAGCGTTCGAGAACGTCGAGCTACCCCTCCTGCTCACCCGGCTGTCTCGCCGCAAGCGGAAAGAGAACGTGATGACAGCCCTGCGGATCGTGGGATTGAACGGGCGCGAGCACCATTATCCGCGCCAGCTTTCCGGCGGTCAGGAACAGCGGGTTTCCATCGCGCGTGCAATCGTCACCGACCCCTACCTGCTCGTTGCCGACGAGCCCACCGGCGACCTTGACCGCACCACCGCCGGCGAAATCCTCGAGCTCCTCGAGCAGCTCAACCGCGAGTTCCAGAAGACCATTGTGATGGTCACGCACGACCCCCTCGCCGCTGCCCGTGCCAGCCGCACCTTGCACCTTGACAAGGGCCGTCTGGTGGACGACGTCACACAGGAAACCAGGGTGTCAGCCGCGTCATGAAATACTTCACCTACATACTCCGCAACGTCCGGCGCAACCCCGTGCGGACGATCTTGACGATCGCCTCCACCAGCATCTGCCTGTTCCTGATGATGATTCTTGTTTCTTTCTTTGACATGCGAGCCGACGCCGCCAAGGCGAATAGGGTCTTCAATCGTATCATCACGATGAATGCCAACGGCTTCGCGGGCATGGTACCCATCTCCCGTGTGCCGGAAATCGCCCAGATGGACGGCGTGCTTGCAGCCTCGCCGTTTGCATGGTACGGCGGTAAGTATCATGACGAAGCCGGGATGTTTGCCCAGTTCGCCGTCGACACGAGCAATGTCTTCACCATCCTGGATGAATTCTCGGTGCCGCCGGCCCAGCTCTGCGGATCTCAATGCCAACAAGGACGGCTGCGCCATCGGCCGCAGGCTTGCCAGCGATTACAACCTCAAGCTCGGCGATCCGCTCCCGCTGAAAGGTGATATCTATCCCGTCAACATGGACCTGACGGTGAGAGCCATTTACGACGGTCCGAGCAATCGAAACCTACGGATGTGCCTGTTTCATTACGACTATTTCGACGAGGCGCTCAAGAGGGTGACAATGAGCTCGACGTCGGGAGGTTCGCTGGCCACGGCGAGCTCCAGGATTTCAGGCAACGCTGCCATGATCTTCATCAAGTGCAAAAACGCCGACATCATGCCCTCTCTCAGCCAGAAGATCGACGAGTCTTATCGCAACAGCGATTTCCCCACGCGGACGCAGACCGAGGAAGCCTTTGGCAAGATGTTCTCGGACATGCTGGGAGACCTTCAGAACGCCATTTACGGCATCGGCGCCGCCGTGGTCGTCTCGCTCCTGTTCGTTGCCGGCAACGCCATGGCGATGGCCATGCGCGAGCGGACCTCCGAGGTCGCCGTGCTCAAGGCCATCGGTTTCAGCAAAGAGCTGGTGCTCTTTCTGGTTCTGACCGAAGCCGTCTTGGTCTCGGGTATCGGCGGAGCGCTGGGATCACTCGGTTGCAAGGCACTCTTCGATACCTTCGACGTGGCTCGTTACACCGCGGGTTTCCTTCCGGTTTTTTTCGTCCCCTGGAGGATCGCGATTCTGGGGTTGGGTATTTCTCTCTTCGTCGGGTTCGCCAGCGGTTTCGTTCCCGCGCTCCTGGCGGCCAACTCTTCCGTGATCAACGGACTGAGGAAGGTGGTCTGACGGCGTCGCGTGAGCCGACGACGTCGCTCAGACATGGGGTTTGCTCGCCATGAAACATTTTCGATATATCTTGCGGAACGCCCGCCGCAATCCGGTCCGGACGCTGCTCACGATCGCCTCGACGGCGATCTGCCTGTTCCTGATGATGATCTTGCTGGCATTCTTCGCCGTCAACAACGAGGCAGCGGAAGAGTCGCGGGTGTATAACCGAATCGTCACGATGAATGCCAACGGCTTCGCGGGGATGGTGCCGATCTCCATGGTGAGCGAGATCTCCAGGATGGACGGTGTCGTCGCGGCGACCCCCTTCGCCTGGTACGGCGGTAAGTATCATGATGAAGTCATGCCTTTCTCCCAGTTCGCCGTCGACGCGGAAAAGATTCTCACCGTCATGAACGAGCTTGCCGTCCCTCCGGACCAGTTCAAGGACTTCAAGGAGAACAAGGACGGCTGTATCATCGGGCGGAGGCTGGCGAACGATCGCGGGTTGAAGGTCGGCGATCCCTTGCCCTTGAAGGGAGATTACTTCCCCGTCGACATGAATCTGACGGTTCGCGGAATTTACAGCGTCCCGCCCGGACCGACCAGCGAATGTGCCTGTTCCACTTCGATTACTTCGACGAGGCGCTCAAGCGGGTGACGATGACCTCCTCGTCAGGAGGTTCGCTGGCCACCGATAGCCCGGCGATCGGGCAACGCCGGCGTGATCTTCGTCAAGTGCAAGAACGCCGACATCATGCCCTCCCTCGGCAAGAACATCGACGATCTGTACCGCAACAGCGACTTTCCGACTCGCACCCAGACCGAGGAAGCCTTTGGCAAGATGTTCTCGGACATGCTGGGCGATCTCAAGAACGCCATCTATGGAGTCGGCATGGCGGTCGTCGTCTCACTTCTGTTGCTCGCGGGCAATTCCATGGCGATGTCGATGCGGGAACGGACTGCCGAGGTTGCCGTGCTCAAAGCGATCGGGTTCTCCAAGGAGCTGGTTCTGTTCCTCGTGATGACCGAGGCGGTCTTGGTCTCGGGGATCGGCGGAGCCCTGGGCACGCTCGGCTGCAAGGGCTTTTGCGATTACGTCGATATCTCGCGGTTCACGGGCGGGTTCCTGCCGTTTTTCTACGTCTCGTGGAACATCGCGCTCCTGGGACTGGGAATCTCGCTGTTCATCGGCTTCGCCAGCGGCTTCATTCCCGCACTCCTGGCGGCAAACTCCTCCGTGGTCAATGGCCTCAGGAAGGTGGTCTGAAACGTCATGATCCCGATCAAGTACAACGTCCGCAACCTGAGTGTGCGGTGGAAGACGACGTTCATGACCATGCTGGGCACGGCCCTCCTGGTCTCGTCGTCGTGCATCCTCTTCGGCCTGGTCGAGGGGCTCGAGTACAGCCTGAAGGTGTCCGGCGACCCGCTCGATCTGATCATCATTCGGAAAGGCTCATCGAACGAGACCACCGGGGGATTCGAGGCCACCAAGGCGGACAATATTCTGAACTTGCCGGGCATTCAGCGCGATGAGACCGGTGCGCCCATGGCCGCCAAGGAAATTCTCAACATCGCCAACGGCGAGCGCAGCAACGGAACCCGAAATAACGTGATCATCCGCGGCGTCCAGCTCGCCGCCTCTCGTCAGTTGCGGCCCGATTTCAAGATCGTGGCGGGCAGAGCTTTTGACGAAGGCAAGGGAGAATGCATCGTCAGCAAGAATCTCACCAGGCGATACAAAGGTAGCGAGCTCGGGGGGCTGCTGTATTTCGGCGACAAGGAACAGTACCGAGTTGTCGGCGTATTCACCGCCGGCGGCAGCGCGGCGGAAAGCGAAATCTGGGCTGACTTCCATGACGTTGAAAGAAACACCGGCAGGGACGGGTCTGTGTCCTGCGTTCAGATTCGAGCGGCCAGCCTGCCGGACTACGAGAAGCTTCAAAACACCATCAACAACGACACCCAATTCAAGCTCGAGGCCAAGTCGGAGAAGCTCTACTTCCAGGACCAGTCGCGCATGAGCATCTTCCTCAAGGCGGCCGGGACCTTGATCGCGGTGCTCCTCACCTTCGGTGCCATGTTCGCCGCGGCCAATACCATGTTCGCCGCAGTCAGCTCGCGGACACGCGAGATCGGCACCATGCGGGCCCTGGGATTCTCGCAGTGGGATATTCTTATCTCCTTCCTGGGCGAGTCGTTCCTCCTCTGTTTCCTGGGCGGAGTCCTCGGCCTGCTGGCCACGTTGCCGCTCAATCTGTTGACGATCGAGACCTTCAACTTCGGCAGCTTCGCGTCGGTCTCGATCAGCTTTCGATTCGGCTGGTGGGTTGCGGCCGTCGCCATGATCATGACCGTCGCCATGGGCCTCTTCGGCGGCATGTTCCCCGCCCTTCGCGCCGTCCGTCTGGAAGTGATCGCGGCGCTGCGGGAATTGTGAGGATCGTCCCGCCGGATGGCGGAATCGTCCGCCGGATCGGAGAGTTTCACGCAAAGACGCAAAGAGGACGCAAAGACGCAAAGGAGAAGCCGGCAAGGCTCCTTCGTTTCCACCTGGCCGTACTGTTCACGCTGCCGTGAAGGGCTCGGTGGAGGGCCGGATAACATGGGGTTCGATTTTCGGGACGTGTTTCTTTTCCGGTAATGCAAGGTCCTTTGTTGAAGGTAGTGATGCAATTCTCGGTCCGATTCATTTGTGCATCGGATGGATCGTTGTTGGCCCGGATTGTCACGCGCCGGTCGATGCGGGGCCCGGCATGGTCAGACGACTTTTGACACTTTAGGCTTGCGGAGCCAGAGCCGCGGAACTGGGATTTCAGGTGGTGGGAACCCAAGCTTACCACCAGACATGGGTGACCTCGTGGATGCGGAAGACTTTCGACAATTGGCCTTGAGCCTCGACGGAGCAGAGGAAAGTTCTCACATGGGAGCGCCCGACTTCCGTGTGGGCGGCCACATCTTCGCGACTCTCGCCATGCAGAATCTGGGATACGGCAACTTGATGCTGTCACCCGCGTTGCAGCAAGCTCTGATCGCCGAGGCGCCGGATGTCTTCCTCGCGATACCCGGTGGTTGGGGGAGGATGGGATGCACCCACATCCGGTTGGCCGACGCGAGCGCGCAGCAGATGCTGAAGGGTCTCCAACTCGCGTGGAACTTGCGGGTCGAGAAGAACGGCAAGTCAAGGTCCTCGAGGCCGAGACGACAACGAGGACGACGAAAGCCATAGCATCGGTATGATGCAAGCTCGATCTGGACCGATCCGACGGACCACAAGTCGGTTCCATTGTTGGCGCCGAGACCAGGACGCGAGACGATGCGGAAACGTGGAGCGAGTGAACCAGAGTCGAGAACTAACATCTGGCGGACGCGTGACATTGACCTCTCCTATTCACGGGGACCGAGGCCCCGCAGGAGCCCGACTGGCTCAGGGTGATACGTGGGCTCGCATATCGGACTGTCTGGGTCCTCCTCTACGTCTCCCATCTCGCGCTGGCCTTTGTCTCGCTCGCCGGGTTCCTCGGGGTCGCTGTCTTCACTCTCGACCCGAATGGTGGTGCCTCGAACACCGCCGGGCGGCGTGTCACAGTCGCCCAGCGGTGTATCATGGGATTGGTGTCAGGCCCGCTGGGGCTCGCCGCCGCGGCCGGCTCGCGCAGGCTCCTGCGGAGCCACCAGCGGATCAACCCCCTGTTCCCGGAGATGCAGATCGGGTCTCACACGGGCGGTTCCGAGGTGGGCGAGCAGGCGGCAGATTCGAGCACGCGCATCTGACAGTTGTGATAGAATTCGTCTGCCGGGGTCAAGGATGGTGCGGCGGTAATCGGCCATGACAAGTCTGCTGACGTTTATCCTGATCGGCGTCGTCCAGGGCGGCTGCGCGGGACAAATGCCCTCCTGGTGTTGACGCCTACGAGCGACTCATCAAGGAGTATGAGGCGGAGGAGACGCACTGGCTCAAGAGGTACAACGACGTGAAGCCCGACGCCGCCGATGACGTCTGGGAGACCCGCGCCCGCGAGTGGCCGGGGTGGGCCTTCATCCCTAGGTTCCTCGATCTCGCTGAGCACGACTCGGCCTCGCGTGATGCCCTCTTCTGGGTCGTCAACCGGTCGCTCAACGTGGGCGTCGGTGACCACCGGATCGCCCCGCACATGACACGAGCCCTCGCACTCCTCTCCGGCCCGCACTTCCGCGAGGACGAACGCCTCGTGGACGCCTGCCGCCAGTCCCTGATCTATCCCGCGCTGTGGGCCGAGAGATATCTCAGGGAAGTCCTCGACCGGGCGAAGGGTCAGGACCTCCGCGGCAACGCCTGCCTCGCCTGAAACGAAGAAACGGTCCTCGCAACCGCTGGGGTGCGAGGGCCGTTGTGCTGATGCCCGGTTGGCCGCTTCGATCAAGGTTGCGGTGGGAACCGCAGTTCCACCCACCACCAGGGCAGCCTATCGCCTCTTTCTCTGCTTCCGTGCAAACCAAGTCATCAGCCGGCCGGACCGGATCGATTCGATAATGACCGAACCGCGATTCCGACGCGCGGGGTTGTCATGGACGCTCGGCGAGGCTCGTCGGCTCAGTTACCCGAGGGAGTCGGGAGGAGCAGGCCGCTGGTCTCGCGAACTTCCGGGGCCGGAGGAGCTTCTTCGCCGGCGATGGCTGGGGTCATCTCGGCCGGAACCGAGGCGATCGTCGGGGCCGGCTTGGCCGTCCGATAGGTGTGCTGGCCAGCGCCATAGACAGGGGCGGATTGGGGGCGCGTAGCCACCCTGGCCGGACGGAGCACCGTAGCCACCCTGGCCGGACGGAGCGGCATAGCCACCCTGGCCGGACGGAGCAACCTGGCTGGTCGGGTAAACCCCGCCGGTGCTGCAGCCTTCATTGCAGCCGCCGTGGTGGCCCCACAGCCGCTTCTTCTTCAGATACCCACTCATAGCAAACAGGAGGATGGCAAAGCGACTTCAGCTTGCAGTGCAGGCCGTCGAGGTGGCTGCCCAGCCCGCTGAAGAGACTGCATTTCTTGCCGCAAGGGGCTGGCTCACAGCCAATCGGTCCCTGGGCGCTGGGGTACAGGCCGCCTTGGGGCGACGCCAAACCACAGGTGGTGCAACCGTCGTTTCCATGCCCGCCCGCCATGCTCACGCTGCAAAACCCAAGAGCGACGGCAAGGCTGAGGCTCAATGTCAAGGGCTTCAACATGGGAGAATGCTCTCCTTGGCTAACGTTTAATCGAGGGTGGCGATTCCGGCCGGCCGTTTCGCTTGACCCTGCGTCTTTTCGATCGTCCATGGCACCGATCCTTCGGTTCAGGTCTTCCCGGGACCCGAGACGTTGCCGCCTCTCCTCAGGATCGATACCACCATTTTTGTGCTCCCGAGCTCTCGCCGTGGCTTTCCATGGCGAGCCACTCGTTGTATCGTCATCGAAATCACGCCCCTTGAATTCGTTTTACGTTTTGTACCAAGACTTTATGTCAAGGATCGTGACGGTCGTCGCAGTCGGGCAAGAGAGAGAATATGGAGAAGAAGCACTGCCCGCACAATCCGCGTAATGCTATTTTTGCGCACGACAATCCTCAGCGACCGCCAAGCTCTTCGCGGCCGGCACCGCATTCCGGACCACGTCAGATCTAGCCAGACCGCAGAGCCACGCCGAACGCCGAAAGAGCGGGGCGTTTTGACGCCCGGCTGTCCGGTTCGAGCCCCGGGACACGGCTATCGCAACGTTCGATCGAGGTGCTCGGGACTCGACGACACGGTGCGTTCGGCTTCCCCGGTCGCACGAAGCAGAACCAGGTGGGTGCGTCTCAATCCGCCCTCGCGATACACGGGCAGAGCAAGCCCAGAAAGATCAGGCGCCAGCCGCTCGTAAAGGCGATCGCGAATGAGCAGATAAGGCTCGATCTGGGCCCTGACGCCGCAGCCAATCGAGCAGCAGGTGCTTCTCTCGGTTCCGCAGCGCAATCGAGGGATCGGGAGCCTGGCCGGCGGATCGGTCGTAAGAGAGCAGGGGGGCCAGCTTGTCGAAGCTGTCACTGTACTGAGGTTGGCTGCCGGGGACCGGGGCAAGTCGAGGTGCGCGCAGGTAAAACCAGAGTCCCTCGTCGATCTCGTGAAAGAATCGCAGCTCATGGACGTCGCGGGGGACGAGCTGCCGGAGCTGCTCCGCCAGCCGGCGATGACCGCGAGCCGCGTTACCGGCGGGCGCGATCATGCCATAGCCGATCGTGAGACCGACAGCGGTTGCTGCCCCGACCGGCAAGAGCGCCAGAACGTCTTCGTCCTGAGCGCCAGAGCCGCCAACCCAGGGCGACGCCGGCAACGCCTGAACCGCCAAGCACGGTCAGCCACGCGTAGGGGGCCTCCGGCAAATGGGTCGGCGTGAGAATCGGAACCAGAATCCCCACGATCAGAAAGCCCAGCCACTGCGCCCCGAGCAGAAGCCGGGCCACAGCGGCCGCAACTGACCAGGCTGGTGCCCGCGCCACGCGGTTCAGCCTGATCCAGGCCATCCCCGCCAGAAGGGCAAGTCCCGGCATGCACGGAATGAAGTAGTTGGGCTTGGCCACGGCCCATATCGAAAAGACCGCAAGGTTGCCGGCCACCCACCACCAGGCGAACCAGACCGATGAGGCACGCCAAGGCGTTTTCACCCGGCGGTTGCGGACCAGCGGCAAGGCGATCCCCGCGACCGCCATCACCGACCATGGCAGCGCCAGTGCCGGCAGCTCGAGCCCGAGGATCGCCCGCTGCCGATGGGCGATAGGCAGGATACCTGTCTTCTGGCCAATCTCCGTCATCCAGACGCCCCAGGCATTGGGATCTTCGGCAAGCACGCGAGCAGGCCAGGCAAGCGCGAGAGCCAGAAAAAGAAGCAAGCCCCAAACATCAGCAAGGCGCCTGGTGCCTTCTGCCAGGCGGCGAGTGACCACTAGATACGGCACGACCGTGAGTCCGACCAGAAGCAGGATGATCGGTCCTTTGCACAGGAATCCCAGGCCCATCGCGCCATGAAAGAGAACGGCCCAGAATCGATCACCGGCAGGCCGGCCGCGGGCGACTTCCGCGTGGAATTCCCACCTCCGCTTTGGTCCGTTCAAGCCTCGCCAGGCCGCGTACAGGGAAAGCGTGGTGAAGAGTGCAAGGGGTCCGTCGTTGCCGGCCTGGCGGAGCTCGACGATGAACAGCCCCATCGTGCACAACACCAGCGTCGAAACCAGGGCGAGCTTCGCCCCCCCATTCGTGACCCGAGCGCGTAGACCAAGGCCGCGGTTGCCAGCCCGGCAAGTGCGCCGGGCAGCGCACGAGCCACTCCTCGCGCTGGCCCGTCAAGCTCAAGAGCAGGGCGATCGTCCAGCGTGGCAGCGGCGGCTTCTCGAGCCGGGGGCGCCCTTGAATCTCGGCCACCAGCCAGTGATGGTTCTCGACCGTGTCGAGCGCCTCGGCCGCTGCGCGTTGCTCTCGCTTGCCCCAGAGCTCCGTGGAACCGAGGAAAGCGAGGAAGATGACGCCAGCGAAGAACGCCACGACCAGTTCGGGCCACCACCGCCGAGAACTCGATCTCAAGACGACCGCAAGCCCCAGCGTGGTCATCCGGCTCCTCCGTGAGTGACTCGCGCGCACGCCGATCCCTGCCTGCGCGGCGACAGCCTACCCTGAACGACTTATCCCGACAATCCGGGTTCGGCCTGACTGAGAGCGGTCTTCGACCAGCGGCCCGTAAAACGCCGGTCGACGATCGGCGATGCGATCGATTTCGTGGCGGCCGGGCACGCGCACCAGGTGTTTGTTCCGGGCCAGCCGCGGATCGATCTCGGCAATCATCAACTCCTCGCCGTCGGCTCCGGCCCGTGCCAGCGTCTTGCCCGAAGGATCGGCGATCGAGCTCGAGCCGATGAACCGGAACCCGCTCTCCTCACCCACGCGATTGACCGCCATCACGTACACGGTGTTCTCCATCGCCCGGGTAGCGATCATGTGCTCGGCGGCGCACTCGGAATGCGTGGGCCAGTTGGTCGGCAAGATCAGTAAGTCCGCGCCCAGCAAGCGTCAACACGCGCGCCGTTTCGGGAAACGAGCCGTCATAGCAGATATGCATGCCGACTCGCAGCCCGCCGACGTCATGAACCGCGAACGGCCGGTCGCCGGGATCAACAAACATGTCGATGCCCAGATACGGCAGGTGAACCTTGCGGTAAGTTCCGACGACTCCCCGGGGACCCACCAGAACGCACGCGTTGAAGAGCCGCGCCCCGTCACGCTCCAAGAGCCCGAAGGCGCAGTGCGCAGCCCGTTTTCGCGGCGAGTGCAACGACCTTATCCACCTCTGGTCCGTCGACCGGCACCGCATGGGCGAAGCCTTCCTCCCGGCTGGAAAACCCATATCCCGACAGCGCGCACTCGGGAAAGACCGCCAGCTGCGCCCCGGCCGCCGCCGCATGACCCAGCCTCTCGAGAATGACGTCCAGGTTCTCCTCGAGCCGTCCCAGCCTGGGTTCCATCTGCACGCCGGCAACGCGAAACGTTGTTAACTCGCTCATGTTTGCAAGTGGTAGCTATAGCAGGAGGATGGTGGATAGTTCTGGCATTCCACGACGAGCTTCATCATAAGTGCTGGACGGCATTCTTGCATCAAAGACTTCCCACGGTCAATGGAACCACTGGTTCTGGAGGCTTGCTCCCGAGGGAGTCTGGCCCCACAATGAGCAGGGATCGAGATGGCTCAATTGCCCCTGCTGTCGGATTTGCTTTGAAGGAAATGGTTCGATGAAGCCGAGTTGCGTCCTGTCCCTGGCGATGCTCATCTTGTCCTGCCTGGCATTCGCCGGCGTCGTCCAGGCCGCCGAGCCTGAGATCGAGCGGATCTTCGGACCCGAGGTGAAGACCGGTCCCTACAAGCATCCCGCCTGCATGACCGAGCTCGGCAACGGAGATCTTTACCTCGTTTATTACGGGGGCGAGGGAGAATATGCGATCGACACCGGCGTCTTCGGATCACGTCGGCGCAGGGGACGAAGAGCTGGTCAGCCCCCGCGCCGGATCGCGCATGACCCGTTCCGCTCGGTGGGCAACGCCGTCGTCTGGCAGGCGCCCGACGGACTCGTCTGGCTCTTCTATGTCGTCCGGTTCGGCGACACATGGTCAACCTCGCGGGTGCAGGCCAAGATTTCCTACGACGAGGCCGAAACCTGGTCCGACCCCTCGATGCTCGTGCTCGACGAGGGAACGCTCGTCCGCAACCGGCCGATCGTGCTCAAGAACGGCGATTACCTGCTGCCCCTTTACCACGAGACCGGCCGCGACACCGAGATGACCGGGCCCGACAGCTTTTCCTTTTTCCTCCACTACGCCGCCAAGGCCAAAACCTGGACCAAGACTCAGCCGATCCTCTCACCGAGGGGAAACATCCAGCCGGCCGTGGTTCAACTGACCGATCGCGACCTTGTTGCCTATTGCCGGCGCGGGGGGGACTACAAGCCGGAGACCATCGGCTACATCGTCCGGTCCGAGTCGCACGACGGCGGCTGGACCTGGAGCGAAGGCAAGGACTCGCCGTTCCCCAATCCCAACGCCGCGGTCGATTTCCTCGGCTCGCGCAGCGGCAATCTGCTGCTGGTCTACAATGACAGCATGAATCGTCGAACTCCCCTGACGGTGGCTCTCTCACCCGATCGCGACCGCACATGGCCCATGCGTCGCAACCTGCGTGAGGGAAACAACGACTTCGGCTATCCGATCGCCTTTCAGTCCAAGGATGGCCGGATCCACGTCGTTTACACATCGGACCGGCGGACGGTGGTGAACCACGCGGTCTTTGATGAAGACTGGGTCACGCACGGTCCCTCGAAATAACTTCAAAACCGTTTCGCCAGGTTCCTGGAGCAGACCGTACTTCTCGATCGATCCGATGGAGTAAGCTGTAAGTCTGAGCGGCTCGGCTCCCAGGGGTCTCCGGCCTTGGTGGCCGTCCTCGCGGCGTTCGCGATGAAGGAGGAAAGTCTGATGTCAGCACCCGCGCTCAAGCATCTCAAGTTGAAGATCATCGACGGCGTGGCGGTGGTCGATTTCGTCGAGTCTGGGCTCATGTTCGAGACCGCCCTGATCCAGGATATCGGCCAGGAGCTTCAGAGTCTTGTGGCCGACCATGGTTACACGCGTATTCTTCTTGATTTCACGCATGTTCAGTACATCTCCAGCGCCATGCTCGGCCAGCTTGTGAAGCTTGCCAAGGAAGTGCAGAACGCCAAGGGCCAGCTCAAGCTCACGGGTCTGGGACCGATCTTGCTCGACACGTTCCGGATCAGCCATTTCGAGGCGCTCTTCGCGATCTACGACGATGAGGCCCAGGCGCTGAAGGCGTTTCACTAGAGCGGGCTCGCGATCGCGCCTGCTCCAGTTCGCCGAACCGTCTCTCCGTCCTTCGCCACATGGTTTGAGGTGCTTGACAACGGGTGCCTGGGTCGTTGGAATGAAGTCATCAGAGTGCCCGTAGCTCAACTGGATAGAGCGTTAGCCTCCGGAGCTAAAGGTTGCAGGTTCAAATCCTGCCGGGCATATTAGACGTGAAAGGGTTCCGGGCGGCGCTGCCCCATCGGTGAGCACTTATCCCGATGCGGCTTCCAGGAGGCGATCCTTGCCTTCACCGTTTCCGGGCATGAACCCTTACTTCGAGCAGACGGCCATCTGGCTCGACTTTCACACCGAGTTCCTGTCGGCGCTTGCGTCGACACCTGGCGCCACAGGTCGGGCCGAAGTACATCGTCCAACTTGAGGAGCATATCTACATCCACGACCTGCCGCCCGAACCGCACCGGGTGCCGTATCTGGAAGTCCGAGACCGGCGAGGGACGCGAGCTTGTGACTGTCATCGAGCTATTGAGCCCGTCCAACAAGCGAGCCGGTGACGATCGCGAACAGTACCTCGCCAAGCGTCGAGAGCTGCTGCGCAGCCCAGCTCACCTCGTAGAAATCGACCTGCTGCGGGGATGGAATCCCATGCCCCAGGAAGGGAGGCCGGATTGCGACTATTCGGTGATGGTCAGCAGAGCCGAGAAGCGACGGGCCGCCGATTTCTGGCCGATCCGGCTGCGAGACCGGTTGCCAGTGATTCCCGTTCCGCTCCGGGCCCCGGACGAAGCCGCTGCGGTCGATCTTCAAGAAGTGCTGCACCGAGCCTATGATGGACCCGGCTACGAGCACTTCATCTTTAACGGCGAGCCCGAACCGGCCTGTCGGCGACCGACGCAGCCTGGGCGCGGCAGTTTCTTCCTGCGCGTGCGTGAGATTCTGCTCGGCCGGCGATGTGCGGCTGGGCTCCATCAAACGCGTCGCCTCGGCCGTTGGCGAGGGCGCGATGGCCGTCCAGTTCGTGCACGAGTATATGAAGGAGAAGTGAAACCCCTCGGACTCAACCGAAACATCGGGCCTTGATCCACCGGCTTCAAGGTCCGTGCACGGCTCGCGACGCTCGTTGAATCCAGGACTTCAATCGCCACAAGAGAACAGTGAGCGAGGCTGTTACGCTTTTTCCGGTCTGGCCCACGATGGCTGCCGGCGCGTGGATACGCAGGTCGCGGATGTACCGGCCCACGTCCACCAGCAGAAAGAGGCCCGCCGCGCCCGGGACAAGCAGCAAGACCGAGAACACCGCTGAAACAATGTCGTTGCCCGCCGCTTGTCCGTCGGTACGCGCGAGCAGTGATAGGAGGCTGCGGACAACGATGATCGCGGCCCAGATCAGGAAAAACACTCCCCATGCCTCCAGCACTCGTGAGTACCACGGGTCAATCGCCGATCCCAGCGGCATGGGTTGCTGATAGGCCGGCACTACCGAGACAGGGGTGGTGGGCAACGCCTCCGGCTCGAGCGTCTGGCTCGAGGCCTCGATCAGCTTGGCGGCGGCACGGCGATATGGGTCATGCTCCTCATCAGGCCATTCGTCACCAAGCCCTTCGGCTTCGTGCATCAATCCGAAGTCTTCGGTGATTGCCTTCAGCTCGTAGGACGACGAACTCGGATCCGTGAAGGCGTGATCCGCCTGCGCCTGATTGATGGCTGAGGTCCATGATGGCGAGGCCATCGCAGATACTGTATCGACTAGCCTGCTGAGGTCAAATTGATGATGACACCTCTTGCAACGGGCCTGATGAGGCATTTCGAATGTGCGCTTGGGTACTCTGCCCGAAAAACCACAATTCGGACACTGGATGATCATGTTGATCGCCTCGGATTCACTGACGACACGATCGTTCACAAGCATGTTAAGAAACAGAACCCAAGTGATCCAAGGGAAAAAGCACGACGATCGCCAAAATCAGCGAGATTCCCCTGAACAGCCAGAAAATACACCCACAGCACAAACGACGGTTGTTTCTGAGCAACATCCGGCACTTTCGGCATGAGAGTTCAGTCACATTTCTCCTTCAGTCGCCATAGTCATAAAATTATGGATGCATGGCTGGCTGGCTGAGATCATCGAGAAGCGGCGAACGTCGCGACAATGGCACGGGCCGTCCTCAGGCCATCGACGGCCGCACTGATGATTCCGCCGGCGAACCCGGCACCCTCACCGCAGGGGTAGAGGCCGGCTACGGCAGGGCTTTGCCGGGTGATCGGATCGCGAATGACGCGTACCGGCGAGCTGCCGCGAGCCTCGGGGCCGGTGAGGGTGGCGTCCCGGAGGAAGCGGCCGTGAAACCTGCGGTCCATGACGGGAAGACCGCGCAGCAGTGCCCGGACGAGCTGCTCAGGCAGGAAGCTGTTCAGATCGGTGGGGATGGCCGCTCCGCGACGATAGCTCGTGGGCACGTGCCCCTTGCTTGGTCGGGACGTCAGAAAATCGCGAACCCACTGGATCGGAGCACCATAGGATCGCCGGCAAGCGATGTAGGCCGAGCGTTCGAATCGCTGCTGGAAATGAACACCCGCCAGGGGATGGGTGCTGCCGGTCAGGGCGGGATCGATGGTCACGACCAGCCCGCTATTCGCGAAGGGTGAATCGTGGCGGCTTTCGCTCATGCCGTTGGTGCAGAAATAGCCGGGCTCGCTGACGCTGGGCATCACGTACCCCCCGGCGCACATGCAGAAGGTGAAAAGGTCGCACTCCCCCGCGCGGACCGAGAGCATGTAATCGGCGGCGCCCAGAGCCGGGTGGCCGGCGCGGGAGCCGTAGCGGGCCACGTCGATTTGTGCTTGGGGCTGTTCGATGCGGACGCCGAATTGAAACGGCTTGGCTTCCAGAGGAACGCGACGCCGCAATAGCATTCCGTAGGTGTCGCGTGCGCTGTGACCGGTGGCCAGGATCGCAACATCCGCCGGCACGTAGCCAGTGCTTGTCAAGAGCCCGCGCAGCCGGCCTTCCCGCAGGTCGAGATCTTCGACCCGGCACGAAAACCGGACTTCTCCGCCCAGGGCTTCCATCTTGCGCCGGAGCGTGCGGACAACGAGCGGCAGGCGGTTGGAGCCGAGGTGAGGACGCTGCTCGTAAAGGATCGACGGCTTGCCGTGGCAATCGGCCAGGATCTCGAGGATTTTGAAGACGTCGGGGCCGGACATGCGCGAGGTGAGCTTCCCGTCGCTGAAAGTGCCGGCTCCCCCTTCGCCGAACAGATAGTTGCTTTCCGGATCGAGTGGCCCGCCCTCGTCGAAGCGGCGGACATCGGCGACGCGCTCTTTCACGGCCTGGCCGCGCTCGAGGATGAGCGGGTGGTAGCCATGCTGGGCCAGTAGATAGCCGGCAATGAGACCGGCGGGGCCGGCGCCGATGATGACGGGCCGATGAGCCAAGGTTTGCGATCCGGGCTCGGGCCAGTAGAACCGCTCGGGTGAGTAAGACTGAATGTCCGCCGCCCTGGCAGTTTGTGCCTGAACGCGCCGCGTGTCATCCTCGGCCAGCGTCAGCTCCATGGCGTAGGTGAAATGAAGATCATCGTGCCGCCGCGCGTCCAGGCTCTTGCGGAGAATGCGCCAGTGAAGGATGGCGTCCTTGCCCAGGCCCAGGCGCTCGACTGCCCGCTCGGGCAGTTTCTCTTCCGGGTCGTCGAGCTCGAGACGGATGTTGTTGATCTTGACTGGCATGGTGAGGCGGGACGTCAGGCCTGGGCGACAGGTCCGAAGCAGATCAGGGTGATGTCGTCAACTTGAACATGGCCTGCGGAGTATTCGCGAATCTCTTGAAGAATGGCCCGGCCGACGGCTTCCGGACCGCCTGGCGTCTCGGCCAGCCGCCGCGTGAGCCGCCGGTTCTCGCGAGAATCGTAAAGTTCCTCGCTGACGTTCCGAGCATCGGTCACTCCGTCGGAGTAAACCACGGCCACGTCGCCGACGTCGAGCCTGGTCTCACGCTGCTTGTAGTCGGAGCCAGGAGTGATGCCCAGTGGGAATCCAGCGACGTCCTCACCGAACTCTTCGACCCGGCCGCTCGCCCGGCGGATCAGGATTGGCGGATGCCCGGCCGAACTCAACGACAAGGCTGCGCGAGTCAAGGTCGACGATGCTCAGGCTCAGCGTGATGAATTTTTCTTCGATGCCGGCGGCAAACAACAGGTGGTTGAGCTCGTTGGCCGCCGCGCCTGGCGAATTCTCGGTGAGGATGCAGTAACGGGTGTCGCCGGAAAACTTGGCCATCATGAGCGCCGCGGCCACCCCCTTACCCGAGACGTCGCCCACGGCCACGGCGTAGCGGTTGCCGGGCAGTTGAACGAAGTCGTAGTAGTCTCCACCCACCTCGTAAGCTGGGTCGTAGTGCGCGAAGAATTCGAAGCCGCTTATTTCGGGAACGCCCTGCGGCAGGAACCGCTTTTGCACCTGCTCGGCCAGCTTCAGATCGCGATCGAGCCGTTCGCGTTCCAGGAGTGATTCGTGCAGCGTGGCGTTCTGGATGGCGATGGCCGCCTGGCTGGCCACGGCGGTCAGCACGTCCAGATCTTCCTGGTGAAACTGCTTGCGATCGCTCGTGTCGAGTTGAAGGATTCCCAGGGCCTGGCCATCGGGTGTGAGGAGCGGCACGCACATCACCGAGCGGATCTTGAGGTCGGCGATCGAGGCGCTCGTGGGCAGGTTCTTGTCCATGCTCGCGTCCTGGCTAAGCACGGCCTTTTTCTGCACCAAGACATGGTTGACGATCGACCGGCTGATGCTGAGCTGGGCCTCGTCGGCCGGGATGGTCGACGTGAAACTGGCCCGCCTGCCGGGCCGGCAGCGAAACGCCTTGCGCACCAGCCGCTTGGTGTCGGGATCTACCAGGATCAAGAAGAGCCGTTCCGCCTGGGGAAAGAGTTCCATCAGCGAATCGAGAATGCGCGGGGCGACCTTGTCGATCTTGAGCTCGGTCGAAAGGTTGCGGGTGATCTCCAGGATCGCCTTGAGCTTGAGCTCGGGCTTGACGATGCTCGCCATGGCGCTGGAACGCGAGGCGTCGAGCGTGTGCAGGTGCGGAACGTCCGAGTCGGCGTCCGGCACGATCACGATGTCGGCAACGTCCCTGCTGTCGCTCTCGGTGGGGATCTTCAGATAGAACAGGAACTCGACGTCGCAGATGTTGATACGGTCTCCCACGGCGAGCCGGTGCTCGGTTCCCGGCAGCAGCTTCGCGTTGTTGACCTTCGTCATGTTGCGGGAGTTGAGGTCGGAAAGGTAGTATTCATCTCCCTTCTTGTAGATCTCGGCGTGCCGGCGGCTAACCCCGTTGGGGTCGAGCACGACGTGACAATGCTCGGGCGACCGGCCGATCACCGTGCGGTCTTGTTTCAGCTCGATAATCTGCCCGGGCGATCCGCCGCTTGGCGCTTCAAGAAAGCCATTGCCTAGCACTCCGCATCCCTCACCTGCGCACAAATGCCACGTCACATCACCGTGGGTCCAGTTCATCGACTAGCCCATTCGGCCAACCGAACTCGCCTCAAGAATCTCATCAAGCGGGTCTGAATGCCCACGAGCTTTTCGCGTTTGATATCGACCGAGCCGGGCTGGGCGGCCAGCGCGATCGCGTTGGCCACGATCTCGCCGCTGAGCTCCAGGAGCCCAGGATCATAGATCGTTCGATCATCACGGCTCGAGACCCGGCTCATGACCTCGATCACCCCGTCGAGATCCTTGCCCAGCAACTTGACGGCCGCTTCGACGATCTCGGCAAGCTCCTTGTCGGTGGTTTTCGCCCCTGGCCAGGCGGCGATCTGTGCGCCCAGCGCCGTCAACCGGTCAATGTCGCGCTGGCGATAGAGCAGGCGAGCGACCTGAACGTAGGCCGGCGACACCCACTCCGCCGAGCGCCCGTGATAACCGGGGACGGCCAGCCACGCGGCCGCCAGGTCCTCGCCCGACGCGTGGAGCTGAGCGTAGCGGTACTGTTCCTCGGCGCCGTTTTGCCTGGGAATGGCCTTCCACCTGGGCTCGATACCCAGACCCGGCAGCTTGCGGGCCGCCAGATCATCACCGGCCGAAAGGCCGGGCGGTCGCGAGCTGAAGCCAAGGGTCGCCCCAATCAGCAGGAAGACGCCGGCTGTCAGTCCCAGCGCCAGCGGGCCAGTCAGTCGCTTTCCCAAGCGCGGCACGTCCACGGCTGGCAACCTGGGAACCGTGGCAGACTGAGGTGCCGAATCGAACGACGGGGCAACCGCGAAATCATCGCCACGCGCCAGCGCGGCCGCGGTTTCTTCGCCCACGATTCCATTGGGAGTGGTCTGCAGCGTGCCGCGTATCCTGGCGAGTTCGGCCAGCATCTCGGCGGCCGACTGAAAACGCTCGGCCGGGTCCTTCGCCATGAGCTTCAGAACCAGACGCTCAAGCTCGATGGGGATTTCCGGACGGTGCACGCGTGGACTGATCGGGGCGTCGTTCACGTGCTTCATCGCCAGCGCGATGGCCGACTCGGCGCGGAACGGCGGCACCCCCGTGAGCATGTGGTAGAACGTGACCCCAAGCGAGTACAGGTCGCTGCGATGATCGAGGACCCGACCCTGCGCTTGTTCAGGGCTCATGTAGAGCGGCGTACCCATGGTGATGCCGGGCTGGGTCACATGCAACCGATCAGAGCCCATGTCGCGGCAGAGCCCGAAATCCGCCACCTTCACCCGCCCCTTGCGCGTGATCAAGAGGTTCTCGGGTTTGATGTCGCGATGGATCAGCCCCACCTCGCCGGCAACGCCGATGGCCTGCCCGGCCTGTCGCATGATCGAAAGCGCCAGGGGTATGTCGAGTGCACCCTTCTTGTTGATGTAATCGCGAAGATTCGTTCCCTCGACATACTCCATGGCGATGAAACGAATCTGATCGACGTGCCCCAAGGTGTAAACGTGAACGATGTTGGGGTGATTGAGCTTGGCGACGGCCGTCGCCTCGGCCTCGAAGCGGGCAAGATAAGTCGGCTTCGACAGGAAGCGAGGGTGAAGCACCTTAAGCGCGACCGACCGGTTCAGGCTCAACTGGACTGCCAGATACACCTCGCCCATGCCGCCCCGGCCAAGCAGCCTGTTAACCTGGAAATCACCCAGGCTCGTGCCCGTCAGGTCGCGATAGGGCTCCTCGTCCTGCTCGCCCGCCGTCCAGGGCAGGGTGTCCTCAGGAGTACTTTGTGAGCGCTTCGTCATGATCGTGCTCGACGACCTTGGGAAAATAACACGCCCTTAGCGGAGCTTTGGCGCGGGTATGGCCCCTATCCACCAGTCTACCTGAAAGCCCCGAGGGACCGCAAAGGTGAAACCTGGCCATCAGTGAAAACCGGTCTGGCGGCAGGCTCGCCTCAACGCGGCAGCCTGGGAGGTCAGAGAGGGACCCCGCGATTCCGCCAGCGTAACGGACGGAAGAACATGCACCAGATCGGTTTACCGACGAATGGCGCACGCCTTGCAAGGTGGAATCCGTGACGAAACCCCATCGGGATGTCTGCGGAGCACATCCCCGACCGAGAGAATAGGCACCATGGCCGAGCATCATCAACCACCTCAGGAGAAGCGCCACCCTGAGCTCAGCGTGCGCCGCGCGGACCTGACGGTGCGGATTGTTCTCTGGATCGCCATCGGCATGGCCGCTGTGGCGCTGGCATTGTGGTGGTTCTTGACCTGAGGCTGAGGCCACTAAACCCCTCCAAGCGGAACTTCAGTTGCGTTCCCAGGGAAACATCAGAGTTGGTGGGTTGACATACCGCCTCATGGAGAAGGTAAGCCGGCTCCCTGCTCCGGGTGCGAGACGGATGGAGAAGAATGGCTTATCGATCGGGATCGTTCTTCCATCGTGAAGGACGCTGGAAAACGTGTGCTCACCGTAGCCGCCCGCCTGCACGATGAGGGTCTGCGGCGTTGTCGGGTCGAGGTTCACCAGCGTGAGAGTCGTCTGGTCGGCCTTGAGGCCTGTCACCAGCGCGGCGACGTCGGGCGGCAAGCCTGGCCGTCTGGCCTGGGGATCGAAGTAACGAACCCGGCAGTGCAGCACTTCGCCTTGATGCTTGGGCGGGAGCCCGCCGAGCGTTAGCTTGACGAGCGCTTCGACGGCCGCCGGGTTGTGGGGCATTGGGTCGTCGGCCAGGCGTGTGTCGGGCGTTCGACTCATCCTCATGGATCGACTGCACCTTCTGGCGGACGATCTCAAGTTCCTGTCGAAGGGCTCGATCCGGGTATGCAGGGTCCTTCCCTTGCAGGAAGGTGATCCAGTCGTCAGTGGCGACACGTTTCAGATCGTCGGGCCGCATCGACCAGTAATAGACCTCCATCGCACCGTGGGAGTAGGGCTTCGGGGTGTAGTCGTACCATCCTTGGTCGCCGTACATGTGAGGGTAGAGTGTTCGGCCGTCCTCGACCTTCTTCTGGGCATTGATCGTGTCGATCTGCTTTCGCCAGGGATCGAGATACCGGTCGTCGCCGGTCAGGAGGAAGGCGTTGCCGAATCCGATGAGGCCGAAGTGGTGCTGGTTCCGGTTGACGGGCCGGCCGGACTGAGGCTCGACGACGGTGAAGCCCCACCCGTAGACCCCGCCGTACCATTTCCCGTCGGTCCCGCCGCCGATCTTTCCGTCCAGGCCGATGTTCGTCGGGATGATGCCGCCGTTCTCCAGCATTCGCTGTCGCCAGGCGTCAACGTACTCGAGCAGCCAGTTGCGATACTTGTGTTCGCCGGTCGCCATGAAGGCGTTCAGCGCCAGTGAGGTCGCCGCGAGGTTCTGGGGGTGATCGCCGACGATCCGGCGGTAATCCTTGAAGTGAGCGAGCATCTGCTCGTAGGTGCGCTCTCCGTGGCCAAGGCGGAATCGGCCTTCGACCTCGATCGGGTCGCCGGCCCAATCGACGGCCTCGGCCTCGCGGAGCAGAGGGCCGCGACTGCCGTTAAAGAGGCTGCGGATGATCTTATGCCTGGGGTCGTAATTGGGGGCGCCCGGGTCCTCGTTCATGTAAAAGCCGGCGAATCGCCTGACTCGTCGCAGGTAACTCGCATCCTGGGGGTCCGAGATCCCCTGAAGCGTGAAGACGGAGAGGCCCTCACCGTTGTGGAGCCAGTCGAACATGACCGGGAATTCCTTGTAATACATCCCGTCACGCGCAAACGGGACGACCGTCGTGCGAGCCTGGGTGTACTGTCGCAGGTGGCCTTCCCAGGCTTCTTTGTAAAGCAGACGAACGGAATCCGCCGCGCCCAGCGCGTGCAGGACCGGCCAGTCATCCACGTTCTGGATCGCATCATCCGGCCCGTCATCCCCGCCCCAGCGCTCGACGCAGAGCAGGTACCCGCGCATCAAAATAACGCGCAAAGAAGAGCTCGCAAGCCCTCGCGCTGGCCTTCAGAAGCTGCCGCTCCAGCAGCGCCCAGCTCGGAGGAGGCATCGGCGTCTCGATTCGAAGTGAAACGTCCTGGGCCGCCTGGAGCGTTGGCAAGTGCAGCATGACCAGGACCAGCAAACAGCCGACAAGACGCGTCAGGGTCTCCATGCGCAGGGCTCCCGAGATAATGCACTTCGTGTCGGTTCATTTTGCAAGGACATCTGAACCGGTAATCATGATCTTCGTTGCTGAGGATAACCGTTCGCACCCAGGTACGGTAAGCCGCACGCGATTGCATCAGGGGTCAAGTACTGCGCTGCGCGTTTATGCGAACGATCTGCGCGATGACGTCGCGAGCGACTTTCGTCTCACGGATCTTGAGCGCAGCCGATTCCAGGTAAAACAGCGGGAAATGCGAGCCAAAGAGGCAGCGTTTCGCGCCAATGCGGTCGATCAGCTTCGCAAGACGGTTGACACCTTCCAGTGTGGCGATGTCGAACGACACGTCCCCCGCGCCCGCCAGACGCTGTGCGTCGTCGAGCGAGATTGTCTGGAATGCGTTGAGGATCACCAGCCGGAGGCCGGCAATCGACCGGACGACCGACTCCAGAGGGCGGATGTCAACAGGGGGTACACGGAAAACAGGGTGTTGCGTTCGAACATCTTCCATGGTCACCACAAGCTCGACGACCATTCCCCGGCCCGCGGCGAGGGTCAGAAGCCTGGCGAACGCCGAATCGCTCAGAGTGTAACCGTGGAAATTCGGGTGAAGCCGGATCCCGCGGAACCGGTGGATCTCGTGGCAGCGGCGCAAGTCTTCTTCCCAATCGGGAAGTGTCGGGTTCACGGTGCCGAAGGGAACGAGCCGCTCGGGGTCGGCCTTGCGGCAATCGTTGGCCAGCCGGGCATTGACCCCCGCCACATCGCGCTGGAACAGACCCTCCAGACTGCCAACCCACGCCTGCTCGACAAGACTGCGTCGCAGCCGATCTGCCAGGGTCCCGGCGACTTCAGCGGGGAGCCTGCGGAAAGGCCAACGTCCGAGCGAGACATTCGTGTCGATCATGAGAGGTTCTCAGTCAGAACGGAGCCCCTTGGCCCGGAGAATTGGCCCGAGCAGGCGGCGGAGGTTGCCCGCGAGGATGAGCTGTTTCGCCGCTTCGGGCACGTCGGCTCCCGTGACTTTGGCGAGCTGCGAGCCGAAGCTGCGGCCCGGAACGTCGCTGCCATAGACGACTCGTTCGGCACCCAGCTCGCGGACCGCCATTTCCACGAAGCCGGTCGTGGGATCAGAACCGGCTGTCTCGACGACCACATTGGCGACATTCCGAACGGCCCTGATGCCCAGTTCCCAGGTTCCTCCGCAATGGCCCAGGATGAGCTGGGCTTGCGGGTGCCGACTGCGCCAGGGCGGCAAGGTCGAAGGGCGTCGACTCGTCCGCCTGCTGGGACCCGTCGGTCTTGAACCAGGTGTGCTGCAAGATCGGAACCCGCAACTTCGACGCATGGGCCACGATCGCATCAAGCGAGGAGTCCGACGCCCGGCGCGAGACCCAGAGCTTGACGCCGACCATTGGGCCGTCTCGGACACACCGGTCCAGCTCGCGAAGGCTCGCCTCGACATGCTGGCCGCTCACGTAGCACAATCCAAACGCTCGGTCGTGATAATGTGCCAGCGCGGCGATGACTTCGTCATTCTGTTTCCGCAGTTGCTCTGGCGTGGGGTGAGTGGCCAGGTTTAATCCCATGGAAATGCAGAGTCTCTCGATGCCCATACGGGCGGCGTACTCAAGTAGTACTGTGATCCGCTCTTCGGGCGTCCGGCCGGCATTCCCCGAGAGGTGGCAGTGCAGATCCCAGATCCGTGATGTCCCGGTCATGGGCGCCTCATTGAGGGCGGAAGAGGAACGCCAGGAGATCGGCCATCTCCTGCAACGTGATCTGGCTCTCGAGCCCTTCGGGCATGATTGACTTACCCGTGCTTGTCAGCTCGGCGATGTCTTCGCGAAGGACCGTTTCCCCGGCGCCGCCTGCGCGACGGATGGTGATGCTGGTCGGGGTCTCGACCGTGATCACCCCAGTCGTCACTCGGCCGTTCTTGAGCGCGACGACATATTCAAAGAAATTTGGCGACACCTCGCGGTTGGGGTCGAGGACGTGCAAGAGCACCTCTTCGGGCGTGCGGTGTCGAATCGTTTCCAGAGCGGGCCCGATGTCATTCCCCTCATTCCCCGCGCTGTGGCAGTTCAGGCAGACTCTTCGCGCGACGAGCCGCCCCCGCTCGGGGTCCGCCGCCAGAGCAAGCGCGGGTTGGTATCGCTTCAGGACCTCGCCTCGCGCACCGGCTGCTTCCCGAGTGAAAACCGCAAGAGCCCGCGAGCGGATCGATTCGTTGGGGTTGCGTAGCAAGATCGCCCTGCGGCTCAAGGGGATTTCCGACCTGGCCACCGTGCCGGTCGCGACGGCGTCGAGCAGCGGGCCGCTCCACTCACGTGCGCAAGAAGCTGATGGACCATCTCCGCTCGTACCGCCGGAGTCACGCGGCGGTAGGCCGACAGGAAGAGGCCAGGTACATCGGAGCTCGAGTGGCGGGCCAAGGCCTGAACGGCCGCGAGTTGCACTTCCTTGGGGTGCTGCGGACCGAGCAGCTCGCCCAGGACATCCCTTGCCTGTCTGAATGGCCCCAGCCCGATGAGCATGACAGCCTGCACGCGCTCGGAAGTCTCGGCACTGGGCTTGGCTGCAAGTTCGGCCGCCTCGCGTCCCAGGCTGGTTATCCAGGAGAGGGAGCCTGGATCGACCCGTTCGGCGACATGGGACAGCGAGACGCTGCGCCGGCCAAGGCCTTCGCTCAGGCCGACGACGAGCTCGCGCCTGAACCGCTTGGCGGTTGCGTGCGTCTGATTCGCTGCCCACGGCCGTTGCGCGGAGCACGCGGCGAATCTCGTCGTCGCGCCCACGCGCGCCCACAACCGTGGCGAGTGCCCTCAGCGTGGACATCGGCGCATCGCCTCCACGGCCCAGGATCTCGACCAGGTCGACCGCTCGCTCGGGCGGCGCGCTCAGCACAGCGAGACGTACCCACGGGTCGGCAGGATCCCGCCGCGCGATGGCCGCGATCGCCGTTGTTGCCTGATTGTTCGGCGAGGTCGCCCAGCGAGAGTGCCACCTGGACTCGCACGCGGAGATCTCGATCGCCGGCCAGCGCCAGGACTCGGTCTCGAAGAAGCGACGAACTGGCCAGTCGTACCTCGGCCAGTCGGACGGCGTGCTCGCGGACCCCAGCGGCGGGGTCGGCAAGGGCGCTCAACAGGTCGTCCTCTGTCAGCGCGCGAGACCGTGCAGCGACCAGAGGGCGTGCAGACGAGCCAGCGACGCCGTCGGAGGACCGGTGGGCGGGTCGGTCGACCGCTTTCGGAGCAAGTTCCGCAAAGGGTCCACATAATCTCGATCTTGCCGCTCGTAGATCAGCCGACTGGCGGTCTCTCGCCACCAAGCGTTGGGATTCTCCAATATCGCGACCAGCTCCCCGGCGCTCGCGGAACCCAGGCGCGGCGGCTTTGTCAGCGTGAACCCGGGCGGTGTGAGCCGATAGATCCTGCCGCGATCGCGTCCACTTTCGAGGTCGAGGGCTTTCTTGATGTCGTCGGGAATCGACCAGGGGTGTTCGATCGTCTCGCGGCACATGTCAAGCACGTGCAGCGTCCCGTCGGGCGCATTTACGAAATTGACGGGCCGGAACCAGTTGTCGGTCGAGGCCACGAACTCGACGGCCCGGTCAATCCGCTCGGCCTGGAAGGTCATGCCCGTGGGGCTCAGCCGCTGGCGGTGAATGACGTTGGCGGCGACCTCACCCAGGAATGCCTGGCCGTAATATTCGGGCGGGTAGGCCGAGCCCCGATAGATCGTCAGTCCACACGCGGCGGTAACGTAGCCCACTGCGTTGGTCTCGCTTCGGGGCGAGGCGATCGTGGCATCCGAGGCCAGCCGGCGTGCGTTGATCACGCGCCAGGGCTCGGGCCGGCTGATGCGGTAGATCGGCAAGGTGTCGCCTGCCAGGGCGACATCGTGCAGCGGCGACAAGACGGGATGAAGCGGATTGCGGGCGAGGTAACGATCCTCGATCACGGCGTGGCGGATCGGGTTGCGGATGTTGCAAATGAACCGGCGGCCCCAGTCGTCAAACGTCTGGCCGAAGCGCGCTCCGCCCGAGATCAGCTCGAACTGCTCATCGGCCGGGTCGAACCGGAAATCGCTCGCCCCCAGCTTCACCGGTGATGCACCGCCGTCGCCCGCGCGGCGGATGAGCCCGCCGTTGGAGCCTCCCGCGCCGTAGACGCGGTGATCGAGCCCCCAGCGAAGGTTGTTGATCACCGCCTGGACGTTGAACTTGGAAAATCCCGTGAAGACCTTGCGGCGAATGTCGGCTCGTCGGTCGCCGTCGGTGTCCTTGAAGTACCACAGGTCGGGAGTCGCGGCGACGTAGACCCCGCCCTTCCAGAGCGCCAGGCCGGTCGGCCAGGAGAGCCGGTCGGCGAAGACCGTGCTGCGATCGAACCGGCCATCGCCGTCAGTGTCCTCGAGGAGCCGGACGCGACCGAGCGGGAGATCGGTTGTCCGCTCGGTGAGCGGCTTGTCGTTGGTCCGGTCGGTATAGGGGTAGTCGAGCATCTCGGCGACGTAAGCGCGGCCATTTTCGTCGTATTCCATCGCGACCGGGTCCGTGACCAGCGGCTCGGCCGCCAGCAGGTCGAGGCGGAACCCGCCCAGCACCTTGAAAGTCTTCTGAGCCTCCGCGGGCTCCTTGGGTGGAATACGAAGTTTGGCCGTGGCTGGATTGATTTCTTGATGGTCGGGTAAGGCGGTGGAGCCTCCCGACGCACCAGCATGACCAACCGACCATGGGCCCGGCAGGAGGACGATCAAGCTCAAGACCACGACCAAGACCAGCACCACTCGAGAGCTGTGGTCTCGCCGTTGTGGCATGAGGTGATTCCGAGGCCGTGATCGTTGCCGACTCATTGATCAGAGCTCCGCGAGCACCCTGTGAGCGCAGGTGACGGCCAGTGCGCCGTCGCCGACGGCAAAGGCGACGCGTTTGGTGGTGTTGCTGCGGACGTCGCCGGCGGCGAAAACGCCCGGGCAGGTCGTCTCGACCGTGCATGGCTCGCGATTCGCGAGGGGCCAGCGTTCGGATTTCGCGGCATCGGCCCCCGTCAGGATGAAATTCTTGGAATCGACGGCGATGTTTGGAGGTAACCAATCCGTACGAGGCTGCGCCGATGAATACGAAGACCGCCGCGCAGCCCAGGTCGCGGATGCTACCGTCCCGTACGTCGCGGAGCTGAAGACCCGTGACCGTACGGTCGCCCACGACGGTGTTCACCTCGACATGACGAATGACCTCGATGTTCGGGTGGCGCTCGATCCGGCGAGCGAGGTAGTCGGACATGCTTTTTCGGATGTCGCCTCCGCGGAGCAGGAGCGTGACCCCGGCGGTGTGTTCGGCGAGGAACATCGCGGCCTGACCGGCTGAGTTGCCGCCGCCCACCACGACGGCGCGCCCGCACTTGCAAGAGCGGGCGTGGACCGAGGTGCAGGAATAAAAGATCCCGGCCCCGTCCCAGCGTTCGCACCCGGCGACGGGGAGTCTCTGGTAGCTGGCACCGGTCGCGATCAGGACCGTCCGCCCGCTGACGATCTGCCCATCGTCAAGGGCGAGCCGGTGCACCTTGTCCTCGCAGGTCATGCTGCGAGCCTCGACCGGGGCGACAAGCTCGGCCCCGAACTTGAGGGCTTGAAGGTAGCCACGGTTGGCGAGGTCAGCTCCGGTCAACCCGGCGGGGAATCCCATATAGTTCTCGATCCGCGAGCTTGTCCCGGCTTGACCACCCGGGCCGAACCGGTCGAGAACGATGGTGGCTAGCCCTTCGGAAGCGCCGTAGACCGCCGCGGCGAGGCCCGCCGGGCCGGCCCCGACGATCACCAGGTCGAACGGCTCGGTGCGAATCTGTGCGCTTCAGGCCAAGGCACTCGGCCAGCCGGGTCACGGTTGGACGCGGCGAGCGCGTGCCCCGGTTACAGGCGACAAAGGGCAATTGATCCGGAGCGATCTCCAGCGATTTCAGGGCGGCCTGCCCTTCGGGCGCGTCGGCGTCGATCCAGGTATGTGGCACCTTGTTCTTGTCGAAGAACTCGCGGATCGCCATCAGGTCAGGGTCGCCAAGCTGTCCGAAGACACGAACGCCGATGAAGCCCGACTTTTCGAGCATGATCCGGCGTGTCTGGAAAGCCTCGAGCAGCTTGTCGCTGAGCTCGGGCAGTTCCTGGATAACCCGGCGCAGATCGCTCTGGCTGACGCAGTAAGCCCGAGTCTCTCCGCTGGCGAAGGCCGAGATGGCGGCAGGGCGGTCGGTCAGCAGCGAAACATCGCCCGTGAACTCGCGCGGTCCATGGACGACGATCGTCTTGGGGACCTCGGCGGAATCGTCCACGATCGCAATCTCGCCGGACTCAACGACGTAAAAGGGAAGGCCGCGCTCTCCGGCCTGGAAAATCGTCTCGCCGTCTTTGAAGGAGCATATTCTGGCCAGTCCGGCCAATGCTTCGACCTCTGGCTCGCTCAGCTTCGGAAATGCGAGTTGTTGGACATAGTCGACGTTCGCCACTTCCTCGGCCTCCAGAGATGAATTCCGCCCGCCCCGCACGTGCAGAGCTTGCTGAATTGCGATCCTCCTGCCATCCGAGGTCGTCCGTCAAGCCGTTCTTGGGGCAAAACTGACAGAAGCGGGCCGCACGGGTCGAACTGTGGAGCACTTGCGTACGGAGAAAGTGCGCTCGATCAAGACCACGTTGATTGATTTGGCTCCAGCGCGTATCGTGAAGTATCGGCAGGTCAAGAAACTCGCGGAGGTCGAATCATGAGCAAGGCGCGGTGGTTTGGGCTTTTGCTCGTCGTGATTTCCCTTTTGTGCTGGAAGCCTGGCGGCACGGCCACGGCACAGATCCAGAACCGTAATCCGGCATTTGAGCAGTTCCAGAACCGTGACCCGGCTTTTGACGCCGTCGTGGGCCATCCGCGCGGCCTTCCGCAGCTTCCGCCCCAGGGAGCCTGGGGCGAGGTGATCAATGTGACGCCGCGCTGGCTGGTGATTCAGAACCACGTCGGCCAGCAATTCCCAGTTTCCATCGATGACATCCAGGAATTCCTGATCCGCTGGCCCACCAGCGCCGACACGCTCAATCAGCAGTCAGTCGTCGAGGCCATCGGACAGGACGTCGGCTCGAACACCGTGCGCACCAACCACGTGGATGTTTTCGTGGGGCCTGACCGAAGCCTCGTTGCGCCCACCTATAACAGCGTCCTGCCCAACAACATGGTGGTGACCACGCTCGACCCGGGTTCAACCGGTTCATGAACGCATTCGACGTGGCGGGCCAGAACATGCTCTACGGCTGGGCCTACCCTGTCGCTCCCGGCCTCGGCGGGAATTCCCGCGCGGTTGCACGTGGTTGGGCCTGGCTGGCGAACTCGCCTTTGCGTCTGGCGGTTCCGGGGAACAACATGGCGGCCGTCATCCCCGACGACACGGGCCAGATGACCATGACGCGAGTCACCCGGGGCGACATGAAGTATGCCCGCAAGGGAGACTATGCCTTCATGCTGCCCATGCAAACGTTGCCCCGGGGACTTGTCCGTTTCCCAGCTCGTGCTTTACAAGCAGATGCCGTACGAGCAATTCAACGCGAACAAGTGAGGGTTCTGACCGCTACCGTGCGCTCACTTTCTCTTCCTGGCGAGTTCGGCAGCTTTTTTCTCTGCGGCGGGAGCCGCTGCTGCCTCCAGGCCCTCGGAATCGGCGGTGCGGTACAGGGGCAGGTAGCGGTAGTAGACTTCCAGGGTCAGGATCGAGAGCGAGGTCTCGAAGAGGCGGCCGGCGGCTTCTCCCCAGCGGTCGGGGCGGGGGTTGGATGGGTCCCAGCTACCGCTGGCGCAGGTGTCGTCGAGTGTCTGGGTCTTGATCAACTGCTCGCGCACCTGCGGGTTCCAGCGCTCCCAGTCCTTGTTCTTGAGGTTGTGCAAGAGCTGGGTCGCGTAATACCAGTAATAAATATTTCGCTCTCTCGACGTTTCCAGGTTGGCCGCGACGCGGCCGGCCCCCTTGACCAGCGACGGGTGGTCGCGGCGCCAGCCCAGAAGCTGCCGGGCTACCAGGGCCTCGGCCGTCATGACCGGGGTGGCTTCGCGGCCTGGAAGGTAGGAATAGGTAATCTTCTTGGGGTCGGCCGCCGACTGGTTGAGGTAGTCATTACAGCCGCGAAGGGCCTCCTTGGAGAAGGGAAGGCCGGCCAGGTGGCCGCTGCGCAGGGCGAAGATGTTCCATCCGAAGACCGACGTATCGCCGCGCTGGCCGGGGAAGTATCGCCAGCCGCCGGACTCGGGGTCTTGCGCCGCACAGATGAAGGCGATCGCCTGTTTCGCCGGTGCCTTTCAGCTTGGGATCACGGGACAGGCCGTAGGCTTCGCACAGGGCCATCGTTGCGATCGCATGGCTGTAAAAATGAGAGTTGACCGCACCCCCCGATGTGCAAGTCGCCGCTTTCTTGCTGATGCTGGACGAGCCACTCGAGTCCTCGACGGACGGTGTCTTGGTGGCGGCATTTGACGTTGTGAATGTACCCGGCCCCCAGCAAGGGCAGGAGGGCCAGGCCCGTTGCCGCGGTGTCGGCGTCCAGCACGCGCGGAACTCCGGCGGACAGGCTTGCGCCTGGCACTGCTCATGGTAGTTGAGCGACCACGAACCGTCAGACTTCTGGTGCCGCACGATCCATTCGATCCCGTGCTCCACGGCCTTCTCGGAATGGACGGTTCCCCCTTCACGCCGAACCAAGGTGGCTCGCTCCATTCCCTGTCGGCCCGAGAAGGGGGCGGTGACCACGTCGGCAAGACCCGGGAACCGCGGAGTGCCCTTGATGGAAAGGGCCAGGTCGGGCAGGGGAGAGGGGCTCGCTAACTGGGGACCAAATCGCGAGAGCGCCGCGACTTGCGGCTGAGCCGCAAACTTCATCTCGGGCTCGGCTCCCTCGAGCCCCAGCGACGGCGGATTGGGATTTTGCTCGTTCGTGAACGGGTCACCCGCCCGGGTCGCCTCGACAAGCGAAGTCAGGTCGCCGATCTCCGGCGGCAAGACTGGCTTTCGATCGTGCCGGAGTTCGAGTCCTTGCCTTGTCCCACCCGGATCAGGAGAGCCAGGACCAGCAGCAAAAGCGCGTGCAAGAGGACGCTCAGGCCCCACGAAGGGACCGAGCGCAGCGTGTCGGGATCATACGGGTGCCCCGCCAGCGGCGCCAGCCAGCGCGGCATGCGTTCAAGCGAGAATCGGGCGGGCGATCGTGGTTCCATGGAACGTCTCGAGGTGATCTTGGGCCTTGGCCGGAAAATGATCTCGCGCCCCACGCCCATTCTATGATCGCCGTCATGCACCGGCTAGCACAAAGAGCGCGATCTCCGAATTTCTTCCGTGTGACGCAGCTTGATAGGCGGGATAGATCCGGACTCTGGCTCCGGCGACGTATCGTCGGCCCACGAGAGCGGTGCGTCAATCCTCAACCAGCACCACCTCTGCCCACTCCAGACGTTTCAAAGGCTCGGCGACCTGATCACTGTCGGCAACCACGACGGCGACCAGCGAATCCGGGTGGATTTGCCGGCGTGCAACCGCTCTGGCGGCATCCAGGTCGATCTGCGCGAGCCTCTCCGGGAAGGCGGCGTAATGATCGATGGGCAAGTCGTGGATGAAGAGGCTGGCGTAACGGTTGACCAGAGCGGCGGGGGTCTCAAACTGGCGGGTCTGGCCTTCGATCAGGGAACGGCGGGCATCATCGAGCTCTTCCTGACCGGGCGGCCGGTCGCCGACGAGGGCAAGCAGCTCGCGGTAAATGTCATCGAGGGCCTCGGCGAGCTTGTCAGATTGAAGCGAGGCCGTGATCGAGAACGGTCCCCGGCCGCGCCGGAAATCGAACTGGCTACGCACGCCGTAGGTGAATCCTCGTTCTTCCCTCAGCTTCTCGTTGAGTCTTGATGTGAACTGGCCGCCCAGAACCTGGTTGACGAGCTGTAGCGGCTCGAAATCGGCGTCTGCGCGCGTGATCCCTGCGTGCCCAACGCGCACCACGGCCTGCGCGGCACCCGGCCGGTTGAGCAGTAAAATCCGGGGCGAGCCGCCGCGCGGGCGAGGGAATCGCCGGTAGGTCCATGGCAGGCCCTTCCCAGTCGGCAAGCCGCTCTTCAAGCAGGCGGGCGATCGAGTCGGGATCGACGTCGCCGGCGATCACGACCCCGGCGCCGCCCGGCCCGACAAACTGCCGGTGGAAGTCGACAGCCTCGGACCGGCTCAGCCCGGCCACGATCGTCTCGGTTCCATCGAGGGGATAACGGTACGGATGCGGCTCGTCGTAGATCGCCGCCAGGAGACCGCGATAGGCGCGTGCCTCGGCGCTGTCGCGTTCCGACTGCAGCGCCGCGAGCGTCTGACCGTGAAGTCGCTCCCATTCCGGCTCCGGAAACGAGGGCCGCCGCAAGATGTCAACCGCCAGGTCGAGGCTCGGTTCGAGGAACGATTTCAAGCACCGGAAGGAGACGAAGGTTCCGTCCCAGGTGCAACCCGTCGAAAGGCTCGTTCCCATGGCTTCCGCGGTCAGGGCGATCTCCGCGGCCGAGCGATTCGCCGTCCCTTCGTCCATCATGGAAACCGCAAGCTGGGCAAGGCCTGCGCGATGAGGGCGGCAAGGCTGCCGCCTCCTCTCATGGCAACGGTCATGGCCAGCGTGGGTAGCTCGCGCTGGGGAAGAACCCAGACCGGGATGCCGCTGCCGATCTTGAGGATTTCTGGGCGGGGGCGCGGAAACACGACCGGCGCCGCGCTCGGAGGCGCCTTCTTCGGTCCAGCGGCGGCTGCGTCGTTCTTGGTTTTCGGCCCAGAACCGACAGCGTGACCCTGGGTTTAAGGTCGAGGTATCTGGCAGCCACGCTGGCGATGTCAGTCGCGGAAACACGCCGGAACCGCTCCAGGTCGGCGGTGATCAGGCCGGGGTCGCCTCGAAAGACGTTGTAGGCGTTGAGGCGGTCGGCAACGCCGCCGAACCCGCCGATGTGTTCCAGGGCGAAGAGGAAGCTCGCGGTTTTCATGTTGATGACCCGCTCGAGTTCCACCCCGTCACGCCTTCGAGGGCGATCTGGCGGAGTTCGGCTTCGACAATTTCGCGAGCCTGGCCGATCGGCCGCGACGGACGCAGCGTCACCACGATGCCAAATGTGCCGCCGAGCTCGCGGCCCGACTGGTAAGCGCTCACGTCCTGGGCAAGCTGAAGGTCCATCACCAGCTTCTGGTAGAGACGGCTCGCCTTGCCCCGGGCCAGCACGTCCGCCAGCAAACCGAGTGGAGCGTCGTCCTCATGGAAATGAGCCACCGAATGCCAGACCGTGTACAGCCGGTCGAGCTCGACCCGGTCCTGCAGCGAAAGCTCGCGGCCCTCGGCCAGCGCGGCGGTCGGAAACCAGGGGCGCAAGGCCTTGGCGCCGCCGGGAATCGAGCCGAAATAGCGGTCCACGAGGGCCAGCGACTGGTCGATATCGATATCTCCGACCAGCGCCAGACTGGCGTTGGCGGGAACATAAAACCGCTGGAAGAAGGCTGAGACGTCTCGCAGCGACGCCGATTCCAGGTCTTCCATCGACCCGATCGTCAGCCAGTTGTAGGGATGTTGCGGCGGGTAAAGAGCCTCGGCCAGCAGGGTCCACACCATACCATAAGGCCGATTCGCGTAATTCTGCCGGTACTCGTTGGTGACAACCCCTTTCTGGATCTTGAGCTTCGCCTCGTCGAGCGCGGGCACGAGATGGGCCATGCGGTCTGATTCCATCGCCAGCACGAGCTCGGTGTGCGCGGTTGGAATATCGACGAAGTAATTGGTTCGATCGCTCGACGTCGAACCGTTGATGCTGGCCCCCAGCCGTTGCAGATGCTTGAAGAAGTCTCCCGGATAATGCTCCGAGCCCTCGAACATGAGGTGCTCGAAGAGATGGGCATAGCCGCGCTCAGTTCGCTCTTCATTTTTGGAACCGACATGATACCATAGATTTATAGCCACGAGCGGGAGATTCGGCTGACGTCGGAGAATGACGTCCAACCCATTATCGAGCGTAATCTTGTGAAAATGAAGTTTCGGCAATCTGGGCGGGTTCGGTCAACTCGTGAAATTGGCTTGAGTTTTGCATTGGGAGAATCGGCTGGTCACAACCATGAGGACGATCCAGTAGTATTGAGCACGCAGGGTTACAACGTATACCTTCGCGGCGGCCGGGGGGTCAAAGGTTCCGGTCGACAACTCAGAAAGGAATTCTTTCAAGGAAAACCTCTGCAAGATTCCGTTCGGGGAGTACAATGCTTTACCCTGGACGGATCGCGGACCAGAGCGTGACCTTATTCGTCGGCTGATCGGCTGGTCAAGAGTTGAGGGGCGGCGGAAGTTTGTCGCCCGGGAAGCGGGCGTCGGCGCGGGGATGGCGGTCTCGCAGTCTCAAGACGACAAGGTCAGGCCGTGAACTGGGACGACATCATCATCGACGCGGCAGCCACCGACACGGGCATGCGTCGATCGAATAACCAAGACAGTCACACGTCCGTACGGGCTCCCAACCCCGAGGTCTGGCGGGGACGCGGGCATGTTTTCATGGTCGCCGACGGCATGGGCGCCCACGCCGTGGGTGAGCTTGCCAGCAAGATGGCTTGCGACCTGATCCCGCATAACTACATGAAGGCCAAGGTGGGCACTCCGGCCGAGACGATTGTCAAGGCGTTTCGCGAGGTGAGTGCCCTGGTGCACAGTCGGGCGGCGGCGAACCGAGAGTTCCAGGGCATGGGAACGACCTGCTCGGCGATCCTTCTCCTGCCCGAAGGCGCCCTGGTTGCGCACGTGGGTGATTCGCGGGTTTACCGGGTGCGCGAAGAGCGAATCGATCAGCTCTCGTTCGATCACAGCCTGGTCTGGGAGCTCGTGCGGCGCAACCACCTCACGCCCGAGCAGGCGAACCTGTCGGTTCCCAAGAATGTGATCACCCGCAGCCTGGGGCCTGAGCCAAACATCGAAGTCGACGTCGAGGGGCCGCTTGCCGTCCAGTTCGCCGACGTCTACCTGCTCTGCTCCGACGGCCTCTCCGGTCCTGTTGACGATCACGAGATCGGCGCGTTCGCCGGTCATTTCCACCCTCGAGACGCCTGCCGTTACCTGATCAACCTGGCAAACCTTCGCGGCGGCCTGGACAACATCACCGTTCTGATCGTTCGGATCGGACCCTGGGTTGACCCGGATTCCGCCGAATCCACGCACCAGAACCCTGCCCCCAAGCGCGATCGCAACGGTCAGCCGTCGCGTGGCTGGCGCGACCGGCTGCGGGGCATGCTCACGCATCAAAAGCCCGCCGCCGCGCTTTCTCCCGAGGATGAGCACCGGTATCGCTCGGCGGCCTGCCCCATCGACGATTCGCTCATCGACCGTCTATCGAACCTGACCGAGAAGGCCAGGGAGCAGGCGATCGAGCAGGCCTGGTCCATCGACTGGTCGGAGCTCGCCAGCCGGCGCAGAAAACTGGCCGAGTCGCGTTCGGCGAGCAATGCCTGGCTGGCCCTGCGCGAGCTCGGTGAAATCATCGCCTTGCTGGGCCAGGCCGGTCGGTTCCACCGCAAAAGCGCCGGCGCGGCCAATGTGCCTTGAAGCAAAGGAGCACGGCTCCATGCCCGCGGACCCCACGACCCGCCATGCCGCCCCGCGCGATTCCACCCTCTGTGCCCGGGCGGCCTTGCCCCTCCCTCGGTGAGCGTTCCCCTGGTGCCTTCGGTCGACCTTAGCGTCGTCTACCGCATTTCCGACCTTGACCAGATCGACGGCCTCAACGAGGGGCGGTTGAAAGGCTTCTCCTACGCCCGCGACAGTCATCCCAACGCCGTCCAGCTTGCAGGCAAGATCGCCGCGATCGAGGGCGCTGAGGCAGGCCTGGTCTGCGCCTCGGGCATGGGGGCGATCGCCTCGACCCTGCTGGCCTTGCTTAACCAAGGCGACCACGTGGTTCTCTCCGACGGACTCTACGGCAAAACCACCACCCTGGTCGCCAGGGAGCTGTTGCGGTTCGGCGTGACTCACGATCGGTTCGATTCGAGCCGGCCTGATTCGCTTGCGAGTCTGCTCACCTCTCGAACCCGTTTGATCGTGGCCGAGACCATCTCCAATCCTTTGCTGCGCGTGGCCAATCTGGAAGAGATCTCGCGGGTTGCTCGCGAGGCCCGGGTTCCGGTGCTGGTCGACCACACGTTCGCGCCGCTCCTGTGCAAGCCGATCGAGCTGGGAGCGACGTTCGTCATGCACTCGGTCACCAAGCTGATTGGCGGCCACAGCGACCTGACCTGTGGCGCGGTGGCCGGCCCGCGCGAGAGCATCGACCGGATCGCATCGGTCGCCTCAACATTCGGCCAGACGGGCAACCCGTTCGAGAGCTGGCTCGCCCTGCGAGGGATGGCGACACTCTGCCTGCGCACCGCCCGCGCGAGCGCGACCGCGCTGGATCTGGCCGGCCGCCTTGAGTCGCACGCGGGGGTTGCCCGTGTCTATTATCCCGGGCTCCCATCGCACCCCGATTTCGACCTGGCTCGCCGGATGCTCAAGAACGGCTTCGGCGCGATGGTGGCCTTCGACGTCGGCGGCCTGCGCAGGCCGATCGCCTGATCCGCTCGCTCCGCCACATCCCCTTTGCCCCCAGCCTGGGCGACGTGCAAACGACCCTGAGCCATCCCTTCACGACCAGCCACAAGGGCCAGGACCCGGCCATTCTCGAAAAAATGGGCATCACCCCTGGCCTGATCCGCCTCTCGGTCGGTCTGGAAGACCCCGAAGACCTTTGGGAGGATTTCCGAACAGGGCTGCAGCTGATCCGCGAGAACCCGCAGTGTTCGGCTCTCAGCTCACGCCCTGGGCCCGATATCGTTCGGATCAAGGCCGAGAAGACGAAGGACGGCCTGGAGCGGGATAACGACCCATTCGATACGGCCCGTCAACTCGGCGTCGACTTCCTCGAGAGCCTTCTCCAGCACAAGGAGCTCGAGCAGCCTGTCCGCGGCTTTGGGCGACGACGGCAGTAGCGAGACAGGGCGGATTGTCTCGGAGTAGCTGTGGACGAGCTGGCGAACCACCTCGTGATACCAGGCTTGGGCCCAAGGCTCGAGCAAGGGGCGGTCCTCGGGGCGGATCATCCCGGCAGGACGGCCGCGGCCGCCCGACAGGTTGAGAAGGAGGCTTTGTACCGCGTAGTCGAGCGAGCGTACCAGCGTGGCAACGTCGCGCAGGGGTGATCGCTTGACCCGCCGCTCGCCGATTGTGCGGCCGGCTTCCCCCTCGAAGTCGATGATCACGAAATCCTTGCCCGTGTAAAGCAATTGACCCAGGTGGAAATCGCCGTGGCAGCGGGTGCGCTTGCCGTTGAACTGAGGATCGAGAATCGTTTCGAAACCGCTCCAGAATCGCGTCATGCCGCGCGACAACCTGGTCGGCCAGCATGCGAGCCGCCTCGGAGAACCCGGCTCGATTGCGGGTCAGCCGGTCGCAGAGCCGCCCGGTGAGATTGCGCATCGATTGGTAGAGCGAGCGCTGGTAGAGCTTGCCGAAGGGTTCCGGAGCAAGCGCCGGATCGGCTCGGTTTTCGGCCAGGGCCAGATGCAGCTCGGCCGTTCGCTGGCCCAGCATTCGGGCCACGTCGAGGTAGCTGTCGATCAGCTCGTAGATCTTGTCGAATTCGGCTTGGCCGGCTGCCGGCTCGGGCAACGAAAGGGGCCGAGGCGGGGGAGGCGGTTGCTCGACCGCCAGCGCCGCGACCTGCTCGAAGAATCGGCTAAGCTGGTCGGTCGTGTACTGCCATGCCGTGCCCTGGTTCACGACATAACGATGCAGCACGGCAAGCGTGGCCGGCTGGGAGTCGGGCCGGCGGTACTCGACGGACCCCACCACCGCGGCGGTTCCCTGGTAGTGAAGCTTTTCAGTCAGGTAGCGGCCGATCTCGAGGTCGGGATTGATCCCTTCCTCGATACGGCGAAAGATCTTGAGGATGAACGACTCGCCATAGACAACGGACGTATTGTTTCGCTCACTCCTCTGCAGTGAAAGGGGCAGATCATCCATGGCGGCCGGCTCGCCCACGTCCACGCTGGCCAGGTGGCTAGACTCGATCTCGCCATCTTCGATGCGACGCAAGCGGCCGCCCAGGATGCCGCGCAACAGGCCCCGGCAGCAGGCAGGTACCGCGAGTGCATCATAAAGAAGCCCGGGCTCTCCTCCGCTGATCCGGCCAAAGGCCGCCATCGAACGTGGCGCCAGAAGCTGCTCGGTCTGGTCGTCGGCGACAAAGGTCAGTCCGAACGACAGGTCTTCCGTAACGCCTGCCCCGCGCTCGACGCGAACCACCAGGAACCAGACATCGAGATCGCCTACCTTGAGGGCATTGATCTGGAGAATCCGGGCCGTCGCCGCGACCGCCCGATTGAAGAGCAGCCGGTTGCGCAACAGATACTGCGGTAAGAGGCTCTCCAGCTCGTCCCAGTCTGCTGGGCGGAACTTGCCTGTTTTGAGGCGGGTCTTTTCGAGCACGGGCAGATCGACCTCGGCCGCGTCTCGCACTCCTACAGTCCCCATCGCCGACACGTCCTTGCCGATCGAGCCAGCGGTTGGCAGCAAGAACCAGATAAAACCATGCGGTCCCAGGGTCAAGAGATAAGGCTCCACGCCAACCTCGGGAAAGGCGGTCCGGCCCATCAGCTCTTCGGGAACGACACCGGCGTATTCCTTCAGGTCAAGCTGTGCGAACTGCACGAACCGCGAGAGGTTGGCGACCACCAGCACATGCTCGTCTTCATACTTGCGAATGAACGCCAGGATCTTCGGGTTGGCTGGTCGCAGCAGCTCAAGAGTGCCGCGGCCGAAGGCCCGAAACTTCTTGCGCAGGGAGATCAGCCGCTTGACCCACCAGAGCAGCGACGAGGGATTGCTTTGCTGCGCTTCAACATTGACGGTCTCGTAGTGGTATTCCGGGTCGATGATCAGCGGCAAGTAGAGCTTTTGCGGGTTGGCCCTGCTGAATCCCGCGTTGCGGTCGGCCGACCATTGCATGGGGGTTCGAACCCCGTTGCGATCGCCCAGGAAGATATTGTCTCCCATGCCGATCTCGTCGCCGTAATAAAGTACAGGCGTGCCGGGCAAAGAAAATAAGAGCGCGTTCATGAGCTCGATGCGGCGCCGGTCATTGCCCAGGAGCGGCGCCAGTCGGTGCCGGATACCCAGATTGATCCGCGCGTGGGCGTCACGGGCGTAGGCCCGATACATGTAGTCTCGCTCTTCGTCGGTCACCATTTCGAGAGTCAGTTCGTCGTGGTTGCGCAGGAACAGACACCACTGGCAGTTTTCGGGGATGGCCGGCGTCTGGGCGATGATGTCGTGGATCGGGAACCGGTCTTCCTGGTGCAGCGCCATGAACAACCGCGGCATGAGAGGAAAGTGGAACGACATGTGACATTCATCGCCGTCGCCGAAATACGCGATCGCATCCTCGGGCCACTGGTTCGCCTCGGCCAGGAACATCCGGTCGGGATACCTTGCTTCAACCCGCGCGCGCAGTTCCTTGAGGAATTGATGAGTCTCCGGCAGGTTCTCGCAATTGGTATCCTCGCGCTCGAAAAGGTACGGTACGGCGTCAAGACGCATACCGTTGACGCCCATCTCGAACCAGTACTCGAGGAGAGGAAAGATCGCTTCCTTGACAGCCGGGTTGTCGAAATTGAGGTCGGGCTGGTGCGAGTAAAAACGATGCCAGTAGTAAGCCTTGGCCACCGGGTCCCAGCTCCAGTTGGAGGGCTCGAAATCCTTGAAGATGACCCGTGCGTCCTTGTACTTCTCCGGGTCGTCGCTCCAGACGTAAAAGTCGCGCTCCGGGCTGCCTGCCGGCGCGTGCCGCGTGCGCTGGAACCAGGGATGGTTGTCGGAGGTGTGATTGATGACGAGCTCGGTGATCACCCGGATGCCGTGATCATGGGCTGCTGCGAGAAACTCCTTGAAGTCGTCGAGCGTGCCATAGTGAGGATGAACGCGCGTGTAGTCGGCGATGTCGTACCCGTCGTCTTTCAGCGGCGATGGGTAAAACGGTAAGAGCCAGAGCGCCGTGATCCCAAGGTCTTGCAGGTATGGCAGTTTTTGGGTCAGGCCCCGGAAGTCGCCGACGCCGTCGCCGGCGCTGTCGGCAAAAGCCCGAACGTGGGCCTCGTAAATAATGGCGTCCTTGTACCAGAGCGGGTCAACGGCCGGCATAGCGAGATCCCCGGTTCATCGAGGAAGATCGCCGTCCCGCACCACCTGCCGTCGTCAGCCAGGGTGGCCCGGATGGGGGCGATCATGAAATCATGGGCTGTTCGCGCCCAACCACCCAATCGCCGCAAACCAGATACCAGAAACACCCGTGGAATCGAGAAGGCTGTCAGGGCGACGCACAGGCGGTGAGCTCGCCCTTGAGCACGGTCACCGCCTGGCCGATCAGCGCGACTCGATCCCCTTCCAGGCGAACTTTGACCACGCCGCCGCGGTTTGATACCTGGTGTGCGGTGAGCGTGTTCCGGCCCAGCCTGGCTGCCCAGAACGGAGCCAGGAAGCAGTGGGCCGAGCCGCACACCGGGTCTTCATCGATGCCGACCCGGGGTGCGAAGAACCGCGAGACGAAATCGAACCCGGGAGACGATGACAGGCTGGTGGCAATGATTCCTCGAATCGGAAACCTGGCGACCAAACCGATGTCCGGCCGAAGACTGCGCACGGTTGGCTCGTCGGCCAGCTCGACCAGCAGATCGAACCGATTTCGACACGCCGAGACCACCGGACCGTTCAGGGCCAGGCTGATCCGCTCTAGCTCGGCCGGATCGGCGACCGTCGTCTGCGAAGGTTCGGCGGGAAAATCAAGCTCGATCCAGTCGCCGCGGCGGATCGCGGTGAGCCGCCCGCTCCGCGTCTGGAATCGCGCCGGGTCCGCTGGGCCCAGAAGCTTTTCCTCCCAGAGCACATGGGCCGCGGCCAGCGTGGCGTGGCCGCAGAGATCGACCTCGACCCGAGGCGTGAACCAGCGCAGGCGAAAAACGCCTGACTCTTCGTCGGGGTAAACGAAGGCTGTTTCGGACAGATTCATTTCCGCCGCGACAAGTTGCATCCACCGGTCCGAGGCCGGTGCATCCAGCAGGCAAACCGCCGCGGGATTGCCGGCAAACGCCCGGTTCGTGAACGAATCGACGCAGACGATGCGATGGCTCATTGGTATCTCCTCAAGCTCGTGGTGGCAAAGGACCTGGCTGATGCAGCGACACGCCAGAGACGGCCCAGGTTCGTGCCGGTGGGCCGATTTCCCGCCTGGCAGCCTCAACCATTGGCCGGCAGATCCCGGCGGTTGAAACCGACAAAGGCGAGCACGATACACACCGCGCCAATGGCTGCGAGCACACCGATGTTGAACGACAGCGATTCGCCGCCCGCGACCGCGTCAACCGGGTTGTACAGCTTGAAGATCGAGATCCGCTCCAGGTAAACCCGCCAGGTGTACTTCTGCATGACCGGAATGACTGAGATTACCCAGGCGATGAAGCCTGCCAGGGTCAACACCGAACCGACCATCGTCGGCCGCCATCGCACGTGATCCAGGGCCGAGACCAGGAGGGTGTAGCCATAAATTGGCAGTCCCAGCGCCGCGAGGTTGAGGGCCGGACGTACCAGAATCGAGAACCTGGGCGGCTCTCGCAGGAAATTGCATTGCACGCCAATCGTGGCACCAACGGCGAGTGCCGCGGCCAGCACGAACAATCCGCTCAAGCCGGTAACCACATGAGAGAAGAGGTAAGAAAACCGAGAAATCGGGCGCGACAGAATGAGATCGAGTGTGCCGCGCTCTACCTCCGCCCCCACGGCGATCGAGCCACGGCTGATCGCCCAGATGGCCATGGTCAGGATGATGAACGGGTGGTTCCAGAAGGCCATCATGATTGAGACCGACGGTGGCTCTTCCATCATGCCCATGTTGCGCATCCACTGAAACCGGTCGTCGCCGCCGTCCGACGCAAGGACCTCCCGAATCTTGGCCTCGTTGAGCGAGGTGACGAAGACGAACAGCCAGCCCAGGCCGAACAAGGCCCCACCGGAGAACAAGAGCATCCAGCGCGTATCGTGAACCTGCTTGCGCAAGAGAGCCCAGAGCGGCTTCATGGGGTTTCCTCTTCATCATCGAGAGTGTCAGGACCATGGAACCGGTCGTAAAGACTGCGCAGGTCTTCGGTGCCGATCGCCACATCGACCACCGGTGCCGATCCCAGCCAGCGGAGCAGGGGACCGATCTCGCCGCGATGCTCCAGCAAGCAGGTATCGCCCTTTCGCTCCCGCGCGAACAAACCGAGATGGGGCGGAAACTCGTCCGGAATCTCGCCGCCAAACTTGAGCAGGAGCATCCGAAGCTTGCGCCTCGCGTGCATGTCCTCGACGTGCATCAGCCGCCCCCTGCGAAGAATGGCCACGCGGTCCGAAACCGCCTCCACCTCGGCCAGCACGTGCCCCGAGAAGATCACTGTCTGGCCAGCGCCACGCGCGTCGAGCACCAGCCGGAGCACTTCCGCCCGGGCTGAAGGATCTAGCGCGGAAGTCGGTTCATCGAGGATCAAGATGTCCACCGGGTCGGAAAAAGCCACCGCCAAGGCCAGCTTCTGTTTCATGCCCGTCGAATAGGCCCGAATCTTGCGCCTCAGGTTGAGCTTCATCACGCGCTCAGAGATGGCCACGGCGCGGTCCAGGCTCTCGCCATCGCGCAGGTCGCACATGAACCGCAGAAATCCCAGTCCGGACATCGAGCCGTACATCCGCAACTCGCCCGGTAGATAAGAAACCAGGCGCCTGACCTCCAGGCTCTGCCGCCAGCAGTCAAACCCGACGACCACGGCATGCCCGGCCGTGGGCCGAAGCAAGCCCAGTAGTAACCGGATCGTCGTCGTCTTGCCTGAACCGTTCGGACCAAGCAGGCCAAACACTTCGCCCTGACGAACCGCCAGGCTCAAATCTCGAAGCGCGAAGAACGATCCATAAGTCTTGGTCAGGCCCTTCGTGGCGATCAGCGCCGTTTCATCCAGTCCTGTCACGACAAACCCGATCACTAAGCCAAAGTAAGCGATTTCCCGGAAGGCAGTGGCCTTCCTATCTGTTCGTTCGCCAAGGCAATTACTTTCGCAGCATACCGCATGTGTCAATCTTCGATCCAGAGAATCGGTGGCCCGGCGTTGTCGGCGTCTTTTGTGCCCACTTCAGTCCTGCTCGGAGAGCCTACGTTGTAGTGTCAGTGCGATTCTCGGCAGATTTTCGGCCCGACCTTCTTGCATATAACGCCTGTGCGACCGAGCCGCTTCATTCGTGGAAAAACAGCCGGTGATTCGATCGAGATTCGTGTTTTATAAAGCAGAAAACAAAAGGGAAGAGCGAATAGAGAAGGTTGGTTGGTTTCAACGTATGAACCCGCGCCTTCTATAGCACGCCGCACGCTCGCCATCGGTCTTATCGGCGCGAGCTGATCGACGAACGATCAGTTCATCACCTGGATGAGAATAGGCGCGAGAGTCGCGGCTGAGATCAGCGGCCAGCGGCTCGATGGCTACCGGCTTGTTTTCCAGGAGTAAACGTCCCATGGGGCGGAGTCTACCAACCAGCCGTTTCGCAACACAGCGAGCCACCCTTCACCTGTACGATCCTCGATCGCACTCGCCCAGCTCCGATTGCTGGAAAATCAACGGTCATCTGGCGCGGCTCTTGATCTGGACGACCGATGAGTGGGAGCGGCTGGAGCAACGGCCCGCCGACGCTCAGTTCCATCCCTTCGGCGTCTGGTGCGCCCTGCGGATCGAGTAGGCGGACGCGGGATTGTCAGGGACTCTTCTGCTGCTGAGCCTGACGTGGGCGAAGCATCAGGAAAACCTCGGTACCCGCGGGGGCAACTCGTGTGGGATCAGCCGAGAACACCCGATCGGCGTCGCTGGCCGAGCTGGCGAAGGGCAGGTCGAGAATGGCGCTGCCGAAGTTGGCTACCGTGATCAGGTCTCCCTCGTCGGCTGCGTAGATCATCTTCTTGGTGACGGCGTCCTGGAACAGCTCGCTGCCGGCGAAGACCCAGCCGTGGGCGAGCGGTTTCTTGGTTTTCTCGTCTTTTACCCACTGGCGGGCGTCAACCCGGTTCGTTTTTCCGTCGCTCTTCCAGACCAGCTCGATGGCGATCGGCGTGCCGGTGGGAGGCTCGAACATGGGAACGAACCGCACCGGATGTCCGGGCTGGGCGCCGGTCAAAAGCAGCCCCGCATGGATCTCGCGAGGCAAGGCGTCGGTGGCCAGGACCGCCTCGTGCTCCTTGGTCCCTTTCAGACACAAGAGGTGCTCAAGAGGCCCTTCGCGAAGCGCGACGCGCGCCTTGATCACGAGCTGTTTTTGCCTGGGGTCGAACCAGAGGCTCCGACCCAGTCGCCTCCAGTCGGGCTCGGGCTCGAGCGCGCCGGCTGTCGCAGGCGCTTGTGCTGGTGTTGTTGCTGGTGCCGTTTGCGCGGATGGTTCGTGAATCAAGCAGAGAACGGCTGAAGCCAGGAGCGAGATCATGAAGGCCTCACACATTGCGGGATCGCGAAGGGGGCTAGCTCACCTCATCATCATAACCAGTTGGCAAGGGTGATGAAAAAGGCCGCCGGGTTTGGGGCCCGGCGGCCTTGTCGCATCGAGAGCATCGCTCTTGATTGCTAGTATTGCATCGTCCCGCCCACCGCTCAGAGAGCCGTGGAGGGAACGCCCAGCCTTTCCTCCTCTTCTTCGAGGATGATGATCCGGGGCGTGACCATGAGCATCAAGCTGGTGCTGATGCGGCCGATTCCCACGTTCCGGAAGAGACGATCGATCCAGGGCAGCTTGGAGAGAACGGGAACGCCGTACTCGTTCCGCTCCTCGTTGAGCCGCTTGACGCCGCCCAGGAGCACCGTGCCGCCGTCGGGAACCGTGACCGTCGTGTTCACCGTCGTGGTCGTGAACCTGGGAAGCTGGATCGTGCCGTTGATCGCGGCCGCACCACCGCCCAATCCGCTACCGCCGACGGCCGCGGGCACCTGGATGGCGTCGAACCCTTCCAGGGCATTGAAGAACGGGCTCAGGGTCATTCGCACGTACCGCCGGTCGGCCGAAACCACCGGGGTCACGATCAGGGTTACACCGCTAGGGAACTGGGCCGTCTGGGGGAAGAAGGCCACCGAGCCAGGGCCGACGATCGGGATCAACGACGCTACATAGTTGGTTACCTGGTTGTTGAAGATCGTGGCGAGGGCACCATTGAAGGTGGTCACCTTGGGGGCCTGCAAGATGTTGGTACGCGTATCTCCCTGGGCCGCCGTCATGAAGAAGTAAACTTCCAGGTCGCTCAGGAACGCAAGACCCAGGGTGGCTCCCGCGCCGGGAACCGCGTTGCTGGGGGCGATCAAGGTCCCGCTCGTGTTGTTGAACGGGATCTGGAGATTTGGTGAGAAGTTGTACAAACCTCCAGACTGCGTTCCCACGACGAGCGGTGTCCTGTTGCCGAGCGTGTGGTCGCGGATCGTGTTGATCAGGTACGGCGAGATGCTTGTGCCACCGCCGACGCCGCCACCGGCACCACCGCCACCGGCACCGCCGGCACCGCCGGCACCGCCAGCACCGCCGGCTGCACCACCACCGGCGCCGCCGATTCCGCCGGCACCGCCGCCCGCCGCGCCGGCGCCGCCGATGCCTCCGGCGCCGCCTCCCGCACCGCCACCCGCACCTCCCGCAGCCCCACCGCCGATGCCCCCAGCACCGCCGGTCGTGCCGCCCAGAGGCGTGCCCGGCGTGATCGTGAACAATTGGCCTGCCGGGTTCGGGAAGGCGAAGGTCGAATGCTTACCAACAGCGTCCGATTGGATCGAGAAGTCGAAATCGATACCAATCTGCTCGAAGAAGTTATCGCTGACGGTGATGAACCGGACCTCGATCGAAACCTGAAGGTCCTGCAGCCGGCGAAGCTGGCGGAGCAGGTCAGCGACCTGTTCGTGCACCTCGGCTGTATGCCGGATGATCAGGCTGATGCTCAGGAAGAAGGGGATAATCGCTCCCGGGGGCCGTTCCGGCGCATCGAGTCCTCCCGCACCTCCTCCGGCTCCGCCGAACCCGCCGCCCAGCCCGTAGGCCGAGGACAGGTCTTGCCCATTGTTATCCTGCACGCGCCAGCTTCCTGGCGCGATCGAGCTGGTGATCAACTGGATCAGCGGCGTCATATCGACCTGCGGCCGGTCGCCGTTGATCCCGCCCAGCCCCTTGAGCGTCGTATCGTTGGTATTCTGTCCGGCGGCGTCCAGGGCGGCCGCTTGCAGAGCCGCGCCGGTCTGGCCGGGTTGAACCTGGTTCGCCGGAACCTTGTTCGACGGCTGGGTCGGGTCCATCGCGCCCTTGTTGGCCGGCATGATCAGGTCGCCGACGTAGTACGGCTTGGTGTAGGTCTGGGCGTTGTTGGCCTGGGGGCTCGTGATCAAGAGAACCTCGTCGTCAACCCTGTAAGTCAGGCCCAGCGGCCTGAGCAGAAGCTTGAGCGCCGTCTTGATCTGTACGGGATTGCTGAGTGAGAGCGAGACGGGGGAGGCCGTGGTCATCCCTTCATCGCTCAGGGCCTTCGTGTCCAGCACGATGTTCAGCCCCGTGTAGTTCTGCAAGAACGTGATCGCCTCGGACAGAGGCTGCTTGTCGAGGTTGATGGTGATCGGGTCCTTGAGCTTGGACTCGATCGCCAGCACCTTGGGGTCCTTCTTGACCTCTAGCCGGGCATTGGTCCGCAGGCGCTCCCGGGTCAGATCCTTGAAGCTCTTGGCGTACTTGATACTGTTGATCTGCACTTCGGGATCGGCGATGGCCGCCACATCGATCTCCTGGAAGGCCGTGGCCGCGCCGTTCTCCTTGGCAGCCTTGGTCTCCAGGTCTTGCTTGTAGCGGCGCTCGGTCTTGGACTTGAAGACCATCATGATGGCGGCCACTTCGTTGGGGTCGATCTCCGAGGCTTTCTTGGCGTAGGCCTCGCACTCGGCGTAGTTGCCTTCCGCGTAGGCCCTCTGCGCTTTATCCATGAACTCCTTCATCCGCGCTTTCTTGGCGTTGTCGGCCTCAAGAATGCGCAGCCGCTTGACCTCGATCTCTGTGCGTTGCTTCTTGTCTTGCATCTTGACCTCGAAGGCGACCTTGTCCTTCTTGGCCAGTTCGAGGGCGACCTCGAGTCTGCGCACCATCGGCCGCATCAGGTTTGGCGACAGGCCCGATGCCTTGACCATCCTCATCGACTGCTCGTAGATAGCGATGGCCTTGTCGGGGTCTGTCTCCTGCAAGCGGCGAGCCTCGGCAATCTTGGTGCCGACCTCGGCGTTGAGCTTCTGGGCCGCGAGCGCCTCGCCATCGGGGATGACCGAGCTCGGCTCGCCCACAACCGCCTTGCCCGCTGGGCTGGCCGACTTGTCACCGGCCGACAGCTTGTGCAGGAGTTCCTGGACCTTGGACTGAAGGTTTTCGTCAAGCGCTGATCCCGCCGCCAGGACCTCGGTCAGCAGGGCGCGGGCCCGCGCATTGTCGCCGCCACGCATCGCCGCCAGGGCCGATTCGTAGAGGCTGAGCGCCCCGCCCTGTTCGGCCAGTCCAATCTGGGCCAGAAGCTCGTCGGCCTGGGAGTCAACGCCGAGCTTGCCGGTTTTCGTTTCCTCCGCCAACTGACGGGCGGCGGGATAATTGCCGCTGGAGTAGAGGGCCTTGGCCTCGGCAAGCAGTTGCTGACCCCGGCTCGCCGCGGGCGCCGACCGAGCGGCCGCGGGCGGCGTGGTGTTGTTGCCTGCAGGCTCAATCGCCACTGGTGCTTCGGCCTTTGGCTCAGTGGTAGGCGCCAGCTCGAGGCCTGCCGGGGCGGGAGCGGTCGCGCCCGACTGCGCAGGCGCATCAGCGCCGAGAGCATGGGAGGCGCGGCCGGCTCGCCTGCCGAAATCTTTTGAAGCGACGTGTCCACCGGCTGGCGCCGCGGGCGCGACATCCCCGGCTTCCGTGCTTCGCAACGACTCGGCTTCGTTGAACTTCACCTGGGCCTTGGCCTGCTCTCCCTTGGCCAGCAGCATGTTGGCTTCACGCTCGGCGACCACGCTGGCCGCATCGGCGCCCGCAAGCTTCGCCGGGCTTGCCGCCGCGCTCGTGGCACCGGCACGCGCCATCTGAATGTCATGGAGCACCGACTCGGCTCGATCGGCCGTGAGCGGGGGCACGACGTTCATGCGCTGCGCCTGGCGTGCCTTGGCTTCGGCATCGTCAAGCTTGCCCAGCTTGATCAGCTCGCGCGATTCCAGCACCAGCGCGTCGTAGACGCCCTGGCTGGCCTGTTCCCTGGGCGCCGTGTTGCGAATCCGATCTCGTTTCCGCAACGCCCTGGCGGCGGCCGACACCTTGTCGGGGTTGTCTTCGAAGAGACTATACGTCAGGTTCCAACCCTTGATTTCCTGGGCGATCGCCTCCGCCTGTTCGTATTGATGAGCCGAGAGCGCGGCCCGCGCTTCGCGCAGCTTGGCCTTGGCGGTCTTGTGATCGCCAGGAACCATCGTCGATGTTCGAGGGGTGGCAACGGCCACGGTCTTGGGCTTTTCCTTGTTCAGGTCGGTGCGCACCTTGGCCGGTGTGTCATCGAACAGGCCCCACTTCACGTCGAAGGTCTCGGCCTGGGCTAGCTTCTTCTCGGCGGCCTCATAGTTGCCCAGGCTGATCTGCTCTCTGGCTTCACGGAGCAGCCACCCCGCCTGTTGCTTGGCATCGGCGGCCACGGGCACGGCACCTGCTCCACCGCGAACAGGATCACCGGTCTGGATCGTGGTGCTTGGTGCCGGATCGGCCGGGGCCGGAGCCGGCATCGCCGTGCTCGCTGGGACCGTCCCCGCCGTCGCGCCGTTGCGGGCGCCTTGGCTGGAACTGCGTGCACCTTGGAGAGTTCCTTGACGTAGGCATCCAGCGTGGTTTGTTCATCACCCTGAAGCTGGTCACGATACAACTGCGCCGCATCAAGGTACTTGGCGGCTAAATCGAATTGCCCGCTATTGAACAGCCTGGCCCCAGCCTCGAGATACTTGATCGGTGGCACGGGCGCCGGTTTACGAGCCGCCGCGCCCGGCGATGGGGCCGCGTCATCGGGAGTTGCGCCTTCCGTGGCCGCTCCCCATGCGCCGAAGATCAAGATGACAGTGAGCGTTCTGAGCATTCCCAACGCGACCTCCTTTCGCCGCCATGAGAACAACCGCCGACATCCCTGAGGGCGGCCATCTTTCAGTCCCCACGGCGGGAGACATTTATCCGGTGCTTTCACCCGAACCATTTCGACGCCGCGAAATGGCCGCTTCGCCCGAATGACTGAAGCTCCGGCGAAATCTGGGTGTGGAGACGAGTTGGCGCCGAGAACGGGGAGAAGTTGTGGGGGTGTGTACCCTCTCATCCCATTGAGGTCAAGACGAAAGATCTGCGAAGGTCCGAGATTCCGTGAAAATTCTTGCCGACCACCCCACCGGGTCCAATGATCCCGTGAAAAGGCTCTTGTATTTTGCCAGGTCTGTTCATTTTAACGACTGCTCAGATCGCGTACGATTTCATCTAATCACGCTCAATTATTCCTGTCTAGGCCAATATAGGCTAACGCTCTTTCGGAGTAGGTTGCTCCATCCAGGTTTGTCGCACTCGACCTTTGCAAGAGGGAGAAAGGAATTCCAGCGCGAGCAAACGGGCTTTCTCTCTTTTTCGGGGGGGCACGCGAGCGCAACAAAAAGCCCCCACCGAGATGATGGGGGCTCTGACGTCTTTGACTCTCGTGACCGGATGGTCTGGAGGCGCTCGGCGCGAGAATCAGGTTCAGGAGGGCAGATACGGCGAATTGCTAACGCCGACCGCCGCCGCCCATGCCGCCGCCCATGCCGCCGCCCATGCCGCCCCCGCCCATCATCATCTGCATCATTCCACCGTAGCCACTGCCCATCGAGTTCTTGCGTTCCTTGCTCGAGTCTTTGAGTTCACGAGCATAATTCCGCTCGATGTCCTTGCGCACTTCATTGGTCGCGTCATCGGCCTCGTTATGGGCCATAACGCTGCCGTCGGGCTTCAGCAAGAGCGCCAGAGCGGGGCGTTGCACTGCCGCACCGGGCATGCCCGCCGGCAGAGCCATCAGGCCGCCGGCGGCGTCGAGCACAATCTGGCGTGTGTTGAAATCGATCGACTTGCTCTTCTTGCCCGAACCGTCGGAAACCGGCACGTCCGCGAGTGCGCACCTCACCGATGACCTCGCCGGGAGAGGCGTCGAACATTGCGTTCACAGTGACGCCGCCTGCGGCCTCGGAAGGATCGAAGCGAATCACCTGAAACCTGACCTTGATGTCCGACTTGGGGTTGGCCGGCAGCGTGCCCATGGCATAGGGGGCAGCGTCGGGCGGCATGGACACCTCGTCAGTCGCTGCGCTCCAGGGACCCAAAAGCTCGACAGCCTTCTTATCGACGTCGTGGTTCACGTCGTCGCGATTGTGGTTGGGGTTGAAGACGACGATCCGCACCCGGTAGCGGTAGTCGTTGTCGGGCTCGGCCGTGAAGTCGAGCGCGCGAAGCATGACTTTCTTTTCCTCGGACTTCCAGAAATTGGTGTCCTCGTTCGCACCCATTCCTCCGCCGAAACCGCCGCCCATCATGCCGCCCCTGCCGCCCATCATGGCCTGCATCATGGCGCCCTGGTTGCCGGCACCCCCTGACATCATGCCACCATAGCCGCCTCTGCCACCCATCATGCCTCCCTTACCACCGCCACCACCCATCATGGCCTGCATCATGGCGCCCTGGTTGCCGGCACCCCCTGACATCATGCCACCATAGCCGCCTCTGCCACCCATCATGCCGCCCATGGTCGGCGGAGGCGCGACTTCCTTTTTCTCCTTGGGAACGAGGCTGGCGATGTGCACTTTCTCCCACAGCCCGGATTTCAGGAAGGGCAGAGGATCAACCAGGTTATCGGGGCGAACATTCTCAGGAGCGAGTTCGTCGTCTTCCTCGGGAAGGTTTTCGATGATGTCGTAGTTACGCTTGGAGTCCACGGCCTCCCAGTCCGACCACGAGCCGTCCTTCTGACGGGTCTGGCGCTCGAGATCCAGCCGCGCATAGTGCGGATGGGCTACGGCCGGGTTCTTGAGCGCCTCGCGGTAGTTTGCGAGCATCTTGCCGTGGTCGAGTGTGCCGGTGATCGCCACCCACCGTAGCCCCTTGACGATCTCTTTCATGGCGTTGCCCTTGTCGGCGGCGTCAGCCTTCTCTTGCTCTTCCTTGGCGGCAGGCGTATCGGGGCCGGCGAGCCTGGCGGCCATCTCTCGCTTGGCCTCTTCGGTCTCCTTCTTCTGCTCCTGCTCGATCTCCGCCTGGCTCTTGCGGCGGGCCTTCTTGCGTGCGCCTCCCATGCCCATCCCCATTCCTCCCATGCCGCCGGACATGGCGCTACTCCGCCTCCGTTTCCGCCTCGGCGCTTCCTTGGGGGCTTCTTTTTTCTCCGTGTCAGGGATCCGGTTCCCTTGCTCATCGAGGGCATAAACCAGGGCGCCACCCCGGCCGGGATAAGCAAAAAGGTCGGTGGGAGCAATCAGAACGGGCGTGTCGCGGATCAGGCCTGCGCCTGGTTCGGGGGTCACCCATTCCCGGTCGGGCTTGAACGTGTCGGCCACAAGCACCGACTTCGAGGTCTCTTCCACTTGCATGGCGAAGTTGGTGGGCTTGATGCCCCCCTCTTCGAGGGTCTTGATGATGTCGTCGCGCTCGCGCCGGCGACCGATGTTGGTATCAGCACTTTCAGCGGCCTTCTTGATCTCGTCGGGCGTGGTGTCGATGGCCTTCTTGGAGACGGCCATTCCAAAGCAAACGACGAACACCAGCGACATCAAGGCCACGGCGGCTTTGTCGCCGTAACGCAAGCCCAGGTCTTTCAGTTTCTCCACCGTGGGATTGGCCATGCGGACATCTCCTGTTTAAGCAATCAGATCTTGGATGAGAAAGGGTGAAGGCCCTGATTTGCGATACCACGCGTTCATTGCACGTTTGGAACACTTGGGAAAGCAGGCCATGATCCCTAAGACTTGGGCACGGCGGCGGCTTTGGCTTCCGCGCCCTTGGCCGCCTCGGTCTTCGCCGGGGCATCTTTGGTCGGTTCCGGTTTCGCGGGCTCGGCCTTCGGCCGGCTCGGCTTTCGCGGGCTCGGCTTTTTCGGGCTCGGCCTTGGCCGCCGCATCCGTCTTGGCTGGTTCGGCAGCGGTCTCGGCCGCTACCTGGCCTGGGCTGGCCTCATCCACGGGCTCTTCAGGAGGCGTGTTATAGAACCGGGCCTGGCCGTAGATCTTGACTTCGACAATGTTGAAATAAGGGTCGAAGAGGGAGAGCCCCTTGGAGGTTTCCGCGGCCTTGATTTCGTCTTCCCGCTTCTTGCGCGCATCGACGCTTCGTTTGTCGGTGCCTTTGCGGGCTGCGGTCGCCCCGCCCTGCCCTCATGCCCATCATCGCACCTCGGCCACCCCCCATCATGGCCGCCATCATGGAGCCGTAGTTCGATGACCCGCCGCCGTAGCCGCTCATTCCTCCCCGGCGTCCGCCCATCATCATCTGCATCATGCCGCCATAGCCGCCGCCCATCATTCCGCCATAGCCGCCGAAACTATTCTCGGCGCCTTTCTCGGGCTTGATGACGCGGGTCTCCGGGCGTTGCATCTCGAAATCCATCACCTGGATGGACATGGGTGAATTTTCCAGCTCGACCAGGAAATCCTGGATATGATCCTGGTCGATCAGGACAGACATCAGAATGGGCAGAACCTTGTACTGTCCCTTGTCGTTCTCGGGCTTCACGAAGAAGATGCTTTCGGTGTTGCCGGCCATTCCGCTGCCCATCATGCCGCCATGCCCATGCCGCCCCGGCGTCCGCCCATCATTGCCATCATGTTGCCCATGGGGCCACTCGTGTCGGCCGGGGCCGCGGCCTCGGCGGTCTCGGAGCCAGGCGCCTTGATAGCTTCGGCTTCCTCGAGCGTCTCGCCCTTGGCCAGTGACCTCTGGTCCTGGGCCACGTTGCTGCCCACTTCAAGCAAGGTGATCTGCCTGATGATGGCCGAATCCCAATCCTTGGCATTCTTGTTCACCTGGGCGACCACATCCAGAGCGGTCCGCTGAATCCAGAGCCGTTCCTGGGCCGCCCAGATCTTGCCCAGCTCGGGCAGCTTGGTGATGTCGAAGACCGTGGGACGCAGAAGGGCCTCTTCCGGGGGCGCCGAGACGATGCCCTTGCCGGTCTCGTAATCGAAGGGGTGGAAGGTCTTGTAAACCTCAGTGACGTACTTGGGATAGGCTTCGATGTAATCGACGATCGCGGCCGAGACGGCGTTTTCAGCGGTATTCTCGGGCCACTTGCGGCCCCATTTACGGAAGCGCTCCTGCACGGTCTCGGGCCATGTCAGCAGGGGGGCCTGGCGCTTGTACAGATCTCCCCAGGCTCTGTTGACGTCCTTGGTCAGGACCGCCGTCTTCTCATCGACGATCGGCTTGTACTGATCATTGGGGACGTTGCCGGACACGTACTGCTTGACATCCTTGTGGGCGGTCTTGATGTTGTTGGCTTCTTTCTCGGCATTTGCCCTGACCGGACCGGAGCCCACAAAGTAGGCAATGATCGCGAACAGGGCCGCGACGCCGATCGAGATCCAGAATCGGTACTTGATACACTGGCGAAGGAATTCCTTGAGTTGATCCATGGTGGTCAGAGCCTTCTAGGAGAGCGGTTCCGCAAGTCTGCTGGGGAAGTCCACGAGTCTGTTGACAAGCCGCGGCCGGCGGGCCGGACTCTGGCGCTGAGCCCGCCCGCGCCGGGAGCAGGGCGGCGAGGCCCCGCACCCCGGCGGCTGGCGAGGATCAGTTACTGAGGTTTCGGCACCGCGGGAGCGGCACCTGGCGCGGCCGGCACGCCTGGCGCGGCCGGTGGTGCGCCGGGGGTCGTGGCGCCGGGCACTGCTGGAGCAGCCCCAGGAGCCCCCGGGGCCGAGTTGGCGATGGTCAACATGGCCTTGGTCATCGCTGATTCCAGCTCGGAAGTCTTTTGCTTCGAGGCTTTCTCAATTTCCTCGGCGCTGGGGATCGTGACCACCGAGTTGGTCTTCTCGGCCTCCTTCATCTTCTCGATGAAGCCCTTGACCTTCTCTGTCAGCTCGTCTTCCTTGGCCTTGCGCTTCTCGGGATCCTCGGGGATCTTGAGGTCGTCCGGCGCGGGCGGCTTCCAAAGGAACTGGATGAGGAAGTCAGTGCGGGTCAGGGTCTTGAGCTTCTTCTTGGCCTCAGCATCGGCTTTCCCGGCCATGCCGCCAAACATACCGCCGCCCATCATGCCGCGCTGCATCATGCCTTCCATGGCCCCTTTACCGCCCATCATACCGCCGCCCATGGCGCCATACCCGCCCGAGCCGCCCATCATGGCACCGCGGTTGCCCATCATGGCTTTCATCATGTCGCCCCTGCCGCCCATCATCGCCTCCATGCCACCGCCTCCGGCACCCTCGGTGGCAGTCGGCGCGGCTCGATCGAGCAGTGGAATCATGCTGTTGGACGCGTTGTTCGTCATGCTCCCTTTCTCGCTGGTCCAGTTCTTGTCTGAACTCATCCAGGCCAGCGCCACGTGGGTCACGCCGTAGAGGCGCAGGTTTGGCGAGTTCAGCTTGCTGAGAACTTTCTGTGTGATGAACCCATAAGGGCCGAACTCCACACGCTTGGGGTCGGTCATGGGAAGCTTGAACTGCTCCGAGGAGGGATACGGGTTGTAGTGATGGCCGACAATCTGCACGATCCAGCCCGCGCCATCGGGCGGAGTGGCCATGTCGTAGGGGTGCATCAGCCGCTTGAAGTTCGGCTCGAGGGTGTCGAACCACTCGGCCTTCACGTCGTTCCGGTAGACCGGCCAGATCTTGTCGATGTGGACTCGCAGCTTCTCAAGGGTGTCCTGGTTGGCCGGATCATCGGGGTTGAGCTTGTATTCGGCGACCGGGTCGGGGAAGAAACCGCTGATCGTCTTCAGGAAGGCCGGCCACATCGCCCGGTTGGACGGGTCGACAATCAGGGCCTTTCCCTCGTCGAACTTGCCCTTCCAGGCGGCACTGGCTTCGTCATATGCCTTCTTGAACTTGGAACCCTTGTCGCTGACCTCCTTGGCCTTGCTCACGGCGGCCTTGAACTGAGGGGTGGAGACCGTGGCCAGTAGCCGGTAGTCGCCCAGCATGAAGAGCGTGGACAAGGCGAGCATCACCAGGGCCGACGACGCCAGCGCCCACGGCTTCTTGGCCCGGATCAAGCGCACCCGCTCGATCTCTGGCGGCAGCAGGTTGGTGGAGAGGCCCCCCTTGCCCAACCCCTGGATACCCAGTCCGTAAACCACGGCGAACGAGGCCAGGTTGTCCTGGAACTGGGGAGCGGCCTTGACCTCGTCTCCGGCCAGCTTGGTGAAGGCGTCAACCTTATCAACCTCCTGGCTCAGGTTCTGCTGGAGAAACTTTTGCAGCCCGGGCAGCTTGAAGCCGTTGCCCAGGCCCATGACCTTGCGAATCTTGGCGGTCCGGTTGATGCTCGAATAGAAACCGATCGACCGGTTGACCTCGCTGGTGAAGTCATTGAAGACGCCGCGCATCGCCGTGAAGATCGCGCGGGGGTCGGGCGCCTTGGTGGCGTTTCGTTTCAGGTGCTCGGCCTTGGCGAAGGTGAGCTTGAGCTCCTTGGTCAGCGCCCGGGTGAAGTGGTTGCCACCGATCGGCACGTTCCGCTGCCAGATGCGGGTGCCGTCGGTGATGATGAGATCGGTGTTGTCGGCACCGATGTCGAGCACGACGACCGAATCCTTCGAGCCCGAGCCCTTGAGCTGATCGAAGCAGATGAAGTTGTACAGAGCGATCGGGCTCATCTGCACGATGTCAACCTCGATGCCGGCAACCGTCAAGGGGAGAATGGCGCGTGTGATCTGGTCGCGCTTCATGGCGAAGAGGCCGACCTCGGCCATGGTGAACTCTTCATCACTGGCCTCATCGTCCCCGCCGATCTGCTGGTACGACCAGACCACTTCGTCAAGCGCGAAAGGAATCTGCTGCTTCGCCTCGAACTTGACGATGTCGGGTATCCGCTTCTTCTCGACCGGCGGCAGCTTGATGAACTTCACGAGCCCCGCCTGGCCGGGAACCGCAATGGCAACCTTGCACCCCTTGACGTCGTTGCGGTCGGTGAAGGTGGCCAGCGCCTCGCGCACCAGCTCTTCGGGGTCTGCGTCCGGTTGACTGAGAATCTTGGGATACTCAATAAAATCAAACGCCTCGGCCGTGACCAGCTCCGGATTCTCATTGGGAACCAGCTTGAGGGCCTTGATAGCGGCTTGGCCGATGTCGATCGCCCAAACGGCCTGAATCTTCGGCATGGCGGGACAACTCCTGTCAGGCAACGACGCGACCCGCTGCCGGGTCTCGTTGGCGGTGAAATTTCGCTCGTGAATCGATCAGTGTAGGACGAACGGCCGAGACGGATGGTGACCGGAAACCGAACCAAGCTGTGCTTTTAAGGGAGATTACCAGAGTACAAAGACAATTCGTTGGTCACTTGCGAGACCAGCAAAATCGATTCGAACCCGCGCGCTACGCACCCATGAGCCAATGCATGAACCAGCGACCGGAGCTTGCTGCGAGCTGACTGTAACTGCTCTATCAAAAACTTTGACGTCGATGGCTTACGAAAAGTTCCGTGCGGTTGAGGGACCGACGAAACTACTGCGCCAGGCGCTTGGTGCCGGCGCCGCCGTTCTGCGTGGACCGGCCGCCAACCGCGATCGTTGAATCTTACCATACGGCGGCCGCGACCGCCGGGACTCGTTCTCCAAAGCCATGCAGTTCATCATTTTGAAACGCGTCTGTCAACGATGTTCAGGAATGGGTTTCGAGGGTCGCGCCGGTCAGCCCAGGAAACGCAGGTTGTCAGCAGGTGGCGGGCTGACTTAGTTTAGTGGGAGATCATCCTCGGCGCGGGCTGGGTGATCCGGAATTGCTCTGCGCCGGCACGAGCTTCGCAGACCGTTCCGAGTTGATTGCCACGCGGTGGTGCTTGCCATGATTCGCTACTTTCTGGTTCTGGCGGTGACGGGCGGCTCGCTGCTGGTGGCTAATTGCGTGCTTGGCGTGCTTGCCAGTGGCGAGGTCCGGGGTCCGCACGATGTCTGGCACGGCATTCACCTGCTCTTCTCGCTCCTCACGGTCGTGGCTCTCCTGGGAGTTCATTCGATCGTGTATACCTACTTCATCGCGACTGCCAAGTGGGCCGGGGAGGTGGTCCGGGTGTACCAGCTTCCGGACTGGTTTGTCGCGCAGGCCAAGCGGAACAAGCGGCGTGCGTTTCGGTTCATCATGGGAGCGATGACCGTGATCGCCATCACCGCGTGGCTGGGAGCTGCGGCAGACACCCGGGGATCGGCGTTCTCTCCCTGGCACCTGGGAGCCGCGACGCTGGCTCTGGCGTTCAATTTCGGCACGTTCGTCATCGAATACGCGGGCATTGTGGCTCATGCCCGCCTGCTGCTCGAGCTCAAAGCGCAGGCCGATGCGCTGCGAGAGGCGCGCCAGCGTGCACTCGCGGCCGGCCCGGCGGAGGCCGCGGCCCAGGCCTGACCGGGTTCGGCTTCCCCCTCCTCGCGAATCGCCTCAACACTGGGAGGATCTGCGTCGCTCATGTCGCCGCTTGCGGTTGTCGTTCTCATCGTGCTCATCGATTTGCTCGGATTTACGGTGGTCATGCCGCTGCTGGCCCCGTTTGCCGAGCAGTACGGGTTTCGCGAGTGGCAGATCGGGCTTCTCTTCTCGGCCTATCCCCTCTGCCAGTTGGTCGCGGGCCCGATCCTGGGCCGCCTCAGCGATCGCTATGGGCGCCGGCCCCTCCTGATCGTCAGCCAGGCGGGTACGGCACTCTCGTTCCTGATCCTGGGACTCTCTCGCAACTTCACCGTGATGCTGCTGGCCCGGATGCTTGATGGCGCCTCGGGTGGGAACATCCTGGTGGCGCAGGCCTACGTGGCAGACGTCACACCGCCCGAGAACCGAGCCCGCGGCATGGGGCTGATCGGCATGGCCTTCGGGCTCGGTTTCGTACTGGGTCCAATGCTGGGCGGGCTGCTCGTCGGTCTGCCGGTGCCGGAGGCCTGGCGGCTGCGCATTCCCTTCCTGGTGGCGGCCGGGTTCTCGACCCTGGCCTGGCTGCTGGTCTGGTTTTACCTTCCGGAGTCGCTGCCCAAAGGTTCTGCGGCTCGGGAAGGCGCTCGTGTGGTGAGCTGGCGTGGGCTCTCCGATACGATGATCTTGCCGGGGGTGGGTCAGCTTGTCTTGCTCGGTTTTTTGTCGATCCTGGCATTCGCCTCACTGGAGGGAACGCTTGCGCTTTTCCTGCGCCGGCGGATGGAATGGAACGCCCGATCGGCCGCGTTTGCGTTCGCCGGCCTGGGATTGATCAGCGCCTTCGTGCAAGGGGCGTTGATTCGCCGCCTGGTGCCCCGCCTTGGAGAACCGCGCCTGATCGTCGCGGGTATCTCGACGGTCGCGGTAGGCTTCGCCGCACTGGCCCTGGCCTCGAGCTCGCTCGAGCTGGCCGTCTCGCTCGTCCTGGTCGGGATCGGTCAAGGCCTGGTCAGCCCGTCGATCAGTGGCTTGCTGTCGCGCCTCACGCCTCGAAGCGAGCAAGGCACTGTCTTCGGAACGCTGACCTCGGCGCAAACCCTGGCCAGGATGATCAGCTACTCCACTGCCAACGTGCTGCTGGGCCAGGTCTCCACCTCCGCGCCATACTGGTTTGGGTTCGCGGTTTACGTGGCGAGCCTGGCCGTGGCCCTGCGGTTCCTGTCCCGCGTTAACATGGATGCGAACGGGGTCAAACCGGCGGGTGCCGGCGCTCAGGCGGTCCCGGCCCATCAGACTCTGGATTGAGCGTGCCGGACGGTGGTGGAGTCAAGTTAACCGAGATATCGGGGGACGCAGCCCGCTCCTATCCAAGAAATGACCGCCGTCGGTGGGGTCCGGAGAGCAGCAGGGAAAAAGCAACGATCGTTACATGGACTTATGTTCAGAGTGATAGCCGCGGCCAGGGCCTTCGTTCAATCGAGTCTGGGAAGGCGAATGCAATGAACATGCTCGTGAGGCTCCTTCGCGAATTGCGGTGATGGACTGTCCTGGTAACCGGCCTGCAAGCCACGCGACCGTCGGCTGTGAAACCGAGCAGGTCATGGGGCCCTCAGGTCGGGCAGGTAGAAGCCTGCCACACCTCGAGCGATTTCGTCCGGGCGCGGTGCTCCGATCGCGAAGGGATCATCGGCGGAATGAGCCACGGCACGGTTGGTCAGGACGATCACCGTCAGACGATCGTCAAGGAACCGCACGAGATACGTGCTAAATCCTGACGAGATGGAGCCGCCATGAGCTAAGATGCGGTGGCCGCGCTGACAGCCCACGAGCCACCCGAACCCGTAAGAAGAGCCCTTCAAATCCTTGATGGGCCAGGGGGTCGAAACCTTCCGACCGTCTTTCAACCGTGTCGGAGTCCACATCTGCTCAAGCTGCGGTCGCGTCAGCAGCGATTCGCCTTGGAGCGCGGCGTCCCACTTCGCCAGGTCCAAGGCACTGGATATCAGGTTGCCGGCCCCGAACGACTGGGTCGTGCTCACCGCGCGCCCCGCTTGAAAAGTCCGCCACGCCGGACGTAGCCCGAGGCGCGATTTGGGATGACCTCGTCGAGGGCGTTCGCACGCGTTGCGCTCATCCCAAGTGGCCGAAAGATGCGATCGGTGAGGAACGACGCGTACGGCCGACCGCTAGCCTCCTCCACTACCCAGCCTAGGAGGAGGTACCCGCTATCGATATAGGCCCAGGCCTCACCCGGCCGGAACTTCACGGGGGGCGCGGACAAGACCGCCAGCAAATCGGCTCGCTCATACGTCTTGCCCTCGTTCTCCCGAATGACTGTCATCTCTGTGTGGTTCGGAATGCCCGAAGTGTGATTGAGCAGGTGGCGAATCCGCACCTGCCTCCACGTGTCCGGAACCCCCGGTACCCAGCGCTCGATCGGGTCGTCCAGAGACAACTTCTTCTCACCCGCCAACAGCATGATCGCCGCGGCGGTGAACTGCTTGGTCAGCGAAGCCAACTCGTAGACGGTTTCCGGAGTGGCGGGGGTGATGGTTTCCAGGCTGGCCAGACCATACCCCTTGGCTTTGATCACCTTCCCGCTTTTGGCGACGGCGAGAGACAAGCCCGGGAGGTGCTGCCTCTCCATCTCCGCCGCGACATAGGCGTCTACATCGCTCCTCAGGGATGTCTCGGCGTCGGTCACGTCCGGCCGGAACGCTGCCTTCAGAGCCGCAATCGGGATGTCGAGCGACAATTCCGCGGTGGGTGCAGCGCGCGCCAGAGCGGTCCGAGGTGGCCGATGCCATCTTGACGGTAGATGTTGACTTTGACGCCGTCCTTCCAGAGTCGCCGGAAGTACTCTTCTCCGTCTTCTCGCCAGACGTCCCTCTCCGCGGTGACGACGAGGGCGGGCGGCAGGCCCTTGAAGGTCTCGGCCAGTAGCGGTGAGGCGAGGGGATCGAGCGCGTCCTTCGGGTCCTTCAGGTAGGACTCCTTGATGATCCGGTTGACGACCCGGTCCCCCTCATCGGACACCGGCCTTTGCCGGGCGAGGTTGAGGGCCGGGTTGACCAGTACCTGGAATCGGATCGCGGGCCCTTTGCGGTCGCGGGCCATCAGACAGACTGCGGCTGTGAACATACCCCCCGCGCTGTCGCCGATGACAGCGAGCCGGGCAACATCCACGCCGAGGTCCTTGGCATGGGCAGCGACCCACACGGTCGCGGCGTAGCAGTCGTCGACCTGGGCCGGGAACTTGTGTTCCGGCGCGAGCCGGTAGTCGACCGACACCACGGTACAAGAGGCTCGGTGGCAGAGGTAACGGCATGCATTGTCGTGAGTCTCCAGGTTCCCCGCGAGCATGGCGCCGCCGTGAAGGAAGATCAGGACGGGGTGTGGCCCGTTTCCTCCAGGCCGGTAGATCCGAGCGGGGATTTGTCGCCCCACTGCGGGGATGACGATGTTCTCGACCTTCGATACGGGGTCCGTCGTCCCATTGGTTGTCATGCATTCTTCATTGATGATCGCACGGAGAGCCATGTCATCCAGCCGCGGGGCTTTCTGCCCTTGAGCTAGAGCGGACGCGGCGACAAAGAGTAAGCCGAGGGATGTGGCGACGGCGGCTCGTGCATTCATGGCAGTTCCCGGCGAAAGTAGATGCCGTTGATCCGACCCCAACAATTTCGAACCCAGCTGTCCCAGCGCACCCGGTTGCAGTGCACGATCCAGCACGGAGGGGCGTCCGCCCGAGAAGACATCGCGGTCTGCATTCCTCGTGTCGTTCACCGCAAGGTTTCGCTCACCGTCCCTCCAGTTGCGTGGCATCCCAGACCTGGACAGGGTTGGGGCGGCGGCCCACGGAGACGATCCCAGTGGCTAGCAAACGCGTGCCGTTGACCGTGAATGCGACGCGGTTGACCGAGCCAGATTGCGATCTCAGGGTCAGGAGTTCCTGGCCCGAAGAGGCGTCCCAGAGCTTGATATCTCCGTCGGCGGCAAGGGCTCGGCCGGTCGTTGCGATCCGCCGCCCGTCGGCGCTGAAGGACACCGTGGAGACGCCGTGGGCATGCCCTGTGAGGGTCAGCCGGCGCTCCCCGGTCGTCACGTCCCAGACGCGGACATCGCCCGTGCCCGAGTCGTCACCGCTGCAAGACGCGAGCGCGGCTCCGTCGGGGCTGAATGCCAGCCAGTTGATCGGAGTCTCGTGCCCTTCCAGGGTGAGCAATGGCCGGCCGTCGCTAGCGCCCCAGAGACGAATGCGGCTCACACCGGCGCTGTTTCGCTGGCCGGTGGCGATTTGTCGTCCATCCGGGCTCAGGGCGACGCTGGTGAACTCGCCTCGCCCCCCGATTCGTTCGAGTAGCGGCCGCCCCGTGGCGGCATCCCAGACTCGAAGCTCCGTCATGATACCGTTCCCCTCACGGCGGGATGTCACGAGAGTCGCGGCCAGCCGAGTGCCGTCGGCACTGAAGGTCAGGTCAAATCGGTAGGCCGAGGTTGAACCCAGGGTCGGGCCCAGAAATTTCCAGATTTCGGCGTCGCCGTTTTCGGCGCCGCCGTTGGCGTCCCAGACCCGCACATCGACCCCTCCGCCGTCACGATACTCGATCGCGGCGACCTTCGTACCCTCCGGGCTGATCGCAGTGAAGCCGATATCATATCCATGTCGCTCTATGCGTCTGGCGACGCGCCCGGCAGGGTCGAGCACGACGAGCTCATCGTAGCGATTCTTGTCGTTGGCGAGGGTCGCAGCGAAGTACCCGCGGGGGCAGAGGGCCACATCCAGGGCGCTCTTGCCTCGGAGTGGAGCCTGCGCAGGATCGGCCGGCTCACGCACATCCCAGGTCTTCACGGTGGAGTCCGCGGCAATCGTGTAGAGCCGGGTTCCGTCGGGGCTGAACGCAGCGTCGCTGATCAGGCTGGTGTGTCCTTTGAGAACCAGAGGGGGGCCGCTCTTGGCGATACCCCAGACCGTCGTGCTCGGCTCCTCCCGCGAGGCACGGGTCAGCCGCTTGCTGTCGGGGCTGAAAACCGCGTGTTCGAACCACCCCGTCACTTCGGGGACGGTGTAACATCGCTGGCCGCTCGCAATCTCGTAAACAATGAGCCTGCCCGTCTCCGCGCCGGTGAACCAGGACACCGAGAGGAGCCGTCCATCTGGGCTGAAGGCTACCCCCCCAGGCGCCCCACCCGGGGTCGCGAAAACGGGCCCCGGCTCACCGGCGTCGACGTGCCAGAGCTGCACCAGAGGGCGAGGTGGGGCCGGCCCTCCGGCATCGGCCAGGCCCGCCACGGCGACCTGCTTGCCGTCCGGGCTGAAGGCCAGGAATCCGAACCAACCCTCTCCGGGAGGCTCGAAGACCACTCGCCCGGTCTCCAGGTCCCACACGCGCATCCGGCCCCGAGGGATGATCGGCGTCACCGGATCCGAGCGACCTGGGCCCACCGTCGCCGCGAGCTTCCTGCCATCGGGGCTGAGGGCAAGGCCGACCACTCGGAACTCGACACCCTCGGAGATCGTGCGAATCACCGCGCCCGTGATGGCGTTCCAGACCGTGATCTCCCTGTGCTCCTGCACGGACCCGTCGAGACCGACCGTCAACGCGGCGGCGAGTTCGACTGCCGTCGCCGCTGAAGACCGGCCGGTTTTCCAGGACGAGGTGGTCGGGGTCGGCTGGGGGGCCGCCGAGGTTGAGCCGCACGTCTCCGGTCAACGTGTCCCAGACCCGCACGCTCAAGCGTCTGCCATCCCTCACGACCGCCGCGACCCGGGTGCCATCGCGGCTGAACGTCGGAAAGCCGATAGGCCGGAAGTCGCGAAGCGTGACGGTGCCAAGGTCGGAATGACAGAGCCGCCACAGGTAGTGCCACTCGATCCCGCGACGGCCCAACTCGCCCGGCTCGGGGTTCTTGGGCTCGAGCAGGTCGAGCATCCGGCCCACGTTGTTCGTATCCCAGGCGCCCTGAGCGAGTCCGATCCGGGCTGCGTAGAGTGTGCGGCGGAGCTGCTCCTGGGTGGCGATGAGCCCGGAATTCGCCCGATTCGCCGCGGTAAGTGCCTGGTGCGCGCGACCGGCTTCACCCTTCACCTGGTCGGCTTTCTCCTGGAGGCGGAACGCCATGACGGACGCGGTCACAGCGGTGACGGCTGTAAGTGCGAAGACCGCGGCCCCGAGTCCCGCGATCCAAGGGTTGCGTGCACCCCAGCGTGCCAGCCGCTCGACCGGGCCGACCCGCCGCGCCGTGATCGGGCGGGCCTCGAGGAACCGCCGCAGGTCGGCGGCCAGGTCAGCCGCGGTGAGGTAGCGCTGGCCAGGATCCTTCGCCATAGCCTTGCTGACGATTGTCTCCAGGTCCAAGGGGACCGACGGATTGAGCTTCCGCAGCGGCACCGGCTCCCGTTCCGCGATCCTCCGCAGGATCTCAGCCCGGTCACGGCCGTCGAAGGCCGGTCGAAGAGAGAGCAACTCGTAGAGGGTCACCCCGAGCGAGTAGACGTCGGTACGGCCGTCGATGACGACCCGACGTGCCAGCGCCTGCTCAGGGCTCATGTAGCAGAGCGTGCCGAGGACGTCCCCGGTGAGGGTCAGGCGGTTGTCTCCCTGGATCTGGGCCAAGCCGAAGTCGGTGACCCAGAGGTTACCCTCGGCGTCGAGTAGCAGGTTTCCCGGCTTGATGTCGCGGTGCAGGATGCCGCGGGAGTGGGCGTGGTCCAGCGCCTCAGCCGCCTGCAGGGCCAGGAGGGCCGCCCCTCGGATGTAGGCCCGGCCACGGGTCGACGAGTTTGGTCGCCAGGCAGCGCCCAAACGAGACGCCGGAGCAGGTAAGTCGGGTGCCTGCGGAGGGGGCGCCGTCGCGCGCCCTGTCTCGCCCGCGCTGGGCCCGACCGTCGGGACGTCCGGACTGAGCCCCTTGCCCTCCTCTGACGCGAGCCCCGCCGTGATTCTGGCTGCAAGGGTCGCAGTCAGTGCGTCGGCGGGGCCCGGCGAGGGGCCGCCGCCGAGATCGCGCCCGTCGACTCGCCTCAATTCGGCGATGACCTGGGCCAAGCTACGGCCTTCGATGAGTTGCATGACGTAGAAGGGCACGCCCCGTTCGCATCCGACGGCATGGACCGGGACGATGTTCGTGTGGTGCAGGCACGCAGCGGCCTGTGCCTCGAGCTGGAACCGCCTCTGCTGCTTCGCGTCGATCGCGGCCGCGAACGGGAGGACCTTCAGTGCCACACGCCGGCCCAGGGAGATCTGCTCGGCCTCGTAAACGACGCCCATACCGCCCCGACCCAACTCGCGCAAGAGGCGATAGTCGCCCAGGGTCTCAAAACCGGCCGCGGCCGTGGGCTCGGTCTTGACCGCAGATGCCCCCAATTCGGCCATCATCCGGACCGCTGGCCAGATCTGCCGTAACTCCTCAGCCCGGTCGGGGTGACGTCCGACAAAGTCTTCCCGGTCCACCAGCTTCCCCGCCGCAAGGCGGTTGGCGAGATCGGCAACCAAGTCCGCCAGCACGGGGTCATTGATGACGCCGGATGTAAGGTTCGGGCGTTCGTCGCTTGCGGTCATTGTGCCCATTGCTCACCTCCCTCCCCCAGCAGGCCACGGAGCCGCGCCAATGCCCGCAAGTGGCGCATCTTGACGGCCCCAACTCCAGCCCGCAAGACGACTGAGATCTCGTCGAACGATAGTTGTTCGAGGTACCTCAGCACCAGCACCTCCCGGTCTGTGGCCGCCATCGCGTCGAGAGCCTGGCGGACGCCCGCGCGAAGTTCCTCCCGGATCAGACGGCGGCTCGGGCTGGTCCCGCTCCCGGCGATACCTTCCACGAGGTCTCGTACCGACCCGTCGGGTAGTGGGACACCAGCTCCGGCCTCGCGCTCGATAGACCGTCGAGCCTGTACATGGAAGCGGTGCAGCTTCAACAGCCGGTCCCAGGCGAACCGTCGCAGCCAGGGGTAGAAGGGTATCTCCGGTCGGACGAGATAGTGATCCAGCTCGCGATCGGCCTCGGCCAAGGCCTCCTGGACGACATCGGAAGCATCGACACGGGCGCTCAGACGGGGATCGAGGCGGACGGCGACCATCCGACAGAGCCGATCCCGGTGCTCCTGCAAGAGCTGCTGGCGTGCGGCTAGGTCGCCGCGTCCAGCCCTCGTCAGCAGTTGATCAATCCGGTCTAGTCCCGCGGTCATCTCCGTCCTCCTTTAGACAGAACTACCCGAACGACGGAAAAGGTCACGGGAGTTCTCGAATTCCTTTACCCACGATCCAGGTCTAGTGACATCTTCGTTCGCTTGCGTGGACCCGGGGACGGCCGCTCCCCGCAGGAGACCGCCTTGCTCATCGGCGCGGAACGCGAGCGGACAGCGCACGAATCCAACCGAAGGTGACCCTACTTGGCGCTTTTACCCGCGGCGATCGTCTCCGGTTTGTCGGGCAGGTCTCGATCAAGAAAGCCACCGATAGTTTGGGGGTCGGTATAGCCGTAACGGGTCATGACTTTGACCACTTCGTCGGTGTGCCGGATCAGGATCTCGACCGCCTCGACGAGTGCCTCGGGGCGTCCCGTGAGCAGGCGATCCAGGAAGACCTGGCGGGTCTGGACGGCTGTCGGGTTGGGATCATCCACAATCAAGCTAAGCAGCCGCTGAGCTCCTGGATCTGTTTCCGCCTTCTTGCGCGCCGCCAGATACCGGGCGGCGTCGAGCAAGCCCCGGGGGTCGCTTCGGGCCCAGTCGAGGATGTTTTGATTGAGCGTCAGCCGATGAATCTTTTTCAGGCCGTCGCCCCAGAACCGGCCCAGAGTCGGAACGTATTTCTGCACCCATTTTGGAGCGGATGGCGGGTCGGGCCGGCTCTTGTCGGTGGCATCGAGCAACACCTGCAAGGCATAGGCCCGAGAGACGGCCACCGGATCGGCCACCGTTACCAGCCGTACGCCTTCGACCTGAGACGGCTCTCGCGCATACCATGGGCGCATTACGAAGAGGAGCCGAGAGAAGGCCGATGCCTTGGAATCCTGGGTCTGCATCCAGACGAACGGAAACCGGTCGGGCACACGCTCGCCGGGATCGATCCCCATCCTGATATCGCCACGCAAGGCGCCCAGATTCTGCAGCTCTTGAAAGGTCGGAGGAATGGTCAGTATGTTGGGCTGCTCGATCATGGCGCCGAAGGGAAGCGAACGGTTCAGCTCGTCCAGGGTCTCCTGGTTGAAGGCATCGAACCAGTAAGTCAGCTCGAAGCCCCGACGCCAGGCGCCGCGCGGACCGCCGATCAGCGAGTTGTAATAAGATAGCTCGAACGGGTGAATATGCGCGAGTTCCAACGCCGCGGGCGCCAGTACGATGAGTGAGACGGCGAGATTGGCAAGCGATGTCGGAATGCGAACCAGGCGAGCCAGCGCTCGGGCCGCCAAGCAAGCGCCCCAGCCCGCGAAGGCGGCCAGAAAAAAGAACGAGGGCAGAAAGAGCCGGACGCCGTCGTGTGCCGGGGTCGCCAACATCCTGACCACGGGTAACATTGCAAGGTGAACCGCAAAGTAAAGCGGCAGACGGTCGCGACGGGCCTGAGCAAGACCCCATATCACACCCGTCACCGAGGCCAGCAAGATCGTCACCGGAACGGTGATTCCCATGAGCAGCCATGCGTTGTGCCAGGGGAGGCTGTACTCGTAAATCTGCCCGAAGTAGATGATCTGAATCCTGGGCAGTGCGATCTCGCGGTCACTGCTGATCACGTAGTAATGGGCGAGTCGGGGCAAGGTCTCTCGCCACCAGGCGGGGTTGCCCAGCCAGCCCACCAGCGGGGCGAAGGCCAGGATCGCCGTCCAGGTTTCGAGCGCGGGACGCTCGACGCCCCAGACCTTGGTTCGGGGAAAGAGGCGAGCCAGCAACCTCCTCACAATCCAGACCGCCAGGGGTGCCGCAAGGATCGCGCCCGTCCAGTCGGCCTGTGGCCGGTGGATGAACAGGTTGGTCACTTTTGGCGGTGGCAATTGCCGCTGAAGGCTTTGAATCTCCAAAAACGCCACACCCAACGGCAAGAGCATGAGGCCCGAGGTCACGACGCCATCGATCCAGTTGGCCCGTGCGCCCGGGCGGTCAAATGATCGAGAAAGATGCCCGGCGACCATCCAGACCAGCAAGGGAACCAGGACGCCGACCGCAGCCATCTTCTCCACGAAAGCCAGACCCAGAAGCACCCCCACGAGCACGCGCAAGGGCGCCCGTGCTCTTGGTGAAGCCCATTCCAGAAGGCCAGTGCCGTGGCGGCCCACAGGAATAGTCCAGGGATATCCGTCTCGGCCAGGTGGGCCTGGCCATACAGCCTGGGCATGAACAGAAGCGAACCCGCCATGATCAATCCCACCCACGCCCCATAGCGGCGGGCCAGGAACCCGAAACCAATCGTGATCGTCAGTGCAAACTCGATTACCGACGCCATCCGCCGCGATGGAATATCCTTCATCCACGAGCCGAACAGGGCATGAGTCGCGAGGTTCAACTGGCCGGCCAGCGGAGGATGAAAATTGATCCCAGACCGGGCATAGGGCCAATAATAGAGCAGGGCGTCGGGTTCCAGCAGAGCGCGGATCTCGTTCCAGGATCGGGCGTGCCAGAGCTGCTCCCACCACTGCGCCGAGATGATCTGGCTGTAACGGTAAGCAGGCTCATCCCATGTCAGGCCAAAATCGCCGGTCGTTGGCACGAGGGCCGCCAGCGCCAGGGTCAGAACGAGCGCCGATGCCAGCCACCAGCGCCATCCCCGAAGCTTCCACTCTTCTCCGGTCGTGCGTGAGGGCTCGACTTCCGGACTCGCCGGTTCCAATCTGGTCGATGAGTCGCCAACCTCGGGCTGGGTCGCTGATTCAGTGATCGTACCTGCCATGGGAAAGCCTCGGTTCCTTGTTCAAGTCCGCGGCGAGGTCTTTCTACTCAGTTTGCCGATTCTTGGAGCTCGTCAGCCAGCCCCCGGTCACGCGGCTAACACTCGAATTCAATCGTGCTTCCTGCCTGCGCCATGGGCTCTTGATATGCCGGCATCTTCAGTCGAATCTGTCTTGAACGTTGAGATCGAATTGAGTGTCATGCGAGAGCGAGGAGACTGGGTTAACTTTCCGGTCCCTTTTATTCCAGATGCGGCTTCGGGTTGTAATGTCGCGCCGGATTATTTACCCTACCTTACGAGCATGCCCGTGATTTACCAATTACTTTGCTGATCGACGGACTGCGTAACCCGACTGGTCAGCAAACTGATCCAAGGAGATGCATCCATGAAACGGCACCTCATGACCCTGCTCCTGAGCGGATTCGTAGGGTCCCTGGTCCTGGCTGGCAATGCTGAGGCTTGCCACAAGAAGAAGTGTCACTGTGCACCCACCACCTGCGCGGTCGTTGTACCTGCGCCCTGTCCTCCGGCCCCGGTTTGCATGCCGACCTGTGCTCCCAAGGTCAAGAGATGCGGCGGCATGTTTTCCTGCTTCAAGGGGATGAAGCTTGGCCACAAGAAGTGCGCCGCGCCGGCGCCCTGCTACACGACGATCGCCTACTCGGCTCCCGCCGTCTATTCCTCGCCCCAGGCTTCACCGCAAGCTTCGGCTCAGCACTGAGCCGTCCCTCCCTCGATTTCCCCCCTTTTCTTGAACGCATGTGTTGACCATGCGTGATTGATTCGGCATGCTCTTCGAGGCCCTGGTCGGGCGCGAGCCACCAGACGCACGCGTCCGGCCGGGTTTTTCCATTGGTACGCCAGCTACCTCGCTCTCGTCTCCGGCCGACTTTCAAACTCGAACGGGAAACACCCAGACGAGCGGTACGCCGAACTTGGAAACCGTAAATACCGGTACCGATCGCCGCACGTATGTCAGGTCTCTGGCCAGCCATGCTCCCGGACGGTTCTGCATCACGTACCAGGCTGGATACCCACGATCGATCCCGTCTATTCTTGGCGGCAACTGGCCGACCTGTCGAAGATAACGCCAGGACGTGGGATTGGTTGCGAAGCGGATCGTCTGACCGGCCGCGGTGTGTTCACGCAGCCAGGCTCGCGCTTGATCGTCGAGGGCATCCCAGTAATACGTCGGTTCCATGCCCAGCCTGGCTGCGCCCGGAAGACCGCCCACGATCGGGCTAAAGTAAGAGAGAGGCACCGGCATCATCACGATGACGCTCAAGAGCCCTTCGGCCGCGGCGCGCCGCGAGCGCCAGCTTGGACCGGACGGGCCATCGGTCCCACAGGCTTCTCACACCGAGTCCCACGAGCATCGCCAGCACGGCAAACGCCGGAAGAAAGAGCCGGACGCCGTCATGACCTGGGGTGTGCGGCAAGGCCCGCAACACCATCAGCAATACCCAGTTGCCCAGAATCAAGAGCCCGAGCGGCTCGTCTCGCCAGTGCCGGACCGCCCTGAAGATCCCCACCAGACCCAAAAGCAGGAATCCCAGCGGCGTGACCATGATCGTCCATGCCAGTGTGTTGTACCACGGCAGAGACTCATTTGGCGTCTGGTAAGTGGTTCCCAGGAACAAGACGGGGATCGGAATCGTTGACCCGCGAGTCAGGTTAGACTGAAGGAACCGAACTGGTCCGACGATCGGCTCGGACCACCACGGCGGGCATAGCAGGTAGAGAACCGCCACGGCCAAGATCAGACCCGCCGCCAGCACAACGAAAGCTCGTCGACTCCGGACGAGGATCGCCCATACCAAAAAAGGAATCGGCAGGAACCAGCCCGTGAGCTTGGTTGCCAGAGCACACCCGACCGCCAGCCCGAAAACAACGACTGTCGCCCATTGCCTAAGGCGACCCCCGCCCTCGGGCCTTGGCGCAACCGCGTTGGCAAAGGAGATGATCGCCAGTACCCAGAGGCAGCTCAGAACGGCGTCATACGTGGCGTAATGGCCCTGCCCGAAGAGGTTCGGCTGGAAGACCCAGGCCGCCGCCGCCCCGATAGCCGCCCCGATGCCCCAACAACCTGCCATAAAATGAAACACGACCCCAGCGGTGAGGCTGAAGAGCAAGATCGTGCCAAGTCGAGCGCGGGGCAGCTCTTGCCAGTTTGGGATGAACACATCGCCGATCAGGCCAAGCAGGGCGTAGAACGGCGGATGGCCGTGCGGCTCTTCACGAGCAAAAGGCCAGAAATAGGCGACGACCTTGGGGTCGAACAGCAGCTTGGCGCGGGTATTGAGTTGATCGGCTCGCGGCGGCGCCGCACCCGCTTGCTGGACCAGCTCGACGGCTGGAGGTCGCCACCTGGCTGCAAAGCCGGCCGGGTCTCTCAGGGCACTGAACCACTGGCGCAGCCTGGCTTCGCGCCCAGCGTGTAGCCCTCGTCCCAGACGATGGCCAGCTTCGGCTCGGTGGCCAGCATCAACCCGAACACGGCAAGGCCCGCGAGCCAGCTCAAGAGCACCAGGCGGCCGGAATCAGAGATCTTCAAGCGCTGGCAGTTTCCAATTGGGACGAGGCGCCGGCGGTTTCGTGCTCTGGCTCGCACGTGCGAATGAGCGCAAGTTCCTGACAGTTGGGAAAGAGCGGACAGCGCACGCATTCGTTCCAGATCTTGTGCGGAAGCTCGGCCTTGTCGATCTGATGGTAGCCGCACCGCTCGAAGAATGGAGAAGCGTAGGTGAGCGCGAACACCGATGTGATCTCGAGCTCACGAGCCGCGCGCCAGCAGGCGTTGACCAGCCGGCGGCCGATTCCCCGCCCGTGGACCCGTTCGGCGACCGCCAGACATTTGAGCTCGGCCAGGTCGTCCCAGAACACGTGCAAGGCCGCGCACCCGACGATACCGCCCTCATCATCAATCGCCACCAGAAACTCTCGGATCGACTCGTACAGCTCTCCCATCGATCGTCTGATCATCTGCTTCTGGTCGGCGAATGTCCGAATCAACTCGTAAATCGCGGGCACGTCACCAACACGAGCGGGACGAATGTTCAATCGAGGAACCTCCCAGGCCGGCTCATCAGCCGAATTTCAGTGCGCAAAGATTTGCCCAAAACCGATGGGAGTATTCTAGGACAATCGACCGTGGAATCAAGCGATATCGTCAGACAATGTCAGCCCTCGGAAGTGAGCCCCGCTCAAGCTGATCCGGGTCAGCGCACGAGGGAAAGCGTCGAGTGCTCCGCGGAGGTCTGCGCGGCGAGCTCGGTCGCGCGCGGCGGGTTGATATGGACTTGGGAAGTCAGGTTTTGAGTGCGCAAGGGTAGAACGCGATTCTTGTAATATTCGACCATGCGGCGATAGTCGGGCCCATGGGTGACCTTGATCAGACCCACCGTATTGGCGATCTCATCGGTGGCCTGGTCGAGGGTCCAGCCACAATGCTTGGTACGGTATGCGATCTGTGCCATGGACGCTCGATTCAGACCGTGGTGGCAATGAAAGAAGATGGGGTAGTTCTTTGAGTCGGCAAGGACGGCGGCAGCTTCATCCAGCAGGTCGCCGAGCGTCTTGGGATTGGCCATGTCGCGCTGGTCGACGATCGGAATGTGAATCCAGCGGATCCCCAGCTCCCGGCACAAGGCGCGTTCGCTCACGGAAAGCGGGTGATCGTCGGGATGAGCCAGGGCCAGCACGGTCTTGACCTTGTACTGGCTGGCGATTCTCCGCATCGGCCAGTTTTTTTGCCAGCCGCCTCGGTAGAGCTTGCCGTCTTCCACGACCACGAACTCGCGGGGCAACACGTAGTCGTGGCCGTGCCGCCAGAGTTGCCCGAGGCCGAAAACTAGCAAGCAGACCGCCAAAGCCCTGCGCATCCAGGCGTTTCGAAGAGCCATCCCGCCAATCCCCCAACACTCGAGAGCCAGGGCCAACGCCATGCTGGCCGCGAGAAGCAAGCTTGCAGCCCCGACCGGCAAAGCCGGCGGATCCTAGCAGGAGCAACACAAGTCCACAAGCCGGACCGGCGCGATGGCGCTATGGGGCCGGTCGGGACTGGGAGCCAATCCCGGTTTAGTTCGACCGTACGCCGCATGTTGCTCCATAAAATCAGAAGAATCGAGAAGATAGGCGGGCGAATTTGCGGTCGTCAAGGTTTCAGAACCTGTTAACCTTCGCCCACAGGGGACGAGGGATATCCATTGATGCCGCCCGCCGACGGTGTGGAAGACAAGCGGCAGATGTTGGATTAAGATGAGAACGATGAACCGATCGTTGCGTTTTGATCAGCACACTCAGATCTCGGAGCCATCCTTGCCCGCTCGCACCGAGCGTCCGACCGGCCCGATCTCGCGGGTCGTCGGCCTGTACCAGACACTGCTGCGCCAGACACTCGAGCGATTCTTTCCCGATGCGGTGCTGGATAACCAGGGAGACCGCAGTGTCATCGACTGGGAAGGTTCGACGCGCGATGGCTATTACCGCATCATCGACGACCCCGATGGCCTTTCGCTTGACATCGAATGGCTGGGCACACGCTTGACCTTTCGGCCCGAGAGCCCCGTTCCCTTGCTCCACCTCGAGCGCCGGATGGTGGAGAGTGTGGTCCAGGCCCTCGACCTGCGTTTTCGCGGCCTGTTTGACCAGGACCTCGCTGATCGGCTCGAGCGGTTTCAATACCTCACAGAAGATCTGATCATCGCCGACTTTCTCCGTCCGATCGGCCGCTACCGCGTTCCCGCCGCGCTTGAGGCCCTGAGGGTGGCAGCGCTTTCGACTTATGAAAACCGCCGCGTCTCCACCGGCGCCTTGCTCCTGGGCACCACGTACGATCCTACCGAGCCGGATCGCAAAAACCCCGATGGAGCCCCTCGCTTCAACGCCAGGCTCACGGCGATCAAGGGGTTTCACAGGCTTTGCGACGGGGTCCGCACGCTTTTTCTGGTCGATCTGCAAGGCGATCTCATCCGCATGACAGACGTTGAATACTGGTCCGACCAGGCCTATGGCAACGATCCTGTTGAGCATCCTTGCCCGCGACTTTACGTGAGCCATGCCAAGGCCACCCGCGATGGCGGCCATGTTTGCCTGGTGCTTACGCCGAACCAGGAGATCAAGATCTTCGCCGCGGGGACCATGATCTTTCGCTACAGCGACGCGCGCTGGCGGCTGCTTGACATCCCCAGCAAGTTCGCCGTCTGGCGCGAGGCGGTCGGCCTGGCGACCCCGCCGGAACTCGCTCTCTGGCTGTTCCAGGCCGCGCTCAACCTGAGTGAAGCCCGCACCGGCGCTCTCCTCGTTGTGGTTCGCGACCCCGCCCTCGCGCTCTCCGAGCTGATCGCACCGATCGATCGGATGACCGAGGAGATCGCCATCGACGACCCGCAGGACCCCGAAAACCTGTCCCCCCGCCTGGCCAAGCGCGCCCTCCATCATGCCGTCCGCGGCGCCAGCCTGTGCGACCTGGAACCCTCCGTGCTGGAATCAATCGCCAGCCTGGACGGCGCCGTGGTCACCGACCTCAGCGGCCGCCTGCTCACCTTCGGCGCGATCTTGCGGATCGCCCCGGAAACCCTCCAGTTCGTGCGCTCAGTCCAGGGCGCTCGCACTCTCGCCGCCCTGGCCGCCTCGCAATACGGCCCCGTGCTCAAGGTTAGCGAGGATGGGCATCTGACCATGTTTCTTAAGGGACGTCGGGTGTGGGAGCTGTGAGAAACTGACACCAGGTTCTTGCTTAGTCTGAACTTCATATGATGCGGCTCGATACGGTGAGAAGTAAGGGATGACCAGGGCGACTTTAGCGAATCGGGAGGCGACCTCGCCGGGCCAGGCCCAATCGGTAGCGCCGCGGCGACTTGGTCCGTGGGACGTGCTCATTCTGGCAGCCTGGTGCGGTCTGGCTAGCGGGTTGCTCGAAGTGGGGCGCGGATCTTGTGCCGGTGGATCAATCCCACCAATCGCCTGTACCAGGTGAGCCGGCACTTCGTCTGGTCGGCTCCGCTCACGTATTTTCTGCTATTTCTCGCGATGGGACTTCTCTTCGCGGTGGTAACACGAATCTGGCCCCGTCGTGGAGGTTGGGGCAGCCGACGCCTCATCGTATCTGCTGCCTTCGTGCCTGCGTTCATGGTGGCAGGTCCCCAGATCTATTCTGAAGCATGGATGATCGTTGCCTTGGGAATGGCATCGCGAATCGTCCCCTCGCTCGAGCGGCATGCGATCGGGTCGCGGCGGTGGTTGCTGTGGAGTTTCCCGGGTCTCCTGGCAATGGTCCTGGCCCTGGCGGGCTCCGTGTTCGCCGGAGACTGGGTCAAGGAGTGGCGCCAAGCCAGGCGTCCTTTACCTCCTGCCGATTCGCCCAACGTACTCTTGATCGTGATGGACACGGTGCGGGCCGACCGTCTGAGTCTTTACGGCTACCACCGCCCCACCACTCCCGAGTTGGAACGGTTGGCGAAGCGGGGAATTCGCTTCGACAAGGTGCGCGCCACCGCACCGTGGACCCTCCCCTCCCACGCGAGCATGTTCACGGGCCGCTGGCCCCATGAGCTCGGCGTGGAATGGATGACCCCGCTGCGCGGGAAGTTCCCCACCCTGGCGGAGTACCTGGGATCTCGGGGCTACGCGACCGCGGGTTTCGCCTCCAATACCCTCTTCTGTTCATACGACACGGGCATCGACCGGGGATTCACGCATTACGAGGATTACGAACTTGGACCGCTCGCTGCCGCCCGGACAGCGTTCGCGGTTGACTACGCCTTCAAAGGGCTGTTCGGACTGGCTGTGTTCCGCGGCCGAAGTTTCGACGCAGGTCCATTACGCCCCCTGCAAGATGTTCTGCTAGAGTTGGTCCTGGCCAGAGATCGAATCAGCGCCCATGCGATCAATCAGAAATTCGTTGACTGGTTAGCGCGACGGCGAGAGCCCCGGCGTCCCTTCTTCGCGTTCCTGAATTACTTTGATGCCCATTCACCCTATGTACCTCCCACGATTGCCGGGCACCGCTTCGGCCTGCGGCCGCAGACCCTCGACGATGCTACTGTCCTCGACGGCTGGGTGGACGTGAAGAAGCTCGGATTGCCTCTATATTTTCAAGTCCTGGCTTCAGATGCCTACGACAATTGCCTCGCTTACCTGGACGAACAATTGGGCGAACTGTTCGAGGAATTAGAGCGCCGCGGAGAACTGGATCGGACGCTCGTCGTCGTGACTTCCGATCATGGTGAAGGCTTTGGCGAGCACGGTCTGTTCGACCATGGCGAGAGTCTCTACCGGACCGAGATCAGCGTGCCGCTCTTGATCGTGCCGCCCCGGCGCAGCCGGTCTCAAGGTGTTGTGAGCGAGACCGTCAGCCTTCGTAATCTGCCGGCGACGATCGTCGAACTCGTCGGCCTGGAGGCCAGCTCGTCTTTCCCCGGCCCGTCGCTGGCCAACCTGTGGCGAGGAACTGCACCCGATCCTGGTTCGGTCATGATCGATGGAGTGGTTTCCGAGCTGACCGGTCCCAATCCAACCGATCCGAATCAAGGGCGATCACCGGCCAAACGGGGTCCGTTGATCTCCCTGGCCGAAGGCGATTTCGTGTACATCCGCAACGAGGGTGATGGGGCCGAGGAATTATTCAACGAACGCGAAGATCCCCACGAGTTACACAACCAGGCGGGGGTCGAGGCCCTGCAACCCATCCTGAATCGCTTTCGCGAACGTGTTAACCAGTTGCGAGCGAAACCGTGATTCCGAAGTCTAAGTTATACATAGTTGTGAATAATATACAAGCGAGACTGCCAGGTGGAGTGCGACCGGCCCGTCTTGCTTTGTTGCTACTGCTACTGCTTTTCCTGGTTTACCTGTCGGCGTCGAGTGCCTGGCGGACGCGGGAGTCGCGGCTGGTTCCCTCACTGGGAGCAATCAATCTGGCTTCGATTCCGGTCGGGCCAGAGGCGAGCCGGGAGCAGGTTGAACGGACTTGTGGCGGCTGCCACTCGTACCCTCCACCGGACGTCTTCCCGCAATCCCGATGGGCCGAAGAGGTTGACCGCGGTTTCCGTTTCCTGAGGGAAGGCCCGGTCCCGGCCGAGACCCCGTCTTTCGCCAGTGTGGTTGCCTATTACCAGCGCCGTGCGCCTGAGTTGCTTCCCGTGCTTGAACAGACGGTCCCTGCTAGCGAAGCCCCCGTGAGGTTCGAGCGCACCGGTTACCGGCCGCGGGGGGTGCTACCCTCGCCCGGTGTCGCCAACGTCCGTTTCGTGCACCTTTCGGACGAACGAAAACTCGACGTATTAGCGTGCGATATGATCAACGGGAAGGTTCTACTGCTCAGGCCGCACGAGCCCAGAGCGGAACTTCAGGTCATCACGGATGCAGTCCCGCATCCTGCGCATGCCGAGGTTGTTGACCTCAACCGAGACGGGATCAAGGATCTCCTCGTCGCCGACCTGGGGAGCCATACGGTGACCGACGATCGCGTCGGGAGTGTCGTCTGGCTCAAGGGCGGAGCCGACGGGTCGTTCATACCGATCACTCTGGCCGGCGGACTTGGCCGCGTCGCCGACGTCCAGGCCGCGGACTTCGAGGGCGACGGAGATCTCGACCTGGTCGTTGCCGAGTTTGGATGGTTGAAAAGCGGCCGTATTCTGTTGCTGGAAAACCGTACGACCGACGCCAGGCGACCGGTCTTCGTTCCCTCGACGATCGACCCACGCCACGGCGCAATTCATGTGCCGGTGGCCGACCTCAATAACGACGGCCGGCCAGACTTCGTGGCCCTGATCAGCCAAGAGCACGAGACGGTCGTGGCGTTTCTCAACGCTGGAGACCATCGGTTCCGTTCCGAGGTCATCTACACTGCACCACATCCTGCTTTTGGTTCGAGCGGAATTCAACTTGTCGATCTGGATCGTGACGGCGACCTGGACGTATTGATGACCAACGGCGATTCCATGGACTCGCAGATGCTCAGACCCTACCACGGTGTCCAGTGGCTGGAGAATCCTGGGTCCTATCCATTTCTTTGCCACCACCTGACCTCGCTCTACGGCGTCCATCGCGCCGTCGCAGGTGATCTCGACGCAGATGGGGATCTGGACATCATCGCCGTAAACTTGCTTCCGGGAGGTTTCTACGGTCGCCTCCGCCGTGAGTTGGGATTGGATTCGGTCATTTTCTTGGAGCAGACGGCACGGCGCCAATTCACTCGTCACCGCCTCGAGACTGTGACCTGCGACCACTCCACGTGCGATCTCGGCGACTTCGATGCAGACGGGAGGGTGGATCTTGTCACCGGGAGTCTCCTGCTCTCCTACGGGGCACCCCGCTCGAGGATCAACCCGAAGCGGACTCGGTCATCCTGTGGAAGAATCTGGGAAGCTCTGGTGCCAAGAAGCGCCCGAACTCGGCCACGAGCCGGTAATGCTGAATGTCGATTCGGGGATTCACCGTTGGACGGCGGCCACCTTGCTTTGGCTCTTCGTGCAACTCTAACTACAATGGGGGCACGCCTCATCCTGCGGCGGCCGGCCAGCAGTCGTCTTTGCATCGCGATCTCGAGTAGCCGATGAGGTCGCGATCGTTCGGACTCCACTGGTTGAGAATCGACTGAAGCGGCGGCTCGATACGGTGAACAAGAAAGGGATGGCCAGGGTGACTATAGCGGACCGGAAGGCGACCTCGCCGGGCCGTGGCCCGTCGCTGGCACCTCGGCGACTTGGCCGGTTGGACATGCTCATTCTGGCGGCCTGGTGCGGTCTGGCCGCCGGGTTGCTCGAGGTAGCGCGTGCAGATCCTGTGCCGGTGGATCAAGCCCCACCAACCGCCTGTACCGGGTGAGCCGGCACTTCGTCTGGTCGGCTCCGCTTACCTATCTTCTGCTGTTTCTCGCGATGGGACTGTTCCTGGCGGCGGTAACCCGGCTGTGGCCCGGCGGAGGAGGTTGGCTCAGCCGACGCCTCATCGTCGCATTGACCTTCGTTCCCGCCCTCATGGTGGCCGGTCCCCAGATCTATACTGGAGCATGGATGATCGTGGCCTTGGGAATGGCATCGCGAATCGTCCCCTCGCTCGAGCGGCATGCGATCGGGTCGCGGCGGTGGTTGCTGTCGGAGTTTCCCGGGTCTCGTGGGCACTGGTCCTGGTCATGGCGGGCTCGCGTGTTCGCGCGGAGACTGGGTCAAGGAGCGGCGCGAGGCCAGGCGTCCTTTGCCTCCTGCCGATTCGCCCAACGTGCTCCTGATCGTGATGGACACGGTGCGGGCCGACCGTCTGAGTCTTTACGGCTACCATCGCCCCACCACTCCCAGGCTGGAACAGTTGGCGAAGCGGGGAATTCGCTTCGACAAGGTGCGCGCCACCGCGCCCTGGACCCTCCCCTCCCACGCGAGCATGTTCACGGGCCGCTGGCCCCACGAGCTCGGCGTGGAATGGATGACCCCGCTGCGCGGGAAGTTCCCCACCCTGGCCGAGTACCTGGGATCTCGCGGCTACGCGACCGCGGGTTTCGCCGCCAATACCCTTTCTGTTCATACGACACCGGCATCGACCGGGGCTTCACTCATTACGAGGATTACGAGCTCGGACCGCTCGCCGCCATCTCGGACCGCGTTCGCGGTCGACCATCGCCTTCAAAGCGGCTGTTCGAGCCTGGCCGTGAAACTACGGCCGAAGTTTTGACGCGGGTCTGTTACGCCCCTTGCAAGACGTCGTGCTGGGTTGGGTCCTGGCCAGGGATCGAATCAGCGCCCATGCGATCAATCAGAAGTTCGTTGACTGGTTGGCGCGACGGCGAGAGCCCCGGCGTCCCTTCTTCGCGTTCCTGAATTACTTCGATGCCCATGCACCCTATGTACCTCCCACGATTGCCGGGCACCGCTTCGGCCTGCGGCCGCAGTCCCTCGACGATGCCAAGATCCTCGACGGCTGGGTCGACGTGAAGAAGCTCGAATTGCCCCCGTACTTTCAGAGCCTGGCTTCGCGATGCCTACGATAATTGTCTCGCTTATCTGGACGAACAACTGGGCGAGCTGTTCGAGGAATTGGAGCGCCGCGGCGAACTCGATCGGACGCTCGTCGATCGTGACTTCCGATCATGGCGAAGGATTTGGCGAGCACGGTCTGTTCGACCATGGCGAGAGTCTCTACCGGACCGAGATCGGCGTGCCGCTCTTGATCGTGCCGCCGCCGCGCAGCCGGTCTCAAGGGGTGGTCGAGCGAGACCGTCAGCCTTCGTAATCTGCCGGCGACGATCGTCGAACTCGTCGGCCTGGAGGCCAGCTCGTCCTTTCCCGGCCCGTCGCTGGCCAACCTGTGGCGGCGATCGTCGGCCGATCCCGGTTCGGTCACGATCGATGGAGTGGTTTCCGAGCTGACCGGTCCCAATCCCACCAATCCGAATCAAGGTCGATCGCCGGCCAAGCGGGGCCCGCTGATCTCCCTGGCCGAAGGCGATTTCGTGTACATCCGCAACGAGGGTGATGGGGCCGAGGAATTATTCAACGAACGCGAGGATCCCCGCGAGTTACGCAATCAGGCGGGGGTCGAGGCCCTGCAACCCGTCCTGAATCGCTTTCGCGAACGTGCTAGCCAGGTGCGAGCGAGACCGTGATTCCGATCGGCAGAAGGATGACGGCGGGCATGCCGGAGCTTGCCGCCGATACCATTCCGCCGGAGTATGCTGCATGTCTATCTACGAGGACGCGTGGACCGTCTCGGTTGAAATGGGCTGCTGGTGCTGACCCTGGTTCTGGCCGCCTTCGCTACCCTGGGGTTCATGTTCTGGGCTTCCTCTCGGGAGCCGAGCCTGGAGACAGATCCGGAGGGCAATTGCAGCCCGGCGCTGGGGGGATGTGGAAGCCGGCCTTCGTCGTTGGTTGCAGCGGCATCCCCAGGACGGCGACGCCTGGGAGATGCTCGGAGGCGTGCTCTTCGATCAGGGTCGGATGGACGATGCCCTCACGGCGTTGCGGCAGGTGCGCGAAGTCGATCCCGGATGGGCGAACGCCCAGTCAATCATCGGCGGAGATCGCGATCCGGCAGCGCCGGCTCGCGGAGGCGGAACAATGCTTTCGGGCCGCGTCCGGGCGCAATCGCCGAGCCGTCGAGCCGCTCGAGCGGCTTGTGTCCCTGCTCACCCTGGAGCGAAGGCCAGCCGAGGCCCGCTCGGTGCTCCGGCGGTTGTTCCAGATCACGCGCGATCCCCGCTACCTGGCCGACAGCATCCTGATCTCCGAGCTCGAGTCGGAGGTTCGCGACCTGAGCCCGGAGCTCGAGGAGTACCTCAAGCAGACCCCCGACGACCCCTGGCTACGCAGGGTCTGGGGCCTGTTCCTACTCTCACGAGGTCGGTCGGCCGAAGCCCTGCCTCACCTTGAAGCCGCCGCCATGGCTTTCGACGAGGATCCCCTGGGACGCTTCGCCCTGGCGGAATGCCGGATGGCGCTCGGCATCGCCGTGGACGACCTTTCCCTCCTCGGCTCGCCGCCGAGTCGGGCCGCCGATGCGGCGCGATGGTGGGTGTTGCGAAGCCGGCTGGCCGAGGCTCTAGGCCGGGACGAGGAGACCCTGGAAAACCTGCGCAAGGCGGTATCGGTCAACCCTCGGAATGCGGAGGCACACTTTCGCCTTGGTCAGGTCATGATTCGTCGGGGAGATCGCGAAGGCGGCCGGGGCCACCTGGATCGCGCCGAGTCCCTCGGTCTCCAGACAAGACAACCTGAAGCGCGAGCTCGGACACCTGCTCCGCGAGCGCACTCGATGTGAACGCCTTGCTGCGAATCGGCCGACTTTGCGAGGAGTCCGGCATGACCGTCGAGTCAAGCGATTGGTTCGAGCTCGCCTACCAGCGCGACCCGCGACTCCGGCCACCGGGCTTCGACCTGGCGCAGCGCGCTCCGGTGGACGATGGTCCTGCCGTGGCCCTCTCCCGGCCTGTGCTCAAGGCGCCGGGCCTGCCGCGGCCGACCGATCAACGGCCCCGGATGGCGCCGCGGCCAGACTCGGGGATCCGGTTCGAGGATGTTGCTGTTCGAGCGGGCATCCGATTCCAGTACGAACCTGGTGCGACGAGCCGCCTCTTCATCGCGGAAACCATCGGCGGAGGAGTCGCCCTCTTCGATTTCGACGACGATGGCTGGCTCGATATCTATTTCGTCAATGGTTGCGCCTTGCCCGTCGATCGGCAGTCATCCCCTCGGCCGAACAAGCTGTATCGCAATCGGGGTGACGGAACCTTCCAGGATGTCACCGAGCGGGCTGGGGTCGGCGGTCAGGGTTACGGGATGGGCTGTGCAGTTGGCGATTTCGACAACGACGGACACGACGACTTGTTCGTGACGGGACTGAACCAGACGGTCCTGTATCACAATCGGGGAGATGGTACATTCGCGGATGTCACGGCGCAGGCCGGCGTCGCTTCATCGCGCTGGACCACCGCCGCGGGTTTCGGTGACCTCGATGGCGACGGCGACCTCGACCTGGTGGTCGTTACCTATGTCGAAGCCGACCCCGAAGATGTCCTCGAATGCCGAGATAAGGCCGGCGAGTTGATCCACTGCAATCCGGATCGATTCCCTGCTCAGTTCGATCATCTCTTCCGTAACAATGGTGATGGCACCTTCACCGATGTGAGCCGCCAGGCGGGGATCGAAGTCCCCGAAGGTCGGGGTCTGGGTCTGGCGATCGCTGATCTCGACGGCGATGGCCGGCTCGACATCTTCGTCGCCAACGACACGACGGCGAACTTCCTGTTCCGCAACCGCGGAGGACTGCGGTTTCGAGGAGGTCGGCCTCACGGCGGGCGTCGCTTACGACGCAATGGGCCATCCCACCGCCAGTATGGGTGTGGTGGCCGAGGATCTCAACGATGATGGACGCATTGACTTGTTCCACACCAACCTCATCAACCAGAGCAGCACCCTGCGATGGAACCTCGGACGTGGCCTGTTCGCCGATCGGACCTTTGCGGCGAACCTCGCCGCTCCCAGCCGATCCAAGACCGGTTTCGGCACCGTTGCGCTCGACGTCGACAACGACGGAACACTTGACCTCTTCGTGGCCAACGGTCATACGGATGACCAGCCCTGGCTCAACACCCCGATGGCGCAGACCGCGCAACTCTTCCTGGGCCGGCGATCGCGGCCGTTTCGAACTGGCGAGCCCCGAGGTATCGCCCTATTTCTCGCGTCCGGTGGTCGGCCGGGGCGTCGCCGCGGGCGACCTGGACAACGACGGCCGCGTCGACCTGGTGGTTGTTCATCGCGATGGACCGGCGGCGTTGCTCCGCAACGGTACGCCCGGCGGTCACTGGCTGGGGCTGCGCCTCCGCGGGACGCGATCCGGGCGGAGTCCTGTTGGGACGCGCGTGCTCTGCCAGGCCGGCGGCCGATCCCGAGTGCGCTGGCTGACGAGCGGAACCAGTTACTTATCCTCCAGCGACCCGAGGCTCTGGTTCGGGCTGGGGCAAGCCCGGAAGGCCGAGCGCCTGGAAGTGCGCTGGCCCTCCGGCACGGTTCAGACCTGGTCCGATGTTGCGGCCGATCGCATCCTCGACATCCGGGAAGGGGACGACCAGCCCAGGGTCAGAAACACGATCGCACCCGGAAAATGAGATGAGCGCACCGATCCGGAACCAACCAGGCCTGTACGTAGAGCCGTGCGTATGCTCCCCCGACGACACCGCGGCCCCACGCATCGCCCGATTGGCTCGAAAGAGGCCGCGCATGACCATGGATGCCCTAGTGAATAGCTTGCCCGCGCTGAATGCGAGATAATATTCTGTCTAGCCAACTGGTCTTCCTTGATAACACTTCGGTCCTCACGCCCCGGGGATCATAGGCATGCGTCGCTTCATGGAACGGAATCATCGCCGCTTGGGTCTGGTAATCATGGCGGCCATCCTGGTTGGCGGGGGTGTCGTGATTATCTGGGGCAAGACTCGGGTGGTCCCGGATCTCGCGGCGGAAGCGAGGGCTGCCTCGGCTCGTCAGGATTGGAAGCGGACCGAGTTCCTGGCCCGCATGCTTCTCAAGAAGTCTCCCGATGACCCGACGGGCCTGCAACTGGCGGCGCGCGCCGCGGCCCGCCAAGACCGTGACCAGACGGCGATCGCGATCTACTCCCGGCTGATGGTCGAGGCCGTGGATGCCGAGGATCTGTTTCTCCTGGGCCGAGCTTTGAGCCGAGACCGGAAAGACTGATGCTCGCCTTCAAGACCTATGAAAGGGCCCGGCTCGTGAACCCCGATCACCCGGAGACGCTCGACGCTCTGGCCCAGCTTTACCTCCAGAATGACCGGGAAAACGCGGTCGAGGAAGTGGCCGAGCGACTGGTAGGACAGCCTGGGTGGGAAGCCCGAGGTCTTTTGATCCTCGGAGCGGCACGCGCCGAATTGAACGATCCTGCCGGATCAGTCCAGGCGCTCCGCCGGTTCTTCCAGCTCGATCCCGAGGGCGTAGCTGCCGCCCCCGGTCCGGTACGACCGTTCCGGTTGCTCCTGGCCCGATCGTTGCTCAAGACCCGCCGGCCCGCGGAGGCCCGGCAGCTCCTCGTGGACCTCCTTGCCCACGGCCCGGACGCCGAGGCCTCGTGGCTGCTTGGCCGCTCCTACATCCAGGAACGGCAATGGGATCGGGCCGCCACCCTGCTCAAGCCGAGCGATTCCTTTCGCGCCGTGCATCCGCTCGAGTATGAGCCAGCTCCCTATGTCGGCGCCGCTCGCTGCGCTCCCTGCCATTCCGAGATCTGCCGGTCCTTGAGCACGAGCAAGCACGCCACGACGTTCTCCCGTCCCCAGGATCTCAACAAGCTGGTGCTACCTACAAACCCCGTGCCTGATCCAGGAAATCCCCAGGTCACACATGGCTTCAAGCGGCAGGACGGAACGCTCCAGGTCGAGACCCGCGCTGGCGAAGAGGTCCAGCGAGCGGTCATCAACTACGCGTTCGGATCGCGCGATCATTTCATGACCTTCGTCGGCCGGGATGACCAGGGACGATCGCGGATGCTCCGTATTTCTCATTATCACTCCGCCCGCGGGTCGGGATGGGACCTGTCCACCGGATTGCCTCAGCGGCCGGACAACCCACACGAGTATCTGGGCACCACGCTGCTCGAGGGGGACGGCGTCCGGCGCTGTCTGTTCTGCCACACAACCAATTTCCGCGCCGTCCTGGACCAGGCCGGTCCCGAGGCGGCCGACCTCGCGATCGGTTGCGAAAGGTGCCACGGGCCGGGCGATCATCATGTGGCGGCGGTGGAAGCCGGGTTCCCGGACCCGGCCATCGTCAATCCCGGGAGGCTGCCGGGCCCCGCGGTCAATAAGACCTGTGGACAGTGCCATGACCTCCACGACACCAGCACGATCTCGGCGCCCCGAACCGACCCCGTCTGGTATCGCTTCCAATCGTTGGCTTTAACCTGGAGCCGCTGTTACACGGAGAGCGCGGGAAATCTGAGCTGCGTGACCTGCCACGACCCGCACACCGGCGGCAAGACCTCGGCGGCCCGCCATGAGGCAAAGTGCCTCTCGTGTCACGGTCCCGATCCCGTGACTGCGAGCACGGCTCACACGCCGCTCTCGGCCCCAACGTCGCGGGCGAATCCCTTGCCGGTGAGAAGCATCGTCAAAGAAGGTGAGATCGACTTGCCCGATCGATCCCGCCAAGGGGTGCATCGAGTGCCACATGCCCAGCGCCTGGCAGCAGTCCACCCATTCCTTCAAGACCGATCATTTCATCCGCGTCCGCGATCGGCTCACTCCGAAGAAATGATGGGCTACGAGTGGGCTTGGGACGTTCGGCCCGTCTGTAACGTTCGATGGCGTCCGAGAAGCACCGCGCCGATCGCCACGCCCACGGACACGAAAAGGTAGGCCAGCAGACGCGATTGCATCGAGCTGGGGATAACGGCGTCATTCCGGTCCGCCGGAAAGAGCAGGGCGTTGACCACCTCGAAGGCGATGGTGCCGCAAACGCTGCCGGACAGACCGCCGATCAGGATCCCAGGGATTAGGCGAAAGCCCTGCCGTCCCCAGCCGAGCGCCAGGCCGGCGGCCATGCCGACGACGGCCCAGATGCCACCTCGAACCAGGAACGGTAGCAGCAGAGACTGGGTCTCATCACTGTAGAATCGAGCATAGATCGGTACGAGCTCATAACTCGCCAGCGACCCTCCGATTCCACCAATCAGAAGGCCCGCCAGAGCGGCAATTGCCCCAGCCGGGATCGATCGGCGCAACGCACCGCCGGCTGCACCAGAAAACAGCCCCAGGAGTGCGCCAAAGGTGCCAAACGCGATCGCAGTAGTTTTTTCGATCGGCGATCCCCTTTTCTCGGTTCAGGGCAGTGAAGTCGCGGGCGTCTTGCCGGGCCTCGCGGAAGGGCGGTAAAAGTCGTACGTCCGCTCACCGATGCCCCAGGCGAGAAACGCGGCGATTAACGCCGCCCCTACCGCGCACACGGATACCTGAAGACGAGGGATGTCCGTCACAGTGGTCTGGGCCGAGAAGTGGGGCAGGCCTGGGCCAGGGGGCTTCGGCGGGTGGAGTCAGATCACCCTGCGAGTTGGGCTCATTCGAATCCGGAACGATAGACATGGTTGTGTCCCCCAAGATGACCGACAAGGGCCCGTGAGCAGATATTAAACCCGGCACGAGTTCACGAATCCAGTCCATGGAGAGGTAGATTGAAAAGACACGTGGAATACAACAGCGACCCGCGTGTGGATTCACCGAACACGCGGCCAACCGAGACGGCCGCCTCGCTCATGCACCGGCGTTGTTATCAAAGCACCATCCCAGATCACTCTGGAATTCTCCAACAATCGTTACATAAGAGAACCTAGCCTATTGCAATGACGAAAAGGCTGGTTTAGCATTCGTTTCGTGAGAGGTTTTTCAGGTACGGCCTCTGCGCAAGAGCCAGCCGGACAGGCCCTGTTCTCTGGCCGGCCTGCCGGAAGTGCGTTCCTCGGCCACCCGCGGTTTCATTCATCCAAGCTTCGTATCACAGCGCGTAAACGCTGGCTGCTCGTCGTGCCCACCCGACAAAATGTGCGCACTCATTTACTTTGAGGAAGACTTCGCATGTCCAGATCATTCCGGTGCCGGTTGCTGCGGCCACTCAGTGTGCTGGTCGGGGGAGTCCTCTTGAGTGGTTGCGGCGGTGAGGAGAAGATTGCACTCAAGAAGGTGGATTTTGTCCTTGATACCCCAAAAGACTTCAAGGAGACGCGGAAGGCATTCGTAGGAGGGAAGGGAAGCTCGAAGAATATCGGGCACGATCCCAGCGGCGTGAGCAAGGAGTAGACGCCCTGGGTTCCGGAGCCGGTTACCTAGTCCCTTTTTCTCTTTTTTCGGGGAGTTTATCTTTCGGAGAGGAGATCGATCGTTTTTTTCGGTAGTCGTTGGTCGAGTTCTCATACTTCTTGTTTCGAGTTTCTACGCCGAAGGAGAGGAATGAACATGTCTCGACGATTCCTGCGAACCAGGTCTCGACCGGGCAGTGGCGGTTTCACGCTGATCGAGCTGCTGGTCGTGATCGCCATCATCGCGGTTCTGATCGCGCTGCTGTTGCCGGCCGTGCAGTCGGCGCGAGAAGCCGCCCGACGCGCCCAATGCACCAACAACATGAAGCAACTGGGCCTGGCAGTCCACAATTATCTGTCGGCCACCAACGCCATTCCCCACGTCTACCCGATGCGGTTTTACCCGGGCGGCTCGTACACTTTCACCTGGGGATGCTGGAGCCCCCAGGCGCAAATGTTCCCTTACCTCGAGCAGGCGCGCTCTACAACGCGATCAACTTCAATTTGACCGAACCGATACAATGGTTCCGCAGCCAACATTCGTTGCTCGGCACCCGGATCGCCAGCTTCCTCTGCCCGTCTTCCCCCATGGCGAAGGGCACCGTCGCGTGCGATAACCTGATCAAGTCACCGGGCAACAATTACTTCGCCTCGGTCGGCCCCTCGAGGGCCTCTATTCCAGTACAAATCCCAAGGGCCTGTTCGCGTGCGGACATGGATCCGGCGATTGGGGGCACCGCAACCTCGTCCGTGGATAACCCCGACCGCTCCCATCGGCATCGCCGACATCAGCGATGGCACGTCGAACACGATTGCCTTCGGTGAATGGCGGACGGGCGACTTCAACTGCCAGCATTCTTACGGTCCCGCAAGACGTGATCAACCCGGTGCCATGGCCGTCGGGATCTGTCCACGAACGCCCCCTGCTCCGGTCAGGCGTTGACGACCTTCATGGGCTGGCTCAATACATGCGCCTCCATTGCCCCTGGGACCATCGTCCAGACTCCGCAGTGGCAATACAACATGAGCTATCTGGGCCTGAGCTGGGATCAGGGCATGTTCGGCTACACCCTGGGCAACACCTTCCTCGCCCCCAATCCCCAGTATCCCAACTGCCGGACCTGCACCTGGAACGGAGACTGGGACTGCCCGGGGATGTACGGCCTGAGCAGCTTCCATCCCGGTGGTGGCAACATCGCCATGGCCGATGGGTCCGTGCGATTCCTCAAGTCGAGCACGGCGATGCAAACGGTGTGGGCCTTGGGCACCAGGGCCGGCGGGGAGGTCATCTCGGCCGACTCAGTATTGATCCGCCACGCCGGGGAAGCTCAGCACCGAAGCTGCTTCGTTATTCTGCCGGTTTTCGATCCTCAGCGAGATCGGCACGGTTGTGAGGAGGCCGCCACCCGGGGAGTTCACACTCTCAGGAGTGCGCCGGTTTCCTCACTTTCTCTACTGCGGACGGCTCGCAACCGACATGCGAGACTGAAACGAACATCGACTGATCATGGTGGAATCCATGTTCCTTGAGCAAGATTCCGCGGGATCGTCAATCCACACAGGATCTGGTGGTTGTACTGCATCCATGAATTCGGCGACGACGACCCTCGAGAGCAACCTCTCGGAACCGGAGGAACCGGCGGTGGTGGCTTCGGGCGAGATGGGTGAGTCGTTGGGACGCGTAACGGCGGGGGATCGGTCCAAGCCCGTCTTCCCAGGAAGGTCCCGTGCGATCACGGGAGTCCTTGCCTGCACGACGCTGGGGCTCGTCGGTCCTCGCGCTGGGATGGTTGTGGTGGCACTGGTCACATCGATCCTCGGTTGGCGAACACTGGGCTGCCGTTGCCCGCGGTCGTGACGCACTTCGCCGGGGTCGGCCCGACCTGGCATTGCAGGCGGTCAGCGCCGTCCGGGACGAGGCGCCTGGCTCAGGGGAGGCGATGACCGTCGCGGGGCTGGCCTTGCTCCGGATGGGGGAGTATCGCGGAGCCCGGCTGGCTCTCGAGCGGGCGTTGAAGCTGCAACCGAATCAGTTCGATGCGGCCACCACCCTTGCCGAATTGAACTTCGGCTTGGGAAACGGCGCCCGTGGAATCGAAGTCCTCCAGATGGCCGCTCGGCTCCGACCGCAAGAGGTCCGGGTCTGGCTCACCATGGGCAAGGTCCTCCGCGACCTCGGCGACTTTCCCAAGGCGATCCAAGCCTATGAGAGGGCACTTGGCCTGAACCCTGACGATCGCGAGGCTCTGATCGGGTTGATCGGCTGCCTGATGGATACCGACCAGGCCGATCAGGCGGAGGCCTCGGTGACCAAGGCTCTCGGAAAGTACCCCGACGACCCCAGGGTGTTGGGTTTTGCCGCGCGCGGGGCGTTCGACGCGAATCGTCTGGTCGAGGCCATCGCGCTGGCTGATCGCGCGCTGGCGAGCGATCCCAAGAATCTCGACGCCTTGCTGACGCGAGCCAGGGCTCACGTAGTCCAGGCGACAGTGGGAGCAAGCCTTGCCCGACGCGGAACGCGCCCGGGCCGCTTACCCCAACGACCTGGGCTCGCTCCAGTTGCTTCAGAAAATCCAGACCAAGATGGGCCTGACCGACCGAGCGGCCGTCACCCAGGCCGAGCGAGTGCGAGCCCAGGATCGCATCGCACTTGATGGATCGACTGAACAAGGAAATCAGCCTCCATCCCGATGATCCCAAGCTACTCTGGACGATGGGACAAACGGCCTGGGAGGCAGGGTCCTTCTTACTCGCCTACCGATGCTTCGGGGCGGCGCTCGCCCTCGACCCGAATTTCCAGCAGGCCCGCGCGAGCCTGGCGGCGCTCCGGGCGGCTCAGCCTGACCTGGCTCGGGCACCCGGCCGCTCGACGTTATTCCTCCCTGAAGGTGGGGAGCTTGTCCCCGTCGTCCGTCACCTCTCCTTGATCTGATCCTGGAACGCGAAGGATGGGGCAATGAGCTGGGTTCACTCGGGTGAGAAAGTGGGCGAGGGATCACCTCCTCCCTTGCGTGGGTCGACTCCCGGTTCGTCGTCGGGCGCTGTCGCTCGCGCCCCGGTCCGGCTCCTGGCGTTGCTCGGGCTCGTTCTCGTCGGCTACGGAGCGATTTCGGTTTACGAGCGATTCTTGGCCTCTCGATTCGCGCCAGCGAGCGAGAACCTCGTCATTGTGAGCATTGGGGGCGTCACTGGCCCGGACATCGTCTCGACGCGGGCCAACCCGGCTCAACCCCAAGCGCCCAGTCCCTTTCGATTCACCGAGATCGCGCAGCAAGCCGGCATCGAATTCGTGCACTTTTCGGGGATGACCAAGGACAAACACTTCCCAACCGCAAACGGATCGGGGGTGGCCGTCTTCGACTACGACAACGACGGCAAGCTCGACCTCTACTTCGCCACCGGAACGCTTCTGCCCGCTGGGAAGTGCTCGCAAAGGGCCCAACCGGCTCTACAAGAACGTGGGGGACAATCGCTTTCGAGACGTGACCGAGGCGTCGGGCCTGGGTTTCGCGGGCTATTGCCACGGCATCGTGGTCGGCGACATCGACAACGATGGCGACCAGGACGTCTTCCTCTGCAATTACGGCCCAAACGTGCTCTTCCTCAACAACGGCGAACGGTACGTTCAAGGACATTACCGAGGCATGCGGGGGTCGGCGGCTTCGAACTGGTCCACCGGTGGGGCTTTCCTCGACTACGACAACGATGGAGACCTCGATCTCTACGTGACCAATTATGGTCACTGGAAGCTCCCGGACGACGACCGGTTCTGCACGATAAACCTCGGCCAGAATCCTCCGAAAGAGACGAAGTTCCGTACCTATTGCTCACCCACCATCGATCAAGCCGGCCAGACACTTCCTCTACCGGAACAACGGCGACCGGACCTTCACGGACGTCACCGAAGCCGCCGGCATCGGCCGGACCGACGGCCGAGGATTCGGGGTGGTCGCGGCAGACTTGAATGGCGACGGCCGGATCGACCTCTACGTCGCCAACGACATGTGCCCGAACTTCGTCTTTCTCAATCGAGGCGACGGCACATTCGAGGACGTCACCGAATCCTCGGGCGCCGGCTACGACGCGCATGGCCTGTCCCTCGCTGGGATGGGAGTCGACGCCGAAGACGTCGACGGCGACGGCCTGCCCGACCTGCTGGTCACGAATTTCTCCAGCCAGCCCAACTCTCTCTATCGAAACCTCGGCGCCGGGTTGTTCGAGGACCGAACGCCCACGAGCGGCATGGCGAGCGATAGCGCGCCCTGGGTCGGCTGGGGCTGCGCCCTGGCGGATTTCGACAACGACGGCTGGCCCGATTGTTTCGTCACCAACGGCCATGTGGATGACAACCTCGAGCTCCTGGGCCAACAACAGTCCGTATGCTCATCCTCCGTTACTACACCGCAATCTGGAAGGAAGTCGATTTCGCCTGGCGACCCGCGACGCCGGTCCCTACTTCGACACCGACCACGTCGGGCGCGGAGCCGCGTTCGGCGATTTCGACAACGACGGCGACGTCGATATCGTGGTCAATCACAAGGATGGTGCCCCGGCTCTGCTGCGCAACGACACAAGAACCGCCAATCACTGGATCCGCTTGTCCCTGGTCGGCACGCTCAGCAATCGCGACGCTGTGGGAGCACTCGTGACGGTCGAACTGAAAAGTCGAACGCTCTACCGCCAGCGCAAAGGGGGAGCGAGCCTCGAATCCTCGCACGATCCTCGACTGCTGATTGGCCTGGGATCGGAAACCGAGGCTCGCCGCGTGACGATCCGCTGGCCATCGGGGCAGGTGACCACGGCGGAGTTCCTTGCAGCCGACAGAACTACACCGTGACCGAGCCCAGGGACAAATCATGCAGCGATGACGATGGGTTAGCCTCGCCAAGAAAAACATCAACGGGTTCCGACCGTGACCCCCGGAGCAGTCGGTACCTGTGCCCTGCGACGCCGTGGTCCTGGGCCGCCTATCGAGGCGTTCTACGTGTGCGTCCCTCGGCGTCGTCTTGCTGGGCTACTTGCTGTCTTTGGGCTTTCGTACCAATCACGCCTTACCAGCCCGCCTGCCGAATAGGGAACCCGCTGCTAATTCGATCGCGGGCATCGCGGGGACCGAACTGGTTTCGACGCGGCTGAACGTCAGTCGCCCTCAGGAGCCCAGTCCGTTTCGGTTCGTCGAGATCTCCCACCAGGCCGGGATCGACTTCGTGCATTTTTCGGGGATGACCGCGGAACGGTACGCCCCTACGGCAAACGGTTCGGGGGTTGCAATCTTCGATTACGACAACGACGGCAAGCTCGACCTCTACTTCGCCACCGGAACGCTTCTGCCACTGGGCACTGCGCAAAAGGGGACCAATCGGCTCTACAAGAACCTGGGAGGCAATCGCTTCCGGGACATGACCGAGGCGTCGGGACTCGGTTTCGCGGGCTACTGCCACGGCATCGTGGTCGGCGACATCGACAACGACGGCGACCAGGACGTCTTCCTCTGCAACTACGGCGTGAATGTGCTTCTTCTCAATAACGGTGACGGTTCGTTCACCGACATCAGCGAGGATGCGGGGATCGGCGGTTCGAACTGGTCGACAGGTGGGGCCTTCCTTGATTATGACAACGATGGCGACCTCGACTTGTATGTGACGAATTATGGTCAGTGGAAAATGCCGGATGATGTACAAGACTGCGGCAAGGCGAATGTACGGACCTACTGCATCCCCACTTCCATCAAGCCTGCTCGGCACATCCTCTATCGGAACAACGGGAAACTAACGTTTACCGACGTGACCCGAGGCGTCTGGTGTCGCTCGGACCGACGGCCGGGGTTTTGGAGTCGTAGCCGCGGACCTCAACGGGGACGGCCGGATCGACCTCTACGTCGCTAACGACATGTGCCCGAACTTCGTCTTTCTCAATCGAGGCGACGGCACGTTCGAGGACGTCACCGAATCCTCGGGCGCCGGCTACGACTCCCATGGCAAAACCCACGCCGGGATGGGGGTGGACGCCGAGGATGTCAACGGTGACGGCCGGCCCGATCTGTTCGTCACAAATTACTGGAACGAGCCCAACTCCCTGTATATGAACCTGGGCGACGGCAAATTCGAGGACCGAACGCCAAGCAGCGGCATGTCCACCGATAGTACGCCCTGGGTGGGCTGGGGCTGTGCCCTGGCGGATTTCGACAACGACGGCTGGCCGGATTGCTTCGTCTCCAACGGCCACGTGGACAACAACCTCGAACTCATAGGGTATAACAGTCCGTATGCCCAGCCTGCCTTGTTACATCGCAATCTCGAAGGACAGCGGTTCCGCCTGGCGACCCGCGACGCCGGTCCCTATTTCGACTCCGCTCACGTCGGCCGCGGGGTCGCGTACGGGGACCTCGACGACGATGGTGACATCGACCTGGTCGTCAACCATAAGGACGGGGCCCCGGCTGTGCTGCGCAACGACACAAAGACCAGAAATCACTGGATTCGACTTCGCCTGGTAGGCACCCGTCAGTAATCGCGATGCGATCGGGGCCCGTGTCGAGGTCAGCGCCGGAGGCCGTACGCTCTGCCGCCAGCGCAAGGGTGGCAGCGAGCCTGGAGTCCTCCCACGATCCCCGACTCCTCATCGGCCTCGGCCCCGAGATAGAGGCTCGCAAGATCACGATTCGCTGGCCGTCGGGGATCGTTTCGACGGTTGAACGCCTCGCCGCGGACGCAACTCATCTGATCGTCGAGCCGCAACTCACCGCAACGAACCAGTCGCCCCCGTGAATCGCGTGGTGACGAAGTCTCACGACCGACCTGTTGTGGCGAGGTCTCCCGACCGTTGCTGTCCAAGCTCGGTTCTCACACCGGGGCTGTGGCCCCATTGAAGCAAGGTTTGTGCGCCTCTAGACTGGTACTATCGAGTGCGTCACTCGAAAGCGAGATCGAGTGGAGATTTCGCTTCGGTAGGAATCGAGAACTGATGACAAAGGGTTACAACGCGCCCCGTTTCATGGTGATTGCCAGAAAATGCTCCTAGAATACACCCAAGCGGCCCTTCGCCACGCAAAATATGAGATTCTGCAGGACGACGGAAGCTACTATGGAGAGATCCCGGAGTGTCCAGGCGTCTATGCAAACGCTAAGGCCCTCGAAGATTGCCGCGATGAGCTGCGCGAGGTACTCGAAGAGTGGGTTCTTTTCCGGGTACACCGAAACCTGGCTCTTCCCGACATTGATGGCATCAGGCTCGTCATCAAGGAAGTCGTTTGATGCCTCCTTTCGGACCTATCAAGCGGAAGGACCTGATCCGGCATCTCAAGCAGATTGGATTTGAAGGGCCCTACTCGGGCGGCAAACACCAATTCATGATCAGAGGGGACGTCACGATTCGCGTCCCGAACCCCCACCACGGGGATGTCGGAACGGAGCTGTTGTCAAGAATCCTGCGTCAAGCAGGTATCGCCAAGGATGAGTGGGGAGCCTTGTGAGAAGCGTTCACGAGGGATCGTCAGTGTTGTGGCGAGGTCCCGACCTCGCCACTCCGCTTGAGCACAGCCTCCAGCCACTCAGATCGTCTCCATGATCTTCGCCAGCACCTCCGGCCTGGGCCGCAGCGTCTCTTCGGTAAGCAGTGCCAGTGGCGTGTCAACCGTCTTCAGCGTGGCCAGGAAGTCGGGCCGCTTGGTGTCAAGATAGAGCAGGCCAGTGAGGAACTCGCCCTTCTTGTGGCTCTCTTCCAGGAGCGTCAGGGCCGAGGCGCGGCTGGTGACGTCGTGCTCTTCGTGGAGCAGGGCCCGCAGGGTGATCCACGAGCCGTCGTGAAGCTGCACGCGGGTGGCCTGGCCGGCCTTTTGCTCGACCTCGATCTCTGGCAGACGTGGGACGAACCCCACTTCCTGGAGCGGCTCTTCGTGCTCCTTGGCCCAGTCCCAGCTCTTGGTCGAGCCGTCGAAATCGTTGAACGTCACGCACGGGCTAACGATGTCGAGGAAGCACGTACCCTTGTGCCGAAGCGCGGCCTTGAGCAGGGGAACTAGCTGCTTCTTGTCGCCGGCAAAAGACCTGGCCACGAACGAGGCGCCGCCGACGATCGCCTCCTCGCAGAGGTCGAACGGCGGGATCGGGTTCTCCTCGCCGGTCGAACGGCGGAGGTGGGCGTTCAGGTCGGCCGTGGCCGAGAACTGGCCCTTGGTCAGCCCGTAGCAGCCGTTGTCCTCGACGATGTAAAGCATCGGCACGTTCCGCCGGCAGGCGTGCTTGAACTGGCCGATCCCGATATTGGCCGTGTCGCCATCGCCGCTGATGCCAATGCACACCAGCTTCTGATTGGCCAGCAGTGCCCCGGTGGCCACCGACGGCATCCGCCCGTGGAGCGCATTGAAGCCGTGGCTGTATTGCAGAAAATACGCCGGGGTCTTGCTCGAGCAGCCGATGCCGCTGAGCTTGATCGTATGATAAGGGTCAACCCCGATCGACTTGCACGCCTCGATCAGGTGGCTGGTGATGCTGTTGTGCCCGCAGCCCTTGCACAAGGTCGACGGCAGGCCCTGAAAAGCCACCGTCGGCAGGCTGAACGAGCTGCCGTTGGACTGGATCGGAATCATCGTTTCGCTGGCCATGGGAGAATCGCCTCAATAAAAAATCAAGGAACTATGATGTAATTCTCTTTGTCTTGCCACTGCGCCCGGCTCACTCGGCCGACGGCTGCTCATCGTGCGGGACGGCGGGGTTGTCGCGTTCGACGTTGCCGGTGGGCCAGCCGGGTCCGGAGGGGTGTTTCTCCCAGCTCAGGATGGGGCGAACGATGTTCTCGGCGGCGATCGGCATGCCATTGTAGTGGGTGACGGACACCAGGCGGTCGGCCAGCGATCCGCGCATCGACGACCGGAGCAGAGTGGCGATCTGGCCGTCGCGGTTCTGTTCGATCACGTAGACTCGCTGATGGCGCTCGACGAAGTTGAACACCTCATCCGCCACGGGCAAAGCCCGCAGCCGGCAATACTCGGTGGCAATTCCCTGCTCGCCGAGCTGGTCGCGGGCCTCGGTCACGGCATGATGTGTGCCCCCATAGGCGAGCAGGCCCACCCGGGCGCTGATGTCGCCCTCGAAGACGGGACGAGGGACGGTCTTCCGCGCCGTCTCTTGCTTCAGGGCCAGCCGGTCGAGGTTCTTCTTCCAGTCTTCGGGCCGCTCGCTGTAGCCCGATTTCTCGTTGTGGCCGGTGCCGCGCGTGAAATAAGCCGCCAGCGGGCTGGCCGTGCCGGGGATCGTGCGGTAACAGACTCCATCGCCGTCGACGTCCCTGTAGCGCTCGAAACGACCCAGCCGCTCGAGGTCGGCCGCGGTCAATACCTTGCCGCGCTCCAGTGGCTTGGTGGGGTAGACAAACGGGCTTGAGAGCCAGAGGTTCATGCCCAGGTCGAGGTCGGTGGCCATGAAGACAGGCGTTTGGAACTGCTGCGCCAGGTCGAGCGCCTCGATCGTCATCTCGTAGCATTCCTCGACCGAGCCGGGAATGAGCACGATGTGGCGGCAGTCGCCGTGGCCCAGCAGGTGCATCTTGAGGATGTCTCCCTGGCTGGTTCGCGTCGGCAGCCCGGTGCTCGGACCCATTCGCTGAACGTCGACGATCACGACCGGGATCTCGGCGAAGTACGCCAGGCCCACGAACTCGCTCATGAGCGAGATGCCCGGCCCCGACGTCGCCGTCATCGCCCTGGCCCCGCCCCAACCGGCGCCGATGGCCATGCCCACGGCGGCCAGCTCATCCTCGGCTTGCACGATCGCGAACGAAGCCTTGCCGTCGGCGCCCACCCGGTGTTTCTTGAGAAACTCTTCCGCATACTCGGCCAGACTGCTTGACGGTGTGATCGGATACCACGTCAGCACGTTCGCCCCGCCGAACAGGGCTCCGAGCGCCGCGGCCTTGTTGCCCTCGATCAAGATCTTGTCCTGCGTCGATTCCATCCGCTCGACACGGTAGGGAAGGTTGCCTGGAATATGCTCGCGAGCCCACTCGTACCCGGTGCGCACTGCGCTCTTGTTGATCTCGGCAGCCTTCGCCTTTCGCCCGGGGAACTCGCGGAGGATGCCCGCCTCCACCGCTTCGATGTCGATCTCGCAGACCGAGGCGAGAACGCCCACGTAAACCATGTTGACCACTTTGCGCAGCTTGTCGCGATATCCCTTGTCGGTCTTGTCGGGCGGATACGCTTGCTCGACCAGCTTTTGAAACGGCACCGCGAAGAACATGACGTCATCGCGCAGCGTTTTCACGTCCACGGCAAAGTCATCGCGATAGATGCAGATGGTACCCGGCCTGAGCTGGAGGACGTCGTCCTTGGCCGTCGGCTCGTTCATGCAGACCAGGATGTCCGGGTCGTTGCGGTGCGAGATGTATCCCTTGCCGCTGGCGCGGATGTGAAACCACGTCGGCAGCCCCTCGATGTTCGAGGGAAAGATATTCTTGCCGCTGCATGGGATCCCCATCGCGTAAAGCGTGCGCAGCAACACCAGGTTGGCCGAGTTACTGCCCGAGCCGTTGACGGTTCCAACCCGGATCGCCAGGTTGTTGATCGTAGGTGTGGCTTGAGGCAGGGGGGCCGGGGCGGGTGACGTTCGAACCGGGGAGAGAGTTGCAGACATTGATACCTCAAAAGGAGGAACCCACGGCCCTCACTCCGCGCGCCAGTCCAATCAGCCCAATGCCAGAACCACGCAGAGATTCAAGTCAAGGTGGGATGGCCGTGGCAAACAATTCCAACATCAATCCCAACAAATCCGTCCTGCGATGGCAAGACCTAGCTCTCGCGTGGGGCCCCCAGACGGGTTGCCTCGGTAGACCCATTCAGACCAGGATTCGAGACCCGAGCGTACCCTGCAAAGAGCCGTACGACGCGGTATTCTGGAGGGAAGCGAAGAGAGCGCACTGGTGGACATCTGTCGCGAATGAAGCTGGAATCAGTACGTCAGGATCATGTGATGTCGAAATCTGGCTGGACAGCGCTTGGCCTTTTCGTGCTTCTTTGCGTGTGGATCGCGATCGAGTGGACCCGGCAAGAATTCGCGATCGCGAAGTACTGGACCGACAAGCTGAGGGAAGGTTACCGCCAGCGAAGACGGAAAGGGGGTTTCAAGTGACCGTCAGGGATATGCAGACCCTGTTCGACTACGGCTACTGGGCGAACAGGAAGCTCTTTCAGACGGTGTCAGGGCTGAGGCCCGAGCAATTCACGCAGCCCGTGGCTGACAACCATGGCTCGATCAGGAATACGATGGTTCACATGCTGAGCGCCGAATGGGGCTGGCTCGATCGCTGCGGCGGCCCGGAACGAGGCGCGCCGCTCAATCCCGCTGACTTCCCCACGGCCTCAACTGTCGTCGACACCTGGACGACGGTCGAGGCGTCGATGCGCGAATTCTTGTCAACGCTTCGGGACGACGATCTGGCTCGCGACGTCGAGTTCGCGATCGGCGGAACCGATAAGCGAATCATGCCGGTGGGAGAACTGCTCCAGCACGCGGCGAATCATGGGGCTCACCACCGAGGACAGGTTTCGTTGGTGCTGAGGTTGCTTGGCCAGAAGCCAGACGACTTCGACTTGCTTTTCTACTTTGCCGAAAAGCACCGTGCGGCAGGCGTCTTGAGTCCTGGATTGTTTGAACCGAGCCCCTGAGCTTGGACGAGCCCATGGACAACACCCTAACCCTGGAGATGTTCTGATCGAACCACAGAGATCACGGAGAACACAGAGGAGAAATGAATTGCAAGAAAGTCCGTGTGCCCCAAGAGGTGATGCAACGGACCGACTAAGCCAAGACCACGCTGATTCAGGCAAACCGACGTCGGTCAATGGAAGCAATGAACATGAACTCTCAGGTGATCTCGTTTTGAGTTTTCTCTGTGCTCTCCGTGATCTCTGTGGTGAAGATTTCAGGAGCCAACGTTGTGAGGATGTTCGTCGCGGAGGTGGTCGCCGTGCTCGGCCTACTCACGAATGGGGCGCTCGCTTCGGAAGCGCCCGACGACGAACCGTGGCTGCATCCCTATACGGGACCGAGTCGCTCCGACATTGACGCGACGACGCTCGACGGCAAGGTGCTCTGCGGTTACCAGGGATGGTTCAACACGCCCGGCGACGGGACGAGCTTCGGCTTCACGCACTGGGGGCAAGGCCTGGATCGGCCGCAAGGCGGCCGGTTCACGGTCGACATGTGGCCCGACGTCGCCGAGTACGCCCCGGAAGATCTCTGCGACGTTCCGGGCCTGAAAATGCCCGACGGCTCGCCGGCCCGGCTTTACAGCGCCTTTCGCAAAGGGCCGGTCTTGCTGCACACCAAATGGATGCGGCAGTACGGCATCGACGGCGTCTTCGTCAGCCGGTTCATCGGCGAGGCGGCCAGCCCGACGACGGTCGCGCCATGTGAACCGGGTGCTGGCCAGCCTTCGTGAAGGATGCCACCGCGAGGGCCGCGTCTGGGCGATGATGCTCGACCTCTCGACGGGCCGCGGCGCGACGACCAAGATGGTCATGGACGACTGGAAGTTCCTCTGCGATCAGGTCAAGGTTCGCGAAGATTCGCGCTACCTGCATCATCAGGGCAAGCCGGTCGTCCTGCTCTGGGGCCTCGGGTTCAGGGACCGTCCCTGGTCGCCCGAGCAAGGGGCGGAGCTCGTCGCGTTCTTCAAGAACGACCCGAAATACGGCGGCGTCTACCTGATCGGCGGCGTCGACCCGTTCTGGCGGACCCTGCGCGGCGAGTCTCGCCCCGACCCGGCATGGGCCAAGGTCTACCGCTCGTTCGACGCGATCAGCCCATGGGACGCCGGCCGTTATCGCGATGACGCCTCGATGGATCGAATCCGCAAGCAAGTGTGGGAAGGCGACCTGGCCGAGCTGAAAGACCTCGGGCAAAGGCTACATGCCGACGGCGTTTCCCGGATTCTCGTGGGACAACCTGCGACGGATGCCGCCGGGCCGGACGATGATCCCGCGCCGCGGTGGGGAGTTCTACTGGCGGCAGTTCGCGATCTTCAAGGAGCTGGGAATCCGCACCGTCTTCGTCGGCATGTTCGACGAAGTCGACGAAGGGACGGCGATCTACAAGGTGGCCGAGAGAGACCCCGGTCGGAAAGTACTTCGTGACCTATGAAGGGTTGCCCAGCGACTGGTATCTGAAACTGACCGGCGCCGCGACCCGGATGATCCGCGGCGATGCGCCGCTGTCGCGGAAGATTCCGGCGGATTTGTCGATTCCCCGAGATTGAGGAATCAGACGTTTCGAGGGCGATCGGTTGGTAAGGACCTGGCCATGCGAATGCCTCGCTTGAGATTTACATTGAGGCGGATGATGCTCGTGGTGGCCGTTCTCACGCCCCATGAGCCCGAGGCGTGCCGGCGTCGCCAGGACAGCGCGAGGAGGTTGAGCCTGACGGTGATGGCACCGCCGATGCGCGTGGCGATCTGGGCGAAGGGCATCAACGGCATCCTGTTCGCGGCCGTGAGGATGGCCACGTCACCCGCGTTGCCATGGCCGCTGTGGCAGGCGTTCACAACCGCGGCTTCGATGGAATAGAGATTGATCCAGCGGCCGACGAACCAACCAGTCGGAGGAGAACATGGTACATGCAGCGTAGGGCCTTCCCGCGTCACACGCGGTCAATTCCGGCATGACCGGCCGCAAGCTCGGGATTCGACTCGTCGTTGAACAGTGGTAACACTCGGAGTAGTGATCACGAGCAGCCCGAGTTGTGACTGCCGCTCGTTGACGAAAGGCAATGTGCTTGCCGAAAAATCGTAAGCGGTTGATTTATTGGGACATCAGTCGATGCCTCAGCCACGGACGTGAATCGGAGCCCGTTTCATCATGTATAATTGAACTGGGGTAAGAAGGAACTGGTGGACCACGGGTGGCGCGGCATGGCGGGTGTCACCGGATTGCTCTTGGGTGTAGCCAAAGTGAGCTACGATGGGGATTGCAGACGACGAGCGGCGGACGTTGATGTCGTACTTCTCCGCTCCGTTTAGTAGAGTAGCGGAGGGGCGGGAACGGTTAGGCTTCGGCTTACGTCCGTGTCAGGGTTTCCCCGTTCGTGGCTCAATATCCGCTGGCCATGCGATCGACGCCGCCTCCGCCCTCTTCAAACCGGACGGACGGTTTTCCCGTATCCGGCTTTACCGACCGATCTCGCTCCAAGACATGCACAGGGAGTCATCCTCAGACAATCACAATGGCCGCAGGCCGAAGCGCTGCAGTTGGGCATAGATTGTCGTGCCTTCCGGAGGTCGGAAGGGTCGTTGACTCCGACGTCGCAGATGACGACTCAAGCGTGAGCCGATATACCAGTTCAGCCGCCGGAATACCGATCGGGGATAACCGTAGCGGTAATACCGACTCCAGCTCATCGTCCACCGGTTGATCTCGCGGATCACCTGAGGGATGGGCAGAGAGCATCGCTGGGGTCCGGTCAGGTCCCGGATCTTCTCCCGAGCTCGAGCGATCGCTTTCGCAGAAGGTATCACGTTGAGATAACGGTGATCGCGACCATGAAGATCGCGGTCGTAGCGTAACGTGAACCCCAAGAACGTCAGGCTCTCACCCGGTTCGCGCATCTTGACGATGCGGGTCTTTTCACGATTGATCGTCAACCGGAATCGCCCTTCGAGCATCCTCTCAATCCAATTGACCAACTGGCTCGATTGATAGCGTGCCAGCACCACAAAGTCATCAGCGTAGCGCACGAGCTTGGAGTTCGCCCATCTCCCGGGTCCGTCATGACGGCCGTGCTGCTTCTCGAACCAATGCAGGTAGATGTTCGCGAGGAGCGGCGAAA
>CAWFAF010000068.1:0-30254 GCA_963813575.1 uncultured Planctomycetaceae bacterium
TGCCCGGTCATGGATCACCAGTTCGTCTTCGGTCGTTCGCACCGCGACCATCTGGCCATTGACCACCAGGGGCTGCGTACGGAGAATTTGTGCGGTAGACCACGAAGGCCTCGGCGTCGACCGTTCGATAAACGACCTCCGAAGCATCGAACGGTCGTGCAGGCAGCGGTAGCAAGTGAGGCTGTTCCTCCGCATGCCGATCGATGGGACGCGTCTTGGTCTGGCGATGGACATGCACGTCGGCGACCTCCGCCAACCACCAGGTCGTGATCTCATTCAAGTGTTCCAGGGAATGAAAGCTGCGACCACCAAGCAAGCTGGATTCAACATATCCAAATGGCCGCTCGACTTTCCCTTTGGTCTGGGCCCGTCTGGGCTTGCAGGCGATTGGCCGGAAGCCGTAATGGGCCGCGAACGCCAGGAACCGTGGGTTGTACACCGGCTCGTCGCCGTCGGTGTAGCTGCTCACCACGACTTTCATGTTGTCATAAAGACAGGTTGCCGTGACTCCGCTCAGGTGTTCGAAAGCGCGGATGTGCTGGCACAGCGTGGTGGGGAAATCCTGGCATTCGACGAAATGGAGATACTGCCTGAAAGAGTAGCCCAGGATGTAGCTGAAGGCGTAAACCCAGGCACAGTCCCTCGGTCGTGAAGTCGATGTCGTAAGTGGAGTAATCCATCTGCGCCTGTGCTGACCCGGTGCGGTCTCGAACCGCTGCACAGGCGGAGCGACAGACCAAGGACACACGTGCGTACCCGGCTGCAAAGCAACGAGTAACTTCCTTGGTAACCGAGCGGCAGCAACTCCTCGTGGATTCGCTGCGTCGTGATGTCGGGATAGCGGGCCAGGAGGTCGGTGATCGCGTCCTGATCGAGCGTCGAGCTGACTGCCCGTCGTGGCCTGGCCTGGGACGGTTGTCGCCGAGTCGGCACACGGGCCCGCTCGATGCGATCGAGCATCCGCTTGACGGTGCGGCGGCTGATGTGCAGGCTCTGGGCGATCCGCCGGATCGACGCACCGCCGCGAAAGCGAACCACGATCTCGTGCATCAAGGTGTCGTTCATCGGTGTTGCATCTCCACGGCCAGGTCGGCGGCTCCCTCGGCCACACAGCGTGCGTCGCGTGCCAGTCGCTCGAAGATGGGACCAAGAACAAGGCGATCGGTGGCTGTCAGGGACGTCCAGCCGTGACAGTCCAGGAAGTTCTCGATCCCCGCCAGCCGGTCCAGGAGTATGGCCAGTTGCTTGCTGAGGCGATTGCCCTGCGTACTGAGCCGGGGATCCCAGCCCTTATGCTCTGGTGCGCCGGCATGTCCCAGCGCCTCCCGGGGCTTGGTCAAGACGAACATCTTTTGCTCCGCTGTCGTCGACTCCAGAAGCAGGCGAACCACACCGCTGAGCTCGTCGCTGCTGAGCGCCTCACGTCTGTAACATCCAGAACCTCCGATTGGTTGCCGGCCGGCAACCGGGCGATCTCCCGCGCCGCGGTCGGATTCAGGAGTCCCACTTCCAGATCCTGACGCACCTCGGGGCACAGTTTCTCCAACAGCGCCAGCCGCCGGCAGACCCAGCTCTTGTGCCGGCCCAATAGCTCGGCGACCTCGCTCTGGCTCAAGCCGTCCTCGCGGACCAGCGCGGCCACAATCCATGCTTCCTCCAGCTCGTACGGCCGCCGGCCAGTCTGGTTCAAGCCGTGAATGGCCGCCTGGCGCGGCGATCGTCGACGTCCAAGAGCCGCACCAGCAAGGTTGTCATCCTCGCACTTGCCCGGCAGCCTCCCAGGCGTGAAGCCATCGAGGATCTGCGGCTTCTCTTCACGCATCGTCCCCACGATCGGCCGACTGGCCCCAGCGACGCAACGATTGCGTCATCGCGGCCACGGCCTGCGGCACCCGCAGCCGGTAGCGGCGAAACCGATCGCCCAGTTCATCCAACCGCACGGGACACACCTGACCAACTGCGCACGGAGTCATCGCCCTGCCTCCACGGGGGCAAATCGGAGAAAGGAAACGGGGGCCACCGAGGGATCTCGATGGCCTGCCGCTCCTTCCTCCTTCTGGGGGCAATGAAAACTTACGGCGGTGTGTGACCCGGGAGAATACGCGTCAACAAACTCAGGGGCCTGAGCACGGCTCGCCAGGTGGGATGCTCGCGCTTGCTGGGCACGCTGCCGCCATCGCCGTTCTCGCTCGATGACCCGACGCAAAGCCTGTCGGCAAGCAGAGCTGCAGAATCGCTGACAAGGGCTACGACGGAAAAATGCAAAGTACACTTCGCACCCCGGACGGTCGCACCAGGAAAATTCCGCGTCTGCCGCTGGGCGCTGACCCTCGCGCTGCGGTGACGCATCGGGACACGCCGCCTGGGGCGATTCAGGGAGCAGTGCTTCTGCTCTTGCCGCTTGCTCCCGTTCCTTGGCCGAGAGCGGTACTGTCGGTTTTGGGCCTGGCGTGTTTCCCGGCCATTGTCGGTTCGCCGATACTGTCGGCTCGCTCGCCGCCGTCGCCAGCGACAAGCGGCCGCGCGGCACTCCGGGCTACAGTATCTGGCTTGGGGATGGGAGGGACGAAAGTCCTTCTCACATCCCTTGAGGAGACACGGTCTCACCCGAGGCTGACGAGCCCCTTGACTGCCCCCAGTCTTGCGGCAAGTTTGATGTGGGCCCGAGGAAGCTCTAACCTCCGACGGCCAAGCCTCGGACGCGGAGTCTCTTACCTCCGCTCCGAGGCGCCTTTCTTGATCATGACACCCCCCGTTGTCACTTCCCCACCCAACCTACGCCGATCAAGTCACGTTTCCAAGCGAGGTGCCGGGCACCACCTGGCAAGAACCCACCGATAACAGCCTGGTACCCACTTCATTCCAACAGTGGTGCCCCTGCCCGTTATTACTGACATTGCCCTGTGAAACTGAAATCATCGCAAGTGCCGACACGTCTTCAGGCACGCGAGCAGCAGGACTTACTATCTCCATCTTATTTCACCTGATGGATTAATCAAGTTGATGATGATATTATTCACATCTAATTGTGTTCTGCCCAGCAGCTGTACGTGCTTTGCCTAGCTCGAAAGTTAAGCGGGAGGGGGGAACGATGAGCCCCTGGGTAATCCCGGTCACCGGGTCGGCACTTACCCGGACCCCTCAGACCTCGCGCATCGTTGCGAAGGAATCGCACTTGGGCCGCAGATTCCTGTGTCCCCCACTCGACGCAGTTGGATGGGAGCCGGGACGACCTATTCTCTCGACCGGAATTCGCTGGTCGATGGTCGCGCCCGTCTCGGTCAGCATGGTCCCGATTTCCCCTCGGCCGTCCATCATGATTGCCGTCTCAGGCATGGCCGAAAGTATCGAGGACCGGCGAAGATGCCGCTGGGATAATTAATCGCGATCCAGACCGCGGGCAAGAGCGACTCCAGGACCACCTCGTCCGACGAAAGCATCACTCTGATATTCTGTACAGGACGCCACTCGCGAGGACTCCCGGAATCGATTACGATATCGTCGAAAAGGTCCCCATCTGGAGATCAGGGCAATGAACGAACAGGCTGCGAAGGCTCTGGCCGCCACGCTGACCGATCCCACTCCCGGAAAGCCGCCACGTCGGGCACGCTATCGCGGCAAGAATCCTCGCCATTTCCACGAGAAATACAAGGAGCACCAACCCGACCGCTATCCCGACGACGTAGCGAAGGTAATCTCCGGGGGTAAGACGCCCGCAGGAACGCACCGGCCAGTCATGGTGGCCGAGATCCTGCGCGTGCTCGGACCTCGGCCGGGGGATGTCGCCGTCGATTGCACGGTGGGATACGGCGGTCATGCCCGAGCCCTCCTCGCAGCCGTCCGGCCAGGCGGACGGCTGCTCGGCATGGATGCCGATCCGATTGAATTGCCCAAGACCGAAGCCAGACTCCGCGGCCTCGGTTTCCCTCCCGAATCGATCGTATTGCGACGTATGAATTTCGCAGCGTTGCCGTGGTTCCTCGCCGCCGAGGCACCCGAAGGGGCGGACCTGCTACTCGCGGATCTCGGTCTTTCCTCCATGCAAATCGACGACCCTGCGCGCGGCTTCAGCTTCAAGGTGGCCGGCCCGCTCGACATGCGGATGAACCCGACACGAGGCCGGACCGCGTCTGCTCTGTTGTCGGAACTGGGCGAATCGGGCCTGGCTCAGCTTCTCGCCGAGAACTCCGATGAACCCCACGCCCGAGAACTCGCCAGCGCGATCCATCGCGCGCACGCCCGTGAACCTCTCGTAACCACCCAAGCACTTGCCACAGTCGTGTACGAGGCTTACGCCCGGTGGACCCGTCTTTCTGACAGCACCGTGGAGGATGTCGTCCGCCGAGTCTTCCAGGCGCTCCGGATCGCGGTGAACGCTGAGTTCGGGGCCTTGACGGAGTTTCTCCGTACCCTGCCGACTTGCCTGAGACCAGGTGGGCGAGTTGCCATCCTGTCGTTCCACTCCGGTGAAGACCGGCGTGTGAAATCGGCATTCAAGGAGGGCCTGCGCGACGGCAGCTACATCTCGATCGCTGAGGAGGTTATCCGCCCCACTGCCGAGGAAAAGCGGGACAATCCTCGGTCGTCGTCGGCGAAGCTGAGGTTCGCGGTCCGCAGATAAATCGCTGGTTTCGGCGCTTCCGCAACTCCGCTAATGCTCCGAAGTAGGCAATCGTTGCACATGAGTCTCAGAATATGCTTACGCTGACCTCCTGCCATGAGTTAGGCTGGTTTTCCTTTGTTAAGCTCTCACTCCCGAATCGAGGCGACGACGATGGGTAAAGGCAACAACTCGCAGAGCAAGGAAAAGAAGAAGCCCAAGAAGGCGGCAGCACCGAAGGCGGTCCCGGTAAAGCCTGCTCCTCCGCCCAAGAAGCCGTGACGGCGGATCAAGTTTGCCGTACGATGTGGACGCAGGGGCGGAGTAGCAGGCAACTCCTCGGGCTAAACCCCCGGAGCCGTGGGTGCGAATTGCACTCCCTGCGCCAACTCACCCGCCGGCGAGTATCAAAGAGGGCATTCGTGGTGGAGCACCACGCGACCGACGACGGGGCGAGGGTCCTGCCCACCTTCCGGGCGGTGGTCCTCAAGACGATCGTGACCCACACGGTCTCCTATTTCGTGTTCGGCGTGCTGGCGATGTTCGTGTTTGACTATGTGCGCCTGTTTGCGGAGACCGATCTGCGGTTCCTGATGCGGCCGATCACCGATCCCATGGTCATGGCCGGCCCGCTGCTCCAGCCTGTCCGGGGGCTTCTCTTCGGTGCCTTGCTGTTCTTGCTGCGTGAGACTTTCTTCGCCACTCAGTGGGGCTGGCTGCGTCTCTGGCTGGTGCTGGTGGTCTTTGGCATCTTCGGCCCGCCTGGGCCCGCGCCGGGGTCTCTGGAGGGGATGATTTACACGAAGCTACCCCTGTGGGTGCAGCTCACGGGGTTGCCAGAGGTCGTGCTGCAGACCCTGGTCTTCTCTCGGCTCCTCTGCTACTGGATCGACCACCCGGAGAAGCGCTGGGTGAGCTGGTGTCTGGGCGTCGTCTTCGCAGTCGAGTACGCCTTGATCGTGCTGGGCTTGCTGGCAAGCCGAACTGGCATTCACTGACCGGGCGCATCCCCTACGACAGCCCTCGGATAATCGGGGATGCTTGAGATTCCGCCAATCGCAGGTGATGTCGATGATCTGTGGCCCACTCGCGTAACATCCGGACCACGATTCCTCTCCCTGAGGTCAGGGGCGGGTCGTAGTTTGTTCTTATGTTTGGCTGCGGACTTTGCATAAGGAGAGGCGATGGCGTCGAGGTGACGCACATTGGAGCAAATGGCTTCGGTATGGTCAGACGAATGGCACTAGCTTAAGAGCGTGGTGCTTTGTCAGAGACGCTGTGTGCAGCGGAGAAGGCACACGGCTGCCCGCCGTGCACAGTCGCCATCAGGTGCCAGCGCTTGACAGCGACCCGTACTTGAAGCCGGTTGCCGGCCTCTTGGGTGGCTCGCTCCGTGGCTGGCCCTCTCTGCCCCTGCGCTCGACCGCTGTGCGCAGTTCCGCTCACGCTGCAGCCCCTTGTGGCGCAGCCCGCTTGCAGCCAACGGAAATGTCCCACAGCCTCACCGCGTGCTTAGTACCACTTCGCGCGATTGTGCGCCAGTTTGGAGACGTGCCGAGGCTGCCCCAGCGCTTCACCGGCTTCGGTCGACGCTTCAGTGCCCGCGGCTCCCACCGCCCAGGGCGGTCGCCCACGCGGCGGTATGCAACCACTGCCAGCAGATCATCGATCAGCCCCGGGCGATCCTTCGGCCGCGCCGCTTCGATCTTCGGGGCGAATGCCGTTACAGCCTGTTTGGCTCCTTTGAAGCTCACCTGGCGCGGCTCGATGCCACTCTCGGCCGCCGCGACAGCCATCACCGTCCGGAGCATGTTGTACGCCAGCAGGTGAGCCCAGATTTCCTTGTGTACCATCTCCGGCGTCTTGCACCGCAGGACGTCCATCTGCATCGTCGACTTGATTGAACGTATATCGACTTCCGTTTACCAGCCATAATGCCTCCCAAGACGAAAGCTATATCCGGCTCCGGCGAAGCTCCGTTACCTCGCCCGAAGCCAGTGGAGTCCCCGGGCGTCACTTGTTCTTTCGGATTTTCGGCGTCGTCAACTCTGCCGGAATGGGCAGATCACGCCTGGTGCGTTGATACTTGCGGAGTCGGGCCAGTCGTTTCAGTTCTGTGCCTGGGGCTCGAATCGCCCAGTGACCGCCAGGCACCGGTAACTTTCGGGCTTGTATCCACCCTACCTTTCGCCAGCGGTGCAACGTTGTCGACGGCATTTGCAGTTCGCGGGCTAGATCCGTCAAGAGCCACTCGCCACGCCCGAGCATGCCCTGTGCTGATAACGCACGCGGTCGCGGTCCGCTTCGTCCACCTTTGGCAAGGAAGCCAGCGACCATGTCCTTCGTAAAGCGTTGCGCTCGCTTGGGCGGATGAAACCCCTCCTCATTCAAGCTCCGGGCGACTTGTGTCATCGTCTGGCCTTGAGCGCAGTTCCTCGATCCGGGCACGCAACTTCGTGTAGTTGGCTAGCTGGTCGTAGCGTTGCACCGCACGCACCAAAGAATGCTGGCTGACGAAACCACCCGTCCAATGGATCGTGACTTCCACCTGATTTGTCTCACCACGCACGATTAACCTAGGTTGCGCGGTTAGTGGCGGATTTTACCCCAAAATCCCGTCCGAGCGGCCTGATTTCCTGGTTTTTTGGTAGTGAAAACGGCCTCGGATCGTTGTAGTGAAGACCTACTTGAGACTTTAGACCTTGATTCCATGCCGACCCCCGATCATCCTGGTGCTCGGGAGGCCGGCATGTTCCTGCGCCGATACACTCGCAACAAGGACGGCAAGTCCCACACCTACTACGCCCTGGTCGAGAGCACGCGCACCGAGGCTGGGCCGCGGCAGCACATCGTCGCCTATCTCGGCGAACTGAACCACGACGAGCAGCATCGTTGGCAGCGCACCGTGGTCATCTACAACCGCCAGGGCGATTCGCAACAACTCCGCCTCTTCCCCGATGACGATCAGGTCCCTATTCCCGATGATCCCGATGTCGTGCGCGTCCGGCTGGGTTCGATCGGCTGGACCAACGGACGCCGATTCGGCGACGTCTGGCTGGGACTCTGGCTCTGGAAACTCCTCGGCCTCGACGAGATCGTCGAGCGTCACATCCCCCAGGGCAAAGAAACGGTGCGGCCTGCCGACGTCGTGGCCATCGAGGTGATCAATCGTCTCTGCGGCCCCTGCAGCGAGTTTGCTCTGGCCGAACACTGGTATGTCTCCACCGGTCTGGAAGACCTGCTCGGCGTGCCCGACAGCGCCGTGACCAAGGACCGCTTGTACCACACGCTGGATCGTTTGCTGGCCGCTCAGGAGTCGATCGAGCAGGATCTGAAGACCCGGCTCGGCACGCTCTTTCAGCTCGATTACGACCTCTTGCTCTATGACCTCACGAGCACCTACTTCGAGGGCCTGGCAGAGGAGAACGACCTGGCCCAGAGGGGCTATTCACGGGACCACCGCAGCGACTGCAAGCAAGTCGTCCTGGCCCTGGTCGTGACCCGAGACGGCTTTCCTCTGGCGCATCGCACGCTGGCGGGAAACACCCAGGACCTGCAGACGGTCGAGACCATCGTGACCGAGGTCGAGCAACGATTCGGCAAGACCCAGCGGATCTGGGTCATGGACCGGGGAATGGTCAGCAAGGAGTCATTGGCCTTCCTCAAGAAGTCCGGCCGAAAATATGTGCTCGCAGCCCGGCGTGGCGAGTTGACCAAGTTCCAGAGTCAGCTGCAAAGCGGCGGCTGGCACCAACTGCCCGAGAATCCTGAAGTCACCGTCAAGCTGATCCACCAACAGCAGGAGCATTTTCTCCTGGCTCGCAGTCGCCCGCGTCGTAAGAAAGAGCGTGCGATTCGTCGCCGCCAGCGTCGTGGCCTGGCTCGCGGTCTGCAACGCCTCCAGCAGCTCATCAGCACAGGGCGTCTGAAGAACCGCGACAAGATCCTGGAGCGTGTGGGACGGCTCACGGGTCGATATCCCAAGGCCCGCCCGTTTGTAACGATCACCGTCAGCAAGGCCAAGCGGGCCGAGCTGACCTGGTCGTGGAACGTCGCGAAATTCAAGGCGGCCCTGGCCCGTGACGGGGCCTACTTGCTCCAGAGCAACCAACCGGGCTGGTCCGTTCAGGAATTCTGGGAGACGTACATGCAGCTCACGGTTGTGGAGCACGCATTCCGGGTACTCAAATCCGAGCTGCTATTGCGCCCGGTGTGGCACCACTACAGCGGACGGACACAGGCGCACGTGATGGTCTGTGTGCTGGCCTATGCGCTCTGGAAGACCCTGGATCACTTGTCCAAGCAGGCAGGACTCGAGACGGAGATTCGCAAGCCCGATCGTCAGCCGACCAAATGCCTCACCCAAACCACGGCCGATGACGCCAGAGGTCATCCTGCGGCAGTTGGGGGATATCCAGATCGGCGACATTCTCCTGGAGACGACCGACGGCAGGAAGCTGGCCCTGCGTCGGGTCGCCCGACCCAAGCCAGAGCAGGCAAGAATCCTGGCCGCCCTGAAGCTGAGCATCCCCGAGCGGCTGACTCCCGATCGGGAAATGTAGTGAAGACTCAGACCCTTCACGTGGGGATTTCCCAGGGAAATCCGATTATCGACCCCACCAGTCGCGCAACCTAGGCTAGCCGCCGTGAGCCTGTGGGACATTTCCCTTGGCTGAAGACGGGCCGCGCACGCCAGGGGCGGCACAGGCGGCACTGCGCTTCAGCGGTCAAGTGCGGGCCCAGAGGAAGCCAGCCGCGGAGTGAGCTACCCACCCAGAGGTCGGCAACGGGCTCAAGGACGTGTCGCTGTAAATCGCTGGCACCTGACGGCGGCTGTGCACGGCGGACAACCGCGTGCCTTCGCCGCCGTGCACGGTGTCTTCTGACCGACCACCACGGCCTTAAGCTAGCGACATTCGTCGATCCGACCGAGTGCGCTGGCCCCGATTTGGTCCGATGGCAATCCGTCGGGGCGACAAGACACCGTTAGAGCTTTTTTTGGCCGGTGTCCAAGGTGGGAGGCCGTTTTGCGGCGGATGGGCATGTGGCAACTGGATGGCGATAGACCGTAACGCCGGAATTCAATAATTCAATGAATGATAAGGTCACCTGCCTTCGCAGGAAGAGGTGTAGCCGGATTCGGTAGTTCAACCGAAACAACGCCAGTGGATAGGCTGATGTAAGCCGTAGACCTAGCACTCCACTAAGCTTTTCGAACTCAGCGATCTCCGCCCTGATCATGTCGATAAGGCTCGGAGACACCTCTGCCGTCTTGGCCGGTAGCACGGCGAGATCAGCTTCCGCCGTAAAGGGGCGAGGCCAGTCCGTGATAGCAGTAATTCTGGCCCCTCTACACCGGTAGGGCGTCGTGCCACTACAAATGAAGAGCCCAGGAGCCCGTCAGCGAAGTCCTGTTCGTTGTAGTGCGGAGCAGAAAACCAAGGACGACGATGTTGATTGCACCGGGCTCACATTGCTGAGCTTGCCCTTCAGGTCGTTGTAGACGCGCTGGCCAGTTCCCCGTGGACTTGATCCGAGCCGAAGGGTTGAGGTTCGCGTTCCGAAGACGTGAACGCCTTCGGGCATGGGAAAAGCGTCTTCCAGCAAGGTCCGCTCGGTTGAACTGATGGACGGTCCGGAGAGCAAACCCTGCTGAACATTCCTCAAGTCAGGTACATCATTAAATCCAATGCATCGGATCGGACTTTGCTGATGGCCGCGTTCAGGTAGCCGCGTCCCATGGTGAACAGGAAAAGCCTTCGACGCGAACCTGGACTCCCCGCTCTATCGCTCGGTGCTCGTGCAGCCGTTCGACCATGCGTTTGATGAACTCAGCCTCTGTGTCGCTGATGAGCGGGACGTTGAGGTGCAGGTCGAACCCGCCGGGTATTTCCGCCGACTCGATGATGGTCCGCGCCTCCGGAACATACCGCGGCGGCATGTCGTCGACCCGCTTAACCTCGACCCTGGTACGCATGCCCTGCCATTCTCCGGTCAAGTCGGGATTAACTGCGGAGCCGACCAGCGGTTGCTCAAGTTTGCATGTCCGGTGGTCTAGGATCTGCGAAAAGATCGCGGCTGAGGCGATCTCGTACATGACGTCGTCGAACTGACTATCGTTCACCAGCTTCGAGGAGAAGGCCGCCCGCATCTCGATTTCCGAGATGCCAGCCGCTACGATCTTCTCAAGGTCGCGCTCAATCAACTCAGCGGTTGGGTCGTACGCCTCCTCAAATCTCAGGGACATGAGCAGGTGGTAGAGAAGAAAGCGTGATCGGAATCTGCCTGCATCGGCTGCGTCGTGGAAACGGTCCCATGCGTTGGCCTCGCCGGCCTCAATAATCGCGATGAAGTCCACGAGCTGCCTCTGGAACTGGCCCGAATGGACCAGTCCGAAGAGAAGAGGCAGTTTAGAATTCAGTTGAGCAAGCATGATCAAGTTCTTACAGAGCGTGGCGTACCTCAATAGCCGCACCCGACCTCCCGATCATTATACGCGATACGCGATGCCGTGGCCGAAGTACGCTGCACCGTTTCGGAACTCGGCACGCTAAATAGCCTGCATCGGTCTGATCGCCGAACCAGCCCCCGAGCAATCGACTTCGATCTAGGAGGACTCCCAGTGAGTCCGTCATCCGTCCACTCATCGGTCGCGAGCCGTTCCCGCGGCTCGACGGCATCTGCTGGGAGTCATGCAGGACGATCGGAACGCGAAGGGCCACTTCAAACGGCGGTCCTCGGTTGCGACCTGGTTGAATCATGCCATCAGGCCCGGTGCCTGTAAGAAAGTCCTCGCGATCCGACGAGGATTCAATCCTTCGCTCAGACAAAGGCTCACGAGCAAGCGCTCGTTCTTCGGAAGTCCGAAGCTCCCAAGTTGGTTGGCAACCCGGCTGTCGATGGGAAAGCAGTTCCCTTTCACGCAGTCGCGGACAAAGACGCTCAGCGTCTTCCCCTCTCCTGCTCGGTGATCCCGGAAAATGCGGTCGTGAGCGGGCATCGGGTCGGTCAGCGTCGCCTTGGCGTCCGCGTCACGAAGCCCTTCGACGTAGTCGGTCATTGACTGCCCGGCCTGCGCGAGCACGTCCGCCATACGGCAAAGTCGCGTCCTCATCCACGGCTGACGCAGTCGCCAGTCGGCGAGGATGACGGACGTGAAATTGCGAACGTCGCGGTTGGTCTGGCTCACGAAGCAGGGGAAAAACAGGTTCATCCGGAACCTGCGTACATTTCTCCGTTGGTTCCGCAAGTGTCATCCCCACTGAGGGGTTTCGCAGGTTTGACTCTGGTGTCCGACTGTTTCTGTAGCTCTCAGCCGACTAATTCGTACCTCAGCTCGTGAGCGGCGAGGATCTTGAGGATGAAGAACTCTTCGTCGCGATAGCCGTATGCTTCCCGTTTCATTGTCTTGATCTTGTTGTTCGTCCCCTCCAAAGGGCCTGTAGAGATTCGGAAGTTGTAGTAGGCCAGGATTCCTGCTTGGTGCTCGCGCAGCGTCTTGGCGAACGACTTGAGCATCTTGATCCCAGACGCTTCGGCCCGGGCGATCCAGTCCTTGAGGAATCGCTTGGCCTGGGCCTTGTTGGCTTGCGACCAGAGTTGCCTGAGGTCCTCCTTCATGTAGTAGGCGGTCGCGAGCGGCTTGTTCAATCTCAAGGCCGCAACCAGACGCCGTTTCTCATCGCGGGACTGATCCAGATTCTCGGGGTTCTTCAGGAGCAACCAACGAATCCCCTTGAGGACCTTCTTCTCTTGATCCTCAGCTTGATGGAAGAGGCTGCGTCTCAGGTCCGAGAGCTTCTCGTTGAACAGCTTGATGACATGGAAATGATCGAACACGATCTTCGCCTTGGGAAGGTACTTGGAAACAGCCTCTTGGTAGGCCGGGGACATGTCCATCGCGACTGCCTTGATCTTGGCGTGCGAGCCCCAGAGACGCCTCCAGAACGGTTTCAGCGCAGTCCGCGCCTTTTCCCTTGCCGACGAAGACCACTGCACCGCTGTTGAGGTCCAGCACAAGCGTCAGGTATTTGTGGCCTTTGCCCACCGAGATCTCGTCGATGGCGATCAGCTTCAAGTGTTTCAATTTCGGCTTGGCGAACCGCCTGGAAAGGTCCCGCTTGACGATATCTTTGATCAGATCCCACCCGACATTCAGGTGCTTGGCGACGTCTTGGATGGTCATGAGATGGGACAGTTCCAACGCGTAACGTTCAAAGGCTCTGGTATAGCTCCGGCGCTCATCCGCGAACTCGATCTCGACTTGGCGGATCAAACCACAGGACTCACATTGGACACGCGGAATCGCGAAGTGTACGACCACGGGTTTGCTCCCGATGGGGAGGTTTCGGAACGTTCTCTCGGTTCGACCGCGTGGGTGTACTGCCGACGAACCGCAAGCCGAGCAACACAAGGCATTCTTCCCTTGGTCAATGGAGAAGTGGATGGTGCCTCCAACGAATGCTGTCCGCCGGTAGACGTATCCCCGAATCCCGAACGCATGGTACAACAAGCTGGTGGACATGCTGCGACTCCAATCTGAGCAGAGAAATTGACACAACATTAGATTGGGCCAGCATGTCCACTTTCTTCAAGGCTTGTACGCTTCCCCCGGATGAACCATTTTTATCCAGGCCGCCTAGCTTGAGAGTGGGGAGGTCAGGCTGGGCTGATTATGTGAATTGGCGAACTTATCTCTGAATGCATCTACACTTATCTATTAATTCCTTCATGCGAAAGTTGGGCTAATGAGCGGGGAACGGAAGTCGAGCCCGCGTTAGCATGCTGCTGACAACCGCTGGTGAGTCCCCCCTGAAGGACGTCAAGGGAGGGCCCGGCAACTCCCGGTCACTTTTTGAACGATCTGCGAGTGAGGCTGTACGCCATCTCGCGGACCGGCGTGTGGCGGCTGGGGTCGCGCCGTCGCGGGGCGTGGAACCGGATCACCCCGGCGTTCGGGTCGACCTCGGCGTGGACCAACCGGTTGGACCACGTCGCATCCAGCTCGAACCGCCGTCCCGGTAACTCCACGGCCCTTCCCTGGCCGGTCCGCCGCAGGTAGGCGATCCGGCCGAACTGGTGGGCCTGCAGGTCGACCCGCCTGCCCTCGGCGAACGGCAGCCGCGGCGGCGCCCGCCTCGATCCGCGCCGCCGACCGCGACCGGGCCTTGGGCCAGTGACGGTCGGCGAAGGCTTCCGAAACCGATCGCGATCGAGAATACAGCCGAGCCCGAACAGAGATGGCCCGCGGAGGAAGTGTAGCCGGCACGCCACAGCCCCGGAAGGCCAACGAAGGTCGGAATGCGACTTGCATCACCTTCTCAGATTCATGATCAGGTGATGAAACGCCGCTTCGAGACTCTCGCCGGATGAACGCCATGGGACCCAACCACAATCGCCGGCAGTTCCTGCAACGGACCGGGGCGACGCTCCTGGCCCCGTTGGCCACGAGCCCTCTTCGAGCCGAGCCGGGCCACCGCTCCGGTCGGCATCGCCCGCTGCAGGCAGTACAGAACGCAGGTCTTGCTGCGCAAGCCTGAAGGCCCGACAGCCCTTCGCCTGGCAGCCGCGTAAGCGGCAGACCTGAACACGGCCCGACCTCGGATCGGCCCCCGCTCTTTTGGTGATTCTGGGCCGTCGTTGCCCCGAAGCCACCGAGGATTCCTGAATAACCAGCGGGGAGTGCCGAGTGCTCGCCCAAGATCACCGAGAATCAGGGCGTCGTGATTCGTGACGCGGCGCGTCAAGGATTCGGTCGGTCGGGCTCGGGAGCGAACGAGGCGGACGGAACCCGACCCCTCGGGCGGACCGCCGTGAAGGTCTGGCCTTTCGCGGCGTCTATCCCATACTGTAGAGCCAGACCCGAAAACGGAGTATCCCATGAACCGATTGCTGGCCGCGATCCCGTTTGTATTCCCCGTCTTCGTCGCCGCCCAAGACTCCGTCGGCTCCGTCAAAGACGACCCCCCCCGGATCACGCCCGAAATGAAGGCCAAGACGGAAACCATCGCCCGGGCACTCGAGGGTCTCACGCCCGAAGGCTTCACGAAAAAGAGCCTTGTTGAACGCTACACCGAAGCCAACTTGTACGAGAAGATCAACGGCCGGTCCGAACTGTTTCAGTCCTACGACGTGACTGGCATGACCTTCGTCACCTTCTCCAAAGCGGACGACCCAGCCAAATTCATCGACGTCTTCCTCTACGACATGACCACCCCCCTCGGCGCCTTCGGCGTCTATTCGGTCGAGCGCTCGTCTGGCAGCAAGGCCATCGCAACCGGCGACGGCGGCCACCGCACCGGGGCCGATTTATTCTTCCGGAAGGGCCAATACTATGCGTCGATCCTGACATCGGGACCCGACGAGGAGGTCCAGAAAGCGGCATCGGCCTTGGCCGATACGCTGGCGAATCGCCTGAAAGGCGAAGCGGCGGAGCTATGGGGTCTCGCCATGCTCCCGGCGAAGAATCGGATCGACGATACGGTCCAATACCTCATGGTCGATGCCCTGGGGCTCGACTTCCTGACCAACGCGTTCATGGCCCAATACCGCGACGGCGAGGCCGAGTTCACCGCCTTCGTCGCGCGCTGCAAATCAGCTGATAACGCCGCAGAAGTCCTGGCCAAGTACAAGGCCCACCTCGAAGAATTCGGCGACATGGCCGAACCGGCCAAAATCGAAGGGGCGTCGGTCATGTTCGCCGACGTGGGCGGCGGCGACTTCGACGGCGCCTGCCAGGTCGGCGACGTCATCGCCGGCGTCACGGCGGTCAAGGGCCGCGACGCGGCCGTCAAGGCCATGACCTTCCTGCTCAAAGGACTGAGGATCCCGAAATGACCTGGCGCGGCGTCTGCTGATAGGCCAAGAGGTTGGCCATTCCCTGCGGATCGGGGCCAACCTCCAGCTCCTCCGGCATCATCGACAGACCGTTCGCCCGCATCGAGGGCATATCGGCCCGGCGAATGGTGCGCTCAGCGCCGCCGCCGAAGGATACCCTCGGGCGGCGCGGCGGACAAAAACGGTCGGCGTCGATCAAGCCCTGACGAAGAGCTCCGCCGAGCGCTGAACGGCTGCGAGGTTCTCTTTGAAATGGGCGAAGTTCTGCATGTCTGAATTGACCACGTCGACGCCGTGGGCGAGGACAAACGCGTAGGACCGTTGCCAGGGCGAAAGCCCCGATTGCATCAGCTTGTCGCTGTAGTGCCCGTCGAAGGCGTTCTCCAACTGCCTTACCGCCGCGGGACGATAAGTAGCGGGCCGCCTTCATACCGACGAGACCGATGCCGGCGTCCCGGGCGCGCTGCAGCGTGGGCTGAAGCTCGACCATCGCCGGCGTGCCGGGAAGGAGACTCTTCGAATCCCAGTCGTACCACCCGGCGGGGGTGATGGCGATCATGGCGAGGTCGTACCAGCCCGTTCCAATCATGGCCTCGAGCACTTGCTGCGCCCGCTTGTGGGTACTCACGCCCCAATGGCCCACCTTCCCGGCCTGTTTCGCCTTGAGGAAGGCCTCATGCAGTTGCTCGCAACGGACGACCTCCGGCTCGCCGACGCCCATGAGGTAGTAGGCGTCCACATAGTCGGTACCCAGATCGGCGAGGCTCGCATTGAGCAGCCCCGTCCAGTAATCGGCCAGAAACCTGCCTTGCTCGACGGTCAACGGCTTGCCCGGTTCGTAGCCGTCAATGGGACGCAACGGCGCTTTGGACGTGACCCAGATCTTGCCGCGGTGCGCCGCGAGGAAGGGGGCGAAGGCGCGCTCGCTACCCTTGTAATAGGCGTTGGAGCCGAGATCGTAGAAGTTCACGCCCGCGTCGAACGCCGCGTTGAGCAACCGAACGGCCTTCCCGCCCATCAACGCCGCGCCGCCGCCGAAGACGAGGCGGCTGCACATGAAATTCGTCCGGCCGAGCTTGCGGTAGGGCATGCCGCTCCGCTCGTTGCGGTGGATCAGGCCGTCGGCCGGCGCGTCCTGGGCCCGCGCCGACGGCGCGACGGCCGCCGTGGCAGTGGCGGCGGCGGTGGTCTTGATGAATGCCCGGCGGTTCATCTCGTACGGCGCGGTCATGACGCTACCCCTGGAGCTGGACGATCCCGGCCTTGTTGCCTCTTACCACGCTAGCTGGACGGGCGCATCGCGTCAATCTTCGCCGCCTTTCGCCAGAGGATTGGTAGGCCCGTGAGTAGAAATGGGCCAGAAACCTGGAACAGCGGCGAAATCCCTTAGACTGGTTTTGGCGGTGCGGTTGGGGCCACCCGTATTCTGGCTCACGGTCGGCTCAATCGCTCATCCAGCGTGTTATCGGCAGCGTCCACCGCCGAAACGGGCGACTTTAGGCAAAGTGGAAGGGCCGGCAGAAGGGCCATCCATTTGCTCGCACCTTAGTAGATGAGTGGCACCGTTTCGACACCGGTTGGTTGCGAACGGTGACTCCACGTCGCCGGAATCGCTTGACCTTCCTGGGCAAATGTGCCACCGACTCCAGCGTTACCGGATGACCCAAAGGTAATCGAACGGCACCGGGCGGCCCATATCTCGAGGCTGACGTCCCGACTCAACCGTGCATTCTCTGACTGTTCTCGAGCAGGATGCTCTTAAACCTTTCGCTCGCACGGAGTGATACACCGAGCACGCTGATCGTCAGATTGCCCTATCCCCTCCATCTTCTAATCACGGTCCCGCCTTGTCCTTCCGCCTCATCTTCGGCCTTGACTTCGGCCCTGATTATCGACCGCCTGCCAATCGTAGAAGAACAGGCAAAACCCGATTCGCCCGCCTGATGCCCACCCGCTTCAACATCGTCCGGACGGCTGCTTCCGACACATTCAGAATCTTGCCGATCGCGATGTTCGAGTACCGCTCGGTCAACGCAGCCAGCATCTCCGCGGTGGATCTCAAGGGCTTTTCATCGTCCAGCTTGCCGGGCTTTGTCGTCGGCAGTATTCTCACGTAATGCGACCCCTTCGGTATTCCATCAACGTCACATTGGACGGGTGCTGCGATCATCGTGCGGGGATCGCGGACGAAGAGTTGCATCGTCACGCGGCCGAGAACCTCGCGCGGGCCGATGCGCTCCTCTTCGGCCGGGTGACTTACGAAATGATGGAGGCGGCGTGGCGGCCGCCGGCGCGGGACGGGAGCGAGGCCCGATTGGATGGAACCCTTCGCCCGGACGATCGACGCGGCGAAGAAGTACGTGGTGTCGAGCACCCTGGAGCGGGTCGATTGGAACGCGGAGCTCGTGCGCGGGGATCTGGGGAAGGCCGTTCAGCAGCTCAAGCGGGAGCCGGGTAAGGGACTGTTCGTGGGAGGCGTGAAGCTCCCGCTGGCGCTGGCGGAGCTGGGATTGATCGATGAGTACGAGTTCGTGGTGCATCCCAGGCTCGCGGGCCACGGGCCGACGTTGTTCGCGGGGCTATCGAAGCATGTCGACTTGAAGCTCGTGAGCCGGCTGGAGTTCGGCTCGGGGGCGGTGGCGATGCGGTATGAGCCGAGAAGGGTAGCCATTCCACATTGTTCGAGCTGTCGCCGCAAGCAGCCGGCACCGATGTGTCGCATGTCTGATCGGCCGGTCAGGAGCGGGTAATGATCCTGAGTAAGCCGCCGGACCCGCTCTACCAGTTTTCAGAATGTCTCTTGATCCATCGCGATGCCCCATCGGGATTCGGGATCAGACGAAGTTTCAATTCAGATTGATACTCCACCTGATTCCCACTCCGTGTGGAGGAGCGATCGCGGGCGTGCCGCGGGCTGGGTCACAGGGAGTGCTTCTCCGCACCGTGTCAGAGATCGTCTCAGGATGGCCGAGACGTCGCGCGGCTCTGGTGTTTGAGCCAGGGGCAACGTTCTCATCGCGATATCCTCTTGCATTTTCCAGAGAATGACTGTACGGGTGTTGACATCCCGAAGATCCATCGATCCAATACGACGATGCGACTGACAATCTCCAAGCGATACCCCTTATCTCAGGGAGAATCCCATGGCATACCCCGAAACCATTTTGCCTGAGTTCAATCAGGAAATGGCGAACACACGCAAGGTGCTCGAACGCGTACCGGACGACAAACTCGACTGGCAACCTCATCCCAAGTCACACACGATTGGCTGGAACGCCAACCACCTGGCGAACCTTCCCGATTGGCTCGTCCACACGTTGACGGGGCCGTCGCTGGACATCGCTCCAGTCGGCGCTGAGCCTTACAAGATGCCGAAGCTGGCCAGCCGGGCGGAAATCCTCGAGGTTTTTGACCGCAATGTCGCTGCCGCGAGAGAAGCGATCATGGCCGCCACGGACCAAGACATGGGCACTCCGTGGACGTTGTCGCGGGCCGGAAATCCGATCTTCACGATGCCCAGGTCGGCAGTCGTCCGGTCAGTCGTCCTCAATCACATGATCCACCATCGTGCCATACTATGTGTCTACCTACGCCTGAACGATATCCCGGTTCCAGGCATGTACGGGCCGTCGGGCGACGAATAGACAAATGTGTCGAAGGTAGCGGAAATGGGGAGATCAATGGGGCCACCCACATTCCGGGGCTCGGTATAAGTGGGTGGCACCATTCGGCCGAGGTCTCATTTCGCCGCGTCAGCCCGCCGCCTCCGGCCACTCAGCAGGTAGACATCCGACCGCACCTCGATCAGCGGATCGCCCGATGGATCGATCCCGTCCACCCTCGGGACCGGATCGAAGATGATCTTCCGACGCTCCGGCGCCAGCTCGTCGACCCGCTCGTTCAGCGTGACGGTGCCGAACTCCACGAGCTTCCGGGTCTCGGGCCAGATCACGGTGGCGTTGGTCACGTCGTCACCGTCCTCTGCGATTTGCACCAGCACGCGGAAGATCACCGGACCCTTTGACAGACGCTCCGACATCTCGGCGGCGAGGAAGTCGGCCGTCTTGCGGCTCGCTTGATCGGGGGTCAGGAACTCGGTCCCCGCATCGGGGACAAGGCGGAATCGGCCGAATCGGCTCTGGCCGCCGGCATTCGTGAACTTGAAGGCATTGACCGCGAAATAGGGCTGTCGCGCCAAGCTCGATGGGATCGGCTTCGGGGCCTCGACGAAGGCTTTCGCCGCCGGGTGATCGGCCAGAAACGCCACGATCGGCGGCGGGGTCGGAGCCCCCGGCCCGCTCGCGGCGGCCGCCTGGAAGAACTCCAGCAACTCCTCCCCGTTTCGTGCCGGGAATCCGTTGAACGAGTGGGCGATGATGTCGGTATGGACGTGCTCGGCCAGGTGGAACCGAGTCGCCATCCCCTGCGGGCTCGATCCCTCCGAGGCGTTATCGGCGACGGTGGGGATGCCGGACGAGGCAGAGAACCTCACGGTGACCGGGGTCGAGGGCCGTGAGGCGTGCGGAGCCCTCGTCAATTCGGCCGCGTCGGGCGAGGGGACGAACGTCCCGGAGAACATCACGCCCTTGGCATGGACGGGACGGAAGCCGGGATGCACTCCCCCGGAAAGCTGATCGAGCACGCCGAGAAGTTTGCCAGCGAGATCGGAAGGCATGACGCGAATCTCCGGGGTTGAGTCAGGTCTGAAGCGATCGCTCCGGCCTACCGCATCGCGCTCACCGCTTCGTCGGTGGTCAGCACCGCGTTGGCGATGAAGTTGTAGTTGACGACCGCGGCCTTGTAACCGTCCCCGAGTTCGGGATGCCGGGGCGCGGCCGTCGCGTCCTTCACCACGGCGACCTCGAAACCCTGCTCGATCAGCTCGCGCAGGTGGCTCTCCACGCAGAGATTGGCGAGCATCCCGGCCAGGACGACCTTGTTGACGCGGCGCTTGCGGAGCTGCAGGACGAGGTCGTTGGTCTGCGGCCCCCACACCTTGTGGGTGCTCACCACGACCGTCTTGCCGTCCTCGATGTACGGCTTGTAACGGTCGAGCCAATCGGCGCCGGAGCCCGTGAACCCGTCGAGGCTGAGCGGGTCGGGCCGGAAGAACTCCTTGCCCTCGAGCATCATCCGCTCGACCGCCCCGCCGAACCCCCAGCCCTGATCGGCCGGGTAGAGGTAGTGGGGCGAGATGAAGACCTCGAACCCGCCGTCCTTCGCGGCCCGGAAGAGGCGCTCCAGGTTCTCGACGGTGTTGTTCTCCTTGATGCTCTCGCCGACCAGCCCCCAGGAGACGCCCGTCTCGCTCAGGACGTCGTTCTGAGGATCGATGACGACCAGGGCGGTGTCGCTCTTGTTGAACTCCATCTCGAAGCTCCTCGTCGATGTTCGGGTTACTTCTTCACGTGCTTGCCGAGGAAGTCCCGCATCAACTTCGCGATCTCGTCGCCGTTCGTCTCAAGGGCGAAGTGCCCGGCATCGAGGAGGTGGAATTCCAGCGTCTTCAGGTCGCGCTTGTACGGCTCGGCCCCGGCGGGCGGGAAGATCTGGTCGTTCTTGCCCCAGGCGATCAGCATGGGCGGCTGATGCTCGCGGAAATACGCCTGCCAGCTCGGATAGAGCGGCGGATTGCTGCCGTAGCTGAGGAACAGGTCGAGCTGGATCTCGTCGTTGCCCTTGCGGTCCAGGAGGAACTGGTCGTGGGCCGCGCCGTCGGGGCTTACCAGCTCGGGGTTCTTCGCCCCGGTCATGTACTGCCACTTGGTCGCCTCGTAGGTGACCAGATTGCGGATGGCGTCCCGCTTCTCCTTGCTCTTCGGCTCCTTCCAGTAAGCCTTGATGGGCTTCCAGAACTCGTTGTCGATCCCCTCGTCATAGGCGTTGCCGTTCTGGACCACGATGGCGGTGATCCGCTCCGGGTGCTTGACCGCCAGGCGGTAGCCGACGGGCGCCCCGTAATCCTGAACGTAGAGGGCGTACCTGGTCAGGCCGAGCTTCTCGGTGAACTCGTCGATCACCTTCGCCAGGTTGTCGAAGGTGTAGGCGAACTTGTCGTGAGCCGGCATCGAGCTGTGGCCGTAGCCGGGGTAGTCGGGGGCGACGACGTGGTACTTGTCCCCCAGCGCCGGGATCAGGTTTCGGAACATCTGCGAGCTGGTCGGGAAGCCGTGGAGGAGCAGGATCGTCGGCGCGTCCTTCGGCCCGGACTCGCGGTAGAAGATGTCCAGGTCGCCGACTTTCACGGTCTTGTGGAGCACGGCGGGGTGCTGGGCGGAGGCCGGAACGCCAAGGGCCAGCATCACGGCGGTGAACAAAGGCAAACGGATCATCAGCCTGTCTCCTCGAACGGGAGTCTGCAAAGTGGAACGATCCGGCTTCCATTCTCGCTGCGACGCTACTGGCCGAATCGGGCTGATTCACCTAGGATCATAGCGGCGAACGGCCCGAGCGTCTCCCGGCGAGTCGGATTCTGTGAGTCCGCGCGGCCGGAGCCTGGTGGCGGGCAGCGCGGCTTGCTACCGAGAAGCCAGGCTTCGGACCACGAACGCGGAGGGAGGGACGATTGAAAGTCGTATCGCTGAGCGTCGGGCTCCCACGCGAGGTCGAATGGGAGGGCCATTCCGTGCTCACCTCGATCTTCAAGGACCCGGTCGAACGCCGCCTGCGCGTGTCCAGCCTCAACTTCGAGGGCGACGAGCAGTCGGACCTGACGGTCCACGGCGGCGTCGACAAGGCCGTCTACGTCTACCCGTCCGAGCACTACGAGGAATGGCGCCAGGAGCTTCCGGGCGTGGAATTCCCCCGGGCCGTCTTCGGCGAGAACCTGACCACCGAGGGGCTGAGCGAGGACGTGCGGATCGGCGACCGCTTCCGGATCGGGACGGCCGAGTTCGTCGTCACGCAGCCGCGGCTGCCCTGCTACAAGCTCGGGATCCGGTTCGGCCGGATGGACATGCTCAAGCGGATGCTCAGGAACGGCCGGACCGGCTTCTACTTCGCGGTGACTGCCGAGGGCGAGGTCGGGGCGGGCGACACCATCGAGCCGATCGAGCGGGTGGATGAGGGGTTGACCGTCGCGGACGTGGTCAGGCTCTACACGGTCGATGCGAAGAACCAGGAACTCCTCCGCCGCGCGACGCAGACCTCCAGGCTCCCCGATAGCTGGAAGGACTACTTCCGCAAGCGGCTCTGGGACCCCGACGCCTGAGGGGGACCGGAAAAAGGAACGGGACCGGTAACCGAATCGGCTCAGGTCGCATGAATCGACTAGCGAGTCGGCGATTGACTCAACCTGCGATCACCGTCCCGTTCGCCTTATCCTTCCGAGCCAATTCCGCCTTGAGTTCCGCCCTGATGATCGCCGCCTGCCAATCGTCAAGACGAGTCTCAATCCGATTCGCCCGCCTGATGCCCGCCCGCTTCAGCATCATCCTGACTGCTGCTTCCGACACGTCCAGAATCTTGCCAATCGCGATGTTCGAGTACCGCTCGGTCAGAGCAGCCAGCATCTCAGATGTGGGTCTGAACGGCTTGTCATCATTCGAGCGTCAACCAACCGTTGGACTCGGTTCGAGCTGCTATCCGCTGGAGTCTCGGCCGCACCGTCCTCGACTCCGAGCAGAGAAGCAACCGCTCCCGTCCCCGCCCCGTTGTCAGCGAGTGGGTCGAAATACGCGCTCGGTCATCTTCGACGTCACATGACCCATCCGAGCCCGAATGACCGTCTCAGGGATCCCTGCCGCAAGGAGAGTGGAGTTCGCTGTGTAGCCAGCGATTGAGCTTCTCCGAACGCAATGCACTGAGAATATCTGGCCGGACCCGCCAGTCAACTCCCAAAGGCGCACAAGGATGTGTATTGTATCCAAGCGATCGAGACGGCACACATGATCTTGCGCGTTTCGGTCCGACGACACCGCATTGCCCGAGCAGATCGTGCGGCTAAAAGCGTCTATGATTTCCCTCTTGCGTCGTTGTCAGCCACGGGCGAAGGGCTCTTGCCAATGGCATAAATCCAACCTTTGTCGTATTCCTCAATCACTTGAACATCCGTAAAGCCAGTGCGCAAGAAGAGCTCACGATGCTCATCGACACTCAGGTTCGCGTATGGAAAATCCATTTTTTGCATCATGTCTGCAAATCTTTGAACACGCCGGTCGTATTTCCCACCCTTGTAGACTTCCGCGACGATGACCAGCATTCCGCCAGGTTTCAGGACGCGTGAGACTTCGCGCATATCCGCCGGCAAGTCGGGCCAGTAGAAGTGAGTTTCGACAGCGGTGGCGAGAGCAAACATCTGGTCGGGGAATGGTAGATGCGAAACCGAACCGTGGAGAATATCGACTCGTCGCGACTTGATACATTCCTTGTTCGTCTTCCGGGATGCAGCAACACTTGTTTCCGAGGAATCCACACCGTAAACCTTGCCCTTCGTGGCAATGGCAGCCAGTTTGTGAATGGTCCTGCCTCCGCCACAACCGATATCGAGAATCGCGGCGTCGCTGTCGATCGAAACATGCTTCAGTCCCCAGTCCGTCAACTTGGAATGCCGCCGGTTCATACCCCGCAGATTCCATCTCCTGGCCAGCCTGTTGGGTTCCGTAGCTGATTCAACAACTTGCTCGCAAGGCTCATGATGATGCTCTCTTCTATCGATACGAAGCGAACGGCGCCACAAACGAGTTCCATGTGTTCTCCACGTCAAATCTCCATGAGATCACTGCGCCATGATGATTTCTCCTTTGAAATGCTGCCGGGCTGCAGCAATCCACATCTGCTCCGTGATCGTCGGATCGTCGGAAGGTACGCGGTGGGAGAGCACCAGGGTCTTGACTCCGGCCGCCGTTGCCACCCGGCCGCAGTCCTCTACGTAAGTATGGCTATCGATGATGTGTTTCTTGAGCGTGGCCGCGTTGGGGTTAAGAGCCACCAGACGGTCAACCGCTGGCACATACATGGCACTCCGTGCACAAGGACGTCGGCGCCCTGGGCAAGCTTCACGAGGTTGTCCGACCGCTTTGTGTTGCCCGAGGTGACGATGCTCCGGTCGGCAGTGTCGAACCGATACGCGAAGGCTGGCGTCACAGGCGGATGATCAACGAGGGCACAAGTGACCTTTATATTCTCGTCGCACAGGATGACGCCGGGCCGGGCCAGCTCGTGCACGTGAATGAGCGGCACCAAGGGCACACGCCCCTCGGTGGCGATGCGGGTGTCGATGTCGAAGCGCTCATCTCAAAGAATAGCCGTGTGATCTTATCGATTGGCGGTGGACCCCAAGTGTCCACCTGTGTGCGGAGGCCGCTCGCCCATGACAGCAGGAGCAAGTTGCCGTAGCCGGCGTTGTGGTCCGAATGGTGGTGGGTGATGAAGACATGGCGAAGTTTCTGGAGCAACGCGCCGGCGATCACGAGCTGACTCCCACACCGTCGCCGCAGTCAACAACGTAGAGGACATCATTGACGATGATCACCAACGCCGACGACATACTGACCTTGTTCGGTCGTGGGCCGCCACCGGTACCAAGCAGGACCAGCCTTGTCTTCAGCGCCCTCCGCTCACTCCGCCACGGTAACCATGCCGCAGTCAGTCCAACAGCGCCGGCGAGGAATGTCCGACGATCCAGGTACGCGTGCAAGTTAGCCACCTTTGGGTCCTGGGGCACAACGGCCGTTCCATGGGGCCGCCTTTCTCATCCTGGCGATCATCATGGCTTCGTGCGCCTAACGCTGATTCGGCAGAATCTCGTCTGTCTCAATCGCCTCCGCTCTCTGCCTGATACCGGTCACAAGGTGGAATGCACCGAATCGGCGCGAGACGTAAGTCGTGACTACGACTGAGTCAAGCTATCCCAACGGTTGCGCCTTCGTCAATGAAGCACCGGGGAAGCATGATCGATGTCCGGTTGCTTATGTTCCACCCCCAGAGATTGACGGCACGCCGACCCGAGGAGCACTCCGGCCCCTACAAACCGCGGTCGATCCGACCGAGCGATGGCGCGGATTGAAGGAGTCGTCCGCCTCGGCCGTCCGCGTATCGAGCGGGGCCAGATGCCGGCTGGCCAAGCCGAGCCGAAATCGGGACGGAGCGAGCGGCGGGACAATGCAGGTCCACCGAGCCCGCACCCCAATGCCGCCCTGGCCACAAGGCGAAGTCCGCAGTCTCGGTCGCGGGTCTTCCGACGGTCAATGACATCGGATCTCATGCGAAGAGTCCGGGCCAGAGGCTGGGGGTGGACCAGAGTCCCCGACGGGTGACGGTGCGGCCTGATAACCTGGCCCATTTTCAGCGGATCTCCGGCCTCTCGGTGACTCGTTCGCGGCCGTGAACCGCCGGCCCGTCAGGGCTCTCCGCCCGCGGAGTTCAGGCTTGCAACCGCCGGGAGTGCGGCACCGGACCGACCGGCGTCCGGCGGCGGGCCGGGCCCGGGACATGCCGGGTCAGGCATCGATCGGCGGGATCAGCACGGCGAGGTCGCTCTTTATTGCGGATGAGCCGCAGGTCGCTCCCGGTGACGCCGAGATGCCCGTTGTCGGTCTCCACGTCGAGGGTGAACGGCCCCGCCCTCGAGGGCGAGCGTCTCGTAGAACCAGATGGCGGGCGACTCGCAACGGATCGGGCCCGTTGCGGCCCTGGTGATCGCGAGCGTCATGCCCCCGAGGCGGAGCACCAGTCGCTTGTTGATCGCCGAGATCTGCACGATGGGCTGCTCCTGGAACGGCGAGCGACGCCAGAACCGCTCGAAGGCCTCCTGGTTCGCGCGCTTGCGGTGATGTTGGTTGACGCGATCCGACGCCCACGAACGACAGGTCGAACCGGGTATCAAGCCCATCGCGATGGGCAACCGGCCCCCTGACTCCGCCCGTCCGAGCCCGTCATTCAGGCTGCCCGATCGATCATCAAGCCGCGACTCGGGCCGTGAACGGCTACGGATTTCACAGACACGCTCGCAGTTGCCATGTCGGGCCGCATGCCGCTCGACTCGGTCGTCTCCCTGGTGGCGGCCGCTGTTCGCAACGACTTGGCCTGGTACACTCCGACCCGCCGCGTCTAGCGGAGGGCCACCGTGTCGCCAGTTGCCGCGAGATACAATTTCTTGAAGCTGCATGGTTTATGGCTCCGCGCGCCGCGGCGCCTGCGGATCGCAAGAAAAGTTGCAAGGTTTGCCGTTCGGCGCGGGAGATAATAGAAAACGCCAGCCGAGATTCAAGCGAACGGGAACACGAACAAGGGCGTCGGGATCATGCGAGTGGGAGTGACGCGAGAGCTCCGCGCGATCATCGACGGCGGGACCGTCGCCGGATTGACCGATGGCCAGTTGCTGGAGCGCTTCGCGTCTCACCGAGGCGCAGAAGCCGAGCTGGCCTTCACAGCCCTGGTCATGCGGCACGGACCGCTCGTCTTCGGTGTCTGTCAAAGCTTGCTCCGCAACCCCCACGACGCCGAGGACGCCTTCCAGGCCACGTTCCTGGTCCTGGCCCGCAAGGCCGGCTCGATCCGGCAGCCCGATCGGCTCGGCCCCTGGCTCTACGGCGTCGCCCACCGGACGGCCCGGCGGCTGAAGGATAAGAACGCGCGGCGAAAGAGCCATGAAGCGGAGGCAGCGGTGTGCAGCGACCGTGCCCGCCGTGCGAGCGGATCAAGTCAACACCCGTCCGCGCTTGCAAATCACGACGAGATCGAAGCCCTGCATCGAGAAATCGAGCGGCTGCCCGCGCGGTACAAGACGGCCATCGTGCTCTGCGACCTCCAGGGGCTCACGCACGAAGAGGCGGCTCGGCGGCTCGGCTGCCGGGTCGGCACGATCAGGTCGCAAGTGTCCCGCGCGAGAACGGCTGCGCCGCCGGCTCGATCGCCGCGGGCTGGCCTACCCGGGCGGAATTGTCGCGGCCGCGATCGACTCGACAAGGCCCTCGGTGCTGCCGGACGTGCTCGTCGGTTCCACCATCAAGAATGTGATGTCACTTTCCACAGGGCTCGCGGCCGGGAGCGTCCCGGCCTCGATCGTCAGTCTTTCCCAGGGAGTCTTGAGATCCATGCTATTCGCGAAAATTGGACTGATCTCCGCCGCGCTGGTCGGCCTGGGAGTCGCTGCCACGGGCGTCGGTGTCGGCGTGGGCGTCGTTGGACGCACACCCAGCCGGCACCCAACAGCCCGCGCCCGAGCGTCCTGGCCTCAATCCGGAGCCCGTCGCGGTCGCCGCCGCCGAGCGCCCCAGGCGAAGGGCCGAAGAAGAACCCGCCAGCGAGACGGAATTGATCGTCCGCAGCGCAACAAACTTGAAGCGGATCGCCGAGGCGATTCTTGCGTATGTGAGGCCAACAACGGCAACTACCCGGCCGCGGCGATCATCGGCCCGAATGGCACGCCTCTCCTGAGCTGGCGCGTCGCGATACTGCCTTACATGGGAGAGAGCGAAAAGGCCCTATACTCCCAATTCAAACTGACGGAACCCTGGGACAGCCCGCACAACAAGGCCCTGCTCGCGAAGATGCCCCAGGTGTACGCCCCCGTGGTCGCGAAAGACGGCGAGAAGGGCAAGTACGTCACCCACTACCTGGGCTTCGTCGGCGGGGGCGCCATCTTCGAGCGCAATCAAGGAGTGAATGTACGAAAAGTAAACGACGGGACCTCCAACACGCTGATGATCGCGGAAGCCGTCACGGGCGTGCCTTGGACCAAGCCCGAGGACCTCACCTTCACGGAGCAAGACCTGCTGCCTCAGCTCGGCGGCCAATTCAAGGAGGCGTTCGTGGCCGCCACCGCCGACGGCGCCCCGCGCCTGTTCAAGAAATCTGTCAATCCAAACGTGTTGGTGGAAATGATCACCTACGACGGCATGGAGATCATCGACCTCCCCAACACCAGTGAGGTAATCCGAGTCCCTTGAAGCCAGGTCGCGCAGGACGTCATATGCGGCCGGCGTTGCCCAAGCGCGAGCCGAGCCGCCTGACTTCAACACTTCTTCCACCCGAGGCTCGACCCTTCCATGGCGCACGAAAATGACGGTGCGCGCCCGCGCTTGATCTCCCGAAGCATAGACCGGCGTGACCTTGCTCATCCTGGCGACATCGGCCCTCCTGAAGCGAATCGCCGGCGCCACGATGCAGGTCGCGCAACCAGCTTCTCGAGCCCGCGCAACGGGGACCACTAGCCGGAGCCGGATGTCAGGCCGGTTCCCCATATCTTGCCGATGGCGGGACAAGTCGTCGATCGGCAAGGGTCAGCCGGTCAGTGGCGCCAGAGTGTATTTGTATGTCAACACTGAAGATTCGTTGACGCACACCTCGATGTTGCCGTCCGTTCGTGCAACAAGCGGCGCCGATGGCAGGTTTCGATTCACGATCGACCGGATCGAGCTGGCCTCGGGCCTTGTTCACAACGGCTACCCCAGGGTATTCCTCGCCGCATTTGCGGCGGGCTATGGACCAGCCTGGGCCAACGAGCTGACGATCGACGAACCCGCGGCAATCGCCCCGGGCTCGTGGCCGACAATGCGCCGATCGCGGGCCGATTGCTCGATCTCGAGGGCCGCCGCTGCCGGACGTGAGCATGGCGCATGGTGCAAGTCGACGCGACGCCGACGGAGGACCTTTCGCCGTGGCTGTCGGCGAGCTCGAAGCAATCCGAATACGGCTCGGCGGTCATTCTCCGATGTTCACGAAGTGGCTGCCGGCCAGCCTCGCCATGTTGATTCCCCCGGTCAGAGACCGACACCGACGGCCGATTCAAGCTCCGAGGTGCCGGCCGTGAGCCGATCGTCGATCCTGATCCAAGGCGCCAAGATCCGACGCAGGTCTGCAGGTGATAACGCGCGTCGGGCCGTCGATCTCGATCCCGTCCCCGCACCCCCAACCGGGGCAGATGACGATGAATACCGATATTTTGATCTACACGATTGGGTTCAAGCATGTTACCGGCCCCGGGCGGGATGTGGATGGCGACGTCGTCGATGCCGCCACGGGCCAGCCGGTTCCGGGAGTGGTCATCTACCCCAGAATGACTTACCCCCGGGTATTCGAGAATCACTATCCACACATCCGATGGCGTTCGGACATGTCGATACGAGTCACGACTGACGCACAGGCGGCATAACCATCTTGGGCGGCCTGCCCGTTGGCCAACCGGTTGACCTCGGCACGAGGCTCGGCGATGGCATGAATTATCGGCCCGTGTACCAGGGACTATCCAACGCACCGGGCATCGCGCAGGCAGGCTCGACTTCAAACTCGTGAGCAGTATTCCGGTGCAGGGAAAAGTCACGAACCGAACGACCGGCAAACCCGTCGCGGCCTTCGTGGGATATCTTCCCACGCTCGATAATCCGAACTTGAGTTCCGTCAACGAGATCGGCCTTTTCGAGCCCATCGCGACGCTATTCGACGGCAGCTTCACGCTGTCCGCACTGCCCGGCCCGGGCGTGGTGGTTGCGACGGTGATGGACGACCGGTTCCTGACAGCCGATGGCCAAGGGCAGACCGGCCGGCGGAAGCTCGCCCGGGTCGGGGTTATGGCACAGTTCGGCGAAGAAGTCGGTCCGAACGTATCAAGAATCCGGGGCTTCCCTTCACCGGAACAAAGGGCAGAATCACTCGAGCCGATCGCGCTGGAATCGACGGCCAAGACATACCAATGCGACCTGTCACTCGTGCCGGCACCGAGCCGATCATCAGGATCCTCGATCCCGACGGGACTGCCGCTGGCAGGTGCCATCGTCAGCGGCGCGGCGTCGTCCGATCTGATCCGTGAATGCTGGTGGCAGTCGCGGCAACACGGCGTCTTTCGCGTAACCGGCCTGACCGCCCCATCGTATTCGAA
>CAWFAF010000069.1:0-57707 GCA_963813575.1 uncultured Planctomycetaceae bacterium
AGCCCCCGCCCCACCTCGGCCGCCGCGGCGGCACCCGGAAGGGCGCAGATCCCCGGACAGCTCCTGACCGGTAGGCACCTGCCCGTCAGCGTCAGGCGTTCGCTTCGGCCGGTGACCAGTCGACGGCGCCCGCGGCGGCTCGGGTCCGGCGGGCTGCCAGGTCTAGGTGGTATGCGTGGTCGTAGAACGCCCACCAGAACTGCGGCTCGGCCAGCTGCGTACGCGGCATCGTCCCGTTTGGCGCTGCGGCCTCGACGGTCATCCCGCGCCGCGGCACGTGCTTGCCAGGAACGCACTCGTGGACGTTGACCACATCCCGGATCCGGGTGAGCACCGCGGGGCGCCAGCGGGTGTGCCAATCCGCGGCCATCTGGGGCGGGGACCTGGACAGATAGGCCTGCACGTAGGCGGTGCGCAGCCAGGACAGCTCGGCGACCACCGGCAGGTGCAGCGCCCAGCAGTCCGGGAGCTCATCGCGGGTGACCTCGTAGCGCGCCACCAGCACCTCGCCGACCCAGCGAGCCAGGACGGGCCACTGCACGGCGGCCTGCTCCGCGGTCAGCGCGGCCCAGTCGACCGGCGCGTTCTTGGTCTTCTCCCGCTCCTTGCGTTCGTTGAGCAGCACGTCGACGTCGCCGCGGAGCTGCCCGAGCTCCTCGGTGAACACCTGCTTGAGGCCGCTCACCCTGGGGGCGAGGTCCTCCGACACCGCGGCGGCCAGGTCCGTGTGCCGCGCGCTGGTCCGCGCAACCTGCTCGCCGAGCTCTTGCAGCTGCTCTCCGACCGAGGCGAGCTGCTCGCCGTGCTGCTCCGTCGCCTCCCGCAGGTGTCCGGTCGTCTTCTGCAGCTCGCGCAGCCGCCGTGCGGTCACTTGCGCCTCGGCGTCCTCACCCGTCGGCGGCGCGGTGGCCGCCCCATCCCCACCGGTACCGCCCGGGCCCGTCGACGGGGGCGTGGTCTCGTCGGTCACGGCGTTCCACCCCGAGACGGCTGCTCGGGATCGGCGCCGCCGGCGCCATCACGAGGGTCGTCCTTGCCGACGGGTGCCGTGTTCACGAAGGGGCCAGGGACGGGGACGTCGTGAAACCAGCCGTCGAGGACGGACAGGGCGGACCGGCGTTCGACGGCCGCAAGCGCGGCGAACGCCTCCGCCAGGTCGACGGCCAACTCCTCGGCGAGGTCTCGCACCGCGTAGGGGCCGCCCTCGGTGGCCACCCAGTCGGTCACCTCGCGCAGGTTCAGCGACCCGGCCAGCGAGTCGGCCGGCGCCGTCAGCAGCGCGCGCACGGCATCGTGCGCCGCCTGACGGATTACCGCGGCGTAGACCTCGTCACTGGCCATCGGTCACCGCTCCCCTCGGTCGGCGACGTGCAGACGGCGCGAACGCGCCTCCCGCTCGTAACGGCCGCGCGGCCCCGGAGGTTCACCACAACCGGCGACCAATGCCGGCGGTGACACGGCCAGCATTGCTGTACTTCCCGGCGTCGTCGACGCAGCAGTCGCCGCCCTCCTTCGCGGTGGTCTTCGGGTTCGGCGCCGCCGATGTCGCACCCCGTCCCCGCTGACGTGGCCGCCTGGCGAGGATCACGGTAGCGGCGACGACCAAGACGATCGCAACAATGATCACGCCATCGTCTCGGCCCGAGACGGTGGCGCACCGCGGCCGGTTGCGGCGGTTGGGTGAGCACCTGGATGTCCGGCGGGGGATGCCGAAGCGCCGGGGGATTCTTCGGGCGCTCGCTGCCGGTGCCGTACCTCTGACCGCATCCGGTTCTGAGCGCGGTGGAAGGTCGCCGCTGCTTACGCCGCGGGGTACGCCGAGCCTCGATGCGTGGCCATGGCTCGGCGAGCCGTCCGGCCCTCTCCGTGATCGGGGCATCTCGTCCGGCGCACCGTCCATCGACCGGCCGGCCCACTGCTGCCCCGGCCACGACCGGGCGAGGGGGCGGGCATGACGTCCCACCTGCGCCGCCTGATGCGGCCCGTGCACCAGACTCGTCAGCTCCTCGGCAAGCCGGCTCTGCGCGGCGCGCAGTGCGACTGCTCGGCCACGTCGTTCCCCGGCTGCTGGGCCGCACACCCCCGCAAGCCTCCTGCCGCCCTCGGCGCAACGGGGGCTACTCGTCGGCTTGACGCGGCTGGCGAAGTTGCTCCCGAACGTCTTCGAGGATGAACCGATGCTGGCCGCCCGGGGTGGTCAGCTCAGGTTTGATCTTGCCGTCCCGCACCCAGCCGCGGATCGCAGACTCGGACACCCGCAGCGCCCGCGCCAGCTCTCGCGTGGTGATCAAGTCCGACACGTACGCACCGTAACTGCTGCAGCTGACGGAACCCCAGCACGTTGCTGAGAGTAGCGGTACTGCTGCTACCGATCTAACTGCTGAAACTACTGTGTCTGCTGTAATGTCGCATTCCCCAAGCCGTGGGAGACAACATGAGTGACCATCGGCCGGCCTACGACCGCTTCGTGGCAGAGCTGGCCCGTTACCCAGACATGATCAATCGCTTGCTGGCCTGGCACCCGCTCGTCGGAGACTGCGAGGCCTGTCGGCTCCCCGGCGCACAGGTCGCGATCACCGCGCCCTGCAGCATCCGGGTTCTCGCCGAGCGCGCCCGAGTGATCTCCGACGCCGGCACCCGCGCCAGCTGAGACCGACCCCATCACTCCGACGACTCCGCCGACGCAGCACCAACACATCAGGCCGAAGGACCCGACCACCGCGGCGTCCGCGGGCAGTACGCGCTTCCTGCAGCCGCCACGCCTTCCCGACCACGACGATGGACAGGTACTTCATGTATTACGTTGACTCCGCCCTCGACCCGGCCGCCGAGGATCGGCTCGCGGCGTGGCCAGCTTCGGAGCCGCAAACCGCCTCGGCCTTGACGTTGCGGACCGGATTCCACTCGGTTGCGGCGTAGAGATCAACGATGCGATTGAACCGCGTCGTCCCGGTCAGCGTTTGAGGCGGTGAGGGCCCAGAGCGAGCGTGACCTCTGTCGACCATGTGACAAGGCGCCCGCTGTTGGACCTCCCTGCCGGCCGCCCGCGCACACGCTGGCACACACTCGGGCGGTGTCGCACGCAGGCCGGGGTTCAAGAACGACTGTGCCGGAGGCGGGAATGAGCAGCAGTTCGACGTCGACACCGAAGTGGTACACGACGGCCCAGGTAGCCGAGATGCTCGGTTTCGGCCTCTACAAGACAAAAGCTCTCATCGCCAGCGGCGAGCTTCGCTCGCTCAAGGACGGCAAGTATCGCCGGATTCTTCCGGAGTGGGTCGACGAGTACATTGCCCGACGAGTACAGGAGAGTACGGAATGAGCGGACGCTCACGCGCGAACGGCGAAGGATCGATCTTCCCATACCGCAACGGCTTCGCCGCCTACACCTGGATTCGCCAACCCGACGGTCAGCGGCGGAAGAAGTGGGTGTACGGCAAGACGCGAGCCGAGGTACACGACAAATGGATCAAATTGCAGAGCCAAGCTCAGAACGGCGTCGTGGCGGCCACGTCCCTCACCCTGGCCGAGTACATGACCTACTGGCTCGCCGAAGTGGTGCAGCCCAATCGTGCGCCCCTGACATTCCACACCTACGAAACGTTCAATCGGGTTCACATCATACCCACTCTCGGAAAGAAACGGCTCGATCGACTAACCGTCCGGGACGTGCAACAGTGGATCAACAAACTCGCCGAGTCGTGCCAGTGCTGCACCCAAGGCAAGGACGCCGGTCGCGCCGAGGAGCGCCGTCGATGCTGCGCGATCGGCAAGTGCTGTGGAGCGCTGCTGTCCCACCGCTCAGTTAGTTACGCCCGCGCCACGCTACGCGCCGCCCTCAACCACGCCTGCTCAGAAGAGCTGATCAACAAGAATGTAGCCCTAAACGTTGTACTCCCCCGACGCCAACGACCTAAGCGCAACCGAAAAGCATGGACGACCGATGAGGCCCGAAGCTTCCTCGAATCCGCGCGCCGCGACCACGACCCTCTCTACGCGGCCTACGTACTCGTCCTCGTACTCGGGCTCCGGAAGGGAGAGGTCTTGGGCCTGTGCTGGCCCGATATCGATCTCTCGAATACCACCCTGACCATCAACCAACAGTTACAGCGCGTCGGCGGCAAGCTGCTCCACCGGGAGACCAAGACCGAGGAATCCGACGCCGAGCTCCCGCTGCCCAACATCTGCGCGACAGCCCTACAGCTACGTCGTGAGTGGCAAGACAACGACCAAGCGGCAGCCTGCTCGGCCTGGCAGGCCGACGAGTTGGTGTTCACGACGCGCTACGGCACCCCCGTCGAGCCGCGCAACTTCAACAGGTCCTGGGACGCCCGGTGCACCAAGGCAGGCGTCCGCAAGATCACCGTCCACGACGGCCGCCGCAGCTGCGCCACCCTGCTCGCCGACCTCGGCGTCCACCCACGAGTGGCCATGCAGATTCTCCGGCACGCACAGGTCGCCCTCACCATGGAGATCTACACACTGGCCTCGTCCCAAGCGACGCGCGAGGCGCTCAAGAAGCTGGGCGATAGCCTGGACACCCCGTAGCTCTACGTACGCTGCAGCGCGGCCCAGGCGGAGGGGACCTCGGCTCAGTGCCCGGGCATCGCCGCCTGCACGTCGACAACCAGGACGCTGGCCGCGGTCGCCGCGACGGGCCGCACGGTGCGGCGCCAGCGTCCACCCCCGAGCGCAACAAGGCCTCCAACGCCACGCCGGCGCGACCCCAGTAGGCCCACCTGGGGCGAATCCGGCCCGAACCCGCCCACCGCCCGCTACAGGCCGCCGACCCGGCCACGGGGCGACACGGTCAACACCTCGACCGGCAGTGGACGATCGCAGCCCGATCAGTTGGGTCCCATGCATGTCGACGGCGGCGGCAGGAGCCGACCCGGTACCGCCGGCCAAGCCCCCACCACACGCCACAGGCGTGTCCTCCGGCTGCTCGTCGAACGCCCCGGTGAGCAGGCGATGCGGAACCAGCCGAGGTGTGGTGAAGTCCCAAGAGCCCGTGACTGTCGCCACCTGGCCATCGCGGCGCAGCAGCGGGAGGATCGCCGGTCTGGTGATCGATGGCGGGGTGCGCGACGTGGCTGAGCAGGGCGCGCTCGCCACATCACCATGATGGCACCGGGCAAGGCCCTACCGGTGGTGTGCGTCGACGACGTCGTCATTCACCCGCACGACGTCGTTGCCGCTTGACGGCGAGGGCATGGTCGTTGCCCCGGCTGCTACCGACATGGCGGCCTCGCTAGTGCGCTGGCCGGTGGAGTGAACCGGGTCCAATCTGGCGACACGCCGAGGTCGGTGCGTGCATCTGGTGATCTGGCGCGAGATACTTGATCTTGCAGGGTGCTCCTACCAGGGTCGAGGCGAGTGCAATGGCCGGGCGGGTGATGGTGCGTCCCCTCAGCGAGGGTGAGGACCAGGAGCTGCTGAGGGTCGTGCGGTGCGTCGGGCGCCAGGACGCGGTCCGGTTGCGGCGGGCGCTGATCGTGCGGGCGTCCGCCGGCGGGATCGAGGCCCCGCTGATCGCCAGGGTGCTGGACGCCGACGCCGACCACGTCCGGGATGTGATCCACGGGTTCAACGCCAACGGATTGACCGCGTTGGACGCGCACTGGGGCCCGGGCCCGCGGCGGCGGACCACCCCGACCGACGAGGCGTACATCGTGGCGGTGGCCACCACCCGCCCGACGAAGGTGGGCCAGCCGTTCACGCACTGGAGTGTGCGCAAGCTGGCCGGCTATCTGGCCGACAACTCGGTGGCCGTGGTCCGGCTCGGCCGCGAACAGCTGCGGCAGTTGCTGCACGCCCACCGGATCTCGTTTTCAGCGGACCCGGACCTGGAAGACCTCCACGGATCCGGAGTATGACGCCAAGCTGGACCGGATCGAGGAGGTCTTGTCGACACGACTCGACCGGTGTTTCGCGTTCGACCAGTTCGGGCCGTTGAGCATCCGGCCCTGCCACGGCACGTGCTGGGCGGTCCACAAGCATCCTGACCGGCTGCCCGCCACCTACCACCGCACCCACGGGGTCCGCTACTTCCACGGCTGCTACGACGTCTCCCAGGACCGGTTGTGGGGTATCACCCGGCTGCACAAGGGCGGCGAGTACACCCTCGCCGCGCTCAAGAGCATCCGGGCGGCCCGACCCGACGACAAGCCGATCTACGTCATCCTCGACAACCTGTCGGCGAACAAGACCCCCGCGATCCGGGCCTGGGCCTCCCGGCACAACGTCGAGTTGTGCCTCACCCCGACCAACGCCTCCTGGGCCGACCCGATCGAACCACAGTTCGGTCCGTTGCGCTGCTTCGTGATCGGCAACTCCGACCAGCCCAACCACCTCGTCCTGGCCCGTGCCATCCAGGCCTTCCTGCGCTGGCGCAACACCCACAACCGCGACCCCGAACTCATCGCGGCGCAACGCCGCGAACGCGCCCGGGTCCGCAGCGAACGCCACCAACGCTGGGGCCGACCACGACCACCACCTTGACCCCTGACCCGAACCGGCCTACTCGCCCGGCCACCGCACTAGATCGGGCCGATGGCGTCCGAACTGGGCGACATCCTGGAGACCGCGTAGCTGTACTTTGCTGCTGTACGGCTCATAAAGAAGGGGTGTCGATCATGTCGACACCCCTTCTGACCTGCGTCGGGACGACAGGATTTGAACCTGCGACCCCTTGACCCCCAGAACGGAGGAGTAAGCGTCCCTGCACGTCATACGCGCTCCACATCGTTCGGCGGCCAGTCGGTACGCGGGCAAAGTTCGACCACGCGCAGGGCGTGTGGTCCCCAGGTGGTCCCCACGCCCGGATCCTGCAACTGAAAGGGATCACCGCTCGTCCCCCGCGGCTTGGCGGTGCTCGCGGGTCGTGAGGCCACGCGTGGTGGGTGGATGAAGTGTGCCTGCGGGCAGCACTTGAACTTGCTGGTCCCCAACACCCTCGGCTGACGCGTGGTCGTCATGTCGCTACCCTCTACGTGTGACCACGGAGGAGCCCGCGACATCCGACCTCGGTGTCCTGCGCGAATCCCTTGGACTGCCCCCAGTCGGAGTCCGACTCAACCGCGCACAGTCGCTGCAGCTGCTTGCCGCGCTCGACACCGACGCAGAACCGATACCCGAGCACGCGTGGACCTGGGCCCGCCGCGTGCTCGGCGTGCACGCCCGCACTGCGTGACGGGACTGGTGCTCGACGCCGGCGCAATCCGCGCGCTGGCCGTCGGCTCCACCGTGTACGCCCGCGCACTGCGCCAGACCACAGTCTCCGAGGGGATCACGCTGGCCGTGCCGGCGGCGGCGTGCGCCATTGCGTGGACCAGATCGACGCCCGCCGGGCGGTGGTTTCTCGACAACCTGCTGGACCTCTCGGTGATCGTCGTGGACCCGCTTGACGCGCAGGCCGCCCGGGCTGTCGGCGTCGTACTCGCCCGTCGGCCCGCAGGTGTCCCACCCGGCCTGGACCTCGGGCAGGTGGTGGTCTCTGCGCGTGCTCGAGGCTGGCCGGCCCTCGCCACTGCACCCGGCCCGCTCCTCGCGCTGGCACCGGACCTGACCGTGGAATCGATGCCGCCGTAGCAACCGGAAGACCGGCGGTTCAGCCACCCAGCACCCTCAGCCCGATCCCTGTAGGTGCCGAGAACCGCGTCACGGTGCGCTCGACGATCGGTCGGATCCTCCAGCGCCACGGGATCCCGCCAGCGCCGATCCGGCACACGGACACAGACCGGCACACGACACACCTGGCGGCAACTCCACAGCATCAGCTGCTAACCCGGGTCCCGGTCCGACGTACGGCGTAGCCGTGATTCGATCATCCCGGGGCGCCGCTGGTCGGCAGCGAGTTGGCCTACCCTGCTTCCGCAGCCGCACGACCTCGGGTCGCTGGGCGAGGTCGACCGCCTACCGACCGGCCGTCAACGGGCCGGCCGCCACGGCGTCTCAGGACGGCCCGTCGCGAGCCGGGAGTGGCGGGGGTTCTGCAAGCCACATCTGCGTGGTGGCACCCCTTCAGGAGGTGAGGTGGCTGGGGTTGGCCAGGCATGGCTGACGGATGTCGGCTACGGCGTCCGAGGCGGACTCTGTTTCCGCGCGGCGGACGCCCGCCACGCGCACTCCTCACGGCCATGTCTGGGAGCAGGAGCGTTCCGCATGAAATTCGGGCTTCATTACCTGTTGTCGGTTTCGGAGTCTCAGCCTGGATCCACCGCCGAATGTCAGGTGTTGATCGTGTCGTGACAGGGCAGATGCCCTCTGACCTGGGATGATGGTGTTTACGAAGACCCCATACATCCCGGACGAAGGGCATCTGCGAGATGCGATTGTTGCACAGCGCCAAGGACACCTCCGCACAATTCGATGACCCGAATCTGGTGTCCTGCGCCGGGCTGGTCCCGGTGATGCGCCTGGCCCAGCACTGCAACCTCGCCGGCCTGGTCACCGAGCACCTCAAGATGACCGTCGCGGTCGGCGCGAACGCGCACCTGAAGATCCCCGGGATCGTGGCCGGCATGCTCGCCGGCGCGGACTGCATCGACGACCTCGACGTGCTGCGCCACGGCGGGATGGGCGAGCTGTTCGGCGGGGTCCGGGCACCCTCCACGCTCGGGTCGTTCCTGCGCGGGTTGCACTGGGGCAACGTGCGCCAGCTCGAGGTGGTGTCCCGGCGGCTGCTGGCCGAGCTCGCGGCCACGACCCCGGTACTGGCCGACGCGCCGGTGCTGGCGCATCTGGACATCGACTCGGCCCAGCGCCGCGTCTACGGCCACGCCAAACAGGGCGCCGGGTTCGGGGCGGCGAAGGTCGGCGGCTACACGCTGCGGCTGCGCGGACTCAACCCACTGCTCGCCGCGGTGTCCACCCCCACCTGCGCGCCGGTGCTGGTCGGCACCCGGCTGCGCGGCGGAACCGCGAACTCCGCCCGCGGCGCCGCCTCCTTCGTCGCCGAGGCGATCACCACCAGCCGCGCCGCCGGGGCCACCGGGCTGCTGATCGCCCGGATGGACTCCGCGTTCTACAACGGTGCCACCATCGCCGCGTGCCGCCGCAACAACGTGCGGTTCTCGGTCACCGCCCGGATGGACAAAAAGATCACCAAGGCGATCGCCGGGATCCCCGAGGACGCCTGGACCCCCATCAAGTACCCGAACGCGATCTTCGACGAGGACGAGCAACGCTGGATCTCCGACGCCGAAGTAGCCGAGATCAGCTACACCGCGTTCGCCGGCAAGCGCAAGCACCGGGTGACCGCCCAACTGATCGTGCGGCGGGTCCGCCGCCTGGCCCCACCCACCCAGGGCGAGCTGCTCCCCGCATGGCGCCACCACGCGATCTTCACCGACAGCCCGCTGCCGATGCTCGCCGCCGAGACCGACCACCGCGACCACGCCATCATCGAGCAGGTGATCGCCGACCTCATCGACGGCCCGCTCGCGCACCTGCCCTCCGGCGATTTCGCTGCGAATGCCGCCTGGTTGACCTGCGCCGGAATCGAACACAACCTGCGCCGCGCCGCCGCGACCCTGGCCTCGCGGCGCCACGGAAAGGCCCGCGGCGCCACCGTGCGCCGCGAGCTCATCAACGTCCCGGCCCGGCTCGCGCACCGCGGACGCGACCAGCTGATCCTGCACCTACCCCAGCACTGGCCCTGGCAGGACGCCTTCGACGGCGTCTTCGACGCCACCCACCGCGCACCACCCGCCCGCGCGGCCTGACCGGCAACCGGCGCCGACCGCACCACCTGCGGGCCTCCGCGGCCCCATCCCGAACTAACCGAACAACCAGAACAGACAATCCGCAGAATCGTCAGCGGCGAACCATTCACGCCCTGAAACAAGCAAACGATCATCACCCCTGGGAAATGATCACATGAGATTGGGCGGTGGATCGAGGCTCAGTCGGCGTCACAACGCTACCGCGACACGCTGGAACAGGCGGTACGCGCCGAAGGACTGGGGTTCGAATCCGTGTGGCCGGTCGAGCAGCATTTCAACCAGATGCAGTCTGCCCTACCGTGTCCGACGCTGCTGCTTGCTGCGATAGCGGCGCGCACCACGACCCTGCGGCTCGGAACGGCGATCGTTCAGCTGCCCCTCGCGCACCCACTGCGAACCGCGGAGGAGATCGCGACCCTCGATGTGCTCAGCGGAGGAAGGGTCGAGTTCGGCGTCGGCCGGGGCTCACAACCCAAACACTTCACCGGCTTCGGTGTCCCCCTGTCCGAGAGCAGAGACCGCATGGTCGAAGCACTCGACTATCTACGCGTCGCCTTCACCCACGACCGGTTCTCCTTCGACGGCCACTTCTTCCACGCGGACGACATCTGCCTCGTACCCAAACCGGTGCAGAAGCCCCACCCGCCCATCCGAATCGCCGCCAACAGCCCGGACTCCTTCGAGCTCGCGGGTCGACTCGGATACCCGATTCTCGTCGCGACCCACATCAACCCACTGCCGAAGCTACGAGAGCTTCTCCCGACCTACCACAACGCGCGGGCCGCGGCCGGACACCCGGCCGCGACACCCGACGACCTGACGATTCTCACACCGTTCTACGTCGGCGACTCCGCCGCACAAGTCCGCCAGGACGCGGAGCCGGCCGTTGAACAGTTCGTGCGCGTGGCATCGTCCCTGCTGACGTCCTCGGCCAGCGACTGGGCGTCGCCTGCCGCGGGAGCGCGCATGAACGCTCTGCTGGAAAGATTGCGTGCCACCACGTTCGACACGATCAACACCGACATGGGGATCTTCGACACGCCGGACGGCTGCGTCGAGCGGATCAGACAGATCGACCGCGAGTTCGGCCCGGGCCGGATGATCTGCTGGTTCAACTTCTTCGGCGCGATCCCCCACCAACGCGTGCTGGACAGCATGGAGTTGTTCTCGGCGAAGGTTCTCCCGGACGTGTAGGTACCGTTCTTCTTGGACCACCATTCAGGCCGTCCTGATGCAGCAGGCTCAGGGAACGAACGGCTGGGAAGCTCAGCATTGCCCCTTCAGCGCCGTCAGGCGGCGATGCTGCGCGGCAAGGTACGGCCGGGCCCGGCGCTGGCCTGTGGGTGCCGAAATCCCTGTCACGGCACCTGATCAGCGCTTTCGCATCCAGCCGGGCCCGCTACAACCCGAACTCCGACCAGCACGATCGCCCGCTGTGGCTCTTCGACACGCCCATCTGATGCTCACCCGCGTGCTGAGCTGGCTGGCGCTGCTCGCCCGATCCGACGCAACCAAGGATGTCGAGATCCTGGTGCTCCGACACGAGGTCGACGTGCTGCGCCGACACAACCCCACGCCCCGCGCTGACGTGGCCCGACCGCACGTTGCTCAGCGCTGAGCACGCTGCTGCCCACCCAGCTCCGCCAGCTTCGGCTGCTGTCTCCCCGAACCCTGCTGCGCCGGCACACGCGCGTAACGGACGAATTCGGCGTACCGACGTCCGGCGGGTGAACACCAACATCACGGCCACCGCACCACCCCAGGGCGTCCCTGGCGACCTCATCGACCTCACCTGCTGGTACCTCACGCTGCCGATCAAGGACCCCACCGGCAAGGACACGTCCGGGCCATGGGACGTCTACCAGCCCGACCTGCGGAACTTCAGCTGCGAATACTTCCGGGTCTCCCCGGTCCAATCGGTGCCGGTGGTCGAGTACATCGCCCCGGTCAACGGCACAACCACTTCCGGGTCGGGCGCCACTCGGTGCGAGCTGCGGGAGATGGCAAGCGACACCAGCAAGGCTTCCTGGGCCTTCGACGACGGCAAGCGCCACGTCCTGACCGCCACCCTGACCTGTGATGGCACCAACATCACCAACGGGCGCCAGGAGGTCATCGCCGGGCAGATTCACGGGCCTGGCGGCACCCCGCCGATCATCATCTGCGTCAACTACAAGCGCGGAGGGGCGCTCGAGCTTTTCAAGCAAGGTCCGCGGCAAGGTGATCTCCTCACCGGCCTGAAGCCGGACACCAAGTTCACGCTACCGGATCGAGTCTCCCGGCAATGGTCGGCTGAAGGTCTACGCCTGCCTCGGCGACGTGGACAAGCTCCCCACCACGGCTCAGTTCGACTTCCCGTTCTCGGCCTTCACCGAGACCTCCGGCCTGTACTTCAAGGCAGGGGCCTACAACAAGACCGAGGCCAATGCGGGCGCGTCAGGCACCGCCATCGTCCGCCAGTTCCGCTGCGACATGGTCTGACCCATGGTTGTCGATTAGGGTGTGGGGTTCCAGGACTCGGTCCGGTAGCTGACCAGCGGTGATCGGCGGTCTTCGATGGTTAGGCACGATCACCAGTGCTGGCAGGAGAAGGGTCTGGCTGACCCCTTGACCAGTGCTCGCGCGCGAAGATCCGGCCGTACGGTCGTGATCTTGAGGAGGCAGCTTGTCCCCGAAGCGACCTCAACAGCTCCGAACAGCGCTCAACGTCACCGGAGTCCTGGAGCAGAACCTGACCCCATTTCGCGGCCCCGAAACGGGTGCTCCAGATTTGCTCCAGACTCGCTCAACAAACCGTCCTATTTGGACGCTATCAAGATCGATCAATGATCGATGGCGACTAGCATAGACGCAGGTCAGGGCGGCACCTCTGCAGTTGGGGTACCGTGCGGGTGCCGAGAACTGCGTCACGGTCTCTGATCAGCGACTTCGTCAGCGCCAGCCAGCCCCACGGTCGCGGACCACGGCCAGACCCGCATGATCGTCCGCTGTGGCCTTGCGACTCGTCTACCTGTTGCTCACCCGCGTCCTGGGCTGGCTGGCGCTGCTCGCTCGCTCCGATGCGGCGAAGGACGTCGAGATCCTGGTGCTGCGTCATGAGGTCACTGTGTTGCGCCGAAACAACCCTCGCCCGACCATGTCGTGGCTCGATCGCGCCCTCCTCAGCGCGCTGAGCCGGCTGCTCCCAAGCCGGCTGCGCCAGCTGCGGCTCGTCTCACCGAGAACCCTGCTGCGCTGGCACGCGCACCTCGTCGCCCGCCGCTGGACCTACCCGCGACGACGACCAGGCAGACCACCCACCCCACAGCCGATCCGGGCTTTGGTGCTACGGATGGCCCGCGAGAATCCCACCTGGGGCTACAGACGAATTCAGGGCGAGCTGCTCGGGCTCGGCCATCCGATCGCCGCATCAACAGTGTGGACAATCCTCAGGGCCGCAGGTCTCGACCCGGCCCCACGAAGATCCGGGCCTACCTGGCGACAGTTCCTGTCCGCGCAGGCCCGCACGATCCTCGCAGTCGACTTCGCCCACGTCGACACCGTCCTCCTCCGCCGCCTCTACGTACTCGTGGTGATCGAGCACGGCACCCGCCGCGTACACATCCCCGGGATGCATCAAATCCCCCGGCTGCACGCGATCGTACACATCCATGTTCGAATGGTGCGTGCGCGTGCCGTACTCCATGGGATCCTGCATGAAGCCGAAGCCCGGCAATCCGACGTAATCGAAAGAAGTGTGATCGGTCCCGCCCGGTCTGCGCGCGGTGAGGCCGGTGGCGCCTACCACGGCAGTCGCGCCCAAATCGTGGAACGGCTTCAGCCACTCTTCGAAGATCGGCTTTACTTGATCGTTCCCCATCACGCCGATGCCTCGAAAACGTCCGGTGCCGGTGTCATCGTTGAAATACGCATCCAGCTTGTAGTATTCGGGCTTGGGCTGCATGGTTTCGCGATCGGCGAAGTGCTCCTTCACGTAGGCCTTCGATCCCAACAGTCCCTCTTCTTCGCCGCTCCACAGAGCGATTCGCACGGTCCGGTCCATCTTCAGACCGAGTGCTTTCAAGATGCGCACAGCTTCGATCGCGACTGACGATCCGGTGGCGTTGTCGGTGGCGCCGGTGCCGCCGTGCCAGGAATCCAGATGCGCTCCCAGCATCACGATTTCATCCTTCTTTTTCCCGCCTTCGATTTCGCCGATCACGTTGAAGGAATCGGTGGGTGAATCGATGAACTGGGCTCTGATATCGAACTCCAGCTTCACCGGGATGTCGTGCTGCAGTAAGCGCACGATGCGGTTGTAGTGCTCGGGCGTCACGGCGACCATCGGGCGGCGGAATGGGATCTTTCAATTCGCGCGACCCGCCGGCGGACGCGAACACCGTTCCGCCATCGCCGTTATAGCCATACTGCAGCACCACCAGCGCGCCTTCGTCCTTCAGATATTGACTTACTTTCTTGCGGAACTGCGTGGCCTTCTCGCGCTCTTCGGGAGTGGGCGGCGGGGGGCCATTGGTGGGCCGAAAGGGATTCGCGAGATGCGAGGGGTCGGGCGCGAGCGCGCGAGACTCGAGCTCCGCGTCCGTCAATCTGCGGCCCAGCGGCTCCAGTCACCATGGCTATCGTCTTGGGCGCCATGGTGAGCACGATCTTGCCCTTCAGCTTGCCCTTGAATTTTTCGAGATCCGCGTCGGTTGTGATCGGCGCATAAATGGCGTCACCCTGCACGATGCCATCGGTGCCCGGAGTCCAGGCGAGCGGAAAGCCGATGAGCGGCGAATACTGCGGCGCGATCATGTGTCCGGAGTAATGGGTGTAGTTCCAGCTTCGTCCGAACGGTCCCCAGGATTCTTCATGGACGTTGGTGAGCCCGTATTCGGTGAGCCGCTTCACCACCCAGTCACCCGCTGCCTTGAAGCCCGGCGAGTTGGTGAGCCTTGGGCCATAGACGTCGGTGAGGTAGAATTCGTGGTCCATCACCTTTGAATTTTCGAACGCTTCGGCTTTGATCTGATGAATCACGCCGAGGTCCACTGGCTCTTCCGCGCAGAGGGAAATGGCCGAGATCAGGATGATGGGCAAGCTCCTGGGTTTCATGACGTTGCGGTCTCCATTCTTTCAAGATTAGACCACACCAGTACTCTCGGCGATCCGCCTTAGTCAGATCTAGGGCTTTGGTACGCTTGCGCCTCAGGGTACTGGGCGGTAATTTTGCTTGAGGCACATCTGAAGCAATATGACGCACCCTAAAGTATCCCTAAAGCCATGGCAGCCAGTGCGAGTCTGGCGCAATCGAACCAGCGCGGTGCAGGGGCGCACCATCACCGTTTATCCCTGCGTGGAGACATTTCCCCCGGGCAGCGAGATCTCGCTCTTCGAAGCAGCGGATGACGACGGCGTTGCGCCATCCGACGGCCGTGTCGCGGTGGGGCCGAGAGGCGATTCCGTGGCGCTGGTGGTTCAACCCGGCAACGCGGTTTTCGTGCATATCGATCTGACGAAGTCGTCGGCGGCTTCGGTGATTGCGGATATCACGCAAGAGCCGTAACCCCTTTTGAATAGGCCGCGAATGAACGGGAATGCACGCGAATCTTATTTGCGTTTATTCGCGTGCATTCGCGGCTGAACCTTACTTAGTGTTTGTGGATGTGATCGCCTACGCGGCGCATCCACGCTAGTTCTTCCTGGGACATTGCACCCAGCTCCAGGGCTCGCAGAGCTTCATCCGCTTGCGCTGCATTCGCTGGTCCAGTCATGCACACGTCCACTGCGGGATTTGAAAGCACGAAGCGATAGCAATCGGTGGCGGTGGGCACTCGCTCGTTCGGCGGTATACGCTTTGCGGTGATCAACTGCTTCCAACTGGTGGCGGTGAAGGCGACGATCCCTGGGCGAGCTCCATCCGGCCGAAGCATCGGAAATACCTCACGCTCCGCTCCTTTATGGACTGCGTTGTAACGGACATGCACGACGCCGAATAAGGGATCGGCATCGAACTCGGCCACCAGCGGACGCTGATGCGTTGAAATACCGATGTAACGGACCAGGCCGCGATCGCGCAGTTTGCGGCAAGCGTCCAGAATTCGCTGCGGAGGCTTCTTGTTCCACAGTCCGAGCAGCAGCACGTCGGCATGCTCGAACTTGAGTTTGCGCAGCGCGATCTCGACGCTCGGCGCCATCAGAGCCGCAACCCTGGAATACGATTGCAGAACCAGGACCATCCGGTCGCGCTGCGTCTTGAGATTTTTCAGCGCCTGTCCGAACGGACCTCGCCGAAAAGTGCCCCAATAGAGATAATTGACGCCGCGCTCGAAGGCGCGTTCCACGGCCGCTGCTGGGACACCGAAGCTTGCCGCCATGCCCAGCCGGCCGACTTCCAGGTGCGTGCGGCCAAGCGCTCTGGGCTCCATGCAGCCCAGTATAGGTTAAATTAGCCGGCGATCCCCAGGTACTTGTATCCGAACCTTGTGAGCCGCGTGCGATCCAACGCGTTGCGGCCGTCCAGTACGATTTTCGATCGCATGCGCCCGGCGAGGGCTTCCCAATCCAGTTCCAAATATTGCTGCCACTCGGTGACCAACACCAGCGCGTCCGCGTCATCGGCCAACTCCTCGGCCGATTCGCATCCGAGTGAAGCCAGATCCGGAAATTCCCGCCGGAAACGTTCCATGGCCACCGGATCGTGTACCCTTACCTTGCAGCCGCGCTCCACCAGCTTGCGTGCGATATCGATAGCCGGCGCTTCGCGAAGATCGTCGGTGTTCGGTTTGAAGGCCAGGCCCAGCAGCCCGATGGTGCGGCCCTTCAGAATCTTCAACTCGCCCAGCAGCTTGTCTACCACGCGCTCGCGCTGGCGACGGTTGATCTCTCGCGCCGCCTCGACGATCGGCATCGTTATGTTGTACTCGGCGGCAGTCGACACCAGAGCCGAAGTGTCCTTGCCGAAACATGAGCCGCCCCATCCGATGCCGGATTGCAGGAAGCGCATTCCGATGCGCGCATCCAGACCGATTCCTTTGGCCACCTGCTGAATATCGGCGCCCACCTTCTCGGACAATTGACCGATTTCGTTGATGTAGCTGATCTTCAGCGCCAGGAAAGCGTTGGCTGCATATTTGATCAGTTCGGCGGAAGCCAGGTCGGCCGAAATCAACGGCACTGCTCCCATTCCTTCGGGACGCGGAAGGTAATGCGGCGGCGCGAAGGTTTGATCGAGAATCGGGCGATACAGCGAGTACAGCATTTCCAGGAGCGCGGGATCATCGGAGCCGATCACGACGCGATCCGGATACAGGCTATCGTGCAGGCCCGTGCCCTCGCGCAAAAATTCCGGGTTGGAAGCCACTGAGAAATGTCCGTTGGCTTTTTTGCCATGGTGCTTCTCGTAGGATTCGCGAACGATGGAATCCACCCAATTGCCGCTTCCGATGGGCACGGTGGACTTGTTTACAACGACGGTAAAATCGCCCGCGTAATATTCGTCCAATGCCTTGAGCGGCTGCGGATACATGTTTCAGATCGGGGCTGCCATTCGGGGAGGGAGGAGTACCGACGGCGATGAAAATCACATCCGCGTTCGGTACAGCCGAAGCGTAATCGCGGCAAAACCGCATATTGGGGGCCGCTTCGGCCAGCAGTTCGGTCAAATATGGTTCATAGATGGGTGTTTTGCCGGCCTGCAGCATCGCGATCTTCCGCTCATCCGAGTCGATGCAAGTGACCTTATGCCCCAAAAATGCGAGGCAAGTTCCCGTCGTCAATCCAACGTAGCCGGTGCCAATTATCGATACATTCATTTCTTCAGTGTGTCCCTTCACTACCGTAACAGAGCCAGCGTGTTCGCACAAAAGCCAAACGGTACCAATTTCAGAGGACCAGGGTACGGGGCCTTTTCGCCTAAGGCGTTTGCTATATTGACTTTGGAAAGATGTTTCCTGTAAGGAGATTGTTTCATGAAAGTGTTCCTGGCAGTGACACTCGCGCCCCTGTGCTGCGCCCTTTTATCCATCCCGGCCGTCGCCGCGGATGAATCTAAGACACCGTCGAAATACTCGTCGGAATTCGTTAAACATTGGAAGGTGGCGCGCGAGCTGACTCTGGCGGTAGCCGATGCCATGCCGCCCGAGAGTTACGATTTCAAGCCCAACCCGGAGGAGATGAGCTTCGGAGAACAGATCGCTCACATCGCCGGGGGCAATTACAGCTATTGTTCGCGCATGGCCAACGCCAAATCGCCCTTATGTCAAACCGGACAAGGCCGACAAGAGCACTGCTATGAAGCTGGTGGGGGATTCTTTCGATTACTGCGCGGGGATCATCAGCGGCTTTACGGAGGAGCAGTTGAACGAGATGCGCGGGCCCGAAGGCCGCCAGATGAGCGTTCGCGAGTTGAGTTTGGGCGTCCAAACCCACATGGCCCACCATCGCGGCCAGGCGGAAGTGTATCTGCGCGTAAAAGGCATAAAGCCGCCCCAGTACAAATTTTAAGGGTGCCGGGTGCGGCGGCTCGTCTGGGTGGTATTATGCTGTCCCTTGCTCGCGCAACAGGGCGAGAGCCTGCTATCGCGCGCGGATTTCATCCAGAACTGGAAAACCTCGAAGGAATTTACCTTAGCGGTGGCGGATGAGATGCCGGAGAAATTTTACCGCTTTAAGCCCAATCCGGCGGAGATGAATTTCGCCACGCTGATGGTGCATATCGCCGACTCGAACCGCTTCCGCTTCGCCCAGGTATCGGAGGACAAGACTGCCTGCGCCGCCGATCCCCAAAGAGGTGAACAAGGCGGTAATTATCGAACGTTTGCGGGACTCGTTCGATTACTGCATCTCCAGGCTGGCTACTATCACCGATGAGCAATTGAAGAAGCAGTTTCCGGTGGATTGGTTCCAGCGTCCGGCGGCTAGCGGCAGCCAGATACTGCTGGGGATGTATGTGCATACGGCGCACCACCGGGCGCAGGCGGAGGTTTATATGCGGGCGAATGATGTGAAGCCGCCGGCTTATCGGCCGTGAGTGTTCGCAGGAGTGCGTGCGCTACGTGCTCTGCTTGATGCACAAAGTTGAAGGTCCCCTTGCTTTTACGCGCGGGGCTACAATGCGCGGGCGTCTCCCCAATGGTAGTCCCGCGCGTTAGGGTTAGGGTCTGTGAAAAAAGGCTCTCCACCCGCTTGCTTGCGCGCGCGGCTCGGAAGGAGTCTCTGGTATTCGAGTGAGTTACCGAGCCGCGACCGCGAGGGAGCGATTCCGACAGAACGGTTTTTTCACGGACGCGTTAGCAAGGGGACGGCAGACAATCCTATTTTCTGACCAGGAATACCGCTACTTCGGCTAGCAGGTTCGGCAGAACATTTATGGTGCGGGCGCCTTGCAGGAAGATGCGGCGCTCTACGGTCCACTTTTCTGCCGCGGCCATGGCTTCGAAATCGTGCACCGTCAGGAAGTGGATGTTTGGTGAGTCATACCACTCGTACGGGAAGAGCTTGGTTTTGGGAGCGCCGCCGGTGAGCAGATGCGCCAGGCGCACGCGCCAGTGACCGAAATTGGGGAACGCGACGATGGCGCGGCGACCCACGCGCAGCATGTCCTGCAGCACTTTCAAAGGGGCGCGCGTTTCCTGCAGGGTCTGGCTGAGGATCACGTAATCGAAAGCCTGATCGGGAAGATCCGCCAGCGCTTCTTCGAGATCGCTGTGGAAGACCGAGACTCCGCGCGCGATGGCCTGCTGCGCCTTGGGTCCGGAGATTTCCACGCCGCGCGCATCCACTTGTTTGTTTGCGGCCAGCCACGCCAGAAGCTCGCCTTCGCCGCAGCCCAGATCCAGTACGCGAGTGCTGGGCTCGATTAACTCGCCAATGATCGCGTAGTCGCTGCGGCCCAGCAACTCGCCCACGAACGTTTGCGCCACGCTACGGCTTTCCCCGGGGTCATGGTGCTGGCCAGGAATCCGCGTACCAGCTCGGTCTGCTCGGTCACGTTGACGAGAAACGCGTCGTGCCCATAGGTGGATGGCAGCTCGCAATACGCCACGTCGCAATTACGGCCGCGCAAGGCGCGCACCACTTCGAGCGATTGATAGCTCGGATACAGCCAGTCCGACGTGAAGCTGATCACCAGCAGCCGCGCCTTGACGTTCTCGAAGGCCGCGCTGAGCGAACGGGCGCCGTGGCTCAGGTCGAAATAGTCCATCGCCTTGGTGATGTAGATGTACGAATTGGCGTCGAACCGGTCGACGAACTGGCCGCCGCGATAGCGCAGGTAGCTCTCCACTTCAAACTGGTTCTCATCGCGCAGGCGGCGTCCAAATTTCTCGCGCATGGAGGCGTCGCTCATGTACGTGATGTGCCCCACCATCCGGGCCACCGAGAGGCCGCGCGCCGGTGGGCGTTGCCCGTAGTAATTGCCTTCGTTCCAATCGGGATCGGCCATGATGGCCTGCCGTCCCACTTCGTTGAAAGCGATTTGCTGCGGGCTATGCCGCGCCGTGCCGGCGATCGGAATTATCGAGGCGACGGCCTCCGGATACGCCACCGCCCACTGCAGCGCCTGCATGGCGCCCATGGATCCGCCCGCCACCGCGAGCAGCCGCGCGATGCCTAAATGATCGACCAGCATTTTCTGCAGCCGCACCATATCGGGGATGGTGACCGGCGGAAAAGACATCGCATAGGGGCAGCCGGTAGCCGGATTGATGGAAGTGGGTCCCGAAGTGCCCCGGCAACCGCCCAGGACGTTCGAACAAATCACGAAGTATTTGCCGGTATCGAATCCCTTGCCGGGGCCTATCATGTTGTCCCACCATCCCGGATTATCGGAGCTGCCGGCGGCGTGTGCATCGCCTGAGAACGCGTGCAGAATCAGGATGGCGTTGTTTCGCGCGGCATTCAGCTCGCCATACGTTTCATAGGCGACATCCACCGGGGCGAGCGTCATCCCGCCGTCGAGTGGAATGGAATCGAAGCGGACAATTTGGGTCTCAGCGATCATGTCTTAGCGATCTGGATGTGGAAGCGGCCACCGGGCGCCGCTACCGGAAATCTTCCTGGAATCGATCCAGGACCTCGGCGCCGGGACAGAGCTTCTCGAAAGGAACTTTGGTCAGGGCGACGTCCGCGGTCGCATTCATCTCGTGCAAATCCGGTACGGACTCGTCCAAGTAGAGCAGGCCCGTGACCACCTCGCCCTGGCCGTGGTGTTCGTGCAGATAAGCGGTGACTCGCTCACGATCCGTGGGGTCGTAATTTTCCGGGACGCCTTTGAAGCGCACCACGCTTCCGTCATGCATGGTCACGCTGACGGCGCCGTTCTGGCCGATGTGGGCGAGGATCTCGCTGGCTGGCGGGACGAAATCCGTTTCTGTGGCCTTGAGCTCGTGCTGGCGCGTATATAGATAACTTTTGGTGGATCCTTCGTGATCGTTGAAAGTGACGCACGGAGAGATCACGTCGATGAGAGCGAATCCGCGGTGAGCAACCGCCGCTTTCAAAATTGGAACAAGCTGTTCTTTATCGCCCGAGAAACTGCGGGCGATGAAGGTGGCGCCGATGCTTAGCGCCAGCATCACCGGATCGATGGGCGCCATGCGATTCGCCTCGCCCTTCTTGCTCTTCGAGCCTACGTCGGCGGAGGCCGAGAACTGGCCCTTGGTGAGTCCGTACACTCCGTTGTTCTCGATAATGTAAACCATCCGCAGATTCCGGCGGATGGCGTGGCACATGTGGCCCAGGCCGATGGAAAGCGAATCGCCATCGCCGGACACGCCGATATAGGTCAGCTCGCGATTCGCGGCGTTCGCGCCGGTGGCGATGGGCGGCATGCGTCCGTGGGCGGAGTTGAATCCATGCGCGCCATTTACGAAATAGGCCGGAGTCTTTGAAGAGCATCCGATGCCGCTCAGTTTCGCGATCATGTGCGGCTCGGTGGAGAGCTCCCAAAAAGTGCGCACGATGGCGGCGGTGATGGAATCGTGCCCGCAGCCGGCGCACAGCGTGGACATGCTTCCTTCGTAGTCGCGAATGGTCAAACCGAGCTGGTTGCGCTGCAGGCTGGGGTGCGTGGCGATGGGCTTGGCGATAGATGGCATGCTATTCCTCGATCTGCGCGTCCGCGTAACGTGCTCCGGCAGCTGACATAGCTTCCTCGGGCGCTTCCGGAGTGCCGAGCGAGCTGAGAATCCCGTTGATCACGTGCTTGGCGCTGAGCGGGAATCCGCCGTACACCAGGATCGACCGCAGCTTGTCCTTGGGAACGGCGGTCTCGATGGTGAGCAGCGAACGGAGCTGCGCATCGCGATTTTGTTCCACCACGAAGCAGAAATCGTGCTCCGTCGAGAAACGCTTCCACGCTCTCGGGGAAGGGGAAGCCGCGCACGCGCATGAAATCGGCTACTACGCCGCGTTCCGCCAGCAGATCCAGCGCCTCGCGGACCGCGAGATCGCAGCCGCCCAGAGTCAGCGACGCCGAACTGCGCGCCGGCACGCCGCAGAATGATCGGCTCGGGCACGGCCTTGGCCGCCGCTTTGTGCTTGAGCAGCAGCCGGTCCATCACTTCCTTGTATTCGTCCGGCGTCTCGGTGTATCCGCCGAACTTGTTGTGTCCCGACCCGCGCGTGAAGAACGATCCTTTGGGATCCACGCCCGGAAGGGTGCGCGCGGCGACATGATTTTCGTCTGTGTTGAAATAGCGCTGGAACTTGGTGAGCTTCTCTAGTTGCTCCGGACCGAACACCGGCCCGCGATCCGGCCGGTAGGCGGGATCCCATGTGAAACGCGGCACCACCCAGTCATTCATTCCAATGTCGAGATCGGTGAGCAGGAAAACCGGGGTTTGAAACCGTTCCGCGAGATCGAAAGCCTTAGGAGCAAACTCGAAGCACTCCGCGGGATTGGCTGGGAACAGCAGGATATGCTTGGTGTCGCCGTGCGATGCGTAGGCGCACTCGAACACGTCGCCCTGTTGGGTGCGGGTGGGCATTCCGGTGGAAGGGCCCACGCGCTGTACATCGATCACCACCGCGGGAATCTCGGCGTAGTAAGCCAATCCCAGCAATTCGTTCATCAGCGAAATTCCGGGTCCTGCGGTGGAGGTGAACGATCGCGCGCCATTCCACGCCGCGCCGATCACCATTCCGATCGCGGCCAGCTCATCCTCGGCCTGGATGATGATGAAGTTGTTCTTTCCGGTTTCCGGATCGCGGCGGTATTTTTCGCACAGCCCTTTGAAGCCATCCAACACCGACGTGGATGGCGTAATGGGATACCACGCAGCCACGGTTGCGCCGGCATACAGGCAGCCGAGCGCGGTAGCCATGTTGCCCTCGATGAGGATTTTGTCCGCGTTGGCGTCCATGGTTTCCAGATGAAAGGGCAGTGGACAGGGGAAATGATCCCGGGCGTAGTCGTAGCCCAATCTCAATGCCCGGTGATTCGAGTCTTTCAGCTTTTTCTTGGCCGCATATTTTTCTTCCAGCAGTGCTTCGACGATTGCCATGTCGACATTGAGCACCGCCACCAGCGTCCCGGCATAGGCGATGTTCTTCATCAGGATTCGCTCGCGCGGGTCGCGGAAGTTTTCGTTCGAGAGATGCGCGAATGGAACGCCCATCCAGCGGGCAAGGTATCGAGATAGAGGCCGAATTCCGCCTCGACCTGGTGGACATAGTCGGGGAATGCACGCTGCTGCCCGTTGCGATGACCGTCGATGGCTGCCGACGCCGCCAGGCCGGACGCGAGGGCCCAGGTGACGCCTTGCGATGACAGTGGATCGAATGCCGCTGCCGCATCCCCGACGGCGATCCAGTCGTCACCCGCGACGACCGACGAACGCGGAGCTGCACGCGGTCACAACCCGGGCGTAGGTGTTGTTCGCAGCTTCGCCAAGGCGTGCCCGGATGTGTAGAGATTGCCGGAGTTGGTCCTGCCAGAAGATAGAACGTGCGGCGTGGCCGGCGGGGATCAAGTCAGCGTCGGTCATGAACGCTGCCACATGCTGGCCATCAGGAAGTGGAGCGGAGTACCACCAGCCGGACGGTACGGCCTCAATGACGGTCCGCCGGTCGCCGGGGGGATCGGCCGCGGCAATGAAGCCGACAAGACCGACGAGCCGGTCGTACACGATCCGATGGCCACCGAGACGCCGCGCCGGTGAAGTGGAGCGGCCGGTCGCGTCAACCAACAGCGCCGCCCGCCGTTCCAGACGCCTGCAACCTGCCTGGAAGCCTAGACGCCAGGGAGTGGACAAATCCCGGGCGACGGAAATTCCTTGAGTGCCACGTATCACCTCGACTCCACGTTCTTCGGCGTCGCGGGCCAACATTGAATCGAAACGGCGACGGTCAACGTGCCAGCCCGGCCTATGCGGATTGACGACGAAGTCGTTGTTGTACAGCTCGGACTGGCCCCACGCCGCCGCGATCCCTGGCGACTCAATCGGGCCATCGGCCAGGAATTGTTGCCACAGTCCCAGCTCAATGAGGGGCCGCTTTATTTCCGGGGGAAGTGTCTCACCGATGCGCGTCGATTCATAATGGGATCGCTCGAGGACGGTCACGGACCAGCCGAGGTCCGCCGCAGCGATGGCCGTCGCCGTGCCTGCCGGGCCGCCGCCGATCACGACGACGTCCACCGGGCGCTCGCTTGCAATGTCTCCGGATCGATAGCCGTGAGTGTTCGCAGGGATACCCATGAGCGGATTCATGGGCCGAGCGCTCCATTGTCTCGCTCTTCCTCGATAAAAAACGGCGTACCGTTCGACCCGCGATCGACCACGATGCCGAGCCTGTCCCACTTGTCGATCATGTCCTGGTAATCCTCGCCCAGTCCGCGTGTCCACGGCACCATCTCTCTTGCGCCGAGGTCGGGATAAACGTCGTCGGGGCGCTGCGGGCCACCAACCCAACTGCCTGGGCCATGGACAATCGAGCTCGTCCCACTGGCAGGCGAGAAAATCGGTTTGCCAGGGTACGGCGTTAAACTGGGTGACCTCACCGGGGCGGACGGACGCATGAGAGAGTCGGAACGGTTCTCCTTCCAGGTATCGGCACCATCTTGCCGTTGATACCATGGCCAAAAATGCCGTGTTGGGCATACGCCTGGTAGGCCGACTTGTTGACCCAGCGGTAACCGAGAATTCGGCGAGGATCGGTTGAACGTGCTGGGTGAATGAAGGACGGCCCGGTGGATCGGTCGGTGCCGGCAGCAAACGCCGTCGAACGGCCAGGTCGTGGATTACATCATAGAGCGTGACGAAGTTTTTGATGCCGGGCGCAAAGTCGGGCGGACCCACAATAATCCAGGCCGACGATTCCGCGACGGTTCCATCGTTCAATTCAATCTTCACGGATACGGGACCATCGGAAGTGTCGTCGAACCAGTGACTGTTATCCGCATGATGGCCGGTGGTAGAGGTCAGTCGTCGCTGCTGGGGGTCCGAACTGGAGCGGCCGAAGCCGCCCAGGACGCGGAGACGGCCATTCGGCTCCATGACAATTTCGCCCAGTGGGACAGTCGTCGAACGAAATCTGCCGGTGTCAAAGAGACCGCGATTGCCGGGCAAGCTCACGCTGCGCGGGCCGGGGTCGATGATGAGCTCTCGGTCGGCGAGGTCATTGTTTGTGGCGTGATTGCGATATCCGGGGCCGGAGTGACACTGTCGGCGGGCGGTCCCTTTGCGATTGACGAGATGCACAGTCCACGTGATTGATCGCACGGCATCGAGCGTAAGCTCACTGGCCTCGAGCAGCTTCCTTTGGTCGTTGCGCCGGCATGCAAAGACCCGAAAACGCGCGGCCTGGCGCTTGAGGTCGCCGGCCGAATCGCGGTAGCTGGTCGGAGGCGAGCCGTCGGGCTCGGGACTGTGGAAAAAGCCCTCGTCCGAGCTGAGGCGGCTGGACCCAACACGCGCGATGCCGATCGACGGGTGAATCTCGTACTCAGTCACCGCTGGTCTTCTCCATCGCAGGGAGCGACCACATCAAGACGAAACCGCGAGATAAAGCGATCAGCCAGCGCCGCAGGCTGGGAAGACCGTGACGAGGTTGTCCGGATGCACAGGCCCCAAGGTTCCTCCACAATAGAGATACGATTGAGGGCGATTCTCCTTACGAGGTTTCTTGGAAAAATCAGGAGATCACTGCTGGGCGCGACTCAATTCGTAAATTGACGGGCAACCGCTGGCAAGAGTGTGACCGACGAATGATGTCGAGCGGATTTCGGGCCGGAAGCGCAAGGGAATTGGCCGGCCTCATAGAGGCCAGCCACATAGAGGAATCGGGCTACCAATTGTGGCTGGCCTCTTTGAGGCCGGCCCCAAGCCATATCATTTGTCGGTCACACCCGCTGGCAATGTCGAATGTCGAAAATTCACGTAGCGGCGATTGTCGGAATAAAGCCGATCATTCGCATCGTCACGGCACAAGTCAAAAATATCAATAAGAATTGGTTCAACCTGCCGTTAGAGATAGCGTACATAGATAAGAGAACGTCGTATGAGAGGTTTCTGAATACTTTGTACCGCAAACCTTGATGACGAGAATCACGGCGACTTGGACGTAGGGAATCGAGCTTTGCCAAACGAACCCAACTGCCGCTGGGACGAGATGCGAGATTTTTGCCAAACGAACTCAACTGCCATTCAGGCGAGCTGCAAGAATTCCTGCCAAACGAACCCAACTGCCATTCAGGCGAGCTGCAGAATTCCTGCCAAACGAACCCAACTGCCATTCAGGCGAGCTGCAGAATTCTTGCCAAACGAACCCAACTTTCTCCTAACACGTTATGAGGTCATAATTAACAGGCGGAATTCATCGAGTCATGAGGGGCAAGGCCGGGTAATTGGCGATCGAGGTCAAGGCGAAACATTGATTGCGCCGAGCGAACCCAAACCCCGTTTGGGCGGATGCGAGCTTTTTGCGAAACGAACCCAACTTCCTGGCTCGATGTTCCCCTTCTGCGTAGTGAAGCGGCCCCGGATTGGACAATCGAACCCTTGCTGAAACTCTTCGTGGAGTGCTAGTATCGGGAAATTTCTCCGGGCCGCGCCGTCTCCTCGAATCGATTCGTTGGGGTGAGCGCGGCCCGATCTGCGTCCGGTGTCGGCTGTTGCGTCTAAACAGGTCAAGCCGGAAATGCCGCGAGACTGACCCAACGTGCCCAAGCGTACTGACATCCACAAGATCCTGATCATTGGTGCCGGCCCGATCGTGATCGGGCAGGCATGCGAGTTTGACTACTCGGGGACTCAGGCATGCAAGGCGCTGCGCGAAGAGGGCTACGAGGTTGTGCTGGTCAACTCGAACCCAGCGACGATCATGACCGACCCGGAGATGGCTGATCGCACTTATATCGAGCCGATCACGGTCGAGGTTATCGAGCAGATCCTCGCCGTCGAGAAGCCCGATGCGGTCTTGCCGACACTGGGCGGGCAGACCGGCTTGAACGTGGCCTGGCACTTCATGAGACGGGGTTCTCGAGCGGCACGGGTGTATCTTGATCGGCGCCAATGCGGAGGCGATCCGCAAGGCCGAGGACCGACGATCTGTTCAAGCAGTGCATGGAGGAAATCGGCCTGGAAAGTGCCCGAAGCGAGCTTGGCGCACAACCTGGACGAGGCGCGGCGGATTCGCGACGAGATCGGCTTGCCAAGCGTTTTGCGCCCAGCTTTACGCTTGGGCGGCTCCGGCGGTGGGATCGCCTACAACCGTGAAGAGTTCGACCGCATGGTCGCGACGGCGCTCGAGCTCAGCCCGGTTCACTCGGTCTTGATCGAGGAGAGCGTGATCGGCTGGAAAGAATATGAAATGGAGGTCATGCGCGACTGTGCCGACAACGCCGTGATTGTCTGCTCGATCGAGAATTTCGACCCGATGGGCGTTCATACCGGTGACAGCATCACGGTTGCCCCGGCACAGACGCTGACCGACAAGGAATACCAGCGGATGCGCGATGCCTCCGTGGCGATCCTGCGCAAGATCGGGGTTGAAACCGGTGGGTCGAATGTCCAGTTCGCCGTTAATCCGCAAACCGGGCGGATGATCGTGATCGAGATGAACCCGCGCGTCAGCCGAAGTAGTGCTCTGGCGAGCAAGGCGACCGGGTTTCCGATCGCCAAGATCGCCGCCAAGCTCGCCGTGGGCTACCGGCTTGACGAAATTCGAAATGACATCACCCGCGAAACGCCAGCCTGCTTCGAGCCGACGATCGATTATGTGGTGACAAAGATTCCCCGCTGGGCATTTGAAAAGTTCCCCGAGGCCAGCCCGATCCTGACCACCCAGATGAAGTCAGTTGGCGAGGTCATGGCGATCGGCCGGACATTCAAGGAATCGCTTCAGAAGGCAATTCGAGGGTTGGAGGTCGGCCGCTTCGGCCTGGGCTGCGACAAGAAAGACCTTTGGGGCACTGCGCGTCAGCCGAGCCTGGAGGAGATCAAGACCAAGCTGGCCATTCCCAATGCGGAGCGGGTCTGGTCGATCCGATATGCGCTGCTCGCGGGCCTCTCCATCGAGCAGATCCACAGCGCTGACGGGCATCGACCCCTGGTTTCTGGCCAACATCGAGGAGCTGGTTGCGCTTGAAGGAGCGGCTGCGCCAGGTCCGCAGCCTGGACGAGGCCAGTGACGCACTTTTGCGCGAGGCCAAGCGGAACGGGTTTTCCGACCGTCAGCTTGCCACTCTGTGGCATACGACCGAAGCAGAGGTCCGCCGCGAATGTCGGCGCCGGGGCATCCGCCCGGTATTCAAGCTGGTGGATACATGTGCCGCCGAGTTCGAGGCGGTCACGCCCTATTATTATTCGACCTACGAGAGTGAGGACGAGGCTCGCGATCGGCACCAAGCCGAGGGTCGATGATTCTGGGAGGCGGGCCCAACCGGATCGGCCAGGGAATCGAGTTCGACTATTGCTGCTGCCAGGCTGCCTTTGCACTTCGTGCGCGACGGCTATGAAGTCGTCATGGTCAACTCCAATCCCGAGACGGTCAGTACCGACTACGATACCTCGGACCGGTTGTTCTTCGAGCCGCTGACGGTGGAAGACGTGCTCAATATCTGTGAGCGAGTCGAGCCGATCGGAGTGATCGTCCAGTTCGGCGGCCAGACGCCGCTGAACCTGGCTCGTGCACTGGAGGCTGGGGGCGTGCCGATCATCGGCACCAGCCCCGAGTCGATCGATCTGGCCGAGGATCGGGAGCGGTTTCGGCTGGTGATCGAGCGGCTTGGGCTCAAGCAGCCGCCCAACGCCTCGGCGACCCGCTATGACGAGGCGCGGCGGATTGCCGAGCGAATCGGCTATCCGGTTGTCGTCCGCCCGAGCTTTGTGCTGGGCGGGCGAGCCATGGAGATCGTCTACGACGAGCCCAGCCTCGATCGCTACATGGCCGTCGCCGTCGAGGCCAGCCCCGAGCACCCGATCCTGATCGACAAGTTTCTCGAAGACGCGATTGAGGTCGACGTGGATGCGGTCTGTGACGGCGAGCGGACGATTGTGGGGGGTGTCATGGAGCACATCGAGGAAGCTGGGATTCACTCAGGCGATAGTGCCTGCGCGATCCCGCCGTTTTCGCTGTCGAATGATGTCATCGCCATGCTCAAGGAGCAGACTTACGCCTTGGCCGAGGCGCTTGAATGTTCGTGGCCTCATGAACATTCAATTCGCCGTAAAGGATGGCGAAATCTACGTCCTGGAGGTCAATCCACGTGCGTCGCGTACAGTGCCGTTTGTGTCGAAGGCCACCGGGCTGAATCTGGCTCAAGCGGCCGCGCGGGTCATGGTGGGCAAGACGCTTAAGGAACAAGGAATCACAACCGAGCCGGTCCCCACGTTATGTATCGGTGAAGGAAGCAGTTTTCCCTTTCAGCAAGTTTCCGGGAGTCGACATCGTCTTGGGCCCTGAAATGCGGTCGACGGGCGAGGTGATGGGGATCGCCATGGACTTTCCCGACGGCGTTCGCCAAGAGCCAACTGGCGGCCTTTAGCCGTCTGCCGACCTACGGCACGGTCTTCATCAGTATCGCGGCCAGAGACCGCAAAGGCGATCATACCGATCGCCCGCGGCCTGGCCGCCATGGGCTTTCGCTTGCTCTGCACCGGTGGCACCGGCCAGACGATGAAGGAGCATGGAATCGACGTCGAGGTGGTGCGCAAGATCCACGAGGGCCGGCCCAACGTGCTTGACTACCTGGCCAACGGCACGATCGACCTGATCGTCAATACCCCCAGCGGCAAGGGGGCGCGGACCGATGAAGGGCGCATTCGCGCCAGTGCTGTTTCGCATGGCGTGCCTTGCATCACGACACTGGCCGGTGCCCGCGCGGCCGTGGCCGCCATGGAACGCCTGCGCGCGGCAAGCTCGAGATTTATGCGCTGCAGGACTTGCTCAGATCAAAGGAAGTAAACTCACGGCAAGCTGCAACTAAACCTCATGATCATAAGGAATGAAAGAGCCGCATCATGAAAATCGCAGTCATTGGAACAGGTTATGTGGGGTTGGTTCAGGGAACATGTCTGGCTGAAAGCGGTAACGACGTGGTATGCGTCGACAAGATCACGGCCAAGATCGAAGGACTCAAGCGTGGTCAGGTTCCGATTTACGAACCGGGCTTGGCTGAACTGGTTCACCGCAACCAGCGTGATGGCCGCTTGGTGTTTTCAACAAATCTGGCTGAGGGAATTGCCGACGCCGAGATCATCTTCATCGCCGTGGGAACGCCACAGGGTGAGCGAGGGGGGGCCGATTTGAGCGGTGTTTGGGAAGTCGGGCGTCAGATTGCCGCCAACGTTACACTCTCCCAAGATCATTGTGGTCAAGAGCACAGTCCCGGTCGGGACCAACGCTGAGCTGACCAGGCGGATGAGTGAGACAACCTCGATTCCCTTTGACGTGGGCAGCAATCCCGAGTTCCTCAAGGAAGGGGCGGCGATCGATGACTTCAACAAGCCTGATCGGGTCGTCGTCGGCGTTCGGCGCCCGGAAGTGGCCGAACGGTTGCACGCTTTATACGCTCCATTCTTGCGTACAGATCGGCCGTTCTTGATCATGACCCCTGAGAGTGCCGAGATGACCAAGTACGTCGCCAATTGCCTTCTGGCCACCAAGATCAGCTTCATCAACGAGATGGCCAACCTGTGTGATGCATACGGGGCTGATGTCAACGATGTGCGACGAGGTATTGGACATGACCAACGCATCGGTTTCCACTTCCTCTTTCCGGGCGTCGGCTATGGTGGCAGTTGCTTTCCCAAGGATATTCGCGCGGTGATTCACATGGCTCAATCAAAAGGACTCCCCGCGCTGATGATGGAAGCCGTGGACACGGTTAATGAAGCCCAGAAGAACGTGCTCTTCCGCAAGATCGACGACCATTTCCACGGCGAGCTCAAGGACAAGACGATCGCGATCTGGGGCATGGCTTTCAAGCCTCGGACGGATGATGTGCGCGAGGCGCCTGGGCTGGTTTTGATCGATGCTCTGCTCAAGGCTGGTGCGCAGTTACGAGTCCACGATCCCGAGGCGTTGGGCAATGTCCGTTCACTCTACGGCGAGCGGTTGGCTTACTGCGACCGGCCTTATGGTGCACTCGAGCAGGCCGATGCTCTGGCCGTGGTCACCGAGTGGAATGAGTTCCGTAACCCTGACTTTGAGGTGATGCGCCGGCTGATGCGCCAGCCGGTTATTTTCGACGGCCGCAACGTGTACGACCCAGGGCGTATGGCCACGCTGGGTTTTATCTACCAGGGTATCGGTCGAGCAAGAGAGGCATCCGCGATGGATCAGTTATGATCGCACTCCGTGTGCGTGATTCAGACGAACGAAAGTCTCATTCAGTCCATGAGGGAACCAGAAGCAGCCACCACGGTTGGGCTTCTCCGGGACGTGTCGTAAACCCAGATAGCGTCGCGCCCGAGAGTTTGGCCTGGTAAAGGGACTCGTCTGCCTGGCGCACAAGTTCTGACGGATTATTTTGTGTCCGATCAGAGGTGGCGATACCTACACTAGCGGTAACCTTAATGTCAGCGCCATCTACGGAGATTGTCAAAAGAGCCAGGTTGGCGCGAAACCGTTTGGCTAGACTCACTGCGGCCTTCAGCGAACAATCTGGCGCAACCACAATATATTCCTCGCCGCCATAGCGAGCGGTCAGGTCACTGCTCCGAGCCGAGTGCATGAGCAGCCCGGCCGTCTGGCGCAAGACCTCGTCACCAGTCACGTGACCATATGTATCATTGATGGTCTTAAAATGGTCAAGATCGATCATCACGATTGAGAGAGGCGCCAAACGTCGTCGGCAGGTATCCCATTCTTGGAGGAGTTGTTCCTCGAGCACACTCCTGTTAGCGAGCCCGGTCAAGCCATCTATGTGGGCCCTCCGCTCCAGGATCGAGAGCGTATGCCGAGCTTTTAGCGCGGCGCAGTACTGCGCAACAGAATTCTGCGCTGAACGAAAGGCTTGGTCAAGAGGTCAATAGCCCCGATATCCAATGCATGAACTCGTTCCGCTGCCGTGGCAATTTCGCTGTAAAGAATAATAGGGATTGATCGCGTCGCGTGATGCTCCTTGACGCGGCGGACCAACTCTAGGCCACTAAACGTTTGCAGACGCAGTTGTGCCAGGATGAGGCTTGGCTGATGGAGAGGTAATGCATGGACGGCCGTGATCAAATCTCCGGTTGTATAAACCTCGATCTGACTGGTGATTAGTTCGTTGCGAATTCGGGCGGCTTCGCTGGACAGGGCTCAACCAAAAGCACGCGCCAAGGTAGTTTGACTGGCTCCAAGCCAGGCTTGTGTCGCATCCACGGTTGTTTCTGGCACTAGGGCTTCCATACGCGTGGTCTGCGCACGGTTTGATTCCTGCCCCAATTGAAGCGGCGATCCATCTGGAACCATGGTGGACATTGTCTTAGTCCTCTACAAGGCCACAGTCAACCCACCTTTCACTTTACCAAGACGGCCTCCTCGGGCAATTCCTCGTGTTTTAGCAAGTCTTCATTCTTGTCCTTCACGACACAGGTGTTTTTTTGTGCAACATATTGGTAGCAACGCGAAGGGTAAGACTAAGTTGGCGATACCGATAGACGGGCCGTGCCGAGTTGGCTCAAGACGAGAAGAAGACTAAGAAACTATCTCAATACTGCTACGCGGCCTGGAGTCGGTTCACTCTGCGATACCATAACAACGCACAGGCCAGTTGGATTAATCCCAGATAGTTGACGTCATGCTTGTCGTATCGGATCAACAGTGCTCGGCATTTTGACAACCAGGCCAGGGTTCGCTCGACCACCCACCGGCGGGCCTTTCTTCGGCCTGGCCGGCGCTTCGCGCGACGATCTTCACCGATCGGCCGGATGTGAGCCACGTAGCCATGCCGTTCGGTCACGTCATGTCCGGTCGGGTTGTCGTATCCCCGGTCGAGGCACAGGTTCTGCTCAAGCTTTTTTGGGTCGGGGCGTTCGACCACGATTGCCTCGATCGTTGCTTCGAGCAGTTTCTGATCCACTACGTTGGCTCCGGCGATCACCACCGCGAGTGGTCCCCCATCACGTTCGACCAGGACAGACTGCTTGGTGCCGTTCTTGGCGCGATCGGTAGGGTTTTTTCCCACGTTTTGCCCACCGAATCGAGCTTTGCCGAGTCGGCCGTCTGCTGCTTGCCAGCGCCAATGCACTGCTCCGAACTCTCGCATTCCTCCAGCAAGACGGCCCAGACCCGCTCGAATATCCCGTTGCGGCACCATCGCTGGAACCAGCGATGGACCGAGCTATCATCGCCGTAATGCTTTGGAAGTTTGTTCCACTGACATCCCGATCGGAGGCGGAAGATGGCGCCGTTGATGGCCGATCGCCAGTCGATTCGCGGGCGACCACCACGAGCCTTGGGTGTTGCCGGAGCATCCTCAAAGAGGATCAGCTCAATCCGCTGCCAAAGCTCGTCGTCGATTTCCCAGATTGTATCAAGAGGCCTGTTCTGTCGTTGGTTCCGTCCCATCCGTGTTGCTCCTAGCGCATAGTATAGCCGAGGCCACAGGTGGTCCTATACTACCAGGTACGAAACTGGGCGGTCGTTGGTTCTGAGATAGTTTCTAAGGCTGAGTCGCGCGTTGAGCCTCTCTGAACCATGCGTCGGCGAGACGGATCAATCCAGCACGGTTGCAAAGTGAGGCTAAGTCGTGTAGGGCGGTGGGATCGTCAAGGTGGTCGAATGCAGTGTGGAGACGTGGTCCCAGGACGAGTGGATCGAGTATCTCGCGGATACGGCTAACGGTTTCAGCGGCCTGTTGGCTTTCGTCGTCACGGCCAAGGATGTATAAGGCGCGCCTAACCGAAACCACGATTGCCAGTCCCGGGGAAGGTCCATGAGAGCGGCCCGTAGTGCTAATACCGCCTGCTCAGGACGGTGGTCGTACTCGAGATCCCAGCGGCCACGGAGCCGCCAGTAACGAGCGTCGCGGGTTGATTCTGGCCAGGAATCGAGTATGGCACGTCCTCGATCCGGCTCTCCGGCATCGGCCAGCGCTGTCAACAAGGCCGCGCACGACACCCACGTGATCAGGGTGCTTTATCAGTGAAGCCTCGAGAGCGACGAGCACGGAAGGGCGATCGGGGTCGGCTGCGCGAGTGGCTGGGCCACGATCCGTTGCCAGAGTGCAATCTGAGCGTCGATGTCGTCACCGTCGGCATTCACCCATCGCCGCAGCGTGCTCCGGATCTAGCTCCTCGGGCAGCTCAGCCAATAGCCCCAATGTCAGCTCCCGCAGGAGTTCTCGGCACGCCTTGGGATTTACCCGGTCATAAGCTTCCCAGGCCAGTTGCTGAGCCTCGAGTGTCCGGTCCTCGATCAGTAGGATTTCGAGCAAGAGCCGCCAGGATTCCGGGGCAGATGGATCAACCTTGACCGCGCAGCAGACTGAGCTCGGCTTGAGCTGCCTGGCCAAGCGCCAGGCAAGCCCGCCGCCTCTCCCAAGTGAGAGAAACTCTGTGCGGTCGCGCTGGCATTGACCGCTCTCCAGTACTGGAGCGAAGCCGTCCAGTTTCCTGCGCGAGCTGCTGCCTCAGCTCGACTCCTTAGCCGTACAGGAGAATCCGCAGCTAACCACCCGATCAGTAACACGAGGGACAATAAGGCGATTCCGCCGAGCAAAGCCAGGGCCCACGGTTTGTGTGCGCGGTCTGTTAGCTTGGTTATACGAGTTCGAGACTGCCGCTGCCGCGATTCCGCAGTTTTCTCTCGAGCTCGGGATTGGCCTTTGGGGCGTCGCGGCATGGTCGTCGTCGTGGCTAGTGGCTGTCTAGAGCCTGTCACGGCAGGGGGCCGCGTCTTTGGAGTACATTTTCACCCCGATTGCAGGCTATCGTCAGAACCCAATCTCGCCGGTGAGAAAATCACTCGGCCATATAGTGCACCATAGACGCCTTGAGTCTTCTGTCGCCAAGGGCCGAGAATGGATGAACACAAGAAAGGAATGACCGCTAAATTCGGCTAGCGACAACTGAAATGGTTATAATGAACTTGAAGCCAGAATTCTCGTAATCCGCGCCCTCTCTTCCAGGAGACTGACATGGTTGATCTCATCAAAAAGGCACTATACACAGGCGTTGGTCTGGCTGTTCTGACCAAGGAGAAGGCCGAAGAACTCGTCAAAGACCTGACCCAGCAGGCCAAGCTCTCGGAGCAAGAAGGCAAGGAACTGTTTGACGGCTTGTTAAAGCAGTCGGAACAGGCCAGGAATGATTTTCAGGCCAAGATTGACGAGGCTGTGCTGACGGTCGTCAAGAGGTTGAACCTGGCAACGAAGGATGAGGTAGAAAGCCTAAAGGCAAAAGTCGACGAGCTAGCCGCTCAATCCAGTGAGGGCCGCACGTCTGGCTCGATCTGATAACCATTGGCCAGGGAATTAGTCATATTGAAGAGGCCAACGATGGCCATCACCTCGCCGAGGGTTTGCTCATCGATCCCTAGCTTGCGCAGGGCGGCGGTGTGTGAGTTAACGCAATAAGGACAGCCATTCGTGGCCGAAACGGCCAGGGCGATGATCTCTCGCGTCTTGGCATCAAGCCTTCCAACCTGGCCGGCTGCTTCGGGGTGCATAAGTGCCTTTAAATTCGTTCATACGATCTCGAGTTGAGTAGGATTGGTCGCGATCGTGCGCCAAAACGCAGGCACGAAGTCTATGTTCTTGGTCTTTTTGATATCCGCGTAGATCGCCGCGACTATTTCAGTTGCATTATCCTCCTCGACAGGTCGAACGGTGGCGATGCGATCGTTGGACATGGCGGTTCTCCTGTTTCCTGATCCTGAATGGAAAGCACAATTTAGCACGCGGCCTGGTTGAAGGCCTCGATAACTCATTAGAGTTATGCTGCGGCTGACCGCCCTAACCCAGTCGATTGGGTCCTTGCCAGTGCCTCACCTCGCGGACGATAAGCGGCCCGAAGAGGGGTAGGTTTATGCCGATGAATAGAACAACCAGGATCATGATAATGGGCACCGCCGTACCGATGCTCAGGGCATCAAAAGCGGTGTGAATGAGTGGAGGTAAGAGCACGAGAGACGGGATTGAGCAGAGCAGTGTCATAACCCAGGGAAAAAAAGACCCCAGCGGCAACTTTACCTTCACGCTCAGTCCAATTAGGCCAGCTAATGTTGGCCAGGTGAATAAGTAGCTTGCACTGGGAGCCATAATACAGTTACAAGCGACAGGACCAACCACCAGAAGAGAGCACCCAGCCAAAGCGCAATGAACGGTCGATAGCACCCCGCCCAATGCTCGAAAAAGAGCGTGATCGTTGCTGCTACCAATGCACATCCAGTCACAATTGCCACGTCGTACTTCTGCCAGGGAATGGGAGTACCGTGTACAGGATCGTGGAGAACGGACCAGAAAATCCCCATGACGACCAGGATGCCGGTCGTTAGAAGAGACGTCCAGAGCGCCGTGAAAAGCACGCCGGTCGTAGCCGCCAAGTCGATGAACTCTATGAGTCCGGTCCGAATACTGAGCGAAACAACCGCGATGAAAAGCGCAATCCCGATCAAGGCAAGTGGAACGACCCATGCCTTTGAGTAAGAAACGACAATTCGGCTCAAAATCGACGCATAAATGACATCCGCGCGTTTCGGGTTATCGAGGTCATGGTGCCCTAACTGGCGGGCCATTGCCAGTGCGTTTTCACCTTGATGTTGTAATGTGCGCGGATCAAGGTTCGCTGGTGTGTCCTCAGCCGTATGGTAACAGGTGATGCCGCCGGCAAAAGTAAAGTTCAGGCCTCCTATTCCAGCATCCTTGAACGTCGTCAGGTCACTGGAATTGGGCATCATTTTATAAATATCCATGCTTAGCGAGGTAGCCAACGGTTGGGGCACTGCCTGTGCGTATTGGTCGATCAACCAGCCATTGCCTTCGCTCGTCTTGTTTTGCTTCAGACGGAAATGGAGAAACGCCACGACCGAGTTATAGTAAAACTCGGGAGGAGTTTCTCCGATGCGAAAGTCTCGCAAGAACTATACGCCCGTCGAGAAGGTCGCCATCCTCCGGCGGCATCTGATCGACCGGGTATCCATCTCCGACCTCTGCGACGAGTACCAGCTCTCGCCCACACTGTTCTACGCATGGCAGAAGTTGTTCTTCGAGAATGGTGCCTCTGCATTTGAGCGTAAGAGCGGGTCGGCCGAGCAATCGGACGCACGGACCATCGCCGCGCTGCGGGATAAGCTCCAGCGCAAGAACGAGGTCGTCGCGGAGTTGATGGAAGAACATATTCAATTAAAAAAAGAGCTTGGGGAACTCTGACCAGCGCCTGGGTTCTCCACGACGTACGCGACGCCATCGTCGATTACGTCACCTATTGGTCCCAGCGTACCGAGATCCCAGTCAGGCGATTCGTCGCCTGGCTGGGAGTCGCCGCGAGCAAGTTTTACAACTGGCGCGTACGGTATGGCTTGGCCAATGAACACAACGCGTTGGTCCCGCGCGACTGGTGGCTCGAGGACTGGGAGAAGAAAGCCATCATTAACTTCCACGCCGGTCATTCACTCGAAGGCTACCGCCGGCTCGCCTTCATGATGCTCGACGCCGACGTGGTCGCCGTCAGCCCCTCCAGCGTCTACCGCGTGCTCCGCGACGCTGGATTGATGAAAGCTCACAACAGCAAACCTTCACTTAAAGGGAAAGGCTTTGTTCAGCCCTTGCGGCCACACGAACACTGGCACGTCGACATCACGTACATCAACGTCGCCGGGACGTTCTTCTACCTCTGCAGCCTGCTCGACGGCTGCAGCCGGTTTATTGTCCACTGGGAGATTCGTGAGAGCATGACCGAGGCTGAGGTCGAGACGATCATTCAACGGGCTCGCGAGCGGTTTCCCGACGCGCGGCCCCGGATCATCTCGGACAACGGGCCGCAGTTCATCGCCAAGGATTTCAAGGAGTTCATCCGGATCTGTGGCATGACTCACGTGAGAACGTCACCATACTATCCTCAAAGCAATGGAAAGATGGAGCGGTGGTACAAGACCTTGAAAGGAGACTGTATCCGAGTCAAGACTCCGCTGAGCTTGGACGACTCCCGGCGGATCATCGCCGAGTTCGTGGCGCATTACAACGAAGTCCGTCTGCACAGCGCGATCGGTTATGTGGCGCCCGCGGACAAGTTGGCCGGTCGCGAACGAGTGATCTTCGCCGAGCGAGATCGAAAGTTGGATGCGGCGAGAGAGAAGAGACGAGCTGCTCGTGAGGCGAGTCGAGCCGCCGTGTGATCTTGACGCAACAGGCCATTGCCTGGGTCGTCAAGAGGCGCTACGATGAATGATGGCCTGGGCGGAGGATAGGGCTCCGTGGCGACACGACCCGAGCGCCGATCCAGGGACCAAGACCGAAGGAGGGCGGCACGATGCCGCCCTGTCTTTCCCTTCGGGATTGGTACGAAAGCGGTAAATCTTTGTATTCTGATCAAGCGTACAGACTACCTTATCTCTGAACCCCGGTTTCTCCATTTCACGCTGAACCATTACAACTCGAAATCATTACGTCGTAGTACGCCAGTAGCCCTGATCGGTGCGCCGCCAATGTCTTGCCCATCTGCTGTAGCACCTTGATCCCAGAAGCCTCGGCCCGCCGAATCCACCCATCCAGGAAAATGGTCGCGAACCGCTTTCCGGGTTGGTCCCAGAATCGCCGCAGGTCGTCCTTAAGGTAATAGGCCGTCGCCAGCGGCTCGTTCAACTTTAACGCCTCGTTCAGCCGCCGCTTTTCATCCTTCTCTTTGTCGAGGTTTTCAGGGTTCTTTAGTAACAGCCATCGCGTCCCTTTGAGCACCTTCTTTTGCATCATGTCGGTCGCCTCGCGGTACAATTCGCGGCGAAGCTCGGAGAGCTTGTCGTTGAAGAGCTTGATGACATGGAAACGGTCGAAGACAATCTTTGCCTTGGGCAAGTGGGTCGATACCGCTCCCCGGTAGGCCACGGACATGTCCATAGCCACCGCCTCGATTTTGGCCCCGCTGGGCCGTAGCCGCTTCCAGAACGGCTTCAGAGCGTCGGCCCCCTTGCCATCGCCGACGAAGACCACCGCACCACTCTCCAGATCCATGACGACCGTCAGATAGCGATGCCCCTTGGCGATCGCGATCTCGTCGATGGCGATGTGCCGCAGGTGCTTAAGCTTGGGCTTGGAATAGCGCCACGACAGGTCGCGCTTCTGGATGTCTTTGATCATGATCCCAGCCGACGTTCAAGTGACGAGCCACGTCGCGGATCGTCATGCTCCGTGACAACTCCAGTGCATATCTCTCGAAGGACTTGGTGTAGCTCCGCCTCGGTTCAGCGAAGGAGACATCGACCTGACGCACCAGCCCACAGCCTGACATTCCACGCGTGGAATGGAAAAGGCCACGAACGTCGCTCGACTGCCGATGGGCAAGGTTCGGAACCGCCGCTCAACTTGGCCCCGAGAGATTACCTGGCCGCAACCGCAGGCAGAACAGCGGTATGTTTCAGGCTCTTGGTGGATGGTGAAAATAACATGACCATTGTGAAACTCGGTACGCGAGTACTTGTAGCCGCGGATGCCGTAGGCATGATACAACAAGACTGGTGGACATGCTGACCTCCTCGTTCAAAAGAGTTTTAACACAACTCCAATTGGAATCAGCGTGTCCACTTTTTTCAACCTCCGGCGCGCTTCCTGCCGGATGAACCCAATTTCGATCGACATGACGGCAGCGCGGCGGGTGGATGCATGAGTTACGACGTGGTCGGCGCGTGCGCCCACGTCGCTCGGCACGTTGCGAAAAGCGCGGAGTCAAATCGAACCAGGAATTGCGCGTGGCAAAGCTGGGCACGGACGGGCCGGCCAGGCGTTCGCGCTTGTTGAGTCCGGCGTGATGGACAGGGCCACCGCCAATTCCTTGCCGCGGACCGCCACGGGCCACAAACAGGATGACCAGACCGCCAAGACGAAGCCCCCCGCAGGAAGCTGCTCGCGGATTCTGGATCAGAGCCTGGGGTCAACGCGAGCCCGCTCTTCAAGGAACCGGCCGCTCGAATGACCCAGCACGATGGCCGGGCTTGCTCGAGGGTGGGCTGGACGATCCCCGCCACTCACGCCAATGCCAACTCACTTCGCATCGAACACCCGATCCGAACGTTGACGTACCGCACTTTGGTCACTCGTCGGTCGAATCGGGATCTTTGTCTCTCATACGATAACTGGGTCCTTGAATAACGATCCCCTCCCCGTGATGCATCAGCCGGTCGATCAAGGCCGTTGCCAGGGTGTTGTCCACGTCAAAGGTTTTGCCCCATTCCCGGAACGGTCGATTCGTGGTGATCACGATCGAGCCAACTTCATAACGGGCGGCGACAACCTGGAACAACAAATCGGCACCACGCTTGTCGATGGGCAGATAATCCAGCTCATCGAGGACGGGACGGGAACTCGGGTACTCACCAGCCACCATCAATACACGAATTGGACGGCGCTTGCCAGTGTACTGCGACCCTGTTGTTACCGCGCGAGACTTCAGAGCCAGTTTCGAGCGAGAAGGGAGAGCCACTCGCGGCTGGGACGACCGCGCCGACGTATCTGGCACGCTCATCCCACGTGCTCGGCGCACGACGTTGTCCCAGTAGCGTATGGTGATATTATTATGTACAAGAGTGCCTGATTCCTGGTATTTTCCGGGCTGCGGATAAGGCGGGTAACGAGCGCTGTCGCGGGGCTGGGCGAGGTGGCCAGAGAGGCATTGAGCCAGTTGGCTCAGTTCGGCCAACTAAAGACGATAGGAAGTGGTCAAACCATCGGGGCTCCCTGCACGACCGAAAGGAGAGAGAGGTCCATCGTGAAGCGCAATTCGAAGGAACGAGACAAAAAACGAGACGGCCTTGCGCACCGCTTCTCGAAGGAACAAGACGCTTGCTTGCCGGTCTACCGTCCTCTCGGGAACAAGACAGAGAGACAAACGGTCTCATCAACAGGCTGGGAACAAGGACGCCGAGCGCTGCTCACCAAACGATCGAAAACGCTGCCAAATCCGAGATCGGTCCCACAATAGAGCTGGACGGCCGTGCCGAGCAATTGCCGGCCGTGTTTCGTAATCCGCCAACGCCGTGTGCGCGGGATCTTCGCCACCAAGTGACGCACATGCAGGCGCTTGAGCAACCGCCCCACTGCCGCGCTGGTACGGCGTTTCTCATCGGCCTTCGTTGGGATTCCGAACAACGGCACGCGGATGTCGGCATTGTGAAAGCCGCGCGCGATATGGTCTCCGGCGAGGACCGCTTGGAACAGTCGCACATCCTCGCGCCGCGCTGGATTGAAACCAGCGTAACTGCGGCCTTCGACCACTTTGGGTTCGGTGAGTTGCCGCAGTTCCGGGTATGCCGGGGTCGGATCGTCCACCACAGCCAGCGCGTCGAGATAGCGGCGGGTGCAGGCTAATGCCTGTTCTTGGTAGTCGACCAAGGAAGTCACGTTCTTGGTCATCGGGTAGTAACCTGTCGACGATGTGCCATCGCGATGGCGGCGTGTGCGATAGACCCAGAATTCTTTCGGGCTGTTGATGACCGTTTCCACCCGTAGGATCAGTCCGAATTTGTCGTACATTTTCAGCCAGTTGCTCTTCATGCGGTGTTTGATGCGAGTGCCGAACCAGCGCTCGCTTTCGTAGTGGGTCTGGACCTCGCCGTCGAAGCGGCGGTCCCATTTACGGCCGAGAAATCCCAAGATGTCCTTGGGGGTGAAAGTGCGCACCGCGTACTCCACCACCGCGCGGTACAAGCCGGCCAAGGCCGCGCGACTCTTGAACAACAAGTCGGTGGCGTACTCGGCCTGATCGACGACCCAATGCACGGAGTAACCAGGGAGCAAGTCGCGGAGTAACGGATTGACCTGCCGCGCCCAGCGGTCGAGGATTTTCGGCCAGTTGAGTTTGGCGAAGCGGTCGGCGATGCGTTGGGCTTGGTCGGGGTCGTCGAGCTGAGTAAACGCGTTGTGCTGCTGCACGAAGCCCAACTTCTTCTGCAACATTTGCTGGGCCAGCCATTCGTGGCCGTTGACGTAGACCTGGACGGTGAACGGCACCCAGGTCTGCAAGCGAACGTGGATCAAACCGAATTGTGGATCGAGAAAGTAGTAATAGAGCACCCGTTGCTGTCGATTTCGACTGACGAACTCAGGCCGTTTGGGACCCGGCACGAGTGCAAAGGAGGGACAGGTTTCTAGTGTGCAGAGGATACCGACAAGCCCATCGGAGATGCCCTGGTCTCGGATGAGGCTCTGGGCCCACCCCTCCTTGCGAAACTGGCCGGTGCGATATTCGTAGGTGCGACCGGCCTTCCGAGCCCATTCTTGAGCATGGTTGACCAGACGAAGGGAGTACTGGGGCGCCATGGTTTTCATGAAGTCGGAACGGCGAACTTTCAGTACGCAATCGACGAAGTACTCCAGTTCGCAGGGAGCCGCCAAGGCCAGGTGGCCCTTGAAGATGACGCGGTCAAAACAGGAGAGCACGGCGACGATCAAGCGGGTAAACTTGGAGACGAAGCGCGACAGCGTTTTCATGGCGTTCTCCTTTGGAAAGGGCTGAGACAACCCCATTTTGAAGGAAGAACGCCGTTTTTGCTCACCCTATTTGGTTGCGGCTTTGCCGCGTTGGGAACAGTCAGCTATGCGGTCGGCAAGTTCACCGCGGGGAGCTTGGTCGATTTGTTTGGTGGGAAACGGAACTATTTGATTGGAATGGCCGGTGCGGTCGCCTGTACGATTCTTTTTTCGCTTGGGGGATCGATCCCGGTCTTTACTCTCGTCTGGTGCGCGAACCGCTTGATCCAGTCGCTCAGTTGGCCGGGAATGATCAAGATCACGTCGCGCTGGTTTTCGTTTGCGAGCTATAGCACCGTCATGGGTGTGATCAGCCTGAGTTACTTGTTCGGCGACGCGCCTGCGCGAGCCTTCATGGGACGATTGATCGAAGCAGGGTTGGGGTGGCGGGCTATCTTTGGCGTTACGGCAGGGGTGATGGGAGCCTTGTGGATTCTTAACTTCGCCTTAATACACGAGTCGCCACAAGAGCTTGGTCTCCACGAGCCGGAGACTAACCCAGACAACCTTTTCGGCGAGCTGGGTCAAGATCCGAATCCCGAGGCCATGGGGCCACTTTGGACCACATTGGCACGAAGCCCGGCATTCTGGCTCGTTTGTTTACTCTCGCTGGGTGTGACGTTATCACGCGAGACATTCAATAATTGGACACCAACCTATTTCGTGGAGGGAGTCGGCCTCGAGAAGGGGAAGGCCGCCACCATGAGCTCACTGTTCCCCTTCTTCGGCGGGTTATCGGTGCTGCTGGCGGGCATTCTTGGCGATCGCTTCGGCCAAGGCATTCGCGCGGCCATCATCTTGATTGGGATGTTACTCTGTAGCCTGACACTGGGCGTGCTGGGCTCAACCAACTTCACGGGAAGGCCTTGTGACGCACTTGTTCTTGTTTCAGCGGTGGCATTCTTATTGATCGGCCTTTATTCTTATTTGGCGGGCGCCATCTCACTCGACTTCGGTGGCAAGCGCGGTAGCGCAACGGCATGCGGCATCATTGACGGATTCGGTTACCTCTTCGGCGGCGTGGTCGCTGGCAAGGTCGTGGCGAATCTTTCGGTGGTGTCAGGCTGGCAGGGCGTCTTCAAGATGCTGGCTGTTGTCGCCCTCTTGACGAGCCTGGTGGCCGCATTGTTTCTGGCCGACCAACTACGGCCAGCAAAGTCAACAGTAACGCCATTTATGCTCAATTCAGAGAGTGCCGGAGCGGAAGGCAAAGGAGGAGGTCTTCGAGATGATAATCGTTGACGAAATCATGGATCTCTTTGCGCGGCGCGGTGCGGTCGCCTACCACGGCGAGGCTGTATCGCAGATGGAGCACGCGCTCCAGGCAGCCGATCTTGCCAACCAGCAGGGTGCAATTGACGCCCTTATCGTGGCGGCCCTCTTGCACGATGTCGGGCACTTGCTCGACGGGCAAGACGAGGACCTTGCCAACCGTGGGTTTGACGGCCGCCATGAAGAAGCCGGCCGTGCCTGGCTGGCCGCCACTTCGGCCCGATGGTCACCGAGCCTATTCGCCTGCACGTTGCGGCCAAGTGCTATCTCTGTGCCGTCGATCCTGGCTACCTTGCCGGCCTGTCTTCCTCCTCACGGCTCAGCCTGTCGTTGCAGGGGGGGCCAATGGGAGCCGACGAATGCGCTAAATTTGCGCGTAATCCTTTCCACCATGACGCAGTACGCCTAAGGCGATGGGATGACATGGCCAAGGTACCCGGGCTGAAGGTGCCCGGATTGGATCACTATCGTGATCGTCTCGAGTCGGCTGCGCGGGCTAGCTTGAGCGAGGGTTAGTGCCAGCGTATTGAACCGCCCCCCGACGATATAGTCCCCAACGTAAGCTTAAATCATTTCCCCCTTGCTCCATCGATCAATGCCGCGCCATCGTGCTTTAGCTTGTGCAGTGCGGGGCCATGAACGTACATCATATGACCGGCATCATACTTTTCAATCGTAATATTTTTACGCAAAATAGGATCGAATCCCTGGGCGGCAAGTGTGTGTTCGACGGCCCGGTACGGCGTGGCCAGGTCGTAGTATCCGGAGGCGATCAATACTTTCATGTGCGGGTTCTTGGTCATCGCGTCCCGCAAGTCGTCGGTTGTGGCGGGGTAGCCCATGTCGCGCTGCCAGTCCCAGCGGCCGACTCCTTCACCCAGTATGTAATAGGGGACATCGGTCTTATACCCCAGCTCGACGCGGATGTAGTTGTTGAACGTCGACGTGTAGGGGGCACGAACGGCAGCGAGGCTTGGGTCGAAACTGGGCGAAGCCGACGTGGCCGAGCTCTCGATCCCCTGGTAGCGGGAGTCAAAGCGGCCAATGGAGCGTCGGCTTTGTTTCAACAGTTCCTTGCAGAAGTAAGACATCCCGATCCGCAGGTTGTTCGCGTCGATATCGGACGGGCTCAGGCTGGTATAGCGCGCCAGCCTGGCGGCGGCTTCGCGGCGTTCGACCTCAGTCAGGCGGTCGCCGCGAGCAAGGATCGAAGCGTACTCACGGTCGGTCCACTGTTCGACCTCCTTGAGTACGGCGGGCAGATCAACATTCTGCAGGTCGGCAGCCAGCTTTTTGTGATACCAGGCCGTCGCCGTGTACGACGGGAGGTATGTCAGGAACGGCAGGTCGTTGCCCTCGCTGAAGACGAAACCCTGGAAGTCGAGGCGCAGGAGACGAGGACCACGCCGTTGAAAGCAACACCCTGGTCAACCAGATAGCCAGCCAGCCCGGCAGCGCGGGTGGTGCCGTAGCTTTCGCCGATCAAATAGAGAGGCGAGGCCCAGCGATCGTAACGGGACAGGTACATCCGAATAAACTCACCGACCGACGTGATATCACCCCGCAGGGCGTGAAATTTGCTGTTGAGCTCCGGTTTGGCGGCCCGAGAGAAGCCGGTCCCAACCGGATCGATAAAGACCAGGTCGGCGCGGTCGAGCCAGGTCGCTTCGTTGTCGACCAACTGAAAGGGTGGAGTCGGGATTATCGGGCTCTTCGGGCGAATTGACCCGTCGCGGGCCTAGTGCGCCCAGATGCAGCCAAACCGACGCGGACCCGGGCCCGCCGTTAAAGCTGAACATGAGCGGGCGACTCCCTCGCCGGTCCGCCGTTATCGAGGGTGTACGCCACAAAGAAGATGCGTGCTTCGACCTCTCCCTTGGTGTCTTTGAGCGGCATCAAACCGACCGTGGCGGTATACGCCAGTTCCTTGCCGTCGATGATCAGCCGGTGATGGGTCACAACGGGCTCTTCATCGGTCGACGTCTTGACCTTTTCCTTCTCCTTGGCTGGCTCGTCTGCTTTGGTCTTGGGCGAGCCCTGTGTTTTGGTTTCTCCCTTGGCCTGTGCTTTAGCCGCTTCGGTCGACGGGGGCTGTTGTCCATGAAGGACAACCGTGGTCGAGATCACGATCAGACTCGTGATCAGGGTCAGGGAACGATGCATTGGTTCTCGCCTCGAGGAACGGGTATCCCGCCGATTGTTGAAATTTCGCGGATTCTCTCTGGTCACGTCCGGGTTTGGTTTCACGTCGAGAGTAACCGGAACCGAAGACCGCGCATTGTAACACGCCGCGCCGCCATCAACGCAGACCAACGCTGCTCGTTGTGAGCGTTGCCGTGCTCCACAGTGCCGATTTGCCAGTTGCGCCGAATACACCGGCTGTTTCAATTGCATGGCCTGAACGCCCTGGTTCGGGCGCGATTCTCACCATGACCAGTCGAGACACTGACAAAAATCGCAATCAATGCAAAAGACGAATTCGCGCGGTAAGATAGACAAGTCAGAATTACGGCACAACTAATGAGCGGACCAGGGTGGCCACGACCTTTCGGGTGGGCATCTGGCGAAATTTACATCAAGGCAAGCTTCTATGTTTGCGGGATCTCGGAAGCTCGAATCCGCGGAAGGGGCTGCCCGCCGCATCGACAACCCGATCATTCAGCTTGTCGGCTTTCGGCTCGACAATGAAGACTACGCGATCGCCATCACCAAGATCCAGGAGATCATCTTGATGAAGCCGATCACGCGGATTCCGCAGGTGCCGGACTTCATCGAGGGGTTGATCAATTTGCGGGGCTCGGTGATTCCGATTGTCAACCTGCGCAAGCGGTTTGGCTTGCCAGCCCGCTCAGGTCGACGATGAAACCCGCACGATCGTGGTCAACATCCATGACAAGACGGTCGGCTGCATTGTCGACGCGGTAACCCAGGTGATGCGAATCAATCGCGACCAGATCCAGCCGCCGCCCCTCTCGGTCCTGGCAATCGCCCATCAATACATCGCCGGGCTGGCCCGGCTGGAAGATCGGCTGTTGATCATCCTGGATATTGAACGACTGTTCGACGAGCAGAGTTCGGTGGTTAGCGGCCAGTGGCAGGAAAAGGGGGCGAACCACAAGGTTCGACTTACCTGGAAAAGCAATGACGATCGAGTTCGATCATTGTTGTAGCCGGGGCCAGTAACCCCGGGTTATCGACAACTGCCGGCCTCGCGGAGGCCGCCTACAAAACAGAAGAACCCATGCGTGACGAACCGCGAGACATGATAGCTAACGATGGCCTCAGCGACGACGGTATAGAAACGAGCATCGGGGCTGGTTCGACGCCGTCGCAGCAAGCTGAACCCCTTTCCACCGGTCAGCAGCGAGCCCCGGCCGGGAGTAAAGCAAAAGTGAAGAGGAAAGCCGCCATGAGCACCGTCAACAACCCGGGCGCGATGAGCACGCCCGCGGGGTTTGCCATCGCCGAGGAGGCCCAGGCCCTACTCACGGAGGCTAACTCCAATACCCAGGCCATGGTCGACACGATCAACGCGATCATCCGCGCCGAAACGATCGACGATGTTGTCCGTGCGACGCTTGATAACATCCGCAAGGAGTTTGGCTGGGCTTACGCGTCGTACTGGACGGTTGACCCGGTGGAAAACGTGCTGGTTTTCTCACTGGAGTCGGGCCGGGTCGACGACGAGTTTCAGCGGCTGACTCGCACTGCGCAGTTCCGCGAGGGAGAGGGCCTCAACGGTCGTTCCTGGCGGCTGCGCGATCTTGTCCACTTTGCCGACTTGGGCGAGCTGCACGACTGCTGCCGCGCGCCCCTGGCTCGCCGCGCCGGCATCAAGACGGCAATTGCCCTGCCCATCATGCGCGACGGTCAGGTGATCGGCACCCTCGACTTCTTTTCGATCCAGGCGGTGGAGATCTCCCAGGCGCGGTTGGGCGCGCTACGAACCATCGGCCAGCTCGCCTCGGACAAGGTTTCGAAACTGGCCAAGCAGGCTGACCTGACCCGGATCAAGCAGATGGTCGAGAATGCTCCGATCAACTTCATGTACGCCGATCTCGATTTGAAGGTTCAGTACATGAACCGGAAGGCCGAGCAGACGCTCAAGCGACTCGAGGCTCACCTGCCGATCAAGGTTGACCAGATGATCGGCACCTCGATTGATATTTTCCACAAGGCCCCCGAGCATCAGCGGCGAATTCTGGCCGACCCGCGCAACCTGCCGCGGACGGCAACGATCAACGTCGGCCCCGAGCTCTTCGAGCTTTCCGTGAGCGCGATGATGGACAATAACGGGAAGTACATCGGGGCGATGATCACCTGGGAGGTGGTGACCGACAAGGTCGAGGCTGAGAAGCGCGAGGCCGAGACGGCCGCCGATATCCGAGCGGTCAATCAGTTACTGCTGGCGGTCGGGCGAAGCCGCACGATTCGCGACGTGATCACCGCGGCGCTGGCTCGGTGCGTGAGGCTTTCGGCTGGTCGTACGGATCGTTCTGGGAGATCAACGCCGAGGAGCAGGCACTGCGGTTCGTGCAGGATGCGGGATCGGTCACCGAAGAGTTCCGCCGCGTGACCGCCGAAGCACGGTTCCGCGAAGGGGAGGGGCTCAACGGCCAGGCCTGGCAGACCCGTGACCTGGTTTTCGTGCCCGACCTGGGCGAGATGAAAGGTTGTTCCCGCGCTCCGGTGGCCCGTCGTAGCGGGCTCAAGTCAGGCGTTTGCTTCCCGATCATTCTGGGCAGCCGAGTCTACGGCACCATGGACTTTTTCACCGAAGAGCGGATCACCCTCTCGGAGGGCCGGCTCGACGCGCTGCGAAACGTGGGCCGGCTGGTTTCGTCGGCGCTCGAGCGGGTCGACCAGCAGGCACAGCATCGACCAGTCTAAGAAGGACCTCGAAACCAAGGTCAACCAGCTCATGAAGGTGGCCAAGGCCGCGTCCGAAGGCGACCTGACGCATAGCCGTTGATGTTCGCGGCGAGGACGATATGGGCCGGCTAGGCGAAGCCTTGGACGGGATGATCAAGGACCTGAAGAACGTCATCAGCCAGGTCATCGAGTCGGCCAGTCAGTTTGCCGAGGGCTCGCGCGTCGTCGCCGAAAGCGCCAATTACTTGAGCGAATCGGCCCAGAACCAGGCGGCCACTGTCGAAGAGATGTCCGCCTCGATCCAGCAGCTTTCTCATTCGATCGTCGACATCAACCGGAATGCCGGCGCCGCCAGCTCTCAGGCCGAAAAGACCTCGCAACTGGCCAAGCAGGGGGGCGAATCGGTCGAGCAGGCGATCGAAGCGATGGTCTTGATCAAGAAGTCGAGCGAGCAGGTCAGCGATATCATCCAGGTGATCAGCGAGATTGCCAGCCAGACGAACCTACTGGCCTTGAACGCCGCGATCGAGGCAGCACGGGCCGGCGAGCACGGGCTGGGCTTTGCGGTCGTCGCCGACGAGGTGCGTAAGCTGGCGGAACGCTCGAGTGCCGCCGCCAAGGAGATCACCGCCCTCATCAAGGAATCGACCCGCCGCGTCGCCGATGGCGCTCAGCTCTCGGAAAAGGCAGGGCGAGTCGCTCTCCAAGATCGTTCAGGGGGTCGAGGAAACGGCCGCCAGCATCTCCAAGATCGCCGAGGCCACGAAGGAGCAAACCGAGTCCTCGGTCGAGGTCAACAAGGCCATCCAGAGCGTTTCGAGCCTTACCGAGACCAACGCCTCCAGCTCGGAAGAGCTTTCGGCCAGCGCCGAGGAGCTAGGCGCCCAGGCCGGCTCACTCAAGAACGTGATCTCCGGATTCAAGGTCTAAGTGCGGGGCATGCTGGCTATATCGCAAACTTATGAACCACTTTGAGCTAACCGACGAGGAATACCAGAAGTACTGCGAGTTGATCTATCGCATGGCCGGCATCCGGATCGCCGACAACAAGCGGGTGATGGTGAGCAATCGCGTGCGCCGGCGGCTGCGGGCAACCGGAATCGACAGCTTCGCCGAGTACTTCACCTTCCTCACATCGCCCGCCGGCGGCGACGAGATGCCTCTGTTCCTCGACGCGATCACGACCAACGAAACCTATTTCTTCCGCGACACGCAGCATTACGAATGGCTCGGCGATACGTTTCTCCCGGAGATCGCCAGCAAGCCGCACAGCGGAAACGGCCCAGGACCCTGCGGATCTGGTCGGCGGCGTGCAGCACAGGTGAAGAGCCATACTCGATCGCGCTCAAGCTCCTGGCCAAGAAGACCGCTCTTCGCCGGCTGGCGAACCACGATTCTGGGAACCGACTTGAGCGGCGCGGTCTTGAACGCCGCCCGAGCTGGCAGCTACGATGCTCGGGCCGTCCGGCTAATCGACACTGCCCAGCGCACAGACGTTTTTTGATGTGGACAAGGCAACCGAGCGCTGGACGATCAGACCCGAGGTAAAGTCACTGGTCACCTGGAAGCAGCACAACTACTGTTTCCACTCAAGGAAGATCCGTTCGACTGTATCTTTCTCAAGAATGTGCTGATCTATTTTGATACGGAATCCAAAAAGAGCGTGGTCAGGAACGTGATCGATGCCCTGGCCAAGGGGGGCTATCTGGTGACCGGCCCCACCGAGGGAATCTACTCCATGCTCGACCCGCTCACGAAGATCAAGCCCTGGCTGTACCAGCGGCTCGCCTGATGGTTTAGGTGTGAGTTTCGAGCCCACCGTTGGTATTTGAGACGCGAGCTAGAACCTCGCCCGGTTATTCGGAGACGGCGATGTCGGGCTTCAACGTGGCCGAACTAATGCCGTTTTATCTCGACGAGACCGACGAGCATATCGCCGCGCTGAACGACTGCCCTGTTGCGCCTGGAGCAAGACCCGACTGACGCCAAGGCCCTCCAGGAAGCGTTCCGGTTGTTCCACAGCATCAAGGGCGCTTCGGTCGTCATGGGGTTCGTGCCGGTCAACCAGTTGACGCACCACCTCGAGAGCCTGTTCGAACAGCTCCGCAGCAAGAAGCGAACGCTCGATCGCCGCATGCTGGACTTGACGTTCCGCTGCCTGGACGAGCTGCGCGACTACCACCGCGACTTGCGTGCCAAGGGGGAGAGCGGGGTCGAGCTGTCGGGCCTGGTCGCGCGAGTCGTCGAGTATCTCAATACGACCACGTCCGTGGGTGATCGGGTGGTTGCGAGCCGCGGTGCCGCCTCAGCCCCATGAGGCAAGCCCTTCGCTTCCGCGGAATGTCTTGTTACCCGCCCAGCCATTGCAACCGCCGTTAATGCCTGCCCGATTTGAGGAACCAGGCGGGATGGCGCTGATCGTCATATTCCAGCCCAATCTCCCCCTGGCTGATATGAAGGCCCGGCTGGTGCTCAACCGGCTATCCACCAAGGCACGGATCCTCTCGACCGATCCGCCCGTGGAGCGGCTGGACGAAATCGACCCGTTGACCAGGTTCACTGTTTACCTGACCGCTGAGGCCAACGCCGATGAACTGCGCAGCCTGGCCGACGTCGAGGGAGTGGCTGAGATCCGGATCGAGCCATTTCGCCCCGATGATATCGATAAGCCGGAGACCCAGGAAGTAGCCGAACCTCAGGCGAAACCTGAGTCGAAGACGCCTCCCACCGCAGTGTCGCCATCCGTGGTGATCGAGGCCCCAGAGCCGCCAGGCGCCGGCTCAGGCAACGATGATCGCCAATGCGTCCCGGCGGCGGCCCCTCGCTGGCAAAACCCACGAAGGCGAAGGTCGCCGAGACGATCCGCGTCGAGAGCGACCGGCTCGATCACCTGATGAATCTGGCCGGCGAGCTGGTGATCACCAAGGCCCGGTTCGTTGCGATCGCCCGCGGGCTGGAGAAGCTGTTCCGGGGCTCGAACGCCCGCGCACTGACATCCGACACTCGCGAGCGGCTGGAGAGCATCACACGCGGGCTCGAGGGCCTGACCGAGATCAAGAGCGGCTCAACAGGTGGCTCGCTCGACCGATGGTCGGCTCACGTCCGCCGGCTCCGCGACAACTTCCGCGCGATCCAGGACGAGCTCGACGTGATCCGCGAAGCGCGCGAGCAACTCAAGGCGCTCTCCGAGGCGATTCACAGCCTGGGCCGGGTTTCCGACGGCCTGCAAAAGGGAGTGCTCGACACCCGGATGGTGCCGATCGGCCCGCTTGTTCGAGCGATTCCGGCGGGTCATTCGCGACCTGAGCCTTTCCTCGGGCAAGGAGGTGGTGCTCCAGATCGGCGGCGAAAAGACCGAGCTCGACAAGCGGATGATCGACGAGCTTTCCGACCCGCTGATCCACATGGTCCGCAACTCGGTCGACCACGGCCTCGAGACGCCGGGCGAACGCGAAGCCGCCGGCAAGCCGCGGCCGGCACGGTCTCGCTCCTGGCCTCGCACCGCGGCAACAGCGTGGTGATCACCGTCAGCGACGACGGCCACGGCATCGACTGCGAGCGGATCCGCACGAAGATCGTCGCCAAGGGGCTCGTGAGCAAGGCCGAGGCCCGCGAGCTGTCCGACCGCGAGCTGATCGCTTATATCTGGCACCCGGGCCTGAGCACCGCCGAGACGATCACCGAGATCTCCGGCCGCGGCGTCGGCATGGATATCGTCAAGAGCCGGATCGAGAACCTGAGCGGCACTGTCGACGTCCGCTCGCGTAGCCGGGCAGGGGACGACTTTCACCATCCGGCTGCCGCTGACGCTGGCGATCATGTCCAGCCTGCTGGTGCGGATCTACGACGAGATCTATGCGATCTCGCTGGACCACATCGATGAGATCGTCGAGATCCGGCCCAACCAGATTTACCGGGTCCAGGGCCGGCCGACCATCGAGATCCGCAAGAAGATCATCGCGCTGGTCGCCCTCGGCGACGTCTTCCGCTGGGGAGGGAAAGAGCACCCATCGGCACGCAACGGTGCCAAACCGGCCGGTAACGCCAATCATCGACAGAGGAGTCGTCCGACAAGCGCACCGTGGTCGTCGTCCAGAACGGCGAGACCACGATGGGCCTTCTGGTCGACGAGTTGATCGGCATGCAGGAGGTCGTGCTCAAGTCGCTGGAGAAGAACTTTCGAACCGATTCCCGGGCTGTCGGGGGCCAGCATCCTGGGCGACGGACGCGTCTCGCTGATCCTGGACCTCGACGCCGTGATCGACATGGTGGCAAAGCAACCGGCCCCGCGGCGAGAAGTGACTGTGTCGACCGCGATGGTGAAATAGGCGAGTAGAGGGTATGAGGTAAAAGCACATTCGCGGTTTCGTCGCATCATGATTTCCGGGGCACCGCTGGGCGAACCGGAAGCTGAGAGAGGAGGGCCAGACGTTCTGCTTTGGATCGCAGATTCCTCGGACGAAAAATGGGCCGAGTTTCAGGATCGATTATCAAGGCAATCTGGTTCGCACTTGACGAAATAACTGGACGGATCGAAATTTCTAGCTAAGACGCATGATCGATGTGAACAAGGCACGCTTCCTATGCAACCGATCCTGACCGACGCGCAGCGACATCTCTTGCGGATGATCTTCGACCGGGGTGCCGAGGCGGCCTCGCAGGCGCTTTCCAAGTGGCTGGGCGAGGAGGTTCACCTGGCGGTCAGCGAGGTCGAGCTCGTCGAGCTGGCGCAGACGGCAGAGCTGCTCGGCCCGGCGGAGTCGCTGGTCGCGGCCTGCACCATGGGATTAGCCGGCCGGCTGACCGGCTTGATCCTCCTGGTATTCGAGGACCGGTCGGGCCTGGCCCTGGTCGACCTGCTCATGCATCAGCCGGTCGGAACCACGACAACCTGGGGCGAGATCGAACAGTCGGCCGCCAAGGAGACGACCAACATCGTCGGCTGCGCCTATGTCAATGCGCTGGCCGCGCACCTGCCCGGTATCATCTCACCTGACTGGGATCAGGCGGAACGATCCGACAGCGGTAGTGGCGAACTGGTACCCACGCCGCCGACGTTCGTGCATGAGTTTGCCGGCAGCCTGCTCCAGTTCGCCCTCATGGAGCAAGCCCTCGAGCTCGACCAGGTTCTCCTGATCCACAGCGAGTTCGGAGCAGGCACGGGGGCTGAACCTCGACTGGACGTTGCTCTTTATCCCGAGCCGTGATTCGCTCCATGAGCTGGCCGCGTCGCTGGCGCGGCTCGAGTCGCGTGGGTCGCACTGAAACGAGATGAGATGAGGTACCAACCGTGCCGACTCTGGGCTCGACCGATGCAGCGGATTCGCCGGCGATCGTCTCGGTGGCGATCGGCCAGTGGGCTGTCGCCGCCGCGCCGGCCAAGATCCGGACGCTCCTGGGCTCGTGCGTGGGCGTCGTGCTCTACGATCGGGCGGCAAAACTGGGGGGCGTGGCCCACATCGTGCTTCCCTCGGCGCGCGGGGCGGTCGACCACCCCGGCAAGTACGCCGACACGGCGATTCCCGCCCTGATCGCCGACTTTGACCGAAGACTTGGGGGCAAAGTCCGGGCGCGGTTGATCGCCAAGCTCGTGGGGGGGGCCAGCATGTTCCAGATGGATTCCGGTCTCCGGGAAAACTCCGGGCTCAACATCGGCCAGAGGAACCAGGAAGCCATCGAGCAAATCCTGGCCGAGTTGACAATTCCCGTCCTGGCCCGTGACCTGGGAGGAACAACCGGCCGGCGATTGACTCTGGACACCGCCTCGGGCATTGTCACAATCAAGGTCCCCGGAGGTGCGGATTATGAACTCTGAAATCAAAAACCTCGTTCTGATCATCGGAAGATGTCTCATCAGACGGCCGACTGTTGGTCATTGGCCATTGAGCGAGCGGTTCACCTTTTTCAACCGCGAGAGATCATCATGAAGCGTCTTCTGGTGGTTGATGACGCCCTGTTCATGCGGAAAACTGATCTGTGGCGTGGCGGCCGAGGCCGGCTGGGAAGTTGTCGGCGAAGCTGGCAACGGCGCGGAGGCTATTTCCCTTTACCAGCAACATCGGCCCGACCTGGTTACAATGGACCTGGTCATGCCTGTGATGGGCGGCCTGGAAGCGTTGCGTCAGATCCGTGCCGTTGACCCGGAGGCCAAGGTCGTCGTGGTGACCGCGCTCGACCAGAAACAGCGCTGATGGACTCGATCCGTGACGGCGCGATTGACTTCATCGTCAAGCCGTTCGAGCGTCAGCGGGTCCTCGCACTGCTTGCCAAGCTGGAGACCGCGGCAGCGCCAAAAACGTCAGCCTGATGGAAGTGCGATCTGGTTCCTCGACGAGGCCCACCGTGGCGATGCCTGATCCAAACCCTGAGCAACAGCCAAACCGTGAGCCGGGCCAAGGGCGCATTCGCGTCCTGATCGTGGACGATTCGGCGCTCGATGCGCCGGCTGCTCTCGGACCTGCTCGGCTCGTCGCCTGAGATCGAGATTGTAGGCACGGCGCGCGACGGCCGTGAGGCGGTGCTGCAAGCCGCCCGGCTCAAGCCGGACGTGATCACGCTCGACGTGGAGATGCCGGAGGTTTCGGGTCTGGAAGCGCTGCCGGCGATCCTGGCGGTACACCCAGTCCCGGTGGTGATGGTCAGTGCCTTGACCAAAGAAGGAGCCGACGTCACTTTGCAGGCCTTGGAGCTGGGGCGGTCGATTTCATGGCCAAGCCCGAGCGGAACCAACTCGCGGAAATGCGCGCCAGCCGCGACCTGCTGGTTGGAAAGGTGCTGGCCGCCGCGCAAAGCCGGGTTCGTCGACCGCGACGTGCTGGCACCGTATCGAGCAGTGCGTCATCCAGGACGTCTCTCTCAACCAAGAGCACAGTTTCACGGTCGCAGGCCCGGCCCTCCGGTCCTTCAGCGGCTACGACATCCGCGTCAGTTCCCAGCCCACTGTGTATCGTCATCGGCATCTCCACGGGCGGACCGCAGGCGCTCAGCCAGATATTTCCGCTTTTGGCTTCGCCGTTGCCGCCGATCCTGGTCGTTCAGCACATGCCGGCGCAGTTCACGGGCGTCTTCGCCGAACGACTCAATCGCTACAGCACCTTGCTGATCAAGCAGGCCGAGGAGGGAGACGCGGTCCTCCCCGACCAGATCTTGATTGCACCAGGGGGACGGCACATGGTCTTGATCGGTCATCCGCCTCGAGTACGGATTGGCCTCTTGGATCAGCCCCCGGTCAGTGGACACCGGCCTTCGATCGACGTCTTGTTCCAGTCGGCGGCACGGGCTTATCAGTCGGCCACGGTTGGCATCTTGATGACCGGCATGGGCCGCGACGGCGTCGAGGGCTGCAAGGCGATCCTCGCGGCCAGGGATTTACGCTCGGCCAGGATGAAGGTACTTCCGTCGTCTATGGTATGAACAAGGCTGCATTTCTTGAAGGGGCCGTCAAGGCTCAGTTCGCGCTCGAAGAGGTCCCCCAAGTCATCCAGAATATCGCCACTGTTCGCGCCGAGCTTGAGTCGCATTCACCGGATTGATGAGACTCGCGGCGAGTTTTGAGATCCCCCCGACCTCACCATGGCTTGACCCACCACTGGTAGTCCGTTAATCTGTGTACGACATTTGTCAGTGAAACGACCCCGAGGTGCGCCGAAGGTCTTGGTCAGGAAAGAGCCCAATGGACCGCGTCTAGCGGCCCAGAAGTGCGTATCGCCTGCCATCGCCTGCCTCGTGTTGCGTTGGTCGACGACCCGCCGCTCTTGCTCACTCTGTATTCATCGGCCCAGACCGAAATCACCGTCGTCGGGCCTGATCACAATCCTGTCGCCAATGCCAGCGTAATTCCCATTCGTTCCGCGGACATCACGGTCCCTGAACCACTTGGATACTTGCTTGCGACGACAACTGATGCGACTGGTCGAGCCGTTCTAGCGGGACTGGCTTTGGGGGCGTTGGAGGAGGTTCGTGTCACCACGACGGGATTTGGTACCCAAGCGCTTCACCTGGCGGATTCGCGGGGACATACGACTACTGGCGGATCCACCACGATCTCGCTGGCTCCGGTCGGGAGGCTTGCTGGCCGGTTAGTCGCGCCTGGTAACGAGCCGATTGTCGGAGTGACCATCCGCGCGGCAACGCAGGTCGGTGGATACGCTGGCACCGGTATCGGCGGCGCGGCGGAGGTTGCGTGTGATCCTCAGGGGCGATTTGAGATCCCGGCCATCGCCGCGGGAAGGCTTACCTTAAGGTTAGAGTTCAACCGTCAACAGGGCACGCCGCTCCGCGGCGAACCCCCAAAAATCTTGGCGATTACAGCCGGTCGAACCCATGAGATCACAATCCCCTTGCGGCCGACACTCGAGGTCAGTGGATCGGTCGTCGAGAAGGGAACCAAGCGGCCGATCGCGGCAGTCAAAGTGATCTTGAACGGGCAGCATGGGGGCGATAGCTTCGCCATCACTGACAGCAAGGGCACGTTTGCCGGCCGAATTGTCCGCGAATTGATGCAGCCCTATGGCTGGGCGATTCGGATGCCCGCGCCTTTCTACCATCCCACTGACCAGGCAGAGGCTCCTCAGGGAATGCCCCCGTGCGGTAGCGGCAACCTGGCTTTGCCAGTAACCATACTGCCACGCGGTGTTGATATCAAAGGATCGGTCAGAGACAAAATAATAAGCCCGTCGCGACGCTCTAGTCGAGGCAATCTGGACGAGTGGCGATGACATGGTTCAGACGACTCTGACTCGAACCGATCAGGC
>CAWFAF010000070.1:0-60270 GCA_963813575.1 uncultured Planctomycetaceae bacterium
ACCATTTGTTCGATCTGCTCAAGGCCCGAGTTGGTATGCCTGAAGGTTCCACGGTGGTCGTCGATCGCGGCATGGCCTACGCCGAAAATGTCGCGGAGATACAAAAGCGCAAGCACCACTACGTAATCGCGGGGAGGCAACCCGAACGGGACGAGTGGCTCGACGAATTCGAGACCGACGAGGGCTTCGAACTCGTGCCCCGCGAACCTTCGCCTTTGAACCCCTTTCAGAAGAAATCCGTCGTCCGGGTCAAACCGGTCCGCTGCGGCGATGAACTGATTGTGCTTTGCACGAGCGAAGAGCGGATTGAGAAAGACCGGGCGATTCGCCACAAACAGGAAGGACGGTTTCTCGCCGACTTGGTTCGACTTCAGGAACGGATTGACAAGGGCCGACTCAAACGCGAGCTCGCCATTGGCGAGGCGATCGGACGACTGAAGGAGCGTTATCCTCGCGTATCCCGCTATCACACGATCACGTACGACTCGACCACCGGAAAACTGGAGCATGAGCCGAATGCCGACAAGAAAACCAAGGCCGAGCTGCTGGACGGAGGTTATTTGCTGAGGACCGATCGCACGGATCTGTCCGCCCGCGAGGCGTGGCTGATGTACATGACGTTGACGCGAGCGGAGAATGCCTTTCGGATGATGAAGACCCCGTTGGCGGAGCGGCCGATCTTTCATCATCTGGAGCACCGGGTGGAAACGCATATATTCTTGTGCGTACTCGCGTATCACCTGCTGGTTGCGATTGAGACCACGTTGTTGAACCAGGGGGTGCACACCTCTTGGGCCACCATACGAAAGACCCTTGCGACCCATCAGGTCGCCACGATTGTCTTGCCAACCGACCGAGGAAAGACTCTTCGCATTCGCAAGGGAATGACGCCCGAACAGGAACACCTGGAGCTGTACCGCCTACTCGCGATTCCCCAGGAGCTCATGCACCCAATCAAGACCTGGAGCTGACAGTCACGACAACGACATAGTGACTGAAAAACGAGAGCGCCCCTAGAAAATAAGGGGAATTCGAACGCGGGTGCGAAGGTTGGGTTAGTTGCCACTCGGCTGACACCTTCTCCAGTCCTCGCAACAGAAACTTGCGGATTCCCCGCGCGGCTTTGATCTGACCGAATACAGGTTCGACGATGTGCTTGCGTGCCGCGTAGAGGGCTTTGCCTGTCGCCGAAGAAAGTTTCTGCTGCATCTTCTCCTTCGCCCTCGCTTCAGCCGAGGCTGCCGCCGACTCGGGCGCCGCCGGAGTTTCATGGTGCTTTTGGCGACCGACGGCGATGTGCGGGTCGATGCCGATCTTCTCCAACCCTTCGACCGCTTTCTTGCTGAAGTAGCCGGTATCGGCCGTGTTCGGAATCGGCGTCGGCGTGCCCTCGGCCCCCTTCGGCCGCTCGATCCCGGCCGCTTCCAGGTTGTTCAGGGCTGCTTGCGCCATCGGCACGGCTTGTTCCTTGTCATTCGCCGCGGTCGTCATTTCCGCCGCCACGATGATCTGGTGCTCGCCGTCCACCACCGCTTGAGCGTTGTACGAATAATCGAATCCCTTGTTGCTCTGCTTCATGATTTTCGCTTCGGCGTCGGTGAAGTTCGTTTGCGCCTTGTCCGCGGGGCTGGGGTCGATAGGAGCGGGTTCCTTGCCCCGGCGTTTGCGGCCTTCGGCTTCACGCTTGGCTTGTTCTTCATCACGGCACCGTTGTTCTTCTTCCGCCTTGGCAAGGGCCTCCGCTTCCAGTCGTGCCTTCGCCTCGCGGATCTTGATCAACCGTTGGTCGCGTCGCTTCAATTCCTCGGGCAGTTCGTCGCCACGACGGCTTCCCAGCGCAGCGTCCTGCTCGGCGTCGAGTTGCTCGGCTTCCTTCAGCAACTGCTCGATCTCTGCTTTCAGCCGCTCGATTTCCTTGTTCATGTAGCCGTAACTCATTGCCTTGTGCCGCGACGCGTTCGCTCCCACCTTTGTTCCGTCAGTGGATAGATTCCCAAGCTTGACCATGCCCATCTCGCCAGCCAGGCGCAGCACCTCGAGGAACAACGGCCGGAACGCTGCCAAGTGAAGCTTGCGAAAATCACTAATGGTGCGGAAGTCGGGCCGATCGTTGCCGACAATGGCTCGGAAAGCCAGATTGCGTTCGCAAGCGGCCGCGATCTTACGGCTGGAACGGATGCCCACGGAGTAGGCGTAGACCAAGAGTGTCACCATCATGGTGACGTCGAATGGGGGTTGGCCGCGCATCTCCTGGGCGTAGTATTGGTGGAAGGGGGCAAGATCGATCTGCGGGATGAGATCCAGAAGGAAGAACACCAAGTCGTCTTCGGGCAGCGCGTCTCGCGGCGAGATCGAGTCGTGGCAGTTCTGCTGAGCGTCCCAGGCACGATAGTTCTTGCGGCGATCATCCATGATCTGGCTCCTGCGCGGCGAAACAAGGTGTCGAAACTATCCAGAATAACCATTGTGCCTAAATCGATGCCGTCTGAACAGATTGATCATTCGCAGCTACTGCGGTTTGGGGATAATCAGACACGCTCCTAGAGGCCTAAACCTAAATCACACGACAACTTCTGCGGTGACTGGGTACTGGATCGACAAACCCCTTCATCGGCCGAGATGACCTTCACCGCGCGGCGTGAGGGATAGTGGTTCTATCGGCTCGCGAACCGAGGCTATCTCTCCTGAAAAGCGATCCGCCGCAATCCGGCCGGCACCTCGTTACAATGGTGGTTATGCGCTCCACTCCTTCGCTCGGAGGCCTGTGGGGGGCCTTGCCGGGATGGTTCGGCCAGAGACAATTGGAAAAGGGGACATTGCTATTTCGGGCGGTGGTTTGGATAATTTGGGAAGCCAGTTGCCTCTTCCTCGATGCGGATGGGTGTATCATGCCGAGAAGTGCTCGCTCTTGCTCAGGAGGTTATACCTACCACGTCTTTAACCGGGGAAACGCACGGGCCACGGTTTTCCACAAGCCCGACGATTATGACGCCTTCCTCGATGTGATGGCCGAGGCCAGTATCCGCACCCCGATGCGCATCTTGGCCTACTGCCTCATGCCCAACCACTTCCACCTTGCCCTCTGGCCCCGCGAGGACGGCGAATTGAGCTGCTGGATGCACTGGCTGATGACCACGCACGTGCGTCGCTACCTGGGGCGTCATCGCTCCAGCGGTCACGTTTGGCAAGGCCGGTTCAAGGCCTTTCCCACGCAGGAAGACGAGCATCTGTTAGTGCTGCTGCGATACATCGAGCGCAACCCCTTGCGAGCAGGGCTGGTTGAGCGAGCGGAAACTTGGCCGTGGTCGAGCCTGCGCTGGCTCTCCGCGCCGAGCGAGCGCCGGTGCGGTTGGAGCCTGGGACGGTGCCCGCGGAACTCTTTGGATCGATGGCGTCAACGCGGACACCGCCGATATCGACTTGGAGATCATTCGGCAATCGGTGCGCCGGGACCGCCCCTTCGGGACGTCTGGATGGACGCTTGAGACGGCAAAGGCGCTGAGTTTAGGGAGATAGGACACGCATCGCAGGCGGGGGCAGGCCGAGCGCAGCAGCCGCATAACGGCCAAAGCTTGACGCGATCTGAGCCCCAGTGTTTGGCCTCGCAGAGATGGGGATTTGCCAGGCCCAGGCATCGCCGAAGGATCCGAACCTATTCGCAATAAAAGGGTTAGCACTGGGAGCGTTCCACTCGAATTGGAAACGGCCGGCGTCGCAGTGCATGTCTTTTCCGCTTCAGTGCATGTCTTTCCGCTTAATTCAGCCGATCTGGATCCAAGCTCTGCGGAAACTGCGGGAAGATGGTGCGACTGCATGCGATGCATGTCCTTTCTTATGCGATGCATGTCCTTTACTTTCTTTACCTTCTTTACTTTCAATATCCAGTCAGGCGGACGTCGTAGAAGGGGGTGTTATTACCGGCATCAATGCCCCCTGAGCCGCAAGCCCGTCCTTCAGTGCTCGCGGTGACTTCACGACACGCGGACTCAATCCGAGAGCGTCGGGCATGTGAGGCGAAGAGATGGGGGTTCGGAATGAAGAGGAGGCGTGCACTGTGGACTGGTGGTAAGCGGCTTCAGCATACGATCGCCGGACCTCGGCACAGCGGGTGCGCCTGCGAGTTACCCAGACAATTCTAAGTTTCCGTAGATTGCCTGGCGATGGATTTCGAATTGGAATCTTGACTCACCCACCCTTCGTTTCCTTCGTTTGCTTCTGTTCAAGCATTTTTGCACCGGGCAACATGAACCTCGAGATTCCGTCGATCCCAACCTGGAACAGAAGCAACAGAAAGAGAAAAATAGAATTGGAAAGCGGGTAACGGGCCAGCCGCTCACCGTCATCGGCCCTGTGCGACCCGCGCCGAGGGTTAGCTCATTTTTGGAACAGAAGCAAACGAAGGGAACGAAGCATTTGATGGGAACGGTCGGCATCCAATATCCAGTCAGGCGGACGTCGTAGAAGGGGGTGTTATTGCCGGCATCAGTGCCCCCTGAGCTGCAAGCCCGTCATTTGCAAAATCGAGTTGAGGCATCCGACTTGGCCCATGCGATTGCGAAAGGACGGGCGATATCGCAATCGTTGACGAGACGAATTGCGGCTGTCACAGCGAGGCGAATCGGATTTCAACCCGTTAATCGAGCGACGCAATTCTCCTGAGCATAGCCAACGAGTGGCCATCATAATCGGCATCTTCGAGCGACTGATGACCGAGGGAGTCGTGCCCGCGAGCTTCGCTAGTTCCTTCTCCGCGAGCCCAGCTTTCATACGGATGTCATAGATCTTCGGCCGCACCTTCAGCATTCGCAACCTCTTCCTCGAACGCATGCGCCTTTATCGGAGTCTTTGCCGATGTAGCGGTCGAGGCACCCATCGTCCCAGGCTTTCAGACTTTACGACACCAACTCCGTGCCTGGATTAACGACGAATTCCTGGGTGTCTGGATTCCTGCACTCAGGAGCCTCGAACTCCAGGAACCCAAAGCGCTAACCAGACTCCGCCGAGGATCGCGATTCCCCCCGGGGGCTAGCGTGGTTGAACGGGTTGCCTTTTCGTACAAGCGAGTTGAGGCTGAGTCTTCTACCGCCCCGGTTTATTTGGACTCCTCGTTGAGCAAAATCCGCCGACCACTCCTCGACCAAATCCGGTTCAGGCGAATCGGACTGAGATATCGGGCTCGGAGCGGGGCAGCACTCGAGTGTGTGGTTGCCTGACCGGGCCTACGCGGGATGCACTTGATCATTTCCGCTGAGTGTTGCGGTCCCGGGCGTTCGTCGCCTGGGCGAATCGGCGTCAGCGGTCTATGGCCTTCCTTGATAGGGTGTCAACTTCCGCCCAAAGGGCACGCCACGCCTTCTGTTCCTCCGCAGGCAGCTTGGCCAGGGCCCCGGGGTCGCGGATGCCGGCCAGGTCGGAATCCTGCTCGCCAGTGCTGGAGGGTTTGCACGATGGCCGGCCGCGCCTGGGGCGGGCCGGATTCGAGGAGCTTGCCCCAGGCAGCCAGCTCGGCCTTGAGCCAGTCGAGGGCCTGGCCGCGCAGCTTCGCCTTCGCCGCGTCATCGGGCGGCGGCTCATCCTTGCCTTGCCCCGCGCCGGCCAGGGCCGCGGCGCAGGCGGCGTTGTAGCGGGGCTGGGTACTGGCGGTCGTCGCCGAGCTTGGGGTCACTTGCCAGCGCCTCGGCCCAGAGGCGAGCGGCGGCGGCGAAGTGTTTGTGGTCGTAGGCCATCTGGGCGAATGCCAGACGCTCGGGATTGTCATTCGGCTTGTCCCCACCCCGGAGCACGGCCGGGAACCGCTTCGACAGGGCCAGCATGCGCTCGGCCTGAGCGACCCATTGCGCCGAGGGGTACCGCCAGTCCGGCCGCTTCGAACCCAGCTCGTGGCCGCGCCTCAGCTTGACGAGCGCGTCGTCAAAGTTCCCAGTCCGCCCAAGGACAAGGCCCAGGTTGCAGTGGGCCTCGGCGTAGTCGGGCTTCAGCTCGATCGCCTGACGGAATGCCGCGATGGCACCGGGCAGGTCGCCTGAGTCGCGCAGGACGTTGCCGAGGTTGTAGTGTGTCATGGCGTAGTCGGGCTTCAGCTCGATCGCCATGGGGTACGCGCCGGCCATGGGATCCGGAGTTTCGCCGGGGCCGCTTACAACTTGGCCGAAGCTGAGGTGGGCCTCAGCGGAGCTGGGCTTCAGCTCGATCACCCGGCGATACGCGGCGATGGCGCCAGGCAGGTCGCCCGAGTCGCGCAGGACGATGCCGAGCTGGATAGTGGGCCATGGCTTCGGCGGGCTTCAACTCGATCACCTTTCGATACGCGGCGATCGGCACCGGGCAGGTCGCCCGACTTGAGCAGGCAGACACCAAGATTGAAGAGGGCCCCGGTATGGTCGGGCTTCAGCCGGATGGCCTCGCGGAGTGCCCCGATGGCACCGTGCAGGTCATCCGATTTGAGAAGCTCGATGCCGAGATTCGAGTAGGCATTGGCGTAGTCGGGCTTGAGCTGGATCGCCTTGCGGTACGCCGCGATGGCGCCCGGTGAGATCGCCCGAGGCGTCGAGGGCATTGCCCAGGTTGTCGTAGGCCTCGACAAGGTCGGGCTTCAGCTCGATCGCCTTCCGATGCGCGGCGATGGCGCCTGGGAGGTCACCCGAATCGGACAGGGAAATGCCAAGGACTGTGTAGGCCTTGCCGGAAGAGGGATAGAGCCGCAGCGCCTCGCGATACGCCTTGATCGCGCCCTGCAAGTCGCCCGTGCGATGCCAGTGCGGTCCCGAGGTTGTAATGGAGCTGTGTCCAAGTCAGGGTCGAGGCCAATCGCTTGCCGATAGGCCGCGATGGCCCCACCCGCATCGCCCGAGCCGTACAGGGCGAGGCCAAGAAGTTCTGTAGGCCTCGGCGTTGTCGGGACTGAGTTCAATCTGCTGGCGCAAAAGGTCCACACACCGTGCAAATGACGTCTTCGCCTCTGCCGAGCGCCCGACTTCGACCTGCATCTCGCCCAGAAGGTAGAGAGCCACCGCGTTCGGACGCCGGCGGTTGAGGTCGGCGAGGGTATCGATCGCCTCGACAGTCCGCCCCGTGTCTGTCAGGGCTTCCGCCAGCTCGACACCCAACGCCGGTTGCAACATGGTCGCCACGGTGAGGGCACGCAGCGCGTCCTCGTTGCGCGGCGGGCGGACGTCACGGAGGGCTCGGGCCAAGAGAAGAAACACCCAGGGGTCGTCGCGTTGCCGCCACCGCGCGGGCTCCAGCAGGTCCACGGCCTTTTGTGCCGCGCCTGACCTCGATCAGCCCCGCGGCCAAGAGAGTGAGGGTCGTCGCCGGTTGCGTGGACATGTCGGGTGCGGCGGCCTGCCGAATCAAGGCGGCCCGACGGTCGGCCGCCTCAGGCTGGGCCAGCGCGGCGCGGATGTTGTCCCTCCAGGCGTCGGGGTCCAGAGCTCTCGGGTCAGCGCCGTGACACGTTCAGCCTGCTTGACTCGCTCGGTCAGGGGGCGTCGGGAGGACCGGGTTCGCAGGATCAGCGACCAGTCATCCAGGAACGAGGCGAGCGTCACAACCACCGGCTCCGGACGGCTGACTCGCAGAGTCGCGGCGAGGGCCAAGAGATCCGGAGCCTCGCCGTCGAGTGAGACGCCGAGGTCGCCGAACAGGCGGCCATACTCGCCGGCGACGTCGAGTATTGTCGAGTCGTATCTGGCAGCCCGCAGAGACGTCAGCTTGTCCAGCCACTCACGGTCGGCGCGGGCGGCGGCGGCCTCGGATCGCGTCGCATCGGCTAGTGACCGGACCCGGCCGCTCAAATCGAACGACAAGCGTGTGGTGAGCAATGCCTCGGCGGCCTCGGCGGACTCGACCGCGCGGTCGTAACCGGATGGATCCAGCCGCACCGACCACGCCTCGCGGGCCGCCTCCAGCCGCTGCATCGCCTGGCCGCGAGCGACATCGACCCGCCCGGCCTGTTCGTTGACTTGCCGCTGATAGGCGAAAGCCGCCAGCCCACCCACTCCCATGAGCAGCAGGATCGAGGCGGCCAGGGCGACGGTGAGCTTGCGCCGCTTGCGCTCCTCCTCGGCGCGGGCTTGTGCCGCGACCTTCGCCAGCTCGGCTGCGCGAACGCGTTCTTGCACGCCGGACAGATAGGCCGTGATCGCCCCGGCCACCGCCCCCGCATCGAAGGGTCGGGCCTGCGGCTCGACGGCCAGGCAATCCTTCGCCAGGGAAACCAGCTCGGCCTCAGCCGCGCAGCCGGCCAGCCGGGTCAGGGCGTCGGCCATGTCGCCCCGCATCGCCTTGCGGATGACCTCGGGCTGACTCTTCCCGATGTAGGCCGGCTGGCCGGTCAGGATCTCGCAGAGGATCGAGCCCAGGCCGAAGACGTCGGCCCGCCGGTCCACCCGCTCGACCTCGCCGGCGGCCTGCTCGGGGGCCATGTACGCGGGCGTGCCCAGGACGCTCCCTGCCTGCGATTCGTCCCCGTCCGAGCCGCTTCGCACCGTCGCGATCACGCTCACCTCGGGTGCGGGCTGAGCCGGCGGCTCGTCGGCGAGGCCCCCTTCCTTCATGACCTTGGCCAGGCCCCAGTCCATCACCTGGACCTCGCCGAACGAGCCGACCATGACGTTCGACGGCTTCAGGTCGCGGTGGATCACGCCCGCGAGCATGGGCGTAGGCCACGGTCTGACAGATGGCCTCGAAGATCGACAGGAAGCGCGGGAGGTCGTGCGCCGAGTGATTGGCGTTCCGCCAGCAACGCCGAGAGGTTCGGCCCTTCACCAGCTTCATCGTGAAATAGGGCCGGCGGTCGGCGAAGGCGCCCAGCTCGTAGACCGGCACAATGCCGGGATGCTGGAGCTGGCCGCCGATCTGGGCCTCCTCCACGAACCGGCGCACCAGCTCGGGCTTGTCCTGGTGGCTCTCGAGCAGGACCTTCACCGCCAGGTCGCGGCCCAGGTCGGGGTCGCGTCCCTTGAGCACGGCCCCCATGCCGCCGCGGGCGATCTCGCCGAAGAGCTGGTACCTGTCGCCGCGCTCCTTCGGCGCGGGCATCTCGTTGGAGGAGGGCTTGATCACGGCCACCCCGGCGTCATCGGTCGCCGTGTCGGGCAGCAACACGCGGGGGATCGAGCCGATCGATCGGGCGAGGCCCTCCAGGACATGGCCCGGATGGGTCGGCTCGAAGCCGAAGGTGACCTCATCGTCGTCGGAGTCGCCCAGCGGTGCGGCGGACGAACCGGACCCCAGCCCTGCGCGAAGCAGGCAGGCGGGGCAGGTGCCGGTGGGGACATCCGGGGGGAGCGATTGACCACAGCGCGGGCAACGTCGGTCGTCGGCCATCGTCGGTGCTCCGGAAGGGACAAGGTTCGGGTCTCTACTCCCAAGAGACGGAAATTCTCGGACGGGTCACGGGAAAATCCTCGTGCTCTTCGGTTCACCGTCCCAGGGTGGCGAGCAGGCGCCTGGATCTCGGCGTCGATCTCGGACGGATCGGCGACCGTGCGGGCGATCTCTTCCCGGAGCCGCTCCCGGTAGCGCATCCGGAGCCGGTGTGCGGCCATCTTCACGGCCCCGACGGTCAGGCCCAGCTCGGCGGCGATGGCCTGGTACGACGGAGCGGCCTCGTGGCCCAGGAGAGCCGGCCGCAGCCGCTGGTAGAGCGGCCCGCTTGTTCGACCGGCCCATCTCGGCGTCGAGGCCGGCCAGGACGTGGTCGAGCAAGGTTAACGCCCAGCGCCGCTCGAAGAGCCGCTCGGCCGTCAGCTCGTGGCAAGGCTCGCCGCCGAAACGTGACTCCGCCGTCGAGGGTATCGATCGAGATCGCGATCCGGCCGCCGCCGCGCTTGACGGCCCGTGCCTGTTCGTGGTGCCTGGCAAGGTGGTGGGCGCAGCAGGCCATCAGGAACGAACGGAACCGCCCCCGCTCCGGCTCCAGCCCGCGGAGATCGTCGCGTTCCAGCAGGTCGAGCAAACAGGCCCTGGACCAGATCCTGCGCCGTCTCCGGGTCGTGTCCCTTGCGCCGGACGAAGGCATAGAGGGGATACCAGTAGTCGCGGCAGAGCCCCTCCAGCGCCGCGCGGGCCTCGGGCGCGGCGGGGTCGCCAGCCTCCAGGATTCGGCCCCAGCAGGTCGTCGGGAATCGGGCGGCTGATGGCTTCTCGGACATGGCCAGGCCCCGTCGGGAGGCGAACCACCACCGGCGTGATCTCTCGGGCGATGACTCACTCCACTTTACGGCACTGCGGGTCGGATTCCAAACCCTTCGATCGGCCGCAGAAATCGCTCCGCGCCTGGCTCGGCGTCTCGAAACCGTGACGCTCGATCAGCCACTCCCGGTTGTAGCGCCGGCCGAACTCGCGCAGGCGCCTCGCTCAGCTCGGCGACGGTGGCGAAGTACCGGACCCAAAGCAGGTCTTCCTCCAGTGTCCGGATGAACGGCCCGGCGCAGCCGCTGCCTTTAGGGTCTCGCACGAAGCTCGGCGAGCTGCCCAGCCCCAGGAGGGCCAGCTCCCGCCGGAAATCGTCACTCATGGAGCCGCTGCCGTGGTAGTGGCGGATCGCCAGGTTCGCGGCGATCCCCCGGTCGAAGCCGCCGAAGTGCTCCCGAACGCCCTGGCGGATCGGCTCCGGCGCTCGAAGCGGTTGCCCAATCTCAAGGCGCGGACGCCGATGCATTCGGCCGTGCAGTGATCCATCGCGATGAAGACGCAGACCTCGCCCTCTTCGGTCGTGACGGTCGTGGTCATTTCGGTGCCCCAGGGTTCGTCAGGCCGATCGGTGATGATCGTGTCGTCGTGGGCCGTCGGGCCGTGGGGATGACCGGCCCGTTGCGGGGCCTGCAGACCGTGCTCCGCGTCAGGCGCCTGACGCGTTCCTTCGAGATGCGGATGCCCTGATCGCGCAGCCGCGCCAGACCTTGCGGTAGCCCTCGCCGTGGAACGGGGACTCGGCCAGGGTGTGGCGGCGGTGCCCGCACAGTTCCTCGTCCGCGCAGGGTCCGAGCGGGCCGCGCGGCTCGGGCCCCGGCCGCCGTCCCGCAAGGAACTGTCGCTGTCAATTCTGTGAAATCAGGGTTCCCGAGATCGTCGAGATTCGCTAGATTCGCCAGGGCATGGACACCATTGGTGTGCATGTCGGTCAATGCGAAAGCCAACTTTCGGCGGGCTGTCTCGACCTGCTTCCTCGCCTCGAGGGCCTTGGATCGTTCCACGTCCCTGCCTGCCGCCACCAGGGTTTGCACCTGGGCCTGCTCGCGAAAACGCGCCAGGGCGATTCCCAGGCCCGCAAGTCCCGTCATTACCAGCAAGGCGGTCGCTGCCAACGAAGTGGCCGCCCCCGGATGACGCCGGGCGCATCGGGACCAGGCGCTCCAGCATTGAAATCCGGCGGGCCTTGAGCGGCTCGTCGTTCAGGAATCGCTGCAAATCGGCGGCCAACTCGTTGGCGGTTGCATAGCGGCGGGCGGGATCCCGGTCGATGGCTTTATGGACAATGGTTGCCAGGTCGCTAGGCACCATTCGTTTCATCAGGCCAATCCGAGTCTGCTCTTGATCGATCACTTGCTTGATCTGCCGATTCCGCTCCAGCGCGTCCAACGCCGGCCTGAACGCCAGCATCTCGTAGAGGGTGCAACTTCATCAGCCGCTCGCCGACCACGAGCCGCAACCACACAAGTCGGCTTCCGGAGCCTTCAAGAGAGCATCGACACGACGACCAGCAGCCGGAAGCTGGTCTTCTCCGTGTTCGCGGTCCTATCCTTTTCTCCGCAGAATTCGACAGCGTCGCTTGCGTCTCGGGTTCCCCGTCCACCAGGATCCCGTGCTCTTGGAGTTTGTTGCGTTCGACGGTGGTCAGCTTTCGCAGATCGAGGGCGACCACGGTGCCATTGACGCGCTCCGCCTGGCGCTCATTGCCAGCCATGACTCGATCGGCCGTGTCACTGTCGGGGCATCGTAACGCGATTAGTGATGAACATGTCGCTCTGCGCACCCAGGTCGACCATTCCTGGACCTGCCGAAGCACGTTGGCTGGTACGCCGTTGCTGGCGTGGCGCTCGAGTCGGGCCACGATCTCCGTGGGATTCAGGCCGTTCCTGACCGCCTTGACCACCGACTCGCGGGTGATCTTCAAGACCATCGCTCCTTGGCCGCCGCCACGCGTGGTTCGCTCGCAGAACGGTGCCAGCTCGGCGGCCTGGGCCGGGTTCGGGCCGATCACCACTACACTGAAGTCAGGCTGAATCACCACCCTCAACGCGCGATTCGTGACGGCCGCGGGGTCAGGCCGGGCGATCTCGCGGCCGAAGTAGGCGTCGTAGCGATGTCCGCGCAAAGCAAATCCGCCCTACTTCGTCGATCGCGGCCCGAACACACCCAAATCGGGACCAGCCGCTCGAGCACGAAGGCATTGAGCACGAGCCGGCCGATTTCCTCTCGTTGCAACCGGGCGGGCGCGACCGAGCGATTGATCCAGAAGAGCGCGACTTGCTCCATGGGAAGGCCCAGGTTCAGGGGGTTTTGTTCGGCGAAAACGAGGTGCGATAGCACACTGTCCAGGCGATAGAATACGTCCGATTTCAACTCGGCAAAATCGATGTCCAGGTGCTTGCGTAGCGCGAGGTGATCTTCTGGCTTCGCGTTGCAGCGGTACGGGGGGCGTTTGCCGCTTTCCAGTTTGAGGGCCGCCACGTGCGTTCCCAGAAAACGCACGTCGGCCGGCCCCACGGTATCCCATGGGTTCAGACCGAGCAGGAACAAATCCAGATGCGGCGAAAACAGTTCGGGGTGAATCTCGAAGGTGCTCATCAAGCGGTAGATTTCCACCGGCGGCTCGGCAGCCCCGCTGGAGAGCCACTCTTGTCCATCGGGAGTGAGGACGAGCCGAAGGTGTTTTCCGTCCGGCTCGACCCGGGCCAGACGAAGTGCGCGAGCCCAGGTCATCGCCCGGTTCACCCGCCCCGCGGCGGACCATTTCATGGCGTCGAGCAGCCACCCGGCCAGCAGATCGAGAGCGGCCTGGAATCGTTCGACCTCTTTGTGAAACAACGTGTAATCCTGCCGCAGGCGTGGAGGCTGACTCGCGACTTCGAGGAGCACGGTCCGAATGTCGTTGACGATCGGGCCGCCTTCGGGGCCGCGCTCCCGGGGGTTTTCGCATTCCAACAGGGGCGGGCGTCGCGCGGCATGCTGGCTATGGCCATTTTCTCGCGTACCGCGGGCAGGATGCCGACCACGATTTCCCACTTCCAGGGTCGAATGTCTTCAACCAGAGCGAGCCGGACGACCAGTTTGTCGACAACCAGGCGAATGTCGTACGGATTGCTCCCCTCGATTCGCACCGGCAACTCGGCTAATGGAATCGGCTCCTTGGCTTTTAAAACCTCGCCGAGAATTCGATCGGCCAGTGGTTCATTGAGGGACTTCGCGACCGATGCGGGCCAGCGCTCGTCGATCACGTAGCGAGTGAGCACGTCATCAAGTTGAGAGCCCCCATCGATACCGGCCGCGCGGAGCACGCCGGAGACCAACTCCGTGAGCCGGCTGGTGGAATACGCGTGACTGACGTAGCCAGCGAATTCGCTGGGCCGTTCAATATCCAGCAGATGAAATCGCCGCAGGATGTGCGCACGTAAAGCGAAGTCATGCAGACCGGCACTGGCGACGATTCGATCGCGGAGGCCTCTGGCCGCCCTGGGCTCAATCTCGATAAAACCGGCTGCGCTCAGTTCCTCGACAGTGCTGCGCGGGAGCATTCCGATCGACACGTCGGGCGCGGTCGATCCCGTGTCCGGCGATCCGAGAGGGGCCGTCAACTGATGGAGCACGAAATACCTGGCCTCGACCGACAACCGATGCCACCTGCGATCCCAATCCGCCAGGTTTTGACGCCTCAGGCTCTTTTCATCCAGGCGCGGCGGGGCGATGCCTCGTCGGTCTCGCGGTCCGTCATCCATTGTCCGCCTCCATTGCCATCGCGCGTTTCAGCCTGCGGCCCGGCTATGCGCGAATTCGACGCCGCCTGCAGGCGATGTCCCTTCGAATCGATACTTCATGCCCTGTCTCCGCTCAATCGCTCAAACTGGCATTCGGATGATGGTTATTTACCGCGTCGCGACGTCGCACCGCCGCCAGCCTTCTTTCGCTCAGCGGCTGACAGAGGTCCGACCCGGAGGACGATCGCGCTGATCGCATCCCTGGCGGCCACCTGGACGCTGAATTCGGGATCGCGCGGAAGCGACTGCATGGCCTTGAGCGTCTCCTTGCCCCCAATGACTTTAAGGATGGCGCACACGCGGCGGCGAATATCGGAATCGGGATTCGTCAACCGCTCGATGAGCACGGCTCGGCAACCGGCCCCATTTCCTTGAGTGCGTCTTCGACCTGAAAGCCGTCTTCCTTGATCCGTAGTATCAACGGCTCGACCCCGCGCAGGTCCTGGAGCTTCCCAAGTGCCTTGATCGCCTCGTGGCGCACGGTGAATCGATTGTCGCTCGTGCACTTGATCAGTCCAGGCACCGCTTCGCGCGACTTCCAGACCACGAGGACCTTGATCGCGTCGCCCACCAGCCAACCGTCGTCGTCTTCAAGGAGCGGCATGACGGCCTGTACAACTTCAGCCAATCGATCATCGGGGGGTGTCCGCATGAGGCGATTCAGGCCGTCCTTTTTCGTATGGGTCTCGAACGCTTTCAACTGGATAAGCGACCGTGTGACGGCATCAGCATCGGGGGGAATATCCGGCTCACGTTTGCGGCTAGGGCGCACTTGGTTGACGGCTGCGGTCGGCTGCTCGACCGGCAAGCGTGGGACCGAAGCGATGGACTCGGGAGGAATCTTGTCGGCCATCTGCGACTTCGACGGCTGAGCACGCGCGTTCAGATTCGCCGGAGGCCGAAGCTGAGCGTTGCCAGGCCAGGAACCGGTTCGCCCTCGCCGCGGCCCGAAACCGGGCGGCGGACCGCCCGGCCGTGGCCCGATTCCCGGTCGTTGCCCAAAGTCCGGTGGAGGCCCGAATGCCCCGGCGGCGGTCCGAATCCCGGCGGCGGCTCGCCAGGTGCCGGCATTGCCTCGGGTTCGGCGCCGCCGTTGGCCATGTTGTCCCCACCGATACCGAGTGCGCCAGCATTGATATATAGACCGATGGCGAAAAACGCCACGATATTCGCAACCGGCAACAGCTCCAGAGCGAACGCCCCTTTTGTGTCTTCCCAGCGTGAAATTGCGTAAAACAACACATAGCACGGAACCAGCAGGCAGAGTAAACCTTGCGCGAGGCTCTCACCGAATGCGATGACCAGAATCCAGATTGAGCCAGCAAAGCTCAAGAGCAATGCCGTTCCATGCAAGAAAAGCACGGTGATCATGAAGATCTGGCCGATCCGAGCTTTCGGGGGTTGAGCCGCGGCTTGCCAGATCAAGAACACGGTCACGACGAGAAAGGCGAGCGCCAGGTAGCAGCCGGCGACGGTGAACCCGACATCCGGATTGCTCCCGCGGTGGCGAAAAGAGCCGCTGGTCGTTCGGCTTGGTTTGGGGTAAGCCGCGCGGCGGCGGCGGAGGTAGATCAAACTCGTCGTCCGCCGGGGAGGAAGGTTTTCGACTCGCCTTGAATGAGGCTGGCTCTTCCTCGAGCACCGACTCCCACATGGGCGGCGGCCCGTGCGCGGTCGAACTCGAGGGCGTTCGCGACGATTCGCTCGCGCGGCCCCGCGGCACGGGGATCGGGAAGACCTCGCCGCAATCCTTGCAGCGCGATTTCTTGCCGGCCAGGGATTCATCGATTTCGTACCGCTTCTGACATCTGGGGCAATTCAGAACGATCGTCCTCGGACTCGAAGCGGTCGAGTTCGCACCCGGCCACGCCGGCCCGGCACCAGAGCCGGGCTTTGACGTCCGTTGAGGTTCCATCGGGACCGTTTGCCATTCTCCCCCGCCCGATGCGGAGTGAGCCGGTCGGGGCGGCTTATTCGGTTGCTGAGCCGGGATCGCCGTCGGCACCGGAATTTTGAAGACCTCGCCACACTGCTTGCAGCGCGACTTCTTACCCGCCAGCACTGCATCGACCTCGTACCGTTTCCCGCAACCCGGACAATCCAGCACGATCAACATCGATGGCTCTCCGGACCTGCCTCACAAACGGGGAAATCGCGAGTTGTTGGTCCACTGCCTGCCTTCCGTGAACGATAATTCTACCTTTCCCGACTCCAATAGAGAACCAGTTTCAAAGAAGCATCAGATGCGCCCCGCTTTGAGAGAACGCAGTTCGCGCCGCGCGTCTTTCTCACCCCCAGCGTGACACGGTGGTACGCGCGGCCCGATTCTACGTTGGACAGATCGTAGCCTTCACTGAACCACGAGTGTGGAGGCAGCCCAAATGGTTGCACGTACCCACTCCCACGATGCGGGTCATCGTCGCACAGATTAGTGCACGGCGACGATGGGCTTCGAGAAAGTGGACCGGAGGATTGTGACGCCGATCGACGTGACTCGTATTCTTTCAGCGATGGACCAAGGCGACCCGCTCGCGCCGGACCAACTCTTGCCGCTGGCGTATGACGAGCCCCGCAAGCACGCCTCCCAAACGTGGTTAGTTCGGCATCCGCGCCATCGCTTTGAACGTTTGGTGAAGGCGTGTCAAAGTCACGTCCACGGGGTGCCTGGACAACGTGTTGCCCAGGTTCCCCCGGCTTCGATATCACTTCGCCTAAGCCAGCGCTTCGGGTGCGACTTTCTCGGCGAGACTTCGCCAGAGTTCCTCCCGGTAGACACCGACCTCGCTTGGCGCGGTGATCCCGAGCTTCACGGCGTTCCCATCAATCGAGACTATAGTAACCGCCAACTCACAGTGCGGCACCAGAATCCGTTCGCCAAGCTTGCGGCTGAGGACGAGCATCGGTTGTTCCTCCTTGGGTAAGCTCTCTTTGCGTGTTGACTTCCATTGCACTCACGACGTCGCCTGTATACTGTACACAAAGTCGCCATGGGACAAAAGGCCAGTTTTCGGGAAACCCTATCGAGCAGGCTTTTCACCGTCAATTCGTGCCCGCCCACGAGATTATTTCTTGGTCTACCTGTTCGTCGAACGATTCGCCGGAAAACTCGTTCCTGGCGTAAGCATCCCAGGCCGCTGACCATTCCTGTCGGGTGCGGGCGCGGCTGTAGACGGTAAGGCCAAACAGCGCCAAGCCCAACACGATACCGGGAAGGACGAGTGCCTCGACTCGACTGGCGTCGAACAGTAGATAAGCCAGCACGCCGGTGGTTACCGCTCCGAGCCCAAACACCACCCGCACCATCGCTTGTCCCTTCCGGCGGTTCGATCTTCGATTCTGAACGTTCACCGAGATTCTCCTGATGTAAGTCTGCACTTACTCACCATCATTCATAAACAAAACGGAGGTCCTGACAGCCCTGAGCACAGAGTTGCCTTATGGCGTCAGACACTGTGCGCACGACTTTCCAAATAAACTTAGGCCATGAGAACGGTAAGCATTCCGGATTGTAATACCGTCTGATGGCATCGTCTCTTACACCCAATCCGCGAAGAGTGAACCAGACGACCTGTTCGACCAGTTTCTCGCGCGGCATTCCATAGTCGACGATGGGAGTGGCCGGCAAAAGCGAGACCATGATGGTCTTGGCGAGGTGCCGGGCGAAGAGGGCCCCCAAGTTGGGGAGGACAGGGCCCGCGACCGCCTCGGCGGCGGCGATCGAGGCCACAAGGCATTGTTCGACTTTCGAGATCCAACAAGGCATGGTGCGCTCATAAAAGAGCCGGGCAAACTCCCCATCCTCGATCATACTGCGCAACATGAGCCGGTGATGTGTGACCGCGTCTTCCTGGCAGTTCGGCTCGGTCCCCACGGTGCGGCTCACCATCAAGTGGACGATCAATACCAACGTTGAGGTCGATGGCTCCAGGGCCTTGATCCGGTCCGTTTTCTCGGGATCGTGTTCATTGCAGCAAAAAAGCTGCATCGCGGAATAAAGGGCCTCCTTGTTCGGAAAATGCTTGAACAAGAGAGCCTCGGACACCCCCGCCGCACTCGGCAAGGGCCCGCGTGGTCGTCCCGTGAAAGCCACGCTCCGCAAAGACCTTTCGGACCGCTCGAATGATTGCGGTACGGCGTTCCTCACTCGAGAGCTTGACGTCGTTTTCACCATCAATGTCTCCTCAACGTCACGGTAAGTTTATACTCACCCACCAAGAGAGTCAAGGTCAGGTGGCCCTCTCAACTGGTCAACCGGTCAACGGGTGAACGTGAGCCCGGGTGCCTTGCTGCCGGCGCCATCGGGAGAGAAGACGAACTCGTTGGCCCCGTCCTGCTTGACCTTGCCGACCAGCGGCGGACCGTCCGGCTGGAGCAAGGCGAGGGTGTTGTCCGTAAAGCCGGCGACGCCGGTGAGTGCCTGCTTTTTGCCCTTGGTGTCTACCTCCCATGCGAACTTGCCGTCTGCCTCGAGCGTGAGTGAGACCCAGACGTCGGGAGATGCCTGGGCTTTCCAGGCTCCGACCAGGCTGGCGGGCGGGGGTGGGGGCGTCTCGGGCTGCTTGGCCTGATCGTTGGAGACTTCACGTTGTGCCGGAGCGGGCGCCTCCGGAGCGGGCTGATTGGCGGCAACCGCGGGCCTGGTAGGAGAACGGGCTAGCGATGAAGGAGCACCTCCGGCCGGACCGGAGCCCGGTTGAGCGGCCGCTGAAGCCGCGGAGGCCCGCGACTTCGGCCGTCTTCTTGTAGAGCTTGGCGAATCCCGCCGAGAGCTGGTCGGTAGGTACAAGCTCGACCACTTTTTGAAACCGAGCACCTGCCGCGTCGAGATTCCCTTGAGCAAGGTAATGGTACGCCAGCGAGAAACTGCACCGGACGATGAGTTGGGTTGCCGCGTACGAACGCTTCCAGCGCTCGAAGCTGATTCGTGTAGGTGTCGACGTCGGGATACAGCCCGACCAAGCGTCGACCAATTCCAGCCCGGACCGGCTGTCAGGACCGCGTAATCCACCGCTGCCGCTTCGTCATACGCGCTTGAGGGCGAAGAGGCAGAGGGCACGAAACTCGTGCACGACCGCGGCGTCAGGCGTTTGTTTCAACACCTGGTCCGTCAGATCGAGTCGCGCGCTGATAGTCGCCCGCCTTGAACGAGTCTCGGGCAGCGGAAAAGACCTGTTCAGTGCTCTCGGCGACCGAGGCTTCGGGAGGCGTGCTGGCCACGTTGATCGGCTGTGAATAATCGTAGACCACGCTGGTCTGAGCCGGCTCGGACGCTACGACAGTTGCATAGTACGGATTGGTATAACAGCTGTACAACGAGGTGCTTGCGTAGGAGCCCAGGCCCCAGCCGGCAAAGTTGCTCACACCCCACGTTGGAAAGTAGTTGTAAACCCCCATGCTGGGTAGCCGTACACCGGTGAGGCGTACGCGTAACCACCGTAGCCCCCGCCGAGAACGGAGCTCAAGCCGAAGGTGGTGAGCGCACCGGCGCCGAATCCGCCCCAGAAAGCGCTGCTGTTGCCCCAGCCGCCTCGATACCAGTTACCGTAATAGGGGGCATAGCCGCGCCCCATAGCCGCCGCCGTAGCCGCCCCCCATCCGCCGCGATAACCACCTCCAAAGCCGCCATTCACGACGCTCGAGCTTACATTAGTATTATTATTAATAATATTGGTCGTGTTGCCGCCCCCAAGTCCCCAGTTGCCGCCGCCCCAGTTGCCACGCCCTCCGCCGCCATAAAAGTTATTGCCGCCAACGTAGGTATTCCCGCCGTAGTTGGGTCGGCTGACGACGCCGAGGTTGTCGCCATTATGAACGTTGTTCCCGGACCCAATATTGTTCCCTGACCCGACTCCGGGCCGGTTGCCGGGCCATGTCGGCCTATTCGCCACGTTTCCACCGGGTCGATTGCCAGGCAACCCCGGCCGATTCACACCGCCCGGCCACCGCTCGCCACTTCCCCCGCCGCCCGGTCGATTACCGCCGGGGCCGCCGATGCCCGGCCGATTACCGCCACCGGCTCCCGCGCCGGGGCCGCCGATTCCAGGGCGATTGCCTCCAGGGACGCCGATGCCCGGCCGGTTACCGCCGCCGGCTCCCGCGCCGGGGCCGCCGATTCCAGGGCGATTGCCTCCAGGGACGCCGATGCCCGGCCGGTTACCGCCGCCGGCTCCCGCGCCGGGGCCGCCGATTCCAGGGCGATTGCCTCCAGGGACGCCGATGCCCGGCCGGTTACCGCCGCCGGCTCCCGCGCCGGGGCCGCCGATTCCAGGGCGATTGCCTCCAGGGACGCCGATGCCCGGCCGGTGACTGCCGCCGATCCCGCCCATGCCGGGACGATTACCCGTCGGGCCGGGTGTTGGTCCGGGACGGGTCATGTTGCCAGCGCATGCTGGGTCGAGTCATCCCGCCCGGGCTCGGCCGGTTGGCTTGCATTCCACCTCCTCCCATGGCAGGTCGATTTTGTGGCGTCGACGGCCGGGTCATCCCCCCCGTGGCCGGTCTGCCCGCGTTCATGGCAGGTCGCGTCCACCGCCGCCACCCGGGCGTCCACCACCACCGGCGCGTCCCCGTTGTGCATGCGCTGGCTCATATGTACCAAGAACGATCAAGGCGAACACCAGGGAAACGAGCGATCGGCGACAGAACATGGAACACCTCGCACGATGGACGGAGCCAGGAGACGGTAGTCGGTTTGCGACAAATCAGCGGGCCAAATTGCCTGCCGAGTAAGTCAAGCCAATCCATCGGCGCCGCACGGGGCATTAAAAGGGAATTGGTCTCCCCTCAACAATCACCTGGGTACTACCGGATCCGCAGCCGGCTTCGGAGCCGGAGCGCCCACGCCGGGCGCCGGCGCTTTGCGAACCATCACTACGTCGACGATATCAGGAGCGACCTCGCCGCCGATGATGCGATCGATCGAGCTGGTCTTGACCGAGTCTTTATTGATGATAGTGTGAATTTGCGTCGCCGACGTCGGCCGGCCGTCGCGGAGGACGCCTTGAGCCTTGACGACCCATTCCTTATCGCCGGTGCGTGTCCAGAGGCCCTCACCGTGGCCGCCATCCGAGTCGAACAACCACGACTTGATCTGGCCCGATTGCGGGTCCCAGCCAATGAACATCGTCCCCGAGGCCGTCTTTTCGCCCTGCATTTCGACCTTGTAGGTGCGAACCAGATAGCTCTGATTGTCGGCCCAGCGGACGCTCGACTGTACGCGATTGTTATCGCTCTCGTCGACCCAGTCGCCGACCATCCACTCGAGCTCCTGGAGCCGTTCGTAGGGTGTCACGTCCGCGGCGGGTGCCGCCGACTCACGAATTTCGGCGATCTTCCAGTGGCCGTCGCGCCGGACCAGGAGGACGTTGAAACGGTTAAACTCAGATGCGTCGCCCGTAAGGGAGGTGAGCTGAGACTCCCCATTAACGCGAACGACGTCGGGAGTAAGGAATCGGACTTCCTCGATCTTCGACTGAATTTTCAGGCCGGGGTTCTGTTGAAAAGCCGTCGCGTACATCTCGGCGACGGCCGCCTTGCCGCGGGTTTCATTGCCGCCTGGATCGATGATCGAAGCGTCGTCGAGAAAGAGCTCGACAAGGCCCTCGGCGTTGCCAGCGGAATAAAGCTTGGTAAATGCCTCGACCCCTGCGACGATCGCCTGCTCCTCGGGGCCCGGGGCGGGCTTCGGTTTTGGCGCCGCGGTCTGAGCCGGGGCCGGAATAGTCGCAGCCGTGACCGGATGCTGCGGAGCTGAGCCACCCGCGGCCATCACGAGTCCGGCACCAACCAGGGCCGCGACTGCAATCAACGCAAATGTCGTTCTCATAGGGTTGTCCCAAATTAGGCACGGCTTGCGCTCGCCCACGCCGGCACCGGACGCCAGGAAACGGGTCGCATACGAGCAGCAATTTTCAAGAGAAAGGGTGATGGCCGTCAAGAGCCGCGCCGGTGTCATTCATGATTCAAGTATTGACCTGGTGGATCGCAACGGATGCCCCCGGCATGACCGTCACGTGTTCATTACTTTGGGTTGCGATCGGTCGTGATCGGCTCAGCTCAGACCGAAAACCATCCGCTTGGGCGAGCAAGTGACAAGCTGAAATGGCCGTGGAGACCAGGATCGCGACCGAGGTACCTGCCAGATCGGGATGACCGCCCGCGGCGACGGCCGCGACCAAAAAAACAATCGCCACGCCGAAAGTTGTCGCTACCGCTATTCGTCCGAGCCGAGACCACCACGTGTAACCCAGACCTGGGCCCTTCGCCTCCGCACGACCCAGACAGCGATCGAAGATGACGAGGGTGATCACCAGTAACAGCGCGGCGGCACTCGCGGAGACCACGACCCAGTAGACCCCCCAGCCGTAAAAACTCGAAAACTCTGGGAATGCGCTCCGATGAATCGTCAGAATGCCCGCGAAGAAAAATGGGCTAGCCATCGCCTGGCCTCGCTCCCCTGTGATGAGCACAAACGACGTGACAAATAGCCAGCCCACGGTGATCAAGACATAAACCGAGACAGTCGTGGCGACGGCTGGCCCGAGGCGGGAATAGCGAGTTGCCACGGCCAGGCCGAGGCTCGTGATCGCGGCGCCTGCCGAGAGCACGTACGCGATCATCAAGATCGCGCCCGGCCAGAACTTGACCTCAAAGTCGCCGCTACAAAAAACGACGATCGCCGGCAGGATCGCCAAGAGCGGAACGGCCCGATACGTGCCGAACCACTTACCGAGCACGATCTCCCGCGTGGTAAGTGTCGTCGTCAAGAGCCGTCGAGGCTGCCGCGCACCCGCTCTTCGGCCAGCGAGGTCGCCGCCGTCACACTCAGCAACAGGAGCCCGATTGCGACCTGGAGGCCATTGACCCAGGCAGCCTCATCGCCCATGCCCGGCGAGAAGATTACCGCGGTGCTGAAGAACACCGCCAAAACACCGTAGAGCGAGCCGATCAGACCGCGCCCGCGCGATGGCCGGGCACGATGCCACTCCCGCCAAAGAACTGGGTTGTGATCGAGAGAAGGTCCAGGCAATAGTCGAGAGAGATTCAGTCGACTGCTCAGTCGAAAAACGTCGAAGCGAGATGAACGCGCGGGACCTGGATCGCGAGTGCAAATCGATCGTATCCCGCGGTGGCCAGGGTGGCCAGCAGAGCTGATATTGCGACTGTTACAGTCAAGAACCAGGCGTAATCGCCGCCGGTCACGGTTGCCGGCGACCAGTAAGGTGCGAATGCGAGCCAGAACGGGTCGGACGACCAGGGCGGGAGGGGTACGATCCATCCTGCCAATCTTTGCAGTTCGCCGAGCATCGGCCGACTCAGCAGCCACAAGCCCAAGACCGCGTAAGTTCCCAGTAGCATTTCATGGGTCTTGCACGCCAGAGTGAGCAGACGAGTGCCAGACTACAGCCCACTCGCGCGACGCCCAGAGTCACGGCGAACGCTGCCAGTAAGCGCATCGGGATCGACTCCACCCAAGAGCGTCAGTGGCGCATCATGGGCACGGTGCAGACAACCAGCCCCATGACGGGCACGAGCCTGGCGGCCAGCTTACCGAGCACGATCTCGCTATTGGAAAGGTCGGTCATTAGCATGTGGGTAAGGGTACCGCGGGCGCGATCGAGGCAAATCGCACCGGCCGTCGCGGCCGGCGAGGCCATGAGCACGAGCGTCAACTGCGTACCCACGACGCCGAGAAAGAACGCCTCTCCGAGCCGGGCCATTCCGCTAATCGGACTGGTGCCCACAATGTGGTGCGAGCGATCGCTCAGCCAGACGAATACCAAAGCCACCAGCAAGCTCGAGACGAAGCCCGCCGCCAAGGCATAGACCTGCCCAGCGCTTCGACGAAGTGAGCCATTCATAAGCAAAGACCGGGCCGAGACCAGGCCCGATGCCCCCTTTGCCGCTCGACATGACTGGCTTCCTGGTCATTGCCCTAGCCCGCCGCTGGCCTTTTTGTGGCTTGCGTCGCGGATGCGGAATGGCCCTTAATCTGCTCGCAGGCGGCGTGCGCCTGCTTGCGAACCTCGGCGCTGGGGTCTTCCCGCATCCGTTCGAGGGCCGGGATCGCGTCCTTGGCAGTCGGGCCGGCGAGCCCCAGGAACTTGATCGCCAGCAGTCGAACGGGATCCTGCTCGTGCTCGAGCTGCTTGACCAGCTCCGGGAGCGAACGCACGTCCGGGCCGGTCCGCTCGAACCGGCGGAGCATTCTCTCGACCGACCTCAGATTCTCTTTCTTCTCGGCCAGCAAGATGATGTCCGGGATGAAGATTGCTGCCTCGGGCCCGAGTCGTTGAATCGCCCTCATGGCGACTCGGCGCAGGCTTCGGACTTGTCGTCCCGGAGCGCCTTGGCGAGATGGGGCCGGATCGTTTTGGCGTCGAGCTCCAGGCTTCCCAACGCCGACGCCGCGGCTTCCCGGACCTCGGCCTGGTCGGCTCCCAGGAGCGATGCCACGCGGGGAAGGCGGGTTGTGCCGCCTTTCCCATGCTTCCCAGCGTTTGCGCGGCGATCGTCCGGAGCTTCGGCGACGGATCGTCGAGCAGAGCGAAGAGCCGGGACGGCCTCGGCCGCCGCCGGGCCGTGACTTCCAATCATCTCCGCGGCCGCCAGGCGAACTTCGGGGTTTGCACTGTTCAGCTTCCCGATGATCGACCGGCAGCGCCTTGCGACCCGGTGGGACCGAGGGCACGAATGGTGTCGATCGCCTGGTCGCTGGACCCGCAGCGTCGGCGTCGTCGAGCAAGGCCATCAGATCACCGAGCAGGCGGTCATCGTGCGGTGCCGATTGGAAGAGGATGCCGATGGCCTGGAATGCGAATCTCGACGGATTCGTCGTGCAGCATGGCACGCACCGCCGGTACGGATTCGCCGGCTCGCGGACCGAGGTAGCCGATGGCGGTGAGGAAAGCCGCCTCTGACCTGAGGGTCGGGGTCATCCAGCCCGGCCGTCAGCTTCTGGCACGAATCCGGGGCGAGGGGGCGAATCTGCCCCAGCGCCAGGGCCGCTCCCTGCCGGACGCGCGGCTCGGGATCCTTGACCGCCCGCGCAGCAACCCGAGCCGCGGGCCGGCCGATCTGTGCCAGGGCCTCGGCGATCGGATCGATGCGGCTCGGTCTTCCGCCGAGGGCGTCGAGCAATCGCGGGGCGGCCTCCGGCCCCGATCTTGCCCAGCAGGAACGCGGCGTGGCGCGAGACTCCGTCGTTTCTTCGCCGATCAACGAGCGCTCGAGCTCCGGCGCCAATGGCGAGAGCAGCCTGCGACGCCCGACTGAGCAGGTTGACCACGGCCAGCCGGACGCGCTCGTCCTCGTCCCGGAGGTTCTCGTCTGAGGATCGGCAGCAGGACGTCATCGGGCAAGGCGAATCGTCGCCAGCGATTTCACGCCGCCGCCCGGACCTCCGGGGCCGCATCATGCGCACCATCGGAGCACGGCTCGATGGACCTGATCATTCGGTGCCGAGGCAGATACCCCAGGCCCTCGACGGCGCCCGCGCGAATGATGACATCTTGATGCGCGGTCGCGGCGATCAAGGGGTCGGCTGCGGCCGTGCCGATTCGCCCGAGCGCAGCGAGGCGCTTCCCGGCGGATCCGCTCGCTCTTGTCTCCGAGCAAGCGGACCAGGTCGGGAATGGCGGCTGCCGCGTCCGGCCCGATCCGGCCCAGGGCCATGACGACCTCGGCTCGCACATTCTCCTTTCGCTCCTTCAGCAGGCCGCGCAAGCCCTCGACCGCGGGCTTGCCGATGGCCGCCAGCGCCAGGGCGGAACGATAATCCTGGTGCGAGCTCTTCCTGCCGCTGGCCGCCGAAGTCGGTCTCGCAGCGTGTGAACGAGCGCGGGAACCGCCGATGCCGCGTCGGGACCCAGTGCGGTGAGCGCGTCGAGAACGGCCAGGCGCACCTGACCGTCCTTCTCTTTCATCAGCCGATCGATCATGGCCGGCAACGCCTTATGCTGCACGGTCCACGGTCCGACACGCGGAATCGTGGTCGCCGCGTTGCGGCGAACTTCCACGTTCTTCGGCCTGCAGGTTCTCGATCAGCGGATCGGGCGGGATCGGGCGCGGCCCGTCCTGGGCCGTGGCCGCATGCGGCCAGCGAGTCCGCAGACGGCGACCGCCAGAAGTGCCCGATTCAGGTTGCGAATCCACACGGCCATGTCTCCGTCGATCGATGCGGCCGGAATCAACAGGCCCGGACAGCGGTCTCGGTGCTGTCGCCGAAGCGATCGACCGGGACGCCGCGCCTGTTGCAGCATGGCCAGCAGCAGGTTGGACATCGGCGTCTCCGGCCGGCACTTCAGGTGCTGGCCCGGTTCGCAGGGTGCCTCCGCCCTTTCCGAGCACGATGACCGGCAGGTTGACGTGGTCGTGACGGTCGCCGTCGCTGATCCCGCTGCCGTAGAGGACCATCGAGTTGTCGAGCAGCGTCGTGCCGCCGGCTTCCTCGACGGTCATCATCTTCTCGATCATGTAGGCCAGGATCGAGATATGGTAGCGGTCGATCTCGCGGAGCTTCCGGTTCTTCTCCGTCGTCGCCCGCGTGGTGCGAGAGCTCGTGGTGGCCGTCGGTGAAGCCCAGCCAGGGATAGTTGCGGTCGGTGGCTTCCTTGGTGACCATGAAGCTGGAGGCCCGGGTGCTGTCGGTCTGGAAGGCCAGCACCATCAGGTCGCACATCAGGCGCAGGTGCTCGTCGAAGTCTTCCGGGATGCCCGCGGGCCGCTGGAAGTCGGTCCCGGGAAGCTGCCGCGGCAGCCGCGGCGTGCTGGATGCGGCGCTCGACCTCGCGGACGCCGGTCAGGTACTGGTCCAGCTTGCGCTGATCGGTCTTGGCGACGCGATTGCGGATGCGGTTGGCATCGTCCAGCACGTAGTCGAGCATGCTCTTGCGGTAGAAGTCGCGATCGGCGACCGTGGCCTGGGTCAGGCTGTTGCTCCCCTTGGTGAACAGGCGATCGAAGACGATCTTGGGATTCATCTCGTACGGGGCGGGCGAGGTCGGCGTGCGCCAGGAGATGTGCGTCTTGTACGTCCCGCTGTAGCCGAACGCGTTGCCGGAGCGGGCCGACTCGCAGCCCAGCTCGAGGCTGGGGAAGCGGGTCGCGTTGCCGACGTGCCGCGCATAGAGCTGGTCGACCGAGATGCCGACGCGAACGGCGTCCTGCGTCTTGTAGGCCTGGGCACCGGTCAGAAAGCTCGCCGAACCCTGGCCGTGGCCGCATCCTTCGTCGTCGCCGTTGGTGAGCGCCGTGTTGTGCGTCAGGCCGTGGAAGCAGTTGAGATACTCGCGGGCGAACGAGAGCGGCCGGAGCGTCTCGGGCAAGTCGACCAGCGTTCCCTCCTGCTCGGGGAACCAGGCCGGCAGATGCACGCCGTTGGGGACGTACCAGAAGCACATCCGGACCGGCGGCTTGGCGGACTGTCGCGGCCGCTCGAGCGACGGCCGGCAGGCTCTCCATCCACGGAAGCGCGAGGGCGGCTCCCATGCCGCGGAGCATGGTTCGGCGGGTCACGCGAGTCGTCATCTCGTCTCTCCCCTGATGACACGAGAAGTCAGGCGGGCTCGATCATCTGGCAACGCCCCGATACTGGAACGCTCGGCTTTCCACGATCCCGAAGATGATGTTGTGAATCCGGTAGTCGTCGGCGGCGAGCTGCTTGCGGATCTCCTCGACCGTGCAGTAGTCGTAGGCTTCCAACCCGCGCCCCAGGCCATAGGTTAACATGTTCTCGATCAGGCACCGCGTGAATTTCCTCGCGGCCGTCGGACGCCAGGAGATGCTTCAGCTCCTGGACATCCGCGAACTTGCGTCCCCCGATCAGCTCTCCGGACGGATCGATCGGGAACCCGCCGTCCCTGGTCCGCCAGCGGCCCACCGCGTCGTAGTTCTCCAGGGCGAAGCCCAGCGGATCCATCTGCTGGTGGCACGAGGCGCATTCCGGCTTGGTCCGGTGCAGCTCCATGCGCTCGCGCAAGCGAGGCGGCATCGGCGGCCTGCTGGCTCTCATCGAGCTTGGCGACGTCGGGCGGCGGCGGCGGAGGCGGCGTCCCGAGGAGCTGCTGCAAGATCCACTGTCCGCGCTTCACCGGGCGAGGTCCGGTTGGGGTTCGACGTCAGCGTCAGCACGCTGGCCTGCGTCAGCACGCCACCGCGCCGCCGATCCGCCAGGGCCACCTGCCGGAACGCGTCGCCCGTGACGCCCTCGATCCCGTAATGCCGCGCCAGCGCCTCGTTGACGAAGGTGTAGTCGGAGTCGAGCAGCTCGAGCACGCTGCGATTGTTCCGCAGGATGTACGCGAAGATACTGCTCGGTCTCCTGCCGCATCGCATCCCGCAAGCGCGTCGTCGAAGCCGGGGAAGCGGTCCTTGTCGCGGGCCACGCCGCCCAGCTTGCGGAGCTGCAGCCACTGGCCGGTGAAGTTCTCGACGAACTGCGCCGGACCTGGGGTCCGTCGAGCATCCGGACCACCTGCCGGCGAAGATTGGCCCGCAGCGTCCCTGCGCGGGCTTCGCGGAACAGCTCGTCGTCGGGCATGCTGCTCCAGAGGAAATACGAGAGCCGGCTGGCCAGCTCGAACTCGGTCAAGCGGGCGATCCTCGCGCGTCTCTTCGGGCTCGACCAGGAACAGGAACTGGGGCGACGCGAGCACCGTGGTCAGGGCGAGCTGGACGGCGCGTTCGTAGCTCTCGCCCCGGTCGTGGGCCAGCCGAAAGATCCGCAGGACCCGTTCGACTTCCTCCGGCTGAACCGGCCGGCGAAAGGCCCGTTCGGCGAACCGCGCGATCACCCGGCGGGCGCAATCGAGCCGCGACTGATCGCCGTACTCCGGGCGTGCAGAACAGGATCCGCCGATGCGACTCGGGAAGCCGGTCACGCTTCGACGGCGACCGGGCCCGCGCACGACCATCGAGTCGACGTGCAAGCCCGCGCTCGCCCCCATAACGCTGGTCGCCGCTGACGTTGGCGGCGACCTCCTTGGGCTTGACGACATTCGCGCTCTCGCGCCTGGCCGGGAGCGAGCGCGACGTGGACCAGGTTGTCGCCCTCCGCGACCGTGAGCCAGTAGCGATAGACGACCGTCTCGTCCTGCACGCGCACGGCGTCGACGCGTGCGGCGGTCCTTGCCGAACCCGATCACCAGCCGCGGCGGCGGGACGGATTCCGCGATCCCCACCCGCACCAGGCTGAAATCGGCCAGGTACCGGCCGGGTTTCAGGGAGTGCTTGAACTCGACCGGCTTCGTTCGGCGGGAGCGGGTACGTCTTCAAGCCGATCAGCTCGGCGGGAGAGTATCCCTCGGCGTCGGGCAAGACGATCGCCTTCTGCAGGGCGAGCTCGGCGGCGTCGAGGTACTTCTCGACATGGACCGGCGAGATGTTGAGCGCGGAGCCGACGTTGTCGAAGCCGAACCCGATGTCATCCGGCGGGAAGGCATCCGCCAGGTGGAGATCCAGCCCGAGCAGGTCGCGGATCGTGTTGTCGTACTCCTGCCGGTTCAGCCGCCGGATCACGACCGGCGCCGAACTGACCTGCTTGGCCGCACTGGGCGGCCAGGAAGTCGTTCTCGATCCAGCCGATGATCCGATCCCGCTCTTCGAGCGAGGGCTGGGGCATCGTCGGCCGGCGGCATGATGCGTCCTTGAAGCGCATCCCGCACGCGGAGCCAGGTCCGGCCGTCCTTGATGGCCGCCTGCCTGATTCTCGTAGCGATCGAGGACGATCCCCGCCTCCGAACTCGTCGTTCATGTGGCAGTCGACGCAATAACGCTCGAGCAGCGGCAGGACCTGCTTCTGGAATGGGTCAGGGGCAGCGGGCTCTCCGGCTGCCGCCCGGGACAACGTCGGCCCCATCGCGAACGCAGTCATGACATATACCACACAGGTGATCACGGTCGTCTTCATCGTTTCGGGTTACTCTCGCCAATTCCCTGGTTGCGCCTCTGGCAAAGACACACAATTTCCACCGGTTTTGCTACGATCGGTTTACGCGACCACTTCTACCTAAGGATATTAGTATTCAGCGATTTCATAACGAGTCTCGTGCCGTTCCTCCATCTTAACATCCGCGAATTCGCCGATCTACCGGCCGGGTTGATCGCCGACCGGCGTTCCGGCGGCACTTACGATCTGATCAAAGAGCTCCCGCGTGCGGTGCTTGACGCGGGCGGCTTCGGCGAGAAACGTCTCTACGGCCCTGCCCGGTTCCACGTTTTCGTCACTCATCCGGCGGGCCAGGCGATCGAGATCGGCGGTGTTCTCGGGCAACTCGGAGACACCGCGATTGTGGATCAAGCGCAGCCGGCCCTCGACCGTGCGCAGGAAGTCGTAGGCATCGCGTAGCTCGTCGTGAATCCCGGCACTCACGATTCCGTGCCGGCGCAGCGCCGACAACGGCGTCCCAGAAGTTGGGCCGCAGCAAGTCGGGCTGGCGAGGCGGCATGCACGAGCAGCAGGTACTGAACGATGAACTCGAGGTCGGCCAGGCCGCCCGGCCCGCGTTTCAGGTCGTGGCGCGGTCGCGCGGCTTCGAGCTTGCGGCGCATCGACAGGACCTCCGCGGCCACGCGGCGCTGGATCAACCGGCTCGGTCAGCAGCGAGCGAACAGCCTCGGCGACTTCCCGGCCAAACCCGCCGGTCGCGAAGATCACCCGCGCCCGCGTCAGCCTCATCCGCTCCCAGATCTGGCCCGATCGCCGAAAGTACTCGAGGAACGCGCCCAACGTCTGGACCAGCGGGCCCGAAGCGCCGTGAGGCCGCAGCCGGGCGTCGACCGCATAGAGCGGGCCGCGTCGCCGACCCCGTGCCCAGCGCCTTGAGCAGGCGCTGGGCGACCTCGTTCACGAACTGCTCGTTCGAGATCGAGCTGGCCCCGCCCGCGGTCTGACCGTCGGACTCATGCACGAAAACCAGGTCGAGGTCGCTGTGGTAGTTAAGCTCGCGGCCGCCGAATTTGCCGAGGGCCAGGATCGCCCATCGGTCGCGCTTGCCGGTCGCGGAACGCCGCGGCGTGCCGAACCGATCGACCTCGCCGCTCCCACTGGTCGCGAGCCGCTTGAGTGACGATCGCCTCGGCCACGTCGGCCAGCTCTCTCGTCACCTCGCGCACCGGCTCGCGGCCCAGGATGTCGCGGGTGCCGATGCGAACCCACTCCTTGTTGCGGAAGCTCCAGAGGATCGGCGCCAGGTCCTCGGCCCCCTTGCACAGCCCGGCCAGCTCGGCCTTGATCGCCGCGCCCGGCACCGGCCGATCGACCACCAGCTGAATCGACCAGGTCGTCGATCATCCCCGGGTTGTTGATCAGGATCTCGGAGAGGAACTGGCTGGTCGCGCACAGCTCGACGTAGAGCCGCAGGCTCGGCGGATTGAAGTTGAAGAGCTCCCAGAGGATCGCCTTGGCACCCAGCGACGCCGAGACTTTCTCGAGGTTGGTGAGCGTCATGTCCGGGTCGGGCGTGCGGCTGATCGCCTCCAGCAGCCGGGGGGCGATCGCCGCCAGGAAGTGGCGGCAGCGGGCCTGCGAGAGAAACTGGAAATCCTCGCGCGCCAGCGCCATCAGGTTGCTGATAGGCCGTCGGGCGGTCGCGGAACGGATAGGCGAGCCAGCACCTCCTTGATGAATTCGTCGCCCGGCTCGGGGTCGAGCACCAGGTCGACGACCGGGTCGACGGCCGTGCCGGCGTCGCCGCTGAACGCATCGTGAAGCAAGTGATTGAGGATGCGGCGATTGAGCTCGGTCTTGCTGCGATAGTCGGCCATGAACCGGTCGGCCGGGCCCGTCCGCGTCTTCCCACGCGCTCGCCGGCACGTAGCCCATGCGCAAGGCCAGCGTTCGCCGCGCCTCGCTTCCCGCGGCATCTCGTGCGTCTGGCGGTCGAAGAGGATCTGCAGCCGGTGCTCCACCCGGCGCAGGAAGCGGTAATTGTCGTCCATGATGATGCCGCTCCTCGGTGCTCAAGCAGCCGACCTGCTCGAGCTGGGCGATGGCCGCGAGCGTCGTTCCGTGCCGGACTTCGGGATATTCGCCGCCATGCAGCAACTGCAGGAACTGGACGACGAATTCGACGTCGCGAATGCCGCCGCGCCCGGTCTTGACCTCGACTTCCGCGGTCCCGGCCGAAACGGTGCGCTGCTCGATCCGCCGCTTGAGGGACTTGATCTCGGCGATCTCGGCGGCGCCCAGATAACGGCGAAAGACGAACGGCTGGATCTCCTCGCAAAACGTCTTGCCCAGCGTCGAGATCGCCGGCGACCGGCCGGCACTTGATCAGCGCCTGCCGCTCCCAGGTTCGGCCGCGCGTCACATAGTAGCCCAGCGTGGCGTCGAGCGGGCGGGCCAGCGCCCCTTGCTCGCCGTCGGGGCGCAGCCGCATGTCGACGCGATAGGCGATTCCCAGCGCCGTGTGGTCGGCCAGCAGCCGGACGAGCTCGCTCCCCATCCTGGCGAAGAACTCGGCGTTGGAGACGACCTTGGGCCCGCCGTCTGCGCCATCCTCGTCGTACAGGAAGACCAGATCGATGTCGGAGCTGTAGTTGAGCTCCTGGCCGCCCAGCTTGCCCAGGCCCAGCACGACGAACCGTGCCGGCGCTCCGCCGCCGTAACGCGGAACGCCGAAGCGAGCCTCGGCGCGAGCCCGCGCCAGCCGCAGCGCCGCTTCGACGCAGGCGTCGGCCAGGTCGGAAAGGTCCTGCGTGATCAGTTCCAGCGGAAGACCGCGCACGATGTCGTTGTAGCCGATCCGCAGGCTCTCGCTGCTCGGAACCGCCGCAAGGCAGAGCCTGCTCGTTCTCGTCGGACCAGTCCCGAGACGCGTGTTCCACAGATCGTCGATCAACGACGATCGGTCCGGGCGCCGGGCCTCGCTCGCAGCCAGTCGAGCAGCTCGGGATCGCGGATCAACACCTCGCTGAAGTACTGGCTCGTGCTGAAGACCTGCAGCAGGATCTCGGTCGTGCGGGGGCTTGTCCGCGAGGTCGCTGCGAGCGTCGAGTCTCGAGCCTGCGGCACGCGCCGCCAGGAACCGTTCGAGGTTCGCCAGCGCCATCCCCGGATCGGCGCAGCGCGGCAGAATGGCGTCGAGCAGGACCGCCAGCCGGGCGACGTCATCCAGAGCACTCGGGACCGGCCCGCCGGGTCAAGATCGGCGAGGTCGCGGCACCGCGCTCGGGATCGCGAACGCCCAGCCCGGCCAGCCAGCTCTGCACCAGCTCGGGGACCTCGTGGTACGTCAGAAACCAGCCGGCGGTCATGCGGTCGGTCGCATCGTAACGTCTGATCTCTTCCGGTATTGTGACACGAATGGGTTCGTTTCGCAAAAACTGATGCAGACGACGATTTCGAGTACGACCGCGAGTCGGATCAGCATTGAGCGGGCCAAAACCGCAACCCGGCGAATTTAGTCCTACTCGTACTCCTGCTCGTACTCGTACTCGAAGAGTTCGTCCTCTTCGAGATCTTACACGAACGACCGTGATAAAGTGGCACAAAATGGCAGTTGGTGGGTTCCTTTTGTGCCACGGCGCGATGCTCGGAACCGATCCCGACCCGCGGCGTTTTTCGGCGTGGTGAACGCCGCGGTCTCCACATGGCAAGCCAAGGCTGCCCCAACGTTTGTGTCGATGGAATCCACACGATTCCCGCGCCGCTTCGGCCCGCGAAACAACAGCGTTGGGTCGCCATTCTGATCGTGGCAGAAACGGGCGTGTCTGCCATCGCCACGAAACGTGCCGTGGCCGATCGCCGCGAGGGAGGCGCAGGCTGACCGAAAGCTTGGTGTCAATCGTATTCGGGCGTTCTTCGAGACCCGTGAATCCAGCGACGGCCATGACTGTGGAAACTTTCGCCCCGCTCACGGTTCTCAGCCCGGGGCCCAGGCTGGCCGGCATGCCCTCGAAGGGCAAGGAAATGTGAGTGTAATATACACCGCGTTTTGGGGATCCTGTGAATGCACCTAGTCGCTTTTCCGCCAGATTCGATCGGATCATTTTATCAGGACTTGATTTAATTATTTTTCCAAAAGTTTTTTTTGGTACTGGATTCCCAAACCGCTTGCGCGATTGACCGACAAGCAGTAACCAGGCTGCGAGAAGGCGGCCGAACCGTTCATGCGCGGCATGGTGCTGCACTCGCGCCGACAACCGTCCGCCGCCCATTCGGGAGACGAACGAACTCCATCGTGCCGTCGTCGACGGCGCTGAACCTGAGGTCGAGCATATCCAGGGCGTAGTTCTGATGGAACTTCCACGGCCTCTCGGCCCCCTGTTTGGGAAGAAGCTCGATTCCCCTGCGGATATAGCCGGAATTCAGGTTGATCGATGGCTTATCCGCGATCGCCGGCTCGCGTCCAACCGGCGTGGCATAATCATAACCGTGTGCGCTCATGTGATTAAGTAGGCGGCAGATGTATTCGGCCACGAGATTGCACTTGAGCGTCCACGAGGCGTTGCTGTATCCGAGCGTGAAGGAGAAGTTCGGAATGCCGCGAACCATCATTCCTTTGTAGCTAGTTCTGCCCGCCAGATCGATCGGAGTGCCATCGATCGACACCTGCATCCCGCCCAGACGACTTCAACTTCAAACCCGTGGCGGTCACGATGATGTCCGCTTGCAGAAGATCGCCTGACTTGAGCCAGATTCCGCTTTCGGTAAACGTCTCGATTTCGTCAGTGACGACGGACACCTTGCCTGACCGGATGGCGACAAACAAGTCGGCGTCGGGAACCACGCAAATGCGCTGGTCCCACGGGTTGTAACTAGGCGAAAAGTGCTTTTCGACATCGTAATCGGGGCCGAGTTGTTCTCGCACGAGTCGCAGGATCTCTTGTTTTACCCGGTCCGGCTTGCGCCGCGAGAGGTTATAGAAGTACATCCCCAGGAGCACGTTCTTCCAGCGGATTACGCGGAGTGCGAGCCGCTCGGGTAGCAATCGGCGGATCCAGTCGGCAGCCGCATCCATCCGATGGGCGTGCGACGATGTAAGTCGGCGAGCGCTGGAGCATGGTCACGTGCGCGGCGGACTTGGCCAGTGCCGGCACGAGTGTCACCGCGGTCGCGCCGCTGCCGATCACGACAATTCGCTTGCCCTGTAAGTCGAGGTCCTCGGGCCAGCTCTGGGGGTGCACGATGCGGCCCTGGTACCGGTCCATGCCCGGCCAGCCTGGCATATAACCCTCGGCAAAGTCATAGTAGCCGCTGCACATGCAAAGGAAGTTGCAGGCGAACTGGACGGTCTTCCCTTCGGGGCCGGTCGCGTCAACCGTCCACGCGGCATCCCGCGACGACCACGACGCCAGCGTGACCTGATGCCCGAACCGAATCTTGCGGTCGATGCCATATTCTCGAGCCGTTTCCGCGATGTAGTTGCGGATGCTCGAACCGTCGGCGATCGCCTTTTTGTCTCGCCAGGGACGAAAGGGGTAGCCGAGCGTGTGCATGTCGGAATCGGAACGCACACCCGGGTAGCGGAACAGGTCCCAGGTTCCGCCGATCGCGCCTCGGCCGTCCAGAATTGCGTAGGTTTTGGCCGGACATTTCGTCTGGAGGTGATAGGCCGAGCCGATTCCGGAAAGGCCTGCACCGACGATGAGCACGTCGAAGTATTCCACGTGTCCCGGATCTCCGACATGCAGGGGCGCGATAGGAGCCGCTTCCGCCATACCGGCCATCTGCGCGACCTTTCGTAAGAGGATGGATCTCCTGGCAAGCCGGGATGATTTATGCAGCTAACTGACGATGAGATTGGTGAGTGGCAGGACGAGCCGCGCTGGTTGGCTACCGAAAGCGATGAAGCCGTGGTGACGGTAGAAGGCCTCCGCCTGCGCATCCTTGGCGTCAACCACCAGGGCAAAAACGGCGATTTCCGATCGCAGGCAGCGCTGGACGGCATCCCACAATAAAGCACTCCCAAGCGCCCGCGATAAGTCCGATCCACAGCCAACCGGCCAGGTCGTGCTACGGGAACTGAGGGATAACGCGGCAAGCGCTGGCAATCTCGTTCGGCATCTCGGCGAGGGGAACACCAGCGGCGGCGAGTGTATAGAAACCGGCGACCTTGGCTTCCGACACAGAGGTTGCGACATAGCAAGCCGTGGCGCGGCGGCGGACATCCTGCGTGACCTGCTTCTGAAAATACCGATCGAGCGATTCGACCCCACACAAGAAATCCGTTCGGTCGTGACGGGCTGCCAACGCCTCGATACGGAACGGCGCCGCCATCAACTTGGTTCCTGGATCAATCGGGAATGCGCCTTCTTGGCCCGCTTCATGGCCGGCGACAACACAGGCGGATTGAGCAAAAGATCCACGAAGCGTTGCTGGTCTTCAATCGAAAGCCGGATGAGATTGGCCTCCTCGATCGTCTTGTGAGCGGCCTCCTGGGCTGCGGCAACGACGAAATCGCTGACGCTGCGGCCCTGCATTTCGGCATGCGCGTTTCACTACGGCCAGGGCCTCTGGTGCTATACGCGCTTCAATGCGCGCACTCCGATTTTGTTCGCTCGGCATCGTGGGACCTCTCTTTCCAGTGTTGAGAACTGTACGGCATTTTACCGGACGAGGTCAAGCGAAACGCACACAGGGAATCGTGACGTGGAATCGTGATGTGATGCTCACCCTGAAGTGCGGTCGTAAGGCGAAGATGGGCGCCGGTCTGCGCGTGAGCTGATAGCCCAGCGCCCGAGAGCGTTGGCGAGGTCGTCTCCCGAAAGGTCCCGTGGAAGCTTCATACGGCGAAAACGTCCTCGCGCACGTAATGGAGCCGTATGACCTTGGGAGCCTGGCCGTCCTCAAAGTGACAGAGTACCGCGTCACGAACCTGGGACTGGAGCTCGCTCCAATCGCTCGCCTCGGTGAAAAATTGAGGCCCCGAGTGCGCGGGCAGTCAATCCGCCCTCCGGCGCCTCCTCGACAATAAAGATCATTTCATTCATCTTGTTCGTCTCGTTCATCGCTGATGAATGTGTCAAGACGACCCTTGCGAAAGTGGATACCGATCGAGCTCGGCCCGGAGCTGGATCGATCACCTCAATTGATACTACCGAGCCGCGTCAGCTCAGGATACCCGAGAACGCAAAGGAACGCAAAGGACATGCATTGCTGGAACGCAAAGGACATGCATTGCTGGCACAAAGGGCACCCACGCCAATGCCAGCCGTTTGCCGGTGCACTCGTGTTTTGCACGTGCGTAACTCATATAGGCCAAGTCCCTTCGGATCATTCGGCTTCGATCGGCGCGGCGGATCTACCGATCGCCGGACAGAATAGTCGAACGCCGATCGCACGACGAAACCGGGCCGGCACCCGGTTGAACCGCCCCTCGTTCTTGCAGAGTGGGGCGACCGGATTCGAGGCTGCGATGCATGTCCTATCTACCCCGAAACCGCGTCACACGCAGTCTAGGGCCGGACGACGAAGTTCGGCGATCATTGTCCCGTGTCGCGTCACTCGCGGTCCGGGGGCCAGGCTACCAGGGCCGGCAAGGATGGCTCGGCCGAACGGATACCGCCACAGCAACCCTGGATGCCTCGAACCCCTCGTTTCGCAGGGCTGTTGACAATTTCATTCTAGGCGGATAAGTAAAGATTTTGTTGGTTTGGAAGCCATATTTCACCAGGATTGGCCGCACGGAGGCATGGCATGGACGCGCGACCCAACGGGAGTCTTCTTTCCTTTCTTGCCGCAGTCCCCGATCCTCGCAGTCGGCGTGGCCGACGACACCCCGTGTCGGCCATTCTTGCATTGGTGTGTTGCGCCATCATGTGCGGCGCAAAGAGTTACGCGGCGATCGCGCAATGGGGCGAAGACCAAGATATCGGGCTGATGCATCAGCTTGGCTTCACGCGCAAACCCCCGAAAATAGGCGGCATCCGCAAGGTTTTGATCGCTCTGAACCTGAAACTCTTTGAGGATGCGCTGACCCGGTGGGCTGAAACTCTACTGAGCCGACCGACTCAAACTGAGATCTCGTTACCTGAAGCTTTTGCCCTCGACGGGAAGTCGGCTCGTGGCAGCTTTGACGGCCTGGCGAAGGCTGTGCATCTACTCTCTTTGATGGCTCACGAATCGGGATTAACGCTGGCACAAACAGCCGTTCCCAATGGGGGCGAGAATAAGACGAACGAGCACAAGACAGCCCTTCGGTTGCTCGAAGGCATCGTTCTCGAAGGGCGATTGGTCACCGGCGACGCCATGTTCTGCCAGCGTGATCTTTCCCAGCAGGTCATTGACGCGCAAGGCCACTACCTTTGGTTTGTGAAAGAGAACCAACCGACGCTTCTCCACGACATCAAGGCGGCATTCGACCCTTCAATAGAAGGGTCTTTTTCCCCCTCGGCAGCAAAAAATCTGGGAAGGCGCAGGACACAGTGACGACCCTCGACAAGGGGCACGGTCGTCGTGAACGTCGCACACTGAAGGCGACGACCGCGCTGAACGACTACCTGAATTGGCCCGGTGTCGCCCAAGTCGGACAGATTGAGAGTGTGGTGGAGCAGGACGGAACGGTCTCAAATGAGACCCGCTACTTCATCACTAGCGCCTCCGAGGAAACTCGCGGACGCAGGTCAGTTGCTCCGATGGGCACGAGGCCACTGGTCAATCGAGAATCGGTCCCACTACGTTCGCGACGTCACCTTCGGGGAGGACGCGAGCCGGGTCCGCAAGGGCTCAGGTCCCGAAGTCATGGCCGCCATCCGAAATGCGGCGATCGGCTTCCTCCGCTCCATCGGCGCGACGAATATCGCTGAGAAACTACGTCGGAACCCTTACCAAGTCGGGAAACTCTTCGCCATTCTTGGTATTTTCAAAAAGTAAAGGGCCCTGCCTCGTTTCGGTCCTCCATTGACAAAGTGCCGATGGGCAACTACAGTCAACAGAATTGCGCTCGATCAACCTGGATTTGGCGAGTGGCATTGGTTCGGGTCGTGCTCAGAATCTGCTAAGTGGCTCGCAGATTGAACCAAGACTCGCGCTCGAGTCTGCCTTTCGGCATATGCGCAATTTTTTAAGTATATGCTTCTCTCAAACACGGAGCATGACGATGCGATGGAATGGAAAGCAGTGGGCGCTTGGAGCGTTCTTGTCAATTGCATGCTCGCTCCTAGGCCTCGTGAGAGGTAGTGTGGAAAGAACGTTGGGTACCGCGGAAACGGAGTTTGTTTTCGGGGGATCTGCGGGTGACTATTGTTGTGGTGAGTCACCCTCGTGCTACGTGGATGGCACTCTTTGCGGCGATTATGACCAAACCCAGTGCCAGGCCACGCCCGCCCCGATAATCAAATTGAAAAAGGACACGGTTAACAACAATGATTGCACGGTGCCCGTTCCGGGTGCTAGCTGTATCACGGGTCCACCCCCCGCGGTAAACTGCCGTTGGAAGTACAATTGTTACTGGGAGGACGATGTCCAGAAATGTCAGCAGAGGTTGGTGGGGGACATCGACGGAACCGCGCCAAGCTCATGTGGAAGCACCTGCACCTAGTTGTTTCGGCTAAGCACAGGGAGGATGCAACCCGCCGCAAAACACCTTTCGGCTGACGGGCGGCTTCTCGTTTGGCGCACCATGTCCTCTTAAATCCATGAAGAAACTCGGGCACGCGCCTAACCTCGAAGGGGCCGTGCCCACTGCGGCGCAATTCTCTGCGTAGGGATTGCGAACCAGTACGCTGGTGGCGAGCCAACGAATGGGACACGACTGGTGGTCAAATATGTCGCTCACCAGGCCTAGAGGCGACCGCTAATCTAGCCCGGTGGGCGACGGCTACTGGGAGGTGCACCCATTGTTCACTTTCCCGACCGGTCGAAATCTGATCGCCTTGGCTATACTGGCTTTTCTCGCAGTTACGAAGGGCGGCGATAGAAACCCATAGGGACGCGTCCTTACGAGATGTTGAGACTTCGGTCGCCTCGTCCGACGGTCTTAATAGGAGGGACGATGATATTTCATTTCTCAGTATTAGTTATCCTACTTTGCGGCTTCTGGCCGGTCGGGGACGATCCGGATGTCTTGGGCGATGCCGGATTGAGCGAGGTTCTGCGCGATGCACAGGCTACGAATCTGGCCGCTCTGCGTTCGGGGACGCTCAGGGCCCGCGTGGAGTTCAGACCGGAGGACGGCGTCGGTCAGACGATCTTAAAGTCCTACGTGGCGTGGCACGAGGATAACGTTTTCTGGAAGTATCTCCTCGACGACCCAAATGAGCCCCTTTCTTCCGCAACGCCGAAGAACCAAAGCCAAAGTGCCAGATCATGGGAATACAAGCTCCAGCGCGACGGAAGACTCTACTCATACAATGCAGCGTACAATGCCCTGTATATCAGGAAAATGGAGGCCAAGTCCCTCCATAACATCTTCTCGCTTACGCCTAGAACGATGTGGTTCCGATGCTGCCCTCCGAACGTGAATGACGGAAGGCCTTGGATGGAAATGATCGGTGTCAATCAGCAGTTCCCGACGAAAGACGTCGTTTCCTATGAGATTCGATCTGAAGGCGACGGCATCATCCGACAGAGGCGCCTCGACCGAAATGGCGGTGTTTTGGACATCAATTTCTCGATGAAGCTGGGCGGGAACGTCGTGCGGTTCGACTACTCCGGTGCTGCGCCGACTGCCCGTTCAAGACACGGCGAATACGAATGGGAGAAGAGAACTGACAGTGCTTTTGTCTTGAAAAAATGCGAATTTGTGCAATCCATGCCCGGAAAGCCCAAGTCGGTCGGAAACCATTACAAGCTCGAGATCACCGATGCGACTGTGGGCCGCCCCGCCGATTATACGGTTCTAACCGTGGATGGGTTTTGCAAGCTTCTACCAAGAGACGTATCCATATATGATGACACCATAGTCCGCAGTAATAAGCGCACACCATCTGACGTTAATATGGAGGGATTGCTTCGAGATTTCTCGGCGATCCTCAAGACGAGGGGGTTCTTGAAGGGCCGATGAGTGCTCGATCACAAGCCTCCTGGGAGCGATCGCATATGCGATTCGACCTTCTGGTATCTGTAACACTGAGTCTGCTGTGTCAGTACTCGCCCGCGAGGGTCGACCCGTCCGACTTGCATTGCGGGAGCCATTCGCTCTATATCGCGCTCCAAGCACAGGGGCTCGGGCCTCCCACGTTCGCAGAGTTCGCAAGACAACTAGGCCCGCCTGGGTCGAGTGGCTATTCGATGCATTATTTGGAGAGGGAGGCGAGCCGTCTGGGGGCTCATACGGTCGCGGTAGAGACATCGCTCGAAAACCTTCAGGCGCGAATGGAAAGATTTGCGTGCATTACAATTATAAATGATCACCATTTCGTCCTTTTGTACGACGTCGACGATAAGAATGTCCTTATCATCGATCCTCCGAAAGCGTATCCTTTGCCCATCGACTCATTCCTGTCCATATGGGGGCATAAGGCGCTGCTCGTCGGTCCAAGTCCATTCGTACCCGAAGAACAAATTAGACGCCGTGGCTCCCTGGCATCCGTTACCGGAGTGCTGGCTGCCTTGATCGCGGTCGTGCTATTGGTCCCGCTATATCGCAGAAAGCGCCGACGAAGAATTGGCCGGAGAACGGCCGGTATCCTGTCGCTGATTGTGGTATGCGCGACGCTTACTACGGCCGGCTGCACGCGGGGACTACCCAGCGGGTTTGCCGCTAGCTCGGGACGGACGCCCGAAGGATCAACCTCAATCATTCTGGATCCTGAATCACACGAGTTGGCTCCCGTCTTCAGCAGGTCCCCCCAGGGAAAGGTAGACGTCAAGACTCTCGTCAGAAATCTTGGCACGAGCCCGCTCCTGATCCATGAGGTCCGAACCGACTGCAGTTGCACGTTAGTGAGTTTGGATAGGGACCGGATTGAGCCAGGTGCGGAAGCAGCACTGACTGTAGGAATCAAGTTGGGTGATTCCCCCGAGCCTCGACGCACCTTTGTCTCCCTAATCAGTAACGACAAGTCTCGTCCTGTGGCACGCGTGCGGATCGAGTGGGAGGTCATGAATCCACTTAAGGCGGTTCCTCCGTCAATCGAGCTGCCTGGCCTCGACCAGATCAGCACGAGGACCGCGACCTCCGAGCTCAGCCTGAATGGGACGCCGTTTTGCGAGCGTTGCAGCGTCGGTGTTCAGCCAGATTCGCCCTTGATAGCTTGCACATGGGTCCCGGCGGAGCATCGCTCTTATTCGCCTCACCAGACCGAGGTTTCACCCGAGAATCGGGTCACCCTTGGGAGACTCACGCTCACTGCTTCTTGCAGGGGTGAGGATCGGATTTTCCGCCAAGGCGTCTCGGTTTTGATCCGGTGTGGAGAAGTGGAACGGGCGAGATTATTTCTGCCCGTCACCTGGAGCGTCCGACGTGCCATCGCAGTAACGCCGAGCCGAATCTGGCTCGGATCGTGCAAACCTAATGAGGTACTTGTTCGAACAATACTAGTTAGATCTTCCGACCAAAAGCTGATCGAGATTAAGAAGATCAGGTGCCAAAATGAGTCCTTGCTCGTGCCGTCCCACTACGAATTGGGTAGTTCCGCAACTCACGAGATCGCCCTCCGATTTCAGGCGCCGGTGTCGCCTGGCTTCCACCGGACCCTCCTTCGAATTGAAACAGATTCCGAGGAGATGCCCTTGATCGAAGTTCCGCTCTCCCTGCACGTGGCGGGTTTGTGACTAAAAGGAGGGCTTCGCCGTGCCGGTCATTTGTACTGACATCCGAGCAGACAGAGGAGACGCACGGGCGGGGTTCACGCTCGTCGAGGTTATAGTCGTGATCGGCATCGTGGGCTTGATGGTTGGCCTGCTCATCCCCGCCGTCCAGAGCCGCTCGTGAAGCTGGCCGGAGGGCCGCATGTATTAATCATATCAAGCAGATCGGCGTGGCTCTCGCGAGCCACCACGGGGTCCGCCAAGCTCTGCCGGTAGGGATGAGGCCAGATGGACTATTGCGCGACGGCAGGCCGTTCGCCGCTCCGCGGCCACTGTCAGCGCACTTTCAGTTACTACCTTTTCTCGACTTAAACCAGATCTATAACAGCGCGAATATTCCTTCCTATCCGCTGGTCTATTCTCCCTCGCTTTCGACATATACATTTGACGAAAAGAACATGACTGTCGTGCAGGTAACGGTCGCGGGATTTCTCTGCCCGTCCGATTCGATCCGTTTGGCTCCAGGCATCGCGTACCGGGCTAGCATCGGACCAAATCCTCATCTCCACGACGGGACGCCTTGGCCCGGTGGCGGGGGCGCGTTCGCTGGACTGATCGCGAGATCCTACCGCGACTTCACCGATGGTCTCAGTCAGACGACTGCTTTCAGCGAACGGTCCGGTGGGAGTGGGGGCGAGATGCGCTTTCGACCCGCGGCGTGATATCTGGTATTCAGGAATCTCGAATGTAAGGGGCCCGTCGAGCCCTGACGAGATGGCCACTACATGCTTGGCATTGAATTCAATCTCGCCGGATGCGGATCTTGATAGCGGACAGTACTGGATCACCGGCGGGTACGCGGATACTCTCTACAACCACGTTGCACCTCCCAACTGGATATGGTCAGACTGGCAGTGCGGGCACCTCATCGGATGCGGTCAATACGATCTCCGCTGCAGCTATCTCTGCGAGGAGTCAGCATCCAGGTGGTGTCCATGTGTTAATGGTCGATGGGTCCGCCCGTTTCGTGAGGAGCAGCATCGCGTTGACTGTATGGCGCAGCCTCGCGGCACGTGCCGGCGGGGAGGTCATTGAAGGCACCTCATTCTAAGTGGTCCGTTTCACAAATAACGTCGCGGTAAGCCTGGTCTTTGACATTAGGCAGCCGACGCTGCTAAGAAATGCGGCGATGCACGCTGTAGCCAATTCAGTAAATCTTGTCGAGTGAACTTCCACGCGAACGGCCTAGGAGCGAAAGGACATGCACTGCGACGCCAGCAGCTTCCCAGTGGCAGGATGTCGTCCAGAAGCCTAATCTGTAAGTAACAAAATGGTTCGGATGTGTCGGCGATGCCTGAGCTAGCCTGGATTCCCACGGGAGGGGAAATTGGCTAACGTGCAACGTACCGCAGATTGATTTTGGCCTGTTTTTCAGCCCTCGCTCAACCGGCCTTGTTAGCTTCGTCCAGGAATGATAGACGTTTATGCCACAACGTTATCCTTGGCATCGGATAGTTGCCGATCCCTTTATTGGAATCGTGTTGCCCCTTTGTTTTAAGGGGTGTTCCGATGTAGTGGATCACATCAAAGGACGGTTCTTAGTCAGGATGACATCGTGGCAACATGGATTGTAATTCCAGTGACCGGCTAACATCAGTTCGGCGGTTCCTCGAACCTTCAACTCGACTCATCTGTTAGCAGCGGCCAGGGACTGAGCCATTAACGCGGAGCCAGTTGAGCCATTCCGCGATCTGTCGATCGCGGCATCGGCCTTTCCGCACGCCGAGCCTGGCCGCCACTCGCGTATGTGAGTTGCTGCCAGTAATCTGGCATGTGTATGTTGCCGGGCCCTGGACGAGCGGCGTCCACGTCGTCGGCGCAAAGTGGCGGCGGGAAGTACCACCTTCCCGCCGCCTGACCGCTCGGGAGTTAGCCCTCCCGTGGGCCCATTTGAGTGTCCCCGCGCGCTGGCGCCAGGTCAACCAGGCATCTTTCGACGTTGGCACCCTTGCTGTCGCCGGTGCCTGCTTAAAGATTGCGAACGCTGGTTCGTGCCGCCTCGGCCACAAGCTCGTTATTGCAGTCCCGCTTGCCGAGAAGCCGCCGAACACTGGCGGTCGTGGCATGCCGGTCAAACTTATCGAGCCACCAAGGGAGGCAAGGAACGCCGCCGGGAACAGGCCCGACGCCGTCGCGAGCGTGAACGGCAACGAGCAACTCCAGCGGAACCGGCGCCCCCAACACCTCCCGTCGAGCCGGCTTTGACCGTGATCGAAGCCCAGACCATTTCCGATTCGTCCCTGATGATCCCCGAGGACTGCGACAGCGTAGGCCAGCGCCCAGACGAAATCCTCCCAGAATCCTGCGGTTTGCCGTGCAGCAGACCCGGCTGCTACGTCTTGTTTGTGCCCTCGCCTCGTTCTCCTTTTCAACATTTCTGTTCCGGCTCATGCCGTCAGGCGTTACGGCGAGTTCGCCAGCGCGAAGCCCGACTCAGACGACGACGACGACGTGGTGCCCGGCCTATGCATCGCCCTCGAGGTGGACCACCGCCAGGCCAGATCGGTCATGTCGCCGCGTATTGAGCAAGCCGTCCTCTAGGAATAACTTTCTCTCGCCCCCCAAAACCGAGGAGGAAGCGGGAGGGCCGGGTCTGCCGGTCCCCCGTTTCCTTGCTCGGAATTGGGGGCGTGATGACGAGGTTCCACCATGGCTGACTGGCATGCCGGCGATATCCACTTCTTGACCCTGGCCCAACTCGGCCAGCGCTATCGACGCTATCGACTGCCCGATCCCGACGCCGAGGCCGCCATGGCCGGGTCGTTCCAGCGCTATGGACAACTCACTCCGGTGGTCGTCTGCCTTCGAGAGGAGACGCACGAAGTCCTCGACGGTTTCAAGCGGCTCGCCGCCGCAAGGACTCTCGGCCTGAAGACCCTCAGCGTTCGGCTGCTGGAGGCCGATGAGCGTACGGCCAAGGCAGCCATCCACGGGCTCAACCAGACCGGCCGTCGCCCCCAGGAGTGGGAAGAGGCCTGGATCGTCCACGCCCTGGTGCGTGAGGACGGCATGACCCAGGTCGAAGTCGCCGAGCTCTTGGGCCGGCACAAGAGCTGGGTCTGCCGGCGGCTGGCTCTGGTCGAGAAGCTGACGGGCGAAGCCCGGGAAGACCTGCGCCTCGGGCTCTTGTCCACCACTGCCGCGCGGGCGCTGGTGCGGTTGCCGGCCGGCAACCAGGTCGACGTCCTGGCGACACTACACCGCGACGAGCTGACGGCCGCTGAGCTCGACGGCGTGGTGGATCTGTTGCTTACCGTCAGCGGCCAGTCGCAGGAGGAGTACATCTTGGCCCAGCCGCGCCCTGCCTTGCAGCAAGCGCGGCAGCAGGAGGGTTGGGCCTGGGACCCTCGACTCAGCCAGGCCGGCAATCGCGTCGCGCGCCGCTTGGCTAGCGTACTCGATGGGCTGGGCCGCATGGAGGTCTGGCTGCAAAGTCAGGGCCGCGCCGGCCTGACTCTCTGCGATCGTCTGGTGCTGACGCCAGCTTTTTCCCGGCTGGGTCGCGATGCTCACAACGTGGCCACTCTCGCCGAAGACCTCATTGGAGAACTACAAACTCATGACCGAACCCAAACGCAATGAAATCGTCAGTCGCTGGCGAGCCGGCTCTTCGATCCGGCGGATCGCCCGCGATTTGGGACTGTCCCGGAACACCGTCAGCCGAGTGTTGGAAGAGATCGAAGCTCAGCGGACCGGGGGACCTGACAACTCGCCCGCTCGGAGGCGCCCCAGCCGTCTCGATCCGTATCTTCCGATTATCAAGGAACTGCTGGGCCGATATCCCGATCTGACCGCCGTGCGGCTCCTCCAGGAGCTGCGCCAGCGGGGATTCACCGGAGGATATACCGTGGTCCGCCAGCGGCTCGGCGAGCTGCGTCCCCGAAGGGCGCCGCTCCCGGTGGTCCGCTTCGAGACGGGGCCCGGGGCCCAGGCTCAGATGGATTATGCCGTGTACGACCTCGACTTCACCGGCGAGGGCCGGCGCCGCGTCTGTTTGTTCAGCTACATCCTGGGATACTCGCGACGGCAGTACCTTCGCTTCGTCGAGTACCAGGACATGACGACCACCCTGCGCGAGCACCTGCGCGCCTTCGAGCATCTGGGGGGAGTGGCGGCCACCTGCTTGTATGACAATATGAAGGTCGTCGTGACCGGCTACGAAGACGACGTGCCGGTCTACAATCCGCGGTTCCTGGCGTTCGCCACCCACTACGGCTTCCGGCCGATGGCCTGCCGGCCACGCCGGCCCCAGACGAAAGGGAAGGTGGAACGCCCCTTTTCTTATGTGGAAACTAGCTTGTTCAACGGCCGCACTTTCTGCTCGCTCGATCATCTCAACGAGACCACCGCCTGGTGGCTGGCCCACGTCGCCGATGTCCGCGAGCTGCGGGAAGCCAAGAAGACGCCCTTGCAGTTACATGCGGAAGAGCAGCCTCATCTGGTCCCACTGCCGGCCCAAACCTATGAGGTGTCCCCTGTGCTCTATCGCACGGTCAACGTCGAGGGCCTGGTCACGTACTGTCAGAACGGCTACTCCGTGCCATGGCGGTACATCGGCAGCATGCTGGCGGTGCGGGTCACCGACAAGGAACTGATCGTCTACGGCCGTGAGGTCGAGGAGATCGCCCGGCACGCGCTCTTGCCGCGCGCGGTCAGGGGGCAACGGGTGGTGCACAAGGAGCACCAGCCCGTCGAGGACGTGCGCCGGCGGCAGGCGCAGTTGGAGGAACGGTTCGCCGAACTGGGCGAGCCGGGCCGTCGGTTCCTGGAGGGCCTGCTGCAAGCGCAGCGTTACGGCAAGGACCAGGCGCAGCGGGTTCTAGCCCTGTTGGGAACATACGCCCGAGCGGACCTGATCGCGGCGCTGGAGCGGGCCGTACGGTACGGCGCGTATTCTCACGCGGCCGTGGAACGCATCCTATCGGCCCAGGCCCGTCCCAGAACTGTTCTGGAGGCACTGGCTGACGAAGAACGGCAGTTGCCCCCCTGGCTGGGTGAGGACTTGGTGTCCCCACGGCTGACGTCGAGCTATGAATACCTCTGCGAGTCGGAGCCACACGATGAAGAGAAACCGCAAACCACGTCCGATGACGCCAGTTCCGACGGAGCTGCGCCAAAAGATCCTTGAGGATTTCCAGGTGATGCGTGTCCCGCTTTTGGCCGAGCAGCTCGACGCCGCATTAGGGCGTGCCGAGAGCGAGGGGATGTCGCACCTGGAATTCATGCGCGCCTTGATTAGCGAGCAGGCCAACGGGCGCCGCGAACGGGCCCTCGCCCGCCGCATCCGCGAGGCCGGGTTCGCCCAGCTCAAGATCCTGGCCGACTTCGACTGGCAGTTCAATGCCGAAGTCATCGATCGGGTGCTGATCGAGACGTTGGCCGAAGGCGGGTTCATTGGCCGTCGGCAGAACCTGGTCTGGGTGGGACAGAGCGGTGTCGGGAAGAGCCATCTGATCGAGGCCATCGGCCTCTGCGCCTGTGTGTTGGGTTATCGAGTGCGGTATGAGACCAGCGCCTCGATTCTGGAAGCTCTGACGGCCGCACTTGCGGACCGGACGCTGCCGAAGCTGCTGCGGTATTACGCCAACTTCGACCTGGTGATTCTCGACGAGTTCGGCTTCGACCGCGTGGAACGGCTGGAATCGGCCCAGGCGGTAAGTTTGCTGTACAAGCTGATCAACGTCCGCGGCGATCGATCGACGGCGTTGATAACGAACGTCGATTTCGAGAAGTGGGGTGAGTATCTGGGCGATCCGCCGCTGGCGATGGCGTTCCTGGACCGGATCGTGGACGGGGCAGCCATACTGAAGATCAACGGCAAGTCGTACCGAGCTCACCGGGCGAAGCAAGCCTCGACAGGCAAGCGTCCCAAGAAGTAACGCAAAGTCGGGGCCGGGATCGGGCAGCGATCGCCGACTCCGGCTCTTGTTGTTTTTACCATTCCGCAGACATCACTTCCCCAAATCACACGACCGTCGCTCTACGCGACAACGACCCCGGTGGCTCGTTCCGGCTGCCATAACGGCTCAGCTTCTGACCGCGCGCGACACAGGACCGAGGGCTCTGTGCGGAGGCGCTGACGGAAGGCGATGTCCTCGCTTCGACCGCGTGGCAATACAGTAACGAACCGGCCGCCTCGGGTGGCGATGTGGCTCAGGTTCTCGCTGCTGGCCAGCTTGCAGTCGGCCACGTAGAGGAAGTCGGCTTGACCGATCAGCTCGTAAAGCAAATCCCAGGTGCCGATGTGGGTATCATCGTCGACCGTGTTGCCGCTTTCGCTGGAGAAATAGATCGGCACGTTGCCGTCACTGGTGACCGTCAAGATGTAGAGCAGTTGCTTGAGATCGGGCCGCCGCGCTTTGCTATGTTCCCAGGTGATGGCGTGTGTCGGTCGTCCCCGTTGTTCGCTTTCCAGGCCGGCCTCGTCGTAGGCGCCGTAGAACGAGACGGTGGTCGAATCGTTGTGCAACTCATCGAGACTGATGGCGAATTCCTGAATGACATGGCGGACGACGGCCATGATCAAGGTGGGCCCGATCCCCTCGAACATGCGATCGAGAGAGCGCCCGAGGCGGTCGTCGTGCAATCGGCTTAGGTCCTGCTCGCGAAGGCCGAGGAGGTCGGGGGGGAAGAGGGCCGCCCACTCGCCGACGCCATAGATCGGCTCGCGGGCCATGAGGAGATTGACGAAGAGTACGAGCAAGGCGGTCACGGTCGGGAGTTCGGTCCGTGAGTCGTCTCTTGGGAGATGTTCGCTGAGAATGCGCCGCAACTGCATCCGCTCGATGATTCGCTTGAGCAGGGGGAGGGCCCCGACGTCATAAGAACGGAGTTGGAGGCCGTCGGCCTGAGCGTGTTTACCCGGGACGACTTGGCGTTTGGGGCGGCGTGGCGCGGGAGACGAGCGATCGGGGCCGGGTTTCTGTTCGGGCATTGCGGATCACCCCCAAGGATAGCCAGAGGAAATCGGCGGACATGTGACCAGGGGACCAAGAGGGGTGAGGGATCGTCAAGATGGAAAAAAGTTGCAGAGATTATGTTATTGGAGTTATGACAATGGCTTTTGACGTAAGTTGGGTCGAACTCGACTTACGTCAAAAGCATAAAACTTGGCTTAAATGAAAAGCGCGGGGGCGGCGGGGTCCAACCCCTTGTCGAACGGCGCGACGTTGCGAAAACTTGCTGAGGGAAGCGAGTTCTTTGGCAATCCGGAAGTCAGAGTCGAGAGCTGGCGGCAGCAGCGGTTAGGGCCGGCGTGGCGATACGGCATGACCGGCTCTGGCGCCCGGCGCGTTGAGGCAAGGGATCCATCAGGTTGATGGGTTAACCGGTGTGATCGGGCCCGAGGGACTTGGCTCCCACCCCCCGCGCCGGCCAGCGCGGCGGGGAAACGAGATTTCGGATAAGAGATATCCGGCTCGAACGACCTCGATCCCAGAGCACGCACCAGCCAGCGACGCTTTGGGTGGGAGCTGACCGCGTCCGAGGAACCTGGCTCCCACGCCACGCGTCAGCCAACCGCGGATAATCGCGGGAAATTGTCGCCGCCACCTACGGAATATAAGTGGCGTCGGCACGCAATCGTCGTTTTACTGCTCGTGTTAGCCGAGGCTGTTTATCTGGAACACGACTTGTATAAGTTCCCCCCCGGATCCACTGCCGCCCACGCCGAGCTCATGAAGAGATACCCTCCCGTCTGGTCTGGCCGTCCTGATGTCGCCTTGTTGGCGATGGCAGTCAGTCTAGGTGCGGGGGTGCCGTTCTACAGTCCTGCGATCCTGATCTGTCTTTCCGGATTCAGAGCGTGGTGGACCAACGAGAAGTTATTCTGTTTGTCTCTCTCAGTGGCGATGGCCGTCTTCATCCTCTTTATTTCCCAGCTTACCTTTTTCAAGGGAGACACGGCATGGGGCCCGCGTTATCTGACTCCGATCTTTGCGATCCTTTGGCTCTTCGCACCGGCTGGTTCCCGCTTCTTACGCAAATGGATGGTCGTGGTCGCGCTAGGGCTTGGCTTGATAGTCCAAATGAACGCGCTTTGTATCGATCCTCACCGCCTCTATGTCGAACATGGCCTTCCCTCGTCCTTCTACGTGAATTCCTCGGTTCTTTACTTTCATCCCAGTATTTCCCATGTGGTCAATCGCCCGCGCGAGATCGTTGAAGTTCTTTCGAACCATGATCAGCAAGCCGAGCACTATTCTCCCTCATCATCGCCCACTATTGCTGTCAATGGCTTTGTCGAGCAAGGGCCGGCGGGGGTGCAGAAATACCATGTCCTCAATGGGTTCCGATTCTGGTGGGCCAGTTTTCTATATCTTGATCGCACCTCGCGACCTGTCGAAATCGTGGAGACTGTGATTTTTCTGGCTGTCGTAGCCGTGACAGGATTGACATTGCAGGCATTCGGTCTGCGCACTGTGGAGTCCTAAGACCTCTCTTCGCTCGAACAGCCGATGATGCTTCGAGCCGCTTTCTGCCTTTGAGCAAACTCAATACATATTTATATTTTATAAGATGTGTCGATAAATGATATCATCTAGCCAGGTGAAAAACCTCAGCGACCGCTCGATGGCGAAGGTACAGACATTTGTTTGGCAACGTCTCATGCTGGCAGCTCCCTTCCAGCCAGCCAGCAATTTTTGGCGCTCTTTTGAATTACCCGTGCTTGCTAACGCTTTGCCGAAGCAGGGTCGCGGTCTGGACGTGGGGTGTGGTGACGGTGCTTTGACAACGATCTTGAGGGAACTCGTAGATGGGACATGGGAGCTCATCGGCATTGATATTGACCCGGCCGAAGCCACCTTGGCAGAAGGCTCGGGCGTGTACGATCGAGTCGCTGTAGCCGAAGCCGGTCGACTCCCTCTCCCAGATGCATGCCTTGACTTTGTCTTCGCTAACAGCGTCCTCGAACATATACCGAAGCTTGCTACAGCCCTTGCTGAGATTGCACTGTCTAAAGCCAGGCGGCCTCTTTCTGGCCACTGTTCCCTCACCAAAATTCCACGAATGCCTCCAAGGCCCAGGGTGGATACGTCGAATTACCCGAGCAAAATATCTGACTGAAATTGACGAACGTCTCTCCCATTTTCATTACTGGTCGCCGCCACAATGGGAGCGTGAACTGCAAGCGGTTGGCCTCGCGGCTGGACCGATCTCCTGGTATCTCTCTCGCAATCAAGTCCAGACCTGGGAACGCTGGAGTAACTGGACCGGAGGCCTGGCGTACCGACTCGGACGACATCAACGGCAGCCAATTGAGATCCAGCGGTACTTGGGTCTGCGGCGGAGTATGCCACGATGGTCGCGCCCGTTGGGCTCTTTGTTATGCTGGTTGGCCGGCCCGCGCGAATTGCGAACAAGCGAGCAGCATTCGGATATTCACAGTTGTCTTCTTGTTAGAGCGAGTAAGGGATCGCTGTGGAATGCGCCGGCTGATCGAGCAAGCTAGGGCACGATATCCCACCGTTGAGGTACATTGCCATGATTCTGAACCTCGCGTCAGTCGGCATGGCTGGGTCACCAACGCCAGGCACATTCCAGCTCTGAGGCAGAGCGGGCGATGCCGACTGGTTGGGATCATAGACAAGCACATCGAGAAGGCCAAGGCGGTCGCGGGGCGATTCTCACTACCAAATTGGAGTGACAGCCTCGACGCGGCTTGGATCGAGGACGTTCAAGCTTTCACTGTTGGTGTTCCACCGACGGAGCATTTCAAGGTCGCAAACTCCCTGCTCGATAGAGGAAAGCACGTTCTATTGGAAAAGCCAATGTGCTCAACCATTGCCGAAGGTGAGTTACTGGCGGACAAGGCACAGTCACTTGGCCTCACGCTAGCGGTTGTCCACAATTTTCAGTTTGCACGATCAGCAGTTAAGGCTCATTCGTTGCTCGCATCCGGCCGGCTTGGGCGGGTAACTGGTTTACATGGGCTTCAGTTGAGTAGCCCGCGTCGACGCCTACCCTGCTGGTACAACGAACTGCCCCTTGGGTTGTTTTACGACGAATCGCCGCACCTGCTGTACCTTCTCGGAGCGTTCGGTCAAGGCACGTTGAGGCTGCGTCACGCGAGTATTGTACCTTCATCGTGTGGGAAATCCACGCCGGCCGTTGTGCAAGCCGAATTCACTACGGGGGACATCCCGGCAACGCTTTTCATGAACTTTGAGGCTCCAGTTAGCGAATGGCACCTCATGATTTTCGCCGAACATGGCGCACTCGTTATTGATATCTTCCGTGATATTCTTATTGTCGTGCCGTCCGATCGTCGCCACGATGCGGCTGATATTGTGCGTTCATCGCTGGCAATGCTATTCGGGCATGGAACTGGCTTTGTGCGTTCTGGCTTCGGCTTTCTCAGGGGAAGCCTGCTCTACGGCAATGATGAAGTCGTTAGCCGATTCCTCGATACTATTGAGGGCAAGACAGTCCCGCAAGGTATTGACGCTGACGCCGCTCTGGAAATACTTCGTCTCCAGCACGCAATCATTGACCACGTTCAATCGAGGGTCATCACGTGCTGATGCGTATTCTCATCGTTTCCTACTATTACTCTGAGCATGGAGGAGGCGTCGAGATTGTGGCCGGCGAATTAGCCACACGTTTTGTGTGCCTCGACGCTGAGGTAACGTGGGCGGGCCAGCCGAACGAGTATCGATCCCCTATCTAAGCAAGCCGGCAATCGGATCTCAATGCAGTCCTGGAACCTCGCAGAGCAGATCCTTGGTTTCCCCTATCCCCTCTGGGGGCCATCTGGTCTTGTCCGCCTGTGGAGAGCGGTTCGCCATTGCGACTTGGTACACCTTCACGACAGTCTGTACATGGGTAATTTTATCGCATATCTGTACGCGCGAATTCTCCGCAAACCAGTCGTGGTCACCCAGCATATCGGTATGATTCCCTACTCCAGGTGGATCCTTCGTGAATTACTCATTTTCGCCAACCGCACATTAGCCAACTTCGTGCTCCGTGGTTGTGATCGCTGCATTTTTATTAGCGAAAAGGTGCAGAATTATTTTGCCCGATTTGTCATTTTTAAACATAATCCTTTATTCATTTCAAATGGTGTCGCAACAGCGATGTTCAAGCCAGTTAACCGCGACCAACGACAATGCCTGCGTGTTGAACTGGGGTTACCTATCGATAAGCGGATTATGCTTTTCGTCGGTCGGTTCGTTGAGAAGAAGGGCCTACCGATCATTCGCTTGCTAGCTGAGTGGTTTCCCGACTGTGAGTGGGTACTTATCGGTTGGGGGCCGGAGGAGCCGGCTACCTGGGGATTCCCAAACGTGCGCAGTCTAGGCTTGATGGAACGCTCCAGAATCGTTCCGTACTACCAGGTGGCTGATTTGCTAGTTCTGCCCTCCCTCGGCGAAGGCTTCCCGCTCGTCGTTCAGGAGGCAATGGCTTGCGGAACTCCCGCCTTGATCTCAGAGGATACGGCTCAAGGCATGAAAGGCATCGAATCCGTCGCGTTTGTCTCAGATCTTGTGCCAGGGAACATGATCCCCCTCCTGCGCAAATCGTCAACTCGTACGATCACCTTCAGGCTCTTCGTCCTGAGGTAGCCGCATTCGCCCGACGACATTGGGATTGGGAGATTTGTGCCGACAGGTATTGGCATTTGTCAGCTTCGGTCAGGAACGGTACCAGTCTTTCGGGCCAGCGGGTACCAGTAGGCCGGTTGCGATGCGGATCAATTGCTGATCAAAGCGAGTGGAGACGAGTGAGTCGAGGAGACCCCGAGGTTGGGGCTTTCTAGCGGCTCTGAGTTTGCCAGGTTTTCTGTGCACGACAGAGATGAGTAAGGCGGGCGTGAGGGACCGGGAAGCGGGGCCGTTTGTCGCTCTTCCCGATCGCCATCGCGTTCGGATGAATCAGCGGAGGGCGCGTTCTACGGCGGCGAGCGAAGGGCGTGCCCCGACCTCGGTCATTTTCACTTGGCCTGCCCAGCCCCTAATACCGATCGAAGACCATGGACGCGATAGGAACGGCCCGTGAGCCTTAGAGACGCTAACTTAATGAACTCGTAAGTACACTCCAGCAGATGAGACTACAGCATAGCGACATCAACGCTTCGTGTATGTCGTCTCGCCACTCGGTGCGAAGGCGGAGTTTCCTCGGCCGATGAAACCACGACAGCGTCCGCTCCACGACCCAACGGTAACGACCCAGCCCGCTCCCGTGAGGTGTGCGGCGGCGTGCGATCTGGGGATCAATTCCTCGGGCGCGAAGCTGATCGCTGTGCGGCTCGGAGTGGTAGGCCCGGTCGGCGTAGAGTCGATCGGGGCGGCGTCGCGGGTGCCCCGGCTTGCCTCGGATCGGCGGGATCGCGTCCACCAAGGGTATCAGTTGTCCGACGTCCGCGGCGTTGGCGCCGGTCAAGGTCGTCGCCAGCGGGATGCCTCCGCCGTCGGTGATCACATGGTGTTTACTCCCCGGCTTCGAGCGATCCGTAGGGTTCGGGCCGGTCTTCTCGCCTCCGCCCAAGGCGCGCACCGACGAACTGTCGACGGCCGCACGCGACCAGTCGATGCGGTTGGCACCGTTCAGCTCTGCCAGCAGGAGTTCGTGCAAGGTCTGCCAGACACCGGCCTCGTGCCAGTCGCGCAGCCGCCGCCAGCAAGTCATACCACTGCCACAGCCCAACTCCTGAGGCAGGTCTTCCCAGCGAATGCCGGTCTTGAGAACGAAGAGGATGCCGATCAACGTCTTACGATTATCAAACGGTTTTCGTCCGGGATAGCGAAACCGTCGCGGCTTGGGCGGCGGCAACAGGGGCTCGATACGTTTCCAGAGTTCATCGGGTAGTAGAGGTTTGGCCATCCTGAGATTCCCTCCGTGGGTGTACCTATACTACGTGGCCGAACTCTACCAAGTTCATCTTTTTGTTAGCGTTTCTTAGGACGACCGCACCGTGAACCAGCCGATCAAGAAACGCCGCCGCCAGCGGCGGATCGCCCAGGTAATTGCCCCAGTCCTTGAAGTCGATGTTCGTCGCCAACGCCGTCGACCGTCGCCCCGTGCGAGCGTCCAGCAGGCGATAATAAAAGTTGCTGGCCTGTGATCGACCCTCGCGCTCCAGACGATCGAAACCGAATTCATCGATCAACAGGAGATCGAACCTGGCATATTCCTCCAGCATCTCGGCGAAGCTCCCGTCGGCTAACGCCGCCGTGGACTCCTGGAGCAGCTTGGCACTGGTCGCGTAACGGACACGGTAGCCCAAGACGCATGCGGCGTGGCCCACTGCCTGGAGAACCCGGCTCTTGCCCAAGCCGGTTTGGCCTACCAGAACCACGTTCTCGTGGCGGCGCACGAAGTCGCACGTGGCTAACGGCTCGATGATCCGTCGGTCTACGCCCTGAGCGTTGAACTCCCAATCAAAGCCTTCGAGAGTCGTCAGTTCGCGGAACTGCGCCACATCGAATCCGCCGCTCGATGGCACGCTCTCTTTTGGCTTCGGCCGGACCGGCAAGTAAGCGATGCAAGAACTGCAAATGGCTCAGTGATTCCTTCTCCGCCGCGGACAGGGCCGCGTCCAGCACGCCGGGAGCCAGGACCATGCCCAGCGTTTTCAGCGCGGCTGTCACATCGTCATGAAGGAGGTGCGGTGTCACTGCCTTGACCGCGCGGTTGGGCGTCTTCGGCGTCGCCTGGTTCGGCGGGTTCGGATGAGTCGGCAGGTCGGGAGCTGGTTGGCTCCGAGGACGTCGGTCGCTTCGGCATCGGGGGCCTCCTGGCCCAATAGGGCTTGATACTCGGCGGTGGGTCGCGGCGGTGTCGGTTCACCGCCTGAGAGACTCTCCAGGTAAGTGCGATAGTCGTCGGCCAAGGCTTCCCGCGGTGTCTGAGGCTGGCTCCGCGCCGCCAGGATGCGTTGGATCGCACCCAGGGAGAAAGCGCCGTATTGCACCGCGCGTTCCAGCGCCGCGAGAACATCCTGACGCGAATAGGCGGCCATCAGCGACAACGCGCGTTCCGCCTGGTTCTTGCCGTAACGCGTGCTGGCCAGCAGTCCCTCGAGGAATCGCGTGCCGGCCGCGCCGAACTCCGCGAACCGTTGGGCCAACTGTTCGGATCGGCGCTGCGAATCGCGAGGCGGTTGGTGTTCCTCGAGATGGCTGCGCTCTCCGACGGTGCCTCGAGGAAAGAGCGGATGAACCGCCGCGAGGGCGAGCGACGGATCATAGATCGTCAGCTCGTTCTCCGTCACTCGCACTGGCACGTTTCGGCCGATCAGACGCCACGGCGACGAATAAAAGTTCTGGCGGTAAACGACGTAGCCTTCCGCATCGACGATCCGGTAGACGACATGGGAGACGTCGAAGGGCCGTGCTGGCAGCGGCAGCAGCCGGGGCTGTTCCTCGGCGTGTCGATCCACCGGGCGCGCCTTGGTCTCCCGATGGATGCGTACATCAGCAACTTGGTTCAGCCACCATGCCGTTGTTTCATTCAAGTGCTCCAGGGAACGGAATGTCCGGCCGCCCAGGAGGTTCGACTCGACATAGCCGAACGGCCGCTCCACTTTTCCCTTGGTTTGTGCCCGCCGGGGGCGGCAAGCCACCGGTCGAAAGCCGTAATGGGCCGCGAACCCCAGGAACCGGGGATTGTAGATCGGCTCGTCGTCATCGTAACCGGTCACTACAACTTTCATATTGTCATAAAGACAAGTCGTGGCAACTCCGCCCAGGTGCGCAAAGGCGCGGATGTGCTCGCGGATCGTCGTGGCGAAATCCTGACTCTCGACGAAGTGCACGTACTGGCGGCGCGAGTAACCCAGTATATAGCTGAAGGCATATACCCGGCGGCGTCCTTCGTCGGTGAAATCAAGGTCGTAAGTGGAGTAATCCATTTGCGCCTGTACTCCCGGTCCGGTCTCGAACCGTATCACGGGCGCGACGACGGGACGCGGCCGCAGCGCCCGCACCCGCTCGCTCGTGATTGTGTAGCCCCCCTGGTAACCAAGCAGGCGCAATTCCTCGAAGACTCTTTGGGCCGTGATCTCGGGATAGCGCGCCAGCAGGTCCGTGATGGCCGTCTCGTACGCGTCCAGTTGGCTGCCGTGGCGGTGCACGGGGTGGGGCAGCCCCTGCGTCGTCCCGACGGTACGGGCATGCTCGACCTCTTCGAGCACGCGCCGCACTCTGCCGCGGCTGATTTGCAAGCTCTGGGCGATCCGCCGCATCGACGCGCCGGCGTGGAACCGGGCGACGATCTCGTGAGTCAATGGGTCGTTCACGGTTGGCCTCCGCGCATCTCCACGGCCAGATCACCGGCCCCGTCCGCCACGCAGTGCGCATCGCGTGCGAGCCGCTCGAAGATGGGGCCGAGGATGAGTCGATCGCTCGCCATGAGAGAGGTCCAGCGGCGGCATTCCAGGAAGTTCTCCATACCGGCGAGCCGATCGAGCAGGGCCGCCAACTGTTTGCTGAGGCGATTACCGAGTGAGCTGAGCCGGGGATCCCAGCCCTTGGGCTCCGCCGCGCCGTCATGTCCCAACGCCTGTCGTGGCTTGGCCAGCACGAACATCTTCTGCTCGGCCGTCACCGACTCCAAAAGCAGCCGGACCACGCCGGCAAGCTCCTCGCCATTGAGCGCCTCCCGCCGCATTACATCCACCACTTCCGATTGGTTGCCGGCCGGCAACCGGGCAATTTCTCGTGCCGCGGTCGGCGTCAATAGCCCGACTTCCAGGTCCTGGCGTACGTCCTTATCGAGCTTCTCCAACAGCGCCAGCCGCCGGCATACCCAGCTTTTGTGGCGGCCCAAGAGCTCGGCGACCTCGGCCTGGGACAGGCCATCCTCACGCACCAAGGCCCGGACGATCCACGCCTCTTCCAACTCGTGGGGCCGCCGACCGGTTTGGTTCAGCCCGTAAATGGCCGCCTTCGCTCGACGATCATCGACGTCCAAGAGTCGCACCATCAAGGTCGTCATGCCGCGCACCAGGCGCGCCGCCTCCCAGCGCGTAAAGCCGTCGAGCACGTGAGGCTTCTCGTCACGCAAGCACGCCACGATCGGCGCGCACTGTCCCCAGCGGCGCAGCGACCGCGCCATCGCCTCCACGGCCTGCGGGGCCCGGAGCCGATAGCGGCGAAACTGATCGCCGAGTTCGTCCAGCCGCACGGGACACACCTGACCGACGGAGTACGCACTCATCCCCCTGACTCCTGGATGCCTGACTTGGAGAAAGGGAACGACGGCCTGTGGTCGTCCCGCTCCTTCCTCCTCTCAGTGCAATCAGTAGCCGGAAATGTTCCGGCGGGAAGCCGCAGCCAATCAGCTCATGGTCCGCGGCAAGGTCTCGCGCATCGTTGCTCCTGAGCTTGCCGGAAGCGCCGTCGCCACTGCCGTTCACGTTCGAGGACCCGCCGCAAAGCCTGACGGCAAGAGGGACTGCAAAACCGCTGGCAACGGCTGTGACCAGTGCGTATGAACCACTCTTCGCATCCCGGGCGTCGCAGCGAAAAAAATCGAAATCTCGCGCTGGGTGGTGACCCTCGCGAGCATGCGTCGGCGGCGTGTCGGGAGACTCCGGCGCGGCGGGAACTGGTGCCTGAGCCTCGGTAACCGGGGCTTCGGTCACCCGGGCTTCGTCCGCTTGGGCTTCGGTCACCTGGACTTCGGCTTGGGCGGCAAGGGCGGCGGCGGCCAGCCGGCGCTGGCGCAGCGGCATCGATACCGCCGGCTCTGGGCCTGCCGCTTTTTCCGCACTTTCGGTTCCTGGCGATGTTTCCGGCGGTTACGTTTATTCCGCCATCGCCGGGCCGCCTCGCGGCACTCGGCACTGCAATAACGGGCTTGGGGATGGGTGGGGCGAAACGGTTTCTCGCAGTCTTTGAGCAGGCAAGGTCTCTCGCGAGGCCGACAAGCCCCTTGACGTTTGCCAGATTTAGGAGATGCTGATCTTGGGCACAAGGAAGCTGCTAACTTCCGAAGGCCAAGCCTCGGACGCGGAGTTCTTTCCTCCGCTCCGAGGCGTTATTTTTGGATCCGCACAGCCGTCATGACTGTTGCCGATTCTCCAGTCTACGGCCGAGCCGCCACACCGCCACCTCACATCGATGGGTTGGTGTGAAGCTGTGATGGATATTTCGGGTTGTGGCGGTGGTTCGTAAGAAAGAGTTTTTCATATGACGGATGGCATGGGGGTGGTTGCCGCCGATTTCTTGAAGTACGCTCGTCGATGCTGACGGAAGGATAGGGCTCCGCAGGAGTGCGACCCGAGCAGCCGTCGGCCAGCGTTACGGCTGAAGGCCGGACCTCGAGAGGGGCTCGGCCTTTTTTCAGGAACAGCCGGGTGCTGTCAGGCGATAAACTCCGGGGGTTTGGGGGCGGCGCCCCCACGTCTACATATCTCGGGTAGCGCTGACCGAAGCGAACCGCTGTACTTGCATCCGGACGTCATTCCACAAGTTCATTCGTCTGGGCTTTCGTGGTCGCCGTTGCCAGGCGGAGCAGCTTGAACCCGTGTCGTAGCTGGCCTGTGTGTCAGTTCATCTAATCGGTACCAGTTGACCGAAACTCTGGGATTTCGGACTGGTCTGCGCCACGCCGAAAAACTGGTACCGTCCGAGACCGTCACTGACACCG
>CAWFAF010000071.1:0-13562 GCA_963813575.1 uncultured Planctomycetaceae bacterium
TGATACGGTCTCATTATTATCAATCGGCGCGCAAATGACTTGAGATCTGAAACTCGTCCGCAGTGCGCAGGGGTAGCGCTGATGCAATGGTGAGCGCGCAAATTTTTCTTTGCGCGAGAGTGACGTGAAGTTTGCACCCTAACCGTTCAATCCCCTCGCAAATAGCTTGGCGCGAACTTGAATCGCCGTGCTCATGAATCGTTGTCCGCTGTTCGTCACACGGTAACGCCGCGAGCGCGGGATCTTCGCGATCAAGCCGTGGGCACGTAGCAAGCTGATTCGTCGACTCACTCGACCACATCGCTGCCGTCGTTCCCGGGGATCTTGTGGTTTGGGGCCAAACAACCGTTCGGCCAACTCACCATTACGAAAGCCGCGAACCGCGTGTTCTCCACGAAGCGCGGCTTGAAACAGGGCCTGATCGTCGCGACCTAACACGTGTAATCCGCGACGCCTCCGCCCTTGAAAAAAAACCGGCGCGCTCTTCTGATCTAATTCCCTCTGGCCGACACCGAGGTCATTCACGACCGCAAGCGCCTCCAGATAACGTTCGTTGGCCTGCTGGCCCACCTGCGCATACCGGTAAAGATTGGCCACACCCTTACTCATCGGAAACCAACCCACCTCCTTCGTCCCGTCCTGCTTATCCCGCGGTCGATGAACGAAAAACTCGGTGGGATCGTTGATGACCGTTTCGATGCGCAGCACCGCTCCGGCCTTATCATACATCTTGATGGCATTACTCTTGACCCAATGCTTCACTGCTCCGCCCGGCTCGCGCCGATGCCAGTGCGTTGTCACCTCCCCCTGAAAAGTCTCTCGATATTTACGCCCCAAAAATGTCATCACCCGCTCGGCGCCAAAACACAACGCCGCGTGCTCGTACAATGCCGGACGCAAAGTCGCCAGTGCTTTTTTGTCCGAGAAGAGGACATCCGTCGAAAACTCCGCCTGATCAATCACCCAATAGTAGTTTTGACCCGCCAGCCAGTCTCCCATCAACGGGTTGACGCGGCGTGCCAGTCGATCGAGGAACTTCGGCCAATCCCGCCGCCAAAATCCCCGTGTACACCGACCCGCACGTTCCAGGTCGGCTAGCCTGAGGAAAGCATTGTCGGCTTTATCAAAGCCGATTCCTTGTCCCGCCAGCTTCCGGGCCAACCATTCGTGCCCGTTGACGTACACCTGCACCGTGAACGGAAACCATGTCTGGATCTTCACGTGCATCAAGCCAAATTCGCGATCCATCCAGTAGAAGTACAACACCAAACACACACGCCGGTCGGGTGTGATCTTGGGGGCTCGCTCGCCATAGCGCACGCGGAACGTGCGGCAGGTTTCCATGGTTCCGTACGCACACACCAGGCCATCGTGAATGCCATCTCGCTCGGCCAGCTCTCGAGCGGTCTGTTCCATTCGCTCGTGCGACGAAAGGTGCTTGTATGGCCGGCCGGACCGGGCTGCCAGCGCCAGAGCATGCGCTTTTAACTGCTCAGCGAACCAAGGGGCCGCTTCCTTGTATATCCACCAACCCGGCTCAGGCCGCCGCAAATTGAGGGAGATCTGCTTGGAATACAGCCAGGTCGAAAAGTATCCCGCGCCGGCCATGGGCAGATGACCCCGCAAGATCACGCGATCGAAGCATTCGAGGACCCCGCTGATATTGTCCGCGTGCTTGGCTAGAAACGAGTTCACGGCGTTGCTCCTGCGAACCGGGGCACAGTTTGGGACAAGAAAAATGGGCACAATATCGTTTTACTTGGTCTGTGCCAAAAACCAAGTGGGCAGGCTGGGAGGCAAGCCAGGCAGATGCGATACGCGCCTTGGCGCATTGCTGGGCTTGACGACGCGAGAACTTCAACAGGTGATTGGCGCCGAGCCGAGGAACAGCAACAATGGCCCTGGCCTGGGCGGAGGATAGGGCTCTGCTGAGGAGCACCCCGAGCGCCGATCCAGGGGCCAAGACCGGAGCCAAGGCCGGGCCCGAGTGGCCGGCCTTGCTCCCCACACCACATTGCAACGTTGGCAAGCCGCGGCTCCGGGATTGGCACGAATGCGTCAAACCTCCGCGGCACGATGCCGCGGCTCCGTGTCAGGACGACGGGCAACCCTCCGCATTGGGCGGATCAACGGGACTGCCAAACGGCAATCCCTCGTCCCGCATCCGGTACTTCGCTCCGCCCGCGGCAGCCCGGCGCCAGGGGATGCGCTCACGCAGCGAGCCACCGCTCGCGCTCAGCGAACTCTTTGGTTGCGGCGAAGCTGCTGTAGGCATACGAGGTCGTATTCCCGTTGGCATCCTCGACAGCGATCTTGTTGCCAACTCAGTCGTATGTGATGGTCGTATAGTGACTTAGGCCATCCTCCGAGGCGATTTCGCGATCGTCCGCGTCGTAGGTGTGGCCCGACACCTGGATCTGGCTGCCACCGCTGCCGGTCTCATCTTGCGCCGCCGGCTTGCCTGTCGCCGTGTAGATATCGGTCACAACGTAGCCCATCGGATCGGTGACCGTCGCAACCCAGCCGCGCACCGAATAGGTGTAGGTCGTGATTCGGTTGAGGGCGTCGGTGACGCTCAACTTCTGCCCCTCGGCATCGTAGACTGTCGTGACCCGGTTGCCCATGGGGTCGATGACGGTCGTGGGCCGATTGAGAGCGTCGAAGATGGTGGTGGTGATCCGGCCCAGCGTGTCCTTGACCCAGACCTGGTTGCCGGCCGGGTCATAGCCGATCGACGTGGCAAAGCCGAGCGGGTCCGTCTTGACGGTAAGCCGGTTCAGCGAATCGTAGCTAGAATTCGTGGTTCGAGCGGTCTGACCGGCTGGCGTCGGTTCCTGGTCTTGAGTCTCGTCGCCGTCCGCGTTGTAGACATAGGTCGCCAGATCACCCAAAGCGTCGGTGGCGCCTGTTTTCCGGTTAATCGCATCATAACTGAACGATCGTGGAATCATTTCGCCCGTCGGTGACCTTGGTGGCATTTCCCTGGTTATTATATGTAAGTTTCTCTGTTGTGGCGTCGGGGTTCGTGACCGTCGTGAGCCGGTCCTGGCTGTCGTATTGGTAACTCGTGGTGTGGTTATTCGCGTCGCTGTTCGTCTGGAGCCGCCCGTTGGCCGTATAGGCCATCGTCGTCAGGTTGTGAAGGGCGTCCTGCACGACCGTGAGGTTGCCGTTTCCATTATATGTGTATGAAGTGGTGTTGCCGTCGGCGTTCGTGTGCGTCACGACCTCGGAGTCGCTGTTGTAGGTATATTGATCGTCGTTTCCGTCGGGATAGAGGTCCTCGGTGACATTTCCTTGAGAATTAAAGGTATATTGCGTGATTCGGTTGAGCCGGTCGATTACGATCGTCGCGAGTCCATTGGAGTTATAATCAAACGTTGCCGTATTCCCGAGCGCGTCGGTCATTTGGCCGGCGGTGCCCAGGCCCCACCAGTCGGGGCGGACCGTTGTGATGTTGGCGTTCGGGTCGGTATAGGTCGAGCCGGCCGCGGCCAGCAAGGTCGCGGGGGCCGGGCTGCCGGAAGTGCCGCTATTGGTCCAACCCTGCTCCTCGTCGGCGCTGAATTCTTCGGTCGTCAGGTCGGGCCGCGTGATCGTTCCGACCCTTTCCGCGCTGTCGTAACTGATCGAGACGACGTTCGACATCGGGTCCTTGAGCTGGGTCAAACGGGCGGCGGAATCGTACGTATACGAGACGTGCGTGCCGTCGGCTTGCTGCACGGCCGCCAGGTCGTTGCCCGAGAAAGTGAACGTCGTCCGCCGCGGCGCCGGGTCTTCGATCGACTCGAGCTTGCCGGAACTGTAGGTGAATGTGGTGACATTGGCGTAGGGGTCGGTGACTTGGTCAGAAGGCCGCTGCTGAAGGTATACGTCGTATGCAGGCCGTTCAAATCGATCGTGGCGGACTGGTTGCCGTTGGAATTAAAGGTGATCTGCGTGCCGTTCGCAAGCGTGCGGGTAAAGCCGGTGCTTGTTTTGGTCAGCGTCGAGAAATCACCCGCGGGGCTGGTATAAGATCCGCCGACGCCGGGGCTGCCCGAGAACCAGAGGCTGGCGCCGCCCGAGCCGGTATTGAGGATCACGCCGCCCGTGGCCGTGGTGATCTGCTCGAGTCGCTGGAGTGTCCAGCCGTCGCCGAAGGCGCTGGTCGTCTGGCTGAGCACCGTGGCCGTGCCGCTATAGGTAAAGGTGGTCGGCGCGGTGCGGTAATCAACGATTTGCACCGAGTAGGCGTAGCGGCCGGTGGCGAGCGCGGTCGCATTGGTCGCCTGAAGCGAGATCTGTTCGACGTCGCCCGGCGTCCACTGGCTTGTGTCATAATACTCGGTCGTGAGCGCGGTGCCGTTGAACGTCAGCGTCGCGCCGACCTTCGTCGGAACTGCCTGGCTAGGGTCGAGCGAATGGGGCACGACGATGATCGCCATCGTGTTGGCGGTCAAGGAGTCATAGGTGACCGCGAGCGCGCCGACGTTGGGGTTGTAACTGGGCAGCGCGAAGTGTGGTATCGAGCGCGCCTGAGTCGGCATTAACGCTGACGCCATCGCTGTTCCACGAGGGCGCTGACGGGCCAACGATGTCCGGGGAAAGGGTCGTGGGCCAGGCGGCGGTGCCCGTATTAGAACCCGCGGAGCCCGCCGGGATGACGAAGTAGTAGGTCTGAACCTCCTGCTGGCTGCTGCCATTCGTGGCCGTCAGCGTGACTGAATCGAGATAAGAGGTCAGGCTGCTCGTCGGCCAAACGAAGGTCAGGTCGAAGGTAGCTGGCGCCACTGATGCTGGTGGCGCCGGTCAAATTGGAGGTATTCCAGGAATACGTCACGCCGGTCGTGCCCGAAGTCTGGGCGCGGAGATCGACATTGCTGTTGAGCGTGGCGAGCTGATAGCCGCCGGGAAAGAGCACGGTTCCCTGGATGTAATCAAGTGTGTAGAGTGGGAAATAGGGGAATGAGAGCATGGCCGCCCCCGACGAGTTTCCGATGGTGCCGTACGGCAGGGACGAAGCGTTCTCGCCGATCGAGGGGCCGGTTGAGCCTGTTGGCGAGCCGTCAGGAGTGATGCCGGTGGGAGGCGGGCTCGAAGCCGGGCCGTTCCCCACTTGCAGACCGCCGGCTGCTGCGTTGCGAGTCACATTCGCGGCCCGAGCGCTCGTCGCCGGTACCGTGAGTGGAGGCTGATTCGCCAGGTAGCCCGGGAATCGCCGCGGCCGGCCCGGCTAGCTGTGGGGCCGCCGCGTGACGGCCATGGCCGCCCACTAGCGCGGCCGTGGCCGCCTGCGCCCCCCTGCCCGAACCGCCCCGCGGCGCCAGTGCCGCTCCACCACCGGTGCGGGCCGCAGGATGCCACGGAGTGCTGATGCCATGCGGGTCGGCCGAAGCAGAGCCAGTGGATGAGACCAGGGCTAGCACATCAATGGGCTGGGACCGGCCTGCCGCCGGCACCTGAATCATGGGCCCTTGTGCGGAGCCGCCCCCGCCCGCCACGTGCTTCGCAGGGAAGGAAATGGCGATCGGGGCGAATTCGTTCGAGACCGCCGGGGCATGCGGCGCCCGGGTCAATACCTGCTTGGCTTGGTGAGCCGCCTGGGTGAGCGCGAGCAAGCCGCTGTTGCCGCCGTCCGCCTGCATGATCCCGAGCTGCACGAGACCCCTCATGGAACTGAGCGCCAGGCCCGTGACAGAGATCGGTTCCGTGATCGTGTTCCGAGTCTCCAGTCGATCCATCCGGGCGAACTTCAGGGCCAGACGGGCGCGGCGGCGCTCGGTGAAGCTCAGGCGTCGGCATTTCATGGTGCGCTCCCTCTGTTCGATGCCCGCAAGCTCGGTTTGTGCGGTCGCTCTATTTCTGTCCCGAAACGAGATCCGATCCATGACAGATGTCAGAGTTATTTGAAATTCTGAGCGCGGAATTTTGTCCCGCGGTGACAGCGGTTGTTAATCGGTCGGTAAGAGCCGTATCAATGCAAGGGCAAGCGGCGGGTGGTTCCGGCACCCGGCCGATTCGCTCATCAGATTGAGGGACGGAAGATGACGTGGCGCGAAAACCCTTCGCGCGAGCCCGCTCGTCTTGAGGCAGGACCACCAAAATCACCGGCACGGTTCAACCGCGCCGCATGCAATTTGATTCAGTTGACAGGAATTCGTCGAGTTGATCGAGACCAGGAGATGCCGTCGCGCGGCTTTCGTCGCGCTGGTTGCACTGGCGTTCCGCCGGCCCGCATTCGTATTCAAAACTGCCTCGTGCCAGTTTCAACAACGACTAAAACGACAACGCTCGTGCCAAATACAAGAGGGTAGTTTTCTTAAATTTACATTTTTTGAGAAAATGATATTTTTGATGGCTTGCTGCAGCGATCAGTGGATAGAACCTAGCCCGCGAAGACGCGATTTTCGACGAAACTCGAGCTTGGCAGCCAGAAAGAACGTCAGGGCCGGAAATGACAGGCATTGCCCGCTCAATTCGCAGCCCGGCGCCGTCTCGGCAGGGCGAACCGTTCGACATCGATCGGATACGCGCAGTGGGGTTGGGAGTTGCCATGGCCGCAACGTTACGATCGCCCCGTTCGCCGAACAACGCGTTGTCAGCGTGCGGCGCATCGGGCTCCCCACGTGAGCGAGTAAGTCCATGTTTGCGCTGCGCGAGGTGAAACCAAAATAAGAATTTTCAAGAATCGTTAAATTCATACTGAATAGGATGTTATGATCAGGCTTCAGCCGGTGAATGGCAGGGTAGCGTTAACGAAATCCGTAAATCGGCGCATATTATAGGTAGACTAGATAGAGTGTGCGCTCACTTTCTCTTCCAAACCGCGATTCCGACGCCGCGAGCATTTTTGTCGGTGGACAGTGAGTCGACCGTGGTCCGTTGCTCATCGAGGAAAACGGAACGGGTACAGTTCAAAAGCGGCCAATCTCCACGACCTTTTTTGCATGCCGCGTGCGAGAATGTACCCGCCCATTTCGTCGGCTGTCCTAACTCGTGTCTTGACTTGGGTTTCTGGAAGAGGTGCCCTCCCAAACCGAGCCAGTTAGTGCCAAAAAGTGCCATTTCAACGGTGCTACATGTGAGCGCCCCAGGCAAACTCGCGAGATCGATAGGAGGTCCCCGAACTCGGGAGATCGGTAGGGTATCCCCGGAGCCTACTTCAAAGCGCTGAATTGGCGGTAGCCGACCGCCGATTTTCAAGCGCGGCCCGCGCAACCCACGATTAGTGGCCCGTGCCGTGAAGGGTCGAAACCATGAAAACGCTCCTGAGTGTCGTGGTGCTAATGATCGCCGCCTCATCCGCGGCTTCCGTCAAAGCCGCCGACCATCGTCGACTGATTCCCGTCCCAATTGCGCAGGTGGTTGGCCACGACGACTTCTGGTCGCCCAAATTGAAGGTGCGAGTGAGGTCACGATTCTCGATTGCTTTTGCTGTATCTCCTCTATCGAGAAAACCCCGGGCTGAAGTCCCGCATGCCGTTCCCCATCGACGAGCTGCGCTACCTCAAACTGGCGGAGTTCTGAATTGAAAACCGCGGCAACCACCAGGGACGCCGGAACTACGGCATTTATGCGCAGGACCACGCTCCGGTCTTGCAGCGGGAAACCATCGAAGGCCACGCAGTCAGGGCATTCCTGTTGTGCGCCCGGCTGGTCGCCGCGGGCACTGCCAGTGGTCGCGATGACTATCTCAGCCGCGGGGAAGCAGCTCTGCGATAACATTGTCTAACCCCGCGTTTACGTCGAAACGCGGTGACCGGAGGCCATCGATGGCGGCGAATGATGAGCAAGGAAAATTGGACACGCAATACAGCCGCGAAAGCGCGATGATCGCGAGATCTTGTGGTTCCTCTCTCGCCAGCCAGGGCCGCGCTCACTCGAGGTAGCCGAGGTCCGCCAGCCGCTGTTCAATGATCTGTTGCTCTTCGGAGGTATATTCGAACGGCTTGGAATGGGGCCCATTAAAGACGGGTTCGGCGGCATCCTGACGTGCCGGCGATGCCGGGCGTGGGATCGGACATCGTCGCTGGACCGGCGATCGGCTTGCCTTCCACGTGGGCCGGGATCGTGAGTCCCAGGAGCGAGAGGATTGTCGGCGTCGCGTCGATGAGATTGGCCTTCAGGGACCGACCGGATGCCAGTCCCGCGCCCGCCAGGGCGACAATTCCTTCTGGCCGGTGCGTACCCGGGAGATTGGGGTCGGGCTCGACCCATGCGTGCCCGGTCGTCAGTTTCGTGCGGACCCAGTAGGGCTCATCCGGTAGCGCAATCAAGTCGGGATATCCCTCGCGCGGGGATCGATCTGGTACGCCTCGGCGGTCTCGATGATTTGAGGAAACAGGCGAGTGTCATTGTCGGGATGTTTTGCCTCCGCGAGCGCGGCGGCGGCGGCGGTTCGGGCTTCATCGATTTGGCGAGGCGACATTTTCGGTGCGCTTCGTCTTTACCCCGCCGTGACGGGCGGCACAATTGACGTAGACCATCGCGGCCGTGTCTTGGTGGGGTGCGAAGGCGAGCGTACGTTTCCAGTCGAATGGATACTGGGCGGTGACCGACTGGTCGAAGGAAGCCGAGCGCGCGGCCGGGTCATCGCGTTTCTGGCCCCAGAGCCGGAGTCGGTCGCCTGCCTGACGAGCGTGCGGCGTCCGATCTTGCCGCCCCAACCGGGCAAACGGGCGACGCCCGCCTTGACCAGGATACGATTGACATGGATGCGGCCGAGACAAGGCCCAAAGCCGTGGTCGCTAACCATCATGACCGCCGGCCCCTCGCTTCTCGGCCAGGTCGCAGAGCAGGCCGATCGCATCATCGAGCCCCCGGATCACCTGGGCGGCCGCGCTATTCCATTCGGGTCGTTCGACGCCGGTCTCGTCGACGTTGAGATAAGGCCAGACGCGGTGCTGGAACGGGTCGAGATTTTGAAACTGAACCATTAGCACCGACCAGTCCGGAACGAGCTGGTCGGCGAGCACGCCCCCTTGCGCTCGGCCGCGGAAGCTCTCGGCCGTCGAGGCGGGCGTTCTCGTGGTCAGCTCGTCGAGCGATTGAGGCGCCCGCTTCCAGAAGTAGCCCAGTCCATAGCCCGGTGCCTCGGCCCCGAGCCGTGCCGCGAACTCGGGGGCGGCCGAGAGGGCCGCCTCGAGATGGGGTGCGTCCATGCCCGAGACAACGATTCCCCGCACCTTGAGCGGGGGATACAAGCCCGGCACGTTGAGTGAAACGATCGATCGACCAGTGCCCGAAAGCAAGTGCCATACGGTCGGAACGCGGATGCGTCCGGAGTGGTTGACCTTCATCCGCCCTTCGGCCGCGTCGTAGTAGCGGTGATCGAACACGCCGTGCCGCGCCGGCCCGCAGCCGGTCATCATGGTTGTCCAGGCGGCCGTGGTGACGGGCGGAATGATCGACCGTAGCGTGCCGGAGGCCGCGCGAGAGAGATATGCGTCGAGGTTGGGCATCAGCCCCCGCTGTCGCATCGGGTCTAACACAGTCCAGGTCGCGCCGTCCAGCCCCAGGACAAGCAGTCGATCGACGGTCTTTGGCATGGAATCGTTCCTAGTCTTCCCAGGCCGTCTTGCCGGGCTTTCCCTCTGAGCCAAACTCAGAGGGCCGCCACGGCGTGCAACGCGGGGCCACGCTCACGGGCCCCGGCAACCACGCCCGGTTCGAGGTCGATCGTCAAGTCCGCCTCGTAATAGCCAGCGATCTGGCGCCGCTCACCCTTGGATCGATAGATCATGGACGCTCGTCGCCTGAGCTTCTCGCTGAAAGGCAAACTCGCCTCGGTCCGCGCGAGCCAGGTTTGATACGCACGAACGAGCTTTTCCAGCCTCGCCACGCAATCCGGCGCGCACCGGCGGCCTTGAGCCCGACTCCCATGACTGTGTGTGGAAAGGCATGATAGCCCTGGTAGCCGCTGACCCGAGCGGCATAGGGAGACAATCGGCGCCGCAAGCAGTTGGGCGTCATCCGCCAGTAGTCGTCGGGGTAGCCGTGGATCCGGAAATTGAGTGGGGAGGTAATGACAAAAATGCCTCCGGGTTTGAGCAGGCGAAAGACTTCGTCGAAAGCCCTGCTCACGTCGAAGACATGCTCGAATGTTTCAATGCACAGCACCGTGCCGGCCGATTCGTCGGGCAAGCTGATCGCCGTGACGTCTTCCACGCGGTCCACGCCCGGACCAGGCCGCATGTCGCAACCGACGTAACTCCTTGTCGCGAATAACGCACGCAGGTTAGCGTAACCTTCCTGGCCGTCGACCTGGTACGAGCCAAACTCGAACACCGGGCCGGGGCAGTGGAGCGTTTCGGCCACCAGGCGGCAAAATGCCTTGTTGTGGTCGCGCATCGATGGAGGCTCCTCCATGAGCCGGATTGGTGCGGGAGGCTGAACGGGTCGTGGGACAACTGTGCGTGCACCGGATCGACCTTCCCGCCAACTGGACAAGGCGGGAATCATAACGCAGCCGGCGATCCGGTCAAGCCGAAGGCGTTGTCGAAAACGTGACGGGCGGCTTATCCTGAGCCCGTCTTGGGGTCGGGTTCGATCACCGACGGGTCTACTCCCAGCTCGCGTAGCTTTGCCACGAGGTGTTCGGACCGGCGTCGCTCGTAGTCGGCACGCCGAATCGCTTCTTCGGTTTTGCGATGTGCGTCCTCGGCTTTAAGACGCTCTGCTTCGGCTTCGCGATGCGCTTCCTCGGCTTTAAGTCGCTCTGCTTCGGCTTTGCGATGCGCTTCCTCGGCTTTCCGGCGCTCTTCGTCAGCCTTGCGGTGCTCGTCGTCAGCTTTGCGGCGCTCTTCGTCAGCTTTGCGAAGTGCTACCTTGGCTCGTTCGTCGCTGATGGGAAGCAAATTGCCCTGGGTGTCATACCACCGGAGCCAGGGGGCCATCTCGTTCGTAGAAGAGCCCTTGCCAAACGCCGAGGTCCACTCCGAGCGGATCGATCCGAAAGTGGCCGTCGTTTGTTGGGCGCCATCCGCCGATATCGGCCCTTTTGAAGCTTGTGCACCTCGAGTTCGCCCGTTTCCACCACAAAGATCGCGTAATAGCCCCCTTCTACCGCCTGCTCGTAGATCCAGAACTTCCCTTCGTACGGGGTGCGGTCGCGCTCTTCGTTCCGTCTTCCGACGGAGTATTCGATGAGTACCGCTGGCTTCACATGCTCCTTCCAGAGAACGTACGAGCGGCGATAATGCCCATCAAGATCAGGTGGAACGCCGGGTACGTAAAACCAGTCGGGGCAGACCGCGCCCCTCTCCAAGGGGTTCGCGAGCTTCCAGTAGATTCCGCAATCGTGGCCGACGGCAAAATGGCGGTCGGGATGGAGTTTCTCCAGGCTCGGCCAGATGGCCTGGTCGAGAAGGACGTTTTGGGGGGTTTCGCGGAAGTTTTCCACAATTTCGTCGTTCTCGTCGGGGAGTTCCATGTGGCCAGGTAACGGGTCGGGGAGCGCGACCCCGTTGTCGGCCGGCGGCATATAGCGCTGGTCGGGCCCAAAAAACGGCGGCCGGCGTCTGGTTTCGATCGGCTGGGACGACGCGATCGACATAACGGCCTCCCATGGACGAGGAATCGGAACGAACTTAGCTTCGCGCCGCGCCGAGCGTAACCAGTGTCGGCACGTCAATGTGTTCGCGCGACGCCCACGAGCCGCTGTCGCGCTCGATTCGATGATAAAGCGTATCGCGCTCGACAGGAACGCGTCCGGCCTCGGTGATCAGTCGCTCGATTTCGGCGACTGTCGATTCCTGGGGCGTCTCGGCACCGCTTCATGGTAGATCTTTTCGTGGACGACGGTCCCGTCGAGATCGTCGGCCCCGAACGAGAGGGCAACCTGGGCCGTCTTGAGCCCGAGCATGACCCAGTAGGCCTTGATGTGCGGAAAGTTGTCGAGCATCAACCGGCTGATGGCCATGACCTTGAGGTCCATGAACCCGGAGGGCTTGGGGATATGGGCCATTTCGGAGTTGTCGGGGTGAAACGCCAGTGGGATGAAGGTCTGGAATCCGCCGGTCTCGTCCTGCAGCTCGCGCAGCCGGACCATGTGGTCGATCCGATGCTTGGGGCCGTCGATATGGCCGTAAAGCATCGTGGCGTTGGAATGAAGACCCAGCCGGTGAGCCGTACGGTGGACGTTGAGCCAGCTCTCGGTCGACGCCTTGGCGCCGCAGATCTGCTCGCGGACCTCGGGATGGAAGATCTCGGCACCACCGCCGGGCAAGCTCCCGAGCCCGGCCTCGATCAGCTCGTTGAGCACCTGCTCGACGGATTTGCGCGAGATCTTGCAAAACCACTCAATCTCCACGGCCGTGTACGCCTTGATATGGATCTCAGGCGCCGTCTCGCGGATCCAGCGCACGACGTCGAGATAGTAGCCAAACGGCAGCTTGTGGTGCAGACCGCCGACGATGTGCAGCTCGGTGGCCCCGCGAGCACTGGCCTGCCGTGCGCGCTCGACGATCTGGTCGCGATCCATCACGTAGGCCCGGTCTTCACCGAGGTCGGCCCGAAAGGCGCAGAAGTCGCAAGTGTAAACGCAGACGTTGGTTGGGTTGATGTGAGTGTTGACGTTGAAGTAGGTGAAGTTGCCGTTGTATCGCTCGCGCACCAGGTTGGCCATCGAACCCAGGGCGAAGAGGTCGTTCGACGCTTCGAGCGCCAGGCCGTCTTCAAAGCTTAACCTCTGGCCGGCCTCGACTTTATCGCGAATCGCACTCAGGGGATCTGCTGAGCCCGACATCTTTCACCCGTCCTCTCGCGCTGGGAAGGCCATGCAATTCGCTTGATCATTGGGCTCGTCCGACGATTTAGTCCGGCACGAATACTTCACGACTCCTTTCAGTGATTTTAGTCACGATTGAACGGTTCATCAACCGAACTCGATCGGGCGAACCTTGAGTCGTCTGATTTGAAGTGTTGTTCGCTATCTGTAGCCTTGCTCTTTGAGCAGGGCGTCTGCCCATTTGGCATCGTCCGGATCCAGGGGTGGGTCGGTTTCTTCGCGGTAGTCGATGTCGTCGACGTATCGGCCCTCCTCACAGCATTCGTTCAGTATGGCCTGAAGGTCTAGTGGAATGTCCTGATCGGTTTGTCGCAGCGGCAGAGCGATCGCGGGCAACCGCTCCCGCAGGGGAAGGCGGTAGTACTCGAACGCCAGAGGCTTCCAGCCCCTACGCACGCAGGCCGCGTAGGGAGTACGGTGCCCATCGGGGATCAACTCGAACGGTGCGGACAAGACACGTTTGCCCGTCCTGTTCAGGTCGATCTCGACCAAGCTCACGCCTGCCTGCCAAAGCTCGTCTTGCTTCTTTACGTACGAGTCACGTCCGGGACCGGTAACCTTGTTTGATGGGCTGATGATCTCTATCACCGTGACAACGCGGCGGCCAGACTTGAGGTCGATGATCTCGATAAAGCCCTGATGGACGGGTTCATCTTGTTCGATATGAACGACCAGGGGTTCGGCCACGGCAATCCCATTGCTCGCCCGGAGGACGGGCGCTTCACGTTGACCTCGCTCGATGACTCTGACATCGGGAATTATTCTTCGCGGAAGGCCTACAGATGGCTCGACA
>CAWFAF010000072.1:0-21916 GCA_963813575.1 uncultured Planctomycetaceae bacterium
GCCTGGATTCCCACGGAACTTTTTTGGGCTAACAATCTCGGGCCACTCACCCCGGTTTTTTCGGGATCTACGTGCTTTTGATCTTATCGTTTTCAGCGTACTGCTTTACTGATTTCCACACCGGCACCTGGACGCATCACTCGAATCCACCATCGTTGAAGAAAGGCGAAAACCGCTATTTTTCCGCCTCCGGCACTCACATCGGCTTTTGGCCTTTACACATTCGCCGCGATCTGACATTTAGGCGACATGTTTACTGATGCAGCCAATAAACTAACAGACCTCACCCGCATCTTCCTCGAGCCCGCTAACTCGACTCACCGCCAGTACGAGGCCCTGCGCGCCTTCTTCGTCGATGGGCTCTCCGGAGCCGAAGTCGCCCAGCGCTACGGATATACCCTGGGAAGCTTCCGGGTCCTGGTCCATCAATTCCGCCGCAGCCCCCATCGTCCTTTCTTCCTTCCCCCCGCCAAAGGCCCCCGCCAATCCCCCAAGTCCAACCTGGTCCGCGACCAAGTGGTCGCCCTGCGCAAGCAGAACCTGTCGATTTATGATATCAGCCGCGCCCTCAAGAAGGAGGGCTGCTCGCTGAGCCCGGTTGCCATCTCGCTTATCCTGAAAGAGGAAGGATTCGCTCGCCTGCCGATGCGCGCCGAGAAGGACCGGCCCCCGGGCGATCGGCCCACGATAGCTGACGTCGCCGATGTCCGACAGCTTGACCTCAGCCCCAGGCACCTGCGGACCCGGTTCGGAGGCCTGTTCCTGTTCCTGCCTATTCTGACAATGCTCCCCTTGGACCGAATCTTCCGTCAGGCCGGTTTGCCCGGGTCGCGGATGATTCCGGCGGACCGAGCTATGCTCTCCCTGCTTGCGCTGAAGCTCTTCGGCACGGCCCGCCATACCCACGTGATGAGCGCCGTTTTGGACGAGGGGTTGGCCCTGTTCAGCGGCCTGAACGTCATCCCCAAGCGATCCTTCCTCACCGAGTACAGTTGCCGCATCGCGCCTGCCTACTACCCCAAGCTGATGCGGGCCTGGTTCGACGCCATGGGCCGGTTGGGGCTCGAGCGGGGCAGTTCCTTCGATCTGGATTTCCACACCATCCCCTTCCATGGGGAAGATGCCCTGATCGAGAAGCATTACGTGTCCAAGCGGAGCCGGACGCAGAAGGGGATGCTGGCCTTCCTCGCCCAGGACGCACAGACCCGCGTTTTCTGCTACGCCAACGCCGAGTTGCGCAAGGACCAGCAGAACGACGAGATCCTCCGCTTCGTCGAATTCTGGAAGCGGCGGACCGGCCGTTTGCCTGAGGAGCTCATCTTCGACTCCCGGTTGACGACCTACGCCAACCTCAGCAAATTGAACCGCATGGACGTCCTCTTCATCACTTTACGGCGACGGACCAAGAAGCTCCTCCAAGAGATCGCCGGGACGCCGCCGTCGGCCTGGCGGCGGATCGAGCTCGACAGCGTCTCGCGTGCCTACAAGACCCCGCGGATTCTTGATCGCCGCATCACGCTGAAGGAGTACGAGGGGCCCTTGCGACAACTGACGATCACCGAGTTGGGGCACGAGGAGCCGACGCTGCTGCTGACCAACCAACTGGACCGGTCGGCCGCCAAGCTGATCGGCCGCTATGCCCAACGCATGGTCATCGAGAACAACATCGAAGATGGGATCGACTTCTTCCACATGGACGCCCTGAGCTCGGCAGTGGCGCTGAAGGTCAACTGCGACCTCCAATTGACCCTGATGGCGAGCAGTCTGTACCGGCTCCTGGCCTGTCGCATCGGCAACGGTTACGACCACGCCAAGTCGCGGCACTTATTCCGCGACTTCGTGGAGGCTTCGGCGGGGATCACGATCACCGGGGATGAGATCGTAGTGCGGTATCAGAAGCGGGCTCATAATCCGTTACTGATTGCGGCAGGATTCGACAGCACGAACGTCTCTATCCCTTGGTTGGGTGGTAAGCGACTGCGGCTGGTCTTCGGATAGCCTCAGTCCGGCCCCCCTGCCGAACATGGTGTAAAGGGAAAAACTAACATCGCAACGAAGACTCGCGTCTTGAAATCACCGTCGCATTTTGTTAGCCAGAAAAAGTTCCGTGGGAATCCAGGCTAGCATACATTGATAACATTGCAAATAGTCCTCGATCGCGTCTTCCGACAGGATGATGTCGTAGCTGTCGAGCAACTCAAGCCGAAGCTGCGGTACTGACCAATGCCGAGCGAAACGCCGATGACCCAGCCAACAAAAAACGTCCCAACCGACCATCCAGCGTGGCATGGTCCAAGTCTGCTGCCTGCGCGGACCGAACGTACGGTGGTGGTTTGGACAAGCGGAATCCTGCGCACTGCATCAGCTTGCAGATCAGATGAACCGGCCCCTCAAAAGTCAAAATGCGATGATGGCCATGAGCCCGCACATGCATCCGCCGACCACACTCGCCGCACCATGGTTTCTCGACTTCCAGAACGATTCTGATCCACGCCAGTTCCTTTGGCCATCGACTGTGCCATAAGCCCTGCCTCCGTGCAAGAAAGCAAAAGCTTAACTTTGCGCCGTTACCTCGCCAATTGCAAACCCCAACGTTGAAGCGGGTGATTGAACTAACATTGCTGTGGCTGTGCCTGGCGAAATTCTACTGCGCAATTGTACTAAATGTTACTATTGCTTTACTTTTTGTTCACTAGCGTATGGTACATTCCAGTAATGGCTCATGGTGCCAAGAAAGGGGTCTTTATGAAAGTCGGTGTCCACCTATTGCTCTGTATTAGCACTTACCTTGGATTATGTGACGCGGCGAATGCGACCCTCATTTGGGGGGACGGCTTTGAAAGCGGAGATTTCAGCCATTGGAGCTATGTGCAGGGACAGGATCCGTCGCAGGGTGGGCCCGGGCCAAATTCCGTATATGTGACAACTTACAATGCCGCGGGCATTCCGGCTCGTGAAGGCTCGCATATCGCGCATTTCGAGCGGCCAGCCAGTGCAGCCAACTATCCGAACGCAAAGATATACAAGGAATGGAGCGCCGTCGGCAAGCTGGATCAGTTCAGGCGCGTGGAAGATCCGATCTTCAACAATGGCGATGTCAGCGGCGTCTATCTGGCCTGGTATTACTTTCCTTCGAATTACACCTGTTCGTCGGATTGGGTGAATATCTTCCAGTTCAAGGAAGAGGGGTACGACAAGTCTGGAAAGCCCATCCAGAATCCCAGTTGGTGGCTCAATGTGGGACCGTCCGGGTCCTTTGGCGGTAAAACGAGCCAATGCGTGATGTTTCTCAATAACTGGGGAAACAAGTACGTGAACTACCACCCCAAGACACTGCCGGTGCCGCTGGGCAGATGGTTTGAGGTTCGGGTCTTTCTCTATCAAGGCAATCGCATCGACTGGTTCGTCAACAGTAAGTTGTTTGACACATCGTATAACTCGACCTATCCCGTCGGACGGTATTATCCCAAGTCCAACGGCTGGGTGTTCGGAGTCGGTCATTACGGTGGTGTGGGCCAAATCTATGTAGACAAAGTACAGGTATACAAGTTCTTTGCCGAGCCCTGAACCGCCGGTTCATGGAAGAGATCGCCCACCGCCTACTGTCCGCGCCTAAGGAAGAAATTCGGAGCGAGCATCTGTTAACTTCCCCGGTATTTGGCACGGTTTCTACGAGGCTATTTGGCACGATCGGTAGACAAAGAGATCATTCACTGTGCTCTGGACTACTCACCGTCCAAGCGGTACCAAAGAAGTGTTGGCTCATGGAACCAAAGTGTTCTTCGGAGTAAGATCACATAGCACGCTAATGCTGAGCCTGGTGTCGAGCAAGGTTTAGCCCGCGGAGGTCGTCCCCGCTGGTTAGGCCTCATAGATAAGGGGAGAGCGAGCCGCGCTGCCCGTCGCGGAGCCGTCGCAACCATCGTATCTTGCCGCAGTCCCTGGGGCTACGTCCGGGCCCGGAGCGGAGAGGTCATTCCCTGCGCTCGTGCTCAGGGCTCGATTGTTCGCCGGGGTTAATGCATTGTGGTGTCAGCCAGCGCTCGGCCTCCGTCGGCGAGCGTGCCCGGCCGATCGCCGTGCGGAACCTGCCGAAGAATTACTCGTCTGCTGAGAGGGGAAGATCGAAATGGCCCGCCGCCCCGTCCCGCTCGCCCGCTTGCAGCAACTGATTCCCTCTCTGCGAGGCTTAACCCGGACCGAGGTCGACGAACGCAGGCAGGAGTACGGCCCCAACGAGATCGTGGAGACGACGACGCATCCCTGGTGGGACCTGCTTCGTGACACTGCGAAAGACCCGATGCTCTGGCTCTTTGCCGGGGTTGGGCGTCCTTTATGCCCTGATCGGTCAACTCACGGAGGCGCTGACGCTTCTTGTGGCCATCCTTCCCCTCCTCGGGATGGATTTTTACCTTCATCGTCGAACCCAGGCATCGACCGCGGGTCTCAAGACGCGCCTCGCGACAACCGCGAACGTCGTCCGGGACGATTCCGTCGTGACGATACCGGCCCTCGATCTCGTCCCCGGTGACCTGGTGGTGATCCCTCCCGGGGAGCCATCTCCGGCCGACGGTCTGGTCGTCGATGGGACTGGCCTCCAGGTCGACGAATCCGCGCTCACGGGAGAGGCCTATCCCGTCCCGAAACGACCGCTCGGCGATTTGCCCCGAGCCTCAGGCGACCCGCTGGTGGAGGAAGAACACTGGGTGTTCGCCGGGACCCGTCTCTTGACCGGCGAGGCCCGCGTCCGCGTCGTCTACACCGGCGGTGAGACGCTCTACGGCGAGATCGTCCGGTCCGCGATCCACGGCACGCACGAGGTCACGCCGCTGCAGGCGGCGATCGGCAGGCTGGTGAAAATCCTCATCGTCGCGGCCCTCGTCCTCTGCCTGGCCCTTGGGGCGATGCGTCTCTATCAGGGATACGGCTGGCTCGACGCCCTCATCAGCGCGGTCACGCTCGCCACGGCCGCCATCCCCGAGGAGTTCTCGGTCGTCTTCACCTTTTTCCTCGGGGTCGGTGTCTATCGCATGGCGCAGCGTCAGGCCCTCGTCCGGCGTGCGGTCACCGTCGAGAACATCGGCCGGGTCACGTATATCTGCTCGGACAAGACCGGGACGATCACCGAAGGGCGCCTGCGGCTCGAACACCTGCTGCCCGCCCCACCGATTGACGAGGGTCGGTTGCTCTTCCTCGCGTCCCTTGCCTCCCGAAGCGATAGCGGCGACCCGATGGACGAGGCGATCCTCAAAGCGGCCGAGGCGAAAGGGATCGGAGGAGCTCGCCCCGAGACGATCGAGACCTTCCCCTTCACCGAGGACCGCAAGCGTGAGACGGCGATCGTACAAAGCGGACGATGGGCGACTGCTCGTCGTCACCAAAGGGGCCGCGGAGGTCGTCCTCGCGATGTCAACCCTGGACGACGCCGAACGGGCCGCCTGGCTTGACAAGATCGCGGGGCTCGCCGAAGGGGCGCATAAGGTGATCACGGTCGCGTCCCGCGCGGTCGATGTCTCACCGGGACCCGACCATGAACCGGACGCGGGCTTCGAGTTCGCAGGAATGCTGGCGTTCGAGGACCCGGTCCGCGAAGGAGTCCGGGAGGCGGTCCGGGACTGCAATACCGCCGGGATCCACCCCATCATGGTCACCGGCGATCATCCGTTGACGGCCCTTGCCGTCGCGAAGAGCGTTGGCATCGGCGGCGAGGCTCCCCGTCTGGTCACGGGAGAAGAGCTGGAAGGCTTCGTCACCCACCAGAAGGGGAACGAACTTCTCGGTGTGGACGTCATCGCCCGCGCGAAACCGGCCCAGAAGCTCATGCTGGTGAAGAGCTTGCAGGAAGGCGGCGAGATCGTCGCGGTCACGGGGGATGGGGTCAACGACGTACCCGCGCTCCAGGCAGCCGACGTCGGCGTCGCGATGGGCGAGCGGGGCACGCGGAGCGCACGCGAGGTCGCGGCGATCGTCCTGCTGGATGACAACTTCCGCACCATCGTGGGGGCGATCCGCGAGGGCCGTCAGCTCTTCGAGAACCTGCGGTTGAGTTTCCAGTATCTGCTCATGGTCCACATCCCCTTCGTCGTGACGGCGACGCTGATCCCCTTGGCCGGATACCCGCTGCTCTACCTCCCGGTCCATATCGTCTTGTTGGAGATCATGATCCACCCGACGGCCATGCTGGCCTTCCAGGAACCCGCGGACCGGGTGCTCGCGAGGAGGCCCCACCTCGCGGGCCGGGCTCGGTTCTTCGGCTCTCGGCGAGTGGGTGGTCATCGTGCTCATCGGGATCGTGATCTCCGCGATGGTGATGGCGGGCTACCTGCGGAGTCTCGAAGGCGTGAAAAATGTCGAGCACGGCCGGGCGATGGCCTTGGCGACCTTCACGGTCACGGGGGCCTGCGTGGCGGCGGCGCTCAGCCGACTCCGCACCCGGGCCGCCTGGGTCATCTCGATCGGCACGATCCTCTCTTCGTTCCTCCTGATCCAGACGCCGGCGATGAATCGTCTGCTCCACCTGCAGCCACTCCACCTGGGACGATTGGGTGCTCGTCGGGCTCGCGGGATTGTTCGTCGGTTGCCTGCTGTTTCTTCGCGATTTCTTTGGCAGTCGCATCAAGCCCACTACAGCATGACAGGCTGTAGTCGCAAAACCTTGACGTGTCTCGACGGTCGATCGAGTTGGGGTAAAGGTAGTTTCGGGAGGTGACGGTGTTCGGCGATGTTCTCAAAACGATCAGAAGTTTTTGGATACGCTTGATCCGCACAGACGCATTCACGCTCGCGGCCATCGTGGTGACAATCATCGCGGCCTGGTGTTTCCTCGAAGTCGCCGATGAAGTTACCGAGGGGGAAACCCAGCGGCTTGACGAATGGGTGGTCCGCTCCTTGCGGCATGCGAGCGATCCGTCGAACCCCATCGGACCGTCCTGGCTGGAGGAGGCCTTCCGCGACCTAACCGCCCTCGGGGGCATCACGGTTCTCGTGCTCGTCATCGGGGCGGCGGCGGGCTACCTGTGGATCTGTCGGGCATATCACTCGATCTGGCTCGTGCTCTCCGCTTCGCTCGGAGGCCTGCTGCTGAGCATCCTGTTCAAAGGCGTTTTCCAGCGGCCCCGTCCCAACCTGACGCCGCACCTCACACACGTCTCACTTTCGAGTTTCCCGAGCGGTCATACATGAACTCGGCCGTCGTCTATCTCACATTGGGGCTGCTCCTTGCCGAGCTCTCGGATCGGACACGGCTGAAATCGTATTTCATCGCCGTGGCCACACTTTTGACAGTTCTCGTGGGCATGAGTCGGGTCTATCTGGGGGCACATTACCCGAGCGATATCCTCGCAGGCTGGACGGCCGGGGCGACTTGGGCCGGGCTTTGCTGGCTTGTCGCACGTCATCTTCGCCACACCGGGTCGGTCGAGTCCCTCGAGTAGATCGAGTCCGTCGCTATCGGTGGACCTCGAATCGTGGAACACGGGCACTTCCGGTACGGCTTGCCTCGCTCCAGGCCGTTCCGCAAGTTGCGAATTTTCTGGACGGGCATCAGATACGCCGTCGCCAACGATTTCAGGGTCGGCACCACGTTGCTTCTATCCTGAGCTTCCGATAGCAACGGAGAAAAAAACAACGATCTTCACCGGGACTGACGTTCAGTAGTCTGGCCGAGCAAGGGCGACAACCTCATCACCATCAGCCGGGGGATCCTGCAGAAAAGGCTTCCGTCTCCGGAACCACCAAGGATCGTGCTTGCCATCGAGTTGACTGTCCGAAAGGAGGAGCTGATGGACAATTCCTTTCAGCCCAAGAAGTACACCATGGCAAGAGCACCCATAATCAGTCCGATGATCAGCACACTGTCGGGTTCTACGAAGGCGACACGTTTTTCGACCCGATAGAGCTGGCCCAGGACCGCCACGGCCGTGACCAGGATCGTCGCCAGACCTGTCAGGGCATGCGTGGCCGACACGTCTGACAGCAGTGAGCCTGGCTGGGCGACATCAAGAGCGACCAGCAGCACCATGTTGAAGCCATTGCTTCCGAAGACATTCCCGACGGCCATGTCGAAGGCACCGAGCCGCAAGGCCGTCAACGAGGCGACCAGTTCCGGAAGTGAAGTGCAGAGTGCCACCAACGTGGTTCCGACAAAGGTGCCGCCCAGACCGGTCTGGTCGGCGATGGCTGGCGGCGGAGCGGGCCAGGAACGGCGAGGCCACGAGGATCACGAGCGCGGCAGCGACGAACCCCATGCCGGCCCGGATGAGCCGAACCTTCCTGTCGGGGAACAAGACCTCCTGCGAGGGCTCGGCCACGCTCGGCGGAGAGGCGCTGGTCCAGTAGACCATCCGAACCCCCAGTGCATAGGCGATCAAGAGAGCCCAGCTCCCCACGCCTAGGCCAGCGAAGGTCTGCGCGGACCGCGAGCCCGACGAGGATCGACATGGCCGCCAGGGCGGTCAGCGCGATGCTCAAGGTCGCCGACAGGGCATGGGCCGCGGAGGCGCGGGAGAGCATCCGACCGCGTGAGTGGTGAGACAGGTCGAGGATTCCCAGGATCAGGAGGTTGAACAGGCTGCTGCCCATGAGGTCTCCGACCGCCATGTCGACCTGCGCCGAGCCGGACCGCGTTGAGGTCCACCGACAACTCGGGGAGCGAGGTGGCCCCGGCCAATAAGATGCTGCCGACGAGCAACCGACCGAGGCCAGTGAGGTCCGCGATGGCGTCGGCGTATCTGGTCAGAAACGTTCCTGCGGTCACGATCACCGCGGCGGAGACGACAAATTGCAGGATGGTGAAGCTCATGTTCTCTACCGCAAACGTGATGGTTTCGCACGGGACTGACTGACGAGGAATCAAGAAATCGGGACTGGCTGGGCCGCCCGCCGTGCCACGATCCATCCGCGGAGCCACTTTGCCAGCTCGATGACCGTCACGGGCGCGAGGGCCAGCGGCAGGATGTGAAGCCAGTCACCGCCGGGATGGGCCGGTACGTCGAACACCGTGCGAGTCAGCGGCAGAGTGACCACGACGACCTGGAGCAGCGTTGATACCGCGATCGCCCCGAACAAGGAGAGGTTGGTGAACGGTCCCAGCCCCCAGAACGTTTCGGTCTGACTACGGCAAGCGAGGGCGAAGAACAGTTGCGTGAACGCCATGGTGCAGAACGTGGCGGTCCGTGCGCGATCGAGGTCTTCGCCTTGGCCGAAGGTATAGGCGAAGGCGACAACCCCCACGGCTGCCATCAGAACACCATGGAGAAGGATCCGCAGCCCACGGCGGTAGGTGATCACCGGCTCATGCGGCGGGCGAGGCTGGCGGCCCATGATGTCGCGTTCGAGCGGCTCAACACCCAGGGCAAGGGCTGGCAAGCCGTCGGTCACGAGGTTGATCCAGAGGAGTTGGACGGCGGTCAGTGGGGCGGGCCAGCCAACCAGCGCCGCCAGGAGCATCAGCAAGACCTCACTGGCGTTGCTCGCCAGCAGGAAGTGAATGAACTTATGGATGTTATCGAAGATGCCACGCCCCTCTTCGACGGCGCTGACGATCGACGCGAAGTTGTCGTCGGTCAGGATCATGTCGGAGGATTCCTTGGTCACGTCGGTGCCGGTGATGCCCATGGCGATACCGATGTCGGCCGCCCGCATGGCCGGCGCATCGTTGACGCCGTCGCCGGTCATGGCCACGATCTGTCCGCGGGCTTTCCACGCATTCACGACCCGCAACTTGTGCTCGGCCGAAACACGGGCGTACACCGGGATTCCCTGCACCGTGTCGGCCAGTTCGGCGTCGCTCAGTTGGTCGACTTCCTGGCCGGTCAGGGCGCGGTCGGCCTCGTGCGCGAGGCCCAACTCGCGGGCGATCGCCATCGCCGTGGCCGGGTGGTCGCCGGTGATCATGATGGGCCGGATACCCGCCGCCTTACATTTTCGGACCGCCGCCATGGCTTCCTCGCGGGGTGGGTCGATCATGCCCACCAGACCGACGAAGATCAGCCCTTCTTCCTTCCTGACCGCCTCGTGACCGAGGTCCGGGTGATGGCGATCGGCCAGTGCCAGAACGCGGAGGGCCCGGGTAGCCATGGCGGCGGAGGTCCGATGGATTTCCTCGCGCCGTTCGGACGACAGAGGGCCGATCTGGCCATGTCGCCACTCCCTGTCGCACTTGGCAAGGATGACCTCGGGTGCTCCCTTGGTGTACATCGTCGCGGACTCTTCGGGCCCGCGGACGATGACGGACATCGCCCTGCGTTCCGAATCGAACGGGATCTCGTGGATCACTCGGTCGTCTCGATCCCGCGCCTCGACATCGGCCTTGAGGGCGGCGACGACCAGCGCTCCTTCGGTCGGGTCTCCGATGACCTGCCAGACACGCTCATCTTCGGGATGGGGCGCAACTTGTGCCGTGTTGCACCAGGCCGCGATCTGTAGGGCTCGAATCAGGTCGGGCCGTTCCTGGGGATCGATCGCTTTGCCAACGTCGTGACCGCCTCCCTCGACGCGCAGGTGAAAAGCACCGCGAGGCTCGTAGCCCGTTCCGCTGACGTGATAGTGGGCACTCGCGGTGACGATCTCCCTCACCGTCATTTCGTTGCGGGTCAGCGTGCCGGTCTTGTCCGAGCAGATGACCGTGACGGAGCCCAGCGTCTCGACGCTCGGCAGCCTTCGCACCAGAGCGTTGCGCCGCACCAGGCGCTGCAAGCCGATCGCCAGCACCAGCGTCACGACCGCGGGAAGACCTTCCGGGACGGCGGCCACGGCGAGGCTTACCGACAGCAGGAAGGATGGCAGGAGCGGCCCGCCTCTCAGTGCGTGGAGCAGGAAGATGAGGGCGGCGATCCCCAGCACGATGGCGATCAACACCTTTCCCAGTTCGGCGAGCCGTTTCTGGAGCGGAGTCGGTTCGCGCTCGGTGCGTTGAAGCAAGCCGGCGATCACCCCAAGCTCGGTGGCCGAGCCTGTGGCGACCACGATCGCGTCCGCCCTGCCGGCCGCAACGGTCGTGCCCAGGTAGACCATGTTGGTCCGGTCGGCCAGCGGCGTCGGCACCTCGAGCACGTCCTCGGCGTCCTTGGCCACGGGGACCGACTCCCCCGTCAGGGCGGCTTCCTGGACGCGAAGGTCAAACGCCCTGAGGAGTCTGGAGTCGGCGGGGATGTTGTCGCCGCCCTCAAGGACGATCCTGTCGCCGGGAACCAGGTCTCGGGACGGGATCGACTGCAGTTGTCCTTCCCGGAGTACCTTGGCCAGGGGGACCGAGAGTCGCTGGAGTGCGGCGATCGCACGTTCGGCCCGCTCCTCTTGGAGGAAGCCGATGACGCCGTTCAGCAGCACGATGGCCAGAATCGCCAGCGTGTCGATCACATCACCCATGAGTCCGGAGATCAGGGCAGCCGCGATGAGGATGCCGATGACCGGCTCGAGAAACTGACCGAGGAACCGCCACCACCTTGAAGGTGGCTTCGCCTGGGAGAGTTGGTTGGGTCCGTATTTCGCCCGACGAGCCTCCGCCTCGGCCTCGTCGAGGCCGCCATCGCTGGTGCCGCTGAAGCGGGCGAGAACCTCCTGCACGGTCAACGAATGGGCGGGAGGCAACCCTCGGAGTGCATTATCTTGTGGTGCGTATGCCATTTTATTGAGTTGCGTTGTGAGGCAACGATGCTCCACATCGGGTTGCTCGAAGATCAGACATCGGGTCTACCGACTCTGTCATCAACTTTGACATCGGGGACCATCATCCGGAGGAGGTCATGGCGCGAGATGATTCCGACCGGGACACTGTCGCGTAACACCGGGATATGATTGATATCACGGTACAGCATATGCCGGACCACCTCATCGACGGGGGTCTGCTCCGTGGCGACGACCAGGTCGGTGCTCATGACCTCGCCAGCCAGCGTTGTCCGGGCTGCCTCATAGATCCGCTCGATCCCCCGAGGTGGCAGCCACTGATGGAAAACTTGAGGGAGCCGGAGCGTGGAGAAAGGCACGCCTCGCTCCTTGGCCGAGAAGTCCGATTCTGTGACAACCCCACAAAGTCTCCCTGCATCGTCGACCACGGGCACGCAGCCGAACCGATGGTCGAGCATCAGGGCCGCAACGTCCGCAAGGCAGGCATCACTTCGGACCGTGAGAACAGGCTGTACCATAATCTCTCGGGCTGTCATGGGGCACCTTCGACCGTGGGGACCATCATCCTGGTCGGACAAGAAAGCACCACTCCGGGGCAGTCGGCAAGTCGTCGTCCTCTGATATCCTGGCCATGACGCGATCACATTAGCAAAACCCTTGGTGCCCAAGTTCGCTCTGGACATCAGTCTCCTTGCCCGGCTGCATCAGGATCGAACGATCCGTGCAACCTGGGTAGAGGCGGTCTGGGGCCTTGGCCCCAGATCGCTTTCTCGTTCACCGTCGCTTACCTTGCGGCGATGCATGCTCTGGATCCCCCTGAAGCTTCCGGAGATAGGCCTTGGCCAGATCCGAGCGGCGGACGAGTCCAATGACCCGGTTCCGTGATGATCCATCAACCAGGGGGAGAACGGGGAGGTCGTTTTCCACGAAGAGCTGCATGCCGACATCGAGCTGATCATCGGGATGGAGCGGTTGCACTTCAGATCTCATCAAGTCGGCGGCCATCAGCCATGCGCCCGCCGAGCCCGCCTTCACCGCCAGGTGAAGCTCGTCCAGAGCGACGATCCCCAGCAGAGAATTGTCCTCGCCGACCACTGGCAGGACGGAGTAGCGGGTGTGGTCGAACTTCGCCACCACAACGGGGAGCGGGTCGTCAGGGCGAAGAGTGGGAGGCGCCGAACCGTCCTTGAGGAATTGCCGCACGTGGAGGCCGGAGAGGATCTCCCGGACAAAATCGCCCTGATGCGCAAGAGAGAGTGATCGGCTCAACACCTGCGAACGATAAAGCGGCTCCTCATCCGATATCAGGAAGGCCAGAGTGCAGACCCACAGCGCCGGCAAGAGGAGCCGGTAATCTCCCGTCATTTCACTGACAATCACCAGTGTCGAGAACGGAGTCTTGGCGGCTGCGGCGAAGAAGCCCGCCATGCCGAGAATCACGAACGTGGCCGGATGGGGGGCCGCCGCCGGCCAGAGGCCATGCATGAACATTCCAAGGCTGCCCCCGGCACAGCCGCCAATGACCATCGATGGTCCGAACACGCCGCCCGAGCCACCGCTGCTGATCGTCAGGCTGGTGGTGAGAATCTTGCCCACGGCGATGGCCAGCAGCAGTACCGCCGAAAGTGCCGTCTCGTCTCGCAGACCTTCCTGAAGCACGCCGTAGCCATAAGAGAGGACCGAGAGGACCGTGGGCTGGCGACCCATCCCGAAGTACAGCCCCACGCCCACGGCTCCGGCCAGCGCAGCGCCGACCGCCGGTTTGAAGGATCTCGGAATCGGCAAGAGCTGGAACAGGTGATGGATGCCGTAAAACGTGCGGACATAGAGCATGGCCAGCACGGCGACCCAGATCGCGAGAATCGAGTAGGGCAATAGCTCCCAGGCACTGGTGAAGACCAGCGAGGTTGGCGTGGCGAAGAGAGGCCGCCACGGCTGGGCGATGCCCCCGAGCCAGAAGGCCAGAACCCCGAACGTGCAATAGGACACGACGCTGGAAAGACCGGTTGGCAGGATGACTTCCGGCTCGAACTCGGGCGAGCAGTAGAGGATCTCGGCGGCAAAGAGGGTTCCGGCCAAAGGCGCGCGGAAGATCGCGGCCACACCCGAACCCATCCCTGCCGCGAGCAGAATGCGGCGTTCGGCTGGACGGAACTTGAGCAGACCCCCCAGAAGCGAACCGAAGCCGGCTCCGATCTGGGCGATCGGCCCCTCGCGACCTCCAGATCCACCCGAACCGATCGTCAAGGCGCTGGCAATGAGCTTGATGAGGGGTACACGGGGCCGGATGTAGCCCTTGTGTTCGTGATAAGCGGCGATCGCGGCATCTGTGCCATGCCCTTCCGCCTCCGGGGCAAAGCGATACACGAGCAGACCGCTCAGCAGGCCGCCCACCGCGGGTATCACGATCAGCAGCCAGGGGTTGAACGGGGCGTCCAGTGCAGGTATCCACGGGAATCTGACCTCCGCATCCGGGCTCGTGGGATGGTACCCAGCAATCCCTTCCAGGGTGAATTGGGCGACGGCCTGCCCGCACACGGAGAAGACGATCCCTCCCGATCCCGCAACGATCCCGACGAGGATACTGGCGGCAAGAACGTGCCCTGGGTACGCATGCGCCGCTTGCCGAACTCGAGGAATTCGGGGAACCATCGGAACGGATGAGAAGGCAGCGGTGCGTTTGGATCCGTGGCATTCATGGTTGACGATCTCCGATCGACGTGGTTTCACCTGCCGGCGCCAGTTTCTCAGCGAGCCAGGCGAGGAACCGCTCAACGGCGGCAGGGTCGGCGAGATGGTAGCGTGCGAGCGTTGTAGACGGTGCTTGACCGACCTTGACCGTCACGCCCTCAGGCAGGGTGGCAAACGCATCCTCGTCGGTACGGTCGTCTCCGAGATAGAAGACAAGTCGGCGCGCGGGGTCGCCGAGATGTTGCAGGACCCACTTGAGGGCTTCGCCTTTGTGCCAGGAGACACGCGGGCCGGATCTCCCAGACCCGATGGCCGGAGGTCAGAACGAAGCGATCCGGGTCACTTGACAGCACGTTGCCGACGACTCGAGCGAGCTCATCCCAGAGTTCAGGAGGGACGTTGCGGTAGTGGACGCTCGTGGTCAGGCCCTTCGATTCCACCAGAACGCCCGGTATCCCCGCGAGCAGCTCTTCCAGTTGTTTCGTAAGTTCCTGCAGGGGAATCGACGAGGAGGGCGGCCGTCGGTTCGACGAAGACGAGACCGGGCCCTCGGATCTCCAAGCCGTGGTTACCTGCGTAGATGAGTTGCGGCAATCCGACTCGACTGGCCACATCGCCGAGACTTCGGCCGCTGACGATCATCAGCGTCACCCGCGGCAAGCCGGCCAGGCGTGCCAGAACGGCGCGGACCGGTTCGGGCAGAACGACCTCCTCGGGGCGAGGACGGATCGGTGTCAGTGTGCCGTCGAAATCGAGTCCCAGGAGGATGCTTTCGGCACGATCGATCCGGCTAGCGATCTCCGGCAGGCTCTCCGTCAGGTTGAGGGTCGTCATGCGTCGTCCGAATCCTTCGGGGAAATCGAACTTGAGGAGGCTGGAGAGGATCTTCCCGGCCCAGCGATAGACGTTGTACTCCTTCACTTGCGCCCGCATTCTTTGCATCCGACGACGACGCTCGTCCTCGGGCATGGCTGAGGCGCAATGGACAGCCTCGGCGATCTCTCCGATCGAGAAGGGATTCACTTGAATCGCGTCGCTGAGTTCGCGGGCAGACCCGGTGAAACGGCTCAAGATCAGGACGCCGTCGCCATCGTGCCGACTGGCCACAAACTCCTTGGCCACGAGGTTCATGCCGTCGTGGAGGGAACTGACGATGCAGAAGCGGGAGAGCAGGTGTAACGCCATCATCTCCACAGAACCCTGTTGTTGTTTGATATACACAATGGGTTCCCACACCTCCGTTCGCCATCGGTCATTGATGTCTCGGACGACTTCATCGACCTCCCGATCGACCTGCTGATAGGCGGGCACGTGAGTTCGACTTGGCACTGCGACCTGGATAAACCGCATTGAGCCCCGATACTCGGGATGGGTCTCGAGCAGGTAGTCGAGCCCCCGCAGTCGGTCTGGGATTCCCTTGGTGTAGTCCAGGCGTTCGATCCCAATCCGACGGGCTCATGACCCAGGTTCAACTCGCGGCGCCAGCGTTCCATGGCGGCCTCAACCTCGTGGCTCTCGGCCTCTCGATCGTGAGCCGCGAAATCGATGCTGATCGGAAACGGCCGTACCAGGGTGCTGTGACCACCGCGGTGGATCTCGGATCGATCGAGGTCAACTCTCGCTTCGATCTCGCGATCGACCGTGTCCAGAAAGTTCTGGCAATGGTAGTGCACATGGAAGCCGAGCAGGTCGTTCCCCAGCAAACCATCCAGAAGCTCTTCTCCCCACGGGAAGGTCCGAAAGACCTCGCGGTTGGGCCAGGGGATGTGCCAGAACTGGGCGATGATGAGGCCGGGATGTGCGTTCTTGAGCATCCGTGGGAGCAGGCAGAAGTGAAAGTCCTGGATGAAGACAAAGGCCGGCTCGGTCCCCACTTCCTCGAGCACCGCATCCGCGAAGAGCCGGTTGACTTCGCGATAGTACTCCCAGTCTCGCGGGTCGAACCGCGGACGCGTGAAGGTAATGTGGCAAAGCGGCCAGAGCCCGCCGTTGGCGAGGCCGTAGTAGTACCCTTCCTCCTGCTCCGGGGTGAGCCAGACCCTGCGGAGGGTATACGCGGGTCCTCCGGCGGCACCCGGATGCGGTCGTGCTCGTCGACCACCTCGCGATCGGCGTCACCACTGCCGTGACCCACCCAGGTCCCGTCGCAGGCGAGCATCATCGGATGGAGCGCCGATGCCATTCCACTGGCTGGCCGAAGCACCTCGATTTTCGAGCCTTCGTGCTTGTGGATGAACGGCTCTCGATTCGCCACAACGACAAAGCGATAACGACGCATCTTCTCTTCGATCAACTCATGAAGATTCTGTCGAGAGAAAACCATCTTGGCGCTCCAGACGTTCGCCGCCGTCCCGCTCGCGATCGATCTTCTTTCAATCCTGTCTATCGACCCGAGGAGAACGCGGGCTAGTTTGTGTAGACGACCATCGGTCTCGTGCCACGGGTTCAGAGCGCAGCGCCGGGTCGGTCGGGTCGTGGCCGAGCAGTCGGACCGCTCCCCGCAACGGGATCATGACCCAGTCGGGGCGGTCGGTCAGCTCGGCATCGATCTCGAGAAGGGCCTTTTCCAGCAGGTAGAGTTCGAGGAGGTCGTAGCCGTCCGTCTGCGTGTGGGGAGCAGCCCCGTCGGCTGGATCGCTTCGAAATAGGCCGAGAGGAATTCGCGCGTCGCATGGTCATACCAGGAGAACGCCCAGGGTTCCAGGGCTGGCCGATCCTCGGGCCGGATCATGCCCGGTGGCCGGCCGCGGACGTCGGTCACGCCCAGCAGGACGCTTTGCACGGCGTAGTCCATCGAGCGGACCATGCAGGCCACGTCCCGGAGCGGCGACCGCTTGATGCGCCGTTCGCCGATCGTCCGCGCGGTCTCCCCTTCGAAGTCGATGACCACGAAGTCCTTGCCGGTGAAGAGGAGTTGTCCGAGGTGGTAGTCGCCGTGGCATCGGATCCGCTGTCCGACGAAGGAGGGGTCGAGGATGGTCCGGAACCGCTGGAGGATGGCGTCTTGCTGGCGGACGATCTCGTCGGCCAGGGGGCGCGCGGATTCGGGCAGGTCGTTGCGCATGCTGGGTCAGCCGATCGCAGAGCCGGCCCGTCAGGTTGCGCAACGACTGGTACATCGATCGCCGGTAGAGCTTCCCGAACGGTTCCGGGGCCAATCGCGGGATCGGTCGAGTTCGCGGCGAGCGTTCGGTGCAACTCGGCGGTTTGCAGGCCCAGCAAGCGGCTGCTGACCAGGTATCCGCCGATCAGCTCGCGCGAGGGTTCGGCCTTGCGTGTTCGTTTGCCCTCGCTCCCCTTGCGAGACCATGGAGGGAGGGTTTGGGGGGCTGTCTCGCGAGAGGGCGGCCACCCGCTCGAAGTACTGGCTCAACTGATCGAGCGTGATACTGCCAGGCGGTGCCCTGGTTGGGGATATAGCGGTGGAGGACGCCGAGCGTGATCGGTTCGGCCCCGCGGCGCCGGTATTCGATGAAGCCGACGACCGGGGTTACCCCGTGGTAGTCAGGCTGCGTCGGCCAGGTAACGGCCGATCTCGAGATCCGGGTTGACGCCTTCTTCGATCTGACGAAACGTCTTGAGGATGAAGGATTCGCCGTAAACGACGACCGTGTTGATGCGCTCGCTGCGACGGAGCGACAGCGGGAGGTCCGCCACGTCGTCCAGGTCGACCACGGTCTGGTTTCCAATGGTCGCCGCGAGGATCTCGCCGTCAGTCGACCTGTCGCAATCGGCCGGCCAGGATGCCACGGAGTAGACCCCGACAGCAGGCCGGCACGGCCAGCGCATCGCAGAGGACGCCGGGCTCGGGGCCCGCGACCCGGGCAAAGCCGGCGATCTCCTGGCGGCACCAGCAGCTGCTCGAGCTGATCCTCCGCGACGAAGGCCAGGCCGAGCGAGACCGTCTCGGTGATCCCCCCGCGCGGGTCGACGCGAACGATCAGGTACCAGACCTCGATCTCGCCCACCCGGATCGGGGCGACGTGGACGATCTCGCAGGTCGAGATGGCCGTGCGGCTCGCGAGGAGCCGGTTGCGGTGGAGGTACTGCGGGCAGCAGCGCTTCGAGTCTCGTCCCAGTTCTCGGGCTGGAACCGTCTCGGGAGCGGCCGTCTGCCGCGGAGCAGCGGCAGCTCGATCTCACCCAGGCCGTGCGGTTCCGCCCCGGCATCGATCGGCGCGACGGGGACCGGCAGGGAAAACCAGATGAACCCGTGCGGCCCGAGGGTCAGGAGGTACGGCTCGTCCGGTGACCTGCGGGAACCGCGTGCGGCCGAGCACCTCCTCGGGGATGACGCCCGCGTAGTCCTTCAGGTCCAGCTGGACGTACTGGACGAACCGCGACAGGTTGGCAACCACCAGGACGCGCTCGTCCTGGTACTCGCGGATGAACGCCAGGACCTTCATGTTGCTCGGGCCGCAGCAGCCGGAACGAGCCCCGGCCGAAGGCCCGGAACGTCTTGCGCAGGGTGACGAGCCGCTTGACCCACCACAGGAGAGACGACGGGTTGCCCTGCTGCGCCTCGACGTTCACCGTCTCGTAGTGGTACTCCGGATCGATGATGACCGGCAGATAGAGCTTCTGCGGGTTGGCCCGGCTGAACCCGGCGTTGCGGTCGGCCGACCACTGCATGGGCGTGCGCACCCCGTTGCGATCGCCGACGTAGATGTTGTCCCCCATCCCGATCTCGTCGCCGTAGTAGATGACCGGCGTTCCCGGCAGCGAGAACAGCAGGGCGAACATCAGCTCGGTCCGGCGCCGATCGTTGCGCAAGCAACGGGGCGAGCCGGCGGCGGATTCCCAGGTTGATGCGCGCATGACGGTCCACGGCGTAGGCTCGATACATGTAGTCGCGTTCCTCGTCGGTCACCATCTCGAGGGTCAGCTCGTCGTGATTGCGGAGGAACAGGCACCACTGGCAGGTCTCCGGGATGGCCGGCGTCTGGGCCATGATGTCGTGGATCGGGAACCGATCCTCCTGGTGAAGGGCCATGAACAAGCCGCGGCATCAAGGGGAAATGGAATGCCATGTGGCACTCGTCGCCCTGGCCGAAGTAGGCGGCGGCGTCCTCGGGCCACTGGTTGGCCTCGGCCAGGAACATCCGACCCGGATATCGGGCGTCGACGTGCTCACGGAGGGCCTTGAGGAACTGGTGGGTCTCGGGCAGGTTCTCGCAGTTGGTCCCCTCGCGCTCGTAGAGATAGGGCACGGCATCGAGCCGCAGCCCATCGACTCCCATCTCGAGCCAGAAATCGACGACCGGGAAGATCGCCTCCCAGACGGCCGGATTGTCGAAGTTGAGGTCCGGTTGATGAGCGTAGAACCGGTGCCAGTAGTACGCCTTGGCGACCGGATCCCAGCTCCAGTTCGAGGGCTCGAAGTCCTGGAAGATCACCCGGGCGTCCTGGTACTTCTCGGGAGAATCGTTCCACACGTAGAAATCGCGTTCCGGGCTGCCGGCCGGGGCGCGCCGGGCGCGCTGGAACCACGGATGCTGGTCGGACGTGTGGTTCAGCACCAGTTCGGTGATGACCCGGATGACCGCGGTCGTGCGCCGCTTCGAGGAACGCCTTGAAATCCTCGAGTTTCCCATACTGCGGGTTGATGCTGGTGTAGTCCGCGATGTCGTAGCCGTCATCTCTCAAGGGCGAGGGATAGAACGGCAAGAGCCAGATCGCCGTGATGCCCAGATCCTGGAGATAATCGAGCTTCTGGGTCAGGCCGCGAAAGTCCCCATGCCCGTCCCCGGCGCCGTCGAGGAATGCGCGAACATGGACCTCGTAGATGATCGCATCCTTGTACCAAAGCCAATTCTCCTCGGGCATGGAGGGAATCCTGGGTCTTTCGATCGATCAGACAATGGAACGTTCAACGGAGTCTTGCTAGTTGCCAGCGACACAAGGGCGGGAACGAGACGCCCAAGTTCCGGGCGACAACGTGCGGAGAGATCATCCTGGTCAACCGCTTGCGCCGCGCACACAAACAATCAGAAGAGCCGAGGTTTCATGATGAATGATCAAATGCGTAGCTTTACACTTTCTTCGTCTCCTCCGACCGGTTCTCTGATGCCTTTCGCCTCCGGGGCAATCCAGGAAAGCTCCGCCGGGGGGATGAGAGCACGAAGACCCGGAGGGGCGAGAACGGTTGTCCCCACGACCCTCATGGTCGCGGCGCCTGAAGACCTTCGAATTGAAGACCCCCCTGGCAAGACCAGTCTGGGCACAGTGGAGCCCGACTTCGCCGCGAGGAATCATCCCTGCACCGATGACGCTCTTCTTGCATCTGGACCGGGGGACCGCACAGCCGGCGGCAAACGTTCCCACGACCGCCGGGACGATGAGCAGACCACCGACCAGGAGTGTCGAGTAACTCGACGGGTCGAGGCGATCAAGGAGCAGAAGGGGCACGACGAAGCTCCCCACAATTGGAGTTTCCGGCAGGAACCCGAAGGCAACGGCTGTTTTCTGTGCGACACCGATGATAGTCGCTTCTTCCCCCCGAGTCATCCCTGCAACCACGTTCAGGATAGCGATCCCGACGGTGCCATCGATTACGGTAGCCCGGTGGATGATCTGGCTCTCTGGCTCCACAGTCCCGCTAGGTGGCTGTCCATGAACTCCACGGCGGCCGGAGGGCAGTTGGGACGATCGCGGACGGTAGCCGTATTTCCTCGACGACAAGAAGTGGAGATGCGCAAGCGAAGTTACTTTGAAGGGCCGGCCGATCGGTCCGGCGGGCTCTTGCAAGAGCCGTTCCTGGGAACAGGGAAGTTTTGTTATCTTGATTGAGAACCGCGACGATCCTCCGCCAATCTCCAAGAGGAGAGGCTCATGAAGCACCCCGAAGGCCCACGTTCCACGAGGACATCACCGTCAGACCAGGCGCAGCAATCGACCCGCAATCGGGGGAACTCCAGCCAGCGTCCGAGTCGATCAAGTCGTTCGTCGTGGTACTTCGTGGCATCCTGGTACTTGAGCTTCGAGGCCGAAGGGTTCGTCATTCCACCGGTTCGATGGCCCCACGTGATGGGCCGGACAAGGAGATCACCTGTCCCGAGTGCGGGCACGTCTACCGGGTGAACTGGACTCCAAGGTCACTCTAATGGCTCCGGGGCCAGCACGGGCATTCGCGTGGCCTGGGGGACCTGTGAGAATTGCCACTTCCAGACCCGCGTGGACGATGTGCCCAGCGTCTCCGGCGATCGGATCTCATGACGATGAAGAGCGGCCTGGCGTTGCCCTTCCTTCCCCAGGCCGGCAAGGTCGGCCGAACCGATGGAGGTGGGCTGGTTCAAGCTTCCCGAGGAGCCCAAGGTCCGCTACATCAAGCGCCTGGTCGGCCTGCCCGAGGAGACCATCCGAATGCAGGATGGAGATCTCTGGCGGCGGCCACATCAAGCGGATGACCCGGGCGAGGAGGCCAAGGCCATTCGAACGGCTCGGCCGGCCGTTCGAGCACCAGCAGGCCATGCAGGTTTTGGTCTACGCCGATTCGACCGCGGCTTCGTCCCTGCGAGCCGACCCGCGGATGGCAGCGATGGGCAGCCCCCAGGTTTGGGCCGAGCCGACGGCAGGGACCTTCCGATCGTCCCGTGAATCG
>CAWFAF010000073.1:0-16433 GCA_963813575.1 uncultured Planctomycetaceae bacterium
TAGTAGCGTACTCAGCAAGACACTCTCTCCAGAGAGTGCGCATGTGCCCGCGCATGCGCGCGTAGTCCTCCGGACGTATGCGGCGGCCTTCCAAATGACCCCCCTCGGAAGTATCGCTTAGGGGCGCATCACGGGCGGCCCTCCGACGCACCAGCGGGCAGTCCTCCGGACACGGGCGCGGGCAGTCCCACCCTCGATGCTTAAGAAAACTGTGATTAACGCGAACACCCTCAGTTATCGATGAACTTAAATATTAAGTTGCCCGGTATTTGGCGTGGTTTCTTCGACGATAAATGGCACGGTGACCGGCCCTACGACCGGCACAGACGCCACAATACACGTCTACATAACATAATCACCGTTATCAGCCGGTGAGCCTGAGCCCTCTGCCACCTTACACCCCTAATTCGGCCGGGAGTAGCAATGGAACAGGAAACTGGAATAAGCTCCCGGCAGAGCCGACAAGGCGGGCCGGGCCCTGCAGAGCGAGGTTACGCGCCGCTGTCGACCGATCACCGAGGTCGCGTCGTGGACTCGGTCACGACCGCCAATCCGTTGGGCAACAAGGCCTCGTAGCTGCCGTCTCGGTCGCGCTTCACGTACGCGCGAACGACCACGCCTTTCGTTGGTACATCATGACCTGTGCTGTGTGGGGGCACCTGACCCTTCCCGACCCAGCGTTCGTTCCAGAACCGGACGTAGACGACCTCGCCCCCCTTCGGCCCTACGCCCTTCTCGACCTTCTCGACGACGATCTCGGCGATGCCGTGCGTCCGCTCGAAGTCCCCGCCCGGTTCGACCGAGCGGTACACCATCCTGAGCTTGCCGACAACGATGTGCGTCGACTCCCGCTTCAACTCGTCGGGACGAAACGGGGAACCTCGGCCCTCGACCCCGAGATAGCCAGGGCGATGAGGATGGTGCCGCATAGCCAGGTGGAACGACGTGGCATCTCAGGAACTCCTCTGATCCCTCAATCGAGGGTTGCAAACGCCGCCTGACGACCAAGCTCCGCGGACCGGCCCGCCGAGATGACCCCCGATTCTATCAAGAAAGATGCGATGGGTCGGTGTCCGCCGCACAGCGTAGAAGTCAGCTTATACGTCGAGTTCGGGCGAGACTCGGGGCAAAACAGCCTGATTTCGGCCCCGTAGCCCCGGAAAAACTCGTCGTATAACGATCCTATTCCAGTTTTCTGGTCCATTGCTACTCACGGGCCTAATTGGCCCGCTCAATCTCCAGGTTCTCGATAAGCGGGGATGCCGCGTAAGGACCGTTGAGCTGCAATCGCCTTCTCCGAACGCCCCAACGCTTTGGCGATGGCCCAATCCGTATCGCGGCCGAGCCAGAAAAGCTCCTCCTCGGTCCAACGTGCGAGAAAGGGCGGGATACCGAGTGCCTCGTCGCTTCCTTCGGATGGTTCGCTCATGCCTTCCCAGCCGTCGTGCAATCTCGTGGTCAGTATCGGAGCCCAGTAAGGCAATTTCCTCATCAGTCCAACACGTGGTTGAAGGTGGGATTCCTAACCTCAGACGCTTTGTCCGAACGGACGACAAGGACCTGCCCAGCTTTCGGGCGACTTGCTGTCGATGTCCGTACCGAGCAGAGCGACCTCATCATCCAGCCAGGGTTCGAGAACACTGGCCTCGATGCCGAGGCTTCGCCGCTTGTGCACAACGACGTGCTGAGGAAGACCTAGAACCTTGCCGACTTCCTTATCGCTCTTGGTGCCGAGCATCGCGATATCTTCATCAGACCACGAGTGTTGAGCAGGCAGACCATATTCCTCGGCGTTCTCCCACATTTTGCGTGACCGAGCGGATTGACCGCGTTTCCATTCCTCAGATTTAGGCCGTTTTGCGGCTTCCCGCAGTGCCGCGGCCGTCTTCGGGTGTAGCTTGCGTCCGATAGAGGAAGCCCGCATTTTTGCACGCACCTCCTCGCAGCCAAGGGCCTCTCTTAACTTCGCCATGTTTTCCGGCGTCGCCAGCCGTTCGAAACCATATGCGATGTAGAGCGAACGGGTTCCGTTGTTGACAGCCGGCACTTCCAACGCCCGTCGCCATTTCTTGACCGTGGCCGTCGACACGCCCCAGTGGTAAGCCACGGCGATTTCGGATTCCGAGCGAACGGCGAAGATTAGGCTCCCGCAAACGACCGGGCCTTGAGGCCCTGGTCCGCGTGCATAGAGGCCAGGGAATACGACCATCCGTTATCCCGCCAATTGCGACCTCTCGGTCTCGATACTCGCAGAGAATCTTTTCACCCACTCGGCACTTCGGCGGTGCATACGGACCGTAGAGGAGCTTGAATCGCTCGGAGTCAATCATTGTTGTCGTCCAGGAGCTAGGACAATGGGGCCGAGAAGAACGGCCTGGCTCGTACGTGAGGTTCACGCCGTAGCTTTCGATGCTCGCCTGCCGTCAAGCGGAATGGTCCACTCACTTCAACATGGCTCCCTATGCTATCCGCCCGCATCGGGTTTGCCGAAGATAATTCCCTATATCTTGGGCTCAGGGCTAAGAGCCCCGGAGTTCTTCCGCGGCTCTGCGGATATGGCCGGCGACGTCGGCGAAGGCTTTGTCCCGATTCGGCCACTCGGTCACAGGCTTCCCGTCGGTCGGTGCGGCCAGGAGCTCCCCGAGCGGGGTGGTATGCCAGCCCTCGGTCGGCCGCAAGATGACCGGGATGACGCGGGCCTCCCCCTTCTTGCCCCGCTCCAGCGCTGATTCATCTCGACGTCATAGCAGTAGTCCGAGGCCATGAATGCGGGGCTGACCAGCAGCAGGATGACACCGGCCGAGTTGAGGTGCTCGTCAATCTTCCCCTTGAATTTCGTCCCTGCGGTAATCTTGCGGTCATGCCAGCCACGGATGACCCCTTGTCGTTGGAGAGCGGCCAAGGCTTCGACCAGCTTCTCTCGGAGCCGCTCGTCCTTGTGGGAGTACGAGAAGAAGACCTCGATGGTGCCATGCGAACTTAGACGAGCAGCCGTGTGTGGATTCGGTGCCACGTTCGCTGAGAAGTCGATGGAGCGACGCGAGCCGACAATGATGCCCACAGTGCCCAGCGTGACTATGGCGATAGCTGGAATGACGACGGCCACAACAACGACGGTATCGCTCATCTGTAGTACTCCGCACGGCCAAGCCGTCATGATTGATTGCACTTAATCGCGCTGCTAGCGTACACCGCCAAGACCGCCGAAGATGTCCGAGAGCCGCGCGGTGCCCGCCGTCGTGCCGTCGCTCGCCCAGAGCTTGTTGCCGTTACCCGGCGTGCAGGCGGCGAAGTACACGTACCCGATCAGCACCTTCTGCCCGGTCGGGGACGAACTAACGCACCGGGGTTGATGTCCTTGGCGAGGGCGGTGCCGCTGGACGTCCCGTCGCTCTTCCATAGCTCGGTGCCGTTCGTGCCGTCGCAGGCGGAGAAGAAAAGGGTACTGCCAACGGCGGTCAGGTAGTCGGTCATGCCGCTCGTGGTGCCGGGATTGATGTCCTTGACCAGGACCGTGCCGGCCGCCGTCCCATCGCTCTTCCACAATTCGGTGCCATGGGTGCCGTCGCCGGCCTGGAAGAAGACCGTGGAGCCCACGGCGGTGAGGTTCGTCGGGTACGAACCTGTGCCTCCGGGGTAGATGTCCTTCACCACGTAAGTCCCGGACGACGTCCCGTCGCTGCGGAACAGCTCATAGCCCGCACGGAGCCGTAGGCCTGGTAGAACAGCGTGCCGTGACAGTTCACGAGGTTCCTCAGGTAGCTGCCGATGGAGCCGGGGTAGACGTCCTTGACGAGGACCGTGCCCGCCGCCGTGCCGTTGGTCTTCCTCAACTCGGTACCATACGTCGCGTCGGTGGCCGTGAAGAAGACCGTGCTGCCCACGACCGTCAGGCTCCGGGGCCGCGACCCGGTCACGCCCGGATTGATGTCCGCGACCAGCGACGTCCCGTCGGACGTCCCGTCGCTCTTCCACAGCTCGACGCCGTGGCTGCCGTCGCTGGCCGCGAAGTACAGCGTGTTGCCGACGGCCGTGAGGCCCGACGGCGTGGAAGTCAACTGGCCCGCGCGAATGTCCTTGACCATGTGCGTCCCGGCGGCCGTCCCGGCGGTCTTCCAGAGCTCCTTGCCGTGGCTGCCGTCATCGGCCACGAAGGACAGGTTCGAGCCCTTAAAGCCTATCCCAGTAGGCGGGTTCGAGGTCGGAAAACGGGGCGAATTCGAGCCTACTGGGATAGGCTCTTAGTTCCCTTTCCGGCTGAAGCTGACGATGGCCACGATGCCGAGGGTCACCATGAGCACGGACGGGACAACGATGGCCACAAGGATGACGCTGTCGTTCATCTGAGATGCTCCCTCTGAGTTGCACTAGCAGGACTGGCCGGGGCGACAAAGTCAGGGCTCGCTAGGGACACTCCAAATCACTAGTTCAACCGCAGCCCCCACGGTCAGAAGGCCGGCATACGACCGCGTTCGGCAAAGCCGACGAAGGCCAAGCCGCCCGCAGCGCGAGGCTTAGTGAACTTAGGAACTGATTGACGACGGGAACCGAGCGACGGCGACGGCCGGTCTCGGTTGGAACGTGTGGACGTTCAGCCCTAGGAGCTAGGGCCTCCGTCAGGTTCAGATGATGGAGTGAGGACGAGGTAGCTTAGTCGAGTTACTGCCCTCCGGCGGATAATATGTCGGCGGCAAAGGCAGGTGTCAAGAAGTTATCAGAAAATTATCATCAGTTACGACTGTATCCAATGTATCATGCATACAGTATGCAATGCCTGCAGTTACTGGTAGTGACTTTTCTCGTCTTTTCTTCTCGATCCAATCACTCAATCGAACCCGGGATCACGCCGAATGAGTTCCTTGCTTCCCCCGCCCTTTATGATAGATAAAGGGCGTTATGCCACTTCACATAGATTCTCGGATGTGCACCAGTGACGTCCATTCCCTGGCTGACCGGCCCTTGAGCCGGTGAGAGCTTAGCGTACTTTATTCTCCGTTTCGTCAAACGACCCTACTCGCACCCAGTTCCGGCTCGACAACAATGCATCGATGCAGCCCAGTCCCCTCTCTATCCCAAAACCCCTTTTTTGAGATCGAGCCCCGGCGCATCATCCCCAGCGGAGGAGCTATAGGCCGCCGCGGAACCGGCTTGATGGCAGCTCCCGGCAATGATGAAGGGCGTTGTTTATGATTGTGCGATGAGGCCGTCCGCCTCACTTCTCTTCTTCATCTCCTGACCTCTTCAGCTCACTCTCAAGCTCCTTCGGACTTGGCAGGCTCCCGCGGAATTCCCTCGGCAGCGAGTCAACGAGCTTCGTGACATAGCTCGATATACCCACCGGTTTGGCCAGGTCGCGAAGTGCATACTCGGCCACGACCTGGTTTTTCGTCTTACAGAGGACGATGCCAATGGACGGCTTGTCGTCGGGGTGGCGAAGGAGATCGTCGATTGCTGAGAGATAGAAATTCATCTTGCCCGCGTACTCGGGCTTGAAGGAGGTGGCCTTTAAGCTCGATCACGATGTAACAACGCAGCTTCAGATGATAAAAGAGCAAGATCGACGTAGAAATCCTCGCCACCGACTTCGAGGCGAACTTGCTGGCCGACAAACGCGAAGCCAGCCCCCAGCTCGAGCAGGAACTCCCGGATATGGGCTACGAGACCTCGCTCAATCTCTCGCTCTTCGGCCTCTCTCGCCGTTGCAAGGAACTGGAAGTCGTAGGGGTCCTTCAGCAGCTCGCGAGCAAGGTCGGACTGGAGACGGGGCAGGGATCGCTCGAAGTTCGTGCTCGCCTTGCCTTGCCGCTCATAGAGATCGCTCTCGATCCAGTGGACCAGGACGTTCCGGCTCCAGCCGTTATTGATGGTTTCTTGGACGTACCACTCACGCTCTGACTGGTCCTTGACCTTGTCGAGCAGGACGCAGTTATGGAACCAAGGGAATTTGTGCAGCAAGCTTGCTGCACAATTGCCTCCTCGGGCCAGGCCTGGGCGAAAGCCCGCATGTATTTCAGGTTTCGCGGCGAGAAGCCCTTCCATGCCCGGGAACTCCCGGCGGAGATCGCCGGCGAGCCGGTCGATGACCTTGGCCCCCCAGCCATGTTCTTTCTGCCGGGCGAGGATATCCCGGCCGATCTGCCAGTAAAGGAGGACAAGCTCTCGGTTGACCGAGACCGCGGCTTTGAGCTGCGCCGTGACCGGATCCGTTCCTTGAGCTCGCCCAGGAACTTCTCGTATCCCTTGGGGACAAGATCCGTTTCCTTGGGCTCCGCTTTGTCTGGTTTCTTCTTCGGGTTGCTCTTTCTTGCCATGCGTGGATCCTCCTTGATCGCTCTTTGAGCTACCCGGAACACCACCCCGAGGCAAGGTCAGAGTCGGTCGAGAAGGCTTGAGATATGGCAACGATTCGAGCCAGGCCGTTGCTAGCTCGGATCAAGAACCGTTGATTCGGCTCTTTGAGAGCCCCTTCCTGCCATGCCGCTCTGCTGGACACCCCGTTCGCCGCTGGATAGCTTGAAGAAGGCGCGGTTCCGTTCCGGGACCACTGCCGTCCTGCCTCAACCTGGAGAGGACCAATCGATGGCCGACACTGATTCGAACCCGATGCGTCGTCGGGCGTTCATTCAGAACGGCGCTGCCGCGACCGTTGCGGCCACAGCACTGACGCAAGCGGCGTCCGTGGCTCAGGACAACAACCCGGCGACTCCTAAGCCGCACGAGATGCCCAAGCGCACGCTGGGCAAAACAGGGGTCGAGGTGACGATCCTCAACGCGGGAACCGCAAGAGCCCCCGGCACCCTAGAGCGGTTACTGCGCTTCGAGTACAGTCGCGGGGTCCGCTTCTTCGACACGGCCGCCTCCTACGGAACCGAAGGGGAATTCAAGAAATGGTTCACGGCCATGCCGGAGGTCCGTCCCCAGATCTTCCTGGCCACCAAGGATGGGGTGGCGCGGCCCCGCGACATGATCAAACGAATCGATCTTCGGCTCGAGGCGCTGGGGACCGATTACATCGACCTGCTCTACTTCCATGCGCTCTCAGGAAAGGCGCACGACTACGGGCTGACCGGCAACGAGATGGACTGGCCCAAGAGCCAGGAGATGAAAGAGACGATCGCCGCCATCAAGAAGACCGGCAAGGTGCGGTTCGTCGGCTTTGCGACCCATGACCGGCTCCGGGCCGAGCAGCTCGAGATCGCCGCCGAGGGAGGCTTGATGGACGTGGTCATGATCGCCATGAATCCGTGGCTGGAGAAGGATTCTCGACTCAATCGGGCCATCGATGCCTGTTACAAGAAGAAGATCGGCCTGGTGGCCATGAAGCTGGTGGCCGGCAACCTGTCGAAGCGGGTGCGGTTCCAAGCCCCGACGCTCAAGCAGCGGGGGCTGAACCCTTATCAGGGGGTTTTGCAGGCGATGTGGTCCGATGAGCGGATCGCCTCCGCCTGTGTGGCCATGTCCAACACCGATGAAGTCAACCAGAACACCGACGCTGCCCGCCGTTTTCAGCCCATGAATCACTCCGAGATTCAGGAGTTGCGCATCGCCCTCCTGGACGCCGGTCCGATCATGTGCGCGGCCTGCGACGGCCGGTGCGAACGCGCCGCGGGGACCGACGCGCGGCTGGGCGATCTGACCCGATTCCTGACCTACCACGAGCATCATGGCGCCCGCCGCTGGGCCCGCGAAGCCTATGCCCAGCTCACGGAGGAAGAGCGAAACTGGCACGGAGCCGACCTCGACGCCGCCCGTGCCGCTTGCCCGACGAAGCTCGACTTCGCCCAGCTCTTGCCGGAGGTCGATCGCCTGCTCGGTTGAACAGTCGGACCGAACCTCGGCACTCTCAGCGACTCCGCCGGGTTTCGAGGTCTTAAAGCCCGCCGCCGGAAGAGAGGGCACCGGCGGAATGGTCATCGAGGCTCGCCGGGGGAACAGCTGACCCACAGGACCGAAACATGGTCGAACCGCAACGACAGGATGGCGGCTGCGCACCGATCCGACCCACCCGACGCGTGTTCCTAGCCGCTGCCCCGGCGGTGCTCCTGGGCCGGGCCGTCGGGGCGGTCGGGACCGATGGGGTGACCATGCGATTCTTGCAGGCGTGGGGCAAGAAGGGAAAGGAGCCGGGCCAGCTCGACGCGCCGATCGGCCTGGCGATCAATGCCAAGGATGAAATCCTGGTCAGCGAGTTCCGCAACAATCGCGTGCAGCGGTTCTCTACCGAGGGACGGGCGCTCGGCAGCTTCGCCGTAGAACCCATGCCCGGCGGCATCGCCGTGGACCGCGAGGGGCGTGTCTATGTCGCTCCGCTGATGAGCCACAAGGTCTGCGTATATTCGCCCGCCGGCCGCCTCCTGCGCGAGTGGGGCAAGCACGGCAAGGGGGATGGCGAGTTCGACCAGCCGGGTGGGATCGCAGTTGCACCCGACGGCACCGTCTACGTGGCGGACCAGGTCAATCGACGCGTGCAGCGGTTCAGCGCCGAGGGGAAGTTTCTGCTTAAGTGGGGCGAGTACGGAACCCGCCCCGGCCAGTTCGATGGCAAGGACAAATTACCCAACCGGACCGGCGGCCCGAACTTCGTAGCCGTGGACCGGTACGGATACGTCTACACGACCGAGGCCGCGCCCGGCCGCATCCAGAAGTTCACGCCGGATGGTAAGCCGGTCTCCTGGTTCGGCGACAATGGCACCGGTCCGGGGGGCTTCGGCGGCCGGCCCAGGAACCTACCCGGGCCCATCGCGATCTGCGTGGAGGCGGGAGGCCGGATCTGGGTCAGCTCGACGAATCACCGCGTGCAGGCATTCTCACCCGAAGGGAAGTTCCTCGGCGGTGCCGTCGCGATCGAGCCGGGTGATGGGCCAGGTCGGTTCCACACGCCGCACGGCCTGGCCTTCGACAGCCGAGGACATCTCTACGTCGCCGATTCTCAGAATCACCGGATCCAGAAGTTTGCCGTTTGAGTCATGCGGCACAGGGCGCAGCCCAGACCTCGGCAAATCGTAGCACAGACCTCGGCAAATCGTAGCACGCATCGAGGACGTGACGGGCTTCCGATAGCAACGGAGAAAAAAACAACGAACTTCCCCTGGAATCCTGAACACCGGCATCCTCACTGAGGCTGCGCGGCCCTGGGGAAAAGGCGGGTTCGGAATCGTGCTCAAGGCGTTCGCCGAGACGCCCGCGGGGGCCAGAGGACGGCCAGGAGAGCCGCCAGGGCCACCATGCCGACGCCGGTGTGGCGAAGGGTAGATTGAGCGGGCATGATCGGTTCCTCCAAGACGCGGGTAACGCCGGGGTTCACTTCCGGCAGATGAGGGAGCGGAGCTTGCCGGCGACGTGCATCGCCGCGGGTGGGTCGTAGTTGGACATGACGGCGACGTCGTAGCCCAGACCGGAATAGATGTCGAGCTGGGAGTTGATCCCGGGGAAGCCGCCGCCGTGGCCGACGATGCGGTGGCCGTTGACCACTTCCTCCGAGAAGCCGTAGGCGTATTTCTCTCCGGGGTGCGACTCCACCTTGCCGGCCATGACCAGCTCGGTCAGCTCCGGGCCGAGCAGCCGGTGGCCGCGGAGCGCCCGCGCGAACCGGATCAAGTCCTCGGCGGTCGAGAACCCGCCGCCGGCGGGCCCGCCTTTGACCACGTGCAGGAAGAGGTTGTTGCGCCGGGGGCCGGCCACGGACTGGCCTTGCAGATTCTCCCGCGTGTAGCCGGTCGCCAGGTTGGGCGTGTCCTGGTCCATCTCGTAGGCGTCGGTGTCGGTCATGCCCGCCGGCTTGTAGACGTGGTCGCGGACGTAGTCAAAATAGCTCTGGCCGCTCACCTTCTCGATGACCGCACCCAGGATCATGAAGCCGGCGTTGCTGTAGCGGAACCGCGAGCCCGGGCTCGAACTCCAGCGGTTTGTCCACGAACAGGGGGAAGAAGTCCCGCACCGTGCGGAAGCGGTCCTTGGCCACCGAAACGCGCAGCCATAACTCGGTCACCGGGAACCGGACCAGGCCGACCAGTTCGTGGGCCGAGGATCGCTCGATTCGGGCCAGCTCCGGGGCCGCCGCCGTTTTCCTGATAGAGCCGATGGAACTGAGCGCCTAAGAGGGACCCACCGTGAGCGCCTAAGCGGGACCCACCCCCTTCTTTAAAATGGCCGTTCTGGGCAAGAACGGCAACCTGGTTCTAGGCCGACTTTCGACCCTTCTTCTGTTTCATCGACTCGCGAAAGCGATAGCTCTCGCCATTCATCTCGAAAATGTGGCACCGATGGGTGAGCCGGTCCAGCAGCGCCCCGGTCATCCGCTCTCCCTGGAAGATCTGGCCCCAGTCGCCGAACGGCAGGTTACTGGTGACCAGCGTGCTGGCTCGCTCGTAGCGATCGCCAAAGACCCGGAACAGCAGCTCGACGCCGCCACGACTGTACGACACGAATCCGAGCTCGTCGCAGATCAGCAACTGCGCCCGCTCCAGTTGCCCCAGGAATTTGTCCAGCGTGTACTGCTTCTGAGCCTTTTCGAGCTGGTCGACCAGATCCGCGGCCGTGAAGAAGCACACGCGCAAACCCTGCCGGCAAGCAGCCAGGCCCAAGGCGATGGCGATGTGTGTTTTCCCGGTTCCCTGGGTGCCGACAAGGCAACAATTGTACTTATGCTCGATCCATTCGCATCGCGCCAGCTCCAAAACCTTCGGCTTGGAGAGCTGTGGCAGTGCGCTGAAGTCGAACGTGTCGAAATCCTTCAGGACCGGGAAGTCAGCGTTCTTGATCCGCGTCGCGATTGCGTTGGCGGCACGGGTCCCCAACTCGAGCTCAGTCAGACGGAGCAAGAACTGAAAGTAGTTCTGATTGGTCGCGGCGGCGTCTCGCGCCAGCTTCTCGAACTCCTGGCTCATCGTCGGCAGGCGCAACTGCCGGAAATGAGCCTTCAGCAAGTCGATCGTGACATCGGCCATGAATACGATCCTCCCCAAGAGACTGCGGTGGTTTGCCGGAACTCGCCAGTCGAGCCCGGCACGGAACTGGTCACATCCCCTCAAGCAAAAAACTGAGCGTTTTGGCTCTCCGAGGCTGTGTCGTCGGCACAGGTGCTGAACGCCTGGTTGTTGGCGTCGTCGCGACACGTGGGGCTGCCCAGGAGCTGGTTGAAGAGACTCAAGTCGGGCAACGGCACGTGCACTTGAGACACCGTGATCGACTCGACAGCCAGCGGCGATAAGCGATGCGCCGGCGCTTCGCACGCGGCGAGCGTGTGCGTTCTCTGGATGATCGCTTCAGCGCTGATCAGCGAGCGCAGTCGGCAGTCCTCGACGGCTTGACGCACGCGGTCGAGGGGATGTTCACCCAGGAGTTGCAAGACCCGCACGAACCGCCGCGCGCCGCCCTCCGCGCCGTGGTGTTGCTCCAGGTCGGTACGAAGCGCGGCGAAGCAGGCGGGAAGCTTCCAGTCGCGGTACACCGGCGTATGGTCGAGTGCTCCGGGCTTGCGGCTCAGGGTCGCGAGATAGTGGATCGGGTCGACGATCAAGCTGCCTCGCTGCAGGGACCGGGCATGCGTCGCGATCAGCTCGCTTCCCGACACGATCACAACTTGGTCAACGTATCCCTTGACCATCACCGTCTGGTACGCGTGGGGGCGAGGAACGCTGTAGCGATTGCAGTCGAAAGCGACGGTCTGGTACTTGTCCACCGCGACCGCGGGGCGGATAACGCAGGCATCGAACCGATGGAGGGGAAGTGCCGCGGCCGCGGCTTGTTCTTCGGCGAACCGCGCTGCGATTTGGAACGGGCCAAAGAGCGACTGAACCGTTCGCTGCCGCTCGGCTTCGCAGCGCTGGCGGAAGTGAGCATTCAGCTCTTCGAGGTTCGCGACCCGCGGCACCGGGGTGGCAAAACGGCGTTGCACGGCCTTGACAGTGGACTCGGCATCGGGCTTCTCGTTGCCGCGAGCCGGCATGCAGAAGCGGGGATCGAAGGCGTAGTGGTTGGCCAGGGCGGCGTATCGTTTGTGAAGCTGGCGTTTGCGTCCCGGAAAGATCAAGGTGGCGACGGTTTTGGGGTTGTCCCACCAGACTTCCTTGGCGACGCAGCCAAAGAACTCGAAGGCCGCAATCATACCGGCGAGGATCGCCTCGGTGCGCTCGAACGGGAGGGCCAGAACGAACGGATAGTTCGAATAGGCCCAAGTGGTGGCCAGAAACGGCACAAGTCGCCGGCCGTCGGGGAAGTCAACGTAAATGTGGCCGAAATCGGCCTCGAGGCGTTGACCTGGGAGATGCCCCAGGGGAATAAACGTCTCGCGATGGCGACGTCGGTGCTTACGCACATAGCGTTGTACCTGGCCGTAACAGCCGTGGTAACCGTGCTCGTCTTGCAGGCGACGAAACACCTGCATGGCGGTGTGGCGTTGCTTGACGGGTGCGTCTTCGTCATCGGCCAGGATCTGGTCGATGACGGTCTGAACGGGCCCCAGGACTGGAGCAGTTCGATTCCTGGTCCAGGGACCGGGTCTCGGCTCAGAATGTGTCAGGACATGTCGGACTGTCCTGCGCGAAAGTTTGAACGCACGGGCGATCCCTCGGATGGATTTTTCATCGCGATGGGCCCGCCGAATGGCACCGTAATCGTCCATGGTAAGCACTTCCTTGGCCTCCGTGCGTGGTGAATCGTTCTCTGACAGAACGTTCACTATACACGGATGCACAAGGGTGGGTCCCTCTTAGGCGCTCAGATTGCCCGTAAGTGGGTCCCTCTTAGGCGCTGAGTACCATGCTGTGGTTGTCGGACAAGCAAGACGCATTCGTGACCGGGATCGCAGCGGAGTTTCCCGACGTGCCGCATCGCTACTGCGACAACCATTTCCTCCGCGACGTGGCCAAGCCCGTGTTGGAGGCCGACAGCCACGCCAAGGTTCAGATGCGGAAGAAGGTTCGCGGCCTGCGGAAAATCGAACAAGCGGTGCTTAAGCAGCACGCTGCCGAGACGCCGAAAAGCATTGCGGAAGATGATCCGAAGGCCACTATAACGGTGGTCGCTGGGCCGTCGAACACACCTTCTCCTGAAGCCGATTCCGCGAGTGCCGTGGTGCTCGACTATTGCGCGGCGGTGCGTGGTATTCTCAACGACGATCAGGGAGGACCACTGCATCCTCCCGGCCTGCGAATGGCCGAGGCTTTGGATGATGTCCGGGCATCGATCCAACGGAACTTGGACGAGAAAAAAGGGGGTTCGCAGAAAAGCAACTCAGCCGCTTGGCCGACTGCATCGACCGAGGTCTGGACGAAGTCCAGGCCGAACAGGAGAAAATCCGAGAATACATCAAGGACATCAAGGAGGTAGCCGCGACCCTCGAACCTGGAGAGGAAACTTGCGGAGATCGCCAGGAGAAGTTCGAAGAATTGATCTGATCGATTCGAGCGGACTGAGGATCCGATTCGTCTGCACATGGCCACGGTGATGATCAGCTTCCTCGCCGGCCTTTTCGTCGGCGAGGGGAAGTTTGAAGAGATCAAGGACAATCTCGATCTTGAGCGATGGTTCCGCTTACCCAAGAGTCACGAGCGGCGGATTCACGGTCATCGCCACGCGGGGGTTCGAATCGTCCAAGACGGGCCGACACTAGTCCTCGCACTGGACGCACACGCTGCGCACCCTGGGCCATTCACCGCCGAGGAGCTGTTGCCCTATCGCACGGCCCGAGAACCACCCTGCCAACGTGACGCGCTGACCCGCCGCAAGATAATGAGAAAAGCGCGATCCAAGAAGAAACGGCCGATTCTCCTGGCCGAACTGGAACGCCGCTACCGCGAATTGCCCAACTTCTAGCTGGGTGTCGGGCCATTGATATTTCTTACAGGCCCACGAGTCCACGGCTTCCGCCCCTCTAGTACTTGGCAACAGGATGTGCATCCTGTTCCGCCGGAATTCGAGAGCGTTTTCCTCTCTCTTTTTTCTGCTTCAATACCTGCAAATCCTGCTGGCGGTGACTTATAGCTGATGACCAGCCCAAGACAGCAAATCCTCCTCTCCTGGAGTTCCGGCAAGGATAGTGCCTGGGCGCTGCACGTCCTTCGCCAGCAGCCCGACCTCGAAGTCGTCGGGCTCCTGACCACGTTCAACGAGGCGTTCGACCGGGTGGCGATGCACGCCGTGCGGCGGGAACTGGTCGAAGCCCAGGCGGCTGCGGCGGGGCTGCCCCTGATCCCGGTCATGCTGCCGTAGCCCTGCTCGAACGAGGTCTATGAGGACCGGATGAGGGCGGCGATCGCCGAGGCGAAGGCGGCGGGCGTCACCCACATGGCGTTCGGCGACCTGTTCCTCGACGACATCCGGGAGTACCGGGTCCGGCTCCTGGACGGAACGGGCGTCGAGCCGCTCTTCCCGATCTGGACGACCGCGGAGGAGACGCCCGACCTGGCCCGGCAGGATGCTGGCGGCAGGTCTCGGGGCGGTCCTGACCTGCGTGGACCCCAAGCAGTTGAGTCAGCGGTTCGTGGGCCGGCAGTACGACGAGACGCTCCTGGCGGAACTGCCCGCCGGGGTCGATCCGTGCGGCGAGCGGGGCGAGTTCCACACGTTCTGCTACCGGTGCCCCGGAGTTCCGCACAGAGATCCCCGTCACGATCGGCGAGGTCGTCGAGCGGGATGGGTTCTGGTTCGCCGATCTACGACCAGCAGAGACAACTTGCGGCGAGTATCGGGCCTGACCGAGCTGCTCCTTTGAGAGATCACGCCGATCGGATATGCTTCATGAGCGGTCCCAAAACTCGCTCGACCGAGGGCAAAACACATGTGGCGATGCCCGAATTGCCATTCGAAAGTCGATGACTCGTTGGAGGTCTGCTGGTCCTGCGGGGCGACGCCCGAGGGCGTCGAAGACCCGGACTTCGTCTCCGCTGATCTAGCCGCCCCGATCGCCATTGAGAAGGTTCCCGAGGGAACCGCAGTTGATGACCCCCTCGCGGACTTTGCAGGGACGCCCCTGCCGGATCTGGTTGAATGTTACATGGCAGGCAATACCATCGAGGCGACAGTTCGTCGCCGACCGGTTGATGGAGCAAGGCATTCCTGCGATCGCCGACAAGTTCGCCTGCAACGTGATGGGTGGCGATGGAGCCAAGGTCCGTGTGCGCCAGGACGACCTGCTCCGCGCCCTCGGCTGGTTGAAAGCCTACGAAAATCGTTGCAGATCGAGGCGGGATGATCTGGATTGACCTCGGGACGTTCAGGAAGACCGATCGTCGCGGCTCAAGAGCGCTCAATCAAAAGATCGTTGGACCTCTGCCAGCGAAAGTGCTCGGCGATCTCCTTTCCCAACGCGAGACGCCTGCTGCGTTCCTCGGGTTGATCCAGTAGCTCGCGAAGCGTGGCGGTGATGGCATCCTCGGCGAGCGGGCTAAAGTACCAGCCGGCCTCCCCGCCGATTTCGGGCAGAGCGGTTGAGTCGGCCAAGCGACAGCCACGCCCTGAGCCATCGCCTCCACGGCCGGAATGCCGAAGCTCTCGCAAAGCGAGGGAAAACCAGGGCCGTCGCCTCCGCATAGGCAGCCCGCAACGCCCTGCCCTGCCGATAACCGGGCATACGGATCAATGCCCCCCGCCCCGCCGCGGTTGCTGCTTCGCGCGAGGCGCAAGGGCCTCGGCAGGGTCGCCGGTGCCGATCAACACCAGCGCGCAGATCACCCGCACTGACTTCGGCGATCCGTACCGCCGCGTGGATCAAGCGCATCAGGTTTCCGGCTGGAAGTTGGCCACGGAGAGAAGATACGGGATGTTCAGGCGGCAGTCCCAGATCGTCGCGGACGGCGTCGCGTTCGCGTTTTGTTGCGGGCTCGAAGAACAATCGTCCGCGCCGTTGGGCACATAGGCAACGCAGCCCTTGCAGGCTGGATAAGCCTCCAGCAGGCGGTCGGTGTTGAATCGAGAGACAGACAGGATCAGGTGGGCCTGCTCGAAAACGCGGCCAAGCAACTCGCGGCCATTCCGGGCTGATTCGAACTGGAGGGTCTGAAGCACGTCATGGCTGGTGACCGCCCGTCGTGCACCACAGGTAGCCACGAGGAACTCGGCCGGACAGTGAACCCAGTCGATCGGCCCAGCAATCTGGTGCTGTAGCCGCTGAACTTGCGTGCCCGTCTTAACGGCGGCTACCCGGTTGCCCCAGCCGATCAGGTAGAGCACGTGGACGAATCCCCACATCGTGTAGCCGGTCACGCCGGTGAACCTCATCCCGAACGCGTCGGTGACGGCGGACAGGTGGCCGATCGTGGCCATGCTGCCTTGTCCCGGTACGCGAACGGTGCCGTTCGGTCTTGCCTGCCAGCCGGGCGCGGATCAGCCTTCCCACGTAGGTGCCCTCCTGGATCGCGGGCTGGGCCACCCCAGGCGGTCGTTCAGCCGGGCCATGTCCCCGATCGCGAAGACCTCTGGGTGACAGCAATACA
>CAWFAF010000074.1:0-368683 GCA_963813575.1 uncultured Planctomycetaceae bacterium
AAATTTGTCAAAGAACTCGCTACGGCCTCGAAAAAAGGCGCCTCCTGAGCTTCTCCTCGATCGCAATCAGCTGGCCTCGCCCGGAACTACGGCTTTGATGTCTCCGAGGTCCCGGGTCTCGCCCGGATTCAGAGGAGCAAGGTTGACGCCTGATGAGGTTTGGATGCTGCTGGCGTCTTCATAGACGAGGCGATAGTTCCGCCCAGGGGCAAGGCCTTCGACCCGAAACCGGCCCGTCGAGTCCGTGAAGACTCGCTCTTTCCAGTGGGGAACTTGCGTTTGACGTAAACGGTTCTTGAGGATCATGTAAGGCTGCATGCCGAAGTTGGCGCGGGGCAGGCCCGCTGAGTTCGACCAGTCGTCCCGTCACGACTCCCCAGGGCTCGAGCCGAACTTCGATCGGCTCGGGCGTATCCCAGCTCACTTCCATGTAGCCGGCGAGTTTCTTGCCTCCGTGGACGAACACCACGGGCCGGGATTCCTCGGGCACAAGGAACGCGCCGAGGGAATCGGGATCGCGAATTTTGACCAGCCGGGAAAGCGTTCGAGGCTTGGGAGGCCGTATAGCGTTGACCGTGAACTGGTTGTCTTTTTGCGGCGGCGTCCAGGAGTGTGCGCCGTGGATTCCGACATAACGGATTCCCGTTAGCGGTTTCCCCTCGGTGTCAAAAACCGATCCCCTGACCGTCTTGAGAGGCGCGGGGCTGAGCGCGAAGTCGTGACTGACTGACGTCGCGGTTTCCGCCGGTTTGATCTCGGCCCAAGTCGGCCCAATGCCGTAGAGGAAGGGGATGAACATGGCCTCGTTCGGCATTTGAGCTTCTTGATCTTCGGCCGTATAATCCGTGTTCCAATCCTGAGCATGGACAGAGATGAGACCGGGTCCGGTCAAGACCGGGATCTGGTATGAGCCGTCATCCTTCGTGAAGTAGCTGCCTCTCTCGTTACCGTTGTAGAAGATGTCGCGGAAGCCGGGCACCTCGTCGATGTGAGGGTTGTTCAACGACGTCGCATAGCGAAGGCGGGCCTGGACGGGCTTGCCCGTGACCCTGTCGGTGATGCGTCCGCGCATCCAGATGCCCCGCTTGAGAACCAAGTCAATGTGAATCGGTTTCATGTCGCTGGCACTGGGTAGCTTGAACTGCGAGAGGAGGTATGGCTGGTCTTCGGGAGGGGTCAGCACCACCTCGTTGCCAGCGCCCAAGGGCATGCCGAGCAGGCGAAAGCGGCCATCCTTGGCGCTCTTCGTCTTGATCAACGTGTAGTTGATGGTCGTTGAATCGGCGAGGCGATAGCTTTCGATCAAGACGCCCGGGATCGGCGCACCCGAATCTCGGTCGCGGATCACTCCTTCGTAGGGACGGCTGGGGGCGAGAGTCAGGTCGAAGTTTGCTCCGTGGAACCTGGTGATCCACGGGTCTTTCTTACGGTAGAGATCGACGATATCGAAGGGCGGACCGGGACGCGTGAGCGCGGACAATGACTGCCAACGGATCGCTGGCCCTTCGATCTCCAGGTTGACCAGGCGCTCGCGGCCAATGCCCCGGATCAGAAACCGGCCGTCAGGCCCACTTTTCACCGGCGGGATGAGCTGAGAGTGGAGGGCTGCGCCCACATCCTTGGGCAGATACTTCGCCTTGAGCTCGTAGATTCTCACCTTCGAGTCCCGCGCTCAGAAACGGCGTCAGATCTCCGCTCGGCGGTGCGGCGATCGCCGTGACTCGCACTGTCGCGTCCGCAACCGGCCTGCCTTCGAGATCGACCAGGCGCCCGGCGAGCGGTGCATTGTCGCGCGGCATGCGGATCGTCAGGTCGCGATCGGAATCCGGCTCGTCGGAGTCGGAGAAGCCAATTCCTAGCCTCTCCGACAGGGCGAATACGGTGGCGTACTGCCAGCGCTCTAGCACAAGCGGGCGGTCGAAGTACGACTTGGCAACGTTGAATCGAAAGCGTCCATCCGCGCCGGTCGTGGCCCGTAGCCGGGGCGGCACGCGATTGCGATATTCCGCCCAGACGAAGTAGTCGAGATAGACTTTCGCCGCGGGGAGCGGCTTGCCCTCCGGGTCGAGAATGCGGCCGCGGAATTCTACCATCTCGTCGGGCTTGGTCTCGGCGGCAGGGACGACAGGGCTGGCCGGAGCTGCCTTCGGCTCTTGCTTCGCCAGATTCTGAACCCTCGGAACCGGAGCGGGGGCGGCCTCCGCCGGGCTCGGCCGCACAATCCAGAGGCCAAGCGAGCCGCAGCCGAGTATCAAAGGCAGCACGAGGCCCGACGCCATGCGAATTTGAGAAAGTGTCTTCGAGGTTGACATGATCCTGAACCTCCCGGGCCGAAACGGAGCCATGATCCATCCTATAAGGGAGGATTACGGCCTGGCGATTCCCGGAGGGCCAGAATTCTTGCTGGCGATAGACCAAGGGCGTACTGTGCTTCACTGTCCCAGCAGCTCGAGCGTGCGCTTCACGAAGGCTGATGCCGACGCCACTGCCTCGGCCGCCGAAAGCTTCATGCGCTGGGCCAGCTCGAACTTCCGGAGGTTGTCGGGGTCGAGCTGGCCGGTCTTGACGTACAGGTTTTCGCAGGCCAATAGCAAGCAGCGCAGGCCGAACTCGCGATAGCCCTTGGCGTAGACCAGCGCGCGCAGGCAGCAAAACATGGCCTCGTAGCTGAGAAAGACCGCGTCGGCAGGATCTCCCTGGCCGCTTGTCTGGATGTTCACAGCCGCCTCGAGCCGATCTCCGGCCTTGGCCAGAAGGTCGCCGATTCGTGCGCTGGCATCTTTGTCCTCGAAAAGATAGGGACTCTCCAGGCACTTTTGAAACGTGTTGATGATGGCCATGACGGTCTCTTATCGTGCTTCGTGAGGAGTTTGCGGGTCGGCTTATGGATTCGGAGCAAGCGACAGATTACGCGGCGGGTCAGGGCGTCTTGCCCTGAGCCTCGGCCTTCTTTGTTGGAGCACTCCTGGACTTCGGCGACGCCGACATTGACTGCGTCGTCTTCATGAATTGTCCGTAGTTCCTGGCCGTCTCTGGGTCGAGTCCCTTGGCGACGGGCGCGGGTTTCATGCTCGCGGGCGGCAAGGGCGCGTAACCGGTTCCGGAGGCGGGTGAAACCATTGACGAGTAGCCGCCGGTTGCCATCAGCATCGGCTCCGAGGCGGCCTGCATGATCGAAATGAGCGGAGTCGGGATCAGGCCGAACACCACCACCATCAGAGTGCCGATCAGGATTGGAACCGCGATCGATCTGTCCGCCACGCCCAGCCGCTTCGTCCCCGGCTCGCGCAAGTACATCGCCTTGAGCACCCGGACATAATAAAACGCCGACACCACCGAGTTGAAGAGCCCCAGCGCCACCAGTCCCATCAGCGTCAACCGCGTCTCCGCCGGACCCTGGTTGAGCGCTTCCATGAACATATAGAGCTTTCCGAAAAATCCGGCGAAAGGGGGAATACCGATGAGTGAGAGCATGAGCATCAGGATGCACGCCGCCAGCATCGGTGACTGCGCCCCCAGCCCGTTCAGATCGTCGATGTTGTCGGTTTTTTTGTCGCGAGCCAGCCACGCCGCCACGGCGAATGCCCCGATGTTGGCAAACGCGTAAACGACCAGGTAGAAGAGCACCGAGCCCGCCGCCTGCGCGCCACGGGTGGAGGCGCTGGCCGCCGCCACGCCGACCAGCATGTAACCGGCGTGGGCGATCGACGAGTAAGCGAGCATGCGCTTGAAATTTCGCTGCGCCAGCGCGGCGAAGTTACCGTAAGTCATGGTGATGGCCGACACGAGCGCGATGACGCCCAGCCAGCCCGGCCCCATCAGCTCGTTGGAGGGGTGCGACCAGGGTTGAAGCGCGTGCAGGAACACTTTCATCAACGCGACGAAGCTGGCAAACTTCGATCCCGTGGCGATCCAGGCAGTCACCGGCGCGGGGGCTCCCTCGTACGCGTCGGGCGCCCACTGATGAAACGGAACAGCCGCAACCTTGAATCCGAACCCGACAAGCATCAGCAAGAGCGCGGTGGCACCGGCCATGTTGCCCTCGAGACCCTTCGACATCCCCGCGGCTGAGCCGAGCGCCAGGCGAATCGCTTCGAACTGCGTCGTACCCGTCAGGCCGTAGACCATGCTCAGACCGAACAGGAAAAGCGCCGAGGAGACCGAGCCGTACACGAAGTACTTCAGCCCGCCTTCCGCCGACCGCCTGCGCGTCTTCTCAAAGGCCGTGCTCAGGTACAAGCAGATCGTCATCGTCTCGAGCGTGAGGAAGAGCGTGAGCAGCTCTTCCGACGCAGCCAGGAGCATCATCCCAACCGTCGCCCAGATGATGAGAGCGTAGTACTCGCCCCAATCCTCGGTGAACGACCAGGCCATCGACATCCAGACCACCAACCCCAGGAGCACGATGAACACGATGTTGAACACCGCGGTCTGGGCATCGGCCGAGAGCGTGCCCAGAAAAATCGTCCCCTGGGAATTTGCAAGGTAACTGCTCAAGCTGGAACCGAGCAAGCGTCCCACTGCCGACGTCTGATCGGGCCCGACCTGCTGAACCTGCCAGATCCCAACCTCGGCCAGAAGGGCCAACCCTACCCCCAGGAGCGCCAGCCAGCCAACAAGCGTTCGCCGCTCCGAAAGGCTCCTGTGCCGCGCCAGTATCAAATCCGCCAGCAAGACCACAAGGCCCCACGCCGCCAGCACAATGGCCGGCGCCAGGAACCAGAAATCGCGGAAGTCTACAGTCGGCAGGGTTGAGTCCATCTCAGGGTCTACCTTGGTTCACGGTGGGAGCGAGCGGTGAGCAGTTGCCAGTTGTCAGTTGTCAGTTGCCAGTTGCCAGTTGCCAGTTGTCAGTTGTCAGTGGGGACGCAAGCGAACGGTCAGCGTGTTCTCTCTCCTTACTGGCAACTGGTAACTGGCAACTGGCAACTACCGGTAACTATCCCGACATGCTGTCATAACGATCGACGTCGGCGGCGTGCCAGCGGCGGTAACAGAGCAGGATCAGGCCGATTCCCACGGCGACCTCGGCCGCGGCGATCGTGATCACGAACAGGGCCAGCATCACGCCTGGCATCGGACCGGACCCAGGCCCCGGGGTCCCATACCGCCAGAATGCGACGAGGTTGATATTGGCCGCGTTGAGCATGATCTCGATGGCCATGAGCACGGCAATGGCGTTACGCCTCACGAGCACGCCCACCAGGCCGATCGAGAATGAGGCCGCGGCGAAATACAGAAACCAGTTCAGCGGGATGTCTGAGGCCATGGTGCAAGCTCGGCTGAGAATACAGGTTCGTGAATCAGTTCAAACGAGTGAGATCATCGTGGTTCGGGGTGATGCTGCTGGCAGGTTGCGGACGACGAGACATCCTCGACCGCGTGGGTTCTCCTGGCGAAAATCACGTTCGATGCGTCGTGCCGGAGGCGGACAGCCCCGGCGTTCTTGTCACTGCCGGCTGGCTCGCGAGCGGCGTCGCGCGGCGGACGGATTGCTCGGCGGACGAAGTTGCCTCTGGCTCGTTCTCCTCGCGGTGGGCCAGGGCGATCGCGCCCACGAGGGCGACTGTGAGCAGAAGGCCGGCCATCTCGAACGCGACCACGTAGCGCGTCATCAGCTCATTGCCCACCACTTTCGCCATGTTGTTGACGGCCTCTCGACGGATGACAACCGCCTTATCCTGCCCCGCGTCAGGCCCGATCGAAGGCCTTTCTGCGGACAGCGACCAGGACGTCCGGCCCACCGGAGCAGTCGCGTGGTTGATGCCGTAGAACAGGACGCCAAAGACGCATAAGCCGGCGAGCAGCGCCGGGATCTTCCAGGCGCCGGCCAGCGTGGTCGTGTCGTCACCTTGAATATTGCGGGTGAGCATGATTCCGAACATCAAAAGTATGGCCACGGCGCCGATGTACACGAGCACCTGGATCGCCGCCAGGAACTCGGCCTCCAGCAGAACAAACTGGCACGCGATCGTGAAAAAGAAGGCCACCAGAAACAAGGCCGCGTGCACCAGGTTGCGGGCCAATACTGTACCGAGCGCCGCGAGCAGGCCCACCGCGGCGATCAACAGGAAAATGAGCTGGAGCACGAGTCGCTTCTCCGATTCACTCGTAGGAAGAACAAGACCAGGCCGTGAGCAGCATTTGGAATAAGAAACAGCAGTAAGCCAACACATCGGTCCCGATGCGTAGCCCGCACGGTAAGGCACTCACTCAACGTTTGAAGACCAGCTTTCTGAGCAAAACGAAGATTCCTGCCAAGATTGCGATCCCGAACAGAAGGCCGATCGCATCATAGAGCCCGAAGTGGAATCCCATGGTCGTCTCCCGGGTTTCGAGTCGAACCGTGCCACCTCGGACAAAGATAACAGAGAAGCTTGATTATACGTCGAGTTCGAGGAGGAATCAGGTGAAAGTCACGCCACCGGTTCCACCTTCGAGGTTCCCGGGTGCATGGTTCCCACGGTCGGCCATTCCGAGCCCAGCGGATACGCGGCGGATGATCGGCGATTGATCAGGAAGACTACATAAACCGCCAGCACCACCAGCACGCCTGTCACCACCGTGCCCTTGATCCAGTTGATCAAGGTCAGCGTTCCCGGCCGGATGACCAGCTCGTACCAGATGCCTGCGAATAGGACGTTGACGATCGCAAGGGGCACCAGGTATTTCCAGGCATAGTTCATCAGCCTGTCAACGCGCATCCGCGGCAGCGTGGCCCGCACCCAGAACATCACGAAGATGAAGAAGAGCACCTTGAGCATGAAGACCGACACGAGGATCAGGTCGGCGAAAACGTAAGCGACTGTTGAGTCTTCACTGATGAGATTCGCCGGGAAACCGACAAACGGGATCGGCGTGCCGCCACCCAGGAAGAGCACGGTCGCCAGGCAGCTCACGGCGAAGACGCTCAGGTATTCGGCGAGGAAAAACAGGCCAAACCGCATCGAGGAATACTCGGTGTGATAGCCGGCGATGATCTCAGACTCGGCTTCGGGCAGGTCGAACGGAGTTCGGTTCACCTCGGCGATGCTGGCGATCAGCAGGATCACGAACGCGAGAAATCCGGGCGGCGAGAAGAGGAACCAGCCGAACTCGAGCTGGCGGTCAAAGATCGTCACCAGGCTGAGACTGCCGGCCCAGAGGACGATCGGGATCGTGGAAAGCACCTGGGGCACCTCGTAGGAAACGAGCTGCGCCACGGAACGCATCGCGCCTAAAAGGGAGTACTTGTTTCGGCTTCCCCAGCCCGCCAGAAAGATTCCCAGCGGGCTGATGCTGGAAACGGCGATCAGGTAAACCATACCCGATGGCAGGTTGACCGGGGCGAGCCCCACGGCAAACGGGATCACGGCCATGACCAGGAACGCCGACATGATGACCAGCACGGGAGCCGCCAGGTGCACGAACTTGTCGGCATCGCGAGGAACGATGTTTTCCTTGGTGATCAGCTTGATGGCGTCGGCGATCGGCTGCAGTAAGCCCAGAGGGCCGACCCGATTGGGCCCGATCCGGTCCTGAAACCGGGCGGCCACCTTGCGCTCGAGCCATACCATGTAAGCCACGATGCCAGGAAAGATTCCGAAGAAACCCACCAGCAGCCAGAGCGCCCAGCGAATCCACGTCCAGCCACTCAGGTCCACCTGCTGCGATTGAGCCCAGAGCAAACTTTCCGCCCATGACGTCTCGAAATTCACCGCACGCCTCTCCCTCTGCCTTGAAGCCTGATCTGCTCGACGCCTCGCGGGTTACCCTGGCTCAGACCCACCTCAGAACCCCTTTAGCCCACGCGTACACCAGGCCGACCGCCAGGATCACCAGGAAGATGATCATCTCGATCAGAGCGAAAGCGCCCAGGCCCGCGTAGCTGACGGCCCAGGGGTAAAGAAACACCGTCTCGATGTCAAAGACCACGAACATCAAGGCGTAAATATAATACTGGATGCGGAATCGGATCCATGTCTCGCCATAGGTCTTCACGCCGCACTCGTACGTATCACCTTTGGCCAGCGATCGTTTCCGGGGCGCGACAACGGCGACCACGAGAAGAGGCAAGATAGCGAAGACGATGGCCAGCAAGAGGAGCAGCGCCACGAAAAGGTAGTTGTACATGACCATGGTTGTCTCACTTCCTGGCGGATCAGCCGCGCATCGAGCCGAACCGAGAACCTCTGCGCCGTGCTCACGCTCCGGCGGCGATCTGTTCGACCTTGGTGTCCTCGTCGACCGCGACCTCGATGATCTCGCCGTCATCGCGGCGCAGCCGCAGGGTTGGTTGCTGGCAATACGACGCCTTGCCCCCCATCTCGATCCCGCCGACCGGCCGTCGGCCGTCAAGCTCGAAGACTCCCTCAACCTGCGTCAGCCATCGCCGATGCCCCACTCGCACGAACTGGGTCACGCGGAGTCGGGTGCCAGGGGGATACTTCGGTTTGGGGGGGGTTGGAATCATCAGCCGCACCAGCAAAGCCGCGCCGCGCCAAGGTTCCACGGCGGACCCAACCGCGGCGCTTGTGATCTTGATTCTGAAACCATCACAAGACGATTTCAGAGGCGAGCGATCATCTTAAGGGGCTTTGCGAGCCTGGGCAAGACCTCAGTCCCGTCGCGTCTCAGCCGCGACATCGGGCGCCGGGCGATTCGGTCAGACCGAGACGAAGAGAACTGCGTCGGTTCCTCCCTGTCCGTGGGTTCCGGCCAGGAACGACCCAGTCGCGCTCAGTAAGCCCGTGGGTGGCATGCCCGCGCACCAGGATCTGCACGAGTTTCGTCAGATGCTGCCTACCAAGGTCGGCACGGAGGAGAGTCACCATCGTGCCGGTCGGGTCCAGAACGGCCCGCGACAGCGGGACCGATCGCTTGGGACCGTTCTTGCGGGCCGGCGGGAGGAGCACCTGATAGTTGGCCACATTCTGGGCGACTCGTCGCATCCATGGGCTGGCTGAAGCTCAATTGGAACGCGATCACTCTCCGGGTGTGGGCCGCGAAGACAAGCTGCACTTTGGGCGAGACCGTGGGCGGCGCGGGATCGGTTTCAAGGATCGTCAAGGTCGCCTGGATTGGTGGAATCATGGTCACTGAGAGAGTCGGATTGCCGATAAAGAGGCTGACGGTCTTGTTCCCGTTCTGGACGTGGTCGTCGATGATCGGAATCTGGACCGGGATGACGTTCGGGCCGCCTTCTGTGAAGCTCACGTTTTCCGCGATCGATGTGTAATTGACACCGTTCTTGGCGGTGCCATCCGCGGACACGAAGTTGACGGTGAGCGATCCGGCGGTCCCCCCGTTTCGAACGATGTCGATGGTCGCGACCCCGCTCGGATCGTTCTCCGCCGCGATGTAGGTCGTCGAACTGAAGGAAATCGTGCCTGGTTGGCGGAAGCCGGTGAATTGCACATTCACGTTATCAAACGCCATGGTGGCCTGCGAGATCACGGCGCTGCCGTTATAGGCCACGCGCGATTGATAGGGAGACAGGCCGGCGACCAGAAAATTGCTGACGACATTGAGAGGTTGACCACCTGCCGGCGTGAGCGCTATGCTTACTTGCGAACTGGTGAAGTTGACACCGATCTGGGCCGTGATGATTGTGCCGCTGGCCAGGTCAAGAACCGCCGGATTGATGGGAATCTCAGTGAGCCGAGCCTGGTCGAAGCTGATCACTACAAAATTGTTAGAAATATCGCCGGACGCCTGGTTTGTGTCGAAGCCGATGCCGAGCGAGCCCTTGAAGAACCCCTTCTCCGCCAGAGGAGTCGTCGCGGCACCCGTCGTCCCGTAATTGGCCGTATTCAGCAGTGCGAAGCTCAGCCCGTTCCCTCGGCCGGCCGCGCTGGGTATGATCTCGAAATCAAATGTGGCGTCCACCTGATTGAATGTACCGGAATCGCTCAAATCGAATGCGACCTGGTTGATTTGACCGGGGACGGCCGCGGTACCGTCGGTCAATTCCATCACATTGTTGCCCGCAGGAGCCGCCGCCACCACAGTCGGTCCCGGTGGGGTGCCGAATTGCTGTGGCGTGAACGGGGTGCCCGTCCCTGGCACATCGAAGTTCTGGATTGTGGCCAGCAACTCCCTTCGCTCGAGCGGCTCGACCAGAAGCGCAAATCTCCGCGCCGAGGAAGCCGCGACTCGCTCACCTTGCTGAACAGCGAACTGATCGCACGCGGTCGTCCCGAGGGCCGAAAGTGCCGGATGAGGTCCATCATGGGTCTGGTGCTCATGGGTTAGCGAAAGCAAAATGTGGCGACGAAACCGCTTCCTAGACTTCATGGACTTCCCATTTTACCAAAGTACGGTGGATTTGGAACGTCAAGGTCGATCATTATCCTGAGATTTTACCACGAGCCACCATGATTCCAGGCAACCATACATGAATTAGCTTTTCCGGGATGCGGGCGTCTCGCCGCGCCGGAGTGGCCGGGATCTCGGGTCTCGGAAGTCGCGCTTTAGCCAACGCGAAGCATGATGAGGGAAACTGTCGGCGAGATGCTCGGTCCCCGCGTGGAACCGAGCACGCGTAGAGGGGCGGCCGATCAGACCTTGACCGGTTGATGGGCCGGTTTTGCCGCGGTGGGCGGGGTCTTGGCGGCTGAGAGAGCCTTTTGCAGCCGCTGGTCTTTCTTCTTGGCGACCTTGTTCCGCTCGGCTACCTCATCGGCGCTATTCCAGGCCTCGGGGTGGGTCTTGGCGTAGAATTCGCTGGAGACCAGAGGTCTTGCAGGCTGAAGATATGCGTCTGGTGCCGCTCGTAGTTGGAGAGCTCGAAGTTCTGGTCCATCTTGATCGCGTCGAACGGGCAGTACTCGGAGCAGAGGCCGCAATTCATGCAGACATCCATGTCGATATAAAAGTCTTCAGGCAGCGGCACGACCGTTCCCTTGGGGCTCTTGGCCTGCGTCATCCAGATGCACTGGGGCGGGCAGACCTTGGCACAGATGTTACAGGAGGTGCAGCGGACGTTGCCGTCCTCGGTGTCGTAGATCAGGACCGGCAAGACGCGGAACCGCTCGTAGACCGGCAGCCGCTCGTCGGGGTACTCGACCGTGAAGAGGCCATCGGTCTTGTAGTCCTGAAGCACGGTCGGCTCGTTGCCGCGTCCTGGCGTGCGAAAGAAGTCGACGAGCAGAGGGCCGCCGCCACGTCTCCGCAAGCCCTTCCCTGCCCTGATGTCGCGCCAGAACGTGAGCAAGAACCGCCGCAGCGTGATCAGATGCCCGCGGATGACGCCTTGTCCGATTGACATGTCTTCTCTTCCTCAGCTCAAAAGTTGCCAGTTACCAGTTGTCAGTTGTCAGTTAGGACGCATGCGAACGCCGGCTGCTCCTTCTTTCTTGACTGGTAACTGGCAACTGCAACCGCACTTTCCATTCAACGATCCACCTCTCCCAGAACAATATCCAGGCTTCCCAGAATGCCAACCACGTCGGCGATCGTATGCCCCAGGCACATCGCTTCGAGGGCGGTCAGGTTGATGAAGCTGGGCTGCGCACGTGATAGCGGTAGGCCGAGCCGGAGCCGTCGGCGACGACGTAATAGCCGAGCTCGCCCTTGGGGTTCTCGACGCGGGAGTAGGCCTCGCCGGCGGGCACCTTGATCTGGTAGCTCTTCTTGCCCGGCAGGATCGGCCCCTCGGGAATGTCGCGCACGGCCTGCTTGAGGATCCGGGCGCTTTCGCGCATCTCCAGCAGCCGAACGTAGTACCGATCGTAGAGGTCGCCGTTGTGGCCGGTGATCACCTTGAAGTCGAACCGGTCGTAGATGCTGTAAGGTGCGGCGCGGCGGATATCGTAGGGGACGTTCGAGGCCCGCAGCACTGGGCCGGCGGTCGAGATAGTTGATCGCCTGCTCGCTGGTGAGGACGCCCACGCCCTTGCAGCGGTCGAGCACGATCTCGTTCTCCGAGAGGTAGCGGTCGAGCTCGTCGATCTTCTTGTCGATCCGGTCGTTGACGATGCCCCGGCAGCGTTCGATCCAGCCTGGCGGCAGGTCGAACGCGACGCCGCCGAACCGGAAGTAGTTGCACATCATCCGGCTGCCCGCCGCCCATTCGAAGAGGTCGAGGATCAGCTCGCGCTCTTCGATCGCGTACAGCGCCGGGGTGAAGAAAGCACCCAGGTCGTTGAGCAGGAAGCCGACCGACCACATGTGGCTGGCGATCCGCGTCAGCTCGGCCATGATCACGCGGATGTACTCGGCCCGCTCGGGAGGCTTGGCGTCGTCGCCCATGAGCTGCTCGACCGCCAGGGCATAGCCGAAGTTGTTGCCCATGCTCGTCAGGTAATCGAGCCGGTCGGTGAACGGGAAGTTCATCAGGAACGTGTTCCGCTCGCCGATCTTCTCGTGATTGCGGTGCATGTAGCCCATGACCGGCTTGAGACCGACGATGGTCTCGCCGTCGACGCGCAGGTTGAGCCGGAAGACTCCGTGCGTGCTCGGGTGCTGCGGGCCCATGCTGACGACGAACTGGTCGGTGCCGAGCTCCTCGATCTCGACCCCGCCGGGCAAGAGCGGCGTGCCCTTGGGGTCGGAGCTGCTGGAAAGGCTGGCCCAGTCGTTGAAGTCCTTGGGCACTTTCATGTTGGTGCCGTAGGGATTGATCTCCTCGGCCCGGAAATGCTGGCCGAATCCCTCCTCGACGCGGCTGGGGAAGACCTTGGCCGGCGCCTCGTAATACGGCTCGAGGAAGTCCTTGCGGAGCGGATAATAGGCGAAGCCTTCCCACATGAGGATCCGCTTCAGCTCGGGGTGGCCGGTGAAGCGAACGCCCATCATGTCGTAGACCTCGCGCTCCTGGAAATCAGCCCCCCGGTAGACGTGGTAGAGCGACGGAACTTCGCCCTCGCCCTCGGCCTCGGCCGTGCGCACCCGCAGCTCGATCAGCTTGCCAGGCTTGCTGGATGCTGTCGAGCTGGTAGTTGACCTCGATGCAGTCTTCGTAGTGCACGCTCTGAAGACTGGCCAGGTAGTCGTACTTGATCGGATTCTTGTCGCGCAGGAAGAGGGCGACGTCGACCAGCTTTTCGGGCGGGACAAGCAGGCCCGCCTGGACGATCGAGACCGATTCCCGCACCGAACTGCGGCGTTGAGCCGTGCGGCGAGCTCCTTCAGCCCCTCGTCGCCCAGCCAGACGAGGCTGGGCCGGGCCTCGGCCTTCTTTCCCTTCTTGGCGGGCTTGGCGGCGGGTGCCGGCGCGGCTGGCGGAGGCGTGGCGGCAGGCGCCGTGGCGGCGGCGGGCGCGGCTTCGCCGCGTGCCTTGGCGCGGATCATGTCGATCTTGCTGGGGGCCTTGGCGGCGGCGCGGCCGCCGACGCGGCGGCGCCGTTGCCGGAAACGTCGACCGCCTCGGCTTCAGGCTGCGGCGCGGGGATTGGGCGGCTTGGGAAGATCGGCCTCGCGGGCCTCGATCAGCCCCATCGCCGTCCGCTCGGCCGAGATCTCGACGGTGCGCAGGTCGATCAGGTCCGGGCCCAGGACCGGAATGGGGATGTCTCGCTCCACGTCGCCCCGATACCACGGCGCAGTTGGTGATCTGCTCGCCGTCGATCTTCTTCTGGAGCATGATCAGGCCGTTCAAGAGCGCCTGCGGCGTGGGCGGGCAGCCCGGGATATAAACGTCGACCGGCATGTACTTGTCGATGCCGGAGACGACGTTGTATCCTTCCTTGAACGGGCCGCCGCCGCGTGGCGCAGGCCCCCATCGACATCACATACTTGGGCTCGGGCATCTGGTCGTAGAGCCGGGCGATCATGGGCATCATCGTCTTGGTGACGGTGCCCGAGACGATCATCAGGTCGGCCTGGCGCGGCGAGCCGCGAAAGACCTCGGCGCCGAAGCGGGCGATGTCGAACCGGCTCGACGCCGTGCAGATCATCTCGATCGCGCAGCAGGCCAGCCCAAAGCCCAGCGGCCAGAGGCTCGACCTTCGTCCCCAGTTGTAAACCGTGTCGACCATGTCCAGCAGCTTGTCCCAGGACGTGACCAGGACGTGCTGCTCCAGCTCTTTCTGGAGCACGGGATCGATGATCGTGCTCCATTCCGGTCGGGCAATCGTCGGATTCGCCATGATCGGGTGATTCATCCCTTGAACAAGCGTTCGAAAAGTGGACCGAGCTTCGGGCGGTCTGCCGTCCAGCCCCACGCACGGGGGTTAGCCATGGTCTGGAGGCCATTGCACCGGATGGCGGGAAATTGGCACAACCCGCCGATAAACAAGATCGTAAGCAGCGGCGAGCCGTTTCGCCAGAGGGCACCGCAGCCGGGGCGGCGGCAGGACCCGGGCGATTCATGTGCATGTAAGCCTGTCAATGGGGGCGCTCAGGGCTTGTTGTCTGGTTAGAGAGATCTGGGACAATAACGGCCCATGGCACCCGCCATTCGGAATTGGAGAGCTCTGCGCCGGGACATTGACGATGCAACAAACCGCTCGAAAATCCGGTCTAGGGGCGCTGATCCTGTTTACTTTGGCACTAGTCGAACCAGTGGGCTTAAGGGCCGGCCAGCCCCCTCCGTCCGCGACGACCGGCACGTCCATCGCGCCCGATCGTGGCACCATCCCGGCCGGGGAATTCCGGCTCCAGTACCGGGTCGAGGGCGAGGGCCGACCGGCAATGGTGATCGGAAGTGCGGTCTACTATCCTCGCATCTTCTCACGGAGTCTCCGCAAGCACTTGCGCTGGTCTTTCTGGACCATCGAGGCTTCGCCCCTTCTCCCGCCGAGGTCGATGCGAGCGCCTTCGAACTGGAAAAGATTATCGATGACGTGGAACGAGCCCGGCAAGTCCTCGGGCTGGGTCAGATCGCTGTGATCGGCCACTCGGGGCACTCTTTGATGGCCTTGGAGTATGCCAAGAAATACCCCCAGAACGTCTCGCACGTGATCATGATCGGAGTCGCACCCAACTTGAGTGTTGCCAGTTGGGTTGCCGCCGAGCGCCACTGGCAGGAGTCGGTCGATCCTGAACGCAAAGCCGCTTTGAAGGCAAACGTGAGACGCCTGCCCGACAAGGAGATCAGGAGGCTGTCTCCGAGAGACCGGTTTGTTCAAGGCTATGTCCGCGATGGTCCTCGCGCCTGGTACGACTTCCGCTTCGATGCGTCGCCGTTATGGTCAGGAGTGGAGGTCAACGTACGGATGTTCGACCATGTCTGGGGAAAGGTATTCCGTGAGATCGATATCACCCGGGGTCTCTCGAACTTCGATCGCCCGGTCTTGCTGGCCTTGGGCCGCTACGATTTTGTTGTGGCGCCGCCCTGTTCTTGGGATCCGATAAGGCCAAAGTTCCGGAACTTGACGGTGCGGGTTTTTGAACGGAGCGGTCATACGCCCCCGTACGAGGAGCCGGCGCTGTTTGATGCCGAACTGCTCCGCTGGATGGTGGAACACGGCTAGCCATGTAAGACTTGCTGCACCGTTCGCCGCGCCGGCGGCCGGAACGGAGATTGCATACACCTCGGCTGAGGAGTTCTGCCCAGCCGCCACAAACCTGCTGAGGCCCCTTCACGATCCCACGGAAGAGCGCCATAATACCTTCATGGAACGATCAAGCTTCCAGCTATCCATCACCGGTTTGCTCGCCCTGGTGGCATGTATCGCCGTGAACTTCTGGCTGTTTCGGTTGGGGGCTCTCTGGGGAATCCTTGGGCTCAACGTGACGAAACACGTCGCCATCGCCTATCTCTGCCAGTCGCTGGGAGTCGATCGATCGCCAGCCGACCAGCCGCAACGCGTCGTGCCTGCCAAACCGGCGAGCGTTCCCGTACCTTGACGTCCGCCTGAACAAGGCAGCAGCCACAAGCGACGAAGACTCGACACGATGCAGCGGGCCGCGAGATCAAGCCAACAGGTTGTCTCGCGAACGGCGATGGTGATTGCCCTGCTAGTTGCCAACTGCGGGCTCAGGCAACTCGTCCCCTGGTTGTGACACCTCGTCCCGAATGTCATGATGGTTGGGACCAAGAAGGGTCGTGGAGTTCCAGAAGTGCGGCGACCCGCACGGGCCGCGAACGCGTACTCCCTCCACCCCTTCGGAGCCAACAGATGGTTCTCATGGACCCCGGATCTTCCCCTTCGGAGCCCAGTCCTGCAAGCAACACAGGGCAACCGGCAACGGCCGTGGAGACGCCTTGCTCGGAGCCGAATGGCAGGGTGCTCACTTTCGCCCTCGCCGCCGCGTTGATCGCCGGCGCGGCCTCCGTGCTCGTAGGTGAGGAGATCCAGAAGCACTACACGCATGATTTGGAGCCAGCCGTCAAGACCTCTCCGAGCGCTGAAGACGTTCGCCACTGAAAAGAGGCCCGGCTATACAGTGCCGCTCTGACCTTCGCGGCGATGGGGGGATTACTCGGACTGACGATGGGGCTTGCGGGCGGACTCGTGCGCCGCTCGATATCGGCCAGCACCGGGGCCGCGCTTCTGGGGCTCTTGCTCGGCACGGCCGTCACGGGTTTCACGGCCGTCGTTCTCGCGGCGAACTTCTTCAAGCGGTACGATCCGCAACTCGGCGATCTCGTGCTCCCCATGGTCACGCATGGTGCAATCTGGTCGGCCGTCGGCGCAATCGCTGGCCTGGCCTACGGACTGGGACTGGGCGGGCGGGGTCGCTGGAAAGCCACCCTGGTGGGGGGGCTCGCCGGTGGTGCCGCGGCTACGATCGTCTTCGAATTTGTCGGGGCGTTTGCCTTCGCGTCCAGCAAGACGGATCTGCCAGTATCGTCTTCGATCAACACGCGAGCCATGGCCCAGTTTCTCGTGGCGATCGTCTCGGTGGTCGGGGCGGTCGTTGCCTTGCGAGGATCGGTGAAGGCAGAGGCCGCCTCGTCCATACGGTCTTGATGAAGTGCCGCCCGCTCAATGGGGAAGGGCCGCGCCAGGGATCACCCGGCGCGGCCGCGTATTCACCACCGAAGGAAGAGATGTGAAACAATGAAAAGCACCAGTACGATCACGCGGCCGCCCGGAAGACTCGTCCTTCGCATATGCTACCCCCAAACGGCCGGTAGAGCAAAGAAGACCCCTAGAGCAACTCGGGTAGAATGAGTCCTTCTGGTTCCGGCGATGAACCGATTTAACGATACGCGGCGAGCCGCTTGAATGGAAATAAATCGAACCGAATCCCTCGCTCGGCAAGCTCGGACAGAGTCGTGCTGGTGGCCCGGCCGTAGCCATGACCGCTCAAGTGCCCTGCCGCCACGGTGTCCATCACGATCAGGAGGATGTTTGGTGTTCCGGGTGGCGGCAATGGTCGCGCATGCTCTCGCGCTTCCTTGACTCGGTTGCCTATCCAGAGCCATGCGCCCATGCTCACCACGACCGCCAGAGCCGCCGGCAAACTCACGACGACAAGTCGTCGGAACCCGCGACAATTGCGCTCGATGAGCGGAACGAGCCTCATGCCGAGCCCGAGCGCCAGGACCATCCAGGCTAGACTGTAGATTCGGGGAAAGGCAACCAGCTTCGACGGTAAGAGGGTCATTGCGCCCAGGGCCCGCGTGACCAGCCATCGACCGCAGCCCGGCCAGACCAATCTCAGGCAAGATCCGGCGAATCCGACAGCCAGGAAGACGCAGAGGTTTGAAATTGGTGTCAGCCAGACGAAGTGACGGCTCAGCTTGTAAAGATGATCTGGATCATAGACCTGCTTGCGAATGACGATGGTGCACACTTCCAGTAAGCCCGCCACGACGCCGCACCAGCCCGCGAGGGCCAGGATCGAAAGGAAGCCGATCCGGATTGTGATATCCTCCGGGAAACACGAGCCGACCCTTCCGGCCCCTTTGAACAAAGCAGTCCGACCGATCATCGGCCCTCCAGCAAGTTACGACCATTTCGAGATTCCGGGTCGGCTGGCAAACTCGCGAACGGGTTGTCGATGGGCCGCGCCAGGAAACATACTATGAGAAATCCCTCCGCGATGCGCGAGCCGGATGTGCGGTCTGGTATCCAAGTTGGAGTGCCGAACAGCGGATGTCAATCGCCAAGATTGCAACAGACGCAAGCAGTGCCAAGAGCCGGCGAAGATCGAAGCTGGTGCTCGCATTTCTGTTCGGAGCGGGTTTGGTCGCGGGCGGCTGGGCCTGGTGGATAGATCGCCGTTACAAGCGCGCGATGGCGGAGATCGAATCCGAGGTCGTGGCATGTCGATATGCGATTGCCTGCAGAAACATCGAACGCTTCTTATCCTGGAAATCCGACCCCACGGAGGAATCACTTACCTCCTGGGATCTTGCGAGCTGGCACGGGGCAGGAGGGCGGCAGCCGGCGAAGCCTGGGCGCGGGTTGTTCCGGGTTCCCAGTTCTCGGAAAGAGCGATCCGCGGGCGCATGCGCCTCTTGAACGAATCAGGCGAATTTGCGGCCGCCGAGCGGCTGATCAAAGACGCCGCCAAGGATCCCCGTCATGACCGAACAGCCTTGCTCGTGTTGCTCGTGCCAATGTACAGCCAGCTTGGCCGGATCGACGAAGCCGAGCGGCTCATCGAGGATCGTTGGGAACACCTGAACGCACGGGGAGAGGGGGCACTCGAGCCCGCCATCAAGTTACTGCGGCAGCACATCGATCCAAGCTGGAAAACGATCCCGATTGAAAACCTCCGCGCTCTTCTCGACCAGGCCGCTCGGCTGGCTCCCCAGGACGACCGCCTCTGGCTCGGTCGAGCAAACCTGGCGATCCTTACTGGCGACTACGACGAGGCCGGGCGATGGCTCGATCAATGCAAGCGGAGCCGTCCGGACGATGTCCCGACCTGGCGAGCGCGACTGAGCTGGGGTCTTGCAACCGACCGGCTCGATGTGGTGCAGGAATCCGCGACTCACCTGCCACTAGAGGAGATGACGCCGCCACAGCTCCATCGGCTCAGGGTCTGGATTGCTTCCAAGCGGGGAGAGCTTGAGACTGAACGGCGAGAGCTGGAAAGTCTGCTGGCGGCCGATCCGGCCAATCCGACGGCTGCCGAGCGGCTCGCACGGATCGCGGAGAAAGACGGGAAGCCGGCTCAAGCGGCGGAGTTTCGTCGCAAGAAGGCGGAAATTGACCGCGTCAAAACTCGCTACCAGAGACTCTACGATCGGAACCAGCCCAGTCGCGATGCTGTGGAAATGGCCGAGCTTGCCGAACGGCTCGGGCGCGGATTTGAGGCCCGTGGTTTTCTCACGCTGGCCATCTCCGACGACCACAGTCGCCACGATTTGCGAAACGTCCTCGAACGTTTGAGCCGTCCTGCCACGATCGTCTCGAACCGAGAGCGAACTGCGCCGGTGACCTGGGCTCGCAGAGACGGCACGTGGGGGGAAGAATCGACCTGCCGCCGTGATCTCGATAGTCACGGATCGAGGCTCAAACGAGGGCATCGAGCCCGGCGCTTCCACGAATTCGGGTGGGCGCTCTTGGCCGGATGAGCTAACATCCCAAACTGGATTCCTCTTTGTCCGAAACCGTGCCGATCGAGATCGACCCAGGTGAAATCGAGGGCCCGCGAGGGCCGTGTGCTCGCCCGGCGACATCGACCCATCGAGCCCCAGCCCGATTCGTCCGGCCCTGGTCAAGGATCGAGAAAAGGTTTCACGGCAGAAACCTGAACCAGTATGGAGGCGGCCATGGGCGCGAAATGGCAGGGCAGGCTCTTGCTCGTCGAGGACGAGAACCTGCTGCGAGGACTGATCGCTCAGTTTCTTCGGGGCGAAGGGTTTGATCTCGTCGAGGCGGCCGATGGTCGCGAAGGGGTCGAATGCTACTCGTCTCTGGGGCCGTTCGACGTCGTCCTGCTCGACCTGAACTTGCCTGTTTTCTCGGGCGTGGAGGTCTGCCGGCACATCAAGCAGTTGCACCCCGGCCAGCCCGTGATCATCTGCAGCGCAGCGATACTCGATGGGCACATGGCAGCTCTGGAGTCGTTGAAAGTGGACCAGTTTCTCTCCAAACCGTACCATCCCAAAGAGCTCTTGAGCCGGATCGCAATCGAGTGCGAACGAGCGGCGCACCCGCGCGATGCGATGTCCGACAACCTGTGTGCTCCGGCTTCACGTCGGGCTGACCGCGCACATGTGAACACCGGCCGGTCCCATACCCTGTTCAAGCTGCCTGCAATCGATTAACATGAGACCATGAAACAGGTTCACCCCCGACCCCGGGCTAAAGCATGCTCGGGCGGGAAACGGACCTGAAGGACGATCATCAGGTTGGACCACTGTTTTCGCGAGGGACGGTTTCATGGCTGGGAAACCGCTGAATCGACTTGAGTTAAGACGTCAAAGCGAGGCGGCGGAGCCTCTCGACCCGATGGAAGACGAGACCGACGAAGCGGTCGAGGAGGTTGACGAGGAGGAGGTCGTCGAAAAGAAGCCCAAGAAGAAGCCCAAGGCGGCCGCCAAGCCCAAGAAAGCGAGCAGGCCGGCGAAACCGACCGCGCGAATGCGGATCGTCTGGACGGTGCTCAACGACGCTTACAAGCCTGTGGGCACCTTCGAGTACACTCAGAAAGAAGCCGCCCTGGCACGAGCCGCCGAGCTTACCGCCAAGGGCCGGGGCACCCACTTCGTGCAGCGGACCAAAGAGCCGATGCCGGAAGACGCCCCCGGGATCGGTGCCATCATCCCTCGCGCCGAAATCGCTCGCGCCAAGGCCCCTCCCAAGGAAGCCGCGGCCGCGATCGAAGACGAGGACGAGCTCGACGAGGAAGAGGAAGCCGACGTCGAGATCGACGATGAGCCGGAAGAAGACGAGGAATGAGCAAAGGCCAGGCAAGGTCGAATCGCGCCGATCCGCGCGATTCCGACCTGGTGAAATTTCCTCCGACGCAACTCGGGCACGACAAACGTGTATCGTCGATTGCACTCCGCCCACTCGACCTACCGTACGGGGGCATCTGGCGACTCGAACTCATGCGCGCCGAGATCCGGGGCCGCTCCCCGCGGTCGCCGGTCAATGTCGGTCGTCACTGTGGGTAGCGGCAAGGCCCGGTCGATCGCCATCGTAGCCATGGCGGTGAGCCGCAAGTTTCCCTGGCCGGCAGCAACGAAAACGCCTGTCAGGTCGCCACCACTCAGGTTGTTCCGCAGTAAGAGTTTGCTCGTGGACTCGATGCGCGGCGGCGGGCCGCTGAGCAGGTTGTTCGAAACCTCCAGCCCGTCGTTGTCGTGGACGATCCGGATCAGGCGCCCTTGACGGCTCGCGGGATCGTGAACCGTATTGTTCAAGATCGCGCAGCCCCGCGTGTGGTCGGTGAAAATGCCGTTTTCAGGTGCCCGCGTGACGAAGTTGTTGCGGACGACCATGTTCGTACAATGTACAGCGACGTCGTCTGGCTTATGCGAATTGCCGAGGCAAATCCCGGAATCGCAGTCGGCGATGATGTTGCGCTCGATCGTGCAGTCGCGAGAGTCGTGCCAGAGAAACACCGCCCCTCGCGCCTCACCGGTTCGGCCGCGAATCCCGACGAAAACGTTGTCGCGGATCGACCAGCCGGCAACGAACATCACGTCGATGCCGCCAATGTAGTTCCCCTTGAAGTTGTCAGGCGTATCAGCGGGATCGTCCTCGAATCGCTTGGGATGATCGTTCGCGAACAGGCAGTATTCGATCCGGCAGTCGCGAGGTCGAATCTTTTCACGGCCCGTCTTGAGGCACCTTGACCCCCTTGATACCGCGCTGCCAGATGTTGTGCAGGATACAGTTGCGGACCGTCGCACGCTGGACGCCGGTCTCGGAGTCGAGCTTGATCCCATTCCAGCGAATGTTTCGAACGGTCAGGTCGGCGATGGTGACGCCGGAACAGGCCCGGATCGTGATCCCCTCGCCAAGCGTTCCCGCACCGTCCAGGACCACCCGCTCGCGATGGCCCGACTTGCCGCGCAGAGTCACGCCGTCGGTCGCGATCACGAGCGTGCGGGTCATGGGGTAGACGCCGTCTTCCAGCAGAATCGTCCCGCCGGGCCGGACGCGCCGCGCCGCCTCGAAGAGCCCCTCAACGTGAGATGCCACGACGACGTTGTCCGTCGGCGACGGCAGCGGCGGGGCCACCGGATACCACGCACGTGCCATCGGGTTAGCGTCCGAAGACGCGCTGGCCAGGGCATCCAGCACCTCGGCATACTTCATCAGCACGAGATAATTTCGCAGGCCGTACCCGTGACTCCGCAGCCCTTCAGGGGAGTAGTCGTCCTGAAACCTCTGCGGTGCGCTCGGGTGCACGCCGTCGCGCGACAGCAGGGTCGGTACGTCGTAGCCCTCCTGATCCCGGAACGAGTCTGCCGCCCCGTCCCAGTCGGTGGGACGGCGCCTCAAGATCTCGGCGTGGTAATCGATGAGCGGGAGGGCCAATTCCCTGGCGACTCCGCGGGCGGCCTCGGCAAACTCCCGAGATTTCTCCAGGAAGCCGTGCCGAGGCGGGATCGTTGACAGGATTACGACTGTCCCGTTTTCCAGGCACCGCCGGGACACCTCTCGCAGCTTGTCTCGATACTCGCCGACTCCCACAGAGTACAGATCATTGGTCCCGAACATCATCAGAGCCACTTCGGGGTTGAGCTTGCGGAGCCAGCCGTTCACATTGTCGAGGGCCCAGCGAACGTTCTGGCCTCCCTGGTTGCCGTGCTCGGGCCCTTTCCAGTCTCGCCAGCACTCCGGTCGGAGGTAGGCTTCGGCGCGACGGTAGGCTCGCTCCATCTCCGGCGGGGCAGCCCTACGGCCGTACCGCAGCGGGGTCCAGAATGCGAGCGTGTCGGTGATCGAGTCTCCAAAGTGAGCAAACGTCCCGGGCCGCCCGTGGAATCGGGCATGAACCCGCGCCATCGCCTCTTTCCAGTCGCTCTCGTCGGGTCCGGCAGCACCTTCTGTATACTTTCCCGGCGGCCGCAGCGCGAATGCCAGGCACGATGCCGCGATCAACAGGATCACCAGCTTCTTCATCGTGGACGTCGAAGCAGGAGAGTACGAGTATTCCAAGGATCTCGTCCGGGCTTGAGGGTGTTCGATGGACCGATTCCTCCAGATAAGTTGGCTTCAAAGTATCCTCAGCCGTTACGGCATAGGCTGGGAAGTAAGCCGAGGAGAGGGCTCTCACATGATGTTGTTCCGAGATTTTCCCGAGTGGAGGATGACCTATTCCGTTCCGACACACAGGAAGGACGTCCTCGTGTGTTACGTGAAAGGATGCTGGAAGCGAATTCGACTGCCCCCCAGCGATGGCGTGAGTGACGAGGAGTTTTATAACTGATCGACGCTATCCGACTCGAGCGGGGGCGACTTGCTTGCCGCGGACAGAGCGCACGGGTCACCGCCGATCCTGCGCTCCAAACTTTTGCTACCACTGGAAATGGGCGCACGAAGATTCGAACTTCGGACCTCACCCTTATCAGATTGATTTTTCTGCATATGTTGCGCGACGCAACCATCATCCTTGGTATGACTTTAGGGCATGCACCCGGGGGTTTGCAATGTCAAACATCGTCCAACATGGAACTACAAGACCTAACGGTAGTTAGGGAATACTCCCTCAACGGGTACCGAGCCAAAACCGGAAAATCCGGTAAAAATCCAAGGGCCTGGGGAAGGAATTAGGACTGCATCCCCAGACCCATGGGCCGGGTTCTGACGCGCGGATTGCCAAAGAGCAGTGAGCCAGCCACGGTTCCTCCGGCGTGCGGGCGAACCGTTCGACCCGACACGTTCAGTCTAAGCAAAGTATAGACCCAAGTGAATCCTGGTCTTACCAGAATATTGATCGATGAACCCTGGTATAGTAGGATCGTTGAATGTGGGCTAGTCTTGATGTTCAGGCGGTCCATACCCGTGGGAGGTTCGATGGGGCTTGCAACGATGGCGAGAAAGAAGACAACCAAGCCTGAACCTGTTGCGCAGCGGCGGCACGATCGCCGTAACCCTGAAGGGGTCGGAGGAGTGGAAGGAGTGGGTTGAAGCCGGGGCGCGGTTCTGCCGAACCGACGTCGCCAAGCTCTTTGACGCCTCGGTAGTTCAGTACCTCAAGTCCAGAGGCTTTGAGCAGGAGGCGCCAGAGCGGTGAGCACGGCCACGAAACGAATAAAGCCGCCGGTCACCGTCGAGGAGTACGAGCGGATGATCGAAGATGGCGAGATCGGCGAGCACGACGACGTCGAGCTGATCAAGGGCCGAGTCGTCGTCAAGATGGGGCAGGGGCCAATACACGCAAGTGGGTCGGAGAAGTCTCGCAGGCCGATCGAACGATTGGTTCCCTTGGGTTGGCACGTGCGCATCGAGAAGCCCGTTCGGATGCCGGCAGAGGACAGCGAACCGGTGCCTGACCTCTCCATCGTGCGAGGCGACATCGAGGATTACCTTAACCGTCATCCTGAGCCCGCAGACGTTGCCCTCATCGTCGAAGTCGCAAAGTCCAGCGTAGCTATCGATCGCGATCAGGCCGTCATCCTCGGCGCCGCCAGCATCCCGCTTTACTGGATCATCAACATCCCCGAGCGCCAGCTCGAGGTGTACTCCAATCCAGCCGGCGGTGCCTACCCGGCTCCCCTGCGGCTGGGAGAGTCGGAGTCCGTCGAGTTGATCGTGGGCGACGAGGTCGTCGGTCGGATCGCCGTGGCGGACCTACTCCCGAGATGTGGGGAGTGACCGGCCATGCCTGATGAAGTTGACGAAGATCCTTCCGCAACGGACCGGCATAATTACCTCTTCTCGGAAGAGGACCTTGCGCTTGCCGATGAAGTTCGGGACGAGCTCGCCGCGGAAGAGGCGGCAGAGGCAGCCAGGAAAGCAGACAACGTGAAGTACAACGTAATCCACGGTCTAGGCACCCGGATTTTTCTCGTTTCTCGCAGCGAGGTTGACGGGTTCCTGTACAACGACAGGACCGGTCTTGTGGGTCACCCTGATCAGTTGCCGGGCTCGGCAACTGCCCACATGGGCATGACGGAGTTTGTTCGGCTCCGCCACGTCGAGGATGTGCCACCTCGGCTGATCGCCATCATGGCCGAATGCGGCATCGAGTTCACCGGTGAAGCGATCCCGCAAGAGACCGATCAGGAGAAGGTGCTCGCGACGCTAAAGAACCCCGCTTATTCTCGGTGACTGGGGCCGGGCAGCAACGGCGAGGGTCGCGGTCCGGCGGGCCTGAGTTAGTGATCGTCTGCTCCTCAACGTTGATGGCCATGGCGGTGATCCACTCGGCAAAGCGACGGTATCCGGGCCGAGAGAATCCCCAGGCGAAGCGCTGAAGCAAAGCTTGCCAGATGGACCAAAGGAGCGTAGCGTGCGTCATGGCGAGTCTCCTGAGTACGGGGCCAAATGGGTTGTCACCACCTGGCAGGTTTCGTCCAGGAGCCGCCGCTTTCAATAGGATATGTTAGTTCATTAGGTGTGTAGCAAATCGTGGAAACTACTGCCTATTGAAAGATTTCGAGATCGACGGGCAACGATTGACCGCCGGAACGGTCGCTGAGATCCCGGCGGCCATGAACAAGCAATTGGTCGATAACGGCACGATCCCATGTCCCGCGGGAGGATATGTTCCTGACTTTCAGCGCGTTCGTTCCAAGCCGCCATCCGAGGAACTCTCCTACCCGGTGACCTTGCTCAAAGAAGTTCTCATCGATGCTCGCACCCAGGCCCCCGGGGACGTAGTTCTCATCGAAGAGCGGAAGCTTATCGAGCTGGCGCAACAAGGAATCATCGCGCGTGAAGATTGCCCCCGCGGAGTTGTCATTCCCCCGGCCGCGGTAAGCGGGCCCTCGCCGCCTTGAGCGTCTAACATTACCGGTTGATTAGGAATGCGAAACAAGTTTTGATGCAAGCCACTGAGAGAAACGCCTGATGGATATCTGGGCGTCGCTCATAGCGGATTCGTAACCGGCGATTCTGGTGCAACCAGGCCAGGGTTCGCTCCACCACCCACCGGAAGACCCCCAGTCCACTGCCATGCTCAGTATTTCTCTTGGCCAACAATGGATCGATGCCCCGCTCTCGCAGCTCTTCTCGGTGCGGTTCCGGGTCATAGGCTCGGTCGGCGACAGCGGCGTCGGGCCTGCAACGCGGTGCTCCTGGCTTTCCCGTCACCGGCGGGATCTCATCCACCAAGGGAAGCAACTGGGTCACGTCCTGAGCGTTGGCACCAGTCACCGAAGTTGCCAGCGGAATGCCGTTGCCGTCGGTGACAAGGTGATGCTTGGTCCCGGGCTTACGGCGATCGACGGGGCTGGGGCCCGTTTCCTCACCGCCGCAGGCGGCCCTCACCGAGCTACTGTCAACGGGAGCTCGCGACCAGTCGATCTTGTCCGCCTTCCGGAGCTTATCCAGCAGAACCTTGTGGATCCGGTCCCAGGTGCCGTCGGCCTGCCAGTCGCGGAGCCGTCGCCAACAGGTCATGCCGCAACCACAGCCCATCTCCTGGGGCAGATCTTCCCAAGGGATGCCCGTCTTGAGCACAAACAGGATTCCGGTCAGGGCTTGGCGATCGGGAAGCCGGGGTTGCCCGCCCTTGGGGATGGGCTTCCACTCGGGGAGAATGGGCTCGATAATCGCCCAAAGTTCGTCAGGCAAAATGGGCTTGGCCATGGTCGTTCCCTCCACAAGAAGCCTCTGGGAGGAAATCTGTGCGATCGACATGCCAAACGGCCTCAAGTCCAAGGTATTGTTAGACGCTCTCAGTCTTGATACGCGCCGTGCGGCTTTGTCGTTTGACCATGTTTGGGTCATGCAATAGCTGATGCAATCTTTGCATGGAAACGGGTTCTTATTGTCAAATCGCCGTAGGGCGCCGACAATACGAGTGTGGTTTCTGACGAACCAGCAAACAGGCGAACCAGCGTCTTGGACTATTTGAGGTTCGATCGCGCGACACGAGCCCTGATGTTGGGGCACGGCATTCGCGAAGAGATCCGTCTGCGTTGATTTTCAGGAGATGAAAGAGTGGCCACGAGCAATCCCGCGTTTTCTCAAGATATGTTCGCCGGTTTCCAGCAGGTTTACGGAGCACCCGCAGCCTGGTGACGACCGTGCAGGGGACGATCGGCAAGACGTCCCTTCTGCTGGCCATCCTGTCCGCCACCGCGCTCTGGTCGTGGTACGCCATGGCGGCCGGCCAGCTTCAGTTCATCGTCCTACCCGTCTCCGCCATCGCCGGGCTCGTGCTGGCGATCCTCACGATTTCCAGACCCACCGCGGCACCATGGACGGCACCGATCTATGCTGCCATGGAGGGCGTGCTCCTGGGCGCGATTTCTCAGATTGTTGAGATGAGGTTTCACGACTCCTACCCGGGAATCGCCCTCCAGGCGGTGATGCTTACTGTGGGCACGCTGATGGTGATGCTTTTCGTCTATGGTAGCGGGATCATTCGCGTGACCGAGCGGCTCAAGGCTGGTGTCGTGATGGCCACGGGCGCCGTGTGTCTGTTTTACTTCGCCTCGATGATTCTGCGAATGTTCGGCGTGGCGATACCGTTTGTGTTCAGCGCACATCCGATCGGTATCGCCTTCAGCCTGTTCGTGGTCGGGCTGGCGGCATTCAACCTGCTGCTCGACTTCGATTTCATCGAGGAAGCCGCCCAGCGCAGGGCTGCCGAAGTACATGGAATGGTACGGAGCCTTCGGGCTGATCGTCACGCTCGTCTGGCTCTACCTCGAGATGCTTCGCCTGCTGCAGAAGGTCGCGGCCAACCGCGACTAAGGACGGGCCAGCGCGGAATCAGTGAATCTCACACGCGACTAGCTGAGCCGTTGATTGCTCGCTGGTCGCGTGAGGTTTTCCGAGCCGTCACGGTTTTGGCGGCGGCGAACTGCGGCCTTGTCTTTTGATCTGGGCGTACCAATGAGATAGCTTTCTGGACGAGCCGATCTTGCCCATCATGAGCATCTCCTGGGTCTCCGCGAGGTTCGCGAGCTCGGCCTTCGTTTCGGCCGTTTGCGGAGCACTCGCGAGGTTCTCCCGGATGCGATCGAGCACCTCCTGCGCCGTTCCAAGGTCATTGCGTTGAAGCGCGGCGTGGTACTCTTCCCGAGCCTTTGTCGCCATCACCAGGGCGAGCTGTTCCTGGACGGCGGGATCCAGCGGCAGCTTCTCCCACTCCGCCGACGGGACAGCCGGGTAGCGCCAGGCTCACTTCGAGCTCCTGACGAACCTGGGGCGTCTCGCCGGTGGGATCCCAGGCGAGGTGGAAGCGGCAGAACTCTGACCTGCACGGCTGGGGCGTGGCTCTGACGCGGAGCAGGATCGAGATCGGCATGTCGCTGACCAGATCGGGCAGCTTGATCTGGCCTGCCGAACCTCGCTCCAGCTCGGTGAGGACATCGGCAAGCTCGACTGCTGGTCCGGGGCGGACGGCGAGCTCGGCCCGGCGGCCCGTGGTCGCCATCAATCCCTGAAGCTCCGTCTGGAAAATATCGGCGAGCTGGACCGAGTTCTCGACGAAGTAGTAGTTGCCCATCCCGGCCCGGGCCATCGCGCCCATCAGGTCTTCGTTGTAATCGTCGCCCACGCCGATGGTCGAGGTGCTCACCTGGTGGGCGGCCATGCCGCGCACTTCGCCGCAGATCGCCTCGGGTTCGGTCAGTCCGTGGTTCGCCAGGCCGTCGCTCAAGAGGAGCACGCGATTGAGGCCCTGCCAGGCGACATGTTCGAGGACCTGCTGGGCCCCCGAAGCCCATCCCGCGTGCAGCGCCGTGCTGCCGCGCGGGCCGATCTTCTTGATCTGGGCGACAAGGCCGGGCTTGTCCGTCACCGGGGCGCTGGCGCGATCGTCTCCACCTGGTCGTCGAAAACCGTGATGCTGACGCGGTCGGTGGGCAGCAATTGCCGGATCGCGAAGACGGTCGCGTGGCGGGCGTGCTCCATCTTCCGGCCCTCGCTCATCGAGCCCGACCGGTCCAGCACGATGCCCAGGTTAATCGGCGGCCGGAGAACGTGAATTTCGGGCAGGGGCGGAGTGATCCGCACCAGAATGTCCAGAGTCGTGGCCGCGTCGTCTCGAAGGGCCGGCCGGGCGGGGATGAGCTCGATTAGTGGCGGCTGCATGGCCTGTCACTCCCTGGGTGCGATAAGGACGTGTGCAAGACGACGGGTGCACACCAGAGCCCGATCGGCTCATTCAGCAATTCACCTCCATTTTATCACGCATGAGGTACTTCCCCATAGACTGATTCGAAATACCAACAAGAAAATCCTTGAACGCAGAATTGAACACACGTTGAAATTTAGCAGCATCCGGGAGGAGCGGTTGTATTTCCGCCCTCCGGAACGTGTGGAGCATCACGCGATCGCCACGATCACGACGCCACTTTAGCCCACTTCTTGTCACGAGCACTCTGGGCGATGGCCTCGCAGATCCGAACTTCGCGGTCACCGTCGGCGAAGGTGGGGAAGTTTGGCTTGCCGTTGCAGCCAGAGGCGATGAAGCTGTAGAAGGCAAGGTCAAGCTGCTTGAAGGCGTCGGGGAACCCTTCGGCATGGCCGCCCGGGTAATGGCTCGTCTCACCCACCTCGGCGGAGAGCAAGGCCGGGTCGCGGTTCATCAGGGAATTCGGTCCGCCGCGGCGGCCCATCCAGAGGTACTCGGGAGACTCGCTGTCCCAGACCATCGAGCCCTCGGTGCCGCAAACCTCGAGGTAAAGCCGGTTCTTTCTGCCGCCCTGCATCTGCATGACGTGGAACACACCCCGTGTGCCGCCGGAAAGGTGCATCAGCACGGCGCCGTAGTCTTCGGTTTCGATCTTCACGGTCTCGGTGGCCTTCTTGCCGCCGGGTCCTGAAAACGTCTCGGCGCCTCCGATGGGCTTCTTGCGCTCGGGGTGGAACGTGGCGAGGTCGGCGTTCACTTCCTCGATGTGCAGGCCGGTGACGAACTGGGCCAGGTCCATCCAGTGAGTGCCGATATCCGAGACGCGCGCAAGTTGGTATGCCCGTCGGGTTCGACCCGCCAGTTGTAATCATCAACCAAAAGCAGCCAATCCTGAGTATACGAGCCGGCGACCGAGAGAATCCGCCCCAGGTCGCCGCGGGCGATCCGCGCACGCATCTCCTGGCACAGCGGGTAGAAGCGAATGTTGTAATTGACGCCGGCGGCTTGTTTGGGACGGGACGCGGCCAGCTTGGCAAGCTCTGCGGTCTCTTTTGAGCTGATGGCCAGCGGCTTCTCGCAGAGTACGTGCTTGCCGGCCTCGAGGGCTCGCTTGGCGTGCTCGTAATGGACGTGGTTGGGTGAGGCGATGTGCACCGCGCCGATGGAAGGGTCACCCAGCAGCTCGTCGAGAGTGTTGTAGACCTTGGTGATCCCCGACCGTTCCGCCAGCGGCCTGGCTCGCTCGGGTGAGATATCGAGCAGGCCAGCGACCTGAATGCCGATCCGCCGTAGCGCCTCGGCATGAACCGGCCCGATAAAACCGCCGCCAATCAACGCCACCTTGGGAGGATTGGCCAGAACGTGAGGTGCACCCATGGGAGAGTCTTCCTGTAAGTTGTCCGCTTGAAACCAGGCTCGTCATCGCCCTAACCTAACCTGCCACGGGCCCCATCGCAATTCGTGGGTCAGGAATCCGATTCGGACGGGTCTCCATGGCGGAAAGGATCGATACCAGATCCCCTCGTTGCCGAGCCCAGGTCAGTACACTTCCTCCAGCGCCACCGGCCGGCGCTCGGCGGCCGAAATGAGTGCGGCTTCGAGCACGCGCTGGGTCTGGTAGGCGTCCTGGAAGTCGGGAATCGGCACGGTTGGCTCGTGGCCGCCGAGCACTTGCAGGATATCGAACGCCTGGTTCACGAACCCGTGCTCGTAACCCAGCACATGCGCATCGGGCCACCAGTTCTCGGCGTAGGGATGATCGCCGCCGTGAGTGCACATAATGGTCGTCCAGCCTTGCACGGCGCGGGGGCGGGTGGCGTCGTAGTACTGAAGCTCGTTCATGCGCTCGAAATCGAATTTCAGCGCGCCCTTGGAGCCGTTGATCTCGAATCCGTTGCGGTTCTGGTTGCCGGTGGCTTGCCGGGCGGCCTCGAAGCTGGCTACGGCGCCGCCGGAGAAACGGGCCAGGAAGAGGACGGCATCATCGACAGTCACCGGGCCGGCTCCCGCGCCCGCCTGCACGCCCGCTGCGATGCCGCCGGCCGCCGCGCCCGTCACGAGTGTGCGTTCTTTTACAAACGTTTCGGTGATGGCTCCGCAGATCTCGGTGATCTCTTCGCCGGTGACGAACCGGGTCATGTCGATGATGTGGGCGTTCAGGTCACCATGCGACCCGGAGCCAGCCGTCTCTTTCTGGAACCGCCAGATCAGCGGAATCGAGTCGTCGGCCCAATCTTGCAGGTAGAATCCTCTCACGTGGCGGATCGTCCCGAGCGCCCCATCCTTCACCATCTTGTGCGCCATGGCGACGGCCGGACAGCGGCGATAGTTGTACCAGACGAATGTCTTCACGTGAGCGTTCTTCGCAGTCGCGGCCATCTCCCGGGCCTCGGTCAGCGTGCCGGCGATTGGCTTTTCGCAGGCGACGTGCTTCCCCGCCTCGATGGCTGCCTTGGCGACCGAGGCATGCATGTTGTTGGGAGTGACAATATCAACCAAGTCGATCTCGGGTGAGTGCACCGTCTCTTGCCAGTTTGTCGACGAATGGGTCCAGCCCCAATGGTTCGAGAACGTCTTGGGATGCTCGACCTTGCGCCCGCAAGAGACGTGCATGACGGGCCGAACCGGAGGCTTGAAGAACTTTGCGACCTGAGACCAGGCATTGGAGTGCGTCCGACCCATGAACCCTTCGCCAATCATTGCGATATTGATGTTGCGCATGAGAAGACTCCCCGATGGTGAATCGCGAATCGCCAGTGGCAGCCACGCCTGGTCGGCTTCGATGCAGGCCACTATAGCCGGCGCCGACGCCGGGTCCAAGAGTCGAGTGCCGTCGGGCGGCGGTTGGCCTTGCGACGTCGGGACGGTCAAAGCTACTCTGAGCAAAGGGACAGTATTCGAGCCAGGGCCGAGCTGTCTGAGGTCACGACTGCGACGGCTCTCGGGCCGGGAAATTGACCATGAGCAGCCGAAGGAAGATGCGCGTTGGGATGGTCGGGGGAGGGGGGCCGTCGAGCTTCTTCGGGGCGCCGCATCGGCGGGCGATCCTGATGGATAACTCGGCCGAGCTGACCGCGGGTGCCTTGCGCAGCAAGCCGGAAGAGTCGATCGCCGCGGCCGAAGAGCTGTTCTTCAGCCGCGGCTATGGTGATTGGCAAGCGCTCATCGACGCCGAATTGGCCCGGCCCGACGACCAGCGAATCGATTACGTGACGATCGTCACGCCCAACGACGCCCACTTCGGCCCCGCCGCGGCGGCTGCCAGCTGCCGGGCTGGGAATCCTTTGTGAGAAGCCGCTCACGACCACACTCGACCAGGCCCGTCGATTGCTCGCGATTGTCCTCTCCCAGGAAGTCCCGTTCATTGTTGCTCATACCTATACCGGATACCCGATGGTGATGCTGGCCCGGGAAATGGTGAAGAATGGCGATATCGGCGAGATCCGCAAGGTGGAAGCCTGGTATCCCCAGGGATGGCTGGCCACCAGGCGCGAGGATGAGGGACACAAGCAAGCCTCGTGGCGAGTCGATCCGGTCAAGGCGGGGGCGTCCGGATGCGGCGGCGACATCGGCACCCACGCCTATCAGTTCGTGCGGTTCGTCGCCGGCCTGCACGCGGTTCGTCTCATGGCCCGTATGAAGTCCATCGTCCCCGGCCGGGCCCTCGACGATGATTTCGCCGTGCTGGCCGAGCTGAACAACGGCGCGATCGCCACCATCACGGCCTCGCAGATCACCATCGGCGCTCAGAATGACAACGGCTTTCGCGTGATCGGCACGACGGGAACGCTCTGCTGGTCGCACACCCATTTCGACGTCCTCGAGCATTACGTGACCGACCATCCGGTTCGCCTCTACCGCCAAGGCCTCGATTACAGCTATGTCCCGGCCTCGATCAAGCCCTACTCTGCGACTCCCCTCCGGGCATCCCGAGGGCTTTCACGAGGCCCTCGCCAACCTTCATCGCACGCTCGAATGGACCATCCGCCGCAGCCGCGGCGAGACGGCTCCCACCCCCTTCGAACACCCGGGCATCGCCGACGGCGTCGCCGGCATGGCGTTTCTGGAAGCCGCCGTGCAAAGCGCCAGCAAAGGCACCGTCTGGGTGGACGTGCCGCGGTGGGAGTAGTTTCCAGTTGTCAGTTGCCAGTTGCCAGTAAGGAACACAAGCGGACAACAACGTTGCTTCCCCTCCTCTGCACTGGCAACTGGCACCACTGGCCACTTGCATCGATTGGAGCCCCCATGAAAGACCCTCTCGTCCGCTTCAGCGTCGCGATCGGCGGCGAGTTGCTGCGCAGGTTCGATCAATATCGAGAGAAACACCGATATCCCAATCGCAGCGAGGCCGTGCGAGGCCTGATGCGCGCGGCCTTGATCGAGGAGGTCGTTGACGATGAGCAAAGCGAGGCGATGGGTGTCGTGACCTTGATCTACGACCACCATTCCAGCCGGATCGCCGAACGCTTGACCGTCCTTCAGCATGAGCATCTCGACCAGGTCGTCACCACGACGCACGTGCATCTCGACGAGCGGCGCTGCCTGGAGGTGATCCTGCTTCGCGGACCCGCGGGGCACGTTCGTGAGCTTGCCGATAACTTGATTGGTAGCAAGGGCGTGGAAACAGGACGGCTTGTGCTGGCCAGCGCCGCGGCCGTGGCCGCGAGGCACGATCGAGCAGCGCTACATCACCATCCGCACAGTCACGATCACGGACGCCAGCATGGACACGATCACCACCATGGTGACGAATAGGTCGATCGCTAGGTAGCAAACGCTGGCCCGGTGCTGTCCTCCGAAGAGAATGCCTTGAGGGCCTGGTGTTCGGTGTCATGGATCTCGGCGATCTTGTCCAGGCCGATAATGTCTGCGCCGATGCGGACTTCAGGGTCCAGGGAGCAAAACTTGACCGCGTTGCCCTCGGCCTTGGTCTGCTTAACCAGGTTGACGAGAACGCCAAACCCCGTGCTGCAGAGATACCGGGTTCGCCCCAGGTTAACCAGGAGTTTCTTGGCCCAGTCCTGGCCGGCCACCAGATAAAGCTCCGAAGCGACCTCCTGGCAATGTGCAGGAAATCGGAGCTCCTTGCTCATGACTTCCACGACGGCAACGTCGCCAACCATGTTTGTCTTGATATGCTGAAAGTCAGCGGTGGACATGACTGTGGTTCCTCTAGCACTGGGGTCCCACGAAGAAAGCTCAATGACTCATTCTATCCGGGCCGTGACGCCAGGACATCGGGACTCTCGCTTGACGGCGAGATTTCTGTCCAGGTCCGGGTATTCTCCGAGTCGCTCAGACTTCGCCCTGGGGGCATGGCATCCAGCAGTGCCTGGAGTTTTTCTTCGATCTCGCTCGTCAGCGCGGGCACGAGTTGTCGCGATCGAGATCGGCCCTCCATGGCGATGCGGGCCGAGAGGTCGATCGGCTCGCCAATGCGCACGACGGCCGTTCGAGGCGCGCGTGGCGGTGCTTGGTCCACCTTCAGAAAGTCTTCCTCGCATTTCATCAAGGTCTCGGCCAGCCGCTCGAGGGTCGGGTGCTGACGAACATAACCTCCGGGATAGCTAAAGATCTGGATCACCAGGAAGAGATCCTCGAGATCATCTCGCGCCTGGCGGCAAGCGCAGTCATCCTGGGCGGTTGCCGTCTGTTCAAGCACCTCGAGACACGCTCTGCGCACGTCCTTGACACGTTCGGGAATTGTCGCCGCGTGCCGGCCCCTGAGCCGCCGTGATTCCATCGGGGCCAGGATCTGCTCGATGAGGTTGAGCGTCCGCTCCTTGAAGCTGCCTGGCTGGGGAGAGCCCAGGTATTCGACTTCTTTGAGGCTGAGGATGCCGTCGGCGTAGGTGAGGATGCGATCCACCAGCGGCTTCTGCGACTGGACCCGCCAGGTGAAGCGAGTTTCAAGCCGGTCCATGATCGAACGGAGCTCGGGCAGGGGGTCGTGTCCTGGTTGAAAGCGGTAACACAGTCCCATGGGCACGATCCAGACCTTCCGTCCCGTCCCATCGAGCTTGCGCCGCCGCGGCGGCGATGGAGAACGCCCCCTCGCGCAGCGGCGTTAGCTGCTCGGCCAGCCGATAGATCTCTCCCTCGGGGAAGATCACCAGTGGCGCCTTGCCCTCCGCAAGGATATTCACGGCCGCCTTGAACGCCGAGAGGTCGGTTCCCTCTCGGTCGACCGAGAAAACCCCGACACGCGGCAAGACCCACCCCGCCATCCCCGTGAATATCTGGTAGGCGGCCATGTAGCGGAATGGCTGGCCCACCATCCGGCTGAGCTCGTAGAGAACCGAAGCGTCGGCGTGGTCGGGGTGGTTCGGCGTGATCAACACCGAGTCTCCCCGCTTCAAGAGGGCTGAGAGCACGTCCAGACCCTGGACATCGATCGCTTTCACTTGCTGCTCGCGCTGGAGCCGAAACCGATTGTAGTACGCCCCCGCCCGGAACCAGAACGCGCTATGGCGGCAAGGGATGAACGTGTAGGGATGCTGGTCGGAGAGGGGAAGACGCTTCATGACCATGGCCCGAGGGAAAGGGAGCAAGGAGGAATCAATCAGCTCCGCCCCTTGCTGATGTTCAGAAAGATGGAGAATGTGCCAGGCTCGGCGAAATTAGGCTCCTCATTGCACGAGGGTGATAGGACCGCGACGGTCATGCCGGCCCGGTCGGCTCGAGATGCTCGATGAGCCAGTGCAGAATCGGCCGCGCGTTCTCGAACGGGCGATCGATGCGAGACGACTCAAGTGCCGCGGCGATCCGGTGGGCCGAGTCAAGCTCGGTGGCCCGGACCATGCTGGGCAGGCGGCAGTAGCCAGGGGCATTGGCCTCGACGCGAACGTCTTCCGAGCCGGGAGACGAGCGGCTGAGTCGGAACTGCTCGGTCCCCTCAGGCCCGTTCGCGCTGATCGTCACGCCGAGCAGGCAGGGCGACGGCGGCTGGTTTGGCGGCAAGTCGCGGGTGGCGATCTCGACAGAGACCTTGCCGTGCGGCCCCTGAAAACCCACCCTCAAAACGGAGCCTGTGTCGCTCGTCTGGGTGACGGGCTTGCCCTCCGACCTCCATTCGAGCTGCCCGGCCAGCCATGCCACTAGCCAGAGTGCCAGTCGGGGCGGAGTCGCCGGGCTGGGTGAGAGCCCTTCGATATGAACTGAATCAATCCGGTCAAGCGTCTCGCGATGGCAGGACAGGTCAAAAAACCCGGCGATCAGCTCACGCCAGCGGGTCAGCCCAAACCAGACGCTGTCGCGCGTGTAGGAGCAGATGGCGGGGTCGAGGCCCAATCGCAGTGCGGCGGCAGAGCCGCCGGGGTCGGGAAGATCCAAAATCAGGCGCGAGCACTCGTCTCCCAGGTCGCGAAAGAGCTGCTCGTGCCGCGTGGGGTCGGTCGTCCACCAGAGCACCAGCGGCAGGTCGGCCTCGAGGAGCGGCCGCACCGCGCCGGGCACAAGGTCGATCGCATTCGGCCCGGCGTGCAGCACGATCCGCTCGGAGCAGACTTGCGGCGAGCCCGGCTCGGGCAGATGGCAGAGGGCGGAGACCTCGGCCGTGATCCGCCGGTCGGGATCGTCCGAACCCCGCACCACGATCGTGCGGGTAGGGAATCGTGTGTTCACTTCCTCGAGCACCGGTCGCAGCCGCTCGCGATCGTACGTCAGCCGCTCGATCACGAGGTTCGCCAGTACGACCCGCGTCACGTTCGGTTGCTCGACCTCCGGCCCCCCCGCCTGCTCGGCCGCCGGCCCCCAGAGCTGCTGGAGCGTCGATTCGACCTCGTGAAGATCAACCGGAATTCCCTGTCCTTGGAGAAAGGCGTCGGAAGTGGCTTCGGGCATGGGAAATGGCTCCGGGGGAGAGTGATGCATTGTGCTTCGCCTATCGTTTGATACCAGCGCCTATACTCGCCACGCAATGGCAATCTCCGAGAGCCGGTCGCTCCACCTGGATAGGGGCAATTCTGCGGGGCAGCCCACGGGCAATCAGTGCGTGGTGGATGCAGCGGTACTTCCGACTATCGAACGAGTGCAGCCGCTCCAGACCGAAGGCCGTGATGTTGTACGCCGGGTGGTAGACGAGCGGGACAGTCACTTCGGCATCCTCGTCTGACCGAGCGGAGATGGCTCCACAACCTCCGCCACTTCACCCCATCGGCCTCGATCAATGTGTCAGCCTCTGGCGGGCCCCAGCTTCCGGCGGGATAGGTGACGGGGGGCGGGGCTTCGGGGCGTTCCCAGGCTTCGAGGATGTCGGTGATGAAGCGCCATGCGGCCTCGACTTCGTCGGTTCGGGTGAACAGGGTCGGGTCGCCGAGCATGACGTCCAGGATCAGGCGCTCGTAAGCCTCCGGCGGCGGAACGGCGAAGGCGGTGCCGTAGCGAAAATCCATTCGCACTTCCTGCAAGCGGCGGCGCGAGCCGGGAATCTTGGCCTCGAACGAGAGGCTGATGCCCTCGTTGGGCTGAATTCGCAACACGAGCTGGTTGGGCACGCTGTGGTCGTCATCCTCGTGCTCGAACAGCACGGTCGGCGGCCGGTGGAACTGAATCGCGATCTCGGTGGCCCGCTTGGGCAAGCGCTTGCCCGTCCGCAGGAAGAAGGGCACGCCCGCCCACCGCCAGTTGTCCAGCACCAGCCGGATGGCCACGTAGGGCGCGGTCTTGGAGTCGGGCTTGACGCCTCTTTCCTGAATGTAGCCAGGTACCTCGACCCCCTCAATGGAACCGGCCGTGTACTGCGCGCGCACCACGTTGCGATAGACCTCTTCGGGGCTCCAGTGCGGCAGGGCCCCGAGCACCTTGACCTTCTCGGTGCGAACGGTGTCTGCCGAAAGGTCAACTGGCGGCTCCATCGCCACCAGCGAGAGAAGCTGCATCATGTGGTTCTGCACCATGTCGCGGATCGCGCCCGCGGTGTCGTAGTAGGCCCCTCGACCGCCGGCCATCCCGACTTCCTCCGCGACCGTGATCTGCACTGCCTTCACATGCCGCCGGTTCCAGATCGGCTCGAAGATGCTATTGCCGAACCGGAAGGCAAGGATGTTCTGAACGGTCTCTTTGCCCAGGTAATGGTCGATGCGGTAAACCTGGCTTTCGTCGAGCACGCGCGAGACGTCGCGATTCAAGGCCCGCGCGCTGGCCAGGTCATGTCCAAACGGCTTCTCGATCACCACCCGGCTCCAGGGTGTTTCCTGTTGCCTGGGATAAATCAGTCCCGCTTCGCCCAGTTGATCGATGATCGTGGCGAAGAATTCCGGCGAGACGGCCAGGTAGAAGATGCGGTTGCCGCGCGTGCCGTGGGTTCGGTCAACCTCTTCAAGCTTTTGCTTGAGCTTGCGATACGATTCCGCGTCGTCGAAAGTTCCCGGCGCGAAAACGATGCGGCTGGCGAACTGGGGCCAGACCGATTCGAATTCGGGGCCGCCCTCCTTGGCCAGCGTCTTCTTGTACTCGGTGCGCAGGTCGTCATCGGTCCAATCCCGTCGCGCAAAGCCAACGATTGCGCACTCCGAGGGCAGGTTTCCCCGCGCGCCAGGTTGAAGAGCGCCGGCATGAGCTTGCGGTGAGCCAGGTCGCCGGTCGCGCCAAAGAGGACCACGGCGCACGGTTCAGACACCCGCGTCCGCGGCAGCGCCTGTCGGAGCGGGTTGGATTCGGTCGGCGTTTTCTCCTCCGGCATCGCTCATCCTTTCGGACCGGTGAGGGGTGGGCGCACCCAGTGGTGCCAGGCCCGCCAGCACGATTCGCAGCGTTCGCCAGCCCTGGAGATTCTATGAATCAAGGCTCTGAGCGATCAAGAGCTTCCAACACGGGCGGCCCTCGACCGCGATCGCCGGCTCGACGGCCTCGGTTCCATGGATGACAGCGAGCTGGCTATCCCGCCGATGCCCTGCGCATGGCGCAGGCCCTCGGCCACGGTCTCGGGGTTGGTGGCAAGTTTCATGGCCTCGGTGCCGCTGATCACGCCCGTCTGGTAGAGCTCCAGCAGATGCTGCTCGAGCTGTTGCATGCCGCCCTGGCGGCTGCCCAGATAGCTGCTCAGGTCGGCCCATCGGTTTTCCATGATGCAACGCGTCGAGTACTGGCCGCCGCGCAGGATCTCGACCACCGGGCGCCTGCCGCCGTCCTTGGTGGCGGCGAGCTTCTGAGCGATGATCGCCACAACGGCTTCGGCAAGCTGGTGCGTCACCAGCCGTTTTTCTTCCGAGGGAACCATGCCGATCAGCCGCTCGAGGGCCTGGGTCGAGTTGGGATTGAACATGGTGGCGAAGATTTGGTGGCCGGTCTCGGCGGCGAGCAGGACCATCCTTATCGCGGCGGCGTCACGCAGTTCGCCCGCCACGATCACATCGGCATCCTGCTCGATGGCCTGCTTCACGCCCTCCGCGGTCGAGTCCACGTCGGCCCCGATCTCGCGTTGGGCGACCAGCGCCTTCTTGCGCGGATGGATCATCTCGATGGGGTCTTCAATCGTGACGATCTTGCCGTTGAGCGTTTCGTTCAGGTGTTCGACCAGGGCCGTCAGGGTGGATGTGCGGCCCGATCCCGAGGGGCCGGTGACGATGGTCAACCCGCGTCGAGCCTGAGCGACGTCACGAAGCACGGGCGGAAGGTTCAACTCCTCGATGGTGCGGATCGAGGCGGGAACAGCGCGAAGCGTCAGCCCGGGTGCCCCACGCTGACTGTACACAACGCATCGGAAGCGCCCCACGCCCTCGAACGTTCCAGAGAATCGAGCGCCCCGGAACATGGCTCCGTCCAGATTCTCGGCGATTGCCGCCGGGGCAACCGAGGCAGTGAAGTGCCGGAGGGAACTGGCTTCGACCAGGGGGCCCTCGACATTCCGAATCAGGCCGCCGATTCTGAGCTGCGGCGACGACCCGGACTGAAAATGGATGTCGGATGCGCCTTGCTGGACGGCGAACTTGAGAAGCTCTTCAAAGTTCATTGATATCGCTCCAGGGGAAACCCGCGCTCGAACATACCACGCCGTTGCTTGCGATCGAACGCTCACACGCGCTTTCTCTGGCGATCAAACCCGCCGGATCGATCATCCGCCGACCGATGGGCGGATCAGTGCACGCCCAGCGCCTCGGCTTCGGGGTTGGTGGCAAGTTTCATGGCCTCGGTGCCGGAGATGACCTTGTCGTGATACCCCCCGGCAGGAGCTGGTCGAATCACCGCCTTATGGAACCCGGGGACGCGAAAGCGAGGCTTCACTCTAACAGAGGGGTGGGCGGTTCCCAAGAGGCTCGTGGCGAAGGCGGAGCAGGTGTTTCGCGCGATTCTGGAATGAGTCGCTCGCGCCGAAGCACTCGCCCCCCGACTCCCGTTTTGCAAGCTCAAGCCACCGCCGAATCTGGCTTCGGTTTCACACCTCTGATACTTCACCGTGCACTCAAACCCTTGTTCACCAAACTGTTACGACGATCGGACAGCGTGTTACCGATGGCATCCGTGGCTTTGTTTTACGCCTTTTCTCCGTCGGTTCGATCCCATCGCCTCCGAGCGAGTGCAGCTCAGGCGAGGCTGGACCAGACCGACAGCCTGAATCAGCCGCGGATTTGACCCCTTCAGGTCATTACGCAGAACTTCCCGAATCGTCGCGGCAGGGAGACCGCTCACAATCAATACGAACGATCCCCTCGTTGCGATTGGCGCGACCACCCCGCCGCGGCGGCGGCCACACAAGCCGCCCCGCCTTCCCGAAGCCGAATTGACAACGAGCCGAAGGCGACACTCTTCCACCATAAGCATGCGCCAGATTCGCCCGACGCTTGCCGACCTCTTGGGAATCTGTTCATGATCCCGATACCCGAGTGTTGACTTCCCGTCCCGCTTCGTCGCGTTCGATCTCACTCGAAACTGGCAACCTGCAACTCCAGTCTTGTCATCGGAGCAGATTCGAGTGGACCGGGAGTGCGTGAACCGCGGCCGTCCTAAGAAGTCTCCATGGCCTTGAGGGTCAGGATAAAAACCTCTAAACCTGCTACATTTCAGAGGAACCCGTGATTGGAGCCCGTTCTGCCGAGCCGCCGCTGTTGGACGACATGGCGGCGGGGAATCCGCGGTAATGTAATCGTCCATAAAGCTAATATAAAATTCAAACAATTATTTATAAGCGAGCTTAACGAACCTATCTACGAGGGGGCAGGCGCAGACTCCGGCCCAATCGGCAGACCCATGCAGAAAGCTCTGCCTTGCGGGGAGTCGGTCACCAGCCCGGTCAACCCGTGTGCTGAGGCTGGCCCAGCCGCTCGCCCTCATCACGGCAGACGGCACTTGGAATTCAATGGTACATCTGCCCTCACTCTCCGAAATATTCTATTAGTAAGAGCTTGCGCGAATCGCAAGTTATCCGTGTGCGGTGGGATGTTGACATTCTAATGGCACGTACTATGGGTTCTACATCCGTGATCCGAATTGGGCCACCCTGAAAGCCTCGCCTGACCGCGTGTCTCCTAGGTAGCCGGGTTCGCCAGCGGGGGCGAACTGAGATATCCGTCGGGCTCGGCGCCGGAATGGCCCATTCCTGTGTAACACGGGCCTAGCCCGACGAGCCCCAAGCCATGACAACACCGCTTTCTTTTCTCAACTTGTTCAATTCTCGAGCCTCTAGACAATCGCAGCCTAAGCGAAGGTCAAGATCCAGAGCCAAACTGATCCCATTCGTCGAGCACCTGGAGGTCAAGATTGCGCCGGCCACATTCACCTGGACTGGGCTGGGCTCGAACAACAACTGGAATGTGAGTCAGAACTGGACCAGAGTCGGCTTGCCGGCGAATCCCATACCCACCGCTTCGAGCGATGTCCTGATCTTCCCCGCCGGCGCGGCTCGAATGACTTCGGTCAATAATCTTGGCGGTGAAGAGGGCGGATCCACTTTCGCCTCAGTTCAAATTCAGGCATCGGGCTACAACATTTCGGGAAGCTCGCTCACGCTGAACACCGGCGTCAGCTATTCCGGCTCCGGATTGTCGACTTACTCGATCAACACCACGTTGACTGGGCAACAAAACGCGATCAACGTGCAGAGCGGCTCACTGGCTTTCACCGGCAGAATCACGCTGGGGAACAGCCCGACTTTCATGGTCGCCTCCGGCGCCCAGGTTACATTGAGCGGCGGGATTTCCCAGAGCGGGACCAGGGCGGTGACGAAAGCTGGATCGGGGCTCTTGATCGTCAACTCGACCGCGACGTACACAGGGGCCACAACGATCTCCGGGGGTACACTACAGGTTGACGGAAGCTGTTCCTCGAGCGCGGTCACGATCAACACGGGTGGTTTGCTCTGCGGCACCGGAACGGTGGGAGTGGTCCAGTCGATTGGGGGAACCATCGGCGCCGGCGATGTGCCCAGCGGCATCGGCAGCCTCAGGGTGGCCGGGCTGACACTCAACTCCTCCTCCACGTTCACGGCCGATCTGGTCTCGGCGACTTCCTACGACTCCGTGCGCTCATCGGGACCCGTCAATCTCGGCGGCGCTGCGCTCGCTCTCTCTGGGGGCTACACCGCAACCTCGTCCGATCGACTGATCCTGATCAAGAATTCCCCGGGCACAGCCATCACAAATACCTTCTCAACGTTGGCGGAGAATGCAGTTGTGGGCGTGGGCAGTGGGAGCTTCCGGATTTCCTACGTCTACAACGATGGTAGCACGGCAAACAACGTCGCACTCAAGGGCCTCGGTGCGACCACGGCGACCCTGACCGTCCCATCCTCCAACCCCACGTACGGACAATCGATCACGTTCACGACGAATGTGAGCGCGGGGGGATCCAGTCCTACTGCGGGGACAACCGTCGAGCTCTATGTTGATTCCACGAGGCTTCAAACATCGACGATCGACGCTTCTGGCAACGCGACATTTACCGTCCCAAGTTTGACGGCGTCAGCTCACACTGTTTACGTCAAGTATCTTGGCGATAACCTGTATGCCCCCAGCCAATCGTCATCGAGTTCCTTGACGGTGAACCCTGCCACATTGACGGCGACGGGTATCACCGCGAACAACAAGGTCTACGATGCCACGGTCACGGCTACGATCAACACGGCCTCCGCGGCCTTGAGCGGCGTTCTGGGCTCCGACGTTGTTACGCTTGTCACTGCCGGCGCCACAGGCACTTTCGTCTCCAAAGGAGAGGGCTCGGGCAAGAACGTAATCGTTTCGGGACTGGTCCTCGGCGGTGCTGACGCGGGGAATTACACCCTCACTCAGCCGATCGTCACGGCGAACATCACCGCTGCGCAGGTGACCGTGAGTAGCATTACGGCGACCAACAAGATCTATGATGCCACCACGACCGCCACGATCAATACATCCGCCGCGGCCCTGAGTGGCGTGCTCGGTCTGGACAGCGTGACGTTGAACACTGGCGGCGTGTTTGGTGCTTTCAACACCAGGAGTGTGGGAACAGGCAAGTCTGTGGCGGTGTCGGGGCTGACACTCTCCGGCGTTGACGCCGGGAACTACATCCTCACCCAGCCAACGACGACGGCGAACATTTCGGCGAAGGCTCTGGTCGGTAGCATCACCGCCGACAACAAGCAGTACGATGAGACTACCACCGCCGCTATCGCCACACGAACGCTCACCGGAGTCGTACCCGGAGATACCGTGACCTATACCGGCGGCACCGCAAACTTCGCTAGCTTCCACGTCGGCACCAGCATCCCCGTCACCGCCACCGGACTTACTCTCGCCGGCGGCGATGCCGCCAACTACACCGTCAACTCCTCCGCCTCCACCACCGCCGACATCCTCCTGCGCACCTTGACCATCACCGCCAACAGCTCCTCCAAGGTCTACGGCCAGACCGTGAGCTTCACGGGCAACGAGTTCACCTCGGTGGGTCTCATCGGCGAGGACACGGTCACCAGCGTGACTCTGGAGAGCGCGGGGGCCGCGGCGACGGCCGCCGTCGCCTTGTCTCCTTATGCCATCGTCGCCAGCAACGCGGTGGGAACCGAGCTCGAAGATTACAACATCGAATATGCCGATGGGACGCTCGTAGTCACGCCCCGACCACTTGTGGTGACCGCCACGGGCGTGAACAAGGTCTACGACGACTCGACGGCCGCCACCGTCATCCTGGCCGACAACGCCCTTAGCGGCGACAGCGTCACCGCCAGCTACACGACCGCATCCTTCGCCGACAAGAATGTAGGCACAGCCAAGACCGTGTTCGTCAGCGGAATCTCGATCGCCGGTGCCGACGCCGCCAACTACTCGCTTCAGAACCTCACTGCCACCACCACCGCGGACATCACGCCGACAGGATTGACTGTGACCGCGACCGGGGAAGACAAGATCTACGATGGGACCACCGTGGCCACCGTGACCTCTGTCGAGCGATGCGCCGAGCGGCCAGAACGTGATCCTGAGCTACACGACAGCCACCTTCTCCGACAAGACCGTGGGGGCGGGCAAGACGGTGGTCGTCAGTGGCATCTCGATCAGCGGCGCCGACGCCGACAACTACACGCTCCGCAACACCTCGACCATTACGACCGCCGATATCTCTACGAAGGCCCTGACCGGCAGCATCACCGCCGACAACAAGGAGTACGATGAGACAACCACCGCCACCATCGCCACACGATCGCTCACCGGAGTCGTACCCGGCGACACCGTCGCCTACGTCGGCGGCACCGCCAGCTTCGCCAGCTTCAATGTCGGCACAAACATCGCCGTCACCGCCACCGGACTGACACTCGCGGGGGCTGACGCCGCCAACTACACCGTCAACTCCTCCGCCTCCACCACCGCCGACATCCTCCTTCGCACCTTGACCATCACGCCCGACGCCACCACGAAGGTCTACGGCCAGAGCATGAGCTTCACGGACACCGCGTTTACCACCCAAGGGCTGATCGGCGAAGACACGGTGGATAGCGTGACCCTGGTCAGTGCGGGGGCCGCGGCGACAGCCACCGTCGGCCTGTCTCCCTATGCCATCGTCGCCAGCAACGCGCAGGGCTTCGGCCTCGAGGATTACAACATCGTCTACGCCGTTGGGACACTCACTGTTACGCCGATCACGCTGTCGGTAACCGGTGTCACGGCCACCAGCAACGTGTACGACGCCTCCGTTACAGCCGGGCTCGTCACGACGGGCGCATTGCTCAATGGCGTGATCGGAGGTGACGCCGTCACGCTCGTCACAGCAGGCTCATCCGGCACGTTTGACAACAAGAACGTGGGGACCGGCAAGTCCGTGACCGTTGCGGGGCTGAGCCTCGCCGGTACTGATGCGGAGAACTACATCCTCACTCAACCGACGACCACCGCCAACATTACTCCAGCGCCCCTGGTAGGCAGCATCACGGCGAATGACAAGCAGTTTGACGGTACTACCACCGCGACCATCGCCACGCGGACGCTTGCCGGAGTCTACACGGGCGATACGGTAGGCTACGTCGGGGGCACGGCAAACTTTGACACTGCCGCCGTAGGTGTCAACAAACTCGTCACCGCAACCGGACTGGGCCTCAACGGCCTCGACGCGGGCAACTATACGGTCAATGCGACCGCAACGACCCATGCGGAGATTACTTCACAAAACGTGTTGATCATCACCGCCGACTCCACCACCAAGTTCTACGGCCAGACGGTGACCTTCACGGGCACCGAGTTCACCACCCAGGGACTCCTCCTGGGAGACTCTGTCACGAGTGTGACCCTGGTGAGTGCGGGGGCCGCCGCGATGGCGCCGGTGGGAGCATCTCCTTATACGATCGTCGCGAGTGACGCGACGGGAGTCGGGCTTGAAGCCTACAAGATCGATTACGCGAACGGGAGTCTAACGGTTCAAGCAACGACGCTGACCGTGACCGGAGTCACCGCGGCCAACAAGGTGTACGACGCCACTGACACAGCCGAGATCGCCACGACGAGTGCGGCATTGAGCGGACTGATCGGGAGTGACCAGGTGACGCTTGTCACAACAGACGCCGCCGGCACCTTTGACGACAAGGACGTGGGCAACGACAAGTTCGTCACCGTCTCGGGATTGACCATCAGTGGTGACGACGCCGGCAATTACATTCTCACACAACCGACGACAAGGGCCAACGTCACTCCCGCGGGTTTGACCGTAACTGGTGTGACCGCGGCCAACAAGGTTTACGACGCGAATCTCACCGCAGTGATCGACACGTCGTCGTCGGCTCTGAGCGGCGTACTGGATCACGACGCGGTCACACTCGACACGCCCAGTACCACTGGCAGCTTCGGCGACAAGAACGTGGGCGACGGCAAGGCAGTGACCATTGCGGGATTGACCATCAGTGGTGACGACGCCGCCAACTACACCCTTACCCAACCGACGACCACCGCCAACATCACCCCTGCGGCTTTGATAGTTACGGCCATTGGCGTGAACAAGGTGTACGACGCCACGACCGCGGCAAGTGTCAGTCTGTCGGACAACCACCTGGGAAGCGACATTGTGACCTTGAGTTACAGCGTTGCCGGCTTCTCTGATCAAAACGTCGGCACAGCCAAGTCGGTGTTCGTCGGGGGCATCTCTATCGGCGGCGCCAGCGCAGACAACTACAGCTTGCAGGACACGTCGACCACCACCACCGCCGATATCACCACCAAGGCCCTGACCGGGAGCATCACCGCCGACAACAAGGAGTACGATGAAACAATCATCGCCACGATCGCCACACGATCGCTCACCGGAGTCGTACCCGGCGACACCGTCAACTACGTCGGCGGCACCGCAAACTTCGCCAGCTTCAATGTCGGCACAAACATCGCCGTTACCGCCACCGGACTCACACTCGCGGGGGCCGACGCTGTCAACTACACTGTCAACTCCTCCGCCTCCACCACCGCCGACATCCTCCTTCGCACCTTGACCATCACCGCCGACTCCATTACCAAGGTCTACGGCCAGACGGTGACCTTCACAGGCACCGAGTTCACCACCCAAGGGCTGATCGGCGAAGACACGGTGGATAGCGTGACCCTGGTCAGTGCCGGGGTCGCGGCGACAGCCACCGTCGCCTTGTCTCCCTATGCCATCGTCGCCAGCAATGCGCAGGGCTCAGGACTTGACGACTACAGCATCGTCTACGCCGACGGGAGCCTCACGGTCACTCCCAGGCCACTCACGGTGACCGCGACGGGTGTGAACAAGGTCTACGACGACTCGACGGCCGCCATCGTCATCCTGTCCGAGAACGCCCTCAGCGGCGACAGCGTCACCGCCAGCTACACGACGGCCACCTTCGCCGACAAGAATGTAGGCACCGCGAAGACAGTGTTCGTCAGCGGTATCACAATCGCCGGTGCCGACGCCAGCAACTATTCGCTGCAGAACCTCACCACCACCACCACCGCGGACATCACGCCGACAGGGTTGACAATCAGCGCCATGGGGGTGAACAAGGTGTACAACGCCGCAACGGTTGCGAGCGTCAACCTCTCGGACAATCACCTGGGAAGCGACGTCGTGATCCTGAGCTACACGACGGCTACGTTCGCCGACAAGAACGTGGGGGCGGGTAAGACGGTGGTCGTTAGCGGCATCTCGATTAGCGGCGCCGACGCCGACAACTACAGCGTGCAGGACACATCGACCACCACCATAGCCGATATCACCGCGAAGGCCCTGACCGGCAGCATCACCGCCGACAACAAGGAGTATGATGAGACCACCGCCGCCACCATCGCCACGCGAACGCTCACCGGAGCCGTACCCGGCGACGCTGTGGCCTATACCAGCGGCACCGCCAGCTTCGCCAGCTTTAACGTCGCCAACAACGTCCCCGTTACCGCAACAGGACTCGCCCTCGCAGGCGCCGACGCCCCTAACTACACCGTCAACTCCTCCGCCTCCACCACCGCCGACATCCTCCGGCGGACCTTGACCATCACCCCCGACAACTCCTCCAAGGTCTACGGCCAGACCGCGAGCTTGCCTGGCACCGCGTTCACCACCGAGGGACTGCTCGGCGAGGACAAGGTCACCAGCGTGACCTTGCAAAGTGTGGGGGCCGCGGCGACAGCCACCGTTGCCTTGTCTCCCTATGCCATCGTCGCCAGCAACGCGCAGGGCATCGGACTTGAGGATTACAGCATCGTCTACGCCGTTGGGACACTTGCGGTCACTCCCAGGGAGCTTGTCGTGACCGCAACGGCTGACAACAAGGTGTACGACGGCTCGACCGCGGCAACTGTCATCTTGTCGAACAACCACCTCAGCGGCGATATCGTGACCGTGACCTACGCGATCGCCTCGTTCTTCAACACCAGTGTGGCAAGCGACAAGATCGTCACGATCAGTGGTCTCACGATCAGTGGTCCGGATGCCGAGAACTACATGCTCACATCGACGACAGTCTCGGCAACAGCGAACATCTCGGCACGACCCCTGACCGTGACCGCCCTCGCGGAAAGCAAGCAGTTTGGAGAACCGGACCCGCCCCTTGCCTACCAGACCACCAGCGGATCACTGGTATCTGGCGATAGTTTCAGCGGCAGCCTGACTCGAGCCCCGGGCGAGACCCTGGGAGTCTATCCAATCGAGATCGGCACTCTCACTCTGGGCACGAACTACTCGCTGAGCTTTGTGGGGGCCAATTTCACTATACTGGGGTTCACCACGGGCAGCATCGACACGACGTCGGCGCAGACCTATTACGGTCAGGAGGTGACGTTTACTGCCACTTTCACGGCGCCCACCTTTGATTTGGCTCCCATGACGGGAAGCGTCGCGTTCTTCGACGGGAACACGTATCTGGGGACATCGAAGCTCGTTGCCACCAAGTCCGCGATGCTCACGGTCGCGTCCCCCACGGGAACCGTCCCTTTCATCGAATCAGGCCAGGCAAACCTGGCGACGTCAACCCTGAACGTGGGCAACCATGTGATCAGGGCCGAGTACTCGGGAGACGCCAACTACGTTGCTGCCACCTCGGTGACCCCCGTGAACGTCAATGTGATCGCGGCCACAACAAGCACGTCGCTCTCCACGGTCACCTCGCCACTTGGGACCACCCTGAACGCGACCGTCTCGGTGACCTCCCCGGGCACCCCTACCATCGTCGGATCCGTGACTTTCTACGACAATGGGACGCGGCTGGGTACCGTCCCCGTGGTGAACAATTCCGCCAGTCTGAGCATTCCTCCCTTATCGTCCGGCCAGCACTCGTTGAGTGCCGTCTTCAGCGAAGAAGGCAATTTCTCGACGAGCGTGTTGACGGTTACGGTGACGATGGACGGGCCGCAGGTCGTGGGAGTGACCCGATATGGCCCCAAGACGGGTTCGAATGAGCTGGCGCTGACGTTCAACAGCCCGCTTGACCCGGCCACGGCACAGGACGTGAGGTGCTACTCGATCATCGGCATCGGCTGCAACAAGGTCATCCCGATCCGCTCGGAGCTTTACAACCCGGCGACGCGAACGGTGACCCTGACATTGGGTCTGAACCTGTGGCGTTTCAAGTCGTACAGACTCACGGTCTATGGCAAGGGCGTGCACGTGGTGACCGGTTCCAACGGGCTCGCACTCGACGGTACCGGGACGGGCAAGCCAAGCAACTTTGTGATGAAGCTAGCGAAGTTGACACCGTGGAAGCCGGGCAAAGCCCCCGCGCTCCAGGCCAGCGTCACGAATACGCCGGCCCATCACTCGAGCGTCAAGCCGGCCGTGATGACCGTCGTCCACACCGCAAGAGCCGCCATGACCAAGATCCGTTCCCGCCGGATCGGCAAGTGAAACGCCGCCCGTCGAGTGCGACGTGAGACGTAGGTGGCGGCGGTCACCATAGTGTCCCCAGACGCGGCAGGGCTTTCTCGCGAAGCAGACGATCCTGTCGCCTATTCTCTCGCGATAGGCACCCTTGCCGGGTTGCCTTCTCGGATTTGGACTTGGGACTACGCTCCGACCGATTGTTAGGAGGGGGAGACCTCGATGGGGCCGACCTCTCCGGGGCCAGCCTCAAAAACGGCGTTTGTGGATTTACGGTATTTGCGCGTGTTGATTTGAGCACCGTCGGAGGGCTCGATACGATCGAGCATAACCTCCCGAGCACAGTCGGGGCCGACACGCTCGCCCTATCGAGGGGGACAATACCCGAGACATTCCTCCGCGGGTGCGGCCATTCGCGGCTCTGCGGGATCAGACCCTGTAATCGGTTGTGGCCGGGGTTCTGGTTCACTTACCGGAAACTCGTTCCCATGCTCCTGCATGGGAATGACGTCTTCGACGCTCCGGGTGGTCCCAAGGACAAGGCAAGGGTCGCAGAGCGTCCCGGACGACGCTCCCACGGGGACCGTGGGAGCGAGTGGGATGCGCTTGGCTTCGAAGTGATGCGAATCCTCCGCCAACCGCTTTGATCCTGTTAACGAGGTGATAAGGTATAGCCGGGACAGATTTCTCCGGTTTTGCCGGCACGTACGAGCGCATTCAGTTTGAGCCGGCCCTCCAGTCCCGGCGCGTGCGTGAGTGTTCGCGCCACGGAATCAGCCGGCTGCAAAGTCCTGACCGGGGAGGGAGAGGGGGACTCTCCGTCAATCAAGGACTGGACCCAAGCCGCCAGCTGTATGCGTTGCTCATCACGCCCCGATGTGGATCAGACAATTCTGGCCTTTGCCAGGTCGTAGGTGACGGCCTCGGGAGTGCCATCTCCATTGGAGGCCCCGCTGGCGACGTCCTTGTACTCGAGCTTGGTGAAGTTGAGCCCGAGTTTCTCGCTGGGCCGATCGCCGCCACTGGTGAATGAGTGGCGGCTGATCATGCAGTTGGACAGGGTGTAGGACAGGTAGACTGCCAGTTGCCCCTGGTCGGTCCTGCAGAAGTCGATCTGGACGGACTTCCCCTCGCCCTGGAGCGCCTCGGCGAGGAGCTTCGGCGTGGAACAATCGGTGCACTTGCTGACCGAGACTTCGCTAACCGATGGCGCACTGGACTCGCGGTCGGCCGAGGCGCCCACCGGACTGCTGATGCCGCGGCCGACTCCTAACTGGAAGCTGCCCAGCTCGATCCAGTCCTTGTGGCCCTGCTCGGTGACGTCGCCCTTGATGGCCAGACCGGCATAATTCATGTAGATTGGCATGTGTGGCTCCTTGTCTCGTTCGGATTCGAAGAACATGTGGAAGATCAATCTGCGCACGGATAACACGATCACATCAACATGAAGCTCATCGTGAAGGTGGACCCCTGGATGTCGAGAGGATCCTCGACTCGAGGGGTGGTTTGACGACACCCGGGTGCGTCGCCTTCTCGAATCGATCGAAGCCCGAGTTCGGCCGAGGTATGGAGGTCGGCGCGCCGCCCCGGAGGAGCGGGCGGCCGCAGCCATGCAGGTCCGTCAGCAGATCCGAGCGGCGGACAGGTCGTAGGTCAGCGATTCGGGATCACCGGTCTCGCCCGCGGCCTTCATCCCGATATTCCGGAACTCGAACTTGGTGAAGTTGAGCCCGAGGGTCTCGCTGGGCCGGTCGCCACTGCTGCTGACCGAGTGGCCGCTGAGCATGCAGTTGGCCAGGATCAGGCTGAGGTAGACCTCGAGCTGACCCTTGTCGGTCTTGCAGAAATCGATCTGGACGGTTTTTCCTTCGCCATGGAGTGCCTCGCTGAAGAGCTTGGCGGAGGAGACGTCGCTGGCCTTCGCGACGACAACTTCGCTGACCAATGGGGCGGTGGACTCGCGGTCGGCCGAGGCACCCACCGGACTGCTGATGCCGCGGCCGATACCCCAATTAAAGCTGTCCAACTCAATCCAGTTCTCGTGGCCAACGGCGGTAACGTCGCCCTTGATCGCGAGGTTGTCGTAGTTCATGTAGATCGGCATAAGTCGCTCCTGTTCGGATTCGGGAAAGCTCTGGAAACGCTCGTGGGGAACCTTCTTGGCCAGGTGCCCGCGTGGAAGTCATCCGATGACAAACACCCGGACTTTCCTGGTCCCAGGCTGGTGGCCTGACACGGCGTGCCACTGCTCATGTAATTGTCAAAACGTCGCGCCGGTTGACAACCCGCGAGAGTTTTTCTTGGCGGCTCGGGGCCTTTCCTGAGGGCGACTTCTTCGGTGTCTGGATCCCCCGGACTTTGGCGATGACTCAGCAGGGGTGACGGATCATTTCGGTCTCCTCACAACAATCTCTGACCATTCCCTCCCAACTCAAGGAGCCGATCATGCCGCCGACATTGTGGAAGGTGAAAGACGACGCGACGTGGTGGAGCACCCTGCCCGAGATTTCCTCGTTCGAATCGGGGGACGTGTTCATCACCAAGTATTATGTATGGGCCTCGAAGACGATGAATATCCGAAAGGTCGGGCTGGCGCTCCTCTCCCACCACCGCAAGAGTTCCGCGGCGTCCGCCCACGCCGGTATGTTCATCCAGGACAACAAGCTCCTGCACATCGTCGGGCACGTGGAAATCGAACGCGTGGACGTGAGCGACTTCAGTGATTACCCGAACGTGGTCTGGCGCTGTAAGGACAAGAACCTGGCCAAACTGGCCACCCAGACCGCGCTCCGGCTGTGCGGTTGCCAGGGGTTGTCGGGACTGACCGGCGGTGGGCCAGTCACGCAGTCGATCGACTCGCGGCCGAACTTCCGGGGGCCGGTGTTCGACGAGGAGAACGCCGTGAAGGCCGTCTTCCGCAACCGGTACGTCACCGCCGGGGTCAAGGACTACCTCATCGAGCTGGAGTCGATGCTACTCGACAGCCCGACCGGCGGCACTGTGGACGTCCCGGACCTGTTCTGTGCCGAGTTGGTCGTGGCCGCGTACGAGATCGCGTCGCGGGCGTGCGGTACCCCGGCGTTCGGGGTTGACCCACGGTCGGTCGATCCGAAGTTCCTGGAGTCCCTGCTGAACCAATCTGACATGTTCGAGCTGATCGGGTGCTTCGGCGACGCCGCATGACCGGCCGGAGGCGAGATCGGGCGCGGGGTCATATTCCTCGCGACCGATCTGGTGCCCCGGTGGATAGCGCCGACGTAGCAGGGAGGAGGGAAAAGAGGCAAAAGGGGACGTCACTGATCCGAGGGGAAGTCGGCGTCGCGGGGTCAGTCGCTGCGACGCTCAGTTATTCTCGGAATCGACATCAGGTCCGCGCGTCGACCTCTTGGTCTTCTTGCGCGAGGCGGCGGATCCGCGTCGGAGCTATTGTCGTCGGCGGGCTCGTCATCGGCTGAGCCCCGGGCGTCGGTGGCGGTGGCTCGGCCTGACCGGCCGCGAGTGACTGCCTCGGCATCGAGAAAGACAACGACCTCGGTGCTGGAAGGTGCTCCGAAGGGGGTGCCCAGCCATCCTCCCTTCTTGTCGAGGATTCCGGGATGGATGCCGCCGGTGATGAGCAAGGTCTGACCCAGGGGCCAGTTCTTGACGGTCTGATCGAGATGAGTCTGCGAGACCTCGGGTACGTCGATCGACATTTCCGGCTGGCCGATCTCGCGGGGTACGATCACCTTGGTGCGGTGAAACGTCCGCACGGTGTTGATCGTGAGATCGATCGACGCATCGACTTCGTCGCCCTCGAACGTGAGCAGGGGGCTGAGCTTGAGGATGATGCTCTCGTCGAGTTTGTCAGCCCTGGGCGTGAAGCCCTGTCCCGCTGCGCTCTCGCGCTGCATGCCTCCGGCAAAGGTGCGCGGCTCGGACGTGCGGATCGTGAGGACCTGGCCGTTGACCATGTTAACGCGTTCATCGGCCAGCTTGCGGAAGCCTTGTTGCACCTGCATCTGAGAAACGGCCAGGGCCGCGTCGGTCATGCGCATGGTCCAGATTTGCTGTCCCTGTGGGCCGCTCCCCACGGGTGTAAGCTGCGAGAAGATCGTGTGCCGCCAGCGGGTGTCAGACGCGACGAAGAAACGCACATGAACCTTGAGGATATCTTCGGTGGCGTTCGTGAACCGCTCGACAATCTCGCTCACCTGCTTCAGGATCTCGGGGCTGTTGTACGCCCGAAGCTGTGTTTTGCTGGCGCATAAGACGGCGATCTTGTCGCCGTGCCAGTCGGCGGTTCCCGTTCGGCGAAAGATCCACTCGATGATGGCTTTCTGAGGATTCTGCTGGCTCTGGGCAACCCGGGTGTAGCGCGCGATATCGTAGCTGCGCCACTGAAAGCCAGCCTCGTGGGCGAAGCCGGCAGGCGGATCATCGGCCGTGTTTCCCTGCTCGCGCTCATCGCGATTGTCGGCATCGGCGTCCGGGTTCTTGCCGCCGGTTGGCGTCAGGCTTTTGCCGCGCCCGGAGGCCGAGGTTCGCCGAGGCCGGGTCTGGGCCCAGAGTTCCAGCGGCGCGACACCCCCCAGCAACATCGACAGCATCATAGCCGTGCGGCGATTCATGCCAGGGGCCTCCTTGCCGGTCTGGCCTGGATTCTTTGCTGTGTGCAAGACTTCTTCACCAAGTGCGCCGGAAACTTAGCAGAGGACTCGTTTTGGCTCAAGTCCAAAGCCATCGTCGCCGACAGGCGCGAATCACGGGCTGGTATTCACCCGGTTCCCGCGGGTCTTATGCATCGTTGTTTGTAAATCTGTGAACCAGCGAAGCGTTCAACGGTCTGGGCGAAGACATCGCGGAATGTGGAGAGGGAAATGGAATGACCGAGCATCGGATGAAGCTTGTTGAATAGGTACAGAGGATCACGTGTGAGACGCGGGTAATGAAGCAAGATGATGGATGCCTGGGTCTTGGCCAGGCCGACGAATAGCTTGTGAAATTGATGGGCCAGAACAGACTCTTGCTGGGCGGGATCGGTCGTGTGCCAGAGGCCGCCGGGAGGCGTCAGGCAATGGGGAGGAAGTACCTTGGTCTCGCGTTCCACATGCCGGCGGCTCTCGGCCGCGGCCTCGAGCACTCGCATGGGAATGATCGCATAGTCGATCACCACGGTGCGGTTTGCGACAACCTCTTCGATGTAATCACAGATCCATGGACTCTTCACGATGTAAGGCGAATTCTCATCCCTGAGATCTCGTTCCAGACCGGCGTTGCAGTTGGACCAGGTTTCCATCTGATTCTTCTGGTATCCCGTGTCCAACCCCAGGTTCGTCAGCAGTTTGACGAGGAACGTGGTTCCGGCACGGCCAGTCCCGGAGATGATCGTGTGGTGCCGTCTGACATCACCAGGTACGTTTGCCGATGGAGCTGTTTGAGTCCGCGTAGCCGGATGCGAAAGCCCGAGTACGCGTCCGAGTCCGAGTCCGAGTCGTTTCAACATTGGAGACGTCTCGAGCGAAGATCGCTGTCCCATCCATGTAGACCAGGAAGCGGACCATGCAGATTTGCTGGGATAAGATACATGCATTGATTAATGTCTCGTTCAAAGCGTTTATATTTTACTGTGTTCCTTTTGCCCGTCGATGTAACCGTGATTAACAAGCGTCAACGCCGTGCCGCGTGCCCAACCTTTCTCAGGTCGGTTGTCGTGCCATCTCAGGTGTAACCGTTCCCGGACAATTTGCACTATGGCGGAGCCGCCAAAACACTTCCGTCAGAATTGCCTGAATGTCGAATGGAGCATCGATAAACCAGACCTTCGAATCTTGGGAGCGACTATCCGACTCGGGGCCATTCAAGTGTTTTGGAGGTGAGTCATTTCAGGTTAAGGAAATACACGGCGGACGGATAAAAGCAAGTCAGAAAAGTGGAACGTGCTGGCATCTACGTGAGAACGGATCTCGCATCCAGATTTGAACAGAGAATTTGTGCGCAACTCAGGATTGTGTAGCCAGCCACGCAAGCGTGGTCAAATCAACCGCCCTGCGGCTTTCTCTGGTTCTTCAAGTAGTCCGAGGCCCGCTGCTCGAACATTCCCGCGCTCATCTTGGCACCGACATCGGAGGGCATTTCGAGGGTATCCTTGAGCTTCTCGTAGGAAAGGCCGGTTGCAACGAGTTGCTTCATCCGGGGTAAAAACAATTCAGTGAAGAAGGGCTCGAGCTTGTGGGCGACCTGCTGATCGAACAAATCGGCGGTGAGGGTTTTCTTTTTCGCCTTCGGGACTTTGCTTTTGGCGGGTTGCGAATCGGACTTGCTTTCGCTCGCTCCCCGCGTAAGACCGCGAGATCTGGCTCCCATGACTGCGGCCGTAATCCCGCGTTCCTTTGCTTCGTTATCTCTCAGCCCATCGCGCAGAGCTCGGGCATAGGTGTAGGTTGCCAGCAATTCAAACTTGCCGATCCGTGGCTGGCTTGACGGCGTCTCGGCACGAGGCAGCAAGTCAACACGTCGGGTCCTTCGGTTAGGGACCGACTGACCGAGCGTGATCGAGACACTTGTGCCGTTACCGCTCGCGACCGCAAAGTCAGGAGCACATTCGGGATACTCCGCAAGAGCCGTCAAGTTTTCAACCGGCCTGCCGTTGATCTGAAGGTTCTCCAGGCTGACAGAAAGCTTCGGTGTCTCTTCCAGCGTCCTTACCGGAGTGTAGATCTCCACGAAGCTGGCGAACTGGCGAGAAAGCATGAGCTGATCGCCCGGGAATCGAAGCGATCCCAGAAACAGCTCGTCATGCTCGTGGTGGCGAACAAGAGTGGCTTGAACCCAGGTGAACGGCTTGCCGCGGATGATTTCCCTGTCCTTGCGCTGGATCCTGTAGGAGTACTTCCCCTTGGTCCACGCATAAGGGCGCACAACGCTCACCGAATCTCCTTCGGGCCCCGAGCCGCGGCGCAATGCGCCAAGAGCGGGGCGTGCCGCATCGATCGAGCGTTCCGCGGGCAACGTGAAGATCAGGCCTGGGCCGTGCGGTCCTGGCGGCGCTTCGCCTCTGGAGCCAGTTTCGACCAGGGTTTGAAGTCCTCCCTGAAATGGGGTCTCGTTCAAGTATCCCAGGCCGATCGGAGCGAGGAAGAGATCGGCCTTCGGCGGGAAGTCGTCGTTGATGGTGACGTCGAGGCCAAGGCTGTCAAAGGCATGTTCCTCACCGAGGTCCCACCAGACCTCGACCAGGCGCCAGGCGCAAGGATGAGAGGTCTCCCCCTTCGGCACAGGCGCCGGCACCGACTGGGCCGGTGCGACGCCTGTGCCCATGAGCAGGATGCCCAGCAGAAGCTCTCCTGGGATGAGTCTCGTCATCGAGGCCGATCCTTCCCGCTGAGATATGGGAGAATCACAGACTTTCAACTATTCTAGTCTAACCCCGTGCCGGCTCTCCGGGGATTGGGGCGCGTGGATTCATCATGTGCGACGAGATCGGGAAACAGGAGTCTCGATGATGCGGCGAATCAGGACGATGCTTTTTCGCCCGGTTGTCATTGGAGTTCTTCAGGCGCTCGTCGGATCCCGAGCCCAGGGGGCCGAGTCGCCGGGCGGACCCGAGGTGGTTTTCCGCTTGATTCACCCGGACCGACAAGCCGCCACCGCCCTGCGGCTTTTCGAGGGCTGCCGCGCGCCTCATCCCGCCGCGGCACTGGCGGCCTGGAAACGGTCGACGCGCGATCGGAATCAGCTTGGCAAGCCGCTGGAAGCGGTGATCTCGTTCTTCAACCCCGAGATGGTCCGGGAATGGCACGTCATGCACGAGGCCAAGCTTCAGCTTGGGCTCGACCCGGGTACCGGCAAACCGCGCTGGTCGCTGGTTGTGCCTCACGACGACGGCACGATCGCTGCCCTTGTCACGTCCTTGCGGCTCTCGGAAGGAAATGAAGAAGCCCCGATGGAAATTGAAGAGGAACGAATCGCCGTTCAGCGCCTGGGCGGCCATGGCGCGGCGGTGGCCGCGCGAAGCCAGAGGGGCCTTGTCCTGGCCGGCTCGCGGGCCGACCTCGAGCGGGCCGTGGTGCCGAACAAGGCAGCGACGGTCACCGAAAGTAAGGTAAGCCAGCAAGGTGAGACCGGCGTACCGCTTACCAGCACACTCGAATCGGGGCTGATCTTTCGGTTTCAGCGCGGCCGGTCGGCGGTTCCCGCGCAGGGAAACCTCGTGCTTCGCAGGGTCATTGAAGCGGCGGATGGACTGGGTTTACGGACTGCCCTAGGGATGATGGGCATTCAGAACGACCAGCTCGCGATCGAGCTCGAACGCGGAGCTCGATGCGGCCAACCCTCTGGCGCGATCCGACGGGGACCAGGCTCGGATTGATCCAGAATGGCTGGGCTGGGTGCCGATACGGGACGCCGTGGCGTTCGTCAGCATTGCCATGGGGCACGGAACCGCCTATTGGGACAGCGTCTTCTCGCTTGCCGATCGGGTCGATCGTGCGGCACCGGCGCGCGCCAACCTCGCCCCACTTCGGACACGTCTGAACCTGCTGGCCACGGCGGCTGGAACGCGGCTTGAGGTCGATCTCTGGCCGCACTTACGCGGGATCACATTTTGCGTGCTGGCCGATGCCGATGAACCGGCCCGAATCCGCCGAGCCTTGGTTGCCCTTCATGTCGATAAGGATGCCACCGCCCGCGGCATCGCCAACGAGCTTGTTCCCCGGCTGGTTCGCTTGGCGGCAGGTTCAAAGCCCGCCAAGCCTGCTGCCGCGGAGCCTGAAGTGCCAGCCGAACCGCTGCGCACCCTGAAGCTCGGGCGTGTATTGGGAGGGCCCCTCGAAGTGACCACGCGCGGTCGAACCGTGCTCATCGGCTGGGGTGTGGGAACGCTGGAAACGGCGCTCGATTCGCACGGCCATCTGGAAGACCCGTCGGCCGTGCTGCTCACGGCGGATTGGAAAAGGATGAATCAAAAGGCGCCCGATCGCGCGGGGGCTTTCTGGCCGGGCGCATGCACGTGCCCGTCAAGGGGCTGAATGGGCCGACACCCCTGGTTCGATGCCTTGCCGAGGGTCCTCCGGTCGTCTGGACGGGCTGGACCGACCGCGGCCTGGCGCGCGACCGGATTGCCTGGGTCGGACTTCACGCCTTGGTGCAGCGCTTTCTCGAAACTCTTCCTCTCGACCCGGCGAGATTGCCATGAGCCACGCCCGGAGTGGCGAGCCAGAGCCCATGCGCCTGATCGACCTTCATTGCAACTGGGCCCTGCAATATGCCTGCGAATCCAGTCAATACGAGGCCGAGCACTACACCGACATTCCTTCCCAGGTGGGACAGGTTGACGGCTACTTGATGGGAACAGCGGCGGTGGTGCTCGCTTGTGGGCGGCGTCCCGCGGACTGGGCTGTCCAAGCCGATCCGTGGCGAACTCTCGGCGACATGATCGCTCGCTACGAAGCCGAGTTTAGCGGACGGCTCTTGCTCGGGCCGGACGACGTGGAGCGATGGTGCGCCGACCTGCCGGATGGGCTCTGCTGGGGGGTGTTGGGGATCGAGGGTTTCGACTCCTTGATCCGCGAGCCACGTGACCTCGATCACCTGTCCGGCCTGTTCGAACGTGGCGTTCGCGTCTTTCAGCTCGTTCAGTCGGGGTCGACCGCACTGGGAGGTGCGGCGATGGCGGGTGATGAGCGCCGGCTCGGCGATCTCGGACGATCGTTCCTGGAGACTCTGTATGCTCTGGCGCCGGCGGCGGGACAGCCTGGGCCGAAACCTGTGGTTGACCTGGCGAACCTCAACGGCCAGTCAACCTCCGACGCTCTCGCCTGGTTCGAGGAGGACGGGGCCAGGCCGGAACGGCTGATCCTGGTGCGCTCCTGCGGCGCGCTCGATCCCGGCGATCGTCAAGGTAATGGTGGGCTAGCTCGGCAAGACCTGGCTCGGCTTCGCGCCCTGGGGGGCGTGATTGGCCTGAGCGTGGGAGCTGACGCCTTCCCGACCCACGAAGATCTACGCGCCGGCATCGAGACGGCCGCCGCTATCCCCTTTGAAGGAGAGCCGGGTTACGCGGGGATTGGAATCGGAACGAACTTTCTTTGTCTGGGACAGCCAATCCCAGGCCTGGAGAACGTCTCCAGGATCGCCGAGTGGCTGACCGCCAAGTTCGCACCCGAGGTCGCCACTATGCTCGGCCAAGTCAATGCGCACAATCTCATACTACGCGCGGCCGAGTGCGCGGACGCCACGCCTTGATGTTAAGAAGGATATGGACTTTCCCAACATTTTGGTCATATTAAGCGAGACGGGGACCACGAGCTTCGGCGAATCTTCGTCTTAGGTTCACCTCCGATACATGAACGGGGTTTACATTCTCGATCTCTGACCTCATTGATTGGACATGATCAGGAGATTCTCACGGTGCAACAGCTAGGGCGATCTCGTTCGACACGTTCGGCATTCACCCTGATCGAGCTCTTGGTCGTGATCGCGATCATCGCGGTCTTGATCTCGCTCTTGTTGCCGGCGGTCCAGTCGGCGCGAGGCGGCTCGCCGGGCTTCGTGCATCAACAATCTCAAGCAAATCGGTCTGGCGATGCACAACTTCGAGAGCTCGAGGCAGGTTCTTCCACCCACCTGGGCAATCTCCACGCCTCTGCTCAAACCGCCATTCCAGCCGATCGACCTGACGGCTCTGCCTACTTCAAACCCCAACTACGAGCCTCCATGCCCAGCTCAGGTCGGCGAAGTTTGCAATCAGCAAATCGACGTGCAGGCGTGGCCGGCGATCATCTTGCCGTATGTTGAGCAGGCGCCGATCTACAACTTTTTCAACCTGGCCCAGCCATTCACGGCGCCGGCGAACACGACGGTGGTCGGCACGCAACTCGGCTTCATGAATTGCCCCTCAGCTCCCGCGTATCGCGTGATGCCTTACACCGACGCATTATCACAGGTCTTCTACGGCCAGGGATGGACGGTCAACTTGGCCGCGGGTGACTACGCGGTAGACGATGGAATCGACAACAGCTGGATGACCCTGAGCAACGTGCCCCACACCACGGGCGTCGATGTTCGCGGCCTCCTGCACGGCAACGTCGCGCCACGGTTCGCTTCGGTGACCGATGGAACGTCCAACACGATCATGGTCTCCGAGGACGCGGGTCGCCCCGACCTTTATCTCGACGGCCGGCAGATCGCGATCGGCACGACGATTTCCTGGTATCACAGCGGCAATCCCACCACGCAGTTCGATGAAGGATCAGGGGCCGGCTGGGCCGACTATAACAGCGAGTTCTATACCGATGGTGACGATAGCAGGGAGCACACCAGCTGGAGCAGCAACAATGAAGTCTATTCGTTCCATCCAGGCGGTGCCAACCACGTCTTTGCCGATGGATCGGTTCACTTCGTGAAGAAGACAACGAACCCCTCGGTCTTCGTCTCGCTGATTAGCCCCGATCGGGGTGAGATCATCTCCGCTGACGGATTCTGAGCTGAGCCGTTCGCCTCACCAAGAACGACGACTTCCCCCGAGCGGCCCCATGATTATTCGAATACTCCGAATCCGCACGTGCGTGCTGCTGGTGTTGGCCGCGCCGGCGATCGCCTGCAGCCAGGCGACGCCAGGACGAGTACCTGTGTACCCCACCAAAGGTAAGGTTCTCTACAAAGGTAGTCCTCTGCCGGGGCGCTGGTAGTTCTTGAACCTGTTGGAGTCACGGCGAACGGAAACGGCTCCGCCAACATCGCCGGTCAGCTCCGCGCCACCGGCCGGACTGGCCCAGATGGATCATTCCAGCTTCGAACCTACCAGGGAAATGACGGAGCGCCCGCTGGCTCTTACCTCGTGGGCGTCTCGAGCGTCCCCCAGAAATCGGAAGGAAATCTCTTCTCATCCGATCCCGTCGTCAAATCCAAGTCAAATCCCGACGTGCTTCGTGGTCGCTACGCCGACCCGAAAACCTCGCGCCTGAAGGCGGAAGTGAAGGCGCAAGACAACGAACTGCCTCCCTTCGACTTGAAGTGATCCTGTCCAGCCCTCGGCGCCCGCGCAGAATCAATGACGAAAACGCGACGTCTGCCGTATTGGCAGGCTGGCCTTCGTCGTCGGACGAATCGGCAGAGCGATCCAGGATCTCGGGCGTGAGAGTCGAGACTGAACCTGAGTCCTCGCAAGAAGTTATGGACGATGACATGCTGGGCACGACGGTTGCATAGAGCAGAGGTCAGATTGCCGCGCCAGGTGACGCCAGGTACGAGAGTTCGCCTGGGCGTTTTCCACCGACGTGTGCTCGGGCGCGGATGATAGGCATCGCTAGACAATTTCGAGGAGACTCGGTCAATGAATCTCAAGCCGTTGGGCGATCGCGTGGTCGTTGAGCGTGAAGAGGCCAAAGACACGACGGCCGGTGGAATCGTGCTGCCGGACACCGCCAAGGACAAGCCCCAGAAGGGTAAGGTCATGTCGGTGGGCGACGGTCGCGTGACCAAGGACGGCAAGCGCCGCGAATTGCAGGTGAAGGTTGGCGACGTGGTTCTCTTTACCTCTTACGCCGGCGAGGAATTCAAGATCAGCGGCGACAAGAAAGTGCTCTTGATGCGCGAGGACGACATCCTTGCAGTTCTGGGTTGAGCCGGTTTCCTTCCTTCCTTTGATTCGGCGAGAACACTGTTCCTCATTTTTCCCTCAGGCTTGGGAGTCTAAAGCAGATGGCAGCCAAGATGATCGCGTTTGATCAGGACGCCCGCCAGGCGATGCAACGCGGAATCGCGAAGCTGGCGCGCGCGGTCAAGGTGACGCTCGGCCCCCGCGGCCGCAACGTCATCATCCAGAAATCGTTCGGCTCGCCGACGGTCACGAAGGACGGGGTGACCGTCGCCAAGGAGATCGAGCTCGACGACAAGTATGAAGACATGGGAGCCAAGATGGTCAAGGAGGTCGCCAGCAAGACTTCCGACGTGGCCGGCGACGGCACCACGACGGCCACCGTGCTGGCCGAGGCCATCTATAACGAAGGGCTCAAGGCGGTAGTGGCCGGTGTCAACCCGATGCTCATGAAGCGGGGCATGGACCAGGCTGTCGCCGACATGGTCGATCAACTCCACAAGATGAGCACCAAGGTCACCACCAAGACCGAGACCGAGCAGGTGGCGACTGTGGCCTCCAACTTCGACTCCGAGATCGGCAAGATGATCGCCGAGGCCACCGAGAAGGTGGGCAAGGACGGCGTGATCACCGTTGAGGAAGGCAAGACCCTCAAGACCGAAGTCGAGTGGGTCGAGGGCATGCAATTCGACCGCGGCTACCTGAGCCCCTACTTCGTCACCAACCCGGCCACGATGGAGGCGATTCTCGAAGACGCCTACATCCTGATCCACGAGAAGAAGATCTCCGTGGTCAAGGAGCTGGTGCCGGTGCTCGAAAAGGTCGCCCAGACGGGCAAGCCGCTCCTCATCATCGCCGAGGACATCGAGGGCGAGGCGCTGGCGACCCTGGTCATCAACAAGCTGCGCGGCACGTTCCGCTGCGCCGCGGTCAAGGCCCCCGGCTATGGAGACCGCCGCAAGGCCATGCTCGAAGACATCGCCGTGCTCACCGGCGGCAAGCCGATCTTCGAGGCGCTGGGCATCGAGCTGGAAAACGTCGGGTCTGCGAGACCTTGGCCAGGCCAAGAAGGTGTTGATCGACAAGGACAACACGACCATCATCGAGGGCGCCGGCAGCCACGACGCGATCAAGGGCCGCATCGAGGCGATCCGCCGCGAGATCGCCGACACCAAGAGCGACTACGACCGCGAGAAGCTGGAAGAGCGCCTGGCCAAGCTGGCCGGCGGCGTGGCCAAGATCAACGTCGGCGCGGCCACCGAAAGCGAGATGAAAGAGAAGAAGGCTGCGCGTCGAAGACGCCCTGCACGCGACCCGCGCGGCGCTCGAGGAAGGCATTCTTCCCGGCGGCGGCGTGGCCCTCTTGCGGGCGGCGGCCGCGGTCAAGCCGGCCAAGCTGACTCACGACGAGGAGATCGGCTACAACATCATCGTCCGCTCCTGCTCGTCGCCGCTCGACCAGATCGCCGAGAACGCCGGCCAGGACGGGGGCGTGGTGGTCGCCAAGGTCAGGGACGGCAAGGGCAACTTCGGCTACGACGCCCTCAAGGATGAATACACCGACCTGGTCAAGGCCGGCATCATCGACCCCACCAAGGTGACCCGCTCGGCCCTGCAAAACGCGGCCAGCGTGAGCACCCTGCTCCTCACCTCCGACGCCCTCATCGCCGACATGCCCAAGGATGAAGAGAAGAAGGCCGCGGGCGGCCACGGCGGGTATGAGGATATGTATTGATCGCTGCCATTCGTGGGTCACAATCGACGGGGCGCCTGAGAGTTCTCAGTCGCCCCGTTTCTTTGTTGATAGCCCCGGGGCGGGTGATGCCGCTAGACCGAGCCGGTCGCGTGGAACTTTACTCGGGCTCGGCGCCGTTCTCGAACAGCTCATTCAAGGGGATCTGCAAACCAGGCAAGACAGTCCCGCCCTGGAGCGACTGCCCGGGTGTGAGAATCCGGACCGAGGATGGCGATTCGTAATCGTAGATCTTGGAGACGTTCGGGTAGATCACCCAGACCCGCAGGACCCCGGTCTTGAAATAATCCTCGATCTTCTGCACCACATCGTAGGCAAGGTTCTTGGGGCTGATCACTTCGATGGCGAGGTTCGGAACAACCTCCCAGGCAGGTTCGGCGGGGATACGGCGGTCGCGCGGCCATCGCTCAAAGGAGACCAGAGCTAGGTCCGGACGTCGCTGCAAGTTCTTGGCGGCATCAAGCAGGAACAGCATCTCGGACTCGACGCGCCCGAACTGGTGGCTCCAGGCAAAATTGCTCAGAATTCGAATCAACGTCGAAGCCAGGTCGACTTCTCGAGCACCCATGGGTGGAAGTTCCCTGATCTGATTGTCTACGACTTCGTAGCGAATATCGTCGCCCAGTAGCTCCGGCACCGAGATGGCAGGAAGCGTGGTACGGTCTTCGATCGCGATCGCCGTAGTGACCGTCGCCATTTGGGAGCCTCCAACGCGGTTTTCTTTTCCCCGTGAGTGCCCAGTATATCACACGACCGCGTTTCGAGTATTCGTATCGAACGGCAAAGGTCGCGTCGCGCGAGTCACAGCTCCTTTTTCTTGACAGGCCAGTTTACGGGGTGATAGATTAGTTGCGTAGTTGAATTACTGAATTACTGATTTTCTTCTTTCAGTACTGAGGTTCAGATGGCAAAGGCCAGCGGCGGTAGACGTTTCTCGAAGACGTGCTTGGTTAGGGGTCGCGAGGCCGAAGGCCGTAAGGCGATCATCAAGATGTTTCCCAAGCGCACACGCGTGGCCCCAATTCGTAAGGACGGGTTCACCGATAACGGGGCTGAGGTTGTCGCGACGAGCGTGATCATCGACATCCGCCCCGTTGAGGAGGCCGTAACATCGCCTGGTCCCCTCGCTGGAGTCGTGGGGGAGCGTGGAAATATCGTCCTGCCGGCGGCAATACGGCGTCGCATCGGCCTTGAGGCCGGTTCAGCGTTCCTCCTTGAGGAACGGGAGGGAGCAGTGGTGATCAGACCCGCAGACGTAGTTCCGCGCCAAGTCGGTGGTGATCTCGACTCGATGTTGGCCGGAGTAACGGCGGAGAACCTCCATGGTGAGTTTTCCACTGGTCCCGCCGTGGGTGAGGAGGCCTGGTGATGTCAAGTGCCTACGTGCCCGCCCGGGGGGACGTGGTCTGGCTCAGCTTCGACCCCCAGGCCGGGCACGAGCAGTCCGGCCGGCGTCCCGCGGTCGTCCTGTCGCCGGCGGCGTACAACAGAAAGGTCGGTCTGGCGATCTTCTGCCCGATCACGAACCAGGTCAAGGGCTACCCCTTTGAAGCGCTGATCCCACAAGGAATGCCGGTGAGTGGGGCCGTACTTTCCGATCAGGTCAAGAGTTTGGACTGGCGGGCACGACGTGCCGACAAGATCGGCGCACTGCCAACGGCCCTGACCGACGAGATCTTGGCGAAAGTCAGAACGTTGCTGTAGGCAGATGCAGGCGCCGACGGAGTTTTGAAGATATACCCGTTCACTTCTCCTCTGCCAGTTCCTTGATCGGAAGCTGGAACCCCGGCAGCATCGTTCCACCGTCGAGCGACTGGTCGCGGTTCAGGATCTGGTATTCCGAGGGCGACTGGTAATCGAAAATTCGCAGGTCGGGATAAACGACCCACACCCGGCTCACGCCCGCCTTGAAGTAATCGTCGAGCCTGGTGCCGAACTCCTCGGTTTTCTCGTCTTCGGTGATGAACTCGACCACGAGGTCGGGCACGACATGCCATGTGAGGGCCGTGGGCACGTTGCGGTACGCCGCCCAGCGGTCGAACGAGATGAAGGCCAGGTCGGGCCGGAGGTTCGGGTTCTCGACCTCGCCCCAGTCAAACTGGCTGTCGCGGGCCACGTGGCCCAGGTTGTGTGTCGTGGCGTGAGTTTCGAGGGCCTGGAACAGGGCCGAGGAGATCCGGTCCGGCTGCACGGACCCTTCCTGTTGATTCCGACGGAGGTCGCGGCCACCCTGGGTCTCGCGGCTCTTCACGCGGCTCTTTGTGCCGGTCGGGCGGACGGCCATGCCGCCGGCACGCCCGTTGGTACCCTTCTGGCGTCCATCGGGTTGGTGAGCGTGAGCCGCCGACTTGCGATGTGCCGCCTTGGCGTGAGAGCCCTGCGCCGGGGTCCTTTTCCCTTTGGTCGAGCTGGTCTTGCTGTCCGAGGTCGAAGTATGCGATGGCTTAGGCTTGGCCGCCGCGGTTTTGGTTGTGGACTTCGCCGTCGTTTTCGTTTTGCCATCAGCAGGGTGTGCCGATGTGCTCTTACTGGTCTTGGCCTTCGATTTGGTTCCCTCCGCTCCGGCCGACTTTGCTTGCGCTGTTTTCGGTTTTGATCCTGTGGCCTTTGAGGCCTTTGGCGTGGTTTTCTTGCTCTGCTTGGTCGCCATGGGGAAGTCTCCTGGATCAGGGGTTCCAATCGTTGATGTGTTTCAGAAAAGGCATCGGCGCCGCCGCGGGAGTTACTTATGTTATACCGCTCGCCGTCCTCCGTTCCACTCGCGCGATGGTACCGTTAGTCTGAAGATCGTAGAACGGTATCCGGCAAGCCATCGTCAGCCCCTGGAATCGACCGGAAGGAAACTCGCGACCAAGCGCGTGCAAAAGGGCGACTTGCACGGTCGCTGGGTTTCTCGCATGCAAGTTCTGCGCCGGCCCATCCGGTGATGATCGATGTCGGCTCCTCTCGACCGTCAAACCCGGAATTACCGCCGCAGACACTGACACGGCTTGGAGCGCCGTGAGGCCCTACTGGTCCTGGCAACGAATGCCGATGAATAGTACCGGTCCCACTTGATGTCGGAGCCATTTCTTTGATGAGTGATCGATTCGCCATGTCCATCAGTTCGCTCAGCACACAGCTCCGGGCACGCAACGAGTGGAAGTTCTTCAAGATTTTGCCGCAGGCGGACGGTCCCCTGGCGATGGCTTGGTGGGTGGTGCTCGTGCTGCGGGGGGTTCTGCCCGCTTTGTTTGCCATCGCGATCGGAGGGCTTGTGGGGGCGGTCGAGCGTGGTGAAGATCTGGCTCTACCGCTCTTGTTCGTCTCGGCCGTGTTTGTGACTCTTCAGGTGCTCTCGCCGATCCACCACGCCATCGGCGCCAATCTCGGCAGCCGCACCGCTGCCTGGCTGTACGACCGCCTTACTTCCGCTTGTGTCCGGCCCCCGGGAATGGGCCACCTCGAGAGCCCGGAGCTCACGAGCGACCTCACGATGGCGCGAGATTTCGACCTGGGCATTACCGGTCCGCCCATGTCGATCTCGATGGATTTCATCGCCTGGGGGCTGGTGGAGATGATCGCGGGCCTCGCTTCCGCCGCGGTGCTTGCCGGTTACGCCTGGTGGGCGCCCTTGGTGCTCGCCGGTGCCTGGCTCGCCACCCACTGGCTGTTGCGCGAGAGCGCCGTGTGGCGCGACCGTAATACCGAGGAGGTCCGCGAAGCACAGCGCCACGCCGACTACGCTTACCGTCTGGCGGTCGAGCCGCATGCCGCCAAGGAGCTTCGGCTCTTCGGACTCGCGGACTGGATCGTGGACCGCTTCCGCGCGCGACGGCGGCGCCTCTTCGAGCTGCGCTGGGAGGCCACGCGCCTGCGCGAGCGGCCGGTGGCGCTTTGCCTGATGCTTGTGCTCGCGGCGAATATCGTGGTGTTCTGGTCGATGGCCAGCGCCGCCGCAGACGGCACGCTCGCGCTCGACCGGGTGGTGACCTTCGCGACCGCCGCCCTGACGACCAGCACGATCGCCTTTGGCGGGTTGTCGTGGGCGCTCGATGGCGCCGCGGCTCCCGTGGCGGCGGTGCTGCGGCTCGAGGAGGCGATGGACCCCGCCGGCTCGCTCGTCGCGCGGCAGCCGTGCAGCGTCGGGCATGCCGGCGCGGGAGATCCGCTTTCGCAACGTCGGCTTCGCCTACCCGGCCACGGGCGAGCCGGTGCTCGATGGGCTTGATCTGACCATCCCCGCCGGGTCGTCGCTGGCGATCGTCGGCCAGAACGGAGCCGGCAAGACGACGCTGGCCAAGCTGCTCTGCCGGCTCTACGACCCCCAGACCGGCGCCATCGAGGTCGACGGCGTCGACCTGCGCGAGATCGATCTGGATGGCTGGCGGTCGCGGCTGGCGGCCGTCTTCCAGGACTTCATTCGATTCGAGCTGCCGCTGCGCGACAACGTGGCACCCGCAGGCGCGCCCGATGACGTCATCCGGGATGCGCTGGTCGAGGCCGGCGCGGCGGGGCTGGCCGATCTCGACACCGTGCTTGCCCGTGGGTACGAGGGAGGGACCGAGCTTTCGGGCGGCCAGTGGCAGCGTGTGGCGCTTGCCCGCGCCTTGTGCGCCGTGCGGCAGGGGGCGGGCGTCGTGCTGCTCGATGAGCCCACCGCCCAGCTCGACGTGCGCGGCGAGGCCGAGATCTTCGACCGCATCCTCGCCGCCACGCGCCACACCACGACGATCTTGATCTCGCACCGGTTTTCCACGGTGCGTCACGCCGACCGCATCTGCGTGCTCGAGGGAGGGCAGGTCGTCGAGCTCGGCACGCACGACGAGCTGATGGCCGCCGGCGGCCGCTACCGCACCATGTTCGACCTGCAAGCCTCGCGCTTCGCGCTGCCCTGGCTCCGGACGAGGAAGGAGCGGGCTACGATGTCCTCGCGTGACGACCTGCCCCCGGCGATCCCGTCAATGTGGCGGGCTTTGCGGCGCGGCTATGAGGCCGAGCCACGGCTTCTGGTCGTGGCGTTCGGTCTGTCGCTGCTCTCGGCGTTACCAGACGCGCTGCTGGCTCTATGGCTCAAGCTGCTGGCCGACGGCGTGCTGTCCCACAGCCGCGGGCTGGTGATCGCCTCGGCCGTGGGCCTGGGTCTCTCGGCCACGGCAACCTGGTTCTTACGCGTCATGAGCGATCGCACCCAGCGCCGGTTTCGCGAACGACTGACCATCGCACTTGAATCGCACGTGGCCCGGCTGCAGGCGTCGGTGGCCACCATCGAGCATCACGAGCGCCCCCACTACCTGAACCGGCTGGCGGTGCTGCGCGACCAGGTGTTCGTCCTCGATCACATGTACATGTCGCTTTTCTCGACGTGCGGGTGGATCTTGCGGCTGGGGGTGACGGTGGCGCTGTTGATGTCGATTCACCCGGCCCTGGTGCTCCTCGCCGCCTGCGCTCTGCCGACGGTGCTCACGTCCACGTGGCGGCCGGGCGTGGAGCGTGCCGCCCAGGAGCAAGGCGCGCCGGCGAACCGACTGGCGCGGTTCATGTTCCTGACCGCCACCACGGCACCGCCCGGCAAGGAAGTGCGCGTGACCGGGATCGGCGAGCGTCTGGCGGCCGGGCGCCGCGCGGCTTGGGAGCGCTGGTACGCTCCGGTGGCCAGATCGCGCTGGGGAAGCGCCTCTGGCACACGCTGGCCTGGGCGGTCTTCGGCGCCGGCTTCGTCGGCGCGGTGGTGTTCGTCGCCCGAGTCCTCCATGCGACGCCAGGCAATGTCTTGCTCGTGCTCGCGGCGGGCTCCCGGCTCTCGGCGTACATCGGCGCCACGGTCGGCGAGATCGGGTTCCTGCGCGGCATCTGGCTCGATGGATCGAGACGTCTGGCCTGGCTCGAGGACTACGCCGCCTCGTTGCTTGAAAATTCCGATGTGCCGGTTCCCGAGCGGCTCTCCGAGGGAATCCGCTTCGACAATGTTTCGTTCGCCTATCCCGGCACGGAGCGCCAGGTGCTCGAGGATGTGTGCCTGGATCTCCTGCCCGGCTCGGTCGTGGCCATCGTCGGCGAAAACGGGGCAGGCAAGACCACCCTCGTGAAGCTCTTGTGCCGGCTCTACCAGCCGACCAGCGGACGGATCCTGGTGGACGGCCTCGACCTGGCGCGCATGCCCGCCGAGGCCTGGCGGTCGCGGCTTGCCGGCGCGTTTCAAGACTTCTTCCGCTTCGAGTTCCGGGCGCGCCATACCGTGGGAATCGGCGATCTGCCCCGGCTCGACGATGAGCCCGCAGTGGTTGCCGCCGTCGACCGGGCGGGCGCGGATGACGTCGTTTCCCGACTGCCCACAGGCCTCGAAACGCAACTCGGGCCAACCTGGCCCGAAGGCGTGGAGGTGAGCTTCGGCCAGTGGCAGAAGCTCGCCCTGGCCCGCGGCTTCATGCGCGAGCGTCCCTTGATCCTGGTGCTGGACGAGCCGACCGCCGCCCTCGACGCCGAGACCGAGCATGCCCTTTTCGAGCGGTTCGCGGCTGCCGCGCGCGGAGGAAGTTCGAACGGTGAGGCCGACCGGTCCGACGGCCGCATCACGATCCTTGTTTCTCATCGCTTCAGCACCGTGCGCATGGCCGATCTCATCGTCGTTCTCGACGGCTCCCGGGTTGTCGAGGTAGGCACGCACGACGACCTCGTCGCGAGGGGCGGCCAGTACGCCGAGCTCTATGGAATCCAGGCCGCGGCGTACCGATGATCGTTATCTCGCGATCCTCACTTCGCTCCGGTCAAACAGTTTCCTTGCCCCAACCCGATGCGCCGCGTTATGGTCGATTCCGGCACGAGTAATTCCACGGCGTTTGCATCCATGGAGAGCCCAGCATGCTCAGCGCACGAAACCAGTTGCCGGCGACGATCATCTCGGTGAAGCTTGGCAACGTCATGGCCGAGGTGGTCATGAGCGTCGGCGACGTCGAGATCGTCTCCGTGATCACTCGCGGCTCGGCCGAACAGTTGGGATTGAAAGCGGGCGATGCGGTCAAGGCGATCATCAAGTCCACGGAAGTGATGATCGATAAGTCGTGACGTTCCGCTTGGGAACCGAGCATACCGAGGCACGGTGCTCGATGTTGCGTCCGCAAGGAGACCGGACGTACGATGGCAGGGAAGAATCCGAAAACCCCGGCCGGAAAGGAACAATCGTCCCATGCCTGGTGTGCTTCTCTGGTCCGCGGCGCTGGCCTTGGTGTTCGCATGGCAAGGCGCGCCCGACTTGCCCCTGACGGAGCCATTCGAGGCCCCCAAGTATGGCCTGACGACTCGGCTGCCCAGGGACTGGACGCTGGCGGTACGTGAGAAAGACGATCGGATCTTCGTCACGGTCATTCCGCAAGCAGATCCCAACCGGCCCGGCATCGTGGCATGCGAGCTTGGGCTGGCACCCGAAAACCTGGACGAGTATCGCACGAGGATCGCCAAGAGTGCCAAGGATCGTGGCCGGCAGAGCGGCAAGCTGGCGTCGAACCGCTTGATCAAGGATTCTCGGGGCGAGCGGCTCGAAACGACCTGGGAGTTTCATCCCAGCTCGGGCGGGTTCTGGCATGAAGTGACCGTTCGCGTCATCTCGCACCGCCAGCTTTACAGCTTCATTCTCAACGTCGAAGACGCCAGGTATGTCGCGGTCAGGCCGGCCTTCGACGCCCTCATCGCAGCCACCGCGTTCAAAGCACCCAACACCGGGGCTGACCTGCTGTCGAAGCCGGCCAACCGCTGGGTTCAGCGAGAATACAAATTCGCACTCGACCTGCCGGACGGCTGGAGCCCCGTGCTGGCACCGAGCGAGGTGGCGCTGCTGTTCGGGAGCGGGCCGGCCCATGGCGTCTGGTCCGACAACGTGCTGGTGCTCGCGCATCCCCACGGCAAGACTGACCTGGACGAACAGGCCAAGGAAATTCCCGACCAGCTCAGGCGGGAAGACGCGAACTGCGAGATCGTTTCGATCAAGGTCGTGACGCAAGGCAAGGACAAGGCCCTCGAAACCGTGGTCCGCACTCAACGCGGGCCGTTCTCGATGACCGTCATCGAACGCCGGTTCCGGGGCAGTCGCTATGACTATGAGGTCAAGTACACCCTCGAAACCAAACGGTTCGATGCCATGGCACCCTTGCTGCGGAAAAGCCTCGACAGCTTTCGAGAACTGCCGGGGCCGGGAGGAACGGGCAAGGCGGCCTGAATACGTGCTTTCCGTCAAATATGATGCGATGTGAGAAGAGTCGTGGCGATCGTGTGCCGCCGTCACATCCGCCCGGTCACGATTTGCCGTCGTCCTGGTCGAATTCGGTAAGCGTCGCGAGAAACCCGGCCGCGTCGTTGAGGTTGTACCCCGCGAGGTCTTGCACGAGCCGCTGAAGGACCGGAGTGCGGCTCATCCGGTTACCGATTCTCTTCGCCAACACGACCAGAACAACGACGGCCACTGAAACGAAAAGATTCGCCGCGAGCCAGGGAACACCGGGCGAACTGTAGGCGTCGATGTCGAAGAGGGCTTTCAGGACGACAATAACAAAGGGCGTCCAGACGAAGATGCCCGCCAGTACCGACACCTGGATGTAACGGATCCGCAGCACCCGCAGTGCCTCGAGCCGACTCTGGATTCCGGAGACCGGCAACCCATAGTCGATACCGAGCGCGGCGGCGATCTGGCGGATCAGAAAGATCAGGTTCGCAATCGCGTACAGGTCCAGAACGGCGGCCGGCAACGCGTACCGAGGCAGGGTAAGGTACTCATAAGTAAAAGATCCAAGCACAACGATAGTTGCAAGCCAGATGACCGATTCCACGGCGAGCAACATTGCCATGCGCTGGAGCGACGACCGCGCACGATTCATGGTCGTCGCGGTGAGAATGCGGCGGTTGAGCCGAATGACGTCATCGAGCTTGCGGTCATACTCGGCCCATTTCTCTTTGAGCGAATCCAGATCGGTCATGTTCTGTCTCCCGGTCAAGCCACGGTCGGTGCAGAAAGTTCCCGTTTCATCGTTTTCTTCAGTCTGCTGATCTTGGTGGCGACGTTGGTTTCGGTGATGCCCAGGACGTCGGCCATGTCCCGGTAGCTGTTGCCGTCAAGGTAAAGCAGGATAAGCGCCTTGTTCAGGGCATCAAGCCGATCGATGAATTGATACAGCAGCACAATGTCTTCGGAAGGGCTTTCCGATTCATCGACCGCGTCGAGAACACGCTCGTCCGCCGACAGAATATGCCGTCTTCTGGTGCTCTCGCGCCGGTGGAACGAGATCGCCACGTTGAGACAGATCCGGTACATCCAGGTGGAGAATCGATACTGCTCGTCCAACGAGCCAAAGGATCGCCAGAGCTGAACAATCATCTCCTGCGCCAGGTCGTCGCGATCCTCTCGGGTCGGGCAGTAGGACTGACAGATCTTGTAGAGAATGCGCTTGTGGTCCTCAATCAAAGCCAGGAATTTCGCATGACGTTCCGGCGTGTTCATCGGCTTCCCTTCGGACGGCGGCGACTCTGGGGCACCATTGTCTACCGCTCGCCCCTTCAGTCTGTGATTCGTGCTACCCGTGAAAAAATCACAGTGTGTCAGTACAACGCCAACCCCATGTTCATGGAGGAGCTTGTGGGGAACAGGCCGCAGGGGCGGCCAAGGAAGCCGTTCTTGACGTGATGCTTCAGCCCAAGTGGAATCGAGTATACTGGATATTGGTGGGAGATCTTGAGGACGCAGAAATCTGGTCATCAAATAAACTAAGGGGAATGTGATGAACACAGAAGTCCGGTCAGTCTTTGAACTCAGTCCCTCGGAGAAGCTGCAGCTTGTGGAGGATCTTTGGGACGATCTCGCGGCCGATCCCGAGAGTGTCCCTGTCCACGAATGGCAGAGGCAAGAACTCACGCGTCGGCACGAGAATCTACTCAAGAACCCCGCCACTGGTCTTACCTGGGAAGAGGTCAAGCGAAGATTGAGAGCCCGGCATGGCCGCTAAAATGGTCCTTGCTCCGGAAGCTGAGGAGGATCTCGACGAGGCCTACGCCTGGTATGAGCGCCAACGTGTCGGCCTTGGTGAGGACTTTCTGGGCCGCGTGGATGCCTGTATCCAGGCCACGCTTCGAAATCCGGAGGCGCATCGGGTCGTTCACGAGAATTATCGCCGGGCATCAGGTGCGCCGGTTCCCCTATGCAGTGTTTTATGAATATGTTAACGACACGGTAATTATCTATGGCGTGCTCCATACCTCCAGAGACCCAGAGAAGTGGCGCCAAAGACTTCCCTGAACAGGGCACCAATCCAAAGATTATTGGTCAGACGTTTCCCGCTTCTTGATCGCCTCCCCGCCGTCCCGCCGTATCCCAAACCGCAATATCTGCATCACCGCGAAGATGACCAGCACGGGCGGAATGATGTAGGCGATGTAGATCGTCCAATTGAACCCGAGCGCCGGACCGGCGAGGGCCAGAGGAAGGATCAGCAGGACGGCCAGGAGAATCACGCAGCCGGTCGAGGTCATGATCGACTTGAAGCTCGACTCCTCGCTGATCGCCTCATAGTGCAGGTCGATCGTTCGGCCGCGGCGCAGGCTCGCGCGGCGGCCTCCGACAGCTCCATGGCGCGGGTGCCGTCGGCCAGGCTCGGGCTGGGATCTGCCTGGGCGGGATTGGGATCGGAGCGCCGCTCCCATGAATTGCGCAGGGTCTGCACGATCGCCGCGTGCGGGTCCCACGGTTCCAGCCCGGTGAGCGGTTCGCTTGATGACTCACCGGCGCGACGAACCAGGCGGGCCGGGTCGTGAAAGAGAGGATCATATTCGAGTGTCAGGGAACCGCTTGATCCGCTCACGGTCAGTCGAGACGGTTCCGGCGGCCCCGACCAGACGCGGACTTCGGCCTGGCGTCCCTGGGCCGCTCGAAGCTGAACGACGAGCTCGATGTCGGGATGGTCGCCTGCAGGATTGCCGCTGGCGGTCAGGGCCTCGATCTCCCCCACGAAGCGCCCGCACCACGTCGACCGCGCGAGCGAAAGCGTGCCTGACCAGGTCGGTTCCGCTGGAGCCGACCGAGCACTCGTGGCGGATTCCGCGGAATGTGCCGAGATCGCCGGAAGTCATCGCCCGGGCGAGGGCGGCGACACCGGGATGAAGTCGCAGCGGCAGGTCGGGCACCACGACCGCGCCAGTCTCTGACTTGCTGAGGGCAACCTGGTAATACGCCTCGGAATCTTCGCCCGGAGGGTGCAGGCAGATGATCGCCAGCCCCTCCGCGGCCGCCCGTCGCAGGGCTTCGCCGCGCAGCTCCAGCGGACCGCCCACGACCACGAGCGCGAGGCCCGGACTCGCCAGGCCGTCGTCAAGGTCGCGAGCGATCGGGAATCCCGCGAAAGTCGTCTCCATGCAAGCCCGGGATAGAGAGACGCCAGACGGTATTCGGGATGGCGCCAGGAACCAATGGCCCCATGCCGTTTCTTCCTGCCCGTCACCCACGATGAGAACATTCATGATGGCGTCTCGATTTTACACATCCCGCGCAGGCCTCTCGAACCAGCGGCACTCGCGGGATTCGCCGCATTCCCAGCGAACCCGCCAGGATTGACCGATCCGCCGCGCGGCAGCGATAATGATCGAGGTCTCACCACGATCGATCAAGAGGAAACTGGTTCTCTTCTCTCGATCGCGACGGGTCTGGCGGACGGGGATGAATGGCGGTGATCACGATCGACAACGTCGAGGATTTCCCCGCGGCGGCCCGTGGTGCGTATGTGACGATCGGCAATTTTGACGGTGTGCACCGGGGACATCAGCGCTTGATCGGCCGGCTGCGCGCAGAGCTGATGCGGCGGGAGTTCCCGCCCTGGCCATCACGTTTAACCCGCATCCGGTGGCCCTCTTGCGGCCGGACAAAGCGCCCGTGCCTTTGGTCTGGCCAGAGCGTGAGATCGCGCTTCTGGAGCAATCAGGCGCGACCGATGTCGCCGTGTTTCGCACGGGGCGCTGGCTGCTGGATCTCTCGGCCCGCGAGTTCTTCGACCGCGTCGTCCGCCATCAGATCGCCGCGCGGGGCATCGTCGAAGGACCGAATTTCGCATTCGGGCACGATCGCGAAGGAGATGTCGCACTGCTGGGCCATTGGTGCCGCGCCTCGGGCATCGATTTTGAAGTGGTCGATCCCATCGCGGAGGACGGCCGGCTCATCTCGTCGTCGCGAATTCGCGAGGCCCTCCGCGAAGGAAGTGTCGATGAGGCATCGAGCTTTCTGGGCCGTCCGCACAGGATCAGAGGAATCGTCGCTCACGGCTCCGGCCGCGGCGCCGGGATCGGAGTCCCGACCGTCAACCTTGAACACATCGATACACTCATTCCCGCCGATGGCGTTTATGCCACTCGTGCTTTTCTGAACCTGGACCCGGATGCCCCAGGCGGCCACACCGTTTCGGCCTGGCCGGCCGCTTGCCACATCGGGCCCAACGCCACCTTCGGCGAGCATGCTCGAACGGTGGAAGCGCATCTGATCGGCTTCGACGGCGACCTTTACGGCCAGAAGGTCGAGCTCGATTTCCTGGCGAGGCTGCGCGGCACCAGAGCGTTCCCGAACCTGGACGACTTGCTCGCGCAGATTCGCGCCGACATCGAGCAAACCCGGCGGGTTTGTGAGCACTGATCAGGACCATCATCCGCCCGCGAACGACTTTCATCACACCTGCTGGCGATGCTCGTAGTACTGGCTCAGCGCCAGGATTCGCTTGACTTGACGAGCGACGACGAAACCCGTGAGCGCCAGGCTGGCGACGAAGATATTAGGGTATTGCCATTCCTCGCGAGTCACGAGTTCAGGGGGAACGGGAACTCGATGAAGCACCGAGTCAAAGTAAAGCAGCAGGTAACAGACGATGGAAAGACCCGTCGTGAACCAGACCAGGCAAACCCGGAACCACAGCCCCGAAGCGGCGATCATGAGCGGGTATCCCACCAGAAGAGAGCTATCCACGCGACCCAGCAGCTTGAGCACCATGGTCAAGAAAACCAGGTCGGCTGTCAACCAGAGCATGCGAACCCGGTCCGACCGCCAGCCCTTGCGCCAGAGCAGTTGAAAGAAGATCGCTGAGATCGCCCACAGGAGCAAGATTCCCTGAACGCCGTAATGGATCCCGAAATCGCGTACCGGTCTGAAGAACTGGTGATTCGCCTCGGTCAAGAGGGCGACCACCGCTAGCCCGCCCAGTCGAGAGACGGCCTCGGGCTCGCGGCGGGTCCAGCGTTTCAGGTTCTGCATCACGCCGGTCGCCTCGACCACGTCTCCCTGGAGATACCGTTCCAAGTCGTCGGCCAAGGCCTGGGCCGAGGGATAGCGTTCGTGGGGCATCTTCTCCAGGCATTTGAGGCAAATGATCTCCAGTTCACGCGGGATCTCGGGGCGAATCTCGCGCGGCGAAACCGGGTCGCGTTCGAGAACCTGAACCACCGTTTCCATCATTGACCCGGTGCGAAACGGGGGCCGGCCGGTCAATAGCTCGTAGAGGATGGCACCCAGTCCATAGACGTCGGTCGTCGGCCCGATCGACTTCCGCTGGCCGGAGGCTTGCTCCGGAGCCATGTAGCTGGGAGTGCCCAGGATGGCTCCCGTGGCCGTCAGCGAGCTATCCTCGGAGGCCAGCCGCGCCAATCCAAAATCGGTGATCTGGGGCTCGCCGTCCTGATCGATCAGGATGTTCGACGGCTTGAGATCGCAGTGGATGAACCCCTGGCGATGCGCGTGATGAACTGCGCCGGCAAGCGTCTTGATCAGGCGCGCGATCGATTGCGGATCATCCCGGAATCGTGATGCGCACTGGGCCAGGCTGCCGCCGTCGATCAGCTTCATCGTGAAGAAAAGGATGCCGTCCTCGTCGTGCACGCTCACGATCGGCACGATATTGCGATGGTTGAGCTTCGCCGCCAGCCTGGCTTCACGGCGGAAACGCTCGCGCTCGGTGAGGCTGGCCATGGCGCCGGTCAAGATCATCTTGAGGGCTACTTTGCGACCGAGGGAAAGCTGCTCGGCTTCGTAGACGACTCCCATCCCGCCCCGCGCAATCTCCTTGACGAGCAGATAATCACCGATCTTTTCTCCTTCGCTCGGGCATCGCGGCCCGTTCGAGCCGCTTGCCGATCGACCGCCGAAATCAAACGTTTCGCCGTAATCGATCTCTTCCAGCGAGTTGGGAGTTGATCCATGCGTCGTCTCGACCGGGTCGCCGCCAAGTTCCGGGTCCCGGAAGGTGGATTCGACGACTGTGGCCAGGTCGGGAAAACGCTTCTTGTATTCCGAACTGGAAGGGTTCTCGCCCTGGTCGCGACGAAGCTCGATCTCAAGCGCCAGCAGCTCGCGCAGAAGGTCGTGCCGATCACCGGGCGCGGCGGTGATCAAGACATCCTCGATGCGTGGCTCTTCTCCACCTCTCCAGGCCAGCTCGAATCGCTCGCAGGCGAGGTTGACGCGGCGCCTGCGCCAGCGACTCGAGGGCAGGGTCGTGACGAGATTCGCCGGGCATCAGCCCACCTCGCTCTCGGCAAGCCACGTTTTTCGGATCACGTCCAGCCGTCGTGCCACAGTCCGGCGGGCACAGCCAAGCTGGAGGGCGATCTCGTCGCAGGTGTAGCCTTCCATCCGGCTGATGGCGACCTGGCGAAGCCCGTCGTCTTCCAGCGAGTCGAGCAGGCGTTCGTATTCTTCGGCGACCATGGCGGCGAACTCTGGTGTGGGCTCATCACCGGCAATCATGTCGAGCCCTGGCAACGAAGCCGAATCGGCCCCTGCGCCTCCCTTGCCCCCTTTGAGCACGGCTTCTTCCACGACCCGGCCGCCGCCGCGTTTGAGCCGCTTCTGGCGCTGGGTCTGGGCAAAGGCTTTGCGGGCGGTGATGGTCACCAGAATCCGCCACAAGTCTTCCCTGTCTGCGAGCTGGGGAAACCGTCCCTTGGCGACTCCCACGCAAAAGCTGTTGAAGGCGCTGAGTGCGGCGTCTTCCTCGTCGGCCTCGGCGCGAGGCTGACGCTGCTTTTGCAGCTTGTTGCGCCAGCACGACCAGTCTGCCGAAATAGCGCTCCCAGAGCGGCTGCGCCGCCGCCTGATCTCCCCCCTTGAGATCGCCCAGCCAGTGCGTGATGGAACCGCCCTGTTCATCCATCGCTCTAGGGTCCGATCGGCCTGGTCGTCACGACGAGTTCAACGCGGATTTGGAATAGGCCCCGCCAATGGGCTGATTGTACCAAGAGCGAGGCGGTGGCCCAAGGTCGCGAGATGACTCGGATGGAGTGGTAGCTCGGTCGGCAGGCCCGTCGACGTTCGAGCCTCCCGGCACCCAGCCGCGGGGCGTTCCTCCAGGAAGAATGTCGATCAGGGATAGAGATTGGGGTCCTCGATCTGCAGACCCTCGGCGGCGCCGGCGGCATCGAGCTCTCGGTCGGCCGACACGAGGATGATGCCGTTGATCCCGGCGGCCAGCCATCTGCCGTTCAGCTCGAGGGCGGCCGCGAGTTGCACTGCGTCATAAGCCCGAAGTTCATGGGCATTTGCCAGACGCATTGCGTCGGCCAGCAGTGGAGGGGTGATCTCCAGCACAAGGTATTCCTGGTCCAGGTCGAGTTGGAAACGTGCCAGCGAAGCGGCCGCATCCTGTGAGGGGATGCTACCAGAGCGGCGGCGACGAGCGATCGCGGAATTGACTTCCACGCCCGTGATTCGGGCCAGGTAAACCAGATTCCCGGCACCAGGATGTGCCGGTCTCTGAACCCAGCCCGTGCCGGACTCCTGGACGTAGCGTTTGACGATAGCGCTGCTGTCTTCGAGAAAGTGCGCTACGAATGGCGGCGGCGGAAGACCCTGGTGCGGTTCCTGGTTTTGAAGCTCGACGAGATCTGGAGCCGTTGGACGCCGCCGAAGGTTGACGGTGGGCATCAGCAGAGGGAGCCAGGAGACTCAGACGCTTGCCTGCAGGAGGATTCAAACACCCAATCCTTGATGCTTTCGAGACTCGGGGTTGGAAAGGAGAGCCACACGCTTTCCTGCTGGAGGAGTCCAACTGCTTCGGCAGCGTAGCATCGCGGTGGTGTTGGGCGAGAGGTGTCCCAAAATTCTCACTTTTTCTCACTTTTCGGTCCGCCCGGCGCGATCCCGACGTGTCGTGACTCGATCTGCAAGTCTTTTTATGCTAAGCAGATCGGACCTGACTCGTAGTCTCCCTGGGCGAGCAAAACACCATGTGGGACGTGGGACCCGAAATTCTCATATCGATTTGCGCTGATTGTTCACTATCTCCAACAACTCGGGATGGGGAATCCTACCTCGTCCAACGACGTAACCGCCCCGCATCAAGACACGAAATGCGGATTGTCACGAGAATGGGAATCCTCACGATTGGGGCGCTGGCTGGAAGCGGCTACTTGACGTCAGCTCGTCCCAATCGCTCCCGCAACGAATCGAACGTTGACACTACATCCCGCTCGAAGACGAATTCGGCAGGCAGGCCGACAATCCGGCTGGCGCCGCATCCCGGATGTGCGGACAGGCTGAGAGACGTTGCTTGGCTTTCGTCAGAGACGAGAGACACTTGGATTCTCGAACTCGAGATTTGTCAAATAGTCTTTGCCGAACTCCTTGGTCTCGCTCTCCGTCAGGGTTAACAGCAGCATGATGTGCGATTGAGTTTCCTCGGGGAGTTTATCGAGTATCGGGTCAACCATCTTCTCTCGCTCGCTGTCCGATTTCCCCTCAAACGCGTCATCGATGATTCGTACTCGGATCGATGCTGAGTTGTACCGGTATGCTTCGGTATCGGGAAAATGTTCCCTCAACGCGCGCTCGATGCCCCGAGTCTCATCGGTTTTTCGATTGTCCCAGAGACTAGGTTTCGTTCCCGTGGCCATCAAATCCTCCGTTGGACCCATTCGAGAAAGCACCGGGCTTCCTCCAGGAAAGCTGCTGCCTCCTCACGATTGCCTTTGCCAACCTGATAACGCAACGCCGTTCTCCATTGATATTTTACGAGCCGCTTCAGTGTCTTGGCACCCTCCAGAGGGAATTGTTGGCCCCCACGTTCATAAAGGATTCTCAGATTCTCGAATTCGTGGTATGCGGCGCCATGCGAGAAATCGCCGAAGGTGGACTGGCGCTTCTGATTCTGGTGTATCGTGAAGAATCAACGCCTTGAGCGCGCATTCGACAACGTAACCAGTCAAGTACACCTGATCGACGAATAGACCTCGTTCGTACAGAAACTCGGCGGTCGTATAGCGCTGTTGCGCGGCAGCGAGAAACCGCTTGATCCATTCGCCGGGAGTTTTTGGTTCCCTGCCAAGTGACTTCACAACAGTTCCCTTCTGCCGGGCCTATCTTCGACCAATCGTTGCCGCAACGTATCGAACGTTGACGCCCCATCCCGCTCGAACACGAACTCGGCCGGCAGGCCGACGATCCGACTTGCGCCCAGGGTGAATAGCGGACGATGGCAAGAGGTGAGCTTCTTGGCGGCGACCAGGGCGGTCACGCGCCAGCCGGGGTTGCCCTGGTCGTCCCAGACTTCGCCGCGCACGAGGTGCTGCGCGCCTTGATCTTGCAGGTATCTGGCCACGGCCGCGGCCGTCTCGGGGCCTAGGCTGGCGGGACCGCCCACAACTTCCAGGTGCAGCAGGCCCTCCGAGCGCTTCACGCCGTCGAGCGCGTCAAGCAAGAGCGCCAGCGAGCCGGTATCGCCCTCGCCAACGAGCTCCAGGAGGCTGGGGGCGTGGCCGATCAGGCAGGCCGCCGATTCGAGAACCGTTCCCCCCTCGATCTCGCGCAGGCGGTTGTCTTTGAGCGTCGTTCCCGAGCTCGTCAAGTCGACGATGATATCTGCAATGCCCAGACTGGGGTGAAGCTCGAGCGCACCTTCGGAGTCGATCAACTGGTAATAATAGATGCCCCACCTGCGGAAGTATTGCCGCACCAGGGCGGGATACTTGGTGGAGACGCGAAAGGTCTTGCCGGCCGACTTGAACTCGGTGGTCAGGTCGACCAGGTCCATGATGTGGCCCGTGTCGATCCAGCTCTCCGGAACGGCGACCACCAGGCGGCATCCGCCGTAGCCGAGGTCGGGAATGACGACGGCCGTCTGCTCGGCCTCGAAGGCGTGCTCGGCATACACGTCCATGCCTGTCACGCCCAGGTGGCAACGCCCCTCCTGCACCTGGGTCACGATATCGGGCGGCCGCATGAAGACGACGTGAAACCTGGGCTGGCCGGAGATCGTCGCTTCGTACTGCCGGTCGCTCGCCCGGCGCACCTTGTAGCCGGCCGTCTGCAGCAGGCCCACGATCCCCTCGTAGAGGTGGCCCTTGGAGGGAATCGCCAGGCGGATGGGGTCGATGAGAAGGCTCATGAGCGATCGCCCCGAAACACGGCGTAACGCGTGCGCATCTGCTCGATCAGATCGCCCTCTCGCACCGAGTGAACGTCTCCCTGCTCGAGGTTCCAGAGCTCGATCGTGCGCCCGACCGTGACGAGGTGGCTCAGGCCCAGGGCGCGGGCATGATCGATCGCGGCCTGGAACTCGAGGTCGGAGAGAACGATCGGAATGTGCACACGCTCTCGCAAAAAGGTCGCCAGATCGATCGTCTCGGCCGTGAACTCGCCGGCCTTGTCGCCGGTGACCAGATATCCCCGCGAGACGACCGGTGCGCGGGCTTTCGTATCCGACGCAGCCATCAGAACGCCGTACAGCCGTTCGAGCCCGAAAGCAAACCCCGCGCCGCGGTCATCTCGGCGCGAGCCCAGCACGCGGGCCAGGCCGTCGTATCGGCCGCCGCCGCAAACCTCGACCGGTCCGGCGGGCCCGGGCACCGTCAGCTCGAAGATCATCTGGGTGTAGAAACCGATGCCGCGGCCGAATCCAAGGTCGAGCTCGACCCGGTTTTGCTCGACGCCGTGATGACCCAGCATGGCCACGAGCTCGCGCAGCGCCGCCACCGATTCCGGTGCCAGATCGGCATATTCGCGATCGAGACGCGCAAGCACATCCTCAGCCGGACCACGCAGATCGGCCAGGGCGTGCACCTGGTCGCGCACGCGGCCGAGGACCTCGTGAAGCGTGTGGCCGAGATCCCACTTACGCCGCAACCGGCCGATGATCTCGTGGCCCGACCGCCTGCCGGTGACGTCGGGCACGAGGTGACGAAACAGCCGATCGACTCCCGCGTCATCACCCGCGCCAACGACCGGCGCCAGCTCAGACGCCGGGTCGCCGGACTTGAGCCAGTCGGCCAGCCGGCGGAGGGCCGACTCAATGGCCCGGACGCTTTGACCTTCCGCCGCGGCCTCGCTGAGCGACTCGACGAGCGCCGCGGTTGCCGCCGGGGGCAGCCCCGAACGGCCCAGCAGCTCGAGAATCAGCCCGACGTGTCCGATCCGGATGGCCGGCTCGGCGATTCCCGCCGCGCGCAACGACCAGTCGGCAAGCCAGATGATCTCGGCGTCGACCGCCGGCCCACCGGCGCCCAGAATCTCGACGCCAACCTGTGTAAACTCCCGGTCGCGGCCGGGGCCGGGCGTTTCGAACCGAAAGACCTCGCCGGCCATGCTGACTCGCCAGGGAAGAGGCGGAGCCTCCGAAGCCTCGGCATACGCTCGGACGATGCTGGCGGTCAGCTCGGGGCGCAAGCAAATCGGCGCGGCACCGGCGCCCGGCACCTCGAACAGCTTGGCCACGATGCCCGCGCCACTCTTGCGCTCGTGCAGCTCCGAGAACTCCAGGATCGGAGTCCGCATGGGCTCGTACCCCGCCCGCCGGAACTGATCCAGCAGCAACCGCTCGAGGGCGAGCAAACCCGCATGATCACGCGGCAGCCAATCACGCGTGCCACGCACCAGGCCCAAGTACGGCTCGGCCGTGTTCTGGCTGTCTTGCGGCTCTGGCTGCGGTTGGCCCTCGCTCATGAAGATAGACCTTCTCTGTCGATGATCACCAGCGTGCCTTTCACCGAGTCTTCCAGAACCGGCCAGGAGAGCCCCTTTTCCTCATGCCTGGTGGCCAGGTTGCGCAGGTTGAAGGTTTCTCGGGCGGCCTCGTCCGGCCCGACAATCACCGCCAGCTTGTGGCCGCGAGTCGACCCGTAACCCATCTGCTTGCCGATCTGGATCGGCTCGGGATAAACCTCGGCGCCGATGCCGGCTGCGCGCAGGCGAGCGGCCATCCCAAACGGGATCATGGGATCGACACCCGGAAAGTTGGCCACGAGAACCGGCGCACTTGTCCCCGTCGACTTCAGCCAGCCTGCTTCGTCCATGAGGGCCAGCAGCCGATCGAGCCCGATCGAGGCCCCCACGCCCGGTAGACGCCGCGTCGTGAACAGGCTGGCCAGGTTATCGTAACGCCCGCCCGAGGCGACGCTGCCGAACTTTTCCCAGCCGTTCACCGTCGTCTCGAACACGATCCCCGTGTAATAATCGAGCCCGCGCGCCAGCCCAAGGTCAATCCGGATGCGGTCGTCCGGGATACCGGCCGCGGAAAGCAGGTCAAGCACAGTACGCAGGTTGGCGATGCCCTGGCCGGCATGAGCATTCGAGCCCAGCGCGGTTTCGGCCTCGCGCAGGATCTCCACACCACCACGCCCGGTTTCCGCGAACTCGACAACCCGGCTCGCCTGCTCCTGGCTCAGGCCCGCGCCGCCGTCGTGAGTGGTCTTTTGCAATTCATCGCGCACGCCGGAACGCCCGATCTTGGCTAGCTTATCGAGCGAACGCAGCACGGGTGCCGAGCGACCGGAGAGCCCCAGCGAATCGAGCATGCCGTCGAGGATCTTGCGATTGTTGAGCGTGATCGTGAACTCGTTAAGCCCCGCGGCGCTGAGTGCGGAGTGGATCACCTGGGCGATCTCGGCGTCGGCCAGCACGCTTTCGGTGCCGATCGTGTCGAAGTCGCACTGCATGAACTCGCGGAACCGCCCCTTGGCCGGCCGCTCACCACGGAAGACCGAGCCGATGGCATAGCGCTTGAACGGCACCCCCAGCTCATCCACGTGCTTGGCCACAAACCGCGCCAGAGGAACGGTCAGATCGAACCGCAAGGCCAGCTCACCGGGCGTGCCCCCCTTGTTGGTCACCTCGAAGATCTGCCTCAAGACCTCGTCAGACCCGGCGCCCTTGCCCGTCAAGACGTCCATGCGCTCGATGTGCGGCGTCTCGATCGGCACGAACCCGAAACCGGCAAACGTCCGGCGAAACGCCGCCAGCATCCGCTCGCGGGGAATCATCACCGAGGGAAGAAGGTCTCTCAGCCCGCTGGCCACGCGGGGGTCGATCATTGCGGTTGTATCCTTATCTGTTTCAAGACAACTCACTTCCGATCCGACGCCGGCGCCTGAGAGTAGCAGAAAGGCCCGAGCGCTGGCAACCGCGACAGAGCGGCCAGGCCGCCACTGACCTTCGTGCACTTTTGGGTCCTTGAATGACTCGCGAACCGGGCCCACGGTTCGCCCTGATCGGCTCGCGAACATGAGGCCCGGGCCGATATTAACGCCGGCCCTGAACAACCACCGGACTTATCTGCGTGTCATCATGTGGAATTCCTCTCATTTTCTCAAAATGACTGTACAACCGTTGACAAGCCGCCGATGCTTCGATAGAACGCACGAACCACGGCGCGATCCTGTTCACGTGGACAGGATGTGCCGGGTCAAATTTCTCGACTGGAGGCGACCATGGCGCATCCGATTCCGGCAGGGCATCACACGATCACGCCCCACCTTGTCATCAAGGGGGCAGCAGAGGCGATCGAGTTTTACAAGCGGGCCTTCGGCGCTGAGGAGCACGGCCGGATGCCCTTTCCGGGGCCTGACGGCCAGATGAAGCTCGGGCACGCCGAGCTCCAGATCGGCGACTCACGGCTGTTCCTGGCCGACGAGTTCCCTCAGCAGGGCTCCGTCGCTCCGAGCGGCAACTCGCCGGTGACACTCCACCTGTACGTAACCGACGCCGACGCCGTCTTCAACCGCGCCGTCGCGGCAGGTGCGACCGTTGCCATGCCCCTGGCAGACATGTTCTGGGGCGACCGTTTCGGCAAGCTGGTCAACCCGTTCGGGCATCACTGGTCGATCGCCGAGCACCTGGAAGACCTGACTCCCGCGCAGATGAAAGAGAATATGGACGCCGCCATGGCCGCCATGGGCGGCAAGACTTGCGAGTAAGATCAAAGCAGGTGTTGAGCGGGTCCCGACCACCTTGGCAGGATCCGCTTTTCCATTCTCCACGGGGACGCCACGATGACCACAGGCCTGCGCAAACCGGGCGAATTCTGCTGGACGAACATGCTGACGCCTCAGCCGGAGCAAGCGCGCGTGTTCTTCGCCGAACTGTTCGGCTGGACGTATTTCGAAATCCCCGGCCTCGGCCACGGCGTACGCGTCGGCGGCAGCGACGTAGGTGGCATCTTCGACATCGAGGCCCCGAACACGCCGCCGGGAACGAAGCCGCAGATCGGCGGCTTGCTGAAGGTCGAAAACGCCGATGTCACCTGCGAGAAGATCAGGTCTCTCGGCGGCAAGGCGAGGCCGGCTTTCGACATCAACGATCAGGGCCGCATGTCCGTTTGCACCGATCCCAACGGGGCCGAGTTCGACATCTGGGAGTCGAGGAAATTCTTCGGCACCGACGTCGACAGCACCCTCCACGGCGCGCCGAGCTGGTTCGAGACGCTGACCACCGACACCGACCGCGCGACGGCTTTCTACACCGCGCTCTTCGGCTGGACGCCCGAGGTGTCGCGCGCGCCGGGCTTCGAGTACACGACCTTCAAGCTCGCCTCCGATCCCGTCGCGGGCCTGATGGGAATCAGGCCGGAGATGGGCGCGCTACAGCCACACTGGGGGACGTATTACACCGTGGCCGACGCCGACGAGACAGCGCGGCTGGCAGTCAGTCTTGGCGCCAGCCTGTGCGTGCCGGTACGCGACATTCCGGGCGTCGGCCGCTTTTGCGGCATCACTTCGCCGCAAGGCGTGATGTTTTACGCCATCCAATCCACGTCCTGAGAGGGTCATCGCCCCATCTTACTGGCGTGAGCACGACCCACCGGAAGTAGACGAATTCCTCAAGTGATCTGCACTTCGGCGCATCCGCTTCGCAGGCTCGCCTCTGATCCGACCAATACCTGACCCGCCGTATACTGGCTTCCGAGCCGCTCCCTGGGTACAGTCGGGCCCAGGGAGCGAACGTAGGACTGATGGACTGGGCCGGCGCAGAGCCATTTCGCCCGACACAGCGTCACGGCTGCTGCGATCCTGATACGACCCCGAGGCTTGTGGTTCAGTCCGCCAGATGTCCGGAGATGGCGCGATGAACGAAGAATCGCTGTTCGCCGCGGCCCTGGAAAAGGCACAAGCGGAGCGAAAGGCGTTCCTCGACGAGGCCTGCCGGGGCGACGACGCCTTGCGTCTGCGAGTCGAGCAGTTGCTCGTTGCCGACGAACGTGGCCAGGGCATCCTCGAGCGCGGCGTTGACTCTGCCGAGCTATTCGCCACTCCCACGGTCCCCACTCTTGAGGTCGATCGACTCTTTGACAGCCGATTCAAACTTCGGCAGAAGCTCGGCGAGGGGGGCATGGGAGAGGTCTGGGTCGCCGACCAGATCGAACCCATGCAGAGGCGGGTCGCGCTGAAGCTGATCCGGCCCGGTCTCGACTCATCTCGCCTGCTCGCTCGATTCTACCAGGAGCGCCAGGCGCTCGCCCTCATGGACCACCCCAACATCGCCAAGGTCTTGGATGCGGGCATCAGCGAGCCTCAGGGGCTACCAGTCGGCTCCGCGAGAGTCCCTTATTTTGTGATGGAACTGGTCAAGGGGGTCTCGATCACAGAGTATTGCGACAGGGCCAAGCTCTCCCCAAGAGAGCGGCTGGAACTCTTTATCCCGGTCTGTCACGGCGTACAACACGCTCACCAGAAGGGCCTGATTCATCGCGATCTGAAGCCCTCGAACATCCTGGTCGCGCTGTACGACGGCAAGCCGGTGCCGAAGGTGATCGATTTCGGCGTGGCCAAGGTGACCGGGCCGCGGCTCACCGAGCACAGCATCTTCACGGAAGTCGGCTCGATTGTGGGCACGCTGGAATACATGTCGCCCGAGCAGGCGGAATTGAACAACCTCGACATCGACACCCGGAGCGACATCTACGCGCTCGGCGCTGTACTTTACGAACTGCTCACGGGAACAGTTCCCTTCTCACGCAAGGAATTGCGGGGGGCTGCCTTCACCGAGATGCTGCGGGTCATCAAGGAGGTTGATCCGCCGAGGCCGAGCACCAAGCTGTCGAGTTCGGGCACCCTGCCCAGTGTCGCGGCCGATCGGCAAACGGAACCGCGGAAATTGATCGCCCTGATTCGCGGTGAGCTCGATTGGATCGTGATCAAGTGCCTGGAGAAAGAACGCTCGCGGCGTTACGAAACCGCCAATGGACTGGCGATGGATTTGCAGCGCTACCTCGCGAATGAGCCGGTCCTGGCCGGGCCGCCATCGGCGACTTATCGCCTCCGGAAGTTCGTTCGCCGCAATCGCGGGGCGCTGCTGGCCGCGGGCACTTTGATTGCCGCGCTGACTATCGGTGGCGGGTCGCTCCTGGCGGTCCGGGCCGAGGCCAGTCGCAATCGGGCGGCCCGCGAGGCCCGTGCAACGGCCAGTGCCGCTGCCGCCGTCCGCACGGCCCGCGAGCGGATTGGCGAGGCCTGGCTCCTCACCGAAGACCCCGGTCGGATGCAGCAATCGACCGACGCCGCCATCGCCGCGCTGCACCGGGCCGATGAATCCATCGCTGGCGAGCCACTCTCCGATGATGCACGCGTTGAGCTGAACGCCGCCCGGCAGGAAGCTGAGGATCTGGCCCGACATACGCGTCTCCTGGTCGCCGGTACGGCCAACCTGTGGCAATTCGCCGACGACCTCAACGGGCAAAATGTGCGGCAGGCGGAAACGGATTTTTGCACCAGGCAGCGTGAGGCTTTCGTCCAGTTCGGCCTCGACCCGCTTGCCGAACCCGCTGAGAAAGCCGCGGCGAAGGTCGCTGCCAGCCGACTCCGCGATCCGCTCCTCGGCTTGCTTCTCGAGTGGCAGCTCCACGCCCAAGGTTCGGGCACGAAACACCGGCTTGGACAGGTTGTCGGCGGCGCCAGGCGCCTGTCTGGCGGGGCTTACCTCCACTGGCAAGACTTGCTCGACCGCAAGGACGTCCCGGGCTTGGTCACATTCGCGACGTCCCCAGAGGGTCTTGCACTTCCCGCCAGTCTCGTCGGTGCGCTTGGCCGCGACCTGTCCGACACCGGGCAACTCCCGGCCTGTTTGAAGTACCGGCGCGCCGCCGCCGATCGTTTCCCGCACAATCCTTGGCTTCATTTCGACCTTTTTGGAACTTGCCGAGAGATCGACCCGCCAGAACCCCACGAGGCCCTGCGGCACATGGCCGCGGCATGCGTGCTGAGGCCCGACAGTGCCCTCTTTCACCTCCAACTTGGCAACTGTTACTCAAAGCTACAGGCGTACGACCTGGCCGTGTCGGCCTACCTCAAGTCGATCTCGCTCCACCCGAATTCGAGCCTTGCCTACCAATACATGGGGCTCGCGCTGGCGAAGAAAAAGGACGAAAAGGGGGCGATCGCGGCGTTCAAGGAAGGTCTCCGGCTCCGTCCCAATGACCCCCTGCCGATCCGCTCCTTCGCAACGGGATTGACCGCTTTAGGCCGGCCCGCCGAGGCCGTTCGGGCCCTGGACGATGCTCTCGGCCGATTCCCTAAGTGGGCCGACGACCCGCGGTTGTGGGTCCGCTACGACGCCGCATGCTACGCCTTGAACTGCGCCGACGGCAAGGGATCGTCCCCCGTGCCACTGGCGGAAAGGCAGAAGTATCGAAAACAGGCCCTCGACCTGCTTACCGCCGAACTGGCCGCCCTGGCGAAGCTCGCGGTCATAGACCGGGAGTTTGTGCACCGTACCCTTGCGCACTGGTTCAGGGATGGCGACCTGGAAAGCGTACGCCCGCCGAAGGTCTCAGACCTGCCACCCCAGGAGCGGAGCGGCTGGGAAGCGTTGTGGTCAAGTGTCAAATCGCTTCACGATTCCACGGTTGGCGATTTTTCTATCCGGCCTGGGATAAAATGAGCGGCGCCGAGGCACTATCCTCATGTGGGGTTAAGCGCGCACCAGGATCGCTGCGACGGAGACTACCGGCATGGCGCACGCGGCGGCAGGGTCGATTGTCAGGCAGATCGAGTCGCTCTTCGAGGGTGGCTCGATCGCCGGCCTGACCGACGCGCAACTGCTGGAGAGGTTCATCGCCCGCCGCGATGCCGTTGGGGAAGCGGTCTTCGAGGCGCTGGTCGCCAGGCATGGGCCAATGGTTCTGAGCATCTGTCTGCAGAGCCTGGGCGACAGGCATCATGCCGAGGACGCCTTTCAGGCCGTCTTCCTCGTGCTTGCCCGCAAGGCTCGATCCATCCGCGACCCCAACCTGCTGGGCGCGTGGCTGTACGGTGTCGCGCTCCGGACGGCTCGAAGGGCGAAGAGCCGTCTCTCTCGGCAGGCAAGATTCGAGGAGCGTAACGGCGCGAGCGGTCTGGGCTTGCAATCGTTGGCCGTCGCGACAATTCCGCCAGCCGACGAGCCGGCCATGGCCCGCGAGCAGGCGGAAGTCCTGCACGACGAGATCGATCGCCTGCCGAAGCCGTTTCGCACGGCCATTGTCCTTTGCTACTTCCAGGGCCTGACGCTCGACGAGGCAGCGCGACGGTTGCGGTGGCCCGCCGGCACCCTCCGCAGCCGGCTGGCCCGAGCACGAGAAAAGCTGCGGCGCGGCCTGACTCGCCGCGGCGCGGTCATGTCCGCGGCGGCACTGGCGGCGGCGTTGAACTCCCGTTCGGCCTCGGCGTCGATCACACCGCACCTGTGCAACATCACGACCAGGGCCGCGACGAGCTTCACGGCCGGACAGGCCGCTCGTGGAATCTTCTCGGCATCCGTTTGGGCTCTCGCCCAGGAGGTGCTTCGAGCCATGCTTTTCACCAGGCTGAAGCTCATCTCGCTGATTCTGTTTGTCCTTGCAGCCGTCGTCACCGGCGTGGGCCTTTCGAGCCAATCCCTCGCCAGGAGGGAAGAGCCTGAGAGACTCGGCAGTAGCTCCCCAGCGTGAGGTTGTCGCCGCGGCCGAAAGGCATGGACGAGGCACCGGCTCCGGGCCGGATGTTCGTTGTCGGCCGCGTGCTCAACCCGGAAGGAAAACCGGTGCCGAACGCGAGCGTGATGGTCTCTGCGCGGGCGAAGGCAGCCGGAGCGACTATTAGCATGAGCCGGTATGAGTCCAACGCCAATCGGACAGGCCACCGCCGATAGCTCGGGATTGTTTCGCATCGATGCACCTCGCACGTCCTCGTCGGGTCATGACGAGGTCGGCGCCGTTGCGCTCGTCACCCGGCTACGGGGCCGCCTGGATCGACCTCGACCCTGATGCCGACCAGCCCAGAGGCGAGATCACCCTTCGCCCCGAACAAGTGATCCAGGGACGCCTGTTCGACGTGCAGGGCCGGCCCGCCCGGGGCGTCGAGGTCTCGGTTCAATCGATGGGCCGCGTGGTCCGCCGTGACGCGGGGGCCGCCCGCGATACCCTCGACGGCCGCGTCTTGTGGCACGTCCATGACAAAGACTTGCCGGCCTGGCCCCGCCCGGTGAACACCGACGCGGAGGGTCGCTTCACTCTTCGCGGCGTGGGCCAAGGACTTCGTGTCATGCTCCTCGTCCACGACCTGAGGTTTGCCCGGCAATTCATTCCGATCGATACCGACAACACTCTCGGTCCCAAGCAACTGACGATGGCGCTCGAGCCGGCCAAGATCATCAAGGGTCGCGTGACGTATGCCGACACCGCCAGGCCGGTCCCGCATGCCTGGCTCAATGTCGGCTCTCAAAAAAGTGAAGGGGGTGGCACGGTCGATCGCAGAATTCGAGACCGATGATGACGGGACGCTTCCGCGTTAACCCGCGTTCGGGCGACACATACTTTGTTACGGCTTACCCTCCCGCGGGCCAGCCTTACCTCGGCGTCAGGAGGCGCTTCGAGTGGCCCAAGGGCGCGGTCGAACGAGTCGATTGACCTGACCCTGGAGCAGAGGTGTCGTGATCCGTGGGAGGGTTACGGAGGACGGTTCGGGCAGACCCGTCAAGGACGCGACAGTCAGGCATGTGCCGTATTCGCTCGCGGCAAGACGATTCCGATTCTTCCCCTCGAAGCTCTGGCTCGAGCACAGGGCCCGACGGCTCGTTTCTGCTCGGGGCCGTGGCGCGTCCGGGCCACCTCATCGTCGAGGGACCCAGCGACGATTACGTGCTGCAGGAGGTCGGTCAACGGATGATCTTCGATGGCCTGCCCGGGGGCAGTCGGCGTTATTCCCATGCCATCATCGCGCTCAAGATCGAGCCCAGCGACACCGAGAAGGAGGTTAATGTCACGCTTCACCGAGGAATGACCGTGAAGGGCGAACTGGTTGGACCGGACGGCCACCCGGCTCCAGAAGCCTGGATGTTCGGCCGAGGTATCCTTCGCTCGTTGGGTACTGCATTGCGGTGGTGGAGAGCTGACTATCACGGCATCGCGCGCAATGGCCACTTCGAACTCCACGGGCTTGATCCCGACACGAAAGTCTCGGTTTACTTTCTTGATCCGACGAGCAAGCTAGGCACGACGTGCTTCTTCGCGGGCAGGTCGGCGGTCAAGACGCCTGTCGTCGTCCGCTTCGAGCCCTGTGGTGCGGCCAAAGCTCGGCTGGTCACGCCCGGCGGAAAGCCCGTTGTGGGAAGACTTCGCCCCAGGATGTTCACGATGGTCGTCACGCCCGGGCCCTCCTTCAGCCCCGCGAGAGAGAAGGCCGGACACATCTTTGCCGACGAAGGCTCTCTGACCCAGATTGACCCGATCAACTACGGGAAGGGGCTGGTGTCCGATGCCGAAGGGCGGATCACGCTCCCTGTCTTGATCCCAGGTGCGACCTATCGCGTGACCGACGTGACGACTGCCCGCGATCCGGCCGGTCCTCAGCTCCGCAAGGAGTTCACCGTCAAGTCCGGCGAGACGCTCGACCTGGGCGATATCCTGATCGAGAAGCCTTTGCGATAAGGACGGGAAGACCATGCACAACCGCGCCGGCTTCGCCCGTTGAGCTTCGCTAAATCACATCGGTCAAGTGATTCACGAACTGCCCTGGAACTTCCAGCACTCAATCTCAAACGGGCTTTCGCCGCCCGTTGCCAGATCAGCCAAGACCCGCCCGATCAAGCATGAGAACTTGAAGCCGTGGCCGCTGCACGGGCTGGCGACGATGACGTCGGAGCGGCCGGGGAGGAAGTCAACCTGGAACTGGTCGTCGGGAGCGACGGTGTACAGGCAGACTTCGGTGAGGTCAATCGGCGCGGAGGCCAGGGCGGGGATGTGAGCCGCCAGGAATTCTCGGACGATGGAGCGATAGTCGTCGCCGACAACGCGGTCATTTTCGTTGGGGTCAACTTCCGGACCGAAGTGGCGGGCGACCTTGACTCCCAGGCCCTGAAATTCGGGCATGCCGTAGAAGGCGTTCGTTTCGCCGGTTCCCTTGTAGATGAAGACGGGGAACTGGCCGATCTGGAAGGGAGCGGGCTCGCTGGCCCGGAAGTAAAGAACCTGCTGGCGCGTGACGTGGAGTGGGACCGCAAGCGTGGGCAAGAGGCGGCTGACCCAGGCGCCGGCGGCGACGATCAGGCGGTCGGCGCTAATCGCGTGGGTGTCGGTGAGGATCACAGGGCGAGCGCCGTCCAGATCGATGGCGCGTACAGGTGTGCCGGCCAGCACCTGCGTTTTCGCTCCGCCATGACAGCGGGCAAGCTCGATCTGGAGTGCCACGGCCCTGGCGGCGGCAAGCATGCCGGCGTCGGGCTCGAACACGACATCGTGAGAAGAGGGTAGAGCGAACGCCGGATTGGCGGCGTTCCACTCGGTGCCGGTGAACCGCCGGTGAGGGACTCCAAGCTCGCTCAGATTCGCTGCGACGCATGAGACGTAGTCTTCACCCTGGTCGCAAAAGGAAACGCCGCCTGTGCGAATGTAAAGTGGCTGGCCGGCATCGGCTTCCAGATCTCTCCAGGCCCGGAACGCCGCGGGCATCAGCCGGGCGTACGGCGCGTCGGCGTAGGAATGGCGAGTTATGCGGGCGGCGCCGTGAGAGCTTCCCCGATCGTGGCCGAGTGCGAATTGCTCGATCAAGAGCACAGGCTCACCCCGCCGCGCCAGGTGATAGGCCGTCGCCGCGCCCATGGCGCCTGCGCCGATGATCAGGTGCTTGGTCTCGATTCGCTCCATCTCGCGAAACTCGCTGGTCTATTGTGCCGACGGTAATCCCGACTCACGCATCCGGAATCCAGCGTACCAGAAGCCTACCCGTGCGTCTTGCCCACGGACCAAGATCGAGTCGGAGCACGAAAACCTGGCTTGAGAAAGGTGCCAGGGCTCGGGCGCAGAGCGGAGACGCGAGCATGAGAAAACCGCCTCGACGCCGGAGCGGCCGCGGTGTGACCGCTCGTGGAGACCACGGCGGTCGGCAAGGCGTCCGTGGGGCCTGGGGCTGCGGGCAGAGTTTGAATTGAGCCCAGGCTCGTGGTCTGCGTATTCGTCGCCAGCGTTGTCAGTGCTCCGGCAGGCTGAAGCGCGGCCAGGGAGGCTGGTGTACCGAAAACCTGAAAATCGTACAGGGAATAATTATCGGCCCCGGCGCTCACCTGCGTGCAGTAGATTCGCACGTAGCGGCCGGTACCGGAAAGCCCCGAAAAGTCAGCGATGCCCTTCGCCTGGTTGCCGACGATGTTATCAAGGGTTGTCCAGTTGAGGGCGTCGCCCGAGACCTGGATCTGGTAGTTGACGGCGTAAGCGGTTTCCCAGTTGAGGCGAACCTCGTTGATATGGAACGGCGCGCCTAGGTCAACGTAGATCCAGCCGGTGCCGCTCTGCTGCATCCACTGGCCGCTGGACCAGCGTGTGCCGCTGTTGCCGTCCACCGCCATCGTGGGGGCGTAATAGGAACTTTCGATGGTCGAAGAGTAAACGGGCCTTCCCTGCGCCAGGTCGGTGACCGGCGTGCCGTAGACGTTGAAGTCGTAGAGCGAGTAGTTATCGGCCCCGGCGCTCACCTGGGTGCAGTAGATCCGCACGTAGCGACCGGTTGCCGAGAGACCCGTGAAGTCCACGGGACCTTTCGCCTGATTGCCGCTCTTGGCCTCGATCGCCACCCAGTTGAGGGCGTCGCCCGAGACCTGGATCTGGTAGTTGACGGCGTAAGCGGTTTCCCAGTTGAGGCGAACCTCGTTGATATGGAACGGCGCGCCTAGGTCGACGTAGATCCAGCCGGTGCCGCTCTGCTGCATCCACTGACCGCTGGACCAGCGTGTGCCGCTGTTGCCATCTACCGCCATCGCGGGCGTGAACGAAGGACCTTCGATGGTGGAAGAGAAGGCGGGCTTGCCCAGGGCGAGGTCAGGGGCGGGAACAACCTGGATGCCGCTGACCTTGGCGTTATCGACGAGGCTCGTGAACTGGATGACAATCTGGCCGCTGGCGGTGGAAAGGCATTCGAACTGGCGGTCGATGGCCTTGTCCTGGCCTCCCGCCTGGGCGAAGACGTCGAAGCTCGTCAGCACGGGATTGCCGTCGATCAAGACGTTAAAGAGGCGCTGATTGGGGGCATTCCAGTAGATCTCGGCGAAGTCGAGACGGACGACGTAGGGACTGTTCGGAATCAGATGAGGGACCGTGTAGGTGAAGTTGCCATAGCGTTCGGTCTGGTAGACCTGCTGGGGCGCGGGGTTGGTCAGGCCGCTGGTGTCAATGGGCGACGACACGGCATAGGTGGACCCGCCGGTGAAGTACGCGTCGGCGCCATACGACCCAGCAGCGCCTCCGCCCGCGTGGATCGCGACGCCCGCGGAAATGACCCTGGCGACGGCGGCCGTGGGATTGATGATTCCTCCAGTCTTGCTCCAGGCGCCAACCGGCTGGGCTTGAGGCGTGACGGTCTGATCGATCACCTGGATGACGTCGCTGGCGGAGTAGCTCGGCGGCAGCAAGTCGGCGATCACTCCCGCGACGCCCGAAGTGTAGCCCGCGGAGTAAGACGTGAACCCTTGCGAGTTCGAGGGTGCCCCGAGGTCGACATGAGCCGGGCCCCAGCTTGACACCGATGTCAAGTTGCCCGCCCCATCAACGGCGGCGGCGACCAGCACGTTCGTGGGCGCGGGGCTGGCGTCGGTGTAAAGTGAGTCGCCGGCATAAGGCGGAAAGAGCACTAGCTGGTCGATGTTCATTTGCGAATTGCCGGGAGCGGAGACGACAACCGCCCCCTTGGTTTGCGCATAGAGTATGGCCTGCGAAAGATAGGCGCCGTTGTGAGAGTCGGAGGAATCGATCAGCCTCGGATCATACGTGTAATTGACGCTCAGGTTGATCACCGCGGCCCCATGGTCGGCCGCCCAGTACACGCCTCGGATCAGCGCGTTGCTATCGACATCCAGCCCGCTCGACGTATCGCGAATCGGCATGATCTTGACTGTCGTTGTGGCTGCACCGGGCTGCGCGTCGGCCGCCTGAATGCCCGCGACGATCGAGTCTGCCACGGTGGCGCCGTGGCCGTGCTGCAAGCTGGTGTCCTGGACCACCTGGTCTCCGTACTGAGCGGCGGCATGCTGGTCGTAGGCGTCGTAAGCCGCGGTGAAATCGTAGTACGGGCTGTCGGCCGTGCTCGACAGATCGACGCCGGAGTCGATCAAGGCGACGAGTGTCAACAGCAAACTCCGAGCTTCGAGGGAATCGAACCTGGAAACAGCCGGCCGGGCACGTCTCTTGCATTGCATGGCGAATCAGACCTCACGGAATGCAGATCGATCTCGTCGAAGCCCGTACGCTTCGGAATCCGGGAGTGTACTATTCTGGAATATACCAGCCGTTTTCGAGGTCGAAGGCCGGCTGGCAAGATTCGACGAACGCACCGAGACGCGGACCTTGACGCCCGCGACGGATAGAGGGAAAACGAGGCTTGGGAGCCCTCATTCGAGGTGGCCGGTGGTCGGGCGACGGGCGCAAACCCACACACCTTGAACGCCTGGGGATGAAAAGAATGACGGCACGAGAAGCGAACGAAAAAAATCCATGAGATCAGCGTCGCTCGATTGACAGCGGAGTTTGCCACTCGTAGATTGAGAGCACGCCCGCCTAGGTGATGCACCCTCCGCCCATCAGCACCAAACAAACTGATTCTTTAAGACAGAATCTTGATATGGGAGGCGGCGTGCGATCCCCGATTCGGCGGAACCGCGGACTGGCCTTCAACATTGTGGGGTTTACGACCGCGCTCGAAGGCACGACCGGCAGCGAACATAAGGAAGCTAGCCACCCATGAAAGGCGCCCAGCTTTACGAAAGCTTGATCAACTGGCCGGATCGAGAGATGCTGATCGTGCTGCTCGAGCGCGGCCCTGGTGCTGATCGTGCTCGCGGCGGTCTTGCTGGCTCTGGGCAGGTTCCGATTGTTCGCGCGGATCATCGGCGTTGTGGCCGTCGTCATGATCATGCTGGATCTGTTCATTGTCCTCGAACAAACCGAGACGGAAAAGGTCGGGCAATACATCAGTGTGACCAGGTATCGCGCTTCGGACTCGATGCGGTTCCAGATTCAAATCGTTCTCCTGAGCCTGCCTGCCGTCGCGGCCGCGGTGATGGCCTCGGTACTAGGAATCACCAGGCGCCGGCTCAGGTTGACGGTTCCCTCCCATATCAAAGAAGGACGGAAACTGCTCGTTCTCGGACAGCACGATGCGGCACTCGCCGAGTTCAACAAGGCGATCGAGATTTCACCCTACCTGGGCGAGGCTTATTTTCAGCGCGGCTGCGCTCTGAGGCCGTGGCCAAGGGGGATCTCGCCCTGGCCGATTTTGATCGCGCCCTGCGGTGTGATCCTCAGCTCGCGCACGCGTACCTTCACCGCGGCCGGCTGCGGACCGAGAAGGGCGAGTTCGACGCCGCTCTCGCCGACTTTGATCAGGTGATGTCGATGCGGCCCAACGACGCCGAATGTTACCTGAACCGAGGAATCTGCCTGGCCAAGAAAGGTATGCTCAGCGACGCGACAGACGACTTTCGCCGAGTTCTCAAGCTGACCAATCATTCCGACTACGCGGACCCCGCCAGATTTTATCTCGACCACTCAGCGGCAATCCATCCGAGTCCGGGCCCACGCCATCGCCCTTGCCCAGCCCCAATGGAAGCGGTCACGCCCCTAGCGCCAGTCCCAGCCAGCCGCCGAACCAGGATTACGTGCTTTGACACGAGTCGGATCGAGGCCAGGCGCCTCACGGCCGCACCTGGCGTACGGCGTTGTGCTTTCCGATCACCTCGCGCCGGCCCGAAGAGCATGCTCGTGGCGTCGGACCGGCCCGGCGAGACACGGTCTGGTGACCAGCCCATACTCGCGAAAGCACGCTCAAGTGCACTGGCGCGGTGGCCGGTGCGCCGATGCCTGCAAACGCGGTCGGTCTGTGTTATCCTGAGATCGCAACGAACTCATGGTGCTCCCCGTCTGATTGTCAAGGAGACAGTTGATGAGCCTGGAAGGTAAGAGCCGGATCCCCCAAGTGCTCAAGCAGCGTGAAGCGGAGATTCTCGCGGAGTGGACGAAAGAGCTCACGAGCGCGAGGTCGGCGTCAACCTCGCAGTCTGGAAGGCTCAACGATAAGGAACTGCACGAGCATTGCCGTGGCTTCCTGCGTCTTGTTCAAGAGGCTTCCCAGCACGGCAACATCACGGACACGTCGAAGCCGGAGTGGCAAGGTCCGCGTGAGCTCCTCATGGAAATATCACGGTCCAGAGCCTTGAATGGGTTCAGTCCCTCGGATACGGCGATGTTCGTTTTCTCTCTCAAGCGACCCTTATTTGCTCAACTTCAAAAAGAAGTGGGAACCGATATCCGCGCACTCGCGGACGAGACATGGCTGGCGACGCAATTGATTGATAGATTGGGGCTGTTCACGACCGAGATGCACCAGAAAAGTCGTGAAGAGGTGATCGGCAGGCAGCAGCAAGAGATGCTCGAGCTGTCGACGCCGGTGGTGAAACTGTGGGATGGGATCCTGGCCTTGCCGCTCGTCGGAACCCTCGATAGCGCGCGCACCCAGATCGTGATGGAGTCGCTCTTGGAGAGAATCGTGGCAACGTCCGCGGAGATCGCCATCATCGACGTCACCGGCGTGCCCACGGTCGATACGCTCGTGGCCCAGCACCTGATCAAGACCGTGACCGCGGCCCGTCTGATGGGCACCGACTGCATCATCAGCGGCATCCGCCCTCAGATCGCGCAGACGGTCGTGCATCTGGGGGTCGATCTGGCCGGCATGATCACCAAGTCAACGCTTGCCGACGCCCTCGCCATCGCGTTCAAGCGGCTTGGACTGACCGTGTCACGCCCCCAGTCGCCGAGATGAGAAGGTAGCTTCATGGACCACATCCCGATTCTCCAGATGGGTGAGTTCTTGCTTGTCTCCATTCAGGTGGACATGCATGACCGGTTGGCGATGTCGCTCCAGGACGACTTGACGACCCGAGTTGCCGAGACAGGAGCCCGTGGTGTGCTGATCGACATTTCGGCCCTTGAGATCGTCGATTCATTCATCGGTCGGATGATCGCCAACATGTCGAGCATGGCGCGAGTGCTCGACGCCGAGACCGTGGTCGTGGGCATGCAGCCGGCAGTGGCGATCACGCTGGTGGAGCTTGGGCTATCACTTTCGGGAGTCAAGACTGCACTGAACATCGACAAGGGGATGAATCTCCTCCGCCGGGCACTACGCCGCGAGCACGAGGAGGACGGTGATGCCCGTACTGAAAGATGAGCAACTGCCCATCGGCACCGAGTACGATGTTGTCATCGCGCGACAAACCGTACGCAAGTGGGCTGCGGAGCTGGGGTTTAACCTGGTCGATCAAACCAAGGTCTTGACAGCGGCCAGTGAATTGGCGCGAAACGTGCTCGTGCACGGGGGTGGGGGGACGGCCAGGCTCGAGATCCTGAACGATGGAGCGCGGCGCGGGCTCCGGCTCACGTTCGAGGACCAAGGGCCCGGAATACCGGACATCGAGCTGGCGCTGCGGGACGGTTACACGACCGGATCCGGCCTTGGCCTGGGGCTCGGCGGGTCGAAGCGTCTGGTCAGTGATTTCGACATCACTTCCACAGTGGGAAAGGGAACGCGTGTTACCATTACCAAGTGGAAGTGACTTCCGCTCGAACTCCGTGTTCGAGGTGGCTGAAAGCAGCCGCGTGGGTGAAGCCCGTCGGGCGGCGATGGCGCTGGCGCGAGAGCTGGGACTGGGTGAGACCGAGGCGGCGGAGGTTGGCATTGTTGTCACCGAGGCAGCCACGAATCTTGTCAAGCATGCCAGGAGCGGGGTGCTGCTGATTCGTGCCTTGGAGCACGGTCGACACCGCGGTGTCGAGGTACTGGCCGTGGACCAGGGCAATGGGATCGCGGATATCGAGCGTTGCCTGCGCGATGGGTGCTCGACGGTGGGAACGCCGGGGACGGGACTGGGCGCGATCCGCCGGCTCGCGAGCGAGTTCGACATCTACTCGCAGCCGGGTTCCGGAACGGCGCTCGTGGCTCGGCTCTGGCCCCGATCGTGCCGTCCCGATGCGCGGCGTGGCGACCTGGACGTTGGGGCCGCGCAGGCGCCGATGCCGGGAGAGACCGTCAGCGGCGATGCCTGCGCCGTGCACCACGCCCACGGAAGATGGGTGGGTATGATCGCCGACGGTCTGGGGCATGGACCGATTGCGGCCGATGCCGCGCAGCAAGCCGTTCGGGTCTTTCGAGAGTATGCCCTGGCCGGCTCGACCGAGCTCATCCAGCGAATTCACCTGGCCCTGCGCGGTACGCGAGGCGCCGCCGTCGCGGTGGCCGAGATCAACGTGAGCACGCGTGGGCTTCGCTTCACGGGCGTGGGCAATATCGCCGGTAGTATCGTTCACGAAGGCGCCAGCCGCAGCGCCATCTCGCATAACGGCATTGTTGGGCATGAGATGCGCAAGGTCCAGGAGTTCTCCTATCCCTTCCCCAGCGGAGCCCTCCTGGTCATGCATTCCGATGGACTGGCCAGTCACTGGCGGCTGGACCAGTACGCGGGATTGGCCCAGCGGCATCCCGCGCTGATCGCGGGAGTGCTTTACCGCGATCACAAGCGACCGCGTGATGATGTGACCGTGCTGGCTGTACGCGAGCGATTGGAGGGGCTGGCATGAGCAAGCCGATCCTCAGCTTGGACCTTCAGATGGAGCACGACGTGGTGCTCGCCAGGCAGCGAGCGCGACAGGTGGCGGGGTTGCTCGGTTTCGATGGTCAGGACCAGACGCGCATCGCCACGGCGGTTTCCGAGATCGCCCGCAACGCGTTCCAGTACGGCGGTGGGGGCAGAGTCGAGTTCCTCTTCGAGGAGCCGACGGCCACGCTGATGGTTCGGATTCACGACGAAGGCCCGGGCGTTCTTGACCTCCAGTCAGTTCTGGACGGAAGGTATCGCTCGGCTACCGGTATGGGCCTGGGGATCATCGGCGTACGGAGGCTGATGGACCGGTTCCGGATCGATTCGTCGCCGCGGGCGGGTACCACGGTGGAATTCGGCAAGGCTCTGCCCCGGCACGCCGTGATCGTTTCGCGCGGCGACGCCTCCAAGATTGCCGACGAGCTGGCCCGGCGGGAAACCAAGAGCCCTTATGACGAGGTGCGGCAGCAGAACCAGGAACTGCTGCACACGCTGGAAGAGCTGCGTCGCCGCCAGGCGGAGCTCGCCAGTGCCAACGAGGCTCTGCGCGAGCACCATGCGGCGCTCAGCCGGCTGAACCGTGAACTCGAGGACACCAACCGCGGCGTCGTGGCCCTCTATGCGGAGCTGGATGAGAAGGCAGACTTCTTGCGTCGGGCTTCCGAAATGAAGTCGCGGTTCCTGTCCAACATGAGTCACGAGTTTCGCACGCCCTTGCACGCCATCGTGGGTCTGTCTCGTTTGCTCCTGGAGCGGGTCGATGGCGAGCTCACGAACGAACAGGAGAAGCAGGTGACATTGATCCGGCGGGCGGCCGAGGAGCTGACGGAGGTGGTCAACGACCTGCTCGACCTGGCCAAGGTCGAGGCCGGCAAGGTGACGGTTCGGCCCCAGGAATTCGACCTGGCCACCCACTTCGGCGCGCTGCGGGGGATGCTTCGCCCGCTGCTGGCGGCCAGCACGAGCGTGTCGCTCGTTTTTGACGATCCGGTTGATATTCCGCGGCTCTATACCGATGAAAGCAAGACCTCGCAAATCCTGCGCAACTTCATCTCCAATGCGCTCAAGTTCACCCCTGCGGGCGAAGTGCGCGTCTCGGCCGTGATGCGCGACTCCGACCTCGTGGCATTCTCTGTCGCCGACACCGGCATTGGCATCGCGCCGGAGGACCAGGAGCGGATCTTCGAGGATTATACGCAAGTGGACGGGTCGTTGCAGCGGCATGTGAAGGGAACGGGCCTGGGGCTGCCGCTGGTTCGCAAGCTTGTCGAGCTCCTGGGCGGCTACCTCGAGCTCAAGAGCGAGCTTGGAGTTGGCTCGACGTTCACCGCCGTGCTGCCCCGCGTCTTCCGGGGGCCGACCGAGGTGTCGTACGCGCCTGAGATCTCGAGCAAGCTCGACCCCTCGCGCCGGCCCGTGCTGGTCGTTGAAGACAATCGCGAGACACTCTTCATCTACGAAAAGTTCCTCAGGAGCTCGAACTATCAGGTGATTCCCGCTCGAACGCTGGAGGCCGCGAATCAGGCCTTGCGCAGTTTCCGGCCCACGGCCATTGTCCTGGACGTGCTTCTCGAAGGAGAGAGCACCTGGAATTTGCTGGCCGAGCTGAAGCGATCTGACGCCACGCGCGAGATCCCGGTCATCGTGGTCACGATGGTGGAGAACGAGGCCAAGGCCCGAAGCTTGGGCGCTAACCTTTACCGCGCCAAACCCGTCGATCGCGACTGGCTGCTGGACGGCTTGAACAGCCTGGTGCGGTGTTCGGGATCGCCGCCGGCGCGGGTCCTCCTGATTGATGATGACGAGGCTTCCCGCTACGTGCTCAAGGGATTGCTGCGCCAGAGTCCCTATGCAGTCATCGAAGCGGATAGCGGCGAGGAAGGCCTGCGTAGGGCACAGCAAGAACAACCCCGCGCCGTCTTCCTCGATCTCGCGCTGCCCGACCGTAACGGCCTTGAAGTTCTCAAGGAATTGCGGATGGACCCAGCAACATGTAAGATTCCCGTGATCATCAATAGCGCCGAGGTGCTCAGAGAAGAGGATCGGCAGCGGCTGCTCGACGAAGGCGCGGCGGCCATTCTCTCCAAGGACCGCTCATCTCTCGAGGAGAGCTTGGCACTGATGCAGCAGGCGCTGGCGAAAGTTGGGTTGGAGATTGAATCCTAGCCATGGCTATCTAGCATGACCAACAAGCCGATCACCATCTTGCTGGTGGACGATAAAGACTGGACGCGGTACACGGTCAGCCGGCTTCTCCAGAGTGAGCGGTATGTCGTTCGCGAAGCGCCCACCGGAGCCGACGCGCTGAAGCTGGCTGCACAGAAGCCTGATCTGATCATCCTCGACGTCAACCTGCCCGACCTCGATGGTTACGAGGTTTGCCGGCGGATCAAGTCAGACCCGGCCACGGCCTCCATTCCCGTGCTTCACCTCTCGGCAACCTTCGTGGAAAGCGAGAGCCGATCGACCGGGCTGGAAGGCGGTGCCGACGGTTATCTCACCTACCCCGTGGAATCCCGCGAGCTGGTGGCGCATGTGGAAGCGCTCCTGCGAACACGTAAAGCCGAGCGCACTGCGCGTGATCAGGAAGAATTGCTGCGCGTCACGCTTTCCAGCATTGCCGACGCCGTGATCGCCACTGACATCCACGGCAACGTCACGTTTCTCAACCCCGTGGCTCAGGAGCTCTGCGGCTGGTCCGCCGAGGAGGCCATCGGCGCGCCCCTGGCACAAGTCTTCCATATCGTTGACGAGCAGACACGCGAGGTGATGGAGGATCCTGTCGCCAGAGTTGTGCGTGAAGAACGGGCCGTCCGTCTCCCCGGTCGCACGGTCTTGATCGCCAAGGACCTCGTGGAGCGGCCGATCGAGGACAACGGTGCGCCGATCCGCGACGAGGAAGGAAACCTGCGGGGAGTCGTTCTCGTCTTTCGCGATGTGGCCCAGCGCCGGGCCGGCGAGGAAGCTCTTCGCCGGGCCGAGGAACGTCTCCGGCTGATGGTCGACAGCGTACAAGACTATGCCATCTTTACCATGGATCCCTCGGGTCAAATCTCGAGCTGGGGCACCGGCGCCGAACGCGTTTTCGGCTATCCGGAAGCTGAGATCGTCGGTCAGAGCGGCAGCATCCTCTGGACCCTAGAAGATCGTTCGTCCGGTCTGCCCGAGAAAGAACTCATCACCGCGGAAACCAAGGGGCGGGCCGAAGACGAACGCTGGCACCTGCGCAAGGACGGCAGCCGGTTCTTCGCCAGCGGCGTGGTCACGCCAATCCGCGGACCTTCCGGCGAGCTGCTCGGCTTCACGAAGGTTGCGCGAGACGTCACCGCGGCAAGTTGAGCGAAGAGGCGCTCAAGGAGGCCGATCAGCGCAAGGATGAGTTCCTGGCGATGCTCGCCCATGAGCTGCGCAACCCGCTGGCCCCCATTTCCAATGCGCTGAGCTTGATCCGTCATCAAAGAGCAAACGTCCATGAAGGCGTCCGTAGAGCCTCCGAAATGATCGAGCGGCAAGTCGAGCATATGATCCGGCTAGTTGATGACCTGCTGGATGTCAGCCGCATCACGCGAGGGCTCATCAACCTGCACAGGGAGACCGTTGACCTGACGTCGGTGTTGAATCGGGCCGTCGAGAGCAGCCGCCCGATCATCGACGCCCGCCGGCATCAGCTAAAGATGCATCTTCCAGACCAAGCTCTTTACGTGGATGGCGACCCGGTCCGGCTGGCGCAGGTCTTCTGGAACCTGCTCAACAACGCGGCCAAGTACACGCCCCAAGGAGGGCGCATCAGCGTTCACGTGGAAGCAACGGGATCGCGAACTCCCCCCTCGATCGAGCCGCACACGATCTCATCGGCCATTGGAGAAGTCGTCATCCGGGTCACCGATACGGGCGTGGGGATTCCGCCCCACATGCTGCCCAAAGTGTTCGAACTTTTCACTCAGGTGGAACGGACGCTCGATCGCGCCGAGGGCGGCCTGGGCATCGGGCTGACACTCGTGCGCCGCCTGGTGGAGATGCACGGCGGCCGCGTGGAAGCGCGCAGTGCCGGACCGGGATCGGGCAGCGAGTTCGAAGTGCGGCTGCCCCTGGTGCGCCTCGGCGCGCGGGCACCGCTGCCGATCGCGCAGATTACCGCAGGGCCCGATTCCGAAGCCCGTCTACGCATCCTGATCGTCGATGACAACCGAGACTCGGCCGAAAGCCTGGCCAGCCTGCTGAGGATTCACGGCAACGACGTGTGCACGGCCTACGAGGGTTTGCAAGCTCTCGCCGTCGCCGAGGATTATCACCCCGAGGTGATTCTGCTCGATCTTGGCTTACCTGGCATCAATGGATTCGAGGTCGCCAAACAAATGCGTCTCTCACCGGTGCTGGCCGACACGACCATCGTGGCGATTACGGGCTTCGGCACCGAAAACGATCGGCGCCTGAGCAGGGACGCCGGGTTTGACTATCACCTCGTCAAGCCGGTCGACTTCACCATTCTGCAACGACTCCTGGAGCAGCGGTCGAAGCACGGCGATTAGCCTCATCCTGCCGGGCCTTGCCCGGAACCGGCGTGGTGCTCGTACCTCAGCACCTGCACATCTTGCACCAGGATCAGGCCGCCGTCGACCATGGCTTCGAGCACAGGCAAAATCTGCGCGATCCGGCTGGGGCTGTCGATGATTTCGATCCGTTCGGGAAGATCGTCCGACAATCCCAGCAGATGTGCTTTGTGGACGCGCGACTGCTTGCCGAAGCCCATGAGGCCCCGGCTGACCGTCGCGCCGGCGATTCCCTCCGACCGGCATTTCTCAACGATCGCGAGCGCCAGGTTGCGGCCGTGCCAGGTGTCGGAGCTGCCGATGTAGATTGTCAGTCGCCGCGCCGGGCCATGAAGCGACATGGGCGTCTCCTGTCGTTGAGGTATGTGCGGCCCGGCGAAGGTTTGCTCCCTGGCGAGCCTGCTCACGAACGCTCATCGCAGTCGGTTTTCCGCTTCGCATGAGTGGAGTAATGGACGACTTCAACCGGCTCAAGCGTGGCCGTGGTCTGCCCGGCTAGCGGCCCGAGTTCGGCGATCAGCGCCGAGATCCGTTCGGGCTCATCGACGATCTCGATGACCACGGGTAGCTCGTATGAGGAATACTCGCTTCGAGCATCGTGGATCGGGCCATGATCGCCCACCGAGAGCTCAGCGCCGAAGACCGAAGCGCCCGCCATGCCCATCTCTCGGGCTTTCTCGACGATCAACCGATAGAGAGGCTTGCCTCCCTGGCGCTTGTTGCCTTTGACATAGAACCGCAAGAGTTCGCCCGAGTTCATTGTGGTGCCCTTGCCAGGTTGTTCAAGAAGCCAGCCCCAGCGCCCGAGCCAGTGCCACACCCACGGTCACGGCCAGGAGGCCCGAAACCACGCTTCCCGCCACGTAGCCCAGGGCCATCGCCGTTTCACCTCGTTCGATCAATGTTAAAGATTCATAAGCATACGACGAGAATGTCGTGTAACCGCCAAGGAAACCCACGATCACGAGCAGCCTGACGTTGGGGTGGGGCAGCCACCGCGAGAACAGCATGGTCAGAAACCCGATCGCGAACGAACCCGTGATGTTGATGGTGAACGTGGCCCAAGGGAACTGAGGGCTGACCCAGCGGCTCATCCAGGCGCCCAGCCAGAACCGGGCGTTCACACCCAGTGCTCCGCCGAGCGCGAGCACCGTCACCTTCACCCAGGGCTCCACGCGGCGGCCTCACTTTCGTGGGAAGGGCGGCGTGCCGATCATGTGAACTTCTCTTGATTCCGGCTTATGACGGTGCGATCACGCCTTTCTTGATGATGATGTTGCCGTAGAGGGCCGTCTCACCGGTGGCGACGATACCGAAGGTCTGTCTGGCCCGCTCGTAGAAGGCGAATCGTTCCACCTGCTCGACGGCGATATGCCGCCCCTCGGCGCTATCCAGCACGCGCTGAAAGTCGTTCCAGATCGGGGCCGGCTCGCCCGGCTTATCGACTCGGCGCATGACCGCGGCCGGGTTGGTGACAAAGGAATCAAGCGGAAAGAGCTGGAGGATCGCCTCCAGGATCACCGTCACGCCGTGCCCGTCGGCGCGGACCAGCCGCTTGGCGTTGGCCTCCGCCGGGAAGTTGGCGTCGGCGATTACCAGCTCATCGCCATGCCCCATGCGGGCGATCAGGTACAAGAGCTCGGGAGAGAGGATTGGTGGAATTCGTTTCAACATGGCGATTCGCCTCGATCGGGTTACGACGTAGTGGAGCGAGAAAACCCAATATGTCCGGGACTGCACGATGAAGCAAGTGGCGGCCCGGGCACCGAGCGTGGTCGCGCTTCATTTCCCGATGCAGAACTTGCTGAAGATTCGGTCCAGGATGTCGTCGGTGACCACCGCGCCGACGACCTTGCCAAGCTCGTCGATCGCCAGGCGAAGATCGAATGCGACGAGTTCTTCGCCGCCGCCGCTCAGAAGCGTTTCGGCTGCCGCCTGAAGCGCTTCGCCAGCGCGCACGAAACTGTCACGACACCGCGCGCCGGTGCTGGCGGCAAGGTCGCCTTCGGAATCTTGGCTTCGCAAGACACGGGCGATCGAACTTCTCAGGTCCTCAAGTCCCTCACCTGTGGCCGCACTGGTGCGGATCGCTTGGGGCAACTCGTGCGGTTGCGGCCGCCCGATATCGCATTTGGTCCAGACCTGGATCCCTTGACCGGGGGCAAGAACCTCCATGGTCAACAAACCCATGGTGTCTCCTGAAAAACAGAAGACCACCAGATCCGCCTGCCTGGCCTGGCCGGCGCGCATCGACTGCGCCGCGGACTCGATCGCGGTCTGGGGATTCTCGATCCCCGCCGTGTCAATCAGCTCGATGACGAGTTCATCGCACTGGCAGAAGCCGCTCAGGTAGTCCCGCGTCGTCCCTGCGCGGGGAGACAATGGCCTGGTCGTCGCCGAGCAAGGCATTGAACAGGCGGCTCTTGCCGGCGTTCGGTGGGCCCGTGAGCACGACGCGGGGATGGCCGGCCGACCGGTCGCGCTGATTGAGCCGGGTGGCTAGCTCGGTCAGCTCGTCGGCGGACGCCGCGAGCTCTTCGGCGAGCACGGCTCGGCCGAGCAGGTGAACGTCGGGCTCCTCGGCGAAGTCCAGGTTCGCCTCGAGATGAGCGACCAGGTCCAGCAGGCGGTCGCGCAGGGTCAAGATCGGCCCGGACAGGCCGCCGCCGAGTTGCCGCAGCGCGGCGTCAAGTTGGGCCTGATTGCGGGCGTCGATCACACCCGCCACGGCCTCAGCGCGAGTCAGATCGATCCGTCCGCAGAGAAACGCCCGCAGGGTGAATTCGCCGGGCTCCGCGTGGCGGGCGCCTCGGCTCAAGCACGACGCCAGCACGAGATTGACCAGCGGCAGCGACCCATGAGTGTGAATCTCGGCGACGTTCTGACCCGTATAGGTTCTCGGGCCGGGCCAGAGCGCGATCGTCGCCGGCAGCTCGGTACGAAGCCCGTCAACTCGGAGCGAGCCGCTCCGGATCTCGGCCCGGCGGGGCAGGGGAGCGTCACGGTCGGGCGTGAAATCGTGAAGGGCTATGCTCCAGGCCTTTGGCCCGGAGAGGCGAATCAGGCCTCGTAGCCCGTTTCCCGCCGGACTGGCCACCGCCGCGATCGTGTCCTGGGGATCGAGCGAAGCGAGCACGGATCGGAGGCTCCTATCGTCCAAAGCAAGCTCGCTGTGCGCTCAGCTTAGCTCGTTGCCGATATCCTTTCGTTCTCGCCCAGGTGCTCCGAACCGATCCTCTGGTAGAGCTCGTGCAGAGCGGCCGAGGCCTCCGAGGCGAGCGCAAACCATTCCCGATTCTGAAGGCACGCTGGATGCGAGAGTATACTGCTCTCCACCTGTTCGGCGAGCAGGATCGTTCTGTCCAAGAGCTCGTGGCAGCCGAATGTTCCGGGAAGGAATTCCTCGAAACGGGCCCTTCCCTCGTCGGATTCGAGCTCGCGTAGTCTTTCTTGCCGCTCGCTCTCGATCTCTTGCGGCGATTCTCGGCTCCGACACATGATTGCGGCTCGCCCCCTCAAGAACCAAGTCCGCGATGCACCACCGCTTACTTCCTCCCCGGCCGCGCCCGCGGTTTGCCTCGGTCGCGATCGCGGCGATCATCGGAGTCGGGCCTGCCGCGATCCTTGTCTTTGTCTTTGTCCTTGCCGTCGCGCTCGTCAATCATCTTGCGATAGGTCGGGTCTTTGCGGGCCTCATCGAGGAGCTTTTCCCAGAACTGTGAAAAGGCACCTGGCGGTTTCTTGGGCGGTGCGGTGCCATTGCCACCGGGCGCGCCTTTGCCGTCAGGGCCTTCCTTGCCGCGAACACCCTTCACATGGCCTTGATCGAGCTCGTCGTCGGCGATCTTCGCCGGCGCGTGCTCGATCTTGGGCAGGAGAAGCCGCTCGCCAATCGACCAGAGGCTGCTGGTGATGAAGTAGATTCCCAGGCCGGAAGGAACCTTGTAAAACATCACGGCCATGAAGATCATCATGTACTTCATGGTTTTTTGCTGCATCTCGGCCTCGGGCGTCGTGGGCGGGGGCGAGAACAGCTTGGTCTGCACGAGCATCAGGCTCACTACCAGGATCGGCAGCAAATTGAACCAGTGGCCCAGAAACATGATCTCGAACGGGAACTTGAAGAGCATGTCGGGCGCGGCGAGGTCGTTGATCCAGAGAAAGGGTGCATGTCGCAGGGCCACGCTGGTGTTCAGCGCCTGCCAGAGGCCGACAAAGATAGGTAGCTGGATGAGTGCCGGAATACAGCCGCTCACCGGGTTGACGCCGTGCCTCTTGTAAAGTGCCAGCGTCTCGCGCGTCTGCTTCTCCTTGTCGTCCTTGTATTTTTCCTGGATCTCCTTGAGGTAGGGCTGAAGGGCCTGGGTGCGCTGGGCCATCAGGGCCTGCTTGCGGCCCAGCGGGAACATCATCAGCTTGACCAGCAAGGTCAGCAGGATGATCGCGATCCCATAGTTGCCCTTGGTGCTCCCGAACAGGTGAGCCACCCACTCGGTAACCTGGTAGGTCAGGGACAGGGTGGGCGTGATGATCACCCGGCCAATGAACGGGGCGAACGGGATCCACTGGTTCTTGCGATAACCGGCCAGTCCCTCGGCGCCGTAGGGCAGCAGGGCTTCGGCGGTTTTCGGGCCCGCGAAGACGCGGTAGGAATGGACCTGGGGCAGGTTCGGGCCGACCTGGAACGGCCGGTCCGACATCCGCACCGAGACGTCAGCCTTCTGGAGAGCCTTTTCGTCGGCGTGCAAGACGATGGCCGTGGTCTCGCGATCGCGGCGATCTTCTTCTCCGACCGGGGGCGGAATGGGTTCGAGTAGAGTGGCGAAATACTGGTTCTCGACGCCGGCGAATCGAAGCGGCAACGCCGAGCTGACAACTGGCTTATCCTTGGCCTTGGCCACGTCGTAAGCCGAATACGTCACGATGTCCGTCGCGCCCCGATTGACGGTGCCGAAGAAAACGTCACGAAACGTGCCGGTGTACCATTCACCCTCGACGGGGATGCCGTGCGGACCCATCAAGTTATAGGAAACGGTTCGTTCCTTGTCGGGACTTTCGAAGCTGAGATCGACCTCGAAACCATCGGCATCCTGCCAGAGCCGAAACGTTTTGGTCACAATCACGCCGCTGGGCGCGGTGGTGCGGAAGACCACTTCCTGACCTTCGACGGTCAACTTGGTAACGGGATCTTCCTTGGAGAGCTGGCGGGTGATCTTGCCGTCCTTGTCGCGAATGACGTCCCAGACCACGGAGTCGAGCCAATCTTCGGCCCGTGTGGGAAGCTCCGGGTCTCCCGGTGCAGCCTCCTGGTCCTGCTTGTCGGCCTGGGGCACTTTGAGGCTCAGGGGGTCGTGTGCGAGCGTAAGCGCTAGTGAGGGGGGCCAGACTGGATCTCGCCGGATCAACTGAAGCGGTCGGTGCGGATTGCGGCGGCCTTCAAACTCGGCGTCGTATCGGGACGAGCTCACGGCTTCAACACCGGCGCCTTTTTGCTCGAGCTGTATCTCCAGCCGGTAGCCCGTGGGTGACTTGTCGGTAAGCAACCCCAGAACCAGCTCGCTGGGTTCCACAAGCGCTACCTGCGGACCCTTGGGCTTCTCCTGCGCGTTCTTGGTTGGCTCGCTCTTGCCGTCGGCGAGTGTTTTGGCTTCGGCGGGTTCCTTCTCGGCCTGAGTCGCCTTGTTCTTGGCAAGGGCATCGCCAGGATCTTCTTTGGGGATCGCTTTGAGCGCGTCGGCCGCTGCTGCGGGTGGCTTCTTCTGAGGGGGCGGGAGCAGGCCCAGCGACCTTAAAAGGTACGGCGAACCCAGCAGCCAGGCGAACATCAAGACCACGAAGAGTGCAAACCGTTTCTCATTACTCATGGGGAGCGGACCCTGGGACAGGTGGCAAAGGCTGGCGAGACCGGTAGGTTGGGCAATTACTCGCCCGGTTCACAGGTGAGGTGGTGCACTCTGTCAACCATGAACGAGAAGTAAAGGCACCCCGGCTGGGCGATATCGCGCACCGGTCTGGCGGCAGGGTCATCGAAGGCGACAACGGGATGACCCAGGGAAGGAAGGTGCGGTGGCTCGCATGGCTTTTCAAAGCGGCTCGATGCACGAACTAACGTCCTTGTCGAAGCCGGTCGCCCAGGAACGGCTCGAGATCGGAGATCGCGTAAATCTTCTGGATGGTTTTTTCCAGGTCGTAGGGCAGGCGGCGAAAAGTAATGCGGGGCGACGGGCCCTTGACTGGCTGCTCGCCCTCGGCTGCTTCTCCACCTTCGCCGAGTCCATCATTCAGGATGACGTAGCAGGCGCGGTTATCTCCGTCGCGGGGCTGGCCCACGGAGCCCACGTTCACCATCACCTTGCCATCCCCGAGCGTGTAATCGTTGTCAATCTCCTCCGGATTGAAAAACTGAAAATTCTCGGTAAAGATGCCGGGGACGTGCGTGTGTCCTTGAAAACAATATCGCTCGACGAGCTGGAACAGCCGCTCCATCTTGCGGTGATTGTAAATGTCTTCTGGGAAAATGTATTCACTGAGCGGGTTGCGAGGCGATCCGTGCACGAAAAGGAACGGACCCATCCGGTGCGATCGCGGCAACTCTCCCAGAAATTCCCACCGCTTCTGGTTGTTCGATCGATCCATCGGACTCTCGAGCTGGCCCCGGGTCCAGAAGATCGCTCGCTCGGCGCCAGTGTTGAAGCCGTCTGGGTCGAACATGGCCCCCTGGTCGTGGTTGCCCAGCAAAGTCATCGAGCAGGTTTCCATGACGCGATCGATGCACTCGCGCGGGTTCGGCCCGTAACCGATGATGTCGCCGAGACAAAAAATGTCGCTGATCCCTTGGTCCTGGATGTCGTTAAGCACGACTTCCAGGGCTTCGAGATTGCCATGAATATCGCTTATAAGAGACTCGACGCACCGAGGAGAAACCTCCGACCGCTCGATCCCGATGGCCACCGAGACCGATGATCCCTGAATTCACGCGCCACGACGGCCTGACCCGGAGACCCATCAAGATCGCGAGGAATTATATACTCTAAGGATAGATCGAAGAAAGGGCAGGGGTCAAGTCCACGAATCCATGATCTCAGTACAATCCGGCCGGTTGGGCAGGCGAAGGTTCTGACTATGCTTGGTCTGGACACGATCGAACCGCGTAATCTCCTGGTGATCGACACCTCGACCGAGCGGGCCGCAGTGGGAGTTTTCGTCTGCGCTCGATCGATAACTTGGACCTCGGGTGAGGCGGCCCGTAAACATGGCCGCGACTTGGTCCCCCGCGTGCGCGACATGCTTGAGACGGCCGGGCTGGACATTCGCGACCTGCACGTCGTTGCCGTTGGGATCGGGCCCGGCTCTTTTACCGGACTGCGCATTGGTCTGACCGCGGCGAAAACCTTGGCATACGCGACCTCCGCCGATCTGGTCGGGTTCGACAGCCTCGAAGGCCTGGCTCGCGAACGCTCCGGCCGACGCGCTTTGCGTGCACGTCGTCGCCGACGCCCAGCGCGGCGACGTCTACGCGGCCGATTTTGCACGCCAAGCACGCGGGGAGCCGCTCCTCCGCATGTGCGAGAGCCGGATCGAATCGCTCGCCGGGTGGTCAAGCCGGTTGGGCGGAACAGGGCTCGTACTCGGGCCGGGGCTCGCTTCGTCCTCGATCCTCGCGGCGATTCCAGCAGGCACGGCCATCGCCGATCCCGAGTGCCACCGGCCCCGCGCCGACCAGCTCATCGAGCTCGCCCGCCGGCTCTGGCAAGGCGGTCAGCGCGACGATCTGCATGCGCTGGAGCCCCGTTACCTGCGCCGCAGCGCCGCCGAGGAGAAATGGGCCGCGCCCGCAAGCACCTCAGCGCCAACGAAACCGTAGCCCTGCCGGATGTAGCCGGAGAGTCTGCCGACGTGTGTAACGAGCTTCCGGAAACAAGCGACGCCGATCCGCGATTGCCCGATCCTGAAGCTCCTTCTCCGGCCAGAGCCTTCCACGTGGTTCTGGTCGAGCCCGAGATTGCGGCCAACACGGGTGCGATCGGCCGGACCTGCGTGGCGACGGGCGCGACGCTCTGGCTGGTGCGGCCCTTGGGTTTTCACGTTGACGACCGCAACCTGCGCCGGGCCGGCCTGGATTACTGGCAGCACCTCGACCTCCGCCTCGTCGACAGCCTGAATGAAGTGGGCGACTGCCTGGGCGTCGATCGTCTGTGGTTGTTTAGCACCAAGGCGAAGCACGTCTACACCCAGGCTCGCTTCCAGCCCGGCGATGCCCTGGTCTTCGGGCCCGAAAGCCGAGGCCTGCCGGAACGGCTCTTGAACGAACGCCCTGAACGGGCACTGCGGATTCCCATTTTTCCACAAGCCCGTAGCCTGAACCTGGCGAACGCCGTGGCCATTGCGGTGTATGAAGGGATGCGCCAGGTCGAGTGGTAGCAAAGGGCCGCTCGCATCATCGCGGACTGCGGCCGCGGCGATGGAGTAAGTAGAGGACGGCTGTTTCGAGGTCGTTGGCGGTGAGCTTGCGAGGTCGAGCTTCGCCCGCGTTCGCCATGCAGATTTTCAGCGTGTCGCGGTTCAGCTCGTAGAGACCCAGGACGGTCTGCTCCTTGCCGCGTATCGTTGCCCTCCAGTCGATCCGGTGCGGATGTCGTTTGGGGTCGAGCGAGAATGGAGCGTCTTGCTGCACCTTCCCGTCGAGCACCATGTGAAAACGGTCTGGCTCGAACGTGATGGTGAAATCGCGATCGGCCGTGTCGATCAATTCCCCGTTACTCCCCCGCGAGACGACTTTCCATGTCCCGCGGAGCCGGGCGCTCGGCGGAGACCGCCGGTGAGTCTTGCGGCTCGGAGATGGGCTGGTCGTCAGCCTGATCGTTCACCAACGATTCGAGGTCTTTCGCAGTCGAGACATTTCCCTCGCGCAACAGGTGTGCGCGAAGGCGATCCTGGCGTGCCCCCCGCGGATCGCCGGCAACCTCGCGGTAAAGCGCGCGAGCACCATAGTATTCGGGCACGAGCGGGTGCCGCTCTATCGCCGAGGAAACCTCACTCATCGCCGTCTTGTAGTCTCCGACATGGAAGGACAGCCCCGAGCGTTCCACGAGTGCTTCGGTCGGATCGTCCAGCAGGGGAATCGCCGTGGCAAGCTCAGCACGCGCGTCCTCGACACGCGCCAGCCCGGCCAGTGCCAGCCCGCGCTGGTAATGAGCCTCGCCGGATGCCGGCCGGTAGTGGAGCACCCAGTCGAGGTGGCTGAAGGCATCGTTTCTCGAGTATTTTCGGCTCATGAAGCCACTCGATTGGATGTGCCCGTTGATGGCCGTTGCCAGAAGCAGGTGAGCCTCGACAAGAAACGGATCTTCCCAGAGTGCCCGATCCAGCGAGCCAGTGGCGGCAAGCCAGTCGGCGCGAGCAATCTGCTCCCTGGCCTGATTGACCCGGCCGATCGCCGAGCGGTGCAGCTCGCGAGAAAGCATGTAAGAGACGATCAACACGCCCAGCGCCACCAGGACAATGAGGCTGGTTCGTCGGTGATTCGAAAGCCAGCCAACCTTGGCCGTCATCCCAGGTCTGCCTTCCTCTCACTCGAAGCACCGTTCATGGACGCATTGAGCCTGAATAGCTCAGGGCAATCAGCGCGATCAGCGCCGCCAACGTAACCAGGGTGGTGAAGAGCTTGATAACAAGCCCGGTCCGCGAACCAGTCCACGACTCATACCCATGGGAGTCCTTGCGTGCCTCTTTGGATTTCGGGCTGAACAGGAGGTCGGCCGCCGGGCTCGCCAGGAGCCAGGCGCCAGGGCAGGGGGGATCGCGAGTGCGAGCATCAAGGCCGCTCGCTCATAGACCTCACCCCGAACCGCGCTGAAGAAGAACACCAAGGGCGGGATGCAGGCCGGGACGAGAACCGACATGGCCGCCCAGCGGGACCACGGCGCAAGTCGTTGCAGCTCCTGTCCGAGCCGGAACAAGAGCCAGGCGACGACCACCGAGATTGCCACCGGCACCAGAAGCATGCCCACGGTCGTTGTCGTTTCATTGGGCATGGGATCATGCCGGATCGCCCTTCGGAACGAATCGGCGACCCAGAGAATTCCGACCAGAGCCGATATCGAGGCCAGGACAATGAAGGCCTTTCCCAGGCCCCTGACAGCCATCAGCCGACCGCGATGATCAATCTCAAGCTCGGCCTCTCGTTCGATCATCATTCAGTCTGGTCCTGCCATTTCCAGGGCGCTCATCATGATCCCTTTCCGTGGTCGAATCGTCGTTAGTGTAGCATGCCCTGGAGGTCAACGGCATCAGACTCATGGCGAGGGCAGGCGTATGAGTGGGCGTGACATCGATGTGTCCGGTTCGCGCACTGATTCTCGATGCGACGGTTGTGGTTTCGCGGCGATTGCCGCAGGCGGGGTCAGGATTGTCGTTGGCGCGGTTTGCAGACGCGTTGCGTACACCCGGCCACATCTCCTGCCTTCCCGTTGCCATGGGGCAGCCGTGGAGGCTGGCGGAGCTGCACCACCCCCCCAACCCCTCTTTGCAAGTGGAGAAAACGTTCGCTTGCGCAGCATTCTTCCCCCCCCTTGCAAAGGCAGTGCTGTCAGGGTCTTTGGGTTCCTACGATGACACGAGTAGGCTATCATAAGTTTGATCCTGGCAACCACTTGAGATCTTCACGGAGCCCGCCCAGGCGGCCCAGGAACCGCGTGGGACAGGGCGCCCGGAAAGTCCCACGGCAATTTCCGCTGATCTTCAGGATCTCAAACCAAAGCCACCTCTCCGTCGTGCCCTGCCGCACAAGGGCGTCACGGTCAGTTCAGTCCACACGGATGGCAACACCCTACGCTTTCTTCCGGGCGGCATGAGGATGGGGGCTCCCGCGTCCTGTGAAGCCTTGCCGGAGATGTTCGCTGCTTCGGGGTTGATCGGCTACCTCATCCTGGGAACGATAGGTGGGGGGCCATTAGCCGGCGTGGCGTCCGGTCACCATGAAATCTTGGGCTTGGAAGTCCATGGCATCGCGAAGATCTAAGAAGAACAATCGAAACAAGGATCGGCTGCCCAAACGGCTGTTCAAGCGGGTGCGTGGTCCGGTGATTCCGCCCGGAAGCCGGGTCGTGTACGAGCCGACCGGGCGGGAGAAGATGTCCGAGGTCCTGGATGACTTCATCGAGCCCTACCAAGAGGTGGCCGACAACGAGGACTCCTACCGCAAGCTCCTGAACTTGGCAGTGCTGGCATGGAACGCCGCCCTGCTGCCTGAAGATCAGAGGCGGACGGCGATCGACGAGACACTCAAGGTGGGCCTCCCCGGTTCCTCCAAGGAGGATCGGGCTGCAGGCGAAGGCGTTCATCGAGACGTTGATACGGCGGAAAGAGGAGCGGTTCGCCACGAACCAGCGGGCGATCCTCTCCTTCGAGCTGACGGATACGGGCGACGGATACCATCTCACAGTGGCGTCTACCCTCTGAGAAGCGGCTGGTTCCTCCGAGCCGGTCCAAGGGCTCCGCAGGGTCAAGTAGCTCCGTGGGGTCAAGCCATTAGTTTCGTACGGAATCGTTTACGGGCCAACCTCTCAACCCAAGATGATCAGGTCTTCAGGGCCGACTGGCGCTGCTGCAAGAATCGGCGGACGGCCGTATCGCGCTCCAGACCGATGGCGATTTCGTAGGCGTGGTGGGCTTCGACGCTTGCGCCTGTCTTGGCCAGTATCTGTGCACGGGCGGCCCAGTAGGGCTGGTACTGGGCGAGCTTTGAATCGGGGGCGATCTCATCGAGCGCTTGCAGCGCGGCGCCAGCGCCATGGGTCTCGGCGATGGCCAAGGCGCGATTGATGGCGACCACCGGCGATCCGGAGAGGGATAACAAGGCATCATAGAGCTGGACGACCGATGGCCAGTTGGCGTGTCCGCTCCGGCGGCGATGCACGTGCGCCGACTGGAAAGCGCCTTCGAGCTGATAGCGGCCAATCTTGCCCATTGTGCTGGCTCGCAGAAGCAGCGCCTCTGCCGCAGCGATCATCGGTGAGTCCCAGAGCGAGGTATCCTGCTCTGCGAGCGGCACGTAATCGCCTTCCTCATTTCGCCGCGCGCTGCGCCGGGCTTCCGCGTGCAGCATGAGGGCAAGCAGGCCCAGTGCCTCGGGTTCCTGAGGCAAAAGCTCGGTCACCAGCCGGCCCAGGAACAACGCTTCCTCGGCGAGATCGCGGCGTGCCACATCGGTCCCGCCAGGGTCGGTCCAGCCCTCCGCAAACGTGGCGTAGATCGCGTCCAGCACCGCATCGAGCCGGCCGGCGAGCTCCTCTTGCTCAGGAATTCGAAACGGAATGCCGGCCTGCTTGATCTTGTTTTTGGCGCGCACAAGGCGCTGGCCCATGGTCGCGGGAGACATAAGGAACGCCGAAGCAATCATCGCCGCGTTCAGTCCGAGGACGACCTGTAGAATGAGCGGAGCGCGCACACCGGGCTCGATGGCCGGGTGCGCGCAGGTGAACATCAAGGCGAGACGGTGGTCCGGAATAATCGCATCGTCCTCCGCGGAACCAAGCGCTTCGGCGCGAAGCCGCAACTCTTCGATCGCAATCTCATGGGTTCGCCGTTGCCGGTACAGATCGATTACTTTTCTCTGAGCAACAGAGAGCAGCCACGCTTCCGGGTTCGACGGGCAACCACTCAGCGGCCAGTTCACGAGCGCCGAGACGAATGCCTCGGACAGCGCGTCTTCGGCGGCCGTCAGGTCTCCAGTGCGAGTCGCGAGCAGGGCGACGAGCTTGCCGTAACTTCGCCGCGCCACCGCGTCGGCCATGCCGCGCGCTTGCCCGTCGCCAGTCTCGGAGTTCGAGTGCTCACTCATTCCATAGACCAGATGGGACGGACCTCGATGGCGCCGTGACTGGCGCCTGGGCAACGTGCGGCCCACGAGATTGCCGCGTCAAGATCGGGCACGTCGATGAGAAAATAGCCGCCCAGTTGCTCCTTCGTTTCGACGTAAGGGCCGTCCAGCACCTGCGACTTTCCGTCCGCCAGGCGAACGGTTGTCGCAGTCGAGATTGGCTGAAGGCGATTCGAGCCCTTGTAGACGCCGGCCTTTCTCAGGGCCTCGCCGTAGGCCTGATAGGCCGCCATCCCTTGTTCCTGCTCGGCCTGTGTCAGATTGGACCAGCCCGCTTCGTTCGAGTAAAGGAGCAGCAGATATTGCATGGGAATTCTCCGTCATGGTTATGGGCGTGCACCATGCCGCGCCACCACAGCAATGACGATCAAGAGCCGGGCGATTTCGACAGCAGACCCGTAAAAAATTGGAAAGGCCGCTATTGAGAACCAGAGTGCCGGCCGCCGAGCTTCCGCCCCACGTGCAGTATACAAAGGCGGGACCTCCTCGCTCTTTCCTCGGTGCCCGGCTACACTCTCCTTCCACAAGCACAGACGACGGTTGTGACTTCGTCGTTACGACCGTCTCGCGGTCGCTCGCGGTAAGGCGACGACGCTCACCATCGGCCGGGAAACTTTCAAAGAGGTGACTCCATGATTCGACGCATCCACGTCGGTGCCCTCGTGGTGATGGCGATCGGAAGTGTGCTTGGATTCGGTGCGGCAATGGGAACGGTCAATCCCGACCAGATCGCCAGGGGCGACCAGACGGCATCGATCACGACGGTTGACCGGCCGGCCGCGTTCGCGGAACAACCCTCGGGCTCTTGCGCCGGCGTGAACAAAGGCGGGCTCCTTGCTCTGGCGGCTCACAACCAAGCTGTCTTGGCCGAGTCGCAGGCGTCCGGTAAGAAGCCCAACATCTGCATCATCTGGGGTGATGACATTGGCCAGTCGAACATCAGCGCCTACTCACTTGGCGTGATGGGCTACAGGACGCCCAACATCGACCGCGTGGCCCGGGAAGGGATGATGTTCACCGACTTCTACGCCGAGCAGAGCTGTACCGCTGGCCGGGCGTCGTTCATCACTGGCCAGCACGGGCTGCGCACGGGGTTGACCAAGGTCGGCTTGCCGGGCGCAACCCTCGGATTGCGGAAGGAAGACCCGACCATCGCGGAACTGCTCAAACCGCTGGGCTACGCCACCGGCCAGTTCGGAAAAAACCACCTAGGCGATCGCAACGAGTTCCTGCCCACCGTTCACGGGTTCGACGAGTTCTACGGCAATCTTTACCACCTCAATGCCGAGGAAGAGCCGGAGTTGCCGGACTACCCCAAGGACCCGGCGTTCCGGGCGGCGCTATGGACCCCGCGGTGTGATGGATTGCAAGTCCACGGATAACGACGACGAGACCGTGGACCCGCGCTTCGGTAAAGTTGGCAAGCAAACGAGCAAGCACGCCCCCAACAATGTTGCAAAATCGTCCCTGATTCCTGACTCTGTCATTTCCAGATCGCGGCTTCGACCGAAGTACGGGCACGGATGGCAGCCCCGACTCGATCCCGATCCAAGGCAGGCTGGCGGCCGCGCTCTCGGAGAGGAGGAGTCAACATGATCACGTCCCCACGGAGGCCCACGCTCAGTCCTCCTGTCACCCGCCACTTCGAGTTCACTCGGCTTCAGGAACAATTGATCGCGCGTGCATATCAAGTCTTGATCCCGGTCGTTTCGCACCGCCTGGATCGGCCGCGACCCAGCCGCAACCACGCGACCGTGGTCCAAACTATCCAGTCCAAGGTCGGGGGGGGTTGACGAACCATGATCACGGACAATCTCCGCGTGGCGCTCTACGCCCGGGTTTCGGGGGAACAGCAGGAGAAGGAGGACACGATCGCCAGCCAGCTCGAGGTGGTCACTGAGCGGATCGCCGCTGATGGCTTGGATTGCGAGCCCGAACTGCACTTCGTGGACGACGGCGTCAGCGGCTACATCCTGGCCCGACCGGCACTCGAGCGACTTCGGGACCAAGCCGCCGCCGGAGCCATCGACCGCCTCTATATGCTCGATCCGGATCGACTCTCACGCAAGTATGCCTATCAGGTCTTGATCCTCGAGGAACTTATCCGGTGCGGCGTCGAGGTCGTCTTCTTGCGCAACCCCGTCGGCCGCAGTCCGGAAGCCGACTTGCTGCTTCAGGTCCAAGGGATGATCGCGGAATACGAGCGCGCCAAGATCATGGAGCGTTGCCGCAGGGGCAAGCAACACGCCGCCCGCCGCGGTTCGGTCAACGTCCTCAGCGGCGCGCCGTACGGCTACCGTTACATCGGCAAACACGAGGGAGGTGGCGAGGCGCGTTATCAGGTCCTCGCTGAAGAGGCCCGGGTCGTGCGGAAGATCTTCGAATGGGTGGGTCAGCAACGGTGTTCGATCGGCGAGGTGTGCCGACGCCTCCGGCGCGACAGTATCCCGACGCGGACTGGCAAATCGGCCTGGGATCGCGCGACGGTCTGGTTGATCCTCAAGAACCCTGCCTACAAGGGGACCGCGGCCTTCGGCAAGACGCGCTCAGGTGAGTTCAAGCCTCAACGACTCCGCCCGCAGCGAGGCCGTCCCGAGCACCCCCGGCGGCCGGTCTCACGGGTTGATACAGCTTCGGAAGATCAAATCCTCATTGAAGTCCCCGGGCTGGTGAGCGAAGACCTCTTCCTGGCTGTCCAGGCCCAGCTTGAAGAGAACCGGCAACGCCGTCGCGACCGGCCCGGCGGTGGCCGATATCTGCTCCAGGGCCTGGTCGTCTGCAAGCGCTGCGGCTACGGCTGCTACGGCAAGCCGACGAGCCGAGCCGCGTCCGAGGGCAAGGGTAGGGTCCCCTACGCGTACTACCGTTGCACGGGCTCTGACGCCTATCGTTTCGGCGGGCAGCGCCTCTGCTGGAACAAGCAGATCCGCACCGCTATCCTTGACGCTGCCGTCTGGGAGGACGTACGAGGTCTCCTGTCCGAGCCGGAGCGGGTCCGGGAGGAGTACGAGCGGCGACTGCAGGGTACCCAGGGCGGGCCGAATCAGGAGGTGGAGCATCTCGGCAAATTGATAAATAATGTGAAAAAGATGATTTCTCGATTAATCGATGCTTACGGCGACGGGTTGCTCGACAAATCGGAGTTCGAGCCCCGGATCTCGGCGGCAAGGACGCGCCTCTCGAGATTGGCGGAGGAGCATCGACAACGGATCGGCGAGGCCGCCCAGGAGGCGGAATTGCGACTGGTGATCGGTCAGTTGGAGGAGTTCGCACGTCGCGTCTCGCAAGGGTTGCAAGAGCCGGACTGGGCCACGCGACGAGAGGTGGTTCGGGCCCTCGTGAAGAAGGTCGAGGTCGACGAAACGGAGATCCGAATCGTGTATCGGGTCAGTCCGTCCCCTTTTGAACGGGGCCCCCAACAAGGTCGTTTGCAACATTGTTGGGGGCGTGATGACACCGGCCCGTTGACCCGATTGCGCATGGAGACGATCGACGACGACGTGGCAAGCCGAGCCGTGGAGTTCATCGAGCGGCAGGCGAAGGCCGACAAGCCGTTCTTCGTGTGGGTGAATTTCACGCACATGCACTTCCGCACTCACGTCAAGCCAGAGAGCAAGGGCCAGTCCGGCCGGTGGATGTCTGAATACTGCGACGCGATGATCGACCACGACAAGAACGTGGGAACGGTGCTCAAGGCCCTGGATGATGCCGGCATTGCGAATAACACGTTCGTCATGTATTCGACGGATAACGGCCCGCACATGAATAGCTGGCCGGACGGCGCCATGACGCCGTTCCGCAACGAGAAGAACTCAAACTGGGAAGGCGCCTACCGCGTTCCGTGCATGGTGCGCTGGCCGGGCAAGATCAAGGCGGGCAGCGTCTCGAACGAGATCGTGGGACATCACGACTGGCTGCCGACCATCCTGGCCATGGCCGGCGACACCGAAGTGGCCGACAAGCTCCTCAAGGGGTACAAGGTCGGCGAGATGACTTACAAGGTTCATCTCGACGGGTATAACCTCGTGCCGTACTTGACCGGCCAAGTCGAGAAGAGCCCGCGGGAATCGTTCCTGTATTGCAACGACGACCAGCAGCTTACCGGCCTGCGGTACGACAACTGGAAACTCGTGTTCATGGAGCAGCGCGCCCAGGGAACACTGCGAATCTGGGCTGAGCCGTTCACGACCCTCCGCGTACCCAAGATCTTCAACATCCGGCTCGACCCCTACGAGCGGGCAGACGTCACCTCGAACACCTATTACGACTGGCTGCTGGACCATGCGTTCCTGCTGGTCCCGGCGCAGGATTACGTGGGAAAGTTCCTGATGACGTTCAAGGAGTTCCCGCAGCGGCAGAAGGCCTCCAGCTTCAACCTCGATGATGTGCTGCAAAAGTTGAAAGAAGCTCCATCGAAGTAACCAGCGACGTATCAGGCGCGGCCGGCGAACGTCGGCCATATTTTCCATCGAACAACGGGGAGATCTTCATGACTGGCCTGAAATGGGTCACCGTCGCCGCGTTACTTCTTGCGTGCAACGGTCTCGCCGCCGACCGAGCACTGGCTGCTCCGGGCAAGCCCAACATTGTGATCATCCTCGCCGATGATCTGGGCAACGCCGACCTCGGCTATCGGGGCAGCAAGATCAAGACGCCGAACATCGATGCCCTGGCAAAGGGAGGCGTTCGGCTTGAATCGTACTACGGTCTCCCTGTCTGCACCCCCGCCCGCGCGGCGCTCATGACGGGCCGATACCCGATGCGGCACGGCTTGCAGACGCTCGTGATCTTCCCGAGCCACAAGTACGGCTTGCCGACCGACGAGAGGACGCTCCCACAAGCTCTCAAGGAAGTCGGCTACAAGACCGCCATGGTTGGCAAGTGGCACCTGGGCCACGCGGACAAGAAGTACTGGCCGCAGAATCGAGGGTTCGATCACTTCTACGGCAACCTCGTGGGTGAGGTCGATTATTTCACGAAGGAGCGCGGCGGAATCGTCGACTGGCAACGGAACAGGCTCATTCCTCAAGGAAGAGGGGTACTACACTCACCTGATCGGCAACGAGGCCGTAAGCCTGATCGACAACCACGATACGTCGAACCCGCTTTTCCTCTACGTGGCATCCCTCGCGGCTCACGCGCCGTACCAGGCTCCCAAGGAGGAGATCGACGCCTACAAGGACGTCTTCCCGGACGAACAGCACCGAATCTACGCGGCAATGATCACCGGGATGGACACCATGGTCGGCCGGATCGTGGCCTCCCTCGAGAAGAAGGGAATGCGTGAAAACACGATCATCTTCTTCACGAGCGACAACGGTGGTCCTGCCAGCGCACTCTTCGCCACGGGGGCTCGGTCGCCGGAGGAGCGCGAGGAGAGCGGTGGAGTCGGCCTGGGTCAGAAGCCGCCTTGCTCGAATGCCCCGTTCAGTGGTGGCAAGGGAGGGCTGAAAGAAGGCGGCGTGAGGTTGCCGGCCATCGTCAACTGGCCGGCCAAACTCAAGCCCGCCGTGGTGAATGAGCCCTTGCACCACGTCGATCTCATGCCGACGCTGCTCGCCTACGTCGGCGGCCACGGCGACCCGAGCAAGCCGTTCGACGGCAAGGACGCAACAGCCACCCTCGCCGATGGCCAGCCGTCGCCACATGATGACATCCTCATTAACGTGGAGGTCTTCCGAGGCGCCATCCGCAAGGGCAAGTGGAAACTCATCAAGGTTGCCATCCTGCCGGGAAAAACGGAGCTCTTCGACCTCGAGACAGATCCTGGTGAGCTGACCAACGTGGCCGACCGGTACCCGGACGTCACGAGGGACCTCGAAGCCAGGCTCCTGGGCTACGCGAAGCAGCAAAAGACGAGCGAGTGGCTGAAGTCGCAAGTCGACTTCCTGGGCTTCCAGGGCGCGACCGTGCTCGCCCCCGAATACAACATCGACGGCGGGCTGCCGACAGAGAAGCCGGCTCTGCCCGTCAAGTGATTCAAACCACTTCAAATTCAATGTGAGCCAGGAGCTCAACCTCGTGAGTCTACTTCCGCTCCAACGACTATTGATATTCCTGCCTTTGCTTGCATTCGTCGCCTCTTTGAGAACCGACGAATGCCTGGGTCAGCAAAGCTCTCCGCGTGCCGCGGCGGATGGATCCATATTGCCCTTCTCGCCAGTCCCCTCGGCGAGCGTGGCCGGCCCGACGTTGCAAGAATCCACGATGAAGTGGCGGCAGGAACCCCAGCGATTGAAGCCGGGGCGCCGAACGTCCTCATCGTCTTGATCGACGACGTGGGCTTCGGACTCCCGGATACATTCGGCGGCGAGGTCCGCACGCCGACGTTGACCCGGCTGCGTGATTCGGGCGTCTGCTACAACGCCTTCCACACCACTTCGATCTGCTCGCCGACACGCGCCGCTCTCCTGACCGGCAGGAATCATCACCGGGTCGGCAACGGTACCATCGCAGAGCGGGCCTCTGACTTCGACGGCTATACAGGGATCATCCCGAAGTCCTCCGCCACGATCGCTGAAACTCTGCACCACTACGGCTACAAGTCGGCTGCGTTCGGCAAGTGGCACAACACACCGGCCAACCAGACCACCGCGATGGGCCCGTTCGACCGCTGGCCCACCGGCCACGGGTTTGACTACTTTTACGGCTTCCTCGCCGGTGAAACGTCCCAGTGGGAGCCCCGGCTCTACGAGAACCAGACCGCGATCGAACCGCCCCACGCTCAGAAATACCACCTCACCGAAGATATGGTCGACAAGGGCCTCGCCTGGATCAAGCGGCACCAGGCCTTCTCGCCCGACAAGCCGTTCCTGATGTACTGGGCGCCAGGAGCCGCCCACGGCCCGCACCACATCTTCCCTGAGTGGGCCGACAAGTACAAAGGTAAGTTCGACGACGGCTGGGACAGGTACCGCGAGCGTGTCTTCCAGCGGCAGAAAGAACTCGGCTGGATTCCGGCAAGCACGAAGCTGACGCGACGGCCCGAGACGATGGCGTCGTGGGACAGCATTCCCGAATCGGAGCGGCCATTCCAGCGGAGGCTCATGGAGATGTTCGCCGGGTTCGCTGAACACACCGACGCGCAAGTCGGCAAGCTCGTCGACGGGTTGGAGCAACTGGGCGTCCGCGACAACACCGTCATCCTCTACATCTGGGGCGATAACGGTTCGAGCGCCGAAGGTCAGAAAGGAAGCGTCAGCGAATTGCTCGCGCAGAACAACATCGCGAATACCATCGAGCAGCAGATCGAGGCGATGAACATGATCGGCGGGTTGCCAGTCCTGGGCGGGCCGAAGGTTGACAACATGTACCATGCCGGCTGGGCATGGGCCGGCAGCACACCGTTCCGTTCTACCAAGCTTGTCGCCGCCCACTTCGGCGGCACGCGCAACCCAATGGTCGTCTCCTGGCCAAGGCAGATCAAGCCGGACAAGACGCTCCGTTCGCAGTTCCACCACGTCAACGACATCGTGCCGACGCTCTACGAGGTGATCGGCATCAAGCAACCCGAAAAGGTGAACGGGTACAAGCAGGACCCGATGGACGGAGTGAGCATGGCGTACACCTTCGAAGACGCCCGGGCTCCGGGTCGGAAGACGACCCAGTATTTCGAGAACAACGCCAGCCGCGGCATCTACCACGAAGGCTGGTTCGCCTGCACTTTTGGGCCGTTTGTCCCGTGGGACACGCCAAGCACCGCCGCGCGATTGAAGGGATGGGACGCGAACAAAGACGTGTGGGAACTTTACGACCTGACGAAGGACTTCTCCCAGGCTGACGACCTTGCCAATAAGGAGCCGCAGCGGCTGGCCAGGATGAAGGATCTGTTCCTGGCCGAGGCTAAGGCAAACAAGGCACTGCCCATCGGCGGCGGGCTCTGGACTCGGTTCCATCCGGAGGATGTCATCTCCAGCCCGTACAAATCATGGCGGTTCGACGCGACCACCACGCGCATGCCGGAGTTCGCCGCTCCCGCTCTCGGCAAGCGGAGTAACCACGTCGCGCTCGATATCGAAGTCGGCCAGGAGGCTTCCGGGGTTCTGTACGCCCTCGGCGGCGCGAGCGGCGGGCTTACCCTTTACATGGATAAAGGGCAACTGGTGTATGAGTACAACATGCTCATCATCGAGCGGACCACCGCGAAGAGCGAAGCCAGAATCACCCCCGGGAAGCACAAGATTGAGGTTGATGAAACGATCGCCAGGCCCGGCGCATCGGCAGATGTCACCCTCAAGGTGGATGGCCAGGAAGTGGCTCGCACGACCGTGAAGCGCACCGTGCCTGGGGCGTTCACCGCCAGTGAGACTCTCGACGTAGGCGTCGATCTCGGTTCTCCCGTCTCGCTCGAATACTTCGATCTTGCACCGTTCAAGTTCGACGGAAAGATTGAGAAGATGGTTGTTGATCTGAAGTGAGCAGGCACTCGAACGAACCGGCATCACCAGCTCGCTCGCGGATGGTCCTCTGTCCAGCAGCGGCCGGATTCGTCATGATGGAGACATGGCGGAGGCCTGGTTGACGTGGTGCGTGAGTTGTCGGTTCAGAACCTGGCGCTGATCGAGGATATTCAGGTCGAGCTGGAGGGGGGATTCTGCGCCTGGACCGGTGAGACCGGGGCGGGCAAGAGCCTCTTGCTCACGGCGCTCGGGCTGGTGCTGGGCGAGAAAGCCTCGGCCGAACTCGTTCGCGCCGGCAAGCCCGAGGCTCGGGCCGCGGCGGTCTTCGAGATCGAGGATGCCACCCTCCGGCAGGAGCTGGAACAGGTTCTGGGCGGGCCGATCGAGGAAGACTCACTGATCATCACGCGGCGAGTCTCGGCGCAGGGGCGAAGTACGGCCCAGGTCAACGGCATGCCTGTGACGATTGCCACGTTGCAGAAGCTCGGTGAGCGGATGGTTGATATCCACGGTCAAAACGAAGGCCGGGCGCTGCTCGACCCGGACCGGCAGCGCGAGTTGCTCGATGCATTCGGTCATCTGGACGAGCCGCTCGAGGCGTTTCGCCGGGCCAGGGCTGTTCACGACGGCCTGCGGCGCAAACGCCAGGCGCTCATCGACGCGACTCAGAGCCGCCAGCGCGAGCAGGCGCTCCTGGAGTTCGAACGCGATGAGCTGGCCGCGGCCGATCCCAGGCAGGGCGAGCATGACGAGCTGGTTCGCCAGTCTCACCTGCTGGCGAGCGCCGAAGCCGTGCGCACCGCGGCGGCCGAGGGCTTCGACAAACTCTACGAGGCCGACCACTCGGCCCAGGAGCTTCTCAAACGCGTGTCTCGCAGCCTGGAGCCGCTCGCCGGCTCGATCCCGGAACTGGCCGACGCCGCGGCGACTCTGGAGCGCCTTGCCGAGGAGACGCGCGAGGTGGCCTATACCCTCCGCGACCTGGGCGCGACCTGGGAAGACGACCCGCGCCGGCTGGAAGATATCGAGGCCCGCCTGGCCCTCTATCGGCGGCTGTCATCGCGGTTTCACTGCGGGGCGGATGAGCTGGCCGGTCGATGGGCCGAAACCGAGGCCAAGCTCGCTGCCTTGGTGCGGGACGACACCGAATTGCGCGGCCTGGACCCGCCGCTGGTGGAGGCATGGAAATCGGTCAAGAGCTCGGCCGAAGCGCTGTCGGCCGCCAGACGCAAGACCGCCAAGGATTTCGGCCGGTCGATCCAATCGCGGCTCAAGCCGCTGGGACTCGAAGCGTCGCGGTTGACCGTCGAGGTCGAAACGCGTGACCTGGGCGACGACCCGACCGGCCTTTCGCCGCCCGAATCGGGCGCCGATCGCGTGGAGATGCTCTTCCTGTCCAATCCGGGCGAGGTCCCGCGCCCGCTGCGCAAGATCGCCTCGGGTGGCGAGCTGTCTCGAGTGACCCTGGCGGCCAAGACCGTGCTGGCCGAGGTCGATCGAGTGCCGACACTCATCTTCGACGAGATCGACACCGGCGTGGGAGGCCGCCTAGGTGCCGCGCTCGGCAGGACGCTGGCCGAACTGGGTCTGCACCATCAGGTCGTCTGCGTGACTCACCTGCCCCAGCTCGCCAGCTACGCGCGTCGCCAGTGGGTCATCCGCAAGCAGACAGATCGAGGACGCACGCGGACCACGATTTCACCGCTCGAGGAGGACGATCGCGTCATGGAACTGGCGCTCATGCTCCGGGGCGATTCCGCCGCGGAAGGAACCCGCCAGGAAGCCCTGGCCATGTTGCACGAAGCTCAGGCCCCCGGCAAGCAAAGCCCTTCGGGCAACGCTCGTGTGAAGAGGCAATGATCGCGGATGACTAAGTGCTGCCTATTCACAATTAACTGTGGGGTTGTGATGTCGAGCAGTTCGGCCTATTCTACGTGCGTTCGGCTGGAGAACCGATTGGTCACCGCGAATGGAGTCGCACCATGCCTGGCCCGACGCCCTTGGACCGCCCCAAGTTCCCGTCGGAGTTCCTTGATCAATGCCGAGCCTTGGTCCGTCGCCGGGCGGTGCCGCACGACCAGCACCAGAGGGCTCGGCTGGTCCTCTTGCTCCACGAATCTCCCGCGTTGTCGCACGTCGCGGCCGCGGCCTTGGTGGAACTCCACCCCAACTCCGTCCGCCTCTGGCGACACCGCTGGGCCAGCGGGGACTTCTCCTTGGCCGACCAAGCGGGCCGGGGTCGCAAGCCCGCTTTTTCCCCCTCGTGACCGCGCGATCGTCAAGGCGGTCGCCTGTGAAGCCGTCTGCCAGACCAAGTTGCCGCTGAGTCGCCTGTCAACCTCGGACCTGACCGAGCGGGCTGGAACAGCCTTGGGTCGGTCCATCAGCCCCAGCACCGTCTGGCGCATCCTGGATGCCGACGCAATCAAGCCATGGCGGTATAAGTACTGGATCTTCCCGCGCGACCCGAAGTTCTCCGAGAAGGCGGGTCGCGTCCTGGATCTGTACGCCGGCTCCTGGGAGGGCAGCCGGCTGGGCCGCAGGGACTATATCATCAGCTCGGATGAGAAGACGAGCATCCAGGCCCGGATTCGATGCCACGCGACTTTGCCGACGGGCCCCAAGCGGCCGATGCGCGTCGAGCATGAGTACCAGCGGGGCGGAGCCTTGCAGTACCTGGCTGCTTGGGATGTTCGCCGCGGCCGAGTCTTGGGCCGGTGTGAGGAGAAGACTGGCATCGACTCGTTCGGCCGATTGGTCGAGCAGGTCATGCGGAGTGAGCCCTACCGGTCGGCCAGTCGGGTCTTCTGGGTCGTGGACAACGGCTCGTCGCACCGCGGGCAGGCGGCCATCAGGCGACTGCGAAAGGCCCATCGCAAGGCGGTCTTGGTCCACACGCCGGTGCATGCCAGTTGGCTGAATCAGGTGGAGATTTACTTCTCGATCATCCAGAGGAAGGTTCTGACTCCAAACGACTTCGCCAGCCTGGAAGAGGTGGAGCAGCGACTTCGGCTGTACGAAGAGCTGAGCAATCGACAGCCTCGTCCGTTCGATTGGAGATTTGATCGAGCCGCCTTGCAAGACTTCCTGGAGCGATTGGAGGCCAAGTGTGGCAAACTGCCCGGAGCCTTGGTCACTTGATTCTTCGGGTGCCACGCAGGGCATCACAACCTCACAGTTTATTGTGAAATGGAGCACTAAGAGTAAGGGGTCCGCCGGGCCGGGTTCGCCGACCGCGCCCGCGTTGCTGACCAGAGGATCAAATCGACCCCTGAGTCACCAAAGCCGCATACGTTGACCGCCGAAATCCGCGGCAGAAAAATGGGTGACACTTCCCCGGCTCGATCCTCGATTTCCCCTGTCTTTTTCCGACTTTCTTGCTGCGTACTGTCACTTCTTTTTCTTTGATGCCTGTGTCTCTGGGCCTCGCTATTTCCTGAGGCCAAAACCGATGCACCGCGACCCTCCCGCGCGGATTTCCAGGAAAATGAGCCTTTCTCGGTGCTCTCCACCTGGTCGCATCTTGCCAACTCCATGTGAAAAAGGGTTACCTCAGGAGGTGGAATCGCGGCAAAATCCTGTGACAATCCTGGAGTGTGGCCTGCCCCCCAAAACCTGGTCCAGTCTTAATGGGAATCGTACAACTGGCAGGGAGCCAGGGAGCGACCCATGCGAAAACGACCCAGACCGGACCAGATCGCAGCCATCCTCCGCGACTTCCAAACCGACCTCGACGCCGGCTTGAACATCAACCAGGCCTGCCGCAAGGCCGGGATCGGACCCACCACCTACTACCGCTGGAAGGCCCTCCAGGAGAACCCAATATCGAATGAACAACTCCGCGCATCAGAACTCGAAGCCGAAGTCGACCGACTCAAGCTCCTGGTCGCCGAGCTGGCGCTCGACCGCCGCATGCTTCAGGAGGCCTTGAAAAAAAAGCCATGACTGCCCCCCGACGCCGCCTCATCGTCACTGAAGTATGTGAACAATTCCACGTATCCCAACGCCGTGTGTGTCGGGCGCTGGACCTGGCCCGGTCCGGCCTCCGTTACCAGCCCGTTCGTCGCGATTTCCAGGCGGCATTGGCCCGACGAATCGAGGAACTGGCCGGGGCACACCCGCGGTACGGCTACCGGCGGATCTGGGCCCTCTTGGATCGCGAGGGCTGGACGGTTAACAAGAAGGCGGTGCGTCGCCTCTGGCGTTTGTCGGGGCTGAAAGTGGCCCAACCGCAGGCCAATCCCAAGCCCCGCCGAGCGCATGGACAGGATTGCAACGCCTGCCATCTCCGCCCGTCGCGTGGCAAAGACGACGTATGGACATGGGACTTTATCTTCGATCGTACCAGCGACGGTCGGAGCCTCAAATGGTTAAGTTTAGTTGATGAGTATACTCGTGAATGCTTGGCGTTGGAGGCACGCCGAGCCATGACAGCCCAGGACACCCGGATCATCTTGGCCGAAGTCGCGGCCCAGCGCGGCGGCCTGCCGTGTCGGATGCGGAGCGACAACGGGCCGGAGTTCGCGGCGGAGGTCATTCGGTCGTGGCTGGGGGAGACCGGCTCTGGGACGCTGTACGTGGCGCCGGGAAGCCCCTGGCAGAACGGTTACGCGGAGTCATTTCACAGCAAGGTTCGCGACGAGTTCCTGAACCGCGAGGAATTCGAGAGCGAGCCTCAGGCCAGGGCGTTGGGCGCGCTCTGGAAAGGAGAGTACAATACGGAACGCCCGCACAGTTCTTTGGGTTACAAGACACCAGCCGAATTCGCGGCGACGTGTGAGAGGTATGTGCCTATCGAAGAAGACCTGCCCGATCCCTCGTCTACTGAATCAACGAACAGGTGACTCCCATTATCACTGGACCAAGAAATGGGGTGCAGGCCAGTTCCCCCATGGATGATACCTGCTGCCATGACTTCTTCGCTCATCCCTCCTCGACGCTCCATCGACGCTTCGAGGCCCTCCGAGCCGTCTTTCTTGACCACCGGCCCTTAGCCGAGATTGCGCGGCAGTTCGGTTATCGCTATGGAACGCTCCGCAATCTCGTGTCTCAATTTCGCGACCAGTGTCGGACTGGTCGGCCACCCCTTTTTTCGTCACCCCGGCCTGCGGACGCCCCAAAGGAAAACAAGGTGTACATCCCGTAATTCAACCCGATCCCCAAGCCACTGCCGATTGTCACCAACTTGCTCTGACACCAGGGCGATGCCTTCGCACACGCGTGGCCGGAATCTTTCTCTTCCTGCCTCTTTTGGCCCGGCTTCGGTTCGATGAGATGGTCGCCCGAGCCGGTTACCCCGGCTCAGGTATGGTCCCTCCTTCAGCGGCCTTGCTCAGTCTGCTGACTCTGAAACTGCTCGACAAAGAGCGGCGCAGCCATATCACCGATTTTGACATCGACGAGGCCCTGGGACTGTTCACCGGCTTGAATGTCCTTCCCAAGAAGAGCTACGCGACCGATTACTCCTACCGAACCACACGCTCCTGCCAACAAGCTCTGTTGTCTCGGTGGGTCACCGGCTTGGCTCCTTTGCTGTTTCCCGACGCCGAAGAATTCTGCCTCGATTTCCATCCCATCCCCTTCCGGGGCGAACCCGAAGTCCTCGAGAACCACTACTTGCCCCTCCGCGGTAAAGCGGCTCCCAGCGTCCTCAGCTTCTTCGCCTACGAGCCCCAGAGCCGTGCCCTGTGCTACTCCAACGCCAACATCACTCGCGATGACCAGGCAGAGGAACTGATGCGGTTCGTCGAGTTCTGGCACGATTTGACCGATCACGACCCCCAGTGGCTCTACTTTGACTCCAAGGTGGTTTCCTATTGCGAGCTTGCCAAGCTCAACCAGCGCAAGATCTGGTTTGTTACCATCCGTCGCCGTGGGACAGCCATTCTCCGCCGCTTGCACAATACGCCGGCCGGCGCTTGGCGCCGTGCCGTGATTGACATTCCTAAGCGCCGTCACAAAAACATCCGTTATCTCGATGAATCCGTAAAGCTTCGGGACTACCCCGAGAGACATCGGCAGGTAGCGGTGGCCGGGTTGGGGCGTGACGAACCGACCCTCTGCTTATCCAACAATTTCGAGGTCACCGCCCGCGAAGTGATCACGCGGTACGTCAAGCGGAACGGAGTCGAAGACGCCTTGGGAATCAGCGTGAATTTCTTCCACCTCGACTGCCTGGCCAGCGAAGTCCGTCTCAATGTGGACCTTGATGTGGCGCTAACGGTGATTGCACATGGTTGCTACCGCTGGCTGGCGACTCGGTTGCCTGGTTACGAGAAGGTCAAACCGAAGCAAGCCTACCAGCGGCTCGTGGGGACTGGAGGAGTCGTAGAGATCCAAGATGATCGCCTCTTGGTTCGGTTCGATAAACGCGCGCACAACCCAATCCTCAAAGAAGCCGCTCTCGATCGGGACTGCCCGCCTGTCCCATGGCTGGGAGGATTACGCCTGCGTTCGAATACCCCTAACGCCTGGGACAAATGTCACATTGTCATGGGGTTTTTGTCCGCGGATTTCGGCGTTCAATGTGAATGACTCGGCGATGGCTCAGGGCAGTGGACTTCGCTGAAGCGTGGAGCAAAAGAGGACACATCGTCACAACACCGCCGCGCCGCACTGTGCAGATGACTTCCGGTACACGTTGCTTCCACGCGTCGAGCTGATCATCCAGCCAACCCGATCGGTGTGATCCCGGGAGCACGCGCAGCGGGCCGCTGTCGGGTCCACAATCATCGAGATGCACACGTGCCGCCATCATGTTGGCAAGAACCTGCGGGGGGGCTGCACCCGCCAGACGCCGGCCTTATTCGACCAGCCGCCATAACCTGCGACCTCGACTCGCGCGGCGACCGAGATCACGTTGTCCTGGTGCCAGAACAACGAACAGTTGGAGCCCGGAACCTTGTCGAAGTAGGTGGCGCGGACCGCGAACGCGCTCTCGCCGAGCACGGGAGTTACCCATTGACGAATGTTCGACTGCCGCGCGAGTTCCTCGACCGGGGGACAGATCTCCAAGAGGTTACGAACACCGTACACGCCACGCTTGCGGCGCACTTCCTCACCATTCGGAATCTCCGCGACAGCAGATCAAAGGCGTTCGACATCGGCGTCCGTGAGGACTCCCTCACGAATGAAAAACCCCTCGCGGTGAAATTCCTCTGCAAATCGATTGGCGTCGAACCGCGTGTGAAGGGACATGCCTTGACTCCTCGCAAAGACGGCTGTGTGCGGCCGAAGGTCTGGCATCACGAACCCGAGCGAAGGAACGGACAGGTATTGTAATCTTGTGACCTTGCTTCGCCGACCGTGGGATGATCCACCCAGGAAGACCCCGCATCCACACCGCCTTCCGACCGGCGAGGATTCTCTGGGCCTGGACCTCGGCCTCGTACATGGCGCGCCGGGCCAGAAAGCTTCCAAGTAGCCGACCGGATGGCGTGACTGTGTACAGACCGTCCGCGCAGTTTGAATACCGGTTTTCAAAATCTCGCGTCGTAAAGCTCGCAGAGATCGTAACCTGCACGATTCAGGCAACTTTCAGGAGCAAACTCCGGATCAACTGGGCCAGCCGCGACGAGCCAGGCGACGAAACTCGATCGTCGGGTCACGCGTGCGGGATCTCCCGCTGGAAGGCCCCTGATGCGACTTCGCTTCCTCCAGTCGTTGGCTCTGCGCCGGTAAAAAGCACTAGTCGGGACAGTCGGCAAGAGCTTGGCGGCGTTCGTACGAGAAAGTAACAGCACTTTCCAGAGCTACCGGCAGGCTGCGACCAGTTGCGGGGGATTTCAGGAGCTTGGAAAAACGGACGGTTGGTCTTTCGACGAGTCGGTACATCAGGTCGGCGACCCCGATCGTGAGGCCGACCGCCAAGAGGTAGCAGGCGATCAGGGGTATGGTCGTATTTACCCCGATACGATACGCGAAGTAGAGGAGCGGGACGCCGATTATGACGTGGACCAGGTAGAGGCTGTACGAAATCCGACCGAAGTACTGGAAAGGTCTGGCTTTGAGCCAGACGCCGAGCTTGTTCGTTTGACAGGCTGCCACGACTGTCGCGAGAAGGACGCCGACCCTGACCGGGGCCATCGTCCCGTCGATTTTAAGGAGGGTGATCCCGACTAGGTAAAAGGCGGCCAGAGGCCAGACGATCTTGCGATTCAGCAGCAGGTAGCAAAAGACGCCGCAGCAGAACATATGCCAGGTCTGGGCACACGTGACCATCAGGGTCCGGTCAACCTTGAAAGGGTAGGCCGCGGACGCCAGGCCCGTCACCCCAAAACAGAGGAAGAGCAGCGCCGAAGACCAAGCCTTCGATTCCGGGGCGACCCTGAGCACCGACTGGCAGAGACCGATCAGGCAGATAAAGAGGATGTAGAACTGTAACTCGTGGGTCAGGCTCCAGGAGACGCCAAGCAGGGAAACGCCATACCAGATCTGGAGGTAGGAGAGGTTCGCCAGCCAAACCTGAAGCGAGGGGAAGACGACGGCGTGCTTGCCGATCACCAGGTTGCCGAACTGCTGCACGAGGACGCACAAAACGAGTGCGACCCAGTAAGGCGGGTCGATTCGGATCGATCGCCGCAGCGCGAAGTTCGCGAAGTAGCGGGGAGTAATGACGGAATTCCCCACGCTGTGGGCGATGACAAGCCCGCTGATGACAAAGAAGATATCGACCCCGAACCAGCCGCTTGTGATGATGAAGTGGATCGGGGACGGAAGCAGACTCCAGTACACCTCGCGAATCGCATCCGGTGCCATGTTGAAGTGGTACACCATGACGAGGAGCGCCGCGATTCCCCGAAGCCCATCGATGAAGACGTAGCGGGTTTTGGACTCCTCGGCCTGCGCGGATCGGGCGGGCTCGTCGCGTGGCTCGACAGGCGGCGGCGTCTCGAGCCCGACTGGCGAATTTTCGAGTCCGGGTCCAGCGAATTCGTGAACACTTTTTTTCATTCTATCAATCATGGTCGTCCAAATCCGTCCAGACAGAATTACGGACTCAGGTCATCCAAGATGACAGCGATCGCCTGAGATACAATAAGCGACCGGCGGCTCTGATAATGAAAATCAACAAAACCTGATTTTTTGCTTTAGTTGTCACGATTCGGCCTCTTGCTTCACCGACGTGCTTGCTTAAACGAGCGTTTGCAGGTGCGATTGGGGTTAACATGGCCGTGCTCTGGCGCTCACCGTCGGCTTGGTGCTCATTTCACCGTGATTACCGGACCGGGTTTTCTTCTCGACACACACTTTGCAGGCTTCATGACGTTCATTGATGAGCTGCATGCTACCACGCACTTTTAAAAGCGATTCATTTCATGCCCGTGCTCGATCGTTGCGAGCTTCCGTTCAAAGGGACTTGAACGGCGAGCGGGAAATCCTCATAATGTCTGACTGCGCGGTCTCGAATGCGAGGTCGCCTTTTTGATTTTGCCGCGTTCCCGCGATCGCTTTTCCGCATCCGCGTGCAAGCGTACCGGGTCGTGCACGTGGGTTGATGTAAACCTTCCGTGGAATACCGAATTACCATGACATGGAGGCCTCGCCTGCTCGCAGCGTCGATCAGGGCGAGCGACCGATGGCGCAAGCACTCAAGATCCGGGTCGAGCCGCGCGACCCAGCCAAGAACAAGGGAACCGGTACGCGGGTGTCGCGCCGGCTGCGCTCGAAGGGCCAGGTTCCGGCCGTCATCTACGGTCACAAGCAGGCGGTCGTGCCGATCACCCTTTCCCGCGATGATGTCTGGAGCATGATCAAGGCGGCCAGCCATCTCGCCGAGCTCGACCTGGGCGATAAAACCGAGACGGTGCTGATCCGCGACGTCCAGTGGGACAACCTGGGCAAGGAAATTCTCCACCTTGATTTCGCCCGCGTTGATGTCTCCGAGTTGATCGAAACCGAAGTCAACATCGAGCTCAAGGGCACGGCGCCCGGCGTTGCGGAGGGGGGCATTCTGGAACAACTGGTTCGCTCGATCCGCGTGAAGTGCCCCGCCGGCGCGATCCCCGATTCAGTCAAGGTGGATATCAGTCACTTGAATATCGATGACGGGGTTCACGTTCGCGACCTGAGCCTGCCCGAAGGTGTCACGGTCGATACCGATACCGACACCCTGATCGTCCACGTGGTGGTGCGTGGGGCCGCGGCCGAGCCAACAACTGAAGCCGCCGCCGAGGCGGCGGTCACGCAGCCCGAAGTCATCAAACCCGAACGCAAGGAAAAAGAGAAATCCGAATAACGGTGATCATGCTGCATCCGGGCCGGGCCTCGACGCTCAATCGCTGTAGCCCGATACGGAGCCAGACAGCTCTCGGCCAGGAGCGGTTGCCTTGGCGACGATGAAACTGGTGGTCGGCCTGGGTAATCCGGGCACGAAATACCTCGGAACGCGGCACAACATCGGCTTCGATCTCGTCGATCAACTGGCCAGGGGAGGAAGACAAGCAGGTTTCGCTCGCAAGTTTGAAGGCCAGGTGGCCGAGGTCGAGATCGACTACCGCCGCGTCTTGGTGCTGAAGCCGGAAACGTTCATGAACCTGAGCGGCCGGTCGGTCGGCCAGGCGGCTCGGTTCTACAAGCTCGAACCGCAAGACATCCTGGCCGTGTGCGACGACCTGAGCCTCCCCGTGGGTAAGATTCGGGTCAGACCCGGAGGCTCTGACGGCGGTCAAAAAGGACTCCGCGACATTGCCGCCCACCTTGGTACCGAAGCGTTTCCCAGGCTTAGAATCGGCATCGGTGACCAGGGTGAGCTCCACGCAACCGATTTCGTGCTGAGCCGATTTCGCAACCCCGAACGTGCCCTGATCGACGATACGCTGATCCTCGCGACCCAGGCTGTTGCCGTCTGGGTCACCCAGGGCATCGACCAGGCGATGAATCGATTCAACGGACCCGTGAATATCAAGTAGTGGCTAGAGGAGGACCCCAACTTGCCTGTCAGCACGTATGAAGGAATGTTTTTGCTCGACAGTACCAAGGCCGCCGCGGCCTGGGAAGATACTGTCAAGCATGTTCATGAGATACTGACGAAACACAGCTCCGAAATCGTGGCCAGCCGCCAGTGGGACGAGCGCCGGCTGGCTTATCCGCTGGGCAGCCACAAAAAGGGCACGTACCTTCTGACTTATTTCAAGACGGACGGCTCGAACCTGAAAGACATCGTGGCGGATTGCCACCTGAGCGACTTGATCCTCCGCGAGCTGATCCTCAAGGTGCATCCCAAGCTCGAGGAGCACCTTGTGAACCAGGCCATGACGTCGACGCCCAACGCCGATGCGGAGGACGCGGGCCCGGACGAAGAGCTCGACGAACGTCCTCGCCGCCGCCGCCGCGACGACTAGCCAGCCAGGCGCAGGCCCGGCTTCCCCCGGTTCCTTCGCCACATGCAGATCAGCCATCTTGCAATCTAGGGGACAATCGTTTACTATTCTCTGCCAGGAGGCACGAGGTCCGCGATCGCGTGGCCAGAAAGTAACCGGCCGTCGGTGTCGCGGGTTGCCGTTTCTAGGGCAGCGGTGGCTGAGAGACGTGGTGTGGAAGTCCGTGTCGTGAATGTTTGCCGTACCCGCGGAGGAACCAGGCGATGGCCGACTTGAACAGGGTCTACTTGATGGGTCGTCTGACGTTCGACCCAGAGCTACGCAGAACACCGAGCGGAACGGCGGTGGCTGAACTGCGAATGGCCACCAGCCGCTCCTGGCAGGGCCGTGATGGTGAGCGTCGCGAGGAGACGTTGTTCATCGACGTGACCGTGTGGGACCGTCAGGCGGAAACGTGTTGTCAGTATCTTCGCAAGGGAAGCTCGATCCACGTCGAAGGCTACCTCAAAATGGACACATGGGACGATAAGACGACCGGTGAGAAACGGTCGAAGATCCGCGTGCAGGCCGATCGCGTGCAGTTTCTTGATGGCCGCCGCGGCGATGCCGGCAACGACGCAGGTGATGCGGGCTATGACGATGCGGCTGGTTCGGCCCCGGCGGCTCGTGATTCGTCTTCGCGTCGCGCCGGAGGTGCCGGCTACACCGACAACCGCGGCCAGACCAACGGCGCCGGTTCTGGCGCCGTGCGATCCTCATCCCCAACCTCGGGTTCCAGAGCACGACCGGCCTCGGAACCCGAAGAGCGCGACGAGGAAGATATTCCGTTTTGAACAGCGTTTCTATTTCCGATCCAGTTTCCTTGACAGATTTCACCCTACTTGCGTGACAAGCCAGGGCCAGCATTGGGCGGTCTCGTCCTCGAGCGGGCATGGGTCTTCAGCACGCGATTCCTCGATTGACAGTAAGAGAGCCCTCCATGGCCAAGACGACCGACACCCGAGCTGCCGCGTCCAAGACCAAGGCACCTGCCAAGTCCAAGCCCCAAGCCAAGGCGGCAGGCGCGCCGAAAGGCAACCAAGCGGTCGCCGGCCCGCCCCGCCAGCCCGGCGTCGAACGGCGCAAGAACCATCCGCTACGTGCCAAGGACGGACATATCAATGTCCTCTTGACCCAGTCCGTTCCCCATGTGGGCCAGCCAGGTGAGCTGGTCAAGGTTCGACCGGGCTTCGCGCGAATTACCTGCTTCCCCAGGGCAAGGCCACGTTCGCGACCCCGCACAACCTGAGAATCGTCGAGAAGCATCGCAGGCGCCTCAAAGAGCTTGAGCAAGCCCGCCGAGCCGACCTCCAAAACCTGGCCGCGCAGATCGCGCAGCGGTCTCTGACCATCGAGGCCAACGCCAACGAGGAAGGCCATCTGTATGGATCGGTCAACGCCGATCAGATTGCCGCGGCGCTCAAGTCCGAGGGTTTTCCAGTCGAGACCGAAAACGTCCGCATCGAGGGCCCGCTCAAGGACTTGGGTCTGTACACGATCAAGGTTGTCCTGGCGCAAGAGATTGGCACCGAAGTGAAGCTTTGGGTTGTGCCAACCCACAGCGAAGAGTCACCCACCGCCTAGCTGTAGCCTTCGCCGGCTTGCCGGTTTCGAAGCCTTTGCCATCCCTGCAGGGCGGGTCCATGACCCGCCTTTTTTCTCATCTCAGGCACCTGGCCCGAATCATGCACCTTTGATTTCGGTCCGCTTTCGCTCCTCTTAGCGTTCCTTCCCACGGAATTCACTTTCGTTTTCTCGATCCGCGAAATCGGTCTCTTCCCGGCCGCCGAATGCGGATTCTCCTCGGTTTTTCCGATGCCGCCCGGCTCGTTCGATCCGATACGAGTGTTCAGAGCCAGGCGTTCTGCCGCCGTCTGACTCGTAGCATGATCTCGTAGCGCCACGGATCAAGGGTAGAATGAGAGCGGCGGAACCGGCGCGCCGGAACCTGGCCCGGGCATCATCGGCCCGGAGCGCGGGCCAAACTCGGTCATGCCTCGAATGCCATCGTCGCGTCTCTGCGCGGCTCGCACGCCCCAAGACGGGCGTGATCGGGAACCCGGCAGTGCTCTTTTTGGAGCTTGTCACGGTATGTCGTCACTTCCCTCCCATGGTTCTGGCAACGGCAAAGGTGGCGGCGGCGGAAATGTGCCGTTTTCGCAGCCTGGTGGAGGCTCGCTGAGCGATCACCTGCCACCCCAGAATCTCGAGGCCGAGCGTTCCGTGCTGGGCGGAATCCTGCTCGATAACGACGTCCTCCACGAGGTGGCCCAGTTCCTGACCTCCGAGGATTTCTACCGTGACGCTCACCAGATCATCTACCGGGCGATCAGCGATCTGTACAGCCAGGGGAAAGCCGTTGACGCCGTCACGCTGGCCGATGAGCTGACGCTCCGCGATCAGTTCAAGCTGATTGGCGGCCACGAGATGCTGCTGGAGATCGCCAGCAGCGTGCCCCACGCGGCCAACGCCAGGTACCACGCCGAGATCGTGCCGCCAGAAATCGATCAGCCGCCAGCTCATTCAAAGCGCGACCGAGATCATCCGCGAGGGATACTCGAACCTGTTCACGGCCCAGCAGCTTCTCGAGTCGGCCGAGCAGAGAATCTTCACGATCGCCGAAGATCAGATCCGGGGAGAAACCCACGAGATCAAGCAGGTTCTCGAGAAGGCGATGACCCTGATCGCCAAGCGTGCCCAGGAGAAGCATCCCGTCACGGGCGTGGCCTCGGGCTTTCACGACCTGGACGATTTCACCAACGGCTTCCATTCCGACCAGCTCATCATCGTGGCGGCCCGGCCGAGCATGGGCAAAACCGCGCTCATGCTCAACATCTGCGACCATGCCGCGATCAAGCTCAAGGTTCCCGTCCTGGTCGTGAGCCTGGAAATGGGCAACCTCGAAATCGGCGAACGGCTGCTTTGCTCCCGGTCGCGGGTCGACGGCCACAAGCTGAGAACCGGCCACGGGCTTGATTATCGCGAGCTGAACAAGCTGGGCAAGGCGTTCGGTGAAATGGTCGCCGCGCCGATCTTCATCGACGATACTCCCGCGCGGAACATGCTTCAGATCACGGCCATGGCCCGCCGGCTCAAGCTCCGGCAAGATCTCGGGCTGATCGTCGTCGACTACATCCAGCTCATCGATTCGGAAGATTCGCGCGATAGCCGCCAGGAGCAGATCGCCAAGATCAGCCGCCGGCTCAAGACCCTGGCCCGTCGAGCTGCACGTGCCCGTGATCGCCCTCTCGCAGCTCAACCGCGCCGTGGAAAGCCGCGAAGACCGGCGCCCGCGAATGGCCGACCTGCGCGAATCGGGTGCCATCGAGCAGGACGCCGACATGGTCCTCTTGCTTCACCGACCCGAGTATTACGACCCCAATGACCAGCCCGGCATTGCCGAGGTCATCGTCGCCAAGAACCGCAACGGGCCCACCGGAAGCATCAAGCTCACGTTCCTCAAGAACCTGACTCGGTTTGAAAACCTTGCCACGGTCGCCGAGCCGATCGACGAGGGGAACCCGTTCTGATCTAGATGGTTCGGTCTGACGTCGGTTTCAATCCCCCGCGTCAACTTCCCTGGTTGTCCAGTCCAGCTCCGGCGGCGGCGGCCAGGACTCGGATGCGGGCAGCCAGAATGGTCTTGGCTCCGGCTCCTTGAAGACGTAGGGCTGAAGCGCGCGGCGGACCACGTCGGGGTCGACCGGCCTGCCTCGCTCTGGCAAATTTATCAGGTCCGCGGCGTCGTAAACCTTGGGAAGCTCGGGCATGTCAAGTCGGCCGAATACGGAGCGCACGGCCTCTCGCCCGATCCCCAGCCTGCCGGCGATTTCTTCCGCCTGGTCGAGCCGCCGAAGATGGCGCCGCTGCCACTGTGCCCGATCGAACAGCAGTGTTGTCGCTCTCATCGACTGCATGGGCACGATCGGGAACATCTTGTTCTTCACCTCGAAGGGAAGGCGATCGGGCACACTGGCGCGCCAGAGAACGTCAACCCGGGGCCGATTAAGTACGATCAAGACGAGCAAGAGCCCGCAGACTCCAATCGCACCCAGCCGGTGGAGCTGGGCTGATCGGTCGCAAGAGCGCCGGCTTGCTTTCCCGACTGCGCGGCCCGGCAAGCCAACCGGCCACAAAGAGAACCGCCCCGATCTGCGGCACCGTGTCATACCAGGGGACGATCCCCCCCATGTTGATGGTTCTGAGTAACCGAAACGAAAAGTAGCCGCGCACGGTCCATTCGACCAGGTAGCTGCCTAGCACTACGGCGGCACCCGTGCATTCCAGCGGGTTGAACGCTCGCGGGCCGCCTTGCCTGATTCGTTGCACGAACCAGATGCCGGTCAGGACGAGCGTGAGGGTCATTCCTTGAGTCTGTGTCGTCTTTGTCGTGAGCCCGAGGTTTCCCAAGACCAGGTTTTCCGGGATAGCCTGCGCCGTGTGCAGAAACCCTTCGACCGGCCTCGCGGCCTCGCGCGTCGTCCGCCCGTGAAAGCTGACGGTGCTGTCAATCTTGTCCCCGCCCAGAGACATGCCCAGCGTGACTGCCAGAACCGATCCGGCCAGCGGTGCGAATGCCCCCCAGCGCCATTTTGGGCGGCCGTCGAGCCACAGGTAAAGCGCGGCGGCCGGTCCGGCGATGTGGCCGATCGTCCAGAACCAGCCCGCCAGCATGGCCGAGACGCCGGCCAGAATCAATGCCGCGAACGAGTGTGACCGTCGCCAGCACTGAGCATACCAGAGAGCCGCCAGGATGCCGAAACCCGCCCACAATGTCTGGCCGGCCGAATACCAGCACGCCGATGGCGCGATGACCGAGGTCGTGCCCATCGCGGCCATCGCGGCCAGCCCCAGACCGGTTCGCCCGGTCTCGCGCGCGACCAGCCGGCCCATAAGCAGCATCACCGCCACTAGGATGCCGTACGCCGCTTCGGCCAGCACTTCCGGAATCTTTTCCAGCGAACCCGCCCAGGCAACGAGTGCCCATGTAAGCACTCTCCACGCGGGCACGATATGCGTATTATGAGGGACGAACAGGTTCGAGAGCGTTCGCTCCAGGTTGCGCGAGGCCGCGATATAAGCGAAGTCGTCGCTGTAAATGCGATAGATCGAGATCGGGTCTCGGGCAAGGTGGGCTCGCCCGGGCAAGCCGATGGGGTCGAAGAAGAGAAGCCACGGCGCCGATACGATCACGATGCCGAGAATCGCCACGCCGAGCCGGCCGACGGGTCGCCGCGACCAGGAGATCAGGGATGAGGAGAATTTCGGTGCGACGGCCTGAGTCACTCTAGCGCTTCCTGATCGAGGCTCCGGGAGCCACCAGCAGGGTGAGCTCCGAGATGGTGAAACGACAAGGGTGATTATCGGGCTGGATCCGGAATTGCGAAACGACGTCGTCGACCCAGATCGTCGTTGACCGGTTGGCTCCCGTCGGCAGGTTCCAGTTTGAATACCGCTGATCGGGTGGGAAACCGCGATCCTCGCCGCGTCGCCAGGCGATGCGAAACCGCGCCGGGGTTCCCTCGGGACTGGCATGGGAATAATGCAGCCGGATGCCGCAGACGGGCGTTGGCGAGGTCAGGTCGAATGTGACCCAGGGGTCTGGCCCCGTCACTTCCACCTCGCCCTGGTTCCACCTCGCCAGGCGAACCTCGGCCGGCGATCGTTCGACGGGGATCTCCTGAAAGGGAGGATCGTCTTGCAGCGACCGGAAGCGGCCGATCCCGGCCTGCCTGAGCATCCCCAGCGATTCGTGCAGGGCTTCCTGCGAGGGGTGAAGAAACGGCGTGTACCGCCGCACGAGCCGGAAAAGAGGAGTTCCGGAAGCCAGGTCGCGATCGAACGCCGCGGCCTGCACGCGTGACTTTCGACCCGCCGACCAGGCATCAGCAGTGTTCGGCCAGAGAAGCACACAAGAGCCGGCGAACAAGGCCATCGGAACAAAGTATCGCGTGCGTCCGGGACCGTAACAGGCGAAAGCAAAATAAACCACAAGCAAGGCCGGCGTTGCCAGGGTCGTGTACCTCGGCTGAAGGCCCGCGAGCTCGTCCTGGCCCGAGCGGCCCCATCCTGTCCCAAGCGTCAGCGACACCACTGCGCCCAGGACGCAGGCTAGCCCTATCACCCTCGCCCGCTCACCTCTTCTGGTAGACCAAGCCCAGAGTAGCACACCGGCCGAGCCGGCTAATAAGCCCGCAACCAGGAATCCCGACCACGGCCAGAGAACGACGCCCGGCCGCCCTAGTGCCATTCCCAGAAACTGCACGCTGGCTCGCGCGGCCGCCTCAAGTCCCCCGGGCGGAGCGTGATGCTTGGGCGCTTCGTATCCCTTGAAGTAGAGAACCGAAAGCACGACCGCGGGTGCCGATAAGGCAAGAATCAACAGGGTGCGCGATCGCGACGGCGAGGGCGTTTGCGGATTGCCTGAGTTCGCGGCCGGCTTCATCGAAGAGAATGCCAGCCACCACAGCCAGAGCGCCATGGCCGGGATGAAGGCCAAACCTCCAGCATTGCAGAGCGGCATCAAGATCAGGCAAACCGACGCGATGACGAGACTTCCAGGCCCAGGCGCAACAGGCGACCGCACGATCAGCGCCAGCACGATCCCGAGCAAGACGACTGGCAAGACATACGTCACCTGAATCGCCCACAGCAAGTTCTCATGATGGCCCAGGTTCAGCAGAACAATCGGCAAGAAGGCGTCCGCATACCCGGAGCCTCCGAGCGCCTTGCGCGCCGCGAGGATGAGAAATCCCGCGGCGATGGCCAGAAGTCCCACGATGAGAAACATCACCCCGCGCGGGTCGGCCCCGGTCAGATGGAACGTGCCCAGCAAGATCAGCCTGGCCAGCGGGATCCGGTGCTCGCTGTGCTGCGACCAAAGCCATTGCGGCGTGACCGGCTGAACCCCGGCGAGCTGGGGAACGACCGCGTAATCGTCCCAGAGCGGCACGTCGGGCCCGAACCGGGCGACATAGATCAAGGCAACGACCAGCAACATCCCCCATGCCGACCAGACGAACAGACTTGCGCCGGGCTCTGAGCCAGGACGCCCGGCCGGGCTGGCTTCGGTGGTTAGATCGGTTTGGACCATCCTGACGCGTCTTCTCGGTGATAGGTTAACATGATTCATGAACAAGATATCTGCTAGTTCCTTCAGTCTCCAGGCCCAAGCTCTGCCTCCATGTTCCACGCTCGCGATGACCGAGTGAGTTTCCCTTGCTCCCCTGGATCTTATCGGCGTGGTTTTTCGAGCGTCAATCATCGGCCTCTTCACACGGGCGTTGCCCGAGGGGCTGTGCTTGCCGGGGGCCTGGGCTTCGTGCAACATGGCCAGGGCTTCCTGGCGGGTTCCTTCCGCGGCGGAATCGCCCCGGAGCATGAGCGCCAGCTCCATGACGCGATCGTCCTCCTCGAGCGGCGAAATCGTGGTCCGCGTGCGTCCACGATCCGTCTGCTTGCGGATGACCCACTGGCGACGGGCGTAGCTGGCGAGCTGGGGCAGGTGAGTCACGCAGACGACCTGATGGTGCCGGCCCAGTTCGGCCAGCGTCTTGCCGAGCGCGGCACCCAGGCGGCCTCCCACGCCGGTGTCGATCTCGTCGAAGATGAGTGTCGGCACTCGATCGACCTCGGCCAGCACGGTCTTGGCCGCCAGGGTCACTCGAGACAGCTCGCCCCCCGAGGCGATCTTGCGCAGCGGCGCGGGACCTCGCCCGGATTGGCACAGGAAGAGCATCTCCACGCGATCGGCGCCCGATTCGGGCGGCGAAGGGCCGGTCGGGTCGTCGCCCAGGTCACGCGTTTCGACCTCGACGGTCAACCGCGACGCTTCGAGTCCCAGCGGCTTGAGCCGCGATTGGATCGACCGGCCGAAATCCTTGGCGGTCTTGCGTCTGGCGGCCGACAGCGCCTCGGCCGTGCTCTTGACCGATTTCCATGCCTCCGCCAGCGGCGCGTCCAGGCCGCGCAGTTCGGTGTCGTCCCGCACCAAGGCGGCGAGCTTGGCCTCGGTTTCGGCCCATCCGACCGGCCAGCTCATCCGCCCCGCAGTGGAACCGCGATGACAGCCGCCGATAGAGGGCCAGGCGGGCCTCGATATCTTCCAGCCGGCGCGGGTCGTCTTCCCAGGTCGCGCCGAGGTCGCGGAGGGTATAGGCCACCTCGCGCGTCTCCTCGGCAAGGCGGTCGAGAGTCGCCGCGGCGTCGGCCAGTTCCGGGATCGAGCCGGCGAGCGGCTCCAGGCTGCGAGACACGCGTTTGAGAAGCTCCTGGGCCGAGTGGTCGGCCTCGTAGAGTTTGTCGAAGCCCTCGGCCGCCGCGGTGCGCACGGCTTCGGCGTTCGCCAGCAGGTGAGACTGGCGAACCAGCTCGTCATACTCGCCCTGCCTGGGATCGGCCGCGGCCAGCTCATCGCGCTCGAACTCCAGGAGCGCCTGCTCGCGCTGGCGGCTCTGAGTCGCGTCGATGAGCGCCTGGCGTTTGCGCCGCAGGCCGTCGTGAACAGCCCTGGCCCGGCGAAACGCCTCGAGCGGCTCGTCCAGATGACCGAATGCATCGAGCAGCTCGCGCTGCCGGTCCGGGTCGAGCAGCGCCCGGCCCTCGTTTTGACCGTGGATATCAACCATCCGCTCACCGAGCTTCTGCAACGTGGCAATCGTCACAGGCATGCCGTTGACCTGGGCCGTGCTTCGCCCCTGCGCCGAGACTCGCCGCGTGATGATCAGTGAGTCTTCCTCGATCGGCCCGCCCAGAACCTGTTCCAGCTCCTGCCGGAGGGTGGCATCCTCGATCTCGAAGACCGCCGCGGCCCGAGCCTCGGGCTTGCCCGCGCGAACCAGTTCGGCCGAGGCTTTCTCGCCCAGCACCAGCCCGAGCGCCGTGAGCAAGAGGCTCTTGCCCGCCCCGGTCTCACCGGTCCAGGCGCAGAATCCCCCCTCCAGCTCGACCTGAATATCCTCGATCAGCGCCAGGTTCTGAACCGACAACTCACGCACCACGTCAACCAGGCCTCCGCCATGTCTCCATCATGACGAATCCGGCCGCTGCTGGACAGAGGACCATCCGCGAGCGAGCTGGTGATGCCGGTCCAGCAGCCGAACGTATCCAGGAGGCCGAAGCCCACGACCTCAATCAGCCAGAGGTGGAGGAGTATTCAAAGGGTGAGGCTCTTATCTCCGTTTGAAGCAATGGAATTACTTGACGGGCAAGGTCGGCGTCTCGGCCGACAGCCCGCCATCGATGGCGTACTCAGGGGCGAGTACCGTGGTGCCCTGGATGCCAGGGAAATCGACTTGCGACATCAGCCACTCGTTCATCGTCGGCTGCTTCGCGTCGGCCGAGTGCTGATTCTCGAGGTCCTTCACGATCGCCGGGTACTGGCCAGCCACGTTCGCCAACGCACCGGGGTTTTTCTCAACCTCGAGGAGCGCCGTTTTGCCCGGCAGGACGGCGAGCGGGGTGAGTTTCCAGTTGCCCTTGCGTATGGCGTCTAATCGCCGCCTTTATTGGTGCCGGCGGGAATCTCCGTGGACACTCTGAACCAGGTGGCCAGGTGGGTGCCTGCAGCGCCATGCGGGGAACGAGCATTTGCCGTAGCAGCGCGGCAACGAACAGAGCCGGATTGATTCGGGAACTGACTTCGGGCTGCGAATCCGTGATCAAGATTCGCTGAGAGACTTTCCTTGTCTTAATGGCTTTCTGCCCGCATACTGACGATGTCGTTCGGCGAAGTGCGAGAGGAGGGACTCGAACCCTCACGCCTTGCGGCACAGGATCCTAAGTCCTGCGCGTCTGCCAATTCCGCCACTCTCGCATGCAAGGCCCGAAGCTGCGGGAAGCGCCGGCATCGCAGATTTATCGTATCAAACGTGCCAAGCTTGCCAACAGGTCACTGTGCTCCATGAAGAGGCGACAATTCCTCGAGGGTTGTGGATGCGGCCTGTCGGGTCTCCTGCTGGCTGCACAGGATGTTCACCCGGCCCGGGCCAGAGAGGCTCGCGCAGGGCGGGAGCTTGCGGCCGACCTGGTCATTGTGGGGGGTGGGCTTGGAGGCTGTGCGGCGGCGCTGGCGGCGCTGGGGCAGGGGCTGACGGTGGTCTTGACCGAGACCACCGACTGGATCGGCGGCCAGCTCACGGCGCAGGCGGTGCCGCCGGATGAACACCCCTGGATCGAACAGTTCGGCCGCAATGCCCGCTACCAGGCTCTTCGAGCGGGGATTCGCGGCTACTATCGGAAACACTATCCGCTGACGGCCGAGGCCCTGGCCGATCCGCTCTTCAATCCCGGACGGGGCGGCGTTTCCAGGCTTTGCCACGAGCCACGAGTCGCACTGGCGGTGCTCACGGCCATGCTTGCACCTTATGCGTCGAGCGGAAAGCTGCTCGTCTTGCTTGAGCATGAATCGACTCGGGCCGAAGTGCGGGGCGATTCCGTCGGCGCCGTAGTCGTTCGTGATCGCAAGTCGGGAACCGAGCGAACACTGTCCGCCCCATTCTTTGTTGACGCGACGGAGCTAGGCGACTTGCTGCCGCTAGCGGGGGTCGAGTTCGTCGTCGGTGCCGAGAGCCAGGCAGAGACGGGCGAGCAGCACGCAACTGCCACGACGCGGCCGGACGTTCAGCAAGCGATCACGTGCTGCTTCGCCATGGACTATCTTGAAGGCCAGGACCACACGATCGATCGGCCCGCCGAATACGACTTCTGGCGCTCGTACGTCCCCAAGCTCGACCCTCCCTGGCCCGGCAAGCTGCTCGACCTTAACTACGCCGACCCCATCACGCTCAAGCCGGCCAGTCGCGGTTTCGATCCCACAGGCCAGGGCAAGGGGCTCTGGGTCTATCGGCGGATCATCGATCCCCGAAACTTTCGCTCAGGTGCTTATCCCGGAAGCAACGGGGTCACCCTGGTGAACTGGCCGCAGAACGATTACTGGCTGGGCCCGCTGGTGGGGCCGGGCGGCACGCCCCAGCAGGCCGAGCGGCACGTCGCCCGCGCCAAGCAGCTTAGCCTGTCGCTGCTTTACTGGCTGCAAACAGAGTGTCCCCGGGCTGATGGCAAGCTTGGCTGGAAAGGACTGAGATTGCGTCCCGACCTGGTGGGTACGAGTGATGGACTCGCCAAGGCGCCTTACATTCGCGAGTCGCGCCGGATCAAGGCCGAGTTCACCGTGGTCGAGCAGCACGTGGGCACCGACGCTCGCCGAAAGGCGACGGGCAAGGCCGATGTGGCCGCCGAGTCTTTCGTCAACACGGTGGGAGTGGGCTCGTACCGGATCGACCTTCATCCGGCCACGGGCGGGCTCAACTATGTCGATATCAGCTCGTTGCCGTTCCAGATCCCGCTCGGTGCGCTCATTCCGCGGCGGGTGGAAAATCTCCTGCCGGCCTGCAAGAACCTGGGCACGACGCACATCACCAGCGGCTGCTACCGCCTGCATCCCGTCGAATGGGCCATCGGTGAAGCGGCCGGCGCGCTCGTGGCGTTCTGCCACGCCAGCCGGACATCCCCCCGGGCCGTGCGAAACACTCCCAGGCACTCGAGGCGTTTCAGTCTCAACTTGTTGCCCACGGGGTCGAGCTCGCCTGGCCGAAGCTCTCGCCGCGGTAGCTTTCTATGTATCGACGGGTTCAATCGCCTTGAACCTCACCCGGCTGACCGACGTATTAAGAGCGTCTAACATTACCGGTTGATTAGGAATGCGAAACAAATTTTGATGCAAGCCACTGTGAGAAACGCCTGATGGATATCTGGGCGTCGCTCATAGCGGATTCGTAACCGGCGATTCTGGTGCAACCAGGCCAGGGTTCGCTCCACCACCCACCGGAAGACCCCCAGTCCACTGCCATGCTCAGTATTTCTCTTGGCCAACAAGGGATCGATGCCCCGCTCTCGCAGCTCTTCTCGGTGCGGTTCCGAGTCATAGGCTCGGTCGGCGACAGCGGCGTCGGGCCTGCAACGCGGTGCTCCTGGCTTTCCCGTCACCGGCGGGATCTCATCCACCAAGGGAAGCAACTGGGTCACGTCCTGAGCGTTGGCACCAGTCACCGAAGTTGCCAGTGGAATGCCGTTGCCGTCGGTGACAAGGTGATGCTTGGTCCCGGGCTTACGGCGATCGACGGGGCTGGGGCCCGTTTCCTCACCGCCGCAGGCGGCCCTCACCGAGCTACTGTCAACGGGAGCTCGCGACCAGTCGATCTTGTCCGCCTTCCGGAGCTTATCCAGCAGAACCTTGTGGATCCGGTCCCAGGTGCCGTCGGCCTGCCAGTCGCGGAGCCGTCGCCAACAGGTCATGCCGCAACCACAGCCCATCTCCTGGGGCAGATCTTCCCAAGGGATGCCCGTCTTGAGCACAAACAGGATTCCGGTCAGGGCTTGGCGATCGGGAAGCCGGGGTTGCCCGCCCTTGGGGCTGGGCTTCCACTCGGGGAGAATGGGCTCGATAATCGCCCAAAGTTCGTCAGGCAAAATGGGCTTGGCCATGGTCGTTCCCTCCACAAGAAGCCTCTGGGAGGAAATCTGTGCGATCGACATGCCAAACGGCCTCAAGTCCAAGGTATTGTTAGACGCTCTTAGCACCGGGTCAAGGTTTTGCTCAAGCGAGCCATGCTGATCGGAAGCCACTGGCATGAAGCCGGCGATACGGTCGAGGTCGAGGAAGGGCGCGCGGAACGTCTCGTTCAGGACAAAGCCGCGCGGTTCGTGGATCCGGCCACTACCAGAACGAGGACGGTTTCAAAGTCCGACTGCAGCAGCGGCGCAAAGTCGGCACCTTGGCTCCCAAGCCACAGGGAGGTGGACCGAGACCCGCCTTGAGTCATCGTGACCAGCAGCGCCTTCGACGGTTGGTCCGGAAGCAGAACGACGCCACGTTGAAACAATTGAAGCAGCAAGCCGGCTTTGACTGTACCCTGACAACGATCTGGAAGACCCTGCGTCACCTCGGTCTGACCTATAAGAAGAAGACCCTGCGCACGAGGAGAGAAACCGGCCTGACGTCCAGAAGAAGCGCCGGCGATTCCGAAGGGAGGTGGGGCGGATCGAGCCGAAACGGCTGATTTTTGTGGATGAGACGGGGGTCAACACAGCAATGACTCCGACCCACGCTTGGGCGCCTCGAGGCGAACGAGCTTACAGCTCGGTCCCCACTTCTTGGGGGACGGTAACCATCATCGCCGCGCTGGGCCTGGACGGGGTGCGGGCACCACTGGCGTTCCCTGGCGCCACAGATGCGGCGGCGTTCCAGACGTACGTGAACTCGGTGTTGGTGCCAGAGTTGCATGCGGGCGAAGTCGTGGTGTTTGACAATCTGAGTTCCCACCTGGCCTCTGGCGTGGCAGCGGCGATCGAGCAGACTGGAGCCAAATTGTTGCGTCTGCCGCCGTACAGTTCGGACTATACCCCGATCGAGGAACTGTGGTCGAAAGCTAAACAGTTCCTCCGTCGTGTCGCGGCGCGATCTCGAACGAGTCTCTATGATGCCCTGGGACAAGCTTTGGAACATGTAACGGCTCAAGACATTATCGGCTGGTTTCAGCACGCCGGCCTGTGTGCAACCCATAGTTAAACCGCGCTAGTTCCCTGAAGGAAGGCTGACCGGCTGGAAGGCCAATGCATGACGACTGTCGAGGCCTTCCAGTAGTACATGGGCAGGTTTGCCGTCGCCGTCCTCGGTTAGAGCGAACCTTACGAGCCGCCCATCCTCCGGATGTCGAGCCGTCGCCGTCGCGAGGTTGCCCTGTACCGCCGGCACGAGTGTGGCACCCCGAGAGTCGAGCCAATCGACCCCGCCTGGCATTCACCCCAAGTCGGTTTTTGGCCAGGCCGGCACGGCCAGTATTCCGATCCTTGCATCACTGGCAGCCTCGACGCCTTATCCGTCGTTACCGCGTCCAGATCGCTTCTGCGCGACTCACGGCCGTTTGGAGGAGCGGTCGAACCGACGATCACCTCGTATTCCGGAGGGACCGAGCTTGCATAAATCAGATAATCATGGTTCGGTAATATGGGTACTATTCCCCCTCCCTTGGTACTACGTTTCTTCCCTACTCTTGGTACTATCTTGTTACTCTTGCAGATCTGGCCGGATGTAAGCATTCGGTAAACCCGTCTTCCGCGCTTGGCGCGCACTTACCCAGGCCACCACTTGGGCTAACCACTGGCTCCAGGACTCGAGTTCCTTGGATCACGGTTTTCCGGCGGAGCTACGAGGTGTCCGGTGTCGGGATTTCTTCCTCGCAGCCCCATACGCGGCGTTCCTCCGGGCTGAGGTTCCACGGCAGGAACCGCTCCACGTCCACCGCCGCGCGACCGCCAGCTTCGGCGCACGCTTGCAGATACGCCGTCAGCCACAGCCGCGGGTTCAGACCCCACAGGCAGAGCGTCTGGAACAGCGAGAACATCATCGCCGCCAGTCGGCCGCTCCAGACCGACCCGCTGCCGTAGTAGTTCTTCCGGCCCACCACAGGCCCGCGTTGCGCACGCTCCGCCGTGTTGTTGTCCATCGGCACTTCGGGGTGCTCGACGAACACCGTCAGGCCCGTCCAGTGGTTCCCCAGGCTCTCCAGCACCTTCCGTCGCGCCGGGTGCAACCCGGGCTCCCCCAGCTCCGCTTCGCCGCGTGCCCCGAAGGCCGTCACCCCCACGCGCAACTCTCCGTCAGCCGTCGCGAAGGCGGCCGCGTCGGCACGAACTTCCAGGCGGGCCTCATTGAGTCGGTACAACTCGCCAATCCGTTCCACCCAGCCCAACGCCCACGCCTCTTGATCCGGCCAACTCCGCGCCACCGCCAGGAAGTCGCGCCGCACGTGCGCCCAGCAGAACGCCAGGACGATCAGCCCGCTCTTGACCTTGTCGACCGCCTGGTACGCCTTGTAGCGGTCCACCACCAGGATCCCGGGACCCTCCACCGGCCCCAGGTGCTCCTCGGGCACGTCGTGCGATCGCCCCGCCGCCAGGATGAAGATCACCACTTCCGAGCCATGGAAGACCCAGAGATACCACCGGTAGCCGACCTTCCCCTCGATGATGGCGAAGACCAGCCACCGCGTCTCGTCGGCATGCCAGAGCGTCTGCCCTTGGCTCCGCTTCACCAGAGCCTCGTACACCGGCTCGAAGAGCGGCGTCAGACGCTTCAGGCCATCGGTCAGGGTGCCCAGCGACAGGTTCAGGCCCAGCGTGTCCCAGTCGGCCAACAGCCGATAGGTCGGCCGATAGAACAGATACTTATCCAGGAGCACCGCCACCCAGATCGAGACCCCCAGGATGCTCTTGGGGATCAGCCGAGGCGGCGGCGGGGCGGTGACCACGCCGGGATGGGCACCACAGCCGCAGGTGGGCCGATAGCGACGCCGACGGATGATGCGGCGATGGGCCCGGACCTCGACCTCCAGGATTTCGGAATCCTCGGTGCCCGGGAAGTCGGCGAAGGGTTGACCACACCGCGAGCACCGGCACTGATCGGGCGGAAGGACGTGATCCTCGGAGACCGCCGGGAGATGAGAATGATCCCGGCGTCTCGGCCCCGGCTTGCCGCGCTGCTGCCCGCGTGGCCGCGGCGGTGCGTTGACAGGGGACGCGTCGAGGATCGACGGAGCAGTCGCTGCGGCGGTCTCGGTCTTACGCCCGAAGAGTTGCTGCTCGCGGAGCCGGAGCAACGCCTGGAGCCGCTCGACCTCCTGCTGGAGTTGAGCCTCGCGATCGAGGGCACGAGCGTGCATGGCCTTCCAGTAGCCGGCGAGCCGGTACGGCTCGAACTCCTGCTCCAACCGCGGGCAGACCGGACAGGGACCCTGAGGCAGAGGCGGGGCGGAACAGACCGGAGCGGTCGCCGAAGGTTGCGCCGGTGGACAAGCGGCGAGCCGGCCGATCTCCGAGACCGGAACTCGTAGGGGAGTGAAACAGAACACGGAGGCCGAACCGTCATCCATAGTTGGCCAAATCTAGCCAACTGTTGACGGAAAAGCCAGAACAGACCACGGGTTTACCGAATACTTACCGTGGATTTGACGTAACTCTAATGGGCGCAGACTGATTCGAACAGTCAACCTCACCCTTATCAGGGGTGCGCTCTAGCCAACTGAGCTATGCGCCCTTTCATTCGGCGGTCTTCTATTCTAGTCGTCGTGCTGGGTGAGTCAACCTGTCACCGCGCTGAGCTGGACGTCGGGATCCGGCTCGAGGGCCGCGGCGCGGAGCCGGGGACTGGCTTGGGCCCATGGCGATGCGCAATCCGCCGGGCCAAGTCAGACATCGCCGACCGGAGATCTTCAGGTTCCAGAATCTCCACGTCGTGACCGAAACCGAGTAGCTTGGGAAGCAATTCCTGGGGGCTCTCAAGCTCGAATTCGAGGTTCACTGCGCCATGAGCAAGCGGGTGCAGGCGAGCGTTCTGGGGCCATGCGGCCAGGTCGATCCTGGAAATCACGGCGGGCGCGAGCCGAAGTACCACTTTGCAGCCGGGAGCCAGCTCAGGTTCCAGCGAATTCTGAGCCAGAAAACGCGAGAGGTTAAATCTGGGCGGGATTGTGTAGGAGTCGGAGGTTAGCTCGATACGCTCGATCTGGGGGACCGGTATGCGGACGACCCCGCAATGTCGCGTCGAACGACCGACAAGGCACCAACGGCCGTTGATCAGGGAAAGGCGATAGATCCCGAACTTGGTGGTTTCCAGCCCGACATCTCCTGACTCGCGTACCGCCAATCGCACCTGCTTGCGCATGCCCAGCGATACGAGGATCTGGTCATAAAGCGCCTGGCGCTCCAGGCACGGCGCGTGAGCCTGCACCACCTCTGAAAGTACCTCGGAGCCGTTCGTAAGGCGATCTCTCAGCTCGTGGGGCAGGCCCTGGAGCAGTTTGTCAACAGCCCGGTTGGCATGGTCGTAAAGCCCCAGATGATCGGCCTGGCTCCATTGCCGGCAGAGAACCAGGAGTGCCAGGACCTCCTTTTCTTCCAGCCGGGGCGGTTGCAGGAAGAGATCACGCGCGAGCTCATAGCCCTGCCGGTCGGGCCGATACAGGATCGTGATTCCCGCGCCGGAAAGCGTGGCCACATCGCGATAGATGGTCCTCCGGCTGACCTCGCAGATGTCTGCAAGTCGTCGGGCGTTGGGGCATCGTTCCGTTTGCAGCAGGACGATCAATTGAAGCAACCGGGCGAGCGGAAACTGACTGGTGGGAGAGTGCTCGGCAATCTTGGTCAAGCGGGGCGAGGGGCACTGATCATCGTGTCGCTTCATTCGCATGCGGCACCACACCTGGTTCCGTATCAACGAGATCAATGCGCATGGTCTCTCATCGAATTTACCGTAAGCCATCGCGTTAACGGTGAGAACCCGTGCTACGCAGAATTCCGAATGCTCGCCGTACCGGGGACGTAAACCATTGCCGGAGATGGGTGGGATAGACGGGAGGATGGTCAGGTGCGATTCGCCTGCCCGTTGACAATCGCGTGCCTCGGCCCTATTCTAGCATACGTTCATGAATGCCCGGGCAGATAGCTCAGTTGGTAGAGCACAGGACTGAAAATCCTGGTGTCGTGAGTTCAATTCTCACTCTGCCCATTGCAACGTAAAGCCTTGCCGCTCGCAGAGTTAGTGAACCTGCTCGTAACACCTCAATAAGTCCGGGCAACATGAACAGCCAGCTGGTAGAATCTGGCCATGATATGGACGGTGCCTGAGATATCCGAAGCCGACGACACGCCTCTGGTGCGACAGACTGCTGGCGATCATTTCTGCCCAGCAGGAGCGCCTCCAGCAACTCGAAGACGAAATCGCCCGGCTCAAGGGCCTGAAAACGCGCCCCGTGATCGCTCCCAGTTGCCTTGAAACGCCTCCACGAAAGCCCCCCGTTCCTGGTCGCAAGCGACCTGGGTCGGAGAAAAGGTCCAAGACTGCTCAGTTGATCATCACCGACGAGAAAGTCATTCCCCTCGTCGACAAGCCGCCCAGGTCGACCTTCAAGGGCTACGAGGAATACATTGTCCAGGAACTCGTCATCGAGCCCCGTGTCATCCTCTATCGCCGCGAACGCTGGCAGGCTCCCGATGGCCACACATTGATCGCCCCTTTGCCGCCTGAGGTGATCCCCGGCAGTCACTTCGGACCCAATCTGATCGGCTTCATCGTCCACCAATATCACCATCAGCACGTCACCCAGCCCTTGCTGTGGGAACAGTTGGACCAATTTGGCATCGATATCTCGATGGGCCAGCTGAGCCGCATCTTGACCGAGCAGAAGGAAGCGTTCCACCAAGAGAAAGACCAGTTGTTGCCGGCTGCCCTGGAGGTCTCGCCCTATGTGCAAGTGGACGACACCGGGGCTCGGCACAAGGGGCGCAACGGCTACTGCACTCAAATCGGCAACGACCTCTTCGCTAGCTTTGAGAGCACCAACAGCAAGAGCCGGCTCAACTTCCTGGAGCTCCTCCGTCGGCCCCATACGGACTATGTGATCAATGGATCGCGGTGAACTACTGGGAAGAGCAGAAGCTGGCAGCGGCCGTGGTGGAGAAGCTTCGCCAAGGTCCCTACCTGTTCGGTGTTGCCACGGAATGGCACGCCCGGTTGCTGGAGCTAGGCATCACGGCTGAGCGGCACATTCGCATTGCCAGTGAGGGGGCGTTGCTGGGCAGCCTGATCGCTCATGGGGTCTCAAGTGAGCTGGGGATCCTCAGCGACGGAGCGGGACAATTCGACGTCTTGGTCCACATCGCCTGCTGGATTCATGCGGAACGGCCTTTGACGCGGATGGTGCCCTATAGCGAAGAACACCGAGCGGCCATCGAGGCGGTGCGGGAGCGGATCTGGGAGCTTTACCAAGACCTCAAAGGGTATCGCTTGGAGCCGGCAGAGGCCCAACGGCCGATTCTGGAAGCGCGGTTCGATGAGTTATGCGCAAAACGGACCAACTTTCCCAGCGTGGACACCGTCCTGAAGGGGATGACGGAGAAGCGGGCTGACCTGCTGCGGGTGTTAGATCGACCCGAGGTGCCCTTGCATAACAACCTCAGCGAAGGTCACATGCGGGACTACGTCAAGAAACGGAAGATCAGCGGCAGCACACGGAGTGAGTCGGGGCGTCGAGCGCGAGACACGTTCGCGAGTCTGAAGAAAACCTGTCGGCGTCTGGGCGTGAACTTCTGGGAATACCTTCAGGATCGGTTGCGCGGCCGCGGGCAGATCCCTCCCTTGGCAGAGTTAATCCGTCGAAAGGGAGAAGAAATGTGGCCCAACAAGAAATCGGCCCTGCTGGGCTGAGGGGGCATGAACAGGGCGAACCCTGGATAGCGTGGTCAGCCTCGCAGCTTGACCGCCTAGGTCACCGTTGCGCGCCTTGAAAACCGGCACCTGCCACAGATTATTGAGATGTTACCTTCAATCGCCGGTTTGGAACGGTTGCCGAGACTGCCTTCCCTGCAGGTCGGCCTTTCCCGGGGCCAGAGCGCGTCATGATGCGTGGCCTCTACTTGAATATCCGCGGTCCTTCACCTTGGGAGAGGTTTCTCCTTTGGCGGCGGGGGTGTAAGCAGGCCGCAAGGAAGACTTGATCGGCATGACTCGGGATTCTCGTTCGACGCGCGGTGCCGACGAAGTATTTCTTCATACGAGGAATCGATCCGGTGGAATCGTTCGAAGATTCTCCGGCCGAGCCGTTCGTCCGTAACGACTGATCGACCAGGCTGGTCTTCAAGAGACAGCATTCTCCGAGGAAGGCGCAAGCCGCGGCTTCGCTCCGGGCTGGCGGGCTTGCAGACGGAGCAGGGCTTCGACCACGAGGTCGGCGCATTCCTCAACGGACAGGCGTGAGGTGTTCAGCACCAGGTCGTAAATCAAGGGGTCGGTGACGTCCTTCCGGAAGTGATCTTTGATGAACTTCCGCCGCTGGCGGTCGGTTTCCTCGACGAGGCTGGCCGCCTCGGTCGGTTTCAGGCCGCGCTCCTTGACGACGAATGCGACCCGGTCCTGATGGGATGCGACCAGCCGCACGCGGAGAGTGCTCTCGACGGGCAAGGCGATCATGGCGCCTCGGCCGACGATCACACAATGGCCTTTGGCTCCCAAGGCCAGAATCAGCTTGAGCAGGCGGCGATAGTACGTCACCTCGGAAACGGTCGAGTGGGCGGCGAAGGCGCTCAGGCTTTCCACCAGCCAGTTGCCTGGTCGTTCGTCAATGCTTTCGAGCCGGTCCACCTCGACATGTAACTCGCTGGCGAGATGATCGAGAATCTCGTGGTCGTAGACAGGCCAGTTGAGCCGTCTCCCCAACTCGCGCCCGACCAGGGCGCCGCCTGTCCCTGCCTCGCGGCTCAGCGCGATGCTGAACGAGAGCGGGGCTGGAACATTCGGCGTGTGCGGACGCGAATACTGTCCGGCCCGAATCATGGCCGTGGCGATGCCGATGGCCTCCCCTTGCGCGTTCATGATCCCCTCCTCCGCAGAAAGTCACTCATCATCCCGATCGGGATTCTTCAGGTAACAGCCCGCGTCACAACGGCCGTCGCGGCTTCCGAGGCGACGCCCGGAGAAAAGATCTTCCCCTTGTCCATGATTACGGCAGCCATCACCGCGGGGACGTGGCGTCTTCGAGCAGTGGAAAACGCCTCGGTGTCCGGTCATCGGAGGGTCGAGAAAGGATCTGGGGTAACCCCGCAAGCGCGAGAATCCTCGCGAGCAAACCTCCCTCGCCACGGTTGGTGTGCCCATCGCGTGCACCCAACAACCCTATTCTATCCCAAAACAATGACCGCTAGCAACTCCTTTTTTCTTGAACTCTCTGATATCTTGATGAACTAGATAATTAATGGAAGATGGAGGCCGCGCCCGGATTCGAGTCGAGACTGGGGCCGCGGCTGTTTCCAGGAATAGAATTCTCCGACTCACCACTGACGGAACCTCATGGGCCTGATCGTGATCGACTCTGGTTTCTGGACGACCGTGCAGGACGGGGGACGGGTCGGCTATCGCGAGTGGGGCGTGCCGCCAGGCGGTGCGTTCGATCGCGGCTCCGCCGAGCTCGCCAACGGACTGGTGGGAAACACGCCCGATTGCGCGACGCTGGAATTGACTCTGCGAGGGGGAACGTTCGAGGCGCTGGGGAATCTTGGGCTCGGGCTGGCCGGCGCACCGATGGAAGCGTCGATTCTCGGGAACGAGCACCCCTCCGCGGCTGCTCCAGGTGCCACTGAGCTTCACCCTGGCCGCCGGCGAGCGCCTCGTGCTGGGGCGGACGGTTTCAGGAGCGCGAACCTACCTGGCGGTGAAGGGGGGCTTCCAGGCTCGGGTGCGGATGGGAAGCCGCTCCACCGAAGAGCCGCTCAAGCGAGGAGATTTTCTGGCCACCAGAGAGAGCACCATCGCCTCTCGTCGGCCCAGCGAACCGGTCTGGAAGGGACCGGCAGCCCGGCCGATCCGGATCGTGGACGGGCCTGACACGCAACGACTGTGCGAGCCGGAGATCTGGACGGGCGCCGCTTTCGAGTCAGCTCGCAAAGCAATCGCATCGGTCTGAAGCTCGAAGGCCCGCCAGTCGTCCTGGCCGCCGAGGCCGACCGCCTCTCCAGTCCGGTCGCTCCCGGCGCCATCCAGGTTGCCGGCCGTCAGCTTATCATCCTCGGGGTGGCCAGCGGAACGATGGGCGGCTACCCGCAGATAGCAAACATCATCACGGCCGACCTGGACCGCGTCGGCCAGCTTCGTCCCGGAGACGAAATTGGCTTCGAACGCATCTCCATCGAGCAAGCAAGAGACCTGGATCGCGCCATGCGACAGTCCCGCCGAGCGCTGCTGCTGCAGGTCGCGAGTCTGGCTCGTGATTTCTCAAGTCCCGTGGTCAGGTCAAATTAAGCCGAATCGGTGAATCCACGCGAGGTTGACCTTGCCCGGTTCGCCGACTTGAAGTACATCTTCGGCACCTTCACGTCGTTTTTTCCTGTCGTGGCTCGGGACTTGTCCCGGGTCTGAAATAAAAGGTTTCGGCCTCGAATCCAAGGGTCGTCCGATGTCGCATGACTGCGGGACGCGGCGCGCCTGCGCGGTGCTCCTTTGCTTTGCTTTCATGGCCGTGACGAATGGCTGTCGCCGATCGCCGTTCCAGCGGCTTTTTGACGGCCCCATGTCGGACTCTCCACAGGCCGCGGCCAACGGTCCTGACGAGATTCCGCCTTTGCAGCCGGTTCCCGACTCGGCCCTGAGGCCCCAAGCCGCAGCCGCACCTACGCCTACGCCGACTCCCACACCCGCCACAACCTCAACCCCGTCCCCGCCCCCGCTCTCGGCCCCGCCGCAGGCCGCGACCTTTCCCCTGAGCCCGATCGCGGAGAAGACATCGGCAGCGGAGCGCGCCGCAGGAAAGGAGAGCGGACCCGGATTACCAGGTCTCGCTTCCACACCCCTGTTCGATCCCGCCCTGACCCGAGTCGATGCCCAGAACATCGAGCCGCGAGCGATCCTGACCGGCGTCGAACGGAAGGAACCAGATCCCACGAGCCTGGAACTCACCGCGTCGGCGACCCACGTGGTTTTGCCCGACCAGAACGCGCCTCCAGTCCTGCCGCCGGACAGGGAGCACCCAGATCCCGGCGCTTCGGCCGTGGCGGTCAACAAACCAGAGCCTGAGGATCCCGCCTTGATCTGGGGTAACTCGCTGGAGAGGCTCAAGCAGGTGGCCCACGAGTCGGCGAGCCAGCCGGGTTCAGCCGACGGCGCGACGCTCTGGCGAATACGGGCCCAGGTCATCGACTGGCTGTCGAGCGATCGATCGAAGCCGGCAAACGCCGCATTCTTGAAAGACGTGGTCACAACGATCGCCGATGCCCTCAAGTCGCCAGCGCACGATGCGACCATGCGAGCCTCCGATATCCAGTCGGCGGTCACCGCCCTGGAAGAACGAGTTCCGCTGGGCATCAGCGAGCTGCGGCTGTGCCGCAAGGTGCTTGGTTTCGGGGCGTTTGAGCCGTTAGAAGATCCCAAGCTCAAGCCGGGCCAGAGCATTCTCATCTATTGCGAGCCGACCGGCCTGCGTTTCGAGACCCGGGGAGACGCCTCGGTGGTCCGGCTGTCGTCGCGCATCGAGGCTCGTCTCGGCCGGCGATGGCCGCAAGGTCTGGGAACAAGATCTGGGCGCGGCTGAGGATCAGTTCCGCGGCCGCCGTCGCGATTGTTATGTGAATTACCGGATCGTGCTGCCCTCGTCCGTCTCGCCCGGCGATTACCGCCTGCGCCTGTTCCAGACCGACCTGGTCGCCAATTCCTCCGCCACGGCCGAGCTGCCGGTAACCTTCGCGCTGAACGGAGGAAGCTTCTTCGAGCCGCGATTGCCCCGCCTTGGCCGTATCGGGGCCTCTGCGTCGGCCAGAAGCTGTGGCTTGGGCAGGACCCCCAAAGATCGGGCAGCTTGTAGGCAACTCGAGGTCGGACTCATTCCGAATGAGCCGAAGTCTTCCGGACCGGCCGCGTTCAGCGATCAGGGCGAGCCCTTCGGTTGATCGAGCTTGACGGGGGCGAAGGGCCGGGAGTCCCACACCTTCGCCACCGTGTCGTGATGGCCCGCTGTCACGATCCGCGAGCCATCGGGGCTGAACGAGGCCGACCTCACGATTCCGGTGTGCCCCTTGAGGGTGAGGAGTTCTGTACCTCTCTTGGCGTCCCAGACCTTCGCAGTCGAGTCCATGCTTGCCGTCACGATGCGCGATCCGTCCGGGCCAAATGACGCCGAAAGGACTGCGTCGGTATGCCCGGTGAGTGAGACGATCTCGACGCCCGTACGGGCGTCCCAGACTTTTGCCGTCCTGTCCGAGCTTGCCGTCACGATGAGCAATCCGTCCGCGCTGAACGACGCCGAATAAAGCCAATTGCTATGCCCCTTCAGGGTGAGGAGTTCGGCGCCCGTCGTGGCGTCCCAGACTCTCGCCGTCTTGTCCCAGCTTGAGGTAACGATCCGTGACCCGTCAGGGCTGAACATTGCAGTGAGGACCTGATCGCCGTGCCCCCTGAGAGTGAGGATTTCGACGCCGGTACGGGCATTCCACACCTTCGCCAGGCGGTCCTTGCTGCCGGTCACAACGCGCAATCCATCGGGGCTGAACGACCCGCCGTTCAGGGGAGAAGAGTGGCCGTAGAAGGTCACGACCTCGGCACCCGTCGCGGCGTTCCAGACCTTCGCCGTCTTGTCGTTACTCGTGGTCAAGATCCGTGACCCGTCGGGGCTGAAAAAAGCGTCAATCACGGCATCAGGATGTCCCTCAAGCGTGAGGACCTCGGCGCCCGTCGCGGCGTCCCAGACCCTCGCCGTCTTGTCCCAGCTTGAGGTCACGATTCGTGACCCGTCGGGGTTGAACGAAGCCGCCGCGAGAACGTCGGCATGTCCGCTCAACGTGAGGACCTCTGCGCTCCTCCTGGCGTCCCACACCTTGGCCGTCTTGTCGTTGCTCGCGGTGATGATTCGCGACCCGTCCGGGCTGAACGACGCCGATTGAACAGCCTCGGTGTGTCCCTTCGGAGTGAAAACTTCGGTACCCGTCCTGGCATCCCAAACCTTCGGTGAATTATCACCATCCGTGGTCAAGATTCGCGTTCCGTCCGGGCTGAACGACGCCGAAACCACGGAGCGGTTAAACCCCGTGAGCGAAAGGGTCACGAGTCCGGTCCTGGCGTCCCAGACCTTGGTTGTCTTGTCACCGCTCGCGGTGACGACCCGCAAGCCGTCCGGGCTGAATGACGCACCGAAAACGCGACCATTGTGACCCGTGAACGCGTGCAACTCGGCCCCGCTCTTGGCGTCCCAGACCTTCGCCGTCCCGTCGTCGCTCGCGGTCACGACGCGCAAGCTATCCGGGCTGAACGACGCCGACCTGATACCCAAATTGTGCCCCTTGAACGTGAGGACTTCCGCACCGTTCTTGGCGTCCCAGACCTTCGCCGTCTTGTCGCCCCCCGCCGTCACGATCCGCGAGCCATCGGGGCTGAACGAGGCCCGCATGACCAACATCGAGTGACCCTTCAAGGACAGGAGTTCGGCGCCCGTCTTGGCGTCCCAGACCTTCGCCGTCTTGTCCTGGCTCGCGGTGATGACCCGCGAGCCGTCCGGGCTGAACGACGCACTGTTGACCACGCCGCTGTGCCCTCTGAGGGTGAGCATCTCGGCGCCCGTCTCCGCGTCCCAGATCTTCGCCGTCTTGTCGTTGCTCGCGGTCACGACCCGCAACCCGTCCGGGCTATAGCAGGCAGACAATAACCACTCGCTGTGCCCCCGCAGGGTGAGGAGGTCGGAGTGGCAGAGACGGTTGACGTACCGCCATTCCCATCCTCGCAGGGCCGCCGGCGTGCTCTCCATCAAGCTTACGGTCGCCCCGACGTTGCCATCCCGCCATTCTTGGTGGGCGACCTCCATCGTTCGCCCGTATTCGACGCCGGCCAGTCGCTGCCGGGCGGCCTTCTCTCCATCCCGGGCCTGTTCGGCGTCGAGCCGCGCCTTCTTCTCACCGTCGTGGGCGACCACCGCCTCGGCGCGGGCGTTCTCGGCGGCACGCCAGAGCCGGGCGATGGTCCCCCCGAAGCCGAGCAGGAACACGACGGCCGCTGCCAGCGCGTAGGCCGACGCCAGGACCGGCTTGCGGCGCACGAAGAGCGCGGCACGCTCCAGCGTCCCCACCGGCCGGGCGGCGATCGGCCGGCGTTCCAGCCAGGCCCGCAGGTCGTCCGCCAGGGCATGGGCGCCGAAGTAGCGGCGGCGCGGGTCTTTCTCCAGGCACTTCAGGCAGATCACCTCGAGATCGGGGGGCAGCTTCGGGTTGTGCTTGCGGGGCGGCTCGGGCGGCTGCTCCTTCACCCTGGTCAGCGTTTCCACCACGCTGTCACCCGAGAAGGGGGCCCTGCCGGTCAGGAGGGCGTAGAGAACGGCTCCCAGGCCGTAGACGTCGGTGGCCGTGGTGATCGCGCCGCGTCGGCCGGTCGCCTGCTCGGGCGACATGTAGCCGGGTGTGCCCATCACGGCCCCGCTCTGCGTCAATTCGATGTCAACATCCAGCCGCTTGGCCAGGCCGAAATCGGTGACGTGAGGTCGGCCCTGGTCGTCAACCAGGATGTTGGCTGGCTTCAGATCCCGGTGCAGGATGCCCCGCATGTGCGCGTGGTGCACGGCCTCGGCCGCCTCGGCGAGCAGCTCCGCAGCGGCCCGCGGGTCGTCCTTGGAGGACTCGAGCCGGTCGGCGAGGTTGCCGCCGCGGATGAGCTTCATCGAGAAGTAACTCTGGCCCTCGTGCTCGCCGACCTCGTAAACCGGCACGATCCCGGCGTGGTCGAGCAGGGCAACGGCCTCCGCCTCGTTTTGAAAGCGCTGGAGCTCGGCGTCGCCGGCCAGGACCCCCGCCCTGAGCATCTTGAGGGCCACCGGCCGGTTGAGAGTCACCTGGCGGGCCCGGTACACCACGCCCATGCCGCCGCGACCCAGCTCGGCCTCGATCTCGTAGTCGCCGAAGTAGCGCACGGGGGTGCCGCGGGGCAGGCCGTCTCCTCCACGGCTGACAGTCGCGCCATCTGCGTGGGGAATCGCCGCCATGTTGACGGTCGCATCGGCAGAGGTTGCCCGCGACTCACCCGCCTGGGTCGGCTCGATCTCGGGCCCGGCTGTCGGCGTGTCCGTCTCGGCGGCAGTGTCCATCGGCTCGCTCAGTCCCCGTGCAGGGCCGAGGATCTCGTCCGCTCGCTCATGGGCGGCCAGCAGGGCATCGACCCGTCTTCTGAGATCGACGAGGTCCCCACAGGCAGAGTCGAGGTAGGCTGTCCGCTCGGCGCCTGGATCGCGATCCAGCGCGGCGATGAAGATCGCTTTGACGTCGTTTCCGGTTTGGTCCACGATTCACCCTCTCTCTGACGTACCGGCTTCGGTTCCCACCCCTCAATGCTCTGTTTTCGCCCGGAGTACGCCAGAGAGCGTGAATTTTTTCCAGTTCACTTGCGCAGGGTGGATTCGTCGTCGCTCAGGGCGTGGCAGAGCCAGGCACGGGCATAGGCCCAGTAACGGTCGGCAGTGCGGCTGGCGATACCCATCACTTCGGCCGCCTCGGCGAGCGTCAGGCCCGCGAAGGCCCGGAGCCGCACGAGTTGAGCCCCAACAAGGTCTTCTCTCGCCAGGACGTCCAGAGCCTCGTCCAGAGCCAGCAGATCGTCTCCGGGAGGATCGACCAGCAGCGACTCGAGGTCGATACGGACGCGCCGGCGCCCACCGCCTCGCTTCTGCCGGCGGCGACCGCGTGCCCGGTCCACCAGGATTCGACGCATCGCCTCGGCCGCGGCGGCGAAGAAGTGGCCTCGCCCCTCCCAGGGTTTCTCGGGTTCATTTCCGACGAGCCTGATGTACGCTTCGTGCACGAGCGCGGTGGCCTGAAGCGTCTGCCCCGGACTCTCGTGCGCCAGCTTCCGGGCGGCGAGCTTGCGCAGCTCCTCGTAGACCAGGGGCAGGAGCTGCTCGGCCGCCTGGAGGTCGCCCTGGTCGATGGCCGAGAGGATGCGTGTGACGTCGTTCACCGCACGGGTCGCTCAACAGATGGCCTCGACTGTCGGCCGAGTTCGATCGCCCGGGGATCCACGGCCCGGCTTCGGGCGGGGTCAGGCACCCTCCACACTAACAGCAACGCATATCAGGAGACAGGCCGGTCGCCCCGTAACTCAACGGGCGGCTGCGTGTTTCGAGACCAACGGCGCAGGAGCCGCGAAACCTTTTCTGGACAGACGCTCACCGCGATGCGTTGGTTTTTTCCGTTTGCTATCCCAAGGCCTACCTGGGGTGTTGAATTGCCCACCTTGCCAAACCGGCGAACCGGGGTGAGAATACGATGAGCCCAGTCAATTTTCGCGCCCTTCTCACGGGAACCCGATCATGTCGATCAGCTCTCGGTTGCGGCATTTGAGCATTCTCTGGTTCGTGGCGGCCTGTCCTGCTCTCTTCGATCTTCCCTTCGGCCTCGCCCCGTCAGCCCTGGCCCAGTATCCGACGGGTCAGGATGTGGGTGGGGACGACATGATTGACCCGGGGGCGTTCGGTCAACTCCCGGACGAGCCGAACACGTACCGACGGGGCCGTCGGCCTCGAACAAAGGCCGCCGCATCCAAGAAAGGCCGCACCACGAAGGACGCGGCGGCTGATGCAGACAAGAAGGCATCGGCCACGACCAGGAAGGCTGGGACGGAGGGCTCATCGTCGGCCCTCAAGTTCTCACAGGACATCGCGCCCATCCTGGTGGCGGCGAATTGCGTGGGGTGCCATAAGCCGGGGGGGGCCGGTCTCAAACGTGGCAAGCTCGACCTGACATCGTTTGCCAAGATGATGGAGGGAACTCCCAAGGAGAAGGTGATCATCCCGGGCAAGCCGGAGGAAAGCCATCTCATCTTGCGGATCAAGGGTGAGGAAACTCCAAAAATGCCCCTGGCGCAAGGAGGCAACGATAGGTCGCTGGCCGACGAGGCTATCACCAAGATCGAGCAGTGGGTCAAGGAAGGGGCCAAGCTTGACGCGGGAATCGACGCCAAGGCCGCCATGGAATCCTATGCGGCTTCACCCGAGCAAGTTCGCCGCACCCAGGTCGCCAGGCTGAGCTCGAAGGAGCGTGATCAGAAAATCGAAGCGGCTGGACGCGAGCGCTGGAAACAGACCAATCCCAAGCTGAAGCCGGAAATCGTGCCCGGTGACCACTTCCTGCTCTTCAGCAACCTTCCGCGCGATCGCGCCACGGCCACGGTGAAGGCGATGGAAACACAATACACGTACCTGAAACGGCTGGTCGGTTCGCCGGCCGCTGACTGGGTTGAGAGGGTGAGCCTTTACGTATTCAATGACCGCAAGGACTTCGTCGAATTTGCCCGGACCGTCGAGCACCGCGAGGTAAGCGCCGGCGTAATGGCCTCGGGCAGCCTGGCGGTGCCACAGCCTTATGTTGTTGTGGTTGATCCCCTGGGCGGCAAGAAAGAAGAGCCATCGGCCGCGCGCCGAAGGCCGCGCGGCAAGAAAGCCGATGAAAAGGACGTTGCGGGCGGCTCCGAGCGCACCCTGATCGGACTCCTGACCGAGCAACTGGCAGACTCGGCCGTCGCCTCGCAGGGCAAGTCGCCACGCTGGCTGGCTCAAGGATTCGGGGCGTTCTTGTCGGCCCAAATAGAACCGCGCAGCCCTTATTACCAGCGCTGCGCCAGACCGCTTGGCAGAAATATGATCAGGGCTGGCCCACGAAGGCGACCGAAGCTCTGGGCGAGGGAAACGAAGCTGGCGCCGAAGACATCCGCGCCGTGGGCTTCGCGATCGTGGAATCGCTCATGGCCCCTGATTTCCGACCCGCGTTTCCAGCCTTCGTGCACGGGATGAGCGCAGGCAACGAGAAACTCGACGACGTGCTGACGAAGGTCTACGGGGCGACGCGTGAAGATTTCCTCAAGAGCACTGGTGAATGGGTTGCCGCGCGCTATGGACGCGACCAATGAATAAGCGCGAACACGAACCTCAAGAATCGGCCGCCGATTATTTCGTCCCGGCCGGCTCCGGATCTCGCCATCTCATCTTTCCAGGTGTCGAGATCACGACCAGCGCCGGCAGCGGGCTGATGATCTCGCATGTCACGCTCGAGCCCCACTCGCTTGTCCCCGATCATTCCCACCCCCATGAGCAGATGGGCATCCTGCTTTCGGGACGGCTGGAATTCACCATCGGCGGAGTCACCCGGCTGCTTGGCCCCGGCGACATCTGGCGCATCCCCGGCGGCGTCGTTCACCGGGTGCGCGCCCTTGACGAGCCGGCGGTCGCCATCGACATCTTTCATCCGATTCGAGAAGATTATCTGTAATGATTGGTAATGCGGAAAGCCCCGCATGAGAGAGCCCATGCCGCGAGTTGTCGTCATCGGGTCCAGCAACACCGATATGACGGTGCGTCTGCCGTCGCTTCCGGCGCCCGGCCAGACCCTGCTGGGCGACGCGTTCGCGACCAGCCCGGGCGGCAAGGGCGCCAACCAGGCGGTGGCCGCGCGGCGGGCGGGCGCCGAAGTAGTCTTCGTGACCGCGGTGGGCGACGATGCGCTGGGGCGGGCGTCGATCGAGCGTTACGCGGCGGAAGGAATCTGCGTCGATCATGTTCGCGTCGTTCCAGGCGTTCCCTCGGGCGTCGCCTTGATATTCGTGAGCAACGATGGCGAAAACATGATCGGCGTGGCGCCAGGGGCTAACCAAAGACTCTCGCCGGAAGACATCGAGCGGCTTCCGGCTGCGGTTTTCCGTGTCGGCGATGTCTTGCTGGTGGGCCTCGAGATCCCTATTCCCACCGCCATCCGGGCGATGGTCCGGGGAAGATCCGCGGGCATGACGGTTATCTTGAACCCCGCCCCTGCGCCATCGCTGCCACCCGATGACGTGGGCGAGCTGCTCTCCGCGGCCGACGTCGTGACGCCGAATCGCGTCGAGGCCCTTGGGCTCGCCGGGATGCAGGGCTCCGCAGGAATTGACATCTCCGGGTGCTCGCGGCGGTTGCTCGAGGTCGGTCCCAGAGCGGTTGTGATCACGCTGGGATCGGAAGGATGCCTGGTCAATTCCGGTGGAGAGATTCACAGGATCGGCGCACCGCGGGTCGAAGCTGTTGACACGGTGGGCGCCGGCGATGCCTTTAGCGGAGCGCTCGCCACGGCATTGGCGGAACACATTCCTCTGCACCGAGCCGCCCTGTGGGCCAGCGCCGCGGCGGCCCTCACGGTGACCAAGCAGGGCGCCCAATCGGCTTTGCCCTATCGCGCGGAAATCGATTCCCTGGCAGATTCGCAGGCGGTTGTAGATTCCCCAACGTGACATCCGGCAAAGGACCACGAGCATGCCTTCCCGCCACGATCCCCTGGTTGTTGTTTCATTCCTGGTTACCTTGCTGTGGATCTCTCTGGGTGACGATCGCCGTCTCGCAGCCGCTGATCGGCCCGCTGGACCTTTGCACAAGACGCGATCGGCGGTCATGGCTCGCCAGGGTATGGCGGCAACCAGCCAGCCGCTGGCGACGGCGGCGGCGATCCAGGTTCTTCAGCAGGGTGGCAACGCCGTGGACGCGGCAATCGCCGCCAACGCCGTTCTCGGCGTGGTCGAGCCGATGTCGTGCGGCCTGGGCGGCGACCTGTTCGCGATCGTCTGGGACTCGAAGACCAAGAAGCTGTACGGGCTCAACGCCAGCGGGCGGTCTCCCGAAGCGGCCACGATCTCCTTCTTTCAATCCAAGGGCCTGAAGTACATTCCGGTCCACGGACCGTTGAGCTGGTCGGTCCCCGGCTGCGTCGATGGTTGGGATCAGCTCTGCCGCAAGTTCGGCACGCGACCCCTATCCGACAACTTGCAGCACGCGATCCACTACGCGGAAGATGGCTTCCCCGTCAGTGAGATCATCGCCGCCGACTGGCACTCGGCGGAGCGTGGGCTCCAGACCGTGCCGACCTCCGCCACTTGCTTCCTGCCCGGCGGCCATGCTCCCGCGGCCGGCGCGATTTTTCGCAACCCTGGGCTCGCCAGATCGTTGCGGGCCGTGGCCGAGGGAGGCCGCGACGCGTTTTATCGAGGGCCGCTGGCCAGGGAGATCGTGCGCTATTCGCAATCGGTGAGCGGCCTTTTCTCCGTCGAGGATTTCGCCGATCACACGTCCACATGGGTCGAGCCGGTCTCGACCAATTACCGCGGGTACGATGTCTGGGAGCTACCCCCCAACGGTCAGGGGATCGCCGCCTTGCAGATGCTCAACCTGCTCGAACCCTATGACCTCAAGAGCATGGGATTCGGTTCGACCCAGGCGCTGCATCTCATGATCGAGGCCAAGAAACTGGCTTACGAGGACCGGGCCAAGTACTACGCTGACATCGAGAAAGCAAAGGTCCCCGTGCGGGAGCTGATCTCCAAGGCCTACGCCGCCAGGCGTCGGTCGCTCATCGATCCCAAGCGCGCCAACACCCATCCGGTCCCCGGTGAACCGCCGCAGGCCGATACCATTTACTTGACCGTCGTCGACAAGAACTTCAACTGCGTCAGCCTGATCCAGAGCAACTTCCACGCCTTCGGCTCGTTTCACGTCCCCGGTGAGCTTGGCTTTCCGCTCCAGAACCGGGGATGCCTGTTCGCACTCGACGAGACTCATGCCAACCGCCTGGAGCCGCGCAAACGCCCGTTCCACACGATCATTCCCGCGTTCATCACCAGGGACGGCAAGCCCTGGCTGAGCTTCGGCCTGATGGGGGGGACATGCAGGCGCAGGGGCATGTGCAAGTGATCTGCAACCTGATCGATTTCGGCATGGACGTGCAAGAAGCCGGCGACGCCGCGCGGTTTCGCCACTTCGGCTCATCGGAGCCGACGGGCCAGCCGGCCGAAGGCGGTGGTTTTGTCTCGCTCGAGTCGGAGATTGGCCCCGACGTCCGTCAGCAACTCGAAAGCATGGGCCACCGTCTGGCGAAAGCCACTCCTGGCAGCTTTGGCGGCTACCAGGCCATCCGCATCGACCTCGAGCACGGCGTCTTGATCGGCGGATCAGACCCGCGCAAAGACGGTGGAGCAATGGGTTATTGAAATACAAATACGTGTTTCACGCAAAGACGCAAAGGAAGACCGCAAAGACGCAAAGAAGACAAGCCGAACGAGAGCTCAAGATCGTCCTTGATTCGCTTGTTCGGGAACTTGATCAGATTCATCCGCCATGGACGGTCTTTTCGTTTTCTCCCGTATTCTTTGCGTCTTCGCGTCTTCTCTTTGCGTCTTTGCGTGAAACGTCTTTAGTTTCACTTTGTCAGTGGGCGGACTTCGATCTTGCGGAAGATGATCTCGGCCCCCTCGGATTGAAACATCAGCTTGCCGCGGGTCAGGCTTGATTTGGTACCGATGTTGACAACGTGGCCGTTGACGATGTTGGTGATCCGGTCGCCGTCGCAGATCGCTTCCATGCGGTTCCACTGGCCGGCCGGCAGCTCAACGTCGCGGCGGCCGCGGTAGCCGAGAACGTCTTTCCACTCGGGGTCGCGGCCCCACCAGTTGAAGCGGCCGGAGTTTCTGGTGGTAGGCTTGCCCCCTTTTTCAAAGTAGGGCTGGCGGTCGGGACCGATGCGAACCTCGCAGGTGAGGCTCGGCTTGCCGCGGCCGCCCACCATGAGCAGGTCGCCGCACCCGCCTTCGATGATCTGGCACTCCTGAGACTCCATCCAGTGCCCTGAGGCCGCACCATCGGCGCCCACGCAGTGCAGCAGGATCCCCGAATCACGAGCGTTATCAAGCCGCGGCGCCCAGGTCTTTTCGCCCCATTTCCACTCGACGATCAGGTGATAGTCGGCGAACTCGTCTCGTGTCGCCAGCCCACCCCACTCTTGCCCGGAGATGCGCAGATGGCCATTGCTGACGGTGAAAACGTGGTCCGGATCATCGTACTTGTGGTCGTGGAGATAAGTATAAAATCCGCTGAGATCCTTGCCGTTGAATGCGAGCACGGGCGAGCCGGTGCGAACGCTGGGAACCTCACGCGCGAACGAGGGAACGTCGGGCGGGTCGGCAAGCCCGACCAAGGGAGAACCGAGAACGAGACAGAGCCCCAGAACGCCCAATCGCGCCCCTGATTCGCCGGAGCGGGATGAACGACTTGTTCGGCCAACTCGCAAACGCATTGGTTTGTCTCCTCAGACAACTTCTCGCAGATGACGGGCCTCGGCCTGTCACGTTCGCTGTCGATGAATTCGAGCACCCAGGCCACGGCACAGATCTTCGGTCTTGACCAGCATCTTCTCGTCGGGGCAACCGATGGAGAGGATCATGCCCTGGCCGCCCTCGATCTGGTCGGGAGGAGTGATCCCCAGGCGATCGTTGGGGATCCCGATCGCGGTGAGGAGCTGGATGGCGAGGTTCCCCTCTGCCGCGTTGAAGAAGTAGGCGATGACCCGAACCTTGCTGTCGGGGCTCTTGACGACTCCGGGCCGGACTTGCGGCATTTCCATGGCAACCCGCTCTTCGGTTCCAAGAAGACTTTCCATCCACGTCCTGGATGGTCTTTTCGCCGTGCGCCTGCGCGGCATCTTGACCAAGTTTGACGCTCCGCGTCTCATTTCGCAAGTTGGCTCCGGACCAGAGTCGATCGGCCTGCTCCCTGGCCGGGATGTTCAGAAGCATCATCCATGACGATTCCAGGCAACAGCGTCCGGCTGAATCCTGACAGCCGTAATCTGAGTGGCAGCATGCGTGAATCGTCGAGCTCCATGTGCATTTCAGACCTGCCATTTCAGATCGCGGCGTCGGTGACCCCAACTCCCGCAGCGTACGACGCATTTCAAAACGAACGGACAAGTCATGAACGAGCAAAACCGCCAGCGAAGTCGAAGCCGAAACCGAAGCCGTCGTGGTTCCGTCGTGGTCGAAACGGCTATCGTGCTGAGCCTCTTGCTCACGGGCTTGCTTGGCATCTTCGAGTATGGAAGGCTCGTGATGATCCGCCAGCTCATGAACAACGCGGCTCGCGAAGGAGCCCGAATGGTCGTCGTGAGCACGACGTCAGAGCCGACAGACACGGCGCAGCAGATCAGAGACACGGTCAACGCGTACTTGGCCGGCCAGACGATCCAGAACGTGGAAATTCAAATCTATCAAGCCGATCCCACGACGGGAGCAAATGTCGGCCCGTGGAACTTGACTCCTTACGGCGGGTCGATCGCCGTCCAGATTGACGGGGACTATGTTCCCGTGATCCCCACATCGGCTGGCATCCTTCCAGACCGGATCCATTTCACATCGCTTTCGATGATGTTGAGTGAAGCGAATTGACGGACGCGTTTCGGAACCATCTTGCTCTCCCCAGCAGATCGTTCTGGGCGATTACCGCGGCCAACGCTCGTCGTGGAATTGCAACACGCACGTTGCATGCGAGACTCAAAAAGCGTCTCCATTCCGGTTTCGCGAATCGGTTTTGGAAGGAGACGTAGAGTTGAACAGAGTGGTGTTCCACGAATCAGGCTTCAATGTGATTCGAGGTCACGAATGAACAGTTCAGCGACGAGATACAAACGCCATTCTCGGTCGGGTGTCGCCGCAGTTGAGATGGCTCTCAGTCTGCCTTTGGTGCTGTCGCTCTTGATCGGTACTTGGGAGGTGGGCCGGATCATCGAGGTTCAGCAGTTTCTCAATGTCGGCGCGCGAGAAGCGGCCCGGCAGGCCGGTTCCGGACTATTGACCAACAGCCAGGTCCAGCAGGTTGCCGTTAATTATATCAAAGCCGCGCTGGGGGATACGTCCGGAACGATGACCGCCAACCTCACGGTAACGGTCACAGTCTACCCCAGCAACAGTCCGACCACGCCGGAGAACATCGACGTCACCCAGGCGCAGTCGCTCGATCTGCTTGTCATCTCGGTGTCCATCCCCTACCACGATGTTCGATGGATTGCCCTGCCACTGATCTCAGGTGCTAAAGACTTGCAAGCGCAGTCAACCTGGGTTTCACTCAAGAATTTTCCTTTTCCCACCACTCCTCCTCAACCTCCCACCGGCTAAACGTTCCGCTCCCAATCCAGAAGGAGAGGTTCCCATGAATCAATCGTTACCGAGGGTTTCCCGTTTGCGCCGTGGGGCCGCCGTCCTGGAGACGGCACTGGTCCTCAACGTTTTGCTGCTAGGACTGCTGGGAACCTTCGAATACGGGCGGATGATCATGATCAGGCAGTTGATGGACAACGCTGCCAGAGAGGGGGCTCGGCTGGCCGTGGTGGGAACGGCGGCCGACCACACCGTGACCACGGCCCAGATTCAATCGACAGTGACCTCTTTTCTAGCAGGGCAGTCGATCTCTGGGTTGACGGTGTCGGTTTATCAGGCGAATCCCATAACGGGCGCCAACATCGGCTTGTGGAATCAAACGCCTTACGGAGGTGCAATCGCCGTGAAAGTTCAGGGTTCCTACAGGCCAGTGATTCCCACTACCTTTGGGATCGTGCCCAACCCAATGCCGCTCAAGGTCGTCTCGATGATGCTGAGCGAGGCCAATTAATGATTACAGCCGCGAATCATCACGTAAGCCTGGGCGCCCGTGTTCGGGCGCTCTCACTTGCTTGATCTTGCTGCGAATTCAGAGAGGAGATGATCGTGATGCGACTACTCAGACATGATCGCCGGTCAGGTAGCATCGCGCCGGTGATCGCAATCAGCCTGGTGGCGCTCTGCGGCGCCGTGGCCCTGGCCATCGACGTGGGCCGCGTGGCCGTGGCCAAGCTACAGTGCCAGAGTGCCGTGGACGTCGCGGCCATGGCAGGAGCACGCACGCTTAACGGCATCATGCCGCAAGACCTCGCCACCGCCACCACCAACGCCCAGAATGCCGCCATGACCTACCAGATCATGGGCCAGCACATCGTGACCGGCGACCTGACCGTCACGCATGGGACCTATCACTACGACACCACCGCGCAGCAGTTCGTGCCGTCATTTACGCTTCTGACAGGCGACAACTACAATCTCACCAAGGTGTCGATCACCAAGTCGTGCCCGACGACTTTCGCTAACGTGTTCGGCTTCTCCGCCTTCAACGTGAACGCCAGCGCGACGGCCGCCCATCGGCCTCGCGACGTCGCCATCGTCCTGGACTACTCCGGCTCCATGAACAATGAGAGCGACCTCTGGAACAACGAGAGCTACCTCGACAACGGCCAGTCCGCACCCAACAACCCGAATAACACCTCGAACAACCAGGAATCGGTCTATCCCAAGTTCGGCCACTACAGCAAAGGAAATAACTATTCGGATTACACCAACTTCCCGAATTTACTTTGTCCGGTGGCGGACGGCTCCAACCCCCTTACCGGCAACAGCGTGATAGGCAAGTGCAACGCCACGATCTCGGCCCTGGGCGTTGCCCCGCTCGTGAACGACTTCTGGTCCAACAGCCGAGGTTCATCGGCCTCGTCGGCTTTCCCATCGGTGTCCGACAGCTCGCTTGACAGCTACAACCGCGCCGGGGGCGACACGTATCTCTTCAAGCAGGGCTCTCCGACCGTATTCGCATCAACCTTGACCGCCGCGCTGGGAAGCTCGCCGAAGAACTCGGCCTGGGAAGTCAGTGGTTACAAGTCGCATCGCGACGGGGACGGGCACGGCGTTTCAAGGCTACATTCAAGGTCCGCGCTACTGGGGCAAGACGCTTCTTCATCTGGCCCCCCGACCCGAACAATGACTGGCGGCAGACTTATTTCGGCACCAAGGATAACACCGAAGCTGTGGAACGGCAGCGGGAACTGGAACGACCCGTCGGGTAACTACACGATCAATTACAAGGCGATTCTCACCTGGATCAAGAGCCTCTCCGAACGTGTTCCCGTCGCAGTTGAGATCTGGCAATATCCTCTACTACGACTCGATCCCCAATGACGTGCCCGCATCGGCTTATACCCACACGCAGCTCAACTCCGCGATCACCGACTCCAACCAGAGGTTCTGGAAAGAATACATTGACTACGTTGTCGGCGTCTGGCGTGATCCCAGCGGTGCTGTCCAGCATCCCGCCAATCCCGCGATGAGTTACGGTAATGATTACACGTTTGGAACCGTTCAAATCAGCGCACCACCGACCGGCACTGGTCCCGCCTACATGAATTACAGCGACAACCCCAAACGTCCAAGGCACCGGCTCTGGTTCGGCCCAATGACGATGGTGCAATACATGTCGGATACCGGACTTCTGCCCGGAACGGCTCACGACATCTCGATGTACCCGATGAAGATCGGCATCGGCCAGGCGCTTCAAGACATTCAGAACAACCATCCCAACGACCTCGTTTCGATGATCCTGTTCAACCGTCCGCTCTACACTGGCGGCGCCAGCGGTACGGGGGCGTTCAACGTGGCACAGTACAGCCTGAGCAACAACATGCAGCCGATGATTACTTCCCTCTGGGTTCCCCCCCACAGCAGCTCGGCGGACGTCCGCCCCTGGGACGCGAACGGCGCGCAAACGCCTCGGGCCTTCGGCGACTCGACCTCGAACACGGCGTCCAGCTACGGGTTCATGCTGGCCTACAACCAGTTCAGCGCCAGCAGTACACTCAAGACCCTGGATACGTTCGACCGCTCCGGGCGTCGGCGGCCGGGGACGAGTAGGTGCCGAGCGGCTGGTGATCTACGAGACCGACGGCATGGCCAACCAGGGTTCCACGCCGGGCAACGGGTTCGCCAGCGGCAGCTACTACAATTCCAACTACCAGATTCAGCCGGGTCAGCCGCTTTCGTCGGCGGGTTACAGCCAGACTGGACTGCTTCAAGTGGTGCAGAATCTCTGCAATGACCTGCACGGCAATCCTGTTACGGGGCCAGGGATCACTCCCTTCTCACCCAACCAGAACTATCCAGGCTTCGGCGTCGCGGGCAAGCCTGTGACCATCCACTGCCTGGCGTTCGGCGGCATCTTCGAGACGCCTTCATCGACGCTCACCAGCTCGGTGGATCTGATCCAGCAGATCTCCGCGGTTGGCGGCACAGTCTTCCCGTCGAGCGCCTCAGATCCCACCAACGGTTTCAAGTGGTGCATCGGCACCATCGACCAGAGGCAAACCCGCCTGGTGCAAGCGTTTCAAACGATTATGAACATGCGTCCTGTGCCAATCACGCTGATCAGGTGAGTCGCGCGGACTCGCTTACCAGCAGAGCCGAGATGCCCAAGACTGCGAGCCCAATGCGGCTCGCAATCTTGTTTCGTTTCGCGAGAATATAAGATATGGCTTTTTTGATTCATTGATGTTCCATGGCGCACCTCGCGATTCTTAGCCCAGGCCAGGAAGTAAGGTTGTTTAGAGGATTGCGTGAAATGGCGCGACGAGCTACCCGTTTCGAGATGAATCATGAAAGTCATTCAGAGAAGAGGACGCCTTCACCGATCAGGAGTCGCGGCCGTCGAGATGGCCCTCAGCTTGCCGATCGTGTTGACCATATTGGCCGGGCTATGGGAGGTCGGCCGCATCACCGAAGTGCAGCAGATTGTCTGGAACGGCACCCGTGAAGCCGCACGTGATGCTTCCCTGGGTGAAGACAATCTCCAGACGATCGGTTCAAGTCTTCTCACGTACCTGCAAAACGCCGAACGAACAACATTCGGCCAAGGACACTCGACGTCGATGATCTCGCCTGTGGTAACCCTGCCGGCGCACACGACAGGCTACACATGCTGGGACAATACGGCCAATCAGGAGATTTTCACCATCACCTTTACCGACCTGACCAACACCAGCGTTACTGATCCTACCAAGATGAGCCAGCTCGATCTCTACCAGATCGGTGTTCAGGTTCCTTACAAGACCATTGCCATCAGCCCCCTGGCGCAGATCACCGGGATGAACAGGTCTACCGCGACAGTGGCCTGGGCATCCATGGTCGACTCGCCGTTTCAGATCGCACCCATGCTGCCGGCCGACTGATGTTTCGAGTCGCTGGAAGGAATGTGACCTATGGTTATCAGTGAGATTCGCGGCCGTCATCGAGGCGCAGTGGCAGTCGAGACGGCACTGGTCATGATTGCCATGACATCCATGGTCTTCGGCATCTTCGAGTATAGCCGGCTCATGATGGATTGGGACTTACTCAACAACGCTGCCCGGGAAGGATGCCGTTATGCCTTGGCCAACAACACGAATCTTTCGATCAATACAAACGTGCAATCAACAGTGACCAAATACATGGGGGGCAGAACAGGGAGCTTCAGCTCCTTCAATGTAGCCGTGACTGGAACTCACGATGGCGTCTCAACCGCGGTCAACAATCTGACCCCGGGCGATCTGATCACCGTCAGGGTGACTGGAACCTACAAGTTCTTGAACATCGTTCCACTGGCCCGCATGCCGAAATCTTTTTCTATTAGCAGCGGTGTCACAATGATTTGCGAGGGGGGGACATAAAAGCTGTCAAAGGACCGGCAAGGCGTTGTCAAAGCCTGATCACTATACCACCAAGCACCCAGTTTCACCGTCCCGTGCTGCCACAGGCCATCGAGTGCGTGCAATCATGACTACTTCTATTCGATTTTTGACCGGACGGCCTGCTACTCGCCGTGGTACTGTTCTACCCTTCCTGGCAATCACGGTCGTCGGCTTGGTCGGGTTCCTGGCACTGGCGATCGACCTCGGCATGGTTGCGATTGCCAAGACCCAGACCCAGCTCGCCGCCGACCTTGCCGCTTTGACCGCGGCGCGGACCGTCAATGGTGACGCGAGCATCGGCTACAACCAGAGCAAGGCAACGACCAACGCGCAGCACATCCTCACTTACAACGTGATTATGGGGAAAGCCATTCAGGCGTCCCAGTTGCAACTCTCTTTCGGCTCTTATGACTACAACGACTCCACGCAGGCATTCAACGCCAATTTTCCGGCGACGAGTGGGGTGCCGGCGACCGCCGTGGCTGCGACGGTCACATCAAATGGTTTCAAACGGGCGTTCAGCAATTTCATGGGCGGCCAGTTCCTGGCGAACGTTTCGTCCACAGCCCAAGCCGTGCATCGGCCGCGCGACATCGCCGTGGTGCTGGATCTTTCCGGCTCGATGCGCATGGGCACGTGCCTCGGATTCGAGTGGTATACCAGCTCGCGCACCAGCAACAATCCCGACAGTCTCATCCCGACATTCGGCCACTATTCGTCCAGCAACGCGAAGCTGAAAGGCCCCACCACGAACCGAGACCTCTGCATATGAGAATTACACGATCTCCCCGAGCAACACCACCGCCACGAACTCATCATATTCCCGAACTTACGTGAACAATTTCTACCAGCAAGACGCCTACGCGAACCCCCTGGTCCGTGCCTTTGATTCGTATACCAGCAGCGACGACGGGGCAACCTGGAGCCCGCCTGCATCAGGGGCGTCCCCGGTACTTCCTCCCACGTCATATGCCTCTGTGCCGGGAGGAGACGTGCCTCTCTTCAAGAGCGGAAGCACGACGAATTATGCCACGAATGTGAGCGATGTCGTGGGTAGCTCCTCGCGAAACGCCGCGTGGGAGCTGGATGGCTACTCCAACTACACAAATGGTTCACTCTCCAACGCGGCGGTGGGAAAGAGCAATTACCCGAGCATTCCTGACCCGACCTCCCCTCCCCCGGCTCTTTCTCCGGCTATACGCAGGGACCAGGCTATTACGGCAAGACCTTCTTCATCTGGCCGCCCGATCCGCGCCGACCGTTGACCACGGCAAACGACGCTACTCAGCTCAAGCAGTTCCTTACGGATTTCGGATACAAAGCGACTGATCCACTGAATGACTTCGCAAGTACTTCTGTGGCAACAACACTGCCTTCGAATATCACTAATTCTCAGACTTCGTTCACAGTGACCTCATCAGCACCCTTTCCAAGTGCATCGTTTCGGGTTCTCGTCGAATCGGAAATCATGATCGTTACATCTGTTGTTGGCAATACGTTGACAGTGCAAAGAGGCAAGGATGGGACTTCGGCCGCCGCCCACTTGTCAGGTAAAACTGTGGGGTTGTTGACCGGGCCACCTCTGTACGGCATCTATGGCGTTACGACCACAACGAATAGCCAAAACTGGCCCTGGCCCAATGACGGCGGTACCGCGCTGAGCAATTATCTTACCTCCCAAGTTTATAAGCCTGGCAGCAAAGCGCAAGCTCACCACGTCGGATTCACAGTACCAGCAGATCATGCGGCTCTACTCGTGGAACTACGTGGTCGACAACCTGGGTACGACGCCCTGCGACTGGCGGGTTCGCTTCTTCAAGGCCACGAATGACTCGATGGTCCCGAGGGACCCGACTAAACCCATGGATGACAACACGTCTCTCTTCAACAGCTCCAAAACGCTGGATGTGCCCGGAGCAGCACATACACGATCAACTACAACGAGATCCTGCGCTGGATCGCTCAGGGGCCCAATCCCGTTCCCGCAGCAATTGCGTGCGGGCCGGGTCAAGTACTACGGCTCGATCCCGACCGCGATCACCGGAACGTGGCCCAATTACGGCAATACCGACCAGCGATTCTGGGTCGAGTTCATCGACTACGTGCTCGGCTTCAGACAGACTTCCGCCGGGGTCTATCAAGACATCAGCGACATGGTGGGTTACGGCAGCGAGTTCACCTGGGGAACTTCCCAGGTCACCTCTCCACCCACCGCTCCGGCGAATGCTATACCGTACATGACTTATACCGATAACCCTGCACGCCCCAACCTGCGATACTGGTTCGGCCCTATGGCCATGGTCGATTATCTGCAGAACTACAACATGGACTCGAACGTCTCGAATTATTTCTACATGCAGCCCGGCGATAGCTACGAGGCGCCGCTCTATACGGCAAAAGAGGCTTATCTGGCGGCCGTCACCACAATGCAACTGAACCACCCCAACGACTGGGTTTCCCTCGTTCCTTATAGCTGGCCGCGGAGTTCAGCCTCAGCAACCGCGGGGCGGTTCAATGCCGCGCGGAGCCCGCTGGGAACAAATTATGACTACGCGAAGGCCGCCTTGACATTCCCACTCTCCACCATCAAGGCCGATGGCTCCGCCAAGAATACGGAGATCACTCCCTACGATGCAGATAAGGCCACGGGCAAAATCCCTTCGGCCGACTTCGTGGACACGCCACGCGCCGACGGCAATACCTGCTTCTCCATGGCCCTCATGCTCTGCTATAACCAGTTCGCCGTCACGCCGACTTCGGATACGACTCTGAGAACTTTCGTCAGCTCTTCTCCCATCACCTTCCCGACCGGGATCGCTGGCGGGCTGGGGAGAAAGGGTTCACAGAAAGTCATCATCTTCGAAACCGATGGACTGCCCAACACCACGGCGACAGCCAGCCTGGTGAACGCCGGAAGCTACAAGTATTACAAGATACGTTATGACATGAATGCTCCTAATGGCGGCGAATACCCTTCGGTCAGCGCCTACGGGATCAACGATTCGACGGTTCTGAACCAGACATATTCACTCGTCCAGCAACTGGCGAGCACCTATCAGACCCAGAGGAATCCGTTCAGGCTGTACGCCATCGGTTTTGGTCCCGTGTTCGAGGGAACGAATTCCGCCTGGGCTCAGCAGACCTTGCAGACGATGCAGTACTACGCCGGCACCCAGAGCAGTGCTTCCATTCCGCTGGCATCCAACCAGATCATCACAGGGACAGATGCCCAGATGTCCGCAAACTTGGTGGCCGCGTTCACAAACATTTTGCAGAGCGGCGTCCAGATCGCCCTCATCAAGTAACCATGAAGACCCTCGCCGCCGAGTTCGTCAGAGTTTCCAAGTCGTACCGTAATGCCTGGCATCGCGGGGGTGCCGTGTGCGCCTTGCGGGAGATCAGCCTCGGCGTTCACCCTGGCGAAGTCGTTGCGATCGTGGGCCCCAACCGGGCCGGGAAGACAACATTGCTCAAGCTTCTGCTAGGGTTGTGTCGTCCCACCGGCGGCCGGTTGTCGCGGCTCGGCCGGCCCCTTTCAGACCAGAGCACCCTCGCTCGCGTAGGGTACATGCATGAGAACCAGGCGTTTCCACGTTACCTGTCGGCCCGTGCGCTTCTCGAGTTCTACGGCGAGTTGTCGGCGCTTTCGCCGGGGCTCCTGCGGGCCCGCGTGCCGTTGCTCCTCGAGCGGCTGGAGCTTGCCGACCGCGCCCATGAACCGATCGGCCGCTTCAGCAAGGGGATGGTCCAGCGGCTGGCGCTGGCGCAGGCCATGATCACCGAGCCTGATCTGCTGGTTCTCGACGAACCGATGGAGGGTCTGGACCTGAGCGGGCGGCTGCTACTCCACGAAATCATCGACGAGCAGCGCCAGGCGGGAAAAGCGGTGATCCTCGTTTCCCACGCCTTGGCCGAGGTGGCTCAGATCTGCAATCGCGTGGCCGTCCTGGTCGCGGGGCGTCTCGTTCACGTTGGCTCTCTTGCCGACCTGTTACGCGATCCGGACACGGGCAGCGCTCGGCCGCTCGAGACGGCCTTGGGGCCGCTCTACCGCTCTTGATGGAGTCAGCCGTGAACGCACCGCGCACTCTCGCCACGATGATGCACCTGATCCAAGACACATTTCGGCAGGCTCGCGTGTCGGGAATCTCCTGGCTGATGCTGGCGCTCACGTCGATCTGTGTTCTCGTTTGCCTGAGCGTGAGTGTCACGGGCGATGTGTCGCTCCACGAAAACGACGAGCCGGATTATTTTCTGCCACCGCATTCCGGTCTCGCCGCGACCACTCCACCGCCAGTCAATCGGCAACCCGCGCTTTCCCGGAGCGCCGGTCCTGAAGAAGCCTTGCGCGATGGTGTGAAAACGATCGGTGGGCGGATGACGATTGCCTTCGGAGCCGTGTCCATTCCGGTCAGTCGAGACAGGCGCGGCGCCGTCCATTTTCTTGAGCTGGTTCTTGCCGGCGGCATCGCCGGTACCCTTGGGTTGCTGCTGGCCCTGGTATGGACGGCGGGGTTTGTGCCGTCGTTCCTGGAACCGGCCGCGGCGTCGGTAATGCTCGCCAAGCCCGTTGGGCGCAGCCAGTTGCTGCTGGGAAAGTACCTGGGCGTTCTGGTGTTCGTGGCGTTCCAGGTTATGCTGTTCGTCGTGTTGACCTGGCTGGCACTTGGCATGCGCACGCGCGTCTGGGATACGGCTTACTTCTGGTGCATTCCCTTGCTCCTGATCCAGTTCGCAATTTTTTACAGCTTTTCAGTCCTCGTGGCCGTCATTACCCGCGGCACCGCCGCGTGCGTCCTCGGCGCCGTGCTGTTCTGGCTGCTGGCCTGGGGCATCAACTATGCCAAGGTCACGGCTCGCGCAGCGCCCGATCCCCAGGCTGTCTCGGCCGCGTCGCTAGTGCTCGCCGACGCGGCTTACTGGATCTCTCCCAAACCGATTGACGCCGGGCTGATCCTGTTCAACAGCTTGGGCGCGCAGCGCGATTTCGAGAAGCCGGATGTTTTCAAACTCGTCGAGTCCGATCACGGCTTCTCCTGGCGCAAGTCGGTGCTGTCTTCAATCCTGATCACCATCGTGCTTCTGGCGCTGTCGGTTCACGAATTCAAGGCGATCGATTATTGAAGGCCGTCACGCTGGCGGCGGCCCGTGGTCAAGGCGTCGCCGAGTTTGTTACGATCATGGGTCGGAACTCTGACGGGAGAGCCTTCGGCCCATGTGTTTTTCTCTGCCCATCATGACGGCGGTCTTGCTGGCCGCCGGCCCTCCATCCGACTGGGAGGTCCTGGGCAAATTCGACCTCCGCGCGATTCCTGAAGCCTCGGGCATCGTCAAGAGCCGTCGGTATCCCGGCATCTTCTGGGTGCACAACGATTCGGGCAACCCACCGGCCCTGTTCGCGATCCGGCGGGATGGAACCATCGTCCGTGAATTCCGGCTTGCCGCGCCCAATATCGATTGGGAAGACATCGCGGCTGATGAAAAGGGCCATCTCTATATTGGAGATATCGGCAACAACGGCGGCCTGCTAGCGATCCGGGCGGTTTACCGGATCGACGAGCCGAACCCGGAAAAGGCCGTCACCAATCCCTTGCCCATCGTTGCCGCCACCTTCTACGCGCTGCCGCGATCGGACCGATTTGACGCCGAGGGGCTTTATTACGATGCCGCGTCCTCGTCGGCGATCATCGTCTCGAAACGGTTCGACAGGCGCGAGGCCGAGCTCTTCGCGGTTCCGTTCAGCCCGCCGGCCCCCTTGCTCCGCCCGGCAACGCCGAGGCGAATCGGCGTCTTGCCGAGATTCGTGGAACCCGCAACCGGTGCCAGCGTGTCGGTAGACGGCCGCCTGCTGGCGGTCTGCTCGAGCACGGTGATCAGGATTTACAGACGAGGCAGGGACCGTCCGTGGGACCTCACCGCCGAGCTCTGGCATGATGCTCCGGACGTGGAAGGGATCACCTGGGATGGATTCGACCTGATCCTGGTGAGCGAGGGACGAGGCGTCAATCGGGTGACCGAGGCGGCCTGGACGCGCGCGAAGGCGGCCGGAGAACCGGTTGGTCCATCCCGTAAAACGGCCCGGTAACGAAAGCGTCATTTCGCGGCGGGATCGGGAGCGATGGCTGGAATCGAAGAGGTCGTGATCGTGGGCGGTGGCGTGATCGGGCTTTCGATCGCGTACGCACTGGCGCGTGATGGCGTCACGAGCACCGTGCTCGATCGCCGCGAGCTGGGCCGCGAGGCTTCGTGGGCGGGCGCAGGGCTGATTCCACCGCCATCGGAGACCAGTACCGCTTCGCTTCCTCCGGCCGCCGTCTTGCGGGCCTGGAGTGCTGCGCTTTTTCCCAAGTGGTCGGCCTCGTTGCGCGAGGAAACAGGCATCGACAATGGATTTCGCAAGAGCGGCGGGGTGGATGTCGCCTTCACGGCCGGCGAGGACGACGCGCTTCGCGCGGCCGCCGGACAGTGGCGCGCCGAGGGTATCGTTCATGAAAGACTCGCCCCGCAAGACTTTCTCCAGATCGAACCGGCATTGAACCCGGAAATCCGCCAGGTCTACTTCCTGCCCGACCGGGCCCAGATTCGCAATCCGTGGCATCTTCGGGCGCCTCTCCGCCGCCGCCTCGAGTCGAGCGCGTACGGCTCTTGCCCTGGCATGCGATCGACCGGTTCGAGACGCGTGGTGACCGCGTGGTCAAGATCCGGACGTCGAGTGGCGAGTTCTCATGTGGCTGGGTGATCGTCGCGGCCGGCGCCTGGTCGGGCCGACTGCTCAGCGAGCTAGGCATCTTTGCTCCCACGCCGCCGCTCAAGGGCCAGATCGTGCTGCTGCGGCACGACCGGCCGCTTGTTCGCAGGATCGTCGAGCACGGCAACAACTACCTCGTCCCGCGCGAGGACGGCCGAGTGCTCGTCGGGGCCACGGAGGAAGACGTTGGGTTTGATAAACGACCCACCCCGGTGGCGATTCGAGACCTTCTGGACGAAGCACTTCGGCTCTGCCCAGTGCTTGCCCAGGCGGAAGTGGAAACGACCTGGGCTGGCCTGCGCCCGAGCAGCATTGATTCGCGGCCCTACATCGGGATTGCCCCAGGCTTTCGCAACCTGATCGTCGCCGCCGGCCACAAGCGAGCCGGCTTGCAGCTTTCTCCGGCGACGGGCGAGCTCGTGGCCGACCTGGTGCTGGGCCGCATTCCCCGGCTTGACCTGTCGCCCTTCCGCCTCGACCGTGAACCCGACGCGGCCGGCGACGCGTTCCGATCTTGAACCACGAATCAGGGCTCGACGATCACCATCACCTTGGCCGCGGCCGAAAGTCCGAGTGCGACGCTGCGCTCGCCCAGGCGGCAGACGATGGCGCCCGACTCGGGACGGTTTTCCAGGATCTCTCCTTGGGCGTGCAGCTCAAGTCCGCATTCCGACAGATACCTGAGAAAAGCCGGATCCTGGTCCATGACCCTGACGACCTCAAAACGGCGCCCGCTGGGGCACTGGGACAGTGGCGTTCCGCGGGGCTCGGCCAGCGAGCCATCGGCGCGGGGTATCGGGTCTCCGTGCGGGTTGACAGCGGGATAACCGAGAAAGGCCTCGATCCGGTCGACCAGACGCTCCGAGGCCGCGTGCTCCATGTGCTCGGCCTCTTCGTGAACCTCGTCCCACGACATCTGCAGAGTTCGGGCCAGGAACAGCTCCAGCAGGCGATGGCGGCGAATCACCTTGAGCGCCAGCCGCTCTCCCGCGGCGGTCAAGCGGGCCCCTTCATAGGGAGTGTAAGTGGCCAGGCTGGCCTCGGACAGCGTTTTCAGCATGCCGGTGACCGTTCCTGGAGAAACGTGCAGAGCCTGAGCCAGCTCTCCCGTCGCCACGGCCGCGCCGGGCTGGCTGTGCGCGGTGATCAACGCGATGGTCTTGACGTAGTTTTCGACAGTCAAACTGGGCACGGCACTCTCGCTGGACATCTCTGACGGCACCCACAACCGCGTGATCTCTCACGGCATGACCGGCCGGGGTTCCCTTATCCTAGATCGAAGCATGCCAGAGGGAAAGTGCGGCCCAGCGCTCTCGCGATGGCGCTCAACACTACTCCACGCTGGCCTCGGGTCTTCCCTCCATCGGCAAGGAGGGCACGGGATCTCCCACCCTGAGCCACGCCGCCTTCAGATACGCACCTTCGGGAGCGTCGAGGGCGACCGGGTGATCGGCGGCCGCGCCGGTCATGGCCAGGAGCTGAACGCTCCGCCCCGCCTTCCGCGCCGCGGCACGCAAGAGGGCCTGGAAATCCGGCGCCGCCAGCAATCCCGAGCACGAGCAAGTCAAGAGCAGACCGCCGGGCTCGACCAGGCTCATGCCAAGCACGTTGAGATCGAAGTATTTCCGCTTACCTGCCGAAACCTCGTCGCGGTCGGCGATCAGCTTGGGTGGATCAAGAACGACGACGCCGTAAGTTCGCTGATTGAGGGCCATCTGCCTCATGTAGCCAAACGCGTCGGCATGCACCACGCTGAGCCTGACGCTATTCGCGTTGCCGTTTTCCCTGGCGAGCGCCACGGCGTTCTCGTCGAGGTCGACGCAAGTGACCTCGCGGGCCCGGCCGCGCAAGAGGGCATTGAGCCCGAAGCCGCCGGTGTAGCAGCAAAGATCAAGCACGGAGCGATCGGCGCAAAACCTGGCCAGGTCGCGGCGGTTATCGCGCTGGTCGCAGAAGAAGCCCGTCTTGTGGCCTTCCTCGAAATGAATCCGGTAGCGAACCCCATGCTCGTGGATGGTCACGCGGGGTGGAAGCTGGGGACTGGCAAGCAGGCGGCCCGGAAAGTCTTCCTGCTGGGCGATTCGCTCGTCAACGTGCACCCGGAAGTGCCGCGTCGCCAGGTGATGCGCGCACCGCTCCAGGATGGGCCCGATTCGCTGATACATTCCCAGGCTGAAGATCTCGACCGACAGGACGTCGTCGTAACGGTCGGCGATCAAGCCGGAGAGCCCGTCGCCCTCGGCGTGCAGCACGCGATACGCATTGGTTTGCTCGTCGAGCCCAAGAACATTGCGTCGCAACGCCACGGCTTCGGCGATCCGGCGATCCCAGAATTCGGGTCCGGGCGGTTCCGACTCTCTGGATAGCAGTCTCAGGCTGATCAGCGATCGAGGGTTCCAGAGCCCGTACCCCAGCGCCAGACCATCGCGATCGACAATCTTCACCAGGTCACCCTGGTTCGGCTGCAGCGGGCCGATCGGGCCGATCACCATTTTTCGGAAGATGAAGGGATGGGTCCCCGCCGCGCGAACGGCGATCGTCGGCAAGCTGCTTTCGGGCGCCAGGCTTCGGTCGGGAACTGGCGGCTGTCCCGGCGGGATGGAACGGGATCGAATCGGACGTGGCATCATCGGGTTCCGGCGGAATGATCGACAAGGCGAGGCACAGCGGTTCATGCGTGGGCCTCGAGGTGACTCAGTCGAATCTCGTCGTCGTCTTGATCGAACGCGCCGGCATCGGGATCGAGCCCCTCATTACGCATCAGCGCCGCAGCCGCACAAGCAGGGCCGTCGCGTACCGCTGGACGGCAAGCTGCCGGGTCATCACGGCCTCGTCGACGGCGCCTCGCGGGATCGCGGCCATCAACCGATGAGCCTGGATCAAGCTCTCCCAGCCCGCGTCCAGCGCGGCCTGGGCGACGCCCGGGTTCTCACGAGCCTGTTGCAGAAACCGCCGCGCCTTCTTGAGACCGGCCTGCGCCTGCTGAAGCTGACGCAACGCCGTGCCCGGACTCATCTCCGCCATGGACCGACCTCACCGAGTTTCCGCGCGCCCCGACCCGGACCCGGTGGGCTCGCTGCGCTCGACACCACCCGCGCTCCAGATAACCCGTGCCTTGCCGCTCCGAGTTTGTAGATCGTGGGGCGGGGTCGAGCAGAGTGCGAGGCCTGCCCGCTTGCAGCCCCGGAGAAGAACGTAGCGCGATTGGACAGAACTATGGTAGCAACGCAAATCGTAGTTTTCCTCGGGACAAACAAGGTGCTGCTTGCGTGGCCTTTGGCGGCCCGGAACACCTTCCCGTCCGACTTTCTGCTCTCATAATTCATTGGGTGCCAAAGAATCCACCGAGTCCGGATTCTTTCTGAAGGTGAGGTCATCCATGCCCCAGAACCAGCCCCGAGTTCAGGTTCATGCCAGTCTGCTGCCGCCGATCGCCGGGTCGCGGGAAATCGGCTCCGCGCGATCCCAATGAGATCGTGCATCTCACGGTGATCGTCAAACCCCGCACGCCGCGCAGTGAGGTGACGAAGTGGGTGGAGCAGCAAGCTGGGCTGCATCCTCGCGATCGGCAGCACCTGACGCGTTCGCAGTTCGTGCAAGCTCATGGGGCCAACCCGGCTGACCTCGACAAGGTCAAGGCGTTCGCAACCAGCGAGGGGCTGACGGTGGTCGATTCCAGCGTGCCGCGCAGGACGGTGCACCTGATGGGCACGGTCGCGGCCGTTGACAAGGCGTTTGGCGTCGCGCTTAAAACGTACGAGCATGGAACGACCGTTTATCGTGACCACGACGAGCCCGCCACGGTGCCGGCCGACCTGGGGCCGATCGTCGAGGCGATCTTCGGGTTTGACACTCGTCCCTACGTCCGGCCTCATTTCCGGATCGCCAAGGTCAACCCGAGCTCACACCCAGGGCGACCGGTGGGCCGGATTTCTATCCCAACGAGGTGGCCGCGCTTTACAATTTCCCGGCCGACGTCAATGGCGCGGGACAGGTGATCGGTATCATCGAGCTGTCGCGCCGGGCGGCAGTGGATTTCGCACTTCGGAGCTGCGAACTTATTTTCAAAACCTGGGTCTTCCCACGCCCGAGGTGATCGCGGTTTCCGTCGATGGTGCGAAGAATTCGCCGGGAACCGACGCGTCCGACCCGTCAAACGCCGATGCCGAAGTGATGCTCGACATCGAGATCGCCGGCGCCGTTGCGCCCGGGGCGGATCGTGGTTTACTTCGCCCCCAACACGGCCCAGGGATTTTTTGACGTCATCAATCACGCCGTGCACGACAGCGACCATAACCCACGGTGATTTCGCTTTCCTGGGGCGGGGCAGAGAACCCGTCAGGCTCGATGAACGCCCAGCTCAACCAGGTCTTACAGGACGCCGCGGTGCTTGGCGTCACATTCTGCGTCGCCTCGGGCGACAGCGGCTCGCGCGACAACCCGAACGACCCCGATCACGCGACGGTGGATTTTCCGGCCTCGAGCCCCTTCGCCCTGGCCTGCGGCGGCACGACGCTGCGAGTCTCGGGAACGTCATCAGACAGGAAGTTGTCTGGCAGGACCATTCCGGCGGCGGAGTGAGCCGTGTTTCGACCTGCCCACGTACCAGCTTGATGCCAACGTCCCCGCCGCGGTCAATCCCGTGGGACCCGTCCGCCGGGGCGTGCCTGACGTCGCGGCCGACGCCGATCCTGCCACCGGTTACAAGATCCTCGTTGACGGCCAGTCGATCACCATCGGCGGCACAGCGCCGTGGCTCCGCTCTGGGCCGGCCTCATCGCGCGCATCAACCAGAAGCTAGGCAAGGCCGTCGGCTTCATCAACACAACCCTTTACAACAATCCCGGGGCCTTTCACGACATCACCTCCGGCGGCAACATCGACTACCAGGCCGGCCCCGGCTGGGACGCGTGCACCGGGCTGGGCTCTCCTGATGGCCCGGCTCTGTTGCAAGCGCCTTGGGGGTCCGGCAACCGCGAGCGTGCAAACTGCGCGCAACGCGGCGGGGCCGCCGTCGCAGGAGAAAACGGGCTGAGGGCCGAGTTCATCGCCGCCGCAAGACGACGTAGCTTGCCTCGTGAGGGTTCCTGGCATCGGCGGGCCACTCTTCCTCGTGAATCTTCTCCCACTCGGGTGAATCGAGGAGTTGCTCGGGGAAGGTCACATCGCCAATGAAGTCGCCCTTCACGACGGTCAGGTGGACCGTGTCGCAGAGCGGGAAGAAACGCGCGATACACCTGGCTGCCGCCGATGATCATGACCTCAGGGCACTTTGTCTCCCTGGCCATCTCGATCGCCTGTTCCTTGGTCTGGGCGACCAGGCAACCCTCCGCCTGGAAAGTCGGCTTGCCGGGTGAGGACGATATTCGTCCGCTCCGGCAGGGGCCGGCCTAGAGACTCGTAGGTCTTGCGGCCCATGATGATCGGTTTGCCCAGGGTGAGGTGGCGGAACTGCTTCAGGTCGCGCGGCAGACGCCAGGGCAGGCCACCCTGGCGGCCGATGACACCAGTTCGGCTCATGGCGACGATCAGTGAAAACGTCATGGACGCGGTCTCCTCCCCTAGACGGCGACCTCGCCCTTGAGCGCGGGATGAGAACGGTAGCCGACAGCTGGATCTGATCGCGTGAGACCTGGAACAGATCGGTCACCGCGGAATCGATCTGCAAGCCGAGGAAGTGGCAGCGGCTCGCGGCCGAGCTGTTCGTCGACCTGATCGAGATGGTTTGAATAGATATGGGCGTCTCCGAACGTGTGGATCAACTCGCCGGGCGTCCAGGCCCGTCACGTGGGCCACCAGGTGCGTGAGCAGGGCGTAGCTGGCGATGTTAAAGGGCACGCCCAGGAACAGGTCGGCCGACCGCTGATAGAGCTGGCAGGAGAGCCGGCCCTCGGTCACGTTGAACTGGAAGAGCGTGTGGCATGGCGGCAGCGCCATCTCGGTCGATCTCGGCCGGGTTCCAGGCGTGACGATCAGCCGGCGGCCGACCGAAGCCGACGGGTCGGCGATCACCTCCTTGATGCCCTTGACCACCCCCGCGATCTGGTCGATCGATTCTGGTTCGCCTCCCCGCCCTGCGTGAGCCTGGCCCTGGCCACGACCGCCACTGCTTGCCGTAGACGGGGCCTAGCTCGCCCTGCTCGTCGGCCCATTCGTCCCAGATGGTGACCCCGTGTTGCCGCAGATAGGCGATGTTGGTCGAGCCCTGGAGAAACCAGATCAGCTCGTGCGCGATTGCGCCGAAGGCCACTCTTCTTGGTGGTAACGAGCGGGAATCCCTCGCTCAGATCGAACCGGATCTGGCGGCCGAAAACGCTCAGCGCGTTGATCTTCGCGCCCGTGGAACGAAGCACGGCACGCGTCGGCTTCCTCGTGCCATGGGTCCGGACGTCGCGCAAAAGTTCGAGGTATTGCCTCATCCGACAGGGCGCTCGACACGGTGCTAGCGGGAAAGACCATCTGCTGCTGTCGTAGGTCATTATACGCCCTGACCCGGCCGAGTTCAGGGAAACTGAGGAAAGGAGCCTGTGATCGGCTTGGGAAGACTGGCCGAGGCGTTGGCCTTTAGCCCGGCGGCCTCCTCGGCGACCGGTTTGATGGAGATCATGATCATGCGCTCTTCATATTGCTTCTTGATCACGCTGCTGCCCTCGGTATAGGGACCCAGGCTGACCAGCAGGGCGCCATCGCTGGGTATGAGCCATTCGCCGTCGATGCGCCGGCTGTTGACTTCGGGAACCTGGATCTGGGCACTGATCGATTGCCGGTCCATCCCCAGGTCCAGGTTACGCTGGAGCCGTTCCTGGAGCAGCGCGATACCATCGTGGGCTGGTTTCTCCCCGGTTTTGCCTTTCAGGACCTCGTTGTACGAAGCCGAGTGGAATGCCACGAGGCGGTTGTCGTGCACTTCGATCTTGGCGAGCAGGTCTTTCCCCTTCAACTGGCTGGACAGGACATTGACGCGAATTCCGTCATGGACATGGTCGATCTGGGGTTCGAAGGCGATGCGCGTTGCCTGGCTGGGCGGACCATCGGCCACACGTTTGAGCGACGCGACGTAGCGGTGATCCGTCTCGCTCGACATCCGCACCGGCTCACCGATCCGCGCGATCATCTTGGGCGCCTGGAGCACTTCGGACCGCGTGCCACCCTGAAGATAAGTGAGCAGCCCGCGAACGCCGTCCGAATCGATGCCCAGACCGCGGACCCTTCCTGGCGGGCGATCGGCTTCAGCGTCGGGATGAACTTGCCGCGCCACTCGGGGCTGGCTACCGAGATCTTGCGGATCTCGAACAAGATTGACGGGCCACTCTTCGCTCCGGGCGAAACCAACGGCGGGGTGGTCGCGGCGGGTCCGTGCGGGGTGGTCGCGGCGGGTCCGTATGGACTACCAGGTCCAACCTGAACAGCGAGTAGCAATCCCAGCAATGCCTGCATGAGGAACCTCCAGCGGCCGAACGGCCTGTGCACGATAGATGTGAACTGCGTGCGGCCGGGATCTTAGGCCGAAGGTCCGAGAAGGTCAATCGTGATTTCCGTGGAACTGCGGTGCGGCTGCACTTGCGCGGGGAACGGTTTAACCAACAGCTTCTCACGACCCGACCCGGGTGCGCCTGCGGCCGGCCCATACCACGAGCATGCTTCCCCCCAGCAACAGGCCCGACACCACCGCGCTCAAGAGCAGTGCCAGGCGGAGGGCCTCACTGACCCGTGCCTCGTCCTTGTCCAGGGGGCGGATGATCTCCAGCACCCCGCGCACGTCCCCGACCTGCCAGTCTTTGCGCGGCGACTGATCGTGTGTGCTGTGGCACTCGACGCAGGAGCGCTCCATGACGCGCGCTTGAGCGTAGCGGACGACGGCGCCGCCCACCCATCTCGGTGAACTCATGGACCGTCTCCTGCCCCTTGCTCTGGCGCAGACGCCGCAGCGCCTCGCGCTCGAACTCATCCCGCGGGCCACCGTCGGTTCGCCAGGGAAAAGGGTAATCGCTGTACTGGCGCACCTTGACGCCGGTCCTCCCCGTCAGGCTCAACTGCTGGCCGACGTCGTGCAGAAACGTGGCCGGGATGCTCAGCGGCACGGTGCCAGGCGTGGGTGGGACCGTCTTGTTGACCGTGAAGCTCGCCTTCTCCACGCGCTGGACGTTCCGGCTGTACTCCTTGGTGGCTTCCTCGAGCAGCTCAGCTTGCTGCGCGGCGCTCTCCAGGGCGTTGGAGCGGACCAGACGGGCTGACAGCAGCGACAAGGTGATCAGTGCCACCACAGGAGCGAGCAGGCCGGCGGCGAGGAGTCCCGCCGGCGCCGGGTGGCGGCGCACCCAGCGCCACAGTTTCTCCGCCGCCCTGACGGGTCGCGCCCGGATGGGTTCGTCGTGAAGGAAACGCTGGAGATCCTCCGCCAACTCCAGGGCGCTGCCGTAGCGTTGGCGGGGTTCCTTGCGGAGGCATTTGAGGCAGATGGTCTCCAGATCCCGCGGCACGTTGGGCTGGAGACTGGTCACGGAAACCGGTTCGTTGTTGAGCACTTGCAGGACGGTAGCCAGGGGCGTCTCCCCCGTGAAGGGGGGCCGGCCGGTCAGAAGCTCATAGAGGATGGCCCCGAGGGCATAGACATCCGCGGCCGGGCCAACCGGCTGGCGGGGTACCATGGCCTGTTCGGGGGCCATGTAATTGGGCGTGCCCAGTAAGTCGCCCGTGACCGTCGGACCGCGAAGGTCCGGCGCCTCCCCGTCGCCGCCGGCGCACTTGGCCACGCCGAAGTCGGTAATCTTGGGGGTCAGGAAAGCAAGGGTCAGAGGTGCGGGGCCAGGGGCCAGGGAAGAAGTTCCCCGGCACGCTGACCCCTCACCCCTGACCCCTCCAGGAGGATGTTGGCCGGCTTGAGATCGCGGTGAATCACGCCGTGGGCATGAGCGGCATGGACGGCCCGCGCCAGGGTCTCGACCAGCTTGGCCGCCGGACGCGCAGGCTGGGGCGTGCCCTGGAGGTGCTGGGCCAAGCTCCCGCCGGCCACGAACTCGAGGACAAAGTAAGGCCGGCCCGCGGCTTCGCCGACATCGTAAATCTGGACAATGTTGGGATGCTGTAAGCGAGCGATCACCGAGGCCTCGGTGCGAAAGCGAGCCAGGTCCTTCGGGCCGGCGTGGATCCCATTCAGGACCATCTTCAATGCCACGGTGCGATCGAGACCAAGTTGCCGGGCCTGGTAGACGACGCCCATGCCGCCTCGTCCCAGCTCTCCCAGGACTTCGTAGCCTGGCACAGACGGCCGTTCGCAGTCCACCGCCGCGGGCCTGCGGATTGCCGCGTGGGGCGAGTGGTCGGCCAGACTCGCCGCTTGCACCGGATCGGTGGGCGCCAACCACGGCGGCCTTCGCTTCAAGCGCCGCATCATCGCTGCTTCGGCTCTGGAGACCCGAGGCGGATGCTCGGCGCGCCGCCACTCCTCCGGTTCCGGGGCCTCTGTCAAGCGAGCCAACTGTTCCTGGCATGAGGCGCATCCTTCCACGTGACGCGCGAGGGCGTCCTGTTCTGCCGTGCTCAAGGCGTCGGCCAGCAGGCCTGCGAGTTTCTCGATGGGAGGGACAGAGAGTCATGAGCGTGTTCCGGGGACAACTGGTCTGAAGGACCGTCCTCGCTTCTCGAGCCCTGGTTTACGAAAGGACGGTCGCGGCCCACCGGGGCGCCATGACGGCGGACCGTCGGTCGGCGATGACGCGCCCATTTCGAGTTTCCCGATTTCTTCCTGGAGCATCTTCTGCACTTTGCTCTTGGCCACGTAAACCATGGCCACTTGCAGCCGGACCCTGGCGGCCACCTCGGCCACCGGCAAGCCCTCGAGTGCCATCAAGCGGAACGCCTCCCAGGTATGCGGCGCGACCCGCAGGCGCACCCGCACCTTGGCCGCCTCCAGGAGTTCGAGATCGAAGGCCTCCTCCAGCTTCTGGGCCAGGTCTTCGCGGGCCTCAAGGGTCAGCATCAGCTCCTGGACCTGGCCGTCGCCCGCGGCGCGCTGGGCTGGCGGCGGCTGTCGTTGAAATCCCTCCAGGCATGGTGAGCGACCGTCTTGAGCCAGCCGCGGAAACTGCGCGACGGGTCGTACGCGAAAGTGCGAAGCTTCTGGGTGAGCTTCATCAGGATGTCCTGGGTCACGTCCTCGGCGTCGGCGTCCTGCAGCTTCCACTGCCGGCACCATCGGTAGATGTGCCGCCCGTAACGCTCGACGAACTCGTCCCAGCCGGCCTGGTTGAACGGGACCTGCCGAAGCTGGGTCAGCAGGGTAACGCGCGTCGTGGGGAGCGTGACATTCGCCATCGGTAACACTCTGCGAGGGGAAAGACTTCAGAGCCCATTCGAGTGTCGCCGGCTCGAAACCTACTCGGAATTCAGAGCGTATGTTCATGGAACGCGGTAAAGCGCACCTTGTAGTGCGCTCGACCAGAGTTGATCGCAAAAACTCCAGGAACAGGACAAGAAGTCTCGAAGCGCGGCATAGATCGGCCAAACAACGGCCGTAGTAGCGCGTGGACATGGTTCGAGAACCAAGTCTTATTCGAAGAGCAGCTGGGCGTCGCAAGGCTGTGGCACGCTCAAATACCTCTCACTATCTCTGAGGGCTTCGCTTGAGACGCCGCCAGCTTCCGGATGATGACCGGGAAACAGAGCAAGTAGAGGCCGGCCCCCGCGACCATAGACCAGCCCAGGGCGCCGAGGGAGGCGTAGGCCGTGCGTAGCTACTAGTGTCCGCGTGACGATCAGCACGGTTAGGCTCGTGATGCTATCAGGGCCCCCTGGAACTCTCCCTGGTGCTCCTCGCTGACCAGCCGGGATAAGAAGGCTTGAAAAGCCGGCAAGGTGGCGAGCAGGAACGGAAAGCGGGCGGAAAACCTTCCGGCCAGGCCGCTGAGGAGCGGTCCTGCGACGAATCGAGGACGAAGCAGGCATTCATGAACCGGAAACGCCTAGCCCTCGCGTCGGGGCTCGAAGAACGTCGGCGATGTACGCGGTGGCTACGACCAGGTTGGCGGCCCGTCATCGCGGCGAGCACTCGGACATAGAGGACGGGAGGAGCTGCGATAACCGCTTGCGCAGGTAGTCGATCGACTTCACGTCGAGCGAGAACTGCAGAACTGTTCGGGCGGTGGAAACGAGGGTCGACGGTCATCAGCGAGGGGCAACTGACGGCAGTGCTGAGGTAGGTGTAGTTTTCAAGCCGTCGGTGGCGTCGCAAAAAGAAAAACCGATTCCCTGCCGGTTATGATGGATCGATATCAGGGGCCATCGTGTCACTCTCGCTCTCCTCTTCGCCGGACAGCAACACCCTAGCGGCGGCAAGTGCAGACAGGACGAGCTACGTGCAGACCCTCCACCTGTGGGATTGCGATCGACAAGCGAAACTCAAGAAATCGAGCCAGCATACCACAGGAATCGGACAAGAAACTTTGAGCCCGGCGCTAGATCGGGCCGACGACCTCCGTAGTAACTCGTAGGCGGCCTTCGGCGGCATCCGCAAACGTGTGGCGAGCCCACCGGCGACATCACCGCCCATCTGGCATGGGAGAGAACAACGCGCCAATCGCTTTTCACCGCAAACGAGGATGGCGGCTCGAGCGAAACTCCCCGCGGATCGATTGGCGACGCTCTACGGGACCCATTCAGCGCCTTCGCCCGGCGGCGAAACGTCGGGCGCCCGACCAGGCGGCACCGCCCGCCCGAGCATCGTGTTCCCGCGCCCCCGCCGTGGGGGCGTTCGTCCCTGTTTTTTCTTTCTCGGAGGGTTCATCTCATGGCACTGTCCAGGTTGCATCGCTTGCTGAAGAAGTCCCGGCCGCTGTCGCGGTCGGCCCAGCAGCGCAAATTGACGCTGGAAGCACTGGAAGATCGTACGGTTCTCAGTTTTCTGCCCCCGGTCACTTTCCCGGTCGGCGTCCATCCCCGCGCGGTCACGGTGGCGGACTTCAACAACGACGGCAAGCCGGATCTCGCGGTCGTCAACCAGGGACCGTCTTCTACCTCACCTCCCAGAGCAGCCTGAGTGTGCTGCTGGGTAACGGCAATGGTTCGTTCCAGCCGGCTGTCACCACCAACGTCCTCAACAGCGGCCTCGGCAACGGCAACGCCGAGTCGGTGGCGGTGGGCGACTTCAACGGCGACCACCTGCCCGACGTCGCCCTGAACACCGCCGGCCCCGCGGGCCCCGCGGTGGAAGTCCTGCTGGGCAAAGGCGACGGCTCGTTCCAGCCGAACCACCAGATCCTCAGCGTCGGCCAGACCCCCCTCTCCGTGGCGGCCGGCGACTTTGACCGCAATGGCGCCCTCGACCTGGTGACGGCGAACAGCACGAGCGGCACCCTCAGCGTGCTGCTGGGCAACGGCAACGGCTCCTTCCGGCCCCGGATCGACCTGGCCGTCGGCGGGGCCCCGCGAGCGGTCGCGGTCGGTGACTTCAACGGCGACGGCCGGCTCGACGTGGCGACGGCGCAACAACTCACCGACACCGTCAGCGTGCTGCTGGGCAACGGCGACGGCACGTTCGCGCGGCCCCTGGTCTTTGCGGCCAGCGGCCAGAACTTCACGCCTGAGTCCCTGGCCGTGGGCGACGTCAACGGCGACGGCAAGCTCGACCTGGCGATCAAGAGCGTCTCTGTTCTCGATAGCGACGCTTTTCAAGTCGGGGTGCTGCTGGGTAATGGCGACGGCACCTTCCAGGCTCCCCTCCTCGGCGCCGCTCAACCCGACGGGAGTGGCGATCTGGCCCTGGGCGACTTCAATAACGACGGCCGGATGGACGCTGCCGTGGCGGATCAGCTGGGGGCCTCCTCGGGCAATCTCTCCGTGTTCGCCGGCAACGGGGACGGCACCTTCCAGTCGCTGATTCGGCTGGACCTCCTGACCGGCGGCAATGACCCCGAGGGCGTGGCGGCGGCCGACCTGAACGGCGACGGCCTCGTGGACCTGGTCGCGGCCAACACCTCCTCCGGCACCGTCGGCGTGCTGTTGAACAACTCCACGCGGTACCGCCGCGAAGACGTTACGACGCTCAGCACATCGACCGCGACCGCCGTCTTCGGCCAGCCGGTGACGCTGACGGCCACCGTGACCTCGGCGGCGGGGGTGCCGACCGGCACCGTCACCTTCCGCGACGGCACCACGGTCCTGGGCACCGCGCGCGGTCAACGCCGCCGGCCAGGCCACCCTCGCGGTGTCGCTGGGCGTCGGCAACCACGCGCTGACCGCCTCCTTCGCGGGCACCGGCAACTTCGCCGGCAGCACCTCGGCGGTCGTGGCCGAGACCGTCAACCGCGCGACGACCACGGTCGCCCTGAGGTCGTCGGTCAACCCGGCCGTCACCGGCCAGGCGGTGACCTTCACGGCCACGGTGGCCGCCGTCGCCCCGGGGGCCGGCACGCCGACCGGCACGGTCACGTTCCGGGACGGCAACGTGGTCCTGGGGACCGTCGCGGTCGGCGCGCGGCGGCACGGGCGACGTTCACGACCAGCTTCGCGGCCGCGGGCGGCCACGCCATCACCGCGGTCTACAACGGCGACCCGAACTTCGTGGGCAGCTCGCAGTCCCTCACCGAGCAGGTCAACGCGGCCACCACCGGCCTGCAGCAGGGAGGGTTCGAGTCGCCGTCGGTGGGCAGCGGCTTCCAGTATCGCCCGGTCGGCACCCCCTGGACCTTCAGCGGCTCGGCGGGTGTGGCCGGCAACGGCAGCGGCTTCACCGCCGGCAACCCCAACGCCCCCGAGGGCACCCAGGTCGGCTTCCTGCAGGGGACCGGCTCGTTCAGCCAGACGGTCGCCGGCCTGGCCGCGGGCACCTACCAGTTGAGCTTCAGCGCCGCCCAGCGGGCCAACTTCCAGGCCTCGCGCCAGGACTTCCGGGTCCTGGTCGACGGCGTGGCGGTGGGCACCTTCACGCCCTCGGGCACCGGCTACTCCAACCTGACGGCCACCGTTCACGGTCGCTGCCGGAACGCACACGATCACCTTCCAGGGGCTGGACAGTGCCGGCGGCGACAACACCGCCTTCATCGACAACGTCCGCTTGGCCCAGACCCCCGCGGCCAGTCTCTCCGACGCCGGGTTCGAGTCGCCGGCGGTGGGCAACGGGTTCCAGTACGACCCGGCCGGCACCCCCTGGGCGTACACCGGCAGCGCCGGCGTGGCGGGCAACGGCAGCGGCTTCACCGCCGGAAACCCCAATGCCCCCGAGGGCACCCAGGTCGGCTTCCTGCAGGGACCGGCTCGTTCAGCCAGACCGTCACCGGCATGGCCGCCGGCACCTACCAGTTGACCTTCAGCGCCGCGCAGCGGGCCAACTTCCAGGCTTCGCGTCAGGACTTCCAGGTTCTGGTCGACGGCGTGGTCGTGGGCACCTTTACCCCCTCGGGCACCGGCTACTCCAGCCTCACGACCGACGCCTTCACGGTCGCCGCTGGAGTGCACAGGATCATGTTCCAGGGCCTGGACAGCGCCGGCGGCGACAACACCGCCTTCATCGACAACGTCCGCTTGACCTAGGAGGGCACCCGATCCGCATCCGAATTCGTAGGGTGGGTCGAGTCCCGGCACGCCGGGACGAGGCCCACCAGCACGGGACTCATGGTGCCGATCCTCGCTCATGGGCGTCATGAAAGATGCCGAACCACTACTGCGACCACTCCGTCGGCGTGCGGTCCCAGCGATGGGCCTTGAGCTGCTGCATCAGCTCGGCGTCGAGACGCTTGCCGTCGCTGGCGGCGATGTTGGCCTCGACGTTCCTCAGCTTCCGCATGCCGGGGATGATCGTCGACACGGCCGGTTCCTCGAGAATCCAGCGCAGGGCCAGCTCGGGCATGGTCATGCCGGCGGGCACGAGCGGGCGGAGGGCCTCGGCCCGGTCGACGCTGGCGGAGAGGTTTTCGGGCACGAAGTAGCTGTTGCGCCAGTCGCCCTCGGGCCAGCGCGTGTCCTTCGTGAGCGTGCCGGTGAGCGTGCCTTCGTCGAACGGCACGCGGGCGATCACGGCGATGTCCAGCTCGCGGCAGAGGGGGAACAGCTCGTCCTCGGGCGCCTGGTCGAAGATGTTGTAGATCACCTGCACGGCGTCGATCAGGCCCGTCTTGAGCGTCTCGAGCACGTTGGCCGGCTCCCAGCGGTTGATGCTCACGCCAACGGCCCGGACCAGGCCCTGGCGCTTCAGGTCGTCCACCGCGCGCTGCCAGCGCTCGTCGTGCGCCCAGGCGTCTTCCCAGACGTGGAACTGCTGGAGGTCGATCGTGGAAACGCCCAGGTTGGCCAGGCTCTTCTCGGTGTATTCGCGGATGTGGTCGGGCGGAAAGCAGTCGTCGAGCAGGAATCCCCGGCGCGACGGCCACGTGAGGTTCTTGGGCGGGATCTTGGTCGCCGCGTAGAGCCCTTTGTCGGAGTGTTTGCGCAAGCAGCTGGCCCAGGAGCTGTTCGCTCTTGCCCGTCGCCGTAGCCCCAGGCGGTGTCGAAGAAGTTGCAGCCGAGCTCGACCGAGCGTTCGAGTGCCTGCGCGGTCTCGTCGTCGTCGAGCCCGTCCAGCCGGCCAGGCCCCACATGCCGTAGCCGATCTCGCTGACCGTCCAGCCCGTTCGCCCAAACGTGCGGTAGTGCATCGAACCGAATCCTGTACGGGAGAGGAGCCGTAACTTCAACCCTGGATGAGATCATGACATTCTAGCAGGGATCATGAAGAAGGGACCATGGCGATTCGGCGGATCGGCCTGTTAGACGAGTCGATTAAGAGTTAGGCTGATAAAGAGTGGTTCGTCAGCGATGGGCTATTCTCTCAGGAATCACGCCATGGGTTCGATCGAATCCGGCGAATACGAACTCGCCGACACTTCGGAAGCAGAAGCCCCTCATCCCAAGGCGCCTCCCCCTGCGGCCCAGCCGCTAAAGCGGCTCTGGAAGGCCGAGCCCGAAGAGCCAGACGACGAGCCGGCGCCAGCCAGAAAAAAAAAGGCGGGTTCGGAGAAGACGCCCGCGAGCTCGGCCAACACGTCCAATCAGGCAGCGAAAGCCAAGCCAAAGGCAAAGACCAAGAAGCAGCCGCCGGAGGCCGAAGGGGCGGAGAAGAAAGTTCTCATCGAAGAGACCCCGGCACTCGACACCTATGAAGCACGCCAGCGCGCACGGTTGGTTCTGGGCGGACTGGTCGCGGCTTGCTTCCTGATTTTCTTCTGGATCATCTATAGCGTATTCCTATCCGACTCCAACCCGGTGGAGATGGCTGCCGACGATTCCGGCGCGACCTTCGGCCCGGCGCTGCCAAAGCGCGATGTCGACGGCGAGGCCCACGCCATGCTGAACCGGGCGTACGACGACGCCAAGGCCGGCAACACCAAAGAAGCCGTCAAGCTGCTGGAAAACGTGGTCAAGGTCTACAAGGGAACCAAGACGGCGGCCCTGGCCAAGGATGCGCTCGATCGACCCAAGCAGGGTCTGCCCCTGTTCCTGGACCGGCCTACCGTCAAGGCCGACACTCCGGCTCAACCGGCGCCCGAACCAAAACCGGCGCCTCCCCAGGTGGTCGTGGTCCAGCCCAAGCCAACCCAGGGCAATGCCACCCTCACTCTGCCCGCCAATCCCGCCGAGCTGACAAAGTCTCAGCCCTCGCCCCTGGCCATGGCCCCAGCACCGGTTGGCGGCACGAAGACACCCACGGTCCTTCGACCGCTACCCGAGGGATTCTCGGCCAAGAGCGAGGCGGGAGTCCACAGCTCGGGTTGGCCCCTGGCGATCGTGGGAAAACGCGACGGCGGCACGATGGTGTTTGTTCCCGGAGGGACGTTCACGATGGGCAATGACGATGGCCCAGCCGCGGAAGCCCCAGCCCACAAGGTCAGGCTCTCGTCCTACTACATCGATCAGCACGAAGTCACGGTCAGGCAGTTCGGGCTTTTCCTCAAGGAAACGCATTACCACGGCCAGCCGCCGCATAGCTGGTCGGAAGACGTCAAGCAAATCACCTCGGAATCATCGCCCATGGTTATGGTGAACGCCCGAGACGCGCAGGCGTACGCCGAATGGGCGTCGAAACAGCTCCCGACCGAGGCCCAGTGGGAAATGGCTGCCCGTGCGACCGACGGCCGATTGTTCCCCTCGGGTCCCGAGCCCATCAAGTACTCCAAGCCCCGCGCACCGCGACAGGCCGATCCTGTCATGTCGTACCCCGAGGATGTCTCTCCCTACGGCGCTTACGACATGGCCGGCAACGTCTGGGAATGGACCAAGGACTGGTACGACTCGAAGTACTATCGTCAGCTCTTCGGCCAGCCGATCGACAACCCCACCGGGCCCAGCGCCAAACCCCGATCGCTGCAGCTCGTGGTCAAGGGCGGCGCCAAGAACGGCAGCGCTTCATTCCGCGAGGGAATGGCACTCGACAAGCGCCTCTCCTACATTGGGTTCCGTTGCGTCCTGCCCGTCCAGGAGCAGGCGAGCCTGATCAATCCGGCCCCTGGTGCTCGCCGGGCCATCTCAGCCGGCTCCTGCCCCTGGGCAGCCGACCAACCCGCCCACCGGGCAGAACCAGTCGATGCCAGTTCCTTTCTAGCACCCCTGAGCAACGAGCTGATCCGGACCAAAGTCGGCATCGGGTCATGAGGCACCCGCGCTGGTTCATCGTCCAGGAACCAGCGCACGCTCCGCTCGATGGCCTCATGATAAGTAAGCGCCGGAGTCCAGCCCAGCCTGGCGCGGGCCTTCTCAGTGCTGTATTCGAGGTGACGGCCCAGCAGCCAGGCTCCGTAGCGGGTGACCCGCGGCGGTTTCTTCGCGCGCAGCAGCCGCTCGCGCAGCTCGAGCGAAAACCCTCCGTAAAAGGCATACCAGAAGGGGTAATGCCAGGTGACGCGAGGCGCTCCCACCGCGTCGGCCAGCATGTCCAGAAACTCGCGCTGGGTGATCCGGCAGTGACTGGTGATGTTGTAGGCCTCGCCCACCGAGCCTGGATCACGCTCAGCCAGAAGCGCCGCGTCGGCGACCACTCCGGCATAGACGGCGCTCAAGGGATTATCACCTTTGCCCACGATCGACACTCGCCGCCAGCGAAATTCCTGGATCAAGCGCGGAATCGTGGTCCGATCACGCTCGCCGAAGAGCCAGCTCGGCCGGATAACCGTCAGCGGCAGACGTCCTGAACCCGCCATATCCCAGAGCAATCGCTCGCACTCCACCTTGCTACGCGTGTAATGGTCCAGTACCCAGACGTTCTGGCCCAGCGGCGCGGTCTCGTCAATTGGCGTGGGCTGATCGGGCGGGTGACCATACGCGCTCGTCGAGCTGATGTGGACGAAGCGATCGACCCCGGCCCGTGACGACGCCTCGGCGAGTGTGTGCGTGGCATCGATGCAGCCGAGCTGAAATTCCTTCCAGCTTCCCCAGTCACCAACTTTTGCCGCGCAGTGAAACACCGAGGACACATCCTTGAGCGCCCGCTCGCACGAGGCCGGATCGGTGAGATCACCGCGCTGGACATCGACTCCGAGCTCGTCCAGGAACGCCGTTCGGCTCGACGGCCTAACCAGCGCTCTCACCATGAATCCCTGCGCAATCAGCCGCTCCACGAGATGACTTCCCAGCAGACCCGTCGCCCCCGTCACCAGAACCCGGCGGCCAGTCGTGGCGGAACTCATGGCATTCGACCTTCCCAAAACTTGGGCTTTCATGACGCCCATGACAGATCGCGAAGCCGTCGCAACCGTGTCTCGTCTTCCACGCACCAAAGCCTGGCGGAACGACCCGCACGCGGCGATTGATAATGCAGCAGAAGAAAGATTCTCCTTATAATGACCGGAGCAAACGGGAAAAGGTATGCGTGAAACGAATCACTTTTTCGACGTAATATCGTCGAGGCGTACCACTCGAATCCGCCCGAGCAGGCTCGCGAGTGCGGCGGAAGTCATGGCAATCATTCCGATCCTCGTCGTCTGGATCGTGCTCTTACCGCTGGCTGCCTGTCGATGGTCTTCCCGGCGATTAATGTTGAAGGGACCACTCCGTGACCGACATCTTCCTTCGTCCCGGCAAGATCCTCAGCAGTTTCGGCCGCCTCTATCCCGACGCATGGAAGCAGGTGGATGAGTTCAGAGCAAAACGGAAGGAACTGAAGGATTGGCCCGACTGGTGCTTCCTGCCGCTTGCGGCAACCTACGGCATCGTGTCCAGGGGGAAGAACCTTCAGTCACCGAACCAGGCTCATCATGTCGGCATCCTCGGTGCGCTGGCGGCCTGGCGGGTGACGCAGGGGATCTATCGCTTCGATCCCACGACCTTCGACGCCCTCTGGAAGACCCCTGTCACCGGCGACATCCCCACCGAAGTCCTCTTCCACTTGCCCGAATGGTGCGTTTACATCCCGACTCCCGACCAGACCTGGCAGGGAGCCAATCTCAACGGCTTCTTCGCCCACCTCGAAAGTGACATGAACGATCGGCGAACCGAGCTTCGGCTCGTTCTCGATGTGACCGGTCCAGCAGGCGACCAACTGATCGTCATGCCGATCCATCTGGGCAAAGGCGGTGTTGCCGAGGGTGTGGAAGCCATGTTGAAGGAAGCAGCCCGCCAGTTCCCCGTCAGGATGGAAACTCCGGAAGGGGTGGTGGAGACACTCACAAGCGATGTTTCACCCCTGGTCTCGCTGGTCCTCTACCTCTGTTCTCAAGCTGCTGAGATCAAGGAGATTGGTGCCGGAAAGGGAGTTCCCGGCCGTCCCAAGCCCCAGAAGACCAAGAAGGGCTTGCGAATGTTCGCCCCGGATCACCCGAGCCGCTGGGAGGTCGGGTATCGCCTTGGCGCTGCGCTCAGGCAGGCGTTGGCTGAGCACGAGCCAGCGGAGTCAGCCGGCACTCATGCCAGCCCACGTCCTCACATTCGCAGGGCGCACTGGCACTCGTTCTGGGTGGGGAAGAAGGATCAGCCCGAAGCCAGGTCCGTGACGCTCAGGTGGCTGCCGCCGATTCCGGTCAATGTGCAGGGCGTCGAGGACCTGACGACGACGGTGCGGGACGTTGGCAATCGAGATTGACGCGGCAAACATGGGCTGAAGGCGAGTCTCGCGCACCAAGCGACACGATCACGAACGCCTCCGGTCACGGTGCGGAAGCCGATCGGGTGATTGGCTGGTCACATCTTGGGCCGGGGTGGGCCGGGGTCTCGGATCTCAGGCTGAGGAACTGGCACGATGCGAATGCTGCCATCAGGATTGGGACGGACACGAATCGTCCCTTTCTGAATCTCTTCCCGGATGATTTCCTGGACTTCAGGCAAGTGGGCGTGGGATTCGAGGTCACGCCAGTAAGCATCATCTCCCGAGCGAGCCATCGCCCTGTCCGATCAATGACAGAGAGCAGTAAAAGGGGGTCCACTGAAACCTACGTCTCGACGGGTTCATTGGGCTTGTGAGCTTCATTCGAAGAACAGGGAGTCGTTTTTCGGAAACAGGATCGGCAAAATAGGGTCCGACAGGTTGTTGGGGAACCATGACATGAGGCGCTTTCGATTGCACCTGGGCACCCTGCTGCTGATCGTCTTCGTGGTCGGAGCCGGATTCGCCGCCCTTCGTGAGCCAAGTGAGTCCTGGGTGAGCAGCCTGTTCTCCGTCACGATCTGCATCCTGCTGATCTCGCTCGTGCTCGCCTGGCATACCAGGGGTTCTCCCTGGAGCCGTCGATCGCATCCAGGCTGATAACCACGAGCGTTCTGGCTTCCATCGACTCCAAGGCGCTGAGGCCGCTCTCAACATCAGTCGCGCTCTAGAGAACCTTTACTTGTGCGTGAGGCTTGTCGATGGTCGCCGATCCAAGGCTGAATCTTCACTAGCCATGGGATCACTCCGACTGATCGGGACGGGCTTCGTGGCCAGTCTGTCGCCGGGGACTGGGCCCTCCAAGCCTGGCCGAGCCTTCAGGCCGGGGTCGGGGCGACCGCCTCGGGGCGATCGACGACCGCCGGGGCGACGTCCGGCGCCGGCGCCCGGGGCAGGCGGACCACGAAGCGGCTGCCCCGGCCCGGCTCGCTCTCCGCGGTGATCGTGCCGCCGTGCGTCGCGGCGATGCGCCGGGCGACGGCCAGGCCCAGCCCGACCCCCGCGCGGCCGAGCCGGCGGGCCGACTCGGCGCGATAGAACGGCTCGAAGACGCGCGGGAGGTCCTCGGCCGGGATGCCGCAGCCGCGGTCCTCCACCGCCAGCGCGACGGCGTCGGGCTCGCACCAGGCGCGGACGATGATCGGCGTGCCCGGTCCGCTGTACTTGCACGCGTTCTCCAGCAGGTTGTCCAGCAACTGGCCGAGCAGCGGCCGGTGCGCCCGGGTCCAGGGCGGGTCTCCGTCGCTCCCCTCGAAGCGCAGGTCGGCCGCCCGCTCGTGGCCGGACCAGGCGCGGAGGTGGTCGGCGGCCCAGGCGGCCAGGTCGAGGCGTTCCAGGTCGGGCAGCTCGGCCTCGGCGTCGGCCCGGGCGAGGAACAGCAGCGCCTCGACGACCCGCCAGAGCCGGACGGCGTCGTCGTGGAGCCGGTCCAGGACGCGCTCGTGCTCCTCGACGGTGCGCGGGCGGCGGCGGGCGACCTCGATCGCGGCGATCAGGGCGGCCAGCGGGGTGCGGAGCTGGTGCGACGCCTGGCCGGTGAACTGCCTCTGCCGCTCCAGCGCCACGTGCAGGCGGTCGAGGAGCCCGTTGAAGCTGCGGGCGAAGTCCTCCAGCTCGTCGCGCGTCCCCGGGCTGGGCAGCCGGCAGTCGTCGAAGGGCATGGTGCGGGCCGACTCGGCCATGAGGGTCAGCGGGGCGAGGGCGCGGCGGCCGAAATGACGGCCGATCGCCGCGGCCAGCGCCCAGAGGCCCAGCGAGATCAGCGGCAGGATGGCCGCCAGCCATCGGATCTCGGCCTCCACCGGCTCGAGCGAGGCCCACGCGGCCAGCACGCGGGGCGGGCGCTCGCGGCCCGGCGCGCGGCCCTTGCGCTCGTCCCGCGCCGGCGGCCCCGGGCGACGTTCCTCGCCCCCCGGCCTCGGGCGGCCCGCGAGGCGGACGTCCGCCGCCGATCCTCCGCGCGAGCACCCGCCATCGCAGGCCGTCGGGCCCCTCGATCGTCGTCGCGACGTCCACCGCGAGCGGGCCGAGGTCGCGGCCGTCGAGGACCATCGGCCGCCCGGCGCCCGGCGTGCCCTCGACCCTCCGCCCCGCCTCGTCGTAGATGGCCCAGGTCACGCGGCCGCTCTGGCCTCCGGGGCGCTCCGGGAAGTGGTCCAGCGTCGCCTCCAGCTCCTGGTCCAGGGCGAGCCGCAGGCGCAGCCCGGCGAGGTAGTACAGGCACGCGGAGAACCCGCCGAGGGCCAGCGCCAGCGCCACGAGGAAGGCGACCGAGACGCGCGTGACCAGGCTCATGGGCCCTCCTCGGCCGCCGGAGTGGGCGGATCGCCGAGCAGGTAGCCCCGGCCCCGGACCGTCTGGATCAGCCGCGGGCCCCGCGCCTCCAGCGCCCGGCGCAGCTCCTTGATGTGGACCTCCAGCGTGTTGGAGACGAAGTCGTAGTCCTCGCCCCAGACGTGCCCGTAGATCCGCGTCCGCGACAGGACCTCGTCGGGATGGCGGAGGAAGAAGACGAGCAGGGCCAGCTCCTTGGCCGTCAGGTCGAGCGGATGGCCGGCCCGCTCGGCCTTCTGCGCCGCCAGGTCCACGCGCACGTCGCGATAGGAGAGCGTCATGACCTCGACCGGGCGCCCGCGGCGGATCAGGGCCGGGCGCGGGCCAGCAGCTCCTCGAAGGCGAACGGCTTGCACAGGTAATCGTCGGCGCCGCCGTCGAGGCCGCGCACCCGGTCGCTGACCGCGTCGCGCGCCGTGAGGAAGAGCACGGGCGTGGTCCCGCCCTCGCGGCGCTGGCCCTCCAGGACCTCCAGGCCGTCCGGGCCGGGCAGCCACCAGTCGAGGATGACGAGGTCCCAGTCGCCGGCCCGCAGCGCCTCCCGGGCCGCGTCGCCGTCGGCGGCGTGCGCGACGGTGAAGCCCTCGTCCGACAGCCCGTCGACGATCGATCGGGCGAGGCTCGCGTCGTCCTCGACCACCAGGACCCGGCCCGCCACGGCAACACCTCCGATCACGCGACCTCGCACAATGCGGTGGTCGCCATGCTCGTATTTCAGCAAAAACGGACCGGCCGGAGGAGACGCAAGGGCGAAGATAAAGTGCATTTTAGGAGAATTGCTTTCCGGTCTCGAATGCCTCGCTGATACCCTTGGAGTATCCGCACTCGGATGAAGAGGATTTTATGGAGCCTTGATGCCCATCCGCACGCATCTGTCGCCAAGAGTCAATGTGCGGCGGGCTCCGCCCTGTGGGCCCGACGCTGAGACCATGAGTTCCAAGGTCTTCGAATGGGAGAGATAACCATGAAGCGATCAATCCTTGCAATCGTCCTGATGATCGGGGCGGCCATGCTGGCCCGATCCGCCCTGTCGCAGCCGCCCGGGCAGCCGGGGCGGGGAGGCCCGCCGAACCCGCTGCTCCAGGCGTTCGACACCGACCATGACGGCACGCTCTCGGCGGCCGAGATCGATGCGGCGGCCGCGAAGCTCCGCGAGCGCGACGCCAACAAGGACGGCAAGCTGACGGCCGACGAGCTGCCGCGCGGCCCCGGGGGCCGGGGCGGTTTCGGTCCCGGCCGCGGCCCGGGGCCGATGGAAGGCGAGCAACGACCCGGGCAAGCCGCCCCTGCCCAAGGACGACGGCGAGAAGCGAATCCTCGCCGCCCTCGAGCAGGCCCGCGGGGGCGAGCGGTACGCCAACGTCTCGACGGCCGACGGCCGGCTGCTCCGCCAGCTCACCGAGTCGATCGGCGCCAAGCGGGTCGTCGAGCTGGGCACCTCGACCGGCGAGTCGGGGCTCTGGTTCTCGATGGCCCTGCGCAAGACCGGCGGCAAGCTCTACACCCACGACATCGACCCCGGCCGGATCGCCGTCGCCCGCGAGAACTTCAAGCGGGCCGGCGTCGAGGACATCGTCGTGATCACCGAGGGCGACGCCCACGAGACGGCGCCGCGGAACAAGGACCCGATCGACGTCCTGTTCATCGACGCCGAGAAGGAGGGCTACGACGCCTACCTCAAGGAACTCCTGCCCTACGTCCGCCCCGGCGGGCTGATCATCGCCCACAACATGCGGCGGCCCGAGCCCAATCCGCGTTACATCGAGGCGATCACCACCAACCCCGACCTCGACACCTCGTTCGTGCTCATGGACGGCGCCGGGGTCGGAATCACGCTCAAGAAGCGCTGATCCAAGCATCCCTCGGGATCGCGTGATCCGCGATCCTTCTCACCCCCAAGCTCGTCTCGCTCCCTTAACACAAGGAATCCGATCGATGGACGTCATCTCTCGCCCAAGCCGCCGTGGCTTCCTCGGCACCCTCGCCCTTGGCGCTGCGGCCTTCACGGCCCGAGGCGCCTTCGCCGAGGAGCTGGTGCGTACCCCTCGCGTTCAGGAGGGCCCGTTCTATCCGACCAAGCTTCCCCTCGACACCGATAACGACCTGCTCGTCATCAACGACGCCATCACCCCGGCCGTGGGCGAGATCACTCACCTCAGCGGCAAGATCCTCGACGCCAAGGGCGAGCCGATCCGCAACGCGACCGTCGAGATCTGGCAGTGCGACCGCGACGGGACCTACCTGAGGCCTCATCTTGAGAACGGCGACAAGTACGACACCAACTTCCAGGGGTTCGGCCGCTTCTTGACCGGCTCGACCGGCGAATATTACTTCCGGACCATCAAACCGGTCCCGTACACGGGCCGGCCGGCCGCCCACATCCACTTCAAGATCTGGAAGGACAACAAGGTTCAGCTCACAACGGAGTGCTTCGTCAAGGGGTACAAGGGCAACGAGCGCGACGGGATCTATCGGCGGGCCACGGCGTCGAAGGGAGGAGAGCGGCTCCCGGTGGAATTCGCCCCCATCAACGGCTCGAAGATCGGCGAGCTTGCCGCGCGATTCGAAATCGTCCTCGGCTACACGCCGACTGCATGAGTCGTCCTGCTTCGACTGGTACCTGTACTGCAAGCGAACCGGACACGGCGATGTGAAAGCCGCCCGAGAAATCGCCGAGCAGTACATCGACCAATCTCATGCCACGCTCACGCTCAACACCCGAGCCGAAGCGTCCCAACACTGAATTCATCGTCGGACTTTATCTCATGAATCACGGCAAGGCCTCCGCCTCGCGCCCGTACCTCGAACGGTGCGCGCAGGTCGCCCGCCGTCTACGAATGGATGCGCCGATCGCCTCGGACGCGTTCCGTGGCCGAAAAGAGACCAAGGTGAAAGAGGCAGAAGGCAGACCGAGCGTCGATCTTGGAGTAAGCGTCCGAGATAACCACTCCTGCCAGATCTGATAGCCAGCGAAGTGGACCAGTTCGTCCATTTTTCCAGCAGGCTACCCGATGGCAAGAACCCCCGACCCGACGCTCCGTGCACTTTGGCGAGATCGCATCCGCCTCCGGCTCAAGTTGGGCAACGGGTGGAAGCTTGGCCGGGATCCCTGGCGGGCTGGCGGAACCTGCCTCACATCCTCCCGGTGGGCAGAGAGTTGCGGCGGGAGCGACGCCCCCTCCCACAGGAGCGACGCTGGGGCCCACCACCAGTTGCCCAACATGAGCCACTCAGTTAAGCTCACGAACGCTTCGGGCAAACTACACATCTCCAAGAAGATCCAGTACCCCTATCTACGGATCGACGTGGGCGATACGGGACTTCTGTCCGGAAGCATCGGTCCGAAGCAGCTTACCTTCAGGCACAGGCCCAAGAACTTCAGCTTCGTTGTATCGGCTGGTCCGGGTGCACCCTGAGGCTGGCGCGGGCTGGACTCCTCGCTTCGATTGATACGAGATTCAGTCGATTGCTACTCGTGGCACGAGAATCAAGGAAATGATCCCAGGAGAGGGCGGCTTGTCTCTCATTCACTGAACAACATTGCATGGATTGTAAAGGACAATCGATCTTGTGGCCCGTGAAAGGTTCCCATCGGGGAGCAAGTTCCCCTAGAATGAGCGGGCAGGGTTGGTGGGTGTCCGCTGGAGGGGGTTTTCACCTTCGAGATCTGCCCATGGGTTTTCGAGTTCTGGCCGTCGGGCTGCTGGCGAGTCTCGTCGTGATGGTTGGAGGGCTCAGCGAGGCGGCGGCCCAGAGTAAGGCAGCCCCGCGGAGGCCGAATGTCTTGCTCATCGTGGCCGACGACCTCGGTTATGGCGACCTGGGCTGTTATGGATCAAAGGAGATCCGCACGCCGAGCATCGATCGTCTGGCCAGCCAGGGGGTGCGGCTCACCGATTTCTACGTGAGCGCGCCGATCTGCTCTCCCACACGGGCCTCGCTTCTGACCGGCCGCTATCCCCAGGCGCAGGGTTCGAGTGGGCGGTCGGCTACGGCGAGCGAGGGTTCGGCCTCGAGGGGACAGAGCAAACCCTGGCGCGGATGCTCGGCCAGTCGCGCTATGCGACCGGGCTTTTCGGCAAGTGGCATCTCGGCTACGACAAGGAGTTCAACCCGCTTGCGCACGGCTTCCAGGAGTTCTTCGGGTTCCTTGCGCCCGATCTCGATTATTACTCGCACCTCGAGGTCAGCGGCGAACCTGGGCTCTACGAGGGAACGAAGCCCGTCAAGCGGGCCGGGTACCTGACGGATCTCATCACGGCACGGTCGCTGGCGTTCCTCGACAAGAACGCCAAGCGTCCGTTCTTTCTGGAGGTCTCATTCAATGCCCCACACTGGCCGTTCCAGCCGCCAGGCAAGCCCGATGACGTGCGTACCGAACGGACCTATGGCCCGTATAACGGTACACGAGCGGATTACATTTTGATGGTCGAGCAGATGGACCGGTGCGTGGGCCAGATTCTCCACTCCATCGACACCCATGGCCTGGCCGGCCAGACGCTCGTGATCTTCGTGAACGACAATGGCGGCGAGCGGCTCTCGGACAACAGCCCCTTTTTCCACGGCAAGTACACGCTCTGGGAAGGGGGCATCCGGGTTCCGTGCCTGATCCGCTGGCCAGGGCGGATTCCCGCTGGTGCTGTCTCGAACCAGGCAGGGATCGTCATGGACCTGACCGCGTCGATCCTGGCCGCTTGCGGGATCGTTCCGCCCCGCGGCGTGCGGCTGGACGGTGAGAACATCCTGCCGATCCTGAGCGGCGAGCAAGCTCCTAAAGAGCGCCAGTTCTGCTGGCGCGTGCGTCCGCCCGGCGAGGTCTACGGACAGAAGGCAATCCGCCGTGGTCGTTGGAAATTCCTCTCGGATCGGGGCACCGAGTTTCTCTTCGACCTGAGCACCGACCCGGGTGAGCGACGCAACCTCGCGTTCCGCGATCCAGGGCTCGTCATCGAACTCAAGAAAGCCTTGGCGGGTTGGGAAAGACAGATGCCACGAGTGGAGCTGCGCTAAATAGACTCTCTTGGCTCTCCTGCGGCATTCTGCCCCAGCGACCCAGGCAGATCCTGCGGTTCGGCGTTTCGAAAAGACTCATTCAGGAAGATCGGGCGGCTGGTCGTCCCGTTCTTTATGTCAGCGCGCGTTGCAGGGCGGTAGGCTCCAGCCTGGAGTTCACCCGATCCGCCCTTCCCGTGCCATAAAGTGAATCATAGTGCCGTATTGGCGTGGCAACGATCGATCCCGCTTCTTACCCCCCTGGTACCACCATGCCGGAAGAAACCATTGACGCTGGTCTGCTCGAGCAGACAAAGAACCAGATCCGCAAGCTGGTGGCCGAGATCGCCGACCTGGCGGAATCGGATATTCAGCCAGCGGAATTTTACGTGGAGTTTCTGAACCGGGCGGTGGCCGCTGTTGCAGCCACCGGCGGCGCATTCTGGCTCATGGACGGCCGCGGCGGCCTGCGCTTGCAATACCAGGTGGAATTCCAGCAAACGGGCCTGATGGACGGCCGCGTCAAGACACCCCCGCACGACGCACTCCTGGGCTGCATGATTCAGGCCTCGCAAGCCCAGATCATTCCCCCCGGGGCCGTCATCGAGGGCGTGCCTCAGGCCTTCAACCCGACCAATCTGGCCCTCATCATCGCGCCTTTGATCGTCGATAAGCAGGTGGTCGGCCTGCTCGAAGTTCTCATGGACCCGATGCGGCGAGCGGCTCAGCAAAAGAGCACGCTCCGGTTCGTCGGCGACCTTTGCGACCTGGCCGGCACATACCTCAAGAACCGGCAGATGCGGCAGATGATGTCGCAGCAAAGGCTCTGGAACCAGCTCGAGGGGTTCACCCACCAGATCCACGGATCGCTCGATCTGAAGGAAGCCGCCTACGCGGTCGTCAATGACGGCAAACGGATGGTTGGCTGCGACCGCTTGAGCGTCGCTCTCAAGTTGTCTGGCCGCACCATGGTCGAGGCGGTGAGCAGCCAGGAGATCGTCGAGCAGCGGTCGAACCTGGTTCGCGACCTCACCAAGCTCTGCAAGGTCGTCATCCGGTCGGGGGAAGACCTGGTTTACACCGGGTCAACGGAAGGCTTCGCGCCGGATATCCGCGATGCGCTCGAGCTTTATGTCGACGAGTCGGGCTCGAAGGTCGTGGTCATCACGCTCCTGCACAAGCCGGAGAAGGAAGAAGGGGCCGAGCACAAGGAGAAGGTTCCCTTCGGCGCCCTGGTCGCCGAGCAGATTGGCGACGAGGTTGCTCCCACCGACATGCACGCCCGCACCGAAGTGGTCGCCAAGCATGCCTCGACGGCGCTCTGGAACGCCCAGGAGCACCACAAGATCTTCGGCAAGCCTGTTCTCAAGGCCATGGGTTCGCCCTGGCGGTTGCTGCGAGGCCGCACGCTGGCCAAGATCGCCGCGGTTCTCGTGGCGATTCTCCTCTTGATCGGCGCCCTCTACTTCGTCCCCTGGTCGCTCACGATCGAAGGCCGCGGCTCGCTGCTGCCGGAGGAACGCCGCACCGTCTACGCACCGCTGGCCGGTAAGGTCGCCGAGGTTCCGGTTGAACATGGAGACATGGTCAAGAAGGGCGACGTCATCATGCGGCTCGATAGCCTTGAACTGCAAAAAGAGCTGAAAAAGCTGATCGCCGAGCGCGACAAGGCGAGGAGCCAGAAGATGATCCTGGAAAACCAGGACCAGAAATCGTCCGGCAATCAGGCCGACCAGGATTCCCAGTACCAGCTCAAGTCTCAGCTTGCCGAGGCCACGATCACGGCCAAGAGCGCGGCCGAGCAGATCGAGATCATCCAGGAGCAAATCGATTCGCTATCGATCAGGGCCCCACAGGACGGGATCATTACCACCTGGGAGGTGAAGAAGAACTTCATGGGCCGCCCCGTCGAGATCGGCCAGGAGCTACTTGCAATCGCCGCCACCGGTGACGATTCGGACTGGGTGCTCGAAGTGCAGGTTCCCGACGACGATATGGGTCCAGTGCTGGCCGCGCAAAGCAAGCTTCAGGCCGACATCGCCGCCGGCAGGAAACCACGGGGCACGCCGCTTCAGGCCTACTTCGTGGTGGCGACGCAAACCGAGCACCGCTATCCGGGCTATGTCCGCCGCATTGCCGCCAAGGCCGAGACCGTCGAGCAGAAGCACGAGGTGAAGGTGACCGTTGGCTTCGACGAGGCGGTCCGCAGGGACATTCTGTCCCGAAACCAGGGCCTGCACCCAGGAGCCGAGGTCCGCGCTCGGATCGATTGCGGCGAGGCCCGCCTGGCCTACGTGCTGCTCCGCAAGGTCGTCCAGGTCTGGTATGAGTCGGTCCTCTTCCGCTGGCCTTTCTTGCAACATTGATTGATCATCAGGGGACGGAGCCCCATGCCGAAAATCGGGGGCGGGGGTAACCCCAGCGCACGGGGTCGGCCCCCTCCTACGAATACCGAGAACGCATCACGCAACCTACAACCCGCCGGCTGACCGCCGGAATCGTGAGACCACAAGTTCCGATCTTGAATCGTGGAGGCTCGCTGATCATGTCCGCTGCAAAAACTGTGACAGCCCTCGCCATGGGGCTGATGACAACACTCTCCGTGGCCACGTTTGCTCAGAATGGCCAGGATCAATCCGCCGGCAACGTTCCCACGCTCGTACTCGACGAGCTGGCGACGATCGACTGGATTGAAAAATCCGACGTCGCCGCCCTGCGCGAGGGGGTCATTGACAAGGTCGAGCTGAAGATGGGCATGCCTGTTCTCGAGAAGGGGCTGATCGGCACCCTGCACAAAGAGGTCGCCGAGCTGACCGTCGCCAAGAACAAGGTTCTGGCCGAGAGCGTAGGCGCCATCGAGAAGGGAAAGGCCCAGATCGAGGTGGCCGCTTCGAGAGTGGCGCACAACAACCGGCTAAACGCGCGCAAGCCGGGCATGGTCTCTGCCGAGGACATGGCCAAGGACGAGGGTGAGCTCAAAGTTGCCGACGCCATGACCAAGGAGGCCCTCGAGCAGCAAGCGGCCGCCAGGGCCGAGTTGAAGCTGGCCGAGCAAATTCTCGAGGAACACACGATCCGCTCGCCCTTTGATGGCGTCGTAATCAAGGTGTGGAAGCACCCCGGCGAGAGCGTGCGGGCCAACGAGGCGGTCGTCCAGATTGGCAAGCTATCGAAGCTGTGCGCCAATGCTTATGTGCCGCTGGATTACGCTTTTCGCGTGAAGGAAGGTCAGGCGGTGCTGGTTCAGCCCAGGATCATCTCCAATCGAGGCGAACCGCTGCCCATCGAGACGAAAAAATTCCGCGGCAAGATCACATTCGTCAACCCGCAGATCCAGGCGATCGCCGAGACCGCCGTGCGGATCAGGGCTGAGTTCGACAACCCCGAATTCGACCTTCGACCGGGCTTGAAGGTCCAGATGACCATCTATCTGAACGCCGACGTTGCCTCCCGCGTGCCGCCGCCGGTGACTCAGTAGGCCAGGCACCGCCCGCAACTTGTCGGGGCGGTGGGCAGTGTCCACCCTACAGGATCTGTGCCCACCGTACACCATTTTTCACGCACCGTCTTCCGAGGATCGCCGACCGATGAGCGCCGCTCCCACCCTGGCCCCCGTGATGCCCGCCGGGCAGTCCGCAGAGCACTTGAAGGTCAAGCTTCGCCCTGACCTGGTGGTCCAGCCTCAGTTTTATGAGGGGATGACCCACTACGTCATCAAGGACCCGCTGGCGCTCAAGTACTTCCGGTTCAAGATCGAGGAGTACTTCCTGCTTCAGCAGTTTGACGGCAAGCAAAACCTGCAGGACGTCAAGAAGGCGTTCGAGCGGAAGTATCGCCCGCAGACGATCTCGATCGATGATCTGACCCGGTTCGTCGCCCAGCTTCACGAGGCGGGCATCATCTTGATCGACAGCGCCGAGCAGGCCAAAGTCTTGATCCGCCGCCGCCGCAAGAACCGGTGGCGGAAGTTCTGGGGCTTCATGGCCAATATCCTGTTCATCAAGATCCCGATTATCGACCCCGAGCGGCTGCTCACGGGGATGTACCCCTACTTTCGGTGGATCTTCACCACTTACTTCGTCACGGCCAGCGTGGGACTCATGCTGGCGGCGGTTACCCTGGTTGTCAGCCAGTGGGACCTGTTCTACAGCCGGCTGCCCGATTTTCAGAGCTTCTTCAACTGGTGGACAATTCTCAGCTTCTGGATCAGCCTGGCGGTCGTGAAAATCATCCACGAGTTCGGCCACGGGCTTACCGCCAAGCACTTCGGCGGCGAAGTGCACGAGATGGGCATGCTCTTCCTGGTTCTCACCCCGGCGCTTTATTGCGACGTGACCGATAGCTGGCTCTTGCCCAACAAGTGGCACCGGATCTGGATCTCGGCCGCGGGCATCTACGTTGAGCTGTTCCTGGCCAGCATCGCCACGTTCGTCTGGTTTTACAGCGAGCCGGGGCTGCTGAACAGCCTCGCGATGGCCACGATGTTCATCTGTTCAATCAATACGGTCTTGTTCAACGCCAACCCGCTGCTGCGGTACGATGGTTATTATGTAATGGCTGACTGGCTGGAGATCCCCAACCTGCGGATCAAGAGCTCGCAGTTCTTCGCTTACCTGATCCAGGAGAAGGTGCTGGGGCTGGAGATCCCCGTTCAGAACTATCTGCCCAAGTCACGGCGATACCTGTTCGTCATCTACGCGATCGCCAGCTATCTTTACCGCTGGGTCGTCACCTTCAGCATCATCTACTTCCTGTCGCAGGTTCTCAAGCCCTACAAGCTGCAGTCGGTCAGCTACATGCTGGCGATTGGCGCTCTGGTTCCACTGTTGGGAATGCCGGTTTATCAGATTGGGAAGTTTCTTCGCACGCCTGGGAGGTTGCGCAAAGTGAAAAAAGCACGAGCGGCCGGCTTCGCGGTGGCAGCCGTCGCCATCGTGGCGGGGATCCTCCTGATCCCCACTCCGCTGCGAATTCAGGGAACCCTGGTTCTGACGGCGGCGAAACCCGAGGAGATCTACGCCGAGGTCGAGGGGCGGCTCGTCGAGATCAAGGTCCGTGACGGCGAGTGGGTCAAGAAAGATACCGTCCTGGCCACGTTGATCAACCACGAGAAACAGAAAGAGCTCTTGCAGAAGACAGCGGATTACAACGTCAACTTCGCCAAGTCGCAGTGGTACAACACCAGCCCCGAGCGCGAGCATCGCGCCATGGCCCGGCAGCACCTGCAAATGGCCGAGGAACTCGAGCCGATGCTCACGAAGATCAACGAACAGATTGGTAAGTTGACCCTGATCTCCGGCCGCGACGGCCAGGCGATGGGAGTTCCCCATCCGGAAACGGTTGGCCAGTGGCTCAAGCCCGGCAAACCGTTCTGTGAAGTGGGCGACCCCCATCAACCTCGAGGCCCACCTGATCATCGACCAGTCCGACATCGACCTGATCGGCCTGGGACGCCGCGCCTGGGTCAAGGTTTATGGCCGCTCCGAGACGACCTACCGGAGCGAGGTTTCAGAGATCGCCCAGAAAAACCGTGATGAGATTCCGCCCGAACTGTCGAACGTGGCCGGCGGCGACATCGCGGGCAAGGCAGACCCCAAGACCGGCGCGATCAAACCCCAGACGGCCGTTTACGAGGTGATCATTCCGATCGCGAACCCCGGTCTATCCCTCCAGCCCGGCCTCCGCGGATTCGCCAAGATCGACGGCGGCACCCACACGCTGGGCTGGTGGCTATGGCGCCTGATCACCAAGACGTTCCACTTCACGATCTGATCAGCGTTGCTTCCGGCTGCCATCGTGAAGCTCCGCACTCCCCTTTTCTTTCGAGGCCCGGTCGAAGGTCGTCATGACCGTCGCCCGGGCCCTTCCATTCCTGGGGATGCCTGGGGCTTCGCTTGCAGTTGCAAAGCCATCATTCCTTTCCAGCTTGCGACGGGCAGGGTAATACTATTTCTGCACTGAATTTGTAGGTAGGAATCGAGGCAGCAGAGCTGGTGGGTCTCGCATTCTGCTCGACCCACCTACGAACCGACAGGCGAGGCCACGGGTTATCTTGTAGCGTGCGGTCGAGCGAAGCGAGGCCCACCGGGTGGTTGCTACCTACCATTTTAGCGTAGGAGGTCAAGCAGGAAAGTAACCACCATCAACAAGGCGGCCGGCCCCCATCCTTTTCAGGACGAAGGCCGGCCGGTTCAGGACGACTCAGGTTTTGTTCAGCGGGTCGATGCTCAGCCGCCGAAGGGCTTCTTGATCGAGCTAACGAGCTGTGACCAGAAACCCTTCTTCTTGCTGCTTGCTTGAGCCTTCGCAGCCGCCGCGGCCTTGAGGGCCGCTCTCTTGTTCGCGGCGGCGGCGGCCGCGGGAGCCTGCGACGATGTTGATGTTGCCGGAGCGGTCGGCGCCTGCGCTGCCGCTGCCGCCGCTGTAGACGCGTTGGTCGCACCCGCAGCCGCGGTCGGATCCGGAGTTGCGGCTGGAGCCGCGGTAGGAGCCGCCGTCGCGGTCGGATCCGAAGTCGAATTCGCGATCGCAGCCGGAGCCGGAGTTGAAGTCGTGGCCAAGCTGCTGGCGGTTGGTGCCGTGCCGGACGTATCCGGAGTCAATGATCCCGCGGGAGCCAAGCTGTTCGGAGTCGAGCCAGTCTGAGCCGCCGTGCTGCCGGTTGCCGGTGTCGACCCGGTTACAGGCTGGTTCTGGTCCTTGTTCTGGGCCAGGTTAAGTAGCTCGCTCAAGATCGCGGATTGAGAGGCGGAAGTTGATGAGCCCGTGCCGGTTGGCGTGGACGAAGACGCGGTCGTCCCAGTACCCGCCGTCGTGGTCGACCCTGTCGTGGACCCGGCACCCGTCGTGCTTGCGGCTGACCCGGTCGTCGCCCCAGTACCCGTCGTGGGCGCTGTCGCGGTCGTCCCGGTTGAGTCCGTCGCCGCCGCGGTCGAACTCGGGGTCGAGCTTGTCGCCGCCGAGCTAGAAGTCGCTAGGGAGGTGGTCGGAGCCGGACTCGATGCGGGCGGCGTGTAGGTGACCACCGGTTGAGTAAACGAGATACCGATGGTCTGACCTCCGACCGAGGTCGTCTTGGTAATTGAACCGCCGCTCGTGGTCGTCGGCGCCGGGCCAGGCGAGAACAGCGTGTAGAGCGGGAACGTGGTCCCCGGAGTCACATTGCGGTCAACACCGAACTGCGCCGGCGAGACATTGCGATACTGCGCCAGCGATTTCCAGGATGCCCTCGCGCTCTTGGGTACAAACGCGTAGGACGGCAGCAGGTGCTGCAGGGCGGTGATATTGCGCTGGGCCAGCGGGGCCACCAGGAAGCCGTTTGCCGAGGCTCGCTGCCGATCGACAATCACGTACTGATCGGGCAGGGGGAGAAGCGTATGGGCAAGCATCCTGAGGCCATTGAGCGTGATGCCGCCCTTGAGCTGGCCGTTGGCCAGGTAGTCAAAGTAATTGAACCGCCGCTGGAGCACGCCCGGCTGATCGGGGTTCTCGTTGAACAGGGTATTGTTCAGACCCGGCTCGACCAGCGCGTGGTGGAGGTGCCGCCGAGCAGTCGGGCCATGGCCCCGGCCTCGGCCAGGCCCTTCTGGGCGGCCGTGTCGGTGAAGTTCTGGATCTCCTCGGCCGTGATCAGGCCGTCATTGTTCGTGTCGATGAGCGGGAAGTCGTGGTGATTGATCAGGTAATTGATCGCGATCGTGCCTTCAATCGACGCGATGGCATTGCCAATCGACACCCGGGCATAAGACGGCGGATTGGTGCTGGCCGGCAGCAGGGCAGGAGTTGACGAGCGAGTCAAACTGGTTGGTGTCGGCCGCCGGAACCGACGTGTAGGCGAGGATCCCGTTGATCCCGTCCGGATTGTTATAGGCCGACAGGTCCTTGATGGCGTGCTTGCCGAAATTGAGCGAGTTCACGCCCACGGGACCAGTCAGGTACTCGCTGGAAGTCACCCCTTTGGCGTGAGAGATACCCACCCAGTAATCCAGGGCCGAGGCCACCATCGAATAGGCACCGGTGACGACCGCGGCCGACATCGAGGTGCCGACCTGGCTGAAGGTCAAGTGGTTGAGGGGGTCTCCAGCGATGGTGTTGGTCGTGGTCGTCTGGGTGGCAACGGAGAAGGTTCGCCTGAAAGTCGGCACGTCGATCGCCGGGGCGGCGAAGTCGGTGGTCACGCTGCGGTTGACCGAGCCCAGGATCCTGTCGTTGAAGAGCGTGAAGTCGGCCGCCGCGATGGCAGCGACGTTGGGGTTGACGGCCGTGGCTCCGCCACCGCCTGCACCACCGCCAGCACCACCGCCGCCGCCGCCGCCCCCAGCGCCGCCCCCAGCGCCGCCCAGCGCCGCCCGACCAGCGCCGCCGGCGCCACCTGTGCTGGCGGTACCACCAATGGAGAGGTTGGAGCCGAAGACCAGGACCGGCCCCAGGGGATTGGGAATCACGCCGATCGGGGAATCGATCGGAGTGGTTTGTGGGCTAGTCGTGAACGGGAACGGATAGGTGCCTGTGACGGAGATCACTTCGTTCAAGACTGCCGGCAGCGACATGCCGTTTGTGTCGCCCAGGGAAGCATTGGCCGACGCGTTCGAGTTACCGAGGGAAATCCCAAATGTGCCCCCCGTACCGCCGCCCGCGCCGCCGGCACCGCCGCCACCTGCACCGCCGCCACCTGCACCGCCGCCACCACCGCCTGCGCCACCACCTCCGCCGGCACCACCCGCGCCGCCGCCACCGCCGGCACCACCGGTTGTCGTCGTAACGGGTGCCCCGGCGCCAAGCGGTGCGCCGAACTGGCCGGCCGCCGCGATCGGGGCGATGCCCAGCCTCCGGAACCTGTGGAACTGGTTCTTGAGAGCCAGCACGATCTGGGGGAAGCTCTTGAACGCCTGTCCCTCGGTGGCGAACGTGTTGGTTGTTCCAAAGGCGAAGGTAGAGGCGATCACGCGGCTCGTCTTGCCGGGACGGACCGGGTCGTTCACATAGGGGTGCTGGGCCACGTACGCGATGCCATTGTACACCGCGTTGGTGGTGCTCAGGTTGTTGGTCACGCCGCTCAGGGTTCCGGCTGTGCCGGTGCCGCCGGCACCACCGCCGGCACCACCGCCTGCGCCGCCGCCTGCGCCACCGGCACCACCGGTAGTGGTGCCGACCGATAACGAGATGGAGAAGCCGAACGGCTGGAAGATGCTCACGGGTTCGATCGTCGCCTGCGGAACGAACTGGGCCACCACGCCGGCCACCGGTGTGCCGTGGCCGTCAAACGTGTTGGTCAGCGATTGCCCGCCGGTGGCGGTCCCGCCGGCTCCGCCCGCGCCGCCGGCTCCGCCCGCACCGCCGGCTCCGCCCGTGGTGCCACCGCCGCCCAAGGGTAGGAGGTCTCTATTTCCCAGTCCGCCGGTCCAGATGTTCGTACCAGGCGAGACTCGACCGCGGAATGGTGGAGAGATGGCGTCCACGCCGGTATCGACAACAGCCACGGCACTGTTGATGCCGTCATACGGCACGCCCAGCGTTCGGAGATCGTTCAGACCGATCAGGGTTCCCGTCGTCGATCCCGCCAGGCTGGCCGTCGATTTGAACTGCCAGATCCCATCGTTATCCGCGGCCCACAAAGTGGTGCCATCCGCGGAGAATGTGAGGGTGAAGCTGGAATTGATGAACGACTGCGCGGTTTGCAGCCCCGAGGTATCGAACCCCTCGGCGAAGGTGTTGACGAGTCCGTCCGGAAGGATCCGAATGATCCGGCCGCCAAAGTTCGATCCGGTCGTGTTCCCACCGGTAGTAAGCGGGACCAGGGGGTTGTTAACCGGGTCGTAGGGCTGGTTGGGATCCTCTTTGCCGACTCCCACCGGTCCCGACCCCTGGACCGGAACCACGACCGTGACGCCTGCCGGAATGTCTCCTTCGGCCACCGAGGTGACTGACACGGACAGGCCGGTGCCAAGGTCGGTCACGAAAACACTGCCGGCGGCGATCGGCGGATTCGTCACCGTGAAGGCCGTGGTGGCCAGGCCGGTCGTCGTGTTCGTCGTGCTGGTCGAGGCCAACTGCACGTTCTGCGAGAAGTAGCCGTACTGGTCGAACGCGATGTCCTCGAACCGGCGGATCTCGCTGCTGACCGCCCCGGTCTGATCGGCAGTGGGCGTAGCTAGTCGTCGAATTGGACGTGATCAGCAGTTCTCCGTTCGATCCTTGAACGCCGCTGGCGCCCGGACGAGCGGGAATGCCGCCCTGTGCCGGCGTGCCGAAATCGGTGAAGGCGGAATACACCGGCGAGAGATAGTCGGCATTCGCCTCGGTCAGGCCGACGATCGTTCCCAGGGAATTGCCGGTGGGGGTGACGCCCTTGGGCAGAGTACCATTGCTGATCACTTGCCCGGGCGAGTAAGCGTTGGAATTGAAGAAAAGCGCCGCAAACGTTCCACCGGTGGTGGTGATGCCGCTGCCGGCGATCAGGCCGCGGAGAAACTGCTGGTCCTCGGGCCCGGGAATCACCATCCCGGTGGGATTCACGTCGAACTTGGTCGCCGCCAGTCCCTGGGTCAAGGTGACGAACGCTCCCAGGAACTTCCCTTCGGGCGAGATCATGTAGATCGCGTTCTTCGAGGGGTCCGAGCGATCGACGCTACTGACCAGCATCACGGGGCTGCCGTTGATGTATCCTTCCGGATCGAACGCGATGTCATACCAGTTGACGTATCCTGTCGAACGCACCCAGCGAGTTAGCCGCCGGATTCACGCCGTCGGTCGTGAGCGCATTGGGATCGATCTGGTTCATTACTGTATTGAGGTCGAAGAACACGCTCGCCTTACCCGTGGCAGGATCAACGCGATAAATGACGCCGGGACGGTTGACCGCTCCCGTATTGCTGCCGGCGCCTCGGGAGATCGCGTACAGACCGTTGCCGAAAACCCCGCCGGGCCCGGCCTTGATCCGGACAATGTCGCCGCCGAACGATGACAGGGGCGTGAGTTCGGCCACGGAAGTGATCGGCGCCGATGTTAGAATGGGGGTGGTGGCCGTGTTCGTGGTCACGGTCACCGTGCCCAAAAACGCGTTGGTGGGCGTAGGCGCCGCGGTGAAGGTTGCCTGCAGGGGGAAGACGGGGACAAACGGAGCGAGCAAGCTACGCTCTTCCAGCGGCATTGGGGCTTCCAGCTTCCGCTCACGTCAACGCCGCTGCGCTGGGCCACGCGCCCGCGATCGGGATGGTTGAGACATTCCATGATCTCCTAACGCTGGACACGTCCGTCCTGAACCGAGGCCGAGATGCCCGGCAATTTACAATATCGGCGCAAGCGGCGCTCATTGATGAGTCGAAACATCCGGCATAGCCCCTGAACGGGGCATAACCCGCACGTGCGGATCGATTTTCACCATCAGAATCGGCCGGAACCGCCGCACGCGATCAGCCAAAGACGCCGGCAACCCCGAAAAGCCGTTATTTTCGGTGCGACCGGCGTCAGGGTACCGAACTGCGGAGGTGTGACGCGTTGCCCAGCGACCAAGCATCAGACTCTAAAACGGGCGAACGACCTGCTCGGGCCGATGCGATCTGACGGGTCGAGCCCAGGGCACGTCGCGCGTGGAGCGGGCGCGTTGAGGTGACAAAAGGATGCATGTGTGGCGGTCGAGTCGCGAGGGTGGCCTGTGCCATCCTCATTCGTGCTGGAGCTTCGCAGACGTGAGGATTGAGGAATTCGCTGGATCGAAGGGAGTATGGCTTTTAGAGCTAGAAACCGGGTGACCTGATCTGTCGCGAACGGATCGCGTGGTCACCCGGAAATGTTCCAGCCAAAATTACCGGAAGATATCTTGGAACTCGAGCCAGGACCGAACAGCCGAGATGCCGGCCGATCTTACTCCACCACTCCCTGCGGACCAACGCGGCCTGGCTGCTGATACTGAGGAGCGCTCGTGGCACGGCGGCGGACATCGAGCTCGATCGACCCGAAAGTTCCCTCGTGGCGCTGGATGGTCATGCCCAGGGCCGTCAAGAGACGCTTGGCCGTGTAGAAGTTCATGACGATCCGCTGATTGGCCTTCACATCCTGGCGCCCCGTGGCGAACGGCTGAGGATTCAGGCCGAAGTCGAGGATGACCTCCTCGGGGGTGGCCGTCACCCGGCAGAAGTTGGAGTAAGAAGGAAGCGTGGAGGAATCGTCAACCACAACCTCGGTCGTCTGTTGCTGAGGATTCGGTGCCGGTGTGTGCTCAGTCTCTTTTTCGCTCATCTGGGGGTCCTATCTCTCGATCAAAAAGTGGCGCCGCTTTAGGTGCCGTATCAAGTCGCGAGGAGAGAGGCTACGGCGCGCTCTCGTTCCCAACCGCTCATGAAGTGTCGTGAAGACTAACTTGGAACGCGTGCCGGATTCAAGCCGACTTTTGCGTGAATGTTGCATCCACCAGGCGATCAAGTTCCGCCAGAGTGCGTCCCGAGGCCCCATGCTGGGCCAGAACGAACGTCCGACCGGCCATGCCCCGGGCCGTGGCGGCCTCGGGATCGTCAAGGTCTTCACGGAGCCGAACTGTCAGTTCCTGGGCATCGGCCACTCGCCGCGCGGCGTTCCGCGCCAGCAGTTGGTCGACGGTCTCGCGAAAATTGGCGGTGTGCGGGCCGAACAGCACCGAGGCGCCATAGGCGGCCGGCTCCATCATGTTCTGACCGCCCCGGCCAGGAACCAGAGATCCCCCCACGAACGCGACGTCAGCCAGCCCCCAGACCGCGGCTAATTCGCCCATGGTGTCGATCAAGATCACCGGCGGAGGACCTCCGCCTGGCTCCACGGTTGCGGCGGCCGTGCCGGTCTGACTGCGGCGGATGACTCTCTCTCCACTGCGAACCAGCCACTCGGCAACGCGATCAAACCGCTCGGCGTGCCGCGGCACCAGGACCAACCGCAACCCGTGGTGCTGGAGCCGGGCCGCCCGGTAAGCGGCCAGCGCCGCGGCCTCCTCTCCTTCCATCGTGCTGCCGGCCACGAAAATCAGATCCGAGTGCGATAGGCCCAGGTCTTGCCGCAGCTTTCGCGTGTTTGCGTTGTTGCGATCACTCTCCAGACCATCATATTTTACCGAGCCGGTGATGCTTACGCGATCTTCGGGAACGCCCAGCTCCACGAATCTACGCGCGTAATCGGCGTCTTGCGCCGCCACCACGTCGATACACCGCAGCATCGGGCCCAGTGGCCGCTTGATGCTGCGATAGCCTCGATAGCTGCGGGCGCTCAACCGGGCGTTGATCACGGCCACCTTCGCACCTGACCGCTTGGCCGATCGGATCAGGTTCGGCCAGAGCTCGAGCTCAACCAAGGCCAGCACGGTCGGCCGCACGCGGCTGATCGCGCGACTGGTCGCCCAGCTAAAGTCAAGCGGTGCGTAAAACGTGATCAGATCGGGAAAGGTCTGGCGGGCAATGGCCAGTCCAGTGGTGGTGGTCGTGGAGATCACAATCTCCCAGCTCGGCCTGCGCCTGGCCATCTCGTGAACCAAGGGGCGGAGCAACCGCACCTCGCCCACGCTCACCGCGTGAAACCACAAGCAAGGTCTCTCGCCAATCCGCGTGGGCGCCTTTCCCCAGAACTTCTCCCATAATCCATCGCGATACTTGGCCGATTTGATCATCCGGTAGAGCAGCACGGGGGCGTAGAAAATCAGCGTCGCGATGTAGATGAAATTCAGCGTGAAGGGCATCTCGGGGAATCCTTTCCCGAACCAGGATCAGGTCGTCTCATCGGCAAAGCGTTCTTCCCTTCTGCAACTGACATGCCTCAAACGGCGCATCCTCCAGACTGAACGCTTCCGAGCCCCTGGCACACCGCCGGCCCGTACTCGGCTGGCTCGTCATCCGGCCATCAAAAAGGCGGCTACGCCAAGCCTGATCGCTGTCCCTAAATCATTGCCTGACTTCAAGTTCATACGCTGGCGCCGAATTCCCGCCGAACGGAGCGAGAGCCTACTTGGAGCCGTCGCGCCGGCCCGCGGGGCTGCCGCAAGACCTGGGTCCAGCGTCAAATTGGGCCGGTCGTTGATTGTTTGCGCATGCAGCAGGCTTTGAACTTTTTTCCTGATCCGCACGGGCAAGGGTCGTTCCTACCCACCTTTTTTCCAACATTGCGAACCGGCTCGCGTTTCCGTTCGGTCGATTGCTGACTGCCCGCGATGGCGGCGTCCTGCGCCTGGCGAATTCCCCCGGTGGCGCCGACGGCGGCGAGTTGCGATTCGGCCGACTGGTGAATCGTCTGGGCGCGATCGAGCTTCCAGTTCGATCCCAGGTACGACAGGAACTCGGGGTCGAACTGCTCGACCCGGAAGATCAGGTCAGTGGCGCGGTCGGCGATTCCGTTCCACATCTCGCCGAAGATCCTCATGCCTTCCCGCTTGTATTCGACCTTGGGGTCAATCTGGGCGTAGCCCTGCAGACCGATCGAGCTTCGCAGGTGGTCCATCGCCCGCAGGTGCTCCATCCAGCTCGAGTCAAGAATCTGGAGCAGCAGCACCTTCTCCATCTCGCGCATCTCGGGCCGGTGCTTGGCGTCGAGCCCGGTCTTGAGCAGGGCGCGAACCTCGTCGGGAGACTGCGACGCCAACGGCTCTGCATTGAGATCGAGGTCCAGGTTCTTGTTGGCCCAGGTCACCAGGTCCTGGAGCGCGGCTTCGTCGGTGGGAGCGGCCTGCTTGTCTTTGCTGACCGCCGGGGGATAAACGGCATCGAGCCGCCGGTCGAGCTCGTCGGCAAGTGCGGCACCCTCGTAGTGCTGCCGGGCCAGGCCGAGCAGGAGCGACTCGATCTCGGGCCGCAGCATGGGCCGGATCTCATCGGCGTCAACGATCGTGTGGAACCGTTCCGACGCCCAGGCCGCCAGGCCCTCCCTGTCGTAGCGGGGAGTCTGGTTGTGAACGCGATCGGCCAGGAACCGCGTGATCGCGATCCGGACCGGCAGCTCGGCCTCCTTGACAGCGTAGTGCTTGCGCGCCTCGGTTTGAAGCTGCCGGATGATCTCGGCTCGGTCCAGCCCTACCCAGGTCTCGGGATCGATCGCCAGGGCAAACTTGTGATGTGCCCAGCCCGCCAGCGACCGGCGGCCCCAATCGGGCTCCAGGAACTCTTTCGCGGGCGCCAGGTCGAGCTTCTCGATCGACGACTCGGCCTTTTCGTGCAGGAACTCCTCGAGGTCGGCCCGGCCAAACTGGAACTCCTCGCCATCCTGGTGAGCGTACTTCTTGAGGTCCTTCTCCTTGAGATTGAGCTCGAACCGCGTGTTGGCCCAGTTTGCCAGGGCTAGCCAGGTCCATTCGGAAGGATCGGCGTCGGAGGGGAGATTCTCCTCCATGGCCTCGCGAATGGTTTCATAGAGCTGCCGCTCGGCCTTGGCGCGGACGATCTCGCCGGCGTCCTCGAATGTCGCACCCTTCAGGTCGCGAGGAGTCACGTCGACGCCCAGCCGTTGAGAGACCCACTCGGCGAAGCTGGCCGTGCCGTAATCGTCGGCCAGGAACCTTTTGGCGGCGTCCCTGATCTGGTTATCGATCATCTCGAGGATCATGTCCTTGGGTGGAGCGCCCTCGAGCAGGCTCTGGCGGAACGAGTAGACTCGTTTCCGCTGCTCGTCCATGACCTCGTCATATTCGAGCAGGTTCTTGCGCATGTCGAAGTTTCGCTCTTCGACCTTCTTCTGGGCGCCCTCGATGCGGCGGGAGACCATCTTGCTTTCGATGGCCTCGCCCTCTTGCATGCCCAACCGGGTGAGGATGCCCGAGACCCACTCGCCGGCGAACTTGCGCATCAGGTCGTCTTCGAGCGACAGGAAGAACCGCGAGGAGCCGGGGTCGCCCTGGCGGCCGGCCCGGCCGCGAAGCTGATTATCAATGCGCCGGCTCTCGTGCCGCTCCGTGCCGATGATGTGCAGCCCGCCCAGACCCGCCACCTCGCGCCCCTCGGTCTTCATCTCCGGTTCATAGCGCTCGACGGCCTTCTGCCAGACATCCTTGGGCACATCGAGCCGCGTCTCGAACTTCCGCCTGCCGTCCTCGTCCGTCTCGCGATGCAGATCGGCCCAGGCCATGAACTCGGGATTGCCGCCCAGGATGATGTCGGTTCCGCGGCCGGCCATGTTGGTGGCGATCGTCACACCACCCTTGCGCCCGGCCTGGGCCACGATCTCGGCCTCGCGCTCGTGATGCTTGGCGTTCAAGACCTGGTGCTCGATGCCGAACCGGCTCAAATACTCGGCGAGCTCTTCTGACTTCTCGATCGACGTTGTGCCCACCAGGATCGGCCGGCCCGATTCGTGGACTTCCTTGATCTCGTCAAGAATGGCGCCGACCTTCTCGCGCTCGGACCGGAAGATCACGTCGGCGAAGTTGTGCCGGGTCAAGGGCCGGTTGGTTGGGATCGCGATCACGTCCAGACCGTAGACCTTGTAAAACTCGTTCGCCTCGGTCATGGCCGTGCCGGTCATGCCCGCCAGCTTCTTGTACAGCTTGAAGAAGTTCTGCAAGGTGATCGTGGCCAGCGTCTGGTTCTCTTCCTTGATCTTGACGCGCTCCTTGGCCTCGACGGCCTGGTGCAGCCCGTCGGACCACTGGCGGCCAATCATGAGCCGGCCGGTGAACTCATCGACGATCACAACCTCGCCATTGGGCTGAACCACGTAATCGCGGTCGCGGCGGTAGAGGTGATGGGCCTTGAGCGCATTGTCGATCAGGTGAGGCCATTCCATGTTGCCGGGCGTGTAGAAGCTCTCGACGCCGGCGACGTGCTCGGCCTCGCGGATGCCATCATCGTTCAGGTGGCAGGTACGTTCCTTCTCCTTGACCTCGAAATGCGCGTCGCGTCTCAGCAGCCGGGCGATCCGGTCGGCCTCGGCGTACTTGCGGACATCGTCGAAAGCCGGTCCCGAGATGATCAGAGGTGTCCTCGCCTCGTCGATCAAGATGCTGTCAACCTCGTCGATGATCGCGTAGTGCAGCTCTCCCTGGCACTGGTACTCCTTGGTCGGCTTCATGTTGTCGCGCAGGTAATCGAAGCCGAACTCGTTGTTGGTGCCGTAGGTGATGTCGCAGGCGTAGATCTCCTGCCGCTCGGTTGATTCCATCTCCGACTGGATCGCGCCCACAGTCATCCCCAAGCCACGAAAGAGCGGGCTCATCCACTCGGCGTCGCGGCGCGCCAGGTAATCGTTGACGGTGACGATGTGAACGCCCTTGCCCTCAAGGGCATTGAGATAAGCGGCCAGGGTGGCGACCAGGGTCTTACCTTCGCCGGTGACCATCTCGGCGATGTCGCCCTCGTGCAAGACCATGCCGCCCATGAGCTGGACGTCGAAATGGCGCATCTTGAGGAATCGCCAGCCCGACTCGCGGCAGGCGGCGAACGCCTCGGGCAGCAGCTCATCGAGCGTCTCGCCCGCCGCGTGGCGGCTGCGAAACTCGTCGGTCTTGGCCCGCAGCTCATCATCCGAAAGCGCCTGCATGGCCGGCTCGAGCTCGTTGATTCGTGCCACGACGGGCCGCATCTGCCGCACCCGCCGCTCGTTCGAGCTGCCGAAGAGCCGGATCAAGCCCTCGGAAACCCCCTCCGAAAAGGCCGAGAAGGCGTCAGTCGTCTTATCCCAAATCTCGGTCAGCACTTCCATTGCCGCGTCTACCCCACGAAATTACCGGACCAAAAGCACTAAGTCTTTTGAAAGTTACATCTTACAACGGATTATTCAAACCCGTCAAGCCGAACGGGTGCGGGCCGGAAACCGAAGCCCAATTCATCTTACGATCATCATGGGACGACCGTTCGCCGGTTCCTCGCTCAGGGTGGTGCTTCGCCTGGGAGACTGGAGACTCGGGTGACCAGCCTCACCTCCGATGTCTCCGATGTCCAACCCGACGACCCTCTGGCTAACGAATCGCATTGTGTGAGGTCCCGCCATCATTTGTGCCTGATTCAGTTTTCCGGCTTCGAGTCACAGAATTCCGTTCTTTCTTGTCTCGCGGACCTGCCGTGAAGAGCCATATCTTTTGCCTACAGCAACCTGTGGCTCAGCGGCTGGTGGGTTTGTTTTGCCGCTTTTCTTTGTGTCCTTTGGGTTCTTGGTGGTTCCATTCAGCGCCCGATGGCCCCCGCCTCGCTCCTGGCCTGAGTACCGGCGATTGGCTTTGTTTTCGGAAGCCAATTCGTCACGTGGGCTACTTAAGCGCCTTGATGCGAAGTGACTTACGTCAAAGCGAAGTTGGCTTCGTTTCTGAAGTTCTGCGGGTTCAGTCGCCGCGATCCGCATGAATCAGTTCTCGAAGCCAGCCGCGAAGACCCGCAAGACCGACAGAATCGATCCGCGCGGAAGATTCGTCATTTGCCAATCGACGCCGGCGAGCGGTCGCCTCTGCACGTCGCGGCTGGCCATAACATTTCTGCCGACTGAATTGCCAAAGAGCCGCGGACGATCCCCGCGAGCGGGTCTGCCCGCTCTTCTCAGTATGTCTCAAGTTGAGCCCGTTCAGCCCGCGTTCGTTTTAAAAATTGGAGTGATGGAATTGATTCCAACGGCGATCAACGCTGCAGAAGCCCTCCGATACTCCAAGCGCGGGTTCGCAATCCATGTCCCTGCGTAGATCCAGAGCCGGGCAAGTCCTGGGGGCAATCTTGCCCAGGGCACCTTCGGGCGGCGACATGCGGCCGTGGCGCTCCTTGAAGTCGCGCCAACCATCGGGCTCACCCCTTCCGGAGATCCGAGATCGGAACGGAGAAGCCTCGAATCTGGTTGCCCTCGCAGCGAATCTCATGCGTCTCGGGTGCGATCACGATGCCGATCCGTGACGCCGGGCCCGTGTCTCCCAAAGCTCGTTGTTGAGGATCGCGACCGATTCCGCCTCGCCGTTGATGTCGATGGCGATTCCCTTTTCGCCTCCGCTATCGGCGATGCGGTTTCGCTCGACGCGATTCCTGTGCGGCGCGAATGCCTTGTTCCCGCCCCGAAAGTGAATGCCCGCCTCGCCGCTCCGCCGGATGTCATTCTCTCGGATCAGATTGTCCGTATCGCTGTGACCAAGGGTCATCCCGTACTTGCAGTCTTCGATCGCATTCCTCTCGTAGAGCCCGTGTTGTGCACCCAGCAGAAGTAGATGCCCTCGTTACAGCTTCTCATGGCCGACCGTGATCGTTACTCGCTCCTTCCAGTCAGGCCCGACGGGATCTCCGGAAATCGCCCGCCGGTTGGAGTTCCTGGGTGGCTCGTCGGCCCGCGCATGCCATGCGCCGAACGCGCCGGTGGCCAGAACGCCTGCGATCCGGAAGAGTTGCCTTCGCCGAAGTCTCTGAGGGTTCAACGGCCTCATCGCGTTTTCCTTTCCTCATCTCGTGGATTCCCTCGGGCCCAGGAATGCTGAACTCAAGGGAGAACCCTTTCATGACATCCTCCCCGTGCCACGGTCGATTTCCGGAGGAAACCGTCGCTACCACCCTAGTCTCCGGATAAGCTTTGAACCAAGGATCTCTCGTGCGGACTGGCTCCCGCTCATGGTCCCGAGCTTATTGCCAGCCGAATCTGATTTGGCATGGGCTTGGAATGAGGAGTCGCCATGGGATTAGAGAACCGTCGAAAATTCCTCGCCGGCGCGGGGCTCGGCCTGGGCCTGGGGTGGAGTGCGGCCGGGGCGTTCGGAGGGCGAGGCGCGCGACTGGCACTCGCCGAGACTGGAGCAGCAGGTGCCGTCGCCCAGGATATGGGGCAAAGGCCCCCACGGCCGCCGGCCGGGGTCCGCGTGCTCAACCCCCGCGATCGAGTGCCAGTCAGCCTGATCATCGACGATTCGACCTGTCTTGTGAACCTGGCTCACTTCTGCATACCTCAATTCCAGGAGGTCTTCCCCGATGAGTATCGCCAGCCTTGGAAGACCCTGCCGCGGGAGATACCCGACGCCTTCGTACGGAAGTTCATCTCCTGGTGTCACGAGCGCGGGATCAAGGGAAAATACAGCCTCATTCCCTACCCGGCCTGTGTCGGCTGGCTCGATCGCGACTTGCCTGGATGGTCGAGGCGGGAGCTCGAGGCCAGCCTGGACCTGGTCCGGACGATGGTGATGCCCGACTGGGACGTCCATCCCGAGATCGTCAGCCACACCTGGGTCGTCGACACCAAGACAGGCCGTCCTCACCCCCAACGGACGGCGGACTACATGGAGAACTGGGGCTGGAGCGTGGGTAAGTCGGCCGACCAGCTTGGCGATTATCTGAGCTATGCACTCCGAATCCTCGAAAACGTGGGGGTGACATGCACGGGGATCACGACACCGGGCGGGTTCGGCATACGTTCCCTGCCCGAACTGGCTCAAGCGACGCTCCAGTCGTGTCGAGACGTCTTCCGGGCCGAGATTCCGCATTATTACCGGCACACGTTCACGGATGCGCGGAGTGTGGCCCCACGGGTCGAGTATGCCTCGGGGCTCGACGGGCCGGACCCCAGATGCGTCGTTTCGATCATCGCTTGCACGGGGGACTGGTTTGGAGGCTGGGATGGTCTGACTCCTGGTTCGGCCGACCAGTTCATCACCGCCGATTTCAAGGGCGGGCGGCTGCCGGAGGTCATCGCCCGGGGTGAACCGGCAATCATGGCTTGCCACTGGCCCGGGATCTACTTCAATGGCCAGGAAGTCGGGTTCAAGATCTTCCAGGAGGTGACACAGCGGTTGCATGCCGCCTACGACAACCTGATCTGGATGAAGCTGAGCACCATCGCTCGCTACTGGGCCGCACGCGAGTTGACCCGCATCGAACGGACCGGGCGCGGCGATCTCGACCTGAGGGCCCCCTTCGCTTGTCCCAGCTTCACGGTCAGAATCAACCGGCCGGAGTTCTCGGGTGCTGGTCCGGACAAGGAATTCCCGCCGGCGAATCTCCACCTCTCGACCGAGGGAAGGACCATCGCCTTCGCCCCCGTGGCGAAGCCGCGTCAACTCGATTCGGGAACCTTCTCTCAACAGGGTAAGGACGTGATCGTCTGCTTCGACCTGCCTCGGGGTACATCGCGGCTGGTCCTGGAGTGAGCAGCCGTCGCGAACAATACTTGGAAACGGTCTCCGGATTCCGTAGCCGAATTGACCTCAAGGACCGGAGGGAGCCAAGCAGCGGGAATTTCCATCACTTTCAGGAGGGGAGATGTCGCACGACGAGTTCTTTTCCATCGACACCTCGGCGCAGCCTTGGGACGAACGATACAACTCGAAGCTCGGTAAAGTCATCTTGCGCAAGGACCTGTACACTGACCCGGAGACCGGGGCGGAAATCCGGCTCGTTCGCTACCCCGCGGGCCTGGTGAACCCCGCCCATACCCACCCCTGCGGACATGGGCTGTATGTCCTCGAAGGCGACCTGGTGACGCACAAGGGGACGTTCGGCCCGGGGACCTTCGTCTGGTTCCCGGAGGGCGAGGTCATGGAACATGGCGCCGGACCCGAGGCCGACGTCACGGTGCTCTTCATCACGAACAAGCGCTTTCGGATCGATTACGTGGAGTGAGGGCCCCTGTCGCGTGGCCGGGGCGCCAGCGGACAAGCCGCACACGGATCATCACAAGCATCAAGAAATAATGAAGATTAAAGTTATGAGTGATTTGGATTGCCCATCAATGATGTCACGGCGCGATTTCCTGGCGAAGGGAGCAGTCGCCGCGGGGGCATTCGGCCTCAGCCGGAGCGGTCCCGATGCGGCTGAGGCCGGCGAGATGAGCCGCTTCCCGCTCATCGGCTTCTCGAAGCCATTCCAGAAGCTTGATGCGGAGCAGACCGCCGAGCTGGTGGCCACCGTCGGGTGGGACGGCATCGAATGTCCTGTGCGGGCCAAGGGGCAGGTCGAGCCGGAGCGCGCGCCGGAGGAATTGCCGAAGCTCGCCGAGGCCCTGCGGCGCCGGCAGCGTGACGTCCATCTCGTCGCCACCGACATCACATCGCTCAAGACGCCGCACGCCGAGACGGTCATGCGCACCATGGCCAGGCTCGGGATCAAGCGACTGCGACTGGGATTCTTCACCTATCCGCCGGACGGGCCACCGACGGAGCGGCTGAAGGAGATCGCGCCAGCGCTCAAGGACATCGCCGATGCATGCCGCGACCTCGGCTTGCAGGCTGGCTTTCAGAATCATTCCGGGGCCAGGTATGTCGGGGCGCCGGTCTGGGACGTCTATTCGATGATCAGATCACTGGACCCGCGGCACATCGGGTTCTGTTTCGACATCGGCCACGCCACGGTCGAAGGCGGTCTCTCGTGGCCGGTCGAGGCGAGGCTGGCCGAGCCGTTCTATACCGCGGTAATCGTGAAGGACTTCTTCTGGAAGAAGGAGGCGGGCGGCTGGAAGGACACCTGGTGCCCGCTCGGCCAAGGCATGGTGAACCGCGCGTTCGTCGATCGGCTCAAGAAGACCGCCTTCCGAGGCCCGATCTGCCAGCACCACGAATACAACCTGGGCGATGCCCGGCAGATGACCGCCCACCTGCAACATGACCTGCAAGTGTTGAAGGAGTGGCTCGCTTGAGGCTTTTTGATGATGGCTGGCACATCACACTCTGCGCTTGGAGGTCCCGAGGACGGCCGTGATGCTCTTTGCGCTAACCGGCACACCGTCAGGAGGCAAGGTCAGAGTGGGAGAGTGGGCCGAAGGGACTAAAGGATATGACAACGATTCGAGACGCCCCGTTGCCATCTCGGATCAAGAACCGTGGATTCGGATCTTTAAGCGCCCCTTGTGTAATGTCGCTCTGCTGGACAGCCCGTTGCCGAGGGGTTAGCTTGATGAAGGCGGGATTCCGTTCCGGGATCCCTGCCGTCCCGCCTCAATCTGGAGGATCAATCGATGGCCGACTCCGGTTCAAAGTCGATGCGCCGTCGCGAGTTTATTCAGACAGGCGCCGCCGCGACAGTTGCGGCCACAGCCCTGACGCAAGCGGAGTCCGTGGCTCAGGACAACACACCGGGGACCCGTAAGCCGCTTGAGGTCCCCAAGCGCGTGCTGGGCAAGACAGGGGTGGAGGTGACGATCCTCAACGGGGGAACCGCGCGCGCTCCCGGCGCCCTCGACCGGTTGCTGCGCTTCGAGTACAGCCGTGGCGTCCGCTTCTTCGACACGGCCGCCTCCTATGGAACCGAGGAGGCATTCAAGAAATGGTTCGCGGCCATGCCGGAGGTTCGTCCCCAGATCTTCCTGGCCACCAAGGATGGCGTCGCGCGGCCCCGCGACATGATCAAACGAATCGATCTTCGGCTCGAGGCGCTGGGGACCGATTACATCGACCTGCTTTACTTTCATGCGCTGTCAGGAAAAGCGGTCAACTACGGGCTGACTGGCAACGAGATGGACTGGCCCAAGAGCCAGGAGATGAAAGAGACGATCGCCGCCATCAAGAAAACCGGCAAGGTACGGTTCGTCGGGTTCGCGACCCATGACCAGCGCCGGGCCGAGCAGCTCGAGATCGCCGCCGAGGGAGGCTTGATGGACGTGATCATGATCGCCATGAATCCGTGGTTGGAGAAGGATTCTCGACTCAATCGGGCCCTCGATGCCTGTCACAAGAAGAACATCGGCCTGGTGGCCATGAAGCTGGTGGCCGGCAACCTGTCGAAGCGGGTGCGGTTCGGAGCCCCGACGCTCCAGCAGCGGGGGCTGAACCCTTATCAGGGGGTTTTGCAGGCGATCTGGTCCGATGAGCGGATCACCTCCGCCTGTGTGGCGATGTTCAACACCGATCAGGTCAATGAGAACACCGACGCCGCCCGGCGCTTCAAGCCCATGAATGAGACCGAAATCCAGGAGTTGCGTCTCGCCCTCCTGGATGCCGGTCCGATCGTGTGCGCAGGCCTGCGACGGCCGGTGCGGCCGCGCCGCGGCGACCGACGCGCGCCTGGGCGATCTGACCCGATTCCTGACCTACCACGAGCATCATGGCGCCCGCCGATGGGCCCGCGAAGCCTATGCCCAGCTCACGGAGGAAGAGCGAAACTGGCACGGAGCCGACCTCGACGCCGCCCGTGCTGCGTGCCCGACGAAACTCGACTTCGCCCAGCTCTTGCCAGAGGTCGATCGCCTGCTCGGTTGAACCGTCGGCCCGAACCCCGCCACTCCCCGGTCCCCTCAACCGGAAACGTCCCCGTGAACGGGGACCTCACGCTCGAGGATTCGTCGATGGCCCGCTCGTCACTCACCGCCGCCGCGTTCGTCTGGCTGAGGGAGTAGCATCGTAGAGATCTGACCGCGAGGTCAGTCTTCCACGGAACTCGCGATCCCAGTGATGCCAAGAGCCTGCAACTGAACGGCAAAGCGCTGTCGCGCAGGCGTTCGTATCTCAAGTCCGTACGTGATCGAGGCGCCGGGCCCTGTAGTTTCGCACAACAGACTTCGCATCGCTTACCACGTCAGCCGGTCCAGACCCCCGGTTGACTGGGGACCACGTGGACCGCGGCGTCGTCAGCTCGACGAACGGTCCGAGAGGCGGCGGGGAGTAAGAGCACGGCCACAATCGCGAAGAGGGCATTGCCGACCAGGTCGATGGGGCCGGTTGAGCCGATCACGGGCTTCTCGGGGAAGGAATGCCACGCGTAGGTCAGCAGGGCACCGCCCGCCAGCGCCAGGCGGTGGGCGGCGCCCCAATCGAGACGACCTGACCAGCGCACGATCATGACTGTGGCGAGTGCGAAGATCAGAACGTAAAACGCCACGATCGACCAGTCGGAAAGCAGGTAACGCGCCGCCACGAAGGCGCTCGGGCGAGGAACGCGAACGACCCCGACCTGCCATGGCTGCGGCGCCGTGCGGTCCAACCGAATTCGCGACGGCTTGACGGCAAAGGCGAGAGCGACGAGCAGGTGGCCGAGACGACAACGCCGAGCAATTGGGGGGTCGTCGCAACGAAGCGTTCCTGACTGTAAGTGCCCCATGAAGATCAAGGCTCGAGCCGAGCACGAAGAGCATCGTGTGATCACCAGACCGGGCCAGCCGAGCCATGGCATGGTCGCGCGGGCCGGCGACGAATGACTCGATGATCGCGATCGGGACGGAGATGCTCCAGACCGTGTGCAGAGTGAGCACAAACAGCGTCCACCATGCGCCCATGCCGAGGGCGGGGATGTATCGCCTCGCGAAGTAAATCGAGCCCGAAGTACGACGGGTTAAACAGCGTCTGGCAGACCAGGCCCTCCTCGATCACGGCGTAAGCGAGGGCGAGCAGGAAGATCGTCGGCCATCCTTTGCCGGCGCGGCGGGCGGCCTCGCGAATGATGACCGCACCTCCCCCATACATCGGGGCCATGACGAGCCCGATCGGCAAAGCGTGATCGATACGTTGCCGAGCAGGAACTCCGCGACGAACGGAGAGAGGAAGAAGAGACCGAGTGCCGGGGCGATACGGCGGAGCATGAGCGAGCGTCCTCAAGAGTTGATATACTATATCGGCCGGTGGCGTGAATTCTTCACGAAGCAAGTCTGTCCCCGTTCGGCGTCTGAGCGGCACGAAGCAAACAATCGTGACGAAGAGCACTCGGCTCCGGGCGGGGAAGCGGACCAATGGCGTTCTCCATGGATCGCGTGAAAGTCGTCCTGTTTGCTGCCAATCCAATCAGCGACCTCAACATCGACGAGGAACTCAGGCGGATCGAAGACAAGTTGAGTCGAGCCGGGCCGAGCCTCAAGCGGATTGAGCTGATCGCGGTTCCGGCAACGCGTCCGGGTGATCTCATCGATGAGCTCGACGAGCACAAGCCAACGATCTGTCCAATTCAGTGGTCACGGAATCCCATCCGGTGGACGGTCTGCGGACGAATGTTCACAGGGAGAGGGTTCGAAAAATGTCCAGGAGCTGGGCGACCCTGAGAACGTCCTCGGGTCTCGAATCGTGCTCCTGGGAGAGGACGGCAAGCCCAAGAGCGTCGGTCAGACAGGGTTAGTGAATCTGTTTCGCCGCCACCGAGACGTGATCAAGATCGTCGTTCTCAACGCTTGCTACACACATGGACAAGCAGAGTCGAAAGATCGGGCTGATCGTGAGCGGTCACGGTACTTCAAGCTCGTGAACTCTTTAAGCCGCTAGAGACCTCGGTCGGTAAAGCCCTCTCCGGCAACCCGTAACTCTTCCAGGTTCGTCAATTTCCCAAACGCTTCCCATGGCTGGATCGGCAGGCGATTGTCGATGGTCCTGGCACCAACCTGCAACGGCTGCGCTGTCGGCTGGGCCTCTCGCGCCCGGCTTGACGGGCGGTTTCGTGCGGACATAGAGTTAAAGGAGATGTCTGGTGACAGGCCGGTGCACCAAGCCAGTTCGCGAGAGACCAGGAGCAACTCCGTCAACCCGTCGTCTTCCGCTTGTCATCGCACCCGGCTATCGAAGGAGCACCTGATGCCGCGCAGGGTTTCATGCAGGTTAGGCTCTTGCTGTCTGGTCTGGCTCTGGTGCGCTGCCGGGAGCCAGCATTCCGGCGGCCGAGGATCCGCGAACCGCCCAGCAGTTTCTCCAGGGACTGCGCGAGCGCGGTTTTCACGACCTGGCGCTTCGAGTTCATCGATCAGCTTCGCACCGATCCCACGATGCCCGCAGAGCTCAAGGTCACGCTCGATTACCAGGAAGGGCGGTTGCTGATCGACGAGGCAGACAGGACCGGCGACCTGGCACGCCGGCGCGACCTTCTTCAGCAGGCAAGGACCAAGCTCGAGAACTTCGCCAGGACACAGCCCAATCACCCGCTCTCGCGCGATGCCCTGGTGCAAATCCGCGGATGCTGATTATCCGAGGGCACGTGGCACTGCTCCTTGCCGATGAGTCTCAGGACGCCACGGTCAAGGCCGCCAAGCAGGCCGAGGCGAGGAGCTCTTTCAGCGAAGCCAAGACCGCGTTCGGCAAGGCTGCCGAGAGTTTGGAACAGGCCAGGAAAGCCTTCCCGATCTCGCTGCCCAGGGGCGACCCTCGGATCGAAGAGCGAGACAAGATCTATGCCTCGCATCTCGACGCCGTGCTCCAGAAGGCGGTTGCCGATTACGAGCTGGCGCAGACTTATCCCGCCGGGTCGAAAGAGCGCACCGCCAACCTCACCGCGGCGCTCAAGCAGTTTGACGATCTGTACAAGGCCCATCGCACCCAGATGGCCGGCCTGACGGCCCAGATGTGGCAGGCCAAGTGCTACGAAGAGGAAGGCAAGATCGGCGAGGCGATCGGCATCTACAAGACCCTGCTCGAACAGACCGACCTGCGGCTGCGCCCGCTTCAGCGGTTCGTCGGTTACTTCTACGTGGTGGCCCTGGCCAAGCGCAAGCAGCATGCCCTCGCCGCCGATATGGCCGAGACGTGGCTCAAGACCTACTCCAGGCGCGACGAGCTGCGTTCCCAGGAAGGGCTCGGAGTTCTGCTCGAGCTGGCCAGGAACCTCGACGCCCAGATGGCCGCTTCGGCGAATCCGATCGATGCCGCCGAGCGCAGGCAGAAGGTCAAGCGAATCACCGACGCGGTCTCGCAGGTGGTCCGGTATGCTTCGCCCTACAAGAACGACGCCCTCGCCTTGCTCAAAAAATACAGGCCCGCCGCGGCCGCCAGGGCCGAGGAGGTCGCCCGGCTTACCTATGACGATGCCGTGGGCGAGGCCGACGACGCCATCGCCGCGCGCGAGTGGGACCGGGCCGATCCTCTTGCTCAAGGCGGCCATCCGCAAGGCCGACCCGCGCCGCGACATCGACAAGGCAAACCGGGCACGGTACAACCTGGCATTCTGCTATTACATGGACAAACAATTCTATGAAGCGTACGTCCTGGCCGAGCACCTGGCCAGGCGCTACCCGCAGGGGGGGCTTTCGTCCAAGGCCGTCGAGATCGGCATGCAGGCCCTGGCTGATGCTTACAATACCTACACCGAGATCGACCGCGGCGCTGACCTAGAGAACCTGATCAATCTGGCCAAATACACGACCGCGACCTGGCCCGACCGCGAGCAAGGCGATGACGCCCATATCAACCTCGGCCTGATCTATCAGGGGCGGGGTCTGTACGACCAGGCCATCACCGAGTTCGATGCCGTGCGGGAACGATCGCCCAAGAAGATTGAGGCCCAGACCCGGCTGGGCGCGGCACACTGGGCCAAGAGCCGCATGCTCGACCGCCGCGGCGATAAAGAGAATGCGGCCGCCGAGGCGCAGCTTGCGATCGACCTGCTCGACAAGACGATGAAAACCCGGCAATCCGCCGGCGCATCGCGACCGACGCGGGGCTGATCGGCAACGCCGCCGACCTCGCGGTTGCCCTCACCGAGACCGGCAAGGCCAACGAGGCCCTGGCGCTGCTTGACCCGATCAACCAGGCCCAGACCACGCACACGGGCGTCTCCTTCGCGCGGCTCGAAGAGGCCCTGCTGCTCGCCCAGATCAACGTCGGCAAGGTCGAGTCAGCGATCGCCACGATGAAAGCGATCGAGGAATCAGGCAGCGGAGCCGGCCGTGCCCAACTGTACTTCAAACTTGGCAAGCTGCTTGAAACCGAGCTCGATAAGCTGAAAGCCAGGAAGGATACCGCGGCCCTCAAGCGGATGCAGGACTTCTACAAGTCATTCCTTACCGCTCTGACTGAGAGCAAGGCCGGCCAGACCTATGAATCGCTCCAGTGGGCTGGTGAAAGTCTGCTCTCGCTGGGAGCAAGCAAGGAGGCCGAGACCGTGTTGCGCCGGGTCCTCGCCGATGCGATCTCTAATCCGAGCTTCAAAGATCAAGCTGGCCAGCAGCGCATCCTGAGAACCAAGCTGAAACTCGCCGCTGCGCTGCGCACCCAGGGCGCGGAGGACACCAAGAAGCTCGACGAGGCCGCGTCCTTGGTGGAAGAGCTGCTCTCCCAGTACGCGCGCTACATCGAGCCGCTGATCGAAAAGGGCATGTTGCTCGAAGCCGAGGCCGAAGTGAAGGCGGCGGAATGGCCTGAGGTCCTGGACCACTGGGAGAAACTCGCCCAGCGATTGTCGCGTAGCCGGCCCCGGCCAGCAGCGTACTACGATGCCTGGTATCACGCCGCCTGGGCCTTTTACAAGCAGAAGCAAACCAAGAAGGCCCGTCAGACCCTGGCGGGCGTCATGGCTTGAACCCCGACGTTGGCAGCCCCGAAATGAAAGCCAAGTACGAGCAGTTCCTGGCTCGGATCAAATAGGGGTAAGTGCCGAGCCGCAAGTCTCCGGAGCAGCAGCAAAAAGAGGTAAATATCTATGTCATCCAATGGTTCGGGCCGAAAGCGTCTGAGCGCGTCTGTGATCTTCCTGGCCTGGGCAGCGGTTGCCCCCTGGGCCTTCGCCGACGAGGTCGTTCTCGTTCCCGGGTCGACGGTCAAGCAGGCGATCAGCGGCCGGGTGCGCGGGCAGGTGCAGTCGGAGTCGCCGAGCGAAGTGCAGGTCACGCTGGGCGCCAACACGACCTCGGTCCCGACCGATCAGATCGTCTCGATCCGTTACGACGGCCAGCCGGCCACGCTCCAGCTCGCCGAGACGCGTGAATCGGCAGGCCAGCTTGCCGAGGCGGCCGAGCTGTACAAGAAAGCGGCCGGAGAAGCGGCCCAGAAGCCGTTTGTTTTGCAGACCGCTTTGTATCACGAGGCCGCCGCGCTCACCGATCTGGCGCTCATCGAGCCAGAGCGAACCAAGGACGCCAAGGACCGGCTGCTTCGCTTTGTCCGGGCCTATCCCAACAGCCGGCACATCATCGCCGCCCGCGAGGACCTGGCGCGGCTGCAGGTGAGTGCGGGCGACCTCAAGGCCGCCGAGACCACGATCGCCGAGCTGGCCAAGCTGCCCAAGGCCGCCCAGCGCAGCCGTCTTGCGTGCCAAGCTGCTGGCCAGGCAGGGGTCATACGCCGAGGCCGTCAGCGAGCTCGATCGGCTGATCAGCACGTTGCCGGATCGCTCGACGGAGCAGCGTGAGGCACGGCTGGCGAAAGCCGAGAGTCTGGTCGGCATGAAGAAATTCAAGGACGCCGAATCACTGGTCCGCCAGGTGATCCAGGCCGCACCCGCCGAGGACGTGCCCGCGCAGGCCGCGGCTTATAACACGCTGGGAGACTGTCTCCGCGCCGGCAATCGCCCCAAGGACGCACTCCTGGCCTACCTGCATACCGACCTGCTCTACGGCAAAGACAAGGAGCAGCATCCGCGGGCCCTTCATCAAATCGAGAGGCTGTTCCGCCAGCTCAAACAAGACGGCCGGGCCGATGAATACGCGCAGCGGCTGCGGCTGGAATATCCCCGCAGCCCCTGGTCACGCGACAAGGCAGCGGATCGTTGAGCGCCAGCGCTTCGCCCTCCTTCCACGCGAGCGCCGCGAGGGCTTTCGGCCGGGGAATACCCAGAAGCCGCTTCACGAGGCGAGAACCCCACGGGCAAATGCCGGCCGCGGCCCGCATCAAGAAGACAGCACGACCGACCAGCACGTCGAATGAGAAGCCGGGAAAGAGACGATCGACACCAGCCGGCTTCGTCTCGGCGACGTCGGCTCGATCGGCTCCATAACCGTTCCGCTCCAGCCAGCCGCCACAGATCCGGGCTAGCACAACCCTCTGTCGCTCACTGGCACAATCGCGCCACGAGCCTGCGCCGCCGGGACCCAGATGGTTCCAGTGCAAGAGTGTGGTCGGATCACAGACCTGACGATTGATCGGGTCCGTCAAATCGATTCCGGCGTCATGTAGCCGTTGAAGCAAGCGATCGATCCTGGCCTGGTTCGAGGCGATCGAGTATTCGTCAGCGATCTCGACCGCCTCACGGCGCGAAAGCGCCAGCCCCAGGTGACGCGCGATCTGGAGAACCCCGGTTACCGGATCGACGATCAGGTCTTCGTAGCGCTGGACGAGCACCCGGGGCTGGGCCCTCCAGTACGCGTCGTTGGCGAGAAGCTGGTGGATCATTCCCTGGCGAAGCAGTTCCTGGAACGAGACGGTCCGCTTGCGCATCAGCGAATGAACCACGTCGCGCAGGTCGCGGAACGCATAGACCGCCAGAGCTCGACCGGAGCGCAGGCGCGGGCGAACGAACGGCCTCCTTCATGAGACTTGAGGGCTCGCCATACGCATCGGCCTCGCACGCGTCCGCCGCGTTCGGGGATGCGCCAATAAGGATCATCCGCCGCCGCGTAGCGCTCGGCAGACAGATATCCCAGGCGCTCGCCTTGCAATCGCTCTTCCACCAGGTGTGCCACCACCTCGTACTGCCAGGTTGAACAGGCCCGATACATTCCCGCGCAGAAAACATCTCGGCCCGATGGCGACGGCCGGTGGATGAAGACCGAATGCCGCCGCGGCGCGGGAGCGCCGGCGGCAAAGTCGAACTCGGCCCACACAGCCCGACTTGCGAGCCGATCCGAGTCGTTCGTCGGGGCTTCGAGCTCACAGGCAAGCCGACAACCTCCTCGGTCCCTGGAGACGGGTAGAAGAAAAGCGATTTGCGGCGAGCTAGAGGCGAAGGGAAGTGTCGATTTACCCCATCCGCTGTTTTCTGGCCATGCGAGTTTTCAAGAACCGGGATCACTCACGTCGCCGATCTCGCGGCGAGAATGAACGCGCGGACTTTCGCCAGATCCTTGCGGCCAGGGCTCGACTCGACGCCGCTGGCCACATCGGCCATCCAGGGACGAACCCGTAGAAGTCGCTCGGCGACATTGTCCGGCGTCAGACCGCCGGCCAGGATCAACCTTGGGTAAGCAGGGAGCAGCGGCAGGAGGGCGTCAGCGACCAGAGTACCCGTTCCGCCAACCAATCCGTCGACTTGAGCATCGATCAGCACAGCGTCGGGCATGCGCCGAGTTCGCCGGCCTGAATCAGATATTCGCTCATCGCACCGACGTCGGCTGCGCGGCCGAGACGAAAAGCCTTGATGATCCAGAGGTGGTCCAGGGCGCGCAGGTAGTCCGGCGGCTCGCTGCCGTGGAGTTGCACGGCAGAAAGTCCCAGAGTGGCGGCGACGTCCGAGACCTCGCTCGCGGGACGGTTAACGAAAAGGCCGACCGCCCGAGCTGGCGAAGGCAGGGCCGCCACAATCTCGGCCCCGCGAGCAAGAGTCACGAATCGCGGCGACTGGGCATGAAAATTGAGACCTATCCAGTCGGCCCCCGCGCTCAAGCAAGCCACGGCTTCGTCAACCTGCGTCAGGCCGCAAATCTTGATGCGAAGCTCAACACCAGACACAGTCAGACTCGATCCGTATCGTGAGCGATCGCGACGAAGAATGAGGCCGGTCAGGAAACGCCAAGTTTGGCCAGGGCTGCCTTGAACTTGGTTTCAGGATTGACCCCCACCAGGCGGTCGACTTCCTTGCCTCCCTCGAAAACGAGTACGGTGGGGATGGCTGAAATACGTAGACTGCCCGGTGTGTCCTGGTTTTCGTCAGTATTCATCTTGCCGACTTTAACCTTGCCATCATACTCGCGAGCCAGCGTCTCGATTGTAGGCGCCAGCATCCGGCAGGGACCACACCATGGAGCCCAGAAGTCAATGACCACGGGAATCGAAGAATCCAAGACTTCCGACTTCCAGTTGTCGTCGGTAAACTCCTTCACGCCCTCAGCCATTGTTCGCCTCATTGAAGAACGAAAGTCAGCGGAAAGATCAAAACTTAACGCACGTGGCGGGGATTGTGTCTACAGAATATGGAGGCATTATAAGGTGACTGGGGACCGAGTCAACTCTGGTGAAGTCGAGCCCCCGGCGCCAGGGCGGAAGCGACCGCGCGGGCTCGGCTGGCTCGATCCCCGGCGTGCGGGAGTCCTGCGCTTGCTGCTTCTGGCGGTTCCCGCCACGATTGCGCTGCGGTTCGCGGACGCCAGCCCGATCTGGTTGTTTGTAGGGGCAAGTCTGGCGATCATCCCCCTGGCGGGCTTGATGGGTCAGGCGACCGAGCAACTTGCCGAGAAACTTGGGCCCGGTGTCGGCGGTCTGCTCAATGCCACCTTCGGCAACGCCGCCGAGCTGATCATCGCCCTGTTCGCGCTCTTCAAGGGTTATGACGACGTGGTCAAGGCCTCGCTTGCCGGCAGTATTCTGGGCAACGTGCTCCTTGTGCTGGGAGCGAGCCTGCTGGCCGGCGGGCTCAGGAACCGCACTCAGTCGTTCAATCGCACGGCCGCCGGAGTCGGTGCGACGATGCTTGTGCTGGCCTCGTTCGGGCTGCTTGTGCCCGCCATCTTTCACGAGCTTCCCGAGGTTACCTCACGCGACATCGACCTGGAGCATGAGCTCTCGATCGGCGTCTCGGTCATCCTCATGGCGACTTATCTGGCGCACCTGGTCTTCAGCCTGGTCACGCACAAGAGTCTGTTCAATCCGGACAACGACGAGATCCACGACAACCGCGATCGCTGGAGCGCACGAACCTCAACCATCGTCTTGATCGTCGCGACGCTCTTCGTGGCGGTCATGAGCGAGATTCTGGTAGGCGCGGTCGAGCATGCCAGTCATGCGATGGGCCTGAATGCGATTTTCATCGGGATGGTGGTGGTCGCCGTTGTGGGCAACGCCGCCGAGCATTCGACCGCCGTGCTGGTCGCGATGAAGAACCAGATGGACCTGGCGGTGGGAATCGCGCTGGGCTCGGCGCTTCAGATTGCGCTCTTCGTGGCGCCGGTGCTGGTCTTCGCGAGCTATCTGCGGGCCGAGCCGATGGACTTACGATTCACGTCGCTGGAAGTGCTGGCCGTGATTCTGGGTGTGCTCATCGCACGGATGGTGGCCGAGGACGGCGAATCGAACTGGCTCGAGGGGCTGATGTTGCTGATGCTGTACGCGATCCTGGCCATGGCCTTCTTCTTCCTTCCCGAACGCGCCGTGAGGCAAGGCCGGATGGGCGATTCCGGGTTGGTGCCGCCGTCGAGCATTGCTCCCGACGGTTCAAGGCGGGCCCTCGCGCGGGTCGTGCGGGACGTTCAGCCTGGTCAGGTGGATCGGGAGCGTTTCGTCCGCTTGGGCGCCGCTTCTTCTTGCTCATCCCTGTAAAGCAGCCGGCCGCAGCTCTTGCAGAAGGTGAGCTGATCGACATTGATCAGGTGGTTGAGCATCTGCGGGGTGACCGCGGTGAAGCAGCCCGAGCAAGCGCCACCCTCACACGCGGCGAGGGCGTCGGCGCCAAACTGGCGCACGGTCCGGCGATAGCGCTCGCGGTCCTCTTCGGGAATGGAGACCTCGGCCTCGACGATGCTGGTCTCGAGTAATTGAAGCTGGGATTCGTGCGCCGCGGCCTGGGACTCGATCTCCTGCTGCAAGGAGGCAACCTCCTGTGCGAATGTCTTCACCTCGGCGTCGAGCTTGGCGACGGCGGCGGTTTGCGTCTCGATCGCCTCATAGCCCTGAAGGATCTCGTCTTCGATCTTGCTGAGAGTGGTTCGATCGTGGGCGATCTGATTCTGGAGTGCCTTGTACTCTTCGTTTTTCTTGACCTGGTTCAGCTTTGCCTTGAGATCGTCGATCTTGGCCTGCTGGGCCTGGAGCGAATGCTCGTGCTTCTTGACCTGCACCTTCGCGTCCTGGAGCGTCTTGCGTGCTTTTTCAAGGTCGGCCTGGCGGTTCGTGAGCGCCACTTGCCGCGCGGCCAATGTTTTGGGTGAGGATGTGAGACGATCGCGCAGGGCCTTGGCTCGCTGATGAAGCCCATGGAGCTCGCGGAGAACTTCGGTGGTCGCGGTCATGAATCGAGGGCTCCGTGGGGGATTGCTGGGACATACGTTTGACGATGCGTACGAAAAAAAAACCGCCGGTCGCTTGGGCGACCGGCGGTTCTTGACCGGATCTAACCGGTACTCTCAAGAAACCCTTCAAGCTGTCGGCTTCGCACCGGATGCTGGAGTTTTCGCACGGCCTTGGCCTCGATCTGGCGAACCCGTTCGCGGGTCACCTTGAAGATCCGCCCGACTTCCTCGAGGGTGTAAGTATAGCCGTCTCCCAGCCCATATCGCAGCTTGATGATCTCACGCTCGCGGTAAGTCAGGGTCTTGAGCACCGAGTCAATCTTCTCCTTGAGCATCTCCTGGGTGGCCGCGTTGATCGGGCTTTCGGCGGCCTCATCCTCAATGAAGTCACCGAAGTAGCTGTCTTCGCTTTCGCCCACGGGCCGGTCGAGCGAGATCGGGTGGCGGCTGATCTTCATGACCCGCCGGGTTTCCTCGACGGAGATGTTGGCAGCCCGCGCGGTCTCCTCGATGGTGGGCTCGCGACCTTTCTCCTGGAGCAGCTTCTTGGAGACGTTGCGCAGCTTCGACATCGTCTCGATCATGTGCACCGGAATGCGGATGGTGCGGGCCTGGTCGGCGATCGCCCGGGTGATGGCCTGCCTGATCCACCAGGTAGCGTAGGTGCTGAACTTGTAGCCGCGACGGTACTCATACTTGTCAACGGCGCGCATCAGCCCGGTGTTGCCTTCCTGGATCAGGTCGAGGAAGGAGAGCCCGCGGTTGCGGTACTTCTTGGCGATCGAGACCACGAGCCGGAGGTTGCCGCCGGAGAGATCGCGCTTGGCCTGCTCGTACTCCTTGAAACGAGTGTTCATCAGCTCGACACGCCGCTTGAGGCCCTTGGGGGTCTCGAGCGTGATTCGCATCAAGTCTTTGAGCTCCTTGACCAGGTTGGCCCGATCTTCCTTGCCATTCTTGCCGGCGCGGAGCTCGCGAAGCTGGAAGATCAGCTCGTTCATGCGGGCGGCGATCTGCTCGAGCCGCTTCATGAGGGGCTGAACCTTCTGGGTGCGGATCGACAGCTCCTCGACGAGGTTGACGGCCTTGAACCGGCGCCGCCTGAGGTTCGACAGCATCCCCCCGCGCGGGGTGGCCTCTCGCTCGCGGACGAAGTTGCGGAAGTCGCGAACGTTGCACTCCATCAGGTGCCTGAGCGTCTTCAGGTTGTGCGGCATCCGGCCCAGGATCTGGTCTTTCTCAAGGTTCTCCGTGACGGATACCTTGACCGTGCGATCGAATGGAAGCTGGCCGTCGTTGACCTTCTCGAGCACGTCGACCACGACCGCCAGGGCGTAATGGCACTCGAGCACCTTGCGGCGGAACCGCTTGCGGGTGACTTCGATCTTCTTGGCGAGGTTGATTTCCTGTTCCCGGGTGAGCAGTGGGATCTCGCCCATCTGGGTCAGGTACATGCGAACCGGGTCGTCGATCCGCCGCGAGATGTCTTCGAGGTCTTCAGTCGTGAGCTCGGTTTCCTCGTCCTCGGCCGGCTCGTCGACGAGGTCGTCGTCGGGCTCGTCGTCGAGGTCTCCCGAGGCCAGCAGGCGGGTTTCCGCCTCGTCCTCGTTGATGAGCTCGATGCCCATCTCGTCGAGCGTTTCGAGCAAGCCGTGGATTCGTTCGGGGCTCGTCGCGTCGTCGGGCAATAAGTCGTTGACCTGGTCGAAGGTCAAGAACCCTCGCCGTTTGCCCAGATCGAGCAGCGTCTTGATCCCCTCATCCAACTTGTCCATCCAGATTCCTCCCTCACGCACGTAACGACGGATCAGGACGCGTCTTTCTTCGTGTCCGGCCGCTGGGTCATGAGACGTAGGTACTCTAATTGTAAAGCACGATGCGCGTCCGGGCTGGCGGTTTCATCGGTTTCGGCCAGGGCCCGTCCCAGGTCCCTGAGCCGGCTGCGCCGCTGCCGCTCAGTCAGCGATGCAAGCACGCCCTTCAAGCGATCTTGCCAGGGAGCGGGACGCACCTCCTCGGGCAAGGGGACCGGATCGATGGGCAGGACAAGTCCCGCCGCCAGGGCACGAGCCTGGGGGTCGTCGAGGCGATCCATGACAGCCGAGACGCTTGCTCCCTGTCCTTCCGCGTGCAGGTCGTAACAGGCCTGCAGGATGTCCCGCAAGGGGGCGTCCCGCAGCGATGAAGCCGTGACTCGCGTCACCAGGGTCGATACGGCACCGGGCTCGTTGAGCACGATCTCGATCAATTCCCGGTCGAGCGGATCGAGGTCGCTGGGACGGAAAGGCACAACCGGGGCGGTGCCCCCCGTGGAGTGGTCGCCGGAGAGTCCGCTGGCTGACTGGCCCGGCCCGGCGGTCCGGCCACCACCAATCTGCCGTCTCGATGCCGCCTGCGAGAGCTCTCGGAGCCGGCGCCTCAGTGGTTCAACGGGCAGTCTGAGCTTGGAGCTCAGGCTGTCGACAGCCTTTTCGAGCTTCATGTCGCCGGAGCCGAAGCCACGGCCGACCTTGATCTGGCTGAGAATTCCCAGCACCCATTCAGCCGCTTTGCGCGAATCTTCGATCGAATCGAAATCGAACCGCGACCGCCCCCGCTCCAGGACGAAAGCCAGCGGGTCGCCCGCTCGCGTCACCAGCTCGCGGAAAGGCTGCGGCCCCTTCTTTGAGGAGGAAGTCACAGGGATCAAGGTTCGCGGGCAGACTCAGAGATGCGCACGTCAAGCTCGTGTCCCAAGAAGAATTCCAAGGCTCGTTCGGCCGCGGATTGGCCAGCGTCGTCACCGTCGAAGACGAGCACAACCAATTCGGCCAGGCGGCGCAGGCCCTGGACGTGGTCGTCTCCCAGGGCCGTTCCCAGAGTTCCTACCACGTTGCTCAGGCCAACCTGGTGCGCCGCGATCACATCGGTGTAACCCTCGACCACAGCCACCCAGCCCGCTTCCCGAGCGGCGGCCCTGGCGAGGTCAGCGGCGTACAGAACCTTGCGTTTCTGAAAGAGCGCTGTCTCCGGGCTGTTCAGGTATTTTGCGACATTTTTTCCCTGTGCGGCCATCGCCCGTTCAACTTCGGGCAGAATTCTTCCGCCAAACCCGATCGGACGGCCTCGTTCGTCATGAATAGGAAAGATTAGCCGACCGCGAAATCGCTCATGAGTCTGTTCGGGGAACTCTTCCGACCGGGCGACCAGTCCGGCTTGTTCCAGTAATTTCGTCGGAAAACCTTGCTTCCGCGCCTCGGCCAGCAGCCAGCCTCGCTCCTGCGGCGCATAACCAAGATGAAACTGCTCGATGCTCTGCCGCCGTCAGACCGCGGCCTCGCACGTAAGCCTGGGCCGGTTCGAGACTCTCTCAGGGCCTCGGCGAAACGCCTGTTCGGCCCAGGCCAGGACGGCCAGCAGGTCGGTCTTCGAGGGCCCCTGAGGCGCGAGCGGTATCCCGGCCGCCGGGCTCTCCAGCACTATCCCCGCCCGATCGGCCAGCATGCGCAACGCCTCTGGAAAGTCTACGTGCTCGTAATTCTGGACAAAATCAAAGACATCACCCCCCGCTCCGCAACTCCAGCACTTGAACGATTGGCGCTCGGGGTTCAATTCCAGCGAAGGATTATGGTCATCGTGAAACGGACAGAGCGCCTTGTACTTCGAACCAGCTCGGCGCAGTGGCAGGTACTCGCCGACCAAGGCGACAATGTCCACCGCGTTTTTTATGGCGGTTTTGGTCACATCGGATTGTCGGGGCACCGGGAACTCCTGATATTCAGGCACGAGCCCGGGTCCATGGTTCACGAACCAGCAAGGCTGAACGTTGTCGTTCAGGCACTACCAGCCGCTCACCGTGCCCTTCGGATGTTTTTGTTGGTTCAACCGAATTATAACCCGCATCGAATTTCGGTCAAGTTTTCCCGGGTTCCAGCCGACAACTTCCAGATCCGTGTAACTCGGCACGATTTTAGCATTTAGGTATAGCTGCCGCTCCGGACCCGGACGACCTCGCAACGCCCTTCCCAAATCGTCTTGAGAACCCCATGGCGCATCGAATCGAGTGGATTTCTCACCATCCGAGTTTACCCAGACTTCATATTGCCTAAAAATCCGCCTCACGGATTGTCTTGCAAACCAAATGTCCAAGTCAAGACCCGGAGCAAGTTTTCTCGGCGTTCCTGGCGGCATGGTGAAGATCAAGATCGCATCCTGGCACGCCTCGCGAAACGAAGGCATTGGACCCACGAGTAGACTGGGATGGCCATCTGCGCAGGCAGGGACAAGGCCGCGCAGCCTGTTCGGCGTGAGTTACCCCGCCACGTAGGTGAGGCTTTCGCAACCGGACCTACCGTTCAAGGCGTTCGAGAGGTCGCCAGATCCCGGCCGCTTACCGTCTGCATTTCCCTTGCGGTTTCCGTTTCCATTTTCAGTCCCTGGCGCCGGTTCTGGCATGGGGCCGCCGACCCAGACTCCGCGCGATTGACCGTCAGGGGTCAGCACGAACAGGGGTAGACCACGCTCGAAGTTGAAACCGTTGACTGCGGCGTCAAATTCGGCGAGAGACCGCACGGGCCGCCGTGCGACGCCGAGGATCTTCATTCCCGGCCGCAGTCCGGCCTGAAACGCGGGGCTGCCGGCTCGAACCTGATCGACCTCGATCACCGTTCCTTTGCCGTCGGGCAGCGGGGTTTCCTTGACGCGGAAGCCCAGGGTCGCGAACTCGGGCCGGTCGGGAAGCTCGGCGATGGTGACGGTCACCGTCCTGGGCGTTCCATCGCGATAGAACTCCAGCGGGGCCTTGGTGCCCACGTCCAGGTTCGCAGTGAGGTTGCGCAGCTCCGCCGGACCGGCGACCTCGCGGCCGGCTAGCCGCACGATCACGTCGCCGCTTTTCAGTCCGCATGCCTCGGCCGGACTTCCGGGCTGAACCTGGGCCACGAGCACACCGCGGTTGTCCGGCAGCTTCAAATCCTGGGCCGCCGCCATGTTCAGGGGCTGGATGAGCACGCCCAGGTAGCCGCGAACAACCTTGCCTTGCTTGATCAGCCCCTCGACCACTCGCTTGGCCAGCGACGCGGGGATGGCCAGGCCGATGCCCTCGTAACCGCCCGTCTGGGTGATGATCGCGGTATTGATGCCCACCACCTTGCCTGCCAGGTTGATGAGCGGTCCGCCGGAATTACCAGGGTTGATCGCGGCGTCCGTCTGGATGAACGACTCGTACTCGGCAATTCGCACGTCGCTCCGCTCGGTCGCCGACACGATTCCGGCCGTCACGGAATGGTCGAAGCCCAGCGGGCTGCCGATGGCCAGCACCCAGTCGCCAATATCGAGCTGATCCGAATCGCCCCATTCGGCCTGAACCTTCAAGTCTCCCTTGATTCTCAGAACGGCGAGGTCGGTCTTGGGATCGGCGCCCACGAGCCTGCGCGGTGACATCGTCGCCGGGCCCAGCCGCACCAGGATGCGGTCTGCCTCCTTCACGACGTGGTAATTGGTCACCACATAGCCTTTCGCCTTATCGATGATGACCCCCGACCCGAGCTCGCGGCTCTGGATAGCCGGGCCCCAGTGGGTTCGCCCCCGACCGCAGCCCCTGCACGCCCTCGGCGCCGTGGCGCAGCGCGCTGAGACTGCACGTTGACCACGGCGGGAGAAACGGCGGTCACCGACAGCCGGAAGAGCGCGGAAGCCTGGCTGACGGCGCCCGCCTTGTCGAGCTTGGCCAGGGCTTCCGTCGCCGCCCGGGCTCGGCCCGCCTCCCACGCATGACCGGTGCGCTCGGCCGCATAGGGCACGCCATAGACGATCAGCGCGGCGATGCAGAGCACGAAGAGGATGACGAGGAACCCCCGTCGGACCGGAGGCGTCGTGGGCCGCGGCGGCGGTTCCTCGAAACCGAAGCCGTGATCCTGGGGGTTGAATGATGCCATCAGCGGAAGTCTCCCGCATTGACAATGGGTGGCGAAGGCGATGAGGGCCGATCACGCCCAATGGCGCGCCGGCTTGACTTGAGGAGGCAAGTCGGTCGCTCGGTCGAGGAATGAGTATTGTGGGCAGACCCAGAGGGCGAAATCAACCCAAGTAGCCGGGCATCGAGCCGCGGCCAGCAGGCGATGAGCTCGCAATCTCCTCTCCAGGCGGATCAGGCCCCACTCCATAGACTTGGGCGGGAGGGACGTGAAGGAGCAGCCGATAAGGCAGGGCAGGCCGGTTCACGGTATGACTGACCGCATGGATGCCGGGAGCTTCGTTATGGAGGGATTGGACGATTTTCGCCGCGCGAAGTTCTTCCTTCACAAGACATCAAGCCGAAGCTTGGACACTGACGTCAAGAGCCGGGAGTGTCCCCGCGAGCAGCCGAGGGTTTGGCCCGAAGTTCGGCCAACACCGCCTGGAAGTCTTGGTTGGACTTGATCGCCTCGAAGTCGATGTCGGACGCGATCATGTCGGGATTGTGATTCCCGCCCGAGAGGGCTTCCCGGAGCAGAACGACGGCTCGCTCGGCGAATTTTCTGCGTTGCGCCTGCTCGTGCGGCGAGAGTTCGGTCGTGCCGATCCCGCTCAGGCCTGCGCAAAGGGCGTGTACACATGCCCGATCATACGGGGTGAGGGCCTTGGAATCGGCGATTGCTTCAAAGATCTTGCGGGCTCGGTCGAGGGCCGAGGTCGATTCCGCTGCGCGTCCGGCCGCCTGGTGTATCCGGCCCATCTCGTAATCAAGGTAGGCAAGCTCTCGCTGCTCCCAGACCCCTCCGGGATTCTTCCGCTCGCGCTCTTCGCAGATGGCGAGGGCTTTCCGGTAATGCTCCAATGCCTCATCCGGCTTGCCGAGCCGTGCGAGGACTCGTCCCAGCTCATGGTTGAAATGTTCGACTGACCATTTCGCGGTTTCCAGATCCGGGTTTTCGCGGGCCAACGCCTCGGCGAGATCCAGCGCCTTGCGAAAAGAGTGATATGCATCTTGGTTGCGTCCGGAGAGCCGGTAGTGGTCCCAGCCGATCTGGCCATGAGCGTAAATCAGGCTTGACCGATAGTCGATGACATCGGGATGGTCGCGGACCAATTTTTCGGCGAGCGCGAGCGAGTGCTGGTAGGTCCGCAAGGCCTCGGCCGAGTGGCCGAGTCGCGCCTTGCCTACCGCCGATGTCATTCGAGGGCACCTATCAACCGCCACTGATAATCGGCAACGTCGGGGTGTTCGCGAATCAGCCGCTCGAAGATGTCCCGTTCCCGTTCAGCGGACCGAAGCGACTCGGAGGTCAATCCCGCGTAATATTGCCGGTCTGCCCAGACAGCGTAGCCGATGCCCAGCTCCTTCTGATACTCCGGCACGTCGGGGTGGTCGCGGACGACTTGTTTGCGGATCGCCAAGGAACGCTCGTGGGATCGACGCGCATCGGCCTCGTGTCCGAGGGCGGCCTGCTGGTTGCCGAGGTCGTTCAGGCACATCGCCAGCTTGTAGCTGATAGCGCTCGACGGTCGGGTGTTCGCGAGCGAGCCGCTCGTACATCTCGGTTGCTTTCTGAAATGACTCGAGATCGCCTCCTTGGCCGATGTCGACGTCCATCGTGACGAAGCCGACGCGGTACCAGGCCTCGGCCGCCTCGGCCCGCACCGAAGGGTCGTCGGCATGGTCCTTGAGGAATTCCTGGTAGTACTTCCGAGACGATTCGAGCAGCTCTTTGCGCAGAGGCTGAAGGCCGGGGACGTTCAGAAGCTTGCTCTCGCTGACCTTGGTGAAATACTCGTCGACGGCCTCTCGGGCTTTCTGGAAGTTGGCCTCGGCCGTGATCCGCAACTGGTCAGCGCGCAGGCGCTCGACTTCTGCCTGTCGCCGCGCTGCGATTGGCCAGCACCGCTTGATAGGTGCTGAAGACCGCGGCCGCGAGCAGCAGGAGGACAAACGCCGCCGCCGTGACCAGATCCGACCCGATGCTTCCGCAGCGAACTTCTGGAAGCGGTAAGACGCTCGAGGGAGGGCAAGCCTCGACCGGGTCTCCGTCGAGATAGCGCTGGATGTCGCGCGCGAAGCCGTTGGCCGTCTCGTAATCGTCGAGAGCGGTCTTTCTCGAGCGCCTTCATCACGATCCAGTCAAGCTCACCCTTGACTAGCTTCGTCAGCCGCGCCGGCTCAGTCTTGCGATGGGCCGAGATCGACGGACATCGCCTCTCTCGACTCGCTCAGCCGCGTGCTCGGCTTGGGCGGCTCTTCTTCACGGATACGCTTGAGGATCTCGGCGTATCCCGCTTCGCGCAGCTTGGCCCTCTCGAGCGGGGTCGTTCCGGTCAAGAGCTCGTAAAGCAAGACCCCGAGCGAGTAGATATCGCTGCGGGTGTCGACCCCCAGAGCGCTCATCTCGGCCTGTTCGGGGCTCATGTATTCCAGCGTACCGATGATCGAGCCGTACTGGGTGAACATGGTGCGCTCGGTCAGCCGCTGGTCGGTCGCTTTGGCGACGCCGAAGTCGATGATCTTGGCGACGGGCTTGCCGTCGTAGAGCGTGACAAGAACGTTGGAAGGCTTGATATCACGGTGGATGATGCCTTTCTGATGGGCGTGCTGGATCGCCTGACAGACGGGAATGAAGAGCTCCAGCCGCTCGCGCGGGCTGAGCTGGGCGTCGTCGCAGTACTTGGTGATTGGCACACCGCTGACGAGCTCCATGATGAAGTACGGACGGCCGCTTTCCGTTGCGCCGGCGTCCAGGACCTTGGCGATATTCTGATGGTCCATGAGCGCCAGCGCCTGGCGCTCGGCCTCGAATCGCGCGATCACCTGGGCCGAATCCATCCCCGGCTTGATGATCTTGAGAGCGACGCGGCGCCGGACGGGCTCAATCTGCTCGGCCATGTAGACCTTGCCCATGCCCCCCTCGCCGATTTCCTGCAGGAGCTTGTACGGCCCGATGCGTGTACCCGGGCCCTCGACAAACACCGACGGCGCGGGAGGAGGCGCGGTGGTCGACTCGGACGGCACCGAATCGGTGTCCACCCTGAGAAGAGGGTCGCTGGCCGCCTGGGAGGAGACTTTCGCTTCTTTCAAGAGCGTGTTGACCGCGAGCTGGCCGAGATAGCGATCAGGCTGGTCGTGGGCGAGCAGGAGAGCCTCGACGCGTCGCCGTAGGTCTGGGTCACCACCACATTCGCGGTCCAGGATGGCATTTCGCCCCGCGGCATCTTCGCAAGCGACCGCATCCAAAAAGACAGCCTGAACGCGCTTGGGGCCAACCGGCATTGATTTGTCCTCCAGTTAGCACCAATATAGCGGTCCCGATGATTTGTTTCCTATCCGGTTCCCTTTTTACCTGATGCGATTCGCGGATGATGACTCTGTGGTTTCGCGTCAAAGGGCTATGTTGCTTGTCCTGTTCCCAGGGTCATGCGGAGAATCGTCGAGCGGATCTCTAAGCGGGACAGTCGGGTGATTGCCGCCTCGCAAGACCGGCGTTAGACTGACGAAATGCTGGGTATCCGTATCTACCATTGCGACCTTCATCCTGACGGCAATCGCTGCTGCGCAGGAACATGTCTCGTTCCCGACCCGGGACGGGGGACTCATCCACGCCGACCTGTACGGAAAAGGCGCACGGGGCGTCGTACTCGCTCACGGGGGCCGGTTTAACAAGGAGAGCTGGAAGAAGCAGGCCGAGGCGCTGGAGCGGGCGGGCTTTCGCGTACTGGCGATCGACTTCCGAGGCTACGGCCAGTCACGAGGCCCAGGTCAGTCCGATCCTCTCAGCGCCCCGCTCCACCTCGACGTGCTCGCCGCGGTCCGCTATCTGAGGAAGTCGGGTGCAACCACCGTGGCGGTTGTCGGCGGAAGCATGGGAGCAGCCGCCGCGGGCAATGCCTCGGTTGAGGCCGAGCCAGGTGAGATTGATCGCATGGTCTTTCTCGGATCCGGGGGAAGTGACGATAAGCCTGAAAAAATGAAAGGTCGAAAACTCGTCATCGCAACCCGCGACGACCTCGGACCTGGTGACGTCCCACGCCTGCCTAAAATACGCGAGCTCTATGCGAGAACACCCGGTCCCAAGGAATTGATCGTCCTCGAAGGGTCCGCCCACGCGCAGTTCATGTTCGCGACCGACCAGGCAGAGCGCGTGATGCGGGAGATCTTGCGGTTCCTTGCCGAGAAGTAAGCCAGGATCCCAGGTGGCCTCGATCGAGGCGGGATTGGCCATGGCCAGAGTGCGTGACTGCGCAGGACCAGGTCCATGCAAATTGATGTTTCGCTGGTTCCGGCGGAGGAGACTTCGGCTCTGCGCGATCTCCATCGGCAGGAGATGAACTGCCAGATCGTCCTCGACTCGTGGCACGGACGCGGCTGGACGGATTCGTACCTTCTTCGGCTCGATGGTCGAGTTGTCGGTTACGGCCTGGTGGGAGGCATTCGAGCCGAGCGGAAGGAGATCGTGACGGAGTTTTATGTCCTGCCCGTGCATCGTGCCCAGGCGCTCCCATTGTTTCGTCGGTTCACCGCGGTCAGTCGCGCCAGGTCCATCGAAGTCCAGACAAACGACATCCTCCTCACTCTCATGCTGTATGATTGTGCGGTAGGGATCGAGACCAACGTGATCCTGTTTCACGACGCGCTCACGACGAGCCTGTCTGTCCCCGGGGCAATCTTTCGGAAGGTCGTCGAGGCGGACCACGAACTCATCCTCAAGTCGAAACTCGATACCGACGCCAAATGGATGATCGAAGCGAACGGTCAAGTTGCCGCGACCGGAGGGATACTCTTCCACTACAATATCCCGTACGGCGACATCTACATGGGGGTGGCTGAGCCGTTCCGACGACAGGGGTATGGGAGCTACCTGATTCAGCAACTGAAGCAGGTGTGTTACGAGATGGGAAGAATCCCCGCTGCACGGTGCAACGCATCGAATGTCGCTTCAAGGGCAACCCTGGAAAAAGCGGGATTGTTGCCGTGCGCCCGGGTTCTCACCGGCGTGCTTGCGTCCTGATTGTTTGGCCGTATTCCACGGGGCCAGGCACGAATTCTCACTCCCTCGTCGCAGAAGAAGGCCCGGTGACGCAGAGATGAAGCTATCTCCTAGACCCGAACGCTTCTGGGCCGAGATTGCCCAGCTCGAAGGATCGGCCACGCTCTACGTGATGCGCCGAACGCTGATCTTTGGAGGCATTGCGCTTGTAGTTACGTTCATCGAGAAGAACCCATCGATTCCGAACGTCGCCGTTCCGCTAGCGCCCTACGAAATACTGGGCGCGGCCTTGGGTGCACTGCTCATCTTCCGGACCAATGCGGGGTACGAGCGGTGGTGGGAGGGGCGCAAGCTGTGGGGCGGGATGATCAATCAGTCGCGCAACCTGGCGATCCAGTCGCTTGCTCACGGTCCCGCGAACGCGGAATGGAGAAGGCGGATCGTGAACTGGACCGCGGCTTTCGCTCATGTCGCCCGCCGCAGCCTGCGCGGCGAGCGCACGCTGCCAGAGCTGATACACCTGATCGGATCTGAGCAGGCCAGGCGAATCGAGTCGGCCGACCACATGCCCTCGGCTGCTGCGCTCGCCATTAGCAGCCTCCTCCGCGAGGCGGTCGAGACGCATGGAATGGACGCGTTTTCGGTCCATCGCGCGGAGCAAGAGCGGGCCCAGCTCATCGACCATATCGGGGCCTGCGAACGAATTCTCAAAACGCCGTTGCCTGTCGCGTATTCCATCGAGATCCGGCAATTCATCTTCGTCTTTTTGGTCGCCTTGCCGTTCGGTATTCTGGAGAAAGCGAGCTGGTTGACACCGCTGGTCACCGCGCTTGTGGCCTTTCCGATCCTTGCCCTGGACGAGATTGGCGTCGAGCTTCAAAACCCGTTCTCAACCGAGCGGCTCAATCACCTCCCGCTCGATGACATCTGCCAGCAGCTCGAGCGGAATCTGCTGTCTCTGCTGGAAGACGCAGACCGCAGTTCGACTGATGCGTAGAATGAGTCATCTAAATAGCCTTTCGCGATTCTGGGAGGGATAGAAAAATGAGGAACTCCAGACACTTACGTTGTGCCGGCCAGCACATGAGCGAAGGGAGTTCCTCATGGGTCTTTGTACAAAAGTCGTCGCCGTTTGGCGAGAACTCAAGAGGCGCGAGCGGCGAATCTTGCAGACTTTGAGCCGGGGATCGCCGGATGCTGTTTTGCGATGCCGCTGTAAAGTGATCTTGGCTTTGGTCCAGGGTAAGTCGCCGACCACGATTGCCAAAGGTGGCTTGTGTTCGGTTTCCCAGGTTTATCGGGTCGCCTCTCGCTTCCTCGATTCTGGGCCTGCGGGGCTGGCCGATCAGCGGGAGAATAACGGCGAGAACAAGGTCACGGAGAGTTACCAGCAAGCTCCAGTTCGCGTTCGAGGTTTGCTAGGTGATGGCGGGCGGCAGAGTGCTCGGCGAGCAAACCGCGGACGAACGAAAAGCATGTCAGGCGCTCTGGGGCCAAGCTGACGGTGCCCTGAGAAAAGCCACGACGAAGCGACGGGCCGAACTCTGTCACTATCGCGCTGCGTTTTCTCTGCGTCTGGTACGACTCAAACACGCTGCCCCGAAGTTCATTGAGTCCAATCCTCCAGCACGAGACCCGGGACACGCGCAAATTGCGCTGGTTACGCGTGACGCAGACGCCTTGCTGCTCCAGTACGATTGAGGCGATCCGCAGGTCCATCCGGCTAACGTTCAACCGCAGCGTGACGAGTTGCTGAAAACGGCCGATTGCCGGAAGGGTGAGGGGCAGGATCGTAAGACGGGAGAGGAACTTGACGCAGTCGATCAGGCTCTGATAGGCGATCACAAGCTCATCCGACTTTTTCGTCTGGCGCAACAGCGTGTACCAGCCGGAGAGCTGCTCCTCCAAGCTGATGACCGTGATGGCCAGCTCGTCGGGTCGTCGCGCGGCACACTGGGCCGCAACCCGCGGATGGCCGCGCTGGAGGTGTGAAAGCATGTCCGTGTCCAGCACGAACAGGCTCACGACTCCCCGGCCTCCCGATCAACTTGTTGGCGATAATCCGAGATGGCCTGCTGCCATTCGTCGAACAGGGAGTTTTCCTGAAACATCCCCGCGCCCTGAGCCCAGGGATTTTCTGGGGCTGGGGCGAGCTCAAGTAGAACCACGATCGCTCCGCTGGACATTCGTCTTTCGATCTCCGCACGCAGTCGCCCCAGGGCCTCTTCCCGTGTTGCCCCGTCCGCGGTGATTTCAAACGGGAGCCCACCGGTGGCACGAAAGCCGTCTTCCGCGATTGGCTCAATCAGGACGGGAATGTTCATTGTAATCGCTGACTCCCGAGGGGCGCTCTCTTCTAACCGTCTCGCTTCGTGGTTCTCATTGTCATCGTACTCAAGACGACGACGATTGGAAACTCGATTCCCCGGTGCCGAGAGTTTCGGTCTCTGCAATCTCACGAGGCCCTGCGACACCATTGTGAGTTGCTGTTGAGCGCTTCATCTCTTGCTCGGGCTTCTTCGGAATTCCGAACCCGGCCCCGGACCGAGCGGTCTGTACAGACGCATTGTAAGCGAACCGCCAAAGGAAGGGACGGGCAACGCAGGGACGCTCCGCCTTTCTCGCCAGTCGCTCGTTCTCCGGTCTCTTTCTATGACGATTCAAGCGCCTCAAGTCGCATGTCCCGGCACCGATTTCACTACTACCTGACATTCTTGCTTCTTGAACCATGCCCCCTCCTCCTCGGTCGTCTCCCAAGATCGCGGGGAACCAAAACGAGGCCCGGCGTGCTGTCCGACTTTCCCGGAAACGCGTAGAATGAAACCAAGGGCACTCGCTGGGCAATGATCGAGGAGTCTCCACCTTACGATGTGTGGAATCGCGGGTTTCGTGAACCGTGAAGGGATCAAGGCTGACCGGTCCATCGTGGAGCGGATGACGGCGACGCTGGCGCATCGAGGTCCCGACGGCGACGGATTTCACTGCGAGGGTCCTGTCGCCTTGGGGCATCGGCGGCTGTCGATCATCGACGTGGCCGGAGGCGCTGAGCCGATGTCCAACGAAGACGACACGGTCTGGGTGACTTACAACGGTGAGCTGTACAACGAGCTGGAGCTCAGGCCCGGCCTGGAAGCGAAGGGGCACAGGTACAAGACACACTGCGACACCGAGACCCTCGTGCATCTTTACGAGGACGAGGGACCGGATTTCGTCGCCCGGCTCAACGGCCAGTTCGGCTTGGCGATCTGGGATCAGCCCCGGGGCCGCCTGGTACTGGCGCGTGATCGAATGGGGCAGAAGCCCCTCTATTACGCCGAGCTGCCCGGCGGAGGATTGGCGTTCGGATCGGAGCCGAAGGCGGTGCTCCGTCATCCCGAGGTCGGCCACGCCCTTGATCACGACAGCCTGGCACGCTACCTGTTCTACGAGTACGTGCCGGCGCCTCACTCGATCTGGCGCGGGCTGCGGAAACTGCCGCGCGGTCATCTGCTGGTCTGGGAGCGGGGCGCCGCTCAAGTGCGCCGCTACTGGGAGCAGCCGTTTCCTCATCCCGAGGCCGCCACCGAGCCCATCGAGCAGGCGGCGCGGCGATTCTGGTCGATGTTTCGCGACGCCGTGGCCCGGCATCGCCGCTCGGACGTTCCCCTTGGCGTGTTCCTCTCCGGCGGCATTGATTCCTCGAGCGTTGCCGCGGCGCTTTGCGAGATCGAGCCCGCCGCCGGGGTGCACACGTTTTCGATTGGCTTCGAAGACCCGAGCTTCGACGAGAGTCCGCACGCTCGCGCGGTCGCCCGGCATCTGGGCACCGACCATCACGAGCGCACGTTTTCGGTGGAGCAGGTTTATGAGCTCTTGCCCGAGGTCGCCGTCTGGCTAGACGAGCCGTTCGGCGATGCATCGATCCTGCCCACGCACCTGCTCAGCCGGTTCGCGCGCGGCGAGGTGAAGGTGGTTCTGGGGGGCGACGGCGCCGACGAGCTGCTGGCCGGCTACCCGACATTTGAAGCCGAACAGGCCGCCGGTTTCTACCGCCGGCTCCCCAAGCCGGCCCGGGCCCTGGCCGAGGCGGCGGTGGGCCGATTGCCCGTGGATCACCGCAATTTCAGCTTTGACTTCAAGCTCAAGCAGTTTCTCCGCGGCGCGGCCGAACCCCTGTCGCTGGCCCATCAGCGCTGGCTCGGCTCCTTTTCCGGGCCGGAGCTGGCTCGTCTTCTCCTCAACCGCGCCGAAGGACGCGTCGATGTCGAGGCCGAGCACCTCGCCCTGGCCGGCGCACTCGCCCCGTGGGCCGATTCGCTCAACCGATCTCTGGCGCTGTACCAGGAGACCTATCTGCCCGAAGACATCTTGACCAAGGTCGACCGGGCGAGCATGGCCTGCGGCCTGGAGGTACGCGCGCCTTTTCTGGACGCCGTGCTCGTGGATGCCGTGCAAAAGTTGCCGGCGCATTTCAAGTACGGACAAAAGTTGACCAAGCGGTTGCTCAAGTGCGCCGTCTCGGGTAGGCTCCCCAGATCGATTCTCGCTCGGCCCAAGAAGGGCTTTGGCATTCCGGTCGCTCGCTGGCTGCGTGGACCGCTCGCCCCGATGCTCGGGCGGTTGCTCGAGCCCGGGAGACTGGAGCGGCAGGGCATCTTCAACGCCGCCGATGTGACGCGTCGAGTGCGCGAGCATGAGGCGGGCGTTCGCGACCACCGTAAGCCGCTCTGGACCCTCCTGATGTTCCAACTTTGGTACGACCAGTGGCTGGGATAGTGCGGCGATCGCCGGCAGACTAGACCAGGGAGTCCCGGCCAGACCTTGTGAGAACCACGGGGCATGAGGATTCTTGTCATCTCCGACATCCACGCGAACTGGGCCGCCCTGTCAGCGATCGATGAGCCCTATGACGTCTGCCTGAGCCTGGGCGACCTGGTTGATTATGGGCCCGACCCATACCCTTGCGTGCGGTGGGCGATGGACCACGCCACGCATGCCATTCGCGGCAACCATGACCACGGTGTCGCCCAGGGAATCCCTGTGCAGGGCGAAACCGGATTCCGCTACCTGACCAAGGTCTCGCGCCCCTCGATGTGGCAGGCGCTCGGCCACGACGAGAGGTGTTATCTCTTGCAGTTGCCGGTGACTTGCCGGACGACTCTCGACGGCAACCGGTTCCTGCTCGTGCACGCCACACCGCGAGACCCGCTCGATGAATACCTGCTCAAGGACCCGGCGATCTGGGCAAGGCGGCTGCAGAACGTCGAGGCCGACATCGTCTGCGTGGGCCACTCGCACATGCAGTTCAACCTGATGGTGGATGGCACCGTGGTCCTCAATCCCGGCAGCGTCGGTTTACCCCGCGACGGCGACCCTCGCGCCGCCTACGCGATCATCGACGACAACCGGATCGAGCTCAAGCGCGTTGCCTATCCCGTCGAGCGGACGATCGAGCGTATTGAAAGCATGCCCTGGCCCGAGCGAGCCAAGGACATGATGAGCCGCATTCTCCTGACCGGCCGCATGCCCAACCCAATCCTCGAGCGCGACGCTGCCGCCAGTGCCGATCCGCAGCCGACGGCGACCGAGGAACCTAGTACGGATGAGGATCTGGAATTGCCGAGCCTGTAGGAGCGGCAGAGCCTCCTCGTCAAGCAGACGCCGTTGGATATGACGGTGGGAAAGCCATTGGCGACGTCTGGCCGCTTCGGCTCGCTATCGCGGAAGCGACAACCCGCATAGAATGATCGGAGGAGGATTCGCCATGCCGCTGCGCGATCACTTTCGACCGCCGCTCGATAAGAAGAGGTCATGGGACGAACTCCACGGCGGCTGGCCGATGATGGTCGTCGCCGCGTTGTCCAAGAGGCTCCCGCCGCGTTACGTTGCCGGCCCGCGCATCCACCTCGGGACGCTATTCGAGATCGACGTCGCGTCTTACGAGGAGGAAGAGGCTATGCCTCTGACTTCGTCGGGAGGCGCGAGGAGGGTGGCGTGGCGACCGCACTCTGGGCGCCGCCCCAACCCACACTCGCCATCGCCACCGACCTGCCCGACCAGGACGAGTATGAGGTGCTCGTCCACGACACCCGGCATGGAGGACGCCTGGTGGCCGCCGTCGAGATCGTTAGCCCGTCGAACAAAGATCGCCCGGAAAACCGCCGGCTCTTCGTCGCCAAGTGTGCCGCCCTGCTGCGCGAGCAGGTTTCCGTCACCATCGTTGACGTGGTCACAACGCGCGGGTTCAACCTGTATAGCGAGCTGCTGGAGTGGGTCGGTCAGGCCGACCCGTCCCTGGCTCCCAAGCCACCTCCCGTGTATGCCGCGGCCTGCCGGTGGAGGCCCGCGGGCGACTCCTGGCGCCTGGAGGCGTGGGCGCACGCGCTGGCCGTCGGCGAGCCCCTGCCGACCTTGCCGCTCTGGCTGGCCGATGAACTAGCCGTGCCGCTTGAGCTCGAGGTCAGCTATGAGGAGACGTGTCGCATCCTGCGCATCCCGTGACGCGAGCGCCGCCCTCCGGCGGCGTCTCACGCGACAATCGCCTCACTCCACAAAAGCCACCCGATCGCAACCGGATCTCAGAATCACGAAAGCGATTGAGGCCGTTCAATTCTTGGTTGTCACCCGGATCGAGCGGAACTTGATGACCGGGGAGACCACGCTGCGGTCGCTGCGGGTGTTGACCGGGACGAGCGTCACCGTCGGTCCCTTGCCCGCGGCGTCGAGGCGAAGCAGGCCCGCCTTGGCGGTGATGTTCAAGGTCGCGTTGATCGATCGGTGTTGCATGCCCTCGCCGGAATGGGGCACCAGGTGAATCGTGCCGACACAGTTGGGCCCTGTGCTGTCCTTGGCGGTGGCGTCGGGCTTGTTCAAGAACACGTGCAGGATCACGGGCACGTTATGCGGTGCCTCGATTCCTTCGATCCGAAGCTGAATCTTCGGAGTGCGCCGGGTTGCCGCCTGCGGAGCGGCTTCGAGCGAGCGCGTGGCCGCCGAGGCGATCCTCTGCTTGAAGCTCTCCGGCATCGCGGGCGCTGTGACAGAGCGAGGCGCGCCCCCGATGGGGACCTCCTGCGGCTGGTTTACCAGTTCGAACGATTGCTGCGGCTGCAAGTAATTGCCAGGCATGCTTGTCATCGCGTCTTGCACGGTGACGCTCACCGGCTTGCCCTTCTCATCCCAGAAATTGAACCACTGCTGATACCATGGACTTGACGGTGACGGGAGCGGGAAGCCCTGAGACACCCAGAGCGTGAACCATCGTTCGACGTTGCCGTGATGCAGGAAGAAGAGCAGGTCACGGGCGGCGAAGGTGAGATTGCCCATGTCATGGAAATCACCCCCGGCGAATCCCGTCCACATGTGAACGCTGCCGTGGGGCGCGTTCTCAAGGTCTCCCATGCCCCGGCCGTTGGGATCGTTCGGGTCAGAGCCGCAAAAATCTTCAAAATCATCGGCCAGGATGCCGTTGAGGTTGGAGAGAGCCGTTGCCTGGGCAGACTCCCGATTGCAGTGGGTCATCATTGAACGTGCTGTTGGGGCCGGGCGTGCGATTGGGATCAAACAGGGGGCTGTTCCGATCGAAGAATGGACTTGGAAGACCTTGCGATTGGTTGAACTGGGTGTTCGGAATCATCGGGTGGTTCGACCAGTCCCAGTAGGGCAGGGCGAACGTGCTTGGGCTGTCGCTCAGGCTGGCGAGGATGCGCTCGTAAAAGAACAGGTAGCATCGGTGCCAGACGGTGAAGTACCAGGCGCCGTGGACGGAGAACTCGCCGCCGCCGCAGTGCGCGGCGTGAATGTTGGCTTGGTTGGCCCAGTAACGGGGGTCGTTATGGGGAAGGGCCTTCATTCTACCATAGGCTGCGGCAAGCTGGTTGACGTCATCCTGGGTGTACTCGAAGAAGCTCTTCCGCCGTGGCATCGTCACGCCGCTGAAACTGAACGGCGGCGCCTGCGATTCTTGCCGGGCCGCGACTGCCGCCGAACCGCCGCCATGACCGGTGGCGACTGCTTTCTCGGGACGGCCGTGCTCATCCTCCGCCCTGGCCAGGCCCCCGGCAACCACGCCTCCGGTCGCCGCCATTCCGCCAGCCGCCATGCTTGTCTTTACCAGGAATGCCCGCCGTGTGCCTTGCCGGTTGTCCAGTTGCCGTTCAGGTTGACCGCTTTTCGTTCGCGCCATGATTTCTCTCTCCTGGATACAAGCCGTTGACGTTCGCTGAGAACCAACCGCCAAGACACGCCTGAAATGATTAACATGGCGAGCGCCGGGATTCAAAGGAATTCCGATGCCAACGGCTGATTCGCCGAGTTCTCAAGTCGACACGCCTTTATCGGCTGGAAGCCGGCGAGCCGACAAACGGCACTTGACAGCCCACACATGACTATCCACGCTTGAACTGGTAGCCCGAAGGACGTCCTGACTCTTTCCACGATTTCGTTTCCGCCTCCTTCCTTTACCGGCCATGTCGGAGAGCGACGATGACCCAAATCCATCCTCATAGTCTCTGGATCGGCCACTCAGGCGAAGGGCGGGACAGCTCGAGCCTGGCTGATGCCGGGATCGAAGCCCTGGTAAACCTGGCGGCCGAGGAGAGATTTGACTTTCCTCCGCGAGAGTTCCTTTCGCTGCGTTTCCCGCTGATCGATGGTACGGGAAATCGGCCGGCCTGGCTTGAGCTGGCGATCTCTACCGTGGCGAGCTTGATCGAGCTAAGGATTCCGACGATCGTCGCCTGCGGCGCGGGGATGAGCCGGGCGCCGACGATCGCGGCGGCCGCACTCGCCCTGGCCTTGCACAAAAGCCCGGAACGTTGTCTGCAAGACGTGGCGTCTCAACATCCCACCGACGTCTCGCCGGGCCTTTGGGATGAGGTCAAGGCCGTGCTCGACAGCAAAGGCCTGTAACAGAAGCGCGCTAGCCGCGGCCAGGGCTGCCTGGCCTGCTCGAGGTGCCGGTTGCCCGTGATTGAGTGGCATGGAGATTCTTGAGCAGCCTGATCGCCGTATCAACCAGCAACTCGCCGGAGCCCTCGGCGCAGCGGGCGCTCTCGACCTCGTAGTTTCCCTGGGTGTAAGCCCGGCGCGTGGGGATATAACCAATCGACCCGTTGGCTAGCTCGGCGATGATCGTGTGGGTGAATGGTGAGTCTTGCTTGATCGCCAGCCCCAGCTCGACGAAGATCTCGCCGGGCAGCGATACCCACGCAAGGTCGCTGCCAAGGGCAATCACCTGAACCTCGACTTCGGTTGGCTTTCCTTGTCGGGCCTCCACGTCGAGCACCTTGTAAGCCTTCACTGTTTCGAGGAACGCGGGCTGCTTGGCCTTGGGGTCTTGATGACGAGCGACAATCTGGCGAGCGCTCTCTACGTCGGCGGGAGAAATCCTGGGCAGCGGAAGCAGCACCGTTTGGCTCTTGACTTGCAGCGTGCCCTGGTCGACAGGCGCCAGGGCGGGCCAAGTCTCGAGCACGGCGCCGGCGAGCATGATTCCCATCCGCGCGGCGTTTTCGAAACCGTGCTGGGGTTCGGCCCAGTTGACGTTGATGTGGTTGATATCACCGCAACAGCCGGTCGTGTAAACCGTGACCATATCCGGGCCCTTCGCTGTGCTCAGAAGTGAATATAAAGTTCCGGGCATATCAGCCGAGATCTTGAGCCCTCCGATATTGTCGAGATGAACCGCGTAATTGACGTAGGTCGCCAGCGGCTTATGGTCCGCCGTGGCCGACTCGAACAGCACAACCGCGACTTCGGGGTCGATGGGACCGGCGGGCTTGAGGATCTTTGGGTTAAGTTTGCCCGGGTTCCAGCCCACCGTGCCGTCGGTCATGTGGAAACGGCGGTTGAACGCCAGGGAAGGTTCCTTGCCCTTAGCGGCCTTGGCCGTGGCCGGTGTCAAAGCGGATTCCGCTCGGCTCACGGACTCGGCAATCTTGGCGGGCAAGGTACCCGTGTAGCGGCGAACCAGGTCGTTGCCGGCCCCCAAGGCATCGTCGCGCAAGCCGCGCCCGGACAGCACCGGCCCTGTGTGGGCGTGGGTCGCGCTGATCATGACGTTCCGGCCGGGAATACGCGTGACCCGCTCGATCTCCTTGCGGGCGCTCTCGACCAGGCCCACGGGTGTGCTGATCAGGTCAAGCGAGACCAGGGCGACTCGGGTTCCTCCCTGGTCGAGCACCAGGGCTTTCGCATAAAGCTCGTCGTGCACACCCTCCGCCGCCCGCTCAAAGTAATACCCGGCCATCGGAGTGCCCGCGGGGGGAGTAATCACAATAGCCGCGGCCCCAACTCGCAAGTTCTCGGCGGCGATCGTGCGGCTGGAAGCAAGACCGACAACGAGCAGGATGGCCCATAAATGTTTACTCATGACAATCTTGCCTTCGCTGTGAGGGAGCAGGTGCACTCTGTCGCGGGTCTTTGAGAACCTGACCGGCCCGAGACAAAGCCGGTGATCAACGGCGCTGCTCGATCGGGACATATTCGGATTCACAGGGCCCGATATAGATCTGCCTCGGCCGGGCGATCTTGAGCTTGCCGTCGGCGTGCTGCTCTTTCCAGTGGGCGATCCAGCCGGGCATCCGGCCGATCGCGAACATCACCGTGAACATATTGGTCGGAATGCCGATGGCCCGCATGATGATTCCACTGTAGAAATCGACGTTGGGATAGAGCTTGCGATCGACGAAGTAGGAGTCGGAGAGGGCAAGCTCCTCGAGTTTTCGGGCCACGTCGAGCAACGGGTCCTTGACACCGAGCTGGGCCAGAACCTTGTCGGCTGCGCGCTTCAGGATAACGGCCCGGGGGTCGAAGTTCTTGTACACCCGATGGCCGAAGCCCATCAGGCGGAACCCGCTATTGGGGTCCTTGGCCAGCTTGACGGCCTGTTCGGCCGAGAGGCCCCCGTGGTGAATCCGCTCGAGCATTTCCAGCACGGCCACATTGGCTCCGCCATGCAACGGGCCCCAAAGCGCTCCCACCGCCGCGGCGCACGAGGCAAACAGGTTGGCCTGGCTCGAGCCCACCACGCGCACCGTGGATGTGCTACAGTTCTGCTCGTGGTCGGCATGCAAGAGCAAGATCAGGTTGAGTGCGTTGAACGACCTCTGGGCTGGCGACGTGCTGCTCGTAGGGCATCGAGAACATCATGTGCAAGAAATTGGCCACGTAGGCGAGTTTAGGATCGGGGTAGATGAACGGGAAGCCCATCGAGCGGCGGTAGGAATAGGCCGCGATCGTTCTCACCTTGCTGATCAGCCGGGCGGCCTCTTCGTAGAATTCGTCTTCTTCATTGAGCAGTCCTTGATTTCGCAGCGGGAAGCATGCCAGGGTGTTGATCATTGCCGAGAGCATGGCCATGGGCGGTGCATCGACCAGAAAGCCTTGAAAATGATGTTTGAAGGCTTCATGCAGGGGAGCGTGGTGCGTGAGCCGCTGCCGAAACCGGTCGAGCTCGGCTTGTTTTGGCAATCGGCCGAAGATCAGGAGCCATGCGGTTTCGGTGAAGGTGGAATGCTTGGCGAGCTGTTCAATGGGGATGCCGCGATAGCGCAGAATCCCATTCTCGCCATCGATGAACGTGATCTCGCTGGTGCAAGCACCCGTATTGCCGAACCCAGGATCGAGCGTGATCAGGCCTGTGCGGGAGCGGAGCTCCGAGATATCAAGGGCGAGCTCGCCTTCGGTCCCTTCGATGACCGGCAGTTCGATTGTCCGGCCATTAAACGTCAGAGTCGCGTTCCTCGTCATCGCCACGGTCTCCCAAGCAGTTCGGCCAGGCAAGCGACCAGCATGATCCATGGGTTCTCCACACAGAGTATTCTACACCCGGCTTGGCGCGTGGTGAATGATCCCGTGGAATCGCATGGGTTTCTGGTCGGAGATGTCACTCGGGAGGCTGCACGCAATCGATCTTTGATTCCATCAAGCCGCGAATCGTGGGCAAGTATTTCTCGGCCGCCGCGGTGTTGACCAGCACAACCCGATCCCCCCGGCGAATCAGCTTGCGATCCCAGAGTTCCGGCAGAACGGCCACGGTCGCGGCCCCCTCGGGCGACCAGGCGAACCGGCGTTCTTGCCACTCGTCCCGGATCACTGTCTTGATGGCATCGTCCGAGACAGACAAGGCGCAGCCGCCCGTCTGGCGGATAATGCGCAAAACGTTCTTGTGCCCAACGTTCTGGGCGACGTTGAGCCCGGTTGCGATGGTTTTTCCGGGTGGGAGCGGAGTGATGTCGAGCTCGCCCTGATCAAAAGCGCGGACGATCGGGTTGGTCGCGCCTGACTGGACGCAGATCATGCGAGGACGGTCCGGCCCCACCAGTCGCAGTGCCTCGAGCTCGTCGAACGCCTTGGCCATGCCCACAACCCCCGTGCCGCCGCCGGTCGGATAAACGATCACATCGGGCAGCCGCCAGGCTCTCCGCGCCTCGCGAGGGCCGGTGGGCTCGGCCATCTCCAGCCCCAAGGTCTTCTTCCCCTCTGTTCTCCAGCCGGGCTCCTGGAACGTGGCCACGTTGAAGTAGCCCAGCGGTACGTAATGCTCGCGAACCCTCCGGCCGCAGTCGATGATCGTGCCGGCGACGAGCTCCAGGTGGACCCATTGGGGATAGAGTGCCTGGTACGCGGCAACCTTGCCCAGCACGGGCAAGTCGGTCTCGGGCGACATGACAATGGCGGCCTCGATTCCGGCCGCGACCGCATATTCGGCCAGGGCATCGCCGGCATTTCCTTGCGTCGGAACGGCGAGCCTTCTGATCCCTAAAGCCCGCGCCATTGATACCGTCATCGCCATGCCGCGGTCCTTGAACGACAGGGTCGGATTGGCACCGAAGCCCGGTCGAGGGACTCCCTCATCTTTGACCTCGAGCCGGAAGCCGGCCTGGTCAGCCAGCGGATGGGTATACAAGAGCGAAGGAGTGCACCCTTCACCCAGGCTGACAATGTTAAGCGAATCGGTGGGATCGCTGGCATCCAGCGGTAAGAGCCCGCCAAATCGCCATAGGTCGCGGCGGTCGGGGTTCCACCAGCCGTCTCGCCCCTGTTCGGCGGCAAGGCGATCAAGATCGATCACCACCTGCACCGGGCGGCCGTCGCGAGGGCAAAGATTCATGATCGTGGCGGCCGGAAACGAACTTCCGCAGGCCGAACACGCAAGGTGAGAAACGTAACGCATGCACGAATGTCCTTGGGGGGTGATAACAGCCGATGATGGTAGGTAAGGATTACTGCATTTTCCTAGAGTGAGCCGAATAAAGCCAAGCGCTCTCGCGTCTAGATGTATCACCGGGGAGATCGGTGTTCTGCCCCGCCGCCCGCAAGCCTGATCTCACTGGTCGTGCGGATTTTACCCACCTTACGCATAGGTTTTGTCGTCCGGGAAGGCGGACCTGGAAAAGAAGTCTTCAACGGCGCGATTGGCCCGGAGCTCTGCATCTGGTAGCACGTTCTGGCGGATCGCTCCCGACCTTTGATTACCATTGAAAGGTTTCGTGCCATGAAAAAGATCTGCTCGCGATTCGCGGCCGCCGGGATTGCTTCCTTGTTCATAGCCCTGCCTTTGGCGCAAGTCATGGCCGATGATGCCAAGAGCAAAGACAAACCAAAGCCAAATGCCAAGCAGCAGACGGCTTCCACAGACCAAGACATACCCACGTATAACCTGCTCGAGGCCAGGGACAAGGGCTTGGTGCGGGTCACCGCGGAAGGGATCGGGGACAGCCGCATGACGCTGTCGGTCAAGAACCTTTCCAAGGGACAGCTCCGCGTCGTTCTGCCTCCGGGCATCGTCGCTCAGGGTGCTACCGGCCAGTTCGGTGGCATGGGTGGTGGCATGGGCGGTGGCATGGGCGGCGGTGGTATGGGCGGTATGGGCGGTGGTATGGGTGGCATGGGCGGTGGTATGGGCGGCGGCATGGGCGGTGGCATGGGTGGCATGGGCGGCGGCATGGGCGGTGGCATGATGCGCGGGGGTGGTACGATGCCGGCCAGCATGGGCATGATGATGCTCGCCCGACTTGTCATGTACCTCTGCGGCGACTATGAGAGCTGGGACCAGCGCAGCCTGATGATTGGCATGATGGGTGGCATGGGTATGGGCGGTGGTATGGGTGGCATGGGCGGCGGCATGGGTGGCATGGGCGGTGGCATGGGGGGTATGGGCGGTGGCATGGGTATGATGTCAGTCCCGCCCACCAGCCTGCCCTTCGCCGAGCTCAAGGCCAAACAGACCCGCAACCTGCCCACCCGGCTGGTCAGCCTCTCCCAGCCTGACCCCGACAGCGAGACCGGAGTTAGCTTCCCCGCCCAGGGGGAAAAACTGAAGGTGGGCGACATCTCCCAGATCAACGGCGATGAGCGCGTGCAAAAAGCCCTCAAGCGGCTGGCAGTCGACAAGGCACCAGCAACCGTTTCTCAGCTTGTCATGTGGAAGCTGACATCGGGGAAAGATTGGGCCGACATCGAGCAACTCTCTTCCAAGTGGGCCAATTCCCACGAATTGAGCCTGGCGCGAGAGTTCGTGGATCGGCTCGACACGTTGCCGGACGACGAGACCGGTACGGTGCTCTTCGCGATCGAGGGCGTGGACGACGCCGGCAAGACGATGACCGCCGCACTGACGAAAGAGCTGAGCGAGAAGGTCTTCCTGGGATTGCGTCCCAAGCTGGGCGTTCCCGACCAGCCGGAGGGCCCGGCTGTCGCCTGCCGCGTCCGCATTAGTGCGACGGAAGCCAGCGTGCAGGTGGCCAGCTCCGACGGCACGGCGCAGCGGTGGGTGCCCTTCGGCAAGTTCACGGTGCCCGTGGTCAAAGCAACCGACAAAGACAAGCCCGAGGCGGCCAAGCTGGGTGAGGCGCTAGCCGAGGGGGTCTTGAACCGGCTCGTGCGGGCGCAGCTTCGGCGTGGTCCGCAGGTGAAGGGGAAGGTGACCTACCAGGTGCGGATCGAGAACGCGTCACCGCTGATTTTGAACGGCTTGGCGGTGCTGGGAGTGGGGACCAAGGAAGGCGAGACTCCCAAGCAGTTGCTGGGAATCTGCATCGCCCCGCGGCGAAGCCTGACGGTGCCTGCGACGGAAGAAGTGGTGAAGACGTTGAACCTGCGCAAGGGCATCCGCGTCATCGCCGCCGACCTCAGCGGACTCTGAGAGCCGACTGTGAGAACCTGACTGACAGACCCCCTGGAAGCGAAGCATCACCCCGAGCGAACGAATCGCTCGGGGTGTTTTTGTTTCAGCAGTCCGAATAGGATCGAGTGACCCAGCGTCATTATGAGTGTTATTTAAGATCACCGTGGTTTCTCTCGTTTCTGCGTCCGAACAGAAACGTTCTATTTTGCCGCTCCGAAGCACTTGCCCCATTCGACGCCGAATTCTAAACGAAAAAGCAACCAGAGCGTCGCCGGCATTGATCGACGGCGAACGTGGCCTGGTTGTCTACTCTCCTTCTGACTGCTGAACCTCAACACCGAAAGGCTTTCCATGAATTACCGGCGTGCTCGATATTTAGCCGCCTCGTTTGCCCTGGTGATCGCTGGCCTGCCGCTCTCGTCAGCGTTGGCCGATGATGCCAAATCGAAAAACAAGGCACAGACGGGTTCCGCCGACCAAGAGATACCCACGTACAGCCTGCTCGAGGCCAGGGACAAGGGCTTGGTGCGGGTCACCGCGGAAGGGATCGGCGACAGCCGCATGACGCTCTCGGTCACGAACCGTACCAAGGGACAGCTCCGCGTCGTTCTGCCTCCGGGCATCGTCGCTCAGGGTGCTACCGGCCAGTTCGGCGGCATGGGCGGTGGCATGGGCGGTGGCATGGGCGGCGGCGGTATGGGCGGCGGTATGGGTGGTGGTGGCATGGGCGGCGGCATGGGCGGCGGTGGTATGGGCGGTGGCATGGGCGGCGGCGGTATGGGCGGCGGCATGCGTGGTGGTGGTACGATGCCGGCCAGCATGGGCATGATGATGCTCGCCCGACTCGTCATGTACCTGTGCGGCGAGTACGAGAGCTGGGATCAGCGAAGCATCATGATGGGAATGATGGGCGGCATGGGGATGGGCGGTGGCATGGGCGGCGGCATGGGCGGCGGCATGGGCGGTGGCATGGGCGGCGGCATGGGCGGCGGCATGGGTATGATGTCAGTCCCGCCCACCAGCCTGCCCTTCGCCGAGCTCAAGGCCGGACAGACCCGCAACCTACCTACCCGGCTGGTCAGCCTCTCCCAGCCTGATCCCGACAGCGAGACCGGAGTCAGTTTCCCCGCCCAGGGGGAAAAACTGCAGGTGGGCGACATCTCTCAGATCAACGGCGATGAGCGCGTGCAAAAAGCCCTCAAGCGGCTCGCCGCCGGCAAGGCACCCGCGACCGTTTCTCAGCTTGTCATGTGGAAACTGACCTCCGGGAAGGACTGGACTAACATCGAGCAGCTCTCATCGGCGTGGGCCAATGCTCAGGAGCTGAGCCTGGCGCGAGAGTTCGTGGATCGGCTCGACACGTTGCCAGACGACGAGAGCGGCACGATACTCTTCGCGATCGAAGGCGTGGACGCCGCGGGGAAGGCGATGACGGCCGCGCTGACGAAGGAGCTGGGCGAGAAAGTCTTCCTGGGCCTGCGTCCCAAGCTGGTCAAGCAGGAAGAGCTCGACCAGCCGGAGGGCCCGGCGGTCGCCTGCCGCGTCCGCATCAGTGCGACGGAAGCCAGCGTGCAGGTGGCCAGTTCCGACGGCACGGCGCAGCGGTGGGTGCCCTTTGGCAAGTTCACGGTGCCGGTGGTAAAGGGGGCCGACAAAGACAAGCCCGAGGCGGCCAAGTTGGGCGACGCGTTGGCCGAGGGGGTTTTGAACCGGCTCGTGCGGGCGCAGCTTCGGCGCGGTCCGCAGGTGAAGGGCAAAGTGACCTACCAGGTGCGGATCGAGAATGCGTCACCGCTGATCCTCAACGGCCTGGCGGTCCTGGGAGTGGGGACGAAGGAAGGGGAGGCTCCCAAGCAGTTGCTGGGAATCTGCATAGCCCCGCGGCGGAGCCTGACGGTGCCTGCGACGGAAGAAGTGGTGAAGACGTTGAACCTGCGCAAGGGCATCCGCGTCATGGCCGCTGACCTCAGCGGACTCTGATTTGAATTGCACTCACTGACTGAAAAACCAGACGCACGGTCAAACCGCCCGGGGCCAACCCAACTGGCTCCGGGCGGTTTCTTGTCAACAACGGGCTCCCACTGGCGAGGGGATTGTCGACCGACGACCCCATCGATCTCGGAGACTTGCCCGCCATGATGATCCTTCTGGTCATGTACGTGGCAATTGGTCTGCTCTTGAGCGCGATCTCGGTTCCACTGATCTTGCGAAGAATTGGTCCCAACCCCGTCTACGGCTTTCGCGTCAAACAGACGCTCGAGGATCCCGAGGTCTGGTACGACGTGAACGCTTACGCGGGCAAGGGGCTATTCCTCGACGGGCTGATCACGGTCATCGCGGCCCTGGTGCTGGCCCTCGTCCCCGGGATAAGCGTGGATCGGTATGCCCTCTCGGTCATGACGCTGGTATTTCTAGGCCTGGGCATCAGCCTGGTGGCGAGCTTTCGCTACCTGGGGCGAGTCGTGGAAGCAAAGGCAGCCGGTGCGAAACAATGAGCACACGCTCATGATTCCGCTTTCCGGTTGCGGTAGAGGGACGGGTCGACCGCCTGGGCCATTGCCTGGGCTTCGGCGGCACCGGCAAGGAAGCTGCTGATCCGCTCGGCTTCCTCGCTCGGGCGCTCGATGAGGTCCTTGTAATTGACGTACAGGACCTCGATATTCTGCTGCTGGCGCCAGCCAGTCGCGCAGGCGATCGAGGTGCGCGATGAAAGACGGCTTGATGTCTCCCGCGGGCGCGGCCGGGCGGTTCAAGCGCTTGAGCATCTTCTCCTGCGAGACGAGCATCTCGTCCAGGTCGCGCTCCATGAAGATGACGCGGTACTTCTCGCTCGGCGGCAGCTCGTAGAGGAGCTGGGAGACCATCTTGAAGGCCTTGCCTCGCGTCTCGGGCAGCCAGGACGCGTCTTCCTTGATCTTCTTGACCTGCTCGAACTCGTAGATAGCCGCGGGGGTTATCGGTGTCGGCGCGTCCGGATGTGGTCGGTGACGACCGCGACGCCGCCCTTGTCGAGCATCTGCATCATGAGCGAGGTGCCCGAGCGCGGCAGGCCGGAAACGATGATGATCTCGTGTCTCCATGGGCGGCATCTCCTTCCGGTCGAGGTCTGCACCTCAGACGTTGACGTTCAGCGCGCGGCGAAAGCAGAGGGCGGCGACCATCGAGACGACGAACCAGTAGATCACCCAGTAGTCGGTGCCGCTGGTCCAGGACGATCGCTCGGGATAGTCGATCTCGATCGACTGGACCGCGGATTCGGGCCGGAACGGCTGCTCCCACGGGTTGAGCAGGATGTCCTCCCAGTCCCAGCCCGGGCGCAGCTGTGCTCACCCGCATGAAGCCGTCGCCGATCGCGAGTTCCTTGTCGACGGTCTGGTCGCCGACCTGAAACTCGAGGCGGTGGCTGCCCGGCTTCGCGCGCCTTGACGTTCCAGCAGACCTCGCGCTTGCTCCGCACGCGGACCGGACCGGCCGCGACCTCGACCGCGTCGTCGGCTCGAGGCTCACCGCGGGCCAGGGTGACGCCGGCGTCGCCGTTCGAGCTTGAGCGTGATCACGGCCTCCTCGCCGACCTGGAGCGGCCGGGCCTGGTACCAGAGCGAAAGCTGGCCCAGGAGCAGGCATCACCGGCAGGCCATGACCAGCATCGGCACGATGCGCGAGGACGAACAGCCGACCGGCCGCCAGCAAGCACGCGCCCCTGCGACCCGCAGCGCCACCCGCGTGCTGTCCTTGAACAGCTTGAGGGCCAGCAGGTTGGCGTTGATGTCGTTGCGGACGCGCTTGATCGCGCGCTGGTTCGACGTGTACTTGAAGACGACGAGCAAGAGCACGCCCGTCACCGCCGCGACGACCGTGGCGGAGAGCCACCCCGGCAGCACGCCGACGGGAGCCAGCAGGAATCGTCCCAAGAACGTTCGCCGCGGCGTTCAGCCAGACGAGCGATGCTGTGCAAGAGCGTCCATCATTCGATGTATCCCAGGCCGCGGAGCTGGTCGGACACCTGGCTCTCTCGTCTTCCTCGAGCTTGAGCCGCTGGATCTCCTTCTCGATGCAGTCGGCGATGAACTCCTCGACGCTGCTGTAGCCGGCGGCCTCCGCCGCGCGCTTGGCCCTGTCGAACAGGCCCGGTTCGATCTTGACCTTGACCACGAGCATTCTCCCTCCAGACGCGAGGCTTTCATTCAGCCGGAAAAGACGTTCTTCCCGACCATCTGCGGCGGGTACGGGCAAGCCCGAACTCGGCCAGGATCGACGGGGCGATGTCGACGAGCGACGGCGACTGCGCCGCTGACGTGGCGGTTGCAGAAGAGCACGCCCGGCACCTCGAGCGCATCGGCGCAGTGGTCGGCGCTCCAGGCCGGTCGTTGTCGAGCAGGACCTCGTCGGTCAGGTCGCCCAGGCAGGTGGCCCACGACGCCCGGTAGCCGCGGCGCGTAGCCGACGATCAGGTCGGGCGCCAGGGCCGTCGCGTTGCCCGTGTAGATCTGGTCCGAGCGGTAGACGCCGCGGATCACCGGCTGGCCGTTCTCGTCGGTGACGGCCTCCAGCCGCTCGTTCAGCTCGGTCAAGAGCGCTTCTCGCTCCTCGCCGGGCTCGACGATGCCGTCGCGCTCGCGGCCTTTCATGTTCAGGTACAGCCCGTTGATCCCCAGGCCGTAGGCCACGGTCTGCGACCAGTCGACGTCCGTCATGATCGACGTGCACTCGCGCGGGCCCAGGTAGCCCCAGTCGCGCAGCCAGGAGTTGAGGTTGAACTGCCGGCCGAAGTTGGCGAAGCCGTGGTCGCTCATCACGATGATCGTCGCCTTGCTGCCGTAGCGGTCCATCAGGTCGCCGATCACCGCGTCGAGCTTCTGGTAGAGCCGCTGGACGTGGCCGAAGTACTTCTTCGCCTCGGCGTCGGAGCGGATCGGGTGCTTGTCGTCCGAGTCCCACCAGAACATGTGCGACTGGAGGTCGCTGCTGGAGAAGTAGAAGAACAGGAGGCCGTCGTCGTAGTTGTTGACGGCGTAGTCGAAGAGCGCCAGCCGCTCCTCCAGCACCATGCCCGCCTGCCGGGCGAATTCGTCGTCGCGAGAAGATGCCGTTGGACCGGGCCTTGTGGTCTTCCTGAAAGCCCGTGGTGTAGAACGGGCCCAGCTTCGCCGCCACGTCCTTGACGAACGACTCGGGCTCCGAGATCTGCTGCGCGGGGGCCGCCGGGTCCATGTTGATCGGCGTGACGTAGAGCCGGAAGTTGGGCGCGACTTCCTGGAGGTAGAACCGGCAGATGCCGCTGACGCGCTTGCGACGGCACGAACGACGGGCGTCGAGAGCGCGAAGTCGAGCTTGCGTCCAGCGGCTCCACTGGCCGGCCTTGAGCACGAATCCGCTGGCCCTGGATCTCGATCACCGCGGCGTTGGCCTCGCGGTCGCGATGGACGAGGAAGTCGATCGTGATCGGGTCCGGCTTCTTGAGCAGGCTGTCCTCCGGCCCGACGATGCGCGCCTTGGCCGTCTCGTCCTCGAACGTCAGCCTCGACCGCTTGCCGCCCCCCTCGTCGAGCGGCTCGGCCGGGCCGTTCTCGGCGAAGTACTGGTAGGTGCCGTAGGTGCCCAGCATGTCGGGCGTGCCCATGCCGCAGATGCAGCGGTGGTGGCCGTGGTGCGACGGGCTGGCCGGGTAGTTGGAGGGCAGGTCGTAGAAGGTCGACGGGACGCCCGCGGCGTCGAGGTAGTCCCAGAACGGCGTGCCCTGCCGCCTGAGCACGGTTGGCCGGCGGCTTGTGGTTGAACGGCCAGAAGTCGAGCTGGAGCTTGTGGTCGCCCGACTTCCCAGACGCCTTCGCCGGGCAGGGTCTCGGCGGCCGAGTAGAACGGGTCGCACTGGTCCTGCGGGATGGCGGTGGATGAAGTCGAAGATCCCGTGCGAGCCGGGCCCGGCGCCGTTGATGAAGTTGGCCCAGGCGACGGGGCTCTGCGGCGGCGTGCTCGTGCCCAGGCTGCTGAACCGCCCGCCGGCGCGGAGCTTCGCGAGGTTGGGAAGCAGGCCCGCCTTCATCATGCGCTTCCGACAGCCGCGGGTCCATGCCGTCGATGCCGATGACGATCACCTTCTTGCCGGCGCTGCGCGAGACGCGGCTGCTGCCGCCCAGCCAGTAGTTGCCCACGCCCAGCCCGGCCGCGCCGACGGCTGCGATCGCGGCCGAGCCCTGCGATGAGCGTCCTGCGGTTCATCTTGGGAGCGGATGCGTCGGTCATCAGACCACCTCGGCCAGTGATTCTTCGGGCTTGCTGGCGGGCTTCCCGGCGACCTCGCCCACGGCCAGCGCCTTGCCGTCCATGTAGTCGGGGACCGCCACGCCGAACATCGACAGCACGGTCGGGCCGATGTCGATGAGCCGCGGGTTTTCGCTCTCGATCGGGTGGTTGCAGAAGAGGATGCCCGGCACGAGCGACGGGTCGACGCAGTGGTCGCCGCTCCAGGCCTTCTTGTTGGCGTGGAAGACGCGCGTCGGTCGTCCGGCCGATGGCCGCCTCCCACGAGACGCGGTAGCCCGCGCTGATAGCCGACGATCAGGTCGGGGCCGTTGTCCGTGTACGGGCCCGCGGTAGAACTTCGCCGGCGATGTAGACCCGCTTGACGGCGCTGTCGCCGTTCTCCGGGTCGACCAGCGCCGTCGAGCCGCTCGGCGATCTCCTCGCGCAGCCGGTCGGCCTCGCCGCCCGGGTCGACGATGCCTTGCGCGTACTTGTCCTTGATGTTGATGTAAGATGCCCGGCCAGGCCGATCGCGAAGGCGCGGGTCCGCGACCAGTCGACGCCGGCGAGGTGCTCCTCGCCGCGCCGGCCGTCGTGCACCGTGAGGTAGCCGTTCTCCTCGAGCCAGCGGTTCAGGTCGACCCCGCGGCGGAACGGGCCGAAGCCGTGGTCGGAGATGACCATCAGCAGCGTGTCCTCGGCGGCGGCACTTCGCCATCGTCTTGCCGACCAGGTCGTCCATCCGGCGGTAGAGGTCCTCGATCACGTTGCGGCTCTCGAGCAGCGTCTGGTCGGGCCGGGCCGGGTGCGTCGGGTCGATGTCGCGCCAGAAGGTGTGCTGGAGCCGGTCGGTGCCGTCGAAGACGCAGACGCACAGCCCGCGCGGCACCTTGTCGAGCGCGTCGAAGAACATCGCCTCGCGCTCGCGGTCCATGTCGAGGCATTGCTGGATGAACTGGTCGTCGTTGATGACGTGCTCGTTCAGGGCCCAGGTGTCTTCGGCCAGCCCGAGCGTGGCGAACGGCCCTTGCTTCTTGGCCAGGTACATCGAGTAGACCGACGGATAGCCGACCGGCATCGCCGGCTGCTCGGGGTCGATGTTGATCGGCGTGACGTACAGCCCGAACTCGGGCTCGGTGCTCAGCAGCAGGAACTTGCACAGGCCGCTCACCTTCATCCCGGCGCGATCCGGAAGCTGAACCTTGATCCAGTCGGTGTACACGTCCTTGCGTCAGCTCATGCGTCGCGTCCCGTCGATCTCGAGCACCGCGCGGTCCTGGTCCTTGATCGTGACCGCGAACGGCAGCTTGAGGTACCTGGCGATCGCTGACGCAGCGGGTTTTCGGGGCCGATCAGGTCGGCCTGGATCACGTGTTGCCCTCGCGCGTGACGTGATGGACCTCGCCGCCGATCTTCTCGCCCTCGTGCCGCGTGCGGGTCGTGTAGTAGGAGAACATCCCCTGCGTGCCGCGCAGGTCGGGCACGCACATCGCCGAGAGCAGCACGCCCCGCAGCTTCTCGGGCGGGAAGGTGATCGGCACGCGAAGGATGCAACTGAAGATGCCGTACTTGCTCAGGACGTTCCAGAACGGCTGGCTCTTGCGGAGCAGCCGCACGTCGGCCTTGCCCAGCGGGAATCTGGTACTTGCCCAGGCGGATCGATCGCCGCGGCGGCCGGATCTCGACCGAGCTGAGCTTGGCCTGGTAGGTGCGCAGGTCGGGCGTCAGGAAGTCGAAGATGTTGTGCTTGCCCGGGTTGACCCCGGTCTGAAACGTGGACCAGGCCACCGGCGAGATCGGCGGCACGGTCGATGCCCAGCGGCTTGAAGCAGCCCTGGTCGCGCAGCGCGGCCAGGTTGGGCAGCTTGCCCTCCTCGAGCATCGTCTCCGTCAGGCCGTGGTCCATGCCGTCGAGGCCGAGGATCACCACGCGCTTGAACCGGCTCGTCCGCAGCGCTCGCCAGGCCGAACAGCGTCCGCGATCAGCAGGCGGATCGGCCAGGTGATGAGCGTCACGAACGCCGAGAAGACCGCGGCGAAGACCGCGAAGAACGAGCCCGGCCAGCGCGAACCCGGCCCCGGGCCCGATGTAGGCGTGGGCTGTTCCGGCGCGAAGAAGACCAGGATGACGACCAGCACGAAGAGTCGGTAATTCTTCCGCATCGGGCTCATTTCTTCTCAATGACGCGACAGAGGGCTAAAACTTGGGCTGTTTGCCATGGCCACGCTAGTTCCGATAGTCGATCCGCGCCTCCCTCTGTTCCCTCCCCCCTCGCGGGGGAGGGTTAGGGAGAGGAGGGCTAGCGCCAGGGCGATGGCTTCGAGGACTGACTCCGTCTCGGTCAGCACCTGGTTATTCCAGAAGCGGACGACACGATAACCGCGGCTTTCGAGCCAGCGCGTTCTCTCGCGATCATGCTCCACCTGTACGGCATGCTGTCCGCCGTCGAGTTCAATGATCAACCGTGATCGATGCGAGACGAAATCAACGATATACGGGCCGAGGGGCTCTTGGCGGCGGAACTTCTCACGAGTGAACCGGTGTGCGCGGAGGTGCTTCCACAAGAAACGCTCGGCGTCGGTCATGTCGCGACGTAGTTGACGTGCGAACTGACTTGCCATCATCCCCCCTCTCCCTAACCCTCCCCCGCGAGGGGGGAGGGGACAGATGCATCCCGTTAGAGCGTATTCGGGAAGCATCGATTTCTCTAGCTCTCTGGCGGATCATTGTTTCTTTTCAGGCTCTTTCTTTTCAAGCTCTTCAATAGTCTTGCCGGGCTTCAGATCCTTGCCCGCCAGACCGGGATACTCGGGGCCATAGCGGTACGCACGAAAGAGCGAGGCTCCTCCAGGCGGACCGGCGAAGAGGAACGCGGGAGGACCACCACCGGGGCCGCCGGGACCGCCAGGAGGGCCGCCGGGACCTCGGGACACCGGACCACCGGGACCAAAGCCCGGGGGGCCGCCGCGAGCAAAGTCTTTCTTCATCTGCTGGAACTGCTTCTTCTGGTCGGCCGTGAGCAGCTTCTCAAGCTTGGCGTCAACCGATTTTTGCAGTTCGCTCAGTTGTTTCTTCTGCTCGGCGGTTGGTTTCAACCTGATCTGGGTGGTCGTGGCCATGAGCTGACCTGGCTGGGGCGGAGGGCTGAAGCCGCCGGGGCCAGGGCCCGCGCCTGGGGGCCCGCCCGGCCCGGGAGGCATTCGCGAGCCCTGTTCGAGCTGCTTCCGCTGCGCGTCGGTCAGGGTCTCCTTCAGCTTTCCGTCGATTTCCTTCTGGAACGCGTCCAGATCTTTCTTCTGCTCCGCGGTCAGCTTCAAGTCGTCCTGCAAGAACGACGGCAGGACTTGACCCGGCCGAGGCGGTCCACCCGGTCCGAGCCTGGGGACCGAAGCCTCCCTTGGCCGGATTGAGGTATTTCCAGACGATTTTCTTGTCCGGCGTCACCTCGAAGATCGTGCCGTTGGCGCCCGAGCAGACCTGGGTGTTGCCGTTGGGCAGGCGATGAGCGCCCGAGATGAACGAGGAATAGAAATCCGACTTCTTGGGCGCCGAATAACTCCAGTAAGCCTTCTCCGGCCCGAACGCGGCCCCTTCCTTGAGCGGGTATCTTCCTTTCTCATCGACCGGCGGAATGATCTCGTCTACCGACGAGTAAGTGCCGTCAGGCCGGCGCGGGCCGTTGTTGAAGATCAGGATATGTCCTTCGCCCGGCAGACCGCGGGGAATCCAGTGCGCATTGTGCTGGGCGAAGAGCTTCTGATCGGCGACCGTCCCCGCCCGGTGGACGCGGGGATTGCCCCAGCGGTAGAGCAGGTCGCCGCCTTTGCCGCTCTTGCCGCCGGTGTGACCGGCCGCCTCGGCCGTCGTGGTGCTGTGGTCGAGGATCCAGATCTCGCTGAAATCGTGAACGCTCACCAGAACCTGGTCAAGCTCGGCGTTATAGGCCACGGAGTTGAAGTGGTTCCAGTCCGGGTTGATCCGCTGGGCCCGGCTCGTCGGCGAACCGACGTACCCGATCGACTTCAGCTTATCGAGGCCGTCTTTCTTGGCCACGACGGGGGCCATGGAATCCTCGACGTAGTTGATGTCAACGAGCTCGGGGTGGGCGGCCACATTGCCGAAATTGGCCTGCGACGAATCATGGTCCTGGATCAGGTGGTCCCAGAGGTGCCATTCCCAGACGACGTCGCCGGTGGTTTTTCCGGTCGGCTTGACCTCGACGAGCGAGTCGGGCAGCAGATAGTTGCTGACCAGATCTTTCTTGCGACCCGCGGCGATCGCCTCCTGCCGCGGTCTTCTTGTCCCAGACCACGAAGAGGAAATTGCCGTTGGGCATCTTCGTCACGTCATGATGGAAAAGCTGCTTATCGTTGAAAAGCTTGAAGTCCCAGACGAGCTGGCCGTCCCAGGTGTATTCCTGGATCCGGCCGAGCGCACCGGGCCCGCCGCCGAAGGAACGGTCAGCGCCGCCGAGATCGGCAGGACGAAGTAGATGCCCATTCTCCAGAAGGTACGCGCAGTGAACGGAATTGACGTCGGAGTTCCAGGTATGAACGACCCGTCCCTGGTTGTCGATGAGGTACGATTTCTTGGTGTTCATGGTGCTGAGGAGCGTGTATCCCGGGAAGGCACAGGCTCGTTGATCGCCAGCCCGAGCTTGACGGCAGCCTTCTTGGCTGGCTGAGCGGCATCCTTGGACACCTTGGTCTTGGCTTCGTCGGCCGCCTGCTCGGCCCGAATCGCCGCGCCGCAGGTCGCCACGAGCAAGAAGAGCAAGCACGTTCCCCCCGAGGCAACCAGTGTCAGACGCGTCTTTCGTGCGATTTGCCGCTGCAAGCTCATGGTATCATCTCCTCCGCCGCCCAGGGATCGCGATTCGTCGAGAACCAGTTTCGCCAACGAATGCCCGGTTGTCTACCCATTGGAAAAATCCTAACCCGTGTTCGTTTCGCGCAGTGTAAAGATTTGTCAATAAGCGGGCGTTCAGCGTTCGACAACCGGCCCGCTCGTCATGCTGCTGGCGCGAGTGCAGAGCATCGCAGTGAAAGTGGGAGGATCACCGGGCCCATCTTCAGAGAATCTTGAGCCGGAGCCTTTGCTCGCCGATCTGACCCCCAGAGTACCTGGTCACACGAAGAGGGTGAAGCGGTCGGCTCCGTGCTCGGATATCGCTTTGAACCCGCGACTCTGGGGTCAGCCATCGAAGTAAGAATTAACCCGCATCGATTATCCTCATTTAGTAGGCATCCGCTTCCAACCGCGAAGCGGCTTGGCCTGGGCCTGGGCCTCGCAGAGGAGGTATGCGGTGTCGGCCGCCAGATCAGTGTAGCGGGCGACATGTCCTGAGGGCCAGCGGACCTCGATCGCCTCGATGCGGGTTGACTCGCCCACACCGAAGTGAATCCTATGGTCGCTCGCCGAGAGGAAGCTCCCGCCGCCGTAGCGCTGGGCGAGCTGTCGGCGGCCTCCTGCCGTGAGGGTGACACGAGCGCCGACGGGATCACGGCTTGAGGTCGGTGGGGATCCTTCGAGCTGGAGCGTGACAAAGTGGCCGGCCGGCCCTTGGTTGTGGAAAAAGGCCAAAGGCTCCCCTTCAGCGACGATGAGCAGGTCGGGCCGGCCGTCATTGTCGAGGTCGCCGACGGCCAGGCCGCGCCCCGGCGAAGGATCTGCCACGGCGCGCCGGCGCGCCCGGACACGTCGGTAAGCCGGCCGGAGGCCCCGCCCAGAAGCAGTTGAGCAGGCATGCCATAGGGACAGTTGGGACGGATGTCGTTGACATGGCCGTTGGCCGTGGCCAGGTCGAGCCGGCCATCGTTGTTGGCATCGAGGAAGGCGGCGCCGAAGCCTAGCAGTTTCCGGCTGGGGGCCGCAAGTCCGATAGCGGCGGTACGATCCATGAACTGCCCCGCCCCAAGGTTGAGGTAAAACGACGTCGATTCGCCATAGAAGTTGGTGACGGCCAGGTCGAGCCGGCCATCACCGTCGACGTCGCCGCAGGCGATCCCCATGCCTGCGAGGTAGCCTCCCCCGGCATTGGCGGCCACCCCCGATTCGGTAGCCGTCTCGTTGAACGAGAATCCTCCCTGGTTGCGGAACATGAAATTGGCCGACATGTCGTTTGCGACATACAGATCGACTCGACCGTCGTCATCAAGGTCGGCCGCGAGAACGCCGAGCCCGCGGCCATCGTGGTCGGCCGACTTTACGCCAGCCTGGTCCGAGACGTTGACAAACCGGCCCCCGTCATTGCGGAAGACATGGTCAGGCATCGCCCCGAAGTTACGAGGGTGGCAGTATGTGTGCTTACCAGCGAGGCTCGGATGGGGACATGGTGGCGAGCGCTCTAGATCCCAATCGGTGTAATGGCAGACGTATAGATCGAGGTCGCCGTCAGCGTCAAGGTCGGCGAAGGCGGCCGAGGTCGGCCAGTCCCTGTCGCCTGCCAGCCCGGCGGAGGTGGTGACGTCCTCGAATGTGCCGTCGCCGCGATTGCGATAAAGGGCATACGACCGCCAGCGGGTGATGAACAGATCGGGGCGGCCGTCATTGTCGAAGTCACCCACGGCCACGCCGTGGCCGTAGCCTCCAGGAAACGCCGCAAGCCCCGCTGGAGCTGGTGACGTCCTCGAATGTGCCGTCGCCTCGGTTGCGAAAGAGCCGGTCCCGCTGTGCCGAGCGAGGCGGGGGCGCCTCGTCGGACAGTGTTCCCCCCTGCACGGCATAGACGTCGAGCCAGCCGTCGCCATCATAATCGAGCAGCCCCACCCCGCCCATCATCGTCTCGGGTAGGCGGCACATCGGCGTGGGGTCGTTGTCGTAGGCGAAGTGGAGACCGGCGACGTGGGCGTCGTCGCGGAAGATCGGGACGGTCCCGGCGGGCAGCGCCCCAATTCGATCCCGTGATTCGACGGGGATGAGGTCTGCCAGGGCGACGGCCACGGTGTGTGGTTGTCGTCCCGAGGGGGATCGGAAAAGCCCGTCGCTCTGCCCCTCATTTCCTTCGCCTTGCCGGGGAGAGAGCCAGGGCGCGGGGACCGGGCCGGCGCGGCATCTCCCGCGGCTTCGCTCGAGTTCGACCCCAAAGCCTGCTCGATCCGCTCGATCCGGTCCAGCGCGACTCGTGCCGAGGCCGCGTGCTTCGAATCGCGTCCGGCCAGCGCCCACCAGCCCCGAGCCTCGAACCATCGGCCCAGGGCTTCGGCGAGCTGGCCCAACTTCTCGAATTCTCCATTCGGGATCCCCGAGACCGAGAAGCCTGCGATACTCTTCCGTTGTCTGGTCGAGCTCTGCCTTGCGGCGGCGGAGTTGTGCGACCTGCTCGGTCCGGCCGGCCCGTGCCGCCAGCTCGATCAACCGTGCGACAGCCTGGGTGTCGCACGGGACACGGTTTAGCCAGCTTGTCAGTGCAGCCTGCTCCGAGCCCTCATCGCCTAGGCGAGCAGCCAGCCAGGCGCGGAGTGACATGAGCTGTTCGGGCAGGAGTCCGTCGGCCGGCAGGTGACGCATGGCTTCGATCGCCTCACCCAGGCGATCAGACCCCGTCGCCCATTCCAGCCGAGCCCGCCAGACGACCGGGTCATGGGGACGGGCCGCATGGCATTTCTTCAGCCACGCGTCGGCCTCGCCAAACTGGGCCGCGCGGATCGCCAGGTAGGCCCGGCCCAGCCAGACCCGGTCGTCTTCCGGCGCCGTGCGACCGGTCTCGTCCAGTCGGGTTCGCACGGCGTCGACCGGGAAGGATCTCGCGTCGTCCACCAGCCAATGCTTGCGGAGCACTTCGGCGCGGTGCCTACCGCCGGCCCACTCATCCTCGATGCTGCGGCGGAGCTCGTCATATCTCCCCGTGAATAAATACACTTGTTGCCACAGATTCTTGCTAAGCTCGATGGAGGAGCTCCGGTGCGGGAAGGCGGTGTGTTCGAGGACGTCTTCAGCCAGGGCGAACCGTCCTTCTTTGATCGCCAGCCGTGCGCGGTCAAGGGCTGCGTCGGCGAACCGCGATGAGCCGACCGGAATACGAGCCCATGCCGCCAGAGCCGCGTCGATGTGTCCCTCTGCTTCCTCGCAGGCACCGAGCCAGTAATCGAGCTCGGCTCCTCCCAGCCTGAGCCGGGCCAGTCGCTGCAGCCGGGCTCGCGCCGAGTCGATCTGGCCCCCTTTGACCTCCTCTTCGCGCGCTGGATTTCGCCCTGGCACCACCAGCCGCCCGTGATCAAGATCAGGACCGCGGTCAAACCCGCCAGACCCAAGCCAAGCACGATGCCAAGTCGGCGCGGCGGTCTCGGGGCCGCCCGGGCAGACGCCTTCGGGGTGAGTCCATGAGTCCGTTTCCATCCGGGTCGCGGTATTGCCAAGACAGGTTACCTCGACCTTCACCCTTATCCCTTGTGTGAGTTTTTGAGAAAGAGTTGGGCCTTGTAGAAGTCCGTTACCGCAATTATCTTCAGGCGTGACGCATGCCTTCTCTTTCCTCAAACTAAAGCAGTGAGTGTTGAGGAATCAAGGGTCTCCATCACTCCAGAATGGAACGCCGATGTCAAGCCTGCATGAACTGATGGGTCGTTGTTCGCACAGATCCTTTCAGAGAGCCGCGGCGGAAGAGCCGCGGCAATCCTGGGTGAAGCGGACCACGCGGTGCTTGCTGTCTTTCCTGCTCTTATGGTCTGCGGCGGTACTCGCCGGCTGTGGATCAACACCTGAGCAAGCTAAGGAGGAACGGAAAGAGAAACAACAGGTCGTTCAGGAAAAAATGAAGGAATTCATGCAGCAGAAGGGCGCAAGCAGGGCGCGAGGCGATAACCTCGAGCCAAGATGTCAACCTCTGAAGGAGAGCTCATCGCTCTCTATGAGATGTGCGGATTCCGCATTCATCGCCGTTTATCCGTTATTTACCGTTGGATTCCGAGGTTACCGCTGCACGCGAGGTTTCGATGAGAACCAAGACACGAGGTGGTTTCACCCTGATCGAGCTTCTGGTCGTGATCGCAATCATCGCGGTCCTGATCGCCCTCTTGCTTCCCGCTGTACAGTCAGCCCGCGAGGCCGCACGGCGCGCTCAGTGCACCAACAACCTGAAACAGATCGGCATCGCGATGCACAACTACCACACGGCCCTCAACTCGTTCCCGCTCTCCAACACGGTTGCTTACTACCAGGCCCCAGCCAGTCCCGCGAACCAGACCGAGTGGGGAACCTGGAGCGCCCACGCCCTGATGCTGGGCTACATCGAGGGACAGCCGCTCTACAACGCGATCAACTTCAATTGGACTTGCTGGTACGGCACCGGCCAGTACATCAACTCGACAGTCTTCGAGTCGGACATCAATGTCTTCATGTGCCCTTCCGACGGTCTGGCCGGCATCGGGCACAGTACTTTTACCAGCAACGGCAACGGTAACTGTAACTACGTCGGCTGCTACGGCACCACGATCGAGGAATGGTGCGGCGATCCGAGCTGCCAGGGGTCGAGCACGGGAATCTTCGCTCACCTGCAGTGCTATGGTGTCCAGCATATCGTCGATGGTACTTCAAACACGCTGGCGTTCTCGGAAACGCTCGTCTCGGATCTCACGCACTTCACGAAATACCGCGATGGAATTGCCGCCGGGGCGACCTCTCCCAACACCAACTTCAATGGTGCCGAGGCGTTTTCGGTCGGCCCGGCGAAGGTCATCCTGGACCTTCAGCAGTGCGCCACCTGGTTTCAGACGCAGCAAAATCCCCCCTGGTCCGACGACAAGGGCATTCGCTGGGGGACGGGATCTCCCGGCGTTACCCTCTTCAACTCGATCGTGCCACCGAACTCATCGTTATATTCCTTTGCCGGCTGCAGGTTCGGATGCGGGGGTTGCGGCTTCGAATTCGGCAGCTACGAGAACGTCTCCAGCAACCACCCCGGCGGCTGCAACGCCATGATGGCTGACGGCAGCGTTCGCTTCATCAAGAGTTCCATTGACATGCTGACCTGGTGGAAGCTGGGAACCAAGGCCGGCGGCGAGGTCGTCTCGTCTGACAGCTATTGATTCATTGATGGGAGCGAGTCGCTCACGGCGTGGCTCCGGAAGGACTCGCTCTCATCTGGTCGAGGTGTTCCCGCATGCGCTGGAGGACGGGTTTCATGGATTGGATCCTGGCCCGGTTGAGGAGTTCACGTGGATCGTCACGCTCATTGAATAACTCCTCGCTCCCATCCCCCTCGTTGCGAATGTACACCAGATCCCCTTCGGCCAGGGAGATCAGCGGACCCCGAGCAGCGGGCGATCGGCCTTGACTGGGAATGGATGGATTCGGGCCCGAGAGCTCGGAGATCGCCCCATCGAGATCAATTGCACCAGCATCGGGAGCCTCTCCGGATGAACCACGACGCCACAGCCTGGACAGCGACCGGCCTGGGAACGGCGACCCTTTCGTGAAACCGACCAATTCAACAACAGTCGCCGGCACGTCGCGGAGGCTGACAGTCTCCTTCACGACCCCTGAGACCTGGCTGTCGGCAGGTAAGACAATCAGGAACGGCACCCGGATTTCAGGGCGATAAAGACTCTCGCCGTGGTCAAACAGTGCGTGCTCTCCCAGTTCTTCACCGTGGTCGGCGGCAACGATCACGAGCGTACGATCGAGCACGCCGCGCTGCTGTAATGCGTCGAACAACTCACCGAGTTGCTCGTCCAGATAACCAAGACAGTTGTCATAGGAGTCTTGAACCAACATTCGGTAGTGCGGCGTCAACCTCTGCTTGTCAACCGTTGTCCAGAACTCGTTGAGCAGCAAGAAATCGGCGTCGGTCTGCGGCGGGAGACCAAAGCGAAACCCAGTCCCTTCCGGAGGGAGGTAGGGCGAATGGGCATCGAAGTAATTGAGGAAGGCGAAGAAGGGGCGCCGCGGCTCTTGGCGCTGGGATAACCAGTCAAGAAATTCACGATTGATCAATCCTGCATTTTTTCGACCGGTGGCCAGAAGCGGGCGGAGCAGGGATTCAAGCCAGGAGCGTGATGGTCCCTCACCGAGATTTCGGTACAGCGTCAGACCGAAGCTGGAAACCCCTGCACAGGCGCGGTCAACGAGCAACGCCATCCGCAAGGAACCAAGCTGGTCGAGATCGAGAACATAATCCTGGTAACGAGTAAAGCCGCGGTCCAGGCCTGTATCGTACGAACAATAGAGGGTGTTGCCGACGAAACCAGCGGTCGCATAGCCGTGAGACCCGAGGTATTCGGCCAGCGTCGGGGAGTTCGTGCTCAGCGGAGTCATCCATTTCACGGCGAGCTCATGGGGCCAGCGGCCGGTGAACATGCTCGCGTGCGACGGCAGTGTCCAGGGCGCGGTCGCACGCGCCTCGTCGAAGCGTATGCCCTTCGTTGCCAGCCGCTCTAGCGTCGGACTCGTGGGTCGGTGATAGCCGTGCAGGCTCAAGTGATCCGCCCGCACCGTATCGAGCACGATCAGTAGCACGTTGGGCGAATCGACACCGGGCAGGGGACGACCTGTCTCGCGCCACTGTTTAAGCTGGTCTCGTGCCACCACGAAGCCCGCCGCAACCGGCACCAATCCCAGCAACGCGGCAAAACTCACCAGCAGGTACTTCCGTAACCAAGTGGCAGGCCGTTCGAGCCAGGGGACCAGGCGCAAAGCCACTCCCAGCGCCAGGATCAACCAGGCCGTCGTGTAAATCTGAGGGCCTGCCACCATGAGCGCCGGCAACATCGCGCCGGCGAAGAGGAGCCGTGGGCTGAGCCATCCACCGACCCTGGGCCAGAGCCTCGTCGCCAGCGCCATGATGCATCCCACACCAAGAAACAGCAACAGATTCGTGAGCGGTATCAGCCAGACAAACTGCCGGCTCATGAGGAAAAGCCGGTTCGTCGGGTTGATGCTCCTGCACAGGACTTTCGTCCCCACCTCGAGCCAGCCGCCCGTGAGGCCACACCAAGCCGAGAGCTGAAGCACCTCGAGCGCCCAGAGCCGAGGCTTCGCACTTGGTGTTCGCAACCCCTTGGTGGTCGCGGAGATCTTTGATATTTTCATTTAGATCTACCGGATACCGGTTCTCGAGTCGATTACGACTTCCCAGGTATGGTAACCTACCTCTCTCGCTCTTCCAATTTCCCCACTCGTCTGGGCCCAACTGAGGTCCGGTCTGGTTGGGGTCCGACCCTGTTGAGGTCGAGGCGAGTTATTGTTCCAAGTGACAATCGGTGAAATCCCGCGAAGCCTCCCGAAGGGCGTGTCGTCTGACGTGTACCGCCGCCAACCCCGGGCGTGCGCCAGTGCTCCATCACCCGCGCCAACCAGCGCGATGGCTCCCCCGCCGGCTAGAGATAGGTTTAGATAACTTTTCTCGTGACGATGACGCGGAAAACGAAGCCAGGCCGAGAAGCCGCGAATCGCTGCATCCCCTCGTCTGCCCGGGCCGCAGTGCGTTGACTCCCTCGCCGGAGGGGAGTATCCTCAGGCAGTTGTCCTCTCAAACGCGGTCGGGTGAACCGCGACGTGCGGCTGTTCTTCTCGCCCCCGCGATGGTCGCTGCCATCTGTGTTCCGGGCCGATGGTCGTCCCGGTTATTGTGGCCCCGGCGCGTATTTCTCCGGACGAGGCTCCCATGATGCAGCTTGAAGACTCCCTTGGCATTGCCGCCCTGGAGTCCCCCTCCCGCGACGGCCACCATGCGGAACTGTTGCGGCTCACCGCGGAGCTTGTCGATTCGTCGGGGCACGCCCCGTCAAGGACCGCCGAGACATGCCCGGTTGAACCGACGAATTGAGTCGTTCCTGGATGCCTACTTCGCCGATCTGAAGCCGGACCCGCCGTTGCGACTGCCGGCAAGTGCGCTGGTCCTGCCCCGGCACGGCGTCGCCCGCGAGCTGTCGCTCCCCGAGAGCGCCGACAGGTATCTTAATGAATATGTCCATTCGTACCGCGTATGGAACGGTGTGCTGCACAATCCACGGTCCGACCGCCGCACCACCGAAGGCACCTTCCACATCGCCGAGGGCGGCCTGCCGATCCCGGGCGACAAGAGGGCGGTGCCCCTCCAGGCGGCCGCCGCTCTTATTCGTCACGCCCTGTCACCTCCGGCCGAGTTGAAGGTCGTGCCGTTCACGGCCAATCGACCCGAGCCGAGCCGCGGCTTCGTCTCTCTGCTGCTGCGGCCGATCGTCTGTCCCGAGGTGCCTGGCGTGTGCCCGCGGAAGTCGATGGAGATCCGCTTCTTCGCCCCCGGGAGCGTGGTGAGCAATCTTGACTTCGTCGAGTCAATCTTCGGCAATGCAGGCGACCCCTACCTGCCCGAGAACGATGCCGCACTCGACGTCGAGCACTGGAGTGGTCACACCGGCTGCGTCTTCCTCGCCCCCCATCTGACCCGGCTCACCAAGAAAGAGCTGGGCCTGCCGACCTGGGAGACCGCTACCGAGCGCCAGCGCCGCGACGGGATGGCCTGGCGTGAACCCCAAGAGTTGTACAACAACGGCGGCGCTTTCAAGCTGGCTTGCCGCTGCGCCGCGGGCGTGATGGTCACCCTGATCGCCGATAACTACTTCGGCTATTGCAAGAAGGAGGTCAAGACCCAGATCTCGTTCGCCGCCAATCTGTCGGGCGGACTCGAGGAGGAGCACTCGGGCGGCACCCTGGCTTTCGCCAGCTATAACCTTGGGCACGATTTTGATGCCCGCGACTACAACATGGACGAGCGCTCGCTCGATGACGTGGTCCGAGAGGACTCAGACCTGCTCGAGCTGAAGCCAGGCGGTTATGCCGTCGATCGCCACCTCCCCAACCTCGTGTACGTCCCCGCCGACACGAGGGCCAGCGTCCAGCGGCTTCAGCTCTGGTGGTCCCAAGATGGCCACGAGGTTGCGATTCCCCTGGAGGTCGGCAAGACTTACATGACGCCAACGGGCTACAAGGTCCACCTCGAGAAACATCCCGGCGCAGCCAGTTGGCGGCTCATCGGGACCGTCGCCGAGGGCCTATTCTGCCACAAGCCTTGCACGGTCAGCGGCGGGGGCAAGAGTGAGATCAGCAAGAGTTTGCGCGACTACATGATTTATGGGCCGATCTTCGTGGCGGACCGTGACAGGGACTTCGATCTCGTCCAGCAGATCTTCGATCGTGACTACTCGACCCGCTGGAAGCCCCATTGCACCCCCGACTACACGCCCCGGGCCAGTCGCCCGGTGCTCAGCCCCCAGCGGTCGCTCGGCAGCGTCATCAAGCTGCTCACACCCTCCGAAGACTACACCGACGAGTACAATGATTGGCTGGCCTCGTTTCCGAATTATATCTACCCGATCGTGTTCATCATCAAGCGGTTCGCGCCCGTGACGCGCTTGGCCACTGGCGCGAACCTGGCGGGGGTGGACAGCATCAACGGCTTCCCCGGGCACGAGCTGAAGGCTTTCGGCCGCAAACTGGTTGGCACCTACCTGCGCGTCGGGCTGCTAGGGTCGCAGGACTGGCGGACCTTCAAGCTCCGCCAGGACTTCGCCGCCGCGGCGAAAGTGCAGACCGAGGATGACATCACCGCCTCGGTCGTGGTGCCCGCCCGGCGGCTGAGAATTCAACCGCCCGGGCTGGCCGCCCCGAGCTACAAGTTCGCCGTCAATTGCGAGTCGAGGTTGTTCCAGCGACCTGATGACGCGGTTCATCGCGGTCTGGATCGCCAGACCGAGGCGGACATCGCCAGGCCGGACAACTTCCTGTCCAATTTCGAGCCTCTCTCGAGCGAGCAGGCCCGCGCCCTGGTCGATCGGATCACCGAGTTCGACGAGTTCACCCCGCCCATGCAGCAACTGCTCCGCGAGGCGGCGGACGCGGGAACAGGCTACGTCGTCTCCTCCGCCCAGGCGCGCCTCGTCGACGGCAAGCCGAGCAAAAACCCGCGCTACCTTCAAACCCGGCCCGATCTGCTCGACCCCCGGCCATCTTACATCGCCGAGCGCGGGCATGCGCCTGGCGCGCCACCTCGGCGCCGATCAACCCTTGGTCGTGCCAGTTGGCGCGGTGCTGGCCGGCCGCCGCAACAACCCGCCCGACCCCAAGGCCGGCATTCGCGCTCTGGCCGTTTACGGGCCGATTCATTACCAGGAGACGCCCGAGCTCTTCATGGACTTCACCTGCTCGCTGACCGGCAAAAGTCCTTCGACGACGGGCGCCGGCTCCGAAGGGGCAATGACCAAAGGTCCGTTCAACGCCCTCCGGACGGTCCACGATCTGAACGCTGCGCTGGTCTCGTACTTGCTGACCGGGCTGGGCGGATTCTCCACCGCCGCGGGTTACGTCGGACCCAAGCTGCGGGTGGACCACGATATCAGCCTTTTGATTCCCGAGCTCTGGTGCCGGCTGAGTGCGCGGGAGCGTGACCCGGCTTTCCTGATCGCCGAGGGCCATCTGGAGCCTCTATGTGACTTCGAGCATGGGGGGCGAACCGTGCTGGCCAGCCGCCTGGGCTATCGGATTACTTCGAAATTCGTCCGCTCATTCTTCGGCCGTGTGTTCGACCACCCTAACCGCCTCTTTGGCGAGGATTTCCTTCGTCCCGAGACCCAGGATCTCGACGCCTTCGCGGACGGCGTGCACAACATCACCGAGGCGCAAGAGCGCGTCGCCCGCCAGTACTTCGAGGATGGGCAGATTGAAGACGCATGCCCGCCCTTGCGGGTTCTGCTCACGATCATGGCCGAGGGTGCGTACGAAGGTAAGGGCGTGCACCACGCCGACATACGCCGGCTCTTCACACGCGAGGCGATGCTCTCCAGCGACTGGTATCGCGACCGCCTGGTCGCCCAGCAACGCGGCGATGAGCGGCTCTGGCGCCGACACCTGGCGTCGCTCGACGCAGCCCTGGCCGCCGACGACCGAGCCGGCTCGTTCGCGGAGGAGCTTCGCCGCCGCCGCCGTTTCGCCGCCGCCGCGCTCGACCAGGTCACCGCACCGGCCTATCTCGAGGTTGTGAATGGTGCCATCGGCCTCGACCCGAGGCTGGCGCCGGCCTCTTGACGAGACGGGACCAAGCCCTGCGTGGGGCGCGGTCCCCGAAAATCCACCGGGCCTCAAGGACTCCCCGGAAACGCGTGTGCATGGCCATTTCGCAAATCCATTGAACGGGGGGTTCCTGGTACGAGCGGCTCGTGATCCCACTCAGCTTCTAGCGTTTGATTGGCCGGCGCTATTGCGGGGCATGGATCTCGGTTGTGGGACCCACCGAAACGATTGTCATGGGCCAGAGCGGCCATTCGGCCAGCACGCGGCTCAGGTCTTCCCGCGTGACTTTGGAGAAGGCGGCGAGCTCATCTTCAATGGAGAGGTATTGCCGCCGATACATCCAATTGAAGCCCAACGAGGCAAGCCGGCCCATGGGGCGCTCGCTGCGCAGCACCGAGCGCGCCAGCACCTTGTTCTTGGCCTGAACCAGCTCGTCGCCGGTCACCCCTTGAGCCATTACTTCACGATAGGACTCGGCGATTCGCCCGAGGTTGGGCTGCGTCAATCCCGGCTCGCAGCTCAGGAACGTGAAGAACGCGCCAGCTTGGTTGTAGTCCTGATACGAGAGCTCGGCCCCGTCGGCGTGGCCTGGGTCGATCAAGGCCCAGTAAAGTCGCGAGCCCGTGTGATCGCCGAGGATCGTTGCCAGCAGATGGGCCGCGTAGCGGTCTTCGGTCTCCAGGGGAGGAGCCGAGCACACGCCGACGACCGTCTGCTGCTGGTCTTCCGGGCGGAGAATCGTTTGAAACGCCCCGGTTCCACGGACCGGAACCGCGTGCCGAGACGCCGGCCCTCCACGCCATCCTGCGCAGTGTGTCGTGGCCAGCTCGACAAGATTTTCCCAGTTCCCCTTGCCTGCGAACCCGAGCACGATGTTGGCCGGGCTGTACCGCTGGGCGAAGTAGTCTCGCATTTGGTCGATCTTGAGTGCCTCGATCGATTCGACGGTGCCGAGGATGCTGTTGCCCAGGGGATGGCCGCCGAAATGCGCTGCCTTGGCGGCCTCGTAAGCGACCGACATCGGGTTATCAAGGTACATCTTGATTTCTTCGATGATCACTTTCTTCTCGGTCTCGAAATCGTCTTCCCGGAGGGTCGGCCGGAGGATGTCGGCCAGAACATCGAAGGAGGGAATCAGGTACTCGGGGAGGCAGGTGACGTGGTAAAACGTGTCTTCCTCGGAGGTCTGCGCGTTGTGCTTGGCGCCCACGCGGTCGAAATCCTTATTCACTTTCAGGGCATCGCGCGTGGGCGTACCCTTGAACGTCATATGCTCGAGGAAATGCGACACCCCGGCCAGGTCGCTGGTCTCATCGCGGCTACCCGTCTTGACGAAGAACCCCGCGGCGACCGAGTACGCCCGATCATTCAGTTCGGCGATGATCTCCAGTCCGTTATCGAGCGTCGTCTGATGAAACGTCATGGGTTTAACCAGCCTCAAGAGGGAACCAAAGGGGAAAGGTCATTCCAGCTCTTATGGTGCGATGGGGGTCTCAGAGGGCTCACCGTATCCACTCAGGTCTCCGCGGGGAACTTGAGCGCCGTGGGTCCCAGGGTGAGGATCGTTTGTTCGCTCGAATCTTGCAAACTCGCGGCGTACTCGGAAACCGAATCGGCAGAGAGGGCGTCGAGCCTGGCGGAGATCTCCTCGAGCGTGCGGACCCTTCCCAGGAAATACCAGTCAGAGGCCAAGGCGCTCGAGCGGCTCATGCTCGATTCCTGGGCCATGATCAGCGAGCTCTTGAGCCCCGCGCGCATCGTTTCGAGCTCTTCTTGCTCGACACCGCCCTCGCCCAATCGTTTGAGCTCGGCCACCATGACGTCCAGGGTTTGCTGGGCTCGCTCGGTTGACGTACCGGCAAGGCAGATCAAGGCCGCACGATCGCGCTGGCCCTCGTAACTGGCGTACACCGAGTAGCAGAGGCCTCTCTTCTCCCTGACCTCGGTGAACAACCGGGCCGACGAGTAACCTCCCAGGATGGCGGCCGCGGCACGGGCGCGATAGTAATCCGGGCTGTCAACCGTTGCCGCCGGCTGGGCCAGGGCAATCTGGATCTGCTGGGTCTCGCGGGTGATGTGGTCGCGCCGGGGTCCGGCGGGCTTCTCTCGCAGCCGGGGGTCAGGCTGTGTTTTCCAGTCGCCGAACAGCCGGCCGATCACGTCCTTGAGCCGGGGCCAGTCAATCGCCCCGGCAACACCGAGGATCGCACCGTTAGGCCGGTAGGTCGTGCGATAAAACTTTCGAAGCGCAGCGGCCGTCATGCTCGAAACGCCATCGGCAGACCCGGGCGCGGGCCGGCCCCAGGGTTCGGGGAAGTGCCGCTTCCTTAGCTCGTAGACCACCTTCGTGCCAGGATCATCTTCAAGACTGCGCAGGTTTTGCAGGCAGAGCGCGCGAATCGGCTCGATCTCGGAATCGTCAAATCTGGGACGCAGCACCATGTCTGCAAACAGCCCCAGCGCCGGCTCCAGGTTGGTACCCAGCGTCGCCGCGGAAATGCTCATGTGCAGGGTCTGCGCCTTCCCCATGGCTAACTCCCAGGTTATCCAGTGCCGTCAGCCACTGCCGACTATCCCGCGAGCCGGCACCACGGGTCATCCACTCGGCCACCATCGTGGCCGCGCCACCCCCCACTTTGACGCCGTCGGCAACCTCGTAGGCAGCCCCTGCCGGGATCAAGAGCGTGAAGGCCGCCGACTGCACGCAGGGCATCACCTCGCCGATGAGCACAAGCCGATTGGAAAACTCATGCTGCTCGATCGTCGTGGTTGCTAGGTCGGACACGGGGCGCCTCGGGTCGGTTGCCAGTTGCCAGTTGCCAGTTGCGGGTTGGCAGTAAGGATCGGCGCCTGCTATCGCCGCTCCCCCACCGGGATGTACCAAGCCTACCCGACAAGGGACGTCGATGGCTACGTCCTATTGCCAGGCACCAGTCTGTCGTTATTCAGCTCTGGCAACTGGCAACTGGCAACTGGCAGCTTCCTCTCTCATCCATCGACAGCCTTGTAGAGGGTCTTGGCTCGGCGGAAGCCGAAGCTGCGGTAAAGCTGTACGGCGGCGTTGTTCTCGGCGGTGACTTCGAGATAGGCGCGCCGCAATCCCGCCTGATGGAAACCGGTCAAAGCGCGCTCGACCAGGGCTCGGCCAAGGCCGATGCCCCGGTAGTCCGGCAGAACCCCCAGGTTCTGGATCGCGCCAATGGGACCATGGTCCATGACCCCCTGGACGGTGGCAACATACCCCTCGGGACAGGCGATCAACCAGGTCGCACCCGGCAGGAAGCCCGGCTTGCGGCGGATCTCGCGCATCAGGCGCTGGCAGCCGTAACGGTCTCCCAGGCACGGGAAAACGTAGGCATCGATCTCACGTCGAAAGCACTGAAACTTGACCTCGGCGTGGTCTGCCAGCAGAGATTCTTCCCACGGCACCCAGACGAACCGTCCGGGAAGGGTGGCGGACACGATTGGACCATCCAGGTCGATCTCCATCCGCAGCCGTTTGTAGTAAGTGATGGCCATCAAAGATCAAAGCCCGGGTGCCAATCGGGTTCGGTCGTGAAAGGAGCATGAGCCATCCACATGCAGCATTCTAAGGCCGGCCTCCCTGCAACGTCAATCAGGGCTTCTTCCTCCGAGCACATTATTCGGGGGGATCACTGGTGTAGCTTCAATTTTTCGGTCCCCTTTGACTGATGCCGGTTCCTCCTTCCTTACGACACCGCCTCCGGATTCAAGCTAGAGCAGCCGCCCCGTACATGGGCACTGGAGCACTCTTTGCTTGCAACATATGCGGCACAGCTTTTGTTTCGAGGAGCCTCCACAGTCAGCCCTTCACACAAGTGCAAGTCTGGTAGCAACATAATGCGGCAAGAGGCGCTGCGGACATCCTTGGGCACGGAACCTGCGTGTACAGTCTCGTTCCGCGCGTCAAGCAGTTGCGAGCCTGGACGCTTGGCAGTATTTTGTTGGAGCCGGCCGAATGTCGTTCGAGGCGATGCCTGGACACGAGCCGACCTTGCCCCGCGCGGCGTCCTGGGTGAAGATCAGCATCTCCTGGCCCGAAGGCGGGTACGCGGCGGTTTGTCGCCATGATGGGCGTGTTCATTGATCCCGACGCGGAGGAGGCCCACGATGTCCCCCGGTCAGCCGCTTCAATCTCAAACCCAGGCACAGGATCAAACGCAGACTCAGACCCAGAAGCAGATCTTGTCTGAGCGGAAGACCGAGTTCCCCTTGTTTCGTGATTATGCCAGGAACCCCAAGGCATGGGACGAGCTCTTCGCCGCGGCGGGCGTCGCTCATGGGGAATGCCAGCTCCTCCTCGACCGGCTGGGGCAGTTTACAGCGGGCGAATTCCTCGAGCGGCGAACGCTCGCCGACCTGGCTTTCATCAACAACGGCATCACCTTCTCGGTGTATTCCGACCGTCGCGGCACCGAGAAGATCTTCCCCTTCGACCTGATTCCCCGCCCGGTCTCCGGCCACGAGTGGGACCGGCTCGAAGTGGGCCTGGTTCAGCGTATTCGCGCACTCAATCTTTTCCTTGACGATATCTACCATGACCAGCACATTCTCAAAGAGGGCGTGATTCCGTCGAATCTGGTGCTCGCCTCGAAGGGGTTTCGTTCCGAGATGGTCGGTTTCAACCCGCCGGGCAAGCAGTATTTGCATGTGGTGGGCACAGACCTGATCCGTGATCCCAGCGGCGAATTTCTGGTGCTCGAGGACAATGGGCGCAGCCCATCGGGGGTCAGCTATGTCATCGAGAACCGGGTGGTGATGAAGAAGGTGTTTCCGCAGCTTTTCCAGCAATGCCGGGTACGCCGGGTCGAGGATTATCCCCGCCACCTGTGGGAAGCCTTGAGCCTCGGTCGCCCCGCCCGGCGCCGAAGACCCGCCCTGCATCGTGCTCCTGTCGCCCGGGCCCTACAATTCCGCCTACTTCGAGCATTGCTTCCTGGCCCGGCACATGGGGATCGAGCTCGTGTTCGGTCAGGACCTGTTTGTTGAGGATGACCAGGTTTTTCTGCGGACCACACGCGGGCCCGAGCGGGTCGACGTCATTTACCGACGGATCGATGACGACTTCCTTGATCCCCATACTTTCCGGCCCGACTCGATGCTCGGCGTGCCCGATCTCATGCGGGCCTACCGCACGGGCAACGTCACGCTTGCCAACGCCGTGGGCACGGGGGTGGCCGACGACAAGGCGATTTACCCGTTCGTTGAGGACATGATTCGCTTCTATCTGAGCGAAGAGCCGCTCCTGAAGAATGTCATGACGTACATCTGCGCCCGACCAAACGACCTGGCGTACGTCCTGGACCATCTCTCCGAGCTGGTGGTCAAGGCGGTCAACGAGTCGGGAGGATACGGGATGCTCATGGGGCCGTGGGCGACGTCGCAGCAGTGCGCCGAGTTTGCCGAGAAGCTAAGACAAAACCCGCGCAATTACATCGCCCAGCCGGTGATCACTCTTTCAACCTGCCCGACCTGGACCGATGAGGGCCTGGCGCCTCGGCATGTGGACTTGCGGCCTTACATCGTCAGCGGAACCTCCACATGGGTCTTGCCCGGTGGCCTCACGCGCACGGCGCTCGTCAAAGGGTCGCTCGTGGTCAATTCCAGCCAGGGAGGCGGCAGCAAGGACACGTGGGTCATGGAGAACGGCCGATGATCTCTCGCGTGGCCGACCACTGTTTCTGGATGAGCCGCTACCTCGAGCGGGCCGAAAACACCGCGCGCGTGCTCGAGGTCAACCAGACGCTCCTGCTCGATTTCGCCGTGCCCGTGGAGCAGCAATGGAAACCCTTGCTCATCATCAGCGGCATCCACGACATGCCGGGCGAGGCTGACGAGGAGAGCGTGCAGAACTACCTGACCTGGGAAGCCTCAAATCTCGCCAGCATTTTCTGTTCGATCGCCGGTGCCCGAGAGAACGCCCGCAACATTCGCGAGGTGATCAGCACCGAGGCCTGGGAACGGATCAACTTCTATTATCTTTGGATGCAAAGCGCCCAGGCCCGAACCCTCTACCACACCGACCGCAGCGCCTTCTACAGCCAGATCAAGCGGATCAACCCGCTGATCACGGGAATCAGCGAAGGGACGATGTTGCACGGCGAGGCGTGGGATTTCTTCCAGCTTGGCAAGTACATCGAGCGCAGCAGCCAGACCGCCCGCATCCTTGACGTGAAGTATCACATCTTATTGCCCACCCCCGAGCACATCGGTACTCCCATCGATATCGCCCACTGGGTGGCGATCCTCATGAGCTGCTCGGGATATGAGCCGTTCCACAAGCAGCGGCCGGGGGCCGATCCGGGAATCGCGGTGGCGGATTTCTTGATCTTCGACTCCATCTTTCCCCGCTCCGTGAGGTTTTGCCTGGGCAAGTGCCGGTCGGCCGCGTACGCGATCTCGGGAAGACCGTTGGGCCAGCCGGGCAATGAAGCCGAGCGTGCGCTGGACGGCCTGGTCGATTGGCTCAACTTGATCCGGATCGACGACTTCGTCGAGGCGGGTCTGCACGAGGCGCTCACCAGCGTGATCAACCGCATCCACGGCATTGGAGAGGCAATCCATCGCACCTACTTCGACCAGCGAGCCAGCCCTGCCCCCGCGGAACCGAAGGGAAGAGAACGATCGCCACAAGGCGTTCTCACTCGGGCAAGCCTCGAACGGCCGGTGGCGGCTGTTCCACAGGAAAGGGAATAGACTGTCTCCATGGCCATTCGAGTCGCTCTCAACCACCAGACGGTCTACAGGTACGATCGGCTGGTCACGCTCTTGCCGCACGTCGTTCGGTTGCGGCCCGCCCCCCACTGCCGCACGCCGATCCTGAGCTATTCGCTACGTGCCCTACCACAGCCCCATTTCCTCAACTGGCAGCAGGACCCGTACAGCAACCACCTCGCCCGCCTTGTCTTCCCCAAACCCATCAAAGAGCTGAGTGTCGAGGTTAACCTTATCGCCGACATGACGGTGATCAATCCTTTTGATTTTTTCATCGAAGAGTCGGCGGAGCATTATCCCTTCACCTATGATGCGATCCTTGCCAAGGAGCTCTTGCCCTATGCCGAGACGGAACCCGCCGGCCCACTTCTGGGCTCACTCATCGAGGAGTTCCGCGCGGCCGGTGTCCGGACAGTCGACTACATCGTCGAGCTGAATCGCCGGCTGCACGAGAAGATCCGTTACCTGATCCGGCTCGAGCCGGGAATCCAGCCCTGCGAGCAAACGCTCGAACTGGGCAGCGGATCGTGCCGCGATACAGGCTGGCTCCTGGTCCAGTTGCTGCGACATCTGGGACTGGCCGCCCGGTTCGTGTCGGGCTATCTGATCCAGCTCAAGGCCGATGTTGCCGCGCTCGATGGACCGTCGGGAACGGAGGTCGATTTCACCGACCTGCACGCCTGGGCCGAACTCTATCTTCCCGGCGCGGGCTGGGTTGGCCTTGATCCAACGTCGGGACTGCTGGCCGGTGAGGGCCATATCCCCTTGGCCTGCGCCGCCGACCCCGTCACCGCCGCTCCGCTTTCCGGGGCGTATGTCTGGAACAAGGATGAGGAATCTGGTGAACACGATACGTGCAAGAGTGAATTCTCCTACCACATGTCGGTGCGACGCATCCACGAAGACCCGCGCGTCACGAAGCCGTACACCGAGGAGGAGTGGGAATCCATCGAGCGTTTGGGGCACGAGATCGACGGCCGCCTCCGAGAAGCGGACGTACGGCTGACAATGGGCGGCGAGCCGACCTTCGTGTCGATCGACGACATGGACGGCGAAGAGTGGAACACCGCCGCGCTTGGTGACACCAAGCGCCAGCTCGCGGACGACCTGCTCAAGCGTCTCCGCGCCGCTTCGCGCCCGGAGCGCTGCTGCATTATGGCCAGGGTAAGCTTTACCCCGGTGAGCCGATACCACGATGGGCTCTGGGCTGCTTCTGGCGGAACGACGGCGTGGCGCTCTGGAAGAATCCTCGGCTCCTGGCCGATCCCGACCGCGACTACGGCCATACCGAAATCGACGCCCGGCGGTTCGTCACGGCCCTGGCCGAGCGCCTGGGCGTAGATCCCACGTGTGCCCAGCCCACCTATGAAGACGCGCTTTACTACCTCTGGCGCGAGCAGCAGTTGCCCTTGAATCTTGATCCGTCCCAGAACAACCTCGAAGATCCCGTGGAGCGAGATCGCCTCGTCAAGGTTTTCGAACGCGGTCTGAATCAGGTCGTTTCTTACGTCCTGCCTCTTCAGGCCCAAGCGGACGCCAGCCGGACCCGGTGGAAAAGCGACCACTGGGAGCTACGGCGGGGACGGCTCGTTCTGCTGCCGGGCGATTCTTCCGTCGGCTATCGCCTGCCGCTTGGCTCGCTGCCTTGGGCGGCGACGGAAGACGTCGATCCGCTGGTCGAGCTCGATCCCTTCGCCCCCCGCGCGCCCTTGCCGCCGCGTCCACCCGATCGCGCGCGGCGACAGGCGAAGACCGCGAGTGCGGCCTCACAACGGGGATCAGCCTCGGACGACGTCAACGCCTTACGCGAAGGCTGGCCCGTGGGCCAGAGCGTTCGGGGCGTGGTTCGAACGGCGCTCTGCGCCGAGCCTCGCGACGGCACATTGCACCTGTTTCTGCCACCGCAGCGAAAGCTGGAAGACTATCTCGACCTGATCGACGCCGTCGAGGCCACGGCGCTTGAGCTCGACATGCCGGTCGTGCTCGAAGGATACCGGCCGCCGGCCGACCATCGGCTCAATCATTTCAGCATTACCCCTGATCCCGGCGTGATCGAGGTGAATATCCACCCGGCGCATTCCTGGGACGAGCTCGTCAGGAACACCACGATCCTCTACGAAGAGGCTCGCCAGGCCCGGCTGGGAACCGAGAAGTTCATGCTCGATGGCCGGCACACCGGTACCGGCGGCGGCAACCACGTGGTCCTGGGCGGACCGACGCCCGCGGAGAGCCCCATTCTCCGCCGGCCCGACCTGCTGCGCAGCTTGATCACATACTGGCATAATCACCCCTCGCTGTCTTACCTGTTCTCTGGCCTGTTCGTGGGTCCGCACAGCCAGGCGCCCAGGCTCGACGAGGCCCGCAACGACAGCCTCTACGAGATGGAGATCGCCTTCAGCCAGATTCCCGATCGAGGAGGCGCCCCGCCCTGGCTGGTGGACCGCGTCTTCCGTCACCTGCTGGTGGACATGACCGGCAACACGCACCGCGCCGAGTTTTGTATCGATAAGCTTTACAACCCCGACTCATCGAGCGGTCGGCTGGGGCTCGTCGAGCTGCGCGCCTTCGAGATGCCGCCCCACGCCCGGATGAGCCTGACACAGCAGCTCTTGATCCGCGGGCTCGTGGCCCGGTTCTGGGAGAACCCCATGGTTGATCGTCTGATCCCCTGGGGAACCGAATTGCATGACCGGTTCCTGCTCCCTCATTTCATCGATCTCGACTTTCAAGAGGTCATCCACGACATGAGGCGAGCAGGTTACGCGTTTCAGAGCGAGTGGTTCGCGCCCCACTTCGAGTTTCGGTTTCCGGCGATCGGCGAAATCACGGTTGACGGGATCGGTTTGCAGCTTCGGCAGGCCATCGAGCCCTGGCACATCCTGGGCGAAGAAACAACCAGCAGCGGCACGGCGCGGTACGTTGATTCCTCGGTCGAGCGGCTTCAGGTAAAGGTGCAAGGGCTGACGGAAGGACGCCAGATCGTGACCTGCAACGGCCGCCGCCTGCCGCTGTCTTCGACCGGCACGCGGGGCGAGTTCGTCGCCGGAGTACGCTACCGCGCCTGGCAGCCTCCGTCGTGCCTGCACCCGACCATCCCTGTGAACTCGCCCCTTGTCTTCGACATCGTTGACCCCTGGCTGAAGCGGTCGCTGGGCGGCTGTGCCTATCATGTGGTGCATCCCGGCGGTCGCGCTTATGAGACGTTCCCGGTCAACGCCAACGAGGCCGAGAGCCGCCGCCATGCTCGTTTTTTCCCTTTCGGCCATACTCCAGGCACCATGGAAGTGCCGCCGCTTGAGCGCCTTCCCGAGTTTCCTTTGACACTTGACCTGCGCCGGTACCGAGTCGATGGTGTTTCCGATCAACCCGATCGCTCACCGGCGGCTCCAGGGTTTGTGCGATGAGTTTTGTCCATGTTATCATGAGCCTCCGACGGATCCTGCCTCGTGTGCCGAACCTGATCGAGTGGTCCTCATGCAACCCCTGACGACTGGAGCCGACGCAATTCCCTCGTGGACCGAGCCCGATCCGTCGTCGCCACCGCCGGTCTGGAGCGACTATCACGCGCTGGGCGGATCATTCGACGAATTCAGAGCTGCCGACGGCGGCGTGCGACAGCATTGGCAGCCATTCGCCCTCGCCCTCGAAATGCTCGGCGCAGAGGAGATCAAGCGCCGCTGGGAAGAGTCTCAAGACCTCATCCGCCAGAATGGAGTGACTTACAACGTCTACGGTGATCCCCGAGGGATGGACAGGCCCTGGCAGCTTGACCCCATTCCCCTCTTGATCGCACCCGAAGAGTGGACGGCGCTGGAAGCCGGCCTGGTTCAGCGCGCGCGCTTGCTGGACCTGATTCTCGCCGACCTCTACGGCCCGCAACGGCTGCTGGCGCGGGGCTTCGTGCCGCCGGACCTGGTTTTCGGCAACACTCGCTTCCTTCATCCCTGCCACGGGCTCCAGGTTCCCGCCAATCGTTACTTGCATCTCTACGCAGTGAACCTGGGCCGCGCGGCTGATGGTACCATCGTCGTTCTGGGCGACCGCACCCAGGCCCCCTCGGGAGCCGGATACGCCCTGGAAAACAGGCTCGTGCTCTCGCGTATGCTGCCCGACGTGTTTCGAGATTGCCAGGTCCAGCGCTTGGCTCCTTTCTTTCAGGCCGTGCGCGAGTCGTTGCAGGCGATCGCTCCCCATAACCGAGACAATCCGCGCGTGGTCTTGCTGACGCCGGGACCCTACAACGAAACGTATTTCGAGCACGCCTTCCTGGCCAGCTACCTGGGCTATACCCTGGTCGAAGGCGGCGATCTCCTCGTTCGCGGCAACCGTGTTTACCTCAAGCTGCTGGGCGGGCTTCAGCCCGTCGACGTGATCGTCCGCCGGCTTGATGACGATTACTGCGATCCGCTGGAGCTACGGGGCGATTCGTTCCTGGGCGTGCCGGGCTTGCTTCAGGTCTTGCGGGCCGGTAACGTGGCCATGGCCAACGCCCTGGGCAGCGGCCTGGTTGAAACCCCCGCGCTTCTGGCCTACCTTCCCGCCATCAGCCGAGAGCTGCTGGGAGAAGACCTCAAGCTTCCCTGGGCGGAAACCTGGTGGTGCGGAGAGCCCATCGGGCTCGAGCACGTGCTCGCGGCGCTGCCCCGCATGGTTATCAAGCCGACCTTCACCTCCCGTCGGTTCGAGCCGATCTTCGCCGACCGGCTAAGCAAGGAGCAGCTCGATGAGCTGGCCAGCCGCATCCGCGCCCGGCCGAGCGATTTCGTGGGCCAGGAGCAGATCTCACTCGCCTCGGCGCCGGTGATGCTGGGCGACCGGCTGCATTCGCGCTACGCCGGCGTCAGGGTCTTCCTGACCGCACGCGGCGAGGGTTATGCCGTCATGCCCGGCGGTCTGACGCGCATCGCCTCCTCGGCCGATTCCAAGGTCGTCACCATGCAGCACGGAGGCGGCAGCAAGGACACATGGGTCCTGGCCGACCAGCCCGTTAGCGCGTTCAGTCTTCTGTCCTCATCGCACCGCCCCGTTCGACTCAGCCGCGCGGGGGGCGATCTCTCGAGTCGGCACGCTGACAATTTCTACTGGCTGGGCCGATATGTCGAACGCGCCGAAAGCGTGGTCCGCCTGCTGCGTGGAATTATCATCCGGCTCACCGAGAAGGCTGGCATGGCCGACGTGCCAGAGCTTCCCATTCTGCTTCGCGTGCTTACTGCCCAGACGAGAACCTTCCCTGGCTTCCTCGACCAGAACCCGCCCATCGCGCTGGACGAGCCCGAGGGCGAGATCTTGTCGGTCATTTTCGACCGCGACCGACCCGGCAGCCTGGCCGCGACCCTGGCCCTGCTGCAGCGGGTCGCCTCCAAGGTGCGCGACCGGATCTCCTCCGACATGTGGCGAACCTTGAGCCATCTCATGGTCAACCTGATGGCCGACCTGACCGCAATGGCCATGCTCTCACCGATCGGTCAGGACGCGGCCGAGGTCAGCCGGGTTGACGCCCGAGCCATCTTGAGCGACGTCCTCGAGCTGCTCGACGCCGGCATCAGCCGGCTGGCGGCGTTCAGCGGGCTGGTCGCCGAAAACCTGACGAGGGGACAATCGTGGACCTTTCTCGACATGGGCCGCAGGCTCGAGCGGCTGCTTCAGATGTCGAGCCTGCTCCGCGGCACCCTGGGAACCGAAAGCCGCATGGAAAGCTCGGTGCTCGAGGCGCTTCTCGAAATCGCCGACAGCTCCATGACCTACCGCCGCAGGTATCTCGGCATGCTTCAGGCCGAACCCGTCCTGGACCTGCTTCTGGCCGACGAGACGAACCCGCGGTCCCTGGCGTATCAGCTCGTCGCGCTGGCCGAGAGCATTGGCCGTCTCCCCCGCGACCCGGCCTTGCCCGGCCGCAGCGCCGAGGATCGCCTGGTACTCGCCAACCTTACCAAGGTTCGGCTGGCCGAGCTTGACGCCCTGTCTCGCGCCGATGAATCGGGCCGCCGTCCTCGACTGACAAGCCTGCTGGCCGGCCTCGAGGCCGACCTGCCCGTCCTCTCCGACATCATCGCCGCCAACTTCTTCAGCCATCTGCAAACCTCGCGTCACCTGGGCAGCCCGGGCCCCACGTAACGACAGGACGATCATGCTCTACAAGTCGATCCATACAACACTCTATGATTATGTCGAACCCGTTTCGCTCTGCCACAACGTCTTTCACCTGACAGCTCGTAGCGGCTGCTGTCAAACCCGGCGCTCGAGCGACCTGCGAATCAGTCCGCCACCGTCGGTGATGACCGAGCGCATCGACTACTTCGGCAACACGGCCACCTTTGCCACGATCGAGGAGCCGCACCGGCAGTTGAGCGTCACGGCCATCAACGTGACCGAGCTTGCTCCAACCCCACCTCCAGAACCTTCGCAGACGCCCACGTGGGAGCTCGTCGCGCGAGCAGTTGCGAGTCGACCGAAGCCCCGATGTTTTAGCCGCCAGCCAGTTCGTCTTCGACTCGCCCTATGTTCCCGGTGGAGCGCCCTTCGCCGCCTTCGCCGCGCCGTCGTTCGCACCGGAGCGGCCGATCCTGGAGGCTGTTCTCGACCTGACCGCGCGGATTCACGGTGAGTTCCGTTACGATCCGACCGCCACGACGATCGCGACCCCGATCAAGGAGGTTCTCGAAAGTCGCCACGGCGTCTGCCAGGATTTCGCCCACCTCCAGATCGGCTGCTTACGCTCACTGGGCCTGGCCGCACGCTACGTGAGCGGCTACCTGCGCACGAACCCTCCTTCGGACCGCTCCCCATTGACCGGCGCCGAGGCCTCGCACGCCTGGGTCTCGTTTTTCTGCCCCGGCTTCGGCTGGATCGACCTTGACCCGACCAACAACCAGCTCCCCTTCGACCAGCACATCATCCTCGCCTGGGGCCGCGACTACGACGACGTCAGCCCCATCAAGGGTGTCATCCTGGGCGGAGGAACGCATACCGTGAAGGTGACGGTCGATATCACCCCCGTAAGCAGCGGCGAGAGTCCGGCGGTGGTGAGGCGGCAGGAGGAAGCGGGGTATTGAGGAACCGCCGTCGTAGCGCTACGCGAACGCATAATCGGTATGCCGGCGGATTTCCGGGGGCTTGAATGCCAAGACAATCTGTTCTCTGGGCACTCCCGCGGCCACCAGGTCTTTGGCAATTCCGTGTTCCGTGCCGTCGCGCTGGATCCAGAACTTGTCGTCGATCAGGTCAACATGTACGAGGCAGCCATGGACTCGGCGACCTTGGTCCCAGCCCGTGTTCACGAGTAAGTAGCGGTCCCGAGTTCGATCGAAAACGGCCTCGGTCTGGATGTCGCCATGGGCGTAAGGGATCTTGGTGTATTCCACCAGGATCGACTCGATGATCTGGCGACACCGATCGTTGGAGTGATTCTCGGACGGCATATCGATTTACCACGGACCCTTGTCTTCCAGTGCAGCATAGGTAAACCACTTCGTTCAACGCCGCCCTTGCTCACGAAGCAGCGCCTCGGCCCAGCGGGCGTCGTCGGAACTCAGCGGCGGGTCGGGCTCCTCGCGGTAGTCGATGTCGCCGTCGTATCGGCCTTCCTCGTAGCACCGATCGAGCACGGCTTGAAGATCGAGTGCAACGTCGCGATCATCGCGGCGCAGGGGAATGCGAATGGCTGGCAGTCGCTCACGGATTGGAATCCGGTAATACTCGATCTCAAACGGCTTCCAGCCCCGGCGGGCACACGCGGCATACGGCGTGCGATGGCCATCGGGAATTCGGTCGAGGGGACACGACAAGACACGCGTGCCGGTTCGGATCAGGTCGATTTCGACCAGACTGACACCCCCGGCGCGAAGCTCGTCCTGCTTCTTGACGTAGAGTTCCCGTCCCGGTCCTGGGAGCTTGTTGGAGGGGCTCAGGATCTCGATGACCGTGACGACCCGACGGCCCGACTTGATGTCGATGATCTCGATGAACCCCTGCCGCACCGGCTCATCCTGCTCGAGGTGGACCACCAAGGGCTCGGCCACGGCGATGCCGTTGCCCGTCTCGAGGCTTCGCTCCTGCGGCCGGCCGCGCTCGACGACCCGGACATCCGGAATGATGTTCCGCCCCAGTCCATCCGCCGGCTCGACGAACACCCGCTCGTCAACCCGAGCGACCAGATCACCAGGCAATTGCTTCTGAATCGCTCGCGCGAGTAGGTGATCAGCGTGTGATGAACGTCGCCCCAGAACTGTTCCAGGTAAGGGTCCATGCCGGGGAACGGGCTCAACATGATCGGAGTCTCCGGAAGGGCGAAGCGATCTGCCACTCATTCTACACCAGACATCGGTTCAGAGCCATAACGCGCGAGAATTGTGAGGGGTTCAGGCGAACCTCATCCTCTGCTGGCTGAAGGACCGAGAATATGGCACGATGGTTTCATTTCCGATCCACGAACTTGATGCGGAGTGACATCCTTGACAACGACCGAAGATAACCCGCCCGTGGCTCCGGCGCCCGTCCTTTGTGACTTCTGCGGCCGGAATAGTGCCGAGGCTGGGCCGATGATTGAAGGTAGGGCGCTGGTGCCCGCCAGCTTGGGGCGGCCGATCTCGCATATTTGGCGCATTGCGTGGGGGTTTGCGACGGGCTGTTCGCCCAGCATGAACGAAAGAGTGTCGGGCTCGAGAAGGTTCCCACACCAAAGGAGCTGGTAAGCCACCTGAATGATTACATCATCGGGCAAGAGCGAGTGAAGAAGACGCTGGCGGTCGCGGTGATCAACCACTACAAGCGCGTGCTGGGGGGGAGATTGACGACCCTATCTTGCGCGATGTCGAGGTTTCCAAGAGCAACGTGCTTCTCATCGGCCCCACCGGCTGCGGCAAGACGGCGCTGGCGCAGACGCTGGCTCGCCGGCTGCATGTGCCGTTCGCCATCGGCGACGCCACCACGCTCACCGAGGCCGGGTATGTGGGCGAGGACGTCGAGAACCTGATTCTCAAGCTCGTCATGGCGGCCGATTACGATATCGCCACGGCCGAGAAGGGAATCATCTACATCGATGAGATTGACAAGATCGGCAAGACCAGTCAGAACGTTTCGATCACGCGCGACGTCTCCGGCGAGGGCGTGCAGCAGGCCTTGCTCAAGATGCTCGAGGGAACCGTCGCCAACGTGCCGCCCCAGGGGGGACGCAAGCATCCCGAGCAGCAGTATCTCCAGGTCAATACAACCGACATCCTGTTCATCTGCGGTGGGACGTTCGTGGGCCTGGAGGAGATCATCGGCAAGCGGCTGGGCCGGAAGATGATCGGCTTCGGCCGCGGAGATGAGAAAGCCCACGATCGCGAGCTGGAGCGAGATGAGCTGGTGGCACAGGTCACGCCTGAAGACCTCGAGCGATATGGCATGATTCCCGAGCTCATCGGCCGGCTGCCGGTGATCGCCACGCTCAACCAGCTTTCCGAGGCCGACCTCGCGCGCATCCTGACCGAGCCCAAAGACGCGCTCACAAAGCAGTATGAGGTGCTCTTCCATTATGACGGGGCGAAGCTCAAATTTACCGACGGCGCGATCCGTGAGATCGCCCGCCGGGCCAAGGCCCGGGGGACCGGGGCACGGGCAGCTGCGGTCGATCATGGAAAGCCTGATGCTCGAAATCATGTACGAGCTGCCCGATCGACAGCCGGGAGAAACCTACACCGTCACCGAGCAAGTCGTGCGGGGCGAGCAGTCTCTATTCGGCCCGGCGGCGGCATGAATAGCACGTAAACTCTCATCATGAACTGATAGGTTGAGAGGTGCGTCGATGATGAAGACGAGAACGGACGCTCTGGCGGTGCTAGGTCTGATCAGCTCTGCTGGCCGCGCCAACGCGCGGCGAGGATCCGCCCGCCAGAGCGGCCGGCCAGCTCGCCGACCAGCTCAAGCGTCATCCCGCCCAGCTCTCGAAGTCTCCGCTTCGCCGCGCGCCTGTACATGATGGACCTGGCAAAAGGCGATGTGACGATGATCGCCGATGAGCCTGACCCCGGCGCCGATAGCTGCGGTTCGCCCCGGTGGTCGCACGACGGCCGGCGCATCCTCTTCGACGTCATGCCGGAAGGTTCGTTTCATCTTTTGCACATCAAGGCGATCGAACTGGGAGACGACTCCCCAAAGATGATTGACCTCGGTCCCGGCGCCCGGCCGACCTTTTCTCCAGATGACAGGCGCATCGCGTTCTTGCTGCACGACAATGCGGTCGCAAACGAAGAATCAGGCATCTGGGTCATGCAGGCCGACGGTTCGCAGCGCCGTCGAGCCGGCGACTTTGGTATGCCTTTATGGTCGCCGGACGGACGGCAATTCCTGGTCGTCGGCTTTAACGATCCGCGCAACATGAAGCTGATCGACATTGCGAAGTCCGAATCGCGTCACGTGGAGATCTCCGAGTACTCGGTCTTCGGCTGGCCGAGCTGGGCCGATGTACAAATCCTGGCGGCCATCGTCGGCTCCGAAGGCACGGGTGACACCGTGGCCCTGATCGACGTGGGCGAGCCCGAAAAGGCGAAGATCAAGGAGGTCTTGTGGAAGGCAGGCCAGGATGACGACATGAAGCCGCTCTGGCCAGTCTATTCACCCGGTACTCGCCGTTGCGTCTTCGTCGGCGTGAAGCCGCAGGGCATGGCGCTCTATTCGGTAGAGAAGGGGCAATCGGGCCATGCGAAACGCCTCGAGCCCGAGGGCCTCGACCGCCAGATCGGCGGCCTGGCCTTTTCGCCTGATGGCCGGTACTTGCTCTTTTGCAGCAACCGGGACAAGCGCTGAGAACATGGTTGGTTCCCTCATCTCTCCTCGAAACTTACCGTCCACTTGCCGGCATCGGGCTCGATGAATCGAACCAGATTCTGCGCCTCCAGGGCGAGCTCGGCCTTGGCGGCCCTGGGTAACGGCTCGAACGGCAAGACGGTCAGGCGGGCTTCCTTCCTCACCAGGGAAGATTTCCATGTGCCGGCGACGAAGCCGTTAACCAGGAACGTCGGCTGGACCAGGAGGTTTTTCGTGGTGACCAGCGGGCGGTGCTCGTCGGCCATGATCCTGGTTCGATCCGCATGCGAGAGGATCAGGTTGTCGAAACCCGGAAGGAAACGCGCGGGGGCGGGCGTGCCCTCCGAGGGGCGGGGCGCTTCGGGCAGGTCGAACAATTCTCGCTTTCGATCGTCGCGGAAGGCGACGAGCCGCGGTCGCAGTTCTTCCAGCACCTCTCGAATCCCGGCCAGGGCAGACCAGGCTTGAACATCGGTCGCCGACGCGGGCCCGAATGCGGCGAGATAGCTCATGACGAGCGCATGTGGTCGCTCGTCAGTCTCTGGAGTCTTGCCGAGCCACGACTCGGCGAGGGCGAAGTTCGCGTCGGAACGGAAGGCCCATTCCGAGTCGTCGGGCACCACCACGAGCGGAAGATGCATGCGCGCGGCGTATCCCATCGCGCGCTCGTCGCCGCTGGGGAAGACGCCCAGAAGCGTGGACCGCAAATCTGAGAACGTGCGGGGCTGTTCGCCGAAGTAGCAACGTGCCGCAGCGGTGATCGCCGGGATGTCAAGGGGGTTCGTCCGATCGCGCAAGGCCGAGCGCATACCAGCGGAGAGCGCCGGCTGAAGAGCGCCGCGGAACGCCAGGTAGTCAGCGGCGGTCATGAGATGCAGTGTGGATCGCATGAGCGGGGCGCGGATGACCTCACGACCATGGATCAGCCGCGCCAGCTCCGCGCGCTCGAAGCGGGCTAGCCTTGTCCAGAGGCCGATGAAGGGAGGTGACGCCTGTTGCGCCTGAAGTCCAACCAGGCGGTGAACGGCACCGAGGGCCGAGATTTCCTGTCTGGCCAGCAGCATTTGCCGGGCGAGCAAGGCGCGATTCAGCGCGCGGCGAGATAAGATGTGGTCTTTCATGTCGTGAGCATAGGGAAAAATGGGGCTCTCGACCACCCGTTTAGCATCGCATCGTTCCCTGCAAGATGAGGTGGACCGCACGATGAAAGCGAACACAAAAGTCGCCATGGTGACCGGCGCGGGCTCCGGTATCGGCCGGGCGACGTCACTGGCGTTACTGGAAGAGGGATACTCGGTCGTCCTGACCGGACGTCGGCGCCAGGCGCTCGAAGAGACCGCCGCTCTCGCCGGAGAGGCGGCCGCTCGGCGCTCGTGATCCCAGCCGACGTGAGCGACTCCGACTCGGTATCGTCGCTTTTCAGCATGACCAAGGCTAGTCTCGGCCGCCTGGATCTGCTCTTCAATAATGCCGGTACCAGCGCTCCGCCCGTTCCTCTGGAAGACCTGACATTCGCGCAATGGCGAAGCGTGGTGGACGTCAATTTGACCGGCGTCTTCCTTTGCACCCAGGCGGCGTTCCGGTTGATGAAGGGGCAAGACCCGGGAGGAGGTCGGATCATCAACAACGGCTCGATCTCGGCGCACGCTCCCCGGCCGAACTCCGCCCCTTACACGGCGACCAAGCACGCGATCACCGGACTGACCAAGTCAACGGCCCTCGATGGCCGAAGATACGACATCGCCTGCGGCCAGATCGACATCGGCAACGCCGCGACGGAAATGACCGCCCGGATGAAAAGTGGTGTTCTTCAAGCCAGCGGAGAGACGGCCGCTGAGCCAACGATGGACGTCGCGCACGTGGCACGCGCCGTGCTGTACATGGCGAGCCTTCCCCTGGATGCGAACGTCCTTTTCCTCACGGTCATGGCCACCAAGATGCCGCTGGTGGGTCGGGGCTGAGGCGAAGCACCAAGGATCTTGCGCCTCTCGCCCCGCCAGGGCTTCTCGACATTGCGATTCCTTGAGTGCGCACAACAACACTACTTGAAACCGAACATCGACTTGAGCGAATCCCAGAAGTTGTTCGTGGTCTTTTGCGTTTGCACGTGATGGACAACGCTTTTGACCTGATGATCAACAGTATGCTGCGCATCATGGAAAGTCTTGTTCATTCCAACCTTGAGTTTGTGGAAACCTGCCGCGACCGATTTGTTGTTCAGGCTCGTGTGCAGCTTGCGGATTTCGGCCGTGGCGGAAGAGATCAACTGGCTGCCGACATGGCTCAGCACCATGCGATCTTCCAAGGAGTTGAACGCGGGGAATGGTGACGCCCCTTTTTCGCATTGACGGAACTCCCTTTCGGTGTACGAGCAGTGGCGGGTCAGCAGGAAGCGGGCGCTCCAGCCGAATGCGGCGCGCCGCTGTGGCAAACCGGATTTCACATTCTCGTCATCGGTCAGATCACGCGGACGGGTTGAATCAATTTTCTACCTTCCTTCATGCCCAGTCGGGTTGCACGAAGAATTGACCGCCTGGCTAACGCGTCAGCGATGCGCGCTGGACGCCCTCCGATCGGGCAACGCGGCTTCGGGCGTCTTCCGAGGGTGGCGTCGTCAGTGCATAACGGACTGGCGTGGGGCCGCTGGGACGTGTGATCCGAGGCGCTGGTTTTTCTCCCAGAGACAGGGCTCTCCGCTCCAGAGCGTATTCGTTGTAGTGAATGGTAAGAATGCGTCTCATTTCACGAATCGCGTTGTCGGTTTCCTGAGCCGAGTGGTCGCTCGAGACGACCAGCTCGGAGAGGGCTCCCTCGATATGGGCGCTCTTGTAAGCCACGACTCCGTCGCCACCTGCCGGCAATGGTTCCTTGCCGTTGTATCCCACGATCGAGTGATAGGGAACATCCGCGCTCATCGGCAACCGGTTAATCGCCTGCAGCACCGGGTTGCCCACGCCCAGTTGGGCCACGCCGGTTGCGTACCGAGTGCCTCGGAACTCCTCGGAAACCTTGGCCTGACCGTTGGCCTGCGCCAGCGTCTCGCGGATCTGCAAGATGTCGGCGGGAACGCGAATCAAACGCGAGGTCACCTGGCCCACCAGGTCGTCTCCCAGGGGACTGCCCCGGTGCGGCGTGGAGATGAAGACCACGCGTCTGACGGTGGGCACAGGCTCGAAGAACATTGCCTCCATGAGCAAGTCTTTGATCTGCCGATCCATTTCGATCTGGTCGGGCGAAACCTTGGACGCCGTATTCCAGAGCGTCTGGCCGCTCTTGCTGATGGCCAGTTGCGAGAGCAGTCCCCCCATGCTGTGCCCGACCAGGACCATGCGGTCGAACGCGGGATCTTGCCGCCCCGGGTCCAGCTCCGATCGCATCTCGTTGAGCGCTTTGCGGAACCGCGCACCGGAGGCAAGCAGCGGATTGCCGGTCGAGTAGAAGAACATCCAGAACTGGTACCGCTTGCGCAGCTCGGGGTTTCCTCGCAGGTCGTTCATGGCGTTGGTCCAGGCTTCGGGGCTGGACATCAGTCCGTGCACGAAAACCACGGGGATCTTGCCGGGCTCATACGGATCAAGCATGTAGATGCCTGTCTTGCCGTCGTACTCCGAGGGGAAGAAGACCCCCAGCGCTCCGACCAGGTTGAGGTTCCTGACATGAAGCTGGCGGCCCAGCGGCACGGTCAAGTCATAAGCCAGGGGCAAGCTGGCGGCCCCTGCGGCCGGCCGCCAGCGCAGGTCGGGATTGCTTACCGGATCGTGCAGCTCGAGCACCGCCGGCGGCTCGTTGGGTCCTGCCCCCGGCCGCAGGACGGCCGAGGCCGATCGATAGAGCAGATTGGGGAAGTGGGCCACGGACGGGTCTGCCAGGGCGCCGCTGGTCTCGGTCGCGGGTCGTCCTGTTGCTTTGATCGATCCAGGTAAAGGACCACGGGCGCTCCGAGCCCCCCTCGGCCGGCCCGATGGCGAAACCCTTTGATCTCGAACTGGCGGGTGGGCAGTGCCTCTTCCCACATCGCCGTTTCATACAGGTGGACCTTGCCTCGAACCCCGATTCCCGCCCGCGCCAGGACGTCGGTCCAGGACACTCCTTCGGCCTTCGCCCGGCGATTCGCCGTCTCCAGGATGTATTCGATGGACCGACGATAGATTCCCTGGCCGCCCTTGGCGGCCGCCACGTCAAGCTTGGGCGAAACCCCCTCGCTTTCCACTTGCGGCAGTGCTTTCAAGGCGGCGTCGCGATAATAAGTCATCGCCCATTCCGGATGTTTCCGGTCCAGGGCCATCCCGGCCTGGACCAGCGCCAGCGACTCGGCCGGAGGCGGCGTGGTTCCGGCGACAACGTCCTGCAAGCCACGATCGAGAACCGGACGGTTGTAGACCACGATCGAGGCACAACCGGTGGAGAGCATCGCCAGGGCGACCACGAGCAGAACCAGTCCGCCCGTGCGGGCCAGCGAACCCAGCCCGAGGGCAGGCGTTTCTTCGCCTCTCGCGTCACGTCGATCCAAGGCTTCCATCCCCCCCGCCCGGCGCACGGACCCCAACCCGAGCCGTCGTCGGCCCGACAACCTCTCTCGAAGGAACTTGGGCGGAATCTTACGGCGATTCGGGAAACTGTCACGGTCAATCGGCTGCTGAGCGGGTGTTTGATCCCAGCGAAGGGCCCCTGCGGCAACGAGGTTCCTTTCTACCTTTCTTCGTTAACCCAGAGTGACGCAAGTTGCATGCAATCGACCCGGGCGGAAAAAATGTCGGAACGGTTTTGATCTCTCGTGACACTACCTGTCGTTCTGGAACACGGTCGGGGAAAGGCGATGGAAGGCAAGGAGCAGGCAGCCGTTCTTCAAGACATCGACACCCTGTTTTCGGTGGGTGTACCTGGTATCTGGGCAGACCGCCAGCTACTGGAACGATTCCTCACCTCTGGTGCGGAGTCGGCGGCGTCTGCTTTCAAAACGCTGGTCCAGCGCCATGGCCCGATGGTCTGGAGAGTCTGTTGCCGTATCCTGACCGACCGGCATGATGCCCAGGACGCGTTCCAGGCCACGTTTCTCATCCTTGCGCAGCAAGCCAGATCGATCCGGAATCGAGATTCGGTTGCAAGCTGGCTTTACGGAGTCGCTCTCCGAGCAGCCCGGAACGTCCATTCGGCCCAGGCCCGGCGGCGCAAGCATGAGCGGCGCTATGGAGAACGACAACCACGAATCGTCGAGCACGGCAAGCAAGTCGACGGCGAGCTCGCTCAAATGGTGGACGAAGAGCTGAGCCAGTTGCCCGAACGCCTTCGCGCCGCGCATCGTGCTCTGCGACATGGAGGATCTGACACACGAACAAGCCGCGGCCCAGCTCGGCTGGCCCGTGGGCACCGTCAAGAGTCGGCTGGCTCGCGGCCGCCAGCGTTTGAGGTCGAGGCTCGTGAAACGAGGGCTGGCACCGTCTTTGGTGTGCATCGGCGCGATGCCCGCGGAAGCGGCGTCCGTTTCGGTGATTTCCCCGGCCCTCACTGGTGAGACGGTTGAAGCCGCACTTCGGTTCGGTGCAGGTCATTTCGCGTTCGAGATGATTCCTCCTGAGGTAGCCACCTTGATCAAGAGTGAGGCGAAAGCCATGTGGATGACGATCGTTGAGATGGAAAGCCGCGGCCATACTGGCCATCGCGGGTGTCGCACTGGGTGCTGGGCTCACCTGGAGATCGTCGCCTGCTCAGCAAGCCGCCATACGCGAAGAGGCAAAGCTCGAACCGAAGGCCGCCGCGACAAGTGACCAGGACGCACTCTGGGCTCGCCACGTCGGCAATCTGAAACGGATCGGCCTCGCCATGGTCAATTACCAGTCGGCCGAGGGACACTACCCACCGGCCGCGATCACCAGCAAGGATGGCAAGCCACTCTTGAGCTGGCGGGTCGCTATCCTGCCGTATTTTACTGGAGGATATGGCCATAACCTGGGCGATCTCCACAAGGACTTTCATCTCGATGAGCCCTGGGACAGCCCACATAACAAGCAGTTCCTGGACAAGATGCCTGCGGTGTTTGTCTCGCCGACCGATCGATCCGGCAAAGCCACGACAACCCCTTATCGCGTTTTCGCGGGGAACGTGTCACGTCCCGTGGAGCCCGGAGTGGAGCCGTCTGTTGGGGCCCAGACCATGTTCCGCGTAAACCGTGGTACGGGGATTCAGGAGATCACCGACGGCACGAACAATACGATCATGGTCGTCGAGGCGGCCCAGGCGGTGCCCTGGACCAAACCAGAAGAGCTTCCTTACCTTGAAAGCAAGCCGCTTCCTCGCCTGGGCGGTTCAATGAAAGACGGGTTCGCCGCGCTCTTCGCCAGCGGACTCGTCCGGTTCCTGGACCGCAATCTTGACGAGCAGAACACTCCGTGCGCTGATCACGTGCAACGGCGGCGAGGTTGTGGCGGCGGATCGTTTGCCCTCTCCCGTCTCAATCCGCCTCCTGGGGATTTCCGCTTGCAAAGACAAGCAAAACTAGCCGACTCCCTCCCCGGCTTTCCGCAACGCTATGCCGGCGCGAAGACGCTGGGCAACGCACTGGGGATTTTGAAAGACACAGTTGAACCACGAGGGGAAAAGCGTGTTCGCCGGCCTGTTGACCGAGGCAAAGGGCCGCCGGACGATCGCTGCCGGCTTGAGTCGAGTACGAGAACTACCTGCGGCGCTCGGGCGAACCTCAAACGCAACGGGACCAGTTCCAGATCGTCAAACCCGACTCTCGAGCAGATCGCACTACAGGGGTCGTGGCCGGCCGATTGCTGGTTCACCACGACAGACGAGACTCGAAGCTCGCGACGGGATTACTTACGACCATCTCCAGGTGAACCTCAATATCGAGTCGCTGGATCACGGCAAGCCTTTCGTGTTCACCGTGCTGATGCTTGATGTCTTCAGCGGTCCCGTGGAGTCGACTCCGACTGCGGGAATACGATAACTCGGTACCATCCGAGTTACACTCATCACGGTTGTCCGGCATTGCCCCTCACGCGACGCAGTTCCGCTTCGAGTGCGTGAAGGCGTCGTTCCAATTCAGAGCGGGACGCGGATTCCTGATCTGCCCTGGCCTCGGCCTCGGCAGCCTTCGTCTCGGCCTCGGCAGCCTTTGTCTCGGCCTCCGCAGCCTTCGTCTCGGCCTCCGCAGCCTTTGTCTCGGCCTCGGCAGCCTTTGTCTCGGCCTCCGCAGCCTTCCTGAAGGCCTCGGCAGCCCTGAGCTCGGCCTCGATGCGAGCCCGGTTGATCTCTTCGTAATCACCGATCTCCCGGCCCTCCTGGTCGAAGCACGCGACGCGGTCGCCATACTCGGCGGCCGCGGTTCCCAGCCAGACTCGCACCGGGTCGAGCCAGAACCGACCTTGATCGCCAGGCGGGAAGGCCTCGAAGCCTCCAGGGGTCCAGCGGAAAGCTTTGAGAGAAATCTTCCGACGGCCACCCACCTCGGCGGAATCGACAATCACATACAGAGGCACCCGTGCGCGGTGGTAGAAGTCCTTCTTGATTCCGAAATCGTTGGGGCGGGTGTCAGGCGAAGTGACCTCAACAACCAGTGCGGCATGGGCCCCTTCAGCCGCCAGGTCGAGTGTGGCCCAGTCGCGATACTGCTTCACGCCCAGAATGACAACGACGTCCGGGCCGAGCGGACGCACTCCCGGCACGTTGAAATCGACACGGCAGTCGGCAAGGACCACGGCCGAGGGATCATCGGCGAGCTGGGAATCGAAGACAAGATCGAGATAAACCCAATCACGCCTGTGGCTCTCGGTTTGCACGACGAAATCCCCTTCCTCGGGAAATAGCAGGTCCTCCAAGGTAAGTGGCACCTGGTCGTAGTCGACGGTTCCATCCGGCTTGGTGATCTTCTTGTAACGCCAGCCGTAGCGGAAAGGATCCTCGTTTGAGCCGGGATCTGGAGGGAGCGGAACTGTGGGCGAAGTTTGGTGGACGATACTCATCAGACCTCCCTTGAGCCCGGATAAGTCGAGATTTCCGGACGTGGGCTGCAACGCTCCACTTGACCATATCACGCAGGAATCATTCCGTCTCCCTCGATTCTCCACAACACTTCCCATTTGTGTCAGTAAGAATCCGCGCTCACGGAATCGCCCAAATTGCGCGTGCAAAGCTTCTGCAGCACGCCGACCCTGGTGCCGGAGTTGATGAAGATTCTGCCGGTGCCGTCGGAATTGAACGGTACGCCGATGGCAACGGCCGTCCCCGGGTCAATCGACCAGCAGTCGATCGTATCCTTGAGAAACCGGACGCTGCCATCGGCCAGGGCGGCATTGACGCCGCCCGGATGGTTGCTCGCCATGCTCATCGCAATATAATCACGGCCTGTCGGGTCGCCAAGCTGAAGCAGCTTGTGCGAGGCGTTCACGGGGTAGTAGCCGTCGATCATCGTGTCGGTCCAGAAGCCCGAGTTCCAGGCGTGGTACTGCGCCTGGGCGGCCGGATCAAAGACGCCGTGGAGATGCTCGCCAAAGAGCATCGTATTGCTCGTGCCGTCGGTGATCTCCGCCAGGCGCGTAGAGCTGTGCGCGTAGATCGAGACCCGTCATGTTGGCCTTGCGCAGGGCGAAGAAAGTGTCATCGATGCTCAGCCGCAAGCTCCAGGCGCCCACCACTCCACCGTAACTTGCGACCGCCTGGTTCCAGCTTCCCGGCGGCGCTCCGGGATACTTCGTGAGGTCCACCGGTGACAGCGACCAGACCGAGGCGTCGCTGGGACACCATAAAGTGGAGATGCCGATTCCCGCGATCGTGATATTCTGGCCGGCGAAGACGTTCCATTCGAAGTTGACGGTATTGAAGGCGGCCTGCTGTTCCAGAAACGGAAGCATCGATGGGAACGGGCCGAAGTTCCACCTCGACCCCGGCCATGCGATCGGCCGAGTAAAACCGCCCGGCGGCAGGGTCTGATTGGCCGATTCGTAACTGAGCGCGGCGAGCGCCAGTTGCTTGAGGTTATTCGCGCACTGGCCGCGACGCGCTGCCTCGCGAGCGGATTGCACGGCGGGGAGCAGAAGCGCGATCAGCACCGCGATGATGGCGATGACAACCAGTAGTTCGATCAGGGTGAACCCCTGAGAGAAAGGGCGTGGGGGCTTGCGAGATGCCAAGGCGGGCTCCTTCAAGGTCCGATGCGCGCAGGAAAACTACCCTGCGAGATTGACCCAGTATTTGCCCCCTGCGAAAAAGCATAATGGGTCTCATTCCCGGCGACAAGCTCGCCATGCCGGGCAAGTGGTAGAGCTTGCGACCTGATGGATCTTCCTCGAGGGGCTGGTGCGCACGTCGGCTTTGACCCAATCAGAGCATGTCGTGGCGACGAGGAGATCCTCGGCAAGCGCATCCAGAGTCAGGACCACGAGCCTCAATCGCTACGTGGATCGCGCTAGGATGACCGCTGTCCACGGAATCTCCGTCGGGTCGTCGGGCTTCGGAAAAAATGAACTGGCGACACTTTCCCCCTTCGCTCCGCAGAGCAATCCAGCGGTTTTCCCAACGAGCCGATGAATGCCCCGCGAAGCCGCCCCGTTTACCGGGCCCGACCTCGCGAAGCCGCCCTGGCGCTTGATTTGGCTAGCCTTGCTAATCAAACAGTCCAAGTTGATCCGTCCTGTTCTTCCCGGGACGTCCCTTCTTCCCGTTCGAGCACGCGTTAACCCCTGGCTCGATCGGTCCACCCGATACCGCGGCAGGTGCGTCAGGCTCAAACCGGAACTGGCTAGCTTTCAGGTACTCCGGATCCCGTTCGATGGCGATCCACGTCCGGCCCTCCTGCTCGCACACCTGGCCGGTTGTGTTACTCCCAGCAAACGGGTCTAGGACCAGATCCCCGGGATTCGTCAGAAACCTCACGAAGAATGACGGCAACTGGTGCGGAAAGCGAGCGGGGTGGGGTTTGATCCCCTCCGCCTTGCAACGTTCCATGTAATGCCCGTTTGCGTCGTTGTTACCGCATATAAATATGTTCGATGGTATGCTCCCACCCCGGTCCTTGAACTTCTTCGTGATGATGTGCCCGCTGGGTCTAACTTTCGGTTTGTACCCCTTCGCGAGCAACCGAATCATGTCGGGCGAATACTCGTTGAGCACCCGCTGGTTATCCGCCTTCGGCCAGGGGGTCTTCGACAGCCACCACACGCAGTTCACCGCGTCTTTGACCCGGATCTTCCGCACGGTTACCCACTCCGCGGGTGACGGGAGTTTTCCCGGGTTGTACCAATAGAACTCCTGGGCCAGGTGGAATAGGCTGGAAGAGCCTAGACACGAAATGTCGGGCATCTCGACAGCAATTTCTGGAGTGGAAGAGACTGGACGGACATCTTGTTTGGGAGGATTCCTCAGGACGAACGTTGTGAAAGACTAGGATTACGCCCTCAGATTACCCAATTTTTGTCCGCGGCCAACTTTCGGGAGTTTTCTGGTTTTCACGGCCTAGGTCCAGCAAAGCCTCGTAAACTGGGCGGCCCAATCACGGAACGGGCGGGCACGAGTTGGGCTTTGGTGCGCGGCATTCATAAAGGGGAACAGGCATGTCGTCCTTCTGTCCATTGAACCGAGACTGGAAAGACGATCTAGCTGGTCTGATTCGATCTTCGGAGCAGGAACTGGTGATTGCCACTCCCTACATAAGCAAGGACGGAGTTCACTTTGTGGTCTCGAACCTGCCAGGTAGCATGAGGGACTCAGGCAGCCTCGTGCTCTTGACCGATCTCTCGCCGATGCCATATCTGTCAAGGTTCGACTGACCCATCCGCAATTTCGGTTTCTTGCAGAAGGACTACCAATCGTACAGATGTTTCACTTGCCAAAGCTCCACGCGAAAGTATACATTTCAGGATGTAAAGCGAGCCATTGTGACATCCGCAAATCTAACCAGGGGGTGGGCTTGATATGAATTACGAATATGGTGTAGGTGTAAATGACTCGTTTGCAGTAGCAAGAATCCGAAGCGATGTTCTGGATTATTCGGGCCTTGGCGCCCTCGTTAGTAGGCAGAGCCTACTTGAATACTGCCAAATAGCCGAGCGCGTTTCGAAAGTCCTTTCGGAATCAGATGGCTGTCATCGCAAAGCATGCCCGCGACGAGTCTCGAGACCTCTTCGTAGTTGGCGGAGACCGAGACTCATAAGGCTTCGCCTGGCCAAGGGGCCCTTGCCAAGTATCTTTTCGAAAGCCATTTCTTTTTTTCTTAAGCGAGATGGGCCTTTAAAGACAACCCAGATCCACGTACGTATTGAAAATACGTATCCGGATTTGTGTAACAACGCGGTCGATCGGGTCATCGACGGAATGCGTTTTGGGAAGAAGTGGAAAACACGCTGTCGAACCGTCGAGCAGCATCTCAAGCAAAAGGGCCTGGTCGAGTATGTGAACGGAGGGTGGAGGCTCACCACCCAGTGACCCAAGCGGTGTGCTCGCGCGTGGCCGGTGGCGAGGCTGCTAACCAACACCGACCGCAGCGTGTTCGCTGCCAGACTGTGACGCTTCGTTTGGAATGACCCCGACGTGTGGAAATCATGCAATTTCCCTAGGTTACGAGCGACAACAGGATCGCGTTATGCCCACTGACGCTACAAGGCCGCATTTCTGCCTCTCTTCTCCTTGAGGCTGCCAGACTACACGGGGGAGACTTCGAACCAGACCACGAGGTCGGAGATTCTACAGACTTTTTTCCTTGCCTGCTGGTAAGTAATTTAGAACGACAAGAGCAACGGGCACTCGCACTAGCCGACCGGGAGATTAAAAGCGTCATCGATGGCCCGGACTACGTGGGCCTTTTTTCTTGAATAATGCGGACTGGTCCAGTCGCGTTCTTCGCGGCTCGCCAAGGAGACACGATTCGTACTTGCGGGTGATTGCCGAGATCCTGGCCCGCGCCGCCCTGGGACCTTCTGAGCGCTGAGGGGGTACCGGCTGCATGATCACAAGGTAGTCCGGAAATTCCGGTCTGCGTTCGAGTCGAGTCGCCTGCACGAACACGTATTCCCAGATCCCGTTCTGGTTGAACAGGCATGCGGCGAGGATCTCGAACTCGTCGACCTTGTAACCCCGTGCCGGTCCACCCGTGAGCTGATTGCGCGTCTTCTGGATCTCGACGCGATAGTTCCCTTGGTATCCCTTTGGGTTCTTTCCGGATCTCACGTTCTTGCATTCGATCCGGATCGTACGTCCCTCGATCACGACGTCGAAATCGGGTTTGCCGTCGGCGTCGTGCCAGGTCACGGCTTCGATGATACCGCGATCCTTCAGCTCAACGAGCTGTTTGTAGAGGAACCATTCGGCCAGCTTGCCCTTCACGTCCACCTGGGCACGGAATCCGCGCTCGATCGCCGAGAGGATGTCCCACGCGGGGGCGTTGAATTTGAGTTCGAGCGGATGCTCAATGCTTTTTCCGTTGTCGAAGAAGGTCGGTGTCATCCTTGCCTCCTACGTGAGAAAGTTGCCTCTTCATAAGGCTTTACTGGCAGAGCGGCAATGCGGTTTTCCGCGATGGAGAGAACGCGAAGACAAACATCGCCCGCTCCGGGAAGTTAAGGATCCTGGAAAGACCGTCAAGGGACATGCGACGCAAGCCCGGTCCAAGGTTGGTTGGAATGCCGAGGGATCGGGGCGGGGGTGACTCCCGCTCTGCGGGGTCGGCTCCCTCGTACTCGAGGTTCGGGCGCGGACTGCCGGCCCCGGGCCGAACGAGGCCCCCGGTCTCCTGCCTCTTTCGATGATCCTGGGACATCACCCAACCGTCGCCACCGCCAAAACCCATGTAGATCGTTGACTCTTACTTCGACACGACGGCGGCGGTGGGAATCAAAAGATCGTCATGTTGTAAAATTCAAGTAACGGGAAATGTGCGTGCCCTTGCGCAAAGCAGAGCCGGTCCAGAGTTAGCACCTGCGCGCTGAGTTGACGGATTTGGCACCTGGGACAAAGCAAAGATCAGACGATGTCCTGCAGCCCATAATGCCGTTGGACTTGCCGGTGAAAGTCCGGTCGTGGGAGTTGACTGTTTACCCACGTAGTCATATTCGACGTTGGCTCGGGGCGACCCGGCCAGCGCAAGCTCGAATGTAAACGTCCTCGTAAGGAGGGCTAGCCAGCTCGCGGGCCGTAGTAGGAGCACGAATTTGAGCTCGGAACGAACTCTGCAGCCTCGAAATGATCAATGTGGTTGTCGAACCCGTGACATTGGGGTGAAGGCTAATACCGAAGAAGAAGCAACAGTCATGTGCACTCTTCGGGGCCACCGGGGTATGGGAGGCGGCACGCGAGCACAGTCCAGCGGAGTAAATTGGGGAACCTCTGGATTCCCACCCCAAGCCGATAACCTTGGGTGCAGCAGCCTCCGCCGCGAATCCATAAGCGGCGGAGAGGAGTCCAGAGGGGCGGATGAGGCCGTAGTAAGCGATGACCCGCCGGGACAACAAAACCCGATGGCGAGCCAAGGGCCTCTGGATGGACGTGTTGGCGCTGCTGGGAGTCGTGCCACATTGAACCTAACGGTTCTACAACGGGGAAATCCCTTCGGGGATCGCGTACTTCTGGGAGCAAGAACTGCGGTGGCGTATAAGACGGTGTCATGGGGCGCATGTGGACGGCACTTAAGCCTTGGGATGTCGCCGAAGGTCGCTATTGACGGTCCATTTGAAGCCGTACTGGGGAAAACCCGCCGTACGGAATTTTAGAGGAGGAAGGGGAAACCCGAATCCCGGCATGCCGGGACCGCCGGGCGCCCCTTCCTTACTCGGCACGGAATGTCACATCTTGCGGCGATGATTTCGGTGGCCCAGTCCCAGCGCCGGGATCGCGGCTCTCGCACCGCGGTTCCCCACGCCGTTTACATCAGTGTACAGATGCTCGAAAAAGATGCCCAAAACCGCCATTTCCGCCATTTTCCAGGACCTTCGGCCCGGCTGGCAGGCGGGACTGCTCGCTCGGCAACACGTTGCAGCATCATGAGATCGGACATGATCTGTGCTCGGTCGGGCGATCCCAAAACCGAGTGGGTATAGGTGCACCGAAACTGCCACATCAACGTCCGCTGATTGTTCACTATCCCGGCATTGAGTGTTGAGTGCCGAGTGCTGAGTGCTGAGTGCTGAGTGCCGAGTCTCAAGTCGCATGTCCGTGGCGTCGGTACCCTCGTGATCCTCCGAGTACAGCAAGGTATGGTACAGGTGATCCTGGAGCGGTCGTCAGGTGCTTGCGGGGTGGTGTTTCGGGGCGACCGCGAGTCCGGGGAGAGAGCGATGCAATCTCGACTCAACACTTGATGACGGCTGGTTGGGAGGACGCGTTCATGAGACCCCAGAACGAGAAACTGTCGTGCGATTCACCAACGTGCGGCTGCGGGCCGCAACCAGTCTCGATCGGCCGACGCGACTTTCTGGCGGTTACCGGCCTGGGCGCGGCGAGCATGCTGCTTCCCGACTGGCCCGCCGTGGCCGGTCCGTTCGAGGGGAAGGACTTCGAGGCTCTGGTTCCAAGCGACAAGAAACTCAGCCCCGATTGGATTCGCGGCCTCACCGAGCGCCGGCAGCCTGAGGATCTATCGCGGCAACGAGCTGAACTGGGTCGGCATGCCCGTGGGCGGCATCGCCTGCGGCCAGCTTTACCTGGGGGGAGACGGCCGGCTCTGGTACTGGGACATCTTCACCTCGACCACCACGACGGATTACGAGGCCAAGATCTGGGCCGGGCCGCACTACGAGCATCCTCTGAATCCGAAGCCGGTCGTCGAGCAAGGATTCGCCATCCGGGTGAAACAGGGTGAGAAGACCATCGTCCGCGCCCTCGATCGCCGTGGGTTCAAGGACATCACATTCCGAGGCGAATATCCGATCGGCCGCGTCAGTTATCGCGACGACGGCACTCCCGCTCGAAGTGAACCTGGAAGCCTTTTCCCCGTTCATTCCTTTGAATGTGGAAGACTCTTCATTGCCCGCGACGATTCTCTCATTCCAGGTGAAGAACACCAGCGAAGATCCTCTCGAGGTGAGCCTGGCGGGCTGGCTCGAGAACGCGGTATGCCGGACCGGTGACGGCGGGCTGAGCCTTTCGAGGCGGAACGTCGTGGTGAGAAGAGGTCCTGAGCGAGCCACTCTGTTCAGCTCGGTCGAGGTGGTTCCCGAGCAAGGAACGGACCGCCCCGACGTCGTCTTCGCCGACTTCGAAGGCAAAGACTACGGCGGCTGGAAGGCCGAGGGCAAGGCCTTCGAGGATCGGCCTTATCGCGACGACGAGAAGCGGTTCTACACGGCTCTGTCGGGCTACGAGGGGCAAGGGCTTCGTCAACACCCACGTCATGCGCCACGGGGAAGACCCGGCCGCCGCCGACCTTTACACGGGCACGCTGACCAGCCCCGAATTCACCATCGAACGAAGATTCATCCATTTTCGGATCGGCGGCGGCGCCGAGCTGAGCAAGCTCGGCCTGCGCCTGCATCGTCGACGGCAAGGAGTCCGCCGGGCCGCGGGCCGCAATGTCGGCCCGATGCGCAAAGACGCGTTCGACGTGCGCGACCTGCAAGGCAAGAAGGCTCGGCTTCAGATCGTCGACGAGGCAACCGGGGGCTGGGGCCACACCACCGTCGATCAAATCGTCTTCTCGGATCGGCCGCTCTACCAGCAGCCGAGCGACGTGCCAGGCTACGGCTCGATGGCGCTGACACTCGTAGATGGCCCCCGCGGCGAGACTTTGATGGCTGCCGACCTGAACGCAAGCGGAGCCGTTGAACCGGCAACAATCTTCGATCGGCTTCGACATCCAGAATCCTCCGTACTTCGCCCGATGGATCAATCGCTCAAAGGTGCGATCGGACGCAAGGTCACTCTCAAGCCCGGCGAGGTCGGCCACCTTCCGTTTCGTGCTCTCGTGGTGGTTTCCCTTCTACGGCCAGAAGACCGGCGAGATGGCGGCCATCACGGATATGCCAGAAGCTCAAGCGGCATTACATCCGCCGCTTCGACAGCGCCGCGGCCGTGGCCGATTACGTGGCCGATCATTTCGACCGGCTGGCCGGCCAGACGCGACTCTGGAACCGAGACCTGGTACGATTCGACGCTGCCCTACTGGTTCCTCGACCGCACGTTCACGCCGGCTGAACTGCCTGGCGACCCAGGCCTTTCACGCCTTCGACAACGGCCGCTTCTGGGGCTGGGAAGGGGTCGATTGCTGCCCCGGAACATGCCAGCACGTCTGGCAGTATGCCCAGTCGGTGGCGCGGCTCTTCCCGGCCATCGAGCGCGACCTGCGCGAGCGCGTCGACTTCGGGCTGGCCTGGCACGACAACGGCGCGATGGACTTCCGCGCCGAGAACGATCGCCACGTGGCCCACGACGGCTTCTGCGGCACGATCATCCGGGCCTATCGCGAGCACCAGATGGCCCCGGATCAAGTCGTTCCTGACGCGCATCTGGCCCCGGATCAAGCGGTCGGTCGAGTTCATCATGAGCCAGGACCGTGATGGCGACGGCCTGCTCGAGGGCGAGCAGATGAACACGCTCGATACCGCCTGGTTCGGCCCGATGGCCTGGATCAGCACGCTCTACCTGGCCGCGGTCTCGAGCCGGCGCGGCGATGGCCGACGAGATGGGCGACGCCGCGTTCGCCGCCCGCTGCCGCAAGCGCGTCGAGGCCGGGCGGAAGAGCCTGGTCGCCGAAGCTCTTACAACGGCGAGTACTTCATCCACAAGCCGCCCGATTACACGCACAACAACACCAACATCGGCTGCCATTCCGACCAGATGCTCGGGCCAGAGCATGGCGCTTCCAGGTCGGCTTGCCGCGGATCATTCCGCGAGGCCGAGGCGCGCTCGGCCCTGCGGTCGCTCTGGCGGTACAACTTCACGCCCGACGTCGGCCCCTACCGCGAGAAGTTCAAGACGATTCCCGGCGGCCGATGGTACGCCATGCCCGGCGAGGGAGGACTTCTGGTGACGACCTTTCCCCACGGCGGGGCCGACAAGGCCACGGGCAAGAACTCGGCGTTCGCGTTCTACTTCAACGAATGCTGGACCGGTTTCGAGTACCAGGTCGCCTGCGCAGATGCTCTGGGAAGGGATGGTCACCGAGGGGCTGGCGATCGTGCGGATGGTCCACGACCGCTATCATCCCGCCCGGCGCAACCCGTACAACGAGGTCGAATGCTCCGACCATTACGCCCGGGCGATGTCCAGCCACGGCGTCTTCCTCGCCGCCTGCGGCTTCGAGTACCACGGTCCCAAGGGCCACCTCGGCTTCGCGCCTCGAGTGGCACCCGAGCAACTTCCGCGCTCCCGTTCACCGCCGCCGAAGGCTGGGGGACTTTCTCGCAGACGCGGCAAGAGAAGAGCCAGCACCAGCGGATCGAGGTCAAGTGGGGCAAGCTTCGCCTCAAGACGCTGGCGTTCGAGGTGCCCCAAGGCCGTCGGCGTCGAGCGAATCGAGCTCTCCGCCGCCGGCCAGCCCGTCCAGGCGACCTTCGAACAGGCAGGAACGCGCGTGACCGTCACCCTGGCCCGGGAAACCCATCTCGGCGAAGGGCAGGCGATCGAGGCGGGGCTGTTCTGAATGCTCGGGCTTTTTCCCTCAAAACACCTCCATGACATGTTCACCGCCGTGTTCGGGATTGCCTATCAAGCGTTGGCCCCGGAGGTTGACCACCCAGTCAAGCAGTTCCAACGGCACCTGGCCGATCAAGACCGGAAACTCGTCTCCGATTTCGCCAACATCGATCGCGCAGTCTCTTCCTTGAATCGTCAGGCGCACGGCGCGATACATGGGCATTGGCAGTGGTCCACCCAGCCCACGCGCCTGTCGCACTCGCAAAGGACGCAGGCCAAGGGAGGCAACCATCGACTTCGGCAAGAGAAGTCCCGTGGCGCCGGTGTCGACAAGGGCGTCGTGGACCTCAACAGTCCGCACGGCGTCGGGAGCAATCAAGCCCTTCTCGGCGTCGAACAGGTCTTCGAGGTTCTCAATCTTGGCCGAGACAACCACCTTGCCCATCAACGTGGTCTCCATCGGATCGTCCTTTTTCTGATGACTCGGGGTTTCCTCCGCGGGTGCGACCCTTTCCTATTTTATTCTACACCATCCCGATCACGACTCGCGTCAGCTCGACCGCGCAACCGGTCGCATTGCCTTTGACGAGAGCAGGTTAAACTGATAGGATGATAAGAGTAGAGAAGGGTTGAATTGGAAACACCCGAATGCGCCCGCTCAAGGGCGCAGCCAACTTTCACTGATCGATTGACATTTCTGGAGGATTGTTTGACTCGACGAGCCAAGGAGGAACCCGCCTCTGGGTTCCGAACACTGGGTCTGAGCCCCATCATGCTCGAGGCCCTTGCCCATGCCCGCTACACGACGCCCACCCCCATTCAAGCGGCCTTCATTCCGCACGCACTTGACGGCCTTGACGTTCTGGGCCAGGCCAAGACCGGCACCGGCAAGACGGCTGCCTTTGGGATTCCGCTGATCGAGATGCTCGAAGCGCGGGGACGCGGACCGCAAGCCATTATCCTGGCGCCCACCCGGGAGCTCACCCAGCAGATCGTCGGCGAGCTGCAGAAGCTTGCTCATCGCCAGGACGTCGCCGTCTGTGGCATCTACGGCGGAGAGCCGATCGAACGGCAGCTCCGGGCCCTGCACAAAGGCGTCGACATCGTCGTGGGCACGCCGGGCCGTGTGCTTGACCACATGGAGCGCCAGACGCTTTACCTGGGCGACGCCTTTCACGTCGTCCTCGACGAGGCCGACCGTATGCTCGACATCGGCTTTCGTCCCGATATCGAACGGATCCTGCGCAAGGTGCCCAACCCGCATCAGACCTTGCTGCTCTCCGCCACAATCAGCGATGACGTCCGCAAGCTGGCCCAGCGCGACATGTTTCAGGCAATCGAGGTGAACCTGTCGCAAGACGAGCCCTCGGTCGAGTCGATCCAGCAGTACTACATCTCGGTGAATCACGACCGCAAGGTCGAGCTCCTGGTGCATTTGCTGAAGCGAGACAAGCCGCGCCAGTGCATCGTCTTCACCCGCACCAAGCGCGGGGCCGACCGGCTGGCCGAACGGTTGCGCCGCGTCGTGCCGGCGGTCGCGTCGATTCATGGCGACCTGCCCCAATCGACCCGTGACCGCGTCATGCGCGGCTTCCGCACCGGCACGATCCCGGTCCTGGTCGCCACCGACGTCGTCGGCCGCGGTATCGATGTTGAGGGAATCAGCCACGTCATCAATTACGACATCCCCGATGATCCCGAGAACTACCTGCACCGGATCGGCCGCACCGGCCGGATGGGCAAGGACGGCATCGCCTACCTGTTCGTCGGCCCCGACCAGGGTGAGCCGCTCACCTTGATCGAAAACATGATTAACAAAGTGATTCCCGCCATGAGGGTGACCGGCTTCGAGGTTGCCAGGGCATCCTCCGGCGCTCCGGCCGCTCGCGAGCTCTTCAACACGGCCATCACGCGTTCGCACGATCTGGCGGTGCGCTGAGATCCGATTTTGCCTCTGCAGTGGAAACCTGCCCGAGGGCCTCAAACAGCTCCCGGGCAGAGTCGATCAGCTCCTTTGCGTCGCACAGGTGCATGCCGGCCGCGAACAGGGCCAGGTCGCAGCGGCCTACGAGTTCGGCCGCGCGATCTCCCAGCGCTTCAGATCGGGTCAGCAGGGTGACGATGTCCCTGGCCTCGTCCGGCGTCAAGGCGCCCGGCGGTCGTCCCACGCCTACTCGAGCGTACTCGATAAGTGCCTCGGTAGTCTTTTCGCGCGGCCGGCTGGAAGAGTCGCGGTGAGGTTCGCTCAAGGTGCTCCCAGCCTGACTCTCGCGGGTTCTCACCCATGAACTGCACGACCACGTTGACCGGGAGCTTTCCCAGCTTTCGTGAGGTCCGCCTGGCGAATCGCCGCGCTGCCTCGGGCCCCGACCGACCGCGCAACTCGCCGGCGACGGATCAGAACGGCCAGCGGCAGGACTGCCAGAAAGGCGAGCACAAGAGCGCCGGCGATAGCCCAGGCCGTGGCGGCGCCTCGGGTCCGGTCGGCGTCGGTCGCGGTGTATTCGAGCGTCCGACCATTGAAAGCCGCGACGGCAACCACCTTGATCGGGATCCCCTGCGACGTCTTCGTGATGTAGCGTGCGAGCTCGGGATCAAACGCCGCGATCGATACGGGCGGTAAGACCACATCGCCCGCCCGGGTCGGCCGGATGCGATACACGAATGTCCGAGAGGGCGGTTCGTTAACCGTCTGGTCGGGCAAGGCTTCGATCCGAGGTGACACGGAAATCCGGCCGAACCTCGACAGGTCGGGCCGAGTGGTCATGCCCCAGGCGGCCGGTCCGGAAACGCTGATGCGGTACATGAGCTCCGCGCCGACCCGAACCGAGGCCGGTGTTGCCTCCGCCGCGACGGTGAACTCACCGATTCCGCCCAGGAAGTCGGCCGGCCGGCCTTCCGGAGGAGGATTCTGGATCGACAGCCGCGTCTGGCGGCTTCGGCCGGAACGGTTATCGATACGGGCCTCGATCGGAGGGATTTCCAGCAAACCTGCCCGACGGGGAATGATTCGCAAGCGGGTGACGAACAGGTTCTCCACCGAGATCGAAGTACCGATGCTGGTGGTGCTGATCGGCTTGAACGATGTGTTGACCGTCCAAACGTCGGCATTCTTGATTGCAGGAAGCTCAACCTTCGGCCGCTGATCGCGCCCGGCGACGCCGACATCCAGCTCGATGCTCTCTCCCACGTAATAAGGCCCCCGCGCCACCTGCACGCGAACCGCCAGTGGAGCAACATCCTGGGCGGCCGCGGGACCGACAAGCCAAGCCATGACGAGCCAGGCACCCACGAAAAGCGCAAGGTGCATGCCGCGTCCGGTGGCAGTTCTCGCTCCGCGTTCCCCGCGCATCCTCATCTCCTTACCAATCCTTGCGATGATCGCCGGCAGGCTCGGAGGGAGTTTCCTCGGGGAGTCTTCGCCGCTCGGCCTCGCGAATCTGGTCGATGGCTGAATCAAGGCGGTCATCCGGTGATTCGCCGGGCGCGCCGGCAGCAGCGTTGCTGGCTCCCCCGCGCCTCCGGTTCGACGCCGCTTGGTGGGCGGCTGATTCTCCTCGTCTGCTTGCGAGTTGTCGTTCTCGCCGCCGGGGCTACCGTCTGAGGAGTCGTCCTGCGTCTGCTCGTTGCCACCTTTGGACCGGGCTCGCGAGTTTGGCGAACGGTCTTTCTGCTTCGACTCGGGCTTGTCCTGGTCGCCTTCACCTTGCGAGGCCAGCGCCAGGTTCGCCTGCTCCAGTGCGAACTGGCGATTGAGCGCCGCCGACTCGCGAACGTCATCGAGCCCGGCGCCACGGGCGGTCGAGCCCAGACAGTGATCATAATGCTCAACCGCGCCAGCGAGATCTCCCAGTGCCAGGGCCGTATTGCCCAGCGCATAGTCGATCTTGGTGCGCAGAGAGACGTCGGCTCGAGAGCGGGCTTCCTGGTAGCGTTCGAGCGCTTCGGGGTAGCGTTCGAGCTGAAACAATATCGCCGCGGCGTTGTAGCGAGGGATCGGTTGAGCGGGCGCGGCCAAGATAGCCGCTTCGAACGCGGTCAACGCGCCGGTGAGGTTCTTGGCTTCATAGGCAGACTGACCGCTCGCCACAAGCTCCGCCGCCCTGGATTCGCGGCCCTTGCTTTGAGCCAGTGGCGGCGTTGTCGGCGGCGGCGTGGAAGGTTCCGATTGCCGGGCCGCGTCTTGGTCAGCTTGCCCCGCGCCGATCGCCGCAACTGAGAGGGTCGCGAGACAGAAGATCGACATGGCCCGGCTCCAGATCCACCGCCGGAAGCCGAGACGCCCACCGGGCCGGCAGCCGGCGATCAGCAGCCCGAGCGCCGCGGCGAGAAACAGGCGAAATCGCTCGGGACGATCGGGTATCCGCCAGGCCTCACGCTTGCGTTTGGCCACGGGGGCGATCCTCTCACGGTAGAGCGTTCCCAGATCGGCACGCGCCAGACCGAGCTTGAGCACGGCCCCCTCTGTCTGGCGGGCAACTGCTTCGAGCGCGGTGTCGACGCGGTGCGAGCGAACCTCTTCACCTTCATAAACGAGCGGTTTGTGATCCTCTCCGGTAGGGACAGGATGGCCTTGATCGGCATCACCGATAGCGACGACGTGAACCACGATCCCGGCCTTGGTGAGCCGATCGAGCCGAGATCGCCAGCTTTCCGCATGGTCTTCACCGTCGGAAAACACCACGATGGCGCGTCCCTCGGCGTGCTCCGCCGGGCCAAAGGCATCGAGCGCGGCGTCGAGGCCCGAGCCAAGGTCGGTACCGCCAGGCTGGACCGAGCCGGGCTGCAGCCGATTGAGCGTGTCACCGACGGCTCCCAGGTTCTCGGTAAGGGGACAGCGGAGCACACCTCGTCCCGCGAACGCCACCACGGCCGCGCGGTTCGACGACACAGGCAGCAGCGCCTTGATCAGGCTCTGGGCCGCATCGACCGCCATGGCCAGCCGGCTCGGCACCGCGTCCTCGACCCCCATGCTCCGGCTGACATCAAGCATGAGCACCACGTCTTGGCCGGGTGGCATGTCGGGTCCGATCAAGCCGCCGAAACGCGGCTGGGCCAGCGCCAGGATCATGAAAGTCATCGCGGCGAGCATGCTTGCGGAACGGTTAGCCGGCACATTGCCCCGCTGTGCCAGGCTCTTCCAGGCCCGCTCACGAATTCGTCGGCCCCGGTACGTCCAGAGACCTGAAAGTGGTACGAGAACGAGCAGCCAGAGAAACTCAGGATGTCCGAAATCCATGGAATGACGAGCCCGCTGCACCGATGATCGATTGTTCGACCGCCACGATCACTACTCTCATTTTACTCGACATTTTCCGTTTCTGTCCCCGAAAGTGTATGCTTTTCGAGTGTCATGTAAACGCTTGACCCGAGCCGTCAGACCTTCTCTCTGGCCAGCACGGCGCTCGCGATCGCGTCTCCGAGGTTGGTAAATTCCAAGCTGGTGGTAGGGACCGAGCCGAAGATCGCCGGCTCGGCGTCACCCTGGCCAGGCGGCAGGGCGTGAACCCGCTGGCCACCCAGGCCGAAGACACCGTAGACCACGCGGACCGAGTGTCCTTCGATGGCGCCGATCTCCTTCCGCACATCGAATGCCGTGAGCGCAGCATTGAGATAAACCGCCGCTTCCAGCAGAGCTCTCCGATAGCCTGGCTCTTCCTTGTGCAGCCCGTGGCCCACTCGACCGAGCGCCTTGGCTGCTCCGCGGACAGCGATCTGGATGCGATCCACCAGCGAGCGGAGGGCGTGTGTGTAGCCAATCCCTGGATAGTCCTGGGGAGAGAGGTACGAATCAACGGCTGCCGTGACTGCCCCGCAGCCGGAATGGCCAAGCACCACCAGAAGCCGGAGGCTTTGCTTGAGGTTCTGCACGGCGTAGTCAATCGATCCCAGGCACTCGGTTCCGAGCACGTTGCCAGCCACGCGGATCACGAACAACTCGTTGGGCGACGTGTCGAAGATCCGCTCGATGGGCTCTTGCGTCGGAGCAGCCCAGCACCAGGCCATAGGGCACCTGCGGCGGCGCGCCGGCCGCGGTGAACCCGAGTGAAAGCGGATTCGAGGGAATCACCACCGAGTTCGGCCCCGAGCCTCCCATCAGCTCTCGCTCGACGTGGGCGTTGATCGACCTGAAACGCATGTGCCCTGCCTCGAGCTCTCGAATCGCGTCGTCCGGCTCATGCAGCAGTCTCGGTACAATCTTCGCATAAGCATTATAGCGATAAATGATGTCCATCAGCTTACCTCTTGTAGGTAATTGGTGATTCTCAGAGATGAACCGCCAGTCATGGTAGGCGCCGCAGCCATCCGCTCACCAGGAGCCGATCGAGGGCCAGAAGCCCCACGGCCAGCCCCGCCCACGGTGTGAACTTTTCATCGTAACGGGTGTGGACCTCGCCCTTGACAAGGCTCTTTTCCAGCGCGCTGATCGCCTGGAAGACTTCCTCAAGAGCATCGGCGTCGGTAGCGACGAACGCACGGCCGCCTGTGATCTTGGCCAGGCGTTCCAGCAGGGCGATGTTCGGTCCCTCGACCTCGGTGATCACGGGCCGCTTGGTGTCCGGATCGGTGCCGTGCTTGATGCCGCCGGGACGGCCAACGGCGATCGTGTGCAGGGTAATGCCCAGGTCACGCGCCAGGGTCGCCATCTTCTCGGGATCGAGCGGATTGGGTCCGGCCGGGTCGTTGTTGCCGTCGGTCAGAAGAATGAGCACTTTCTTGCTCGGCGTCGTCTTTCGAAGAGCCCTGAGCGACCAGGCGATCGCTGCGCCGATGTTGGTGCCATCGTCGCCCGGCCGTGCGGGGCGGATCGCCTTCGCGGCCTCAACAAGGAAACGCTGATCGAGCGTCGGCGGACAGGCAAGGTCGGGGTAGTTGGCGAAGACGCAGCAGGCCGATCAGGTCGTCGGGCCGGCCTGCCACGAACCGGATGAATGTGATCTTGGCCGCTTCCAGCCGGCTGATTCGCCGCGTGTCACGGTCGGCCGGGAAGTCGACCGTATTCATGCTCGAGCTCTGGTCCAGCGCGACCACGATCGCCACTCCCTGCGCCGCGACCCGGATCACTCCGCCAACCGTCTGCGGCCGTGCCAGCGCGATCGCCAGAGCGCCCAGCGCCAGCCCGCGCAAGAGCGCGGGTAAGTGTCGAAAGAGCATCCGGCCCGATCGTTTCCGGTGGTCGTCCGAAAAACCGGCAAGGCTGGGCCAGAGGATCCTCGGCCGGGCCCGATCGAGCACCAGGGGCAAGGGAATCAGAACCAGGAGCAAAAGCCAGCCGGGATGGGCGAATTGCATGGAACGCCTCGACAAACGGTCTCCAGAACTTGTGTCAAAGCTGCAAAGCTCGCCGCGCGGCGAGGGCTCGAGCCAGTGCGATTTCAGGGTCGAGATCGAGCACGGTCAAGTGGCCCATCTTCCGGCCCGCGGCGGGCGTTCGCTTGCCGTAAAGATGAAGCTTCACGCCGGGATCGAGCCTCAGCGCAGCGTCCCAGCGGGGCTCGCCGTGTTCCCACAGGTCGCCCAGAAGATTGACCATGGCTGCGGGCATGACCAGGTCGCTCGTTCCCAGCGGCAGACCGCAAAGTGCACGCACCTGCTGCTCGAACTGGCTGCTGACGCCGGCCTCGATTGTCAAATGCCCCGAATTATGCGGCCTGGGGGCAATCTCGTTGACCAGCAGATGACCCTCGGCGCTCAAGAAGAACTCGACCGTCAGAACACCAACTGTCCCCAGAGCCTGGGCCACGGCCAGAGCGATCGCGCGGGCCTCTAGCGTGACGATCGGACCCACCGGAGCGGGCATGAGGGTGCTGTCCAGGATGTGCCGGTCATGCTGATTCAGAGCAGCCGGATAGGCCACGGCGCCGCCATCGTGGCCGCGAGCCACGACCACAGACAGCTCGGCCGCGAAATCAACCCAGCCCTCGGCCACGCACGCGGCCTGTCCCAGACTTGACCATGCCGAGCTCGCCTCGGCCGCCGAGTTCACGAGCACCTGGCCCTTGCCGTCGTAGCCTGAACTGGCGGTCTTGATGATGCAGGGGAAGCCCAGATCGCGAACCGCCGCGTCAAGCTCTACCTGAGTGCGAACGGGCTTCCAGGGTGCATGCGGAATGGCGCTCCTGGTGAGAAAGGTCTTCTCGCGGATCCGGTTCTGCGAGGTCCAGACCGTTCGCCACCCCGGCCGGACAAGCCTTCGTCGCGCCAGCCACCGCAGTGCCGGTGCCGAGACGTTCTCAAACTCCACGGTGACGGCCTCGGCCCGTTCGGCGAAGTTGATCAGGGACGGCAAGTGGTCGGAGTGACCAGTCACCGTCCAGTGTGCCAGTTGCGCCGCGGGGCGCTTTCGCGAGTACCAAGAACGCCCGCGGTGTACCCCATCCGCTGCGCCGCCTGAATGAACATCCGGCCAAGCTGACCGCTGCCGATAACTCCTAGCGACGCCGGGGGATGAACGACCTGATCGATCGCGATGCGATCATGAAGATTCTTATGTGTGCTGACGCCTGTAGATCTTGACCTCATACGGGCGATTCTCCCACGGCTTCGGTCTGGGCCTCGCGATAACGGGCCAGCGCGTCGCGAATCGCCGGATACTTGCGAGCGAGGATGGCGGCGGCCAGGAGCCCCGCGTTGACCGCGCCCGCGGCGCCGATGGCCAGGGTTCCCACCGGGACACCGCGCGGCATCTGCACGATCGAGAGCAGGGAATCAACCCCCTTGAGCATCCTGCTCTCGACCGGCACGCCGAGCACGGGCAAGATCGAGATCGCCGCCAGCATGCCGGGCAAGTGGGCCGCGCCGCCCGCGCCGGCGATGATCAGCTCGAGCCCTCGCTCTTCGGCCTCGCGCCCATAACGAAACAGGCGATCAGGCGTGCGATGGGCCGAAACCACCCGAGTCTCGACCGGGATTCCCAGCTCGCCCAGCACCAGGGCGGCGTGCCTCATGGTTTCCCAATCTGACTTGCTGCCCATGACCACGCCGACCAGGGGCGCCGTCGAGTGATCGGTTGTCACGGTGATATGATCCTCCAGTACATCCTCAGATCGGGCTGATCGGATCGCCGACCTTGATCGAGCCCCCTTCAAGAACCTGCGCCCTCAAACCGCCGCGGTGCAGCAGGGCTTCACGCACGCCCGGGCGGGTCAGCGACTCCAGGTGCTCGCACGGCTCGCAGAGCCGCAAACCTTCCAGAATCACTTCGCCCACGCGAAACTGCTTGCCGACCAGGTGGTTGAGCGCCACGCCGCGGGTCAGGACGTTGCGCCTGGTCTCGACCGGGCGAAGCTCGATATTGCAGTCGCGGTTCACCGCCTCGATCGCTTCCGCCTCGATCAGCGTGACTTCGCGGTCGGGACCGTTCTTGCTCGGGGGCAGACCTTCACGGCGGAACTTCCGGTCTCCTTCCAGCCCGTGCCCCACCACGCAAACCACTTGGTCAACCTCATGCAGCGGCTTCTTCAAGACGGGACCGGTGAAAAGTGCCTCGACCGCAGGCTTCGATGGACTTGGTGAATTCGGCATGGTTTCTGTCCTTGTGACCGCCATTCTCTTTCGTTAGAAGATCCGCTGCGTTTCGAGCCAGCGCGCTCACTTTCCCTTCTTGGCCCATCGGTCAGCCAGCTCGAGCAATCGCCTCAATGGAACCTCAAAGCCCGGCAGCCGTGGCGTCGCGTAGATCTGGTCCACGGAAACCACGATCACCTGGTCTCCATCGTCGGCGAAGACGTAGACAGTCATCGTCTTCGAGAACCGATCGATGACCCAGTACTCCTTCACGCCGATCTCGCGATACTCCATCCGTTTGGCGACGTAATCGCGCTCGAGGTTGATCCGGCCTTTGGAGACAAACTCGACGATGATGGTCGGAGGCTCATGGGGACCCGGCAGGCGCCCCAGCCCCGCCCAGATCACGCGGTCGGCCCGGCGCCTGTTTTTGGTGGCCTCGATGGTTTCCTCGCTGAGCGTGAGATCGAGCGCAGCCCCTTGGGGATGCTGATGCTGATACAGTCGAAGCAGAAAGTCAAGTTCGCCATTTGGATCACGCTCGTTACGTAATGGGGAAGGCGACACGACAAGCACCTCATTGATTAATTCGTACCGCCAGCCTTCCTTGAACAGCGCGCGGTCAAACTCCTGGGGCGTGAGCAACATCCCCGCGGCGCGAGGGCCGAGGCGGAGGCGCCGGGTCTTCGTCGTTGCCTGGGACATGGCCGTTCTCGCGATTCCGTCGAAGTTCGTGAGCATCATCCGAGACCGTTTCATCTTATCATACCGCAGGACCCATCGCTCTGTCGTTCACTATCGGCGAGAGCAGTTATCAAGATGATCCGCGGCGACTCGGATGCCTGGCTCTGCGAACGGTTAGCAATGTCGAATCATTACGTTGCAAAGCGGCAACGCGATCGCGATCCTTCCGGACGATCGATTCGTTGAATCCTAGAATTGAGATGAAGCCTCGGTATCCTTCCCTCGATCCTACCCACCCCACCCCCACGTTCCTGCCTGAGACACCTCAGACTCGAGGTGGCCGGCCTTGAGGCACGAGTACCATGTTCGACCTATTGAACACTTACGGAATGCTGGACTTCCAGTACTGGATGTGGATCGCCGCTGCGCTGTTTGTGGTCACAGTGCTGCGAGACATCGTCAAAGAACGCTCCTGGGCGGACGGTCTCTGAGGACTCGGTCTCCTTATTCAGACAATCTCGATGTTGGTTCGCGCGGAACTCGGGGCTCGGCTCCCACCGAGGCCGACGCTCCTTAACCGGCGACCGTTCGTCCTCGGAACTCTCGTACTCCCGTGTAAATGGCGATCGCGGACAGCAAGAAGCCCAGCAGCGTCCAGATCACGAAGTTCAGAACAACGGGCATGAAGAGGCCTGGCCGGTCGCGGAACCACGAGAGCATGAATCCCAGTCCGAGCACCAGCCCGAGCATGGCCTGGACCAGCCTCGGCTCTCGAGGATCGACCGCCACGACCGGGCTGGACGTGAGTAACGGTTCTCGACGGCGATGCATCCAGAGACCAGCAATCGCCAGAGCGTAGAAGACCAGGGTGAAGAGCTGCACAGGTATCGAGGGCAACCCCTCGGGTTTGATCACGAAGTAGGCGACCACGTAGAGGAAGGCAAGGTAGAGGCAAAGCCCGATCAATCCCCGGCGCCTGAAGGCCACGATCGAACGGCCGTCCGAAGCGGCGAGCCCGGGCCGCGCCAGCCTTGAAAGGATCACCAGGAGAACCAGCAGAAACCCCACGTTCCAGGCGAGATTCGCCGGTCCTCCGGAGTTCATCGCGACCACTGGCACAACCGAAGCGACCAGGTAGATCTGCACCGCACGCGCACTTCGGCTGGTGCCGGTCAGCCAGGCGAGATCGGGGAAGAACCTGCGCAGCGGTGGGCAGATCACGCACGCGACCGCCAGTGGCAGGATAAACGACATGACCGGATGAAACATGAAAACCATGCTGATCTCGGAGAGACCGTAGGGGCCAATGTGCCCCATGACGAGCTTGCCGTCTCCACTGTAGCCGTACCAGATGACCTTGGTGATCCATGATTCGTACAGCCCGAACAGGATGCCCCAGAGGTAAAGTGCCCAGAACGAGGTCCGGCCCGTGCCGATGGCGAGCGTCGTGAAGAGAAAGAAGTGGGCGAAGTAGAGCCAGTAGGTCACCAGCAGAGTCCAGGGATTCCAGAGCCCGATCTGCAGCGAAGCGCCCGAGAAGACCTCGGCACAGATGAGAATGATCAGCCCGATCAGCAGGCGAGAGAACACGACCCCGTATCGTTTTCGGAGGGATGATTCTTTGCCGCCGTTTGTATCGCCTGCTCGCGGGCCAGCGGTGCCCTCACCCTGCAAGGTCGAGGTGCACTCGTCAGCCTCCGCCCACTCGTGATCCGTCGCCTCGGGGGCTTTCTCCTCTTCCATTCCCTGACTCCGAGTACTGATGCCTGGCAGGCACGAATTCGTGTGGGCTATCCTATCAAAGTTTCAAAACGGAAACGCCCAAATACCTTGCCGGTTGCGTTGCCCTACCGCTTCCGGAATTGACCCCAGCGCGCGACCAGGGGAAAATGGGATGATGGTTCGGGGAACGGATACCTTTGCTGGCCTCGTGGAAAGGATGACTCATGGAGCAAGGCGAAATCCGCCTGGGCGTGATCGGTTGCGGCGGCTTCGGCCTTTATGCGCTTCAGCAATTTGCCCAGGTGCCCGGCGTGAAGCTTGCCGGGATGGCCGGCACGCACCGAGAGGCAGCGTACGCCGCGGCGCGGCGGTTCGGGATTCCCGACATTGAAGATGTCGGGAAGATGCTGGCGCGCGACGATATCGACCTGGTGTATATCGCCACGCCCCCGTTCCTGCACCATCCACAAGCCATGGAAGCCCTCCGCGCCGGCAAGCACGTGATCTGCGAGAAGCCCCTGGCGATGACGGTCGAGCAGGCTGATGAGATGATCGCGCTGGCACAGGAGCGCGACCGCCTGCTCGTGGCCAACCTCATGCAGCGATACAATCCCACAAGCGACGCGGTCGGCCGCCTGATCGAGGGCAAAGTCCTGGGCGAGCTGCTCCACGGCACCTTCGAGAATTACGCGTCCGACGAGAACCTCGGGCCCGGCCACTGGTTCTGGGATCGGTCGAAAAGCGGCGGCATCTTCGTCGAGCACGGCGTCCACTTCTTCGACCTCTTCGCGGGCTGGTTCGGACCCGGGCGGGTCGAGGCGGCCCAGAGAGGCGTGCGGCCGGGATCATCGCCGCCGATCGAAGAGCATGTCCAGTGCACGGTACGGTATGGATTAACCGCACTGGTGAATTTCTACCACGGTTTCCACCAGACCGGCCGGATGGACCGCCAGGAGCTGCGGCTGGTATTCGAGCGGGGCGACGTCACTCTTTTCGAGTGGGTGCCGACCCGAGTGCGAGTCCACGCGATCGCCGACGAGGCCCAGACCCGCGCCCTTTGCGATCTGTTCCCGGGCGCGCGGCTCGACGTCACCACAACTTACGCGCCCAAGGACCGATCGTGCGCGGGGCGGCACAAGACGCTGGACGTTTACCAGATGCTGGAATTGACCTGGGGCGACGGCATCCAGAAATCGCACCGCTATGGCGAGCTCCTCCGCGGCCTTCTGACCGACCAGCTCGCCTGGGTGCGCGACCATGCTCACCCAAGGCGAATCGGTGAGATCAATGGCCGCGACTCACTGGCCGTCGCTTGCGAGGCCGACAGGCTGGCGAAAAAGTCACTTTGAGTTCACGCGGTCAAGTGATCATCAATACTCTTGAAAATCCCAGAAGACGTATGGGCCCAAACGCCATGAATGCTTCCAGGCCGGATCGTACCCTGAACAAGAGTGACGAGACCACGGTTCTTCCCCAGGCAGGTTTCACGCCGCCCACGCCCGCGGAGCTGGCTGGCGGCTTTCCCCATCTTGAAGTGACGGAGCTGCTGGGTCACGGCGGAATGGGGGTTGTCTACAAGGGCCGCCAGCCGTTCCTGGACAGGCTGGTAGCCATCAAGGTCATCAGGCCCGACCTCCAGGCCGACTACACCTTCCAGGAGCGGTTCCTCCGCGAGGCTCGCACGCTCGCGAAGTTGAGGCACCCGTTCATCGTGACGGTATTCGACGCGTGCAAGGCGGAAGATCTTTATTGCCTGGTGATGGAGTATGTGGAAGGGGTAAGCCTGCGGCAGATGCTGGACGGCGGTTCGGTCACCGAGCGTGACGCCCTCGACTTCGTACAGCAGATGACGGACGCACTTCAGCACGCCCATGAGACCGGCGTGGTCCACCGCGACATCAAGCCGGAGAACGTGCTGGTCGACTCGCTGGGACGATTGCGGCTCGTGGATTTCGGCCTGGCGACCCTGCTAGGTCCTGACCTGGCAGGCCACCCTCCAGATGACGACCAGGTGGTCGGCACGCTCCGCTACATGGCTCCGGAACAGATGTCGATGCCTCAGGCCGTCGACCACCGCGCTGATATTTACTCCACGGGTGTCGTCTTCTACGAGATGCTCGCGCGCGAACTTCCGGGTCCCGACCGGGTGCCTCCTTCGCGAAAGGCGGCCACAGATCCGGGTATCGACCCCATCGTCCTTCGCGCGATCGAACGCGACCGGGATCGTCGCTACGCGGCAGCGCGCCTGATGCATCATGATCTCTCGAACCTGTCGCGCACCCCCCAATCAACCGTTCGCATCGAGCAACACATCGCCGTCCCTCCCGAGCAGGTGTTCGCGGCGTGGACCAACCCCGACACAATGTCTGACTGGTATGCTCCCACGGACGACTTCGGCCCGACTGTCGCCGAGGTTGATCCGCAAGTCGGGGGCAAGTATCGCGTCGGCATGCACTTGCCCGGCCACACGGACCACAGATTCGTTTCCGGTCAGTACTGCCAGGTCGATGCCCCCCGGACCCTGAGCTTCACCTGGGCCTGGGAGCCGCATGTGGCGACGACGCGAGAAACCCAGGTGACCCTGGAATTCCAACCCAAAGACGATGGCACCAACCTCGTGTTGACCCACGAGCGCTTTCGAAGTGAGCCGGACAGGAACAGCCATGCGCAAGGCTGGCAAGGCTGCCTCGACCGCTTGAGCCGCAAGCTTGGCGGCTGATGGCTGACGCCACAAGAACGGCGTTCCAGCAGGCAAACCGCGATGGAATTGAGATTATGAACCAGGTTCGGTGTTTTTTCTCCAGTGCTATCGGAAGCCCAGGACGCGTTCTCGGGGAACCCGGAAGTGAAGAAGGCGTTGCGCTGGCTGGCCGCGATAACCATGACGTGGCTCCTGTCGACGACGATTGTGGCGTCGCTTGTCGCCCGGCCGGGGGTGGGGTCCTTCGCCTTCGCCGTCCTTTTGAACATGGTGCTTCCGATGTGGATCTTGGGGTTCTTCGCGATTGCCGATCCGAATCTCGATCATCCCTGGCTGGCGCCCTACTTCAGGACGAGACGCTGGGAGCAGGACGGCCGCCGGCACCTGTATCTGGGCGTGTTGCAATTCCAAGCCTTTTTGAAGAAGTATCGAGTCGGCATCTTTGGGCTCCGGCCGCGAGACTTCCGCGTCACCCATGACGCGGTGTTTCTCGAGAAGATGGAACGTGAAACCCGCGGCGCGGGAAGCGGCGCACGGCGTATGTTTCCTCGTCGTGGCAGGATTCGCCGTCTACGCGGCCGTAGCGGGCCATATTGCCGGGGGGATATGGCTCCTGGTGATCGGCGTGGTGTGCCAGGTGTATCCGATGCTGCTTCAGCGTTACCATCGCCCCCGTTGGCGCCGCGCCCTGACTATGGCCCGGAACCGCTCCTCGTGAACCGTTCCGGTCAGCATGGTGGATGTCTCTGAGTAGGTCTTCCGATAGCAGCGGACTCGGGCCTCCGCATCGATTAGGGGTTACCATATCCGTCACCGGGCGACTCTGAGCTATACGCCGGTTTCCTGTTCCATTGCTACCACTACAGCAGCACGACCGGTCCGGTAGCTGAGGCGGATACAGCGCGGGATACCGAGTCCCGAGGCCGTGGGTTCGGGTCCCGCCCGGACCGCCAGATTGCCGCTCCGCGCAGCGTTTCAAGACGCAAGCGCGGGGCGGCCGGGCGTGGTGCTTTCACCTCTCCTTGACCGTCTTGACCAGATCCACCTCGATGCCCGTTGCGCTCGAACGGAAGGTCGATCCTTCGGGGAACTCGACGCGGACGATTGCCTTACCAGGGCGTGCATCGGCTGGGACCCGGACCGGGCCGTAGTAGAGCATGCCTCAGCAGCGCTCCTTCAGCAGGCAAGTCAGCCGTTGCTCCTTGTCCTGCACGTCCCGGTAGAGGAGCGTCGCCCGCACCCCTTCGGCATCCGGCAGGAAGTGCTCCTGGAACGCCCAGAAGCTGTTCGGGCCCATGCCCCGCTGGCCGACAAAGACCTTGAAGTCCTCCTGTCCGCCGATCGGCAGCCGACCGCCGTACCATCGCTGGAACCGGTACGGTTCGTCACCGTTGACCCACATCACCGGCGCGTTCGCCGGCGAGTCCCCGAACTTCAGATAGCCGTTCTCGGGATCCTCGGGGTAGCCGCCGCCCATCTTCCGCTTTCCCCGCCACGTCACGCTCACCATGACGGTCGGGTCGGGGATGCCGGTCGCCCGCGCCGTGAAGTTCGTGTGCGCGATCCCGGTGGCCGGGTCTTTGAGGCCGGGCAGGCTGAAGCGTGCTTCCTCGCCGTGCACCTGGCCTGCCAGCCGCTCTCCGGGTTCGGTCAGGTCGCCATCGGCGTCCAGGTCGACGTACAGGATGTCGTAGGGTCCGGCGTCCGGCTTCGATCGGTCGAGGACCATCCAGACACGCGTCTTCGCTTCCGGCCCGAACAGCAGGAGCCCGTAGAGCGGTCGCTTTGACGTGTAGGTGGGCTCCTTCGGGGCCTTCCTTTCCACTTCCTTCAGATCAGGGCTGTCGGCGGCATGGCAGACCGACGCCGAGAGTAGAACGCATGCCCATCCTGCCCAGGTGCCACGCATCGCCGGTCCTCCTCGAAAAAGATGTTATCCGCGCTCATCATACTCCGGGATTCCGCCTATCCGGTAGAATCAACTGACGTGCGGTCCAATGGGAAACCGGGAGGGCACGCCGATGGAGCGAAGGACCCGGCGATTCGGGCTGGCGGACATGCTGATCCTCATCGCCGCGCTCGGGGCGGGGATGTACGGAGCCCGCGAGCTGTGGCGGATGCTGGACGAGAAGCCGGGGTCGTACTGGACGTCCGTCACGCCCTCCTGGCTGATGGCGGCGGCAATGGCGGCCTCGGTAGCGACGCCGATGACGCTGGCCTGCCTGGCGTTCCGGCTCCGCGACCCCAGGCCGCCGCGACGGCGGCTCTGGACGCAGCCTGGCACGGCGGCGATGCTCGCCTGCACGCTGCTCTTCATGGTCAAGTCAGTCGAGGTGGCCGGGGCTTTCGCCAGGCGGGACGTCAACGAACTGTCCGGCCAGGCGGCACGGGTGCGCGTGAGCGACACCACCTACCTGATCCACGTCGGCCCCTCGCCTCTCCTCCTGATGGGCGGAAGCGTCCCGACATCCAACGGCGTCCTGTGGTCCTACGACGCCGGGTGCTGGGGCATCCAGATGGCCGCGTTCTCGGCACCCTGCGGCATTACCGTGGCCGCCGTCTGGCTGCTGCTGGGCCTGTCGGGTCGGTGGCGGCCGGAGAAGTCGTGGATTGACCGGCTGGGCCGCCTGCTGGGGGTGGTCTGGATCGCCTGCGCGATCGCGGTGTCCGTGCCGTTGTGAGGGAACGAACTTCTGACCGCCGTCGTTGCGTCTCGCTGAACCCGCGAGACGCGTAAACTATTTACCGGACCTGATCCGCCAAGCCACCAGCCTTACACGATCACTTCGCTCACGACCTTGCCGTAGACGTCGGTGAGGCGGAAGTCACGGCCCGAGTAGCGGTAGGTGAGCCGGGTGTGGTCCAGGCCCATCAGGTGCAGGACGGTGGCGTGCAGGTCGTGGACGTGGACGGGGTTCTCGGCGGGGGAGTTGCCGTAGTCGTCGGAGACGCCGTAGCTGAAGCCGGCGCTTCACGCCGCCGCCGGCGAGGAAGCAGGTGAAGCAGCGGCTATGGTGGCCTCTGCCGCGCGGGGTCAGGTCCTGCCAGGGCGTGCGGCCGAACTCGGAGCAGCCCACGATCAGGGTCTCGTCGAGCAGACCGCGCTGCTGCAGGTCAGTCACGAGGGCGGCGATGGGCCGGTCGATGTTCCGGGAGAGGGCCCGGTGGTCGTCGATGTTGGTGTGGCTGTCCCAGTTCGTATTCGAGCCGACGTCGAACAGCTCGACGACCCGCACACCCCGCTCGATCAGCCGGCGGGCGATGAGGCACTGTGCGGCGAACGACGCGGGCTTGTCGGCATCCGCACCATAGAGGTCGAGCGCGGCACGGGGTTCACGGCCGAGGTCGAACGCCTCGGGGGCCTCGCGCATCAGGCCATAAGCGGTGTCGATCGTGACGATCCGCGACGCCAGGGCGGCGTCGCCGTCGCGGGCCGAGAGGTGGGCCTCGTTCAGGTCGCGGAGCATCAGCCCCTCGAGCTCGCGGCGCGTGACCGAGGTGACCGGGCTGTTCACGTCGGGCATGGGGTCGGGGCCCGGCATCAAGCCGCACGCCCTTGTGGTACGCAGGGAGGAAGTTCGAATCCCAGACCTGGTAGCCGTTGTACGGCTCTTTCGCGGCGAGCACGACGAACGACGGCAGGTTCGTGTTGAGCGTGCCCAGGCCGTAGCTGACCCACGAGCCCAGGCTCGGCAGCGGGATCGTCACCGACCCGGTGTGCATGCCCAGCGTCGCCGCCGAATGCCCGGCCGAGTCGCCGTGGACCGTGTGCAGGAAGCAGAACTCGTCGACCACGCCGCCGACGTGCTCGAACAGCTCGCTGACCATCTTGCCCGACTGGCCCCTCGGGCGGAACTTGTAAGGCGAGGCCAGACCTTGTTCTTGCCAACTTTCTTGTCGTGGTCGCGCTGGAGCTTCGGCTTGTAGTCGAACGTGTCGAGGTGCGAGATTCCGCCGGTCATGAAGAAGACGATCAGGTGCTTGGCCCTGGCCGGGAAGTGGCCGGGACGGGGGGCAAGCGGGTGGCCCGCGTTCGTGGCGGCGGCGATGGCAGAGCTGGCGATAGAGTCCGAGCCCGCCGGCCGTGGCAAAGGCCGAGGCACGACGGAGCAGGGACCGGCGGTTCAGCGTGTCGGCGGCCATGTCGTGGGCCCTCCATCGATCGGTCATTGCGTCAATCCACGAAGAGGAACTCGTTCGAGGCGAGCAGCGCACGGGCGAGGCCGGCCCAGGCCTCGGCGGCACGGCGGTCGGTGGGCATGCCCTCGTCGGCCAGGCTCGCCTCATAACGCTCCAGGAACCCGAGGGCACGTCCGCGTTCGTCGTCGGTCGGCACCCGGCCGAAGGCCTCGGAGATAGGCCAGCCGGAGCCTCGCCGTAGGGTCGGGCTCGGCCGCGACAGCCGGCCCGCGAACCGCCCCGCCTGGTCGTGGACGAACGGGTTGTTCAGCAGGTAGAGCGCCTGGAGCGACACGGGGGAGCCGTCGCGCATGGCGGTGGTCGCGCTCGTGTCGGGCCCGTTGAAAAGGGCGAGATACGGGTGCGGGTGCAGCCGCTGCACCATCAGGTAGACGCTGACCGGTGCTCGGACGGGTAGACCGCCTTGAACTGGTGGTGTGCGGTGTATCCCCAGGTGTTCACCGCCGGGAACGGGTGCGGGCCCGGCCGGTCGAGCGTCGAGGTTGCCGCCGAGGACGAGCAGGCTATCGCGGAGCGCTTCGGCGTCGAGCGGCGCGGCGGTCGAACCGCCAGTACCAGGCGTTGCCGGTGTCCACGGCCGCGTCGGCCGAGTCGTGTTCGGAGGCGAGCCGGTAGGTCTCCGAAAGCATGATCCGCCGGTGCATGGCCTTGATCGACCAGCCCGAGGCGATGAAGTCGGCGGCCAGCCATTCGAGCAGCTCGGGGTGGGTCGGCGGGGTGCCGCGGAGGCCGAAATCCGAGGGGGTCGGCACGATCGGCTTGCCGAAGTGGTGCTGCCAGATCCGGTTGACCATGACCCGCGCCGCCAGGTGCCGCGGCGGCCCTTCCGTCAGCCAGCGGGCCAGGGCCAGGCGGCCGCTCCCCTTCGCGGGCAGGGCGATCGACCCGGCGGGTTCAAACACCTTGGGGACGCCCCTCGGGACCGTCGCCCCGAGCTTGCGCGGATTGCCGCCGATCTGGAGCTTCGCGTCGGTCGGGCCGCCATCGCGGACGGCGTAGGCCAGCGGGGCGGCCGCCAGCGGACCGGCCTCTTCGAGTCGCTTGATCTCTCCGCGGAGCTGGCGCAACTGGCCGTCGCGCTTCCGGACGGCCTTGGACAGCTCGACCTTCGCGAGCTCGACCCTGCGAGCGGCCGCGGCGTGCTCGGTCGGCCCGGCAGCCGCGGCGATGAACTCGGCCTGCGGCCGCCTCCATCCCCAGGTCCCACACCCGCCGGGTCGGCTCGCCGTCTTTCTCGACCTTGGCGAGGTTGGCCGTGAGCCGGGCCAGAGCCGCGGCGTGCTTGCGCTTCGTAGTCCTTGACCCGGTCGGGCGGGACCAGCGGCGCGAACTCGCTGGGCCGGCGTGTCTTCCTCCGCACCGGCGAACGGGTACTTGGTGCCGGCGAAGAAGCCGTAAAGGGCGTAGTAGTCGCGGGCGGTGATCGGGTCGTACTTGTGGTCGTGGCACCGTGCGCATCGCAGCGAGAGGCCGAGCACGACCTGGCCGGTCGTGTTGAGCGTATCCTCGATGATCTGGTGGATGTCCTCCAGCTTCACGCGTGCCGAACCGCTTCGCCTGGGCGACGAACCCGGTCGCGATCACCCGCCTCGCGTAGTCGTCCGGCGGCCCTTCGGCGGCGAGGATGTCGCCGGCGAGCTGCTCGTGGAGGAATCGGTCGTAAGGAAGGTCGGCGTTGAAGGCGTCGATCACGTAGTCGCGGTAGAGGTACGCCTGCGGGATCGGGTAGTCGGAGTTATCCCCCGCGGTGTCGGCATAGCGGGCGAGGTCGAGCCAGTAGCGTCCCCAGCGCTCGCCGTACCGAGGCGAGGCGAGCAGCTCATCAACCAGGCGGGCGAAGGCGTCGGGCCGCTCGTCGGCCACGAACGCCTCGATCCGATCGGGCTCGGGCGGCAGGCCGATCAGGTCGAAGTAAGCCCGGCGGATCAGGGTCCGGCGGTCGGCCTGCAGACACGGGGTGCAGCCCGTTGGTCCGGTGCCCGGCGGCAATGAGCCGGTCGATCGGCTGCGAGGCCCAGCCGGTCGGGTCGGCAGGCGGTACGACGGTCCGCAGCGGCTCGAACGCCCAGTGCGCCTGCCCGGCGATCGGCCTGGCCGCGACGACTTCGGCCAGGGCGCGCCGGCGGCGACCCAAGCGGCCAGGTCGTCCTGCGCGGAACGAGGGAGCGGCTTGCTCGGCGGCATCTTGAGCGTGTCGTCTGTGTGGCGGACCGCCCGGACGAGCAGGCTGGCTTGCGCGTCACCCGGCACGACGGCGGGGCCGTTCTCGCCGCCGGCAAGCACCGCCTCGCGTGAGTCGAGCCGCAGCCCTCCGCTGGCCTTCTTTTCGCCGTGGCACTTCACGCAGGTCCCGGCGAGGACCGGCCGCACCTTCGTCTCGAAGAAGCTCTCGGAGTCCGCGTTCGGGGAACCCGCGCGGGCTGCTGCCGCGGCCGCGGTTGCGAGAAACAGGGTCGTTAACGCAAAGGTACATGTCATCCGGGCCATGCACGTGCCTCCTCACCCGCGCCGGGTCGGGATCGATTGTGCAATCATTGTTTAACTACTTTACCACAGCGCGGTCCCGCGCGAAGCGCCTTTTCTTCGTGCGTTGGAAACAATCCGAGAACCGCTGGGACACCGTTTACACGAAGGGACTTGTGGCATTCTTGGGGCCCGACCCCCGATGCCCATCACCAGAGTCGTGTCACACCGTAGGCGTCGAAGGCCAGGTCGGACGAGACAAGTGTCAAGCCCTCGACCAGCGCGGTCGTGGCGACGAGGCGGTCGAACGGGTCTTTGTGGTGCGGCGGCAGAGTCGTGAGCGGCTCGATGTGAGCTACCTGAATGGGAAGAAGGTCGATGCGGTTAAGAGCAAGTTGCGCGGGAAAAATGACCGCGAACGGTTCATGGAGCCTGAGCTTGTTGAGCTGGACCTTGATCGCGATTTCTTGCAAGCTGACGGGAGAGAGGAGCCGGGGATTGGCCGGGTTTTCGATAGTCGTCCTCGCCGATGCGCTCAGCCTGGGATCGTCGGCGAGGAACCAGAGGAGGGCGTGGGTGTCGAGCAAGAGCTTCACTCCATGTACTCCCGAAACTCTTCGAGCGGTTCGTCGAAATCGTCAGACATCCAGATCTTGCCCTTGAGACTTCCCGCCTTGGGGTAGCCGGGCCATGTCGCGGTGTCACGGTCGTGCTTGGGCCTGTGAACGAGGGCGAAGGGTTCACCGGACTCGGGATAAATCTCCACGCACTCACCCGTCTCGACCAGGGCTAGGAGCTCGGGCAAGCGTTTCTGGGCTTCGGCGACGGTCACCTGGATCACGAATCTGGCTCCTTTCGTGTCTCTGAACGAGTTCCGCGAAGCGTGTCTGTGCGTCGTGCCGCGTGATGGTATTCAGTGGCCCCCGTCGGGGATTCACGATGCTATGTCACATTCTACCAGACAATACGCCACCGTCTCGACCATCGCCGAGGATGAGCTGCTCGCATCTCCCTTCGACTCAGTGCATCATTCGTTCTTCCGCAGGAGTTGACTCGGCATCGCCATCAGGTCAACGGCAATGTCGGCGAAGATGGCGCGGCCTTTGGTCAGCCATGAGGCCGCAAAGGACCAGACGGCGACCCACTCCATCCAGAACAAAAAGTTATAGCGATTGAGCAGACGTCCCCATCCCTCCGGGAGTAATAAGAGATAGACACCCATCGCCATCATGCTGAGCAAGATCACGGCGCCGCTGGTACGGTAGATGAGATTACGCTCAGCTTCGTGCGGGGCAATTTCGTGCTTCTCGGCTTTGGATGTAGGGAAGTGATACAAGGAATAGAACGCCAGCGTCAGGAAGAAAACGCCACCGCTGATCGTGTGCACATAGCCGAAGATGGACCTTTGATGCAGCGGATCACTGTCGGGATCGAGCGGGAAGAGAGCGACCCCGAGCGCGGAGAGGCATCCGAAGTTTGCACTCCAACTTTCGATCCAGTCATAACCTCGATAGCAGAATAAAAAGACTCCGATCGTACACATGGCGCCGACAAACACGTCTCGCAACGGGGTATGGTAATAGCAACTCATGTTGTCTTGAATCTCGATCCCGAAAACGAGCCATCCCACCGGACCAAGCAGGATGGGCAAGAGCAAGCCGACGGCGCCTATCGCGCGTCGAACGCCCAGATAGGAAATGACCAGGGTGTGAGTGCTTTTGGGCAAATCCCGGATCATTGGTCTTGGGCCGGGATGGGGCCCACCGTATCGGCGAATCGCGCCTTCGTCGCCCCGCGCGCGAAGTGCCCCTCCAGGATGATCCCAGCGCCGACCCGCCAGCCGCTGAAGAAGGGCCAGGCCGCCTTTTGCAGCCCAGGCTCGGCAAGTGTGCGGCAACGTGTGGCGGGTTCTCCGGCCGAGATGGCCGGGCATCTCAATCTCACCCGGACGCGTCTTCAGCCGCGGGTCAGGGAATCCACTGCCGTCCAGCTCGTGCTCAGCCCCAACATCCATGTCGGTGGTCCAGTGAACGTCCTGTACGTATGCGGGCAGACAGAATCCCCTCCCGACCTGGCTCGATCCCGAGATCGCACGCCGGGAACGGGCAATCGGACAGCACGGCGCACCTCGATGCCGCGGGATTGTAATCACTGGCAGGTAATCGTGGAATGCCGCAATCCCGTTCTCCTGAGCAAAATCCGGCGAGAATCCCGGTTTGCGGATCGTCGTCGCGGGCGACACATTCTGGCATGGCCCCAGCCTCGCCGAGGCCGCTACTAAACGGTTGGCGGCCAGGTACGGCGTCCGGCTCGTCATCGTCCGCGGCGACGAGCCCGGGATGGACAAGGCCGTCTCGCACGCCTGCAAAAGGGGGATCTTGGGGTTGGGGGCGGGGATCCTGGGGGTAGACCTGCTGAGACGGTTCCGGCCATAGCTCGACGGGTCCATCCGTCGGAATCCCGCCCGGCCAATGCGTGTGGCCGGCGAAATCCTACTGGTCGTTCGACGGAAGCATGGCAAGGGCATAGATCCTCGCCCACTGGCCCATCCGGCTTTCGTTGAATCCCAGGAGCCTCGCCATCTCCCTGGGAGTCTTTCCCAAGATCCATCGCTCCCTGGTAATAAAACCCTTGACGTTCTTCGAGGGAGTCACGATCCTTCCTCCATTAATTCATGCATGCCACATGTCTACGGTAGTCTTGGTCCCAATCCGTAGCAAGGGTCACACGGCCTCCTTGAAGCTCCGATTGGAAGCCGAGATCCCGGCAGTGTGATAACGGTGCGAAAAGCCGAGAACAACGGTCAGGCGGCCAGCGACGGTGGTAAGATAAAAGATAGCCATAACGACGTGATCGAGATGCCGCGTCGGGATCAGGTCGCGGCGGTTGCCCTACTGCACCCGGCTGCGGCGCCCTCCTCTGGCGGCGAGCTGGGAGTCTTCTCATGAATCTCGCCGCGTGTGTCGACTGTGTGCTGATCCTCGATGATCCGGCGATGGTTCAACCGCCAGCTTGCGCTGGGTTTGATTGTTGACCACATGGCCGCCGCGGGGCTGTTTCCCCCCACATTCGCACCCGAGATTCTGACCTCGATCATGAGGCGAGAAGAGCTGGGTCCTACGGGAATCGGCGAAGGCGTGGCCATCCCGCATACCTGGCATTCCGCGATCGACCGAACGATGGGCGCGCTGGCGGTCACGCGTGCAGGTCTGGATTTCGAGGCGCTGGATCATGCGCCCGTGCACGTTATCTTCTTGCTCCTGACACCCGCGGCAACGCCGGCGAGGTGCGAGTTCGCAGCCAGCGCCGCGGTGTTCGAGACCGTGCTTCGACATCTCAAGAAGCCAACGGTCCGAGCCAGCCTGCGTGCGGCGGCCAGTTCGGATGACTTATGGAAAGCCATGCGAGCGGTAGATCAGCTTGATCGCTGAAAGAGAGTCGCCCATGATCCGCCCCGTCTCACCGTTCAAGGTCGCCGTCGCCCAGGCGGGTTCGGTGCTGTTTGATCGCGAGGGGTTGACCGAAAAAGCAGCGGCGCTCATTCGCCAGGCTGGAGACCGGGGGGCCCGTCTGGTCCTTCTGCCCGAGGCGTTCATTCCCGGATATCCGCGCGGATTCAGTTTCGGCATGAGAGTGGGAAGTCGAAGCCCGGAGGGGCGGGAGCTCTGGAGGATCTACTGGGAAAATGCGGTCGACGTTCCTGGTCCCACAACACTGGCCCTTGGCGAGGCAGCGAGTGAAGCGGGTGTGTTTGCCGGTGTTGGCGTCATCGAGCGCGACCTCCAGCACAGCCCCGGAACGCTGTACTGCACGCTTCTCTATTTCGGAGCCGACGGCCGGCTTTTGGGCAAGCACCGCAAGCTCAAGCCCACGGGCGCGGAGCGCCTGATCTGGGGTGAGGGGGACGGCTCGACCCTGACCGCGTTGCCCACGGAACTGGGCAAGATCGGCGGTTTGATCTGCTGGGAAAACTACATGCCCCTCGCCCGAATGGCTCTGTATGGCAAGGGGGTCGAGATTTACCTGGCCCCGACCGCCGACTCCCGCGACACCTGGCAGGCCACCTTGCGGCACATCGCCTGCGAGGGCCGCTGCTTCGTACTGGGCTGCAACCAGTTCGTCACGAAGGCCATGTACCCGGCGGACTTGCCCGGGATCGATGAGCTTTCCAGCCTGCCGGAGACTCTTTGCCGTGGCGGCAGCGCGATCATCGGTCCACTCGGTGACGTTCTGGCCGGCCCCGTCTACGATCAGGAGACGATCCTCTACGCAGAGATCGACCTGGCCGCGGTTGTGCAGGCCCGGCTCGATTTCGACGTGGTCGGGCATTATGCCCGGCCGGACATCTTTCAACTCACGGTCGATGAGGCGCCGAGGGTGACGGCTGTTTTGAATCGTGTTGGTCCCCGGACGAAGGAGTCGTAGAATAATGTCACGTCGGCGCATGGCCGTGGGGCCGCGTTGTCGTATCAACGCACTGGTCCGATCAGGACACTCGGGGGAGTTTATTCCATGAGTCGGGACGGGAAGTCGCTGGGCCGAACCTTGGCGGAGCACGCGGCCACGATCGCGGTGACCTTGACGCTGGTGATCCTTCTCTTCGGCGGCCGTCTGGGACTGAGGCGACAACCGCCGATCGCCCAGATTCCCATCCTGGAACAAGCGACCCAGGAGCCCCCTGCGCCGGTTCCCGTGCCGCGCGAGCAGGCCAGGGGCGAAGCGCCCGCACAGGCTGCGGACGTCCGCACACCTCCTCCCCCTCAGGACGTCCTCAAGGAGCTTGACCCTGAAGAGAGGGACAATGTCCTCGTTTACTCCTCGGTGAACAAGAGCGTCGTCAACATCACGACCGAATCGGAATCCCAGGGCTTCTTTGGAGACGAGACATCAACGGGCACGGGCTCGGGATTCATCATCGACAAACAAGGGCGCGTGATGACCAACTTTCACGTGGTCCAGGGTGCCGATTCGGTCCGGGTCACGCTCTTCGACGGCTCGGCCCACCCCGCCAAGATCATCGGCGCCGATGCCTCCAATGATGTCGCCATATTGCGGATTGGGGCCCCCACTGACAAGCTCGCTCCGGTGACCTTTGGAGATTCTTCCAAGGTGCTGGTCGGCCAGAAAATCCTGGCGCTGGGAAATCCATTCGGGCTCGAGCGCACATTGACGGCTGGAATCATCAGCAGCCTTGACCGGTCACTCAAAGCCAAGAACGGGCGGATGATCAAGGGAATCATCCAGACCGACGCGGCGATCAACCCAGGCAACTCGGGGGGCCCGCTCTTGAACTCGCGGGGCCAGGTGATCGGTATGAACACGGCGATCATCAGCCAGGTGGGGCAGTCGGCCGGGATCAGCTTCGCAGTGCCCATCAACTCCATTACTCGCATCCTCACCCAGCTCATCGAAAACGGCCGCGTGATCCGCGCCGACCTGGGGATCACCCGCGTTTACGCCACCGGCGAGGGGCTCCTGGTTGTAGCCATGGTCGAGGGCGGCCCCGCTGAAGCGGCTGGCATTCAGCCAGCCCAGCTCAGGGAGCAGCGCGTGGGGCCGGGCTTCATCAGGCGCTACCTTGATACCGACTCGGCCGACGTGATAGTGGCGATCGAGCACAAACGAGTGAAAACTGTCGAGGAGCTGCTGACCGAGGTGGAAAAACACCAGCCCGGTGCAACGATCCGAGTGACCGTCGTTCGCGACGGCCAGCCTACAGATATCGAGGTTCGGCTGGGACGGTCTTGACTGCTTCCCGACGAGCAAAAGAGGAGTACCGAGGAACTCAGGCACTCCTCTCGTACAAAATCAGAGAGAGTTCAGAAAGACGAGCACCTGTGATTTTTTCGAGGCCGAGAGGCCAACGAACTGCCGTTTCGCCGCCTTCCCCTGGCCATCGTGAGCAAGGATCGCGTCCTGGAGGGTCCTGGCCCGCCCGTCGTGGAGAAAACTCGTCAGAACTCGAACTCCCCAGAGCGGAGCGGTGCGCATTTCATGACCGGAGGCCCCGTTCTGGGCGATTTTATCGTTGAGAGTTCCCATGTCATGCAACAGGAAGTCGGAAAAGGGAAAGAACGTTACGATGTTGAGTGCCGGCACCGCGTTGGGACCCGTCTGTAGCACGGGGAGGTGGCAGTTGGCACATCCAATCTGGACGAAAAGGGTGCCGCCTGCCCTGGCATCCTTCGTCAGGGCCACCGCGGGTGGTGGCGCCAGCAGTGTCATGAAGTCCGTGAACTGGTTCAGGGTGTCGTTGGTCGAGTCATTGGGCACAGGCGCCGGGTTATCGACCAACTCCGCACAGTTCCCTTGTGGGCAGTTCTCATCGGGGAACATCGGCGTCGTGATTCCCATCTCGTTGACATAGGCATCGCCGGAGAAGGTCGCGAGCGTGGCATTCTGGCATTTCCAGCCGAACCTGCCTACCCTCTGCTGACCACTGGCGACATCCATGACAAGGTTGACCCGTCCAGCAGTTGCCGGAAGATTTTCCGCTTGAAATGCGGCGATCTGCTGGAGAGTGCTGTCCGGCACGGAATCGACCAATCCAAGTCCGAACAAAGGGGTCGTCCGTCGAACTGGCCACGATCGTCGCCTGGCTTGGAACCGTCTCACCGACGAAATTGGTACCGACGAAGACGCCGATCCCCTGTGACTGGATGAGAGATCCGCCATACTGGCTGAGCGGGTCGAACACGCCGCCGGTCAGCTTGCCAAACCGCGTTTCCAAGGTGTCGGAGCCGCCGCCAGTAGCGGCCTGGCTGTGGCACTTCGCGCAGGAAACATCGTTGAATACGGGCCCGAGGCCATCGGAGGCATCCTCCTCGTCCTGGAATGCCTCCTTGCCGACCTGGAATCTGGCCAGCAGGTCCGGAGTGAGGCCTGGCAAAGGGTCGCCGAACTGAGGTGGTGCTCCGCCACCCATCAAGAGCAGACCGAAAGGGGCCATCGCCAGCCCCAGGGCACCCGCATACTTCGATCTCTTTGACCACATTTTCGCGCTCCTTTCCGTGTTGATGGCCTTCTCGGTGATGCCCGATTCCGCACAACGATCGACACGCGGCTGCGGCGCAACGGCGCTCAGGCATGAGCGGACGCGGCACGAGCCCGCCTGGACGAGCGCCCGCGGAGTCCCGAAACGTTGCACGCCCTGATGCTGCGACAATGCGAGGGACAGCCCTTCACACGGGCTGGATCAGGCACTTCCTGACTCGCGTCCCCAGCAACACCTCGATGGGCCGCGATCACCTTAACCATGAAAAAAAGTAAATCAAGAGTTCACCCCACAAAAAAGGCAAACTATTTTGAAACGAACAAGTATCAATGAATGAGGCTCGCGCACTATCAATCAAATTACACCATTCATTGATTGCTTCCACACGAACTGCATCACGAAATTCAATATCGTTTGATGCCATGGACCGGCCATTTCAGCATGTGCACGAAAAACATTGAGGTCAGGTGCGATCCACGTCTAACCACCAGAAGAGACCGGCGACCACCAGAGCGTGGTCGATTCGCCCGTCGCCGATCATTCGGCGAACTTGACTGCGAGGCACGCGCTCGATGGCCAGCTCTTCGTGCGGATCGGGTCGTGGCGGGGCAACGAGCCGGACGTTGCGAATCACGACCGTGGAAATACGCGACGTCAAGAGCGAGGGGTTTGACCAGACCGTACTCAAGAGCTCGGCAGGGTCGCCGGCGTATCCCGTCTCCTCGAGCAGCTCACGGGTGCCGGCCGCGCACGGGTCTTCACCCGGATCGATCAATCCTCCAGGGATTTCCAGGCTGTCTCGTCCCGAGCCGGCCCGGAACTGGCGGACGAGAAGGATCTCGTCGTCCGGTGTCAGGGCCACCACATGAACCGCGTCAGCCAGATGGATCACATAGAAGTCGTGCTGCTTGCCCGAGAGCCTCGACTGGAATCGCTCCTTGCGGAGACGGAAGAGCCAGTTCTCTTCGATCGTCTGTTCGCCTGCTTCCGTTCCAATTCTCATCCACGTCGGCTCGCCGGCCGGGTCGTCGATGGGCTCAGCCACGCTCGGTCCTCCCTCTGGACTGGACAAGCAGTCCGCGAACCATCAGTCCCAAGTTCGTCAGAGATCTTATGCCCGCCGGATTCGAGCGACGATCCCACTTGGGGAAATCGCTCCCTGACCAGTAAGATACATTCAATGCCCAGGCAAGGCCAAACGTGCGACCAACATTCGTGGTGGAATGGGAAACGAAGATGCGAGAGACTTTGAGAGCGATGCTCGTTCACAGGCTGAAGCCGTCAAGGGGCCGCGCCTTCGGGAAAACGCGGGGTTTCCAGGTCCTCTTCGTCCTGGCGATCGGCATAGCGGGTGTGTCGCCTGGTTGCGACTCCATGTCGTTCGTGCCGCCACGGCCGGCGGAGCTCAGCCCCGGAGCATCGTCCGGACCAAACACTTCGGCGGGCGCGTCGGCCACGCCGTCGTCTTCGAGATCAACCCGAGCCGACGGGGGAACCCCAGCCGCTCGCTCGTCGTCTCCACCACGGGCGAGGGTTGTCGAGCTCATTCTCTCTCAGCCTCCTTCCATCGACCGGCTGTTCATGGAGCAGTTCCTGAGGCGCGACGCTGGCACCAAGAAGTGCGCCTTCCGGTCGGTGAAGCCGGAGAGCGGCGAACCCATGACCGCCGCACAGCTCGCACAGGCGATCCGGAAAGCCACTGACCACGCCGCGGGGGCTTTGATACTGGAAGCGATCGACGCGCCCGAGGTTCAGGCAGCAATCAGCGAGGCCGAGTCCAAGGGGACGGCCATCGTGCTGCTCGACGCCCGCCTGCCCTCGCCGACTCCGGGCAAAATACGTCCCTACGTGGAGTTCACAGGCTTCACCGAGGCCGGCAAGGAGATCGTTCAAACGGCCATCGAAGAAGCCCGTTTGTATCACCTTCCCGCCGAGGGATCGGTCCTCGTCGTCCAGAATAGCCAGCAAGACAAGCTCGGTCCCCGACGATTGGAATCGCTTACAAGCGCCCTCAAAGCCGCTGGCCGCCACTATGAGGTCGTCGTGTTCAACGGCAATCAACAGGAAGGCCTGGAATTGATTCTCAAGTACCTGAACGACCATCCCGAAACCACGATCTTGCTTGCCGAGGAAGATTATGGCCTGGGCGCGGGATTCCAGGCGCGGCGGAAATTGATTGATGAAAACGACCGCCAGTTGATCGTGGGTGGATACGGGGCCAACGACGCGCGGCTCGACATGTCGGTGAAAAACGGGATCTCGGTGCTGGCCGATCGCAACATCGAGGGCTACACCCGCAAAGCCCTCCAGCTCGCGATCGACCAGATGGACGGCAAGCCCACTCCCGAACGGATCGAGGTTGCAATGCCCTTCACCCGCAATCAGCCCGATCATTACCCCGACAAGGCAGAGCCCAGGAAGGCCGGCCAGAAGGAACGCGCACCCAACGCCGTCGGGAAACCAGGACCGACGGCCGCTCCTGCCAAGAAGTGAGCCACCCGCGTGCCTGTCCGGGCCGGTTCAAGTCGTCTCGCCTGTTCGACGCTTCGAGCGAAGCCCTCGAACGCTGCGGGGAAACATCGCCTCCTGGTCGAGCGTTCCGCTTGCCGTGATCGGTATGGGCAGATACTCGGTCTCTATCGTCAGGTGGGGATTAGCGCGAACTTCCTCCTCCAGAGGCAAGGAGACCCACATCGACTCGACCTCGAGCGTGTTCGGAATCACCACCATCCGCGCTTCCGCAGGGTCAATTCTCCAGCACGTCTCGAGCGCCTGCTCGATCACGTCGCGGTCGGTGGGCAAGGTGATCGGGATCCGCGCCCGTTCGAGGAAACACGAGGTCAGGACGTTGATCCGAAACGGTTCGGGATCGAGTCGCGAAACGAGTCGCTCGGTCGTGAGATCGGCGAATCCCACGCCCACGATGTTGCCGTGGCTCTCGTCGGACACGTCGAGCACGGCCAACCGGGTGACGGTCGGCTTCTCGAAATCGGGCTGGGTCTCGACCATGACGCGGCCAATGACATTGGGGTCCATGCCCGCTCCCGAGTAATTCTTTCCCAACTCGCCCACGATCAGCACATCAATCTGGTCGAAGGGCAGCCGCCCCATCAAACCGCGCGCCTTCTCGAGGAGTCCGGGCTCAGCTTGCAGGATCGTCTCCGGCTCGAGTGGCACGATCTCGGCGGGCACGTCATGAGCGTTCTCGAGCACGGCCAGCCCGAGTGCGAACCTGGTGTTTTCAACAAGGAACCGGCCAACCGCCGGCAAGACCTCCTTCACGCCACGGAGCCCGAGCTTGTGGACCTGGCTGGCTCCCTCGCGCTTGCCCAGGCCAATGACCAGCATCTTGAGGACGCCCGATTCGTGAGCCCCCCGAAAGTCGGTATGCGGCTTGACCCTGTTGATCAGCACGATCCCGTCGGCCTGGTGGGCGTTGCGATCGAAGTAGATCGGCAGCCCGACTGAGTTCGTGCCCAGCTCGACCGTGTCCATGTCGGTCTTCACGGTCACTCCCATGGCTTGCTCCGTCACGCCATACCCGGCCAGGAGCGCGCGCTGCCCCGCGGCAGTCGCTCCCCCGTGCGTCCCCATCGCCGCCACGATGAACGGCTTGTATCCCATCTCTTTCAAGGTGTCGACCGCCGCCCGCGCCATCCCGGCGATTCCCGCAATTCCCCGGCTGCCTATCCCCACCGCGATGCTTCCCCCGGTGGGAACCCGCTCGCGCAGCCGGCTTTCACGTATCAACCGGCGAATCGTCCCTGGTATGTCTTTGACCTGGGGCTGAGGGATCGACTGTCGAACGCGCGCCAGAGGAGGTAAGGTCATCGGATTGAGCCCTTGGCAAGGGAGACCGTGGATTCGTATCTCGGACCGTGGGATTCTTCGTTTCCAATCATTACTCTAAGGGTCACTCGCACTCGCGGTCAATTCGACATCGGGCCAAGTGGCATCGTCCCCAAACACTCGTCTTCGGGGTTCTTGAGCTTGACTTCAGGCTCAGGCGGGCCAGCCGGCCGATGGTCGCATTCTGTTGGGCCCACCTTACGAGTGGGATCTGCCCGGTGCCCTTGCACCGACGATTTTTGGAGGGTGTGGTCGAGTCCCGGCGCCGCGGGACGAGGCCCACCAACCCACTCAGACGATCGTCACAACCTTGCGCCGCGGGATCATCGGGTAGGGAATTTCGGGCTCAGATTGTGAATCATAAGCGGAATGCGATATGGCGGTTTTCGGACGCCGCCGCCACGCGGTTCCTGGGCCGCCTGGGCGGGCAAGCCCCAAGTCCTATCTCCTGTTGCTGCAACGACATGCCGAGCCTGGATTGCCGGCTGGAAGGCGCGCCGAGCGTCCCCAAAAGTTGCAGAAAATGGCGGTTTTCCAGCGAAATTCGAGCATCTGTACACTAGTCTGACCTGGCGGTTCTTGGGTTGGAGCTCGCGAGATATTGTCTGTTGTGAGTCTTCCGCCTTCATCTTTCGGCCTTCATCCTTCGTTGACGTGGAGTCGCGAGACATTGTCTGTTGTGAGCCTTCCGCCTTTCCTTCATCCTTCATCCTTCATCCAGCCGATGGAGCCCGCGGTGTGCGGGATGGTCGCGTATCGTGGCCCATCCCGGATGGCGCGGTGGACCTGTAGCTTCTCCTACACAACGATGCGCCATGTGGGCGGCACTGAGCGCACTATTTGGCCGGCTGTCAACGGATGTCTCTTCAAGCGGCCGACTTATGGTCATTTTTCTTTTTTCCCCGCGCAGTCGTTTATGCGTTAGCGACGTTCATCGTTGGAAAGGGAGTGTTGAGCTGAAGCGGGCCGAGCTCGCCGCGGCGACCGTCCCACCCGCCGTCGCGCAGCAGTGCGAGAGGCGCATACGGAAGGCCGGACCCTCGTGTGGAGGCCGACTCGATCGATTTCGGCGTTTCGGCAGGGTCGAAGGAATAGGGGGCGATCTGAGAAGGGCATTGGCCTGCCCCCCAAAACCTGGTCCAGTCTTAATGGGAATCGTACAACTGGCAGGGAGCCAGGGAGCGACCCATGCGAAAACGACCCAGACCGGACCAGATCGCAGCCATCCTCCGCGACTTCCAAACCGACCTCGACGCCGGCTTGAACATCAACCAGGCCTGCCGCAAGGCCGGGATCGGACCCACCACCTACTACCGCTGGAAGGCCCTCCAGGAGAACCCAATATCGAATGAACAACTCCGCGCATCAGAACTCGAAGCCGAAGTCGACCGACTCAAGCTCCTGGTCGCCGAGCTGGCGCTCGACCGCCGCATGCTTCAGGAGGCCTTGAAAAAAAAGCCATGACTGCCCCCCGACGCCGCCTCATCGTCACTGAAGTATGTGAACAATTCCACGTATCCCAACGCCGTGTGTGCCGGGCGCTGGACATGGCCCGGTCCGGCCTCCGTTACCAGCCCGTTCGTCGCGATTTCCAGGCGGCATTGGCCCGACGAATCGAGGAACTGGCCGGGGCACACCCGCGGTACGGCTACCGGCGGATCTGGGCCCTCTTGGATCGCGAGGGCTGGACGGTTAACAAGAAGGCGGTGCGTCGCCTCTGGCGTTTGTCGGGGCTGAAAGTGGCCCAACCGCAGGCCAATCCCAAGCCCCGCCGAGCGCATGGACAGGATTGCAACGCCTGCCATCTCCGCCCGTCGCGTGGCAAAGACGACGTATGGACATGGGACTTTATCTTCGATCGTACCAGCGACGGTCGGAGCCTCAAATGGTTAAGTTTAGTTGATGAGTATACTCGTGAATGCTTGGCGTTGGAGGCACGCCGAGCCATGACAGCCCAGGACATCCGGATCATCTTGGCCGAAGTCGCGGCCCAGCGCGGCGGCCTGCCGTGTCGGATGCGGAGCGACAACGGGCCGGAGTTCGCGGCGGAGGTCATTCGGTCGTGGCTGGGGGAGACCGGCTCTGGGACGCTGTACGTGGCGCCGGGAAGCCCCTGGCAGAACGGTTACGCGGAGTCATTTCACAGCAAGGTTCGCGACGAGTTCCTGAACCGCGAGGAATTCGAGAGCGAGCCGCAGGCCAGGGCGTTGGGCGCACTCTGGAAAGGAGAGTACAATACGGAACGCCCGCACGGTTCTTTGGGTTACAAGACACCAGCCGAATTCGCGGCGACTTGTGTGAGGTATGTGCCTATCGAAGAAGACCTGCCCGATCCCTCGTCTACTGAATCAACGAACAGGTGACTCCCATTATCACTGGACCAAGAAATGGGGTGCAGGCCAGCACGGAACCGCGGACCATCGCGCGGTGGTTTCCCCTGCCAGTCCCTGCTTTCCCCTGTTGCGATCCGTGGTGGCCCGCGACAAGCGAATTGGCGGTGGTCCCATCCACCACGCCCGGCTCACCGGGCTCGAGCGCCTCACCGGCCCGTCCGCGCCACGTCGGTCCACATCTTGGGTCCAACCGGACTCCGCGCTTTTCCGAGCGCCGAGCGGAGCCGATATCCGCGCCGACCTCCTCGAACCTCATCCGATCGTGGCAGAGAGCGTCGCCTTCCTGATCAATAACGGCGCTCAATTCCGGATCTGTATCAGGGCGACCCGGCCCACGACCCCGCGAAGCCACCCGACCCCGCGAAGCTACACGGAGTGCAGGTGCGGGATGCCGATAGGCCCATTGCAAGTGTCCGATACCCGACGAGTAAAGCTTCGCCGAACCCGTATGTACACTAGTGATTTTCGACGTAAGTCCAATGATCTCGTCGAAACTGGGACGTTTCAAACGGGTTCGGCAAAGCTTTACCCGACGATAGACTAAGTCCTTGGTAGGTCGAAGCAAAGCACTTGGCGACGAGCAGCCTAGCTTCCCGCTCCCAAGCATCCTCCGAATGCGTATTCGGCCGCGAGCCTCTATTCGAGTATAGTTCAGACTAGAATTCCAAGCGACGATGACCGACAAGGAATATACATTTGACCGCGTTTTACTAGCCAACGGCTTCGTAGGGAGGCACCCGCATGAGAACGAACCAAATCAATCGTTGAAGATGTTTTATGCTCAAGTCATCGCTGGAATAATAAACCAGTGCGAGGCGTTCCGTAGACACGCAGCATGTGTCGGCACCTTTCCGGAAGTGTTCGCTGGAATAGCATCTTGCACCTCTATAAACGGCTGTGCATTCCGATCTGGCGATATTTTTTATGTCGGTCTATGCCGGGGCACCTTTGAACTCCTTGCCGAAGCCTTTCGGCGCCTCCTCTCCATGCCTACCGTCTTCCCTGAGATCGGAGACGCCTCAAAGGAGGTGCCTGATAGGAACTTTCCGCCTCTTCCTCGAGACTCGTTGTCCCTTCCCTTCGACCAGCGGTTTTTGCCAAACGACCCGGTACGGTATTCGGCATCGGCCTGGATGATGATTGTCGCGCTCGATTTCCTCATTCAACATGAATTTCGGCACCTTCAAGGTGGCCACGCCGACTACGCCTACCATCGCCTTAACGGTCGGATGCTCACAGAGGCCACTCAGCGGGGACCTCATCGGAAAGTAATCTGATCAGTCAAGCACTAGAAATGGAGGCCGATTCGTACGCGGCTGTCACAATGTTCGCAAAGCTCTTTGGTCCCCACAGCGCGGCGAGCCTCTCTTTCCCCTTCTTGGAAAAGTCAACTGACCGGGTGGGCACACTTTTAGCCGTGACGCTCACCGCCATCATCGGCGTCCTCAAGATGTTCGGCAACCCGCTCCCCGATTATGACCGGTGGGATCAGTTCGACCACCCTCCTGAAGAGGTGAGAAGAATGGGCATCCTTGGATCGGTGGAGCGACATCTTAGACAGTGGGGCCAAGATGAACTCGTTGACCGCGAGGAAACGATAACCACGATGGTCGATTCCGTGGATGTGGCACTCCATCAGATACTCGCTTACCCGCCGCTGACAGACGAGTGGCGACGACAGTTCGAGCCAGGGGGTAACTTAACACTTATTTGCTACGACTTCACGACGTCCGGACGGCGATTCAGGGCGACATCGAAAAACATGGCTTCATTCGACCCGTACCAACATTTGCAAAATTCGTATAGCATATGCAGCTCGAAGCTGCCGAGACAAATGCCCCGCGCGAGCTATGGACTAAGACTCATGGTAGTCTAGAGGTGCTTGCTTATTCGGAGCTTCATGATATCGCTTCCGGGTTGGTTATTGTGTCCACCGTTTTGCTTGCGTCAGGCACAACGTCGCGAGACGGTTTCTTCCGCGTCTACGAATCACGAACCTTCGGTCGCAAACCAGATGAACTGGCTTCAACGACCTACGCCCGCGGAACATCGAAAACTGGCGTGCTAGACGCGTTGAGAGACTCACGTCTCGATGTTCCAGTCTGTAGTCAACCCGTCGTAGGATCGGTTTCAGGAACGTACGGGAGACCTTCGATGTCGGTTCACTTTTCGTCGAAAAAATGAACCGACATTGCGCCAAGAAGCTCGGGAAAGGAGGATCGTCTCCAATGTGAAACCTTTCATCGGAACCTTGCGGGTAACCAATCCCGCCCGGCAGAGCCGGGCCAGCAGCCGGAAGCGAGTCTTGCGTGGGGAGAGGTGACCTTCACTGCGAAGCGTAGACAGCGAGATCAAACGCTCTGCGATTGAGCCCCGAAATCTACTTGTCGTGAGCCCTCGTCCTTGTCTGACGCGGGGGCCGTGCCGGGCATTAGCTACACCTGGACCCACAGGCGTGCCTGGTCACACCGGGGTCGGAGAACATGGCGAATGATCAAGAGGGTTCCCCGGGAACTTGGGAGACCTTGCCGTCTCCATCGTGACTGCCGGCTGGAGCCCCGGCTTACCAACTCCAGGTTGATCCACAGCCCACGTCCGAGGCCGACGGGGACGAACAGAGGGACGAAACGACGGTATCGCCAAACGAAGGAAACGAAGTGCGGCGAAAAGGACGGCAAGGAGTCGGAGCGTCTCGTAGTACCGTGGAGCCAGGGGAACCACCCGAGGGACCCTGGGGAGGGAAGGGGACGCCATCTTATGAACCGTTGGAGGGAAACATGCCGGGTACGCCGAGACCCGAATACGTGTCCACGAAACAACAACGGATCGCGGAACTCGCCAGGAATTGCCCTGATATGGCCTTCACGACGCTGGCGAATCACATCGACATCGAATGGATGCTCGCAGCCCATGCTCGGACACGCAGGGACGGAGCCGTCGGCGTGGACGGACAAACCGCGGAGGAATACGAGGTCAATCTGGAGTCCAACCTCCAGAACCTCCTCGACCGCGCCAAATCCGGCACGTACGTGGCGCCGCCCGTGCGTCGAGTGCATATCCCCAAGGCGGGCTCGCCCAACGAGACTCGTCCGCTAGGGATACCCACGTATGAAGATAAGATAATTCAGCGTGCGGTGCTGATGTTGCTAGAACCGGTGTATGAGACGGACTTTCTGGACGTCTCGCATGGGTTTCGCCCCGGACGCGGTGCACACGGAGCCTTGGACTCGCTGTGGAAACAGGAGATGAAGCTGGGAGGCGACTGGATCGTGGACGTCGATCTGCGAAAATTTTTCGACACGCTCGACCACGGCCATTTACGGACGTTCCTCAAGCGTCGGGTACGCGATGGTGTGATCCTGCGACTGATCGGCAAATGGCTTAGCGGGGGTGTCGAGGAGGGGGTATTAACAATCCCCGACGACGGCACGCCCCAAGGCGGAGTG